>CAVQUE010000015.1:0-1427594 GCA_963716795.1 uncultured Acidimicrobiaceae bacterium | reverse complement strand
CAACGTATCGCTCCCCCGCACGACAAGACGGAGACCGGGCCCGGAGGAAACGGCCATCGGGCAGCACCCCGATGTTGACCTGGTCGACCTCGCCGTTCTCGGTCCTCTGGACCAGTGCGTTTGCGTTGAGGTAGACGGTGAGATTCTCCGCCGTCCTTCCAGCTCGGCCCGGTAGGTCTCGCCGAACCGGTTCATCGGAGCTCTCGCGGAGCAGCCCGGGCGATGATGCGGCTGCACCGCCGAAGGGCTCGGGGATGCCGCTCGGTTCGAGACCCCAATCCGACAGCGAGTAGCCATACGGGCCGAGCCGGCAGGATCGGCTGCGCACGCCGGTACGACGGCTTGAGGTCGGCGAGCGAGAACGGCCAGCCCGAATGCGGCACGCCGTCTCGCCTTCTTCGAAGTCGAGGGGGCTCGGCAGGTCGCACCAGGCCCCGCCCCACCCGTTCCGTGGTGCCGCCGAGATCACCCGCGACGCTTCGGCAAGATCTCGTAGGGGCGCCCGACGTCGCTGGCGGCGTACAGGTCCTGGGTCGCCTCGTCCGGCTCGGCGGCGCCGCTCTCCAACAGCGTGACCTGCACCCGAGTCGATGGACGCACGGGCAATGGTGATGCCTGCGGCACCGCCGCCGATGACACAGACCTCGGTCTCGCTCTTCCGCTCGGCACCTCACGCGCGCTCGAGATCAAGGTGGCTTCATTCGGCTCGAAGAGCGATGCCTGAGCGACCGTAGTCGTGCTCGAAGCCGATGTCGGTCGATCGACGTGGCTGGTGAGCTTCGGTATCCACACCGACTGGACGTTCGAGATGGACGGCCCCAGGATCCGTGCCGTTTTCGTGCCGCCAATGCAACGAACTCCACCCGCAGTTCGTCGGTCTGCCCGGCGACGGCCGGTCCCTGCACGTGTCGCTGAACGTCATGGCTACTTGGTGACGGCCT
Source organism: uncultured Acidimicrobiaceae bacterium (assembly GCA_963716795.1). Lineage (GTDB taxonomy): Bacteria > Actinomycetota > Acidimicrobiia > Acidimicrobiales > UBA8592 > CAVQUE01. The sequence goes on along the minus strand of CAVQUE010000015.1, from coordinate 1,426,653 downwards.
TGAGGTCGTTCATGACCTGGTACGCCTCGGGGATTGGTATTGCCCCGGGGCGTAGAAGCTCAGACGATCGATGCCCAGCTTCGCGCCATAGCGCGCGCCAGCTCGGCCGTGGCCGCCTTGTCGGGTTCGGCGACCACGAAGGTGTTGAGGATCTCGTCGTCGATCTTGTCGCCCTTGAACGACCAACTCCCCCTGCTTGGACAGGGGGTTCCACTTCTTGGAGCCCGCCCCAGCCGTGGAGGTCGAGCCGGCTGGTACGTGGGGTGGAACCGTAGAAGGCGCGCTGGTCGGGGTGCTGCTCCTTGCGTCGGTGGTGCCGGTGACGACGAAGAACGGCGGCTGATCTCGAGGGCGTTCGAGCAGGCTTGCCGGCCTTCTCACGGCCGCGGGTCAGCGCGGGAAGCGTCACCTCACGCAGGCACTTCTCGGTGGTGAGGCCGACGGCAACCGTTGCAGACCTCGCCGAACCTCGTTATGGAGCTCGCCGACGCCGGCCAGGTAGACTTCTTCGAACAGTGAAGTTGCTCGAGGTTCGGCTTGTTGGGCGTGAAGAACGGCGCCACCAGGTGTGGGTGTAGGCCGCTGGAACCTCGAGCTTGTCGCCGGTCTCCCAGGTGTGCCAGACGGCCCGCATCGCCGAGCACCATCTCGCGCAGGCGGGCTGCGGGCTCGGCATCGACCACTTCCGAGAAGGCGCTTGGCGACGCGGGGCTTGATCTGGCTGCCGAGGCCGAGGATGAACCGGCCCTTCGACAGCGCCTGGAGATCCCAGGCGATGTTGGCCAGGATCATCGGGTTGCGGGCGAACGCCACGGCGATCGAGGTACCCAGCTCCAGGCGTTCGGCGCGGCCGCGACCACGAGCGGGAAGAACTCGTGGCTGGTCTCGGCAGTCCAGACCCCGTCATAGCCCGCTGCCTCCTGGGGCCTTGGCATTGGCGACGATCGCATCGATGTCGGGCCAGCTCGAGTCCTCCGTCGACCTTCATGCGTCCACTCCTTCCACGCCCGTGTGCGTGTAGCGCCTCTGCTGTGCATTGAAACGGTGCCGACAGTACTCCTGGGCACCCTGATAGTGGGGCTGCAGGCCACCGTCGACGCGGGCGTAGGCGTCGTCGTAGTGCGCCACCAAGATGCCGGACTCGCCGTTGGCGCGGAGGATGTGTTCCTGGATGTACCGAGCCGGTGGCGCTCTGGCCGTCGTCGGCGACGTCAGCACGGTCTGGATGGTGGCCGGTAACCCGCCCATCGCCCCGTACCAGAGCTCCTTGATGGCATCGAGCCCCTCGACGTAGCGGCCCTGGCCGAGATCCGCACACGGCATCGCAGGTCGAGGCCCACTGGACGCCGTTGCGGTGCACGACGGCATCGGCGTAGGTGTGCACAAGTTGGGCGATCTCGGCGTAGTCGTCACTAGCTCATGACCCGAAGGGTCAGCACGTGGCCATGCTCATCGATGCGGCGGAACTTCAGGGCCATGCTCGACAGGATCCGACGCGTGGAGCAAGTTCGGCGTTCCCGGATTGGCCGGAGATGTGGCGGACCACGGGAGCCGCAATTTCTTCGACCATCGCCGCGTCGTTCTGGATGCTCGGCCTCGGCACGGACCAACGGCGAGTACGTCGGCCTGTTCGCGGTGACTACTGCTGCTCTCGCCACCGTCGGGTACGCGGCGGGGTTGTCCGTGGTGCAGTTCACCTTCCGAGAGGGCTTCTCGGCCGATGATGCCGCTGCTCGCTTCTGGGAGCCTGGTGTTGATCGTCGGGCCTGCGTCGTCGGCGACGGCGGTGGCGTCGTGGACGTTGTCGCGGGTCTGGTCGAGATCAACGCGATTGCTGTGCTCGGAACTCATCGTCGGCAGCTCGATCTGGGTGCTGGCGGCGTCCCAGCGTACCCCGCCGGCGGGCAGATGCGGGTGGAGATCGGCAGTTCGCCGTGTTGGCGGGGCTGTACGTGACGGATTCGTTGACGGTGCGGAGCCTCGTGATCGCATGGCTCGTGGCCTTCACCGCCTACAGGTCGTGCTGGTGTTGGTCTCGTAGTTGCCGCTGACCGGTCGGCGGGTTGCGGCTTGAGGCGGCCGGGCTCCGCCGAGGTGACGAGCGTGGTGCAGATGGGCGCACCGCTGTTCGCGGAACAACTTCCAGATCAACGGCGAGCAACATCGTCCTCAGGGTCCACGCCGGCCACTACGGCGCGCGCATTCCGGATGGTGTCGATGGCGACCTTGCCGATCCAGTCGATGGAATCGGGCATGCTCTCCGGACCGGTTCCAGAGCGACGACGACGCCCTCGGCGAGCACAGGACCTTGCCGGTGCGCTTATTCGCTTCCTGTTCCTGGCGGTGGTGATCCGATGGCGGTGTTCATCTGGTTCCTGGCGCGGCACCTGGGCTTCCTGCTCGGTGGACAGTTCGTGATCATGATGCGCTGGCTGACGCTGTGGCTGCCGTTCCAGGCCCTCAGCGGCGTGCCGTTCAACGCGCTGATGGGCCTGGGGGTAGTTCAATACGTGGCTGTTCGCCATCTGGTGGCCCTGTCGATGATCCTCTACATCGCCCTGATCAGCCGGAGCCGATCTTTCCCGGCCGAATGATATCAGTTGGAGCTGCGTGCTGTTCCGATGGCCTACTGTTCCACTAAAATGGTGTCACTAATACGCACAGAACCCTGATACGGATGGTATCTACCGCAAAACAAGCATTGCAGCGATGTTCGACGGACTATGTTCCCGGGGAAGCCTCGGCGCTTATATCTGGCCGCTTACCCGTCAACAACCCTCCGCGATTGTTATTTTTCCGGGGTCAACGCGGAGGGTTGTTGACGGGTAAGCCTGCCAGATAAGCGCCAAGGCCCAGGGACGGCATCAGTCGTCCGTCGAACATCGCTGCAATGCTTGTTTTGCGGTAGATCCCATCCGTATCAGGGTTCATGTGCGTATTGCATAACACGTTCATGGAACGGGTCAGTTCGGGAATCGGGAAAGCGGCGCGCGGAAAGATCGGCGGCTTCCAACTGATATCATTCGGCAGGATTACGGGAAAGATCGGCTCCGGCGATCAGAGCGATGTAGAGGAGCATCGACAGCGCCGCCGAGGACATCACGAGGCACCAGGCGCGTATTGAACGCCCAGGCCCATCAGCGCGTTGAACGGCACGCCGCTGAGGGCCTGGAACGGCAGCCACAGCATCAGCCAGCGGATCATGGTCTCCGATGCCACGAAGTCCTCACCGAGCAGGAAGCCCGAGGTGCGGCGCCAGGAACCAGATGAACACCGCCATCGGGATCACCACCGCCAGGAACAGGAACGAATAGCGCACGGCGCGCGTCGTGTGCTCGCCGAGCGCGTCGTCGTCGCTCTCGAGGAACCGGTGGAACAGTGCCGATTCCATCGACTGGATCGGCAAGGTCGCCATCGACACCATCCGGAATGCGGCGCCGTAGTGACCGGCGTCGACCCGGAAACCGTCGGCGTTGAAGACGATCTTGTCGCCGTTGATCTGGAAGTTGTTCGCGAACATCGGTGCGCCCATCTGCACCACGCTCGTCGACCTCGTGCGGACTCGGCCGCCTCGAGCCGCAACCGCCGACCGGTCAGCGGCAACCAGACGAACACCAGCGCGAACATGTAAGCGGTGAAGGCCACGAGCCATCCGATGGCGAGATTCCGCACCGTCAACGAATCCGTCACGTACAGCCCCGCCAACACGGCGAAGCGCACGATCGTGTAGCCGATCTCCACCCGCATCTGCCCGCCGACGCCGGCGGGCGCACGCTGCGAACGCCGCCAGCACCCGGATCGAGCTGCCGACGATGAGTTCCGACACCGCGATGGCGACGATCTCGACCAACCCCAGCGACAACGTCCACGACGCCACCGCGACCGCGATCACCGACGACGCAGCCCCGACGATCAACACCAGGCTCCAGAAGCGAGCAGCGGCATCATCGGCCGAGAAGCCCTCTCGGAAGGTGAACTGCACCACGGACAACCCCGCCGCGTACCCGACGGTGGCGAGCGGCGTGGTCACCGCGAACAGGCCGACGTACTCGCCGTAGTTCCCCGGACCGAGCTCGCGGCCGAGCATCAGGAACGACGCGGCGATGGTGAAGACCGTCAGGACCTGGTAGCCCGTGGTCCAGGCCACATCTCCGGCCAATCCGGGAACGCCGAACTTGCTCGGCGCGCGTCGGATCCTGTCGAGCATCATCACCCTCACCATCGGAAGTTCCGCCGCATCGATGAGCATAGGGGTCACGTGCTAGACCCTTGGGTCATGAGCTGTTCAGGTGACGACTACGCCGAGATCGCCCAACTCCTGCACACCTACGCCGATGCCGTCGTGCACCGCAACGGCGTCCAGTGGGCCTCGACCTGGGCCCCCGATGCCGTGTGGGATCTCGGCCAGGGCCGCTACGTCGAGGGGCTCGATGCCATCAAGGAGCTCTGGTACGGGGCGATGGGCGGGTTCTCGGCCACCATCCAGACCGTGCTGAACGGCCAGGTCGACGTCGCCGACGACGGCCAGAGCGCCACCGGCCGTTGGTACATCCAGGAACACATCCTGCGCGCCAACGGCGAGTCCGGCATCTTGGTGGCGCACTACGACGACGCCTACACCCGCGTCGACGGTCGATGGAAGTTCGCGTGCCGGTTCCTGCAGCCCCACTATCAGGGTGCCCAGGATCTGTCGGCACCGTTTCAATGCACAGCAGAGGCGCTGCGCGCACGCGGCGTGGAAGGAGTGGACGCATGAAGGTCGACGGAGGACTCGGGCTCACCCCCGACATCGATGCGATCGTCGCCAATGCCAAGGCCCAGGAGGCCGCGGGCTACGACGGGGTCTGGACTGCCGAGACCAGCCACGACCCGTTCTTCCCGCTCGTGGTCGCCGCCGGCGCCACCGAACGCCTGGAGCTGGGTACCTCGATCGCCGTGGCGTTCGCCCGCAACCCGATGATCCTGGCCAACATCGCCTGGGACCTCCAGGCGCTGTCGAAGGGCCGGTTCATCCTCGGCCTCGGCAGCCAGATCAAGCCCCACATCACCAAGCGCTTCTCGATGGAGTGGTCCAAGCCCGCAGCCCGCATGCGCGAGATGGTGTCGGCGATGCGGGCCATCTGGCACACCTGGGAGACCGGCGACAAGCTCGAGTTCCGGGGCGAGTTCTACACCCACACCCTGATGACGCCGTTCTTCACGCCCGACAAGGCCGAACTCGGCGACTTCGGTGTCCCGAAGATCTACCTGGCCGGCGTCGGCGAGCTCATGACCGAGGTCGCCGGCGAGGTCTGCGACGGGTTCATCGCCCACGGCTTCACCACCGAGAAGTACCTGCGTGAGGTGACGCTTCCCGCGCTGACCCGCGGCCGTGAGAAGGCCGGCAAGCCTCTCGAGGGCCTCGAGATCAGCGGCCCGTTCTTCGTCGTCACCGGCACCACCGACGAAGAGATGGCCACAGCCGACCAGGCCACGCGCCAACAGATCGCCTTCTACGGTTCCACCCCGGCGTACCGCGGCGTGCTCGACCTCCACGGCTGGGGCGGGCCTCCAAGAGGAGCTCAACGCCCTGTCGAAGCAGGGCAAGTGGGTCGAGATGGGCGACAAGATCGACGACGAGATCCTCAACACCTTCGCCGTGGTCGCCGAACCCGACAAGGTCGCCGCCGAGCTGGCGCTGCGCTATGGCGACGTCATCGACCGTCTGAGCTTCTACGCCCCGGGCAATCCAATCCCGAGGGCTGGCGTCAGGTCATGAACGACCTCAAGGCCGTCACCAAGTAGCCATGACGTCCTTCAGCGACACGTGACGGCCGTCGCCGGGCAGACCGACGAACTGCGGGTGGAACTCGTTCGGTTCGGAGAAGAAGCGCGTGAACGGCACGGGATTCCGCTTCTGGAAGTCCATCTCGAACGTCCAGCTCGGTGTGGATACCGAAGCTCACCAGCCGCGTCGATCGACCGACATCGGCTTCGCGAGCACGAGCTACGGTCGCTCACGTCGTTGCTACTCGAGCCGATGGAGCCACCATGATCGTCGACGCACGTGAGGTGCCGAGCGGAACCGTTGTCGAGACCGAGGTCTGTGTCATCGGCGGCGGTGCCGCAGGCATCACCATTGCCCGTGAGTTCATCGACTCGGGGGTGCAGGTCACGCTGTTGGAGAGCGGCGCCGCCAAGCCGGACGAGGCGACCCAGGACCTGTACGCCGCCAGCGACGTCGGGCGTCCCTACGAGATCTTGCCGACGTCGCGGTTCGAGGTATCTCGGCGGCACCACGAACGGGTGGGGCGGGGCCTGGTGCGACCTGCCGAGCCCCCTCGACTTCGAAGAGCGAGACGGCGTGCCGCATTCGGGCTGGCCGTTCTCGCTCGCCGACCTCGAGCCGTGGTACCGGCGTGCGCAGCCGATCCTGCGGCTCGGCCCGTATGGCTACTCGCTGTCGGATTGGGGTCTCGAACCGAGCGACATCCCCGAACCCTTCGGCGGTCCGCGCATCATCACCCGGGTGCTCCAGCAAGCTCCGATGAACCGGTTCGGCGAGACCTACCGGGCCGAGCTCGAGCAGGCAGAGAACCTCACCGTCTACCTCAACGCAAACGCACTGACCCTCCAGAGGACCGAGAACGGCGACCAGGTCGACCAGGTCGACGTCGGGGTGCTGCCCGATGGCCGGTTCAGCGTCCGGGCCCGGGTCTTCGTCTTGTCGTGCGGGGGCATCGAGAACGCCCGCCTGCTCTTGCTGTCGGACAACGGAACCGGCGTCGGCTTGGGCAACCAGCACGATCTGGTCGGTCGCTACTTCATGTTGCACCTCGAATACGAGGGGGGCTCGGTGCACGTCGAGGATCCGTCGGTGGACCTCGGGTTCCAGACCGGCGAGCAGGGTGCCACCTACGAGCGCTTCGGCACGAAACGGCGCTACCTGACCTACTTCAGCCTCTCCGACGAGCTCCGACGCGACGACGACCTGCCCGCGGTTCGCTTTCGTTTCCAGTATCCGCGACCACCCGAGATGGACATCATCTGGGACCTCCGCCAGGGGCGGGTGGCCCGGAAGGATCTGCTCCCCACGCTGGCAACGCTGATCAAGGCGGCGCCCGGCATGGCGGCCTACACCGCACGTCGCCTGATCCATGGCCGGATCCAGCCCCCGACACCCCCGGTGGAGATTCCCCTGCGATGCACCGCCGAGCAGCTGCCGAATCCCGACAGTCGGGTCTCGCTGGGCGACGATCTCGACGCGTTCGGCCTGCGACGGATCCAGGTCGACTGGCAACTGCTGCCCGAGGACCAGCGCGGCGTCGCCACCGCCGACGCCGTCATGCGAGAAGAACTGGAGCGAAGCGGGTTCGGGCGCCTGGAATCGGACGTCTCCAGCGACGACGGCTGGCCCCCCGGCATGCGCGGCGACCAGCATCACCTGGGAACGACCCGCATGCACCGCGACCCGACGCAGGGTGTGGTGGACGAGCACTGCCGGGTCCACGGGGTCGACAACGTCTACGTCGCCAGTTGTTCGGTGTTCCCCACCGGAGGAACCTTCAACCCCACGTTCACGATCCTGCGCGCTGTCGCTGCGGGTGGCCGACCACGTCAAGCAACGCCTGGGGTGATCGACCCCGCTCACGAACCCGACGACGACTGCCCGGGCACGAGCCGCCAGAAGGCATCCTTCAGGCGCTGCTCTCGTTCGTAGTGCTGCCGGGTCAGCTCGATGTACCCCGGGCCGACGGTGGGGCCACAGACATCGTTGCCGTGCTCTCGCACGCTGCCGTCGGCGAGGCCCGCCTGCACCCACCACTTCGACGGTCCGCTGACATGGATGCACTTGAGCCGGGACAGCGGCTCGAGTCGGAGCGTCCAGCGACCCGGAACGCCGGCGGCGACGGCCAACCGTCTTCGCCTTGCCCCGCTGCCAGCAGCGCCAGGCCGACGGATCGAGGTGCCGTCCTCCGAAGCGCATGGCCATGGCCGACCACACGATCGCCTCGATGTGCATGAACGGGTGAAACCGCTCGACCGCCAGGTCGGTGACCGCCCAGTTCAACCACTCCATGTCCACCGCCCCGGCGCGCAGCTGGGCAACGCCGATGTCGACGTGGTTGGCGAAGAAGATGCCGCGGTCGAACGCGGTGCGGACGGCATCGGGAGGCAGCAGGCAGTTCGGCCCCTGCCGCATCATCATCACACCGTCCGATGGTGTCGGTTCGAAGTCGAACCTGTTGGGGAAGAACAGGTCCGGATCAGCGACGATGACCTCGTCGTCGGGCTCGCTCAGCGCCAGCGGATCGATGATCTTGCGCCAGCACGGGTGTCCCGCGTGCAACCCGCGCAGGCCCTGCATGCCCGGGTACCTCGAGGCGATCCGGTCTGCGACCTCGGCCTCGTCCAGGACATCGATCTCGGCGCGACCCGGTACGACATACTGCGCCGTCTCGTCTGTGAGGATCTGCTGCTCGTGCGAATCGTCGGCGATCAGACGAAGGTGAACCGGCTCGACGGAATTGCCAGCATCGTCTGAATGCACGAATGAGCATACGGAAGCGCACTCGACGACATCACGATGAAGACACGTCTCATGCGATGACGGTACTGCTCTTCCCGATCTGCGTCGGTGACCTCATGCCGCGTGGGGTCCACGCGCTTCACATCCCTTGGCCGTTGCCGATCAGAACTACCATGGATTCCTCGAGGGCGACGCCTACCCCTTCGCCCTCCGCACTGATGACCCATCACCAGCCGCCGCTGAAGATCCTCATCGTGGCCCACAACGCCTCGACGGTCTATGGGGGCGAAGCGGTGCTGCCCGTGCACTACTTCCGAGGCCTGCGGGCACGCGGCCATTCGGTCAACCTCATCGCCCACGAACGCAACAGAGACGACCTCGAAGCCCACTTCGGCGTTGGATGTGACGCACTGCACTTCATCCCTGACACGAGACTGCACCGCCTGATCTGGCGCGTTGGCGACCGGTTCCCGGCCAAGATCGACGAGGCGCTGTTCGGCAACCTGATGAACCTGCTGAACGAGGTGTATCAGAAGCGGTTGATCCGCGACCTGGTGTCGGCAGGGGCCGTGGAGTTGATCCATGAGCCCATGCCCGTGTCGCCGAAGGCTCCGTCGTCCATCCACGGATTCGGCGTGCCCGTCATCGTGGGGCCCATGAACGGCGGCATGACCTGGCCCGATGGGTACGACGATTTCCAGCGCCGATCCGAGCGGCTGTTCGCCACGCTGTGGCCGCGCGCTGTCGAGCGTTGTCCACCGTCTGATCCCGGGGAAACGCCGGGCAGCCGCCCTGCTCGTCGCCAACCAACGAACGCGGGCTGCGCTGCCGCCGGGTTCGAGCCCCAATGTCATCGAGCTGGTCGAGAACGGCGTCGATCTGTCGACCTGGCACAGCGACCGGCTGGCGTCGGGGTCGGGGTCGGACGAACTCGTCCTGGTCTTCATGGGTCGCTTCGTGGCCTGGAAGGCGCTCGACATCACGCTGCAGGCGCTGCGCCGGGCGCTCGACGACGGCACCCGAGTCCGACTGGAGATCGTCGGCGATGGCGACGAGCGCCAACGGCTGCGGGACCTCTCGCGACGACCTCGGGCTGAACGGCGCCGTGCGCTTCCATGGCTTTCGTCCCCAGGCCGAATGCGCCGAGATCCTGCAACGTGCCGACGCCCTCATCCTGAACTCGCTGTACGAATGCGGCGGCGCCGTCGTACTCGAAGCGATGAGCATGGGCCTGCCGGTGATCGGCCCCGACTGGGGAGGGCCGGCCGACTACCTCGACGAGACCTGCGGCATCCTCGTCCATCCGTGTCCGCGCGAGACCTATGCCGCCAGGATCGCCGAAGCAATCGGCGAGCTGGCCGCAGATCCCGAGCGTCGTGTGCAGATGGGGCGACGCCGGCGCGGACAGGATCCGCCAGCACTTCGACTGGGCCGTCAAGGTCGACCAGATGGTCGCCATCTACCGCACGGTGCTGGACCAACAGGCCGCCCACGCCGGATCGGGCCCCACGTCCACGTAGCGATCCAGGGCGCCGAGTGCCCCCTCCCCGATCCGTCCACCCACTATCCTCTCGGCGCGGGACACGTCGATGGAGAAACGGACCCGCGTCGGCGGAGGGGTCCTTCGACCGATCATCCGAGGAACCTTCCCCCACATGTCTGCTGCTACCGGGCTACCTGATCACGTCGTCGTGATCGCCAAGCACTTCGGCACCAACTTCGGCGGCGAGGCCATCAAGGCCTATCAGTTCGCCGAGATCCTGGTGGACCGCGGTGTCGCAGTCACCGTCATCACCCACCAGAACTCGATCGACAGCGGCGGCGCCGACGATCTCGATGCCACCTACCTCGTGGTACCCGACACCGCAGCACAGGGGGCGCTCTGGCGCTCGCGGGTGCTGCGCTTCGCGCTCGACCCGTGGTTCCACGTCGCCGCACGACGGCTCGTGATCGCCGAGATCGAACCCGGCCCCGACACGGTGCTGCACTACCTGTCGCCGGTCTCACCCGTGGCGCTGCGCCTGGTGCCCCCCGGGTACGAGTTCGTGATGGGGCCACTCACCGGCAACATCTACTATCCGCCGCCGTTCCGTGAACGGATGTCGACCGGGCTGCGGGTGGCCGAACGCCTCCATGCGTTCGCGCAACAGGCGCAGCGGCGGCTGTATCCCGAGAAGCGACGGGCCCGTGCCATCTTGGTGTCGGGCTACGAACGCACCCGGGCGTCGCTGGCCATGGCGGGGGTCAGCGACGACCAGATGGTCGACGTCGTCGACTCCGGCGTCAGCGATCGCATCGTCGCCCGGCCACGTCTCACCCACGTCGGCACCAACCACCGGTTCGTGTGCTCGGGCCGCATGGTCGACCACAAGGGCACCGACCTCGCCATCAAGGCCATCGCTGCCGCGAAACCCGACATCGAACTCGACATCTACGGCGACGGCGAGATCCGCGGCCAGCACGAAGCGCTCGCCGCCGAGCTCGGTGTCGCCGACCGGGTCCACTTCAAGGGGTGGATGGACAACCACGACGAGCTGCTCGACGCCTTCGGCGCCTACCGGGGCTATGTGTTCCCATCGCTCGCCGAGGCCAACGGCATCGCCATGCAGGAAGCGATGATGCTCGGTCTCCCGGTGCTCGCCGCGCGCTGGGGCGGCCCGGCGATGCTCGCCGACGACACCAGCGCCGTGTACCTGCCCGTCGACAGCGAAGAGGACCTGGTCACCGCATTGGCCGAAGCCATGAACCGCCTGGCCGTCGATGCAGACTTCGCCGAAGGCATCAGCGTCGAGGCCCGACGCATCGCCGAAGAGCGCTACACCTGGGAAGCCGTCGCCGAGAGTTGGTTGGCCGGCGCCTACGCGAACGGGTCGCGGTAGCGGCCGATCGCCTGGCGGAACAGCAACGCCAGCACGGGCGGCTGCACCACGAAGTAGCGGTGCCACCGGCGCTTGGGGTCGAGCACGACCCGCCACAGCCACTCCATGCCGATGGTGGTGACCCAGCCCGGCGGACGGCGCAGCTCGCCGGCTTCGTAGTCGATGGTGCCGCCGAGCGGCAGGAACAGCTTCGCCGCCGGCATCGCCTCGCGATGGGTCATGATGAACTGTTCCTGCAGGCCGGCCCCGAGGCCGACGACCAGCACCGACGCCCCCGATTCGTTGACCTTGGCGATGATGCGCTCGATCTCGGCCGGATCGTTCATGAAGCCGAACGGCGGGCTGTCGACACCGACGACGATGTCTCGTCCGACCTTGGCGTTGATGCGTTCGGCGGCGCGGGCGCCGACGCCCTCCATGGCACCCAGCAAGAAGATGGTGACGTCGGGGTCGTCGGCCCAGCGCTGGTAGAACGCGGGGAAGTAGTCCGAACCCGACACCCGTTCGGGCAGGCCGGTTCGCATGATCCGGGCGAAGAAGTACAGGATCTGGCTGTCGCAGGTGACGACGTCGAACTGATGCATCAACCGGTAGAACTCGGCGTCCTCCTGGAGCATCGCCAGCATCTGTACGTGCAGCGTGAGGATGGTGCCCTCGCGACGCTCGAGCAGTTCGTCCAGGGTGACGTGATCGACATCGGCGTTGAGCAACCGGGTGCTCGCCCGCGCGGGCGCAGCCGCACCGTTCGACGCAGGACGCTGCCACGGGGCGTGGTTCATCACCGCACCCCCCTCCGGGGCGTCGGACCCCAGCGGCACCAGGGCCTCGCCATCGGTCGCGTGTCGGGCATCTTGCATCGTCACGAGACTACCGGTCGGCACGACACCGCCCGATTGTGAGCCTTCGGCGCCCGAAACGGCCAGTCGGCTCCCTGCTCACACGAAAACTCCGCGCATGGACCCTCAGGACCGCACCGGTCTGCGACGATGAGACACCCATGAGCGACGAGCATCCCACGGTCAGCGTGGTCATTCCCGTCGGCCGAGCCGACGATCTCCTCGGCGTGCAGTTGCGTGCCCTGGCCGACCAGACCTATCCCGAGGCCTTCGAGGTGGTGCTGGCGGTCAACACCGCCGACCCGTCCGAACAGGCTGCGATCGACGGCGTTGTCCATCGAGGTCGGGCTGGGACGTATCGTCGATGCCTCCGAGGTGCGCAGCGCCGCCTTCGCCCGCAACACCGGCGCGGCCGCAGCCGAGGCCGCGGTGCTCGCCTTCTGCGACGGCGACGACATCGCCGAACCCGGCTGGCTCGCGGCGCTGGTCGATGCCCTCGAACCCGGCACGGCCATCGGCGGGCACCTCGACGAGGAACCGCTGGCCGTGCCCGGCCAACAGAACTGGCGTCCTCCGGCCACCCCGGGCGCGCTGCCGACCTTCATGGGCCACCCGTATCTGGTCAGTGCCAACATGGCGTGCTGGCGAGACGACTTCGCCGCCACGGGGGGCTTCGACCTCGCGCTCGTGCGTGGCGAGGACATCGCCTGGTCGTTCGCGCTCTCCCGAGCCGGGATCGAACTGCGGTACTGCGCCGAGGCGGTCGTCGCCTACCGCCACCGCGAGGGCCTCAAGGCCATGGTGCATCAGCACTACCTCTACGGCATCGGCATGGCGCAGGTCCTGGCCCGCATCGGCCTGCCCGACAGCGACGAGCCCGCCGGCGGTGCGCTGTCGGCGTTCAAGCCCAACGGCCAGAAGGTCGACCAGTGGTCGCTGCCGCACGTGCTGCGCAAGGGCGCGCTGGGGGTCGGCCGCGTCGTCGGCACCGCCCAGGAGAAACTCGAGCCGCCATGAGGCTCGGGTTCGTCGGTGCCGGATTCGTCGCCGACTACTACGGCGCCACGCTCGGGCTGCATCCCGAGCTGACGGTGGCCGCGGTCTGCGACCGCGACGCAGCACGGGCTGCGTCGTTCGCCGAACGCTTCGGTGGCCGGGTCGTCGCCGACGTCGATGCACTGGTGACCGCCGACGACGTCGACCTCGTCGTCAACCTCACCGACCCCCGCACCCACGCCGCGGTGTCGATGGCGGCGATCGAGGCCGGCAAACACGTCTACAGCGAGAAGCCACTGGCGATGGCGTTCGACGACGCCGCAGCGCTCGCCGCAGCGGCCGACGACGCCGGCGTGGTGCTGGCGTGCGCACCGTGCTCGGTGCTCTCCGAGACCGCCGAGACCATGCGCCGCGCCCTCGACGACCAGGTCATCGGCACGCCGTTGATCGTCTACGCAGAGATGGACGACGGCCTGGTCCCGGCTGCGCCCTACCGACGCTGGGCCAGCGCATCCGGGTTGCCGTGGCCGTACAAGGACGAGTTCGAGGTCGGCTGCACCATCGAACACGCCGCCTATGTGCTGTCGTGGCTCGTCGCCTGGTTCGGACCCGCCTCCAAGGTGGTGTCCTACGCCACCGTCGCCGTGCCCGACAAGGTCCCCGGCGAGCACCTCGACATGGTCTCGCCGGACTTCAGCGTCGCCTGCATCGAATGGCCCTCCGGGCTCGTCGCCCGCCTGACCACCGGCATCGTCGCGCCCCACGACCACGCCCTCACCGTCGTCGGCGACCGCGGCATCCTCACCACCGACGAGACCTGGGACTACCGGGCCAAGGTCCGCTCGCGGCGGCTGGTGACCATCCGCCGCCGCATGCTCCTCACGCCGATCGCACGTCGGCACCGTCTGGTCGATCTCGGCTACGCCGCGCCCGACACCAAGGGTGCGCAGACCATGGACTTCTGCCGGGGCCCCGCCGAAGTGGCCGCCGCCGTGCGCGACGGCCGACCCTGTCGCATCGGGTCGGACTTCTCGCTGCACGTCAACGAACTGGTCCTCGCCATCCACGATTCGATGACCGGCCCCAACGTCATCGAACCCACCACCACCTTCCCCCTCGATCTGCACGCATGACCACGATCGCCTACGTCATGACGCACTACCCCCGCGTCACCCAGACCTTCATCGCAGACGAGATCGCCGGCCTACGCGACGCCGGCCACACCGTGGCGACCGTTGCGCTCAACCCCCCGACCGGGTGGGACGCCGAGCAACCCGACGCCGCCACCACCCTCTACCTCAAGGCCATGCCGAAACGCCGCGTGCTGACCACCCTCGCCGCGCGCGGCGACCAGCGCTCCCGGCGCATTCGCAGCCGTGCTCGCGATGGCGCTCCGCACCGCCGGAACCGACGCCGCCAAGGCCACCAAACGGCTCTTCCACTTCGTCGAGGCCATCTGCACCTGGGACCACGCCACCGCCGCCGGCGCAACCCAGCTCCACGCCCACTTCGGCACGACGCCGTCGACGGTGGCCATGTGGGCCGCAGAGTACGCCCGCCGCCGCGGCGAGGGGCCCACACGCTGGTCGTTCAGCTACCACTCGGCCAGTGAGATGTACGACACCGCGTGGGCGCTCAATCGCGCCAAGGCCGCCTCGGCCGACGTGGTCGTCTGCGTCAGCGATCAGACCCGATCCAACCTGCTGCGCACCTGCGACCCCGCCGACTGGCCCAAGGTGCAGGTGGTGCGCCTCGGCATCGACCTCGACGACTTCGCCTACCGGGAACCGCCGCCGCCTGCCGATCCGCCCACGGTCATCGTCGTCGGCCGTCTGGCCCCCGAGAAGGGTCATCTGGTGCTCATCGACGCGATGGCCCGCCTCGCCCGCGCCGGTACTGCCCTGCACGCCCGCATCGTCGGCGGCGGCGACCTCGCCGACACGATCGCGGCCGCGGTCCGCGACGCCGGCCTCGACGACTGCGTCGACCTGGTCGGCGAGGTCGCGCCCAGCGATGTCCGACCCCTGGTCGAGTCCTCCGACATCTTCTGCCTGCCCACCTTCGACGAGGGCCTACCCGTGTCGATCATGGAGGCCATGGCCACCGGCGTCCCGGTGGTCACCACCTACGTCAACGGCATCCCCGAACTCGCCGTCGACGGTGTCACCGCGATGGTGGTTCCGGCCGGCAACGCCGACGCCCTGGCCGACGCCCTCGCCGTGGCCGCCACCGACACCGAGCTCCGGGCCCGCCTGGCCGGTGCTGCCCGCACCGCCGTCGAGACCCACCACGACCGGCGCGACGCCGTACCGGCGTTCATCGCCGCGATCCTCGACGTCGCGCAGCGACGGAGATCACTGATGCGTCTCTTCGTCACCGGCGCATCCGGCTTCCTCGGCACCGCCGTGCGCCGCGAGGCGCTGGCCCGCGGTCACGAGATCGTCGCCCTCACCCGCTCGCCGAAGTCCGCCGATGCCGGTCCCGCCACGGTCACCTGGGTCGAGGGCGACATCTGTGCCCCCGACACCTGGCGTAGCCACCTCGCCGGCGTCGACGCCGTCATCCACCTCGCGGCATCGCTCGACGGCGCAGCCGCCGACCAACTGGCCGTGGCGGTCGACGGCACCCGAGCGCTCGTCGATGCCATGGCCGACGCCGATGTCGAGCGCCTCGTGCACATCTCCAGCCTGGCGGTCTACGACCTCGCCGCCCTCGCCGTCGGCGACCTCGTCGACGAGACCACCCCCATCGAGGTCGACCCCGCCCGACGAGACGGCTACACCGCCGCCAAGCTCGCCCAGGACGTCGAGGCCCGCCGGGCTCCGTCGGTCGTCCTGCTCCGGCCGGGACTGTTGTGGGACCGCGACCACCACTGGAACGGCGGCGCGGCCCTGACCCTCGCCGGTCGCCTCGGTGTGACCATCGCACCCCGGGCCCGCCCCGCGCTGTGCCACGTCGACGACTGCGCCCGAGCCGTGGTCACCGCCGCCGAACGCCCCGAGGTCACCGGTGTGATCAACCTGGTCGATCCCGCCGCACCGGACCGCCGCACCTTCGCCGAGAACCTCCGCGCCGACGGCGTGGACCTGCCATCGTCGATACCGGTCGCCTACGGCGCCGTCGACGCCATCGCCCGCGCTGCGTGGTCCGTCGCGGGCCTGCCGGGGGTCGAGCGACTCGGCCTGCGCAGCCGGCTACCCGGCCTGCTGCGCCCCGCCCAGCTCGCCGCCAGAGCCAAGCCCCTGCGCTACTCGTCGCAGCGGGCCCAGGACCTGCTCGACTGGTAGCAGGGCCGCTGCTGGGCGCCTCAGCGGGTGAGGCGGTCCATGTCGAGATCGTCGACCGCAGTCGTGACGGTCGTCCGGCGATGCTCGTCCCAGAGACGTTGCATCAACACGTGCAGCATCGCGACCATCGCCACCCAGCCGAACAGCGCCGGTTCGGAGATCGACTGCACCAACAGCACCGCCAGGAACCCCAGCGCCGTCGCGGCCCACCGCAGGTGGATCCGTACCAGGCGCCAGGCGCTGCGGGCCAGTGCGACCAACATGCCCAGATACAGCGTCACGCCGACGAGGCCCCACAGCAACCAGATCTCGAGGAACGTGTTGTGCGAGTGCCCCACGTTGAAACCGGTCTGGGATCCGATGTAGCGGGCCGGATCGGCGTTCTGTTGGATCCACACCCCCGGGCCCCACCCGATCAGCGGTCGCTCCTGGATCATGTCCCAGGTCGACGGCCAGATCTCGGTGCGGCCGGTGAGGCTGCCGTCGCGGCCCAGACCCGTCACCACGGTGGCGTACTGCACCGCCAGGACCGACAGCACCAACAACACCAGGGTCGACACCGAGAAGAAGTACGCCGTCGCCTCGCGATGGGGCAACGACGCCACCCGACGCAGGATCACCGCGGTCGCGCCCGCCGCGCCCACCATCAACAGCGCCGTGGCCGACTGGGAGAACACCACCAGACCCATGGCCAGCACGATGCCGCCGACCTTCCAGGTGAAGCGGTCCTCGAGATGCACCAGGATCAGGATCGAGATGGCCATGAATCCGCCCATGACGTTCTTGTGGACGAACGCCCCGTGCCAGGCCCCGCCGGGATCGACCCCGCCGGTGACCGCGAAGAAATAGGTCATCGGGATGATCAGGTACACCGACGTGCACAGCGCCCGCTGGATGCGATCGATCTCGACCACGCCGGCGACCAACATGCCCACGAAGATGAGCCCGATCGAGGTGCGGAAGTCGGCGAACCAGACCCAGAAGTTCCACGACCACGTCATCGACATGACCCACAGGCCCACCCACAACAACACCGCGATGCTGACGCGGGCCTGGCTGGTGGAGCCACGGGGGCGGGTGATCAGGATCGCGACCGAGATCACCAACGCCAGGCCCATCGACACCGGCGGGGTCAGCACCGGCATCAGTTCGTTGGCGCGAAAAGCCCAGATCATCCACAGGACGACGAGGGCTTCACCCATGATCTGATCGATTCCTCCAGAGAAGAACCGATCAGCCGATGGGGACCGTGGGGCGATCGTTGACATGAGGTCCTTTGGCGATGGCCGGTCGAGGACGTAGCCTTGGCGGGATGCGGTCGGCCCGCTCCTCCATGTAAGCCGATCCCGTCCCTGTGGACAACAGAGGAGATCAACCCGGTGGAGCTCTCATTCATCATCGCCGCGATCCGGCGCTACATATGGGTCGTGTACCTGTGTGCGTTGCTCGGCCTCGCCGCGGGACTGCTCATCCCGGCATCGCGAGCCGATTCGTTCTCGTCGTCGTCGGCGCTCATCGTGCGCCCGCCGGCCGGCGATGTCCTCGATCCCGAGCGTGAGGGCACCGCCCGCTACATCGAGAGCCAGGTCGCGGTCGTCGAGAGCGACAACCTCACCCTCGAGGTCGCCGAGCGCCTCGGCCTGCCATTCGAGACCGTCGACGAGTCGCTGACCGTGCTCACCGACGCCTCCAGCGACGTCATCACCCTCACGGCCCGTGCCGCCGACGCCGACACCGCCATCGAGATCGCCAACGGCTACGCCTCGCAGTTCCTCGAGCGACGAGCCACCGAGATCTCCGAGCGCAGCAACAGCCTGATCCTCATCATCGACGCCCAGCTCGAGGCCCTCGCGCTGCAGCAGGCCGACGCATTCGAACGCCTCACCGAGCTGCCCGTCGAGGCCGAGACCGACCGCGACCGCATCCTGCAGGCCCAGATCACCCAGGAGATCACCAACCTCAACGCCGAGGTCGCCGAGCTGATCTCCCAGCGCACCGAGCTCGAGTTCTCCGCCGACACCACCTCGCGTGACGAGGTCGCCTCCACGGCCGTCAGCGCCGTCGCCGAGGGAACCAACAGCCCGCTGCTGACCGTCGCCGGAACCTTCGCCGGCGCCCTGTTGGGTATCGCCGCAGTGGTCACCTACGCCGGCTCGAGCGGCCGTCTGCTCGATCCGATCGCGGTCGAGGAAGCCCTCGGCACCCCGGTGGTCGGTGTGTTCGAGCGGGCGTCGAGCTTCCTGCCCGGCCGCGGGCGCATCAAGAGCCCCACCACCGCCCTCGAAGCGCTCCCGGACCGATCCGCTGCCGTCATCGACGAGCTGTGCGTCCGCACCGAGGCCGCCGCGCCCGGCCCCGGCACCCTGCTGGTGGTCGTCACCGGCACCCAGACCGGCGCCGGCACCACCACCACCGCGCTCGCGATGGCCGGACGGCTGTCCATCACCGGCGCCCGGGTGCTGGTCATCGACGCCGACTTCGCCGACCCCCGCATCACCGATGCCCTCGTCGGCGAGCACCCCGGCGTCACCGACTTCCTCGAAGAGCGCGAGCACAACGAGGAACTCACCATGTTCGGCCCCAACGGGTCGCACCACCACAGCCATCCACACCGACCTGGCGCACCTCACCCTCACGCACGAACAGACCCGGGTCGGCGTCATCGGCATCGGGACCCGCGAGGACCGCAAGGCCATCCAACGTGCCGACGACGACTACCTCATCTCGTCGCTGCGCAACGCCGACGCCGACGTGGTGCTCGTCGACGCCGGGCCGATGCTCAAGTCGGCAGCGTCGGTGCGGCTGTCGCAGGTCGCGGACGTCACCGTGTTGGCGGTGCCCTACCGTCGCCAGGACGTCGAGCCGCTGCGGGTCGTGCGACGTCTCCTCGCCGACTCGCGTTCGACCGTGCTGCCGATCGCCACCGAGCCCCGCTGACAGGCCGACTACTGCGGGTCGATCTCGTCGCCCTGGAAATAGCCGTTGCCGTCGAGGCCCACATAGACCCGCCCGGGGATCTCGGGATCGCCGCTGATGGTGCTGACCCGGTTGTAGTTGCCGGCGGGGGCCTCGGTGAGCAGCTCCCAACTCGCCAGATCATCGATCGAGCGGTGGACGACCGCGGACGCCGTCGACCGCGCCGGCGACGTACACCGTCGGCGGCCCGTCGGGCGTGCGCGGGGCGCCGAAGCCGATCGCGTCGATCGACGATGTTCTGCCGAGCACCTCCCAGGTCAGGCCGCCGTCTCGTGACTGCGACATCGGCGGCGCGAGACCATCGAGCGACCCGGGCGAGAACAGCAGGTGCCCGGCCCGGCCCGGCACGGCCGTGAGGGTCGCGTTGAAGAAGCCGTTGCCGAGATCCTCCGGTCGAGACCCCTGGGCCGTCCAGGTGGCGCCGCCGTCACGGGAGACGAACACGCCGACATCGCCGTGATAGATGTAGAACGTGTCGGCTTCGACGGGGTCGGCCACCAACACGTTGCGGTTCAGGAACAGCGCGAAGTGCGATCCGCCACGCTGCTCGCCGTCTTCACCGATTCGATCCTCGAGGCCGGGAAGCAGGACCTGTTGCCAGGTCGCGCCGCCATCGGCGGACCGGTGCAGGGGCCGGTCGAACGACGGCAGCCACACCATCACGTCGGCATCGGTCGACGACACCGCCAGGTTCCCGAACCGCAGATGCGTGGGACGGGTCCCGTCGGTGATCGATGGCAATGGCTCCCACGTACTCGCCGGCGTCGTCGGTCCAACCGGCCCAGTAGGCCTGCACCGTCGCCCTCGCAGCAGAACCGGTGATCCGACACGATGCCGTACACCCGCCCCGGTGCCGCCGGCGTGGTGGCCAGCGACCACGCCGAGTTGAATCGAGGCGACGGGCCCTGGATCGCCGTGGCCGCGCCACCCGGCGGGTGCGCGAAGAACGCCCGGTCCCACGACGCCGTGACCGGGGTGCCCGAGCCGGCGATCGCGATGTCGTTGGCGACGAGCTCTTCGATGCCGAGGGTGTCGCAGACGAACGCCAGGTCTCCGTTGCGCACGTCATCGGCGCGCCAGACCCCGAACCCCTCGGGGAACCACAGCCGGTCGGGCACCAGCGGATCGAACTCCAGCGACGACACCGACAGGTACCCCGACCCGTACTCCTCGACCCAGGTGTTGGCTCGCGCAGTCGACCTCGACACCGACCGTCTCCCACGAGGAGCCGCCGTCGACGCTGCGCCACATCTGCCGCCCCTCCACCACATCGCGGCCGGTGACGATCGACCACGCCCGGATCGCTGCGGTGGGTGGCGACGGTGGCGTACTCGCGCTCGCCCTCGGGTCGCAGGGTCGCCACCTCGCCGGTGGCAGGATCGAAGCGCTGCACGCCCGAGCCGTCGATCTCGGTCACCCACAGACGCCCGGCTGCGTCGATCTCGGCGTCGTAGGGCAACGCCGGTGGCCTCCCACAGCTGGTCCCAGGCTCGCGCCGGCGTCGGTGGAACGCCACACCCCGGAGCCGGCCACGCCGACGTACACCGCGCCGACGTCGGCGACAACGAAGCCGATACCCGACGCAACGCCGTCGGGCCATGCCGGTCCCGTCGGGGATGCCTTCGACCGCGGTGAACGTGGCCCCACCGTCGGTGGAACGCCACAGACCATCGGTGCGGGTGCCGAGCCACACGATGTCGGGGTCGGTCGGGTCGATCGACAGCCGTTCACCGCCGGTCCGCCACTCGATGTTGCCGGCGATCGGAAACGACTGCTCGCTCGCGGTCCAGGTCACGCCGCCGTCGACCGAGCGCAGCACCCGTCCGGTGCGGTCCTCGACGGTGTCGCCGACGGCCAGGTACCAGCCGGTCGGGGTCACTCGGCGCGATGGCGATGGATTCGACCTGGTAGTCGCCCGGCTCGGGATCCTCGACATTGCCGAGGATGAGCATCTGCTGCCATCGGGCGGTGGCCGGGTCGTAGCGGAACGCGCCGCCGACGTCGGTGCGCACCACCGTGAGACCCGAATCGTGGATCTCCATGCCGGTGACCCATCCCCCGCCGCCGACCTCGAGCGCGCGGAAGCGGTACCGGTCCTCGATCGACGGCAGCGTCGGCGGTCGGGGCCGGGGCGTCGGGGCCGGGCGTCGGGGTCGAGCGGCGTCGGGAGTCGGCGGTGCGGCGATCGGCGGGTGCTGCGCCGCCATCATCGGGTGTCGTGTCCTCGACGACAGGATCGCCGGCGTCGTCGTCGGCGTCGTCGACATCTCGCAGCGACGACAGCAGCCCGATGATCCCGATGGTCAGGCCGACGAGCCCGATGACGAGGCGGACATCGCGCCGGCCCAGGTAGCCGATCATGCGCATCGCCGCGGGCGGCTGGTCACAGGGTCCAGGCTCGCAGGAGGTCGAGGTCTCGGGGGCCGTCGATGCGCATCAATGCGAACGGCGACGTGCCCGCCGCCACCACGCGCGACGCACCTGCGCCCAGCGCCGATCGGAACCCGAGCTCGGCGACACGGGCGGCAGCGCCGGGGCCCTGACGGTTGTAGGCGTAGGAGGTGTCGAGGGGTCGAACGCCGGTGGCCGCCTCGATGGCGTCGCGGGTCGCGCAGAACTCGTCGTCGAGCAGGTCCGGGAAGGCCCGCAGGTCCGCGTGGCGGTGCGGGATGGATGGCCAGGGTGATCTCGGGCGCTGCGCCCGAGCGTCGCCACCTCGTCCCAGGTCATCATCCGTGCGGGCGGCGGATCGGCGGGATCGAGCGCATCGCGCACCGACGCGAGCTCGGCGTCGCGCTCGTCGGGCGCGAGGTCGATGGTCCGGGTCGCCAACACGTCGAAGGCCCGACGTTCGGTGTCCGGCGTCAGCGTGCGCAGCGACGGATCGATCCCGGACCCGTTCGGCGACGAGGGCGTCGGGCAGCTCGTGGCGGCGCCGCTGGGTGATCGACCAGTACAGATCGTCGACGGGCATCACCCGAGATCCGCCGATGAATCCACCCGACAGGTACACCGTCGCCGGCAGGCCCAGCCGCTGCAGGATCGGCAGGGCCGTCGTGAGGGTGTCGCGGTAGCCGTCGTCGATGGTCAGCACCACCGTGCCCCGAGCGGGAGCATCCCCGGCGGCGAGGGTCGCGAGCAGCGCATCGAGCGACACGACCCGGCGCTTCGACGCCAGGAACTCCATCTGGGCGCCGAAGTCGGCCGGTGACAACACCATGCGCGGGTCGCCGCCGACCCCGAGCGGATCGCCGACCGAGTGGTACCCGATGATCGTCGCCACACCGCCGCGATGCTGATGCACACGCGACGACAGCCCGACGCGGCCCGCCAGACGATCGACCTGGTTGCG
This sequence comes from uncultured Acidimicrobiaceae bacterium, assembly GCA_963716795.1. Lineage (GTDB taxonomy): Bacteria > Actinomycetota > Acidimicrobiia > Acidimicrobiales > UBA8592 > CAVQUE01. The sequence continues at coordinate 1,403,818 of CAVQUE010000015.1, read as the reverse complement.
TCGGGTGTCGAGCCCGTCGCGTTCGGACGCGAGCAACGAGGTCCCGAGTGTCGATGATGATCCCGCCATGGTCATGCCTTCCTGTCACCGATGGTCGTTGGCGGTGTCCGACGAGGCCCGACGCCAACCCACCGGCATGGGCCAATCGGGCCGCGGTGTAGCGCAGCTCGGGGGGCCGGAACCGGATCAGCCGCCGCAGCGGATAGGCCGCGGCGACGACCATCGACTTCGCCGCACGCGCCGCCAGACGGCCCCGACCTGCGAGACCCGACTCGAGGTTGGTCACCGCAGTCGTGTTGCCCATCCACACGCGACCGGCGCAGCACGTAGTCGAACGTCGACCGCTCCGGCGGCGCGAGCTCGCGTGCCGCGGCATGCAGAGCGTAGCGCGCCTCGAGGCCTGCGCCGATCGCAGCTCGGTAGAACACCATGTCCTCGCCGCCGGAGGTCCCGAGGTCGTCGCGGAAGCGATGGGTCGGGTGCGCAGCCAGCCAGGCCGTGGCGATCATCGAGTTGCCGGTGCTGGCGTGATCGACCAGCGCCCCGTCGACCGACTGCGGGGCCTCGAACAGCCGGCCGATGCGCTGGTCGTGCAGCCACGCCGGGCGCGTCGTCGGCGTACTCGACGAAGACCGGGCCGGTCACCGCATCGGCGCCGGTGCGTTCGGCGACCGCGAACAGCTGATCGACCCACTCCTCGTCGACGATCTCGTCGTCGTCGACCATGCCCACCCAGTCGGCGAGCTCCATCGCCGCTGCGATGCCCAGGTTCCGAGCCTTGGAGATGTTCTGTGCGCCCGAGTGGCGGTAGTGCACGCCGAGGTCGAGACCGCTGGCCTCGAACTGCTCGGCCACCGGCTCGCGCCGACCCGTCCGGATTGTCGTCGACCACGACGACGCCCACCCGGACGCGCCCGTGGGCGGCCTTGGCGGCCGCGATGATCGAATCGATGGTGCGCACGAGGTGGTCGTTGCGCCGATGCGTGCACACGTACACGGCCAACGAGGGGGTGCCCGCGCCGAGTCCTCGTCGGTCGCCGTGCCCGGCCCGCCGCCATGGTTGTCGGACATGGGCCAAGTGTGCCAGATCCACACCGGCGTGGTCGATCGTGTGCCGGTCTCCAGGTCCGATGCGCTACGTTCCGATCGGCGCTCCGCTCGTGCTCGCCGCGGACACGGGTCGCACGGCCTACGGGAGCCCTCATGACTGCTGCACCACCTCGACGCTCGCCTGGAAGGTTCGCCTCGCCGGCACGCCCTGCCCAACCGGTGCTCGAGACGCTCCGGTGGGTCCGGCACTGGCCGACCCGACGCCGCCACCCCGAACTGGCCGACCTGTGGCACGAGAGCAGCCGCCTCGACGCCCTCATGGCCGACCTGCTCACCCCGACGTCGAACTGCATCGACGTCGGCTGCCACGTCGGTTCGATGCTGGCCCTGATGGTCGGCGCGGCCCCCCATGGCACCCATCACGCCGTCGAGGCCAGCCCCGCCAAGGCGGCGCTGCTCAGCCGACGCTGGCCCGACGTCGACGTCCGCGCCGTCGCCGTCAGCGACGAGCCGGGCACGGTGACCTTCTACGAGACCATCGACGAACCCGGATTCTCCAGCCTGCGTCGTCCCGTCGCCGACGACCCCGACAACCCCGGATCGCGCAGCGCCATCCGCCCCTACGACGTCCCGTGCGAAACCCTCGACCGGCTGTTCTTCACGAGCGGCGACAGCGGAACGGCGACGACAACGCCGCACCGCGGATCGATCTGATCAAGATCGACGTCGAGGGCGCCGAGCTCCCGGCGCTGCGCGGCGCCGAGCAGCTGCTGGCACGGGACCGGCCGGTCATCGTCTTCGAATGCGCCGAGGACTCCGGGCTCGCGGCCTTCGGCTACACCCGGCCCGATCTCTACGACTTCCTCGTCGCCGCCGGCTACGACATCTGGCTGGTCCGCGACCACGTCTTCGGACGCGGACCGATGAGCCGTGACGCCTTCGTGCTGGCCGGCACCTACCCGTTTCCTGGCTTCAACTTCGTGGCGCGGCCCGCAGGCAGCGAGGCCACCCGCATCCTGTGACCGGCCGGCTCAGCCGGTTGCGTCGGGCACCTCCGCGGCCAACAACACGTCGATCTCGTCGATGCAGTAGTCGAGCAACGTCCACAGGTCCGGCACCAGCTCGCGACAGGCCACCAGGCCGAAGTCCAAGCACGTCGCAGTAGCTCTGCACCGTGATGTTCAGGCCCTGGCCCTCGACGACGGTCGACACCGGGTAGTAGTGCGCCAGACGGGCCGGGCCCATGTACAGCGACTCGCGGGGACCGGGCACGTTGGAGATGATCAGGTTGATGGGCAGCGACATCCGGTCGCCCAGGCGGAACCGGGTGGCCAGGCGTGCGGCGCGGGTGGCGAGGCCTGCCGGGATCATGTTCGAGGCCTCGACCAACAGATCCGCAGGGATGAGGTCGAACTGCTCCTTCGCCGCCGATCATCGCCGCATTGACCGCCGCCACCCGGGCGAGCGGATCGTCGAGGTCGGTGGGCAGCGGCGCGAAGATCGACGACACCCGGTTGGTCCACGGGTCGTCCTCGTCGCCGGTACGGATCGACACCGGAATCCCGGCGATCAGCGGCTGGTCGGGTAGCGCGTCGTGGTCGGCCAGATACCGACGGAGTCCACCGGCGCAGACGGCCATCACCACGTCGTTGACGGTGCAGCCGAGCGTGGCCTTGATCTTCTTGATGTCGGCCAACGGCACCGAACGGAACGCGAAGCGACGATGCGGGGTGATGGACTGATTGAACGGTGTGGGCGGCGCCGAACCCGCCGGCAGCGGCGGCGGCGCATCGATGTCGACGGGCTCGTCGGGGCCGATGCCGTTGAGCACCCGCCGGACACCATCGCCGACCGGCCCGGGAATCGGACGGCCGACGATGTCGGCCATCACGTTGAAGCCCTCGTTGCGGGTGATGTCGGCCAGCGTCCGCAACGCCCGGACCTGGAGCCGCACCAACTTGATCGGGCGCTTCGCGAGCTGGCCGGCGGTGCGGGCCAACAACTCGGCGTCGCTCGGCATCGACTCGCGTGCGCCAATCGGGCACGTCGACCTCGCCGGGACGGGTGGTGTCGGGCTCGGGATCCAACAGGATCGACGCGAACTGCGCCCCGGACGCCCCGTCGATCGTGGCGTGGTGGAGCTTGGTGAGCACCCCGAAGTTGCCCGACGACAGACCCTCGAGCACATAGATCTCCCACAGCGGCCGGCTGCGGTCCATGGGACGGCCGATGATGCGGGCGATCTGTTCGCCGAGTTGCTCGTCGTCGCCCGGCGGCGGGATGGCGATGTGGCGCAGATGGAAGTCGAGATCGAAGTCGGGATCCATGATCCACCACGGATGATCGAGCCCGAAGGGCACCTCGACGATGCGCCGCCGGAACGGCTCGAGCAGCGCCAGCCGGCTCTCGATCTGCGCTCGACATGCGGCGTAGGGCGAGAAGTCCTTGTACTTCTTTCCCTTGGGGCGCTCGTAGATCGCCAGGCTGTTGACGTGACCGAACGACGATCCCGTCTCGAGGTACAGAAAGGATGCATCGAGCCCACTCAATTGTTTCATCGCGCGCCACCCTAGCTGGCACTGTGGCGCAGGTCACACGGCGATCGGGGGTCGCGGAACCTCCCGTGGCACACTGATTCGATGCTCTTCGACACCGTGGCCCGCCAGGTCGGCCGCACCATGCCGGGCCCGATCCGCGAATGGGTCCGCGGCCATCGAGAGTCCGACCTCCCGACCCCGGAGGTCCGGCCCTCCACCATCGCCAAGTGGTGGATCGACGAATACCTGCTCCAGCAGGAGATCGCCATGAGCCGCATGCGGCTCCCCAGCACCGACTTCCGCCGGCGCCTGCGCGACGAACTCGGCGAGGGCCTCGACCTGTTCTCCGAGCGGGGCTGGCTGCGCGACCCGGCCAGCTACCACCTCGACCCGCCGACCCCGACCCCCGGCGAGATCACCATCACCAACCGGCGCGATCTGGGCGTCAGCTACGAGCGGCTGCGGATGCCGAGCCGCTACGTGCCCCACGAGGACGAACCGGGCCGCGACCGCTGGCTCAGCTACAGCCGCAACGCGACCGCCACCGCATACCTGCTGCGTCACCCCGGCCCACCGCGACCGTGGATCGTCTGCCAGAACGGGTACCGCACCGGCTTCCCGTTCACCGACTTCGGCACCTTCGGTGTCCGGCGCCTGCACGAGAAGCTCGGGCTCAACGTCGCGGTCAACGTCGCACCGTTGCACGGGCCGCGCCGCGAGGGCATGAGCGGCGACCGGGTGATGTTCAGCGGCGCCATGAACCTGGTGCACCTCGGGGCCCAGGCCGCCTGGGATCTCCGCCGCCTCCTCGACTGGATCCGCACCGACCAGGCCGCCCCGGCCGTGGGCACCTGGGGCATCAGCCTCGGCGGGATGATCGTCGCGCTCACCGCCACGCTCGACGGCGACCAGGCCTGCGTCATCGCCGGGGTCCCCGAACCCGACCTGGCCCGCGGCATGCGCCGCAACGTCGAGGGCATGTTGCCGCCGTTCTACGAGCAGTGGGGCCTGTCGTGGAACAGCCTCGAACGGGTCACCAGCGTGGTGTCACCACTGGCGATCGACCCGATCGTCCCGGTGGACAACCGCTTCGTCTTCGGCGGCCTCGTCGACCGGTGGGTCCGACCCGGCAACGTCGCCGCCCTGATCGAGCACTGGGACGACCCCCACGTGTGCTGGTACCCCGGCAGTCACCTGTCGTTCGGTCGCGAACCTGCGGTGCGTGCCTTCCTCGACGACGCCCTTGGCGGCGATTGGCCGCCTGACCCACTGACCCCAGTACTCTCCGGCCGGTGTCGGACCTGCTCGCGCTCGGGTTGCTCGGCCTCGGGATCGGCGGGTTCTACGGGCTCATGGCGCTGGGCGTGGTCATCGGCCACAAGGGCTCGGGGCTCATCAGCATCGACCAGGGCGCCCGGGCCATGTACCCGGCGTACGCCTTCGTCACACTCCGCACCGACGGCACCGTCTTCATGCCGTGGTTCGACTTCGTCCCCGGGCCCATCGACATCCCCGTCGAGATCCGGCTCTGGGACGGACCAGCACCCGAGATGGTCGCCCTCGTCGGTGGCCTGGCCATGGCCGCGCTGCTCGGCGTCGCTGTCCAGGTCCTGGTGTTCGGGCCGCTGCGCCACAAACCCCCGATCTCGAAGGTCATCGGCTCGCTCGGCGTGCTGCTGTACCTGCAGTCGATCGCGGTGTTCCACTTCGGCGCCCAGGCACGCGACGTGCCGGGCATCCTGCCCGAGGGCAGCATCGACGACATCTTCGGACTCGGCGTCGACCTGCCCTATGACCGCATCGCGCTCGCGGTCATCGCCGTGGTCTTCGGGGCGGCAGCGGGCATCTACTACCGGACCACCCGCATCGGCCTGGCCACCCGGGCCATCGAGGACTCCGAGCTCGGCACGTCGCTGCTCGGCTACTCGGCGTCGCGCATCGCGACCTGGAACTGGGTCCTGTCGACGATGGTCACCGGGTTCGCCGGCATCTTGTTCCTCGACGTCGTCGCCCTGACCCCGAGCAACTACATCCTGCTCGTCGTCCCGGCTCTCGGCGCCGCACTCGCCGGCAACCTGACCGCACCGTTCGTGGCCGCCGTCGCCGGCGTGATCCTCGGCGTCGTCCAGAGCGCCGCCGCCGGGCTGACCCTGCAGAGCTGGTGGCCCGACGTCCTGCCCCAGGGCGGCGTCCGTCAGGCCATTCCCCTGTTGCTGATCGTGGCCGTGCAGTGGTTCCGCGGCGACGCGCTGCCCATCCGCAGCGCCCGCGTCGAAGAGGCCCACCCGGCCGCACCACGTAACAACCGGGCCTGGGTCGGGATCGCCGTGTTCGTCGCGGCGATGGCGTGGATCGTCACCTCGGCCTCGCCGCTCACCGAGGGCAAGGTCGTCACCACCCTCATCGCCGCGGTGCTGATGCTGTCGTCGGTGGTGCTGGTCGGCTACCTCGGGCAGGTGTCGCTCGCGAACCTCGCCTTCGCCGGTGTCGCCGCCTACCTGGCACCAAGTTCGCCGCCGACGGCGAGCGGTATGGCCTCAACCCGTTCGTCCTCGAAGGGCCCGGGCTGCCGGCGCCGCTCGCTGCGCTGTGTGGGGTGGCCGTGGCCGTGGCGGCCGGACTGCTCGTCGCGGTCCCGGCGCTGCGCATCCGTGGCATCCAGCTGGCCGTGGTCACGCTGGCTGCGACCGTGGCGGCGAGCGAGCTCATCCTCGCGAACGAGGCCCTCCTCGGTCCCGGTGCCCGATCGAACACCTCGGTGCCGCCGCCGGTGTGGTTCGGCATCGACCTCGCCCCCGACCATCGACGACCAGGGCCTGAGCGACCGCACACCGCTGCTGATCTTCTGCGCCATCTGGCTGGTCGTGTTGTCGCTCGCCGTGATCGGGTTGCGTCGCGGCATCACCGGACGACGCTTCCTGGCCGTCCGGGCCAACGAACGCTCGGCCGCCGCAGCCGGCATCGACATCACCCGCGCGAAGCTCCTCGGCTTCGGGATCGCGTCGGGCATCGCCGGTATCGCCGGCGTCCTCATCGCCTACCAGCAGACCATCCTGCAGGTGTCGAGCTGGACCGCACTGGGCGGCATCGCCAACCTCGCGCTGTTGTTCCTCGGCGGCGTCGGTCGCCTCGCCGGTGTCGCGATCGGTTCGCTGCTCGCGCCCGGCGGCGTGTTGTCACAGAGCTCGAGCGAAGGCGAGATCCTGCGCCAGGCCGTCTCGGGTCTGGCGATGATCGCGATGGCGGTGTTCCGCCCCGACGGGCTGGCATCGCTGGCCGCCCCGGCTGCGAGCACGCGATTGCGCCGGGTCGCCGTACGCACTACAGACTGACGCCATGCCGCAGTTCGCGAAGACCCGTGCCGCCGACGCCCCCGACGAGATCGCCCTGCGCGCTCCCGACACCGAGCTCACCTGGGCCGACGTCGACGAGGCGCTCAACCGCTGCGCGCAATCGCATCCTCGCCGCCGACCTGGGCCCGGCCAACCGGGTCGCCGTCTTCGCCGAGAACGCCGCCGAGACCGCGCTCGCCCATCTCGGGGCGCTGCTGGGCGGCGCGTCGTCGGTACCGGTCAACTTCCATCTCACCGCCGACGAGGCCGCCTACATCCTCGACGACTCCGAGAGCGCCATCGTCTTCGTCGGCCCCGAGACCGCCGTGCGCGGTGTGCAGGCCGCAAGCGATGCCGGCGTGGCCACCGTCGTCGGATGGAACTGCGCCGGCGTCGACCTGGGCGATCTCGCCGACGGCGATGCGCCGGCCATCATCGATTGGCACGACTGGCTGGCCGAGGGCTCGACCCACGACCCGCCCGACGACGTCGTGCCCCTGCCCAACCTGCTCTACACCTCGGGCACCACGGGTCGACCGAAGGGCACCGAGTTGCCGCCGACGATGTTCGCCGGCGGCGCCACGATGGTCGAACACCTCGACGCGCTCCGTCAGGGCGGCTTCGCCGCGTTCGGCACTCACCTCGTCGTCGGGCCGATGTACCACACCGGCCCCCTGTCGGGCATGCGCCTGCTGGCCGCCGGGATCCCGTCGGTCATCCTCGCCAAGTTCGATGCCGAGGCCACCCTCGCCGCGATCGACCACTACGGCTGTGAGTCCACGGTCATGGTGCCGACCCACTTCGTGCGCATGCTCGCGCTGCCCGACGAGGTGAAGGCCCGCTACGACGTGTCCTCGATGAAGCTCATCGCCCACACCGGCGCCAAGTGCCCCGTCGACGTCAAGCGCGACATGATCGAGTGGTTCGGACCGGTGTTCCGCGACGCCTACGGCGCCAGCGAGGTCGGCACGGTGTGCGCCATCACCAGCGAGGAGTGGATGGACCACCAGGGTTCGGTGGGCCGGGCGATCCCGCCGTTCACCGCGCTCGGTGCTCGACGAGAACCTCGCAGGAGCTACCCGCCAACACCGAGGGCGAGCTGTTCTTCCGCGACGCCACCGGACGCGGGCATCGTGTACCCCAACGACGCCGAGAAGACCGCGGCGTCGAATCCCGAACCGGGACTGTTCACCCTGGGCGAGATCGGCTACATGGACGACGAGGGCTACGTCTACATCACCGACCGCTCGAGCGACATGGTGGTGTCGGGCGGGGTCAACATCTACCCCGCCGAGGCCGAACAGCTCCTGATCGACCGGCCCGACATCGCCGACGTCGCCTGCATCGGCGTGCCGCACCCCGAGATGGGCGAGGAACTGAAATGCCTGGTGATGGCCGAGGACCCGGCATCGCCGCCCGATCTCGCGGAGCTCGCCACCTGGCTGCGCGAGCGGCTGAGCCACTACAAGTGCCCGCGCTCCTACGAGCTCGTCGACGATCTGGGCCGCACCACGATGGGCAAGATCAACAAGCGGCGCCTGCGCGACGCCTACCTCGCCGGGGAGCTGGGCTGATGCCGGACAGCGGCAACGACCCGGCGGTCCTGATCGACGATCCCGCACCGCTGGTGCGACGGTTCACGCTCAACCGGCCGGCCAAGCGCAACGCCATGAACGACGCGCTGCGTGGCCAGCTCTTCGAGGGGCTGCGAGCCGGCGATCGAGCCCGCGACGTCTCGGTGATGATCATCCGCGGATCGGGCACCGGCGTTCTCGGCCGGCTACGACCTGGCGTCGCCCAACCGTGACGTCGAGCGCTCGATCGCCAAGGTCGACGGCTGGTGGAGCCGCCACGTCGTCAACAACTGGTTCGAGATGTGGGACATGGCCACGCCGATCATCGCCCAGGTGCACGGCTGGTGTCTGGCCGGCGGCACCGAGCTCGCCAACGCGTGCGACCTGATCTACGTCGCCGAGGACGCCCAGATCGGCTACCCGCCGGTTCGGCTCATGTCGCCGCCGGACATGACGTGGCAACCGTGGATGATGGGCCTGCGCCGCGGCATGGAGGCGCTGCTGACCGGCGACCACATGTCCGGCGTCGACGCCGTCGCCGCCGGGGCGGCCAACCGGGCGTTCCCCGAAGCCGACCTCGACGCCGAGGTGCTGGCCATCGCCGAACGGATCGCCAAGATCCCACCCGATCTGCTGGCGCTCAACAAGCGGGCGGCGCACCGGGCGATGGACGCGATGGGCATCCGCAACGGCATCCGGGCCACCGCCGACATCCAGGCACTCGGGTTCCACCAGCCGTCGAGCGCCGAGTACATGGCGAGCCTCGGCCAACGGGACCTGACCGAGAGCCTGTCCGAACGCGACCGCGCCTTCGGCGACTACCGCGAACGCGACGAGCGGGAGCGCGAGCGGGACCCTAGGCTCCGACGAGCCGACCGACCGCATGGGGCGAACTGGGTTAGGTTGACGCCGCTGACCAGACGTGTCGACCGTCACATCTCCGGGGGGAGAGCGGTCGGGCGTCCAGCAATGGACAACCAGAGGGGGAGGACCCTTGCAGCACCGCATGTTCCTACGACTACTCGCGATCCTGTTCGCATTCGCACTCGTCGCCGCCGCGTGCGGCGACGACGACGACACGACCACGACCGACGATCCACCGGCGGCTGATGACACCGGCGACGACGGAGGCGACGGCGACGAGCCACCCGCCGACGACGGCGAAGAGCCCGCCACCGACGACGACGCAATGGCCGAAGACGACGGCGACGACGCGATGGCCGAAGACGACGGCGGCGAACCCGCAGCCGGCGGCGACCTCGCTGATCGCTATGCACCCCAGGGCGAGGCGACCGGCGAGCCCATCAAGGTCGGCTTCCAGAACCCCGAGGGCGACCCGGCCGGTTCGTTCCCGGAGTACTCCGAGGGCGCGCGAGCAGCGGTGGCCTTCATCAACGCCGAGTTGGGTGGCCTCGGCGGTCGCCCGATCGAGCTCGACGTGTGCGTCATGGCCATCACGCCCGACGACTCCCAGCGCTGCGCCAACGAGCTCTCCGCCGACGGTGTCGAGCTGGCGATGTCGAGCCTGAACTTCTTCGGCAACCACTTCCCGATCTACCAGGGTTCGGAGATCCCCGTCGTGGTCGGCACCCCGATCACCGTCGGCGACTTCACCTCCGAGGGCGTGTTCTCCGTCGGTGCCGGCGGTGGCTGCCTCGGCACCCACACCGCGATGGTGATGACGGCGACGCAGATCGTTCCCGAGATCGAGGGTGTCGAACCGAACCGCATCAGCGTCCCATGGGCCGACACGCCTCCTGGCGTCGTCTGCTACTACGACCTCGAGGCCAAGCCCCTCGACGTGCTCAACGGCAGCGTCCCCGGCGACTCCGAACTCGCCGGCACCTTGCCGGAACTCGAGCACATCGGCGTGCCGGTGCTCCCCGGCTCTGCCGATGTCACCGCCCAGGCCACCGAGGTGCTCGACTTCGATCCCGACGTCATCATGTACTCGGCCCAGGGCGCCGACTGCTGGACCTTCGTCGACGCGATGGGGCGGCTCGGGTGGAGCTCCGACGAGACACCGCTGGTGCTCTCGGGTGCCTGCATCGACTTCACGGCCATGGAACAGGCCGGCGAGCTCGCCGAGGGCATCTACTTCGTCGGCTCACCGGGCCAGGTCACCGGCGACCTCGAGACCATCGAGGGCGACCAGGACCTGCTCGACGCCACGATCTATCAGACGAAGGCCATCGAGTACGGGATGAGCGAAGACGACCTGTTCAAGGGCTTCGGCACCCAGGGTTGGTCGCTGTTCATGAACACCTGGCTTCGCGCCCAGGAGATCGTCGCCGCCGGTGGCGAGGTCACGGGCCAGAGCCTGGCCGATGCGTTCGCGGCGACCGACGACTCCCCGGCATTCGGGTCGCCGACGATCTCGTGTGCCCAGGCACCCGAGCCGTATGTGGCGGTCTGCAACCCGGTCGGCAACGTCACCCAATGGGACGGGACGTCACTCGTGCTGGTCGATCCGCTCGTCTCCGGTATCGACCTGGTCGCCGGCACCGAGCTCAAGCCCGGCCCCGAGTAGACCAGGGCTCCCATCGCATACCGGCAGCGTGTCGGGGAAGGGTTCGCCCTCCCCCGACACGCTGCCGTCGCGTCGAGCTGCGAGTCGTTCATTGCAACCTGGCGTCGGTCTGGCGAACCGAGCTGACAATCTCCACCTGATCGGTTAGCTTGTCGCCCGCTGACCAGGCGTGTCGACCGTCACATCTCCGGGGAGAGCGGATCGCGCGTCCAGCAATGGACAACCAAGAGGGGGAGGACCCTTGCAGCACCGCATGTTCCTGCGACTACTCGCGATCCTGTTCGCATTCGCACTCATCGCCGCCGCCTGTGGCGACGACGATGACGACACGACCACGACCGACGATCGACCGGCGGCGGATGACGCCGGCGACGACAGAGGCGAGCGAAGAACCCCCGCGACGACGACGCCAAGACCGCCGACGACGACGGCGACGAAGAACCGGCCGAAGACGACGGGCCGAAGAACCCGCAGCCGACGGCGGCGCAACCGCCGAGCGGGAGAGCGGCGAGGCATCGGGCGAGCCGATCAAGATCGGCTTCCAGAACCCCGAGGGCGACCCGGCCGGTTCGTTCCCCGAGTACTCGATCGCCGCGCAGGCGGCGGTCGACTACATCAACGCCGAACTCAACGGCCTCGGCAGGCCGACCCATCGAGCTCGACGTGTGCGTCATGGCCATCACGCCCGACGACTCCCAGCGCTGCGCCAACGAGCTCTCCGCCGACGGCGTCGAGCTCGCGGTGTCGAGCCTGAACTTCTTCGGCAACCACTTCGCCATCTACCAGGGTTCGGAGATCCCCGTCGTGGTCGGCACCCCGATCACCGTCGGCGACTTCACCTCCGAGGGCGTGTTCTCCGTCGGTGGCGGCGGCGGCTGCCTCGGTGTCCACACCGGCCTCGTGTACACGGCGACCCAGCTCATCCCCGAGCTCGAGGGCATCGAGGTCGACCGGGTCGCCGTCCCGTGGGCCGACACGCCCCCGGGCGTGGTCTGCTACTACGACCTCGAGGCCAAGCCCCTCGACGTGCTCAACGGCAGCGTCCCCGGCGACTCCGAGCTGGCCGGCTCGATGCCCGACCTCGAGCACATCGGCGTGCCGGTGCTGCCCGGCGCTGCCGACGTCACCGCCCAGGCCACCGAGGTGCTCGACTTCGAGCCCGACGTCATCATCTACTCGGCCCAGGGCGCCGACTGCTGGACCTTCGTCGACGCACTCGGCCGGCTCGGCTGGACGCCGGATGAGACCCCGCTGGTCCTGTCCGGTGCATGCATCGACTTCACGGCCATGGAGCAGGCCGGAGACCTGGCGAACGGCGATCTACTTCATCGGCATCGGCCGGTCAGCTGACCAACGATCTCGCCGACATCGAGCCCGGCAAGGACCTCGACGAGGCCACGATCTACCAGACCAAGGGCCTCGAGTACGGCATGACCGAGGACGACATCTTCAAGGGCTTCGCCACCCAGGGCTTCTCGATCATGATGACCATGGACTGCCTGGCCGATCAGATCGTCGCCGACGGCGGTGAGGTCACCGGTGAGTCGCCTGGCCGAGGCCTTCGCCGCCACCCAGGACACGCCCGCGTTCGGCTCCACGCCGCTGTCGTGCGCCACCGCACCGGCACCCTACGTCGCAGTCTGCAACTCGCTGGTCAACCTGACCCAGTGGGATGGCTCGACAGCCAGGTGCTCATCGAGCAGGGCATCAGCGGCATCGACCTGGTCGCCGGTACCGAGCTCCAGCCCGGACCCAGCTGAGCCACACCGATCCATGTCGTCGTTCCCGGGGGCGGGCCTTCTGCCCGCCCCCCGGGGCTGCGACATCGCCGCACGGGCGGCCGCTACCGACAGGTAGGTTGCGCCGCTCGTCGACCACGGACACACTCACCGCAGTGACCGCCGTCACCAGACGGCGGCACGTGTCAGATTCCGGGGGGATTCTGTGCAGGAGATCATCTTCTTCTTGTTGCTCGGCTTGGGCATCGGCTCGCTCTACGCGATGTTGGGCGCCGGCCTGGTCGTCATCTACAAGGGCTCGGGCGTCATCAACTTCGCCCAGGGCGCCATGGCCATGTACGGCGTGTTCACCTTCGACACCGCCTGGAACCGGGGCGAGTTCTTCTTCCCCTGGGTCGACTTCCTGCCCGACGCACGACCTGAACGTGCCGGTGCGCATCACCCTGAGCGACAGCGGTTCGGTGCCGATGGTGGTGGCGCTCGTCCTGGCGTTGGCCATGGCCGCCTTCCTCGGTTGGGCCGCCCACACCCTGATCTTCCGTCCGCTGCGCAACGCCGCCCCGCTCGGCAAGGTCGTCGCCTCGCTCGGTCTCGCCCTGTACCTCCAGGGCGTGGCGCTGTTGAACTTCGGCAACTCGTTCCCGGTGCCCAAGAGCGTCTTCCCCGACGGCTCCATCGACAACTTCCTCGGTCTGGGTTCGACCTTCCCGACCATCACCATCTACGCCACGATCGCCGCCATCATCCTCGGCGGCGGGCTCTGGGCGCTGTTCACCTTCACCCGCTTCGGCCTGGCCACCCGCGCGGCGGCCAGCAACGAAAAGGGCGCCATCCTGCTCGGCTACTCGCCCGACCGGCTCGCCGAAGATCAACTGGATCCTGGCCTCGCTGCTGGCCACCGCCTCGGCCGATCATCCTCGGCCCGCTCCAGGGCGCCATCACCCCGGTCGGCCTCACCGCCCTCATCGTGCCGGCCCTGGCCGCTGCGCTCATCGGCGGGCTGCGGTCCATCCCGATCGCGGTCGCCGGCGGCTTCGGCGTCGGCGCGGTGCAGACGCTGCTGCAGTCCCAGCAACAGGACTGGTTCCCGCCGATCCTCGAGAACGGCATCCCCCAGACCCTGCCCGCTCGATCGTGATCGTCGCCGTGCTGGTCCTGCGGGGCAAGTCCCTGCCGATCCGTGGCACCGTCGAGGAGAAGCGCCTGCCGCTGGCACCCAAGCCCACCCGGGTCTTCCAGCACGCCGGCGTGCTGGGGCACCGTCGCCATCTTCTTCGCCTACGTCTTCGAGAACTCCGGCTCCACCACCATCATCGCCAACGCCTTCCAGCAGACGCTGGTGTTCGGCGTGATCATGCTGTCGATGGTGGTCCTCACCGGCTACGTCGGCCAGATCTCGCTGGCGCAGATGTCGCTCGCCGGCATCGCCGCGTTCTTCATGGCCCGCATGATGGCCAACGGCGAGCCCAGCGGCTCGAACCTCGTGCCGGTGCCGGGCCCCGACTTCCCCTGGCCCATCGCCGCGCTGCTCGGCGTCGCCGCAGCCGTCGTGGTCGGGTTGCTGATCGGCCTGCCGGCCCTGCGCATCCGCGGTGTGCAGCTCGCCGTGGTCACCCTCGCCGCCGCGATCGCCATCCAGTCGCTGCTCCTCGAGAACGAAGAGATCACCGAGCTGCGAGCCGGCGTGCCCGCCTTCGTCAACACGCCCGACGTTCTTCGGCGTCGACATCGGCGCCCGATCGATGCGCCAACAGAACGAGCGACCCATCGTTCGTGATCTTCGCCGTCGATCGTGCTGGCCTCGTGGCGATCGCCATCGCGAACATGCGCAGAGCCGGTGTCGGGCAGGCGATTCCTCGCCGTGCGTGCCAACGAACGAGCCGCAGCTGCAGCGGGCATCAACGTCGCCCGCACCAAGCTGCTGGCCTTCGGCATCAGCGCCGGCATCGCCGGTATCGGCGGCGTCATGTTGGCCTTCAAGCAGGTCGAGGTGTCATCTGCGAACTTCCCGTACCTGGCGAGCCTGGTGGTCCTGGCCTTCGCCTACCTGGGCGGGATCACCTCGATCAACGGCGGCATCGTCGCCGGCGCCATCGGCGCCGGTGCGCTGGTGCCGATCACGTCGAACTACTTCTTCGCCGAGACCAACATCGAACGCTACGTCGGCATGCTCGGCGGGCTCGGCCTGATCGTCACGGCGATCATCCACCCCGAAGGCATCGCCCCGTTCTTCTCCGGCATCATGCGCCACGCCGGCAACTGGGCTCTGCACGGCCATACCCGGCGCGACCACGCTGAAGAACGCCTACGCCGAGGGCAGCCGGACCCGGCCCGAACTCAGCGCCATCTACATGGTCCTGCTCGTCGGCTCGGCGCTGCTTCCTCTACCACGTCCCCATAGAACCCAACGTGGTGCGAGCGCTCGTGTGGCTCGCGTTGTTGTGGGTCATCACCATGGCGGTGTCGATGCGCTACGGCCCACTCACCCCGAGCTTCGCCCAGGCCGGCGAGGTGTGGATCGACTGGGCCAAGCGTTTCGGGCCCACCGCGCTCGCCGGCTACGTCATCGGCTGGCTGATCTGGCCGATCCGGGTCGACACCTACTCGATGCTGTGGATGCCGCTGCTCGGCGCCGGGCTCGGCCCTGTTCGTGCGAGCCAACTACCGCTTGATCCGCTACGGGCGTGAGCCCCTGGGCGAAGAGGACTCGCTGGAGCTTCCGCCGCATCAACTCGAAGAACCCGCCGCCGAACTCGCCGAGGTGAAGTGACATGGCTCTGCTCGAAGCCCGAGGCCTGACCGTCACCTACGGCGGCCTCAACGCCAACGACAACGTCGACCTCGACTGCGAGGTCGGCAAGCTGGTCGGGTTGATCGGCCCCAACGGGGCCGGCAAGACCACCTTCATCGATGCCATCACCGGCTTCACTCCCCTGTCGGGCGGCGTCTGCACCTTCGACGGTGTCGACCTCGCCGGCAAGACCCCCGACGCCCGGGCGCACCTCGGGTCTGTCACGCACGTTCCAGTCCCTCGAGCTGTTCGAGGACCTCAGCGTGCGCGACAACCTGCTGGCCGCCGCCGAGCGCCCCAAGTGGCACTCGTTCCTCACCGACATCATCCGTCCCGGCTTCAACGAACGGCCGTACCGCGACCAGGTCGAGTGGGCGATGTCCATCATGGGCCTCGAGGACATGTCCGAGACCCTCCCGAGCGACCTCTCACACGGTCAACGCAAGCTCGTCGGCGTGGCTCGGGCCCTGGCCGCCAAGCCCAAGCTGGTGCTGCTCGACGAGCCCGCCGCGGGCCTCGACACCACCGAGTCCCAGCTGCTCGGCGCCCACCTCCGCGACTTCCTCGACCAGGACATCTCGGTGTTCCTGATCGACCACGACATGGGCCTGGTGCTCAACGTCTGCGACTACATCTACGTCCTGGACTTCGGCCAGATCATCGCCCACGGCACCCCGGCCGAGATCCGCACCAACCCGGCGGTGATCGCCGCCTACCTCGGCGAGACCGCCGGCGAAGCCCAGGCCCAGGCCGGCGCCAGCTTCGGACACACAGGAGACCAGTGATGACAGACCGACTGATCGAACTCGACGGCCTCCACGCCGGCTACGGCGGCATCGCCGTGCTGCGCGACCTGTCGCTGCACGTCGACGCCGGCGAGGTCGTGGCCCTGCTCGGCCCCAACGGCGCCGGCAAGACCACCACGTTGTTGACGATCTCGGGCCTGCTGCGACCCATCGAGGGCAGCGTCACGGTCCTCGGCGAAGAGGTCGACGGCGACAAGCCGTACACCATCCCGCGTCGTGGCCTGGCACACGTCGCCGAGGACCGGTCGCTGTTCTTCGACCTCACCGTCATGGAGAACCTGCGCCTCGGCCTGCCCGCCGATCGCAAGACCCACGCAGGCGGCCTACGACAAGGCCATGGAGCTGTTCCCGGCGCTCGATCCGCTGCGCAACCGCCTCGCCGGTCTGCTCTCGGGTGGCGAACAACAGATGCTGGCCATGGCCCGCGCGCTGGTCTCGAACCCGAAGTGCCTCCTCGTCGACGAGATGAGCCTGGGCCTGGCACCGATCATCGTGGAGCGTCTGTTGCCGATCGTGCGCCAGATCGCCGACGAGACCGGCGCCGGCGTGCTCGTCGTCGAACAGCACGTGCACATGGCCCTCGAGGTCGCCGACCGGGGCTACGTCCTCAACCACGGCGAGCTGATGATGGAGGGCACCGCAGCCGAGCTCATGGCCAACCGCGAGCTCCTCGAGGCCTCCTACCTCGGCGACGCGGCGCTGCACTGATCCTCTGGGCCGGCTCGTCTCCGGCGGGCACCCGCCGATGGCACCACGCCACGTCGTCGCACGCGCACAGCCGAACCGCACGTCGCCGGCCGGTGCCGGTGGGGCGCTTCGCGCTGACGCCGGCCTCTCCGATCCCGCCGCTGCCTCCCACCATGCTTCCGATCACGCACTGAGCACGCCATGACCCTCCCGGACAGCTGGCCAGGCTTCATCGACTCGGCGGCACGCGTGCTGAGCACCTGGCTGCTCTTCCTGCTCATCGGGGTCGGCGTGGGCGCGCTCTACGGCGCGCTCGCCATGGGTGTCATCGTCGTCTACCGCGGCAGCGGCGTGGTGAACTTCGCCATCGGGGCCATGGCCATGTTCCCCGCCGTGGTCTACGCCGAACTGCGCACCACCGGCGACCTGTTGGTGCCGGTGATCCTCATCCCCGACCGCTACGCGCTCGGCGACCCCATGGGCTTCGCCCCCGCGGCGCTCATCGCCCTGGCCATGGGGTCGCTGATCGCCGTCGTCGTCTACTTCCTGATCTTCCGGCCGCTGCGGACCTCGCCTCCGCTGACCGCGGTGATCGCCACGGTCGGGCTCACCATCGTGCTGCAGGGTCTCGCCGTGCGCAGCTTCGGCACCCAGACCGTGCGCACTCCCGAGCTGCTGCCCGTCGGGCACGGTCGAGCGTCTTCGGCCGCCTCGTGCCCGTCGACCGGTTCTGGCTGGCCGGGCATCGTCGCCGTGTTCGGTCTGGCCCTGGCCGTGATGTACCAGCGATCCCGGTTCGGCCTGGCGACGCGGGCCGCGGCCACCAACGAAAAGGGCACGATCCTGCTGGGCTACGACCCGACGCGCATCGGCATGGTCAACTGGCTGCTGGCGTCGGCCATGGTCAGCGCCGTCGGCATCATCGCCACCTCGCTCTGCGGCGTGAACCCGTTCAACTACAGCCTCTACGTCGTGCCCGCCCTGGGCGCCGCCCTCGCCGCCCGGCTGTCGTCGCTGCCGGTCGCGCTCTTCGCCGGCATCGCCATCGGCAGCTTCGAGGCGCTGGCCGTGCACATCGTCGCCCAGCGTCAGGTCCCGAGCTTCTTCCTCGGCGGCTTCAGCTCGCTGGTGCCCTTCGTCGTGATCGTCGGCGCGCTCATCGCCGTCGGCCGGGGCCTGCCCGACCGGGCGACCATCCTCGAACGCTTCCAGGTGTTCGCTCCCCTGCCGTCGACCAACCCGATCGTGTGGCTCGTCGCCGACGGCAGTCGCCGCGGCGCTGTTGACCTTCGGCGACCCGACCCTGCGCCTCGCCACCATCCAGACGATGTTCCTCGATCACGCTGCTGTTCTCGATCGTGGTGCTGACCGGCTTCGTCGGGCAGGTGTCGCTCGCGCAGCTGGCGTTCGCCGGGTTCTCCGCGTTCATGCTGTCGCGCCTCGACGGGCTCCCGTTCCCGCTCGGGCCCGATCGCAGCCATCGCCATCACGACCGGCGGTGGGCACGACGATCGGCGTCCCGGCGCTGCGGATCCGCGGCATCCAGTTCGCCATCGTCACCTTCGCCGGCAGCGTTGGTGTTCGAACAGCTCTTCTTCCGCAGCCCGACCTTCGTCGGCCAGGGCGGCATCGCCGAGGTGCGCTCCCCGGAGCTGTTCGGGATCGATCTCGGCATCATCGGCGACGGCCCGTTCCCGCGCCGCATCTTCGGCCTGGTGATGCTGGGGTTCGTGGTCGCCTGCGCGCTGATGGTCGCGAACATCCGCCGCAGCTCGCTCGGCCGGCGCTTCCTCGCCGTCCGCATCAACGAACGGGCCGCGGCCGCCGCGGGTATCAACGTCGCCCGCACCAAGCTCCTCGGCGCGGCGCTCGCGTCGTTCCTCGCTGCGGTCGCCGGGGTGATGTTCGCCTACAAGAGCGGAGGCAGCTTCAACGGCGGCGGCCTCGAGGCCCAGACCGGGCTCGAGGCGCTGGCACTCGGCTACCTCGGTGGCGTCGGCTACGTCAGCGGGGCCGTCATCGGCGGGCTGCTGGCCCCGTCGGGCCTGGCCATCGCGTTGATCACCGGCGGCAGCCCCGTCGGCGAACCTGTTCCTCGCCACCGGTGTCGGGCTGATCCTGGTGACCGTGCTGATCCCCGGCGGCCTCGCCAGCCTGCGCATCCCTCGATCGTCGGATTCGACGAGCTGACCCGCGCCCGAGCGCGAGCACCCACGGCACCATCGCCCGAGGCGATGCCCCATGGTTGCACGCGATTCGCTACGATGCGCCCCGTTACCACGGCGTCGCCGAACCACGGCGACACCGCACGATTCCGGGGGGATTCTCGTGTCACGACGCTGGCTGCAATTGCTGTCCATCCTGTTCGCCTTCGCCTTGATCGCCGCAGCATGCGGCGACGACGACGATGACGGTGGCGGCGAGGACCCGTCACCACCGAGGACGACGCCGGCGCCGAGGACCCGCCGGCCGACGAGACCGAGGATCCGCCGGCCGACGAGGGCACGCGGCGACGAGGACCCACCGGCCGACGACGGCGCGGGCGACGATCCGCCCGCCGACGAGGGCGCGAGCGGCGGGGCCGAGGGCCTGTCGGACTTCACGCCACGGGGCCCGGCGACGGGCGAGCCGATCAAGATCGGCTTCCAGAACCCCGAAGGCGACCCGGCCGGTTCGTTCCCGGAGTACACCACGGGCGCCGAGGCTGCGGTCAACTACATCAACGAAGAGCTCGGCGGCCTCGGCGGCCGCCCGATCGAGCTCGACGTCTGCGTCATGGCCATCACGCCCGACGACTCCCAGCGCTGCGCCAACGAACTGTCGGCCGACGGTGTCGAGTTCGCGTTCTCGAGCCTGAACTTCTTCGGGAATCACTTCTCGATCTACGGGGGCTCGGATATCCCGGTGGTGGTGGGCACGCCGATCACCGTCGGTGACTTCACTGCCCCCGGCGTGTTCTCGATCGGCACCGGTGGTGGTTGCCTCGGCACCCACACCGGCCTGATCTACTTCGGTACCCAGGTGCTGCCCGAGATCACCGGCGAGCCGATCGAACGGGTGAGCGTCCCATGGGCCGACACGCCCCCGGGTGTCGTCTGCTACTACGACCTCGAGGCCAAGCCCCTCGACGTCCTCAACGGCAGCGTCCCCGGCGACTCCGAGCTCGCCGGCTCCATGCCCGACCTCGAACACATCGGCGTGCCGGTCCTGCCCGGCTCCGCCGACGTCACCGCCCAGGCCACCGAAGTGCTCGACTTCGATCCCGACGTCATCATCTACTCGGCCCAGGGCGCCGACTGCTGGACCTTCGTCGACGCCATGGGACGGCTCGGCTGGACGCCGGACCAGGTTCCGCTGCTGTTGTCGACCGCGTGCGTCGACTTCACCGCCATGGAACAGGCAGGCGACCTCGCTGTGGGCATCTACTTCGTGGGTGCCGGCGGCACGCTGACCACGGACCCGGCAGCCCTGCCCGAGGGATCGAAGGAGCGCATCGAGGCCGAGCTCTACCAGACGAAGGCCATCGAGTACGGCATGAGCGAGGACGACCTCACCAAGGGATTCGGCACCGCCGGCTTCTCCAACCTGATCAAGATCTGGGAGATGGCCAACATCATCGTCGACGGGGGCGGTGAGGTCACCGGCCAGACCCTGGCCGACGCCTTCGCTGCGACCGACAACACACCGGTGTACTCGTCGACCCCGCTCGACTGTGCGAACGCCCCGGCGCCCTACGTCGCCGTGTGCGACTCGAGCGTGTCCGTCAGCCAGTGGGACGGCGAGAACCTGATTCCGGTCGAGTCCGAGATCTCCGGGCTCGATCTGGTGGCGGGCACGGAGCTGCAGCCCGGGCCTTCGTAGTCCCATCTCGGCGGGGACCCGACATCCCCGCATCCAGCGCACCACCAACCGGCCGCCAGGGCTCCGCCTCCCCGGCGGCCGGTTCGCGTCAAGCGATACCCCATCGCCCCCGTGGATGCATTACGCTCCGCCACCGGTGTCCATTGGGGGGCATCGAGAGAGACCAGACTCCCGGGGGGGAAACCATGCACAACCGTTGGTTGCGACTACTTGCGATCATCTTTGCGTTCGCACTGATCGCCGCAGCATGCGGCGACGACGATGACGGCGGTGGCGACGAGCCGGTCACCACCGACGACGGCGCCGAGGAACCAACCGCCGACGAGGGCGACGAAGCGCCTCCCGCCGACGAGACCGAGGAACCACCGGCCGACGAAGGCGACGAAGACGCCTCCCGCCGACGAGACCGAGGGCGATGCTGCATCCGCAGGCGAGTTCGACGCCTCGATCTATGAGCCGGTCGGCGAAGCCACCGGCGAGCCCATCAAGGTCGGCTATCAGAACCCCGAGGGCGATCCGGCCGGATCGTTCCCCGAGGCCTCGGCCGGAGCCGAAGCCGCGGCCGCCTTCATCAACGCCGAGCTCGGCGGACTCGGCGGGCGCCCGATCGAACTCGATGTCTGCGTCATGGCCATCACGCCCGACGATTCCCAGCGCTGCGCCAACGAGCTGTCCGCGGACGGTGTCGACATCGCCGTGCACTCGATCAACTTCTTCGGCAACCACTATCCGATCTACCAGGGATCCGACATTCCCTCGGTCGTCGGGAGCCCGGTGACCATCGCCGACTTCACCACACCCGGCGTGTTCTCCATCGGCGGCGGCTGCCTGGCCCAGCACACCGGCCTCGTGCAGTTCGCCACCGACGAGATCACCCAGTTCGAAGACATCGAGGTCAATCGGGTCGCCGTTCCCTGGGCCGACACGCCGCCGGGCGTGGTCTGCTACTACGACCTCGAGGCCAAGCCCCTCGACGTCCTCAACGGCAGCGTCCCCGGCGATGCGGCCCGTGCGGGCTCGATGCCCGACCTCGAACACATCGGCGTGCCGATCCTGCCGGGCTCCGCCGACGTCACTGCCCAGGCCACCGAGGTGTTGGACTTCGACCCCGACGTCATCATCTTCTCGGCCCAGGGCGCCGACTGCTGGACCTTCGTCGACGCCCTGGCCCGGCTCGGCTGGTCGCCCGAGGAGACCCCACTGGTGCTCTCGGGCGCCTGCGTCGACTTCACGGCGATGGAACAGGCCGGCGACAACGCCGTCGGCATCTACTTCATCGGCGCCGGCGGCTCGATCATCAGTGACCCCGCCACCCTCGAAGCGGGGAGCAAGGGCGAGGTCGAGGCCTCGATCTACCAGTCCAAGGCCCTCGAATACGGCATGAGCGAGGACGACCTGTTCAAGGGCTTCGGCACCAACGGCTGGAGCACCATGATGAACGTCTGGCTCCAGGCGAAGAAGGTCGCCGACAGCGGCGGCGAGGTCACCGCCGAGTCCATCGCCGAGGCGTTCACCGCCACCGACAACGAGCCGGCCTTCGGATCGACGCCGATCTCGTGTGCCAACGCTCCCGATCCCTACATCGCGACCTGCAACACCGTGGTCAGCATCGATCAGTGGGACGGCACCAGCCTGGTGAACGTCATCCCCGAGCTGACCGGTGTCGACCTCATCGCCGGCACCGAGCTCAAGCCCGGCCCCGAGTAGACCGCATTCGCCGCTGACGGCGACCGTCGCTACCGACGGCCCGGATCGACAGCATCGATCCGGGCCGTGGTGACTGCGGCTCACGACAACTGACACGAGGTCGCAACGTGGCCTGACTTCGCAACGAACTAACTGATCGGTTAGTTTGCCCCCTGCCGATGTTCGGGGGGATGTCACCTGCGTGTGCGGGTTCTCGGCCCACCGTTCGTCGGTCCAGAAGGACAACGGAGGGGGAGGACCCTTGAGAAACTCCACACTGATGCGGTTGCTCGCAATCGTATTCGCATTCGCCCTCATCGCCGCAGCCTGCGGCGATGACGACGACAGCGGCGCAAGCGACGACGGCGGCGACGACAGCGGCGTACTCGCCGGTGACGACGGCGGCGACGGCGAAGCCGCCGACGACGGCGAAGCAACGGCCGAAGACGACAGCGGCGAAGCAGCCGCCGACGACGACGGCGAAGCAATGGCCGAAGACGATGGCGGCGAAGCAGCTGCCGGCCTGGCCGACGATGCGATCAACGGTTTCGGTGCGGAGTACTGGGAGTCGGTCTACGACGCCCAGCCCGGTCCCGCCGACGAGAGCCTCGAGCCGGTGGTCATCACCATGGCCAACATCGAGGGCACCCCGATCGGGTCGTTCCCCGACATCCGTGAAGGTGCCGTGGCCGCGGTCCAAGACATCAACGAGAACCTCGGTGGCATCAACGGTCGCCCGGTCGAGATCGACGTCTGCGTCCACGGCGCCGACCCGAACGAGGCCACCAACTGCGCCAACGAGATCGTCGACACGAACCCGACGGTCCACATCCAGGGCATCGACTTCTTCAACCCGCTGATGTGGCCGACCCTGCTCGGTGGCGGCTTCCCGATCCTGCAGACCGTGCCGATCTTCATCTCGGACTTCGACACCGACGGCCTGATCTCCACCGAAGGTGGCTGCGTGAACGCATTCCCGTCGGGTGCGCAGTACAGCGCCGAGGTGCTCCAGAACGACAAGGTCGCCGTCGTGCACTCCGACACCGGCCCCGGGTTCGAGTGCTACACCGACACCCAGGAGCGGTTCTACCAGTACTACGAGGACACCATCGGCATGGAGTTCCAGGGCTTCCCCGATGCGTCGGGTGATCCGTCGGACAACGACGCCGTCGTCCAGGGCGTCGCCAGCTTCCTCGAAGGTGCCGAGAACCCGGCCATCTTCTTCGGCATCCAGTCGTCGGACTGCAACGAGATCCTGTCGTCGATCGCGGCAGCGGGCGTCGAGGCCACCGTGGTGGCCTCGGGTTCGTGCCGTGACACCTCCGTCGAGGACAACCCGGCTTCGGTCGGGACCCACTTCGGCGCGGCGACAAGATCTTCGAGCGTCCCGACCTGTGGACCGAGTGGGAGACCAAGGAGCACAACGCCCGTCAGGAAGCCATCGACGCCTACGGGCCCGAGTCGCCCCAGTCGAGCTTCATGGAGGTCGCCCACGACGTCGTCATGTCGGCCTGGGTGCAGCTGTCACTGCTCGCCGAGGGCGGTAGCGATCTGACCGACGCAGCCGAGATCCAGGCTGCGTTCGCAGAACAGAGCAACCTGTACCGCCACAACGGCCCGGCGCTGAACTGCACGACAACGCCGACGAGTTCCAGTCGGTCTGCAACAAGCTGACGACCTACTACGTCTGGGACGGCGAACCTACAACCCCGGTCCGCTCGACCTCGAGTACCTCGACGTCTCGGAGCTGCTGACCGCGGTCGGCGAGGCCTACCCACGGCCGGCCGCCGAGTAGGCACCACGAACACCCGGTGAGTCGACTCGGTCGGCTCACCCATCACGCATGGTGCGGGGCGGTCACCTCGGTGACCGCCCTGCACCACGTGCTCTTCACACCTGCACATCCGATCAGGGGGATATCCGTTCATGCAGGATCTGCTATTGGCGCTCGTCGCCGGCGTCGGTGCCGGAGGCCTGTACGCCTTGCTCGGTGTCGGCATCGTCGTCGCCTTCCGAGGTTCGGGCGTCATCAACTTCGCGCACGGCGCCGTCGCCGCCTATGCGGCCTTCACCTTCGACGAGCTCCGCGAAACCGGAAACCTCTACCTGCCCTGGTTCGACCCGATCCCCGAATGGGGCTTCCTGCAGACCCTGCGAATCAACAACCTGCCCGTGCGCATCTCGGTGGGCGAGGACCCGGGCTGTGGCTCGTCATCTTCCTCTCGCTGCTGATGTCGGCCTTCATCGGACTGCTGATGCACCTGCTGGTCTTCCGGCCGCTGCGCAACTCGCCGACGCTCGGCAAGGTCATCGGCTCCATCGGCGTCATGCTCTACCTCAACTCGATCCTCGCAGTGAACTTCGGATCCGCGAACCGTGCCGACCAGGGCTTCTGGGGCTTCCGTTCCGACTCCGCACCCGTCGAAATGCTCGGCGGCACGATCCCCCGCTCGAACTTCTGGCTGCTCGGCGCTGCGGTGATCGTCACCGCTCTCGTCTGGGCGCTGTACTCCAAGACCCGATTCGGCATCGCCACCCGCGCCGCCGACGAGAACGAGAAGGGCGCTGCGCTCCTCGGCTACTCGCCGCAGTTCCTCGCAGGCGCCAACTGGGTGCTGGCATCGGTCCTGGCCGGGATCGCCGGCATCGTGTTCCTGCACAAGACCCAGCCGTCGCTGTTCGTCCTGTTCGTCGTGTTCGGCCTCGGCGCCGCGCTCTTCGGCAACCTCCGTCGATCATCGGCGCCGCCGTGGGCGGCGTCGTGATCGGCATGGTGGCATCCGGTGGCGTCCAGCTCACCAACTACGACTGGTGGCCCGACGTCATCCCCGTCGAGGGCGTCCGCAACGTCGTGCCACTGCTTGTTCATCGTCGGCGTGCTGTTCCTCCGCGGCGACAAGCTGCCCGTACGCGGCTCGCTGAGCATCGGCCGACAGCCGCGGGCACCGCAAACGCCGAACCTCACCGTCGGGCTGATCGTCGCGGTCTTCCTGGCGATCATGTTGTCGAACATCTTCACGTCCAACTGGGAGTCGGTGCTCACCACCACCCTCATCTCGATCCTCTTCATGTACAGCCTGGTCGTGCTCGTCGGCTATCTCGGCCAGATATCGCTGGTCCAGTGGAGCCTGGCCGGTGTCGCTGCGTTCGTCGTCACCCGACTCGCAGCAGACGGCACCAAGATCCGCGACGCCGACTTCTTCATCAACAGCGGCCCGGGATGGCCCGACCCGCTGTCGTTCCTCGGTGGCGTGGTCATCGCCACCGTCGTCGGCCTGCTCATCGGTCTTCCGGCTCTGCGGATCCGAGGCGTGCAACTCGCCGTGGTCACGCTCTCCGCAGTGATCGCCCTCGAAGACGTGCTCATCCGCAACACGATCCTCATGGGCGAGGGATCGATCTCGACCAACCCGACGCCCGCAACCGACGTGGTTCGGCCAGTACATCGGTGCCCAGGACCCGATCACCAACCGCACCGACTACTGGAAGTTCACGGCGTTCGTGATCATCTGCGTGATCGTCGTCGGTGTCGCCGTCGCCAACCTGCGACGTGGCGCCGTCGGTCGACGCTTTCTCGCGGTCCGGGCCAACGAACGGGCAGCAGCAGCGGCCGGCATCGACGTCGCGAAGTCCAAGCTGTTGGGCTTCGGCATCTCGTCGGCGATCGCCGGTATCGCCGGCGGCGCGCTGGCCTACAAGCTGCCGGCGGTCAGCGCCGACAACTTCAGCGTGTTCGCCGGCCTGTCCCTGCTGGCATTCGTCTACCTCGGCGGCATCACCACCAGCTGGGGCGCCGATCATCGGCGGCTGCCTCGTGGTCGGTGGTCTCATCACCGAGTTCATCGGTCTGCACTTCGCCGGCATCGACCAGGGCTACATCAACGCCGTCGGCGCGATCGGGCTGATCGTGAACGCCATCGCCACCGGCGGCGAAGGCGTCGCCCTGCTGCAGACCGACCAGGGCCTGCACGTCAAGGCAGGGCTACGCCGCGACCCGAGCCTCGCTCCCGAGGACACGGCGCTCACGATCGATCCGATCACCGAGATCGCCGGCGAACCCGAACCCACCGCGGACCTCACAGGAGGGCGAGCATGAGCGCACCACAAACGTGCTCGAGACCCGGGCCTCACCGTCACCTTCGGTGGCCTCAACGCCAACGACAAGGTCGATCTCGCCGTCGGCGAGGGCCAGTTCGTCGGGCTCATCGGGCCCAACGGGGCAGGCAAGACCACCTTCATCGACGCCATCACCGGCTACGTCCCGATGTCGGGCGGCGACGCCACCTTCGCCGGCATCGACATCACCGTGCTCAAGCCTCACGAACGGGCCCAGGCCGGGCTCGTGCGCACCTTCCAGTCTCTCGAGCTCTTCGAGGACCTGTCCGTGCGAGACAACCTGCTGGTCGCCGGGTATCCGGTGAAGTGGTACAGCTTCGTCCTCGACATGATGCACCTGACGCCCCGCGACAAGGCAGTAGAGGAGCGTGTCGATTGGGCACTCGACGTCTTGAACCTGACCGACACGGCCGACCGGATGCCGACCGACCTCAGCCACGGCCAGCGCAAGCTCGTCGGTGTGGCCCGCGCCCTCGCCGCCCAACCCAAGCTGATCCTGCTCGACGAACCCGCCGCCGGTCTCGACACCGCCGAGAGCCAGAACCTCGGTCGCCAGCTGCGCACGTTCCTCGACCACGACATGTCGGTCTTCCTCATCGACCACGACATGGGCCTCGTGCTCAGCGTGTGCGACTACATCTACGTGCTGGACTTCGGCCAGATCATCGCCCAGGGCACGCCCAGCCGAGATCCGTGAGGACCCGGCCGTGAAGGCGGCGTATCTGGGCGAACAGGCAGGTGAGGTCCAGGCACAGGCCGGCGAGGCCATGGCCCGGCAGCCAGGACGACGAGGCAGGACGATGACCGACACCGCAACCACGCCGACCGCAGGCGCCCACACCGGCGGCCGACTGCTCGACATCGCCGGGCTGGCCTCGGGCTACTCCGGCGTGCCGGTGGTGCGCGGTCTCGACCTGCACGTCGACGCAGGCGAGGTCGTCGCCATGCTCGGCCCCAACGGCGCCGGCAAGACCACGACGCTGCTCACCGTGTCGGGAATCCTCAAGGTTCTCGAGGGCATCGGTCGACGTCTTGGGCGAACCCACCGTGTTCGGTTCACCCCACAAGGTCGCCCGACGCGGCCTGGCCCATGTCCCCGAGGATCGGTCGCTGTTCTTCGGCCTCACCGTGCAGGAGAACCTCCGCCTCGGTCTGCGGGGCAGCAAGTCCACCCAGGCCGACGGCTACGAGCAGGCCCTCGAGATGCTGCCGGCGCTGCGACCGCTCATGGGTCGCCGTGCCGGGCTGCTGTCGGGTGGCGAGCAGCAGATGCTGGCCATGGCCCGGGCGCTGGTGTCCCAACCCAAGCTGCTGCTGGTCGACGAGATGAGCCTCGGTCTGGCGCCGATCATCGTCGAACGGCTGCTGCCGCTCGTGCGTGACATCGCCGATCGCACCGGTGCCGGCGTGCTGCATCGTCGAACAGCACGTGCATCTCGCACTCGAGGTGGCCGACCGGGCCTACGTCATGAGCCACGGCGAGATCGTGCTCGAGGGCTCGGCGGCCGAACTGATGGAACGACAGGACCTGCTCGAGGCCAGCTACCTCGGCGGCGACCTGGAGGAGGGGATGTGAACCTCAAGCGCATTCTCGAACTGGCCCACCTGCTGTTGGCCTCGCTGTACCTGCTGTTCGTGCTGATCGCCCCGTGGGCGAAGCGCGAGAGCGGCGACGAGGGCGTGTTCTCCGCCGACGGCGGTGCCGGCTTCGGGATCGTCGCAGTCATCCTCGGTGTGGCGCTCGTCGGCCTCGCCCTGATGCGCCTCGCCGGGCGGCCGACAGGTCGCTCCCGGTCTCGGCGTCGAACAGCTGACCATCGGACTCGGCGTCGCTGCGGTGCTGAACCTGATCGGGTTCGTCGTCGGATGGCTCGCGGTGTTCCCCGCAGGCACCGGCTGGGCCATCGTGGCCGCGTACTTCCCGGCCTCGTTCATCCCCCAGATCGGCCTGTTGACGATCTCGGCCGCCGAACCGCCGTCGGGCATGCGGTCGCTCGACGCCGGCACCCGTCGTGGACTCGCCGGCGTGGCCCTGCTGAGCGGGCTCGGGCATCGCGCTGTTCCCGTTCCTGACCTGGCTGAGCGCCGGCAGCATCGACCTGACCGGCTTCTCGAGCGGCGCCGGTCGCGACTTCGCCGGTCCCCGACTGTCCTACATCTTGTTGATGGTGGGCGCAGCGGTGATCCTGGCATCGATCATGCGGCTCCGTCCGCAGGGTCTGGCCGAACCCGGCCCTGCCCTGCTGCTGTCGCACGCTGCACTCGGCGCGGGCATCGTGGCGTTCCTGCTGCCACTGGCGACGATGATCTCCGCGATCCGCGTCGACGGCCTCGACATCGGCATCGGCATCTGGCTCGGCCTGCTGGTCGGCCTGGTGCTGTGCGGCGTCGGCCTGTTCGAGAACGCCAAGCGCAGGCGCCGTCGCGGTCGTACGCGGGGTCAAGATCCTTCTCCCGTTCTCTGGCTTCGTCGGCCGAGCTCGGTGAACTCGGAGAAAGGGAGAAGTTGCCCCAGTCCTTCACCAGGTGTCGATCATGGGGCGTTTCTTGCCTCCGCAGCGGGCGTGGGCCCGGCAGCGGTGAAGGCCCGGGCGATCCAGCGGCGGCTGTCGGCCGGGTCGATGACGTCGTCGATCTCGAAGTGGTCGGCCATCGAGACGCCCTTGCCGACGGCGTACAGGCGCTCGACGCAGCTGGTCGTAGAGCGCCCGGCGTTCGGCCGGGTCCTCGATGGCCTCGAGCTCCTTGCGGTAGCCGAGCTTCACGGCGCCCTCGAGGCCCATGCCGCCGAACTCCGCGGTCGGCCACGCCACGGTGAACATCGGGAACTTGAACCCGCCCGACGCCATGGCCTGTGCGCCGAGGCCGTAGCCCTTGCGCAACACGATGGTGCAGGTCGGCACGGTGACGCTGCGGGCGGTGACGAACATGCGGCTCGCGTGGCGCACCAGCGCCGCCTTCTCGGCCTCGGGGCCGACCATGATCCCCGGGCGTGTCGCAGAGCGACACGATGGGGAGGTCGAACGCGTCGCAGAGCTGCATGAACCGTGCGGCCTTGTCGGCGGCGTCGGCGTCGATCGCGCCGGCCAGGTGCGTGGAGTCGTTGGCGATGATGCCGACGGGTCGCCCCTCGATGCGGGCGAGCGCGGTGACCATCCCCGTGCCGAAGTCGCGGCGCAGCTCGAGCACCGAGCCGACGTCGGCGAGGGTGTCGATGACTGCGCGCACGTCGTAGACCCGCAGCCGGTTCTCCGGCACGGCGTGACGCAGCAGGCGCTGGTCGGGCGCCTCCCAGTCGCCGAGCGCTGCCCTGGAAGTAGGCCAGGTACTGCTTGGCGACCGCGACCGCCTCGGCCTCGTCGGCGACGACGATGTCGACCACGCCGTTGGCGCGCTGCACGTCGATGGGGGCGATCTCGGTGGGACGGAACACCCCGAGGCCGCCCCCTTCGATCATCGCCGGGCCGCCCATGGCGATGTGGGAGCGCTCGGTGGCGATGACGACGTCGCAGCAACCCAGCAGCGCGGCGTTGCCGGCGAAGCAGTAGCCGTCGTTGATCCCGACCAGCGGCACCAGGCCCGACAGCTCGGCCCAGAGCCCGAAGGCCAGGCAGTCGAGCCCGGCGACGTTCATGCCGTCGGTGTCGCCCGGGCGCCCGCCGCCGCCCTCGGTGAAGAACACCACCGGGAGCCGGAACCGCTGCGCCAGCTCGAACAGGCGGTCCTTCTTGCGATGGTTCTGGCCGCCCTGGGTTCCGGCGAGGACCGTGTAGTCGTAGGACATGACGGCGCACCGGGCCGCGTCGGGACCGAAGCGATCGCCGTTGACGCTGCCGATGCCGGCCACCAGGCCGTCGGCCGGGGTGTTGGCGATGAGGTCCTCGACGCTGCGGCGGCGGCGCTGCGGCGCGATGACGAGCGGGCCGTACTCGATGTAGGTGCCGTCGTCGACGAGGTCGGCGACGTTCTCGCGTGCGGTGCGCTGCCCGGTCCGGCGCCGCTTGGCGACGGCGTCGGGGCGGCGATGGTCCGAGCCGATCTCGTGGCGCTCGATGGCCTCGGCGAGGTCGGGTCGGATGTGATCGGGATCGACGGCGTCGACTGCGCTGGCGACCCTTGCGTCGATCACGCCGAGGCGTCGATGGACGACCAGCGGATGGCCTTCGAAGACCGCCTCGCCGGCCTCGACGTCGATGGCCACGACGACACCGCCCACGTCGGAGGCGACGCGTGTGTTCCATCTTCATCGCCTCCATGACCACGACCGGTGCCCCCGCAGGTACGTCGTCGCCGACGGCGACGTCGACGCTGACGACCGTGCCCTGCAGCGGCGCCCGTACCCGGTGCCCGTCGATGGCGTCGGCCGCATCCGCTTGCCCACCGAGCGCGTCGCCGGCCCCGTGGGCGAGCGCCGCGTCGCGACCATGGGCGAGGACGGCCAGAGGGTCGCTGCGATCCACGACAGCCCCGGCACCGGCGTTGCGCGTTGCCCCTGCGGTCGCGCCGGTCTCCTCGGCTCCGGTGGGCGGCGGGGCTGGCTGGTGCCGCCCGGCAGCGTCGAGCAGCTCGGGTAGGTGGTCGTCGAGCCAACGGGTGTGCACGCTCGCCCGCGGCGATCTCGCTGCGCGTCAGATCTCGGCGAGCAGCGACGCCGTCGAGTCGATCGTGCCGGTGTCGACGCTGCGCAGCGCACGTGCCAGACGTCCCAGGGCTCGGGCCGGATCGCCATCGTGGTGGTGGGCGATGACCTTGGCGACGAGCGAGTCGTAGCGAGGGTTGGTGGTGTCGCCGAGCTCGACCCCGCTGTCGACGCGCAGGCCCGGTCCGCCGGGGAGGCGCAGGCCGACCGGCGCGCCTCCAGAGGGGCGGACGGTGCCATCCACGTCGAGGCGTTCGCAGTTGATCCGTGCCTGGACGGCGGTTCCGATGGCCCTCTCGGGAAGGGCGAGATCGGTCAGCCTCGCGCCGTCGGCGAGGCGGAGCTGGGCCTCGACGAGATCGACGCCGTAGACCTCCTCGGTGACGGTGTGTTCGACCTGGATGCGGGCGTTCACCTCGCAGAAGACGATCGTCGCGTCGGCAGTGTGGGCGTCGGTGACGAGGAACTCGGCGGTGGCGAGGCTGGTCAGGCCGACCGGGCCAACCAGGTCGAGTGCATGGGCGACCAGCCGCTCCCGCGCTGCGGGGTGGAAGCCGGGCGCGGGCGCGATCTCGAGGAGCTTTTGTCGGTGACGCTGGATGCTGCACTCGCGTTCGCCGAGCGCGGCGACGCTCGCTGCCGTCGCCGAGGACCTGGATCTCGAGGTGGCGGGCGCTGCGAACCAGGGCCTCCAGGTAGAGCGTCGGATCACCGAAGGCAGCGCCGGCTTCGGATGCACAGCGGGCCATGGCCTCGGCGAGGTCCGCCGGGTCCTCGACGATGCGCATGCCCCGGCCGCCCCCGCCGGCGGCGGCCTTGACCATCACGGCGGCGCCCGGACCGAGGCCGTCGACGAAGGACGCCGCGGCGGTCAGC
The DNA here is from genome assembly GCA_963716795.1 of uncultured Acidimicrobiaceae bacterium. Taxonomy (GTDB): domain Bacteria; phylum Actinomycetota; class Acidimicrobiia; order Acidimicrobiales; family UBA8592; genus CAVQUE01. Next base: position 1,371,594 of record CAVQUE010000015.1, on the reverse strand, counting down.
GAATCCGGCTCGGGTAGTTCGATGCCGGGGGCCACGGGCACACCCTGGGCGACGGCGTGGCGCCGGGCGGCGACCTTGTCGCCGAAGAGGGCGAGGACCTCGGGCGAGGGGCCGATGAACACCAGTCCGTGTGCGGTGGCCGCCGAGGCGAACGCGGCGTTCTCGGCGAGGAACCCATAGCCGGGGTGTACCGCGTCGCAGCCCGACCTCACCGCAGCGTCGATCACGGCCGCGATGTCGAGGTAGGCGGCGGGGCCGGCGCCGGGGAGTTCGATGGCTGCGTCGGCTGATCGAACGTGCAGCGACCCGGCATCGTCGGCGGGGTGCACCGCAACCGAGCCGATGCCGAGGTCCGCCAGGGTGCGCCATGATCCGCACGGCGATCTCGCCCCGATTCGCCACCAGTACCCGGTTGATGGTCATTGCCTGCCCCCCCATCCTCTTTGGACCGCTGGGGTCCCGTTCAGCGCACGAATTCCGAGGCGACCCAGCCGGTCCGGCCGTCGACGCGCACTTCGGTCCAGTCTCGCCCATCGGCGGTGTCGGTGCGCCCGGTGGCCTGGACGCGATCGCCATCGTCGAGCTCGGCGATCACCTCGGTGTCGAGACCGGGAGCGTCACGGAGATTCAAGCCGTCGGGCGCCACCACGCGCAGCTCGGCGCCGCCTCCCTCTCCCCCACCGTCGTCGGCGGGCAGCGGCGTCGGCGTGCCCACCGGCGTGGGCGTCGGGAGCGGCGTGGGCGTCGGTCGGGCGATCTGGCTCGTGTACTGCGCGAACACCCACCCCTCGGTGTCGCCACCGAAGATCACCTGCAGCCAGAGACCACCCTCGTCGCTCTCGGCTCCGCCCAGCACACGCAGGGTCTCGCCGGGAGGGACCTGGGCGACGCGATCGAACGACGAACTGGGACCGGCGCGCACGTTCAGCGCTTCGTCGATCCCGACGACCTCGACCCATTCGGGTACCTCGAGCGACGAGTCGACGGCGCTGGACGAGCCGTCCTCGGCATCGCCGGCGCCGTCGGGGCTGTCGGTGCTGCCGTCGGCGGCGCTGGCACCATCGGCCTCGTCGGCACCTTCGTCGCCGTCGGCTCCGCCGGGCTCGTCGTTGCCCTGGTCGTCGGCGGGCGCCTCGCCGACCGCGATGTCGGCCGATCCTGCGTCGTCGTCACCCGAACCGCACGACAGGATCGTTGCGATACCCACGAGCACCAGCAACGCCACGACGCCGCGCACGCGACCCGATACGGACCCCGACAACGATCCAGCGCTCATACGCGGGTGGCGCTGGGGCCGGCGGGGCTGTTGGCGAACATGGCCTCGCTGTCGAACCCGATGCGGGTGTCGGGCCGCAGCTCGATCACGACCCGACCCGGTGAGTCGAGATGATGCGCGAAGGCGTCCTGCTTTTCCGGGTCGCCCGGCCGAACCTTCTCGGCGAGGGCCCGATACATCCAGGCCAACGTCTCCGGGTCGTCGTGGATGACGACATCGCCCTTGTACGTGACGGCCTGACTGATCCCGATGTCGGTGCCCCGACTCGACACCGCAACGGCGCCTCGGGGCCGCTTCTCGAGGGCCCGGACGCGCTTGCGCCGCCGGGTGCAGGTGAGCCAGAACGTGCCGTCGCGTTCGACGAAGTTCATGTACACGCCCACCGGATCGCCGGCATCGGTGGTCCACATGAACACGCACTCGGTCTGGGTGTCGAGCAACGCCTGCTCGCGCTCGTCGGACAGCACGAACATCGAGACGTCCTCGTAGCTGTCGACATAGTCGTCGCCGGTGGTGGGGTCGTCATCGCCGGCTCGGCCGTCGGTCACGGTGTCGGTCCTCCCGCAGTGGATCAGACCAGACTGTAGGACTCATCGGAGCGGCGAACGTTGACCGGGATGGCGCTCATCCACGGAATGCCACTGATGGGATCGCCGGTGGCGGCGACATCGGAGAGCCGGCCGGTGTTGGAGCCGATGGTCCGGACATCGCCGTCGTACTTGGGCACGTCGCCGAAACTGTGCGCCATCGAGATGACTCCCGGCTTGACGTCGTCGGCCGGCTCGACGATCCCCAAGATGGCGGCGCGGCCCGAGTCGATCTCGATGACGGTGCCCGTCTCGAAGCCGCACGCAGCGATGTCCTGGGGATGCATGAAGGCCGGGTTGTAGCGCCACCGCGCCACCAGCCCGTCGATGTCACGCCCCGAGGAGTTGTACACATCGGCCATGCGGCGGCTGACCAGACGGTGGGAGAACTCGGCGTCCGGCGAGTAACCGCCGTGGCTCGTCAGGGGTTCGGACGCCACCTCGGCGAGCTCGGCCATCATCATCTCGTGACCGACCTGGAGCCGATGCGCCCAGTCGGGCTCGGCGGGTTCGACGATGGCATCGGGATCGGGGAACAACGCCCCGTGACGGTGCCGACGGACCTCGTCGAGGGGGATGCGGCTGCTGCGATGCAACAGGTCCAGGAGCTCGTCGGCGGTGGGCTCGGTGGCCATGTCGAGCTCGATGCCGGCGAAGCGGAGCTGCAGACCCATGCGTCGGGCCAGCCGGTAGAAGAACTGCCACTCCTCGACGACCTCGGATCCCTCGGGTGGCTCGACGATGGCCGGCGCGTACTGCGCATAGGGCGCCGGGTAGCCGGTGGTGGCGGCGCCGTAGCCCCAGATGCCTTCGTTGGGCATGGTGGTGCTGGCGACCTCGAGCGACAGCTTCGGCGCGATCACATAGTCGCAGAGCTTGGCGGTGGCCGACATCTTGATGTCGAGGCGTGACGTGCAGATCGAGCGACTCCAACGCCTCGATGGCGAGCAGCTGGTCGGGCCAGGCTGCCGCGGGGTTGCCGCCGACGGTGAACAGGGCCCGGACCTGACCGTCGCCCTCGAGCAGGATCTCCTCGGCCAGGGCTGCGGTGGGCATGCCGCCGGCGTTGTCGCCGAGGCCGCGGATCCGCAGCTGTTCGCCGTAGCCGTGCGACGCGACGGGCGGATCGGCCTGCGCCCGGGCCCGACGCGCCGGCAGCAACACATAGGGGTTGGGAATGGCGTCGCCGGCGCGCAGCCAGCGCCCGCAGACGGTCTGGATCGCGGCGACCAGGTACTCGGTGAGCGTGCCACGCGGGGCCATGTTGGGCCCGGTTCCTGCGGTGACCGAACCGACTCGACCCGACGCGAACAGCCGTGCTGCGGCCTGCAGCTGGTCGGCGGGCACGTCGGCGCGGGCCTCGACGTACGTCGGGCGTGAAGGGCTCGACCGCAGCGGTGAGCTCGTCGAAGCCGGCGACGTGGTCGGCGATGAAGTCGGTGTCGACGAGACCCTCGGTGATCATCACCCGCAGTAGCCCCGCGAGGATCGTCGGGTCCTCGCCGGGACGGCACTGGAGATGGATGTCGGCCACCCGCGCCGCCTCGGTGACCCGGGGATCGATGACGATCAGCTTCATGCCCCGCTGTTTCGCCTCGCGCAGTCGCTTGGCCGGGTTGTACTGCGGGATCCCACCCCACATCGACACGGTGGGGTTGGCGCCCGACGAGCATCCAGGTGTCGGCCTCGTCGAAGGGCTGGGGTCCGGCGTTCCACGATCCGTGGAGCGCCTTGGCGATGCCCTTGCCGGGCTGGTCGATGGCACCCGACGAGAACCGCATGGGCGAGCCGATCGCCTGCATGAAGGCCTTCGCCATGGCGTTGCCGGTGGCGTACATGAACGAGAACGTGCCGGTGTACATGGCGATCGAGCGGGGCCCGTCGGTGTCGAGCAGGTCCTGGACCCGGGCCGCGATGTCGTCGATGGCGTCGTCGAGCGCCACCGTCGACGAAGCCCTCGTCGGTGCGGCGCCGCGGACCGGAGCAGACCGTTCCGGGTGGGCGTGCTGGTCGGGCAGCGACCGGCCCTTCTTGCACGAGAACCCCTCGTACATCGGGTTGGCGACGTCGCCGACGACCTTGACGGCACGCCCACCGTCGTCGACGGTGACCTCGATGCCACAGAACGCATGACAGAACCGACAGAACGACTGCTCGACCTTCACGGCCTTCACCCCCCGGTGCGTACGCCTGGGGCGACACTACTACTGGCGGCCCTGCGCTATCCGAGGTTGGTCTCGAGCCAGTGCGCGACACCATCGTCGTCGTTGGCGAGTGCGATCTCGTCGGCTGCTGCCTTCGCGGCATCGGCGGCGTTGCGCCATGGCGACACCGTGGCCGGCCCAGGTCGAACAACTCGGCGTCGTTGACCTCGTCGCCGAACGCGACGACTGATCCGCCGCGGTCGACGCCGAGGTCGGCACACAACTCAGCGACGGCGACGGACTTGTCGACACCGGCGACGCCGATCTCACAGAACGCCAGACCCGAGTGCTGCACGACGACGGTGTCGTCCACCGTCTCGCGGAGCCGGACGGCGAGCCCGGCGACGTCGTGATCGAAGTCGTCGTGGAACGCGATGATCTTGCGGACCGCGACCACGCTCGGGAAGCAGGGTCAGCGACGTCGTCGACCGGTCGGCCCAGGGGCACGCCCGGCGGGAGGCGACGGTCCCAGCCGGGCTCGGACTTCGCACCGGCCTCGAACTCGAGCGCGAAGCCGATGCCCGCGATCTCGTCCCGCAGTCGCGGGATCAGCGTCGGCCGCCAGGCCGTCGGGCAGGAACACATTGCGGACGACGGCACCGTCGTCGATCCGCACCGTCATCGCACCGTTGGAACAGACCGCCCAGCCGGCGACCCCGAGCGACGCGACGGTGCGCTCGGCCACCATCCACGGCCGCCCCGTGGCCACCACGACGTGTGCCCCCCGGTCTCGGGCTGCGGCGACGGCTGCGATGGTGCGCTTTCGCACGACCCCGGTGGAATCGGCGAGCGTCCCGTCGACGTCGAGTGCGAGCAACGCCATCGGACGCGGCGGCCCGGCGCTCATGTCCGGCTGGAGGTCATGTCCGGGCGTGGGTCAGGTCTGGTCGGTGTAGGTCTTGAGATCGAAGTAGTCGCGCCAGAGCGAGATCTTGCCGTCGGTGATCTCGAATACCCCACAGACCGGGATCTCGAGCCATTTCCCGTCGGTGCAGAACCGGTCGAGGCGCTCGTTCATGACAACGTTGCCGGTCGCGGCGCTGCGGTGGACGATCCAGTCGATCTCGCTGCAGTTGCCCATCATCGGCTCGAGCAAGCCCTTGATGGCCTCGGGCCCGTGGACCTTCATCATCGGGACGTTGTCGTACTCGCAGTCGTCGGTGACCATGGCGACCGCGTCGTCGAAGCGCTTGGTGACCAAGGCGTCGAGGAACGCATCGACGATCTCGGCGGCCGTGCTCGGGGCGCTCATGACCATGGGGCGCTGCCGCCCCAGGAATCCCAGTGCAGGACCGTTTCGATGGGTGGCCGCTTGGCCGGCTTGAAGTCGGTGCCCTGGGTGTAGCCACACGTGATGAGCGCGCACTGCGTGTAGTTCTCGAAGTCGATGCCGAGCACCTCGGCGACCTGCTGTTCGTGCATCAGGTGGATGGTGGTCCACGCCGTTCCGAGGCCACGCTCGCGGGCGGCGAGCATGAAGCTCCAGGCACCGGGAAGGATCGAGCCGAGCATCGACGACGACGCGATCGCCGGGAGGCCGTCGAGGCGGCCGGGCAGGATCGGGATCATCATGACCGGGACCCGATGGAAGTTCTCGGCCAGGTACTCCGCCGAGTTCAGCACCCGATCCTGCTGCTTGGCCCGGTCGGCGTCACCGCCGGTGTCGACGGTGCTGACGCTGCCCTCCATGGTGACGTACTGCTCCCAGCCCTTGCGGTACAGATCGCCGATGGCCTGGCGCTTGGCGGGATCGGTCACCACCATCCACTGCCAGGACTGCATGTTGGAGCCGGTCGGCGACTGGAGCGCCGACTCGAGGCATTCCTTGATGACCTCGGGTTCGACGGGCTTGTCGAAGTCGAGACGCTTGCGGACGGCCCTGGTGGTGGCCAGGACCTCGTCGACGCTGAGGCCGAGTTTCATGATGTGCTCCCCCGTTGGGTTGGGTGATCGGGTCAGGTGATGATGGTCAGTCGTCTTCGGGTGGGGTGTAGTGCCAGCCCCGTTGGGTGCGGCCGCCGGCGGCCAAGATGTTGCGGCCGGTGACCCAGCGGGCCGCCGGGCTCGCGAGGTAGACGACTGCGGCGGCGATGTCGTCGGGCGTGCCGAGGAAGCCCAGCGGGATGGTCTTGGCGATCTCGTCCTCGGCGCCGCCGGTGCCCAGTACCTCGGCGAAGGCCTCGGTGGCCACCGGTCCCGGCGACACGGCGTTGACCCGGACCTTCGGGGCCAGTTCGAGCGACAGCGTCTCGGTCATGTTGAGCATCCCGGCCTTGGCGGCGGCGTAGGGCCCGGTGAATGGTGACCCCCGCATGCCGGCGCCCGATGCGATGTTGATGATCGAGCCACCGTCGCCCATGTGGCGCACCGCGGCCTTGACGCCCTGGAACGCGGTCGTGAGGTTGAGCTCGAGCATGTCCCGGAAGATCTCGTCGGGAGTGTCGACCAGGCTCCGGGTGCGCTTCTCGTCGGAGCCGCCGACGTTGTTGACCCAGCAGTCGAGCCGACCGAACTCGGCGACGGCGAGATCGGCGAGCTCCTCGGAGCGGTCACGGATGTCGGCGGCGAACACCACCGCCCGCCGGCCCCGCTCGACCACGCCGGCGGCCGTCTCGTCGAGATCGCCCTGGCGACGGGCGTTGAGCACGACGTCGCAGCCCGCGTCGGCGAGCCCCCAGGCGATACCCCGACCGATCCCCTGTCCTGATCCGGTCACCACGGCCACCTGGCCGTCCATCCGGAACCGATCCATCAAACTCAAGGCATCTCCTGTTCGGGTATCTCGTGTGGCGCGTCGCGACGACGAGCGGAGCGAGACTACCCGACCGATACGCCTGGTCGGCCTCGTGCGCCCGTGCATCGTACCGCACCGACCGCGGATCGCGATGCCCATCGCTGCCGGTCCGACACGACGCGACCACCTGGCGCGGGCTCGACCGCCGACGCTGAGCGGATCGGCGTCGGTCAGTCGGCCATGAAGTCCACGACGGCTGCGGTGAAGACGTCGTTGCGGTCGCCGGCGACCATGTGGCCGGCGCCGCTGACATCGACGAAGTGGGCAGTCGGGGAACTCGTCGAGGAACTGCCCGGGCGCCCGTCTTCGGTGACGAGGTCGCTCATGCGGCCCCGGACCAACAGCATCGGCACGTCGACACGGCCGAGGACCTCGGCCATGAGATCGCCGTTGCGGACCTGCCGGGTGCGGACCGTGTCGAGGTCGTCGGCGGGGCCGAGCATCTTGGGGTCCCAGTGCCAGTACCAGCGGTCGCCACGCCGACGCAGGTTCTTCTCGAGGCCCGAGAGGTCGCGTCGGTCGGGGCCGATGCGGGTTGTAGGCGGCGATGGCGTCGGCCACCTCGTCGAGGCTCGCGAATCCCTGCTCGACGTTGGCGGTCATGAACGACTTGACCCGGTCGGCGCCGTCGATGTTCATGCGGGGCACGATGTCGACCAGCACCAGCGCCCGCAGCGATCCGGGACGGACCTGGCCTTCGAGCATCATCGCCGTCATGCCGCCGAGCGACGCCCCGACCAGCACCGGTCGGATGCCGAGCAGGTCGAGCAGCTCGGCGATGTCGGCGGCGTAGTCGGTGAGCTCGTAGCTCGCCGTCGGGAGCCCAGTCGGATTCGCCGTGTCCGCGGAGATCGACGGTGAGCGGCGTGACGACCCTGCTCGGCGAGGATCCGTGCGGTCGAACCCCACGAGTGCCGGGTCTGGCCGCCGCCGTGGAGGAACATGACGGGATCGGTGCTCACCGCCGGGCTCGACCCCAGTGATCGACCACGATCGTGAGGCCCGACGACAGGGGGTGAGTGCCGGTGTGGTGGGTGGTCACGGGTCGCAGGGTCTCAGACGACGGTGCCGTCGTCGCGGAGCGTGGCGATGGCGTCGTCGTCGTAGCCGAGCTCGGCGAGCAGTTCGTCGGTGTGTTCGCGCGTAGCGCGGGCGCCGGGCGAGGCGCGCCGTCGCCGTCGCCCTCGAAGCGGGCGCCCGGGCGCGGCGAGCGCATCGGGCCCGACCACCGGATGGTCGACCAGCCGCACGGCATCGCGGGCCTGGACCTGCTCGTTGTCGGCCACCTCGTCGGGCGCGAGCACCGGCACCGCCGGCACGTCGGCCGCGACGAGGCGTCGGAGTACCTCGTCGACCGGGAACCGGCCGACCATCTCGTCGAAGGCCTCGTACCAGGCGGGCATGTTGGCGTTGCGTCCGGCAGCGGTGGCGAAGCGTTCGTCGACGGCGAGGTCGGGCCGGTCGAGCGCGGTGCACAGCGCCGCCCACTGGCCGTCGGTGCCGGCGGTGACCGACACCCAGCCGTCGGCAGCCGGCGTGAGCCGGTAGACGCCCAACAGGTTGGGCATGTGGATGGCGTCGTCGGACAGCACCGTCGCGTGCATCATCACGTCGGGCCAGTTGAACGCCAGGTTGGCCTCGAACATCGACAGCTCGATGTGCTGGCCCCGGCCCGGTGCGCGACCGGGAGAACAACGCGGCGGTGATGGCCTGCGATGCGGTGAGCGCCGCGACCTTGTCGGCGACGAAGCCCCGGATGAGGGTGGGGTTGACCGTCGACGGTCTGGTTGCCGGCCCAGCCGGCGAGCGCCTGGATGACCGGATCGAACACCGGCCGGTCGGCGTAGGGGCCGCTGGTCCCGAAGCCCGACAGCGATGCGTAGACCAGCGACGGCACCCGGTCGAGCACGACGTCGGGTCCGAACCCGAGCCGGGCGACCGCGCCCGGGACGGAACGCCTGGATGAACACGTCGGCGTCGCCGAGCAGCTTCCAGAGGATCTCCTTGCCGGCCTCGCCGACGAGATCGAGACCGATCGAACGCTTGCCCGCGTTGGCGTTGGCGAACCAGCCGCTCATGCCGCCCTTGCGCTGGCTGCCGTAGCGACGCAGGTCATCGCCCCCGTGGTGTTCTCGACCTTGACGATGTCGGCGCCCTGATGGGCCAACAGGTTGGTCGACGCCGGCACGGCGATCATGGTCCCCATCTCGACGATGCGGACGCCCTCGAGTGGTCCTGGCATTGCGCTCCCCCTAGTGGTTGCTCGCCGCGCGCGACTCGGGCGTGAACTCGAAGCGCATGTCGTAGGCGGCCTGGAACGAGTTGCCCACCATGGCGGTGTAGGGCTCGGCGCCGGGAGCGAGGCGGATGTCGGGGCAGCGTTCGACGATCAGCTGTGAGCCGATGATCGGCCTCGGTGCGGGCGAGTTCGTAGCCGATGCAGAAGTGCTTGCCGAGGCCGAAACCGAGGTGCCCGGATCGCCCCGGCTGGTTGGAGCCGCCCGACCGCAGCTCCTTGCCCTCGTGCAGATCGGGCCGGGCGCAGATCGAAGGTGAGCGGGTCGGCGAACACCGACGGGTCGAGGTTCGCCGCGCCGATCGACACCCGGACCCGTGCACCGACGGGGATCTCGGTGCCGTACCACTCGACCGGCGCCGTGGTGAAGCGGTCCTCGCTGGTGACCGGCGGGCTGCGGCGCATGGTCTCGCTGAACGCGGCGTCCCACAGCGTCGGGTCGGCGACGACGGCGTCGAAGCGCTCGCGGTCGGCGAACAGGTTGCACCACATGTTGGAGATGGCCTTGTCGGTGGTCTCGCCACCGGCGATGAACAACAACCCGCAGAACGCGGTGATCTCTTCGGGGTCGAGGCGCTGTCCCTCGACCTCGGCGCGGGCGATCTTGGCGATGTGGTCCATGCGGGCCGGATCGTCGACGTTCGCGAGCGCCGGCGCGATGTGGGCACAGAACGCGGCGTGGGCTTCGAGGCCCTTCTCGCGCAGTCCCTCGACCGGTGCGAGACCCATGATCATGTCGGTGACCCACTGGCGGAACAGGTCGCCGTCGCCGGCCATGCCGAGCATGCCCGAGATGACGTCGACGGGAAGTCGCGACGCTGAACTGGGCGACCAGATCGAACGAGCCGTCGTCGGCGAAGCGATCGACGAGGTCGGTGGCGCAGTCGGTGATCATGTCGCCGGTACCCGGCGAGGCGCTTGCCGACGAAGTCGGGGGCCACGATCGAACGGCGGACCACGTGGCCGTGGTCGTCGCGTGAGATGAGCGTCGGCCCGAGGACCTGGCCCGTGCTGCCCTCGTAGGTCGCCGCCGAGTAGGTCTCGTGATCGGCGAACACCGCGGCGACGTCGTCGTAGCGGGTGAGCCACCAGATGTCGGCGATCGGGTCGTGGAACAGCGGGTGGTCGTCGCGCATCTGCGCCCACACCGGCTCGGGGTCGCGGCGGTACTCCTCGCCGTGGAGGACCTCGGGCGCGAGCGTCATCGGCTGGCTCCCACGGTCGCCCGTGGAGCCGATGTCATCGGTGGACCCGCGTCATCCGTGGACGTAGTGGGTCGGATCGTCGTCGGGATCGGCCGTGCGGTTGATCGGGGCAGTCGTTCGCGATGTCGAGGATGGCCGAGCACCCGCCCGATGCCGGTGCAGAAGCCGATGAGCGTCAACAGCTCGAGGATCTGCTGATCGGTGTAGTGCTCCTTCATCCGCGCCCAGTACGCCTCGTCGCGTGATCGAGCGCTTCGTGATCGAGCGCGAAGCGCTCGGCCGTCTCGGCCGCGAGCTTCTCGGCCTCGGTGAAGGCGCCGATCTCCGCATACTCGGACACTCGGTGGTAGAGGTCCTCGTCGAGTCCTTGCTGCATCGCCGATGCAGACCGGGTGTCCATTCATATGTGGCACTGGTTGATCTGCGCGACGCGCATGCGGGCGATCTCGCGGGCCCGGACGTCGAGCGACACCTGGGTGTAGAGCACCTTGCCGGTGATGCCGACGCCCTTGGCGAGGTCGGGCTGGAGCTGCCACATGCGGCTGCGCTCGAGGCCCTCGCCGTCGGGAATGCTGATCCGTGCCATGGTCCCCCCTGGGATCGACGACCGTTCGGGCGCCGAATTGATCGACCGGTTAGTTTCAGACCCTACCGAATGCACGGACCGACGAGAAAGCGGCACCGGCCCGACGGGCCCGCCGACGGGGGAATCATGACAGCAACGAGTTCGATCTCGAGCAGGTGGATCACCTGCTCACCACCACCCGGGCGGTCCGCAAGCGCCTGGACCTCGACGCGTCCGGTTCCACGCGAGCTGATCCTCGACTGCGTGCGCATCTCCACCCAGGCCCCTGCGGGCGGGAACTACCAGAAGTGGCGGTGGGTGATCGTCGACGACCCCGACAAGAAGGCCGTCATCGCCGATGCCTACATGCGCTCCTACGCCCCCTACATCGATGCGCAGCGCGCGGCGGTCGCCGAGAAGACGCCGGGCAACTCGACCGTCGATCGCATCATGTCCTCGAGCGACCACCTGGCCCACGTCCTCGCCGAGGTGCCGGTGCTGGCCATCCCGTGCTCGCTCGGCAGTCCCGCCGACGGCGGCCCCGACCCCCAGGGCTGGTGGGGCTCGGTCATCCCCGCCGTCTGGAGCTACATGCTCGCCGCACGCGCCCGAGGCCTCGGCACCGCATGGACGACGCTGCACCTGCGCTACGCAGCCGAGGTCGGCGAGGCGCTCGGCATCCCCGACACCGTCACCCAGCTCGCCTGCGTGCCGACCGCCTACTACACCGGCGACTCCTTCAAGCCGGGCAAGCGCCGCCCTGCGGAGGAGATCACCTACTGGAACGAGTGGAAGAACACCGACGCTTCGTCGTGAACGCTACTCGAGGGGGGTGCGGGACTCGGCTATTCGTTCGTGGTGGTGGATGACCTCGTCGACGATGAGGCGGAAGACCTTCTCGCTGAACGCGGGGTCCATGCCGGCGTCGGTGGCGATGGCGCGCAAGCGGGCGACCTGTTCGGCTTCACGGTTCGGGTCGGCGGGCGGGAGGCCGGCTTCGGCCTTGTAGGCGCCGACGGCCTTGGTGATCTCGAAGCGCTCGGCGAGCAGGCGGATCAGGCGGTCGTCGAGCTCGTCGATGCGGTCCCGAAAGCCGGCGAGCGTCGGGTCGGTCATGGCCGGCGATCGTAGCGCCCGATCCCGGCAGGCGGTTCTGGCGCCGTAACTGGTTGCCCTGGCGACGGTTTTCGGCGCCAGTTCGACCTGGCCGCAGACATCACGAATCGCCGGTGGTCCGGGGATCTGGCAATCTGACGGCCAGTCAGTTCACGAGACGACGCAGGGGGCACCCGTGACCGACCCAGCCAGCGACACCGACGCCACGCCCGACCCGGCTGCGGTCGCGGCCGCAGGTGCGCGCCGAGATGACCGGGCCGGGCGGGCCATGGGAGACCGCCATCGAGGACGTGCTCGGCCAGCCACTCCTGGTCTTCGCCAACCGCCACCGCTCGCTGCGCGACGCCTTCATCGCCGACACCACCGCACACGGCGACGTCGAGTGCCTGGTGCTCGGCGACACCCGCCTGACCTACGCCGAGGTCGCCGACCGGGTCGCCGCCTGCGCGACCCGCATGGCCGATGAGTTCGGGGTCGGCCACGGCGACCGCGTCGCGATCCTGGCCGCCAACCGGCCCGAATGGGTCATCACCTTCTACGCCACCATCAGCCTCGGCGGCATCGTCAGCGCCATCAACGGTTGGTGGACCGCCGCCGAGATCGACCACGCCATCGAGATGACCGAGCCCACACTGCTCGTCGGCGACGCCCGCCGCATCGCTCGTGCCGGGACCCTCCCCGACAGCGTCATCATCGTCGACATGGACGCCCGGGCCGACCTGTTCGCGCCCTCCCCCACCGACGACCCCATCGCCATGCCCGCGACACCCATCGCCGAGGACGACCCGGCCCTCATCCTGTTCACCTCCGGCACCACGGGGCGCTCGAAGGGGGCGACGGTCAGTCACCGTGGCCTCGTCGGCTTCGTCGACGGCACCACCCACAACGGCGACGAGAAGATGCACGTCGCATTGCGGCTGATGGGCATCGATCCGGCCACGATCCCCGCCCAACGCCAGATCTCGCTCAACACCTCGCCGCTGTTCCACGTGTCGGGCCTGCTGGCCGGCGTCCTCATGCACATGCGGGCCGGGTCGACCATCGTGTTCCGCGACGGCAAGTTCGATCCCGGCGATGTGCTCCGCATCATCGAAGCCGAGCGCATCACCACGTGGTCGGCCATCGGGGCGATGGCACCGCTGGTGCTCGACCACCCCGATCTCGATCGCTACGACACCTCGTCGCTGACCCGACTCGGCAGCGGCGGCGCGCATCTCCCCGAGCACGTCCAGAAGCGCATCGCCGAGGCGTTCCCCCAGGCTGCGCATGCGATCGGCCAGGGGTACGGGTCGAGCGAGACGGTCGGCGTCGTCACCTCGATCGGCGGGCAGGCGTTTCGGGACAATCCCGATTCGGCAGGCGCGCCGTGTCTCGGCTTCGAGATCGAGATCCGCGACGCCGACGGCAACCCGTGCCCCGAAGGCGTCGACGGGCACATCAACGTGCGCTCGGCGTGGACGATGCTCGGCTACTGGAACAACCCCGATGCCACCGCCGAGGCGATCGACGAGCACCGGTGGCTCGACACCGGTGACTTCGGCCAGCTTCGCGACGGCCTGCTGTACCTGAACTCCCGGGCTCGCGACATGATCCTGCGCGGCGGCGAGAACATCTACCCCGCCGAGATCGAGTTCCGACTCGACGCGCACCCCGACGTCGCCGAGGTCGCCGTCATGGGTTCCGACCACCCCGTGCTCGGCCAGGAGGTCAAGGCCGTCATCGTCCCGGCGGGCAATCCGCCGTCGGCGGGCCCATTCGACACCGAGGCTCTGGCCGCCTGGTGCGCCGAGACGCTGGCGGGCTACAAGGTGCCGACGGTGTGGGAGCGACGAGACGAGCCGCTCCCCCGGACCGCGTCGGGCAAGGTCGTCAAGGCCGCCATCACCGGCGAACGCGAGATCAGCGACCACCAGGACTGATCGCGCGAGAACCACCCCAGCCCTCGGAACCCGGCGCAGTGGTGCGATGATGGCGCCGATGCCTCGCTCCGAGATCGCCCGCCGTGCCATCCCGCTCGTCGACCTCACCACCCTCGCCGACGACGACACCGACGAGCGCGTCCGTGCCCTGTGTGCGCGTGCCGTCGAGACCGGCGTGGCGGCGGTGTGCATCTATCCGCAGTTCGTGGCCACCGCCGTCGCCGCGCTGGCAGGCACCGACATCGCGGTGGCCACCGTGGTCAACTTCCCCGCAGGCACCGACAGCCTCGACGCCATCGTCGCCGAGACCCGCCAGGCCCTCGCCGACGGCGCCGACGAGATCGACCTGGTCGTGCCCTTCCCCGCGGCCATCGCAGGAGATCTCGACGCCGTCGAGTCGACGGTCCGGCGCATCGACGAGGTCTGCGGCGACCACCATCTGAAGGCCATTCTCGAGACCGGCGCGCTGCGGAGACCCCGACGCTGATCGCCGCAGGTGGCCCGACGGGCCATCGCGGCTGGCGCCGACTTCTGCAAGACGAGCACCGGCAAGATCGACGTCGGTGCCACCCCCGACGCCGCTGCGGCGATCCTGTCGGTCATCGCCGACGCCGACCGCACCGTCGGCATCAAGTTGTCGGGCGGGGTCCGCACCCTCGACGACGCCCAGACCTACCTCGACCTCATCGACGAGGTCATGGGCGCCGACTGGGTGTCGCCGGCGACCGTTCGCTTCGGGGCATCGAGCCTGCTCGACGACCTCCTCGCAGCACGCTGAGCCAGGAGGGTCCATGATGGCGCGATGCAGGAAGCACTCGACGCCGTTCTCGCGCTGTTGGACCTCGAACCGATCGAGGTCAACATCTTCCGCGGCACCCAACCCGCCGAGGACCGCCAACGGGTCTTCGGAGGTCAGGTCGCCGGCCAGGCGCTCGTCGCTGCGGCCCGCACGGTCGACGAGGGGTCGGTGCACTCGCTGCACTCGTACTTCCTGCGTCCCGGGCGACCCGTCGGTGCCGATCCTGTACGAGGTCGACCGCATCCGCGACGGCCGCTCGTTCACCACCCGCCGGGTGGTGGCCATCCAGCACGGCCGGGCCATCTTCAACCTGCAGGCCAGCTTCCATGTGGTCGAGGACGGGTTCGAGCACCAGGCCGAGATGCCCGACGTACCCGATCCCGACACGCTGCCCAGCCGGGCCGAGATCCGCGCCGCCGACCCCGACGCCTTCCCGGCGCAGTGGCCCGACCGGCCCCAGCCCATCGACATCCGCTACGTCAGCGACCTGCCCTACCGCTACAAGGCGGGCCGGCCACCAGCGCAGCTGGTGTGGATGCGTGCCAACGGTACGATGCGAGACGATCCGCTCCAGCACACGTGCGTGCTCGCGTACCTGTCGGACATGACCCTGCTCGACACCTGCGCGCTGCCCCACCTGTCGCCCTATCGAGACGACGTCATGGGCGCGAGCCTCGATCACCTGATGTGGTTCCACCGGCCGTTCCGTGCCGACGAGTGGATGCTCTACGCCATGGATTCGCCCTCGGCGCAGGGCGCACGGGGATTCAACCGGGGTCAGGTGTTCACTCGGGAGGGCACCCTGATCGCCTCGGTCGCGCAGGAGGGCCTGATGCGCGTGAAGACGCGCTGACCCCCATGCCCGATCTCTCCAGGAGGCTTCCATGAGCGAGCAGTTCTTTCCCTACGCCCGCGACAAGCGGTTCGCAGCGATGTGGGGGCCCTTCGGCGTGCGGGCAAGCAATGGCGTGCGCCTCACCGACGACGGTCGCCTGGTCGCAACGTTCGGGTTCTTGACGCCTCGACACCCCGATGGCCAACGTCGACGGCGCGCACATCACCGAGGGCTACCGCTGGTACACCGCGGTCGGCGCCCGGCTGTCGTTCGTCGACGACGGCCTCACCTTCGGCACCAACTGCGAGCGCGGCGTGTGCATCCACTTCGCCGAACCGGTGCGCTCGTGTCATCGGCATGAAGCCGCACTCGGCGCTCACCGTCACCGTCGCCGACTGCGACGGGGCTGGTCGAACGCCATCGGCGCCGACGAGCCGCGCTCAAGCGGCTGACGAGCAGGTCGCTGCGACGATGACGACGCCCTCCACCGACTACTCGCTGACTGGCGAATCCGCACACGCTGCGGTCGAGGCAGGCCTGGCGAACGCAGAATGGTTCGTCCCCGACGTCGATCCGGGCCGGATGCGCGAGCTCCAGCGCCGCACCAACGGTCGCGCCACCCGCGACACCCTGCTCTGGATCGCGCTCCTGGTCGGTGCGGGCATCTGGGCGTATTCGACCGTCTGGTCCTGGTGGTCGATCCCTGCCTTCGCGCTGTACGGCTTGCTCTACGGCGGCGCGGCCGATTCGCGTTGGCACGAGATGGGCCACGGCACGGCCTTCCGTTCCCGCAGGGCCAACGACGTCGTGTACCCGTTTGCGTCGTTCATGTTGTTCCGCGGTCCGACCGTCTGGCGCTGGTCGCACCACCGACACCACACCGACACGATCATCGTCGGACGCGACGCCGAGATCGCCTTCCAGCGACCGCCCAGTGTCGTGCGGACACTGTTCGCCTTCACGCACCTGCAGGGCGGATCACAGATGTTCATCCGACTCGTCCGCCACGCCGGCGGCCACCTCGACGAAGAAGCGAGAGCGCTCGTGCCGCAGAGCGAGTGGCGCACGGTGGTCCGGGAGTCCCGGGTGTTCGTGGCGATCGTTGTTGCGGTGGGCATCTGGAGCCTGGCGGCGTGGACGCCGCTGCCGCTGCTGTTCATCGGCGGACCGACGATCTACGGCGCATGGTTGGTGGTGTTCTTCGGGATCACCCAACACGCGGGCATGCAGGAGAACGTGCTGGATCATCGGCTCAACACCCGGACCGTGCGCATGAACCCGGTCTTCCGGTTCCTGTACTCCAACATGAATTTCCACGTCGAGCATCACATGTTCCCGAGCGTGCCCTATCACGCGCTGCCGGCGCTCCATCGCGAGATCGGGGATCAGCTCGCCCCTCCGCTGCCGAACACGCTCGCCGCGTATCGGGAGATCTTCGGGTCCTTCGCCCGACTACGGGAGGACCCGCCGCGGGAGCTCGCACCGGCGATCCCGCCCGGCGCGGGTGCGCGCCGCCGCATCGACGTCGGTGTCTCGATTCGACGGCGCCCCGCCGACGGCGGTGTCGACCTCGGCCCCGCCGCCGACGTCGCCGTGGGCGAGCTGCGACGTCTCGACGTCGACGACCGCACGTTCGTCATCGCCCGACTGACCGCCGACGAGTTCGCCCTGTGCGACGGGGTGTGCACCCATGCACAGGTGCATCTGGCCGGCGGCGCCCTCGTCGAAGGCCAGATCGAGTGCCCCAAGCACAACGCCCGATTCGACGCGCGCACCGGTGCAGCGGTGCGAAAGCCGGCGCGCGAGCCCATCGGCACCTACGACATCGAGCAGGTCGACGGCCGCCTCGTGTCGCACCTGCGCACTCCGGACGCAGCCGCCCGCAGATCACCGATGAACCGCGAAACCGAGCCCCGCTACGGGTGGAGCGACGCCGCCCTGATCAGCGGGCGGCTCGCTCTTCCTCGTAGGCGGCGATCTGCTCGAGCTGGGCGTTGAGCGTGGCGTCGACCCAGCGGGAACCCTGCCCGCAGATCAGGTCGTAGCTGGTCTGCACCGGCGCGAGCTGACCGGTGAAGTGGGGCATGACCTCTTCGGCGAAGAGCTCGTAGCTGCGCTTGGTGGCACCCCAGTTGGCGATGTCGGCGCCGAGGAACAGGTAGGCGCCGAAGCCGCCGGTCTTGTCCTGGAGGCGTTCGAGCTGGGCCCGGGCCATCTCGGGCGTGCCGATGACCATGCGGCCGGTCTCGTTCGCGTAGTCGACGAAGTCGGAGTAGTTCGACGGCGGCGGATCGTCGTTGGGGTCGCCGGTGGGGATGATGTGCGACAGGTACTCGAACACCCACATCAGTCCGTACTCGCAGTTCTTCTTGGCTTCCTCGACGGTGTCGGCGATGTGCATCGGGCCCATCAGCCGCCACTTCGACCGGTCGGCGACGTGACCGTTGCAGGGCGGCCTCTTCCTGCCAGACGTTGTAGTTGTAGTCGAGCACCCCGAACGCGGCGGGTTCGGTGGCGGCGATGGACAACATGCCCGTGCCGTAGCGGCCGGCGAGCTTCGAACCCGACGGCGACATCGACGATGCGACGGCCACGTCGAAGTCCGAGTACGGCCGCATCTGC
Source organism: uncultured Acidimicrobiaceae bacterium (assembly GCA_963716795.1). GTDB lineage: Bacteria > Actinomycetota > Acidimicrobiia > Acidimicrobiales > UBA8592 > CAVQUE01. The sequence goes on along the minus strand of CAVQUE010000015.1, from coordinate 1,353,376 downwards.
AGGACGGCCTCCTCGCAGACGAACCAGTCGGTGTGCTTGGTGACGGTCTCGCCGGCGAACAGCCGCATGATGACATCGAACGACTCTTCCATCCGCGGCCGCTGGAGGTTGGGGTCGATGCCCAACATGGCGGCGTCGGAGGTGAGCTGGCCCGGGCCCGCGCCGAACATCATGCGCCCACGGGTGAGGTGATCGAGCATCACGATCCGGTCGGCCAGGATCATCGGGTGGTGATAGGGCAGCGAGTTGACGCCGGTGCCGAGCTTGATGTGGCTGGTCCGCTGCGCGGCCGCGGCGATGAACACCTCGGGGCTGGCGATGAGCTCCGAGCCCGCCGAGTGGTGCTCGCCGATCCAGGCCTCGTGGTAGCCGTGATGGTCGAGCCATTCCATGAGCTCGAGGTCGCGGTGCAGCGCCAGCGTCGGGTCGAGACCGACCTTGTGCATCGGCGGCAGGAAGATACCGAATCGCAGCGGGTCGTGGGTCATCGCATGCTCCGTCTGTCGAGTGTGCAGCGAATCGCGAGTCTCGCGTGACCGCCGCCACCGCGCCACCGACTCGGATCAGTCGGCGCTGGGATCGTCGAGGGCGAACAGCGCGTCGCCTGCCTGGACCTGATCGCCCACGGCGACGACCACGTCGGTGACGATGCCGCTGCGGGAGGCCTCGATCCGATGCTCCATCTTCATCGCCTCGAGGATGGCCAGGAGCTGACCAGCCTGCACCTGGTCGCCTGGGCTGACCTCCACGGCGAGTACGACGCCGGGCATCGGCGCCACCAGGCCTCCGCCTCCGAGGTCGGTCGCTCCCGGCAGGACGAACCGGGGCGCCGCCCGATACTCGATGGGCCCGAACCTCCCCTGCACGATCACCAGGTCGCCGGCGCTGGTCACGCGCACGACCCGGCGGTGGCCGTCGATCTCGACGTCGATCGTGCCCGACCCGCCCGTGCCCGCTGGGACATGTCGGCCGAGCTCGGCACGGTCGACAGCGTGGACCCGCACCCGGGATTCAGCGGCCTCGTCGGCGCTGCCGGCGGGCTCGGCTGCCTCGCATTCGGCGGTGACGGCGACGTCGAAGGAACCGTCGCGACGGCGCTGGTAGGCAACGGTCGTCGTCGCACCGCTCCGGGCGGCGAGTCGGATCTCCTGGCGCGGCAGCCGTGCATTGCGCCAGCCACTCGGGAACCCGGGGAGCACCGGCGCCGTCGCCCGGTTCTCGGCCTGGATCCACATCGCTGCGGCGATGGCCGCGTCGGCGAGCTCTGTGCCGGAGGGCGCGCCGTGGCCGGGGCGGATGCGGTCGATGAAGTCGGTGGTGGTGTCGCCCGCGACGAAGGCCGCCGAGCGCAGCGTCGATGCCAGGAAGCCGCGGTTGGTCGTGACCCCGCCAATGTGGAGGCGCTCGAGCGCCAGGGCCAGCGCAGCCGCTGCTTCGCTGCGTGTCGGGGCATGTGCGATGACCTTGGCCAGCATGGGATCGAACCCGAGCCCGACCACCGAGCCGGCCTCGACGCCGCTGTCCCAGCGCACGGCCGGTGCGGAGGCAGGCTCGAAGGCCACGAGCGTGCCCGTCGCGGGCAGGAACCCTGCGGCGGTGTCCTCGGCGTAGAGCCGAGCCTCGATGGCGTGGCCGTCGACGGTCACGTCGTGCTGGGTGTAGCCGAGGGGTTCGCCTGCGGCGATCCGGAGTTGCTCGCGCACGAGATCGATCCCGGTGACCGCCTCGGTCACCGGGTGTTCGACCTGCAGGCGGGTGTTGACCTCGAGAAAGAAGAACTCGCCGGTGTCATCGTCGACGAGGAACTCAACGGTGCCGGCCGACACGTACCCGATGGCCGCAGCGAGGCGCAGGGCCGCCTCGCCCATCTCGGAGCGGCGGACCGGATCGATCGCAGGCGACGGCGCCTCTTCGATGATCTTCTGGTGGCGGCGCTGGATCGAACAGTCGCGCTCACCGAGATGGACGAGGCCGCCGTGCTGGTCGCCGAGGATCTGGACCTCGACGTGGCGGGCCCGGGCGACGTAGCGCTCGATGAACACCGTCGGGTCACCGAAGCCGGCCTCGGCCTCTCGGCTCGCCGCTGCGACGGCGTCGTCGAGCCCGGCAGGGTCGTGCACGAGGCGCATGCCCTTGCCGCCACCGCCCGCTGCGGCCTTGACGATGAGCGGAAACCCAACGGTGGCGGCATCGGCCGGGTCGGGCGACGAGGACAGCATCGGCACGTCGGCTTCTGCGGCGATGGCCTTGGCCGCCAGCTTGTCGCCCATGGCCGAGATCGACTGCGGCGAGGGGCCGACCCACACGAGGCCGGCGCGGATGACCGCCTCTGCGAACGCCGCGTTCTCGGACAGGAACCCGTAGCCAGGGTGCAACGCGTCGACACCTGCGCGCACGCCTGCGGCGATGATCGCATCGGCGTCGAGGTAGGTGCTGGGCAGCCGGATCGCTTCGTCGGCGGCGCCGACGTGAGGGGCGTCGGTGTCGTCGTCGACGAACACGGCGATCGTACGCAGCCCCATGGCCTGAGCCGTCCGAGCAACGCGCACGGCGATCTCGCCGCGGTTGGCGATCAGCAACGAAGTCAGTGCGCGCTGCGACATGGCCGCCGAGCTTAGGTCCCGCAGGGATCGGCCGATGGAGAGAGGACCCGCGCAGGAGTGCCCATGACCTCGAACCGTTCCCTCGTCCGCATCGCTGCCATCGTCGCCGCCCTCGTCGTCCTCGCCGGCTGCGGCGGTGGCGAGAACCAGCTGTCCGACGCCGGTGTGCGCCAGAACGACGCCGATCGGATCCCGTCCGACGTGGCGCCCGAGGAGCTCGCCGACAAGGAGATCCCGACCGAGTGCGCGAACGACCTCGGCACGGGCGACCCGGTCTTCGAGGCCGCGTTCTGTGCCTACCGAGAGGCGGCCTTGGCGGCGACCTCGGGGCCCGACGGCGTGGCCGGGATCGACCCGAGCCTGCTGAGCGCCGGCGACGACGCCGCCGCGTTGTTCCCGAGCGATCCAGCAGCGGCATTGGCCACCCTCGAAGCAGCGACCGCAACTCTCACCGGCTGAGCGTTCCCGCCGGGTACCTCGCTACAGCCGAAACACCCCGTAGCCGTCGGCGCCCTCGATCGCCCGGTTCGCCACCACCGACAGGCACAGCCCGAGGACCGTGCGGGTGTCACGCGGGTCGATGATGCCGTCGTCGCTGATCGCGCCCGACGCCACCAGCGCCAACGAGCCGGCCTCCTGAATGGCTTCGACGGCAGCGACGATCTCGGCGTCGACCTCCTCGTCGAACTCCTCGCCCTTGCGCGCGGCCTGGGCCCGGCGCACCTGCGACATCACCCCGGCGATCTGCTTCGGGCCCATCACGGCGATCTTCGCCGTCGGCCACAGGAACGTGAACCGGTTCCCGAACGCCCGCCCCGACATGCCGTAGGTGCCGGCGCCGTAGGACGAGCCGCAGATGACCGTCAGGTGCGGCACCGTCGAGTTGGTGACCGCGTTGAGCATCTGCGACCCCTTCTTGACGATGCCCGCGGCCTCGAACTCTCGCCCGACCATGAACCCGGTGATGTTCTGCAGGAACAGCAACGGCGTGTCGATCTGGTTGCACAGCTGGATGAAGTGCGCGCCCTTCTGCGACGCGTCCGGGGTGAGCACCCCGAGGTTCGCGAGCACCCCCACCGGATAGCCGTGGATCGACGCCCAGCCACACATCAGCGTCGACCCGAAGCGGGGCTTGAACTCCTCGAAGCGTGACCCGTCGACCACCCGCGCCAACACCGCATGCATGTCGATGGGCGTCCGTAGGTCGGGCGCCACCAACCCGAGGAGCTCCTCGGGATCGTGCGCAGGCTCGTCGGGTCGCAGCGTCGGCGCAGGTCCGGCCTTGCGCCAGTTGAGGTGCGACACGACCTCGCGGCATTGGCGGATGGCGTCCATCTCGTCGACGGCAAAGTAGTCGCCGAGCCCCGACACCTCGGCGTGCATGCGGGCGCCGCCGAGGGTCTCGTCGTCGCTCTCCTCGCCAGTGGCCATCTTCACCAGCGGCGGGCCGGCGAGGAAGATCTTCGACTGGTCCTCGACCAGGATCGTGTAGTCCGACAGGCCCGGCTGATAGGCGCCGCCGGCGGTGGAGGAACCGAACACGACGCACACCGTCGGCACATCGAGATTCGACAGTTCGATGAGGTCGTAGAAGAAGCGGCCCGACTCCGCGAAGTGTTCGACCTGGAAGCGGCGCCGCCCGCTGTCGCCGGTCTCGACCCGCAGGTCCGCGCCGGCGCTCTCGACGAAGCTCACATAGGGCATGCGGTTGTCGCGGGCGATCTCGAGGGCGCGCATCCACTTCTTGCCGACATAGGGCGTCAGGGCTCCGCCGAGCACTGACGGGTCATTCGCCAGCACGACGCATTCGGTACCGGCGATGACGCCGATGCCGATGACCATGCCGCCACCCATGGCGTAGTCGGAGTCGTAGCCGGCGAGGGGGCTGATCTCGAGGAACGGGGTGTCGGGATCGAGGACGTTGGCGATGCGTTCGCGCACCGGGAGCTTGCCTCGGGACCGCATGCGATCCATGGCCGCAGGGCCGCCTCCGGCTTCGGCCTCGTCGAGCAGGTCATCGATGACGGCGAGCTGGTCGAGCATGCCGTCGCGGTTGGCCACGAAGGTGGGGTCGGCGGTGTCGACCGGTCGATCCAGCGGCGGTGCGAGCAACGTGCGGTCGGTTGCGCTCATGGCTGGTCCTGGCGGCCGTCGTCGGCGCCTGTGGGGTCGGGGCCTGCGTCGAGGTCGGCCACCCACGCCGGGGGCCGCTTCTCGCGAAACGACGCGATGCCCTCGCGGCCCTCGTCGGACGCGAACAGCTCGGCCGAGACCACGGCGCTGTGGGCGAAGGCCTCGTCGAGGTCGAGCGTCTCGAGCTCACCGAGCAGCGCCTTGGTGCGAGCCACTGCGTTGGGGGCGGTGGCCCGGATGCCGTCGACGAGGTCGCCGACAGTCGCGTCGAGGTCGTCGCGGTCGCAGACGACGGACGCGAGTCCGGCGTCGGCCGCCGCACGGGCGTCGAAGGTCTCGCCGATCAGGAGATAGCGATGCAGCGATCGGCGATCCATGACCCGTCGGCACAGCACCGAGATGACGGCGGGTGCGACGCCGATGCGCACCTCGGTGAAGGCGAAGGTGATGTCTGCCGGCGCGACGACGACGTCGCATGCGGCGACGAGCCCGGTGCCGCCGGCGCGGACGTGGCCGTTCAGCCGGGCGACGACGACCTTGGGACACTCGAGGATCGCGGTGAGGATGTCGGGCAGGGTGGCGCCGCCGGACGGGCCGCTGCCGGGCGGGTTCTTCAGGTCGGCGCCGGCACAGAAGACCGAACCGGTGCCCGTGAGCACGATGCCGCGCACGGCGGAGTCCGCGGTGGCGGTGGCCAGGTGTGCGGCGAGCTCATCGACGAGGGTTGCCGACAGGGCGTTGCGGTTGCCGGGTGAGTCGAGGGTGATGGTGGCGATGCCTCGATCGACATCGAGGTGCACCAGCGAACTCATGACGAGGGGCGCTCGCCCGGGGCCGCTGCGTCCGGTGGTGGCGGCGGCGCATCGGCCGGTGGCGAGTCGGTTGACGGCATCTCGTCACCCACGGCCGGTACTGCATCCGCCGGCGTGAGGATCGGCGGCGGAGCGTCCTCGGCAGGTGTCGAGGCGGTCTCCTGTTCGCCGAGCGCGACGCGGAGCTGGTCCATGAGGTCGTCGTCGACGTTGGCATAGACCAGGTGTGAGCCGGCGAACCGCTTGGCCTCGCGGACGAGAGCGTCGGCGTTGTAGTCGGTGATCAGGACGACGACCGTGGCGGTGCCGGGCCGCACGGCGGCGCGGAACCAGGCGATCCATTCGTCGGAGACGCCGAGGTCGATCACCTTGGCGGCGACCGCGCCGGCGCCGGCGCCGACGGCGATGCCTGCGGCCCAGCCGACCGGGCCGCCGAGGATCAGGCCGAACAGGCCCGCCCAGACGGCGCCGGACAGCGCGCTCTGCTTGCCCTGGGGGTCGGTGGTCTCGGTGACGTGGGTGCGGCCGTCGTCCTTCTTCTCGACCAGGACGACGTCGCGCAGCGTGAGTTCCTCGCGCGCCCCCATGCCCGACACTGCGGTCATGAACTCGCGGGCTCGGAACACGTCGGTGAACGAGATGCCCACCAGGGTCTGCGCCGCACCTTGCTCGGTGGAGTCGTGATTGCTCATCGGCGACGACGGTAGTCGACGGTGTCCCACTGCGACCGGCGCCGAGAACGGTCGCCCCAGCAACACTTCTCGGCGCCAGAACCCGCGGGGTTGCGGCGCTACCGTCTGGCGACGATGGACACCTTGCTCGACGACGACCCCGAACCGGCACCGTGGGACGGGCGGCGGGTGCCCGTCACCTTGCTCGGCGGCTATCTCGGGGCCGGCAAGACCACCGTCATCAACGAACTCCTGCTCGGCACCGACCGGCCCATCGCCGTGCTCGTCAACGACGTCGGCAGCGTCGCCATCGATGCCGCGCTCATCCGCCGACGCCACGGCGACACCATCGAGCTCACCGACGGCTGCATCTGCTGCTCGCTGCGGGCCGGCCTCGCCGACGCGTTCGACGGCCTTCGCGGCCGACCGACCCCACCGGAACATCTCGTCATCGAGCTGTCCGGCGTCGCCGATCCCCGCCAGGTCATCGCCTGGGCCAACAGCCCCGGCTTCCGGCTCGACGGCGTCGTCGTACTGGTCGCAGCCGACACCGCGACCGAACTCGCCGACGATCCCGTCGTCGGCGCCGCCTACCGACGCCAGATCGACGCGGCCGATCTCGTGTTGGTGTCGAAGCTCGACCTCGTCGACGACCGCATCGAGCACGACGCTCGAGCGCTGATCGACCGCCTCGCACCCGGTGTCGCCGTGATGGGCGCCGCCACCGCTGCGGCGTCGGCGGCGATCCTGTCCATCGCAACGCGCCGGCCCGAAGGATTCGACGCGACACCGGCGCCGACCTTGTTCGACCTGCACGACACCGCCATGGTGACGATCCCGCGACCAATCCACCGGGCCGAGCTCGACGCGCTGCTCGACGCTCTCCCGCCGCACACGGTGCGAGCAAAGGGCATCGCCGAACACCCCGACGGAACGCGCTCGCTCGTGCAGATCGTGGGCCGTCGGCGCCTCGTCACCGACCTGCCCCCGGCTGAGGATCAGCCCCCCACCGACCTCGTCGTCATCACGACTCGTGCCATGGCAGGCACCACACGCTGAGCGGGCGGCTCAGCTCGGCGGGAACTGCAGGCCGACCAGCTCCTCGCTGAGCTCCCACAGCGCACCGGCGGTCTCGTCGTCGAGGATCCACGAGGCAAAGCCCGTCTCGCCGGGGTTGCCGCCCTCGACGCCCAGTTGGCAGTCGGCGAGGTAGGCGCCGTTGTGGTCGGCGATGTCGGCCACCGACGCCCAGACCTGGGTCGCGGCGCCGGCTTCGATGGGTTTGAACCGCAGGCCTGCGCCACCGGTCTCGCCGGCCGCCTCGGCCCGGGCCCGGTTGCGTTCCAGCAGCTGATCGATCAGCTCGGGGGTGAGGTGTCGGCCGAGATCGGTCTGGATCCCGCCGGGATGCACGGCGAACGACAGCAGCCCTGCGTCGCCGTAGCGCCGGGCGAGCTCGCGACTGAAGTGGGCGTTCGCGCTCTTCGAGCGTCCGTATGCCACCCACGGGTCGTACTCGGTGTGCTCGAAGCCGGGATCGTCGAGGTCGACGTCGCTGGTCGAATGCGCCGCGGAGGACAGGTTGACGATGCGGGGTGCGTCGCCGTTCATGAGCGCCGGAAGCAGCAGGCCGGTCAGCAGGAAGTGCCCGAGGTGGTTGGTGCCGAACTGCATCTCGTGGCCGTCGGCGGTGTGACCGAACGGGCAGGCCATGACGCCGGCGTTGTTCATCAACACGTCGATGGCGTCGTGGTCGGTCAGGAACTGCTCGGCGAAGGAACGGATCGAGGCGAAGCTCGCCAGGTCGACGATGCCGGTCTCGATCGCGGCGTCGCCGACACGGGCTCGAACCCGCTCGGCAGCGGCGTCGACGCGCTCGGCGGTCGCGGCCCAGCATGACGACCTGTGCGCCGGCCGCTGCGAGCGCGCGAGCGGCCTCCTCGCCGAGGCCGGTCGACGCGCCCGTGATGACGTAGCGCCGACCCTGCAGGTCGATCCCGTCGAGGATCTCGTCGGTCGTGGTCGTCGGGCCGTGGGTCGTCATGGCCCCAATCTCGCACACGGTCGAGCCGCATGCCGGTGGGGCGGATCAGGCGGGGGTGATCTCCCAGCGGCGGGCCTCGTCGACGCCGAACATCACGACCTCGTGGCCGCCTTCGGTGACCACGATCTCGACACGCTCGCTCGACGGGACCGGCTCGTCGAGGCGGGTCAGTCGCAGCCGCTCCGGCGACGGATCGACGCCGTACACCGCGGCGCCGTGGCCGGACACGAACCCGTCGAGGCGATCGAGGGCGTCGGCTGTGTGGAACACCTCGGCAACGACCTCGAGGCCGTAGGGCGCGTTGAAGATCCCCGCCGCCGCCTTCGGCCCGTACTTCGCCGTTGTCGGATGCGGCGCCGAGTCGGTGCCACAGAAGTAGCTCGGGTCGCCCGAGGTCGCGGCGTCGACCAGGGCAGCACGGTCGTCGGCGGTGTTGATCACCGGTTTGCAGTAGAGGTCGGGCCGGAGACCGTCGGCGAGGATGTCGCTGCGCTCGCGAGCCAGGTGGTGCGGCGTGATCGACGCCACGGACTGGGGATGTGCGGCGACGAACTCGACACCCGCTCGGGTCGACACGTGCTCGACGGTGACTGCGAGATCGGGGTGACGTGCACACACCGGCGCCAGTTCGCGTTCGAGGAACGCGGCCTCGCGGTCGAAGATGTCGACGCTCGGATCGGTGGACTCGGCGTGCACGAGCAACCGCAGGTCGAGCTCGCACAGCGCCTCGAGCAGCGGATCGAGGTCGGCCAAGGTGCCCCGAGCCTGATCACTGTTGGTCGTCGCGCCCGGCGGGTAGTACTTGACCCCGACGAGCAGTCCATCGCGGGCCCCGACCGCCAGGTCGTCGAGGTCGAGCTCGGCGGACGCGAACAACGCCATCACCGGCGAGAAGGCGGCGGCTGCGGGCTCGTCGGGTACGCACGCCATGATGCGGTCGCGGTACTGCCGGGCCTCGGCCACCGAGGTGACCGGCGGGCGCAGGTTGGGCATCACCAGTGCGTAGCGGTAGCGGCGGGCGGACCAGCCCACGACGGCGGCCAACAGGTCGTCGTCGCGCAGGTGGACATGCCAGTCGTCGGGACGGGCGATGACGACGCTGGGAGCGTTCATCGCGGCGCCAGCCGTTCGGCGTCCTCGGCGGCATCGGCGGAGCGCTTCGCGGCGTCGCCGAGCTCGATGAACGCCGCCGCCAGGAACGCAGCGCCGGTGGCCTGTTGGACGGTGCCGACGTCGCCGGCCAACAACATGACCCCGCCGGCGACGAGCTCGATGACGGCGAGGCCGATGGCGAGCATCCGCCGCTGGTTGCCGGGCTCGGCGCGGTTGGACCACACGAACGACGTCACGGCCAGAACCGACACGGTGGCGATGATGATGGAGAGGGGGACCGGATCCATGATCGCGAACGATACGTCACCCTCGGCCCCACCCGGCTCACCCCGGAGCCATGGCGAGGTCGTCGATCGAGACGCTCCGGGTGGACTGGTCCACGACGCCTCCGGCGACACCGGCGACACCGGCGAGCGAAGCCTGCCATCATCGCATCATGCATGCCGACGTCGCGACGCTCGAGCTCGGGCTCGACGACCTGCTCACCACCACCCGATCGGTGCGCCGACGCCTCGATCTCGAGCGCCCCGTCCCACGAGACCTCGTGACCGAGTGTCTCGACATCGCGTTCCAGGCCCCGAACGGATCGAACCAGCAGCTCTGGGACTGGATCGTCGTCGACGACCCCGCGACGCGGGCCTCGATGGCCACGATCTACCGCGACGCCATGACCGACCAGATCGAACGCCGCGTGCCGCTCGCCGGCCCCCCGGTCGACCATCGCAAGGACGGTCAGGCCGAGATCTCCGCATCGGTGATGCACCTGCGAGACCATCTCCACGACGTACCGGTGCTGGTGGTGCCGGTGATTCCGTGGCGGATGGATCAGGCGTCGATCTTCCTGCAGGCGAGCCTGTGGGGATCGGTCCTACCGGCCGTCTGGAACCTCATGCTGGCGTTGCGAGCACGCGGCCTCGGCAGCGCGTGGACGACCATCCACCTGCACCGCGAGGCCGAGATGGCCGAACTCCTCGGCATTCCGCATGCGACCCACACCCAGGCCGGCCTCTTCCCGATCGCGCTGGACGATCGGCACCGACTTCGCCAAGGCCCGCCGTGCGCCCGCCGCCGAGACCGTCCGGTGGAACAGGTGGGCGGGGCGATGAGCCGGGAGTACTCCGCCGAGGAACAGCGGAACCTCGACGTCGTCCGGCAGTTCTTCGGCGAGATCCCCGGCCCTGCCGACAAGAGCGACCTCTTCACCGAGGACGGCGCGTGGTGGAACGGGCTGCCGCTCATACCCGGCGCCGAGGGCCAGACCGAGCACCGCGGCCGCGACGCCATCCGCAACATCCTCCCCAGCACCACCAAGGCGGCCCCGGTACCCGGCGGTGATCGCTACGTGCTCGAGACCATGCGCGCCGAGCAGGTCGTCACCCTCGTCGACGGCGACCACGTGGTGCGCCAGCAGAACTTCTCGGCCACGACCCGGCGCGGCCAGCACTACGAGAACACCTACTGCTTCGTGTTCCGCTTCGCGCCGGACGGCCGCATCGCCTACCTCACCGAACACTGGAACACCTGGCACGCCCACCGGGTGCTGTTCAACAACTTCGACGTCGAACCGGCCCGGCCACTCGCCGACTAGCTTCCCACCATGGACGCAGCGCAGCTCTTCGACCTGACCGACAAGGTGGCTGTCGTCACCGGGGGGAGCCGTGGGATCGGCCTGGCGATCGCGACGGCGTTCGCGCATGCGGGTGCCGACGTGGTGATCGCCAGCCGCAAGGCCGAGGCATGTGAGGCCGCGGCCGCCGAGATCGCCGCAGCCACGGGCCGTCGCGCCATCGGCGTGGGGTGCCATGTGGGCCGCTGGGACGACTGCGACCGCCTCGTCGAGACCGTCACCGCCGAGTTCGGTCGCTGCGACATCCTCGTCAACAACGCCGGCATGTCGCCGCTGTACCCCGACCTGGCCTCGGTCAGCGAGGAGTACTGGGACAAGGTCACCGCGGTGAACCTCAAGGGCCCGTTCCGTCTCGGCGCGGCGTTCGGCACGGCGATGGCGGCCGGCGACGGTGGCGTCATCATCAACGTCTCGACGATCGGGTCGCTGCGCCCGGCACCGCACGACCTGGTCTACGCGTGCGCGAAGGCAGGACTCAATGCGCTGACCATCGGGCTCGCCGATGCATTCGGGCCCGACGGTCCGCGCCAACGCGATCCTGCCCGGTGGGGTGCTGACCGACATCGCCGACGCGTGGGGTCCCGAGCAGCTGGCGGGCGCAGCACGGAATCCGCTCGGTCGCGCCGGCGAGGCCGACGACTTCGTCGGCACGGCGCTGTGGCTGGCGAGCAACGCCTCGGCGTGGGTGACCGGCACCCTCGTGCGCGTCGATGGCGGCACGTTCCGTCAGCTCTGAGGCGACAGGTCGACACACGTCGCCGAGATCGCGGTGCGTCGCGCACGCCACCGTCGTCGATTGGGGTCTGTGCGACACTTTGTCGCCATGGTCGACACCGCATCGGAACCGGTCTTCTTCAACCCGCTCGACCCGGGGTACCTGACCGATCCCCACGTCCAGTTCGCGCAGCTGCGCGAGCACGACCCCGTGCATCAGAGCATCGGTAACCTCTGGTTCCTGTTCCGCCACGACGACGTCTTCGCCTTGTTACGCGACGAGCTGCGCGACCAGGTGTCGCTGCTGTTCATCGCCGGCCACGAGACCACGGTCAACCTCATCGGCACCGGCCTCTACGAACTCCTCGCCCATCCCGATCAGTGGGCGGTGTGGCGCGACGATCCCAGCGTCGGCGCCAATGCCGTCGACGAGCTGCTGCGCTTCGTCAGCCCCGTGCAGTTCTCCCGGCGTATCACCATCGCCGACACCGTGATCGGCGACAAGGCCATCGACACGGGATCGTTCGTGATGGCCGGCCTCGCCTCGGCCAACCGCGACCCGGCCAAGTGGGGACCCACCGCCCACGAGCTGGACCTGCGCCGCGTCGGGGTCGGCCAGCACGTCTCGTTCGGGAGCGGTGCCCACTACTGCCTGGGCGCCTCGCTCGCGAAGCTCGAGGCGCAGGAGGCCATCGGGCGGTTCATCGCCCGCTTCGACGCCGAGCTCGCCGCCGACGTCGAGTGGAACGGCCGCATCAACCTCCGGGGACTCGCCGCCTGCCCCGTCACGGTCGTCTGAGCGCCGCACCTCACCCCGTGGCCACCCAGACCGTCGTCATCGACGAGCACGCCGATCCTGCACGCGGTATCGACACCCGCCGGTGGGCACCCCAGCCGATCGTCGCGCTCGCCGCCGCCGCCGTTGCCCACTTCCTGGCTGCGCGCCTCGCCGGCCTCTGGACCGTGGACCCCGACATCGCCCAACCATTCTGGTTGGCCAGCGGTGTCACCATCGGACTCGCGTTGGCCTCGCCGATCGCTCTCCGGCCGCTCGTGGTGGTGGGCGGCACCATCGGACAGGTGGCGAACACCGCCTGGTTCCTCGACGCCGACGCCAGTGCGGTCGTCGGCGATGCCATCGCCAATGGTGTCGAGATAGCCGTCGGCGTCGTGGTGTTCGGCTGGTGGTTCGGTATCAGCGACCGCATGGGGCGCAGCACCTGGACCGTCGCCGCGTTCGCCTGGTGCTTCGCGGTGTCGTCGGTCGGGGCCTTCATCGCGCTGCTGTGGTTCGATCCAGGCGGTTCGGCGACCTTCGTGTTCCGCTGGATCATGGGCGATGGCCTGGGCATCGCCGCGGTCGGTGCGTTCTTCTTGATCCCGAGCGGGCCGGTCTCGTGGCGAGCCGGTGCCGAGGTCGACGCCGGGCCGGTCGAGCTCGTGGTCACCTGCGCCGCCATCCTGGCGCTGGTCGCCTGGTCGTTCTCGACGGCGACGCCGGTGCTGTTCTTCGTCGTCGCAGCCCTGTTGTGGCTGTCGGTGCGGTTCGGTCCCGGCCCGAGCGTGCCCATGGCGTTGCTCGTGACCGTCATCGGCTGCATCGTCACCGTCCGCGGACGTGGCCCCTTCGGTGAGGACATCGCCGACGGGCTCGTCTACCTGCAGGCCTTCAACGCCACGATGCTGTTCTCGACGCTGTTGGTGGGCCGCTACACCCGTACGGCTCAAGAGGCCAGGCGGCGCAGCCAGGCCCTTCTGGTCGCACTCCCCGACCTGGTGTCGGTGCGGCGGGAGACGCCCGGAGACGGACCCGACGATGCGCCGCTGATCACCGTGGAGCAGGTGTCGGGCTCGCTCGGGTCGCCGACGCTCGACCGCCAGGCACTCGCCACCGTGGCCACCATCGACCCCGGCCGGTTGGCACCGGCCGACCGGGCGGACGCGCCGAGGGTGCCGGTCAGCCGGATCGACATCCCCGGCCCCGACGGCGGCCACCACATCGAACACCGCACGGTCGCGGTGGACACCACCCACAGCGTCACCCTCAGCCGCGACCTCACCGACCAGGTCGAGCTGTGGCGTCGGGCCCACGATGCCGAGCTGCGGTGGCGCCGCCTGGCGACCTCGGCATACGAGGGCTACCTCGAGCTCGATCGCAGCGGCACCATCGTGGAGGTCACCGACCGGCTCGCCGACATGCTCGACACCGATCTCGACGATCTGCGGGGCACCTCGTTTCGGCACTTGCTCGACCGCAACGATCTCGGCCGACTCGAACCGCAGATCCGTGCAGTCCGAACTGGCGAGCGGGTGACCTTCGAGACGCCCTACCGAACGCGCGACGGGACGGCGCCGGTGGGCGTTGGTGACCGCAGAGCCGACACGCTCGCCGGCTGGCGAGATCGTCGGCGCCGTCGTGTTCGCCGCCGACACGACCGAGATGCACCAGGCGATCGAGGGCCGCACCCTCGCCGAACTCCGGCTGGCCACCGTCGAGGCGCGCGAACGACGACGCATCGCCCGAGCCCTCCACGACGGCCCGCTGCAGTCCCTGGTGGCGATCAGCTATCAGCTCAACGCGCTCCGCCACGGCGGTGGCGACGCCGACACCGCGGAGCGGCTCGAGGCCTTGACACTCGATGCGCTGCGCCGGATGCGCACCAGCCTCGAGGACCTGGCCCCGGTCGAGGTCCAGGCACGCGGTCTGGTCCAGGCGTTCCACGCCGTGGTCGCACGGTTCGACGTCGATGCGAGCGGCCCGGCCCTGGTGATCGAAGACCACACCACCGCTCCGCTCGTCGAGGGTGTGGCTACGGGTCTCTATCGCATCGGCAGCGAGGCCGTCGTCAACGCGATCCTCCACGCCGAGGCCACCACCATCACGGTGACGATCGCGAACGACGGCCCCGGCGGGAGGCTCGATGTCGTCGACGACGGCACGGGGTTCGATCACGACCTGGTCGGACGGGCAGACGACCATCTGGGACTGCGGGCGATGCGCGAACGTGCCCGCGAGCGTGGCGGGACGCTGACGATCTCCCATGTCGAGCCACACGGCACCACGGTGTCGGTGCGACTCCCCGCACATGCCGACGACGGGAGCCGCCCGTGACCGACCAATCGCCGATCCAGGTCATGCTGGTCGAGGACCACGACATGGTGCGAGAGGCCCTGATCGCGGCCCTCGACGCCCGTGCGATCATCGAGGTCATCGGCGCCGCTGCCGGAGTCGCCGAGGCCGAACCCATCCTGGCGGACGGCGATCGGTCGATCGATGTCATCGTGGCCGATCTCCAACTCGGCGACGGACAGGGGACCGACCTGGTGGAGCTCGCGTCGCAGCGTGCACCGGCACCGCCGGTGCTCTTGATCACCGGCACCGACGATCGTCGGGGCCTCGACCTGGCATTGCGGACCGGCTGCGCCGGGTTCGTCAGCAAGGCCCAGGGCCTCGATCGCCTCGTCGACGCCGTCGTCGCCATCGGCGCGGGCTCGGCGGTGTTCCCGGCCGGACTGCTGGCCAGCGTCACCCGCGATGGCGACGCATCGGTCGGGGCCAGGTTGACACCGCGCGAGCGCGAGGTGCTCCAGATGTTGGCCGAGGCGAACTCGATCGACGAGATCGCCGCAGAGTTGGTGCTGTCGCCCCATACGGCCCGCAATCACGTCAAGGCGATCCTGTCGAAGCTGCACGCCCGGTCCCAGCTCGAGGCGGTGGTGATCGGCGCTCGGCACGGTCTGGTCGAGATCGGCTGAGCCGGGCCACCCTCTGCGATCTGCGTCGGCCCGACCCGTGCGCTGATGAGCCATTCGGGCACGGCCACCTGCGCGACCAGTCCATATGGGTCATCGAGAAATGACTCGGACGGATCTGGCCCGGCGATGGCTGATCGTCGACGATGGTGCCCGTCGATCCGGAGTGACCGGCACCGTCCTGTCCCGTTCGGTGTCGTGCTCCGGGTGGTCCGGGACGATCGAGCTCCGCCCTCGATCATGCCCGGACCTGGGCCGGCGCGGGGTGGGAGCGCGTCGACCCGGCGTGGCGGGTGGACCGTTGTCTCTGTCCCAGACGGCGTGTTCGCCCGCCACGTTCCCTCGCAGACTCAGGCGTCGTCGCTCCACGATGCGGGAGCCGCAGCCCCTCCGGGCCGGGGAGTCATCAGCTCGGTGGTGCCGCCGGTGACGAAACCGAGCTCGATGTCGCGCCATGCCAGCAGCGACGGGTCGGCGGTGCCGGTGTCATCGAGGCCCCGGGTGGTGTCGAAGTCCTTGCGGAGCTGGGTCCATTCCGCCAGCGACGTTGCCCAGACGACGACCACCTCGCATGGGTTGTTGATCACCTCGAGCAGGTTGACGAGCTCGATCCCACGCTCGGCGAGCTGCGGAACCCGCTGATCGGCGACCGCAGCGAGGTAGTCGACCTGGGTGCCGGGACGCACCTCGAGCAGCTGATGGACGAACACGGTGCCACGAACCTGACGGGCCCGGAGGTCGTCGCTGGTCGGACAACCCGGGACCGCAGCGGCGATGCGGTCCCGCCCACCGGTGCGGTACTGCAGGGCCTCGTCCCACCAGTCGCCGTAGAACTTCGCGCGCCGCTTGAGGTTGAGACGATCGAGGTTGGCCGTCCAGGCATCCCAGCCGTCGGGACCGCCGTCGTAGACGTTGATCACCTGGGGCCAGTGCCCGCCCGACGCGCCGATGACGAAGTACGTGCCCTGCAGCCGGAACAGCCCGGGCATCTCGTGGACGGGCTCGCGGGCGACGGTGTCCATGTAGTCGTATTGACCCTGCCCGATGATGTCGATGGTCTCGTGGAGGTAGAAGTGGCGCGGCACGCCGCCGAGTCTGGCAGGGGTCGGGCGTGGTCGGGGGCGATCCGCTCCGCTCGCTACTCGATGATCACCGTGGCGCTGGCGCTGCGACCGAAGGTCTCGGGGGTGTAGATCTCCTCGGCCTTGGTCGGCGGCACCACGAAGGTGCCCGGGTGTCGTCGCCCGGGCCAGGTAGCTGTAGGTGTAGTCGCCGGCGGGCAGGAAGCCGGCGAAGGCCTCGGTGCGGTCGTCGCGGCTGTTCTGGTGATCCCACCACGGGCCCCACCAGATCGACGAGAAGTCGGCTCGCCGGGCGGCCTCCGCGACGGCGACGTCGCCCTCGAAGACGTCCGCCCTCGTCGGGCGGCGGTGGGACCTCGGGGGTCGTCACCAGCGCCGTCGACTGGGTCTCGAACCCGGCGGGCAGCGGATCGACCAGGGCGATGTTGGTGCGGCGGCTGTCGGCGACCATCGACAGGGTCACCCGCACCGTGGCGCCGGCCCGGATGCGCCACACGCCGTCGTCGCCGAGGACGACGTCGTCGGGGTCGTCGACGGCTTCGTAGCGACGCTCGACGACGAAACCCGCGGTCGAGGGGATCGAGCACCAGGTCGTCGGGGGCGTAGCGCAGACCCAGCCGGTAGTAGAGGCGCCCGGCGCCGTCGTTCTCGACGACGAGGTCGGTGTCGCCCCGCAGCAACAGCTCGGCCATCGGGACGAGGGTCTCGCGACTGTCGGTGCTGCGGCCGACGTAGGTCGTGCTCGGCGGCGTAGAGGTCGCCGAGCCAGACCCGGGCCACGAAGTCGGGTTCGACGGACTCGTTGGCGTCGAAGTACCGCTTCATGGCCACGAGGATGAACCCGTTCTCCTGGATGTTGTCCCAGCGGCCCCTGGTTCTGGTTGGCGATGAGTCCGTTGACGACCTTGGGGATCAGGTCGCTGTCGGGGCGTTGGGTCAACAGCGCATCGAGGATGATGCCGTCGGTGCGCCGATCGGAGTGCAACAGCAGGTAGGCCTGCTCGCCGTAGTCGGTGGTGAAGGTCGCCGCGCCGGCGGTCTCGGTGGCCCGGTTGGTGAACAGGGTCTCGATCTCGTCGTCGAAGGTGTCGGGCAGGACCGGCCACAGCCAGGCGATGGCGTCGAGGCCGAGCTCGTCGTCGCCGGCACCGGGGCCGAACTCGTCGTAGAGCGCGGCTGCGGCGTCGGGGTCGCTCTGGCCGGCGAGATCACGGACGTAGAGCGCGTAGGCGGTGACGGTGTTGCGTGTCGACTGATCCCAGCCCGGCGGGAACGGGATGCTCGCGGAGGTAGCGGAGGCCGTTGCGCAGGGCCTGCTCGGGGACCTCGTAGCCCTCGTCGCGGGCGAGGACCAGGGCGTGGACGGCCTGCACCGACACGAACGGCTCGGACGGGCGACCGAACTGCCACGAGCTGAACCCGCCGTCGAAGTTCTGCAGCTGCACCAGCTCGGCGATGTCGTCGGCGACCTGGGCGTCGAGCTCGGCCGGCCGGCGGGAGGCCCTCGGCGGAGAAGGCGTCGAGGATGTCGCGCAGCGACGCCACCGCGATGATCCGCGACGCATAGGCGTCGGCGGAGTCGTAGCGGTACTCGTGCAGGTACAGCACGGCGTCGGTGAGCGCCGACAGCGCCGTCGACGACGTGGTGACCTCGAGGCCGCCGAACTGGGGGAACACGCCGTCGGGCTGCAGCAGCGGCTGCAGCACCGCGCCCTCGGTGAGGTCGCCGTAGGTGGCGAAGGCCTCGGCGGTGGCAGGCGTGTACACGGGCAGGGCGATGGTGGCGGCGTCGGCGAGGCCGTCAGGTGCAGCGTCGGTCGACGCCGGCGACCCGGAACCGGGCGGTGCCGGCCTCGACGGCCGCCGCCGGGAAGCGGACCTCGACCCGGTCGTTGGCGGGCACCTCGACGGTGCGGCCCCGGCCGTCGGTGAGCTCGAGGTTGGTGGCCTCGATGGCGACGTCGACGGTGACGGCCTCGTCGGTCTGGTTCTGGACGACGACGGGGAGCTCGAAGGTGTCGCCGAAGTTCAAGAAGCGTGGCGCCGACGGGCGCACCATCAGCGGCAGGCGGGCGGTGATGTTGGACTCGCCCGAACCGAAGCGGTCGGCGCCGTCGACGGCGACGACCATGACCCGGTAGCGGGTGAGGTTGTCGGGCAGGTCGACGTCGATGCGCACCGTGCCGTCGGCGTCGGTGGTGGCGTCGGGCACGAAGGTGGCGAGGGCATCGAAGTCGGTCCGAACCGTGATGGGGGCGCCGTCGGGCCCGGCCTGGGCGGCCGTCGCCTGGGATTGAGGCGCGGCGGCCTCGACCGCGAAGTCGCCGTCGCTCATGGCCAGCGCTTCGCCATCCTCGGCCATCTCCTCCTCGGCAGCTCCGTCGTCGCCTCCGGCTGCGTCGTCGGTCACGACGGCCGTCTCGGCCGCCCTCGCCGTCGTCGACGAGGCGCAGCGGGTCGGCCAGCACGATGGACGACCGGGCGTACTCCGAGGCGAGCCAGGTGCCGAGGGGCTGGTAGAAGGCTTCGATGGGGTCGGCGAGCTCATAGGCGCTGAGCGAGAGCACGGCCTCGTCGACCACGATCACGGCGAGCTCGGCGCCCTCGACGGGTTCGCCGGCGGCGTCGGTGACGGTGATGTCGACCTCGGTCGCGGTGCCGGGCTCGACAGCCTCGGCGGCAGGGGCGACGTCGACGTCGAGCGTGCGCTCGGCGGTGCTGACGGCCAGGTCGAGGCGGCCGGTCGCGAAGGCCGGCCGTGGCGGCGCGTCGGGCACGGGGGTGCCGTCGTCGGCGGTGCGTTCGGTGGCGCCGACGACGTCGACCTGGATGGCAACGCCGGGGATGTCCTCGGCGGCGAGGTCGATCTCGATCACCGCGGCGTTGTCGGCGACCGTGAAGGTCTGGGTGCGCTCGATGCCGTTGCGGGCGATGGTGACCAGGCCCTCGCCCTCGGCGAAGGGGGACGACACCAGGATCTCGGCCGTGGCGCCGGGCTCGTAGCTCTCGGCGTCGGGAACCAGCGTCAGCGTCTCCAGCTCGACGGTGCGGGTGGGGATGGCGTCGCCGCCTGCGACCCAGCGGGTGAGCTCCGATCGGTTCGTGCGGCCGTCGGCGTCGGTGACGATCGCGGTGATGCGGTACTCGCCGCCGACGGGCGTGGCGAACTCGCAGCTGACGGGGTCGGTCGCGGCCGCGCCCGCTGTGGGTGAGCACGTCTCGACGTCGACGAGCTGTTCGGTCCACTCGCCGTCGGCGTAGCCCCATTCGAGCCGGCCGGCCTCGATGCTCAGGTCGGCGGCCTCGGCCGCGGCGCCGTCGATGTCGGTGACGATCGCCTCGATGGGCAGCGGCTCGCCGGCACGGACGAACACCCGGTCACTGCGCAGCCCGACGTAGCGGTCGGCGGCGTGGACCAACAGGTCGGTCGTCGAGGCGAACGCCTGGCGGTTGACGTCGAACACCGTCGCCTGGGCCGACACGGTGGTCGGTTCATCGACGGTGGGACCGTCGAAGTCGATCTGGAGGAAGTGGCTGCCGGATGCATCGGTGCGCCCCGTGAACGTCTCGACCGACACGGGCTCCTGACCCGGGAAGCAGCAGTCCTCCTCGAAGAAGGCGTCGCCACCGAAGCCCCGGCCGAAGCCGTCTTCGAACCCGCCACCCTCGAACCACCAGGGCACCCACACGCCGAAGATGTAGTCGTCCCATCCGGGTGGGGCGTAGGTGGACTTGTTCGTCGTGACCTGCCACTGGACCTCGGCGTCGGGGAGCGCGCCGCCGGCGAAGTAGGTGGCGTCGGCGGCGACCGTGGCCGGCACGGTGCGCAGGTACGGGCCGGGGGTCTCGGGTCGCGGCCGTGACCTCGAACTCGGGACGGCGGAACTCGTCGACCAGGAACTGATGACCCCAGCCCTGGCCGCGCATGTCGTCGACGCCCTGCAGGCGCAGATCGACGAACGCCGGACCGAGGTTCGCGGCGGCCGGCAGCTCGAAGCTGGTGTCGAAGCCGCCGAGTGCATTCAGGTCGACAGAGCCCTCGGCGAGCTCGTCGCCCTGGGCGTCGCGGGCCGTCCAGGCCACCCGGGGGTCTGGCCGTCGACGTCGAGGAGCTCGAGGCGCCCATCGGTGGTCGTGGTCAGGCGCCGGACCCAGCCCTTGAGGCTCACGGCCTCGCCGGGCCGATACACGCCGCGATCATCCAGCACATACCAGCGGGTCTGGTCGCTGCGTTCGGAGCCGGAGAAGCCGTTGCCGCCGAACAACGACGGGCAGGATGGCGGTGTCGTCGCCGTCGGTGACGACGAGGATGCGCCCGAAGCCCTCGAACTCGCCGGCGGCCGGGAGCTCGCCGATACCGACACCGTCGTCGTCGGTGGTGATGACCGTGTCGCTGTCGCTGACGGCGACGTCGAGACCGCCGATGGGCGTTCCGTCGCGCAGGTCGGTGGTGCGCACCACCACGGACTGGTCGTCCGCGACGGCGTCGATGCCGATGACCGTCGACTGCACCCAGGTGATCAGGGGGCGGTTCATCCAGTACGCGTCGTCGTTCTGGGAGTACTGCTCGGTGGGCTCGACCACCACGATCAGCTGGCCGGGCCCGCCCAGCAGGACCTCACGGAGATCGACGAGGGTCTCGGTCAGGACGTTCGGGTCGCCATCGATCTCGATCGTCTCGTCGAGCGCGAGCTCCCAGCTCTCGGGGGCCTCGAGACGCCCATCGTCGTCACGGAAGCGTTCGGTGTCCCAGACGTAGTTCGGGAACTCGGTCCACTCGTCGGGAGTGACCCGGAAGACGCGGACGAACATGTCGTCGTGGTTGATCGAGGTGAAGGCGAACTCCTGCTCGCCCGACAGCGGATCGAGGGTCACGAACGGGCGGTCGGTCCCGAACAGCTGCGGCCGGGCGTCACCGACCTCGACCGTGACGGTCTCGTCGCTTCCGAGCGTCTGGCCGAACACATCGGTCAGCGAGGCATCGACGGTGATCTCGTAGGTGGTCCGCCCGACGGACACGCCGGTGATCTCGATGCGGTCGCCGAAGGCCTGCACGCGTTGGCCACCGAGCTCGGGTGACACGGTGATCATCGACGGCTCGAAGGTGTCGAGGTCGATCGGGTTGGTGAGCAGCACGCCCCACGGGCTGAGCGGCTCGCACGGACCACCGAAGCCGCATTCGGTGCGGGTGATCTCGAGGGGGGCGTAGGTCGACACCGTCTCGGTCGTCACCGCGTCGGACACCCGCGGCCCCTCGGCGGACGGCACGCCGGTGATCTCGATGCGGTACTGCGTGTCGGTGGCGAGCTCGTCGACGGCGCGGAACGCGATCCACCGATCGTCGAGGCTCTGGCCGACCAGGTCGGCGATCCGCTCGTCACCGGCGATCTCGGCGTCGGTGGCCAACCGGATGGGCACGTCGTCGCCGTCGTCGGTCATCGCCACGGCGCCGAGCGCAGCATCGGCGTCGACGCGCTGATCAAAGGTGACCCAGAAGACCTGGTCGAGCGGGATCGGCCCGTCGGCCGGGACGATGGACCGCACCTGGACGGCCGGGGTGGCAAAGGTCCAGGTGAGGGTCTCCGGGAGCAGCCCACCGGTCTGGCTCGGGGTGCCCGCCGGGATGGTCGCAGTGAACTCGGTGGCCATCGGGAGGCGGTCGACGATGTCGCTGTCGGCTTCGAAACGCAGCGTGCGGGTGCCGATCCATTGCCAGCGGCCGGGAACGTCAGGGGTGAGCGTGACGGGCACGTCGGCGGCGTCGAGTTGGTCGAGGGTGCCGATCGGAACCATGGGCTGGCTGAACGTCACGCTCAGCGACGGCGCGATCGTCACCTCGCCGTCGGGCTGGAACCGAAGCACCTCGAGTGCGCCGGTGGGTACCTCGGTGACCGGCGCGGACTCTGGCACCGGGAACGCCTCGTCGATGGTCTCGCCTGCGATGGGCGGCGGCAGGGTCTCGGCGGGCCGGTTGAAGTCGGTCGTCTCGTCGGGGACGTCCCACGGCCCGAGCCGATCGAGGACGGCGTCGGTCTGGCGGGGCCCGAGACGGGTCCCGTCGACGACCGGCGCGGGGGTCTCCTCGTCGCCGGAGCCGGCGATGGGCTGGCCGGCGCTGAGGCTGACCGACAACGTCGACGGGTCTGCCTCGTCGTCGGTGCCGACGACGGTGGTGGTGTCGTCGGGCGCAGCCGTGGGTTCATCGGGGTCCTGGACCGTCGCAGAACCGGGATCGTCCGACGAACTGCATGCCGACGCCACCAGGACGAACAGCAAGGCGATGGTGATCCACCGGAGCGCGCCACGACGGGCGCAGTCACCGGCCTCGGTGCGGTTGTGGGCACCTCGGCGTTGCCTGGTCGTCGTCATCGGTCCCTCCACGATCTTCGATGGTTCCATCGGCGCCGTGCGCGCCACCCTGAACCACCGCATGAGACGATCCCACGCGCCGCCAGGTTCCCGGCGTCATCCCGTTGGTGGGGGTCCCGTCAGTCGATGAGGTGATCGATCACGTCACGCAGCGACACCACGCCGGGCGACGGGCCCTCGAGCACCAACAGGTGCCGAACGTGCTGGTCGCGCATGGCGGCCGCTGCCTCCGAGATCGGTGTGGACGCGGCCACCGTGACCAGATCGCGGGTCATGACGTCGCCCGCCCAGATCTCGGCGGGGTCGGCACCCTGCGCGAGCGCCCACACGACGTCGCGTTCGGAGATCACGCCGGCCACCGATCCGCCGTCCATCACCACCACGATGCCGATACCGAGGTTGCCGAGCGTGTCGATCACCGTGGTCAGAGGCGTGTTCGATTCGACCACCTCGGCCGGTCCGCCCACCAGATCACCCACCGCCGTCGGTCGCCCCGTGTCGGTGCCCATCGTCATGCCCTCCCGATCGTGTGCACCGACGTGGCTGGGTGCGGTCGGCGCACCCACCACTCTTCGCCCACAGCCGGACTCCACGAAAGGGCCGTTCGTCACGATCACAGGCCGACCGACCTCGGCCGGTCGGCGGGGCGGTAGGTTCAGACACCCCGGCGGATCCGCCGTCGCACCCGAGGTGTCCTTTCGATGACGCGAGCCGTGAAGACCGTGACCGACCGGACCGAGGCCACGCCCGACCCGGCGCTGATCGATGCGCTCATCGCTGCTGCGACCGTCGGCACCCCCACGCCCGACGGTCGTCAGACAGCCGCAGACACCGTGTTCGACATCGCCGGCGGCGACCCCGATGTGCTCCAGCAGGCCCGCATCGTGCTGCAGAAGCGCCTGGCGCACCGCAGCGACGACTTCGCCGCCGGTCGGGGGCTGCGCACCGTGCGCGCGGCCCTCGAGCGAACCGCACCGCCCGAGGGCCCGTGGCGCTGGCAGCAGCGCTGAGGATCAGGCCCCACCTCAGTTGACGCCGCGGTCACTGCCCTCCCAGTACGGGGCTCGCAGCTCGCGCTTGAGGACCTTCATCGCTCCCGACAACGGCAGCGGTTCGGTGCGGAACTCGACCGACTTGGGGATCTTGTAGCCGGCGATGCGCTCGCGGGCGAACTCCTTGATCTCGTCCTCGGTCACCGTGACCTCCTCGGACACCACGATGATGGCGTGGACCTGCTCGCCCCAGGTGTCGTGGGGGATGCCGATGACGGCCACCTGCATCACCGACTCGTGCAACGAGATCGCACTCTCGACCTCGGCGGAATACACGTTCTCGCCGCCGGTGACGATCATGTCCTTCACCCGGTCGACCAGGAACAGGTAGCCGCCCTCGTCGAGATAGCCCGCGTCGCCGGTGTGGTACCACCCGCCGGCGAAGACCTCGGCGGTGGCCTCGGGCTTGTTCCAGTACTCCTTCATGAAGTTCCCGGCCCGGGCCCACACCTCGCCGGTCTCGCCGCGGGCCACCTCGTTGCCGTCCTCGTCACGGATCGACAGAGTGACGCCGGGCAGGGGGCGACCGGCCGACCGCAGGCGGGGTCCGCCCTGACGGTGATCGTCGGCGGTCAAGAAGGTGAGCACCGCGGAGGACTCGGTCATGCCGTAGCCCTGGTTGATGTTCATGTCCGGGTACATCGCGAGGAGCTTCTCGAGGATGGCCGACGGCATCGGCGACGCGCCGTAGGTGAGGTCGGTCAGCGACGCGAGGCGTTCGGGTGCGAAGTCCGGATGCTGGAGCATCATCGCGATCATCGTCGGCACCATCACGGTCTGGGTCACCTGGTGCTCTTCGATGAGCGCCATCGCCGCGCCCGGGTCGAACAGGGGGATGAACACCGACGTGCCGCCCGCAGCCGGGGTGCCGAGCACTGCACTCATGGAGGCGGCGTGGAACATCGGGGTCTGGTGCAGGTACCGGGACTCGGAATCGAAATCGATCGCCATGGCCACGTGATAGAGGTTGAGCATCTCGGCGCGGTGATCGAGCAGTACGCCCTTCGGCAGACCCGTCGTGCCGCCGGTGTACATGAGCACCACGTCGTCGGTCTCTTCGGGTTCGTCGGGAACGACGGGCTCGGCGCCGGCGAGGAGATCCTCGTAGGAGATGTCGTGGGGCACGTCACCCTCGCCGATGAGCACCATGTGGCGGATGGGGCTGGGCTCGTCCGATGCCGCCATGGCGTTGGCGAAGTGCTGGGCGAAGAAGGCGTCGACGAACACCACCTCGGTGCCCGAATCGCGTGCGATGTAATCGAGCTCGAGGCCGGCGAGACGCAGGTTCAGCGGATTGATCACCCCTGCGCCCAGGAACGCCGCGTGGTACAGCTCCAGGTACTGATGGCTGTTGGTGGCCATCACCGCGAACCGATCGCCGGGCTCGATCCCGAGCTGGTGACGCAGCGCATGGCACAGGCGGAAGACCCGGTCGCCGTGCTCGGCGAAGGTGCCGCGATAGTCGCCGTCGACGAACCCGACCTTGTCGGCGTAGGTCTCGAGTGCCGGTAGCAGCTGGCGGTGGTAGATCAGTTCCTTCATGGCTGTCTCCGTTGTCGGCGCGGCCTCGGGTCTGTCGTGCGATTCCCCTCGCATCCGCGGCCACGCGGTGTGGAGTGAACGTACCGACCCGAGCGCCGCCACGAAAGGGCGACCTGGACCGCGGGCCGGGCACCTGGGCCTGCGGGGGCGGTCCGCGGCCGATCGCTACGGTCCGGCGATGCACACCACCACGGATCGCCACCTCGACATCGACACCGGCGAGGGCACGATGGGCACCTTCGTCGTCCATCCCACCGACGGCGGACCACGCCCGGTCGTGCTGTTCTTGATGGACGCCCCCGGGAAGCGGCCGCTGCTGCACGACATGGCAACCCGGCTGGCCTCGAACGGCTACTACGTGATGCTGCCCAACCTCTACTACCGGACGACCCCGGCCTTCGTGCTCGACTTCGCCAGCAAGGAGTCCTTCGCCACCATGAGCGACCTGATGCGGAGCGTCGGCAACGCCATGGTCGGCCGCGATGCCGCAGCGCTGTTCGCCCACGCCGACGCCGACCCGGCTGCCGATACCACCACGGCCGGTTGCGTCGGGTACTGCATGAGCGGACCCTTCTCGATCTACGTCGCCGCTGAACACCGCGACCGGGTCCGCGCCGCTGCGTCGTTCTACGGCGTGCGCCTCGTCGTCGACGCCGACGACTCGCCCCATCTGCGACTGGGCGAGATCGCCGAAGCCGGCGGCGAGGTCTACGTCGCAGCCGCCGAACACGACGACTACGTACCGCTGTCGATGATCGACGAGTTCGAGGGCGCGATGCAGGCCGCGAACGTGCGGGGCCACGTCGAGCGCTACTGGGGCACCCATCACGGCTTCGCGTTCGACGACCGGCCCGCGTACGACGCAGCCGCCGATGCCCGCCACTGGGATCTGCTCCTCGACCTGTTCGCCCGCAACCTCTGATCCGCGCCGCTACGAGCCCCGCTGCTCAGGCGTCGGACTCGCTGCCCGCGGTGTCGATGGTCTGGGCGCCGTGGCTGCCCTGCTTGACCTCGATGCGACGCTGTTTGGAGGTCTCGGCCACGGGGATCCGGATGGTCAGGACGCCGTCGTCGAGGCGGGCCTCCATCTCGTCGGTGTCGAGGGCGTCGTTGAGCAACAGCTGCCGGGAGAAGCTCCCCTGGGGTCGTTCGCTGGCGAGGACCTGCCAGTCGCCGGCGTCCCAGCGCCGATCTGCTCGGATGGTCAGTTCGTTCTTCTCGACGCTCAGCTCGACGTCGTCGGCCTTGACGCCCGGCAGGTCGAAGTAGATCCAGATCTCGTCGTCGTTGCGGACGGCGTCGAAGGCCATGATCGATCGGGTCTGGCGGGTGACCTGGTCGCTGAGCCGCTCGAGATCGCCGAAGGGGTCGAAGCGCAACATGGTGATACCTCTCTTGGTCGGGGTTCGTGGCCGTCGCCGCACCGGGGCTCGACTGCGGCACTCCGCGCCCAACCTATGCACGGCGCGCTGCGTCGCACCAGGGTCTTCAGTCGTGGCTGCTCTCCTGGGCCGTGACCTCGCGTCCAACGACCCGTCGGGCTGCGGCGGCGCCGGCGATCCGCCCGACGACGGTGCAGTTGGCGTAGTTGTTGCCACTGCCGACGTACTGCGCGCCGACCACGTTGCCGGTGCACTCGCCTGCGGCGAACAGACCCGGGATGGGCTGGTCGGCGACGTCGAGCACTTCGGCGTCGGCGGTGATGCGCAGGCCGAACGCGGTCGAGCACACGGTGGCCGGACGCAGCTCGGCGCCGTAGAAGGGGCCGCTCGACACGGGCAGCATCATCGCCGGGTCCTTGGCGCACTGGTGATCCACGCCGTCGGCGACGCCGGCGTTGTACCGCTCGATCGTCCCGGCCAAGGCGTCGGCCGGTAGGGCGAGCTCGGCAGCCAAGCCGTCGATCGTGTCCGAGCGCTGGACTCGCCCTGCGGCGATCATCATCTCGACGACATCGGGGTTCCAGTGCTTGCTCGGACGCCCCCCATGGCCGGGGATCTCCTTGGTCCACGAACCATCGGAGCTGCCCTGCAGCGCTGCGTGGTCGAACACGACGAACACCGAGTCGCCCTTCTCCCGCACCGCGTAGTCGAGCAGACCGTAGGGCGCGGTCTCGGCGATGAACCGGTACCCGGCCCGGTCGACCATCACGAGCCACCCGGGCAGGAAGGCTTCGTAGACGTGGTCGAACCCGGCGTCGAGCAGGCGCAGCCCTCGGTCGTGGCCGATGAGCTGCGCGTCGACCTGGCGGCCGAGGTCGATCGCGTCGCCGCGGGCACCGTCGGCGCCGATGTACCACGTCCACTCGGTGGCGGCCGCCGACGGATAGTGCTCGGCGAGCTTCGCTCGGTCGGCGCCGAACCCTCCGCTCGCGATGATGACGGCGTGCGCGGTGATCTCGTCGTCGCCGACCGCGACGCCGGACACTCCGTCGGGACCGATCAGGAGGCGATCGACGCGCTGGCCGAGGGCGATGTCGATGTCGCGCTCCCGGCAGTGTCGATGGAGGACGTCGACGATGGCTTGGCCCGAGCCCTTCGGAACGTGCACTCTCGGCACGAGTTCGTCGCCGCCGAGCACCAACTGGTCGTGGAACTCGACCCCCAGGTCGCCCAGCCAGTCGACGGTGGGCCCGGACCAGTCGCAGAGCCGGCGGACGATCGGCGCGTCGACCGTCCACCGATTCAGCTGGAGGTAGTCGTGATAGAGCGCATCGGCGGAGTCCTCGATGCCCAGCGCTCGTTGGTGGCGCGTGGGCGCGCCCATGACGAGACCACCCGAGAGCCGCGACGAACCGCCCACGACGCCTTCGGCTTCGGCCACCAGGATCCGCCGGGCTCCGTTGTCGTGGGCGGTCAGCGCGGCGCACAGACCCGGCGCCGCCCGAACCGATGACCACGACATCGACATCGACGTCGGCCTGGGATGCACCGCTCACGATGCCAGCATCCCGCCATCGACGGCCAGGGCGTGGCCGGTGGTGAACGACGATGCGTCCGAGCACAGCCACAGCGCGGCCGACGGCGATCTCGTCGGGGGTGCCGAAGCGGCCGAAGCGGCTCAGGCGCCTCGCCGTGTCGTCGGCGTCTCGGCCGCGACGCTCCATGGCGGTGCGCAGCATCGGGGTGTCGATGGCACCGGGGCAGATGGCGTTGACCCGGATGCCGTGGCGGGCGTAGTCCATCGCTGCGCTGCGGGTCAGACCCAGGACGGCGTGTTTGCTGGCGGTGTATGCGGGCTGATCGTGCTGGGGCCGGAACGAGTTGGTCGAGGCGATGTTGACGATGGACCCGCCGTCGCCGGTCTCGAGCATCGCAGTCAGTCTCGGCGCGCATGCAGGCGAAGACCCCGCCGACGTTGATGCCCATCATGCGGTCGAAGTCGGCGTCGGTGCACTGGTGCAGCGGCACGGTCTCGAACTCGACGGCTGCGGCGTTGACCGCGCAGTCGAGGCGACCGAAACGCTCGACCGCTGCTGCGACGAGCGCCTCGCATGCGGAGCTGTCGGCGACGTCGGCGGCGTGGTAGGCGACCTCGCCGCCAACCTCCGCAGCGGCGACGACGGCGAGCAGCTCGTCGCCGTCACCGATATCGCTGGCCATCACGTCGGCCCCGGCCTCGGCGAGTGCGAGCGTGATGGCGCGCCCCATACCTCCGGTGGCGCCCGTGACGACGGCGACGCGCCCCCCGAGTCCCGTGTCGATTGTCATCTCGTTGCTCCCTTGGTCCACCTGTGGTGATAGAGAGTTGCACGGTTCCTTCCCGTCAGGGGCCGAGAAGGGGGCTGGAATGGACACATCGGACACGGACACGTTCGACGTGGTGGTGCTCGGATCGGGTGCGTCTGCGCTCGCCGCAGCGGTCGCGGCGCACGGCCACGGCGCCGAGCGCGTGGGGTTGTTCGAGAAGGCCGACGTGGTGGGCGGCACATCCGCCATGTCGGGCGGGATGATCTGGATCCCGTGCAACCACCACATGGCCGAGCTCGGCCTCGAGGACAGCCGCGAGGACGTCTTGACCTATCTCGACTCGCTGTCGCACGACCGGATCATCCCCGAGCTGGCCGAGGCCTACGTCGACACCGGCCCCGAGATGCTGCGGTGGTTCGAGGAGAACACCCCGGTGACGTTCGAGATCGTCGAGAGCTTCCCCGACTATCACCCCGAACATCCCGGGGGATCGACCGTCGGTGGCCGATCGCTCGAGTGCCCGCTGTTCGCCTTCGGCGAGCTGGGTGAGTGGGCCGACCGGGTCAGCCAGGGCCACCAGATGAATCCCCACGTCACTGATGAACGAGACCACCCTCGGGCGCGGCGCCACGACCGGTATCTCCCGTGAGCTCCTGAAACAGCGAGCCGCCGACGATGTCCGCGGCTGCGGCCAGGCGTTGGTCGGGCCGCCTGCTGAAGGCGTGCCTCGACCGGGGCATCGTGCCGCGCACCGGGCACGCAGCCACCGAGCTCGTCATCGACGACGGCGCCGTCGTCGGTGTTCGCTTCACCACCCCGGACGGTCCCGTCGAGGTCGCCACCCGAGGCGGCGTGATCCTGGCCACCGGTGGCTTCGAGTGGAACAAGGACCTGGTTCGGAGCTTCATCCGAGGTCCCCTCGAACGCACGGTGGCGATCGAGACCAACACCGGCGACGGGCTCAAGATGGCGATGCGTGCCGGCGCGAGCCTGGGCAACATGTCCGAGGCCTGGTGGGTGCCCATCATGGACGTCACCGACGACCACGGCGAGACACGCCTGTGGCTCGTCAACCGCGAACGTGTCCGGGCCCGGTCGATCATGGTCAACCGGGCCGGTCGGCGTTTCGCGAACGAGGCGGCCAACTACAACGCCTTCGGCGCGGCGTTCCACCAGCTCGACGCCGGCAGCTTCGAGTACAGCAACCTGCCGGCGTTCCTGGTGTTCGACCAGCAGTACCTCGCCGGCGGCAGCATCGCCGGTTTCAAGGGCGAGGGCGCGGTGCCGGGGTGGCTCACCTGTGCCGACTCCCTCGCAGAGCTCGCCGACCTCATCGGCGTCGACGGTGTCGGTCTCGAGGAGACGGTCGCCCGCTGGAACGCCCAGGTCGCCGACCTCGACGATCCCGACTTCGGCCGGGGCCGCAGCATCAACGACACCCACTGGGGCGACGGCAGCCGCACGCTGTCGGCGACCCTCGGACCGATCGACACCGGGCCGTACTACGCCGTGCAGGTGCGCCCCGGCGCGCTCGGTACCAAGGGGGGCCCACGAACCAACGCCGAAGCGCAGGTGCTCGACCTCGACGGACAACCGATCCCCGGGTTGTACGCCGCAGGCAACGTGATGGCCTCGGCGATGGGCATGACCTACGGCGGCGCCGGCGGCACGCTCGGCCCCGGCATGGTCTTCGGCTTCGCCGCGGGCCGCGCTGCGGCGTACGCGGCCGGGGCGTCCGCCTGAACGGCGGACTGCGGCCGGCACGCCGAGGTCGTGGAGCCTACGAAGGCAGTGGGGCGTGGACCGTGCGGGGGTCGATGAGGCGTTCGAGGGTGTGGTGGGTGATCTTCCAGCCGTCGTCGGTGCGGACGAGGCGGTCGTCGTAGATGCCCCACAGGATCACCAGAGTCTCGGCGTCGTCGACCAGCACGTGCGTGGCCTGCACGTAGCTGCGCATGTGTGCGGTGTCGCCGTCGACGGTGATCTCCTGATTGGTGATCTGGTGGTGGGTGTGGCTGTAGTTCGACAGCGCCTTCACCACCCAGTCGACATAGACCGTCCGGTCGGTGAACACACCACCGCTGAACCCGCTGACCTCGACATCGTCGACGAAACAGCTCGCATAGCGATCCATGTCGCGCTGATCCACCGAAGTGGCGTAACGGATGATGATCTGGCCGACGTCGTACCGGTCGGCGGCGATGTCACTCATGGCTTCCCCCTGGGTTGGTCGTCAAGACGCAGGCACTCGGTACGGGTCGAGCTCGGTGGTGTCGCGGCCGTCGGCGGTGAGACCCTCGTCGATGTAGCGATCGATGAGGCGATGGATGTGGCGCATCCGGCCCTCCTGGTAGCGGGCGAAGCTCACGCCCTTCTTGCCCCGGCTCTTGAGGCCCTGCTGCACCTTGGGGAGGTTCGCCATGTCCTGTTCGAAGACGGCGGCCAACGATCCCATGCCTGGGGACTCGTCCCAGTCCTGGTCGAGGGTGAGCTCGAAGACCTCGCTGGGCTCGGGCATCGGCTCGTCGTTCGGGGCGAGCTGGAGGCGGATGACATCCATGAAGCAGGTGTCGGGCGTCGCCCCCGGGCGCCAGCGGTAGATGAGGGTCTGGGATGCACCGGCCCACGGGGCGAACGCGGGGAACAGGTGATAGAGGATGGCGTCGAGGATCTCGGCGTCGGAGTAGTCGTCGAGGTCGCGCTTGAAGACGCCCGACAGGTGATTGCGGAAGCTCTCCGCGGTGACGGCGCGGGCGGTGCCGCCCTCGGGGACGACGGCTTGGGCCTGGCCGGCGCGTTCGGGCCGGAACGCGTGATAGCTGTCGGCCACCCGTTGTTCGGAGATGCCGCCGAGGTGCGGGCTCTGCACCCCGAACGCGTTGTGGAAGCGAGTGACGTGGGGCGAGTCCTCCCAGATCGAGTACTGGCTGTTGGAGTCGGCGCAGAAATCGAGGATCTGGGGGTGGGTGGCGATGACGTGATAGCCCTCGCTGAAGGCCTCCATGCACACCTTCCAGTTGGCCGGCACCTCCTTGACGGTGTGCGCAGCACGGAACCGCTCGGCGAAGTCGAATGCCTCGCCGAAGTGCTCGATGAGCTTTGCGGCGTAGGTGTCGAAGGGCTCGGCGGCCGGGTCCATGTTGACGAACACGAAACCGGCCCAGGTGGCGACCTTGGCCTCGGGCAGACACGACAGCGGGTCGCCCCAGATCTGGGGGAAGTCCCATTCGGCCGGGAGATCGACCAGGGTGCCCTCGTTGCTCCAGGTCCAGCCGTGGAACGGGCACTTGAACGTGGCTGGCCTTGCCACCCTCGACCCGCAGTTTCGTGCCTCGGTGCAGACAGCTGTTGTGGTACGCCTTGATCGACCCGTCCTCTTGACGGCAGATCAGCAGCGACTGATCGGCGACGTCGTAGACGGCGTAGTCGCCGGGTTCGGCGATGTCGACCTCCATGCACCCGAACTGCCAGGTGCGGGTCCAGAGGTACTCGTTCTCGAGCTCGGCGAACGCCGGCGACGTGTAGCGGCTCCGGGGGACATCGGCGGTGCCCTGGTCGTGCCACTCGTCATCGAGCAGCGGCGCCGGCACCGGGCGGGTGTCGGCGGCGAGAAGCTCCTGCACGGTCGGAGCGTTGTCGGCGGGAGCGTTCTGGGTCTCTGCTGCATCGGTGGCCATGGGCGCAGATCGTAGTTGGTCGTCCGACCGCGTGAGCCGGCGTCGGTTGAGGCGCCCGGAGCCACATGCCGCCACGAACGCCGCTGCTGGCTACGGTCGAGCCCGACGACGGAGATCGGGAGCCAACGCCATGCAGTACGTGACCAACCTGATGGACGTCTCGGTGCATCCGGGCGAGTGGGCCCGCCGGCGCGAGGATCAGGGTTGGGACGTGTTGTCGGTGGCGGACCACTTCTTCACCGAGACCCGGCCGTTCCCGCACGTGTGGGTCTCGGCCGCAGCGATCGCTGCGGCCACGTCGCGGGTGACGATCACCACGGCCTTCGCGAACAACCTGCTGCGCTCCCCGGTCGAGGTCGCCCAGGCGGCGCTGCAGATGCAGAACGTCGCCGACGGCCGTTTCGAGCTCGGGCTCGGCGCCGGGCTGGGCCCGTGGCGAGCTCGACGGGCGGGGATGGCCTATCCCGAGCCCCGGGACCGCGCCGGGGCGTTCATCGAGTCGGTGCAGATCGTTCGGTCGCTGCTGCACACCGGCGCATGTGCCTTCAGCGGCGACTACTACAGCATCGACGTCGACCACCTCGGTCCGATATCGGACGCTCCTCCCCGCTGGTGGGGTCGGTCGGCGGCCCGCGCACCGTGCGCCACGTGACGCCGCATCTCGACCGGGTCGAGATCAAGGCGTCGAGCGCCTCGACACGAGGTGGCGGACTCGACCTGGCGGTGATGGCCCAGATCCCCGACCAGCACCTGATCGACATGATCGCGAAGGTTCGCGCCGTCGATCCCGACATCGAGCTCGGCATGTTCGTGCTCTGCAACGCCGCCGAGGACGACTTCACCCGCGGGCTCTCCGCGATGATGGGTGACAACCTCTACAGCCGGTTCTTCGGCCCGCCCGCCCATGTCGTCGAGGGCCTCGCCTGGCTCGCAGAGCTCGGCATCAGCCGAGCCCAGCTCAGCCCCTTCGACGACTCGTCCCTCGACCGTCTCGCGCCACTCCTGGTGGGCTGAACCACCGGGGTCACGTCTCTTTCTCCTTCTCCGAGAATCACGGCCTGGCCCATCACAGGGCGAGAGAACGAGAGACGTGACCCCACTCATCCCGAAAGCCAGAGCAACACGGCTTTGACACGGCGGTGGACGTCGTCGGCGTTGCCGAGGTCGAGCTTGGAGAAGATCGAGTTGATGTGCTTGCCGACGGCCTTGTCGCTGAGGACCAGGCGTTCGGCGATGGCGGCATTGTTGAGGCCCTCGGCGATGGCGGCGAGGACCTCGGTCTCGCGTGGCGTCGAGCCGGTCGAGGAGGCCGTCGCCCTGCGAGCGACCACGCACCAATACGTCGATGATCTCGGGATCGACCGACGACCCACCGGCTGCCACGGCCCGCACGGCCCGCTCGAGTTCGTCGATGTTGCCGATCCGTTCCTTGAGCAGGTACCCGAGCCCGTCGGATCCGTGCTCGAACAGCATCAGCACGTACTCGGGCTCGGAGAACTGGCTCAGGACCACCACGCCGGTCCCGGGCGACGACGCCCGGATCGCCAGCGCGGCACGGATGCCCTCGTCGCCGTGCGTGGGCGGCATGCGGATGTCGGTGATGACCACGTCGGGTTCGTGATCGGTGACGGCATCGAGCAACTCGTCGTAGGTGCCGCATTCGGCGACGACGTCGATGTCGTCGATCTCGTCGAGCAGCGCCCGCACCCCCTGGCGGATCAGGAGACTGTCGTCGGCGAGCACCACGCGCATCACGAGATCGCCTCGGCGTCGTCGGGGCGGCGCGCGTCGGCTACCGGGATGCGCACCATGATGGTCGTGCCGCCGCCGTCGGCCGTCCACCCGGAGCTCGCCGCCGAGGCTGCCGGCACGATCGGCCATGTTCACCAGCCCGTGGCCGGCAGCGACATGGTCGCCGTCGAATCCCGGGCCTTCGTCGCGCACGATCAGACAGAGCCGATCGGTCGTCGTCGACGTGCAGATCGACCACCACGGCGGCGCCGGGTGCGTGCTTGTCGGCGTTCTGGAGGGCTTCGAGGCAGCAGAAGTAGACGGTGGACTCCACCGAGCGGTCGAAGCGCCCGACCGGCTCGACGTGCGGTCCGCACTGGGTTGGACGCTCGGCGCGCCACGGCAGCGAGCGCATCGGGCAGTCCACGGAGCTCGAGCAGCGGCGGGTTGATGCCGTGGGCGAGCGACCGCAGCTCGTTCATCGCGCTCTCGATCGCGGCGATGGCGTCGTCGAGCTCTGCCACCGAGACCTCTGCCCCCACGTTCCTTGCGGCTGCGCAGGCGTCGCAGGTCCATGCCGAGCGCGATGAGCTGTTGCTGCGCGCCGTCGTGGAGGTCGCGTTCGATGCGGCTGCGCTCGGCATCGGCGGCGCCGACGATGCGGCGACGTGAGCGGTCGACCTGGTCGCTCAGCTCGGTGGCCTCGGCGGCGACGTCACGGAAGCGCCGGTTGGTGTCGCGCACGATGATCCCGATCGGGATCGAATGGCCGGCGAGCCCGGCGACGATGACGGCCAGCTCGATACGTGTCGTCGACGTCGTCGAGGACGCCTGCGTCGTCGCGGGCGACACCGAGCACGCCGACGACGCCGAGCACCATCGCGCCCGCGACGAGGAACCACGGCAGGATCGTGCGGTCCAGCAGCGGCGTGGCCAACACCAGCGGCAGCATGACCGTGAGCACCATCACCGGCAACAGCCACGGGAACAGCACCACAACTGCGATCGCGACCATCCAGTTGCCGAACGCGATGATCAGCGAGCGAGGTATCGAGCGCACCGTCGTCGTAGACCCGCAGCGCGACCGTCAGCAGCGCAGCATGGCCGAGCAGGAACGGGTACAGCCAGAAGACGGCGTTGTCGCCGATCAACGCCAGGTGCAGGACGAGCACGCGATCCGGCCGCGAGCAGAACACTCCAGCGGTCGAGCACGATGAACTCGCGCACGCCGCCGGTGCGGGTCCGGGACCCGCCGGTGGTGCCGTCGTCGTCGGCCATGGGGGCACGATAGGCGCGCCGCTGCATGCGGCGATGACGACGCCGCGCGACCATCGATGTCGTCAGGTCCCCATGCCCGCCGGCCGAGGAGATGACGACGTCGCCGCCGGAACCCCCTCGCCGACGAGCCGAGGTCAGCATCCGCGACCCAACCGGTCGCGGCCGGGCCCGCCGTCGCAGCGGTTGGAACCGCCCGCCCCGATCAGCACGTCGGGGCCGGCGCCGCCGCGCAGGACGTCGTTGCCACGTTGGCCGAGCAGTCGATCGCGGCGCGACCCGCCGACCAGGGTGTCGGGGCCGGCGCCACCGACCAGGCGATCTCGACCGGGTCCGCCGACGATGCGGTCCCGGCCACCGCCACCGGAGACCCAGTCGTTGCCGGCGCCGCCGATGATCCGATCGTTGCCGCCCAGCCCGCAGATGACATCGTCGCCACCGAGAGCCCGGATGCGGTCGGGCCCGGTGGTACCCAGGATCACGTCGTCGCCATCGGTCGGCTCGTCGCCGAAGCGGAGGTCGACGGTGACGCTGCGCCCGTTGCAGGTGGGCGTCTCGACAACCGGCGGGTCGAACGTGATCAGCCCGTTGGCGGCACCGAAGAACCGGACCGGCCGCACGCCGTGGATGCCGATGAGGTCCTCGTAGCCGTCGCGGTTGATGTCGACCGACCCGAAGAACTGCGTGGCGTCGGCATTCCAGCCTTCGCGGGCCCACACCAGCGCGGGAGGCGCGAAGCGTCCTGCGCCGTCTGAGAGCATGCACGTACAGCCGCGGCGAGTTCGGCGACGGCTCCTGCAGGATCGCGATGTCGTCGTCGCCGTCGCCGTCGAAGTCGCCCGTGCTCACCTCCTTGGTGACGTCGAGGTCCCACGGGGTCACGAGGACCCGGCGCGCCGTCCAGTCGTCGTCGACCTCGTCGAAGAGCAGCACCCACAGGTCGCTGCCGTCGCGGTAGAGCACGACCGCCTCGTCCTTGCCGGTGCCGCCCGACCGGCCCGCGACGAAATCGCCGGCGACCAGGAACTCCGCATCGCGGACCCGCCAACGGAGTTCGGGCGCGTCGTCGGAGGACCATTGGTCGTCGCCCGGCCCGACCGGTTGCAGGAACCGCATGGTCGTCGGCGTGTCGTCCGGCTCGAAGCCGCCGTTGAACTGCATGATCTCGTCGCGGCCGTCGCCCGCGAAGTCGCCCGCAGCGAAGAGGAACGTGGAGCCGAAGTCGAGGAACTGGCTCGCGTCGAAGGTCCCGTCGGCCAGGCTCCGCCACCAGTACGTGCCGGCCAGCGGGATGACGGCGGCGAAGTCGTCGCGTCCGTCGCCGTCGAGGTCGCCGACCGTGACCGGCACGTCTGCGCCGCCGCCGAGGACGCGCACGGGGACGACGCCGTCGCCGACGGCCTGGACGTCGTAGTCGACCATCGTGGCCGGATCGACGGTGAGCACGACGTCCTCGGAGACCATCGCCCCTTCGGTCGTGCCGTCGCCGTCGAAGTCACCCAGGCCGAGGCGCCCGACCTCTTCGAGTCCGGGCAACGCCGGCAGGTAGTCGGCGCCGGCCGGCGATGCGACGGTCAGCGGGGCGAGCAGCGCGGCCGCCGGCGATGGCGACGCCTGTCCGGTCCGTCGCGCGAGCCGACGATCGGGTCGCGGTGCTCGATGGTCTGGTCGCGTCGCTCATGGGCATCCCTTCGTCGTGTCACGGCCCGGGCCGCCGATGCAGCGATCGACCCCTGGGCCCCCGATCAGCCGGTCGCGTCCGGCGTTGCCGACCAGCCGATCACGTCCCGGCCCGCCGACGAGGCGATCGTTGCCTCGGTTGCCGACCAGGCGGTCCCGACCAGGCCCGCCGACCAGCCGGTCTCGACCCGGCCCGCCCACGAGGCGATCGCGCCCGGGGCCACCGATCACCCGATCGTTGCCGCCGCCGGCACAGACCGTGTCGGCGCCGCCACCGGCCCGGATGACGTCGGGACCGTCGGTGCCGAGGATGACGTCGTCGCCGTCGGTGGGTTCGTCACCGAAGCGCAGGTCGACGGTCACCATTCGGCCGGCACAGCGCAGCGGCGGCAGGACCGGCGGGTCCTCGACCAGCAGGTCGGTCACGCTGCCGAAGAACCGGACGGGCGACTCCTCGCGAGGTCGCCACGAGATCGTCGAGGCCGTCGCGATTGATGTCGGCGGTGCCGTAGAAGGTCTCGGGCGCCTCGTCCCGGGGGCCCACCCAGACCCGGACCGGATCGTCGAAGCCGCCACGCCCGTCGGCCGCCATGACCCAGAGCTCGTCGACGAAGTCGACGTCGTTCAACAGGATGAGGTCGCTCAGTCCGTCGCCGTCGACGTCGCCGATGGTCGCCTCCTCGAGGTCGAAGAACGTCGGGGCAAGGTGGCGACCACCTCGGGGCGCCAGCCGCCGCCGCGCTCGGCGAACACCATGACCCGATACCGACGTGCGGTCTCGCGCCGGAAGCGGGTCGATGACGATCGCCTCGTCGCGGCCGCCGGGCACCACGTCGCCTGCGAGGACGATAGCGGACGTCCCGCACGGTCCCACACGATCTCGGGCGAATCGGTGGACGTCCAGAGCACCGGGCCCCGCCGGCCGGGATGGTGGAAGCGCATCGACGACTCGACGCTGGGGTTCGCACCGACGTCGTCGATGCGGAGTACCTCGTCGCCGGGATCGTCCGTGAAGTCACCGACGGCGATCTCCTGGGTCGGCGCGAAGTCCAGGATTCGACCGGCGCCGAACGAGCGATCCTCGCGACCTGCGCCACCAGCTGATGATCCCATCGGACCCTCGATTCCCGTTGCCGGACGATGGCCGCGATGTCGTCGAAGCCGTCGCCATCGAGATCGCCGACGGTGTGCGCGACGTAGTCGTCCATGTCCTGGGGCGGGCCGCTGGTGGCTGCAGCGATGGGCGCCACACTCGGCAATCCCGTCCGCGGGTCGAACGTGATCGACCGCCCGCTCGTTGGCGACGAGGGCTGCCTCGGGTCCGTCGCCGAAGAAGTTCCCCACACCGATGTCGCGTCTGATCCTCGCCCAACCCCGGGATCGGGTCGAGTCGATCGGCCTCGGCCGGAACCGGCGAGAGCACGGGCACGACCAGCGCAGCTGCGGCCACGGACGCCCCGAGGCGGGTGAGCGATGGCGAGAACGTTCGGTGGTGCATGCATCCCATCGTCGCGACCGTCGCGGTGCGGCGTCGATGGGGCCCGGGGCCGTCCCCATGGGGGTGCCTGCACCCCGACGACCGGGGGATCGACTCCCCTTCTCCAAACCGTCGCCCTGGCGCCCGACGACCGTGCGCGTACCGTCTGGGCGACGCGAACGAGGGGGACACCGTGGAATCGACAACCGTCAAGCACGTGGTGCTCGCAGCGCGGCCGAACGGCACGCCGACGCTCGACACCTTCGCCGTACGGGAGATCCCCAAGGGCTCACCAGTCGACGGCGAGGTGATGATCGAGAACCTCTACATCTCCCTCGACGCCGGGTTCCGCAACTGGATGGACGCCGACAGCGGCGACCACATCCTCCCGGCCATGGAGATCGACGCGCCCGTCATGGGCCTCACCCTCGGCCGGGTCGTCGAGTCACGTCACCCCGACTTCGCCGAGGGCGAGCTGCTCATGTCGCGCCTGGCCTGGGAGGAGGTGTCGATCACCGACGCCACGGACTTCCTGGTCCGGGTGCCCGACGAGTACGACTGCCCGCTCAGCTGGCACCTGGGCATCCTCGGCGACACCGGCATGTCCGCCTACTTCGGCATCACCGACCTGGGTCGCCCCGAGCCCGGCCAGACCGTCCTGGTCAGCGCCGCCGGTGGCGCGGTCGGGTCGGTCGCCGGCCAGATCGCCCGCCTGCACGGAGCGCGCACCGTCGGGCATCGCCGGCGGTGCCGACAAGTGCCGCCGGCTGATCGACGAGCTCGGCTACGACGACGCCATCGACCGCCACGGCGCCGGACTTCGACGCCGAGCTCACCCGGGCCTGCCCCGACGGCGTCGACGTGTACTTCGACAGCGTCGGCGGTCCGATGCTCGAGCCGATCCTCGACCACATCACCGTCGGCGCCCGCATCGTGCTTGTGCGGTTCGGTCGCCACCTACAACGCGACCGAACCAGTGCCGGGTCCATCGAACCTGTTCTCGCTGGTGACCAACCAGGCCCGCATGGAGGGGTTCATGACCCACCTCATGCACGACCGCTACCCCGAGGCCCGCCGCCAGCTGCTCGACTGGGTCGAAGCCGGCGAGCTCACCAACGTCGAGCACATGCTCCATGGCATCGAGAACGTCCCCGTGGCGTTCTGCGACCTCTTCGCCGGCCGCAACTTCGGCAAGACCGTCGTCAGCCTCGTCGACTGACCGACTACGGCGCCATCACGGTCGCCGCCACGGCCATCGCGCCGCCTCCCCGGGCGCGACACCGCGCCTGACAGGCCGCCGCGGCGACCATCCGCGCCGGCCCGAACAACCGACAGATGGCGAGCCGGGTGGCGCAACCACGGCCCGTAGCTCCGTCTTGAGGATCTTGCCGGTCGCGTTCTTCGGCAGCTCGTTCACGAACGCGAGCGACCGCGGCGTCTTGTAGCCGGCGAGGTTGGCTCGGCAGTGCTCGAGCAGCTCACGATCGGTCGACCTCGTGGCCCGGCCGGCGCACGACGATGGCATGGACCCGCTCGCCCCAGCGCTCGTCGGGGACACCGATGACGGCGGCCTCGAGCACGGCGTCGTGGGCATAGAGCACGTCTTCGACCTCGCGGGGATAGACGTTCTCGCCGCCGGTGATGATCATGTCCTTGATGCGGTCGGTGACGTAGAGGTAGCCGTCTGCGTCGCGGTACCCGGCGTCGCCGGTGTGCATCCAGCCGCCACGCAGTGCCTCTGCGGTCGCGGCCTCGTTGCCCCAGTAGCCGGTCATGACCGCAGGTCCCCGAGTGACGATCTCGCCGACCTCGCCGACCCCCAGGGTCACGTCGTCGGGCCCGACCACCCGGGTCTCGAAACCCAGGGCGTCGGTGCCGGCCGAGGCGAGCCGTTCGGGGTGCCGGCCGGGGTCGTGGTCGTCGGGGCGAAGCACCGAGCAGCCGCCGGTCTCGGTCATGCCGTACTGCTGGACGAACCGGCACCCCATCGTGTCGATGGCGCGGGCGAGCGTCGTCGGGGCGATCGTCGACGCGCCGTACATGACGGTGTCGACCGACGAGAAGTCCGCCTCGGCGATGTCGGGGTGGTCGAGCAGCATCGAGATCATGGTCGGCACCAACAACACATGCGTCGGACGATCCCGTCGCAGGTGCGCGAACACCGTCTCGGGCGAGAACTGCCGGACGAAGACGTTGGTGCCGCCGCCGTAGGTGAACGAGTACCCGAGGTTCGACGCGATGTGGAACAGCGGCAGGCACTGGAGGAAGACGGCGCCGGGCGGCTGGCCGATGTCGATCCCGAAGCTGGTCATGCGCGCCCAGAGCGCCAGGTTCGACAGCACTGCGCCCTTGGGCCGGCCGGTCGTCCCGCTGGTGTAGAGGATCATGCACGGCTGCCGCCGGGTCGAGCGGGTCGGGCGGCAGTCGGAGCCGATGCCCCGGTCGCCGACGAGCTCGTCGTAGCCGTCGCCGTGCCCCTCCGGTCCCAGATGGAAGGACCGGGCGATTCCGAACGCAGCTGCGTGGTCGGCGAATCCGGGTCCGCTGATCAATGCGGCCGGGGCCGAGTCGTCGATCATGTACTGCAGTTCCGGGCGGGCCAGCCGGAAGTTCAGCGGCACCAGCGTGAGGGCGGCGCGCTGACATGCGACCTGGATCTCGGTGTACTCGAGTTCGTTCATGGCCAGCAGCGCCACCCGGTCCCCCGGGATCGAGCCCGGCGTCGAGAACGCGCTCGCCAGTCGGCCGGCACGGTCACTGGTCTGGGCGAACGACCGCTCGCGGTCGCCCTCACGCACGCACGTCCGGTCACCGAAGCGTGTCGCTGCGTTGACCACCATGTCCGGCACGACCTGCATCGCTATCGACCTCGGAACTCGGGGGGACGGCGCTCGGCCATGGCGCGGGTGCCCTCGACGAAGTCGTCGGTCTCGCGTAGGCGCAGCTGTTCGACCAGCTCGTGCGCGGTCGCGGCCTCGACCTGGTCGGCGAGATCACCGCGCAGGGTGGCGCGGATCGACTGGACGGCCAACGGCGCGGAGGTCGCGATCTCGCGGGCGAGGGCGTGTGCGGTGGTTCGCAGCTCGTCGAGCGGTGCCAGGCGGTCGGCGAGTCCGAGCGAGACGGCTTCGTCGCCCTTGACCCGTCGTCCGGTGTAGAGCAGCTCGGCGGCGGCCTGCGGGCCGACCAGGCGGGGAAGGGTGACGCTGAGGCCGAATCCCTGATGGAACCCGAGTCGGGCGAAGTTCGCGCTGAAACGGGCCTCGGGCGCAGCGATCCGGAAGTCCGCTGCCAGCGCCACACCGAGGCCGCCGCCGATCGCCGCCCCCTGGACTGCGGCCACCATGGGCGTCTGCGCACGGAAGATCCGAACCGCAGCGGCGTAGAGGTCCTCGGTCGTGTACGTGGCCCCGGATCCCGAGAAGTCGGCGCCAGCACAGAAGTGCTTGCCCTGCGCACACAGCACCGCGGCACGACAGCCTG
Source organism: uncultured Acidimicrobiaceae bacterium (assembly GCA_963716795.1). GTDB lineage: Bacteria > Actinomycetota > Acidimicrobiia > Acidimicrobiales > UBA8592 > CAVQUE01. Next base: position 1,310,849 of record CAVQUE010000015.1, on the reverse strand, counting down.
CCGTCTCGTCGAGCGTGGCGAGCGCATCGGCGACCCCACCGATCAGATCGAGCGAGAAGAAGTTGTTCGGCGGGCGACACAGCTCGATGGTGGCGACGTGGTCGTCGCCGAGCTCCACCCTGATCACCGGATCGCCACGTCGATCGTCGATCGCCTCGTCGGACTCGATCATCGGTACCCCACTCGGGTTCGGGTCTTCGGACGCCGTTCACGCCGGCGGTCCGCAACGATCCCACATGGTCGCGTGCGTTGCGACCGGCGCGCTGGCGTGGCGCAGACATGATCGCTGCAGCAGCGCACCGCCGCCCGGTAGCGTCGCCGGCGTGACCACACCCACCGCCGAGGAGATCCGAGACGAGGTCCTGGCCTGGTTCACCGTGGCGTGGGATCCCGACCTGCCGCTCGTCCAATGGCGCGAACGGCTGCTCGCGTCCGGATGGGCGGTCCCATCGTGGCCGCTCGAGTGGCACGGCCGCGGTCTCCCGTCATGGACCGACAGCGTCGCCCACGAGGCGATCCGCAGCGCCGGCGGGGTCGCGACACCGCTGGGGGGCGGCATGTTGTTGGCGGCGCCGACCATCGTCGAGCACGGCTCCGACGACCTCAAGCGTCGCCTGCTCGCCCCGACCATCACCGGCGCCGCGACCTGGTGTCAGCTCTTCAGCGAACCCGGCGCCGGGTCCGACCTCGCCGGGCTCACCACCACCGCCACCCGCGACGGCGACGACTGGATCGTCAGCGGTCAGAAGGTCTGGAACACCAGCGCACATCACGCCGACCTGGGCATGCTCGTCGCCCGCACCGACTGGGGCGTACCCAAGCACGCCGGCATCACCTACTTCGCGTTGCCGATGGATCAGGACGGCGTCGAGGTACGGGCGATCCGTCAGATGAACGACCACGCCTCGTTCAACGAGGTGTTCCTCACCGAGGCCCGCATCCCGCACGCCAATGTCGTCGGCGGGGTCGGCGACGGATGGCGGGTGGCGAAGGCCACCCTCGCGCACGAGCGGACCTTCGCCACCTTGCGCGATCTCCCGCTGCCTGCCGAGCCGTGGGGTCGGACCGTCACCGAGGCGGCGGCCGAGTCCGCCGAGCATCGCAGAACCTACGTCTGGTATCCCCAGCGAGCTGGCCGAGCCGACCTCCTGGTCGAGCGGGCCGCAGGCCGCGGGCGCCGCGACCGATGCCGACGGTGCGCCAGGCCATCGCGAACACGTTGAGCTTCCAGCTGGCCAACACCTGGACGGCCGAGCGGGCCGCTGCGGCCCGGGCCCTGGGGCGGCCGCCGGGGCCCGAGGGTTCGCTCGGCAAACTGGCGGCGTCGGAGTTGTCACGTCGGTGCCACAACGCCCACACCTCGATCGCCGGGCGCCGCAGCGATGCTCACCGGAGGCGACGACCCCACCGCACGCGATCGTCGCCGAGGTGCTGGTGTCGACGCCGGCGCAGTCGATCGCCGGCGGCACCGACGAGATCCAACACAACATCATCGGCGAGAACGTGCTCGGCCTGCCGCGCGAGCCCGCCCCCGACCGGGGGAAGGCATTCCGAGAGGTACCCCACAACTGACCGGGGCGCCGGCGGCCGACGCGGGATTTCGAGGGCGATCTCGACGCGGTTCGTCCACCCACGCGGTGGATCAACCCGACGAGATCGCTCAGTGGCCGGTGAACTCGGCCGGGCGCTTCTCGAGGAAGCTGGCCAGACCTTCGCGGAAGTCCTTGGTCTGGAAGAGCGGGAGCAGCGCGAGGTACTGGCGTTGGACGTGATCTTCGAGGCCCTCGGTGGCAGCCATGCGCATGAGGCGCTTCGCAGCACGCACGGCGAGCGGGGCGTTGGCGGCGATCTCGACGGCGAGCCCGTGCGCGGTGTCCGCGAGCTCGTCGGCGGACACGACCTGGCTGACGAGACCCAGTTCCATGGCCTCGTCTGCTGTCGAGGGTGCGGGCGGTGAACAACAACTCGGCGGCCTTGGACCACCCGACGATGCGGGGCAACAGCCAGGTGCCTCCGCTCTCGGGCACCAGGCCCCGCTTGGTGTACGCGGCGGACAGCTTGGCGCCCTCGGCGGCGATGCGGATGTCGCAGCCGAGCGCGAGGTCGAGCCCGTAGCCCGCGGCGCCGCCGTTGAGCGCGGCGATGGTGGGCGTGTCGATCTTGTGCAACACCACCGGTGGCGCGTCGCGCAGGTCGAACTCGCCGGTGGCCAGGCCGGCACCCTCGGCGCCGATGCCGTCACCCGATGCTGCGGCGCCGACGTCGAGACCTGCGCACCAGGCGCGGCCGGCGCCGGTGATGACGATGGCGCGCACCTCCGGATCGCGATCGGCTTCGATGAGCCGCTCGGACAGCCGGGCGAGCATGCCGCTGGTGATGGTGTTCATCCGGTCGGGCCGATTGAAGGTGATGGTGCCGACGTGGTCGGCGACGTCGTACAGGATGTCGTCACTCATGGCGCCAGGCTCTCACAGCGTCCGGGCCGCCGCTCGGGAAGCAATGCCCAGGCCGACCCGGGCGGGTTGTGGCCGGAGAGCCGAGCCCACGGCGCCGATCAATCGGCAGCAGCGCGAGCGAGATGGCCGTAGGTGTCGAGCAGGGCGAGCGCCTCGTCCCTGTCGGCGGTGCCCGGGATCGACAGCAGGACCCGCTCGACGCCCTCGGCCTGCAGGGATCGGAACGAGTCGAGGTCGGGTGCGGCGTCGGCCACCGTGATCGACAGCGTCGCCGGATCTCGACCCTGGCGGTGCGCCTCGTCGTGGAGCAGATCGATCCGGCGCTGGATGGAGGGCCGGGCCGAGACGGGTATCCAGCCGTCTGCCAGCCGAACGACGTTGCGCAACAGCCGAGGTCCCCACCCGCCCCCGATGAGGATCGGCGGATGCGGCCGCTGTACGGGCTTGGGCCACGCCCAGGCTTCGTCGAAACGCACGTGGTCGCCGGCAAAGGCTGCGGTCTCTTCGGTCCACAGCAGCTTCATGGCCTCGACCTTCTCGGCGACGATGGCCCACCGGTCGGCCATGACGACACCGTGGTTCGCCATCTCCTCGGCGTTCCAGCCGAACCCGATGCCGAAGATCATGCGGCCGCCCGAGAGCCAGTCGACGGTGGCGACCTCCTTGGCCAACTGGATGACGTCGCGTTGGGCCGGCAGCGCGACGCACGTCCCGATCCGCAGGGTGGAGGTGACTGCGGCGGCGGCGCCCGAGCGCGACGAACGGATCGATCAGTCGCTTGTACTCGTCGGGCAAGGGGTCACCGGTGATGCTGCCCGGCCACGGCGAGGTCCGACTGGTGGGGATGTGGGAGTGATCGGGGAAGAGCAGCGATTCGAACCCCTGCTGCTCGCACACGATCGCGAGCTCATCGGGCGCGATCGTGCGGTCGCTCGTGAGCATGGCGATGCCGACCTTCATGAGCGGCTCCGGCGCGACAGCCAGTCCACCAGGATCGCCGACAGGTCATCGGGTTTCTCGTGTTGGGTCCAGTGACCGCAGTCGTCGATGATGCGTGTCTCCAGGTCCGCGATGAACGGCGCCATGGCCGCACTGCTGCCGGGCGGGCCGGAGGGGTCGCCGGTGACCTCGATCATCAGACACGGCTTGTCGATGTGGGGGTCGAGACCCTTCAGTGCCTGCCAGTTCGCCGAGATGTTTCGGTACCAGTTGATGCCGGGCGTGAAGCCGGTGCGATCGAACGCGGTGACGAACCGCGCCAACTCGTCCTCGGTCAGGACGAACCGCCCGGGCGGATCAGGCGCGAAGACGATCGGTTCCATCCGAAGCGTTCGCTGCTCCCTCGGCAGCGCCTCGAACGCGGCCATGTCGAACAGACTGGCCCGGTAGAGGCCGCGGAAGACCTGCTCGACGTCGGCGCCGAAGCGGGCGTCGGAGGACTCGGGGTCGTCGGGACCACGGTTGTGGAAGTTGACGATGTAGTGATCGTCGCCCCACTCGTCACGGAGGGCCTGGAGCGGGTCGACCGGGCCGGCAGGCCGGTAGGGGTTGTTGACGCCGACGACGCCGCTGACCTTGTCGGGATGACACAGCGCCGTCGCCCACACGACCGGCGAGCCCCAGTCGTGGCCGACGAACACCGCGTCGTCGATGCCGAGGGCCTCCACGACGGCTGCGGCGTCGGCGGCGAGCTCGGTGACGGCGTAGTCCTCGACCTTCGGAGGGCAGTCGCTCGCGCCGTAGCCGCGCTGGTCGAGCGCGATGGCCCGGAAGCCCGCATCGGCAACCGCCGGCAGGATTCGATGCCAGGAGAAGGCCAGCTCGGGAAAGCCGTGACAGAACACCACGGCCGGGCCCTCCCCGACCTCGTAGGTGGCGATGCGCACCCCATTGCGTTCGATCATCGTCGGGTCGTCCCAGTCGATCATCATGCCCCCTCGGTGGTGGTCGTCGTGGCTGATGGCGCCGGACGGTCGATTCCCGGCGCCGGAGCTCACATGTCGAGCTCGGGATAGAACGTCTGGGCGCCGGTGTCGGCAACGCGCTTCAGCACCTCGACGTGGGACGGGAAGCCGGGCTCGACGTCGTCGAGGCTCAGCGCCTGGCGGGCGTAGCTCCAGTTGTCCGGGTCGAGGGCGCGGGCGCGGTCGAAATGTGATCGGGCGGCATCGGGGTGCCCGCTGCGGTGGAGGTGCTGACCGAGATCGAAATGGGCTGCCGCCAGCGCATGATCGGCCGGCCGGGGCCGGGAGCGAGCGACGACCTCGTCGGGCTCGAGGACGTAGGCGCTGTCGGCGCCGTTGGCGACCCAGTCGCGGACGGCGATGACGTAGCGGCCGGGCTCGCCGATGCGACCGAGGATGGCGCCGTACACGTCGCGGTGTTCTGCGGGCACACGATCGAGGTTGACCTCGCGTGGGGCATCCGGCTCAGTCGAGGTCCGCGGGCACGAACGCCGGCTCGGCGGGGCGCACGAGCGTGCCGTGCTCGTCGATCCACACGCCGAAGGGCACGTTGGTGATCCCGAACATGTCGACGAGGGTCAGCCCGGGGTCGACGAGGGCCGGGTGTGTGGGCGCCGCGGCGTCATGGAACGGTCGGGCGGCTTCGATGTCGGTGTCGAGGGCCACGGTGACGACCGTGGCGCCCTGGGTTTCGAGCTCGGCGTGGAAGGACTGCCACACGGGCAGCTGAAACTTGCAGTCTCACCACGAGGCCCAGGCGATGAGCAGCACCTTGCGGCCACGCAGGGATGCCAGATCGAAGGCATCGCCACCGAAATCGTCGAGGACGATGTCGGGCACGGTCGCGCTGTCGAGCACCGAGCCGCTCGTCCGCGGACCGAGCGCCCACAGGTCGTGTTCGGCATCGGCAGCCAGCGCCATCCCCATCGCGTCGGCGAACGCAGTGAGATCGATGGGCCCGGAGAGGTCGAGGTCGGCCAAGGGGACGCACTCGTGCCCTTTGCACGCGCCCTCGGGTTTGAGCTCCCACCCGGTGCGATCGGCGATCTCGGCTGCGGTCGGGGCGGGGCTGTCGAACACCATGGGGCGGACGTTAGTGCCGGCGCGTGGTCGGCGTTCGGGACTGATGCCTGCGCCGGGGATTTTCTGTCGACCCCTGTCGATTTTGGGGGCGTCGACGCGTCATGGTGGTGTCGACGACCGCCGTCGATGCCCGATCCAGGAGGATCTGACACCCATGAAGTACTTCGTTCTGCTCGCCGGTGAGGATCGCTCGACCGGGCCCTGGGAATCGTTGTCGGCCGAGCAGCAGGCTGCCGAGATGACCAAACATGGCGAGTTCGGCGCTGCGTGCGAAGCACGACCCGATGTCGAGATGCTCGGCGGCGAGGCCCTCGGCGACGGCTCGATGGCCACGACGCTGCGGACCGTCGACGGCGATCTCACCATCACCGACGGGCCCTTCGCCGAAGCGGCAGAGCAGATCGGCGGCTACTACCTGCTCGATGCGCCGGACCTCGACACCGTGATCGAACTCTGCCGCATCCTGCCTGCCTACGACATCGAGATCCGACCCGTCCTCGACGTCGGCTGAGCGGTGGTTGCCGCCGACCCGAGCGAGTGCATCGCCGACATCTACCGCAAGGAGTGGGGCCGGTTGGTGTCGATGCTCGTCGCCCGCACGCGGCGACTCGACCTCGCCGAAGACGCGCTGAGCGAGGCGTTCGCCCGGGCGAGTGATCGCTGGCGTGTCGTCGGCGTGCCGGCGAACCCGGCCGGCTGGCTCTACACCACGGCCTCGCGCCAGATCATCGCCACGCTGCGGGCGGAGGCCGTCGCCGGTCGCAAGGCCCCGCTCCTGGCGGTCCGAGCCGACCAGCCCGCAGCGGCCGAGGCCGACGCGTCGCCTGGGTTCGACGGGGCGGCTGATCTCGGCGTGGTCGACGACCGCCTTGCGCTGATGCTGTTGTGCAGCCACCCGGCGTTGCGGCCCGTGGCCCGGTCCGCGCTCGCGCTGCGCCTGGTGATCGGGACACCGACCACCGAGATCGCTCGCCTCTTCCTCGTGTCGCCCACCACGATGGCGGCTCGCATCACCCGTGCGAAGAAGAAGATCGTCACTGCCGGCATCCCGCTGTCGCGCCCGGTCGACGACGAACTCCGGAGCCGACTCGACGACGTCTGCCGCACGATCTATCTCGCGTTCACCGCCGGCTACACCCCCGGCACCGGAGACGATCTACTGCGTAGCGATCTGTCCGGCGACGCCATCGAACTGACCGCCGTGTTGCGCTCTCTCGTGCCCGATGCCGAGCAGGTCCGGGCACTCGCAGGACTGTTGCTGCTCCAGCATGCGCGTCGCGACAGCCGAGTCCGGAATGGTCGTCTCGTCACGCTCGCAGATCAGGATCGGTCGCTGTGGCGCCACGACGAGATTCGTGCAGGCGCTCGACCTGCTGGCTGCGTCAGCGCCGGGAGGCCTGGGCTACGCCGAGGAGCTCCGGCTGCAGGGCCTGATCGCCGCCGAGCACGGCCGAGCGGCCCGGCGAGCGCCACCGACTGGCGGGCGATCGCCGACCTGTACGGCCGTCTCGAGGTGCTGACGGAGTCGCCGGTCGTTCGGCTCAACCGGGCGGTCGCCGTAGCCGAGGCCGACGGCGCGCCGCCGGGCTGGCGTCTCCTGGTCGGTCTCGACGAGGCCTCTGCCGCAGAGTCATCGACGTGCCGGCCGTCCGCGCCGAGCTGGCGCGCCGTGTGGGCGATCCCGTGCTGGCCCGAGTCGCCTACGCCGAGGCGGTGGCCGCCTGCGGCAACGCGGTCGAGCGCGAGCACCTCAGCAGCGCAGATGGCGTCGCTCGACCCGACCTGCCGCTGAGGGTCACCGCATGCGCCCCCAGCGATCGGCGCCTCGAGGCCCTGCGGACCGGCCTGCGCTCGCTGTGGGTGCCCGATGGTGATCTCGTCGGATCGGATTCACGAGCGGGCACGATGCTCCGCCTCGAGCAGCAGCCTCGAGGCCGGCGACGAACCCTCGACCAGCTGCGAGCATCGGTTCGACGCTGCGAAGCGTGCGGCTCAGCACGAAGCCACCTTCGACCGTGGCCACGAAGCCGATCGCGAGATCTCGCGCCACGTCATCGCTGATGCCGCCGCACGAGAATCGGCGAACCGCGGCATCGACCCAGCTGTCGAACACCGCTGCGGCGGCACGTCGGATGTCGTCGTTGGTGCTCGCGACCTCCCGTGCCACGGTGCCGATCGGGCACGGGTCGACGAAGTCACCCGCCGCCAGCGTCGCTGCGGCGCCTTCGAAGAAGGCGGCGAACGCCGTACCGATCTCCAGATCTTCGGCCGCGATCGCCTCGAACAACTCTCGGTACGCCGCACCCGTACTCGCGAGCACCGAGGCGGTCAGCTCGTCTTTGCCGCCCGGGAAGAAGTGGTAGATCGAGCCGATGGTGGCACCCGAGGCCTTCGAGATCTGGCTGAGCGAGGTCCCGTTGTAGCCGTGCACCCGGAAGAGCTCGTTGGTCGCCGCGATGATCCGCGCACGTGTCTCTGTCACCCGGCAACTCTAGAGCGATCGCTCTAGCAATGACTCGGGCGCTGCAGTACGGTCGCTAGAGCGATCGCTCTAGTCATGGCACCCGGCCACGGCGCAGCGGCCGATCGCAAGGAGGTGCCCACCGTGTACAAGGCTGCGGTCCGTGCGCTGATGCGCCACAGCATCACGAAGCTGAACCAGGGCGACGCCGACTTGTTGTTCCAGCTGGCCCATCCCGACTTCGAGCTCGCCTTTCCGGGCGACAACTCGTGGTCCACGATGTTCGGACCGGCCGTACGGGGCCGTGAGCGCCACGTCACCCATCGGGGCATCGAGCAGGGGCGAGCGTTCGCAGATCGGTTCATCGCCGAAGGTCTGCAGATCCACATCGAGGACATCGTCGTGAACGGCCCGCCGTGGAACACCCGGATCGCGCTGCGCTTCCACGACTTCGATCCCGCTCCCGACGGCGGTCCGGACAGGTACAACAACCGAGCCGTCGCGTTCCTCGAGATCCGCTGGGGACAACTGCTGCGGTGGGAGGACTACGAGGACACCGAGCGCGTCGCCGCATGGGATCGAGAGACGGGTCGCGCCGAGCGCGACTGCACGTTCCGACGCCCCTGCAACCGGCTGACGCCGACCGCTGGTCGGCCGTGCCCGAACAGGTTGCGACGGGACCGCTGATCAGCCCTATTCGTCTTCGAACAGCGAGGGCGGGAAGCCGCCCTTGCTGATGGGTCCCCAGCGTTCGATGTCGATGACGATGGCCGACTTGTCCTGCTCGGCCATGGCAGCTCGGTACTCGTCCCAGTCGGGATGTTCGCCGGAGATGCTGCGGTAGTAGTCGACGAGGGCGTCGGCAGCGTCGGGCATGTCGATCACACTCGCGGCGCCGTCGATCTGGACCCACTCGTCGTTGAACGCCTCGCCCATCACCAACACCGAAGCCGGCGCACGCCGTCGGGCGTTGCGAGTCTTCGCCCGCTCGGGGTAGGTCGCGACGACGAGGCGACCGTCGGCGACCATGCCGCCGGTGACGAGGCTCAGCTGGGGTCGTCCATCGGCACGGGTCGTCGCCAGGACCCAGCGATGCTTGTCGGCGACGAATGCGGCGAGCCCATCACGGTCGACGGTGACATCGCCGGCCATGTACGCCGCCCGGCGATCGGTTCGAGGGATCTTGGCCATCGAGTGCCTCCGGAATGGATCGGACCGGTTCATCATGGCCCGAGACCGAGTGCCCCCGGTGGCCCGACGATCGCACCCGGACCGTGAGAGGCGCCGTCTACGGTGTCGGCTCATGGATCTCGTGCCGGTGGTCGACATCGCCCGTCCCCAAGCCACGTCGCTGGCGGCGCTCGACCAGGCGTGTCGTGATCATGGGTTCTTCCTGCTCACCGGGCACGGTCTCCACGACGTCATCGCCGAGACCTTCACCATGGCACAGCGCTTCTTCGACGCCGACCCGGCGGTCAAGGACACGGTGCGGCGCGACGAGATCCCCCTCGGCTACAACGACCGCGAGCTGACCAAACGCCGTCGCGACCACAAGGAAGTCTTCGACTTCGTCGACCCCGTCGGCGGACGATCGGCGCATCACAATCGCTGGCCGGACGACGACGCGGTTCCGGGATTCCGCGACGCGATGGTCCGTCACTACGAGGCCTGCAGCGACCTGGCGGCGCGGACCACCGCGTTGGTGTTCGCGGCGCTCGACCTGCCCGAGCCCACCATCGCCGCCCACCTGGGCGATCCGACGACCTCGAGCATGCGCCTCAACCACTACACCGTCGGCGACCCCGTCCCTGCCGACGAACGCGAGGGGCTGGCAGAGTTGGGCGACGTCGCCCTCGGCCACCACACCGACCACGGCGTGCTGACGTTGCTGATCCAGGACGGCGTCGGCGGCCTCCAGGCCCGCTCCGGCGACCACGGCTGGATCGACATCGAGCCGCGCCCGGGCACCATCGTGGTGAACCTGGCCGACTGCATGCAGGTCTGGACCAACGACCGCTACCAGGCCGCGGTGCATCGGGTGCTGCCGATGGGTACCAGCGACCGCATGAGCGTGCCGTACTTCTTCAATCCGTCGCGCGACGCCGTCGTCGAGCCGATCGCGGAGTTGGCCGGGGTGTCGCCGGTGTATCGGGCGTTCGCCTTCCGCGACTTCCTCGCGGCGCGCAGCGCCGACAACTACGCCGACCTCGGCGCCGACGACGCTCAGATCGCCGACTACCGCATCGCCGGCTGAGCACCGGCGCCGACCCCGGTTTCCGGCGCCACAACTGGTTGCCCCGACGACCATTCTCGGCGCCGCCTCGATCGGTGGCCGGCGACCCGGGCGCTCTACCCTCCATCGCGTGCCCGAGGGCGACACCATCCACCGTGCGGCAAACCGGCTGCGGCCCGCGCTCGCCGGCTTCCAACTCACCCGCTTCGATGCGCCGCGCCTGGCCGGCCCGATGCCCCGGCCCGGCGAGACGATCGACGCCGTCCGCGCCCACGGCAAGCACCTCATCATCGACTTCTCCGGCGGACTCTCCCTGCGGGCGCACCTGCGGATGACCGGCAGCTGGCACCTCTACCGGGCCGGCGAGCGCTGGCAACGATCCGCTCGCAGCGCCCGGGTCGTCGTCGGCACCGACGAGTGGACCGCCGTGTGCTTCAGCGCCCCCGACCTCGCGATCACCCGACGAGACGCCGTCGCCACCGATCACCTCGGGCCCGACCTGTGCACGCCCGGCGCCGACCTCGACGCGGTCGTCCGCCCGAGCCCGCCGCCACAGCGACCCCGCCGTCCGATCGGCGAGGTGGTCATGGACCAGCGGGTGTCCTCGGGCATCGGCAACGTCTACAAGGCCGAGATGCTCTTCGCCGACCGTCTCGACCCCACCACACCCATCGGGTCGCTGTCCGACGACGACCTCCGGACGCCTCTTCGCAACGGCCCAACGCCAGCTGCTCGCCAACGTCGACAAGCCCGGCGCACGCACCACCGTCGTCGGTGGCTACGCCGTCTACGGACGCGCCGGCGAGCCGTGTCGGCGCTGCGACGCGACCATCGAGCGCATCACCCAGGGCGGCGACATGCCACGCAGCACCTACTGGTGCCCCGGGTGCCAGGGCCAGCCGCCCCGATGAGTCGACCCGAGCGCCCCGCCCTGACCCGCACCGTCGACGTCACCGGCATCGATGTCCGGGCGACCCTGCGCCCCATCGCGTACATGCGCGCCGACCCCACCGTGCACCTCGTCGAGGGGCAGTTCGTGCGGGCCACCATCACCCCCGACGGACCGGGCACCATCGAGATCCGCTGGCGCGACGGCACCGCCACGGTGGACACCTGGGGGCCCGGAGCCGGGTGGCTCGCGACGCACGCCGAATCGCTGCTCGGTCTCGCACGACGACGTCACCGACTTCGTGCCCGCCGACGAACGCGATCGCCGCACTGTGGAAGCGCCAACGCGGATTTCGTCTGACCGCGACCCACACCCTGTGGCACGACCTGGCCTGGCTGATACCCGGCCAGCGGGTCACGACACAAGACGCCGCCCGCAATTGGGCTGCGACCGTGTGCGCCGATTCGGCGAACCCGCGCCCGGCCCGCACGGCCTGCAGCTCCCGCCGACGCCCGAACGCATCGCCGCCACGCCCTACCACGAGTTCCACCCCTGTGGCATCGAACGCCAGCGGGCGCAGAACCTGCGGGCCGCAGCCAAGGCCGCACCGACGCTCGAGTCGACGCTCGCTGGGCCGACACCGCCGAGCTGCGTGCGACCCTCGAGCGCATTCCGGGCGTCGGTCCGTGGACGGCCACCAACGTCGCCACCACCACCTATGGCGACCCCGACGAGGTGGTGCTCGGCGACTATGGCATCCCGTCGTCGATCACCTGGGCGTTGGCGGGCCAGCGGGTCGGCACCGACGCCGAGATGCTCGAGCTCCTCGAACCCCACCGCCCGCACCGATGGCGGGTGGCCCGCATGATCATGCGGTCGGGAACGACACCGCCGCGCCACGGTCCCCGCCGGCGCAATCCCCGCATCGCCGGTCTCTGACCCGACTGTGCGTCAGATCTCGTCGCCCGAGCGGACCGGTCGCGTGCCGTCCCAGGCCGCGCAGGCCTCGGCGATGGCACCGAAACGGGCCTCGATGGTGGGGTGGTACTCGACGACCTCGAGCATGGCGCCGAGCAGCGGCCGGGTGTCGTAGTACGCGAAGCCGACCACACCATTGGCCTTCGCACGATTGGCGGCCGGGTAGCCCAGACCATCGAAGTAGGCCGTGTCGGCGTCGATGTCATGGGTCCACACGCACATGTGGTGGAACCCGATCGCGCCGGGCGCGACCGAGTCGCGGTAGGCGCACTGTTCGACGGTCGGCTGGATCAGCTCGATCTGCATCGGGCCGGCCTGGGCCAGCGCCACGATCATCGACAACTCGCCGGACTCGCCGCGGTAGGTGACGTCGGTGATCGAGCGTGTGTTCGGTGACGAAGAACGGGCCGACGCCCATCTGGTCGGCCCACATCGTGGCGACGGCTTCGACGTCGTCGACGACCCAGGCGTTCTGGAAGATGGTGCGATCGGTGGGGAGGAGCTCGAGTGTCGTTCATCGCCGAAGCCTCGCACGCCCGACCGGACCCCGCTCGACCGCCCTGTGCCCGAGTTGCTGCGAATCGTGTACTCGTCGGTGCGCACGTCGCAGCGATGTCGGTCGGTCGGCGCAGAGGACAGACGTGGTTTACGGTCAGCAGATGTCTCACGACGACGACACCATCGACCACGAACGCATGCACCCGGTGGGTGACGCCCCGGCGTGGAGCGAGAGCTACTACTTCAACTTCGTCGACCCGGACTCCGGGATCGCCATGTTCACCCGGATGGGGTGGCGACCGGGCGACGGCTGGGCCGATGCCCTCCACGTGATCTACCTCGACGGACCGCCGCGTGCTGTTCACCTACAGCCGCCGCGACATCGGCGACCGACCTCACCGTCTACGACGGCGACCTGCGCCGTCGGCGGACTCGAGCTCAGACTGCGTCGACCCGCACCGATCCTGGACGGTCACCTATCACGGCGATGCGCAGGACATCGCCGACGGCAGGATCCTCATCGAGCGCCGCAAGCAACGCCCCGAGGGCTGGTATCGGCCGGCGACGCTCGACATGGCCGTCACCTTCACCTGCACCAGCGACGCGCACTTCACCTGGTCCGACGATCCCGACACCGGCGCCAAGGGACACTTCGAACAGAGCGGCCAGGTCGAGGGCCGGATCAGCGCTCGGCGACGAGACCTGGGACGTCGCCGGCTACGGCGTACGCGACAAGTCCTGGGGACCTCGCGACTGGGGAGCGAGCAAGCGCAGCGACGACAGCGCCGCACGCGCCGCGGACCGCACGTTCTCGACACCCGAGGCGCCGAGCCCGTTCGTCGTGTGGTTCTCGGCGAACTTCGGGCCCGACATCGCCATGGGCGGGGTGTGCTGGCCCGACCCCGACGGCATCGTCCGCGGTGGCGGGTGGATCCATCGCGACGGCGCCAAGGAGAAGCTGCACGACGTCGAGGTCCGGACCGGCTTCGAGGACGGCTCGCTGATCCACGACTCCCTCACCCTCAGCGCACGCACCGACAGCGGCGAGGTGGTCGAGATCGACGGCGCGGTGCGCACCGTCTGCCCGACGAAGATCCCGATGCGCAACGGCGCCACGTTCGTCAACGAAGGCGTCGCCGAGTTCACCTGGGGCGACCGAGCCGGCCACGGCATCGCCGAGGTCTGGCACGCCGTGCGCCTCTGAACCGGTGTAACCGTCGGAAGCTGTCCGTCGTCCAGGCGTCGTGAGCTTCCGCAACGAGGCACACAGCCGCATCGGTCGTCGCTCGTCCGTGCCGAAGCCCAGCGATGCCTGGAGGCTCACGACGCCTCGCACTCTCCCAGTCGCCCCTGACTTCCAGACACCCACTATCGTCGGCGCCGTTGCGCTCGCCGAGCGTGGCGGCAACCGACACGCCCAATCGAACGAGGAACCATGAGCACACCGAACACCCCTGCCGGCTGGTACCCGAACCCCGAACGCGCCGGTCAGTTGCGCTACTGGGACGGAGCGGCGTGGACCGACCACGTGCACGACGAGGCGCCAGCAGCCCCCGCCCCTGAGCCGCAGGCGCCGCCCGCCCCTGCAGCCCCGCCGGTGCAGCAAGCGCCACCCGAGCAGTTCCCCGGGCCGCCCCGACCGGCACACGAGACCATCGCCGTGCCGCCCGGCGGCGGCTTCGGTGGCGATGCCCCCAGCAGTTCGGCACACCACCGGCGTTCGGATCACCGCCCCCACTCGATGCGCCCCCACCCGGGTTCGGCCCGCCGGGCTTCGGCGCCACCGGCGGCGGCGACCCCCGAGACGCCCGGCTTCGTCGGCGCCTACAAGGACGCGCTGAGCAACTACGCGAAGTTCGACGGCCGGCTGTCGGTCGGTGGGTACTGGCGCTGGGTCGGGCCTCAACATCGCCATCGTAGTCGGACTGTTCGCTCCTCGCACTGATCTTCGCGGCCGTCGCCGACGTGCTCGGCGCACTGTTCTTGATCGCCTATTTCCTCTACTGGCTGGCGGTCCTCATTCCAGGACTCTCGTCGGCCGTGCGGCGCCTCCACGACACCGGCAAATCGGGTTGGATGATCCTGGTCGCCTTGATTCCCCTCGTCGGGAGCATCGTCTTGATCGTGTTCCTCGTGCAGTCCGGCGAACGGACGCCCAACCAGTACGGCCCGGTGCCCGTCCAAGGCCACCGCCTGAACGCTCGTCGCCAGCGGTAGGGCGTCCCGTCGCGGATCATCATGAACCCCGACAACCTGGACCACGGCATGGGCATGATCGTCATCCGAACGATCGTGGATCGCCACGACGGAACGTTCACGCTCGAGCCCCGCAAGGCCGGTGGCATGCGCATCGTCGTCGCCCTGCCCACCAGCTGACCCTCGGACGACCATCGCTCGTCGGCCGCCATGTCTCGACCACATCTCGTCGAGACGCAGGCCATATGTCCGCGGCGTTCATCGCCACGCCTGTCCGCGCACGACAACCTGGCGAGCATCGCTCCACTGCGGCGGCTTCCGAAGGGCCGCATCGCCGAGGTGCTCGACATCGTCGGCCTCGCCGGCAGGGAGGGCGACGAGGTCGACACCTACTCCCTCGGCATGAAGCAGCGGCTCGGCATCGCTGCGGCACTGCTCCCCGATCCCGAGCTGAGCGATGGCGACAGCGCCGGGCACAGACAGGGTGTGACAACCGAACCCGGGTCGGTCAGCCGACGAGGGCGACCACGGCGGTGCCGGTCACCACGTGGTCGCCGTCGCGTGCGAGCCAGACGTCGCAGGTGGCGTGGCGTTCGTCGCCGACGCGTCGATGGCAGTGACGACACCGCCGGCGGTGACGGCATCGCCGTCGATCACCGGCGGCCCGAAGCTGACGGTCAGGCGCCGGACGCTGGTGGGACCCTGCCAGGCCATGAGCATGTTGGCGATGTAGGACAGGTTCAGCGGACCCTGGTTGATGACACCACCGAAGCCCAGGGCCATCGTGGCCTCACGATCCCAGTGCACCGGATAGGGGTCGCGCAGGATGGCCGCCATGGTCTTCATGCGCTGGGCGTCGACGATGGGCATGTCCAGCCGGGGATGCGTGTCGCCGACCGCGGTCATGGGGCGCTCCGGTAGAAGCGCCAGGTGTTGGTGATGCGGGCGGCGAGTTCGCCGTCGGGTTCGCGCAGCTCGATCGAGAAGGCCAGATGGTCGTACGGCCCGGCCGGAGTCGGTGGTGCGGGGCTCGGCCGACACGATGCCGCCGTCGACCCGGTAGTCGACCTCTTCGCGCAGCGGCCGGAAGTACTCCCAGTCGTAGCTCTCGAGGCCGACCGAACCGGCGCCCGATGCCTGGCCCAACTCGAAGAGTTCGGTGATCGAGGTTCCTGCGCCCTGGATCGGGACGTGGAACAGCGCAATCGGGTGCACGAGAGCATCGGGCAGCTGCGCCGAGCCCGGTGCAATCGGTGAGCAGGAAGTTCTCCCAGTGCTCGATACGCCGGACCCCGCCAGGGAAGCGGTGGCCCACCAGCGTCGTGATGTCGAGTGCGGCCGCCATGGGCGCACCGTAGTCGCAGGCCGGCGGTCGTGTTCGCTCCCACGAGCGTGCCGGGTGGCCATCGCCACGGCGTGTGGCATGGTGACCAGCGTGGCGAACCGCAACGGGACCATCGTGGTGCACCATGTCAGCGACGGTGAACCGACGATCACACGTCAGCTCCTGCGCGTTGCGTGCGCGGCCCGTGAGATGACGTTCGTCGACCATCGGGCCCGGCACGTCGACTGGTCGACGCTGGCACCGGCCCGACCCGGCGATCTGTTGGTTCGGAGCTCGGGGTCGCTGACAGCGACGCTTCTCGAGCGGTTCCTGTGGGTGCCGGGTGTGGCGACCGTGAGCGGGTTCGAGCGGGACGGGCCAGACGATCCGTGGCCACTGCTCGCCATGGAACGGGCCGGGCTCCCCATCGTCGTCGAGCGACCCTGCGGATCAGGCGACCGCGGCGTGATCCGCAGCGCCGTTGCGGCCGCCGGCGGCCTGCCCGTCATCGTCAAGGTGCCCGGCCACGAGGGTGGTGTCGGCGTGATGATCGCCGACTCGTGGCCCGGCTTGTTCGGTCTGCTCGATCATCTCCGAGCCCAGGGCCTGTTGCCCCTGGTGTCCCGGTTCGTGCCGGACGCAACGCACTGGCGCTGTGTCGTGCTCGACAGCGAGGTCGTCGCTGCGCACACCAACGACGTGCTGCCCGACGACGTTCGGTCGACGCACGCCGGCGGCACCGAGTCCGAT
The DNA here is from genome assembly GCA_963716795.1 of uncultured Acidimicrobiaceae bacterium. Classification (GTDB taxonomy): domain Bacteria; phylum Actinomycetota; class Acidimicrobiia; order Acidimicrobiales; family UBA8592; genus CAVQUE01. The sequence goes on along the minus strand of CAVQUE010000015.1, from coordinate 1,294,017 downwards.
GTCCCCTGCGCCACCGGCCATCACCGAGCTCGCCGTCGCGGCGAGCGCTGCCGCCGGCGTCGAATTCGCGGGTGTCGACGTCCTCGTCGACCATGCCGGCGAGGCATGGGTCATCGAGGTGAACAGCCCGTGCTTCTTCGCGTCGGCCCAGACCGCGACCGGGGTCGACATCGCCGGCATCCTCGTCGACCATCTCGCAGCGCAGGCCAGGGCTGTCGGTCGACCGCTCGCTCGCTGATCAGAGCTTGAACCCGACCGCCTCGGCGATACGGATGCCGCCCGGGCTCAGCGACACGGGCTTCAGCTTCTTGGCAGCCTCCCTCGAGCGGAGGTCGCTGGGGGTTGCCTGAAAGGCGAACCCTTCGACATCGCCGGCACCAGCGTCGGCCGCGCGGTCGAGAATCGTGTCGAGCAGCAGGCGTTCCGCGTCGTCGAGCAGCAGGGCATCGAGATGGGCGGCCAGTCGGTCGCACACCGACAGGTCCCCGGTCGGGTCGGTCATCAGCGTTTCCTCCGAGTCGATCGTGCTGCCAGACGCACGGCGCACGGAAGAGTTTCACCCGGAGCACTCATCAGCGCCGAACGATCACTCATGGTCGCCCGAGCGAAGCGCGCGATGATGGGGCTCCATCGACCGAGCGACCCTGGAGTGCACCCATGGCCCTATCCGCCGACCAGGCCGCCGTAGGGGTCGTGGCCATCCTGGGGCCGGCTGGCCTTGCGCATTTCGTGCGACCCGAGTTCTTCGATCCGATCGTTCCCGAGTGGGTACCGGGATCGAAGCGGTCGATCACCTACCTGAGCGGCGTCGCCGAGCTCGCGTCGGCGGTGCTGGTCGCCATCCCGCTCACCCGCCGCCTCGGTGGCGTGGCCGCGCTGGCCACGTTCGTCGGCGTCTACCCCGCCAACATCCAGGCTGCACTCGACGGCGGCATCGAGGGCGCAGATCCGCCGCTCGACAGCGCCGGTGCCGCGTGGGCACGCTTGCCCATGCAGTTCCCGATGTTCTGGCTCGCCTGGCGAGTGATCCGCGGCGACGACTGACCGCCGCGACCGCCCCCGAATCTCGTGATGATCATCCACCGCAGAGGTGGATGAACCTCACGAGATCCGGGCACGCGTGCGGCGAAAACGTCGAACGCCGCCGACCCGAAAGGGCCGGCGGCGTTCGGTTGAGACCGTCAGGTCAGATGGGGCGGACGTTCTGGGCTTCTTCGCCCTTGCGGCCCGGAGCGACGTCGAACTCGACCCGCTGACCTTCATCGAGGCTCTTGTAGCCATCGCCTGCGATGTTGGAGTAATGGACGAACACGTCGTCCGCTCCTTCGCGGGAGATGAAGCCGAAGCCCTTTTCGCTGTTGAAAAACTTCACTGTTCCTTGCATGTGTGCTCTTTCGTTTCGAGCACAACCTGGTGTCGGGCTCGACCCACACCCTAGGGCGTGCGGCCGCCGATCCTCCTTTCTCGCCCATTTCCTCGAACGGGGTTCAGCGGCGGCCACGATGCGGCGACACCGGTGCGGCGGTGGTCGGGTCCTCGGGCCAGTGGTGTTTCGGGTACCGACCGGCCATGTCCTTGCGCACCTCGGCCACGAGCCGGTCCAGAACCCGGCGAGGTCGGCGGTGACCTGCACCGGTCGGTTGGCCGGCGAGAGCAGCTCGACGGTGAGCGGCACTGCGCCGTCGAGCACCGCCGGCGCAACGGCACTGCCGTAGAACTCCTGGACCCGGCCGCTGATGGTCGGGCGTTCGCGCGTGTAGTCGATCGGGACGCTGCGTCCGCTGGGCAGCATGACCTGCTCGGGCACGAGACCGGTCGAGTGTCTGGCGGTGGTGCCAGCCGATCCGGCCGAGCAGCGCGCCGACCAGATCGAGTCGGGCGACGTCGCGCACGCTGGTGGCGTCGTGGAGCAACGGCGCGAGCCAGTCGTCGAGCTCGGCGGTCAGGGTGGCGTCGTCGACGGCCGGGACGTCGAGTCGGCCGTGCGTGCGGGCGAGCTCGATCCGGGCCTGCAGTCGCCGGGCGCGATCCGACCAGCCCAGCAGGCCGAGCTCGCTCGCTGCGGACGGCCTCGACGAGCACCGACGCCACGTGCGGTGACGGCTCGACGGCGTGGCCGACCGACCGCAGCGTCAGCGCGTCGAGGACGTCGTCGGAGCGAGCCACGACATCGTTGCGCTGATCGTCCCAGGCCGTCATCGTGCGACGCTCGACCCGGTCGCCGAACCGGACCAGCAGGTCCGTCGAGGTCGACGCCGGCCGCGAGACGGATACGAGCATCGCCGCGGACACCGTCGAGGTCGGCGACGACCAGATGGGTCTCGCCGGCGAGCGGATCGGTGTCGGCCAACCATGCGCCCTGCCCGGAGCGCAGCAGGAACCGGCCGCGACCCACCCGCTTCTGTGCGAGCCGGTCGGGGTAGGCGCCGAGCAGCACCGCGCCGAGGCGATCGGTGCCGGATCCGTCCGGGTTCGATCGTCGCCCGACGGGCCAGATCGCGGGCGTCGCGCCGAACCTGGCGCGATGGTGTGGCCGGCGGCGTTGGGGTGCGAACGGTGGCGGTCGTCGACCAGCGCGACCCGCAGGCCCAGGTCGGTCGGCAGGTCATCGGGTCGTCCACGCAGGACGTCGCCGGCTTCGAGCACCGCGGCGGCGATGCAGGCGGTCCAGGCGTCGGGTCCGCTGCGTGCGTCGACCACCATCGCGGCGAGTCGGGGATGCACCGGGAGGTCGACCATGGCCCGACCCCTGGCGGTCACCTGCCCGGCGTCGTCGAGCGCACCGAGATCGGTGAGCAGACGGCGCGCTGCGGCGAGTGCGGCCTCGTCGGGCTGGTCGAGCAGGCGGAGCTCGCCGGGTGACGCGCCCCAGCACGCCACCTCGAGCACGAACCCGGTGATGTCCGCGAGGGCGATCTCGGGGCGATCGAAGCGGGCGCGCGTCGCCTGTTCCATCTTCGACCAGAGCCGGATGGCGTGACCCGGGCGCCTCCCGTCCGGCGCGGCCGGCCCGCTGGTCGGCCGAGGCCCGCGACGTGCTGGTGGTGGTGAGACGCCCCATGCCGGTGCGCGGGTCGTGGGCCATCACCCGGCGTTGCCCGGAATCCACCACGATGCGCACGCCCTCGACGGTGAGGCTGGACTCGGCGATGTCGGTGGCCACGACGACCTTGCGCCGTCCGGGTCGGCTCGGCAGCAGTGCGGCGTCCTGCTCGGTCGGGGCTCAGGGCACCGAACAGCGGCCGCACGTCGACGCCGTCCGGCACGATCCGCGTCAGGTCCCCGACCACACGACGGATCTGGGCTGCGCCGGCCAGGAAGACCAACACGTCGCCGTCGTGGCGGCGCAGTGCCCGCTCGGTGGCGGCCACCGTTGCGTCCTCGATCCGGGCCCGGCCCTGGCGTGGCGCCCACTCGACCGTCACGTCGTGGGTGCGGCCGGGCGCCTCGATGACCTCGTCCGACCGGCCGCCGGAACGCCGGCCGTGCCATCGTCGGCGCCGTCGCCCGACCAGGGCTGCGACGCGGTCGATGTCGAGGGTGGCGGACATGACGAGGATCCGCAGGTCGGGGCGCAGCGCTTCGCGGACCTCGAGGGTCAGCGCGAGGCCGAGGTCGGCCTGGAGGCTGCGCTCGTGGAACTCGTCGAAGATCACCAGGCCCACGCCGGCGAGTTCGGGGTCGCGTTGGAGACGTCGGGTGAGGATGCCCTCGGTGACGACCTCGATGCGCGTCGCCGGCCCCACTGCCCGATCGGTGCGGGTCCGGTACCCGACGGTCGCTGCCGACGTCCTCGCCGAGCAGCGACGCCATCCGCCGGGCGGCCGCACGGGTGGCCAGCCGTCGGGGCTCGAGCATCAGGATCCGTTGGTCGCCGAGCCACGGCTGGCCGAGCAGCCGCAGCGGCACGACCGTCGTCTTGCCGGCGCCGGGGCTCGCCGACAACACGGCGACCCCCCGCAGGTCGAGCGCACGACGGAGGTCGTCGACGACCACTTCGACCGGCAGGTCGGTCACCTGGGGGGCACGCACCTCCCTACTGTGCCCGATCGCGATGATGGGACCATGTACGCCGTCGCAACGTTCCTGATCGTCGCCGTCTTGTCGATGGCGTTCACCCACGTCGCCGCCGGGGCCTTGATCGCCACCGGTCTCCCACCCGCGGTGGCCTCGTTCCAGGCCCGCTCGGCGTTCAGCGGCGCCGGGTTCACCACGACCGAGGCCGAGAACGTCGTCAACCATCCGGCCCGGCGCAGGATCATCGGCACCACCATGTTCGTCGGGAACCTCGGCACGCCGACGCTGGTGGTCACGGTGCTGGTCGGATTCCTCGCTCCGGGGCCGGGAACGACGACCGAACGCACGCTGGTCATCGTCGCCGGCTTGTTGTTCATCCTGATCACACTCACGAACCGTCCGGTGCAGCGGGCGCTGGTGCGGATGGGGCAGACGCACGCACGACAGCGACTGCTCCCGCATCTCGACCGCAACGTCGTGGAGCTGGTGGACCTCGGCGACGATTTCGTCGTCGGCTCGATCCGTGTCGCCGAGGACCCCGAGCCGACCGTCCGGAGCCTGCGTGCCCTCGATGAGGTGTTGCCGAGCGTCCGGGTCCTCGGTATCCGCCACGGTGGCGACTACCTCGGCGCATCACCTGTGGATGTGCCGCTTCACGCCGGCGACGAGATCATCGTGCACGGGCGACGCAGCGACGTCGACCAGGTCGCATCCGGCTGACGCCGCCGCGTGCTCAGCGGCAGGCGTCGACCCAGTCGACCTCGAGCGGCGAACGGGCCGTCGACGCCGTCGGCCAGGATCAGCCCGAACGCCGTGGCGTCGTCGGGGCGGAACGCCGGCGCATCGACGGGTGTGCCGAAGATCCGAGGCTCGAGGTCGGAGAATTGCCACCGTGACCTCCTGCCAGCCATCGGCGGTCGCGGTCGGGAGCACGCCGAAGTGCGAGACGCGGCCGTCGCTGGCGGCGTCGTCGACGATGATCTCGTAGGTGCGGGCATCGGACCGGATTCGCATCCGCACCTCGGTTGCGCCGGCGAAGGCGCCCGGGGCAGCGGCGCGCGCACCGAGGAGAAGCCCCCGCCGTTGGTGGTGATCATGCCGCCGTAGCGCATCGCGCCGTCGGCGAAGTCGCAGCGCCGGCGGAGCGCCCGCCCATGACGACGTCGTCGACGATGCGCCAGGCGGTGCCCGCGGTCGACCCGTCGAAGTCGTCGATGCGCACACAGCCCGCCGCGGGCCCGGGCGGCGCAGTCGGCGTCGGCATCGGTGGTGGGTGTCGGGACGGCGGTGGGCGCAGCGGTCGCGGTCGGTGCCGGAATCGGCGTCGGAGCCGAGGTCGCAGTGGGTCCTGGGGTCGACGCAGCCTCGTCGGGAGCAGTCGGGGAATCGGCCGTGGGTTCGTCGATCTCTGGGGTCGCCGCGGCACGGCAGCGGTGGTGCCGGGCTCGGTCGCGTCGCTCCCACACGCTCCGCCGATCAAGACGATGCAGACGCCGAACAGTCCCAGGCGACGCATGCGGGACCGGGCCGAGATGTGCACCGGCCAGGGTCGCACGGATGGGTGCAAGCCGGAGGATCCAACCCCCACCTCTCGGGTGCCCGGTCAGCCACGCTCGCGCCGAGGCAGTCGGCGATCGGGCGCTCCCGGCCGCTGCTGCCGGGAGCAATAGCCTGCGGTGATGGCCACTCGACAGTTCCCGATCAGGAGGTCGACGCCCCGACGCCGGCCAGCGGGTGACGACGTCGTGACGCCGAGATGACCGACACCGCTGCGGCCAGTGCTTCAGCAGCTGGCTTCGACCGAGCACGGCGTCGCATGCGGGCGACGACGTCGGTCTCGCCATCGCCCCGGGATCGGGATCGGCCTCGCCATCGGTGAGCACACCCTGGCCGTCGCCGTCGATGACCCGGCGGCCGTCGTCGCTGCCGTCGACGACGCTGTCGACCTGCGCTGGGTGTGGTGGGACCGGGCCACGGCCGACCCTCTGGCCGTCGCGGGTGTCCCCGTACGGCGCTGCTGGGACGTCCTCACCGTCCAGCGTCTGCTCGACGGCGGCTGGCGCACGTCGATCCCGGGCGTGTGGGCCGCGCTGCACGGCTTGTCGGTGGACGATCTGCCCTCGATGGGCCAGCTCGGACTGCTCGACGATCACGCCGCCGAGGGCGGCGACCCGGAGGACCCCGTGCGCCCCGACGGCCACCTGCGACCCGAGTGGTCCAGCGGCGGCTGGGCCGGCACGCCCGAACGGATGGCCGCCTGGGCCGGCCTCGCGACGCGGGCGGCCGCGATGCAGCGGGCGCGCATCAGCAACGAGCACGTCGATGCCGATCGGGTGCTGTCGACCGCCCGCTCGGAGTCGGCTGCGGAGTTCGTGTGCGCAGAGCTGGCCGCCGACGGGCTGCCGTTCGATGTCGTCGAAGCCGAGCGCATCATCAGCGCCGCCGTCGGCGAACGACCCCGCAACGACGATCACGCCGCAACACTGCGCGAAGCTCGAGACGACGAGGTGCTCCGCCTGGCGCCGGCCGGAGCCTCGATCGATCTGCGGAACCCCGCCGAGATCAAGGCCATGCTGCGACGCGTCGGGGTCGATGTGCCCGACACCCGCGCCTGGCGGCTCGAGCAGTACCGCACCGCGCACCCCTTGGTCGAGGCGTTGCTGGGCTGGCGCAAGGCCGAGCGCATCGCCACCACCTACGGGTACCGATGGCTCGACGAGCACGTCGTCGACGGTCGCCTCCGGGGTCAGTGGTCGAGCAGCGACGGGGCCGCGGGCCGGATGACGGCAACGGCCGGGCTCCACAATCTGCCGACCGACCTGCGTCCGGCGGTCGCAGCCGACCCCGGATGGGTGTTCGTGCGCGCCGATCTCGGCCAGATCGAGCCCCGGGTGTTGGCAGCGGTGTCGGACGATCCGGCGCTGATCGCCGCGACACAGGTCGACGACCTCTACGCCGGGGTCGCTCGGCAGCTGAGCGTCGAGCGCGACATCGCCAAGGTCGCGGTGCTCGGCGCGATGTACGGGGCGACGACCGGGGTCTCGGCCGAGGCGCTCCAGGGACTCGAGCGGGCCTATCCCGGCGCGATGGGCCTCTTGGCCGCTGCGGCCGAGAGCGGCCGGCGCGGCGACGACATCACCACGATCGGCGGGCGGCGCATCCGGATGGGGTCGGGTGGCCCCATCGACGCCGACGGCTACGGCGACCTCGACCGGGCCGCCAGCGCCGCCGCGGCACGCGGCCGCTACGCCCGCAATGCCCTGATCCAGGGCGCCGCCGCGGAGTTCTTCAAGGCGTGGACGGTGACAGTGCGGGTCCGCAGCGCCGAACTCGGGGCCCGCATCGTGTTGTGCCTTCACGACGAGCTGCTCCTCCACGTCCCCGAACCGCAGGGCGCACGAGCCGCCGAGGTCCTTCTCGATGCCCTCGCCGAGGCCGCGTACCGCTGGTCGCCCGCACCCGATGTCCGCTTCGTCGCCGATGTCAGCGTCATCAGACGCTGGTCCGACGCGAAGTAGTGCCATGGCGGGACCGTTACGCCGGCGAGAGCACCCGTGCGTCGGACCACTACGGTCTCGGGCGTGATCGAGACGAAGAAGACGTTCTGTCGGATCTGCCATGCGGCGTGCCCCATGGAGATCGACGTGGAGGATGGCCGCACCATCGTGGCGGTCCGCGGTGATCGCAGCGATCCGTTGTTCGAGGGCTACACCTGTATCAAGGGCCGCCAGCTGGGCGATCAGTACCACGACCCTGGCCGTCTGCGAGGCCCGTTGCGCACGGCACCCGGGGGCACCTTCGAACCGGTCGCGTCAGCCGACGCCCTCGACGAGATCGCCCGACGCATTGCCGCCATCGTCGCCGAGCACGGCCCTCGTGCCGTGGCCAGCTACACCGGCACCGGCGCCTATCAGAACAGCGTGGGGGTCCCGGTGGCCCAGGCGTGGCACAGGGGCTTCGACTCACCGAGCATCTACACGTCGCTGACGATCGACCAACCCGCGCACCGCAGCTCCCTGGCCCGCCTGGGCGCATGGGAGGCCGGGTGGCACAACTTCACCGACGCCGACGTGTCCATGGCCGTCGGCTACAACCCGATGGTCTCGAGCTACGCCGCAGCGTCGGGCCTGCAGGGCACCAACCCGTTCGTGAAGCTCCGCGAAGCCAAGGCCCGCGGCCTGAAGCTGATCGTCGTCGACCCCCGCCGCAGCGAGCTCGCCACCCAGGCCGACGTCTGGCTCCAGGTCACCCCCGGCGAGGATCCGACCCTGCTCGCCGCGATGCTGCGCATCATCCTCTCCCAGGGTCTTCACGACGAGGCCTTCTGTGACCGCTGGGTCGAGCCCGGTCAGCTGGAGGGGCTCACTGCTGCGGTCGATGCCTTCACCGTCGACTACGCCGCACAGCGCTGCGGGCTCGAAGCCGGCGACATCGAAGCTGCGGCCGTCATGTTCGCCGAAGCCGAACGCGGAGCTGCGGGTTCGGGCACAGGGCCGAACATGGCACCGCACGGCTCGCTGATGGAGAGCCTGGTGCTCACGCTCAACGTGGTCTGCGGGCGTGTCAACCAGCCCGGCGACCTCCTCGAGAGCCCCTACATGAGCTCTCCCGGCGATACCCGCCGGGCCCAGGTGATCCCGCCGAGCGACCCCACGCCCGGCGCCGCGCATCGGGTGCGCGGCCTGCGGGGGCTCGCCGAGGAGATGATGACCAACGCGCTGGCCGACGAGATCCTCCTCGAGGGCGACGGTCAGGTGCGGGCGCTCATCGTGAGCGGCGGCAACCCGGTGCAGGCCTGGCCCGATCAAGCCAAGACGATCGCCGCGCTCGAATCCCTCGAGCTGTTGGTGGTGATCGACCATCGCATGACTGCGACCGCGGAGCTGGCCGACTTCGTCATCGCGCCGCGTGGCCAGCTCGAACGCGCCGACATACCCAACGTCATGGACCGTCGCTTCCCCGCGCCGTACACGAACTACACCGATGCGGTGATCGATTCGGGAGACGACGTCCTCAACGAATGGGAGGTCTTCGTCGGCATCGCCCGCCGCAACCACACCCCCCTCGACCTGCCCGGCGGACGACTCCCCCTCGACGACGACCTCACCGACCACGACGTGATCGACCACGTCTTCGGCACGGCCCGCCTGCCGATGGCGTCGTGGCGCGACAATCGCCAGGTCATCCACGACGACAATCGTGTCGCAGTCGTGGCCGCCGACCCCGACGCGTCGGGCCGCTTCGCTGTCGCGCCCGATGACGTCGTCGCGGAACTCGCCGAGGTTCGCGCCGAGACCACCGCTGCCGAACTCATCGACGGAGTCGACCCCGACGCCTTCCCGTTCCGGCTCGTCGGCCGGCGACTCAAGCACGCACTGAACTCGCTCGGCTCCGAACTCCCCGGTCTCGCCCGCGTGGCGACCACCAACCACGCCTATGCCCATCCCGACGACCTCGCCGCGCTGGGTGCCCGACCGGGCGACCTCCTCGAGATCACCTCGCCGCTCGCCTCGGTGATCGGCGTCGCAGAAGCCGACCCCGACATCAAGCCGGGGGTCATCGCCATGTCCCACTCCTGGGGCGGGCTGTCGCTCACCGACGACAGGGTCCGCGAGATCGGCACCCCCACGAACCGGCTCGTCGACAGCGAACACGGCACCGATCGCGTCACCGGGTTGCCCGTCATGAGCGCGATACCCGTTCGCGTGCGTTGCGTCGCCGACGAGCAGCCGAGGTCGTCGAGCCTGGCGCGGTGATCAGGCCGGCCGTGGACGCGCGGTGCCGCTACGCGAACATGGCGGCGAGGACGGCGACGGCGTCGGCGACGATCTCGTCGTCGGAGCGCTGCTCGAGAACATCGGCGGCGCTGCCGCCGTGGAAGGCGACGAGTACCGGCTCGCCGGTGACGGGCATCATGTTCATGAACAGCGGAAAGCGGTTCGGGTCGGCCCCGAGGTGGCCGATGAACTCGACCCCGGGATCCCAGAACGGTTCGTCGTAGCGAAGGCACACCTTCGACAGGTGGCCCATGCCCAGCCGCCCGATCGCGGCCAGTTTGTCGTCGGGAAGCGCCGGTTCGAACGCGATCGTGCCGGCCTTGAGGACCCCCAGTGGCACCGTGACGATCACGGCATCGGCGGCACGGTCGCTGCTGCCGGCCGTCACGACGACCCCGTCGCCCGTGCGGGCGATCGCAGCCACCTCGACGCCGAGCTCGATGTCCAGACCGACGGCGAGCTCGTCGATGACCTGGCTGTAGCCATCGGGGAACACCACGTCGCCGCCACCGAAGGCGTCGCCCTCGTCGGGGGCGCTCGGTGCGAGGTCCTCGATGTCGGCTGCGTATTCGTTCACGACCTCGACGACCTGGGTGTACTCGCGAGGAAGGCGTTCCCAATCCAGGGTTGCGCCTGTGGCGTCCAAGACCTGCCAGTCGTCGTAGTCGGTGGCGACGCGTTCGATCCCGGCCTCGTCGCAGATCGCGGTGAGGGGGTTGCGGCGCACGCCGTGGATCCACGATGCCCCGAGGTCGACGGGTGTTCCGAGCGTGGTGTCGGTGTGGACCCGTCCTCCGATGCGGTCGCGGGCTTCGACCACGGCGACTGCGACGCCGGCGTCGGCGAGCCGGCCCGCGGCGGCGAGCCCCGCAGCACCCGAGCCCACGACGATCACCTCGGCGGCATCGGTTGCCAGGACCGCATCGGCGGCGTCGAGGCCCGACAGATATGCGCCGTGCACCGTGGCCGGGAAGTCGCGGTGCACGGCTTCGCCGGCGAAGAAGACCGTCCCGTCGAGCGGTTCGGCGATGACCGAACGGTCCGCAGGCGTCGAGCCCTTCGCGAGAAACGAGTACGACCCGAAGGCGAACGGGTCGCTGCGCCAGCGGGTGATGACGTGGCCGACGGGCTGAAATCGCGACGTCTCGCTCACGGTGCCACCCCCGGCGCTCGTCGACGGAACGGACCCGTCGGTCGCCCCCTCATCGTCACTGCAACCCACGAACAACAGCGCCACGCCACCCGTGGCCAGCCTCAGGACATGGCGTCGGGCCAGCGGTTGCATCGCTCGATCGTACCGAGCCCCGTCGCGTCGTCGCCGCTGAGCCGCAGAGAGACAGGCGACCAATGGTGACTGGTCGCCATCTTCCGAGCCGATGGAACGACCTGCGGTAGGGTCGGCCTCCATCGAGCCGGGGGGCTGGCCAATGAAAACCGACGACGTGACCGACTGGATCGGGGACGACGCAGCCGAGTTCAGCCGGCTGATGTCCGCCACCCCACCCGACGCGGACGTGCCGACGTGTCCGGACTGGCACGCGCTCGACCTGGCGGCACACGTGGCCCGGAACTTCGCCGGTTGGTACTGCTACAACATCAGCACCCCTGTCGATGCTTGGAAGCGGGAGGACCTGATGGCAGCGATGATGCTGCCCGCCGAGGACCTCCCCGCCAGCGTCGCCCTGTTCGATCAGGGCATCAGCGACTTCGTCGAGCATTGTGCGACGCTCGACCTCGACCAACCGACCTGGGCATTCGGCGACACCGAACCGGCCCGGTGGTGGATCCGACGGGCTGCGGTCGAACTGACCGTGCACCTCACCGATGCCGCGGCCATCGATGGCGGCCGCTCGTCCACCACCCCCGAGCGTCACGGCGAGGCCCTCGACGAGTACATTCGGATGTGGTCGAAGCTGGGCCAGATCACGGCCACCATGGGCGCCTTCGCCGGGTCACCGATCCCGACGATCGACATCCCCACCACCCCGATCGGTCTCGTCGCCGACGACATCGGTCGGTCCTGGACCATCGCCCGAGGTGTCGACGGCCGAGCCGAGGTGGCCGACGGCGTCGCCGAGGGGGTCGACACCACCGGGCACGGCTCGAGCTCGGATCTGCTCGCCTGGACGATGGGCCGGCCCACGCAGACTCCCATGCGCGCCGACGGCGACGCGGACTTGCTCGAGTCGTGGAATCTGTTCGTGCGCCTCGGCCTCTGAGCCGTCGCTCCCCGTCTTCGACGTTCCGACGACGCCGGAGTCGCCAGTAGGGTCGAGGCCTTCCCCTCCCCTCGCACGAAGGATCCCCATGAGCGCGCAGAGCATCTTCGACGGACTCGACTACGAACCCAGCACGTGGGACTGGGTCAAGGATCAAGTCGCCGAGTACGAGGCGTCTGGTGGAACCCGTGCCAACACGCTCTTCGACACCGGTATCCCCGTCATCGTGGTCTCCAGCGTCGGCGCCAGCAGCGGCAAACTGCGCAAGTTCGCGCTGATGCGGGTCGAGCACGACGGCGACTACGCCCTCATCGCGTCCAAGGGCGGCGATGCGAAGCACCCCGCCTGGTACGCCAACCTGGTCGCCGAGCCAACGGTGCTGATCCAGGACGGCCCCGAGGCCAAGCCCTACGTCGTCCGCGAGGTGTCCGGCGACGAACGCGACGAGTGGTACGCCCGCGGCGTGGCCGTCTACCCCGACTACGCCGACTACGAAGTCTCCGCCACCGGCCACGGCCGGGTCATCCCGGTGTTCGTTGCGTCGCCGGCCGAGGGCTGACGCAGCGCGCGCCGCAGGAGCCGGCCCGACCTCTCGGCCGAGCCGGCTCCTGGTCCGCCACTCAGCGAGCCGGCCTCACGTGGCCCGCATAGAAGAAGTTGCTGGCTCCCGACACACCGGGCTCCGGGATGATGTCGAAGAACTGGATCAGACCCTGCAACTCCGCAAACGCTCCCCGTTTGCCGATGATGCGATGGTCACATCCCCCCGTCAGCTGGTTGAGGAACGGAAAGCCGCCCGCCTCGAACTCGGCACACGATCCCGAGGTGTAGGTCGCCTGGAGCGTGTAGCGAGTGACGAATCGGCCCCGCTCACCGTTGTACATCCCCCGGAACACCTCGCGACCGGCCTCTCGGTAGCGGGCGAAGCCGTTCATCTCCACGCAGTTGAACCGCTTGGGGAAGAACGTCAGGCAGCCCTCGAAATCGCCGGTGAGCTCGATGGCACCGGCGCCCCGACCGTTGTTGCACTCCGAGGGCACGGCATCGCCCGACACGATCGTGCGGCCCTGCGCTCCGGCCGGCGATGCCAGGGGAACGACGACGGCCAGTGCCAACACGAGCGTCATCAGCGATCGGGTCAGCCTCCTCAACGGTCGGCTGATGGTGGTTCGTTGGTGCATGGTTGTCTCCTCATGGTTGCGTGCGCTGTGGACCCCGGCGATTGCAGGCCGCACCGACACGTGGTTGACAGATCACACCCTCGTCGAGACCGATTGCAGTTCGATCACAGCCCGCGATTCGACGCTGTCATCGCGGTTTGACGCCAGGCCTGGCGGTCGATTGCGCCGAGCCGCGTACGGGGCCACGATGGACAGATGCCACTCACCGTCGAGCCCATCACCGGCGCCATCGGGGCCGAGATCTCCGGCGTGCGCATCGCCGACGTCGATGCCGACCTGGCCGAGGAGATCCGCAAGGCCTGGCTCGATCACAAGGTGCTGGTGCTGCGCGATCAGTCGATCACCCGTGCTCAGCACGTCGCGTTCGGTCGGCTGTTCGGCGAGCTCGAGTGGCACCCGTTCACCGACAACGACGCGGACGAGCCCGAGATCGTCGTCCTCGAGGCCGGCGGCGACACCGGCAAGACCTTCGTCGCTGCCGGCTGGCACAGCGACGTGACCTGGCGGGCCGAACCGTCGATGGGTTCGATCCTGCGTGGCGTCGTCGTCCCACCCGTCGGCGGCGACACCTGCTTCGCGAACGCCTGCGCCGCCTATGAGCGCCTGACACCCGAGTGGAAGCGACGCGTCGACGACCTCGTCGCCGTGCACGACTACGCGCGGGTCTTCGGCGCCCGGGTCCCCGAAGACGAACAGGCGGCCATGCGCGAGCAGTATCCGCCGCAGCACCATCCGGTGATCCGGACCCATCCCGAGACCGGCGAGCGCGGGATCTACACCAACATCGGGTTCACCTCGCACATCGAGGGCGTTGCGGCGGAGGAGTCCGACGAGATCCTGCGCCATCTGGAGCGGGCGATCATGAGCCCGTCGGTGCAGTGTCGGGTGCGGTGGCGCCCCGACACGGTGGTCATGTGGGACAACCGGTCCACCCAACACGCGGCGACCACCGACTTCCTCCCTGCGCACCGCCACATGGAACGAGTCACCATCACGGGCGACCGACCATTCTGAGCCGGGCCGTTCGGGTCCCGCTTCCCCGGCCTGCCCGACACTCGAAGCAACCGTGCACCAGCGCGGCCGATGGGAGACGATGCACGCCATGAACCACGCCGATCCCTCGGATACCGGCGTTGTGCGTGCGGCTGCCGAGGCAGCGGTCGCGTACGCCGCGACGATCGACGAGCGTGCCGTTGCGCCGACGCCCGCCGCACTCGACGCGCTCGGGCGCGTTCGACGAAGCCCCTCCCCGACGGGCCCGGCGACGGCGCGGCGACCGATCGAGCTGCTGGCCCGGGTCGGCGGGCCGGCGACCATGGGCAGCACCGGGCCGGACTACTTCGGGTTCGTCAACGGTGCGACGCTCCCGGTCGCGCTCGGGGCGTCGTTCCTGGTGAGCGCGTGGGACCAGAACGCAGCGCTGCCGGTCATGTCGCCGGTCGCCGCCGCGATCCACGACGTCACCCGCCGCTGGCTGAACGAACTGCTCGGCCTCGCGCCGACCACCGACGTCGCGTTCGTCACCGGCGCCACCGTCGCCAATGCGACCTGCCTCGCCGCGGCACGCGACGCACTCCTGGCCGAACGGGGCTGGGACGTCCAGCGCGACGGCCTGTTCGGCGCGCCACCGATCCAGGTCGTCGTCGGCGCGCAGGCGCACTCGACGCTGTCGCAAGTCGCTCGGCCTCGTCGGCCTGGGCCGCGACCGGGTCATCGTCGTTCCTGCCGACGACCAGGGCCGCATTGATCGCAGCCGAGCTCCCCGATCTCGACCCCGCCGACGGGCCGATCCTGTGCTGCGCCCAGGCCGGCGAGGTGAACACCGGCGCCTTCGACCCCTTCGATCCGATCGCCGACTGGGTCCAGCGCCCGCAACGGCTGGCTCCACGTCGACGGCGCGTTCGGGCTGTGGGCGCTCGCCGATCCCGGCCGGTCGGCGTTGGTGCGACGGGCTGACCCGCGCCGACTCGCTCGCCACCGACGGGCACAAGTGGCTCAACGTCACCTACGACTGCGGCATCGTGTTCGTGCAGCGGCCCGGCGCGCTGCGGCGGACCTTCGCGGCGACGGCCGGCTACCTGCCGCCCGAGGCGGGCTTCGAGGCCATGCATCACACGCCCCAGTCGAGCCAGCGTGCCGCGCCAGATCGAGGTCTGGGCCGTGCTGCGCACCCTCGGGCGCAGCGGCGTCGCGGCCCTCGTGCACCAAGCCGGTGCGAAGCTGCCACGGTGATCGCCGACCGGCTCCGCGCCGCCGGCATCGACCGTCCTCAACGACGTCGTGCTCAACCAGGTCCTCGTCCGTCTCGACGACGGTGCCACGACCGAGCGGCTCATCGCCGAGATCCAGCGAGACGGCCGTATCTGGTGCGGACCGACGCAGTGGGACGGGCGCAACGGCGATGCGGATCAGCGTGTCGTCGTGGAAGACCACCCCCGCCGACGCCGCCCGCGCCGCCGAGGTGATCGTCGAGTGTGCGGCGCGGGTGCGCTCAGAATCGTCGAGGACGTAGGCAGCCGGCGCGTGGCACCAGCCCTCCCGGTCGCCGCCGCCGACCGCACCGTTAGCGTGAGCCGGTGACCGAGACGGCCCCCGACATCGGACTGCTGCAGATCCCGGCGGTGCGGCGGTACCTGCTGTCTCGGGCGCTCGCCGGCACCGGTATCTCGCTGATGCTCGCCGTGCTGTTCAAGCAGGCGTTCGACATCACCGGCGACGCCCTGACCATCGGCATCATCGGGCTGCTGCAGTTCGTGCCGGCCGTGCTGCTCGTCGTCGTCAGCGGCTACGTCGCCGATCGATTCGACCGTCGCCGGGTCGTCGCGCTGATGACGGTCGGGCGCATCGTCTGCATCGTCGGGTTCATCCTCTACAGCCGCGACGTCGGCGATGTGTCCGACGGGTCCACCGCTGCGATCTGGCCGCTGTTCGTGATCACGTTCGTCTTCGGTTCCGTCGACGCGATCGCCATCCCGGCTCGCCACGCGCTCGCACCGCTGGTCGTGATCCGCCCGATGCTGCCCCGGCTCGTGGCCGCCGCGGCGGTGACGATGGTGATGTCGACCATCGTCGGGCCGGTCGCCGCCGGCTACCTCTACAGCGTCCGTGCCGACGTGGCCTACCTCGTGGCCGGGCTGCTGTTCGTCGCGTCGATCCCGCCGATCCTCGCGACCACCTACGCGGTCGAACCGACACCGCTGAAGGACCGGCCGTCGGTGAAGCTCGCGCTCGAGGGGCTCGGGTTCATCCGGCGATCGCCGATCGTGCTGTCGGCGATCTCGCTCGACATGTTCGCCGTGCTCTTCGGCGGTGCAGTCGCCCTGCTCCCGGTGATCGCCGAGGAACGGCTGGGCGTGGGCGACGTCGCGTACGGCTGGCTGCGCGCCGCACCCGGCATCGGTGCCGGCCTGATGGGCCTGGTCCTGGCGCGCTACCCGGTCCAGCGGCGCGTCGGTCCGACGCTGCTGTTCGTCGTCGGGATCTTCGGCGCTCTTCCACGTCACGCTCGGCCTCACCACGAGCTACACCGTGGCGTTCGTGTCGCTGTTGATCGCGTCGGGTGCCGACATGGTGTCGATGACGATCCGATCGACGCTGGTTCCCGTCGCCACGCCCGACGCGCAACTCGGACGGGTGAGCGCCGTCGAGAGCGTGTTCATCGGGGCGTCCAACGAACTCGGCGCGTTCCAGAGCGGCGTGGCCGCGCGCTGGCTCGGGGTGCCGTTGGCCGTCGCCGGCGGCGGCGTCGTGACGGTCGCGATCGCTGCGGGCTTCGCCGTGTTCGGCAAGACGCTGCGCGGCATCGACACCTACGCCGATGTCGAGGCGACGCTCGAGACGCCTCGCCGAAGCCCACCGCCTCGCCGACCTGAGACGGCCCAGAGGCCGGGTCGCTCGTCGGCGAATCCGATCCGTCGTCCTCCACGTTCGCGGCCCGCCGTCGGTCAGGCCCGCCGTGTTCACCTCGTCGGGGGTCAGGGGCCGTGGCGGGTGATCGGGGTCGGCGGGTCGATCACCCGGTCGAGCGTGCCGTCCGGGCGGTACAGGCGCAGGGTGCGGTCGGCGTCCATGGTGAGCGTCCAGCCGCCGTCGTGGATGCGGTGATGCCACTCGGTCGACACCGGCACCAGATTGTGCAGTTCGGTCTCGCCGCCCAAGCTCGTAGTCGAGGTTGACGTGATGGATCTCGCAGCGATGGAACGGCGTGACCCCATCGATCGGGCACGTCCGATACAGCCCCCGCAGCTGTAGCCGCTGCTCCCGCGTCGCATACCGGCGTGTGCGGCCCACCCGGGTCGGGCGACCGAGCGCGTCGTAGAGCATCACGTACCAGTCGGCGTCACAGCAGCGCCGCACCGCCGCCGCGGGATCGATCGGACGGCCGTCCCAGGTCTCGGCCACCGACCCCGCGTGCGGCCCATGGACCAGCGTCGCTGCATCGAGGACGATCCCGACCGCCAGGTTCGGGCCCATCACCCGGTCGTCGACGATGTCGCCGCTGGCGTTGGGCGCTGCGCCCCTCCGCTGACCGAACTCGATCCAGCCGAGTGCCCTCCGCCACGACGACCATCGGAGAGCCCCCGGCAGGCGGACCCGAGCCGCCTGCGCCGCCGCCTCCGCTGCGTCGCCATGGCCGCTCGTCGTCGGCACCGGAACCGCCGAGCGTGATCCCGCACAGCAACTCGAACGCCGCGCGAGCCCGGTCGTTCGCCGTGACCTTCCGCTGCCCCGGAGGCCGCAGACCTGCGATCTCGCGTGCCCGGGCCGTCACCGCCGCATCCATCTGGGCGCCGCGCTCGTCGTCCATCGACGCCGCCACCGCCCACGTCCCATCCGGACGCACGAACATCATCCACGACGCCGCGGCCTTGGCCCGCTCCGCCGCTGACAGACCATCGTCACCATCGGGCGGATCTGCGATCGTCACCAACACCCGCGCCAACCAGGTCCGGAACGCCTCGGGCCGCAACGACGCCGCGTTCGACGCGATCTTCCGATCATGGCGAGCCAGCCGCGCCTTCTCCGACGGCGAGCCGCGCCAGCCGTCCTGCGAGATGATCCGCATTCTCCGTCTTGGCCGCCCCCGACTCCGCCCCGGCGCCGGACTCCGGCAGGTCCCGACGGATCTGCCCACGAGCCGAGTCCTTCGCCCGCGCCGACGCGACCGCTCGCCATCGGGATCCGACAGATCATCCGGGCACGGCGACGAACCCGACGCCTGCCGCCGCTTCGCCTCCACCGCCACCGCCGTCGCGAACGCCGCGAGATCACGGCGACCCCGACCGATCAACCGACCCAGATCCGCCAGACCTGCATCGTCCAGCGCCGTGAGGTCCGTCCCCCGGGCAGCAGCGAGATCGGTCAACAAGCTCATACCGACCACAGTAACGAGGGGGTATGACAGCCAATTCGACGTGGTTTCCATCAATCACAGATGTCCCCATACCACCACGGCGGCGTCATCACGTGGCGTCCCGTTGTGCCCTCGGTCGCTGCGCTCGTGCGATCCAGGCGATGATGGTGGCCATGGCGGCGCCCGGAGCGATCAGGATCGGTCCCCACACCTTCACCGTCACCGACGCGTGACAGACCCTCGCCCGTGCCGGCGAGTTGTTCGATGTCTTCGCCGAGGGCCGCGACGCAGCCGTCCTCGCGTCGCTGCGAGCCGAGGCGCTCGAGGCGATCAACGGGCTCGACCCGCTCCACGCAGCGCCCGAGGACCTCGACGCCCCGCTGCGCGCCTTCTGGCAGGCGTGGACGGCGGCGGGACCGGCACTGCGGGCCGCCGGCGAACTACCTGCCACCGCCACGGGCACCGTCGCCGCACTGCACACCTCCTCGGGTGGCGTGCCGAAGCTGCCGCGCGACGCCGTCGAGGTCGACTTCGGTGGCGTCGTCGGCGATCGCCAGGGCACCCGCCTCCACCACGGACGGCCCTGGCAAGCGTTGTGTCTCTGGAGCACCGAGGTCATCGACGACTTCGTCGCCGAGGGCCACGGCTTGTTCCCTGGTGCGGCCGGAGAGAACATCACGATCACCGACCTGCCCTGGGGGGAGGTCCGACCCGGCGTGCGGCTCGCGCTCGGTGAGGTGCGCTGCGAGGTCTCGTCCTACGCCGTCCCGTGCAAGAAGAACGCGGCGTGGTTCGTCGACGGCGCATTCGATCTGATGCATCGCCGCCACGGCCCCGTCAGCCGGGTGTACGCAACCGTCACCGAACCCGGTCGGATCGTGGCGGGCGATCCGGCAGTCCTCGAGCCGTAGGTTCGCGCCGTCGAGGCCGCACCGGAACGAGCGGGCCACCTCGGCCATGGGGTAGGCATGGGGGGCGATGCAGGCCCCGCACGCAGTCGCCGTGACGCCCACCCTGCCGAGGAGCACCCCATGACTGTGGCATTCGTGCACGGAAACCCCGAGACCAGCGCCGATCTGGACAACCCTGATCGGCGAACTCGAGGCTCGCGGCGTCGGCGACATCGTGACGTTGTCTCCTCCGGGATTCGGTGCGCCCGTGCCCGAGGGCTTCGGCGCCACCATGGAGGAGTACCGCGACTGGCTCGTCGGCGAGCTGACCGCGCTCGGCGGCGACGTCGACCTCGTCGGCCACGACTGGGGTGCGGGTCACGTACTCGGCGCGGTTGCCGCACGGCCCGACCTCGTCCGCACCTTCGCCACCGATTGCGCCGGACTCGTGCACCCCGACTACGTGTGGCACGACATGGCCCAGGCATGGCAGACCCCCGAGGTCGGCGAGGAGGTCGTCGCCGCGATGGGCCAGGGGACGCTCGCCGATCGCACCGCGACCTATGTGGATCTCGGCATCGACGAGACAGCCGCAGCGGACATCGTCGCTGCGTTCGATGCCGTCATGGCCGACTGCATCCTGCGCCTCTACCGCTCTGCAGCCCAGCCGGCGATGGCCGAGCTCGGGGCCAGGCTCCGAGCGACGACGCTCCCGCCCGGACTGTTCGTGATCGCCACGCGAGGATCACTACGCCGGCGACACGACCACCGCGCACGAGGTCGCCACCGCGCTCGGGGCATCGACCGTCGAGGTCGAGCTCGGGCACTGGTGGATGTTCGCCGGCGCCGCACCGGTGGCCGACGCCCTGGTCGCTCACTGGGCGCGCGTCACCGCCTGAGTCAGGGCAACGCGATGACCGACGCCACCGGCCGCTCCACCCTCGATGGAGCCGACACCCTTGTCGCCAGGAAGAACCTGTAACCAGACGATGCCGCCTTCGTCGAGCCTCCTACGCACAATCAACAAGGAGGCCGACATGGCCCACGAGATCACCGACAACGACTTTGCGAGCCTCGCTGACAAGCTGGCGGGCCTCGAGCTCACCGACCCCGAGAAGATCCTGCTGAACGCGATCATCGAGAACGCAGACGATGAGGCCGACGTCACCGGGTTCGCATTGAGCAAGGACGGCGGGCTCGGCTACGACAACGCGGCGCACCTGCTCAACCAGAACATCACCAAGGGTCGCGTGCAGGTCGCATCGCGATGGACGGTGGGTGAGTTCAGGCTGAAGGGCTGATGCAGCCAACCGGCGAGCTTCCTCTCGAGCGGCTCTTCGGCAGCACGGACACCTTCGTCGATCATCATCGGCGACGTCAGATCCTGTTCGGGCGAACCGGCGGATTCGATGACCTGTTCGGCATCGAAGCCGCTGATCGCCTCATCGGCGCAGGAGTACTCCAGGTGCCGTTCGACGCTCGGATGGCCAACAAGGTCGGGGGCACCGCAGAGGCCACGGCGAAACGCTGGCGGGAGGCCATGCGCGGCACATCGCCGGTGCGGTTCGATCCCGACGAAGCCGTCGCCGGGTTCGATGGTGGCGACACCATCGTGTTGCACGGCCTGCACCGACGGATCCCTGCGATCGACCGCTTCGCATTCGATCTCGAGCAGCAGGTCGGGCAGATGATCGACGTCAACGCGTTCCTGACGCCCCCGAACGCCCAGGGCCTCGACGCGCACTATGACCACCACGACGTGATCATCGCCCAGGTGCACGGCACCAAGCACTGGCAGCTGTGGGAGCCGACGGTCGACAATCCGCTGCCCGAGTACGCACCTGACCAGTTCGAGACGCGTGGCGCCCTGCACGAAGTCACCCTCGAGGTCGGCGACGTGTTGTACATCCCCAGCGGATGGACTCATGCGGCCACCACGCCGACGACCACCAGCCTCCACCTGACGATCGGCATGATCCCGTTGCCATGGCTCGAGGTTGCGCACAGTTTCCTGGCATCGCTCGATCGTGAGGAGTTCCTCCGGCGCTCGCTGCCCTTCGGCTACCACCTCGACCCGACCAGGCTCATCGACGGCATCGAGCACACCGTCGACCTCGTGCGGTCCACCGCCGAGGCCTGCGACGTCGAGGTCGCCGCAAAGGAGCTCAGCGAGAGCGTCGTGGCCCGCCGGTCGACACGCGTCGGACGTCTGTCCGAGGTCGTCGGAGCGCACGCCGAGCTGTGCGACACCACCCGGGTCACGCTCGGCTCGAGAGCCGTGGACAGCCTTCGGGGTGGCCCGGCGCACTGGGAAGTGGAGATCAACCACGTGGTCCTCGAACTGCCCGCAGCCGCGACCGACGCACTCCTCGAGACTCCAGGCGGGCGCCGTCGTCGAACTCGTCGAACTCGTCGGCACGCTCGACGAGGCCGCGACCCGGCTCGCTCGCCAGCTGATGCGCCACGGCATCCTGGCGCCCGCCACCGATCAGGTCTGCCACCGCATGACGCTCGACGCACCCACGCTGGCCCGGCTGTGTGGCGACGTCGACGAGTTCGTCGACTCCCACTGGGAACGAGCCCCTCTGGTGCGCCATGGCGGCGACTTCGGCGATCTCTTCTCCGTCGAGGTCGCCGATCAGCTCCTCGGTGCCGGCGCGATGCAGGTGCCGACACTACCTGCGGTTGTCGCGCATCGAGCCGACCATCTCCGACTGGGAGAAGCACTGTCGGTGGATCGAGACCGAGCTCGGTCAGCTGATCCCCATCATCGATGTCGCGTCGGCTCTCCGTGAGTTCGAGGCCGGCCGCACGATCATCTTCCACGCCCTCCGTGACCGTGTCCCGGCGCTCGACCGGTTCGCGCTCGACATCGAAGCCGAGATCGGTCACAACGTGACCGCCGATGCCTTCATCACACCGCCGAACTCGCAGTGCTGGGAACCCCACTACGACGTCGTCGACCTCTTCGTCGTGCAGATCCACGGGTCGAAGCGATGGCAGCTCTGGGAACCCACGGTCGCGGTGCCGTTGCCGACCCACTGCCCGGACCAGAACGAGGCCACGCGGCGAGCCGCAGGTCATCACCCTCGACGAAGGCGACGTCTTGTACGTACCGCGTGGAACACCCCATGCGGCATCGACAGGCGACGACGCCAGCGTCCATGTCACGGTCTCGATCAACGTGACCACCTGGCGAGATGCGATTCGCACGATGCTCGGTCCTCTTCATCTCGAGCCGGCCATGCGGGTGTCGCTGCCGGTCGGCCACAACAACGACCCGTCGCTGCTCGTCGAGGGCACGGTCGACACGTTGACTCGCCTCGTCGACATGCTCGACGCATCTGGCCCCGAGGCCGCTGCCCACCGCATTGCCGACCGCTCGCCTCCACGGCGATCGACCCATGTCGGTCTGCTGACCGCAGCGATCACCGGCGCGGGTCGATCCCGGCGTGACGATGACGACGCCGCTGCCCTTCGATCGTCTGCTCTCGGCACGCGAGGTGCTCGGTCCGCACTACGGCAGCGAGCAGCTCTGCATGCTGCTCTACGTGCTCGCCCGGCGTGAGCGACCCGAGGTCGTCGTGGAGCTCGGCACCGGCCTCGGTGTCACCACGTTGTGGATCGCAGCGGCGCTCGAGGAGAACGGCACCGGACACCTGTGGTCGGTCGACAACGGCGCACACCTCGACATGCTCGACCCGGAGGCGCTCGACGGTGCAGCGCTGACGCTCGGGTTCGATCGAGGAGATTCGCTGCATTCCTTCGCAGGCGGGCTCGTCGATTCGTGTGGACTGGCGCACCGGGTCTCGTTCCTCGACGAGACCGTCGACATGGCGGCCTCGGCGACCGAGGGCGCGTCCTGGCCGTTCCTCGCCGAGGCGATCGACTGGGTCTTCAGCGACATCCGCCACGGCCCCGAGACCATCGAGCAGCTACTCGCGACGTTCCTTCCCTCGGCGGCGCCATGCTTCAGCCTGTTCGTGGACTCGGCATCGACGCGAACCTCGTCATTTCTGGTGGCCGAACGGCTCATCGACCAACTGAACCGAGCCAAGATCCCGAAGGCGTTCCTCGAGGTCGGTGATGCCACTCGACGCGCTGCGCTCAAGGCGGCGGTGTCAGAGCGCGAGTTCGGCCTGAAGCACTTGATCGAACGGCGCAACCAGGCGCAGAACTCGACGATGTGGATCACTGCGTTCCCGAACGACTGGCGCCCCTACCCGCTGACGATGATGCGCGGCCGCTGAGGCGATCCGCATCGCCGCGTCCCGAACGCGCCGAGCCGATCGGCGATCTCGAGCGGTCGGCGGTTTCCGACCGAGGACGATGTCGTATTGGATCGGTGCCGTGGAGGTCACCCGGGTCGGCGAGTGGGTCGCTCCCACGCCCGCCGAGATGCTGCTGCCCGACGTCACCGCCGACCACCTGGCAGCCGAGCAGGACTGGCTCGCTCCCTTCGACGCATCGGTGACCGGGTCCACCGCCATCACCCGCTGAGGCAGATCTCCCCGGCCCAGAGGTCCTCGACCCGTGCTTCGGGTCCCGTGCCGTCGAGGGCACCGAACAGGGCACCATCCGCAGCGAACTCGATGCCGAGGCTCGACGGCTCATCGAGGGTCACGACGTCGAACGACGCCTCGAGGTCGGCGAGCGTCGAACCCAGGCCGATTCCGTCGTCGGTGGTGATCGCCACCACCGAGTCGGGCAGAAGCGACCAGCCCACGAAGATGCCGTCGGACAGCGAGATCGTGATGCCGGGGAACGTCACGAACTGAGCCGTCGGGGAACAGGCCTGCAATCGACCCTTCTCGACCGGTTCACCGAGGACGGACTCGACCGTTGCGACCACGTCGCCCTCGATGGTCCCGAACATCGCCGCCGACGTCGATCCGTCGGCCGACACGACGGCGACGCCGTCGGCCGTGACGTCGAGGGTGAGGTCCTCGGTTGCACGCGAGGACGCGCCGTCGTCACTGCATCCGACCGCTGCCAGCACCAGGCCGACAACCAGCAGCACGCTCGCTGAGACAGCCGCGGGCGTCGTCACGTCACGAGACCCGACGGCAGGAACATGCGGTCATGAGACGCAGCGTTCGTGATCGCTGTGCTCGACAGTCGGCCTCCACCAGACCGCGTCGCCATCGGCTGCAAGGTCTTCGGTGTGGCCCATGGGTGGATCGCATCCCGTGCATCGGTCTCGGAGGCTGTCATGGCGCTTCCTCTCACCGTGGATCGGTCGAGTCTGCCAATCCATCGGTGACCGGACAAACCAGCGCACGCCGTTGCGATGGCATCGTGAGTCAGCGGCCCTCGAAGGTCGGCGGGCGGCGTTCCTTGAACGCGACGAGCGCCTCGCGACAGTCGTCGGTGCCGATCAGGTAGTTGAGGTGTTCGGACTCGATCCGCATCGCCTCGTCGAAGGGCCGATGCGTGAGGTCGTACATGTCCTGCTTGATGTAGCGCACGGCCAGCGGCGGCTTCGCTGCGAGAACCTCTGCCAATGAGCGGGCCCGATCCATCAGGGCGTCGTCCTCGCAGACCTCGGTGACGAGGCCCCAGTCGAGCGCCTTCGCCGCGTCGATGCGCTCGCCCGTGAGGCCCATGTGCAGCGCGCGGCCCATGCCGACGATCTGTGCCAGCAGGAACGAGCCGCCCTGATCGGGCACCACGCCGACGTCGACGAACACCAGCGCGAAGTAGGCCGACCGGGCCGCGATGCGCAGCGTGCACGCCGCGGCGAGCGTGACGCCCGAACCCGCTGCCGGCCCGTTCACCGCGGCGATCAGGGGGATGGGCAGGTCGCGGATCCGCCGGAACAGGTCGTAGCCCTGCGCCACTGCGGGACGTCGGGCCTCCATGCCATCGGTCGAGAACGTCGGGTGATCGAGGTCCCCTCCCGCGCAGAACGCCCGACCGGCACCGGTGACGATCGCGACCCGCACGCTCACGCTCGACCTCCAGCTGCGCCACGGCCGACGAGGAGTCCCTCGGTCCACTCCTCGCTCTGCGGGTTCAGCTTCTCGGGGCGATTGAGCGTGATGGTGGCGATGGGCCCGTCGATGTCGAGCAGGACGGCGTCGTTCATGGCCCGAGCTTGCCAGCTACGCAGCATCGGTGTCCGCGAGGGCCGACACTGCCTACCGATCAGGCGGGCTCGTCGTGCACGACGAGGAAGCTCGTCTTCGCGTGCCCAGCGACACGGGCGGACACACTGCCGCGCAGGAACCGCCCGACGCGCCCGTGCCCCCGGTTGCCCACGATGATCAGCCCGGCATCGACGTCCTCGGCGACGTCGAGGATCGCGCCCGCAGCGTGGCCTTCGACGAGGTGGCCTTCGTGGGCGATACCCCGATGTTCGAGGGCTGCTGACGGCCTCGGCGAGATGGCTTCGCGCACCCGACAGGAGGTCGAGGGAGCTCTGGAACTCGTCCGGCAGCGTCCGGCGGATGCTCGCCAGTGTGCGCTCCGCCTCGGCGAGGTCGTACGCCGTGACGACGTGGACCACGCCGCCCTCGGCGACCAGGTCGACGGCGGCTGCCAACGCCCGCTGTGCGTCGGGCGAACCGTCGTAGCCCAACACGATCGTCTGCGTCTTCATGGCGTCCTCTCCTCGACGTGCGTCGGGGCGATCGCTGGGCAGCCTGCACCGGACTGCGTGACGCCGGAGGCTGGAGGTGCGATGCTCGCCTGGGCGCCACATCCACTCGGATCAACTCCGGATGAAGTCGGTCGCGCTCGCCGTGTGCAGACGCAGAGCCCGGGTTCGCAGCCATCGCTATCGTTGCGCCGATGGAGGCGACCTTCGAGTTCTCGGGCGAGCTCTTCGAATGGGACGCCCGCGACGACGCGTCCTGGGTGTTCGTGACACTGCCCGTCGACCTGGGCGAGGACATCAGGGAGCTGGCACTCCCCCGCCGTGGCTTCGGGTCGGTGCGCGTGCGGGTGCGCTGCGGCGCGAGCGAGTGGCGCACGTCGGTGTTCCCCGACTCGGGCTCGGGCTCCTACGTCCTGCCACTCAAGAAGGCGGTCCGCACGAAGGAGAAGCTCGAGGTGGGCGACACCGCCGACTTCGAGATCGACGTCGCCCCCGAGTAGCGCGCGCCGCGTGGGCGGGACCTCCACCGGGTTGGTTAGGGTCTCGCCGTGCACATCTCGATGACCCTTCCCCAGATGGTGACCGACTACGACCGCTCCACCACCCTCGACTGGTGCCGGGCCATCGACGCCGGCCCGTTCCACTCGCTGGCCTGCGGCGAACGGGTCACCTGGCGCAACCAGGAGATGATGGTGTTGTTGTCGGCTGCTGCGGCGCTGACCGAGCGGGTGATGATCTACCCCACGGTGATCGTCGCCCCGATCCACGGCACCGGCCTGTTGGCCAAGCAGATCGCCACGCTCGACGTGCTGAGCGGCGGCCGGATGGTGGTCGGTCTCGGCGTCGGCGGACGCGAGCAGGACTACCGCGCCGGCCGAGGCCCCGTTCCGACGCCGCTACGCCCGCCTCGACGAACAGGCCGCCGAGCTCCGCCGGATCTGGTCGGGCGAACCGGCCTTCGCCGACACCGACCCCATCGGCCCACCACCGGTGCAGCCTGGCGGACCCCGGCTGCTCGCCGGCTCCCAGGGCCCCAAGAGCCTGGCACGCGCCGCCAAGTGGGCCGACGGCATCTGCGGGCAGCTCATGGCGGCGCCGGTCGAGGCCATCGGCGACGAGGTCGCCCGCTACCGGGCGGCGTGGACCGACGCCGGCCGCACCGACGCACCGTACGTCACGACGGGGTTCTGGTACTCCCTCGACCCCGACCACCCGCTCGACGTCCTCCAGGGCTACGCCCGCGAGTACGCCACCGTGTTCGGCGAGGGCGTCGCCGATTGGATGGCGGGCATGCAGACCGTCGCCGGGCCCGAGGCGCTGCAGGAAGCGATCGCAACGTGCCGGGCCGCAGAGGTCGACGAGCTCGTCCTGGTGCCGACATCGTCGGCGATGGCCGAACTCGACCGCACGATCGCCGCTGCTCGACCAGCGCAGCTGATCGAACCCGGAAGCGGCGTCCGGCACCCTCACTCCACGGTGGAGCGGAACTTGGCCATGAGGTGACGGCCCGGCGGTGACGGGCTCGTGGCGGGCCGCCTCGCCCGGGGCGACGATGCACTCGACCACGGCGTCCCAGTTGGCGTTGTGGAAGAACGGGATCGAGACCCGTGCTTCGGTCGGGTCGGCCACGACCACCCGGTGCATGGTGGAGCGCCAGCGGTCGTTGGTCCAGCGCTGCATCAGGTCGCCGAGGTTGACCACGAAGGCGCCGTCGGGCACCTCGACGGGCCGCCAGGTGCCGGACGCGTCGAGGACCTCGAGGCCGGGCCGGCCGTCGGTCCACAGGATCGTGAGCGTGCCGTAGTCGGTGTGGGCGCCGGCCCGGAACCGCCCGGCCGTCGGGGTCTGCGGCGGCAGCGCCGGATAGTGCGCCAGGCGCAGCGCCGAGCCGTGCCGGTCGATGAGTGGGTCGAACCAGCCCTCGTCGAGGTCGAGGGCGATGGCGAAGCCGCGCATCACCGCGGCCGAGAGGTCGCTCATGGCCCGGTAGTAGGCCTCGACGGTCGGCGGAACCCGGCCGGTCGCTCCGGCCAGAGGTTCGGGGCGTAGACCGCGGCTTCGTCGGGATCGTCCATGTCGGCGAGCGGCCGGGGCGGCGGATCGATCGGGCCGACGTTGAACGTCTCCTTCAGATCGGGCAGCGCCTCGCCACCGAGTGAGCGTTCGAGGGCCTCGGCGCTGAAGGGGTTGTAGCCGTAGGGGTAGCCGGGCTCGGGCATGGCGACGGCCATGCGCTCGGTCTCGGGGAGCGCGAAGAACCCCTGCGCGGCGTCGTGCACGGCATCGACGAGGCCCGGGTCGACGCCGTGGCCGGTGATGCCGAGGAAACCGATGGTGCGACAGGCCTCGTCGATCGCCTGGGCCATCTCGGTGCGAGCCGACGGCGTCGGCGGGTGCCCCGGCGATCACCGGGCCGATGTCCACGACGGGAATCGTCATGCCGACAGTGTGGTCCGTGATCTGCGCGGCCGCCTGCCGTCCGCGCTCTCGAGGACGGGACCCATTGCGTGCGCGTCTGCGCGTAACCGTCGAGAACGAGGGTCGTCTCGTCGACCATGACCAACGATGACATCACCCTCGCATCCGACCAGATCCGCATCTCCGTGGAGATCGGCGCCGACTACGCCATGAGCGAGACCCTTGCGTCGCTGCTCCAGCAGGTGCAGGCCGAGGTCTCCGACGACGACGTCAGCGGCTACGGCATCGACTTCTTGAAGCTCGGGCCACCGACGGGCGAACGCTACTACCGCTACGAGCTGACGAACGTCCGCATCGCGGGCTACGTCGAGAACGACAGCAAGGGCAAGAAGAAGGGCAACTGACCGATGCCCACCACGGTGATCGCCGCGCCACAGGAGATCACCACGGCCGATGAGCTGCTCGATGCCGCCCGGACGCTCGTCGACACCGACGTCCGCGGCATCGAGGCACGTCCCGAGTTCGACATCGCCTGCGGACCCAGCTGCGGCGCATGTTGCCGGCAGGCAGTGCCGGTGACCGCAGCCGAGCTGCGTGCGATCCGCACCTGGCTCGATGCGCTTCCCGACGACGAACGCAGGGCGCACGACGAACGCATCGCCGCGACGAAGGACCGCCTCGACGCCGCAGACGCCGAAACGATCGGCGCCGAGAACGAGCGGGCCTACTTCGCGCTCGGGATCGCCTGCCCGTTCCTCGTCGACGAGTCGTGCAGCATCCACCCGGCGCGACCGCTCGCCTGCCGCGAGTACGTCGTCACGTCGGATCCGGCGCATTGCGCGACACGCGCCGATGGCCAGATCGTCCGCATCAGCGCGACGCACGACCTCCTCGGCGGCTTCGCGAAGGTCTCGGCTGCCCTCGGTGAACCCACCGAGTACCTGCTCGCCCCTGCGATCGCGCGCCCGGTCCCCGAGGCCCCCGCGGTGTCCCCTCGTCCGGGCCCGGAGTTGGTGCGGATGCTGACACGAGCCTGATCCGGTTGCGGCCCGTGCCCTCACGCTCGAGCCATGAACACCACGGGGCACGCCTCGTGATCGAGCACATCGCCCTCGTTCATGGTCCGGTGGTGCGCCTTGAGCGGCGCGCCGCGCCGGCGATGGAACCGGGCGTCGTCACCCGTGTAACGCACCGAGATCGCCCGCCGCCGGTGCGTCGACGAGGCGTTCCCTCCGGCGCCGTGGATCGTGCGAGCGTGATGCACCGTGATGTCGCCCGGTTCGGTGTCGAAGGACACCAGCTCCCAGTCGCGCTGGGTACGGGCGTCGGGCACGTCGTCACCGTCGGTGTCCGGTAGGGCCATCGATGTCACGAACAGGTTCGGGCGGAACGTGCGCTCCCACCGGTGGCTGCCCTTGACGAACTCGAGCGCACCGCTCGACGCCGTGACCGGATCGAGCGGCACCCAGGTGGTGCACACCTGGGTCCCGTCGACGTGGAAGTACGCCATGTCCTGGTGGAAGGCGGTGCGCTCAGCGGTGCCGGGCTCCTTCACCAGGACGCTGTCTTCGTAGAGGTTCACCTTGGTGCTGGCGAGCAACCGGGCAACGATGCGCGGCAGCGGCGACTGCATTGCGAAGGCAGCAAACGCTGGATCACGCTGCCAATGATCCGTGCCGGCGCGGAACCGGCCCGCCGTCGGCGGCGCACCTGCGGTGAGTATCGCGTCGTCGACCAGCACCGTGGCAGCCGCGCCCGCGGCGAGGTCGGCGCCCATCTGGGACAGATCGGCCGTCAGCGGATCAGCCAGCGCGGCTTCGACCGGACCTGCCATCGCCCGAGCGCCGCCACCGGAATCACCGCACGGAGACACACCACTCCGTCACGCCAGAAGGTCGCGACCTCGTCATCGGTGATGGGTCGGGTCAGCGGCGCCGGATCCATGGAGACGATCATGGCACCCCTGCGGTCTCGGCCCTTCCGAGGTGTCGGGCCTGCACTCGGACCTCGCCGCACGCAGCCGCGAGTCCCGGCACTCTTTCCATGCCGGTGTTGCGTGCCCGCTCCTGCACGACGGGGTGTGCTCGGTCGGGTCTCGGCACCGCAGATCGACCGTGCCCCGCTAGCGAACCGGACGGTGGGGTTTGTGGCCTCCGCGGACCTCGACGATCACCTGATCGCCGACCAACACACCAGAGTGACGGTCGAACTCGAAGCCGCTCCTCACCGCGCCCGCCGACAAGATGTCGGCCCACCCTGCGGCGAAACCGACCACCTCGTCGGGTTCGCCGATCAAGGTGCGAAGCAATGCAACTTCGGCGTCGTCCAGATCCGCGGCTGCGAGTTTCGCCGCCAGTGATTCGATGACATCGTCTGATCCGCTCATGGTCGGCTCCGTTGTTGCGATGGGACTGCCGCCGAGACGAGACGAATTCCTCGTGGTTACAGCTGACGGCGACGCGCGACGATCGAGTAGTGCGACCGCACCGTCATGTCGAGCTGGCGCCCGCGGCGAGGCCGGAGATCACCCGACGCCACCCGGCCCGAAGGGCCTGGCCGTCGTTCTCCGCGGTGCCGGGCACGACGCCGGAGAGCAGGGTGGACGTGGCGCTCTGCGCCAGCGTCTTCGCCACGACATCGCCGGCCACCTCGGCGGTGGTCCGAGCGCGATCGAGCCGGGCGGTCGCGTCGCCGATCTTGCCGGTCCGGACCTCGGCCGCCGCTGCCGCGATGTCGGCCATCACCCGGTCGAGGTAGGTCGCCCCGTCGAGCGTCCAGACGGCATCGGCATCGGCGATGGGTTGCAGATCGTCGCCACACAGAGCTGCGGCGACCGACCGGGTGGCATGGGCGTAGGGGAAGTCGACGACGATGCCGTCGAGCACGGCGAGTGCGTGCTCCGCTGCCCTGTCTGACAGAGTGCGAGCGCGTAGGTGACGGAGGTCTCGCTGGCATCGGCACCCATCGCGGTGACGCGTTCGAGCGCGGTCTCGCCGACGACGACGGCGCGCGCGCCCAGTCCGAGGTGCACGGCCGTGCCCGCCGCAGCCATCATCGGAAAAGCGAGATCGCCGAACGAGTCGCCGAGCGCGACCACCTCCTCGAGGCCCCGTTCGGCTTCCTGGTCGCGGCCGAGCGCCACCAGCGCACGGTTCCGGGGGCCGAGCGCCTGCACGAGACCAAAGCGATCATCGAGGGCTCGGAACTCGTGCAGCGCACGACGCGACAACGCCTCGGCCTCGCTGAAATCCCCCGTCCACAGTCGAATGGAGGCCACCAGGGTGTCCATCATCGCCGGCCCCCAGCGCTCGCCGAGCTCGTTGGCCTCGGTCCGCGAGGCGACCGCGAGCCGCTCCGCCTCCTCGAACCGGAAGTCATAGAACCGCAGGAAGGCGAGCAGGCCGGCTGCCCAGTTGGCGCCCGACCGATCGCCGATGTCGGCGAAGCCCTTCGACGCGAGCAGCAGCCGCTGCTCGGCGAGCGCGCCATCGCCGGAGAGGAACGCGACCCACGCCTGGTGTTGGCGAACCCATGCCTGACCGCGCGAGTCCTCGAGTCGCACACTGAGCGCTTCGGCCTCGCCGAGCAGCCACTCAGCGTCGGCGAGCGATCCTCCGAACACCTCCACGAATCCTCGCTCACGCAGCGACGCCGCGAGCTCGACGTCGTCGCCGAGTAGCCGGAACACCTCGACGCTGCTCCCCAGTTGGTCGCGTGCGCCGTCGAGGTCTCCGGACATCTGGAGGATCTGACCGAGGTAGCGGCGGGCCTTGCCCGTGTGGTGATCGTCGCCGGCGGCGAGGGCAGCCTCGAGGACCTGCTCGGCTTCGGTTCGCGCGCCGATGGCCTCGCGACGCGTGACTGCCGACTGGACGCGGAAGAGCGTCAGCTCGCGCACCATCGTCGGATCCTCGGGCCGAAGCGCGAGGGCGCGGCTGGCGTGCATGGAAGCCTGGTTCAATGCCCCGACGTCGAGGGAGCGTCGGGCGGCTTCGGTGAGCAGCTCCACCGCCCGGGACGTCATGTCGGGCGGAACCCCAGCGACCGGACCCATCTCGTCGATGAGCTCGGCGGCCGTTGCGGTGTGATGCGCGGCGATGGTGATCGGCACCGTCGTCATCGCTCCGAGCGCGGCTGCGACCCCGGCGTGGCGTTGGGCGCGCACCACCTTGGTGAGCCGTTGGTAGCTGACCTCGCGCACGACATCGCTGCGGAATCGCCACCAGTCACCATCGAGGTCGAGGAGACCCTCGTCGACGAGTGCCACGACATCGGCCCGGTCGAAGGGTTGCACCAGATGATGCGCGAACTGCTCCAGCGACGAGACGGCTCCCGCGCTGCCGAGAACGGCGGCGTTGTCGAGCACGTCTCGTGACCGTTGGTCGAGGCGATCGAGGCGAGCCCCGATCAGCGCCCGCAGCGAGCCCGGCAGCTCGGTACTGTCCGGGCTCGATCGGGCCAGCCGGGCCAGCTCGGTCAGGAACAGCGGATTCCCACCGCTCCGTTCGTACAACGCCTCGCCGCTGCGGGCCACGGGGTCCTCCCCGAGCACCGCCACCAGCAGTTCGTCGGACTCGGCGCGGGTCAACGGATCGAGCGGCATGCGGATCGTGATCGGGTTGTCGCTCGATGGCGGCCAACGGACCTCGACGTCGTCTCGTTGTGCGGTGACCAACAGCACAGGACGATCGGTCAGCGAACGCGCCAACCGATGGAGCAGGTCGATCAGGAGCGGATCGGCCCATTGGAGATCGTCCAGCCACACGACCACCGGGCCGAACTGGGTTCTGAGTCGCACACTCTCGACGATGAGACGGAACATCGTCTCGCGGGCTTCGGCCGGCGACACGTTGTCGATCTCGGAGGGATGCCCGAGCAGGTGGAGCAGCGCTTCGACGAGCCGCCCGAGCGATGGGTCGTCGCTCGAGAAGCCGAATCGGGCCGCGCTCGCCGTGCGAATGAGTTGGCGGAGGCGATCGGCGGGCAGAGACGTGTCGAGGTCGAGGCGCCCGAACAGTGCCGCGGCAACCGGCGCCCAGACGTTGTCCTCTCCATACGGGGCGCACGTCCCGGCGAAGATGGTGACCCGAGGGTGCGGGAAGGCCAGCAACATCCGATCGACCAGGAGCGTCTTGCCGGCGCCCGCCTCGCCCGATACCGAGACGATGGCGCTGCGTCCGTTCGCCACCATCGTCATCACCGACTCCATCAACTGGCGCTGCGCGACACGCCCGACGAAGGCCGTGGCATCCCCGCCACGCGACATCGGCGCCCGTCGTCGACGTCCGACGACGTTCCACACTCGTTCGGTCTGGGTCCGCCCCCGTACCGCGACGTCCTCCATCGGTTCGCGCTGGATCTCCTCGCTCGCCAGCTGCGCCGTGGCGTCGCCGATGTAGGTCGAGCCGGCAGGGGCCAACGACTGCAGCCGCGAGGCCAGGTTGACCACATCGCCCATCGCCGTGTAGCCGTCGGTCCCGACGATCGAACCGACGAGGACCTCGCCGGTGTTGACGCCGATGCGGAGCTGGAGCGGCGCGTCGAGATCGGGTTGGCTCTCGGAGAACTCCGTGATGGACGAGTGCATCTGCATGGCGGCCCGAATCGCACGGTCGGGGTCGTCTTCGTGAGCGATCGGCGCCCCGAAGATCGCAAGCACGCCATCGCCGAGGACCTTGTCGACGCGTCCCCCGAACTCGTGGATGTCGCGCTGCAGTCGCTGGAAGGCGCCGTCGATGAGGCGCTTGGCCCGCTCGGGGTCGAGGTGTTCGCTGAGCGACGTGTAGCCGACGATGTCGGCGAAGAGCACCGTGACCACCCGGCGCTCCTCGGTGAGCGCGCCGAGGACCTCGTGCCCGCAGAACGGACAGAACCGTGCACCGTCGGGGAGCGGCCGTGAGCAGGAGACGCAGGCCATGGAGGTCAGATCGTAAGGCAGATCGGCCTGACACGATCACGATTTCACCGGACGCCGTGTCCGATCCGAACAATCCGGTCCCCCGGACCATGGCTGCTCGGCGCCGCCCTCCACGGGATGCACTGAACTCGGGCGCGCTCCTCTTCCCAGCAAGAGACTGCTCTCGTGTCGATGTCCATGACCACGCTGGTCACAGCGCTCGACGCCGCCGGGCTCACCTGGCGAGGCTATGCCCCGCCCATCGAGCCGGGGTGCGACACCGCGGACGGTGGCCTCGGTGAGGCTGGTGAGGCGAGCAGGCTCATGGCCCACCACGGCGACAGCGCCTGACTACGGTGACAGTCGACCGCTGAACCGGAGACACACATGACCACAGGTGCTGATGTCGGACTCGTCGGACTCGCCGTGATGGGCCAGAACCTCGTGCTCAACCTCGCCGACAACGGGTACTCGGTTGCGGTGTACAACCGGACCCAGGCGACCACGGACGAGTTCCTCACCCGAACCACGCCCACCCAGGATGTCCGCGCCACCACGTCGCTGGAGGACTTGGTGGACCAGCTCGCGACGCCACGCAAGATCATCCTGCTGGTCAAAGCAGGCGGGCCGGTGGACGCCGTGCTCGACGATCTCGTGCCCCTTCTCGACGACGGCGACATCGTGATCGACGGGGGCAACTCCCTGTACACCGACACGATCCGTCGCCTCGAACGACTGGAGGCGGCCGGTCTCCGCTATGTCGGCGCCGGTGTCTCCGGAGGCGAGGAAGGCGCCCGTCACGGACCCTCGATCATGCCCGGGGGCGCAGCCGACGCGTGGCCCCACATCGCCACGATGCTCCAGCGCATCGCCGCGACGGCCGGTCCCGACGACGACGAACCGTGCTGCGACTGGATCGGCCCGGGCGGCTCGGGCCACTACGTCAAGATGATCCACAACGGCATCGAGTACGGCGACATGCAGGTGCTCGCCGAGGCCTACGCCGTGCTGTCCTCGCAGGGCATCGCACCCGGTGACATGGCCGAGATCTTCGCCCGATGGAACGAGGGCAGGCTGCAGTCCTATCTGGTCGAGATCACCGCGGACATCCTGGCCGCAACCGCCGACGACGGGTCTCCGCTGATCGACCTGATCCTCGACGCCGCAGGCCAGAAGGGCACCGGCAAGTGGACCGTCATCTCAGCCATGGAGCTCGGGCCAACCCATGATGCTGGTCGCCGAGGCCGTGGGGGCGCGCATGGTGTCGTCCTTCGTCGAGACCCGGGCCCGAGCCGAGGAGCTGTTGCCCGGCCCGGCGACGGCGATCGATGCGTCGCTCACCGACGACGACGTCGCCGACGCGGTCTACGCGGCGAAGCTGATCTCCTACGCGCAGGGGTTCATGGTGCTCGCCGACGCGTCCGCCACCCACGGCTGGGCGTCTGGACCTGGCGTCGATCGCCCGGCTGTGGCGCGGCGGGTGCATCATCCGCGCTGCGTTCCTCGACGACATCGCACGAGCGTTCGAGGCCGACGCCGACCTCGAGAACCTGCTGTTCGACCCGTTCTTCGTCGATGCCATCGCCTCCGCGTCGGTGGGGTTGCGCCGAACCGTGGTCGCCGCTGCGACCGCCGGGGTCGCCGTCCCCGCGCTCGCGTCTGCGCTGACGTTCTACGACGGCATCCGTACGGCGCGCGGCTCGGCCAACCTCATCCAGGCGCAGCGCGACTACTTCGGCGCACACACCTACGAGCGTGTCGACCGGCCCCGGGGCGAGTGGTTCCACACCGACTGGGCCGGCACCGGGGGAACAACGACCTCCGGGAGCTACTCGGCCTGATGGGCGCCAACGCCGTGCCCGCCTCGTCGGGATCAGACAGCAGCGATCAGACGGTGCGGCCCGAGGGCGTCGACGTTGCCTGACGCGACCCCGCCGATCGTCACGAAGCGGATCTACGCCGCTACCGAGTCGACCGACGGGCTGCGCATCCTCGTCGATCGGCTCTGGCCCCGCGGCCTCACCAAGGCGGCTGCCGCGCTCGACGCCTGGGTGCCCGAGGTCGCTCCGTCGACCGATCTACGCACATGGTTCGGTCACGAACCCGAACGCTGGGATGCCTTCATGAGGCGGTACTGGGCAGAACTCGACGACAACCCGGCCGTCGCCGACCTGCGGGCACGGATCGGCACGATGCCGACCACGCTGCTGTATTCGGCACGAGACGAGCAGCACAACCAAGCAGTCGCCTTGCGCGCCTACCTCCTCGGTCGGAGTTGATGCACAGCCCACCACAACCGGCGTGTACACGCCGAGATCGGCAGCCGGCGTGAAGGCATCTCAGCTCTGTACCTAGTAGTATGTACACATGCTCCCGTCAGACCCGGTCGACCGCCTCGGCCGAACGCTCGGATTGTCGAGGCCGGTGCTGTTGGCACCGATGGCAGCCATCAGCGGGGGCAGGCTCGCCGCAGCATTCTCGCTCGCAGGCGGCTGCGGCTTCCTGGGCGGGGGGTACGGCACCGGCACCTGGATCGAAGAGCAATGGGCCGAGGCGCAAGGCGCAGACATCGGTGTCGGGTTGATCTCCTGGACACTGACCGACGACGTGCTCGACCGGGTCCTCGCCCTCCAGCCTCCGGCAGTGTGGCTGTCGTTCGGTGATCCACATCGCTTCGCACAGCGGATCACCGATGCAGGAGTCGTGCTGGTGTGCCAGGTCGGCACCGCCGACGAGGCCAAGAGCGCCCTGGAATCGGGGGCCTCGGTGATCGTCGCCCAGGGAAGCGAGGCCGGCGGCCACGGCCGATTCGAGATGCCGACCAACGAGCTGATCGACCGGACGCTGCACCACGAACCTGCTGCACTGGTCGTCGCAGCCGGCGGCGTCGTGGACTCCGATGATCTCCGGTCGGCGGTCGACCGCGGCGCAGCCGGCGTCGCCCTGGGCACGGTCGTGTACGCGACCACCGAAGCGATCGAGTCGGACTTCCACAAGCAGCGCATCGTCGACGCAACCGGTGACTCCTCCACCGTGTCCACGGTGTACGACCACCTGCGGGGCCCGGTCTGGCCAGAGGGATTCGCGGGCCGGTCTCTGCGCACCGAGCTGACCGACGAGTGGGGCGGACACGAGCACGATCTGGCCGCCCGGACCGACCTGAAGGACTGGTACCAGCAGGAGATGCCTGCCGCCGCCCCCCGCGAACGAGTCGTCTGGGCCGGAGAGGCGAGCTCGCGCGTCGCCGAGGTCATTCCCGCACGCGCACTCGTCGAGTCGTTCCCGACGATCGCAGAACTGACCACCGCGGGCGAGACCCGGCGATGAATGCCCGCAGCGCGTTGGTCGACGCAACGAAGCAGCTCCTGTCGCAACAGGGGTACGCAGCGACCAGCCCCGCCGAGATCCAGAAGGCGGCCGGGGTCGGCCAGGGCAGCTTCTATCACCACTTCTCGGGCAAGGCCGATCTCGCCCACAGCGCACTCGAGGAGCTGGCAGCCGAGATGTGTGCCGAGTTCGACCGCCTGGCGGACGGCGGCACGGGGCTGGTCACCAGCTATCTCAGCGTCGATCGCGACGCCCGTGCCGGCTGCCGTATCGGCCGGCTCTGCATGGAGGCGTCACTCGCGGATCAGCGAATCCAGGAGCCGGTGAGTACCTACTTCGCTCACCTGCGCGACCGCCTCACCGCATCGTTTGGTGACACCGACGTCCCCGTCGACGCCGCCGCCCTCGCCGACCTGGCGATCGCTGCAGTCCAGGGCGCCTACGTCACGGCCCGTGCCACCGGCGATCCGTCGACGATGCGCAACGCGACCTCTGCGCTGCTCGCGCTCCTCGAATCGAGCACCCGCCGACAGGACAGGCGATGACCTACACCCGCCATGAACTCACCTACGGCCGCGTGGCCGGCAACCGAATCGATGCGGCCACGACCCCCGGCCTTCCCGGAGCCCTCGCTGGACTCGAGACCTTCTACTACGCGTTCAACAACCAGGACCTCGACGTCTTCTCCCAGGTCTGGGTCGCCGATGACCTCATCCGGCTCAACAATCCCCTCGGTGGGATCCTCGAAGGCATCGGCCCGATCACCGAGCTCTACGGCGGCATCTTCGACGGACCGGCCGACGTGTGGGTCGAGTTCCACGACATCGTCATCTACGACATGGCCGACGCCGTGGTCTTCGCCGGCCGCGAACGCGGCGAATTCGCCAAAGACGATGCGACCGTCGCACTCGAGATCCGCACGACACGCGTCTTCGACTACGTCAGCGGCCGATGGGGCCAGGTCCACCATCACGGTTCGATCACCGACTCCGTGATGCTCGACACCTACCGCAGTGCAGTCCAGGCATGAGGATGCCGGTGCCGGCGCGTCATGGCGCATCCGTCTGGCCCTGTGGCGGTGGACCGCCGACCGTGACGATCGAACTCAGCCTTCGGTGACGTCTGGGTCGGGCTCGCTCACCGCCCGTGCCTGCGTGCGGGCCCAGTCGAGCTCGTCACTCATCGAGGGACGGGGCGGCAAGCGCCACCGCTCGGCGTCGTAGATCGCCTCGGCCCGGTCGAGTCGTGCCGGATGATCGTACGCGTCGCCACCGAGTTCCATCGCCAGGTAGTGGATCCGGCGACCGTCGTCGCCCCGGCGACGCATCAGTTCGTCGTTGAGGCGGGCGTTCTCGCGCTGTTGCGCCGTGAGCGCCGGGTCCTCGGGCCGGTCGTGCTCGGCGATGGCCCAGCGCAAGGCGACGTCCCAGGGCTGGTGGGCGTTGTCGCTGTAGAGCTCGGCGCTGGCGATGATCGCATCTGCGACCTCGCGTCCACGGAGCGCCACGAGTTCTTCGTAGCCAGGGCGACCAGACACAGCGTTACTGGCCGACCGTGCCCCGGAGCACGACGCGGCCCGACGACACCGGGTCGGCTTCGTCCTGGATGGTCACGGTGAAGAGCGGATAGTCCTCCGTCGTGACGCCCGCCCACAGCTCGATCTCTCCCCCGATGGCGTCGACCACAACGGCGAGCGCGCCGGCGGCACCGGCCGCAAACGGAGCCAGCCAGCGCCGAGCCGTCGAGACGGGCACGACGTTGGCGGTCGGGGAAGACACCATGACCATCACGACCCGTGCCGCACCCGAGGAGCACTCGCCGATCAGACGCACATGCTCACCAGGAACTGACTGCCGCCCTCGTCGACGCGGGTGGTGACAACCATGCCGGGGTGCAGGCGCGCCATGCGATCGACCAGCCACGCAGCAGTGGCCTCGGCGTCGTCTCGTGTCGGACAGCGGGCCATGACTTCGCGACCGCCCTTGCGCTCGAGACGGCCGGCAGCTGCGATGATCGGCGTCGGGTCCACGACGAACAACTCGTCGGGCCAGGGCACCACGGGTTCCTGGGCACCCTTCCCGGTGTTGCAGCCGACATGGGCAAGCCGGTCGACGGGGCGATCCTTGCCCCGCTTGCGGGCCTGGGCCTTCGTGATGCGGGCATCGACGCTGGCGCCGCGGGGATCGTGCGAGGACATGTCGGGATCGACGGGCTCGTCACAGAGCCAGCAACGCCACCCGTCGCGGTCACCTATCTCACGGAGCTGACTCATGGACGGACCTCGCGATCGTGGGGCCGGGATGCTGGAAACGTCGCGCCGAGCCCAACACGCTACTGCTCGGCCGGACCGGCAGTTCGATGTCAGACCGTTCGGCCCGAGAACGCGATGAGCCGCTCGACCGGGGTGGCATCATCCGCTGGTCGCTGCTCGGCGAGCGAACACCGCTCCGGGCATCTTCCCGCCGGGTGTTCGAATCGTTCGATCGAGAGCGCCAGGTTCGCCGAACGGGTCGGCCCTGCGGTGATGAATCTCATCCGAGCCGCGTTCGCGCCGGCTGCCCAGTTCCAAAGCTGAACTGGGCGTAGGGTCGGTCGATGAAGTCGTACGGCCAGTACTGCCCGATTTCGCGTTCGGCCGAGGTCCTCGGCGACCGTTGGACCATCCACATCATTCGCGACCTGCTCACCGGGACCAGCCGGTTCAACGAGTTGATACGCGGCAATCCTGGGCTGTCGCGAGCCTTGCTCACCCGGCGCCTCCATCAACTCATCGCAGCCGACGTCGTCGAACAACACGCCGACGGTTCCTATCGGCTGACCGAGGCCGGTCGAGCGCTCGAGCCCGTGGTGTTCGGCCTGGCCACCTGGGGCGCGCGCTGGGCATTCGGCGAGCCCTCCTCGGATGAGCTCGACCCGGATCTGCTGTTGTGGTGGCTGCACCGCCGGCTCGACACCTCCCATCTGCCACCACCCCGATTCACGGTGTACGTACCCCTCACCGATCATCCCAGCCGGTACTGGATCGTGGTCGAGGACGAAGCGTCCATCTGCCTCGCCGACCCCGGCTTCGAGGTCGACGTCACGCTGCGAGCCGACCGTGCCGCGCTGTACCGCGCCTACCTCGGCAGGGTGACCCTTGCGGTTGCGCAACGTCGTGGCGACATCGAGATCACGGGATCCCAGATGGCTGTTCACGCGTTCTTCGAGGCGTTCCGCCAATCGCCCGTCGGCGCGATCGTCGCTGCAGAATCCCACCATGGGGGCAGCGGTGCGGCCGCTGCCGGGAGGACAGTGCCATGAAGGCCACGAAGCAGACCTGGTGGGTGTGGGCCCGGTTCGAGGCGTGGCTGTCCCACCTGTCGGAACGGTCGTCGCCGGTACTGTTCGGCGGGTTCCTGATCTGGTTCATCGGCTGGACCGCTCTCGTCGGGATTGTGCTCGATGCCGTCGTCGATGAGGCCGACCAGGTCGAGATGGCAGCAGCGGCAGGCAGGCTCATGCCGGCGGTGGGCGTACTGTTCGCCCTTCTGACCGCGTTCGTCATCACGAACCAGTGGAACCGGAGTCGCAGTGCCGAGGGCGTCGTCGGAACCGAGGCCGGCGCGTGCGTCCGCCTCGCGCTGGCCAGTGCGTCACCCGGCATCGACGGGCCGCAGGTTCGGGGGTTGCTGGTGTCGTACCTGCGCTCGGTCCTCGACGTCGAGTGGGACACCTTGCGGCACGAGGGGGCGGGGGCCCTTCCGACTGCAGCGGCGCTGTCGCAACTCGAACGCGTCGTCCGCGCCGATGCGACAGCTCCCGACGTCGCAACGGCGGTATCCGCCGACGCACTGGCCGCGGCAGAGGGGGTGGCCGTCGCGCGGCGGGACCGGTTGCACCTGTCCGGCCATGGCCTGCCGGCGCCGTTGTTCGTGCTGGCTTTCGTCAGCGGCGTGGTGCTCTGCCTCAATGCCGTTGCCATCGCGGTCAGCCTCGACGATTGGGTCACGATCATCGTCGGTGGTCTCGTGGTGCTGATCGCCCTGGACCTGGCTCTGGTGGTGGCCATCAGCGACCCGTTTCGGGGGCCGATGCGGGTGATGCCCACGCCCATCGAGGCGGTGCTCGGCGATCTCGAAGCCGGTCGCTTCGGCACGGTCGGGGCCGATGACGAGCCGCGCACCGGCCCCGACACCGGGTGAGTTCACCGTGGCGGTTCTCGCCGGACCGTCCCGGCTCGCCACCGAGCGCCGCACCGCGATCAGCAGAATGGTCAGACGCAGGCGCTCCAGAAGTTCCGTGAGGGATTTCGCGTCCGTCGATCGTTGAAGGGGCAATGCAAAGGCACGCTGAACGAGATGCTTCGCAACCCGAAGCGGGGGACGACTCATGACGACCACACGACGCAGCACGATCCGATTCGCCGCACTCATCTGCTTCACGATTGCGCTCGCTGCCTGCGGCACGACCGACGAGAGCGAGTCGGCAGTCGTCGCTCAGGTCGAGGAAGAGCCGACGACCGCCGAATCGACACCTGACGAGCCGACACCCGGCGAGAGCACGCCGGCAACGGTCGAGCCGGCCGAAGCGGCACCGACTACGGCCGCATCGACCATCGAACCGACCTCGTTCGTGTCCGACGCCCGACCTCTGACCGAGCAGGGGTTCTTCTCGACGAGGGCACCTACCGCGTCGACACGATCGGGACGCCGTTCTCCTTCGTCGTCGACCGACCGCTGTCCGTCCAGCGGAACAACGTCGGCGAGTTCATCCTGACCCACCCGGGCAGCCTCGGTCCCGATGACCGCGACATCGTCTTTCTGCGGTTGTCGAATCTGTCCGATCCGGCGGAACCAAATCAGTGGTTCGAGGACATCGAGGGTGGCTGGCCGGCCGACGACCTCACCGGGTGGGTCGACAACCTCGCAGACGGCGTGACGACGTCCGAACCCGAAGAAACGACGCTTGGCGGGTTGCCGGCGACGCGTATCGACGTCGAGATCGGCGAGATCCCGTGCGTCGCAGGATCCCAATTGTGCGTGGGCTTCGGCACCGATCACCTCTTCACGGACAAGTTCCTCAATCCGGGTTCGTCGTACCGGATCTGGGTGGTGGACCAGGGCGACGAGGCGCCGATCGGCGTGTTCGCCGCCACCACCGATGCCGACGGGGATTGGTTCGAGACCGCCGATGAGGTCCTCTCGACCCTCACGTTCGGTGATGCAGCACCCGGTCCCGTCTTCGCCCCGCCGGTAGGGCCAGCCGACGTGGCGGTTCTGGGCGGAGCGAACCTCGAGTTCGAGCCCGGCGCGTTGGTCGCCCAGACTGGGTCCAACTACGCCATCGTCCGCCTCGAGGATGGCCTGCCGCCATCGTCTTGTTGTCGACGCCGGCCACTCTCGACGGCACCGAGATCGAGTCGACCGACGACCTCGTCGCGGCCTTTCGCACAGCCGGCACCGAGATCACCGAGATCGAGCCGACGACGGTGGGGGGCATCGAGTCCCGGGTATTCGAGATGCGTGGCGAAGCCAGCGAGGTGCTCAAGCGGGGCGTCGACGATGAACGCACCTACGCGCGCCGCCGTTGGGACGGCTCTGGGTGGTCGAGCACCCGGACCGAGGGCTGCTGATGATCACCGCCGAAGCCTTCCGGACGACGCGGACTACCTGGACGTCGTCGTCGCGACGACCACGTGCGTTGGTGTCCACCTTGACCTTCACCGAGTCGAGCTGATCGCGTTGCACCCATGAGTCCGGGCCGCCGTGGAGCGCCGTCATGAGCCGGTGGCTGCGTCGCTCGACCCCTCGGCGGGCGAACGCGGCGGCGACCGAA
Organism: uncultured Acidimicrobiaceae bacterium; assembly: GCA_963716795.1. Classification (GTDB taxonomy): domain Bacteria; phylum Actinomycetota; class Acidimicrobiia; order Acidimicrobiales; family UBA8592; genus CAVQUE01. The sequence goes on along the minus strand of CAVQUE010000015.1, from coordinate 1,250,527 downwards.
GCGGTTGCCGAGCGAACGGCTGCAGTCGCAACGATGTATGACACCCATGTCGACGAGGTCTATCGCTTCGTGCACCGGCGCTGCCGGGATCACTCGATGGCCGAGGACATCACCCAGGAGACCTTCATCAAGGCCATCAGGAGCACCGACGATCCGGGCTCACTCACGATTGGATGGCTCGTGACCGTCGCCCGGCACCAACTCGTCGATGCGCTGCGACGGCAATCGAACTACGACGGAAAGCTCCGGTTGGTCGCAGCCGCGTGCGTCGGAGGCCGATCCGGTCGACCTGCTGGAACGGTTGCGGATCGAGGCTGCGCTCGACGAGCTGAGCGTCGATCACCGCCTGGTCCTGACACTGCGCTACATCGACGATCTACCCGTGTCGGAACTCGCCGATCATCTCGGCCGCTCGGCGAAGTCGGTGGAGGGGCTGATCACCCGCGCCCGGCGCGAGCTGCGAGCGAAGCTCGACGAAGGCATGGGAGCGATGGAGACGGGAGGCGCTCATGGATGAGGACCTCGACGAGAAGCTGCGAGCTGTCGAGGGCGATGGCCCGTCGGCGGAGTTCGTGGCGAGGCTCCGAGGCCGTGTTCTGGCCGAGGCGACCACACCAGCGTCGACCGATGCCGTCGAGCCCGTTACCGCATTCGACGTCGACGCTCGACCCCGACCTGAGATCGAAGCGACCACGACGTGGCCGAGAGCCGCCGCTCACGATGGTCGCTGCGGCGGTGGTCGTCGTGGCCGTGACCTTCGGCGGTGTCCGATGGTTCGCGACGTCTGACCGGATAGCCGAGACGAATGTGGCGACGGAAACGATCGACCGACCCACACCACCTGACGACGCTGCGAGCTTCGCTTCGGACGCAGCACGACTGAGCGAAGACTTCGCCTTCGTCGAGGAGGGCACCTACCGCGTCGACACGCTCGGAACCCCCTTTTCGTTCCGTACCGAGGGTCCGTTGTTCGTCCGGCCCTACAGCGACGGCGTCATCGTCTTCTCCCATCCGACCAGCTCGGGATCAGACGACCGCGACCTCGCGCTCATGCGCCTGTCGGCGCTGTCGGACGCGACCCGGCTGGATGAGCCCTTCGATGGGCTGGACGACGGCTGGGCCCCTGATGACATCGACGGCTGGCTCGATGCGCTTCCCGACGGCGTCGCCGTATCGGGTCGAACAGCCACGACGCTCGGTGGCCTCGATGCGACGCGGTTCGATCTTGCTGTCGGGGAGGCGAGCTGCGAGCCGAACGAGGAGTGGTGTGTCGGCTTCGGCACCAATCGGCTGACCTACTCGAAATCGTTGAAAGCGGGGGCCACCTACCGGATCTGGTTCGTCGAGCAGGGCGACGAAGAACCCCTGGCAGTCATCGCTGGCATCGAAGGACCCGCCGACAGCGGATGGTTCGACACCGTCGAGGACATCGCATCGAGCCTCGGATTCGGCAGCATCGCCCCCAACCCCATCGCCAGCGTGCCGGCGGGCCAGGCGGAGCTTCCCCTCTTGGGGGGCATCCGCATCGAGCTACGGGAGGAGACCGTGGTGAGCCAGGTTCTCGAGGGATTCGGTCGGGTTCCTCTCGGCACCCAGCTCGCCGACACCACGTTCATATCCAACCCGCGGCTTCCCGGTGGCGAGATCCTGGGCACCTCCGACGAACTCGTCGCGCTGGTGCGAGAGCGGGGCTCTGCGATGGCCGAGCTCGCATCGACGACGGTCGGGGGCATCGACGCTCGGGTCTTCGAGGTCGTCGGAGACAACCTCTATCGGCCTGCGGTCCTCCGCACCGCCGATGACCTGGCTGGCTGGTTTCCGCCGCGAACGCGGCCGTCTGTGGCTGGTCGATCACCCCGACCGCGGTCTGCTGATGATCGAGGCCCAAGCGTTCGACAACGACGAGGCGACCTTCACGTCCGTTCTGGCAGCAACCGAGGCGATGCTCGACTCACTGGCGTTCGTCGACCTGGGCTGAGACTGGTCCTCTCGCCGATCCGGGCTGGTCCACTCGCCGTCTGTCGGAGAGGCACCTCGCGACGACTCGACGGCGAGGTCGCCCGCTGGCCGCCGATCACGAAACGGCTTAGAGTCCCGACGATGGCGACCGCCGCGACACCATCCGGAAATCGGACGGGAACGGCGACGTGACCATCCACTTCACGCCCAACGACCGGCCGACGGTCGGCGTCGAGATGGAGCTGAACGTCGTCGACGCAACCTCGGGCGCCCTCGTGTCGGCTGCGCCGGAGCTGCTCGACGAGCTCGGCGCCGGGCACGCCGGGGGCGAGCATCCCAAGGCCAAGCACGAGCTGTTCCAGAGCACGGTCGAGATCATCACGGGCGTGTGCGAGACACCCGACGAGGCCGGCAACGACCTCCGCACCAGCATCGCCGAGCTCCGGGCGGTATGCGATCAGCGCGACCTGACGCTGATCAGCGCGGGCACCCACCCCTTCGCCATGGCGCGCGAGCAAGACGTCAGCCCCGATCAGCGCTATCACGACCTCATCGAGTCGATGCAGTGGCCGGCACGCCGGCTGCTGATCTGCGGCCTCCACGTCCATGTCGGCGTCTCGTCGGGCCCACGGGCGATCGCCATCATCAACGAGCTGCGACGGCACCTGCCATTGTTCCTGGCGTTGTCGGCCTCGAGTCCGTACTTCGAGGGCGAGGACTCGGGCCTCGCATCGGCGCGGTCGAAAGTGTTCGAGTCGTTGCCCACGGCAGGCCTGCCGCCGGACCTCGCGGACTGGGGCGACTTCGAGATGTTCATGTCCACCCTCCTCGAGTCGAACTGCATCAGCTCCATCCGTGAGGTCTGGTGGGACATCCGTCCGCACCCGGACTTCGGCACCATCGAGTTCCGGATGTGTGACGCCACCCCAACGGTGCGCGAGTCCGTTGCGCTCGCCGGGCTGGCGCAGACCCTGGTCAGCTGGTGCGATCAGCGCATCGACGACGGCACGCTGCCCATCGCGCCGCGCGAATGGACCGTGCGCGAGAACCGCTGGCTCGCTGCTCGCTTCGGGGTCGATGCGCATCTGATCGTCGAGCATCCCGAGAGTGGGCATCCCGAGCGCTGCTCGGTTCACGATCTGTTGATCGCCCTGGTCGACGAACTGTGGCCGACCGCCGAACAACTCGGGACGACGGCGCAGCTCCAGGATCTGGTGATGCTGCTCGAGGTCGGTTCGGGCGCCGTGCGGCAACGCAGGGTGGTCGAGGGCGGCGGTACGCTCGTCGACGTGGTGCATCACCTCGTCGACAGCCTCGCAACCGACACCTACACATGACGGCGGTCGACGCGGCCTCCGCAGCGGCGCCGACATCGCTCGATGACTGGCTGGGCGAGCACGGCGACGGACTCATCGCGATTCGCCGGAACATCCACGCGCACCCCGAGCTCAGCGGTGACGAACACGCAACCACCGAGCTCGTCGCCGAACGCCTCGAGCTCGCCGGGCTCACCCCGCGCCGACTGGCCGTCGGGACCGGGCTGGTCTGCGATCTCGCGCCACCCACGGGTGGCGACGCTCGGCGGGTCATCGCGCTGCGTGCGGATCTCGATGCCTTGGCGATGCCCGACGAGAAGCAGGTCAGCTACGCGAGCCAGACACCAGGTGTCGCCCATGCGTGTGGCCACGATGTCCACACCGCGGTCGTGCTCGGCACGGCCCTGTATTTCGCCCGCCATCTCGACGAGTTGCCCGGACCCATCCGGGTGATCTTCCAACCCGCCGAGGAGCGCGTGCCCGGCGGCGCCCTCGACGTCCTCAGCGACGGCGGCATCGCCGACGTCGACGCCATCGTCGGTATCCACTGCGAACCCAAGCTCGACGTCGGCACGATGGGACTCCGGGCCGGCGCCATCTCCTCTGCGGCCGACATGGCGGTCATCACGCTCCGAGGCCGCGGCGGGCACACGGCCCGGCCGGAACTGACCGACGATCTCATCGCACTAGCCGCCTGCGTCGTCCAGGAGCTGCCGGTGCGGGTTGCGGCACGAGTCGGTGCCGACGATGCGGTGAAGATCGTCTTCGGCGCGGTGCATGCCGGCGATGCCCCCAACGTGATCCCGACGTCGTGCGAGCTCAAAGGGGCGATCCGCACGCCCTCGCTCGCCGTGTGGGAGCTGCTGCCCGAGATCGTCGAGCAGGAGCTGCGCGCCATCGTCGCCGGCACCGATGCCACGGTCGAGCTCGACTACACCCATGGTGTGCCCCCGGTCGTCAACGATCCGGCCATCACCGAGACGGTCCGCCGCGCGGTCACCGACAGCATCGGCGCTGCTGCAGTCGTCCCCGCCGAACAGAGCTGGGGCGGCGACGACTTCGCCTGGTTCACCCGCGAGATCCCGGGTACCTATGTGCGCCTCGGCGTGCGCGACCCGGCCGGCCCGACACTCGATCTCCACGCCGGCCACTTCGACGTGGACGAGCGCGCCATCGAGCTCGGCGTGCGGATGCTCGTCGGAACGGTCCAGGCGTTCCACACCGACGCCTGACGGATCAGCCAACCAACTCGAGCAGCCGTTCACGACTCGGCCCCGGAGCCGGTTCGGGACCCGGCCCCTCGCTGAGTTCGAGCAGTCGGTCGAACACGCCGGGCTCCGCCAACACGTCGTCGGCCAGTGCGTTACAGCCCATGATGTCTCCGAAGGCCCGGGCCATCAGCGGGTCGGCGGCGGCGTTGCCGATCAGGACGTCGGTCATGCGTTCTTCAGGCGTGGGCTCGGGCGTCTCGCCGTTGCGATACATGCGCATCTCGTTGACGCGGCGTCGGTCCGTCTCGATCGTCGCATCATGGTACGGCTGGAGCTCGACCTTGGTCCGCTCGTCGAAGGCGGCCGCGAGCGCGACTGGGTCGTCGAGGTGCGCCTCGATCGATTCACGCAGGATCTCCACGTGGATGAGGCCCAGAGACATGCCCCGACCCAACGAGGGGTTGGTGCACGAGTGCGCATCGCCAACCGTCAAGACCCCCGTGGCACAGGGCGCGCCGTCGACCACGTAGGTCCGCTCCCGGTCGACCGGGCCCACCATGCTGGCCATCTCGGTGATCGGCTCTCCGTCCAACCAGTGGGCATGCAGTGGCAGCTCTGCGACGACGCGCTCGAACACCTCGGGCGCCCGAAACCCTCGGACGGGCTTGTCCTCGGACAACCCGTACAGCGTCACCGACCACGTCCCGTTGTCGGCGGGCAGTGTCAGCAACGAGAAGCTGCCGTACGGGGTCAGGAGCGGGGCGAAGATGGCGGGCGTCGACCCGTCGGCTGACCGGAAGTAGCGGCCGTAGTACGCGAACCCGCTGTCCTCGGTGACCTCGTGCGGCGGCCGGGCACCGATCTCGGCGAGCCACGCGGGCGTCGCCGACCGACGACCCGTGGCATCGACCACGAGGTCGGCGAGGACATCGCCGCCCTCGGCCATACGTAGGCCCGTCACGTGCGGGACCGGGCCGTCGGTGGTCGCCAGGAAGCCGGCGATGGTCCGACCGCGCTGGACATCGACCCCCGGATGGTCATCTGCGGCCGTCGCCGCGCCCACTCCAATGTGCTTCGGCGACCGGTCAACAGATCGAACCGATCGTCGTCGGGCTCGGGATCGATGCCCTGGACGCCGAGCAGGTACTTCACCAGGTTGAACGACAGACCGCCATTGTCCCGGATGCGCTCGAAGGCGGAGGGCACCGAATCGCGCAGGATCGCCGTCCCCCGAGAGTGCATCCAGTGGCCGAGACCGAACTGGGCCACGCTGCGACGATCCCAGTCCGCGGCAGTGTCGGGCCCGGGCGGCGCCGGCGCGACATCACGCTCGATGACGGTCACACCGTGGCCGTCATCAGCCAGCATCATCGCTGCGGCCAAGCCGCAGATCCCGCCGCCTGCGATCACGATCTTCGCCATCTGTCCCGCCTCGTCGTCTGGTCGAACATCTCGGGTCGAGATGGCTCGTGGGTCCTCGCTTCGCACCGTAACGCAGACGGGCGGGCGGCAACGCTCGAGTGTGGGCCTCGCCCGAGTACACAGCGCGATGCACCATCAGGGGCCGTGGCGGGTGATGGGTGTGGGTGGGTCGATGATGCGGTCGAGGGTGCCGTCGGGGCGGTAGAGGTGCAGGGTGCGGTCGCTGTCCATGGTGAGGGTCCAGGCGCCGTCGTGGATGCGGTGATGCCAGGTCGTCGAGATCGGTACGAGGTTGTGGAGTTCGGTCTCGCCGTCGGGGTCGAACGGCGTGTTGACGTGGTGGATGTCACAGCCGTGAAACGGCGTGACCCCGTCGATCGGGCACGTCGGGTACAGGCCGCGGAGCTGGAGGCGCTGCTCGCGCGGTGGCGTGGCGGCGGGTGCGTCCGACCCGGGTCGGGCGGCCGAGCTGCGTCGTAGAGCATCACGTACCAGTCGGCGTCACATGCCCGCCGCTGCGCCGCCCGGGATCGATCGGTCGGCCGTCCCAGGTCTCGGCCACCGTCGCCGGCGTGGGGGCCGTGAGCCAGGGTCGCGGCGTCGATGATGATCCCGACCGCCAGACCCGGTCCCATCACCCGATCCGACCCCACCGCCGGGGTCGCCGTGGGGGCCGCCGCTTCCGGGCCCGACCGTCGTTGTCAGGGGCCAGGCCGGCGTCCGGGTCCGAAGGCCGCCGTCGGATCGGTGCCCACGATCCGGCGCCACCGCGCCCCCCGTCCCCGGCGCCGCCCAGGGTGATGCCACACAACAACTCGAACGCCGCGACCGCCCGGTCGTTGGCCGTGATCGTCCGCTCGCCGGGCGGGCGCCGATTCGCGATCTCCCGAGCCCGTGCCGTGACCGCTGCGTCCATCCGGGCGCCGCGCTCGTCGTCCATCGACCCGGCAATCGACCCAGGTCCCATCAGGGCGCTGAAACATCGCCCATGCCGCCGCGGCCTTGGCCCGCTCCGCCGCCGACAGCCCATCAGTCATCATCGGGCGGGTCCGCGATCGTGACCAGCAGCTTCGCGAGCCACGTCCGGAACGCCTCGGGCCGCAACAACGTCGCATTCGACGCGATCTCACGATCATGACCCGCCAACCGGCCCTTCTCCGACGACGACAGCCGAGCCAGCCGCTCGGCGAGATGATCGGCGTTCTCGGTCTTCGACGCCCCCGACTCCGCACCCGCACCGGACTCGGGGAGATCCTCCGGATCTCGCCACGCGCCGAATCCTTCGCACGGCTCCGCTGGGACTGCTCACCATCAGGATCCGACAGATCCTCCGGACACGGCGACGAACCCGACGCCTGCCGACGCTTCGCCTCCACCGCCACCGCCGTCGCGAACGCCGCCAGATCCCGACGACCACGCGCGATCAACCTGCCCAGCCCGCGAGATCGGCGTCGTCGAGCACCGTGAGATCAGCGTCGCGCCGGGCCGCGAGATCAGCGAGCAACGTCATGGCACCCACAGTACCGAGGGGGTGTGACACTGAACCCGAACATACGGTACGTATCGAGTACTTGCTGGGAGTAGGTCGGATTCAGCACACCGTCAAGGCAGGTGAGAACTACCCTTCAACGAGCTGACCGACGCCGCCGAGAAGCTCGTACCCGGGGCGAGCCATCCAGTGATCGGCATCCACCCGGACACCGGACGTCGCTACCTCTCTGTCAATCGCGGGTTCACGCGACGCATCGAGCAGTACACCGACACCGAGAGCCGGGCAATGCTCGACATGTTGGGCGCACACCTGCGAACAACCGAACCTGACGCTGCGATGGGTCTGGTCGAACGGCGGTCAGGCACCCAGGTCGGTGATGACCGCACGACCCACGTAGGCGCCGGCTTCGAGTTCGTCGAAGATCGCGGGCAACTCGCTGAGCGGACCCTGGCGTCCGATGTGGCTCTTCACCTTGCCGTCGGCGGCGAGCTGGACGACCTCGCGCATGTCCTGCACCGTGCCCACACCGCTGTAGATCATGGTGATGCCCTTGCTGAAGAAGATCATCGGGTTGATCTCGATGTTGCCCTCGCTGGTGGGCGGGATGCCGACCGCGACGAACAGGCCACCCTTGCGCAACATGGTGATGGCGAGATCGAAGCCGGCCTTCACGGCGGTGAACACCAGCACGGCGTCGACGCCACCAGCGGCGCCCATGGCCTCGGCCTCGCTGGGTTCGACGGCCTGATCGGCCCCCAACTCCTTGACGAAGGTGAGCTTCTCTTCCCCCAGGTCGACGCCGACGACCTTGTAGCCAAAGGCCTTGAGGAGCTGCACGGCGTAGTGGCCCAACCCGCCGGCGGCGCCGATGACGGCGACCGTCGACCCCGGCACGATCGCAGTGCGTGATCAGCTTCTTCACTGCGCCGTACGCGGTGAGCCCGCCACACGCGAGCGGTGCTTCCTCGTCACCGACCGACGCAGGCAGCGTGACCAGCGACTTCGCGTTCACGCAGAACTCCTCGGCGAAGGTGCCCATGATGCCCGAGCCCTGATCACACAGACGGGGTTCGCCGCCCAGGCAGTGGATGCAGGCGCCACACCAATAGCCGCCACCCGTGCCGCCGAGGCCGAGGATGACCCGGTCGCCGACCGCCGTGAAGCGCTCGGCACCGGGCCCGAGCGCTTCGACGATCCCGATGGCCTCGTGGCCCACCTCGGGGATCTGCATCCCGAACCAGTGCCCCTTCACCAGGTGCAGGTCGGAGTGACACACCCCCGCGCTCGTGATGCGGACGCGGGCCTGTTCCGGCCCCGGCTCGGGAACCTCGACCTGGGTGATCACCAATTCGCCGTCGACAACGCGTGCTGCCTGCATGTCCGTCTCCTCGCTGATGCGGTGCGGGCACGAGTCTGCCAGCAACCAGCGCGGGGCGCAGTTGCTACGCGATGACGTAGTCGTCGGGATCGACCCGATGGGTCATCTCCCAGTACCGGTCGAGCGCCCACGGCGAGAGCGTGTAGACCGTGCCGGTCGGATTCTTGTAGTGGCTGTGCCGGATGGCCGGGTGGGCCCACACCAGCGACGAGATCTCGTCGAGGAGTTCGGTCGGCGTAGGCGTCGTGCACCTCCTGGCGCACCTCGATGGTGTCGGCGTCGGCCGCCAGCACGCGATGGATGGCGTCCATGGCGTGCATCGTCTGATACTCGGCGTGGAAGAACAGCCCAGCGCTGTGAGCGAGGTTGGTGCCGGGTCCGTAGCAGACGAACAGGTTCGGGAAGTTCGGCACGGTGATGCCGAGGTATGCGGTCGGGGCGTCGCCCCACTGCTCGCGAAGCGACACGCCGTTGCGCCCGGCCACGTCGAACGGGACGAACTGGTTCGCCTCGAACCCGGTGGCGTAACAGATCACATCGGCGTGGTGCAGGGTGCCGTCGGTGGTGACGATGCCCTCGGGGACGATGCGGTCGATGGCGGTGCGGACGAGGTCGACATCGGGCCGCTTCAGACAGGCGAACCAGCTGCCGTCGTCTTGGAGGATCCGCTTCCCCAACGCCGGATAGTCGGGCGTGGAGCCCTCGATGAGGTCGGGCCGGTCGGCCAGCTGGCGGTGCATCCAGTCCCGCATCCCGTCGCGCCGTTGGGCATTGACGGCGTTGACCGACTGGCCGGTGGGGTCGTCGTGGTCGGGGTCGATCCGGTAGTCGTCGATCCCGCGACCCACGCCCGCATAGGTCGACATGAACCGGACCCAGCGAGCGAACGAGGGCAGGTGGCGCATTGCCCACCGCTCCCCTTCCGGCACCGCCTGCTGGTAGATCGGATTGGGCATGACCCACTGGGCCGTGCGCTGAAAGATGTCCAGATGCTCGACCTCGTCCGCGATCGCCGGTGCGATCTGGAAGCCGCTGGCGCCGGCGCCGAGTAGTGCGAACCGGGTTCCGCGGTGGTCGAAGTCCTGCGGCCAACGCGTCGAGTGGAACGACGGACCGGCGAAGGTGTCCATGCCGTCGATGTCGGGCAGCTTCGGGATGTTCAGCGCCCCGACTGCCGAGATGACGAACCGGGCGTCGAGGACATCGGCGTCGCCGTCGGACGAACGAACCGCGATTCGCCACCGGGCTGTCGCCTCGTCCCACGCGGCGCCGGTGACCTCGGTGTCGAAGCGGCAGTGCGGCGCGAGCCCATAGGTGTCGAACACCGACGCGAAGTACTCGCGCAGCTCGCCGTGCCGGCAGTAGAACTCGCTCCAGTGGTCGTTGGGTTCGAAGGCGTAGCAGTACTGCCGACTCGGCACGTCCACCCGGGCGCCCGGGTACCGGTTCTCCCACCACGTGCCGCCGGGCCCGTCGTTCTTGTCGACGATCGTGAACGGCAGACCGGCCTGGCCGAGGCGGATCCCGGCCTGGATCCCGGCCATGCCGGCACCGATGACCACGACGGGCGAGTCGGCCTTCACCGCCGGGTCGATGTCGTCGCCCCAGATGATGGCGCCCGGGTCGACGCCGTCGAGTTGGAGGTCGAAGTGGAAGAGGTCACGCACGCCCTGGCGAACCGGCGTGGCCGCCAGGAAGTCCATCATCTCCTCCACCACCGCGGTCGAGACGTCCTGGGTGCGATAGCCGCCGTCGCGGTAGGCGAGCACGACCGGCAACGCCTCGGCGCGAACTGCCGCCAGCTCGTCGTCGGGCATACCCCCTTGGCGTTCCGACGGTGCGGACAGGCGCGGTCGACGCGGCCCGCGGATCCACGACGGATCGCCCGTGATGTGCACCAGCGAGCAGAGCAACGCGGGAACGCTCACCTCGGCGAGCGCCGCAGCGATGGCCACCTCGTCTTCGTCGAAGGGATGCCATCCGAGCGCTGGCCGTGAAGCGTCACTCATGGTCGCCAGCCTGCCACACCCGCGAGTCCGGGCGAGCGTTCGGCGGGGACCCGCACGCCCGGTGCCCGGACGCGCACGGCCGGCAAGCGGCTGCAAGACTGTCGTCGTGCGGCAGATGGATTGCCCGACGATCGTCGGGCGCATCGAAGAGAGGGCAGTTCTCGACGCGGCACTCGATCGGGCCATCGCCGGTGCCGGCAGTTTCGTGTGGGTGACGGGCGAAGCCGGTGTCGGCAAGTCGCGGCTCGTCGACGAACTCTGCGATGCCGCGACAGGTCGAGGGCTACCGGTGTTGGTGGGACGCGCCGTCGACACCACGACGCCCGTGCCGTTTCGTCCGTTGTTCGAGGCGCTGTCCGGCCACGTCAGGCGGGTCGGCGCAGCCGGCGGGCCGTCGGTCGACCGGCGGGCGCTGGCGCAGATCGTCCCGGAGTGGCGCGTGGACAGCGAGGAGGCCTACCAGGCCAGCGCGATGGAGATCGGCGAGGGCCTGCTTCGCTTCCTCACGTCCGTCGCCCATGACGGGTGCCTCGTGGTGCTGGAAGATCTGCACTGGTCGGATCCCGACACGGTGGCCGTGGTCGAGTACCTGGCCGACAACGTGGCCGCCGCACCGGTGCTGTGTGTCGTGACCACCCGATTCGAAGGATCAGATCCTGCCGGCCGCATTCTCAGCGACCTCGTCGCACGCAGATCGGCGACGGGTGTCGAGCTGCGCCGTCTCAGCGACGAGGAGCTGTCGACGATGGCATCGATGTGCCTCGGTACCGAGTCGGTGGATGCGAGCGTCATGTCCCTCATCGGTGGCTTTGCCGACGGTCTGCCCCTCCTCGTGGAGGAACTGCTCACGACCAGCGTCGCCGACGGCACGATCACATCGTCGACCGATGGTTGGCGCGTCGAGGCGTCGGGGACACCGGCGGTGCCCGAACGCTTCGCTGAACTCGTTCGTCGAAGGATGGACGCCCTCGACGACGGTGTGGCGCGTGCGATCCGCGTCGGCGCCGTGCTCGGCCAACGCTTCGACATCGATCTGCTTCGCGCCTGCTTGGGCGCGTCGGTCGATGCGGTCGCTCAGGCCCTACGAGCGGGAGTGGAGGCACAACTCCTCACAGCGGACCGCTCCGAACGGACGGCATTCGAGTTCCGCCACGCCCTCACGCGCGAGGCGATCCTCGACGAGTTGCTTCCGTTCGAGCGAGTAGAGATCGCTCGCTCGGCGCTGGCTGCACTCGAGCTCGTTGGGTCCCATCTCGGTGACTCGTTCGGTGAGCAGGCCGCCGCACTTGCCGAAGAGGCAGGCGAAACGAGCCGTGCTGCGGAGCTCCTGCTCGAGGCCTCACGTCGGGCACGGAAGCGGGGTGCGCTGTCGAGCGCCGTCCCGATGCTCGAGCGTGCGTGGTCGTTCGTGGGCGAGGCGGACCCCGAATGGTTCGAGATCGGCGACGCCCTGGTGTCGGTGCTGGCGACCACCGGTGCCGTCGACGAGGCACTCGAGACCGGGGAGCGGATGCGGGTCGCGGCGAGCGCGGAGCAGCGTCCGACCATCCACCTCGCGATGGCGCAGGCGGCGGCCGAGGGGAGTCGCTGGGACACCGCCGGCGTGCACGCGGCGACGGCGCACGGTCTCATCGAACACGTACCGGGTTCCCTGATCGGGGCGCGCATCGATGCAGTACGTGCCGAGATCGCCGCCGGGCAGGGCCGTTTCGCGGACGCGGCACCGCTGGCCCGGCGTGCTATGACGATCGCGGCCGAACGCCAGGATCACGAGCTGCAGGCGGCAACAGCACTCGTGATCGGGCGCTGCGAACGGGGCCGCGGCGAGGGCAACGCCGCCGCCACATTCGACGACGTGGTGAGGATCGGGCGAGAACACAGCCTGCCGCGATGGCAGGTACGGGGGTCGATGGAGCGGGCGTCTCTCGCCCTCTGGGAGTACGAGCCACCCCATGGCATCCTGTCGGCGCGCGAACACGCCGAGCAGATCGGCGCGCTGGTGGTCGTGGCGCACCTCGACAACTTCCTGGCGTGGCAGGCCCATGACCGTCACAACACCGACCAGATCGAGCCCGCCGCCCGCCGCTGCATCGATCTGGCCGGACGCCTTCGTCTCCCGGCGCTCCAGGGGGTCGCGACCGTTGCGCTGGCGGTCGGTGCTGCCCACGATGGTGACCGGCAGCGCCTGGAGCAGCTACTCGTCGAGGCCGACGCGATCTCCGACGGGCACGCAGACGTGGTGGCACTCGGTGCTGCGGCGCGCGCCGCCTACTGGATCGATCGAGACGACCTCCCCAAGGTCCACACTGCGCTCGAAGCGATGATGGAGCAATTGCGGCTGACGCCGGCAGTGGCCCATCCGTACCGTGGTCTCTGGAGCCTCATGACCGCACTGGCCGGAGACGAAACGGGGCTCGCAGGGATCGGCGAACTCGACGACTACGTGGGTCCGAACCACGTGATGATCGAGAGCTACCGCAACTATGCACGGGCGGTTCTGGCGGGCCGGCGCGGCGCGCTGGAGGGCGCGCATCGCCAGGTCGCGTTGGCCGAACAGATCGAACCGACCCCCTGGTTCCAGCATCACGCCCGCCGACTGGTGGCCCACACGGCGCACGCCGACGGCTGGGGCGAGCCGGTCGAATGGCTGCGCGATGGATACACCTACTTCGAGACACGGGGCGACGACCGCCTTGCGTCCTCGTGCCGGTCGCTGCTCGGTTCGCTCGGGGTCGCACTCCCACGCCAACGCCAGCGCGACGACCGCGTCCCGCCTGTGTGGCGGGCCCGTGGCGTCTCGGCCCGCGAAGCCGAAGTGTTGGAGTTGCTCGCTGACGCTCGCTCGACCCGCAGCATCGCCGAGACGCTGCACGTGTCACCCAAGACGGTCGAACGCCACGTCTCCAACCTGGCGACCAAGCTCGATCTCGAGGGCCGGGCAGGCGTCGTCGCGTTCGCAGCACGTTCGGTGCACGAACTCACCGACTGACCGCCCGCCCCGACGATGGGGGTGACGCGGATCGGAAATGGGGGCCGCCCCGATGCGCCGCAGATCCCTGCGGCGCACGATGCAGTGACCGGGAACCCCCGGAACCGCATCCACCCGAAAAGGACCCATCATGCAGTTCATCGCGATCCACGACGTCGACGACGTGAAGCACTGGTTCGACTCGCCGGCACGCTCGGAATTCTTCGAGGCACGCGGGATGACAGCCACCGCCTTTCGCGATCCGGCCGGTGACGGCAAGACCGTCGCCGTCCTGATCGAGGCACCGGACATGGAGTCCCTCGGTGCCGCACTCTCGACGCCTGAGGCGAAGGTTGCCGAGGACCACGACGGCGTGCACGTCGACACCCTCAAGCTGCTGGTGCACGCATGAGTGCGCTCGAAGCCGGGGAGGACACCCGGACCGCGACGACCCAGCAATACGAGATGACCCTTGCCGTCTTCGGTCGTGTCCTGGCCCAGGTGTCACCTGGCCAACTCGACGGGCCGACGCCATGCGCTTCGTTCACCGTCGCGCAACTCATCGACCACACCATCTTCACCCAGTGCATGATCGTCGACGCGCTGCAGGACAAGCCGTTCAACATGGCAGGTCTCGAGGTGGCACCGTCCGAGCAGGCCAACGCGTTCGACCGTGCCGGAACCGATGCGGTCTCGGAACTGCATCGGCCCGGAGCGATGGACAAGGTCGTCGAGATGCCGTTCGGCACGTTCTCCGCCGAGCACCTGATGGAGCTCTGCGCGCTGGACACCTTCGTCCATGCGTGGGACCTGGCGAAGGCCACCGGGCAGACCACCGACCTGGCATCCGACCTCGTGGATGGCCTGACGGCCATTGCGGTCGACCACATGGCCCACGCGCCGCGGGGCGACGAGCCCGCTCCCTATGGCCCGGAACAGACCCCGCCGGAGGGAGCGTCAGCGGCAGATCGCCTGGCGGCGTTTCTCGGTCGGACCGTCTGAGCTGGCGATCCCGGCGTGTGCGTCGCTCGCGGCGCACACGCCATCCCCGGCAGTCCTCCCAGAGACGCGTCGAACCCTCGATGTCGGTGACCGGGAACGTCACGGTTCCCGAGGGTGGCGGCAACGACGAGGACCGACCGCCATCTCCCCGTTCCCCGAGACCACGTGGCGCGCTGCGGGTGACATGATCGGGTCACCGGCCCCGACCAATGGAGCAACCGATGCATTTGTGGCGCGGCCGTCCATCGACCGACGATCCGGACCTCGCCCTGATCGAAACGACGATCGACGAGCGGGTGGCTCTGGCGGCACTGCTGGAGCCCTCACAGCGCCACCACCTCTGCGAGCTCACCGGTCTGCTCGTGCGGACGAAGCGTTGGGAGGCGGCACGGGGCTTCGAGCTGGACCCGGAGATGGTCGTGACGATTGCGGCCAACGCGGCCATTCCCGTGCTGGCGCTGGATCCAGCCATCTACCGAGGTGTGCGGTCCGTCATCGTGCAACCGAGCACCACCCGCTCGACGGGTCGCCGTGCCGGACCAGCGGTCGGCGTGTTCGACGACACGCAGACCTCGATCATCGGTGAGGCATCGCCCCATGCCGGCCCGGTCTCGATTGCGTGGGACGCCGCGCGCCACGACAGCCTCCACCCGGCATCGGGGCGCAATGTGGTGATCCACGAGTTCGCGCACAAGATCGACATGGCCGACGGGTTCAGCGACGGCACGCCTCCCCTCCGTGGACCTGCGCTCGCTCGTTGGAGCGAGTTGCTCGCCGACGAGTACGACCACGCAGCGACGAGGCCCGGCGACGACGCGCTTCGCTCCTATGCATGGACCAACCGCGCCGAGTTCTTCGCGGTCGCGACCGAAGCCTTCTTCTGCACGCCGACACGTCTGCTCGATGCAAAGCCGCGTCTGTACGGCGCCTTCTCCGACTTCTATGGTCAGGACCCGGCAGCCTGGGCGCAAGCGCCCGCACCAGCGCGCGACTGAGGTTTCTGCGCCGCAGCGTGCCGGTCTACCGGCCGACCGACACCAGACGGCCCCCATGGCGTTGCAGCGCTGCCTCGACCACTGCCGCATTGGCGTGGGCGCAGGCGACCACCAACACCTCCCCGGGCAGCAGAGGGGTCTCGCGTAGGCGCTGGTGCTCGTCGAACTCCTCGCTCGCCGCTGCCACACCGAGCATCGTGCCCACCAGTGCGCCGCTGATCCCGCTGCCGATTCCCAACGCCGCGATCCCGCCGGCACCCAACGTACCGACACCGGGAACAGCGATTGCGAAGAGCAGCATCCCACCCAGGAACCCGAGAACAGAGCCTGCGCCGACTCCCCGTGCAACATCTTCGATCATGTCCCGTTGCTCGTCGCGCTCGAACACCACGGCGTCGGAATGATGGACCGCCGCGCCCAAGTGTTCACTCCCCAGGCCCACCTCGCGTAGCGCACCGACGGCGGCCTCTGCAGACTCGCGATTCGCGAAGACCGCCGCGATGTGGTCGTGGGCGGCGTGTGCAGCGGCCTGTTCCGCTGAGACGACGACGCGGTGAAGATGTCGCAGGATCTCGCCCTGGTCCGCCGACGCGAGCGGCCCATAGGGCGTGGTGAAGGTGCCCAGCGGCTCACCATCTCGCGTCGAGACCGCCACGAGCACAGCCTCGTCATCAGGATCGGAGACACCCTCGAATCTGACGATCTCCACCGCCTCGAGCGTCGCCGGATCGTGTTCTGCACCGGTCGTCACCGAACGCAGACGAGAACCAGCGGCGACCAGATCGTCACCGAAGCCCACAGCGGCGAGGCGGGATTGCGCGTCGGAAAGAGACTCGAGTGCCATAACGACATCGTGCACCCCGTCGCCACGAACCGTCAGAGGCCAACGCCCCTCGCCGCAAGGCGCCCGGTGGGCGCCTCGGGGACCTCGGTTGATCAGCCGTCGTCGTCGGTGCTGTGGAGCTCGGGGCGGACGACGACCACCGGGCAATGGGCATGGTGGACGACATACGTACTGACCGACCCCAACAGCAAGCCCCGGAATCCCCCCTGGCCACGACTCCCGACGACCAGGAGATCGACCTCGTCCGACAGGTCGACGAGCCATTTCCCCGGATGCCCGTAGTACGACACCGCCTCGACCGATGCGACCGGGCCGTCGAAGCCGGCCAGCGCGGAATCGACGATCTCTCGGACCATCCGGTCAGCGTGGGGCCGGAGTCGCCGGAGCTCCTCCGCTGAGAGCAGCTCATGTCGCGCCCCCTGGTACGCCTGCCAGACGTACACCGCTCGGATCAGATCACCGACCTCGCTGTGTCCGAGCGCCCACCCCAGCGCCACGGTCGCGGACTCCGAGCCGTCTACACCAACTGCGATCGTCTCCACCTACGCAGTATCCCTCCGATCCGCTGCGCGGAGTGACCACTCAGGGCTGGGGCGGACCCTCGACGGTGATGCTGGTCAACAACTCCTCCTCCTCCGCGAAGTGCAGACGAAGGATCGCGTCGAGGGCGTAGAGGATGCGGCGCGCCTCGCTGCGGTCCTCGTCGCCGAACCCGTCGACGGCCGCATCGTCGACGAGCCGATCGAGCAGCGATGCGAGATGGAAGATCTCCTGGTGGGTGCGGCTCATGGGAGCCAGCGGGTCGTTCCCACCGAGGTGCTCGGCGACACCGGGATAGATCTGTGCCTCGTCCTCGCGCTCGTGGGGGACGACCTCCTCGGCGATCCGTTCAGAGACCTGACGGAGCGAGGTGAGCGCCGTCGCCTGATCGACACGATCGAGGGCGAGCGCGACCGATCGGAGGTCTTCGAGCACCAGCCGGAGCGGTCCATGCCCCGCTGCGAGCTGGCGGCTCCACGAGTCCGGCACCGACCCGGTGTGACGCAGCGACCTCGGCGCCCGCAGCGCCCGCAGCGCCATGCCGATCGCCAACACATCGATCGCCTCCTGCGCGATCGCGCCACCCACCGGGGCGAGCAACCCGAACGCGGCAGCACCCATCCCGACCATCGACAGACCCATACCCACCAGCACACTCTGGCGGGCGATCGCCCGCGCCCGCTTCGCGATGACGACACCTGCCGCCAACCGGTCGAGGCGATCGACGATCAACACCACGTCGGCCGCTTCGGATGATGCGGTCGCCCCCCGGGCGCCCATCGCCACCCCCAGATCGGCGGCCGCGAGCGCCGGCGCATCGTTCACGCCGTCGCCGACCATCACCGTGACCCCGTGCCGCGCCGACGACTCGGCGCGCACCACGTCGAGCTTCTCGGCCGGAGTCCGATCTGCGAAGACCTGATCGATGCCCAACGACATCCCGATCGGCTCGGCCACCTCGAGACGGTCGCCGGTCACCATCACGACCCGATCCACACCGGCGCGCCGCAACGTTCGCAGGGCCGCCGAGGTGTCCGTGCGCAACTCGTCGGTGAACAGGATCAGCCCGGCCGGTTCGCCGTCGACCACCACGACGGTCGCGCTGCAGCCTTCGCGTCGAGCTCGACGTTCGGCCGCAACCAGCCATGGCGCCGGTTGCCCGGCGCCGAGCGCTCCGAGTGCACCCACCCACACCTCGTGGCCCGCAACGGTACCGCCGACACCGCTGCCGGGCTGCTCGATCACCCCGGTGGGATGGACCAGCGTCAACCCGCGATCACGAGCCTCGCCCACCACCATCGCGGCGAGCACGTGGGGCGACGCCTGTTCCACCGACGCCGCCAAGGTCAACACCTCCCCTGCCTCGGCGCCCGGCGCAGTCGCCACCGCGACGACATGGGCACGGCCGGCGGTCAGCGTGCCCGTCTTGTCCAACAGCACGGTTCGCGTCTGTCCCATCGCCTCCAACGCCGCGCCGTCTTTGACCACCACGCCGTTGCGCGCTGCGCAGGCGATCCCCGACACGACCGCCACCGGTGCTGCCAGCACGAGGGGGCACGGTGTCGCGACGACCAAGACCGCGAGCACCCGCGTCGAATCACCCGTGAGCAGCCATGTGAGGCCGGCGATCAAGAACACCGCGGGCACGAAGATCACTGCGTACCGGTCGGCCAATCGGACCAACGGTGCCCGGCCGACACCGGACGAGCGCACGAGCTCGACGATGCCTGCATAGGAGCTCTCCGCCGCCGACACCGACGCCCGCATTCGGAACGCCCCTCCGGCGTTCAGCGACCCGCTACGTGCCCACTCGCCCGCCTCACGTTGCACCGACCGCGACTCACCGGTCAGAACCGACTCGTCGAGCACCGCCGGTTCGGACACGGCGCCATCGACCGGCACGACCTCGCCGGGCTTGACGAGGATCTCCTCGCCCGGCACGACCTGGTCGACCGACACGGTCTCGAATCCCCCGTCCACCAGCCGGTGGGCGGTCTTCGGTGCCAACGACAACAGCGCCGACAACGATCGCTCGGCCCGACGATGCGCATATTGCTCGAGCGCGTCTCCCGACGCGACCATCAGCGCCAGGATCACCCCGGCGAGCGCCTCGCCCATCACCACCGACGCCACCAGGGCGACCAACGCGACGAGGTCGACCGCCACCCGCCCCTCGCGCAGGCGTGCGACGGTGACTACGACCAGGTCCAGCGCCACGATCCCCGAGGCAACCGACCACACCACGACAGCAAGATCCGGAGCGTCCACAACGGACGCGACGCCTCCGACCACCAACGCAACGGCGACGAACGGAAACAACGCTCGACGAACCGCAGCACCGACACGAGGACTCACCCCAGCAGCCTCCCCGCGCACCGACGATCCCGACAAGAGGACATGGTCCATCCCGGGGTCGTCGCGCGGTGACCGCCGCAGATGCCCGGGTTCGCTAGTGCGTGGGTGCGTGTATCGGCGACACGAACCCGTCGGGCTTGACCGCGAGCACCGAGCACCTCACCTCGCCGAGTATCCGCTCGGCGGTGTTTCCGATGACGATTCCGTCGATGCCCGATCGGGCGATGGTTCCCATGACCAACAGATCGATGCGGTACGTGCGGACCATCTGAGGAATCACATCCTCCGCAGGTCCTCGTTCGAGATGGACCTGCCATGGCGCCTCTGCGAATCGTCCGTCGGCCAGCACTGCGGCCAGCGCGTCTCCGTGGGCTTTCTGCACCTCGTCCCGGAGTCGGTCGAGCTCGACGGCGGGCGTGGAGTCGAACACCGCGTCGCCGGATGAATCCCCGTAGACCTCCCACGCATGTCCGACGTGGAGTTCGCCACCGAATTCGGCCACCATCGACGATGCCAGCTCGAGAACGAGGCGGTTCAGGTCTGCCTCGTCGGGGTGCGGATTGACCGCTGCGAGGACCCGCTGGACCGTGTGGTGGGTCGATTCGATCACCCACACCGGACACGGGCACTTTCGCAGCAGGCGTTTGACCGACGGCGCCTGGGACGCGTTGGAGTCGTTGACGACGACGAGGTCGTGGCCGCCGGTGAGGACGTGTTCGATGATTGCGACCCCGCGGTCACCGACTTCGACGATCACCTCGACCTGGTCGCGTTTCACGTGTGCGGTCACAGAGGTCAGCTTCTCGAGCAGTTCGTGCTCTGCTGCGACGACGGACTGCTCGATCAGATGCTGTCGATCGAACAGTCGCTGCAACCGAGTCGGTTCCGCAACGACGCCGAGCAAGGTGAGTTTCGCCGAGTTGCGTGTCGCGAGGTCGACCACACGAGCAAGCGCGGCGGGATCGTGGGACCGATTCGACGGGCTGTACAAGATGTTCGTGAAACGCTTCACTGCGGACTCCCTTCAGAGACCGTTCGTCGGCATTCCAGACGCGGGTCGCGGCGGACGTTCACCCTTGCTGGCTGTCGGCGATCGCGGGAAGGGCCCATGGTCCCCTCCCGTCCCCTTCCGACGCGAGGCGGAGTTGACGTTGGGCCCTAGACCCGGACACCTGGTAGAGCGGATCGTGACTTCATGGCTGAGCCGCGATGAACGACCACGGCGCGCCCCACGCGAGACCTCGGCGGGCTGAGCAACGCAGAGGCGGCCGCTCGGCTCCAGCAGTGCGGCCCGAACGCGCTGCCCGAGACGCCGCCGGTGCGGTGGTGGGCGCGGCGTCGGCGGGCAGCTGCGCAGCTCGATCATCTACATCCTGTTGTTCGCGTTGGCGTTCGATCTGGTCGTGTGGATCTCCGAGGGGGCCGACGAGTGGCCGTTCGAGTCGATCGCAATCGGAACGATCTTGTTGTTCAACACCGCAATGGGGGTGTGGCAGGAGTACCGAGCCGAAGACGCCCTCGCCCGGTTGCGTGAACTCGCGGCCCCGAAGGTGTGGGTGATGCGCGACGCCCACCTCGAACAACTCGACGCCACGATGCTCGTTCCCGGAGACCTGGTCCGAGTCGAGGCCGGTGATCGCATTCCCGCCGACGGCATCCTGAAGGGCGAACAAGCTTTGCAGATCGACGAGTCGATCCTGACCGGCGAATCGGTCCCGGTCGAGCGGGCCGCCGGTCAAGACGTCTTCTCGGGCACGCTCGCCGTGCGCGGACTGGCCTGGATCGAGGTCACCCGCACCGGACTCGAATCGGCGATGGGACGCATCGCAACGATGCTCGGCGCGGTCGATGCGGAGCGCACGCCGCTCGAGCGCCGCCTCGAGCACTTCGGGCATCGGATCGCACGGTGGATCGCCGCGCTCGCCGTGGTGCTCGCTGTCGCCGGCGTCGGTGTGGAGGGCATCGACCGCCTCGACGAAGCCCTCCTCTTCGCCGTCGCAGTCGCAGTCGCCGCCGTCCCCGAAGGCCTCCCTGCCGTCCTCACCCTGACGCTCGCGCTCGGGACCGAGCGGATGAGCGACCGCAACGCGGTCGTCCGCAAGCTCTCCGCCGTCGAGGCTCTCGGATCGATCACGGTCATCGCCACGGACAAGACCGGCACCCTGACCGAGAACACGATGACCGTCGCCGGTCTCGACGCCACCGACCCGGAGCGGGCGCTGCGAGCCATGGTCCTGGCCGCCGATGCCGAGCCTGATGGGGGCGTCGGAGACCCACTGGAGGTTGGCCTGTACACCTACGCAGCAGCCCAAGGCATCGACCCGGTCACCACCCGCATGGAGTACACGCGCCAGTCGGTTCGACCGTTCGACTCCGCGTGGCGGTTCATGCGCGTCAGCGTGATCGAGGGCGGGCAGACCGTCGCGTACCTCAAAGGGGCTGCCGAAGTCCTCCTCGAACGCAGCACCCTCGACGCCGCAGAACGTCAACGGTGGCAGGAACAGGTCGAGAGCGCAGCAGCTGACGGCTACCGAGTGCTGGGCCTGGCCTGGTCACCCGACGACTCCGAAGACCAGCTCACATGGCTCGGATCGGTCTCACTGTGGGACCCGCCCCGCCCGGAGGTCCACGCTGCGATCGCTTCTGCGCAGGCGGCCGGCGTCAGAGTGCTGATGATCACCGGCGACCATCCCGCGACCGCACAGGCGATCGCCGCCGACCTCGGGATCCCCGCCGACCGAACCCTCACCGGCCCAGAACTCGACGAGCTCGACGCAGACGAGCTGAGCGAGGCCGCCGCCGACGTCCACGTCTTCGCCCGAGTCAGCCCGGAACACAAACTCGCCCTGGTCGAAGCCCTCAAGGCTCGCGGTGAGATCGTCGCCATGACCGGCGACGGCGTCAACGACGCCCCCGCGCTGAAACGAGCCGACGTCGGCGTCGCGATGGGCCAACGCGGCAGCGATGTGCTCGCGAAGTCGCCGACCTCGTCCTGCTCGACGACAACTTCGCGACCATCACCGCTGCGGTCGAGGAAGGCCGCGGCATCTACGACAACATCCAGAAGTTTCTCCGCTTCTTGTTCTCCACCAACGTCGCGCTCGTCATCCTCGTCGCGGTCGGCGTCGTCGGTGCGGCGATCGGCGATCTCCGAGACGCCGCCGGCGACCTCCTCGTCCCACTCACGGCCGCCCAACTGCTGTGGATCAATGTCATCGCCGACGGACCGCCTGCGCTCGCACTCGGTGTCGACCGCAACCCAGGCGTGATGGAACGCGGGCCGAGGTCGCCGAGTGCGCCGCTGCTCACACCAGCAGGACTGCGGTTCATCTTCGTCTCCGGCATCCTCAAGGCCGCGGTCGGACTCGCTCTGTTCTTCGGACTCCCGGAGCTCGACTACACCGGAACCGAAGCGGTCACCGCGGTCTTCCTCTACGAGTCGCTCGCCCAGCTGGCGTTCGTCTATCCCGCCCGCCGCATAACCTCCAAGCCGCTCACCAACCGCATCCTGAACTGGATCGTCGCCGCCACGGTCGCACTCCAAGTCGCCACGATCACGGTCCCCGGGCTGCGAACCGTGCTCGGGCTGGACACGCTCGACGCCACCGCCCTCGTCCTCGTCGCGATTGCGCTGACGGTCTCCATGATCGGCGCCAACCTGACCGCGCGCTACGCAACCGAGACAGCGTGACCGGATCGTTCCGAGGGGCCATCGCCGGAACGGTGTCGCTGCTCTGGACACGGCGAGCTGATGGCTCACCGCAGAGCAGGAGCAGCGAGAGACAAGGACGGCAGCGAGGGGCGACCATGCAGGTCGCTCGTCAGCTGGTGGATCCGGCCGAGGCCGACGGGGTGAAGCTGACCGGCCCCGGGGGTCTGCTCGGGGATCTGACGAAGCGGGTGCTCGAGACAGCGCCCGACGGTGAGCTGGACCCGCGTCGTGCTCCTCCTCAGGAACCTCGCCGTCGCGCATGACGACCTCGTCGCCGGCGCGATCGTCGACTTCGACGAAGGCTGACTCGGGGGTCCGATTCCCCCACAACGGGGGATACTCGAGGGGTCACGCCGGGATACGTTCTTCGAAGCTGGCCGAAGTGTGGAATCGAAGGTAACTGAGCATGACCGAAGGTGGAGTGGAGCGCACGAACCGACCTGTTGCTGCCGTGATCCACCTGGCCACTGCGAAACCGACAGCACGAGGGTGAGCGCGAACCCGCCGATTCCTTTCATGCATCCTGTCGATGTCGTACGGGGTGGGATGCGATGGGTGGGTACCGCTGGAGGGCGGCATCAGCGCCGCCATTGGGTGTCCTCCGACGGCCGGGCCCACATCGAGGTCCGCGGCGTCCATCGACCTGATGGTGCCGCGGTCGGCGAGCGAGCCAAACAGGCCATCGAGGAACTCGAGGGGGTGCACTGGGCCGAGGTGGACGCCGTCGTCGGGCGTGTGATCGTCATGTTCGATCCCGAGACGCTGTCCGGCGACGACCTGATCGAGACGATCGAGACGATCGAGGAACTCCACGAGGCCGGTGAGGAGCGCTTTCCCCACGATCGGCCGGATCATCCGGCCGACGTCGAGCCGATCCAGCGCCACGCGTTCGCCATCGCGGCCGACGTTGCGGGGCTGGGGGTTGCGACGGCGGGCCAGATGCTGCGGCTGTTCCGGATTCCGACCGAGATCCCGGGCCTCATCTCGGTGGTCGACAGCCAGCCGCGGGTCCGCCATCACATCGAACAACGGCTCGGGCCCCCGGCAACCGACGTCGCCCTCGCCGTGGCTGAACGCCTTCGCCCAGGCACTCAGCCAGGGGCCGTTGGGGCTCGGGGGTCGACGTCGCCAGACGGTCACTTGCAGTACGCGAGCAGCAGGCGAGGAACCAGACGTGGGAGCGTCGAGAGCCGCAACTCGTCGAGGGTCGCCACAGCGTGGGCCATGCTCCCGAGGAGTTCCCACCCCGGCCCGACCGCGTTGCCGAAAGGGCCGATCGAGCAGTACTCGGATCGCGTAGCCGTCGGTTCGCTCGGTGCCGTCGCCGCGGTGTTCGGTACGACGCGGCGACCCGCGCCGGTGCCTGCGAAGCTCGTCCTCGCTGGAATCCCCAAGGCGGCGACGATCGGGCGCGAGGCGTTCGCCGCGCACTTCGATCGCGCGATGTCAACGCACGACATGATGACGATGGACCCCGCCGCCTCCGTCGACTCGATCGGGTCGACACGCTCGTCGTCGAGGCCGACGTCGCAACATCGGATGTCTGGGAGATCGCCGAGGTCGTCTCGTTCCGCGCCAGCTCGGACGGCCTCGAGAACACGGCTCGGGCGCATGCGTTGTTCGACCACAACGAGCCCTTGGTCGAACGACGCCTCGGTGGTTGGTGCCTCGCCCCCTTGAAGACCTCTGGACGTCCGTTACCACGGCGGGGCGGTGAGCCCGTGGTTGAGCACTCGGCACCGGCGGCCTCAAGGTGCTCGGCCTCTGGCACCGCGACCAGCTCGAGGCACTCGTGAGTGTCCAGCGGGAACCAGCACCGCTGGCCCTCGAGATGCTCGCCGAGGCCCGTGATTCCGGCCTCGACGTGATGCTGTGTGGTGGAAACGAGGCGTTGGCACGACGCCTCGGCATCGATCATCGTCTGGTGGCGACGTGGATCGTCAGCGAGGTCCACGAGCTCCAGCGGTCCTGGCCGGGTCGTGATGATGGTCGGGTCGGCGCAGACGCACGGCGTTGCGCAGCGCCGACGTCGGCCTCGGCATCGTCCGGCCTGGCCGACGGATCCCGTGGAGCGCCCACCTCGTCATGGGCCCCGGTCTGGAGAACGCTTGGCAAATCATGGCCGTGATCGAATGGCGCAGGAGGTGAGCCGACGTAGCGCACTGATCGCGCTCGCCGGCGCAGCGACGGGCGGCGTCTGGTCGACCTTCGGCCCGAGCCGAACCGCTGCCGAGCGTACGCTGCTCCCGATCAACGCCAGCACGCTTGCGTCGCTGAGCCTCGGCGCAGTGGCCGGCGAGCAGGCCGGCCGACGGCAGCCACCTCGTTCGGCGCCCGCTCAACGGTGGCACGAGATCGATCCCGGCGAATCGCTCGAACGACTCGGCACCGACGCCCGGGGGCTGGATGCTGACGACCGCCTGCCCGGCAGCGACGCAGCATCGATCGCCCGGGTCAAGCCGGAACCGGTCGGACTGGGTCGCGTCGCTGTTCGACGAGTTGGCGAACCCGCTGACACCATTGCTCGGGCTCGGCGCAGCCCTGTCCGCCGCAGTGGGCTCGGTCACCGACGCAGCACTCGTCGGCACCGTGCTCGGAGCGAATGCGCTGGTCGGTGCCGCCCAGCGGGTGCAGACCGAACGATCGCTCCAACGACTGGAGCAGACCAGCGACGTCGACGTGCTGGTGCGGATCGACGGAACACCGACGCGGGTGCCATGGGACTCGCTCGTGCCCGGCGACATCATCGAACTCGATGCAGGCGATCGGGTGCCGGCGGATTGCCGACTGATCGTGGCGGAGGGTCTCGAGGCCGACGAATCCAGCCTGACCGGCGAGTCGCTCCCGGTCGCGAAGTCCGTCGAGGCGACTCCTCCGCGCCTCGGTTGCCGATCGGTCCTCGATGCTCTTCGAGGGGACGGCGATCGCCGCCGGCACTGCGACCGCCGTGGTGGTCGCGGTCGGTGCCGACACCGAGGCCGGGCGGAGCATCGCCTCGAGCGCCGAGCCCCCGCCCTCGGGCGTCGAGCAACGCCTCGTACGTCTCACCTGGATGACCATGCCCGCGTCGGTGATCGGTGGCGCCGCAGTGACCGGCCTCGGGTTCCTGCGCGGACGGCCGGCCCGTGACGCCGTTGGTTCCGGAGTGAGCCTGATGGTGGCAGCAGTTCCCGAAGGGCTCCCGACGCTGGCGACGATCGCCCAGATCGCGTCGGCGAGACGGCTCGCGGCACGAGGAGCCCTTGTCCGCAACCCCCGTGCGCTCGAGGCGCTTGGTCGCGTCGATCAGATCTGCTTCGACAAGACCGGCACGTTGACACAGAACTCGATCTCGCTGGTCTCGATCTTCGTCGGTGAAGTAGAGGAGCCGGTCGAATCGCTCAGCGATGCGGCGCGGGCCGTGCTCGCAGCGGCAGCCCGTGCGACGCCGGCAGCCAACGGCGAGGACGTCCTCCCCGACGCGATCGACGCGCGACGGTCAGCGCCACGACGGCGCAGGGAATCGGGGATCAACACGAGCAGCACGGATGGCGGCGGCTCGACGAGATCCCGTCGGTCACCCGGCACAGCTCCACGCCGTGCTCAGGCGCCAACGGTACGCCCGAACGGCTCGTGTCGGTCAAAGGGGCTCCCGAAGCGGTGTTGCCCTGTGCGACAGCTGTACATCCGCAGAGCACGTGCCGCTCGACGACGCGGGCCTCACGCTCGACATCGAGTGGACCGCCTCGGCCGTCGTGGACTTCTGCTGTTCTCGCAGTCGCCGAGGCGAGGGTGCCGGCCGGCGCCGCGCTTGCGTTCGATACCGAGCCGCCGCAGCTCGAGCTGAAGGGTTTCCTCACGTTCGCCGATCTCGTCCGACCGAGCGCCGCCGCAGGCTCCGCGACGTCGCCGCGGCCGGCGTCGAGCATCGCCATGATCACGGGAGATCACGCCAGCGTTGCGGAGGCGATCTCGGTGCCCGCGAGTTGGGCATCCTCAACGGCGGCAGCCGCTGCTCCTTGGCGCTGAAGCCTCGACCAGCACGTCCATGAACGATCTGGATTCGACGGATCGCACCGTGACCGTCTTCGCCGAGGGCTGGGGTTTTCTTCTGCGAGAAGCTCCGCGTCGTCGAGCGCGTATCAGCGCACTGGGCGCTCCGTCGCGATGACCGGCGACGGGGTCAACCACGCAGCGGCGATCCGCCTCGCGGACGTGGAGATCGTGCTCGGCTCCGGCACGGCAGCGGCCAAGGCGGTCGCGGACGTCGTCGTCACCGACGATCGGATCGAGACCATCATCGAAGCGATCATCGAAGGCCGCGCGATGTGGGAATCGGTGCGCTCGGCAGTGGCCATTCTCGTGGGCGGCAATCTCGGCGAGATCGCCTTCGTCCTGGCCGGCAGCGCACTGACCGGCACGGCACCCGTCAACCCGCGACAACTGCTGCTCGTCAACCTCCTGACCGACATGGCACCTGCGTTGGCGATCGCGCTTCGCGAACCGACCGACCGCAACCCCGAACGCTTGCTGCACGAAGGCCCCGACGCCTCGCTCGGGAGTGCGCTCACCCAGGAG
Organism: uncultured Acidimicrobiaceae bacterium; assembly: GCA_963716795.1. GTDB lineage: Bacteria > Actinomycetota > Acidimicrobiia > Acidimicrobiales > UBA8592 > CAVQUE01. The sequence goes on along the minus strand of CAVQUE010000015.1, from coordinate 1,222,767 downwards.
ATCGTGATCCGAGCGGCCACCACCGCTGCCGGGGCCGGAGCGGCGTGGACGATGGCACGAATGACCGGGACCCCGACCCACGCCAGCACGGTGGCGCTCGCGGCGCTGGTCGGCACGCAGCTCGGGCAGACGTTCGCCGCCGGAGGGCGCAGCCCGACCGTGGTCGGCGCTTCCCTCGTCAGCACCGGGATCCTCGTGGCCGCCATCCAGACGCCTGGGGTGAGCCAGTTCTTCGGTTGTCGCCCACTCGGTCCGGTGGGCTGGGCACAAGCGACCGGCGCTGCCGTGGGCGCAACCGGAGCATCGCTGCTCATCCCGAAGCTCATCGTCCCGATCGCCGAGCAGATGTTCCGAGGTGGTCGTCCCACCGGGGTCGGCCCTGCCGCCCCAGCCACGATCGAAGCGCCCGAGCCGGACCACGTCTGACGACGTCGGGCACAGCACCGCGCAACCCAACAAGGGTCCAACCAGGAACCACGCAACAAGAAAGAGGTTCAGCACATGGCAGCTCTCGAGACAGCACTCGTCGGTGGTGCCGGCGTCGTCGGCGGATGGTTCGTCCTCCGCAGACTCCGCGGCTGGAACCCGGACGGCCAACGACTCGGCGACCTCGTTGCACGTACCGGCAGCGGCACGGCCGATCTCCTCGGCAGAGTCGCCGAGGGAACGGGTGGCGTGGTCGGGATGACCGTCCGCGCCGGCGGTCAGCTGACCGCCAAGACCGCTGGTGCCGTTGTCGGCGGCGCCGAAGCCGTCACCTTCAAGGTCGTGCCCGGACTCGGTGGGCCAACGGCCCACGACGACGCGACGACCGAACCGAAGGACGAGACGACGGCCCCCGTGAAGAAATCCAGGGCCAAGGCCTCCAAGAAATCGGGGTAAGCGATCAGGTGGGTCACCGACCGAAGATCCACGCTGCGAGAACGAGTCCGATGGCAGAGTTCTGCGGTTGTTGGCCGATCGGTCACTGCCGAGTCACACCGATGTCGTTTGGACGGAGCACGCTGTCTTCGTCCACCCCCGAACCGACAAGAGGTGCCACCGTGGAATCGTTCTTCGCCCGGGTTCTTGCGCACGTCGTGATCCTGCTGCTCGACCGTGCCCGCATCTGGGTGCTGTCGAGTGGGTCGCAGCCGGCTGGCCAACGTCGCTCGAGTCGCCCAGATCGGCTCCCGAGATTCGCCTGAATGACACCGCTACGCCGTGGTCGAGTGGAGACCGATCATGTTGCCCTCGGTGTCGGCGACGATCGAGACGGCGCCGTGGTCGCCGATCGAGAACTTCGGTCGAACGACCGAGCCCCCCGCTGCAGCCACACGTGCTTCCTCTACGGCGCAGTCGTCACAGGCGAAGTAGACCATCGAGCCGCCCGGGCCGGGTCTGGCGTATTCGAGCTTGACCAGCGCCCCGCCGGCCCCGTGGGAGGTGAAGTCGTCACCGAACGCCCGCATCTGAGCCGTCGGGTCATTGGGGTCGTCCATCGCCGCCAGCGTCGTGTCGAGCACCGTCTCGTAGAAGGCCTGCGCCCGCTCCATGTCCTCGACGTAGATGTCGAACCAACCGATCTTGCGCATGAGCGTCGTCCTCTCGTGGATCCGAAGGCCGTGTGCCTTCGAGGACAACTCAAGCGGAGCGAGCTCGGGAAGGATTGTAGATATCAGACATCGAAGGTCTTCTTGAAACGGCCGGGCGTGTAGCCGGTCACGCCCCGGAACGTGTGGGTGAAGTGCGATTGATCGGTGAACAGCAGCAGGTAGTCCTGGCGGAACGACCGCTGGATCCGCAGCACCTTGAGCAGGTCGTGTGGGGTGAAGCCGGTGGTCGTCTTCAGCGCCCGCTGGAGCTGGCGCGGTGACAGTGCCGCGACGTCGGCCATGCCGGCGACGCTGTTGATCTCGTCAAGGCGGGTGAGGATGGCTGCGGTCACCGGGTTCGGGGTGATCAGGCCGGCGCCGACGAGCGTCTCGACGAGGTCGGCGAACACCGTCGTCTTGCCCTCGAAGTCGTGACGAGCTGCGGCTTCGCTGGCCGCGACCAAGGGCAGGTCGCCCGCGTAGGGCTCACCGACGTAGTGATCGACCGTGGCCTCGGGATCACCGCGCCACACGCCCGGAAAGAGCTGGATCCCGGCGTAGTGGAACGAGCGGCCGAGCTCCAGGGTCGTGTGGTTGGTGTGGAGTTGCGTCACCCCGGCGATGCGGGTGTCGCGCTGGTCGAACAGCAAGTTGACGCAGGCGTCGGGCATCGCGTGCAGGGTGAAGTCCTCGGCCAACTCGCGCTCGGTCCGCATCTCCCAGAAGCAATGCACGAGATCGCTGAGCGCCGCCGGAGGAGGTGCCTCGGTGTAGACGACGAACTCGACGGTCTTCGCAACGCCGTCCTTCACCGGGTCGTACATGCTCCGGAGCGTAGGCACGACCTTCAGATCATGCGGGCTTCCACGGGTGCCCGATCGAACGTGCGCCACGCGTCGGCCAGGCGGCGTATTCCCTCGGCAAGGACGTCGGGCGCCTTCGTGTACGGGATTCTGATGTTGGCGCAGTCGACGTCGTTCGGGCAGAACTCGCGGCCGGGACGCGACTGCTACGCCGTGGCGGGTGGCGTGTCCGGGCAGCATGGTGGGGATCGCCTTGAGCAGGTCGATCGATGCGATGTCCGGTGCCCAGAGCCGCTCGCCCACGGAGCGATCCCGAGCCGATCCGGCGCGAAGGTCGTGGCCCTGCACAGTGGTGCCACTCCCCTGCAGCCGTCCACCGATCCGCCGGCAGCGAGCTCGTCGTACGCACGCACCACGGTGCCGCGACACCGACAGCGCATCGGCCAGCGACCGCTCCGACGGGAGTCGATCCCCACCCGCAGCGTGCCGTCCTCGATCGAGACAGCCAGCCGATCGGCGAGCTGGCGATAGAGCGGACCGGCACCGCCAGACCGACGACCCAGCCGTGGCGCTCATCCGACTGATCGCGAGAGACACCATCATGTGCCCCGACGCATCCGGGCCACACACCGGCCGCCTCCTGACCCAACTCCCGTGACCGACCGCCGATGGGCACGCGTGAGGCCAGGCGACCACGACCGTGATCCTGCACCGACGCCAGACCGGCCGCCGCGACGCGTAGTTCGCAGCGCGCGCCTCCTCACGAACCTCGCGGTCGTGCGTGACGATCTCGACGCCGGCGAGCTCGTCGATTTCGACGACGACGTCGAGGTGCCTCGAGAACAACGAAGGAAAGGTGGATCAGGGCAGAAGTCTGAGACCGCCGAGACTGCGCCCACTCACCCAGTAGAGACACTTCTGCGATGGCCCTGCGACCAGGGCCCTGCCGCGTCTACGGCCTCTGCAGTTGCGCACTCCGGGCATCGACCCTGCGCCCGAGGAGCCGGCTGCGAAAGCAGAACGCTCGGTCGTACCCGGCGACTCGATCTATCCTTCGCGGCCTCAGTGTGCCGATGCTGACAGAGCTGCGGGAACGCCGTGACGAGATCATCGAGACCGCACGCGCTCGCGGTGCGACACGAGTTCGAGTCTTCGGCTCCGTCGGGAACGACCGAGAACGACTCCTCGACATGGTGGAGATGTGCGACCTCCTGATCGCACACGCCTCCGATCCCAGTCGAGGAGGAAGGCTCGCTACGCCGTCAGCAGGCCCGCGTGACACAGCTCCTCTATGGTCAGCTCTCCGACCGCTGCGGCGTAGCTCCGACGGTCTCGGTCGGCCACGTTGGCCCGCGCTGTCGGCGGGCGGTGTGGCTGTCACAGGGCCTCGCCAAGCTCTCCGGCATGGAGACGAACCCCTGCACATCCAACCCGTTGCCGGCCGGCGACCTGAAAACGCTCGAACTCCTCGCACAGACGCCCGGTGCCTCTTGGCTTCGGGGGATCGCCCGTTCGTGTGGCGGCATCGCTGCGCTCGCATCGATGAACGCCGAACCAGTTCCGACCGAGGCGTTCGACTGGTCGAGCGTCGACCCCGCCGATCGACCGGTGGTCGAGGCCGTCCTCGCTGCTGCCGAGCGGGTGGTCGGCCAACGCCTCGACGACGAGTACCTCGGGATCATCCGGCGACTCGTCGCAGCTGCGGCGAGTCATCCCGCAGCACCTCTGCGACGGCGATGCGCTCCATCCCGTTTCGCCGCGGCGCTCGTGTGGCTGATGCTGCGGGGCAACGAACGAGTCGGACGTGGCCATCGCCTGATCGCCGGGGAGGACGTCTGGTTCTGGTTCGGCGAGAACTCCTGCGCCGACGTCGGCCGCAAGGTCGCCGCAGCCATGGGATTCGTGCCCGACCCCTCCGATCCTCACGCAGGCGACCAGTTCCACGACTCGATCGCGCTCGGCGACGTCGGGCTCCTGCACTCCCGGACCCGGCGGGTCCTGCTGACCCGTCGCAACGATGCCATCCACGTCGCCGAGCGCATCGAGGCATCGAGCGAGGCGGCACGGCTGGTGCGACAGCGCCCCGACGGGCACGTCCGGATCACGGCCGACGAGACCGGCGTCGTCGCGGCGGTCAAGGCGATCGCCGTCTCCGGCCAAGCGCACGTGACCCTGATCTTCGGCTCCTCGATCGAGGAGCCGACCCACGCGATCGCCCTCACGATCCCCGATGCGAGGACGCTCGTCGCCAAGATGCAGGCCGCCCTCGACGCGCCGATGCCGTCGCAGCTCCGATGAACGTGCGACCCAGGCCGCGTGCCACGACGGCGCGACTACGAGGTATCGCCGACGACGCGCTCGTCGAGCATGCGACGGCAGCGGGCTTCGTGGTCGTCACCGAGAATGTCGTCGATTGTGCCGCGATCGCTGCCCGTGGGCCGCCGAGGGGCGCACCCATGCAAGGCTCGTGTTCACCGATCGAAGCGGTTCGACCGAGCGACGCGCACCGCTGAAGATCGGGCGCGGCCCGATGCCCTTCCCCGGGGGACGCGCATCCCGGTCGGCGGCGGGGCGAGATCACGAAGCGTGGTGAAACACGCCCGCGGGCGCGTCTGGTCGACACAGCGTGACCGTACAGGACACCCTGAGTGGCCGAGACGCGCCAGCGGACGCGTGTGGTCGACACAGCGTGACCTTCGTTCCGACCCGCCGACTCGCGCTCCTGCGGTCGGCCTTCGCTGTCATACCTGCTCGGTACTGTTCGAGGGGCACGGTTCCCGCTGGTTGCGGGGCCGGGCAACGGTGCTCGATGGCCTCACCGACGAATGCTCTGGCCGTCCTCCAACACGACACTGCCCCCGTCGCCCAGACGGCTCGTGCGCGCCCTCGAGGAGGACCACCGTGCCCACCACCGCCATCGCTCACCCAACGCTCCCTGCAGACCTCGACCACCGCCGCAGCGGCGATTCCCGCGTGCCTTCGGCGGCATCGACGGGCGAGCAGCTCGTCTTGCTGGCCCGGGAGGTCGACGCGAACCAGTACCGCATCGTGCATCTCGCCGCCGCCTACGACGACGGCCTCGAATGGTTCCACCGAGGCCTCAAGAGCCCCGCCGCCTGGCTCTCCGCCCAGCTCGACATCCACACCTCCACCGCCCGCGAATGGATCCGCGTCGGCCACGCCCTCCGGTCTCTCCCCCTGATCGACGCCGCGTTCGCCTCACGCGAGATCTCCTACGCCAAAGCCCGGATCCTCACCCGCTTCGCCGACCCCGACAACGAACCCGACCTCCTCGACCTCGCAGTCGAGCGCACCGCCGACCGTCTCACCACCGCCATCGCCAAACACCTCGCCGACAACGGCGAAACCGACCAACAACGCGACCAGCGCATCCACCAAGCACGATCGTTCACCTCATGGACCGACGGCGACGGCATGACCATCATCCGCGCCGCCCTCCCACCCGCAATCGCCAAACCCATCCTCGCCGCCATCGAGGAACTCCTCCGCCGAATCGCCACCACCCCCACCGACCCCGACGAGGCGACCGTCGACGGAGCCGACGAGGACCTCCGAACGGCCGCCGCCACCGGGCCCCCACCACGCCGCCGGCGAGCCCAACGAGACCACGACCAGGGAGGCCGTCGAGGAAGCCGGCGGGGACGCTGCCGGGCCGGCCGTCAGGGACGAGCACGATCCGAACGACGCGACCAGCGATCACACCCAGCGTGACCGACACACGCCCGCGGACGCGTCTGATCGACGCAGCGTGACCGAACCCGGCCCAGCATCCACAGCGACTCGCCCACCCCCGCCGACGCAGCCGGTCGCCCGAACGCAGCGGCGGCCGCAGCAGCAGCGCTGCCCCGAACGCTCGCCGACATGCGACGCCGGTGGCACCCCACCGACGACGACTGGCCCTTCCCCAACCTCGCCCAACAACGCGCCGACGCCTTCACCGCACTCGTCCTCGGTCTCGCCATCGACCTCACCACCGAAGTCGTCATCCACGTGCGCGGCGACGGCACCACCTTCGACGACGGCACCCCCGTCACCACCTCGGCCATCGTCCGCCAGCTCGACCACGCCTTCATCCGGCTCATGATCCACGACACCGAGCGCCGACCCATCAACGCCTCGAGTCGTCGCCGCCACCCCACCACCGCACAACGGCGCGTCGTCATGGAAACCCACAACCACGAATGCATCGACTGCCACAGCACCGACCTCCTCGAACTCGACCACAACCCGCCCTACCGCGAGACGGGCCACACCGTCACCCACGAACTCGAACCCCGCTGCGCCCCCTGCCACCGCGCCCGCCACCGCCACGACCACGCCGCCTGACCTGCGGGAGCGACCACGCCGCCTGGCCCCGATGAGCGACACCCATCCGGCGCACCGGGTGACTGGTTCGTCGACACCCGCTGCATCGACTGTGACGCCGCGCGACCGGTCGCCCCCGGCCTGATCGAGCGCAACCCCGCCGATGGTGTGTCGTACTTCGTCCGCCAGCCGTCGACGCCCGCGGAGATCGAGATGGCCTGGCGAGCGGTCCGGGTCTGCCCGACAGGATCGGTCGGTCATGCGACGCTCCGGCGGCCGAGCGAGCCGGTGTTCCCGCACGACCTCGGCGACGGCGTCCACCGGCTGGGGCACAACGCCATGTCGTCGTTCGGAGCGCACTCCTCGGCGGCCCCGTATGCGAGCCGTCGGATCACTGGCGACGAACCGGTGTCGATCCGCAGCGATGTCGATGCCATTCCCGTGCCCGGACACGCCAAGGGCAGCGTGCTCTACCTGATCGACGGACGCCTGCTCTTCACCGGCGACTCGCTGTCGTGCGACCCGCGTCACCACCGGCTCTCCGCCTTCCGGCGAGCGTGCTGGTACTCGTGGGACGCCGAGACCGAATCGCTCGCACGACTCGCCGATCTGCACCGCGACGTCGACCGCATCTTCTGCGGTCACGGCCGGAGCCGCGAGCGCGAGAATCGGCAACCAACGCAGCGCTACTCGATCCGCAGACCCGAGATCGCCCGGCTGATCACCAGCTGCTGGATCTGCTCGGTGCCTTCGAAGATGTCGTGGGTCCTGCGAACCGTCCAGGCATCGCAGTCCGGTGCCGTTGAGCTGCGAGGACTCGGCTACGGCGTCCACCTGGTGCAATCCGATCGGCACCTGCACGACGCAGTACACGGGGCACACGAGGGACACTTCTGCGATGGCGACTCCCCGACGAGGGACCCGCCGCGTCCACGGCATTCTGCCGTTGCACACCTCGGGCATCGACCCTGCCCGAGGAGCCGGCTGCGAATGCAGAGGCTCGGTCGGAAGCGACGACTCGATCTATCCTTCGCGGCATGGGCGTGCCGATGCTGACAGACGTGCGGGAACGCCGTGACGAGGTCATCGAGACCGCACGCGCTCGCAGTGCGACACGAGTTCGAGTCTTCGGGTCCGTCGCACGAGGCGAGGCCACGGAGAACAGCGAACTCGACTTGGAGTTGATCTCGACGACGACCGGGGACTGCTCGACCTCGGCGGACTCCGCACGGACCTCCGAGAACTGCTCGGCCACAACGTCGACGTCGTAACCGAAGCCGGCCTGCGCCCCCGCATCTCACGACGCGTGCTCGCCGACGCCGTCGAGCTGTGAGGAACGACCGAGAACGACTCCTCGACATGTGAGGAGGTCCGATGCGGCCCACGCTGGACCGCTACGCGGTCAGAAGACCGGCGTGACGAAGTTCCTCGATGGTTTGGTCGGGTACGCCGAGCACGTCGAGATGCACGATCGAATCGTCGCCCGGGCCATCGACGATGTCGATCACCCGGGCCAGGAACGGCTCCACGGAATCGCCGGCCGACGATGATCGCTCCCGGCTGCACCCGTTCGGGCTCGCCCGCATTGCCGAGGAACGCCCACACGAAACCTGTGTCATCGACCTGGTTCACGTCGGCAGGCAGCGTGACCGTGATCTCGGCTCGTGTGCTCACTGCTGCCTCCTCACGTGGTGGGGGTTCGGTCGGATCTCACCGAGCACTCCGATGAGGAGTTCGGCCTGCTCCGCAGTGTAGGAGCCCAGCACCACGCTGTATTGGGGCGCCGAGAACGTGGGCAAGAGGCCGAACCCGGCCACGAGCAACTCACCCACCGCCGCGGTCGCGTCAGCTCCTACGGGCCCGCAGACGTGAGCCCGACAAGATGCCGCGGACATCCCAGCCATTGATCGTCACCTCCGCCGACACGGCGATGAGGGGTTGGCCTGCCCAGGAGTAGCGGCAGCGAGTGGCGTCGGCGTTTCGCAGCAGGCCGTCCACCGTGAGCGGCCAGCCACGGATGACGAGATCGGCAGCTTGATCGAGGACTTCGCCGTCTCGCAGGTGAGCTTCGACAGGCTCGAGATTCATCGTGATCCGCCCTTCCATGAGACAGGAGCGCCGGTCCACTCGATTGCGCAGGGGGACACTTCTACGACGGCACCGCCTACAACCCGGGAGTAGGCGCGTCCACGGCCTGCATGCGCGTATCCCGGGCATCGACCCGTAGCCCGACCCGCCAGGGAGGTCACCCGCGAAAGCGGGCGCTCGGTCGGAAGCGACGACCCGATCTACCCTTCACGGCGTGGGTGTGCCGATGCTGACAGAGCTTCGGGAACGCCGTGACGAGACCGCGTTGCCGATCGTGCGGTGCGAACCAGGATCAGATCACGACAGGTTGGCAACAGCGCTGACCGAGACAGAGCTGAACGACCTCACGGTCACCGTCACCGACGTACGATCGATGCGGCGACCCCGGACAATCTCGGGCTCGGATGTGTGCGCACGCGAGCTCACGACGGCGAGTGTGTTGCTGCCCAACTCACAAGTCCTCTCAGACTTCGACCTCGTCTACGTAGATACGTCGGTGAATGCCGAGTCGGTCTTGCGGGCCGATGATGCGACCTGGCGTTCCTACTGGCGTTCCACCACGAATGACGCTGCTCCGACGAGGGTCTTGTTGAACCTGCTCGGCGGTATCCCAGGCGCTGGCGAAGTCTCAGCTGTTTGTGCGCTGGACGACCTGCGCGCAATTTCGTGCCACGCGTCGGTTCAACTGGACAACGTTGTGCTGACAATCGGGGCATTGTCGTTGGCGCCGTTGGTTGAGGTCGACGACTTCTCACTTGATGATGTGCTGCCGCTGTACGAGCGGATCGCTATCGCGGTGTCAGGGTCCTAATCGAGTTGCGGCTCTCAGCAAGCACGATCCGTCGCGGCATCGCGAGGCGTGACCCGAGATGTTGCCAACCCCCAGCCTGGAAAGTCCCCGGTCTCACGAACGAGGTTGGGGTGGGTGGGGTAACCATGGCGCGTGTGCGATTTCGTCGTCGAAGGGGCTGAGCCCCTTGTCGAAGCTGTGGCGGCGGAGGGACACTCCGCCATGACGCAGCCGCTCACGCACTCTGATCGCGGAGGCGAGCTTCGAGCGCAGGGAGCGCAACGATGTCCTTCGGTCGTCCCGCCGCTCGCTTCGACGCGACGACGTCGGTCAACGAAGCGACCGGAACACCAACCCCCGACACGACCACGACGACCCGGCCAGGCAGCAGCGCTTCGTAGCCATCGACGAAACCTGCGGGCGCGAAGCACAGATCGACCGGGCCATGCATGGAGAGCAGGGTGAGTGTCGACATCTGCCGAAGCTGCTGAGGGTGAGGGTCGAACGCGATCCCGCCCGGCTCGCCCTCGACCCGAAGCCTCGATCCGAGGACCCGGAGCGCTGCGGCGAGTCGCTCGAGGTTCGCCTCGCTGCGCGATGGACAGATGTCGATGTCGACCGTTGCGTGCCCGGTGTCGTGCAGTCGCGCTGCGACACCGCCGATGACCACGAAGTCGACGTCGTGGTCGGCCAGCGCTCGACAGACCGACGCGATCCGGTCGTCGTCGATCTCGACCTCAGCCACTAGTCACCAAGCGGTAGCCCTGCGCGACCAGATGGGCACGCTCACGATCACCCAGCGAACGTTCCCACTCCGCCAGCACGGCATCGTGGCGATCCTGTTCCACCAGTTCCATACGCAGGTCGAGCCCAGCCCGACCGAGCAGCCGCAACAACGTCGGCAGCGTCGGCTGGCGACGCCCGGACTCATATGCCGACAGCGTCGGCTGTGCAACACCGACAAGCTCGGCGAAGGCCGTCTGCGAAAGACCCAGCCTCGTGCGCGCCGACAACAACAACGCACCGGCCACCTGATCCTCGAGCGAAGCCATAGCTCATAGCGTATCGTCTATCGACCCTCTGGGAAAGCGCCGAGCGGCAACGACCCCCTCGGGAATCCGAGCTCGAGCGACCCGACCCGTAGAGTGCCAAGATGCCGGCATCTTGGCACTCACTAGGGACAAACTAGGGACACGAGGCGCACGCCAGGCACGAGCGAGTACGTTCCACGCCCCCGGCCCGGCAGCAGAAACCGCTTCTGAACAGGGCTTTTCTACTCGATCCGCAGGCCCGAGATGGCCCGGCTGATCACCAGCTGCTGGATCTGCTCGGTGCCTTCGAAGATGTCGTGGATCTTGGCATCGCGGTGCCAGCGCTCGACCGGGTACTCGCGGGTGTAGCCGTAGCCGCCGAGGATCTGGATGGCCCGTTCGGTCACCCAGGTGGCGGTGCGGCCGGCCTTGAGCTTGGCCATGGAGCCCTCGGCGTTCTTGAACTGCTCGCTGCTTGCCGAGCCAGGCGGCCCGCCAGATCAGCGCCCGGGAGGCGTCGATCTCGGTGGCCATGTCGGCCAGCATGAACGCGATGCCCTGGTTCATGATGATCGGGCGACCGAATGCGTGGCGCTCCTTGGCGTACTCGAGTGCTGTACTCGAGCGCCGCACGGGCGATGCCGATGGCCTGCGCGCCCACGGCGGGACGGGTGGCCTCGAAGGTCTGCATCGCAGCCTGGGAGTTGCCCTTCTCGCCACGGCGCACGCGGGCGAGGCGCTCGTCGAGCTTGTCCTTGCCACCGAGCAGGCAACGGCCGGGCACACGCACGTCGTCGAGGACGACCTCGGCGGTGTGGCTGGCCCGAATGCCGTGCTTCTTGTACTTCTGGCCCATGCTCAGACCCTTGGTGCCCGGGGGCACGACGAAGCTCGCGTGACCCTTGGTCTTGAGTTCGGGGTCGACGACGGCGACGACCACGTGCACGTCGGCGATGCCGCCGTTGGTGATCCATGCCTTGGTGCCGTTGAGCACCCACTCGTCCTTCGCCTCGTCGTAGACGGCCGAGGTGCGGTAGCCGCCGACGTCGGAGCCGGCGTCGGGTTCGCTGGCGGCGAACGCGCCGAGCTTGAGATCGGTGGCGTCGCCGTAGCACTGCGGCACCCATTCCATGACCTGCTCGCCGGTACCCGAAGCAGCGATGCCTGCTGCTGCGAGACCCGAGCCCATGATGGCCATGCCGATGCCGGCGTCGCCCCAGAACAGCTCTTCGATCGCGACCGGCATCGACAGCCCGGTCGGATCGTTCATCATCATCTCGGCCATGAACTCCCAGCCATACAGACCGATCTCGGCTGCCTGCTGCACGATGGGGTACGGGAACTCTTCCTTTTCGTCCCATTCCTCACCGGCGGGACGGATCACGGTCTCGGCGAAGTCGTGCACCCACTTCTGGAGGGTGATCTGGTCTTCGCTCAGTGCCATGGAGAACTCGGTCACGGCTGGTCCTTTCTGCGGGGCCGTCGGCGGTGACGGCCACTCGTTCGCTGCCGGTCGACAGCGCGTCCATCTCGCTAAGTTACCGTAAGGTAACCCCCGGGGCAAGCGGTCTTTCGGGCAGCTGTCGGAGGACTCGATTAGCGTCGTCGCCATGCTTCCCTCCTCCCCCTTCGGCCGAACCGGCCACCGCAGTAGCCGATTGATCTTCGGAGCCGCTGCGCTCGGTGGGATGAGCCAGGACCGAGCCGACGCCACGCTCGACGTCGTGCGCCGTCGGGGCATCAACCACATCGACACCGCCGCCTCCTACGGCGCCTCGGAGGATCGGCTTGCACCATGGCTCGCCGACCATCGCGACCAGGTCTTCCTGGCCACCAAGACAGGCGACCGCACCGGCGCCGAAGCCCGGGCCAGTCTCGAACGCAGCCTCGAACGCATGGGCGTCGACTCGGTCGACCTCGTGCAGCTGCACAACCTCGTCGAAGACGACGAATGGCGCACCGCGTTCGCCCCAGACGGTGCCGTCGCCGCGCTCTTCGCCGCACGCGACGAGGGGCTGTGCGCGCCACGTCGGCGTCACCGGCCATGGCCTACGCATCGCCCGCATGCACCTGCGGTCGCTGGCCGAAGCCGACTTCGCTTCGGTGCTGATGCCCTACAACCACGTGCTGCTCCAAGATGGCGGCTACCGAGCCGACGTCGAGGAACTGCTCGGCGGTCTGCGCCGAACGCACAGGTCGCCGTGCAGACCATCAAGTCGCTCGCACGGCGACGATGGAGCGACGCCGACACGCCGCGCTTCTCCTGGTACGAACCGATCGACGACGTCGACGTCGCCACCCGAGCGGTCCACTTCGTGCTGGCCAACGCCCAGGTGTTCCTCAACACCTCGAGCGACGCTCGCCTGCTCGAGCTCACCTGCGACGCCGCCGAGATCCTTCGACGGGACGGCGCCGTCTGCCGACCAGCTCGCGGCCGATCGCCTGGCCCATGCGATGACCCCGCTGTTCGACGGCGACGCGCTCGAGGTCATCTGACTCGACCGCGACCGGGCCCGGCGCCGAGCGCCGAGGCACTAGCCTCGGCGCTCATGGTGACCCTCGACGTCGACTTCGTCCGCTCGCAGTTTCCCGCGTTCGCGCATCCCGAGACCGGCCGGTGGGCGCACCTCGAGAACGCCGGCGGTAGCTACGCCGCGGGCCAGGTCATCGACCTGCTCCACGACTTCTTCGTCGCGACCAAGGTGCAGCCCTACTGGGACTTCGGACCGTCGGCCGCAGCCGGACGAGCCATGGACCGGGCTCGGGCACGGCTCGCTGCGACCTTCAACGCAGAGCCCAACGAGATCCATTTCGGGCCCTCGACCACGGCGAACACCTACGTCCTCGCCCATGCCCTGCGGGCCGGCATGGCCGACGGCCACGAAGTCATCGTCACCAACCAGGATCACGAGGCCAACATCGGGGCCTGGCGCCGCTTGGCAGCGACCGGCATCACCGTGCGGGAATGGCACGGTCGATCCGGTCGACCGGCCTCCTCGATCCCGCGCGATCTCGACGCGTTGGTCACCGACCGCACGCGTGTCCTGGCCGTCACCCATGCCTCGAACCTGGCCGCCACGATCAATCCGGTGGCCGATCTGGCCGCTCGCGTCCATGCGGTGGGGGGCCTCGTCGTCGTCGACGGCGTGTCGCACGCACCGCACCACGCAGTCGACGTGCAGGCGCTCGACTGCGACGTCTACCTCTACAGCACCTACAAGACCTTCGGACCCCACCAGGGAATGATGTACGTCCGGCGTTCGGTGCTCGAGACGGTCGCCAACCAGAACCACGACTTCAACGGGTCGACCCTCGAGTACCGGCTGGTCCCAGCGGGACCCCAGCACGCCGAGATCGCAGCCTGCGCGGGGATCATCGACTACTACGACGCCGTCCACGCCCACCACTTCGACCAGGCGCCCACCGACGACGTCGACCTGATGCGGTCGGTGTTCGAACTCTTCAGCGCCCACGAGGCCGAGCTGATGGCCCCGATGGTCGAGGTGCTGACCGACCGCGACGGCGTGCACCTGCTGGGGTCGCCGAGCGCCGACGCCGAGGTCCGGCATCCGACGCTGGCGTTCTGGTCCGAGCGGCGGTCGTCGACCGACATCTACGCCGCGCTCACCGAGGCGATGGTGTCGTGCGGTCACGGCAGCTTCTACGCGCCGCGCCTGACCCGAGCGGTCGGGCTCGACCCCGACGACGGGGTCGTGCGGCTGTCGATGGTGCACTACACATCCGCCGACGAGGTCGCTCGGGCTCTGGAGGTCCTGGACCGCGTGCTCTGAGACGAGCGCACCCGTCGGAAGTCTCACGCGGCCGGCCCGCTCGACCCGAGACAACAGGGGCTGGGAGCGCCAGACTGTCCCTATGGCAGCCGACGAGGACCCCGACGTGATCGACGGTCTCGATGCCATCGTCCCGATCACTGCGCCAGGGCAGGCTCCCCGCGACTTCACGTTCGGCGACGACGCCCCGGCCGGCAGCGGCCACGATGTCGATCCAACGGTGGGCAGCAGCCGGCCGGTCGCCAGACGTACGGGCACCGGCGGCTCCCTCGTCGACAACCGGTCCGGCTTCACCAGCAGCAGCGCCACCGCCGACGCCAGCGCGCTGCTCGACGAGGCCAAGGTTCCCCGCACCACCATCGATCACGACGACCGAGGCCACGTCGTCGGCCACGACCGCCTCGCCGACGTCGTCGCCACGTTCGGGTCCACGCTCGACTCCATTCGGGCCTCCCAGGGCCACGCACCACGCCACAACCTGCCGACCGGGTCGTCGACCAACCAGAAGCGCATCGCCCAGGTCGTCCAGGCGACGCCGATCGACGGCCACCGATGTCGTCGAGCTGCTCCGAGCTCGGTCACGCCGCCGTCCACTGCTCGCCCTCGACACCGACGACCCCTGCGGTCGGCCGCGGCGACGTCGTGTTCCCCGGCAAGCTCCGCATGCCCGGCGGCACGCGACGTCGCGTCGAACTCCGCATCTACCCGACGGCGTCGGGCAACCTGACCGTGCTCGAGCTGCTCCCCCGCCGGTCGTGGATGCCCCAGACACGCCGGTATCTGCGGCTCGGGCGTGCCGGCGATCACCGCGCTGAGCGACGCCATCGAAGCGGCCGCGACCACCGCCACCTGAGCTGGATCAGGACCCAGCGGTCGTGGCGGGCCTCGTGGTCCAGCAGGTACGCCTTGGCGTCGAGGCCACCCGCGAAACCGGTCAGACGCCCGTCGCTGCCGACGACCCGATGACACGGCAACACGATCGACAGCGGGTTGCGACCGTTCGCCGCACCGACGGCCCGGACCGCGGTCGGCCGTCCGATCCGGGCGGCCTGCTCGCCGTAGGTCGCGGTCTCGCCGTAGGCGATCTCGGCGAGCGACCGCCACACCGCCACCTGGAACTCGGTCCCGACCGGATCGAGCGTCAGATCGAAACGGCGGCGCGTGCCGGTGAAGTACTCGTCGAGCTGGCGCACCGTTTCGTCGAGGATCGCCTCGGCCTCCCGTGCCAGTGCGCCGCCGCTCGCGGCTCGGCGTCGCCAGTGCCGCCACTCGACGCGCCCACCGTCCTCGGCCCGTTCGTCGGCATCGATGGGCTCGGCCAGGGTCCGTGCGTCGAGGCGTGCGCCGACCAACACCGGACGGTCGTCGTCGGGCCACAACACTGCACACAGCCCACCCGCACCGGCGATCAGTACTGAGCTGTCCGAGCGGACTCCCGTAGGTGCGCGCTCGCGAGCACCGACTCGCCCGGCTGGACTCCGGCGGCGGGCGCGCCTGCAGTGGACGCCGCGATGTCTGCGTCGCTCGACGAGTCGGTCGTGACGTCGATTGCGCTGTGCGTGGAAGGTGCGGGGTCGGTCATCGGAAGGCTCCAGTGCGCGTGCGGGTGCAGGGCGGGTGCGAATGCGGGCGGGGGTGCGGTGGTCGGTCGGCCGGACAGGCGGTCGCGAATCGGTTACCCACGGGGGCTCCGACCACCGGCTCGGGCATCGAGCTCCAACTGCCACAGGTGATGGGTGGCATACGTTCGCCACGGCGACCACCGCTCGGCAACAGCAGCGAGCGCCGCCGGATCGTGGGGCAGGCCCAGCGATGCGGCTCGTCGACGCACGATCAGGTCGCCGACCAGGAACACATCGGGGTCGCGCAGCGCCCGCAGACAGACGTAGTCGGCGGTCCACGGCCCGACGCCACGGATCTCGAGGAGGCGGCGCCGGACCTCGTCGCGGTCGGCGCCGGGATCGAGTGACATCCCATCGACGCACAACCGCGCAAGGGTGCGCACGGCGTCTCGGGTTCTGGCGGTGAACCCCAGGCCGTCGAGGTCGGCGTCGACCACTGCGTCGGGTGCCGGGAAGACGCGCAGGTCGGCATCGATCTCTGCGCCCAGGCGGTCGATGAGTCGCCCGACCGTTGCACACGCCGAAGCAACCGAGACCTGCTGGCCCGCGAGCGCCAGCACCGCCGTCTCGAACCCGTCGACCGACCCCGGAGTCCGCAACCCCGGACACGCGGCCACGACGGGTGCGAGCACGGGGTCGGCGCCGAGGTCGGTGTCGATGGCTGCGACATCGGCGTCGAGGTCGAGCAGACGTCGGCACCGCTCCACAGCCGCAGAGAGATCGCGCACATCGTCGATGCGGAGGTCGCAACGGACGTGGCCCTCGCCCAAGGAGAGGTGGGCGACGCCCGGGCCGTGGGCGAGGCGCAGTGTCCGGATGATCGTCTCACCCTCCACGCGTTGCACGCGCGGGATCTGGTGACCGGCGAACCAACCGATCAGCTCGGGGGCGGCCAGGGGCGATCGGTGCGCGAGGCGCAGGGCGAGCGGCACGCCGCCTGCTGCGTCCGATGTGGCCGACGGCTGCGCCGGTCGGGTGCTCGGTCGCTTCCTGGCGACTGAGCGGAGCTGCGTCGGGGTCCGGTCGAAGACGGCTCGGACGGTGTCGTTGAACTGGCGGATGCTGGCGAACCCCGATGCGAATGCGATGTCGGAGAAGCGGAGGTCGGTCGTCTCGATCAGCACCCGCGCCGTCTGGGCCCGTTGGGCTCGGGCGATGGCGAGGGGCCCGGCACCGACGCGGGCGTCGAGGACACGATCGAGATGGCGGGTGCTCACCCCGAGCTGCATCGCCAATCCACCGACGCCGTCACGTTCGACCACACCGTCGGCGATCAGGCGCATGGCCCGCCCGACCAGGTCCTGGTCTCGGTCCCACATCGGCGAACCCGGCGACGCGTCCGGGCGACACCGCTTGCAGGCTCGGTACCCCTGGCGTTGCGCCGCCGCGGCGCTGGCATGGAATGTGGTGTGTTCGGGGCGCGGATGGACCGGTGTGGGGCAGCTCGGACGGCAGTAGATGCCGGTCGTGGTCACGCCGAACCAGAACCATCCGTCGAACCGGGCATCTCGGGCGAGCACCACCCGGTAGCAGTCCTCGGCTGCCGGCAGTGACGAGCCGGCACTGCGGTCCTGCGATGCTGCAGCTGGGATGCCGGGTCCGTTCATGGACCTCAGTGTGGCGGATCACCAGCCGAGAACCTGGCGGAAATCGGACAGCGCTGTGCCCGTCCCAGCCAGATCTCGTGATGATCCTCCACCGTGGAGGTGGATCAGCCGAACGAGATCGGGGCCACCACGGCGGACTCAGCGGCGGCCGCTCACCACTGGACCGACTGCGGTCAGATCGACGAACGGCTCGCGCCACTCGGTTGCACAGTCGTCGCATCGACGGGTGACGGTGACCGTCACCCGGTCGACGTAGCCCACTGCGATGTTCGCGCTCCCGCAGTGGCGGCATCGCTCGGCGTCGGCCCGCGCCGACCTCCGCTTGGGTCCGAAGATCCCCATGATCGCCTCCTTCGCATGCTGCACGGTTTGGTACCGCTCGCATTCCATGGTGACGGATCGGGCGGCGAACGCAATGGGTCCGGGTACCGCTTCGGCCGCCGCCACGATGGGTCGTTGTCCCATCGCACGACCTGCAGCGCATAGCCGTCGCAGCCGAGACCGGCCGGAACGCGACGGCGACCCCGTCGGGACATCCGGGTGCCCCTGCCCACCGGGACCCGACGAGCCGGGCACGCAGGGCGCGAATGCGCGAGGCTGACCCGATGACCGAAGCCCAGAACCGTCAGCTCATCCTCGTCGAACGTCCGGTCGGACCCGTCGGCGACGAGCACTTCGAACTCCGCACCGGACCCGTCCCCGAACCCGGACCGGGTCAGGTCCTCGTCGAGACCGTGTGGATCGGGTTCGACCCCACCCAGCGCGGCTGGCTCAACGACGTGCCCAGCTACATCCCACCGGTCCCGCTGGGCGATCCGATGCGTGCCAGCGGCGTCGGCCGCGTCGTCGCGTCGAACGACCCCGCCTTCGCCGAGGGCGACTGGGTCAGCGGCCTGCTCGGCTGGCAGGACTACTCCGTGCAGGGACCCGGCATCGGGTTCGGGATCAACAAGGTCCCCGACGGCATCCCACCCCAGGCGGTGATGAGCATCTACGGCACCACCGGCATGACCGCCTACTTCGGGATGCTCGACCTCGGCAAGCCCGAAGCCGGCGAGACCGTCTTCGTGTCCGGCGCCGCGGGCTCGACCGGATCGATCGCCCTCCAGATCGCCAAGCTCAAGGGCGCCACCGTCATCGGGTCGGCGGGCGGCCCCCGCAAGTGCGAGTGGGTCACCGACGTCGCCGGCGCCGACGCCTGCATCGACTACAAGAACGAAGACACCCAGGCCCGCCTGCGTGAGCTCGCACCCGACGGGTTGAACCTCTACTTCGACAACGTCGGTGGCCCCACCCTCGAAGCTGCGCTCGCGACCATCGCCATGAACGCTCGAATCGTGCTCTGCGGCGGCATCTCGTCGGGCTACGGCGTCGAGGAGCTCCCGCCAGGTCCGCGCAACTACATGCAGCTGGTCATCATGCGGGCCCGGATGGAGGGCTTCATCGTCATCGACTACATGAGCCGCTACGCCGAGGGCATCAAGGCGATCTCCGAATGGGTCGCCAACGGCGACATCGTCTACGCCGAACAGGTCGCCGAGGGCCTCGAGAACTGCCCCGCCACCCTCCGGGGCCTGTTCGAGGGCGCCAACCTCGGCAAGCAACTCCTGAAGGTCCGCGACTGATGACCGACACCGCCACCACCGCCCATCCTCACCCGGCCTTCGACAACCGCGTCGCCCGCGACCTCGGCGTGCCGATCCCCATCGTGCAGGCCCCCATGGGGTGGATCGCCCGCAGCCAACTCGCATCAGCGGTGTCCCAGGCAGGCGCCTGCGGGATCATCGAGACCTCCTCGGGCGAACTCGACGCCGTCAAGGACGAGATCCGCAAGATGCGCGACCTCACCGACGCCCCGTTCGGGGTCAACATCGCCCAGGCATTCGTGCGTGATCCGAGCATCGCCGAGTTCGTCATCGACCAGGGCGTGAAGTTCGTGACCACCTCGGCCGGGTCGCCCACCAAGTACACCGGCGTCCTCAAAGAGGCCGGGCTGACCGTCTACCACGTCGTCCCCACGCTGGCCGCCGCCAAGAAAGCCGTCGATGCCGGCGTCGACGGCCTCGTCGTCGAGGGCGGCGAGGGCGGCGGCTTCAAGTCGCCCACTCCGGTCGCGTCGATGGTCCTGCTGCCACTCATCCGCAGCCACGTCGACGTCCCGATCATCGCCGCCGGTGGGATCACCGACGGCGCGTCCATGGCGGCGGCGTTCGCGCTGGGGGCCGAGGGCGTCCAGATGGGCACCCGGATGGTGTCGGCGCTCGAATCGCCGGTGCACGACAACTGGAAACAGGCGATCGTCGATGCCGCCGAGACCGACACCCTGTTCCTCAACCAGAAGCACTCGCCTGCGCTCCGGGCGCTACGAACCGACCGCACCGAGAACCTCATCGACGCCACCCACAACGTGTTCGGCGACTTCGGCGATGCCATGGCGTTGTACTTCGGTGGCGACATGAACGCCGCCCTGGCGTTGACCGGTCAGGTCTGCGGCCGCATCGACGAGGTCCGCCCCGTCGCCGACATCATCGCCGACACGGTGCGAGAGTTCGGCGAGGTCGTGGCCCGCCTCCAGGGCTGATCGATCGACCCCACTGTGGGCGCCTGGTCCGCCCGGCACCCGCAGTACGGTTCGCACCCATGCAGGTCGGTGGGAGATCTCACACGCGCGAGGGCGCGCACCGTCGACTCCTCGCGCGTCTGACCCAGCCCCAAGCGCAGCCGGCGGGTGGTGTCGTCCTGGTCGTCGGCACGGTCGGCATCGGCAAGACGACCTTCGTCGAGCACCTCCGCGCCGCCGCAGAGGCAGACGGCGTCTGCTGTGGGTCCGCGGGCTGGGTGTCCGAGCTCGGCGCCGGCCCCCTCGAACCGTGGCTGCACGCCCTCGAAGACCTCGACGACAGCCGCCGCCGAGCCGGCATCGCAATGCCGCTCGACCGCACCGAGGTCGCATCGGCGTCGCTGTCGCCGCTGGCGCGCTATCGGGAATTCGCCCGCCTTCTCGAAGACGCGTCGGCTGGGTCGCCCTGCCTCATCGTGCTCGAGGACCTCCACGATGCCGACAGCGCATCGGTCGACCTCCTGAAGTTTCTCGCCCAACGCGCCGCATCGGCTCCGTGGCTCGTCGTCGCGACGACCCGGCCGAGCACCGATCACCTGACGGGCTGGCGTGGCGACGTCGTCGCTCTCGAGGGTCTCGACAGCGAGGCGATCGCGTCGCTGGCCGACGCGGCGGGAGTGTCGCTCACCGACGAGGAGGCCGAGGACCTGCGTCGGCGCACCGACGGCAATCCGCTCTTCGCCCGACGTCTCATCGAACACGGCGTGCACCGCGACCAGCTCACACCGAGCCTGTCGTCACTGCTGCGGGCCGAGGTCGCCGACGTCCGAGCCGACCTCCAGCCGCTCGTCGACGTCGCATCGGTCCTCGGGGTGCGCAGTGACCGCCGCCGCATCGAAGCCGTCCTGGACGCGCTGGGCGAGCAGACCCCCGTCCTTCCGCCCACCGGCTCGTTGATCGACGGCGTACTCGACATCGACCAGGAGTCGGTCGCCTTCGCACATCCGCTCATGCGCGAACTCATGGTCGACACGCTCGGCCCTCGCCGGCGCCGGCAGGTCCACGCCGCGGTCGCGCAGGTGCTCCAGGCGACCGGGGCCGACCCGCTGGCGACCATCCCCCATGTCCAGGCGAGCCTCGATGGCCCACCCACCGCTGCGGCCGGCACGCTCGCGGCGCGCGCCGCCGACGACGCGTTGGCGTCGGGCGCGCTCATCGAGGCCGTCGACCTGGCCGGTTTCGCAGCACAGGCTGCCGACATCCACGGCACCGACGACGAGGTGGCCACCGCGATCCTGCGCCACGTCCGTGCCCTGGGCTGGGCCGGCCGGATCTCCGAGGCCGAGCTCGCCTTGCAGACCATCGTGACGCGTCCCGACGGCCTCTCCCCTGCGCTGCGTCGACAGTTCGTCCGCGCCTACACCCGGCTGCGGTGGCGCGAGGAGCCGAACGCGTCGACGCTCAACAGCCAGGCGCTGGTCGAGCTGTCGACCACCTGGCTCGGTGCGTCGCCCGACGCCGAGGACCGGGCCGTCCTCGGCTGCGCACTGGTCGGAGCGGGCGAGATCTCGGGCTGGGAGCCCGCCCACCTCGACGCCGCGAACGCTGCCGTCGCTGCTGCGGAAGAGTCCGGCGATGCGCTGCTGCGGGCCGAGGCGCACCTCGCCCGCCGGCGAGCGCTCATCGCCGAACCCAGCCGCCTCGACGAGCGCTCCCACGACTCGCGCATGGCCCTGGAGTTCGCCGCGGGAACCGGCGACGACGAGCTGATCGGCCGCTGCCAACGTCTGGCGGTCTGCGATGCGCTCGCCCGTGGTGATCGCATCGCGGCGCTGTCGCTGATCGTGCGCTACGACGCCGCACCCACCGTCGGCCTTCGCGAGCACACGGCGCTGCGCGAAGCCGGCCTGGCCGCGCTCGAAGGCCGCTACGACGACGCCGACGCCGTGCTGGCATCGGCGATCGCCGAGCTGGAGGCGCTCGGGGTGCGTGCGCCCACCCTCGAGTTCTTCGGCATCATCGTTGCGTTCGATCGCGGCGGCGTGATGGACGCCCTCGCCGAGTTCGAGCCGATCATCGCCGTGGTCGCCGACCCGGCGCTGCGCAGCGCATTCGCCTGGGCAGCCGCGTCAGCGGGCGACCACGACCGGGCAGCCAACCTGCTCGATGATGTCATCGGCGATCTCGACGCGGCCGAGTCCGATCATCTGTGGCCGGTGATCATCGCCGTCGGTGGCGAGGCCGCAGCCGCGGTCGGCCACCGGCGCTGTGGCGAACTGCTCGCACGTATCGAGCCCTTCGAAGGCCAGTGCCTGATCCCCGCCGCCGCAGCGGCGCCCTGGTTCGGGGCCTACGACCGCATCATCGGGCTGTTGCGGTTCCACCTCGGCGATCTCGACGGCGCCCAGGACGCACTCCGGCGCAGCATCGCCATCGCCGAACGCATGCAGGCACCCCCATGGGCGGCACGAAGCCACCTGGCCCTCGCCGTGGTACTGCGGTATGCGGGTGCGCTCGATGATGCTGAGGCACACGAAGCCGAGGGGCGCCGCCTCGCCGCCGAGATCGACATGGGCGACGTGTTCCTCGAACCCGCGCCACCGGCGGGGCCCGGCCCCGCAGCGCCCGAACCCCAAGCGAGCTCGCGTACCGTCCGGTTCCAGGCGGTCGACGATGGCTGGCTCGTCGGCAGCGACCCGTCACCGAACCGGCTCGGCGCGCTCGCCGGCCTCGCCATGGTCGGCCATCTCGTCACCCGGCCGGGCACCGACTGGCACGTGCTGGACCTCTACGGCGGTGCCAATCAGGTCCCCGGCGTGCAGCAGAGCGACGCAGGCCCGATGATCGACGAGACCGCCCGCCGTGCCTATCAGGAGCGCTATGGGACCCTGTCGGCCGAACGGCAACAGGCCGAGGACGACCACGACCTCGCCCGCGCCGAGCTGCTCGCCGGTGAACTCGATGCCCTCGAGACCGAACTGGTCGCGGCGTTCGGGCTGGGGGGACGCAGCCGGCGCCTCGACGACCCCGGCGAGCGGGCACGGGTGAACGTCACCCGCTCGATCGCCCGTGCCATCGCCGCGATCGAGCGCGTCGATCCCTGGCTCGGCGACCACCTGCGCCATCGCGTCCGTACCGGGCGCTTCTGTCGCTACGACCCCGACCCACACTCGCCGGTCACCTGGCTGTCGACCTGAGGCGTCACCCTCGCAGGTCACCGCTCGCCCTCGACCGACGTCGCTGGTGAACATCGTTCCGTCCAACGGAACGCCTCCGCAGCGATGACGCCGAAACCCATCGAGGCGACGACCCCCCCACCGATCCGGCCCGACGACGGGCCGATCCTGAGCTGGGAGCCCGTGGACGGTGCCACGCAGTACCGCCTCGTCGTGTTGACCGCCGACGGGGAGACCTACTGGGCCTGGAGTGGCTCGACGACCTCGGTCGCGCTCGGCGGTGACGACGACACCGCCGGCCACCGGTTCGTCGCGTCGTTGACCTGGCAGGTGACGGCCTATGACGCCGCCGGCGTACCGGTGGCCTTCTCCGGGACCCACACCGTCGAACCCTGACCGTGCAGCCGGCGCCTGGCCGTGGGTCGACGAGTTCGTCGACCCGGGCAGTCGGCGCCACGTTCGGTGCGCACCGTGAACGCCGGGGTCCGGCTCAGACCGGGATCAGGGCCTCTTCGGTCACGGGGGTGACCGACACCGGGATTCCGCTCTGGATGGCCTGGCCGGTGATGGGGTCGAAGCCGTTCTCGACGTCGATCAGCCGGTTGGTGGGCGCGCCGATGTCGCGGACCTTTTCGTCGGTGAGCCCGGCCGCCCCCCACGAGTGCGCCATCGACACGACGCCGCGCCGCAGGTCGGTCGCTCCCTTGACCACGCCGGTGAGCGACGGCCCGCGGCGATGCGACCTCGATGAGGTCCTCGTCGGCGATGCCGAGGTCGGCCATGTCGTCGGGGTTCATGTACGCGTAGTTGGTGGGGTTCTTGCGATTCAGGCCGGGTAGCTCGCCGCCGAGGGAGTTGAGGTGGGTCTTGAGGCGGCGGCTGATGAGGCGGAACGTGTGCACCGCCGGGTCGAAGCCGGCCATGCGCTCGCCACTGGTGGCCTCGGTGTGCACCTGCGCCAGCTCGGCCATGTGGTCGGCGAGACCGATGTGGAACCGGCCGGCGGTGTCGGTCGGCGGGCTCGATCGTCGGCTTGAGCTCGGCGCAGCACCTGGCCGTTCTTGGCACGTACGTCGTCGAACGGCACCCGGGCCTTGGCATAGATGAGATCGAAGACGTCGTCGTCGCTCGGGCGGGGACCGCCGCTGGGAATCGGTCCCACCGGGAAGGGTCATCTCGACGCCGAGGCGTTCGGCGATCTCCCAGTAGACCTCCCAGTCGTTGAAGAGGTCGCCCTCGGGTTCGACGACGGCGGGGGTGTAGCAGGCGTAGGGCTCACGGAACCAGCGGTCCATGAACGGCGGGACGTCGGCGCGTTCGAGGCTGAGCCGCGGCGGGATGACGTAGTCGGCGAAGACCGCGGTCTGGGTCATGCGGTGATCGATGACGACCAGCAACTCGAGCGCCTCCATGGCCTCGAGGCTGCGGGTCTGATCCGGCCATGCGGCCACCGGGTTGCCGCCGTTGGAGATCAGCGCCTTGACCTGGCCGTCACCGGGCTCGGTGATCTCCTGAGCAAGGGTGGTGCACGGCATCTCGCCGCCGTAGCCACGCAGGTTGCGGAACCGGCTCTCGGGACCGGTGAGGGGGTCGAAGGGACCGAGCACCTGGGCCCGGCGAGGGGCGGTGGGCTGCAGCAGGCTCATCGACTCGCCCACCTCGCCCTCACGCAGGAACCGACCGGTCACCACGTTGAGGCACTGGACCAGGTGCTCCATGAGGCTCGGGTGCGGTGACATCGACGGGCCCGTCCCGGTACCGGCGTGGGCCTTGGGGGCCTCGGCGAACATGCGGGCCGCAGCGATGATGTCGTCTGCGGGCACGTCGCAGCGCTCGGCGGCGTACTCGGCAGTGAACGGCGCAACCGCGTCGGCGAGGGCTTCGAGATGACCGTCGGCGACGTGGGCCTCGCAGAACTCGGCGTCGTGGATGCCCTCGCTGACGGATGACGTTGAGCATCGCGGCCATCAGCGTCGGGTCCTCGCCGGCTCGGACCTGGAGGTGGATGTCGGCCTGGGTCGCGAGTTCGGTACGACGAGGGTCGACGACGATGACCTTCATGCCCTCGGCCTTGCGGTCGCGCAGCGTGGTGAAGGGATCGGTGCCCTGCAGCCCGCCGAAGGGCGAGAAGCTCGAGACCATCGGGTTGTACCCGAAGGCCAGCATGCACGTCGATCTCGCCGAAGTTCTGCGGGCCGGCCTCCCAGACACCCATGCGCATCGCGGCGGTGCGCTTCATGGGCTGATCGATGGTGACCGAGGTGTAGTAGCTGATCGACCCGATGGCCTTGTGGAACGCCCGGGCCACGGGATCCGACGGTGCGTTCTGGTAGCCACCGGTGCCGGTGTAGGTGGCGACGGCGCGTGGGCCGTCGCGTTCGATGATGGCGGCCATGCGCTCGGCGATCTCGTCGAAGGCCTGGGCGGAGCGGGATCTCGGCGTAGTGGCCGTCGGGCATGCGCTTGAGCACCGACCGCAGCCGGTCCGGATGGTGGATCTGATCGGGGAGCTGGCGGCCCTTGATGCAGGTGTAGCCGCGGAAGAGCGGATCCTCGTCGACGCCGGTGATCTTGGTGACCTTGCCGTCGTCGAGGTGCACGTTGATCGGGCACGCCGCATGACAGATCCGACAGAACGAACGTTTCGTCTCGGTGGCCACCGAGCACCCCCTTGGATTGCGAACCCCGCCATTCTGCCACACGGCGGGATTCGCCGACCCGGCCGGACCACCCACCTCCGGTCCGGACCGGGCCGGACGCCGACACGTGGGACTACGACGTCGGACCCAGCTCGACGACGCCGGCGAGGCCCTCGACGACCTCGGCGCGAGGATGCGCCGCCAGTGTCGCCGGCGGGACCAGGAGCTTGCGGTCCCGCTAGCCGCCGCCGATGATCACCTGTTCGCAGGCCATGACCCGCGAGTCGATCCACAACGGCAGGTCGGTGGTGGTGCCGAAGGGCGTGACCCCGCCGATCTGCATGCCGGTGAGCTCGACCGTGGCCTCGGGCGATGCGAACGAGCACTTGCGGACGCCCAGCTTCTTGCGCACGACCGTGTTGACGGCGAGGCGGCTGTCGGCCAGAACCAGACACATGGTGTGGACCGGCGGGTCGCCCTTGCCGGCGACGACGATGGCGTTTGCGGACTCGGACGGGTCATAGCCGTAGGCGGCGCAGAAGGCTTCGGTGTCGGCGAGATCGGGATCGCAGGCGACGACCTCGTGGGAGAGGCCGAGGGCGCGCAGCTGGTCGAGCACGGGATCGCTCATGGGCGCATTCTCGCGGATCGACGCGGCAGGGCCGTCCGGTCATGGTTCGATGATGGCGAACGCCGCCGTGAACGTGTCGAGGTGCCCGAAGATGTCGAGCAGCGCCGACGGATCTCCGGCGATCTCGATGTCGCCTGCAGCTGCGGCGTCGGCGAAGGTGCGGGCGCCGCCCATCAGATCGCCGAGCACGGCCTTGGTGAGCGTCACCGTCGCTGCCGCATCGGGGTCGTGGCGGCCCGGCACGTGGTGGAGGGCGCGGTTCGCCAGGCCGAGTACGTGATCCTCGCCGATGTCGGTGAAGCGCCAGTTGATGCGGACGTCGATCCCGGCGACCTCGTCGGCCTTGAGACGCACCCCGATGGCGTCGAAGATCTGCTCGATGGTCAGCGCCGCCATCATCGACCGTCGCATGACGGGCGGTCCCGGCGGCGGGGTGCCGTGGCGGAGCTCGTGGGCGCCGGTGAGGTAGAAGTTGCGCCACGGGCCCGACTCGGCCTGGTAGCCGAGCTGCTCGAGGGCGTCGGCCTGCAGCGCTCGGGCCGCGATGTTGGTCGGGTTCGGCGAACACGACGTGGTTGACGACCTGCGCGACCCAGCGGTAGTCGCCGTCGTCGAAGCGAGACCCGCGCCTTGGCGAGCACCGCGTCGGCGCCGCCCATGAACTCGACGTAGCGCACCGACGCCTCGACCGGCGGCAGCGGCTGGAGGTTGGCCGGGTTGGCGTCGAACCACCCCAGGTAGCGCTGGTAGACGGCCTTCGCGTTGTGGCTGACGGTGCCGTAGTAGGGGCGGGTGTCGCCGTTGGCCGAGAACTCGGGCGGGAGCTCCAGCTCTTCGGCGATCTCGACGGCGGTCTCGCCGTGGTTGGCGAGGCGCATGGTCTGGTCGTGCAGCCAGCGGTAGACGTCGCGCTGGCGGACCAGGAAGTCCCGGACGTCGTCGCGGCCCCAGCGAGGCCAGTGATGGGAGGCGAACATGATGTCGGTGTCGTCGCCGAACAGCTCGAGCGCCTCGCCGATGTACTTGCTCCACACCAGCGCGTCGCGGACCTGGGCGCCGCGGGGCGTGTAGAGGTTGTGCATCGTGTGGCTGCAGTTCTCGGCCATGCACAGCCAGCCGTGGTCCGGGAAGAAGAAGTTCATCTCGGCCGGCGCCTCGGAGCCCGGCGTGTTCTGGAACACGATGCGGACACCGTCGACGACCATCTCGGTGCCGGTGGTCGAGATCTCGACGGTGGGCGCGAGGATGGCGACCGAACCCATCGGGGTGGCCTTGCCGAGCCCGCAGTCGACGTGGCCGTCGGGCCCGGGCGCCAGCATCATCCCGTACATGTAGGCGCTGCGCCGCAACATCGCGGGGCCGGCGATGACGTTCTCGGCGACGGCCTCGGCCAGGAACCCCTCGGGCGCGATGATCGGCACCCGGCCGGCGTCGACGTCGGCCGGCGTCGACCACGCCGAGCACGCCGCCGAAGTGGTCGATGTGGCTGTGGGTGTGGATGACGGCGGTGACGGGTCGGGCGCCGAGCGTCGTGTTGGCGAGCTCGAGGCAGGCAGCAGCGGTCTCGGCGGTGGTGAGCGGGTCGATGACGATCCAGCCGTCGTCACCGGCGATGAAGCGTGATGTTCGACAGGTCGTAGCCACGGGCCTGCCAGATGCCGGGCGCGACCTCGAACAGGCCGTGGATGGCGTTGAGTTGCGCCTGGCGCCACAGGCTCGGATGCACGGTGTCGGGGGCGTCGGGCTGCGGGCGCGTCGGCGGCACCGGTCGATCCGGTCGCACCACGGAGGAAGTCGTGGCGTGCGGTGTCCCAGACGACCCGATCGCCGCGGGCGATCCGGCCGGTGGGGTGGGTGGCGATCAGGCCCCGATTGGCGCGTTCGTGATCGCCCGGATCGTCGAGGGAGAGCACCGCGGCGGAGCGGGCGTTGCGGGCAGCCGTCGTGTCGGTGGCGGCCTTGCGCGCCGCAGGGCTCGGGCGGGGTCGGGTGTTGCTGCGTCGTGCGCATCCATGACGGGAGTCTGTCACGACGCTCGGCGGCCCATCCGTGCCGGTCCGGCGCACCGAAGGGTCCGGCGCCGAGAACGGTCGCCCTGGCAGCCATTCTCGGCGCCAGAACGCGCTCGGCCGGTGTGCCGATCCGACGACCGGCGGTGCGGGTCGGGGCGCTCGGACTCAGCCCCAGGGCGTCACGCGA
The DNA here is from genome assembly GCA_963716795.1 of uncultured Acidimicrobiaceae bacterium. Lineage (GTDB taxonomy): Bacteria > Actinomycetota > Acidimicrobiia > Acidimicrobiales > UBA8592 > CAVQUE01. The sequence continues at coordinate 1,193,930 of CAVQUE010000015.1, read as the reverse complement.
CAGGGATCCGTCGAGCACGGTGCGCGCACCCGCAACGGGATCGACCCCGTCGAGGATCACCCCACGCAATCCGTTGCCGAGATCGACGACCTCGCCGCCGCCGCGACCGCGGGACTGCCGGGCATCGATGTCGGTCCGGCGAGGGCGCTGTGATCCAGCCGACTCGGCCGCTGCTCGTCGCTCCCGCTCCCCGGTGCTTCGCCACCGGCGCCGCCGCCCGGTGCGCTGCCGGCGCCTGCTGCGCACCGCCACTCCCGCTGCCACCGGCGGGCGTCGATCCGCCGGCACGCCCGGCGTCGATCCGCTCCCGTCGCCGCTCCGCCGCCGGTTCGAACGAGCCGGCGCCAGCGCGCCGTCGCCGGCGCGTCCCGGTTCGGCCAGGTAGGTGAACCCACCGGGTTGGCGTCAACACGGTGCCGTCGCCGGTGCGGCGCAGCGAGATGTCGACGGTGCCCGCTGCGGCTGTGCGGGGGCGAGGACCACCATCATCCGGTCCGATGCCACCAGCACCGTTGCCGGCGACGGTCGCCGAACCAGACATAGCTGGCGACGGGAAGCCGGCCGATCGAGCTGCACCGTCGTGGTGCTGCCGACGGGACCGTAGTGCGGGCTGACGACGTCGATCGCCCAGTGCCCCCTGACGCGACGGGCGCCGGTGGCGACGGCGGCTCGCTGACCGTTGGTCCGGCGCCGGTCGATGAACCCGAGGTTCCACGGCCGCCCGACCCCGCCGATGCCGAACCGCCCGAACCGGATCCCCCGCCGCCACGGGCCTCGACCGTGACCTGTCGTGAGCCGCCGGAGGACATGCCACCGTCGCCGGATCGGACGCGACCCGTCGGAGCCTCCGCCCGTGACGCGCGTCGCCAGAGCCACGGTCGCCGCCGTTCGAGCCTCGAGCCGGCGCATCGACCGACCCGGACGCCCCACGAGACCCGGCGCCGCTCCCGGACCCGAGCGCTCGCTGGCGGAGGCGACCCCGCCTGCGCGTCGCCTGCGCCACCGGACCGCCCGAGCCAGGCGAGCCGTTGCCGCCTCGGTCGGCGAGGCGCCGGGAGGGTTCGCAGGCGCCTGCGCGCCGTCGCCCGCGGCGTCCGTTCCGGCGGCGTCGACCGTGAACGACACCACCTTCGGTGCGCCGAGGCGTTGGCCCGGATCGTCCTCGGCACGGCTTCGAGCATCAGGGCATAGGAACCCTGCAGGCAGCGGGTCGCCAACGAGACGGTGCCGGATCCCTCGATCCCGAGGTCGACCGCACCGAGATCGTCCGACTCGGTGAGCTCTGCCGTCGACCCGGACCTCATGGCCGATCAGGTCGGCAACACCGTCGGGCAGCGACACGAACACCGTCGCTGCCACGAGTACTGCGTCGCCGGCGCGAACGCGGCGGGCACGGCGATGTCGATATCGGCCTCGATCGGGCGCGTCGGCACCCACCGTCGACAGACCGTCGATGCGCACGGCGCACATCGGCCAGCCGGTGCTCGGGTCGAGCCCTCGCCGACGGCGACTCCGGCATTGAGCCGAACCCCATCGGCCACGATGAGCCATGAGCGCATCGTTGCGGTCCGCTGCCGCGACGAGTCGGGCCCGGACCTCGGCCGGCGGCAGACCCGGTCACGTCGTCGAGCACCAGCGCAGCCGCCGCCGCGACGATCGGCGTGGCCTGCGACGTCCCGGACATGAAGTTCCACCGGCCCTGCGCGACCGGCACCGTCGACAGGATCAGCTCGCCGGGAGCGAAGATGTCGACGACCCGCCCCCAGTTGCTGAAGTCGGCACGGGTGTCCGATGGCGACGATGCCCCGACGGTGATCATGTTCGACATCTCGTAGCCCGCCGGCCAGCCCGGTCCGTTGTCGAGACTCACCCCGTCGTTGCCCGCGGCGGCGACGACCAGCACACCGTTGGCCTCGGCGTGACGGATGGCCGACTCGACCGGGGCGCTGGCCTCTCGGGGCGAACCGGGCGACGTGCCGAGTGACAGGTTGACGACGTCCGCGCCGTTGTCGATGGCGTAGCGAATGGCCCGGGCGACAGCGCTCATCGTGATGCCCGGTTGGCCCGACGCGGTGATCGTTCCCGACGTTGAGGTCCATGATCTCGGCGTCGGGCGCGACGCCGGCGATGCCCTGGCCGTCGATGGCGGCCGCGATGATCCCGGCGACGTGGGTGCCGTGGGCGTGGGCGCCACGGTTGAACGGCGTGTCGTCCTCGTAGGCGAAGTCCCAGCCGTGGCAGTCGTCGACGAACCCGTTGGCGTCGTCGTCGATCCCGTTCGTGCAGTCCTCGTCGTCGTTGGTCCACCGGGCCGGTGCCAGGTCCGGATGGGAGAAGTCGACGCCGCTGTCGATCACCGCGACCACGACGCCCGCGGCCGGTCGCACCCGCGCGGGCCTCGACACCGTCGATGTCGGCGTCGGCACGCTGTGCGGGCACCGGGTAGGCGCCGACTGGCGTCGAGGTTGTAGCCGGTGTTGTCGAGGGCCCACTGGTAGCCCTCGTAGGGTTCGCTGCCGATGCCCATCGGGATGTCGTCGACGACCTCGACGTCGAAGCCGTCGAGCACGGCGGGATCCTCGAGGGTCGACGGCGTAGGTCCCGTCACCCAGCGCCACGACCCGGCGGACGCCGGGCAGGTGGCGATCTCGATCCATGAGCGGGTGACCGACGCTGTCGGCGGGCATCGTCTCGGGCTCTGCCGCCGGTGCCGGCCGGACGGACGTCGGGTGTTCCCGGCGGCATCGCCCTCCGCATCAGCGACGGCTGCGTCCTCGGCACGGGTCACGCGCTCGGTCGTCTGCCGTTGCCTGCCGCTTCTCGGCGAGCCGTCGTTCGCCATCACCCGAGGGGAACAGCGGCACCCGGGTGCCGTCGGCGAAGATCGCCCAGGGACGATTCCTGCCGATCCAGATGCAGGACCGCGCCATCGGTGAGCTGTGACAACACGTCGGGATCGATCCGTCCCGGCTCGGCGTCGGTGCCGGGGGCCTCGTCGGTCGCCAACCGGTCCTCGCCGGCAGATCGGCGGCGCGAACCCGCGACGTCGGCATCGGCCTCGACGTCGACGGCGAGAGCACCCGACTCTCCGGCTGTCGGCGGTGCCCTCGGTCTCGGTCGACGGGTCTGGTCGAGGGGCGTCGCCCGAGCGGTCGTCGTCGGTCGTCTCCGGCTCGGTCGACTGTCGGACGAGTCGGCGTCGCCGCCGGATCCGCGCCGGCCGGCGTGACGATCAATCGGATGAGTCCGTCGTCGGGGCCGACCGGCTCGCCGGTGACCGACCTCGACGATCTCGGGCGCGGGCGGCAGCGCAGCGGCGGCAGCGTCCTCGGCCGGGGCGCCACCGATCAGACCCGGCACGCCGGGAACGAGACCGCGGCCACGGCGATGACCGCAACGATGCCGATGTTCCTCGGTGACGCCAGCCCCACGACCCGCTCCGTGTCCGTTCGTCCTGCCTTTCGACTGCACCGATCGGCACCCGATCGCACGACACCTGTTCGAGACCGGGTCGAAACGCCGAGGTCGCCTGTCGCACCCTGGGACCGACCGCCCAGCACGTGCCGAAGTCGGTCCGCGAGCAAACCGATCCTCACGTCAGGAACGGCAACGTGCCAGCATAGACGCCAGCAGCACGCAGCCCCTCGCGGCGTGACACCAGCAACCCGGTGCGCATCATCACCCACGCGACGACGGCGACGACCAGGGCCGCAGCCGTCGCCACCGTCGTCAGGTTCGGCGCGTCGATCACCGCCGGGGCCACGACGCCCGCCAGTCCCGACACCGCCAGGGCATTGAACAGATTCGATCCCAAGCAGGTTCCCCACGATCAGGTCGGTCTCGTTCCGACGGGCCGACTGGACGACCGTGACCAACTCGGGCAGCGACGTGCCGAAGGCCACGAGGGTGGCGCCGACGAAGCCGCTGCCGAGACCCGCCCGATCGGCGAGATCGAGCGCGCCGGTCAACAGGAGCTGCGCCCCGGCGACCGTACCGATCAGTCCGGCGAGCGTCCGCAGCGACTCCGGGCCCGAGCCGGTGATGCGATCGGATCGGCGAGCTCGACGGCTCGGGCCCGAGGGGATCCTCGCCACCCGACCGTGACCCGACCAGCACGAGGCTCAGTGCGCCGATCATGGCGGCCAACAAGATGACGCCCTCGACCCGGGTGAACCCGTCCTGGACGGTGACGGCGAACAGGACCGTGGCTGCGATCACCATCGGCGCCTCGCGGCGCACGACCTTCGACTGCACCACCATCGGGCACAGCAGGGAACCGATCCCGAGGATCAGGGTGAGGTTGGCGAGGTTCGAGCCGACGACATTGCCGACCGCCACCTCGGGCTCGTCGCCGATGGCCGCCAGCACCGAGACGAGCATCTCGGGAGCGCTGGTGCCGAAACCGACGACCACGACACCGACGACCAACGGCGCGACCTTCAGGATCAACGCCACACGGGCGGCGCCGATGACGAACTGATCCGACGCGTACGCCAACAGTCCGAGCCCGACGACCATGTCAAGATCGACATCAGCACGGGGTCCTCCGAGGGGAACACACGACGGGCTGACCGTCGGTCACGAGATGCTAACGGCGTGTCGAGACGACATGCGCGCCGTCGCACCGGCGATCGCGTCGCCGGTTCGGCCCTGGTCGCCGACCAGCGTTCACCGTCGGGACGTCACGTCAAGAACGGCACCATCACCAGGTAGCCGATGACGAGGACGATGCCTTCGCGCCGCGAGATCAGGTAGCCGGTCCGCATCGTCGCCCAGGCGACGATGGCGACCACGAGCGCAGCCCCTGCGGCCACGGTCGTGAGATTCGCGGCGTCGACCAGCGGCGCCGGAGCGATGATCGCCGCGAGTCCGGCGACCGCGAGGGCATTGAACAGGTTCGACCCAACAGGTTGCCGACGATCAGGTCGGTCTCGCCTCGTCGAGCCGACTGCACGACGGTCACCAGCTCCGGCAACGAGGTGCCGATCGCCACCAACGTGGCACCGACGAACCCGCTCGCCGAGACCCGCCCGATCGGCCAGATCCAGCGCTCCCGTCAGCAGGAGCTGGGCGCCCGCGACCGTGCCGGCGAGACCCAAGAGCGTGCGGACGGCCTCAGGGCCCATCCGGTGATGAACGGGTCGGCGAGTTCGACGGTCTCGGGGCCGATCGGGTCGGTGCCGGCGCTGCGTGCGCCTCCGAACACGATGACCATCGCCGCTGCCATCGCCGCCAGGAGCACGAGGCCCTCGATGCGGGTGAAGCCGTCCTGGACGGTGACGGCGAACAGGATCGTCGCCGCCACCACCATCGGGGCTTCGCGCCGTACCACCCGGGACTCGACGATCAGCGGACACATCAGGGCGCCGACACCGAGGATGAGGGTGAGGTTGACGAGGTTCGATCCCACCACGTTGCCGACGGCCACCTCGGGCTCGTCGCCCACTGCGGCAAGGACCGAGACGAGCATCTCGGGGCGCTCGTGCCGAAGCCGACGACCACGACGCCGACGACGAGCGGCGCCACCTGCAGGATCAACGCCACACGGGCGGCACCGATGACGAACTGATCGGAGGCATACGCCAGGAGAGCGAGCCCGAAGACCATGAACAGCAACGACGCGAACACGGGTCCTCCGGGCACACCTACGACAGGCCGACCCATCGATGGCGTCAGGATAGCGCCCTGCGTCGGCACGCCAGATCAGATGGTCGGGCCTCGACGGACGTGGTCGTGTCGCCTCGGGCCGGAACGGAGACGCCGGGCCGCTCAGGCTGAGGGGAAACCCTCGATACCGACCCGAGCGACGAACTCGGTGAGCATCTCGATCCGGGTGCGGTCGGTCCAGACGATGGTGTCCTCCGGGGACCGGCACAACGCCGCGTCGGTGTCGACTGCGTCGTACTGGGTGTGCCACCCCGCCGCACGCTCGTCCGCGTTCCATCGCTGGCGGCGGTCGCGGTCGATCTTTCGGCGACCCTGTTCGGTCGAGCGGATCGGATAGTGCTTGAGGAGGAAGTTGTACGGATAGACCCGACGCTCGGCGAAATCGATGTCGTGGCCGCCGTGCTCGGCGAGGCCGACTGGTACCCGAGGGTTGCGCCAGGCCTTCACCTGGCTGGCGTGACCAGGGTTGCGACCGAACTCCCAGTGCATGAACGCCGACTCGAGCTCGGCTCCGGCGCGCCAGGACTCGTCGACCGGAACGAAGTTCACCACGGTGAAGTCGATTGCCGTCCACCCGGACCGGTGCACGAACCAGATGGCATCGCGGAGGCTCACCCCGGGCCAGGGAGAGCGACGGCGTTCGTCGGCGTCGTGGTGGACGATCCAATCGGCCGAGGTGGACGCGGCGAACTCGTCGACTCGCTCGAGCAGCGCTCCCCAGTCGTAGGTGGCCGAGGGGCCCTCGATCGGGTGGCGCTCGGTCGTCACGCCGTCGCCGAAGCGCTCTCGGACCGCCTCGAGCGATCCGTCGGTGGACCAGTTGTCGACGACGTGCACCGAGCAGCCCTGCGCGAGCAGGTCGGCGACGGTGTCGACGATGATGTCGCTCTCGTTGAAACACGTCACCACGGCCAACACGTCGAAGGCGTCGGGGGCTGGTTGATCCGGGGCTGCACGCGTGCCGCCGTGGACCGTGGCGACGATGGTGCGCTTGGCCAGAGCGACGGAGTTGTTGGCGGTCAGGCCGAGCAGCGTGGGCGTCATCCCGGCCCAGCGCAGCAGGCAGTCGAACTCATGGCTGTTCCACTCGCGCACGTGCGCGACGTTTGCGGGCGGACCCATGTCGTCGGGTCCGCGGACCAGATCGCGCTCGGGTGTCGAGATCACCACGCCATGGCTCTGCTCGCTGCACGTGCGCAGTGTCCACAGCAGATTGGCGGGTGAGGCGAGGTGTTCGATGACGTCGCTGCAGACCACGACGGCGTGCTCGAGCAATTCGGCCGGCAACACGATGACGGCCTGGTCGAGGTCGACCTCTTCCCAGTTCCCACCCGGATAGGCCGCACGACAGGCCGCGATGTTGTCGCCGTAGTCGAAGCCGACGGTGTGGAACTCCCCGGCGAGCGCGGCGAGCTTGTGTCCGGTGCCGCATCCGATGTCGATGATGACGCGCGCGCCGCAACGACGGGCCAGATGAGCGGCCAGCGGGTAGACGTCGGGCTGATAGACGATGTCGCCGTCCGGGTCGACGTCGGCGTAGTAGTCGGGGGTCGGGTTGGTCCGGTACCCGGCCTTCACGAACAGGTCATCGGGCGGCGACAGCACGTGAGCCACGGTAGCAATGGCCGGTTGCCCCGTCGCGGAGCATGGCACGGGGCTTCGGCCTCCGGCGCCCTCGATCCGACCGTGTTTTGCTGGCAGTGTCGCACAGCCGTTCGACACCGGTGACCTAGGCTGCGGGCGTGGCCGACCCGTTCGATACCGCGCCGGCGGCAGGCGAGGACCCGACGGGGCGAACCCGACGAGGCGACGGGGTCGTCGTGTTCGGGATGCATCGTTCGGGCACCTCGGCCCTCACGGGACTCCTGACCGGGTGCGGGCTGAACCCGGGGCCGCTCGACATGTTGCTCGGGCCCACCGAAGCCAACCCCTACGGCCATTTCGAACCCGAGCCCCTGCAGTCGTTCAACGACGGGCTGCTCAACCATCTCGAGCGCTACTGGCACTGTCCGCCCACCCGGGTCGAGATCTTCTCGATCCAGGACTTCGATCCGGTGCGGGTCGACCTCGCGACGGTGTTCGACGCGGTCTACGAGGCCCCGGGTTGGGTCTACAAGGACCCGCGCCTCTGCGTCATGTGGCACCTCTATGTGCCGCTGTTCGACCCGGCGCCGGTGGGGATGTTCATGGCCCGCCACCCGATGCACGTGGCCCGCTCGCTCGAGCGACGCGACGGCATTCCGGTCGAGCACGGTCTGGCGTTGTGGGACTTCTACTGTCGCAGTGCGCTCTCCGCACTCGCACGGTGTCGCAATCCCCAGGTACTCCTCTACGACGACATGATCGCCGACCCCGACGCCATGGCCACCCGGCTCGTCGCCGTGCTCGACGAGGCCGCCGTGGCGCCGACGGGCAGTCTCGGCGGTCCCGATTCGGCGATCGACCCGACCCTCAACCGTTCTGCGCGTGGTGACGACACCGAGATCCCGGCCGAGGCCGCGGCGCTCTGGGAGGAGATCCGCGCCATGGCAGACACCGGGTCGCCGGCGCCCGTGCCCCCACCATCGGACCAGGTGATCCGGCGCATCGATCGACGTGCGGCGCTCGTTCGCGAGCACATCGAGCGCGCTGATCGGCGGATCGGAACAACCCGCGGACCCCGTCCACTGGCCACCGTCGCAGTGAGCTCCGAGACGCTGACCGCCTCCGATGCGTCGCTCCGATTCCGACCCATCGTCGGCACCCTCGCGTACCTGTTGGACCGCGAGCGCGATGCGGTGTTGATGATCCGGCGCAACGCCCGACCCGACGACGACCACTACGGCAAGGTCAACGGACTCGGCGGCAAGGTCGAACCCGACGAGGACATCGTCGCGAGCCTGCGCCGCGAGATCGACGAGGAGACCGGCCTCACCATCACCGCCATGGCGCTGCGCGGCACCATCACCTGGACCAACTTCGGCCCCAAGCGCGAGCAGTGGCTCGGGTTCGTGTTCCTCGTCGACGGCTGGACCGGCACACCGCCCGCGGGCAACGACGAGGGCTCACTCGAGTGGATCGAACGGTCGCGGCTCCTCGCCGCCTGCAGCCCCGATGCCGGGATCCGAGCCGGCGCCGACCTGCCGATGTGGGCGGGCGATCGCCACTTCGTTCCCCTGGTGTTCGACGACGATCCCCGCGCCTTCCACGGCACCATGCCCTACGACGCCGACACGCCGACCGCCTGGCGATACGAACGCCTCTGACGCAGGTCGCCGGCACCGGTCGACCGGCGGCGTCATCACCCGCCGGCCACCGAAACGGCAGGCTCGGTCGGCGGATCGAACAGCCCTGCGTCCTCGACGGCACGCGCCAGACCGACCAGCACGGGCTCGTGGCCGATCGGCGCGGCGAGTTGGACCCCGATCGGCACCCCCGCCCCGGCCCACCCCGCCGGCACCGACAACGCGGGCCAGCCGCTCACGTTGGCCAGGTAGCTGTAGGGCATGAGTTCGTCAGTGCGGCGCAGGTACTCGCCCATCGACGCGACGTCGCCGCCGACGTGGCCCAGCGGGATCACGGTCCGACCGAGGCTGGGGGTGAGGAGCACGTCGTGGGGGGCCATGTCGGACCGGAGTCGATCGGCGATCCGGCCCTGGGTGATCTGGGCGATGGTGACGTCGTGGACCGTCAGCGCGGCGGCTGCCTCGATGGCAGCCAACGTGATGGGTTCGAGCGTCTCCGATCCCGGTGGGCGTCCGGTGAGCTGGGCGATGGTGGTCACGTCGTGGGCCACCCACCGGCTGAACAGCGCATGCCAGGTGCCCGCCAGCAGCTCCGCGTCGAGCGGCGGATCGATCGCCACCACGTGGTGCCCGAGATCTGCGAGCAGGTCGGCGACGGCGTCGACCGCAGCGACCGCCTCGAGGTCCGATGCGGCGCCGCCCCAGTGCTCGGTCGACACCGCGATCCGCAGCGGCCCGACGGCGTCGAGCATCGGACCATCGCCGAGGACTCCGAGAAAGGCGGCCGTGTCGCGGACCGTGCGGGTCACGACGAACTCCTCGGCGATGCCGCCCCACCCGCCGTCCTCCCACCGCACCCGTCGCCGGCTGGGCTTGAGGCCGACGAGCCCGCACGCGGCCGCTGGGATCCGGATCGACCCGGCGCAGTCGCTGGCATGCGCGACCGGCACGACGCCGGCGGCCACGGCGGCCGCGGCGCCGCCCGAGGATCCGCCCGGCGGACACCTCGGGGTTCCACGGGTTGCGGGTCGCGCCGTGCACGACCGACTCGGTGGTGCCGTGCTGGATGAACTCGGGCACGCGCCGAACGGCCGAGGATCTGCGCGCCCGCAGCCTGGAGGCGGTCGACGAACACACCCGGTCGTCCGGGCCCGATGGCCCTGCGCCAGCACGCGTGCCCATCTCGACGAGCCGGCCCGCCTCGGCCGACCCGTAGTCCTTGCGCAGCAACGGGACGCCGGCGAGGGGCCCGTCGAGGTCGCGGACCGGGGTCGGGTCGTCGTACCACTCGACCACGGCGTTGATGACGGCGTCGGTGCGGTCGTGCATCGCACGGCGCCGCGGTCGCGGACCTCGGCAGCGGAGACCTCACCGGCGCGCACCAGATGCCGCGAGGTCGGTGGCGTCGAGGCGGCGGTACTCGTCGGGGTGCATCGGCGGTCCTCGGGTTCGGTGACGGCAGGGTCGGTCGGGCCCGGACGCGGTTCAGTCGGGCAGCTGGGGAGGGGCGAGTTCGTCCCACGGTCGCCGGGGCCGGGATTGTCGGGATGGGTGCGCGCCGCCGAGGTGGCGCGGCGATGCCCCACACCGCGTTGAGCGCGGTCTGCACCGCGCCCTCGGCCCAGCCCGGCGTCCACGACACGTCGTCGCCGGCGAGGAAGATGCCCCGCTCGTGGTCGGGCAGGTCGTCGCTGCACGAAGTGGCCGTACATGCGCCGGTTGTAGCGGTAGTGGCCCGGGCAGGGCGCCCTTGAACGCGCCGAGGAAGTTGGGGTCGGCCTCCCACGACACGGTGATCGGGCTCGCCGATGACGTGGCTGCGGATCGCCGGCGGTCGGGATAGATCTTGTCGAGGGTGTCGAGTGCGAGCGCGGGCCCGTTCGGCCGGCGATCTTGGGCAGCACCTTCATGGCGTCGCTCATCCACGCATAGGACAGGCAGATGACCGCGGGCCGGTCCGGGCCGTTGTCGAACAGGTACGTGCCGCGGGTGTTGCGGTCGGTGAGGGTCATGCCCATGACCGGCCGCCGGTGGCGGGATCGATGTCGTTCCAGAACGGCCGGTCGACCATGACGAAGGTCTTCGACGACTGCATGTAGCGGGTGCGGTCGAGCGCCATCCACAGCGGGTGGGAGAACAGCGACTCCTCGACGTCGATGTCGGTGGTGAGCAGCCAGCTCTGCGTCGTGCACGAGCACCGTCGGGGTAGCGGCCGCGACGTCGTTGTCGGTCGGTGACCTCGAAGGTCGCGTCGCCGGCACGGCGGATCGCCGGCGACGCCGGGCGCGGGCGCGCCCGCCGTGCAGCGATGCGAGAGGCTGGTGCCGGCTGGCCAGTGGGCGATGCCGTCCGGCGCGGTGGTCCCACAGGCGGCGGGGCAGATCTGCTCGGCGCCGCCGACGACGAGTCGCTGGTCGTCGTCGAAGTCGCACAGCACCACCCGCAGGATCTCGAGCATCGAGTTCGGGAAGTCGCTGTCCCAGCCGCCGGTGCCGAAGCCGACCTGGCCGAACACCTCGCGATGGCGATACGACAGCGACGAGAACGCCGTCGACGACGGCGACGAAGTCGTAGAAGGTGCGGTCGTCCCACACTGCGACCAGCTCGGCCCACAGCCGCTGCACGGTCGGCGCGTCGCTGGCGCGCATCGCCGCCTGGATGCGCCGAGAGACCCGCGTGCTCCTCGAGCGCAGCTGGCCCAGGCGTCGGCGACCTCACGGAACAACGGCGGGCAGGTCGTCGAGGGTGCGCGCGTGGTGCGACTGACGCCGGCGAGGTCGATGACGGTCGTCGGCGCGGCCGGGGTGAGCGGGTTGGGGAACGGCGCGGTGTCGAGACCGACGAGGTCGAGGTAGTGGAAGAACGCGGTCGACGACATCGGGAACCGCATGCCACCGAGCTCGGCGATGACGTCGTCGGCGCCACCGAAGCGCTGCGAGCGCAGCCGTCCGCCCATGCGCGCCGCCTCGTGCACGACCGGCTTGAGCCCGATCCGCATCAGCTCGTAGGCGGCGACGATCGCCGGCGAGGCCGGCGCCGACGACCGCGACCTCGGTGCCGTGCTGCCGTCGTCGGGCACCGAGCCGAGCCCGGCCGGATGCGCGAGCCACTGGTCGATAGGCGAAGCAGAAGTCGGGCCCGAACGCCGTGACCTGCGGCTCGGTGCGGTGGGCGCCGGCACCGGCGGCGGTGACCTGGCTCATTGCCGCGAACACTACTGGCGGCCCGCGACCCGCCACCGGTGTGGCCGATGTCAGGGTCGGGCACCTCCACCGCATCACCGGGCCGGGCGATGCCACCGTCGGATCACCCGGCAGATCACGCCACCGCGATGGCGCATCGCCCGATGGGCGCCGGGAGCGACGGCGTCGTCGATGACCTTGCACGGTGCTGCGACCCGGACGACCTCGAGCTCGATGTCGTGCCCGATCGGATGCGCGTCCCGGGTGCGTGTGGGAACGGGTGGGCCGCTGATCGTGACGTTGCGACGGGTGCGGCCGGGATCGATGGTCACCGCCGAGTCGCCTGACGACGTGGCCAGGTCGCTGCGTCGACTGCAACGACACGTGCCGATGCCGAGCGTGCTCGTAGCGGTCGCCGACGATGCCGCCCCCGGTCCGCAGCTCTGCGGTCTGGACCGACCGCATCGGGAGCCGGCTGCCGGGAGCGATGTGGATCGACACGATCCGTCGGAGCCCGACCGTCGTTACGGCACCGTCGGAGCCTCGGACGCCCACTCACGAGTCGTGTCGTCGAGGATCATCAGGGTCTTGAGGTCGCTGTGGAACTCGAGGGCGTGGTCCCCGCCCTCGCGTCCGATACCGGAGATGCCACAGCCACCGAAGGGCGCCGTCAGGTCACGCACGAGGAACGTGTTGACCCACACCAGGCCCGCGCGGATGCGCACGCCCCACCCGCTCGGCGCGGGCACGAGACGACGTGTAGACGATCGCCGACAGCCCGTAGGCGGTGGTGTTCGCCAACGCGATCGCCTCGGCCTCGTCGGCGAAGGTCTGGAACGTCAGCACCGGCCCGAACACCTCGCGCTGCACGACCTCGCTGTCGTTCGACGCGGGCTCGATCAGCGTCGGCTCGTAGTGCAGGCTGCCCTCGATCGGGCGCGCCGCCGCGCACGATGGTGTCGCCGGCGGCACGGGCGCGCTCGACGAACGCGTGCACCGCGTCGCGGTGGTCGGGGTGCACCATCGGCGCGATGTCGATCGCGGGATCGCGGCTGTCGCCGAGCACCAGCGCGTCGACCTCGCGGTGGAAACGCTCGAGGAACTCGTCGCGCACCGATGCCTCGACGAGCAGACGGGTGCCGGCCAGGCACACCTGACCCGACGTCGTCGTACTGCCACGCCGCACGGTGCGCAGCGGCGTCGAGATCGGCGTCGGCGAAGACGACGAATGGCCCCTTGCCACCGAGCTCGGCGGTGAACGGCACGATGTTCGCGGCGGCCGCGCGCCCGATGTGGCGGGCGGTCTCGGGCGAGCCCGGTGAAGGTGATGCGACGCACCCGGGGGTCGGCCACCAACGCCGCGCCGACCTCCTCGCCGATGCCCTGTACGAGGTTGTAGGCCCCGGCGGGAAAGCCGGCCTCGACGGCGAGCTCTGCCAGGATCGCAGCGGACAGCGGCGACCATTCGGCCGGTTTGTGGATGACCGTGTTGCCCGACGCCAGCGCCGGCGCGAGCTTCCACGTGCTCAGCATGAACGGCGCGTTCCACGGGGTGATGACCACCGCCGGGCCGGCGGGCATGCGCTGCACCCAGTTGTGCATCGCCTTCGCGTCCCACTCGCGTTCGGCGTGCTCGACGACGAGATCGGCGTACAGCCGGAAGTTGAGCGCACCCCGGGCGACGAGGCGCTGCTGCATCGATTCGAGCCGGAACCCCATGTCGAGGCACTCGACCATGGCGATGTCGTCGGTGTGGGCCTCGATGAGGTCGGCCAGCCGGTGCAGGACCTCGGCGCGCTGACGGGGTGTCCACGAACCCCAGGTCGCGAAGCCCTCGACCGCGGCAGCGACCGCAGCGTCGGCGGTGGCGTCGTCGCCCCGGTCGACCCGGGCGAGCGGCGGATCGTCGGGGCCACCCCAGTCGAGTGGCGAGCGGGTCTCGAAGGTCGACGGCGAGTCGACCCACTGGCCACCGATCAGGTGCCCGGTGGGGACCGGCACCCCTCCGACGTCGGCGTGAACGATGTCCGTGCATCACGGCCTCCTCGTCGTCGTCACCGGGTGGATTCGTAGTGCTTCGCTCCCGGGCCCCGCGGTGCCCGGATGCCCCGGAACTCCCAGTCGCCGCCCTTGGCGGTGGACTGCACCTCTTCGGAGTCGCTGGGCTGGGCGCCGACGTCGGTGCGGATCGGCGTCGGGCCCGACACGATGGTGTTGGTCAGCGCTCCCGAGCCCCTCGACCTCGACGGTCACCACGTCGCCCGGGTACACGGTGCGCGAGTTGGCCGGGCGTGCCCGACAGCAGGATGTCGCCGGGGACGAGGGTGATGGTGCGGGCGATGTCGGCGACGAGGTAGTGCATGTCCCATTCCATCTCGTCGGTGTTGCCGTCCTGGCGGACCTCGCCGTTGACGAGGGTGCGGATCTGCTTGCCCCGGAAGTCCCAGTCCGTGACGAGCGCCGGGCCGACCGGGCAGAGGGTGTCGCTGCCCTTGACGCGCAGCATCGACCCGGCGTCGGTGTCGCGGAAGTCGTGGAGCCCGTAGTCGTTGGCGACGCTGTAGCCGGCGATGTAGGTGCCGGCGTCGTCGGGCGCGATGTTGCGGCAGGTGCGGCCGATCACGATGGCGATCTCGCCCTCGTAGTTCAGCCACTTGCAGCCCTCGGGCCGCACGACGTCGGCACCGTGGCCGGTCAGCGCGGTGATGGGCTTGTGGAAGTACGTCGGCGCCGCCGGGCAGCTTCGTCATGAACTCGTCGACGCGGCTGGAGTAGTTGAGGTGGACGCAGATGATCTTGGTCGGCTCCGACGGCGGCAGGTGCACGGCCTCGTCGATCGGCCACGGATCTGCCGTCGCCGGCCACGAGGCGATCGCCGTCGAGTTCGGTCAGTGCAGGCCACCCGTCGAGCAGGATGCGGCGGTACTCGGCCATCGGACGTCCTCTTTCCAGGTCGGTCGGCATGGATCGTTCGGTACCGAACGACCCTAGCACCGACGTTTTTCGGCCGATGGGGAACCAGGGCTCGTCGTCACGTCGTCCACTCCCGGGCAACACGACCCACCCCGATCCCCACGGATCGCCCGCAACCTGGAGTCACCGAGATGAACGCACCGAAGCGCCGCAGCCGACTCGTCGCCGCCGCAGCCGGACTCGCAGGCCTGGCGCTCGTGGCCGGTGCCTGCGGCGACGATCCGGCACCGACCGAGCCGAGCGCCGTCGTCGACACCGACGAGACCACCGATGGTGGCGAGATGGTGCAGGTATCGGCCGCCGACGGGCGCTGCCGCCCGGGCCGAGCGCGACGCGGTGCTCGGCCGCGCCGAAGCGCCCTTGGGCTCCTACGGCGCCGAGTCGGCGGCACTGTCCGTGGCGTCGGATCAACCCATCCCGATCGAGGGTGACTGCGGCATCGGCGGCGAGCCCTACGTACCGACCGCCGAGGAGATCGCCACGGCGAACGCCGATACCGACGCCCTCGCCGCCGTGCTCGACACCTACGGCGTCGCCTACGAGCGCATCGTCGACGACCTGGGTTTCGCCTACATCGAGACCGACTACAGCGACGTCGTCGCCCAATCGGTCGTCGACAGCTTCTGGGCCGACCGCTACCCGCCCGAGCCCATCGACCCGGCAGAACTCGACCGCATCCGCGCCGAGAACGACCGCATCGCCGCGGCCCTCGACGCCGTCGGTGTCGCCTACACCCGACAGAGCGACGACTCCGGTTGGGAATGGCTCGAGTGGGACTACGAGAACCCCGCAGCGCAGGAGGCCGTCGACGCGGTCTACGCCGAGCTCTACCCGCCGGTCCCGCCCACGCGCCGAGGAGCTGGCGATGATCCAGGCCGAGAACGACCGGGTCGCGACAGCGTTCGACGCCGCCGGCATCGCCTACACACGGATGGCCGACGAGGCCGGCTGGGAATGGATCGAGTGGGACTACGAGGATCCGGCGGCGAGCGACGCTGCCCAGAAGGTCTTCGAGGAGCTCTATCCGCCGGTGCCGTTGCCCGAGCCCGTCGGCTGTGAGGGCGTCGAACCGGCTCTGGTCGACCCCATCGAGGGTGATGCGTCGACGGTGTCGCTGCCGAGGAGGCCCCGGTGGCCGAGACCCTGCCCGCCCCTGCCGGCGACGAGCCCGTCACCAGCGAGATCGTGGTCGAGGACCGAGGCGAGCTCTCCATCGAGCCCGGCGTCGACTCCGGTTTCACGCCTCGCGAGATCCGCCACCGTGACGCCGACGTCGCAGCGATGGACGCCGGTTTCGCTGCTGCGGGCGTCGAGCACGAGGTCGTCGGGCGAATCGCCGTGGGCATCGGTGATGTTCGACATCGCCGACCCCGCCGCGGACGGCCGCCGACGTGACTCGCCGCACACGCTGAGATCTCGCGCGGCCGACGGCTGCCACCCTCGAACCGGCATCCCCAGGCCGTACGACGTCTCCCCCGATCGCCTTCCGGCGCCACGGCGTGCCGCCGGAATCGACCCATCCGACCGGGTGATCGGCGCCGAACGCATCCAAGATGACCGAGCCAGCGAATGGTCTGGCAACGCCGCCCGCAGGAGACTCGCCCGAACCCATGCGCATCGCCATCGTCGGATCAGGGATCGCCGGACTCACCTGCGCCCATGTTCTCGGGCCGCGCCACGACGTCGTCCTCTTCGAAGCCGACGATCGCCTCGGCGGCCACGCCAACACCGTCACAGTCGACGACCCCGCTGCCGGGCCGATCGGCATCGACACCGGCTTCATCGTCCACAACGACCGCAACTACCCCAACCTGTGCCGGCTCTTCGACGAACTCGGCATCGAAACGGTCGACACCGAGATGAGCTTCTCGGTCACCGACCGCGCCGCTGACCTCACCTACCGGGCCACCAACCTCGACACCCTGTTCGCCGATCGCCGCAACCTCGTCCGCCCGCACATGTGGCGCATGCTCGTCGACATCGTGCGGTTCTTCCGCAGCGCCCGGGCCTTCCTCGCCGAACGCGAGGCCAACGGCGACACCAGCGTCGGGCCCACCATCGGCCAATGGCTGTCCGACGGGCGGTACTCGCAGGCCTTCATCGATCACCATCTCGTTCCCATGGGCGCATCGGTCTGGTCGGCCGATCCGACCACCTTCGACCGCTTCCCGGCCGCGAGCCTGCTGCGCTTTCTCGACAATCACGGACTACTCGGTGTCGGCGACCGGCCCCAGTGGCGTGGGATCGTCGGCGGGAGCCGCACCTACGTGGCCGCCATCGCCGAACGCTTCGACGGCGAGATCCGCCTCGGTGCACCCGTGACGGCCATACGCCGCACCCCGGCCGATGCCGCACGGCGTCGCCTCGGTGGCCGTCTCGAGCGGCTCGACCGAAGAGCAGTTCGATCGGGTGATCCTGGCCTGTCACAGCGACCAGGCGCTCGACCTGCTGGCCGACGCGACCCCCGCCGAGAAGGACATCCTCGGCGCCGTCGCCTATCAGCCGAACGTGGCGACGCTCCACACCGACACCTCCGTCATGCCCCCGAATCGCAGGGCCTGGGCGGCGTGGAACTACGAGCGGATCGAGACCGGCCCGGGCGCAGCATCGCTCGCGACGCTCACGTACGACCTCACCGTCCTGCAGCGCCTCCCCGGAAGTCGGCGGTATCTCGTGAGCCTCAACTCCGACCACGCCATCGACGATGCGACCGTGCTGGCTCGCTTCACCTACGCCCATCCGGTGTTCGACGCCGCAGCTATCGCTGCGCAGGGTCGACTGGGCGACATCGACGGCGTCGCCGGCGTCCACTACTGCGGCGCATGGACGGGCTACGGCTTCCACGAGGACGGCATGGCCAGCGGGCTGCGGGTCTGCGATGCGCTGGGGGTCGACTGGTGAGAGCCGGCCCCCCTGCCGTCTGTGTCGGCGACGTCCACCACCGCCGCGCCGCGCCCGCCGAGCACGCGTTCACCAACCGGGTTCGCTACGTCTGGGTCGATCCGGACCGACGCCGAGGACCTGACCCGCCACCACTGGGCGTGGTCCTCGACCAGGCCGGCACCCGTGCGGTTCCGGTCCTGCGACTACGGCCGAGCGGACCTCACGGCCGATCCTGTCGGCGGGCACGACACGCTCGGCGATCAGGTCCGGGACGACCTCGAAGGCGTCCTCCACCACCGGCCCGCCGGCGAGGTGCGGATGCTCAGCCAACTCCGCCACCTCGGATGGCTGTTCAACCCGATCACCGTCTTTCTCGCCTGGGACGCCGACCCCGAGCGACCGGTCGGCGCAGTCCTCGAGGTCACCAACACCCCGTGGAAAGAGCGCCATCGCTACCCGGTGGCGCTCGCTCGTCACAACGGACACTTCCGTGCCCGATTCCCCAAGGCGTTGCACGTCAGCCCCTTCCTCGACGAGGCCTTCGACTACGTGCTGACCATCGACGACCGCGACGACCGGGTCGTGGTCGCGCTCGACGTCGTAGCGAGTGCAGACGACGTCGGTGCGGTTCTGCCCGATGATGGCGCGGCCGAGGCGGCCACGGTGTCGACACGGCTCGATGTCGGTCGCGAGGCCGCGACCAGGGACAGCCTCGCTGCGGCGCTGCGAGCCGTGCCGCTGTCGACCCATCGCGTCAGCGCCGGCATCCACCTCCAGGCACTGGCGCTGTGGCGCAAGCGCGTGCCGTTCGTCCCGCATCCCAGCAAGCGTCCATCCACCGACCATCGCCGGCTCGCACCCTCGGCCGACCACCGCCCCAGAAACGAGACTCACCGATGACCGCTGTCCAGCCCGCCCCCGAGCAGGCCGAGAACCCCGCCTCCACCGAGCCCGGTCTTCGGGTTCGACCCGACCGGCTGCTGCGCCGGGCCGGAACGCCGGGTGCACCCCCACGCCGGACCGGGACGCGCACCGCCCGGCTCGGACGCCGCATCGTGCACGAGGCCCTGAGCCGGATGCGCCGCGATCACCTCACCGTCGTCGACCTCGACGGGACCCACGCCGTGTTCGGAGCGACCGACGCCACCGGCGACGCACTCGCCGCCGAGGTGCACATCCTCGACGACCGGGCCTGGTGGGCGTTGGCTCGCGAGGGTTCGATCGGGCTCGGGCGCGGCTACCTCGAGGGCTGGTGGGACAGCGACGACCCCACCACCGTGGTGCGGATCATCATCCGCAACATCGAGCCCGTCGACGAGATCCGCAACCGGATCTCGAACGCCACGGGCTGGGCCGGCGATGCGCTTCGGCGTCTCATGCCTCGTCCCGACCGGGCCCGCAACAAGGAGGACATCGCCAGCCACTACGACGTCGGCAACGAGTTCTTCCAGCTGTTCCTCGACGAGACGATGACCTACTCGTCAGCGATCTTCCCGTCGGCCGAGGTGGCGCTCGCCGAAGGCAGCCGCCACAAGTACGACCGACTACTGGGCAAGCTCGCCATCGATGCGGACCATCGAGTACTCGAGATCGGGACGGGGTGGGGCGGCTTCGCGCTCCGGGCGGTCGACACCACCGGCTGCAAGGTGACCACCACCACCGTCTCCTCCGAACAGTTGCGCGAAGCCCGGTCGCGGGTGCGGGGTGCAGGTCGCGACGATGCGGTGACGTTGCTCGATGCCGACTGGCGTGACCTCGACGGGCGCTTCGACCGGGTGGTGTCGATCGAGATGATCGAAGCAGTCGATTGGCGTGACTACGACCAGTACTTCGCCACCATCGAACGGTGCCTGGCGCCGGACGGTCTGGTGGGGATCCAGGCGATCTGTGTGCCCGACCGCCGCTACGAGCGCACGAAGAACACCGAGGACTTCATCCGTCGGTTCGTGTTCCCCGGCGGCTTCTTGCCGTCGCTCGGTGCGATCAACCGGTCGCTCGCTCGGGCGACGCGGCTCCAGATCATCGACGTCGAGGACTTCTCGGCGCACTACGCCGAGACGCTCCGACAGTGGCGGGAGCGCTTCGACGCCCAGCATCGACGAGGTGCCTGGGCGCTGGGCCTCGACGAGCGATTCTGTCGACTGTGGCGCTTCTACCTGGCCTACTGCGAGGCCGGTTTCCTCGAGCGGCACTGCACGGTGAACCAGATCGTGATCGCCGGCCCCCACTGGCGCCCCGACGGCCTGACCCTCCCCCGCCTCGGCTGACCCCGACGGCATCGGATCCGGCGCCGACGCACCGGCGCCGAAACGTCGCCCTGACGACCACTCTCGGCGCCAGAACCGATGACCGTGAACCGGCGGACCGCGTCGACGACTCCGGCGGCCGGCTAGCCTCGCTCGCCATGGGGTCTCCCTGGAGCACCGATCCGACCGACCTGCTCCGTGCCGAGCAGGACATCCGCGACCGCCTCGACGATCACGAGCTCGACTTCGTTGCGCTCCAGGCCATCTCCAACATCTATCGAGCCGCCGCCGCAGTGCGCCGCCGGGCCGAGCGCGACCTGCTCGCCGACGCCAACCTCTCGTGGGGCGGCTTCACGATCCTCTGGGTCCTGTGGGTGTGGGGCGAGATGGAGACCGCCCGACTCGCCACCGAGTGCGACCTCGCCAAGGGGACCCTCACCGGCATGCTCACCACACTGGAGAAGCAGGGTCTCGTCGAGCGCCACCGCGTGGCCGAGGACCGGCGCCGGGTCAACGTGGCGCTCACCGGCGACGGGCATCGACCTCATCGAGGAGTTGTTCCCGCGCTTCAACAGGTTCGAGCAGGACATGACCACGGGCCTGAGCACCGACCAGCAGCTGGCGCTCGCCAGCCTTCTCCGGGCCGTGACCACCAACGCGGACGACTAGGACGCTCACCGGCCGAGGCGGTCACGACCTCGGCGGCTGATGGCGTCGACCACGGCCGCGGTCGTGTTCGCCGAGGGCAGGCACACTGGGGCGCGGCGAGGGGCAGTCGCTGATCGGCAGGGCCGGCCGGTACACGGTGGTGGTGCCGCCGGGGATCTCCACCGTCATGAACCGGTCGCGTGCGGCCAACTGCTCGTGGGCCCACACCTCGGCCGGCTCGCGCACGAACGCATGCGCCACGCGTGCCCGCTCGAGGCGATCGAGGATCTCGGCAGCAGGCGTCGCATCGAACACGGCCCGGATCTCCATCTCGAGATCGTCGACCGCTGCGATGCGCGACGGATTGTCGGCATAGCGGGAGTGGCGCGTGAGGTCGGGGCGGCCGAGCACCTGCTCGCTGAACGCCACCCACTCGTGGTCGGCCTGGATGGCCACCAGCACCCTGCGCCCGTCGTCGAGATCGTAGAGGCCATAGGGTGCGATCGAGCCGTGGCGGCGGGCGCTGCGCTGTGGGCGGCACCCCGTCGGCCACCGAGGCGTACACCTGCGGCGCGGTCCACTCGGCCAGGCTCTCGAGCATCGACACCGAGATCGCCGCGCCCTCGCCCGTGCGCTCACGGCGGACGAGGGCGGCCAGGATCGAGCTGAGGGCGTACATCGCGCTGGCGATGTCGGCGGCAGCGAACCCGACCTTGGACATCTCGTCCTCGGAGCCCGTGAGGGCGATGGCGCCGGCCTCGGCCTGGATCGCCAGGTCGTAGGCCTTGTCATCGGTACGGGGCCCGCCGAGGCCGTAGCCCGAGATCTCACAGGCGATCAGCGCGGAGTGCTGCTCGACGAGCTGGGCCGCCTGGATCCCGGCGCGTTCGGCGGCCGACGGCGAGAGGTTCTGGATGAACACATCGGCGCCCGCGACGAGCACGTCGAAGCGGGACCGATCGTCGGGGTCCTTCAGGTCGAGTACGACGCTGTGCTTGCCGCGGTTGCCCCACACGAAGTAGCTCGACTGCCCGCCGATCTTGCCGTCGTAGGACCGGGCGAAGTCGCCACCGTCGGGCCGTTCGATCTTGATGACCGTTGCGCCGAGATCAGCCAGCTGGCGGGTGGCGAAGCGGTGCCGAGACCGCCTGTTCGAGAGCGACGACGACGATGCCGTCGAGCGGGGCGCGTCACGTGTCGTTCCGAGCGTCGCGAGGCAGGTAGCCGTCGCGGCGCTGCGGGAGCTTTCTGGTCGAGGACCCGCGACGCCACCACCGTGCGCAGGATCTGCGCCGTGCCGCCGCCGATCGTGAACATGCGGACGTCGCGGTACATCCGCTCGAGCGGGTTGGTCCGTGAGTAGCCGGCGGCGCCGTGGAGCTGGAGGGCGTGATCGACGACACCGATGGCGGTCTCCGCGGTGAACAGCTTCGCCTGGGCAGCCAGCATCGGATCCGGGAACGGACTCGCGTCGGGCCCACGGGACTCCGCAGCTCGGTACGTGAGGCTGCGGGCGGCCTCGAGCTTGGTGGCCATGTCGGCGAGCATCCACTGCAAGCCCTGGAACTCGGCGATCGGACGGCCGAACTGCTCACGCTGCTTCACGAACTCGACGGCCAGGTCGTGCGCGCCGGTGGCGATGCCGAGCGCGACGGTGCCGGCGCCGACGCGCTGGCTGTTGTAGGCGTTCATCAGCTCGGCGAAGCCACGACCGAAGCCCGACGGCGGCACCAGCACCATGTCGGCGTCGACGACCATGTCCTCGAAGATCAGCTCCATCTCGGGGATGCCCCGCAGACCCATCGTGGGCTCACGCCGACCGAGACGCATCCCCGGCGTCTCGTCACGGATCGCGAGGAACCCGCCGATGCCCTCGTCGTTGCCCTCCTCGTCGAAGACCCGGGCGAACACCAGGTGCAGCTTCGACACGCCGCCGCCGGTGATCCAGTGCTTCATGCCGTTGAGGACATAGGAGTCGCCGCGCCGGTCGGCACGGGTGGTCATCTCCGATGCTGCGCTGCCGGCGTCGGGTTCGGTGATGCAGATGGCCGGCTTGTCACCGGCGAGCACGAAGTCGGCGGCGATCTTGCGCTGGGCGTCGGTGCCGTAGGCCATGATCGCCGAGATCGCGCCCATGTTGGCCTCGACCACGATGCGCCCGGTGACGCCGCACACCTTGGCCATCTCCTCGACCACCAGCACCGCATCGAGGAACGACCGGCCCGGCCCGCCGAGTGCGCGGGGCACCGTCATACCGGTGAAGCCCGCGTCGCGCAGCGCCTCGACGTTGTCCCACGGGTAGGCCTCGCTCCGATCGACCTCGGCGGCACGGGGCGCGATGACCTCGGTGGCCAGTGCCCGGGCCTCATCGCGCAGGCGACGCTGGTCGTCGGTCAGATCCCAGGTCATGAGGCTGCTCCAGGGGTGGTGGCGGGGGTTCGTGCGGCGTCGGCCGTCAGGCGCAACACGTCACGTTGGGCGATGCTGCCACCGATGCGGTGGGTGACGGCAGCCACGCCGTCGATCATCTCGGCGGCGCCGGACCGATCGTCTGCCCCGAACGCGGTGATGGCGTCGACGAGCGGCACGACCACCGACCGAAAGGTCTGTGCGTTCTCCGACGCGGCGTCGCCGTGCGCCGCATGCACGCCATCGAGGAACACGGCGGCGCCGGGGTGGGCGGGGCGACGGGCGAACGCCATGGCTGCGTGCACGTCGAGAAATCCGCAGGTGTGGCGTTCGTCGGTGGCGGCCCACCGGGTCGCGAGGACGTCCCAGCGGTCGCCGACCTCGACGCCGACGAGCTCGAGGCGCCACAGCAGCGACGTCAGGTCGCACAGGCGGAACGCCGTGGTGGCCGTGGGCACCAGCGCGTCGTGGATGGCGAGGACCTCGTCGGTGTCGCCGGCGGCGATGAGGCGCAGCGCGAGGTGCCACCAGATGTGGGTGGCCAACAGCTCCTGGGTGCGCCACCGTTCCTGGGTGCCGCCCAGTAGATCGAGCGCGGCGCCGTGGTCGTCGGTCATCTCGTAGACGTGGGCCAGCGCGTGCAGGGCCCAGAGGTCGTCGGGGTCGAGCGCGAGGGCGTCGATGCCGGCGGCGGTGGCGTCGTCGTAGTGGCCGGCCTCTTCGAGGGAGAACGCATGCATACCGAGCAGTGCGCCGTAGCCCGGATCGCCGGGGCGCCAGCGCCCGAGGGCCTCGGTGGTGGAAACCAGGCGATCGGCGTCGGCGCCGCAGTGGAGGTACACGTCGTGCGCGAACCGCACGGCAGCGAGGTCGTGGGTGCCGGATGCGGCCGCATCCCAACGGTGCCCGGCTTCGACGAAGTCGCCGGCTACCAGCGCGTCGAGCGCGTGGACGTGGGCCTGCTCGCGGGGCGTCGCCACGCGGCGGCGTGCCCGATCGACGTCGGCCTGCAGGCCCGACTGGTCGGGGCGGACCCCGGCGAGGACGCCGTAGGTGGCGCAGAACACCGACCCGAGCACGAAGTGATCGTCGGTCTGGTTGGCGTCGGCGAGCTCGGCCATGGGATCGCCGCGGAAGTGCAGGGCATCGGCCCACGCCGCGTTCCACGCGGCCACCGACGCGGCGTCGGCGGCGGCAACCGGCTCGCCCCAGGCGTCGACCGGATTCATCGCAGCACGACCTCGAGATGCTCGATGCCGTTGACGAAGTTCGACGGCACGAACGAGGGCTCCCCGACGGGTTGGACCACCAGGTCGCGGGCGATGATCTCGTCGATCAGGATCGCCAGCTCCAACCGGGCCAGCGACGCCCCCAGACAGAAGTGCGCTCCGCCGCCGCCGAACGCCACGTTGGCCGGCACCTTCGGGCGACCGATGTCGAAGCGCAACGGGTCGTCGAAGACACCCTCGTCGAAATTGGCCGCGGCGTACCACATGACGACCTTGTCGCCGGCCGCCACCGGGGTGCCGGCGAGCTCGGTGTCGACGGTGGCCGTCCGCCGGAAGTACAGGATGGGCGACGAGTAGCGCAGGACCTCCTCGACGGCCCCGTCGACGACCACGGCAACGTTCGGCCGGGTCGGCCTGGGCGATGCGGGCGAACTGCTCGGGCCAGGCGGCCAGGTGCAGCGCCAGGTGCGACATCGCCGACCGGGTGGTCTCGTTGCCGGCGAAGATCATCAGCCGGAAGAAGTTGGTGAACTCCGCATCGGTGAGACGTTCGCCGTCGACCTCGGACTCGATGAGCTTGGTGATCAGATCGTCGGCAGGCTCGGGCGCGACGTCGTTCGCCGAGGTCGCGGGCGTAGGTGAAGATGCCGTGCGCAGCCGGCGAGTTGAACGGCAGCAGGCGCAGCTCGGTCGTGTTGCCGTAGGCCGTCGGGTCGAGGGTCTCCGAGGACGTGCCCGCCACCAGGTGATCGGACAGCTCGATCATGAGGTCGTGGTCCTCGGACGGGACGCCCATGATGTCGCAGATGACCCCGATGGGGATGGGCTTGGCGACCGCCGACACCCAGTCCCCGCCGCCGTCGCGAACGAGGCCGTCGAGGCAGTCGACGACCCGGGCCCGGATGGCGTCGGTGTGGCTCTGCACGTGACGTGGCGTGAACGCTGCGCTGACGAGGCGGCGCAGACGGGTGTGGATGGGCGGGTCGAGATCGATCATCGAGGCCCGGGCGTCGAGCGCGTCGGCGTCGATGTCGTAGATCTGGATGTGGCCCACCGCGGAGGAATAGGTACCCGGATCGCGCGACACCTCGACCAGGTCGGCGTGGCGGGTCACCGCCCAGAAGCCACGGTCGTCGCCGGGGCTCGGCGGGTTCCACGACAGCCCGGGCCGTGCCCGGAGCTCGGCGAAGACGTCATGGGGGATGCCGTGGGCGTACAGGTCCGGATCGGCCAGATCGGCGGGGGTTGCGTGGCGTGTGGTCGTGTCGGCCATGGCGGTCAGCCCAACACGAACGGATCGCGGGTGAGGCCCTCGATCTCGATCCAGGTCGTGCGGGTACGCAGGAACGCGTCGAGCGCCTCGAGGCCGTTGTCGCGGCCGTGGCCCGACTGCTTCATGCCGCCGAACGGCGCCACCCAGCTGACGTTGCGGTAGGTGTTGATCCACACCGTGCCGACATCGAGACGGCGGGCCGTGCGGTGGGCCCGGCCGATGTCGCGGGTCCACACCCCGGCAGCGAGGCCGTAGTCGGAGTCGTTGGCGAGGGCGACGACCTCGGCCTCGTCGTCGAAGGGCAGCACGGCCAGAACGGGTCCGAACACCTCGTCGCGCACGATGGAGGTGGCGTTGGTGACGTCGGTCAGCACGGTGGGGCGCACGAACCGGCCGCCGAGGTCGGGGTCGACCACACCGCCGGTGACGACGGTGGCGCCCTCGACGCGGGCGGCGTCGACCATGGCCAGGATGCGGTCGCGCTGGGCGTCGGATGCGGCGGGGCCCATCTCGGTGGCCCAGTCGGCCGGGTCGCCGAGCACGAGGGTCTCGGCCCGGGCGGCGAGGCGATCGAGGACCTCGGTCAGGATCGACCGGTGGACATAGGCCCGCGAACCGGCAACGCAGGTCTGCCCGCTGGCGGCGAAGATCCCGGCCAGCAGGCCGTTGAGTGCGGCGTCGATGTCGCAGTCGTCGAAGAGGATCTGGGGCGACTTGCCGCCCAGTTCGAGCACCGTGGGCGTGAGGTTCGCTGCGGCCGCGCGGGCGACGTGGCGAGCCGTCTCGGCCCCGCCGGTGAAGGTGATGAGATCGACACCGGGATGCGATGTGAGCGCGGCGCCGACCTCGGCGCCGCCGGTGACGACGTTGATGACCCCCGGCGGGAACCCGGCCTCGGCGGCCCGCTCGGCCAGCAGCAGCGCCGTGACCGGCGTCAGGTCCGACGGCTTCACGACGACGGTGCAGCCCGCCGCCAGCAGGGGGCCGAGCTTCCAGGTGAGCAGTGCGAGCGGCGAGTTCCACGGCACGATCGCGGCGACGACCCCGACCGGGACCCTCTCGGTCGAGATCACGAAGTTGGGTGCCGGGCTGGGGATCGTCTCGCCTCCGAGCTTGTCGGCGATCCCGGCGAAGTAGCTGAGGAACCCGGCCAGGCTCGTGGCCTGCCCCGTGGTCTCACGGATGATCTTGCCGTTGTCGCGGGTCTCGACGGCGGCGAGGTCCTCGGCGTCGCGGGTGAGCAACTCGCCCAGGCGGCGCATCAGGCGACCGCGCTCGGCGCCGCCCATCGTGGCCCAGGGTCCGTCGGCGAACGCCGCCCGGGCAGCAGCGACGGCGACGTCGACCGCGGTCGGGATCGTCGGAGACCTCGGCCCACACCTCGCCGGTGAACGGATTGCTGGTGGTCATCCGCCGAGCCGGCGAGGCCCACGCCCCGTCGATCCAGTTGTCGTAGGACTCGGCGGTTCGAGTCGTGCGCTCGGTCATGCGGCGCCGCCTCCGGACGATGCGGATTGCGTTGCTGGGGCACTTGTCGATGACGACCTTCGCCCGGTCGAGCGGGAGCCGGCCGCTGCCGATCACGGCGCTGTAGCCGAGGTCGTCGTCGAGCGCGAACACCTCGGGCTCGAGCAGTTCGCACTGGCCGATACCGACACACACGTCGGCGTCGATGGCCACGACGACCATCGTCCCAGCTCCCCGTCGGTTCCGTCGCTCACGACGGCTCCGTGACGGCGAAGGCCTCGCGCAGGACGTCGAAGCCGAAGCGGACCTGCTCGTCGGTGGCCACCAGTGGCACCAGCACCCGCAGGACGTTGGAGTACACGCCGGCGCCGAACACGAGCAGGCCCCGCTCGAACGCGGCCTCGACGACCGCTGCGGTGCGCTCGGCGTCGGGCTCGCGGGTGACGGGATCCTTCACCAGCTCGGCGGCCAGCATGGCGCCGAGACCTCGGACCTCGCCGATGGCGGTGCACGTCGGCGGCCAGGGCGTCGAGCTCGGCGCGCAGCTTCGCGCCGAAGGCCAACGCCCTGTCCTGGAAGTCGGGATCGAGCACCTGGTTGATGGCGACGATGGCCGCTGCACACGACAGCGGGTTGCCGCCGTAGGTGCCGCCGATGCCGCCCTTGTGCACCGAGTCCATGATCTCGGCGCGGCCGGTGACCCCGGCGATGGGCAGACCGCCGCCCATCGACTTGCCCCACGTGGCCAGGTCGGGCTCGATGCCGTAGTGGCTCGACGCCGCCGGCAGGCCGGTGCGGCCCATGCCGGCCTGGACCTCGTCGGCGATCACCAGGATGCCGTGCTTCGCAGCGAGCTCCTGGATGCGCATCGGGTAGTCCTCGGGCATCGGCAGGAAGCCGCCCTCACCCTGCACGGGCTCGTAGATGATCGCGGCGATGTTCGACGGGTCGATCTGGTTCTTGAACAGGCGCTCCATACCGGCGATGGCGTCGTCGGAGCTGATGCCCCGGTACGGATACGGGCCGGGGGCACGGTAGATCTCGGGGGCGAACGGCCCGAAACCGAGCTTGTAGGGCCGGACCTTCGCCGTGAGCGTCATGGCCAGCAGGGTGCGGCCGTGGAAGGCGTTGTCGAGACAGACGATGCCCTGGCGACCGGTGGCGTAGCGGGCGATCTTCACCGCGTTCTCGACGGCCTCGGCGCCCGAGTTCACGAGCATCGCCTTCTTCGCGAAGTCGCCGGGGTGGCTCTCGCAGAGCAGCCGGCAGACCTCGACGTAGGGCTCGTAGCTCGACACCGAGAAGCATTGGTGGAGGTAGCGGTCGAGCTGGTCGCGGATCGCCGCGACGATCTCGGGGTTGCGGTGGCCGTGGTTGACGGTGCCGATGCCGCCGACGAAGTCGACGAACTCGCGACCGTCGACGTCCCACACCAGCGCTCCTTCGGCGCGCTCGACGAAGAACGGGCGGCCCGTCGTACCGTTGGCCACCCACGTGTCGCGCTCGGCGGTGAGGCGCTCGGTGTTCGGAAGCGCAGTGGCAGAAGAGGCTGCGGATGCGGAGGCATGGGTGGTGCTCATCGGTTCTCCTGGGGTGCCATGTCCACCGACAAGACGCCGTGGACGAAGTTGGACGGGGCGTGGACGGCGTCGCCGGTTCGGGTCAGGGCGATGCCACGGACGCGCATCTCGTCGAAGAGCACGCCGATCTCCATGCGGGCGAGGAACGCACCGAGGCAGAAGTGCGGGCCGCCGCCGCCGAAGGCGACGTGGGGGTTGTCGACACGGCCGATGTCGAAGCTGTCGGGCTGGTCGAACGCCTCGGGGTCGCGGTTGGCTGCGGCGTACCACATGACCACCTTGTCGCCGGCGGCGATGGGCGTGCCGGCGAGCTCGGTGTCCGACGCTGCGGTGCGGCGCATGTGCAACACCGGCGTCGCCCACCGCAGGACCTCCTCGACGGCCTGGTCGAGCAGCGACGCGTCGTCGACGAGGCGTCGCCACTGGTCCGGGTTGTCGGCGAAGGCCATCGCCCCGTGGGTGATGGCGGTGCGGGTGGTCTCGTTGCCGGCGAACACCAGCACGTGGAAGAAGTTGCGGTACTCCGACGCCGACAGGCGGTCGCCGTCGTCCTCGGCCTGCACGAGCTGCGTGACGAGGTCGTCGCGGGGCTCGGCGCGGCGCTCGGCTCCCATGCGCTCGCCGTACTCGTAGAGCGCGTGGCTGGCTGCGCTCCCGAACGGCAGGAGTCGTAGTTCGGTGGTGTTGCCGTAAGCGTCGGCAGGCAGCGACGGGCGGTCGCCGGTGCCCTCGACGAGGTGGTTCGACAACTCGACGAGGAAGTCGGCGTCGGTCGACGGGCACGCCGAGGATCGACAGGATCACCCGGATGGGCAGCGGCGCAGCGACGAGCTCGACCCAGTCGCCGCCGTCGCGCTCGACGAAGTCGTCGAGCAGTTCGCCGGCGATGGATCGGGTGAGGTCTTCCCAGCGGCGGATGTTGCGCGGTGTGAACGCCTTGGACACCAGGCGCCGCAATCGGGTGTGGTCGGGCGCGTCGGTGTCGATGATCGACCGTCGGGCCTCGAGCGCATCGGCCTCGAGGTCCCACAGGTTCGTGTGCCCGATGCCCGACGAGAACAGCTCGGGGTGCTGGGACACCGTTCGCACGTCGCCGTGGCGGGTCACCGCCCAGAAGCCCGACCCCTCGTAGGGATGCCACACCAACCCCGGAGTTTCCCGCATCGCCGCGAACCGCTCGTGCGGAATCCCCGACAGATACAACCCAGGAGAGGTGACATCGACCGGAACCCCGAGATCAGTCATGCAAGCCTCCAATGCCCAGCGGAGCGAGGGAGCGAGCGCAGCGAGTGACCGACGCGAGTGAGGGCGAAGACTTCATGTGTGCTCCCGGTAGCGCTCGCGTTCCCAGTCGGTGACGTCGTCGGGTTCGGGGCTGTGCTCGGCGCCGAGTGCGAGCTCGGCGCGGGCGATGCTGAGATAGCTACGCGAGAACGTGTCGCCGAGCAGGCCCGCGAGCGCGCTGCCGTCGTAGGCGTCGATGGCTCCCGCCAGATCGGCCGGCAGGGCTTCGCGGTCGCCGGGATCGCCGTAGAGATCGCCTTCGCCCATGGCGTCGAGTTCGAGGCCTCGTTCGATGCCGTCCACGCCGGCGGCGAGGATGCCGGCGATGAGCAGGTAGGGGTTGGCGTCGGCGCCGGCGGCTCGGAACTCGACGCGGTTCGCGGACGAGTTCGGCTCGACGACGCAGCGGGCCAGGACCGAGCGGTTGTCCAGTCCCCAGCACACATGCGTCGGCGCGAAGGTGTAGGGACGGATGCGTTTGGGGCCGTTGATCGTGGGGGCACCGAGCAGCGTCATGGCCTTCGCATGATGCAGGAGTCCGGCGGTCCAGTTGGCCATGAGGCCGTCGGGCAGGTGGGCGCATGCCGCAAACGCGTTGGCGCCATCGGCGCGCAGGCTGGTGTGGACGTGCATCCCCGAACCGGACTGATCCGCCCACGGTTTGGGCATGAAGGTCGCCCGGAGTCCGTGGGCGACGGCGACCTGCTTGACGATGCTCTTGAAGAGCACCGTGTTGTCGGCCATGGTCATGGCGTCGGCGGGGCCGGTGTTGATCTCGATCTGACCGGGGCCGTACTCGGCGTTGGACGATTCGACCTCGATGCCCGCGCCCGGCGATGGCGTCGCGCATCGCGTGCAGTGCGTCTTCGAGTTCGAGCGCGTCGGTCAGCGAGCTGTACTGGATGTGCTCCTGCACCGGTTGCCAGTCGGGTGTGCACAGGTAGAACTCGAGCTCGGTGGCCACCAGCGGGTCGATTCCGAGGGCCTGACAGCGCTCGATCTGTCGGGCCAACACGCCCCGCGGCGCCAGGAGGTGGGGGGCGCCGTGGGGGTCGTAGGCGTCGGCGAATGCGAGGGCGTAGCCGGGCCGGTGGGTCAGCAGGCGCAGCGTCGAGGGGTCGGGAATGAGCGCACAGTCGAGGTAGCCGCTGTCCATGTTGACGAACTCGTTGTCGGGAAGGTCGTTCGCGATGTCGAAGACGAACATGGCGTCGGCGATGTTGACGCCGGTGGTGAGGGTGCGGCCGAAGAACCGTTCGACGGGCACCCGCTTGCCGCGGAGGTGCCCTTGGGTGTCGGGCGCGGCCACCTCGACGGTGTGCACGTCGGCGGCGGTGGCCCGGGTCCGGGCCGACTCGATCGCTTCGGGGTCGATGGTCATTGGCGCTCCTCGGTTCTGGCGTGGATGGGTGGTGCGGTCAGGGAACGAGAACGATGCGGCCGCGGGTGGAGCCGGTGCGCAGGCGATCATGGGCGAGTTGGGCGTCGGCGAGGGGGAGCACGTCGACAGGCGCGACGATGGTCGGCTCTCGGCGGGCGAGTGCGAGCAGTTCGTCGAGCTGGCCCCGGCTACCCCACACGCTGGTGAGGAACCTCGCTTCGTGCGGGACGGCCGCGAACCCGAAGGGGATGCGGCCGCCCGCGAGGCCGACGACGATGACCGCTCCCTGCTTGGCCACCGACGCAGCGGCGAGGGTGAGCGTGGAGCCAGCACCGATGAAGTCGATCACGATGTCCGCTCCGGCTGGGGCGCCGACGAGCTCGTCGGGAGCTGCGGCCTCGTGGGCGCCGATCTCGATGGCGATCGCTCGCTTGTCCGCAGCGAGGTCGACGGCGACGACCGTGGTGTCGGACAACAGACGCAGGTACCGGATGGCGAACTGGCCCAGGCCACCCGCGCCGATGACCATCACCCGGCCGGGTCGACCGAGTCGACGGAGTTCGCCGAGCGCGTGCTGGACGGCGCGATAGGCGGTGAGCCCGCCGCAGGCGAGGGGCGCCGAGGCGACGGGATCGAGGTCGCCCAACGGGTGGAGGAACGCGACGTCGCGGACGTGCATGCGGTCGGCATAGCCACCATCGGTGAACAGTCCGGCCTCGGTGGCGTCGCCGCAGATCATGTCGAGGCCGTCGGCGCACTGGGCGCAGTGCCCGCATCCCCAGGGGGCGTACAGCATGACCGGACCGAGCTGGGCGTGGACGCCGGTGACCTCGTGGCCGAGCACCAGTGGCAGCGGTGACGGGAAATCGCCATCGACGACGTGCAGGTCCGAGTGGCACACCCCGCACGCGGTCACCTCGATGACGGCCCCGACCCGGCCAACGGCTCGGCATGGTCGTCGTCGACCCGCAGCGAAGCCCCCACCGCAGTCGAGCACCACGGCCCTCATCGGAGGCCCTTCCGGCCATGCGGGGCACCTTGGGCGTGAATCACAGGGGCCACGCCAGCCGTAGCGACGTGGGACCCGGGAGGCCGCCAGCGAGGGGGGTGTGGGGGGACGGCCTCCGGCGGTCCCCCCACCTCGGTCGATCCGGCTTTGCCGGTCGACCGAAGAAGACAGCGCCCGTCAGGGCAACGACCAGAAAACTCGCTTCGAAAGGTTCGGTTTCCTTTCGAAGCGAAATGCGACGTGAGTGAGACCGACCATCAGTAACTCTTCGGGAGGTCGAGGCACTTCTGGCCGACGAAGGCGAGGATCAGGTTGTTGTTGATCGGCGCCACCTTGTAGAGCCGGGTCTCGCGGAGCTTGCGTTCGATGTCGTACTCGACTGCGAAGCCGAACCCGCCGTGGGTGTCGACCGCAGCGTTGCCCGCAGCCCAGGATGCTTCGCTGGCGAGGAGCTTGGCCATGTTGGCCTCGACGCCGCACGACTCGCCTCGGTCGAACAGCTCGGCGGCGCGGTAGCGCATGAGGTCGGCGGCGGCGAGATCCGCATAGGCCCGGGCCAGCGGGAACTGCACCCCTGGTTCGTGCCGATGGGGCGTCCGAACACCTCTCGTTCGTTGGCGTACGCCGAGGCCCGTTCGAGGAAGAACCGGCCGTCGCCGATGCACTCGGCGGCGATGAGGATGCGTTCGGCGTTCATGCCGTCGAGGATGTGGCGGAAGCCCATGCCCTCGGTGCCGATGAGGGCGTCGGCGCCGATGACGACGTCGTCGAAGAACACCTCGGTGGTCGAGTGGTTCATCATCGTCGGGATCGGGTTGATGGTGAGGCCCGGCACCAGTTCGCCGTCGGCGTCGCGCATCTCGACGAGGAACACCGACAGCCCGTCGGTGCGTGACTCGATCTCCTCGGCGGAGGTGGTGCGCGCCAGCAGGATCATCAGATCGGAGTGCTCGGCCCGCGACGTCCAGATCTTCTGGCCGTTGATCCGCCAGGTGTCGCCGTCGCGTACCGCCTTGGTGCGAATCGCAGTGGTCTCCGAGCCGGCCACGGGCTCGGTCACGCCGAACGCCTGCAGGCGCAGGCGGCCATCGGCGATCTGGGGCAGGTAGTGCTGTTTCTGGGCGTCGGAGCCGTGACGCAACAGCGTGCCCATCACGTACATCTGGGCGTGGCAGGCGCTCGGGTTGCCGCCGCTGGCGGCGATCTCCTCGAGGATCACGGTGGCACCGGTGAGGCTGAGGCCGCCGCCGCCGTACTCGGGTGGGATGAGCGCACTCAACCAGCCCTGGGTGGTGAGCTCGGTGACGAACTCGGTGGGGTACCGGTCCGGTTCGAGGCCGCGCCAGTACTCGTTGCCGTACTTGTCGCAGAGTCGACGGATCTCGGTGCGGATGTCGTCGAACTCGGGTGGTGCGGGGAGCTTCACGGTGTGGTCGATTCCTCGGTCGAGCGGCGGATGCGTCCATCGTCGGTGGCCGCACTGTCGACGGCCGCTGCATCGGCGACAAGGCCGATGGCGTCGTCGTCCCAGAATCCCTTGGCGCGCAACGCCTCGGTGGCAGCGAGGCCGCTCTGGCGCAGGTGTGCCTCCATCGCTCGACGGGCGCCGTCGGGGTCGCGGGCGAGCACGGCATCGAGAATCGCCGCGTGCTGGTCGATTGCTCGCCGATCCCAGCCATCGGCGAACTCGTAGTAGTCCGTGGGGACGGAGCGTTCGAGCAGTCGTAGCAGCCACCGGGTCCGCCGCGGGGCGACGGTGTTGAGGATCCGATGGAACTCGAAGTTGAGCCGCGACAGGTCGTCACCGGCGCGGTGCTCGCTGAACTGGGCGTGGATGGCTTCGAGTTCGGCGAGCTGGTCGTCCTTGAGGGTCTCGGCGGCCATTGCTGCGGCCCGGCCGGCGACGACGCCGTAGAGCTCGTAGTGATCGACGATGTCCTCGGGCGCGATGTGCGCCACCGAGGCGCCGCGCCGGGGCGTGACGTCGAGGAGGCCCTCCTGGCCGAGGATCACCAGGGCTTCGCGGATCGGGCTGCGGCTGACGTCGAGGGCCGACGCGATGGCTTCTTGATCGATCCGGGTGCCGGGGCGGAGTGTGCCGGTGAGGATGAGGTCACGGACATAGGCAGCCACCTCGTCGGCGAGGCCGCCGCGCCGCCGTGAGCCAGGGTGGGGTCGGGGGTAGGTCGATGCGGTCATGAGTGATGAATACCGCGTATTGCATGAAGAATACGGGCCGAGCTGAGGGGTGCGGAGGTGCGGGCATGCGCTCAGCCTCCCGCCGGGGCGGCCGTGCCGAGATAGGCCGCCTGGACGAGCGGGTCGGCCTGGATCTCGTGCCGGTGTGCCGTCGGCGAGCACTGCGCCCTGGTCCAGGCAGTAGATGCGTTCGCTGATGCCGGTGATGAAGCCGAGGTCGTGGTCGATCACCACGACGCCTGCGCCGACGATGTCCGGCCATCGTGCGTACCTGTTCGACCATCACCAGCGACTCCGCGTCGCTCATGCCGCGAGGTGGGTTCGTCGAGCAGCAGGAACGTCGGCACCATCCCGGCGGCACGGGCCAGCTCGAGACGCCGCGAGTTGCCGTAGTCGAGCTCGCGCGCCCGCCGGTCGCGGTGCTCCCACAGCCCGGCGGCCGCGATGAGCTCGTCGACGGTGGGCAGCCGTCGATCGCTGCGGTGTGTCTCGGCGACGAGCAGCGACACCTCGACGTTCTCGCGCACCGTCAGCGCGCAGAAGAGCCGCAGGTTCTGGAAGGTCCGGACCAGGCCGGCGCGTGCGATGCGCATACGAGGGCGCGTCGGTGAGGTCGACGCCGTCGATCGCGACCGATCCCGACGTCGAGCGCACCATGCCGGTGATCACGTTCACCAGCGTGGTCTTGCCGGCACCGTTCGGTCCGATGATGCCCACGACCTCGCCGCCGCGAGCATCGAGACCCGCGCCGTCGAGGGCGACGAAGCCACCGAAGACGACCGACACGCTCGGTGGCCCGCAACTCGGCGTCGCGGTCGGGCTCGACGGCTGCGAACTCCGCCGGTCGGGCATCGGCGCGGCGCCCGATGCGACGGTAGAGCCACTCGTCGAACTCCCAGTCGTCGAGCAGACCCGATGGGCCGCCAGATCATGAACGCGAGCATCGACACGCCGAGGAAGACCGTGGCGAGGTTCTCGCGGAAGATCCAGTCGAGGGGTGCCGACGTCGAGCCCGATGCCGAAGACCTCGAAGCCGTCCTGGCCGAGCCGGCGGGCGAGCTCGCGGCCGGCGGTGATGACGGCGACGCCGACCATGGCGCCGGTCACGCTGTTGCGCCCCCCGACGATCAGCATCACGAGCGTGACGAGCGTGCAGGTCGAAGAAGAAGTTGTCGGGCAGGATCGAGCCCGTCTCGTACACCCGCAGGCTGGCTCCGACGCTGACCACCGCCACCGAGATCATCAGCGCCGCCATCTGCTGGACCAGCGGATTGACGCCCATCGCCCGCGCCGCGAGGTTGTCCTCGCGTGCCGCGACGGCGAGGCGACCGGCGCGGCTCTGCGCGAAGAGGCGCGCGATGAGGATCGTCAGGAACAGCCCCAGGTAGATGGGCGCTCGGGTCTGGAGGTTGTCGCCGATGCCGAAGGTCAGTCCGGCACGCTCGCCCGCGGTGACCTCGGTCCAGTTCCGGGCGAGCTCGTGGACCATGAAGAGCAATGCGAGGGTGATCACCGTTGCGGCCACGGCACCCGACTCGGCACCCGAGCGGGCCAGACCGAACCCGACGACGACGGCGACGACCAGGGTGAATGCGACCGCCACGAGGGTTGCGGCCCACGGGTCGAGGTGGATGTCGACGAGGCCGAACGGGGCATCGGCGATGCGGGTGAGTCTTGTCGTCGGGATCGATGGCCAACGAGCGCGAAGACGTACCCGGCGACGGCGCCGAAGCCGATGTGGCCGAACGACAAGATGCCGGTGTTGCCGACGTAGATCTGGATGCCGATCACGAGGATGGCGTCGATGAGCGGCGATCGTCACCAGCCGTTCGGCTGCACCACCGAACGCCCCCTGGTAGAGCAGGCCCGTCGCCGACCATGGCTGCGAACAACACGACCGTGCCGATGAGGGGGAAGACGACATCGCGGCGCAGGTCGGGCAGCAGTCCCATGGTCACACCCGCTCGGCGTGGGGCACCGACACGATGCCGCCTGGGTCGGAAGATGAACAGCAGTGCGATCAACAAGAAGACGACGCCGCTGGTGAGGCCCTGGATGTTGCTGGGGAGCCAGGATCGCAGCAGGACCTCGGCGAGCCCGAGGGCGAACCCGCCGATCACCGCCCCACGCAGACTTCCGAGTCCGCCGATGAGCGCGGCGAGCACGCCGCTGAGCATGGGATCGATGCCGGCACTCGGGGTGGTCTGCCCCTCGCGCATGAGCCAGAAGATCCCGGCGATCCCGGCGAGGAATCCCGACAGCGCGAAGGCGCCGCGGATGACACGGTTGGACTGCACACCCATCAGGCGGGCGGTGTCGAAGTCTGCGGCAGCGGCCCGCAGCGCCAGCCCGAACATCGTGCGCTGGAGCAGATAGGTCACAGCGATCAGCGTGACGATCGTGACCACGATGACCACGGTGTCGTACCACTCGATGCGCAACGACCCGACCTCGTAGGTCTTGGTGACCCAGTCCGGTCGGCGGAAAGGTCTTGACCGAGGCCGAGACGTAGAGCAGGAAGATGGCCGACACCACGAAGTGCACGCCGAACGACGTCAACAACAGCGTGAAGTCGTCGGCACCGCGCACCCGACTGAAGGCGACCCACTCGATCACCAGCGACGTCGCCACCGCGACGACGACGATGAGCGGCGCCACCAGCCACCACGACCAGCCGGCGCCGATGGCCCAGAAGGTGGCGTAGCCCGACACCGTGATGAGCTCGCCGTACGCGAAGTTCAGCAGGTGCATGACCCCGAAGATGACGGCGACACCGAGCGCCAGGAGGGCGTAGAGCCCGCCACGACCCAGGCCGTCGATGATGTTCTGGAGCAGCTCGGTCACGACGCACCTCCGACGAACATGTCGAAGAGTGCGGTGTTCGACCGCAGTGTCTCGCCGGTGCCCTCGGCAACGACCTCACCGCTGCGCAGCACGTAGGCGCGGTCGGCGGCGTCGAGCATGCGAGTTGCGTTCTGTTCGACGACGAGCATCGTGCGCCCTGCACCACGCAGGCGACTCGATGAGCTCGAACACGACATCGACGAGCATCGGGGCCAGCCCCAACGACGGCTCGTCCATCATCACCAGACGTGGGTCGGCCATGAGGGCACGGGCGATGGCGAGTTGTTGGGCTTCGCCGCCCGACAGGAATCCGGCTGCGGTGGTCCATCGGTCGCCCAGAACCGGGAACCGCTCGGCCATCTCGTCGAGCAGTTCTCGGCGCCGACGCGGCGCCACCGTGATGCCGCCGACCTTGAGGTTCTCCTCGATGGTGAGGTCGACGAAGATGCGCCGGTGCTCGGGTACGAGCGCCAGCCCGGCTCGGAGCAGCTTCTCGGGTGCGGCGCCGGTGACGTCTTCGCCGTCGAAGGTCACGGTGCCCTCCGCCGGGCTCACGAGCCCGGCGATGCTGGCCAGCAACGTCGTCTTGCCGGCCCCGTTGGGTCCGATGAGGCCGACGACCTCACCGGACCCCACCTGGAGGCTGGCATCACGAAGTGCCGAGATCGCCCCGTAGCGGGTCGTCAATCCCGAGACTTCGAGCATCGTGGATCAGGATCCGACAGTGGCGACGAGGGTGTCCTCTCCATCGACGATGCGGTTGATCGGCACGTCCTTGGGCGGGATGCCGTTGGTGCCGGCGTAGGTGATGGTGCCGGACAGGCCCTCGAAGCCGTCGAGCTGGGCGACGGCCTCGCCGATCTGCGCGGGGTCGGTGCAACCGCACTCCAGGATGCCCTGGATACCGAGCAGCATGGAGTCGACGTAGAGCGGCATGAATCCCCGGCTCTCGAGCGCTTCGCCCTCGGCGGCCTCGTACCCGGCGAGAAGGGTGTCGATCCGATCGCCGGGGGTGATCGAGGTGTGCGGCGTGTGGGCCACACCCTCGTTGTTCGCCTCGAACTGGATGCCGGTGGCATCGAGCGCGTCGGTGCCGATGTAGGTGAGCCCGTCGAGGCCCTGGCCCTCGAGCTGGCCGCGCAGCGCGGTGACCTGGTTGGCGAGCATGGCCGAGAAGACGACCTCGTTGTTCTCCGACAGGCCGGCGATCTCGTTGACCTGGGCCGAGAAGTCGGTGTCGGCGCCCCAGACGTAGGTCTGGGAGGTGACGACCTCGCCGCCGAGCTCGGTGAAGCGCTCCGCGAATGCGTCGGGGTTCACGCCGATGTAGGGGACGCCGTCGCCTTCGGTGAACAGGATCGCCCGGGTGATGCCCTCGTCGACAGGCCCACTGGGCAGCAGCGGCGCCCATCTGGTTGTCGTCGAAGGTGACGAGGAACGAGTTGTTCTCGGCATCGGCGAGGGTGGGCTCGGTCGAGGCGGCCACGAACAGCGGGACCTCACCACCGGTGGTCTGCAGGATCGGCAGCGCGAAGTCTGCGAACGGCGGGCCGACGAGGAAGTGTGCACCCCAGTCGAGCAGTTCCTGGGTGGCGATGGCGGCATCGTCGCCGACCTCGGCCACACGGACCTCGACCGGCGCGCCGTCGACGCCGCCGACGCAGTTGATCAGCTCGGCGACGTAGGGCACGAGCCTGGAGCCGGGGATGTCGACGAAGCCGACGACCTCGGAGAAGTCCATGGCCATGCCGACCGGATGGGTTCGCCGGTGGGCGCCTCGGCGCAGTTGTCGAGGTCGGCGGCGAGTGCGGCGTCGATGTCGAACGACGGCGCGCCGGCGGCACCCTCGTCCGTCGCCGTCGTCCGCGACGCTGTCATCGGCGGCTCCGTCATCGCCACTGTCATCGCTGGCGCCGTCATCAGCGGCGCCGTCTCGCCTCGCCGTCGTCGGCCGGTGCGCTGTCCTCGGTGGATGCGTCGCCACCGTCGCCGGTGTCGTCGTCATCGTCACCGCAGGCTGCAGCGATCAGAGCGAAGATCGCGAGCAACGCGATCAGGTACTTGAGCTTCATGGAACCCCTCCCAGAGCTTCCCGCCGCCCTTGCCGGACGGCGTGGGCGCCGACGTTAGCACTCGATCGTTCGCAAGCAAATGAATCATGAATATTGTATGCAAACTGTCGCCCACCTTCCGTCGCCGCGACACACTGGAATCGTTCGGTACCGAACGATTAGGGTTCGGCCATGGCTCCCGTGCACGGCTTCATGTATCCCCGCAGCGCGACGAGTGCGGCGGGCATCGTCCCGGCCCCGCCGTGGCACTACTCGGGCGAGATGCTCACCATCGAGTGGCGGACCGACCCGGCACGCGTCGCGGCCATGCTGCCCGATCCGCTGACCCTCGCCGACGACGACCCCGGCGCGGTCGCGCTCGATCTGGGCCGAGTGGCAGAGCTGCTCGGACAGCTTCGACGAGCTGATCGACCCGGCCCGCAGCCCAGTACAAAGAGGTCTTCCTCGTCGTGCGATGCAGCTACGAGGGCCAGACCTACAGCCGTGCGGCGCACATCTGGGTCGACAAGGACTTCGCCATGGCCCGCGGGCACCTGCAGGGCTACCCCAAGAAGATGGGCGACATCTGGCTCACCCGGGCGGTCACCATCGGCAAGGCCGGCCCCCGGCTCGAACCCGGCGGGCGCTTCGGGGCCACGCTGTCGACCTGGGGTCGACGGATCGCCGATGCCCGCTTCACCATCACCGGCACCAGCCGACAGCGCCGGGTTCGTCAACGGCCACCCGATGATGCACTCGCGCCAGATGCCCGCCATCGAATGCGACGGGACCGACAGCCTCGACGAGCTCGTCACC
Organism: uncultured Acidimicrobiaceae bacterium; assembly: GCA_963716795.1. GTDB lineage: Bacteria > Actinomycetota > Acidimicrobiia > Acidimicrobiales > UBA8592 > CAVQUE01. The sequence goes on along the minus strand of CAVQUE010000015.1, from coordinate 1,153,565 downwards.
ATGCGCGGCTACGACGTCGAGCTCGGTCCGGTCTACGCGGGCGACGCCGAGATCGACCTGCACCACTGCCCCACCGAGGAGCTCCACCTGCTCGAGCCGATCGAGATGATCGGCGGCTACTGGCGCCAGGTCGGCAACTCCTGGAACGGCGGCACGACCCTGTTCGCCACGCCCAATCCGAAAGCCACACCGAACGCCCGACAGGCGGAACGACATGAGCGAAGCGAAGGCCGCCCGGCCCGGCCGTCAGGCCGAGAGGGAGCAACCGTGACCACACCTGGGTCGAGCCCTACCTCGACGATCTCGGACCCGACGACGCCGACATCACCAGCCACGACACCTACACCAGCGGCGTCCCGCACGCGACCTTCGCCCGGCTGCGGCGCGAGGACCCGGTGTCGTGGTGGGACGAGGCCGACGGTTCGGGCTTCTGGGCGGTCACCCGCTATCGCGACTGCCTCGAGGTCAGCCGCAACGTCGAGACCTTCACCTCCACCGAGGGCATCCGTCTCGAGGAGATGGACGACGAGCAGATCGAGGCCCGGCGCACCCTCATGGAGCTCGACCCGCCCGACCACACCCGGCTGCGTCGCCTGGTCAACAAGGGCTTCACCCGCCGCACGGTCGAGACCTTCGAGGAGTCGATCCGTGAGCTCGTCATCTCGGTGCTCGATCGGGCCCTCACCAACGACCGCTTCGACTTCGTCCACGACGTGTCCGAGGAGCTGCCGATGCGCATGCTCGGTCGCCTGCTCGGCACCAGCGACGACGACGGCCGCCAGCTCGTCGCCTGGGGCGACGCCATGTTGGGCAACACCGACCCCGAGTTCACCGACCTTCCCGGTCGACCTCGCCGACACCGAGCAGTACCGCATGGTGCCGTTCCGCAGCCCGGCGGCCATCGAGGTCTTCCGGTACGCCCAGCGCATGGCGGCCGCACGCCGGGCCGACCCCCGCGACGACATCGTCACCAAGCTGATCTCGCCCGACCACCGACGGCGAGCCGCTGACCGACCTGGAGTTCAACAACTTCTTCACCGTGCTGGTGGCCGCCGGCAACGACACCACCCGCTACACGATCACCCACGGCCTGTGGAACCTGATGCGCCACCCCGGAGCTGTGGAAGACCTGGCAGGCCGCCGTCGCCGCGGGCGACCGCTCGATGACCGACACCGCCGTCGAGGAGATCCTGCGCACCAGCGCGGTGACGATGCACTTCCGTCGCACCGCCACGCGCGACACCGAGCTCGGCGAGCACCGACATCGCGGCCGGCGACAAGGTCGTGATCTGGTACAACTCGGCCAACCACGACGAGGACGGCTTCGAGCGGCCGTTTCGGTTCGACCTCGAACGGGCCGAGCAACGATCACATGAGCTTCGGACGCAACGGGCCCCACCTGTGCCTCGGCGCCTGGCTGGCCCGCATGGAGCTGCGGCTCGTGTTCGAGGAGCTGATGAAGCGCGTCGACCACCTCGAGCCCGACGGACCGACGTCGCCCACCTGCGGTCGAACTTCATCGCCGGCATCAAGCATCTCCCCGTGAAGGTGGTCTGAGATGGGCGAGATCGTCGGAGCCGCACTCGTCTCGCACGTGCCCCCCATCGTGATGCCCGAAGCCGACCGCCGGGCGATGAACAACGGCGAGGACACCACGCTCTTCGCCGGGCTGCACCAGCTGCGCGCCGAACGCCTCGATGCGGTCGGCGCCGACACGATCGTGGTGTTCGACACCCACTGGTTCACCACCATCGAGTTCGTCGTCGCCGCGCACGATCGACGCGACCGGCCACTACACCTCCGAGGAACTGCCCCGCGGCATGGCGTCGGTGCCCTACGACTACCCCGGCGATCCCGAGCTGGCCCGGGCCTGGGCCGCGACCAGCACCGACCGCGACGACATGTGGATCACCGCCATCGACGACCCGTACATCTGCCGGTGCACTACCCCACCATCAACCTGCTGCCGTTCCTGCAGGGCGACGAGCGGTGGGTGTCGATGGGCGTCTGCCAGACCGGCGAAGCCCGACGACTTCCTGCTTGGTGGGCGAACTCCTGGCCGAGGCCATCGCCGAGCTCGACCGGCGGGTGGTGCTGCTGGCCAGCGGTGGGCTGAGCCACCGGTTCTGGCCGCTCAAGCAGTTCCGCGATCACGAGGCGGCCGAGCCTCGACCACATCCGCACGCCCGAGGCCCGCGCCGCGGACGAGCAGGTCCTGGCATGGATGGCCGCCGGCGACCACGCCGCGATCATCGACAACGTCGGCGACTACGCCCAGTACGCGCCCGAGGCGTTCTTCGGGCACTACCTGATGATGGCCGGCGCGATGGGCGGGCGCTCATGGACCGATCGGGGCACCATGTTCGGCGCGCTACGAATCGGTGTCGGGCACCGGCCAGGCCCACGTATGGTTCGACGGGTGACCCGACCCGGCTCGCGCCGTGCGCTGATCATCGCCCACGAACCCGACGGCACCGGCGCCGAGGTCGAACGCTGCCTGCTCGACCGTGGGTTCGTGTGCGACACCCACCTGGTCACCGACGACTACGAGCGCCCCAACGATCATGCGCCGTTCCCCGACTTCGCCGAGTACGACCTGATCGTCCCGATGGGCTCGGTCCGGTCGCTCACGGCGAAACACGAGATCGACAACTGGATCCACGACGAGGTCGACCGCCATCCGCGACGCCGCACGAGCGCGGCACCCCGGTGTTCGGCGTCTGCTTCGGCGGTCAGCTCATCGCCGACGCGCTCGGCGGCACGGTCGAGCAGGCGCCGAACATCGAGATCGGCTGGTGCGAGATCCAGCCGGTGAACGGACGCGAGTTGCCGGCCGGACCCGGTCCGTGGATGGAGTGGCACCACGATCGCATCGTCCCGCCGCCGGACGCCGAGGTCATCGCCGAGACCGACGAGGCCGTCCAGCTGTTCCGCATCGGCACGACCGTGGGCACCCAGTTCCACCCCGAGGTCGACCTGGCCCACATCGCCGGCTTCGTCGCCGAGGCCAGCGACGAGTATCTGGCGTCGTGCGGGGTGACACGAGAGCAGCTCATCGCCGACGCCGCAGCCAACGAAGAGCACAACCGCATCCAGTGCGCCGCCCTGATCGACTGGTATCCTCGACGAGGTCTGCCGGTTCTGAGCCCCGGGCACGCGGCGCCCGCGCCCGCTCAGGACCGATGTGGCGGGGCAGGACGACGCCGCTGTCGTAGGCGTAGACGATGGCTGCGGCCCGGTCGCGGACGCCGAGCTTGGCGAAGATCGACCCGACATGGGTCTTCACCGTGGTCTCGGCCACGAACAGTTCGTCGGCGATCTCGGCGTTGGACGCACCCCTCGCCATGGACCGGAGCACGTCGAGCTCTCGGGCGGTCAGCTCGTCGAGCGAGGCTGCGGCGCGCTGCTGGGGCAAGACGACCTGCCGGAACGACTCGACCAGGTCGCCCAGGAGCGACCCATCGATCCAGTGGCCGCCGCCGGCGACGGTCCGGATCGCCTCGACGAGGTTCTCCGGCGTCGCAGACTTCAGCTCGAAGCCTGCGGCGCCGGCCTCGACCGCGCTCCACAGCACATCCTGTTCACCGAAGGTGGTGAGGATGCACACCGGTGGGCCGTCGTGGGCCACCAGCCGACGCGTGGCCTCGATGCCGTCGACGCCGGCCATGCGGACGTCCATGCAGACCACGTCGGGTTCCAGCGCATCGGCGATGGCAACCACGCCCGCACCGTCGTCGAGCTCGCCGACCACCTCGAGGTCGTCGTGCGCAGAGAGGATCAGTTTGAGACCCTCGCGGATCATCGGCTGGTCGTCGACGAGCAGGATCCTGATCACCGCGGCACCTCGATCGGGTCGTCGACCTGGCCCAAGCGAACGAGGGATGGTGGCGGCGACCCGCCAGACCGGGGTGGTGCCGGTGGCGTGGACACCGGCTGCGAAGCGTCCGCCGATCGACTCCACCCGCTCCTTCAGGCCCGTGAGGCCGTAGCCGCCGCGGATCGCGCGTGCCCGGCGGCGTCGACTGGTGTTGTCGACGTCGACGTGCACCACATCGGCACACACGGCGATGTGCAGCGTGACCGCCTGGGACGGTGCGTGCTTGGCGGCGTTGGTGAGGCTCTCACGGGCGACGTCCTGGACGACCAGCGCCGCGGTCGTCGCGATGTCGCTCGAGTCGGCCCCTCGACGTCGACCGCCACGTCGAGCCCTGCGCTCCGGTACCGGTCGGCGAGCTCGGACAGCGCGTCCACCGTCTCGACGGGTTGGCCGACCGGCGTACCCGCCCGCATCAGGGTCAAGGCCTCGCGCAGGTCGTCCATCCCTTCGCGGCCGACTTCCTCGGCCTTGCGGAGCGCCTCCTCGGCCTCGTCGGGCGACCGGCGCAGGATCGACCGGGCGCCCGCGAGATGCAAGAGCACGACGCTGAAGTTGTGGCCCACGAGATCGTGGAGCTCGCGGGCGATGCGGGTCCGCTCCTGTCGGGCCGCCGACTCGGCGAGCTGCGCCCGGCTCTGCTCCAGTGCGTCGACCAGCTCCCACAAGCGTCCGATGATCAGGCCGAAGAGCCAGCCCAACATGATGCCGGCCGTCCAGGTCCAGGGACCGAGCTCGATGTAGTCGTCGACCCGTGCCACCCACAGACCGAGCGGTGCGAGCAACGCGGCGACCATGAGCACCGAGCGTCGGGCGGCGCACCGGCTCGGCGGCCACGCCGGCCAAGAGGACGATGACGACCAGAAAGCCGCTGTCTCCGACTGCAGCAGCCTCGGCCACGACCGTGGGAACGAGTACGGCGAGGAGCAGGAGAGGCGACGGCATGGAAGGCCGACCATCCCGGACGATGACGATGAGCGAGGACAACGAGCGCAGGGATCCATCCCCACCGCGTCGACGTCGCCAGGTTCAAGACGGCGAACGCACCGGCGACGAGCAAGGATCGCCTGCCAGTAATCGCGACGGTTCGAGACCAACGAGAGCACGCCGTCACGGTAGTGAGGCGCCGGCCATCGGAACCTCCTGCGCCGGATCGACGCGTCTCCTCCCATGGGAGGAGACAGGCGACACCGGCTGGGCCCACGGACCGAGCAGAACAGGGTTCCCCGCTCCGACGACGCCCGTGCGGGCGTTTCGTACCGTCGCTCTCCGACGAGGTCGACGACCGCTCGACCCGGAGAGGAAGCTGTGTTCACCAGACTCGGATCGTTCATCGTGCGACGGAGCAGGATCGTTCTCGTCGCCAGCGTGGCCGCCTTCCTGGTCGCCGCCACACTCGGCGTCGGTGTCTTCGGATCGCTGGCCGGCGGTGGCTTCGACGATCCGGCGTCGGAGTCGAGCCGAGCAGAGGCCCTGCTCGACGATGAGTTCGGCGCCGGTTCGCCGACGCTGGTGTCTGATCGCCACCGCCGCTGACGGTGACATCGACGGCGCCGATGCGACGGCCGACGGCCTCGCCCTCACCGAGGAGCTCGCCGACGTCGAGGGCGTCGTCGATGTCGGTTCGTACTGGTCGCTCGGCAACCCGATCGCTGCGTTCCGAGGACGGCACGTCGGCGCTGATCGTCGCCCGGACCGTCGGCGACGAGGAGAGCCCAGGACGAGACGTCGGCGGCGGTCGATCGATCGGTTCACCGGAGCGAACGGCAGCCTCGATGTCGCCGTCGGCGGGCAGGGTGCCGATCTTCGCCAGCATCGGCACGACGATCGAGAACGACCTGGCGCTGGCCGAGACGATCGCCATTCCGTTGACGCTGATCCTTCTGGTGTTCGTCTTCCGCGGCGTCGTGGCTGCGCTGTTGCCGATCGCAGTGGGCGTCTCGTCGATCTTCGGTGCGTTCTTCGTGCTCTGGCTGATCGCATCGGTGACCGACGTGTCGATCTTCTCGATCAACCTCGTGACTGCCCTCGGCCTCGGCCTCGCGATCGACTACAGCCTGCTCGTGGTCAGTCGCTTCCGTGAGGAACTGGCCAACGGTCTCGACGTCGATCGGCGCCGTCCTCCGCACGGTCGAGACCGCCGGCCGCACCGTCGCCTTCTCCGGCCTCACCGTCGCCGTGTCGCTCGCGTCGCTGGTGGTCTTCCCGCTGTACTTCCTCCGCTCGTTCGCCTACGCCGGCGTCGGCGTGCTGCTCGTCGCGATGCTGACGTCGATCGTCACCCTGCCGGCGCTGCTCCACGTGCTGGGCCATCGGGTCAACACCTGGTCGTTCGGTTCCGCCTCGCGGTCCCAGGACTCGAAGGGCTGGGCAGCCGTCGCCGAGCGGGTGGTGCGTCGGCCGATCGTCGTGGCCGTCACGGTCGTCGCGATCCTGCTCCTGGCCGGTACGCCGTTCCTCGGTGTCCAGTTCGGCAACCCCGACGAGCGTGTCCTGCCCGACCGACGATCCGGCCCGGGTCGCCACCGAGCGCATCGGCGACGAGTTCGCCTCCGACGAGGCCGCGGCGTTCCCGTCGTGCTCGACGCCGCCTCCCCCGGCCTGGCGGTCGACGACTACGCAGCCCAGGTGTCGACCATCGCAGACGATCCAACGTGTCGACGGTCCCGGCGGCAGCTGGGTCGACGGCACGCTCGTGGCACCGCCGGGAGCGGGTGCCGAGCACTTCGTCGCCGACGCCGGCGTCTGGCTCAACGTGGTGCCCGACGTGGCACCGATGTCCACCGAAGCCCAGGACGCGGTTCGTGAGATCCGCGACCTCGATGCACCCTTCGAGGCACGATGGTCGCCGGCGAGACGGCGGGCCTCATCGACACCAAGGCGGCGATCTTCTCGTTGGCGCCGTGGGCGGGCCTGTGGATCGCCGGCGCCACGTTCGTGCTGCTGTTCCTCATGTTCGGGAGCTTCCTGGTGCCCCTCAAGGCGATCGTGTTGAACTCGCTCAGCCTCACGGCGACCTTCGGCGCCATGGTGTGGATCTTCCAGGAGGGCAACTTCGCCGGCCTGTCCTCGACTTCACCCCGACGGGCATGACCGACGTCGCCATGCCGATCCTGATGTTCGCCATCGCCTTCGGTCTGTCGATGGACTACGAGGTGTTCCTGCTCTCACGCATGAAGGAGGAGTACGACCGCACCGGCGACAACCGCCAGGCGATCATCGCCGGGCCTGGCCAAGACCGGCCGCATCGTCACCGCCGCAGCGTTGGTGTTGTCGATCACCTTCTTCGCCTTCGCCACCGGCGGGATCACCTTCATGAAGCTCTTCGGCCTCGGGCTCGGCATCGCCATCCTGGTCGATGCGTTCATCGTCCGGGCCACGCTGGTGCCGGCGCTGATGCACCTCGCCGGCTCGGCGAACTGGTGGGCACCGCCATGGGCGAAGCGGATCCATGCCCGCTTCGGCCTCGACGAGAGTGGCGCCGCCGATGCGGCTGCGACCACCGACGACGACCCCGTCCTGGCCGCATGAGGCAGCGCTGATCCGACCCTGACCAGTGACCCCGGTCGAGCGATTCCCGCTCGACCGGGGTTCTGGGTCCGGGCACGACATCTGCGATCCATCGAGCACCGGTGCCACTCCCAGACTCGCTCGCACGACTCCCTGGTGTCGGCGGCGGCCTGGTCTGTGCTGCAATGGTCACCGTGACGTCACTGCCGAGCATCCGGGTCTTCGCGCGCTGCTCGTCGTCGTGTGCGCCGCGACCCTGGCCGGCTGTGGCGGCACCTCGCCCGAAGAGGTCCGTGCAGCCGCGGCCTACGACACCGTCGTGCGTTGGATGCTGGTCCAGGAGCTCGGCGACGAGCCCGACCCCGAGCTCTCGCTGTTCTTCGAGTCGTTGACCGCCGATGAGATCCCGCTCGAGGTCCAGGTCGAGATGCTCGCCCTGCTCGACGAGTTCGAGAAGGTCCGCTTCATCGACGAGCCCGGCGAGGCCGTCGACATCGACCTGGTCAGCTATCCCGTGCACGACGACGGACTCCTGATCGGCCTGGGTGCCATCGGCCCCGACGAGCCGATCGTGATCCGGGCCGAGCTCTACCGCGATCGTGATCGGGTCTCGGCGTATCGTTTCACCCTGACGGGTTCGGGGGTCGTCGTGGCGTGTCGACGGCGACCCCGAGATCATTCCTGCGGAGGAACTCACCGGTGTCGGCCGACCGACGACTGAGCCCCCACCCCGACGAAGGTTCCCGTTCGGCGACGGTCAGGGCCACCGCGCAGCTGTACGCGATCCAGGGCTTCCACGCCATCGGCGAGGCGATGTTCGCCGTGTCGCTGGCGGGATCGTTGTTCTTCAACGTGTCGATCGACGCGTCCCGGTCGCGGATCCTGCTCTACCTGGCGCTGACGCTGGCACCGTTCGCGATCCTCGGACCGTCTGATCGGGCCGTTCATCGACAAGGTCCGCGGTGGGCACCGCATCGTCATGGCGCACGACGATGACCGGTCGCGCCGTGGCGGTCGCGCTCGTTGAGCACCCAGGTCCAGAGCCTGTGGCTCTATCCGCTGGCGTTCGGGATCCTGGTTCTGGCGCGCACGTACTCGGTGACCCGCAACGCCATCGTGCCGGCGCTGGTGCCGAGCCCCGATCGCTACGTGACCGTGAACTCGCGTATCGCGCTGATCGGCACGATCGCCGGCGCGCTCGGTTCGGCGATCGCCGTCGGGCGTGCTCGCCCTCGGCGATGCCGGGTGGGTGCTACGCGTTTCGCGGTCGTCCCCTACTCGATCGGGGCGTTGTTGGCGCTCGACGCTGCGCGACCCGGAGCGGCCCACCCACCTGTCGGTGACCGACCTGGTCGAGATGGTGGGCCCGGCGATCCGCTCGGCGGCGTCGGCGATGGCGGCGCTGCGGGCGGCCATCGGGTACTCGGCGTTCCACCTGGCGTTCGCGCTGAAGTCGGCGGCGCGCCGACCTGGTTCTTCGGCGCGATGCTCGGCGCGAACGGCCTGGGTGCGCTCACCGGCACCTTGGCGGCGCCACGGCTGAAGCGGCACCTGAGCGAGCGTCGGATCCTGACCCTGTCGCTCGCCGCGCCGGCCGTCGCCGGGGCGGTCACGGCGCTGCGCTTCCACGAGATCACCGTCTTGGCCTTCGCCTACGTCCTCGGCGTCGGCGCAGCTGCGGGGCGTCGGGCATTCGACAGCGTGGTGCAGACCCACGCACCCCACGGCAGCCGGGGCAACGCCTACGCCGTACTCGAGACCCGCCTGGAGCTGTCGTGGGTGGCCGGCGCACTGATCGCAGTCGTGGGGCGGGCTGCGGGGTGGATCGGCATCGCCGCGCTGGCCGTGGCGCATGGCCTGCATTGGCGCTGGTGCGTCTCGGTGTGTACCGCTTCCGCCGCCAAGGCTCCAGCTGCTCATCGCCGACGATCCGCTCCCCCACCGGCTCCTGCTCACCGCCGAACGGGTGGCCGAGTTGGGTGACCACCAGCAGGCGGTGGTGCTGATCGGGGATGCTCGACGAGATCGTGGCGACCCATCCCGACACGACCCCGTGGTGCTGGCCTCGGCCGATGTCGCAGCCGACCGCCGTCGCCTCGTCGCCCTGGCGGCCCAGGCCAGCGAGCTCGTCGTCGTGCGACGCGACCGAAGCGCTCACCGTCGGCCCAGTCGCTGCTGACCCGCCTGGGTTTCGTCGAGGAGGAGCCGACGGAAGCCTCCCCGGACGTCTCGACGGCGACGACGTGCCGAGGCCGGCGCCGCCGAGGTCATCGACCTCGGCCCGGTCGCTGGCCGAGGACGCACGCCCGTCGACGCCCATGGCGCGGATGCCGCCGCCGACCCGATGCGCCGACGACGTCGTGTAACCGGCGACGAGGCTCCCGTCGATCGCCGCGCCGACGTCGATCAATCGGCGGCCCGCGCACGGACCACCCTCGATGACCGCACCGCCCGGCGGCCCTCAGCTACGTTCCCGACGATGAAACCTCATCGGCATCGCTCCGTCGTCCATCTCGAAGCCGGTCCGGCCACTGCGTCGATCGACCTCGACCACGGCGGGCGCCTGGCATCGCTGCAGGTCGACGGCCTCGACCTGCTGGCCCACAACGGCGACACCCCCACGCAGTGGGGCTGCTTCGTGATGGCACCCTTCGCCGGGCGACTCGACCGTGGCCTCGTCGCACATCGACGGTGTGTACATCAGCTGCCCATCACCATGGGTCGCCCACGCCATCCACGGCACCGTCGTCGACACCCCCGCCACGCTCGTCGACGCCGCCACCGCGCGGCTCGAACTCGGCCCGATCTGGCCGGTGGCGGGCCACGTGCGCCACACCGTCGACCTCGCCCGGATCACCTCACGATGCGCCTCGAGGTGCACACCGACGACGGGCCGTTCCCGGCGTCGCTGCGGCTGGCATCCGTGGTTTCCCCGCCGGCTCGGCGGTGTCGAGCGTCGAGCCATCACGTCTGGCCGCCACGCTCGATGCTCGCCCGCGGCGACGACGGCCTCCCCGACGGCCGCCGCATCACCCCACCGCCACCGGGCCCCTGGGACGACTGCTTCGAGGGCATCACCGCACCCACGGTGCTCGAGTGGCCCGGCGTGCTGCGCCTGTCGATCGACAGCGACGCCGAGTACGTCGTGGTCTACGACGAACAGCCCGGTGCCGTGTGCGTCGAGCCCCAGACCGCACCACCGAACGACCTCGCCTTCATGGTCGAACCCGGTCGACCATTCGTGGCCAGCGACGACCTGGCGGTGGCAGCGGCTCTGACCGCGCTGCCGGGTCGTCCCCCGGCGGCGCTAGCGGAAGGAGATGCCGCGGAGCAGGGTGCTGGTGATGCGGCGCGGGGCGTTGTTCAGGCCGGCAACACGGCGGCGGTCTTCGGCAGGACGATGTGGCGACGGTCCTTGGCGACGGCGTCGACGATGGCGCTCGGCCACCGCGTCCGCGGTCGATGACCGGCCGGGCGAGCCGAGCTTGCTCGAGGCGAGCGAAGTACTGGCTCGAGCACCTCGGCGCTCGTTGACGGTTCTCCCCCATCTCGGTCTCGATGATCCCGAGGTGCACCGTGGTCAGCTGACACGCCGGTGCCGCGGAGCTCGAGCTCGAGCGAGCCGTGCCGTGGGTCAACGCCGCCTTGCTGGCGGTGTAGACGACCATCGCCGGGATCGGGCGACAGCGCCGCCAGCGACGAGATCTGGACGATCTGGCCGGCCCCCGCTCGATCATTCCCGGCAGCACCTGGCGGGCCAGCTTGAACGGTGTCGCCACGTTGAGCGAGAGCAGCTGATCGATGGCGGCCTCGTCGGTGTCGGTGAGCAGCCCGACGTCCTCGACGCCGGCGTTGTTGACCAACACGTCGAGCGGCCCGTCGGCCTCGACACGGTCGATGAACCCGGCGACCGCCGCAGGATCGGCCAGGTCGACCGGGTAGGCGACACCGCCGAGCTCCTCGGCGAGCGCCTCGATCGGACCTGCCGACCGAGCCGCGAGCGCGACGGTGGCACCGGCCTCGGCGAAACGCCGCGCCGTATCGGCCCCGATCCCACGCGACGCCCCGGTGATGAGCACCCTCGATCCACGTACCTGCATGGCTCCCCCTCGGTTGGCCGACCTCATCCAGATCTGTGTGCCACCGGTCGTCGCGCACCCATCCGGATCTCGGTGGAGTCAGGATGCCACAGCGGCCGAAGGCCAGGGGCGGGCCCGATCGTGGTCAGCGACGCAGATCGAACGGGCCCATGGCCAGCGCACCGCCGTCGACACGGAACGATGCCCCGTTCGCGAACCGGCCGGCGGGCGACACCAGGTAGTGCACCAGCGCGGCGATCTCGTCGCCGGTGCCGGCGCGACCGGCGAGATTGGTGCCGAAGCCCTCCGCGCTGAGTTCGGCCACGACGGGCGCTGCCATCGGCGTGTCGATGAGTCCGGGATCGACCTGCGTGACCCGTATCGCGTCGTCGCGCCATTCCTTGGCCAACGCCACCGTCGCCGCCGCCAGCGCCGCCTTGGTCGCGCCGTAGACCACCCCACCGGCCGAGGGACGCACAGCATCGATGGAGCCGATCATCACCACCGCCGCGTCGTCGCTCGCGGCGAGGTGGGGATGCGCCAGCTGGCAGATCCGCAGCGGCGCCCACAGGTTGAGCCCGACCAGATCGTCGAACAGCGGCCGATCGACCTCGGCGAGCGGCACCCAGTCGGCACGACCCGCGTTGTTGACCACGATGTCGATCCCGCCGCCGAGCAGCTCCACGGCACGGTCGACGCAGGTGTCGAGCTGCGCAGGATCGGCCAGATCGAGGGCCAGCGGCGACACACGCTCGTGGCCGACACGCCGACAGGCCGGCGGGACGCTGTCCCGATCGGGAGACGGCGACGACCCGGGCACCCGCCTCCGCCAACCGGACGGCGATGGCGCCCCCGATCCCGGCCGATGCCCCGGTGACGACCGCGCGCCGACCGGTCAGATCGAAGTCGGAGCTCCCCTCAGACGCCGTCACGCCACGCGCACCCGCAGCGACGTGGGGCCACGGAACTCGAACCCGACGATCTCGACGTCCTGGGTGGGGTCGAGGGTCAGGTCGGGGTGTGCGGCGAAGAGGCGCTCGACGCCGACCCTGACCTCCTGGCGGCCGAGCCACTCGCCCAGGCACCGGTGCACCCCCAGCGCGAATGCAGCGTGGGGGCCCTCGCGGCGATCGAGGTCGATCTCACCGGCACGGCTCCAGTGGTCCTCGTCGAGGTTCACCGATCGCAGGACGCCGGCCACCAGTGCGCCGGCGGGGATGACGACGCCGCCGAGCTCGGTGTCGGCTGTCGCCTGACGGGTGACCGTCCCGACCGGCGAGATCACCCGGAAGACCTCTTCGATCAGGCGACGCAGCAGGCGGGGCTCGGCGCCGACCCGCTCGCGCAGATCGGGCCGGGTCAGCAGCACCCAGGTGACGAGCCCGATCCCGTCGGCGGGTTCGTTGATGCCGCCCGAGATCATGAGGCGGACGTTGTTGACGATCTCGTCGCGGGTCGCCCCGGCCGCGACGAAGTGCGCGATGGCGCTGGGGTCGGGTTCGCCTCGGGCTGCGGCGCCCTCGGCTGCGGCGATGCGGTCGTCGATGGCCTCGCCGAGCTCGGCCTTGGCGATCTCGGCAGCGGCGGTGAGCGCCGGATCGTTGTCGAAGTTGGCGATGTCCCCGCACACGCCGGCGCACCAGGACCAGACGCGGTCGGCGCCGTGGTCGCCCAACCCGAGCACGGCGGCGAGCGACGCCGCGGCGACCGGTTGGGCGTAGTCGGTGACGACGTCGAAGCTGCCGTCGCCGCCGGCCGGCGGCACGGCCCGCGCGAAGTGGTCGGCCAGGGCGACGAGCTCGTCGGCGACGAAGCCGCCGCTGCGACCGCCGGCGGTGAACGGTGGCTGCACCATGGCGTGCACCCGGGTGTGTTCGGGCGGATCGCAGGTCAACAGGTTGGGTCCGAGTGCACGGGCCAGGAACGACGGCTCGGTCGCCGCCGTGAACAGCTCGGGATGGTCCTCCACGAACGCCACGTCGTCCCAGCGGGTGACGAGCCACATGTCGAGCGCCGCCACGTGGCACACCGGCTCCTCGGCTCGCAGACGCGCCAGGATCTCGTCCGGCTCGTCCTCGAGCTGCGCCAACGTGATGTCGTCCCCGAGCCCCATGGTGCTCAGTCAACCACCCGCAGCGACCCGCGTCGTCACTCGAGACCCATGAGGGTGGTCATGCCGTACCAGTGGCCGGCGGTGTAGCCGCCGTCGACGGGTAGTGCGACGCCGGTGACGAAGGACGAGTCGTCGCTCGCCAGGAAGTACGCAGCGCCGGCGATCTCGGAGGCCTCGCCGAAGCGGGCCAGTTTGTGCTGCTCGCGGATCCTCTCGCCGCGCTCGCCGAGAGCCGGGATGATCGACTCCTGCATGGGTGTCTTGATGAAGCCCGGACAGATGGCGTTCGCCCGAATGCCGAGGCGGCCGTAGTCGGTGGCGAGGTTCTTGGTGAGCAGGACGACACCGGCCTTGGCGGCGTTGTACGTCGAGCCGCCCTCGCACCCCTCGAGGCCTTCGACGCTGGCGACGGTGATGATGCTGCCGCTGCGTTGCTCCATCATCGCGGGCAGCACCGCCTTGGCGGTGAGCATGGTGCCGGTGAGGTTGATGTCCTGCACCCGCTGCCATTCGGCCAACGAGATCGAGTGGACGGGCCCGCCGCCGGCGACGCCGGCCGAGGTGACGACCACATCGATGCGGCCGTGGCGATCGACGATCTGACGCGCGGCGGCGATCTGGGCGGCCTCGTCGACGACGTCGACGTCGAGGAACTCCGACGCAGCGGCCGATGCGGTCGCGTCGGCCCAGGCATCGGAGGCGACGATGTCGCTCCCCACGACGATCGCGCCCTCCTCGGCGAATCGATGCGCGCAGGCCAGGCCGATGCCCGATCCTGCCCCGGTCACGTAGCAGACTCGTCCTTCGAGTCGTCCGGTCATGTCGTGTGATCTCCTCGGTCGCTGGGTCGCGTTGGTGCGTCCCCCGGGCCCATCTCGCACGGCGAGCCGCGGCGGCGCCAAGCCTGCCATCTCTCGCGCTCGCCCGCTGCGATCGCGAACCGCTCGGCCACCAACCACCGCTGGTCGACCGTGCCGCAGGCACGCGCCGGTGGCCGATACGGTCGGGACCGGCAAGACTCGGCCGTCATGACACTCGACAGCGACGACCTGGTCTCGACCGCCTGCGAGACAACGGGCCTCGACGACTTCGGCGGTGACGAATGGCGCGAGGGCCTCGACCGGCTCGTCGACGCGCTCGAGTCCGAGGCCGACCTGAACGAGCTCGGGCCACTGGTCGCCACATCGCAGATCACCGCAGCGCTGAGCACCCGGCTGCGCATCATCGACTGGCACACCAGCCATCCCGAACTGGCAGACCAACCGGTGGCCGCGCCGGTGGTGATCCTCGGCCAGCCTCGCACCGGCACGACGATCCTGTTCGACCTGCTGGCCCAGGACCCGGCTTTCCGGGCGCCGCTGACGTGGGAGGTCAGCGACCCGCTCCCGCCGCCGTGCACCGCCACCTACGACACCGACCCGCGGATCGGGGTCTCCGACGCGGCATCGGGCATGACCGAGTCGATCATCCCGGGATTCGCCGCCATTCACCCGAGCGGCGCCCGTCGGGCCCAGGAATGCGTGGCCATCACGGTCGGCGACTTCCGGAGCCTGCAGTGGTCGACGGTGTTCCGCGTGCCGTCCTACACCCGATGGCTCCTGGACGAGGCCGACCTGACCTCGACGTACCGCTACCACCGCCAGTTCCTGCAGGTCCTGCAGTCCGAGCACCCCGGCGAGCGCTGGTTGCTCAAGACGCCCGGCCATCAGTGGCACCTCGACGCGCTCTTCGCGGCCTATCCCGACGCCACGATCATCCACACCCACCGCGATCCGCTGAAGGTGCTCGCGTCGGTGTCATCGCTGATGTCGGTGCTGCACCAGCTCGGGTACCGACGATCCGTCGATACCGCTGATCGCCGGAGGAGTGGATCGATTACCTGGTCTCCGGGAACGACCGCTCGATCGCCGCTCGTCTCGACGGCACCGTCCCGGCCGGTCAGGCGATCGACATCGCGTTCGCCGACCTGATGGCCGACCCGTTCGGCACCATCGCCACCATCTACGACGGACTCGGCCGCGAGCTGACGACCGATGCCGAGGCCGCGATGCGGTCGTTCCTCGCCGACAATCCGAGCGACAAGCACGGCACCCACACCTACTCGTTCGCCGACACCGGCCTCGACGTGGCCGCGTGCCGGGCCCGGACGGCGAGCTACGACGAGTACTTCGGCGTCCCCCAGGAAGTGGGCTGAGCGGTCGGGTCACGCCCGTCGCCACGGGCACTGCGATTCGCGACCACGCACCAGTTGTCCGTCTCCGGGCGGTGGTGCCACCATGACGCCATCGATTTCCCGATCCGACGCCCCCGATCGCTGATCAATCGCAAGGCCGTCGGCGACGACGCCCGGGCCGGGCTCGTTCTCGGCGTCGAGAGCGTGCCCGACGGCCTCGCCGCCGGACTTCTCGCCGGCGTCAACCCCGTGGCCGGGCTCTACGCGTACCTCTACGGCCTGGTCGGTGGCGCCCTGTTCACCTCGACCGCGTTCATGGCGGTGCAGGCCACGAGCGCCATGGCCATCATCATCGCGGACGTCGACCTCGGCGCCCGCGACGACCCCGAGCGAGCGCTGTTCACGCTGTCGGTCCTGACCGGCGTGGTCATGATCGTCGCCGGGCTGCTGCGGCTCGGATCGATCCTGCGATTCGTGTCGAACTCGGTGCTGACGGGGTTCATCACCGCCGTGGGCATCAACATCGTGTTGGGTCAGCTCGACGACTTCACCGGCTACGCCGCCGAGGGCGGCGGCCGCATCAGCCGAGCGATCGACCTCCTCCTGCACTTCTGGCAGGTCGACCTGTGGACGCTGGCGGTCGGTCTCGTCACGGTCGTACTGATCGTCGTCCTGCAACGAACCCCGCTCGGCGCCCTGGGCCTGGTGGTCGGGATCATCGCAGGGTCGGGCCTCGCCGCGATCTTCGACGCGTTCGATCGTGACATCGCCCAACTCGGCGACATCGCCGCCGTGCCCAACTCGTTGCCATTCATCACCATGCCCGCGTTCGGCGACATCCCTGCGCTGCTGCTTCCTGCGGCATCGCTCGCGTTCGTCGGGCTGGTGCAGGGTGCCGGTGTATCGGCGAACTTCCCCAACGAGGACGGCACCCCCACCAATGCCTCCCAGGACTTCGTCGGCCAGGGCGCCGGCAACATCGTGTCGGGGCTGTTCCAGGGGATGCCGGTCGGCGGGTCCGTCTCCGCCAGCTCGATCGCCGCGACGGCCGGGGCCAAGAGCCGAGCCTCGTTGCTGTTCGCTGCGTTGACCATGGTCGTGGCCATCGTGGTGTTCGCAGCTTCCGTCGAACTGATCGCCATGCCGGCCCTCGCCGGACTGCTCATGGTCATCGGCGTCAGCACCATCAAGCCCTCGCGGGTGATGGCGGTCGCACGGACGGGCACGGTGCCCCTCACGGTCATGACCATCACCTTGGCGCTGACCATGGTCATTCCCCTGCAGTTCTCGGTGCTCGTAGGCGTCGGCATCTCGGTGATCTTGTTCGTGGCACAGCAGTCGACGACGCTCGTCGTCAAGCAGCTGGCGTTCGACGACGAGGGTCGGGTCGAGGAGATCGAGGTGCCCGACGAGCTCGGCGCGAACGACGTGATCGTCGTGCATCCCGTGGGCTCGCTCTTCTTCGCAAACGCACCCACGCTGCTGGCCCAACTGCCGAGCGTGACCCCTGCGACGACCAACTCGGTCGTGGTGCTGCGTCTCCGGGGAATCGACGACGCGGGCGCAACGCTCATCGGAGCGCTGCGGGGCTATGCGACCGACCTGCGTGCCAGCGACTCCAAGATGATCGTCGTCACCGACAACAGCACCGTCATCCGTCAGCTGCGGGTGACCGGCACCGCCGACGTCATCGGCGTCGACAACATCTACCAAGGCGATCGATTCGTCGGGTCGACGGTGCGACGGGCCCACGCCGATGCCCTGGAGTGGGTCGATGCCCATCGTGGGCGACGGCCGGATGAGAACGTCGACAACCTCGACGACTGAGGCCGATCAGGCGGTCGGGCCGAATGAGCCTCAGTGGTACATGAGGTACTCGTCGAGCTCCCACCCGGTGACGGTGCCCCCGGCCTGGTCGGTGCCGACGGCCGCGATGTAGCGATCCCATTCGGCTCGTTTGTTGGCCACGAAGTTGGCCACGAGCTCCGATCCGACGGCGTCGACGAGCGCCTGGTCGGCTTCGAGGTGATCGAGGGCGACGCTGAGGCTCGGAGCCGACGACACGTCGGTGTTCACCTCCTCGAAGCCGTCGGTGACGAGTGGGTCGGGGCAGTCGAGCCCGTCGACGACACCGAGGCGGGCAGCGGAGAGGACCGTGGCCACGGCGAGATGCACGCTGGCTGCGCCGTCGGAGAGGCGGTTCTCGATACGGGTACTCGACCCGCGGGCGCTCGGGACCCGGTTGCCGGCGCAGCGATGCTCGTGACCCCAGTTGGCCCAGTAGCCGTTCAGCTCGCCGGGCTGGAGGCGTCGGTAGGCGTTGACCGTCGGCGCGCACAGCGCCGTCATGGCCTGGTGGTGCGCGGCAGACCGGCGAGGCACCCGTGCGCGAGTGCGGAGAGGCCGTCGGGGCTCGACTCGTCGCCCATGACGTTGGCGCCGGCGTCGTCGACGAACGAGAAGTTCACGTGGACCCCGTTGCCGCTCATGCCCGGGAACGGCTTGCCCAGGAACGTCAGGTCGAGGCCGTGCTTCAGTGCCGTCTCGCGAGCGAGGACCGGAACAGGAACGCGTCGTCGGCGGCCCGCAACGCATCGTCGTATTCGAGGGTCAGCTCGAACTGGGCCTCGTCGAACTCGGCGTTGATCGACTCGACCGCGAAGCCGCTGGCTTCGGCCGTGCGGGAGATGTCGTCGATGAGGCCGACCGGGTCGGCACCGCGCCCGGTTCCGTAGACCATCGAGCGGGGTGTGTTCCAGCGCCGCCAGCCCCCGTCGTCGTCGGGTTCGAGCACATAGGCCTCGAGCTCGATGCCGACCTTGGGGCGCAGCCCGAGCTCGGCCCATGCCGCGATGGCCTGCTGGAGGGCGTGGCGCGACGAATACGGGTACGGCTCACCGTCCATGGTCAAGTGGCCGACGGCGACGCCGGTGCGGTCGTCCTCCCAGCCTGGGCTTGACCTCGGCACGGTCGAAGGTGGACAGCACGTCGCGGAGGCCGTCGAGCAGGTAGGCACCCGGGCGCGGGAATCATGCTGCGGTCGTATCCGAGCGCGAAGGTGCTGACGCAGTGGTTGGTGCCCCGGTCGGCCAGTCGCGCCGGAAGGTACTTGCCCCGCGGCGAGGCCGAGGTGGTCGGGCCACAGCACCCGGATGCGGTCGTAGTCGGACATCGAGATTCCTCCGCTCGTCAGCTCGTGGGGTCGGGCTCGACTGCCGGCAGCTCGCAGATCGTCGCGCAGGACGCCGTCGGTGACCACTGCGTCGCCGTCGAGTGCGACCGTGCAGTGGCGCATCGGCAGGTCGAAGTGGCCACGGCAGAACCGTCCGGCGACCTCGTTGGCGCCGGTCGAGTACAAGAAGTTGCCGGCGAAGGCCCGCAGCTCGGTGCCGTTGAGGTCGGCCTTGTCCCACATGGCGAGCGTCTCCCATCGGGCGGCGGCGTTCATGCCCCAGCCGACGTGGCTGACGGCGTACGCCTCGGGCTCGTCGAAGGCGGCCAGGTACGACCCGAACAGCTCGGCGTCGAGGCCGTCGCCGGCGATGGCGGTGATGTGATCGTCGACGATCGTCAGCTCGACCGGCTCTCGGAGATAGCGCTTGAACGTGAGGTTCACGTCGCCGGGCGCGAGCACGAGCGTGCCGTCGACGCTGCCGGCGGCGGGAAAGGCCAGCACCAGGCCACCGGGCCAGTGCGCGATGCTGCCCGGCTCGGTGCACCAGCCGTGCGATCCCGCCCGGAACGCACCGTCGAGGCCGACCGTCAGGTCGGTGCCGGCATCGGAGGTGACCGTCATGGTCGATGCGGCCTCCAGCAGGGCGACGCCGTGCGCGACCCGCTCGGCCAGACCCGGGTCGTGCGGCCACCGCTCGACGTTCTCGGGGTGCTCGTTGGAGATCATCAACACCCGGGCTCCGCCGGCCAGGATCTCGCCGAGCTCGGGGGCGTGCAGCAGACCCTCGACGGTGCAGTCGGCGACGAAGTCGGCTGTGGCCAACGCGGCGATGGCGCTGCGGTTGCCGGCGATGGCCAGCGACGCGCCGGTCGAGCGGATCGGCAACGGGCCCGGGTTGGACGGGCGTGGTGAGGCGCACGTCGATCACCTCGGCACCCAGCGTCTCGAGCGCGAGCCGCGCCGTCTCGTGCACGGCGGGACGGCTGGTGGTCTCGGACAAGCACCACGGCGACCGTCACCGGCTGCGACGGCGCACGCCGCGAACTGCTCGGCGTAGCGCCGCACCCACCGCCACTGCGTCGCGCTCATGCGGTGCCCGTCGTGCGCATCTGCGATCCGTGTCGCTCATGCGGGGGCCTCGCCATCGGCCTCGGGATAGAGGCCGGCGCGCCCGAGCCGATCCAGGCAGACCTCGACGCTCCACGGCAGCATCGTCGCCCCGCAGCGGGCGTCGCGGTAGTGCTGCTCCAAGACGTTGGGGCGCAGGATCGACCGTCCACCGCACACCCGGATGGCCAGCGACGCCACCTCGGGGGCACCTTCCATGGTGGTGACCATGGCGCTCCACGCCCGGCGAACCGCCTCCGGCGACGGGATCGACGCCGCACTCGCCGAGCACCCGGTAGGTCAGCGCCTGGGCCCGCTCGTAGATCAGGTTCATCTCGGCCCAGCCGGCCTGCTTCACGTGGTTGTCGCGTCGGGCCGGGGTGCCGTGCTCGCCACGCAGGTACGCCGCCGTGAAGTCACAGATCGACCGCATCAGCCCCAGGTAGGCGAACGACAGCGTCATGTAGAAGTACGGCCACCGCACCGCGGCCTGATCGAACGCGCCCGGCGGGATCCACTCGTTGCCGGCCGGCACGAACACGTCGTCCATGATGAGGTTGCGTGAATCGGTGCCGCGCATGCCGAGCGGATCCCAGTCGCCCTCGATGGTGACGCCCGTCGGCGTCGGCGGGCATGCCGAGCAGTCGGATGCGGGGGTCGCCCTCGACCTGGACGATCACGTTGTGGATGTTCGCGGCGCCGCTGAGCGACGCGAAGATCTTGCGGCCCGTCACCCGGAAGCCCCCGTCGACCGGTGTCGCTCGCGACCCCACACCCGCCGTGGCACCCGGAGCGAGCCCTTCGGAGAAGGGTTGGGAGTGGATGGTGCCGTGCTCGACGATCCCGGCGAACAGCTCGGCGCGGTTGGCGTGCAGCATGGCCCGGTGGTCGGCGTCGAAGTCGAGATCGTCGGCGATGACCCCGGCCATCAGGGTGGTCGCGCAGTGCATGTTGAACGTCAGCGCCGTCGTGGCGCAGTGCCGGCCGAGCTCCTCGGCCACCAGCGCGTAGCCGACGAAGTCGGCGCCGAGGCCACCGTGGTCGGCCGGCACACACAGCGCGAGCAGACCGGCGCTCGCGCAGATCGTCCCAGTTCTCCGCGGGGAACGCCGCCGCACGGTCGTACTCGGCGGCGCGAGCAGCGAATGCCGGGCCGAGGGCGGCCATGGCCTCGACGAGCGCCATGCGCTGCGGCGTCTGGATCGGATGTGCGCCCGCCGTGGCGGGGCGTTCGGCGAGTGGAGCAACCACGGGTCACCTCTGCGTGTCGATGTTCGAGCGCACAGTCTCGCGGGCCGCAGCGGTCTCGTCCTACTTGGCGCGCCTTCGACGCATCGGTCCTCCCGATCCGCGAGACTCGGGCGGTGCATGCCGCGAGCGGTCACCCGCCCCGGCACGATGAGGCCGACCGACGAGATCGCCGACGAGCCCGAGGCGCGCATCCTCGATGCCCAGTTCGCCCGGCTGGCGCTGCTGGCAGGGGTGTACTTCGTGGCGATGGGTGCGACGTTCCCGGTGATGCCCCGATTCCTGCGGGACGAACTCGGCGCCAGCGACACCGTCGTCGGCCTGGTGCTCGGCTCGATGGCCGTCGGGGCGATCCTCGGCCGACCCCTCGTCGGCCATGTCGGCGATCGACGGGGCCGAGCCGTGTTGATGGTGGCCGGTGGCATCGTGTCGGCGCTGTCGATGTTCGGCCTGTTGCTCTCCGACGCCACGATCGTGGTCCTCGTGCTGCGGATCCTGCTCGGGGCCGGACAGGGCGCCACCATGGTGGGCGCCACCACGATGGCCATCGACCTGGCGCCCGGGCATCGCAGCGGCGAGGCGACGAGCTACATCTTCGTCGCGCTTGCACCTGGGCACCGGCCTGGGATCGGTGCTCGGCGAGTGGGTGCTGCGCACCTGGTCGTTCGACGCGGTGTGGATCGTCAGCGGGACACTGATGGCCTCGACGAGCCTCGTCGCGCTGACGCTTCCCAACATCGTCGGCGACGACGCTGCCGGCCACGTCGACGGTCGCCGCAACCGGCTGATGCATCCCCAGGCGATCGTGCCGGGCGCCATCCTCGGCGTCGGGATCCTCGGGTTCATCGGCTTCAACGCGTTCGTCCCGCTGTACGCCGACGAGATCGGCATCGGCGACGTCGCGCCGTACTTCCTCGCGACCTCCCTGACCATCGTGCTCATCCGCAGCGTGGGTGCCCGCCTGCCCGATCGGCTCGGTCCCCGTCTGGGCGGCACGATCGCGCTCGTCGGCGTCACCGCAGGACTGTTGGTCATCGGCGGCTGGCGAACCGGCGTCGGCCTCGCCGTCGGTGCGGTCGTGTTGGCCGCCGGCACCGCCATGTTGTTGCCCTCGCTGGTCAGCGCCGCCGTCGCCGGGGTCCCCGCCACCCAGCGATCGTTCGCCCTGGCGACCTACACGCTGTTCCTCGAGATCTCCAACGCCTTCGGCGCCGTGCTGTTCGGCGGCGTGGCCGCGGTGTCGGACTACGGCACCGCCTACCTCGTGTCGGCGGGTCTGGCCGTGGTGGCGCTGGTGATGTTGCGCACCCTCATCCCGGCCCGCACCATCGCCTGACACCAGGCCGCCGGGCCACGGCCGAGAGGTGACGCTGGGCACGGCGGATATTCACGGCTGCGCCGACATGCCAGGATGGCGGGACCGATCCGACCACACCGGCCTTCGAGGAGATCACCGTGACCCAGATCCTGGGGCAGTACTGCATCAACGTGCGCGACATCGACAAGGCGCTCGAGTTCTGGGAGGGCGTGTGCGAGCTTCCCCTGCAGCATCGCACCGAGATCCCCGGGGTCCTCGAGGCCGTCCTGCAGTCCGAGCACGGCGGCTCGCGCCTCCAGCTCGCCCAGCACCTCGACAACGATGCGCCGATCGACATGGGTACCGCCATGTGGAAGATCTACATCAACACCTCCGACTGTGAGCGGGTGTATCAGCGCGCGATCGACGCAGGCTGCGAATCGGTGCAGGCCCCCACGAAACTCGACCGATGGCCGGTCACGATCGCATTCGTGAAGGACTTCGACGGCTACCTCATCGAGTTCGTCGAGCACCACGAGGGCACCCGCGCCGGCGTCCCTGATCCCAAGGCCTCGAGCTGACCGCACGTCGTCGGACCCGACGGCGTCGGGCCTGGCACCATGGACGGCACGCACGACGACATCGCCGGCTGACCCCACCTCGCCGACCTCTCGTTTCGACCCCCGACGGAGCCCCCATGACCCACCCCCGCGCCGGACTCCCCGCCGAAGCGGACGACCTGATCGACATCGCCGAGGTCGTGACCGCGTACTACACGCGCGAACCCGACCTCACCGACCCGGCGCAGCAGGTCAGCTTCGGGACCTCGGGCCATCGGGGCTCGAGCCTCGACGGGGCCTTCAACGAGGCGCACATCGCCGCGACCACCCAGGCGATCTGCGAGTACCGGGCCGGGGCCGGCATCACGGGACCGCTGTTCTGCGGGCGCGACACCCACGCCCTGTCCGAGCCGGCGTGGACCACTGCGGTCGAGGTCCTGGTCGCCAACGATGTCGAGGTACGCGTCGACAGCGACGGCCGCTACACGCCCACGCCGGCGATCTCGCACGCGATCCTCGGCCACAACCGCCGCCTGGGCGCCGGCGCGGTGGGGCGCGCCGATGGCATCGTCGTGACGCCGTCGCACAACCCGCCCCGCGATGGCGGGTTCAAGTACAACCCTCCCCACGGCGGCCCGGCCGACACCGATGCCACCGACGCCATCGCCGCGCGCGCCAACGAGCTGCTCGCAGCGGGCAACGCCGGTGTCCGGCGCGTCACCATCACCGCAGCCCTGGCCGGCGATCTCGTCGTTCGCCACGACTATCGGAGCGCCTACGTCGACGACCTGGCGTCGATGGTCGATCTCGAGGCCATCGCCGCAGCCGGCGTGCGCATCGGCGCCGATCCTCTGGGCGGGGCCAGCGTCGACTACTGGGGCGCGATCGCCGAGCGCTACGGCCTCGATCTCACCGTCGTGAACCCACTGGTCGACGCGACGTGGCGATTCATGACCCTCGACGGCGACGGCAAGATCCGCATGGACTGCTCGTCGCCCAACGCCATGGCGTCGCTCATCGCCAACCGAGACCGCTACGACGTGTCGACGGGCAACGACGCCGACGCCGACCGCCACGGCATCGTCACCCCCGACGGCGGGCTCATGAACCCCAACCACTTCCTCGCCGTCGCCATCGAGCACCTGTTCACCCACCGCAGTGGCTGGCCGGACGCGACGGCCATCGGCAAGACGCTCGTGTCGTCGGCCATGATCGACCGGGTGGCCGCGTCGCTCGGGCGCGACCTGCTCGAGGTGCCGGTCGGGTTCAAGTGGTTCGTGCCCGGGTCTGCTCGGACGGATCGATCGGCTTCGGTGGCGAGGAATCGGCCGGGGCGTCGTTCCTGCGCACCGACGGCACCACCTGGACCACCGACAAGGACGGCCTGGTGCTGTGCCTGCTCGCCGCCGAGATCATCGCGATCGACGGGGTCGAGCCCGAGCGAGCACTACCAGCGCCTCGCCGAACGCCACGGTGCCCCGGCCTACGCCCGCATCGACGCGCCGGCGACGCGTGAGCAGAAGGCGGTGCTGAAATCGCTGTCGGCCGATCAGGTCCGCGCCGACACCCTGGCCGGCGACCCGATCGTGTCGGTGACCACGACGGCGCCCGGCAACGGCGCCGCCATCGGCGGGCTGAAGGTGTCGTCGACCGACGCGTGGTTCGCGGCGCGGCCGTCGGGAACCGAGGACGTCTACAAGATCTACGCGGAGAGCTTCACGGGCGCCGACCACCTGGCCGAGGTCCAGGCCGCGGCACGCGAACTGGTCGGCACCGTGCTCGGCAGCTGATCCAGCCCGGTCAGGCAGACTGGCGCCGAAAACGGCCGCCAGGGCGACGGGTCTCGGCGCCAGAACCGATTGGCGGACCAGGCAGCACTCAGGCGCTCAGCCAGCGGGCCAGATCGGTGGTCGTGACGATGCCGATGATCCGACCCTGGTCCATCACCAGCACCGAGTGGATCGACCCGTCGGCCAGCGCCGCCGCCGCATCACGCACGGTGGCGTCGGTTCCCAGCGTGCGCAGGTCGACGCTCATGGCGTCGTCCATCGTGAACTGGTGATCGATGTAGCTCCGCAGCGCCCGGTCGTCGACCCCGTCGACGTCGTACACCAGCCGCAGGATGTCGCTCGTGGCCACCATGCCCACCGGGTCGTCGCCCTCGACCACCGGAAGATGGTGGAACGGCGCGTCGCGCAGCAGTCGATAGGCCTCCGAGATGGGCTCGGAACGATCGATGGTGACCGGTTCGGTGGTCATCACCTCGGCGATGGGTGCACTGGGGTTCATGGGCCGGAAATGTAGGTCGCAAACGGGCGCACCGCACAGGGTCCGAAGTCCCCGACACGATTCAGCCGTCGAGGAGGGCGACGCCATGGTCACGCAACGCCGATGACAACGCCGCGGCATCGGGCACCACCTCGGGTGCCCCGGCGTCGAGCAGCCGCGCCGCGAACGCCGCGGTGTGGTGGCCCCCGCCCGCGAAGCCGATGACCGCCATGCCCGCGGCAACGGCGGCCGCGACCCCGTGGGGCGAGTCCTCGACGACGACGCACGCCGCCGGCGCGAACCCACACTGCGATGCTGCGTGCAGGAACAGATCGGGAGCGGGCTTGCCGCGCCGGACGTCGGTGGCGCTGAAGCGCCGGTCGTCGTCGAAGTACTCGACAGGCCAGTGACCGCGAGCGACGACGCGATGCGATCGTGATCACTGCTCGAGGCCAGGCAGATCGGCGAGTCGATACCGGCCAACACCGCGGCGATGCCCGCGACCGGCTCGAGGCGGGTCCCGAGCGCCTCGCGAACCCGCAGCCGGCGGGCATCCCAGAAGGCCTCGTCGAAGACGACACCGAACTCGTCGGTGATGGCGGCGGCCATGTCGGCCTCGGAGAGCCCGACGTAGCGGTCGACGACACCGGGAGGGTCGATGTCGATGCCGGCCGCAACCAACAACTCGGCCTCGATCTCCACGGCGAGTACCTCGGAGTCGACCAGCACGCCGTCGCAGTCGAAGATCACCAACCGGTTCACGCCGGAGTTCCCGGCGCGGTGAGCGAGTCCACGGTTCCCGGGCATCGCGAGCGCGACAATGGCGCCATGAGCGCACTTCCCCCACCGGTCAGCCGGCACGGCTTCGGACCCCACCGCCGTCATGGGTCGCCGCATCGTGGCGTATCTGATCGACGTCGTCATCGGCTGGGCGGTGATGTTCGCCGTGTTCTGGTCGGTCAGCGACGTGATCACCAACGTGGGATCCCTGTCGTGCGACGACGAGAACGCACCCGCGCTGTGCCTGCAGTTCGGCGACACGATCCGATTCGCCGAGGGAGGCGACGCCAGCCTGGTGACGATCTCGGGCATCGCGGTGTGGGCATTGCTGGGCATCATCGTCCAGGGTCTCACAGGCGCGACGCCGGGGAAGTTCATGCTCGGGCTGCGGGTCATCCGCCAGGACGACGGCCATCTCGCAGGCATCGGCCGATGCGCCGCCCGCACGGTGATGTGGGTCGTCGATGCGTTTCCCTACGTGATCCCGTTGGTAGCCCTCATCACCAGCAGCGTCACCAAGGGCCACCGGCGCGTCGGCGACATGGCAGCCGGCACGTTCGTGGTCCGCGCCGAGTCCGTCGGCATCCCGCCCGTGGTGCCCGGTCTCACCGTCGCCGACGCTGCCACCTGGGCGCCGCCGCCGGCGGGCGGTGCACCGGGCGGCTGGGTCCCCCCGACCGGCCCACCGGCGCAGGCACCACCGCCGGCGGATCTCGCCGATCCCTTCGCCTCGCCGCCGGGACAGGTGTTTCCCTCCCCGGGCCTCGGCGCACAGCCGTCCGCTCCCTCGTCGGCGGCGCCACCACCGGTCGCCGATCAGCCGCCACCGCCGCCGCCACCGCCCGACGATCGACCCCGCTGGGATGCCGACCGCAACGCCTACCTCTGGTTCGACCAGGGGCGCCAGCAGTGGATGATCCACGATGCCGTCTCCGATCAGTGGCGCCCGTTGTGACCGTGGCAACCACCAGCTGCAACCGGGTGGGAGCAGCGCGGGCACCGTCGTAGCCTCGGCGGATCGACCCCGCCATTCGCGAAGCCATCCGCACCTGTACGCCGCTGTTCGCGCCGGTCGTGCCGTTCGCGCTCGTGCTCGGGGTGGCGATCAACGACTCGGTGATGCCCACGATCGTGGCGTGGTCGACCTCGCCGCTGATCTTCGCCGGCGCCGCGCAACTCGCGACGGTCAGCCTCGCAGGGACCACGACCTGGCTGGCGCTCGTCGCCACCGCCACGGTGATCAACCTCCGCCACGTCATGTACAGCGCAGCCATGGCCAGCCGCTTCCAGGGCCAG
Source organism: uncultured Acidimicrobiaceae bacterium (assembly GCA_963716795.1). Classification (GTDB taxonomy): domain Bacteria; phylum Actinomycetota; class Acidimicrobiia; order Acidimicrobiales; family UBA8592; genus CAVQUE01. Next base: position 1,126,085 of record CAVQUE010000015.1, on the reverse strand, counting down.
CCCCGCTGGTTCCGGATCCTCGGGCCATGGGTGTTGGTGGACCAGGTCTTCGCGCTGATGGCAGGACGCACCGACCTCGACCGCGACGGCTTTCGGCGCCTGTACCTGGCCACGGGTCTGTTCTTCTTCACGTGCTGGAACGTGACGGTGGTGCTCGGCATGGTCGTCGGCGGTGCGATCCCGGCAGCGTGGCGGCTCGATGCAGCCCCCGCAGTGATGTTCGCGGGGCTCGTGGTGATCGGCATCACCCGGCGCGGGGCCGCGGTCGCTGCGCTCACCGCGGCCGGCGTCACGTTCGCAGCGTTGGCGTTGCCGAACAACCTCGGGCTCCTGCTCGGCGCGCTGGTCGGGATCGCGGCCGGGTTCGTGGTCGACAGCAGCGACAGCCATCGATCGAGCGACCAGGCGGCCTCATGAGCCCGGCCGCTGCCGCCGCTGCCGTCGCCACCGTGGCCGCGCTGACCTACCTGGCCCGGGCCGGGCTCATCCTGTTGCTCGCCGACCGCCCGGTGAGTCCCACGGTCGAACGGGCGTTGCGCAACGTCGGTCCGGCGGTGCTCGCCAGCTTGACGGTCACGTTGCTCGCCGGTGGCGAGGGGGCCGCGGGCATCGAGGTGGCCGAAGTCGCGGCCGTCGTCGTCGGGTGTGCCGTCGCGGCCTGGCGTCGCGACCTGATCCTGTCGTTGCTGGCCGGCATGACCACCTTGTGGATCCTGCTCGCGTTGGCCTGACGCGTCGAGACGCTCGCCGGGGGCAGTACATTCGCCGGCAGAGCCGACGATGCGCCTCGGCGCTCGAGGTGGCGACGCCGACTCGATGGGTCGGACGCGACCAGTGTGGTCGGTCCCCGGCAACGGACCCCTCATCGGGAGGCGACGTGAGCAATCCCACGCAGCGCAACGGTGTGCTGGCACTGGCGGCGCTCGGTGTCGTGTACGGCGACATCGGCACCAGCCCGCTCTACGCCATGCGTGAGTCCCTGGGCGGCGAACACGACCTGGCGATCATCGAGACGAACGTGCTCGGCGTGTTGTCGCTTGATGTTCTGGTCGCTGATCCTGGTCATCACCATCAAGTACCTCCTCATCGTGATGCGCGCCGACAACGACGGCGAAGGCGGCATCCTGGCCCTGGCATCGCTGATCGACCCGTCCGGCGGACGCAAGGCGATGCGCCTGATCCATGCTCGGCCTGTTCGGCACGGCGCTGCTCTACGGCGACGGCATGATCACCCCGGCCATCTCGGTGCTGTCGGCCGTCGAGGGCATCGAGGTCGCGGCGCCATCGGTCCATGCGTGGGTCGTCCCCATCGCCATGGCGATCCTCGTCGGGTTGTTCGCCATTCAGCACCGCGGGACCGAGACGATCGGTCGATTCTTCGGTCCGGTCATGGTGGTCTGGTTCACGACGCTGGCCGTCCTCGGTGTCGCCAACGCCACCGCCCACCCCGACGTCGTCCGAGCGCTCGACCCCAGCCGTGCGGTGGTGTTCTTCGCCGACAACGGTGTCGCCGGGTTCCTCGTGCTGGGCTCGGTCTTCCTCGTGGTCACCGGTGGCGAGGCGCTCTACGCCGACATGGGCCACTTCGGGCGCACACCGATCCAGATGGGTTGGTTCAGCATCGTGGCGCCGGCGCTGGTGCTCAACTACATGGGCCAGGGTGCCTTGCTGCTCGACGATCCGTCGGCGATCGAGAACCCGTTCTACCTGATGGCTCCGGCGTGGGCGCAATGGCCGCTGACCGTGCTGGCCACCGCCGCCACCGTCATCGCCAGCCAGGCGCTGATCACCGGCGCGTTCTCGCTGACCGTCCAGGCCATGAACCTCGACTACCTGCCGCGCATGCGGGTGCGCCACACCTCCCATCACAGCCGCGGCCAGGTCTACGTACCCGTGATCAACTGGTTCCTGCTCGCCGCGTGCCTGACGCTCGTGGTCGCGTTCGGATCGTCGACGAGTCTGGCGGCGGCGTATGGCGTCGCCGTCACAGCGACCATGTTGATCACCACGCTGTTGGTGGCCGACATCGCACGACGTCGGTGGGGTTGGTCATCGGTTCGCACCCTGATCGTCCTCGTCCCCCTCGGACTGCTCGACACCGCGTTCCTCGGGGCGAACCTGTTCAAGATCCCGTCGGGCGGCTGGTTCCCGCTGGCCATCGGTGTCGTCGGCTTCGTGATCTTCACCACGTGGCGACACGGCCGGCGCCTGCTCACCGCACGCATCGATCACGACGAACTGTCGATCGACGAGTTCGTCAGATCGATCGAGCGCCACCCGATCCAGCGCCCCTCGGGCACTGCGGTCTATCTGCATCGCACGCCCGGGAGGATCCCACCGGTGCTGCTCGCGAACCTGCGCCACAACGACTGCCTGCACGAGCACGTGGTGCTGCTGTCGGTCATCGTCGGCGAGGCGGCCCACGTTCCGCGTGCGGCCCGGCCCCATCTCCACGAGCACGGCGGGGGATTCCACAGCCTCGAGATGCACTACGGCTTCGCCGACGAACCCAACCTCGGACGCGACCTCGCCGACCTGACGCTGCGGCAGGTGTCGTTCGACCCCGACCACACCACGTTCTTCCTGGGCCGCGAACGCGTCGAGTCGACCGACCGGCCGGGCATGGCCCGCTGGCGCGAACACCTGTATGCCTCGCTGCACCGCAACGCATCGGACCCGGCGCAGTACTTCGGCCTGCCACGCGACCGCAGCGTCGACATCGGACTGCATGTCGACATCTGAGCCGGTCGCTCGCCGTCGACCGCGTCGGTGTCAGGTGGCGGTCGCGGTGACTCGAGCGATGAAGGTGGCGATGGCCGCGTCGCGGGCCGGGTCCGGTTCGTGCGCCGCCGAGACCGGCGAGCCGCACGAGGTTCGCGTGGATCGCTCTCAGGGCCAGGGGCACCTGCGAGATCCGCGCCGGCCAGCAGCGCTGCCGTCCGGTGCCCGAGCCGCTCGAGCTGGATCATCTCGGCAGCGAGTTCGGCCTCGGCGACCTGGCGGCGGAGCTGGTCGAGTGCGGCCGCCGCCGGCTCGTCGGGCGTCGCGCCGACCGAGCCGAGAACGTCGGGCTCGACGAGCCGGCGCCGAATCCCGCGCAGGGCAACGACGACGTCGGCGTGCCACGGCACGAGGTCGTGGACGATCTCGACGATGGCCTCGGTGGCGAGGGTCCCGTGGTGTGCGCCCATCCAGGTGCACCACAACACGGCGACGACATCCATGTCGTGGTCGTCCTGCAGCTCGAGGCAGGCCTCGGTCACGCCCGTGCGGCCGTAGACCTCGACGGCCCACGAACCCAGCGACGGGACCGACGCAGACGTGTCGGCCACGAGCTATCGAGCGGTGCGCTCGGAGCCGTTTCGGACCTGACCCGTGATGCCCTGCCAGCGCTCGACGACCCCGGCATCGACGCCGACCAGGTCGAGCACGCGGCCGACCGAGTGGTCGATGATGTCGTCGATGGTCGCGGGCCGGTTGTAGAACGCAGGCATGGGCGGGGCCAGATGGATGCCCATCTGGGCGGCCTCGTGCAACAGGCGGGTGTGCCCCACATGCAGCGGCGTCTCGCGGGGCATCAGCACCAGGGGGCGGCGTTCCTTCAGCACCACGTCCGCCGCACGGGTCAACAGATTGTCGCTGTAGGAGTTGACGATGGCCGACAGCGTCTTCATCGAACACGGCGCGACGATCATTGCGTCGGCGCCGAAGGATCCGCTCGAGATCGACGCCGCCACGTCCTTGAAGCCGTGGACGACATCGGCCAGTTTCTCGACGTCGCCCGGCGCGGTGTCGGTCTCGACGCCGATGTTGAGCCGCGCCGTCGGGCTCATGACCAGGTGGGTCTCGATGTCGTCGACGGGCGCCAGCAGCTCGAGCAGGCGGATGCCGTAGACGACGCCGCTGGCGCCGGAGATCCCGACGATGACCTTCATCGGGTGTCCGATGCGCCGGGGACCGGCCCGGTGGCCCTCACCTGCGGTCGGCGTCGAGCAGGCGCGCCGCCTCGGTCAGGTCCGCCGGCTCGATGACCGCGATGGCGTCGCGGCCGAGGCGATGAACCTGGTCGTCGGCAGCCAGTCGCAGCGCCTGACGGTTCATCGCCTGCTCGAAGAGCGTGCGGGCGTAGCGGGCGTTGCCGAAGCCCTCGTCGCGCTGCACCCGCCCGAAGATGGCCTCGAGCGCCTCGGTGGTGCCGGGGCCGAGCCGGTAGTCGGCGTCGGACGCGAGCTTGGCGGTGATGGCCACCAGCTCGGTGGTGTCGTAGTCGTCGAAGACGATCTCGCGGGAGAAGCGAGAGCGCAGGCCCGGGTTCGACCGCAGGAACGACTCCATGAGCTTGGGGTAGCCGGCCACGATCACCACCAGCTGGTCGCGATGGTCCTCCATGCGCTTGAGCAGGGTCTCGATGGCCTCGCCGCCGAAGTCGTTGCGGCCGAGGCCCTCCGGCGACAGCGCGTAGGCCTCGTCGATGAACAGCACGCCGTCGAGCGCACGGCGAACTGCGCGGTTGGTGCGGCTCGCGGTGTGGCCGACGTATTGGCCGACGAGGCCGGCTCGGTCGACCTCGACCAGATGCCCCTTGCGCAACAGCCCCAGCGCGCCGTACATCTCGGCGAGGAGCCGGGCCACGGTCGTCTTGCCCGTCCCCGGGTTGCCGAGAAACGCCAGATGCTGGCTGGTCGGTACATCGTTCATGCCGTGTTCTCGGCGACGCTGTTGGACCTGCAGGAACGCGATCTGGGTGCGGACCTGCTCTTTGACCGAGCCCAGGCCGACGAGGCTGTCGAGTTCGGCCTGGATGGCCTCGAGCGATCGGGTCGGGGCGGCCTTGGGTTGGCCGAACCGGTCGTCGAACGCCGACTCCGCCGTGCGGCGGACGGTTTCTCCTGCTTGACGGAGCTTGTCGCGCAGCTCGCCCGGTCCTGGTGCCATCCCCCGACGTTATCCGGCGCCCATGCCGAGACCTTCGAGGACCTTCGCCGTGAGCGGTTCGGGTGCGAGGCCGACCTCGGTGAGGCGCTCGATCAGCAACGCTGCGGTGGCTCGGGCAGCGGCACGATCGCCGGTCGCGAGCACGGCGCGGATACGGGCCAGGTGGGCGCGCTCGAGTAGCGGCTCGATCTCGATGGATCGGTCGGCCAGGCGCATGGCCTCCTCGGGTTCGCCACGCGCCAACAACAGCTCGGCGGCGCGCGCCCCGGCCAGGGCGGCAGCCGACCGGAGCCGGATGCGTTCGAACTGCCCGATCGGGCTGTCGGCCAGCTCGTCGAGATAGTGGCCTCGGTACATACCCACGGCACGCCGGTACGAATCGAGCGCCTCGGCCGGCGCGCCACGCTGATCGGCCTGGCGAGCATCGTCGAGAAGGCGATCGAGGACCCAGGCGTCCACGACCAGTCCATCGCTGTGCAGACGCAACGTGTCGCCTTCGGCTCGCACGAACCATGGCGGTTCGGCAGCCGGCCGGTCCGGCTGGAGCACGGCGTTGAGATGCGCCAGGTTGACCCGCAGGTTCTGCGCAGCGGCCTTGTCGTCGAGGTCGGGCCAGACGGCGGCGGCGATGTCTCGCCGTCGGGCCGATCGGGTGTCGACGAGATACGCGGCCAGACGCCGGACCCGTTCGCGGCTCCACGCCTTCGCGTCGATCGGTGCGCCGTCGACCAAGAGCTCCATCGATCCGAGAATGCGCAGCTCGAGCACGCGCTCGGGTCGCACCGGACCGACAGCGAGAGCGGCTGCGGCAGCTCCTGCGATCGACGGCGTGGGGTGATCGAGCGCAGCACGCGAGTAGGCGTGATGGTCCGGCACGGCGTGCAGCATCGCCTCGGCGCCGGGGACCCCCTGCGCCATGCCTGCGAGGGCGAGTTCGACGATCATCGGTCGGGGCACGTGGGACCGCACCAGATCGATTGCCTGCCATGTCGTCGCCGGAAGATCGATGGGCGCGCCGTTGCGTGCGGCCACCACGTTGCGGGCAACCACGACGGCCGTGGTAAGGGTGGGGCCGAGCCTCGACGCATCGAGTCCGGGGCGGCTCGCCGGAACCAGCACGTAGAGCGGAACGAGCGCTCGCATGAGCTGACGGGCGGGGTGACGCTCGACCGGCAACAGGTCGTGCACCCGTGCGAGCGCCGCGGCCGCAGCGTCCTCGTCACCCCGGTCGAGGAGCACGAGCGCCGACGCCACGTCGGCGTAGGCTCTCGACCTCCGCCCGGCAGTCGCTGCCGCCAGGTGCTGGGCCTCGTCGGCGAGTTCGACCGCCCGGTCGCGCTCACCAGCCGCCAGCGCGATGATCACCACGAGGCTGAGGGCATTGACGGCCTGGGATCCGACGTCGCGGCCAACCGTCACCTCGGCGAGGCGGTCGGCGATCGCGAACGCGTCCTCGGGCCGGAGGTCGCCACGCAGCCATATGGCCAGACCGACGAAGAGGTTGGCATCGACTGCACGGTCGGGATCGGCGACGTCATCGACGCTGACGTTGCGACCGAGGACATCGTCGGGTCGGCCGAGGTCCAGGAGCAGGCGAGCCGAGATCAGCCGGGCCTGCGAGGGCCCGAACCCGTCGAAGTCGTCGATGCGAGCCAGCGCGTCGTCCACACGGCCCTCGCTCAACGCCACGTAGGCCTCGTGCCGCGCGGCGAGCGCGCCCGCCAGGGCTTCGCCCTCCGCTGCGAGCTCACATGCACGCCGATAGAGCTCGACGCTGGTGGGGAGACCCTCGATGAGTCCGAAGGTCTGGGTCAGTCGCCAGATCGCCAGCACCTCGAGCTCGCGATCGCCCGTCCGGCGGGCAGCCAGCATGGCGGCCTCGAAGAACGGGACGGCCTGCTCTTCGAACTCGGCGAATGCGACGAACCCCTCCAAGAGCAGACGCGGTGCGCCGCCGGCCAGATCCTCGGGCAACTTGGCCAGGATCATGCGGATCGAACGGACATCGGTGCGGGTCTGGGGACCCTTCGCTGCCGCGACGGCAACCGCCACCAACCCGTCGGCGTCCTCGGCCCGGGCGAAGGCATCCGCAGCCCGCGTCAGCGAACCGCGGCGCAGGAGCAGCTCGCCGCCGGCGCGCAACGCCTTGCGTCGATCATCGGGTCCGACGAGATCGGCCAGCACCGGTCCCCAGAGATCGTGGAGCCGGACAGCACCGTCTTCGGTGCGCGTCGTCAGCGGCAGCCCCGCCACCAGCGAGGCGGCGTCGATGTCGCGTTCGGTCACGTGATGGACCAGCTCGTCGTCGAGCACACCGAGCGGCGCGAGCAGGGCCAGCGCCACGGCGCGTTCGGGCTCGAGCTTGGCGACGATCTCCTCCCAGACGTAGCCCGTGACCGCCTCGTCACCTGCTGCGACGGACAGCTCGGCCAGCGCCGGCCAGCGCAGCTCCCCGTCGGCTTCCCTGTCGGGCCGGCCACGGCTGAGGAGGAACTCGGCGAGCTCGTCGTCGTCGAAGGCCAGATCGGCTTCGGTGACCGCCAGCAGATCCCCGGAGGCCTGGAGGCGGGTGAGCGGAACCGGTGGCCGCTCGCGACCGGCGATCACCAGGTGCCCGTTGCGGGGCAAGTGCGCGAGCAGGTCGGTCAGGAACCGGGTGCCATCGCTTCCGGGCCGCAGGTGATGGCATTCATCGAGCACGATCGCGACGTGGGTCGGCGCCATGGCCCACACCAGGTCCCAGGGCGGCGCATTGGCGGTCTCGGGGTCGACGGGAGCAGCGTTGCGCAGCACGTCACGCAATGCCGATTCGAGGTTGTCGCCGTCGTTGTCCTCGGGTTCGAGCTCGAGCCAGACATCGATGCAGGTGTCGTCGGCGAAGGGGTCGGCGAGCGCCCGCGCCAACAGCGTGGACTTGCCGAAGCCCGGCCCTGCGGTGAGGAGCGTGACGCGCCGATCGAAACGGTCGCGAAAGAGCGCATCGAGCCGTGGTCGCTCGATGAGGTCGGCTCGCACCGCCGGCGGTCTGTCCCGGAACGTCGTTGGCAAGGACAGCACAGTACCGGTCGCAACGGTTTCGGGCCTCGTGGCCCCACCATCTCGCCCGCCGGTGTCAGGTGTCGATGAGCGAACCGGTCTCGTCGTGAAGGCGAATGGCGCGGCTCGGGCAGTTGCGTGCGGCCCGCAGGAGCTCGGCGTCACTCGGCACGACGGCGTCGTCGCGCACGACGGCGAGCTCGTCGTCGTCGAAGGCGAACACCTCGGCGAAGTCGGCGACGCACTTGCCCGAGCTCATGCACTCGTCGGTGTCGATGCTGACCCGGTAGCCCACGGTCAGTCCTCGAGCTCGTACTGCACAGCGACGCGTTGCGCGGCGATCGGTCGCAGCCGCTCGGTGATGATCTGCACGTGGTCGGGGTGGCCTGCGTAGGTCTCGTAGCCGGCACGGTCGTCGAAATCGACCACTGCGACGAAGTCGAAATTGCCGTCGACGACGCCGGCGTCGAAGCCGCACGACAGCGACCGGATCGTGGGCACCAGGTCGGGCAGGCTCCGAACGGCGTCGATCGCGGCCCGATGCTGGTCGGGGGTGGACTCGTCGGTCCACGCCATCATCACGACATGTCTGAACACCACGGACTCCCGTTCTCACCGGATGCGATCGAGGGCTGACGGTAACGTAGGCACCATGATCTCGCAGCTGGTGATCTCTGGCGGCACCGTCATCGACGGCACGGGGGCGGCGCCGAGAGTCGCCGACGTGGCCGTCAGCGATGGACGCATCGTCGCAGTCGGCGTGGACGCTGCCGCAGCCGTCGACGCCGATGCCGCTCGCATCGACGCCACGGGTCACACCGTCATGCCGGGGCTGATCGACAGTCACCTGCACTGCACCTTCGACGACGTACAGAGCAACGACGAGCTGTTCTTCCACCGCGACCCCACCATGGTGGCGCTGGTCGCCGCGCAGAACCTCCAGAAGATGCTGCTCGCCGGGGTGACGTCGTTCGTCGACCCCGACACCGCCCACGGCGTCGGACCGTCGCTGCGCGACGCGATCGAAGCCGGCGTGATCGAGGGGCCCCGGATGGCCACGGGCGTCCAGGCGCTGCTCACCGCGGTCGGCGGCACCGCCGGACGGCTCATCCCCGACGAGGGCACCGTCGGGTACGCACAGATCGTCAACTCGGTCGACGAGGTCATCACCTGGACCCGCCGCCACATCAAGTACGGCGCCGACTGGATCAAGATCCACGCCACCGGCTCGGTCCCGGGCCGATCGGGCGAGTTGTTGGTGTGGAGCCGCGACGAGCTGCGCGCCTCGTGCGACGCCGCGCACGAGCTCGGCGTGCCGGTCATGGCGCACTGCCGCAGCGCCGAGAGCGTGCTCGCCGCCGCCGAGTGCGGCGTCGACCTCATCCTGCACGCGTCGTTCATGGACGAAGCCGGCCTCGAGGCCGTCGTCGAGTCCGGCGCCACGCTCTGCCCCACGTTCACGTTCCTCGCGAACCTCGCCGACCACGGCGCCAAGGTCGGCGCGTCGCCGGGCATGGAGGACATCTTCCGGGGCGAGATCGCCGCCACCGCGAAGATGATGCGCCGGGCCTACGACGCCGGCGTCCGGTTGGTCGCCGGCTCCGAGAGCGGCTTCGCGCTGACCCCCTACGGCCACTGGCACGCCCGCGAGCTCGAGGTGTTCGTGGACCAGTTGGGCCTGACCCCGCTCGAAGCCATCACCTGCGCCACCCGCAACGGGGCCTGGACGATGCGCATGGAAGACGAACTCGGCACCGTCGAGGCCGGCCGCCTCGCCGACCTGGTGGTCGTCGACGGCGACCCGAGCACCGACATCACCGTGCTCGGCGACCGGGCGCGCCTGCGTGCAGTCGTCTCACGCGGGCGGCCCGTCGACCTCGAGCGGCCGTGGCCCCAGCACGGGCCGATCCCGGGCTGGAAGGTCGGCAACTGGGCGACCGAGATCCTCACCGCCGATCGGGCACGGGACTGACCGCGTGGACCGATGACCCGACCGACTCCCGGCGTCGCTGCCCACGCAGCGGGATCGCAGCTCGACACCGGTCGGATGCGGCGGTGACCGATCCCATCGTGGTGACGTCCTGGGTCGAGGTGCGCGAGGCGTTTCGCGCCAAGGACCTCCGCCAAGCGGGCTACACCGAGGGCGCGGTGGTCATGGCCGACTGTCTGCTCGACCTCCACGGCGATGCTCACCGCGCCCGTCGCCGTCTCGAGAACCGGCTGTTCCGTCGCGAGACCTTCGCCCGATGGGAACACCAGGTACTGGGCGCGACCATCGCGGCGACGCTCGATCCGTTCGTCGCGGCCGGCGGCGGCGACCTCGCCGTCATCGGCTACCGGTCGGCCATGAACCTCACGGCGACCATCGCCGGCATCGACCACGACATCACCGATCCCGATGCGACCGAGCGCTTGTACGGCATCGTCAAGACCTTCAGCGAAGGGGCGACCATCGCGCATTCGACACGAGACAAAGACGAGGTGCGCGCCGAGGTCGCCGTCGGCGATGGACCGCTTCGCCGCCGACCTGTACGAGCCGGCGCTGGCACGACGCCGCGCCCTGGTCGCCTCGATCGAGGCCGGCGCGCTCGACGAGGACGCACTCCCCCACGACGTGCTGACCACGCTGGTGCGCCACGACGGACAGCTGGGGTTGTCGGCCGATGTGCGCTTCCGCGAGATCTGCTTCTACCTCCAGGCCGGCGCGCATTCGACCGCCAATGCGTTCGTGCACACCGTCGACCGGATCCTGGCCGACGAGGCGATCGCGGCTGCAGCACCGTTGCGACCTCGCGCTCGTGCAGCGCTGCATGCACGAGGCGTTGCGGCTCCATCCGGCGAGTCCGGTGGCGGTGCGCACGCCGCTGGCCGAGGTCACGTTGTCGACCGGACGGGTGCTACCCGTCGGGGCGACGGTCGTCTGCGACCTGATGGCCGCCAACCGTGACCCCGACGTGTTCGGCGACGACGCCGACTCATTCGTACCCGGCCGTGTGCTGCCCGACGGCGTCGCGCCCTGGGGCATGAGCTTCGGCGGCGGCACCCACGCCTGCATCGGCGCCGAACTCGACGGCGGCCTCGAGCAACCGGCTGCTGCCGCCGACGCGGGCTGTCCCGCCGACCACCTCTACGGCACCGTGGCCGTCATGGCCCACGCCTTCCTGCGCGCCGGCGGCCGAGCCGACCCCGACCGCCCACCCGAGCTCGACCCCACCTCGACCCGCCGCCACTACCTCCGGTACCCCGTCGTCTTCTGAGGGCTGGGGTCGCGTCTGGTTCTCGCTCGGACACCTCCGACAGCGATGGTCGACGGCTCGGGAGACAGTCGAGAAACCAGACTTGACCCCAGTCGTGATCACCGTCAGGCTCCGGCGATGCGCTCCGTCGAGAACCAGTCGATCCTCATCACCGGTGGCGGATCGGGCCTCGGCGCAGGCGCGGCCCGACACTTCGCTCGAACGCGGCGCACTGGTCACCATCAGCGGTCGCCGGGCCGAGCCGCTGCGACGCCGTGGCCGATGAGATCGGCCCGCGCTGTCGAGCCGTGGTCGGCGACGTCACCGTGGCAGACGACCGCACGGCCATGATCGCGGCCGCTGCCGAGCACGGTGGCGGGCTCGACGCGCTGATCGAGCAATGCCGGCAACATGTACCGCGGCGACATCGACACCCTCGACGAGCAGCAACTGCTCGACGATCTTCCACACCAACGTCGTCGGCGGGATGATGCTCGTCGGCGAGGCTCGTCCGCTGCTGGCCGGCGTCGAAGGGTTGCGTGGTCTTCGTCGGGTCGGTGCACACCCAGCGGGCGTTCCCCGGGGCGTCGCCGTATGCGGCCACCAAGGGTGCACGTCGAAGCGCTCACCGGCGTGCTCGCCGCCGAGCTGGGCCCCGACGGCATCCGGGTCGGGTGCGTGCGGCCCGGTGCCGTGCTGACCGAGATCAACGTCCGGGCCGGGCTCGGCACCCCCGAAGAAGCAGCGGCACGCCTCGAGTCGCTCGCGTCGCGCCCACGCCCTGGGCCGGATCGGCACCGTCGACGAGATCGCCGAGGCCTTCGAGTACCTGGTGTGCGCCGAGTGGACCACCGGCGCAGTGTTGACCGTCGACGGCGGCCTCGGCCTCGGCGTGACGAACGCGTAGCCGGGGCCGGCTCAGCGCGGCGGGTCACACGTCACCGGGCACGCGTCGGCTGCGACTCGCCCTAGTGTGACCGGCATCGACGCTCCGCGGTCGCGACGCCCCGACGCTCGGTCGTCGCTGCACGACTTCAACACCGAGTTCGACGCGCCGTCACCGGGTGTCGATGCGCTCGCGGCCGGCTGACCGACTGCTCGCCGAGCCCTCCACGCCGCGATCCTCGCCGGGCGTCCGAGCGTCGGCGTTGCGCTCGTCACGTTGCGGCCCAACGTCTGGTACCAGGGTCCGGTGGCGCTGCTCGACGAGCTCTACGTCGTGCCGCGAGCGCGGCAAGGGCATCGGTCGACCATCATCGACCACCTGTCCGGGTCGCCGCCGAGCGAGGCGTCGACCTGATCGAGATCAACGTCGACGCCGCGACGTCGACGCACAGCGCTTCTACGAACGCCACGGCTTCTCGGGCGCCGATCCCGACACCGGCGAGCGGGCCTACTACTACTGCTCGAGCTGAACCGCTGAGCGGTCGGTCGGCCGCACCGCCGCAGCCGCCGGGCACGAGGCCGGTGGCGAATCGCGATCGGGATGCAGCGCCGACATGGGGTCCTGGGTGTCGCCGTAGTAGCCGAGCGCATAGGCGGCGCGTGAGTAGCCGATGAGCTTCGCCAGATCGTCGGGCAGGGTGCGGGCGATCTCGGGCGGGCAGGCCAGGTACTGGTTCTCCTCCTGGCGGAGCCACCCGAGGCAATAGTCGATGTTGAGGGCGCGCCGGCGACCGTCGGTGCGGTTCTCGCCGCCGCTGTGGAGCACCGATCCGCTGTAGATCACCACCGACCCCGCAGGCATCTCGGCCGGCCGGAACGCCATGTCGGTGTCGCCCAGGGCCTCCTTGGCCCGGTCGTCGTCCCAGGTGTTCGACCCGGGCACGACGCGGGTGGCGCCGTTGGCCTCGGTGAAGTCGTCGAGCGCCCAGATGGTGCTGATCTCGACCTCGAAGCCGTGGGGGAACGGGAACATGTCCCACGCCCACTGGTCGCGGTGCAGGGGTTGGGCCGGTTCGCCGGGACCGATGTCGATCACCTGGGTGACGTGGAGCTGGTAGGTGGTGGCGTTGGCGCCGAGGATGCGGTCGCAGACGCCGAGGACGACCGGGTGGGTGATCAGCTCGTGGCTGGCCGTCGAGCGGGCCACCAGGCTCCCGGCGCGGCGGGTGTTGTGGCCGCTGAACGCATCGGTGCTGCCGTCGAGCGCATCGAGGTACGGGCGCATCTGGTCGTTCACGGCGTCGACGGCCGCAGGAGACACTGCTCGTTCGACGATGGCGGCGCCGTCGGCCGACGACCGCTGCGGCGATGGCGTCGAGGTCGTCGTCGGGCGTGAAGCGCTGCAGGTGCCGGAGCGTCTCGGTCGTGGTGTCGGTCATGCGTTCGCCTCCTGGTCGGGCCGGTGCCCTGGCGTCGCACGCCGGCTGCTCAGCTGCGCCGGTCGAGTCGCAACAGTCTGGTCGCGTTGGCGTTGAGCGTGTCGGCCAGATCGCCGAGGTGGCCGATGGTGCCCTTGTCCCAGCCACCGAAGTTGGTGCCGAACACCAGCCGGTCGGTGCCGAGCTGATCGACCGCGAACGCGAACTCGGCGTCGCCGGTGACGTGGCAGTCGAACCACAGCCGGCCGAGCGCGTCGTCGAAGGCGCCCGGCTCTCGGATCCACTCGGGCGCCGAAGGACGACGTTCGGCGAGGGCGCGCAGCTTCGCCTTGTGCATGGCCGTCGATCCGCCCCCGTGGGAGAGGCAGATGTCGAGATCGGGGTGGCGTCGGGTGACGCCACCGAAGGTGAGCATGGCCGCGGCGATCGTCTCCTCGTAGGAGAACTCGACGACGAGGTCGAGGTCGAAGCGGCGCATGCGGTCGTCGCGGAGGGCCCGTCGAGGCCCGACGGGGCCGGGTGCAGGAACAGCGGCACGTCGAGCTCGACGCAGGCGGCGTAGAACGGGTCGAGGCGGGCGTCGTCGAGGTGCATCGCCGAAGTCGGTGCCGATGTAGCCGCCGACGAGCCCGAGGTCGGTCGACCGCGCGGCGCAGCTCGACGATGGCGGCGTCGATGTCCTGCATGGGCAGCGAGGCGAACCCGACGAAGCGGTCGGGGTGCGCGGCGACGACGGCGGCGAGTTCGTCGTTGTGGCGTCGGCAGTAGTCGACGGCATTGGCCGTCGGGATGTGGTGCAGGTAGGTGAGCGGGTTGGGCGACAGGGCCTGGAGGGTGATGCCGGCTTCGTCCATGGCCTCGAGGCGCATCCCGACCTGCATGAACAGCGACGTGCGGTACGGGACGCCGTCGAGGCGCCAGTCGCCGACCCGGAACCAGGTGGTGCCGTCGGCGTGGGCACCGAGCTCGGGCCCACAGACCGGCCCGGCGGCGCCGAGGGTGCCCTCGAGCACGATGTGGCCGTGCACGTCGATCAGCCCACTCATGGACGGCACCGTACCGCCCAGCCGATCAGCGCTCCCCCATCGCATCCGACGGCGTCCTGGCGCCGGACGGTACCCAGCGACCGTTCCGGCGCCACCGCCGTGCCCACACGGACCGGCGCCATGACTGGTCGCCCCAGCGACCATTTCGGCGCCGGAATGCGGTCGGGAACGCACTAGGTTGGCGGCCGCTTCGACACCGGATCACCGCAGAGGAGAACACCCATGGGCAGGCTCGACGGCAAGGTCGCACTCGTCACCGGCGGTGCCCGCGGCACCGGGGCCGACATCGCCCAGGTCTTCGTCGACGAGGGCGCCACCGTCGTCATCGCCGACGTCCTCGACGACCTCGGCGCCCAGACCGCCGCCGACCTCGGCGACGCCGCATCGTTCCGCCACCTCGATGTCACCGACCCCGACGGCTGGACCGACACCGTCGACGGCATCGTCGCCGACCACGGCCACCTCGACGTGCTCGTCAACAACGCAGCGATCCTCGAACTCGCCACCATCGCCGACACCAGCCCCGAGCGCGCCCAGGCCATCGTCGAACATCAACCTGCTCGGTCCCGTGGCTCGGCGTGCGTGCCGTCACCGAGCCGATGAAGGCCGCCGGCGGCGGATCGATCGTCAACATCTCGTCCTCCGCCGGCGTCCACGGCGAGCACGGCGTGGTCATCTACAGCGCCACCAAGTGGGGCCTGCGCGGCCTCGCCAAGAGCGGCTCGCTCGAGCTCGGCCAGTTCGGCATCCGCATCAACTGCGTCTGCCCCAGCGGCGGCAGCATGGACATGGTCGCCCCGTACATGAACCAGCTCGCCGAGCGCATGAAGGCCGGCGAACAGATCGACTTCGAGGGCTCCCCACGCCGACCCATGGGCCGCAACATCACCCTGCGCGAGATCGCGAACATGACGCTGTTCCTGGCCTCGGACGAATCATCGGGCTGCAACGGCGGCGACTTCGTCGTCGACGCCGGCTACACCGTCGGTCACGTCGAACCGGGCGCGCCCGGCGCTGCGCCCAACAAGATCTTCCGGATCCGGGAGTAGGCAGACCGGTGGCCACCTCATCGCTCAGCGGCAAGCGCCTCGTCGTCACCGGCTGCACCGGCCAGGTCGGCGGCGCCGTCGCCCGAGCCCTCGCCGCCGACAACGACGTCATCGGCATCGCACGCTTCGCCGACCCCGACGCCCGTGCCGCGCTCGAAGCCGTCGGCGTCCGCTGCGCGCCGGTCGATCTCGCCAAGCCCGATCTCAGCGACGTTCCCGACCGACGTCGATCACGTCCTGCACTTCGCGGTCACCAAGTCGGGCAAGTGGCGCACCGACCTGGCCGCCAACGGCGAAGCCGTCGGTCATCTCATGGCGCACTTCGCCGGTGTCGAGAGCTTCCTGCACTGCTCGTCGACGGCGGTCTACGCCCCCAACGGCGGCGCACCGATGGCCGAGGACGACCCGCTCGGCGACCACCACCACGACATGATGCCGACGTACTCGATCGCCAAGATCACCGCCGAGACCACCGCCCGGTTCGCCGCGACGCACTTCGGCGTCCCGACCACCATCGCCCGTCTCAACGTGCCCTACGGCGACGAGGGCGGCTGGCCGTTCTTCCATCTGCTGATGCTGCGTGGCGCCATGCCCATCCCCGTCCACGCCGACGGCAGCACCTACAACCCCATCCACCACGACGACATCGTCGCCCACCTGCCCGCACTGTTGGCTGGCGGCATCGACGCCGGCGACCACGGTCAACTGGGCCGGCGACGACATCGTCTCGATCGCCGACTGGGTCGCGCACCTCGCCGAACTCGACGGTATCGAGCGAGCCCGAGGGCGGCTTCGTCGTCGAGTCCGACACGGCGCTGCCCAGCGCTGCCATCGACACCACCCGCCAACACGAGCTCGATCGGCGGCTGCACCGTCGGCTGGCGCGACGGCCTCGCTCGCCTCGTTGCCGCCAATCCTGCGCCCGCAGACCACTGACCCGACCGCAACGACACCCGACCGCAACGAGCCGGAGTACCCCATGCATGTCGCCGATGTCCGTGCCGATCTGTTGGCCGAACACGATGCGCTCGACGCCATCGTCGCCGCGCTGCCGACGACCAGTGGGCCATCCCGACAGCCAGCCCCCGATGGTCGGTGGCCGATCAGGTCGCCCACCTCGCCTTCTTCGACCGATCCGCGGCGCTCGCCATCACCGACCCCGACGGCCTTCGCCGCGCACCTCGGACGAGCTGCTCGGGGCCATGACCGGTGACGCCGAGTCCGGCACGAGCGCCCGAGTCGGGCCGGCCGAGGGCCGAGGACCGCGGCGACCAGGTCACCCTCGGGGAGTTCCGGGCCATGAAGCCCTGACGAACTCCTCGCAGCCTGGCGCACCCACCGGGTCGACGCTCGCCGACGCAGCGGCCACGCTGACCGACGACGACCGGGTGGCCTGGTACGGGCCGTCGATGGGCTCGAAGTCGTTCCTCACCGCCCGGCTGATGGAGACCTGGGCCCACGGCCAGGACATCGTCGACGCCGTCGACGCCGATCGCCCCGCCACCGATCGGCTGCGCCACATCGCCCAGCTGGGCTTCATCACCCGTGGCTGGTCCTACCTCAACCGGGGTCTCGAGGTGCCGGCGGGCACCGTCCGCCTCGAGCTGACCGGACCCGCAGGCGACACCTGGGTGTTCGGTCCCGACGACGCCGACGACGTGGTCACCGGCGATGCGCTCGACTTCTGTCTCGTCGTCACCCAGCGCCGCCACCTCGACGACACCGCGTTGACCACCGGCGAGCTCGGCCGAGACTGGCTCGCGATCGCCCAGGCCTTCGCCGGCGGCGCCACCGACGGTCCCGCCCCTCGCTGACCCCACCCACCGAAGAGCGCCAGGAGGCACACCGCTCCGGTGTTTCGCCCCCGAGGGCGATGGGTACGGTCGCACAATGCGTGTCGATGAAGCGTCTGCGAAGTCCCGGCACGACCCGACCATCGGCCCCGTCACGGCCTTGCTGGCCGATCGACCACCGGTCGGTCCGATGGAACGCCTCGACCACGACGCCCTCGTGCGGGTCGTCGACGACGAACTGGCCCGGCCGAGGCGCGACTATGCACCGGCCTCCCGGGCGCTGTTCGCGATCATGGACCGGGTCTACGGGCCCGATCGGGATCTCGAGAAGTTCCGGGTCCTCGAGGTCGTCGCCCGGGTGCCGTATCAGGCATGGGAGAGCGTCGCCTACGTCGCGATGACCCACACGTCCAAGCGGTCTGACTTCGCCCGTCGGGTCTATGACCGCGCCCGCGTGGCCCGGATCGAACAGGACAACGAGCAGTGGCACCTGTTCATCCTCGAAGAACTCACCCGTGATCGACCCCGCCGGTGGTTGCGGGGCCGGATCATTCCCCAGATCCTGGCCGTCGGCTACTACCAGCTCTCGTGGATCCTGTTCGTGCTCCGTCCCCGGTGGAGCTACCAGCTCAACGCCGACTTCGAAGACCACGCCGCGCACGAATACGCACAGTTCGTCGTCGAGAACCCGGACCTCGAACACCAGGAGTTCTCCAGTGGATTCGCCGAGGACTACGGCCCCTTCGATTCGATGGCCGACGTGTTCCGCCAGATCTGCGCCGACGAGGCCGTGCACCGCGAAGAGAGCGAGATCATGCAGGGCCAGGCCCGGTTCCGCTGACCGCGGCGGTTTCGTCGGTCGCTGCTCAGCGATCCAGCGGTGGCATCTCTCGTTCCGGGTACCCGCCGTCGGGGAGCGCCGACATGAGGCCGTTGTTGATGAGCCCGCCGTCGACGTAGAGCAGCTGGCCCGTGATGAACCGTGACGCCGGCGACACCAGGAACACCACGGCGTTGCCCATGTCGTCGGGCGTCCCGAGAATCGGTAGCGGCTGATCGCCGAGGCCGTCGCCCACACCTTCGGCGTAGGTCTCGTCCCAGCCCTGGGTGCGGACCTGGCCCGGCGCGATGGCGTTGAGCCGAACCTTGGGGCCCCACTCGTAGCTGAGCGTGCGGGTGAGCTCCATCACGCCGGCTCGGGCTGCCGCGCTGTGACCGAGACCGGGGATGCCGCCGCCGATGGTCATGAGGACGTGGCAGATCGTGCCGCCGTCGCCGTCGAGCATGCGGTCCCCGAACGCCTGGGTCATGTTCCACGTGCCGTGCAGATTGAGATCGATGACGGTCCGCCAACCGTTGGGGCTGAAGTCGCGGGCCTTCTGGGCGAAGTGGCCACCGGCGTTGTTGACCAGGATGTCGATGTCGCCATGCGCATCGGCCAGGGCAGCCACCGAGTCGACGTCGCGGATGTTGACCAGTGCCGTCTCGACCCGGGCGCCGGTGTCGCGTCGCAGGTGCTCGGCGGCCTCGTCGAGCACCTCGGAGCGTCGGGCGGCGATCACGACGTCAGCGCCCGCCCGAGCCAGGCAGGTGGCCACGCCGAATCCGATTCCGGTGCCGCCGCCGGTGACCAGGGCCGTGCGTCCGGCGAGCAGGTGAGGCGACCAGATTGGTGGGGAGGGATCCGTCATGGCTGGGAGGCTACAACTGCCCGAATCGGTGCGAGGCGGTCCGGCTGCGCCACGACTCCCGTGGAATTCGGGAGGGACTACGGTTGCGCGCCATGGCCGAGAGACGCACGATCTTCCAGTACGCCTACTTCGTCGACGATGTCTTCGACGCGGCCCGCCACTGGGCACACGTCAATGGCGCCGGCCCCTTCTTCGTCACCGAACACCACAAAGCCGACGCATTCACGTACCGCGGGACCGACGTCGAGGCCGACGTCACCTACGGCTTCGGGTACTCCGGCGACACCCAGATCCAGCTCATCGCCCAGCACGACGATGCGCCGTCGATCTATCGCGACACGTTCGCCCCGGGCGAGTTCGGCTTTCATCACGTGGCGCACTACGTCGCCGACTACGACAGCGAACGTCAGCGCCTCCTCGACGCCGGCTTCGACCTGGCTTGCGAACTCCATGCCAACGGCATCGTCGCGGCCTACTTCGACACCCGCGCCGTCACCGACTGCTTCACCGAGCTCCACTCCCACAGCGATCGCATCGACGCCACCTTCGCCCGCTGGCATCAGGCGCACCTCGACTGGGACGGTGAGGGCGACCCCATTCGCACCCACGTGAGCGGCACCTGAGCCGATCCCGCGGATCTCGTGAGGATCCTCCACCCTGGCGGTGGATGATCATGACGAGATCCGGCAGTGCTCACCGCGCGGCTACGGTCACCGGCGAGCACGGCCGGAGATCGATACCGGTGGTGCGCTGATCTCGAAGCGAAGGAGCTCCCCCATGTCCTATGACCTCGGCGTCTGGTACGCGCCCGAAGCGATGACGGCCGCCGACTCGGCAGTGTTCGCCGCTCGGGTCGAGGAGCTCGGCTACTCGACGCTGTGGCTCGGCGAGACCTTCGGCCGCGATCCGTTCGCCCAGGCCGCGTTCCTCGGCCAGCACACCACGACCCTCACGCTCGCGACCGGCATCGCCAACGTCTACAACCGCCATCCGGGCGTCATGCTCCAAGGGGCCAACACCGTTGCCGAACAGACCGGCGGCCGCATGCTGTTGGGCCTCGGCGTGTCGAGCCCGGTGATCGTGTCGAAGATCCGCGGCATCGACTACGGCAAGCCGCTGAGCTTCATGCGCCAGTGCCTCGACACCATGGACGCGGCCCGCTATACCTCCGTGCCGCCGGCCGAGCCCGTGCCCGTGGTCCTCGCCGCACTCGGACCCAAGATGCTCGAGCTCGCGGCCGAACGCACCGCCGGCGCCCACCCCTACAACGTCACGCCCGAACACACCGCCTATGCCCGCGAGATCATGGGGCCCGACGCCGGCCTCTACGTCGAGCAGAAGGTCATGCTCACCGACGATGCCGACCAGGCGCGGGAGACCTCCGCCAAGGTCATGTCGTTCTACTCCCGTGCGCCAGGCTACCGGGCGGCCTGGAACCGTCTGGGCTTCAGCGACGACGAGATCGACAACGCCGACCCCCGCTGGCTCGACGCCATGGTCGTGTGGGGCGACATCGACACCATCCGGGCTCGCCTCGACGAGCACGGCGACGCCGGTGCGAACCACGTCTGCGTCCAACCCCTCGACCCTGCCACCGGCATCGCCCGTCCCGACATGGCCGTCCTCGAGGCCCTCGCCGGCTGAACGCCTCGGCTGGAGAGCGAGACAGCGTCGCGCCGCGTCGGCGACCGTGTTCGAACCGACCGACCCACGCCGGTCAGCCCCGCTCGCACCCGAGGATCCGATCACGGCCAGGACCGCCCGTACAGCGGTCCCGGCCGGGGCCGCCCACGATGCGGTCGTCGCCGCGCTGGCCCGCGAGGACATCACGACCCCGGTTGCCGCGCAACAGGTCGTTGCCGGCCCCGGCGAGCAGGCGGTCAGGGCCGCCCTGTCCGACGAGGCGATCTCGGCCGGGCCCGCCGCGCACGACATCGGCGCCCCGACCTGCGACCACGATGTCGTCACCGGGGCCGGTGCGCACCCGGTCGTTGCCGCTTCCGGCACAGACCACGTCTTGGCCTCGCCCGGTGGCGATGGTGTCGCGACCACCGAGGCCGACGACGACGTCGTCGCCCGGCGTGCCCCTGAGTGGGTCCGGCCCGTCGGTCCCGATGATGGTGGCGACGCGCCCCGCACAGCGATGGGCGCTGTCGACGACGCGGACCTGTAGGAACAGTTCCTCGTCGTCGAGGAGGAGATAGACGACCCGCAGCCCGTCGGGGGTCACGAGCGGTGACGGAAAGAATCTTCCGTCGGCCGTCGCCACGCTGTCGAGGACATGAGGGGTGCCGCCCTCGGCTGCGACGCTGCGCAGCGTCACCGCCCCGGGGGCGGGAACGAACTGGTTGAACACCACCCGGCTGCCGTCGGCGACGAACACCGAAAGGGGGATCTCCTCGCCGAACGCCAGGAGGGCTTGACTACCGTCCTCGTTGAGTTGGGCCACGGCGCCCCCCGTCAGCGGCACGCTGTACACGCCGTCGACATCGTCCCCGTCGAGGTCGCCGTCGAAGACGACGCGGGACGAGTCGGGCGCGATCGCATGGTTGCGGACGCCGCGGCCGGTCACGGGATCCTGCAGGAGCGGGACGCGACCCGGGTCGGCGAAGCGGCGCACGAAGAGCTCCTGCTGGTCGAGGACGCGCAGATCTCCGCTGAACACCACGGCACCACCATCGGGGGCCACCGAGAAGCTGCGTACGTCGCCGCCGTCGGCGATCGAACCGCTGAGCTTGCTCCTGACCATGGCGTGCTCGGTCGTGGGTTCAGGCGTCGGGGATCAGGACGGGTTTCACGGCGCCACCCGCCAGCGACGACGCCTCGGCTTCGTTGATGGCGCTCATGGGGAACTCTTCGATCAGGCGGTCGAAGGGGAACTCGCCCGCCTGCCAGAGCTCGATCATCCGGGGGATGAACGTCTTGGGGTCGGCGCCGCCCTCGAGAATGCCGATGAGGGTCTTGCCGATGGGCGCCATGCCGTCGAGGACGATGTCGCCCTGCTGGATGCCGACCATCCCGCACACGCCGGTCATGCGCAGGCAGGCGATGGCATCGAGGATCACCGAGGGCAGGCCGGTGGTGTCGAAGCTGTAGTGCGCGCCACCACCGCAGATGCCCATGACCTGGTCGACGATGTCGTCGTCGGCGCCGTCGATGGCATGGGTGGCGCCGAGCTCGAGCGCGAGCGCCCGGCGACTCTCGTGGAGATCGACGGCGATGATGGTCGATGCCCCGGCGACCTTCGCGGCCATGACCGCCGACAGGCCGACGGCGCCGGTGCCGAAGACCACGACCGAGGTGTCGGGCTGGACGTCCATGGCGACGAGGATCGATCCGGCACCGGTCTGGATGCCACAGCCCAGCGGGCCGAGTTTCTCGAGCGGGAGGTCATCGGCGACCTTCACCACGTTGCGCTCGGTGGCGATGCAGTGGGTGGCGAAGCTCGACTGGCCGAACCAGCGGGAGAGGACCTCGTCGCCCTGCGCGTCGGTGACGCCGGTCGAGCCGTCGAGGCGGCGGCCGAACAGGTTGCGGGGCAGGAACGTGTCGCAGTAGGCGGGCTGGCCGGCGCTGCAGTTGGCGCAGGCACCGCACGAGTCGAACGACAACACCACGTGATCGCCGACGCCGACCTCGGTGACACCGTCGCCCACGGCTTCGATGACCCCGGCGCCCTCGTGACCAACGATGACCGGCGGTGGGACCGGCGATTCGGGCACACGGGGCATCACGTCGGTGTGGCACATGCCGACGCCGACGATGCGGACCAACACCTCGCCGGGTCCGGGGTCGGCGAGCTCGACGGTCTCGATGACGTGGGGCCCGTCGGCGGCACGGAGCACAGCGGCTTGGATCTGCATGGAAGCCTCGCTTGAGTGGGGGCGCCCGGGCTGCGGGCGATGAGGGACCAGCGTTGCACAGCCGCGGATCGGGCGTCTGCGGACCGAGGGTCACGGTCACCGATTCGCAGGGATCCGGATCGACCGGGACCACAGACCGCGCCCGGCATCAGACACCCCTCGGACGCGGCACACGTACGCCCGGCCCGGTTCGAGGCCGCGGACGACGGCTCGCCGGTTGGTCGTACGGATGCGCTCGACGTCGTCGCCACGGCGTTCGGCGCAGCGCACGATGTGCGCATCGACGGCGGATCCCCGAGGCGTCGCCGCCCGGAACGCCACTCGGGCCCGACGGTCGAACGTCGCAACCGTCCGGACGTTCTTCGGGCGCAGCGGGGTCACCCGTCCGGCGCGGATCTCGAGGATTCGGGCCGAGAACGTGATGCCCGACCCTTCGATGACGATGCCCTCCGGCGATGACGCGACCGACAGCGTGCCGGCGCCAGCACCCCCGAGCGACGACACGATGCCTGCCGACCGCAGCGTCGCGGGATCGTCGATGCCGTAGACCGTCGCCAGGAATCCGGCCGGCACGACGTGGCGGATGAACCCACGGAACACCGTCACCCCGTCGAGACGGAAGTGGCTGTTGGCGAGCTCGAGGCTCACCACCGGCGCCCCGGTGACCGCATCGGTCGTGATGACGGGTGTGTCGTTCAGGTAGCTGATGGTGGTGAAGATGTCGGTGCCGTCGAACGCGGCGCGCTGAATGGGGTCGGTCCAGGACCCGGCGTCGCTGAAGTCGCCGCCCAGGTACGCCTCCCACTCTCGCCCGGGAACCTCGGTACAGATCAGCTCACCAGTTGCCGACGAGCAGTCGTCGGTGGTCTGCTGGGCGGGCATCGCCGTCACCGTGACCGTCCCGGCAGCACGGTTGCGCACCACGGTGCCGGGCATGCCACGCACGAACGCGATGCGGGGATCGAGCGATCCGACGTCGAAGGTGACCGACCAGGTGTCTGCCAACGCCGACGCGCCGAACTCGAAGCCGGTGTCGAGGCGTTCGACATTCCAGAAGAGCCGCTGTGCGCCACTGACCGAAAACGTGGATGCGGTGATCCGGAACGTCGGATCGGCGCGCGTGACGGCGACCGCGTTGCGCGATCGCGGCGTCGATGCACGGTGCGGGACCGGCGCTGCACCAAGGCACAGGATCGGTGGGTTGGGCCGCTGCGGGCTGGGTGGCGAACGGCCCGGCGCCGACCGGGACGAGCATTGCGGCGAGGGTGGTGAGCGCCATGAGCGCAAGAGCTGCTCGTCGCATGTCGGTCTCCTCGTGATGGATTGGCCGGATCGACCGGTGGCCCATGGTGACGCCGAACGCCGGCTTCAGATACAGGGCGTTCAGCAGTGGTGGAACGATGTTCACTCCAGCCGACGGCACTACTGTCAGCGCTCGTGACCACCCCCGCCGACCTCGTCGCCGAGCTCCGTCGACTCATCGATGTCATCCGCACCACCGACCTCGAGGTAGCGGCCGACCACGGCGTCGACCTCGACGACATGACCGACCGCATCGGTGCCATCCGCGCCGAGCTCGCACCCCACGTGGTCGACGACCTGCGCATGCAGCGCGGCCTCTACGCCCACGAACACTTCACCAACCCGCCGGCGATGCCGACCCTGGGCGACATCGCCCCGGGCGACTTCTTCCCGTACAGCCCCGTCATCGGCACCCTCAATCCGGTCGCGCCGGACGTGCATCTGCGCGTCGACGGCGACCAGGTCATCGGGTCCGGAACGGTCAGCGCCGCGCACAACGGACCGCCCGGCGGCGTGCATGGCGGCCACGTCGCAGCGCTGATGGACGAACTCCTCGGCGTCGCGTGCATCGCCTCGGGGACGGGAGGATTCACCGGCACCCTGACGGTGCGCTACGAGAACCTCACGCCTCTCGACACCGAGCTGACCTTGCGGGGTTGGGTCGACCGCATCGAGGGTCGCAAGATCTTCGCGCAGGGCGAGATCTGTGCCGGCGACACCCGGTGCGCGGTCGGCGAGGGCATCTTCATCCGCCGGGCCGATCCGTCGTGAGCCCGGCCGCCGACGACCCTCGACTCACGTCGAAACTCGCCGATGCCTGGGCGGCGTGTCGAGATCGCTGCCTCGAGATCGGTCGGTCCCTGACCGACCTCGACGCCGCCGCCATGGTGCCGTGCTGTCCGGACTGGACCATCGACGACCTCTTCGGGCACATGGCCGGCGTCTCGGCCGACATCTGTAACGGCAACACCGACGGCGCCACCACCGACGCCTGGACCGACGCCCAGGTGCAGGCCCGGCGATCGGTGCCACTCCCCGAGGTCTGCGACGAATGGGAGGACCGCGGCGCCGTCGTCGAGCGCATGATCCGTGCCGGCGGCCCGTTCCCACCGCCGTTCTTCATCGACGCCTTCACCCATGAATGGGACCTGCGCCACGCCGTCGGTGCCGTGGCGTCGCCCGACCTCGCACTCCTGGACACGGGGGTGCCGGCACTGATCGTGTCGTGGGGTCAGCATCTCGACGATGCCGGCTTGGCCGCCGTGGGTATGACGCTGGACGACACGATCTCGGTGGTCGGATCGTCCGAGCCGCAGGTGTCGCTACAGATCGATCCGTTCACCTTCGTGCGCGCCCGCATGGGTCGACGCAGCCGCAGCCAGATCGAACAGCTGGGCTGGGGGCCCGGTGTCACCCCCGGCCACATCGACGCCTTGCTGGTGTTCGGCGTTGCCACGACCGACATCGACGACCCGGCACTGCTCTGACCGCCCTGTAGCGCTGGGTCCTCAGTGCACGGCGCGCAGGCCGAACCAGGCGAAGGCCAACATCGCCAGGCCGCTGACGAACCAGACCAGATCGCGGTTGCGGCGCACGGCGACGGCGGCGACGAGCCACACCGCCGCCACGATGACGATCTGGGCGAGGACGCCGGCGTCGGTGCGCGGGAACAGCAACTCGTTCATGAGCCGGAGCCCTTGGTCGATCGCGTCGTGATCACTCGCCGAACACCGGGGCGTCGGGGAAGAACGCGGCCCATGCAAACCAGAACTCGTTGCGATGGGTCACCAGGTCGAGCTGCTCCCCGGCGAGGGGGCCCTCGATGGCCCGGCCCAACAGCGTCCAGGTCGATCCGGTCTCGTCGTCGACGAAGCGGTCGGCGGCGGGCTCGAAGGTCAGTACCTCCTCGCCGACGCGACGGTCGTAGGCGATCGCGGAGCCGATGGCGTCGGACTGGGCGATCTGGTTGGCGTCGAGCGCATCGGTCGTCGAGCCGCCCCAGAAGACGGCGATGGGGGTCGACCCGAGCTCGTCGTTGACCGCTCGCTCTGCCTCGAGCACTGCGAAGGGGTAGGCCTTCTCGACGCGTTCGCCGCCAGGGGCGTCGACGGTGACGCCGACCACCCGAGACAGCGCCGGGTAGCGAGGGTCGGGCTCGCCGTCGAACAGGAACGGCACCTCCGACGAGCTGTAGCCGACGTAGGGGTTGGCGCCGTAGTCGATCGGGAACCCCGTCTCACGCGCCAGCGACAGCGCATCGGGGAAGTCGGCCAGCGCCTCGCCATAGGACACGATGGCAGTGGGCACCGGATCGAGGCGGGCGCCGGCGTGCTCGCCGACGATGGCGTCGCCGGTCACCTGCTGCCACAGGCTGGTGGTGGCTTCGTCCCACATCACCAGGTCGCTGTTGCGGAGCAGACCGGACACACCGAGCCGCAGGACCTCGCCGTCGAGGCGCCGGTCGAAGCTGATCGCGGTGTTGCACAGCGGGCAGAACGTCACGGCCACGGGGACGTCGCCGAAGCGGTCGTTGACGATCTCGTGGCGGGTCAGGATCGACAGAGCGTAGAAGCGCACCTCGCCCTCGACGGTGACCAGCGCGCCGGGCTCGTTCTCGTCGAGCCAGTCGGCCGCCGCGATCGGCTCGAAGCGGGGAGTGTCGATGGGCGGGATCGCATCACGGGGGTCGGTGCGGGGTATCCCGGCCAGCAGCTCGTTCAGGTCGATGGTGCTGCGGGTCCAGTCCGTCGGCCACGGGGCGGTGGCACCTGCGACCTCATCACGGAGTGCCGACCGGGGATCATCGCCGACATCGACGAGCTCGACCTCGCTCGGGGTCTCGGCGCCGCCGGCGAGCTCGAACGGCGCATCGGTCTCGGTCGGCGAGACCAGCTCGACGTCTGAGCCGTCGTCGTCCTCGCTCGGTCCCGTGTCGGTGGCCTCGACACCCGAGCCGGCCGGGGCGGTGCTGGTGGCATCGCCGGTGTCGGCGCCACAGGCTGCGACGAGCAGAACCGCCGCGACGGCCATGGCGACGAGGCGGAGGGTCGGCGGTGTGCGCACGGACTCCCAACCCGCCACCGCCAGCAGGACTTCCGCCGCCGGCGGGAAGGCTTCCGACGAACCGAGTTCCCGTGCGCAGGCCGGAGAAGGACTGGGGTCACGTCTGGTTCTCACGACGACCATGGTCCGGTGCGCCGGCGATCATCGGGTGACACCCCCGAATCCCCCTGGGGGTGGCCCCAGGTGCAAGGCTGCTCGGCGATGGACCTGTATCTGATCCGCCATGGCGAGACCGAGTGGAGCCGTACCCGGCGCCACACCGGACGGTCCGACCTCGACCTCACCGACCAGGGTCGGCGCCAGGCCGCTGCCCTCGCGCCGCGCCTCGCTCACCTGCATGACGCTCGGGTGGTGACCAGCCCGCTGAGACGGGCGCACGAGACCTGTCGGCTCGCCGGCTTGGGCGAGGGCGCCATCGTCGACGACCGTGTCCAGGAGTGGGACTACGGCGCAGCGGAGGGCCGCACCACCGCCGACATCCGCACCGAGGTGCCGGGCTGGTCGGTGTGGACGCACCCCTGCGACGGCGGCGAATCCCTCGACGAGGTCGGCGAGCGGATCGACTCGTTCCTGGCCGACATCGACACCGAGGGCGGCGACGTCGCCGTGTTCGCGCATGCCCACCTGCTGCGGATTCTCGCGGCGCGCTGGCTGGGCTTCGACGCCGTCGAGGGCAGACGCCTCATGCTCGAACCCGCGAGCGTCAGCGTGCTCGGCCACGAACGCGAGAACCGGCGTGATCAAGTCCTGGAACGCAACCGCCTGACCGGCCCGAATCGCCGGGCGTTCTGTAGCTGGGGCGGACCGACGTCGCAGCGAGGTACATCGCTGCGGGGCCCGAGCCGCGCCGGCGCCGGTATGTCAGACTCGGCGCCATGATCTCCGTGCACATCATGTATCCCAAGACCGACGACTCGACCTTCGACATGGACTACTACATGGCGACCCACATGCCGATGTTCGCCGACGCCCTCGGCGACGCGTGCATCAGCTGGGGTGCGACCACCGTCAAGACCGGCACGTGGGCGGCGATCGGATGGGCCATGGTCGAGAGCCAGGAGGCCTTCGACGCCGCCCTGGCCGAGCACGGCGGCGACATCATGAACGACATCCCCAACTACACCAACGTTGCGCCCGAATTGGTCGTCGGCGACGTCGCAGGGAGCTGACCGATCGCGCACCGGGTCACGATGATCTGACCCGACCTCGCGCGGACCGTGTCGCGCGATTGGCCGCGACGACGATGATCACGATGCCCGAGAGCGCCACGATCGCCGATGCGATCGGGCCGGTGAGGGTCGTCAGCAGTAGCGCCTGCGTCGCCACGAGGGCACCGAGGACACCGGCGACCAGGAGCGGGAGCAGCCCGTCGACCAACGCAAAGGCGATGGCCAGCGCCGCCACCGCCAGCGCGACGGCCGGCCCCAGGTGTTCGTTCACGTCACCCAGGACGAACGCGCCCGTGTAGGCCAAGAACCCGCCGGCGACGAGCGCCGACGTTCGTGGTCGCATCAGCCCCGACGCAGCGGCCGCAGCAACCGACGCGCCCATCGTCATGACTGCGGGCCCCACGAGCCACGCCGGAGCTCCCGTGAGTTCGGCCGTGCCCACGACCATTGCCGCGAGCCCCACCACCGTCGCCAGGAATTGCAGCGGCCGATCACCATTGCGCCACAGGCTCAGGCCCATGCTGCAGACGGTTGCGCCGACTGCGATCGTGGTCCATGCAGGTCGTTCTGGATCGATCTCGGCCATCACGGTCGCAGTGATCATGGCCGCCCCTCCGATGGCGACGACGTGGAGAAATGCGCCGAGGCGGTCGCCTCCGGGTTCGCCGAGCGACAGGAGCCGACGGCCGACGAGCAGTCCGACGACGGTCACGGCGATCCCGAGGAGCACGCGGCCGCCCACCGGGATGCGATCCCAGTTCGGCCCGACCGCAGCGGCACCACCCATCAGCGCGAGAACCGACCCGACGAAGGCCGCGACCTCGACGGCTACCGGCAGGCGACGCTCGGGCATCGACCCGCGACCTCGTTCGAACACAGCGATCGCAGCGGCCTGATCCGGCGACAGCAGCCCTGCGTCCACCCACTGCCGCATGTGGTCGTCGAGTGTCCCGTTGCCGTCGTCGTCGTGGGGCATCGGCGGTCCTCCTCGAGGCGTCGCCCCGTGAGTGTCCTGGGGATCCGATGCGCCGGCCACGGCCGAAGGTCACGGGGCTGCTGCGATCTCGCGCACCGATCCGGGCGTTCGGCGAGCCACCGCTCCCGCTGACACCCGCTGCGCCCACGCAGCGCCGAACGCGACGACGCCCCGGCCGAATCATCGGCCGGGGCGTCGTCAGTCGATCGTCGGCTCGATCAGCCGGCGTTCTCCGCTGTGATCAGCTCGCCGGGAACGGTGATGACCTGATCGCTCGGGGCGGTGCCACCGGCGCAATCGGTGATGGTCGACACGGCGGTGCTGGCGATGCCGGGCCAGTCCTGACGCACGGTGGCGATCCAGTTCTCGTCCTTCGCGACCTCGGCGGTGGCGAAGTCCTGACCGTCGACGCCGGTGACGACGACCTCGGTGCGGCCGGCTTCCTGGGTGGCCTGGAAGGCGCCGAGCGCCGATGCGTCCCACCCGGCCCACACGCCGTCGACCTCACCCTCGGGGTACTTCGACAGCAGGTCGAGCACGGTGGTCTTGGCGAAGCCGGTGGAGTCGGCGGGGTCGCCCTGGATGTCTTCGATGACCTCGATGCCGTTGGCCTCGAAGAGCTCGCGGGCCGCCGCGCCACGCAGACGGACCGGCTCGAAGGGGTCGAAGTGGATGACGATGACCCGGCCACCCTCGCCGATGGCGTCGATCATCTGCTGGGCGCTGGTCTCACCGAGGAACGTGTTGTCCGAGGTGATGTTGGCGGTCACGCCGTCGACGGCACCGGCGTCGAGACCGAACACCGGGATGCCGGCGGACGAGGTCGCAGCGAGACCGGCACCGAACTCCTGGGGGTCACCCATGCCGAGCACCACTGCGTCGGCTTCCTGGGCGAGGGCGTTCTCGATCTCGCTGTTGACCGCGGCGAGATCGCCACCGGTGTCCACGAGGCTCACCTCGAAGCCGGCGGCCTCGGCGTCGGCCTGGAAGGCATCGACGACCTCTTTGGTGGCCGGCTGGTCGGAGTAGTACGGCGAGACGATGGCGATCGAGCTGATCTCGTTGGCACAGACGCCGGTGGCGGCTTCGTCGCCGCCTGCGCCTTCTTCGGTGTCGCCGCCTTCCTCGGCGGGCTCCTCGGTCTCGACGGCGTCGCCGTCGTCGTCGTCATCGCCGCAGCCGGCTGCGACGAGCGCGAACACGGCGAGGAGCGC
This sequence comes from uncultured Acidimicrobiaceae bacterium, assembly GCA_963716795.1. Classification (GTDB taxonomy): domain Bacteria; phylum Actinomycetota; class Acidimicrobiia; order Acidimicrobiales; family UBA8592; genus CAVQUE01. The sequence goes on along the minus strand of CAVQUE010000015.1, from coordinate 1,095,388 downwards.
GACGAGAAGTCGCCAGGTGTGCTTGGTCATGGATCCCTCCGGGGTGATGCCTCGCTGGTCCGTGCGTGAGCCAGCGAGTGAAACAGCCCAGACATCGTAGGCACTATGTCCGCGAACGGCGATTCGATGCGGCGATGGGCATCGTGGCGCTGCGGGTCGGGGTGAACCGGCGTGCCCCGGCCTGCGGCCACGTCGACACGGATGCCCATTGCCAGGCCCGCGGTCACCGCCGCGCCGAGCACTGCCGCATGGGCCGAGTCGAGCGGCACGATGGCCGAGCCGGTGACATCGGCGAGGGTGGCGCAGAGCTGAGGGGAGCCCGCTCCCCCGCCACACGCGACAAGCGGATCGACACCGGGGGCGATGACCTCGGCCAATGCCTGCACGCCGTGGGCGAGACCTTCCATGACCGCCGCGGCGACAGTGGCCCGGTCGGTGGCGCGACGCATCCCGATCAGCACGCCGGTGGCGTGAGGTGCATCGATCGGAGTCCGTGTGCCGTCCAGGTGCGGCAGGAACAGCACGCCGTCGGCGGCTGCAGGATGCTCGGCGGCTGCGGCGAGGCGGTCGAACGCGTCGTGATCGATCCCGCCGAGGAGCACCTCGCGTGCCCAGTCGAGGGCGCCGCATGCGGTGGGCATCGGTGCGACGTGGATCCAGTGACGCTCGTGCAGGCCGGGCAGCACGATGACGCCGTCACGCGGCACCGGTTCTGCTGCTGCAGCGGCGACCCACCCGGAGGTGCCGAGGTACACATACGCGACGTCGATGGCGTCGCCGAGGACGCCGACGGTCGTCGCCACGGCGTCGCCCGGTGCGAGCACCACCGGGGTTCCGGCTGCGACACCGATCCGAGCTGCGGCCTCGTCGGTGAGCACGCCCGCTGGATCGCCGACGGCGTGGATCGCCGGCAGCGGGCATCTCGTGGCCTCGATCACGGGCGTCCACCAGGCACCGGCCCATAGGTCGAACAATCCCGTCGTCGCCGCGGTCGTGGCGTCGGAAAGGGCACGGCCGGTGAGCTGCGCGACGACGAAGGCATGGGCACCGACGAGCACCACCTCGGTCGCATCCACGCTGTCGGGTTCGTGCCGGGCGAGCCAGGCCCACTTGGCGGCGACGTTGGAGGCATCCGGTGTCGCCCCGACCGCGTCGCTCCACCCAGGCCCGAGCGTGCGAGCCAGCGTCTCGTGTTCCTCGGTGGCTCGGACATCGGAATAGAGGATCGCAGGACGCACCGGCGCGCACGCCGCATCGACTGCGACGAGGTCCTGCATCTGGCCCGTGACTGCCACCGCATCGACCCGGGCGACGCCCCCGGCATCGAGCGCTCGGGTCGCATCGAGCGTTGCCGTCCACCAGTCGTTCGGATCCTGTTCGGCCCAGCCGGGCTCGGGTGTCGCCAGTGCGACGGGCCGCTCGGCCAGTTCGACGATCCGGGCGCCATCGGCCAGGTCGACCAACGCGGCCTTGACCGCCGTGGTTCCGACATCGATGGCCAGAACGGTGGTCACGTGGCCACCATCGCACGGCGACGACGGATGGTCATCGTGCGGCTCGCAGCCGGCTGAGCGCCAATGGCAGCACGGCCACCAGGATGGCGAAGCCGAGGATGACGTCCTGGAGGTTGTCGTCGATCGAGGTGTAGTTGAGACCGTTCTCGAGCACCCGCAACATCACGACGCCGAGCAAGGTGCCGGGAAGGTTCGGCAGGCCGTTTCGGAACATCGCCATGCCCAGGAAGACGGCGGCGATCGACTGCAGCATCCACGGCTCGGGTGCGGTGAGGTTGGACGTCGCGTTGTTGGCGCTCTGGAGGATGCCCGCCGCTGCAGCGGTCACGCCGCAGATCGCGAACGCGATGAGTCGGGTGTTCTTGACGTTGATGCCGGAGTAGCGAGCGGCGTCGGGGTTGCCGCCGACCGCGTACATCTTGCGTCCCAGCGGCGTCTGGTCGAGAAGGAACCAGATGACCCCGGCGATGGCCAGCGCGATGAGCACCCGGTTGGGGATACCCAGGACCTCGCCACGGGCGATCTCCACGAAGTTGTCATCGACGAGGTTGTAGACCGGCTTGCCGTCGACGCGATAGGCCGCGAGATTCGAAAAGATCACCGAGGTCGCCAACGTGGCGATGAACGCGAGGATCCCCAGCCGAGACACCAAGATGCCGTTGAACGCACCACCGAGCAATCCGATGGCCAGACCCAACAGGACCGCGAGCAAGACGTTGGACGGCTGGGTCGGATCGCCGTCGATGGTCGAGGTGGCCACGAGCACCCCTGTCGACACCGACGCCAACGCTGCCAGCCCTCCGACGGACAGATCGAACTCGCCCACGACCATCACCACCGTCTGGCCCGCGGCGACGACGGCGACGAAGGCAACGGCGCCCAACACGTTGTTGACCAGGTTGGTCTTGGAGAAGTAGCGGTCGCCATACAGCGCCGTGAAGTACAGCACCATCGACAACAGCACGAGCGGTCCCGCGAACGGGCGGAGCCGGGCGAGCTGGAGACCCAGCGATCCTCCGTTCCGGGCTGCGGGAGCGATGTCGTCGGGGGGCGGCGCAGCTGGTCCGTCGTCGGTGGCGCTCTCGTCGGTGGCGGTCATGTCGTTCTCCCGTAGCACGCATGCAGCAGCTCGGTCTCGGTGGTGGCGGTGGCGTCGAAGATGCCGGTCAGGTGGCCTTCGTGCATCACGGCGATGCGATGGGCCAACCCGAGGAGCTCGGGCAACTCGGAGCTGACCATGATGACACTGGCGCCCGCCGCCGCCCGATCCTCGATGAGGTGATAGATCTGGCTCTTGGTGGCGACGTCGACGCCGCGGGTCGGTTCGTCGAGCAACAACAGACCGGGGTCGAGTGCGAGGAACTTCGCGAGGACGACCTTCTGCTGATTGCCACCCGACAGCGTCAGGATCTGTTGACCGAGGCTGCGATAGCGAAGATCGAGATCGTCGGCGAGACCCTCGGCATGGTCGTGCGCTCGCCGGCGCGACATCACGACACCACCTCGGGCCTGCTTGGCGACCGTCGTGATGTTGGCGTTGCGCTCGATGCTGGCCGGCACCAGCCCATCGGTTCGGCGCTCCTGGGGGACCATCGCGACGCCCCGGCGATGCCCGGCGCGGATGTGGGAAGGATCGAGATCCCTGCCGCGAAGCGTGACCCGCCCGGCGTGGCGGGGTTGGGCGCCCGCCAACAGCCGCAGGATCTCACTGCGGCCCGCACCGGCGAGGCCGGCGATGCCGAACACCTCACCCTCGGCCACGTCGAAGGACACACCCTCGACGGTCGGTCCCCGGAGCCCCTCGACGGACAGCACGACCTTGCCGGGAACCGACAGGCGCGGCGGGAAGATGGCCTCGATGGGGCGGCCGGCCATGTGGGTGATGAGTTCGTCGATGGTCACATCGGCGACGTCGCCGGTGGCGACCAACTGCCCGTTGCGCAGCACGGTGAAGGTGTCGCACACCTCGATCACCTCGGCGAGACGATGCGACACGTAGAGGATCGACACGCCCTGGCTGCTCAGCCGACGCATGGCTGCGAACAACAACGTGGTCTCGGCATCGGTGAGCGCAGCGGTGGGCTCGTCGAGGATCAGCAGGCGACTGTCCTGGGACAATGCCCGTGCGAGCGCCGTCATGGTGCGCCCGACCGGGCTGAGCGACTCGACGTCGCGGCGGACGTCCATCGGGTGGCCGAGTTGGGCGAACAGTTCCTCGGCCCGGCGCGCCAGCTCACGCCAGCGCACCTTGCCGAACCGGGTCGGCGTCTTCTGCCCCAGCAGTACGTTCTCGGCGACCGAGAGCCCGGGCACGATGGACAGTTCCTGATGGAGCGTGGCGATACCACTGGCCATCGCCTCGCGGGGGCCGCTGACATCAGCGATGTCGCCGTCGAGACGCACGTCGGCTGAATCCGGGCGGACCACGCCGGAGAGGATCTTGATCAGCGTCGACTTGCCTGCGCCGTTCTCGCCCAGCAGCGCCCGCACCTCGCCCGGCGCGAGCGCGATGTCGACATGGTCGAGCACGGTGACGCCGCCATAGGACTTCGTCAACGAGCGCGAGTCGAGGCGCAACGGGACCGAGGGGGACATGGGCGAGTAGTTTCCTACAGGTTCGGCCGGGCACGCCAAGAGCAGATCGACGCGACAGCGGCCGCCGCCGAGCCGAGAGCACCAGACAGGGAGGGACCGGTGACCGTCTACTGCGGCATCGACGTGGGAACGCAGGGATCGAAGGTCGGGCTGTACCGCGACGACGGCACCTGTGTCGCCGACGCCTACGCCGAGCACCGCTTCGACAACATCCGCCCGGGCTGGATCGAGATGGACCCGAGCCAGATCCTCGATGCCACCGTCTCCGCGTTCGCCGAGGCAGTCGCCCGCTCCGGCATCGGTCGCGCCGACGTGGCCGCCATCGCCATGTCGGGGATCCTCTGTGGGCCGGTGTTCGTCGACGCTGACTGGCACCCGGTACGACCCGTCATCCCGTTCCTCGACGTGCGTGCCACCGACGAGGTCGCCTGGTTGGCCAACGAGGTCGAACCCCGGTGGGTCACCGAGTCGGCCAACGCCGCGCTCGACACCTATGTGATGCCGGCCGTCTATGAATGGGTGCGTCGACACGAGCCCGAGGTCTGCGCCCGGATCGCGAAGATCGTGTCCCTCGCCCCCTACATAGGCGGCTGCCTCGCAGGCTTGCGGGCCGACCAGGCGTACACCGATCCGTCGCACCTGTCGGGTTGGATCATCGGGTGGGACGCCGCCACCGGGCGCATCTCCGAGACCCAGCTCGCCGACCTCGGCATCGATCCGGCGCTCGCACCCGAGGTGCACGCCCCCTGGCACATCGTCGGACACCTGAGTGCCGACATGGCCGAGCGCATCGGCATCGACCCCGGTGTCCCGATCTGCGCAGGGGCTGGCGACGTCATGCAGTCGAACCTCGGCGCTGGGTTGACCCGCCCGGGTCTGGCCACCGATGTCGCCGGCACAGCATCGATCCTCACCGTCGGGGTCACGGAACCGTCGCCGGCCATCACTGCCGTACCCGGGATGCTGTACTCGCTCGGCACGATCCCCGGCCAGGCGCTCTATTGGGGATACGTCAAGGCCGGCGGTCTGTCGCTGCGCTGGTTCCGCGACGAGATCCTCGGGCGCCACGGCGACGACGCGCTCTACGTCAGCAACGATGCCCTCGCAGCCGAGGTCGCACCGGGCAGCGACGGCGTGCTGTTCACGCCATATCTGTCGGGCGGCAATCCCGACAACCCGCATGCGGCCGGCACGTGGCTCGGCATGACCATGGCAACGGGCATGGGGACCCTGTGGCGCTCGATGCTCGAGTCCATCGCCTACGAGTACGCCGACTTCCTCGATGTGTTCGCAGCCAACGGCGCACCGGTCACCGAGGTGCTCGCGGTCGGCGGCGGCGCCCGCAGCCCGATCTGGAATCAGATCAAGGCCGACGCAGTCGGCATGGCCTGGCGGGTGCCGTCGCGCCAGGACGGCGCCATCCTCGCCAACGCCGGACTCGCCATGCGTGCGGTCGAGGCCATCGACGACCTGGGGGCGACAATCGGATCGTGGGTCAGCGACGGCGACGTCTCGGCGCCCGATCCCGACGCGGTCGCGGCCTATCGCCGGGTGCGCGACGCCCGTGCCGCACTGTTGGCGGGCCCGCTTCCGGAGCTGTTCGCTACCGTGGCACCGTTGCGCGCCGCGCCGTGACCGGCCGCGTCACCGACACCGAGCTCATCACGATTCCGTTCGACCACCCGACCGCACCGCATCCGGGAGACCACATGACCACACTCGTCGTCCAACCCGACACCGAGCCCGAAACCGAGCTGCTCCGCACCACCGACCCCGCTGTCATCGCCGAGCGCCTCGCCGCGCACGGGGTGCGGTTCGAACAGTGGTCCGCAGGCGCGTCGTTGGCACCGGGCGCCGACAGCGAGGACGTGTTGGCCGCGTACGCCGACGACGTCGCCCGGTTGGCCGACGACGGCTACGACACCGTCGACGTCGTGCGACTCGTCCCCGACGACGCCGACCCCGACTGGGCCGACAAGGCCGCGGGCGCACGCTCGACGTTCCTGTCCGAACACACCCACGACGACGACGAGGTCCGATTCTTCGTCGAGGGCAGCGGGGCCTTCTACCTCCGCATCGACGGCGAGATCCTCACGGTGATCTGCGAAGCCGGCGACCTGTTGTCGGTCCCCGCGGGCACCACCCACTGGTTCGACATGGGCACACGCCCGCACTTCGCAGCCATCCGGTTCTTCAAGATCCCGGAGGGCTGGGTGGGCAACTTCACCGGCAATGACATCGCCACCCGATTCCCGACCTACGACCAGCTCGTCGCCGCAGGCTGAGCGCGAGCGTCAACCATCATGAGCCTCGACGCGGTCGTCCTCGACATCGAGGGCACCACCTCCTCCACCGGCTTCGTCCATGACACGCTGTATCCGTACAGCCGCGCCCGGTTCGGGAGCTGGGTCGCCGCGCATCTCGATCGCGACGATGTCGCTGCGCAAGTGGCTGCGGTGCGGACCTTGGTCGACGAGCCCGACGCGGATCTCGACCGCGTCGTCTGGTGGCTCGAGCACTGGCTGTCGTCGGATCAGAAGGTCACGCCCCTCAAGGCGTTTCAGGGGTGGATCTGGGCAGAGGGCTTCGCCGCCGGCGACCTGACGTCGCACTTCTTCGACGACGCCATCCCCAAGATCCGCCAGTGGCACGCCGAGGGCCGCACGCTCTACATCTTCTCCTCGGGATCGGTCAGCGCGCAGCACGCCTGGTTCGGCAACACCCCCGACGGCGATCTGTTACCGCTGTTCTCGGGCCACTTCGACACCGAGAACACCGGCCCCAAGAGGGAGCGCAGCTCCTACGACGAGATCACCGCCGCCATCGGCCATGCGCCCGAGGCCACGGTGTTCCTGTCGGACCTCGTCGCCGAGCTCGACGCCGCCCGCGAAGCCGGGTGGCACACCATCGGGGTGCGCCGGGTCGGCGACCAGTACTACGACCAAGGCGTCGGCGACCACCCCGCAGTGCACTCCTTCGACGAGATCGACCTGTCGGGCGCCGCGCCGCGCGTCGGCTGAACAGCCCGCCATCGCCATGCGCCGACCCGTGATCGACCGCGACGCCGCGGCGTTCGATCGCCGCTACGACGTGGTCGTCGTCGGCGCCGGGATCACCGGGGTCCAGATCGCCCGAGAGTTCGCGACCCGTGGCCGGTCGGTGCTGGTCGTCGACAAGGACGACCTCGGCGCCGGCACGAGCTCGGCGACCACCAAGTACATCCACGGCGGCATCCGCTACCTGGAGCAGTACGACGTTGCCGTGGTGCGCGAGAGTCTGCGCGAACGGCGCATCCTGGCCTTGGCCGCGCCGCATCTGGTCCGCCAGACACCGTTCGTGCTGCCGGTGTGGGCGTGGTCGAAGCCCGGCCGCACCCTGCTGTCGGCGGGCGCAGCGGCGTACCACGCACTGGCCTTCGACCGGAACCGTGGTGCGCCCGATGCACTGCGGATCGAGCGGCCGGCCTGGTTCGACCGCGCCGGCACGATGGCTGCGGTGCCGTGGCTCGACCCCACCGAGCTGCGCGGCGCCGTCGTGGTGACCGACACCTTGAACATCCATCCGGAGCGGCTGCTCTTGGCGCTCGCCCTCGATGCGGTCCACGCCGGGGCCACCGTGCGGACCCATTGCCGGGTGACCGGCATCGACCTTCATCATCTCTCGGCTGCGGAGGGTTCGAGCGAGCCCGGCACCGCCGTTCGTGGCGTCGAGGTGGTCGACGAGATCGCCAGCGTCCGCCACCACGTGCGCGCCGACACCATCGTGAACGCAGGGGGCCCGTGGATGGCCGAGATCCTCGCGACGACCGGCCGTCGCGTCGGCCCGACGGTCAAGCCCTCGAAGGGGGTCCATCTGCTGACCCGGCCGATGGACGCCGGCATCACAAGCGCAGTGATGGCCCGAGCGCGAGACGGCCGCCATGTCGTGGTGTCGCCGTGGCAAGGGCGCTCGTTCATCGGCCCGACCGACACCCCCGTCGGTTCCCGCCCCGATGATGTCGCGCCGGGTCCCGACGACGTCGACGCGCTGCTGCGCATCGTGAACTCCTGCCGTGCACCGGATCGGGCGCTGACCACCGACGACGTCGACGACGTCACGGTCGGCATCCGTCCACTCGTGGCCACCGATGACGGCGATGGCAGCGCGAGCGGCGACGAGGACAGCTACCGCAGCAGCCGGCGTCATCATGTGCACGATCACCGCGACGACGGCATCAGTGGCCTGTGGTCGGTCAGCGGAGGGAAGTGGACGACCGGTCGGGCGGTGGCCGACGACGTCGTCGGCCAGGTGATCGGCCGGGGTGGTTCGCGCACGCAGCGGCGGCCGGTGCACGGTGCCGCCGGGTGGGCCGCGGATCCCAACGAGGTGTTCGCCACGGCGCTGCAGGGCTACCCCCAGCTGGCCGTGACGTCCGAGACCCGGGAACACCTGGGCCGCCTCTACGGCACCCGCTGCGTCGACGTGTTCGACCTCGTCGCCGATGATCCTGAGCTCGGTGCAGACATCTCCTCACGCCCCGGCTGCCGCGACATCGGTGCCCAGGTCATCATCGCCGTCCGTGACGAAGGCGCCGTGACCCTGTCCGACATCGTCGACCGGCGCCTGGTGCTGGGAACGCTCGGCCCGGTGCCCGCCGACGAACTCCGCCGCATCGCAGCGCTGGCCGCTCCCCTGCTCGGTTGGCCCGACGACGGTCGAGCCGAGGCCGCAGCCGAGTCCCGCCGCCGCAGCCTGCGCCGTAGCCGGTGGCAACGCCGACAGTGACACACGGCGAGCCCTGACTCCCCCACGGCGCCGACTCGATCAGGTCAGCGCGGCGATGATCCAGACGCCGGCATCACCATGCCCGCGGCCATGATGATGCCAGCCGACTTCCACCGCAGAGCGACCAGAGCGGCGACGACGATGATCACGATGCCCGAGAGCGCCGCGATCGCCGATGCGATCGGGCCGGTGAGGGTCGTGAGCAATAGCGCCTGCGTCGCCAGTCGGGGGTGCCTGCACCCCCGACTCGAAGCGGTCTCGCACCATCGATGCAGCGCCGCCGATCGTCGACACTCAGGCTATGGACCACACGAGCGCAGTCAGCACCCGGCACCCCCTGTTTCGACCGAACAGTCGCCGCTCCCGGTCGGCGGTCGCGCAGGCCGTCGCCGCTCTCGTCATCGCTGCCGCGATCGCGCTCGTTGCGCCCGACGCGTCGGCCGAGGTGGGTGACCCGATCCCCGGCGGCGGTCGAGCGCAGGCGGTCGGTATCGGAGACTTCGACGGCAACGGGACGCAGGAAGCGGCGTTGATCATCCCGGGGCGCAGCACCGTGGTGACCATCGACCTGTCGACCCTCGACAACCAGACGCGTGAGGTCCGCCCCGGTGGCGGCCCGATCGGCGACGCCGAGCCCGTCGGTGTGGCCGACATCGACGGCGACGGACGCGACGATCTCGTCGTCACGACGTCGGAGAACGTCGACGTCTGGTATCGGGGCCTCCGCAACGGCACCTTCTCCCGAGGAGCGGTGCTCGGCACCGGCGACAACGGCAATTCGCTGAAGACGGTGGGCGCGCTCGACGGCTTCGATGCACCGGGCACCCTCGCCTCGCTCGCACCGGCAGGGATCTTCGGCCAGCCCCTTCGCTACCGCGGCCTCGTCGGTGAACTCGCGTCGACGTCGACCGACACGGGATTCGCACGGTTCATGGTCGCCGGCCGGTTCGAACCCGATGACCGCGAGCAGCTGCGACTGTTCGTCGATCGGACAGGTAGCAGGACGAGTCTGGTCAGCTTCCGCCTCGAGGGCGCCACGATCAGGGGCTTCGTTCTCTCGGAGATCAGCTGGACACTCACCCAGACCCGCAACGTGATCCCGGGTGATGTCGACGGCGACGGTCTCGACGATTGGATCGTGCAGCGCACCGACGGCTCGGTGTGGGTGTTCGCCAACGACGGCGCCGGCGACATCGGCCCCATTCGACAGGTGGCGACGGCCGACGAGCTCCTTACCGAGTCTGCGGCGCTCGTGGGCGCAGCCGACATCAACGGCGATGGGCTCGACGATCTCGTGGTGCTCGATGGCGCAACGCCGTTCCGGCTGTGGGGCTCGGTCGAGGACCTCTTCGTACCCGAGCGTCCAGCGTCCGAACGGCGGTGCGCCGGGCGCGAGATCACGGTGGAGATCGGCTTCGGCGAAGTGGCCACCGAGGGAGACGACGTCATCGTGGGCACACCGGGCGACGACCAGATCGACGGCCTGGGGGGCGACGACGTGATCTGCGCGCTCGGCGGGGACGATGTCGTGCGCGCCGGCACCGGCGCCGACCGAGTGCTGGCCGGGCCGGGAGCAGACGTGGTCGCCGGCGGTCCGGGCCGCGACGTGATCATCGGCGGGAGTGGCGACGACGAGCTGCGCGGCCAGGGCGGCCCCGACCGTCTGCGTGGCGGCCGGGGCGACGACCGCCTCCTGGGCCAACGGGGCCCTGATCGCCTCGTCGGCGCTGCCGGCGACAACACCTGCATCGGCGGGCCCGGCAGAGACCGCCTGGGGCGTGGCTGCTGAGCAGCTGGCGGCGCCATCATGTGCACGATCACCGCGACGACGGCATCAGTGGCTCGTGATCGGCCGCCGCAGCCCGGGCCGGCACGTCGAGCTCATCCATCCCTGACTCTGTGTGCCGCCCGCTACCGTCGCTGCGATGGCACGCAGCGCACTGGTCATCGGAGGCACGGGACCGACGGGACCCCACATCGTGGCGGGGCTCGAAGCGCGTGGGTTCGACGTCACGTTGCTGCATACCGGGCGCCACGAGCTCGCCGAGCTCGACCACCTGCCCCACATCCACGGCGACGTGCGATCGACCGAGGGCCTCGCCGACGCGTTGGGCTCGACCACGTGGGACGTCGTCATCGCCACCTACGGTCGGTTGCGCTCGATCGCCGAGGTCCTCGAGGGTCGCTGTGGCCAGCTGATCTCGGTGGGCGGCGTGCCGGCCTACCGGGGCTACTTCGACGCCGGGCGCTGGGACCCGCCCGGCCTGCCCGTACCCACCGCCGAGGACGCGCCGCGATCCGACGAGAACGACGACGGCAAGAGCTACCGCATCGCCCGCACCGAGGACCACCTCTTCGCCCACCACCCCGACGCGACCCACTTCCGGTATCCGTTCGTCCACGGCCCGCGCCAGCTCGCACCCAGGGAATGGTGCATCGTGCGTCGGATCCGCGACGGCCGCCCGTTCATCATCGTCCCCGACGGCGGGCTGACGCTCGTGACGTTCGGCTTCACCGAGAACGTCGCCCATGCGGTGCTCCTGGCCGTGGACAACGACGCCGCACGGGGCGAGGTGTTCAACTGCGGCGACGAGGAGTGCCTGACGCTACACCAGGTGATCGAGCTGGTCAGCGCCGAGCTCGACCACGACTGGGAGATCGTCTCGATGCCCGCCGAGCTCGCCGTGCCGGCGCGGCCGCTGATGATGGCTGACCGCACGACCCATCGGGTGCTCGATCTCGCAAAGGCCCAGACGTTGTTGGGCTATCGCGACGTCGTGCCCGCCCGCACGGCCGTTCGCCGCACGGCACGATGGCTCTTCGTCAACCCGCCCGAGCCGGGGGGTATCGAGGAGAAGGTCCTGGAAGACCCCTTCGACTACGCCGCCGAGGATGCTCTCGTCGCGTCGTGGCGTTCCGCGGTGGCGACCGTCGAAGTACCGACGTTCGCGGTCGAGCCCGGGCCAGGTCTGGCCTACGGCGGCCCCGGGACCAACTACACCCGCCCCGACACCCGGATCTGAGGGCCGCAGGCGCCGAGGTCAGCGCAGGTCGAGGACGGTCAGCAAGGCCTCGTCGACGCCCCAGAGTTGCGAGGGGCTCAGGTGACCCGCCAGCTCACCCAGCCGGGACACGTCGGCGGGGCCGACCTGCTCGACGAGGACGCGGGTCGGCTCTCCCTCGACCTCGATCTCGGGCCGAAAGGAGGCCGGCCGGGCGGAGCGCGACGTCGGCGCCACGAGCACGACCGAACGGGGAAGGAACTCGTCGGCCTGCACGACCACGCCGAAGCGGTCGCCGTGTTGTTCATGGCCGACGCCCTTGGGGACTCGGAATCGGTAGACATCACCCCGGAGCACGCATCGACTCCATGAAGGCAGCGACCGCAACCATCTCGGCTCGATCGGCATCGTCGGCCTCGAGACGGGCCACTTCGGCTGCGAGGTCCGAGCGGGACTGCAACCGCTTCGCAGCATCGACGCGCTGCGCCGCCGCAACCCATGCCAGGCAGACAATCGGGATTTCTTCGGCGCACCTGCAACACTTCGGTGTCCTCGGGCGCCGTTGGGGGTGATGGAGCACGTGAGAGCCACGACCGCAACGGTCGCCGACCACACCGAGATACTCGAAGCCCTGTATCGGGCCGAGTACACCGGGATGGTGCGTCTCGCATACACCCTCGTGGGCAGCAACGCCGAGGCCGAAGACCTCGTCCAGGACAGTTTCGTCGAGGTCTCTCGGCGTCTGGACGAGATCCGCAAGCCCGGCGCCTATCTGCGCACGGCCGTCGTCAGCCGATGCCGATCCGCTCTGCGGCGGCGCCGGGTGATCGACCTGCACCCACCGGAACCACCCGCAGGCCTGGCCAGCGATGCGGGTGAGCTCTGGGACGTGCTGAACCGGCTGCCGGAGGATCAACGCATCGCGGTGGTCCTGCGGTTCTACGGGGGGTACCGAGCATCGGAGATCGCCAAGATCGTGGACATGCCCGGCGCGACCGTCCGGTCGCACCTACGCCGAGGACTCGCCGCGTTGCGAAAGGAGCTGGACCAATGAAGCGCTTCACGAACCGTGTCACGCGTGACCTGGGCCAGATCGCCGATCGTGCCACTCCATCACCAACGGCCTGGGAGAAGATCCACCAACGGATCGACGAGCAGACCGACGAACCCACGATGGAGGTCATCATGCTCGATCCCGACAGGAAACCGCCCACTACCCGCCCGAAGCCCTGGCTCATGGTCACTGCGGCCGCTGCTGCAGTCCTGGTCATCGTCGGCGTCGTCGTCGCCACATCCGGCAACGACGACGAAGGCGGCCAGGTCACAACCGTCGATCCCGAACCCACCGCGGCTCCCACAGAGACACCCGAATCCGAACCGGAACCCGACCCCGACCCGCTCGCCACACAGGGTGCGATCGGCGGTATCTGCCAGACCGGGACGCCCGTCGAGAACACCGACACGGGCCGGCCCGAATCGAACCAGCGCTGCACCTTCAATGCCGCCGACGACCCGCCGTTTGCCGAATCCACCGAAGCCACGGTCGCGCAGACCTCGTCGGCGTCCGGGGTCACCGCAGTGATCAGCGGCGACGGCGCCGGCGTCGCATCCGCGGGCTACGAGGCACGCGCGCCGTTCCAGGGCATCGGGATCGCGCCGGGTTCGGGGGCCTATGAGGGCGAGACCATCTACATGCTGCTCAGCGCAGCGGGGACCGACAGGATCGGGATCGTCTGGCAACTCGACGACGGTCCGTTCCCTGCACCCGAGCCTGGCCCGGACGAGATCGTCGCCGAGGTCACCTTCGAATGCGTCCTGACCTTCCTCGACGACGACGGCTCGGTTGCCACCTACGACCAGCGCTGCACCTACGACGGCGACGACCCCCGATTCGTTCCCGAACCCGAGACATCGACCCTCCTCGTCGATCGAGGTGACCCACTACTGGAGGCGGCTGCAGGCCTGCAGTTCGCCTCGGCCGTCTCGGACACCCAGACCCTGCGCAACGGCATCTTGGAGGACGATTCGGTCATCCGGTGGCGGGGTGTCCGTGCCGGGACCGGCGAGTTCGAGGGCCGCACCATCGACGAGATCGCCTGGGGCAACACCGACGACGCCGGCACCACCTCCGGCACGATCTGGATGACTGCACTGGCACCCAATCCGTAGGACGCGCCACCTGGACATCGGTACCGGCGGGCGCTCTGTGCGCCCGCCGGTTCTCGTTTTCCAGAGCTCGCGGCCAGGATCCCTTTGCAAGATCTTGCCGGTTCCCTTTCGGTGTGTTGGATCTGTGCTCAGGCCTGGTGCTCGCGGGTTTCAACGTGCCGTTCATCCGGACGCGGCATCCTGCCGATGTCATCGGGGACCCCGCCATCATGCTCGCCACGATGGGTGCGCAGCGTGGCCAGCGCCGTACGGAGCTGTTGGTCGAGGTCGGTGTCGACGAGCGAACCGGTGGCGACGTCGAAGTTCTCGTGAAAGGTCGGGACTGCCAGGCTCGCCTCGACCTCGTAGCCGAAGAACTGCCCGGACATGACCGCCGTGTTGAGCACGTTGGCTGCGCCCCCTCTCCCGATCGAGGTCGACAGCAATACAACGGGCTTCTCCGGGTAGACCCGCATGTCAGCCGTCGACGACAGGACGCTGCCGGTCGAGCTGATCGAGCAGCTTCCGGGCTCGCGCGGCGACCGACGTGCGGTGATCGAGCAGCAAGACGGGCAGCGTGGGGTTCGAGCCAGGCGGCCAGATCAGGGTCGGTCTTCGCCCAGCCAGCGAGCACCTTCATCGTCGTGTTCAGCACGATCCAGTCGTGATGCTCGGCGAGGTTGCCCTTCATGATCTCGAGGGCTCGGTCGTGCTGGGCGGGCGAGAGCCGGTCGGCGGTCAGGTCGAACAGCAGGGCCAACGTCCACTGCGTCGAGGCCTGATCGATGGCGGCGATCTCGGATTGCAGCCCGTCCATGAACTCCATCGTCCAGTCGGGGTGCTCGATGGTCACGCGCTTCATCGCGCTCGACACCCGCAGCCGAACCACCTCGTCGTCGCTGAAGTAGCACCGGTAGAGATCAGCCAGGCGATCCCGTTCGGCGAGCACGGCATCGACGACCTCGACGGTCCGCCCGAGCGAGTTCGGGTGACCGCCGGTCAGCATCGCCTCGAATTCCTCCATGCAGCACAACGCCAGCACGAGCGCCGATCGCCGTCAAACGGAGCGATCAGATCGAGGACAACGTCGCCGCCCGACCCGAGGCGGTCTGGGCCTGAATGACGAAGAACGCAGCTTCCCGGGCGAGTCGCTGTGCCGGATGGTCGAGATCCATGCCCCGCCCGCCGACTGCGGCGAGCAGTGCGGTCGCTGACCGCTGCGCCAGCGCGATGCACGCGGCCCGATGCGCCGATCCGTCGGCGACGGTGGCGTCACCGGCCGAGATGGCGATGGGCAGTGCGTCGAAGGCGGCCGCTCGCCGGTCACACTCACGCTGCAGGCGGGCCGAAGCGTCGTTGGCGTCCCGGTCGTCGACCTCGCCGAGCAGGCGCACGCACCGCTCGGCGATACCGAGTGTCGCAGGAGTCCCGAGAGCACTGCGCAGCTGATCCGTCTCGCGCCACTCCCCCACGGGCTCGATCAGACCGACGTGATCGTCGGGCACCAGGCAGCCATTGATGCGCAGCATCATCGTGCCGGTGGCGCCGAACACCGGGAGCGCGAGCGGCACCGGTTCGATCCCCTCGGCGCTTGCCGGGAGCACAGCCCAGACGACCTGGCCGTCGTCGGTCTGGGCAGCGATGGTGAACCGATCGGCGATCCCCCACGAGGTGGTCCAGGGCGAGAACCCATCGAACCGCCAGCCATCAGCCACGCGCTGGGCCGCGATGGCCGGTGGACCACTCCGGCGGAGGTGGGCGAAGGCGACGCCCGCAATGGCCTCGCCGGCACAGAGGGATCCGAGCAGCTCGTCGACGAGGCGTTCGTTGTGGCCGGCCCGCAGGATCTGGACGGTCATGTGGTGTTGGACCCACACGAAGAACGTCGCGCCGCACCCACCGCCCACTGCGGCCGCGACCCGCCAGAACTCGGTGCGCTCGAGATCGAGCCCGCCGTGGGACCCCGGCCCGACAGCGCCGAACAGCCCTGCGTCCGCCAGCGCTCGCAGGTGGCTCTCGGGAATCCGCTCGGCCCGATCGACCTCCTGGGCGGCCGGGAACAACACATCGTCGGCCAACCGCTGCGCTGCACGCAAGGCCTCGCCGGGACCGGTGATGTCGGTCATCGATCCTCCTTCGGCGGTGGCCCGCCGCACGCAGCGGTGCCGACGTCGGGGCCGACCACGGTGTGGAGCGGTCTCATGGAATCGGGCCCGCGACATCCGCTCGGCGACCTGCGCACCGCCGGGACGACCGGTGCCGACCAGGCCGCCCGCGGCGCCCGCGCAGTCGGCTTCGGGCTTGTTCTGGCTGAAGCTTGTGCTGCGCGTCGACGGCCGTGATCGGCGGGTTCGTTCATGGCGAAGGCGCTGGGCACGTACACCTGCGCAATCGTAGGGAGAGTCGCGGGCTGGAGTCGTCGTGTCTCGGTCCGTCGGTGACGCAGTCGAGCCCCGGCCAGGACCACCGAGTCCGCCTCACGCTGTTCGTCACGACATTGCGCGGTGCTGCGAGGTTCGTCCGAGAAATACCCTCGCCGCAACCGCACCACCCAGCGCAGCTCCAGCGTCGACGGGGCTCGGGCGCCTGGCCTCACCGATCCCGGGATCGACTGCCGAGCCTGTGACAGGATCCATCCATGCCCCAGACCAATCGCCGCGTCCTGCTCGCTCACCGCCCCGACGGCCGCGCCACACCCGACTGCTTTGCGGTCGTCGACGAGGACCTGGCCGAAATCGAGCCGGGGCAGCTGCGCATCGCGGTCGAGTACATCTCGGTCGATGCCGGGACCCGCACGATGCTGCGCGGCGAGGGCTTCCATCACCAGGTCGGCGTCGGCGAGGTGATCCGTGCCGGTGGCGTCGGGCGGGTCATCGAGTCCACGGTCGATGGCTGGGAAGTCGGCCAGCCGGTACGCGGCGGTCTCGGAGCGCAGACCATCGCCACCGTCGACCCGACCATGGTCGAAAAGGTCGACGACACCGCCGGGTCGTTGTCGCGCTACCTCGGCGCACTCGGTGGGTCCACCGGGGTCACGGCCTGGGTCGGCGTGCGCCGGGTCGCGAAGCCGACGGCCGGCGAGACGTTCGTGGTGTCCGCAGCTGCCGGCGCGGTCGGTTCGATTGCCGGGCAGATCGCGAAGCTCGACGGCGCCCGGGTCATCGGCATCGCCGGTGGTCCCGCGAAGACCGCGTTCCTCGTCGACGAGCTCGGCTTCGACGACGCCATCGACTACAAGAACGAAGACCTCGCGTCCCGCCTCGGCGAACTGGCCCCCGACGGGGTCGACGTCTTCTACGACAACGTCGGTGGCCCCGTGCTCGACGCCGTCCTCGACAACCTCGCAATGCGTGGCCGGGTGATCATCTGCGGTGCGGTCAGCCAGTACGACGACATGGACAATGTCACCGGACCCTCGCTCTACCTGCGACTGGCCGAGCGGCAGGCATCGATGGAGGGGTTCGCGTACTTCCACTTCCCCGAGTGTTTCGACGATGCCATCGCCGATCTGACCCGGTGGCTCGACGACGGCACCCTGGTGATGCCCGAGCACATCCTCGACGGTCTCGACCGCTTCCCCGAAGCCCTCGAGTTCATGTTCGACGGCGGCAACATCGGCAAGCTCATGGTCAAGGCCTCCTGACCTCGGGACCGAGCGAGGTGCTGCATCGCGAGCCGCGACGTCAGGGTGGGCACGTGGGGAGGTAGCTGGGCCTGGCTACCGGTCCGTCAGCCAGGCGACGAGATCCTCCGCACCAGACGCGAGGCCGGCCTGACGCGATGTCAGCTCGTCGTGGCCGAGCCAATCGAGATCGGCGCCCAACGCCACCAGCTGCTGCGCCGTGTCCAGCCGGCCGGCTCGGCATGCGTGCCAGCAGGCGTTGGCGAGTTCACCCGATCCAGGAGCGGTCTCATCGATGATCGCAGCCAACGCGTCCGCCTCGCCCATCGCTGCCGCCTGCCAGAGCGTCATCGCCGCGCCCCGTTGCACAAGCAACCGAGCGGCGTTCCACTGGCCGAAGATCACTGCGTCGGACAGGGGTGTGCCGCCGGTGAGTACGGCGCCGTCGGCGTCGATGTCGGCACCGGCATCGAGCAACGCGGCGATGGCATCGGTGTCATCGGCGCTCGCGGCCCAGTGCAGTGGCGTCTCGCGATGCGCCCCGGCAAAGCGCCCGTCGACCGGGGCACCGGCAGCCGCCAGGGTCGCGATGGTCTCGGCGCTTCGGGGACGATGCGCCGGCCAGTCGGTGGGGATGTGCAGTGCGGTGCGCGACTCGGCGGTGTCGCCGATGCGATCGGTGGCCAGGCCCGGATGCTCGGCCAGCAAGGCATCGAGACCCTCGACGTCGCCGTCGCATACCCGTTCGATCAACGAGATCACCAGCGGATCGCCGATCGGACGCATGCCGCTCAGCTCTCGCCGACGATGTCATCGGGGGTGGACGAACCCGATGCCGGCCGCACCAACATGCGCTGGCCGGGGTCGACGGTCACAGTCCATGCACATGGCGCCTCGCGTCCGATGGCGACGACCCTTCGACCCTTCGCCGAGGCGACTGCTCGGCTGATGTGTGGCTGCATGGCGGGCGAACCTAGCGGTCCGACGTCGTCACGGGGGGAGCGCCCACTTTGCTGCGGGATCGTTCCTGGGACAGATTGGCGGTCGTGACGCGCACGACTCCGAACCCGCCAGCACAAACCGCCCACCCGGGCGAGACCCACGACGGCCCGATCCGATGACCGATCCCGCGCTCGATCCGTCCACACCGGTTCTCGTCGGCGTCGGGATCGTCGACCAGCGCACCGACGATCCGCAGGCAGCTCGAGAGCCGATCGCACTCATGATCGATGCAGCCCGCCAGGCCGGGACCGATGCCGGCGCGCTCGACCTGTTCGCCTCGGTCGATCGCATCGCCGTCCCGGTCGGTCGATGGAGCTACGGCGACGCCGGCGCCATGGTGGCCGACGCCATCGGCGCCGCGCACGCCTCGACCGTGGCCGCGCTCCCCGGCGTCTCGCAACAGACCTTGCTGAGCGATGCCTGCTCTGCGATCGCCGACGGAGAGATCACCACGGCGCTGATCGTTGCCGGCGAGGCCGGTCATCGACTCCTGCGGGCCCGAATCGCCGGCGTCGAGGTCACCGACACCGTCGACGAGCGCACCGCCGACGTCGTGCTCCAGCCCGACGACGGCACCATCGTCGCTCGCCACGAGATCGACGGTGGCCTCGGTGTGATGCCGGTGACGTACTACGCCCTCATCGACAACGCCTGGCGATACGCCCGCGGGCAGTCGGTTGCAGCCCGGCGAGCCTTCACCGCCCGGCGGTACGAGGACTACAGCCGCATCGCCGTCGCCAATCCGCATGGCTGGGACACCGAGGCACGCACCGCGGCCGACATCGACGCGGCCCGGATGATCGCCTTCCCGTACGGCAAGCACCATGTGAGCAACTGGTCGGTCGATCAGGCCACTGCACTGGTGCTGACATCGGTCGGCCGGGCCGAGGCAGTCGGTGTGCCACGCGAGCGGTGGGTGTTCCCGCAGGCGTTCGCGGAGTCGAACCATGCGGTCGAGGTCAGCGCCCGCGCCAACATGCATCGCTGCGAAGGCGCCGAGCTCGCCGCAGCCGCTCTGCTCGACGCCGCCGGGTGCACGGTCGACGATCTCGATCTGGCCGAGTTCTACACGTGCTTTCCGATCGCCGTCGACGTGTTCGTCGAGGCCATCGGCATGGCCGAGGACCACCCGACGAGCTTCACCGGCGCCATGACCTTCGCTGGCGGACCGTTCAACAACTTCGCGCTCCACAGCACCGCGCAGCTGGCCGAGCATCTGCGCGCCAGGCCCGGGGCCCGGGGTCTGGTCACCACGGTGTCAGGCGTGTTGACCAAGTACGGCTTCGCGATCTGGGGAACGGAGCCGAACGCCGACGGGTACCGGTTCGTCGATGTCACCGACGCCGCACGGACCGCGACACCGGTGTCGCCGATCGACACCACCCTCGAAGGGCTCGCGACCGTGGTCTCCTACACCGTGCTCGGCACCAAGACCGGCCCGGAGTCCGGCGTGATCGTCGCCGAGAACGCGACCGGAACTCGGCGGGTGGTGTCGAGCACCGACCCCGCACTCCTCGACGACATGCAGACCAGCGAGTGGTGCGGTCGGACGGTTCACATCGCCGACGACACCTTCACCGCCGAAGATCCCATCAGAGCTTCGAGATGATCTCCGCTGCGTGATCTTTGGTCTTGGGCCGCTTGAAGACGTGTGCGATCACGCCGTCGGGGCCGATGAGGAACGTGGTCCGCTGCAACCCCATGTAGGTCTTGCCGTAGTTGGTCTTCTCGCCCCACACCCCGTAGGCGTCGATGATCCGGCGATCGGGATCGGCGATCAGCGCGAACGGCAGGTCGTGCTTGGCAGCAAAACCCTGGTGACTGGCGTCGGTGTCGGGTGAGACACCCACGATCGTGATGTCGTGACCGGCCAGGGCGGTCAGGTTGTCGCGCAGGTTGCATGCCTGGGCGGTGCAGCCCGGTGTGTTGTCCTTCGGATAGAAGTACAGCGCGACGCGGCCCCCGCGAAGATCCGACAAGGTCATGGTGTCGCCGGCCGAGGTCGTGGCCGTGAAGTCCGGTGCGTCGGTGCCGACGTCGAGCGGTTGGGGCTTGGCAGCCATGGTGCGTCCGCCGGCCGTCTCAGCGGCGCCGGGCCGTCTTGGCCTCGGCTCGCTTGGTGGGATCGAATCGCATCCACAGGAACGTGACCACGATGGCGCCGAGGATGGAGCCGATGATGCCGCTCGGGCGCAGCGATATGCCGTCGCCGAAGAGCAGGCTGAGCAACAACCCGCCGATGAAGCTGCCGCCGACACCGGCTCCGAGGGCCATGCCCCAGTCCAGCGACCGTCCGGAGCGTCCGAGGATCATTTGGGCGAGGGCGCCGACGGCCATGCCGGCAACGAGGATTCCGATGATGAGCACGGCGACACGATAGTGCCGCAGCTCCGCTCAGCGGGCGTGGGCTGCGAGACGACCCTCGTCGGGCTCCGATGCGTCATCGCTGTCATGGTGGGCGACGGCGTCGCCGTAGAGCAACGTCATGGCGATGGCTCCGACCGGGGCCACCAGTGCGTACACCAGCGTGATCAGCGACGAGAACAACCACAACGGCAACTGGGGGACCAGTACGAGCAGCAACAACCCGATGCCCAACCCGGCCGCGGCGATCGAGCCGTTGATCACGATGACCATCGACCCCGTGTGCCACCACCGGCCGGTGACGAGCATCGAGCTGCGCTCGAGTGCCTCCTTCGGGCCTTCACCCTCCAGGGTGACGACCTGGGGCATGAACTGGTATCGCACGAGCTGACGGATGGCCCACGGCGTGCCCACGATCGTGAGCAACAACCCGATGACGATCGCGTAGGACCGGAGGAGCCCGCCGACCAGCTCGCGACGCAGGCCCAGGGCCCGACGGCCCGCAGCGGCCGGTGAGGTCTCCTCGGGCGTGCCGATGGTGGCGAGGTACCCGGCGACCATCGCATTGACCCCCACGAACGCTGCGACGTTGGCCAGGCTGCCGATCAGTGCCGCGATGATCAGTCCCGATCCGCTCTCGGTGCCGGCGAGCTGGAAGACCTCCCTGAAGAACGGCAGAGCCCCGAGGACGGCCGCCACGAAGCCGATCACGATGGCCGCAGGCAGATAGATCAGCCCGAGGGTGACGAGCGCAGCGCGGTTCTCGGCGATACGTCGACGCGGCACTGCGCAGGATCTGACCCGCCCGTCGCCGGCGCACGATCGGCACCTCGTCGACGAGGGTCCAATCCGTCCGGCGTGCGAACCACATCACGACGAATGCTGCGGCCACCAGAGCGAGCAGGACCCGGGCCGGCGATGCCGTGTACCGCAGGAACAGACCCGAACCCCACTCGACGACCCCGCAGAACGACGAGATCACCGTGTCTCCGGCCGAATCACCCGCCGGGATCACGACGCTGTTCGAGCGGAGCTGCTCCTGCCACGTCACGGGCTCGGTCCAGCGCTCTTTCGAGAGCAGGCCCGTGGGACCGTTGAACGGTCCTGGCTGTCGCTCGCCCCACCGGCCGTCGAATGTGAGCCATGCGAACTCGTCGTCGGCGCTCGACACCGACGCCGGCAGCACCACCACCTCGGGGTCCAGGCGCTCGGAGGGTCCATCGGTCGTGTCGCAGCCGAACCCCTCCGATGCACCGCGGCCGAGATACACCGCCGAGCCGTAGTAGCTGGCGTGGGACCCCGCCGACGGGTACACGACCGGGCGATCGCCCTCTCGTTCGAGCTTCGACGAATTCCAGTCGGCCGACTCGCCACCCTCGTGTTGGGCGTACCCGACCTCGATGGGCTCGGTGGCCAGGGCCTCCTCGATCGAGGACGCCTCGAACAGCAACTGGATGCCCTCCCAGTCGCTCTCGTGCTTGTTGTTCCAGTCGTTGAAATACCAGTACAGCCAGTACTGGAGAGCGATCTTGTCCGGATGGCCCTCCTCCTGGGCGATGTGGGCATACACGGCCGGGCGCAGATCCCGCTCGTCGACGAAGCGGCGGAAGTCGGTTGCGTAGAGGCACCCGGGGTCGAGCACGCTGCCCGGGAAGTCCAAGAAGGCACCCTCGCCGAGGCCGAACAGATCGGCGGCGCCGGGGGCCCGGGTCAAGACCGGGTCACCCGAGCCGAGCTGGCGGAGCAGGACCTCGGGATTATCGAGGACGATCTCGACCGTCGTCGGTGCGTACGGCTCGCCCGTGACGTCGCAGGGATTCTCCTGGGCCTTGATCTTGACGATCGGCGCATACCGCTCGGCGAGTTCTCGGGCCGCGTCGGGCTGGTCTCGCACCAGGTCCTGAGCGGAACCGGGCCGGGCCGAGAGCGCCACCACGGCGACGAGACCCACCAGACAGGCCATGAACGCGACCGATGCCAGGCCGACCGTCGACCACGTCGATCGATGGACCGCACGCTGCGTCATGGTGAGTGCCTCCGGGCATCCGTAACCCCACGTCACGGTGGCCGAAAGCTACCCGCAGGGCACCGCAGCGGCCAGGACCCTCTCGGGTGCCGATCGGTTCCAGGACGAGCGCCGCTCGGCGCTGCCCGCAGTGTCGAGCCACCAGCTCGACGCTCTTTGTCGGCGCGACGACCCAGGGCTAGGGTGCGGGCGTGGCGGGCACCGTGAAGACTGTCTTGGCGTGGCCTGGCCGGCTCGTGCGGGCCACGTCGGTCGCCACCCGGCTGTCGCTCGTGGTCGTGCTCGTTGCGCTGATCTCGTTGGTCACTACGTCGATTGTGGGCCTCCAGCGCGGGAGCGACCTCGCGGACACCCTCCTGCGATCAAAGCTGAGCTCGACCGGTGCGGCGCGCGCCGACGAGGTCGAGCGGTACATCGGCGGCCTCGAGCGCGCCGTGATCGGCCAGGCGATCAGCCCGAGCACCGCCGAGGCGATCACGACCTTCGCCGAGGCCTTCGATCAGCTGAACGCGCAGACGCTCTCGGACCGTGACGAGGAAGCGGTCGACCAGTACTACGTCGACGTGGTCGCGCCGGAACTGTCGGCGTCTCGTGGTCGACCGGTGACTGCAGCCAGTCTGGTGCCGACGACCCCGGCGGCCGTGTCCTTGCAGGCGAACTACGTGGTGCCGGACGGCGAGGGTGGCGGCTCGGTGACCGATGCCGGGGACGGGAGCCTGTGGTCAGAGCTCCACAGCTCGCTCCACGGATCGTTCGATGAGTTCGTGATCCAGACCGGCGTGGACGATCTCTACCTCATCGAGCCCGAGAACAACACGATCGTGTACTCGGTCAGCAAGCAGATCGACTTCGCGACGAGCCTGCTCACCGGCCCCCAGAGCGGTAGCGGGCTCGCCGTCCTCATCAACGCGATCAGGAACGACCCCGAGCCCGGTGTCGCGACCATTCGCGACTTCACGAGTTATGCCGCAGCCGGTGACGAACCCAGCCTGTTCGTTGCGAGTCCCGTCATCGACGACGGATCACTCGCCGGCTATGTGGCACTCCGGATCGGGCCCGGCCGGATCAGCGAGATCACGACGAATGATGCATCCTGGGTGGCACTCGGCACCACCGGGGAAACCTTCGTGGTGGCAAGCGACGACCTGATGCGGTCCGACGCCCGGGGCTTCATCGAGGACGAGTCGAGCTATCTGGCCGACGTGGCTGCCGAGGGAGCTGCGACCGAGGATCAGATCAGCTCGATGGAGCAGTTCGACACGACGGTCATCTTTCAGCCGGTCGACAACAACGACGTGGCGGCCGCACTCGAACTCGAACCGGACCTCGTCGAGACGACCAGCTACCTCGGCGCCGAGGTGCTGCAAGCCCGGCGCGCGCTCGACATCGACGGGTTGGAATGGGCGATGATCACCGAGATCGCACGCGAGGAGATCGAGGAGCCGATCGCCGACTTCGCCCGTAACCTGCTGATCGCGATCGCGCTCTTCCTCGTATTGATCACCTTCATCGCCGTGCGCTGGGCGGACCGGCTGGTGCAACCGCTGCGGGTCATCGCGACCAACTTGCGGGCAGTACGCGCCGGCGAGGCCATCGAGCATGGAGAGAATTCCGCAGCGCTCCCGGACGACAGCCCCGCCGAGTTCGTCGAACTGGCGAGCGACATCGACTCGATGCTGGAGACGGTCGCTGCCCGTAACGACGCCGCAGCCGAGCGAGCAGCCGAGCGTCGCCAGCTCCTGCGGCGGATCCTGCCGCCGCAGGCGGCTCACCGGGCCGAGGCCGGAGAGCGCAACGTGATCGACCACGTGGCCAACGCCAGCGTCGTGGTCGTCGTCATCAGCGGACTCGGCCCCATGTTGGCGACGCATTCGGCCGACGACGTGCGCCACTTCCTCGATCACTTCGTCGAAGAGGCCGATGCGCTGGCGAAGCAACGCGGTCTCGAACGGATTCGACTCACCGGCGACGAGTACTTTGCGGCCTGCGGCACCGTACGTCCGTATATCGACCACGCGGTCCGGACGGTGGCGTTCGCGCTGGATGTGCGCGAGCTGCTTCGCGATCTCGCCGACGACCGCTCGATCACCATGACGGTGGGCGTCGATTCGGGCGCGGTCACCGTCGGGCTGACAGGCGGAGCCGGTCTCGTGTTCGACGCATGGGGGCCGACCGTGCAGCACGCCGCCGACCTGGCGCACCGCGGGGCCGCGAACGACGTACTGGTGTCGGATACGACCCGATCCCAGGTGTCGTCGAGTTTCGAGATCGACGACGACACCGGTGCAAACAGCGCAGGTGGCGCGAACCGGGTGTCGAGGCGGGCACACGAAGGAGAAGCGGCCTCATGAGCCTCTTTACCGACTCGAGCGCAGCATGGGCAGCGTTGATCATCGTGATCCTGCCGCTGCTGATCATCGGTGCCGGCGAGTTGGTCGAGCGGATGCGGCAGCGCGACTCGTTGTTCCAGCCGGCCGTGTCGACGCTTCGGGTCTGGGTCGTGCCACTGCTGACCGTGTGGATCCTTGCCCGGGCGCTGTTGGACGTTGCAGTCGACAACGTCTTCCTGCAGTTCCTCGGCAGCGCCATCATCATCTCGGCCGCGATCGCCGCCCTCTCGGCTCTGCGGGTCGTGGCTGCCGACCTGGCCGACCGTCCCCGCCGGACCGGACGTCGTCCGGTTCCACGGCTTCTCCTCGCGCTCCCGCGACTCCTGCTGATCCTCGCGACGTTGTGGGTCCTGATCGCCGGTGTGTGGGGTGTCAACCTCTCGGCTGCGCTCACAGCCCTCGGGGTCACGTCGCTCGTGATCTCGTTCGCTCTGCAGGACACGTTGGGCGGCATCGCTTCGGGATTCACGCTGTTGGCTGACCAACCGTTCTCAGCTGGCGACTGGATCGAAACCGACGAGGTCGAGGGCCGGGTGATCGACGTCAACTGGCGCTCGACGCGCATCCAGGATCGGAACGGTGACCTCATCGTCATCCCGAACGGCCAGCTCTCGACTGCAACGATCACGAACTACGACCAACCGAGCCGCCTGCACCGGGTGACGATGCCCGTGCAGATCGAACGGTCCGCTCCTCCGACTGCAGCGATCGAGATGTTGGTCGCCGCTGCGCGTGCGACCCCCGGTGTCGTCGAGGACCCCCCTCCGTTTGCCTGGGTCACCCAGATCGCCGACCCGGTGGTCGACTACCAGGCGCTCATGTGGATCGAGGACTACACGATCGCTCCGCAGGTCAAGGCCGACTTCGGCGCGCTGGTCTGGTACCTGTCGTATCGGCACGATGTCCCGCTCCCGAATCCCGCCCAGGATCTGTATCTCTTCGATGGGGCGAAGACCGCGATCGAGAGCCAGGTCACCTCTGCCGACATCCGCAGACGGATCCTCGTCTCGCCGCTGGCCGCCGATCTCGACGACGACGTCCTCGACAAACTGGCGGCTACGTCGTCGATCGGCCGGTACCGGCGAGGCGAGACGATCATCCGGGAGGGAACCCAGAGCGACCTGCTGCTGATGACCGAGGGCCGTGCATCGTTGCTGCTCACGAAGGACGGACACGAGGACCTCGACGTGCTGGAGTTCGAGCCCGGTGAGGGGTTCGGGGTGCTGAACGAGCCGCCGAGTGTCCAACGCTCCGCGCTCGTCGTTGCTGTGACCGACTGTGAGGTCGTGCGGATTCCTGCCGAGGCCGCCGGTGAGGCGATGGCGGTCGCGCCCGACTTCGCCGCGATGATCGAGCAGATCGCCCTGAGCAGGCGGCGACGTATCGATCGTGTGATTCGCAGGTCGGCTGGCACGACCGATCGGCCTGCCGAGCTCGACGCGGCAACGGAAGGCGACGACGCGTGAGCCGTCCGAACAACCAGCGCCTCAGACGGCGGCTCTCGGTCACCCTCGTCGGGGTGTCACTCGTCTCGGTGCTGCTGCTGACCGGGGTCAACTATGTCTTCGCTCGGTTGCTGCTCAACGAGAGCGTGGAGGAGCAACTGGTCGCAGTTCGCGAGTCGCGGGTCCAAGCGCTCGAAGTCGGCGCCGAACGCATCCAGGCACAGGCGTCCGGGCTCGCGACGAACCCGAGCGTCGTGGAGGCGCTCATCGATCTCTCCACCGGGTTTCGTGCACTGGACGAAGACATCACGCCCGACCAATCGGCCGACCTGGCGGCGATCTACGAGACCGAGGTGTTCCCGCCGTTCGTCGCCGCCGGGGTCGATCTCGAGGCGGACGCGTTCATCCCCTCGTCAGCAGCAGGCCGATACCTCCAACAGCAGTACATCGCCGACAACCCCTTCGGCTTCGACGAACGCGACCGTCTCGACGATGCCGGCGACGGCTCCGACTACAGCGCAGCCCATGCGGAGCACCACCCGCTGCTGCGGGCGCTGAAGGAGAACGCGCGGGTGTCGGACCTGCTGCTCGTCGACAGCGACTCCGGAGATGTCGTGTACTCCACGATGAAGCGAATCGATTTCGGGACCAACGTGTTCACCGGGCCGCACGCGTTCGACCGCGAAGGGGACCGGGCGGCCCTGGGGGCGGTGACCGATCTCCTCAGCGGGGTCGCCGTCGGTGAGGGCGTGATCGCCGACACCGTCTTCTACGTGCCGACAGCCGGCGATCCTGTCTTCTTCATCGCCGCAGCGGTTCGATCGGGTACCGATGTCATCGGTGCCGTCATCACCGAGATCCCCGTGGAAGCCCTCACCGCGATCATGACGGCCAACGAGGACTGGAAGCTGCTCGGTCTCGGCGAGACGGGAGAGAGCTACATCGTCGGCCCCGACCAGACGTTGCGCTCCAACTCGCGGGCGTGGATCGAAGATCCTGAGGACTACCTCCGTCGCTATGTCGACCGGTACGACGACCAAGACTTCGCCGACGTGATCGAGACGGTCGGCTCGCCGGTCCTCCTGCAAGCGGTCGACAATGCGGCGGTGGCCGCGGGCCTCGAGGGCGAGGAGTTCATCGGCGACGTGACCAACTACCTCGGGACGAAGACGCTGGCAGCGTCGGGGCCGGCACAGGTCGACGGGCTCGACTGGACGGTCGTCGTCGAATTCGACGAGAGCGAGACGGGTGAAGCGCTCGATTCTCTCCTGCGCAGGATTCTCGTGGTTCTCGCCGTGCTCCTCCCGAGCATCGCCATCGTCGGGCTGTACCTTTCCCGAATACTGACACGGCCGGCCGAGCGTCTCGTGGAGTCCGCCGCCCGCATCGCCGCAGGGGACCTCCACACCGAGGTCGAGGATCTCGGACGCAACGAGCTCGGAGACCTGGGACGCCAACTCGAGGGGGTCACCCGCCAGCTCGAGTCCGGCGAGCAGGCGATCATCGATCAGGAGCGAGAGATCGTCGACTTGCTGAGCGCCCTGCTCCCGGGTCGGCTCGTCGACCGGGTCCGCAACGGTGAGGAGGCGATCGGCGACATCCTCGACACGGCAACCGTCGTTTCGATCACTGTCGACGGCATGCCCGGAGCCGTCGGAGCGGACCAGGATCTTGCGATCGACGTCACGGAGCGCCTGGACGAGGAGATGCAGGCATTGATGTCCCGGCATGGCATCGAGCGCATCCAACGCTCGCCGGGCAGCCAGTTGTACCTCAGCGGCCTCAACCCGACGACGCCCGTACCGAGGATGCCGTGGCGTTCGCCCTGGAGGCGAGAGACATGGTGGCCGAGCTCGGCGCCGAGTTCGGGCAGGCGATGGTCGTGCGAGCCGGAATGGCCGCAGGCGATGTGGCAACCGGAGTCCTCGGCACCAATCAGCTCTCGTTCGGCGTGTGGGGTGATCCCCCGGGCAAGGCGGTCACGCTGGTCGCTCACGCCCAGCCCGGTCAGGTCGTCGCCGATCGCAGCGTGGTCGCGGAGCTCGGTCGTGACTGGGACCTCGGGCCGCTCCAGGAGTTCACGACGCTCGCTGATGACATCGACGCCCAGGTCATCAACGGTCGAGTGGCCGCGACCATCGTGACCAGCGACCGCGCCGAGCCCACGGAATCCTGACGGGCCCAGGTGCGGTTCTGGTTGCGGGCGATCCGCCGAGCCAGTCCCAGAGCGCCCGATCGCTACCCTCACTCGGCCATGTCACGACCCGACCGATCGAGTCCACGGACTCGCCGCCCGATCGTGGCGGTGGCTCGGTGATCGAGAGCCTGCTCGACGGACTCGCCGACCTCGACGCGGGCTGGTTCTATCTGCTGGCATTCGTGCTCCCGTTCGGCGAGACCGTCGCGCTGCTCGATGCGATCGTGCCGGGCGAGGTCGGCATGGTGCTGCTCGGCGCAGCGGCGACCCGAGCCGAGGTCTCGCTCGTATGGATCATCGCCATCGGCTCGTTGGGGGCCTTCGCCGGCGACTCGCTCAGCTGGTACGTGGGCCATCGGTGGGGCCTCGGCCTCGTCAACCGTTGGAACCCGGTGCGACAACGCATGCAGGGACCGCTCATCAGCGCCGAGCGCCATTTCGACCGCTACGGGGGCCGCACGGTCTTCGTCGGGCGCTTCGTCGGCGCGCTCCGTGCCCTGGTGCCACTCGTCGCCGGCACCGCCGGAATGCCGTATCGTCAGCTTCGTTCCGTGGAACGCCGCCGCCTCGGTGGCCTGGGTCAGCCTCGTCGTGGTGCTCGGCGCGGTGTTCGGTGAGGTGGTCGCAGATCTCGTCGATCGCTTCGGTCTGGTGCTCACGGGGCTGGTGATCGCGATCGTAGCGATACTGATCGTGCGACACCGTCGGCGAGCCGGCATGAACGACAGGAGCGAGGCAACATGAATCCGGACCTGGTGGTCTTCACCATCGTGGTGTTGTTGCGCCTCGGCGTGCCGCTGCTCATCCCCCGCTTCCCGGTACCGGCGATCGTGTTCTGCCTCGTGATCGACGCTGCGGACCAGACGATCTTCCAGCAGTACACCGACCTGAACCTCGACGGCTACCAGAGCTACGACAAGGCGCTCGACATCTACTACCTGACCATCGCCTACCTGGCGGTGATCAGGAACTGGACCGATCCGTTTGCGTTCCGGACCGCGCAGTTCCTCTGGTACTACCGCCTCATCGGGGTGCTGCTGTTCGAGACGACCGGCTATCGATTCCTGCTCCTGGTGTTCCCGAACACCTTCGAATACTTCTTCATCGCCTACGAGGCCATCCGGATGCGATGGAACCCTGACCGGCTCAGCCATCGCCAGGTTCTCGGGCTCGCCGCGTTCATCTGGATCTTCATCAAGCTGCCCCAAGAGTGGTGGATCCACATCGCCCAGCTCGACTTCACCGATTTCATGAAGGAGGACGTGTTCGGGGTCTCGGTCGACACCTCCTGGGGCACTGCGATCGGCGAGAACCTCTGGTTCGTCGTGCTCCTCGCCGTGGTTGCCGCCGGGCTCGTCGTGGCGGTTCGCGCGCTGTGGCCCAAGCTGCCGCCACCTGACTGGGCCTGGGGTATCGATGTCGACCGCACCCTCGATCACCGCACGATCGAAGCGCCCCCCGAACCCGCATGGCAGCCGGTGGTCAGCTGGTACATGGTCGAGAAGATCCTGCTCGTCGGCGCGGTCACCGCGATCTTCGCAATGGTCATTCCCAACAACGAGGTATCGGTGCTCGGGGTGCTCGGGCCCGTCGCGTTCGTGATCGTCTTCAACTCCTTCGCCGGGACGGTGCTGGTGCGTCGGGGTCACACGGTCGCATCGGTGTGGATCGCCGCAGCCGTCGGCTGGGTCGTCAACCTCGTGGCGGCGTTGGTGTTCATCTGGTTGGTCCGTTCCGCCGACGAACGGATCAACGAGTTCGCGCTGCTCTTCTACGTCACCCTGCTCACGATCATCGTCGCCCTGTTCGACTGGTTCCACCGCCGAGGCCCGGCAGCGTCGATACGCGCCGAGACCGACGCCGTCGCGGTCCCCACCTGATCCTGGCACCGGACCGCCCGGCTGCGATGACGAGACGATCGACGTCGGCCTTCGCCGATGGCCATCGTGGGTCGAGGCGCCCTATGGTCGGTGCCGTGCCACGCCGTGCCGGGACCCTCGTGACACTCGTGACGCTCGCCGTCGCCCTGGCTGTGACCGCCACCACCGTCGCCGGCACCGGCACCGGCACCGATGCAGCCATCGGGTCGCCGGGTGGCGTCCGAGGCGCCGAGGCGGCACCGACGCCCACCGGACCGGTCGAGGCCACCCGGGCCCGACTCCGCGTCGAGCCCCAGATCATGGTCGACCAGTTCGGCTATCTCCCCGGGATGGCCAAGGTCGCCGTGCTCGCCGACCCGATACGGGGCGCGAACGCCGCGGTGCGGTTCGTACCCGGCTCGCGCTACCAGGTGCGCGATGCGCGCTCGGGAACCGTGGTCCACCGCGGCACACCGGTGCAATGGCGCAACGGACGCATCGACCCGCAGGCCGGAGACCGCGGGTGGTGGTACGACTTCTCCGAGCTCACCGCTCCCGGCTCGTACTACATCGTCGACGTCGAACGGCGCGTCCGCAGCGGCACGTTCGCCATCGGACCGACCGTGTACGACGAGGTCCTCGATGCTGCGCTCCGAGCCTTCACGTTCAACCGTGCCAACGTCGTCTCCCGGCGCAGCTGGGCCGGACCGTGGCGGGGCGGGGCCGTGGCCGCCGGTGCCCGACCAGGACGGCGAGGCCCGCTCGGTCGACCGGCGCAGGCCGGCAACGGCACGCGACCTGCGCGGCGGCTGGTTCGATGCCGGCGACACCACGAAGTACGTGACGTTCGCGATGAGCGCCGTGCATCAGCTGCTGACCGCATGGGAACGCCACCCGGAGGTGTTCGACGACGACGCCGGGATCCCCGAGTCGGGCAACGGACGCCCCGACATCGTCGACGAGGTCATGGTCGAACTGCGGTGGCTCGAGACCATGCAGCGCCCGAGCGGCGGCGTGCTCACCAAGGTGGGCTGGATCGACTTCGACGACGTGACACCGCCCCAACGCGACCGTCGGCCCCGCTTCTACGAGGAGGTGTGCTCGTCGTCGACCATCGCCGCAGCCGGCATGTTCGCCCACGGCGCGCTGGCGCTGGACGGGGTCGCGCCGCCGCGACGCCGACCGGTGGGCGGCCCGTGCGGTGCGGGCATGGGACTGGTACCGGGCCAACCCGGTCCGCACCGACTGCGACCCCCAGATCGTCACCTCCGGCGACGCCGACCTGAGCGTCGCCGAACAGGACCGTTCCGCCACCATGGCTGCGATCTATCTGTTCGCGTCTGACGGGCGAGCAGCGGTTCGCCGACGCCGTGGCCGCGGGCGTGACACGGATGCGGCCGTGGGTCGAGACGGCGTGGAACCGCTACGAGGGCGAGCAGTCCGATGCGCTCGCCTACTACCTGACCCTGCCCGAGGCGGACCCGGCGGTCGTCGGTCTGATCACCGAACGCCTGTCGTTCGTGGCCGCCAACCGTGCAGTCCACGGCCTGGCGCCCCGCCGATCGCTGTACCGGGCCCCGATGAAGCGGGCCACCATCCACTGGGGCAGCAACAAGGTCAGCCTCGACATCGGGACGGGCAACGCAGTACTGGCCGAGCTCGGTGATGGATCCAGCACGCAGCGATTCGTTCCGTCGGCGTGCCGCCGCCCACCTCCATGGTCTCCACGGCGTGAATCCGCTCGGGTTGGTGTATCTGTCGAACATGGGCGACCTCGGCGCCGAGCGGTCGGTCAACGAGATCTACCACTTCCGATTCGGTGACGGCACCCGCTTCGACGAACGCGCTGACCTCGCGCGTGGGTCCGCCGCCGGGCTACGTCGTCGGGGGTCCCAATGCCAGGTACTCGGGTCGGTCGAGCCCGCCGCGCGGCGAGCCGCCGCTGAAGGCGTATCGCGACTTCAACACCGAGAACACCCAGGTGGTGTCATGGGAGCTCTCGGAACCATCGATCTCCTACCAGGCGTCGTACGTGCGGCTGCTCGTCCGCGCTGATCGCCTCGTACTGATCGCCGCCACCGGCATATGCGTGTCAGCGGGCGGTGCCGGCACCACGACCGAGCAGGTCGTCCAGTTCCAGGTCGTCGGGAGCGGCCGGGCCGACCGTACAGATAGCCCTGCAGCCCGTCGCTGCCGAGTTCGGCGAGTCGGGCTGCCTGCTCGTCGGTTTCGATGCCCTCCGCAGTCACCCGTGCCCCGAGCGTGTGTCCGGTGTCGATGATCAGCTTCACCAACGAGTCCGACGTCCGGTCGCCCACGAAGCTGCGGTCGATCTTCAACACGTCGATCGGCAACGTCTTGAGATGGGCGAGCGAGGTGTAGCCCGTGCCGAAGTCATCGATGGCGATGGTCACGCCGTGACTGCGCAGGATCTCGAGTTTCGCCCCGGCGTCGTCCAGATCACGCAAGAGCGCCCCTTCGGTGACCTCGAGCACCAACTGGGAACCGCTCACGCGGTGGCGTCGCAAAGGACGGAGCACGTCGTCGACGAAACGATCGCGGGCGAGATGGCGGCCCGACACGTTGACGGCGACGACGATGTCGCCCATCTCGGCGATCGCCTGCCAGCTCGCGAGCTGGGCCACGACCCGATCGAGGACCCAGCAGTCGATGTCGACGATCAGGTCGCTCCGCTCCGCGAACTCGATGAACTGGTCCGCGCCGACCATGCCATGGCCGGGCCGTTCCCAGCGCACCAACGCCTCGAAGCCGGCGAGTCGGCGGGTGAACGGCGCGACGACGGGCTGGTAGTGGACGGTCAACTCGTCGTCGTCGATCGCACGCCGGAGAGCGATCTCCATGGCGGTCTGCTCGCTCAGCGCCAGCGCGCAGCGCGTCGTCGCAGAACTCGATCCGATTGCGACCCCGCTGCTTGGCCTTGTAGACGGCGAGGTCGGCATCGCGCAGCACCTCGTCGGCGGTGAGGTCGGAGTCCTGGCTGATCGCCACGCCGATCGAGACGTGGACGTGCAGTGTCACCTCGCCGACCTCGACCGGTTCGCACACCGCCTGGCGGAGTCGCTCGGCGAGGTGGAGCGCGGCGTCGACGTCGGCGACGGGTTCGGCGATGACGAGGAACTCGTCGCCGCCGAGACGGCCGACGTGGTCACCGCCGCGGACGGTCGCCTCGAGTCGTCGGGCCACGGCGCAGAGCACGGCGTCACCGGCGGGATGGCCGTGCTGGTCGTTGACGTCCTTGAACCCGTCGAGGTCGAGGAACAACACGGCGACCGCCTGACCGGATCGCCGCGCACGAGCGAGACTCTTGTCGAATTGTTCGAGTGAGGCGCTGCGGTTCGGGAGTTGGGTGAGGCCGTCGTGTGCGGCCTCGTGTGCGAACTGCATCGCCGAGCTCCTCGCGGTCCGACAGCGACGCACGCGAGTGTCCGGACGGCGTCTTGGAGCGAGGCGCCGAGCGTGCCGGCCGGTGCCTGGTCGAGCATCGGGTCATCGAGTGCGCCCTCGGCCAGCGCCGTGGCCTGCCGTTCGGCGACGCTCAGATGGGCCGCGGCCTCGTTCAGGGCTCGGGCGGCTTCGCGCACTTCGTACGGTCCGGCGACCTGCGCGGCGCCGGACAGATCACCGTCACGCAGACGACGTACATCGGCTGCGAGCCCGAGTAGCGGCCGGCCGATGAAGCGCGCCAGCGCAGCAACGAAGAGCACCGACAGGGCGACCACGACCGCGATCGTCAAGCGGGCCTTGCGTGTGTCGGCCACTGCGGCTTCGCTGATCGATCCGGCGGCGTCGGTGACATCCGTTCCGGCGGCCCCGACGAGATCGAGGTGCAGCTGTGACGAGGTCCGCCCTGCGTCGAACACCGTGACGATGTCGTCGACGCGGGGCAGAATGTCCGCGCCGACCGGGTCGCTGCCGGGAAGGCCCTCCACGACCGAGGTGACGAAGACGATCCTCGAGTGCCGCTCTCGAAGATGGCGACGTCGGCCGATGCCTCGATCGTGGCCAATGCGTGACGGCCGTCGCGGGAATCGGCCGCTGCGATCCTGTTCGACGCGGTCGCGTCGCCTGCCGATAGAGCGCACGCTGCTCGACGACGACCTGCGAGCTCCTGTGAGCGCCGAGTCCTCACCCGAGAACTCCGTCCCGAAGTAGCTCCAGAGCTGCGCCGCCACCGACTGGCGAGCGGTCGATGCGGCGTCGAGGACGCGCAGCGTCGACACGAGTGGGCCACCGCCGGCGAACGTCACCGCTGCCCTCG
Organism: uncultured Acidimicrobiaceae bacterium; assembly: GCA_963716795.1. Lineage (GTDB taxonomy): Bacteria > Actinomycetota > Acidimicrobiia > Acidimicrobiales > UBA8592 > CAVQUE01. The sequence continues at coordinate 1,060,181 of CAVQUE010000015.1, read as the reverse complement.
ATCAACCGGTCGAGGAGCTCGTCGCTGCGGCCGCCGACCTCGGCTTCGAGCAATCCGTACCGCTGACCCGACTCGAGGAGGACGTCGCTGTCGTCGGCACGGACCTGCGGCGAGGCGTTCGTCGAATCCCGGCAGTGCAGCCCGCGCGACCAAGTCGTCGACGCGGGCCTTCGTCCGCTGCGACTCGGCATCGAGATCGATACCCGTGATCGAGGTGACGCATTCGACGGTCAGGCCGATGTCGGACACCCCGGGGCAGCGAGACCCAGTTGCGCTCGTCGGTCAGGGCCGCCCGAAGATCGGTGAGCAGCACGAGCTCGTCGGTGACCGTTCGACCTCGTGCGGCCTGGCGTGCGGGCCTCGCCGCTGGCGCGGAGTTCCCCGGCGGCGAACCAGGCGGATCCGATGAGCGGCAACAGCGTCAGCCAGGCCAACAACAGCGCCACACGTGGGCCCCGATGGCGGACGCGGCGGGTCGAGCTCGCCGGATCGGAGGGACCGTCTGCGGCGTCCCTCGGCGTTGCTCGGCCGTCCGCTCCGTGGAGGTCCGGACGAGGTCGGCACCATCACGCACAATCGGCTGCAGCACTGCCAATCAAGGTCCACGCTCGTCTGCGGGCTGCCCGGCCCCACACGGTCGAGGCAGCTGCCGGCGCACTCGGCCGGACGGGTGCCGATCGACCATGATGTCGCCATGGCATTCGACGCCGAGGAAGCTGCGGGATCATGCGTGCGGCGGCCGGCATCGCGCCGGGCGAGGTGCCACCACGTCGTTTCGGCGCCGACTGGTTCCGGGAGCAGCCGGCGTGGCTCTCGATGGCCACCGTGGCCGACCGCCTGGTCCGCGACCCCGGCTTCGATCCGTCGACGGCCCTCGAGGTGGCTGCCGAACTGCTCGCTGCACACCGACCCGGACGACGAGGTGGCCAAGCTCATCGAGGTCGGCTTCGTCGAAGCGATGATCTGCGTCGCGTCCCACGGTGACGGAACCGACGGCGATCGCATCGTGCGACAGTGCCCCCTGGAGCTGTGGCGGGTCTGGCACCGTCGACGCGAACGCCTCGAAGCGCTCAGCGATCAGCGATTCGCACACACCGAGCCCCCACGGGCACTCGACGACCGACGACGACGCCGTGGCGCTCGTCGCCGCGATGCACCACCTATCGGGCCGAGTCGGGTCGCTACGTCGTGCTCGCAGAGCTCATCTCCGCCGACCGACCGAGCCCGTGGCCTCTGCGTCATCCGGTGCTCGTGGGCGTAGCCTTCGCCGCGCTGCTCGCCACGATGTTGCTGCTGTCGATGCTGCGTGCCGGATGACGGTCACGATCGGTGATCGGGCGCAGGGAGCTGCGTGGCGTGGCGCCGGTCCCTGCGCTGCTCACTCGTCGGCGGCGGCACCATCGGACGATCGGGCTGCGGGGAGCGGTCGGCCCCGGAGGAATCGGAGCCGGTGGACGACGCCTGCGATCAAGCCGATCGGGATCGGCAACCAGAACGACACCAGTCGGTACAGCAACACGACCCCGACCGCGTCGCCTGCCGACACCCCGGCCAGGGCGAGCGTGCCTGCCAGGCCGGCCTCGACGAAGCCCAGGCCTCCGGGGGTGACCGGCACCATGCCGAACAGCGAGGAAGCGGTGAAGGCCAGCAGCACCAGCGACGGCCGGGCATCGGAGTCGAATGCCGCGAGCGCTGCCAGAAGGGTCAGATAGTCGAACAGCGCCCGGCCGACCGAGTACCCGGCGGCTCGCAGCCACGCCGAGCCGAGGCTGGTCCGCAACGCGTCGCGCTCGCGCAGCAAGACGGTCGGCAGTCGCGGCGGGTCGGCGCCGAGACCCGGGGCAGGCGGCGGCGTGCCCCGTCGACGACACGTCCGATCGTCGACAGCAGGGCGTCACCCGTGAAGGCCACGGCGACGAGGGCGAACAACGCGACGAACGAGCGCGCCACCGAGCAGTGCCGCATTCAGCAGTGAGCGCGGCGCCGGCGCTCCGAACATGAGCGCCGGCAGGCGCGATCAACGGCATGGCGAGCGTGGTGCCGAGCTGCAGCAGCCCCGCCGCGGTCGAGCCCCGAGGTGGCGTTCGCCGTCGGGATCCCCGCGCTGCGCAAGCAGCCGGAACTGCACGGCAGCGCCGGTCGCGGCGCCGCCCGGGATGACGCGACCGGCGGCGTTGCCGGCGAGTTGGGAGGTCACGACCGCGAACCAGGCATCCGTGCGCAGCACCAGTCGCTGCAGCGCCCAGACGAACCCGAACGAGACGACCTGGCAGGCCGACGACCAGCACGAGCCACGCCGGGCTCGAGCGACGACACCCGATCCCAGGACGAGAAGACCTCGAGCAGCGCCGGGCGCGAGCAGGTACATCGCACCCCGAGCAAGAGCAGCGACAGACCCTGCGATGCGAAGCGGCGAGCGCCCGGTCGGGCCGGACGAGGGCGCCGGTGCCGTCACGTCGGCGTCCTCACCGCGGCGTCGTCTGGCTCCGGCTCTGGCATCGGCCGCCGGTACTCCCCTGGGTCGGTTCGGTCGGGTCGGCCGCCGTCGCCGACGGCCGCATTTGACGATAGCGCGCCCGGCCGACATGCTCTGCGTGTTCGCAGGCCGATCCGGGTCTCGGCACGGTGGAAGGTGAGTCGTCATGATGGTCTTCGCAGCAGAGTTCGGTGTCGGTCAGGTGCTCTGGTCGATCTTCTGGTTCTTCCTGTTCTTCATGTGGATCTGGCTGGTCATCTCGATCTTCAGTGACATCATCCGCAGCGACGACATGGGCGGCGTGTCCAAGGCGATCTGGGCGGCGCTCATCGTGTTCCTGCCCTACCTCGGGGTCTTCGCCTACCTGATCGTTCGCGGCGGCTGCATGGGCGAGCGTCAGATGGCGGCCGCTCAGGCGCAGCAGCAGGCCGTCGACAGCTACATCCGTCAGACCGCCGGCGGTGGGCCGAGCGCAGCCGATCAGCTGGCCACCCTCGCCGAGCTCCACGCGTCCGGCAAGATCGACGACGCCGAGTACGCCACGGCGAAGGCCAAGGTCATCAACAGCTGACATCCGCGACGGGGCCCACAGGGCCCCGGCCTGCACCGAAGCGAGGTCTGGCGATGAACGACGTCGTGTTGGCGCTGCTCGCCATCGCGATCGGCGCACTGTTCTGTTTCCGTGGCTATCTGACGATGCGTGTCGTCATCCCCATCTGGGGAGCCTTCACCGGATTCGCGCTCGGCGCAGGCCTGGTGGCCGGCGTCACCGACGACGGGCCTGCTGGCGAGCGTCGGGGCGTGGGCGGCCGGTTTCGGTCTGGCCGTGGTGTTCGGCCTGCTCGCCTACGCGTACTACGAGGTCTCGATCATCATCGGCATGGCTGCGATCGGGTTCATGCTGGGCTCGACGCTGATGGTCGGCTTCAACGTCGAATGGACATGGCTCATCGTGCTCGCCGGTGTCGTGGTCGCGACGTGTCTGGCGATGATCGCCGTGATCGGATCGCTCCCCATGCTGTTGCTGACGATCTTGTCGGCGTTGGCCGGTTCATCGGCCATCGTCGGTGGCGTGATGCTGCTGAGCGGACGCGTTCGACGGCGACGATCTCACGCGGCGCCTCGGTGGTCGATCGCATCGACGAGTCACCATGGTGGTGGCTGCTCTACTTCGTCCTGGCGGTGGTCGGGGTGGCATCCCAGATGCGCACGCTCGACTCGATGCAGGCCGACCTGCGTGAGCAGTGGGAAGCCTCCGGCGGCAGGGAGCTCACCCAGCGCTGACGCGTGCGCCGTCGACCCCCGGGTCGGCCGGGTCAGGTGGAGACGCCCAGGACCTGCTGTTTGGCGGCGGTCGTACTCGCTGTCGGAGATCTCGCCCGCGTCGTGCAGCGCCCGGAGCGACTCGAGTTGGCTGACTGAGCGCCGGCGATCCACCGGCAGCGGGTGAACGCTCGCCGCGCGTCGGCAGCGACGATCGGACCCGATCGACGACATCGTCGATGCGAGCGTCGGGGAACTCGACGCAGTGTCCGGCGACGCATCGCCACCACCCCGATGATCACCAGGCCGATCAACGTGAGACCGGTGACCCAGCCCTCGAAGGCTCTGTCCCGGGCTCCACCACAACAACACGGCGATCGCGAGCGCGGTGCCGCCGGCAACGGCACCGCCCCGGCGTTGAAGAACGGCGCCAGGTTGCGCCGCAGTGCCGTGGCACCCGACCGTTGCGCCCATCGCCAGGGCGAAGGCCAGGAGCACGACGCCGTAGACCACGCCGGACCAGGCGATCTGACGCAAGAGGCCGGTCATGACCACGGCCACGACGTTGGCGACAGGTTCGGCACGCGGGTCCTCGACGATCGCATCGACGGCGATGCGGGTCGACACGGCGCGTGCGATCAGGAGGAACACGCCTGCGCCGATGAGCCCGAGGCCGACGTTTCGGAGTGCTCGTATCCGGTCGGCGGCGAGGAAGACGCCGAGCGCATACAGCGCCACCACGACCAGCAGCACGAACCAGGACAGGAAGTCGAGCACCCGGACAGCTCGCCTGCGCCGTCTCGAGCTGGTCGGACTCGATCAGCGTGATGCGTCCCGCGTCGGCGGGGAGGCGATCGATCAAGTCCTGTCCGACAGGCCGAGATCCGCGGCGACGACACGGACGAGGTCGCCGAGCTCCAGCGTGATGGCACCGTCGGTTGCGGAGATCCCCGTTCGGGTCTCGTCGCGCAGGATGTTCACGATCGACTGGTGCGCAACCCGGTTGGCTGTCGCCCAGGTCGCCCGGAAGCGATCCGAGGCGACGAGTCGTTGCGCAGCCTCGGTGGCGGGGCCCCGCAGCGCTGCCGACAGCGGTGCGGCGAGGCGGCTGAAGTCCTCGGGCAGGATCTCGGCGAACTCGCTCTCGACGTCGAGCGCCGTGTAGATCTCGTCGACGAGGAAGACCGCCAGTGCGTCGGTGACCGCTGGGCTCTCCAGCAACTCCGTGCTGCTCTCGACCCACTCGTCGGTGTCGAGCGCCTGCGCCCGCACCCAGGTGGTCATCGCCGCGACGACCGCGAGCAGTGTCGCCATGGCGATGCACAGCGTCGGCAGCAGCCGGCGCAGCTTGGACGGTTCCGACGAGTGCCGACGGTTCAGCCATGGTTCCCACCTTGTTCTCCGAAGCCAGGGCCGGAGCGTAGCGGCGGACCCAGGTGCGCTCGGCGATCAGCGTCGGGGTGCGGGAAGAACCACCCGCTCACCGTCGATGACCCGCACGGTGAGCGGTGTGGCGTAGACCGACGACAACAGCTCGGCGTCGAGAACGGTGGCCGCAGATCCAGCGGCGACGACGGTGCCGCCATCGATGAGGACGAGCCGGTCCGCGAAGCGGGCTGCGGTCGTCAGATCGTGCATCGCCGCGACGACGGTGAGGTCTTCGCTGCGGCGGAGGTCGTCCACCAGCTCGAGCACCGCCACCTGATGGCCCAGATCGAGCGCGCTGGTGGGCTCGTCGAGCAGCATCACCGGTGCCTGTTGCGCGAGCGACCGGGCGATGACCACCCGCTGGGCCTCACCGCCGGAGAGTTCACTCACCGAGCGCCCTGCGAAGCCGACGAGCCCGAGGCGCCGCAGGACCGCGTCGACGACGACCCGGTCGCTCCGCGGACTCGCGGGCGAGCCAGCCGAGATGGGCGGTGCGGCCCAACAGGACGTACTCGGCGACACTCATCCCCGGTGGCATCACCGGAGCCTGGGGGACCATGGCCACGTCGCCGGGCCGTGGGGCTCGACCGTCGCCGAGCCGGATCGAGCCCTCGTGGGGCACCACGCCGGCGATGGCACGCAGCAGCGTCGATTTCCCGGCGCCGTTGGGGCCGATGATGGCCGTCCACTCCCCCGGCGCGACGTCCAGATCCACCTGCGTGATGGCGTCGTGGCCTCCGTAGCCGACCGTGACCCCGCGACAGGTCAGCCCCGGGGCGGCCACGGTCGCGACGGCGGCGTCCGGAGTCCCGACGAGAGCGCTCATGACGGCGCCCCTCGGCCACGCCACAGGATGAACGCGAAGAACGGTGCGCCGACGAACGCGGTGATGACCCCGACGGGTATCTCGGCCGGGGCCGTGAGGGTGCGGGCGCCGACGTCGACGAACGCCAGGAACGTCGCGCCGAACAGCGCCGACACCGGCAGCACCACCCGATAGCTGGTGCCCACGAGAAGCCGCACGATGTGGGGCACGACGAGCCCCACGAATGCGATCATGCCGCTGACCGCGACGGCCGCTGCGGTCAGCAGCGACGCAGCGACGATGACGAGCAGCCGCGTGCGGGCGGGGTCGAGGCCCAGGGCTCGTGCCTCGTCGTCGCCCACCCGGAGCACGTCGAGGTGACGACGCAACAGCACGAGCAGTCCGCCGCACACCACGAGATAGGGCCCGAGGATCACGACCTGATCCCAGCCGCTGGTGTTGAGCTGACCGAACAGCCACGAGAGCACTTCGCGCGAACGGTTCTCGTCGAGACGCTGCAGCACGAAGGTCTGGCCGGCCGAGAAGAGCGCCGCCATGGCGACGCCGCCGAGCAGCAGCGTGGACGGCGTGGCCCAGCCGCCGCGGGCGATCGTGGCCGAGGCTGCCACGGCGACGACCGCGCCGACGAACGCCGCAGCCGGGACGGCACCGAACGGACCCCACCCGATGTCGAGACCGACCCCGAGCGCCAGCACCGCACCGAACCCGGCGCCGGCGGACACCCCGAGCAGGTACGGGTCGGCCAGGGGATTGCGGAACACGCCCTGATACGCGGCACCCGCCATGGCGAGCGAACCACCGACGAGCATGCCGAGCACCAAGCGGGGCAGACCGGATCTGGAAGAGGATGGCCTCTTGGCGGGCGCTGAGCGACGAGTCGATCGACACCAGTGGGAGGCGATCGAGCATCGACGCGATGACCCCCTCGACCGGCAGCCCGGCAGCGCCGTTGACGACGCTGACCAGCCCCACGGCCACGAGCGCGAGCGACGCCGAGCGCGATGGCCGGTCGGGGCAGATGGAAGGCCGAGGCGACCGCCGGTTCGAGCGATGCCTCGACCTCGTCGGCCCCGATCGTCGTCATGACGCCACGATCACTCGGCAGCGACGGACAGGTCCGCCATCGCATCGGTGATGGCCGTGACGAACTGGGGCAAGCGAGGCCCCCACCGCGAGGCGATGTCGGCGTCGACGGTGATGATCGCCCCGTTGACGACCGCGCTGATGTCGGCCCATCCGGGACGGGCTGCGACGTCGGCTGCGGTGTAGCCGACCAGGTCGGTGATGACGATCAGCTCCGGATCGGCCTCGACGACCGCCTCCTCGGTGAGCTGCGGGAAGCCGGTCCGATCGACGTCGGCGTCATCGGCGATGTTGGTGGCGCCGAGCTCGGCGTAGACCGCACCGACGAATCCGAAGCTGCTGGCCGAGAAGTAGGTGTCGTCGAGCTCGTGGTAGATCCGCACGGGCACCTCGGGCGCCGCAGCGAAGGCGGCGGCCATCTCGTCGCGCATGGTGGCCACGACGGCAGCGGTCTCGTCGATGCGTCCGGTGGCGAGGCCGAGCTCGGCGATGATGTCGTAGCCGCTCTCGATGTCGGTCGGGCGCGGGGCTGACGAGGACCGGGACGCCGGCGGCATCGAGCCCGGCGACCAGGTCGTTGGCGTCGTTGACGATGACGACCAGGTCCGGCTCGAACCCGAGGACGGCCTCGACGTTGGGATCGAACCCCGACAGATCGGTGACCGGGGCCTCCGGTGGATAGTTCGAGAACTCCTCGACGGCGACGACCTGGTCGCCGGCGCCGATGGCGAAGAGACTCTCGGTGGCCATCGGCGACAACGACACGATGCGCTCGGGTCGGGCCTCGATGGTGACCGGGCCGGCAGCGGTGTCGATGGTGACCGGGAAGTCGACGGCCGCGGCTCGTCGTCGACCGTCTCGGCCTCGGAGTCTCCCGCGGGTGGTGTCTCCGGTGCAGCGTCGGCCTCGTCGGTCACCGCCGCCTCGGGCGACTGGTCGGTTGCGGCATCGGTGTCGTCATCGCCGCAGGCAGCGAGCAGCGCGAGCGGCGACCGCCAGGGCGAGCAACAGTTTTCGGTAGGGCATCCGGTCCTCCTGTGGGTCGAGGAACGGAAGCTCGGACGGCCGCATGCGACCGTCGCGAACCAACCCCAAGTCCTCGAGGGTTCTGTGGTTCGTGCGGCAGGAGGATCGACCGGACTCGCCGGCGGTCCATCAGGACCGACCGACATCACCGTTGCGGGACAGTGCCGGAATCACACCGGACTTCGTCCCCCACCGCGCCGCGAGCGTAGCCGGTACGCCCCGAGAGCGTCGCTGGGTGCCAGGACCGCGCCGGGTTCGGGCTCGACGTCGCCGCACGCGCCCTCGAGGGTTCGATCAGACCCGACCAGTCACGAATCCGGGTCGCTGGTCCGGAAGCCTCGGCGCCACGCGAGGGTTGAGGGGACGCCGCTCCTCGACGACAGGACCAACCATGCCGAGCCTTCCCCCGACCGAGTCCACCTATGACATCGAGTTCTTCTGGGACCCCGTCTGCCCGTTCGCATGGATCACGTCGCGGTGGGTCGATCTCGTAGCCCACCAGAGCGACTACCGGATCGACTGGCGATTCATCTCGTTGCGGCTCCTCAACAAGGACAAGGACTACGCCACGGAGTTCCCGCCCGAGTACGACCACTTCCACACTGCCGGGCTGAAGATGCTGCGCGTCGCCGCAGCCGTTCGCGACGAGCTGGGTCGCGACGTGCTCGGCGATCTCGTCACGGCCTACGGACGCAGCTACTGGGATCAGCCGCAGGGCTCACCGGTCGGCGACACCCTCGGCACCGCCGCCCACACGGTCGCCGTCCTCGAGGCCGCGGGTCTCCCGGCCCGGTTCGCCGAGGCGCTCGACGACACCGCGTGGGACGAGCTCCTCGATGCCGAGACCGAACTCGCGTTCGTCGCGTACCGGGCGCGATGTCGGCACGCCGATCATCAGCTTCCGCCCGCCGGATGGTCTGTCGTTCTTCGGCCCGGTGATCTCGCAGGTCCCCGAGCCCGAGGATGCCGTCCGGCTGTGGGATGCAGTGACCACCCTCGCCGCGTTCGACGGTTTCGCCGAGCTCAAACGGAGCCTGCGTGAGATGCCGCGGCTCGCGTTGTTGGGAGGCGATGCGGTGGCCGGGGTGGAGGAGGACTGGCAGGGCGGTCACCGCGCCGGGCATCTCCCCGGCGACCGCGAGGACCCGTCGGCGGGGTAGACGCGAGGCCGACAAGGCTGGTGATCAGCTCTCCGAAGGCGGAGCGGAGCGGAGGAAACGTCTGCACGCCACCCATCTCGACGTACTGGCGGCGCAGGACCATCCGGGCGATCCGCCACCGGCCGTCGAGGCGCCGGTACTCCTCTTCGTACCAGCCCGTACCCCAGAGCTTGCCGAGTCCGGTGGCGTCGGCGAACCACACGTGGTCTTCCATGGCCCAGACGCCGCGCGCCGTGTCGGGTCCGGTGAGCTCGATCTCGGGCATGTGGCCGTGGTGCACGGACCGGGCGCCGTCCATGAAGGGTCGCAGCATCGACAGGTAGGCATCCACACCACTGATCTCGGTGCCCGGTCCGGCGTCGTCGGTGGTGTCGATCTCGACGTCGTCGCAGAACACGTCGCGATAGGCGTCCCAGTCCTGGCGATCGAGGGTGCGGAAGTACCGCCCTTGAGGCCCTTGATCGCCTCGATGTCTGCAGCAGCGTCGGTCATGGGAGCCTCGTCGGTGGTGTGGGACGGATCGGATCGTCGACCCGGATCAACCGTGTGTCAACTCGCCGCGAGCAGGGCCGTTCGTCACTGGTCGGCGTCCGCCTGTGCTCGTACGGTCCGCCGTGGACCATGCCGGCACGAACGCCGGCTGTGGCGGCGACCAGGAGGCGATGGGCGATGAGGCAGTCCAACAAGACGAACCGGTGGTGGGGAGCAGGTCTCACCGTGGCGATCGTGCTCACCATGTCAGCACTGGCCGCGAGCCCAGCCGCAGGCGTCGAGGGCGACGACGCCGAGTTCCGGCTGCCACAACTGGCGGTCGCCCTCGGCGAGGAATGCGATCACGAACCTGCGCCCGTCCCCGAGCCCGAGCCGACGCCCGAGCCCTGCGTGCACCCGACACCGACCACGCCCGTCGAGCCGACACCCGAACCGACCGTCGTCCCGACACCCGAACCGACCGTCGCGCCCACGCCGGAACCCACGGTCGACATCACGCCGGAACCGACGATCCTGCCGGGACAGCCGACCCCCACGGCCACACCGACAGAGGTTCCCGCCGTGGCCACCCCCGGCGGCGGCACCGGCCCCACCGGCGGGCAGCCCGACGAACTCGCCCGCACGGGACCATCGACCGACGTCGGCCTCGTCGTCTTCGGGCTCACGGCCTCGGCCGCGGGTCTCATGGTGTTGGCGACCCGCCGCCGTCTGCGCACCAGCTGAGCTGAACGGCCCAGCGCAGCCACTGTCGGTCCTGCGGCGTGAACCGTCGCGGGACCGACATGCGACAACCAGGGCATGAACGATGCACCCGTCCTGGAATCGCCTCCCCCACCGCACGGCTCCTGGCCGTGTCCGCTCCCCGACTCGCCGGCGTCGCCGCCGCCGCCGGATCAGGCGACCACGTCGGCATCGAGTCGCCGGGTCCGCTGCGTCCGACGCACCGCACAGGTGCTCGCCGTCGTCGCAGCCATCGGGGTCTCGTTCCTGATCGATCGCTCGATCTTCATCGCGGTCGTCGCGCTGTTCGTGATCGTCGTGCCGTTCGAGAAGCTCTATCCGCGCCAACGTGGTCAGCGCATCCGACGGCCGCTGGTGACCACCGACATCGGGTTCGCGCTCGCGGGGCCCGTCCTCAACGTCGTCGGGATCACCGCCCTCGTGATCATCGGCGGGCTGAGCCTGTTCTGGTTGCCCGGCCTCGCGCTGCGGCCACTGGTCGCGATGGTCCCGGCCGCCGTGCTCCCGATCGTCGGGTTCCTGGTGTTCGACCTGGTGTCGTACTGGACCCACCGCTTCGCGCACGAGGTGCCGTTCATGTGGCGATTCCACGCCGTGCACCACTCTCCGGAGCACATGGACTGGGTCAGCGGCTTCCGGATCCACCCTTTCGACGGTGTGGTGATCGCGCCGGCGTTCTTCTTCCTGCTGGGCGCGGGCTTCGGCGCAGAGGTCGCGGGGCTGCTGGCGGTGGTGCAGATCGTGCTCGGCATCTTCTTCCACGCCAACGTGCGGGTGCGGTGGCGGATCCTCGACCGGTTGGTCGCCAACCCCGAGTTCCATCACTGGCACCACTCGAGCGAGCCCGACGCGGTCGGTCACAACTACGGCCCGGCGTTGCCATGGTGGGATCTGGTGTTCGGGACGTACTTCATGCCGGCCCACCGCACGGGTCGGCGACCCCAGCGGTACGGCGTGTCGGATCCGCTGCCGCCGCACCTGTGGGGCCAGCTCGCGTACCCGTGCCGAGGGTGGCGGTCCCACCTGTGGCTGTGGCGGCACCCGGTCCTCGCGGTGCGCACCGCTGCGACCGCAGTGCGCAACCTGCTGGTCGACATCGGACGGTCGGCGCGTCGCCCCACCCATTCGGTGCGCCGCCAACACGTCACCGGCTCGTGGACCACGAACGCCTCGTTGCTCGGCCCCGAGGCCACGCCGATGCCCGCCAAGAAGCGCCTGCCCGTCCGCGGCGTCGTTCGGTTCTGAGCCCTCGGACCATCTGGTCACCGACAGCGCAGGCACCTCGTCGCTCGGGCCCTCCCGGCTACCCTGCACTGCTCATGAAAGCGCTTACATACGCGGACCTGGTGTCAGGATCGATCGATGCGGTCATCTTCGACCTCGACGGAGTCATCACCGACACCGCCAGCGTGCACACCCACGCCTGGAAGCGCCTCTTCGACGATGTCCTGCGCAGCCATGCCGATCGCACCGACAGTGCGTTCGTCGAGTTCACCGACCAGGACTACCTCGACCACATCGATGGCAAGCCTCGCTACGACGGCGTCCGGGCGTTCCTGGCCTCACGCGGCATGGAGTTGCCGGAGGGAACCCCCGACGATGCCGCCGACGAACAGACCGTGTGCGGGCTCGGCAATCGCAAGAACGACCACTTCCGCTCCATCCTCGCGGCCGAGGGGCCGGTGGTGTTCGCCTCGTCGGTCCGCCTCGTCGAGGCCCTGCGCAGCGATGCCATCAAGACGGGGTGCGTGTCGTCGTCGAAGAACTGCCGGTTCGTGCTCGGAGCCGTCGGGTTGCTCGACCACTTCGACGAGATCCTCGACGGCAACGACGCAGCCGCACGTGGTCTCCCCGGCAAGCCCGCGCCAGACACCTACCTCGACGCCGCCCGTCGCCTCGGCACCACACCCCAGCGATCGGTGATGGTCGAAGACGCCATCTCCGGGGTGGCATCGGGCGCCGCAGGTGCCTTTGCGCACGTGGTCGGGGTCGACCGTGGCGCCGGCCACCAGGTCCTCTACGACAACGGCGCGACGATCGTGGTCGACGACCTGGACGCGCTGCTCCCCTCCGGGGCCACCCAATGACCGCTCTGGGCGACACCTTGCGCGTCGAGCGCAACGGATGGCTGCTCGTCGAGTCGGGCTGGGACCCCGACCGCGCCGTCGCCATGGGCTCGAACTTCTTGTCGGGCAACGGCTACCTGGGGTACCGAGGCACCGCCCCCGACCAGGGCGCGGCCGACTACGTGGCCTTGGTGGTCACCGACACCTACGACTGCGCCGACGGCCACTGGCGCGAGCTGTCGACGGTGCCGAACCCGCTCTCCGTCGCCGCCGACATCGACGGGGTGCCGCTCGCCATGGCCACCGCCGAGCGCGTCGAGACATCGCTGCACCTGGCGGACGGGTGCGTGGGCGGCACGTACACCCACACCGCACCATCGGGGCCCGTCGAGGTCACCTACCAGCGCTTCGCCAGCTACGACCGCCTGCACGTGCTGGCGCAGCGGTGGACGCTGCATGCCACCACCGACACCGTGGTGACGATCGACGCCGGCATCGACGCCGACATCTGGAGCCTCAACGGCGACCATCTCCCCGTGGTCGCGCTCGCTCGCGAGGGTGATGCCCTCGTTGCCGCAGCGACGACGGTCGAGAGCGGCATCGACATCGTCGTGGCCACGCACACGACGATCACCGGCGGCGACCAGAGCGAGCCGATCGACCTGGTCGCCAACGACCGGCTGGTCGCCCGCACCCAGCTCACCGTCGCGGCCGGGACATCGATCACCGTCGACGCCATCGCCACCATCGTGACCTCGAGCGATGCGGCAGACCCCCGAGCGCAGGCGCTCGAGAGCCTCCTCGAGGCCTCGGCTGCGGGCTACGACCGTCTGCTCGCCGACAGCACCCGCCGGTGGGCCGACATCTGGGAGGCGTCCGATGTCGATGTCGAAGGCGACATCGTCGACCAGGCCTGCCTGCGCTTCAGCGTCTACCACAACCGCATCTGCACGCCGGCCCACACCGACCATCTCCCCATCGGCGCGCGGGGCCTGTCGTGTCAGGCCTATCAGGGGTCGGCGTTCTGGGATCAGGAGGTCTACAACCTCCCGGCGTTCCTGTTCACCGAACCCGACATCGCCCGGTCGATCATCGTCTATCGACACCGGACCCTCGACGGCGCTCGACGCAAGGCCGCACGCCTCGGCTATGAGGGCGCGTTCTATGCCTGGATCTCGGGCACGACCGGCGACGAGCTCTGTCCGGACGTGTTCTTCACCGACGTGCTCACCGGGCGCCCGATCCGCAACCACTTCAACGTGTGGCAGATGCACGTCGCACCCGACGTCGTCACCACCCTCGAGCGCTATGTCGAGGTCACCGGGGACACCGATCTGGTCGTCAGCCACGGCGCCGAGATCGCGTTCGAGGTGGCCCGGTTCCTGCGTTCGTTCGTGCGCTACGACGAGGTGTGCGGGACCTACCACTGCATCCGACTCCTCGGGCCCGACGAATGGCACGAGAACGTCGACGACAACGCCTTCACCAACTACCAGGTCCAGGCCGCGCTCGGGTTCGCGGTGCGCACGCACGACTGGCTCGGCACCGAGCATCCCGGGGCTCTGACCGCGCTGGCCGAGCGCATCGGGCTCCGCGACGACGAGGTCGCGGGGTGGCGACGCGTGCGCGACCACATCGTGTTGCCCGAACCCGGCGAGGACGGCCTCGTGGAACAGTTCGCCGGATTCTTCGAGCTCGAAGACGTCTCGCCCGCCGACGTCCGGACGCGACTGCTCCATCCCCAGGAGTACTGGGGGTGGCCGAACGGCATCGCCGTGCGCACCCAGGTGTCCAAGCAAGCCGACATCGCCATGCTGTTGTGGCTGCACCGCGAGCGTTTCGACGACGCAACGACCCGCGCCAACTACGAGTACTACGAGGCCCGCTGTTCGCACGACTCGTCGCTGAGCCACGCCGCGCACGGGATGGTCGCCGCGCGTCTGGGCGACGCCGAACGGGCTCACAGCCACTTCCGCCGGACCGCGACCGTGGATCTGTTGAACACCCAACACGCCGTCGTGGGCGGCACCTTCATCGGTGGCATCCACACCGCGGCATGCGGCGGCACCCAACAACTCGCGGTGCAGGGCTTCGGCGGCCTCGGGTTCGCAGACAGCCGCCTGCGCGTCGACCCGATCCTGCCCCCGACGTGGACCGCGTTGCGCTACCCCGTCACCTGGCGCGGCGCGCACCTGGCCGTGCGCATCGAACGAAGCGGCGAGTCACTCGTGGTGCACCTCACCGCCGATGCCTCCAACGCCGATGCCGTCGACGTCGACGTCATGGGCCAGCTCGTCACGGTGCCGCCGGGCGGAAGCGTCACCGTGAGCTGAACCACGGCGCGGAACCACTGGGGTCGAGTCTGCCGTGACGCAGGCGCTCAGCCGAAGGTGACCCGCACGACGGTTGCCTCCATGACACTGCCATCCTCGGCGCTCAGCGCCGTGAACACCACCGCTCCCGATCCCTCGCCGGGATCGTCCCAGTCGAGCTCGTCGTCGAAGGGCGCCATCTCGGCGCCGCCGCCCGTGACGAACCCCTCATAGATCGGGTCGTCGTCGCCGTCGGCACGGATCTCGACGGTCACGGTGCCCTCGAACGCCAGAGCAGAGCCACGCACCTCCAGCGGGCTGGAGATCTCGTCGAGAGCTGTCGGGTTCGTCGACCTCGATGTTCTCGGTGGCCGAGCCGATCACCCACCAGGTGTCATCCGGGCCGAGTTGGCGGACGAACACCGTGGTCGCGGGTCCACCGTCGAAAGTCGTGATCTCGACCTCGCCCGAGCGGCTGTCGCCCTGCATGAAGTCGCCGACGATGGGGTCGGTGAACCCGACATAGTCGGTGGCGAAACCCTGCGCGGCCGCCACCGGATCGGCATAGCGGACATCGCTGTCGAACCAGGGCCACACGGCGGCAGCGAACTCGGTGGGGTCGACCGGGGGCGGCTCGGGCGTCGCGGTCGCCTCGGGTTCGGGCGTGGCGGTGGGCTCGGGCGTCGGGGTGGCCTGGGGCGTCGGCGTGGGGTCGGGCTCCTCGGTCGGCTCCTCGGTCGGCTCCTCGGTGGGTTCCTCGCTGGGGTCTCGGTTCTCTCGGTCTCGGTCGGGGTGGTATCGGTGGCCACGTCGTCGCCGTCGTCGTCGCCTCCGGTCAACACGACGACCAGCAGCACCACCAAGAGGACGGCGAGCGCGCCGCCGAGTGCGATCGCCCACGGTGGCAGCGACTGCCAGAACCCGCCGTCGCCGGCGTCGCCATCGTCGCCCCCACCACCCGTCGGAGGTTCGCCCGGGCCGGGCGGCCCGGGAGGGGTGTACTGGGGCAACGGCTGGGTGGCGTCGAGGGGCTGGCCTGGGTCGAAGGGCTGGTCGGGGGTACCGGGATCGCTCATCTGGGTCGTCTCCTGAGGTACGCGGGACAGGCACGCTCGTCGGCGGGCATCGACCGACAGACCCCATGGTCCCAGAGACGAAGCGTCCGAGCGCGGCACGTGGGTCGGGTGGCCCGCCGCGGTCAGCCGACTCGCTTGCGCTTGGGGTGCGACAGCGGGAAGCTGCTTCCCATGGCGCGGGCTCCCGACACCTCGACGGTCGACTTCCACTTCGACATCCTCTGCCCGTACGCCTATCAGACCTCGAAGTGGATCCGGAACGTGCGCCGGCAGAACGGGATCGACATCTCGTGGCGGTTCTTCTCACTCGAGGAGGTCAACCGGGTGGACGGAAAGAAGCACCCCTGGGAGCGACCCTGGTCCTACGGCTGGTCGATGATGCGCATCGGGGCTCTGCTCCGACGCACGAGCATGGACGACCTCGACCGCTGGTACGAACGTGCGGGACGCGCGCTGCACGAAGAGGGCCACAAGCCCCACGAACCCGCCGTCGCCCGTCACCTGCTCGCCGAGCTCGACCTGTCGCCCGATCTCGTCGACCAGGCCATCGAGGACGACTCCACCCACGACGAGGTCCGCGCCGAACACGACCGGGTCATCGGAGCCGGCGGCTTCGGTGTCCCCACGCTCTTCTTCGGCGACGAGTGCCTCTTCGGTCCTGTCCTCATCGACCCGCCCGACGGTGACGCTGCGTTGCGGCTGTGGTCGGCCGTGGCTGCGTGGGCGGAGTTCCCCCATCTCTACGAGCTCCAGCGGCCCAAGACCCGAGCCGACGAACAGGCCATCACCGAGACGTTCCGGCCCTACCTCGAGGCCCGTGACTGGGTCAGCATCAACCGCGGCGTCGAGATCGGATTCGGCGACGACGGATTCTCGGTGGTCGGCACCGCCGACACCATCAGCGAACGACGCAAAGGAACCCCTTGACCACCACCGACCCCGCCATCGCCAACCTGTTCGAGTGCTGGGATTCGCTCGACGGACTGTTCGCCTCGCTGGGTGAGGCCGACTGGGAGACCCCGTCGCTGTGCCCGGACTGGAACGTGCGCCAGGTCTTGGTGCACCTCGTGTCGATCGAGACCATGCTCGCCGGCAAGGGGGCGCGATCGTTCGCCGAGGACCTGCCTTTCGGCGAGGCGTTCGACGCAGCGTCCGAGCTCGAGACCCTCGAGCCCGCGGCGCTCGTCGCCCGCTGGCGCGAGGTCATCGCAACGCGACGCAGCGAGCTCTCGGCGATGACGCCGGACGACCTGGCCCATCCATCGGTCACACCGGTCGGACCCGGCACCTACGGCCGCTTCATGGCCATCCGTGTGTTCGACTGCTGGGTGCACGAACAGGACGTTCGTCAGCCGCTGGGCCGCCCCGGCCACGAGTCCGGTCCCGCCGCCGAGATGGCGATCGACGAGATCGCAGGATCACTCGGCTACATCGTGGGCAAGAAGATCGGGCTGACCGATGGCCAGAGCATCACCTTCGAGCTCACCGGTCCGGTGAAGCGTGCGATGCACGTGGCGGTCGATGGCCGCGCCGGTGTCGTCGACCAGCTCGACGACCCGACGGTCACCCTCGCGGCCGACTCCACCACCTTCGCCCTGTTGGCCTGCGGGCGCATCGACCCTGCGGGTCCCATCGACGAGGGCGCTATCGCCTGGACCGGCGACGACGAACTCGGCGACCGAGCGGCACGGTCGTTGCGATTCACGATGTGAGTCCGGCGCCGCAGTTCAGTCGGTGACGTCGGCTCCGTGGCGGCCGGCGCCTGCGGCGAATCGCTTCGCGCCGTCGATCGTCTCACCCGAGCGCACGACGGCCCGACCCAGCGCCGCCTCGTTGGCCAGTGCCTCGCCGAGATCCATCGGCCACTGCTCGTAGGACGAGCGACGGTCGGCCCGCAGGCAGACCTGCGGCAGCGCTGCGAGCTGCTCAGCGAGTGTGATCGCGGCCTCGAGCGCTTCCCCCGGTTCGGCAACCCGGTTGGCGAGACCGATCCGTTCGGCCTCGGCGGCGTCCACCTCGCGACCCGTCAGGATGAGATCGAGCGCTCGCGAATGCCCGATCAGGCGCGTCAATCGGATGGTGCCGCCATCGACGAGCGGCACGCCCCATCGTCGGCAGAACACCCCGAACGCGGCATCGGCCGCCATCACCCGCAGGTCGCACCAGACCGCGAGCTCCAGGCCTCCGGCCACCGCATAGCCCTCGACCGCAGCGATCACCGGCTTGTCGAGCAGCAGGCGTGTCGGCCCCATGGGTCCGAGCGACCCGACGATCTCGTCGGGCCCGAGCCCGGTGATCGTGTTGCCGCGCTCGGTGGCGACGGCCTTGAGATCCGCGCCGGCGCAGAAGGTGCCATCGGCTCCCGTCAGCACCGCCACGGCCAGGTCGTCGTCGGCATCGAAGGCCACGAACGCGTCGTAGAGCGCCTGCGCAGTCGGACCGTCGACCGCGTTACGCGCCGACGGCCGATCGATCGTGACGATGCGGACAGCACCGCGGTCTTCGACGAGCACCGTCATGTCGGCACCGCTTCCCGGGCCTCGGCGGCATTGATCTCGCGACCCATGACAACTCCTCGCATCGACGATTCGCTCTGCGGCAGTATCGCTCGCCAGACGGCGACCGGAGCGCTCGATCGGGTCGGGGTACCGTCTGCGATCGAGCACGACGACGGCGTCTGCTCCCGGAGCCCCTGATCGAGGAGGCCGAGTCATGTACATCGGCGACATCGTGTCCGACGTCGCGTTGCCCGACGACCGGGGCACGACATGGCGCATCGAGGACCACCGCGGCCGTCCCGTGCTGTTGATCTTTCACCGGCACCTGATGTGACTGCCCTGCCAGGAGCACCTGATCGCCGTGCGCGATCGCCTCGACGAGTTCGGCGACACCACCGTGGTCGCAGTCACATTCTCCGAACAGGGTGACCTCACCGCGCATCGTCGCCATCTCGACCTGCCGTTTCCGTTGTTGGCTGACCCTGATCGGGCGCTCTACCGTCGCTTCGAGCTCGGTCGGGGATCGCTTCGCGCCATCTACTCGGCCGGGACCCTGCGGATGTATGCGGATCTGCTGCGGCGCGGGCGGCGTCTGCGGTGGACGACCCAGGACACCCGCCAGCTCGGCGGCGACTTCGTCGTCGATCCCGACGGGCGCCTCAGCGCCGCCTTTCGCCCAGCCTCACCCGACGACCGTCCCCGCATCACGGACCTGATCGACGCCGTCGACGCAGCGAGATCGTCGAGCTGACTACTCCCCGGGGTAGGTCCGCAGTTCGATGCGGTGACCGTCGGGGTCGCGCAGGTAGCCGCCGAGTCCTTGGCCCCGAGCACCCGAGATCATCTTCGGTTCGTGCTCGAAGAGCGCCCCGTGGTCAGCGGCGAACGATGCGAACGAC
This sequence comes from uncultured Acidimicrobiaceae bacterium, assembly GCA_963716795.1. Classification (GTDB taxonomy): domain Bacteria; phylum Actinomycetota; class Acidimicrobiia; order Acidimicrobiales; family UBA8592; genus CAVQUE01. The sequence goes on along the minus strand of CAVQUE010000015.1, from coordinate 1,040,835 downwards.
GCCTCGTCGACGACGAACGCGACGTGATCGACACCACCGGAGCGGCCGGCGGCGGCATCAGGGTCGCCCGGAAGCAGATCGATGATGAAGTCCTCGCTGACGCGTACCGATGCGAAGGGCTTGGCCCCCGCGGCGAGTTCGCTCAGATGCTCGGTCTCGAGGCCGAAGAGCTCCCGGTACCAGGCAGCCGTCGCCGCGGGGTCGGACACGACGAACACGACATGGTCGATGGCATGGAACATGGCAAGGCCTCCCCGTGACGCGACGGTAGCCGCCTCTCACCTGGGCCGAGGCCGACCGGCGCCAGGCGCGTCGCCCGATCGCCTCAGATCGCCCGCATCCGGTTGTTGCGGGCGTTGTGTTCGACCTCTGCGAGCCCGAGCGCCTCCATCACCGGGGGAACGTAGTTGCCGAAGCGACCCCGGAGGCCCTTCTTCAGGCCGTACCACCCGCCGACAGGGTTGTCGTCGGCTCGCCCCCAGGCCTCGACGGTGTGGGGTTTGGCCGGCTTCTGCTCGTCCGCATTGCCGAGCGGCATCCAGTCGCCGAACTCCACGAGCATCGCGTGCAGGTCCTCGATGCACCGTAGGTGGTAGCGCAACTCGGTGGCGCCGACCTGCACGACGAGCGCCGGCGGATCCGCGCCGGGGTCCAGGTAGGCCTCGAACTCGGACTTGCCGGGTGGCGTGGTGAGAATCCAGGGGTCGTCGGGCGTGCCCGTCCCTTCGACGTCGACGGTGGTCATGGTGGTGCTCCTTCGTGTCCGTTGCCACGCACCCTACGACGGCATCTATGCCATCTCTTGTCATGATTCCCGAGGATCTGCGACCATCACGCAATGCGCGGTGGTCGACTCGTCAGCCTGCTCCTGCTGCTCCAGGCCCGCGGTCGCATGACCGCGTCGGAGCTGGCCGAGGAGCTGGAGGTCTCGGTCCGCACGGTCATGCGTGACATCGACGAGTTGTCGGGTGTCGGTGTTCCCGTCGTCGCTCACCGCGGTGCCGCAGGCGGGTTCGAGCTCCTCGACGGCTACCGCACCGCACTGGCCGGCCCCGAGACCTGGGCTGCACCCGATCGTCGTCCGGGACGACCCCGGCGCGCCGCGGTGCGAGTGTCGCCGGAGGGTCGACGGCTGGCCGCCGTGCTCGGCCGGCTCCAGCCGTTGCGCGTGCGCCGGACCGTGCCCGCCGATGCACAGGGGTGGGTCGAGGCGACGTTCCGGCTGTCCTCTCTCGGTGGCGCCGTTCACGACGTCTTGTCGCTCGGACCCGAGATCGAGGTGCTCGAACCCGCATCGCTGCGCGATCGCGTGGCATCCGCCGCTGGTGCCACTGCTTCCCTCTACGGCCAGTGACCGGCGAAGGCGGCTGGCGACGGAACAGTGTTCCGCTCGACGGAACGCCATCTGGGCATGACCCCCGCTCTCGCTGCCTCCATGCCCCGCCGACCTGCGCGCCTCGCCCGATCGTTCGCCCTGGTCGCTGCGCTACTGCTCTTGGGTGCCGCCTGCGGCGGTGACGACGACACCGGCGACGCCACGGCGGGAGAACAACTTCCTGGGGCCGGCGAACTACCGGGCGACACCGCTGACGCCGGCGGGTCCGATGGCTCCGGCGAATCCGGCGCCGCCGACGCACAGCCGCTCGCGCTCGACGCCGCCGCGCTGCCGACCTCCGCGATCGACCCTGGGGTCGTGACCTTCGCGGAGCGCTCGCCGGAGGCCCCACCCGTCGAGGCGGTGGTCGACACCTGCGCAGCCCTCCCGGCCGCCACCGTCAACGAGATCGCCGACGCCGCTGCGCAGGAGTTCTCGCTCGGTGAGACGCACGACTTCACCGCGGAGCCCCTCGGCGCGTCCTGTCGCTACGCCTCCCAGACGCACCGGTTGACGGTGGTGATCGGCCCGTCGAGCGAGGTGACCAACGACCCCGAGGGGCTGTTCACCCCGCCTGCGGCCGGCGACATCACCGTCAGCCCGTGGAGCACCGATGCGTCGGTGTCGATCTTCAGCGAGGACTCCTTCGGTCTCGACACTGCCTACGCGGCCCACGCCGATGCCGGTGACTACGGCGTGTTCGTGGCCAACGGCGGCGGAACCGGGATCGATTACAGCAGCGAGGGCGAGCTCTTCGCCGAACTCGCCGCAGCTGCAGCGGCCGGCTCGGCGACAGCGCCCGAGCCCTCGGCCGAGGCCCTGGCCGGTCCGGCCACTCCTGCGACCGACACCTGCAGCCTCTGGAGCGGCGAAGACCTCACGGCGGGCCTCGGCGTTCCGGTGGGTCCGCCCGACGGCGATCCCGAGTTCCCGAACGAGTGCCGTTGGAATGGTCAGCCCGAAGGCGGAGCGCAGGTGCTCGTGAGGATCGGCCCGGAAGCGTCCGAGATCGTCGGCTTCGAGCCAGCAGCTGAGGACGGCCGGGTGTACACCGCCGAGGGCGGCCGGGTGACAGTGCTCGATGGTCCGGTGAACGTCGAGATCAGCGTCTTCTCCGATGCCGAGACCGACACCGCCGCTGCAGCCCTGGTTCTGGCACTGAACATCGCAGCTCGTCTCGGCTGAGGCGAGGCTCCGCTCCGGCGGTCAGATCGCTCTGGTGACCGCCGCCGCCTGGTGGATGGCAGGGAGGATCCCGTTGGTGCCGGTGACGTCGCCGATCAGGTGCACCGTCCACGGACCGTCCATCTCGGCGAGGTACTCCGGCAGCTCACGGTTGGGGTGGTTGTACCCGACGAGCACCACGGTAGCTGCCGGCACGGCTCGCACCCGTTCGGTGAACGGCACGCCGATGATGACCTCGTCGGGGGTGATGCCCTGGAGGTAGTGGCCGCCGATGAAGTCGAAGTCGCTCGACCACAACCGCTCTCGTGCGGCCTCGACGGTGGCGGGCGGGTACGGCAGGGTGGCGCCGATGCCGTCGTGGCGGCCGATCATCGTCACCGACACGCCCGCTTCGAGCAGCGCATCGGCAACCGAGATGGCCTCGAAGGTGCCGGTGTCGTCGAACACCACCGCCGGCCCTGCGATCTCGGCCCGGCCACCGAAACCGAACACGTCCCAGCTGGTGTAGACGTGGGGCTGGTCGTGACCGGCGATCGGCGCGATCGGGCGTGGCCAGCTGGAAGCCGTCGCGACGCGGCGCGCTGCCGGTGGCGACGACGACCTCGTCGGGAGCGATCTCGGCGACGACATCGGGATCGACCAGCGAGTTGAGCGTGATGGTGACCCCGAGGCGCTCGATCTCGCCGGCGAGCCACTCGGTGATGGCACCGATGTCGGACCGATGCGGCGCGGTGGCGGCGATCGCGACCTGGCCCCCGAGACGGCGGGTGGCCTCGTGCAGGTGCACCTCGTGGCCGCGCATCGCGGCCGTGCGGGCGGCTTCGAGGCCGGCCGGTCCGCCTCCGACGACGAGGACCCGCTTGGCAACCGGCGCCGGCCCCTCGGGCTCGAACGACACCGCGTGTTCCTGTGCCGCAGCGACGTTGACGACACAGCTCAGCCGGCCCGTGGTCATCAGCTGGCCCACGCAGCCGAAGTTCGAGCCGATGCACGGCCGGATGGACGCGTCGTCGCCGCGGCGGGCCTTGTTCACCAGCTCCGGGATCGGCGATCAGTGCGCGCACCATCGAGACCAGGTCGGCGGCCCCGGAGGCGACGAGATGGTCGGCGTGGTCGAGGGTCATGATCCGCCCGACCACGATCGTCGGTTTCTCCACGACCCGGGTGATGACCTCGTTGGCGGGCATCTCGTGACCGAGCGGGTCGTCCATCGGTGACAACAGCTTGTGGAAGCGCCAGTAGGACCCCATGTGCAGCGACACGTAGTCGACCAACGGCTCGACGATGCGGGCGATCTCGGCATTGTCCTGCGGGTGTCAGCCCACCTGGGATGTACTCCTCGTTGGGCAGACGGATGCCGACGCAGAACTCGTCGCCGACCTCGGCGCGGATGGCGACGAGGATCTCCATCAGGAACCGCATCCGGTTCTCGAGCGACCCGCCGTAGTCGTCGTCGCGGACGTTGGTGGCCGGAGACAGGAACTGTTCGATCAGGTAGCCGCTCGAGGCGTGCAGGTCGATGCCGTCGAGGCCACCGGCCCGGCAGCGTCGGGCCGCGGCGGCGAACGCGTCGACCATCTCGGCGATCTCGCTGCGGGTCATGGCCATGGGAATGCCGCCGACCATCGGGTTCGGGATCGCCGACGCCGACACCTGGAACGCCGACTTCTTCGGTCGCGTCGCCGAACCCGGGTGGTAGATCTGCTGCAGCACGGCCATGCCGTGGGGACGCATCCGACCGCTGAGTTGGCGGTAGAAGCCGATGACCTCGTCGCTGTGCAGCGGCAGCAGACTGGGCGCGTCGGGGTGGACTCCGGTGGCTTCGAGCGTGCTCAGGCCCACCCCGCCCGCGGCGCGGGCCTCGTGGTAGGCGATCAGGCGCTCGCCGCCGAGCGCCGTGCCGTGCGCCGACCGCACGATCCGGTTCTTGACGGTGAGCGGACCCAGGTCGATGGGCTCGAAGAGATGGTCGTAGGCCATGGCGATGCTCGATTCAGGTGCCGATGGCGCGGCCATCGGCGGGGCGATCGACGCTGCCCTGACGGAACAGATCGGCGGCGATGCCCATGGGGGTGCCGGGCGGCTCGGTGCGGTCGCCCTCGTGCACACAGGTCCGGGCCGCGATGCGCCACTCGTCGCCGCGCCGTTCGTAGGTGTCGAGGTAGCGGCCGAACCAGATGTCGAGCTCGCCGCCGGGGCGCTGCAGGTAGCTGATGTTGTAGATCTCGCCGCGGGCGTGGACGCCGTCGTCGTCGAGTTCGACGAGATGGTTGGTGATGACGTGCATGGTGAAGGTCCAGCGACGGTGCGATTCCATGCAGTGGTCGACGAACTCGTAGGCGTTGCCGACGAACGTGCCGTGATGGTCGGTGGCGTCGGGCCAGTAGGCCGAGCGCATGACGTCGCCGTCGAGGCGGTCGACGCCGTGGCAGTAGCGACGGGCCGCGTCGCGGCAGGCTTCGATGGCACACAGCTGCTCGGGCGTCGGCGTCGTCGGCATCGGCTCTCCTGCGGCTCCCCGGTCTCGCACGCGGGTGCGACCGGTCTAGCAGGTCCCGGCCTCGGGCCCGGAGGCGCGAGCACGGCTGGTACCTTCGCCTCTGCCACAACGCTCGAGGAGAACCCATGGATCCCCACGCCGTCGCCGACTGGGTCGAGTTGGAAGACCGGACGCCGCACCCTGCACTCGTATCGCGGGGGTGGACCTCGTGGTTGTTCGCTACGACGACGAGGTCTCGGTGCTGTACGGGCGCTGCCTCCACCGTGGTGCACTCATGGCCGACGGCCACGTCGACGGCACCGACCTGATCTGTGGCGTCCACGGCTGGGACTACTGCTACCGCACCGGCATCAGCTCCTACGACGAGGCCGGAGCGGCTGCACCGGTTCACGTCCTGGATCGAGGACGGCTCGGTGCTCGTCGATGCCGACGAGATCGCCGCATGGGCGCGCGAGCATCCCTCAGCCCTACGACCGCGATGCGTACCTCGGCGCCTACCAGGATCACCACGGCACCCCCGACGAACCCCACGTCCAGCGACATCCAGGCCCTCGCCCGTGACGGCCTCGACGAGGTCGGCCACCACGGCTCGGTCGCATCGATGGGGTGTCCCGCGAGACGAGCTTGCCCAGCTGGGACTCCATCCAGTTCGTGACCGCGCAGTTGGCCCGACGACCACTGCTCGATGACGACGCCGTCGACACCGCGTCGTCATCGGCGCACGTGCGGATCCGCCCGCTCGCACTCGACATCCCGATCTTCGTGTCCGACATGAGCTTCGGGGCCCTCTCGGAGGAGGCGAAGGTCGCTCTCGCTATGGGTGCCGACGCGCGCCGGCACGGCCATCTGTTCGGGCGAAGGTGGCGTCCTGCCCGAGGAGCAGGCGCGCGGCGTCTCGCTACCTCTACGAGCTCGGCATCGGGCCAGGTTCGGCTGGGACGTCGCGAAGGTCGCAGGCGTGTCCGGCCTTTCACTTCAAGTTCGGTCAGGGCGCCAAGACCGGAACGGGCGGGCACCTGCCGGGCATCAAGGTGCAGGGCCGGATCGCCGAGGTCCGCGGGCTCGAGCCGGGGACTGCGGCAGTGTCGCCGGCGACGTTCACCGACCTTCGCGACCTCGACGACTTCGTCCGTCTCGCCGACGAAGTGCGCGAGACGTCGGGGGGTGTCCCCATCGGGGCCAAGATGTCTGCCCAACGCATCGAGGACGACCTCGACGCGGCCATCGCGATCGGTGTCGACTACGTCATCCTCGATGGCCGCGGCGGCGGCACGGGCGCTGCGCCGCTGCTGTTTCGCGATCACATCTCGGTCCCGACCATTCCTGCGCTGGCCCGGGCTCGGCGTCACCTCGATCGCCACGCACCCGACGTCAGCCTCGTCATCACCGGCGGTCTGCGCACCGCGCCCGACTTCGCCAAGGCACTTGCCTTGGGCGCCGACGCCATCGCCGTCTCCAACGCAGCCATGCAGGCAATCGGTTGTCTCGGGAATGCGGGCGTGCCACACCAACAACTGCCCGGTCGGCATCGCCACCCAGCAACCGCACCTCCGGGCTCGCCTCGACGTGGAGACATCGGCTGCGCAGCTGACGCAGTTCCTCCGGGCCAGCGTCGAGCTGATGCAGGTGCTCGCCCGCGCCTGTGGCCACGGCCACCTCTCGCGAGTTCTCGATCGAGGACCTGACGACGTTCGATCGCGAGCTCCACCACCTGGCCGGTGTCCCCTACGGGGGCCTCGTCCCCTGAGCAGGGCGTGTCCGGTGCGCCCAACGGTGCGACACTGCGGGCCATGACACGATGCGCATTTCTCGGACTCGGCACGATGGGCTACCCGATGGCGGGGCATCTCGTCGCCGCCGGCCACGAGGTCACGGGCTACAACCGCACCTCGGCGACCGCCGAGCGCTGGGCCGCCGAACACGGCGGCAGCGTGGCGGCGTCGCCCGCCGAGGCCGCACGCGGCGCAGCGGTGGTCTTCGTCTGCGTGGGCGCCGATGCCGATGTCCGTCGAGGTCCTGCTCGGCGAGATGGGTGCGCTCGATGCGCTCGAACCCGGCGCAGTCGTCGTGGATCACACCACTGCGTCGGCGTCGCTCGCCGAGGAGCTCGCAGATCGTCTGCGCCGAGCGAGGCCTCGGGTTCGTCGACGCCCCCATCTCGGGCGGGCAGGCGGGCGCCGAGAACGGTGCCCTGAGCATCATGTGCGGCGGCGAGCCCGAGCACTTCGATGCCGCGGCGCCGGTCATGGACGCGTATGCCAAGACCATGACCTTGGTCGGGCCCGGCGGGCTCGGGTCAGCGCACCAAGATGGTCAACCAGATCCTGTGCGCCGGCGCCATTCAGGGGGCGGCGGAGGCGCTGGCGTTCGGGCAGCGTGCGGGTCTCGACATGGCCAAGGTCCTCGCCGCCGTCACCCAGGGCGCCGCGGCCTCGTGGTACCTCGACAACCGGGGCGAGACGATGCTCGCCGACGAGTTCGACTTCGGGTTCGCCGTCGACTGGATGGCGAAGGATCTGGGCCTGGTCGCCGACGAAGCACGGGCGCTCGATGCCGCCGTGCCGCTCACCGAGCTGACCACGTCGTTCCTGCGCGACGCGCAGGAGGCCGGCGACAACCGCTGCGATGCCACGGCCATCATCCGCCGCTATCCCACACCCGAACCGCCCGCCTGACGTCCGCCGTCAGCCGCTGTTCGTCGGGCTATCGGCTTCGTCGACGCCGAGAACCGTGGGCATCGACGCCACCATGGCCGCGAGCACGGCGTCGAGTTCGGGGCCGAGGTCGCCCAGCGAGCGTGCGAGCTCGAGATCCTTCTCGGCGATCGACGCGGTGTTCTCGAGGCTCGTGCGGAAGCCGCCGGTGATGTGCTCGGGCGGGATCGACAACAGCATCAGGAACTGTTCGGTCAGCTTCCCCAGCTGGCCCGTGTGCTTCCAGGCGTCGACCAGTGCGCCGGTGTCTGCGCCCTGCTGGTCCATGAGCGCGAACGAGATCCGCGCCGCAGCCTGTTGCAGGTAGGTCATGACGTTGACCGCGATCTTGAGCGCCGCACCCGCACCGACGTCGCCGGCGTCGATCACCTTCGAGCCGTAGATGGCGAGCAGCGCCCGCACGTCGTCGGGCATCGCTGCGTAGCCGCCGGCGAACAGCGCCAGCTCGCCGAGGCGGGCCGCGTCGGCGCCTCCGGCGACACAGGCATCGAAGACCGAGACGTCCCACGCCTCCGGCGCGGTCTCGCGCCGAGGTGACCGTGTCGGGATGCACGGTGCTGTGGATCAACAGGACGAGCTCGTCGTGCGCGCCATCACGGAGACCGCGTGGACCATCGAGGACGGCATCGATGTGCGCGGCGGCGGGCACGCACGTGCTGACAATGGTGCTGGCAGCGGCGACCTCGGCCACCGACCCTGCGGCGACGGCTCCGTGAGCCACTGCGGCCGCAACGGCGGTGTCGTCGATGTCGTAGACGGTCAGGGTTGCGCCGGTGCCGACGAGTCGTTCGGCCATCGCCGCGCCCATCATCCCCAGCCCGACATAGCCATAGGCGGTCATGGCGGCGAACGGTAGCCCGCGGCCACGCCCGCATCGAGCGTTCGGACAGCCAGGTCGACCCTGTGCACCCCGGCGGTCCGTCGGGTGCGGTGGCCGGACCGACGGCGAGCGCCGCGCGGTACTGTCACCGTCGCCGCCGCTCCCCCGGGCGGCACGACGAACCCAGACCGGCGGAGCCCATGACCGACACCAGCCACGTTGACAGACTGCTCATCGACGGCGAGCTGCGACCAGCCGCCGACGGTGCGACCTACGACAACATCGGCCCCACCACCGGGACGGTCATCGGCACCGCGCCCGACGGCGGTCCGGCCGACATCGAGGCCGCCATCGTCGCAGCCCGTACCGCATTCGACGCGACGACCTGGTCCACCGACGTCGAGCTCCGGGTGCGCTGTCTCCGCCAGCTCCACCGCGCCCTGCTCGACCACGTACCCGAGTGGACGGCCATCACCATGGCCGAGCTCGGCGCCCCCGCCTCGGCGTGTGCGTCGGTGCAGGTGGTGGCGCCCATCGAGTTCGCCTCGTACTACGCGGACCTGGCCGAGTCCTATGCCTGGACCGAGAACCTGGGCTCACGCGACACCATCGGCGGACCCGCCGAGCGATGGGTCGAACGGGTGCCGGTGGGCGTCGTCGCCGCCATCAGTCCGTGGAACGTGCCCAACCAGATCAACCTCGCGAAGGTCCTACCGGCGTTGGCCGCGGGCTGCACCGTGGTGCTCAAGCCCGCGCCCGAGACGCCGTGGACGGCGCTGCACCTGGCGCGCGTCATCGCCGAGCACACCGACATCCCGCCAGGTGTGGTCAACATCGTGACGTCGTCCGACAAGGCGATCGGTGAGCTGCTCACCACCGATCCCCGGGTCGACATGATCAGCTTCACCGGCTCGACCGCCGTCGGGCGCCGCGTCATGGAAGCCGCCAGCACGCACCTGACGAAGGTGTTCCTCGAACTGGGCGGAAAGTCGGTGAGCCTCGCGCTCGACGACCTCGAGGACTTCTCGATGCTCGCCGCATCGGCGGCGTTCGGCACTGCGATGGTGTGCGGGCAGGGCTGCGCGTCTGACCACCCGGATCCTGCTCCCCCGGTCGCGCTACGACGAGGGCGTCGAGGCCATCGCCGCCATGATGGCGATGATCACCCCGGCGACCCGGCCGACGACGCCACGATGATGGGGCCGCTGATCAGCGAGGCGCAGCGCCAGCGGGTGCACGGCTACGTGCAGAACGCCCTCGCCGAAGGCGCCCGGCTGGTGTGTGGCGGATCGCCGTACGACCATCCCGACCATCCGGGCGGGTTCTTCTACCCGATGACGCTGCTGGCCGATGTCACCAACGACATGACGGTCGCCCAGCGAAGAGGTCTTCGGCCCCGTCCTCGTGGCGATCGCCTACGACGACGTCGACGAGGCCGTCGCCATCGCGAACGACTCCATCTACGGGCTGTCGGGTGCGGTGTTCTCGGGCTCGCGACGACCATGCGCTGCGGTGTCGCCCGCCGGATCCGCACCGGCACCATGTCGATCAACGGCGGCGTCTGGTACGGCCCCGACGTGCCCTTCGGGGGCTTCAAGCAGTCGGGGCTCGGCCGCGAGATGGGCCGCGCCGGCCTCGAGGAATACCTGGAGACCACCGCGTTCGCGAGACCGGCGCCGGCCGCCGACGACCGCTCGGCCTACCAGCGGGGCCTCGACAAGATCACCGAGGTCTATGCCGGCAACGTGGTCGCCATGCCCGAGGGCACCATGGCGTTCTACGACGTCATGATGAAGTCGTTGTTCGCAGAGGTCTGGGACCGCGACGTCATGACGATCCGCGACCGGCGCCTGTTGATCATGGGGGTGATCGCCGCAGCCGGCCAGACCGACACGTTCGTCATCCAGGCCACCGCCGCACTCAGCAGAGGCGAGCTGACCCCCGACGAGCTGCGCGAATGCCTGGTGATGTTGGCGCCCTACGCCGGCTATCCGAACGTGGCCGGGCTGTTGATGCCCGTCGAGACCGCGATCGCCGAGTTCGAACGAGACACGAACCGAGGAGACCAGCCATGAGCTTCACCGACACGACTGCGATCGTCACCGGCGCCGGTGGCGGCATCGGCGAGGCCTACGTACGGGCCCTGCACGGGCGCGGCGCCAACGTCGTGATCGCCGAGTTGAACGCGGAGCAGGGCAGTCGCGTCGCCGACGACCTCGGCGACCGGGCGCTGTTCGTCCACACCGACGTGGCCGACCCCGCCAGCACCGATGCCATGGCGGCGGCCACCGTCGAGGCGTTCGGTGGTGTCGACTACCTGGTCAACAACGCGGCGATCTTCGGCGACATGGAGCTCGCCGGGCTCACCAGCGTCGACTACGACTACCTCGATCGGTTCATGAAGGTCAACGTCATGGGCGCGCTGCACTGCACCCGATCGGTGCTCGATCCCATGACCGACGGGGGCGGCGGGGCCATCGTCAACCAGTCCTCGACCGCGGCGTGGATGGGCATCGCCGGCTTCTACGGCGTCGCCAAGGCCAGCCTCAACGCGCTGACCACGTCGTTGGCGCACGAGCTCGCGTGGCGCAGGATCCGCATCAATGCGATCGCGCCGGGGCCGACGGACACCGCAGCAATGAACAAGCAGGTGCCGGACGCGTTCCACGAGGGCCTCATCGCATCGCTGGCCATCAAGCGCCTCGGCACCCCGGACGATCACGTCGGCCCGGTGTTGTTCTTGTTGTCCGACGAGGCCCGCTGGATCACCGGGCACATCCTGGCCGTCGACGGCGGTCAGATCACCCGGATCTGATCCCGTCGGGGTTCAGCCCGACCGCCCGGTGCGACCGAAGGTCCGCAGCCGCAGGCTGTTGGCGACGACGCTGACCGACGAGAATGCCATGGCCGCACCGGCCAGCATCGGGCTCAACAGACCGGCTGCGGCGATCGGGATCGCGGCGGTGTTGTAGCCGAAGGCCCAGGCCAGGTTCTGGGTGATGGTCCGGTACGTGCGCCGGGACAACGCGATGGCGGTGACGACACCGTCGAGGTCGCCACGCAGCAGCGTGAGATCGCTCGATTCGATGGCGACATCGGTGCCGGTACCGATCGCGACCCCGAGGTCCGCCCCCACCAGCGCCGGCGCGTCGTTGACGCCGTCGCCGACCATGGCGACGACCTCGCCCTGGGCCTGCAGGCGCTCGATCTCGGCGAGCTTGTCCGCAGGGAGCACCTCGGCGATGACCCGGTCGATGCCGACCTCGGCGGCGATCGCCTCGGCGGTGCGGGCGTTGTCGCCTGTGATCATCGTGACCGTCAGACCCAGATCGTGCAGGGCTGCGACGGTGGCGATGGCGTCGTCCTTGATGGTGTCGGCCACTGCGAACACACCGCGGATCGATCCGTCCCAGCCTGCGAACACCGCAGTGCGGCCGAGGCACTCGAGCTCGATGGCCCGCTGGTCGAGGCTGTCGGCGAGTGCGAGTCCAGCCTCGGCTGCGAGCTCACGGCGTCCGACCCACACCGTGGTGCCATCGACGTCGGCCCGGATGCCGTGGCCGACGATGGTGGAGAAGCCGCTGACGGCGGGCAGCTGTCGCTGGTCCGCCCGGGCGGCGGTCGCGATGGCCTGACCGATGGGATGCTCGCTGTCGGCCTCGACTGCTCCGGCCCGCCGGAGCAGGTCGGCTTCGTCGACGCCGTCGGCGGTGACGACGTCGGTGAGGGCCATGGCCCCCCGGGTCAGGGTGCCGGTCTTGTCGAAGACCACGGTGGTGATCGTGCCGGTTCGTTCGAGCACCTCGACCGACTTGATGAGGATGCCGAGCTGCGCGCCGCGACCGGTGCCGACCATGATGGCCATCGGCGTCGCCAGCCCGAGCGCACACGGGCAGGCGATGATCAACACGGCCACTGCGGCGTAGATGCCGTCGCTGACGCTGCCGCCGATGACCGACCAGCCGACGAACGTGGCGAATGCGATGGCGATGACGACCGGCACGAACACGGCGGCGATGCGGTCGGCCAGGCGTTGGGCGCCGGACTTGCCGGTCTGGGCGTCCTCGACGATCTTGACGATGCGGGCCAGGGCGGTGTCGGCGCCGACCCCGGTGGCACGGACGGTGAGCACCCCCGAGGTGTTGACCGTCGCTCCGGCGACCCGGTCGCCGGGGGTCTTGTCGACGGGCACCGATTCGCCGGTGAGCATCGACTCGTCGACGGCACTCGACCCGTCGATCACCTCGCCGTCGACGGGCACCTTCTCGCCCGGGCGGACCTTGACGACGTCGCCGACCACGACGGATTCGACCGGCACCATGACCTCGGCGCCGTCGCGGACGAGGCGGGCTTCCTTGGCGCCGAGCTCGGCCAGGGCGCGGAGGGCCTTGCCGGCCCGGCTCTTCGCCCGGGCCTCGAGATAGCGCCCGAGGCAGATGAAGAAGATGATGACGACGGCGGCCTCGAAGTAGAGCTCCATGCCGCCGGTGAGCAGTTGGTAGACGCTGAAGGTGAACGCCGAGAGGGTGCCGAGCGCGATGAGCGTGTCCATGTTGGCGCTGCGGTGGCGGGCCTGTTGGGCGGCGCCGACCAGGATCGGCCACCCGACGTAGAACTGGACCGGGATGGCCGCCACCAGCTGCACCCAGCGCAGCCACGGGTTCTCCATGGCCAGGTCGTGGTACAGCATGGTCGAGACCATGAACGCAGCGATGGGCGCTGCCAGCAGGGTGCGCCGACGCCACTGTCGTTGGTGTTGCTCATCGGCCCGGTCGGCCTGTTCGGCCCGCTCCGCGGCGCTCGGTTGCGGCGCAGCCGACGGCCTCGGTGCCATCGATGCCGCCGACGAGGCGCCGTAGCCGAGCCGCTCGATGGCGGCTTCCAGGTCGGCCGCATCGAGGCCGCGGGTCGGGTCGACCTCGACAACGGCGAGCCCGGTGGCGTAGTTGACCCGGGCGTCGACCACGCCGGGCTGCTTCTGGAGGGTGCGCTGCACCCGGGCGGCACACGACCCGCAGGTCATGCCCGTGACGTCGAACTCGATCTCGGCCGGCGCAGCGGACGGGTCGGGACGGAAGGTGTAGCCGGCCCGCTCGACTGCCGTGGCGAGACCAGCGAGATCGGTCCCGGGGTCGGCTTCGATGTGGGCGCGCCCGGTGGCGTAGTTGACCTCGGCGGAGCGGACGCCGTCCTGCTTCGCCAGCGTGCGTTGGACCCGGGCCGCACACGAGCCGCAGGTCATGCCCTCGACATCGGCGTCGAGCACGACGCTGGTCTGAGGCGTCTCGGTGGTGGACATGAACACCTCCTCGGGCTGCGTGACTGCCCGGTCTCAGCGGGCGAACATGTCAATGCTAGAGCTTCCAGTGCACTGGAAGGTCAAGCGCCGTGGGTCACGTCGGCGCGCTCACCCCGGTTCGCGGCGGCGATCACCTGACAGCGATGCTCGTCGGTACAGGTCGACGGGTCGAGCCCGGCCGCGCGATCGGCGAGCGCTGCGAGCTCTCGACGCTGTTGGGTCATGGCTGCGATCTGCGTGTCGAAGGCGTCGAGGTGGCGCCGCAGGAGCTTCTGGGTGTGTTCGCAGCTCTGCCCGCCGGCGTCCTTGATCTCGAGGATCGAGCCGATCTCGGCCAGGGTGAGGCCGCTGGCCTGCGCCTGTTGCACGAACTCGAGCCGGTCGATGGCGTCATCGCCGTAATCCCGATAGCCCGCCGCCGTCCGCGCCGGGCTCGGGCATCAGACCGATCGACTCGTAGTACCGGATCGTCTTGGTCGTCAGGCCGACCACGTCGGCGAGTTCACCGATCCTCATACGAGCCACCGTACCGGCCGGTGGGGTGCCCCCTGGCTCGGCCCACACGCGCCATTGCAGTGGTCGTCCGAGCCTGCCACGCTCGGACGACACACCACGCCGATGCGGCGGGTGCGCCGAGGCGGGAGGGGCCGACGTGGGAGACGAGCAACGCAAGGTCGCAGTGCTGGGTGGCGGCTGCGGTGCCATGGCCACGGCCTTCGCGTTGAGCGCGACGCCCGAGCTGCGCGACCGCTTCGACATCACCGTGTACACGCCGGGATGGCGCCTCGGCGGCAAGGGGGCGAGCGGACGCAACCAGGCCGTCGGTGATCGAATCGAGGAACACGGACTCCACGTGTGGTTCGGGTTCTACCTCGAGGCGTTCCGCATGCTGGAGGCTGCCTATGACGAGCTCGATCGGCCGCCGGGTACCCCGGCGGCCACGGCAGCCACAGCCTTCACCCCGGTCGACGGGGTCGTCGTGTACGACGACTACGACGGAGCGTGGACCGCCTGCGACGTGTCGCTCCCCTTCCGCCTCCCCCCGGGCGGAGGCGAGCTCCCCCGCATGGACGGCAGCGTCGACGACACCGGGTTCCCCACGCATCTCACGGTCGCCCAGGTCGCGACCCGGTGGGTCGACGAGCTCTGGACCTGGTTGCGGGGCGAGCTCCCAGATCACGGCGACGCGCTGGCCGCCATCGAGCGAGACCTCGAACGCGTCGCGATCCCCGAACGACTCGAGCGGGCCCTCGACGGCCATCCCGGTCCGGCGCCGACGAACCGACTGGGACTGCTCCATCGCATCATCGAGCGTGGTGAGGCCTGGGTGCTCGACCACATCACCGGTCTCGTGCGGGTGGTGCGGGACCTCCTGCTCGATCTGCTCGAACCGCTCCTGCACGTGCGTCAGGTTCGCCTTGTGTGGACCACGCTCGACGTCGCCATGACTGCGGTCATCGGCATCGGTGCCGACCGCCTCTACGACCGGGGCTTCTCATCGATCGACCACCTCGACTTCCTCACCTGGCTCCGCAGCCACGGCGCCCGACCGCTCACGATCGGCACGAACGCCGCCGATCGCGCTCCTGCATTGCGGGCGATGTACGACACCTCGTTCGCGTTCGCGGGCGGGGACCTCGACCAGCCCGACGGCGCCGCGGGCGTCGCGCTCGCCACTGCGATCCGCATGGTGATCGGCTATCAGGGCCACTTCCTCTACCGGATGAACGGCGGCATGGGAGACATCGTCTTCACGCCGCTGTACCAGGCGCTGCATCAGCGCGGCGTGCGCTTCGAGTTCTTCCGGTCGGTCACCGACATCCGCCTCGACGCCGATGCCGCGGCCGGCATCGGCGGCGATTCACCCAGCGCCGACACAGCCATGGACCGCCCGCTCGGAACCATCGAGGAGTTCGACGTCGTCCACCAGGTCCAGCTCACCGGCGACGGCTACCAGCCGCTCGTCGAGGTGAAGGACCTGATGTGCTGGCCGAACGAGCCCCTGTGGGATCAGCTCGCCGACGGAACCGAGCTCGCCGAGCGAGGCGTCGACTTCGAACGCGAGGCCAACCCGCTGGGTGTGCGCCCCGTCACGATGCGCAGAGGTGAGGACTTCGACTTCGTGGTGATGGCCATCCCGCCTGCGGCATCGCAACCGCTCTGCCGTGCGTTCGCCGACGCCGAGCCCTGGCGCAGCTTCTATGCGACCACAGAGACCGTGGCGACCCAGGCCTTCCAGCTCTGGTTCGACCGCGTCCCGCCGACCTCGGCTACCAGCACGACCCCAACGACTTCGTCGGCTCGTTCGTCGAACCCCTCGACACCTTCGTCCCGATGCAGCAACTCGTCGACCGGGAGAACTGGCCGGCGCTTGCGCCGATGGCCGGTATCGCCTATGTCTGCGGCGTGTTGCCCGATGGCGACGCGCACGAGCAGGCCCACGCCGACCACGTGGCCGAGCGCAGCGCACGTCGGTTCTTCACCGAGTCGCTCCCCACACTCATGCCCGATGTGCGACACGAGGACGAGCCTGCATGGGATGTCCTCGCCACCGTCGACGACATCCATGGAGCACCCCGCTTCGACACCCAGTACTGGCGGGGCAACTCGTCACCGAGCGAGCGGTACACGCTCTCGGTCGCAGGGAGCATCGCCCATCGCCTCACCCCCGGGGGCACGGGCATCACAAACCTCGCGGTCGCGGGCGATTGGGTCGCCAACGCGATCGGCACGGGTTGCATCGAGGCCGTGGTGATGACCGGCCTCGGCGCCGCGAACGCCGTCGTGGCCCAGGCCGATGCGCTCGACCGGGCTCGAGTGACGGGCGGTGCCCCGACAGGTGGCTCGGCGACCGGGAGCCCAGCGCCGGTCGGTGGCGCACGGCCGTCCACCGGCGGTGACTCCGGTGCCCGGAGCGATGCGCCGATTCACGTCGACCGTGATGTCGCGGCCACCGAAGCGACGGGAGCGGCCGAGGACCGACCGCCCTTCGTCGACTTCGGCAGCTCGCTGATCAACACCGCGCCGGGCCCCTCGGTCGGCCACGAGACGCACCTGTTCGGCTGGTTCGTCCGCGGCGACCGGAACAAGCTCGACGCCTACGCAAAACGGGTGCTCACCGACCCCACCGACGGCGCTCACGAGTATCGGGTGCTGAGCGACCACGTCTTCGTCACTGTCGGCGAGGCCACCGACATGCGCTGCGAGACGCCACCGTGGACCGACGTCGGGTGGATGGTCGAACGCGCCGTCAGCCTCTTCATGTTCGTCGGCCGTGTCGGTCACCACCGGCTCGGCGTACGGACCCTCGACCAGGTCTGCGCCTGGGTGCCCTACATCTTCGTCGACAACCCGGTGTCGTTGACGATCGGCCGCACCACGTTCGGCTTTCCGAAGGACTGGGGATGGTTCGACGTGCCGGCGGCCGGTTCCGATCCCGGTCCGATCACGCTCGAGGTCCTCGGGGGCGACTTCCACCCCGACAACCAAGCCGTCCGCCGACCCCTCCTCACCGTCGCCCCGACGGTTCCGACGACCGTCGGTGCCCCCGAGGGTGACGAGCTCCATCATCTGCTCTCGTGGCTCCGCCACCAACTCGGCCACGGATGGATGCTGCCGGGGTGGTCACTGCTCGAGGAGATGTGGGGCGGCCTCCACGACGGGCACTTCACGTCGCTGTTCATCCGCCAGCTACGCAACCAGGTCGACCCGACGACGGCGGTGTATCGAGCGCTGCACGAGACCCCGAGCCAGGCCGACGACGTGTCCTTCCGTCTCCTCTCGCACGCCTACCGGTTCGAGCCGGAGGTACTCGACTCGCACCCGTTGGTCGACGAGCTCGGGCTGGTGGCCCAGGACGTGCCGTTCGGGCTCGAGCTCGGGTTCCAGATGCGCGTCGACGGCAGCTCCCCGTTCTGGAAAGCCCCGCCAACCTGACCGTCGACGCTCCGAGACTCGCCTACGGCACTGGCGAGTGACCACACACACGCCGTGGATTCAACGGGTCGACCGCCGATGCGAGCCACGACGTGCGATCGCATCGACGCGCGCACGTTGCACGCCGTCGCCCGCCGCGGCCAGCAGTGCCGACGTGCGTCGCCGATCGACGGCGACACGCAGCTCACCCGCTGCTGCCGCCTCGTTCACCAGGGCGGCACGGGCCTCGTCGAAGCCCATGCCCATGCGTTGCGCCGACGCAGCGGCTCGCTGGGCCAGCATGGCTGCGGCGCCCAGCCTGCCGGCAGCCAGGCGTCGTTCGGCCAGGGTGACGAGCACGCGGGGTCGCCCGATCCGGTAGGACTGCGCGAAGCGCCACAGCTGCATGGTCGAGCGGCGGGCGATGGAGCGAGCGCGCCGGCCCGCACACGGAGCACCGCCACCTGCGAGGAGATCGGTGCCGAGATCGGCCAGCATCGAGTAGGCGTCGAGGTTGTACGGCGCGAGCGGGCGGAGCCGTTCCATCTCGACGAGGCATGCCTCCGCGGCGTCGAGGCTCTCGGGTGCGGCGTCGAGATGCAGCGCTGCTGCCTCCATGGCACGGGCCCAGACCCGTTGGATCTGCCCGACCTCCGCGCCGAGCGCAAGCGGACGCTCGAGGTGATCGAGCGCGGCGCGAGCGTCGCCACGCCGGTTCGCCAGGACGGCGAGCTCGATACAGGCCATCGCCTCGAGGACGTCCTGGTCGCTCGCGATCGCCCGCTCGCGGACCGCCGACGACAGACCGTCGTGACCCGAACCGCGCCCGCACAGGAACTCCGTCGTCGCCCGCAGGGACTGACACTCGAGCGCGAGGAACGGTTCTCCGAGCTCGTCCCAGAGCTCCTGCCCGCGACCGAACGACGACAGGGCCTCGTCCCACCTGCCGCCCGATCCGAGAAAGTGGATGGCGATGAACTGGTGATACACGGCCTCGACACGGGGGGCGCAACCCTCGAGCAGCTCGGCTGCGAGCCGCTCGTAGTGATGGGCAGCTCGCGACAACAGGAGGAGCTCGCAGGTGCTGGCCATCGTCGAATAGCCGCGGACCATGCCCTCGGCATCGCCCAGCGTCTCGGCAGCGTTGAGCTGCTCGAGAACGGACATGATCGTCGGCACCGCCTGATTGTCGAGGTAGTAGACGCTCGTCAGATCCTCGTGGACCCGCACGACCAGCTCGGCGGCGTGATGCTGGGGGGCCTGTCGCCCCAGGCGGTTGGACGCCTGGCGCCATGCCGACCGACCGAGGGCGCCGGGCAACCGCCGCGCCGTCGGGAACGGCACACCCGAGAGATCCAGCGAGCGGCGTAGGGCCCGCTCGGACTCGTGGAGCCGGCCGAGGAACCGCTCCGATCGGCCGAGCTGCGCGAACCAGGTGGCCCGCTCGGTGTCGGTGCCACCCAACGTGATGGCATGACGGAACCAGCCGGATGCCTCCTGATACGCGGCCGAGGAGAGCGCCTGCTCCCCTGCCGCCGCCAGGTAGGGCAGCGCGTGCTCCGGCCGGTCCGCCTCGAGGAGGTGGTGTGCGAGCCGTGCGGGCACGATCCCGCCCCCGTCGGGACCCTCGTACCACGATGCGATCGACTCGTTGAGGGCACGACGCTGCCGGAAGCTCATCAGCCCGTACGCCGCGTCGCGGATCAGCGTGTGCTGAAAGCGCATCGTCGGCGCCCGGTCGTCGACCACGATCTCGACCAGATTCCGTTCCACGAGGGCATCGAGTGACGCCGCCAGGTCGCCGGGGTCGGGATGGACTGCCGAGAGGCTGGTCTCGTCGAACGAGCGACCGATGGCGCTCGCGACGCGGCAGGGTCAGCGCCGCCTCCGGTGCGAGTTCGTCGATCCGACGATTGAGCAGCCCCTGCAGGGTGTCGGGCAGCTCGAGGGTGTCGAGCGTCTGAACCGAGACCGCGAGGCGACAGGTTCCGTCGCTCACGAGCACGCACCGCCGCTCGACCAGCGTCATCAGCAGCTGCTCGGCGAACAGTGGATGACCCGTCGACCGCTCGTGGACGAAGGAGGTCAGGACTGCAGGCAGGCGATCGACGCCGAGCGCCACCGCGCCGAGCGCCGCCACGGCCTGCTCGTCGAGCTCGGTGAGTTCGATGTGCGCCCGATGGTCGGCCCCGGGATGCTCACCGGCCCCAGCCACCCCGTCGTCCGCGCGGCGTTCGGTGACGATGAACAGCGTCGTATCGAGCTCGCGCACCGCTCGGCGATACAGCAACCACGAGGATGTGTCGGCCCACTGGACGTCCTCGAGCACCACCGTCAACGGCGAGCCTCCGGCGGCAGCGTCGAGGAGGCCCAGCACGGCGTCCTGGACCAGCCGAGCACGGCCTTCGGGGCTCAATTCATCGAGGTGCCCATCGGTGTCGCCCGATCCGATGGCGACCAACACCGCAGCAGCCACCCGAGGATCGGGGCCGAGGGTTCGTCTCGTCGCGGCGATCACCTCGTCGCGACCGATCGAGCGGGGGCCGAGGCCCAAGCACGCGGCAACGATCGGACGCCACAGCCGATATGGGGCCGTTCGCTCGATGGAACTCGCCCCTCCACGCAGAACACGGGGTCCGCCGGGACGATCGCTCCCGGCGAGGTCGGCGAGAAACAGGCGAACAACGGCCGACTTGCCCATCCCCGCCTCGCCGCGGACGACCACGAGCGCTGCGGCTCCCGCCGCCGCCGCGGTGGCCGCCTCGGCGAGCACGGCGCGCTCGCGTCCGCGACCCACCAGGCGGTCCAGCGCCACCTGTCGGCGATCCTGCAACCCACCGACCGGTTCGTGGATCGCCACTGGCTCCGCGATGCCCTTGAGCGCCACGAGCTCGACATGCGACGTCGCGATGGCACCGTTCAGTGCAGCGACCGTCTGGTCATCCATCGAGATGGGGGCTGCGCCGTCTCGCGCCACTGACCGCTGCATCAGACGCGCGGCACGGTTCATCACCATGCCCGAGATCGTGTACTCGGCCCGACGAGCATTGCCCACCGGGCCGACATGGGCGATTCCCGCAGCCACACCGACGCCGCCGGTGAAGCCGTGCCCGACGAGGGCCTCCGATGCGGCCTGCGCTGCCCGAACCGATCGTATGCCATCGTTGTCGTGAGTGGCGCCGGGAAGCCCGAAGCCGACGATCAGCGTCGCTCCCTTGTCATCGACGAGGAACCGCAGGGCGATGCCGCCCAGGTCGTCCGCGATGCCCTGCAGCGCGGCGACCAGTTCGGTCTGCGTCGCGGGGTCGCGCGCTGCCAACCCCTCGACGTTGACGAAGAGCACGTGGAGCCGCCGGAACTCGGCGAGCAGATCGCCGAGACCGGCGCCGATGCGTGCCCCCACGACCTCGGGCACCAGAGCGTCGGGTCGCACCGAGACCAGCGGGCGGATCGATGGCACCCGAGCGGGAGCATCGACACGCCAGACCCGTTCGGCGGATTCGGTTTCGTCACCCGGCTGTTCGCTCGTTCGCTCGGCCGACAGCAGCCGCGCCGTGCGCGCGTCGGTGGTCAGGGCCCCCTCGACGCCCGCCTTGTCGAGCCGGGCGAGTTCGTCGAAGGGCTCGCCGACCAGGAACGGCACCGGGAGACCCACTCGGCCCAGCACCCGCAGCGACATGGCGCCGGTCGCCAGTGCGGAGCGCATCGCGATGCGCCCCCCGTCGGGGGTGTGCACGTCGCCGAGGCGGTCATGAGCCACGAGCCCTGCGGTGGCGGCGGCTCGGGCCGCGCCGGCGAGATCGTCATCGGGTCCCCCGTCCCAGATCGCGAGGAGCGCGTCGCCCGCCAGCGCCCAGACATCGCCCCCATGGTCGAGGACGATGTCGATCAGCTGACCGAAGAAACCCGTGAGAACGTCCGACAGCAACTCGCTGCCCTCTCGGCCGTGTTCGGCGAGACGCTCGGTCAGGGGCGTGAAACCTGCGATGTCGGCGAAGAGCACCGCGCCGCTGAACTCGACCTGTGCGGGAGGATCCGCCGGTACGCCGTGCGCGGCGAGCAGCAGTGGACGGAAACGCTCGAGCCCGCCCCCTGGTGCCGGCGCCGGTTCGGTCATCGCCGCCTGCGGAGTGGCTTCGGTACCGACAGACGCCGCCGTGGCGATCCGCCGCCGGGTTCGACGTGTCGCCAGAACCGCTCCACGGTGTGCAGGGTCCGGGCGGCCGCCGAGATCACGGCCGGGAACTCGCTGTGGTACGGACGTCCCCGGACGAATCGGCGATGGTCGAACCAACGCATCAGCCTGGCGTACCACGGGACATGGAGCGGCCAGATCGGACACGGCTCGGCTGTCGATCCGGTCGCGGCGAGTGCGCCGTTGACGGCCCGGCGCGCGGCCTCGTTCGCACCCTCCATCGTCGGCAGTTGCGTGTGGGTGCGGACATAGTCCGATGCGAGAAAGAGATTCGGAACAGCCGTCGTGGCGTCGGGCCGCAGGCCCCACGAGCTCGCCTCGGCGATGTACAGCGGCTCGGCATCGACGCGCGTGCTCCGGTCGCCGGGATCGACGTCGGCGATGTCGGGGTCGAGGAACCACGAATGCAGGTTCTCGGGAGTGAGGTCCACGCCGAGGGGTCCGACGGCGTCGCGCAGCTCGGCGAACACTTCGTCGAAGATCTGCCGGCGGGTGGCGGACTCAGCGGTCGCGCCGACGGTCCGACCTGGCTTCTGCCAGTCGGAGATGTCGAGTGAGATGCAACCGGCGACGGTGCCGTCGCCCCGGTCGCGCAGCGGTGACCTCCAGAACTGCTGTTGGGAGATGGCTGTGATCGCCCACGGCGAGTCGAGCAGGAGCACATGGCCGGGTGCCAACGCCACATCGTCGCGGAGGTAGAACTGGATGCCGTTCATCCACGCCGTGGCGGTGCCGAGCTCGACGATGCTCGTCAACGATGGATCGGCGTCGAGCACGGGCTGCTGCGCCGGGTCCTGGAGCAGCCGGGCCACCACTTCCACGGGGAGGCACAGCATGTAGACGTCTCCCGACTCGACCACGCGGGACCCGTCGTCGAGTTCGAACGTGAACCCGGCGACGGTGCCGTCCTCGACTGCGACCTCGACCAGGCGGTGACCGGTGCGATAGTCCACACCCGCCCCGCGCAGGTGATCGAGCCACGGCTCCAGCCACACCTCGCTCGTCGGCCCGTCGAGAACCAGGTCGGTGCTGCGCCCGGGGGTGATCATCCCGTGCACCAGCTGCAGGAAGATGTCGCCGGTGACCTTGGCGTTCGACAGCGTCGGCCGGGCGGCGACCAGCGAGCGCGTGAGCCCGACGCCGAGCAATCGCTGATAGGCGGCGCTGCGATCGGCGGCCCCGACGTAGTCCCACCACGACTGGTGTTCGTAGTCGGCCATCGCACGCTCGGGGCACGACGTCAGCAGCTGCCACATCCGGTCGGCGAAGTACTCGGCTTCACCGGCCTCGAGGGAACCGAACAGTTCGGGGCCGAGCAGTTCTCCGAGCCACGCAACGATGCCACCGACGCCGTGCGGCAGTCGGTCGGGCATCGCGACGGGTGCGACGCCGGCGCCGGCGACCAGGAGTCGGGTGGTGTCCACGAGGTGGTCGTAGGCCGACCCGCCCGCAGCGGGAGTCGTCCGCATCGTGTCGTCCAGGTGTCGATAGAAGCGAGGGAAGGTCCGGAAGCCATGTTCGCCCGGCAGATCGGGTCGGCCCCCGCTTCCGGTCCCGGGAACGGGGATGCTGCGAGCCTTCCCGCCGGCGACAGCGTGGGCCTCGCACACGACGACGTCGAAGCCGCGTCGGCTGAGTTCGTGGGCAGCGCTCATGCCCGCGACGCCGCCACCTGCGACGACGGCGCGAGGCGACCCCGTCGCCTCTGACTCCGGTTCGTGCATCGCAGTCGCCTTCCGCAGTGGGGAACTCACCGGTTCGCAGTCTTCCAGGTCGACCGTCGTTCGTCCCGAAGGGTGACGCCGGCCGGGCGCGCCGACCTCCACGCTGCGGCACACCGGAGCCCGAGGCACGGGGTCGGAGCTGGATCTTCGAGCGGGAACTACCGTGGCGCCATGGCCGACGTCTTCCATCTCGGGCTCACCCGCGACGACCTCGCCGGGGCAACCGTGGCGATCCTGCCCGGCGACCCCGGACGGGTACCGCGCATCGCCGCACTCCTCGACGACGACACCTTCCTGGCGTCGAACCGCGAGTACACGAGCCATCGGGGCACCGCTGGTGGCGCGCCGATCGTCGTCTGCTCGACCGGCATCGGTGGTCCGTCGACGTCGATCGCCGTCGAAGAACTCGCCCAGCTCGGTGTCCGCACGTTCCTCCGGGTCGGCACCACCGGTGCGATCCAGCCCGACATCGAGGTCGGCACGATCGTGGTGACGACCGGCGCGGTGCGCCTCGACGGTGCGAGCCGCCACTTCGCTCCGCTCGAGTATCCGGCCGTCGCCGACTTCGCCTGCACCACGGCGCTCGGGTCGGCGGCCCGAGCCGACGGGGTCGAGCCCCGCATCGGCATCACGGCATCGGCGGACACCTTCTACCCGGCCAGGAGCGCTACGACACGGTGTCGGGCTACGTCCCACGCCACCTCCAGGGCAGCCTGGCCGAGTGGCAGGCCCTCGGCGTGCTGCAACTACGAGATGGAGAGCGCCACGCTGTTCACGATGTGCTCGGCCAACGGGTTCCGGGCAGGCTGTGTTGCCGGGGTCATCGTCAACCGTCACACCCAGGAGATCCCCGACGAATCGGTCATCGCCGAGGTCGAACAGCGCTCGGTGCGCATCGTCGTCGACGCAGCAGCCCGTCTCGCCGGCGACGCCCCCGGCGAGTGACCGGCGCCGCCGAGCACGCCGCCGGAACCTGACGAGCGTCGCCCGACACGCTCAGTCGAGCGTGGGCTCGCGGCTCGCGCCGAGGGTCATCGGCGGGTCGGCCTTGGTGAAGCGCACGTTCACCTTCAAGCGTGCCGAGCATGATGCCGGGCTGGTGCATCCAGTCGTTGTCGTCGCTGTACTCGATGGACTCGAGCCGATCGAGCAGCACGCCCCAGGCGATCTGCTGCTCGACCCGGGACAGGTTGGCGCCGGGCACACCCGTGGTCCGGCCGAGAACGCAACGTGACGGGTGACGCCCTGGCGGTCGAGATCGACGTCGAACGGACACTCGAACTCGTCACCATCGACGTTGGCAGCACCGAAGCGCAGGTGCAGCAACGACCCCGCCGGGACCTCGGTGCCCTGGAAGACCTCGTCCTTGGCGGTGATGCGCGTCGACAGACCGTGGGTGGGCGAACGCAGCCGCATCGCCTCCTCGGTGAAGGCCCGGACCTTCGACCGGTCCTCGCGCAGCCGATCGAACATGCCGCCGTTCTCACACAGCAACTGCGCCTGCTCCTCGAGCGCGTACTGCGTGGTCTCGAGGCCACCGATGATCATGGCGTGGACGATGCCCGCGATCTCGATGTCGGTCAGCTTGCGGTCGAGCGCCTCGTAGTGGACGTCGCACAGGAAGCTGACCATGTCGTCCTGGGGGTCCTGGCGCTTGGCCGTGACGTGGTCGTAGATGTAGTCCTGGAAGCCGTCGAGGCGGGCGATCATCTCCGCGGCCTGCTCGGGCTCGCAGGGTGTGGTGCAGCCCGTCGCCGTGCACGAACGCCGTGACCACCGCATCGCCCCACTCGGCGAGCTGCGGGATGTCCTCCTGTGGGAAGCCCAGGATGCTGGCGAAGACCCGCTGGGGCAGCGGCCGGGCGAACCGGCTGACGAACTCGACCTCGCCGTCGTCGATCCACTCGTCGATCAGGTCGTGGGCGTGGCGAGCGATCATCGTCCCGGTTGCGCGTCGCTCCGGTGCCCACCCACGGGTCGGTGAGCTCCTTGCGGTGCGGATGTAGAGCTCCTGGGTGGGACGTAGCGACACCATCGCCGCCTGCATCAGGTTGTGGTACGCGCGAACGTGTCCTCGGGGGTGAGGCCCTGGTCGGCGTACTCGCCGATACGGCGCTGGGTGAGGCTCGGAAAGCGCTCGGGTCGCGGACCACGAGGTTGATGTCGGCGTGCTTGGTGAGCACGAACGCATCGGTTCCCGGCGTCAGCCCCGGCCCGGGATGCGCAGCACCGGGGCGTCGCGGTGGAGGATCTCGTACATCTCGTACCAGTGCTCCTGGGCGCCCTCGCCGAACAGATCGACGTCGTCGAGGTCGACGGGGCACGCCATGGGGCTGAGCTCGTGGTTGATGTGCTTCGGATACGACGCCATCTCCGTGCCTTCCCCCTGTCGAACGGTTCCGGACCGGTACTGCGAACAGGTGTAGCAGAACGCAGCCGGGCCCGATGCCCCGATGCATCGTCAGCCCGGGAGCGGGACGAACGGATCGTGGTCGCCAGGGACGGTCGGGAACGCCTGCGCGACCCAGTCGGCCTTGGCAGCCTCGATGCGGTCGGGGTCGCTGTGGACGAAGTTCCACCAGATGTGGCGCTTGCCGACCGGCTCGCCGCCGAGCACGATCGCCGTACCCGTTCCCGACAGGGAGGCGGACGCGTCGGGGGCGATCACGGCGAGGCGGGCGGGAGCGATCGTCTGATCGTTGACCCGCACGTCGCCGGTGACTGCGATCACGGCGATCTCGCGATGGCTGGTTGCCAGAGGCACCGGGGCGCCCTCGACGAGGCTGATCTCGGCGAGCACCAGCGGCGACGAGCCGACCACCGGCGAATCGAGACCCCAACCCGAACCGGCTGCGACCCGCACGCTCGATGCGCCGAATGCCTCGCTCGGTATCGACTGGGCGGCGAGCGTGTTGGAACGAGGGCTGTGTCTCTTCGGCTTCGGTCGGCAGCGCCACCCAGGTCTGGAGTCCGTGCATCGTCCGGGTGATCGTGAGGTCGTCGGGATGCGAACGCTCGGTGTGGGTGACGCCGGACCCCGCGGTCATCCAGTTCACCGCCCCGGGTTCGACCGTCTGGACCGCACCGGTCGAGTCCCGGTGCACCATGCGTCCGTCGAACAGGTAGGTCACCGTCGACAGGCCGATGTGGGGATGCGCATCGACGTCGATGCCCGAGCCCGGCGCCAGCTCATCGGGACCGATCAGATCGGCGAAGACGAACGGCCCGATCATGCGGCGCAGCCGGAACGGCAGGAGGCGCTGGACCGTGCCGTTGCCGACAGGCCGGATCCGGGGGTCGATGAACAGCTCGACCACGTCACCCATGACGGCGCCTTGCTCCGTGCGGATCATCCATGGGTCGCATCATTGCATCGCTCCGGTGGTCCAGATCAGGACCTCGGTGGCGTCGTCGTCAGCGGTGAGGGTCGGGCTACCGGCGGCCGTGAGCCGGACGGCATCGCCGGTCTCGAGCACGCCGACGGACTCCATGGTTGCGCGTCCGCGGGCCACGAACACGTGACCGAAGGGCGCGTCGGGCACCGTGACCTGCTGACCGACATCCAGACGGGCGGCCCAGAGAACGGCCTCGCGCTGGTGGATGCGGATGGCGCCGTCGTGGCCCTGGCCCGATGCCACCGGCACCAACCCACCGGTCGCGAGCTGGTCGTTGATGTCGAGCTGCTCGTAGCCGGGGTCGATCGATGCCGTGTCGGGCACAACCCACATCTGGATGAAGTGGACCTCGTCGGTCGCGCTCGCGTTCTTCTCCGAGTGCCAGATGCCGCGGCCCGCGCTCATGCGTTGTGCCAGGCCGGGGTAGATGATGCCGAGGTTGCCCTCGGAGTCCTTGTGCTCGAGTTCGCCGTCGAGAACCCACGTGACGATCTCCATGTCGCGATGGGGATGGGTGTCGAAGCCCGTGCCGCCGGCCACGCGGTCGTCGTTGAGGACGAGTAGCTGACCGTGGTTGGTGTTGTCGGGGGCGTAGTGGCTGCTGAAGGAGAACGAGTGCTTGGAGTCGAGCCAACCGGCCCGGGTGTGGAACCGATCGGCGGAGCGGCGGATGTCGATGGAATCAGTCATGGCCCACCGAACCCTGCAGACCTCGTCATTATTTCCGTTCGGAAATACTTGCTAGGGTCGGGTCATGCCCGAACCGGATGCCGTCGACGCCTGGGAGCGTCTCGTGCGGTTCCACCGCCTGGCGACGAAGGCGATGGATCGCCGTTTCCGTACCGAGTACGGACGCTCGCTCGACGATTACGACGTGCTCCACCAGATCCACCTCCACGCAGGACCCATCCGCATGGGCGAACTCGCAGAACGACTGCTCGTGGCCAACAGCTCGTGCAACCGCATCGTCGGGCGTCTCGCCGACGCCGGCCTCATCGCCCGATCGCACGGCGAACACGACCGGCGCGAAGTGCTCGTGGCACTGACTCCGGAGGGGGCTCGACTCCACCGGCGCATGGCCGCTGCACACACCCGTGACATCCGACGTCTGATGGGGTCAACCCTCGACGCCGACGACCTCGCGGTGCTCGACCAGCTCCTGGGGCGACTCCTCGAGGGCGGATGAGCCTTCGCAACCCGATCCGACTCAGCCGCCGTAGACCCCCAGTACTCGTGCAGCTCGATCCGCAGCGTCAGTGCCTGCGAGCTGTCGCAACAACAGGAGCCCATCCAGGAGGGCGATCGCAGCCTCGGCCTCTCGTCGCTTGTGCGGCGGGGGCCCGTCGATGAAGGCGCTGGCCCAGGCGACCCACGCCTCGATCAACTGCGGCAACAGTCCGGCATAGGGCTCGCGGCCGGCGGCGGCGAGGCCGTTGGCTTCGAAGAACAGCGCGAACACCGCGTCGGCATCGGGGCTCGCAACGACAGGCCATGCGGCGCGGACCAATTCGCGATGATCAGCGGCGGTGTCGGCGAAGGCCGCGCCGAGGGTCGCCTGGAGTTCGATCCCCATCGACACGATCACCTCGCTGATCAGATCGTCCTTGGTCGGGAAGTAGTACACGACGACGCGGTCACTGATGCCCAGGCTCTTTGCGAGGCGCCCGAACGTCAGCTGGCTGAGCCCGTGATCGACTGCGGCTGCGAGCGCACCCCGAAGGATGTCCTCCTTGGTGTGCTTGTAGCCCATCGAGGCTTGATTGTAGTGATCACTGCAACTATGTTTCGCAGTGGTCACTACAAACCCGCCCAGGGAGCCACCATGCCCACACTGACCGACGCCGACGCAGCCGATCTGTTTCGCCGCGAACCCGACCGGTTCCTCGATGTCGGCGCAGGCGACGCCGCCTACCGCTGCGTCGGTTCGGGGCCCGACGTGCTGTTCGTGCACGGCTGGCCCGTCAGCTCGGCGACCTTCCGGAAGCTCCTGCCTCACCTGGTCGACCACGTCACCTGCCACCTGATCGACCTCCCCTCGGCCGGGTCGAGCCGCTTCGACGCCGACACCCCGATGTCGATCGCGCAGCACATCGAGACCGTGCGGCGCGTCGTCGGTCTCCTCGAGCTCGACTCGGTTGCCGTCGTCGGCCACGACAGCGGCGGCATGATCGCCCGCCACGCCATGGTCGGCGACGACCGCCTGCGCGCCATGGGCCTGATCAACACCGAGCCCGCCAAGCCGAGTTGGCGGTTCACGTCGTTCGTCGCAGCGCGTCGCCTCCCGGGACTCAGCGCCGGCGTCGGGTTCGTGGCCGGTAACCGACGGGTCCGCCGCCTGCGCATGGTGTTCGGCGACGCCTTCGTCGATCGATCACTGCTCGAAGGGGAGTTCGACGAGTTCTTCTTCGAACCCCTGCACCAGATCCCCACCCGACGCGATGCCGCTGCCACGGTGCTCCGGAGCTTCGACATGAGCTACGTCACGGACCTCACCGAGATCCACCGCAGGATCGACGTGCCGGTCCAGCTGGTCTGGGGCGAGAAGGACCCGTTCTTCCCCGTGGGCGAAGCCCGCACGATGGTCGGCGAGTTCCCTGATGCACAGCTCGAGGTCATCCAGGATGCGGGCCTGTTCTCCCACGAGGAACGACCCGCTGCCGTAGCCGACGCCCTCCTCCCCACCCTCACCGGGGCCCGCTGAGTTGATCGCCACCCACAACCCGACACGCGGTTCACTCGTCGCACGGAACGCCAACGTCACCAGCCGCTGTCGCCTGACTGCCGAGACACGAGCGTCGATCGCGTCCCATCGGGAGACCTGGATCTCAGACCAGCTCGATCAGCAGCTCCATCGAGCGGATCCAGTCCTCGGCCGTCGTGCGCCAGGGCGCAGCGACGACGTGCTCGACGCCGGCTGCGGCGTAGGCGGCGGCTTCGTCGACGATGACGGCGGGGTCCATGCCCTGGGGGTCCCAGCCCGTCCGGTAGGAGATCACGAAGTCATCGCCCGGGCGCTCGGCCCGTAGGCGATCGATGATCGGGGCCAGATCGTCGGGGGCGGTGCTGATGGCGTGGTAGCCGTCGCCGTGTCGGATGGCTCGCTGGAGCGCCGGCTCGCTCCCGCCGCCGATCCATATCGGGATGTCGTGGGCCGGCTTCGGCTGGATCTTGAGATCGGCGAAGTCGTAGTGCGCTCCGTCGAAGCTCACCGGGTCGGCGCCCCATGCCACACGGAAGATGTCGAGCGCCTCGTCGAGGCGCACGCCGCGGGTGGCGAAGTCCTGGTCCAGTGCCTCGTACTCGGCTCGAGACCACCCCACGCCTGCGGCGACTGTCAGTCGGCCACCGCTCAGCTTGTCGAGGCTGGCGAGCGCGTTCGCCAGCGTGAGCGGGTGGTATTGGGGCACGACGAGCACGCTGGTCCCGAGCCCGATGGTCTCGGTCGCCGCTGCAGCCCAGGCGAGCGTCAGCAGTGGCTCGTAGAGATAGGGCGAGGGGTAGCCCTGGTCCGCGGGTTGGACGACGTGATCGGACACCCACACGTCGCGGTAGCCGAGTTCCTCGGCACGTCGGGCGACGTCGGCGATGGCCTGCGGCGATGCGGCGCGTCCGTACTGCGGCAGATGGATCCCGAGCTGCATGACCTCACCATGCCAGACCTGAGGGCTTCGGCCCGTGACGCTGAGCACCGAGGACACGATCGCCAACGCCCGCGCCAAGGGTCGAACCCAGGAAACGCACGATCAGGCGACCTGGTGGTCCATCCAGCAACTCGCTGCGGCGTCCTGCCATCACATCGACGACTGCAACGGTGAGGGCGTCGCCCACAATTGACAATGTGTATTTTCAAATCTAGATTCGGCCCGTGCTCGACGTAGCGGTCATCGACACCCCAGAGACGGCGGCGATCGTGTGCGATCCGTTGCGAGCCAGAATCCTGGCAGCGCTGACCGAGCCCGGGTCCTCGACCACGGTCGCCCTCGCGCTCGGCGAGTCCCGCCAGAAGATCAACTACCACCTCCGCACCCTCGAAGACCACGGGCTCGTCGAGCTCGTCGAAGAGCGTCCTCGACGCGGCCTCACCGAACGGGTCGTTGTCGCGACCGCCCGCTCCTATGTGATCGCTCCGGCCTCGCTCGCCGACGCCGCGCCCGACCTCAGATCGATCGACACGCCGTCCGCGCAGTATCTGATCGCACTGGCTGCCCGGATGATCAACGAACTCGGGAGCCTCACCCGCGGGGCCGACCAGGCCGGCAAGCAGCTGCCCACGCTTGCCATCGATGCCGATGTCCGCTTCGGATCCGCAGCCGACCGCGCCGCCTTCACCGCCGAACTGACCACGGCGATCACCGCCCTCGTCGGTCGCTACCACGACGAGTCGGCACCCGGGGCCGTTGGCACCGCCTCGTCGTCGCGGCCCACCCGACCCCACGAGACACGACTGAGAAGGGAACCGACCGATGACCGACGACCCGTCATCCGACACCACCCGTTCGATCGAACTCGACGTCGAGGTCCCGGGCACGCCCGAGGAGGTCTGGGCTGCGATCGCAACCGGACCGGGCGTGTCGTCGTGGTACGTGCCCCACGAGATCGACGAACGACGAGGGCGGCGAGGTGTCGCTGTCGTTCGGCCCCGGCATGGACGTCACCGGTCGGGTGCTGGCGTGGGAGCCGCCCCGATCGCATCGTCCTCGCGAGCGACGGCCCG
The DNA here is from genome assembly GCA_963716795.1 of uncultured Acidimicrobiaceae bacterium. Classification (GTDB taxonomy): domain Bacteria; phylum Actinomycetota; class Acidimicrobiia; order Acidimicrobiales; family UBA8592; genus CAVQUE01. The sequence goes on along the minus strand of CAVQUE010000015.1, from coordinate 1,008,999 downwards.
GGGCTGGCCTTCGAGTTCCTGGTCGAGGCCCGCGACGGCGGCTCGTGCATCGTGCGTCTGGTCAACTCCGGCTTCGGGACCGGTGCCGACTGGGACGACCAGTACGACGGTATGACCGAGGGCTGGCAGATCTTCCTCACCAACCTCCGTCTCCACCTGACCCACTTCGCCGGCCGGGCCGGCACGGCGCTGTTGCCGATGGGCACCTGGGCCGGGCCCCGCGACGAGGCGTGGCAGCGACTGCTCGCCGAGCTGGGCGTCGCCTCCGATCTCGGCGATCGGCGACCAGGTCGAGGTCACCGCCGCCGATGCCCCGGCACTCGCCGGCACCGTGGCCGACGTCGCCCGCACATCACATCTCGCTGGTGCTCGACGTGCCGGCGCCGGGCACTGCCTTCATCGCCGCCGAGGGACACCGCGACGAGATCAGCGTCTCGATCTGGTCGTACCTCTACGGTCCCGAGGCAGCCGAGATTCGCACATCCGACGAACCTGCATGGATGGCCTGGCTGTCACAGCGGGGCATCGCTCCCGACGGGGCGGACTGAGCACCGACCGCTGGCTCCCGCCGACGATCACCACACCATCGCTCGCTTGCCGACGACGGCACGCTCGGCCATCAGCTGGAGCTCATCGCGGAGGTCGTCGAAGGTGATCGCCTGCACGACGCTGCGCAGCCCGCCGTCGGCAACCAGTGCCGCGAGTCGACCGTGGATGGTCTCGAGTTGCTCGCGGGTCTGGCCGGCCGCCAGGACGCCGACCATCGAGGTGTTCGAGCCGACCAGGCGCGGTGGCGCGATCTCGGGCCACCGCCCGCTGGCGAACCCGATGAGCAGGAGTCGGCCGCCGCGCATCAGCGCACCCGCGGCGTCTTCGGCTGCGTCACCGCCGACCGGGTCATAGACGAGGTCGACGCCACGACCGTCGGTCAGGTCGCGCAGCTGCGCAGCGATCGGCCCATCGTGGTGATCGACACAGTCATCGGCCCCCAGCGCGCGACAGAAGTCCACCTTGTCCGGGCCTCCGGCAACTGCGATCACCCGGGCACCGAGCGCCTTCGCGAGCATCACCGCCGCGCTGCCGCTCCCGCCCGAGGCCCCGAGCACCGCGACCACATCACCCGGTTCGATCCCACCTCGGTCGACCAGACCGCACCAGGCCGTCAGGTGGGGAATCCAGAAACCAGCGGCCTCCGCGTCGGTGAGACCGGCCGGAATCGGAAACGCATTGGCAGCCGAGACGAGGCATTCCTCGGCAAACGAGCCGCTGCCACCGAAGAACATGGTCACGGCCATCACCCGACTGCCGATCGGCAGGGTCACGTCGGACCCAACTGCGGTCACCACGCCGGCGACTTCCTGGCCCGGCGTGAACGGCAACGTGGGGGTCATGGGGTAGGTGCCCCGACACATGAAGACGTCGGGCAGGCCGATGCCGGCGGCGGACACGCGCACCCGCACCTGACCCGGCCCCGGGGTCGGAGGGTCGACCTCCGCGATGCGGAGCACATCTGTGGGTTCGCCCACTCCGGTGACCTGCCACGCGCGCACCACCGTCGAACGGTAGTCGCGCTGCATTGGCCGTACCCTCTGACGGGTGCGACCACGGGATCGATCAGGACGTGAGTACGAGCAGGCTCGGAAGCTGAACGAGGCGACGGCAGCCGCCGTCGACGAGGCACTGCGGTTGGTCGACGATCTCGCCGCCGATGAACGCGGCGATGTTGCGGTCGACGTCGAGTTCGCATCCTCCGGTGATGCGGTGTTCGCTCGCAAGCGGCTCAACGAGGCGCTGGCGATGCGCGAACTCCTCGACGAGATCGATGCCTGGGTGTGGCAGGCCGATCGGCACCAGACCGAACCGATCACCCCGGCCGGTGCCGCACGCGGCTTCGAGCTCCGGATCCGTCGCCGACGCACCATCTGAAACGCCGCGACCCGCTCGCCCACGGCCGGGCGACGCGTGCTCGTCGAGTAGCGTCGCAATACCTCTTCGACAGGAGTACAGCGTGGCGTTGGAACCAGGCCCCATGCAGGTGATCAGGAATGCCTTCACCACGAAGGAAGAGGTCCTCGCGGACATCGGTCGTCTGGATCTCTGGCCGACCACCTACGTCTCGGAACGCATGGACGAACTCCCCCTGCACTGGCACGACGTCGACAACTGCGGGTACGTGCTCCAGGGCTCGAGCTACGTCCTCGACGCAGATGGCGAGGCGATCGAGCTCGGCCCCGGGGACAAGCTCGTCCTGCCGGCCGGGGCCGTGCACGCAGAGGGCGAAGTGACGGACACGATGGTCTACATCGTCGGGATCTCACGGCCGGAGAACCTCTTCGACGCGTTGCTACCCCTCCGGGACCCGGCCACCAGCCCCCTCGCCCCCCGCTGAGCCAGCGGCGGCGCGCACGCTGCCGCCGCGGTGATGCGTCCTGTGCCCGGGTTGGCCGGACGCTGCTCAGCCGGCCGAGGCGACCTGCGCGTCGCCCATTGCTGTCGGGCGGGCGCCGGTGAGCTCGCCGTCGGCGACGGTCGGTGTCCCCGCTGCGATCACTGCACGGAAGCCGGCCGAGGGGCGGCTCAGGCGGTACCGCCCGCCGGGTAGGTCGTAGCGACGCTCGGGAGCGCGGGTCTCGATCTCGTCGAGGCCGAACACACACAGGTCGGCACGCTTGCCTACCTCGACGACACCGCGGTCGTGCAACGAGAAGAACGTTGCGCTGCGCTGGGTGAGGCAGTGGATGGCCTGTTCGACGCTCAGCGCCCCGTCGTCGCGAGCCCAGTGGGTGAGCAGGTGCAGGTTCGAGCCTGCCCCGCAGAACATCGTGAGGTGTGCACCTGCGTCGGTACCGCCGAGGACGGCGAAGGGATTGGCGGCGTCGGTGACGACCTGACCCCGACGGTCGTCGTCGGTCATGACGCGACCCGTGCCGTTGGCCTTGGTGTAGCGCGATCCGATGCCGTTGGCGAGCAGCCAATCGGCGAGCGCGTCCGATGGATGCTGGTCGCGCTGCGCGGCGAGATCCGCCAGCGACAGGTCGACCGGACCCGTGCCGTTCTCGGAGTCGGTGAGCATGAACAGATGCAACGCCTCGCTGCGGAACGAGTTCTGCTCGGGCAACGGATCGTCCCACGCAGCCCGGGCTCGGTCGCGCCACGCGGGATCCGCCAGTGCGTCGAGCTTGTCCTCGACCGGGCCGTTGATCATCTCGTGCCACGGCGGAACCGCCGCAGCGGCGATGGACATCTCGAAGCCGAGCATGGGCTGGAACGGCTGGTTGCCGCCGCCGAGATACCAGGTGTCGAGGCCTTCTTCGACCTTGGCGCCACCGGTCCCGTCTCCCAGCGACAGCGCCCGGACGCCGCGGCCACAGGCCATCGCCAGGGCATTGCGGCGATCGTCGGCGCCGCGGGCGATCACCTGGAAGCCGGCGTGCGGGTGGCGGGCGATGGTGTCGAGCAGCGCTGCGAGTTCGGCGTCGTCACTCAACCTGCTGGGGACCAGCTTGCGAGCGCGGTCGGTGTCGAACCAGTTGGACGACATGCCCAACGATCCGGCGCCGAGGGCATCGTCGAGCAGCGCCGCCATGGCCGCGACCTCCTCGGCGGTGGCGGCGCGCTCCCAGGCGTCGGGGCCCATCACTGCGCCGCGCAGCGCGCTGTGCGCCGTGTAGGCGAAGGGCTGAACGGTCAGCGGTGTCTGTGCGGCGACCTGGCGGTACTGCGACCAGGTCTCCCAGCCCCAGGGCACGTAGTCACCGGCGAGGCTGACCGGCAGCTCTTCGATGAAGCACAACAGGTCGACGATGTCGGCGGTGACGTCGTCGCGCACCGGGGCCAGCCCGAGGCCGCAGTTGCCCATGACGATCGTGGTCATGCCATAGGTGGGCAGCGGATCGAGCGTCGGGTCCCAGAACATCTCGAGGTCGTAGTGGGTGTGAGCGTCGATGAGCCCCGGCGTGACGAGTGCGCCGGTGGCGTCGATGGTCGCTTCGTCGGTGCCGTCGTCGCTCGGTGCGAGATCGGGCGCCACCTCGACGATCGTCGCGCCCCGCGTGCGCACGTCGGCGCGTCGGCCCGGCGCACCCGTGCCGTCGACGACGGTCCCCCCTCGAATCAACAATCCCGTCATTGCGTCTCCCCCTGATGGCACGGTCGGTGCCCGTGTTGTTGGTCGGTATCCGTGTCGTGGTCGATCGCCCGGTCGTGCCGGCGCTACTGCTGTAGCGCCGCGGCGACCTGGTGATGGATGTTCTGGACGCCCGGCTCGTTGCGGCCGATGACCACCGAGCCGTGCTGGCCCTCGCGATGGCCCTGCGCACAGGTCGTGAGGACCGGGACGTCCTCGAGGCGGATCGCATCGGCAGCAGGACTGCTGAACAGTTCGGCGAGTTCCCACTCGGTGTCGTCTGCGGGCAGGTCGCGGAGCATGAACGTGTGGCGCAGCCGCGAGCGCAGCGGATCGACGGTCGGGGTGATCTGGACCACCTCGACACCCGCGGGCGAGTTCGCCAACACCATGTTCGGGAACGCCAGGTAGATGATCGACACGTCGTTGCGGGCGTCGACGGTGCGGGCCCCGTCGGCGACCTCGCGCATGCCACGCAGCGCCGCGCCGAGGCGGTGATGGGCGCCGAACTGGTCGTAGGTCGCGGTGTTGCCGATGACGCCCGGCCCGATCGAGCCGCCGTGGACATAGGGGAAGTGGTAGGTCTCGCTGAAGGCTTCGACCACACCCTTCCAGTTGGAGTCGATGTCGAGATCCATCACGGCCATGGCGTGGAAGCTGCCGTAGTCCCAGCGGTCGAGCTCGGCGGCGAACGGGCCGAGATGCGTGTCGAGATCGACCTCGGTCTCGCCGTCGAGACAGCACCAGATGAAGCCGTGCGCTTCGACGCTGGGCAGTTCGACGAGGGCCGCCGTCGTTCGGTCGAGCTGGTCGAATCCCTCAGCGCCCGGAATCCCGACGAGCGCGCCGCCGGGGTCGAAGGACCACGCGTGATACGGGCAGGTGTGACGCCGGGTGCAACCACTGCCGCTGACGACGACGGCGCCGCGGTGGGTGCAGTAGTTGAGCAGCACGTGGGCGGTGCCGGACTCGTCGCGGCTGACGAGGAGTGACCGGTCGACGATGTCGATCACGGTGAAGTCACCGACGTCGGGGAGTTTCGCCGAGGGCGCAACGGCGATGGGGGCCGAGCGGAACAGCGCCTGGACCTCGGCGGCGTGGCGGACGGGGTCGCGGTAGGCGTCGAGGTCGACGCGCAAGAGCTCGGGGGCGAGCTGGGTGGTGCCGGCAGCGACCAGCGCCGTGAGCCTCTCGGCGACCTCGGTGCCGACGACGTCGGATCCTGCGAGGTCGGTGGGAACAGACACGATACGAGCCCAATCTGATCTGACGGTGTGTCAGGTCAGACTACCGCGCCGTCGTCGTTCGATTCAGGTGCGTGGGCCGAGCCACGGCAGCGCTTCCCGACCGATGCACGACGCGTGGCGGCGGCCCGCTGGTACACACGCATCCATGTCCGATGAGCTGCAGGTCTTCACCGAGGGTCCCGTCACGACGCTGACCCTGCACCGCCCCGAGGCGCTCAACGCGCTCACCCCGACGCTGCTCACCGCGCTCGACGATGCGCTCGCCGCAATCGAGGCCGACGCCGCCATCCGGGTGGTGATCCTCACCGGTGAGGGTCGGGCGTTCTCGGCCGGCGTCGACCTCAAGGCGCTGGGCGATCGCACCATCGTCGACGGCGCCGTGGGCGACATCCTCGATGTGCCGGCACGGTCGATCACCCATCGGCTGTCGACGATGACCGCCGTCACCATCGCCAAGGTCAACGGGTTCTGCTTCACCGGGGCGCTCGAGTTGGCGCTTGCGTGTGACCTCATGGTCGTCGCCGACGAGGCGACCCTCGCCGACACGCATGCGAAGTTCGGACTGCGGCCCACCTGGGGCATGAGCCAGCGGCTACCGCTGGCGGTCGGGCGGGCCAAGGCTCGCGAGCTGTCGCTCACCGCCCGCAACGTCAAGGGCGTCGAAGCAGCGGCCATCGGTCTCGCGTGCCGCAGCGTGCCCCTCGATCAGCTCGACGAGACCGTCGCCGAACTCGCGAATCAGATCGCAGCGCAGTCCGCGGGTTCGCTCGCTGCCTACAAGGACCTCTACGCGCAGGCAGACCAGCTGGGCATCGACGACGGCCTGCGCTACGAGTACGCCACCCACTACCCCATAGCCGACACCGCCGAACGCCTGGCTGCGTTCCGCTGAGCGGGCTTCGATCGCTGTCCACCCGAACGGCTGGCGTGTGCCTACCCGCCGTCAGCCCGACCGCAGGTGGGTGTCGACGAGGTGCTCGATCGCAGCGTCGGACACCGGTGTGTCGAGGCAGAGTCGGGCGTAGATGAGCGGACCACAGAGGAAGGCGACCATGTCGATCGCGTCGACGGCGTCGGTCATGCGACCTGCGCCCTGCGCGGCCTCGATGAGCTGGATGGTCTGCCTGGTCCCTGCGGCGATGAGGGCATCGCGCATCGGTTCGATCTCGGAGTCGTGATCGGCCCGCTCGACCATCGCGGCGATCAGATTGCCGACGATGCCGTCATGGAGTTCTCGGCGGAAGGCCTTCAACTCCTCGATCAGATCGACGCGCAGGTCGCCCGTGATCGGCGCGTGGTGGACGTCGTCGAAATGGCCACCGTGCAACAGGAGAGAGGTGCGGTCCGGGAAGTGCCGGTAGACGGTGTTGCGACCCACCCCGGCATGGTCGGCGACGCGCTGGTGGGTGACGCCGTCCCAGCCCTCGGCGACGAACAGCGCCGCGACCGCGTCGCCGATCGCTCGGCGGGTTCGGACGACCCGGCGGTCGCTGTCGGGAGGTTTCTCGATCGGGTTCGGGTTCGGCTCGCTCATCGCATCCATGTTGTGGAACGGTTTGTTCCGTGACGAACAAATCATCCCACAACGCGCCGACCGGAGCGCGGTCGGCGGCCGAACCTCCCGTCGACTCCAGCCCCATCCTCACCATCATCACGATGTGCCTCAGCGTCGTGCTGGTCATCGCCGGCGTCGCCGGCTTGACCGTTGCGATCCCGACCATCGGCCAAGAACTGCGGGCCTCGCAGACCGAGCTGCAGTGGATCATCGACTCCTATGCGATCGTGCTCGCCGCGCTCTTGCTGCCTGCCGGCGCCCTGGGTGATCGCTTCGGACGCAAGCGGCTGATGCTGGTCGGCTGGGCGATCCTGATCGTCTCGTCGTTCGCCACGTCGTTCACCGACGACATCTGGACCATCGTCGTGCTCCGCGGCGTCTCCGGTGCAGGCGCAGCGCTGATCTTCCCCGGCACGCTGTCGACGATCACCAACGTCATCCCCGACGACAAGCGCACCCAGGCGATCGCGGCGTGGACCGTGAGCGCCAGCGTCGGTGGCACGATCGGCTCGGTGGGTGCCGGTGCGCTCATCGAGGCCTTCTGGTACGGCTCGATCTTCGTCGGCACGGCGATCGTCGCCATCGCCATCGCCGCGATGACGCTGTTCTTCGTCCCCGAGACCTCCGACCCGGCCGAGTCGAACCTCGACCCCATCGGCAGCATCGCTTCGCTGGTCGGCATCGGCGCCCTCACCCTGGGCATCATCGAAGGTCCCCTCAAGGGATGGACCGACCCGCTCGTCCTGGGCGGCCTGACGATCGGGGTGATCGGTCTCATCACCTTCGCGTGGTGGGAGCTGCGCACCGACAAGCCACTGCTCGACGTCCGGTTGTTCGAGCTGGACGGCTTCTCGACCGGCTCGGTGTCGATCTTCCTTCAATTCGTGGCGGCGTTCGGATTCTTCTTCACCGCCTCGCAGTTCCTCGCCTTCGTGTTCGACTACTCACCGCTGATGATCGGACTCGGCCTGCTCCCGATCGGCGCCACCATTCCCCTGGCGTCGGCGCTCGCGCCAAAGCTGATCGGTCGCTTCGGCCGGGGCATCGTCGGGGGTCTCGGCCTCGCGATTCTCGCCGCCGGAGCCGCCATGTTCTCCCTCGTCGGCGTCGACTCGGCCTACTGGCAGTTCGGGCTGGCGGTGCTGGTCTTCGGCTTCGGATTCGGGCTCGCCGCACCACCGGCGACCGAAGCGATCGTCGAAGCGCTCCCTGCCAACAAACAGGGTGTGGCGTCGGCGATCAACGACGTGACACGCGAGCTCGGCGGCGCGCTCGGCATCGCCGTCATCGGTTCGTTCCTCACCGCCGGGTATCGACGCTCGATCGAGAGCAGTACCGCCCTGCCGCCCGAGCTCCTCGAGCCGGTGTCCGACTCGGCGGGTGCCGGCCTGGCCATCGCCGGCCAACAGCAGGATCCGGAATTCGCCGGTGAGCTCGTGGCCTCGGTGCGCGACGGCATCGCTGCCGGGTTCGGCCAGGCGATGCTCGTCGCCGCCGGGGTCGCGCTCGTGGGCGCCGTCTATGTGGCGGTCCGGACCCCGGTCGAGGCCGACCCGGTCCAGCTGTAGCGGGGCGCCGGGAGCGCTGCCGTGCCGACGCCGGTACCGACACCCGAGGTCGAGTGCGTCAGTCGAGCAGGTCCGGGCAGGCCCGGAGCTCGGCGCGCACTGCGGCCTCCCAGAACCCGATGAAGCCGTTGCCTTCGCTCTGGCGCATCTGCGACAGGAAGGTCGCCGGCAACGGCGAGGTGAGGTCGGGACCGGCGATCGCTCGGGCGTGCCACGCGCGCTGGCACCGTTGTTCGAGCGCGACGGCGCGTTGATGCACGGCCCGCACGGTCGACCCCAGCACGAACACCCCGTGGCCGGCCAGCAGGGCGAGCTCGCTGTCGCCCAGCGCTGCGACCGCTGACGCCGCGGCGTTGGCGTCGTTGACGGTTCCGTCGTATTCGTGGACGAGGCAGAGCTCACCCCCGCCGCCGAGCGCCGAGCTCTGATCGAGCACCGGCGGCACCTCGCCGAGGTCGGACCAGACGGTGCCGAACAGCGGATGGCTGTGCATGGCCACCTGTACGTCGGGGCGTGCCCGGTGCAGCTCGAGGTGCAGCGGGATACCGAGCGGCGCGGGCCAATCGCCCTCGACGACGTTGCCATCGAGATCGATGACGATGACCTGTTCGGGCCGCAGCTCTTCCCAGTGCAACAGCCAGGGGTTGCACCACAGGGTGCCGTCCCCACGGCTGATCGTGATGTGGCCTGCGAGATGGTCGTTGTAGCCCTCGCGCCAGAGCGCTCGGGCGAGCAGCACCAGTTCCTGGGGCGGCGTCAGCTCGGGCATCAACGCATCGGGTTTCGGCGTGAAGCTGTGACTAGTCACGAGGCAACACCACCGCAGGCAGGGGGTGCCGGTACAACGACGCGGCGTTCTCCGAACACATCATGCGAAGTTCGTCGGGCGGGATGTGCCCCCACACCTCGTCGAGCAGGTCCTGCACGCCGGGCCAGGTGCTGTCGCCGTGGGGGTAGTCGGTCTCGAAGCAGATGTTCTCGACACCGATGCGGTGGCGCAGCTCGATGGTCGATGGATCGTCGATCGTGCAGAACCAGAAGTTGCGCTGCAACACATCGGCGGGTCGGATGTCCCAGCCGAGGCCGTAGCCGGATCGGTCGATGATGTTGTCGAGGCGGTCCAGCAACATCGGCACCCAACCGATGCCGCCCTCGGACATCGCGATCTTCAGCGTCGGGAACCGCAGCGGGATCTCCGACCAGAGCCACTCGGCGGCGGCACCGAGCGAGAGTTGCCCGAACAGCGTCGCTCCGAGCTGCAATGCAGGCGATCCCGCAGGGAACGGATACATCCCCGAACTGCCGACATGGAGCGACACGACCGTGTCGGTGTCGACACACGCCTGCATGATCGGATCCCAGAAGTCGCGCTCCCACAGCGACGGCATGCCGACGGCGTGAGGTCGTTCGGGCAGCGTGACAGAGGTGAAGCCCCGCGCCGCGTTGCGATGGATCTCGGTGACCGCCTCCGCGCTGTCGGCGAGGAAGGTGATGCCGCCAGGGATGATGCGCTCCGGGTAGGGCTGGTGCCACTCGGTGAACAACCAGTCGTTCCACGCCCGGACCGCGTCGATGCCGACCTCGCGATCGTCGGCGTCGGCGAACACCCGGCCGCAGAAGCCGGTGATCTGGGACGGGAAGTTGAGGCTGGCCCAGATGCCTGCGAGGTCCATGTCGGCGATGCGCGCGTCGACGTCGTAGCAACCGGGGCGCATGTGTTCGAAGCGGAACGGCTCGAGCTTCACCGACTCGGGCCGCCGGCCGGCCACGGCGTTCATGCCGACCTGGGTGTAGACCTGACCCTCGAAACTCCACACCTCGTGGCCGGCATCGGTCTCGATGATCTTCGGGCCGCGCTCGCGCAGGCCGGGCTGCATGTAGGTGGAGAAGACATGTGGTGGCTCGACCACGTGGTCGTCGACCGAGATGATGGTGTAACGCACCTCGGCCGGTTCGGGTTCGGGCAGAAAGAGCTCGGGGTCGAGTGTCGTACTCATGACACGAGTATTGCCCAAGAGCCCCACGGCGCGAGCCGATCGAACCCGGCGATGACCCGCGGATGGACGAGTTCTGCTCGTTCCGCCGTGCTCGATGCGCGGTCACCCGGTACCGACCCCTCGGTTGCCGAGCGTGCCGGGGGGACCTTCGACCGTGGCCACCACACGCCGAATCGACCACGGTCATCGGGTGGACCCGCGCAGCGAGAACGCCTCTCCGCAACTCGAGGTGGTGCCGTTGGTCCTCGGTGCGCCCCGACCGACGTCGTCGAGGTAGCGGCATGGGACGCATCATCGTCATCGGCGGCTTGAACATGGACCTCCACCTCTTCAATGTGCAGAGATCGAGTGGTCAGGCGCCCATGCTCGCCGACCGTTACCTGGCCCAACCCGGCGGGAAGGGCGCCAACGTCGCCCGCGCGGCGTCTCGGTTGGGCGCCGACGTCGTGCTCATCGGCCGCGTCGGCGACGACGAGTTCGGGCGGAACTGTCTCCGGGCGGTCAGCGACGATGGCGTCGACACCAGCGCCGTCGCCCTCACCCCCCATCAGCCGACCGGATTCGTCGCCATCGAACTCACCGAGGGACGCCATCGGTCGCTGATCTTCGCTCCGGGCGCCAATGACCTGTTGAGCTGGCGTGACATCGAGCCCAACGTGCGGGGGCTCGGACCCACCGACACCATCATCGCCCAAGCCGAGGTCCCCATCGATGCGATGAACCGACTCGCTGCCTTTGCGACCCGATCCGCAGCGCCACTGTTCGTCGACCCCACGCCTCCGGAACGGGTCAGCCGGGGCGTGCTCACGGCGGCTGAGATCATCACTCCTGATCTCAGCGAGGCGGCACAGCTGGTCGGACGCGAGAACACGTCGCCGTTGTGGCCAGAACTCGCGGCGCGCGAACTCCTCACCGCCGGCGCGACGCGCGTGGTCATCAAGACCGGCCCTACCGGCTCGCTCCTTGCGGACGATGCAATGGCGCGCCAGATCCCGACGCTCCCCGTCGACGCGGTCGACGAGACCGGAGCTGGAGATGTCTTCCTCGCAGCGCTGGCCGTCGCCCGAACCGAGGGAGCGGACTGGGAAGCAGCGGTCCGCTTCGCCAACACTGCAAGCGCCCTCTCGGTCGCAGCCACCGGCCTCGCGTTGCCGAATCGCGGAGCCGTCGACGAGGCGCTCACTCGACTCAGCGGCCCCGCCATCACCGTGTCGCCATGGGACCACTGACCGCGTCCCCGTCTGTCGGAACGATCCCGAGCGACATCGGCGCCGACCACCCACTCGGCGTCCGCCTGTGGGCCCGCGCCCGCGGTCGATGATCCAGCAGGCGGGCGTCAGATCAACCGCTCGAGCCCATCGAGGATGAGGTCGAGACCGAATTCGAACTCCATTCGGAAGTCGTAGCCGGGCTGGAGGACGTACTCGGTCGTGAACTCGGTGAGGTGCGGGTAGGTGCCCTCGGGTAGGGGCTCGATGAGCGACGCTGCGAGGTCGGCCATGTCGGCGCCGCCGGTCGCGGGCAGGTTGGCTTCCTGGAGGGCGAAGCCATAGACGTAGCTGTCGAGCAGAGCGTAGGCGTGCGCCGTCATCGCGAGTGACAGGCCGCCGCCGCGCAGACAACCGAGCACTGCGTCGTGGTGACCGAGCGTTTCGGGGCCGGGATCGGTACGGGACTCCATGAGCGGCGCAGCCCAGCGGTGACGGCTCAGCACTGCGCGGGCCGACAGGCAGCGGTGGCGAATGGCCGGCTTCCAGTGCAGGCCGGTGGGGGGTCGGTCGATCTCGGCGAATACGCGGTCGACCATGCCATCGACGATGGCGTCCTTGCTCGGGACGTGGTGGTAGATCGTCATCGGCTTGGTGTCGAGGGCGTCGGCGAGCTTGCGGATCGTGAACGCGTCGACCCCGATCTCGTCGGCGAGCGTCATGGCGCCGTCGAGCACCCGCTCGGCGCTGAGGCGTTGCTTCTTCGTGGCGGCCTTCTTCGTGCCGGACGGCGCCATCACGTCTCCTTCCGAGATCTCCGTTGCGAATAGTACTAAGTACGACTACGGTGGACAACCAACCCGTACAAAGTACGACTACCGAGGAGTGACGATGCAGACCACCACGACCCGATCAACCCGGTCACCGGAGGGCACCACGATGCGAGCGGTCACCCAACACACCTACGGCTCGGCCGCCGTGCTCGACGTCACCACGGTCGACCGTCCGACCATCGGCGACGACGAGGTGCTGATCGAGGTCGTGGCGGCGGGACTCGACCGCGGCGTGTGGCACCTCATGACCGGCATGCCCTACCTGATCCGGATCATGGGCTTCGGCCTCACCAAGCCCAAGAACCCGGTACCCGGGATGGACGTCGCCGGTCGCGTGGTCGAGGTCGGCCGCGACGTCACGCGCTTCGCCGTCGGCGACGAGGTGTTCGGCATCGGCACGGGCACCTTCGCCGAGTTCGCAGCGGCGAAGGAATCGAAGCTGGTCCACAAGCCCGACACGATCACCTTCGACCAGGCTGCAGTGTCGACGATCTCGGGCATCACCGCCCTGCAGGCCCTGACGACGGTCGGTCGCCTCGAACCAGGCCAGCACGTGCTGGTAGATCGGTGCATCAGGCGGGGTCGGCTCGTTCACCGTGCAGCTGGCCAAGGCACTCGGGGCCACCGTCACCGGCGTCGCCAGCACCGCCAAGCTCGACGCCGTCCGCGCCCTCGGCGCCGATCACGTCATCGACTACACCGAGGAGCAGATCGACGACGGCGAGCCGGCGGTACGACCTCATCATCGACACCGGCGGACGCAACAGGCTCTCCCGTCTCCGGAGGGCGCTCACGGCGACCGGCACCCTCGTGATCGTCGGCGGCGAAGGCGGCGACCGCCTCACCGGCGGCATCGGACGCCAGCTCCGAGCGGCGCTGCTGTCGCCGTTCGTCAAGCAGCGGCTCGTGTTCTTCATGAGCAGCGAATCCCTCGAGTACATCGAACCGCTCGCCGCCCACCTTGCCAGCGGCACCGTCACCCCCGCCATCGGGCAGCGGTTCGACCTCGATCAGGTTCCCGCAGCGATCGAGGCCATGGAAGCCGGCACGCTCACCACCAAAGCGGTCATCACGGTCGAGCCATGACAGCCGGCCACTGACCGACTCCGGACGGTTCCGCCATTGTGGGTGACGACGGTGTCGCGTCACCGTCCTACGTTCAGCTGATCTGCCGGCTGCGCCCGTCGTCACGGAAGGACGTCCAATGATCGCTGCGCTCGACCTCGTTGGTGCGATCGATCCCGTCCCATGGGCCCGCTCGCAGATGGCGTTCACCTTGGCGGTCCACATCATCCTCGTGCCGCTCGGCGTGTCGTGGGCCCTCATGATGCTGATCGCCAACTACCGGGGGATCAAGAAGAACGACGCCGATGCCCTGTTGCTGGCGCAGCGATGGTCGAAGTACATGGCGGTGACCTTCGCCGTCGGTGCAGTGACCGGCACGATGCTGTCGCTTCCAGTTCGGTCTGCTGTGGCCTGACTTCATGGGCCAATGGGGCGAAGTCTTCGGTATTCCGTTCGCCTTCGAGGGCATCTTCTTCTTCACCGAGGCGATCTTCATCTCGATCTACATCTTCGGGTGGCGGCGCCTGAAACCGTGGGCCCACTTCTGGACCGGTGTCCCGGTCGTGTTCACCGGGATCCTCGGGAGCGCGGCGGTGGTATCGGCCAACGCGTGGATGAACTCACCGGAGGGCTTCACGCTCGACGCCGCCGGCAACGTCGTCGATGTCGACCCAATCGGCGTGATCTTCAACGACGCCATGCCGTTGATGACGATGCACATGATCCTCGCCGCCTACATCGTCGGCGGGTTCCTGGTCGCCTCGGTCTATGCGGTCGGGATGCTCCGGGGTCGCCGCGACCGGTACCACCGCCTGGGGTTGATCATTCCGTTCACGGTGGCGGCGATCGCGATGCCGTTCCAGATGGGTGTCGGCGACTCGTTGGCTCGTTGGGTCTTCAACAACCAGCCGATGAAGTTCGCCGCCATCGAACTCGTGGCCGAGACCTCGAGCGACGTGCCCGAGACGATCCTCGGCCGCTTGCAAGACGACGGGACCGTCAGTGGTGGGATCCCGATACCGGGGCTGGCCTCGTGGCTGTCGAACCCGAGCACCGGGCGCGACACCGTCATCCAGGGTCTCGATTCGTTCCCGCCCGACGCAATCCCCACCGTCAGCCAGGTCAACACCGTGCATCTCGCGTGGGACGTCATGATCGGACTGGGAACGCTGCTGTTCCTGATCGCGCTCTGGTGGGGTGGCACCTGGCTGTTCCGACGCGACATGCCCCAGAGCAGGCTGTTCTTGTGGGTTGCGTCGTCGTGTGGTGTGCTGGCGGTGATCTGCATGGAGGCCGGCTGGATCGTCAGCGAGGTCGGGCAGACAACCGTGGATCGTCTACGAGCTGATGACCGTCGAGGAGGCGGCCACAGAGAACACCGGCGTGTGGATCACCTTCATCGGCTTCGTCGCCGTGTACACGGCGTTGGCCGCGGCCACGATCTACGTGCTGCGACGGATGAGCCAGCGGTTCCGCAGCGAGTCTTCCGCCGATCACGCCACCCCCTACGGACCGAACGACGATGCCGGCACCGGCATCGACACCGATCACAAGACGCCGGTGGGTGCGCCATGAGCACCGTCGCCGCCATCATCTTGTTCATCGCGATCATCGGCTACTCGATCTTCGGGGGCGCCGACTTCGGTGCCGGCTTCTGGGACCTCACGGCCGGTGGCACCGATCGTGGCGAGAAACCGAGACGGGTCATCGATCACTCGATCGGCCCGGTCTGGGAAGCGAACCACGTCTGGCTGATCTTCGTGCTCGTGGTGCTGTGGACCTGCTTCCCCGAGGCCTTCGCATCGATCACGCTCACGATGTTCGTGCCGCTCACGATCGCCGCGCTCGGGATCCTGATCCGGGGATCGAGCTTCGCGTTCCGTCACGCCCTGTTCAACACACGGGACCGACGAGCCTTCGGTGCGTTCTTCGGAGTGTCGTCGTTGCTCGTGCCGTACTGCCTCGGCTGCGATCGTCGGCGGGATCGCGTCGGGACGGGTGCCCGACGGCGGCATCGCAGGCGACCCCGTCGACAGCTGGGTGAACCCGACCTCGATCCTCGGCGGGGTGCTCGCCGTGTGCGTCGTCGCGTTCCTCGCGGCCACCTACCTGGTGTGGGACGCCAGACGCCTGTCCGACGACGCCATGGTCGACTACTTCCGTCGCCGCGCGATCGGTGCCGGCATCGTCTCCGGAGTCGTCGCGCTCGGCGGAATCGCTGTCCTCGCGAACGACGCCGAGTACCTCTTCGACGGGCTGCGGTCACGGGGCCTGGTGTTCGTCATCGTGTCCGCGGTGTGCGGCGTGGCGACGCTCTGGTTGCTCATGCGTGCGCAACACCGTGGTGCTCGCCTCACGGCCATCGGTGCCGTGGTGTCGGTGATCGTTGCCTGGGGCGTCGCTCAGTGGGACTACCTGCTGCCCGAGACCCTGACCGTCGAGGCGGGCGCGGCTCCGTCGGGCACCATCTGGGCGGTCACGATCGCCACCGGCCTCGCCGTCGTGCTGGTCTTCCCCGCCTTCGGGCTGCTCTACCACCTCGACCAGAAGGGCCTCCTACCCGAGGAAAGCATGCCCGAACCGCCGCCTGCGACAGGGTGAGAGCGCTCGGACGGCCGACCCGAGCGCGTGGGAGCACGCTTGCGAACGCCGAATCACGAATCACGAATCACGAATCACACGAAGAGAAGAGGAACTACTCCATGTGGTGGGTCACCGGTTTCATCGCGTTCGTCATCTGGGTCCTGATCGCGTTCTGGCCGGCCAGGGTCGCCAGGCGGAAGGGGCACAGCTGGCTGGGGTTCTTCATTCTCAGCCTGTTCTTCTTCCCGTTGTCGCTGATCCTGGCCTATGTGGTCCAGGACCGTCGGGTACCCGGCTACTGAGGTCTCGATCGGGCGAGATCGCCCGCTTCGGGGGATGAGCGCCGCTGATCGCTGTGGTTGGTTGGAGCTGACTCGCCAAGAAGGACACAATGCCCCGTCGTCAGCCGGTCAGCCCCCGCCTCGTCTCGAGCCACACCCGCCTTCGCGGCGCGGACGTGCACCATTCGGTGTGCCCGTACTGCGCGATCGGGTGCAGCCAGCTGGCGTACACCAAGGGCGGCGAGATCGTCGACATCGAAGGCGACCCCCGCAGCCCGATCAATGAGGGTCGGCTCTGCCCCAAGGGAGCCAACACCCTGCAGCTCGTCGCCAACCCCCACCGCATCACGACGCTCAAGTACCGGGCACCGAACAGCGACCACTGGGAGGACAAGTCGATCGAGTGGGCGCTCGAGCGGATCGCACAGCTCGTCAAGGAGACCCGCGACGAGGGACTGATCGAAGAGGACGATGCGGGCCTCACCGTCAACCACGTCAAGACCATGGCGATGATCGGCGGGTCGGCGGCCGACAACGAGGAGATCTATCTCGCCTCGAAGCTGCTCAAGGGCGGCCTCGGTCTGCTCGGCGTGGAGAATCAAGCACGGATTTGACACTCGTCAACGGTGGCCGGTCTGGCCCCCACCTTCGGCTTCGGGGCCGCCAGCAACCCGCCTCGCGACATGGTCAACAGCGACTGCGTGCTGATCATGGGATCGAACATGGCCGAGTCACATCCCGTCGGATTCCACTGGCCGGTCGAGGCACAACGAAACGGCGCGACGATCATCCACATCGACCCCCGATACACCCGCACCTCGGCGGTCGCCGACGTCCACCTCGCGATCCGTCCCGGTACCGACCTCGCCTTCCTGCTCGGGATGATCCGCTACGTCCTGCACGAGGAGCGCTGGTTCGAGGACTACGTCGCCCACTACACCAACGCAGCCACGCTGATCTCCGACGAGTACGACTTCGACGAGGAGTCGGGGTTGTTCGTCGGCTTCGACGAGGACACGCACAGCTACCGTCTTGCCCCGCATGCCTGGGACTACCAGATGGAACCGGGCCCCGATGGTGCGCCGGGCCTGCCGCGCACCGACCCGACGATGACCGACCCGCGCTGTGTGCTGCAGATCCTGCGTCGCCACGTCGACCGTTACACCCCCGACGCGGTCGCTGCCGTCTGCGGGTGCCGGCCGGCCGACGTGGTCAAGGTCGCCGAACTGCTCTGCCGCAACTCGGGACGCGAGCAGACGACCAACCTCGCATTCGCGCTCGGTTTCACGCAGCACAGCACCGGGCCGCAGACGGTGCGCGCCGCGGCGATCCTGCAGTTGCTGCTCGGCAACATCGGGCGTCCCGGCGGGGGCATCACCGCCCTGCGCGGTCACGCCAACGTGCAGGGCGCCACCGACATCTCGCTGCTCTACAACACACTCCCCAACTATCTGCCGATGCCTCGGGCTGTCGAGGGCCAGGCGACGCTCGACGACTACCTCGCCAACGGCCGCTTCCACGGTGCTCGCCGCGGCGACGTCGACGACGGCATGTGGAAGCTCGACACCGAGCAGGGCCCGTTCGCCGACGGGTTCGGCCACGTCATGGTCAGCCTCCTGCGGGCGTGGTACGGCGACAGCGCCACGCCCGACAACGGCTTCGGGTACCCATGGCTGCCGAAGATCGACGAGGACATGTCCGACATGTCGATCTTCCGCAAGATGGACGAGGGGTCGATCGAGGGGCTGTTCCTGTTCGGCCAGAACGTCGCCGTGTCCGGGCCGAACTCGACGATGCGCCGCCGGGCGCTGCGCAAGCTCCGCTGGCTCGTCGTGATGGACCTCTTCGAGACCGAGAGCGCGAGTGTCTGGTACGCCGACCCGTCGGGTCCACCTTCGGTCGAGGTCGGCACCGAGGTGTTCCTGCTGCCGGTCGCCGCGTCGACCGAGAAGTCCGGGAGCGCCACGAACACCGAACGGCTGGTGCAGTGGCACGATCGGATCGTCGAGCCGCCGGGCGACTGTCGGTCGGACCTGTGGTGGTGGTTTCACCTCGGACGGCGGCTGCGCGAGCTCTATGCGGACTCGACGCGTCCCGGCGACGCCCCGATCCAGCACCTCGCCTGGGACTATTGCGCCCCCGGCGAGGACGAGCCCGACCCTTTGCGGGTGCTGCGCGAGATCAACGGCTACCGCGTCGCTACGGGCGAGCACCTGACGGGCCCTGGAGAGATCGCCGGCGACGGCTCCACGGCGTGTGGCAGCCGGCTCTACTGCGGGATCTTTCCTGCGCCGGGCACCAATCTCAGCGCCCGGGTCGACGGGACGGTCAACGCTGCCGGCGTGTTCCCCGAATGGGGCTGGGCCTGGCCCGACAACATCCGCATCCTCTACAACCGGGCATCGGCCGATCCGGCCGGCCGCCCGTGGTCGGAGCGCAAGGCCCTGGTCTGGTGGGACGAGGCCGCCGGCCGCTGGACCGGCCACGACGTGCCGCAGTTCCCCGCCACACTCGCGCCGACGTCGCGACCCGACCCCGACGCACGGGGCAACGACTCGATCCCCGGTGACGGACCGTTCGTGGTGCACCCAGATGGAACCGCGTGGCTGTTCGCCCCGTTCGGCTTGGCCGACGGGCCGCTCCCCGTCTACTACGAACCCTTCGAGACGCCGGTGGCGGTGTCGATGCACGAGCGAACCACCGATCCGCTCACCAGAGTCGTCGACTCGCCCGACAACCCGTACGGCGGCGTGCGCAGCGATCGGCCGGACGCGTTCCCCCATGTCGCGACCACCTATCACCTCACCGAACACTTCATGAGCACCCGCTACGACAGCTGGCTCACCGAACTGCAACCGGCGATGTTCGTCGAGATCGATCGCGATCTCGCCGCTGCGGAGGGGATCGACGACGGCGGCTGGGTGGTCGTGTCGTCGCCGCGCGGCGAGATCGAGGCTCGTGCGCTGGTGACCGATCGGCTGCAGCCGATGCTGGTGCACGATCGTGTGGTCCACACGGTTGGCCTCGTCAACCAGTTCGGCTACCAGGGCGAGGCCGTTGGCGCGTCGGCCAACGACCTGACGGCGATGCTGCTGTCCGCCGACGCGGACATCCACGGCGCGAAGTCGTTCGTGTGCGCACTACGAGCGGGTCGACGCGACGGCGTGGCCTCGGCGACACCGGTGTCGACCAAGACGGAACCCGAGCTCTCGATGCCGATCCCGGAGACCGCATGGGCCGCGCAACCCTATGGCTGGCAGGAGAGGACATGACCGGTATCCCCGAGTTCGAGGTCGTCGATCGACCAGCGCGAGAGGGGCCGTCGCGTCCGCGTGGACTCGGCAGGATCTCCTACGCGTTCGCACGCCCGTCCGAGCCACCGGCCGTCAGTCCGATGGGGTTCTTCACTGACACCACGGTGTGCATCGGGTGCAAGGCATGCGAAGTCGCGTGCAAGGAGTGGAACCTGCTGCCCGCCGACGCAAGCAACGGGTGGCGCCCGTCGTACGACCACACCGAGGCGCTGTCGGCGACCTCGTGGCGCCACGTCAAGTTCATCGAGACGTTCGACGAACCCGCCCCCGACGCGGGACCGTCGGCGACGCCGCTGCCGCCGTCGGACATCCGTGACGGGGGTGAGTTCGACCTGATCGCCCTGCTCGCCGAGCCGAAGTCGGGTCACTGGCTGATGATGAGCGACTCGTGCAAGCACTGCGACAGCGCGCCGTGCCACAAGTCGTGCCCAACCGGCGCGATCGTGCAGTCGGAGTTCTCGAGCATCGTCATCCAACCCGACATCTGTACCGGGTGCGGTGCGTGCGTGAGCGCCTGTCCGTTCGGCGTGCCGGCCGAGAGCGAATTCGACGGGCACTCACACAAGTGCACGCTCTGCTACGACCGCCTGGCCGATGACCTCACGCCCGCCTGCGCCAAGGCGTGCCCGACCCAGTCGATCAGGTTCGGCCCGATGGACGAGCTCCGCGAGGAGGCACGGGCCCGTGTCGCCACGCTCCACGAGCGCGGTGTCGGTTCCGCCTACCTCTACGGCGCCGAGGAGTCCGAGCACTATTCGGCGCTCCACAGCTTCTACCTCCTGGTCCGGCCGGCTCGGGTCTACGGGCTCCCGGACGAACCGGTCGATCCGTGGACCGAGATGGTCGGTGACTACCTCCGTGGGGCGGCCGTGTTCCTGCTTGCGCTGGCCGCGCTGGTGCTCACCCTGATGGTGGTGAGCTGATGAGCTCACGAGCCGTCCCGGCCCTTCGCACGGGCTATGAGGATCAGGTGGGCGCGCACGCGTCGCCATGGCGCGGCGCGACGACGACCGCCGACATCGCGCTGAACAACCTCGGCGTCGGGACGTTCATCGTCGTCACGCTCGTTCGTCTCGTGGTCGGCGATGACGCCCAATGGGTCGTCGATGTCGGGTGGCCGTTGGCGCTCGCACTCGTCGCACTGGATCTCGCCGTGTTGGCGCTCGATCTCGGCGATCCTTGGCGGGTCTTCCACATGCTGCGGGTGATCAAGCTCGAGACGCCGATGTCGGTGGGTGTCTGGGCGCTGTCGGCCTTCATGGCCTGTGCGGCGGTCCCGGCATTCGTCGGCGTAGCCAACTGGTTCACCGAACCGGCGCCGTGGACGGGAGATGTCGCGCTCGTGCTGGCCACCATCGCGCTCCTACCGGCGTTCGGGGCGCTCCTCTACAAGGGCGTGCTCTTCAGCACGACCGCACAACCGGGCTGGCGCGATGCGCGCTGGTTCAGCGCGTACCTGTGCGCGTCGGGGCTGTGGCTGGGAGCGTCGGTGGCAATGGTGATCGCGACCGTGGCGGACGAGAGCGCGGCAACGGACGCGACGCAGTGGGCGGCTGCGGTGCTAGCGGTGGTGTCGACCGTGCCGATGTGGCTGCTCCGACAGGATCTCGCCCCGGAGATGCACCAGCGCTACGCACGGACCCATCGACGCGTCATCGACGTGGTTGCGCTGGTCGTGCCGCCCGTGCTGGCGATCGCAGTCGTCACGATGCCCGCCGGTCTCGCCACCGTGGTCGGGCTGACCGGAGCGCTGATCGTTGGCTGGGTCGTGCGTTCGTCGGTGACCGGACTGCCGCACACGGCCCCATGCGAGAAGCAGCCCTGACCTTCGGGTGTCCGCTCGGGGAAGAGACCACTCGCGAGCATGGGGGGTTCGGGGCCGTCGAGGGGACTCAGGTGGCGGTGTGTGATCTCCGCAGCGGCTGCCACGAACGGTAGGTGGCACATCGCCATGCCCACTCGAACGGTCCGTACCGGAAACGTTCGAGCCACCAGGTCGACCACCACAGCTGCAGCGCCCAGACCCCGAGGATCCAGGCGGCGATCATGGTGCGGGTGAGGTCGACGCTGTCGAGCAGCCAACCGAGCGTGGCGAGCCCGATGATGGTCTGGGTCAGGTAGTTGGTGAGCGCCATCCGGCCGGTGTTGCGGAAGTGTTCGAGGTGCCGGCTGCCGCTGCGGTTCCACAAGATGATCGCAGCCATGTAGCCGAGCGCCATGGGGATGGTGCCGGTGATGGCATGGTCCGCCGACCAGTCGGTCGCGATGTGCCACACGGAGCCCGAAGCGGTGACGGCCGAGCCGACCCCGATGCCCCAGATCGCGAGGCGGCGGTAGAAGGCGTCGTCGCGTTCACCCTGGACGATGCCGAGCCGGTAGAGGGCGACCCCGATCAGCATGAGACCCAGCGCCCGACCGCCAGCGTTGAGAAGAAACCATGCCTCGACCGTGGACCCCATGGTGTCGGCGTTCGCGAACCAGAAGTCCCCGAATTCAGCTTGGTCGCCACCCACAGCGGCCTGGAAGAACGGGTCACCGAACCACAATGCCGCGTGCACCAACCCGACAACGAACAACAACGCAAAGCGCCACAAGCTCAGCCACACCACCCGCCGGCCCTTGGCTGCGGCCCGCTCGGCGAAGATGACGACACCGACGCCGAAGCAACCCGGATGTCGTCGTGATGGACGTCCGCATGCGGCGCGTCGACGGGGCAACCGCCACCGGTGCGGTTCGGGCGATGGGCGGCCCGCCGGTCCTGGTGTTGACCACCTTCGACGATGACCACACCCTGGCCGCCGCACTGCGGGCCGGGGCCGCAGGGTTCGCGCTGAAGAGCGAGGCGGGCGAGGACATCCTCCGAGCCATCGCCACCGTCGCCGCCGGCGAATCCTGGATCGACCCGCACATCGCCGGACGGGTCCTCGCCGCCTACCGCGACCACGCGCCACCCGAGCCCGCCGACCTGTCCGTGCTCACCGATCGCGAACTCGACGTCCTCCGCTGCGTCGGGCGCGGTCTCGACAACCGGATCGTCTAGGACGCCCGGTGGGTGACCGACATCACGGGCGCTACCGCCCCTTGGATCATCCCCCCTCTCGTTGGGGCCCGTTGCTGCTGCACACTCGGGTGGTCGAGCGCCTGATCGTTGCCGTGCGCTAACTGCCCGGGAGGGCAGCCGGGTCGGCCGGGGCGCATCAGGATGAGAACCTCGCCATCATGCTGCTCGCCGACGACACCGACCGGGCCGTTCGAGAACTCGCCGGCGCCATCGCCGACGTCGACTGGGCGGCCGGCCGTCGATGCCGTGGCCCGTGGCGTTCACGGCGTCCTACCATCGGGAGGTGAGCGACCGACCAGCAGTCCCTGCGGACCACCCGGGATCGGGCGCCCTGTCGA
This sequence comes from uncultured Acidimicrobiaceae bacterium, assembly GCA_963716795.1. Taxonomy (GTDB): domain Bacteria; phylum Actinomycetota; class Acidimicrobiia; order Acidimicrobiales; family UBA8592; genus CAVQUE01. The sequence goes on along the minus strand of CAVQUE010000015.1, from coordinate 985,823 downwards.
TGACGCCGGTAGGCGTCGTGGTCGGCGGCCGTGTCGAGCCGATCGACGACGACTGGGGCGACGTGATCAGCGAGGTCGTGCTCGACGACCGCTTCCCGGCCGACGCCCTCGACGGGCTCGACGCCTTCTCCCACCTCGACGTCGTGTACGTCTTCGATCAGGTCGACGAGGCGGCGATCACCGTCGGGGCCCGCCACCCCCGCAACCGGCCCGACTGGCCGAGCGTCGGGATCTTCGCCCAGCGGGCGAAGGGACGACCGAACCGCATCGGCGTCACCACCTGCGAGATCGTCGACGTCGAGGGGCGGGTCGTGACCGTCCGAGGTCTCGACGCCATCGACGGCACGCCCGTGCTCGACGTGAAGCCCCATCTGGTCGAGTTCGGTCCGCGCACCCCTGTCCGCCGACCCGCCTGGTCGCGCGAACTGATGCGCGACTACTGGGTCATCACTCCGCCCGTTCCCGACCCTGGGCGCGAGGCTGGCTCGGTGGCGATCGAGCACCTCGGTGTCATGGACGTGTCACGGGCTCGGGCGACCTTCGAGATGATGCACGACGTGTTCGAAGAGGACCACGAGCCGCTGTCGGACGGCTACATCGCCGACCTGCTCGCCGACCCGTCGTTCTGGGCGATCGGCGCCTTCGACGACGCCGAGCCCATCGGTTGCATCACCGGCCACGAGCTGCCCATGACCCGCGCCGAACGCCGCGAGCTGTTCGTCTACGACCTCGCCGTCCGAGGGGACCGGCAGCGTCGCGGCATCGGACGCCGCCTCGTCGAAGCGCTCGTCGAAGGCGCCGCCGAAGCGGGCATCGACGTCGTGTTCGTGCCGGCCGACGACGAGGACACCCATGCCCTCGCGTTCTACGAGAGCCTCGGGGGCCGACCTGCGCCGGTGACGATGTTCGATCTCGGCAGCGGTTGACGCAACCGGCCGACGGCGCGATTCGGCACCGAACCTGACGCTTCGAGTCGGATTCCGGCCACCCGATCAGGCGGCCGCCAGATCATGCCGGGCGCGACGGGTACATGGTCGTCGGGCTGCGGTCATCGGGCCCTCACCAGTGGCGCAGATCGATGGGCCATCGGTCGACGATCTGATCGCCGTCGGCCAACCACAGGTCCTGGTGCCGGGCCACCGTCGGATCGACATGGGCGGGTTGGAGCCGGATCAGGTCCCCCACTGACCACGCGCCGGACTCGTCGGGCACCAGCGTCACGTGCTCGTCCGAACAGAAGAACACCGTGCCGTGCGCCCAACTCGGATCGCCGTGATCCATGCCGAGCGCCTTCAGTCCGGCGTCGGCGATGACCAGGCCGTCGGCCGTCACCGAGATCACGGTGGCGAGGACCTCGAGCGCGATCCCGAAGGGCAGATCGAGCTTGGCGTAGTCGGTGTCCATCAAGCAGTAGCTGCCGGCCTGGATCTCGGTGCACCACGTGTTGGTGTCGAACGTGCCGGTCCCGCCGCCGGAGATGATGTCGCCGCCGACCGCCTCGGCGGCGACCAACAGCTCTGCCATGGACGCTTCGACCTGCTCGATCCGCCGCGCCCGATCGCTCACCATCATCAGGTGGCCTTCGTAGCCCATGACGCCGCGCACCTCGAGACCGGCTGCGCGGGCGCGATCGGCCAGACGGCCGGCATCGCCGGGCGGGCAGCCGCAACGCGGCAGCCCGACGTTCACGTCGATCAGGACCGATCGGACGCCGCCGACGATGGCAGCATCGAGGGTGGCGTCGCTGTCGACGGCCACGGTGATGCGAGCCTTGTCTGCGAGCGCGCCCAGCCGGCCGGTGTCGAGCGTCTCGTTGGCGAGGAGCAAGTCCTCGGTGAGACCCGCAGCGACCATGCCCTCGATCTCGCGCGGAGTTGCCGCACAGAAGGCCCGGTGACCGTCGGCCGCCAGCCGCTTCGCCACCGCGGTCGACTTGAAGGCCTTCACGTGGGGTCGCAGCTCCAGGCCGGGACGCACTGCGTCCATCGCGGCGCAGTTGGCATCGAACACCGCCGACTCGACGACCAGCGCCGGCGTCGACAGGTCTGCGACGGTGGCCGGATCGCCGGGCACCCGACGTCGGCGGGCCAGCACGGGCGGAAGCCGGCCCGTGGTGAGTGCCTCGTGGATCGTCAAGGCCACGACGGGATCCTCGAGATAGCCCTCGACCCTGTGATGGTTGGGCGACCGGTTGTCGACGGCGCCGTGATCGAGGATCGGAGGCGAGACCGCGAAATGACGATGGTCCAGTGGGTAGAGCGCCACGACATCGCGGGGGTCGTAGGCGTTGAGCCAACTGTCGACCGCACCGGGATGCACCAACGGGCTGACCGCATTGCGGATGGCGGTGACGCCGAGCGGTGAGCCCAGCGTGACGAACGCAGCGATGGATCGGTCGGGCAGGAGCCCGCCGTGGGCGAGCAGCTTGTACCCGATGACCGAGCCCAGTGAGTGGGCCACGACCACGACCCGGTCCGCGAGCGTGCATTCGTCGAACGCAGCCGCGACGACTGCGTCGATCTCGGTGTGCACTCGTTCGTTCTTGAGATATTGCGCGACATCGCCGGCTGTGTAGGCAACGCTGGCTGCGCTCGCTCCGGGGACGAGCCGATCGAGGATCGCCAGGCCCGTCTGCACCCACTCCCAGGTCAGGGCTCCGCCGACACGGGCGCCTGGGGACTCGTCCTCGTCGATGGTCTCGGGATCGATCTCGGCTTCGATCGTCTCGGCCGACACGCCCGAGGCGTCGAGGACCTCGCCGACCACGTCTCGGCCGAACCGAACCGTGGCCTCTTCGTCCTCGTCGCCTGGATCAGCCGCGACGTCGTCGCCGATCACGGTCTCGGCCTCGTCGAGGGAGTCCTCGCGGGTGAGCTCGTGCAGCGCGTCACCGAAGAACGGGAAGATCACGTCCTCGGGGGCGAGGGGGTTCGTCAGGCCGAGTCGGTCGAAACCTCGTTGCAGCCCCGCCAGCCAGTGAGACCGCAGCTCGACCGGGTCCTGGCCCTGCTGATTCCGACCATGGATGAAGATCAGCTTCGTCGCCACAGGTGGCAGTGTCGCACGGCGCAGCCGACGTGGCCCACGGGTGGTTGCGGTGCAGCTCGAGGTCCGGTCGGTCCTCGGCACCGGTAGGTTCCGAGCATCGCTGACTTGGCTGCCCCCCTCGCCTCGCTCGCTGCCGAATCTCCGGTCGTGCGCGAGGCCTACGACACCTCGACGGCTGACTTCGCCGCGTACGTGGACCACGTCGAAGACGTGGTCGACTCCGGCGAGTTCGGCACCGCGTCGGCCATCGACGAGACCGTACGAAGCGCCACCGACGACGTCATCGGACTGCGGGTCGCGCTGAAGGTCGTCCAGTCACGGTCGGCGATTCGGGCCCTCGATGAGCCGATGGTCGTGACGCTGCTCAACCCGGTCTACAAAGAGACCGGCCGGATACTGCCACGTAGCCAGCATCCACACGGCGAGGACTCGATTCGTTACAAGGCCGACGCGCTCGATCGGATCAGTCGGCTCAATCCGCGGATCCAGACTCGACTGATGGTGATCGACGACGGTTGCCCGCAGGATTCAGGGGCGATGGCGGCAGCTGTTCTCAGCGACCTGCGTGACTGGGAGGACCGCTACGAGGTGCTGTTTCTCGAGGACGCCCGACGAGCCGGCGATCCCGACGTTCCGCCCGGGCTGACCGCCAAGGACGGCGATCGACGCAGCGTCAAGGGTGGGGCCGTGCTGTTCGGGATGCGGCGGGCTCTCCAGCTCGAACCCGGATGCCGGCATGTGATCGTCGACAACGACGCCGACCTCTCGGTGCTGCCCGACCAGCTCGGCCTGCTGCTCGAGCGAATCGTCGATGACGGGTTCGACGTCGTTGCCGGTTCTCGGCGAGAGGACGACTCGGTGGCGATCATCGAGGGGTCGCGAGCGGGTCGCGGATCGCTCTTCATACGGATCTGGCAGCACTTGTTGCCCCAGCTGGCCGAGCAGGTCATCGACACCAACCGTGCGTTCAAGGCCTTCGATTCCGACGCGCTGGCACGCATCATCGACGACATCGAGATCTACACCTTCCCGTACCAGGTGGAGCTTCTCCAGGCAGGGATCTCGAAGGGCCTGTCGCTGACGACCCGAGGGATCGCGTACATCGACTCGGAGGCGGCATCGACGCAACAAGGCGATGCGATCACCGAGTCCTACATCGACCAGGTGCGCCAGATCATCGACATCGCGACCCGCTACGGCACCGTCGATGCCGACGACCCGCTCATGCGCTTCTTCGACGGCGTCGATGACGAGACGTGGCTCGAGTTCGAGCAGAACCCGACGCGCGAGTTCCTGGAGATCGTCGAGGGCTGACATGACAATCCTCATGGCGATCTCGTGAGGATGCGCTCTGCTGCTGTCCGTCACCGTGGCGCATCGTCGTCGGCATGGAATCAGCTCTTCGCCTTCGAGGCCTGACGAAGGAGTTCGGCAGCGGCAGCAACGCCACACTCGCCGTGGCCGACATCGATCTCGACATCGGCACGAGCATGCGAGCCGCCGTGATGGCCCGAGACCGAGGATGGCTGGAGGACCGGCGGGACCGGCACCTGGGCCACCACGACGTAGCATCGTCTTCGGGACGACTCGCTCCGATGACGAGTCCGCCCTCACGGCCTGTATGGAGAGTGCACCATCATGAAGGGTGACATCATCGTGCTCGAGGAGCACCACCTCCGCGCTGCGAGCGCGATCGTTCCTCACATCCTCGAGTCGATCAGAGCCAAGACCGGGCGCTACGTCATCACCGTCGCCGGCGAGTCGGGAAGCGGTAAGTCCGAGACCGGCAAGGCGATCGCTGAGGCACTCGGTGCCCACGGCATCGCGGCGGTTCTGCTCGGACAGGACGACTATTTCGTACTGCCACCGAAGTCCAACGATGCCAGACGGCGAGAAGACGACGCCTGGCTCGGTCCCCACGTCGAAGTCCGCCTCGATGTCCTCGAAGAGAATCTCGTCGACGCGATCAACGGCAGCGACGAGATCGTGAAGCCCCTGATCGACTACGACGCCAACGCCATCGAGCACGAGACCATCGACCTGCGCGGCGTGGAGGTCATCGTCGCCGAGGGCACCTACACGACACTCCTGAAGCACGTCGACACCAAGGTCTTCATCGCCCGGAACCGCCTCGACACCCTCGAGCATCGCCAGAAGCGCAACCGCGGAGACGAGGTCGGTGACCCGTTCATCGAAGACGTCCTGAAGCTCGAACACAAGATCATCGCCGGCCACCGCCAACTCGCCGACTTCGTCATCACCCGCGACTACGAGGTCATCGCGACACCATGAAGCACGACCTCCCGAACCGGGTCATGCTGAACGCCTACCCGGACAGCATCGACGGCGATCTGGCGGGCATGGTGCGCATGCTCGGTCGCCCCGAGTTCGCCGACGCCTTCGGGCTGTTCTACGTGTTGCCCTCGATATTCCACAGCGACCTCGACCGTGGCTTCTCGATCATCGACTACGACCTGAACACCGAACTGGCGTCGACAACCGATCTCGACGCGCTTCGAGAACTCGGCATTGCATTGAAGTTCGACCTGGTGCTCAACCATCTCTCGGTCGGGTCACCACAGTTCCAGGACATGCTGGCGAATGGCGACGATTCCGAGTTCGTCGACTTCTTCATCGACTGGAACCAGTTCTGGGAGGGCGAAGGCGAACGCCACGAGGACGGCTACGTGGTCCCCGCTCCCGAGCACCTCGACAAGCTCTTCATGCGCAAGCCCGGTCTGCCCATCCTGGCGGTCCGGTTCCCCGACGGCTCGGATCGCTTCTACTGGAACACCTTCTATCAGCAGGTCGACATCGTCGACGGCGAACGCCGCTATCTCGGCCAGATGGACCTCGATGCGCGGTCCGAGAAGGTGTGGGGGTTCTACCGCGAGACGCTCGAGAAGCTGTCTGCGTTCGGGGCCACGATCCTGCGCCTCGACGCCTTCGCCTACCTCCACAAAGAGGTCGGCCGAGCGAACTTCTTCAACGAGCCCGGCACGTGGGAGTACCTCGATCGGCTCCGCGCCATCGCGGACGAGTGCGGACTCATCCTGCTCCCGGAGATCCACTCCGAGTACGGGACTGCCATTCATCAGGAGCTGTCGGAGCGGGGCTATCCCGTGTACGACTTCTTCTTCCCCGGGCTCGTGATCGACGCGATCGACGCGAGCGACAGCGGTCATCTCGAGCGTTGGATCAACGAGATCGTCGGCCGCGACATCAAGACCGTGAACATGTTGGGGTGCCACGACGGCATCCCGGTGATCGACTTGAAGGGTGGGCCCGACGGGGAGGGCCTCGTTCCCGATGCGACGATCGAAGCGATGATCGAGCGGCTGCTCGCACGCGGCGGCAGGGTCAAGAACCTCTACGGCGCCGACGGCACCAAGATCTCGTACTACCAGGTCAATGCCACGTTCTTCAGTGCGCTCGGTGAGAGCGAGGACCGGCTCCGGCTGGCACGGGCCATCCAGCTGTTCATGCCGGGCACGCCCCAGGTCTGGTATCTCGATCTGTTCGCCGGCCCCAACGACGACGCCGCTGCCGACGCTGCGGGGAGCGGTGGCCACAAGGAGATCAATCGCACGAACCTGGGCATCGACGACATCGACGCCGGCCTCACCCGCCCTGTCGTCCTCGACCAGCTGGAGATGATCCGTCTGCGGAACACGTCCGAGGCATTCGACGGTGCGCTCGACATCGTGGCGACCGAACCGCACCGGTTGATGTTGCGTTGGCAGAACGGTGCGACGACCGCGGTGCTCGAGGCGGACCTGGCGGCAGAGACCTTCGTGATCACCCACGTGAGAGACGGTCTCGAGACCGTCCTCGACCACCGCTGAGACCTCGCTCTAGGCTCGCCACCATGACCGAACCGATCAGCTACACCGCCGCCCACGCCGGCATCTGCGTGAGCGACATCGATGCGTCGGTGCGCTTCTATTGCGAGGGCCTCGGCTTCGAGCTCGCCGAGCGCTACGACCTCGACAGCACGATGATGCCCGGCCTCGACCGGACCCTGGAGGTCGATGGACCGGTGCAGGTGATCTCCCAGATGATCGTGTCCGGCGAGATGAGGCTCGAGCTGCTCGCCTACCCCGACCGTGAGGTCGCGGGCACGCCGTCGCAGAGCCGATCTCTCCGTGGTCTCACGCACCTGTCCTTCACCGTCGACCACGTCGACAGTGCTGCGGAACGACTGGTCGAGTTCGGCGGAACGATCCTGCCCGAGACCCGCTCCGACGCGGGCATCGTGCTGCTGTTCCTGACCGACCCCGACGGGACCCGCATCGAACTCATGGGTGGCGCCGGCTGACACCCGGCGGCTGGCCAGCGGCGCTCGTCACTCGCGCTCGAGAGCCGGTTCGATGGGGAGGTCCACCCAGGGCTGGCGGTCAACGCACCACGCTTGCGCGTCCGGCGAGACCGCGGAACGGTCGTCGAGTGTTCCGGCCTTCACGGCGATGATGCCGTTGCCGCCGAGCAGCGCCGAGACGATCGGCGATCCGCAGTTGGGGCAGAAGCGACGCTCGACGTGGACGGTGCCCGTCTCGTCGTTCCCCGGATCGCCGTAGGTCTTCAGCTCGCCCTGGACGGCGAGTTGCGACTCGTGGGCGACGAGGTTGACCGAGAAGGCTCCGCCGCTCTGGCGTTGGCAGTGGTCGCAATGGCAGACCGCCGTGGCGATGACGTCGCCCGACAGTTCGTAGGTGATCTCGCCGCACAAGCAGCGTCCGTGAAGTGACATGGCGGGAACCTAGCCCGTCAGTCGCGCATGCGTTCACGACGCGCATGCCGGTGGGCCGCCGAGTCCGGGGAGTCCTCCAGACATTGACCGACTACTGCACCCCCGCCCTGCTGCTCAGCCGGGGATCCCGGCCGTTCCAGGCGACGAGGCGGTCGATTGCCGGAGCCTCCTCGGGGATGGCGATGGCTTCGGCGAACGGGAGCGCGACCTCGTCGAGACCCATGGCGGTGGAGATCTCTTCGAAGAGCGCGCGGCGGTTCTCGGCGGGGAGGAAGTCGCGCGCATCGAGCGCTGCGTCGACGACGGCGTCGTCCCAGTCGGGTCGTTGACGGGTCGCCGTCGCGAGGTCCCATGTGTGCACGGTCAGTTCGGAGAAGTACGACGCCAGGACGTCGGCGCCGAGCCCCTGGATCCATGGCAGCGCCATAGGCAATTCGAGCACCGCATCGTCGCTCCATGCCTGTGCGGCGCGCCGGGCCGACGTCGCCCATGCGTCGGACCAGCCGTCGTCGGGTGCAAGGGTCTCGGTCACGGCGAAGGGGTCCTCGCCTCGCCCGAGTGCGGCGATGCGGTCGACCACCCCGACGAGATGCCCGAGCATCGCACGGACATCCATCTCGGAACACGGGGTCGGGGCGGTGAGCTCCTCGGGCCGGATGCCTGCGACGACGGACCCGGCCGTGGCGATGGCACGGCGGAGGAGGAGCCGGGGATCGATGCGGCCGTGGATGGTGGGGTTCGTTGGTGCTGTCATGTCGTCATCATCGCAACCTGAACCGGTCAGAACATGACCGGTTTGTTGTGGAAGTATCGATTGGGTGCGAACCGATCGACTGGTGGCCATCCTGCTCCTGCTGCAACAGCGCGAGCAGGTGACCGCAGCGGAGGTCGCCCGAGAACTCGAGGTCTCCGAGCGCACCGCCCGCCGCGACCTGGACGCCCTGGCCATGGCCGGCGTCCCGGTGTACTCCATCCAGGGCCGGGGCGGCGGCTGGCGCCTCGTCGGTGGCGCCCGCACCGACCTGTCCGGACTGACATCGGGTGAGGCCCGTGCCCTGTTCCTGGTGGCCGGTCCAGCGTCGACTGCGACGCCGGAGGTGAAGGCCGCGCTGCGCAAGCTCGTTCGTGCGCTGCCCGAACCCTTCCGGGTGCAGGCTGAGGCGGCAGCGTCAGCGATGGTCGTGGATCCACAACGGTGGGGATCTCGCCGAGCCGAGTACCCCCCACCACGCTTCCTCGACGAGCTCCAGGGCGCAGTGATCCGCGGCGTCCAGGTGCAGCTCGGCTACGTCGACCGCACGGGCGCCGAGACCGAGCGGATCGTCCACCCCCTCGGCATCGTGGCCAAGGGTCCGACGTGGTATCTCGTAGCCGACACCGAGGACGGCCGACGCACGTTCCGGATCGACCGTGTGTCGTCCGTCGCGCCGACCGACGACCCCGTGCACCGACCCGCCGACTTCGACCTCGCACAGAGCTGGCGCGAGATCGCCGACGAGGTCGATCGCAGACGAACGCCCCTCGAGATCCAGGCCGTGTGCACGCCCGATGGCATGGGCCTGCTCCGGATGATGCTCGGCGCCCGCCTCGACGTGGGCGGCTCGACAGGCAACGGCCGCATCGAGGTCGTGATCCGTGGTCAGAACGAGTATGCGCTCGCTGGCGAGCTCGCCGGTCTCGTCGAATGGCTGGAGGTCACCGGCCCTCCCGGGGTGCGGGAGCACCTGGCCTCGATCGGCAACGCCCTCGTCGACCGATACGGCTGAGGTGCTCCGGTGCCCTCCACGGCGGCCTGATCACACACAAACCCGTGTCCACGAAACCGGGTCAACTCCAGTCCCTTGGTGGCGAGCGAAGCGGTGAACCCCTGGCTGCCGGTGTTACCAGTTGGGGGTTCGGCTGCGCCATGGCCGACTTCCTGGTGTCTATTCGCCTGTCTCGACCTACACGGACTGGATACGGCAACAAGTTGCCGAGCCGATCTGGTCGTCGCGGACAGTGACGTGTTCCAGTAGAACATGTCGCTACACCATCAGCGGGCTCTCACCCGACACGCCCTACCAAGTCCGCCTCGCCGCGCTGTCGGGCGCGGGCCAGGGGTCGTGGAGCCCAACGATCACCGCCCGGACGCAACCGGTTCCGCCGCCACCGCCAACGCTGCCGCCGTCGTCACCATCAGCCCCACGCTGTCAGGGGCCGGTGGCCGGCCCGCCAGCGTGGACCGAGTTCCCTGCTGTGCCAGGATGAGGCACGTGACGACGAGCGCGCCATGTCTACGGTGGTCGGTCGGTGAGGTCGAGGTTCTCCGCGTCGAGGAGGCCGTCACCCCCGTGCCGCCCGAGCTGCTCGTACCCGATCTGAGTCCGATCGAGATCGACGAACGCCGGGGCTGGGCGGAGCCCTACGTGACCGGCTCTGGCCTGCTCCTGCTGTCGGTCCACACATTCGTCCTCCGCCACCGCGAGCGAGTGGTCGTCGTCGACACCTGTGTGGGGGTGGGTTCCGATCACCCTCTACCGAGTGACCCCACCTTCCCCGACCGACTCGCCGCGGAGATCGACGGTGGTCTCGCTGCCGTCGACACCGTTCTCTGTACCCACCTTCACTTCGATCACGTCGGCTGGAACCTGCTGGCCGATCCCTCGGTTCCGGGTGGGGTCCGACCGACCTTCCCTCGGGCCCGCTACCTGTTCGGGCGCAGAGAGCTCGAAACCCTCGACGACGACGTGCGGGGCTCGGTGCAGCCGCTCCTCGACGCCGGCGTCGTCGACTTGATCGACGCCGGCCGCGAGCACGTGCTCGTCGACGATGACGCCGGCCGCATCTGGACGGTGCCGACACCCGGACACACACCTGGACACGTCTCGGTGATGATCGAGTCGTCGGGGGCGCGGGCGCTCATCACCGGCGATGTCTTCCACACGCCGCTCCAGATCGCGCTGCCGCAACGTCACGCGTCGTTCGACGACGATCCGGTCGAAGCGACCCTCACCCGAGCGCGTGTCATCGACCTCACGGCAGATGAGGAGGTGCTGATGCTGGGCACGCACTTCGCGCCACCCACCGCCGGTCATGTGCGTCGCGCCGACGGCGAGGCCCGATTCGTCGCATTCCCGGGCCGGTGAGCGTCGCCGGCGACTTTCCCGGGCGTGAGCAGCTCGTCGAGTTGGTCGGTTCGCTGATTCCGGCGGGGTGGATCGACGCCGCGATCGCCGGCGACGAGAAACGGCTGCTCGCTGCTCAAGGAGCGCGCCGACAACCCGGCGATCGTGCGAGCGCTCGGGGCGCACGGGTGGACCGCGCCGCACTTTCCCGCTGACGCCGGTGGTCGAGGGCTCGATGAGGACGATGCGCGAGCGGCCTACGGTCTCCTCGACACCTGGGAGGTCCCTCGAACCCCCCGGGGATCGGGCATGCCGCTGGCGGCACCGACGATTCTCGCGTGGGCGAGCGACGACACGAAGCGGCGTCTCCTTCCTCCGCTGGTCACCGGCGAGGAGCGGTGGTGTCAGCTGTTCTCCGAACCTGGTGCCGGATCGGACCTCGCGTCCCTGGCCTCGATGGCCGTCCGAGACGGCGACGATTGGATCGTCACCGGGCAGAAGGTGTGGACGACGTTCGGTCACGAGTCCGAGATGGCGATGCTCATCGCCAGAACCGACCCGGACGCTCCGAAACACAAGGGCATCACCTACTTCGGCCTGGACATGCGAGCCGAAGGGGTCGAGGTCCGGCCGCTCGTCAACATGGCGGGCCAGCTGGAGTTCAACGAAGTCTTCCTCACCGAGGTCCGGATCCCCGACGTTTGTCGCATCAGCCCGGTCGGGGAGGGGTGGGCGGCGGCGATGACGACCCTGGGTGCCGAACGGCTTGCACTGTCGGGTTTGAAGAAGAAGCGACGAGCCAAGGACGAGATCCTGGGGGGCAAGCCACTCGCCGAGGTCATGGCGAGGGCTGCGGCTGCAGGAGTGGTCGATCCGCTCGTGCGCCAGCGCCTTGCCCGAGCGCACGCCGATGGCTTCACGCTCCAGCAGAGCACGCTCCGACTCCGCGGGTCCGCCGGGTCGGTGACGAAGATCGTCAAGGCCCAGGTGAACCAGACCCTTCAGGAGCTCGCGATGGACATCCTCGGAGCCGCAGCGGTCGCATGGGAGGGAGACGATGCCGACGCCGAGGAATGGTCGACCCAGTTCCTTCGGACGCGGGCCAACTCGATCGAGGGCGGCACCTCGGAGATCCAGCGCACCATCGTCGGCGAGCGCGTGCTCGGACTGCCGCGTGAACCCGACCCCTTCCGCGGCGCGCCATGGAGGGATGTGCCCCGCAGCTGAACCCCGAGGATCGACCGTACAGGTCCTGCCCCGAGCCCAGCGTGACCCTCAGGCCAGGCTGACGCTTCTCCGCCAGCAACTCGCCGAGAGCTGCACACTCGAGGCCCGCCTGCGTCTCCCTGGCGCGGTCGGCGACATCGTCATCCTCTCCGACCCGAAAGCCGAGCAGAACGGCGCTGAGGTCACCGTCCCCGCGCCCGAGGATCGCAAGGGGGCGGGTCGGTCACGTGGCTGACTCGCCAGATCGCCGACACCGCCCGCTGCGGGGTCCTTGTCGAGTCCTACGCGAAGAACGCCCGAACCCCGGTCGCGGCTGCGCTTGGGCAGGTTGACCACGTCGGCTTTCTCTCCCCGATGGCTGTTGGCCGGGGTAGGGTCCGGGTGGGTTGTCGGGCGCATCTTCTTCGTCTTGTGGCTTGTTCCGATGTTCGGGTTGAGTCAAGTCGAGGGAGTGCGCGTATGGGTGCAGGGCGATGCAGTGTCGGGCGGGTTGGTGTGGGCGCGGTTGTCGCCGCGGCAGCCGTTGTGGCGTTGGGGGCGGTGGCGTGGGCTGCTGCAGGTGACCCAGACGCAGGTTTTGGCGGTGATGGACGTGTGGCGACCGATGTCGGCGTCGGTTCGGATCGGGCGTTCGGTGTGGCGGTGCAGTCCGACGGCAAAACGGTTGCGGTGGGGACGGCGGGGCGGGCCGGGTTCGCGACCGATGTCGGGGTCGTGCGCTACAACGTCGACGGCAGCTTGGACACCACGTTTTCTGGTGATGGCCGGATCGTGACTTCGGTGGCGGGGGTGGAGAGTTCGGCGGCGGCTGTGGCGGTGCAGGCCGATGGCCGGATCGTGGTGGTGGGGTACGCGGGTCCGTCCGGGCAACGTGACGTGTTGGTGCTGCGCTATCTGTCCAACGGGGCGTTGGACACGTCGTTTGGTGGTGACGGGATCGTGGTCACCCCGGTCGCGGCCGGCGCCGACGACGAGGCAGCAGCAGTCACGATCCAGGCGAATGGCCGGATCGTGATCGCGGGGTATGCGCAGGTCGGCACCGCGGACGACGATGTGCTGGTCGCCCGCTACCTCACCGATGGAACGCTGGACCCCGCCTTTGGTGGTGGCGACGGGATCGTGACCACGCCGATGCTCGCCGGTAACGACAGCGCAGCAGGGGTCGCGTTGGATTCGGCGGGCCGGATCGTGGTCGCGGGTTACGCGGACATCGTGCCCGGGATCGACGGCGACATCGCCGTGGCCCGCTACACCGCCACGGGAGTGTTGGACACCGGCTTTTCTGGTGATGGCAAGACGACGACCTCACTGTCGGGCTCCACGGATTATGCGGCCGCGGTCGCGATCGACTCGGCCAACCGGATCGTGGTTGCGGGAGCGACCCGCGCCACCGAAGACATCGCAGTCGTCCGCTACGCCGCCACTGGCGCGCTGGACACCAGCTTCTCGGGTGACGGGGTGGCAACGACCGACATCGCGGGGGGTCTCGACGCCGCCAGAGGTGTCGCTGTCGACGCGGACAACCGGGTCGTGGTGGCTGGGTCCAGTATCGATCAACCCGGCTATGTCCGCTACGACGGGGTCGTTGCCCGCTACCGCGTGACCGGGATCCCTGACTCCAGCTTCGGTGTCGATGGCGTGATCACCACCGCGGCAGATCCCGCCGGCAGCCCATTCGACGCGGTCGCTTTGGACCTCGAGCGCAGTCGGGTCATCGCCGCCGGCCAGACCAGCGACCAATTCGGTGCCGCCGCCTACCAGACCAGAACGGCCACTGTCCCGGCCGCACCTCGCATCGGCGTCGTCAGCGCCAGCGGCGACGCTGAGCTCTTTGTGACCTGGACGGAACCCGACGACGGCGGCAGCCCTGTCACGAGCTACACCGCAGTCGCCGCGAATCGTCGGAAACCCCGACGCCGGCGCAACGACCTGCACCGGCCTCCCGGGAAGCGGGAGCTTCCCAGAACCCACCAGGATTGCGGACCGCAGGGTGCCTCCCGGTTTCGCCGGCAGGGGCCGCCCGGGCTTCGGCGAATGCACCATCACCGGCCTGCGCCGGTCCACCACCTACCGGGTCACCGTGCACGCCGACAACGCCATCGGCACCGGCGAACCCTCGGCGCAGGTCACGCAAACCACCCGCGGTGCCCCCACCTGTTTCGGCAAGACCATCACCGTCTACCTCGAGGACGGCGACCGACCAACCAGGGGCAACGATGTGATCTGGGGCACTCCCGACAGGGACACCATCCACGGCGGTCGCGGCGACGACACCATCTGTGGCGGGGCTGGCGACGACACCATCTACGGCGTACGCGGCAGGAACGTCATCGACGGTGGCGACGGCGACGACCGCATCTTCGGCGGCCCGGACGACGACCGCATCTACGGCGGCGGTGGCAACGACGTCATCGACGGCGGCGGTGGCGATGACGTCATCGACGGTGAAAAGCATCGCCCCAGGCGCCGGCGGGCGGCCGGTGGTGGTGATGAGCGCGTGATCGTGGCGCGGGGACGTTGTCGTGGCGGCGACGACATCCTCAACGGCGGCGCCGGGGCCGACATCTTGGATGGCGGTGGCGGAGCGGACACGCTCGACGGTCAAGGCGGGCCGGACGCCTTGAACGGCGGTTGTGGGCCCGACACGTTGAGTGGCGGCGGTGGCCGAGACACATTGATCGGTGGCGGTGGCCGCGATGACTGCACCGGCGACAGGGGCCGTGACCGCATCAGATGCGAGCAGAGAACCCAATAGGCAAGCGGGATCACTCGCCCCGCTCGAGCGGGACATCGGCACCGAAGGCCCCGGCGTCTGGCCGTCCTACTGGTCGGCGATGTTGCAGCCCGACGTTGGCCCGCCGAGTTTGTCGCAGCGTCCCGAATGGCATGAGCCGGCGGCGTGCCGGGGCGTCGGCCTCAGCCCGGAGGCGAGCCATCGCTTCATCTGAGAGGTCGAGCGTCACCGGCATTGCATCATTCCAAGACGCACCCCGCGATCTGTCGCCACCACGGCCGTCGCAGGACTTCGACCGTAGTCGGCGGGTCAGCCGCCCACGGCGTCAGCGACCCGCCCCTGGAGCGCGCCCAGCGGAGTGGAGCCATCGTCTCGGCTGATCGGGACCGACGGTCGTGTTCGCCGGCCACACCGACGACCCGACCAGATCGTCCGGATTCGATCGGCCGGTGCTGATCGTGTGCTCGGAAATGAACACGAACTCGTTCATCACGCCCAGCACCTGACGACTCGCCGTCTTGGCCGGCACCACCGACTCCATCTCGGCCATCTCCGCCTCGACGAACCGCGGATCGATCCCCAGCGCAGCGAACAGCTCCGCCATCGCCGCCGGGAACCGGCCGGCCACACCCGACGCCGGCGCCAACGGCATCAGCACCATCACGAACGTCGACGCGTTCACGAACAACGCACCTGCGGGCGCCAGAACAACATGTTCGCGCACCACTCACCCAGCACCGTCGACGACGCCGGCGGATCCGGCACCGGTCGACCGACCCGATCCAAGAACTTCTTCGTCCCCCGAACCGTGAACACGCCCTCTACCCGTCCACCAACGCGGCCTCGAGCACCGCGCATGCCTCATCGAGAAGCCGGGCACGGGCCGGTCGCTCTCGGCGTTCGCCTCCGATGCCACGTAGCCGACCAGTTCGTCGAACGCGTCCGACGATCCAGCCAACACGACTCCCTCCGAGAAGCTTCGGGCACGAGCGATCAGCAACTCCGAGGCCGCATCCAACACCAACACTCCGCGGAAGAGATCGAACAGCGCTCGAGGCATCACGACTGCGACCGGTTCACCGTCGGCGTAGCTGTCATCGAGCTCGGACACATCGGTCGGCGAACCCTCCCAACCGGTGATCACACCCTCGTCACCGCAGACGTCACACGCCCAAGCGATCTCCCCGTTCCCGTGGCGGAACACCATGATGAACCCGTCACACGGCCGCCGACCGGGCCGCTTCGTGCACCCGACCCCACTGGTCGCGCTGGTCCCGACCGGCCGAGCGCTCCCCGCCCGCACGATCGCCCCGAGCTGCGCAGCGAGTCGCCTCGCCGAGCCGGGAACATCCTCGGGCATGTCGAGGTAATGGCGAAGATCGCAGACCAATACGCGAGAAACGGTGGCCCGCACCTCTCACTTGCGACTCCCTGACCGTGAGCGTCCTCGCCGGGAGTCGATGACCTTCGGGTTGCTCCCGAAGTCGTCAACGCCGTGGGCCAATGGGCGGCGATGACCTACGCCAAGAGCTCGCCCCTCCAGTAGCGGCAGGTCTGAACCGTTCGAGCGCGGCGGGCGTGTTGCGTGACAGATCGGTTCGCTCATCTCGCCAACACCTTGTCGATCTGATGCTGCTCCCAGGTCGATGAGGAACCCGCCGGGGACCGACCGGCGAGCCCCCGCGATGCCACCGCTGCTGCAGCGAACAGCCCTGGGCTGCGGTCATGGAGCGGGCAGACGTCATGGGGTGTGATGGTCCTGTGCGCTTTGGGCGATGAAGTCGGTGCTGAGTGCGATCCAGTGTTCCATGGCGGCGTCGACGGCGGCTCGGTCTTGGGTGGCGAGCAGGTCGAGGAGCAGCCCACGGGTCACGGCGAGGCCGAGGCGGGCATAAGCGGCCGCAGCTTCAGGGGCCACGCCCATCGCCTCGACGAGTTCGGCCGCCGGGCCGATCCATGACTCGACGATGTCGGCGAGGAATTCATTGGTGGCTGGTCGGTCATGGAGTGCTTGTGCGTAGACCTCGAAGAAGAGGCGCTCGTTCGGCCAGAGCGAGGGATCGGAGATGTGCCGCCACCACGTACGCAGCACATCCTGCAGTGACATCGACGGATCGGGTTCCAGGTCCTCGAACGTTGCCAGTTGACGGCGCTCCACCTCTTTCACGATCGCCGCCCACATGCCGTCCTTCGATCCGAAGTGGTGGCTGAGCATCCGGTGGCTGGTTCCCAGCTCGGTGGCCAGCCGGCGCAGCGAGAGGTCGGCGAGGCCATGTTCGGCCACGTAGTCGATCGCTGCGTCGAGGAGTTCCTGGCGGACGTCGGGCTTGGCCACCAACAAAGTGTACCACTTGGTTCACCGGTTCATGTACCATCTGGTACATGATCAACCCTGTCACCGTTTCCATCGACGTGCCCCACGACGTCGAAGAGGTCTTCGACTTCCTCGACGTCATGGCCAACCACGAGCCCTTCAACGACCACCTCATGCGCGACTGGGAACTGTCCGGGCCCCCGCGAGGCGTCGGATCCAGAGCGCGCGTCCACACCCGTGCCCTCGGCGTGACCGACATCGTCGACATCGAGGTCGTCGACTCGGAGGCCCCGACGAGGATCGTCGAGGTGAACATCGCAGCCAAGGCCAAGCGCACAGGTCAGGGCACCTACACCTTGACCCCACGTCCGGGCGGCGGCACCCACATCACCTTCGAGTACCGATGGCTCGTCGCACCAACACTCGACCGACTCACCAAACCACTGGCCCGGGCATACATCAAACGAAACAACACCACGGCGATGCGCCGCCTCGCCGAGCAACTCGATGCGGCAGGCGGAGAGCCGGCGACCGCCCTCGACATGTCTAAGGGCATTAGTTAGATGACTAAGATCCTTAGACAGAGCAGGAGTCACCATGCATCACACACTGCGCACCGAAGTCGAGATCACGGCGCCGATCGAGGTCGTCTGGGAGACGCTGACCGATCTGGCTGCCTACCCGGAGTGGAACCCGTTCATCGTCTCGGCCGAGGGCCGGGCCGGCGTGGGCGAGCAGCTCACGAACCTCATGAAGCCCCCGGGCGGCAAGGCCATGACGTTCAAACCAACGGTCACGGTCGTCGAGGCGCCCGTCGCCTTCGAATGGCTCGGACGGCTGGGACTGCCCGGGATCTTCGATGGTCGGCACCGCTTCGACCTCGCCCCGACCGAGAACGGCGGCACTCTCGTGACCCAGAGCGAGCAGTTCGACGGAATCCTGGTGCGCTTCATGCGCGCATCGCTCGACACGCAAACGGTCGCCGGGTTCGAAGCCATGAACGCTGCGCTCAAGGCACGCGTCGAAGCGATCTGTCGGGTCTCCGTCGTGACACCGCCGACGATGGCCGGATGGAACCTGGCGCTGCGGTTCGCACTCGAGCTCGCAGCGTTGGCCGGGCTTGCCGCAGGCGCGTGGAAACTCGGTTCGGGCTCCAGCCGCTGGATTGCCGCAGTGGCCGTCCCGGTCACCGCGGCGGTCGTCTGGGGTGTCTTCAACGTGCTCGACGACCCGAGCCGTTCCGGCGCGGCGCCCGTCGAGGTCAACGGTGTGATCCGACTCACGCTCGAGCTCGTGATCCTGGGTGGCGGCGCCGCTGCGGTCGGCTTCGCTGCTCGCCTCGAGCTGGGCCTGCGTGTTCGCGATAGCCATCGTCGGTCACTATCTCGTCTCGTTGGACCGCATCGAATGGCTGGTCCGGGCATGACGACGCACCGAGGCCGGTCCGGGAAACGGGCGCCCGTCGCAGTGACGCCGATCAAGATGGCCGGCTGATGGGACGCAAGCTCGGACTGACACTCGACCAGGTCGTCGCAGCTGCCGCCGAGATCGCCGATCGCGACGGCCTCGACGCTCTCACACTTGCGCAGGTCGCGTCGACGCTCGGGGTCCAGTCGCCTTCGCTCTACAGCCACGTCAACGGCCTCGCCGGGCTTCGTCGCCAACTGAGCCTCCACGCCAGCAACCTGCTCACCCACGAGCTCGCCGACCGCGTCGAGGGACTCGAGTCGACCGAGGCACTCAGAGCGATCGCCGAGCAACTGCGATCGTTCGCCCATCGCCACCCCGGCCTGTACGACTCGTTCCTGCCCGCACCCAGCCCCGAACAGGACCCCGAAGTGGCGGCCGCCCTCGCCCAACCGATCAGTGTCGCCGGTCCCGTGCTCGCCGAGATGGGCCTCGACGCCGCGAGCGTGATCCCGCTCATCCGGGCGCTGCGGGCATCCGTCCACGGATTCGTCGACCTCGAACTCCGGGGAGGCTTCGGCCTCCCCGACGACATCGACAGCTCCTTCGCAACGACCATCGACCTCGTGATCGACGCAATCGCCACCCACTCGACCAACCCCACAGCCAGGACCCCAGCATGAAACTCGACTCAGCCCGCATCGAGATACGCGGGAGCCGCCGACCTGGTAGGTGGCGGGGACGCAGAAGAGGCCCGCACCGAAGTGCAGGCCTCCGACCAGGGAGAATGGTGGCGGGGGCAGATTTGAACCTGCGACCTTCGGGTTATGAGGTCGCCGCACAAGTACTCCCTGGTCAGCGGGCATTTCCCCAGCTCACTGGCTCTTTCGGCGTCCTGCTGTTCCCCTCTGCTCCCCCCGTCTACCGGTGTCTCGGTGGATCCTTGGTAGATGCGGTCGAGGCGAGTCGGACGTTGTAGTGCACGGTCACATCGAGCGCGTCGGCGATCTCGACCAGTCGAGCGAAGCTCACCCCGGCGTAGTCGCCGGCCTCGTACCGCTGGATCGCCTGCTCGGCCAGGCCGACCCGCTCAGCCAACTCCCGCTGCGTCAGACCACGCGCGATCCGGGCCCGGATCAACGCCAACGGGAACTCCCCGATGCCAGTCGCTTCGATCAACGTCGCGTCATGAAGCGCGTCGTACTCGACGAGCTCGGCCTCGAGATCGCCGAGCACCCCGCGCAACGCATCGAGTTGCATGGCCCGCATCTCCGCCGACACACCCTTCGGTAGATCGGCTCGCTCCAGATCGGCGAGTTCGACCCGGACCTCGTCGGCCTTGGCTCGGGTGATCTTGTACTGACGTTCGTTCTTGATCATGACTCGAACTCCTCGGTTTCCAGGTCGATGACGACAACGCCCTCGGGACGACCATCACGGTCTTGCTGAAAGAACTCGCCGAAGAACTTCCCCGAACCGCCCTCGATGATGTTCGGGAAGAACTCACATCCGAACTCGGCCTTCTGCGCCGGCCGCCCCGGCGACAGGTCGCGCAACGCCGGATGCAGCTTCTCGACATCGACACCGACCGGGTCATAGCAGGCATCGACATCGCTGGGATGGGCCTTGCCGGTCACGAGGCTCCCGTCGATCCATGCCCGCCGACAACCGGCCGCCTGCAACGACTCGAGCGCTCGCCGGCACCCGGCCAGCAAGAAGCAGCGCCAATCCGAGGTCCCGAACGCTTCGACGACCTCAGCCCACGACGCGTCCCACTCACCCGGTGGCAACAAACCATCGACGAGAGCAGGCAGCATCAACACAACATGGCAGTTGTGTTGATGAGTGAGGTACGGGTGGAGTGTCATCACCCCGTCCATCACCTCGAACCGGTCGAGGTCGTCGATGAAGGGGAGAACGACCACGCTTCCGTCGGCGACTTCCAACCGCTCATCAAGGCGACGACTTCAACTCCGGCTTGTTCGGCCGCGAGCGCGAGCATCGTCGCGCCGTGGAGGTGTTGCGCGTCGAATGGTGGGTAGTGATGGGCCAGTTGCACGTCGTGGAGCGCGCTGGTCAGGTCGCGCCAGTCGAACAGGTCACCGACGAAGACTTCCACGCCGGTGTCTCAGAGAGCCTGGGCCAGATGGGCGTCCCGTCGAACCATCCCGCGGACCGGATGACCGCGGCGGACGAGGTCGATTGCGGCAACCGACCCGGTGCGTCCAGCGGTGATGATGATGATGATGATGATGATGATGAGAACCCGCGGCTTCATCGGCTGACTCTGGTGCTCGGGACGATGGTGGTGACGAGGCCGGTGTCGACGTCATAGACGTGGCCCGAAACCGAAGCCCTGTTGGACAGGAGTGGCGATTGGATCAGCTGCTCGACGTCACGTTTGACCGACACGTAGGGGTCGGTGACGGCTGAGTCGGCCAACGCCTGATCGTCGGCGCCGGTGCGAACAGCGAGGCCGGCCCGGAACCCGGCGTCGGCGAGGAAGCCGCTGCCGCAGCCGGTGTGGTGGAGCACGGCCACTTCGAACGGCTCCGCCTCGTCACC
This sequence comes from uncultured Acidimicrobiaceae bacterium, assembly GCA_963716795.1. Classification (GTDB taxonomy): domain Bacteria; phylum Actinomycetota; class Acidimicrobiia; order Acidimicrobiales; family UBA8592; genus CAVQUE01. Next base: position 964,674 of record CAVQUE010000015.1, on the reverse strand, counting down.
GAACATCATCTCGGTGACTGCGCCGACGAAGGCGATCTCTTGGAGAACGTCGTTGGTGACGCGTACCACCCGAGTTGCGGATGACGAGGGCATCGCCGAGCTCGACGCCCAGGATGTGGGCAGGATCCACCCGCCCGTCCATGCAGGTGACGACAACCAATTGTTGTCGAGTGGGGACCAACGGTCGACCCCGTCGACATCGTCGCCCGGACGGACTACGAGGCGTTCCTCGATGTCGGTGAGGGTCTGATGACGTTGGAGGACTTCGTGGCGAACCACCTCGACATCGTCACCGGCAAAGACAACGCCCCGGCGCTCCTGGCGCTCATTGGAACTGCGTTGACGAACACCAACTGAACCCCCACGCATCACCACCTCGAGTTGCGGGCGCCGACCAGTCGACTCGTCGTCGACAGGCTGCATCTCCTCGATATCGAGATCAACGAGATCTCATTGGCAGACGCCGGACCGACCCCGACCCATACGGAGCAAGGACGAGGCGGACCGCTCCAGAATGCGCACGCCCGACCAGCAGTGGTCTCGCTCGCGATCGGCTGGGTGTTCACCGACGGCGACGGCAAACCGATCCACCCCCACGCCGTCTACGAAGCGTTCCGCCGGATCGTGCACAACGCCGGCGTCCCGCCGATGCGCTTCCACGACCTGCGCCACACCCACGGCAGCCTCCTCATCAAAGAAGGCGTGCCCGTGAAGGTCGTGTCCGAACGGCTCGGGCACGCTCACATCGCCCACACCCCGCAGACCTATCAGCACGTTCTGCCCGGCATGCAAGACGACGCCGCCGGCGTCGCAGAACGCCTCGCCAACCCGAACCCGAGCGGCAAGAAGGAGGGCACGGAACCGACCCGGGAGACGGCGGTGGAACGTCGAGGGAAAAACCGGAAGAACGCCGCCTGACCCGAGAGAACACCCCAACAACGACGAAGGCCCAGGTCGCTGACCTGGGCCTTCACACGTTCTTTGGTGGCGGGGGCAGGATTTGAACCTGCGACCTTCGGGTTATGAGAACGTCGAGCCCCAGCTGCAACCGTGTGTGTTCGGCTGCATCAATGCTGGTCAGACGCCATTTCACCGGCGCAGTCGTGTGCGCTGGTCGGTGGTCGTGAGCACTGATGAGTTCGATTCGCGTTGACATGTCGTTGACAAGCGACAGAGTCGGATGGAACCAGTGCCGACCAATGCAGACGACCCGACGACCGGTCGCCCTACGCCGAGAGCTTGCCGGCGTACTTGCGCTGAGCGGCCTGCTTGGAAACACCCAACATCGCCCCGATCTCGGACCACGATCGATCCGCTTCGCGGGCAGCGCGGATCGCATCGAGCAGCGCAGTGTCGACGCCGTCTCGCTGCTCGACCAACTCGGCAATCGTGCGCAGCGCCGCGGTGTCGGCCTCGACAAGATCGCTGGCATCGACGTTGTCGGCCCACCGCTCGAGTGCGTTGGCTCGTTGTGCTCGTGTCGTCGTCATGGCGTCCACCAACCCTTCAGGAACTTGGAACGTGCCGGCATCGCGTGGATGATCGCAACGCCATCGGCATCATCAACGACGCCGACCTCGAGTGGATCGGCGTTCGACGAAGGTCCGATGAACATCGTGACGTCGGGGTCGTCGGTCTCGAACCCTCGCCAGTGATGTCGGAGTGCGTGCAACCTGTCGTCATCGGAGACACCGTGCTTGCGGGCGCTCACCTCGATGTCCACTCTCAGATGATGCGATCCACAACACCTCGCATCAACATGTGTTGACGCGAGGCAGTGGGTCGTGGAGGCCAGTGCCTCGCTCCTCCGACGTCGCCAGCGGCTCCAATTGGTGCGCGATTATCGCGCTGGTTGCGGCTGGATCGACCGATCGCATACGTGCCTGATACAGGGCGGTGGTGGCCGCATCGCCGGTTGGTGATTATGCGCTACGCGTTTTCCCACACTTCGCCGGATCTGTGGCGCAGACCTGGCCGTTGGTGTTCGCGACTACCGAGTGGGTCCCAGCGCGCGGTCACCTGTCCAAATTGCACGCTGCTGCACGGGACGCCAGATAGTGGATGTCATTTCACCTGCAACAAGCTTTCGCTGCGAACGCCTACGCATGCCCAATCACACGGGCGAGCTCGGACGCACACGTCTCGACACGACACTCGGTCGTCAGCATGGCCCACGTCGCCGGGATCCGGGTGGTTGTGGCGCACCTGTCCGGACCCCGGCGACCTCACCCCACCGGTGACGCGAACGCAGGGGCCACGATCACCCTCGACGTGTCGGTGTCGGTCAGCTGGAGGCGGCGGGCTTTGAGCGGCTGGTAGTCGACATCGTCATACCACGCCCTCCTCGCCTCCGCGGACGGAAACTTCAGGATCGCCACGAAATCCTGCTCGAAGGAGCCTTCCACCACTTCGGTGGGAGGACCGCCGACGACGATCTCGACGCCGTGGCGTTCGTGGATCGGCGCGAGGTGGGCGGCGTAGTCCGTCCAGAACTCTTCAGGCGAGGTGATCGACAGCTCGACGATCATGTAGACGGATGTATCGGTCATGGTGCTCTTCTCCATTGTTCGTGTCGTCCTCGTCAGCGGGCGGACGCGAGTTCGGCGGCCTTGCGGTCGGAGACCGTCCCACGCTCGATGTGCGCACGGAGGTCGTCTCCGATGCTGTCGAGCGTCTTGGCGAACTTCCGGCGCATCATCGGCTTCATGACGGCGCCGAGCGGTCCCGACACGTCAGCGGTGACCCGCATCTCGACCACCGAGGTCCGCCCGGGTCCCGCGGCAATCGTCCATCGGTTCTGGAGGTCGCTCACGAACGACGGGATCTTCTCCGCTTCGGCCGTGTAGGCGAACCGTCGGTCGCCGGGCGCGTACTCGACGAGCTGCTCGTCGATCGTGCCGAATCCGTCGACCTGGCACACCCGGCCACCGGCAACGCCGTCTGCCACCGGCTTGTACCGGGGGTTCGGGTCCGAGCGACGGATTCCGCTCGCCCACTGTGCGACCTCGGTGAACTCCGAGGTGAGTGTGCGGAACAGTTCGTCGGGGTCTGCAGCGATCTCGAATCGCTTGGTGACTTCGAGGGTCATGGCTTCCTTTCCGTCGTCCGGACGGTCCGGATCGACGGGTTCCACTCTGAGGAGCCGACCCGCGATGCACATCACCCCGGAGCGATGATCACCCTTCCTCGCTCCCCGCCGGGTCGACCTCGACGAGGCCCAGCTCGATGGCTCGCTCGACCACGTCTCCGCGTCCGACGACACCAAGCTTCCGGCGGATCGAGAGCAGGTGGGTCTTGACGGTGTTCTCCGAGATGTAGAGCTGCGTCGCCAGCTCCCGTCGTGTGAGGCCGAACGGAAGGAGGCGAAGGACGACGAGCTCACGTTCGGTCAGCTCGCGAGCACCCACGGGCAGGTGATCGCCCAGCCCGGGAGCGAACCTCGTGTCATTGCGTGCTCGGCGCACCTGATCAGCAACCCAGTCGCCTCCGTCGAGTTCGGCCGCGATCGACTCCGCGCGATGCGACGCAGCCCGTCGTTCGTCGTCGTCGCCGAGCAGGTGGGCCGCGCTGGGCAACAACGGTCAGGGACAGGGCCGCAACTGCAGGCTCGTCACCGGAGTCGGCGAGGTGTACCGAGCGTTGCGCGGAGCGACCTGCGTCAGCCACCCGTCCGGTCTCGAGCTCGGCACGAGCCCGGGCGAACCACGCCAGTGCCGGCCGATGGAAGCGCTCCATCTCGGAGGTCGGCGTCATCGACAGGGCCGAATCCGCTGCGGCCAACGCGGCCGCAGGATCGTCGAGGACCGAGCCAAGAGCAGAGTACGCCATGACCAGTGGGGGCTCGTGGGCCGACCCGGAGGCCAGGCCGATCGCGCAGCGAGCGACCTGTTCCGCCTCGGAGTGCCCTGTGAGCGCCAACGCCTGCGCGAGCGTGGCGTGGACGGTCGGTCCGACCGTCCACGGAGGTTCCTGCTCCTCGTCGAGCAGCCGGAGCGCCTCACGCGCGTGCGCGAGCGACCGGTCGAGGTGGCCGAGGTGCCGGTCGCGATTGGCGCGGATCGTCGCTGCGTGGACGGCGAAGTGACGCAGGTGATCGTCAGGGACGTCGTCGACGATCGAGATCGACTCCAGCCACGGTTCGATCTCGTCGTATCGCCGCTGGTTGAGACTCACCCACGCCGGGATCGCGGCGAGCTTTCCGTCTGCGAGGATCCGCTCGGAGCCAATCTCATGGATCCACCTCCACATGTCGTCGATCTGGCCCCGATTCGATGCGTCGATCACGGCGTCGCCGAATGTCGCCAGCGCCACCTCGTACTCACCGGCGCGAACCGCGTGGTGGACGACTGCGTCGACGTCACCGCTCGCTCGGTACCAGCGCATCGCCCTGCGATGGCGCTCCTGGATCCGCTGGGGCGGACGTGCCTCGATCTCGGAGCGGAGGTGGTCGCGCAGGATCCGGTGGAGACGGAAGGTGCTGTGGGCCGCATCGAGCGGAGAGGTGAAGACCTGGTCCGCTGCGAGTTCTCGCAGCACGGCGAGGCTGTCCGGCCGGCCGGAGACGGCGTCGCAGAGACCTGGGGTGAGGTCGTCGAGAATGCAGATGTCCTCGAGGAACGTCCGGGTGTCCGGGTCGAGCGATCCGAGCACCTCCGCGGCCAGGAAGTCCCCCACGACCGCCGACGACGCGAGCCCCGCCAGCAGCGAGTCGCCGTTCAGAGGCGTTCTCGCGCGCCGAATGGCCAGCCGGATCAACCGGATCCCGGCGGGCCACCCCTCGAGTCGTTCGATCACAGCGGCCGCGGTCTCGACAGTCAGTGCGCCACGCCGGATCTCGGGAGCGAGCGCTGACTCCGCCTCCGCATTGGTGAACGCGAGATCACGAGCCGAGATGTCGACCACCCAACCGCCGAGCCGTCCGCGAACGAGTCCGACGTCGAGTTCTTGGCGGGAGCTGAGCACGAGCACCAGGCCGTCCGGCGGTGTCGCCACCAGCCGGGACAGCGCGGAAAGGATTCGCTCGTCGGAGATCTCGTGGAGGTCCTCGAGGACCAACGCACGGCCAGGTCCCGGCCCCTCGTCGTCGACGACCTGCTCGATTGCGGCCACGATCTCGTCCACGCAACGATCGACGTCACCACCCAGCAGGAACTCGACAGCCGTCGCCATCGGCACTCCCGTCTCCTCGAGAGCTGCGGCGACGTGGCTCCAGAACCGCACCGGGCTGTCATCGGCGGAGTCGACCGAGAGCCACGCCACCCTCATCGACGTCGCCGCGAGCGCCCGGACCACAAGCGTCGTCTTCCCAAAGCCCGCCGGCGCCGTCAACGCCCAGACCGACGCCCGCTCGCCCGTGAGTCGATCGATCAGGCGACCCCGCTCGACGAGGTCGTCCGCAGGTGTGGGTGGTCGGAGCTTGGATCGCAGGGTCGGTGGGCGGCCTTCGGACACCGCGTTGAGACTAGGGCCGGTCGCCTCACCCGCGTCCCGGAATCACCCGTCGCAGCTCGGATCGATCTCCGGCCCATGCCTTGCTCGACGGTGTGTACGGCTCCGCCGAGCGATTCTCTCGTGGTCAGCGTCGTCACGACCCTGAGGCCTGCGCCTTTCGGTCCAGCGGGCGGTGGGACGAAGAATCAGCCAGCGAAAGTCGGGGAGAACGTCGGCGGGTAGGGCTACTTGTTCAGGTCGAATGACCTTCGCTACACCACCGATTTGGGTAAGGCGGACCGAAGCCGCTGGCAAGGCGCTCTGTCGTGAGGACATCCTGCAATCAGAAGCTGTGGTTGGCGTTTCACGACGCAACGAAGAACAGGAGCCAGCATGTTCAGGCAAGTGATTCGGGCCTCGGCCGTCACTGTCCTTCTCGCCGTGGGCGGCTGCGGCAGTGACAAGGACGGCACCGGGGCAACGTCGCCCGCACCGGCTCTCTCAGCGGCGTCGCTCGAGCATGCCGCCGAGATCGAAGCGGTTGTTCTGCAGTACCAAGACGGCTGGGCCGAGGGCGATGCGGGCAGCATCGCTGCCGTCCTCGACGATGACAGCTTTGTGTTCAACGAGCCGGGCAACACAGACCTCGATGAGGACGAGTTCATGAGTCTCATGGCACCGTTCATCGGCAACCCCTCGGTCGAGACGATCGACCGCCGCAACTTCGTGGGTGACGACGAGATCATCGAGGTGTCCCAGACTTGGGGCTTCGGGGGTGGGACGAGCGAGGCGAACCCGGTGGTCGAGGTGGACGTGTTCACGGTGCGCGATGGCGCGATCGTCTCGATTCGCTCCATGTACGGCGCCGAGTTCGTGGCCCAGTGGGCAGGCGTCGAAGGTGCCGAGGAGGCCGTGGCCGCCTACGAGTCGGCGTGGTCGTCTGGCGACGCTTCGGAGGTGGAGGGGCTCTACGCCGACGATGCGGTTCGGTCCCAGCCGCTGTACGGCATCGATTCGCAAGGAGTCGACGAGATCGCTCAGACCGCGTCAGGATTCTTCGCGCGGCATCCCGACACGTTGATGCGTGTTGTCGAACCGTATGTCTTCTCGAGTGCTGACACGCTCGCCCAGACGTACGGTGCGATGTTCAGCCTCGACCACGATTCGACGTGCAAAGTGCTCGTCCTGCTCGAGCCAGACGAAGCGGGCGAGATCACGAACGAACGCGTCTACTTCGACACCGAGACACTCGGGTCCTGTGACCAGTGAGGGCCTCGTCTTCCAAGCCACGAGGTGGGAAGATCGCGACGGGGGTTCGGTTGGGCTTGATCACGAATTCGCCTCATCGTCGCGCAACGTCGAGCGCAGTAAACCGGCATGCCTCCACTGCGACTGCGCACGCCTCGACCCGACGATGACGCTGCGCCTCTCGCGGCCATCGAACCCACGCCGCCGCCATCAGAGTCGCGTCCTCCCAGCGCTCCGCCGGGAGTTGGGAAGTCTGTTGCTCTGTCGGTAGTGACGCCGACGGACGCTGCTCGCGCTTCGAGTGACCTGTCAGCCCTTCCGGGCAACTTGACAGCGTTGGCCATCAGGAGGCTCGGGCGCCGGAGGTCGGCTGGCCGAGGACCCCAACTTTGGTCCTAGGCCCATTGCGCGTCGTGCGCCGTCGTGTCTTGCTGGCAAGTGGGAACGAGAAGAGGAGGAAGCCATGCGGCACCGAGCGTTGTCAGCGATTGTTGCGGGACTCGTTCTGGTCGGAAGTGCGTGCAGCACGGACGCTCCACCGATCGGTGAGTCGATCGATCTCTCCGCCTTCAGCGAAGCATGGAGCAGCGGCGACCCAGACCTCGTCCGAGACTTCTACACCGAAGATGCCATCATCTTTCCGATCGGTGTCGACGAGACGAAGGGCGATTCGGTCGCAGGCGGCTGGGGTACGGGAGCGGACATCGATCGCGAGGTCTCCCAGCATTCCGGAGGAACCTTTGAGATTTTCGACGCAGTACGCGTCGGCGATATCGCGACGTACACGTGGCGATGGGATCTCGGGTCATTCATCATCACGGGGGCAGACATTCTCCACTTTCACGACGACCTGATCTGGCGCCAGTTCATCGACTATCAGGCGGGCGAGTAGGTCGACTGCTCGGCGATAGTGGAGGGTTGCCCCGCGCACATCGGACGCTCAATACTTCGGCCGGCAGCGGCCAGGCTGCGCAACAGAACGGCCCTTATTCCGTGCTCGATAATCGCGCCGCTGTCGGAACAGTCGTGAGAACCATCGGCACCCTGCGATGCCAACGCGATGCACACAATCGAATCCCCATCGCAGCTTCGCCTTGTCATCACAGACTCCGCACGCTTCTACCGATTCTTCTACCGGGCGCCCGACCGCCGGACGCCTGGAAGGAGCAAGGTCATGAAGGGCTACGTCGCGAAGAAGGGCAACCAGTTCTACATCGTCAGGGACTGCCGCGCGCTGAGGGGACAGGGTTAGTCAGGCGGCCAGGGCGGCCGGTGCGGTCATGATGGTTTCGTATTCGACGGGGGTCAATCGGCCGAGGCTGCGTTGGCGTCGGCGGTGGTGGTAGGTGCGTTCGATCCAGATGACGATCTCGATGCGGAGGCCGTCGCGGGTGGGCCAGCTGCGGCGCTTGTTGAGGACGTTCTTCCGGACGAGCGCGAAGAAGGATTCCATGGCGGCGTTGTCGCCGGCGGAGCCGACTTGGCCCATGGAGCCGACCATGCCGTGATGGGCGAGCGCCCGATGCACCTTCCTCGCTCGATACTGCGATCCGCGGTCGGAGTGAAAGATGCAGCCGGCGACGTCACCGCGGCGCGTGCGACGGCCATCTCCATCGCGGCTACGACGATTCGGGCTTTCATGCGGGTGTCGATGGCCCAGCCGACGATCCGGTTCGAGAACACGTCTTTGATCGCACACAGATACAGCTTCCCTTCGCGGGTCCAGTGCTCGGTGATGTCGGAGAGCCACAGCTCGTTGGGGGCCGACGCCGTGAAGTCGCGCTGCACGAGGTCGTCGTGTGACGGCGTACCGGGCTTGGAGCCCTTGCGGGCCTTGGGTTTGCCGAAGCTCGACCACCAGGCGTTGTCTCGGCAGATCCGCCACACCACCCGGTCCGATACGTCGTGGCCTTCACCGCGAACTTCATCGGCGAGGAACCGATACCCGAACTCGGGGTCATCGGCGTGGGCGGTGTGGACGGCGTTGGCAAGATAGGCCTCGTCGAGCTGTGACTCGACGATGGGTTCATCGAGCCATCGGTAATACGCAGAGCGAGCAAGACCAAGTACCCGACACGACACCGTGACGGGGATCCCGTCGTCGGCGAGCTCTTTCACGAGCGGATACATCAGCCTTTTGGGAGGTTCGCCTTCCCGAGATACGCCGCGGCCCTCCGCAGCACCTCGTTCTCCTGCTCGAGGAGGCGGATCCGCTTCTTCGCCTCGCGCAGCTCCGCCGACTCCACCGACGTGACGCCTGGGCGGGTGCCGTCTTCGATATCGGCCTTCTTGATCCAGCCCGACAACGTCATCGCGTGGATGCCGAAATCAGCGGCGACCTGTTCGAGGGTCACACCCGGTTCACGATTCCGGGCCACCCTCACGACATCGTCACGGAACTCCTGGGGATAGGGCTTGGGCATGGGTTCATCCTCTCCGGCCCACTCCGCGAGCAGGCCATGTTAGATGTCCCCTTCACGCGCGGCAGTCCCCTCGGATGGTTCGTACCAAACCGACGGCACCTCTACGCCGCTCTCGCCGCCGTCTGGGTTCTGATCCTGCCGGTCCAGACCCACAACGTCCTGCTCGGCGAACAAGCCGACGAACCATTCGCGAACACGCTCGCCTACTTCGCCATGAACTACGCCATCCTCGCCGTCGGGCTCGGCATCGCCACCCTCATCCACCGCCGCCGTCACTCCGCAATTGACTCATCCGCCGGAGCTCCGAGCCCCGCCAGGTAGGGGCTCCGCCAGCCTCCACATCGGATACCTGAGCGACGCAAACCAACGGCCGTGCCAGCGGTCAACTCTCGGCCGGAGTCGCGATAGCAGTCGCGGCCTGAAACACGAACACCGAACTCAAGAACGCACGCTGTGCGAGGCCCTTGTACGACGAATCCGCCCGTGTCGTCACACCGGCGGCGACGAACAAGACGAGTGTCGACACTCGCGACATACGGGCCATGTGGCGGTACCAGACCGGCTCGAGCTCTTTCGCCGCGACGAATGGCATCGCCGTCCACAACACGAAGGTCGCGATGCTCGCGGCGCCATGGCCCGCATCGGATCGCGTTGCGCTCGGGTCGAACCCCGGCTGAGGACAGCGCGGCTCGCTCACGCGAACGAGCCCCGCAGCAATGGTCGTGATCCCGGCAGCTCGCTCGATTCGGCGCAGCGTCTCCATGGGCGCACCCACCAGCAGACTCGATGCGCCAAGCGCCAGGAAGCCCGGAATCATGATCCTGGCCGATGACTCCCCGTGCGCTGCAAGACCGCTCACATGATGCGACCGGTGCGAGTAGCCAGGCTGGCGGCGGGCCGCAGCAACAGCAGCGCCGACAAAACTCACAGGGCCCCAGAGCCCCGCGGCTCGCCGGATCAGCATCATTGTCTGAGTGTCGCGCCAACCACCATGCGCGTCGAGGCTCGCTCGAACCGACGGATGCCCAACTTCGGCCGGACATCTGCCGTAGAAGCCGGAACCGAACTCCTCATCGGCCCAGCGTTGCCTGGAGACACAGCCCGACCGTCACACCGACAAGCCGCCGCGCGTTCCTCACCACGGTCGCGATCGGACCCGCATCCGGAATCCACCACGTCGTCTTCGCCACAGCGTGCAACCTGTTCTCGCTCACGTTGCTCTCACCCGGCCGAGACCTTTATCGAACCGGCAGAGCCGCGAGCCGGCCCTCATTGCGGCAATAGAGCCCCATCGACGCATTCGATGGCTGCGCTGATCCTCGACGCACGGTTCAGGCCGGTCGCCTCGTTCCCCAGGAAGGAGCGCACACGCTCCGTGGCCTCACCGCCCTCACGCTCTCCCCACCGACAATCGGGCCAGAACCCGAAGGTCGTCGATCGTCAACGTTCTGACCAGCCGATTCACCGCAGTCAACAGCCACGAAGCCGCTCGACGCCCAGCGCAGCACGCCGGCTTGGTAGATCCCTGGTAGATGGAGCGGGACGCGGTCGAGGCCCGCACCGAAGTGCAGGCCTCTGACCAGGGACAAGGGACATGGTGGCGGGGGCAGGATTTGAACCTACGACCTTCGGGTTATGAGCACATTGGGACTGGCCGTGCGACCAGCGAAAACGCGCGAAATCCCTGGTCAGCGGCCTGTATCGGCGACCGGTTTTCCCCGCTGTTCCCTGCTGTTTCCCGCTGGTCCGTGAGTTTTCTGTGAGCTTTTCGGAGGCGCTCGTCAGGCGACCTGGACGGCGTCGGTGAGCGTGTCGGGGACCTCGGTCGGGAACGACAGGACCAGGTGCCGATCGAGCGCCTTCGCCACCCGAGCGAGGGTGTCGATCCGGTTCCGGGCACCGCCGCCTTCCTCGAGACGGGAGATCACCGACTGGGTCGTCCCCATCCGCTCGGCCAGCTCCCGCTGCGACAAGCCGGCGCCGGTTCGCAGGTCATAGATCAACTGACCGAGATCGAGGTCCTGCTCGACCGTCGCCCGCGTCTCGGTCGACGGGGTCCCCTTGCGGTTCTTGATGTCTTCCCACCGGGAGTAGTTCGCCATCGTCGTGCTCCTTCTACGGGAACCGCTTCGCGCAGTCCTCGGCGACCTTGCGAGCCCTGGCCACTTCGGCCCGCTCGTTGTTGCGTTGTTTGCGGAACGTCGTCAACAAGATGATCCGACCGTCCCTCGTGAACCGGTAGGTGATCCGGCGCGCCGTCGGGCCGAGCGTGAACCGCAACTCGAACAACCCGTCGCCGAGACTCCTCGACAACGGCATCCGAGCCCGCGGCCCCAATCCGATCAGACGGTCGATGATGGTCGACACCCGTTCCCACTCGTCCTGGCTGAGCGAGTCGAACCACTCGACCACCTCGTCGTGCGCCTCGAGCTCGACCACCCCCACATGATCACACCAATGCGATCATAGCGCAAGAGCGATCATCAGTTGAGGCCGAGGCTGGCTTGGCGGTCGACGAGCAGCCTCTGGTGGAAGCCGGGCTGGTCGGCTGCGTGGAAGACTGCTGCCGCTGTATCCCGGTCGCCCGATCTGGTTGCGTGTTCTGCCATGGCGATGATCGGCTGCCACGATCGTGACCCGAGCGCGGTTGCCGCGTCGGCGAAGCCGCCCGAGTGTCCGGTTGCGAGGTAGAGGTGCGCTACGGCTTCGAGGGCGCGGTCGGCTTCCCAATCGAGAATCGCCGCGCGCAGCTCAGCTTCGAACTCGCGGAGGATCTGGGCGACGAGTCCGATCTCGTCGGCATGGACCTGGGTGAACCATGCCGTCTCGGCTTGGTGGTCGATGGCGTAGGGCTCCCAGATCAGCATCGCGCAGAGGTCACGCCAGTACGCGCCCGGTTCGACGGCGGCGCTGCGCCAGTCGAGCGACAGGTAGGTTGCCCATGCCGTGGTTCGGGCCTCGCCGAGGTTGCCGTGGCTGTCATCGGTTCGATCGGCGAGCACGAGCCCGGCGGTGTGAAACGCGCGGTACAGGCTGACCCGGTCGACGGGCTGACGGCGCGGACCGTCGAGCTCAGCGAGCCGAGACACGAGCCGGTCGACGACGTCGAAGCTCTTGTACTTGTTCACGTGGCTCTTGCCATCGGCGATCGGTCGCAGTCGTTCGTAGAAGCGGGCCGGATCAGACGGGAAGGCGTCCCACCCGAAACGGGCCTGCGCTTCGAACCGGACGCGGGGCGTGTTGAGCATCGGTTCGGTCTTGGCCCGCCATTCCAGCGACACCCGGCCGCCGACCTTGTCTCGAGCGCGCTTGACGACACCCTTGTCGGCGAACTCGTCCGGGCCGGGCAGATCACCCGGTCGACAGTCGACCTCTGCCAGACGCGACATGAGATCGTCGAGATGGTTGAGCATCGCCTCGCCGGCACGGCCCGACCCGTATCCGGGTGATCGGATCGCTTCCACGAAGACCCGCCGGAGGCCGTCTGGGTCGCCGCCGTGGTCGAGTTCGATCACGACGCAGTACCAGAGATCCCACAGCGACCACTCCCGCCCGAACCGTTCCTTCCACACCTCGGCACCGAATCGGGCCGGCTGACGCGGCGTCCCGCTCACCACGGCGAGTCCGTCGGACCGGCTGCGACGTGGCGCAGATAGCTGAGTGCTGCTGCCCGACCGGCATCGGTGAGCGAGATCCGTCGGTTGCCCCAGTCGCCGGAGGTGCCGGTGAGTGCGCAGGTATCCCAGACGTGGCGGGCGTCGGCGAGAGTCCAGGACACGTCGCGCAGCGACGGGGGCTCGGTGATTCCGTCGCTGGTTGTTTGCCAGCCCATCTCGAGTGCGCACTCACGGATGAAGACCGATGCCGCGTTGTTCGAAACCGGTTCGTCCTGGCCGAGAAGGAACAGCAGGGCGCTCTCGCCAACGAACCGCTCCCACTCGTCACCGACAACAAGGTGCCTCGTCAATGCCCGCCAGGCTTCTTCGGGATCGGCAGCAGTGTTCCGGCCGAGCGGGGTTCTGCGAAGACTCGCCTTGTGTTTGCGGACCGCGCCGGCTCGTTGCAGCCACCCTCGAAGGCCGTGCAGCACGTGGTCATCGAGCTCGTTCTTCACGGGCCGATCGAACGGGTCGGTCCATGAGCGCTCGGCCTGCAGCGACTGGACGAACGCAGGCTTCAGATAGCCGGCCTGGGTCAACGGCTGCTCATCGCCCCACCGCTCCAACAACCACACCAGCGGACGAACAGCAGTGCCCGCCTCGGGAGGCGGCTCGACGGGATGCAGGAGCCGGTTCGCGATCTGCGCTCGAGCCCCCAACAGCGTGGGGCTGCGACGCTCAGCCACAGACACCCACGACTCGATCCGCTCGGTCACGACCGCCGTGCGCCACGACTGACCCGGCATCTGGGGATGGTCACCATCGAGAACACGCGTGCACACCCGCTTCTGGACCTCGCGCCACCCCTTGGCCCCGACCGTCATCTCCCCGGTGTAGACCGCGTCCTCCAACGCGACCTCGACAGCGGATCGGGCGCTGGCCTCCTCGGACCGCATCACCGACGACCACGAAAAGTCGTCGAGATCGGGCGCGTCGATACCGGATCGCTCGATGGCCTTCCTCAACGCCGAACGGCCCCCCGCATCTGACCGGTCGAACGCCTCATGGACCTTCGCCGTGTCGTCCGACCGGCAGATCGCCGCATACCCGTGCGAGACCGAGCTCATCGAAGAGCACCGCCGCCGTTTCGGCGAGGCGACCCATGTAGCCGACCTCGTCGGTCAGATACTTCGTCGGCACCACGTACCAGAGCCACTGCTGCAGCCCCGACTGGCTGATCACGCCCGGGCCCTCGCCCCACGTCAACGCACCGACGACATGCTCCACCTCAGCCGCACGACCGACATCGCGTGCCCTGATCCGGCCAACAGCCGACGCGACATCGTCCTCGGTCAACTCCCAAGGGCGACAGCGATTGCGAGGAGACTCCGACACCAGTCCATTCTGCCAGCCGAGCCCCGCAGGCAAGCCCTTCGGGTTGTTGACCCGAAGAGCCGATGGATGGCGATGTCCTACATCGTGCAACGCAACCAGTCCTACTACGTCGTCGCCTACAACGGTCGCGATCCGATGACCGGAGCCGAGCGGCGCCGCTGGCACCCCGCCGGCAACGAACGAGCCGACGCCGAGACAATCCGGCGCCGCATCGATCAGCAGAGTCCCTCGAAGCACTGCGACTCGACGATGGCCGGCTTCATGTCCACCACCTGGCTCGCGACCAAGACCACGCTGACCCATGCGACCCGGAACCGCTACCAGTGGATGATCGACCACAACATCGCACCACGCATAGGACAACTCCGGCTGGACACTCTGCGACGCGCTGACCTCGACGCCTGCTACGCCGACCTCATCGCCAACGGCGGCCGGCGACGGCAGGGACTGTCGGCCAAGACAGTGCTCGAGATTCACCGGGTCATCTCCAATGCGCTCGACCTCGCCATCGACCGACAACTCATCGCCGCGAACCCAGCGCACCGAGCACGACCACCAAGGCCATCGGGGCGATCCGATGTCCCAGCAATCTGGAACGCCGCCCAGCTCAACAAGTTCCTCAAGGTTGCACGACCCAAACGGCCCTACCCAGCACTCCGTCTCGTTGCCCACACCGGAATGCGACGCGGTGAACTCGCAGGACTGAACTGGGGCGACCTCGACGCCGCAGCGTCGAGCCTGTCGATCGCGCGGACTTGCCAAGCCACCATGGGCCGCACCGTCGAAGGCCCAGTCAAGACCCGGACCAGCCGACGCCGCATCGACCTCGACCACACCACCATCGACCTCCTCGAACGATGGCGACGATGTCTCATCACCGAGGGAGCAAACATCGAACCTTCGACGCCGATGTTCCTCAACACCAACCATCGGCCCCCGTCGCCGGAGTCGTTCTCCCAGCTATTCACCCGGACGGTCGCTGACACGGATCTACCCCGGATCCGGTTCCACGATCTGCGCCACACTCACGCCTCGCTCCTCGTCGCTGCCGGCGTCCCGATCAAGGTCGTCTCCGAACGACTCGGCCACGCCCATCCAGGCTTCACGATGCACACCTACCAGCACCTCCTCCCCGGCATGGGCGCCGCAGCAGCAACCCGCTTCGCCGAACTGATCGAGGACGGCCGGTAGACATCTACCGCTCCGGTCATCAGCCAAACCGCAGGTCAACGGCCTGCTCTCGATTCGGCCGGTAGACACCCCGGTAGACAGCCCCTCCCAGCCCGACAACGACGAAGGCCCGGAAACCGTTGAGTTTCCGGGCCTTCTCGTTGGTGGCGGGGGCAGGATTTGAACCTGCGACCTTCGGGTTATGAGCGAATCCGCAGAGCTAGGCAGCACCACCCTCACGCCGTTTCCGCAGGTAGCAGGCACTTTTGTTCTCTCCGTGACTCCCCGGTGCTCCCCCCTGTTTGCCGCTGTCGTGGTACATGGCTGGTACATCGAGACCGCCACGTTCAAGAGCTCACCTGGCCTACACGCCGCCACGACGGCTGAGCCTTCGTCTGTCTCACGCCGCTGGTTCCTTGCCGAGATGGACCGGCACTCGACGCTCTTCGTCGTCGAACACGGCGACGAGTTCGAGCCGGGCACCGATCGCTTCGAGGTAGTCACGCAGGGTCGAGACGCGGACGTCTTCGGCGTGTTCGAGCTTGGACACTGCGCTCTGGGTCACTTCCAGGCGACCGGCCACCTCGACCTGGCTGAGCGCTTCGGCGTGGCGTAGCTCATAGAGACGGATCTCCTCCAGCGTCTGAGCCCACGCCTTCGCAACGACCTCGGCGCCACCAGGACGGCTCATCACTTGGTCGCGAAGTTTCGAGAACTTCTGATGTCCACTCATTCGATCAGTCCTTCCTCACGGAGTTCGTCGAGATACACGTCATAGAGATCATCAGCGGCCGGGATCGCCCACTCGTACCACTCGTTCCATCGCCCAGACTTGTCACCACCCACCAGCAGGATTGCGTGACGGCGCGGATCGAAGGTGAACAGCACCCGCAACGCCCCGCCCTCGCTCGCACGAAGCTCCTTCATGTTGTGATGACGAGACCCGGTGATTCGATCGACTGCTGGCCTGCCCAGGTCCGGGCCACGCTCGGCCAGAAGCTCGACACGACCCGTCAAGGCAGCCTGTTGGGAGTGGTCGAGATCGCCCCACCAGTCCTCGAACTCGTCGGTGAACTCGACTTCCCACACGATGTCAGTATGAGTGATTACTACTTAGTCGTCAACACTCATGTGCCACATAGAGGCTCGCAAGGCCTGGAGCGGCAGGAACGAACAATGCGATCATCGGTTCGTGAGCGCATCATCGGAGCCGTCGAGGTCGAAGTTGCTGGCCGAGATCGACGAGTTGCGCGCCGAGGTCGGGCGCCTCCACCGTCTGCTCGGACTCGCCGGGCGCACTGGCAACGAACATCAACGGTCATGGGCGCCGACCCTGTTCGGCGGAGCGAGCCCGTGGCCGGAGGTGACGTAGACCTCGCCACCGGCGGAGAAGCTCGAGTTGATCCGATCGATTTTCGGTACCCGCTCCGATGTCTACGCCCAGCGCTGGGAGAACCAGAACACCAACAAGTCCGGTTGGTCCCCGGCAGTTCGTGGCGGTTGGTCGAACAAGTCCCGAAGGGCCAAGGACTTCCTGCCGCTCACCGATGAGGTGATCGCTTCGCATCTCCGTGGCGACGCCACGATCGGGATCTACCCGCTACTGCCGGGCGACACCTGTGCGCTGCTCGCGTGCGACTTCGACGACGGCAGCTGGGCGCTCGACGCGCTCGCGTTCCTCGACGAATGCCACGCGCCGGCGTGCCCGCCGTGTTGGAACGGTCCCGCTCGGGCGACGGAGCCCACGTGTGGGTGTTCTTCGACCAACCCGTTCCCGCGGCCTCCGCTCGGGCCATGGGGATAGGGCTACTCCGCCGGGCGATGACCAAACGGGCCGAACTCGACCTCGCCAGCTACGACCGGTTCTTCCCGTCCCAGGACTTCATGCCCAAAGGCTCGTTCGGCAACCTGATCGCCCTGCCGCTCCACGGCGAGCGGGCCACCCACGGGTGCACGGTGTTCCTCGACCCGACCACCATGGAGCCCTGGCCCGATCAGTGGGCGTTCCTGTCGAGCGTGTCGCGTATGACTACCGACGCAGTTGTCGCCCTGGCCGACTCGCTCCGCCCGGTCGACGCTGGCCCTGGCCTCTCACTGGCTGACCTCGCCAATGCTGACGGCCCGAAGCCACCACCGGCGATCGACGCGCAGGTCGGCGGGATGCTGTCGATACGGCGAGCCGGGCTCCCACCGGCACTCGTCGCCGGGTTGAAACACATGGCATCACTGGCGAACCCCGAGTTCTACGAGAAGGAGCGGATGCGGTTCTCCACCTGGGACACGCCACGTTTCATTCGCTGCTACCGCGAAGACCTCGAATGGTTGCACCTCCCACGAGGGCTCGACTGCCCAGGTGACCGACCTGGTGAACCAGCCGGGAGCCGACTCGACCTCACCGACAATCGACCTGACCATCAGCCCATCGTGCTCGACACCACCACCTCGCTCCGGCCACACCAACAGGCTGCAGTCGATGCCGTCGTCGACCACGACCTTGCGGTGATCGTTGCTCCACCCGGGTCCGGCAAGACCGTCACCGCCTGCGCGGTGATCGCACACCATCACCAACCGACGCTGATCCTCGTCGACCGCAAACCGCTCCTGGCGCAATGGCGTGACCGACTCGACGAACACCTCGGCCTCGCAGACGACCAGATCGGCATCATCGGCGGCGGAAAGGACAAACCGACCGGGATCGTCGACGTTGCGATGATCCAGAGTCTCGCCCGACGCGAACGGCCCGAAGAGGTGTTCGCCAACTACGGCCTCGTCATCGTCGACGAATGCCACCACCTGCCGGCAGTCTCGTTCGAGTCCTGCGTCCGCACCGCGCCAACCCGCCGGTGGGTCGGCCTCACCGCTACTCCATACCGGCGTGACGGGCTCGAAGGAATCATCGCACTGCAATGCGGACCGACTCGCCACGAAACGAAACCAGGCGATGTCACCGAGACAGCCCTCGTTCAACGACGCCTCATCGTGCATCCCACCAACTTCGTCGACGACGACGACACCGCGTCGATCCAAGCCATCTTCGGTGCGCTCGCCAACGATGCGGGGCGCACCGAAGCGATCTGCAGCGACGTCGCCACTGCCGCCACCGCCGGGCGTACCTGTCTCGTGCTCACCCAGCGAACCAACCACATCGACGCCATCGTGGAGCGGCTGGCCCGGGCCGGACACGAGGCCCACGTCCTCAAAGGCGGGCTCGGCAAGAAGGCCCTCACCGCCGTCCACGAAGCCATGGCCGCCCCGACAGCGACGCCAGGGATCGTGGTCGTTGCCACCGGCTCCTACCTCGGTGAGGGCTTCGATTGGCCCGAGCTCGATACCTTGTTCCTGGCGTTCCCCATCGCGTTCAAGGGCCGCGTCGTTCAATACGTTGGCCGACTCCTACGAGCACACGGCACCAAACATGACGTCGAGCTGCATGACTACCTCGACCACCACGTCACGGTCCTCGACCGTATGCACACCAAACGACTCCCCGCCTACAAGACCCTCGGATTCGACAACCCAAGTCGCACTCCGCCAACCCCGGGAGATACCGACGATGCCTTCTGACCCCGGCGAGACGATCGACGCGATCCTCGACCGCGTCATCGTCGACGCATACGGAGACGAAGGCCAACGTCAGTTACCCCTGCGCGGTCGATGGCGAAGTCGGCTACCCCATCAGCGCCACCGTTGCCGGCACATGCGTCGATGTGCACCTCGTCGACTACCACGGCAACCCGTCCAGAGGCCTCGTCGGCTCCATCGCCAACGACACCAGATCGCGCTCACCGAACTCGACCTCGACCCAGGCCACGCTCGACAACTCCTCCTCGCCGCCTACCGCCAATAGCTCGGCCTCGATAGGTAGGTATCTCGCTGATTCTCGAACAGCGCTGGCTTGACCGACCGGGCCGACCCCCGAGCCGGTGTGTCCCCGAGCCGGTGTGAACCTTCGGGTTTACGACCCGACGAGCCGATGGATGCCGATGTCCTACATCGTGCAACGCAACCAGTCCTTCTACGTCGTGGCCTACAACGGCCTCGACCCGATCACCGGCGCCGAGAGACGTCGATGGCATCCAGCCGGCGTGAGCCGATCAGACGCCGAGAAGATCCAACGCCGCATCAACCAGCAAACCGCTTCCGGGCCATGCGAACGCACCCTGGCAGGGTTCATGTCCAGCATCTGGCTCGGGACCAAGACGACACTCACCCACGCCACCCGAAACCGCTACCGATGGATGATCGACCACAACATCGCACTGCGAATCGGGTCACTCCGACTCGACGCTTTGCGTCCAGCTGACCTTGACGCCTGCTACTCCGACCTCATCGCCAACGGCGGTCAGCGACGGCAAGGGCTCTCGGCCAAAACCGTGCTCGAGATCCACCGGGTCATCTCCAACGCGCTCGACCTCGCGGTCGACCGACAACTCATCGGAGCGAACCCTGCGCAAAGGGCACGACCACCCAAGCCCTCGCGACGGTCGGACGTCCCTGCCATCTGGAACGCCACCCAACTCCACCAGTTCCTCAAGATCGCCAGACCGAAACGGCTCTACCCGGCGCTCCATCTCGTCGCCCACACCGGCATGCGACGAGGCGAACTCGCCGGACTGAACTGGAGCGACCTCGACATCGCAGCGTCGAGCCTGTCGATCGTGCGGACTTGCCAAGCCACCATGGGCCGAACGATCGAAGGCCCAGTCAAGACCCGGACCAGCCGACGCCGCATCGACCTCGACCCCAACACCGTCGACCTCCTCGCACGGTGGAGGCGATGTCTCGTCGCCGAAGGCGCAGGCATCGAGCCCTCGACGCCGATGTTCGTGAACACCAACCATGACGCACCCTCACCGGAGTCGTTCTCGCAGCTGTTCACCCGAACGGTCGCTGACTCGGACCTACCCCGGATCCGGTTTCACGATCTGCGCCACACTCACGCCTCGCTCCTTGTCGCTGCCGGCGTCCCGATCAAGGTCGTCTCCGAACGACTCGGCCACGCCCACCCAGGCTTCACCATGCACACCTACCAGCACCTCCTCCCCGGCATGGGCGCCGCCGCAGCGACCCGCTTCGCCGAACTGATCGAGGACAGCCGGTAGACATCTACCGGGCCGGGCATCGACAAACCCGCAGGTCAACGGCCTGCTCTCGATTCGGCCGGTAGACACCCCGGTAGACGGCGCCCGCGGCCCAAGAACGCAAAAGGCCCGGAAACCGTTGGTTTCCGGGCCTTCTTGTTGGTGGCGGGGGCAGGATTTGAACCTGCGACCTTCGGGTTATGAGCCCGACGAGCTACCAGACTGCTCCACCCCGCGCCGGTGTTGATCGCCCATTATGGCGCTCCCCGATGCGTACGACAACCTGAGATGATCCACCGGCTCCCCCGAGTTCGAGCGGCGGAGGCTCAGGCGTCGCGAATACCGGCCCGGATGGCGTCGAGCGACATCGTCGGGGACATCGTCCATGCCGTGGACTTCCTTGGCGTGCGCCGCCGCAGCAGCGAGCACCTCGTCCTCGGTCTCCCCGGTCACGACGCCGTCACAACCGTCGACCACGGTTCCACAGGCAAAGCTCTTCATGATCCACTCCCTCGTTCGAGCGCCCCGGCGGGGCGCCTCCTCGGGGGGGCCGTCAGCTCGGGTGGGCCATCGCACGGGCCTGTTCGTCGGTGAGCTCCAGGTCGTGCACGGCGCGTGCATGCGCCTTGGCCTCGGCGACCACGGCGTCCTCGTCGACCCCTCGCAGCACCGTGCCGCATGGGCACTCGATGGTGTGTCCCCTCATCGTCGACCTCCCCGACTGGCACACTAGGCACCGGAGTTTGGCGCATCCTTGGAGAAAGATTGGCACGACTGCACATCACCGGTGGGATCCACATGGAAGGCCCGGTCGGAGGCTTCGACGACGCAGACCTGCCCGGCAATCACGGGCGTCTGGCGCTGGCCGTGCTGATCGTCGAGCGTCGACCCGTCTCGCACGATCGGCTCGCCGACATCATCTGGGACGGCGCGCCGCCCACCCAGTGGAAGCCGGCGCTCGCCGCGGTCGTCTCGAAGATCCGATCCCTGATCTCACGCATCGGGCTCGACGGATCCGAGATCGTGACCTCGCTGGGAGGCAGCTACTCGATCTCGCTTCCGCCCGATACCTGGGTCGATCTCGAAGATGCCCTTCGTCGCCTCGACCGCGCCGAGGGTGCACTGCGGCATGGCGATCGCGATGACGGCGGCGCAGGAGGCGACGGTGGCATCGAGTGTCCTGCGGCGGCCGCTGCTCGCCGGCATCGACTGCGAATGGGTCGACGGGGCACGCCGACGCCAGCACGATGCGCACTATCGATGCACCACGACCCTCGCCACGGCGTGGAACGCACTGGGCGATCACCAACTGGCGACGACGATCGCCGAGTCTGCGGTGCAACTCGACCCGCTGCGCGAGATCGGTCACCGTCTGGTCATCGAGTCCGAACTCGCCAGAGGAGATCGAGGCGCTGCGCTGCGTGCCTACGCACGGTGCGAGGCGGTCCTCGCATCAGAACTCGGCGTCGGACCGTCAGCCGAGACCGAGGCGCTGGGCGAGAGGATCCGTGCCCCCGAAGCCGGCGCCCAGAGACGCGGACACGCCGGCGGCGCAGAGGCCGCCGGCGTGAACTGACAGAGGGCTGCCGGTCAGTACTTGCCCCGGACGGGCAGGGTCTGATCCAAGATGTCGCAGTCCGTGATGTCCTTCTGGTCGGGATCCTCGCGGATCTCCCGCTGGGACAGGGCGATCCCGCCGGCCATCACGGTGCCGAACACCGTGATCCCGAAGATGAATGCGCCGATGATGAAGACGACGAGCTCGCTCATGACATCACCTCGTCACGGTCGTTGGTGGCGCCATCGACGGGTGTCAGCACCAGCGTGCCGAGCGAGTGGATCGACGGCACCCAGAGTCCGACGAAGATCCCGAGCGTCTTCTCGTCCTGGATGAAGTACAGAAAGACCGAGAAGAGGAACGCGAGGAACCCTGCGATCAGGAACGGCAATTTCGCCTGGATCGATGGTGGAGTGACTTGCATTGATGCTCCCTTGTCGTGAAGGAGCATTGACGGCTCGACTGCCGTCTCAAACGTGCCGAGAGCGCCCGACCTCTCTCAATCGGGCCTCCGATGGCGTCGCGAAGCCGAGCCAGCGCCCGCCGCAGGATGCGCGACACCTGCATCTGACTCACGCCGATGCGTTCGGCGATCTGCGCTCTGGGTCAGTCCGTCGATGAAGCGGAGCTCGACGACCATTCGGTCGTCGGCTCGAGCAGGCCTCGAGCAAGCTGGGGCATGACGACGCGCGCTTCGGCAACGTCGAACTCCTCCTCCGGCGACGGCAGCGGGTCCGTGCCGACGAGCGCATCGATCGACTCGGAGCGGTAGGCCGACGAGGCCTCCAACGCCAGCGTCACATCGGCGAGGTCGAGACCCAGCTCGGTCTGCGATCTCGGCCGGCGTCGGGCGTACGACCGAGACGTTGGCTCAACGACTCCGCCGCGGCCCGCACCGAGCCCGCGAGCTGGCGAGTGCTGCGTGGCACCTGGAGCGACCAGGTGCTTGTCCCGGAAGTACTGCTTCAGTTCACCTTCGATCGTGCGCCTGCATAGGTCGAGAACCGGAGACCACGGTGCGGATCGAATCGATCGACGGCGCGCACGAGCGCCTCGAACGCGATCTGCTCGAGATCCTCTCGACGGCACACCCCGGTCCCGGTACCGACGGGCGAATGCGATCGCCAGTCCTTGATTCTGCACGACGAGTTCGTTGCGCAACTCGATGTCGCCGGACGCGGCGAACTCGAAGAACCGCTGATCGATCCGATCAGCGGTCACGGAGGTGCTTCTCGAAGTGGAAGCGTGCCTCGTCGCCGCTCGCCTCGAACGAGTAGCCGTCCACGAGCGCCTCGAGAATGGTCGGTACGAACTCGTCCAGCTCGATCGGCTGTGCCGGGTCCACGAGGCGCCGTCGCCCGACACGCGCAAGATCGCCCGGCGGCAGGGCGATGTCGACATGCATGACCGGATCACCGTTGGCGACGCCGACGAGCGCCGCTGCGAGCTCCTCGATGGCGATCTTGACGTCCTCGACCTCATCGACGTCGAAGCCGCCCCGGCGATCGCGGCGACGTTGAGTCGGAGCAGATGGAGGTGGTCGGTCCGGGCGGGCAGCGCGAGCGTCACTCGGTTCGAAGTCAGGACGGGACGTCACGATGCACGGCTCCGGGTTCACGAGAGTTGGCCAGCCGCCGACGGTAGTTGGTTTCGACCCCCGGCCGATGGGCAACACTCGGGTCCGTGGTGATCATGGCAACGTTTTCGCAGCGGTTCGATGCAGACCACCATGTTCTGTCGACGATGCGGGGCGAGCTGCGTGCCTGGCTCGATTGCGCCTCCGGGACGACGCCGCTCTCGCCCACCGATGTCGGCGACATCGATCTCGTGGTCACCGAGTTGGCGGCCAACGTCATCGATCACACGGACTCGCCGTGGGTGGAGGTCACCGTCACTGCGGCTGCGTCGGGGCTGACCGTCGAGGTCCTGCACGACGGCGATGCAGTCGGCCTGCCCGCCATCGACTCATGGGACCGCATCGCAGGCGGCGAACGAGGTCGGGGGCTGCGGATCGTCCGGGCGCTCTGCCAAGAGATCGAGGTCGTCCATGGCGAGAACGGCGCCGCCATCCGGTGCCGGATGCTCAGCTGAAGTCGAGCGTTTCGGACAGACCCGAGAGCTGGACGAGCCGATCGACTGCGGGCGTCGGCGACCGCAGCGTCAGGGCGCCGCCCGCACCTCGAAGGCGCCGTTGCACGTTGAGGATGACACTGAGCCCGGCCGAAGATATGAAGCTGACACCGGACAGGTCGAGGACGAGTGGGGTCGCGTCACCGACCTCGTCCAGCCGATCGCTCAACTGATGGGCCGTGTGCGTGTCGAGCTCGCCGACGAGCGCCAGCGTGTTCGCATCGAGCTCGGTGACGGAGAGGTCGGCGGCCATGAGCGCACGGTACCGGATCAGCTCTCACGCCGCAGCGCCAGCAGAGCCATGTCGTCGGAGATGTCATCGCCGACGTCGCGGAGCGCTGATCGGACCACGGCAGCGGGGTCCGAGTGCCCGGCGACCACACCGACCAGCCGATCGAGGCCCTCGTCGAGGGACTCGCTTCCGCCGTTCGACCAGTCCATCGGTGAATGCCAACACGCCCTCACCGACCGCCAGATCGATGCCGAAGGGCAGGAGCGACGCCTCTCCGAGATGTCCCAGCGGCGGAGCGACTGCGACCTGGGCCAGGCGTGCGCCGTCCGCTCCGAACCGGATCGGCGGCAGATGGCCGGCTGACCACAGGGTGGTCGTGCCGGTCGCCCGATCGAACGACCACCACGAGCATCGTCGCGAACTGCTGCTCGCCCACACACACCTCGTCGAGGAGGCGCAGCACCTCGGGCACCGAAGCCGCACGACGGAACTCGACATCCGCGAGGAGTCGAAGACGCCCCATCAGGGCGGCCGCACCGATACCCCGACCACTGACATCACCGACCGAGAAGACCACACGAGCATCCGTTGCGGCGACGTCGTACCAGTCCCCACCGACGTTCAGTCCTCTGGTTCCCGGCCGGTAGGTGGAGACGACGCTGAACCCGGGCGCGCGGAGCTCGGACTTGGGAAGGAGATCGTGTTGGAGACGCAGCGCCATCCATCGTTGACGTTCGTATTCGACGAGCGCGCCGACGACGGCACCGGCTCGCGCGTGGCGAATGCAGCGAGCCCACTCCGATCGAGGAAGGCCTCCTCGTGCGGGTCGCAGACCCGTCACCTCGATGAGGCCGTGCACGTCGACCCGGGCCGATCGAACGGGAACGTGACCGAGAGCCCCGCGGTCCGAGTCGCGTGCCCGCCGTCGCCGACAAGCCCGATTCGTCGTCGACAACGGTCGCCACGACCGATCCCACCGCAGCGACGGGACGAGCCACCGGCGACCACCTGGCCGACGAGCTCCTGGCATGGCCTCGGCCGCGTCCGAGCGTCGCAGTTGAGGATCCGGGTCAGGGCGAGCTCGAGTTGCTTCTCGGCGTCGAGCAACTGCGCAGCGCGGACCCGGGCCGTCACGTCCTCCTGGGTCGCGACGTAGTGGGTGACGACCCCGTCGCCGTCGACGACGGGGTCGATGCTCCAGTTGATGATGAACGGCTCGCCGTCGGCTCGGTAGTTGACGGTCTCTCCGGAGAAACGACGCCCGGCTTCCAGATCCGATCGAAGTCGATCGAGCGTTGTCCGGTCGGTCAGCGGCCCCTGCATCGCCCGTGGAGTCGAGCCGATGACACTGTGCCGATCGCGGCCGGTCATGGCGCAGTACGCCGGATTGACGTACACGATCTCGGGGCCGGGGGGGTCGAGCTCTGCGGTGGTGATGCAGGTCGCCGATCTGGTGCCTTCGAGTGCGGCGAGCAGTACCCGCGACAGGCCGACCACGTCGGCGACTGCGGCGGGCTCGTCGGAGTCGGTGCGCACCATCCCATCTTCGCTCATCCACTGGGGAGCCAACCAACGCGACTCGACCACGTGTCCACCACGACGGCGAGCGCGATCGTGTTGTTTGGGCCCGAACAGCCACGTCAACAATGCGGTCGTCGCTGGGATAGGACCCGGCGCAAATCCCCAAAGGAGCACAGCAATGCTCGCAACAATCGACTTCACGTTGAGCGAGGCCCAGTTCAACCTCGTCTTCAATGTCTTTTCATTGGTGACCGCTGCGATGGGCGCAGCCTTCGTCGGCTTCCTCCTCGTTCGCAACCGCGTTGCACCGAACCACCGGCTGGCACTGACGCTGTCAACGCTCGTTGTCGGCATCGCTGCGTATCACTATGTGCGCATCACCGGGAGCTGGAAGGACGCGTTCGCACTCGTCGACGGCCGATACGTGCCGACCGACACGCCCTTCAACGAGGGCTACCGCTATGCCGACTGGATGCTCACCGTGCCACTGCTCCTCGCTGAGCTGGTCATCGTGCTGGCCCTCGCCAGGAAGCTGCAGACCCAGCTGCTCGTCAAGCTCGTGGGCGCCGCGACCCTGATGATCGTCTTCGGCTACCCCGGCGAGGTCGCCAGCACCGACTCGGCTGCGAAGTGGATCTTCTTCGTGCTCGGCACGATCCCGTTCGTGTACTTGCTCTGGGTGCTCTACGCCCAGATGGGTGACGCACTCGCTCGCCAGTCCGACAGGGTTCGCCAGCTCTTCAGTGTCCTTCGCACCACCATCGTGGTCACCTGGATGGTGTACCCGCTGGCCTTCCTGGCCCCCTACCTGAGCTTCTCCGATGCCACGACCGAGGTGATGCGCCAGGTCGGCTATGGCCTCGCCGATCTCGTGGCCAAGCCGGCGTTCGGCGTCGTGTTGTACCTCATCGCCCGGCAGAAGTCGGTCGAGGAAGGCTACGACTCCGACAACGAGGGTCAGCCCGCACCTCGGGTCGCCAAGGCTGCCTGACCACCACGTTTCACCCATCCATCACAGGCCGGCCCCGGCGACGGGGCCGGCCTGTTCCCGTTTCACGACCCCAGGAGGTCATCTCATGCCCAATCGTTCTCGACGCACATCACCCTCGGCGCCGCCATCCGAGCTGGGCCGTACCCGACGCAGCTTCTGGCGCTACTTCGGCAGCCCCTACGCACCCCTTGCACTCGATGACGACACGAACGCACCGGCCGAGATGACCGACGTCACGTTCGACGAGCGTGCTCTGGTCCATGCTCAGACCATGACGACAACGACCCCAACGGTCCCCGACCGCAGCACCGAGGCCCTGGCACTGCTCGACGACTGGGCCGGCGAGCCGCCGCAGACGCTTGTCTCGAGAAACCTGGTCATCGACCGGCTTCTCGACCTTCGCGGCCTCGTCCACGGCACGGCCCGCTTCGACATCGATGCCCTCCTCGCCGACGTCCCCGGCGTCACCGTCGTCGAAGGCAGCTGGTGGAGCCAATTGCTGACGAGGCTGACAACGACCATCGACCAGACGAAAGCAGACGCACACTCATGACCTCCGCATCCACCCAGACCAGCGGGTCGCCCCTCGACCGCGCCTACGACGACCACCGCGACAAGCCGTTCTTCGACCTCACGGTCGACCTGCTCCGAGGTGTCCGGGACCATGACTTCGACGCACTGGCCCACATCTGCGACGACGACTACGGGATCATCGACATCGCCCCCGACGGCGGCAACGTCGCCATCCGCAACCGGACCGAATGGGAGGCATGGTTCCGCAACCTGTTCGCCCAACTCGACACGCTCGAAGCCACCACCGACAGCGAAGTCCTGGCCTACGACGCAGTCGAGGGAAACGATCTCGGGTACTCGGTCCTCGAATTCCGTCAGACGCTCGAGATGCGCGGCATGGTCGCCACCTTCGACTGCATCACGACGATCGTGTGGAAGTTCCAGGAGGGCCGCTGGCGCGAAGCTCGGTGGCACGGATCGGTGCTGTCACGCGACCTCCCTGACGAGATGCTCGCTGCCTGAACCCTGCAGGCCACGATCGTCGCCGGGGCGTTCACAGGTGCGCCTCGGCGACACCATGGTGGCGGTCCCGCAAGCGCCCAACCGCTGATCGATGCACCCGATCGGCCCTGGGCAGCGGGACCAGCAGGCGAGCTCGTGTGTTCGTGCGGCGGCCCGCCAGCCATGCCACCATGACGCCGGCGCCACCGGCGCCGAGTCTGCGCCTGGGCGCTCGACTCCACACCGCACCGAGGAGACGCGATGCCCGACGCCGACACTGGAGCCGATGCGACGGCGGCTGCCGGTGCCAAACACCACGTCGACCGCACACACTACGGCGACCGGTTGCAGGCATGGATGGCCGATCGCATCGACGCAGACGCCGGGTCGGTGACCATCACCGACCTCGACGTCCCGGTGGCCACCGGGTTCAGCAACGAGACGGTGTTCTTCACCGCCGACTGGGTCGGGGGCAACGGCCTGCACTCCGAACGCTTCGTCGCCCGCATCGAACCCGCCGACGGCGGACTCTTCCCGGTGCAGACGCCTGCCGGAGCGGTGTCGGTCGAACTCCAGCATCGCATCATGAGCCATGTCGCAGACCCTGCCACCGGCGCGGACTCGACCAAGGCGCCGATGCCGGAAACGCTCGGTCACGAACCCGATGCAGGCGTTCTCGGCCAGCCGTTCTTCGTGATGCGCTTCATCGATGGCGTCATCCCCTCGGACCACCCGCGCTACAGCCAAGAGGGGTTCCTGGTCGACGAGGCCACCCCCGCACAACGACGCCAGCTCGTGAACACCGGGCTCGAAGCCATGGCCGCGCTGCACGACCTCGACTGGCGCAGCGCCGGTCTGGACTGGCTCGACGCCAGCGGCACCGGCGAGCCCACCCAGCAGGTCCAGATCGACCTGTACCGCCGCTACGTCGCCGCCGAGCTCCGCGACCGAGAACACCCCGTACTGGCTCGGGCGCTCGACTGGCTCACCGAGAACGACCCGGCCGACGAACGCATCGGCCTGTCCTGGGGCGACGCCCGTCTCGGCAACATCATCTGGCAGGACTACACGCCCGCCGCAGTGGTCGACTGGGAAGCCTGCGCACTCTCGCCCACCGAGGCCGACATCGGCTGGTGGCTGATGTTCGACCGCATGTCCTTCGACGACGTGAACGTCGAGCGCATGGACGGGTTCCCGACGCGCACCGAGATGATCGCCCATTACGCGCAGGTGTCCGGCCGTGAGGTCCGCGACGCCCACTATTGGGAGGTCTTCGCCACGATGCGGTTCTGTGCGATCTTCATCCGCCTCGCCGACCGCCTGGTCGGCGCCGGACTCGTGCCCGCCGAGCGCAGCCCGTTCGCCGAGAACCACGTGACAGCCGCACTGGCCACGCTCCTCGACGATGGGCCCCGTCCGTGATCGCCGATCTCGAGGGCCGCGTCGCCGTGATCACCGGCGCCGCGAGCGGCATCGGCGCTGCGCTCTGTGTCGGATGCGCCGATGCCGGCATGCGCATCGTCGCCGCCGACATCGACCTGCCCGGCGCCGCAACCACCGCCGCCGAGCTACCCGACGCGATCGCCGTCGGCGTCGACGTGTCCGACCCCGACGAAGTGGCCCGCTTCGCCGACACGGCCTACGCCCGCTGGGGAAGCGTCGATTTGTTGATCAACAACGCCGGCGTGTTCCAGGGCGGCCGCACCTGGGAGCGCTCCCCTGCCGACTGGCAATGGACCTTCGGCGTCAACGTGTTCGGCATCACCAACGCCCTGGCCGCGTTCGTGCCCCGGATGCTCGATCAGGACACCGACGGCCACATCGTCAACACCGCGTCGGTGGCCGCGTTCGTGTCGGGGCCGGCATCGGCCCCGTACGTGGTGTCGAAGGCCGCCGCGCTCGCGGTCACAGAGGCGCTCGCCCTCGACCTGGAGTCGGTCCAGGCCAAGATCGGCGCATCGGTGCTGACACCCAGCGCGTTCGACACCGGCATCGCTCGCACCGCTGCCGTTCGGCCCGAACGCTACGGCTCCGATCCGGACCCCACGGCAGCCTTCGTCGCCGACGCCCTGGCGTCGATGACCGCCGACGGCCTCGAGCCCGCAGCGGTGGTCGAACCCGTGCTCGACGCCGTCCGCACCGGCACCTTCCTCATCCCGACCCGTCCCAGCTACCGCGCCCAGCTGACGAACCGGTACGAAGCCCTGCTCGAGTGCCGCCTTCCAGGCCCCACCATCGTCGATTGACCCGGCTCAGGCGGTGCGGGGCGACACCATCGCCAGCCGCGGTGCCTCGGCCAGCGCGGTCTGATTTCGGCCCGCACGTTTCGCCGCGTAGAGCGCGTCGTCGGCGGCCCGCACGACGCGCCGGGCGCTGTCGTCGAGATCGTCGGCCAGCTCGCTCAGCAGCGCTGCGCCGGCGCTGACGGTTGCCCGCCCCCGGCGTGCGGTCGCTTCGGCGGCTTCGTTCATCACCGTGCGGATGCGTTCGACGGCGACGCCGAGCTCGTCGAGGGACTGCGGCCGCAGGACCATTGCGAACTCGTCGCCCCCGAGACGGGCGAACAGCTCGTCGGTGCGGACCGCGTTCGAAGCCGCACGGGCGACCGCGGTCAACAACGCGTCGCCGACGAGGTGACCCTGGGTGTCGTTGATCGACTTGAACATGTCCAGGTCGAACAACGCCACCCCGACCATCGGCGTCTCCGGCGAACGGGCGTGGGAGGCGATCGCCGCCCGCAGCGCCTTCTCGAATGCGGCCCGGTTGGGGATCTCGGTCAACGGATCCTGCAACGACAGCCCCTCGAGGCGTTCGTTCTCGGCCTCGAGCTCGCCGATCCGGCGGTGCGCCGCGGCGAGCTCGCCGGCGGTGTGGACCTCCGACGAGAAGTACTCCTCGCGTGCGTCGACGATCAGGGCATCGAGCTCCGCGCCGACGTCGAGCTGGAGCTGACGGGCGGTGTGGCGGACGGCCAGGCGGAAGTCCGACCAGTACTGGGCGAGGTCGGTGTCGCTGAAGCCCCACGCCCGCGCTGGGCGCTTGAGATCTCCGAGGGACCGGTTCGGGTCCAACAGCAATTCGGCGATCGCCGTACCGAACCCGGCAGCGGCGTCGAAGACCGCCGTGCGGCGAGCCAGGCGAACGTCGAGGTCCATCGTGCGTGAGGCCACCCCGACGCGGAGCTCGGTCGGGATCGCCCAGCGATCCATGAGCATGAGACCGAGCGCAGCGCCGTCGACGCCGAACTCGTCGGTGAGCACCACCGGCGGCGGCGGTCCCTCGTGGGTGGCCCACAGCTCGGCCATGCGACGCGGGTAGCACTTCAGCATCGCGAGCTCGCCGACGAACGACAACAAGCCTGCGGTCAGGGCCTCTTCGTCGCGGCCGGTGCCGACGCGTGCCGAGAAGCTGCGCGCCCCCGAGCCGGCGATGGCGCTCGCACCGATGACCTGCGCCAGCTCGTCGGATCGATCGGCCGAGCTCCACAGGTCGCCGACGATCGCGAAGCCGACGCCGATCATCTTCAGGCTGCGCAGGCCGAGGATCGCCGCCGCCCGAACCACATCGGTGACCGGCTCTCGCGGCGAGTAGTACGGCGAGTTCGCGACCTGCAGGATCTTGGCGACCAGCGCGGGATCCGACTGCGCGACGGCTGCGACGTCGCGCACGCCGACGGTCAGATCGTCGCAGATCTCGATGAACGCGACAGCGCTCCCCGGCAAGGTGGGGAGCTGTTCGAGAAGATGGGGATCGAGCGTGGTTTCAGAGGACATCGATGACTCCGTGCTCTCGATCGGCACGCAGCCTCCGAATTGAAGCGCCTGACACATCCGCCCCGAGCTGCGCCAGGACCTGGCGGCCATCGCCGATCGGGCCCGCGACCTCGATCAGGCGGCCTGGTGCGCGAGGATCCGGCGATGCGCTCGACCCCAGACGTCGCTCGGTCCACCAGCCGTCGCCCAGGGCCGACCATGCTCCGCCTCCTGGCCGCATCGTCCTGGTCGGCGGTCGTCGCCGTCGGTGCGCATCTGACGACGAGGTCGATGCCACCTCCGATGCGACGACGAGACCAGCGAGACCACGCCCGCACCAGACGGACCCACGATCGACGACCCCGAGTCCGATCCCGAACCCGATGCCGTCGACGAGCAGCGGTACCCCGACGTCATCGATGCGGTCGCGGAACAGGCGCCGGACGGGACCTGGCGCTTCGACGTGACCGTCAGCTCGCCCTACGACACGCCCGAACGCTACGCCGACGCGTGGCGGGTGCTCGGACCCGACGGCACCGAGCTCGGCGTGCGGGTCCTCGCCCACGATCACGCCAACGAACAACCCTTCACCCGATCGCTGGCCGGCGTCGAGGTTCCCGACGACGTCACCAGCGTGACCATCGAGGGTCGGGACCTGACCAACGGCTGGGGCGGCGCCACCTTCGAGCTCGACGTCGCCGGCTGAGCGGTCGCAGCAGCGGCGCGGGCTCGCCGTCAGGCGTCGGGTACCGCACGGCGATCTGGGGAGCGCCGTATCGAGGGTCGCCATGATCGCAAGCGTCTCGGCATGGGGCATGACCGAACTCTCGAACAGGCCGCCACGGAGGCACCGGTGCACCTCGGGCACCTGGAAGTGCAGGCTCGGATCGGCGAACGTCTCGACCTCGACCCCATCGTCCGTGGTGATCGTGAGCTCGGTGGTGCAGTGCATGAACGGGGCGAGCTCGATCGTCCCGGCGGTGCCGGTGATACGGGCCCCACACGTGCCGTTCGTCCCGATCGCCGTGTGCAGCAGGGCTGCGCCGCCGTCGGCCCAGCCGAGCACCAGCGCAGTCTGGGCATCGACACCGCGGTCGGTGAGGTCGGCGGTCGCGGACACGGTGGTCGGCGCCCCGAAGACCAGATGCGCGAGCTGGACGGGGTACACGCCCAGGTCCAACAGTGCACCGCCGCCCCGGTGCGGGTCGTAGAGCCGATGGTCGGCACGGGCGGCCACCGGGACCGAGATCGAGAAGTTGGCCTCGACGAGTTGCGGCCGGCCGATGACCTCGTCGTCGAGCAACTCGGCGAGACGCACGTAGCTCGGCAGGAAGCGACTCCACAACGCCTCCATCAAGAAGACGTGCGCGTCGCCGGCCGCCGCACACATCTGCTCGGCGTCGGCGAGCGACAACGCGAACGGCTTCTCGCACAGCACGTTGCGGCCCGCACGCACGAGTGTCACGACGTCGTCGACGTGGCGGTCCTGGGTCGACGCCACGTAGACCACGTCGACGTCGTCATCGGCGGCCAGGGCCTCGGTGCCGACGTGCACCCGGGCCCCGGATGCGTCGGCGAAGGCCGCCCCGCGGGCGCCGTCGCGCGACGCCACGGCCGCCACCTCGGCATCGGGCACATGCGTCAGGCCCTCGACGAAGGCGCGGGCGATGGCGCCCGTGCCACAGATTCCCCAACGAACAGGATCGGTCGACGCGTCGTCGCTCATGATCGGCGACACTACTGGTCGACCAGTCCACGCCGACCGAATCCTCGCCCGTGGGCCCCGCCCCGATCGTCGAAAGGCAGCCCCGATGGAATCACGCAACCGCCAGCTCGTGGAGCGCTACTGGGACGCACACTTCCGCCGGGACTGGGACCGCATGGCCACGTTCTTCGCGGACCACTGCCACTACACCGACGTCGGCCTCGACGAGACCGGGGCGACCGGCCCCGTCGAGATCCTCAAGCGCCTCCGCCTCGGGATCGAGCCGCTCGAGGGGTATGTCCACTACCCCAAGCACATGGTCGCCGACGGCGATCTGGTCGTCACCGAGCACATGGAGCAATGGCGATTCCACACCGGCGAGGTCGTCGACCACCCCTTCACCTCGGTGATGGAGGTCCGCGACGGCTTCATCGTCCGCTGGCACGACTACTCCCATCTCGGCAACCTGTTGGACAAGGCACCGGCGTGGTGGATCGACCACATCAGTGCGGGCTGGCGCGACGCGATCGCGCCTCCCCAGCCCGGCGAGCTGCCCGCGTAATGGCATCGGCGCGCCAGGGGCAATAGGCTCAGGCCTGCATCGGAGCT
The DNA here is from genome assembly GCA_963716795.1 of uncultured Acidimicrobiaceae bacterium. Classification (GTDB taxonomy): domain Bacteria; phylum Actinomycetota; class Acidimicrobiia; order Acidimicrobiales; family UBA8592; genus CAVQUE01. The sequence goes on along the minus strand of CAVQUE010000015.1, from coordinate 930,816 downwards.
CCGCTCCGCTGCGGTGGCTCATGCGCTCGTCGGGGAGACGGCTCCATCTCGGACATCGCAATCCGCCTCCATGAGGTGACGAAGCGCTTCGGCGACAACGCAGTGCCGGCGGTCGATGCGCTGAGCCTCGACATCGAGACGGGATCGATCGTCACGCTCATCGGTCCGTCGGGTTGTGGCAAGACCACGACGCTACGGATGATCAATCGGCTCATCGAGCCCACCTCGGGTCGTCTCGAGATCAACGGTGTCGACGTCACCGACCAGCCCCTCACCGAGTTGCGCCGCGGCATCGGCTACGTGATCCAGCAGGTCGGTCTGTTCCCGCACCGCACCATCGGGCAGAACATTGCGACCGTGCCGCGGATCTTGGGCTGGGATCGCACCACGACCGCTGATCGGGTCGCCGAGCTCGCCGAACTCGTCGGCCTCGAACCAGGGATGCTCGACCGCTATCCCGACGAGCTGTCGGGTGGTCAGCAACAACGGGTGGGTGTGGCGCGAGCACTGGCCGCCGATCCACCCGTGCTGCTCATGGACGAACCCTTCGGTGCCGTCGACCCCATCGTCCGCAGCCGGCTCCAGGACGAGCTGTTGGCGCTGCAGGATCAGGTGCAGAAGACCATCGTCTTCGTCACCCACGACATCGAGGAGGCGCTCCGGCTGGCCGATCGCATCGTGCTGCTGAACGTCGGTGGCGTGCTCGAACAGTACGCATCGCCCGACGAGCTGCTCCGAGCTCCGGCGAACGCGTTCGTCGAGGAGTTCCTCGGTGAGGACCGGGGTATGCGGCGACTCGGCCTCAAGACCGTCGCCGATCTCCCCGTGACACAGGGCCCCGTCATATCGATCACCGCGTCGGCGGCGGATGCGCTCGCGGTCGCCGACGCCGACAACGCCGACTGGGTCGGTGTCCTCGACGGCACCCGGTTTGCGGGCTGGATCGACCGAACCGATCTGATCGGTGCCGGCAGCGTGGCTGCGGTACCGCGGGCCGCACCGGCGGCACAGGTCACCCCCACCGACTCGCTGCGCAGCGCCATGGAGCTGATCATGACGTCGGCCACCTCGATGGCCGTCATCGAGGACAACGGCGACTTCGGTGGTGTCGTCACGCTCGATTCCATCCGAGCGAGCCTCCGTAGCGAGGACGACCGGTGACTGCGATCGGCCAGGCCACCAACCCGATCGTCCGGTGGGAGTGGATCGTCGACGAGTGGGACCAGATCCGTGCGGCGCTCATCGAACACCTCGAACTGACCATCCTGTCGGTTGGTCTCGGCGTGCTCGTCGCTGCCGTGCTGACAGCGATCGCCCTGCGCTTTCGCCCCCTCACGTCGCCGATCACCGGCTTCGCCGGCGTGTTGTACACGATCCCCAGCGTGGCCCTCTTCGGCTTGCTGGTGCCCATCTTCGGGCTCGGACGCATGGCGGCGGTGCTGCCACTGGCTGCGTACACGTTGTTGATCCTGGTGACCAACACCATCGCCGGGTTCGATGCCGTGCCGTCGTCGGTGCGTGACGCAGCCGACGGCATGGGCCTCACGCCACGTCAGCGGGTCCTCAGCGTCGAGTTGCCGATGGCCCTGCCGTACATGATCGCGGGGCTGCGCATCGCCGTCGTCTCCACCGTCGGGCTGGTCACCGTCGCTGCCATCATCGGACAGGGCGGCCTGGGCCGACTGATCCTCGATGGTCTCCGTCGCACGTTCTGGACGCCGATGACGGTCGGTGCGGTGCTGTCGATCCTGCTCGCTCTGACGCTCGATGCGCTCATCTTCTTCCTGGCTCGCCTCGCGACTCCCTGGACCCGGCGGCGGAGGGCGACATGACCGCCATCGTCGGCCAGGCCGCGGTACCGCGCGACATCGGCGTGTTCGAGTTCCTCTTCGGCGCCGAGTACTGGACCGGACCAGGCGGCATCCTCACCTCGCTGCGCGACACGGTCGTGCTGTGCGGAGCGGTGGTGATCGTGGCCACGATCGTTGCCGTACCGCTGGCGACGGCGCTCGCGCACGCCGGGCGCGGCGAACTGTCCGTCACCTGGGTGGTCACCCTCAGCCGGGCGATCCCGACCTTCGCCATCGCCGGGCTGCTCGTCCCGCTGTCGCTGCGCAACGGGTGGGGATTCGAGCCATGGCCGATCTTCATCGCGCTGTTGTTGCTGGCGATGCCGCCGATCTACCTCAACACCTACACCGCGGTACGCGACGTCGACGCCGGTGTCGTCGATGCCGCACACGCCATGGGCTACACCACCAGCTCCATCGTGTTCCGGGTCGAGGCGGCACTGGCCACGGCGGTCATCTTGACGGGCATTCGCGTGGCCGCCGTGCAGGTCGTGGCCACCGAACCGATCCGAGCCTTCCTGGGTGGCGACGGGCTCGGCCGCTACGTACGCGACGGACTCGGCCAGAACAACGACAGCCTGCTGATGGCCGGCGCGATCCTCGTCGCAGCTCTCGCCGGCCTGACTGGCATCATGTTCGGACTCCTGCAACGGTTTGCGCTTCCCCGCGGGCTCCGTCGCCAAGGTCGCGTCGCGTCCAGCTGACCGGCCGTCGTCTCGACGGACCCGACCACGTTCATCATTCGCTAGAGAAAGAAGAGTTACCCATGAACCGCAGACTCCTTGCGCTGCTCGTCTCGTTGCTGGCGGTGTTCGCGCTCGTCGCTGCCGCCTGCGGCGACGATGACGACGAACCCACTGCCGACGACTCGACGACCGAGACCGACGACGGCGCCGCCACCACCGATGACGGCGACAGCGACGACAGCTCCGCCGACGACGATGACGGCGACAGCGACGACAGCTCCGCCGACGACGATGGCGACAGCGACGATGGCGACAGCGACGACAGCTCCGCCGATGCCGGCGAGGACGAGGCCGCAGCCGAGATTCCCGATGGGCCGACCATCAGGATCCGAGGCCAGGACTTCTCCGAAGCCGTCACCATCGCCGAGGTGTATGGCCAGTACCTCGAGGGCCTCGGCTACCCGGTCGAGATCCTCACGCCTGCCGGCTTCCGTACCGAGGCCATCGACGGGATCACCAACGGTGATCTCGACCTGATCGTCGACTACATCGGCGGCTCGCTGACGGCGTTGGCTCCCGACGAGCCCACCTCTGCCGATCCCGATGCCATCGTGGCCGTCATCGGTCCGGCCTACGACGAGATCGGCGCGACGCTGCTCGAGTACTCGCCGGCCATCGACGGTGACGCGCTGGTCGTGCGCGGTGACTTCGAGGCGACCACCATCTCGGATCTCGCCGGCGCGGATGCCGTGTTCGGCGCCTCCGCAGCGTGTTTCGAGCGGCCCCAGTGCTTCCTCGGCTACACCGATCCCGACATCTACGGCATCGAGTTCGCCGACACCGTGACCATCGAGTTCGGTCCCCTCCTCGGCGAGGCGCTCGCCGCTGGCGAGGTCGACGCCGTGGTCTGGAACACGACTGCGCCCCAGATCACCGAGCAGGGCTTCAAGGTCCTCGAAGACGACCTGGGTCTGCACCCGGCGCAGAACATCGCGCCGATCATCACCACCACGGTCCTCGACGCCTACGGCGACGACCTCGCCGCGGCCATCGACGCGCTGAGCGCAGCGATCAGCACCGACGACCTCCTCGAGTGGAACACCGCCACCGACATCGAGTTCCTCGAGTCCGACGACGTGGCCACCGAGTGGCTCGAGGCCAACGGCTTCGCTGTCAGCTGAACCTCCTGGCCATGGCGCACTGCCATGGCCCATTACGCGCAACGGCCCGGGACCATTGGTCCCGGGCCGTTGTCGCGGCGGGGGTGCGGCTCAGCGGGAGCTGACGAGGCTCAGGACGTACCAGAACATGGTCATGAGCGAACCGAACAGGTTGACCGCGGCGCCGACGTGGGCGTCGGCGGGGTACCGGCGCAGGATCTGCTGGGTGTTGTAGAGGATCGAGGCGCCCATCAGGGCGATCATCGCCACCGAGAACCAGGTGCCGAGCTGGGCTCCGAACAGGATCGCACCGACGATGAGCAGCAGCGCCGCGACGCCGCCCCAGATGAGCAGCGGGCGGATGAACGACAGGTCGCGGCGGGTGACCCAAGCGGTGGCGCTGAGGCCGACGAAACCGAGGGCGGTGATGACCGCCGCGGTCCAGACGTCGCCGCCACCCTCGACGGTGAAGACGTAGTACAGGAACGGCGCGAAGATGATCGAGTAGAGAGCGGACTGACCGAACAGACCGGCGTACTGGCGTGCCGGGTTCGTCAGGTCGAACGTGGCCTGGCTGGTGAGCCAGCCGCCGACCATGAAGGCCCCGAGGATCAACAACCAGGCGGCGCCGCTGCCGGCCACGAAGTCGTACATCCGTTCGGCCAAGCCGCTGCTGAACAACAAGAACTCGAACGCGACGAACGCGGCGAGGGCGAGGCCGAGGTGTTGGTACACCCGGACCATGAAGGCGATGCGGTCGTCCTCGGGGAGGGTGATGACCGGCTGGGATTGGGTGGGAGCTGCGTAGCTCATCGTGGTCCTTTCGAGAACCTGGGGAACTCGGTGACGGCGCAATCGGCGCCGTCCCTTCATTGTAGGAAACCTCGGAGCCCAGCGGAACTCCCAGCGGCCTGCTCCGGGGAATCGACCAGGGTCGAAGGGCCCATTCGACCGCTCTGGAAATTATTTGAGCGAATGCTTGACTCATTCGATTGCTCAGGACTACAGTCTGCACCCATGAGCTTGACCGCAGTGGCCGCACCCCTCGCCGACACGACCGACCTCGGCGATGCCCTCCGTACCGCCCGCCCCTCCTGGCACGACTTCTCGCTGTGCAAGGGAAAGACCGACATCTTCTTCGGTCCCCCCGGAGAGCGCCCGTCGAAGCGTCGCAAGCGCGAGACGCTGGCCCGGGCCTATTGCAACGTGTGCCCCGTCGCCGAGCCCTGTCGGGAATCCGGTCGCGAGGGCCGCGAGAACGGTCTGTGGGGCTCGGAGAACGAAGAACAGCGAGCCGCAGCGGGCTTCGCCCCCAAGGCCACCGAGCGGCGATCGGTGGCCCGAGCCGCTCGGGAAGCCCGTGAGGAAGGGTTGCGCGCCACGGCCTGACTCCCGACGTACTGCCGCCACGACGGCTCGCCGTCGTGGCGGCGATGGTGTCAGCGGATTCCCCCCTCCGCGACACCGAATGCGGTCATCGACACCCCTCCACGGTGACCATCGAACGAAGGCCCGGAAGCATCCCCCCGGCTCCGGGCCTTCGTCGCGCACGGTCGCATCACGGCGGCGACATCGACGCGGCGTTGGGGCGGTGCCCGCGACCTGCAACACTGGGCGCCGATGTCAGATCGTCAGCTCATCATCGTCGCCAACCGCCTTCCGGTACGCAACGTCCCCGACGGTGACGAACGACGGTGGGTCACCAGCCCCGGCGGGCTGGTGTCCGCGCTGTCGCCGGTGATGACCGAGCGCCGCGCGACCTGGGTCGGCTGGAGCGGCGCGGCGGGCCGCGACATCGCGCCGTTCGATCACGATGGGATGCACCTGCATCCCATCGAGTTGAGCCGCGCCGAGATCCAGCAGTACTACGAGGGTTTCTCCAACGGCACCCTCTGGCCGCTCTACCACGACGTCATCGGCCAACCCGAGTACCACCGCACCTGGTGGGACGCCTATGTGAAGGTCAACCGACGCTTCGCCGACGCCATCGTCTCCATCGCCGATCCCGACGCCACCGTCTGGGTCCACGACTACCAGCTCCAGTTGGTCCCGGGCATGCTGCGCCAGATCCTCCCGGAGCTGCGCATCGGCTTCTTCTTCCACACCCCGTTCCCGGCACGGGAGATCTTCCTGCGCCTGCCCTGGCGCGCCCAGGTCATGCGGGCGCTCCTCGCGGCCGACCTCATCGGGTTCCAGACCGAGGTCATGGGTCACAACTTCCGCCACACCGTGCCGCGCGTCGTGCCCGACGCCGAACACCACGGCGACAGCGAGAACGTCATCCTCGGTGGCCACACCACCCGCACCCGCACGCGCCCGATCGGCATCGACTACGAGCGATTCGCGACCGCAGCCACCGCGCCGGAGACCGCCGAACGCGTCGACGCCCTGCGTGACACCCTCGGCCATCCGCGCAAGGTCCTGCTCGGCGTCGACCGTCTCGACTACACCAAGGGCATCGACGTGCGCCTGCGTGCGTTCGGCGAGCTCCTCGACGAAGACCGCCTCAGCGCCGACGACGTCGTCATGATCCAGGTCGCAGAACCGAGCCGCTCCAACGTCAACGGCTACGCCGAGGTCCGCGCCCAGGTCGAACGCCAGGTCGGCGAGATCAACGGCAGCCACGGCACCATGGAACGGCCTGCGATCCACTACCTCCATCGCAGCCACGACTTCGACGAGCTCATGGCCCTGTACCGACTCGCCGATGTGATGGTCGTGACCCCGTTCCGCGACGGCATGAACCTGGTGGTGAAGGAATACGTGGCGACCCGACCACGAGCTCACCGGCGCGGTGGTGCTCAGCGAATTCGCCGGCGCTGCACACGAACTCAGCCAAGCCGTGCTCGTCAATCCCTACGACATCGACGGGGTCAAAGAGGCCCTCGAGTACGCCGTGATGATGCCCCTGGACGACCAACGCATCCGCATGACCTCCATGCGCGAAGCGGTCAGTGCCAACAGCGCCCAGAACTGGGCCTCGGCGTTCATCGCCGAGATCGAAGAACCGTAGGACACCCATGATCGACGACCCCACGCAACTGCGGGGCCGGCTCCTCGAGCTGTCCCGCTCCCCCATCTTGTTGGTCGCCTGCGACTACGACGGCACCCTCGCTCCCATCGTCGAAGACCCCACCGCCGCCCACCCCCACCGTGAATCGATGGCCGCGCTGCGGGCCCTGGCGGCCTACCCCGACACCCACGTCGCCGTCGTCTCGGGACGATCGTTGCGCGACCTCGCCGCACTCAGCCGGCTGCCGTCGGAGATCCACCTCGTCGGCAGCCACGGCTCGGAGTTCGACGCAGGCTTCGCCGAAGCCCTCGACGACCACACCGTGGCGCTGCGCGAGACCGTCACCCGAGCGCTGACCGAGATCGCCGCTCGGGCTCCCGGCTTCGGCATCGAGAAGAAGCCGGCCAGCGTGGCCTTCCACTACCGCAACGTCGATCCCGACACCGCAGACGCCGCCGTCGCCGAGATCCTCGATGGCCCGGCCGCGCTCGAAGGCGTCGCGGTCAAGCGCGGCAAGATGGTCGTCGAACTCGCCGTCATCGAGACCAACAAGGGCACGGCGCTCGACCGGCTCCGGCGCCAGGTCGCCGCCGACGCAGTGCTGTTCATCGGCGACGACGTCACCGACGAGGACGCGTTCGCCACCCTCCACGGCCCAGATCTGGCGATCAAGGTCGGCGGCGGTGAGTCGGTGGCCCACGCCCGACTCGGCGACACCGAAGACGTCGCCCGCTCCCTGGCGTTGCTCTGCGAGCTGCGGCGAGCCTGGCTCGAGGGTGAACACGCACCCCCCATCGAGGAACACTCGATGCTGTCCGATCAGCGCACCGTTGCGTTGGTCACCCCCGACGCCCGCATCACCTGGATGTGTCACCCCCGCGCCGATTCGCCGGCCGTGTTCGCCGAACTCGTCGGCGGACCCCAGGCCGGCTACTTCGCGGTGCGGCCCGACAGCGGACGCGCCCCGATCAGCCAGCGTTACCTGCCCGGCACGCTCGTGCTCGAGACACGATGGCCCCAGCTGATGGTCACCGACTACCTCGACGTCTCCGACGGCGGCGCCGACCGGCCTCCGGGCCCGACCGAGCTGCTCCGCGTCCTCGAGGGCCGCGGGGTCGCCCACCTCGAGTTCGCACCCCGGCTCGACTACGGCCGTGCCGCCACTGGCATCGAAGTCGTCGACGGACATCTGATCGTGCGCGGAGTGCCCCGCGACATCCGACTCCACGCACCCGGCGTCACCTGGACCGTCGTCGACGAGGGACCCAACCAGACCGCCCACGGCACCGTCGTCCTCGACGGCACGCCGGTGGTGTGCGAGCTCGCGTTCGAGGAGGGCCGCAACGGTCACCACGAACCCGAACCCGACCGTCGCGCCGACACCGTCGCCTACTGGGCGGCGTGGGCATCGACGCTCGAGCTACCCGAGGTGGCCCCGAACGAGGTCCGCCGATCGGCGCTGACGCTGCGGGCGCTGTGCCACAAGCCCAGCGGCGCCATGCTGGCTGCGGCCACGACCAGCCTGCCCGAGGTGCCCGGCGGCATTCGCAACTGGGACTACCGCTACTGCTGGCCCCGCGACAGCGCCCTCAGCGCCGCGTCCCTCGTGGCCCTCGGCAGCTACGACGAGGCGCATCGCGCTCCTGCACTGGATCCACGAGCGAATCGAGCACCTCCCCGGCCCCGAGCACCTGCGACCGCTGTATCCGTTGTCGGGCGACGAGTACCTGCCCGAAGCCGTCCTGCCGACCCTGAACGGCTATCTCGGCAGCCGGCCCGTGCGCATCGGCAACGCCGCCGACCAGCAGGTCCAGCTCGACGTGTTCGGTCCCGTCGTCGAGCTGGTCTGGCGTCTCGTCGACGCAGGCGTGGACATCGACGACGAGACCTGGCAACTCGTCGCAGGACATGGTGGTGGCGGTCGCCCGGCGCTGGCACGAGCCCGACCACGGCATCTGGGAAGAGCGCCGTCCGCAGCGTCATCACGTCCATTCCAAGGTCATGTGCTGGCTGGCCGTCGATCGGGCGATGCGCATCGGCGCCCACACCGGTCGCCACGTTCCCGTCACCTGGCGGCCCCTGCGCCACACCATCGCGGGCGACGTGATCTCCAACGGCTGGAATCCCGAGGTCGACGCCTACACCATCGCCTACGGCGACACCGAACTCGACGCCTCGGTGCTGTGGATCGGCCTGTCGGGCCTGTTGCCCACCAACGACTCTCGCTTCGTCGCCACGGTCAAGGCCATCGAGCGCGAGCTACGCAAGGGGCCGGTGGTGTACCGGTACCGCCTCGACGACGGCCTTCCCGGCGACGAGGGCGGATTCCTGATCTGCACGGCATGGCTCATCGAGGCCTACGTGATGATGGGCCAGCTCGACGATGCCCGCACGTTGTTCGACCGCTACCTCGACCTGGCCGGCCACACCGGCCTGCTGAGCGAGGAGTACGAACCCTCGACCGACATGATGCTCGGCAACCACCCGCAGGCCTATTCGCACCTGGGGTTGATCAACGCCGCCCTGGCCATCGACGCCGCCATCAGCTGAGGGTCGAGACCCCGAGCGCAACGAGGACCTCGTCGATGGTGTCGGCGATCGAGAGGTTCTCGCCGTAGTCGTGGCCCTCGGCGAGGTGGCGGAGCAGCGGATACACCGGCTTGTCACGTGTCCAGTACTCGGTTCCGAAGAACACCATGGGGCTCGGCGACCCGAAGGATCGGTAGTGATTCTGGGCCGCGTCCTGGAAGATCTCCTGGATCGTCCCCGCACTCCCGGGCGCGAAGACCACGCCGCCGACCGCCATTGCGAGCAGGCCGTCCTCGCGGATCGAGTTCGCGAAGTACTTCGCGATGTGGGTGGCGAAGACGTTGGGCGGCTCGTGGCCGTAGTGCCAGGTCGGCACACCGAGCGAGCCGGCAGCGCCTGGCGGCAACGGCCACCGGTCCCGGACCTCGAACGCAGCATCGAGCCAGTCGGCCTCGGGGCAGGTACGCCGGCGCGGTCGCCAGCACACCCAGGGCCTCGTCGAGCTCAGCCGCACGTCGGTCGGCGAACCAGGCGCCGAGGTTGGTGGCCTCCATGGCGCCGGGCCCGCCGCCGGAGGCGCAATACCGTCCGGCCGAGGTGAGGCGACGGGCGAGGTGGGCGACGTCGGCGTAGACGGGTTCGTCGCGACGCATACCGTGACCGCCCATGACGGCCACCACCCGGGCGCCCCGGTCGCCGGCAACCAACGCAGCCACGGCATCGTCGATGGCGTGGTCGTGGATGCGTTGGGCGAGCTGGTCGACGACGTCGTTGCGCAGCTGTGCCGCACGGATACCAGCGGTACACCCGGGTGTCGAGGGCGTCGTCGAGGGTTTCGGGGCGACCGGGGACGTACTCCGCGAACAGCTCCTCGGGCCGGTAGAGCGACCCGCGAAAGGCGCGAAACGGCAGGCCGTCGAAGCGAGGGAAGAACAGCACCCGCTCACGCTGGAGGCGGGTCAGCGCCTCTGACGCGACGGTGCAGCCCATGAAGACCGACCCGCTCACGTCGAGCGCCATCAGCTCGGCGGTGAATCCACCCAGGTCGAGGCCTTGGAAGGCGCACTGCGCCAGCGAGCCGGTGTCATGAATGCGGGCACGGACCGCCTCGATCGTCTCGAGTTGGGTCAGCGCCGGGAGCGGATCCACCGCCGGTGGTGGGGCGGCGGATCAGCCGGCCAGCAGTCGCAGCTCTTCGAGCCGGTCCAGCCACCAGCCGTTGGGCACGGTGGTCAACCCGGGGATGTCGGCGAGGAGCTCATCGACACGCCCACGGAGCGGACTCGCTTCCGCAGCCAGGAGCCGCAGGTCGAGCAGGCCATCGACGACCCGTGAGCGGCTGCTGAGTTGGCCGTCGACCTCGTCGAGCAGCGTATTGATGAGCCCGACGATGTCCGGCGTGGTTTCGAGCGTCTCGGTCATTGGTTGCATCACCTCGAGGATGCGCCAACACCTCCCTCTATGGAGGCATTCCCTACGACGGCCAGCGTGACAGGTGACCGGCGCCGACTCCAGTCGAATGGACGTCAACGGACACAACGGCCCAACGGCCACCGCGCCGGGTGACCCACGGCCACCGGGCGCCTTGGGCAATACTCCCTGCGATGTGCCATGCCTGCGCGAGACGCTCACCAGGCCACGGGGGCACTGGGGGAGCGACTACAGAGCGGGGCGGAGGCGACGGATGCCTCCGAGCACGCCGATGCCGCGGATCTCGACCTGGCCGGCGTCGTCGGCGCCGACCCACTCGGGCAGGATGTCGAGGTCGATGTCGGCGAGGACCTCACCCGCCTCTGCGGTCGCGCACAGCCGGGCCGCGAGGTTGACCGGCTCACCGATGTAGTCGTCGCCCTCGAAGAGCAGCGCCGTGCCGGTGGCGAGACCCACCCGCACGTCGAGGTCGGTCGTCGAGAACCGATGCACCAGATCGACCGCCAACGCCGCCACGGGCTCGGGTGTGGTGCCCACCAGCATCGCGCCATCGCCGAGCCACTTCGCCACCCGCACGCCGCGCTTGGCTGCCACATTGCGCGTCAGGCGGCGGAAATCGCCCAGCAGACGCACCGCGGCCTCGGGGCCGAGGGCGTGGGTGTAGGCCGTGAACCCGGCCAGGTCGACGAAACAGAAGGTGCGTTCGATCTGCAGGTGTGCGTCGCCCTCGGGGAGCTCGTCGGGGCGAGCGGTGCCGTCTCCGGTCCGGGCCTGCGCCCAGTCGGCGGCAGGGCCGATTGCACCATTGCGATCGACGAGGAGCGTGGCGCGAGCGTCGCGGATGGACCGGTTCTCCCCACTGCGCAGGCGCAACACCGTGGCGCCGTCGGCGGACTCGTCAGCGGCGCGGCGTGGCATCAGGGGTAGAGACTCGTCCTTCACGAGCTGCAGGGTAGAGGCGTCGTCTGCGACGCCATGGTGAATTCTGTGATGTGTGACATCCGGTACCATCGGCTGTCGGGCTTCGTCGTTCAACCCGCCCACGCCGATGCCCGCAGGTGGTCGCATCATGTCGAACCGAACCACGCCCACCGTGATCTCTGCGCGAGGTGTGGCAAAACACTGGGGCGACAAGGTCGCTCTGGCGGGCATCGACGCCGACATCGGACACGGCGTCACCGGTCTGCTGGGCTCCAACGGCGCCGGCAAGACCACGTTCATCAGCCTGGTCCTCGGTCTCCACGACCGCACGGCCGGCGACTTGACGGTGCTGGGTCACGATCCCCAACACGAAGGTGCAGCCATCCGCGGCGAGATCGGCTACGCACCCGAACACCATCACCTCCCGCCCGATGTCCAGGCCGCGGACCTCGTCCGCCATCTGGCCCAGCTCCATGGCCTCGGGTCCCGAGCTGCCACCGAACGGGCGAGCGATGCGCTGTGGCAGGTCGGGCTCGGCGAAGAACGGTTCCGGCCCATCGGCACCATGTCGACCGGCCAACGCCAGCGGGTCAAGCTCGCCGCCGCCATCGCCCACGATCCGAGCCTGGTGTTGCTCGACGAGCCCACCGACGGACTCGATCCCGTGCAGCGTGACGACATGTTGCACCTGATTCGGCGGATCGGCAGCGACTTCGGGATCGACATCGTGTTGTCGTCGCACCTGCTCGACGAAGTCGACCGCATCTGCGACAACGTCGTCATCATCGCCGACGGGCGCGTGGCCGTGGCCGGATCGCTCGACAGCCTGCGCGGCGACGTCACCGGCCTCGTGCTCGACATCGACGACGGCGCCGAAACGGTCGCCACGGCCCTGCGCTCGGCGGGGTGCGCCGTCGAGGTCGACGGCATGCGCATGACGGTGACCGGCGACGGTCCCCTGCACGATCTGGCTCGTGATGCGGTAGCCGCAGCCGGCGTGGGCCTCCGTCGCCTGGTCGACCGTCAGGTGACGCTCGAAGACGTCTTCCTCGATGCCAACCGCCCCCCGGAGCACGCGAGGAGCGTGGCCCGCCGGCCCGGCCCGCAGGGCCATGAGGCGCGGTCATGAGCGACGAGCACGCGAGGAGCGTGGCCCGCCGGCCCGGCCCGCAGGGCCATGAGGCGCTGTCATGAGCGACGCGCAGATCCACGATCTCGGATACCGGGCCTACGAGGGCGAACGAGCCGGAGTGGCGTGGGCCATGACGAGCCTCGGGGTTCATGCGTTCCGCCGTGTGCTCGGGCTCAAGCGGGCGGCCCGCCACAAGGTGTTGCCGGCGTTCGCGATACTGATCGCGTTCGTGCCCGCGATCGTGTTCGTCGGTATGGCCGCATTCCTGCCCGACTCGCTGCTCGACGAGGGCCTGCTGCCCACCTACGGCGAGTACTACGGCTTCATCTTGACGTCGATCTACCTGTTCGCCTCGTTCGTGGCTCCCGAGGCCATCTGCACCGACCGGCGCACCGGCATGCTCGCGTTGTATCTGGCATCGCCGCTGAACCGGACCACCTACATCGTCTCGAAGATGGCCGCCGTGGCCGCCACGCTGCTGCTGATCACCTTGTTGCCGCTCGTGTTCCTGCTGCTCGCCTACGCGATCGAAGGCGGCGGCCCCGATGGCATCGACGGGTTCGTGGGCACGCTCGCCAGGATCCTCACCGTCGGCGTGCTCACGGCGGCCTACTTCGCGGCGCTCACCGCTGCGGTGTCGTCGTTCACCACACGCCGCGGCATCGCCAGCGCCGCCATCGTCGTCGTGTTGTTGGTGCCCGGCATCGTCGTCGGCACCATCCTCGGAGCGAGCGACGCCCCCGACGAATGGGCGCTGCTGAGCATCGCCGAGCTGCCGTTCCGTGCGGCCCAACACATCCTCGGCGATCAGGCCGACGTCGAACGCGGGATCGAGAGTGTCGACGGCAACCTGGCCACGCTGGTCACGCTGGGGTTCGCCGCGCTGTTCGCGACCGTGACCTGGTGGCGCTATCAGCAGATCGAGGTCGACCGATGACCGAGCATCCGCAGCCACCCCCTCCTCCGCCGCCCCCATCGGGCTCGACCTCGCCGTTGGCGCCGACACAGCGATCGGCCGTCCAGCCGCCCCCACCTCCCGGCGCGCCACCGCGGCCCGATGCAATGGTGGTCGTCGATCGGGTCTCCAAGTGGTTCGGCGACCTGGTGGCAGTGAGCGACGTCAGCTTCACGGTCGGGCCCGGCGTGACCGCGCTGCTCGGACCCAACGGCGCCGGGAAGTCGACCGTGCTGCGCATGCTCTGCGGTCTCGCGTCGCCCTCCAACGGCACGGTCTCGGTACTCGGGCGCGACCCACGGAGCGACCCGACGACCGCATCCGACATCGGTCTGGCCCCCCAACAGGAATCGGTCTTCGAGACGCTCCGTGCCGTCGAGTTCGTCGAACTGTGCGCCACCCTGCAGGGCGTCGCGGCGCCACACGACGCAGCCGTCCGTGCGCTGGAGATCGTCGAGCTCGATCCCAGCGACACGCGGCGCCTCCCCACCTACTCCAAGGGCATGCGCCAACGCGTCAAGCTCGCGCAGGCCATCGTCCACGATCCCCGGGTCATCATGCTCGACGAGCCCCTGACCGGCCTCGACCCACGCCAGCGCATCGCCATGGTCGAGCTCTTCCATCGCCTCGGCGACGAGGGCCGCTGCGTCATCGTGTCGAGCCACGTCCTCGAAGAAGTCGAGCGCTTCGGCTCCAACGTGCTCGTGATCGCCAAGGGCCGCCTGGCCGCCCAGGGCGACTTCCGGGCGATTCGCGACCTCATGGACGACCGGCCCCGACGGATCCGCCTTCGCACCGACGACCCTCGGCGTCTCGCCGGAGCCCTGGTGGCCTCCGGTGTGATCACCGGGCTGACCATCCATCCCGACCGCGTCGAGATCGACACCGACGACATCCGCGCCTTCGCCGCGGCCGTGGCGCCCGTCGCCAGGCGCGAAGGCGCGCGCCTGCTCGAGGTCCGCCCCCTCGACGACGACCTCGAGAGCGTCTTTCGCTACCTGGTCGAACGCCGATGACCGCGCCGACCACACGACGGCGAGGCCCTGCACCCACGACCGCCTTCGTCGTCGCTCTACCGGCTCTTCCTGCGGGGCCAGCTGACCCGCCTGCGAGCCATCGGTCTGCTCTCGCTGGGCGCCGTCGCCGTGCTGCTGACCGTCGTCGCTCGCAGTGCCGACGACCCGCTCGATGCGGCCGCCACCGTCATCGCCGAGTACGGCCTCACCATCGTCGCGCCGGTGTGCACCCTCTGGATCGCCACCTCGATCGTCGGTGACCTCGCAGAAGATCGGCTGTTGGCGTACCTGTGGCTGCGACCCATCGGCCGATGGGTGGTGCCGACCGCCGCGCTCGCCGCCACCGTCACGGTCATGGTGCCTCTCGTCGTCGCGCCGCTGACGATCGCAGCGGTCGCCAGCGGCCAGAGCGAACTGGTCGTCCCGACCCTCGTCGCGTCGACGTTGGCGATCGTCGCCTACGGCGGCATCTTCGTAACGCTGGGGTCCCGGTTCAGTCGCGCCCTGTGGTGGGGACTGCTCTACGTGCTGGTGTGGGAGAACGCCGTCGCCCGCATCGCCGACGGCACCTCCCGCTTCGCCGTGCGCAGCTACGTCAACACCGTCGTCGCCCGCGGCACCGACGTCGACCTCGCGCTGGCATCGCGCGGGCCGGTGACCATGATCGTCGTGCCGTTGCTGATCTGCGGTGCCGGCATCGTCGTATCGACCTGGATCATGCGGACCCGGGACATCGACTGAGGACGACGGGCCCGGCACCACTCGCCCTCCCCCACCGGATCGGGACGCGATACCGTCTGAGCATGACGATTCTCGACCACGTGAGCCCGAGCGCTCAACACATCGGCGACGACGACTTCCCGTGGGCCGACACCGGCCATGGCATTCGCATCAAGGTGCTCCAGGTCCGCGAGTCCGAGGGTTTGTGGGTGGTGCGCAACGAATTCGCCCCCGGCATCGAGATCCAGACCCACCGCCACAGCGGACAGGTCTTCGGCGTCACCTTCTCCGGCCGGTGGGGCTACCGCGAGTCCCCCGAGCTCAACACTGCGGGTTCCTACCTGTTCGAGCCGGCCAACTCCGTGCACACCCTCTACACACCCGAGGACAACGACGGACCCACCGACGTGCTGTTCATGATCTCCGGTGTGAACATCAACCTCGACGAGCACGGCGAGGTGGCCTCGATCACCGATGGCGCCACCACGCTGGCCGGCTACTACGCCATGCTCGACGCCGCCGGCATCGAGCGCCCCCCGGTCCTGGTCGACTGACGCGCCGGCATTCTGCCGCGGGCGTCGCGCCCGCGGCAGGCCGGATCAGCTCGCGCCGGCCACCTCCAGCGGTCCCGGAGCCGCTTCGGATTCCTCGCCGTCGGCCGGGGGCGGCACCGCTGGCGGTGCCTCGTCGCTCTCGGCACCGCTGGGCGATGCGTCGTCCTCTGGCGGTGGTTGCGCCACCTCGTCCTCTGTCGCTTGGGCCTCGGCACCGGCGTCGAGCAAGCCCAGCGCTTCGGAGAGCTTCTGCTGGGCCTGGCCGATCAGGTCCTGGTATCGACCGAGATCACCATCGGCCAGCGCCTGCTCGGCCTGCACGAAGAGCTCGTCGGCTTCGGTCAACAAGGTGAGGGCGTCGGGGCTGGTTCCATCGCTCGGCGGCACCGGGGTGGGCGTGACATCTGGCTCGGGAGTCGGCGCGGCATCGACCTCGGGATCGGGTTCGACGGCCTCGTCTGCCGCACCCTCCTCGGCGTCGACGATCGACGATTCGATGACGGCGCGAGCACCGGAGCACTGGGTGTCGAGCGTGTCCTCGTCGACCAGGAGGGCACCGAGTGCGAGACCCAGCGAGGGACAGATGCGCACCTCGTCGCCGAACGAGACGATCACCTCACGCAAGGCCGGCTGATTCCCACTGGCCAACACGTACAGCGGACGCACGTAGAGCAGGGCTTCCTGACCGGTCTCGGGGATGTCGAGCGGCAGCGTCAACATGTTGCCCAACAACACACCCGAGCCGCGCTGGTCGAGCAGCGTCGTCCGCGTGGCCACGGTGTTGTTGGTCAACATCGATCGGTTCGCGATGACGGGGCCGTCGACGTCGAGTCCGGGCACGTCATAGGACACCAGCGTCTGGTTCCCTGCGTCGTCGCGGCGCGCGACCATGAAGGCGTCGAGCTCTTGGCGGCTGTCGTCGGGTGAGCGGGGCACGAAGGGCCGCAACAGCAGGAACTCCGTCTCGTCCTCGCCCGGCAGGCGCAGCTGCATGTAGAACGGATCGATCCGGGCGCCGGTCGACACCGTCGTGATGCCGGCGGCGGTCGTGGTGGTCGGGGTCTGTGCAGCCTCGAGCTGGGCACCCGGATCGAGCGCCACCGACCAGGCCGCAGCCGGGTCGAAGAAGTCCGACGGGTTGTCGAGCTGATACCGGGCCCACATGTTGGTCTGGACCTTGAAGAGATCCTCGGGGTAGCGCAGGTTGTCCTCGAGCTCGGGCGGCATCTCGTCGCCCGGGGTGAACAGGTTCGGGAACGCCTTCTGGTAGGCGGCGATCAGGGGGTCGGTGTCGTCGACCACGTAGAAGGTGACGGTGCCGTCGTAGGCGTCGACCACGGTCTTCACCGAGTTGCGGACGTAGTTGAAGCTCTGACGCAAACCGCTGTCGTTGGGCACCGACGTCCGCTCCGCGGCCTGTGCGTAGGGATAGCGGGTGGTGGTGGTGTACGCGTCGACGATGTACACGATCCGGCCGTCGACGATCGCGGCGTAGGGATCGGCGTCGAACTCCAGGAACGGGGCGAGTTGGCGGACCCGCTCGTCGACGTCACGGTTGTAGATGAAGCGTGAATCGTCCTCGATCAAGCCCGAGAAGATCGGGTTGAGATCCTGGAACCGCAGCGCGAACGCCGCCCGACGAATCAGCCCACCGGCACGCACACCGTCGCTGCCGGTGTACTCGTACTCCTGGTTCTGACCGGACCGGCGCTCGCAGTCGAACTCGCTCGGTGTCTCCTCCTCCAGAACCTCCAGGGCCTCGGGGTCCTCGCGACCGGTCAGCGCGAAATCGATCTCGCAGCGTTGGGTGTTGACGATCGCGTAGCCGCCGAGGCCCTCGCCGACATAGATGCGTGGCTGATCGAGATCGAGATCGAGGCGCTCCTCGTCGACCGTTGTGGGCAGGCCACCCACCACGAACAATGGGTTGCCCTGCGGGTTGACCTGATTGGCCGGGGCCACCGCGAGGCCATAGCCGTGGGTGAAGGCCACGTGCTGGTTCTCCCAGCCCGACTCCACGCCGCTGAGGTTGAGCTCGCGTGCGGCGACGATGACGGTGCGTTCCTCGCCGTCGATGACGTAGCGGTCCACATCGAGATCCTCCGCGAAGCGGAACTGCTCACGATCCACTTCGAGAGCCTGGAATGTCGGCGAGACGATCGAGGGATCGAGCAACCTGATGTTCTCGAGGGTCTCCCGATTGGCTCGGAACAGCTCCTCGGTGAGTTCGGTCTCGACGGGATCGAAGACCGGTTCGAGTACGTCATCGAGCCCGTAGGCGGCTCTCGTCGCCTCGATGTTCCGCTCGATGAAGTCGATCTCCCGGGCGGACTCCGATGGCTCGACCACCAGCCGCTGGAACACTGCGGGGTAGATGCTGCCCATGGCCACGGCGACGAATGCCCACAGGCCGACGGCGACGACCGGCAGCACCCAACCACGGCGCCAGATGTTGACGATCAGCAGCACCGCTGCGGCCAGGGAGATCAGGATCAGCAGCCGGATGGCGGGGAGTTGCGCATTGACGTCGGTGTAGCTGGCTCCGTCGACGACGCCGCGACTCGAAAAGGTCAGCTCGTACCGCTGGTACCAGTAGTCGACGGCCTTGATGAGGGCCAGGATCGCCAACAGCACCGACAGGTGCCCCTTGACGGCGGGGGTCACACGCTGGCCGGCTGCGTTCAGGCGGATGCCGCCGTTGAGGTAGTGCGCTGCGGCAACGACGATGAGCACGACGATGAACGCCGTGAACAACCACGTGACCAGGAACCGCAGGAACGGCAGCTGGAAGACGTAGAACCCGATGTCGGTGCCGAACTGGGGGTCGTCGACATCGAAGTCGACCCGATTACGGAACAGGATCCAGTCCTGCCAGCGGCTGCCGGCTCCGGCTCCCCAGAACAGGGCGAAGAGCCCGGCCACCGCCACGCGCACGAGGCCACTGCGCGGGCCGACGGCTTCGTGGTAGCGCCGGACGAACTCCTCTTCGGGACCGGGCGGGCGGAAGGTGGGGGCCAACCGGTCGGTGATCGCCAGGTTGGTCCACACCAGGGCGAACATGATGCCGATGAAGATCAGCGCCAGGATCACCTGCGCCAACAGCACCTGACGCCACACCGAGGTGAAGCCGAGCGAATCGAACCACAGGAAGTCGGTGTAGAAGCCGGCGATGCCTCGCAGCGACAGCAACGCAACGATCAGGGCGACGAGCACGACTGCCAACACGGCGCGGAGTCGTCGGGAAACCCGCCGTCGTCCGCGGGGTTCAGGCATCTCAGTGGTGGGGCGCATCGGGTCGGATCCTACTTGGGGTGGTGTCGATCAGAGGGTCGCGCCCACGACCTCGGCGCAGCTGATGAAGCCGTCGTCGGGGTCGATGGGGCTGGGGGAGCGTTCGGGAGCGGGAGCGCCGGCTTCGAGGGCGACCTCGATGCCGTTGCCGCCGTAGTTCTCTGCGAGTTCGAGGACGGCGTCGTCGAAGGTCTGGACGCAGCCGATGTCGATGTCGTCGCCCGCTGCGGCCACCGCCTCGGCGTACTCGGGCGGCGGCACCAGGAAGACGGTGACACCTTCGCGGATCGCGGCCGCGACCTTCTGGGTGACACCGCCGACCTGACCGACGTTGCCGAAGCGGTCGATGGTCCCGGTGGTGGCGATGCGGTTGCCGCCGGTCAGCTCGCCCGGGGTGGCGACATCGAGCACGGCGAGCGAGAACGCGAGCCCCGCCGACGGGCCACGGACGCGGCCGACATCGATGACGACGTCGAACGGCGCATCGACGGTGACGGGTGTCTCGATCTGCACGCCGAGGAAGCCGGCGCCCTCGATCTCGGGATGGGCCGCCAACACGATCGGGAGCTCTTCTTCGATGGCTCCGTCGCTGTCGCCGCCGAGACCGTCGGGGTGGCGCTGCACGCTCAGCACGACTTCGTCGCCCGGGGACCGATCCGAGATCGTCTCGGCGAGATCGGACGACTCGTCGATCGGCTCGCCGTCGACCGCGACGACGAGGTCGCCGAGGCGCAGAGCGTCAGCGGCGGGGCTGTCGGGAACCAGCGTGACCACGAACGCGCCCTCGACCTGGGGCACCAGCTCGTAGCCGAGGTACTGGAGAGCCACCAGCGACGCGGTGTCCTGGCTCTGATCCATCTGGAATTGGGTGATCTGGCGGGTCTCGTCGCGGCTGCGGTCGCCGTCGATCTGCTCGGGCGGGACCAACTCGCTCGAGTCGCTGGACCGGGCCCGGAGCCAATCCCAGATGGTCACGTCGCGTCGGATCGACACGGTGGTGAAATCGATCTCACCCTCCGGCGGGAAGCTCTCGGCGCCCTCGATGCGTACCGCCGAGGCCGTGTCGGTGGCGCTGCCGGGAGCCAACACGTAGTCGTCGACGCCGACCCATTCGGCGTCGCCGAAGAACACGATCAGGGCACCGAGGCCGATGAGGATGGCGGCAACGGTGGCCAGAGCCCAGCCCAGCGTCCATCCGGTGGCGACCGGAGCGGGCGGCGGCGGCGGTGCGTCGCCCTCGTCGAGGGGTGCCATCCCGACAACGGGCGGTCCCGGCGGTACCGTTGTCGGTGTTGTGTCGTCGCTACCCACGCTGATCCTCGCCGCGGCGGTCGCCGCGTTCCTCGGCTCGTATGCTGCCACGCCACGCCCGCCGTTCCATCGCGCACTGGCGAACCTCCGATCCGATCACTCCCCGACCGGCCATCGCACGAGGCCGTGGCAGTGGTCGATGATGGTCGCGGCAGACTCCGGTGGCGTCGAGGAGCCGCCGGCACGTCCGATCCGGGTGCCGTTCACCTCGCGGGACCCGCTGGCAAAGCACCGAGCGGTCACCGGCATCAACGCCCACGTGCGCTGGTATCAGCGAGTCGGCTCACTCGTGGGGATCGCCGTGCTCGTCGCGCTGATGGGCGTGCTGCTCGCCGCCGCCATCGGCGCGTTCTACGTCGGCGTGCGCGTCGGCCTCGAGCTCCTCGTCGGCTGAGCGGCCGACGATGAGCAGTTCGTGGCCCCAGGCCGAACGGCCCTCTGCTGCGGCGGTGGCCGAGCGCCGAGCGCTCCTCGATGCCGCAGCAGCGGGCGACGACGACGCCGTCCGCGCCGGCCTGGATCACCTCGACGACCGTGTCCGTGCCAGTGCCATCGCGGTGGCGCATCGGCTCGACCTCGTCGGAGCCGGCGACATCGATCGGGCGCTGGCCGATCCGTCGATGCGGGTGAGGCGAGCCGTCGCCGAGATCGCCGCTGATGACGTGGCCGTCCCTCTCGCGCCGCTGCTCGACGACGCGGAGCCGGCGGTGGTCGAAGTCTCCTGCTGGGCTGCGGGCGAACGACCCGATGGTGCCGAACATCTGGATGCGCTCATGGCGATATGCGCCGGCCACGACGATGCGCTCTGCCGCGAAGCCGCCGTTGCCGCCCTCGGAGCGATCGGCGACGAACGAGCGCTCCCGGCGATCCTGGCTGCCACCGGCGATCGGGCCACGGTCCGCCGACGGGCCGTGCTCGCGCTCGCACCGTTCGACACCCCCGAGGTCGATGCGGCCCTCGCCGCTGCGGCAGACGACCGCGACTGGCAGGTCCGACAGGCTGCCGAAGACCTGCGCTGAGGTTCCGGGCAGGTCAGCGGCGGGTAGGACGAGCGTCCATGAACATCGCCTGGACCGACTCGAACGACTCGATACACCGTCCAGCGCCCAACACCACCGCTTCGAGCGGCGCATCGACGAGGTGCACGGGCACCTCGGTCTCGCGGGAGAGCCGCTGGTCGAGGCCGCGCAGCAACCCGCCGCCACCGACCAGGTGGATGCCCTGCACGATCAGATCCTGCGCGAGCTCGGGCGGCGCCTGGGAGAGACAGGCCAGCACCGAGTCGACCATGGCCGACACCGGTTCCTCGATGGCGTCGCGCACCTCGCCGGGATGCAACACGATGGTCTCGGGCAAGCCGCTCATCAGGTGGCGACCGCGGACCTCGGCACGCAACTCCCCATCGGTGGGGTCGGCCGACCCGATGGTGATCTTGATCTCCTCGGCGGTGCGTTCGCCGACCGCGATGCCGTGGGCGCGCCGCACGTAGTTCTGGATGGCTGCGTCGATGTCGAACGAACCGACCCGAACCGCTTCGAGCGCGACCACGCCGCCCATCGAGATCAGGGCTGTCTCGGTGGTGCCGCCGCCGATGTCGACGACCATGTTGCCGATGGGTTCGTTGATGGGCAGCCCGGCACCGATGGCGGCCGCGAGGGGCTGCTCGATCAGTTGCGCGTCGGCCGCACCGGCACGGCGGGCAGCTTCGGTGACCGCTCGCCGTTCGACAGCGGTGATCGCCGACGGCACACAGATGACGACCCGGGGCCGGTTGAAGCGGCTGACACCGACGCGCTGGAGCAGCAGCCGGATCATCCGCTGGGTGACGTCGAAGTCGGTGATCGCGCCCTTGCGCAGGGGCCGGACGGCGACGATGTAGCTCGGCGTCCGGCCGATCATCTGCCAGGCCTCGTGGCCCATGGCCAGGACCTCGTTGGTCTGGTTGTTGAGCGCGATGACCGACGGCTCGTTCAACACGATGCCGCGCCCGCGCGCGTAGACGAGGGTGTTCGCGGTGCCGAGATCGATCGCCAGGTCGCGCGCCATGTCGCCGCTCAGCGCCGCCGGCGGCTGCGCTCGCGCTCCGAGGGGGACAAGACGTCCATCTCGTGGCGGAAGCGATCGATGCTCGAATCGAAGGTCGTGCGACGCTCGCGGTGACGGAACCACGAGATCAGCGACAACACGACGAACACGGCCACGGCGACGCCGAGAAATGCGAGCGAACTCACGACGTCGCCCCCGCACCCTGTGATGCGACCCCGCTGGTGTCGTCGATCTCGGCGACCTCGCGGACGTGTTGGGGTTCGAGACCCCAGCTCTCGCCACCGTCCCAGGCCTCGCGCTTCCAGATCGGCACGGTGGCCTTGAGGGTGTCGATGCAGAACCGGGCGGCGGCAAAGGCATGGTCGCGATGCGGTGCGGAGACGGCCACCACCACTGCGCTCTCGCCGATCTCGACCGGTCCCATGCGATGGATCATCGCGATCCGACCGAGGTCGGGCCAGCGAACTCGGGCCTCGTCGGCGATGGCGGCCAGGCGGGGCTCGACCTGGGTCTCGTAGGCCTCGTACTCGAGCGCATGGACACCGGGCCGCCCGTCGGAGTGGTCGCGAGCGGTGCCGTCGAAGGTGACCACGGCGCCGCAGCGCGCCAGGCGCGCCCAGCGGGCGGCATCGGTCACCGGGAGGGTGTCGGTCGTGAGTCCGAACCAATCGTCGGCGTCATCGGGTGGTTGCACGTCGCTCATCGTAGTGGCGCGCGACGTTCCGTCGAAGCGCAGACCTGCACACAGCCCATCGACGAGGCGGCGCGCCCTGCCCGCGATCCATCGGCGGGGTCGGGTCGGTATCGTGGCGCTCGTGCCTGGGGCGGAACGCGACGACGACGAATTCCGGCCTCCGCTGCCACCGGAGGACCGAGTGTGGCGCCACCCGGCCGAGGTCGCTGCGGGAATGCGAGCCGCCACGACCGACGTCTCGACCCTCCAGACGCCGCTGCGTCACGCCGTGGCGCTGGCCGCGCTCGGTGCCGTCGGGGGTGCAATGGTCGTCACCGGGCTCTTCTTGACCCTGGGCGGCGCCGCGTCCAGCGTCGCACCGGCCTCGGTGGCGACCGAAGTCGTGGCCGTGCAGTCGATGGTGCCGGTTCCTCGCAGCCTCCCGGCCTCGGAATGGCCGGCCGCGGTGGCCTCCGACGTCGCACCTGCCGTCGTCCGCGTCGACGCCGAGGGGCGCACGGGCTCGGCTGTTGCCTTCAAGAGCGATGGCTACCTGCTGACCAGTGCCGATCTCGTCGGCGACGCCGATCGAGTTTCGGTGACGGTCGGCGACGAACGGCTCGACGCTGTGGTACTCGGCACGGACGCGATCAGCGGGTTGTCGGTGATCTCGGTCGACGGACGCGAGTTCGCCGCAGCCCCCCTGGCACTGTTCACCGCGCCGGAGGTCGGCGAGCCCGCCGTCGTCCTGGCCGGCGGCGCAGAGCCCGATCAACTCGAGATGGGCACGCTCACCTCCACCACCGGACGCATCAAGGTCGCGGCGGACCGCAGCCTCCACGGCGTCCTCGAGCTCGACGTCGAGCTCGGCGACAGCGCATCGGGCGGCGCCCTCGTCGACGACACCGGCGCCGTCATCGGCATCGTCGTCGATGCCGGCAGCAGCACCGCCACCCACGCCGTCCCGGTGGCGTGGGCTCGCAAGATCGCCGACGACCTGATGGTGTGGGGCGAGGGCCGCCACCCCTGGCTCGGCATCACCGGCATCGAGCTCGACGCGTCGGAACGTGATCGCTACGACCTCGCCACGGGCGGTATCCGGGTCGAGACGGTCATCACCGGCGGACCCGCCGCGCTCGCCGGCATCGAACGCGGCGACATCCTGACCGGACTCGGCTCGTCGGACCTGACCTCCATGAGCGACCTCATCCTCGAGCTGCGGCGCCACCCGGTCGAGGCATCGCTGTCCCTCGCGTTCGTCCGCGCCGGAACCGACCAGTCGGCCTCGGTCACGCTCGGGATGCGCACCAGCGACGGAACGGACTGAGGCCCACCCCGGTCGTTCCGCCAGACGTCAGCGGCGGCGGAATCGGTACGCGACGACCGCGGCCCCGACACCGGCCGCAGCGGTGATCGCACCGGCGGCACCCAGTGCCAGCTGCTGGCGCCGCTTCGCGTTGAGCGCAGCCCACGGTTTGGCCGGAACACCATCGACGTAGGCCTCTTCGTTCGTGTACGTCGGCTCCCAGCCCGCCCGGCGGATCCGGTCGTTGGCGACCACCCAGGGGTACACCGTGTATGGCGTCAGTCCCGGCGGCGTCGGTCCGAGCCCGTGACGCCACCGGAATCGACCCAGCTCCTCGGCGAGCCATTCGGGCATCGGCACCCGCGGGGTCTTCCCGGACAGCTCGCGCACCGTCACCCCGTCGACGCTGCCATCGGGCGCGACGTTGTAGGCGCCGTGCAGCGAGCCCTCCGTGGCGACGACGACAGCGGCGGCCAGATCGTCGAGATGCAGGTACTGCACGGGCGGATCATCGTCACCGACATCGAGCAACGCTGCCGCACGAAGACCGCGTGCCACCCAGCTGACCTCGCCGCTCGCGATCGCCGTCGTGGGACGGAGCACGACCACGGTTCGGTCTGCGTGCTCACGCTGCCACTGGTCTGCGAGCGCTTCGATCTCGGCCTTGACGACGGCGAACGAGAACTCGGGGTTCGGGTCGAGCGGCGCATCCTCGAGGATCGGGATGGCGTTGGTGGGGTGCGCGCCGTAGACCATCGCACTCGACAGCACCACGACCAGACCGACGCCGGCCTCGGCGGCTGCGTCGAACACGTGGCGGGCGACATCGACGTCCACATGGCCGACGTCGACCCCGTCGCTCACCGGACGAAACGACGATGCCAGATGCACCACCGCATCGGCGCCACGGAGCAACCCGCCGAGCGCTTCGCTGCGCAGGTCGATGCGCCGGCCGTCGACGCAGCCGCGGCTGGGAGGCGGTTCGAGGTCGAGCGCCAGGACCCGGAGATCGTCCCGCCCGGCCAACAGGTCACACACCCGTCGACCCACGGCCCCGGATGCGCCGGCCACCACGATGGTCCGTGTCGCTCCCGCTGCCTCCCCGTCCACCCGTCGATGCTACTGCGGTGTCCACCGAGGCGCGATCCGGCCGGGCAGGACCCACCGCGCGACGGCACCGAGACCGCCCCTGGGCGTTACCCTCGTCCCGTGGGGCCATGCGCCCGACGTACCCAGAGGTGAGGAGGCACGCCCATGACCAGCGATGGCGACCCGCCGGAGTTTCCCTTCGGGGGCATGCCGTTCCTCGGCGACCTCGGTCGGCTCCTCGGTTCGGGCGGCGCCGGTGGTCAATGGGGCGCAGCACGCCAGATCGCCTTCTCCCTGGCGAACGACGGCGAACCCGAGGGCAACGTCGATCCGAGCGAACGCATCGAGATCGTCGAGCTGGCCCGGGTCGCCGAGCTCCGCGTCACCGATGCACTCGGTCTCGCTTCGCCCAGCGGTGGCATCGAGATCGTGCCGGTCAACCGCAGCCAGTGGGCCGACCGCAGCCTCGATGCCTACAAGCCGCTCTTCGAGCGGTTGACCGCGGCGTTGGGCCAGGGCGCAGGAGACGCAGTCGAGACCGACCCGAGCGATCCCATGAGCGCCATGTTGGGTTCGATGATGAAGATGCTCGGGCCGATGATGCTGTCGATGACGGCCGGGTCGATGGTGGGTCACCTGGCGCGCCGGACCCTCGGCCAATACGACATCCCCATCCCTCGAGCCGGCGGCGAGATCCTGATCGTGCCGCCGAACCTCGATGAGTTCGCTGACGAGTGGAGCCTGCCCGGACAGGATCTGCGTCTGTGGGTGTGCCTGCACGAGATCACCCACCATCTGGTGCTGTCGGTCCCCCACATCGGATCGACGCTCCACGACCTCCTGCTCGAGTTCGCAGGCGGATTCCGATCCGATCCCGAGCGCGCTCGAGGACCGGCTCGGGTCATTGGACCTGTCGAACCCCGAGGCGTTGGGCGATCTCCAGTCCGCGTTCGGCGACCCCGAGGTCGTCCTCGGCGCCATCACCTCGCCCGAACAGCAGGCGATGATGCCCCGGCTCGAAGCGCTCACCGCGGTCATCATCGGCGTGGTCGACCACACCATGGACCAGGTGGGCGGCACCCTTCTCGGCTCCTACGGCCAGCTCACCGAGGCGCTTCGGCGTCGGCGTGTCGAAGCCGACCAGGCAGACCGCTTCATCGAGCGCATGCTCGGCCTGACCTTGACCCAGGCCGCCGTCGAACGGGGGAGCTCCTTCGTCGAAGGCGTGATCGAACGCGCCGGGCCCGAGGGTCTCGAGCGGCTGTGGTCCGGTGCCGCGAACCTGCCGACACCGAACGAGGTCGACGCGCCGGGCCTCTGGCTCGCCCGGATCGATCTGTAGGAGCAGTCAGCGCCCGTCGAGGGTGTCGTCGAGTGCGGGGTCGCGCGCCGGGAGATCGACCAGGGTCGGATCGTCGGGTGTGGGCGCAGCGGGTGGCCGCGGCTGGAGCGGCTGCGGCACCGGCGGCGCGAGCCGGAGCGGGTGATCCGGTTCACCTGCGCGGCGAACCCAGGTGATAGGACAGCGCGGCGAGTCCGGCGGCAACGCCCAGCACGAAGAAGCCGAAGCGAGCCGGCAAGGTGATGACCACCGGCACCAGAGCCCCGAACACCCACAGCAGCTGGAAGCGGGTCTCGAACCGGGCGAACGTGCGGCCGTAGTTGGCATCGGGCGCATCGCGCTGGACGAGCGAGTCGAACGCGAGCTTGCCGGCGCTGACGCCGATCCCGACCGCGAGGCCCACCAACAGCGCTCCCGACAGCCCGCCGCTCCAGGTCC
Organism: uncultured Acidimicrobiaceae bacterium; assembly: GCA_963716795.1. GTDB lineage: Bacteria > Actinomycetota > Acidimicrobiia > Acidimicrobiales > UBA8592 > CAVQUE01. The sequence goes on along the minus strand of CAVQUE010000015.1, from coordinate 903,353 downwards.
CGAGCAGCGCTGCGACGCTGATCCCGAGGAGCGACCCGAGCACGATCGTCTCCTCGGCGACGCGGGCGCGCAGACGCGGCGCGACGAGCGATCCGATCAGCCCGCCTCCGACGCTGAACGCAACGACTGCGGCGAGACGCACCGCCGAGGTCCCGCTGGCGCCGACGTCGACACCCAGCAGCGACTCGTGGATCCCGACTCCCAATGCCGCGGCCGTCGCCGCCCAGGTCGATGTCGTCGGTGCCGCCGCGGTATGCGAACGCGACCAGGAACGTGAAGAACCCGATGATCGCGCGCAGCATCCCCATCGCCGACGCCGCCAACACGATGCCGCCCGACCGCAGTTCGGCGCGCTCGGCCTCGTCTTCGGGTGCGACCGCCACCGCCACGCGTGGCAGACGAGTGGACAACACCGTGGCCACCACGAACACCACGGCGGCGAGGAACACCGACCATTGCGGTCCCCCCACGACCTGTGCCAACACCGCAGGGGCGGCACCCGCGAAGCCGGCCACCCCGCTGAGCAGGGCCAGACGACTGTTCTTGTCGACGAGTTCGTCGTGACTTCGCACCGTCGTCGGCACGATCGCGGCGCTGGGCGATGATGTATCCCTTCTGCAACACCAGGAACGAGAACGCGAGCGGGAACAGCAACAGGCTGTCGAGGCTGCCGATCATCAGAGCCGCCACGAGGGCACGAGCGGCGTTGATGACGATGACCATCAGCCGCCGGCCGCCGCGGGCGCGGTCGATCGCCGGACCGATCAACGGACTCACCAGCGCAAACGGCGCGATGGTCAGGGCCAGGTAGAGCCCGACGCGCCAGCGCGCCGCAGACGGATCGATGGAGAAGAAGAGCGACCCGGCCAGGGCCACGGTGACCATTGCGTCACCGGCTGCGGAGAAGGCATGCACCCGGGCGAGGCGCACGAACGGCGAGACCGAGAACGTGCCGCGCTCGCTCCGCGCGGGTTCGCCGTCGACGACCGGGCGGGTCGGCGCTTGCAGCGGTCTCCAGCCCTCGCTCATGACCGCATCGTAGAGGTGGCGCGCAGGCCGCTGGGGTCAAGTCTCTTTTCTCCCTTTCTCCGCCCGATGCGGCTTGGAGGCCTCGAGAGCCCGAGAAAGGGAGAAAAGAGACTTGACCCCTGTACGTGCCTCAGCTGCGGGCGAACTTGTAGCCGAGACCTCTGATGGTGATGATGCGCTCGGGGTTCGACGGATCGACCTCGATCTTGGAGCGCAGGCGTTTGATGTGGACATCGAGGGTCTTGGTGTCGCCGACGTAGTCGGTACCCCACACCCGGTCGATGAGGACATCTCGGGTCAGGACCCGGCCCGCGTTCTCGACCAACAGCGTCAACAGGTCGAACTCCTTGAGCGGCAGGTCGACCGTCGCGTCACGCACCGAGACCTCGTGGCGGTCGGTGTCGACGCGCACGTCGCCGGCCTCGAGGAGCACCCCGGTTGTGATGGCCTCGCTCTCGCCGCTCCAGTTCGCTCGTCGCAGCAGGGATCGCATGCGTGCCACCAGCTCGCGCAGGTGATAGGGCTTGGTGACGTAGTCGTCGGCACCGACCTCGAGCCCGACCACGGTGTCGATCTCCTCGCCCTTGGCCGTCACCATGATGATCGGGACCCGAGACTTGTTGCGGATCTCCCGGCACACATCGATGCCCGACACGCGCGGCAGCATCAGGTCGAGCAGCACGAGGTCGGGGGTGACCGCATCGAACCTGTCGAGCGCCTCGCGCCCGTCGCGGGCCACATCGATCACGAACCCCTCGCGTTGGAGACCGATGCGCAACGCCTCGACGAAGGACTCCTCGTCCTCGACGACGAGCACTCTGGCGGCGGTGGGGGTCATGGATGGGTCACCTCGTGATCGGTGCCGTCGTCAGGCGGCGGCGGGGATGTGTCCTGGCGATGGTGGTCGTCTCGGATCGAGCCGTCCGATGCGGGCAGCAGCATCGTGAAGGTGGTGCCCTCGCCCTCGGTCGACTCGACCTCGATACGCCCACCGTGGTTGGCGATGACGTGGCGCACGATCGACAGGCCCAGTCCCGTGCCGCCGCTGTCGCGGCCCCGGCTGGGGTCGACCCGGTAGAACCGTTCGAAGATCCGGTCGAGGTCCTTGCGCGGCACCCCGATACCGCTGTCCTGCACGACGAGCTCGACCTGGTCGTCGATCTGGCGGATACGAACCGACACGTCGCCGTCGCCGTCGCCGATGTACTTCACGGCGTTGTCCAACAGGTTGAACACCGCGGACGAGAGCTGCCGCTCGTCGCCGCGGACGACGAGATCGCGGGCGGGACACACGACGCCGATGGTGGCGCCGCGTTGTTCGGCCGCGGCCCGCACCCGATCGTGCGCCGTGCCGATGACCTGTTGGACGACCACGGGACCGAACTCGTCGTCGGAACCGTGTTCGATACGCGACAGCTGGAGGAGATCCTCGATGGTCTGGCCCAGACGGTTGGCTTCCGAGCTGAGGCGACTCGACAGGGACTCGACGATCTCGGGATCGGTCTCGCCGACCAGGGTCTCGGCGAGCAGCGACATCGCCCCGATCGGTGTCCGCAGCTCGTGGCTGATGTTGGCCACGAAGTCGCGACGGATCGCATCGAGGCGTTCCTGCTCGGTGATGTCATCGATCATGACCACCGCACCCTCGCGGCCCTCGTCGGTGAGGATGGGGCCGGCCGACACGAAGAGCTTGCGGCGTGGCGGCCCATAGAGCTGCACCTCTCGCTCGCCACCGTCGCCATCGAGCGCTGCGGCTGCGAGCTCGTCGATGACGTGGCCCACGACCGCGGCGCCGTGACGTCCGTCGAGGAACGTCGCTGCGAACGGATTGCGATAGCGAATGCGCCCGTCGAGATCGATGATCACGACACCCAACGTGATGGTGTCGAGGGCGGTGCGATACCGGTCGGTGTCGGTCGGGCCGCGGCGACGGAGCCCAGCAGCAGTGGCGCGGACAACGAGGCGCTCGAGCCGGTCCGCGGCCAGTTCGGGGGTCGGCGAGGCGATGACGACATCACCAGCGAGCGTCGTGGCCACCGCATCGAGATGCACGGCGAGGCGTCGGCTGCGGACGCGCGCACGAACCAACCCCGCGAATGCGACCACTGCGATCGCGGCGAAGACGACAGCGGCGACGATCATCGGACCGCCGGCCGCCCGAGCCGGTCAGTCGATGCCATCACCATCGATGCCACCGGAGCCCCCGAGCATCTCGCGAGCCTGCACGTCGATGTCGTCGGCTTCGGCGCTCAGGCGCCCGTAGACCGCCTTGCGCATGCTGAGGCGAGCGGCGCCTGCGTGCTCGGGCATCCAGCCGTCGACCATGTAACGGACCCGTTCGCCGATGTTGACCGCGTGGTCGCCGATGCGCTCGTAGTAGCGACACACCAACGCCAGCTGCACCGCCGGTTGAAGGCCGAGCTGTTCGGCATTGTGGGTCTCGAAGACCGCCAGGACGGTCTGGATGTTGAGCTCGTCGAGCCGGTCGTCGATGTCGTCGAGCGCTGCTGCGAGGCCGGCCTCTTCCTCGGCATAGGAGTCGATGGCCAGCCGGAACAGCCGGGCGGCCTCTTCGGACATCTGCACGAGCAACCCGCGTACCTTCGGACTGATGGGGGTGCCGTAGATCCGCCGTGTGGCCTTGGCGATGTTGGTCATGAGATCGCCCGAGCGTTCGATCTCGGCGGTCAACCACAGCGCCGTCATGATCGCGCGCAGGTCGGCCGCCATCGGTTGCTGCAGCGCCAGGAGCTGGTAGCAGTGCTCTTCGACCTCGAGCGCCAGGGCGTCGAGCACATCGTCGTCTTCGATCAGGGCCTGGGCGCCGTTGAGATCGCTCGCCAGGAACGCCTCGGTGCCCCGCGGAATGGCCTCGGTGACCAACCCAGCCATCCGCACGATGCCCTGGCGGACCTCTTCGAGTTCGTCGTGGAAGTTGCGGCGGAGTTCCTCGCTCATGTCAGCTCTCGGCGCAGTCGCTCGACCGTCGGGGTCCGGGCGATCACCCGAAACGGCCGGTCACGTAGTCGGCGGTGGCCTTCTCGGTCGGGTTGGAGAACATGGTCTCGGTCTGGTCGTACTCGACGAGCTTGCCGGGTTTGCCGGTTCCTTCGATGTTGAAGAAGCCGGTCATGTCGCTCACCCGAGCGGCCTGCTGCATGTTGTGGGTGACGATGACGATGGTGTAGTTGACCTTGAGTTCGTTCATCAGGGCCTCGATCGCGAAGGTCGAGATGGGGTCGAGCGCAGAACACGGCTCGTCCATCAACACCACATCGGGCTCGACGGCGATGGTACGGGCGATGCACAACCGCTGTTGCTGGCCACCCGAGAGACTCGAACCGGGCTGGTCGAGGCGATCCTTGACCTCGTCCCAGAGGTTCGCGCCTGCGTAGGGACTTCTCGACCACCTCGTCGGCGTCGCCTCTGGACATGCGCTTGGAGTTGAGCCGCATGCCCGCCAGGACGTTCTCGTAGATCGACATGGTGGGGAACGGGTTGGGCTTCTGGAAGACCATGCCGACCTTGCGCCGCACCGCCACCGGATCCACGCCGGGTCCGTAGAGATCGACGCCGTTGAAGCGAGACGTGGCCATCGACATGGGCGCCGGGGATGACTTCGTGCATACGGTTCAGCGACCGCAGGAACGTCGACTTGCCACACCCCGAGGGGCCGATCAGCGCGGTGATCGCACGCGGCGCGATGTCCATGTCGACACCCTCGACGGCGAGGAACTTGCCGTAGTAGATGTCGAGATCACGGACGGTGATGCGGTGGTCGCCGCGATCGGGGTCGTGCGCGGTGACGGCTTCGCCCTGGGACTCGCTGATGCTGCGTTGCGGTGTGTCGGTCATGATCGGCTCGGTGGTCTTGGTCGATTCGGTCATCGGAGTCCCTTCGGCTTCAAGACGTTGGCGAGGATGCGGGCGAGCGTGAACAAGATGGCCACGATGATGACGAGGACCAGCGCTGCGGTCCATCCCCGCTCGTAGCCTGCCTCGGGCGGGAAGCCCGGTGTCTGGTAGCCGTAGTACGCCATGATCGGCAGCGTCGTCATGCGCCCTTCGAGGGGGTTCCAGTTGGTCTCCTGGGCGAGACCGGCGACCAGCAGGAGCGGTGCCGTCTCGCCGATCACACGGGCGATGGCGAGCGTGATGCCCGTCAGGATGCCGGCGATCGCCGTGGGGATCACGACCTTGACGATCGTACGCCACTTCGTCACCCCGAGCGCATAGGACGCTTCGCGCAACTCGTTCGGCACGAGACGCAGCATCTCTTCGGAGGTCCTGATGACCACCGGTGTCATGAGCACGGCCAGCGCGACGCCTCCGGCGAGGCCCGATCGGTGTCCGGGACCGTCGAGCACGACGAACAGCCCGTAGGCGAAGAGCCCGGCGACGATCGATGGCGTTCCGGTCATGACGTCGACCATGGTGGTGACCCACTTGGCGAGGCGGCCCTTGCCGTACTCCACCAGATACACGGCGCAGAACAGCCCGATCGGTATCGAGAACAACGCACACACCGTGGTGACGACGAGCGTGCCGATGATGGCGTGCTGGCCACCACCGCCCTCGCCGACGACGTTGCGCATGTTCTCGGTGAAGAACTGAGTGTCGAAGCGGGCGGAGCCGTTCTCGACAACGGTCCAGATGACCGACACCAGCGGAACCAGGACCAGCAGGAATGACCCGGTGACGACGCCGGTCATCAGCTTGTCGGTGGCCTCACGCGAGTCCTCGAGGCGGCGTGTGACGGTGTAGATGATGGCCAGGTAGGCGAGGAAGCCGACGATGACGACCAGCGCAGGCCGCCAGCCGCCGAAGGCCACCGAGAACCCAGACCCGACGGCAAAGGCGGCGGCCATCGATGCCAGCTGGATGCGGCGCCCGACCGCGACCTCTTGGAGCTTGTCCCCCTCGGGAGCGGGCCTGAACGAGTCCTGGGACGACGGTGCTGTCGCGGTCATCAGTTGGCTCCCGAGAAGGCGGCACGGCGGGCCACGACCGCACGAGCGGCCATGTTCACAGCGAGGGTGATGGCGAACAGCACCAGGCCGGTGGCGAACAGACGGTTGATCTCGAGCCCGGAGGACTCGGGGAACTTGAGGGCGACGTTGGCGGCGATGGTGTTGGGATTCTGGGTGGAGATGGTGTTGAAGGTGATCAGGTCGCCCGGTGAGAGCACCAGAGCGACGGCCATGGTCTCGCCGAGTGCCCGACCGAGCCCGAGCATGGCACCGCTGATCACAGCCGAACGCCCGTAGGGGAAGACGGCCATCTTGATCATCTCCCAACGCGTGGCCCCGAGGGCCATGGCGGCCTCTTCGTGCAGTCGCGGCGTCTGCAGGAAGACCTCGCGGGAGATGGCGGTGATGATGGGCAGGATCATCACCGCGAGCACGACCGCTGCAGTGAGCATGGTGCGTCCCGACGGTGACGTCGGACCGGCGAACATCGGGAACCACCCCACATTGTCCTCGAGCCAGGGGTAGATGTTGCTCGACAGCGCCGGCGCCAGCACGAAGATGCCCCAGAGGCCGTAGACGACACTGGGGATGGCGGCGAGGAGGTCGACGACTGCGCCGAGGCTACGGGCGAGCTTCGGAGGAGCGTAGTGACTGATGTACAACGCGATCAGAACTGCCGGCGGCGCAGCCAACAGCAGCGCGAGCGCCGCTGCCCACACCGTCCCGAACACGAGGGGCGCGACGTACTCGAAGAAGGTGTCGCCGCCTTCGAGTTCGGTGATGTCGTTGGTGAAGGTCGGGAAGGCCTCGGACAGTAGGAACAGCGCCACCCCGGCCAGGGTGAACAGGATGAAGATGCCGGACCCGACAGCCACGCCGCTGAACAGTCTGTCGCCGAACGAGGTGGGGGCCTTGCCCGAGGACTTCGGCGCCAGGTCGGCGTCGATCTCGGGCGAGTCGGTCGTGGTCACGAAGCGTGCCTTTCCCGGGCGGTCATCACAGGGCGGGCGGAACCCGCCGAAAAGCTAGGACAGTGCTGGCGATCATGCACATGAGCAGCTGAACGGCGTCGGGTGGCGCCTTGGTCATGGCAGGTCAGCAGGGATAGCCGACGGGAGCGCCCGGGTCGGGCGGTGCACCCCTGTGCACCACCCGACAGCACCGGACGCTCCCATGGGGTCAATGCAGAGCCTCGATCAGTTCACGACGCCGATGGCATCGATCACGGCGGCGAGCTGGGTACGGAACTCGTCGCTGATGGGGGCGGAGCCGGCCGACTCGGCCGATGCCTGCTGACCCTCAACCGATCCGACGTAGGTCATGAAGCCCTTGACCAGATCCGCCTCTTCCTGGTTGTCGTAGTCGAGGCAGACGATGTGGTACGAGACGAGGGCGATCGGATACACGCCGGCTTCCTCGGTGTCACGGGCGACCTCGATGGCGAAGTCGAACTCGCCACGATCCTCGACACGAGGCGACACGTCCACGATCCGACCGGCAGCCTCGGGGCTGAACTGGACGAACTCCTCGCCGACCTGGACCGCAACGGTGCCGAGGCCGGCGACCTGGGAGGCATCGGCGTAGCCGACCGAACCCTCGCCGGCCTGCACGGCCTGGACGACACCCGAGGTGCCCTGGCCGCCTTCACCGCCGAGCTCGGAGGGCCAGACCTCGATGGCGCCGAAGGTCCACACGTCGGGGGCGACGATGCTGAGGTACTCGGTGAAGTTCTCCGACGTGCCGGACTCATCGGAGCGGTGCACCGGGTTGACGGCGAGATCGGGGAGATCGACATCGGGGTTGAGTTCGGCGATCGCCGGGTCGTTCCAGTTGGTGATGGTCTCGGCGAACAGACCGGCGAGGACCTCGGGAGTCATGTTCAGGCTGTCGATACCGGGCAGGTTGAACGCGGTCGCAATCGGCGAGATGTAGTGAGGCAGGCTCACCGCACCACGATCGCCCGCGCAGCGGTCGACCGACAGGGCGATCTCCTCTTCGTCGAGGAAGGCGTCCGAGCCGGCGAAGCTGGTGCCTCCGGCGAGGAACTGCTCGCGACCACCACCGGAACCGACGGGGTCGTACTCGACGGTTACATCGGGGTTGGCCGTCTGGAACCCGGCCTGCCAGCCCTGCATGGCCGCGGCCTGCGAGGAGGCACCGGCGCCGACGAGCGTGCCGGAGAGATCCATCGACTCGGAGCCGCCATCGGAGGGCTCTTCTCCACTGCCCTCGTCTGCAGGCTCCTCGGTGCCAGTGCCCTCTGCGTCGTCGTCGTCACCGCACGCAGCGGCGATGAGCGACAAGGTGGCGAGAATGGCCAGCAACCAGGCCAATCGTTTCGAAATGCTCACGGAAGTTCCCTCCTGGGGGGTCTGTGTCGATGCGGCCCCACACCATGCGGGTGCCACGCAACAGACCGGCACGCTACGGACGGGGGTTGACCCGCGACGCGCCAGTCGGTGAACTGGAGGTGAACACCACTCGAACCCTCGGAGCTGTGTTACCGCACGGTCGCGTTCGTGACGCGTCGGAGCGGTCGATCAGCGTGCGGCGAGCGCATCGAGGACCGGCAGGTCGCGTCGATACGTGAGCAGCGCTGCGGCATCACCGGGTTCCACCCAGCGGATCTCGTCGACCTCGTCGTTGACCTCGAACGTGCCATCGAGCACCGTCATCAGCCAGTACCGCACGAGCTTGTCTCGGCCCTTGTGGTCGACGTAGCGGGTGGCCGCGACCTCGTCGCCGAGGCGACAGCGCAATCCCGTCTCCTCGGCGACCTCGCGCAGCGCACACTGCTCGAGCGTCTCGCCCGGGTCGAGCTTGCCCTTCGGGAACGACCAGTCGTCGTAACGCGGGCCGATGCACCACCAGCAACGCGGCCCTCGCCGTCGATGACCACACCTCCACCGGCCATCACCTCGGGCTCGTCGTCGCTCACGCCGGCGCCACCGGGAGGCACGGTCACTCCGACGCCCACTCGATGAGCAGCTGCTGCGACGACGTCGTCGGGGTCCTCGGCGCACCGAATCCAGCTGCCCGAGGCGTCGAGGTCCCACGCCAGCCAGCGATCGGCCAACTGGAGCTGGAACAGCTCGTCGAGGCGGGCCCGCAGCGCAGGGTGTTCGATGGGCGTCAGCGCCTCGACCCGACGATCGAGGTTCCGGGGCATGAGGTCGGCCGACCCGATCAGATGGACCGGTCGGCCCGGACCGTCACCGTGCGCGAACCGGAACACCCGGGGGTGTTCGAGGAATCGACCGATCAGCGACCGGACCGTGATGGTCTCCGACAGGCCCGGCACGCCGGGGCGCAGGCAGCAGATCCCCCGGATCAACAGATCGACACGCACACCCGCCTGGGCCGCCATGTAGATCTCGTCGATCATGTCGGCGTCGACCAGGCTGTTCATCTTCATGGCGATGTGCCCATCGGGGCCGTGTTCGGCCTCGTTGCGGATGAGGTCGGTGATCCGGCTCCGGAGCCCCTCGGGGGCGACCACCAGCTTGCGGTAGGCGAGGTGGCGGCCATAGCCGGTGAGCCCGTTGAACAGCTGCGACAGGTCGTGGCCGATGTCGGGATCGGAGGTCAACAACCCGAAGTCGGTGTACAGGCGGGCGGTCTTGGCGTTGTAGTTGCCGGTGCCCACGTGGCAGTACCGGTGCACGCCTTCGGGCTCTGCGCGCACGACGAGCAGGGTCTTGGTGTGGACCTTCAGGCCCACCAGCCCGTAGGCGACGTGGACGCCGGCGTCCTCGAGTCGCCGGGCCCACCCGATGTTGGCGGCCTCGTCGAAGCGCGCCTTGAGCTCGACGACCACCGCGACCTGCTTGCCGGCCTCGGCGGCACGGATCAGGTGCTCGACCACGGGCGAGTCACCCGAGGTCCGGTACAGCGTCATCTTGATCGCCTGCACCAGTGGATCCCGAGCCGCCTGACGCAGCATCTCGTCGACGGTCGTGATGAACGACTCGTACGGGTGATGCACCAGCACGTCGCGCTCGCGCAGCAACTCGAAGATGTCGACCGGTTCGTCGTCTTCGGTCCGGAACGCGAGCGGCGTGACCGGGACATGGGGTGGATCCCGGAGCTCGGGGCGGTCGAGGCCGACCAGCTCGAACAGGTCCGACAGACTGAGCGGGCACGTCGGTGACGTACACGTCGTCGTCGACCAGCTCGAGCTCTTTGACCAACAGCGCCGCGACGTCGGCCGACAGCGACCGGCTCAGCTGGAGGCGCACCGCCTGTTGGAAGCGTCGACGGCGCAGCTCGAGCTCGACCGCCGACATGAGGTTCGAGACCTCGTCCTCGTCGATCTCGAGATCGGCGTTGCGCGTGACCCGGAACGCGATGGTCTCGACCACCTCCATTCCCGGGAACAGCTGGTCGACGTGGGCGAAGACCACCTCTTCGAGGGTGATGAACCGGGTCGAGGCATCGGTGGGGCCCGAGAGCGCGATGAACCGACCGAGCACCGGCGGCATCTTCAGCCGAGCGAACCGCCGGTTGCCGTCGCGCGGGTCGCGCAAGATGACGCCCAGGCTGAGCGACAGGTTGGAGATGTACGGAAAGGGATGGCCCGGGTCGACGGCGAGGGGCGTGAGGACGGGAAAGATGCGGTTCTCGAAGTGCGCCGTCATCGCCGTCTTGTCCTCGGCGGTGAGATCGGCCCAGGTGACGAGCGAGATGCCGTCGGCATCGAGAGCATCGAGTACGTCAGCGTAGACCTCGCCCAACGCGTCGAGCTGCCGGTCGACCTCGTCGCGGATGTCGGTCAGCGTCATCGACGGCGTCCGCCCGTCGGGTGTGCGGGTCGACAGGCCCGCTTCGATCTGATCCTTCAGCCCGGCGACGCGAACCTGGAAGAACTCATCGAGGTTCGAGCCCCAGATGGCGATGAACTTGAGGCGTTCGAGCAGCGGCTGCGCCGGATCGGCGGCCTGGGCGAGGACCCGATCGTTGAATGCGAGCCAGGACAGCTCGCGGTTGAAGTAGCGATCGGCGATCCAGGTCGCGTCCTCGGTACCACTCGTGTCGATCATCGCTTGTCGGGACCCGCTCCCCCGTGGTCTGGTGATGGATGCGTCGGGCCCCGGCGACGCCCGGTGCCCGAGGCGGCCCTAGACGGTCTCTTCGTCGTAACCGAGATCCCATTCGATCATGAAGTTCTCGCGCTCGGCGTCGCGGTTGACCCGCTCGCGGTTGCGTCGGAACTGCGGATCGTGGGGCGGCAGCAGCACCAGACGGGCATTGACCCGGGTGCGGAACGCCTCGATCGCATCGCGATCGCCGAAGTCGGAACGGATCTCCCAGTGGGGGGCCACCGGGCCCAGGTACACGAGCTTGACGTGTGCCACCGGGGGCACGTTCTCGGTCTCGACATCGGTCATCGGCCCAGCATACCGGCGCACCCCCGAGCCCCGAGCCCCGGCGCCCCGAGCGCCCGAGCGATGCAGGCCGGGCTCGGTTCAGCGCTCGACGAGCTCGACGTCGAAGGGCTGCGCGCCGCCGTCGCGCTGGACCACGACCGTGACGAGATCGCCCGGTCGACGGCTGCGCACGACTCGTGCGACGTCTTCGGCGGACGTGATCGCCTCGCCGCCGATCTCGGTGACGACATCGCCACGCACGATGCCGGCCGATTCGGCCGGCGATCCCGGGACCACCTCCTGCACGAAGGCGCCGTCGGCGACCGCGACCCCGAACTCGTCCTGCACCGTTGGATCGAGGTTGGCGAGCGAGATGGAGGTCACGCCCAAGAACGCGGTGTCGGGACTGAGGTCGGCATCGCCGTCGAGCGCCCGGTCGATGAGCGGGCGAACCACGTCGATCGAGATCGCGAACCCGATGTTCTGCGCGTTGTCGATGATGGCCGTGTTGATGCCGACCACCTGGCCGGCGGCGTTCACCAGCGGCCCTCCCGAGTTGCCGGGGTTGATGGCCGCATCGGTCTGGATCAGGTTCTCGAGGCGGATGAAGGCGTCCTCGATGGTGCGGTCCTTCGCCGAGACGATGCCCTTGGTGACGCTGGGGGTCGATCCGAGATCCAAGGCGTTGCCGATGGCGACCACGTCGTCGCCGACCCGCAGGTCCTCTGCCGAACCCAGATCGGCGGTCTGCAGGCCACTGATGTCGGCGGCATCGACGATGGCGATGTCGTCGTCGGGGAACGTCCCGACCACGGCTGCGGTCTTGACCGATCCGTCGAAGAAGGTGACCTCGATGGTGTCGGCATCGGCGATCACGTGGGCGTTGGTGAGGATCAGTCCGTCCTCGCCGATGACCACGCCCGATCCGGCGCCTTCGAAGATCCCGGCACGGGACTCCGAGCCGGTGTTGATGGTGACCACGCTCGGCCGGACCTTGGCCAGGACCCCTTGGATGTCGAGCACGTCACCCTCGAGCACGGTCGATGGCCCGAGTTCGGGGAACTGCACGACCGTCTCGGTGCGGCCCGGTCCGTCATCGACCACGACGACCGCGAGAAGGATCGTGAAGGCAGCCAACGCAGCGCCGGCGAACATCGCCACCGCCGGACCACGCAGGCGGCGCCAACCGGTGGGCGAGGACTCCAAGGGCGGCAGATCGACAGGGTCGGGCTCGGCGACCGGCCGCCACGGACCGTAGCCGTAGTGGGACGGGTCATAGATGGGCGGACGTGCGGGGCGCGGCCGGCGGCGCCGCAGGGGTCGGAGCGCCGACGCGCTGATGGTCTGCCGGGCGCGGCGGCGGGGGCGGAGGAAGCCGGGCATCGTCGTGGTCGCGCACCGCCCCATGGTGACCCATCGAAGGCCCCGGTCCAAGGCGCGCGGGGCGGTTTCGTCATCCGACCATCGTCGAGGGCGCAGCAGTTCGCTGTTTACAATTGCGCTTTACGGGAACTTTCCCGGTGATGTGGGCGTATGAACACCGCATCAGGAGGTGCATTCGCCGTGGATACCAATTGGATGGCGCAGGGAAACTGTGCCGAACGCCCCCCAGAACTGTTCTTTCCCAGCGATGGCGTCGGAGTCGAAGTGGCCCGACGCATCTGTGCGACCTGCCCCGTCAAGGACCCCTGCCTCGAACACGCCCTCTCCCAGCGCATCGACCACGGTGTCTGGGGCGGCTGCTCCGAGCGTGAGCGGCGACGCATTCTCAAGCGTCGCCGCGAAGCCGGCAGGAGCCACCGTCTCGGCACACTGAGGCGAGCGCCCCGCCATCGCACACCGTGCGGGGCGGGGCCGACCTCCACACGATGTGACCGGACGCGTCCGGTCGGGACCCGCTCAGATCCGGTCGATGAGATTGCTCGGTGCATCGGCGACCCGTTGCCACAGGCCTCGCTCGACCTGCACCGGTGGCACCATCGCCATGGCGTCGGTGGCCTTCTCCATGGCCTCGTCGGGTCCCATGGCGGCATCGGCGACGATGACCACCATCAGGTCGCCTCGCTCTGCGACGGCAACGACCGTGTCGTCGCGCGTCCCGGTCCAGGTCTTGGTGGCACCCTCGACGGTCATGAGCCCATCGTCGGGCAGGGCGTCCCAATCCACCACACCGGGCTCGTGGAACACCGACACCTCGTGGAGGCCATCGCTGTAGACGGTCCGCACGAGATCGTCGCGGGCGTACACCGCCATACGGTCCATGCCGTCGCCCAAGCCATCGAGCACGGCGGGATCGTCCATCGTGTCGACGTCCATGTCGCTCGAACTCCGCCGGCGCTTCCCATGTGCGCCGATGCCAACTCGTCCACCGCGGGGTGACCGGCATGGGGTCGAGCGTGACACCGACGCCCACCACCACGAGCAGCGCTGCGGCCACGGCGCCGATCGCGAGCCATCACGCCCGTGCGACGGCGATGCCGATCGAGCGACACGACCGTCTCGTCGGGCGACGTCGTCGCTGCCACCGCGTCGGGCTCCGGCTCGCCGGTGACGAGGCGTTCGGTCTCACCGAGTCGTCGGCGACGACCTGGAGGGCGCCGACGGGCTCGTCGACGAGCGGCAACGCCCGGATCAGCGATTGCGTGGCGCGCAGCTCGGCGAGTTCGCGACGCAGCGTCGGCGAATCGCCAGGGCGCGGTCGACGAGCGCCCGCTCGTCGGCATCGAGCTCGTCCGTCGAGATAGCGCGCTCAGCAGATCGGCCGGGTCGATGCGACGACATCGAGAGGGTCCGAGCCCGTGTCCGCGCTCACTGGTCCACCTCCAGGTGGGGACGCAACAGGTCGCGCATCACGCTGCGACCTCGATGGATGCGACTGCGGACGGTGCCGACGGGCACGTCGAGGGCGTCGGCGATCTCGGGGTAGCTCATGCCGATGACGTCGCAGAGCACCACCGCCGCACGGTGATCCTCGCTGAGACGGCCCAAGGCCTCCTGGATGTACGTCGGGCAGGTCGGCGGTCGCCGCTTCGTCGGCGCCGGGTGCGCCCGGCAGTACACGGTCCGCGTCGTCGGGGAGCGCGTCGGCGGGACGTCGCTTGCGTCGCCGGACCTCGTCGAGGAACACGTTGGTCGTGATACGGGCCAGCCATCCCTCGAGATTGCCGGGCCGGTAGCTGCTCAGTCCTCGCTCGACCCGCACCAATGCCGTCTGCACCACGTCTTCCGCTTCCGTGTGATTCCCGCTCAGGCGGTACGCCACCGAATACATGAACCGTCGATGGGTCCGAGCGATGTCGTCCCAGGTGGGTACGACGTCGTCGGCAACCGGCGACGACTCGGAGAGCCGCGTCTCGCGAACGGGTCATGGAGCACCTGCAGCAGGGCTGGCTCACCGTGTCGGGATGCACAACGTCGAGTGAGCGCGGTTCGGTTCCCGACCCGGCCGGAAAGGATTCAGCTCGACGAATCGGAGCGGGACTCGTCGTCGTCGTCGTCGATCCCGGCCTTGAACTCCTTTTGTGCTTGGCCGAGCGATCGAGCCAGCTTCGGGAGCTTCGACCCGCCGAAGAGGACGAGCAAGATCACGAGGATGATGATGAGCTCACCGGTGCCGAGGCTTCCCATGGCGGGAAAGCCTAGCCCAGGACCGGGCGACGGAAGCCGCGCCCGAATGGCTCGTCAGGCAGATGCCTCGCCTGCGACGGGCACGATGCCCTGGCGTGCCAGCGAGCGCTGGCGACGGATCCGGCGGCGTTCTCGCTCGCTCATCCCGCCCCAGATCCCGAACTTCTCGCTGTTGCCGAGGGCGTACTCGAGGCAGTCGTTGCGCACGACACAGCCCCGGCAGACCTCCTTGGCCTCCCGGGTCGAGGCGCCACGCTCGGGGAAGAACAGGTCGGGGTCGACCCCGAGGCAGTTGGCGAACTGCTGCCAACTGCGATCGGTTGCTTCGGCTGCGATCCGCATGGGGTCTCCTCTGGTTCTCGTGCCCCGTCGACACCAGGCCTCGGGCCCGCGAGTACCACGGGCGCGGCCGGGTGCCGCGGCAAGTCGACGGAGCAGGGTGCGGGCGTCCAGACGACTCGTGTGTAATTACAACGGTGGCATTCTCGTCCCCTGCGGGACGTCTTGGCAAGGGCGCGCCCGGATCTTTGCGCCGAAACCCACATTTTCCGTTCATCGATCAACGCGCAGAAGGGTCGTGAGGGACCGAAAATGATCGAAGGGAGCCGAGGTCGCCGGGGGTCAGCGGCGGCCGGTCAGCAGTTTGCGCCGGTGCTCGACGAAGTCGACGAGCACGTAGTCACCCAGGGTCTCGGGCGTCGTGAAGAACGCTCGACCACCGTTCATCTCCGTGAGACGCTCGATGAAATGCGTCAACGCCGAGGTCGCATCGAGCATGAAGGTGTTGATGCGGATGCCGTCACGGGTGCAGGCCAGCACCTCGGCCAGCGTGCGGTCGACGGTCTCACGGGTGGGCGGATAGCTGAAGAAGGGGCGGCCGACCCGGATCGATGTGGGCGGTGGGTTCGCCGTCGGTGATCATGATGATCTGCTTCTGGCCGCTCTGGCGGCTCAGCAGCTGCCGGCTCAGCTGGAACCCGTGCTGCATGTTGGTCCCGTACACGAAGTCCCAGGAGACCTCGGGCAACTCATGGGCCTTGATCTCGTGTGCGACCTCGCTGAAGCCCACGATGCCGAGGTAGTCACGGGGGTACTGCATCGAGATCAGCGAATGCAGCGCCATCGCCACCTTCTTGGCGGGCAGGAAGTTGTCGCGCATCGGCATCGACAACGACAGATCCAGCATCAACACGGTGCTCGACCGCACCAGATGCTCGGTGCGTTCGATCTCGAAGTCCTCGGGCGACAACCGGACCGGTGTTCCGCCGCCGGTGCGGCGGATCGCGTTGCGAACCGTGCGTTCGATGTGGAGATTGAACGGATCGCCGAACTCGTAGGGCTTGGTCGAGAAGTCGCGCTCGTGGCCGATCCCGGTCTGCTCCAGCGCGTGCTGGCCGACCCGGTCGTTGGCGAGCTTGCGGAACAGATCCGACAGGGCCTGCTGGCCGATGGCGCGAATCGCTCGCGGCGTGAGCTCGAATCGGCCCTCCTTGTTCTCGATCAGGCCGGCCTCTTCGAGCTGGCGGGCGACCTCGGCCATGCGTTCGAGCGAGTTCGCGACGTCGTCGCCGAGCAGCTCGCGGGCCCGATCGATGTCGACCTCGGCGAGCGCGCCGGGGTTGGACACGCCCTGGAGCATCTGCTCGAGCTGATCGAGGTCGCCGAGCTGTTCGAAGACCGACTGGGCCTCGCCGACCCCCATCGGGTCCTGGCCGCCGAACTCATAGGACCGTCCCCAGTCGAGCGACGGGAACGCCTCCTGCGAGATTGCGCGACAGCTGGTCGGCCTGCCACTGCAGGTCCATGTCCTCGAGGAGCTGCTCGGACAGCGACTGCAGCTGGGCGCGCTGCTCGGGCGTCATCGAGTTGAGCATCGCCTGCGCAGCCGCCATGCGCTGGGCCATGATCTCGAGGAGCTCGTCGAGGGTCTCGGGGTTCTCGGGGAAGAAGTCGCCGAACTCCTCCATGAAGCCGTCGAAATCGGGCTCCTCGCCGTTCTGGCGCTGCTCGAGCATCTCGTTGAGCGACGCCATCATGTTCTTCATGCGGGCCATGTCCTCGGGCGACATGTTCTGCACGCCGTCGGTCATCTGGTCGACGTAGCGCTGCATCAGCTGGTCGCGCAGCTTGTCCATGAGCTCGTCGAACTTCTCGCGGGCCTCGCTGGAGGTGAACTCGTAGTTCGACAGCTCCTTGACCTTGCCGGCGAGGTCGGGCGGCATCATGTCGAGCTGCAGGTTGCGTTCGGCGGCCACCTGCTCGGTGATCTCCTGGCGACGTTGATCGCCCGACTCGCGGGCCTGCTCGGCGAGTTGGTCGAGCGAGGTGCGTTCGGTGTCGATGACGTCGTTCAGGTCGTCGGCGATCTCGTCGTAGACGCCGCCGAGGTCGTGCTGGTCGAGGCGCTCCTGGCGCTCCTGGCGGAGCTTGTCGAGCATCTCGCGCAGGCCCTGGATGCGCTCGCCGTTGGCCTCGAAGCCCGACTGCATCATGCGTCGCAGCGCTGCGTTGACGTCGCCGTGGTAGAGCAGGTCGTCGTTGAGCTCGGCCATGATGTCCGACGCCGACAGGTCGAACCCCGATTGGGAACCGTCCCAGGCCGAGTACGAATACCGTTGCCCTGCCCGTCGGCGTTTCCGCCATTTTCCCAGCACCATGGGTCGACCCTACTCGCCAACGGCGAAGGGGGTCCGGTCGCCGAGGCCGCCGCGAGCGGCCGCAGGGGCCCCTGAACAGCGTCGGGTGGCCGGCTGCGCCGCCCGTGCGCACCGGTTCGTGCATCGCTTTGGGCCGCGCGACCCCGATACTGCGGAGGTGACCGACACCGAAGCACTGTGGTGGGGAACGACGGCGACATCGCTGCAGACCGAGGGCGTGGCTCCGGCCGCCGACTGGTCGCGTTGGGAACGCAGCAAGCGGGTACCGGCCTCCGGAGACGGCAACGGGCTCGCCACCAATCACCGTCGACGACTTCGGACTCCTGGCCTCGCTGGGCCTCACCCACACGAAGCTGACACTCGAGTGGGCCCGCCTCGAACCCGAACCCGGCAAGATCGACACCGACGCATTCGACCACTACGACGACCTGCTCACCTCCGCGACCCATGCCGGCCTGTCGGTGATCGCGACGCTGCAGTCGGGCACGCTGCCGGGCTGGTACAGCGAGGACATGCCCGGCCACCGCGACGCGCATGCCCGCGAGTACCTCTGGGCCCGACACGTCGACCGCTGCGCGGAGCGGTGGGGGGATCGGGTCGCGATCTGGGTCCCGATCGACGACCCGGTCGGCTGGGCCGATCCGCGGCTTCCTCCTGGGCAGCCGCCCACCGGGACGGCGCGACGCCGAGACCTGCGCCCTGGCCGTCGAGGGCGCACTGCTCGCCAACCACGAGGCCCACCGCCTCCTGGCGTCGGGCGACGCGCCCGTCATGGCGGTGTTCGGCACCCCGACCGTCTTCGGCCACGGACCCGAACCCGACGCCGAGCGCCGGTGGTGGCAGGAGATGCTGTTCGGCACCTGGATGTCGGCGCTGCGCGACGGCGAGCTGCTCATCCCGGGGATGGCGGCCCGGGAACGCCCGGAGATGGCGGGCACCTTCGATCTCATCGGCCTCGCGCACGATCACCCCATCGCCGTCGACCGCACCGGCGCGATCCACCCCTACCCGGACGACGGCCGACGCAGCGACACCGGCTTCACGCCCATCGTCGACGAGCTCGGCGAGCTGGTGTCCCACGTCGCCAGCGAGATGCCCGGCCGGCAACTGGTGATCGCAGGCCACGGGGTGGCCACCGCCGACGACGAATGGCGCGAGCAGGTCGTCACCCACGCGGTCGAACTGCTCGTCGACGCCGTCGACCACGGCGTACCCGTCGTCGGGTACCTCCACGACACCGGCATCGACGGCTACGAGGGGCCCTTCGGGTTCCGGACCCAGCGCGGGCTGATCGCACGCGACCGCACCCCGAAGCCGTCGGCCGAATGGCTGCGCGAACGCCTCGGCGCCTGACGTCGCCACCCCTGCCATCCTGGTCCCGGTCGACCCACGGAGATTCACGATGCCCGCTCCCCGTCCTACCCAGCCTCCGACGCCGGCGCCCGACGCGTTCAGGATCCATCGCGCCGAGGTCGCTCCCGGGATGCGGCTCGCGTACCTCCAGGAGGGCACCGGCGGCTACCCGCTCGTGCTCCTCCACGGCTACCCCGAGACCAAGCGGATCTGGTGGCGCAACATCAGGCCGCTCGTCGCCGCCGGCTACGAGGTGATCGTCCCCGACCTGCGCGGCTACGGCGACTCGGACCTCGCTGCCGACGACGACTACGACCTCGTCCGCTACGGCCGCGACGTCCACGCCCTGGTGCACGACGTCCTGGGCCACGAACGCTGCGGGATGATCGCCGGCGACGTCGGCGGCGCCGTCATGATCGACATCGCACAGCGCTTCGCGGGGTTTGTCGACGCCATGGTGTTCTTCAACAGCACCGTGCCCGTGGTGCCAGATCAGCCGGAGTGGTACGCCGAACGGGGTCTGTCGATGCAGCAGCTCGACGACGACGACCCCACCGCCGACTACCGCGTGCGCCAGGGCCGCGATCCCGACGCCCTCATCGCCGAACTCGACTCCCCGGCACGCTGCCGCCAGTACGTCACGGACTTCTACGGTCCACGGCTGTGGGCCTCTCCGGGATCGTTCAGCGTCGACGACGTGGCCTTCATGGTCGAACCGTTCGCCGACATCGACCATCTGGCGGCCAGCTGGGCGCCGTACCAGCTGGCTCATGGTCGGCCGCTGAAAGAGATCCCCCTACTCGCGGGACCCATCGACACGCCGACGCTGATCCTCTACGGGCCCGACGACCACGTGGTGCCTCGCGACTTCCCGACGCGCTGCGAGATCGCGTTCACGAACCGGGTCGGCCCCCTGGTGGCGCCCGACAGCGGGCACTTCCTCCAGTGGGAACGAGCCGATGTGCTCAACGGCGTGTCGGCTGCGTGGTTCGCCACGTATCGGGACACCGCTGCATTGCGAGCGGGGGCCGCGCCCGGCGAGGCCGACGACGACACCGCCTGATACTCGGCGTCGTGCGCCGCAGGGCCGGCAACCGACGTCCGTGTCCATCGTGTGAACGACCTGCCTTCGTGGCGACCGGTCGATGCCAGCCTCGCTACCTTCGCCGCAGACAGCACGCTGCGGAGAACGACACCATGGCCATCCCCCTGATCGATCTCGAACCCTGGTTCTCGGGCACTGCCCGCGACCGGCGCCAGACCGCGCAAGCGGTGGACCGACATCTCCAGGACGTCGGCTTCTTGTTGGTGACCGGTCACGGCATCGACGAGCGAGTGCTGGCCGACGCACGTTCCGCGATCGCCGAGTTCTTCGCCCTGCCTCGTGCAGCGAAGGAACAGTATGCGTTCACGGGTGGGCCCTATCGCGGTTGGGTCGGCCTCGGCAGTGAGTCGAACGCGGGCGCCTACGGCATCGATACACCGCCCGACCTCAAGGAGTCGTTCGCGGTCGGACGACCCGACGTGTCCGATGCGCTGCGCCGACGCTCCCCGACCCGCCACGCACCCAACATCTATCCGACCGAGGTCGCCGGGTTCGCCGAGGCCGCTGACGGTTTCGTCCTCGAATCGATGACCCTCGTGCGCAACCTCCTCGCCCTGCTCGAATATGCCCTCGGCGTGCAGCCCGGCACCATGGTCGACCTGTGCCGTGAACCCATGAGCTCGGCCACCTACAACTGGTACCTGTCACTCCAGGCGCTCGATGCACCCCTCCAGCCCAATCAGTTCCGCATCGGTCCCCACACCGACTACGGGACGATCACCGTGCTGGATCGTGACCAGGGCCTCGGCGGCCTCCAGGTGCTCGTCGATGACACCTGGGTCGACGCGCCGTGGGTCGACGGTGCGCTCACGATCAACACCGGCTTGTTGATGCAGCGCTGGTCCAACGGCCGGTGGACACCCAACGAGCATCGGGTGTTGCCACCGCCTGCTGACGACCCGGCCGAGGAGCTCTACTCGCTGGTGTCGTTCAACAGTCCCGACGACGATGCCGTCATCCGGCCACTCGATGCCTGCTGCAGCGACACCAACCCGCCGCGCTACGAGCCCGTGATCGCAGGCGACCACCTCGACGCGATGCTGGACGCGCTGCGCGTCGAGGCCTGATCCAGGACCCGGCCCGCTCGGGCCGGCTACTCGAGACTCATGCCGGTTGCGGCGTCGGTGCGAGCAGCTCCGCCGCCAACAGCTCGACCGTGCGGCGGCGGGCCGCGCTCGAGTCGGCGGGCTCGTCCATGCGCAGACCCGCACCGGCGCTGATCATGACCTCGTCGACGGCGAACCGTGCCGCGAGGTCGCGCACCTGGGTCGCTGCGGCCTCGGGTTCGCCGATGATCCAACGAGTGCGCATCGACGCCACGATCTGTTCCTGCATGGCGTCGAGCGGAACCACGGCGGCTTCCTCGACACGGTCGAGGGCGGTGAGGGGGCGACCGGTGCGCAGCCGGGACATCTGGATCAGATTCGGCAGCGCCAGAGCCTGGGCCTCGGCGTCGGTGTCGGCGACGCAGGCGTTGACGGTGAGGAAGGTCCTGGGTTCGGCGAGCAGTCTCGCTCGGCGTGAACTTCGTGCGGTAGATCTCGAGAGCTCGCTCGGTGCCCTCGCCGGAGAAGTGGTGCGCGAAGACGTAGGGCAGGCCCATGTGCGCAGCCACGGTGGCCGAGTAGTCACTCGATCCCAACAACCAGACATCGGGTCGGCCGGCGGCCGCCGGGGTGGCTCGAATCTCATACGTCTGTCCTCGACCGAGGTCGAGCTCGGCACCCTCGGAACCCAACAAGGCGATGATGTCGCGCACGTGATCCGGGAACCGCTCGACGTCGCTCGTGGTGCCGCTCTGGCGCAACAAGGCGGACACCACCTGGTCGCTGCCCGGCGCCCGGCCGATACCGAGGTCGATGCGCCCGGGCGCTCCCGCCTCGAGCGCGGCGAACTGCTCGGCCACCACGAACGGCGCGTGGTTGGGCAGCATCACCCCGCCCGAGCCGACCCGGATGCGGTGGGTGGACGCGGCCGTCAGGCCGATCATGATCGGTGGGGTGGTCGACGCGACCGACGCCATGTTGTGGTGCTCGGCGAACCAGTAGCGGGTGAAGCCGAGCTCGTCGGCCGCTCGCGCCAGCGCAATGGAGGAGGCCACGGCGTCAGCCGTGCTCTGGCCCCGTGACACCGGTACGAGGTCGAGGACCGACAGAGCGAGCGGGGCCGGGGAGGAGTCCATCCCTTGATCCTGGCAGACACGCGACGGCTCCGTTCACCATGCCTGTAACCGCGGCGGGGCACCGACGTCTCGACCGCCATGCCGACACAGATCGAAAGAGCGAGCGCTGGCGACATCGTCGGCGCACGGCAGCTACTCGAGGACTACCTCGCCGTCGGTTCCGATGACCAGGTGCTCATCGCCCACACCGCCGACGCGGTGACGGCCGCTTCCGTCGTCGGAAGCGAACTCGCCGCGCAGGGCATCGCGTACCGAGTGGTCGAGATGCAACCCCTCGAGGACGACCGCATCGCCGCCACCCTCACCGAGGCGATCTCGAGCGTCCCGATCGATGCTGCGCTGCACGTGGTCACCTTCGAAGCCCACACCATGTCGCACGGCCCCGCCCTTCGTTCGTGCCTCGAAGCCTGGGGTGGCCGGTGGCGAGCCGTTCGCTGCACCAGCGTTGGTGAGGGGTTCTTCGATCAAGCCCTCGGCGTCGACGTCGCGACCCTGGAGGACCGCAACACTGCGTTGTTGTCGCATCTCGGCACCGCTGACGAGGTGCGCGTCACTGCCCCGGGAGGAACCGACTTCGTCGCGACACTCGCTCCCACTCGGTTCCGCTGGATCAGCAACAACGGCCGACCCATCGACGAGAAGTTCGTCGTGCTGCCCGCCGGCGAAGTCGCCACGTACCCGGTCTCGGTGACCGGCACCCTGGTCGCCGACCTCGCGGTTCACGCCAACGTCCCGATCGAACGCGACACCCGCCTGCATCATGCCCCGTTGACCGTGGAACTCGTCGACGGCGACGCTGTCGAGTTGCGCTGCGACGACCATGACATGCTCACCATGGTCGCCGGCTGGTTCCGCGAACCCTGGGGAACCCGCGTGGGCGAACTCGGCTTCGGGACGAATCTCGGCGTGGTCGCCTCGGTGGCGACCAACTCCCATGTCAACGAGCGCTCACCGGGCGTGCACCTGGGCTTCGGCCATCACCATCAGGGCCGCGATCGCGTCGGGTACGACACCGACATCCACGTCGACCTGATCGCCCAGGGTGGCATCGTCGAGGTCGGTGGGTACCGCCTCGACCTCACCGGACCGCTCACCGCGCTCGCCGATTTCAGCACCGCCGACCTCGCGATCGACGCCGAGGACATCATCTCCACTCGCCCGACCTGAAGAACGCGGGTCTGGCGCACGGAACTCGATCGACAACAAACGGGGGCACCGCCCCCACAACCAGGAGGAACAAATCATGGCTGAATCAAACGAAGACGGCGTGCTGCTCCATGGCAGCGACAACGAGGTGTACTTCATCCCGTCCGACCGCCTCGCAGAGTTCCGCGTCGAGGGCGAGGCCGCGGCCGACGCGAGAGCAGGCTTCGACGCGATGGAGGATGACGTTGCGGGCTTCGCGCTCAAGGGCTTCGACCTCAAGCCAGGTGTGGTGTCACTGACCGCCTTCCGAGGCCCGCTGGCAGTCCAGGGCGAACGCGGCACACTGGGCAAGACGAAGAAGATGTACAGCCTCGGATGAGCACCGACCTCCGGCCCGAGCGGGACAAGGGCTTCGAATGTCTTGGTGGTGGGGAGAGCGCCACCACCAAGACGTTCGTCGACGGAACCCATCGAGTCCGCGCCCCAGCTGAGACGGTTGGTCGTTTGCGGCCGATGCTTCGCCGATTCGGGATCACCCGCGTCGCCGATGTCACCGGCCTCGATCACATCGGCATTCCTGTCGTGATGGTGTGTCGACCGAACGCACGTGGGCTCGCGGTCGCTCAGGGCAAGGGGGCAACGCTCGACGCCGCCAAGGCCTCGGGCATCATGGAGGCGATCGAGATCGAGCATGCAGAGGAGGTCGACCTCCCCGTGCGCTTCGCCACGTATCGCCACATCCGTCGGAGCGGCCAGGTGATCGATCCCGATGCGCTCGCTCGCCCCACGACCTCGACCTTCGGCAGCGACCAACGGCTTCCGTGGATCGAGGCCGTGGGCGTGGCGAGCGGCCAGCCATGCTGGCTGCCCTTCGAGCTCGTCGATCTCGACTTCACGATCCCGGACCCGTTCCCGCGTGGTGCATTCTCGGCCAACTCCAACGGGCTCGCATCCGGCAACAGCCGCATCGAAGCCACTGTGCATGCATTGTGCGAGGTGATCGAGCGTGACGCCGAGATGATGTGGGCGATCGCGGGAGAGCCCGAAGACACTCGTGTCGATCCCGATTCCGTCGACGACCCTGCCTGCCGGTGGGCACTCGACTGCTACGAGCAGGCCGACGTCGACGTCGCCATATGGGACATGACCTCCGATGTCGGCATCGCCACCTACCGCGTCGCCATCGCCGACCGCTCACCGATGGCGTTGCGTCGTGTGTTCCACGCCGAGGGCTCGGGCACACACCCAGACAGATCCATCGCCTTGTTGCGATCTCTCACGGAAGCGGCGCAATCACGCCTCACGCTCATCGCCGGGTCACACGACGACCAGTCACGCGACGACTATCGATCGATGCGGGCCTCGGACCTCATGGCTCAGGCCAGGACCGAGATGTGGAGCGGTGCGGGCCGCCGCTCGCATGCCGAAGCCCCGTCGTGCACCAACGAGACACTCGACGGCGACCTCACACTCATTCTCGACCGTCTGGATTCCTGTGGCATTCCCGAACCCCTCGTGGTGGATCTCACCCGACCCGACGTCGGGATCCCCGTGGTCAAGGTCGTCGTACCGACGATGGAGCCCGACACCGAGATCGCAGCTCGCCCCGGCATGCGCGCACGTGCGGCCATGGCGCGCCATGCCGACGAGGTGAGGCCGTCGTGAGCACACCCGACCCCCACGACGGCACCGTGCTGTTCGTCGGCCCGACCATGACCGCGGCCGAGGTCTCTGCAGCGCTTCCCGGCGCGTCTGTCCGCCCACCGGCCGCGCGTGGCGATGTATACCGGGCGGCCCACGGTGGCGCAAGGGTGATCGGCATCGTCGATGGCGTCTTCGAACGCGTGCCGTCGATTTGGCACAAGGAGGTCCTGGATGCTCTGGAAAAGGGCGTCCATGTCCTGGGGAGTTCGTCGATGGGCGCTCTGCGCGCAGCCGAACTGGACGTGTTCGGCATGGTCGGTGTCGGCCACATCTACGAGCTCGTGCGCGATGGACAGCTCGATGACGACGACGTGGCGGTCGCGCACGCGTCGGCCGAGAACCACTATCGGAGCCTGTCGACCGCGCTGGTCGACATCCGAGCCAACCTCGAGGTAGCCACGGCGGCCGGGGTGCTCGACCCTGCCCGAGCCGCTGAGCTGCTCGCAGCGCAGAAGGCGACGTTCTACACCGACCGTTCCTCATCGGATGTCCTCACCCACGCACGTGCCATCGACCCGGTGCTCGGCGAGGCGCTCGCCAGCTGGTGGGCCGACAACAGCTTCAGTCAGAAGCATCGGGACGCATGTCAGCTCATCGGGCATGTCGCAGACCTTGCAGAAAGCCAGCCCCTCGACCGGCGACCCCAGATGTTGCGGACCATCTACTTCGAGCAGATGGTCCGAGAAGAAGTCGGCTTCGCCGGTGACGATCCCCACGATGGCTGGGCCCATCCCGTCCTCGAGGAGCTCCAGATCGATCCGGCCCACTACCGCGAGGTCGCCGCCCGAGCATCGGAGGCGAGGCACGCCCGAGAGCTCGCCCATCTCTGCGGACACGAGGTCGACCAGGTCTTGGTCGATGCCACCGCCGACGAGCTGCGTCGGCGTCTCGGCCTCTTCGAGGCAGACCAGCTGTTCGGCTGGCTCGACGACCAAGGCCTGACGATGGACGATTTCGCGGCGCTCGTGGGCCGACGGGCTCGCAGCGCGGTCGGCGCCGGGAGGCTCCCGAGCCTGCCCATCGAAGATCTCGTGGACGAGCTCCGTCTCGCCGGCTCTTGGTCCCAGCTCGCCGAGCGGTCCGCCGACAAGGCGCGGGCATTGCGAGAGGCGGGTTGGGACGAAGCCGGCACCGCACCCGGCAACACGGATCGTCAGCGGGCGCTCACCTGGTGGCTCGATCGGCACTTCCCCGGCGAGCATCCCAGCGACGTGGACGATCTGGCACGAAGGCTCGGCTTCGGGGACCGCCAACGCCTGATGGGTGCTGCGCTGCGGGAGTTCCGCTATGCCGCCGCCGTCGGCGTCGACCGATCCGGCCAAGACCTCGCGTCATGAGCGACGCGCTCGTCCACTTCTTCCCCTTGTCGGTGTACCGGGACCACATCGATCTCGACGACCGCGACCGTGCTGCACTGGCCGCACGCGTCGAAGCGATGCGGGCGAGCAGCGACGTGGCGCGGCCCGACGAACAGGCCTGGAGCGGCGACGTGAATGGCTTCGAACTGCTGCATCACGACCGCTGCTTCGATCCGCTCGCAGCAGCGCTCCCGGCCCATGTCGACCGCTACCTCGGGTTGCTTGGTCTCGCTCGGACGTCGTTTCGTTGTCAGATCGTCCGATCCTGGGCCACTGCAGCCGGTGCCGGGCAATCCATCGCCATGCATCGACATCCCCATGCCCATATCGCCGCGGTCTACTACCTGCGGCTCCCAGAGGACGGCGGCCAAATCGGCTTTGCCCATGATGCGCCACCCAACCAGCTGGCCCCCAGCCTCTTCGATGAGTCGATGGTGGCGCTCGGGCACGTGCACGAGCGCAATCCGCTCAACGCCGAGCGCGCCTTCCTTACCGTCGAACAAGACGAACTCGTGCTGTTCCCTGCGTCTGCGCTGCACTACACCACCCCGGCAGCGGCGCCGGTGACCGGCGAAGACCGGATCTCGGTGGTGTGTGACATCGTGCTGACGCTGCGCGACTCCACCAACGCCGAGCACCTGCTGCCCGACATCTCGACCTGGCGAGCGCTGTAGAACGAGCGATCCTTCGGCGACGAGCCTCCGCGCTGGTGTCGCGTCAGCTGAAGCCATCGGAGCGCAATTGCTGCGCCGCCTCGACGCACTCGACGGCAAACGCCCGCACCTCGGCGCGATCGTCATGCTCGTCCACGGTCGATCGGCCGAGCGCCGAAAGCAGCCGCACCAGTCCGAAGAGCCCGACCGTGGCTTCGTCGACCTCGGCGGCATCGTGCGCGCTGTGGTAGCCGTCGAGGAGGGCATCGCGCAAGATCTCGAAACGAGCGCTCCTGCGAAAGGGATGCAGCGCCGTCGCCAGGTCGAAGGCCCAGAACCCATGGCCACAGTCGTCGAAGTCCACGAGGGCGACATCATCGTCGACGATCACGTTCGCGACATGAAGGTCGCCATGGATCAGACCGAAGGCCCGGATGTCCATCTCTGAAATCACCCGATACAGAGCGTCACGCGCCGCAACCAACACGTCCGCTTCTGCCGGGCGGAGTATCGGGTGCTCCCAGAAGCGCCCCCAGTGCGGATCCGCGCCGACGAGGCCGTCGGCGTCGAGCAAGGGACGACAGAACCCAGCGGGCGGTGTCCACTCCGAGGTCTGGATGTGCAGCCCCGCGGCCAGCGCCCCCAGCGACCGCAGGCGGGTCGGCGCCTCGTCGAGGCGGTCGATGAGCGGAGTACCCGCGATCCACGTCAGCTGCCCGAGCCAGGTCGATCCGTCTTCGGTCTCGATGGGCACGTGCGCATCACCGTCGGGAGTTCGCAACGGCGCCGGCACCGGGAACGAAGCCGCAGTGAGAGCATCGAGCCACACTGCCTCCGACGCAAGCTCCTCTCGGGTTCGCAATCCTGGACGATGGACCCGTGCGACCGTGACGCGATTCGCTGTGTCGATGACGCGGAACGAGGTGTTCTCGTCCGCTGCGAGCAACGAGATCGATGCGGGTTCGACCCCGAACCGTCGAACCGCATCGGCGATGACCCGGAACGGATCGGATACGGCCGACACGCGGCGGAGAGTACCGCTTCGGGCGGGGTCGACGGTGCGTGTGCTGCTCGGTGTCGGCACCGAAGCCCCGACGTAGCGCCGCGCTCGAGGTCTGCACCCCGTCCCCGCCGATGGGGAGCGGGCAGTAGCGTCGTCGGCCTGAGGCCGTCGGTCCGGTGCGGACCGAAACGAAGGGGGATCCCATGAGCGATGTGCACACCACAGCGGCCTCGGCCCCCAGCCAGCGGGTAGCAGAGCTCGTCGGACAGCTGACCATCGACGAGTGCGCCGACCTCATCACCGGTCTCGAGATCTGGACCGGACGACCCGTCGAGCGCCTCGGCATCCCATCGCTCGTCGTCACCGACGGACCCAACGGCGCACGCGGCAGCGGGCTGATGGGCACCGGGACACCGACGGCATGCATCCCCGCCGGATCGGTGCTCGGCGCCACCTGGGATCCCGAGATGGTCGAACGCCTCGGCGGCCTGCTGGGCGACGAGGCGCGAGCGAAGGGGGCCCACGTGCTGTTGGCACCGACGATCAACCTGCACCGCAACCCCCTCGGTGGTCGGGCGTTCGAGTGCTACTCCGAGGACCCCTTTCTGACCGGCCGCCTCGCCGTGGGGTTCGTGTGCGGCGTGCAGTCCCGGGGTGTCGCCACCACCCCGAAGCACTTCGTCGCCAACGACTCGGAGTTCGAACGCAACACCATCGATGTCCAGGTCGACGAGCGCACGCTGCGCGAGGTCTACCTGCTGCCGTTCGAACACGCCGTGCGCGACGGCGAGTGCCTGGGGGTTGATGAGCTCGTACAACCGCCTCAACGGAACCTACGCCTCCGAACACGAGTGGCTGCTCACCACCGTGCTGCGTGACGAGTGGGACTTCGACGGCTTCGTGGTCTCGGACTGGTTCGCCGCACGTTCGACCGCCGCATCGGTGCGGGCCGGGCTGTCCTGGGAGATGCCGGGTGAGGGCCGCTTCTACGGTCGCGAGCGGCTGCGCGCGGCACTCGATGCGGGCGAGATCGACGAGGCCCACCTGCTCGGGTTGGCCACCGAGATGGTCCGTGCCGCCGAGCGCACGGGCGCACTCGACGGCCTCGGTGGTGGTCCCGAGGGCGAGCTCGACCGCCCCGAGGACCGGGCGCTCATCCGTGAGGCTGCAGCCGCCGGCACCGTGCTCGTCCGCAACGACGGCGTGCTGCCCCTCGATCCGGGCGTGCTGTCGTCGATCGCCATCATCGGCCCGAACGCGCGTGCGGGACGCATCATGGGTGGCGGCTCGGCCGGCGTGCGGCCCTATCGCTCGATCAGCGCCTACGACGCCGTCGTCGAACGCCTCGGCGCCACCGCCGACATCCGGTTCGCGCAGGGCTGTGACATCGACCGGTCGACCCCGCCGATGGCCGCGCCGATGCTCGACGGGCCGATGACCGTCGAGCTCTTCGACGGACACGGTCGCACCGGCGATCCCGCTGCGACCACGACCGCCTCGACCGCAGCCTTCACGTTCTTCGGTCCGCCTGCGCCCGAGATCACCTCCGGTGCATGGTCGGCCCGGGCCACGGGGACGTTCACGCCCGAGGTGTCCGGGGTCCACGCCATCCGGCTGATCCAGGCAGGTCGGTGTCGGGTCCTCGTCGACGACGAGGTGATCATCGACGCCACCGAGGGCGATTTCGGCTCCGGCGACGACTTCTTCGGGTTCGCCTCGGCCGAGATCGAAGGCACCGTCGAGTTGTCCGCAGGCGTCGCGGCCACGCTCGTGGTGGAGTACGACAATCGTGACGCAGTCCTGCTCGCCGGCATGAAGCTCGGCATCGTCGCCACGGTCGCACGCGACCTGCTCGGCTGAGGCCGTCGAGGTCGCATCGGCAGCCGAGGTCGCCATCGTGGTCGTCGGCACCAACGACGACTGGGAGACCGAGGGTCGCGACCGCGACCTGTTCGAGCTGCCGGGCGACCAACCCGAGCTGATCCGACGAGTCGCTGCGGCCAACGAGCGCACCATCGTCGTACTCAACACCGGCGGCCCCCACGCGATGGACTGGATCGACGACCCGGCTGCGGTGCTGTCGATCGGCTTCGCCGGCCAGGAGCTCGGCGACGCGCTGGTCGACGTGCTCGTCGGCGACGCCGACCCGGGCGGGCGCATGCCCACCACCATCCCCGCCCGCTACGAGCACACGCCGTCGCTGCTGAACTACCCGGGCGAGAACGGTGTCGTCCGCTACGGCGAGGGCCTCTTCGTCGGGCATCGCTGGTTCGACGCCCGAGCGATCGAGCCGGCGGTGCCGTTCGGCCACGGCCTGTCGTACACGACCTTCTGCATGGTCGCCGGCCCGAATCGTCGGCCTGGTAGACAGATGCGATCGCCGGCGATGCACCCGTGGTCGTCGAGGTCGACGTCACCAACACCGGCGACCGGGCGGGATCAGACGTAGTCCAGCTCTACGTCGAGCCGCAGCAGCCCGCCCTGGCTCGACCGGTGCGGGAACTCAAGGGGTTCGCGAAGGTGCACCTGCGAGCCCGGCCAGACTGTCACGGCACGTATCGAACTCGATGCCCGGAGCTTCGCCCACTACGACCCCGCCGACCCCGGCCACGCGCGAGCTCGTGAGCGCTGCGCCGGTCCCAGCCAAGGGCGGCGGCCTGCACCGCACCGAGCCCGGCTGGTACGTCGACGCCGGGACCTTCACGCTGGTGCTGGCCCGCTCGGCCGTCGACCACGTCGAACGCATCGACGTCGACCGCCCCGGTGCCGGGCCGCTGGCGTGAGGCCGCCCCACGCGGGTCAGATCCCGCTTTCCCGCTTTCCCGGAGCATGTGCCGCGTAACCAATCGATGGTCGAGAAAGCGGGAAAGCGGGGTCTGACCCCGAGTATCAGCCCAGTTCGGGACCGACGATGCTGACGAAGCTGACCATCTCGCCGGGGTAGCCGCCGAGGTTGTGGACGAGCCCGAGCGTTCGATCGGTCGTGGGGATCCGGCGTTCCTCGGGGGCGTGGCCGCGCAGCTGGAGCCAGCACTCGTAGTGCATGCGCAGCCCCGACGCGCCGGTGGGATGCCCGAAGCTCTTGAGGCCGCCGTCGGTGTTGACCGGGAGGTCGCCGTGCAGCGAGAAGGTGCCGTCGAGGACCTCTTTCCAGGCGTGGCCCCGTTCGGTGAAGCGGAGGTCCTCCATCAACAACAGCTCGGTGGGGGTGAAGCAGTCGTGGACCTCGGCCATGGCCAGCTCGGTGCGCGGATCGGTGACGCCAGCCTGGCGATAGGCGTCCTCGGCGGCCATCGCACACTCGGGCAGCGTCGTGTAGTCGTAGTCCGGGTCGATGGAGCCGCCGCCGTTGCCCGAGACGAAGCTGAGCGCCTTCACGTACAGCGGATCGGTGATGTACTCGTGCGCTCGTTCGGCGGGCACGACGATGGCGGCGGCTGCGCCGTCGGCGACGCCGGCACAATCGAAGACGCTGAGGCGTCCGGCCACCGCGGCCATCTGACAGATCTGTTCGGCGCTGGTCTCGCGTCGGAACTGGGCGAGGGGGTTGCGGGCGCCGTTGTAGTGGTTCTTCTCGGCGATCTTGGCGACGACGACGCGCAGCTCTTCTTCGCTCACGCCGTACTTCTGGGCGTAGGCGGGCAGGATCAGGCTGTACATCGCCGCAGCGGTGAGGGTGCGGCCGGTGCCGTCGGTGGGCATCGGGAACGCGTTGAGGCCCTGGTAGCCGCCGTCCTTGACCTTCTCGACGCCGACGGCCATGGCCACGTCGTAGGCGCCGCTGGCCACGGCGTAGCACGCCTGGCGCAACGCCTCGGACCCGGTGGCGCAGTAGTTCTCGACCCGGGTGACGGGTTTGCCCTCGAGCTTCATCGGGATCGACAGCGTCAAGCCGCTGGCACCGGACTGGGCGGTGCCGAGCCAATAGGCGTCGATGTCGTCTTTGCTCAGGCCCGCCGAGGCCAGGGTCTGGCTGGTGGCATCGATGACGAGGTCGTCGACGCTCTTGTCCCAGTGCTCGCCGAAGGGCGTACACCCCATGGCGATGATGGCCACCTTGTCCTTGATGCCGTGGGAACCCATGCTGTGAGCAACCTCCGTCGAGCCGTGCCCTCCACCGTATCTGACACCGCGTCAGCCAGGCCCACCGTCTCCCTCCCGGGATCGGCCGCCAGCTGTCGCGCTAGCACGCTTGCTAGCATGCTTGCATGGCTCAGATCTCGCTTCGTATCGACGATGCGTTGGCGGCCCGGGTCCGCCTGCGAGCGTCATCGGAGGGTTCTTCCATGAACGCCTACATCACCCACGTCCTCGAGACGGTGACCGACCCCGACTACGGCGGCGACGAAGCCGAACGGCTCCGCGATCGCCTCCGCATGGCCGGTCTGCTGTCGGAGCACCCCGGGGACCCCGACCTCGTCGTACCGAGCGACGAAGAGTTCGAGGCCGCCCGGGCCCGAGCCGGGCGTGGTACGCCCCTCTCCGATCTGGTGATCGAGGGTCGTTGATCGCCTTCTGCGATGCAAGCGCGCTCGTCAAGCGCTACGCCGACGAGGTCGGCGCAGATCGCGTCCGGGCGATCGACACGGTGATGGCCAGTGACCTGGCTCTGGTCGAGGTGCCATCGGCGCTCTGGCGGAAGTCTCGGATGGGTGAGCTCGATGTTGCCGATGTCCCGATCCTTGCGGATCGGTTTCGCGACGACTGCCTGGGATGGCGTCGGTCGATCGCCATGGTTGCGCTGACTCCGAGCATCCTCGATCGGGCGGTGCACCTCGTCGCACGTCACCCACTCCGGGCCTACGACGCCGTGCAGCTCTCCTCTGCGATCGCTGCGGCCGGCGCGGACCCCTCCGTTCGGTTCGCCTGTTTCGACACCACCCTGTCCCATGCCGCCGCGGCAGAGGGTCTGCGTGCGATCTGACCCGAGCGGCCCGTGAGCGCAGCGAACCAGAGCGGGAGATGGCCGGGTTGGATCAGCCGACTGTTGCGGCCGGTGCATGCCCCGGGCCCGAGCGGCCCGTGAGCGCAGCGAACCAGAGCGGGAGATGGCCGGGTTGGATCAGCCGACCGTTGCGGCCGGTGCATGCCTGGTTCTTCCTCTGGGAGGACGTGGTGCCGTCGCTGTACCGGGTGGTGGCGGTTGCAAGCGCTGCGGGTCTGACGACGCTGGCGCTGCGCGCCTTCGGCGTCGGACCGACGTGGGTGGTGGCCATCGCTGCGACGCTCGGTTGGATCGCGCTCGGCGTGGCCCAGGAGCACGACGAACGAATCCGCATGCCGACCGATGAGGTGTTCGTCGCCGCAGTCCGCGCCGAGGTCGACGAACTGGTCGGGTGCGCACGGGTATGGCCTGATGTCGGTCGCCGGCGGACGCCGGGCCCGCAAGGATCACACGACCACGCTGTTCTACGGCGGCGGGTCCGACGACGCCGGGCTCTGGATCCAACGCGACCCGAAGCCCGGTGCCAGACACGGATCGATGACGCTACGGCTCGGCTTCGTCGACGTCGCGCAGCAGTTGGCCGAACTCGGCCACGATGATCTCGCGGCTCGGCTGAGCCGCACCATCGACCCGGCCGAGGACGCCCGCGTCGTCCGCGAGGCCCTGACCATCGCGCTTGCTCAGTGATGTCGGGAACCACCGGGGTCCAGCCCTTCCAGCTCTTCAGCCCTGGACCTGCCAGATGGGGGCGTTGACGTCCTCGCCGATGCTCAGGTAGCTGCGGGCGTCGATGGCCAGAGCGATCGCCTCGCCGCGTGATTCCCGTGGTGCGGGCGCCTCGCAGGGCTCGGTCGCCAACGCGTCGGCAACGGTGCTACCCGGCGGCCGGTCCCACACGAGGACGGTGTCGTAGGTGCGCAGGGCGATGACCGATCCGTCTGCGGCGATGTCGCCGCCGGTGACGGTGCGGAGCAGGCCCAGCTGGAGACGGGTCACCTCCTCGACGACGACGGGGCCGGCCGCGGGATCGCTCGGGGGCACCCGGTAGACGATGGTGTCGGACTCGAAGCTGAAGTCGCGTTGATCGAGCGCCTTGGTGACGAGGAACCGGTCGCCGGTGAGCGGATCGATGAGCAGTGCCTCGACATCGGGAATGGCATCGGGGTAGGTGAGCTCGGTGGTCGTCACCGTCGGGTTGCCGTTGCCGCGGGGGACGGTCACCGCATGGAGCTGCACGGGGCTGCGATCGCGCAGGTTGTTGCCGGTGTCGGCGATGACGAGTTCGCCGGTGCGGTGGTCGTAGGCGAGGTCCTCCCAGTCGGTGTTGACGAGGTCGAGCGCCACGGTCTGGCGGGTCTGGCCGTCTCGGCCGATGCGATGGAGCGCCGCGTCGTTGCCGGAGTCCTCGATGGCCCACACCCCGCGGCGAGGGCCGCCGTCGATGGCCAGACCCGAGATCTCCTCGAGCGCCCCATCGGCGACTGTGGCCAGCTCGGTCGCAGGACCCGCGGCGCACAGCGCAGCCGCTGCGGGCAGGCAGGTGTCGGGCCGCTGCTCCGTCGTTGCCTGCTCCACCAGCAGTGTCGCCACCTCGCGCACTGCCGTCCTGAGACGCAGCCGAGTCCGTCGCCGCCGCCGTCGGTGCGACCGCTGTCGGCTTCGTCCGATGCGTCGCCGACAGGAGCCGAGCGTCGGCGCATCGTCGGACCCGCATGCGCCGAGCGAGAACACCACCGCTGCCGCCAGTGCGACAGACCACCGTCTGCGGGGCGCAGCGACACCGGTCGACCGTCGCGCCGCCCACCACAGCAGGTACCAGCGCGTGTGGTCGGCTCGGAGACCGCAGGAGAGACGACATCGCCGCCGACGGTAGTGGGCGCCGCTGGGGCTCGGTGGGCACGCGAGAACCGGCGGTGGGCGGCTTCGTCTTCCGACTCTGCGCATCTGACGAGGTGTCAGACATACTGGACGGTCATGGACCTGCGACCGACCGACGACGAGACCGCGATCGACGAGGTGTTCGCCGCGTTCTTCGCGAACGAGTGCCCCATCGAACGGGTGCGCGCCGCCGAACCACTGGGGTTCGACGCCGCGGCCTGGGAGCGGCTCGCCCAGACCGGAGCCCCAGGCATGTGCATCGACGAAGCGGCCGGTGGGGGCGGTGCCGACCTGGCCACGGCCGCCATCGTCGCCACTCGCCTCGGGGCGAGCGTCGCACCGGTGCCGCTGCTCGAACACCTGGTGGCCACCCGCCTCATCGCGGCGACCGCGCCCGACCACCCAGCGCTGCCGATGCTCATCGAGGGCGCCGAGATCGCCACGCTCGCCCTCCGGCCCGCCCGAGACGGCGTGGCCCGACTGGCTCCGGCGGGAGCTGTGGCCCATGTGGTCGTCGCCCTCGACGGCGACGACCTCGTGGCCGTCGAGAACCGAACCGCCGGGCTCGGGGCCCCGCACCACCGCCGACCTCCCGCTGGCCGACCGCGACCTCGCCGGCGACCGCGTCGTCATCGCATCGGGGTCCGACGCCATCGATGCCCACCGGGCGGCCGCAACCGAATGGCAGGCCCTCATGGCCAGCGCGCTCGTGGGCCTCGGGGCACGAGCCATCGAGATCGGCGTGGAGTACGCCAAGGACCGGTATCAGTTCGGCGTACCCGTCGGGTCGTTCCAGGGCGTCCAGCACGGTCTGGCCACCGCAGTCACCGGCGTCGACGGCGCCCGCTTCCTGGCCAGCCGCGCCGTGTGGGCCCTCGACACCGGCCAGGCCGAGGCCACGCGCCTGGCGCCGATGGCGTTCCTGTTCGCGGCCGAGACCGCCCTGGCGGCTGCGGCTGCGAGCCTGCAGTATCACGGCGGCTACGGCTTCGCCGAGGAGTACGACATCCAGCTCTACTACCGGCGCGCCAAGGGCTGGCCGCTCCAGTACGGCGACCCCGCCGTCGAGTACCAGCGCCTCGCCGCGCTGACCCTGCCCGCCACCACCGACGCCGGCCCCGTGGCCGCGACCGCCTGAAGGAGCTGCGCCATGGACTGGTCGTTCCCACCCGAAGCCGAGGCCTTCCGTAAGGAGGTGCAGGCGTTCATCGCCGAGCACCTCACCCCCGAGGTCATCGCCTCAACCCACGACGGCACCATCCACAACTGGGACTTCCACCGCAAGCTCGCCGACCGCGGCTGGCTCGGCGGTGCGGTGCCTGCCGAGCTCGGCGGCGGTGGCCGCAGCGCGATCGAGATGGCCGTGCTCATCGAGGAGCTCCAGCTCGCCGGCGCGCCGAGCGACGGCATGGGGGTCGCCATCGTGACCGCGTCGGTGGTGCTCGAGCTCGGCAACGATCACCTCAAGGAGACCGTGGCCAAGCGGCTGCTGTCGGGCGAGATCATGACGTGCTTCGGCTACACCGAACCCGATTCGGGGTCCGACGTCGCGGCCGCGCAGACCAAGGCCGTCCGTGACGGCGACGAGTGGATCATCACCGGCCAGAAGATGTGGACGACGATGGCGCACATCTCCGACTACGTGCTGTTGTTGACCCGCACCAACCCCGACGTGCCCAAGCACAAGGGCCTGACGTTCTTCCTGGTCCCGCTCGACTCCCCCGGCATCGAGATCCAGCCGGTGCACACCATGGGCACCGAACGCTCGAACGCCACCTTCTACGACAACGTCCGCGTCGACGACAAGTGGCGCATCGGCGAGGTCGACGGCGGTTGGCAGGTGATGAAGTCGGCGCTCAAGTTCGAGCGCGGCATCGCCGGCGGGCAGTTCCCGTCGCCGCCACTGATCGACGCCGCCGTCGAGTGGGCCGCCGGCGCGACCCGCGACGACGGGACCGCAGTGATCGACGATCCCGTCGTGCGCGAGCGCCTGGTGCGGTCGATGATCGACGTCGAGGTCTGCCGCGGCTTCGCCTACAACACGGCGTTCCTGGCGAGTCAGGGCGTGATGTTCGGCGTCGAGGGCTCGATGACCAAGCTGTTCGCGAGCGAGGCCTACAAGCAGCACACCAAGTGGTTCATCGACATGTGCGGCCCCGAGGGGATGCTGCACCTGGACAACGACGACGCGCCCCTGGGCGGCATGATCGACGAGCACTTCCGCCACGCCCCCGTCACCACCATCTACGGCGGCACCAGCGAGATCAGCCGCAACCTCATCGCCGAAGGACGCCTCGGCCTCCCCCGCACCCGCTGAGTCGGGCTCGACCCGA
The DNA here is from genome assembly GCA_963716795.1 of uncultured Acidimicrobiaceae bacterium. Taxonomy (GTDB): domain Bacteria; phylum Actinomycetota; class Acidimicrobiia; order Acidimicrobiales; family UBA8592; genus CAVQUE01. Next base: position 866,044 of record CAVQUE010000015.1, on the reverse strand, counting down.
TCGCGGTCACCCCGCAGAAGCCGACCGTCGCAGGCCGAGCAACCACCACTGCAGACAAGCCCCAGGCCTCAACTGCAGGCGGGGCGGCGACGTTACGGCCTGCGGCCAGGTCAGGTCGGAGGGCTCAGCCGGCGCCGGCGAGGTATTCGTCTCGTGAGGTGGCGCTTGTAGAGCTTGCCGGTGGGCATGCGAGGGAGCTCGGCGACGGAAGTCGATGACCCGCGGCACCTTGTAGTGGGCGATGTGCTCGCGCAGGTAGCTGCGCAGCTCCTCGGCGAGTGCGTCGCTGGGCTCGACGCCCTCGGCCAGTTGCACCACGGCCTGGACGAACTCGCCCATCTCGGGGTCGGGCAGGCCGAACACCGCGCAGTCGGCCACCGCCTCGTGGACGACCAGGACGTCCTCGACCTCCTGGGGGTAGATGTTGACCCCGCCGGAGATGATCATGAACGCCTTGCGGTCGGTGAGGTACAGGTAGCCCTCGTCGTCGACGTAGCCGACGTCGCCGAGCGCCGACCAGTTCGGGTGCTCGGGGTGCTGCGCGGCCCGGGTCTTCTCCGGGTCGCCGTGGTACTCGAAGGGCATGGTCTCGTTCTCGAAGTAGACCGTGCCGCTCTCGCCGACGGGCAGCTCGGTGCCGGCCTCGTCGCAGATGCGGATGGTGCCCATGACGGCCTTGCCGACCGAGCCCTCGTGGGCCACCCATTCGGTCGGCGTTGATGAAGGTCAGGCCGTTGCCCTCGGTGCCGGCGTAGTACTCGTTGACGATCGGGCCCCACCAGTCGATCATCAGGCGCTTGACCTCGACCGGACACGGCGCTGCGGCGTGCACGACGTTCTGCAGGCTCGACACGTCGTAGCGGGTGCGCACGTCCTCGGGCAGCTTCAGCATGCGGACGAACATCGTGGGCACCAGCTGGCTGTGGGTGACCGAGAACGTCTCGACGGCTTCGAGGTAGGCGACGGCGTCGAACTTCTCCATCACCACGATGGTGCGCGCCGAGCTCGTGGACGCCCGCCGACCACGCCAGCGGCGCCGCGTGATAGAGCGGCGCCGGCGACAGGTAGACGCTGGTCTCGTCCATGCCCAGCAGGAACCGTTCGAGCATGCGAGATGCCGGCGTTGGACGGGTCGTCGACGGCCTTGCCGGTGAGCGGCCGCTTGATGCCCTTGGGCTGGCCGGTGGTGCCCGAGGAGTACAACATGATGGCGCCGAGCGGCTCCTCGTCGAGCTTGGTGGTGGGCATCGACGAGACGGCGTCGTCGTACGACGTGAAGCCGTCGATGGTGCCGTCGAGCACGAGCCGATCGGTGCAGCCGGCGATGTCAGCTCGGCCAGCGCCGCGGCGGTGTCGGCCATCGCCGTCGTGGTCACGAGCGAGCGCGAGCCGCTGTCGTTGATGATGTACGCGCACTCCTCGGGCGACAGGTACCGGTTGACCGCGGTGAGGTACAGGCCCGAGCGGATCGCGGCCCAGTAGACCACGTGGTACATCGGGATGGTTCTCGGCCAGCAGCGCCACGTGGTCGCCGGTGTCGAGACCGATCGAGCGCCAGTAGTGCGCCAGCTGGTTGGAGCGGGCGTCGAGCTCGGCGTAGGTGACGATCTCGCCCGAGCCGGCCATGATCACTGCGGGCTTGTCGGGCGTGGTCTGTGCGTGTGCGCCGGGATACATGGGCCAGATCCTACGAACGCCGCGCCTGCGACGCAAGTCACGCGTCTGCGTCGCGAGCGACGCTCACCGGCCCGACCGAGCCGCGCCCAGCCCATCGGCGTAAGGTCTCGTGCCTGATGAGCACCACCGACGATACCAGCAAAGGCCGACGGCCCGTGAAGAACAAGACGCCGACCTGGATCGCGAGCACCGCGGTCACGGTCGTCATCGGGGCACTGCTCGCCATGGGCGGGCAGCGACGGTACCGCACGAGCCGGTGGGGTCGCCGTGTTCGCGCTCTGTGTCGGGCTGGCCTACGCCATCAACTGGGCGGTGTTCGTGCCGTCGTTCCTCGCGCGCACCGAGACGTACTTCGACCTCACCGGTGCGCTCACCTACCTGACCGTCACCGCCGTGGCGCTGGCGCTGTCCGACGGGCTCGACTTCCGAGCCTGGCTGGCCGCCGCGCATGGTCTGGATCTGGGCCCTGCGGCTCGGGCAGCTTCCTGTTCCGTCGGGTGCGACGCGACGGCGGCGACGGCCGCTTCGACCGAATGAAGCACGACTTCTGGGAGTTCCTCATGACCTGGTCGATCCAGGGCCTGTGGGTGTCGCTGACCCTCGCCGCAGCGCTGGTGATCATCACCACCGAGGAGCGATCCGACCTCGGCGTGGTCGGCGTCGTCGGGCTGATCATCTGGGTCGCGGCTTCGCCATCGAGGTCGTCGCCGACACCCAGAAGAGCGCCTTCAAGGCCGACCCGCCAACGACGGGCGCTTCATCACCACGGGCCTGTGGTCGTGGTCGCGCCACCCGAACTACTTCGGCGAGATCACCCTGTGGACCGGCATGGCAGTGCTGGCGCTCCCGGTGTTGTCAGGGCTGGAACTGGGTGGCGCTGGTCTCGCCGCTGTTCGTGTTCTTCCTGCTGACCCGGATCAGCGGCATCCCGATGCTCGAGCACCGGGCTCGCAAGCGCTGGGGCGACGACCCCGAGTTCCAGGCCTACACCGCGACCACCTCGGTGCTCGTACCCCTGCCCCCGAAGCGCTGAACCGGCACCGGTCGCCGTTCGCGGCCCTCAACCGATGTGGGTGGTCAGGACGCCGATGCCTTCGATGTCGACCTCGATGGTGTCACCGGCGTGCATCAGCAGCGGCGGCTCACGCCGTGAGCCCACACCAGCGGGCGTGCCGGTGGCGATGACGTCGCCGGGGCACAAGGTGAGCGCCTGGGTGATGTAGGCGATGGTCTCGGCGATACCGAAGATCATCTGGTCGGTGGTGCCATCCTGCATGGTCTCGCCATTGAGGCGCGACCTGATGCGCAGCCCCATGGGGTCGCCGAGCTCGTCAGCGGTGACGATGCACGGCCCGATGGGTCCGGAGTCGTCGGCGTTCTTGCCGAGCGCCCACTGCGAGGTGGCTCGCTGGAACCGGCGGGCCGAGATGTCGTTGAAGCACGTGTAGCCGAGAACCCCGGCCATGGCGTCGGCTTCGTCGACGGCGCGCATCTCGCGCCCGATGACGACGGCCAGCTCGGCTTCGAAGTCGAGCCCGTCCTCGCCAGGCGGCACCGCGCAGTGACCGCCGTCGACCAACAGGGTCGACCACCACCGGGCGAAGAGGTTGGGATGGTCGGGCCGCTCGACTGTTGGTCTCGGCGATGTGGAGTGGGTAGTTGAGCCCGATGCACAGGATCTTGGCCGTGGTCGGCACCGGCGGGACGTCGACGACGGTCGGACCGTTCGATCGGGTCGCCGCCCACCGCTCCGAGGTGGCTGGCCGGGTCCGCATAGAAGTCGGCGACCGGGGCCAGCGGACGGAGCACGTCACCTTCGGACGCCGCCATCGTGGGCACGCCCGCATTGTCGAACGCAACGAGTCGCATGGTGATGTCTGACCTTTCTCGTCGCCCGCTCCGTCATCATGCCGCGCACCGGCGCCCTCGATCGGGTGTGACCGGCGCCACCGTCACCGCAGCCCGGTTCAGGTCACCAGCGACCGCCCCCGCCGCGGCGCACGCGTTGCGGACCGGCGTGCGGAGTGCCTCGAGGCCCGAGGTAGAAGGCGGGAAACGCAATCAGCACGAGCAGCGTCGAGCTCACCAAGCCACCCATCAGCGTGAACCCGAGCGACTCCCAGAACGGATCGGCCAGCGACAACGGGAGGAGCCCGACGACGGTCGTGATCGTCGTCGCCACGAGCGGACGGAACCTGCTCCTGCACCGCGGAGCCGATGGCCTCACCGGCGGTCGCTCCCTCGGCGCCGGGCCTGGTTGGCCGCGTCGACGAGCAGGATCGTGTTGTTCACCGCGACGCCGATCAGTGCGATGAAGCCGACCACGGCGAGGAAGCTCGAGCGGATTGTCCGTGACCGTCAGGGCCGAGAAGACGCCGAGGAAGCTGAACGGGATCGCCAAGAAGATCAGGGCCGACTGCGCGAGCGACCGGAACTGCACCGTGATCAACACCAGCATCAGCCCGAGCGCCACCATCCCGGCAACGCCGAGAGCGGCGAAGTCGTCCTGGTTGTCGGATTCGAGGCCGAAGTCGAACGCCAGGGCGTCGGCGGCCAGGCCCCGCTCGGCGAGTGTCGAGCCGAACGCAGCGGTCACGTAGTCCTCGGTGCTGGTGAGCACCCCGGAGATGCCGTTGTCCTCGTCGTACTTCGCCCGGACCTCGATGTAGCGATCGCCGTCGATGCGGGCGACCTCACCCGCCGTCGACACGAGCGCATCGATGACCGTCACGGTGTCGCGACCCGACGTGAACGTCGCGCCCGATGAGATCGTCGCGGATCTCTGCAGCGAGCGTCTCGCCCGCGGCGAGGCTGCCCGCGTCGCCACGCTGATCTGCACGGCGAAGGGGAACTCCAGGACCGGCGGCCCGCTCTCGGTCTGGTTGACGCTGATCCGTGCCCCGTCGATGTCGGCGACGCCGGCTTCGATGCGCTCGACGAAGGTCGGCGCGGTCGTCGACCGCTCGTCGATGGGCGTCAGGTCGATGAACGTCTCGATGACCCGCTCGTTGCCGCGTACGTACTGCGAGCGGTCGAGCTCGTCGCCGAGCACGTCGACCACGACCGCGTCGATGCGCTCGGAACGCTCTCGGGCCTCGTTCGATCGTCGTGCCCGGCGGGAACTCGGCGGCGACGATGAGCCCGACGGCATCCTTGCCTGCGGGGAAGATGCTGAACCCGAGCCCCCCGGCGAGCTGCAGGCCGACGAACACCGCAGGCGACGCCGACCCCGGCGAGGCTGAACGCCGGCGAACCTGCCGCGCCATCCGTTGCCGCTCGGGTACGAGGCCAGGCGACCCATCGCTGCTGCGGCACGCTTCTCGGCGCGGACGATCGGGTTCCGGCTTGGACCGCCGCGGAGCAGGAACAGGCGGGCGATGGCGGGGATGAACACGATCGAGAACGCGAACGACATCAACAGCGTCACGATGACCGTCGCGGGGATCGGTCGGATGAACTCGCCGAGGATGCCGCCGACGAACAGCATCGGCGAGAACACCACCACCGTCGTGAGCGTGCCGGCCAGCGACGCCGAGCCGACCCGGTCGATGGCCCGCCGGATGACGCCGAGTCCCGGATCGGCCTCGGCCGGATCGGGTTCGTCGCGACTGGCGTCGATCGACTCGGAGATCACGATCGCGTCGTCGACCAGCAGGCCGAGGGTCAGGATCAGCCCGAACAAGGTGATGGTGTTCAGCGTGTAGCCGACCGCCCACAGGCCGGTGAGCGATCCGAGCAGCACGAGCGCCATGAACCCACCGGTGATCACGGCGACCCGCCAGCCGATCAGCAGCAGACTGACCAGCGTCACCGCTGCGAGACCGGTCAACAGGTTGCCCGACAACGACGACAGCTGGGTCCGGACCCCGGTGGCGAAGTCGGCGGTGATCTCGGCCCGGAAGCCGGCGTCGAGATCGGCTGCCGCTGCTCGAGTGCCTCGTCGATGGTGTCGCTGAAGCCGAGCACGTCGAGATCGCTGGCGGGACTCCGCACCAGGCCGACGGCGATGGCGTCGGTGTAGCCCTCGGGACCGAAGGCCACGCGGGTGAATCGGGTCGGTCCGGGTCTCGGTCTCGCCGGTGGCGGGATCGACCGAGGTGGTCAGCAGGTCTCGTACGTCGGCACGTTCGACCGAGCGATCACGCCTGGAGCGACCCGGCGAGGACCTCGGCCTGGGCTTGGAGATCGGTCGCCGTGGCGTCGGGAGGACCGACCACCGACACGAACAGGTCGTACTCGCCGACGAACTTGGCTGCGTTGACGGCGCGGTAGTCGACGGTGGCGGCGTCGGTCGACCTCGCACGCCGAGGTCACAGAGGCGCTGGTACCGACGTCGGAGTCGATCGAGTCCTCGAACTCGACGATGATCGCGAACGAGCTGGGTTGCGCTTCGGTGGCGACCTCGACGACGCCATCGGCAGTCGCCGAATGCGGCCGCGAGAGGCGCGACGACCTCGGCGTCGACGCGCTCGGCGTCGTCGACGAAGTAGGTGCCCGGTGACCACCGAGATCGGCGTGTTGATCGGCGGGAAGCCCTCACGGTCGAGCGCGAAGCCGAAGGCGTAGATGCCGGCGAGGACCACCACGACGAGGAACCCGACCGTGATCCGCCAGCGTCGACTCGCAGCCACGGCGATCCCGGTCACCCAGGAACGGCTTGGCGCGAGCGCCAGATTCGTCGGCCGGGGGGCCGTCGAGCTCGGGCGGGGAGGCGGCGGCGGTTCCCGGCGCAGGACGTGGGTGGGGGTGGCGATCGACATGGGCGAGGTCTCCGACGTGGACGTTCTCGACGAACGGCTCGGTAGCCGACGGTACGAACAGCCGTCGCCGCAGGCCCCGTTCAGTGGGGCCCGGAGCTGTGATGCCCGGCACAGTGCATGGTGTCATGCCCACGGGACCCCTGTTCCGTGTGACCAGTGGCACAGCGGCGGCAGCTGTGCAACGATCGGTGCCATGGATGTCTCCATCACCGTCAACGGGGTCGAGCGCACGGCCGACGTCGAACCCCGCACTCTCCTGGCCCACCACCTGCGAGACCACCTCGGTCTCACCGGCACCAACATCGGCTGCGACACCAGTTCGTGCGGTGCCTGCACCGTGCTCGTCGACGGACGATCCGCGAAGTCATGCACGATGTTCGCCGCGCAGGCCGAAGGTGCCGAGCGTCACGACCATCGAAGGCCTCGCCGGCTCCGATGGCACGCTGCACCCGATGCAACAGGCCTTCCACGAGTGCCACGCCCTGCAGTGCGGCTACTGCACGCCCGGCATGGTGCTGGCCGCGGTGTCACTCCTCGAGGAGTACCCGAACCCGGACGAACACCAGGTCCGCGAGGGCCTCGAAGCCAACCTGTGTCGCTGCACCGGCTACACGAACATCGTCAAGGCCGTGCTCGCGGCCGCCGAGGAGGCCTGAGCCGATGACCGTCACCGACGACGCCCCCACCACCGATGCGGCGCCGCCGACCGACCGCATCGGCGACCGCCTGCTGCGCCGCGAGGACGCGAAACTTCTCACCGGCGAAGCCAAGTTCGTCGACGACATCGCCATCCCGGGCCAGCTCTGGATGGGCATGGTGCGCTCGACCATCGCCCACGCCCGCATCGCGTCGATCGACACGTCCGGCGCGCTCGAGATGCCCGGCGTGCACAGCGTCTACACCGGCGCCGACCTCGCCGAGATGGGCCTGTTCCCCAACGCGCTGCCGTGCGCGTGGCCCGTCACCGAGGACATGTTGAACCCGCCGCACTGGCCGGTCACCCCCGACGTCGTCCACCACGTCGGCGACATCGTCGCGGTGGTGTTGTGCGATTCGCGCTACGGCGCCGTCGACGCCGTCGAGCAGGTCATCGTCGACTACGAGCCGCTGCCGCCGGTGGCCGACCTCGAGACCGCCATCGCCGACGAGGTCCACGCCCACACCGACCTCGGCACCAACAAGGCCTTCACCTGGGCCATCGACGCCGACCCCGACGGCACCCAGGCCGCGTTCGACGCCGCCGCACACACCATCTCGGCACGCTATGTCCAGCAGCGCCTGATCCCGGCGGCCATGGAACCCCGTGGGGTGCTCGCCGTGCCCGCGCCCTACGGCGGCGACATCACGCTGTACAGCGCCACCCAGGTCCCGCACATCCTCAAGGTCATGGTGGCGGCCACCACCGGCATCCCCGAGCAGAAGATCCGGGTGATCGCACCGGCGGTCGGTGGCGGTTTCGGCGCCAAGCTCAACATCAACCCCGACGAGATGCTCGCCGTCGCGCTGGCGCACCACCTGGGTCTGCCGGTGCGTTGGACCGAGTCGCGCAGCGAGGCCGTCGGCTCCACCCATCAGGGCCGCGGCCAGATCCAACACGTCGAGCTCGCTGCCGACGAGACCGGCAAGCTCACCGCCATCCGGGTGAAGATCGACGCCGACATGGGCGCCTACATGATGCTCATCACGCCGGGCACCCCACTGCTGGGGTCGTTCCTCTACCACGGGGTGTACGAGACGCCGAAGTTCAGTTTCACCTGTGACGGCTGGTTCACGAACTGCACACCCACCGATGCCTACCGCGGTGCCGGGCGACCCGAGGCCAGCTACGCGATCGAGCGGGCCATGGACATGTTGGCTGTCGAGGTCGGTATCGACCCGGTCGAGATCCGTCGCCGCAACTACGTCAACGGCGGCGAGGCCTTCGAGGACTGGGAGAGCCCCGCCGGGCTCTCCTTCGACTCCGGCCACTACGGCCCCAACCTCGACCGGGCACTGGAGATGGCCGACTACGCCGGGCTCAAGGCCGAACAGGCCCGCCGTCGCGACGCCGGCGACCGGGTGCAGCTCGGCATCGGGCTCGTCACCTACGTGGAGATCTGCGGCCTCGCGCCGAGCCGGGCGCTCGGCGGGTTGCGCTACGGCGCCGGCGGCTGGGAACACGCGACCGTACGTATCCTGCCCACCGGCAAGGTCGAGGTCGTCACCGGCTCGACCCCGCACGGGCAGGGTCACGAGACGTCGTGGTCCCAGATCGTTGCGTCGAAGCTGGGCGTGCCCGCAGCCGACGTCACGGTGCTGCACTCCGACACCGCGCTCAGCCCGTTGGGGCTCGACACCTACGGGTCGCGATCGTTGGCGGTCGGCGGGGTGGCCATCGCGATGGCCACCGACAAGGTCATCGACAAGGCGAAGAAGATCGCGGCGCACCAGTTCGAGGCCAACCCGGACGACGTCGTGTACGAGGACGGCACGTTCTCGGTGGCGGGTTCACCGTCGACGTCGGTGCACATCGCCGAGTTGGGCTTCGCGGCGTTCACAGCGCACGACCTTCCCGACGGCATCGAGCCGAACCTGCAGGAGCAGGTGACGTTCGATCCGGTCAACTTCGCGTTCCCGTTCGGCACCCACGTTGCGGTCGTCGAGGTCGACACCGACACGGGCTACACCGAGCTCACGAAGTACGTGGCCGTCGACGACTGCGGCAACCAGGTCAACCCACTCATCGTCGAGGGCCAGGTGCACGGCGGGGTCGTGCAGGGCGCGGCGCAGGCGCTGTGGGAGCACGCCATCTACGACAGCGACGGCAACCCGACCAACCCGTCGCTGCTCGACTACCTGGTGCCCTCGGCCGCAGAGGTCCCCGAGATCGAGACCGACTTCACCGTCACGCCCAGTACGTCGAACCCGTTGGGCGTCAAGGGTGTCGGCGAGGCCGGCACCATTGGTTCGGCGGCTGCGGTGATCAACGCCATCTGCGATGCGTTGGCACCGCTGGGCATTCACGACATCGAGATGCCGGCGACGCCGTGGAAGGTCCGAAACCTCATCGCCGAGGCGGAAGGAGCCCAGCAATGATCCCCGCAGCGTTCGACTACGTCCGGGCCGGCTCCGCCGACGAAGCGCTGGCCGCGCTCGCCGAACACGGCGACGACGCCAAGGTCCTGGCCGGCGGCCACAGCCTGATCCCGCTGATGCGGTTCCGGCTCGTGACGCCGGGCGTGATCGTCGACGTGGGCCGCCTCAACGGCGATCTGCGCGGCATCAGCGTCGACGGCGACACCGTGACCATCGGTGCGTTGACCCGTCACAGCGAACTCGAGCACTCGGCAGAGCTCGCCGAGGCCGTGCCGTTGTTGGCCCACGCGGCGTCGCTGGTGGGCGATCCGGCAGTACGCCATCAGGGCACCCTCGGCGGGTCGATCGCCCACGCGGATCCTGCGTCGGATCTGCCTGCGGCGATGATCGCGCTCGGCGCCACGTTGGTTGCGCGGGGCCCGTCGAGCGAACGCGAGATCGCCATCGACGACTTCTTCACCGGGTTCCTCGAGTCGTCATTGGCGCCCGACGAACTGCTCACCGCGATCAAGGTGCCGGTCTCGACCGGTGGCTGGGCGTACGAGAAGTTCAATCGCCGGGCCCAGGACTGGGCCGTGGTCGGCGTGGCCGTCGCCGAAGGGGGAGCCGGCGTTGCGCTGGTGAACATGGCCCAGACGCCACATCGCGCCGCAGCCGTGCAGAACGCCGTGGCGAGCGGCGCATCCGCCGCCGATGCCGCAGCCGCAGCTCCCGACGGCGCATCGCCACCCACGGACACCAATGGCGATGCCGACTACCGCAACCACCTGGCCCAGGTCCTCACCGAACGGGCGTTGAGCCGGGCCATGGCCTGAATCACCCGGGGCTGACACCGTCGAGGTCAAGTCTTTTTGCTCCCTTTCTCTGGTTTGGCTCGATGCAGGCCTCCGTGTTCGGAGAAAGGGAGAAAAGAGACTTGACCCCAGCTCTGCCCGGTTCTTCCAGCGTTGCACCGACTCCCACGCGCCGCTAGGTTCGATACGACAACACAACCACCCGCTGGGGGGGCCCGAATGGGCTGAGATCTGCCGATCGAGGCGGACGACTCCAGGAACCTGAACTCGGTCATGCGAGCGGAGGGAAGCGGAAGATGCTCATCGCAGAGCTGCATTGTTATCCGTCACCAACAGGTGACGAATCCGGGCCCTACACCCACGTCGACGCCGCCATCGGCGTGGTCGTCGGCGTCGGGCCTGGCCTATGAGGTGGGGCCGCTCGGCACCACCTTCGAGGGCCCAGCCGATCTGGTCTGGGCCACATTGCGTGCTGCGCACGAAGCGGCGCTGGCGTCGGGCGCCGAGGCGAACATGACCCACGTGCGCCTGATCGAGCGCCCGGGCAGCGACGCCACGATGGGGAGCCTCACGGCGCCCCATCGCCCGTGACCAAGACACTCGGTCGCGCTGCACCTGCTGCCATCGCCCTGGTCGTCCTGGTCGTCATCTGGGATCTGGGTGTTCGCATCACCGGCGTCGCCGACTACCTCTTCCCCTCCCCCGGCGAGGTCGCCGATGCGCTGTGGCGCACCCGTCGGCGCGCTCGACGATCATCTGATCGCCACGTTGACCATCGCCATCGTCGGGCTGGTCGCCGGCGCGCTCGCCGGTGTGCTCATCGCCCTCGGACTGGCGTCGTCGGATACCGCACGGCGGGCCGTCCAGCCGTTGCTGGTCATCAGCCAATCCGTGCCGGCCATCATCTTGGCGCCGCTGTTCATCGTCTGGTTCGGCTTCGGCCTGTTCCCCAAGGTCCTCGTGGTCGCGCTCATCGCGTTCTTCCCGATCGCCATCGCCACGCTCGACGGCCTGCGCGGCGCCGATGACGAACACCTCGAACTGCTCCGCAGCCTCGGCGCCGGACGGTTCGAGACCCTGCGCCGCGTGCAGGTCCCCTCCGCGCTGCCGGGTTTCTTCGCCGGGCTCAAGGTCGCCAGCTGCGTACGCCGTGTTCGGTGCCGTCGTCGCCGAGTGGATGGGGGCCTCCGAAGGTCTCGGCGTCTACCTCCAGCGCTCGCAGGCCAGCTTTCGCACCGACCAGATCTTCGCCGCCGTCGTCCTGATCGCCATCGCCGGCATGGTCCTGTTCGGCCTCGTCAGCCTGGCCGCCCGACTCGCAATGCCCTGGAACCGAGCCGTCAACGAAGAGGAGCTCACCCCGATGAACCCCCGACCCACCCTCACTTCGCCGAAATCTGGGACCTGTGCCGGAGATGTGCGGGCACAAGTCGCAGATTTGGGTCGAGCGACAGGGCCCCGACGCTCGTGGCGACTGATGGTCGTGGTCGCTGTGCTCGCGGTGTCCGCACTGGTCGGCGCTGCATGCGGCGACGATGACGACGCCGCGACCAGGGAACCGGCGGGCGAGGAGATCGACGGCGCCACCGACGACACAGGCGAAAGCGAAGGCGGCGAGAGCCGCGACCTCACCGTGATGTTGAACTGGACGCCCAACGCCCACCACGCCGGGCTCTACCTGGCCGAGGCCAACGGCTGGTTCGACGAGGCCGGTATCGACCTGACCATCATCGAGCCCGCGCTCGACGTCGGCGTCGAGGCGGCGGTCGCCAACGGCGCCGCCGACATCGGCTTCGCACAGGCCGAGTCGATCCTGCCGGCCCGTGCCGCCGGGGTCGAGGTCGTCGCTGTTGCGACGCTGTTGCCGGTCAACGACTCGGTGCTCATGGGCCTGGCAGCCGACGGTGTCGACGACGCAGGGTCGTTGGCCGGGCTCACCTACGGCGGCTTCGGCGGTGCACTCGAGACCGAGCTGATCTCCGCACTCGTCGAGTGCGGCGGTGGCAGCCCCGACGACGTCACCTTCGTCGAGGTCGGCAACGTCGACTACCTCGCCGGCCTCGAACAGGACCGCTTCGACGTCGTGTGGGTGTTCGAGGGCTGGGACGCCCTCCGGGCCAGCGAACTCGCCGGAGCCGACATCGCCACCATCGCCTTCGAGGACAACCTCGACTGCATTCCCAACTGGTACACGCCCCTGGCGCTGGCATCGGAGTCGGTGATCGCCGACGATCCGAGCCTGATCGAAGACGCCCTCGCGGTCATGAGCCGGGGCTACGACGCCGTCGTGGCCGACCCTGCGGTCGGCGCCGAGGCCTTGACCGATGCCGTGCCCGAGGCCGACGCCGAGCTGGTCGCCGCCGCCGTCGAGTACTACGCCCCCCGGTTCATCGCCGGTGACCGCTTCGGTGAGATGGACGCCGAGACCTGGAACACCTTCGCCGAGTTCCTCGTGGGCGCGGGCCTGATCGACGAGGTCGGCGACGTCGACGCCGCCTGGACCAACGACCTGCTCCCCGAGGCCGGCTGACTCATGTCGCTCAGCGATTTCGCCCGGGAACCCGAGCCTCGATCGACGGAGCGACGCTCTGCGGTGGTTTGTGGCCGCGGTGGTCGAGGCAGGCGCTGACCGTGGCGGCCGGATCCGTCGCTCTGGCGGGGGTGTCACACACCTTCGCCGGGGCGCGCCCGGTCGCCGTCCTCGACGGCATCAGCGTCGACGTGCCCGACGGCGGCTTCGTGGCCATCGTCGGGCCGTCGGGCTGCGGCAAGTCGACGCTGCTGCGGATGCTCGCCGGGCTGATCACCCCGACCGCAGGATCGGTGCGCGTCGGCGACGTCGATGTCGCCGGCCGGCCCGGCCACGTGGCATTTCATCCCCAGCGAGATGCGCTGCTGCCGTGGAAGCGGGCGATCGACAATGCCACGCTCGGCGCCGAGGTTGCGGGCGTCGACCGAGCGACCGCGCATGCACAGGCCGTCGAGCTGATGGAGCGGTTCGGACTGGGCGGGTTCGAGCAGGCCTGGCCCAGCCAACTGTCGGGCGGCATGCGGCAACGGGTCGCGTTGCTGCGGACGTTCCTGGTCCCGAAGCCGGTGCTGTTGTTGGACGAGCCGTTCGGCGCCCTCGACGCGTTCACCCGCCGGGACCTGCAGCAGTGGCTGGCAGAGGTGTGGGCCCAGGATCGACGGACAACCGTGCTGGTGACCCACGACATCGACGAGGCACTGCTGCTGGCCGACACCGTGGTGGTGTTGTCGGGTCGCCCCGGGCAGGTCGTCGCCGAACTGTCGGTGGCCGCCGACCGCCCGAGAGGCGCAGCGACGCTGCTGTCACCGGAGCTGGTCGCGCACAAGGCCACGATCCTGTCGGCCCTGGGCATCGACTGATCCACACGGTGGGGCGGGTCGGCGCCGAGAACTGTCGCCCCGGCGACCATTCTCGGCGCCGGAACCGATGGCCCCGCCGGATCGACCGCTACGCCGGACGCCGACGGCGCCGAACCCGACGTTGACCAGGGTTGGCCGCGCTGGACGTCGATGTCTCGTGGCAGGCCCAGCACGGCTTCGGCGACGATGTTGCGCTGCACGGCGAACGTGCCGCCACCCAGCGTCAGCGCCGGGCCGAACAGGAACCCGTAGTGCCAGATCGGATCGACGTCGGGGAACTGCGACGTGTCGATCTTCACCTCCGTCGCGCCCGACCGTTCCCGGCCCGGGATCGCGCCCGCCGGGCCGGAGCCCTCGAGCATCGCCGCTGCGCCGACGAGGTCCTGGGCAACAGCCATCACGTGTTGGCCGTGCTCGTCGCCCATGATCTTCTGGATCGACGCCTCGGGCCCCGGGGCCTTGCCGGCCAGACGAGCCGTCAACGTCCGCAACCGATTGAGCCGGAGCACCTCCGACTCACACCACAGGCGGGCCAGCCGCTGACGCTGCACCGGGTCGGCGACCGGACCCGCGGCGCGGACCAGGTCGAACAGCGTCGCCGCCGACGGCCCGGCGCCCCACAGCGATCCGCCCGACGACAGCGAGACCCGCTCGTTGGCCAGCGTGACCTTGGCCAGGCGCCACCCCTCGCCTTCGGCCCCGACACGCAGCGAGGCCGGGATGCGGACGTCGTCGAAGAACACCTGGTTGAACGAATGCGCGGTCGTCATGTCGACGATGGGCGACATCGAGATCCCGGGCAGATCCATCGGGCAGATGAAGTACGAGATCCCCTTGTGCTTGGGAGCCGCCGGGTCGGTGCGGGCGATGAGGATCCCGAACTGGGAGTAGTGCCCGCCGCTGGTCCAGATCTTCGACCCGTTCACCACGTACTCGTCGCCGTCGCGCACCGCCCGGGTGGCCAGGTTGGCGAGGTCGGAACCGGCGTCGGGCTCGCTGAAGAGCTGACACCAGATCTCCTCGCCGGCCAACGCCGGCATGACGTAGCGCTCGATCTGTTCGGCGTGTGCCCGCCTCGAGGATCGTGGGCACGGCCCAGCCGATACCGATGGCGTTGTTGGGTCGCCGGACCTGCGCGGCGTTCAGCTCCTCGTCGATGATCAGCTGCTGCATCGGTTCGGCATCGAGCCCGAACGGTGCCGGCAGGTGCGGCGCGACATAGCCCGCCTCGGCGAGCGTCCGCCCCGACGGCGCCGGGTTGGCGGCGATCCAGCTCGCGCACGGCGATGCGGCGCGGGTCGTCGTCGGCCGGAAAGTCGAAATCCACTGCGTTCCCCCTCGATCGGATCGCAGCAGACCGTACTCTCGACCGAGTGCCGTCGAATCGCGGGGCACCGATCCGCGTGCGCCGACCGTCAGCCCTCGAGGCGAGCAGGGCGGCGTTGACGATGTTGCCGGCGGAGATGCCACGGATCTCGTGGAGGTCGGCGATGGTGCCGGACTCGCCGAAGCGGTCGACACCCAGCGGGATCTGACGCACGCCGATGGCCGAGCCCAGCCAGGCGAGCGCATGGCTGGCGGCGTCGTGGACGCTGACCATCGGCCACGACCGCTGCTCGGTCGGCACGAGCAGATGCACGGGGCTCGGGTCGCGCACGACACGTCCCGGTCGACGTCGCGCTGGCGTGCCGTCGCTGCCAACCGCGGTAGAGGCGGTCGGCGCTGGTGATCATCACCACGGCCACGTCGATGCCTTCGTCGTCGAGTTCGGCGGCGGCTGCCAACGCCTCGGGGACCATCACCCCGGTGGTCGCCAGCGTGACCCCGGGTCGACCGTCGCCGCCGGGTTCGACCAGCCGGTAGCCACCCGACACGACCTGTCGACGCAACGGCTCCTCGCCGAGTCGTTCGAGTGCAGTCCGCGAACGGCGCCTGGTCGAGCGGGACGGGTCGACAGGCGCAGGTAGAGGCTCTCGCCGTCCGGGTCGGCCAGCTGGGCCAGCCCGTCGCAGAGGAGCCAGTCGACCTCGGTGTGGAACGCCGGCTCGCAGAACGTCACACCCGGCAGCTCCATCCCGACCGACGCGGTGATGGTCGACTGGTGCGCACCGCCCTCGGGTGCCAGCGTCACGCCCGACGGCGTCCCGGCCACGACGAACCGCGCCCCGTTGTAGAGCGAGTAGACGAACGCGTCGAGGCCACGCAGCACGAACGGGTCGTAGACGGTGCCGACCGGCAGCAGCATCTCGCCGTGGTGCTCGTGCGCGAGGCCGAGCTGGCCGAGCAGCAGGAACAGGTTCATCTCGGAGATGCCCAGCTCGATGTGACGCCCCGACGGGCTGGGAGCCCACTTCAGCAGGCGGTCCGCCCCGCCGTGGTCGTCGCGTTCGTCGGGCGAGAACACCCCGGTCTTGTTGATGAAACCGCCGAGGTTGGTGGAGATCGACACGTCGGGCGACGTGGTGACCAGGCGTCGGCGCACCTCGTCGACGTCGGCCAGCGCGGCGAGGACCCGGCCGAACGCCTCCTGGCTCGAGGTCCGACCCGACGTCGAGATGCGGGTCGCCGCCGGCGGGAACGCCGGGGTCGGGGCGCGCCGCAGGGGGCTCGTTGTTGATCTCGCCGCCGACCGATGCACACACCCGGCCCTCGGCGGTGTCGGAGTCGAAGCGGTCCCATTCGGTGTCGGGCGTCAGACCCAGACGGGACCGGAATTCGTCGATCTGGTCGGGCGTCAGCAACGCGGCGTGATTGAGCGGGTCGCCGGCGATCGGTAGCGACCAGCCCTTGATCGTGTAGGCGAACACGACGCTCGGCCGGTCGGCCACGGCGTCGCACTCGCGAAACGAGTCGATCAGCAGCCCGAGGTCGTGGCCGCCGAGGTTGAAGACCAGCGATGCGAGCGTGTCGTCGTCGAGGGGTGCGACCAGCTCGTGGAGCTCCGGGGCCGCGCCGTCGAGGAACTTGGCTCGCAGCGCGTCGCCGCGCAGTGCGAACAGCGACTGGTACGCCTCGTTGGGCATCTCGTCGATGCGGGCCCGCCACGCCTCGCCGCCCGGTTCGGCGAACGCCTTCTGCAGCAGCCGGCCGTACTTGGCCTCGACGACGTGCCAGCCGGCATCGGCGAAGAACCGTTGCAGGCGCATGGCCGCGATGTCGGGCACCACCCGGTCGAGGCTCTGCCGGTTGAGGTCGACGACCAGCGTGACGTTGCCGAGGCCCTGGGTGGCCGGGTCGGCGATGGCCTCCCAGACGTTGCCCTCGTCGAGTTCGGCGTCGCCGACCGTGGCGATGAAACGCGCCGGCGGCCGCGGCTCGCCGTGGGCGTCGAGGAACCGGCGCGTCACCGCGCTGAACAGCGGCGCCACCGCACCGAGACCGACCGACCCGGTGGAGAAGTCGGCGACGTCGGGATCCTTGGTGCGCGACGGGTAGGCCTGCAGCCCGCCGCGTTCGCGCAGGGTGGTGAGGTACGACGGTCGAGCTCGCCGGTGAGGTACTTGATGGCGTGATAGACGGGCGACGCGTGGGGCTTGACCGCCACCTTGTCCTCACCGCCGATGTGCGCGAACCACAACGCCGTCATGATCGACACCATCGACGCCGACGACGCCTGATGCCCGCCGACCTTGACCTCCCCGCCCTCGCGTCGGTTGGCGTGGTCGACCATGCGCACCGCCAGCCACAGCACCCGTTGTTCGATGGACCGGAGCACGTCGAGATCGGGGGCCGGGGCGTCGTGGAGCATCGCCACAGCGTGCCAGATTCCGTCGCCATCTACTGTTGCGTCGATGCCGACGGCGGTCGTTCTCTCCGGTGGCGCCAACCTCGGCGCCGTGCAGGTCGGGATGCTGCGCGCCCTGATCGACCACGACGTGCGCCCCGACCTCATCGTCGGCACGTCGGTTGGTGCCATCAACGGTGCCTACATCGCCGACCGGTGGAGCCTCGACGGCGTGAACGAGCTTGCCGAGATCTGGCTCCGGCTCCGCCGCTCCCACGTGTTCCCGACCCGCCCGATCGGCGGCTTCTTCGGCTTCGTCGGCCGGCGCGACCACCTCGTTCCCGACGACGGACTTCGCCGCCTGGTGCGGCGCCACATCGGCGACCGACGTCTCGAGGACTTCGCGATCCCGATGCACGTCGTGGCCACCGATGTCCGGTCCGGTGTCGACCGCTGCATCTCGACGGGGCCCGCGCTCGACGCGATCGTGGCGAGCGCCGCCGATCCCCGGGGTCTTCCCGCCCGTGCGCATCGACGGCAGCGACTACATCGACGGCGGCGTGGTCAACAACGCCCCGCTCTCCCACGCCATCACCGAAGGAGCATCGACGGTCTGGGTGTTGCCTGCCGGGTATGCGTGCAGCCTGGACAAGGCCCCGAATACGGCGCTCGCCATGGCGCTCCACGCGGTCAGCCTGCTCATCAACCGCCGACTCCAGCTCGACATCGAGCGCTTCGACGGCCGGTGCGATGTCCGAGTGCTGCCGCCGTTGTGCCCCGTCGACGTGGGCCCGACCGACTTCGGTCAGGCAAAGGGGCTCATGGATCGCAGCCTGCGGGCAGCCACCGAGTGGCTCCGGTCGGACCACGCCGGCGAGGACCAGGCTGCGTTGCTCGACCACACCCACGGCTGAGCTCCGCGATGGGGCATGTCCAGGACCTCGCTACGGTCGGGCCATGCTCGATCGGACAGGTCACGTGGCGATGGTCAGCGGCGCGAACCGGGGGGTGGGTCTGGCGATCGCCCGTCGACTCCTCGCACGCGGCTACCGAGTGTCCGCGGGTGCCCGCAGCGTCGCAACGCTGCGCGATGCGCTCGGTGCAGCGCAGGACGACCGGTTGGTGCTGCATCGATACGACGCCCTCGAGGCGGGCTCGGACGAGGCCTGGGTGGGGGCCACCGTCGAAGCGTTCGGCCGCCTCGACGTGGTCGTCAACAACGCCGGGATACTCGACGATTCGAGCCTGGAGGACCTGACGATGGAGGCGATGGACCGGCTCGTCGACGTGAACGTGAAGGCCCCGCTGCGGATGACCCAGCTCTGCCTTCCCCACCTGCGGGCATCGGGCGCCGGCCGCATCGTCAACCTGGCGTCACTGTCAGGGGTACGGGTGAAGGGCACGTTCGCTCCCGGCTACGCCATGACGAAACACGCCGTGATCGCGCTCGGCGAGGCGACGAAGCAACTGGCCTGGGAGGACGGCGTGCGGGTGACGGCGGTGTGCCCCGGCTACGTCGCCACCGACATGATCGACCAACTCGGCCACGACCCCGACACCGTCATCGACCCCGACGATCTCGCCGAGCTGATCGCGACGACCATCGCGCTGCCGAACACTGCGTCGGTCGCCCACCTCGACGTCGCCTGCCGACTCGAGCCGCACTTCTGACAACGACGCCGGACCGACTTCAGCCTCGGGTGATGCGGTCCCGGTACCAGTGGGCGCTGGCCTTGGGGATCCGCACCTGGGTCTCGTGGTCGACCCACACCAGTCCGAAGCGCTGCGCGTAGCCCGACGTCCACTCGAGATTGTCGAGCAGGCTCCAGGCGAAGTAGCCGGCCATGGGCACGCCCTGCGCGGCAGCAGCCTCGACAGCGGCGATGTGGGCGTCGAGGTAGTCGATGCGACGCTGATCGTCGACGACGCCGTCGGCATCGGGGCCATCGGAGTAGGACGCGCCGTTCTCCGTGATCACCAGCGCGGCCGGTGCGTACGTCTGGTGGAGGTGCACGAGGTAGTCGGTCAGAGCGTCGGGCGTGATGGGCCAGCCCATCTCGGTGGAGCCCTCGGGCGCCGGCGCACCCTGGGGCACGCCGCTGTCCTCGGACTCATCGACCGGCGCCGAGATCTGGAGGCTCGTGTAGTAGTTGAGACCGCAGAAGTCGATGGGCGCGGCGATGGTGTCCATGTCGCCCGGCTCCACGAAGACGGGGAGCTCACCGGGTTCGCCGTCGATGCGGCCCCGCTCCCGGTACGCCTCGACCATGTCGGCCGGGTAGCCCTTCCCGAACACCGGATCGAAGAACCACCGGTTGCGGAACCCGTCGAAGTGCCGGGCCGCCGCGACATCGGCCGGGTCGTCGGTCGCAGGCCGGTTGGGGCGGCAATCGAGTGCGATGCCGACCTGCGCATCGGGCACCGTCGCACGAATCGCCGCGACGGCTCGGCCATGAGAGACCAGGATGTGATGCGCAGCGGGCAGTGCCGCCCGCCAGTCGGTCATC
Source organism: uncultured Acidimicrobiaceae bacterium (assembly GCA_963716795.1). Taxonomy (GTDB): domain Bacteria; phylum Actinomycetota; class Acidimicrobiia; order Acidimicrobiales; family UBA8592; genus CAVQUE01. The sequence goes on along the minus strand of CAVQUE010000015.1, from coordinate 846,117 downwards.
CCGGGCGCGAACCGACCGTCGAGATGGCCGACGAACGTCGCCACCCAGGGCTCGTTGTGGGTGATCCAGTGCGCGACCCGATCGCCCAACGCCTCGGCCGCGACGGCGGCGTATCGCTCGAACGCATCGACGGTCGAGCGCTCGGGCCAGCCGCCTCGGTCCTGCAGCGTCTGGGGCAGATCCCAGTGATAGAGCGTCGGCCACGGCTCGATGCCGTTGCGCCAGCAGCTCGTCCACCAGGCGCGCGTACCAGTCGAGTCCGGCCTGGTTGACCGCGCCGTCGCCGTCGGGGCATCACCCGGGTCCAGGCGATCGAGAATCGATACGCCGTCAGACCCAGGTCGGCCATGAGCGCGATGTCGTCGCGCCAGCGGTGGTAGTGGTCGCAGGCGACGTCGCCCGTCCCCGGCACGTTGCCGAGGTCGGACCACCGGTCCCAGATCGAGTCGCCCTTCCCGTCGGCGTGACGAGCACCTTCGATCTGGTAAGCCGACGTGGCCGCGCCCCATCGGAAGTGCTCAGGCATGCTCAGTGTCGTTCGTCTCCAGCCTCTGGCCAATGTCACGGTACGTTCCCGAGCGACCTCTTCCGGTGGATGGTCCGTCCGATCCGCATGTAACCGCTGAACGCTCGAATCGTCTGGTTCCCGTGATGGCGCAGACAGCTAGACGGGACGCTCCAATCGACGACGACCAGTGGAGCCTGCGGCCCCTCCATGTGCGGCGCCAGGTCGAGGCACTCGTCGCCAGCCCCGGCGAAGTCGACCTGCAGCGACTGCAGGGTCACAGAACGGTGATCTGGCCGGTGTCGCCGTTGACCTCGATCTGGGCGCCGTCGGGGATGAGGCGGGTGCCGTTGGTGACCGACACCACGCAGGGCAGGCCGAGCTCGCGGCTGACGATGATGCTGTGGCTGATCTGGCCGCCGACGTCGACGACCACGCCGCCTGCGGCCATGAACAGCGGCGTCCACGCCGGGTCGGTGAGCGGTGCGACGAGGATGTCGCCGGGTTCGAGCGCCATCGGGTCGGTGGGATCGAGCACGACACGGGCCGTGCCGCGCACGATGCCGGGACAACCGGGCACACCCTGGAGCACCGTGCCGGGCGTGGCGACCTCGACGGCCTCGGCGCCCTTCTTCGGCCAGCTGCCGATGGGCGGCACGTCGCCGTCTTTGATGAAGAACGGCGGCTGCAGCGTGCCCAGCTCGACGTAGTCGGCGCGGCGCTGGGCGAGGGTGTCGGTGAACGATGCGGGATCGGCGACGTAGGCGTCGAGCTCGTCGTCGGTCAGCATGAACACGTCGAGCGGATCGCCGACGTGGCCGGCGGCGTGCATCTGGCGGCCGAGCTCGCGGAACGCCATGCGGCCCTCGTGGACGACGCGGACGATGTTGGTCTTGGTGCGCTCGCGGAACGACATCTGGTTCGCCGGCGATGAGCGCGCCCTCGAACTGGCCCATCAGCTCGTCGTCGCCCAGTGCGGCGACCTTGGCCCGGACCTCGGCGGTGAGGGCCTCGCGCTCGGCGGCCTTGGTGGCGTTGCGCTTGGTGGGCGACTCGTCGTCGGACTGGAACCGGATGCGGTCGATCAGCGCCAGCGCGATCTCGGGTCGTGTCTCCCAGGTGTCGGCGATGATCTCCCACTCGTTGGGGCCACGGGACCCGAACCGGAGCGAGAAGTCGTCCCAGCGGCGAGGAACGCCTGGGCGTCGGCCGAACCCGAGTCGGCGAGTCGACCGAGCAGGCCGGCGACCCCGGCATCGAAGGCGGCGGTCAGCTCCTCGGAGCCGGCGACCATGCGCGACATGTCCCACAGCACATAGGACGGTTCGGCGGAGTCGACCTCGCCGATGCCGGCGATGAGCGCCATGGGCACGCTCGGGTCGCCGATGGCCTGACCGATCGGCGAACAAGATGCCCGGGGCGATGCCCGAGCTCGACGAGGTGACCGTGTGCTCTTCGAACAGGCGCACCAGCAGCGGCTGCGTGGCCCGGGCGTAGGCGACGAGCTCGGCGGGCGACATCGCCGACAGGTCGGGACGGTTCGCTCGCATGGCGATGGTCTCGGCCTTGGAGTCGTCGAACTCCTGCCAGGTGCTGGTGGACAGCACCCAGCCGAGATGCGCGCCGATGGCCTCGGTGAGCTCGGGCCTGACGTCGTCGGGATGCTCGACGTAGGGCGGCACGTCGGGGTGGTCGCCGAAGAACGCCATGTCGAGCTGTTCGACGGTGACCGCAGGGCTGCGCACGCCCTGCATCCGGACGTTGGCGAGGTTGATGTAGAAGTAGCCGCCGAAGAACCCGCAGGCCTCGGGGCGCTCGTCGGCCATCTCACCGGGGGCGATGAAGCCCTGGCGGACATAGCCGTCGCGCCAACCGAGACAGATCCCCTTGTCCCAGGTGAACGTCTGGCCGAGCGGGCTGGCCGGGGTCGGCAGCACCTCACCGGCATTGGCGCGGGTGTAGTGCGGCCAGCGCGGGCTCGGCGTCCAGTCGGTGATCCAGCGGTCTTCCACGTGTGCTCCCGGTGCGTCGTCGACGGTGATTCGATCCGGGGGGCAGGCTACCGCTGGAGCGCGCGACGAAGGCCACTCATGACGAGCTCGCCAGCCGTCGTCGCCGCCTGCCCACGGCGCATGGCCGTCGGTGTCCTCGGCCGACGGTCTGCGTGTCAGCCGCCCATGGGGGCTGTCAGAGCGACAGACCCTTCGCGACGGTGGGCTCGAGAACGCTGATCTCGGGGGCACCGGCGAGCAGACCGCCGAGGGCACCCATCGCGGCCTTCATGCCGCTCGCCTGCGCCATGGACGCCGAGGGCATCGCCGTCGGTGTAGAGCTCGAAGAACCAGTAGACACCGACGGTGTTCGGATCCTTGTGCACCGAGTAGATCTCGAGACCGGGTTCTTCGTCGGATGCGGTGACCATGGAGGCCAGCGCGTCCTCGAACGCGGCGACGTTCTCCTCGGCGGTGGTGAGCTTTGCGATGATCGAGACCTTTGCCATGGCGGCGCACCCTACTGCACCGGCGCGCCGCCGTTCGCGCACGACCGGCCCAGAGGCCCGACGGCCACCTCGACTGGCGCCGAAACACGTCGCCCTGGCGACACGTTTCGGCGCCAGAACCGATGGCCAGCCGGAACCGGCGCCGAAAATCGTCTGCCCTGCAGCACGTTTCGGCGCCGGAACCGATGGCCGGACGCGGCCCGATCCGGGCACGGCCGACGACCGGACGCGTACCCTCGACGTCATGACCGACTCGACGCTGCGCTCGTTGTTCGGACCCGTCGGCCAGATCGGCTACGTCGTCCACGATCTCGAGGCCGCCGCCCAGACCTGGTTCGACACCACCGGCATCGGACCGTGGCGCGTCATGCCCCACGTGCCCCTCGACCACTTCACCTACGAGGGCACCCCCACCCCGATCGACTTCGGGATGGCCACCGCCTACACCGGCGACGTCCAGATCGAGCTCATCGCCCAGCACGACGACCACCCGTCGATGTACCTCGAGATGCTCGACACCTTCGGCGAGGGCGCCCAGCACGTCTGCTTCTACCCCGACGACTACGACGCCGCGCTCGCCGCTGCGCTCGACGCCGGGATGACCGTCGCCCAGGAAGGGTCACTCGCCGGCATCCGCTTCGCCTACCTCCGAGGCAGCGACGGCGTCGTCATCGAACTGGGCGACCTCCCCGACGCCGTCCGCGCCGGACGCGCCAAGGCCGTCGCCGAAGCCCGCGACTGGGACGGCACCGACCCGGTCCGCGTCCGGGGCTGACCGGACAGCGCCCGTCGCTACCGCTACGCATCGAGGAGAACGCACCGTTGGAGTTGCACATCGACGGACTCGAGCCCGTGGCCGAGATCGGACGCGGCGGATTCGGTGTCGTCCATCTGGCACACGATGTGGCCCGGTGTTCACCCATTCGATCCACGTCGGCGGCACCCGCGAGGAGATCGAGATCGAGGTGATCAACGACACCGACACCGCCCTCTGCGTGGTGCAGTTCGCTCCGAGCGGGACGCTGTCATTCGGCGTGAATCGCATCGACGACCCCGTGCCCCCGGGTGCATCGGCGTTCGTGCGCTTCGCCTCGGGCCGCTACGACGCACGCGTGATCGACTGCGATGGCGCGCTTCGCTTCGAGGATCCCGATGGAACCCGGCTGGCTTCGAGCACGACACTGACGATCACCTGACCATCATCGGCCGGCGTCACCGCCGGGCGGCGGTCAGGCCGAGCGGCCCAACAGCGCCAGCAAGCGAGCGCCGGGGGTGTCGTCGGCGGGTTCGGTCATGGGGCCGAAGTACGCCGAGCCGGCGAGCTGATCGGCCAGCGGGAGCCAGAAGTCGAGGCACCACGACGCGATCTCGGGATCGAGGTCGCAGCGGGTCGCCCCGCACCACCGACAGGTCCCATGCGTGGACCAGGTTGTCGGTGATCCGGAAGCCCACCACCCGCCGCAGCGGCTGCCGTCCCAGCGGGTGCTCGACGAGCGCGTCGAGGTCGGCGACGCGCACCTCCTCGATGGCGCGCAGCGCCGTGCCCCGCCAGGCGGACACCGGGTCCGAGCCGAGGATGCCGACGTCCATCTCGCGGTCGGACGGCCGGTGCGTGACCGGCGATCATCTCGGTCACCTGTGCCTCGCCGAGCACGACGTGGGCGCACACCGCCAACGCATTCCACTCGGGGCACGGCGTCGGTTCGAGCCACTGCTCGTCGCTCATCGCCACGACCTGGCCGCCGAAGGCTGCCGAGGCCCGGATGAACAGATCGACCACGTCGACGTCGCCGGCAGGATCGGGTGCTCGCGTCGGTCGCGCTCACCGGGTCACTCCCACTCGATGGTGCCGGGCGGCTTCGACGTGATGTCGTAGGCCACCCGGTTGACGCCGGGGACCTCGTTGATGATGCGACTGCTCATCGACTCGAGCACGTCGTAGGGGATGCGGGCCCAGTCGGCGGTCATCGCGTCCTCGCTGGTGACCGCCCGGATGATGATCGGGATAGCCGTAGGTGCGCTCGTCGCCCTGCACGCCCACGGCGCGGATGTCGGGCAGCACCGCGAAGCTCTGCCAGATCTCGCGTTCGAGACCGGCCTTGGCCAGCTCGTCGCGGACGATGGCGTCGGCCTCCTGCAGCGTTGCCACCTTGTCGCGGGTGACCTCGCCGATGATGCGCACCCCGAGGCCCGGGCCGGGGAACGGCTGGCGATGCACGATCTCGTCGGGCAGACCGAGCTGGGAACCGACCGCGCGTACCTCGTCCTTGAACAGCGCCCGCAGGGGCTCGACGAGCTCGAACTCCATGTCGTCGGGCAGCCCACCGACGTTGTGGTGGCTCTTGATGGTCGACGCGTGTTCGCTGCCGGACTCGATGACGTCGGGATACAGCGTGCCCTGCACCAGGAACTGGGCATCGCTGATGCCGCCGGACGCCCGCTCGAACAGCCGGATGAACAGCTCGCCGATGGCCTTGCGTTTGGCCTCGGGTTCGGTGACCCCGGTCAGCTTGTCGAAGAACTCATCTGCGGCGCGCACGTGGATGAGCTCGATGCCCTGGGAGCGTTGGAACGTCTCGACGACCTGGCGGCCCTCGTCCTTGCGCATGAGCCCGGTGTCGACGAACACGCACGTGAGCTGGGGCCCGATGGCCCGGTGCACCAGGGCGGCAGCGACGGCGGAGTCGACGCCGCCGGACAGACCACAGATGGCCCGGCCGTCGCCGACCTGGGCTCGGATGGCCTCGACCTGTTCGTCGATGACGTTGGCCATGGTCCAGGTGCGGTCGATGCCGGCGAGGTCGACGAAGCGTTCGATCACGGCCTGGCCGTGGGGGGTGTGCGACACCTCGGGGTGGTACTGCACGCCGTAGATGTGGTCGCTCTCGAACGCGGCGACCGGCGCGTTCGCCGTGTGGGCCACGGCGGTGAACCCGTCGGGGACGGCGCTGATCGCGTCGAAGTGGCTCATCCACACCGACTGCTCGGCGGGGAGTCCGTCGAGCAGACGTCCGCCGTCGGCGTCGACGCTGAGCGCGGTGCGGCCGTACTCGCCGGCCTCGTAGCGGCTGACCTCGCCGCCGAGCTGGCTGGCGATCAGCTGCGCGCCGTAGCAGATGCCCAGGATCGGGATGCCGAGGTCGTACACGCCGGGGTCGATGACCGGGGCGCCCTCGACGCGGACCGACTTCGGGCCACCGCTCAAGATGATGCCGGCCGGGGCACGCTCGGCGAACTCGGCGGCGGTGGTGCGGTGCGAGACGATCTCGCTGTAGACGTTGGCCTCACGGACCCGGCGGGCGATCAGCTGGGCGTACTGGGCGCCGAAGTCGACGACGAGAACGGTGGGGGTCGACTCGGACAAGGGGAACTACTCCGCGGGCTCGGGGGGCGAACGACGAAGGAACGAAACGAGACGAGGGCCGATGCGGCCTCAGCCCATCCCGATGCCTTGTTGCTTCTGGAGGTACTTGCCCTCGGTCTGCAGCGCCGGGGCCACCATGACCTCGGCCTTCTGGAACTCCTTGAGGGACTGGTAGCCGCAGGTGGCCATCGACGTGCGCAGCGCACCGAAGAGGTTGAGGCGGCCGTCGTTCTCGCGGGCAGGGCCGACGAGGATCTCCTCGAGGCTTCCGCGCTGGTGGGTCTGCACACGGGCGCCACGGGGAAGGGTGGGATGGAAGGTGGCCATGCCCCAGTGGTAGCCCTGGCCGGGCGCCTCGTGGGCAGCGGCGAGGGGCGAGCCGACCATGACGGCGTCGGCGCCACAGACGATCGCCTTGGCGATGTCGCCGCCGGTGGCCATGCCGCCGTCGGCGATGACGTGCACGTACACGCCGGTCTCGTCGAGGTGACGCATGCGAGCCGCTCGGGCGTCGGCGATGGCGGTGGCCTGGGGCACACCGATGCCGAGGACACCACGGCTGGTGCAGGCGTGACCGGGACCGACACCGACGAGCACGCCGGCGGCACCGGTGCGCATCAGGTGCAGTGCCGCTTCGTAGGACGCGCAGCCACCGACGATGACCGGCAGCGGTACCTCGCGCACGAACTCCTTGAGGTTCAGGGGCTCGGCGGTCTTGGAGACGTGTTCGGCGGTGACGACGGTGCCCTGGATGACCAACAGGTCGAGCTCGGACTTGAGGATCTGGGGAGCCAGGGCTGCGGTGCGCTGCGGCGTGACCGACACGCACGACGTCACCCCGGCCTCGTTGATCTGCGCGATGCGCTCGGGGATCAGCTCGGGGATGATCGGTGCGCCATAGATCTCCTGCATGCGCAGGGTGGCCTTGTCGGCGTCGAGTTGGGCGATCTCGTCGAGCAGCGGTTCCGGGTCCTCGTAGCGGGTCCAGAGCCCTTCGAGGTTCAACACCGCGACGCCACCGAGGCGCCCGATCTCGATGGCGGTCTCGGGGCTGACCACACCGTCCATGGCGGCGGCCATGAGCGGGAGGTCGAAGCTGAACGCGTCGATCTCCCAGGTGATGTCGACGTCTTCGGGGTCGCGGGTGCGCCGGCTCGGCACGATGGCGATGTCGTCGAACCCGTAGGCCCGACGTCCCGACTTCCCCAGCCCGATCTCGATCTCAGCCACTGCCCTACTCCTCGGCGCTACCACTCGGCCCGTGCGAATGGATCACCCTATCCTGCGGCGCGCAGGCCCCTGCTCACCGTGCGTGGCCTGGCGGGGATTCCGTTGCGATCAGGGTCAACAGCTGGCGCAGCATCGCCGCCGTCGCTCCCCAGATGGTGTCGCCGACGAGATCGAAGAAGGTCACCGGACGCTCGGTGCCGGCGATGGGCCACAGCTCTTCGCGGTACAGATCGGGACGCAACAGGTCGTCGAGGCGGACATGGAGGACGTGTTCGACCTCGGCTTCGCTGGCCCGCAGCACCGGCGACCCCGGCAGGGCGCCGACGATGGGCGTCACCCACGACCCGCTGCCGACGGTGGTGAAGGGGTCGAGGCGGCCGATCTGGCGGGGAAGCTCGGGATCGAGACCGATCTCTTCGTGGGCTTCGCGGCGGGCGGTGAACCACAGGTCGGTGTCGTCGGGGTCGACGGCGCCACCGGGGAACGACACCTCGAGCGAGTGCGACCGCATGTGCGACGCGCGCCGGGTGAACACGATCCAGGTCTCGCCCTCGGTCTCATAGAGCGGGATCAGGACCGCCGACCGGCGACGGGCCGGGTCCTCGGGACGCGGCTGGTTGGTGGCGTCGGCGCTGCGACCGACGGTGAGCGCGGTCTCGATGGCCGGGATCGTCGTGTCGACCGCGGGCACACCCTGCCATGGCGCGGGCGCGCCGGGTCGGGCGCCGTCCGGGCGCGGTATGCGCTGGGGGCCACCGCGGGGCCGCGTGGCCACGCGGCTAGACCGTCTCGGCCTCGGCAACCCATCCCGGCCACCGGCCGAGACGGGGCGTGGGGCCGGTCACTCGAGGGTCGTGCATGGCGTGGAGGCTACCGCCCGCCATCGTGTCGCTCGGCTGATCGGCGATGACGTGGGTCGATCGGCGACCGCCGCCCGGTCGAATCTGACGACCCGTCAGCACCGGCGTCGGGCGGCGACCATACTGACCGGTCATGAGCTCCAGCGATTCAGCACCCCGGTCGGCCGTCATCGGTGCGGGGATGTCGGGCATCCTCGCCGCGATCAAGCTGCGCGAGGCCGGCCACGACGTGACCGTGTTCGAAAAGGCCGATCGGGTCGGCGGCACCTGGCGCGAGAACACCTATCCCGGCATCGCCTGCGACGTGCCGTCGCACATCTACAGCTACTCCTTCGCCCTCAACCCGGAGTGGAGTCACTTCGCGTCGCCCGGCGAGGAGATCCAGCAGTACTTCACCGATGTCGCCGACCGCTACGGCGTCACCCCGTTGATCCGCTTCGGTGATGCCGTGGCCCGCTGCGAGTGGTCGGGCGACGACTGGGAGCTCGCCACCGCCGCGGGCCACACCGACCGGTTCCGGTACGTGATCGCCGCCACCGGCATCCTCCATCACCCGAAGCGCCCCGACATCGAGGGCCTCGACAGCTTCGCGGGGCCCATGTTCCATTCGGCGCAGTGGGACCACTCGGTGTCCACCGACGGACGCCGCGTCGGACTCATCGGCACCGGCTCGTCCGGTGTGCAGATCACCGGCGCACTCGCCGGCACCGTCGAGAAGCTCACGCTCTTCCAGCGCACGGCGCAGTGGGTGGTGCCGGTCGACGACGTCGAGTACTCCGAGGAGCAGAAGGAGATCTTCCGCACCGACGCCGACGTCCTGCGCGACCTCCACGAGACGCATGTCGACCGGCTTCAACGACGGGTTCGCCACGGCGATCCTCGACCGGAACTCCACGATGGTCGACGACCTCGAGGCCCGCTGCACCGAGGCGCTGGCCACCATCGACGATCCCGAACTACGGGCCAAGCTCACCCCCAGCTACCGGGCGGCGTGCAAGCGCCTGGTGGTGTCGCACAACTGGTACGACGCCGTGACCGACCCGACCGTCGAGGTGGTCACCGAGGCGATCGAGCGGATCGAGCCCGCCGGCGTCCGCACCGCCGATGGCACCCTGCACGAACTCGACGTGGTGGTGCTGGCCACCGGCTTCCACGTGGACCGGTTCATGCGCCCGATGGACATCGTCGGCGTCGACGGGGTCCTGCTCGACGAGGTGTGGGCGCAGCGCCCCACGGCCTATCTGGCGGTCGCGATCCCGAAGTTCCCCAACATGTTCATGCTGAACGGGCCCAACTCACCCGTGGGCAACTTCTCGCTGATCTCCACCGCCGAACTCCAGATGGACTACGCCCTGGCGATGATCGACACCGTCGAGCGGGGCGCCATCGCCCGTGCCGAGGTCACCGAGGAAGCCGCGCAACGCTTCGACGACGAACGCGTCGAGGCCGCCAAGACCACGGTGTGGGCAACGGGATGTCGCAGCTGGTATCTCGACGACCGGGGCATCCCCTTCGCCTGGCCGTTCACCTTCGGCCGCTTCCGCGAAGAGATGGCCGCCCCGAAGCTCGACGACTACGTGGCCGTCTGACCACCGGCTGCCCGTCTCGAGCCGCCGGCGGTGATCACGAAAACAGAAACGGCCGGGCCCGCGGGGCCCGGCCGTTCGTGTTGTTCGTTACGCCTGCGAGGCGTGGGCTACATCATGCCGCCCATGCCACCCATACCGCCCATGCCACCCATCGGGTCGCCGCCGCCCATGGGCATGGCCGGCTCTTCCTCGGGCTTGTCCGCCACGAGCACCTCGGTGGTGAGGAGCATCGCTGCGATCGACGCTGCGTTCTGCAGCGCCGCACGGGTGACCTTGGCCGGGTCGATGACACCGGACTTGATCAGGTCCTCGTGCTTGCCCTTGGCAGCGTTGAAGCCGATCGAGCCCTTTTCGTTCTCGATCTCGCGGACGATGATCGACCCCTCATAGCCGGCGTTCTCGGCGATGAGCTTCGCCGGAGCGCTGAGCGAGTGCGACACCATGCGGGCACCGGTGGCCTCGTCGCCCTCGAGCGACTTGGCGACCTTGTCGACAGCAGCACGGGCCCGGAGCAGGGCGGTGCCGCCACCGGCGACCACACCTTCCTCGATGGCCGCGCGAGTCGCCGACAGGGCGTCTTCGATGCGGTGCTTCTTCTCCTTGAGCTCCACCTCGGTGGCTGCGCCGACCTGGACGACGGCGACGCCGCCGGCCAGCTTGGCGAGGCGCTCCTGGAGCTTCTCGCGATCCCAGTCCGAGTCGGTGTTGTCGATCTCGGCACGGATCTGGGCGACCCGACCCTCGACGTCGGCCTTGGTGCCGGCGCCTTCGATGATCGTGGTGTCGTCCTTGGTGATGATCACCTTGCGAGCGGTACCGAGCAGGTCGAGGGTGACCCCGTCGAGCTTGAGACCGACCTCTTCGGCGATGACCTGACCACCGGTGAGGATGGCCATGTCCTGCAACATCGCCTTGCGACGCTCACCGAACCCGGGGGCCTTGACGGCGACCGAGTTGAAGGTGCCACGGATCTTGTTCACCACGAGGGTCGCCAGGGCTTCGCCTTCGACGTCCTCGCCGATGATCAGCAGCGGCTTGCCTGCCTGCATGACCTTCTCGAGCAGCGGCAGCATGTCCTGGACCGAGGAGATCTTGCCCTGGTTGAACAGGATGTACGGGTCGTCGAGGACCGCTTCTTGACGCTCGGCGTCGGTCACGAAGTACGGCGACAAGAAGCCCTTGTCGAACTGCATGCCCTCGGTGAAGTCGAGTTCCATCCCGAAGGTGTTGGACTCCTCGACCGTGACCACGCCGTCCTTGCCGACCTTGTCGATGGCCTGGGCGAGGATCTTGCCGATCTCGGTGTCGGCGGCGGAGATGCTGGCGACGTTGGCGATCTGCTTGGCATCGCTGGCGACCTGCACGGCCTGCTTCTGGATCGAGGCCACGGCGGCATCGACGGCCTGCTGGATGCCGCGCTTGAGCACCATGGGGTTGGCACCGGCGGCGACGTTGCGAAGGCCTTCCTTGATCATCGCCTGCGCCAGGACCGTTGCCGTCGTGGTGCCGTCACCGGCGACGTCGTTGGTCTTGGTGGCGACCTCTTTCACGAGCTGGGCGCCCATGTTCTCGAAGGGATCTTCGAGCTCGACCTCGCGGGCGATGGACACGCCGTCGTTGGTGATGGTGGGGGCGCCGAACTTCTTGTCGAGGACCACGTTGCGGCCCTTGGGGCCGAGCGTGACCTTGACGGCGTCAGCCAGGTGGTTGACGCCGGCTTCGAGCTTGCGGCGCGCGTCTTCGTCGAATTTGAGGATCTTCGGCATGAGGGCGGCTCCTACTTGACGATCGCGAGCACGTCACGGGACGAGAGGATGAGAAGGTCCTCGCCGCCGCTGCTGATCTCGGTGCCGCCGTACTTCGAGTAGACGACGGTGTCGCCGACCGATACGTCGACGGGGATGATCTCGCCGGTCTGGTCGGAGCGCTTGCCCGGACCGACTGCGAGTACCTCGCCCTGCTGGGGCTTTTCCTTGGCGGTGTCGGGAATGACCAGGCCGGATGCCGTGGTCGCCTCGGACTCACCGGGCCGGACGATGAGCCGGTCCTCCAGTGGCTGCAGGTTCATGTCTGCGCGTCTCCTCAAACATATGGAACGGAAGTGTTCGGCACGACCGGTGGCGAGGCCTCTTTGGCACTCTCGGTCGGCGAGTGCCAATGCTACGCGCGCTGCTCGCAGATTCCAATACTGCCGACCGGCACAAAAGGGGCGAGGCTCGGGCACCTCGGCTCGGGACACGCCTCGGTGGCGGGTCAGGCGGGACGGGACCCCATGATGCTCGCCCGCTCCATCACTCGCACATCGGGCCAATAGTCGCTGCAGGCATAGTGCTGCACGGCACGGTTGTCCCAGAACGCCACCGAGTCGGGGGCCCATCGGAACCGGCACTGGTACTCGGTCGTCTCGAACTGCCGACACAACAGCTCGAGCAACTCACGCCCGCGGTCGTCGTCGCAGCCCACCAGGTGGCTCACGAAGAACCGGTTGACGTACAGCAGCGGCCGCCCGGTCTCGGGATGACGGCTGACGACGGGGTGCTCGACCGTCGGGTACTGCGCCCGCATCTCGGCCATCTTGTCGGGCGGGACCTGGCGACCGAAGGCCTGCATGAAGTCGTGCACGGCGACCATGCCGTCGATCTCGGCCTTGACGGCGTCGTCGAGGCCTTCGTACGCGGCGTTGGCGTCGCTGAACACGGTGTCGCCACCGGTGGGCGGCACGTGGATCGCGTGCAGGATTGCGCCCTTCGACGGGCACTCGCGCCAGGTGACATCGTGGTGCCAGCCGTTCTCGTAGCCGCCGGCCTCGGCGTCCTTTTCGAACCGGACGAGTTCGGGCACGCCGGTGTTCGACGGGATGAACGGGTGGATCTCCAGGTCCCCGAAGCGCTTCGCGAAGGCGACGTGGTGCTCAGAACTCAGGGGCTGGTCGCGGAAGAAGACCACCTTGTACTCGAGCAGCGCCTGCTGGATCTCGTCGATGACCGGCTGGGGAAGGTCCTGGCAGAGGTCGACGCCGCTGAGCTCGGCGCCGATCGTGGCGGCCAGGGGTTCGGCGTCGAAGTGCGCCCACTGGAGCGCAGCGAGCCGCTGGCGCTCGGCGGCCAGGTGGCCGAGGGGCCCGATGCGGGTGTCGCTGTTCGGGAGCCGGACCCGGCCGCCGAGCCCGGCCCCGGGGTCCTTGTCGGCGACCACCTCGGTGGTGTCGGCCTCGGTGGTGTCGGCCTCGGTGCTGCGCATGATGCTGTCCTTGCTCGCGGTCGTGGACCATCTTCGCCGGATCTCGTCATGGTCATCCACCGTGACGGTGGATGACCATGACGAGATGGGGTTCAGACGGGCAGGACGGGGTCGATGCCGAGGTCGGTGTAGGTGGCCATCGGGACATAGACGAGGCCGCGCGCTTCGATGAGCGGGCGGGCGACGTCGCCGCGGTCGATCAGCGTCACCACGGCGACCGGCGTCGCGCCGGTCGCGGCGATGGCGTCGACGGCCTTGAGCAACGAGCCACCGGTGGTGATGGCGTCCTCGACGACGACGACGCGATCGCCGTCACCGAGGCGCGCACCCTCGACGAGCTGGTTGGTACCTCTGCCCCTTGGGCTCCTTGCGCACGAAGAACCATCGGCACCGCTTCACGCCGGCGATGCCGATGGTGAGCGCGTCGGCGCCGAGCGTCGGGCCCGCCACCGCGTCGAAGTCGACGCCCGCCAGCGTCAGCGCATCGACGATGGCGCGGCTCGGCGAGCTCGAGGTCGTCGAAGTGCGCCAGTGCGAGCTTGCCGTCGACGAAGTCCGAGCTCATCGCCCCCGACGCCAGCTGCACCGGCTCGGGCAGGCGCCGGAGCCCCTTGGCGCGGATGATCTCGATCAGTTCGGCACGAAGATCCATGAGGCCCGACGATACGCGGCGGCGACGTCCCGCGGCCGGTTCCGACACCAGCCCGGGCAGCGCCGGCCGACGCATCCTGCGCAGCGATGCCCGGTCGCCGCCGCGCCGAGAGCCCGTTCGTCGCGACGGTACGGTTGCGCCCCATGACGACCGACCGTCCGAGCCGGCCCACCCGGCGTTCGCACCGGACCCCGGGGGCGACGTCATGAGCGACCATCTGCGAATCGGCGACGACGGCCGGACCCGATGTTGGTGGCCCGGCCACGACCCGTTGTACATCGACTACCACGACCGGGAATGGGGTCGGCCGACCACCGACGACATCACCTTGTTCGAAAAGCTCTGCCTCGAGGGATTTCAATCGGGGCTGGCGTGGATCACCATCTTGCGCAAACGCGAGAACTTCCGGACTGCGTTCGCCGGCTTCGATCCCACCCTCGTCGCAGCGTTCGGCGCCGACGACATCGAGCGGTTGCTCGGCGACGCCGGCATCGTGCGGCATCGCCGCAAGATCGAGTCGACCGTCAACAACGCACGACGTGCCCTCGAGTTGATCGACGAGTTCGGCTCGCTGGCCACGTATCTGTGGTCCTTCGAGCCGTCCGGGCCGGAGGGCGAGGCACCGCCGGGCGCGCCGGTGCCCTCGTCGACGCCGACGTCCACACGCTTGGCCGGCGATCTGAAGCGGCGCGGCTGGACATGGGTGGGGCCCACGACCGTCTATGCGTTCATGCAGGCGATGGGGCTCGTCAACGACCATGTCCCCGGGTGTTGGGTGCACGATGCGATCGACGACGCACGGGCGCAGCTCGTGCGGCCGACGCCCGACGGCCACTGTCCGTAGTCGCCACCACCACCCGATCGGCACTTTCGTGGGGGTGAACGAATCCAATTGGCGCATCGGTTGACTGCTGCGGCTAGTGTGCGCCCGCAGGGGCCGGGACCAGTCCGAGCCACGACATGCCCACATGCCGGTACCGATCGGCTGGGACCATCGGATCCAGGGAGGGATTCACTCAATGACAAAAGCAAAGATTTTGATGCTCGGTGCCGCTATCGCCATGGTGAGCGTGTTCGCCACACCGGCGGCCGCACAGGACGGACCGTCGATCACCGTCGAGCCCTCGAGCGTCGATGCCGCAGGCGAGGCCGAGTTCACCGTCACGGGCGAGGGCTGGACCGCAGCGCCGCCGGTGTTCGTCCTTCCGTGCGAGGCCCCCGCATCTGGCGATATCGCCGACGTCGACTCCGCGACCTGCGACACCGCCAACCTGACGCCGGCCACGCCGGCCGACGGCTCGTTCGAGGTCACGGTGACCTACGACGTGCCCGAGGGCGGATTGGCCATCGCAGCCGGCGACGCAGCCCAGAGCGAGAGCGCTTCCGCATTGATCACCGTCGGCGCCGCTGCCGAAGGCGAAGGCGAAGCTGCTGCTGAAGGCGAAGGCGAAGAGATGGCCGAAGGCGACGCCGAAGCCGAAGCGGTCGCCGAGACCGACGAGATGGCCGAAGGTGAAGAACTCGCCGAGACCGGCATCGAGTCCGGCCTGCTCGCCATCATCGGCATCGCCGTGCTGGCCGCCGGCGCCATGGTGCTGACCAGCACCCGCCGCGTGGGTCGCGTCTGATCCCACCCGACGCTTCGATCAGCGGCTCCGCGCCGCGATCATCGCGACGTAGAGAGTGGCCCGGGCTCTTCGGAGCTCGGGCCACTCTCGCGTCCGGGATACCGGGTATCCCACAGTGAGTGGGCGCGGACCGACCGTCGGTGAAAATCGGGGGATGCTATGCGCTCGAATGTGCTGGGCGCCAATTTCCTCGCCCCAGTAGCGACCGATACGGTCCGCGGTCGACACACCACCGGAAGGGGCCCGACAGGGCGGGACTGGTCGTCGGGTCGGCCCGTTGGGGTCGACCCTGCGTCTGCGACCGCGTCGCCGAGCCCGACGAGGAGACCACCCATGCGCAAGACCCTGACCATCATCGCCGTGACCATGCTGGCCCTCGCCGGCTGGTCCGGCGCCGCGGGCGCCCAGGACGGGCCGTCGATCACCGTCGAACCGGCGAGCGTCGACGCCCCCGGCGAGGCCGAGTTCACCATCACCGGGGCCGGATGGACCGCAGCCCCGCCGGTCTTCATCCTTCCCTGCGAGGCCCCGGCATCGGGCGACGCGGCCGACATCGACTCCGCCACCTGCGACACCGCCAACCTGACACCGGCCACGCCGGCCGACGGCGCGTTCGAGGTCACGGTGACCTTCGATGTCCCCGAAGGTGGGTTGGCCGTCGCTGCTGGTGACGCAGCCCAGAGCGAGGCCGCTGCCGCCGTGATCACCGTCGGTGGCGGCGAGGGCGGCGAGGGCGGCGACGAGGCTGCCGCAGACGACGGTGCCGTCGAGGGCACCGATGACGGCGAGGGCGAAGGCGCCGACGATGCCGCAGCCGACGGCGGCGACGCGGAACTCGCCGAGACCGGTGTCGAGTCGATGCTGCTGGTCATCGCTGCGCTGGCCATCGTCGCAGCGGGTGCCATGGTGCTGCGCACCACGCGCCGCACCGTCTGACGGTTCGAGCAGGTGTGGCGGTCGCTGCGGTGCAGCGACCGCCACACCGAGCCTCAGCAGTCCAGGTCGGGTCGCACGATGACGACTGGGCAGTCACCGTGGTGGGCGATCGACTGGCTCACCGAGCCCAGCAGCAGGCCACGAAAGCCCCCGCGGCCCCGGGACCCGACCACCAACATGTCGGCACCGTGGGCGGCCTTGATCAATGCATCCGCAGGACGGCCCCGCACCACGCGACGAAGCACCTCGACACCGGTGGCATCGACCGACGCCAACACTTCGTCGACCACTGCCGCCTGCATACGTTCGACCTCTCCCTCGAGATCAACGGGATCGAGCGGCACGTAGTTGAAATCCGGTGACGCCGGCACATAGGTGGTCGAGTACGCAGTGACCACCTCGACGACGGCGTTGCGGTGGCGGGCCTCGCCGATCGCCCAGCGCAACGCAGAGCGGGCGCCGCCCGATCCCTCGACACCCACGACGACGCGGCGTCGTCCCTCGGGATTCGGTGTGTCGCTGGACTCGGCGTCGTCGCTCATGGCTTCGATTTCACCCTTTCGCCGGCGCCGCCGACAGCGGGCCTCGCGCAGAGACTAGGCAATGCGGAGCCATGCGGACAGTGGCGGATCACGGAACTGCTCCCGCAGCCTCCCACGCCGACACGATTGCGTCGGTCGACGCACGGGTGGCGAGTAGCGCGACGGTGTTGTCGAGCACCAGCCGGCCGTACTCGAGTGGCACCCCGGCAACCGCGTCCTCGGCGATGACCACCTGATAGCCCAGGTCGACAGCCGAGATGACCAAGCCGAGCACGCCGATGTTCACCGACACACCGGCGACCACCAGCGTGCGGGCGCCCAGGTTCCGCGCCAGCTGATCGAGCGATGTGGACGTGAACGGGGTGAGGCCATGGAGCCGCGGCACGACCAGGTCCTCGGGTTCGGGACCGAACGAGGCGACGAGCTCTGCGCCCGGTGTGCCCGACAGGATCGACCGGCCGTCGTCTCGGGGACGAGCCGACGCCGCGAGCATGCGACAGTTCGTCACCGATCCCGCACCGTCCGCACGCCGTTCGGCCGTGGCGTGCAGAACCCGAACACCTGCGGCGCGGGCGCCGGCGCACAGCCGCGGCCCGTTGCGGAGCACCCCGGCTGCTGCGGCTGCGTCACGCAGCTCGTCGAACGGCGACAGGTCGCCGATGACCGCCCGCTGGCACTCCATGGTGATCACCACCGTGGTGGCCGGATCGACGAGTGCCGTCAGGTCGGTCGCCATGTCACTCCTTGGAGGCAACGGCGTTGGGGGTGACGTTCATCTTCGGTTCGTAGGCAGCAGCCTCGACCTCGCGAGACTCGCCGCTGAAGACCGCCTGGAGCTGGGCGCGACAGGTGCTGCACGGCCCGTAGTAGTCCTCTCCCACCGTCGACCCACAGCGCGGGCAGGCGAACGAGGTGAGGTCGACGTCGACGTGTCCGGTCATGGCGTCAGCTTCGCACACCGATCGGCCCGGTTCAGGCGAACGTGAACCCGCCGTCGCCGTCGATCCCGACGCTCACGGTGTCGCCGTCGCTGTATCGGCCCTCGAGCAGCGCCATGGCGAGCGGGTCGCCCAGATCCCGCTGGATGACCCGCTTCAGCGGGCGAGCCCCGAACGCCGGATCGAACCCGCGCTCGGTCAGCAGGTTCACGGCCTCGGGTGCGATCTCGAGGGTGATGCGACGATCGGCCAAACGGCGACGGAGGTGATCGAGTTGGATCTCGACGATGCTGGCCAATGCCGTGCGATCGAGCGATGCGAAGCGCACGATGTCGTCGATGCGGTTGACGAACTCGGGACGGAAGAAGTCCCTCGGATCGCCCGGCAGGTTCGACGTCATGATGAGCACCACATTGGTGAAGTCGACCGTGCGACCCTGCCCATCGGTGAGACGGCCGTCGTCGAGGAGTTGCAACAACACGTTGAACACGTCGGCGTGGGCCTTTTCGATCTCGTCGAGCAGCACCACCGAGTACGGCCGACGACGCACGGCTTCGGTGAGCTGGCCTCCCTCGTCGTACCCGACGTAGCCGGGAGGCGCGCCGATCAGACGACTCACCGAGTGCTTCTCCATGTACTCCGACATGTCGATGCGCACCATCGCTCGCTCGTCGTCGAACAAGAAGTCGGCGAGCGATCGGGCGAGCTCGGTCTTGCCCACTCCCGTCGGACCGATGAACAGGAACGATCCGATGGGGCGGTTCGGATCGCTGAGGCCGGCGCGGCTGCGGCGGATGGCGTTGGCCACCACCGACACCGCCTCCTCCTGGCCGACGACCCGTTCGTGAAGGACGGCTTCGAGTCGAACGAGCTTGTCGACCTCGCCTTCCATCAACCGGGAGATCGGCACGCCGGTCCAGCGGCTGACCACCTCGGCGATGTCCTCTTCATCGACCTCTTCCTTGAGCATCTTGCGCTCGGACTGCAGTTCTGCGAGGTGCTTGTCCGCCTCGGCGAGTTGGCGCTCGAGGTCGGGAAGCTTGCCGTAGGTCAGCTCGGCCGCACCGGCGAGATCGCCCTCTCGTTCACGAGTCTCGACCTGCGCACGCACGTGCTCGACGGTCTCCTTGAGGAGGCGGATGTCGGTGATGGCCTCCTTCTCACCCGACCAGTGGGCCTGCATGCCGGCGAGGTCCTCGCGGAGGTTGGCGAGCTCTTCGTCGAGCGCTGCGAGCCGCTCGACCGACGCCACGTCGGTCTCCTTTTCGAGCGCGACGTGCTCGATCTCGAGTTGGCGGATGCGTCGGTCGACCTGGTCGATCTCGGTGGGCATCGAATCGATCTCGATGCGCAGCATCGATGCGGCTTCGTCGACGAGGTCGATGGCCTTGTCGGGGAGGAACCTCCCGGTGAGGTAGCGGTCGCTGAGCACGCCAGCGGCCACCAGCGCTGCGTCCTGGATCCGCACGCCGTGGTGCACCTCGTAGCGCTCCTTGAGGCCGCGCAGGATGGCGATGGCGTCCTCGACCGACGGCTCACTGACGAGGACCTGCTGGAAGCGGCGCTCGAGTGCCGGGTCCTTCTCGACGTACTTGCGGTACTCGTCGAGGGTGGTGGCGCCGATCATCCGGAGCTCGCCGCGAGCCAACATCGGCTTGAGCATGTTCGAGGCGTCCATCGCGCCTTCGGCCGCGCCGGCACCCACGACGGTGTGCATCTCGTCGATGAAGGTGATGACCTCGCCGCCGGCGTCGGTGATCTCCTTGAGCACCGCCTGGAGTCGCTCCTCGAACTCGCCGCGGTACTTCGCGCCGGCGAGCATCGATCCCAGGTCCAGGGAGATGACGCGCTTGTTCTTGAGGCCTTCGGGCACATCGCCCTCGACGATGCGCCGGGCGAGCCCTTCGACGATGGCCGTCTTGCCGACGCCGGGTTCGCCGATGAGCACCGGGTTGTTCTTGGTCCGCCGCGACAAGACCTGGATGGTGCGCCGGATCTCGTCGTCGCGACCGATGACGGGATCGAGCCGTCCGGCACGGGCGTCCTCGGTGAGGTCGCGGCCGTAGCGCTCGAGGGCCTGGTAGGTGTCCTCGGGGTTCTGCGAGGTGACCCGATGGCTCCCACGCACATCGGCGAGGGCTGCGAGAAGCGTCTCGTTGTCGAGGCCGAGCTCGTCGGCGAGCGCGAGCAGCAGGTGTTCGGTCGACAGGTAGTCGTCGGTGAGATCGCCTCGGACGACGTCGGCGCGCTGGAACGCGTCGCGCAGTTCTCGGCTGAGCTGGGGGTCGCCACCGCCGTAGGCGCTCGGGAGGGCGGCGAGCCGGTCCTCGAGGTCCTGGCGGACCTTCGCCGGCGCGAGGCCGACCTTCTGCAGCAGCGGCAGCACCACCCCGTCGGCTTGTCCGACCAGCGCCAGCAACAGATGGACAGGTGTGACCTCGGGGTTGCTGCGTGACCGGGCCAGCTCGATGGCGGCCTGCACGGCCTCGGTCGTCTTGTGCGTCCATCGGTTCGGGTCGAGTGCCATGGATTGTCGGTTCCTCCACGAGTGAGCAGGTCCATCGTTGCCGATGGGCGAGGGCGGGGCCCGATCGCTCCGTGGTCAAGTCCTCGATAGTTGAGCTTATTCCACTCAACTTTTCTGAGTACGACTATCGGGCACCCGGGTGGATCATGCGCACCTGCGACCGGTGTTGCCCTCAACGCTTCCATGGCCATGCCGATGGGACAACCGACGTTCGTCACAGCCTCGGAGTTCACCATGCCCGATTTCGCCAAGAAGGCCGCCAAACGCGTCGCCGCCGTCGCCGACGACGGCGAGTCCACCCGAGCCGCCCTGTTCGTCCGGCCCTGCACCGGCGAGACCGCCAAGGCCCTCGGCGCGCCGGGCGGTGTCTTGTCGCACGTGGGACGCCTCGCCGACGATGTTGCGACCAGCGACGACGCCGACGCCCTGGCCACCAGCGACGCATTCGCCCGCAACGCCGTGCTGGTGCTGACCGATCACCGACTGCTCGTGTTCGGACACGGCAGCTTCACCGGGCGGGTGAAGGACCTCGTGGCGGCATTCGACCTGCAGTCGATCGACGAGATGCGCCTCGAGACCCCCGACGCCGGAACCGCCACCCTCGAGATCGCGTTCGGCGACGGCGCCGAGGTCCGGCTGGTGCCCGGATCGCGCCGCAAGCGCTTCGTCGACGCATTCGACGAAGGCCGCCTCGCCGACGCCTGATCGAGCCCGAGCGTCCGGATCTGGCAGCGACGCTGCCGGCACCGGGTCTGCGTGGGCATCGATCGTCGGTGCGTGACACCCGTCAGCGGTCCGATCGCCAGGGCTGTGGGGGCAATAGAGTACGGCCGGGTGGTGCCGGCGACGTTGTGTCGCATCGATGGCACCGAACCCAGCGCCGACCCCGACCCAGGCTCCATCGTGACCGCTCACATCGCCCCTTCCCGCCTCCTGCCATCGTGCCGACGCGCATCCGCTGCGTCCCGGCACCGCTCGCGACCGACGCCGCGCACCCATGCAGCCCGCTCGCCGGGGGCCAGGTCGTGAAGGTCGGCATCGCAGGTGCCGGATTCTCCGGCGCGGTCGTCGGTCGCGAGCTCGCCGAGGCCGGCCACGACATCACGATCTTCGACACCCGCGATCACATCGCCGGCAACTGCCACACCGAGCGCGACGAGGTCGCCGGCGGCGTGCTGGTGCACCGCTATGGACCCCACATCTTCCACACCGACAACGAACGGGTCTGGGAGTACATCACCACCCATGGCGACATGGTGCCGTTCAACCACAAGGTCAAGACCACCGTCGGCGGTCGGGTCTATTCGCTGCCCGTCAACCTGATGACCATCAACGCACTCTTCGAGACCGCGCTCGGGCCCGACGAGGCCAAGGGCATTCATCGCCGAACGGGCCGACGCCACCATCGGCGAGCCGGCCAACTTCGAAGAACAGGCCCTCAAGTTCGTCGGCCGCGAGCTCTACGAGGCGTTCTTCGCCGGGTACACCCGCAAGCAGTGGGGCCTCGACCCCACGCCAACTGCCGGCGTCGATCCTCAAGCGCCTCCCGGTGCGCTTCAACTACGACGACAGCTACTTCAACCACCCCCACCAGGCGATGCCCCGCAACGGCTACACCGAGATCGTCGAATCGATCCTCGACCATCCGGCGATCACGGTGCACCTGTCATCGGCGCTCGACCCGACCGCCGCCCGCGCCGAGTACGACCACGTGATCTGGACGGGTCCGCTCGATGCCTGGTTCGACCACCGGCTCGGCCGGCTCGGCTACCGCACGCTCGACTTCGAACGCATCGACGCCGACGGCGACTTCCAGGGCTGCTCGGTCATGAACTACGGCGACGTCGAGGTCCCGTACACCCGCATCAGCGAACACAAGCACTTCGCTCCCTGGGAGTCCCACGACCGCACCGTGGCCTTCCGCGAGTTCAGCCGGTCGTGCGAGCGCCGACGACATTCCCTACTACCCGATCCGACTGGTCGACGACAAGGACCTGCTGCGCCAGTACCTCGACCTGGCCCGAGCCGAGTCCGGCGTCACCTTCGTCGGCCGCCTCGGCACCTACCGGTACCTCGACATGGACGTGACCATCGGCGAAGCACTCGATGCCGCCGACGGCATCCTCGACGCGCTCGGCGCCGGCGATGCGATCCCGTCGTTCTTCGTCGACCCCTCCTGACGCCCGGCGCCATGCGCACCATCGTCCACATCGGCCAGCACAAGACCGGGTCGACGGCCCTGCAGTCGGTGCTGTTCGCCGACCGTGCTCGGCTCGCCGAGCACGGCATCCTGTACCCCGACGTCGGCCACGTCCATCGCCGAGACGACCGTGTCGCGCCGAGCCACAACGGGCTGTTCCTCCGCCTCAACGATCAGTCCGGCCGCGGGATCCACGAGTCGCTCGACGAGATGGCGACCCGGTTGGCCGACCAGGTGGCGCGCACTCGGCCGAGCGTGGTGCTGATCAGCTCCGAGCGAGGCTTCATGCTGCCCGACCAGCGTGGCGTCGAGGCCCTCGCACGTCTCGACGCGATGCTCCCGGGCCCGAAGGAGGTCGTCGCGTATCTGCGGCGGCCGGATCGCTTCGCTGCCAGCTACCACCGGCAGTTGATCCGTCAGGCGGCGCCGTCGGTTCAAGCCGCTGCACGACCCGATCGGCTGCGAGGAGCTCCCGACGACCTTCCAGCTCGACTATCTGCGAACGGTGCGTCTCTACGAGGACGCCTACGGACCCGTCACACTGTTCGACTACGACACCACCGGCGACACCATCACCCACTTCTACCAAACCGTCCTCGAGCTCGACCCACCCGCAATCGAACCGGCCAGGACCAACCCCAGCCTCCCGCAGGTACTCACCAACCTCGCGCTCAACCACCTCCGCACCACAGGCTCACTCGACGGACTCGCCCGGCGCAGCCTGCTCGCCCACGGCGAGCGCGAACCAGTCGACCTCCTCGGACCCGACAACCGGCGCCGACTACTCGACTGGTTCACACCCCAAGACATCGAGCTCGGCCGTCGCGTCGGGCGCGACCGCTTCTTCACCGATCTCGACGCCATGGTCGACGTCGGTGAGCACTGGCTCGACGTCGCCGAAGCCGACCGCCGCTACCGCACCATCTTCGACGCCCTCGTCGCCCCGACCGACGTACACCGACTCCGCCGCGACGCCTTGCTCATGGAATCCCGCGGCGACCACCGCAACGCAGCCGGCCTGTTCGCCGCCCTCAGCCCCCACCTCTCACCGACCGATCTCGACTGGTACCGCACCGACCTCGAAGCCGCATCACAGGGCTCCTGGACCATCACCAACGGTCACTACACCCGCCAGGGCGACCACGCCGACGACGACGCTGCCCAGACACAGAGCAGCACGCGCAGGGCCCGGCGCAGAAGGCGGCTACCGTCGTCGCCCGGTTGCGCCGCATCACCACCAACGTCCGCCGGCACGTCGAAGCACCTCTCGGCCGGCGCTGAACCCACCCAGGCATCGAGGACCGTCCATGCGAGTCATCCTGCACATCGGCCAACAGAAGACGGGCACGACCGCCATCCAGGAAACGCTGCGCCGCGACCGGCCCCGGTTGGCCGAGATGGGCATCCTCTTCCCCGACACCGGCCACGACCGTGGTCTGCGTGGTCGTCGCCACGCCAACCACAACGGCCTCTACATGGCGTTGCGGCGGGGCACCAGCGACACCCAGACACTGGACGAGATCCGCGCCGAGCTCCGCGACCAGGTCGAGGCAGCTGCCCCGCACACCGTGCTGATCAGCGCCGAGGCAGCGTTCATGGCTGCAGACCACACCACGGGAAAGGTGTTCGACGGCCCTCGACGAGCTGGTGGGCCCCGATGTCGAGATCGTTGCCTACCTCCGGCGACCCGACCGGTACCTGATGAGCTTTCACCAACAGCTCATTCGCAACGGGCTCCAGATCGAAGGGCTCCACACCGAGGATCGACTCGACCAGCTCGCGAAGACCTGCCAGCTCGACTACCTCCGCGCCATCGAGGCCTACCGGGCCCGCTACGACACGGTGCAGGTGTACCGCTACGACGACATCGACGACGCCGTCGGCCACTTCTACGGCGAGGTCCTCGGTGTCGACGCACCCGAGCAGCGTCCCGACCGGGCCAACGTCGGCCTGCCGGCGGTCATGGTCGATCTCGCCCGTCGCCACACCAACACCCACGGCCGGCTGAACTGGCACCAGGTCCGGTCCATCGCCAACTTCGGCACCCGCGAGCCCGTCGACCTGCTCGGACCCACGAACCGGTTGCGGGTACGCGACATCTTCACGTCCCAGAACGCTGCGCTCGGCGCGCTCATCGGCCGCGACGCCTTCTTCGACGACCTCGACGCCATCGTCGATGTTCCACCCGGGACGGTCACCCCCGAAGAGGCGAACGAGCGCTACCAGACCATCTTCGAGGCCCTCGCCTCGCTACCGACCGTCCACGAAGTACGGCGCGACTGCCTCGCGCTCGAAGCGGCGGGGCACCACATGGCGGCCTCACGGCTGCTGGCCGTGCATGTCGACCGATTCTCGACCGAGGACGTCGCCTGGTTCGACGCAGACCTCCGGGCTGCCACCGGCGACACCTGGCGCCTGGTCGACGGTCACTACCAGCCCCACCCCCTACCGACCCCGACTGCGCTCGACCGAGCCACGACCCTCGCTCGTCGGATCGCAGGCCGGGCCCGCCGCAGCCTTCGTCGTTCCCGGCAGGCCGTCGAGCAGCGGCTCAGCGGGACCTGAGATCGGCGAGCGACGACGTGACCATCATCTTGCACATCGGCCACTACAAGTGCGGCACCTCGTCGCTGCAACGCCGCTTCGCCAACAACCGAGAGTGGCTGCGTGACCGGGGGCTCGTCTACCCGGACCTCGGCGTCCTGACCGATCCGCGCGGGCGGGAGATCCCCTCGCACAGCGCCTTGGCGTTCGAGTATCTGCGTGGGCGGGGCGCGCCGGGCCCGGCCTGGTATCGCGACGCGATCGAGCGATCGCCGTCGCCACCGACACTGGACTCGATGATCGAACGCCTCCACGCAGAGCTCCGCGACGCGGGCGATCGCGACCTCATCATCAGCTCCGAGGAGTTCATGCGGTTCGGCGAAGCCGAGCGGATGGACGGCCTCGTCGACGAGTTCGCCGAGACCCTCGACGGCTACGACGTCCTGATCTTCTGCTACCTCCGCCGCCACGACCAGTACCTGGCATCGTGGTACAACCAGCTCGTCAAGATGGGCGGCCTCCCCCGCAACCTCTCCCAGGACATCGAACGCTTCGCTCGCGGCATTCACGGCGACTATGCCAAGGCCTTGCGTCCCTGGGTCGACCGCTTCGGCACCGATCGCATCGTGGTCCGTCGCTACGAGCACCGCAGCGGCGACGTCGCCGAGGACTTCCTGCGTCACGTCGGGCACACGCCGGACCTTCCCGAGGGCTCCACGGTCTGGGAGAACACCCGGTTCCCCGACCTCTTCATCGAGCCGCTCCGGCACTGGAACCATCTCCAGGCCCCGTCAGCGGTGACCGACCAGCTGAAGACGATCATGGTCGAGCTGGCACGGTCACCCGAGCTCGCCGACGTGGTGGTCGATGTGTTGGATCGGCCGGCGCGGGTCCACCTCCATGCGGCGGCAGTGGCGTGCGAGGCCGAGCTGGAAACGTTGCTCGGCCTCACCGATCCACTCTTCGACGATCTCGACGCCATCCTCGAACCCTTGCCGAACAGCATCGGTGACCGTGTCGCGAACAACAGGTACGCAGCGATCGCGATCACCCGGCTGTTCGGCGAGCTGCAGGTCGACGCCGAGCTCCCACCGCAGGCTCCGACGCCCGTCCCGGAACCCGAGGTCGAGCACCCGGGGGCCGTGACCGCGTTGGCGAAACGGCTGCGTGCCCGCGCCGGACGACTGCGTAGGAGGCTTCGACGTGACGGGTGAGGTGAATCTCGCCGATCAGCCAGACAAGTCGACCCGAACGGCTACCCTCGCCTCGGTGCCGAACGACGTCAGCTGGCCACTCCAGCGCATCGATCTCGCCGCACCGCCAGAGGTCCGGCCGCTGTACGTCCGGGTCGCCCGCGGTGCCGCCCGGGTCGACGAAGCCACCTCGTCGATGCATCTGGACCCCGGCACCATCGTCTCGGGCGACACGTACTTCGCGAGCCTGCCGTCGCAGGTGTGGGCGACGCACACCGACGCCTCGATCCGCCTCGAACTCGACATCGACGGGCACGCCGAGGTCCGGGTCCTGGCACGCGACGCCACCGAGCGGTACCACCTGCTCGATCGCATCGACCATCACGGTGGCACCGCATGCGTCGCCATCGACGACGACGTGGCGGCCACGGCCGAACGGCTCGCGTTCGAGGTCGAGGCCCACGGCTCGGTCATCCTGCGGCGTGTGGACTGGACGACCGACCAGGCAGCACCACGCGAGGTCCGACTCGGCATCGTCGTGTGCACCTTCAACCGCCTCGCCTACCTCCAGCGCACCATCGAGGCCCTCGTCGCCGGCGTCGACGAATCGCTCGCCGCCATCATCGTCGTCAACCAGGGGGACCCCTTCGACCGATCGGTGCTCGCGCCGGCCGGATCGGTGGCCGATGCGCTGCTCACCCTCGTCGAGCAGGACAACCTGGGCGGATGCGGCGGGTTCAGTCGGGGCATGGTGGAGGTGAGCCGCCGCTCGGACATCACCCACTTCCTCCTGCTCGACGACGACATCGTGGTCGAGACCGAATCGGTTCGACGCACCATTCGGCTGTTCACCCGAGCCACCCACGACGTCGCGATCGGTGGCCACATGCTCAACCTGCACCGGCCGCTGCTCCTTCATGAAGCCGGGGGCTGGATCGACGCCGCCACCGCCGAACACCATCCGCTGGCGAGCGGCACCGCCGTCGACACCGTCGAGGGTCTCGACGCGCTGATCGACCAACGCAACTGCGACTACAACGCCTGGTGGTACTTCGCAGCACCGGCGTCGGTGCTGGACCGCCATCTGCCCATGCCGTGCTTCATCCGCGGTGACGACATCGAGTTCGGTGTCCGCCTCGCACGCGACGGCGTCCCGACCATCACCCTCACCGGTGTCGCGGTGTGGCACGAGCCCTTCTATCTCAAGCGCGGGGGCTGGCACCTCTACTTCGACGTGGTCAACCGGCTCGCACTCAGCGCGATGCACCAGATCGGGACCACTGCAGCGGTGCGCCGCCACCTCGGGTGGCTCTTCAGCGATCTGGTCGCCACCGCCCAATACGACCAGGCGGCGCTGGTGACCCGAGCCATCGAGGACTTCGCCCGTGGCCCGGAGCACGTCCTGCGCACCGAAGCCGACCGCATGCACCACTGCCGAGAGCTCATCGACGAGATCGGCCCCGAACAAGTGCCTGCGCCCCTGGGCGCCGTGCCACGAGCGCGGCGCCGACCCGACGCCGACCCGCCGTTGGCCTGGGGCCGTAGCCGCAAACTGACCCGACTCGCCCGAGGTCTCGTGCCGTCCCGGCCGAGCCCACAGGTGCCGGTGTTCGATGCCGCCGACTACGACAAGGCCATCTTGGCCGAGTCACCGGTCTACGACGTCCGCGAGCCCGGGGGCGCCACCGTCCGGCGCTACCGCCACGACGCCGCCACCGAGTGGCGGCTGTGGCGCGGCTTCGGTGCTGCGCTCCGTGGCCTGTCGGTCGATGCCGCGTGGACCGAGCCGGTGGCAGCCGACTTCGCCGACGGATGGCGCACGTACTGGCACGAGCGATTCCCGACCGATGGTTCGAACGATGACCGCTGATCAGCACAGCTCGGATGACCTGCGAGTGTTGCAACGGATCGAGTTCGCCACCGATCCCGCTCGCGCCGCGCTCTTCCACCAGGGTCTGCTCGGCGAGGAACTCGTCGCCCTCGTCAGCGACGACGGTGCGTCGCTCGCGGTACCCCGTGGGGTCATCGCATCGTTTGACACCTGGTTCTCGGTCTTCCCCGAACGGTCCTGGTTCGCGCACACCTCGATCGACCACGTCGAGCTCCGGATTCGGTGGCGCGGCACCGGACGCCTCGTCGTCAAGCGAGAAACCCCCCAGCTCGACGAGTACCAGCTGTTCGACACCGTTGCGACCGACGACACCGTCGTCGTCGCGTTCGGCCGCGGCGACGCCTTCCGTGCTGAAGCCGGGCGCGTGTGGTTCGAGGTCGAGGCAGTCGACGATCTCGAGATCGTCGAGGCCGCATGGACGACACCCGACGGCTGCACCGAGGTCGCCGCCAACGTCGTGTTCTGCACGTTCAACCGCCTCGCCTACCTGCGCCCCATCCTTGCGGCGATCGTCGAGCACCCGACGCTGGCCGAGACCGTGGCCCGGGTGACGATCGTCAACCAGGGCGATCCATTCGATCTGTCGGCGTTCCCGGAGGTCGCCGGTTCGGCGCTCGAGTCGCGTCTGCAGCTGATCCACCAGGACAACCTCGGGGGCTGCGGTGGCTTCAGCCGCGGCATGTGGGAGACGAACCGTTCGCCGGAACTGACCCATGTGGTGCTGCTCGACGACGACATCGAACTCCACGCCGAATCGCTGGCCCGGGCAATCGCCTTCCTGGGCCACGCCCACGATGGCGTGGCCCTCGGCGGGGCGATGCTCGATCTGTTCCACCCGACGCATCTCTATGAGGCAGGCGCCCAGCTCGATGCCGCCAACCTGCTGCCGCGACCGATCCTGCACGACCTCGATCTCGCCGATCCGGACTCGATGACCGATCTCATGGATCGACCAGAGCCCGATTACAACGGATGGTGGTTCTTCGCCGTGGCTGCGAACGACATCGCCCGGGTCGGCCTCCCGCTCCCCTGCTTCATCCGGGGCGACGACATCGAATACGGGATCCGCCTCCGACAAGGGGGCGTACGCACCGTCACCGTCACCGGCATCGGCGTCTGGCACGAGCCCTTCTATGCGAAGCTCGGCGGTTGGCAGCAGTACTTCGAGAATCGGAACCTGCTGGCGATGGCATCGCTGCGCGAGGTCGCGACCTGGCCCGCCCTGCGCCAGCATCTGTTGCGATCATTCTTCGGCAACATCGTCCGGTCGCGCTATCACTCCGCTGCCTTCACGGTGATGGCCATGGAGGACTACCTGTCGGGCGCCGAGGCCTGCGTGGCCACCACCGATGCCGAACTGCGACGATGCCGCGAGGTCACAGACGACATCGGCCCGGTCATGCGTCACGAACCCGGCGTCGCGCCCGAGCCGGAGCGGCGGTCGGGGACGGCCACCAAGGCCCCCGCACGGCCATCGAGGATCGCAGCGGCGGCGCGGGCACCGAAACGAGCCCGCGTGATGGCCGAGCGGATGCGTCGCTCCCCCGCGCCCGATGCTGACGCGACCGTGCGCCAGGCCAACGACCCCGCGTGGTCGCTCGCGGCGCTCGACCGGTACCACGTCGTGGTCGCGGACGGCCAGATCGCGGAGCTCGAACGACGCCCCGACGTCGAGCGCGACCTGTGGCGCAGGTTCACGAAGGCGTGGGCGCGGATCGGCCCCAACGACGAACTCCGCGTCCTCGAAGGTCAGGGCGAGCGGCCGTGGCAGCCGTTCTGGGACGCCACCTTCGCCGAACAGGACGAACGACATCGGCCCTCGGGCGATGCACCCAGCACTGCACCGCTGCCGGATTGAGCCCCGGCCCCGTCATCGGGCGGGCAGCCCGCTCACTCGGTCGGGGCAGTGCTGATCACGTAGGTGCAGGTGTGGGCGCCCGATGTCTTGTGCGTGACCCGTTCGACGGTTCCGTCCGGGATCAGGGCGCGGAGGAACTCGAGTTCGGTGGTACAGGCCTGGCGGTAGCGGCTGGCGACGGGCCAGATGGCACAGCTGTGCAGGTGCAGGTGGTACCGGTCGTCGTCGACGCGTTCGAGATCCGCGAGGAAGCCTTGATTGTCGAGGAGTCGGGTCGCGAAGTGGACCTGGTCCTCGATCGAGCGGCCTGTCGCGGATGCGCTTGCGTCCTCGACCAGTCGCCGGCGGCGTCGGTCGAAGATGCGGTCGACGATCGCCGGGTCCTCGTCTTCGACGTCTCGGAGGATCTCGATCGCGAGGTCGGTGCCGCTGGTGACGAACAACGTCTCCGCGAGTTCGGTGGCGTGATAGCGATCGGCGGGGCGTCCTGGCTGGCCGCGGTCCTTGTGGGCAGCGACGAGACCGGCGGAGCGCAGCGCACCCATGTGTTGGCGGACGGCACTCGAGGAGATCTCCAGGGCGGCCGCCAACTCGTCGGCGGTCGCCTCGCCCAACCGCTTCAGCGCGACCAGAACCCGTCGCTGGGTCGGCGAAGGCGCTGGGGCCGTGGCGTGCATGATCGGAGGTTAGCAGCGAACGACCGATTTCGGTAGTTTCGCAATGCGTATCTGGCATAACGCAGGTACAGTGCATCCTCGTGACGGCATCGACCGTTGCGTGCCGACTCGGCGATCACCAGCCGAGCGCCGACGAGCCGAAGGACCACTGTGAAAGTCTGGATCGACCAGGATCTGTGCACCGGAGACGGCCTCTGCGAGGAGATCGCCCCAGACGTCTTCTTCGGCATGGACGACGGACTGTTCTACGTCAAGGAATCGGCGGATAACTTCGTCACCGAGAAGCTCTTCGACGGAGCTGCCAACCCTGCCGGCTCCGAAGGTATGGCCCGTATCCCCGACGACGGGATCGAACGGGTCATCGAGGCCGCCGAGGAATGCCCCGGCGAATGCATCTTCATCGACGTCGCCTAGATGCCCGCAACGAACAGGGCACTCCGCCCACCGAGACCCGTGGGCACGACACGGCTGCTGCGATCAAACACCGCTGAAGGAACGGACACCCGATGAGCGAGACACTCCGAGAGATCGAAGAACTGACCCAGGCCGGCTACCAGTACGGGTTCAGCACCGACCTCGACACCGACGTCGCGCCCCCGGGCCTGACCGAGGACACCGTCCGCTTGATCTCGGCGAAGAAGGACGAGCCCGAGTGGCTGCTCGAGTGGCGACTGAAGGCCTTCGAGGCCTGGCAGTCGATGCCCGAGCCCGACTGGGCCAAGCTCGAGATCGCACCGATCGACTACCAGTCCATCAGCTACTGGGCTGCGCCCAGGCCCAAGCCGGTCCTCGACAGCATGGACGAGGTCGATCCCGAGATCCGCGACATGTTCGACAAGCTCGGCATCCCGCTGCACGAGCAGAAGATGCTCAGCAACGTGGCCGTCGACGCCATCGTCGACTCGGTCTCGGTCACCACCACGTTCAAGGAGACTCTCGCCGAAGCGGGCGTGGTCTTCTGTTCGTTCTCCGAGGCCGTCCACGAACATCCCGACCTGGTGCGCGAGCACCTCGGTTCGGTGGTGCCGGTACGGGACAACTTCTTCGCGGCGCTGAACTCGGCGGTGTTCTCCGACGGCTCGTTCTGCTACATCCCCGCGGGGGTGCGCTGCCCGATGGAGCTGTCGACCTACTTCCGGATCAACTCCATGAACACCGGCCAGTTCGAACGCACGCTCATCATCGCCGATGACGATTCCCACGTCTCGTACCTCGAGGGATGCACCGCCCCCCAACGCGACGAGAACCAGCTCCACGCCGCCGTGGTCGAGCTCGTCGCCAAGGATCGCGCCGAGATCAAGTACTCGACCGTGCAGAACTGGTACCCGGGCGACGAGAACGGCGTCGGAGGCATCTACAACTTCGTCACCAAGCGCGGCCGGGCCCACACCGACGCAAAGATCTCCTGGACCCAGGTCGAGACCGGATCGGCGATCACCTGGAAGTACCCGAGCGTGATCCTCCAGGGTGACCGATCCGTCGGCGAGTTCTACTCGGTGGCGCTGTCGGGCCAACGCCAACAGGCCGACACGGGCTCCAAGATGATCCACATCGGCGCCGACACCACGAGCAGCATCATCTCCAAGGGCATCTCCGCGGGCCACGGCCAGAACACCTACCGCGGCCTCGTCAAGGTGCTGCGCAGCGCGAAGAACGCCCGCAACTACACCCAGTGCGACTCGTTGCTGCTCGGAAAGGAATGCGGGGCGCACACCATCCCCTACATCGAGGCCAAGAATCCGACGGCCCAGATCGAACACGAAGCGTCGACCTCGACGGTCGGCGAAGACCAGCTGTACTACTGCCGCCAGCGCGGCATGAGCGAAGAGGACGCGATGTCGATGATCGTCAATGGGTTCTGCCGGGAGGTGTTCGACGAGCTCCCGATGGAGTTCGCCGTCGAGGCCCAGCGATTGTTGTCCGTGAGCCTCGAAGGGAGCGTGGGCTGATGCTGCACGTCGAGAACCTCACCGCCTCGATCGACGGGACCGCGATCCTCAAGGGACTCGATCTCGATGTCGGCCAGGGCGAGGTCCACGCCATCATGGGCCCGAACGGCTCGGGCAAGAGCACCCTGGCACACGCCTTGGCCGGGCGCGACGGCTACGAGATCGCCGGCACCGCCACCCTCGACGGCGAGGACCTGCTCGCCATGGAGCCCGAACAGCGCGCCGCCGCCGGGGTGTTCCTCGGATTCCAGTACCCCGTCGAGATCCCCGGGGTGAACAACATGTACTTCCTGCGCACCGCGCTGAACTCGGTGCGTCGGGCCCGTGGCGAAGACGAGATCAGCGCCCGCGACTTCTTGAAGGTCGCCCAGGAGGCGATGGATCTGGTCGAGATGAAGAAGGGCTTTCTCAATCGCTCGGTGAACGCCGGGTTCAGCGGCGGTGAGAAGAAGCGCAACGAGATCCTGCAGATGGCGGTGCTGAAACCGCGCCTCGCCGTGCTCGACGAGACCGACTCGGGTCTCGACATCGACGCATTGCAGATCATCGCCGCCGGCGTCAATGCGCTGCGCGGACCCGAGCGATCCGTCATCATGATCACCCACTACCAGCGGCTGCTGGACTACATCAAGCCCGACTTCGTGCACGTGCTGGTCGACGGACGGATCGTCGAGTCGGGCGATCACACCCTGGCCCTGCATCTCGAGGACCACGGCTACGCCGACTTCGTCAATCACGACCTCGACGATGCCCCCGAACGCCCGGTCTCGGCGGCAGCACCGTGAGCGCCGGCTCCTCGACGGCTCATCGTCCCGACACCGCAGAACCCGATCCCACGGACCCGGTGGCGTCGCTCGTCTACCCGACCAGGCGCGACGAAGCGTGGCGCTATGCCCCGCATGCGCTGCTGGGTGGGTTGTCGTTCGGGCCATCGCCGCAGTCACCGGCATCGCCGGCACCCGCGCTGGTCGACGCGATTCCTGCCCTCGATGGTCCACGGATCGTGATCGTCGACGGCGTCGTCGACGCCGCGCTCTCGGACCTCCATGGCGCAGCTGCTGGTCTGGTCCTCTCCAGCCTCGCCATCGCTGCGCAGGAACGACCACAGCTGGTCGCAGCGCATCACGACCACGGCACCGACGATGCCCCGGACGCGTTCTCGGCCCTCAACGCCGCCTTCGGCCATGACGGCGCCGTCATCGATGTGGCCGCCGACGTCACGCTCGACGCGCCGGTCCACGTGGTGCACATCGCATCGGCCGACAGCTCCGAACGCACCTCGTGCAGCGGCGTCGTCATCCGTCTCGGTGCCGGGGCATCGGCCTCGGTGGTCGAGACGAGCATCGGCGACGGCACCGCCGGCGGTACCAACAACCGGACCACGGTCATCCTCGGCGCCGATGCCTCACTCGACCACGTCGTACTCCAGGACGTTGCCGCGAACCAGGTCCATCTGGGACGGATCGCCGCGACCCAGGAGTCGGGGTCGACGTTTCGGTCACAGTCGTTCAACCTCGGTGGCGCCTACGGCCGCATCGTCTACGACGTCGAACTCGCCGGCGACGGCGCCCGCGCCGAACTGTCGGGGCTGTGCTTCGGAACCGGCTCGCAGACCCTCGATCACCAGATCACCATCGTCCACGCTGCCCCGAACTGCGTGAGTCGCCAACGCTTCCGCAGCGTCCTCGACGACGAGAGCACCGGCGTGTTCAACGGAGGCATCGACGTGCGCCCCGGCGCCGACGGCACCGATGCCGAGCAGGCCAACGACAACCTGTTGCTGTCCGACCGAGCCGAGGCCAACACCCAGCCGCGACTGGAGATCCTCGCCGACGAGGTCAGCTGCAAACACGGCGCCACCGTCGGCCAGCTCGACGAGACCGCCCTGTACTACCTCCGGACCCGCGGTATCGGCGAGGCAACGGCACGGCAGCTGCTCATTCGCGGTTTCGCCGACGAGGCCGTCGGCACCGTCGACAACGAGGTCGTGCAGGCATGGATCGCCCACCGGCTGGGAGACCACGATGGCTGATCAGCGCCCCGTGTCCGAACAACAGGTGAGCATCGGCTCGTCGCGGGTGTTCGTGCTCGAGCGCGACTGCGACGTGACCATCGTGCCGGCCGGACACAAGACCACCCTCGCCGCCGGCACACGAGTCACGCTGCTCCAGGCGCTGGGCGGAACCGCCACCGTCACCACCGCCGACGGCGAGATGGCGCGCCTCACCCCGGCGGACTCGGTCGATTTCGGCCTGGTGGAGGCCCCGGCCACGAGCGCCGACGGCGACGCGACGCCGTTCCACATCGACAAGGTGTGGGAAGCCGCAGCCACCGTCTATGACCCCGAGATCCCCGTCGACATCGTCGAACTCGGCCTGGTCTACCGCGTCGACGCCGACGAGCTCCCCGACCGGGGATGGGTCGTCGACATCGACATGTCGGTCACGGCTCCGTTCTGCGGCATGGGCGACATCTTGCGCCAAGACCTCCACGATGCCGTCGCCGCCATTCCCGGTGTCCATGCGGTGAGCGTCTCGCTGGTGTTCGATCCGCCGTGGGACGCCTCTCGTCTCTCCGACGTGGCCCGGCTCGAACTGGGGATGATGTAGGCGAGCCCACCGCCCCACGACGGCCGGGCACCAGCGTCCCTGCGCCAGATGGCGGCGGCCATGGGCCAAGATGTGGTGTGGCCCGACCGCAGGATGCCCTGAAGAAGACGCTGTTCCAGGTTCGCCGTGAGACCATCCGTGCCCTCGGGATGCGTGCCGCGGCGCTGCCGGAGTCGGTGCGCGACCGCATCGACCTGGCCGGCTCGCTGGGCGACGCGGTGCCGTCGGAGGACCAACTGCGCGCCTGGGCCGTGGCCACGCCCCTCGACTACCAGGCGTGGTGTTTCCATCATTCCTTCGTGACCCGCGACGACTGGCTCGACCAGCGCCGCCAGGCGCTCGAGCGCCCCGAGGACGATCGGCCGCTGCTCAGCATCGTCACCCCCGTCCACGACACCCCGACGGACTTCCTGCGCGAGTGCGTGTACAGCATCCGGGCCCAGAGCTACCCGTACTGGGAACTGTGTCTCGTCGACGACGCCAGTACCGACCCCGAGACCCTCGCCGAGTTGGAAGGCGTCGTCGCCGCCGATCCCCGTATCCGCCTCGAGCGGCTCGACACCAACCAGGGGATCTGCGGGGCCACCAACGCCGGCATCGAGATGGCGGTGGGTGACTATGTCGGCTTCGTCGACCACGACGACCGGTTGTCGCCCGACGCGCTGCATCACGTGGCGGCGGTGGTCTCGAACGACCCCACCGTCGACCTCGTCTACAGCGATCGCGACATGCTCTCGCCGAAGAACGTGCGGTGCAACCACACGCTGAAGCCCGGCTGGGCACCCGAGACCCTGCTCGCCGGCAACTACCTGTTCCACTTCACCGTGTACCGGCGCACGCTGGCGGTGGCGCTCGGCGGGTACCGGCCTGCGTTCGAGGGCTCCCAGGATTTCGACCTGGCGTTGCGGGCGAGCGAACAGACAGCCAACGTCGCGCAGATCCCGCGGGTTCTCTACCACTGGCGCCAGCACGAGGGCTCGATGGCCCTGTTGCCCGAGGCCAAACCCGAGATCTTCGCTGCCGGTGTGGCCGCGCTCGCCGAGGCGCTCGAGCGACGGGGCATCGACGCTGTGGCCGAGGAGAACCCCCTGGCGTGGCGCGGCAGCTACCGCGTCCGGCTGGCCCGCCACGACGTCCGGTCCGAGATCGTGCGGGTCGACGACGACACCCGCTATCGCGAGCAGGTCGCGGCTGCGGTCGACGGCTCCGACGCCGACTTCCTCGTCGTGCTCGGTCCCGGGGTCGAACCCGAAGACGACGGATGCATCGACGAACTGCTCGCCTGGTTCGCGCTCCCCCACATCGCTGCGGTGACCGGCCGGGTCGTCTCGTCGGGCGGATGGCTGCGGCACGCCGGACTGGTGCGGTCCCCCACCGGGCCGCCGGTGTCGGTCTACGAGGGCGCCCGACGCGACACGCCGGGCTACCTCGCGCTCACCGTCACCCACCGCAATGTCAGCCTCGTGCATCCCCACGCCTGTGCGTGGCGAATCGACGATCTCCGCAGGGCCGGCGGACTCACCGACACCCTCGCCGGTCCGATCGCGATGATCGACGCGTCGATCGCCGTCACCCCGATCGCCCGAACCGTCTACGCCCCACTCGCGACCTTCGTCACCGACGCAACGGGCTTCGACCCGACCACCTGGTCGGCCGACGAGTGGGACCGACTCGCCAGCAGACGCCGGGACGAACTCACCGACGAGCCCTACTATCACTGGGCCTTCGACCGCGAGCGCACCGAGTCGGTGCTCTACGTGGGTGCGCCGGACCGCCCCGTCGACTGGTGAGGGCCGGCGGTGCCGGACCCGGTCAGCGGGTCGTCACGGCCGCCGCCAGGCTGCGGGCCGCGGCGGCCAGTTGGTGCCCTGCGCCGGCGACGTGGCCGCTGCGCACGAGGCCGACCCCCGTACGCCGCGGCGAACAGAGCCGAATAGCCCCGCGCCCGACGCGCCAGCGACGCACGGCGGTCCGCGTCGACGGATTCGGAGACGATGTCGATGCACCGCAGCCGTTCGGTGATGTTCTCGCCCGAGAGCACCCGCCCGGCAGTATCCGACGCCGAGTGGCGGCGGTAACGGGCCAGCGACCGATCCTCGAACCACACCGGGCCGAGAGCGGCGAGGCGGGCCCACATCTCCCAATCGGCCGCGTGGGGAAGATCGGTGCGGAACCCGCCGACGGCCTCGAGTGCCGAGTGCCGGACGGCCACGCCGGGCGGCCGGACCCGATTCGACACCGCCAGCACCGCGAGGGCGTCATGCCAGCGGCCGGAGCCGACACGCTCGCTGCGGGTCGTCTCGGCGGCGACGCCGTGTTCGTCGATGTAGGTCGTGCGAGCGACGAACGCTCCCGACCTCACCGTGCTCGGAGAACACCCGGGAGGCCGCGGCGTAGAACCCCGGCGCCGACAGGTCGTCGCCGTGGAGCAGGTGCACGATCTCACCCTGCGCCGCTGCCAGGCAGGCGTTGAAGTTGCCGATCGCGCCGAGATTGCGTTCGTTGCGCAGAAGTCGGACCCGGCCGTCCCCGACTCGGCTTCGACCACGGCCTCGGGGGCATCGTCGGAACAGTCGTCGACGACGACGATCTCGACGTCGTCGGCACTCGAAGCCTGGGTCGCCGAGCTGGTCCAGCACGCTCTCGAGACACGGAGCCGAGGTACGCCGCACACTGGTGGGTCGGGATCATGACCGACCATCGGGGCCGGCGGCCGTTCGTCGACGGCGGTGCGATCGTCGGGACCTGCGCTGACGACATGGCGGCCGAGGCTACCTCGGCCGATGTGGGAAGCTGTCGCTCATGACCCAGCTCCGATGGCAGCGAATCCGTCGATCTGCGTACGACCCCTGGTCATCGTCGCCCTCGAAGGGCTCGTTCGACGCCGCCGGGGCCGCCACCGCCGCCGTCGATCAGCTGGTGCGCCGCCACGAGCCGTACCGTTCGCCGACATCGACCCGGAGGTGTTCTTCGACTTCACCCAGGCGCCGCCCACCGTCCGTCTCGACGACGACGGCCGCCGGGTCATCGACTGGCCCGTCACCACCGCCTACGCGCGCCGACGTCGCCCGGCGGCACCCACGACCTGGTGCTGGTGCGGGGCGTCGAGCCGCACCTGCGTTGGCGGACCTTCGCCGACGCCCTGCTCGAGCTCGCCGAGACGACCGGCGCCGAGCTGGTCATCACCCTCGGCGCGATGGTCGGCCTGGCGCCGCACACCCGCGCCGCTCGGTGTGGTCGGCAGCGCCGCCGACGCGATGTCGCCGATCGCCTCGGGCTCGGGCGCCCGAGCTACGAGGGACCGACCGGACTCGTCGGCGCCCTGCACACCCGCCTCGACGACGCCGGCGTGCCGGTCGTGTCGCTTCGGGTGTCGATGCCGCACTACGTCCCCAACCCGCCGAACCCCGAGGCCACCCGGTCGCTGCTGGCCCGGCTCGAGCTGGTCACCGGCATCGTGACCGACCACGGATCGCGCTGGCCTACGCCGCCGACGACTGGCGTCGGCGCATCGATGCGGTCGTCGGCCGACGACGCCGGAGCTGACCGCCTACGTCCAGCGTCTCGAGGCCGAGGTCGACCGGTCCGAGATCCTCCCCACCGGCGACGACATCGCTGCCGAACTCGAAGCGTTCCTTCGCGATCGTCGCCACGAGGACTGAGAGGCTCCCCATGACCACTCCCGCCGTCACGCCACCTGCGGAGTTGTCGCCGGTTCCCCATGGCTACCGCGACGCTCGAGAAGACTTCCACCGGCTCGCCTACGGGGTCGTCGCGCCCGCACGGCAGGCGGCGACGGACCGCATCGGCCTCGAGGCCGCGCCCGGGGGTTTCGCCACGCCGACCTTCGGCGACGCCCAGCGCGTCCGGGTCGAGGGGACCTCGCTGGTCGTCGAACATGGCAGCGAGCACCGACGCAGCCCCGTGTCGACGCTGGCCGCGGCCGCAGCGTTCGCCGGGGTGACGCTCGACGGTGCCCTGGCCGAACACGACAGCCCGTTCGCTGGGCGACGTCGACCGGACGCTCGCAGTCGACGATGCGAGCGCGACCTTCCTCGCCGACTGGTTCGCCTTCGCGACCACCGTCCTGGCCGATCTGGCTGCGACGACGACGGCAGCGGACGCCACGAGCACGATCACGCTGTGGCCAGGCCACTTCGATCCGGCGCTCGAGAGCGGTGACGCAGCGAGCGGCCGGCGAGCCACCTACGGCGGATCTCCCGGCGACGCCGACCACGACGAGCCCTACCTGTACGTGGGGGCCTGGGGCGAGATCGATGACGACCCCTATTGGAACGCAGCTGGGTTCGCCGGGGCCGAGCTGAGCTACCGAGCGCTGCGAGCCAGCGACGACCCACGGGCCACAGCGGTCGCGTTTCTCACCGAGGGCCATCGCCGCCTCACCTGAGGTGACCCGGACCGGGCAGGCGCCGGTGGTCGCGCACGCTCACCGCCGCGGGATGGCGCATGCCGTCGAGATCGCCGAGCCGGAGAAGCCGACCGCCGCTGCGCCGACCAGCGGCGCATCGGCTCCCAGGCCGGCCGGCACGATGCGTGCGCCCCGGGAGTGGTCGAGTCGGCACAAGGCGTCGAGCGTCTCCTGCGCTGCGGTGAAGAAGTCGTCACCGAATCCCAGCGCCACCGAGCCCCCGACGACCGCCAGGCGCAGATCCAACAGATTCGCCACGCCGGCCACGGCCCGCCCGACGAGCTCACCGGTTCGGCGACGTACGGCATGCGTCGGCCTCCGACGCCGGTCGACCCGTCGCTCGCGCGATGCCGTCCCCGACGCCGAGCCCTCGAGCAGGCCGTGGACACCCAGCGCATCAGGGCCGCCATCGGGATCGACGAACAGATGCCCGATGTGACCAGCGTTGCCGTCGGCGCCCTCGAGGAGGCGTCCGCCCGAGACGATGCCCCCTCCGACCCCTGTCGACACGACCATCGCCAGGTAATCGTCCACGCCGGCCGCAGCGCCCAACCAACCCTCGGCGAGGGTGAACGCCTTGGCGTCGTTGTCGACGTGCACCGCGAGGCCGAGATCGGCACCCAGCCGGTCCCGGAGGGGGAAGTCACGCCACACGGCGATGTTGAGCGGCGACATCAGCCGATGGTGGTCGCGAGCGGGGCCGCCGCAGCCGACGCCGCACACGACGATGCGTGCTGCGACGCGGGCGTCGACCGAACCGGTGCCGCTGCCCACGGCTCCGTGGTCGCCCGAGGTGGACAGCTCCGCACGCACTGCCCGGGCGAGACCGAGCACCTGCGCATACAGCGCCTCGGCCGAGGAGTGATCGGTGGGCTGGCGACGACGGGCGACGATCGCGCCGTCGGAGGTCACGACTCCCGCTGCGACCTTGGTGCCGCCGATGTCGATGGCGAGCGCTGCGTCGTCCATGGCGCCATCTTGGCTGGTGGGTCCGCTCGTTGCAGGTACCCCTTCGCCGGTCGTGCGCGGCTGGAGCGAGTCGACCGATCCGACGCCGCGATCTCCCGCTCTGGTCGGGTGACGGCGGGTACCGTGCGTGCGATGAGTCACCCCGGCGACCCCTACGTGAAGGCGAGTCTGCGCGAGTTCGGCGAGACGATCTTCGCCGAGATGTCCGCCTTGGCCGTACGAACCGGCGCGATCAACCTCGGACAGGGCTTCCCCGACACCGACGGCCCGCCCGAGATCGCCGAGGCCGCGATCGCAGCGATCCGAGCCGGGCACAACCAGTACCCGCCCGGTCCCGGTATCCCGGAGCTGCGCCAGGGCATCGCCCGCCACCAACGCGACTTCTACGGCCTCGACTACGACCCCGACACCGAGGTGCTCGTCACCGCCGGCGCCACCGAGGCCATCGCCGGCGACCCTGCTCGCGATCTGCGGTCCGGGCGACGAGGTCGTGACCTTCGAGCCCTACTACGACTCCTACGCCGCCACCATCGCCATGAGCGGCGCCACCCGCACGGGTCGTGACCCTGCGCGCGCCCGACTACTCGTTCGACCCCGACGAGCTCGCGGCGGCGATCGGGCCCGCGACCAAGGCCATCCTGCTCAACAGCCCGCACAACCCCACCGGCAAGGTCTTCTCCGAGGACGAGCTCGCCTGCATCGCGCGAGCTGTGCATCGAGCACGACCTCATCGCCATCACCGACGAGGTCTACGAGCACCTCGTCTTCGACGGCACGCCACGTCCCGCTCGCGACCCTGCCCGGCATGCGCGAGCGCACCGTGCTCGATCAGCTCGGCCGGCAAGACGTTCTCGCTACACCGGCTGGAAGATCGGCTGGATCTGCGCGCCGCCGGCCCTGCTCGCCGCGGCCCGCACCGCCAAGCAGTACCTGACCTACGTCAACGGCGCCCCGTTCCAGTACGCCATCGCCGCCGCGCTCGAGCTGCCCCGCTCCTACTACGACGACTTCGCTGCCGACATGGCGGTGAAGCGCGAGCGGCTGTGTACGGGTCTCGAGTCGGCCGGGTTCGTGACCTACTGGCCCCAGGGCACCTACTTCGTCACCGCCGACATCACCCCGTTCGGCACCGAGGACGGTCGTGCGTTCTGTCTGGCGCTGCCCGAGCGTTGCGGCGTGGTCGCCGTTCCCAACGTGGTGTTCTACGACGACGAGGCCGCAGGCCGTCACCTCGTCCGGTTCACCTTCTGCAAGCAGTTGTCCGTTCTCGACGAGGCCGTCGCACGCCTCGCAACGCTGAAGGGCTGAGGTCATGACGCTCCGGGTGGCCGCAGTGCAGCACGACATCGTGTGGGAGGACCGGGCCGCGACGATGGCGCACGTCGAGCCCGATGATCGATGCGGCCGTCGACCAGGGCGCCGAGTTGATCGCCCTGACCGAGATGTTCGCCGTGGGGTTCTCGATGCGACACCGAGCGCGACCGCCGAGCCGGCCGACGGCCCGAGCACTGCGTTCCTGGTCGCGCAGGCGGCCCGCACCGGCGCGCACGTGTGCGGGTCGATTCCGATCCTCGCTCCCGGCGAGGACAAGCCGCACAACACCCTCGTGTTGGCCGGACCCGACGGATCGGTGCACCGCTACGCAAAGATGCACCGATTCTCCATCGGCGGCGAGACCGAGCACTTCGCCGTCGGGATCGTCGCTGACGGCGGTGACGATCGGCGGTGTTCGCCTCGGCCTGTTCGTGTGTTTCGATCTGCGCTTCGCGCCGGACTTCTGGGGTCTCGCTCCCGACGTCGACGCCTATCTGGTCGTCGCCAACTGGCCGGCCGTGCGGCGGGAGCACTGGCGGACCCTCCTGCGGGCGCGTGCCATCGAGAACCAGGCGTGGATGATCGGTGTCAACCGGATCGGCGACGGCGGCGGGCTCGCCTATGCGGGCGACAGTGCGATCATCGATCCCCTCGGCCAGGTGGTGGCCGACGCGCCCGAGAACACCGAGACCGTGCTGGTGGCCGACGTCGATCCGACCATGGTCACCGACGTGCGGTCCCGCTTCCCGTTCCTCGCCGACCGAACCAGCTGACGCCGAACGAAGACGAGGGGGAACCCATGACCGACGACGCCGCTGACGATCGATGGTGGGAGACCGCAGTCTTCTACCAGATCTACCCGCGCTCGTTCGCCGACGCAGATGGCGATGGCATCGGCGACCTCGCCGGCATCCGCTCTCAGCTGAGCCATCTCCGCTGGCTCGGCGTCGATGCGCTGTGGTTGTCGCCGATCTACCCGTCGCCGATGGCCGACTTCGGCTACGACGTTGCCGACTACTGCGACGTCGACCCCACCTTCGGCGACCTCGCCGAGCTCGACGGACTGGTCGCCGACGCCCACGACCTCGGCATGCGGATCACGCTCGACTGGGTCCCGAACCACACCTCTGACCAGCACCCCTGGTTCCTCGACTCCCGGTCCGGGCGCGACGCCGCCAAGCGCGACTGGTACGTGTGGCGCGATCC
Source organism: uncultured Acidimicrobiaceae bacterium (assembly GCA_963716795.1). Taxonomy (GTDB): domain Bacteria; phylum Actinomycetota; class Acidimicrobiia; order Acidimicrobiales; family UBA8592; genus CAVQUE01. Next base: position 802,767 of record CAVQUE010000015.1, on the reverse strand, counting down.
GGCCCCCGACGGCGGCTTGCCCGAACAACTGGGATGCGTGCTGGGACATCGGCCCGGCGTGGACCTTCGACGAGGCGTCGGGCCAGTACTACCTGCACCTGTTCCTTCCCGAACAACCCGACCTGAACTGGGCGAACCCCGACGTGCAGACGGCGATGCTCGACACGCTGCGGTTCTGGCTCGACCGGGGCGTCGACGGATTCCGCGCCGATGTCGTGCACCTCATCGGCAAGGACCCGGCGCTCCCCGACCTGGCGGTGCCGGGGACGCCGATCATCAGCAACGACCACCCCTCGACGCACGAGCACCTGCGCCGCATCCGGGCGCTGCTCGACTCGTACCCGCACCGCCCGATGATGGTCGGCGAGGTCAACCTGTTCGGGCCCGGCCAGGTCCGCAGCTACCACGGCGACGACGACGAGCTGTCGCTGGTGTTCAACTTCCGCCCCACGTACTCGCCGTGGACGGCGGCGGAGTTCCGGCGTCGGATCGTCGAAGTCGACGAGGAGTACGGGGCCGACACCTGGCCGACGTGGGTGCTCGGCAACCACGACGTCGCTCGCCAGCGCACCCGCTGGGGCAGCGACGCCCGTGCCCGTGCCGGGGCGGTGTTCCTGCTCGCTCAGCGGGGCACGCCGTATCTGTACGCCGGCGAGGAACTGGGCCTACCCGACGCCGAGATCCCACCGGACCGGGTCGTCGACCCCGGCGGACGCGATGGCTGTCGCGCGCCGATCCCGTGGACGATCGACCCCACCCACGGGTGGGGACCGGACCCGTGGCTGCCGTTCGTCGACGACGCCGCCGCGCTGAGCGTCGAGGCCCAGCGCCAGGACCCGTATTCGACGCTGCATCTGTACCGCTCGCTGGTGCAGCTCCGACGCGAGCGTCCAGCGCTGCGGCAGCGGCGCACAGCACCTGCTCGAGAGTCCCGATGGCGTCGTGGCCTGGGAGCGGGTCCACGGCGACGACCGGCTGGTGGTGGCCGTGAACTTCACGTCGGAGCCACAGTCGGTCGACCTGGCGGGCGAGCGACTGATCTCGTCTCTTCGTGGTGACGACCCGCTCGGAGCGATCGGCAGCCGGCGACGGCGCCATCCTCGCCCCGACGAAGCGATCATCGTCGACCTGCACCGCTGACCGGCGCCGGACCGCTCCGCGGCCATCGGCGCCAGTCCATCCCGTGGGCGGCGCCTAGACGGTCGCTCTGCGCCATTCTCGGCGCCGGAACCCGTGCCGGTTTGCCGTGGGTGAGGTTCAGGCGATCAGCTGACCGTCGAGGATCTTCACGGTGCGGTCGGCGTAGTCGGTCATGCGGGTGTCGTGGGTGACGATCACTGCGGCGACGCCGCGGCCCTTGACCTCTGCGCGGATCAGCTCCATCACCTGTTCGCCGAGCTCGGTGTCGAGCGCCGAGGTCGGTTCGTCGAACAAGCACCAGCGCCGGTTCGTTCATCAGCGCCCGCCCGATCGCGACCCGCTGACGCTCACCACCCGACAGCTGACCGGGCAGGTTCTTCATGCGGTGGCCGAGCCCGAGTTCGTCGAGCAGCGCCGCCGCACGCTTCTTCGCCGCGGCGTCGAGCCTGCCGTTCATCTCCGAGACGATCAGCAGGTTCTCCTTGGCGGTCAGGAACGGCACCAGATTCACCGCCTGGAACACGAAGCCGACGCTCGCGCCCCGGAACGCCGTCAGTTGCTTGTCGGTGTAGCCCGAGATCTCCTTGCCCGCCACCGTGACCGTGCCCTCGGTCGGCGCCAACAGACCCCCGGCGATCGACAAGCAGCGTCGTCTTGCCCGACCCCGACGGGCCGACCAGGGCGATGATCTCGTCGTCGCCGACGGTCAGCGTGGCGTGATCGAGCGCGACGACCTCGTCGTCGCCGGATCGGTACACCTTGCGGACATCGGCGAGCGCCAGGGCAGCCATGGGAGGAACCTCTCGGGAGATCAGATGCCGGTGCCGATGGCACTGGCCGGGTCGACACGGATGATGCGCCGCAGCGACACCAAGCCGCCGACGATCGCGGTGATCGCGACGGCGACCAGGGTGAACAGGGCCCGGCCGAGTTCGAACTGCACGGGGACCTCGGGCGGGATGACCTGCGCCAACAGGAACGTCAGCACGGCGCCGATGATGAAGGCACCGACGGCCACCGACCAGCGCCTGCACGATGACCCCGACGATCAGCGTCCGGTTCTTCGCCCCCACCGCCTTGAGGACTGCGTAGAGACCGACACGTTCGAGCGTCAACAACGCGAAGAACAAGGCGACGACCAGCCCCACGACGAACAGCGTCACGTAGATGACCGCCGTGAACGTCGAGTTCTGCTCGGGCACCCCGGGAATCGCCTGGACGGCCTCGTCCTCGCTGAGGCTGACCGTGCGACCGGTCGTCGCGTCGATGCGCTCGCGCAGGGCCGCCGGGTCGACGCCGTCGTCGCCGCGCACGAACACGGCCTGGAACTCACCGTCGGCGACGATCGCGTCGGGTCGGTTCGCGTTCTGGATCTCGCGCCACGTGCCGGGCTCGACCCAGATGCCGTTCTGGCCGAGATAGTTGGTGTCGGAGACCCACCCGACGATCTCGACCGGCGTCTGCGCGGGACCGACGAGCAGCACGTCGCCGATGTCGGCACCGAGCGATTCGAGGCGATCGTCGGCGTAGGCCTGGCCCGGAGCCGGGAGGATCCGGGAGCACGTCGGTGGCGATCTCGTAGCCGACGATCGCGGCGTCGGCGATCTCGGACTCGCCCGGGATCTCGACCCCCAACAGGGTGAAGCCGACGCCACTGACCTCTGCGACACCATCGATGCCCGCGATCTGGTCCTCGAGGTCGGCATCGATCGACGACCGCAGGAACGACTCACGGGCGTCATCGGAGAAGACGACGGCATCGCCTTCGTTGGCCCGGATGGCGCCGGTCGAGCCCAGGAACAGACCGTCGAGCAGCCCGCCCAGGAACAACAGCAGCAGCACCAGCAGGGTCAACGCACCCCCGGCCACCGAGAAGCGGCCCGGGCGGCGGAAGAGCTCGCGCAAGGCCAGTCTCATCGGACGCCCGCTCGTCGACGCGCCGGCTCATCGCGTCGCCCCCACCGTCGTCGTGGCGCTGAGCGGATCGACACGGGTGACGCGCCGGATCGATGCGATCCCACCGATCAGCGACAGCACGGCCAATCCCAGCAACGTCGCGGCCACCGTGGCCGGTTCGAGCGAGATGGTGAGTCCACCCGGCGGGGAGCCGTAGACCACCAGCACGGTCAGCGCGATGCCGATGATCGCCCCGCCGCCGAGCACGAGCAGGATCTGGAGCAGCGAGGTTCTTGATCAGGTAGCTCGTCGGGGCACCGATGGCCCGCAACAGCGTGAGTGCGCCGGTCTTCTGCACGGTGAGGATCAAGAAGAAGAACCCGATGACCAGCGTCACGACCAGGAACGCCAGCGCCAGGATGATCTGGAACGACTGATTCACTCCCTGGACGCCGGGGTTGTTGTCGACCGCCTCGTCGTTGGTGAGCGCCTCGACCCCGTCGACCTCGACATCGATGCGTGCGGTCAGGTCGCCGGCCGCCACGCCCTCGGCCGGACGCACGGCGACCAGCGACGGGAACACGACCTCGGCGTCGGGATTGACGGCGCGCTGGGCCCGCTCGTAGGTCTCGTAGGACACGAACAAGGTGGCCGCGACACTCCAACGGAGGCTGTCCCCCAGGCCGACCACGGTGATCTCGGGCCCGGCGGCGCCGTCGGCGCCGAGGATCTGCACGACATCGCCGATGCCGAAGCCTGCGTCGGCGTCAGCGGACGACGCAACGGCCTCGTCGGGGCCCTCGGGCAGACGCCCATCGGTCAATGAGGTCGGCGCCCCGAGACCGTCGAGGGTGTAGCCGAACAGCACGGCGTCGGTGATCTCGTCGCCGGCTTCGACGGTGTAGGTCGCCTGGCCGATCGGCGCCGACTCGGCGACACCATCGACCTCGCTGATCGCCACCACCTGATCGGGCGTCAAGAAGCTGCCTTCGACGTTGCTGCGCGCCTGGTCGTTGAACACCAGGATCGGGCTGTCCTGGTTCTCGACCGCTCCGATGAAGTCGGTGATCAGACCGCCCAGCAGCGCCTGCTGGAACAAGATGAGGAAGACGAGCAGGCCGACGGCGCCGCTCAGCAGCGAGAAGCGCAGCTTCGAGCGCAGGACCTCACGGGCGGCGAGCAGCACGGCGCCGAGGATAGTGACGCACCGATCGAGTTCCGCTGATCGCCGTCGGTCCGCTCGTGCGCACCGCTCATGAATCGCCCAGCATGTGGACCTGACCCGCCCGCGTTCCGAAGACGATGCGGCCGTCCCACACCGCAGGCGTCGACTCGATGCAACCGGTCAGCGACACCGTCCACAGCGGTGGCGGCTCGACCGTGGTGTCGCTCAGGTCGTAGGCATGGAGGGCGCCCTCGCAGTCGCCCTGCAGCAGCACGTCGTCGACGACGACCGGCGAGCTCCACAACGGTCCGGGCAGCCGGAACTCCCAACGGATGTCGCCGGTGGCGCGGTCGACGCCGAGGAGGCGTCCGGAGTCGGTGGGGGCGATGATCAGGTCCTCGTGTAGCGCCGGTGTGGCCCAGATACCACCGGGGAGCGCGCCGGTGTCGAACACCGACCACACGAGCGGGTCGTTCTTCTTGCGCGGGTTCAGCTTGACGAGCTGGCCGATCTCTTGAGAGCGGCTGTTGCCCCGCTCGTACTCGGCGCCGACGTAGAGGAAGCCCTCGTCGTCGATCGACGATCGAGGCGTCGACGTCGTCGCCGACCCAGTAGCGGAACACCCGCTTGGGTTCGCGGCCCCGATCGAGGCCCCCGACGCGCCAGCCCTGCACGAGACCGCCCGAGTTCGCGAAGTAGACGACGTTGCCGCTGACGGCCACCGAGTTCTCGATGGAGACGTTGGGTCCGACGGCGGCGAGCAGGTCGGCGTCGTAGCCCGGTGCCGTGAACACCACCTCGGGGTCGACCGTGACGAAGCCCGTCGTCGTCGTAGCCCCGGTTCAGCTTCACCACGTGGAACACCGAGTTCTCGCCGCCCTGGAACAGGTAGTCGTCGAGGATCAGCGCAGAGCCGTCCCAGTCGTTGTTCCACTCGGCCCCGGGGGCGTCGGCGTCGAGACGCCAGAGTTCGACCGGTTCGTCACGGTCGATGGCGATCAGGTGGAAGTAGTCGTCACGCGACCCCGAGTAGACGATGGGGTAGCCGTCGGGATCGACGGTGACGCTGCCCTTGATGATGTCGCCGGTCGGGAACGGCGGCAGGATCTGCTCGCCGGTGTCGGCATCGAGGAAGTGGACGTCGTGGTCGTAGGCACCGAAGACCGCCCAGGTGCGGCCGTCGCGTTCGAAGATCGCGGGCTGGCCCGTCCAGCCGGTTCCGCACCACTGGGTGGTCTCGCCGCCGACGGTCGACGGGCCACACAGCCCGCCACCGGGTGGGTAGGACCACTGCAACGACGGCGAGGCGGGCACCGGGCCGATGCCGTAGAAGGTCCGGGTCGGATTGCCGCGGAAGGTCAGGAGCCCGTCGACGGTGTCGCCGTACGGGCGTCCGACCGAGGCCGGGTCGACGAGGCCGGCGAACGGCGTGGGCGTCGGCTCCGGTTCGAGGTCGCAGTGGGCTCGGGCGCAGCGGTGGGCTCGGGCGCGGCGGTGGCAGTCGCATCATCGCCCCCGGCGTCGACCCCCTGGCCGGCATGCACCATCACCGCTGTCCGCCTCGGCCACGGTCCCGGCGCGCACCGACAGCGGTCTCCACGGGCTCGTCGCTGTCGTCGCTGCGCAGCGAGGCGAAGGTACCGACACCGACGACGGCGATCGCCACGACGGCGATGAGCGCCACCAGCCACAGCGGTCGTGCCTCGTCGGTCGTCTGGCTGCGGGCGTGCGCCGGTGCGCGCCGGCTCGGGGCTGTCTGTCATGGGCCCGCGATGGTCAGCGACCGGTGAAGGTGGCGCTGCGACGTTCGACGAACGACGCCACCCCTTCCGTGGCGTCATCGGATGCGATCAGCTGTGCCTGGGTCGGGCCGAGCGCACGCACGCACGCCTCGACTCCTTCGTCGAGCCAACGGCGCGCCGAAGCCTTGGTGGCCTGCACCGCGAGGGGCGCCATCGACGCGATGCGCTCGGCGATCTCGATCGCCCGATCGAGCTGCGCACCCGCAGGGACGACCTCTTGGACCAGGCCGATGCGATGGGCCTCTGCGGCGTCGAACTCGTCGGCAGTGAGCAGGTGGTACATGGCGTTGCCCCAGCCGCCGCGTTCGACGAACCGGAAGGTCGCCCCGCCGGTGGCGTGGATACCGCGCGCCGGTTCGAGCTGGGAGAAGCGGCAGTCGTCGGCGGCGACGACGATGTCGCCTGCCAGTGCGACCTCGATCCCGAGCGTGAAGGTGATGCCGTGCACCGCAGTGACGATGGGCTTCGAGCAGCTCCGACCGAGGCCCGCAGGATCGACGCGGTCGTGGTCGTCCTCTCGGCGCTCGTTGTCGGCCATCCGCTCGGTCCACTTGGGCAGGTCCAACCCGGCGGTGAAGTGGTCGCCGTGACCGAACAGCACACCGACCCACAACTCGGGGTCGCGGTCGAGCCGTGTGTAGGCATCGATGAGCTCATCCATCATGTGCGGGGTGACGCCGTTGTACTTCGCCGGCCGATCCAGACCGATGAGGAGGATCCGATCCCGCACCTCGGTGGTGACGCCACCCTCGTCGCTGCTGGTCGTTGGCATGGCAGCGATGGTAGTGCTGACCGCACCGGGTGGCCGGATCATCGGCCAGGCGCCCGTTTGTGCCGTCGGACGCTCAGTCTTCGCGCACGACGCGAAAGGCGCGCTTGAGCAGCGGCGTCTCGTCGCTCGGATCGTGGTCGTCGCGGTGGCTCTCGGCCCACAGCGACGTCTGCCCATCGGCCTCGACGCTGAAGGTCTTGGTCGGGTCGTCATCACCCGGCACGACCGACAGACGGACCCCGGAGCCGGCGACGGCTGCGGCGACCTCGTCGGCGTGGACCGGAACATCGGCGGGGGCATGGTGGCGAACGCCGGCGTGCGGCTCGGCCGTGACCGGCGCCGTCGGCGGCGCGTGGCCCGTCGCTGTCGGGCCGGGCCGGCGGTGCGTCGGACTCGGCACCGGTGTCCGGCGACGCCGCGACCGCCGAATCGGTGTCGTCGGACGCCGCAGACGTGGCCGCCGCGACCGGGTCGACGACCGCAGGATCGGGCGACTGTTCCTCGACCGAGGGTTTGTCGGCCTGGCGTGTGTCGGAGGGAGTTTGCCGGCAGGGGTTCGTCGAGGGGCATCATCGCCCACTGTGGATGCCGGCTTCGCCGGCTCGACCGGCGTCGACCTTGCGCGAGCCACCGCCCGTGGCCGACGAATCCGCATCGGGGCCCGACGCGTCGCCGTCGGACTGATCCGGCTCGGGCGTCGGCCTTCGCCTTACGGGGCGTGCTCCTGCGACGTCGGCGGGGCTTGAGCAGCCGGGCGGTCATCATGCAGCTGCCAGCCGAAGGGAACGGTGACGCGATCTGCGTGTGCCGCGCACAGCGGGACGCCATCGAGTGCGGCCTCGTGGCCGGGTCCGACGAGCCAGGCCTGTTGGTCCTGGGGCGCGATGAGCAGGACCGACACCGAGGGTTCTGAGCACCCCATGCGACCACAGCCAACCGACTCCACCGACCACGACGCTACAGCCCACGAGTTGGTGAACAACGGATGGAGCCACGGCGAACCGACGCGACGGTACGGTGAGGCGCGATCGGCCTTCTCGGAGAGGCCTGACCCGGCGACGAGGAGGCCGACCATCAGCACCTGGCGGCGTATCGAAACGGTCACCCGACAGCTGGAGTTGTGCGCGGTGACCCCGGGCGAGCAGATCGCCCTCGTCCTCGACGATCGGCGTCGACCCCTCGGTTGCCGAGGTGTTCGTCATCGTCGGCGAACGTCTGGGTGCCTCGCTCACACCGGTGTCGACCCCGCACGGGGCGATCGATCGCGACGATCCCATCGCAGCGCCGGTGATGCGGGCGGCCCTGACCAGTGCGGCACTGGTCATCGACCTGACCGGTCGTGTCGCGGCCTCGTCGGCCCGCGAGGCGATCCTCGAGGTGGCACGCCTGTTGTCCATCGATGCCCGACGACGACCGATCTCGACACGCTCGTGGCGCATCCGGGCTCGATGCGTCGCATCGAGCGTGCCGCCGAACTCGTCGCAGACGGCGGGTCGGCTGTGTTGTCGTCCGCCGCCGGCACCATCGTCGACATCGGCCTCACGGGTGCGACCAGCAGCGCCCCGGCGGTGATCGCCACCGAGACGGGCGACCACGGTGTCTGGCCGGGCGGCCTCGTGTGGCTGCGAGCCTCGCGCCGACATCGTCAACGGCACCGTGGTCCTGATGCCGGGCGACCTGCTCGAGGCGACCGTCGTGCGGTCGCCGGTCCGCCTCGAGGTGTCGAGCGGACGGGTCGTCGACCTCCTCGGCGACAACGCCGACGCGGACACGCTGCGGTTCGAGCTCGAACGCCTCGACCCGGACAAGCCCTGCCGCGTGGCCGAGGTCGGGATCGGGCTCGCCGTGGAACGGCGCGCTCGCCCGCATCCATCGACGATCACCGGCGCCCACCTGCGCCGGGCCGGCCGATGCAGTCTGACCTTCGCCGGGCCGGACACCGATGCCGCCATGACGGTGACCCTGGCCCGGGCGTCCTTCGCCGTCGATCAGGTCGATGTCGTCGTCGAAGGCGAACTGATCGGCGCCGTCGCCCCCGATGTCTACGAACTCGCCGCGGCGGACTGAGGGGGGTTTCGCTTCGAAAGGAAAACGAACCTTTCGAAGCGAGTTTTCTGAAGGAGCGGCTGACGCCGCGCTGTCTCTTGTGAACCGACCGAGCACGTAGCTCGGTTCACGCCGGGGGGACCGCCGGAGGCCGTCCCCCGGACCCCCTCGCTGGCGGCTCCCAGGCAACCGCGTGCCCGGACACAGCGCTCGAAGCCAGGCCGCCGCCGCCGGGCGGCACCCGTCGGCGCACCCGCCTCCCCCGAGACGGCGACGCACCCCGGTGGGTCACCTGGGCACCCCCGTGGCCGACTCGGCCCAGCGCCGCTGCTGCGCACCACGCCGACACCAGCCGGCGACGTACAGCAGGAACCAACCGTGCGACGTCACCAACCCGAAGGATCCCGGCGCCAGGCACGCCGGAGACGAGCCGGCCCAGAAACACCGCGCACCACCAGCACCACAGCGGCCCCAGACACGTCGGCGCTCCCGCCCCACCCGAGACGGCTGGGCACCCCGACAAAGGGTTTCCGCACCCCCGTGGCCGTCTCGGCCGGCGCCGCTGCTGCGCAGCACGCCGACACCAGCCGGCGACGTACACACCGGACCAACCGTGCGACGTCACCAGACCGAGGATCCCGGCGCGAGCACGCCGGAGACGAGCCGGCCCAGAAACGAGTGTCACACCCCCTCCGCATACTCGGGACCATGACGACGACACATCTTCGCCCGGTTCCCACTGGTGACGCTCCGACCCGGGGTGCGTCCGCGCGACGAGCGCGCGATGTCGCCCGGTTGAGTGTCGATGCCCGGACCACCCGCGCCGGCGGTGGCACGGTGGGCGCTGCGCACCGGGGTGTGCTGCGACTTCGACGCGATGACGGTCGTGTTGGCGTGTGCCGACGTCCGCAGGGGACCGACGACCTTCACCGAGGAGGACGTCTGGCGCCTGTGGTGGATCGAGCTGTCCGAGTGGTGCGTGCACCGCAACGTCCCGCAACCTGCGGGGCTCGCCACGGCGATGCGGGTGCTCTTCGACCACCTCGCCGCCACCGATGGGTTCGGCGCGGGCAGCGACCCGCTCGAGGAGCTGATCGATGCCATGGAGGGGGCAGGTGCGGTGTGGCCGAAGGACCGCATCCCGTCCGGTACCGCGTGAGGACATCCGAGCCCGGCGGCGGCGCGCCGTCGTGGGCTACCATGCCGTCGCTCGACGGCTACAGGGGTTGGTTCGATGCGCAAGGGCAGCGCGCTGGTGATGGCAGGTGCACTGGTCGTGGCCACGATCGGGGCCGGTTGCGGGGGCGATGACGAGCCCACCAACGCCGAGCGTCCCGAAGACGTCACACCGGAGGTGCTCGCCGAGATCGTCGTCCCCACCCCGACCGCGGTTCCGGTGGTCATCGAACCCGAAGAACTCAGCTACACGATCGAGGCCGGCGACCTGCTCAGCACGGTTGCACAGCGTTTCGGCCTGAGCCTCGACGAATTGCTGGCGGCGAATCCCCAGATCACCGACCCCAACACGATTCAGGTCGGCGACGTGGTCACCATTCCGGAGTCGAGCGGCGAGCAGGTTCCGGCCGAGCCGCCCGCTGCGGGTGGTGTCGAGGACGACCCTGCAGCCGGCGACGACTCGACCATTCCTGACAACTGAGCGAGCTCAGCTCTCGGTGATCGTCACCGAGTTGATCGTGACGTCTTCCACCGGCTTGTCACCGGACCCCGTCGCCACACGCTGCATGGCGTCCGCGACATCGAGCCCCTTGACGACCTTGCCGAACAGCGAATAGCTCGGTGGCAGACCGACACCGCTGGCCCCGGTGATGATGAAGAACTGGCTGCCGTTGGTGTCGGGTCCGGCATTGGCCATCGCCAACGATCCGATCTCGTAGCGACCCTTGGCGGGCAGCTCGTCGGCGAACCGGTAGCCGGGGCCACCGGTGCCGCGACCGTCGGGGCAGCCGCCCTGGCACATGAAACCGTTGATGATGCGGTGGAAGATGAGGCCGTCGTAGTAGTGGTAGCGGGACAAGAACACGAAGTTGTTGACCGTCTGGGGTGCGCCGGCGGCATCGAGGTGGATGACCATCTCGCCCAGCGAAGTGTCCATCGTCGCCGAGTAGGTCTTCGAGGGATCGATGCACATCGGCGGTGGGCCCGAGAACGAGGTCTGACGGGGGCTGGATCCGTCGGCTGCGGGGCATTCGGGGGCGGCCATGGCGTGGTTCTTTCGGGTGGCTGACACGGGTCGGGCCACCTTACCGGCCGGGGCACCATCCACCAGTGGCCACTGCGGGTGGTCGTACGATCCCGTCCATGAGCCGTCCCCGCCGCGCCAGCAAGGTCACGCGGCTACGTCCCCAGAAACTCACGGTGGCGTGTCCCGACTGCGATGTCACCTGGCGCGGGACGTTGCGCGACGCGTGTTGGCACTGTGGCGGGCATCGCACGATGGAAGCACCCCCGCCGCAGGTCAAGGTCGTCTCCTGACGGGCAGTCCCGGGCTGGCGGGCGTCAACCGCGGCCTGCCGATCCGACGCCATCTCCTGGCCTGACTCGCGTCATGCCGATGTCGCCTCCGCGTCAAGTGCATGACGTTTTCGTGGCGACCTTGCCCATGCCCGCGCCGCTGTGTACTGTGCCATTCGACACACCGACTCCGTCGCCCGAGCAGATGACCGGGGGGCAGCTGTAGCGGCGAGGGAGTCCACGGGTGGCATTGACGCAGCCGGTGATCTCCGGGGGGTTTCGATCACCGGCTGCGCCACCTGCCCCGTTCGGACAGCACGTGCGCACCGAGTAGCCTCTGGGCTGTGACCGATGTCGTCTATCCCGCCTTGATCATCCTCGGGTGCATCGCGATCGCGGCCGTCATCCACCTGGCGACCCGGCCGCGCCCGAGCGCCGACGACCTCGAGCTCCCCACGCGGCACCGACCCGACACCAATGCGAACCATCGCGTGGCCCTGGCGAACTGGCATCTCGAGTACGGAGCAGCGCTCGTCGATTTCATCGACCTCCACGACGAGATCGGCGGTCCCGTGCCACGCACCGTCGAACCGGCATCGCTCGAGCAGGTGGACGCGGCATTGGTCGTGGCCACCGACGAGCACCCCTTCGTGGAGATGCGCGGCGAACTGAGCGCCCTGCGGGCCTCGGCGGCATCGATGCGCAGCGCAGCCGAGCGCAATGACCGGGAAACCGCGGCGGACCAGCAGCGCGTCTATCTCGCGTATCGGGAGGCGTGGCTCGAGCGGCTGTGGCAGTTCCCCGCCGACACCGAACGCCTGGCCATGCTGCGTCGGCGTGCGGTGCCGCCGCTCGGCGACCGGGTCAGCTGACACAGCCCCGCGCCGCGTTGGAGTGCTCGGCCCGTCAGAGCGCACCGAGCACGGCTGCGGCGATCTGACGGTGCCCTTCGTCGTCGGGGTGCACGCAGTCGAGAGCGTTGACCCACGACTCGCCGACCGTGTCGCCCCGGGCGCAGTAGGACTGCGTCCCGACGAAGGGCCCACCGAAGAGCTCCCCCAGCACACCGTCGCCGGCGCGTGCGCTGTCGAGTCCCAGCCCGTTCGGCGCACCGTGGTCGGCGAATGAGTCGCTGAGCGTGACGAATCGCACCCGCGGGTCGTCCGGCAGGGCATCGGCGATGGCGGCGTCGAGGCGATCTACGGCTTCGTCGGTGAGGGCGCGGAAACAGTCGAGGCGACAGCCCTCGACCCCTTGTGGTCGAGCTGCAGCCGGGTTGTAGTAGCCGGTGACCACGACGGTCGCGTCGGTCGTGTCGACGATGCGGTCGACCAGTGCGTCGAGTCCGTCGGCCATCGCTGCGACCCGAGCGTCGAACACTGCGTCGTCGAGGCGGGCACCGACGATCAGATCTGCGGGTTCGACGAAGCCGATGTCGTTGATGCCCACCGTGACGGTCACCACGGCGGGATTGGCACGGATGACCCAATCGAGTTGGGTGAGTGCGTCGACGCCCGACGGGGCCCAGTTGGGCGAGCCGCCCGAGACGAGTGCGCTCGAGACCTCGTCGACGCCCGCGCCGCTGCACGCCACGACGTAGGTACGGCCACCGGCGCCGAAGATGCCGCGTTCGATCAACCCGGACGTCACCAGGTGGGGGTAGCCATCGTCGGAGCGAAAGCATGGGTCGCGACCCAGATAGTCGCTCACCTGCAGCCCGTGGCCGCTGGCGATGGAGTCGCCGATGCCCACCAGCGTGTCGGGACTCGCCGGGTACCGGGAGATGAATCGGATCGGGTGGTCGCTGGTTCTGCCCAGATCATCGATGACCCGCAACGTCGCGTCCCAGGTCCCGGCGGTCTCGGGCGTCCAGGTGCCGTCCTCGCTGACGCCGGCGGGCTCCCCGACGAGTTCGGTCGAGGTCACCGCAACCGTGCCGGCGGTGTCGACGTCGACGGTCACGGCCACCGGCTGACCGACCGTTGCCCTGACGTCGTCGACGGTGACGGTCAGCTCCGACAGGGTGGGCGCAACGGTCGGCTCCGGCGATGTGGATTCGCCGGGTCCGGCCGAGGTGTCGACGCCCGGGGTGCCGGTGGGGTCGGCCGCAGCGTCGCCGTTGTCGGACTCTCGGCCAGCAGCTCCGTCGCGTTCGCCGGGCGACAAGATGTCCGGCCCACCTCCACACGCAGCCAGCAGCGCGACGGCGGCAACGACGACGCCTCCGAGGGCGCGGCGGAGACCGGCGCGAAGCGCAGGGCGGGAAGCGGACACGGCGTCAACCGTACCGACGCCGAGTCCGGCGATGATGTCGCCCCGGACACTGCGCGTGTTCGGAAGGCCTCGCGGCGCAGGCCTTGCGCTCACATGCTGGGCGGCTAGGGTGACGACCAATCCCGACTCAGCAAGTCGGGATTGTGTCCCGCCCATTCCGCACCACGCGCCTCTCATCACAGAGGCCCATCCACGAGGAGCATCATCATGGCCATCCGTCTCGGCGACACCGCCCCCGACTTCACCGCCGACACCACCGAGGGAACCATCTCCTTCCACGACTGGAAGGCGGGCTCCTGGGCAGTGCTGTTCAGCCACCCCAAGGACTTCACCCCCGTCTGCACCACCGAGCTCGGCTACACCGCGAAGCTCAAGGACGACTTCGACCGCCGCAACGTCAAGGCCATCGGCCTGTCGGTCGACTCGGTCGAGGACCACAAGGCCTGGCTCGGCGACATCGAGGACACCCAGGGCACCGCAGTCAACTTCCCGATGATCGCCGACCCCGACCGCACGGTCGCCGATCTCTACGACATGATCCACCCGAACGCCGACAACACCTTGACCGTGCGCTCGGTGTTCGTGATCGACCCGAACAACACGGTGCGCCTCACGTTGACCTACCCGGCCAGCACCGGCCGCAACTTCGACGAGATCCTGCGCGTCATCGACTCGCTGCAGCTCACCGACGGCCACAAGGTGGCGACACCGGTCAACTGGACCCAGGGCGACGACGTCATCATCGTGCCGGCCCTGTCGAACGACGAGGCCGCCGAACTCTTCCCCGATGGCTGGGACGAACAACGCCCCTACCTGCGGGTCGTGTCCCAGCCAGGTTGATCGGCTGTCGTGCCCGACGCATGATCACTGGCGGGTCCCCTTGACGGCGGACCCCCCCATCCGCTGCGTGGGGGACGACCGGCACCATCCGCTTCGCTAGCGTGGCACCGATGAACTCGTCGCGTCGCACCCGCACCGGCCTCGCTCCGACCGCCACCTACGGGCGATTCGTCACCAACCTGACCGACTGGTTCTCTGGTCGGCCGCTGCTGACCGACACCCTCTTCGCATTGCTGTTGACCATGTTGGCCGTCGTCGGCCACATCGCAGCCACGCCGACGGGTTCGGAACAAGACGCGGGCGTCGCCAGCATTGCCCTGGCCTGCGCCGCGCACCTCTCGCTGGCCTTCCGACGCCGTTGGCCGGTCGCCGTGATGGCCTTCGTGGCCACCTGCAGCTGGCTGTTCTGGGTCGGCGACTACGCCACGACCTTCGAGGCTGCGCTGCTGGTCGCGCTCTATTCGGTCATGGCCAACGAACCCAACCGGCGCCGGGCCTGGATGGCAGCGGGAACCCTCATCGGTGTCTCGGTGCTCGTCGTCGTGTCAGGGATCATCAGCGACGTCGACGACATCGGCTTCGGCTCACTCGCGGCGATCGTGACGGTCCTGTCGGTGGCGACGGCAATCGGCGACAGCATGTGGAACCGCCGGGCGTATCTCGCCGAGGTCGAGGCACGCGCCGAGCTCGCAGAGTCCGAACGCCGCAGCGACGCGCAGCGAGCAGTCCTCGACGAGCGTGCTCGTATTGCGCGCGAACTCCACGACGTGGTCGCTCACTCGATGAGCGTGATGGTCGTCCAGGCCGGCGCGGCCCGACGCATGGTGTCGATCGATGCCGCTCGCGCGACCGAGGCCCTGCAGACCATCGAGGACACCGGCCGCGAGTCATTGACCGAGATGCGCCGCATCGTCGGCGTCCTGCGGAGCGACGATCACCACAGCCTCGAACCCCAACCCGGCCTCGACGGCATCGACGACCTCGTCGCCCGATGCCGTGCCGCCGGCATGGAGGTCCAGCTGCATCGCCAGGGCGCGACCGACGCCGTCCCCGCAGGCCTCGCGTTGACGGCCTATCGGATCGTCCAGGAGGCGCTCACCAACGTGTTCAAACACGCCGGTCGTGCCTCCACCGAGGTCACCATCACCGTCGACGAGCGAACGCTGGCGCTCGACATCGTCGACGACGGCCGCGGCGCGTCGGCAGCGCTCGACAGCGAGGGCGGACACGGCCTGGTCGGCATGCGCGAACGCATCGGGCTCTACGGCGGCACGCTCACCGCTGGTCCACGGCGCGGTGGCGGGTTCGCGGTCAGGGCCGAGCTCCCGGTGGCGAGCCCACCGGTCGCAACCCTCGGCACCGAGGTGAACGCATGACGTTGCGGGTGGCCGTGGTCGACGATCAGGCGCTGATGCGAGCGGGCTTCTCGATGATCCTCGACGCCGAGGCCGACATCGAGGTCGTCGGCGAGGCCACCAACGGTCGAGAAGCCCTCGAGCTGTGTCAGCGCACGCGCCCCGACGTCGTGCTCATGGACATCCGCATGCCCGAGCTCGACGGCATCGCCGCGACGCGCCGCTGCATCGAAGCCGACGACATCGACGCGAAGGTGTTGATCCTGACCACCTTCGACCTCGACGAGTACGTCTTCGAGGCCGTCCGGGCCGGCGCCAGCGGCTTCCTGCTCAAGGACACGCCGCCGGAGGATCTGGTCGCCGCCATCCGTGTCGTCGCGTCCGGTGATGCGCTGCTCGCTCCGTCGGTCACCCGACGCCTCATCGAGGCCTTCGCAGCGCAGGACCCCGGCGACACGGCTCCCCCGGCGAGCCTCGATGCCCTCACCGAGCGAGAGCTCGACGTCCTGCGCCTGATGGCGCGAGGGTTGTCGAACGCCGAGATCGCCGAATCGCTGATCGTGGGCGAAGCGACGGTGAAGACCCACGTCAGCCGAGTGCTGATGAAGCTCGCTGTACGCGACCGGGTCCAAGCCGTGGTGGCCGCCTACGAGAGCGGCCTGGTCCGTCCCACACCGTGAGCGTCGCCGAAGCGTCCCGACGTCAGGGCCCCGTCAGGGTCATCACCGATGGCCAACCGCGCCGCTCATACCTACGGTGGGACGAGCCGCTCCCGAGGGTCCCCCGCACGACGGAGCCCACGATCACCCCGGAGATGGACGCCGGAGCGACCCGACCGTCCTAGCGTGACCATCGAGAACGAGGAGACCCCCACGATGACCATTTCCCCCGACGCTCCCCACGCGCCACCGGCTGCCGGCGTGGCCGCCCGCGCCATCGGCGCCTCCAAGATCTACGGCGCCGGCGACACCGAGGTCCGAGCGCTCGACGGCGTCGACATCGACTTCGCGACCAGTCAGTTCACCGCGATCATGGGCCCGTCGGGCTCGGGGAAGTCGACGCTGATGCACTGCATGGCGGGTCTCGATGAGCTCACCTCCGGACAGGTGTTCATCGGCGACGTCGACCTCACCACGCTCTCCGAACGCAATCTCACGCTGCTTCGCCGCGAGCGTGTCGGCTTCATCTTCCAGGCCTACAACCTGATCGCCACCCTCACGGCCATGGAGAACATCACGCTGCCGATGTCGCTGGCCGGCGCATCGCCCGACGAGGCATGGCTCGACCAGGTCGTCACCACCGTCGGCCTGGCCGACCGCATCGGTCACCGCCCCAACGAACTCTCCGGCGGCCAGCAACAGCGCGTCGCCGTCGCGCGTGCGCTGGCGAGCCGACCCGAGATCATCTTCGCCGACGAACCCACCGGCAACCTCGACAGCCGCACCGGCGCCGAGATCCTCGACTTCATGCGCCGCGCCGTTCGTGAACTCGGCCAGACCATCGTCATGGTCACCCACGATCCCGTCGCGGCGGGCTACGCCGACCGGGTCGTGTTCCTGGCCGACGGCCGGATCATCGACGAGATGCTCGAGCCCACGAGCGAGGCCGTCTTCGACCGCATGAAGACCCTGGGCGACTGAGAACCGACATGACCCTCTTCAAGCTCGCTCTGCGCGGCGTCCGGGCCCGGCCGGGTCGCTTCCTGCTCACCTCCCTCGCCGTCCTCGTCGGCGTGGCGCTCACCTCTGCGGTCTTCGTCTTCACCGACAGCCTGCGCGAGACCTTCGGCGACCTCAGCCAGGACATCGAGACCGGCTACGACGTCGCCGTTCGCTCCGAGATCCCCTTCGGCGAACGCGAGAACGCGGCGCCGGTTCCCATCGAGGTCCGCCAGACCCTCGAAGGCATCGACGGTGTCGCACGAGTACAGCCCCGCATCTTCGACATCGGCGTCCTGCCCAAGGACTCCGACGGTGAGCCGATCACCGGTACCGGCCCCAACATCGGGGTCAACTGGGATGAGGCGACACCGGATCCGACGCTGTTCCTCAACGAGGGCCGCCCGCCGGCGACCGAGTCGGAGTTCGCCATCGAGGCGATCATCGCCGAGGAGAACGACCTGGTCATCGGCGACACCTACTCGGTGCAGACCAGATCCGGTACCGACGACTTCACCCTGGTGGGCACCCTCAACTTCGCGGACCCCGAGGAGACCGCCATCGCCGGCGCGGTGCTGGTCGCCTTCGAGACCGAGACGGCGACGCGCCTGTTGAATCAGGGCGTCGGCTACGACGACATCACGGTGACCTTCGCCGAGGGCGCCGACGGCGATGCCGTGTCGGCAGCCGTCAGTGATGCGGTTCCCGACGGGCTCGAGGTCGTCCCGGTCGAGGAGGTTGCGGGCGAACAAGCTGCGGAGTTCAACGAGTTCATCGACATCTTCCGGACGATCCTGCTGGTGTTCGCGTTCGTGATCCTGCTGGTCGCCGCGTTCATCATCTACAACGTCTTCTCCATCGTCGTGGGCCAGCGGATCCAGGAGATCGGCCTGCTCCGCGCGCTGGGCGCCACCGGCAAGCAGGTCACCCAGTCGATCGCGCTCGAAGCGTTCCTCGTCGGCGTGTTCGCCACCGTGGTCGGGATCCTGCTGGGGCTCCCGATCGCAGCGGGACTCCAGGCCCTGCTCGCAGCACTCGACTTCGGGCCCGACAACCTGTCCACGCCCCTGCGCCCGACGACCATCATCGTGGGTGCCATCCTCGGCATCGGCCTCACCATGGCTGCGGCGATCTGGCCGGCGCTGCGCGCCCGGCAGGTCTCGCCCATGGCGGCGCTGCGTGCCGACGTCCAGCCGGACCAAGGGACCGCACCCAATCCGGTGCTCGGCACGATCCTCACCCTGGTGGGCATCCTGGCGGTGGTCATGGGATTCGTCCTCGACGAGTACCTGCTGTTGCTCATCCTCACCGTCGTTGCCTCGATCCTGATCTACCTGGGAACCATGCGACTCAACGACCGCTACGGCCGATTCTCGTTGGTCGCCATGGCCGCCGTGCTCATCGGTATCGCGATGACGGCAGACCTGCGGGCGTCGATGCTGCTCGCCCTGCTCGGCGCATCTGCGCTCACTGCGTTTCTCGGGCTCAATCTCATCAGCCCGACGTTCGCCACCCCCGCAGCGCGGTTCCTCGGCGCACCCATCGGACGTCTCGGGGTGCCCGGCCGTCTCGCTCGCGAGAACGCCGGCCGCAACCCGCAACGCACCGCCACGGCAGCGTCGGCGCTGATGATCGGCCTCGCGTTGGTGACCACCGTGGCCGTGATTGCCGCGTCGTTCAAGGCCACCTTCGCCGACGTCTTGAACGACTCGGTATCCGCCGATCTCATCGTGCTCGGCGACACCAACGGACCCCCCGGAACCGGTGGGTTCAGCCCTGAGGTCGCCGAGACCATCGGCGCACTCCCGGAGATCTCCTCGGTGCTGTCGGTCCAGTTCCTCCCCGATCAATTCGCCACCACCGTCGACGGCGATGCCCGCAGCGCCTACGCAACCGAACTCGCGACCGTCGAAGCGCACTTCGATCCCGAGATCGTCGAGGTCGACCCATCGCTGTTCGGTCCCGACGCCGTGTTGCTGCACACCGACGAGGCCGACGACCTCGGGGTCGGCGTCGGATCGAGGTTCGAGATCGAGTTGGTGGACCGCAGCACGACCGAACTCACCGTTGCCGGCATCTTCGACAACCTGGCCATCTTCGACACCGGCTGGGTCGTCGACACCGAGTTGCTGCGGGGCTCGACCACCACGGTCGATCCCGTGGACCTGTTCGTCACCGCCATCGCCGCCGAGAGTGTCGACACCGCCGACGCACAAGTCGCTGTGCAAGAGGCCATCGCCTCGTTCGCCCAACTCGACACGTTCACCAAAGACGAGTTCCAGGCCGAACAGGAGAGCCAGATCGACCAGACGCTCACGGTGGTGAACGTGCTGTTGTTCGTGTCGGTCATTCTCGCCCTGTTGGGCGTGGCCATCACCCTGGCCCTGTCGGTGTTCGAGCGCACACGCGAGATCGGCCTGACCCGCGCCGTCGGCGGTACCCGCAGGCAGGTCAAGCGCATGGTGCGCGGCGAAGGCGTCATCGTCGCCCTCTTCGGTGGCGTTCTGGGTGTGGGCCTCGGCGTGATCTTCGGCGCCGCCTGCGTGCAGATCATCCCCGACGACTTCGTCGACACCCTGTCGATCCCGTGGGGATCGATGATCACCTACCTGATCGTGGCCGCGGTCGCCGGCCTCATCGCCGCCTACTTCCCTGCACGCCGAGCTGCGAAGCTCAACGTGTTGGAGGCCATCAGCTACGAGTGACCCTCGGCTGTTCCGTCGGGGTGGGGCAGCCCCGCCCGGGCGCCCCACCCCGACGAACGGACCGGACCGGCCGCCGTTGGCCGGACCCGATCGATCGGGTGCGCGTCGGTCGCGATGAGGCGACCACGGTCACCGCCATGGGCGTGCCGCGCTGCGTCAACTCTCGTCGAAGACGTCGTCGGTCAGCCGCTGCATGACGTACCCGCCATCGGGGTCGAAGCGATAGTCCTCGAACTGCTTGGAGAACTCCAGGTGCACATTGGCGGGGCCCTCACGGTTCTTCTCGATCGAGAAGACGACCTGGTGCTGGGCCGACTCGAACAGGTGCGGGTCATAGGCCAGGTGCGTCTTCGACAGCGCGGTGTGCTTTTCGTTCATCGCGATCGCGAGATCGACCTCGTGTGCGAGCAGGGCGCTCCCGCGCAGATGCTCGAGACGCAGCCGGCGATGACCCAGGCCATCGGCGCTGACCGCTGCTGCGGCGACGACGCACACATCGTGGGTCAACGCCGTCTCCTTCAGACTCTCGGCGACGGTGAGCACCCGGTCGCTGTCGTCCTTGGCCCCTTTGACCGGCACCTTCTGGAGATAGTCGACCACCAGGACCCCGCCGGGGCCCACCCACTCGGCTGCCAGTTCAGCGAGCTCTGCCGGGCCGGTGTGATGGCCCGACACCCGCTGCAACAGGAGCCGGTCGGCGTAGTCGTCGATCGAGTCGTATGCCTGGCGGATCACCGATCGCACCATCGGATCGTCGGACACCGAACCCGACCGGACCGAATCCCGGATGACGCGGGTGACGCTGCGGCGATCCTCTTCGGGCAGGTGCCGGCTTCGTGTCCCGATCTCGGAGGTCAACAGGCGACCCAGCAAATTCGATTCGCTGAGCTCGTAGCTCGCGAACACCACGCGATGGCCTGCGACCGCGAAGCTGCGTGCCCATTGGACCAATGCGATCGTCTTGCCGACACCGGGCTTACCGCCGAGCAGGACCAGATCCTGGGGAACGAACCCGCCGCCCAACACGGCGTCGAGCGGATCGAAGGAGGTCGCGAGACGACCATCGACGCCGGGGATGGCGGCGCGGCGATGGATGATGCCCGCCAGGACATCGCGCGAGGTACGCGGGGAGGCGCTGACCAGGCCGGCCCGCACCGAATCGGGCATGGAGCCTGGCAGCGCCGCGGCGTGAGCAGGAGAGGCGACGGGCACAGATGGTCGAACTCGATCAGCGGCCGACTGCGCCTGCGGCTGTGGCTGCATCGTCGTCTGACGCTGCGCGGCCGTCACCGGCATGCCAGACGGCTCGCCGGTTGGCGCGGCGACCCAGGGTGAGGTCACCGCAGCCGTCTGTGGGCCCGGTGCCATCAGGCCAGGCCGCCCGACATCAGTCGGAACGCCGCCGGGCCGATGATCACGGTGAACAGCGCCGGCAAGATGCACAGCACCAGCGGCAACACGAGCTTGATGGGCAGCGACAACGCCTTCTCCTCGGCGCGGACGCGACGCTTCTGGCGCATCTCGTCGGCCTGGACCCGCAACACCGTGGCGAGCGGCATGCCGTGCTTGTCGGCCTGGGTCAACGCCAGCACGAAGTGCTTCAGGTCAGCCGATTCGCTGCGGACGGTGACCCGCTCGAACGCTTCTTCGCGTGACATGCCGAGCTGGCGGTCCTGCATCATCCGACCGAATTCCTCGGCGAGGGGGCCCTCGTTCTCACGCGCCACGCGGGCGAGGGCCGCATCGAATCCGAGGCCGGCCTCCACACCGATCGTCATCTGGTCCAAGACATCCGGGAGTTCGCGTTCGATGAGCTTGGCCCGGTCCTTCGCCCGACGATCGAGGCTCATGTCGGGCAACAGGTACGAGCCGGCCGCGATGAGGCCGGACAGGACGATCTGGCGCAACGAGAAGTTCGACACCAGCAGGTACAACGCCACCGCCGCACCCACCGTCGCGAAGCCGAGCTTGGTGGCGAGCAGACGTTCGACGGTCCACGTGGAGGCCATGCCGGCGACGTTGATCCGGCGCTCCATCTCCTCGATGGCGCCCGTGGGCGTGAACCGGCGCATCCTGCCGGCCACCCCGTTGACCATCGGCGCCAGCAGCCGATCCGAGGTGCGTTGCTGCAGGCGCATGTCGCGCATGCTCAACGGACCGCTCGGACGGAGCCGACCCGATGCCGACGAGCCGGTCGAGCTGAGCCGATCCGGGCCCGCGATGCCGATCAGCGCGATCGGAATCGCGACGATGATCGCAAAGGCTGCGAGATAGATCTCGATACCCATCAGCGCGACTCCCGGTGAGATGTGGTGGCGTGTGGTCGCGGCATCAGAACTCCACGTTCACGAGCTTCTTGAGCCAGGCCCCGCCGACCACCAGCAACATCACGGCGAAGCCGACGACGAACTTGCCGGCCGTCTCGTCGGTCATCGACGCCATGTACTCCGGGTTCGAGATCTGGACCCAGATCGCGACGAGGACGGGCATGGCGAACAGGATCAGCGCCGAGACCTTGCCTTCTGCTGACAGCGCCCGGACCTGGTCACGAAGCCGATTGCGGTCGCGAATCGTCTCGCCGACGTTGTCGAGGATCTCGGCGAGGTCGCCGCCGAGCTCCCGGTTGATCGAGATGGCCCGCACCACCCACACGAAGTCCTCGTTGCCGGTCCGGTCGGCGATGTCGTAGAGCGAATCGACCATGTCGCGCCCGATGCGCGATTCCGAAACGGCACGACTGAACTCCTCTGCGGTGGGCGAGTCGGCCTGGTTGGCGATGGCGTCGAGCGCCTCGGCGATGCCGTGACCGGCACGCAGGCTGCCGGCGATCATCATCAACGTGTCCCCGAGCTGCTCGCCGAACTTCTTCTGGCGCTTCGACACCTTGCGCTTGAGGACCATCCGGCCCCCCAGCAAGCCGACGACCAGACCGATCAGACCAGGGAGCGCGCCCATCATCACGAAGCCGAGCGCCGCGACGCCGAGCGCAGCACCCATCGACGCAACGATGTATTCGCCGGGCCGCATGTCCATGCCGGCCTTCTCGAGATTCGCGTCGAGTGCGCCCCGTCTGGACTGCTTCTCGAGTACCCGCTCGGCGACCGAGCTGGCCCGGTTGGCGAGCGAGGACAATCCGCTGGTTCGGTCCGCCTTCACCGACTGGCGACTCTTGTTGAGCCGCTCCATGGCCGACGGGCCCTTGGGCTCGACCGACATCGCGATGAACAAGACGAGGCCGATCGACAAGAACAGCACCGCGCCGCCAAGGTATAGCGCCATGGAGGACTGCAAGAAGCCGGTCTCGGGAGCCTGCACGACGGTCGGTTCGCCGATTGCGATGACCGGTGAGGCAGCGGTGTCGCCGTCTGCAGACGTGCTGGGCGAGGCCACACCGAGGTCGATCTCGTCTGCGGCGGTTGCCAGGACACCGCCGGCTTCGACGGAGAGCACCACCGACGCGACATCGGTGGCGCGCGACTCGTAGCTGACCCGATACTGGTTGGTCAACCGGCTGGCGATGGCGGCGTAGACCTCGTCGAGCGACTCGGCATCGTTGGCGCCGACGACCTGGCCGTCGACGCGACCTGCGAGGTCGCGAATGCCGCGGAAGTCCGCTTCGTCGGACTGGAGGGTGATCGCATAGAGCGAAGCGGTGCTGGCCTCCAGCGCAGCCGCTGCCTCCTCGAGCGTTGCGGAGCTCGCGGTATCGGTGCCGTCGGAGAGCACGACGACGAACCGACGGCTGTCGCCGGGACCGAAGGCCTGCGCGGCCGCGGTGAGCGCGTCGAAGAGCGCCGTCTCGCCTCCGGCTTCGAGGCCATCGATGGCGGCGTTGGTGGCACGCCGGGTCGAGTCGAAGCCCGCGGCGGTCTCGACGTCGGCGCCGAAGCCGATGACGGCAACCCGCGTCTCGGGATCGAGCGAGGACACGAAGTCCGACGCCGCAGCCGTGGCTGCATCGATCGGCGCACCGGCCATGGAGCCGGAGGTGTCGATGACGACGACGACCTCGATGGTGTCGCGCAGCT
This sequence comes from uncultured Acidimicrobiaceae bacterium, assembly GCA_963716795.1. Classification (GTDB taxonomy): domain Bacteria; phylum Actinomycetota; class Acidimicrobiia; order Acidimicrobiales; family UBA8592; genus CAVQUE01. The sequence goes on along the minus strand of CAVQUE010000015.1, from coordinate 778,614 downwards.
TCACGACATCGAGAAAGCGCGAGTTGCCGTTCTCGGTGAGGCCGAACGAGTCGCTGCGGAGATCGCCTGCGAGCGCAGGCGGCACCGCCGCGACCAGCGATACCGAGGGATACCCGGCCACGTCGCTCTCGAGGATCTGGATGGTGCGGTCGCCGTCGTCGACCGCACCGGCCGCAACACCGTCCGTCGATGCCTGCGTTCCGGCGGGATCTGCCACGTCGGCACCGCCACCGTCGACGGACGCGGCGGGTCCGGTGTCGACCGGCACCGACGGAGCGGTGTCGACGAAGGTGTCACCCGATTCGTCGACCTCGACCGCGACGGTCTCGCCCCCGTCTCCGGGGGCAGGGCCGGGCCGGTCCTGCGCGACGGCAGGGGTCACCATGGCGATCGACACCGCGAGCCCCAGCAGCAACGCCAGGATTCGGCGACGCCGACCCAACGTGGTCGGGGCCGGGGCCGTCATCGTCACCGCCGTCCGAAGGGATCGTTCGCTATGGCGAACATCTCGGCGGGCAACTCGATGCCGTGGTCCGCGAGACGCTCGGTGAACATCGGCCGGACGCCGGTGGCTTCGAGGCCGCCGGCGAAGTGGCCCTCGGGGGTGAACCCGGCCGAGAAGTCGAACTTGAACAGGTCGGCCATGGTGATGCGATCACCCTCCATGCCGACCACCTCGGTGATCTGGGTGACTCGGCGGCTGCCGTCACGAAGGCGGCTCAGCTGCACGATCATGTCGACCGCGGAGGCCACCTGTTCGCGGATCGCCCGCACCGGCAGGTCCATACCGGCCATGAGCACCATGGTCTCGATACGGGACAAGGTGTCGCGGGCGTTGTTCGCGTGGACCGTCGACAACGATCCTTCGTGGCCGGTGTTCATGGCCTGCAACATGTCGAGGGTCTCGCCGCCACGACACTCGCCGACCACGATGCGATCGGGGCGCATACGCAGTGAGTTCTTCACCAGGTCACGGATCTCGACTGCACCCTTGCCTTCGACGTTCGGCGGACGGGTCTCCAGCGTGATGACGTGGCGCTGGCGGAGTTGGAGCTCCACGGAGTCCTCGATCGTCACGATGCGTTCGTCATCGGGGATGAAGCCCGACAACAGGTTGAGCATCGTCGTCTTGCCGGTACCGGTACCACCCGAGACGATGATGTTGAGTCGACCGAGCACGCATGCCTCGAGGAACTCGCCGGTCTGACGGGTGAAGGCGCCCTTTTCGATCAGGTCCTCGACTGTGAGCTTCTTCTTTGCAAACTTACGAATCGTCAGGGCAGGGCCGCGCACGGCGAGCGGCGGGATGATCGCGTTGACGCGAGAGCCATCGGGCAGGCGGGCGTCACACATCGGCGACGACTCGTCGATGCGGCGTCCGACCTTGGAGACGATGCGCTCGATGACGCGACGCAGATGGTCGTTCGAGACGAAACGGGCGTCGGTCAGCTGGAGCTTGCCGCTGCGCTCGATGTAGATCGCATCGTCGCCGTTGACCATGACTTCTGACACCGACGGATCGGCGAGGAACTGCTCCATGGGGCCGTAGCCCAATATGTCATCGCGGACCGCGGTGACGAGACGCTGCCGCTCTTCGGGACTCAGCGGCGTGGACTCGGACTTGATCGCCTCGTCGAGCTCTTGGGCCACCAGGGTCTGGAGCTGCTCCTGGCTCATCGACGAGTCGTACAGACGCGACCCGAGCCGCCGGAACAGCTGCTCCTGTGCCCGGGTCTTGAGGATCTGCATCGGGTCGAGGACGCGATGGATCGGCTCGTCGTCCTCGTCGATACGTTCGGCGGGCGCAACCGGCGTCGGCTGCGCAGGGAGGTTGCCGTCCTGTCCCGCCTGGCGAAGCATGGCTCCGAGCTTCATCGCTTCCCTCTCTTTCGCCGACCCCGAGAATCCTCGGGCTTGTCGGGTAGGAACAGATCGACCAACTCCTGCAGCGCGCGGGCCGCAGGGTCCTTCGGTGAACTCATCACGATCGGGCTGCCCTGATTGGTGGACAGGACGACCTGGCGCGAGCTCGGGATCTCGATCTCGGCCTCGATTCCCACCGTGTCCTCGATGTCGCTCGTGCGCAGACCGACCCGGGTTCCGGCACGGTTCACGACGAAATGACGGGCTTGACGGGTCATGCCGATGGTGTCGAGCGTCTCGACCTGGCGCCGCAGCGCCCTGACGCTCGGCACCTCCGACGAGGTCACGAGGACCAGATCGGTCGAGAACTCCATGGAGGTGATGGCGTGATCATCGATGCCCGATGCGGTGTCGATGACGACGTAGTCGAAGATTCCCGTCAACAGGTCGAGGATCGCCTTGACCTGCTGGGTGGTGATCTCGGCCGCGTCGACGAGCGACTGCGGCGGACCCATCAGGAACAAGCCACTGGGGTGGGGCGTCAAGAAGACCTTGAGCGTCGTCGCATCGAGCACCGACGCATTCAGCGCAGCGTCGGCGAGCGTCTGCTCCGGCTCGAGGTTGAGCGTGGCGCCGCAGTCGCCGAACTGGATGTCCATGTCGACGAGCACGACCTGCCCCGGGAACTCGGCATTGAGTCCCTGCGCCAGATTGGTGGCCACGACCGTCTTCCCGCTACCGCCCTTGGCGGACAGCACCGTGATGACCCGGTTCGTGGGATGGGATTCTTCGCTGGCCGGACGCGACGTCTTCAGCCGTGCCGCAGCACCGAGGAGGCGGTCGACCGCCTCGCGAATCTGATCGGCTGCCGCGTTCGGCGGTACGACCTCGCGCACACCGAGCCGCATCGCACCCATCAACAGGTCCGGCGTGGCGGGAGCGATGATGAGCCGCCCGACCTCGGGCTGCTCGCGATCGAAGGCACCGGCCCATTCGAGTGCCACGGCCTCGGGCACCGTGGGGCCGATGATGACGATGTCCGGCAGCGGATGAACCGTCGATTGCACGACGTCGATCGGCTGCGCGTCGCGCCATCCCGGATCCCACTTGCGCGAGATCTCCACCCCGTTGCCCACCAGACCCTGGAGGAACGGGACGAAGCTCTCTTCTGGCGTGAGCAGGAGGATCATCGGATCAGTCCCGGAAGATGTTCTCGATGGTGACGATGCTGCCCTCGCCGACATCGTCGGGGGTCTGCTGCGCCAGGTAGAGCGTGCCGTACTGGGTGGCGAAGATCAGGCGCTCGACGTCGTTGGGCTCGAGGGCAAACGTGACCAGGAAGTTCGACGCAGGTGCCAAGACGACCTCGCCAGAGGCGTCGTCGACGAACGTCGGTGCCGTGTCGGCCTGCACCTCGATGACCAATGCGTTCTCGATCAGCATCTTGGTGGCCTGGCCTGCGCCTCCCTCACCGGCACTCTGGGGCACGGCGACGACCTGATCGTCGACGGTGACCGTGCCCTGGGTGTCGCCGGTGTAGTTGGCGAACGAGGCGACGATCGCAACGGTGTCGCCGACATCGATGATGCCGCCCAGCGCGCTGACGGCATCGAGGCGGATCGGCACCTCGAGCATGCCGTCGGGCACGGCGACCCGGCGACGAGGAAGGTCTTCACGGCGATCGGCCTGGACCTCTGCAGCCTCGACGAACCGGGCTGCGATGAGCTGTTCACCGGGCACGAGGTCCACTGCGGTGGCCAGTCCGGCCACTTCGCCCAGATCGGTGATCGCTCCGACCGCTCTGGCCTGGGCCGGAACCTCGACCACCTCGATCAACGGGGCGATCTCTTCGGACGATGTGCCCTGGGGAACCGTCGCATCCGCACGGACCTGGAGGACGGCCACGAGCTCTTGGCCCGCGACCGCACGCTCTTCGGCGCTCTGCACGAAACCCACCAGCACCATCGTCCCCACGCCGGCGAGCAGAACCGCCGCCACGAGCGCAATCACTCTTCGTCTCATCTGCATCCTCTCCGAGGGCAGGCACGTCGCCGTGACCCGCATCGCATCCGGGCCCTCAATCGGCAGTCGGTGGGTGTAGTTGAGCCATCGGACCCGCCGAATGGGAAGGAGTGCCTAGTCTCCTGGCCGGCTCGTCTCCGGCTCCCACGCGCCGGGATCCCCCGGCTCGACCTCGTCTCACGCCCTGTCCGGGGCGCACGTCGCCGGCCGGTGTCGGCGTGCTGCGCAGCAGCAGCGTCGAGCCGAGACGGCTCGGGGGTACCGAAACCCTTCACCGGGGTGCCCAGCCGTCTCGGGGAGCGGCGCGGAGCGCCGACCTGTCCCGTGCCGCTGCGGCCCTGGACGGTACGCGGTGTTGCTGGGCCGGCTCGTCTCCGGCGCCCACGCGCCGGGATCCCCCGGTGTTGCTGGACCGGCTCGTCTCCGGCGCCCACGCGCCGGGATCCCCCGTTTGTGGTTGTCGCACGCTCGAGCCGGGACGCACGTCGCCGGCCGGTGTCGGCGTGCTGCGCAGCAGCAGCGACCAGCCGAGACGGCTCGGGGGTGCCGAAACCCTTTGGCGGGGTGCCCAGCCGTCTCGGGAGCAGCGGAGAGCGCCGACCTGTCCCGGGCCACTGCGGCCCTGGACGGTGCGCGATGTTGCTGGGCCGGCTCGTCTCCGGCTCCCACGCGCCGGGATCCCCTGGCTCGGCCTCGTCGCACGCTCGAGCCGGGGCGCACGTCGCCGGCCGGTGTCGGCGTGCTGCGCAGCAGCAGCGACCAGCCGAGACGGCCACGGGGATACCGAAACCCTCCACCGGGATGCCCAGCCGTCTCGGGAGCAGCGGAGAGCGCCGACCTGTCCCGGGCCACTACGGCCCTGCTCGGGGCGCTCGGCGTGTTCCCGCGGAGGCCTGGAGGCCGCCAGCGAGGGGGCCTGGGGGGACGGCCTCCGGCGGTTCCCCCAGCGTGAACCGAGCTACTTGCTCGGTCGGTTCACGCAAGACAGCGCGGCGTCAGCCGCTCCGATCAACTCGGTTCGAGAGGTTCGGTTTCCTCTCGAACCGAAAGCCACAGCGCGGCGTCAGCCGCTCGAATCCAACTCGGTTCGAGAGGTTCGGTTTCCTCTCGAACCGAAAACCACCAAAGCCGGGCCCTCCGAAGAGGACCCGGCTCCGAGTGGTGGAGGCTGTGCCTCCGGTCGTCACATCTCGATCAGTCGGGGATGTTGTTGGCGACCTTCTGGAAGTTGTCGTTGACCTTGGTGCCCAGGGTGGCGACGACGCCGATGATGATGGCGGCGATGAGCGCCACGATCAGGCCGTACTCGACGGCGGTGGCGCCACGCTCCTGCTCACGCATTGCGGCGAGAGCGCTGGTCAGCTTGACGTAGGTGTTCAGCATGGTGTCCATTGTGGGAAGCCCCTTTTTCAGTGTGTGTCGGGTTGTGTTGCTTGCTATTGCTCCGGGCCTTCACGCTGTCGGCAGCCGCCGGCTCCCGTTGAGTCATCGATCGATGTCGATCGAGTCCCGTGGGGACTCCCCGCGGCTGGCGACGAACCGTCACACACCGCGGCGGATTGGCAGAAACCCGCCTGTGCGAACCTCACAGACGTGGTCGACCCTTGTTGTCAACACCGGATCGCTCCGGCGATGGAACAGCAATCGGAGCCGGCCTGGGCGATGTGAGCGCACGCTGACGAGTTGGGTCGAACGGCTCAGCGGTCTCGCCACGGTTGCGGGTGACCGCACCCAGCCGAGCAGAAAACCCCTGGTCAGGACGCCTCAGCGGGACGCGGCGTCGGCAGCGGCGCGACCCGGGCGCAGCACCAGTCCCTTGTAGCCGCGCACGAACCCGGCACCCAACAGGGCCTCGGCGGCGGCGGCTTCGGGAGCCGGTGCTCCGTCGATGCGGGAGACCTCGAGCGGCCCGAGACGACGGCTGAGGACGGCCTCGGCCAGCGGTGCTGCCCAGGCCTCGGTCGCGACGTCACCGAAGGTGGCGATGCTGCGCCCGCCACGCTCGACGAAGGCGGCGGGATGTCCGCCGACGAGCACGAGGTGGGCGCCGGCGCTCCGGGCGGGACGACCCGCCGATGGCGGCCAGGCGAGCGCCGCGCCGTAGGGCTGCGCGGGATCGGTTGCCGCCAACAAGGTGACCTCGTCGAGACCGGACTCTCGCTGGTCGCGGAGCCGATCGACGGCCCCGGCCAGGGCGAACTGGGCGGCGCCGAGGCCCGCGACGAAGTAGCCGCGACGGACCTTGCCCTGTTCCTCGAGCGCCTTGAGGACGGGATAGACGCCGGCGAAGCCGCCGGGTGCGCCCTCGGCCAGTACCGCTTCACGGGTCACGACACCATGACGTTCGAGCAGTTGCATGGCCCGGGTGTGTGCGGCGATGGTCGGGTCGACGTCGCGTCCGGCGAGCGACGAGACGAGCGACCAGCGACCCGACGCCGATGGTGGTCCGACTCGACGCAGTTGCCCGGGGCGGGGTCGGCCCGACCGCTTGCGGGCGCCGCGGCCCGATCCCGCGATGCGGGACCGCAGCGCGCCGAGCGAGTCGTTGGTCACGAGCCCCGCCCACACGAGATCCCACAGGGCAGCGAGCGCAGCGGCTTCGTCGATGTGGCCGACCGCGGTCGTCACGGCTGCGAGCACGTCGGGCCAGAACGAGGCGCCGGCTATGGCGAGATGGTCGAGGATTGCCTGGTGATCGAGTCCGTCGGGGGTGTCATCGGCGGTCGGGGCGACGAGCGCGAGGTGGTCGCGGAACACGACCCGGACCCGCCCGTCGCGGGTGCCGAGGGCTCCCGCGCCCGTCCAGATGACCTCGCCACTGGTGCACAGCTCATCGAGCATCGATGGCCGGTAGTCGACCACGCGTGCGGCGAGCACGTCGCGCTCGAGCGACGAGGCCACCAGCGGGGCGCCCTCGAGGGCGGTCAGGGCTTCGGCGACGGCGTCGGTGCCGCGCCGGTTTCGGCCGACGCCCTGCCACAGCGGCAGGAACCGGGCGAACGCATCGGGGTCGACGGGTTCGACCTCGTGGCGCAGCGCGGCCAGCGACCGACGTCGGAGGCGACGGAGGACGTCTTCATCACACCATTCGCGTTCGCTGCCTCCCGGACGGAACTCCCCGGAGGTGACGACTGCGTCGCTCTGGAGATCGTTGAGCACGGTGTGGACGCGGTCCATGCCGAGACCCAACCAGCCGGCGACCTCTCGTTCGGTGAAGGGTCCGTGGGTCCGGGCGTAGCGGGCGACGAGGTCGTGGACAGGCCGGTCGACCGGCTCGGTGAAGGCAGCCGGCAGCCCCGGGGGGAGGGCGACGCCGAGTGCGTCGCGGAGGCGGGCGGCATCCTCGACGGCAGCGAATCGTCGGGCGCCGGCGACCGTCACGTCGATGATGCGTCGTTCGACGGCGAGCTCGGCGAGCCACTCGTCGAGCTGGTCGTCGTCGGTGACCCGCACCCCGAGCGCCACGCGGTCGAGCGGGCCGAGCGTCCGGAGCAGATCGTGCACCTCATCGCCGTCGCGGGCGCGGCGGCCGTCGACGAGGCGCTGCAGTTCGAGTTCGAGATCGGCCAGGACGTCGGCGTCGATGAGCTCGCGCAGTTCTTCGGCGCCGAGAAGGTCGCGCAGCAGGTCGCGGTCGAGCGACAGCGCCGTCGCTCGCCGCTCGGCGAGGGGCGCGTCGCCTTCGTACATGTAGACGGCGATCCACCCGAAAACCAGCGACTGCGCGAAGGGCGACGCCTTCGGGGTCTCGACGGGGACGACGCGCACCACCCGGCGGGCGACATCGGCCAAGAGCGTCTTGAGGCCGGGGAGGTCGAACACGTCGTTGAGGCATTCCCTGGTGGTCTCGAGCAGCACCGGGAAGTCGGGGTGATCGGCGGCGACCGCCAACAGGTCGGCGGCGCGTTGGCGCTGTTGCCACAGCGGGGTGCGCTGGTCGGGCCGACGGCGAGGCAACAGCAGTGACCGAGCGGCGCATTCGCGGAAGCGAGCGCTGAACATCGCAGTGGAAGGGAGCTGTTCGATCACGAGGTCCTCGACGGCGCCTGCGTCGGGCACGAGCGCGTCGAGTGGGATGTCGTCGACCGCTTCGGGGAGGCGGATCACGATGCCGTCGTCGCTCCACATCAGCTCGACGTCGCGGCCGAGCGATTCGTTGAGCGATGCGCGCAGCGCGATCGCCCACGGAGCGTGGACCTGGGCTCCGAAGGGCGACAGGATGCAGATGCGCCAGTCGCCGATCTCGTCGGGGAAGCGCTCGACGACGATGGTCCGGTCATCGGGCAGCACACCGGTGGCCTCGATCTGCTCCTCGAGGTAGCCGATGACGTTGTCGGCGGCCATCTCGTCGAGGCAGTACTCGTCCAGGAGCCGGTCGCGCAGGTCCGTGGTGCGGGCGCTTCGCAGGAATTCGCCGATGGCTCGACCGAGCTCGAACGGGCGGCCGGGACCGTCGCCGTGCCAGAAGGGCATCTTGCCCGGTTCGCCGGGGGCGGGGGTGACGACCACGCGCTCGAAGGTGATGTCCTCGATGCGCCAGGTGCTCGCACCGAGCAGGAACGTCTCGCCGGGCCGACTCTCGTAGACCATCTCCTCGTCGAGTTCGCCGACCCGGGTGCCGTCGGGCAGGAACACCCCGAAGAGGCCGCGGTCGGGGATCGTCCCGCCGCTGGTGACGGCGAGACGCTGGGCCCCGGCGCGGGCGCGGACCGTGTCCTCGATGCGGTCCCACACGATGCGGGGGCGGAGTTCGGCGAAGGCTTCGGACGGGTAGCGGCCCGACAACAGGTCGAGCACGTTTGCGAACACGTCGTCGGAGAGTTCTGCGAAGTTGGCCGACCGCCGCACGAGATCCCGCAGGGCAGGCACCGACCAGTCCTCCATCGCGGTCATGGCGACGATCTGTTGGGCCAACACGTCGAGCGGGTTGCGCGGGATGTGGGTCTCCTCGATGGCGCCGCGCCGCATCTGGCGGGCAACGACGGTGGCTTCCACCAGGTCGCTGCGATGCTTCGGGAAGACCTTGCCCTTGCTGGTCTCGCCGACCTGGTGGCCGGCGCGTCCGACGCGCTGGAGACCGCTCGCGACCGAGCGAGGCGATTCGACCTGAACGACGAGATCGACGGCGCCCATGTCGATGCCGAGCTCGAGCGAGCTGGTGCACACCAAGGCGGCGAGGTCCCCGCGTTTGAGGCGGTCTTCGATCTCGAGGCGCTTCTCGCGGCTGAGCGACCCGTGGTGGGCACGGACGAGGTCGACCGCCGGTGGCGGCAGCCCGTGGGTCCGGGCCAGTTCCTCGGCACGCTCGGTTGCGTTCAGCGCATCGAGGCGTCGACGCTCCTCGTCGGCTGCCTCGAGTTCATTGAGGCGGATGGCCAGGCGCTCGGCGAGACGACGCGAGTTGACGAAGACGAGCGTCGAGCGGTGTTCGCGGATGAGCTCCAACAGACGCGGGTGCATGGCGGGCCAGATCGACCGACGGACCGGCCCGGCTGCAAGGGGTCCGCTGGTGGGCTCGTCGACGATGTCTCCCATGGCGCCGAGGTCCTCGACGGGAATGACGACCTCGAGATCGAGGTCGGGTGCGGCACCGGCGTCGACGATGGTCACCGGTCGCGGTCCGGTCGCGGTGTGCCCCCCGAGGAAGCGAGCGATCTCCTCGAGGGGACGTTGGGTCGCAGAGAGCCCGATGCGTTGGGGCTCGACCTCGCAGATCTCGGCCAGTCGTTCCAGGGTGAGTGCGAGGTGGGCGCCACGTTTGGTGGCAGCCATGGCGTGGATCTCGTCGATGATCACGTGGGTGACCGATCGCAACGTCTCGCGCGCCTTCGAGGTCAGCATCAGGTAGAGCGACTCGGGTGTCGTGATCAATACGTCGGGCGGGTTGCGGATCAGCTTGCGACGCTGATCGGCCGGGGTGTCGCCGCTGCGGATCGCAACCGTGACCGGCTGCACCGGTTCGCCGAGACGCTCGCCTGCCAGCTGCACGCCTCGCAGGGGCGATTGCAGGTTCTTCTCGACGTCCACGGCCAACGCGCGCAGCGGCGAGATGTAGAGCACCCGCGTCCGCCTCGACGAATCCTCGGGCGGCGGTGCGGTCATGATCGCGTCGAGTGCCCAGAAGAAGGCGGCCAGGGTCTTGCCCGAGCCGGTGGGTGCGAGGACGAGCGTGTGGTCGCCGGACGCGATGGCGGGCCAGGCCCCGGCCTGGGCTGCCGTGGGCTCGACGAAGGTGGTCGAGAACCACGCCCGCGCCGGAGCGGAGAATCCATCGAGGGCGTCCACGGCTCAACGCTACCCGCGGCCTCTGGCGCCCGACCGGGTCGTGGCCGGCCGGCTCGAACGGTCGGCTGCGGTAGTGCGGCAACGGCGCGGGTCGGATGGTGGGCCGCCCGACGCCACCATCCGACCACTGTCCCGTGCGACCAGCGCAGCACCGGGGGTGGTGCGCTTGTGGCGATGGCCGTCCGGTTCCGCCCTTGGGTCCGCCGCCCCAGCGGACGGTAGGAGCCGCCGCACCCGCCGACACGATCATCGACGCCGCATCCGGGGGAAAGGCTGGGAAGCAGTGGGAAGGATCCCGACCGGTGGCGCGCCGAGCAGGGGCCGCTACCTGCGCGGCGTCATGGGCAGACGGCGTTGGGTCCCGGCGGAAAGGCGCCGACCACCCAACCACGGGTCTCGAGCTCGATCAACGCATCGGCGCCGCCGAGGCACTCCCAGGTCTGGCCGTCGGGGATCCACCGCCGGCGCCCCTGGTCGTCGATCCAGTAGGCCGTCTCGTCGTAGAGGCGCAGGATCCCGTTGCGCCGGCGCGGGAGATCGGCGACGGCTGCGTCGATGTCGGCCTGATCGACCAGGTCGACCGCAACGGTGCCGTCGTCTCGGCGCTCGCCGTACCCACCCGACCACTCCTGACCGGGTCGGCCATCGAAGAAGTTCACGTCGGCCATCGGCAGGCCGAGCCGTCCGTCGGCACCACCCAACTGCTCCCATGCCTCGATTCCCTCGACGGGAACCCAGTGCGCGGGGCCACCGAGGTAGTGGGCGACGATCGCTCCGCCGCCCGACAGCAGCAACCGAGGATGATCGTCGTCGTAGTCGGTGGCGACCGGCAGCCCGCCGAGCGTCTGGAGTCCGCCCCCGCCCGAGCGCTCGTAGTGGAAGAACATGGTCTCGTCGATCCAGATCGCGACGCCACCGACCGGATCCGCGAGGATGCGCCCCGGAGGCAGGCCGGCGCCTGCGAACTCCTGGTACCAGAGCTGATCCCACACCTCGACGGTGCGCAGCGGACACCCGAGCGCCGCCACGCCTCCGGTGTCGGCGAAGGCATCGCCGACGAGCGCCTCGAGACCAACGGGCAACGCCACGGGATTCATCGAACCGCCGAGCGGTATGTCGCACCCGTCGACCGGCTCGCTCTCGAGGACGTCGAGGGTCCGGCCGGGGGTCGCGTCGTCTGGCGTCGCCGTGGCCTCGGTGTCGTCGTCGGTGGCATCGACGTCGGTCCCCTCGGCGACCGAGCTCGCGCCGCCGGCATCGCCTGGCTCGGTCGAGCCGTCGTCGTCGTTCCCCGCAACGATGGCCCATGCCAGCGCGGCCACGCCCACGGCGATGGCGAGGCCGATCAGCAGTCTTCGCGATGCTCCTGCTCGGCCGGCAACCGCCTCCCGGTCACCGTCGGAGCCGGACGAGTCCTGCACGGCCCCGGACGCGGAAGGAGCAGTCGCTGTCGGCTTCTCGCTGTCGGGTACCGACCCGGGAGTCGCGACCGCTCGGGATGCTGCGACGCCAAGGCCGTCCGGCTCGAGTCGATCACCGGTCCGATCGACACCTCCATCGTGCGGCGCAGCTGGCTGCTCGTCATCGAACAGACCCGCAGCTGCGACCTCGACGATCGCCTCGGCGAGCAACGTGAGCAGGCGGTCGTAGTGGCTGTCGGGACGGTGGTTACCGGACCGGCGGCGAAAGGTGTCGTACCGGAAGCCGAGCTCGGCCCCGGCGAGGGTCATGCGTTCGGTCAGATTTCGTTGCCACCGGGCGTCGTCGTCGGCGAACAACAGCGCCACCGCAACGGCCTCGCGACGTGGCAGCGACGACCGGGCCCGGTCGATGATCGTGTGGACACCGTCGAGGTCTCCCGTACCGACGCCGACCTCGGCCAGAGCCTCGAGGCTCGGCAGCGACCCCTGAGCCACGCCGAGCGGCGAGCGCGCCCGAGCCAGTGTCCGTAGCTCCTCGCCGAGTGCCGCCGTCGGCTCGTCGGTGCTCTCCGCCACCAGCTTCGTTCCGCTCCCGTTCCAACCGCCGTTGTTGGGTCAGAGATGCTACAGCTCCATCGCCCGATGCGATCGGACATCGCGAAGCAACCAGCCTGCTGGGCCTCAGCGGTCGCTGGTGACTGGTTGGCGCAGCGCGGCGGGGAGATCCTCTGCGTGCACGATGGTGAGTCGTCGCGTCGCCCGGGTCAGCGCCACGTACAGCGCTCGGAGCCCGTTGCGTTCATCGGACACGATGCGTGCGGGTTCGACCACCACCGCAGCATCGAGCTCGAGGCCCTTGACGAGCCCGACCGGCACCAGCGTCACGCTGCTGTGCAGTGCACCGTCGTAGATGCGGCCGTGGTCGATGCCGGAGGCGTGCAACGACGCCGACATCGCCTCGACGTAGGCGTCGGGCGTGATGATCGCCAGGTTGCCGTTGCCGATGGCGTCGAGTTCCGGGGCGACCACCGCAGCCACCGTGGCTGCCAGCCTCGCCGGCGTCTCGACCGGCACGAACCGGGGTTCGTCGCCGTCGGCCCGGACCGAGCGCGGCGGCGCCAACTGCGGCGCGGCGACGCGCAACACGCGCGCCGCGACGTCCATCGTCGGCTGGGGTAGCCGGTAGCCGATGGTCAGCTCACGCATCTGGGCCGGTTTGCGCTGCGGGAGTTCGTCGAGGATCTCGGACCAGTCGTCGTGCGCCCACGCCCCGGTGGCCTGGGCGATGTCGCCGACGAGCGTCATCGAGCCGTTGAGGGACCGGCGTGCCAGCATGCGCAGCTGCATCGGCGAGAGGTCCTGTGCCTCGTCGACCACGATGTGGCCGTAGGTGCGGATCTCGTCCTCGCGTTTGTGCTTGGGTCGGGGCCCGAGCACCGCCCGGGCCTCGTCGAGCACCGGCACGTCGTGCACGGTCCAGACGACGTCGTGCACGTGCTCGCTGCGGGGGCGGTGCAACAGGGCCCGGCGCCGGCGGCTGAGCAGACCGGCGGTCGCACTGTGGATCAGGGCCGAGGAGCCGTAGAGGTCGTGGACGAGGTGCTCGGCGGTGAGGGTCGGCCACATCCAATCGAGCGCCATGCGGATGTCGAGCGACCGGCCGATGCGCTCGTCGACCTCGGCGACCTCGAGCTCGTCTCGGGCGCTGGCGGTGAGTCGCTCCAGGACCGAGCGACGGACGAAGGCCCGTGCCGCGTTGTGCTTGGTGAAGCGGCGGCGGGCCTCGGTGACGATGCGAGCGCTCTCGTCGACGGTCAGACGCAAGCGCTGGAGCCCGTAGCCGATGACGAGGTCCTCGCGTAGCGGACGCTCTCGATCTCGGATCGCGTTGCGCAGCACCAGCGACATGAGCGGGTCGCCCTTGACCGAGGCGACGTCTTCGGTGTCGAAGCCGCGCACCCGCACCCGAGGCACGAGGTCGCTCAGCACCGCCAGCTGGACGCCGGCTTCGCCGAGCGAGGGCAGCACCTGTTCGATGTAGGTCAGGAACACCCGGTTGGGCCCGATGACCAGCACGCCCTGACCCTCGAGCGGGAACCGGTGGGTGTAGAGCAGATACGCGGCGCGGTGGAGCGCCACGACGGTCTTGCCGGTTCCGGGGCCACCTTGCACCACCACGATGCCAGACAGCGGCGCTCGGATGATCTCGTCCTGTTCACCCTGGATGGTGGCGATGATGTCGCCGAGGCGGCCCGTGCGGGCCTGTTCCATGGTGAGTGCGAGGGTCGCGGCGCCCTTGACCGCCATGGGGGCGTCGTCGGCGACGGGACCGTCACCGAAGTATTCGTCCTCGATGCCGAGCAGCGTCCTGCTCCGGGAGGCGAAGTGCCGGCGGCGGGCGAGGCCCATGGGATCGCTGACGGTGGCGCGGTAGAACGGCTCGGCGACCGGCGCCCGCCAGTCGACGGTGATGGGCTCCTGGTCGTCGTCCCACACCGCCACGCGACCGATGTAGAAGGTCTCCCCGGCGCGCTCGGCGCCCAGGTCGAGTCGACCGAAGACCAACGATGCGTCGCCGATGTCGAGTTCGGACACCCGGCTGTTCACGGACTCGACGATGACGTCTCGTTCGAAGCGCGCCTGATGGGTACCGCCGGCGCCGGACTCGACGACGGCGTGGAGCTTGCGGGCGCGCTCGGTGGCCGACACGAGGGTGTCGTAGGCGTGGTCGATGTAGCGCTGCTCGGCCTCGAACTCGGGGTGGATCGCCATTGCCTCCATCGCCGGCGCCAGGTGCCGGCCTGCGGGCCCGACGGGGGGTTCGGGCCTGGGGGGTCTCTGCCTGCAGCTGCGCCACAGGGGAGGGTGAATTCTATCGGCTGGTCCGTGGTCTTCTTCAGCCGCCGGGGGCTTCGCCGAACTCGACGAGCGCGTCCCGCAGGGCCGACCGCGGCCGTCGCGCGAGGGCCGGATCGAGGTGGGCGGCGAATGCAGTGCCCGGTCGGCTGATCTCTTCGACGATCAGCACCACCCGTGGCTCGGCGTCGTCGTAGTCGTCGGCGATCGCGACGGCCCACGACACCGGGACCAGATCGAGCGCCTCCCAGCCGGGGGCACGTCGTCGGCTGTAGCGGGGTGATCGTCGATGGAGCGGCGCACGGGGCCGTGTCAACCAGCCCGATGATCCGACTGCGCCCTGACAGGCCGTCAGATACGATCGCAGGACCGGACCAGGGGGAATCATGACGCTGACCGACATCGACCTGTGGGACATGGACGCCTTCCAGCGCCAGGAACACCACGAGTTCCTCGGCCGCTTGCGCGACACCGATCCCGGCATTCACTGGGTCGACGAGGGCGACCACGGACCGGGCTTCTGGGCGATCACCCGGCTCGCCCATCTCAAAGAGGTCAACCGCCAGGCCAACCTGTTCTCGTCGAACGCCGGCGGCACCCAGATGCAAGAACCTGCCCCCGACAGTGCCGTCGACGAGTTCCAGCGCGACAACCTGCTGCTGTCGATGGACCCGCCTCGCCACACCCGCTATCGCAAGCTCGTCAACCGGGGCTTCACGCCGCGCATGATCGCGCTGCTCGAGGACTACCTGGACAATCGCACGGCGATGATCCTCGACGCAGTCTGCGAGTCGGGCCGTGCGGACTTCGTCACCGACATCGCCGCCGAACTGCCGCTCCAGGCCATCGCCGAGATGCTGGGGATCCCGCTGGAGGACCGGTCGAGGATCTTCGACTGGACCAACACCATGATCGGGACCGACGACCCCGACTTCGTCACCAGCCACGACGAGATCGGCGCTGCGTTCGGCGAGCTCTACGCCTACTCCCACGCCTTGCAGCAGGAGCGACGCGACAAGCCGGCCGACGACATCATCACGACGCTGCTCAACGCCGACATCGACGGCGAGCAGCTGACCGAGACCGAGTTCGACATGTTCTTCCTGGTGTTGTGTGTTGCGGGCAACGAGACCACCCGCAACTCCATCACCCGGGGTATGCACGGCTTCTTCGAGTTCCCTGATCAGTGGGAGCTCTTCGTCGCCGACCCCGAGGCGCACATGGACACGATGGTCGAAGAGGTCGTGCGCTGGGCCACGCCGGTGTTGAACTTCCGGCGCCAGTGCATGGAGGACTACGAGCTCGGCGGCGTGCAGATGAAGGCCGGCGACAAGGTCGTCATGTGGCACATCGCCGCCAATCGCGATCCCCGAGCCTTCGATGATCCCTGGACCTTCGACATCACCCGCAAGCCCAACGAGCACGTGGGTTTCGGTGGCGGTGGCCCCCATTTCTGTCTGGGCGCCAACCTGGCCCGGATGGAGATTCGCCTGATGTTCCGGGAGCTCGCGAAGCGGATGCCCGACCTGGCCCTCGACGGCGACCCGTCGTACCTGCGGTCCAACTTCATCGGTGGGGTCAAGTCGATGCCGGTGCGGTTCACGCCGACGCCGTCGCTCGGCACGATCCCGATGGACCGGCTGGGTTCGGCGGCGGGCGCATCCGGCGATCACGGCTACGGCGCCCGCGACTGAGTCTGTTGCCAATACCGTTGGTCGGGTGACCGCCGACCTGTCCCAGAGTCCGTTCCTGCGCGCGTGCCGTTGCGAGGTCCCCGAACGGGTCCCGGTCTGGTTCATGCGCCAGGCCGGCCGTTCGCTGCCGGAGTATCGAGCGATCCGGGGCACGGGCAGCATCCTCGACGCCATCAAGGTGCCCGACCTGGCGACCGAGATCACGCTGCAGCCGGTGCGTCGCTACGGCGTCGACGCCGCGATCCTCTATTCCGACATCGTCGTGCCGGTCCACGCCATCGGCTTCGGTGTCGACATCGTGCCCGGTGTCGGCCCCGTCGCCGAACGGCCCTTTGCGGGTCCCGAGGACCTGGAGCGCCTGCGACCCCTCGACCCCGAGGCCGACACTCCCTATGTGATCGAGACGGTGCGATCGCTCGTCGCGGAGCTCGACGTGCCGCTGATCGGGTTCGCCGGTGCCCCGTTCACGGTCGCGAGCTACCTGATCGAGGGCGGCCCGTCACGCACATACCACAAGACCAAGGCGTTGATGTTGGGTGACCCCGCGCTGTGGTCGCTGCTGATGGAGCGCCTCACCGACATCGCGTTCGCGTCGCTCGCGAGTCAGATCGGGGCCGGTGCGTCGGCGGTGCAGGTGTTCGACTCCTGGGCGGGGGCGCTCAGCCCGGCCCAGTACGAGCGCTTCGTGATGCCCTGGGCTCAGCATCTGTTCGAGCGCCTGGACGCCTTCGGCGTGCCCCGGATCCACTTCGGAGTGACCACCGGCGAGCTGCTCGAGCTCATGCGCGACGCCGGCGCCGATGTCGTCGGGGTCGACTGGCGAGTGCCGCTCGATTCGGCGCGCGAGCGGCTGGGCCCGGACGTTGCGTTGCAGGGCAACCTCGACCCCGCGGTGCTGGGTGCGCCGTGGCCTGCGGTCGAGGCCGAGGTGCTCGATGTGTTGGCCCGCAACAACGGTCATCCCGGGCACGTGTTCAACCTGGGTCACGGCGTCACCCCCGACATCGATCCGACGGTGCTCGAACGGGTGGTGGAGACCGTGCACGCCCATCCGGTCGCAGGCGCAGTCTCGTGAGCCCGCACAAACCGCCGGTCGGCGCCATGGATGGTCGCCACAGCGACCATTCTCGGCGCCAGAGCGTCCGACCATGACGGTCGCCGTCATCGGCGCCGGCATCACCGGCCTCGTGACCGCACACACCCTCCAGACCCACGGCGTCGACGTCATCGTCTTCGAAGCGTCCGACCGCCCGGGCGGCAAGGTCCTGACCACCGAGGTCGCCGGCGTGCGCATCGACGCCGGGCCCGACGCGTTCCTCGTGCGCGAGAAGCACATGACCGACCTGGCCACCGAGCTGCACCTCGCCGACGCACTCGTCCCGCCTGCCACCGGACAGGCGTCGCTGTGGCTCGACGACGCGCTCGTGCCGCTCCCTCGCCGCCAGTACCTCGGTGTGCCGCTGGACCTCGACGAGCTCGAAGCCACCGGGATCCTCGATCCCGAGGGCATCGCCCGTGCGCGCCGCGATCTCGACGGCATCGGGGCCCGGACGCCTCGTGACGGCGAGCACGACGTCACCGACCGCAGCGCGGACGATCCGCCGGTCGACCACCTCGACGACGGTGACGCCGACGATTGGGTCGACGAAGAGCCCGACGACGAGAGCGTCGGCGAGGTCATCCGCCGCCACCTCGGCGACGCGGTGATGGACACCCTGGTCGCCCCGCTGCTCGGCGGCATCAACGCAGGCGACCCCGACCAGCTGAGCCTGGCCGCCGGACTCCCCCAGCTCGCAGCCGCGATCGGCCACGATCCGAGCCTCGTCCGCTCGATCAACGGCCACCTGGCCCGCAACGCCCGACCTGCGGATTCGCCGATCTTTCTGACCCATCCCGATGGTGTCGGCCGGGTGATCGACACCCTCGCCGCTGCGGCTCGGACCGGCGCTGCGCACCCACACGCCGGTGCGTTCGCTCGAGCGACACGAGGGCGCCTGGCTGGTCCACGCCGACGGTCACCCACCTTTCGACGCCGACGCGGTGGTGCTGACCACCCCGTCCTTCGCCGCAGCCGATCTGGTCCGGGGCGTGTCGCCCGATGCCGCGACGCTGCTCGCGGGCATCCCCTACGCCTCGGTCGTCATGGTGACCTTTGCCTTCCCGGCGCGCTCGATGCCGCCCTTCACCGGAAGCGGCTTCCTCGTCCCTCGCCAGGCCGGCCTCACGATGACGGCGTGTTCGTGGGCATCGGCCAAATGGCCCCACCTCGCACGCGAAGACCTGACGTTTCTTCGTGTGCTCCGCCGGCCACGCCGACGACGAACGAGCCCTCGCGCTCGACGACGACGCCCTCATCACCACGCTCCTGGACGAGCTCGCGGCCACCGCCGGCGTCGAGGCCGTCCCGGTCGAGACCCGCATCACCCGCTGGCCTGCGTCGTTCCCGCAGTACCGCCCCGGCCACCTCGATCGGGTCGGCGCGATCGACGAGATCCTCGAGGACGACGCACCCGGCCTCTTCGTCGCAGGAGCCGCCTACCGAGGCCTGGGGCTGCCGGCCTGTGCACGCATCAGGCGCGCGTCGCCGCACTCCGAACGCGTGCCCACCTACGAGCAGGGCCGAGGCGGCGACCCCGCCGACGCCGCACCACCGAGCCGACCCGCATCGGAATGACAGTCGCCCCGCTGCGGGTTGAGGACATCCACGCTCACCGGCCGATCGGCCGGAGACCCCCGCCGATCCAACGAGGAACCCATGCGTATCGAACTGACCGACGAAGCTGCCTCGCTGCTGCGCAAGCGCGGCGGCACGATGACCGTGGACTACATCCGTCCCACCGGTTGAGGCAAGGTCGCCGAGGTGTCGGTCGACACCAACGTCAAGGGCAAGAACCTCCAGCCGTACCGCCGCGTGACCAGTGACGTCGACGGCGTACGCGTGCTCGTGACCCCGAAGCTCGTGGGGCTGGCCTCGCGCATGGTCATCACCACCGGCGGAGGTCTGCGCAAGAAGCTGACCGTCGAACTCTCCGACGCGAGCGCCGATTCCGGAGACGGCGACGCCTGCGAACTCTGAGACGTCCGCGATGCTCCGTGCACCCGACACCGCCGGTCGGCAACACTGGCGGGACGGCCGGCGACTGTCCGGCGGCCGTAGCCGACCACCGGAGGCGCATCGTGAAGGTCGAGATCCTCGACGAGTTGCCGTCGGCATTGCCCGACGACGACACGAACCCCTACCGCAGCGGTCCGTGGCGCCCGCAGACCGTCGAACGTCGGGCCTGGGACCTCGATGTCGACGGGGCCATCCCCGAGCGACCTCGACGGCGTGTACCTCCGCAACACCGAGAACCCGCTGCTCGAATCGATTCGCACCTACCACCCCTTCGATGGCGACGGCATGGTGCACTCGCTGTCGTTCGGGGGCGGCGAGGCCGTCTACCACAATCGCTTCGTGCGCACGGCCGGGCTCACGGCCGAACTCGAGGCCGGGCGAGGCGCTGTGGGCGGGGTTGGCCGAGCGCCCGAGCCTGGCCAAACGGCGCGACGGCTGGGGTGCGCGCACCCGCATGAAGGATGCATCGAGCACCGACGTCGTGGTGCACAACGGCGTGGCGCTGACGAGCTTCTACCAGTGCGGCGACCTCTACCGGCTCGACCCGGTGACCCTCGAGACCCTCGGCACCGAGACCTGGGACGGCCGCTTCCCGGCCGAGGGCGTATCGGCGCACACCAAGGTCGACGAGCACACCGGCGAGCTGCTGTTCTTCAACTACTCCACCGACGCGCCGTTCATGCACTACGGCGTCGTGTCGCCGGGCAGGCGAGCTCGTCCACTACATCGACGTGCCGCTGCCGGGGCCACGGCTCCCCCACGACATGGCCTTCACCGAGCACTTCGCCATCCTCAACGCCGCCGTCGATGTTCTGGGACCCCGAGGCACTGCGAGCCGGCGCCTACGCACCGCGGTTCTTCGCCGACGAACCGAACCGATTCGCGATCGTGCCCCGCCGGGGCACCACCGACGAGATCCGCTGGTTCGAGGCCGAACCGACCTATGTCCTGCACTGGATCAACGCCTACGAAGACGGCGACGAGATCGTCCTCGACGGGTTCTTCCAGCACAACCCGTCGCCCGCACCGCCAGCCCGGCGACGATCTCCAGACCAGCCTCTACCGCTACCTCGACCTCCACGCCATGGGGGCCGAGGCTCGCCGGTGGCGCTTCGACCTGCGCACCGGCGCCACCACCGAGACGCCGCTGTCCGATCGGGTGATGGAGTTCGGGATGATCAACGGCCGCCACGGAGGGCGCCGCCACCGCTACGCCTACAACGCCCTGCCCGAGCAGGGGTGGTTCGGGTTCGGCGGCTTCGTGAAGCACGACGTCGAGACCGGCCGCGAAGACGTGATCGAGCTGCCCGGACGGGGTGTTCGCCTCGGAGACGGTCATGGCCCCGCGAGCGGGATCGACCGCCGAGGACGACGGGTACCTGCTGACGTACACCATGGACATGAACACCGACAGCTCGGCGTGCATGATCTTCGACGCGGCCGAGCCGCTCGCAGGGCCGGTGGCCACGGTGGCGCTGCCCGAGCGCATCAGCTGCGGAACCCACGCGACCTGGGCGCCGGCTACCTCGCCGACCGGTGAGCCGAGCTCCCGTGGCCCGGAGGGTCAGAAGACCGTGTAGCCGCCGTCGGCGGTGAGTTCCTGGCCGGTGTGGAACGTCAGGCTCGGATCGGCCAGGAAGGCGCCGATCTCGCGGAACTCCGACGGGTCGGCCCATCGTCGCACCGGCGTCCGGCGCGTCGTCACGTCGCGAAAGCGGTCGTTCTCGAACGCCGGCGTCGCGAGCTCGGTGACGGTCCAGCCCGGCAGCAGGGCGTTGACGCGGACCTGGTGACGGGCGAGGCCCACGGCCAACGCGCGCACCAGGCCGACGACAGCGGTCTTCGCGGTCCCGTAGGCCTCGTTGCCCGCCGCCCCGTGGATCGCCGACGTCGAGGAGACGCCGACCAGGCTGCCGCCCTCGCCCTGGGCGACCAGGCGACGCGCCGCTTCCTGGAGGCACAGGAACACCCCGTCGAGGTTGACCGCCATGACGGCGCGCCACTCGTCGAGCGACAGGTCGAGAAACGAGGTCCCGGTTCCGCCACGTCCGGCGTTGGCGAACAGTCCATCGAGGCGCCCGGCCTCGGCGATGGTGCGGTCCATGGCCTCGGTGACCTGGGCGGGCTCGCTGACGTCGCAGACGTAGGACCGGGCCTGCATCGCGCCGCGGGCACGGAGCCGCTCGAGCGCCTCGGCGTTCTTGTCCTCGCGACGGCCCCACACCACCGGGGTGCCGCCGGCATCGGCGATCCCCTCGGCCATGCCGAGGCCGATGCCCCCGTTGCCGCCCGTGATCACGAACACCTTGCCATCGAGTCGCACCATGCCCGGCGAGCGTAGTGCTCGGCCCCGTCTCGGCAATCCACCGGGTCGGACCAGGCCGCAGGGAGTCTCGATGAGTAATTCGGGGACGGGCCTGCCAGCATTGGCGGCCGTGACCGCCACGTCCCGCGTTCGTGCGCTGCTCGCCCCGCTCGGTGCGGGTGCGTTGCTCGCCTTCTCGATGCCCCCATGGGGCTGGTGGCCCCTGGCGTTCGTGGCCTTTGCGCTGCTCGATCGACTGATCGCAGGGCGCCCGGCGAGAAGCCGGGCGGCGATCGGTTGCGGGTTCGCGGCGGGCTGGTTGTTCCCGTCGACGTTCTGGATGATCGACCTGACCCTGCCGGGCTACTTCGCGCAGGGTCTGATCTTCACCGCGTTCTTCGGGCTCGCCACCGTGGCGGTGCCTCCGGACCGCTGGCGGTGGCTGGCGCTACCTGCGACCTTCGTGCTCGTCGAGGCGCTCCGGTGGCGGTGGCCATTCGGCGGCGTGCCCCTGGCGACGCTGCCGATGAGCCAGTCCGATGCGCCGCTGGGGGTGACCGTCCGCATCCTCGGTCCGCTGCTCCTCGCAGCGCTCGTGGTGGCCGGCGGGATCGCTCTCTCGGCGTTGTGGGAGCGCCGGTTGGCGACGGGGGCTGCCATCCTGATCGGCGTGGTCCTCGTCGGTGGCCTCGCTCGCGTCGCCCCCAAGGGCGAGGTGATCGAGACCATCGACATCGCCATCGTCCAGGGCGGCGGACCGCAGGGCACCCGTGCGATCAACACCGACGAGCGGGTCGTGTTCGAACGCCACCTCGCCGCGTCGGAGCTGGTCGAGACCCCCGTCGACCTGGTGCTCTGGCCCGAGGACGTCGTCAACACCACGACGCTGGTCGAGGGCACCCGCGAATGGGACGAGCTCCAGGAGCTGGCCCGGGACCTCGACGCCTGGCTGATCGCCGGGATCTTCGAGCGCCTCGATCCCACCACCAACGCCAATGCGTCGGTCGCGTTCTCGCCGGAAGGCGAGGCCGTCTCACGCTACGACAAGGTCCGCCTCGTCCCCTTCGGCGAGTTCGTCCCGCTCCGCAGCCTCATCGAACCACTGGCGCCGGCGTACCTGCCCGCACGAGACACCCGGCCCGGCACCGAACCGGCCCAACTCGCGATCGAGATCGACGGCCGCCCCGTGACCATGGGCGTGTCGATCTCGTGGGAGATCTTCTTCGAGGACCGCGCCCGAGCCGCGATGGGCAACGACGCCGAGATCCTGCTCAACCCGACCAACGGCTCGAGCTACTGGCTCACGATCCTGCAGACCCAACAGGTCGCATCGTCGCGCCTGCGAGCGATGGAGACCGGCCGGTGGGTACTCCAGGCCGCCCCGACCGGATTCAGCGCCGTGGTCGATCCCGACGGGAACGTGCTGCAACGGACCGCGGTGAGCGAACAAGCCGTCCTGGCCGACACGGTGGAACTCCGCAGCGGCGCCACGCTGGCGACCCGTCTCGGACCCACACCGATGCTGCTGGGCGCGATCATCGCCTTGGCGGCCGCGTGGGCGATGAGCCGCCGACAGCGGCGCGACCCCGACGACCAGGACACCGCCGCGGCGCCACCCGAGGGCGGATCCGGCGTGGCGACGCCGGACGGATCAGGGATCGATCTCGACCAGCAGGGTGACCGGCCCGTCGTTGACCAGCTCGACGGCCATGTCGGCCCGGAAGCGACCGGTGGCGACGGTGAGCCCGGTGTCGGCTAGCGCCTCGACCAACTGATCGATCAACGGCTCCGCTACCTCGGGCGCCGCAGCTGCGGTCCACGAGGGTCGGCGGCCCTTGCGGACATCGCCGTACAGCGTGAACTGCGACACGACCAGCATCGCACCGCCCACATCGAGCACGGACCGATTCATGACGCCGGCGTCGTCGTCGAAGATCCGCAGATTGGCGAGCTTGGTGGCCATGGGGCCGATGACCCCGGCGTCGTCGTCGTGGGTGACACCGACCAGCACGCACAGTCCCGGCCCGATCTCACCGACGACGGCGTCGTCCACACGGACCGACGCTCGAAGCACCCGTTGCACCAACGCTCGCACATCGCCGGTCTAGCGCTCCTCGGTCGCGCGGCGCACATCGCCGCGACGACGCCGTCGCAGCATCGAGACCCGTGCCGCGCACGGGGCGGACACCGGGGAGCGGCGGTCGCCGTTGGCCCTACCGCCAGGTATCTTTCTAAGCGCGATTGCCCCCGACGGAGGCGCCCCGACGGGGAGGACCCGAACGCCATGTCCGATACTGCGTCACTCGACGCTGATACGCCCTTGCGCATCGCGATGTTGGCCTACCGGGGCAAACCCCACGTGGGCGGCCAGGGCGTGTATGTCCGCGAGATGAGCAAGGCGTTGACCGAGCTCGGCCACCATGTCGAGGTCTTCGGCGGCCCGCCGTACCCGGACCTCGACCCCCGGGTGCCGTTGCACGAGTTCCCCAGCCTCGAGATCTACAACGACCACCATCCGGGCCGCATCCCGGGCTTCTGGGAGATCAACGATCTGCCGGATCTCGTCGAGCTCGGATCATTCATGACCGGCAACTTCTCCGAACCCGTGGCGTTCTCCTACCGGTCCTACCGGGCCCTCGCCGAGCGACCGGGTGCGTTCGATCTGGTCATCGACAACGGATGCCTGGGCTACGGCGATCTGGCCATCCAACGCAAGCTCGGTCTGCCCGTACTCGGGGTCATCCATCACCCCATCACCGTCGACCGTCGCCTCGAGCTGGAGAGTGCCCGCACCGTCTTCGAGCGCTTCGGCAAGCGCCGCTGGTATGCGTTCTGCCGCATGCAGACGCGGGTGTGCCGCCATATCCGCCGGTTCGTGACGGTCTCGGAGTCGTCCAAGCGCGACATCGCCACCGACCACGAGGTCGATCTCGACCGCATCAGCGTGGTGCCGATCGGTATCGACACCGAAGCCTTCGCCCCGCGCCCCCACGTCGCCAAGGTGCCCGGGCGCATCGTCTCGACCGCCAGCGCCGACGTCCCGCTCAAGGGACAGCGATTCCTCCTGGAAGCGCTCGCCAAGGTCCGCCCCGAGATCCCCGGCGTCCACCTCGAACTCGTGGGGCGCCAGCGCGACGGGTCGACCACGGCCGACACCCTGGCCCGCCTGGGGCTCGAGGACATCGTGGCCTTCAACCACGGCATCAGCTACGACGCATTGATCGACCTGATCGCGTCGGCCGATGTCGCCATCGTGCCCTCGCTCTACGAGGGCTTCTCGATCCCGGCGATCGAGGCGATGTCGTGCGGGGCCGCCTTGATCGCCACCGACGGCGGCGCGCTGCCCGAGGTGACCGGACCGCATCTCGAGACCTGTCTGCAGGTCCCGGCCGGTGACAGCGACGCCCTGGCCGAACAGATCAAGTTCGCGTTCGCCAACCCCGACGTTCGCACCCGCATCGGCGCCGCAGCGCGCCAACGGGTCATCGACACGTGGAGCTGGCGGACCTCGGGCGAACAGACCGCCGACCTGTGCCGCGACCTGCTCGCCGAGTGGCACGGCGACACCGACCGATGAGGCGGCTCGACGCCGGAGGGGCCGACCGATGCTGACCGTCGACTACGAGCGTCTCGAGCTGGAAGCCGGACACCTGGTCCTCGACCTCGGGTGCGGGTTCGGCCGCCATGGCTATGAGGTCCTCCGCCGGGGCGGGCGCGTCGTGGCCTGCGACATGGCGATGCCCGAACTCACCGAGGTCCGGGCCACGTGTGCCGCGATGGTCGACGACGGCGAGATCACCTCCGATGCCATCGCCATGGCCGCTGCCGGCGATGCCACCCGGCTGCCCTTCGCCGATGCCAGCTTCGACCGCATCATCGCCAGCGAGGTCCTCGAACACGTTCCCGACGACAGCTCGGCCATGGCCGAGCTCGCCCGGGTCCTCAAACCCGGCGGCATCATCGCGGCAACCGTGCCGGCCTTTCTTCCCGAACGCATCTGCTGGGCACTCTCCGACGAGTATCACGCTCCGATCGAAGTCGGCGGCCACGTGCGCATCTACACCCGCGCCGAACTCGAAGCGACGATGCAGATGGCCGCACTCGAGCCCATCGACTACCACCGGGCACACGCGCTGCACTCGCCCTACTGGTGGTTGCGCTGCGCCGTCGGGACCGACAACACCGAGAACCCGCTGGTCAAGGCCTACCTCCGATTCCTGACGTGGGACATCGTCGAGGCTCCGGCAGTCACCCGACTCGCCGAGAAGGCCCTCAGCCCGGTGCTCGGCAAGAGTGCCGTTTACTACGCTCGCAAGCCCGTGTCAGGAGAGTCCATCGATGTCGCTGCCTGAGCTCCCCGGAGTCATCACCGCCGCCGAGATCACCGCAACCGCCGAAGCCATCGCCGACTGGCAGTTGCCCTCGGGGATGATCCCGTGGTTTCCCGGCGGCCACGCCGACGTGTGGAACCACGTCGAAGCCGCCATGGCCCTCGACATCGCCGGCCTCCACACCGAGGCCGAGCAGGCCTACCAGTGGCTGGTCGACATGCAGCGCCCCGACGGCAGCTGGCATCAGTACTACCTGGCGGACCGGGTCGAACAGGACAAGCTCGACGCGAACTGCGTCGCCTACAGCGCGGCCGGTGTGTGGCACCACTGGCTTCGCACCGGCGACCGCGGGTTCCTCGAAGCGATGTGGCCGGTGGTCGACCCCGCCATCGAGTTCGTGCTCGATCTCCAGACGCCCCGTGGCGAGATCCGCTGGGCCCGCCACGCCGACGGCACCCCCTGGACCTTCGCGCTGTTGACCGGCTCGTCGAGCATGGTGCACAGCCTGCGGTGTGCGGTCGCGATCGCCACCGAGCTCGGCCACGAGCGTCCCGACTGGGAGCTCGGTGCCGCCCGCCTCGCCCATGTCATCCGCACCGAACCCGACGCGTTCGCCGCCCAAACATCGCTGGGCGATGGATTGGTACTACCCGGTGCTGGCCGGCGTGCTGCGAGACGACGACGGGCGGGCCCGCCTGGCGTCACGTGCCGTCGAGTTCGAACTCGACGACAAGGGTGTGCGGTGCGTGTCGGACCGTCCGTGGGTCACCACGGCCGAGACCTGCGAATGCGCCATCGCGTATCTCGGTGTCGGCGACCGGGACAAGGCATCGGCGCTGGTCGAGGCGATCGCGCCGAACCGGTGCGACGATGGCCATTACGTCACCGGCATCGTCTTCCCGCAGACAGGTGACGTTCCCCGAAGACGAGCGCTCCACCTACTCCGACGCCGCCGTCGTCCTCGCGGTCGATGCACTGGCGGGGACGACCGCAGCGTCAGGACTCTTCGTCGACCACGATCTGTTGCCCGAACTCATCGACGTCACCGTCGACGAGCCCAGCGAACACTCGTCACGGCGCCACGACTGACCGCCGGATCTCGTCAGGATGGTCCACCCCTGCGGGGGATGACCATGGCGAGATCGCCTCAGCGGTTGGCGCGCAGGATCTCCAAGGCCTTGTCGGCGTGGCTCATCATGTCGGTCTCGGACTTGATCGCGCCGAGGAGGCGGCGATCTGCGCCGATCACGAAGGTCATGCGCTTGTTGGGGATCGGTCCGAAGCGCTTGGCGCCGAACTGGGCGGCGACCGTGCGGTCGGGGTCCGACAGCAGCGGGAAGCCCAGGCCGTTGGTCTCGTCGAAGGTGCGTTGCCGATCCACCGGATCGGCGCTGATTCCCACTCGCTGGGCACCGAGTTCTGCGAACTCGCCGGCCAGGTCACGGAAATGGCAGCTCTCCTTCGTTCAACCAGGGGTCATGGCCTTGGGATAGAAGAACAGCACCACGGGCCCTGACGCGACGAGGTCGCTCAGGGTGACGGTGGCGCCGTGTTGGTCGGTGGCCGTGAAGTCGGCCACCTCGTCGCCGGTGTTCATCGGGTCTCCTTCGCCGAGCGGAGCCGTCATGGTGCCACGGAATCGGGCGTGATGGCGGGTCTGAGCGGCGCCCTTCGGAGCACGCGCTCGGTGCAGGACCGCTCGGTCACCGCGGAGGTCGCGGACGTTCGTCGGATTCGTAGAAGTCGTTGCGGACGACCGGGAACACACGGTTGCGCTGAAAGACGTTCCCCTCGAGCGTGGAGTGCAGCGTGCCGTTCTCGTCGCCCTGGCGTGCCTTGGACTGGGCGCGGGTGACGATCCAGCTCTGGTTCCCGGCGCAGTACCCGTGTCGAACGAAGCCCGTCTCGGCACCGCTGACGAAATGCCACCCATACCGGCTCGCCGCTGCGCGGGCGATGCGGTTCAGCGGCAGGAGCACCTCGTCGGCAGCCCAGGTCGCCTCGGCCTGATCGAAATCGCGGCTTCTCGATCCGACGCCGAATCGGATCAGCGGGTCGCAGACGACGCCGTTCTGGTCCTTGGTCGAGTCGAAGTACTCGGTGAGATAGACCCTGTCCGATGGGATGCCGGCGGCGGTCAGGCGCCGATCGAGGCGTCGGTAGAGCGCCGGGAGACCGTTGAGCCATCTGGCCATCACCTGGTCGAGCGTCTCGGTCCCGAAGGTCTCCCAGACGGTGTTGGGACAGTCTCGCCACTTGACGCAGAACTCGACCATCTCACCGAATCGCAGGTCGTTCACGCCGGCGGAGACGAGGACCGCATCGACCTCGCGTGCTCGAGCGATGTCGCGCACCACCTTGAGCTGGGGCCGGAGCAGCTGTCCCTCGATGATGCCCCGATACGGCCGGAGGAGACCGGTCCGGATCTGGGCCCCGGAACACGACAGGTGCGCAAAGGTGACCGAGGTCTGGTCGTCGGCCTTCTCGAGCCGAGCAGCCACGAGGGCCTGATGGCTGTTGGCCGACCGGTGGCACTGTTCGTCCACCCACCGGGCGGACGACCCACGAGGCCGGTCAGGGGTGCCTTCGCCGGACCCATTGGAGTCACCGATACCGATGACGAGCCAGTCCTGCACGACGACGTCGACCCTCGTCGTGCCCCGCCCCTCGTCGGTCCGGAGGGTGAACCGCACCCGGTGGGTTCCCTCGGGGAACCGCCCTTCGACGCTGCAGGGCCGGGCACGGTCGGGGACGCGGAACGTCCCTCTTCTCGACCGCGCCGTGATCTGGTCGTTGCGGGAGCAGCGGGACCCGTTGCCCCGCCTCAGCTCGAAGCTGACGCGGTAGGTGTCGGGCGCGATGGTGCCGGTCGGGATACACGATGCCGTTCGCACGGGGTGTGCCGTACCGATCGGGCACCGTCCAGTCGACGCGGGGACCGGCGATCCTCGGATCCTTCTCGCACGACACCTCGCGTTCTGCCGCGCAGCGGTCCGTGCCGGCCTGGCCGTTCGCACGGTCGGCCCCGACGCCCCCGCGGATGATGTCGTTGCCTCGTCCCCCACGCAGGTCGTCGCGACCAGCGCCGCCGAGAATGACATCGGCGCCGTTGCCGCCCATGATCGTGTCTGCGCCGCGTCCACCGTCGATCTCGTCACCACCTCCCATTCCGCAGATGACATCGTTCCCGCCTCGACCATCGATGAAGTCCGCACGCGCCGACCCGACGATGACATCGGCCCCGGGGGTCCCCACGATGCGGCCATCGTCGGTTCTGGCGTCGGCATCGATCGTCGCTCGTCTGCCGCCGCACATCGGGGCAGGCTGCGGCGTCCGGGCGCGGAACACGTACTCGACGAAGCACTCCGGGCAGTTGAGGGCACCGACACCGAACCGGAAGCGACCGTCCTCGGGCACCACGGCCGGGAAGGTGACGGTGAAGGTGCCGCTGGCACGGGCGAAGGTGCCGGCTTCGGGTGTGCAACCGAGCGGCCTGCCGAAGATGTCGCTCACGCAGTTCACCCCGACACCGACCGCAGTCCGCCCGACCCAGCTGCCATCGACGAGAAGGATTGCGTCGTTCACCCGGAAGCCTTGCACGGTGGTGTCGGCATCGGCCGAGATCCGTCCTTCGACGTCGACGGTGAACGAGTGGGTGGTCCCGGGAGATGCCGTGGCGATCATCATCTCGGCGAAGTCGACGTTGAACTCAGCAGCCGGTTCGACGGTGATGATCCGACTGAACCCGACATCGGTGCGGCTCACCACCTCGCCCGGGTTGGCCGGTCCTGCGTTCGGGCTCACGCCCTCGAACACCCACTCGAAGTCGTCGTCTGCCGCAGCGTCACCCGGGGTGGCAAACACCATGGCGGCCGCCAGCACAGCTCCGAGAATCAATGCAGTCGCGTATCCGGCCAGTCCTCGCGCCACGTCGTGATCCCCTTCGCCAGTCGGTCGACGATTCGTGTTGCCGAGCCTTCCGCAGGCCAGGGGGTGTCAGAAGGGTCCTTCGTCACTCGCACGCGCCGATGCGGACGGGGACGCGATCGGGCGCGGGTCAGCAGGCGGGCTCGAGCGCTGTCCGGCGCAGCACACGCAACGAGCCCGTGGCACCGACCTCGACGAACGACCCCGACGCCAGCGCCCGTTGATGGATCTCGAACGGCGGACGGCCGCCGTCGGCGGGGTCGGGGAAGACGTCGTGGATGGCGAGCGTGCCGCCGTGCACGATGTGGGGAACCCAGGTCTCGTAGTCGCGATGCGCCGGTTCGGTGCCATGGCCGCCGTCGATGAAGAGCATCGCGAGCGGTGTCACCCAGTACCGACCGACGGTCGGTGAGTCGCCGACGACCGCCACGACGACGTCTTCGAGGTCGGCATCGAACACGGTGCGGCGGAAGTGCGGGAGCGTGTCCATTCGTCCGATGTCATCGTCGACGAGATCGGGTTCGTGCCACTCCCAGCCGACCTGGTTCTCCTCGGACCCGCGGTGGTGATCGAGCGCAAAGAGAACCCGCCCCGTGCGCTGCGCTGCAGCACCGAGGTAGATCGAGGACTTGCCGCAGTAGCTGCCGATCTCGAGGATCGGTCCGTCCACCGCCAATGCGGTGGCAGCATCGTGCAGCGCGAGCCCTTCGTCGTCGGGCATGAAGCCTCGGGCGGCTCGGGCATGTGCCAACAGATCGGGATCCACGACGGCGAGGATACGCCGATGGTCTCGCCGGGAACCTCCCAGCGTTCAGGCAATCAGGCGACCGACTCGACTCGGCCGACCGACTCATCGCCGAAGAGCACCCGATCGAGGATGACGTACTTCGCCAGCCAGAGGCTGCCGAAGGCGGCGAGGTTCGCTGCGTTGATCATCACCCAGGCATCAGAGAACCGATGCACGATCGAGACCAACACGGTCGACAGCACCAGCCCCAGCAGCGCCATGCCCCAGAACGGGACGATTTCGGCCCGCACCGAATGACCGCCGCTCTTGCCCCAGACCCACGCACGATTGAGCAGATAGCTCGGGATCGTGGCGATCATGACAGCCAGGACGTTTGCAGAGGTGGCGCCGAGGCCCAGAGCTTCGTAGAACATGAACAACAACGTCTGTCCGCAGATGACACCGATGACGGAGACCCCCGCATAGCGCAGCAGACGCCGTCCGTGTTGTTCGATGAGCTTCGACAGCATCGTGGGAGAACCCTTCGGAGGTGCCCTCTCTGCATCGGCACCGACGTGATCAAATCAAATCGCCCCCCGACCACCCCCCATGAGGAGCCACCGTGGCGCGCCGAGCCCCAGTATCGCAACGAACCGCAGCGGAACGCGCATCGCGACCGAAGCGCCGGCGAACACCATCGCCGGTCGGCGTCGGATCGATCATCGCGGGCCTCGCCCTCCTCGCTGCATGCGGCGGAGACGGGGGCCCGACCTTCGCCGATGCGGCCGCAACGGCACCGCCGATCGTCGAGATGCCCGAGGTCACGCCCACCCCACCCGCAACCCCGTCGCCGTCGCCGTTGCCGTCGCCGTCGTCGCCGTCGATCCCCGACGACGGGTTCGGAGTGCGGGTGACGCCCGTCCTCGAGATCGAGGAGCCGGTCGACCTGATCGTGCACCCCGACACCGAGGAGGTCTTCGTGGCTTCGCGCACCGGCGTCATCTCCCGGGTCGACCTCGAGGCGGGCGAGATCGTCGAGGAACTCGTCGACCTCGGGGGGCGACTCGCGAGCGACTGGGTCGAACAGGGTGTCCTGGGCATCGAGTTCTCCCCCGAGGGTGATCACCTCTACGTGAACTTCACCGACAGCGACGGCTCATCGGTCGTGGCGGTGTGGGACACCGACGGCACCACCATCGACATCGAGAGTGGCCGCATCGTGCTCCGCGTCGATCAGCCTGCCGGCAACCACAACGGGGGCGACCTGGAGTTCGGACCCGACGGGCTGCTCTACATCACGTTGGGCGACGGTGGTGGCGCCGGCGACGAGTTCGGCAACGGACAGGACTCCTCGACGCTGCTCGCATCGATCCTGCGCATCGACCCGGCGGGCGGCGAGCCGTATGCGATCCCGGCCACGAATCCCTTCGTCGATGGCGGTGGCGCACCCGAGATCTTCTTGATGGGAGCCCGCAACCCGTGGCGCATCGACTTCGACGAGGCCACCGGCGACCTCTGGATCGCCGACGTCGGTCAGAACGCTGTCGAGGAGATCAACGTCCTGCGGGCCGGCACCGAGGCCGTGAACCTCGGTTGGCCACTGGTCGAGGGCTCGGTGCCCTTCGACGGATCCGGCCCGCCCACCGACGGCTACCTGGGTCCGATCATCGAGTACGGCCACGACGAGGGCTGCTCGATCACCGGCGGTGTCGTCTATCGGGGTGCGGCCATTCCCGAGTTGGACGGCATCTATCTGTTCGCCGACTACTGCACCGCACAGCTCTGGGGCGTCGTCGGAGATGGGTCGTCGGCACCGGCAACCCGCATCGACCTGGGCGTGAGCACCGGACCCTCGCCGGCTTCGTTCGCAGAAGGCCCCGGCGGCGAGGTGTACGTGTTGTCGCTCGAGGACCAGATCGCACGCATCGACCCCGCCTGACCAGGGCTCTCGCCCTCTCGGCCTGGGCCGTACGAACCACTGCCGGCGCCGCCCGACGTCCGGTGGAACCCACCGATGCCATAGCGTGTCGTCGATTATTCACCCCCACGGACCGAAGGCGCGAGATGGACCGAGACCCGAGGAATCCGCGCCGCGTTGCCGTTGCCGCCATCGTGGGGTGCCTGGCGATCGTCGCCACCGCCTGCGGTAGCGACGACCAGGTCGTCCTCGGTACCGATCCCGGCGGCGGCATCGAGGTACCGACCCTGCAGGTTCCCGGCGCCGCCGACCTCGAGGCCGATCCCTCGACGACCGAACCGGAGACCCCGCCCGAGGCGGCGGCCGACGGAACGAGCGAGGCCGATGGTGAGAGCGGGGCCGAATCCCCTGAGCCGCCCGCCGAGGAGGCCGCGCCGACACCGGAGCCGACCGTGCCCCCCGTGCGTCCCGTCGCCGTGCCGGACTCGTTGTCGCTGACACTCACCAAGATGGCCAACGTCACGGCCCCGTTGGCGCTGGTCACCCGGTCGGGCTCGCCCTTGCTGTACGCCGCCACCAAGGGCGGCCTCGTCTACGCGATCGAGACCGCGAACGCACCGGGGCCATCGTCGAGACCGTGATCGATGTCACCGATCAAGTCCTCCAAGGCGACGAACAGGGCCTGCTCGGGCTCGCGTTCTCGCCCGATGGCCGCCGGATGTACCTGAACTTCACCAACCTGGACGGCGACACCGAGGTCACCGAGTACCAGATGAACGGCGAGATCGCGGAACCGTCCACCGAGCGCCTGGTCATCTCGATCGACCAACCCGGGGTCTTCCACAACGGTGGGCACCTGGCCTTCGGTCCCGATGGCTACCTCTACATCGGCATGGGCGACGGCAACAGCGACGTCGCCGAGAACTCCCAGGACACCACCGATCTGCTGGGCGACGTGCTGCGCATCGACCCCCTCGAAGGCGACCCCTACGCGATCCCGCGGGACAACCCGTTCAGGAGGCGCGGCGGAGCGCCCGAGATCTACCTGACCGGGGTGCGCAACCCCTGGAAGTTCTCCTTCGACCGCGCCACCGGCGACCTCTGGATCGCCGATGTCGGCTTGAGCACCTCCGAGGAGGTGACGGTGCTGTACGCCAGCGAGGGCCGGGGACTGGGCGCCAACCTGGGCTGGCCGCTGGTGGAGGGTTCGGTTCCGTTCCTGGGCTCGGGGCCACCGGCGAACAACTACGTCGCACCGATCTATGAATACGGCCGCGACGGCGGGTGCTCGATCTCCGGTGGCGTGGTCTACCGGGGTGCGGCCATCCCCGAGCTCTACGGCTCGTTCATCTACGGCGACTTCTGTTCGTCGCAGCTGCGTGGTTTCGCGAGCAGCGAGGACCAGGGCCCGCTGGGGTCGTTCGACCTCGGGTTGGGCTACGACTACGGCCTGGTGGCCGTTGCCGAGGGCCCCGACGGTGAGCTCTACGTCGCCAGCTTCACCAACGAGATCCACCGCATCGACCCTGCCTGACGGGAGCAGCGTCGGCGATCCGCGGGTCGCCGGTGCCGGTCGCCCCAGGTGGTTTCGCTGGGGCAAACGCACTAGGGTGCCTCCGTCTCGGCGCGGGCGGCGACGAGGGGCAGGGGTCCTGAGGTGAACCACAACCGCATGCGTCGCATTCGACGCGGCGCGACTCGCCATGACGCCGCCTCGCTCCCCACCGGCCGCATGGCCCGGGTCGATGCGACTCCCCCGTTGTACCCAACTGGGTCAACTCCGGTGCCGAGCGCGCCGATGGATGTGGCGTGATCGAACCGATGACGACCTCGCACCGGCCGCTGCGGCGCCGCTCTGTGGCAGCGCTGGCAAGCGTGGCCGCTCTGGTGGCGTCGCTGTTCACCTTGGCGGCCGCACCCGCCGGCGCAGCGCCTGCGACCTGTCTCGGTCGAGCCGTGACGATCTACGCCGTGCCCGGGGTGGCCACCATCGGCACCTCCGGGGCAGACGTCATCATGGGCACGAGCGGCAACGACCTGATCCGGGGCCGCGGCGGCCGTGACCGCATCTGTGGTGTGGGCGGAGCAGATCGGATTCTGGGCGGCGGCGGCGGCGACCGCATCGCCTTGGGCAGCGGCGACGACACCGGCATCGGTGGCGGCGGCCGCGACCGGATTCTCGGCAACGGCGGCGACGACACCATTCGGGGCGGCGCCGGCAACGACATCCTCCGCGGTGGTGGCGGTGACGACATCATCATCGGCCAGGCCGGCAACGACATCATGGACGGCACGGCCGGCGGGGATGTCTGCACCGCCGACCGAGGCCTCGACCGCACGGCCCGGTGCAGCGTCGAACGGGCCGACGTGTCGTCCCAGGTCGCCGAACTCGAGGCCCGCATGGTCGACCAGATCAACCAACTGCGGCGCCAGGTCGGCGTGCCGGAGCTGCGATCCAGTGGCCCGATGAGCCGAGTTGCTCGCAACTGGTCGGCCCGCCTCCCGTCGACGTTTGCGCACAACCCCGCCGTGGGGTCCGAGATCCCCGGTGGCTGGCGCCTCTGGGCAGAGAACATCGGCTATCGCGTCGATCCCTACGCCGGACCGACAGCCACGATGGACGCAGTCCAGCGGGGATTGGTCAACAGCCCGGGCCACTACCGGAACCTGACCCATCCCGACCTGACCCACGTCGGCGTGGGCATCCACCTCCAGGGCGACGGCGTCTACGTCACCCAGGTGTTCGCCAGATACTGACGTTTCGGGCTCACTCGTTCCCTCGCTGCGCTCGGTCTCTCCGTTCACCCGAGTTGAATCGGAGCACGCCGACACCAGCCGGCGACGTGAATCAGGAACCGAGAGTCAGCCGAGCACCGACACAGGGTCCCGGCGCATCGGAGCCGGAGACGAGCCGGCCAGGAAACACCGCCGGCTACGAGAACGTGTACCGGTACACGTTGGTCTCGCGGGCCTCGAAGCCGATGCGCTGGTAGAGGCGGTTCGCCGCTTCTCGCGTCGGGCGCGACGTCAGGTCGACCGTGGTCGCGCCGGCGTCGCGGGCGATCTCGAGCGCACGTTCGTTGAGGAGTTTGCCCACCCCTTTGCCTCGGGCAGCGTCGTCGACGACGACGTCTTCGATCCAGGCACGGAGCCCGGTGGGGATGCGGAACATCGCGAGGGTGAGCGACCCGAGGATGGTTCCGTCGTCGTCGCGGGCGATCAGCAGGGTCGATGCCTGCGAGCCCACGATGGCCCCGAGGGTGCCCGCCGAGGGCGGTGGGTTCGACGAGGACAACTGAGGAATGAGTCGATCGAAGGCGGCGACGAGCTCGTCGTCGACATCGGTGACCTCGCTGATGGTGACCATGGTCGGAGCGTAACGGCTCACCGCGCGCCGCTCGGGGTTCTCGTGGTCCGCGTGCCCGCCGGGGAGTCCAGCGCGCCGAGCGAGCGTGGCCCGGGCCCGGAGTGGTCGCCCGGTAGGCTCGTCGACGATGACTGCCGATCACATCCGCCGGCTCTTCACACCCGAGGTGCGCGCCCCCATCGTCCTGGCCGCCTTCGAAGGCTGGAACGACGCCGGGGACGCTGCCTCCTGGGCGCTGCGCCACCTCGATGACCGCTGGGACGCCCGGCAGTTCGCGGAGATCGATCCCGAGGTCTTCTTCGACTTCTCGGCCACGCGGCCCCTCGTCGAGCTCACCGACGAGGGCAGGGTCCTGCGGTGGCCGTCGACGACGTTCAGCGTCATCACCGACCCGGTGCCGCTGATCCTGGTCCAGGGCATCGAGCCGTCGTTGCAGTGGCGAACCTACGTCGACCAGGTGCTGGCGATCACCCACGAGGTCGGCGCCGCGATGCTCGTCACCGTCGGTGCGCTGCTGGCCGAGGTGCCCCACACCCGCCCGGTGACGGTCTACGGATCGAGCGAGGACGACGCCCTCGGCACCCGGCTCGAGCTCGAACCGTCGACCTACGAGGGCCCCACGGGCATCGTCGGCATCTTGAACGCCGCCGCGCAGGCGGCCGACATCCCGACTGTCTCGTTGTGGGCGACCGTGCCGAACTACGTGTCGGGCGCAGCGTCACCGAAGGCGGCGTTGGCGCTGGTCGAGCGCATTCGCGAAGTACTGCAGACGCCGATTCCCACGACCGATCTCGAGATCGCAGCCAGCGCCTACGAACGCCAGATCACCGAGTTGGTCAGCGAGGACGACGACACCGCGGCCTACATCGCCAGCCTCGAGGAGGCCTTCGACGACGGCGGCGTCGATGCCGATCCTGCGGCGCTCGTCGAAGAGGTCGAACGCTTCCTGCGCGATCAGTAGGTCCCGAACGCCCACTCGATGACGTCGTCGATGAGGTCGGGGCCGCTGGGTTCGTTGAAGACCTCGTGGCGCAGCCCCGGCAGCAGCCGACGTTCGACGCCGGGCAGGCGCCCGACCGGCTCGCTGGCCGAGGGCAGGACCATGGTGTCGTCGGCGCCGTGCAGGACGAGCGTGGGTGTGGTGAGGCGGTCGTGACGGCTGCGAACGAAGTCGGTCGCCGAAGCCATCTGCGCTGCGAGGCGCACGGTGAGCTTGCGGTACACGAGGGGGTCGGCATCGTAGTGCCGACCGACGCGCTGGTCGGTGGCGAGATCGTCGCTCGAGAACGGCGTGGCGATCTCGACCTTCGGTGCGACGCGCGCCGCGATCTTGGCTGCGGTTTCGGTGGCCGCCGACGCATCGAGTGCGAGCGCCGGTGCCGACAAGACCAGGCGATCGGGCTGGGGGCGACCCGACACGGCGTGACAGGCCGAGATGAGCCCACCGAGGGAGTGACCGATGATGACGGTGGGCAGCTCGAGGGCCCGAACCTCGGCGAGCTGATCCTCGAGATCGTCGACGTAGCGGGCGAAGCGGTCGACGTCGGCGCGTCGGCCCCCCGTCTCGCCGAAGCCCCGGTGGTCGTAGGACACCGCGGAGATGGCCGCCGAGCGGAGCTGGCGCGCCACGTGCTCGTAGCGCCCGCTGTGCTCGCCGAGACCGTGCACGATGAGCGCGACACCGTGGGCGTCGGGGGCCATCCAGCGCCGGCGTAGCTGGGTGATCCCGTCACGGGTGACGCCGAAGTCGACCTGCGCCGTCGAATCGAGATCGGGGTGGAAGCCGCGTGCCTCGGTCACGGGTCGCTCCTCGCGCCCGGAACCGTCATCGTCTCGCCAGGTCGGTCGCCGCGGCCGGTCGAAGGCGACATCGATGGCCTCGCCCCGGACCGCAGCGAAGGCATGGTCGACCCATTGCTCGAGCCCGGCGATGGGCTCGGGGAGCGCATCTTGTGCGAAGAAGCCCAGGTCGGTGACCTCGAGGGGATGACCGCGCAGCTCGCCACCCACGACCCGGCACTGGAAGACGAGCGAATACAGCGGCATCCGGGTGAACCCTTGCCGCAGACCGTCGACGACCGAGATGAGTCGCACGGCCTCGACCTCGATCCCGGTCTCTTCGGCGACTTCCTTCTCGGCGACCTCGGCAGCCGAGTACCCGACATCGGCCCAGCCGGTCGGGAACAACCAGACACCGGAGTCGGCACGTTTGATCAGCAGGATCTCGCCGTCGTCGTTGCCGACGATCGCGCCGATCGCGAGCTTGGGGGTCACATAGCCGGGGATCCCCTCGCCGACGCTGTCGAGCCACTCCTCGACCCGGCGCCGGGGCACGGGTTCGTCGCCGGCGCACGCTCTGATGTCGGCCGCGATGTGGAGGATCTCCTCGAACCGTTCGCGCTCGTAGAGACTCTCGGTGAAACCGAGTCCGGTGCGAGCGATGCCGGCGAGAGCTTCGGCCCATCGCACCAGATCCTGCTCAGCAGCCACCGACGGGCTCCGCTGCTCGGTCTGCGGGCACAGAGGTCATCGCCATCGACATGGCCTCCGACGGTACTCGCGGCCTGCGGTCAGCGCGCGGCGAGCGCCAGGTCGAGCGCGTGCAGCACCGCACGCTGGATCTCCGCGCAGTGATCGGGATCGTCGACCTTGTGGCCGCTGCGATCGAGGACGTAGAAGGAGTCGACGACATCGTCGCCGAGGGTCTGGATCTTGGCCGTGGCGATGTCGAGGTCGCACTGACCGAGCGCGCGGGTCACGAAGTACAACAAGCCGATGCCGTTGCGCGATGAGACTTCGACCACGGTGGCGGTCGACGAGGAGTCGTTGTCGATGGTCACGGCAGTCTCGACGATGGGTTGCGGCTGGCGGGGCCCGGCGCTGGCGGCATAGGTACGAATGCGTTCGTCGATGCGCGCCGCGAGCGCCAACCTTCCGTGCACCGCCCGGTCGACCGAGCGGGACACCCGGTCCCAGTCGATCGGCGTGTCGAAGCTGTTCTCGACGCGGAACACCGCGAGCGCGATCCCGAATTCGCTGTGCGCCGCAGCCTGGAGGACATCGAGACCATTGAGCGTCATGGCCCCCGAGATGCGGCTGAACACGCCCGGCCGGTCGATGACCATGGCGGTCAGCAGTCCGCCTTCGCCGCGGATGAACGTGGTGCCGCGCCGCATCCGGGCGCGGTCCTCGTCGGAGGGGAAGTTTCGGGGGAGCTCGCCGGCGTCGCCGCCTTCGAGGACGAACGCGGCCCGATTCGCGAGATCCCGCACGAGACCGGCCTTCCACGACGACCAGGCCGAGGGTCCAGTGGCGATCGAGTCGGCTTCGGTGAGCGCTTCGAGGAGTCGGAGTACCCCGACGGTACCTGCGGCGTCGGCCACGCCGTGGATGGTGTCGTCGTCGTCGAGGTCGCGCCGCGTCGCGACGTCGGGCAGCAGCAGATGGTGCTGGCACATGCGCACCAATACATCGACGTCGTCGTCGTCGAACCCCATCCGTGTGGCGATGGTGGGAATCATCTCCATGCCGACGTCGGTGTGGTCGCCCGGGTAGCCCTTCCCGATGTCGTGGAGGAGGGCGCCGACGACCAGCAGGTCGGGGCGATCGACCTGGCTGGTGAGGTTGGCCGCCTCGGCTGCGGCTTCCCACAGGTGCCGATCGACGGTGAAGCGGTGGTAGGCGTTGCGTTGGGGACGGGACCGGGTCGGTTCCCACTCGGGGATGAACGGAACGAACAGGCCGAGCTGGTCGAGGGTCTCGATGGGCTCGATGGCGTCGTGGCCGGCGCGGAGGAGATCGACGAACAGTTCTCGCAACCTTGGAGGCCATGGCGTCGGGACGATCATGTCGGTGCGTTCGAGCGTGGCGATCGTCTCGGGGCTGAGGCGGGCCTGGTGGGTGGCTGCCGCGACCCCGGCGGTGAGAACCACCTCGGCGGTGACCGGTTCGGTCGGATCGAGATCGACACGACCGTCGCTGACGCTGACACCGGCGCCGACGAGCTCGCGGGTGGGTCGGCGTAGCCGGCGACGCTTCCGGCGCAGCGCATCGAGCAGCTGCACCCAGACCTCGTCGCTGTGCCAGGCGATGCGTCGAGCGGCGCCGGCGACGTCGGCCATCATGACGTCGGCATCTGCATAGGGCATTGCCCGGGCCACGGCGTCTTGTTGTTCGAGCAGCAGGCGGTCGCCGGGGCGGCCGGCCTGGCGATGCAGCTCGACGCGTGCGGCGAGCAGGACTTCGTAGGGCTCGGCCAGTTCGGTCTCTTCGAGGGTTCCCGAGCCCCGATCGGCCAGGAACGCCCATTCGAGGGTCTGGACGTCGCGCAGCCCACCGCGGCCGGCCTTGAGGTCCGGCTCGAGCATGAAGGCGACCTCGCCGGCGCTGCGGTGGCGACTGCGAACCCGCTCGTCGAGGCGGGGGAGCCAGCCGCGGGACTGCGTCCGCCAGGCGTCGACCGCGTCGGCGGCGAGGCGAACGGCCAGGTCGCTGTTGCCGGCGATCGCACGTGCGCTGAGCAGCGCCGTCGCCGTCTCGAGATCCTCGGCTGCGAGGTCGAGCGCTTCGCGTGCGGTCCGCACCGAGTGCCCGAGCTTCGCGCCTTCGTCCCAGAGGGGGTACCAGAGGGCACTGGCGACCGATTCGATGTCGTCGGCGCCTTCGTGGAGGAGCAGCAGGTCGAGGTCGCTGTGCGGGCAGAGCTCGGCGCGCCCGTAGCCACCCACGGCGACGAGGGCCATGTCGTCGCGATGGCCGACCGTGTCGATGTAGAGCGCAGCCAGCCACGCATCGACGGCGTCGCTCAGCGCTTTCGTCAGCCTGCTACCGGCGAGCGACGTGTCGGCGATGATGGTGGCGCGGGTGGCGCTCAGCGACATGATCGGCTCTCGAGGGTCGGATCGGCAGGCGCTCGGTGCACGGCGGTCACTGTATGGCGGCGTCGGTCCGCTGCCAGAAGTATTCGTTCATCTCGCCGTCAGATTCATCGTGGCAGCTGTGGTGTCGAGGTGGCCCTCGCCGGGTGCGGGCCGTCCGGCTGCGATACTGGGGCGATGGACAGTGGCAGCGAACCCGAGCCCATCGACGGCGCCAGCGACCCGGCGCCCGGCGAGGGAGAGGTCCGCGCCGACTGCCGCCACTACTCGAGTCGGACCCTGCCCACCGGCGAGACCGTGCAGCGCTGTCGGCTCGGGGCCAACACCGAGGCCCCGTTCGCATGCCCGCCCGACTGCCTGTTCTTCGAGCCCCGGTCGATCTCCGACACCGGCTGGAATCGCTGACCATCGGGGCGCTGCTGCGCCGTCAGGCGCCTCGAGCCACAGTGCCATCGGTTCTGGCGCCGAAACTCGTCGCCAGAGCGACGGTTTTCGGCGCCGGAACGAATGACCGGTGGATCAGCGCAGACCTTCGTCTCGGCGACGGGTGAGATGGATGCTCGCCTTGGCTGCGCCCCACATGATGCCGGCCTGATGGACGTCCTCGC
This sequence comes from uncultured Acidimicrobiaceae bacterium, assembly GCA_963716795.1. Taxonomy (GTDB): domain Bacteria; phylum Actinomycetota; class Acidimicrobiia; order Acidimicrobiales; family UBA8592; genus CAVQUE01. The sequence continues at coordinate 737,298 of CAVQUE010000015.1, read as the reverse complement.
CGAGGTCGGCGAAGGTCGCCGGCGTCACCTCGAACGGGTCGTTGGGGAACGCCCACCGCACCGTGTCGGGCCGCGGCACCGGCTGGGCGCCGGCGCCGTGCAGGACCTGCACCGGGAATCGGGCGGCGTCGCGCAGCACCGTCAACGGTGTCGACGCCTGCGCGTCGATGTCGGTGGCCAGCAAGGCCCCGAGACGGGTCTCGACGAAGGCAGCCGCCTCGGCGGCGGCGGTGTCGACCGCAGCAGGGTCGACATCGAGACCCTGGGCCGCGGCGACACGGGCGACGCTGTCGCGTACCCAGCCGGGGGTCGCTGCGACTGCGGCCGCGAGCAGCTCGCTGGCTACGGTCTCGATGTCGACGTCCGAGGGCGACACGACGATCCTCCGGTCGGGCTCGAGCCACCGACGTCCGGCCACCGAACAACGGCGACACGAACGAGGCGACCATGTGGGAACGACCGAAGCGTATCGAGCCCGGTCCCGGCCAGGAGTCGGTCTGGGACTACCCCCGCCCGCCGGCACTGCAGCCGGTGCCGCTGCGGGTGCGGGTCGAGTTCGCCGGCGACGTCATCGCCGACACGACGGCGGCCTACCGCGTGTGCGAGACCAGCCACGCGCCGGCCTACTACCTGCCGATGGCCGACATCGCCGACGTGCTCGTCGGCGTCGAAGGGGCCTCGTACTGCGAGTGGAAGGGCGTGGCGTCGTACTACGACGTCGTGGTCGGCGACCGTGTCGCGCCGCGTGCCGCATGGACGTACCACGAACCAACGGCCCGCTTCGCGGCGATCGTCGACCATGTGGCGTTCTACGCGGGGTTGATGGACCGCTGCTGGGTCGGAGAGGCCGAGGTGTCGCCGATGGACGGCGACTTCTACGGCGGCTGGATCACCCCTGAGCTCGTGGGCCCGTTCAAGGGCGCACCGGGCACCCGCCACTGGTAGCAGTCGAAGGCTGCGCCCCGGCGCGGCTTCGCTTCCACGACACCTGCGCCGCAGAGGCAATTTCCCACGCACGTGACCGATGGGTAGCCTCTGGCCGATGTCTGGACGGACCGGGTTGGCGTGGGCGATCGTCGCCGCGATCGTGGTGGCGCTCCTCGCCCCTGCTGCCGTGGCCGTCGCGCAGGACGGATCCGCCGAGCTCGAGCTGCGCGGCACCGTGCGCTCCGGCCGTGACGTCGTCCCCGACGTCACGATCTCGGCGACCGACGCCGGAGGCGAGAGCATCGGTGAAGCAGCCTCGGATGCCGAAGGGCGCTGGACCATTCCGCTTCCCGGTCCGGGGAGCTACCTCGTCGCCATCGACGCCGCAACGTTCCCCGACGGCATCGCCCTCCAAGATGGCGCACCCGCGGAGCAGACCATCGAGGTCACCGACCGCTCGCAGTCGGTGACCTTCCGCATCCAGACCGGCGCCAGCAGCGCCGTCGTCGCTCAACAGAGCGACTTCGAGCGCATCCTGAACCGGTTCGTGGGCGGCATCAAGGTCGGTCTACTCGTCGCCATGGCCGCCGTCGGCCTCTCGCTCATCTTCGGCGTCACCGGGCTGGTGAACTTCGCACACTCCGAACTGGTCGCCTTCGGTGCCGTCATCGCGTTCGCGCTCGAGGCCTGGACACCGTTGCCCTTCCTCGGCGTGGTCGTGCTGGCCGTGATGATCGGCGGCCTGCTGGGGTTCATCCTCGAGACCGGCCTGTTCGGTCCGTTGCGGCGCCGCAAGATGAACACCATCTCGTTGATGGTGGTGTCGATCGGCCTGGCGTTCGTGCTGCGCTACCTGATCTTGATCTACTTCGGCAGCCAGCAAGCAGACCTACGAGGCGTTCCGCATCCAGACCAACTTCGACATCGGGCCGGTCTCGCTGCCACCCAAGGACTACTGGATCATGCTCACGGCCATCGTCGTCCTCGTCGGAGTCGGGCGTGGTGCTGCAGAAGACGAAGCTGGGTACCGCGATGCGGGCCGTGGCCGACAACCCGCCGCTGGCGAAGTCGTCGGGCATCGACGTCGACCGCACCATCCTGTCGGTGTGGATCATGGGCGCCGCACTGGCGGGGCTCGGCGGCATCCTGCTCGGCCTCACCCAGACCGTCGAGTGGCAGATGGGCGAGCGCATCCTGTTGTTGATCTTCGCAGCGGTCACCCTCGGCGGGCTGGGCACCGCCTACGGAGCGATGGTCGGCGGCCTCGCCATCGGCATCGCCAGCGAGGTCTCGGTCGAATGGCTCGACAACGATCTCAAGTTCCTGGTCGCCCTCGTGGCACTGATCGTGATCTTGTTGGTGCGACCCCAGGGCATCCTCGGCGTGCGGGAGCGCCTCGGATGAACACCCTCGCGGCCTTCGACATCGGCAAGCTCTTCGGCGACTCGATCCGTGCCGGCATCGGCGTCAACGGCGCCGTCTTCGCCCTGGCCGCGGTCGGGCTCAACCTGCAGTACGGCTTCACCGGCCTGTTGAACTTCGGTGTGGTGGCCTTCATGGCCGCCGGCGCCTACGGCATGGCCATCCTGTTCACCCAGGGGTGGCTGGGCGGCTCGATCCTCATGGGCATGGCGGCCGGCATCACCTTCGCAATCGCACTGGCGATGGTCGTGGGCCTCCCCGCGCTGCGCCTACGTGCCGACTATCTGGCGATCACCACGATCGCCATCGGCGAGGTCCTGCGGATCTCGTTTCGATCGAGCCGGCTGGTCGAGTACACCGGCGGCCCGTTCGGCCTCCCCAGCATCGAGGACCGCAACGCCAGCGTCAGCCTGTCCGCGCAGGTGGGCCAGGACTGGAACCCCCTCTACGACGCGGCCGACCCCACCAAGACCTATGGCCTCTGGCGGCTCGAGTTCGACGCCAAGACGCTCTGGATCATGATCATCGGCTGGACGCTGGTGCTCCTGTTGTCGCTGCTGATCTGGGCCCTGGCCCAGTCGCCGTGGGGGCGTGTGCTCAAGGCCATTCGTGAAGACGAAGATGCTGCCCGAGCGATGGGCAAGAACGTCTATGCGTACAAGCTCCAGAGCCTGGCGCTGGGTGGAGTCATCGCAGCCATGGCGGGCATCGTCGACACCCTGGACACGGGCTTCGTGCAGTCGGAGCAGTTCCGACCCCAGACCACGTTCTTCATCTGGACGGTGCTGATCCTCGGTGGTGCTGCGTCGAAGTGGGGTCCGGCACTGGGGGCAGTGGTCTTCTGGTTCGTGCTGATCTTCGTCGAGGAACTGCTCCGACAGCTCGTGGACAACGACTGGATACCGGATTTCATCATCGATTCGTCGAACATCGCTGCGGTGCGGCTGGTGTTGATGGGCGCAATGTTGATCGCCCTGATGATCTGGCGACCGCAGGGCCTGCTGGGCAAGAAGGAGGAGGTGCTCATCGATGCCCGATGAGCACCTGTCGGATCAGACCGACGAGCCGGCGTCACCGATCGACGCCGCACGCGACCTTCGCGGTCCCCAGACGCCAGCGGCGATAGCAGCGCGCGAGGCCGTTCGTTCTGCGGACCCGGTCCCGGGTTCCGCCAAGCCCGACGCCATCTTGACGATCGATGGGCTGGTCCGTCGATTCGGTGGCTTGACCGCCGTCGACGTGGAGCACCTCGAGGTCCAGCGGGGGGTCATCACCGCGTTCATCGGACCGAACGGCGCCGGCAAGACGACGCTGTTCAACCTGATCACCGGGTTCGATCCCGCCGACGAGGGGCAGTGGACGTTCCAGGGCAATCAGCTCGCGGGCAAGGCGCCGCACACCATTGCGCAGGCGGGCATGGTCCGCACCTTTCAGCTCACGAAGTCGCTGGCGAAGATGAGCGTGATCGACAACATGAAGCTCGGCGCGCGAGGGCCAGCGCGGCGAATCGCTGCTCCAGGCCCTCATCCCCGGCCGGTGGCGATCCCAGGAACGAGCGATCGAAGCTCGCGCCGAGGAACTGCTCGCTCGCTTCAACCTCATCCACATGCGCGACGAGTACGCGGCCACGATGTCGGGCGGCCAACGCAAGTTGCTCGAGATGGCGCGGGCGCTGATGGCCGAGCCCGAGCTGATCCTGCTCGACGAGCCGATGGCCGGCGTCAACCCGGCGTTGGTGCAGTCGCTGCTGGGCCATGTCGAGGCGTTGCGCGACGACGGTGTCAGCGTGTTGTTCATCGAACACGACATGGACGTGATCATGGGGATCTCCGACTGGATCGTCGTGCTCGGCGAGGGCCGGCTCCTGGCCGAGGGCACACCCGACGACATTGCGCAGAACCCCATGGTCATCGATGCCTACCTGGGCACGTCGTTCGCACTCGAAGATGCCGGCGGCGACGATGGCTGACCGCGGACCCTGGCCGACCGACGAATCCGAGCGCGACGACGCGGTCCTGGTGGCCGAGGACCTGATCGCCGGCGTATCTGCCCGGTGTCGACATCTTGACCGGCTGCAACTTCGTGCTCGGCCGCGGCGAACTTGTCGGCATCATCGGGCCGAACGGTGCCGGCAAGTCGACTCTGCTGAAGGCGATGTTCGGGCTCGTCCCGGTTCGTGGCGGGCGCAGTGCGCCTGCACGGCGACGACATCACCAACCTGGCCGCCCATCAGCTGGTGCGCAAGGGCGTCGGGTTCGTTCCTCAGACCGAGAACGTGTTTCCCGTCGTTGACGATCATCGAGAACCTCGAGATGGGCGCCTACCAGCTGTCCGGCGACGTCGTCGGAGAACGCATGGAAGGCATCATCGAGCTGTTCCCACGCCTGGGCGAACGGGCCCGCAACCGTGCGGGCCTGCTCTCCGGCGGCGAGCGCCAGATGCTGGCCATGGGTCGGGCGCTGATGATGGAGCCGGCGGTGCTGCTGCTCGACGAGCCCTCGGCGGGCCTGTCCCCCGCCTATCAGGGCGAGGTGTTCGAGAACGTCTCGGCCATCAACGCCACCGGCGTGTCGATCGTGATGGTCGAACAGAACGCCCACCGCTGTCTCGCCATCGCCGACCGCGGCTACGTCCTCGACCAGGGCAAGAACGCCTACGACGGCACCGGCGAGGAGCTCCTGAACGACCCCAAGGTCATCGAGCTCTACCTCGGCACGCTGGCTCGCCGCGGCGTAGCGAACTCCGGAAAACGACCCGAGGGCCCCGGCCGAAGCCGGGACCCTCGTGGCTGCGTGATCGGGCGATCAGGACCCGGTCAGCTGCGAACGTGACCTGCTCGAGGACCTGCTGCACGCCGTCGGCGTCGAAGTCGTAGACGTCGTAGACGCCCACGCTCGGCTCGCCGACGTCGAGGAAGTCGATGAGGCCGGAGGCGCCGTCGTAGTCGATGTCGGCGCCTTCGTCGAGCAGCGTTGCGCACTCGCTGAAGCTGCCGCACTTCTCGCCGCCGCCGGTGACGGCGACCATCTGCGGCCTGCGATGTCGGCGGGCTCGTTGCGAGCCGGCCGCCTGGGCTGCGAGGGCGATGAGTGATCGCACAGTCATAGGCCTGGGCCGAGAAGATCGGCGTCGACGTCCGGGGCGTAGGCTCCGAAGTTCGCCGGGAAGTCCGCCGCGCCGCTCTCGGGAGCAGCCGAGGGCTGCGGTGCCCTTGATGCCCTGCGCGACGCTCGGGTTGGTTTCGTCGATGGCCGCACCCAGTTCGCCGGTGGCCATGCCATCGGTGATGTAGATCTGGATGGCGTCGGGACCCACGCCCTGCTCGATCATCGTCTGGACGATCGAGATGCCCTCTTCGAAGGCGACCAAGACGACGGCGTCGGGACCGGAGTCGACCACGCTGGTGACCACGTCGTCGAAGCTGGTGGCGTTGATGTCGTACGGCGTGTCGTACACGACGGTGCCGCCGCCGGCTTCGATCGCGGGCACGAAGAACTCGTTGAAGCCCACGCCGTAGTCATCGGAGCGGCGACACGACGGCGATGTTCGAGAAGCCGTCGCCGAGCACGACGTCGGCCAGTGCCGGAGCCTGGAGATCGTCGGAGGGAGCGGTGCGGAAGTAGAAGCCGTCGTCGCCGTCGGTACCGAGACCTGCGGTGGTGTTCGAGGGCGAGCACTGCACGACCGGCGCCGAGGTGACCTTGTCGATGATCGCACCGGTGATGCCCGAGGCGGCGGCGCCGACGATGGCGTCGACGCCTTCGGAGCCGAGCAGACGGTCGACGGTGGTGTTGGCGATGTCGGGGTCGGTGCCCGAGTCACCCTCGACGAGGGCGATGGGGACACCGTTGACGCCACCGTGGGCGTTGATGTCACAGACGGCCATGCTGACGGCCTCGATCATGGGCGGGCCGAGGAATGCCAGCCCTCCGGTCGAGGGCAGCACCGTGCCGAGGGTGAGGCCGTCGCCGGCGACGCCGCAGTCCTCACCGGGGCCATACGCAGCCTCGGTCATGGCGCCGTCGTCTTCGGCCATCTCGCCGTCGTCTTCAGCGGCTTCGCCGTCGTCGGTGGCGGCTTCACCGTCGTCGGTGGCAGCTTCACCGTCGTCGGTGGCAGCTTCACCGTCGTCGGCGTCTTGCTCGGTGGCCGTGGGTTCGTCGTCGTCATCACCGCAGGCTGCCGCGATCAGGCCGAAGGCCAAGAAGATCGCGAGCAACCGCATCAGGGTCTTGCTCATGGGTTGATTCCCTCCACAGGAGATCTGGGTCCGATCGGACCCCTGGTAACGGCACCAGAGATGCCAGGCCTGAAAGGCTATTGCATCCTGGAGGTGAACCGACGGCAGCTCCCCGATGACGTGCACAAGCGCACGAGCTCGGGCCTCGCCCTCCGGTGCGCCACATCACCTCTCGAGATCAGTCGACGGGCGGCGCCACCCGCTCGAGCACCTCGCCGAGCTCGGCCACCATGCCGGCGTAGAAGGGTCCGAACTCGGCGTACACCGAGGACGCCTCGTCGAAGCGCATCGTGTACACGACGTCCTTGAGGTCGTCGGGGTGCACACAGAACAGCGTGACGCCCCACTCGTAGTCGTCGATGCCCGCCGAGCCGGTGATCACCTGCAGGACCCGCCCGGCGAACTTGCGGCCCGAGGCGCCGTGTTCGTACATGAGCTCCTTGCGGCGATCGAACTCGAGGGTGAACCAGTTCTGGTCGGCCTCGCGCTTCTTGCTCATCGGGTAGAAGCACCAGGCCGTCTTGTCCTCGGGCGGGAGCTGCGGGTACAGGCGCATGTTCCGCATCTCTTCGGGCACGCCGGCGGCGTACTCGGAGATCTCGGTGAGCGACACGTAGCTGTCGACCAGCTCGAGACCCGAGGCGACGAGCCCGGACTGCAGGTCGCGCAGGCGCCACCAGTCAGACGACAGCGCCATGATGGCCAGGTCGGCCTTGTGACCCAGGATCGCCACCGCGATCACCTGATCACCACCCTCGCGAGCGGCATCGACCACGACCTCGGCGGCAGCTCGATCGACGAAGGGCCCGGTCTTGAAGAACAGGTGCACCACACCCAGGCCGGACGTCGGGGACAGCGGGGAGGTCATGGACCGCAGTGTAGGAACACGCGGTCGGATTGACGGTGCGCTCAGATGTAGGAGCCCGACCCCGCGTACACGTTCATGGCGCCGGCGCGGGCGAAGCCGGCCAGGACGACGTTCGCTGCGATGGCGACCTCGATGGCGAGCGACGACGGCGCACTGACCGAAACGACGGCCGCGAAGCCCGCCGCCCAGGCCTTCTGCACCATCTCGAACGACGCCCGACCCGACACGAACAGCCCCAGCCCCGAAGCCGGCAACGCGTCATCGAGCAGCAATCGGCCGACGACCTTGTCGACGGCGTTGTGGCGACCGATGTCCTCACGCACGATCACCACCTCGCCTTCGGCGGTCACCGCTGCGGCGGCGTGGACGCCACCCGTCGTCGCGAACAGATCCTGGTGGGGACCCACGAGCTCGGGGGCGGCTGCGAGGGTCGCCAACGGAAACGGCGCAGCCGGTTCGGGCAGCGGCGACAGGCGGGCTGCGAGGTCGGCGATGGTGGCGTTGCCGCACACGCCGCAGGCGCTCGACGTCGCGCCGAGCCGCGGGGTCGGCACGGGTGCCAGGCCACCGGTCTCGACGGTCACGATGTTGACATCGGGTATCCACGTCGCACCCACCCGGAGACCGGTGATGCGGGCATCGCCCAGGACGCCCTCGGCATGGCAGAACCCGGCCGCCAGCTCGAAGTCGTGGCCCGGAGTGCGCATCGTCGTGGCCACCAGCGTGTCATCGAGGTGAATGGTCAGCGGTTCTTCGACGATCACATCGTCGTCGCCGACCCGCAGGCGGCCGTCGTGCCACGCCCAGCTCTCGATGCGCGCGCTCTCGTCGTCGCTCATGGCGCGCCGATCAGCGCTCGAGCGAGGCGACGAGGTGTCGGTGCATGGGCTCGCCGACCGCGGCCATGTCGAGCTCGTAGTCGAGGCGGTCACCATCGACCACGACACGGCGGCGCACCTCGTCGACGCGTTTGGCCGAACGGGTGGTGACGACCTGGTGCGACACCATGGTCAGCGAGGTCGCGGTGATGGTCACGTCGTGCAGCTCGACGATGCCGCTCGGCTGCACGACGATGAACTCCGCGGACGCGTCGTCGAGCGGACGGAGATAGCCGGTCTCGGCGTGCAGCGGTGCGCCGGTCTCGGCATCGCTGGTGCGTTGGGCATAGGCGATGAACGCCTTCCCGACATGGCTGAACGTGGCGACCTCGAGGTAGTCGAAGGCATCGATCGTCGGGTAGTCGCCGTGGCCCCGCCCACGCCAGGACCCCAGGAGAAAGGCCAACGGCTCGAGGTCGGCGTGCAGGGGCGGGTCATCGGCCATGAGCTCCATCCTGGCCGACCGTGCCCGGCCACGCACGCACATCGGCGCCGGAGCCGAGGACTCGCGCCATGGGTCCGGACGCGCCGGAGGGGCGTCCCCATGGGAACGCCCCTCCGTCTCCGTTCGGTGTCTCAGAAGTCCATGTCGGGCATGCCGCCGCCTGCGCCACCTGCGTCAGGGGCGTCGGCGATGACGCACTCGGTCGTCAGGAACAGCGCTGCGATCGAGCCTGCGTTCTGCAGGGCCGAACGGGTGACCTTGGCCGCATCGATGATGCCGGCCTTGACCAGGTCCTCGTACTCGCCGGTGCCGGCGTTGAGGCCGTTGTTGCCCTCGAGGTTGCGGACCCGCTCGACGATGACGCCACCTTCGAGGCCGGCGTTCACCGCGATCTGGGTCAGCGGAGCCTCGAGCGCCTTGGCCACGATGCGAGCACCGGTGGCCTCGTCGTCTGCCTTGAGCCCGGCAGCGGTCTCGAGGACCGCGGCCTGCGCCCGCAGCAGCGTGACGCCGCCACCGGCGACGACACCCTCTTCGATGGCAGCCTTGGTGGTGCTGACAGCGTCTTCGATGCGGTGCTTCTTCTCTTTGAGCTCCACCTCGGTCGCGGCGCCGACCTTGAGGATCGCAACGCCACCGGACAGCTTGGCGAGACGCTCTTGGAGCTTCTCGCGGTCGTAGTCGGAGTCGGTGTTGTCGATCTCAGCCTTGATCTGGGCGATGCGGCCATCGACGTCGGCGCGGCTGCCGGCGCCTTCGATGATGGTGGTCTCGTCCTTGGTGATGACGACCTTTCGGGCCTGGCCGAGCAGGTCGAGGGTGGTGTTGTCGAGCTTGAGGCCGACCTCTTCGGAGATGACCTGGCCGCCGGTGAGGATCGCCATGTCCTGGAGCATCGCCTTGCGGCGGTCACCGAAACCGGGGGCCTTGACCGAAGTCGAGGCGAACGTGCCGCGGATCTTGTTGACGACCAGGGTGGCCAGGGCTTCGCCCTCGACGTCCTCGGCGATGATCAGCAGCGGCTTGCCGGCCTGCATGACCTTTTCGAGCACGGGCACCACGTCGCGTACTGCGGAGATCTTCGATCCGACGAGGAGGATGTAGGGATCGTCGAGGACGGCTTCCATGCGCTCGGCGTCGGTGACGAAATACGGCGAGATGTAGCCCTTGTCGAAGCGCATGCCTTCGACGAAGTCCATGTCCATGCCGAAGGTCTGGGATTCCTCGACGGTGATGACGCCGTCCTTGCCGACCTTGTCGATGGCCTCGGAGATCTTGGCGCCGATCTCGGGATCGGCAGCAGAGATCGATGCCACGTTGGCGATCTGGGCCTTGTTCGACGAGACGTCGGTGGCCTGGCTGTGGATGGCCGCGACCGCCGAGGCGACGCCGGCCTCGATGCCCTTCTTCAGCGACATGGGGTTGGCGCCTGCCGCGACGTTGCGGAGGCCCTCGCGGACCATGGCCCACGCGAGCACCGTGGCGGTGGTGGTGCCGTCACCGGCGACGTCATCGGTCTTCTTGGCGACCTCTTTGACGAGCTCGGCGCCGATCTTTTCGTAGGGGTCCTCGAGCTCGATCTCCTTGGCGATGGAGACACCATCGTTGGTGATCGTGGGAGCGCCCCACTTCTTGTCGAGCACCACGTTGCGGCCTTTGGGGCCGAGCGTGACCCGCACGGCGTCGGCGAGCTTGTTCATGCCCGCTTCGAGTCCGCGCCGAGCCTCTTCGTCGAACGAGATGATCTTGGCCATTTGGAGTCGTGCCTCCCTGAGGTGACTGAATGCGTCTTGGTTCGGGCCACACGGTCGGGCGGCCCGGAGTGCTCGTTTGGCGAGCGTGCCACGAGCGAGGTCGTTGGCACTCTCGTATCGAGACTGCTAAATGCTACTGACGCAGCTCAGGGATTCACAATGGGCGCGCAGTGAAATCTCGACGGCGGCCCGGCCGGATCAGCCGCCGGCGACCGCCGGGACGATCGAGAGGGTCTCACCATCGGCGACCGGGGTGTCGAGACCATCCATGAAGCGCACGTCGTCGTCGGAGACGAACACGTTGACGAAGCGGCGCAGCGCGCCCTCTTCGTCGAGGAGCCGCTCGGCGAATCCGGGGTGGGCGCCGTCGAGCTCGGCCAGGACCGCCCGAACCGTGCCGGGCTCGGCGCTGACCTCGGACGTGCCGGCGGTGAGCGTGCGGAGCGTGGTCGGGATACGAATGGTGACTGCCATGGTCGGAATTGTAGAGGGCGCTCATCGCGATCGGCGCCCTACCCGGTCCCTCCCGAGGCAGGCCGGGAGCCAGGGCAACGCGGCTCAGAGCCCGAGCTGGTCGAGCAACGCCTCGGTCGCCGCAGCGACGCCGGCGCGGGGTCGGCGAATGCTGCGATCTCGCCAACGGTGTCGACCAACGAGACGGCCGGCACGCGACCGGCAACCACGTCGTCGACCCGGCCCACGACGGCCGCGACCGGTGTCGCGAAGTCGGCGGCCATGGCTGCGACCCCGCCGACGACCTTGCCGTCGAAACTCGGCTCATCGAGGAGGCCTTCGCCGGTGATCACCAGATCGGAGCGCTCGATCTGGCCGTCGAGGTCACAGGCGTCGGCCACGACGCTGAACCCGTCGACGAGCTCGGCGCCGATCGCCGCCAGGCCACCGGCGAGTCCCCCCGCCGCTCCCGCACCCTCGAGCTCAGAGACGTCGACGCCGTATTCGTCGACATAGACCTGCACCAGCCGCTCCAGACGGCGCTGCAACAACGCCACCGCAGCCTCGCCCGCACCCTTCTGGGGTCCGAACACGCGAGCGGCATCCACGAAACGCGTCCGGACGTCGCACGCAACGACGAGCTCGACGCCACGCAGGCGCTGCACCGGGTGGAGAGCCTGGACCGCACCCCAACCACCATCGGTGGTGGCCGATCCCCCCACCCCCACGAGGATTCGGCGGGCACCGCGGACGACGGCGGCGTCGATGAGTTCGCCGGTGCCGGCGGTGCTGGCTGCCAGCGCATCGTTGTGCTCGGCGCCGCCCACCAACGCCAGACCCGACGCCTCTGCCATCTCGATCACGGCGGTGTCACGACGCCACCGCCACCGGGCCTCGACCGCATCGCCCAACGGACCGGACACCGTGGTCGTGCGGTTGGCACCCCCGAGCGCTGCGAGCGTTCCATCGCCCCCATCGGCGAGCGGTTGGATCCGGACCTGGTGACCGCGGGCTCGACAGACCTCGCCCACCGCCTCGGCGACAGCGGTCGCCGTGAGGGTGCCCTTGAACTTGTCGGGAGCGACGAGGATGTCCATGAACCCAGGATGGCCCGGCCGACGCGTGGAACGGATCGGGTGAGGCCCTGAGCCCCTCCGGGGCCGGCCTCAGGCCGCCGGGACCAGATCTGCGCCGACGACCACCAGCAGGTTCGCACGCCCGAGGTCCGCCACGGGTGGGGTCTCGGGCATCTGCGCGATCGAGGTCTCCGGGAGCCCCAGGATCGCGGCCACCTCGACCGCGTCGGGCCGGTAGCCCTGCTGGAAGTAGACCACCGAGGGTGCCGTTGCGTCTGCGCCCTGGGTGGACGTGTTGGTCGGTGTGAGCGTTGCGTACCCCTCGGCGGTGAGCTGATTCGTCACCGTTCCGGCCAGACCACCAACGGTGGTGTCGTTGGCCACCAGCACGGCAACCTCTGCAGGGGGCTTGACCTGACCGCCGGTACCGTCGTCGGTGGACGTGTCGTCACCGGGGGCTGCACCATCGTCGGTAGGCGTGCCGTCGACGGCGTCGTCGCCGACGCCGTCGGCCGTCGCATCGGCAGCAGCGTCGTCGCCTGTGGCATCTGCGGTCGTGTCGTCGGTGGTGCCGTCACCAGTCGCGGTGTCGTCGCCACCATCGTCGGCGGGAACACCGGCGCCGTCGTCGCTCGGCGCCGCAGTGGGGCTGGCCTCCCCGGTGGCCGCGGTGGTGTCGTCGAAGCCACGCCCGAGGATCACCACGCCGAGCAGCACCGCGAAGATCGCGAGGACGACACCACGCGTTGCGCTGTTCATGCTGTCGCCACCAGAGCGGCAGTTCTGATCTCACACATGGCTTGCCTTTCGGAGTTCAGCGGGCGGGCGGCTGGGTGGCCGACGCCCCGAAACGTGCTCGGCGACGCTGAGAACGCAACCGCTGGAGCCGACGCACCACCAAGGGGTCGTAGGCCGCGGCGTCGGGCAAGTCTATGAGCTGATTGAGCAGCTGGTAGTAGCGCGTTGTCGACAGTGCGAACCGCTCGCGGATCGCGGCCTCCTTGGAGCCCTCGATCTGCCACCAGGTTCGTTCGAAATCGATGATCGCGCGCTGGCGCTCGCTCAGTGCCACGGCGCCAGCGTGGCCGCTGGCGACCCGCGATTCAAGGATCCCCCCTTCGACGCCAACCGCCCGTCGCCACCGTCGCCAGCGACGGTGAACCGGCAAGCCGCCCCGATTCTCTAAGCTGACGTACGCCAATCCCTTCCCGAGCTGCCCTCACGACGACGCGTGCGACCCACTACCACCCCACGACCCGCCCCGATGCGGTCGACCACACCAGGACCTCGGCGATGACGGCAACCCGTCACGACGACGAGGCAACAACGCCGCGCCGACGTGCCCGCTCGACGTACCCCCAACCGACCGTCGAGTACCCGACCAAACCTGCGAGCGCACTGCCGCCGGGCAAGATCGAAGGACTCGACGGGCTCCGCGCACTCGCCGTGCTCGCCGTCTTCGCCTATCACCTGTGGCCCCAGGCCGTGCCGGGCGGCTTCATCGGCGTCGACGTCTTCTTCGTCATCAGCGGCTTCTTGATCACGAGCCTGCTCATTCGCGAGCTCGACGCCTCCGGCGGGATCGATCTCACGCGCTTCTGGATCCGACGCGCCCGACGCCTCCTACCTGCGCTCGCGGTCGTGATCGTCGTGTCGATCGCAGCGGCGTGGCTCGTCGGCGGCGACCTGCTGGTGGGGATCGAACGCCAGACCCTGGGCGCAGTGACGTTCAGCACGAACTGGCTCGACATCGCAGCCGGCACCGACTACTTCGACCAGAGCACCCAGCCGCTGTTCCTGACGTTCTGGTCCCTCGCCGTGGAGGAGCAGTTCTATCTCTTCTGGCCGCTGGTCGTGCTCGGCATCGCGACCCTCGGGTGGACCCACGCCCGGTCCACGAGGGTAACCCTGTGGCTGGCGGTGGCATCGGCACTGGCCATGGCCCTGCTCGTCGACGGCAGCGAACCGACGCGGGTGTACTACGGCACCGACACCCACGCCTTCGGGCTCATGCTCGGTGTCGCCGTCGCCTATGCGTTCGCCGGTGCCGCACCGTTGCTGGTGAGCCAGCGCTGGCAGCGGCTCCGCCTCGTGCTGCCCTATGTCGGCATCGCCGTGTTCGCTGTCCTGGTCGCCTGGCTCGACAGTTCCTCGGTCTTCACCTATCGAGGCGGGCTCGTGCTGGCATCGGTGGCCGGACTGCTCCTGGTCGCGTGCCTGCCGGGGCCACCGAGCACCTACACCGAGCTGATGCGCCTCCGGCCCCTCGAGTGGGTCGGCGAGCGTTCCTATGGGCTGTATCTGTGGCACTGGCCGGTGCTGTTGATCGTCACCGAGCTGCGCGGCAGCGGAAGCCCCGAGGTCGATGCCAGCGCGTCGACGGCGATCATCGTCGTAGCGGTGACCCTGGCGCTCACCGAGATGTCGTACCAGTGGATCGAAGCGCCGATACGGGCCAACGGATACCAGGCCACCGTGTCGGCGGTCGGCGCCCGACTCCGCGGCAGCGGTCAGGTGTGGCCTCGGCTGGTAGCGGTGGGCGCAGTCGTCGTGGTCGCGATGGCGGCGACGGGCCTCGCGAGCGCTCCCGAGCAGAGCGAGGTCCAGGTGGCGGTCGAGGAGGGGCAGGCCCTCATCGAGAGCCAGGCTGCGCCGACCTTCTTCGACGCCGAAGGGGCCACACGAAGCGCACCTGCCACCACCGACGACACCCCACCAGCAGCGACCGCCGGCGAGACTGCCCCGGACGAGACCATCGGCGATACCCCGCCGGCAGCGACCGGCAACGAGGCCTCGCCCGCCGCCCCTGCGTGGTCGCCCCAACGCGACCTCCCGCCGGGCACGCGAATGGTCGGACTCGGTGACTCGGTCATGTCGGGCGCAGCACCGGCGCTGTTCAGTCGCTTCGACGGGATCTACCTCGAGGCCACGCCGAACCTGCAATGGCGCGACGCCCCGGGCATGGTCGACCGACTCCTGCGCGACGGCGTCATGCGCCCCGTGGTGGTGCTCAGCTTCGGCACCAACGCCGGCCTCGAGAGCCAGGAGTCCATCGATGCCCTCCGAGCGACGCTGGATACGCTCGGTCCCGAGCGACGCGTCGTGCTCGTCGATGTGGTCGGCATCTCGTTCTGGGTGCCGTCGACCAACCAGACGCTTCGCTCGATCGCTGCGGAGTACCCCAACGCCATCGTCGCCGACTGGAACACCGCCACAGCGAACAATCCCGGCCTGCTCCACGACGACCGCACGCACCCGAACATGGCAGGCATCGAGGTCTACACCGACGTGGTCTCCAGCGCGCTTCGCCAGCTCGGACCGAACTGAGCACGAACTCGCTCCAGCGAGCCGGGTATCGCGATCGAACCGACGACATCGGCTTCGCAAGAGAGGGCAAGTAGGTTGACGGAGTCGTTCTGGAGCCTCGAGCAGGCGTACGCGAGCATGGTTGCCCACCGGCCAGGCACCCACGCGATCACCCACCGCCGGCGTGGCAGGCGTGGCGAAGCAGTCATCGGTCACCGGAAGGCCCACCGCGCCGTCGTCGCCCTTCGCGCAACAGCCTTCGGGTTCGAGGCGGTGACGCGTGGGAGCCGCTAGGTCGATCGTGGCTGAGCCCCACGAGCAGACCGAGTGGCAGACCAAACAGCGCAACGCGAGCCGCACCTGTTTGTAGCCGACCCCGGCCGGTGAACCCGCGCTGCGCATCCGGAAGGTGCGGGTGGGTTCGTTCTTCCGGTTTCACGCTCGCATTGCCGGTGATCCCGCTCGCCAGCCGGCCCTACTGGGTCTTCGTGCGATGGGCGCATGCCCCACTTCAGCCGGTGGCGGAGGTCACCGGCATGTCGTCGTTCCTGTCACCCGGCAACACAAGAGCCGGTGATGGTGAACACCTGGCCGTCGTCGGAGTCGAAGTCGCCCTCGACCGTGAGGTTGCAGGCGTCACCCACGGTGACCTAGACGATTAGTTCCAAGGGGTTCGCGCGGTGCGCGCGATGATCCACCACTCAGGGCGCGAGGGTGTCCACGATCAGGGGGCTTGAACAGACCCTGATCCCGGAGGACCCTGGAATGAACCCTGAGCTGGACACCCTCGCGACTCGACTCTACGTGACCATCGACGACGCTGCTGATCGATCACCCCGAATGGGCCCCCGAACGGCCCGACTGTCGGGATCGCCCCCAAGCTCTCCGACGCTGAACTCCTCACCCTGGCAGTGATCCAAGCCCTGTTGGGGTTCACCTCCGAAGCCCAGTTCATCCGCCACGCCCACGCCCACCTGCGCCCGTGGTTCCCGTACCTGCCCGACCGGCCCGGCTACAACAAGCGTCTCCGCAACTCCGGCCAGACTGCTGCACCACGTCATCGCCTTCCTGGCCCGATCCTGCCCGTCATTCACGATGACCTGTGGCTGGTGGACTCCACCCCGGTCGAATGCGGCCGTAGCCGCGAGACCGTGAAGCGATCCGACCTCGCCGGCTGGGCCGAATACGGCTACTGCGCCTCGCACTCCCGGTTCTTCTGGGGGCTGCGCCTGCACCTGATCACCACCCCCTCCGGGCTCCCGGTCGCCTACGCGCTCGCCGGCGCCAAGACCGACGAACGCGACACCGCCCTGACATGATCGCCTTCGGCGACCTCGACACCGCCGGGCTGACCCTCATCGCCGACAAGGGCTACCGGCGAGCCAGCTTCGAAACCGAACTCGACCACGCCGGCATCACCTTGATCCGACCAGCACTCAAGTCCGAGAACCCCCGCACCGGACGCCGGTTCCTGCGCGCGTTCCGCCAGACCATCGAATCGGTCAACCAGACCCTCAAAGCCCAACTCGATCTCGAACGCCACGGCGGCCGCACCAGACCCGGCGTCTGCGCCCGCGTCCTGCAACGAGTCCTCGCGCTCACCGCCGCCATCTGGCACAACGAAACCACCCAGACCAGCCCGGCCCCGCCCGCTCACTCATCGCCTACGACCACTGACCCCTTGGAACCAATCATCTAGGTGACCGTGCCGGCCAGATCGACACCGTCCTGTTCGTTCCCGCCGCTGATGAACAGCGTGCCGATTCCGTCGGTGGCGTCGATCTGCAGGACGATGTCATCGGCCTCCGCCGTCAGCGCGAGCGTGGTCTCTCCCGGGTTGTCATAGGCGGTGACGCCGAAGACCTTGCCGTAGTCGGGCGAATCGACCGTGACCGTCGGTCCGTCACCACTGGCTGCGCCGCCATCCCCATCTCCGCCGCCGTCATCGCCGTCGGCGGTGCAGCCCTCGATACCGGCGTCGACCGCATTCTGCAGCGCACCCTCTGTCTCGGGGCCGACCGAGCCGTCCTCGGTGAGGCCCTGGGCCCGCTGGAAGTTGACGATGGCAGCGGTGGTCGCAGGCCGTCGATCCCGTCGATGGGGCCGTCGTAGCAGCCGACCTCGGACAACTGCGTCCGGAACTGCGATAGCGACACGGATTTCAGCTCCGCCACGGCAGCAGCCGATCTGACGCGCACCGTGGCACTGCAGAGGGTCTCTGCGCTCTCAGCGTTCGCTGATGCGCGACTCGGGAGGAGGGTCGTCGCATCATGGCGTCTACCTCTTTGCTGCTGCTCGTGCGAGCCACCGAGCCGCGCCGCAACACAGCGGGGGCGTTCTTCGAGCCGCCGCCTGGGACCTAATGCTGCGCCGTCGGGTTCGCTGGACGTCGCTCAGGCTCGGGAGCGCCCTGCCGAGCCGCCGCGGAGCTCGCCCCGGTGTCGGGCAGCTCCTCGTCGTTCTGGCAAGCTGACCTTCGGGCGATTGCCACTTAGGGCCGCCTCCGGCCGGATCACCATGAGGCCGTGCTCGCCGGCTACGGCGACTTGGAGGGCTGGGCCCGCCACATCGTGAGCCGTGACTCGAGAGCCCTCGCCGCCGTCAGTCTGCCGCGACCGCCGTTTCGTGTTCGGCATCGGTGGCGTCATCGGCCGCAAGCGCGTCGAGCATCGCATTCATGTGGTGGAACAGGATGCGCTTGCCCTCGATCTTGTACTCATGACCCGTTGATGTATCGGTGATCACCGCAGTGCGGGTGGTGACCTTCTGGTGCATCTCGACGCTGATGTTCGCTCGATCGAGCGTGTCGATCAGAATCAGGTGCTTGGCCAGGATGATGCCCTTCGCGTTGTTCGACGTCATCAGGTACAGCTTCGTCGGGGACGCCGCGAGAACGATGACCGGGGGAAGGGCGCCCGAGGTGGCGGCGTAGCGGCCGGTCGCATAGCCGCCGGCGGTACCGACCGACTGGCCGATGTCACCCCCGACTGCATCGCCGAGGGCAGATCCGGCTGCGGCGCCCGCAGCGACTTTCCACGTCATCCCCTTGGGCTGGAAATCCCCTGCAACGGTGATGCTCTGGTCACCGGTCGCTTCGCGCGAGAGGTCGATGAGTTTCTGTCGCAGGTCCATGTCGTACCACTCCGGATTGTGGGATCGGAGCCATGATCGTAGACAGCCGATTGCATCACGTCTCGTCGCAGTCGTCGCGGCGACGTCGTCGGTGTTCGATCACATGGTCACGTCAGCCTGCGCTCCGGTTGCCGCAGGCGGGCTCGATGCGGTCGAGCACTGTGAGTGTGCCGAGAGCGACCAGCGTGCCGAAGCTCCATCCACCGACGAGATCGGCGGGAAGGTGGACACCGTGCACGATGCGGGCCACACCCACGAGGCCGGCGGCTGCGGCCAGCGCAGGTCGCCACTTGGCCGGCACGGCGGTCATCGCCATCACCGCTGCACATGCGGCGACGGCGCTGTGACCGGAGATGTAGCCGAGTCCGGTTCCGTCGCCCTCGCGGATCGCGATGTCGGAGAGGAATGCGCCCGGACGACCCCGATCCACGAGCGACTTCACGCCCTTGGCTCCGAACCAGGTGGTCACGCCGGCCAGCAGGGTGGCTGCGCCGAGCCACCAGTCCCGCCGGAACACACCGATCGCGGCGGCGACGAGGGTGGGGCCGCCGAGTGTTCCGAACTGCATGATCGGATACAGCAGCCGAGCGACCGCGTCCGGTGCAGCGTTGATCCACTGGGTGAGGTCGAGTTCCCACGCAGGAATCGGATCCTGGATGGCGACAGCGTACGACGTCACCATTCCGCCCAGAGCAGTCGCGGCGATACCACCGGGCCGCTGGAGTGAACGAAGGCGATTGCCTGCTGGTGGAACGTCGGCCATCATCCGAGAGTCAATCACGCGATCGGGCACCTCTCCGCCACCAGCCCACCCATCTCCACGCGTCAACCGTCCGCCGCATTCGACTGGAACCCTCGACGTGACCGATATCGCCCATTCCGACCGCACGCCGGGTCTCGACGTGTCGGGCGCCGGCGCGACGCAGGAGGAGATCCAGCGCTATGTCCGCTCGCCCGAAGACCTGCTCCGACTGGTCGTGTTCGCAACGATCACGCTCGTCCTCCTCGGCATCACCTTGTGGATCGAGGACTCGATCCTCGGCTTCGAGGAAGACATCGTCGCCCTCTTCGGGTTCGTTGGTCCGACGATCGAGCGGATCCTGGTGGGGGCGCAGGAAGTCGCCATCGTGTTCATCACGCTCGCACTGCTGGTGATCCCACTCACCACCCGGCGCTACCGGCTCTTCGGCTATGTGTTCGCGGCGTCGATTGTCGCGTCGCTGCTGATGGCAGTCGTCGACGCACTGGTCGAACGCCAGGTCTCGACCCTGCTCGTCAACGAGCTCGCCGAGCGAGCCGGGATCAGTGACGACGTCTCCCTGGGGCCGGCCGGCCTCGCACAACTCGTTGCGGTCTTCGTCGCGATCGGTCCGTTCGTGCCTCGGCGGTGGCGGCGGGCGGGCGCCATCACGGTCGCCACGGTGACGCTGCTCTCACTGCTCGTGTCGCGTCGGCTCCCGACGGACATGTTCGTCGCGCTCCCACTCGGCGCCGCGTGCGGTTCCGCAATACTGCTCGCGTTCGGACGTCCGGATCGGAGGCCGACGCTGTCCGCGATCTACACGGCCCTGGGCGACGCCGGTCTCTCGATCGAAGAGGTCCACACGGCCCGAGTCGACGCGCGCGGCTCGACCCCCTACTTCGCGACCCTGACCGATGGCACCGGACTGTTCGTGAAGGTGCTGGGCTCCGAACAGCGGGCGGCAGACCTTCTCTTCCGGGTCTATCGGTTCCTCCGGCTGAAAGACGTCGGCGACGACCGCCCCTTCTCGTCACTGCGCCGTACCGTCGAGCACGAGGCATTGGTGTCTCTGCTCGCACGCAACGAATCGGTCCGCACGCCGCGGCTGCGAGGAGTCGTCGACGTCGGCACCGATTCGATCCTGCTCGCCTACGAGATGATCGACGGATCGTCGCTCGACGGGCTCGAGGGTGACGAGATCACCGACGAATTGATGCTGGGAATCTGGGGACAGGTCGCGATCCTGCGTGCGCACCGGATTGCCCATCGCGACCTCCGGCGAGCCAATGTCTTCGTCCAGTCAGATGGTGAGCCGTGGTTGATCGACTTCGGGTTCTCCGAGGTGGCGGTCGACAACGAGATCCTGGATGCCGACACCGCACAACTCCTCGCCTCGCTCGCCGTCGCCGCAGGAGCACAGCGGACCGTCGCGGCGGCCGTCGATGCCATCGGCGCCGATGCGGTCGGAGCCGCTCTTCCGCGTCTGCAGATGGCAGCGCTGAGCGGCGCCACCCAGACCTCACTGAAGGAACAAGCGGGGCTGCTCGAGGATCTGCAGCAGGAGGTCATGGCGCAGACCGGTGTCGAAGACATCCAGTTCGCAGAGCTCGAGCGGGTGAACCGAAAGGCCGTCGTCACCATCGCGGCCCTGGCCCTCGCCACGTACTTCCTGTATCCCCAGTTCGCCGATCTGCCCGGCATCGTCGATCAGGTGGAAGAAGCCAACTGGGCCTGGACTCCGTTGATCGTGCTGTTCTCGGCCATGACGTATGGGGCTGCCTCGATGGGAATGGCCGGCGCGGTTCCAGAACGCCTCCCGGCCGGTCCGCTGCTGGCGACGTCGATCGGTTCGTCGTTCGCCAGCAAGCTCGCACCGGCTGGCATCGGTGGCATGGCGTTGAACGTCCGGTTCCTGCAGAAGCAGGGCATCGGCCAGACCGTCGCCGTGTCGGGCGTCGGCCTGAACACCATCGCCGGGCTCGCCGGCCACGTCACGCTCATCGGGATCTTCCTGATCTGGGCCGGTCGGGATGCATTCGGAAGCCTCGACTTGCCCGAACCGCATTGGTTCCTGATCGGCGTTGGTGTCGCCGCAGGCTTCTTGGTCGTCGGTCTCGCCATCCCGTCGGTTCGATCGATGATGCGCAGACGACTCCTCCCCGTGATCTCGGAGGCGTTCGACGGCGTTTCGACCGTCGTCCGACGTCCCGGCAAGGTCGCACTCCTGCTGGGTGGATCGATACTGCTGACGTTGTCGTACCTCGTGACGCTGTACTTCAGCATCGCCGCCTTCGGCGGCGGTCTTGCCTTCGCAACGGTGGGTGCGGTCTTCCTCGTCGGTTCGGCGATCGCGCAGGCGGCCCCGACACCCGGCGGACTCGGCGCGCTCGAGGCCGCGCTCATCGCCGGACTCGTGGCTGCAGGGCTCGACAACACCGTCGCCGTCCCAGCCGTCTTCCTCTACCGCCTGTTCACGTTCTGGGTTCCGATCCTGCCGGGCTGGCTCGCATTCCAATGGCTACAGACCAACGAGTACATCTGACCCAGGTCAGGCGACAGGCCACCGGGTGGGGCTCGGCTTCGTACCCACGTCGGACGCGTTCGGCAGCCTCTCCGACACAGCCGAAATGAGCAACAACTCGAGAACGATCTACGCCTCGGCACGCGGGCCAACGATCTTGCCGATCAGGAGTGAAGCGGGCGCAGGCACCCAGCGCCAGAGAGAGGTCACAGCGGACTGAGTTCCCCCAAGACCGAACTGCCAGTGCCCAATGCCCAGAGCCGGGTGTCGGGATCGAACCGACGACATCCTCTTTACAAGAGAGGTGCTCTGCCAACTGAGCTAACCCGGCGCGGGGCGCATCTACCGAGCACGCCGACGCGCAACCTCGAAACACGCAACGGCCGCGGCGGCGCCGACGTTGAGCGATCCGAGCGGACCGAGCAGCGGAATGGCGACGACGAGGTCGCAGCGTTCGCGGGCCAGGCGGGACAGGCCGCGTCCCTCGGCGCCGAGGACCAGGGCGACCGGCGCGTCCGACACCTCCATGTCGTAGACGCTGGTCGAGGCCACCGCATCGAGCCCCACCGACCACACGCCGCGAGCGGCGAGATCGCCGAGTGCCGCAGGGACCCCGGCCACGGTTGCGACCGGCACGTGTTCGATCGCGCCCGCTGCGGCCTTGGCCACCGTCGGGGTGATGCGCGCCGACCGATGGCGAGGCAACACGACCCCGGTCACGCCGGCGCAGGCCCCCGTGCGCAGCATGGCGCCCAGGTTGCCGGGATCGGTGATGCCGTCGAGCACCAGCAGGAACGGCGGACCGTCGCCGGGTACGAGCAGGTCGTCGAGCTCGAGGTCGGGCAGTGGCTCGGCCCGGGCCATGACCCCCTGGGACGCCTCGGTCCGGGTGATGGCCTCGAACTTCGTTCGGCTCAACTCGGTGACGGAGACGCGAGCCTCGGCCGCCAGGTCGACGATCTCGTCGACGATCGGCGCCGGATCGAGGTCGGCAGCCATGACCACCTCCCGGACCCGACGCCGGCCGGCCAACAGCAGTTCCCGGACCGCATGACGGCCCTCGACCTGATCGCCGCCGGGGCCCCGGGGCCGCTCGTCGCGACCATCCCCTCGGCGCCCGCCGCCGCCCGAGCTGCGTCCCCCGCGTCCACCACTCGGCGCCGCCGATCCCCGGCGGCCATCACCACGCCGGCTGCCGCCCTTGCCACCACCACCGCTGCTGCGCCCCGAGCCACCGCTACCCGGCGCCCCACGGCGCCCCTTGCCGCCCGAGGAGCCCGCGCCCCTGCCTCGTTGCCCCGACCCGCCACTGCCGCCACCACGACCACTGCTCATGTCTGCTCCAGGAGTGCGGTGGCCCAACAGGCCACACCATCGATCGCGCCGAGGCCCTCGGTGCGCTTGCCCTTGATCGTCACCGGCGCCCCGACGACGGCCGACAGCCCCGCTTGCATCTCGGCGCGGCGCGGGGCGAGCTTCGGTGCGTCCGCCACGACGGCACAGTCGATGTTGACCGTGCGCCATCCGGCCTCGGCGACCGCCTCGACGATGCGAGCGAGCAACACCATGCTGTCGGCGCCGGCGAACGCCGGATCGTCGTCGGGGAACCATGCCCCGATGTCGCCGAGGCCGGCCGGGCCGAGCAGCGCATCGGCACAGGCGTGGGCGACCACATCGGCATCGGAATGGCCGACCAGCGACGCCTCGAGATCGAAGACGACACCGCCGAGGACCAGAGGCCGGCCGGGGTCATCGCCCCAGGGGTGTGCGTCGAAACCCTGACCGACGCGCAGCGCCGTCATCGGTGCACTGCCGCTCGGCGAGAGCAGGGGCGTCGGCGTGTCGAGTCGGCGGCGGTGTCACGCATCGGCGGAGTCTTCCAGGTACGAGCGGGCGACGACCAGATCGACGGGCCGGGTGATCTTGAGGTTCGATGTCTCCCCCTCCACCAGCACCACCTGGGCGCCGAGCGCTTCGGCGAGCGCCGCGTCGTCGGTGGCGTCGGCGCCGTCGGCGTGCGCGGCACGCAACGTTGCGGCGCGGAACCCCTGCGGCGTCTGCACGGCGCGCAACAGGTCGCGATCGACGACGCCACCGTCGACCGAGCGGATCGTGTCCACCACCGCCACCACCGGCACCGCCACCTCGGCGCCGTCGGTGATGGCACCGATGACCCGGGCGTACAGCGCCGGCGACGCCAGCGGTCGGGCGCCATCGTGGACGAGGACGACCTCGGCCTCGTCCGGAACGGCGGCCAATCCCTCGCGCACCGACGCCGACCTGGACGCTCCACCAGCGACGAGGCGGAGTTCGGGCGGGTGCTCGGTGGCGAGCGACGGCGAGTCGGCTCCGACGACGACGACCACACCGTCGCCGGCGGCCATGGCCCCGGCGATCGAGCGGTCGAGGACGGTGCCGTCCGGCGGGGCGATGACCGCGGCGAGCTTGTCGCCCCCGAAACGCTGGGACGTGCCGGCGGCGACCACGATGGTCCAGACACCGTGTGGCTCGGCGATCGTCATATCGCGCCGGCTGCGTTCATCGTCGGATCGCTGCGTCTAGTCGGTGCGGCATCGGTCACAGCACTAGTGTGGGTGATCGTCATGGTGGACTCCAGTCTCATCGCGTCGGCGAGCCTGTTCGAAGGTCTCGATCCGGCCCACATCGAACCCATTGCCAACGAGGCGGAACGGCGAGAGCTGCGACGCGGCGACGTGCTGTTCAACGAGGGCGACACGCCCGACGACCTCTACATCGTCGTCGAGGGGCGCATCGCCATCTCGAACCGATCGCCCGACGGCCGCGAATCGGTCGTCGCACTCATGGAGTCCGGCGATCTGTTCGGCGAGATGGGCCTCTTCGGAGGCGGTGGCCGCTCGGCAGGTGCTCGGGCGTTGGAACGCTCCGTCGCCGTGGTGGTTCCGTACGCCCCGGTACGCGGCCTCTACGAGACCAACCCCGAACTCCTGTGGCGGGTGGTCGACATGTTGTCGATGCGGCTGCGTTCGATGGACTCGGCGCTTGCCGACTCGGTGTTCCTCGACGTCACCGGCCGCACCGCCAAACGCCTGCTCGAGATCGCCGGCGAGGACGAGAGCTTCGAGCTGCCCATCACCCAGGAGGAGCTCGCCGGCATGGTGGGCGCGTCTCGCGAGCGGGTCAACAAGGCCATCGCGTCGTTCATCAGGCTCGGCTGGCTCGACCAGCGCGACCGCACCTATGTGATCACCAACCGCCAACAGCTCGAGATCCGCGCCCGCTGACCGCGTTCGGCGCGACCGGCTGCGGCGAACCCGCTGAAGCTCCGAACGCCGACCATCACGCAACGGCGGTGATGGCGGGACCGATCCCCGATCGGGTCAGGGCCTCGGTGATGCTGCCCGCTCGCACCAGCTCGAGACGGCGCTCGCCCGACGGCGTCGACGCCGGGCACCAGTGCCCGGGTGAACCCCAGGCGGGCCGCCTCGTCGAGGCGGCGGTCGATCTGGCTGACCTGGCGGAGCTCGCCCGCCAGCCCGACCTCGCCCACCACGATCAGGTCGTCGGCGACGGCACGATCGAGGATCGACGACGCCACGGCCAACACGACGCCGAGATCGACACCGGGCTCGGTCACCCGGACCCCACCGACGACCGACACATAGGCCTCTGCGCTCAACACCGGGACGCCGCAGCGACGTTCGAGCACGGCGAGCAGCAACGCCAGCCGGTTGCTCTCGATGCCCTGTGCGGCGCGGCGCGGGTTGGCCGCCTTGGTCGGCACGACCAAGGCCTGCAGCTCCACGAGTAGGGGCCGGTGGCCGTCGACGACCGGCACCACCACCGACCCGGCAGCGCCGCGGCGACGATCGCCCAGGAAGATGCCGCTGGGATCGGGCACCGCGACGAGCCCCTCGGCGGTCATCTCCATCACGCCGGGCTCGCCGGTGGCACCGAAGCGGTGCTTGACGGCCCGAAGGAAGCGAAGCCCCTGGTGGCGGTCGCCCTCGAAGGACAGCACCGTGTCGACGAGGTGTTCGAGCGTGCGCGGCCCGGCCAAGGTGCCCTCCTTGGTGACATGGCCGACGAGCACCGTGGCCATGGCATGGGCCTTGGCGAGCTCGAGCAGCGCCTGGGCACACTCGCGGACCTGGGTGACCGAGCCAGGCACGGACGAGACCGTCGGCGATGCGACCGTCTGGATCGAGTCGACCAGCAATACGTCGGGTTCGAGGCGCCGGACCTCGTCGACCACGGCCGTCAGCGACGTCTCGGCCTGGACCCACACCTCGGACAAGGCGAGACCGAGGCGGTCGGCGCGCCGACGAAGCTGCGGCGCCGACTCCTCCGCCGAGACGTACATCACCCGGCGTCCCTGCGCGCTCACCGCATCGGCGAGCTGCAACAACAGGGTCGACTTGCCGATCCCGGGCTCACCGCCGACCAAGGTCACCGAACCAGGCACCAGACCGCCGCCCAGTGCCCGGTCGAGCTCGCCGATGCCAGTGGCGGCTGCATCGTCGTCGGTCCCGGACACCTCACCGAAGCGAACCGCGGCCCCACCGGACCAGCCGCGGGCCTCACCGGCCGGCGCAGCCGCGGCCGTGGCCTCGGCGAGCGTGGCCCACTCCTGGCACGTCGGGCACTGCCCCGACCACTTGACGGCCTCGCCACCACAGGCGCTGCACCGGTACACGACTCTCGTTCGGCTCATGGCGCACAGTCTGGTCAGGGGGTGTGACGGTGGCGCTGCTCGCACCAGTGTCGCGCAGCCGCTCAGGCCTTGCGGCTGAAGCCGCGACCGGAGGTTGCGGGTTCGCCGAGGACCGGCGGCGGAAGAAGTCACCGAACTTGGTGATCACCGCGTGGCCGGGCTCGGCGCCGTCGGGAGGCTTGTGGCGGGCGAACCAGGCCGTCATCGTCCCGAGCGTGCGGGCGGTGTCGAGCGCAGGAATCTGCCCGTCGACGACCACCATCGAGAAGTACGGGACGCCGGTGGTGCGCCGCAGCGCCTCGTAGGCGGCCGGGTCGGGCTTGCGGACGCCGATCTCGGAGCTGACGATCCACGGTGTCACCCCGGCGAGACCATGCAGATCGCGCAGCTGATGGGACCAGTCGACGAGATCGTTGGTCACCACCGCCACAGGCACCCCGCGGCGGTGCATCTCGCGCAGGAACTCCTTGGCGCCGTGCTGGAGCCGGATCCCCGCCAACAACTCGGCGTCGAGCTGCTCGGGATCGCCGACGACACCACAAGCCTCCCAGAACGCCGGCGATCGCATCCGACCGAGCGTCGCCTGTCGGTGGAGCTCGATGATCTCGTCGTCGGACAGCGCCGAGCCATGGGCCTTCACGAACGGCACGATCCGCTCCAGGGGATCCGACGACATCCGGAACAGCACCTCGTGCACGTCGAGCACCATCATCTGCATCTGCGGGCGCGGCTGCTGGGGAGTCGCCGCCTCGGCGGGGGCAGGTGCACCCGGCACCCGGGAGCGCAGCCGGGCAGGACGCTTCTCGGGAGCCATGCCGGCGTATCGGCGATCGAGTAGGTAGTTGACCGCGACGAGGACCAACGACGAGCAGGAAGAGTGCGATCAGCGCCCAGCGCACCCACCCGAGCAGTTGCGCCACCCGGTTCTCGTCGGTGGCCTCGGCCTCGATGACGACCGTCTCGCCCAGGGCAACCTCGAAGCGCTGTTCCTCCCCGACGGGTAGATCGACGACCACCCTCGCCGTGACCGCGTCGTCGGGTGCGACCGTCTGACCTGCGGCGAGGGCTTCGAGGTCGACACCGAGGGGCTCGACACCCAGGGTCTCGACGAGTGCCGGGTCGGTGAACACGGCCAGTCCGTCGGTGAGATCGACGGTGCCGTCGACCGAATACGTGGTGGCGCTGTTGGTCGACTCGCGATCGATCGAGAAGTCCTGGAACACCGTGTCGGGTCCGAAGAGCTCGTCGAGGACCCCCTGGAGCTGATCGGCGGACGCGAAGTCCTTCTGCACCCGGATCCACTCACGACCGTCCTCGAGGACTTCGGGCGGCCCGATGGTCCAACCTGCGGCCACCAGATCCGACGTCACCAGGATCTCCGAGAGCTCGGGGACCTCGACTCGAGCGGCATCGTCGAGGCCGATGCCGGCGGTGACCGTCCCGCTGCCGTCCTCGGCGACGTCGATGGCGACCTCGAGCTGGGCCGTGCAGGCCGACGCGACGACGAACACCGCCATCACCAGCGCCAGCAATCGCCATCTCCGGTAGCTCACGGCCCGCATCGTAACGGCGCCGACGGCGCCCGAACGCGACCCCGCCCGCCGCACTGGGTGCGGCGGGCGGGTCGAAGCGATGGGGAACCGCCGATCAATCAGCGGCCGCGAGCTCCTCGACGGGCGGGGGCTCGAAACCCTCGATGGCCGCGAAGCTGATCTGCTTCTCGCCGGGCTTGTCGGGGTCGGGTTCGGTGTCGACGACGATGGTCTCGCCGGCCCGGAACTCCTTCCACAAGAGCCGCTCGGACAGGGGATCCTCGACCAGGCGCTGGATGGCTCGGCGCAACGGCCGGGCTCCGAGCGTCGGGTCGTAGCCCTTGTCGGCGAGGTGGTGCTTGGCATCGACGCTGACCTCGAGACCCATACCCTGGGCTTCGAGCTGCACGGCGACCCGAGCCAGCATCAGATCCACGATCTGGGTGACCTCGGCCTTGGACAGCTCGTGGAACACGATGACGTCGTCGATGCGGTTCAAGAACTCGGGACGGAAGTGCTCCTTGAGCGCGTCGTTGACCTTTTCCTTCATCCGCTCGTAGGTGACGGCCTCGTCGTTCTTGGAGAAGCCGAGGTTGGCCTTGCGCAGGTCCCGAGTGCCCAGGTTCGACGTCATGATCAACACCGTGTTGCGGAAGTCGACCGAACGACCCTGGCTGTCGGTCAGACGGCCTTCTTCGAGGATCTGCAACAGCGTGTTGAACACGTCGGGGTGGGCCTTTTCGATCTCGTCGAACAGCACCACCGAGAAGGGCTTGCGGCGCACCGCTTCGGTGAGCTGACCGCCCTCTTCGTAGCCGACATAGCCCGGGGGCGAACCCACGAGACGGCTGACCGTGTGCTTCTCCATGTACTCGGACATGTCGAGGCTGATCAACGACGACTCGTCACCGAACAAGAACTCCGAGAGTGTCTTCGCGAGCTCGGTCTTGCCAACGCCCGAGGGGCCCAGGAAGATGAACGAGCCCGACGGCCGCTTCGGATCCTTGAGTCCGGCACGGGTACGGCGGATGGCCTGGCTGACGGCCTTGATGGAGTCTTCCTGGCCGATGACCCGCTTGTGGAGTTCGTCCTCCATCCGCAGCAGCTTGGCGGTCTCTTCCTCGGTGAGCTTGTAGACGGGAATACCCGTCCACACCGACAGGACCTCGGCGATGGCTTCTTCGTCGACCTCGTCGAAGAGATCGACACCCGATGCCTTCATCTCGGTTTCCATCGTCTCGCGCTGACCGAGCAGCTCCTTCTCTCGGTCTCGCAGACGGCCGGCCTCTTCGAAGTCCTGGGACTCGACGGCTTCCTTCTTCTTCTGGGTGACCTGGGCGATCTCGTTCTCGATCTCCTTGAAGTCCGGCGGCGTCTCCATGCGCTTGAGGCGCAGGCGCGATCCGGCCTCGTCGATGAGGTCGATGGCCTTGTCCGGGAGATGACGATCGGAGATGTAGCGATCGGCGAGGTTCGCCGCCGCCACCAGCGCCTGATCGGTGATGGTCACCCGATGGTGGGACTCGTAGCGGTCGCGCAGGCCCTTGAGGATCTCGATGGTGTGAGCCACCGAGGGCTCGTCGACGATGATCTTCTGGAACCGACGTTCGAGCGCGGCGTCCTTCTCGAGGTGCTTGCGGTACTCATCGAGCGTGGTGGCGCCGATGGTCTGCAGCTCGCCTCGGGCCAGCATGGGCTTGAGGATCGACGCTGCGTCGATGGCACCTTCGGCAGCGCCGGCACCCACGAGCGTGTGGAGCTCGTCGATGAACAAGATGATGTCGCCGCGGGTCTTGATCTCCTTGAGGACCTTCTTGAGGCGCTCTTCGAAGTCGCCGCGGTAGCGGCTGCCGGCGACCAGCGCACCGAGATCGAGGGTGTAGAGCTGCTTGTTCTGCAGCGGCTCCGGGACCTCGTTCGCGGCGATGGCCTGCGCAAGCCCTTCGACGATCGCGGTCTTGCCCACACCGGGCTCGCCGACGAGCACCGGGTTGTTCTTGGTGCGACGCGACAGGACCTGCATGACACGCTCGGCCTCACGACTGCGGCCGATGACGGGGTCGAGCTTCTTCTCGCGAGCGAGCTGGGTGAGGTTGCGGCCGAACTGGTCGAGGACGAGCGAACCCGTCGCCGAGTCGCCGCTGCCCCCACCGGTGGTTGCCGCGGGGTTGTCCCCGCTGCCCGATGACGAACCACCCTGTCCACCGGGACCGGAGTAGCCCGACAGCAGTTGGATGACCTGCTGGCGCACCCGCGACAGGTCGGCGCCCAACTTGACGAGCACCTGCGCGGCGACACCCTCGCCCTCACGGATGAGGCCGAGGAGGATGTGCTCGGTGCCGATGTAGTTGTGGCCGAGCTGCAGCGCTTCGCGCAAGGACAGCTCGAGGACCTTCTTGGCCCTCGGGGTGAAGGGGATGTGGCCGCTGGGCGACGATCCGCCCTGACCGATGATCTCTTCGACCTGGTCGCGCACCGCTTCGAGTGAGATCCCCAGGGACTCGAGGGCCTTCGCGGCCACTCCTTCCCCCTCGTGGATCAATCCCAGAAGGATGTGTTCGGTGCCGATGTAGTTGTGGTTGAGCAGGCGGGCTTCCTCCTGCGCAAGCACCACCACTCGACGGGCTCTGTCAGTGAATCTCTCGAACAACGGTTCTGCCTCCCGCGAGAGTCGTGGATGTGGAGTGTACCCAGCGCCTGCGAGAGCGACGGGTCGGAATGGCAACCTCGATCGCCGACCCCGTGGTGAGCTGTTCTTCCATCGGCGCCACCAACACAGATGTGACCGGAATGCTTCCCCCCCGGTCGTGGGTCACACCAGCGGAATCGGTCGGCGCCATGAATGGTCGCCAGAGCAACCACTCTCGGCGCCAGGAACGGTTGTCAGGCCGGGTGGCGCCGAGAATGGTCGCCAGAGCAGCCATTCATGGCGCCAGACGCTGCTGACGCAGGCGAACACGCAGAGTGAAGCGGTCCGTTGGATTCCACGGCGTTCCGGGCACACCCGTAAGCTCGCTCCCATGGCCGTGGCGAGCCCACTCTCGATTCTTCCGACGATGGAGGCCGATCTGGCGCGCCTCGAGCAGCGCTTGCGCTCCTCGGTGATCGCGGACGACGATCATCTGACCGAGATCGCCGGGCATCTCATCGCCGCAGGCGGCAAGCGGGTCCGTCCCGGATTCGCCATCGCCGCAGGCGGCACCCGCCACATCGACGCCGTGGCGGCGCACGACGATGTCATCGACGGCGGCGTCGCCGTCGAACTCGTCCACATCGGCTCGCTCTACCACGACGACGTCATGGACGAGGCCACCACGCGCCGCAACGTGGCCTCGGTCAACGCCCGCTGGGACAACCTCCGGGCCATTCTGGCCGGCGACTTCCTCCTGGCCCGGGCCTCCGAGATCGCCGCATCGCTCGGCACCGAGGTCGCCGGACTGCTCGCGGCCACCATCGGGCGCCTCTGCGAGGGCCAGATCCTCGAACTACGCGACACCTACTCGCTCGAACGCACCGAAGCCGACTACGAACGATCCATCGCCGGCAAGACGGCCTCGCTGTTGTCGACGGCGTGCCGCATCGGCGGCATCTGCGGCGAGATCCCCCGCGCCGACATCGACGCCCTCACCGAGTTCGGCCACGCCTACGGCATGGCGTTCCAAGTCGTCGACGACATCTTGGACATCGTCGCCACCGACGCCCAGCTCGGCAAGCCCGCCGGCAACGACCTCCTCGAAGGCGTCTACAGCCTGCCGGTCCTGCGGGCGCTGCACAGCCCCGCCGGCGACGAACTGCGCGAGCTGCTCGGCCCCGACCTCACCATCGCCCAGCGCGACCGTGCCCGAGACCTGGTCCGGACCAGCGGTGGCGTCGAAGAGGCCCTCGACGTGGCCCGTTCCTGGGCTGACAAGGCCGGTGCCGTGCTGACGTCACTTCCGCCCTCCCCTGCCACCGGTGCCCTCCAGGCGGCCGCCGATCACCTGATCCGCCGCGCCGCCGACCCCTTGCGCTGAACTGACGCTCCCGGCGGGGCTTGCGGCCGGTTCAGGCCTCGGGGCGCAAGGTGGGGAACAGCACCACGTCGCGGATGGTGTGGACATCGGCGAGCAGCATCACGAGCCGGTCGATGCCGATCCCGATGCCGCCGGTGGGGGGCAGCCCGTACTCGAGCGCCCGGACGTAGTCGTCGTCGACGACCATGGCTTCGTGGTCGCCGGCGTCCTTCTGGGTGGTCTGGTCCTCGAACCGGGCCTGTTGTTCGGCCGAGTCCACGAGCTCGGAGAACCCGTTGAGCAGCTCGCGTCCGGCGACGATGCCCTCGAAGCGTTCGGTCATGCCCGGCTTGGATCGGTGCTCGCGCGCCAGCGGCGAGACCTCCTTGGGGTACTCGGTGACGAAGCACGGTCCCCACAGGTTCGGCTCGACGGTCTTCTCGTAGAGCTCCAGGATCAGCTTGCCCGGCCCGTACGCGTCCTTGTGGGGCACCTCGAAGCGGTCGCAGATGGCTCGCAGCTCGTCGATGGGCATGTCGAGGGCCACCTCGACACCGGCGTGCTCGGCGATGAGCTCGATGAGGGTGGCGCGACGCCATGGCGTCGTGAGGTCGACCTCGCGGTCGCCGTAGGTGAGCACGGCCGAGCCGGTGAGCTCGATTGCGAGGTGTTCGATCAGGTGTTCGGCGAGCTCCATGATGTCGGTCCAGTCCGCGTAGGCCTGGTAGAGCTCGAGCATCGTGAACTCGGGGTTGTGGCGCGTCGAGATGCCTTCGTTGCGGAAGACCCGGGCGATCTCGAAGACCCGCTCGAACCCGCCCACGACCAGGCGCTTGAGGTACAGCTCGGGTGCGATGCGCAGATACAGCTCGGCGTCGAGCGCGTTGTGGTGCGTGACGAAGGGACGGGCCAGCGCACCGCCGGGGATGGGATGGAAGACCGGGGTCTCGACCTCCATGAAGTCTCGGTCCTCGAGCCAGCGGCGCATCAGGGTCAGGGCTCGGCTTCGCAGCGTGAACGTGGCGCGGGCCTCGTCGGTGACCCACAGATCGACATAGCGCTGGCGATACCGCAGGTCGGGGTCGGTGATGCCGTGCCACTTGTCCGGGAAGCTGCGCTGCGCCGACGCGAGCACGGACCATTCCTGCACCTTGACCGACAGCTCGCCCTTGCGGGTCTTCATGACCTCGCCGCGCACGCCGATCCAGTCGCCGATCGACAACCCCACGAACCCCTCGAAGTCGGGGGTGACCTTCGACGGAGCGAAGAGCTGGATGCGCCCGGTCGAGTCGGCCAGGACCCCGAAGGCCAGCTTGCCCTGATCGCGACGCAGCATCAGCCGCCCGGCAACGGTGACCTCGTCGCCGGTCTCGACACCGTCGTCGATGGAGTCGTAGCGGGTGCGGATGGCCTCGGTGGAGGTGTCGGGGTCGAATCGGTACGGAGTGCTCATGAGCCGCCCAGTGTCGCAGGAAGCGGCCACGTTGAGGCAGACCGGCTCAGGAACGAGCCGGCTCAGGAAGTCAACACATCCAGGCCGATGTCGAGGACGGGGGCGGAGTTGGTGATGCGCCCGACCGAGATCATGTCGACGCCGGTGCCTGCGTAGGACCCGATGGTGTCGAGGTCGATGCCGCCCGACGCTTCGAGCAACGGCCGGCGCCCCTCGCCCACGATGGCCTCGACCGCGGCGACGGCGCCGCGGATCTCGTCCGGGCTCATGTTGTCCAGCAGGATCGCGTCGGCGCCGGCGCGCGTGGCCTCTTCGACCTGGTCGAGTCGGTCCGCTTCGACCTCGATGGTGCGCCCCGGCCACTGGTCGCGGGCACGGGCGACGGCCTCGGTGATGGTGGTGCCGATGAGGTGGTTGTCCTTGAACATCAACCACTCCGACAGGTTGCCCCGGTGGTTGCGGCCGCCGCCGGCCCGTACGGCGGCCTTTTCGAGGGCGCGCAGGCCCGGTGTGGTCTTGCGGGTGTCCCACACCCGGGCGGACCCGCCGGCAGCGGCCGCGTCGACGTAGGTCCGGACCAGGGTGGCGATGCCCGACAGGTGGCCGAGGAAGTTGAGTGCGGTGCGTTCGGCGGTGAGCACGGTGGTCAAGGTGCCGGCGACCTCACCGATGACCTGGCCAGGCTCGAGCGCGTCACCGTCACCTGCGAACCACGTGAGCTCCACCTCGGGGTCGACCTGCACGAAGGCCTCGTCGGCACACAGGCGCCCGGCAAGGACGCCTGGTTCACGCGCGACGAACGACGCCACCGCCGTCGCGTCGGGCGGTAGGAGGCGCGAAGTCAGATCGCCCAGGGGGGTGAGGTCCTCGGCGAGGGCTCGAGCGACGATCTCGGTGACCGCGTCGAGCGGTGGTTCGAACACACGTGACATGGCCACAGCCTGCCCGATCCGGGCTCGAAACGCGGCGACCGAGGCTCAGCGTGCCGGGTCGTTCCGATGAACTCGGCGTCAGGGCTCGGTGAGCAGTTCGACGTCGAGGACCTCGATGGTCCACTCGTCGCCGATCTCGTCGCGGTCGGGGTCGAGCGACGCCGAGCGCGGATACCCGATGACGTCGTCGAAGTCGACCGCCACGATGTCGCCACGCAGATCGTCCTCGATGACATCGATGGCGTCGAGCAGTGCGTCCACCCAGTAGACCGGCGCGTCCTCCAGGCGGGGGTCACCGGGTTCGTAGTCGGCGATGACACCGTCGACGAAGGTGACGGTCGCCGGTCCGATGTCGTTGAGGCGATAGGTCACGCGGTGGTCGGGCGAGCCTGCATCGGCCCAGCGGGCGCGTGCCGCGTCGACGCCGACGTCCTCGCTGACGCTGAGGCCCCGGGTGGCGGTCATCAACACGACGATCGCCACGAACGGCACCAGGAGCATGAGCACAGAGCGGGTGCTCTTGCCGGGCCGGGAACGGGCCATCGCCATCATGGGGTGTCCATCGGCCGCCAGCGGCGGCGCGTGAGCAGCCGGGCCCGGCGGTCACTCGTCGCCGGGTCGGAGTGCGATGTCGTAGCCCAACGCCGACGCCAGCACCAGACGACGCAACGGATCCTCGACCTTGCGCCGGACCTCGATCACGAAGTCCTCGTCGGGGCCGAGCAGCGACGACACGACGCCGTCGAACGAACGCGACACGTGCGCGACCTCGTCGCCGTGGTGGTCGGTGAACGCCACGTCCCATTCGTCGCTGCGAGGGTCGATGCCACCGACGCGTGCGTCGCCGACCATGCATGCGAACCGAGACGAACCGAACACGTTCTCCTGTTGCACGGTGCCGACAGGCCGGCCGCGCTCGTCGGCGACGACGATCTGGGAGCGGACGAGTGTCGCCGGCCGGGTCAGCTGCATCACCAGCGCACCGCTCATGTCGACGACATCGAGGCGTTGGGTGACGAAACTGTCGGCGCTCGTGAACACCCGCATGGCGCGGCGGGCCGCGCTCTGGCGAACCCGCCGGATTGCGCCGATCTGGCCGCCGGCGCCGTCGTAGACACCGAACTCGTCGTCGCCGCCAGCTGGTGTCGGGCGTCCGATGGACGACGAGCAGCGGCGCGTCGAGGATCGGGTGCCCGTCGGCGGTGACCCGATGCCCGGCACCGGTGGCACCCCCGAGCATCGAGACACCCTTCGGAACCGGATCGGTGAGCTGGGCGCCGCCACCGTCGGCGACATGATCGGTCCAGGTCCGACCGTCCCAGTACCGCATCGCGAACCGGTCCCACGGATCGGCGTGCCATCCCGCTGCGGGCAGGCCGGTGTCGCCCGCGCCCGCGTTCATGGCGACAAGGGCCCGGGGCCCTGCGCAGCGCAGTTGTCGATGAGGCGCGCCCTGCCGACCGCGGCCGAGACCAGCAACCGGGTCTGGTGATCGATGGTCTCGACGGGTCGCAGCGTGGCCCCGTCGGCAACGGCGGCGTAGTCCAGGTCGGCGAGCCCCTCGGCAGCAATGGTCGCTGCGAGCAGCGAGCGGATCTCGCTTCCGTCGACCTGGCCCGCCGCGACGGCATCGACCCCTGCCTGCAGCGCCCGGGACAGCACCCGGGCCGCGATGCGTTCGGCGGGTTCGAGGTACGCATTGCGGCTCGACATCGCCAGCCCGTCGGCCTCACGCACGATCGGACAGCCGACGACGGTGACCGGGAACGACAGATCGGCGGCCATGGTGGTGATCACCTGGAGTTGCTGCCAGTCCTTCTCGCCGAAGTAGGCGTGGCACGGCCCGGCGATGTTGAACAGCTTGGCGACCACCGTGGCCACCCCTGCGAAGTGGGTCGGACGCGACTCGCCCTCGAAGGGCGCGGCGACATCGGCGACCGTGACGGTGGTCGACACCGGCCGGGGGTACATCTCGTCGACCGAGGGGACGAGAAGGACGTCGACGCCGGCATCGGCGCACCGTTGCCGGTCGCGGTCGAGATCTCGGGGGTAGGCATCGAGGTCTTCGTCGGGAGCGAACTGGAGAGGGTTGACGAAGATGGTGGTGATGACGGTGTCGGTGGCGCGTCGAGCGGCGTGCATCAACGACACGTGGCCGTCGTGGAGGAATCCCATGGTGGGAACGAGTCCGACTCGGCCGCCGTCGGAGCGTGCGGCATCGAGCAGGGAGCGGGCTTCAGCGATGGTGGTGACGGTCTGCATGGCCTGCCAACCTCCTGGCTTCGTCGACCAGCGCACGATAGAGCCCGGCTTCGTCGTCGGGCAGCGCCCGCAGGTGGCGGGCGATGGTGGCGTCGTCGCCGCGGGCGGCGGGTCCGGTCAGGGCATGGGCCGGGCCGAGCCGCTCGACGTTGTCGACGCTGGCGCGTGTGAGCGCGAGGTAGGCCTCGACGGGTACGCCGATGCCGGTCGCCAGGCGTTCGACCTGACCGAGCAGCGCGACGACGTGGTTCGAGGCCACGCACGCCGTCGCGTGGTAGATCGCACGGTCCTCGTCGGCGATCTCGAGGGCGTGCCCACCGAGCGAGGCGACGATGGCGGCCGCGATGGGGTCTCCGGCGGTGGCGAACCAGCCGCCGCCTCGCAGGCGCTCGGCGCCGACGGCCGCATCCGGGAGCGACATCAACGGATGGATCGCGGCCCGACGTGCGTGGGGCGCGAGCACGTCGAGGCCCAGGGAGCCGGCGACGTGGGCGACGACGGCGTCGGTGGGTTCGATCGCCGCCGCCACCGCGGCGATGGCGGCATCGGGCGTGCAGATCAACACCAGGTCGACTCCGTGACCGGCCCCGGCGGGATGGTCGTCGCGCCCGACCGGTGGCTCGATCGTCCACCCGAGCGCGTCGAGCGCCGTTGCGAATGCGCCCCCGGCGCGTCCGGGTCCGATGATGCGCAGGACCGCCATGGTGGGGTGCCGGCGGCCGAGCGGTCAGGCCGTCAGGCGCTCTGCGGCGGCGACGAGGCTGCGCCCGACAGGTCCGAGCTGGCGTTGGGTGATGTGTTCGACCGCCGAGATGGCCCGGGGCGGGACCTCGATCAGACCGGCCCAGATCAGGTACCCGGCCACGAACCCACAGACCCGATCGCCGAGTTCCTCGTGATGCACGATGACACGCTTGCCGGCACGGAGGAGATCGTCGAGTTCGGTGTAGTCGGCGCCGAGCGACTTCAGACCTGCGTCACCGGGGGCGATGGGCCAGTGCCGATACGGCATGTGCTGCTCGTCGTAGTTGTGCAGGTTGTGCGGGGCGTCGATGAGCGACACGACCCAATCGAACTCCTGTTGGCGGATCCAGATGATCTCTTCCATCCGCCGCACGCGTCGGTGTTGGGCGCCGTAGCCGCCGGGACGCTCGCAGATGGCGAGGGACTCCTTGACGATCCAGTGGAAGTGCCGAGGCTCGATGCCGTCGGCCCACTTCCCCCGCAAGGCCGTCTGCGCCACTGAAGACTCCATCACATCTGCACTCGTCGAATCGCGTTCCGCCGGTGGCTACCACCGGGTTTCGGGCGATCCTACGATGCCGACGCCGTCGACGGGGCCCTATTGGTGCAGATTTCGGCGGTATTCCTCGGGAAGCGCCCGCGGTGTGCGTGCGCTCGCGTCGGGGACCTGGGCCTGCGGCGCCGCGCCGGTGGCCCGAGCGTCGGCCGTCGCCGATGCGATCGGCGCCGCTGCGGGGCGCGGCACCGCACCGAGTCCCGTGCCCGGCAGGCGGATCTCTCGCTGCCAGGGCTCGATGTCGGCGAAGATGACCGCCAACTCGTCGCGACCCAGGGTCTCGTGTTCGAGGAGCGCCTCGGCCAGCGCGTCGAGGGTCTCCCAGTGGGCCACCAGTACGGCGCGGGCCTCGTTGTAGGCCTCACGGACGAGGCGATCGACCTCGCCGTCGACCGACACCGCCGAGCCGTCGGACATCGTCGCTTCGTTGTGGAGATCCTTGCCGAGGAAGGGCTCCCCGGACTTGGTGCCGAAGCGGCGGGGGCCGAGCGCCCGGCTCATGCCGTACTCGGTGACCATGGCCTGGGCGAGGTCGGTGACGCGCTCGATGTCGTCGGCTGCGCCGGTGGTGGGGTCACCGAAGATCATCTCCTCGGCGACGCGACCGCCCAGCAGCATCGCGAGATCGTCTTCGAGTTGGGACCGGGTCCGCAGGTAGCGGTCGGCATCGGGCAGGGCGAGCGTCCAGCCGAGCGCCCGACCGCGGGCGATGATCGAGACCTTGTGGATCGGGTCGGTGTGGGTCAGGACGTGGCCGACGAGCGCGTGACCGGCCTCGTGGTAGGCGATGACGCGCCGCTCGGCGTCGCCGAGGACTCGGGTCTTGCGTTCCGGGCCGGCCATGACCCGGTCGACGGCTTCGTCGATGAGGTCCATCGAGATGTCGGGGCGGCGATGGCGGGCGGCGAGCAGTGCGGCCTCGTTGGCGAGGTTCGCGAGGTCGGCGCCGGTGAAGCCGGGCGTGCGTCGGGCGATGGTCTCGACCTCGACGCTGGCGTCGGTGGGCTTGGACGCGAGGTGCACCTCGAGGATGCGGATGCGGCCCTCGAGATCGGGTCGGTCGACGGTGATCTGGCGATCGAATCGGCCCGGGCGCAGCAGCGCCGGGTCCAAGATGTCAGGCCGGTTGGTGGCGGCGATCATGATGACGCCGCTGGTGGGATCGAACCCGTCCATCTCGACCAGCATCTGATTGAGGGTCTGCTCGCGTTCGTCGTGGCCGCCGCCCATGCCGGCGCCACGGTGACGGCCAACGGCGTCGATCTCGTCGACGAAGATGATCGCCGGTGCTTCTTCCTTGGCTTGTGCGAACAGGTCACGGACCCGGGAGGCACCGACGCCGACGAACATCTCGACGAAGTCCGAGCCCGAGATCGAAAAGAACGGCACCCCGGCCTCACCGGCGACGGCACGTGCCAGCAACGTCTTGCCGGTCCCCGGGCGGTCCGTACAGCAGCACACCCTTGGGGATCTTGGCTCCCATGGCGTAGAAGCGAGCCGGGTCGGAGAGGAACTCCTTGATCTCACGGAGCTCTTCGACGGCCTCGTCGGCGCCGGCGACGTCGGCGAAGGTCACCGTCGGCATGTCCTTTTCGAGCTTGCGGGCGTTGGTCTTGCCGAACTGGCCCGAGCCCCGTCCGAGCCCGGTCATCTTGATCACCACCACGAACAGCGCGACCAGCAACAGGATCGGCAGGATCGAGAACAGCAGCGACATCCAGAACGACCCACCGCCTTCGCGGCTGACCTCGATCTCGATGTCGGGATCGGCCGTGCGGATCTCGTCGATGATCTCGTCGCTCTCGCCGGCCAGGAACGAGGTCTCGAAGGTGGTGCCGTCGTCACGGACCCCGCGGATGACGTAGGGGCCTTCGACCATCTCGATCGACTCGATGGTCCCGGTGACCACCAGGTCGTCGAACGCAGTGCGCGAGAGGGGTTCGGATGAGTCGGACTCGTCGCCCGTGGGCCAGAACGCGAACCCGACCACGAGGGCGAGTGCGAGGGCGAACCACACGAAGGGCGACTTGCGGGTTCGGTGCATCATGTCGACCACGGTACGGGTCGTCGGTGACACCTCGGAATCCCTCGTACGGACCCTTCGCCCGTCGCCCCCGTCACAGCGCGTGATGTCGCGTCACGATCGGTGGGATGAGGCCCGGGGCTGAGCCGATCGGCCCAGACGCCATCGAGCGGTCGGCGGTCAGTGCCACCGCGAAGGGCGCTACTGGTCGATGGGGTATCGAGCCACGTGGGGAAGGTTCCGGTACTTCTCGGCCACGTCGAGGCCGTAGCCGATGACGAAGTCGGGCGGGATCTCGAATCCGATGTAGCGCAGATCGGCGTCGTCGGCCTGGCGACCCTGACGCACGAACAGCGCACACACCGACAGCGACGCCGGCCCGCGGGCGGTCAGGTTCCGACGGAGATAGTTGAGGGTCAGGCCGCTGTCGACGATGTCCTCGACGAGCACGACGTGGCGGTCGGCGAGGTCGATGTCGAGGTCCTTGACGATGCGGACCACGCCGCTGGTGCGCGTGGAGTTGCCATAGGACGACACGGCCATGAAGTCGACCTCGAGCGGCAGGTCGATCGCGCGGCTGAGGTCGGCCATGAACACGAACGCACCCTTGAGGACGCAGACCAACAGCGGCTCGAGGCCGGCGTAGTCGCGGGTGATGTCGGCGCCGAGTTCGGCGACCCGGCCGGCGATGGCCTCGGCGCTGATGAGCTCGTCACCCGGAGGGCGGACCGGATCGTGCACGGGCAGGACCCTACCGACTGGTGGTCGGCGGCGCGACCAGCCGGAGACGACCCGCCGTGCGTTCGACTCGCCAACCGCCTCCGACGTCTGCAGCGCGTGCGTCGAGCGCGGCGACGGCGAGGACTCGATCGACGGTGGCGAGATCCGGTGGGTGCGGGCTCGGCCATGCCGAGCGAATCCAGGACCGCACCACTTCCCGGGCGACCGCACGCGGGGCGCTGCGCAGGGCCGCAGCGTCGGCGGGATCGACCTCGACGGCCGCGTCGACCAACACGGCCGCGGCGTCGCGGAACAGCTCGGCCTGACGGACCATCACCGGGACGAGGTCCCGATCGGCGACCTCGGCGAGCAGCGGCAGGACCTCGTGCCGAACGCGGTTGCGGCGATGCCGGGGGTCGTCGTTGGTCGGGTCGTGCACCGGCTCGAGCCCCAGCGTTCGACAGACGGCCTGCGGTCTCGTGCCGACGCAGGTCGAGCAACGGTCGCTGCGGCGACGCGACCATGGCGCCCATGCCGTGGAGCCCCGAGCCGCGCAGCAGTGCGAGCAGCATCGTCTCGGCCTGATCGTCGGCGGTGTGGCCGGTGCAGACGTCGGCAGGTAGCGCTCGGTAGCGAGCCGTCCGCGCTCGTTCTTCGAGGTTGGGGCCCTCGTCGACCTGCACGGTCAGGGCACTGAAGCGCGCACCGAACCGAGCGGCCGCCGCGGCGACGACCCGGGCTTCATCGGTCGAACCGGTGCGCAGTCCGTGGTCGACGTGGATGGCGTGCACGTCGCAGCCGGCGTGCACGGCCAGCACCAGCAGGGCCAGCGAGTCGGCACCGCCGGACACGGCGCAGTCGACCGTCGTTCCCGGCGGGGGAAACGAGCACCTCCCGACCAGTGCATCGAGATCGATGCCCGCGCCGATCGGCGCCGTCGCGAGGTGGCGTGGAACCGGACGCCGGGTCGGCTCGGTTCGCCATGGGTTCGGCTCGGCCGGGTCGGCGCTCAGCCGACGCCGGTGGTGGCGACCACGTCGGCCGGGTCGGCGGTGATGCGGTCGATCCAGTCCTGGGGAGAGCGGATCTCGTCCATGGTGGGCAGATTCTCCGGCCCTTCCCAGGCGCGCTCGACGAGCGTGCTGCCACCGACGGCCTCGACGGCCTCGATGAACGACTCGCCCGCCTGGTACTGGTTCATCTTGGCTTCGAGGCCGATGACCTTCTGCAGGACACGGGAGATGCCCCGTGCCGAGTTGCGGCGAGCACGCAGCGTGGATGCGAAGCGTTCGGCGCTCGGCACCATCCCGGCGCCGGCGCGGTCCATCGTGATGTCGCCATGGCCTTCGAGCAGGCTCATCATGCCCGACACCCGGTTGAGGACCTCGCGTTGTTCGGGAGTGGCGAGCAGCGCCGGAAGACCACCGTCGGCCATCGGGTCCTCGCCTTCCCGGCGGGCCTCGAGGATGCGCTTGGCGGCGTCCTTGAGGATCTCGGGGTCGGGATCGACGGCGTCGAGGGTTTCGTTGACGAGCGACAAGAAGTGCTCACGGAGCCACGGCACGCCGGTGAACTGTGCCCGGTGGGTGACCTCGTGGAGCGCGATCCAGAGGCGGAACTCCTCGGGAGGAAAGGCGTGCTTCTTCTCGAGGGCCATGATGTTGGGGCCCACGTAGTAGACGATGTCCTGATCCTCGGGGTCCTCGTCCTCGATGATCAACAGGTCGTACTGGCCGAGCACCCGCGACGACATCCAGCCGAGCAGCACTCCGACCTCGACGCCGCCGGCACGGCTCGTGAACGAGCTCATCCGGGCCCGGGTCATCTTGTCGGCGAACTTGTCGGTCACCGGACGCAGCAGCCGCTGGAACGAGGCGACGTTGGCGCCGATCCACATGGGCCGATCGGCGACGCGAGCCCGGGCGTTGCCGCTCTGGGAGTGCAATCCGGTCTCGGCTGCGACGAGTTCTTCGGCCTGGGCGGTGAAGCGTTCGAAGTCGGGCGCCAGGGTGTCGTAGTGCGGCCCGGGCTTGGCGCCGGTCTTGTCGGCTATCCGGGTGGCGACGCGCTGGGCGAGGTCCCAGTCGACCGGTCCCGACACGCCGCTAGCGCCGACGCTGCGAACGAGGCGGATAGCGCGGCGCGACGACCTTTGCGACATAGCCGGCGACGACGGCGAGCACGGTCAGGACGGCGGCGGGGGTCAGCACCACTGCGATCCAGAAATGCCACTCGGGGGCAGCAAAGACATGCATGGCTCGACAGCGTAGACGGTGCGCACGCCCTCATGACACGTCGGGGACCACGCAGGTCCGCGACGGGTGCCGGTCGGTCGCTCAGAGATCGCTGACGTCGATCTCGCCGAGATCGACCCGCCGCAGCGTGTCGCTGATGCGCAACTGCAGCGAGGGGGGCGCCGACTCGATGGACTGCTCGAGCATGGCGTGCTTGTACCGCATCTGCAGATCGATGCGCGACACGCATGGCAGACAGTGGCCGAGTTCGCGCCGGGCGGCCTCGACGCGCAGTCGGGTCGGGCATGCCTTCGAGGATCTGCGGACATCAGGCTCTGGGAATGCTCGCAGAGGTCCGGGACACCCGGGCACCCACCGCCGGCGGCGCGACCGCCGGCATCGACCGGGGTGCGACCGAAGTCGGGTCCATCGGAGCCCATCTGCATGCCATCGGAGTTGATCGTCATCTCAGCTCATCCCTCCACGCCCGCGCCGACCGTGGCTGCGGGGTGTGCGTCGTCTGCACCGGCGTCTGGATCGTCGGAGGACGCGTCGCCGGCCTGGTCGGTTTCGTCGGCGGCGTCGAGAAGTCCTCGACGCCGGCCGAAGTCGCTCAACTGTTCGAGGAGACGTTTTCTTCCCCGATGCAGCCGCGACATGACGGTCCCGATGGGGATGTCGAGGATCTCGGCGATCTCTTTGTAGGCGAATCCCTCGACGTCGGCGAGCAACACGGCGTCGCGGTACTGCTCGGGCAGGGCCTCGATGGCGTCTTTGACCTCGCCCTCGGTGAGGTGGTCGAACAAGACGTCCTCGGCGCTGCGTCCCAGGACCGACGTCTCGGCATCGCCGAGCCGTCGGTACATGTAGAAGTCCTCGACGTCGCCCAGGTCGCGTTCGTCGGGGCGGCGTTGCTTCTTGCGGTAGGTGTTGATGTACGCGTTGGTGAGGATGCGGAACAACCAGGCCCGGAGGTTGGTGCCCGTCGGTGAAGCCACCGAAACCGCGGTAGCCGCGGAGGTAGGTCTCCTGCACCAGGTCCTCGGCATCGGCGCGGTTGCGGGTCATTCGCATCGCGTCCGCGAAGAGCTGGTCCATGTAGGGCATCGCCTGCTCTGCGAATGTCGCCTGGTCAGCCATGACGCCACCCTATCCGTGCGCGCCGACACCACCGGATCGGCCGGGCCATGCCGCACCCCGACGTCATGGAGCCGGCGGCCGCAGCGCCGCCGCGGAGGCCGGAGAGGGATCTATCGTGGCGGTGCTGGCGAGGACGACCGTTGGAGGACGACGGTGAGCGGTACCGGAGGATGGCCCGACGAGCCCGAATCGACTCGGCGGGTCGAACCCGGGGCCAGTCGGCCCCAGCCCACCCCCGGCGGCGTGCCCAGCCAGGCGTCGGGGCCCACACCCTGGAACCCGGCCGCCATCGCCATCGCGATCATCGCCCTCATCGGCATCGTGGTCGCGGTGGTCGCCTTGACCGGCGGTGACGACGACCAGGACGTGGCCACCGCAGTCGGCGACGACAGCGACACCGGCGATGACGGCGTCGGGGACCGACGAGGACGACGACGACAGCGCCGGAACCGACTCCGATCCCGAGCCGACCGCGACGCCAGAGCCGACACCCGAACCGACGCCCACGCCACGCGTGCCGCCAAGCGTCGACGACCTCGCCGTGCGGGTGGTGCAGATCCAACTCCTGCTCGGCGATCAGATCACCTGCACCGGCAGCGGCACCATCGTCGCTGCCGACGGCATCGTGTTGACGAACAGCCACGTCATCGCCCAGTCCCCGATCTGTCCTCACGACCGCATCGGCGTCGCCGTCACCGACCGACCCGAACAACCACCGCTGTTGACCTTCGAGGCCGACCTGTTGGTCAACGATCCCGAGCTCGACCTCGCGGTCGTGCGCATCGCCCGGACACTCGACGGGGCGCCGGTGGCGCAGGA
Organism: uncultured Acidimicrobiaceae bacterium; assembly: GCA_963716795.1. Lineage (GTDB taxonomy): Bacteria > Actinomycetota > Acidimicrobiia > Acidimicrobiales > UBA8592 > CAVQUE01. The sequence continues at coordinate 692,434 of CAVQUE010000015.1, read as the reverse complement.
GTTCCCGACCGTCGAGATCGGCGACTCCGACAACCTCTCGCTCGGCGACCGCCTGCGGGTCATCGGCTATCCGGGCATCGGTGGCGAGACGGTCACCTTCACCGAGGGCACGATCTCGGGGTTCGTGTCGGTTCCCGGTTTCGGTGACCGCAGCTGGCTCAAGACCGACGCGACGATCTCGGGCGGCAACAGCGGCGGCCTCGCCGTCGACGGCGACGGGTTCCTCGTCGGCATCCCCACCATCGTCGGGACCGGCGACGGCCTCATCACCGACTGCCGTGTCGTCCAGGACACCAACGGCGACGGGCGCATCGACCAGAACGACAACTGCGTGCCGGTTGGTGGCTTCATCAACGGCATCCGCCCGGTCAACCTGGCACTGGACGTGCTGACCGCGGCCGAGACGGCCACCCCGATCGATCAGGGTGGCCCGATGGTCGACCAACCCATGGCTGCCGAACGACCCGTCGCCCTCGACGGCATCTGGAGCCTGTCGACGACCGACGGCATCCCCGATGCACCGGTCACCGTCGTGGGTGCCGGGGTCCCCCAGCTGTGCCTCAGCTGGAACTACGAGGCGGTTCCACCCGGAGCCCCGCTGGAGGTCGTGTGGTTCATCGACGGTATCGAAGAGCCTGCCGCGGGGTTCGTCGGCGTCAACGAGGGCGAGGCCACCGGCGGCTTCTTCTCGTGCATCACCAATGACGCCGGGCTCGCGGGTGGCATCTACGAGGTGGGCTGGTTCGTGGACGACGAACCGGTCTTTGCCGACGGGATCTACGTGGGCGGCAACCGCGACCCGATCACCGTGACCGTTGCGAACCAGACCGACACACCGTTGTGCGTCGTGCAGTTCGCCCCCAGCGGCACGATCACGTTCGGCCTCAACCGGATCGACGCACCGGTCCCGCCCGGGGGCAGCGTCGACCTCGCGTTGGCATCGGGTCGCTACGACGGCCGCGTGATCGACTGCGACGGTGCGCTGTTGGTCGAAGACACCGAGGGCGCGGTGCTCGACGACGACGTGACGCTGACCGTGTCGTAGCGCCCGGTGGGTCAGCCGGCGAAGTAGTCGCTGGTTCCCTTGGCGTGGACGGCGTCGGCGAGACGGGCGAGTGCGTGCACGTAGGCGGCCTCGCGGTAGCTGAATCCCCGCTCGGCGGCGAGGTCATAGACCAGGGTCGCTTCGCGGCGCATGATCTCGGCCAGGCGGTGATGCACCTCGTCGAGGGTCCACGCGAACCCATTGCGGTTCTGGACCCATTCGAAGTACGACACGGTCACCCCGCCGGCGTTGGCCAAGATGTCGGGCACCAGGGCGACGCCACGCTCGTCGAGGATGGCATCACCATCGGGGGTCACGGGACCATTCGCGACCTCGACGACCGTGCGCGCCTGGATCCTGGCGGCGTTGTCGGCATGGATCTGGTTCTCCAGCGCCGCCGGCACCAAGATGTCGACGTCGAGCTCGAGGAGCTCCTCGTTGGTGATGCGCTCGGCGTCGACCATCTCACAGACGGTCCCCTCGCAGTACACGGCCTGGAGCTTGCGGCTCTCGTTCTTGGCCTGGACGATGCTGGGCACATCGAAGCCCTCGGGGCGGTGGATGCCGCCCTGGGAGTCGCTGACGGCCACGACCCGGTAGCCGTCAGCGTGCAACAGCCGAGCGATGTGTTGACCGCCGTTGCCGAAGCCCTGGACGGCCACGGTCATGGCCGTGGGATCCCAGCCGCTGCGCTCTTCGAGCACCTTGACGCAGTGGTACGCACCGCGGCCCGTGGCGTCGTCACGGCCGAGGCTGCCGCCGAGTGCGATGGGCTTGCCGGTGAACACGCCGGGCTCGTGGCGCCGGGTGATCTTGGCGTACTCGTCGGTCATCCAGCCCATGACCATGGCGTTGGTGTAGACGTCGGGTGCCGGGATGTCGACCTCCGGACCGATGTGGTCGGCGATGCGATCGACGAAGCTGCGGCTCAACCGCTCGAGCTCCAGACGTGACAGCGACTTCGGGTCGACGGTGACGCCACCCTTGCCGCCGCCATAGGGAATGCCGACCACCGCGCACTTGAGGGTCATCCACAATGCGAGTGCCTTGACCTCCGACACGTCGACCTGAGGGTGATAGCGAATCCCGCCCTTGGTGGGGCCGCGCAGGTCGTTGTGGCGGACCCGGTAGCCGGTGAACACCGACAGCGTGCCGTCGTCGCGACGCACCGGCACCGCGACCTCGAGCGCGGCCTTGGGGTGGCGCAGCACCTCGAGGACCTCGTCGTGGAGATCGGCGCGCTCGGCGATCTGCTGCAGTCGTTCGAGAGCCGACTCGTAGAGATCGGTGTGTTCCATGGCTCGTGGGGCCTTTCGCGGCGGTTCGACGTGGGCGCCCGCGTCAGCGGACATGGTGCTCGTGATAGGTGAAGGAGCGGTCGCCGAGGAAGACCTCGGCACCGTTGGACATGACGACCTTCTCGCCGGCGGCCAGGCGCCGCGGGGTCTGGCCGGCGGCCTCACGGATGTAGGTGCCGTTGGCGGTGTCGAGATCGCTGATCAAGACGTCCCAGTCGCGCAACTCCAACAAGATGTGGCGTCGGGAGATCTTGAGCTCATCGTCGGTGAGCGTCAACGGTGATGCCTGACCGCTCGCCACCTGATCGTCGATGCGGGGATCGCGCCCGGCGACCGTGGTGTACTGCATCGAGTAGGTCGACCCGTCGTCGAAGGTCAGCACCCCCAACGGCGGGCGGTCGCCCTGGACGAGGACCTTGGTCTCGCTGGCGCCCATCTTGACGCCGGTACGGCTGCAGAACCGGGCCTCGGGATGGTTGAAGAACCCACGCGGCGACAACACACCGAGCACCTTGACGGGCTGCGCGTAGGGCGGCATGTCGTCGGTGGGGGTGCTGGGCGCTTCGTCGGGCGCCGGCGGTTCGTCGGGCATCTCCGGGATCGGGGTGCGATCGGAGAGATCGACGGCCGCAGTGAGCGAGATCAGCTCGTAGCGATCGGGCGACGCCGGTCCGTCGGCATCGGGTGCGACCCCGGGCGGAGGCGGCGGCGGCGCAGCGGGTGCGCCGGGGACCGGTGGTGGCGGCGCAGCTGCCGGAGGCGGCGGAGGCGCAGCTGCCGGCGGCGGAGGCGCAGCGACCGGAGGCGGCGGAGGTGCAGCAGCTGCCGGCGGCGGAGGCGGCGCAGCCGCTGGCGGAGGCGGCGCAGGCGAGCGCCGGCGGTGGAGGCGGCGGCGCTGCCGCCGGCGGTGGTGAATCGGCGAACGGCGGCGGAGGCGGTGCACCCACCGGCGACGGTGGAGGAGGCGGGGGTGCTGCGCCGGCGGCTGGCGCAGCGGGGACGTCGGGTACCGGTGGCGGGGCAGGCGTCGCAGCGGCCGGTTCCGGCTCGACGACGGGTTGGAGCTCGGGCTCGACGACCGGCTCGGGCGCCGGTGGCGGGTCTGCGGTCCCGACATCGACCTGGGGCGGTGGTATGGGCACGGCGGGCTCGGCGGGTTCCGGCTCGGGCTCGGGCTCGGCGGGTTCCGGCTCGGGCTCGGGCTCGGCGGGTTCCGGCGCGGGCTCGGCTGCGACGGCGGCTGCTGCGGTGGCCGGGTCGGGGGCGCCGGCACCTCCGACGACGACGCCGGCGCCGACCACGGCACCTGCATCGAACGACGCCCAGGCGGGGACGGCCGCGTCGGCGGTTCCGGCCAGGACGATGGCGTCGAGGTCGTCGGCCATGTACCGGCCCGACAAGCCCATGATCGATCCGGACGCGCTCTGGGCCTCGCCCGACACGACCACCTCGATGGAGCCGACCGCGAATGCGTCGGCGCCGCCGGGGAAGAAGTCGACGACCGCGGCCGCAGGAAGGGTCCGGCGCAGGAACATGCCCGCCAGCGCGCGAATGCGTTCCTCACGGGAGTCGGTGGCGAGCAACGTCACGGTCTCGTCTACGACCTCGTCGGTGGGGGCACCGAGCAGCACGATCGTCTCGCCGCGGCGCACCACGGCACCATCACCGGCGACGACCCCGATGCGGGTTGATTCGGCTGTCATCAGTCCAGACCTCCTGCCTGCTCGAGCTCTTCGGCGAACACCAGTGCCGACGGATACCGCTGCCCTCGTTGGGGCGCAAGGGCCCGTTCGATCACGGCCCGCACCGCCGGCGCGATGTCCTCGCTGATGATCGGGTCGGTATGGAGCACGTGGCGAAATGCGTCGAGGACCGATCCCTGCGGGATCTCGCCGTAGCAGCCGGAACCCGTCAGGGCGACGTGCAACGTGATGGCGAGGGACCACACGTCGGAGGTCCGCATCGCTCGTTCACCGTAGACGACGTCGGGTTCCATGTATTCGATCGACCCGATGGGCCCGACGCCAGTGGTGGTCATGCCCGGCGCCCACACCTGGGCCAGACCGAGGTCGGCGAGATGTCCCCGGCCGTGATCGAGCATGATGTTCTCGGGCTTGACGTCGCGATGCACCACGCCGACTTCGTGCAGTGCATGCGAGCCGCGGGCGGCATCGGCGACCACACGAAGCACGGTCGCCGATTCGAGGTCGGGGTTGTGCGCAAGCGACCCCTGGGCGTAGTAGCGCATCACGTAGAAGAGGCGCCCGTCTTGTTGGCCCGCGTCGTAGAGGGTGACCAGGTGCGGCGACTGCACCGATGAGAAGACCTGGAGTTCGGTGGCCAGGCGCGAGAAGTCGGCGTCGGTCGCGTTGTGCTCGAGCAGTTTGATGGCGACGAACTCGTCGTCGAGGCCCAACCGTTGCGGCGGACGCGCGCGATGGAACACGCCGTGATTGCCACGTCCGATCGCGTCGACCAGCTCGTAGTCGGCTATCCAGCTCACGTCTTGTCCTCCGGGCTGCGGCCCTGGTCGAGTTGCTCACGGAACTCGGGGCCGGTGTCGAGCCGGCTCCGGGTGAAGGGGGCGGAGAGGTCGACCGGCGGCAGCCCCAGCAGTTGCCGCCGGTACTCCTTGCAGGCCCAGAGCCCGAAGATGACGACGATGGCACCGGCGATCGCATAGACGATCAGCGCAGGGTCGGGTTCGATGATGAGGCCCTCGAGGAAGATGACGGTGCTGATCGTCTCGAGCAGCGCCAGCGCCACGACGAAGCGGACGAGCTGGCGGTCCGTGGCCAACGAGCTCACCCATGAGCCGAGCGGGGCACCGAACGCGACCACCGGCGCCGCTGCGAGCCACAGCCCGTACAGGTCGAAACGCTTTGCGTCGAGGCCTGGTCCGGTGCCGAACACCGCCGCACCGTTCGCGCCGGCGGTGACCGATTCGCCACCGATGGCCGTGACCGCGCCATCCATGATGGTGACGTCGAGTTGGCCGTCGATGAGCCCGTAGAGCACGAAACCGACGACCGAGACGCTGGCCATGACGATGACGCTGGTCGGTACGCCCACCCGGGGCGATATGCCGATGATGACGACGACCGCCAGGTACAAGATGACGTCGGCGCCCGATCCGGTGAGCGACGACGCGACACCGCCGAACAGGCCGGCGATCGCGATGGCCCCGACGACGCGGGGCCCCGAGATCGACAGCTTCTCGATGCGTTCGAGCAGCTGCACCCGGTAGCCGAGGTAGACCACGACGGCCATGGCGGCGACCAGAAGCGTGAACGTGACCTTGACGTAGGGGCCGGGGAGCCGGCTGGGCCAGAACGGCACGTCGCTCTGCCCGAGGAAGATGGCGCTGATCAAGAACCCGACCGTGGCCGACGGCACCGCGATGGCCACGGCGCGCCATTCGACGGCGCGACGGCTGACGATGATCGACAACGAGGCGGCGACCATGCCGATGGTCTGGATGCACAACGAGAACGACCGAGCGACCGGCGTGTCGATGTCGAGCACCTTGGTGAACACCGGGAAGGCGACGGCGCCGCCACCTTGGGGTGTGGATCCGGCGACGAAGCTGCCGAACACCATCGTCAGCGCCGAGGCCCACTGGTCCGCGACCCGACCCCAGTGCCCGCGTGTGGTCACGAAGATCAACCAGACGACGAGGACCGAGAACGAGATGGCCAGGGCCCGTCGGCCACGGTCCCGGGTGATGCGTTCGCGATGGGACCGACCCGCTTCGATGACCGCGTCGAAGCCGGGACCCGACGTGCTCACAGCAGTCGGCCACCGCGGAAGCGCCACCGCAGATTCACGACACGCATCGGACCGTTTGCCGCCAACCAGATGAGGATCCAGGTCGTGGCGAACATGATGACGAAGGCGGTGCCGGGCACGTCGCCGACATCCCAGGGCAGCCCTGCCTGGAGGACGAAGTACACGACGATGCCCTCGTTGATACCGGTGAGCAGCCCGAACAGGGTGGGCCAGTCCTTCTCCCACCGGAACTGCTGGAGTCCGTGGTAGATCAGCTCCCACACGATGCCCACGACGGCGACGACGACCAGTGCGGCATACCCGAGCGAGTACACGTCGCCGAGGCTGGTGCCGTCGGGCGTGAGTGGGCGCACGATCGGGCTGATGATGAGCATCCACACGACGCCCACGGTGGCGACGAGGAAGAAGCGGGTCTGGATGCGGCCGAGCAGGGTGGGGGTCATGGCGTCTTGTTCCTCATCCACTTCCACCATTGCGACATGGATCGGAAGCTGCCGATCTTCTTGCAGAGCCCCTGGGCCGCCATGTCATCTGCGATGCGCAGTGCCGCGTACTGCAGGCCGAGGAAACTGTCGACGCCGGCGTAGTAGCCGCCGAGGGTCATCGACCCCGACGCATACATGCGGCCTTCGCCGTTGGCGGTGCCCCGGATCTCGAAGTGGCGTTCGACGTCGAGGCGGCCCTTGGGGTTCTTGCCGGCGCCGCTGTGGGTCAGAAGATCCGCCATCAGGCGGTGGTCGTCGAGACGGGCCAGCAGGCCGGTGCCGTCGATGATGAACTGCGCATCGATGGTGTGGATGTCGCCGGCCTTGGACCGGATGGTCGTGGTGATGCCGTCGCCGTTGGGGCTGGGATCGACGGACTCGACGCTGCCGATGGCCTGGGAGTAGAAGCCCTGCTGGCGGCCCCGCTCGATCTGATCCTTCCACTGCTGACGTGGCGCGGTGTTGGTGCCGCCCATCTGGTCGATGAAGTCGCCGCGGGCGTCGCCTTCGAGGTTCTCGAGCGTGTAGCGGAGCTGCCCGCCCCATGCCGCCTTCGGGAAGTTGAAGGCCTGGTAGGCGAACCCGTTGGCACCGGCACGCTTGAACGTGGCCTTGTCGCCCTGCGGCCCGTCGACGTAGTTGCGGAACAGGTGGACGATACGCGTCTGGGCACCGGCATCGATGTCGTCGATGAGGCGCTGCAGGATGCGTGACCCCACGATGCCGCTACCCCGCACCAGGACGGTACACGGGCGCCGGCGGCACTCCTGGTAGACGTGGTCGTGAGGCTCGTAGGAGTTGACGACGCGGGAGTGGTCGCCGGTGCGTTCGCGGTACTCCTGGAGATCGGGCAGGAACGCCACGCCGGGGTAGCCGATGGCGATGTGCACGAAGTTGGTGCGGTACGCCACCCGCTTGGGTCCGGTGCCACGGGGTTCGGGTGTCTGCACGACGAAGTAGCCGCCGCCGGCGCGTTTGCGCACCATGCGGGCGTAGCCGAGCCGGAGCATCTCGCTCCAGCCGATGCGAGCAGTCTCGCGCTCGACGGACTCGTACACCTGCCCGGCACGCGGGGTGAAGTACTCGGCGAGGATGGGCTCGGTGGCCACCTGCCACACGGCTTTCAGGGACTTGTCGTTGCGGGCTTCTCGCAGCGCGTAGCTGGGGAAACCCCAGATGTTGTCCATGACCGACCCGGCGTCGGAGCGGAGGCGTTCGTGGCGCGGGATCTGGGAATTGGTGGCCAGGTATTCGTAGGTGGCCGAGGGCACGGTGTTGTCGCCCAGGACCCGAATGCGGTCGGTCGACATGCCAGCAGACCGCAGGAAGTCCACCAACGCCAGCGACCCGAGACCCCCGCCGATGGAGACGATGGCGGTGTCCTGCACCGGTATGCCGGCGTTGGCCAGATCGGCATCAGTCCAGGTCGAGGTGTTGATGAGGTGATCGGTGAGATCGCCTCCCCCACCTGCGCCCGGCGCCGGTTGGCCTCCGATGGCACCGAAGTGCCGTGTCTGATCACTCATCGCTATCCCGCTCCCCCACGCTTGCCCAGCGACCCTAACGCACCGCGGGACATCCATGAAATGGGTCCGGCCTCCGGCCGTTGCGTGCGACTCTCGTGTGGCTCCATCGAGTGGCCAGGACGTCGGGCGACGTGGCCGGTTACACCGATGGCGATGGCACCCTGTCGGCGTCCCGATCGCGGTTTTCGGGCACGATGTCCTCGTACGGGATGACCGACAACAGGTGGCTGATGCAGTTGGGCCGGGCTCGACGCTTGTCGTCGGACGGCACGACGCCGCTGGGACATGCGCCTCGAGACCCCTACGCCGACCCTCCTCCGACTCAGGCCTCGACGGGCCACTGCGGGCAGCTGGGCTCGTACGGAGTGTCGGGGGGCATGTGGGCCTCCCACTCGGCGCGGGTGAGATTGCGACCTGCGGCCTGGCACGCGACGTCGGGCCAGCTCTCCACGTCGGTGTTCCACACGTGGTAGCGACCGTCGCGCTGCTGGGTGAGTACGCCGTCGGCCCATGGCATCTCGCCGTCGCCGGGAACCGACGGCCCGATCGGCTCACCGCCCGGGTAGGTGTGGAAGCTCACGGCCTCGAAGAACGATGCTATGTACTCGCCCGATGGCACGAAGTTGACCGTGGCTGCGTCGCTCAGCTGCCACGCGACGTCGCTGGTGTCGTGATCGACGAGTTCGACCTCGAGGCCGTCGAGGGTCATGAATGCGCTGGTTCCGTCAGCCGTGAGGCCCGTGAGAATACCCGGGCCAAGCAACACCCGTTGCATGGTGGACACATCGACGATCAATGAAACGTCGGACTCACCGAGCCCGTTCGCCGTCGTGCCAACGATGCCTGCCAGATCACCGACGACGGACAGGAGCTCCGATTGCTCGCGGCCGTGATCGAATCGAGCGAGCGAAACACCCGTTGCGGCGTCGAAGACGACAAGGCCGCGTGGGGTCTGAACCACGACGTGGCGCCCCTCATGGGAGATGATTCCGACTTCTGCGTCGAGGCCGACGTCGATGGGTCGGCCGACAACTGCGCCGGACGGCAACTCGTGGATCGTCCCCATGCCCGCATCGTCCACGACGAAAGCCCGGTCGCCGTCGGCGGTGGGAGCTGCGGTAACGCTGCGACGGTTCGCGATCCGCGAAGTCGACGGGCCTGTAGCGGTCACCGGCGAGGCTCCAGACCTCCGTCCAGCGGTGATCGGCGAGGACGCCCGAGTCCGGGAGGTAGTAGAGCGGTCGGCCGGCTGCGTTCACCGACGCCAGGGTCTGGCTGAGCGCGTTTCCCCGACGAGCGACCAGACGTGGAGCTGGGCGAAGTCAGTGGCGAGCACGACGGCATCGCCGCCGGCGACCAGCTGGGGCTGGAAGTAGGTGCCACCATCCGATGGCGACCACGGTCCGGCAAGGACCCGACCCGTCGATTCGTCGACGACCATTGCGTCCTCGCTTATGCGCGAGAGGAAGACCCGGCCGTCGCCGAGCGGGCGAGCCTCGATCCAGTTGACCGCTGCGGTCGGCACGTCGAGGGCACCGACCGCACCATCGGCGATGACGGGCAGGTCGTCGCGCCCGGGGATGGGTGCGAACAGTCGACCATCTGGCGAATAGGAAGCGATCGATAGGGCCGAGAAGTCGGTCCTCAAGTCGTAGACAACCGGATCGGCCAACTCACCGGCATCGACGCGGGACAGGTCGAAGGTCGCCACGGTCCCCGCCGAGGAAACGGCGAGTTCGGGCTCAGAGGGATGCAACGCCAAGACCGGCATCGTGAGATCCAGGCCGTGGTCGAGAACCGGACCGGCCCTGAGCGCCAAATCATCGACCTCGACGATCTGGAAGGCGCCACGCTCAACGGGCACGATCAGTCGCCGACCATCCGGCGTCCATGCCACCGATTCCTCTCCCGGGTACAGCGGCGTGATGTCGATCGAACCGCCGACCGACCCATTCGCGAGATCCACGACCGCGAGGCCGTCCGGCTGTTCCACCACCATCCGGCGACCGTCCGGCGCCACGACTGCCGCGAAGTACCGCTGGTGCTGGTGCTGCACTTCAGGAAACGGGTCGATCGCGATGGCCCGGATTGCCGAGAGGTCGTCCGGGTTCCGCACCACGATCTGTGTGCGCTCGACCGTGACCAGCCAGGGGCCATGGGAGGCCGAGGTCGCGTACTGCCCGGGCACCGTGCCGAGCCACCCCGGTTGACCAAGCAACGTGCGGGCGACCGTGTCGAGTGTCTCGGCGGTCCGGCTCCGCTCGTGGAGCTCGACGGCGAGCAGCATCGGGACGATGGGCGCGTCCTCCTCGATCAGGTCGAGGATCTGACTGCGGCGAACATCGAGTGCCAGATCAGCTGTCGCTTGCTCAGCCGCGAGCTGGGCCTCCTGCGCTGCAGCCTCGGAATCCTCGGCTGTGCGCCGCAAGCGGTCCGATTCGATCTGGGCCTCCTGCGCTGCAGCCTCGGATGCTTCGGCGTCGCTGCGGGCCTGGTCGGCGTCGGTTGCTCGGTTGACTGCCACCGTTGCGGCGATCAGCGCGGCGACGAGGAACACACCTGTCGCGGCGAGGAGGCCCTGCAGAACGCGGCGTACGCCGCGTGGCACGGCTCTGCTCGGCCTCTTCCGCTGCCTCGCCCGCATGCACGAACGCCAGCTCGCGTGCGTTGAGCACCGGCGGCGCGAACGACGCGATCTCGACCGCGGCCTCGAGTCGACCCCCGCGGTAGACCTGATCCGTGGGTCGCCCGGCCTGGTCCCACTCGACCGCCGCCTCACCCACGCGCCGCACCAGTCGCAGCAGGTCGCGGTCCTCGTCGATCCAGCCGCCCAAACGGGGCCAGCTGCTGAACAGCGACTCGTGCGCGATCTCGACCGTGGGCAGCCGCGTCACGGGGTCGGCATCGACGGTCAACAGACGCGCCGCAACGAACGCCTCGAGCACCGATCTCGTGGAAGCATCGACGGTGAGCTCGTTCACGAACACACGACGGCGGGTGTCGTCCGCGCCCTCACCCAACGACACAAGGCGACCGAACACCCGCCTCGCCGCCTCGCGGCCCTCGGGCGTCAAGGCCCCAAGCCTCTCCTCAGCATGGTGGGCCAACGCGCCCGCCACGCCACCCATCTCGTCATACGACGACGCCCGGATCAGCCCAGAGACATTGGTCTCGAACAACTCTGTCAGCGCGAACTGGAGCAACGGGAGGGAACCGGGCTGATTGGCGACCTCGACGATCATCCGTTCGACCAGCCCGTCCGCGAACTCCAGCCCCTGCGCGGCGACGGGCCCGATGATCGCCTCACGCAGCTCCGGCGGGGTCATCGGGCCGACCGTGACGGCAGCCTCGCCCAGCAGCGCTGCGAGCTCAGGGTGATGGAGCGGCCGATCCCAGAAGTCGGCGCGGATCGTGATCACTACGCGTAGCCGGGCCCGGGAGTGGCGGACGGCCTCGAGCAACCCGTTGAGGAACATGTGGCGTTGCGAGGCATCGGCATGGGTGAAGAGCTCCTCGAACTGATCGACCACGACCAGCACCTCAGCGCCATCGTCGGGCACGACCATGCGCACAGCGCGGCCAATGCCGTGCTCGTCGGCCGCCATGATCTCCGACAGCGGTCCAGGCGGCGCAGCGGCGACGCGGGTCAGAGCTGCCTCGAGCTCGTCGAGCGGCCGGGCACCCGGCACCATCGTCGTGATGAACCAGTCCTCGGACCCGGCGATTGCACCCGCACGCACCGCCGGGACCAGTCCCGCTCGCACCACACTCGACTTCCCCGACCCCGACGGCCCGACCACGGCCAACAGGCGCCCACGTGGGCCCGGCCGCTTCAACACCTCGACTAGTCGCTCGACAAGTCGCGTACGGCCGAGGAAGTCGCCCGCATCAGCCTCCAGGAATGACCGCAACCCTTTGAACGGATTGCGCACATCACCGGGAACCGCAGCCAGGTCCAGCGATGTGGCATCGCCGAACCCCGCCCGGCGAGGAACGCCACTTCGAAGATCGATCCCAGGACCAACCAGCTGGGACACCTCCGATACGAGCTCTGCGGCGGACCCGTAGCGCATCGTCGCATCGTCAGTGACACACCGCCGAGCCACCTCCTGCACCCAACCCGGCACCTCCGATGCCGCCGCCCCGTCGCCGCGATTCCGGGGAACGCCGCTCCCGGCGGATGCCGGGTCATCAACTCCCTGCGCAGCTCCAGCTGACAGCAACAGCCGACCCAGGGCCACGATGTCCTCTGCCCCTCCAGCCACCGGAAGGTCCGGCCCGAAGACGTCCACGCGCCGAACTCGCGCGGACCGTGTCGGGACAGGATCCTGCGCAGATCGGCGGGCGATCCCGAAGTCGGTCAGATAGAAGTTGTCCTCGTCATCGAGCAGCACGTTCTCGGGCCGGACGTCGCGGTGGGTGACACCACAGCGATGCGAGTACGACAACGCGCCACCGACCTGTGCGACGAGGCGAAGCAGCAGGTCGCCGGACAGCGGCCCACGACGCAGTCGATCCGCAAGGCTGCCACCCGACATCAGCCGGAACACCAGGAACGCGACATCGGGCTCGCGCCAATAGTCATACAGCGGCACGATGTGGGGATGCTCGAGCGACGCGACCAGCTGCGCCTCGGTCTCGAAGCGGCGGATGAAGTCGGGATCGTTCGCCTGCGCCGCACGGAGCTGCTTGATCGCCACCTGACGACCCAGCGGGGATTGCGTGCACTGCCAGACGATCGCCCGGGCGCCCTCGCCTATCACCCGCTGCGGCTGATAGGACCGCAGCATCGGCGCAACGTGCGTGTCACCGAGAGCCGGATCCTGTGCGAGCATGCTCGCCTCGAGCTGGGCGAGCCCCGGCGACGGCTCGACACCCAGCTCCTCGACGAGCAGCCGACGAAATCGCTGATACGCGCGCAGTGCCTCGGCCTGACGACCGCTTCGATAGAGGGCGAGCATCTCCATGCGGCGCGGTCGCTCGCGATAGGGATGCGCGTCGATCAACGCCTCCGCCGCCGACACCGCGTCGTCGTTGCGATCGAGGTCGACGAGCGCCTGACACCGCAGCTCCTGAGCCCTCGCACGGAGATCGATCAGCCGGGCGACCTCGGCCTCTGCCCAAGGCTCCCCACTGAACATCCCATAGGGGTCGCCCCGCCACAGCTTGAGCGCCTCATCGACCTGGTGCAGCGCAGCCACGGCGTCGCGGTGGTCGAGCAACCGGTCGGTCCGGGTGATACCGCCTTCGAAGCGGGCCGCGTCGATCTCGTCGTCGGCCACTTCGAGCACGTAGCCACCCGGGGTGGTGACGATCCGCCGCCCGAGCTCGTCGCCCATACCTGCGCGCAGACGGTGCACGTAGGTTCGGAGGTTGGCCTCGGCGGTCGACGGGGGCGCATCGCCGGGCCAGCTGATCTCGGCGAGCTGATCGACGGTGACGACTACCCCCCGGTGCATTGCCAACACCGCCAGGATCCGGCGCTGCTGCGGCCCACCGATGGCACAGCGCTCCCCGTCGTACACCTCGACCGGTCCGAGCACCCGTAGGTCCATGCAATCCCCCGCACAACGCCGTTGCCGACACTATGCGCGACCCACCTTGCAGATCGATGACAACCCCGACACCCCCAGGACGACGAGAGCCCGCCAGCGTGGACTCAGACGTCGATCGGCCATTGCGGGCAGCTGGGCGCGTACGGGGTGTCAGGGCCCATGTGGGTCTCCCACTCGCCGCGCGTGAGATTGCGACCTGCGGCCTGGCACGCGACGTCGGGCCAACTCTCCACGTCGGTGTTCCACACGTGGTAGCGACCATCACGCCGCTGGGTGAGCACCCCGTCGGCCCACGGCATCGTGCCATCGCCCTCGATGGGCGCCCCGATCGGCTCGCCGCCGGGGTAGGTGTGGATGCTCACCTGACCGAAGAACGACGCCACGTGGTTGCCCGATGGGAGCAGGTTGGCGAAGATCGCGTCGGCGAGCCGCCAGCCCCGTTCGCCGGTGACGAGGTCGACGAGCTCGACGCTCGGGCCATCGGTCACGCTGAAGAAGCCGGTGCCATCAGGCGTGAAGTCCGACAGGTACCCATCGCCGAGGAAGACCTGCTCCATGGCCGACAGATCGACGACCAGCACCGTGTTGATGACGCCGCCGGAGCCACTGGATGGCGTTCCCACGACACCTGCGAGCTCGCCTTGCACGACGATGCGATCGGAACGTGGCCGACCGTGGTCGAAGCGACCCAGCTCCGCACCCGACGCAGCATCGAAGACGACCATGCCCTTCGGATCCTGAACGACGACATGGCGCGCATCGGCGGACACCACACCGAACTGCGCTTCGGGCCCGAGGTCGAATGGAGGTCCGATGGCTACGCCGGAGGGCAGCTCGTGGAGACGGCCCATGCCAGCGCTGTCGATCACAAAGGCTCGATCACCCTCGTCGGTCGGCGCAGCCATCACGCTCTTCCGGTTCGCGACACCGAAGTCGACGGGCACGTAGGAGTCACCGGCCAGGCCCCATACGTCAGCCGAGAACACATCGGCCACGACCTCGGACTCCGGCAGGAGGTACAGAGGCTGTCCCGATTCCACCGGCGGCAGCGTGCGGCTGAGCGGGTTCCCGCCGACGAGCGACCAGACATGGATCTCTCCCAAGTCGGTTGCCAGGGCGACTGCGTCGCCATTCGCGACCAACTGCGGCTGGACGTAGCCGCCGGCGACAGGTGCCGACCACGGTCCAGCCATCACCTGACCCGTGGCTTCCTCGACGATCATCGCGTCGTCGCCGTTCCACCGGGACACGAACACCTGCCCGTCACCCATCGATCGAGCGTCGAGCCAGTTGGCCGCCGGCGGCAGCCCGTCGAGCGCGTCGAGCGTGCCGTTGTCGATCACGTTCAACTCGCCACGTCCGAAGACAGGGACGAACAGCCGGCCGTCGGGCGCGTACGACAGGAACGACCCCCCGACCTCGGTCGTCGCCAGGTCGAACACGTCGCCCTTCAGGGGCAACTGAGCCTCGTCGAGCCTGGACAGGTCGAAGATGGCCACCGTGCCTCGAGACGACACGGCGAGCTCGGGTTCGAACGGATGCACGGCGAGTAACGGGCCGTCGAGGTCGAGACCGTGCTCGAGGACGGGGCCGGCGGTGAGGGTCAGCGCCTCGACCTCGACGAGCTGGAATGCGTCGGGATCGACGGGCACGATGAGCGCGTGTGCCGTCGGGCGTCCACGCGACCGAGTCTTCGGAAGCAAAGAGCGGGGTGATCTCGAGCGTCTCGCCGGTCGTCCCCGTTTCGAGGTCGACCACGGCGAGCCCGCCTGGTTGTTCGACGACCATTCGTCGCCCGTCGGGCGCGACAACGGCGGCGAAGAATCGGGGCGGCGACTCGACGGGGAACGGGTCGATGGCGATCGTCCGGATCTCGGTGAGATCGGTCGGGTCTCGCACCACGATCTGGGTGCGCTCCACCGTCACGAGCCAGGGTCCGTGCGACGCCCAGGTCGGGTACTGCCCCGGGAGCGTGCCCAGCCATCCCTCGGTACCGAGCAGCGTGCGGGCGACGGTGTCGAGTGTCTGGGGGCCCGGGTTCCGCTCGTGGAGCTCGACGGCGAGCAGCGTCGGCACGATGGGAGCGGTCTCGTCGACCAGGTCGAGGATCTCGTTGCGGCGCACATCGAGCGCCAAGTCTGCGGTCGCCTGCTCAGCGGCGGCTTGAGCCTCCCGGGCGGCCGCCTCGGAACCCTCCGCCTCGCCCCGGGCTCGGTCGGCATCCGACGCACGGTCGACGGCGATCGTCGCGGCCACGAGCGCAGCGACGAGCAACACCCCGGTCGCTGCGAGAAGGCCCTGCAGGACACGGGTCCGGCGTCGGGTGCGGCGCTGCTCGGCTTCGGCTGCGGTCTCGCCGGCGCGGACGAACGCCATCTCGCGTTCGTTCAACACAGGAGGCTCCAGCGAGGCGATCTCGGCCGCGGACTCGAGCCGCCCACCTCGGTAGAGCTGGTCGGCGGGCCGGCCGGCCTGATCCCATTCCGCCGCCGCCGTGCCGAGTCGGCGGACGATACGCAGATGGTCGCGATCCTCGTCGATCCAGTCGGCGAGACGGGGCCAGGTGCCGAACAGCGCTTCGTGCGCAATCTCGACCGTCGGCAGCCGTGTCGCCGGGTCGGCATCGACGGTGAGCAGACGCGCGGCAACGAAGACGTCGAGGACCGAAAGGGTTGCAGGGTCGGCAGTCAACTCGTTGACGAACACGCGGCGACGGGTGTCGTCCGAACCCTCACCCAACGACACGAGGCGTCCGAACGCCCGCCGCGCCGCGTACGCGGCCCTCGGGCGTCAGCGCGGCAAGACTCTCCTCGGCCCGGTTGGCCAGCGCACCCGCGACGCCTCCCATGTCGTCATACGCCTGGGCCTGGATCAGGCCGGAGACGTTCGTGTCGAAGAGCGCCGTCAGCGCGTACTGGAGCAGCGGGAGCGCGCCGGGTTGATCGACCACCTCGACGAGTATCCGCTCGACCAGGCCGAGCTCGTACTCGAGTCCCTGTTCGGAGACAGGGCCGACGATCGCCTCGCGTAACTCGTTCGCCGACATCGGACCGACCGTGACGGCAGCCTCTTCGAGCAGCGTCGCTAGTGGGCCGTGGCGCAGGGGACGATCCCAGAAGTCGGCCCGAATGGTCAGCACCACGCGCAGCCGTCCCCGAGGATGACGGACCGCCTCGAGGAGGCCGTCGAGGAAGCGCTGTCGCTGTGCACCCTCGACCTGGGTGAAGAGCTCCTCGAACTGATCGATGACGAGCACCACGTCGGCGTCGTCGTCGGGCACCGCCAGGCGCGCGGCCCGGCGGATGCCCTGCGGTTCGGCCGCCATGATCTCCGACAGCGGTCCAGGTGGCGCGGCTGCGATCCGGGTGAGCGCTGCCTCGAGCTCGTCGAAGGGCCGGGCGCCGGGCACCATCGTGGTGACGAACCAGTTCTCGGACCCGGGGATCGCGCCCGCTCGCAATGCCGGCACGAGGCCCGCGCGCACGACACTGGACTTGCCCGAACCCGACGGGCCGACCACCGCGACGAGGCCTCCTGCGGGTCCCGGTCGCTTCAGGACCTCGAGGAGGCGACCCACCAACCGGGAGCGGCCGTGGAACACGGCCGCGTCGGCTTCATGGAACGCACGCAGGCCCTTGAACGGATTCCGCAGATCAGTCGAGAGCGTGAACGAGTCGGCGCCGATCCGGTCCACGACGACCACTGGGTGTCCATCGGGACGGCGCAGGTCGATCTCGGAACCGACATGGTCGCTGGCATCGGCGAGGAGGTCGGCCATGGACTGATATCGATCCGTCGCGTCGACGGTGGTGCAGCGACGGACGATCTCGCCGAGCCAACTCGGCGGTCCTGGGGGCTCCGACTGATCGCTCGCCGTGGCGGCGAGCAGGAGCCGACCGAAGGCGGTGATGTCCGCGCCCAGGTCGTCGCGACCACTCGTGGGGGCGTGCGCGGCCCCAGCACCGCTCGTACGGTCGTCGGATATCAGATGCCCGTCGGATCGGCGGGCGATGCCGAAGTCCGCGAGGTAGAAGTTGCCCTCGTCGTCGAGCAGCACGTTCGCCGGTCTGACGTCCCCATGGGTGACCTCGCACCGATGTGCATGCGACAGTGCGGCGCCAACCTGACCGATGAGACGCACCACCTGATCCTCGGACAACGCACCGCGTCGTAGGCGCTCGGCGAGGCTGCCCCCTGACATCAGGCGGAACACGAGGAAGGCAGCGTCGGGCTCTCGCCAGTAGTCGTACAACGGCACGATGTGGGGGTGTTCGAGCGAGGCGACCACCTGCGCCTCGATCTCGAACCGGCGGATGAACTCCGGATCGTTGACCTGGGTGGGGCGGAGTTGCTTCACCGCGACGTCGCGCCCGAGCTGGGCCTGGGTGCACTGCCAGACGATCGCATGCGCGCCCTCGCCGAGCACCCGATGCTCCCGGTAGGACCGCAGCACGGGAACCGCTTCCTGTGTCTGACGTAGCGTCGGGTCCTGGGCGAGCATGCGGCGCTCCAGCTCGGCCAGTTCCGTCGAGGGCTCGACCCCGAGTTCGTCGACAAGGAGTCGCCTGAACCGCTGGTACGCCCGGAGCGCCTCCGCCTGACGGCCGCTGCGATACAGCGCGAGCATCTGCAGCCCGCGTGGTCGCTCCCGGTACGGGTGTGCGTCGATGAGCGAGTCGAGCAGCGAGACCGCTTCGTCGTCGCGACCGAGGTGGACCAGCGCCTGGCACCGCAACTCCTCGACCCGCACCCGCAGATCGAGTAGCCGCGCGATCTCGGCTTCGGCCCACGGTTCGCCGGCGAACTCCCCGTAGGGATCACCGTGCCAGAGCCCGAGCGCCTGCTCGACCTGATCGAGGGTGCCCTCGGCGTCGTGGCGCTCGATCAGCCGATCCCCCCGATCGAGGAACCGTTCGAATCGCGCCGCGTCGATCTCGTCATCTGCCACCTCCAGCACGTAGCCACCGGGGGTGGTGACGACCCGGGCGGCCAGGCCGTCTCCCATGCCGGACCGGAGACGATGGACGTAGGTCCGGAGGTTCGCCTGGGCTGTGGCCGGCGGGGCATCGCCGGGCCAACTCAGATCGATGAGCTGATCGACACTGACGACTGCGCCCCGGCGCATCGCCAACACCGCGAGGATCCGCCGCTGTCGTGGGCCTCCGATCGCACGGCGGTACCCGTCGTGCACCTCCACCGGTCCCAGCACCCGTAGGTCCATGCCATCCCCCGCAGATCGCCGCTCCTGACACTATGCGTCGCCGACCTTGCAGGAAGATGACAGGCGAAATCGCTGGTCACAAGGGTCGCGCTGCGATCATCCGACGACCCGGTTCGGCACTACGAGGCCGATGCGAGATCGATGCGAGGCGTATGGGACTCGGCCGTGACCGATCCCAGATCGCACTGCCACGCTGCGCTTCGACGGTGGCGCCATGTCTCCGACACGCACGATGCGCACCGCATGCGTCGCCTTCGTCCTGGTGGTCGCGGGAACGCCCATGAGCTCGTCGCAGCTGACGCTCGAGGCGCGTTTCGACGACGCCGGCCGCGCCGCTCTCGAGTGACGTCGCGCTGCAGACGCCGAGGACCGGCGCAACGACGACCGGCGCACGGCCCCGACCGGCGGCGCACCGGCCGGGCCCCGGGGCGATCACTCCCGCGAAGCCACCGGCCGAGGGATCCAACCCGGTTGAACTGACCCTGGACCCGCTCGCCATACGGATCGCACGCTTTCTCGACAACGACCCGGGCGTCGCGCCACCGACCGTGGACGACTGGGTCGCGTGGGTTGCGCTCCGCGACGTGACCCACCACACGGCGCGGGCGACGCGCTGGCGGTTGCAACGGGTGCCGCTCCGCCACCTCGAGGCAGTCGTCGATCGTGCGGTCGCCGGCCGCACCGACAATCCATCGCTGCTGCAGCTCCTCGACGGACCCTTCTTGCGCCTCCGTGGCACGTCGCTCGCCGAGGCGGCGAGTCGACTCCGGCGGCACCGTTCGCTCGAGCCCGAACCGCACCACCGGAGCCGCCGACGGTGCGCGGCTTCGGCCATCGAGCACGAACAGAGCACCGACACCGAGCTCCGGTCCGGCTCGACGCCGCGACTCGACCAGGTGGTGGGACACCTGACCTCAGATGCCCCACCGGAGATCCGCCACCTGATGACGTTGATGGCCGAGCGCGGCGGCAGCATCCGGTACGACCAGAACGCCTTCGAGGGCACGGCACTGATCGCCATGCGCCTGGGATCGGACCTGGTGGTGTCGCGCCGCTGGATGGCCGCTGCTGCGCAGGACCCCGCCGGCGTCTATGCCACCGTGACGCACGAGATCGGGGGCCACCTCTTCTACGGCGCGACCCTGGGCTGTCTCATCGCCATGGAAGCGTTCGGATCCGTTGCGGAGTCGGGCGCAGCGGACTTCGGCGACATGCTGCAGACCTACAGCTACCCCGAGACCGAGGTGTACGCGGAGTTGAAGGAGCTGGATGCAACCACCGACGTCAGCATCGGCGACGATCCCCACACCGACGTGCCTCGGCGGCTCGCAGCGTTGCGCCAGGCGTATCCGCACGACGTTGCGACGCTGGTCATCGACTGGATGCGATTTCGGTTCGAGCGAGACGCGACGCTGTCGCCAGAGGCACTCGCGCTGTTCGAGTCGGCCGTGGCGCACACGAGGTAGCCCGAACCGCACGACGCAGCCACACGCCGGCCGACGAAGGCCCCGCAGTGGCGGGCGTTGCACAGGGTGCGGCCTCGTCCGAAGCAGCGGATCCGGCAGCCGCCGTCATGGCCGACACCCGGTCCCTCGATGGGTCGGGCAACAACCTCTCCGACCCCGCTCTCGGCCAGGCCGGCGAGATCTACCCACGCGTCGCATCGGCCTACTACGCCGACGGCGTGGGCGAGCTGGTTTGTGGCCGACGGGTGGGTGTGGGTCAGCGACCGTGGGAACGGGATTCCCCACGATGAGCGCGAGCTGATCTTCGATCGCTTCTTCCGCCGCGACGTCGACCGGTCAGCCGCGGGGCATCGCCAGCGATGCCGCAGCGGGGTTCAGCTGGTGATACCGAAGCGGTGCAGACCGTAGGCTTCGATCGCGTTGCCGCGCAGGACCTTCGTGCAGTCCTCGGCGTTCATGCCGACAGCGGCGAACATGTCGTGTGCGACCTTGCGCGAATGCGGGAACGTGCCGTCGGAGTGCGGATAGTCGGTCTCGAACAGGATCTGATCGATGCCGACGTCGGCGCGCTGCTTCAGGCCGACGAGGTCGTCGAAGATGCAGCCGAACACCCGACCCTTGACGAGCTCGCTCGGCAGCATTCCGTCGCCACCGACCCCGCCGCGGCCTTCGCGGTACACCGAGTCCATGCGCTCGATCTGGAAGGGCATCCAGCCGACCTGGCTCTCGGCGTAGGCGATCTTGATGTCGGGGAACCGGGCCAGGGTGCCCGAGAACACCCAGTCGACCAGCGAGGCCTCGGCGTTCTGGGCGTACAGCGACATCGACGCCGCGAGCGGCGCATCGGGTGACGTCGTGGGCATCGACGACGACGAGCCGATGTGCATCGACACCGTGGTGTCGGTCTCCTGACACGCGTCCCAGACGACGTCCCACTCGCCGGAGTACATGGTGGCGCAACCCAGCTTGGACGGGTTCTCCGAGAATGTGATGGCGTAGCTGCCCTTGTCGGCGCACCGACGGACCTCGGCGGCGGCGAGCTCGGGATCCCACAGGGGAATCAGCGTGAGCGGAATGAGCCGTCCGACGCCGGCGCCCCCGCACCACTCGTCGATGATCCAGTCGTTGTAGATCTGCAGACACGCGAGGGCGAGTTCCTTGTCGTCGCGCTCGAGGAAGCCCTGCCCGCAGAACCGGGGGAAGATGTTCGGGTAGTTGATGGCCGCCTCGACGTGGTTGAGGTCCATGTCCTCGAGGCGTGCGGTCTGGTCGTAGGTGCCCGGCCGGAGGTCCTCGTAGGTGGCGGCCACGTTGCGCTGTTCTTCGCGGGGATGCCGGCGGGGCCGTGCAGCAGGCCGGTGGGGATCTCGGCGTCCTCGAACAGCCAGATGTCGCAGAGCTGGCCGTCGTCGGCGCCGCGGGTGAAGCCGTAGTGGCCGCCCTTGAACTCGAGGCGGACCTTGTCCTGGACGACACGCGGGCCGCGGTCGCGCATGGACGCAGGAAGCTCGCGCTGCCAGAGGTCCTTGGGCTCCATGACGTGATCGTCGACGGAGATGATCAGCGGGAGGTCGGCTTCGGCGGGGGTCTGGTCGGCAGTCACGGTGTGATTGTCGCACCGAACGGCGAATCGCTCAACGCATGTCGCCTCGACGTGCTCGCTACCCCACGATGTTGACCAACGGCTCTCCCCGGACGTACCGCGCGACGTTGTCGGCGAAGATCCGGTGGAGGTTGGTGAACATGGCGGCGGGGACCGCGGCGTTGTGGAACGACAGCGACAGGTTCGGCGCATCCCACAGATCGTGATCGGCCGGGAGCGGTTCGGCACTCGCCACATCGAGCGCAGCGCCGGCCAGGTGGCCGGACTCGAGCGCGGCCATCAGGGCCGGCTCGTCGACGAGCGAGCCGCGTCCCACGTTGCAGAAGAACGACCCGGGCTTCATGGCGGCGAGCGCGTCGGCATCGATCATGCCCCGGGTCTCGGGCGACTCGGGAACCGCCGCAATGACGGCGTCGCAGCGGGCGAGCATGCGGTGGAGGTCGGCGGCGGGAACGAGCTCGTCCACGGCTGGGTCGGTGTCGCCGGGCGCGGCCGAACGGCGCGTCGCGATCACGTGCATGCCGAAGGCCCGCGCCAGGGGCGCAACGCCGGCGCAGATGTTGCCCAGGCCGACGAGGCCGAGCGTCTGGCCCGCCAACTCCTCGCCGAACTGGGGGTCCCAGGTATGGGATCGCTGGAGGTCGCGGGTGACAGCGAAGCGTTTGGCGTGCTCGACGACGCGACCGAATGCGAACTCGGCGATACCGCGAGCGTTGCTGCCGGCACTCGATGTCAAGACGACGTCGGCTGCGGCGAAGTCAGACGGCACGAACTGATCAGTGCCGGCGCCCAGGGCGTGGACCCATCGCAGGTGCGGCGCCCGTTCGACGATGTCGACGGGAAGGTCGAGCGCCAGGGCGACGTGCATCCGATCGAAGGCATCGGCGGTCGCCGGTTCGATCGGTGGTTGGCTCTCGGCCCAGTCAGTGGCCTGGCTCGTCCCGCGAGCGGTTCGTCGCTCGTGTGGCTCTTCGTAGGGCGCGACGATGACCTCGACGGTGCCGCCGTCGCGCCGCTCGATGGCTTCGAGGCCTGCGACCGCCTCGGCGAACCGGCCGGGCTGTTGCCACCACTCGCTCGGATAACAGATCGCCACGACCAACGGATCGGGGATCACAGGCGCTCCCCGGCGTTCGGGGTCGACGATGGCGAGATCATGATGCGAGTCCGTTCGGGTCGTGGTCCTCGGTCGGGTTGGGCCAGGCGGTATGCCAGAGTCGGCGGGCGTTACCGCCCAGCACCGCAGCCTGCTCGGCTGCGTCGAGCCCTGCGGTCCAGGTGATGACCTCCTCGGCTGCTTCTGCGTAGGTCCCATGGGCGCGGTGCTGGGGCCAGTCGCTTCCCCAGAGCACCCGGTCGGCGCCGAGCCGGCCGACGACGGTTTCGAGCACCCGACGAGGGTGCTCGTCGGGTGCGCCGAGCTCGGCACAGGTCGGCGTGAACGTGACCCGGAGATTGGGTCGCGAGCCGAGGTCCCACAGCGCGGCGGGGTCCGAGAAGTCGATGAAGCCGCAATGGTCGAGAGCCATGACCACATCGGGTCGCCGGTCCAGTTGCGCACCCACCGCGGCGAAGTCCTCGAGACCGCAACAGATCGAGATCGACAAGCCGAGCTCGGCTGCGGTGTCGATCAGCGCATCGCCCCACGAGCCGGCCAACCACGGCGTCGAGGGCTGGGGAATGTGGAAGAGCCGGACGCCCTGGACGTGCGGATGCGCCGCCAGCGAGCGGAGATGCGCTGCGGGCATCGGGATGCTGCCGCGGATCGACGATGACGCCTGCCACGAACCGGGTGGGATCAGTGCTGACCGCGTCGAGCAGGTAGCGGTTGTCGTCGCCGTAGGCTCCGGCGGCCTGCACGAGAACGATCGCATCGACCGGGCTGACATCGACGGCCGCTGTGAACGCTTCGACACTGGAGTCGTGGTCGTCCCACCAGCTTCCGTTCGCCAACGCAACGGCTCGTTGCGGGTAACGTCGGCGGTCTCCGCCGACGACATGGGTGTGGGCATCGATCAGCACGGCCGTGAACGTAGCAACCGATCCTTCACCCGGGTGACGGGGCGCGATGAGCCGGAGATCGGCACGAGGTCGATGCCGCTCTGGCGGTCACGGGCGGGCCGTCCGCGCGGGTGGCGTCCTACAGGATGCTCGAACCGGACTTGTTGGCCTTCTTGGCCTGCTTGGCCTGCTTCTTCTCTTTGGGCGTCTTCGCTGCGGCGGTCTTGCTTGCTCGGCCGCCTTTGTCCTTGCCTGCCATGCTGGCTCCTCGGTGACCGACGGGCGACGGCCTCGCACCACTCTCCCACACGCCGGGATCAGAGGCGTTCGGGCTGGAAATGCGGATGGTCACACAGGGTGCACGCGATCTTGGACAGTGCCCTCGAGAGACACTCGGTGTCGGCGTCGTCGAGGTTGTCGAAGATGACGCGTTGGACGTCCTCGACATGGAGCGGCGCGACCGATTCGAGACGTCGCAGTCCGTCGTCGGTCAAGACGGCGACCTTGCCGCGGCCGTCGTCGGGCGCCGGTTCGATCGTCACATCCCCGCGATCGGTGAGGGTGCGGAGCCGGTGGGTCAGGCGACTCTGGGAGAGATTCGCAGCGTCGGCAAGCTCGGACAGCCGCATGCGGCGGTCGGGCGCACCCGAGAGTGCAACGAGGATCGAGTAGTGCACCACGAGCAGGTCGTGCTCTTTCAGGGTGCGTTCGAGCTGTGGGAGTCCGCGGTTGACGAGGACGAGGAAGGCCCGCCACGCCTGTTGCTGGGTGTCGTCGAGCCATCGCGGTTCCGCCATCGCGCCACCCTAGTGCTTGCCATGTCAACGACCGTCTCGTAAATTGACTCGTCAACCAGCTATTGATCCATCACCATCGACGGACATGGCGCGAACGAGGAGAGCCCTGCGATGCCCACCACCACCGAGCTGCCGACGGGCACCTGGACACTCGACACAGCGGCGACGACGCAGACGCCGCCTCCTACACCAGCAAGAACCCCAAGCGAAACGACCACGTCACCAGTGCGGACTTCCTCGATGCCACCAACCATCCCGAGATCGTCTTCACGGCCCAGGCCGTGACGCCCAGCGGCGCCGGCTACACCGCCGAGGGAACCGTCACCATCAAAGGCCGCACCTCGCCCCTCGAGCTCGCCGTCTCCGATGTCGCCGTCGACGGCGCCACCGGATCGTTCACCGCGACCGCAACCGTGGACCGCAAGGCGGTCGGAGTCGACAAGATGCCGTCGTTCGTCATCGGCCGCACCCTCACGATCGACATCGCAGCCACCGCCACGAAGGCGTAGCCGCACCGCCGCCCCACGTTCGTGCCCGCGTCCGGCACTACCTTGCTGTGAGGTACACCGAGGAGGCTGCTCGTGCCCGAATCCAGCGGATCACGTCTCGACGGGCGCCGCGTCCTCGTGGTGGGCGCATCGTCGGGCATCGGCGCCGCATTCGCCGAGGCTGCGGTGGCCGAGGGCGCCTCGGTGACGATCTCCGCACGGCGACGCGACCTGCTCGATGCGCATGTCGCCGAGTGGGGCGCAGGTGTGGCGGTCCCGGCCGACGCCACCGACCCCGACGCCGTCACCGCCATGGTCGACGCAGCAGCCGAGGCGCTCGGCGGCCTCGACCTCGTCGTGTACGTGGCGGGTTACGGCGTCCTCCAGCCCCTCGTCGAGACCGACCCCCAGACCTGGACCGACGTGTTCGCCGTCAATGTGGTCGGCGCCAACCTCGTGGCGGGTGCAGCGCTGCGCCACCTCGATCCCGACGGCATCGTGGCCTTCATCTCGTCTCGTACGGTCGAGGACGCGAACGCCCTCTTCGCCACCTACAGCGCCACCAAGGCCGCGTTGGATCAGTGCATCCGCACGTGGCGGGTCGAACACCCCGACCGCCGCTTCGTCCGGGTGCTGATGGGCAACTGCTTCCCGACCGAGTTCGGCGATCACATGGGTGCCGATCTCCTCGACGACGCGCTGACCCGGTGGATGGCCCAGGGCATCGAGGTGGCCGCGATGATGCCCACCGACGAGGTCGGTCGTGCGCTGACCTCGGCGCTGGCCGCAGCGCTGGATCACCCCCAGGTCGACAGCTCCGAGATCCGCTTCGACGCCCGCCCCTGACGGCGCCGGGCATCGGGCACGGCGTGCCACGGTGGCCGCCGGTTCCATCGATCCAGCCTGTCGATGATGCGAGCGGGCCGTTTACGGCCGACAAACCCCCTGCTAGGTTGCTTCGACTGGCTGCTCCCATCGGACCCAACGGGTGCGGGGACAGCCGTGACCGGGGGGTCCAATATGAACACTCGTCCTCGTCTCCGAGGCTGGCAACTGCTTGCCGCGCTGCTTGGCCGTCTTCGCCCTCGTCGCCGCAGCATGCGGTGACGACGACGATGGCGCCGACGAACCGACCGGCACCGACGAACCGGCAGCCGAAGAGGAAGCGGCGCCCGACGAGACCGAAGATCCGGCTCCCGAGGACGAAGCCGCCCCTGACGAGACCGACGAGCCTGCGCCCGACGACGAAGCGGCACCCGACTGAGTCCGAGGACGCCGCTCCGACGGGCGATGGCGCCCGCGACCTCGGCGCGCTCGGCCCACCGACCGGCGAGCCGATCGTCATCGGCTTCGTCAACACCGAAGGCCCGGCCGGGCTGAACTTCCCCGAGCTCGAAGATGCCGCCGGCTGCCACCGTCGACTACCTCAACGAACACGGCGGCATGGGGAATCGCCCGATTCGAGCTCGAGATGTGCATCGCCGACGCCTCACCGGAGTCCTCGCAGCTGTGTGCCCAGGAACTCGCCGGCAAGAACGTCGAGATGGTGCTGATCGGCCTCGATCTCTTCCCGGACTACGCCACCTACGACGCTGCTGATATCCCGGTCGCGGGCATCATTCCGCTGTTCCCGGCCGACTACGCATCCGATGCGATCTACTTCGGTGGCGGCAACGCCACCCTCGCCGCCGGCAACGCCTACGTCGCCAAGGAGTACTTCGAGGCCGAGAAGGTGGCCATCATCAGTGCGGACAACGCTCGGCGCCAACAGCTCCGAGGCCGTCGGTCATCGCTGCCCTCGACAAGGCCGGTATCGAGTACCGGTCGATCAAGGGCGCCGAGAGCGAGACCGATGCCGGTGCGCAGGGACTTGTTCGCGAGGCGCTCAGCGACGACCCGGATCTGTTGATCAGTCTCTACGGCGACGCCGGGTGCATCGGCATGATCCGTGGCCGTGCTGCGCTCGGCAGCGACGTCCCCGTCCTGGCCGCACAGACGTGCACCAACAGCGAGGTGCTCGACGCCGTCGGCGACGACGCCTTCGGCTGGATCTTCCTGCCGGGTGGCGAAGACGCCCGACACCGTCGAGTCGATCGCCTTCAAGACCGCCATCGCTCCGGTGGCCGGCGTCGACGATCCGGCCGATGTCGTGCCCAGCGACCTGGGTCTCGGCAGCCTGTCGCCCATCGTCGTCTTCACGGTTGCCGCCGCAGCCAACGACCTCGCGGCCAGCGGTGGCGAGGTGACCGGCGCGAGCGTGGCCGAGCACATCAAGACCAATCCCGACGGCACGTCTCCCATCTTCCCCGATGGCGCCACGCTGACCTGCGGTGCTGCTGCGGCCTACCCCAGCGTCTGTGACCTGACGCTGTTCGCAGGCGAGTACGTCGGCGACGGCGCGATCGAGATCATCGAGGGTCTCGAGAGCTTCGACGTCACGCGAATACCTGCCCTGATGACCACCGGCGACCGGGTGCCCGACGGGCGACTCCGCACATGACCGACTATCTCGGGTACCTGGCGTTGGGGACCGGAGCCGGCGCGATCATCGCCGCGATGGCTCTCGGTCTCCTGCTCTGCCAGCAGGGCGCGTCGATCGTCAACTTCTCGATCGGCGCCTCGATGACCTGGACGGCGCACGTGTACGCCGATCTGCGGCGTGGGGCGTACGTGTTCCCGTTCCCCGGGCTCCCGGACCGCTACCAATTCGGCGACGACGTCGGGCTCTTCTGGGCGATGGTCCTCGCACTCGCCACCGCAGCACTGCTCGGACTGCTGCTGTACCGGCTGGTGTTCCGGCCGCTCTATCACGCGCCGTCGTTGTCGACGATCGTCGCCAACATCGGCATCATCATCATCATCACGACGCTGGTGCAGCGACGGTTCGAGGGCGGCTCGGGGCTGCGTGTCGACCCGATCTTCCCCAACGACCCGGTCACGGTGATCGGCGACATCACGATGCCCCAGGACGGGTTGTGGGTGGCGGGCGTCGTCGTGCTCCTCGGCATCCTGGCGTGGCTGGTCACCAAGTTCACGCGGGTCGGACTGGTCACCAGGGCGGCCGCGTCGAACGAGAAGGGCGTGATCCTGCTGGGGTTCTCGCCGATCCGGCTCGCACAGGGCAGCTACATCGTGGCGACGGTCCTGACCGGGCTTCGTCGCCATCATCGCCTCGCCGATGCTCCAGCTGGAGGCGACGACGTTCACCTTCATCTTCTTGATCCCGGCTCTCGGTGCGGCATTGGTCGGTCGGTTCCGCAACATCGGCATCACCGTCGCAGTCGGATTCGCCATCGGCATGGTGCAGTCGTCGTTCACGAAGTTCCAGGTCGACTTCGATTGGTGGCCGCGCTACGGCGCCCGCGAGGGCCTGCCGTTCCTGGTGATCATCGCGGCGATGTGGTTCATGGGCGAGACGTTGCCGAACCGCGCAGCCGTCGACTCGTGGCGACTCCCGAAGGTTCCCCAGTCCGAAGCTGACCGTCGTCAACGTGGGTCTGCCCATCGTGTTGGCCGTCGTCGGTCTGGTGGCGTTCGGTCCGCTGTGGCGAGCGGCGATCATGACCACCACCATCGCCGTCGTGTTCGCGCTGTCGTTCGTGGTGGTGACCGGCCTCGGTGGCCAGACGACGCTCGCGCAGATGGCCATCGCCGGCGTCGCGGGATTCACCCTGTCGCGCCTGGCCACCGACGTCGGCATCCCGTTCCCGATCGCGCCCTTGTTGGCCTGTCTCATCGCCACCGCGGCGGGGGTGCTGGTCGGCTTCCCGGCGTTGCGCGTACGCGGGACCAATCTCGCGATCGTGACACTCGGTGGATCGGTCGCCATCACCGAGTTCCTGTTCAAGAACCCGAACTTCGTCGGCGACCTCGCCAGTGGCGGGGCCACGGTGCCGAATCCCGAGTTCGCAGGCTGGGACTTCGGTCTGGTGCTGGGAACGAAATCATCGCGACCGATCTTCGGCATCTTCCTCGTCGTGGTGGCCGCCGTGCTCGCCATCGCCGTGTCGAACATGCGGCGCAGCGGAACCGGACGGCGCCTCCTCGCAGCTCGGGGCAACGAACGAGCGGCGGCAGCCGCGGGCATCAACGTGCCGGGCGTCAAACTGCAGGGCTATGCGATCTCGTCGTTCATCGCGGGCGTCGGTGGCTGCCTCATCGCCTATCGATTCGGACGGGTGTCCGATGCATCGTTCGGCACGCTCGCATCGCTGACCGCGTTGGCGGTGGCCTACCTGGGTGGCATCACGAGCGTCAGCGGTGCGGTCACGGCCGGCGTCGTGGCCGCCTCGGGCGTGGCCTTCTTCGGCATGGGCGAGTTGATCGGTGGGCTCGGCACCTGGGAGGCCCTGATCGGCGGCGTGCTGCTCATCCTCACCGCGATCCTGAATCCGGAGGGGATCGCCGGCGGGTTCCACGAAGCTGCAGCCGCGAAGGCGAAGGCCAAGCAAGACGCCGAGTCCGAGGGTTCGGACGCTGCCGACGACGGGGGTCCCGACGTGTCGGGATCCACGACCGACGCAGTCGAGCCGACCGGGGTCGCGACCTAGCCTCCTGCCGTGTCGCGCTGCGCCTGGTGGCGCCGTCAGAGGCTGCGGAATCGCTGAATCGGAATATGCGCCGTCATGGCGGAGCCGGCCGGACCGTTGAGCATCTGAGCTCGCAGATTCCGGCGGTGGAACAACCTGAGCAGGGCCTCGTCGTGGAGGCCCTCGGTTGCGTCGGCGCGCACGAATCGGTCGAGGGCCTCTTCGGCTGTGAACCAGTCGTCGGGGCGGTGCCCCAGCAAGTGGTGGAGATCGTCGAGGTCGTCGGCGATGAGCTGGTCGCCGATCTCGTCGACACGTTGGAGATGGCGCGCCAGACGGAACGCGCCGCGGACCCGGTAGCCGAGGACATCGCTGCCGGCGTCGGCGGCGTCGGTGCCGATCGAGCGCAGCGTGTCGACCAGGTGCGCGTGCGCCGCGCCGACACGTGAGCGGCGCGGGTCGGGCATCTCGACGGTGGGGAGTTCGACGTCGAGGCGGTCGGCCAGGGCTTCGGTGAAGTACAGGTTGGTCTCGTTGCACCACTGGAGGTTGGTGGTGAGATCCGATCCGGGTGCGGGGTCGCGCAGGGCGTGGGAGAACGCCAGCTGGTTCGACAGCGTGAACACGATGTGGTGCAGCTCGATGGCGTCGAGGTCGACCGGCTCGCCGGTGAGCTCGGCGTAGCGGTCGTAGAGCTCGTCGAAGTCGCCGTAGCCCATGATGCTGTCGCGCATCCGCCAGCCGGCGAGGTCCATCATCGGGTCGCCGAGGTGACCGAGCTCGAGGTCGAAGATCGCGGCGAGGTGACCGTCGTGGTGGTGGAACTGGCCGGAGTCCCAGACCACCGGCGCCTCGCGGCCCCGGCTCTGCGGTGGGTTGCGGGCGATCCATCCGAGCGCGAACTCGAGGAACGGGTCGGGGTGACGTTGCTGGGCCCGATAGTTGGCGATGTAGCGGTCGAGGCCGACGGCGCCCGACTGCTCGGGTGCCGCAGCCCGGGCGATGCCGGCCTCTGCGAACGGTTCGACGGGCAGCGAGTGGATGAGCGCCAGACGCCTGGAGGTACTCGTCGACGACCTGGCGCCGGTCGGCGTCGTCGGTTCCGTCGAAGTGGTACTGCCCGGGCACCTGGTCCATGACGAACGCAGCGGGCTCGTCGATCCAGCCGTGCACCGCCGGTACGGGCGCACCGTGTTCGTGCAGGAGACGTTGGAAGCGCATCTCGTGGGCGAGCGGGAACGTGAGGTCCATGTCGACGCGATCGCCGCGGACGCAGAGGTCGTGGGTGTCGCCGTCGATGGCGACGGTCGCGAACCACACGGGACGCCAGCGCGGCTGGCGCGTGAGGTCGACGACCTCGGCGTCGAGCTCGGACTCGAGCCAACAGTGAACTGATGCCAGCGCTGCTGCGTCATCCATCGGGTCAGTGTGGCATCAGGCCCCGCTGTCAGCCCGGCGTCGCTGTCCCGCCCGCTCGCGGTGCTGGGCGGACGCGTCCGCGGACGCGTCGCTGACCAGGGGTTTTGCGCATCTCGCTTCGTGAGGCCGACCGGCGCAGTCGGCGTGTCGGGCGTGGCCGAGAGCCGGTCCGAGGCTGTCAGTGGGCGTCGCTACGATCGAGGGACAACGCTCTTCACCCCTCACTCGATCGTAGCGACGACTGTTGGAGTAGGTCCGTGAAGAACACAAGCCTCGCCACCGCACCAACCGTGGGTCTGGGTCCGTTGGGCAGCGAGTTGGTGGCGTTGTCGTCGGCGTTGAGCCGCTGCCAGTACGAGCTGGTCACCACCGCAGCCGCGTTCGCGGAATCACCCGAATGGATCCTCGACGGCTCGCCGACACCGGCGCACTGGCTCGCCACCGTGGCCGACGTCGAGGACAGCACCGCACGCGAGTGGATCCGGATCGGCAGAGCCCTCACCGACCTGCCCGTTGCTGCGGCGGCGTTCGCGCAGCGGCGTCTGTCGTATTCGAAGGTGAGGACCCTGACCCGTACTGCGACACCGCAGAACGAGGCCGAACTCGTCGACCTGATCGTCGACGTGCCGGCCTCTGAGGTCGGCAAGGTCATCGCGGCGTGGGTGAACCGCAACCTGGCACCGGAGGACATCGACGCCCAGCAGCGTGCGTCACGGGCCGTGAAGTGGCGGACCGATCCCGACGGCATGGTCGTGTTCACCCTGCGCCTGCAGCCTCACATCGCCGCCGTGCTCATCTCGCTGCTCACCGTGCTGGTCATGAAGTCGAAGAACCGCCGCGAGCCCGACGGCGGCTACCCGTCGACCACAGCCCAATACGCGGACGCGCTCGCAGAGATACTCGATCAGGGCACCGGACACGTCGACACCGAAGTCGTCTTCCACGTCCGCGGCGACGGCGCCACCTGCGACGACGGCACCCCCATCAGCGACAGCACCATCGCCGCACTCATCCCCGACGCATTCCTGCGAGCTCTGATCCACGACGCGGCGGGCCGTCCGATCAACGCGTCGAGCCGGCGTCGTCACCCCAGCGTCCGCCAGAAACGTGTCGTGAAGGAACGCGACCGCGGCTGCGTCGACTGCGGCCGCCACGACCTCCACGAATACGACCACGTCCCCGACTACGAAACCAGCCGCCGCACCGTCGTCGACGAACTCCAACTCCGCTGCGCACCCTGCCACCACCGACGCCACCACCCACCGACAACCTGAGCATGCCGCGCCCCGGGCGTGGCGAAGCCCCGATTCGCAAGCCGACCAGCGCATCCCAGTACGGCCTCGTGGTGGGCGGTCCCGAGCGATATGGGCCGTCCTCGACCACGCCCTGCGCCGACACATGTGTGGCGTACTGCTCGGGCTCGGCTGCCTGGCTCTGCTCGGGTCAGGTGCCGTGCTGGTAGCGGCGGTGGCGGATGCGCCAGCCGGCATCGGTCTTCACGACGTCGTCGTCGTAGTGGCCATAGAACACCGACGTCGGTTCGCGTGGGTTCGATGGTCCGACGGGGTAAACGCCGCGCGAGCGCAGGTGCACCAGCGTTCCGTCGCCGTCGGGATCCGGTCCGGAGGTGACGATGTAGATGTTGGTCATCAGGTGCGCGCCGGGGTGGACGTCGGAGCGACCCATGAACTGCCATGATGTCGTCGATGCCCTCGAGACGGAGCCCGCCGACCATCTCCCAGATGGCGTCGTCGGTGAAGACGTCGCGCAGCTCTTCGGGCTGGAGCCGGTCGAGCGCGTCGGCGTAGCGCGACGGCAGTTCGATGATGTCGAGTCGGTCCTCGGTGGTGATCTGCACGACGCGGACCCTAGCTGCCGCGGGCTGGCCCGGTTCAGACGAAGAGCGTCTGGGCGTTCTCGCTGATCTCGATGAAGTCCCCGGCGCTGATGACGCCGTCGACGCCCGGGTGGAGATCGGCCTCGATGACCTTCATCATGTCGAAGGACAGGCGGCACGCCCACATGTGCACCCCGGCGGCCGACAACAGGTCGAGGAACTCCGGGATCGCCGGGATGTCCAACTCCTCGAGCTGTTTGTGCATCATCTTGGTGGCGACACCGGTCATCCCCGGGAGGCCGCCCATCCACTGCGGCATCGACTTGTTCTCCCAGCCCCGCTTGAGAGCGCCGAGCTCGTTCATGTGCATCGCCGTGTTGCCGATCATCGTGAACTGGAGCGAGTCGTTGGTCTTGGTGTTGATGATGTCGAGACCCCAGAACGTGAAGAAGATGTGCGTCTCGACTCCCTCGCCTGCCGCGGCGTTGCCCAGGATCAACCCCGGGTAGGCCATGTCGAGGTTGCCCTTCGAGCAGATGATGGCGAGCTTGCGGGGGCCGCTGTAGCCCACGGGCGCGCCGGCCGGCGCCGCGGCCGTGCCGGCGCCGTTGCCGTCGGTGTGTCGGGGGCGGTCGCCGAAGTCCGGGAGGACGAAGCCGTCGGGAAGTGTCCGCATGAGGAAGCTCCTTTGGTCGGGTGGGCCGCTACACGCAGCCCACCGGCTTGGGCAGTCCGGCGAGGTAGGCCATCTTCTTGGCGGGCTTGCCGGGGAACAGACGGAACAGTTCCCGGATGTCGAAGCCGCCGACGGTCTGCATCCGCCGTAGCGTCGGCGTGACGCCGGTCTGCGGCGGCGTCGTCTCGCATGAACCGCAGCGTTTTCCAGTGCGCGTCGGTGAGCTCATCGATGCCGATCAGGTCGGCGAGGATGGCAGCGAGGTCTTCGCTCCAGTCGTCGCGCTCGGTGAAGAACCCCTCGTCGTCGATGGCGAAACTGTGGGCGTCGATCGTGTTCGTGGCCACGGCACTCTCTCCTTGCTGGTCAGCTGTCGCTCGGTACGTTCTTACCGGCCATCGACATGGTGGTGGGCACGGGCAGTGGTCGCCCGGGCAGCAGGATGTTCCAGTAGATCTGCTCGAACGCACGCTTGCCGAGGTGGTTGATCCGCGATTCCCCGAGCAGCTTGAGCGGCCCGACCTTCGGGAGCGGGAAGGTGCCCGTCAGCGGCTCGGTGTCGTAGTTGAAGTCGAGCAGCAACGCCTTGCCGCCACCGGACTCCACGAAGCAGTTGGCATGCCCGTCGAAGTGACTGGTCATCGGCTTGCCGGCGATGAGCGACTGTGAAGTTCTCGACGAAGTGGTCGACCTCGAAGTGGGCGACGGCGCCGGCCTTCGACGTCGGGACGTTCGCGGCGTCGCCGATGGCGAAGACGTTGTCGAACTGCGTGGAGCGCAACGTGTGCTTGTCGACGGGCACGAATCCCATGTCGTCGCCCAACCCGGACCTGCTGACGAACTCGGCACCCATGTTCGGGGGCACGGTCACGAGCAGGTCGAAGGCGACCTCTCGGCCGTCGTAGGCGACCAGCGCCGACCGATCGTTGTCGATGGACTCGACCGCGAAGTCGGCGACGACCCGGATGCTGCGGTCGTGCAGCAGATCGCCGAGCGCTGCGCTGGCGACAGGCTTGGTGAACGCGCCGTCGAGCGGCGTCACGAAGGTGATGTCGACCTTGTGGCGCCGGCGCCGCTTCCAGAAGTAGTCGTCCGCGAGGAACGCGAACTCCAACGGCGCCACCGGACACTTGATCGGCATCTCGCTGATGTGGACGACCAGATGGCCCTCGTCGAGGTTCCGGAGCGTCTCGTCGGAGCGCAGTGGCGCCCTCGAGCGTGTAGAAGTCGAAGACCTTCTCCCGCCACAGGTCGCCGTCCATGCCCGGCACCATGTCCGGTCGGGGCGTCGTACCGCTGGCGATCACGAGCCAGTCATAGGCCAGCGGCGCGTCGTGCCCGACCAGTGAGACCGTGGAGGATTCGGCGTCGATCATGTCGACCTCGGCCTCGACGAAGTCGATCCCACCGGACAGTTGGGCGCGCCTGCTGCGCACGACGCGTTCGGGCTCGAACCCGCCGAACGGCACGAACAGGTAGCCCGGCTGATAGTGGTGGTGGTCGTCGCGGTCGACGACCGTGATCGTCCAGTCGTCGCGCGAACGCCTTGCGCATCCGATTGGCCAGGATCGTGCCTGCGGTGCCGGCCCCGAGGATCAGTAGTCGTGCCATGAACAGGAAGGTACGAGCCCGACCGCCTCGGCAACGGAGTCTTTGGTCCTCACCTGGCACGAATCATGAGCACCGGAGGAGCCTGGACCTCTCGACGCTCTCACGGACGATCATCCGATTCGCCTGTTCGAGCGGCATAGAGTTGGCCTCTCTCCACCGAAGGGCCTCGCACTCATGAATGTCATCGGCAAACTGGCGCAGACTGCTGCTGCGCTCTGGATTCTCAACGTCTGGTTCAACCGGTTCAACAAGGACACCGGGTACCGCGGCGGCGACGCCACCAACATGAAAGAGGAGTTCGAGGCGTACGGGCTCTCCGAGAACACCATGTATGCCGTGGGCGCCGCGAAGGTCGGGCTGGCGGGCCTGCTGCTGGCGGGCCACGCCGAGCCACGACTCGTGCGACCCGCCTCGATCGGCCTGGCCACCTTCATGGCAGGCGCCATCGGCATGCACATCAAGGTCGGCGATCCGATCAAGCGCTATCTGCCGGCGTTGTCGGTCTTCTCGCTGTCGGTGACCTCGGCGATCCTCAACGGCCCCCGGGACTGACGCTCGTCGTCAGGACGTCAGAAAGAGCACGGCGAGCACGGCGTTCAGCGCTCCGAGAACAGCCGCCGGCACCATGAGACGCGGTGCGTCTCGAAGCCTGATCCGGAGGATCAGCCCGAGGATCATCAACACCGTGAGACCAGCCGCAGCAAGGGCTCCGAGGGGGGCGAAGGCGAGCCCGAGCATCACCGCAGCGCCACCGGCCATCTCCATCACCCCGACGAAGGTCCGTACCCCCGGCATTCCGTACCGGCTGAACTCCTCCTGGAGCCGGGGCCGGAACAGGATCTCGTATCCGTAGTGCAGGAACGACAGGCCCGAGACGAGCGCCAGCACAACGAGGATCATGTGGCAGTTGACCCTATCGGCCCGGTGAGCCCGACCAGGGTTGGGGACTGCGACTCGTGCGGTGACGGACCTGCTGCGATCTCACCGGTCGTCGTTTGATCTCCGCAGGTTTGGGTAGCCACCGTCGATGATCGACGACAGATTCTCAGACCTCTCCGCCCTGTTCATCAACTGCTCGCTGAAGCGGTCGGCGGCTGACAGCCACACCCTTCGGCTGATGCAACGCGCCGCGGGGGTCATGCGCGCCGAGGGAGTCTCGACCACGACCATTCACGCCCTCGACCACGACATCGCCTTCGGCATGCGCGAGGACATGACCGAACACGGTGCCGATGTCGATGACTGGCCGGCCATCCAGGAGATGATCGTCGCCGCCGACATACTCGTGATCGGCACGCCGATATGGCTGGGCGCGAAATCGAGTGTCGCGAGCCTGGTGGTCGAGCGCATGTACGCGCACAGCGGCCTCACGAACGACCGTGACCAGTACATCTACTACGGCAAGGCGGCCGGCTGCGTTGCGACCGGCAACGAAGACGGCGTCAAGGCAGTCGCTCGAGACCTTCTCTACGCCATGCAACACATCGGCTACGTCATTCCACCGGCAGCAGACTGCGGCTGGCTCGGCAGCATCGGTCCCGGACCGAGCTATGGCGACGAGGTCGAGGGCGAACAGCAACCGGTGGGCTACGACGACGAGTTCACCAACAAGAACACGACCATCATGGCGTGGAACCTGATGCACACCGCACGCATGTTGCGAGACAGCGGAGGGTTCCCGACCGAAGGCAACCAGGTCGGCACGTGGCGCCATGTGACGAACGCCGCCGACCAGAACCCCGAGTACCGCTGATGGCGGCCCTCAGCAGGGTGCGTCCGGTGCCGTGAGCGGCCAGGGTCGTTCTCGTTCCACTGCGAGCGCGACGTCGAAGAGCAGCGCATCGGCGTGGTGACGGCCGATCACCTGCATCCCGATCGGGAGGCCGTCGACCACGCCGGCCGGGATCGACACGGCAGGGTTGCCGCTCATGTTCGCCGGCATGGTGAGGGCTCCCATGTCGAGCAGTTCGGGGAATCGCTGCACCGCCCAGGTGACCAGTCGGCCGGGCAGGCGGGGAGCGACCGTCGATGCGCCACGCACCGCTCGTAGGGCGCCGGAGAAGCCGTGGCGGGCAAGCGCACTTCCCTTGCCCCAGTCGACGAACGACGATGCCGAACTGCTCATCGGCGCGTCTGCCGGGAACGCCGGACCAGGGTTGGTGGAGGTGATGACGAAGTCGGCCTGCTCGAACAGCGCCGCCATTGCGTCGTTGGCCTCGATCCGCAGCTGCTCTGCGGCGGCGGCCACACGCAGGTTGAACAGGTTGTCCGACAGCACCGCTCCGACGCGGATCTCATCGGTGAGGTCGGCGGCACACCCCGGCCACCGATCGTCGAGCTCGACGAACAAGGTCGCCATGTTGCCCATCATCCACTCGGCGCCCAGGCGCGGGAGCCGCACCTCCACGTCGACGCGTCGGAGGCCGAGGTCGGCGATCAGGGCGTCCGCAGCGTCGATCACCACCTGCTGGGCCCGTTCGTCGACGGTGACGCCGCCCAGGGTCGGATCGACGATCACCGTGCGCCCGGACAGGTCGTGGGTGCCGAGGTGGCGCTCCCATCCATCGATGCGAGGCAGGCTGGTCGGGTCGCCGATGTCGTAGCCGGCGCAGACGTCGTAGAAGCGCGCAGCGTCGCGGACCGACCGGGCGAGGCAGCCGAGCACGACCGTGAGCGGGGCGATCATCGTGTGCGGGCCGCGGGGTATGCGACCGTAGGTGCCCTTCATCCCCACCAACCCGGTGTAGCCGGCGGGGATACGGATCGAGCCGCCACCATCGCCTCCGGTGGCCAGAGTGACGAGTCCACCTGCCACTGCAGCTGCGCTCCCGCCACTCGATCCACCTGCGGTTCGGCCGTGCTCCCACGGGTTGTGCGTCACCCCATTGAGCTTGCTGACGCTGACGTTGAGCCCGCCGAACTCACTCGCCGTCGTCGCTCCGACCGGCACGGCGCCTGCGGCACGGAGTCGGGAGACGAGCACCGAGTCGTGATCCGACACCCGATCACGGAACACGAGCGAGGCTTCGGTGAAGGGCCAACCGTGCACGTGCTCCAACTCTTTGATGGCGAGCGGAAGGCCCCCGAACGGCAACGAGACGTCGGCGACCTGCGCTGCGGCGACGGCTGCATCGACATCGAGATGGCAGAACGCGTTGAGGCCGCTGCGGTCGATCGCGGCAAGGGTTGCCTGCAGCTCCTCGCCAGGCGACCGCTCGCCGGAACGGAACGCGTCGACGAGCGAGCAGGCATCACCGCTCCAGGGGGCGTCAGTCATCACCTCGATGGTGCCACGACTGGCGGGCTCGGAGCGTCGCTCGCGCTCGGAGCTGGCCGAGGGCGATGGCCCGCGCCGGCGATCTGGGCGACACTGGATGGCGACAGTTGGGGGGCCTGGTGACCTGCGGGAACTGCGGTACGGCCAATCGTGACACTGCGAAGTTCTGTTCCGAGTGTGGGAGCCCCCTGACGCGGACGTGTCGTTCTTGCGATGCGGAGCTGGCTCCTGGTGCGAAGTTCTGTTCCGAGTGCGGCGTCGCCGCCGGCACGTCTGCGCAGTCGCCGAGGACGACGCAGCTCGAGCCGTCGCTGCGGGGCTCACCCTGCAGCAACACTTCGGCGCGATTCGCGACCACATCGCCGGGCGCTACGGCATCGACGTCGATCTTCGCGTCGGCATCAACACCGGCGAGGTCGTGATCGACGACGACGCGGACATCGTGGGCGATGCGCTGAACACGGCGGCCCGTCTCGAGGCGGCGTGCACCCCTGGTCGGGTCCTCGTCGGCGAGGAAACGTGGCGGCTCACCCGGGCGACGGTCACCTACCAGGTGCTCGACGAGGTCGTCGTCAAGGGCAAGGCCGAACCCGTCGCCACCTTCGAGGTCGTCGACGAGACGATGGCCGCCGAGGAGGCGACACCGTTCGTCGGTTGCGCGTGGAGGAGTTGGCTGAGCTCGTCGGGGTCTTCGAATCCGCATCCCCGTCGTCGGTCTCACACACAACGGCAGATGGACCCACCACGAGTACTGGGACGCAGGCGACGTCGATGCTGCCGTCGCCCGCTTCCATGAGCTCGAGGCCGAGCACGTCGAGATCGTCGAAGAGCTCCTGTGACGCGCGGCCGCACTGCGCCGCTGGGATTGTCGACAATCTTCTGGGCCTCGTGCACACTGAGCCGATGGCAATGCGCAGGCTGAGGCCCGGATGACGCAGGGCACGCCGTGCATGCTCATGCGTGGCGGCACGTCGAAGGGAGCCTTCCTGCTCGCCGACGACCTCCCCGCCGATCCCGACGACCGTGACCGGATGATCCTCGATCTGATGGGATCGCCCGACCCTCGACAGATCGACGGGCTCGGCGGCGGCCATCCCCTGACGACCAAGGTCGCGATCATCGACTCGTGCGGCGACGATGCCCGCGCCGACGTCGGCTACCTGTTCCTACAGCCCGGGGTCGACACGCCCACGGTGTCCCTCTCGCAGAACTGCGGCAACATGCTGGCCGCCGTTGGACCCTTTGCGGTCGAGCGAGGACTGGTGTCGGTGACGGGCGACGTCGCCACCGTGCGGATCCTGATGCGCAACACCGCCAGTATCGCCACCGCCACGTTCCCGGTGACAGCCGGCCTCCCCCGCTACGACGGCGACACCGTCATCTCGGGCGTCCCGGGCACCGGTGCCGAGATCCGCCTGGACTTCGAGGACATCGCCGGAAGCTCCTGTGGGGCGCTGCTGCCCACCGGCTCGCCGATCGACGTGGTCTGCGGGGTTCCCGCCACCTTGATCGACAACGGGATGCCGGTCGTGGTCCTGCGCGCCACCGACGTCGGGGTGAACGGCCACGAGACCTGCGCCGAACTGGAGGCCAACGGCGAGCTGCGCCATCGGCTCGAAGCCATCCGTCTGGCGGCAGGACCGCTGATGAACCTCGGCGACGTCGCTGCGACGACGGTGCCGAAGCTGACCCTCGTCGCCGAACCCCGCACCGGCGCCAACCTGACCACGCGAACGTTCATCCCCCACCGTTGCCACGATGCCATCGGTGTCCTGGGAGCCGTGTCGGTGGCCACGGCCGCCCTACTGGCCGACACCCCGGCGGCTTCGGTCCGTGTCGGCGGCGAGAACGGCACCGTCGAGCTCGACCACCCGACCGGCACGTTCGCCGCGACCGTCTCGGTGCGCACAGACCCCGACGGCGCCGTGCACGTGCACCGCGCCGGCATCATCCGCACCGCTCGAAAGCTCATGGACGGCGTCGCCTTCCCCACGACCACCGCGCCACCTCGGAGCGATGCATGACCAAACCGATTCCCGGTCCCCACCCTCACCCGCACGCGCCGACGGCCTTCGTACCCCCGGCTGATGCCTGCGACGCGCACTGCCATGTCTTCGGGCCGGCGCACCGCTTCCCCTTCGCCGCCGGCCGGAGCTACACACCACCCGATTCGGGAATCGAGGACTTCGAAGTGCTCCAGGAACGGCTGGGGCTCAGCCGGGCGGTGTTCGTGCAAGCCAGCTGCCACGGGACCGACAACGCCGCGATGGTCGACGCGCTCCGGCGCGGTCGCGGCCGCTATGCGGGTGTCGCCATGATCGACGAGTCCTTCGACGACGATGCCATCGCCGAACTCCACGACGCCGGCGTGCGCGGCACCCGATTCAACTTCGTGGCCCATCTCGGCGGAGCCCCCGACCTCGACGTCTTTCGCCGGATCGTCGACCGCGTCGCCCCGCTCGGGTGGCACATCGTGGTGCACTTCGACGCCAAGGACCTCCCTGCTCACGCCGAGCTCCTCGACGCCCTGCCGTGCCCCTTCGTCATCGATCACATGGCCAGAGTCCCCGCCGGTGGCGGCCTCGACCAGCCTGCCGTTCCAGGCGCTGATCGACGCTGCTCGCCGACGACCGGGCCTGGGTGAAGATCTCCGGCGCCGAACGGCTCACCGCCGATGGCCCACCGCCCTACGACGACGTCGTCCCCTACGCGCAGGCGCTGATCGCTGCCGCTCCCGACCGCGTGCTGTGGGGGACCGACTGGCCACACCCGAACGTGCGCCACATGCCCGACGACGGCGATCTCGTCGATCTGCTGGCAGCGTTCGCTCCCGACGAGGCCACCCGCAACCGGATCCTCGTCGACAACCCGATACGCCTGTACGACTTCGGCTGAACCGGCCGCGTTCGCCCCCTCCTCGGCCCGCTCGTATGCACGCGCCAGCGCCCTCAGGGATGGCGGTCGATCACAGCGTGGCCTCCAGGGCAGCGAGGGTCCGCATGGCGTCGAGACACTGCCGCACCGATGCGTTCGGCTCGCGACCCTCGGTGATCGCGGCGAAGAACTCGCGATCCTGGAGCTCGAT
Source organism: uncultured Acidimicrobiaceae bacterium (assembly GCA_963716795.1). Taxonomy (GTDB): domain Bacteria; phylum Actinomycetota; class Acidimicrobiia; order Acidimicrobiales; family UBA8592; genus CAVQUE01. The sequence continues at coordinate 650,726 of CAVQUE010000015.1, read as the reverse complement.
GCCGTCGTTCGACACTGCCACTCCCGACAGGTCGATGGCCTCCCCGGCACCGTCGACGAGGTCGTCGTAGCGGGCGATGTAGGTGCCGTTGTCGCAGATGTAGCGGAAGAAGGTGCCGAGCGGGCCGTCGTTGTTGAACGAGAGCGCCAACGAGCACACCGCACCCGACGGCACCGTCATCCCGATCGTCATGTCCATCGCGATGCCGAGCTCGGGATGGATCGGGCCCTGCAAGGCGCTCACCCGGTCGGCGATCTGGCCCGTCTGATACTGGAAGACGTCCACCGTGTGGCACGCGTGATGCCACAGCAGATGGTCGGTCCAGCTGCGCGGCTCGCCCAGCGCGTTCGTGTTCTCGCGCCGGAAGAAGTACGTCTCCACCACCAGGTGCTGCAGGGTCAGCTCGCCCGCGACGATGCGGTCGTGGATCCACTGGTGGCTCGGGTTGAAGCGTCGCGTGTGGCATGCCATCGCCGTTCGGCCACTTCGGTCGGCGGCGGCAACGAGCGCTTCGCTGTCGGCCAGGTTGTCCGCCATCGGGATCTCGACGAGCACATGCTTGCCGGCGTCGAGCGTCTGGATGGCCTGGGCTGCGTGGAGGGGCGTCGGGGTCGCCAGGATCGCAGCATCGACACCGGGCTGGGCCAGAGCACTCTGCGAGATCCAGCGACCAGTGCCCGATGCCGGCCTCGGCCGCGAGCGCAGCGGTGGGTCCGGCCACGCCTCCGGCGAGCGACACCACCTCCACGCCCTCGATGCGGTCGATGGCGGCCAGGTGCTTGCGAGCGATTGCTCCCTCGCCCGCCATCACGATGCCGATGGTCATGGGGTCTCCCTCGTGCAGCACTCGTCGATCGATCGTTCACAGTATTGTCGACAATCTGGACAGGGACGAGGGAGCCCGATGCCCACCGAGGCCATCACCGACGATCTCCGCGACGACATCCTCACCGGCCACTTTCCGCCGGGCGAGCGGTTGGTCGAAGGGTCGCTCACCGATCGCTACCGCTGCGGACGCAACGCAGTGCGCGCGGCCCTGGTGGAGCTGTCGACCGAGGGTTTGGTCGAGCGCAGCGCGCATCGTGGGGCCACGGTGCGCCGTATCTCGGTGACCGAGGCCATCCAGATCACCGAGGCCCGGGCGGCACTGGAGTCGTTGGTGGCGTCGCACGCGGCCCGCAACGCGACCGCCGACGACCGCCGTGACCTGAAACGCATCGTCACCGACATGCGCTCCGCGGCCCGGGCGGGCGATCAGGGCGCGTACTCGGCCCTGAACGTCCGGTTGCACCAACGGATCGTGCAGGCCAGCGGCCACACCGTCGCGGGTGAGCTCATCTCGAACCTCCGCAACCGAGCGGCCCACCATCAGTACCGACTGGCGGTCATGCCAGGGCGCGCCAAGACGTCGCTCGGGCAGCATCGTGCGATCGTGGCCGCGATCGTCGCCGGCGACGAGGACAGAGCCGCTGCGGAGATGGACCTGCATCTGCGGTCGGTCATCGAGGTTCTGTCCCGGTGGACCGAGGCGCCGGCCTGACGGGAAGCGCCGGCAGACCCTCGAGCGGCACCGCACGCAGGTTGGCCACCGTCCCGTCGGTGAGATGAGGCACCACGCCCAGCTCGGCGATGAGCTCGGTCGCGGCTTCCATCTCGTGCAAGCGCCGTACCGCATGGGGACCGGTGCCGGTGACCAAACGGTGGAGGAATGCCTCGTCCATCGCCGTGATCTCGCGTACGAGTTCCTCCCACAGCTCGGGACCCAACTCGGCGGCGTTCGCCGCTCGCATGGCCTCGATGACGAGCCCCGCCAATCCCTTCATCACGATGCTGCGCAGCAGCTTGCGGGTGGCCGCCGCGCCCGGTTCGGTTCCGACCACCTCGATGCCCACCCCGACCGGAGCCAACCAGGTCCGGTAGGACTCGGCGCCGGGGCCGGCCACGAGCGCCGGCGTCCGAATGCCCTTGCCGGGCACCGTGGACATGAGCGCGACGTCGACGAACACCAGGCCGCCGGCTGCGGCGATCGCCGGCGAGTTCCTGCTTGCGAGCGGGCGACGCCGTTGCCAGGTCGGCGTACAGCGTTCCCGCAGCGATCGCCCCGAGCGCCTGGGTGAGCGCCTCGTGGGCGTCGGCGGCAGCGGTCACCGCCAGCACCACATCCGCGCCCCGCACGGCCTCGACCGGATCACGGACCCGGTCGACTCCTGCGACCCCGACCACCGGCGCCGGGTCGTAGGCCGTCACCGTGGCTCCCGCCGCGACCAGGTCCGCTGCGATCGCCGAACCCGCCTCCCCGAGGCCGAACACTGCGACCCTCGACGAGGCGACGGCGGGCACCGTCACGGCGAGTCGCCGTCGCCGAGATCCTCGATCGAGTCGAGATAGACCACGCCGAGATCGTCCAGAAGGCCACGCAACCCGTAGATGTCGACGCCCAGTTCGCCGGCCTCGAGTCGGACGCGGGTGGCTGTCTCGGTGGCGAGGCGGGCCTCGCTCGCAGACACGGCCGATGCCGCCTCGCCACGCGGCACCACCACGACGCCATCGTCGTCTGCGCACACCACGTCGCCCGGTTCGATGACGATGCCGCCGATCACGACCGGCACGTTCACCGATCCGGGCGTTGCCTTGACCGTTCCCTGGCACGACACGTGCCGGCTCCATGCGGGGAAGCCCATCTGACGAAGGTCCTCGGTGTCGCGTACACCCGCATCGATCACGAGACCCCGAACCCCTCGCGCCTGCACGGACCCGGCGAGTAGGTCGCCGAACGCGCCATGCGACGAGGGCGCGGTCACGGCAACGACCAGGACGTCGCCTGGCCCGCAGACCTCGACGGCGGCGTGGATCATGAGGTTGTCGCCGGGGTGGCAGGACACGGTGACGGCGGAACCCGCGATCCGCGCCCCCGCTGGATCGGGGTGATGTCGGGGCCCAGGTACCCGCGCCTGCCGATGGCCTCGTGGATCGTGGCGGTGCCGATCGGCGCCAGGGCGTCGACGGTCGCAGCCGGCGCCCGGTCGATCGTGCGCACGACGACGTGTCGCGTCGCCGCACCGCGGCCGTTCCCGCGATGCGGCCGATTCGAGGCGGTCATGGTGCGTCCTCCGCTGTCCGGGGCAGTTCCAGTCGGGGGTACACCCGCCTGATGTTGGCATCGACGACGGCTGCCCGTGCCGCGTCGTCGATCGGCGCCGCACGCAGGTACCGCAACGTGTCGTCGTAGTGATGGCCGCTCGCGGGATCGACGCCGCGGACCGCGCCGACCATCTCGGATGCGAACACGATGTTGTCCGTCGGCACCACCGCCGTGAGCAGGTCGATGCCCGGTTGGTGGTAGACGCAGGTGTCGAACCAGATGTGATCGAACAGCGAGTCGAAATCCCAACCCTGATCCTGGGCCATCCCCTTGAACCGACCCCAGTGATACGGCACGGCCCCGCCGCCGTGGGGCACCACGAAGCGGAGGCCGTCGAAGTCACGCATGAACCCCGACGACAGGGCCTGCATGAACGCCGTGGTGTCCGCACCCAGGTAGTGCGATCCGGTGGTGTGGAAGTTCGGGTTGCACGCCGCACTCACATGGATCATGGCGGGCACGTCGAGCTCACACAGCTTCTCCCAGAGCGGCCACCAGTAGCGGTCCCACAACGGCGGACCGGTCCAGTAGCCACCGGTCGGGTCGGGGTTGACGTTCGCCCCGACGAATCCCATCTCCGAGACGCACCGGTCGAGCTCGGCCACCGACGGCTCGATGGGTGCGCCGGGCGACTGCGGGAGTTGACACACCGGCGCGAAGTTCTCCGGGTACAGGTCGCACACCCGACGCACCAGGTCGTTCTGGTGCTCGGTCCAGAAGCGGGAGGTGTGTGCGTTGCCGACGTGATGACCCATCCAACTGGCGCGGGGCGAAAAGAGCGTCAGGTCGGTGCCGCGGGCGCGCTGCAGTGCCAGCTGCGCTCCCTCGAGGCTCTCGCGGATCTCGTCGTCGGTGACCGCCATCACACCCTTGTCGCCGACGTGGTCGGGATCAGCGGCAACGGCGGCCTTCTGGGCGTCGCGCCAGGCCCCGACTCCGGGCGGCGTCGTGGTGTAGTGCCCGTGGCAGTCGATGATCATCGAGGAGCCCTCCACGGATTGTCGACAATCCTCTGCACAAGCGCAATACTCGCACACGCATCTACCAGACGAGACGAGCTGCGTGCAGTGTGATGACCACCCGGCCCTATGACGACATCCCCGGTACGTACGTCTTCGACGGGCGGCGCAGCCGCCAGGGATATGCGCTGAACACGATGCTCGGCTCGCTCAACGATCCGGTCGAGCGCGAGGCCCTCGCCACAGATGCCGCCGGCTGGCTCGATCGTTGGCCGATCACCCCGGCACAACGCGACGCCGTCGAACGACGCGACTGGCTCGCCATGCTCCATCTGGGCGGCAACATCTACTACATGTACAAGCTGGCCGCCTTCGACGGACTGAGCATGCAGGACATCGGGGCCTCGATGTCCGGGGTGACCACCGAGGAGTTCTCCGACATGATGATCGCCGGCGGACGGTCCATCGACGGCAACCGGTTCGCCGGCCACCACCGAGACGACACCTCGCCCGGCAGCGCGCACGAGGGTCACTGATGGCCCGCATCGTCGCCGGCATCGGTTGCTCGCACGTCCCGGCCGTCGGCGCTGCCATCGACGCCGACAAGCGTGACGATCCGTACTGGGCGCCGTACTTCGACAAGATCGCCCCAGCCCGCGCCTGGATGGCCGACCAGGACATCGATGTCGCCATCGTCGTCTACAACGACCACGCGTCCACGTTCGGGCTGGACCTCATCCCCACCTTCGCCCTGGGCGTCGCATCCGAGTTCGCACCAGCCGACGAGGGCTACGGCCCCCGTCCGGTGCCGACCGCCCAGGGCCACCCCGAGCTCGCCTGGCATCTGGTCGACACACTGATCGCCGACGAGTTCGACCTCACGATCGCCAACGAGCTCGCGATCGACCACGGGTGCACCGTTCCGCTGTCGGTCCTCTACGACCGCCCCGAGGCCTGGCCCTGCAAGGTCATCCCCCTGTGCGTCAACGTCGTCCAGTACCCACCGCCCTCGGGACATCGGTGCCACGAACTCGGCAAGGCCATCGGTCGAGCCGTCGCCTCATATCCGGCGGACGAACGAGTCGCAGTGTTCGGCACGGGCGGCATGTCCCACCAACTGCAGGGAGAGCGGGCCGGGCTCATCAACGCCGAGTTCGACCTCGCCTTCCTCGATGCGCTCGTCTCCGAACCCGAAGAACAGGCCCGGGTCCCCCACGTCGACTACCTGCGTGAGGCCGGCTCCGAAGGCATCGAGTTGATCATGTGGCTACTCATGCGCGGCGCCCTCGGTGCCGACGTCACCGAGGTCTACCGCAGCTATCACGTGCCCACCTCGAACACCGGGAACGGCCTCATCATCCTCGAGCCGAAGCCATGACCCTCGGATCACATGGTCCATCCCATCCCGCGCGGGTGTGTTGGGCCCACGGGTCGTCGGCTCCGGCATCTCACCAGCCGGCCGCTCAGGCTCGGCGTGCGAGCGCAGCCTCTGCGAACGAGAACGCCTCGGTGGGCGGCGGCAATTGACCGCGCCGCGCCGCCGTGAGGGCATCGCACGAGGTCACCACCGCCATGTGCGTGAACGCCTGTGGCATGTTGCCCAACGCTTCACCGGTGGCCGGGTCGACCATCTCGGCGAACACCCCGACATCGTTGGACAACGAGAGCAGCGAGTCGATCAGCTCATCGGCCTCGTCGATGCGGCCGGCGTGGATGAGGCAATCGAGCAGCCAGAACGAACACAGCAGGAAGGCCCCCTCCTCGCCCGGGAGACCGTCGGCTTCGAAGTAGCGTCGCAGCAGGACACCGTCTCCGAGATCGCGCGCCACGACCTCCATCGTCTTGGCCACCGACGGGTGCGCCACCGGGAGGAAGCCCAGCGCCGGAACGAGAAGGGTGGAGGCGTCGGCCACGCGCGCGACCGGCCGCCTGCACGAACCAGCCATCGGGTGAACCCTCGCTCAGCAACCAGTCGGCGAGCAGATCCCGTTCTCGTTCCCAGGTCTCGACCGGCCCGCGCAGCTGTCCGGCCCGGGCCATGCGCACCGCCCGATCGAGGGCCGCCCAGCAATTGAGCTTCGAGTGCACGAAGTGGCGGGGCTCGTCACGGATCTCCCAGATGCCCTGGTCGGGGTGACGCCATGCCCCCACGGTCAGGTCCGCCAGCTGGGTCAGGAAGGCACCATTCGACGGCGTCAGCTCGCCGCCTGCCCGAGAGAAGAGGTGCGCAGCGTCCATGAGCTGACCGTAGGAGTCGAGTTGGAGTTGGTTGGCGGCGCCGTTGCCCACGCGTACCGGTCTCGAGCCGAGATGGCCGGCGAGATGGGTCAGGTCCACTTCTGGCAGCAGGCGCTCACCGGTGACCCGGTACATGATCTGCAGATCATCGGGGCGGCCTGCGCCGGTGCGCTCGAGCCATCCCTTGAACGCGTCGGCCTCACCGAGCGAACCGAGGATGACCAACGAGGCGAGCGTCAAGGTGGCGTCTCGAATCCAGGTGAACCGGTAGTCCCAGTTGCGTTCGCCTCCGATCCACTCCGGAAGCGATGTCGTGCCGGCAGCGACCACCGCGCCGGTCGGCGCGTAGGTCAGCGCCTTCAAGATGAGCGCCGAGCGATGCACCGTTCGATGGTGTTCGCCCTCGTAGGAGCAGCACCGATCGAACCAGTTCTCCCAGAACGACACCGTGTCGGCGAACCGGTCGACCATCGCCGGCCGGCCGTCCTCCGTCCCCGAACGGATCAGCACCCGCGGCTGGGGTCCAGGCGACCTCGATCCATTCCTCCTCGTCGGAGGCGAGGTCCCACGAGGCCGCGAACATGATCGGACGTCACATCGACGGGACGAGACGCTCGGAGCCACAGCGCATCGGGACCGCCGATCATCGAGCCCGCACGGTCCGAGGTCGGCGTGAACCGCGGGATGACCATCCCGTACTCGAGACGAGGTGCCACATCGACTCGAGCGGTCACGCGTCCACCGACGCACCGGATGCGGCGCAGGATCGAATGCCGCGACTCGACCGCTGCCGGCCGAGCAGGGTCGAAGCGACCGACCGGCATGCAATCGGTGATCTCCAGCTCCCCTTCATCGGTGATGAACCGGGTGGACAGCACGTTCGTCGCCGGCAGGTACGACCGCTCGACCCGGCGCACAGGCGCCGACGGAGCAACCCGGAACGAGCCGCCTCGGTCCGCATCGAGTACGCGGCAGAACACCGACGGCGAGTCGAAGCGGGGAAAGCAGCACCAGTCGATCGAGCCGTCGATTCCGACCAACGCCATCGAATGACAGTCGCCGATCACCCCGTAGTCGCCGATGCCGTTCACGAGACCCCCTGTCGACGGGACCCTACCGCAGGCTGGAGCCGGTAGGTCCCGTGGCCGGAGCGCCGAGTCGGAGTCGAGAACGCAGTGCAGACGCTCCGCTCTCGCCCTCTTCGGCCGGAGCCGACGCGCCACAGCATCCGAGGCGGCGGTGCAGTAGACATCGGTGATGCGAACACTGCAGGAACTCAATGACCTCGAGGACGTACGAAGTCTGCGCCTCGACTACACCCACCACTTCGACGGTGGCGACCTCGTCGGCCTTGCTCGACCTCTACACCGACGACGCCGTCTGCGACTTCGGTCCTTTCGGAACCTGGGAGGGCAAGGAAGCACTGCGAACGGGGTGGGCGCCGTACTTCGGGCCCGACAAGGACCGGACGGCCCCCTTCGCGCACGGTCGTCACGCGGTGACCAACCCGAAGGTCGACCTGCGCGGCGACACCGCCACCGCCTCGTGGTTCCTCACCGACATCGTCTTCCGCAACGACGACGGCACCCCGAAGGAGCAGCCAGTGGTCCTCTACGGCACCTACATCGACGAGTGTCAGCGAGTCGACGGCATCTGGAAGCTGACCCGAACCACGCTGCACTTCTCCTGGCCCGTCGCCGGCGGTGCCCCGGCGGGCCTCATCAGGTAGCGACGGTCACGAAGCGCAGGTGATCTCGGTAGCGCCATCGGGTACGAAGCCGTCCGGCACCTGGTAACCCGGAGCGCCGGGATCGAGTTCGGGTGTCGCCGCCGCGTCGACGGGCGCCTGACTGGTCGAGCCCACGAACGCCGAGCCGTCGTAGCGCTCGACGGTCCCGAAGAGCAGATTGCCCGCTCCGTCGCTGTCTTCCACCGCGATGGCGGTGGTGTAGATCACGAGCGGTCCACACACTCGCGGCCCGAGCGGTGGTTCGACGATCGTCGTGGGTGTGTCTTCGAATGCATCGGCGGGCTCACAACCCTCCGAGCCGACGGGACCGTTGGAGATGCTCTCGAAGGAGCCTCCCTTGTTGATCGAGTTGCCCGGACACCACTGGCTGGACTCGTCCACCGCCCAGCCTGCGTAGACGACCACATAGGAGCCGTCCCACTGGTACCAGTGCGCCGTGACGGTTCCGTCGGGGAACGGCAGCGCCTCGTCGGGGAAGCTGCCGTAGGCAGCCAGGACGCCGGTGACGCCCGATGCCGGCATGTCCACCAGATCTGCCGGCGGTTCGGTCGGTTCCGCAGTCGGCTCCGCCGTGGGTTCCTCGGTCGGCTCCGCCGTGGGTTCCTCGGTCGGCTCCGCCGCAGGCTCCTCGGTCGGCTCCGCCGCAGGCTCCTCGGTCGGCTCCGCCGCGGCTCCTCGGTCGGCTCCTCGGTGGGCGCCACGGTCGGCTCCCCGGCCTCCACCTGGTCCTCGTCGTCTCCGCCGGTTGCGGCGATCACGATGATCACGACGATGGCGACCGCAGCGGCCGCCGCGCCGATCAAGGCCGCGGGACGTTGGTACCACGGTGTTGTGGGATCTCCCACCGGCTCGGGGCCAGTGGCATCCGGCACCGGGGTCGGGTGTCTCGGCCATGTTTGAACCTCCGCGGGAGCGCCGGCATCGGTGGGCGCAGTTGCGTTCACGATCCCGGCGATATGCCGGGGATGAGGTCATCGGCAGAGCGCGGCCGGAACTTGAGGCCTCGACCGGACTGCGATGTCGCCGCCGTCGCCGGACGCAATGAGCTCTGAAGTGTCAGAGACGTTCCAGGAATGCGTACAGCTCGGGCGCAGCGTCGGCCGGATCAGTGCGCGCGCAAGAACGGAGCGATGCCCTCCATGGCTGCGGCGACGCCCGTGAAGGCGCCGTCGTGCTCGCCGGCGACGACATGCGCGTCGAGCCCTGCGTCGGCCGCAACCGCTGCATTCGCATCGTTGAAGATCTCGCCCGAGCCCCAGAACGCCATGGTCGGCACCGTCGGAGGCTCGAAGGGTGGAAATGCAGCCCGCGTCGCCTCCAGCACGTAGCCGGCGGACACGGGCTCGTTGGTCGACTCCAGGAACCTCTTGGTGTCCTCGGAGAGCGGCGCCGGGAACACCTCCCAGAACGCAGGCCAATCCGAGGCCTTCAACCCGTCGATCGCTTGCTGGAACATGGCGTCGACATCGAACCCGAGTTCGCGAAATCGGGCCCCTTGATCGAACAGGGGGGCTCCGCCGAACACGAGCGACCGCGTCCGTTCGGGGTGCCTGTGCGCCAGATGACAGGCACGTCCCGACCCCTGGGAGTACCCGACGAGATGCGCCCGGTCGATGCCCAATTGGTCGAACAGACCGAACACATCAGCAACGAAGGCCTCAGCTGCGTAGGCATCGGCGTCGTGTGGCTTCGACGCCCGCCCGAACCCCGGGGGGTCGACGGCGACGACCCGAAAGCGCTCGGCCAGCGCATCGACCCAACCGGCGTCCACGAAGCGCTGCGCAGACTGCAGGAAGCCAGGCAACAAAAGCACAGGCGCACCCGTACCGGCAACGACCGCCGAGGTAGTACGTCCGTCATTTTCGACCTCGAGCATGTCCAAGGCAGCCCCCAACACTTGGAAGATCCCACACTAGGGCTGCGAAGTCGAGCAAGCGAGCGAGGGCAACCCGGCGAGTAGCTCTCGCCAACAGATCGCCGGCGCATGGGTGGGGCCCGCGCACGCATGTCGCCAACACATCGCAGGTGCTCGTTGCGGCTCAGCGAATTCGGCGCAACCAACCCCCCGGATGGAGCGTGACCCCGAAGGACTCACAGGACCGGTCGACGACGAACCGATCGTCCTCGCCCAGAAAGGTCGCAACCGCTGCGGCCGGACCACCGTCGTCGCCGGGACCGGGGCCGGCGACGAGTCCGGTGTCCTCGACGATCAGGTAGCTGCCGACCGTCACCAACTGGCCGTAGGCACGACAGACCTCGAGGGTGTGGGTCTCGAGATGATTGGAGTCCTCGATGACCATCACCGGTCCGTCGTCGTCGATCGTTGCTGCGACCTGATCGACCACCTCGGTGGCCCGGCCCGCCACGAACTCGACACGCGAGTGATCCAGTACCCGGCGGTCGACGAGTTCCGGCCGCTTGTCGACACCGACCACCCGCCCGGCCCCGAGGACGTCGAGCAGTGTGGCCAGGTACAGCATCGTCCCGCCCCGGAAACAGCCGACCTCGACCACGGTCGTCGGGCGCAGCTCGGAGATCAGCTCCTGCAGCACCCAGGCATCGAGCGGGTTCTTGATCATCTGCACGCCAGCGAAGCTGGTGCGCAACGATCGCTGCTGCCAGGACGCGACGAGCTGCGACACCGGCATGTCGAGGATTTCGGCGGTCGAGGGACCGCTGTCCGACGCCTGGACGGGCTCGATGTTCAGGCTCCACGGGTCGGCCCCATCCTCGAGGTGAGCGCGGGCCGCTGCGCCCGAGCGCGACCGACGGCGAGCGCGCTGCGCGGTCGAAGGCCTCCAGCGCCGCCGGCAGATGACCGCGGCGCTGCTCGTCGAGGGTGTCGCATGCTTCGTCGGCTGGGCCGGCTGAACTTGCGTTCGTACTGCCGGTCGAAGGAGTTGCCGGGGCGACGACGGAATCGGACGGTGGCAGCGTCGAGTGTCGCTCCTCTTCCCCAGCGATGTACGAGACGGTTGTAGAAGACGTCGTCGCAGCCCACAGCAGCGACTGCGGGATCCTCGATGAAGCCGCCGACCATGCGGTGCAGGTGGCGACGGACGGCCAGCGTCTGCGTCAGCGAACGCCCGATGGCCTGCGACCAGTCCGGATGGACGGGATCGTCGAACAGCACCCCGGTGCGGACGTAGTCGAGCCGGCGGTCCTCGTCGAGCGCGGTCGAGGCACCGTCCGACATGATCGGGCAGGTATTCGTCGTCCTGATCGAGGAACAGCAGAACCGGGGCATCGACTGCGCTGCGGCAGCGACGTTGCGAGCGGCGCCCGTCCCGCCGTTCACGGTGCGCCTCGTGACGATCGTCGGCACGGGGGAATCTCGCGGCGAAATCCTCGACGACACGGACCGTGCCGTCGTTGGACGCGTCGTCCGCGACCGACAGGACCACCCGCCTGCCGGAAGCTTCGATGCTCGTCGCCGCGCTCGCCAGAGCGCGGTCGACGGTCTCGACGCCCTGATGAGTCGCCATCACGACCACTGCCTCGAGGGGTCGACGCGCCCGATCCGGAACGGACCGTGCGTGCACGCTCGGCGCGCCGCGCTGCGACTGGTTCAGCGACCGAACCGCCGAGGTCTGGAAACCGAGCGGATTGCCGAAGCCGGCGGTCGGATCCTTGAACCAGAAGAGCGAGTCCCTGTCAGATGAAGCCCGCTCACCTCGGCGAGATCGTCGTCGCCGAGACCGGTCATCTCCGCCAGCGCAGCGGCGAGATCGTCGTCGCTGACCTCGAACCCGCTCGCCGCCGCCTCCGCACGCAACGCCGCCACGTACGCGGCATCGACGCGGGCCGCAGCCTCGTCGTCATCGGCCAAACGACCAGGAACTCCTTCGCCTTCTCCACCGACATGGTGCACCTCCCGTTCCGCAGCGCACTCGCGGGTTGCTCGCGCGGCCAAGACGTCCTCGGCACCGCGTGGGTTACAGCGTCTCAGCGACCGAACCGCCGGGTCTGGAAGCCCAGCGGGTTCCCGAAGGCCACCGACGGGCCCCTCGAGAACAGCATCGTGTCGTTCCACATATGGCCCGTCACGTCGGCGAGTTCGTCGTCGCCCAGGCCGGTCATCTCGGCGAGCGCAACGGTGAGGTCGTCGTCGCTCACCTCGAAACCGCTCGCCGCCGCCTCCGCACGCAACGCCGCCACATATGCGGCATCGACGCGTGCCGCAGCCTCGTCGTCATCGGCCAACACGACCAGGAACTCCTTCGCCTTCTCCACCGACATGGCTGCATCCTCTTTCCGTCATCGACTCTCGTCGTTCGAGCACACGACGACACGCGGGGCCCCCGGTTACAACGAGGATCCCACAAGATGCGAGACGCTCGGCAACCAGGTCGGCGACCGAGCGGGCCGAGGATGCGGCACCAACAGCAGCGGCGGCACGAGTGGCTCGCTCACCTGCGGCAATCGGTTGTGGATGATGGAGCAAAGTCCCGCCCGGAGCGCGTCGATGTCGGGGTCCCCCCACACCCCGAATCGGGTCTCGTCTGCCGGCACAGCGACATGGCGCGGACCGTGGCGGAACGGCACGATGTGCACGACCGATGAGGTGAGCACTCGGAACGACATGCGACGTCGGTGCACACCACCGGGACCCCGAGGCCCGCGGCCTCCAGCGCCGCGCGCCCGAGACCGTCCCGGCGGCTGCAGTCGACGAAGACCGACGCTCCCCGGTACCAGGCGACGAGGTCGTGCTCGTCGAACACCTCTGCGATCACCCGTATCCGCTCGACGGCCGACGAACCCGACGGCAGCGACGACAGCGATGTCCGCGACGTCGCTTCGCACGTCGGCCACCGGCCTCCGACCGTCAACCGGAGCTCCAGATCGACGGGATCGCCGGCGAACTCGAGGCAGAACGCACGTACCAGGGCATCCCAGCCGCATGCAGCGTCGCCAGCGCCGGTCGACCGAACAATGAGTCGGCGCCGGGCGCGACGGCTCGGGGTTCGGTCCGCGCCGGAAGCGATCGGCGAGGGGTGTCGGGACGACGACGACCCGTTCGGGGTCGACGCCTGCCGACACCACGATCGCTTGGGCGCGGGTGGACGGCACCCACACCTCGTCGAGGCTCGCCAGACGCTGTGCCGCGTCGGCAGGGAGCGCCGGCGGCAGTTCCGTGACACGCCCGACCGTGGCGCGAGCGTCGGGATCGCGGCCCAACGCCCACCAGGGCCCATGCAGGACGCGCACGTACTGCGGGGCGACCCGGCGGTCGAGCAGCGCTCCGAGGCCTTCGGCTTCGTCGCGCCGATCCGCGCCGCGACCCGGCCTCGACCGACGTGGCGCGCGGCGATCGACGGCCCTGCATCGCAGCTGGGCGAGCAGGCAGCGGGCCTCGGCGGCCGGCCCGGACACCCCGTGGATCTCGCCGGTCCACGACACCGCCGCCGGGCGCCGAACTCGTGTCGGCCGCCCGACGCGGGAACTCGTCCGCCACCCTTTGCAGGGCGGCCAGACACCGGTCGGCGCCGTGGTCGAGGGTCCAGGCGTCGATCACGGTCTTGCGGCCCCGACGACCGATCGCTGCGGCGCCCGCGGGGTCGAGGGCGACCTGCTGCAGCCGTTGCATCGTGTGCTCGACCGAGGGTGACGCCCAGCGATGATCGGGGTCGTAGTTGTGATCGACGCCGCCGGGGGTGTCGCCTGCTCGGGTCGAACCCGTCGATGTCGACGAGCAGCGCATTGTGCTCGTCGAGGAAGTCGAGCTGGCCCGACCAGGCAGTGGCGATGACGGGCACGCCCGCCGCCATTGCCTCGAGATAGGGCAGGCCGAGACCCTCGCCGCGGCTCGGGAGCACGAACGCGTCGGCGGCCGCGTAGAGCGCTGCCATGTGATTCGCGCGCACGGTGTGGTCGATGACGGCGATCCGTGGGGCCCGGCAGCGATCGATGGCCAGGTCCGCGAGGAAGGCGTCGATGCGGTCGTCGATGGTGGGTCCGCCCGGCTCGGGTGGCGACGACCGGATGACGAGCAGTGTCTGGTCGTCTCGAGCGAACGCACGCACGTACGCCTCGATCAGCACGTCCCAACCCTTGCGCCACCCCCAGGCGAACACCGACAGGAAGATCCGCTCGGCGGGTGGCAGCGGGTAGGGCTCGACCGCCGCCGGGTCCGCCGGCACGGGCACCCCGGGAGCGACCACCTCCAACCGATGGGCATCCACGCCCGACGCAACGAAGCTCGTCTGGACGAACGACGTCGGCACCCACACGCGGTCGACGCGGTTGCACGCTCGCACGAACGCCGAAGGGACCCGATCGGTCTCGAGCATCGTCAGGCCGACCTGGTGGCCCCCGTCGGGGCGGCGCCGACGCGCTCGTGCGAACGCGTCGTGGCCGTCCCGGGCGATCGGGCCTCTGCACGACACGAGGAGGTCCGCCGTCTCGTGGCGGAACATGGAGGACCAGGTCGAGAGATCGCGTCCGTCGGCGAGCTCGTCCGCCAGGATCGACGGGTCGATCGACCGATCGAGCACGCATGGATGCACGCCCCGCTCGCCGAGCCCGCGTAGGAAGTACCGGGCCAGCGTCGCGTAGCCCGACGATGCCATCACCGGGCCGTCCCAGTCGATACCCGGCCCGTCGTCCGCTGTAACCGAGGCACCACCGCGCCGTCCCGACCTCATGGGTTCCATCGAGGACGCACCGGTTCGACTCCTCTGCTGTGCACGGCCACGGCAACCGAGACGATCCGCCCCACCGTTCGGTTACGGACGACTCACGACCATGGGGCCGTGCGGGTCGACGAGCGCAGGCGTCACATGAGCGGACGTCCGTGCCTCGTCCTGCACACCGGCATCCCCAAGACGGGTACGACGGCGCTCCAGGAGAGCCTGGCGATGAACCGCGACTGGTTCGCCGATCGAGGCGTCTCGATCCCCGCAACGGGTCTCGGTCGCAACAACGGTCACCGAACTGCATTGCTCGGGCTGCGACCCCCTGCCCCGGACGCGGAGATCCTGCACGGCCTCGTCGAGGACATCGTGGACGTCGAATGCCGACACCGTGGTGCTGAGTGGCGAGATCATGGCGAGGTTCCACGGGTCCGAGATCGCACGGATCGCTTCCCTCGTGGAACTGGCCGCTGCCACCCGTCCGGGGGCGCAGGTCCTCGTGTATGTCCGCAACCCCGTGGACGCAGCACAGTCGGACCTCCTCTCGGTCATCGCCGACGGCCGCCTACCGGCCGCAACGGCGATCGATGCCGCGCTGCCGGCATCCGAGCTCGCTCCGGAAACCTGGCGCCAGCTCCACGAGCGCGCCGGGCTGGCAGGTACCCACATCGCTTCTGTGGCGAGGTGGATGGGGCTCGACGCCGTGCGGGTCCGGCCATACGTACCCGCCCGTATCGGCAGCGCCGGCACCGTCGCCGACTTCGTCACCGCCCTCGGCCGGTCGATCGACGACGATTTCGCGAGACCCCGGCATCTCGTCAACCGGTCGCTGACGATCATCGACGCCTACCTCCTCGACGAGGCGGAAGCGCAGCGGCATCGACGCGCCGCGCACAGACGCCTGGTCGACCTGCTGTGCGACCTGCCCCGGCAGGAGGACCCGGCCGGCTTCCTCCATCCCTCGACCCGGGCCTTCCTCGCTCGGCAGCACCGTGACTGGTCTCGCCAGCTCGTTCGACGATTCCCCGTGTGCGAGGCGATCACCTCCTCGCGCACCGTTCCCCTGGACGTCCTCGATCCGGACCTCGTCGCCGACCGGCGGGCTGCGGTGCGGGCGTTCGACCACCACCCGACGCTGCTCATCGAGGACCAGCCGACTGGCGCGGAACTCACGCAGGCGGCTCCACCTCGGCCGAGGCTGTCGAGACATGGGTGATCGCGGCGTCGAGATGGACGGCACAGGTGCCCGTGTCGGCTTCCGCCTGCATCGGGCACATCTTGGGGGCTACGGCGAGACCATCCTGATCCGGCTGGGCAGCCGCTCGGCGATGCCGATCCGGCTCGCCGTGCGAGTGAACGGCAGACCGCCTGTGTGCCTCGACCCCGAGCGGGAGGCGATCACGATCCCCCGAGGCGTGCTGGGTCCGGGCTCGACGGTCGATCTGGAGATCACCATCGAGGGCGACGGCGCCGACGCATGGCATCTCGAACGACTCGAGTGGGACGCGGTCGACCGAGCGCAGCCAGGCAGCGGCCGACCGGGTACGGCTGCCCTCCCCTGCGACGCCGATGAGCGTCCGTTCCTGGCGTCACTGCGGCCTGCCTCCACACCGCCGGCACCGTCGGTGGACCGGGCGCGGAGTCGCGGGCCCCGTGCTCGGCAGCGCCTGCACCCGGGCGTTCGTACGGACGACGTCCGCGCAGTCGATCGCCGAGATCGGGGTGGGCGACGGTGACACGACGCTCGTGTTCGCCGATCACGTCGGATCGGACGGCGTCGTCCACGTCTTCGATTTCGAGGCCCGGGTCGCCCAGGTGGTCGAACGACTGGCGCAGGCCGGCCACGCCAACGTCGTCGCCCACCCCAACAGTGACCGGGCGCTCGACTCCTACACCTGGTCGCTCGGTCGTCTGCTGGCAGAGCAGCGCGCACCGATCTTCGACTACGTCTACATCGACGGCGCCCACACGTGGTGCCACGACGCGCTGACGTTCCTGCTGGTCGATCGACTGCTGCGACCCGGCGGCCATGTCGACTTCGACGACTACGGCTGGACCATCGCCGGATCGCCCACGAATCGGGAACGGCTCGATGTCATGGCGACCCGGTACACGCCCGAGCAGCTCGCAACGCCGCAGGTGGCGATGGTCGTCGAGCTGCTCGTGAAGCCCGACCCCCGCTACGAGATGGTCGTGACCGACCGGATCTTCCGCAAGATCCGCTGAATCGTTCCTACGCCGGCGAGCCGTCCTCCAGCCAGGCCATGAGTCTCGACAGCCCGCCTTCGAGTGAGGTCCGGGGACGGAGCGCCTCCGGGATGCGGTTCGGTGACCCGACGCGGCATCGCACGCCCTCGGGACGGTCCGGTAGCGGTGCGACGATGGCGTCGTAGCCGGCGATGCGGGCGGCACACGCGGCGACGTCGACGAAGCAGGTCGCCGTTCCCGGTGGCGATGTTCATCGGCCTCCCCGGCACGCCCTGTGCCCACGTCGCGCCGAGGATGCTCGACGAAGTCGTCGATGAAGACGAGATCGCGTTGTTGGCGGCCGCTGCCCCATACCGTCAGTGGGTTCCGGTTCTCGAGCGCACGTCGTGCGATGGCCGTCAACGGGTAGTCGTCGGCCTGTCCGGGCCCGTAGACCGTGAACGGCCGGTAGACCGTCACGCCGACACCGAAGCGATCGTGCAGCAGCCCAGCCATGTGTTCGCCGCACAGCTTGGACCAGCCGTAGGTGAGGTCGGGCGCTCCGATCACCGCGGCCGAGAGGTCGACTTCGTCCTCGTCCAACGGTTCGGCGTCGAGCGTCATCTGGCGACTCACCGGGTACACCGCCGACGACGACAGGTACACGATCCGGTCCGGTCTGGTTCGGGCCGCGAAGTCGAACAGAGCGGCATCGAGCCCCGTATTGGACGCCACCACGAACGGCTGGTGCTCGATGCCGCTGCGTCCGCCGATGCGTGCAGCGAGATGGACGACGAGGTCGTAGCGACGATCGACGGCGGGAAGCCAGCCGGCGGCGTCGGCGGTGACCCAGGACCGGCATCCAGATTCGGGCTGGACGGCACGCACCTCGACGACGTCGACCTCTGCGCCGTCGGCGACGAAGCTCCTGACGAGGTGCCGCCCGAGGAATCCGCCGCCGCCGGTCACGAGCACCTGCATCACTGCGACCTCCCGTCGCGCCCCGCGGTCACAGCGCCTCGGCCCACGTCCGCAGACGTTCCGCCGAGCGCTCGAGACCGCGATCTCGATCATCGGCGAGCGAGGCGACGAGAGCATCGTCGTCGTCGTGGAGCGTGGCCAGCATCGCCGAACCGACGTCGTCGAGGTCGTGCCCGTGGAATGCCGTGATCCCGGAGCCGGCAGCAAAGCGACAGTTGACGACAGGAACACGCAGCAGCGCGACCGCCTGTGCGAACCCACCGGACGCCTTACCGGCGAGATAGGGCCGGGTCGGTGCGTAGAAATCGTCGATCAGGGGCAGCGCGTAGCGACACGTTGCGAGCTCGCTGCGGAGCTCGACATGGGAGAGCTGCGCGGCAGGGGTGACCGACAGGAAGTCGGCCACGCCGCGGTCCTCGGCTGCAGCGAAGAAGCGGGGCCCGTCGAGCCCGAGCGGAACACCCAGCGGAAGATCGGCGTCGGTCCAGCGGCCGATGAGTCGCACCTCGACGTCAGCCGGCGTCAGCCCGGCGCTGCGGATGCGGTCGAGCGCACGCAGGAGCGAGCCGTAGTTGCGTCGACGGAACTGCAGGTTTCCGACGACACCGAATCTGGTCGGCCCGCTCCGAGTTCGGTCGGGCACCGGACCGGCGAACCACGGATCCAGCAGCATCGTGCGCGGATGCAGCTCGGTCGCAAGGGCGTTCAGTACCACCCAGGTGACGCCCGGCGAGTCGGGGAGGGCGGGTCCTGGCGTGTGCACGACGATCAGCTTGGGCATCGGCAGGCTCAGTGCGAACGTCGAGCCGGTCCGGCGGCTCAGGTGTGCACATGAACACGAAGTCGTAGCCGCCATCGAGCAGGCGCTCTCGAAGCCGGGACGTCGTCTCGACAGGGGTCGTGGGGGTCCTCGACATCGATGGGGACCACCGACGCCTCGATCCCGGTGCCTTCGAACGGTCCGAGTGCCAGGTTCTCGGTGAGGACGTGGAAGTCGGCGTCGATCCCGGCGAGCTCGGCCAGGTGCGCGTAGGCGGGCAGCATCTCGCCGTGGAGCATGTTCAATTCGACGAAGGCGCCGCGAGGCCGAGCCATCCTCAGCCTCCTCGGGTCGGGCGGGCAGCTTGCATCGGTGCATACGGCTGCTTGGCCGACAGGTGGCGCCGGATCTGCTCCTGGGCCATCCGGCTCCGAGGGTCGGCGTCGAGGTTGTCAGCGTGCACGTTGTAGATGTAATGCACGTCCTCGAGGAAGAGGAAGCGGTCGCCTGCGAGCTCGAGCATCGGATACAGGTAGGCCATGTCGGATCCCCGCCGGATCCAGTGGTCGCCCCCGATGGTGAAGTCGGCTCGGTCGATTGCACGCCACAGGTGGGGACGGAAGACGTGGGGATGCGCGTAGCACCACGGCAGCGCGCGGAACAGGCGCTCGGACACGATCCGGCGCCGCTCTGATTCGAAGGCACGGCGACGGTCGGTGAGGAGTGCATTCCACCCATCGGCACGCGGGGCACGGTCCGGCACCGTCGCCACGGCGCGCATCCCCCCCGAGGTGAGCCAGATCGATTCGTCGAACGCATCGTCGATGGCACGGAGGGCACCGTCGTGGGCGAGCCAGTCGTCGCCGTCGACGAGACAGACCAGTTCGTCGGGCTGCGGGTCCGCTGCGTCGAACCCCCGAGCCCGGCTGAACAGCGCGTGGCGGCGCTCGTCGTTGCGCACCAGCTGCCAGCCGTTGCGAGCACAGAAGGCTGAGGCCACCTCCGACACCGATGGATCCGGGGAGGCATCGTCGATGATGGTCACGTCGAAGTCGGGATGGTCCTGCAGCTCCAGGCTCCGCAGGCAGACCTCGAGCCAGCGGCTGCGCTGATACGTCGGGACGATGACCCGCATGCGGCTCATCGACGAGACCCCACCGACGAGAGCCGGCGATGGAGGGACACGATCTCATCGACAAAGCGCGTCGGGGTCGAACCGCTCGCCTGCCCGGCGCAGCCGGTCGGCACCGACGTGCGGGGTGTCGAGCTCTCGTTCGATGCGATCGCACCATGTTGCGGGGTCTGGCCCGAGCCAGGGGTCGGGCAGGTCGGCGAGGGCCTCGAGCAGTCCCTCCACGGGCGTTGCCAGGACGGGTGTGCCGGCACGGAGCGCCTCGACGGCAACGCGCCCGAACCCCTCCGACCTCGAGGGCACGAGCACGAGATCGAAGGCCGCCAGATGCGCTCCGGCATTCGGGACGAAGCCCACCATCCGCATCTGGGGGTTCCCGTCGATGCTGCGGCGGAGGACTCGTGCGTGGGGACCGTGGGTACGTCCGATGAAGACGACGTCGACATCGCTCCGCCGGGCGGTCAGCTCGAGCAGCGCCGGCAAGGCATCGAGTTGACCCTTGCGCGGGCCGATGCCCCCGAGCAACGCAATGGTCTGCTGACCTCGACGGGTCAGAGGCGAACCGCCACGCGCCATCGCCCAGGGCGCGACGCCGTTGTAGATCACCTGGATATTCGGTGCCGGCCGAAACCGTCGAGCGGTGGCCTCCGAGTTGGCCACCACGACATCGGCGATCCGCGCCAGTTCCCGGTCGTGGACGGTCACGTTCGGGACGAGCGCGTGGAGGATCAGCGGCAACCCGAGCTCCGCCTCGTGGGCGACACGCAACCCATCGGCGGAATAGGTGTGCACCACGGTGCAGCTCGAGGACGCAGCGTGCAGCACCGCCGGGAGGTCCCTGCGGCCACACACCCGGCGATCTACCCGGACTCCTTCGAGCAGCGGGCCGGGTGTCGGCAGTACCACGACGGGATCGATCCCCTGCTCGACGAGTCCCTCGGCGAGCATCACGAGACCGACTTCACCTCCTCCGAGCTGGAAGCCGCGGTTGGCCAGCAACAACGGTTTCATGCCGCGATCCTTTCTCGCAGCCGGCGGTCCCACATGTCCCCCACCTGATCCCAGTCGTACTCCAGCGCGGTCGCACGTCCGACGACACCGAGTCCGTGTCTCGTTTCGGGGTCGTCGTGGAGTTCACACAGGGCCATGGCGGCACGATCGAGGTCGGCGATGGCCCTCACGCCCCGCCAGTCGACCAGATGGTGCCCGGCCGGGACCATGCGCGAGAACGGTCGTGCGTATTCGGCCGGCGCAGCGTGGTCGGTCACGATGTTGGCCACCCCGCAGGCTGCGGTCTCGAGCACGGTGAGCTCCCAGCCTGCGCCCTCGGAGAGCATGACGTGGACATCGCAGGCGCCCATGAGGTGCGCGAGCCGGCCGAGGGGCGCGCCCGTGTCGGGACGTGCGAGATCCGCGAAGCGGATGGCATCGCAGACCCCGAGACGGTCGGCCAGCTGCAGGAGATCGGACCCGCCTGCCTGACGCCAGATCTGGCGGTCCGACGATGTCGGTGTGGAGGTACATCCTCATGGGGCGGGGCGTCTCGGCCTCCAGCGCATCACCACCACACGCTCGGCAACGATCGGGCTCGATGCTCGGTCCGCCGTCGATGCCGAGCTCGTGAACGGTCAGCCACCCACAGGCCAGGCACCGCGAAGCGGTGCCGCAGTGGACGTGAGCAAAGGTGCGCAGCGCCAGATCGATGCGTTTGTGACCGCTGTTGCGGCCGAAGCACCCCACCAGCACGAGGTCCTCGGCTGCGCCGAGCTCGGCGCGGACCGACGAACGCATCGCATCATGGAGCGGCAGGAACGCGTCGGTGTCGACCCCGTGGGGGATCGGGTCGGCGCTCGCGGCGAGCATGGAGAGCGCCCGTCGACCGAACCAGGTGGATGGGATGACCTGGTCACACAACTCGGTCAGTCGCTGGACCTCATCACCGAGCGGTGCATGATCGATAGCGACGTACGCCCGAATCGTGACGGAGGACCGAACGTCGAGGCGGTCGACGATCTCACTCACCTGGGCGAGGTGGTGGATGTTGCCGAAGCACACCAGCTCGGCCCGGGAGCCAACTGCGGCTGTGAGCGCCGGGGCGAGGTCGTCGAGGTCGGTCACCTCCACGACGTCGAGATCGGCCGGGGCCGGCCGCAAGGGCCGCCGTTCGAGCGCGACATAGGTGACGCGCCAGCCACGACGCCCGAGCTGACGAGCGACATTCGTCGAGACCGTCGTGAAACCCCGGGTACCGCCGGGATGAGGGCCGAACACCACGACACGGTCGTTCATGGCTGCCGCCAACCGGACGGGAGCGACCGCAGTCGGCGGGACTTCGCCGGCCGTGGCTCCAGGTTCACGAGCTCGTCCACGACGCCGCTCCACGCATCGACGATCTCGGCGTCGGTCATCGAGGACCGGCCTCGTGGCGGGATGTCGGTGCCGCCGACGCCAGCGCGAGGAGCCCGAAGCCGATCGGTCAGGACTCGATGGAGGTCGACCGGGTCCATCGTGTGGCGGACTCTGCCGTCGGCATCGGATTCGGTGCGGGTGCCCACCGTTGCCGACTCGGCACCACATCGCATCGCTGCCGTGATCAGTCCTGCGCCCGTGGCCATGGCGAGCCCGGTGCCCCACCCCTGGTCGACACTCGTCGAGGTATCGACGACGACATCCGCTTCGTCGATCACGAGATCGGCCTCGGCAACGACGGCGACCCGGTCCGCGATCTCGAGCCATGCGCACATCGCCGTCGCCCCGGCGTCGTCGTCGCCGCGGATCGCCACGACCCAGTTGACCTGTGGTGGAGCGAGCCGGACACGATGGCCACCACACCCGCACGACGTCGGCTCGGCGAACCCCAGGCACGAGGGATCGAATGCCGCGGCCTCCGCTCGACCGCACGAGTCACAGCGGCGCAGACCCCCGTCGAGCATCTGCTTCATGGACACCAGTGCTCCCCCCACCGTGTGCGCGTCGGCGGCGATGACCACGGTCGGGCCCGTTGGCACCTCACCCGCCGTGGGACGCCAGTGCGTCGCCGAAGTCGGGAGCGACTCGATCACGACGCACCTCGGGCCGTGATCACCCAGGAGGTCCTGCGTCACGGCGTCGCCCACGATGATCCGGTCGATGCTCGCGAGCGCGCGATGGTCACGCTCTGCGAGCGGCAGGTCGAGGCCGGCGACGCGCCACGCGATGTGCGAGCCAGGCGCCTGAGAACGAAGCTCGTGAACGAAGTCGATCGGTCCCCACACGAGCCAGCCGGTCGGCGGTGGAGCAAGTTCGTCCGGGCATGTGGTGTGCACCGCACCGATGGCGCGTGCAACGAGTGCAGCTTCGCCGGTACCGACGACCACGACGTCCGAGCTGGATCGCACCATCACTGCGCCCGGTCGCTGCGTCGCAACGGCGCGTCATGGAGGGACAGACTTGGCTTCGTAGCGGACAACGCGACCTCGCTCGGACTCCGACCGACCCTGACCCGACGTCCGGGCGCGCCCAGGGTTACAGCGTCGACCGTCTGAGGACGAGACCCCCTGCCGGCATCGGGGCGAGAACGGTTCCACAGGAGTTCCGGCCCGGCTCTGGGCTCGGATGCCGAGTTGACGTGCCAAGCAGCGACGATCAGGTCTGCGGATGCCCCCGCTCCCGATGAGGTGCCCCCGATGCGCCCAGCGCCGTCAGGCCACCACGCTCTCCGACCCGATGCCAACGGACTCACTGGTCAGCGGCTTGCGAGCCCAAGGGGAGAATCGAACTCCCGACCTATTCATTACGAGTGAAACCAGACCCGACGCAGCGCCACGACCACGAACCCCCAGGTCACGAACCCGCAGGCCACGACGCAGTGCGACCCAATGAATCACTCTCACCACAGCAACATCGCCGACGCGGGTGAGAGCTGGCTTCGAGCGATCCCTCCAGCCCACCGGAGTGCCCGAGCACGAGCGTTGTCGCCGCACACCGCTCGACTCGGGCGATTAGTGATCCCATGGCTGCCGGGTCATTTCATTCCCAGTCGAGGTCGATGTCGAGCGAGATGAGCTCGACAGCTCCGTCCGGCGTGCGTTGACCGACGACGGTGATGGCACGGGCAAGCGTCCCGGTCGTCACCAGAATCCGATAGTCACCTCGACCGGTGATCAGTTCGGGAAGATCCTCGAACTGCTCGGCGAACACGTCGACGATCCGCAGCAACTCGATGGCCTGGAAGTCGTTCACCGACGGCTCGCCGTTCGGACCGCGCTCGCTGCCCAACAGACGGTCGAGGTCCTCGAAGAACGACGACGTCGCACGGACAACTCGACGGAAGGCGGTCAAGGCCGCTCGGTGGCCTCGGCCTGTTCGATACGACGCAGGACCAGCTCGCGGGCGCGAGCCACCATCTCCGGCGGCGCGTCATCGAGATCCCACACGATGCTGTCACCGAAGACGGCATCGACCTCGGCCGGGGTCATCGCCTCCAGCTCGGCAGCAGTCCAGATCCTCTGAGCCATCACCCGACTCTACTCAGCTGCTGTAACACCAGGCCCTGAACCTTCACCCAGGGCAGCGCCCCAGCGACTCGTCGCAGCGAAGCTGTCCCACCCACACCGTGCGGCCTCAGAGCCGGCGACGACGGTCCCTGACGAGCGCTGTCCCAGAGACCGACCAGGACGGGCCACAGATTGACCTACCCGCGCAATCAATCGCTCTGCGCACACTGCGCACCGCCACCGCCAAGCACGAACCAGATGGCCAGCGGCCTACGAGCCCGAGGGGAGGGGCCGAGCGCCGGGGGACCAGCGATGGCCTGCTCTGCCTTCCGAGCGGATCTCCGAGACGTCCTACACTCGTGGCGATGGCACCAATGGCTCGCGTCGTCTCCGTGCGCCGACACGCCGACCGATCCCCCGATCGGGACTGGTGGCTGACCCGGCCACCCTCCGAACGCGTGGCCCACGTCCAAGAGTTGCGCGCCGAATACTACGGTTGGCCCGATGGAGCTGGACCGCGACTTCAGCGAGTTCATCGAGTCGTGCATCGATCGTGAGGTCCGCTTCCTGATCGTCGGCGGCTACGCGCTCGCTGCCCACGGCCACCCCCGCTTCGCCAAGGACCCCGACGTGTGAGTGCTGGTCGACACCGCCAACGCCGGACGGATCATCGAGGCCCTCGATGATCTGTGATTCGGCAGCCTCGGTCTGACTCCAGACGACTTCGTCGAGGACAGCCTCAACCTCTTCGGATCAGCTTCGGAATGCGCTCGTCGAACAATGCACACACCGACTTCGGCGAACTGCTCGCAGGCACACACCAGACCCACCCCAGCGTGATCCTGTTTCGACGCCACCCCCCCGAATTGCTCTCGCAAGAACATCACCGGCCCAGCGTCGTACCGATCAGTGCTCGCGCAAGAACGGCACAATGGCCTCCATGGCTGCGGCGACGCCCCGTGAAGGCAGCGTCGTGCTCGCCGTCGACGACCTGCGCCTCGAGTCCCGTGTCGGCGGCAACTGCTGCATTCGCATCGTTGAAGATCTCGCCCGAGCCCCCGAACGCCATAGTCGGCACCGCTGGAACTCGAGCGCTGTGGTTGCCCGGAGCCGCAATGAACTGCTCTCGTGACGCTGTGCAACGATGCGCTCCCCGCCGACCAGCCCGACGAGCGCCGCCAGCCCACCGCACCAGAACGAACCGCCTGGTCAGCGGCTTGCGAGCCCGAGGGGAGAATCGAACTCCCGACCTATTCATTACGAGTGAATTGCTCTGCCGACTGAGCTACTCGGGCGCAGATCGCAACGCTATCAACGCCACACCGGACCCGGCGCCCCTTTGGCGGGGACCGAGCCCACGACGGGTGCGCTCTGGCGCCGAGAATGGTCGCCCCGGCGACCATTCTCGGCGCCGGGACCACTCACCGAGGCACACGCCGACTCCGTTGCAGGTCTGCCGAACTCAGCTGCGGTCGAGGCGCAGGAACATCGCCTGCAACAACAGGGCCTCGTTGGGGTTGCGCAACAACGCCTCCGACGCATCGCGCACCACATCGAGCGCCTCGCGATCGGCCCGGCGTGGACCGGCGACCAGTCGGTCGCGGTAGACCCGCGCCAGGGTCGCCAAGCCGAAGCGAAGCTCGTCACTGCGGAACCGCCGCACCTCTCGCTTGTGCTGGGTCTCGAGATCCTTGCGGCCCGAGCCCCGGGTACCGAGCTGCTCCTCTCGTGCAGCGAGGGCCTCGACCTCGGCGACGTGGCGCTCGTCGATCGGCGCCTGCGCGGCGTCGATCGCGGCACGGAGATCCTCGACGATCGCCGCGACGGTGGCACCGCTGCCATCGAGGCGACCCGGCGCCGCTCGCCACAGCTCGTGGCGCTCGCCCACACCAGGGTCGCGCACCAGGTCGCCGGCGCGGCGCAGGTCGCCGCCGGCGGCGAGCGCCAACGTGTCGGCCTGCTCCGGATCGGCGCCGTTCTCCACCAACCACTGCACCACGGCCTGATGCGCAACGGCCTGAAACCGCACCGTCACACACCGCGAGGCGATGGTGATCTGCTCGTCGGGGATCTCCTCGGCCAGCAACACGATGATCGTCGACTCGGGTGGTTCCTCGAGCGTCTTGAGCAGGCGACCGACCACCGTCGGGTTCGCCGTGTGGAACCGGTCCGCGACGATGACCTTGCGTGGCCCCTCGACCGGCGACCGAGACGCCTCGGTGATGAGGCGGGCGACCTCCTCGTCGCGATACTGCGCGCCGGTCGGTTCGATCCGCACCAGATCGGCATAGCCGTCGCGGTCGATCAGACGGCGAGCCCGTTCGGCGGCCTCGTCATCGAGGTCACGGGCGATCACGTCGGCGCAGAACGCCTTGGCTGCCGCCCACCGACCCGACCCGTGGGGGCCGACGAACAGATAGGCATGCACGGGCGCCGTCGCCGAGGCCTGGAGCTCGCGCACGGCCTCGTCCTGGCCTACGACACCGGCCCATCCCCCGCCGCCCGATCCGGCACCGAGATCGACGAACGCGCTCGCCTCGCCGGCCTGCGCGCTGGTCACCATCGGCCCGGCTCGCCGGTCCGACCCGTCACGAGTGCACCGTCGCCAACCACTCGTCGATCACGCGATCGACCGCGGCGCCGACCTCGTCGAGCCCCGCGGAACCATCGACGATCCGCCAGCGCCCGCTGTCGGCAGCGGCGAGGTCGAGGTAGCCCTGGCGAACCCGATCGTGAAACGACTCGCCCTCGCGCTCGAACCGATCCCGTTCGCCCGCCAGCCGCTCCGATGCGACATGCACCGGCACGTCGATCAGCACCGTCAACGACGGCACGAGCCCGTCGGTCGCGAACGCCGACAACGCCGCCACCTCGGCGACCGCCAGCCCGCTACCGAACCCCTGGTAGGCCAGCGACGACGCCGTGAAGCGATCCGTCACGACGTCGCGGCCCGCTACCAATGCCGGGCGGATGACCTCGGCGGTGTGCTGGGCACGGGCAGCCGCGATGATCAGCGCCTCGGCTCGCAGGTCGATGTCGCCCGCCGGGTCGAGAACCAGCGAGCGCAACATCTCCCCCAACGCCGTCCCGCCCGGCTCGCGCGTGAAGACCGCATCGAGGCGCGCTGCGACACGTCGGGCCTGGGTGGTCTTGCCGCTGGCGTCGCCTCCTTCGAAGGCGACGAAGCGTCCGGTCATGTCTTCGCCTCGCGAGTGGTCGGGGACGGGTCGCCATGGTCGCGCAATTCGCCTCGCATCGACGCCCACGCCAGGGCGCCGGCGCACATGATGATCAGCGCTGCGAGCATCAGCGTGAGACGGACACCCGGAATGAACACGTCGATGCCGGCAATCGAGATCTGCTTGTCGAACCACTCCTCGGAGAGACCGTTGAGGACCACTGCCAGCGCAGGCCCCACCGCCAGGGCGATGATCAGACACAGTCGTACCAGCATGTACAGCGACGCGAAGATGCGGCCCCGGAATTCGTCGTCGACCGTCTCGTGCAACAACGTGAACCCGAGCACGTAGATCGCCCCGGCGAACAGGCCGAGCAACGACACCAACAACGAGGCTGCGGGCAATGTGGTCATGGCAGCTGCCAGGAGCAACGACACGCCGGCGCCGAAGACGGCCAGAACGAACGTCCGGGCCTTGTTGATCGACTTCTGGCCCGCGGACACCAGGAGGACACCGACGGCGACGCCGAGACCCAACGAGATCTGCAGCACTGCGAATCCGTCTCCGGGGTCGCGACCCAGCACCTCCTCGGCGAAGACCGGGCCGAGGGGGATCAACATGCCGCCGCCGACCAACCCCGTGGCCAGACCGATGTTGACCGACCGAACGACCGGATTGAAGAAGACGAACTGCCAACCATCGCGCAGCTCGCGCAGGGTGGCCGTGGGATCGAACAGCCGGCCCGATGGCTCTGCGGTCTTGCGGCGCTCGGGTTGCAGCGACGTGCGAATCCGCCAGATGAGGAACGCAGCGAACAAGAACGTGAGCGCATCGAGATAGAACGCGAGCGCTTCCTGGTCCACCCGAAGCGCCTCGGCCCCCGGCCAACCGGCGGCCGTGTCGCCGACGGCTGCGAGCCCGAAGAACAGCAGCGATGCCAGCGGAATGGTCCCGTACGCGGCAGCCATCGAAAGCGAGTTGGCCGTCGTGAGG
The DNA here is from genome assembly GCA_963716795.1 of uncultured Acidimicrobiaceae bacterium. GTDB lineage: Bacteria > Actinomycetota > Acidimicrobiia > Acidimicrobiales > UBA8592 > CAVQUE01. The sequence goes on along the minus strand of CAVQUE010000015.1, from coordinate 622,298 downwards.
CGATCGAAGGGAACGATGTGCGGAACCGACGCCTCCTTGGCCGGCGACCACAACAGCGTGAACATCTCGAGGATCAGCGAGGCCACGACGAGTTGCCACAGCTGGTCCACGAACGGAAGGCACGCAAGCGTGATCGCCCGGGCGATGTCCGCCGTCATCATCACCCGTCGGCGGTCCCACCGGTCGACGAGCACGCCCGCGAACGGCGCCAAGAACAGACCGGGGATGACTCGGGCGCTCGTGACCAGGCTGACCGCCGCCTCGGGCGTGCCACCGCCGACACGCGCGGCTGCGACGACGATCGCCAGAAAGCCGAGCCAGTCGCCGGTGGCCGACACGACCTGCACGATCCACAGGCGCCGGAAGTCGGCGTTGATGAACAGGCGCGAGCCGTCGGCGCGGGGACCGGTCGGCTCGACGACCTCGTCGTCTCGTGCCACGACAGGGTCGCCGTCGAGTGCGACGTCGATGGCCTCGCCATCGTCGCCGTCGACAGAACGCATTGGGGAAGCCTAGAAGACGTCCGCCGGGGGGTCAGCGGAATCCGTCGCCGACGGTTTCGCGGCCGGCGCCTTCTTGGCGGCACGCTTCTTCGCCGGAGCCTTCTTCTTGGCCGTCGACTTCTTCGCGGCAGCCTTCTTCTTGGCCGGTGCCTTGCGCTTGGCCGGCGCCTTCTTCTTGGCCGGGCCCTTCTCGCGGCGCAGCTGCAACAGCTCCGCGGCGCGCTCGTCGGTGAGCTCCTCGACGGTGTCGCCCTTGCGCAGCGACGCGTTGGTCTCCCCATCGGTGACATAGGGCCCGAATCGGCCGTCCTTGACCACCATGGGCTTGCCGGTGACGGGATCGTCGCCCATCTCGCGCAGCGGCGGCTTGGCGGTCTGGCCGCGCCGCATCTTGGGCTGCGCGTAGATCGTCAGCGCGTCGTCGAGTGAGATCGTGAAGATCTGATCCTCGGACTCGAGGTTGCGGCTGTCGTTGCCCTTCTTCAGATACGGCCCGTAGCGGCCGTTCTGGGCGGTGATCTCCTCGCCGTCGTCGGGATGCGATCCGACCACGCGGGGCAGGCTCAACAGCTTCAAGGCCTCGTCGAGGGTGACCGTCTCGACCTTCATCGTCGAGAACAGCGAGCCGGTCTTGGGCTTGTCGCCGCCGTCGACGACCTCGCCCAGCTGCACGTAGGGACCGAAGCGACCGGCCTTGACGAAGACCGCCAGGCCCGTCTCGGGGTCGATGCCGAGCTCGCGATCGCCACTGGGCGCCTCGATGAACCGGATGGCCTCTTCGACGGTGAGCTCGTCGGGTGCGAGCTCGTCGGGAATCGACGCGGTGTCCTCGCCGCGCTGCACGTAGGGCCCGTACTTGCCGACACGACCGACGACCATCTCGCCGTTGGCGTCGACACCGAGCGGGATCGAGTTGACCGCACGGGCATCGATCTCGCCGAGACGCTCGGAGACCTTCTCCTTCAGACCCGGCAGTTCCTCTTCGCCGAAATAGAACCGGCTGAGCCACGGGATGGCCTCGCGGACACCGTTGGCGATGCCGTCGAGGTCGTCCTCCATGTTCTTGGTGAACTCGTAGTCGACCAGGTCCGGGAAGTGCTGCTCGAGCAGTCCGACGACCGAGAACGCCGTGAACGACGGGATCAAGGCCGACCCATTCTTCCACACGTAACCCCGGTCCTGGATGGTGCCCATGATCGACGCATACGTCGAGGGGCGCCCGACGCCGAGCTCCTCGAGCTTCTTGACCAGCGACGCCTCGGTGTAGCGCGCCGGCGGCTGGGTCTCGTGCCCCTCGGCCGACAGGTCCGACGCGTCGAGTGCGTCGCCCTCGGCGACCGCCGGTAGTGGGGCCTCGCTGGGGTCGCGGTCGCCGCCGTCGTCGGTGTCTTCGACGTAGACCCGGCGGAATCCCTGATGGGTGATGACCGTGCCCGACGCCGAGAACTCGGCGTCGCGACCATCGCCGGCACGGGCACCGAGACGGATCTGAACGGTCTCGCCGATGGCATCGTTCATCTGGGACGCGACGGTGCGCTTCCAGATCAACTCGTAGGCGTCGGCTTCGCTCTTGGGGACCTCGGCACGGACCTGTTCGGGCGAGCGGAACGTCTCGCCCGCAGGGCGGATGGCCTCGTGGGCCTCTTGGGCGTTGCGGACCTTGTTGGTGAACGTCCGTGGCCCGTCGGGCAGATAGGACGCCCCGTACTTCTCGCGGACGACCGAGCGCGCGGCGGCGATCGCCGTGTCCGACAGCGTGGTGCTGTCGGTACGCATGTAGGTGATGTAGCCCTTTTCGTACAGGCCCTGCGCAGCGCGCATCGCCATCGCCGACGACATCCGCAGCTTGCGGCCGGCCTCTTGCTGGAAGGTCGAGGTGATGAACGGCGCGGCGGGCTTGCGGCGGTAGGGCTTGGCCTCGACCGATCGCACTGCGAACGCGGCGTCGGACAGGGCATCGACCAGCGACCGGGCGCCGGCCTCGTCGAGCGCGACGGTGTCCGTACTGCGCAGCTGGCCGTCCTGGCCGAAGTCGCGACCGCTCGCCAGTTTCGAGCCGTCGACGGCCACCAGCGTGGCGTCGAACGACGAGGGGCCAGTGGTCTTCGCGGCCTCGGCGGGGCGGAAGGTGCCGGTCAGGTCCCAGTACGACGCGGCGACGAACGCCATGCGCTCTCGCTCGCGTTCGACCACGATGCGCGTCGCCACCGACTGCACCCGTCCCGCGGACAGGCGTGGCAGCACCTTCTTCCACAGCACCGGCGACACCTCGTAGCCATAGAGGCGGTCGAGCATGCGTCGCGCCTCCTGGGCGTCGACGAGATGCCGGTCGATGTCACGGGGGTTGTCGATGGCCTCCTGGATGGCAGCAGGGGTGATCTCGTGGAACACCATCCGCTTGACCGTCATGGCCTGCGGGGGGCTCAGCACCTCGAGCAGATGCCACGCGATGGCCTCGCCCTCGCGATCCTCATCGGTGGCGAGATAGAGCTCGTCGGCCTCCTTCATGAGGGCCTTCAGGTGGCGAAGGTGATCGCGCTTGTCGCTGTTGACGACGTACAGGGGCTTGAAGTCGTTGTCGACGTCGATTCCGATGCGCGCCCAGGACTCGCCCTTGAAAGCGGCCGGTACCTCGGCTGCGTTGCGGGGCAGGTCACGGACGTGACCGATGGAGGACTCGACGACGAAGCCGTCGCCGAGATAGCCCGCGATGGTGCGGGCCTTGGCGGGTGACTCGACGATGACGAGGGCAGTTGGCATGGGGTCTCGTAGCTACAAGGAGGTGGTCTGGGGGGCGGGAGCACTGACCCGCACCGTAAGGGAACGAACAGGCTGTGTGTCAACACTTGGGCCATCGATGAGGGCGACGCCACCATCGACGATCGGCAGAACGGACCAGAACTGGAGTCCGTGACCGCAACCACCGCAGTCTGGGCGAGGGTAGCCAGTCGCCCCGGCTGTCGGGCGCCGGGCCGAGAACCTACCGGCGGTTGCCGTCGCCGGCCCGAGGCCCGGTTCGCGGTGGAAGGGTGTCGGCCACCTCTGCGTCGATGAGGCGACCGGCCTCGTCGACACCCATGCCGTGGCCCTCCGCCAACCCGGCGATGATCATCGCCCGATACGCGGCCGACGGCGGATTCGGGACCAGCGACGCCGGATCGCGTGGCGTGGTGAAGGTGACCATGGCGATGCCATCGATGCGCCCGAGCACCACCAAGCGGTCATAGCCGCCGCGGCCGAGCGTCGCCGTCGTCTCGGGCTCGAATGCCACCGGGCCGAACGTCGTGCCGACCGGACGACCCGACTCCTGAGCCCAGACGTCGTGGAACTGCTCCATGGTGATCAGGTAGCGACGGGCCGGGGTGTCCCCCGAACCCGGCTCGGGATCGACATAGGCGACCCCGCCGCCGTCCCAGGTGCGGCTCGTGCCTGCGAAGAAGCGCCGGTGCGCGAGCGAGCAGGGCTCGCTGGCGAGCGGATCGGCAGGATCGCGCGCTCCTGGATGCGCGCGCACGGACCCCGGCGGTGTGCCGCCACGCAGATACGCCATCAGGCGCGCTTCGGCCATGTTCGAGCCGTAGGAGACGTACCAGACCCGCGACGCGATCATGGGCCACGCAGCTGCGTCAGCGCGGGCGGGCAGACGCCGCGTACACGACCAGCTGCACGGCGGTCCCGTGGTCGAGGGACCGGATCTTCATCTCGTCCGCCAGGACCCGCATCAGTGGGATGCCGAAGCCGCCCTCGTAGTCGAGGCGGCCGGGCTCGTCGAGCAGTCCGGGGTCGAGTAGGTCGCCGGGCTCGAAGCCGCTGGCGTGGTCCTCGACCTCGACTTCGATGCGGTCCTCGTCCAGGTCGCACCGAATGGTGATCGTCTCGGTCGATCCCATCACCGCATGCGCCTCGATCGCATTGGTGGTGGCCTCCGACACTGCGACGCGCAGATCTTCGATGCGTTCGTCGCCGAGGTTCGGGTCGAGGGCGGCAGCAGCCGCGACGACTGCTCGGACGAGCGACAGGTACTCGGGTTGGGCGGGGATCACCAGGCTGATGGCGTTGCTCACGTCGCCCCCACCGAGGGGTCGATGGCGATCGCCTGGTCGAGGCCGGTCAGGGCCAGGATCTCGACGAGCTTCGGCGGCACCGACCGCAGCCGGAGATCGCCGCCGTTGCCGCGGGCCCGCTTGAGCCCACCGACGATGATGCCGAGCCCCACCGAGTCGCAGAACGACACGCCGGCGAGATCGAGCACGATGTCGGTGGCGCCGTCGGCGACCGCAGCGACGACGGCCTGACGCAACTGGGGCGCGGTCGCCATGTCGAGCTCGCCGGAGAGCGACAGTACGGTCACTGTTGCCTCGCGCTCGACTCGGACCGACAACATCACGTCGTTGAGCGTAGTGCGCTGGGGAGCCCGGACCCGGTCCCTCCCTACTGCGGAGCCCGCTGGGAAATCCCACGCCTGTCATTCGTCACTGGTGGCCCCTACGATTCTGTGCCGTGACCCTCGTCGAGCGCACCTCTCTGTCGTCGCTGCTCGACGAGCTGGTGGACGACGGCCGCATCGTGCACGTCGAGGCGATGATCGAGCGCGCCGCCCGCCATGCCGAGCTCGCCCGGCCACTCCCCGCCCGCCTCGGCCCGGTACTGGACGACCTGAAGCTGTGGTCCCACCAGGCCGCTGCGATCGATTGCGCCCGCAGCGGCCAGTCGGTCGTCGTGGCCACCGGCACCGCCTCGGGCAAATCGCTGTGCTACCAGCTCCCGATCGCCGAAGCCGTCACCGACACGGGCCGCCCGGGCACTGCGCTGTGCCTGTTCCCCACCAAGGCCCTGGCCCAGGACCAGCTCCGGTCGTTCGGCGCGCTCGGCGTCGACCGTCTGGTCGCTGCGACCTACGACGGCGACACCCGCCGAGAAGACCGGGGGTGGATCCGGCGCAACGCCAACGTCGTGCTCACCAACCCCGAGATGCTCCACGCCGGCATCTTGGCCAACCACGGCGGCTGGGGGCGATACCTGCGGCGTCTCCGCTATGTCGTCATCGACGAACTCCATGTGCTGCGCGGGGTGTTCGGCACCCACGTCGCGCACCTGCTGCGACGGTTGCGACGGCTCTGTCACCACTACGGCTCGGATCCGTGTTTCGTCTTCACGTCCGCCACCATCGGCCGGCCCGCGGAGCTGGCGTCGGCGCTGTGCGGGCTCGACGTCAACGAGATCACCCGCGACGGATCGCCGCGAGGTCGACGCCTGTTCGCCCTGCTCGACCCGCCCGTGCTCGATGCCGCCAGCGGCGTGCGCAGCTCGTCCACCGCCGAGACCGCATCGATCGTCGCTCGCCTCGTCCAGTCCGGACACCGCACCATTGCGTTCTGCGCCAGCCGCAAGGGCACCGAGCTCATCGCGGGCCACGTCCGCGACCTGCTCGGCGACGAACTGGCCGACACCGTGCGCTCGTACCGGGGCGGGTACCTACCCGAGGAACGCCGCCAGATCGAGGACGAGGTACACGCCGGCACAGTGCGCGCCATCATCGCCACCTCGGCGCTCGAGCTCGGCGTCGACATCGGCGGACTCGATGCCTGCGTACTGCACGGATTCCCGGGCACCATCGCCTCGATGTGGCAGCAGGCGGGGCGGGCCGGACGCGAGCGCCAGGATTCGGTCGCCGTCCTCGTCGCCGGCGACGATCAGCTCGACCGCTATCTCATGGCTCACCCCGACGAGGTGTTCACCCGGCCGCCCGAGCCCGCAGTCATCAACCCGGCCAACCCCGTGATCGCCGACCCCCACATCGGCTGCGCCGCCCACGAACTCCCCCTCGACTGGGCCGACCGGCAGCTGTGGGGCGAACCCCTCGACGACGCCGTGCATCGTCTGGTGCTCGACGACCAGCTCCGCACCCGCTGGCGCCGCACCCCCGACGGCAACGACGAGCCCATCGCCGTGTGGGCAGGCCGCCACGCACCCGGACGCGCCATGGGATTGCGGAGTGCGTCGTCGCGCGAGGTCAGGATCTGCCTCGACGACGGCACCTTGATCGGCACCGTGGACGACAGCCGGGCGTGTTCGCTCGTGCACCCCGGGGCCATCTACCTGCACCGTGGGCAGGCGTACCAGGTCACCGACCTCGATCTCGACGATGCCTACGCCACCGTCGAACTCGACAGCGGCGACACCATGACCCAAGCACGATCCGAGATCGACATCTCGGTGCTGTCGGTCGATGCCACCGCGTCGGTCGGGCGGACCGAGCTGCACCTCGGGGCGGTCGAGGTCCGCTCCCAGGTCGTCGGGTATCAGCGCAAGGACGCACGCAGCCGCAAGATCCTGGACAACGTGGCACTGGAGTTGCCTGCTCAGGAACTCGTCACCCGGAGCTTCTGGTACACGGTGTCGCCCGAGGTGCTGGCCGACGCCGGGGTCGCCGACGCCGACGTGGGCGGCACGCTGCACGCGGTCGAGCACGCAGCCATCGGCATGCTGCCGCTGTTCACGATCTGTGACCGCTGGGACGTCGGCGGCGTGTCGACCGCGCTGCACGCCGACACGATGACTCCGACGATCTTCGTCTACGACGCCTACGACGGTGGAGCCGGCGTGGCCGAACTCGGCTTCGCCGCCGCCGACCGCCACCTCGAGGCCACGCTCGAGCTGCTGCGGGCCTGTGTGTGCCGCGAGGGCTGTCCCAGCTGCGTGCAGTCGCCCAAGTGCGGCAACGGCAACGAACCCCTCGACAAGGGCGGCGCGATCGCCCTGTTGGCGACGGTGCTGGACGGCTGAGCGCTCCCGGCCCGGGTCACCATCTCACGGTGCTTCGCGTCGCATGGTCGTGGATTCGCGCAAGGTGACATCGCCGATCATCGCCCCGATGAGCGGCACCTCGGTGGTCGACCGGTAGGTCACCGTCACGGTCACCAGCGCGGGTGATCCGGCGGAGCCCACGGCGACGTCGGTGCGTGCCGGATCGAGGCGGGTCGTCGCGAACACCGCCTGCGCGGCTGCGCTGCTCGAGGGCTCGACGATGGCAGCTCGTGCCCCTTCGCGTGCCGCGTTGACGACCATGATCTGGTCGCGAACCACCAGCCCGAGCTGCACGATCAACAAGATGAGCAACAAGACGACGGGGAGTACCAGGGCCAGTTCGACGGTGGCCTGGCCCCGGTCCCCCCGTCGTCTCGTCACGCGCATCGCCTCAGCCCAGCAGCGAGGTGACCGAGCGGATGACCGTGTCGAACAGACCGCTGATCCGGCTCGTCGACCCGGCCCAGGCCACGATCAACATGGCGATGGTCGCGGCACCGACGAGCACCAATGCGTATTCGGCAGTCGTCTGCCCACGCTCGCTGCGGATGGCGACTGCCTGTGCCGCGGGCGGCAACGGCGGTGGAGCCAGCGGCAGCGGGATCGGTGCGGGCGGTGGGTCGAGGTCGTCGCCGGCGGGAGATGCAACGGAGGGTGGGTGGTGGGGCATGGTGGTGGTCCTTCGGTGATCGGCGCGGCGGGCGCGCCGGACAGGTCGTGGTGTCGGGGGAAGCCGAAGGGGGAAGCTCGCTGCTGAGCCGCCGAGCGGATGCTCACAACTCGAGCGTCTCGAAGGTGGAGACCAGCGTGGGGACGAGGGTCAGGACCACGAAGGCGGGCAGGATGCACACCACCAGCGGGAGCAGCATCTGCACCGGCACACGGCGGGCGCGGGTCTGGGCGCGGCGACGACGGTCGTCTCGGGCCTCGTCGGCGAGGCGATCGAGGGTCGGACCCAGTTCGACGCCGTACCGCTCGGCGCTGACGAGGGCCCGCACCAGCGACCGGATCGGTTCGCCGAGCACCCCGGGAAGATCCTCGAGCGCATCGGCCATGCGGTGGCCGGCCGCGACCTGGGCGACCACCGCGGCCAATGCATCGGTGACCGGCCCTGCCGGACGCGCGGCGACGGCCTGCAGCGCGACCAGGTTCGATCCGCCCGACGCCAGTCCCAGACGCACCAGGTCGATGACCTCGGGCAGCTCGTCGATGACCCGGTCCTCGAGTTCGAGGCGCCGTCGGCGATGGATCAGGATCGGGCGGATCCGAATGGCGAGCCCGACGATCACGGCCAACCGAAGGTCGACGAGGGCGATGGGCCCGGCGATCAGCAGTACCGAACCGACCATCGCAGCGGCAGCGTCGTCGGCCGGCGCACCGGCGTGGCGGCGAAGCGCGGTGCCGATCCGACGCGCGAGTCCTGGTCCGGGGCGCGGCGGGTGGCCCGCCATCGGGCCGGCGGGGCGGTTGTCGTCCGGCACCGAGCCGCTCCCGTGGCGGGGCTCGAGGGCGCGGGTCCGGGTGGAGCCGAACCGCCCCGGGGCCGTGGCGATGAGCGCGGCGAGACCCCCGCCCCCAGCACACGCGCCTGCGACGCAGGCGAGGACGTCGGGACTCATCGCTCGATCCCGGCGGTGATGCGGCGCATCCAGATCAGGGCAACGGCGTCGAGGGTGAGTCCGACCGCCAGGCAGGCGAGGCCGATGGGTGTCGTGACCAGGAAGGCGAGGGTGTCGGGGTCGGCGGCACCGGCTACCACGGCGAAGGCGAGCGGCAGTGCGGTGATCAACAGCGCCGAGGCCTCGGCCTGTGATGCCAGCGCACGAATCTCGGCCCGGAGGTGTTGTTGTCCCCGAATGGTGTCGGCCACACCATCGAGGGTCCGAGCCACCGAACCACCGGCCTCCGACGCGATCTGCAGCGCCACGGCCACCAGCGCCACCTCGCGCACGTCGTGGCGAAGCGCGCGCCACTCGTCGAGCACCGCCGCCAGGGGCGTCCCCCGATCGAGTCGTGCCGCGAGGTGGACCAGGTCGGCGCCGGCTGCGCCACGCGTGCCCGAGGCAGTGGCGGTGATGGCCCCGCGGATCGAGCTGCCCGCCCGCACCGCCCGAGCCAGCGCCTCGACGACCTCGGGCAGGTCGCGGGCCAACTCGCGGCGGTCGCGGCGCGGGCCGCGGTATCGCTCGACGATGGCTGCGGCGCGTGCGACGACGCCGACCCGGCGGCGACGGACGGCCACGTCGGGGTGGCGGACGGGAACCGTCCCCAGCACCAGCGTGCCCACCACGGCCACCGCGGCTCCGGCAGCCAGTCCGGCGATCAGATCTGCCTCCGGGGTGGACAGGCCGCGAGGTACCCGATCACGACGAGACCTCGATCCACGCCGGGTCGGGAGCCGGTGCGTCCCGGCGGCGCGGCCGACGGCGTGGCAGGGACCGCAGACCCCGGTGGTCGGCCAGAGGCACCGCCACCGGGTCGTCGGCGCGGGCGGGCTCGGCGATCGCGACGATGCGCCGGTGGCCGTCTCGGGAGCGCTCGACCTGCACCACCAGATCGACAGCGGCCACCACCTGGGCCCGTATCGCCGCGAGCGGCAGGGCGGCATCGCCGCCGAGGGCCATCGTCTCGAGGCGCCGGAGGGCGTCGGTGGGGCTGTTGGCGTGCACGGTGGACAGCGAACCCTCGTGCCCGGTGTTCATCGCCTGGAGCATGTCGAGGGCCTCGGGACCGCGAACCTCGCCGACGATGACCCGGTCGGGTCGCATCCGCAGCGCATTGCGCACCAACTCGCGGATGGTGACGGCTGCCGGACCATCGACAGAGGCCGGCCGGGCTTCGAGGCGCACGACGTGGCCGGCACCGAGACGCAGCTCGGCGGAGTCCTCGATGGTGACGAGACGCTCGTCGACGCCGATCTCGTGTGCCAGCGAGTTGAGCAGCGTGGTCTTGCCGGCGCTGGTGCCGCCCGCCACGACGACGCTGCGCCGCGTGCGGACCGCCCATCGCAGCAGCGCCGCGACCCCGGGTGTCGTCATGTCCTCGAGGTCGACGTCGGTGACCTGGAAGCGGCGGATGGTCAGGATCGGGCCGTCGACGGCGATCGGTGGCGCAGCGACGTGGACGCGGGACCCGTCGGGAAGGCGGGCATCGACCAGTGGTGAGGTGCGATCGAGGCGCCGTCCGAGCGGCGCCACGATGCGCTCGACGAGGTGGTCGAGCGTGGCGGCGTCGACCTCGACCTCGGTGGCGAGCAGGCGACCGTGACGTTCGATCCAGACCCGGCCAGGGCCGTTGACCATGATGTCGGACACCCCTGCCAGGGCGAGCAGCGGTTCGATCGGTCCCAGGCCCCTGAGGCGATCGACCACGTCGGCGACGACCTGCGCACGGTGGGCGTCGGTCGCCATGGGGGCGAGCTGGTCGATGATGGTCTCGACCGATCGGACCACGTGGTCGGCGCCGAGGGCCTCGATCGGCAGGGTCAGGGCCTGCGCATGGGCCCGTGCACAGAGCTCTGACCAGGTCGCAGGGTCGTGTCGGCTGTCGTTGCGCCCGTCCCCAGCAGGCTCGCCCGTCCCAGGATCTGGGTACCAACCGTCGACGAGCCCGTGATCCCCACGGTGCATGCGAGCACGTGGGTCGGGAGAGGCGATGCCATCGTCGACTCCCGCAGGGACCGGCTCGGTTCTGCCGAGAAGGCTCATGCCACGCCGGCCAGTGCTCGCTCGGCGCCGCGGGGCAGCCGCGCCGCCAGAAGGCCGGCGTCGACCCCGCGGGCGATGGCCGGGTCGACGGCCAGCGGTGGCCACCACCGGCGCACCGACGGCCTGTTCGACGTCGCGTCGGCGCAGCGCACGGCCGGGCTCGGACAGCAACACGATCGCCGACGGAACGACCGGGGCATCGGCGATGCGCCGCAGCGCCAGATAGCAGGGGCGCGTGACGAGGACCGATCGAGTGGCCGAGGCGGCGAGCTGACGTGCGATCGCCCCGTGGTGATCGGTCCGGGTGACGCAACCCGCGTCGACGAGGACGGTGTCGTCGGTCGCCTCGAGCGCACCGAGCTGGGCCGGGCTCAGTTCGCGCCGCGAGACCTCGCCGGTGCCGGGACCGACGAGCTGGAGGCCGTCGGTGACCTGCGCGGCCGCTGCGGCGAGCCCATGGGGCGGGGCACCGTCGCCGGCCTCGATCCAGTCGGCGACGCCGGCGCCGGCGGGGTCGGCGATGCCCAGGACGGCGGCGAGATCACCATGGGGATCGACGAGCGTGCAGGGGGTGCGGGCGGCGCTCGCCAGCCCGACCAGCGCGGTGGTGACCGAACAGCCGCTGCCGGCCTTGAGGGTCCAGAGACAGATCAACACGGTGGCTTCCTTGCTCGAGAGAAGAACGCAGGGAGGGGGAAGCTCCGCCGTGACAACCGGCAACGGCGACACTAGCGACTACCGGTGACGCCACCACCGACGAGTCCGGGACCGGATCGACCCCGACGATGGGCTCTGGCGCCATGAATGGTCGCCAGAGCAGCCATTCATGGCGCCGGCCGGTCACCACCGATGGTCTGGCGCCGAGAATGGTCGCCAGAGCGGCCATTCTCGGCGCCGGAAAATTTTCCTCGGCGGGGTCGTCGGCCGCCGTGCGCCTGATGTGCGACGTCAGGAATCGATCATGCGGCGCAGCAACGCCCGGTGCGGGATCGCCTCGTCGATGTCGTCGGGCCAGATCGCCTCGCCGAAGCGCACCGACCGATCGCGAATGCGGCTCATGATCACCGCATGGCGCGTGGCCGAGTACACCTCGAACCAGTGCAGGTCCTCGACGCTCGTGCCCGTTCGGGCGCAGTAGGTCGCCACCACGTCGTCGCGTCGCATGAAGTCGGGCAGGCCCGGCATCTCGAGGACCTCGGCGATCTCCTGGAAGAACGAATGGAGGAACACCATCCAACCCAGATCGAGCTCGGGCGGCCCCAGCGAGGCCATCTCCCAGTCGAACACCGCCACCGGCTCGAACCCGTCGTCGGCGTACATGACGTTGCCGATGCGAGCATCGCCCCAGCTGATCACCGTGCGCTCACCCGCCGGCCAGTTGTCCTCGAGCCAGGCGAATGCATCGTCGACGATGGGGTGGCGTCGATCGCCACGAACCCAGTCGTAGAACGCCAGCTGATCGTTGACGTGACGGCGCAGCGGGGTGTCGCCGGGCGCATCGACGGCCAGATAGGCCGTGTCGTGGGCGGTGACATCGAGGCCGTGGAGGTCGGCCAGCAACCCGACGGTGGCGTCCTGGAGCCGCCGCTGATCGGCCGGATCCGCGTCGAGGAGCCATCCGCCGAAGATGTACGGCGGGATGTCGGCGGGCACGCGTCCGCTGCGACGCTCCATCACGAAGAACGGCGTGCCGATCGCGTCGGCGTCGAGCTCCAACCAGCGCGGCGTCGGGACGGGCACTGCGGTGTGGCCGCCGACCAGATCGAGCACGCGAAACTGCAACTCGAGATCGTAGGAGGCGAACACCGGCACATCGACGGGGTCGGGGGCGAGCCGGGCCACGAGCTCGTGGGTGCGCGTGCCCGATCCGTCGTCGAAGGTCGCGTCGAACAACAACGTCTCCGACGACATCCCCGATCCTTCGGGAACACGCAGATCGACGATCTCGGCTGCGGGATCCTCGACGGTCGCTCGCAGCCACGTGCCCAGCTGCTGCGCCGGTGCTGGCGCGATCTCGGCTGGTCCGTACCGGCTCGGTTTCGTGTGACGATGCCACCGCAGTGCCTCCTGATGCGCTCGGGTGTGTGGGTCCCCCACCGGCAGCACCGGATCAGGACGGCCGCATGATGGATCAGGACGGCCGCATGATAGAGCGCCGCGGCCACCTGCTCGCTCGCAGCCACCCCGTCGAACAATGACCCGCTCGACCAGGGACCGGCCTGCGACCACCCGTACTCTTCGGCGCCATGGAACGAGTCTCGGTTCGAGGAACGATCAGCTCCGCAGGGTTCGCTGACGGCAACCGTTTCGTGGTCGGTTGCTGGGCCGAGTCCCCGCTCGGCCCGATGGCCGATGTGATGTGGGGCACCCCCGACGGTGCCCGGGTGCTGCTCGCCCCCAGCGCCGAGATCGCCGAGTTCGTCACGGCGATCTACGACTTCGACGAGGTGCGGATCGGCCCGCTCGACGTCCAGCTCCGACGGTCGGCGTACCACCGTCGCCGGACACGGCATCGAACTCGATCTGGTCGGCGGACGGCACCGTCCGATTCCCGTACCCCGGCCTCTCGCGGTGACCCGTTGGATCGAAGGTCCCATCGCCCGGGCCTTGATGGGCGTCGAGACCTTCGGCACGAGCCCGCGTGGGGCAACCGAGTGGTATCAGACCCGCGGGCTGGCGATGGGTGGCATCGGGCTCGGGACGCCTCGACGGCCGCGACCTCGGACCGGTCGGGCCGATCGAACCGCCGCTGCACGTCGGATTCTCCGAGCCGCCACCGCGCCCATCGATCGTGTCGGTCCACGTGACGATCGATCTGCCGACGGCAGCGGCGCTCGCCGTCTGACGCAGCCTGCGACTCGACCGGTACGGCTTCGCGAAGACCGCAGCGATGCTCCCGGGCCTGCGTCATCTCGCCCACGACATCGTGGTCGACGGCGACGGCGACGCCGCCGCCGGATCGGCGTTCCTGGTGGCCTACGACACCGCCGGCGGCCACACCGTGATGGCCACGGGCCACTACAGCGACGAACTCGTGCGCACCGGCGAGGGCTGGCGCTTCAGCCGCCGGGTGTTCACGCCCGACACCTGAGCAGGCGACCCGGTCGTCTGCGCGGGTCTGCCGGCGCGAACAGACGACGCACCACCTCCGACTCGCCGAGCGATCGCCTGGCGCCATACTGCCGGAGCCGGTGGCCGGGGAGGTGTATGAGTACCTGGTGGGCTCCCTCGCCTTCAAAGCGAGTGTGTGGGGCGATCCCCCACAGGCGGGTTCGATTCCCGTCCACCTCCGCCACCGATGCCCCGAAACCCTGTGCACAACCCTGGGGTCGGTCGGTGGACAACGCATGCGATTCCTGGGGATTTCGCGCTGGGTCGGTGGACAACCCTGGGGATTGCCGAAAACCCTCTTGACCTGGGGTTTCGCGTCCGTCAAGTGTGTCGTTCGTCGGAAGCAACGACCGGTGAACAGCCGCCGAAGGCCTGACACGAACGCCAGTGCATCGAGGGGAAACCCGACGTGTCGGCCGCAGTGTCGGAAACAGCGGTGGCGATGATCCGGCCCGAGTCGACGACACGTGAGACGGGTCCCGGTGCCCACCCCTCGGGGTGACGCACCACGCGGTGCCGATGGCCGCCGGTCGCGAGATCGACGGTCACCGGTTCGCAAAACGGAACTCGCCCGCCGGATCTCCTCGGAGAACCCGACGGGCGAGTGAGTGGTCAGTTCGAAGGGTACGCCCCGAAGGTCTGACCGCGGTGGATCCCGATCGCTTCGAGGGCTCCGGCCCGGAGTGGTTCGCCGCTCCGGACGGGGTCCTCGTTCCTTTTCGCCTCGGGCCCCCGAGACGGACCGGCCACCTCGCACCCGCCCATTCGGGGCCACGGCCGGGTTTTCGTGTTCGGTCGCCGTGCGTGCAAGGATCATCTCCGCGATGGCTCGCAGGGTCCGCGTCCTCGACGAGACGGCCTGCGGCACAGGAGGCGACCAGCGATGCCCGACCACGAACCCACCACCGTGTTCGACACCACCGAGTTCGGCACCGCCGGTGCCAGCCGACCTGCCGACAACGACGTCGCCGATCGGCGGACGCGGGCGGCACGGATTCGCAGTCGCTCGCTGGAACTGATCGACGCGCTGGGTCCCGACCACCCGCTCGTCGCCGAAGCGCTCGCCCGAGCCGATGCGCTCGACGGTGGCGTCACATCACCGGCAACGCTCGATCTCCGCTCGGAAGCGGACCTCTCCGGCTGACCGACACAGGCCACGTCGGCACTGCACCGGGCGGCGTGCGAGGAGACTCAGACGGCGAGGAGATCGCGGGCGCCGGTGTCGCTGCTCGGGTGTCGGAGCTTCGACATGGCCCGAGCCTCGATCTGGCGGATGCGCTCACGGGTGAGGTTGAAGTGCTCGCCGACCTCTTCGAGGGTGCGAGGCTCGCCACGATCGAGACCGAACCGGAGCTTGAGGATCTCGCGCTCGCGCTCGTCGAGCGGGGCCAGCAGGCGGGCGATCTCCTCGGGCAGCAGCGCTGTTGCAGCCACCTCGAACGGCGAATCCGCCGAGCGGTCCTCGACCACATCGCCGAGTTCGGCGTCGCCGTCCTCGCGCAAGCGGTTCGGACAGGCTCAGCGGTTCGGCAGCGAAGCGCAGGGCCTCGGTGACCTTGTCCTCGGGCATCTCGACCTCGATGGCGAGCTCGGTGAGCGTCGCCGGACGACCGAGCTTGAGTTCGAGGCGGGCACGGGCCTTCTGGAGGCGGGCGAGGGTGTCGCCGGCGTGGACCGGGAGACGGATGGTGCGACCCGTGTTGGCGATGCCACGGGTGATGGCCTGGCGGATCCACCACGTCGCATAGGTCGAGAACTTGAAGCCCTTGCGCCAGTCGAACTTCTCGACGGCGTGCATGAGGCCCAGGTTGCCTTCCTGGATGAGATCGAGCAGCGGCAGGCCCGACGCCTGATACTTCTTGGCGATCGAGACCACCAGACGCAGGTTCGACTGGACGAAGGTGCGCTCGGCCTCCTCGCCACGGCGGGAAATGCGGCGAAGGTCGCGCTTGCGGGCGGCGCTGAGGTTCTCAGCGGCATCGAGCTCCTGGCGGGCCTCGTTGCCTTCTTCGATCTGTTGCGCCAGACGAACCTCGTCGTCCTTTGTCAACAGCGGATACTGGCCGATGTCGGTCAGGTACAGCCGGACGAGATCCTCTTCGTCTCGTTCAACGCGCTCTTTGGGCACCGTTCACCTGCTCCCAATCTGCGAGGCCTGCCTGAGCCAGAACGGCCCACTGGTGGCGATTGCGTCACCATACCCAGGTCCCTGCACTACTCCTACGTTCGTACGGGCACCGATCGCGCCGGTGCTGCTGAGAGAAAGGCGCTCTCAGCTGCGACGACGTCGCCATCTTCGATCCCGGTTTGCATGGGTGTCCTCATCTTCTAACGATTCGCGAAGGCCAGGTCGAGACCTACCACGGCCTCGTGGGCGACGCGCACAGCGGCCTCGTCCACCAGTGCAGCATCGAGCAGCGCCGACCCTGTGACGAGATCATTGACGAGGTCGGTCGCGACGAAACCGAGCATGCGGGCGATGGTTGCATCGCCGGGACCGGAGGCGCAGGTGCGAGTGCGGGCGACCTGGCCGACGACACGCGGGACCAGCGCCCGGTAGAGCACGGCGAGGCGGGCGGGGTCGCCGACGGCGTCCGCACCGAGCAGCACTGCGACCTCCCAGCCGGACGGGGCCACGATGCGGTCGGCGCCACGCAGAGCCGGCGAGTCGGGCAGCAGGTCGACGAGCAACTCGACGTGCCAGCCCTTGTGCCGGCTCGCTGTGGCAAGGTGCTCGACCGTGCGGTCATCGGCCATGGTCTCGGCCCAGCGGCCCTGCAGCACGAACAGGGCATCGCTGATCCACGCCAGCGCTCCCAGCCGATCTGCGAGGACGTCGAGCGACGTCGGCGCCGTGTCGGTCATGAGCATGCCTTGCTGTCGGCGCGCCGGATGTGGTTCCTGAGCGAGACCGTTCCTGCGACGGCGATTTGGGTCGCCCGCCTCACGTCGGCGCCGGCTCGGGTGCGGCGATGCCCGACAGACCGACGACGTCACCGCGTCAGCCCGCGGTAGCGATTGGTGATCGGGCATGCGCCGGTCTCGGCCGAAGGCCTTCGTGGAGACCTTCGGGCCGATCGGGTTCTGGCGGCGCTTGTACTCGGCGATGTCGACGAGGCGGGCGAGACGGGCGACAGTGGCCTCGTCGTGGCCGTCGGCGATGATCTCGGCCGCGATCCGGTCGTTCTCGACGAGTTCGATCAGCAACGGATCGAGGACCTCGTAGGGCGGCAGGCTCTGGTCGTCGCGCTGGTCGGGCCGCAGCTCCGCCGAGGGCGGCTTGTCGATCACCGTGGACGGGATGATCTCGCGCCCGGCCGTGGCGTTGCGCCACCGGCAGAGCTCGTAGACGTCGAGCTTCCAGACGTCCTTGATGACCGCGAATGCGCCGGCGGTGTCGCCGTAGAGCGTCGAGTACCCGACGGCGGTCTCGCTCTTGTTGCCCGTGGTCAGCACCAGCCAGCCGAACTTGTTGGACAACGCCATCAACAGCACGCCACGGATGCGCGACTGCAGGTTCTCCTCGGTGACGTCGGCCTCGCGGCCGGCGAAGGACGGTGCGAGCATGTCGAGGAATGCGCTGTGGCCTGCCTCGATGGGCACGACGCGGTGATCCACCCCGAGCGCCGCCGCGAGCTTGGCGGCATCCGACAGCGACCCTTCGCTCGAGTACCGCGACGGCATGGCGACGGTGTGGACGTTGTCGGGTCCGAGCGCGTCGGCCGCGATCGCGGCCACGAGCGACGAGTCGATGCCGCCCGAGAGGCCCAGGCAGATGTCGGTGAAGCCGTTCTTGTGGACGTAGTCGCGGGTGCCCAACACCAGGGCGTGCCAGAGCGCGTCGAGGCGCCCGCGTACCGGAGCGAGGGGCATCGCGATCTCCCCCGCCGCGGCGACGGGTTCGGTGACCACCGTGACCGGATACACGTCGCCGCCATGGGGCGCCAAGGGCTCGACGTCGGCGACCATGATCGCCTCGACGAACTGGTCGGCTCGGGCGACGACGGTGCCGGTGGCGTCGACGATCATCGACCCGCCGTCGAAGACGAGTTCGTCCTGGCCGCCGACCTGGTTCACGTAGACGATCGGCACACCGGACTCGGCCACCCGATCGGCGAGGACCTCGGGTGCGCACGTCGACCTTGCCCTGGGTGAACGGCGAGGCGTTGAGGTTGACGATGAGCTGGGCGCCGCCGCGGGCGAGCTCAGCGACCGGGCCGCCGGGGATCCAGATGTCCTCGCAGATCGAGATGCCCACGGTGACCCCGGCGATCTCGTAGAGATCGAGGGCATGAGAGCCGGGAGCGAAGTACCGCTCCTCGTCGAACACGCCGTAGTCCGGCAGCGCCCGCTTGTGGTACACGCCCCAGACCCGGCCCTGCGCACAGACCGCCGCAGCGTTGTAGGCACGACCGGTGGGTTGGGCACTGGCTTCGTCGCCGTCGACGAAACCCACGATGGCTGCGCACTCGCCCGTCGCAGCGGCGACCCGTCCGAGGGCGGCTTGGACATCGTCGACGAACGCCGACTTCAACAACAGGTCCTCGGGCGGATAGCCCGACACCGCGAGCTCGCCGAACACGGCGACGGCACAGCCTGCGTCCTCGGCCCGACGGAGCCCGGCGATGATGCGCTCGACGTTGCCGTCCAGGTCGCCGACGACCATGTTGAGCTGACAGGCCGCCACACGGATCATGGGCGACGACTCTACCGGCGCCGATGCCGAGCCCCGGAGCCGTCGCGTCGACATGGCGTGCGCAGCCAGCGGACACGTCGTTGCCCAACGGGGCACCTACGCTTCGTCGTCGTGAGCAGCCACACAGAACTCGAAGAAGGCACGGACCTGCGCCTCGACTTCACCAAGCTCGCAGCGATCGGCGAGGCCGGCCACCATGTGGTGCCGGTGGCGGTGCAGGACGCCGACTCGGGCGAGGTCCTGATCGTGGCCTACGCCGACGCCGAGGCGCTGCGGGCCACGCTCGAATCGGGTCAGGCGGTGTTCTTCAGCACGTCACGCAACGAGCTGTGGCACAAGGGCGCCACGTCGGGCGACACGCTCACCATCGTCGACGTCCGGGTCAACTGCGAACAGAACTCGCTCGTGTACCGGGTCCGCCTCGACGGCGCCGGCTCGTGTCACACCCGCAGCGCCGACGGTACGACGCGCCACGGGTGCTACTACCGGGTGGTCACGAGCCTCGACGATCTCGCGTTCATCGACGATTGAGCCCGAAAACGACCGAAATCCGGGACTCGTGCCGATGCGATGTCCGGCTCGAGTCCCAGATTTCTGCGGGTCGTGGCATGCCGATCACGGCATGTCGGCGCGTTACGCCAGGGCGCTGCAGACGGTGTTGGTCATCAGCGCAGCGATGACGTACGGGTCGGCGTTGGCGTTGGGGCGACGATCCTCGATGTAGCCCTTCTGGTCGGCAGCGACCTGCCACGGGATACGGATCGAGGCGCCACGGTCGGACACGCCGTAGCTGAACTGATCGAAGCGCTGGGTCTCGTGGGCGCCCGGTGAGGCGATCCTCGATGCCGACGCCGTAGCCGGCGAGGTGGGCCTCGGGCACGCCCGGCGCGCCGAGCGCCTCGCAGGCGGTGATGATCGGGTCGTAGCCCTCACGCATCGCCTTGGTGGAGAAGTTGGTGTGCATCCCGGCGCCGTTCCAGTCGCCCTTCATGGGCTTGGCGTCGATGCTGATCTCGATGTTGTGGTCTTCCCCGACTCTGTACAACAGATAGCGGGCGATCCACATGTGATCGCCGACCTCGAGGGTGTCGGCGGGGCCGATCTGGAACTCCCACTGGCCCGGCATGACCTCGGCGTTGGTGCCCGAGATCTTGAGGCCGGCCTCGATGCACAGCGTGGTGTGCTCCTCGACCAGGGGCCGGCCGTGGATCTTCACGGAGCCGACGCCGCAGTAGTACGGACCCTGCGGTGCGGGGAAGCCGTTCGGCGGGAAGCCGCCCGGCCAGCCCGTGTGCGGGTCGATCATCGTGTATTCCTGCTCGAGACCGAACCAGGGCTCCTGATCACCGTACTTGTCGAAGGCCTCGCGGGCCTTGGCACGGGTGTTGGTCGGGTGCGGGGTCTCCATGTCGGTGAGGAACGTCTCGCACATCACCAGGATGTTGTCGCCGCCGCGGATGGGATCCGGGCACTGGAAGACGGGCTTGAGCACCACGTCGGAGTTGTCGCCGGTCGCCTGGTTGGTGGACGACCCGTCGTAGCCCCAGATGCCGGGTTCGGCGCCGTCGGCAAGAATCTTCGTCTTTGATCGGACCTCGGCTGTCGGCTCGGTGCCGTCGATCCAGATGTACTCGGCCCTGTAGGTCACTCTCGGTTCTCCAACTCGATTCGGGGGGTGGGTTCGCAGCACCGTAGGTCGTGTGAGCATCGGGTGCGCACCGACCTCAGCAGCGTCCGACGTGCGCCGGACGCTGCATCACCGGCGCCGTTAATCTGTCCAGGGTTGATTTCCCATCCGTTGCACGATTGTGAACGGGTCGTTAACAGCTTGGCGAAAGATGTCGCGCTTTTGCGGGGCTCGACGCTCGTCGCTCCACAATGGTGCGATGGAACGCCAGAGGCAGTACGTGCTCCGCACGGTCGAAGAGCGTGGGGTCCGGCTGATCCGGCTGTGGTTCACCGATGTGTTGGGCCAACTCAAGTCCGTCGCGATCGCGCCGGCCGAACTCGAGTCGGCGCTCGCCGAGGGTCTGCAGTTCGACGGGTCCGCGATCGACGGGTTCAGCAGGGTTCAGGAGAGCGACGTGCTCGCGTTTCCCGATCCCAACAGCTTCGAACTGCTTCCCTGGGCCGACAGCGACGAACCGACGGGGCGGATGTTCTGCGACATCCGCAATCTCGACGGCACGCCCTTCGAAGGCGATCCCCGTCAGGTGCTGCGGCGCAACCTCGGCGCAGCCCGCGAGATGGGCTTCACGTTCTTCACCGCACCGGAGATCGAGTTCTTCTACTTCGAGGACTCGACGGCGCCGGTGCCGCTCGACAACGCCGGCTACTTCGATCTGACGACGCTCGATGTGGGCTCGAACCTTCGGCGCCGGACACTGCACATGCTCGAGGCCATGAGCATCCCGGTGGAGTACTCGTTCCACGAAGACACTGCGTCCCAGCACGAGATCGATCTCCGCTACACCGAGACGCTCGACATGGCCGACAACATCATGACGCTGCGCCTGGTGGTGCGGAAGATCGCGCTCGATGCCGGCATCCATGCGACGTTCATGCCCAAGCCCCTCGACGACGGTCAGGGCTCGGGGATGCACACCCACATGTCGTTGTTCTCCGGCGACGCGAACGTCTTCCACGACGCCGACGACACCTACGGCCTGTCGCTGCTCGCCCGCCAGTTCATGGCGGGCGTGCTGCAGCACGCGCCCGAGTTCACCGCCGTCACCAACCAGCTGGTCAACTCCTACAAGCGCATGGTGGCCGGCTACGAGTCGCCGGTGTACGTGTCGTGGGCGCGCAACAACCGGTCGGCGCTCGTTCGGGTTCCCATCCACAAGACCGGCAAGCCCGATTCGACCCGCATCGAGTATCGGGCGCTCGACTCCGCGGCCAACCCGTACCTCGCGTACTCGGTGCTGCTGGCCGCGGGCCTGCGGGGCATCCGAGAAGGCTATGAGCTCCCGCCCGAGGCCGAGGTCGACATGTGGTCGCTCGACCGGGCCGAGGCACGCTCCAAGGGCCTCGAGCGGCTCCCCCAGGACCTCCACGAGGCCCTCGACCGAATGGAGCAGTCCGACCTGGTCCGCGAGGCGCTCGGCGAGCACATCTTCGAGTGGTTCCTGCGCAACAAGCGGGCCGAGTGGGCGCAGTACCAGCGGCGGGTGACCCCGTTCGAGATCGAGCGCTACCTCCCGGTCTGGTGAACGCGATGGATCCGCTGCTCATCTACCCCGACCCGCCGCCGCCCGAGCTCGCCCAGACCCTCGATCTCGTCGGCTACGCCTGGAAGGCCGTGGCCAATGCCGTGGTGGCCGAGGCCCACGAACGCGACGAGACCTGGCGTGGCGCCATCATCGTCGCCGACACCGATCCCGACGGTGCCTTCGCGTTGGCGCGGGCACTGCGCAAACGCAGCCACCCCCTCGAGGGCGTGCTGGTGTTGGTCAACGGCGGCCAGCTCGGCCAGCTGGAGCTGCGCGACGACCTCTTCGACGACTTCTGCCTGACACCGTTCCAGCCACGCGAGCTCGAGGCCCGGCTGACGCACCTGTTCTGGCGCATGGGCCAGGGGTCGCGTCCCGAGCTGATCGAGTACGGCGATCTGGTGCTCAACATCGAGACCTATCAGGCGGCGATGGCAGGTCGTCCGCTCGATCTCACGTACATGGAGTACGAGCTGTTGAAGTTCCTGGCGTCGCACCCGGGCAAGGTCTTCACCCGCGAGACGCTGCTGAGCCGGGTGTGGGGCTATGACTACTTCGGCGGCGCCCGCACCGTCGATGTCCACGTGCGTCGCCTGCGAGCCAAGCTCGGCGAGGAACACGCCGGGCCTGATCCAGACCGTGCGCTCGGTCGGCTACAGCTTCGGTCAGTCCCGCTGGGGCATCTGAGCGCCATCTCCGGGCCGGTGTTGTCCGAAATCTGGGACTTGTGCCGGACATCCCAAGGGACAAGTCCCAGATTTCGGCGTTCCTGTGGGCCGTGCGGGGGCCGATGGGCGCTGGCCGTTTTCAGCCGCATGGGTCGTTCGGACTACTGTCAGGTGTCATGTCCGAGCGGCCGACGATCGTCGATCTGCGCATCGCAGGAGTGGGCGCGGCCCACCTGGTGCGCTCCGACGACCACAGCCTGACCTACCGGGCGCCGCACGAGACCCGGGGTCACGACGTGGTCGTCGAGGTCCTGCCGGGCAGCCAGGGTGAGGCCGCACGGGACCGCTTCGCACGCGAGCAACAGGCGCTGGGTCGCCTGGCCGGGGTCGACGGCGTGGTGCCGCTTCTGGAGGCCGGGGTCACCGTCGACGGTGATCTCTACCTGATGACCGCCGCCATCGAGGGACGGACGCTCGAGGAGATCCTGGCCACCGGTGGTCCGATGGCATGGGCCGACGCCGCCCGCGTCATCGAAGCCGCAGCGACGACCCTGCATCATGCGCACGTCGTGGGCGTCACGCATCGCCGGATCGACCCCGACACGATCGTCATCGCGGACGACGGCCGTGTCCTCATCACGGGCCTCGGCAGTGCCGGACTCACCATGGACGCCGGGGGCTCGGCGGTGCGCCCGGGATACACCGCACCCGAGATTGCAGGCTCGCGCACCGACGCCGGATCCGCGGCTTCAGCTGCCGGCGGCGCCGGGCCCGCCGTCGACATCTATGGGCTCGGCGCCACCCTGTGGGCCCTGCTCGCCGGCCGGCGACCGTTCACGGCACCGGCGGGCGGCGACGAGTCGGCGGACATCATCGAACGGTCGCGCACCCAGCGGGTGGGCGACCTCTCGGCGGTGGCGCCTGCGCCGATGGTCGATGCCGTCGAGTGGGCGACCGCGCCTGAACCGCAGCAGCGGCCATCGTCGGCGGCCACCTTCGCCCGGGCCCTGCGCAACGCAGCCGCCGATGCACCGTCAGGATTCCTGATCGACCCCGATGCAGTGATCGCCGGCTGGCAACCCCTGGGTGAACCCGACGAATCAGGGCGGGACGGCGGCTCGATCATCGACGTCGCTGCACCTGCGGCGGCCGTCGCCGCCGTTGCTGCTCCGGACCCCGACGCCACGATCCGCCTCGACACCAGTGCGGCCCTCGAGGCCGTCGCCACCGACGGGTCGGCGCCCGGCACCCGATCTGGCGCCGGCGTGGCTGTGTCGGCGGCACCCGGAGCCGGTGAGGCCCGGACCGAGGCCGCAGCGGCGACCCGGTCGACCGCCGACAGCGGGGCCGATCCATCAGCGGGCTCCGATGACGGGCGCCGTGCCGGACTGCTCGTCGGCCTCGGGGTGGCAGCGATCGCCCTGGTTGCCCTGGCCGCCTCGGCGGCGCTCGTCGCATTCGTCGGCGACGACGAGCCCGTCACCATCACGGGCCCCTCCATCGAACCCGGCCCCGAGAACCCGGGGGCGCCGGCCGAGGTGCTCGGCGTGGACATCGAAGCCGACCCGGGTGCCACCGACGACGCCGTCGAGGTCACCGCTGACGAGGGTGCCGCCGTCAGCGAGGGATCCGACGACGGCGATTCCGTCGCGCAGTCGTCGGTCATCGAGCCCTTCCCCATCCCCACGCCGACACCCGATGTCACCATCCTGCCCGGCCCGCCTGCAGACAGCGCCCCGGCAGCCGGACCGACCCAACCGCCCGCACAAGCGGCTGCGACACCGACGCCCTCCACCATCATCTCTGCGCCGCCGCCCCCGCCGACACTCACGCAGCGACCGACGGCCACACCCACACCGCAGACCACGATCTCTGCTCCCCCGGCGCCTCCGCCGGCACCCACGAGCAGCCCGACACCGGTGCCCACGATCGCGGCGGCACCGACGACCGCACCCGCGACGCCAGTGCCTGCGACCGCGACCCCGGCCGCTCCGTCGGCTACGCCGAGCGCAACCGCAACGCCGACGCCGTCTGGTCCGGTCGAGCTCGAAGCGAACCCGACCTGACCATCATCGGGCCGGCGATGCCGGCCGGTTGGCTCAGTACTTCTCGGAGAGCTCCAGCATCTCGCTGCCCTCGTGTTGGGCGTCGACGTCGGTCTTGATGACCTGACCCAGCAGGGCCGAGGCCACCAGGCCCGTCATGATGATGGCGACGGGCACGACGAGGACCAGCAACACGATCATGACGACGGTTCCACCCATGGCGATGCTCCTCGGTGTGACACCCCGTGGTCGGGGTGGCGTGGTGTGGTTCGGGGCGATCAGTCTCGCGGAACGAGCGCCCAGGCTTCGAGTTCTACGATCGCGCCGAGTGGCAATCCCTCGACGGCGATGGCCGAACGCGCCGGCCGGTGGTCGCCGAACTCGTCGACGTACACCGCATTCATGTCGGCGTAGTGATCCATGTCGGTCAGGAACACAGTGGTCTTGACGACGTCGTCGAGGACCGCGCCCTCGGTGGCCAACAACGCCCGGAGGTTGGCCATGGCCTGACGCAGTTCGGCCTCGAGGCCGCCCGGCACCAGCGTCCCGTCGTCGATGCCGATCTGGCCGGAACAGACGAGCCACTCTCCCGCCCGAACCATGGGCGTGTACGGACCTGCAGGCTTGACCATGGCGCGCATCGTAGTTGCCTGCGCAGCCTGCGCCGATGCGACCGGCCGAAGACCCTCGTCCGAGCATCGCCCAGGCGTGAACCCCAGGTGCCGTCGCGGCCGATCGCTCAGTCGCAGATCAGGTAATTGCCGACCTCGACGGAGGTGATGGGCCCCAGCGGATCGAGGCCCGAGCCACCGAAGACGTCGAGTCCGCCACCGGGAGCCTGCACGATGAGGCTCAGGTCGAATGGGTTCTCGACCGGTTCGACACCGAGAGCGTCAGCGACGTTCTGGAGCGGATCACCGACACGCCAGCCACCGGGCAGCACGACATCGTCGAGCCCGGGGCCTCGTGGCGCGGGGCCATCGAAGGGCCGGTATCCCCAGCTCGTGAAGATGCGGGTGCCGGGTGTGCCGTAGAACGATGCCGACAGCGAACCCCAGCTCACGAACCGCTCGTTGCGCTCGGTCTCGCTGTCGAGGGGGCAGCCGACGACCCAGCCGGTGTCCTCGGTGGGCGGTCCGAACACGCGTTGCATCCGACGGATCGCACGGGCGGGGCCGGACTCGAGCGCAACGCCGCCGAGCGGACCGTTGGCCTCGGCGATTACGGTCGCCTCGCAGCGAAAGCGGGTGTCGGCGCCGCGTCCGGGTCGGCAGTCGTCCCATGCGGCGCCGCCGCGCAGGGTGTCGTCACCCGGGCCGCCGAGCACGCTGTCGGCGCCGCGTCGACCGGTCAGGTCGTCGTCGCCGCCCTGGCCGACGAGCAGATCGCTGCCCCCGCCACCGTCGGCGAGATCGTCGTCGCGTCCGCCGAAGATCGTGTCGGGGCCGCCCTGCCCGAACAGGGCATCGGCGCCACTGCCACCACGGATGGTGTCGGCGCCGGGGCCGCCGCACACGACGTCGTCGCCCCCACCGGCCAGCACGGTGTCGTCGCCGGCACCGGCCTGGATGATGTCGTCGCCCGGTGTGCCACGGATGGTCTCGCCCTCGTCGGTGCCGAGGATCGTCACCTCGAGCCCGAGACAGGTGTCGGCCGGCGGCTGCGCTCCGGCGCCGGGCGCGATGGCCAGCATTGCCGCCAGCGTGCTGAGTGCTGCGGCCGTGATGACCAGCCGTGTGCCTGATTGCTTCATCGTCCCACCATCGCTTCCTGCGCCGATTCGCGAGCTGCGGACCGCACGGTGGCCAGTCAACCACGCCGCGAGGTCGGCTTCGTTCATCCCTCTGTAGACGCCGAGCCCCCGCGCTCAGCCGCAGGGCCAGGACTCGGGGAACCCCCGTGCTCGCCAGGTGGCGGCGGCGACGGCGGCGAAGACGGCGTCGCTGCCGTTGACGGCGGGGCCGCCGTCGGGCTCGATGGTGATGTCGATGGGGGGCGTGTCGACGGCGCGGACGATGCCGAAACTGCGGATCGTGAGGTCCTGCACCTCTCCGGCGTCGTCGACGGTGAGTCGTTCCGACGTCACCCAGCTCCAGGCCATGTGGGCCGCGCCGACGCAGTAGGACCGCAGGACGACCTCGTCCATTGGCTCGCCGCAGCGAACCACCACGGCGATGCCGTCATCGCCGGCGGTTGCGGTGGCCACCGCACCCGACGGGCTCGTGACGGTGTCGGGCCCCTCGCCGAGCGACGACAGCACCACCGCCGCCTCGACCCAGCCTGTGCCGCGGACCGCCACCGATGTGGGTGGGCCGGGCACGTCGACCTCGGTGACAACGAGGCCCGGCGCAACGGCGGTGATGGCCTCGACCACGCCGGGAGTGCGCGCCACGACGATCTCGCCCGTGCCGTCGGGACGCACGCCGACGGCGAACGGGGGCCGCTTGGGGCCCAGGCGAACGCAGTCTTCGCGGCTGTACAGCGCTCGCACGGGGCGGCCGTTCTCGTCGGCCAGGCGCCGGGCGATCGCAGCGACCTCACTGTCGACCTTGGACCCGAAGGCGCCGCCGTTGGCCAACGGCGACGACGGCTCACCACCGGGAGCGCACCACGATGCGTCGGTCTCGAGATAGCCAGGCTCGACCCACGAGGTTCGCAGCGTCCTCGCCCAGTCGCCCGCCGGCACCTCGAGAGGCGGCTCCGGCGCCACCGTCGTCCGGCGTCCCTGCACCTTTCCGGCAAGCCGGCGAGCATCGCTGAGCGTCTCGCCGATCACCCAATCACCCGCTGCGGACCGCAGCGCGACGAGCGCATCGTCGGGTGCGGTGTCGTCGGCGAAGCCCGCCGCGCCGAGTGCGACGTCGAGTCCGACGCTCTGGTGCGTGCCCCCCTCGAGGCCCGCTCGCATCGCAGCTCGGTCGGCGTTGCGATCGATGTCCGCAGTGCCCCCATCTCGACAGGCCTCGGCCTGATCCGGACCCGCACCTGCACCGATGGCGACGGCCGCCTCGACGATGGTCTGCCAGCCCGTACAGCGGCACAGGTGCGCCTTCAGTGCATCGCGAGCTGCAGCGGCGTCGAGAGGCTCGCCCTTGGCCTCGCGACCGGCGAGGCGCATGACGATGCCCGGCGTGCAGAACCCGCACTGGCTGCCGCCGGTGGCGGTCAGTGCCTCAGCCCAGTCCCCCGCAGTCTCGAGACCTTCCAGCGTGGTGATCTCGCGCCCACGCACCCGCCGTGAGGGCGTCACACACGAGACGCGTGGCGCTCCGTCGACCCAGACCGTGCAGCAGCCGCATTGGCCCTGGGGGCTGCAGCCGTCCTTGACCGAGGTGAGACCGAGCCGGTCGCGTAGCACCTCGCACAGCGACGCCCCGTCATCGGGCACGACGACGGGGCGGCTGTTGACGATCAGTTCGATGGTGCGGTCGCTCACGCGACCGAGGCTAGGCGGACTCGGGGTTCGAACCCCTGAGTGAGCAGTCTCTAGGAGAAGCTCTGGCCGCAGCCGCAGGAGCGCTGGGCGTTGGGGTTGTTGATCGCGAACCCGGACTCCTCGAGGCCATCCTTGTAGTCGAGGCTGGCACCGTCGAGCAGCATGGAGCTCGACGGGTCGACGACGACCTTGACCTGACCGAACTCGGCGACCTCGTCGTCCTCGGCGATGTCGGTGTCGAAGAACATCTCGTAGCTGTAGCCCGAGCAACCGCCGGGGCGCACGGCAACACGCAAGGCCAGGCCTTCGTCGCCTTCGGCCTTGATCAGGTCGCCGACCTTGCTGGTTGCGGTATCGGTCAGGGTGATCATGGGGTCTCCTGGTGGGTCTGGGTGCCACATGGACACGCTTGGTAAGGGTATCGAATCGTGGCGGTCGGCCACCAGGCGATCTTCGTGCTCCGCACGGGCGTTCGGGCCACGCAGGGCCTCTTCGTGCTCCGCACGGGCGTTCGGGCCACGCAGGCCCTCTTCGTGCTCCGCACGGGCGTTCGGGCCACGCAGGCCCAGCGCTCGGTGATCATTGCGTGGGGGCCAGGTCGACCTGGCACGGTTCGCGGTCGACGAGGGTGCGGAAGTCGCTGACGGTGCAGCCGCCGACCGCGTCGACGAAGCCCTCGACCATGCCCCGGTGCATGCCGCAGACGATCTCGGGGTTGGCCTCGGCGAGGTCCGCGAAGGGGCAGTGCGCAAAGCCGAAGGTGAACGAGTCGTCGTCGACCACGACCTGGGGATCGAAACCCAACGTGTCGAGCTCGACCAGCAGCGCGTGGGCGGCGTCGAGTCCGTCGTAGCGAACGGCATCGGCGGCGCCCTGACTGCGGCCGGCGTCGCAGGCGTCGGCGCCGTCGGCACCGACCTCGTCGGCGAGGCGCACCAGCATCTGGGCGAGCTTGGGGAACAGCGGTGGTTCGAGGCCCAACGACGGGGCGTCCGCGGCCAGCGCGTACCGATGCTGGGGGCGGCCGACCCCGCCGGTGGAGGACGTGTGGCTCTCGAGCAGCCCGACGTCGCGCATGCGCTCGAGGTGGGGCCGCACGGTGTTGACGTGCAGGTCGAGGGTCTCGGCGATCTCGGCCGTCGAGCGCGGGCTCGCAGCCCGAGCCAGCTCGAGGTAGATGGCGTAGCGGGTGTTGTCGCCCAAGGCCTTCAGAATGTCGAGACGTGATCCCTCGGCGTGCGAATCGGCGACGACCGCACCGCTGACGGGCGCGCTGGAGCCGAGCGCAGCGTCGTTCGGATCACGGGGCTCGGCAGCCATGCCTCATAGATTACACGGCCGAGACCGGTAGTATTCATCCCGTGAGTGAACAACTCCCCACCCCCGACCACGTGATGACCCTGCTGCGCGGCGTCGTCGACCCCGAACTGGGGTCCGACATCGTCGAACTGGGCATGGCCAAGGGGGCCAAGGTCGACGACGACGGCATCGTCACCATCGACATCGCCCTGACCACCAGCGGCTGCCCGCTGCGCGCCCAGATCCAAAAGGACGTCCGGGCCCGGGTCGGGACCCTGCCCGGGGTGGTCAAGGTCAAGATCCTGTGGGGCGAGCTCACCAAGGAAGAGAAGGCCGAGGCGATGGCCAAGGCCCGCTTCAACATCGCCCAGGACGAGCCCGACACCATGGTGCCGCCCACCACCAAGGTCATCATGGTGGCCTCGGGCAAGGGCGGCGTCGGCAAGTCCTCGATCACCGTCAACATCGCCGCGGGCCTGGCTGCGAAGGGCTTCACGGTCGGGGTCATGGACGCCGACATCTGGGGCTTCTCGGTGCCGCGCATGCTGGGCGTCGACGGGCGTCTCTCGGGCGAGACCGACTCGAAGAAGATCACCCCCAACGAACGCCGCATCGGCGACGGGCTGCTCAAGGTCATCTCCATGGGGTTCCTCGTCGAGGACGAATCGACATCGCTCAACTGGCGCGGCCTCATCCTCAACCGGGCCGTGCGGCACTTCCTCGAAGATGTCCAGTGGGGCGAGATGGACTACCTCCTCATCGACATGCCGCCGGGCACCGGCGACGTGCAGATGGGCCTGGCGAAGATGTTGCCCCGCGCCGACATGATCGTCGTCACCACGCCGGCCAAGACCGCCCAGTCGGTCGCCGTGCGGGTCGGGAACATGGCCCGCAGCTACTACATGCGCATCGCCGGCGTCATCGAGAACATGACCGCCTTCGTCAACGAAGAGGGCACCGTGTACGAGCTGTTCGGCTCCGGCGGCGGCGACACCCTGGCCGCCGAGCTGGGCGTTCCCATGCTGGGTCGCATCCCCATCGACATGGCCGTCGCCGCCGGTGGCGACACCGGTGACCCCACCGTGTTGGGCGAGGGGCCGGCCGCCGAGGCGCTGCGCGCCATCGTCGAGACCATCGTCGACGAGGCCATCCCGCCGATGGAGATGGCCGGCTGCACCGCTCGCCTGCTCGAATCGGCCCAGGCCAGCATCGACGGCACCGCCCCGGTGACCACCGCCATCGACTTCGGCTGAAAACCACTCGACCCCGAGCCGGAGGCACCCACGGCACTAGGTTCTCGGCCGTGTCCGCCACCCTTCCCCCGATGCCCTCTGCCGTCGTCGGCGCGGTCGGGCGACCGTTCTGGAACGAGGCTCGGGCTAGTCGCGAGCGCGCCCGCCTGACACGCGAGCCGGTGCCGCTCGCTCCCGGCAACGGCCGCGCCGTCGTCATCGCCACCGGGTACGGCGCACCGACGGGCAGCGCGTCCACGCTGGCGGACTGGCTGACGGGCGCCGGCTACCGGGTCCGCATCGCGGACATGGCCCGCAACCTGTGGTCATCGAGCAGCGCCGTCGAACGCATCGCCCGTGCGCTCGATGCCCATGGACCCGACCCGTCGGTACTCATCGGGCACAGCCGTGGCGGCCAACAGAGCCGAGTCGCCACCCAGCGACACCCCGAGCTCGTCGGCCAGCTCATCACCCTGGGCAGTCCCGTTCGGGCCCATCTGCCCCGCCAGGCGCTGCTTCGCACCGCGGTCGAGACGACCCGGCTCGTTGCCCGGCTGCCCTTCGGCCCCCCTGGCGACTTCGAGGCCGATGCCGACTACGAGCGCCAACTCCTCGGACCCTTCGCCGTCGACGTGCCCTGGACGGCGATCTGGTCCAAGGCCGACGGCGTCGTCGAATGGCAGGCATGCATGGACGAGGCCGCTACCTCGGTCGAGGTCGACTGCTCCCACACCGGGCTGGTCGCCTCGGTCCCGAGCTTCACGGCCATCGCCGCCGTCCTCGAGGGCTGACGACCACTGGGGTCAGACGATCCGATGCTCCAGGGGCTCGCCGCGTTGGAGGTGGACGATGTTGCGCCATTCGGGGATGCGCAACTCGGGGCCCAGCACCAGGTCGGCCTGCGCAGAGTGTGGGGTCAGCACGACGTTGGCCGAGGGATCCCGGGCGAGGGTGACCAGCGGGTCGGTGGGGCGGACCGGCTCCCATCGGTGGCCGTCGGTGGCGACGCCACCCAGATGACCTGACGCGTAGGCCTCGGCCACCGCCGCCTCGTCCAGTGTCGTGCTGGCGCCGCAGCTCACCAGCAGGGCGCCGGGTCGCATCTGTCCACAGAACACGACGTCGGTCATGCCGACCGTCTCGGACGAGTGCGGCACGAGCAGCACCACCACGTCCGCTGCCGCGAGCAAGGCGTCTCGTGCGAAGTATCGGACGCCGAGCCGAGCCTCTTCGTCGGCAGGAAGCCGACGGCGGTTGTGGTAGCCGACGTCGCAGCCGAAGGCCTGCAGGCGCCCGGCGAGCTCGGTCCCGATCTCGCCCATGGCGACGATGCCCACGGTCGTGCCGGACAACCCGACGATCCCCGTGCGACCCGACCAGTTGATCGCAAAGGTGTCGGCGTCGCAGTGGCGGGGCTCACCCCAAGCGTCGTCGGCGACCATCACCTGCATGGAGTCACGGAGTCGCTTGGCCAGGGCGAGGATCATCGCCATGGCGTGCTCTGCCACCAGCACGGTCTGGGGCAGAGGCCAACAACACACGGCGACGCCACGGCGCTGCGCTGCGGCCAGGTCGACGTCGTGGAGGCGGCGCCCGAGTCGCTGCACGAGACGCAGCGACGGCGCCGCGTGCAACACGGCATCGTCGACTACGCCCGTGCGTTCGCTGATGAGCACCTCGGGATCGGCCGTTGCGAGCACATCGAGCAACGACGCCCGATCCGGCGACACCACCATGGTGACGTCGAGTCCCCACGGCGCGGCCTCGAGCGCCAGGCGTCGGTGCACCTCGGGTCGTTCGCTGACATAGACGACCCGTAGCGGCGACGTCATCGTGTCTCGCTGGGCACGAGCGGCCCGAGGGCCGTCACGACACCGGCCACAGCGGGACGATGCCGGTCACGCCAGCTCGATCAGCGACGACGGGTCGGCGAGCCTGCACATCGGCGACGATGGCCTCGGCGTCCATCGTCAGCACCTCACGGTTGCGGACGATCTCGCGCCCGCCGATCACCACGGTGTCGACGTCGGAGCCCTGGGCGCCGAACACCACCGTGGCCGCCGGACTCCAGATGGGTTGGAGGTGCGCCGCGTCGGTGTCGATCACGATGAAGTCGGCGAGCTTGCCGGCTTCGATCGACCCCGATCGATCCCCCATCCCCAGTGCCCGAGCGCCGTTGCGGGTCGCCATCTCGAGGATCGTCTCCGGCGACAACGCCAGACGGCTCTGTGCCCGCACGCGAGCCACGTGGGCGGCGATGCGAAGGTCACGCAGGAGATCCATGTTGGTGTTGCTCGGCGCGCCGTCACAGCCAAGGGTGACGTTGACGCCGGCGTCGAGCATCTCCGCGATCGGCGCCGGGCCCCACCCCGCAGAGGAGTTGTTGGCCGGACAGTGCGACACCGTCGTGCCGGTCTCGGCCAGGACCGCCACGTCCTCGTCGTCGGCGACCGTGCAATGCGCGAGCACGGTCCGCGGGCCCAGGATGCCGAGATCGGCAGCCAGGGCGATGGCGCTGCGATGACCGAGCGATCGGGCGAACTCGTTGTCGATCGGCAGCTCTGCGAGATGAATCGTGATGCCGATGTCATGCTCGCGGGCGAGGTCACCGACCTCACGAAACACCGACAGGTCCTGGGCCTCCTCGACCGACCGGCACCCGAACCACACCTGCACTCCGCTGTCGTCGCTGCTCCAGCGCGCATGACCTGCCAACGCGTTGTCGATGCCCGACCGGCGGGTCTGCCACATCTCGACCGGCCAACCCATGGCGTCACGTGTGGCCGGGTCGACGTCCATGACCAACGCGCCGAGCGCGGCGCGGATCCCGGCATCGGCACAGACCTGCGCGATGGAGTCGAGCCCGTAGTGGTCGGCCAGGAGGCATTCGACGAACCCGGTGGTGCCCGACCGAACCATGTCGAGCACGCACAACGACGCGCTCGCGGCGGCGTCCTCGACGGTGTAGGCACCCTGGAGCGCGAAGATCCGCCCGAACAGCCACGAGCGGAAGTCGGGCGCCGGCGCGGCCTCGCTGACCCCGCGCAGCATGCACTGGGCGGTGTGCACGTGGGTGTCGATGAGGCCGGGCAGCAAGATGCCACCGCCGAGCCGGGTCACCGGCTCGGCGGGGTGCGCCGCGGCGAGGTCGGCTGCCTTGCCCACGGCGGTGATCGTGTCGCCGGTGACCAGGACCCCGCCATCGGTGATGATCCGACGCTCGTCGTCGAGCGTCAAGATGGTCGCATCGGTGTACAGCACATCGCCTCCGGGAGCACCGTGGGGTTGGCGCCTGTCCTGCGATGTCTACCGTGCGCCGATCGCCGCGTCGAGCTCCAGATCGACCGCCCTGGGCTACCCCGCCCGTGAGGGCGTGTCGGTCAGGAGACGGCCCAGGTGCCGCCGGATTCCTTGACCCGATCGGCGGCCAGCAGGCTCTGCAGATGGGCTTCGATGCTGTCGCGCAGCACGGGCACCATGTCGTCGTCCTCGACGTCGGCGTGGAGCACGGCGACCAGTTCGTCCGGCGTGCCGGCGCCACCAGCCAGCGCTGCGACGATGGACTCGTCCATGGCATCGCGGGCCGCGAGCTCCGCAGGGATGGCCTTCTTGGGTTCTTCGACGATGTATCCGTGGACCGGCGCCATCCGCCGCAGCCGCATCTTCGACGCCTTCTCGAGGGCGGCCCGCAACGCTGCGAGGTCGGCTTCGCCCGGCACGAGCGGCGCGAGGCGATCGTCGGCGACGAGGCCGCCACACAGCAGCATCCGTTCCTCTTCGAGCATGTACGCCCGATGATCGGGGCCCGTCGCCGCCAGGTTGAGCGCCTGGATCCGGAACTCGGTGCCGAGGAGGACCTCGCCGTCG
Organism: uncultured Acidimicrobiaceae bacterium; assembly: GCA_963716795.1. GTDB lineage: Bacteria > Actinomycetota > Acidimicrobiia > Acidimicrobiales > UBA8592 > CAVQUE01. The sequence continues at coordinate 587,715 of CAVQUE010000015.1, read as the reverse complement.
GCGGGGTCGAAGATCTCGGCACCGGTGCGGTCGGCCATGGCCTGGAGGCCGCCGACGTAGTCGTCGCCGGTCTGGGTCCAGGTGATCCACTTGATGCGGTCGCCGCCACACCCGGCCACCGAATCGAGATGGCTGGCGTCCTCGGGCCCCGGGTCGACCACGACGATCTCGTCGATGCCGATGAGATAGGTGTTGGTGCCGATGCCGGTGCGCGGTCCGGGATTGAGCGCGAGGATGCGGCGCACGAGCGGGCTCAACGCACGCGCCACACCGGGGACGATCAGTTCTGGTCCGGGATCTTCCTGGGTCTCCATTGGTCCTCTTGGGTTCGGGGGGTGAAGGCCGCGTTCAGCGGCCGAGCTGCGGGGGTTCGTCGGAGGGGTCGTCGTCGCGGGTGATGTCGACGATCTCGGGATCGTGCGGTGGGGTTCCGGTGCCGGGACGGCGGCGCGGGCCCTGCGTGTCGGTCTCGTGGCCGTCGACATCGAAGACCTGCGAGGAGCCGAAACCGAAGACGGTCGGGCCCTGGCCACCGGCGGTGCCGGGTCCGAAGCCGAAGCTGGCGACCTTGGCATCGGCCATCACCGAGAACCGCTTCATCACGAAGGAGCGCACGATCGCCCGCGTCGGAGGGAGCAACAACAGGAGGCCGACGGCGTCGGTGACGAAGCCGGGCGTGAGCATCAAGGCGCCGGCGAACAAGATGAGCGCACCGTCGACGAGTTCCTTGCCGGGGATCTCGCCCGACGCAGTCTTGGCCTGCACCCGGCGGATCACGCCATAGCCCTCGGCCTTGACGAGCCAGGCCCCGACGATGCTCACCACGATGAGCAGACCCAACGTCTCGAGCACGCCGATACCCCCCGCGACCTGCACGATCACGTACAGCTCGACGATCGGCACCACCAAGAAGAGCACCAGGATCAGCGGAAACATCACCCCCAGCCTACGGGACCGGCCCCCGTCTGCCGTCGTCGACGGTCGGGTGGCCCAGCTTCCGGCCGCTCCAGGGCCGACGAGACCCCCCGACGCCGCGGACGGCGGCTGCGGCAACGGCGTACCATGCGTGGTCTGTGGCAACGTCTCGCACCCAGGATCGCCCTCCGTCGGTCGACCGTCTCGCCCGATCGCTGACCCACACCGGGCTGCCGCATCCGCTGCTGGTCGACATCGCTCGCGCCGCCATCGCGAGCGGCGATCACACCGCAGCCGATGCCATGGCCGCCGAGCTCACCCGCACGCTGCTGCAGCCGGTCATCAACGCCACGGGCGTGTTGTTGCACACCAACATGGGACGCGCTCCCTGGCCGACGGCGATACCGCAGCGCTACACGAACCTCGAGCTCGACCTGGCCACGGGCGAACGGGGCTCGCGTCAAGCCCACGTCGGGCGCCTGTTTGCCCGGCTCTGCGACGCCGAGGCCGCAATGGTCGTCAACAACTGCGCAGCCGCCGTGCTGCTGGCGCTCGGGGCGCTCGCCTCGGGCCGTGGCGTAGCCGTCTCGCGTGGCGAGCTCGTCGAGATCGGTGGCAGCTTCCGGGTCCCCGATGTCATGACGCAGTCGGGAGCCCGTCTGGTCGAGGTCGGCACCACGAACCGCACCCGTCGTGACGACTACGTCGCCGCGGTCGACGCCGATCCCGATCTCGCGCTCGTCCTCAAGGTCCACCAGTCGAACTACAAGATCGTCGGGTTCACCGAGGACACCTCGGTCGCGGACCTCGCCGGGCTCGGGGTCCCGGTGCTCGCCGACATCGGATCGGGCCTGCTCGACGCCGCCTGTCCCTGGCTCGAGGGCGGACCACCGGGGTGGCTCGCCGACGAGCCCGCCGCCAAACAGACCCTCGCGGCCGGCGCGGACCTGGTCATGTTCTCCGGCGACAAGCTGTTGGGGGGACCGCAGGCAGGCATCATCGCCGGGCGTGCCGACCTGGTCGCATCCTGCGCGCGTCACCCGCTGGCCCGGGCGCTTCGGCCCGGTGGGCTCGTGTTGGCGTCGCTGCACGAGCTGGCCCTCACCTATCTGCGCCGCGACGGCGACGCCATCCCGCTGTGGCGCATGGTGGCGATGCCGGTCGACGAGCTCCGCCGGCGCGCCGACGCGCTCGGCGTCGGTGAGGCCGTCGATCTCGACGGCGTGCCGGGCGGGGGAACCCTCCCCACCGTGACCTTCCCCTCCGCCGGCGTGCGCCTCGCCGGCGATCACAGTGCCGCTCTGCGCCACCGCCACGAGGGGGCACCACCGATCATCGCCCGCGTCGCCGACGGCGACACCGTCGTCGACCTGCGCACCGTCGAGCCCGCCGACGACGCTGCGCTCGCCCAGGCGCTCGCGAGCCTGTGAGCCGCATCGCCGCACGCGTCCGGCGCACCCCCATCACGGGAGCGATGCCGTGAGCCGGACCAGTCACGTCGTGTCGACCGCCGGCCACGTCGATCACGGCAAGTCGACGCTGGTCGAGGCGCTGACCGGCACCGATCCCGACCGTTGGGCCGAGGAGAAGGAACGGGGTCTGACCATCGATCTCGGCTTCGCGGCGGCGACCCTGCCGTCGGGGGCGTCGGTGTCCTTCGTCGACGTGCCCGGTCACGAACGCTTCATCCGCAACATGTTGGCCGGGGTCGGCACCGTCGACGCCTGCGTATTCGTCGTTGCCGCCACCGAGGGATGGAAGCCCCAGTCCGAAGAACACCTGCGCATCCTCGAACTGCTCGGCGTCTCGCACGGCCTCGTCGCGCTCACCAAGGTCGGCATCGTCGACGACGACCTCCGCGAGCTCGCGCACCTCGACGTCGCCGAACACGTCGAGGGAACGTTCCTCGAGCACGCGCCGATCGTCGCCGTCGATGCGCTGACCGGCGTCGGGGTCGACGAGCTGCGCGACGCGCTCGACGAGGTCCTCGCCACCACCCCGACCGCGGCCGACGACGACCGGCCCCGGCTGTGGATCGACCGGGTCTTCGCCGCGAAGGGCTCGGGCACCGTCGTCACCGGCACGCTGACCGGCGGCCGGATCGCCGTCGACGACGACCTCGTCGCCTTGGCCCCGGGACGGGGCGTGCGGGTCCGGGCCCTGCAGTCGCACCACCGCACCCTCGAGGTGGCTGCGCCGGGCACACGCCTGGCGGTCAACCTCAGCGGCATCGATCACGACCAGCTCACCCGCGGCGACGTCCTGGTTCGCGCCGAGCAGTGGCACCTCACCCAGCGCATCGATGTCGAGCTCGACGTGCTCGACCGGCTCGACCACGAGGTCTCCCGGCGTGGCGCCCACCTGGTGTACATCGGCTCGGGCGAACACCCGGTCCGCATGCGCATCCTCGGCCCCGACGCCCTGCTGCCCGGCGAGGCCGGCCACGCCCGACTGCACCTCGCCCGCCCGCTGCCGCTCATGGTCGGCGACCGGTTCGTGCTGCGCGAGAGCGGCCGGGGCGAAACCATCGGCGGCGGCCGGGTCCTCGACGTCGACCCGGTCCGGCCGGCCTCGAAGGCCCGACCCGACGGCACCATCGACACGATCGTCGCCGAGCGCGGCTGGGTGACGGTCGATCACCTCGAACGCATGACCGGTGTGCGCTGCGACCCAGACCTGGGCGATTGGGTCATCGATCCACCCGCTCGGGAGGCGGCCGTGACTGCGTTGCGCGACGCCATCGAGACCGCCGGGCCGCTGGGCCTCGAGCTCGCCGGCCTCGACAGCCGCCAGCGAGCCGTGCTCGACAGCCTCGACGACATCGAGATCGACGGCACCCTCGTGCGCGCCGCGGGCAGCGTCGATCACCTCCCCGACCATCCGTTCCTCGCCGAGCTCGCATCACACCCGTTTGCGCCACCCCCACCCGGCGACGTCGACCGAGCCGACCTGCGCGAGATGGTCCGCCGCGGCCTCGTCGTCGAGGAAGGCGGCCTCTTCTTCGCTCCATCTGCGGTCGACGAGGCCGCACGCATCGTGGCCGAGTTGTTGGCGGCATCGCCCGAGGGCATCACCGTCGCCGAGATCCGCGAAGCCTGGGGGACCTCACGCAAGTACGCGCTCCCGCTGCTGGCCCGCCTCGACGGCACCGGTGTCACCCGCCGCCGCGACGACCTCCGCATCGCCGGCCGCCGCCTCCCCCAGGTGTAACGGGGTCATTCGTCGTCGGAGGAGTCGGGACGAGTGGCCGTCGGACCGAGCGCCACCCGGTCGTGGGGGAGCGAGCCCCGTGCGGCTCGCAGGTAGGCGAAGGGGGTCTCGTAGCGCAGATTCGCGACCCGCGACGTGTACACGTCGGCATAGCGTTCGACCTGGCGGGCGAAGAGGCTCTTGTCGTTGCCGGCGCGCATCACCGGACCCCACGGCGAGTTCCCGAGCCGGCCCGCCGCCTGGGCGAGCGGCGCGATCTCGGTATCGAGGCTGGCGAGCTCGGCCGTGACCTCCTCGAGTTGGGCAGCGGCGTCGGCGTCCCGGCGGTCGTGCTGGCGCCGCAACCGCAGACGGGCCTGCCGGCGCTCGAGCGTCTGCTTGTGCTCCATCATCTCGAAGAGGCGCTGCTGGTCCCCGGCGAAGGCGATGGCGTCGCGGATCTCGTGTTCGAGCTCGCGGGCGATGAGCGCGGTCCGCCAGCGCAGGATGTCCTTGCTGACGTGGACGTCGCCGAAGAGGTGATCGCCGACGTACAGGAACTGCGTGCTCGCCAGGCCGAGGCTGGCCTCGACCAGGCGGGCGTTACCGCCGAAGTACACCGACCCGGCCTCGAGCGGACCGCGGTGCGGCAGCATCAGCGACTGCTCCTCGTCGACCACCCGGTAGATCGGATCGTTCTCGACGAAGAACCGGGGCTTGGCCGCCGACACGATCACGATGTCGAACAGGTCCCGCCACGTGGTGCCCGGCGGGCAGTGCGGGTCGAAGGCATAGGCCATCATGTGGCGCGTGTAGGCCCAGTCGGAGTTGGTGATCAACAGCAACTGCTTGCCCGCCGCACGCTGATCCTGCAGCGTCGCGACGATGGCCGGATCCGGATCGAGGAACTGGTCCGGGTCGGCGATGATCTCGGCCTTGAGGGCCCCGGCGATGTGACTCTCGTTCAAGGCGTCGTCGATGGCCCGATACAGGTCGAGGTAGCTACGGATGCCGTCGAGGCGGGCCTCGTCGTGCAATGCGACGAGCTGGGTCCACAGGCAGGCCCGTGACAGCTCGAACATGGTGTTCATGAACTCGAAGCGCTCGTCGGCGAGATCGACGACGGTCTCGGCGTACACCCGGCGTTGATCGCCGAAGGACAACACGTCGTCGCCGTGCTGGGCACGCACGACATAGCCGAAGCGGGTGGCCTTGACGAGGTTCCCGAGTTCGAGATCGAAGATGAGCCCGATGCTGAACGCGTCGGGGTCGAAGGTGAGACCGTCGATGGGCCAGCCGTACACGTCGGACAGGCGTTGGCGAGCGTGCTCGAAGGCGGACCGCTCCCAGCCGTCGAGGTCGTAGTGCAACAGCGTGTAGTCCATGTCGTAGCCGATGGCCCGCACGGTGCGAAGGTTGAGGGTGCGGTTGGCGAACACACCCTGTTCGGGCGGAGCGGTGCTGTCGTCGGTCACGGACCCCACCTTGGCACGCTCCGGGCGCAGTGGGTGTCCATGTGCGAGCATCTGCGACGCCACCGGCAACCACCATCTGCGACCACGGAGGTCATCACGTGCTCGGATCCGACGGGCCCACTCCCCATCTCGAGGGAACCCGCGGCGACTACGCCCCGACCGTGCTGCTGCCCGGCGACCCCAAACGGGCCCGCCACATCGCCGACACGTACCTCGACGACGTCCGCCAGGTCAACGCCGTCCGAGGCGCCGACGGCTTCACCGGTACCTACCGGGACCTGCCGGTATCTGTGCAGGCCGTCGGGATGGGCGTGCCGTCGGTGGCCATCTACTACACCGAACTCATCCGCTTCTACGGGGTCACGACCCTCATCAGGGTCGGATCCTGCGGCGGCATCTCCGAGGACCTGACCCTCGGCGACACACTGGTCGCGACCTCGGCCGGGACCGACTCCGCGGCGGTGCGCACCATCACCGGCGGCCTGAACCTGCCGCCGACGGCCGACTTCGACCTGTTGCGCAGGGCCGTCGAGTTCGCCGAGGCCAACGACATCGCCGTCGCCACCGGTCCGGTGTGGACGTCGGATCTGTTCTACGGGCCCGAGGGCGACGACACCTTCACCACGCTCGCCGAGCACGGGGTGCTGGCGGTCGAGATGGAGGTCGCCGCGCTGTACGCGATCGCCGCAGCCGAGGGCGCGCGGGCCCTGGGGCTGTTGGCGGTCAGCGACGACATCGTCCGCGGGAAGGCCATGAGCTCGGCAGACCGCGAGACGTCGTTCGACGCGATGTTCCGGGTCGCGCTCTCACTCGTCGAGTGAGGCGCTGCGACGATGGGTGACCCGTCGGCGATGTGGCAACCAGGCGTGCGCCCGACGTGGGTTCGCCACGTCCTCGCCGGCGAAGGCGGGCCCATCTACGAACCGGCCCGTGCGCGCCTCGACCCCGACCGCCTGGAGGCCGAGGCCATGTCGGTCACGGGCCTCGACGACCTGGGCGGCGACAGCCATCGCGAGGGCCTCACCGTGCTGTGCGCAGCGCTCGAGGACGAAGCCGACCTCCATCTGGTGGGCCGCTGGCGCGCCCGGAACCAGATCCTGCGTCTGCTCGAGAACCGCCTGCGCATCGTGGATCTCGAACGGCGCCTTCCCGAGCTCGCAGACCAGACCATCACGGCGCCGCTCGTCGTCACCGGCAGCCCCCGCGCCGGCACGTCGATCACCCACCAGCTGCTCGCACTCGCCGATGGCGCTCGGGCCCCGCTCGCCTATGAGTTCTGGCGGCCCACGCCGCCACCCGACGGCGACCCCGACGACCCCCGCATCGCCGCCGCCGACCTCGACGTGCGGCTGACCGCCGCCCTCTCCCCCGGGTTCGACGGCATCCACGAACAAGGCGGCCTGTTGCCCCGCGAATGCCCCCATGCGCTTGGCGCACGACTTCCGGGCCGACATCTTCGGCGGCCACTACTGGGTCCCCACCTACGACGCCTGGCTCGCCGACACCGACATGGCCACGGCCTACGACTGGCACCGCCGCATCCTGGCGATCCTGCAACTGCGACGCCCCACGTCGCGTTGGGTGCTCAAGGCCCCGGGCCACCTGTCGGCGCTGCCCACCGTGCTGAGCACCTACCCCGACGCATCCGTGGTGATCTGTCACCGCGACCCGCTCGACATGGTCAGCTCGGTCACCAGCCTGCTGGCGACGTTGCACCACAGCCACGCCGACCAGGTCGACCCGGTGCGCCTCGCCCACGCACAGAGCCTCAAGTTCGCAGCGCAGTACGACCAGTTCATCGACTGGCTCGACGACGGCGTGATCGACGACCAGCGCCTCGCGCATCAGCACTTCGCAACGTTCAACGCCGACCCCGTCGCCGCCGTCGCCGCCATCTGCGACCGGTTCGGCCTGGTGTTCGACGATGCCGACCGGGCCGCGGTCATCGATCACCTGGGCGAACGACCCCGGGGACGCCTGGGCGGCCACGACCACGACTGGAGTCGCATCGGGCTCGACCACGCCACCGAACGCGCCCGGTTCGCCCGCTACCAGGACCGTTTCGCGGTGCCGTCGGAGGTGTCCCCGTGAGCGAACGCGCCGACGACCGCGATCCCGCCGTCGCTGCATGGCATCGATTCTGCGATCGGATCGCCGCGCTCGGCGACGAGATCCTCGACGACGACTACCCCGGCTCGGCGCGGCGCACGCGCCGAGGGCGTCCGCCATCTGGCCACCCAGACGGTGGCCTGGCTCTCCTGGGCCGTCGGCCACGCCGACCCCACCCACCCCGCCTTCTTCCGCCAGAACGACCTGGTCATTCGCTGGGGCGGACCCAACGTCGACCAGACCACACGCAGGGCTCGCCTCGACCCGGCCGGCACCTACCGCATCGCCGGGGTCATGCACGCCTGCGAGGACTTCGTGCTGACCATCAAGACCGGCGACATGCACGCCGAGCGCTACGGGATCCTCACCGAGATCACCGCGAGCGAACTGGGCATCGCCGAAGGCGACGAGTTCGCCATCACCATCGGCGGGCCGCCATCCGCGGGGCACTGGATCGAACTGCATCCCGACGCCACGATGCTCAACATCCGCGAGTACTACTTCGACTGGCGCCCGGCCGAACCGGCCACCATCACCATCGACCGGCTCGACACCGCCAGCGAGGGTGGCGCCGAGCTCACGGCGGCCATGATCGCCGACCAACTCGACGACGCAGCCACCACCATCGAGCACTCGGTCCGGTACTGGAACCGCTGGGTCGATGACCGGCGTCAGGCCATCGGCACCAACGTGCTGGGTCCGCCGGGCGGCACCGCCGGCGGCAGCCGCAGCATCGCCTACTCGTTCGGGTTCTGGTCCCTCGCCGACGACGAGGTGCTGCTGTTCGACAGCGCGGCGCCCGACGCCGAGTTCTGGGATCTGCAGCTCTACACGCTGGGCTGGTTCGAGACCCCGGACTTCGCGAACCACCTGACGAGCGTGAACCACACTCAGGCCGAACTCGACCGCGACGGGCGACTGCGTGTCGTCATCGGTGCACGGGATCCGGGCTGGCGGAACTGGCTCGACACCGAGGGACGGCCCGAGGGCATGGTGACCTATCGGTGGATCCGCCCCCGGTCCACGCCGACCGAGGCCACGGCCAGCCTGCGTGTCGTGCGCGCAGAGGTCCTCGACGCCGCACTCGACAGCGTGGCGGCACCGAGCACACCGGGCCAGCGCCTCGAGCAGATCGCCGCACGCCGAGCGCACGTGGCGTGGCGGTACCGGACCTGAGAGGAGGGGCGAGGGACCTCAGCGAGCCAGCGAGACCGGAGCCTCCCGAGCAGCCAACATGGCTTTGCGTTCGGATTCGTTCAATCCACCCCACACGCCGTGTTGTTCACGGATGTCGAGGGCGTACTCGAGACAAGCGTCTCGGACACCACAGGTGGTACAGATCGCCTTCGCCCGCTGTTCACGTTCGAGCTTTTCGTCCTTGCGCTCGAAGTGTGGCGGGGGGAAGAAGACGACGGATTGCGGCCCGCGGCACGCAGCCCTGATCTGCCAAACCTGGTCAGCTAGCAGTGCGCTCAATGAGAATCCCCCTTTCGCTTCGGAACTTACACATGGGAAGTAGCCCGTGACAAGGGGAGAATGGGACTCACGGCCCGATTCGTATGGATTCGTTCGACGCCGGGGCGCGGCCGGGCCCGCGCGGGCCGTGCGGATGCGCATCGCCGGTGAGGCGTCAGCCCTCGGGCTCGACTTCGATGACGAGTTCGTCGACGCCGACGACGCGCACCGGGCGGTCGGGTCCCGGCGCGCTCGACGACACCGCCCGAGCGGCCGCCATGGCGGGCCAGCGAGCGCCGCGCACCTCGACCACGCCGCCCTCGGCGTCGATCGCCTCGGTGATCGTGCCCGTCTCGTCGACGAGGAAGTCGCGGGGCACGACGCTGGTCGAGAACCGACCGCGCACCATGATCGGCATGCCCCGCACGGCGACCAATGCGGTCCCGGCCAGCGACACCACGATCGGGATCCACGACATCGACACGTCGCTCTCGGGATACAAGAAGAGCGTCCCGATCGTGAACAGCACCATGCCCACACCCGTCCACACCCGCGGGATGGCTTGTTGGATGTCGACCATGAACGCCGGCATCGCCAGGACCAACAACGCGACGGCCCACCATCGAACCGGCAGCGCAGCGAGGCCGTAGCCCCCGAACGCCACGAACACCGCTCCGATGAGGCCCGCCACGCCGATCCCGATCGAGTAGAACTCGAACACGATCAGCAACAGCCCGATCACCAGCATCAGGTAGGCGACCGGTGGGCTGGCCACGGTGTGCATGAGTTGATCGAGCAGCGACAGACCACGGAACCGAACCTGGGTGAGCGGCTCGCGACGCAGCTCGGCATCGGGGCCGAGGTCGGCGCCGTCGACCGCAGGATCGAACGCGTCGGGATCGAAGGTGATGGGTTCGGCCTCGCCGTCGACGATCACCAGCCGTGACTCGAACTGGGGCAGGCTCACCAAGAAGTCGCCGACCGTCGGCGACGCGCACCGAACCCGCTGGGCCTCGTCGTCGACGGGCCGACCGAGCTCGTCGGTCGGCGAGAAATCGCACGGCACGATGCCGGCGTCGATCGCCTGATCCCATGACAGCGCGGTCTCGGCCACCAGGGCGTTCGCATCGCCGTACAGCACCCCGTAGACGTCTGGGTCGAGGGTCTGGTCGCCCATCGGGCCGAGAGTCGCGCCCGGCGACACGGCGACACGGTCCGCGACGCCGACGAGTTCGGCGACCTTGCCGGCCGCCTGCGAGCCCGACGGACCCACCCACGCCACCACCGGAACCGTCGAACCCGCGATCAGGGCAGCGAGCTCCTCGAGGCGGGCGTCGGATACGACCGCCTGGCGGCTGTTGACCTGCAGGACCAGCGCCCGCAACCCGTCGGCCTCGGCGCTGAGCACCGCTTCCTCGATCGCCGACGCCACCACGTCGTCGACCAGGCCAGAAACCTCGAGGATCTCCACGAACCCCGCGTCGTCGCCAGGCGCGTCATCGGACTGCGCCAGCGCGTCACCGTCCTGCGCCAGCGCGTCACCGTCCTGCGCCAGCGCAGTTGCCGGGAGAGCGAGCACGATCAACACGACCGCCACCAACGTCCGAAGAAGGCGCATCATGGTCCCGGCGGCTCGGGGACTCCTGGAACCTGTCACTATCCTCTGCACTGATGCATCTTCTCCGGGGACTCGATCTCGGCCTCGCCGCAGCGGCACCGGGCATGGTCATCGCAGCTCGGCCAGCCGGCTCGGCTCGCTGACACCACATGGACGCCCGGCAGTTCTTCACTGCATCACGCCTGCTCATCGTCGCCGGGAAAGGCGGGGTGGGCAAAACCACAGTGGCTGCGTCATTGGGCACAGCAGCAGCCCGATCGGGCATCGCCACTCTATTGGTCGAGATCGAGGGAAAGCACGGCCTGGCCCGCCTGTTCGGCCGCACCGAACTCGGCACCGACGACACCGACGTCGTCGCCCCGAACCCGGCAACCGGCCAGGCCGCGCTCGCCGTTCGCACCATCCGGCCCGACGCCGCACTGCTCGACTACTTCGCCGACCACGGCCTCACCACCTTCGGCAAGACCCTCACGCGGATGCACGTGCTCGACACGCTCGCCACCTCGACGCCTGGGCTCAAAGACCTCATCGTCATGGGCAAGATCAAGCAGCTCTCCCTGACCCACCCTGCCGACCTCATCGTGGTCGACGCCCCCGCCTCCGGCCACGCGATCTCGTTCCTGCGCGCTGCTCACGGCCTGCAGTCCGGCGTCGAGACCGGCCCGATCCGCCGCCAGGCCGACGAGGTCGTGGCCATGCTGACCGACCCCGCCCGTGCCCAGGTCCTGCTGGTGACCCTCGCCGAGGAGACCCCGGTGAACGAACTCGTCGAGACCGCCTATGCGCTCGAGGACGAGGTCGGGATCCGCCTCGGTCCGTGTGTGGTCAATGCCGTCCATCCCGCACCCGACGCGCTCGCGCCGGTCGGTGTGGCCACCCGGTCGCCGGCAGGCAGCCGGCTTCCCGCTGGCGTCGGCAGTGCGGCCAAGGCGGCGAGCCGATGGTGGGACACCCGGCGTCGCGCCGAAGACGAACAGCTGCAGCGCCTGCTCGCCGACCTGCCGCTCGAACGGCTGACGTTGCCTCGCCGCTTCACCACCCGCCTCGACCGTGACGACATCGAGACCCTCGCCACCGAGCTCCTCGCAGGGGTCGCCGAGCTCCGCTACGGAGACGACGCGTGAGCCCGACCCCAGCCGAGCCCAGCGCGCCGCCGTCGCTGGCCACGGTCCTCGACGAGTCGTCGGTGCTGTTGTGCTGTGGCACCGGTGGTGTGGGCAAGACCACCACCGCGGCGTCGTTGGCGCTCGCCGCGGCGCAACGGGGCCGACGCGTCGTCGTGGTCACGATCGACCCGGCACGTCGCTTGGCCGATGCGCTCGGTCTCGACGGCATCGGCGACACCGCCGTACCCGTCGACCTCGAGGCCTCGGGGCGGATGTGGGTCACCATGCTCGACACCAAGGCGATGTTCGATCGCCTCATCGAGACCCACGCCGCCGACGCAGCGCAGGCCGAGCGCATCCTCACCAACCGGTACTACCGCAACCTGTCCGGCGGGCTGTCGGGCACCCAGGAGTTCATGGCGATCGAACGCCTGCACGAACTCGTCGGCGACGATCGCTTCGACCTGGTGGTGGTCGACACGCCACCGTCGCGGAACGCCCTGGACTTCCTCGATGCACCCGATCGTCTCGCTCGGTTCCTCGACGGGCGCCTGTTCCGGCTCGCGGCGCCCGGGCGACGCCTGACCCGCAAGCTCACCGCACCGGTCCTCGTGGCGCTGCGCCGTGTCGCCCGGGTCGTGAGTCCCGAGGTGGTCGACGACACCTTCGCTTTCATCGAGGCGTTCTCGGGCATGGAGGACGGCTTCCGGCAGCGCGCCGCCGCTGTCGAGACCCTGTTCGCCGACCGGGGCACGGCCTTCGTGGTCATCACCTCGGCGATGGCCGAGGCGATCGACGAGTCACGCTATTTCGCGGAGCGCCTGGGCGACGCCGACCTGCCCGTGCGCGCTGTGGTCGTCAACCGACTCCAACCCCGCTTCGGCGACCTGCACCTGGCCGATGTCCCCTATGACGCGTCGCGGTCCGATCTCGAGGTCCTGGCCGCGCTGACCGCGCTGGCCGACGAGGAGGAGAAGGAGCTCGCTCCGCTGCTCGCACGCTGCCCCGACGCAGCCGTCGCCCGGATACCCCAACTCGACCACGACGTCCACGACCTCGCAGGGATCACCGAGGTCAGCGATCTGCTCGTGTCGACCGAGGGTTAGCCGGGCGCGGCCTGGCCCGCAGCGCCGCCGGCGACGGCCGCGGCGCGAGGTCAGTCGGCGTGGGATCCGAATGCGGCGACGGCCGACTCGACGGACTCGGTCACCGGCACGATCCGATCGAAGCCGGTGGTGTGCAACAGCCGGGTGAGCGTTGCCCGACTCGAGGCGACGACCACGTCGCCATCGGCTTCGCGGGCGCGGCGGATGCCGCCGATCAATGCGCCGAGCCCGGCGGAGTCCATGAAGGGCACCTCCGAGAGGTCGATCAGCAGCCGCGGCACATCGGTGAGCCCGCCCAGGGCCTCTCGGAACTGGCCGACGGTGTAGGCATCGAGCTCACCCACCGGACGACACAGGGTGTAGTCGTCGCCTTCTTCGATCACGATCTCGAGCACAGGTCTGACCTCCGTGGGCTCGTCACCTGCCACCCGGAGGCGGGGGCGGGCGAACGGCGCTGAGTGTACCCACAGTGGCCGAAACCGTTGACGGCGGCCCCCGGAACGGCCGGGTATCGGACCGCACGCCCTACTCGTTGGTCGCTGCACACCTGCGGTACCATTCCCGGTCGTGCCCCACGTGCTGATCGCCACCGACGCCGACCACCTCGCCGAGGACATCTTCGCTGCGCTCGTCGACGACGAGACGACCGTCAGCCGGGTGCGAAAGGGCACCGAGGTGCGCCCGACGGTCGCTGCGCTCGAGCCCGACCTGGTCATTCTCGATCTCCAGATCGGCAACATGGGCGGCGTCGCCGCCAGCATCGACCTGCGCCACGAATCCGATGCCGGGCGACTGACCCGCTGTCGCATCCTGATGCTGCTCGACCGTGACGCCGACCGCTGGATCGCCCAGGAGGCCCGAGCCGACGCCGAGCTGTTGAAGCCGGTCACCTCGTTCGCGCTGCGTCGAGCCGTCGCAGCGCTGCTCGCCACCGACGTGGCCGACCCGGTCGCCACAACGGGCTGAAGCCGTCGCAGGCGACCACCGCGTTCGATCGCCGGTTGGCATGGCGAGGCGATAACCTCTGAGGCTTCACGGGTAGTGGCGCAGGTTGGTAGCGCGCCTCGTTCGGGACGAGGAGGTCGTGGGTTCAAATCCCGCCTACCCGACCATCGGCCGGTGCGCACTCCGCCAGGGTGACGCATCGCCGTTCGGTTCCTCTCGGCATGCGATGTGTCCGTCAGCGCTCCCTCGACCCCAGCGACGGTGTCGCGGCATCGCCCGAGCGCATCACCGAGGTGTCTCCCTCGACACGGTCCATCCCTGATCACCCACCAGCGGCACGAAGCGGACCGGCCCCAGGTCCTCCTCGATGATCTCGTCGCCGTTGCGCAGGAGCCGCACGAGGCGCTGGTCCCGGGTCTCGGGACCGACCGGGATGACGAGCGAGCCCCCCTCTGCGAGCTGCTCGACGAGCGCATCGGGCACCGACGGACCGCCGGCAGTGACGACGATGGCATCGAAGGGCGCCTCATCGGGAAGGCCGAGGGTGCCGTCGCCGTGTACCACGTGCACCCTGTCGTAGCCGAGGTCGGCCAGACACTGCCGGGCCCGATCCGCCAGGCTGCGGATCCGCTCGATCGACCACACCTCGGCCGACGCCATGCTCAGCACCGCAGCGCCGTACCCCGAGCCGGTTCCGATCTCGAGTACCCGACTGCCGGGCCCCAACCGGGCGGCCGCCGCCATGACCGCCACGATGTACGGCTGGGAGATGGTCTGACCATCGCCGATCGGCAGCGGCCTGTCCTCATAGGCGTACGCCGCCACGTCGTCGGGGCAGAAGCGCTCGCGCGGCACGGCCCGCATTGCGGCCAGCACGGCAGGATCGTCGACGCCACGCGCCTCGATGTGGCGTTCGACCATGCAGCGTCGCTGCGTCTCGATGTCGGCTCCGAGTGGCCACATGTCTGCAACGTAGGGGCTGTTGGCGCCGGAGATGAGGGGCAAACGTCACCAGTCTGTGGGGTTCGGGGCGGCGCCGAGCCCGCAACACCCGCCGGGCGGGTAGCCGGGGCGCTCGAACCTCGATGTGGGAAGGTGAGCCCACGACGACAGCGGGGCCCACGAGCGTCTGCGGTTACCGCAACGGCAGCGTGAGTGACCACTGGTGCTGCGCCCGCTCCCGGTCTTGCGCGTTGTGGCCTTTCGGCCCTTGATCGAGCGAGCGATCGGGGCACAGAGTGCGACAGTGCCCGGACACGGGAGTCTCCATGAGCCAAGCCGATACACCAGTGACACTGCCAGTAGGCCTCGGACTGTGGGAGCAGGTGTTCGTGCCGGCGCCGTTGGTCCTGGTCGGGACCGTCGACGATGACGGCAGCGTCGACCTCGCGCCGAAACACCAGGCCATGCCGCTCGGGTGGGCCGACTGGTACGGCTTCGTCTGCACCAGCCGACATCAGACCTACGCCAACGTGCTCCGAACCGGACAGTTCACCGTCTCGTACCCCACGCCGGATCAGGTGGTCGCAATCGGCCAGGCTGCTGCCCATCGCATCGACGGCGACAAGCCGACGCTCGCCGTGGTCGACCAGATCCCGGCGGTCGAGGTCGAGGGTGCGTTGGCGGCTCACTCGTCGTTGTGGCTCGAGTGCGAACTCGACCGCGTCGTGGAAGGGTTCGACACCCACGATCTGATCATCGGCCGAATCGTCCGGGCTGCCGCACCACCCTGGGCGATTCGCGATCCCGACCGCGACGATGCCGAGGCGCTCCACGCCGATCCTGCACTGGTGTTCCTGTCTCCGGGACGGTTCGCCAGCGTTGCCGAGACACATGCGTTCCCGTTCCCGGCGGAGTTCTCACGATGAGCACCTCGCCGGAACGGACCGTGCTCGAGGCAGTCCGAGCACGCGAGCCCGAGATGCTCGCGTTGCTCGACGACGTCGTCTCGATGGAGTCACCCTCGCGCGACGCCGACCGGCAGACCCCGATCCTGGCGCGGTTCGCCGACGAGCTGAGCGCGCTCGGTCTGGCTTCCCGGATCGTTCGGGGGCGTGACACCGGGGATCACCTCTTCTGCCGTGGTCTGGGGTCGGGCGATGCTCGCCAGCTCGTGGTCGGCCACATCGACACCGTCTGGCCCATGGGGACGCTCGAGGAGCGACCGCTCACCATCGAGGGCGGCGTGTTCCGCGGCCCGGGCGCTTTCGACATGAAGGGCGGGCTCGTGCAGCTCATGGGTGCCCTGTGGGCATTGGGGGATCTCGGATGCTCACTGCCGTGTGAGCTGATCGTGTTCATCAACTCCGACGAGGAGATCGGCAGCCCGGACTCACGCCGCTGGATCCGACCACTGGCACGACGCGCTCGACGGGCTTTCGTGCTCGAGGGTGCCTTCGGCCAGGCAGGCGCCTTGAAGGTCGGTCGGAAGGGCGTCGGCAGGTACGAGGTCAGGGCCAAGGGGCGCGCCGCCCACGCGGGTCTCGACCCCGAGTCCGGCGCCAGCGCCATCCTCGAACTGACCCATCAGATCCAGGCGCTGTTCGCGCTGAACGACCCCGCGACCGGGGTCACGGTGAACGTGGGCACCATCGACGGTGGGCTCGGCGCCAACGTGATCGCTCCCGAGGCCAGCGCGCAGGTCGATGTGCGCGTCTACACCTCCACGCAGGCCGAGGCGGTGGACGAGGCGATCCGGAGGCTCCAGAGCGTGGACCCCGATGTGCGGATCGAGGTGGCCGGCGGATTCGGGCGGCCGCCGATGGAACGCAACGCTGCCAACGAGGGGCTCGCGAAGCGGGCGCAGGAGCTGGCTGCTGCACTGGGGCTCGCGGTCGAGCTCGCGGTCGTCGGGGGCGCATCCGACGGCAATCTCACGAGCCAGTTCATCCCGACGCTGGACGGGCTCGGCGCGGTGGGTGACGGCGCGCACCGCATCGACGAGCACGTCCTGTTGCCGACGCTCCCGGAGCGAGCGGCCCTGCTGGCCTTGCTGCTGCTGGAGCCGCTGTCGAGCGGGGAGGCGACACGATGACCACCACGACGCAGGGTGACCGCTACTTCATGCCGAGCCTGACGCGAATCTCGGATCTGGGCGAGCAGCCCTTCGAGGTCGCCGCCGTGCCCCGCGAGCGGTGGCGCAGCGGGCAGTTCATCGCCGCCGAGCTGACCGGTCGGGCCCTGGAGCCGTTCGAGCTCGAGTTGGCCGACGGCCGCATGGCCCGCGCCGTGCCCGGTGACCGACTCGTCGGTGCCCTCGGTCGCCGGGCGGCCACGCTGCAGGCTGTCGGATCGTTCGAGGCGGTCGGCGACGACCTGGCGATCGATCTGCTCACGAAAGCGGGCGTGATCGGCAAGTGCACGTCGCGGTCGGCGTTCGCCGACACGGTCCCCGCACTGCGCTACCTCGGCCATGTGCAGCGGACCGGCACGCCGGTGTCGATGCACGATTTCGCACGACCGGTCGATGCCGAGGATCTCCGTGTGCCGGCGATTCTGATCATCGGGACCTCGATGGACACCGGCAAGACGTTTGCGGCAACGCAACTGTTGCGGCTCCTGGCTCGGAGCGGTCGCCGGACCGTGGGCTGCAAGCTGACCGGCGTGGGGCGCTATCGCGACATCCTCGCCATGCGCGACGCAGGTGCCGACTCGATCCTCGACTTCGTCGATGCCGGGATTCCCTCGACGGTGGTGCCGGCCGACGAGTTCGAGGCGGCCATCGGACCGCTGTTGGCGCTGATCAACCAGTCGGGCGCCGACATCGCCATTGTCGAAGCCGGCGCCTCGCCGCTGGAGCCCTACAACGGAGCAGAGGCCGTCCGTATGATCGGCAACGCCGTTCGCATGGTCGTCCTCTGCGCGAGCGACCCCTATGCCGCCCACGGGGTCATGGATGCCTTCGGGCTCGAGCCGACCTTCGTGTCGGGTAGGGCGACAAGCACCTCTGCAGGTGCAGAACTGACGGCGCAGCTGACGGGACGACCTGCCATCGACCTGCTCGATCCGGGTGCAGAAGCCCGGGTGGCCGAGCTGCTCCACGGTGCATTCGGCACGATCCCGACACACGAGGGGGCACGGTCATGACAACGATCGGCGAGCTGATGAGTGCTGCGGTGTACGTGGCCCGAACCGACGAACCCGTCGAGGAGATCCGACGTCGCATCGTCGATCTCGGCGTGCATGCCTTGCCTGTGGTCGACCGGGACGGACGGCTGGTGGGGATCGTGAGCTCGCTCGATCTCACCGACGCACCCGCGGAGGCAACCGGGGTCGAGGAGCTCATGTCGAGCGACGTGCACCGGGTGCTCCCCGAGACCGAGGTGGCGATGGCTGCGCTCATGATGCGCCGCTACGAGATCCACCACCTGGTGGTCACCGACAGCGACGGTGAGACCGTCGGCCTCGTGAGCAGCTGGGACCTCCTCGAGGGTCTCGCGTCCATGGTGCGCGCCCACACGGTCGACGCCGTTGCAGCAGATGCGGTCGCGCCGGGCGACGAGCTCGTCGTCTGGCGCAAGCCGTCGGGTCCGCCGCTGCGCGCCCGCATCCACGACGTGCGAGGCCCCGCAGGGCTCCCTCCCTACGTCGTCGTCTGGGACGACGACCCGGACAGGTCCCCGGTGCTCATCGACATCGAGCGCCATGGCGATGTCGCGCTCGATGGCTGCGAACGCTGACCCGCAGGAGTTCAGGCGCTCATGATGGTCGCCCTCGGCGAACGACTTCGGGAACCGGCTTGCCCGTGCTCCAGTCGATGCGGCGGATGGGCGCGGTCTCGCCGTCCCAGCCGATGGAGCCTTCCTCGATGGCAGCCATCAGCGCCACGAGATGCTCGCCGCGCGCCATGAGCTGGATCATCACCCCGGGAGCATCGTCGCAGTCGAGGTAGGCGTGGCCGTCGCCGTAGCGCTGTCGCACCGTGTAGCGACGACCGGCTGCCTCGAGATCGGCGAGGGTGGCGTCGATGCCGTCGACCCAGACGGCCAGATGCTGGAGACCGCCGCCCGGGTTGGCCGCCAGGAACTCCCGGTAGATCGTCGGGGTGTCGTCGTGTTGCTGGATGACCTCGATCTGCTGGTCCCCCGAATACGCGAACGCCGCCGACAGGTCCGGCCTGATCGCCTGGCCGTCGTACTCGCCCGGCGGACGGATGTGGCTCTCGACGAAGAACGGACCGATACCACGGGCGATCCAGTGGCGCATGGCCTCGTCGATGTCGGGCACGACGTAGCCCTGCTGGATGACGGGTCCGAAGAGCGCGCTCATGCGCCGACCCTAGTCACTGCGTGGCCACCGACCGAGCAGCGCTCGTGCGGCTCACCCAGGATTCGACTTGTAGCTGAGGCGGAGCTTGGCTCGATAGGCGATCACGCCGCCGTTCTCGATCAACACGTCGAGTTCGACGACCTCCGCGACGCGGCAGGTCCTGGTAGGACTTGTTCGCCTCCCGGACGGCGTTCGACGCAGCCTGTTCCCACGATTCGCTGCTCGAGCCGATCAGCTCGACCACCCGATAGACACTGTCGTTGCTCATGGATCTCCTCCTCCGGGGTCGTCGACCCCGAGTCTGGCCTCTTCGGCGCGAGCCGTCGCGGCCCGGTCGGCGGTACCCATCTGGGGGCCGCCGCGGAAACGCACCGAGATCGCGAGGTCGGTCGAGAACCGCACCTCGCCCGACGCCGACACCAGGCAACGGAGCTCGCGGACCTCACCGACGCGGGCGTCGTCGTAGCGTCCGCAGGCCTCCGCGACCGCAGCCCGAGCGGCGTCACCCCACGACGTGCCCGTCGCCCGGCGGCGCACGACCCGATACACAGTTTCGCTTCCCCCACGGAACAACGGGGGTTCGTCGCCGGCAAAGGCCGGCGAGACGTCCTGGTCGGTCATCGTCGCGATGGCGGCCATGATGTCGGCGGTCAGGTGGGTGCGGCGGCGCCGACTCGAGCCTGCGCGGTAGTCGTCGGCACGCAAGGGCGCTGCGAACGTGACCGTCACCTGGCCCCGAAGCCGGGGGACGGACCGACCGATGGGCTGCACCGCGTCGGTGCCGATCAGGCCGACGGGCACCACCGTCGCACCGGTTGTGAGCGCCAGGTGTGCGACGCCGCTCTGGCCGCGGTGCAACAGACCATCTCGGCTGCGGGTGCCCTCGGGGTAGATGCCGATGGCGCAGCCGTCCGCGAGGAGCGCGGCGGCGGTCTCGAGCGCGGCCATCGAGGCTCGTGCGGCGTCCCGGCGTATCGGGACCATGCCGAGCGCCGGGAACAGCATGCGGGTCTTCCAGTCGTCCATATATTCGGCCTTGCCGAGAAACACGACCGGGCGCGGCGTCACGATCATGAGCGCCGGCGTGTCGAAGAACGATCGGTGGTTCGACGCGAGGATCACCGGGCCTGATGCAGGGACGTGTTCGAGGCCCGCGACCTGCAGCCGATAGCAGCGTCGAAACACCGGCCGCAGCGCCGTCCGGATCGGTGGGGCCAACCAACCCGGCGGGCGCCGGGTGGACCGCCCGGCTCGTTCGGTGCCTGCGGCCATGCACCACCCTATCGAGCCCGGCCATGGCGGACTGCGAGCCGTGACGAGCGCAGGCGGTCACGCCTGCTTTGCCCCGCCGCCCCGATGGTGGAGACTGCGGTCATGGACGACGCAGAGGAACTGGCCGAACTGCTTGCCGAGCGGGCGATCCGTCGGGTTCTGATGCAGTACGCACGCGGCATCGACCGACGCGACTTCGCGCTGGTCGCATCGTGCTACCACCCCGGCGCCACCGACGATCACGGCAGCTTTCAGGGCACGATCGAAGACTTCATCCCGTGGGTGCAGGGGGCGCTGGAGCGTTTCGACACCACCATGCACTTCCTCGGCAACGTCCTCATCGACCTCGACGGTGATGTCGCCCACGTCGAGACCTATTGCGTCGCCTATCACCGCCTGGCCGGCCGTGACGCCGACTCGATCGCCGGCCTGCGCTACCTCGACCGTATGGAGCGCCGCAGTGACGAGTGGCGTATCGCCGACCGCACCATCGTCGTCGAGTGGAACCGCGTCGACGAGATCGACACCCCCGGTTTCGGTCCCGACTACACCCGTGGCACCCACGATCACACCGACCCCGTCTACCGCCATCTCTCACGTCAGCGGCCACCGTGGACGACCTGATCCAGCGGGTCGACGCCCGCATCCGGACGGTTGCCGACGAGGCTCCCGCATCCGCC
This sequence comes from uncultured Acidimicrobiaceae bacterium, assembly GCA_963716795.1. GTDB lineage: Bacteria > Actinomycetota > Acidimicrobiia > Acidimicrobiales > UBA8592 > CAVQUE01. The sequence continues at coordinate 566,577 of CAVQUE010000015.1, read as the reverse complement.
CCGGTTCGGACCGGGACCGGTCTGCCCGGCTACTCCCCACCTGCCGGATACTGCGGACAGGTCACACGGTAGGGCTCGCCGCGAGGCCCGAACTGCTCCCACTCGTTGTCGGTCATGTTGCGGCCGGCGGCCTGGCAGGCGATCTCCGGCCAGGCCGACAGATCGAGATTCCACACATGGACCCGGTCGTCGACCGCCGTGACGAGCGATGTTCCCCAGGTCGTTCCGTAGGTGACCTCCGGATCGTTCGGGAAGGGATCACCGAGCTGGCGTCCGGTCTCGACATCCCACAAGCGCGGTTGGATATCGAACTGCGAGAGCAGGACGGACCCATCGGGGGACCAGCTGATCGTCCCGCCCACGTCGTTCGGCGGGTTCGCCCCGAGCAGGACCCGTTCTGCAGCGAAGGTCGTCGCGTCCCGGATGGTGATGGCACCGCTGGGGTCGACGGTGGCCAGACGCCGACCATCGGGACTGAAGCCGGCCACGACCACCGGACCGAGGTCGACCGGGATTTCGACCCGATCGTCGGAGACCAACGACCATGCGGCGTAGGAACCGTCCTGGGTGGTCGCGATCAGCAGCGAACCATCGGCGTCGAATGCAAACGAGCGGAAGGACCCACGACTCGATGCCGGCTGCTCGAGCTCCGCGACGAGGTCGGAGGTCCGCGTATCCCACACCCCGATGCTCGTGCTCGCAAAGGGAGCGTCCAACCTACTCAGCGCCGAGGCGAGGTATCGACCATCCTGGCTCGTACCCACGTGGAGACCGAGCGTCTCGATCCGACCCAGCTCCACGAGGCTCTCGGTGTCGAACCAGGTGGTCGGCGGCCAACTCTGCTCGAAGCCGGAGAGGAGCGACCTGCCGTCGGCCAGAGCGACCAGCACGCCCGACTGGCCGGCAACAGAATCGGGCAGCTCTACCTTGCGATAGGCCCCATCGCCGATGCGCCTCCAGAGCTCCATCCGTTCGATGAACCCGCCCTGAGCGATGTGGTCGGCGTCGCCCGATGCCGAGACGGCAGTGGTGAACGATGCCCGAGGAAGCGTGTGCGACAACAGGGTCGCGTCGTCGAGCGCGAACACGGCGATCCCTCCTGCGCCTGCGACGGCCACTCGGCGACCGTCCGCATCGACCGCGAGATCTGACGGTCGGCCCAGTCGGTGCTGAAATGTCGCCGTGGGTGAGCCGGCGCCGTCCAGAACGCGAATTCGACCGTCACTCAACGACGCGACCCAGGTTCCCTCTGGCCCCAGCCAGGCGCCGGCCGAGGTCGTGTTGGTGTCGGTCCGGTCCGTGGGGAGTGAGACCTGCTGAAGCTCTCCCGTTCGCCAATTCAGCCGGAGGAGGGTGTTCCTTGTTGCGATCGCGAGGTGCGCAGCGGAGCTCGGGTCGCGCTGCAGTCGCTCGATGGCCGGAACGGTCCGACCGAAGCCGAACCGGGTGTTGTCGTCGATCAGGAAGAACTGATCGAGGGGCTCGACGCCTCCCGGCGACGACAGGTCCCACACGCGCGCGACGGGGGGCTCCGCCGAGATCAGACGCTCACCGTCGGCGACGAAGGCGAGGCCGGACACGCCCCGGCTGAACTGGTCTATCGAGCTACCCCCGAGTGCCACGAACGTCCGGAGGTCGACACCACGTTCGAGCAACTCGTCTTCGAACTCGAGCGGCGAGCTCTCCGGATGCGCGATCAGCGACCGCACCTCTTGTCGGGTCGCAGTGTCCCACACTCGCACCGTGCCATCTTCGGCGCCTGTGGCTATGCGGGAACTGTCCGCGCTGAAGGCCACCGCTGTCACGGCAGCCCCGGGTCCGAGGCGAGTGGCCGTTCGCTCGGACACGTCGAAGAGGGTCAGCGCATCATCCTCGGTTGCGAGACCGACGAAGCGCCCGTCAGGGCTGACCTCCATCACGGCGTACGAGCCCGCAGCAGCCGCCCTGACGCTTCGCTCCGATCGAGGTCGGGCGGACTCCGCGCTCCACACGAGCGCATTGGTCGCGGTGTCGAGAACGTCGACGCCCGTAGCGTGGGCCGCAACGAGCCTGGAACCGCCATCGAGCCAGCGCACGGCGCCGTAGCTCCGATCGGCCCCGCCCAGGAACGCGACCAGCGTGCCTGTGCGCAGCATGGTTCGCTGGAGCTCCGACAGCGTTGTTGCCCCAGGGTCCCGATTGTGGGCCTCGACAGCCATGAGGAGTGCCAACTGCGGGTTCGTGGCCGCGCGTGTGTCGACGCTTCGGAAGCGATGCGTGCCGTCTCACCGGCTGCGCGAGCCTCGCCGGCGGCGTCGCGCTCGGCCGCGGCCTCGAGCGCTCGGTCCTCCGCCACCGTTCGTGCGGCCTCGGCCGCATCGCGCTCTCGAACGACCTGACGCTGCCCCTGCCACGCCGCCAAGCCGGCGACCACAGCGACTACCGCAACGGCCGAGGCCGCCGCAGCGAGGCGACGGAAGCGACGGTTGCCGCGGCGCGTTCGCTCGGCGTCAGCGTCACGCAGTTCGACTGCTGCGTCGAGGAAGGCCGCCTCGTCGGCGTTGAGTTCGTCCGGGTGGTCGGCCCGGTAGTTCAGCGCCATCTCCAGGCGTCCACCGCGGAGCACATCGGTTTCCTCGCGCCCGCCCGCAAGCCATCGGGTCGCGCCGTCGGTGATGTCGCGGTGGATGCGCAGGTTGGCGCGATCGTGCTCCAGCCACTCGCGCAGCCGGGGCCATTCGCGAATCAGGGCCTCGTGCGAGAGCTCGACCACCGGCTCGCGGGTCAGCGGATCCCGGTCGAACGACAACAGGCGAGCCCGGCCGAAGGCGTCGATGCACGCAGCGGTCGCAGGGTCCGGGCCGAGCTCGGTGCGGGTGACCCGTCGGCGGGTGTCGTCGCTGCCCTGGCCGAGGGTGATCAGGCGGCCGAACAGGCGACGCGCGGCGCGCTCGTGGGCGCGCTCGAGTGCGCGGTAGAGATCGTCCGCTCTGCGCGCCAGCGCACCGCTCAGACCGCCGAGCTCGCGGTAGGCCTCCACCTTCAGCGTGCCGTCGACCCGGCGCTCGAACAGTTCGGTCAGCGCATACTGCATGAGGGGGAGGGAGCCCGGCTGGCTGGACACGTCGGCCAGGATCTCGGCCACCAACCCCGGCTCGAATGTCGCGCTGGCCTGCTCGGCCGGGCGCACGATCGCCTGCTCGAGCTCATCGGGGGCCAGCGGCGTGACGGTCACGGCATGGTGCTTCACCAGGTCGGCGAAGGACTCATATCCCAGCGGCTGATCGTAGAAGTCGGCTCTCAGGACCACCACCAGCCTCAGCGCTGACCCTGGCGCGTCGACAGCGACTGCGAGCGCCTCCAGGAACCGCGAGCGAGTCTCCTGGTCGGCACAGAGGGTGAAGACTTCCTCGAACTGATCGATCACCAAGAGCACGGTGCTCTCGTCGTCGGGAAGGATCCGACCGACACCACGGATGATGCCCCGGCGCTCCTCTCGGAGCTGCTCGATCAGCGAGGCCGGTGGATTGACTGCCACCCGCAACAGCGCCGTCTCGAGTGCCTCATACGGGTGCGGACCGGGCGTCATCGTGGTGAAGAACCAACCCTCGGACCCGGGGAGCCGACCCTGGCGGAGAGCTGGGAGCAGTCCGGCACGGACCACCGACGACTTGCCCGAGCCCGATGCGCCGACGACGGCGAGGAAGTTGGACGGTGCCTGTGCGTCGATCATGCGCTCGAGCAGTTCGTCGATGAGCCGATCGCGGCCGTGGAAGTCGCGCGCATCGGCCTCGCCGAACGCACGAAGGCCCCGGTAGGGGTTGTCGACGATGGCCGAGGTGTGTACCGCCCTCCGGGCTGCCGTGTATACGGCAGGCGGCGCGCTCGCAGACTCGGCCAGCGCCGCGGTGAACTCCGACACGAAGTCGCCGACCTGGTCGTAGCGACCCCGGGGATCCTTGGCAGTGGCCCGGGCCAGAACCTCGTCCACCGAGGCGGAGAGCTCGGGTCGTGACAACGACGGCGGCGGGATCGGGTCGTGGAGCTGGTGACGGAGCAACGCCGCCTCGTCCTCGGTCTCAGGGAAGGGCAGGTGCCCGGTCAGGGTCTCGTATACCGCGATGCCGAGCCCGTGGACGTCGGCGGCCGGCCCCACGACCTCCCGCCGCAACTGTTCCGGCGAGGCGTATGCGGGCGAACCCTCCGACAGCGCTGCGGCAGGGTTCTCGTCGCCCGTCGCCTCGACCGCAATGCCGAAGTCGGTCAGATAGGCGTTGCCCTCCTCATCGAGCAGGATGTTCGCCGACTTCACATCGCGGTGCACGACCCCGGCTCGATGCGCCATCGCCAGCGCGGACCCCACCTGTTCGACCATCTGCGCGGTGTCCTCCAATGACATCGGCCCCGCGTCCAGCTGAGTCTCGAGGCTCCCGCCGGTGAGCCAACGCATCACGAGGCAGGCCCGGTCGGGCTCGCGCCAGAAGTCGTACAGCGGCACGATGTGGGGATGCTCGAGGCGGGCGATGATCGCAGCCTCGGCCTCGAACCCGCGGACGAACTCGGGGCGATTCGCCAGCTCGGACCGCACGACCTTCACCGCGACATCGCGGTTGAGCGCAGGCTGTGTTCCCCGGTGCACATCGGCGAACGCGCCCTCGACCGATCAACTCGTGGATCTCATAGCCCCGCACCGAGGTGCGCGACCCCACCTCGACCGACCGCCCGGTGGCGATCGCCCGGTCCAACTCCACCAGCTCATCGGTCGGCGTCAGACCCGCTTCAGCGATCAAGTACGCCCGGAACTCCTGGAATGCCCGCAGCGCCTCTGCCTGGCGCCCTGCCCCGTACAACGCCTGCATGTGCAATGCCCGAGGGCGCTCTCGCAAGGGGTGCTCTTCGATCAATCCCTCCACCATCGGGATCGCCTCGATGCCATCTCCGAGCTGGATCAGCGACTCACACCGTGCCTCCATCACCCCGACCCGCAACTCCACGAGCCGGGCCACCTCCGGACGCGCCCAGTCCTCGTCGGCGAACTCCGCGTACGGGCGACCGCGCCACAGCGCGAGCGCATCGTGCGCCTGGTGCACCGCGCCCGGTGATCGCCACGTGAATGCAGCCGACCTGCGCCGCGCGCAGGCCACCTCGAAACGAGCGGCATCGAGTTCACCGTCCAACAGGCGCAACTCGTACCCGGGTGCAGCGGTGACGAAACGCTCGGCCAGCTCTGCGCCTCCTGCGCGGCGTATGCGGTGCACATAGGTTCGGACGTTCCGCTCTGCCTGTGCAGGCAGATCCTCCCCGGACCAGGTGATCTCCACCAGCCGGTCCAGCGACACCACCTCACCGGGCTGCATGGCCAGCGCAGACAGGATGCGCCGTTGTCGCGGCCCGCCGATGCCGATGACCTCGCCATCGACCACCTCGATGGCGCCCAGCACCCGGACGTCCATGCGAACTCCTCCCCCTCGATGCATCGCTACTACTCGCACACCTCGTTCGCAATCCGATCGCAGCGCGAGTCCCCCGTTCCGACCGGGATTCGCTGCCGGCGCGACGAAGCAGCCGGACCCCTGCTCGCCCACTCGATCGCAGGTCGTTTGCGTTCCGGCACGGCAGACTCGGGGTCATGGATGCACCCATCGACGTCGTTGCCGACCACATCCGGACCGTCGCCGAGGACGTCATCCGGCCTCGGTTCCGTTCCCTCGCCGACCACGAGGTCAGCGAGAAGGCGCCAAACGATCTGGTGACGGTCGCCGACACCGAAGCGGAGTTCGCCCTCGCCGCTGCGCTCGCAACGGTGCTACCCGGTGTCCCCGTCGTGGGCGAGGAGGCCGTCTCGGCCGACGCCTCGGTCCTCGATGCCCTCGCCGCCGAGCGCCTGTGGATCGTCGACCCGATCGACGGCACCGGCAACTTCGTCTCGGGTGACCCGAACTACGGCGTCATGGTGGCGCTGGTGGATCGCGGCGACACGGTCGCGGCGTGGATCCATCGACCCGAGTGGTCCTCGATGCTCGTCGCCGAGCGCGGCAGCGGCGCCCACCTCGACGGTGTCCGGCTGGGTCACGAGGACCGACCGGTCGAGGTCGGCGACCTCGTCGGGGCCATCAAGCCCCGCTATCTCCCCGCCGACGTCGCGCCCTTGATCACCGAACGGGTGGGTCTGCTGGGCGAACACCAAGGCGGTACCAACTCCGCAGCGATCGAGTACGTGCGCGTCGCCGCCGGCGAGCCGAGCGATGTCCGGCTTCCGGTCCCCGACTTCGTCTTCTACTGGATGACCCGTCCCTGGGATCACGCCGCCGGGTCGCTGATCGTCGAGGAGGCCGGCGGCTGGTCGCGACGCCTCGACGGCACGCCCTATGCGCCCGCTCAACAGGGGTCCGGTCTCCTGGTCGCGACGACCCCCTCGGTCTGGAACGAAGCGCGCACGACGGTCTTCGGCGGCCTCTGAGGCCGCGCATCGCTCGGCCGCGGCGCGTCCGACGGGTGCCTGCTAGGAACGCGGGATGAAGCTCGCGACGACATTCCAGTTCACCGGTGACCCCGCCAAGCTCACCCGCCACATCCAGGACCTCGAATCGGCGGGCATCGACGTCGTCATCACCCCGGAGATCTACGGGTTCGACCTGGTGTCGACGCTCGGCTACCTGGCCGGCCAGACGAGCACCGTCGAGTTGATGACCGGCATCATGCCGCTGTACTCCCGGTCGGCTGCGTTGATCGCCCAGAGCGCCGCCACCATCGACGCACTGTCGGGCGGTCGGTTCATCCTCGGACTCGGCACATCGGGCCCGCAGGTGATCGAGGGCTGGCACGGTGTGCCGTTCTCCAAGCCCCTCGGCACCACCCGAGACGTCATCGACATCTGCCGCAAGGTGTGGGCACGCGAGCGGGTCGAACACGACGGCAGGGCGGTCAAGCTACCGCTCCCTGCTGATCAGGGCACCGGCCTCGGCAAGCCCCTGAAGTTCATGCATCACCCGCTCCGCACCGACATCCCCATCGTCGTCGCGGCCATCGGGCCGAAGAACGTGGCGATGACCGCCGAGGTCGCCGACGGGTGGCTGCCGATCTTCTTCGTGCCCGACAAGTTCCGCGACGTGTGGGCCGACGATCTCGATGCCGGCATCGCCAAGCGGGGCGACGACCGCGACGAGCTGATGATCTTCGCCGGCGGCAACGTGGCCCTCGGCGACGGCCCCGAGGTCACCGAAGCCCGCGAAGCAGCCCGCGCCAATGCCGGCTTCTACGTGGGCGGCATGGGTGCCCGCGGCAAGAACTTCTACAACGACCTCTTCAAGCGCTACGGCTGGGAAGAAGAGGCCGTCAAGATCCAGGACCTCTTCCTCGACGGCCACCGCAACGAAGCCATGGCCCTCATCCCCGACGACTACGTCGACCTCGCCACCCTCACCGGCGACGAAGGCCGCGTCCGAGAACGCATCGCCGCCTTCAAGACCGCCGGCGTCACCCACCTCCAGATCAACCCCATGGGCGAGAACCCCCTCGAGATCGTGGAGAAGGTCAAGGCGTGGAGCGAGTAATTCGCTCCGAGAGGAAACCGAACCTCTCGAAGCGAGTGACCTGAGCGGCTGACGCCGCGCTGTCTTGTGTCTGCCGACCGAACAAGTAGCTCGGCAGACGCTGGGGGGACCGCCGGAGGCCGTCCCCCCAGACCCCCCTCGCTGGCGGCCTCCAAGCGGCCACGCCTCGTCAAGACCACGGCACTACCGCCTCGGGGCCAAGGCGCTTCGGGTCCGAGCGACGGCGGGGAGTGTGAGGGGCAGAGGCGTCAGCCGGAGCCCCTCACCGCGAACCGAGCTACGTGCTCGGTCGGTTCGCAGAAAACAGCGCGGCGTCAGCCGCTCCGAATTCAAACTCGGTCGAACGGAGCGAGCGAAGCGACGCGAGTGAGACCGGAACCCCTATATCGGGCACACGATGTTGCCGAGGCGTTTGGTGAGGAGTTCGTTCTCTCGGTAGTCGATGGGGATGACGACCAGGCTGGGGCCGCTCTCCTGGAAGGCGGCCTCGAGCGCAGCTTCCAGAGCGGTGCTGTGGTCGATGTGGTGGCCGTGCCAGCCGAACGCGCCGGCGAGTTGGAGCCAGTCGGGGTTGCCGAATGACAGGTCGGTGTGGTGGCCGAACTCGTTCTGCTGCTTCCAGGCGATGAGGCCGTAGGCGTTGTCCTCCCACACCATCACCACGATGTCCGAGCCCAGCCGCTTGGCGGTCTCCATCTCCTGGCAGTTCATCAAGAACCCGGCGTCGCCGCAGATGGCCAGCACCCGCCGACCCGGCATCGCCCGTGCTGCGGCGATGGCGCCCGGCAGCGCGAAACCCATCGAGCAGAAGCCGTTGGGGATCAGGCAGGTGTTGGGTTCGTGGCACTGGTAGTGCCGGGCGATCCACATCTTGTGGGCGCCGACGTCGGACAGGACGATGTCGTCGGGACCCATCACCTGACGGGCGTCCCACAGCGCCTTCTGGGGGCGGATGCTGCCGGTGGTGTCGTCGTCGGCGTGCTCGGCGAAGTCGGCCATCATGTCGCGCCGCACCCCCGCCTGTTGGGACAGGTCCCAGCTGACGTCGGGTTCGGCGGCCGCGCGTTCGTTGAGCATCCAGAGCGCGTGGGCGAGATCGCCGACGACGTCGAGTTCGACGCGGTAGTGCTCGTCGACCTCGGCCGGCAGGAAGTCGATGTGGATGATGCGCTTGTCGTTCTCGGCGTTCCAGAGGCGTGGGTGGTACTCGACCATGTCGTAGCCGAGCGTCACGACGAGATCCGACGCGTCGAGCGCGCACGCGACGACGTCTTTGGCCTGGAGGCCGATGGTGAACAGGCAGTGCTCGTCGTCCATGTCGACCGCGCCCTTGGCCATCATCGTGTTCGCGACGCCGATGCCGGTGCGCTCGCAGAACGCCCGGAGCTGCTTGCTGGCGCGGGTGCGGATCGTGCCGTTGCCGGCCAGGATGATCGGCCGTTTGGCAGCCTTGAGCAGCTCCCAGGCCGCGTCGATGCTCTTGTCGTCGGGGACGGCGCGTCGCGTGCGATGTGGTTCGATCGGCTCGAGGTCGATCTCGAGGGCGGCGATGTCCTCGGGCAGCTCGATGTGACAGGCGCCGGGCTTCTCGGCCCGAGCCAGCTTGAAGGCCTTGCGGATGACCTCGGGGATGTTCGCCGGGTTGATGATCGACTGATTCCACTTGGTGACGGGCTCGAACATGCCGACCACGTCCATCGCCTGGTGGCTCTCCTTGTGCTGGCGAGCCGTGGCTGCTTGTCCGGTGATGCAGATCAGCGGTGCCCGGTCCATGTCGGCATCGGCGACGCCGGTGATCAGGTTGGTCGCGCCCGGTCCGAGCGTGCCCAGGCAGACGCCGGGCTCGCCCGTGAGGCGGCCGTGGACCTCGGCCATGAAGGCGGCTCCCTGTTCGTGACGACATAGGACGAACTCGATCGGCGAATGCTCGAGCGAGATCATGACGTCGGCGTTCTCCTCACCGGGGACGCCGTAGATGGTCGTCACGCCCTCGGCTTCGAGACACCGCACGAACAGATCGGATGCCTTCATGGTCAGCCCCCCGCCTCGTCAATCGGCAAGGCCAACCTAACGCGTCGGCTCGCCGGGCGCGGAAGGACTGGGGTCAAGTCTCTTTTCTCCCCTTCTCGATGGCTACCGCCGGACTCGGCCCGGCGACTCGGAGAAGGGGAGAAAAGAGACTTGACCCCAGCAGCACCGTCGCTCAGGCGCTGACGAGTTCCTTCAGGGCGGCGCCGTCGTCGGCGAGGAGTTTCGCGACGTTGGCCGCGTCGACCTCGGCGACGATGATGCCGCCGACCTCGTCACCCACCGAGGAGAAGATGCCGAGCTCGGCCATGCGTGCCGTCTGGGCCTCGTTGTCCTCGGTGGGCGTCAGGTAGTGGATGGCCGCCACCTTGTACCGGTGGATCAAGAACAGGTGCAACAACAGCATCAGGCGCTTGCGGCGCAGGTCGAGGTCGTGGGTGTTCTGATCGCGCACGGTCAACATCGTGCGTCCGCGACGGTCGGTGAGCTGGCCGAACACCACGTCGGCCACCACGGCGTCGCCGTCGAGGAGGCTGAGCTGGAGGATCTCCGAGCCCGGCGTGTGCGGTCGCAGCTGCACACCGAGAGCCCGGTCGACGCTGTGGGTGGCCTTCCATGCATCGATCCAGTCCTGGAGCACCCGGGGCGGGACCTCGGTCTGGACGAGGTGCTGGAACTGCGTCGAGCCCTTGCCCATGGCCTTGGTGGTGGCGGTGCGGCCCGACGCGGCCATGAGGGCGGCATCGAGGCGAGGACCACCGACCAGGGTCTGCGGTGTCCGGTACGGCGACTCGAGGAGTCGGAACCGGCGCTGGAGACGGGCCAGCGCCAGCATGCCGTCGGTCTGCAGCGACGCCGCGAACTCCTCGCTGGCGAGGCCGTCGACCTGGTGGCCGCCGTAGGTGATGAAGTTGAAGGTGAAGCCCATCTCGCCGAGCTCGATGGGGAACTGGCGCATCTGGGCGTCGTCCATACCAGTGGTGTCCCAGTTGAACGACGGCGACAGGTTGTAGGCCATCATCTTGTTCGGGTACACGGCCTTGATCGCGTCGGCGAACTCCTTGGCGTCCTCGAGATCGGCGGTCTTGGTCTCCATCCACAAGATGTCGCAGAACGGCGCCACGGCGAGCGACTTCTGGATCGCGAACGGGATGCCGCCCTTGACCTGGTAGTAGCCCTCGGGGGTCTTGGCGAGGTCGGGATCGAAGGTGACGTCGATGCCCATCTCGGCGGCCTTGGCCTTGGCTTCGTGCCACGACGCAGTGCCGGCGAAGGCGTTCCACTCGTCGATGGTCATCGCCAGCTCGGCGCCCTCTTCGATGCGGAAGGCCATGGCGTCGGCGACCGCACCGCCGTAGGTGGTGAGCCCGGCGGCGGTCTCCCACGCCTCGACGAAGGCGTTGGCTGCAGAGTCGAGGCCCTGTTCGGCGGTGACGGCGCCGGATTCGATCTCGACCACCGCGGCGGCGATGGCCTCGGTGACTCCCGCCGACGCCAGCCACTCGTCGGCTGCGGCGTACACGTCGTCGGGCACGGCGTAGAGCAGATGCCCGTTGAGCTCGGCGATCCCGGCCACGTGGAAGGCGCGGATGATCGCGAGGTAGGCGTGCTTGTAGGACGGCACATCGGTGCGCGTGGCGCCGAAGATGAACGGCTGGTCGCGTTCGTCGCCACACCCGTCGAGCAGGTTCGCGGCTTCGGCGTCGGTGCGGGCGACGATGAGCCCGGCCACCCCCATGATGTCGAGCTGGAAACGGGCCGCGTTGAGGCGCTTGATCTGTTCGTCGACCGGGACCAGGACCTTGCCGCCCTGGTGGCCGCACTTCTTGGCACCGGGCTTCTGGTCTTCGATGTGGTAGCCGGGCACCCCGACCTCGACGAAACGACGGATCAGGTTGCGAACGTGTGCGTCGCCGCCGTGGCCGGTGTCGGCATCGGCGATGATGAACGGCCGGAAGTCGGTGACCGGCGATGATGCGCGCTGGTCGTCGGTCATCTGCGCCCGGGCGAACTGCTGGTTCTTGTCCGCCGCGAGTAGCGCCCGCACGATGGTGGCGGCCTCGTCGGGCACGGCGCTCAGCGGGTAGCTGGCGAGGTCGGCGCCGGGGTCCTCGTGGAGGGAGCCCTTGGCCGACGTGGCCCAGCCGCCGAGGTAGATGCCGGCGATGCCGCTGCGCTTCATGGCGACGGCCTGGCCCGGCGAATACGGACCGAAGGTGGTGATGCTCCTGCCGGCGCTGCGCAGCTCGCGCAGGTGTGCGTAGAAGCCATCGGCCGCCTGGCGGGCGACGGTGTAGTCGGGCTGGATGGTGCCCCTCTGCTCGACGACCTGGCGGGCCGAGTAGAGGCGGGTGATCTCGGCGAACCGTTCGCTGGACATCCAGCGCTCGGTCTCGGCGATGTCGGATTCGAGGAACGCCATTGTTCCGATCTTTCTGTTCGGGGTGCTCGGGTCGCCTGACGGCGTGGCCTTACCCATCGGTAGGCAGCCGCCAGCTTAGGGCCCGCGGGACCGAGTGCGCTCCCGCAGACCCCGAGGCGTCGGCCACGCTCCGGGGCCGTGCACCACCGACCTGTGCGGGTTGCGCACGATGCTTCGTCGGGTCATCGGCCGGGCGGGTCGCGGGCGCGCGCTGCTACCGTCGCCGGGTCCCCGTCGACACAGCACCGCTGCATGCGTGCGCGTGCACCGGGGATGCACGCCGACCGAGGGGGATGGCATGGCAACCGAGATGGCCGGCACGCCGGTGCGCAGCGACGACCGACGCCCCCACCGGGCGTTCGTGGCCTCGGTCGCGGCCATGGCGCTCATGCCGGTCGCCGTCACCGGCACCAACCTCGCCTTCCCGGCGATCGAGGACGACTTCGCCGAGACCAGCCGAACCGTTCTCTCGTGGGCGCTGTCGGGCTATTCGATCGTGCTCGCCGCCTTCACCCTCCTCGGTGGCCAGCTGTCGGACCGGTTCGACGCAAAACGCATCTTCCTCGCCGGGTTGGGGATCTTCGGCCTGGCGTCGCTGTTGGCCGCCGTGGCCCCCAACGCCGGCGTCCTCATCGCAGGACGCTCGCTCCAGGGCGTCGGCGGTGCGCTGATCGTGCCGTCGTCGCTGATCCTCGTGACGTCACAGTGGCCGGCCGAACGCCGCACATTCGTGATCGGCGTGTGGACCGCTGCGTTCCCCATCGGCTCGGCAGCTGCGCCGTCGCTCACGGCGGTCATCCTGCAGCTCGGCTCGTGGCGGTGGGTGTTCGCGCTGATGACCATCATCGCCATCGCCGTCGCCGTGCTGGCGGCACCGATCCGCATCGCGAACGAGCTCGCCACCTCCACGGCCCCCGACGGATCCCCGCTGCCGCGTCCCGACATCGTGGGCATGGTCATCGGCACCGCAGCCGTCGGGCTGTTGGCGCTCGGGATCGTGGAGGGGCCGACGTGGGGATGGCTGAGCTGGCGCATCGTCGGGTCGCTCGCAGTCTCGGCGGCGCTGGTGCCGCTATTCATCCGGCGGTCGTTGCGTCACCCCCGTCCGCTCATCGACCTGCGTCTGTTCCGCATCCCCACGTACTCGGTGGCCAGTGGCGCCAACGTGTTCATCTCGATCGCCGGCATGAGCGTGTGGCTGATCTGGCCGCTGTTCATGACCAACCAGTGGGGCTACAGCCAGATCGCCGTGGGACTGGCCATCACCCCGACACCGATGCTCGCAGGGCTCGTGTCGATCCTGTCGACCCGCTGGTCGGCCGTGCACGGCTACCGGAGTCTGTTGGTGCCCGGTTCGATCATCCTGGTCGGCGCCAACCTCTGGTACCTGACGATGCTCGGCACCGAACCCGCCTACGCCACCGAGATGCTGCCCGGGCTCGTCATGTACGGCGTCGGGATGGGTCTGACCTTCGCACCGGTCAATGCGGCGGCGCTCGGCCACGTGCCACCGACCCAGTACGGCCAGGCGAACGCCGGATTCAGCACCGGGCGCTTCCTCAGCGGCGCCATCGGCGTCGCAGCCGTCATCGCGGCGCTGGGCGAGGGCGACGACGCCGACCCCATGGCGGCCTACGACAGGGGGTTCGCGATGCTGGCAGCGGTCAGCGCTCTGGCGGCGGTGCTGTTGATCGTGGCATGGCCCCGACGCGCAGCCGCCCCCGCCGCGGCCTGAACGGCGGCGACGGGGGCGGTCGGAGCGTCGGATCGGCTCAGAGATAGTCGCCGAGGTCGGCGGCGATCTCCTCGGGGGTGACCGTCGGCTCGTAGCGCTCGACGACGTTGCCGTCCCGGTCGATGAGGAACTTCGTGAAGTTCCAGGCGATGTCGGGCGAATCGCCGCTGCCGGGCCGGCTCTCCTTGAGCCACTGGTACAGGGCTGCTGCGTCGGGGCCGTTGACCTCGATCTTGGCGAACATCGGGAACGTCACGCCGTAGTTGGACGTGGCGAACTCGAGCACCTCGTCGTTCGTGCCGGGCTCCTGGCCACCGAACTGGTTGCACGGGAAGGCGAGGACGGTCAGGCCCTCGGTCTCGTCATGAAGCGTACGCAGACCTGCGTACTGGGGGGTGAGTCCTCACTTGCTGGCGACGTTGACGACCAGGCAGACCTGATCGCGGAACTTCGACAGCGCCACCGGTTCACCGGTGATGGAGTCCATCTCGAAGTCGTGGAATGTGGTCACGACTCTCCTTTCGATGTGGGGTGGCGTCAGTGTATGACGTCGATCCGGCAGCACTCGGAACGACCGAAGCCGCCATCGGCTCGGTGGGCCCAAGGTCACTGGCGGTCGGCGGGCGCAGCGGCCCATCATGGGCGGGTGGCGCCGCGCCGGGCTGCCACACCACCCAACCCCCGGGGAGATGCCGGCAATGACCGATGACGAGCACCGCAGCCTCGACGCCCTCGACACCGACGAGTGCTGGCGGCTGATCTCGCAGTTCGACGTCGGCCGGTTGGCGGTCTCGATCTCGAATCACCCGGACATCTTTCCGGTCAACTACGTCGTCGACGATGCAACCATCGTCGTCAACACCGCACCCGGCACCAAGCTCGCCGCCGCCGTACTGGGGCGCGGTGTGGCCTTCGAGGTCGACGACCTCGACCACGCCACTCACACGGGCTGGAGTGTCGTGGTCAAGGGACTCGCCGGCGAGATCGAGGATCTGGCCGGGCTCATGGATGCCGAGGACCTCGGCATCGAGACCTGGGCCACCAGCGACAAGACCCGCTTCCTGCGCATCACCCCCGACGAGATCACCGGTCGGCGCATCAGCCGCCGGTAAGGACTGGGCAACGCCCCAGTCGGCACGGCCCTGAACCAGCGGTGTCCGTACTCTGGAGCTCATGTTCGTGGTCGACGAGGTCCGTGATCGCCTGGCGGCATCGCTGCGTTCGCTGCTGGGCGGTGACGCAGACCAGGACCGCCCGACGCCGGCTGCCGACAGTATCTTCGGGCCCGGCAGACGCGGTGTGGGAGGTGCACGCCGACGCATCGATGCTGGTGGGCGGGGTCCGGTCGCTTGTGTTGCAGACCCTGCATCCGCCGACCATGGCCGGCGTCTTCGACCATTCCGACTACCGCAGCGACCCCCTCGGCCGCCTCCAGCGGACCAGTCTCTTCGTCGGCATCACGACCTACGGCTCCGCCGACGAGGCCCAGGCCGCGATCGACATGGTGCGCTCGATCCACGATCACATCACCGGTACCGCCCCCGACGGCACGCCCTACCGGGCCAACGATCCGCACCTGCTCGAATGGGTGCACAGCACCGAGGTCGACAGCTTCCTCGCCGCCAAGCAGCGCTTCGGCCGAACCCGGCTCGACCCCGACACAGCAGATCGCTACGTGGCCGAGATGGCCGAGATCGCCCGCCGCATGGGGGTGCCCGAACCCGCGACGTCGGTCGACGAACTGCGCGACACGCTACGTCGCTACCGCCCCGAGCTCGGGCTCAACGGCCAATCTCGAGCTGCGATCCGATTCCTGGCAGCGCCGCCGTTGCCGCTGGCGATGCGTGGTCCGTACGGCGTGCTCTTCGCCGGTGCCATCAGCACGTTGCCGAACTGGGCGCGACGGCGCCTCTGGCTTCCCCGTCTCCCGGTGACCGAAGCCATCGCAGTGCGACCCACCACCCAGGCCCTCACCAGCGTGCTCGACTGGGCCATGGCCGCAGGCCGAGACCCGGACGCGCTCACCGCACCGGACGCCGCTCCCGCTCGCTGACCCGGCGCGTCGCCGCGCGGCCGGCCCGCTCAGCGACGCGCTGCGACCTCTTCCATCATGAGGCGGGCGACCATCGGCGCGGCGTTCTGGTTCTGGCCCGTCACCAGATTGGCGTCGACGACCCAGTGGTTGGCGAACGGGTCGCGGAAGGCTCGGCGCGACTCGAACCGGGCACCGGCTCGCCGCAGCTCGGTCTCGGGGTGCTGCGGGGTCGACGCAATGCCCAGCTCGTGGACCTGCTTGTCGGTCACTGCGGTGAGGCGTCGGCCCGCCACGAGGGGCGAACCGTCGGTGTCGGTGGCCTGCAACAGGCCGAGGGGACCGTGGCAGACACCCCCGAGGACCGCACCTGCAGCGTTGGCGGCGGTGATCTGGTGCCCTACGGCGTCGGAGGTGCCGAGATCGAACGCCGCACCCCAACCTCCGGCCAGGTACACGAGGTCGTAGTCGTCCATGTCCAGCTCGCCGATCGCCAGGGAGTCGGCGAGCCTCGACCGGAGTTCGTCGTCGCCGAGCAGGCGATCGTCGGCGTCGGTGCGGATCACCGGCCTCAGCGACTGCGGGTCGACCGGGATCACGCCGCCCCGAGGGCTGGCGACGTCGACGAGCATTCCGGCGTCGGCGAAGGCGTAGTACGGCACCGTCAGTTCGCTGGCGAACACACCGGTGGGTTTGCCCAGGTCGAGCTGCGCGTGGTTCGTGGCGACGACGAGCGCTCGACGGCCCGCGACATCACCGCGCCGCGGCTCGTGATCGTCGGGGTGCAGACCCAACCGCTGGAGGCCCCGTCGGATGAGCCTGGCGGGCGGCGGCGCCTCGCCCGTGCGGCGGCTGCGCCGCTGCGCGACGCGCTGTCGAGCCTGTTGGCGCAGGCCCTGCACGATCAGCTCGCGCGGTGGGAGCAGCGGCACGCCGGTCACCTGGGTCATGCGGCTGGTGGCGTAGGGCCAGGGCCGGTTGCGCTCCGGGATGCACCGATGACGCTCCGCCTTCAGGCGTTCGGTGAGCTCGCCGAACACGGCGGCGGCGGCGGGGTCGTCGCTGCGGTTGTCGGCCTCGACGGGGTCGGCGTCGAGATCGTAGAGCTCCCACTCGTCGGGCAGCACCCGGGTGCGCCACTGGGGTCCGCCGATGCCGTCGCTGGCCAGCTGGCGGACGCCCGGTTCGGTCCAGGCGCCGGGATCGTCGAAGGTGCGGACGAGTTTCCACAGGTGCCCGGCACCGCCGGGGGCGTCGGTGTCGTCCACTCGGGAGACGACCCCTTCGATGTTCGACGCGACATGGGCGGCGACCTGGATGCGCAGCGGACCGGGGGCGTCATCGACGCGGTCCATCTGCCGGGCGACACCGCTCGCACCGGTGTCGCCCTCGGGCATGTTGTCGCGCGTCATCAGGTAGACGGTGCGGCCCGTGACGTCGGGGGCGGCGGTGTCGGCCCGACCGTCCACGATGGGCAGCAGGTCCTGACCCGGCAGCGGATGGACCTCGGTGAACTCCGCGCGCAGCTCGTCGGCGACCGCGGCTTCGTCGATGCCTGCGGCGGAGAGCAGCGTGGGGACGAGGTCGACGTGCGAGGTGGGCGAACTGATGCGGCGGGCGCCGCCGACCGCAGCGCCCGAGGCGTCGACGCGAGCGATGGCGAACGGCACCCGGGTGGCCTCGTCGTAGAGCTGGAACCACTTCTGGTGCAGGCCTCCGTGGGCGCCGAGCAGTTCGCCGTGGTCGGCGGTGCGGACGATGAGCGCCTCGCCGGTCGTGTGCTCGGTGACGGCGCGCCGGACCCGGTCGAGGGGTGCGTCGACGGTGGCGTGGAGCTGGTGGTAGAGGTCGCGGTATCGCTGATGCTGCTTCCGGTACACGGATTCGACCGGTCCGGCCGGGCCGTAACACGAGGGGTACGCCGCCCGGTAGGCCACCTGAGCGGCAGGCTTGGTGCGCAGGTCCTCGAAGTCGGTGGGCGAGAACGGCACCGGCGGCACCTCGATGCCATCGAGCTCGCGGGGCATGCCCCGACGTGTCCACAGTGGGAACAGCACGATGTCGTGGGGATTCACGAAGCTGGCGACGAGCAGGAACGGCCGCAGTGCGGCGGCGTCGCCGACGCGGCGACGTTCGTAGCGGTCGGTCAGCCAGGCCACGACGCGCTCCGCGGTGAGGGGGTCCCGCACCAGACCGCTGTTGGCGAACAACCCGCCGTGGGGTTCGGGCCCGACCCAGCCCGAGAACCCGAACGGGGCCAGCGGATCGGCGTCGAGGTAGCGGGCGACGTTGCCGGCGAGCACCTCGCCGTCGGCGGTGTTGGTGGGCAGGGGCTCCCCATCGGCACCGTGGAGGTCGGCATGGCTGATGTGCCACTTGCCGTCGTAGCGGGTGTCGTAGCCGGCCGCCCGGAACCAGTTGCCGAGGGTGGGGACCTCGCCGGGGCGCAGCCAACGCATGCGCGAGTCGTCGGCCATCTTGCCGAGCCCGTCGGTCTGGGTGACGCCGTGGAGATCGGGGTACTGGCCGGTGAACAACGTGGGGCGGCTCGGTACACAGGCGAGCGAGCCGGTGTAGTGACGGTCGAAGCTGACGGCTTCGGCGTCGAACCAGGCTGCGCCTGGCAGGGCGGTGGACCGCCAGGCGCGCAGCTCGTCGGTCTCGTAGGGCGGAGCGGCGCGCTCCTCGTCGGTCATGATGACGATGACGTCGGGACGGGTGTCGGTGCTCATGGCTGGACCATCTCGGACCGGCGCGCGACCTCGGTGGCGAGGTCGGTGACCATCAGCTCCGACGCCACTGCCAGGCGCTTGGCGAGGGCGCGGGCGACGAGCGACACCGGCAGCCGCGACCCGGTGTCGACGTCAGAGGTGAGCGTCGCGCTGGTCCCGCTGCCAGTGGGCTCGAGCGTCCAGGTGTTGGTGGCGCGGCGCACGATCGGTGGCAGGCCGGTGATCGTGTAGCCAACGGCGCGCTCGGGCTCCCAGGTGACGATCTCTTCGATCATGGCCATCCGCCCGACCTGCACGCGACGCGCCGCACCGAGGCCGTTGGTCTGGTCGCTGACCAGCCACGAGTGCTGCACCGGTCGAGTCCACCGGGCGAGGTCGCCGAAGTCGGCCAGCACCGCCCACACCTCCGCGACGCCGGCGGGGATCTCGATGGAGCGCTCGACGCTGGTCACCCGTGTCGCCTCGGCGTGATCACGCCAGGCTGTCTCGACTCGCCCCCGTTGCTCATCGGTGCATGCTGGTCAGCGGGCGTCGGGGTGTCAAGAGAGCCCCGACGGTCAGGGCGGGTCGGTCACGTAGCGCTGCGCCGCCTCGGTGAGGTCGACGTCCATCTGGTTCGCCAGCGAACACAGCCAGGCCAGGACGTCGCCGAACTCGTGCAGCTGCTGGTCCTTGGTGCCCTTGCGGACAGCCTGTGCGAGCTCACCGACCTCTTCGCAGAGCCATGCCACCGTGGAGGGCACGCCACGCTCGCGATCGCCGGAGCCGTAGAGATCCTCCATCAGTTCCTGGAACGCAGCGATCTCCACGACCGGGTCAGCCCCGAGCCAGCAGGGCTTCGGCGATCTGCACTGCGTTGAGCGCCGCACCCTTGCGGAGATTGTCGCCCGACAGGAACAGGGCCAGGCCGTGCTCGACGCCCGGGTCGCGGCGGATACGGCCCACGAAGGTGGGGTCGACGCCGGCGGCGCGCAAGGGAGTGGGCAGATCGTCGAGCACGACGCCCTCGGCCTCACCCAACAACTCGATGGCGCGCTCGGCGGTGATGGGCGAGTCGAACTCGGCGTTGATCGCCAGCGAGTGTCCGGTGAACACCGGCACCCGCACGCACGTTGCCGAGACCTCGAGGTCGGGGAGCTCGAGGATCTTGCGGGATTCGTTGCGGAGCTTCTGCTCCTCGTCGGTCTCGGCGGAACCGTCGTCGACGATGGCGCCACGCGCGGGACGACGTTGCACGCCAGCGTGGCGGCGAACTTCGGGCCCTGGCCCATGTCGACCGCCGAACCGTCGTGGGTGAGCGCCGCCGCTTGATCGCCGCTCTTGGCGAGCTGCCCGGCGAGTTCTTCGACACCGGCCAGGCCCGCACCCGACGCGGCCTGGAAGCTGGAGATCACCATGCGCCGCAACCCGGCCTCGGCCGCCAGCGGCTTCATGACCGGCATGGCGACCATCGTGGTGCAGTTGGGGTTGGCGACGATGCCCTTGGTGATGTGATCGAGAGCGTGCGCGTTGACCTCGGGAACGACCAGCGGAACGTCCGGATCCATCCGCCACGCAGACGAGTTGTCGATGACGGTCACGCCTGCGGCGGCGACCGTCGGTGCCAGTTCACGCGAGGTGGCACCGCCAGCGGAGAACAGCGCGATGTCGAGCCCAGACCAGTCGGCGGTGGCGGCGTCCTCGACGATGACTGCGGTGCCGTCGAAGTCGATCGTGGTGCCCGCGGAACGAGCGGAGGCGAAGAACCGGATGGAGTCGATCGGGAAGCCCCGCTCGAGAATGATGGTGCGCATGACGCCCCCGACCTGACCGGTGGCGCCGACGATTCCGACATGCATGGGTTCGATGCTAGCGACGGCCCGCCCAGCTCCCCGGGGGATTTCGTCACGCATCGGAGCGGGGCCAGCACTAGCGTCGGACCATGGCGCGTGACGTGCGGTGCCCGGCCGGCCAACCGACGGTGCTGGTCCGCAACACCGCGCGCGCGGCCGAGCCCGCACGTTCGTCCTACGCGTCGGCCACGACGCGCAGGGCTCTGTCCGGGTGCGATCCGGAGCCCTGCCGTTCTTCATCGGCGCCGGCCACCGAGTGCTTCCTCTCGCCGACGGCGTGACCGTTGCGCGTGGCTTCTGGGACGCGAGCTTCGAGGTCGTCGTGACCGCCGACGAGGCCGTCAACGTCCGTCTCGACTGATCAGCCGCGACCGGGCCCCTGCGCTCAGCGGCCGACCCAGTGCTCGGTGATGGTCTCGAGGGCGTCGGCCAGCACCGGGGCGGCGTCGGTGGTCTCGACGGGGATTCGGACGTGGTCGTAGGCGTCGAGCGGGACGACATCGAGCGGCTCCGGCGGATCGATCGCGGCGGCCAGGTGATGGCCGAAGAACTCGGCCAGCGGCCCGTCGGTCTCGACGACGCCGGCTCGCGACGCTGCCCGCGCCTCGGCTGCCGCGACGTCGGCAGGGTCGACCAGATCTGCTCCGAGGCGGCGGCGCAGATCGGCCAGGCGGGTCTCGGCCGTCCCAGCGGTCGGGCGCCGGTCGTCGCCGAAGCGCCGGCGGATCTCGCGTGCGGCGTCGCCGGGACCGGGGATCTCCGGTGTGGGTTCGGGCGTGAACGAACCGACCCCGGACCCATCGAGCACCTCGCCGTCGTCTGACCAGGATCGACCCCGACCGCGCGGGCGACCGAACGAATCGGCGATGAGCTCCTCGTCGGGGTCATAGGCCCCGGTGGCCCGCGACCGCTGGTGACGCTCGGCTGCGGCGTCGAGCGCAGCGAGCGAATCCGACCCCGATCGTCGGTCGGTGCCGACCTCGTCTGGTCGACCGGCGCCGTTGGCGCCGTTCACGCGGTCCAGCGTCGCGTCGTCGGACTTCGGGTCGATGAGCGGCCCCGTGCCCGGCGGCGGGGGCGGGACCACGTCGTCGATGCCGCGCCACCGCAACAGCACGCTCGGGTCGTCGTCGACCTCGCGAGCCAGCTGCAACAGGGCCGCCACGCCGTGCTTGCACGGGTCTCCCCAGTCGGGACAGTCGCAGGTGAAGCCGACATCGCCCGCTCCGGGCACAGCTGCTGCGATGTCCTCACCGACCGCCGAGCGCACGTTGTCGTTGGCCTCACGCACCGCGACCGTCACGTGGTACGGGTCGGATCGGCTGCCGGCCACGACGAGCTGCGCGGCGCCGGGGCCGACGTCGAGGCGTTCGGCGTAGCCCTTGCGTTGATAGCTGCGGCCGCGGGTGAGCCGGTCCGCGTCGGCGAGCTCGACCACGAGTTCGGCCAGGGCCTGCCCGGCCGGGGTCGACAGACGGATCATCGCTCGTCCACCGTGCTCGACGCATCGAGGGTCAACAGGTCGCGCAGTTCCTCGGTGCCCATCTCGGTCAGCCAGGCCTCGCCTGCGCCGACGGCCCGTTCGGCGAGGGCCTTCTTCTCGGTGATCAGGGCGTCGATGCGCTCTTCGAGCGTGCCCTGGCAGACCAGCTTGTGGACGAACACGGTGCGTTGCTGGCCGATACGCCACGCCCGGTCGGTGGCCTGGTCCTCGACCGCGGGATTCCACCATCGGTCGTAGTGGATGACCCGGCTGGCAGCCGTGAGGTTCAGCCCGGTGCCGCCGGCCTTGAGCGACACGATCTGCAGCGGCGAGCCCTCGCCGGCCTGGAAGCGTTCGACCATTCCCTGGCGCCCGCTGCGGCTCACGCCGCCGTGCAGGAACGCGGGGCGCTCACCCAGGCGGCGACCGAGGTGGTCGGCCAGCAGCTCACCCATGGTGCGGTACTGGGTGAACACCAGTGCCCGCTCGCCGGCGTCGAGGAGCTCGTCCACCAGCTCGTCGAAGCGGGCCAACTTGCCCGACCGGCCCTCGATGGTGCTGCCGTCGGCGAGGTACTGCGCCGGGTGGTTGCAGATCTGCTTCAGCCGGGTGAGCGTCGCCAGGACCAGCCCGCGTCGGGCCATGTCGGCTCCGCCGGGGTCGCCGCGTCGGTCTGCGGCCTGGACCACGGCGTCGGCCTCGGCGAGGAAGTCGTCGAGGACCGCCTGGTAGAGCCCTGCCTGTTCCTGGGTGAGCGTGGCCCAGGCCACCGCCTCGATCCGGTCGGGCAGGTCGGGGACCAACGTGCGGTCGGCCTTGGTGCGGCGCAGGACGAACGGCTCGGTCAGACGGCGCATCCCGTCGAGCGCATCGTCGTCACCGCGTTCGATGGGGGTCGCGAACCGCTCCCGGAACCAGGTGATGCCGCCGAGCATCCCCGGGTTCACCGCATCGAGGATGGCCCACAGCTCGGCCAGGCGGTTCTCGACGGGCGTGCCGGTCAGGGCCACCTTCTGCAACGCCGGCAGGCGCCGTACGGCCCGCGCCGCCTTGGTGTGGTGGTTCTTGATGGCCTGGGCCTCGTCGAACACGACGATCTCCCAGTCGACCATCTCGAAGGTGTCGACGTCGCGGGTGACGGTGCCGTAGGTCGTGACCACGATGTCGAACTCGGCCACGGTTTGCAGGAACCGCTCGCCGACGGGCCGGTCGGGGCCATGGGCCACGAACACGCTGAGGCCCGGCGCGAAGTGTGCGGCTTCGGCCTCCCAGTTGTGCACGACCGACAACGGACACAACACCAGGCTCGGGGCCCGCCCGGCTCGCGCCACGAGGTGCGCGAGCGTCGTGGGCGTCTTGCCGAGTCCCATGTCGTCGGCGAGGCATCCGCCGAGGCCGAGCCGTCCCAGGAACTGGATCCACCCCAGCGCCCGACGCTGATAGGGCCGGAGCTCGCCGACGAACCCGGCGGGCTCGTCGGCTTCGGTCAACCGGTCGTCGGGCAGGCCCGCCATCAGGTCGTTCAGCCAGCTCGCGCTCGACTCGTTGTCGGCGATGTCGATGACGGCGCCGGTGCCACCACCGGACTCGCCATCGACATCGTCGGCGGTCATCGCTTCGGCTGCGGCGCGCAGCAGTTCGGCCGGCGACATCGTCGAGGATCGCGTGCGCTTGTCGCCGAGCTGTTCGAGTGCAGCTCGGGCCTGGCTGGCGTCGACGCGCACCCAGTCGCCCCGGAGTTGCACCAGCCCGCTCTTGGCGTCGGCCAGCGCCCGCAACTCGGCATCAGTCAACGCGTCGTCGCCCAGGGCCAGACCCCAGTCGACGTCGACCATCGACGTCGACAGATCCGACGACACCCCGCCGCCCTCTGACGGCGTGGCCGACGCGGTCAGGCGCAGCTTGCGCCGGACCAGGCCCGTCGGGACCAGGATGGGTGCACCGGCGTGCTCACAGAGTTCGAGGCCGTCGCTCAGCAACAGCACGACATCGTCGACGTCGAGGAACAGCTCGCCGAGAGACGGATCGTGGTCGAGGCGATCGAGACCCGGCACCAGGGCGGCCAGACGAATCGCCAGGTCGCGCAGGTAGCGCCGCGCAGACGCCAGGCTGCCGCCGCCGAGGCCGGCGCGAGCCTCGGGGCTCTCGGCGAACACATCGGCCCACGGCACCGCTGCTGCCGGATCGTCGAGGGGCACGACCTCGAACCACAGCCGCCACGGTTCGTCGGCATCGCCGGGGGTGAGCCGACCCCGGCAGCCGATCGGCGTCGAGCCCTCGGCGAGGCGGCGGGTGTCGCTCATCGCCGAGCTGACCGTCGCGAACGCGGCCTCGTGGCGGTCGGTCTCGCCGACGACGATGGCCGTCTCGTCGGTCAGGCCGGTGGTGATCCGTCGGATCGCCACGACCGGCGCGGTCCGCGATCGTGGCAGCGGTGGGCGCCAGCCCGCGGCCCGCAGGGCTCGCCGACACGCGGCATCTGCGCAGTCCTCGATGATCGCCCGCCCATCCCGGCTCGACGCGGCGACGAGGACCTGCGGCATCGTCTCGAGCAACGAGGCCACCCGCTCGTCGACCTCGGCGGTGTCGAGGAGTTCCCAGCGAGCCTGCCAACGCAACCCGGTGGTGTCGAGGGTCGGCAGGATCAGGCCGGACACCGCAGCATCGACGACGAAGGTGACCACGGCGTGCAGCCACCGCATCGACGGGGACCACGACGCGGTCGGGTAACGATCGATCAGCAGATCGACCACGGCGCAGGGATCGCCGACCAGGGCCGGGGCGTGGACGTCATCGCCGTCGGGCAAGGCGACGGTGACGGTGCCGAGTTCGGCTTCGCGGGCCGTCCACGATGGTCCGAGGACCCGACCGGCGACCCGGCGGAGCTGGTCGCCGGGCACGACGGCCCGACCGTCCCACGCCCAGAAGGCGGCGCCGGTGGCGGTCCAGGAGGCAACGACCGACGCGGTCGTGGCGGGGGCGACGATGACGCCTCCTCGCGCCCGATCAGGTGACGTGATCGAGCTCGAAGGCGTCGTGCAGGGCCACCGTGGCCCGGTCGACGTCGGCTTCGGCGATCACGCAGCTGATGCGTATGGCCGAGGTGGAGATCATCTCGATGTTCACGCCCTCGGCGGACAGTGTCTCGAACATCGTGGCGGCGACCCCGGGGTTGGAGGCCATCCCGGCCCCGACCACCGACACGCGACCGATGCTGGGATCGGTGGTCACCCCGGCGGCTCCGATGTCGCTGCAGTAGTCCTCGGTGATCGACGTGCCCTCGGCGAGCTGCTCGCGCGGGACCGTGAAGGAGATGTCGGTCATCGCATCGTGCAGGACACGTTCTGCACGATCATGTCGACGTTGACCGACGCATCGGCCAGGGCGCGAAACAGCGACGCCGCGACCCCCGGCTTGTCAGGGACGTTCTCGAGGGTCACCTTGGCCTGGGACGTGTCGGGCACGACGGCGGAGATGATGGCGCGTTCCATGTCTGGCTCCTCTTCGACGACCCACGTCCCGGGCTCCCAGGTGAACGCGGATCGAACGTGCAGCGGGACCGCATAGGCGCGAGCGACCTCGACCGAGCGCATCGCCGGCTTGGGGCAGCCGACGGCGGTCATCTCGAGCAACTCGTCGAAGCTGATGCGGGGGATCTTGCGGGCGTCGGGGCACACCCGTGGGTCGGTGGTGAACACACCCGAGACATCGGTGTACAGCTCACAGGCGTCTGCGCCGAGCCCGTGGGCGAGCGCCACTGCGGTGGTGTCGGACCCACCACGACCGAGGAACGTCACGTTGTGATCCGTGGACACGCCCTGGGATCCGGCGACCACCGGCACCCGGCCGGCGTCGAGGGCCTGGCGCACCCGGTCGGGGCGGACCTCGACGATCTTGGCGTTGCGGTGGTTGGTGTCGGTCACGAATCCGGCCTGGCTGCCGGTGAAGGAGTCCGCAGCGATGCCCTGGTCGTGGAGGGCCATGCACATCAGCGCGATGGCCTTGCGCTCGCCGGCGGTGATGAGCATGTCCATCTCGCGGCCGGGCTGGGTGCGTGAGACCTCGTCGGCGAGGCGCAACAGCTCGTCGGTCTCCTTTCCCATCGCGCTGACGACCAGGACGACCTGATCGCCGCGGGCGCGGGTGTGGCGGACGTGGTCTGCGACTTCGCGCATACGCGTCGCGTCGGCGACCGAGGTTCCTCCGAACTTCTGCACCACGAGAGCCACGCCCGTCAAGCTATCGACGGTTGTCGCCGGTGCGGGCACCGGGGGTCAGTGTCGCGCGCCGCTGCCCGACGAACCGCGTCAGTCGGGCCCGACCCCAGCAGTAGTCGCGTGCCCATCGACTCCGTCCGACCCGGAACCGCCGGCACTCGATGACCGACCAGTCGCCGGCCCAGAACGTCCCGGTGATGTCGTGCGGCCGATGCGGCTGCACCAGGTCCGACACCACCGTGGGCTCGCAGAACAGCACGACGCCGTCGCGGTGCACGTGACCGGCGAGCCCGGCGAGAAAGCCGGGGAGATCGTCGATGGCAGCCAGCGCGCCGATCGACACCACCGTGTCGAAGCAGCCGACCAGCGGCTCGGCCGAACCACTGCCGGGATCGGCGACATGGACGGTCTCGACCACCGTCGGCGGGAGCGCCCCGGCGTGGCCATCGAGGGTGCCGAGGACCAGCACTCGGCCGCGGGCCTGGGCCACGATCTCGTCTGCGTGGGTCGCCAGGGCGCGATCGTGGGGTGCACCGGCGGCCATCGGGGCGAGATGGTAGTTGGTGTCGAGACGCCACACCGCGGAACCGGCCGGTTCGGCCGATGTCGGGGTGTCGAGGCGAGGTTGGTGGTCCGGGTCCGAGATGCGCGACCGTGGCAGCGTGCACGAGCCGTCCGAACCCATCGAGCCGGCCCCGACGCCGTGGGCGTTCCCGCCTGTGCCCGTCGATCACGACGACGACCTCATCGCAGTCGGCGCCGACCTCGAACCGGGCACCCTGCTGGCCGCCTACCGCGCCGGCTACTTCCCCATGCCCCTCGACGCACCAGGGGGGATCGGCTGGTGGTCGCCCGATCCACGCGGCGTCATCGAACTCGACGAGCTCCGGGTGTCGCGCTCGCTGCGGCGATCGTGTCAGCGCTACGACGTGACCGTCGATGCCGCCTTCGACGAGGTCATCGGGAGGTGCGCAGCGCCGGAGCGACCGCACGGGTGGATCGACCCGGCCATCATCGACGCCTACCGGTGTCTGCACGAACTCGGCTGGGTCCACAGCGTCGAGTGCTGGCGCGGCGACGAACTGGTCGGCGGCCTCTACGGCGTTGCGATCGGATCGTTCTTCGCGGGCGAGTCGATGTTCCACACCGCACCCGATGCCTCGAAGGTCGCCCTCGTCGCCCTGGTCGAGATCCTCGCCGGCGGGGCCGCACCGCTGCTCGACGTCCAGTGGCAGACCGATCACCTGGCGTCGCTCGGCGCCCGGGCCGTTCCCCGGACGACCTACCTCGAGCGCCTCCCGTCCGCATGGAGCGCACCGGGTCCGCAGTGGCCGGCCGGACGAGTGACCTGACCACCCACGCGGATGGGCGCACCCGCCACAATTGGGCCGTTCGGACACTCAAAGCCCACGTCGGCGCGCCGATGGGTCCGGGTGAGACAGCAGAGCGCACTGGTGGGGATCACCGTCGGAGTCATCGGCATCACCATGGGCCTCGCCGCGGGCGTTGCCGTGGTCGCATGGTTGGGGGTGGTCGCAGGCATCGCCGCAGTGGCCGCCGCCTATCTCGCCTACCTGACCGTCAACCGGATGAGCCGCGGCGAAGAACGCACCCAGGAGTTGGCCACCCAGATCGCCCAGCTCGAGACCGCGGTCGCAAACCAGATCCAGGCCCGGATGCAGGCCGAGGACGAAGCCCGCAAGGCCAATCTGCGAGCCGCGGACGCCGAGCTCGGCAGCGCGCTGGCCCCCCAGGTCCAGCAGGCGACCGCCGGGCGCGAGCTCACCGACCCCACCACGGGCCTCTACGGCGAGAGCTACTTCATGGTCAGCGTCGAGCAGCGCATCTCCGCCGCTCGGCGTCATCTTCGGCCCGTCGCAGTCGGGTTGGTGGAGGTCGTGGCTGATCCGACGGCACGCCCGAGCGACCATCTCGACCCCCTCATCGTCACCGAAGCGCTGGCTGCGACGCTGCGCGACGCCGACACCGCCTGTCGCCTCGATGACGGACGCTTCGCCGTGATCTTGGAGGACACCCCCGAGAACGGCGCCATCTGGACGATGGAACGACTCCGCCGACACCTCGGCGAGACGACCCGGACCTGCACGTTGTGGGCGGGCCTGTCGTGCTACCCCGCGCACGGGTTCGACACCGACGAGATCCTCTCGCAAGCCGAACACGCGTTGGTGGCCGCTCGGGATTGGCCCCAGGACCGCATCGAGGTCGCCCAAGCCCGCTGAGGCGACCGGCGCCGATGTCGTCGGCCGATGCCGCGGGTTGCTCCTAGCGGCCCGAACCGCTGCGACGCGGTACCCGCTGGCCCTGATCCTCGGCCCACCAGCGTCCGCTGAAGCGCCAACGCTGCGATGACGCACTCGGTTCGGTGGCGGGAGCCACCGGCACCGGCCACAACTCGCGGTAGGCGCCGAGGATGGCGGCGAGCTCGGCAGCTGTGGGCTCGGGGTGGATCGTGACGTGGACCGGATCGGGAGCAGGCATCGTCGGCTACAGCGGGATGATGCCGTGCTTGCGGCGCGGCAGGTCTTCGCGTTTGGTCTCGATGGCGGCGAAGCCGGCGATGACCTTGCGGCGGGTCTCGGCCGGGTCGATCACATCGTCGATGAAGCCACGTTCGGCAGCCAGGTACGGGTTGGCGTAGCGCTCGGTGTAGTCGTCGACCAGTTCGGCCTTGCGGGCCACCGGATCGGCGGCGCTCTGGATGTCGCGGCGGTGCAACACCTCGACCGCGCCCTGGGGACCCATGACCGCGAGCTCGGCGGTCGGCCACGCGAACGACAGGTCCGAGCCGACCGACTTGGAGTCCATCACCACATAGGCGCCGCCGTAGGCCTTGCGCGTGATCACCTGGATGCGCGGCACGGTGGCCTCGCAGTAGGCGTAGAGCAGCTTGGCGCCGTGGCGGATGATGCCGCCGTACTCCTGGTCGACACCGGGCAGGAAGCCGGGGACATCCACCAGGGTCAGCAGCGGGATGTTGAACGCATCACAGGTGCGGACGAACCGGGCGGCCTTGGACGACGACTCGATGTCGAGCACCCCGGCCAAGACGAGCGGCTGGTTGCCGACGACGCCGACGGTGCGGCCGTCGAGGCGGGCGAAGCCACACACGATGCTCGGCGCCCATGATGCGAAGTACTCCATGAACTCGCCGTCGTCGACGATGGCGCTGATGACGCTGCGCATGTCGTAGGGCAGGTTCGGGCTCGCCGGCATGATGTCGAGAAGCTCGGGGCAGGCCCGCTCGGGGTCGTCGGTCGAGTCGAAGCGGGGTGGGTCTTCGAGGTTGTTGGCCGGCAGGTGGCTCAGCAGCACCTTGACCGAGTCCAGGATGTCCTGCTCGGTGTCGGCGACGAAGGTGGCGACGCCGGACTTGGTGCTGTGGCTGGTGGCGCCGCCGAGTTCTTCGAGGGTGACCTCTTCGCCCGTGACGGTCTTGACCACATCGGGGCCGGTGATGAACATGTGCGAGGTCTCACGGACCATGAAGATGAAGTCCGTCATGGCCGGGCTGTAGACGGCGCCGCCCGCACACGGGCCGAGGATGACGCTGATCTGGGGGATGACGCCCGAGGACTGGACGTTGCGGTGGAAGATCCCGCCGTAGGAGTCGAGGCTGACGACACCTTCTTGGATGCGGGCGCCGGCGCCGTCGTTCAGGCCGATCATCGGGCTCCCGGTGCGCAACGCCAGATCCATCACCTTGTGGATCTTCTCGGCGAACACCTCGCCGAGCGCGCCGCCCATCACGGTGAAGTCCTGGGAGAACAGGAACACCTTGCGCCCGTCGACGGTGCCCCACCCGGTGATGACACCATCGGTGTAGGGCCTGCTCTCGAGGCCGGCTTCGTGGGCACGGTGGCGAGCCAACATGTCGAGCTCGTGGAACGATCCGGGGTCGAGCAGGTACTCGATGCGCTCGCGAGCGAGCATCTTTCCCTTGTCCTTCTGGCGCTGCACGGAGCGCTCGGGTCCGGCGTTGCGGGCCTCTTCTTTGCGTCGCTCGAGATCGGCGAGGCGTTCGGTCATCGTCTTGTCAGCCATGGCGACCCGCAGAGTACCGGTTGGCGCACGCAGTGCCAGCCGACACCGAGATCACGGGTTCGTGAATTCCAGGCCGGCGAAGTCGCCGGAGGTCCGCCACGCCTCGAGATGGTCGAAGAACGCGACCGGACCCTCGGGGAAGCGGGCCTGGCTCTGGCGGGTGGCCTCGTCGACGGGTCGGCCCTCGTTGTTGTAGTAGCCGGGAGTGCAGTCGGGGTCACCGAACACGGTGCTGGCTCCCGAGGAGATGCGGTCGAGCCATGCCTGCTCGGCAGCTGCTGTGACCTCGACCTCGACTGCGCCGACGGCGACGGCGTGGGCGATCTTGGCGGCGATGGCGTCGGCAGACTCGACGTGGTTGTGGGTGACGTTGGAGATCAGGGCGCCGTTCTGGGCGATGCTCACGATCGAGAGGTTCGGGAAGCCGTGGACCTCGATGCCGTGGAACGTGCGCATCCCGTCGGCCCAGTGCTCGCTGAGGGTCACGCCGTTGCGACCGGTGACCTCGAAGCCCGACCGCCGGGCCAATCCGGTGCCGACCTCGAAGCCCGACGCGAACACCAGGCAGTCGAGCTCGTGATGGGTGCCGTCGACCCAGACGCCGGTGGCATCGATGCGCTCGACGCCCTGGCCGTCGGTGTCGACGAGTCGCACGTTCGGCTGGTTGTAGGCCTGCAGATACTCGTCGTGGAAACACGGCCGCTTGCAGAGCTGGCGATACCAGGGCTTGAGCGCCTCGGCGGTGACGGGATCCGAGACGATCGCGTCGACCCGTGCCCGGATCTCGGTCATCTTGTCGTCGTCGCTCTCCTCGTACGCACGGCGCATGGTCTCGGCATCGAACGGGGCGCCGTCTTCGATCATGGCGACGACGCGGTCGCGGATGCGTTGTGCGATGTCGGTCCAGCCGTCCATCACCAGGTCCTCGTCCGCGAACCCGCCCGTCTGCAGGGTCGCGAAGTTACGGAGCCAACGGCGTTGCCAGCCCGACTCGAGCGCAGCGAACCAGTCGGGGTCGATGGCGTGGTTGGCGCGCACGTCGATCGACGACGGCGTGCGCTGGAAGACGAGCAGTTCGCCCGCCGTGGCTGCGAGATGGGGGATGCACTGGACGGCCGTGGCACCGGTGCCGATGATGCCGACCCGCTTGTCGGCGAGACCGGTCATGGGCGCGCCGGAGGGATCGCCGCCCGTGTAGCCGTAGTCCCAGCGGCTGGTGTGGAAGGCGTGGCCGGCGAAGTCGTGGAGGCCGGCGATGCCCGGCAACTTGGGACGGTGCAGCGGGCCCGTACCCATGGTGACGTGGCGGGCCCGGAGCTCGTCGCCCCGGTCGGTTCGCACCAGCCAGCGCGCCAGGCTGTCATCCCAGACGACCTCGGTGATGCCGGTGGAGAGCAGGGCACCCTCGTAGAGACCGAACGTGGTTGCGATGCGCTGCGCGTGGGCGTGGATCTCGGGGGCGTGGACGTACTTGGCCGACGGGACCGTGCCGGCTTCTTCGAGCAGCGGCAGGTAGATCATCGCGGCGGTGTCGCACATGGCGCCGGGGTAGCGGTTCCAGTACCAGACACCGCCGACGTCGCCGGCCTTGTCGATGAGACGCACATCGTCGATCCCAGCGGCTCGGAGGCGGGCGCCGACGGCCAGGCCGGAGAACCCAGCGCCGATGACGGCGACGGTGACCTCGTCGTGGATGGGATCGCGGGGCACGACCTCGGTATAGGGATCGTCGAGGAGATCCGCGAAGCGGCCCGTGGGCTCGAGGTACTGGTCGTTGCCCTCGGGCCGGAGGCGCTTGTCACGCTCGATGCGGTACTTCTCCCGCAGCGCCGCTGCATCCATCGCCGTTGCGTCCGCCATGGGAGCACACCGTACGACAGCCGGACGGGGCCAGTGCCCTCCGGCGCAGGCCGCCGGTCGCACGACCCACCACGGTCGCGCCGGACGGGATCGAGCCGGTATCGTCCGCGCCGATGAACACCGTTGTCGACGGCTCGCGCACCGGCCACGGCCCCCGCGCCTGCCAGCCCGCCCTGCGACGCTCGCGGATGGCGCTGGTCGCTGCATGCATGACCCTCGCCGCGCTCGTCGCCGATCCCGGACTCGCCGTCTCCCAGACCGAGCCGGTGGACCCGACACCGCCACCTACGGCGCCGCTGTGTCGCGGCCGGGTCGCCACCATCGTCGCGGTCGACGGCATCGACACGATGGGCACCAGCGGCGACGACGTCATCGTCGGCACCGGCGGAGACGACGTCATCGTGGCCGGTGGCGGCGACGACCTCGTGTGCGGGCTCGGCGGAAACGACCAGGTCATCGCGGGACCGGGCGCGGACGAGGTCGTCGGGGGACGGGGCAACGACCGAATCACGGGCGGCGCCGGCAACGATCGGATCCGTGGAGGCGCCGGTCGCGACCGCGCCCACGGTGGCAGCGGCCGCGACCGGGTGCAGGGCGGCGGCGGCATCGACCGCTGCACCGGCGGACTCGGCCTCGACCGAGCTCTGGGCTGCGAGCGCCTCGCAGCCCCCCAGCGCCGGCCCGTCGTGCATGCGATCGGTGACTCGGTGATGCTCGGCGCCACCGATCCGTACTGTGGTGCGCTGCGCCGGGCGATGCCCGGTGTGGTCGAAGACGCCGAGGTCAGCCGACACTTCGTCATCGGGCTCGACCTGGTGTCCGGAGCGCGACAGACAACGAGCGGCGAGGTGGTGTTCGTCATCGGGCTCGGCACCAACGGGCCGTTCAGCGCCGACGCGCTGGACTCGCTGATCGCCGCAGGCGGCCGCTCCAGCCGATTCGTGTTCGTCAACACCCACGTCCCGCTCACCTGGGAAGCCGAGGTCAACCAGGCGATCGCCGACGGCGTGGCGCGTCATGCCCATCGGGCGACGCTGGTCGACTGGAAGGCCCTGGCGTCGTCGAACCCCAGCCTCACCGGCAGCGACGACATCCATCTCACCTGCGACGGTGCGGCGGCGTACGCCGACGCCGTCGCCGCAGGTGTGCGGGTCTGGTCCTGATCCGGCGCGCTCAGTCGGGCGGCGACCACGGCTCGGACACCGACCCGAACACCGTGACCGCGGCGCCGACGCCGTGTCCCCAGACGATCAGCTCGGGCCGGGGCGGCCACCGTGGTGTCGCGTCGAGCACCTCCCGGGCGAAGCGATCGTCGGCGACGTCCTTCAGGTCCTCGGCGAACCCCGGCGGCAGACCCCATTGGTCACGGAGCATCCGACCATTGCGGTAGAAGAAGTCGTGCCGGAAGCAGGCGTGGCCGGCCGAGGAGAGCACCGGACCGCTGCACTGATCGCTGCTCCAGTCGAAGCGGGGCGCACCGCCCAGACCGCGTTCCCGCTCGTCGAGGAACGCCTCGATGGGCAGGCCGACCAACCGGTCGAGCTCGACGAGCACGTCGTAGCGGGCCGGGGTGATGGCGACACCATGGCGTTGTGCTGCCCACAGGAACGGGTGCTCGGCGCCGAAGGCCCAGTCGACCACGAATGCGTCGGGTTCCGTGCCGAGTCCCGCACCCACCTCCGTGAGCCGACCGACGCCGAGGGCGTTGCCGAGCGCAGTGGCAGCCAGGAACCCCCCGGCCGTGAACCAGTGTTCCTCCCCCACCGCCGCCCAGCCCTCGGGCCGACCGGAGACGATGGCATCCAGCTGCGCGACCAGTCGCTCCAGCGAAGCGATGCGTGCGGCCATGGCGAGGTCCGCGGCGCTCGCGAACGTGCCGGGTCTGCCGTGGGCGGCGACGAGGATGGCGAGACGGCGACGCAACGCATCGTGGAGCGCATCGAGGGAGCTGTCGGGCCCGACGTCGAAGGTGGCGAGCAGAGCCTCGTCGATGACCACCACCCCCGACCCGCTCCCGAGCGCTCCCAACGGACCGCCCACGCCGCTCCGATCGGCGACCTCGAGCGCAGCTGCGAGGTCGGCCACGCCGTCGCCGAGGCGCGTCACCGCCGCACCCTGGTGGATGAGGCGGGCGGTGATGTCGTCGGCGAGTGCACCCGCGACCCGGCCGAAGTCCGGACGGCCGGCGGCGAACGCCGCTGCGGCGGCGCCGAGGCCCCTCGCGTGCACCTCGACGGATTCGCCACCATCGCGGAGCGTCCCGGCGAGCGCACGCAGCGAAACCGGCGCGCCGACGACGATCGAGTCTGTGCTGTGGGGAGGGCTCATCGATCCCCGCCCGTCTCGGCTTCGGCCTGCCGTTCGGCTTCGGCCTCGGCCTGCCAGCGGACCTGGAGGGCGCTGCGGCGGGCCTGTTCGGCCTGGGCGGCGGCGGCAGCTGATGCGACCTGGGCGGCCAGGGACCGCAGGTCGTCCACCACGCCGGCGAGCGCGAACCACCATCGCTGGAGGTGCTCGTCGGCTCGGTTGCGGGCTCGGCCGCGCCACGTCGCCGCAGCGGCGGCGTGGCGGCGGCGGGCCTCGGCGGCGACAGCGTCGAGCTCACGTTCGGCGGCTCGAGCGGCAGCGACCAGCGCCTGCGCTGCGTCGTGATCGAAGCGGACATCGGGGGGCGGATCCCAGGTGGGCACCGAAGACTCCTTCGTGGATTCGGCGCCCCCGCCGAATCGCTGACGATAGCGGCATCGTCTCCGATCGAACGACGCGAATCGGACCCGGTCGATGCAGGGAATCGGTGCCCTCGGTACCGATCTTCCTCTCTCGCCGGCCGCGGCGTCGTGGAATCGGGCCGGGGACTACGGTCTGATCTCGGACGCGCCGATCGGATGCAACCGGGGGGCCCGATGATCACGACCGACCAGCTCTACTCGCCGCAGTTCTTGGCCGACCCGTACCCGGTCTGGGAGCGGATGCGCCACGAGTCGCCCGTCTTCTTCGACGAGCGCTCGAAGACGTGGGTCCTCACCCGCTACGACGACTGTGTGGCGGCGTTCGCCGATCACGTGAACTTTTCGAACCGGCTCTACCGGAGCACCCTCGGGAAGGTCTTCGGCCCGACCATGCTCGACATGGACGGCCACGACCACGTGGTGCGTCGCAAGATCGTTGCACCCGAGTTCGTCGGGAAACGCTTCGAGCCCTACTACGCCGCCATCGACCGCAACGCCAGGGCGCTGATCGGCGCCTTCCCCACCGACGGCACCGTCGACCTGGTCGACGCGTTCAGCACGCGCCTGCCGGTCAACGTCATCGTCGACATGTTGGGCATGGACCAGTCCGACCACGACCGATTCCACGACTGGTACACCACGATGATGGCCGGCCTGGTGCGGTTCAACCCCGAGCGTCAGGCCAAGGGCATCGAAGCCCACGAACACCTGGCGGAGTACGTCGCGCCGATCATCGAGGACCGGCGTGGGTGCCCGGCCGAGGACCTCATCTCGAAGATCGTGCACGCCACGGCCGAGGGCGAGTCGCTCGACGACACCGAGATCGAGGCGTTCGTCTCGCTGCTGCTGGTCGCCGGCGGTGAGACCACCGACAAGGGCATCGCCAACATGTGGGCCCGCCTGCTGCAGCACCCAGACCAGCTCGCCGCAGTGCTCGACGACCACGACCGCTTCGACGCTGCCTTCAGCGAGATGATGCGGCACTCGCCGCCGGTGCTCTCGCAGCTTCGCTACAGCGTGAACGAGGTGACCTTCAGCGGCGTGACGATCCCACCCGACCAGGCGGTCACCATCCAACTGGCCTCCGCCAACTGCGACGAGACCGTGTTCGACGACCCCCGCGAGTTCCGCATCGACCGCGACGACCTCCACCTCGGCAAGGAACGCAAGACCGGCCATCACGGCGACGAGGGCCGCCACGGCCACCTGGGCTTCGGGCTCGGCAAGCACTTCTGCCTCGGCTACGAGATGGCCCGCGTCGAGGCCGTCATGGGCTCGGAGCTGCTCGCGCAGACGATGACGAACCCCCGCCTCGCGCCCGACGCCGACCTGACCTTCAGGATCAGGGGCGCGACGCGGGCCCCCGAGGCGGTTCTGGTCGACTTCGACCGGGCGGACCGATGACCGGGCGGAGGATCCCGAGCATGCGGTGATCGTCGGCGGCGGGGTCGCCGGGATCGGTACGGCCCTGTCGCCGTCGCGCCGGGGCCACCTGCTGCCTACGTGTGCACCAGTCGGCTCTACGGCAGGGTCTGCTCCACCGGCATGTCGCAGGCCGACCGGTTGGCCCAGGCCGTCGACGACGCCTCGTCGATGGACCGCGCCAACCACCCGCCCGAACCCGCGTTGGGCCCAGCGAGGGACGAGATGCTCGCCGCCGTCGGCGTGACGTGACCCGATCGGATCCCACCTGTTCCGCCCAGCCGACCCTCCCGGGAGGCGATGGGAAAGCGGGAAAGCGGGGTCTGACCCCGATGGAGATGCGCCCCGTGTCAACCCGAACAGGGGTGCTGTGCGTGATAGCACCGTGAACCATGTCCTCGACAGTGGAGCGACCGTGAGCGTGTCGTCATCGGATGATCCCGATGCGATCGACGCGGTTGCCAGCGCAACATTCGACACGTGGTACCGACGCGACTACCACCAGGTGGTCTCGCTGGTCTACGTCCTATCGGGAAGTCGATCGGCAGCCGAAGAGCTGACCCAGGACGCCTTCCTCGAGGCCCATCGCCGATGGGCCACGATCGGGGCCTACGACGACCCCGGCGCATGGGTACGCAAGGTCGCCGTGAACAAGGCGAGATCGTGGGGACGGCGCCGCGGCGCCGAGGCCCGGGCGTACGCCAAGCACATCGGCCGGAACCGGGAACTGCCCGCCGAGCTCCCGGCCTCGGCCGACGCCTTCTGGGCCGCAGTGCGGTCATTGCCCGAGCGGCAGTCCCAGATCGTTGCGCTCCACTACCACGACGACCGATCGGTCGACGACATCGCAAGCCTGCTCGGCATCGCACCGGGCACGGTCAAGACCCAACTGCACAGGGCCCGCAAGAGCCTTGCCGCCACCTTCGACACCGAGGAGGAGTCATGAAGCTCGAGGAACTCGCACGTCAATCTTCCACCGCCGCACGGGTGAGCGTCGCCCATCTCGACACACCCGAGATCGGCGGCCGGCGCAACCCGGCCCGGGCGGGCCTCCTGCTGGGCGCCGCCGCCGTGATCCTGGTGATCGGCATCGGCGTGCTGCTCACATCCAACGGCGACGACAGCGACGACGGCGAGACCGTTTCCGCAGCTGCGCCCGAGGTGCCACGCCTGGGGCTGCCCCCCATGTCCAGCCGTCAGGTGATCGGCGCATTCGACCTGTCCCTCGACGGCGAGGATGTTCGCGGCTACGCAGCGGGTTCGTTCGCCTACTACGGCACCCCCGGCGACGACCCGTTCGGAGAGGGCGACCTACTCATCGGCGTGCTCCCCAACGACGGCGGCGCCGCCGGAGACGCCGGGCCCACGTCCATCACGCTCCGCGGCGTCGACGCCAGTGTCACCTCGGGCGCCGAGTCCGGCCTCCCGGGCGACCCGACCGTCGTGCAGTGGACCGAACCGGCGGCAGGGGGAGACCCGGCAGCCGACGTCATCGTCGCCAGTCGATCCCTCTCGGTCGACGATCTGGTCGCCATCGCCGAGGGCCTCTCGATCCGCACCGGCGAACGAGACGCAGGGGCGACGCTGGGCGACACACTGCCCGATGCCGTCGCCGGACTCGAGGTCGTCGCCCAGGACTCGGCACTGCCCTTCGCAGGCGTGACGCGGGGCGAAGGCCCGGGGTCGATCGTCGCCTACGAGCGATCCGACGGCGATCAGATCGTCGACTCGGTCGTGATCCAGTCGACGCAGGGATCGTTGGCCCAGATGACGACGATGGTCCGCTGGTGGGCGTCGACGGTCGAGGCCGTGACGGTCGACGGCGAGCCCGGGTGGTTGGCCACGACCGACTTCGTCGACGACAGCGACACCGGCGCCGTCTCGCAGTCGTTCACCGTCCTCTGGTCGCCGGAACCTTCGATCGTGGCGGCGCTGACGACGCAGGGCGACGGCCAGTCCGGCGCCGTCGCGCTCGACCTGGCAGAGACCGTGATCGAGCTCGACGATGCGGCATGGGCCGACGCCCTCGCAGCCCGCGACGCGGCGACATCGCCTGTCGCGGACCTCGACGTCGTCTACACGACCGGCGACAGCACGGGCGATCCCGACGCCATCGCCGACTACGAATGGGCCCTGGGTCTCCAGGACGGCCAGCTCTGCTTCGTCGTCGCCATCGGTGACGGCTCGAGCGGGAGCTGCCAGGCGGCGACGGAAGGACAGCCCGGCCAGGTCCCGAGCGGGCCGGCGGTTGCCGCACCCGATCCGGGGACGGCACAGGTCGTGTTCGAGTCGACCGACAACGGCGATATCCGCAGCGTCGTCATCGCAGCGGCGCCCGACGTCGAGATCGTCGAGAGCGCGGGCGTCGACGGAGGGACCCTCACCCGCATGGGCGATCCGATCGACGGCATCCGCTGGATCGTGTGGGTCGGTCCGGCGGGCAGCGACCCGGTGTTCGACGTCATGGTCGACGGTCGGGTCGTCCAGACCCTGACCGCTGCTGTGACGGGGGCGGAATTCGAGAACTCCGCTCCGATCGCGGTCGACGTGGCGACCAACCCGGCGGCACGGTCGCTCGGCATCGCCGACGACTTCGCCGAGGTCGCACTTGCGGGCGATGACGCCATCTCGTGGGTCATCGTCGAGTCCGGAGGCCAGGAGTGCATCGTCACCGACGGCGACGCCGTGCTCGCCAGCTGCCTCACCGGCGACATCACCGTCCTGAAGCCCATCGAACTCCCTGACGGGGAGGTCCGCTCGTACATCGTCGTCCGCAACACCCCACAGTGCCTGACGGTGCAGGGTGTCGACGCCGTCACCGCCTTGTCGGGCAGCTCGACCGAGACGGGC
This sequence comes from uncultured Acidimicrobiaceae bacterium, assembly GCA_963716795.1. Classification (GTDB taxonomy): domain Bacteria; phylum Actinomycetota; class Acidimicrobiia; order Acidimicrobiales; family UBA8592; genus CAVQUE01. Next base: position 527,641 of record CAVQUE010000015.1, on the reverse strand, counting down.
GACGGCCGACGGTACGACGTGATCGGTGCGCCCGGGACCGTCGAGGGTTGGCGACTCCTCGCCCGCGACGACGCCGGGGTCGACACCTGGGTCGACCTGCCCGACATCGAGGGCTCGGTCGACTGGCCCGCCGGGTTGTGCGGGTAGGGAACACAACGCCCCACAGATCGGTGAGCGATGGATGCGGCGGGGTGTCGGCTCGAGAGCCGACGCCTCGCCGCACTCGTGCATCTGGGGCGAGGCGGCCCTGACCGGGCCGGCGGTCAGGGCACGGGTCGGCATCGGTGACGGGAGTGCCCCGGCAGCCGGCCGCAGCGGCGCCTCGGGATCAGCGGAACTGGCGGAAGAACAGGCGCAGGTCGTCGACGAACAGATCGGGTTGTTCGAAGGCCGCGAAGTGGCCGCCCTTGGGCATGTCGGTCCAGTGGACGATGTGGTAGCGCTGCTCTGCCCAGGCCCTCGGCGTCGGGAGGATCTCGGCGGGGAACGCAGCACAGCCGGTCGGGATCTCGACCGTGCCGCCGCCGAAGTCGTTGAAGCTCTCCCAGTACAGCCGCGCCGACGATGCCCCCGATGCGGTCAGCCAGTAGAGCATGACGTTGTCGAGGAGCTCGTCCTTGGTGAGGATGGTCTCGGGGTGGCCGTCGCAGTCCATCCAGCTCCAGAACTTCTCGACGATCCACGCCATCTGCCCGACCGGCGAGTCGACCAGGCCGTAGCCGAGCGTCTGGGGTCGGGTGCTCTGCTGCTTCGAGTAGCCCGAGTCCTGCTCCTGGTAGTAGGTCAGCCGCTCGAAGGCGTTGAGATCCGCCGGTCCCGGGTTGGTGGTCGCCTCTTCGGTGGGGCGGCCGAGGGGCATGTTGAGGTGGATGGCGGCGCAGCGGTCGCCGTGGTTCTCGCCGATCTTGGTGGTGACCGCCGATCCCCAGTCGCCGCCCTGCGCGCCGTAGCGGGGATAGCCCAGGCGCACCATCAGCTGGTCCCACGCCGCAGCGATCTTGGCGACACCCCAGCCGGTCTCGGCGGGCTTGTCGCTGAAGCCGTAGCCCGGCAGCGACGGACACACGACGTCGAACGCATCGGCGGCGTCGCCGCCGTGCGCAGTGGGGTCGGTGAGCGGTTCGATGACCTTGTGGAACTCGACGACCGAGCCGGGCCAGCCGTGGGTGATCACCAACGGGAAGGCATCGGGGTGCGGCGATCGGGCGTGGATGAAGTGGATGCCGAGGCCATCAATGGTGGTGCGGTAGTGGTCGAACCGGTTGAGCGCGGCCTCGCGGGCCCGCCAGTCGTAGCTGCTCGCCCAGTACTCGGCGAGCTCCTGGGTGTAGGCGAGGGGGATGCCCTGGCTCCAGTCGTCGACCGTCTCGGCCTCGGGCCAGCGGGCGTTGGCGAGTCGCGAGCGTAGGTCGTCGAGGTCGGCGTCGGGCGCGGCGATCGTGAACGGCTCGATTGCATCGGTTCCTGGCGACGAGCCGTCGGCGGTGGTGTCATCGGTCGTGGCCATCGGTGGTTCTCCCCCAGGGTGTGCTGGCAACGAAGAGTCGCCGCACCCTACTTCTTCGCCGAAATCTGGGACTTGTGCCGGACATCTCGAGGCACAAGTCCCAGATTTCGGCGGTACGGCAGGCTTGACGAGGCACCGGTAGCGTGCCGCGGTATGGATCTGCCCGTGATGCCACCCGTGAAGCCGATGCTGGCCAAGGCCATCCATGCCCTGCCAGACGGCGACGACGGCGCCTTCGTGTTCGAGCCGAAGTGGGACGGATTTCGCTGCATCGTGTTCCGCGACGGCGACGAGGTCGAGCTCGGGAGCCGCAACCAGAAGCCGTTCACCCGGTACTTCCCCGAGATGCCTGCACCGCTGCGGGCACACCTTCCCGACCGCTGCGTCGTCGACGGCGAGCTGGTCGTGCCCGGGTCCGAGGGTCTCGACTTCGATCTGCTCGGCCAGCGCATCCACCCGGCCGAGTCCCGCGTGGCGATGTTGGCCGAGACGACGCCCGCGCACTTCGTGGCCTTCGACCTGTTGGCCCTCGACGACCGGGACCTCCGCAGCGAGCCCTTCGGCGAGCGACGGCGGCTCCTCGACGAGATCGGCGCCGGCTTCGCCGAGCCCATCATGGTGACGCCCGAGCACCACCGATCGGGACGTGGCCCAGGAATGGTTCGATCGCTTCTCCGGCGCCGGCTTCGACGGTGTCATGGCCAAGGCCGTCGACGGCCCCTACGTCGAGGACAAGCGAGCCCAACTCAAGGTCAAGCAGCAGCGCACGGCGGATTGCGTCGTCGCCGGCTATCGGATCCACAAGTCCGGCGACGGGGTCGGATCGATCCTGCTCGGCGCCTACGACGACGCCGGCGACCTCCATCACCTCGGGGTCGCGAGCAGCTTCAAGGCCGCGGACCGGTCGCCGCTGCTGGCCCAGCTCTCCCAGCTCGCGGTCACCGACCTCTCGCAACATCCCTGGGGCAGCTGGGCCGACCAGACCGCCGAGACGGCCGATGGCCGCATGCCCGGGGCGCCGAACCGATGGAACTCGGCGAAGGACATGTCGTGGGTACCGATCGAGCCGGTGCTGGTGGCCGAGGTGCGCTACGAACACGCCACCGGCGGCCGCTTCCGCGGGGTGGCACGGCTGCATCGTTGGCGCCCGGACCGCGATCCGGCGTCGTGTCACGTTCGCCAACTCGACCACGGCGTCCCCGATGAGATCGTCGCCCTGTTCGGTGGCCCGGCCTGACGCCTCCGGCGCCATAAACGGTCGCCCCAACGACCATTCTTGGCGCCAGAACCGTTGGTCCACCCCACCGGCGCCATACACGGCCGCTCTGCCGGCCACTCTTGGCGGCACCCGACCCCACCGAAGCCGCCGGAGCCATGACTGGTCGCCCCAACGACCATTGTCGACGCCACTCCGCCTCGCTACCGGCTACAGGCTACCTCTGGCTGCCGGTCGGCGCCGTCAGCCAGGGCGGGGGCGCCGGTCGGCTCAGGGGCCGTTGATCTGGCCGACGGCGGTGGTCGGGGTCAACCGAGCGACCAGGCGGCCCTCGGCCACCATCGCCTGGCGATACTCGTCCCAGTCGGGATGGTCATCGCCCTGGATGGCGCGGTACAGATCGACGAGCTCGTCCGCCGCCGCATCATCGGGAGCGGTGGTGACCGCCGATAGCTCGACCGTGCTGTCGATCGACAGGTACGACCAGCTCGCGCCGTCGGTGACGTGGAGCACGCACCGCGGGTCACGGGCGAGGTTGCGGGTCTTCGCGCGGTCGGTGGTCAACGAGATGCGGATGAGTCCATCGTCACCGACCGAGTAGACGATGTCGGACGACTGGGGTCGGCCGTCGCGCCGAATGGTGATGAGAACCCCCAGACGTTTCGTGGCAACCCAGTCAAGTGCGGTGTCGAGATCCATGACGCGTCATCTTTCCACACGAGTGCGGCGAGTGCCCCGTGCGATCCCGACCGGTCCGAGGCCACACCGGTAGGCTCGCGTTCGTTGGTCACACCGTGGTGACCGGCGAGGCCCGGGATTCCCGATCCGATCCGATCCGATCCGAGTCGAGCACGTCTGGCGCGTCGAGCGCCGGCATGGCCGCCCCCGCCGAACCCGAGACCCCCTCACGACGGAAAGACCCATGCGCCGCACCAAGATCGTCGCCACCATCGGCCCCGCCTCCTGGGACCCCGACACCCTCGACGGCATGATCGCCGCAGGGATGAACGTCGCCCGCATCGGCATGGCCCACGGCACGCTCGAGCAACACATCGACACCTACTACCGAATCAGGTCTGCCGCCGAGCGGGCCCGAGCCGACGTCGGCATCCTCGTCGACCTCCCCGGACCCAAGATCCGCTGCGCCTCGTTCCCCGAGGGCGGTGTCGACCTGCACGAAGGCACCGAGATCCGCATCGTGCACGGCAGCACGGCGAGCAGCGCCGAGGTCATCGAGGTCGAGATCGAAGAGGTCGTGCGCGACATCGCCGTCGGCGACCGCATGGCCCTGGGCGACGGCGCGCTCGTCATGATCGCCGAGAAGACCGACGGCCAGGAAATCGTCGCCCGCGTCATCCACGGCGGCATCGCCAAGGGCCGCCCCGGCTTCGGCGTCCCATCAGGCCGCATCAGCCTGGGCTCGCCCACCCGCGAAGACCTACGCCTGGTCGACGCCTTCGTCGAAGAAGGCGTCGACATGATCGCGGTGTCCTTCGTGCGCTCCGCCCACGACATCCGTGCCGTCGGCGTGGAGCGCCCGCCCAAGGGACCGATGCTGATCGCCAAGATCGAGACCCAAGCAGCCGTCGAGAACCTCGAGGGCATCGTCGAGACCGCAGGCGCCGTCATGGTGGCCCGTGGCGACCTCGGCATCGATTACCCGCTGTCGGAACTCCCGCACCTCCAGAAGCTGATCATCCGGCGCTGTGTCGCTCGCGGCCGACCGGTGATCACGGCAACGCAGATGCTCGAGTCGATGGTGTACTCCCCGATGCCCACCCGAGCCGAGGCGAGCGACGTCGCGAACGCCGTCTTCGACGGGTCGAGCGCCGTGATGCTCTCGGGGGAGTCAGCCGTCGGCGTCGACCCCGTCAACGCCGTGGCCACCATGGCCGAGATCTGCGCACGTGCCGACCAGGAGTTCGACCATGCCGCCTGGTCGACATCGATCCGGTCGCTCCGTGACGACGACGCCTACACCGACCCCACCGTCATCGCCACCGATGCCCTGACCGCGGCTGCCTGGGACGTGGCCCGACAGGTCGACGCCAAGGGCATCGTCTGTCTCAGCCGCACCGGGTTCACGGCTCGCAAGGTCACCCGCTGGCGTCCGAGCGTGCCCATCTATGCGTTCAGTCCCGACCGCCGCACCGTCAACCAGCTGACCCTGAGCTGGGGCACGACCCCGTTCCTCACCGAGGATCGCGCGAGCACCGAGGAGCTGGTGAGCGAAGCACTCTCGATCACCCGCGACGCGCACGACCTGATGCCGGGCGACACCGTCATCGTCATCTCGGGGCAGTCGACCCGCTCACGCGAGACCGACACCCTGCGCATCATGCGGCTGCCTTGATCCAGGGCCGGCTCGTCGCCCAGTCTCCCGCCGAGGGCCCGCCTCTCCCGGCCATAGACCACTCCTGCCCGTTCGCCACGTCGCCGGCCGGTGTCGGCGTGCTGCGCAGCAGAAGCGACGAGCCGAGACGGCTCGGGGGTACCGAAACCCTCCAATGGGGTGCCCAGCCGTCTCGGGAGCAGCGAGAGCGCCGACGTGTGGGCGCTGTCTGGTCTGCCTGGTACGGGGTCCGCGGTGTTGCTGGGCCGGCTCGTCGCCCAGTCTCCCGCCGAGGGCCCGCCTCTCCCGGCCATAGACCACTCCTGCCCGTTCGCCACGTCGCCGGCCAGTGTCGGCGCGCTGCGCAGCAGAAGCGACGAGCCGAGACGGCTCGGGGGTACCGAAACCCTCCAATGGGGTGCCCAGCCGTCTCGGGAGCAGCGAGAGCGCCGACGTGTGGGCGCTGTCTGGTCTGCCCTCGTACGGGGTCCGCGGTGTTGCTGGGCCGGCTCGTCGCCCAGTCTCCCGCCGAGGACCCGCCTCTCCCGGCCATGGACCACTCCTGCCCGTTCGCCACGTCGCCGGCCGGTGTCGGCGCGCTGCGCAACCGCTCGGGCGCGCGGCCACGCGACGATCTAACGTCGGCGGCCATGACGATCGACCTCGACGAACTCATCGCCCGTGCCGCCATCGAGGACGCCTTGCGCTCCTACACCCGCGGCATCGACCGGCTCGATCCCGACCTCGTCGCCGCGGCCTTCCATCCCGACGCGATCCTGTCGGGGTACGGCTCCGCCGAGGACATGTCGGCGGGGGACTTCGCCACCTATGCCGTGCCCCGGCTGCGTGAGGGCTACACGGCCACCCAACATCGAATGTCGAACACCGCCATCGCACGCGACGGCGACACGGCCCTGGTCGAGACCTACGTGCTGGCCTTCCACACCCAGGCCACCGATGACGGTGAGGTACTGCACACCTTCAACGGTCGCTACATCGACCGCTTCGAGTGCCGCGACGGTGTCTGGCTCATCGCCCATCGCACCCTGCGCAACGACTGGTCCCGAGTCGACCCGGCCGTCCCGAAGATGAACGGCGCCTACATCCCCAGCGCCCGCGACCGCAGCGATCCCGTCTACGGAGGTTCGTGATGGATGACCTGGCCGGCAAGACCGCCGTCATCACCGGCGGTGCCAGCGGCATCGGCCTGGCAACCGCCGAACGCCTCGGCTCGGAGGGGATGCGGCTCGTGCTGGCTGACATCGAGGTCGAACGTCTCGACCAGGCCGTCGAGAGCCTGACGACGGCGGGCGTCGACGCGATCGGTGTCGTCACCGACGTCACCGACCTGGCGTCGGTCACCGCCCTCGCCGATGCGGCCTTCGATCACTTCGGCGCCGTGCACGTCGTGTTCAACAACGCCGGGGTGGCGGTGTCGGGGCCCATCGCCGAGATGACCCACGCCGATTGGAAATGGGTGATCGACGTCGACCTGTGGGGTCCCATCCATGGGGTCGAGGCGTTCCTGCCGCGCATGATCGATCAAGCGCAGGGGGGCCACATCGTCAGCACCGCATCGTTCGCCGGCGTCGTCCCCAACGACGGGCTCGGCGTGTACTGCGTCGCCAAGTACGGCGTGGTCGCCATGTCCGAGGTGCTGTCGCGCGAGCTGCGTGAGCACGACATCGGCGTGTCGGTGCTGTGCCCGATGCGCCTGGCCACCGACATCGACGCGTCGGGCCGCAACCGCCAGGACACCTACGGTGGACCCGAGTCCCAGCAGTACCCCGAGGTCGACGAGGAGGAGATGGCGGGACGCATGCTCGGCGCCGACGACGCTGCCGCGTTGGTGCTCCACGGGATCCGCACCAATCAGCTGTACCTGTTCACTCACGACGAGAGCCGCGGGTTCGTACGCCGCCGGTTCGAGCGCATCGACCGCGCCTTCGACCGCGACTGATCGACGGCTCCACCACGCGATGAGCCGCCCGGCTCATCCGACCGGTACGGAGGGCCCAAGGCGCTCAAGGGCCGCAGGGCCGGGCCGATCCTCGGCGCATGGAGGAGCGGGCGCGCCGCGACCACGAGCTCGATCTGTGGCTCGCAGCAGCCCGCCGTGGCGAACAGAGCGGCTTCACGGGTATCTACCGCTGCCTCGCGGGCCGCGTCGCCGGCTACCTCCGTGGGCGAGGCGTCACCGAACCCGACGACGTCACCAACGAGGTCTTCCTGGGGGCGTTCGGCAACCTGAGCGGTTTCCATGGCAGCGGTGCTGCGTTCCGGTCGTGGCTGTTCAGCATCGCGTCGAACAAGGCGGCGGATTGGCATCGAGCACGCACGCGACGACCGGTGCCGCTGTCGGGACATGCGTTCGAATGGTCTGACGTCGGTGGCGGCGACGTCGAGGCCGAGGCCATGGAAGAGCTGGGTCGCGCGGCTGTCGGCGAGAGGCTCGACTGCCTGACGCAGGATCAGCGAAACGTCCTGTTGCTTCGCCTCGTCGCCGATCTCACGCTGGAGGAGACCGCCGAGGCTGTCGGCAAGCCGGTGGGCGCCGTCAAGGGACTGCAGCGCCGTGCGATCGCGACACTGCGGAGAAATCTGGATCAGGCCGTATCCCCCGAGGCGGGATCGACGATTACGGGGTCGAGATGAGCGATCACGACTCGATCGACGCCGATATCGAACGGCTGCTGACCGGCCAGCACGGCGGTCCGACGCCATCGGACCTCGAGGCTGCGCTGGCGGGGATCCGGAGCGAGTTCCGGGCCGACCCGCCGCCGCCCGTGGGTACGGCGCTGAGCGAATTCGTGGACGTGGGTCTCATCGTCGACAAGGGCGACCTGCTGGTGACAGCAGCAAGCAACGCTCCCGGACCTGCGATCGAGCAGGTGGCCGAGCTGCCGAAGCGACGAGTCACGTCCAACCAGAGAAGAGAGAAGAACAGCATGCTGACAGCGATCGGCACCTTCATTGCAACAGTCACCGGCAAGATTGCCGTTGGCACGACCGTCGCATTGGCGGCCACGAGTGGCGCTCATGCGGCGGGCGTTGTCGACGTCCCGGTGCTCCCGGACGTCCAGAGCGAAGAGGTCGACGACGGCGACGTGGTCGGCGACGACACAGCCGAAGGCGACGACACCAGCCTCGCCGAGGTCATACCGACGAGCGACCCCTCCGGCGGCCCCGCGCAGGGCGATGCCGGGTCCCGCGATCCCATCGGCGACGGGATGGTCCTCGATGGCGATGGCGCTGACGCGACCGGTGACAACGATGACGACGACGCGTCCGACGACCCGTGGGAAGCCTGCAGCGACGAAGCCGACGCCATCCGAGACGCTGCCGAGGGCCTCGGCGACGAAGCCGAAGACGCCGCCGACCGCGCCGCCGACCGCGCCGAAGCCAACTGCGAAGCCACACTCGACGACGACGACGACCCGTGGGAAGCCTGCAGCGACGAAGCCGACGCCATCCGAGACGCTGCCGAGGGCCTCGGCGACGAAGCCGAAGACGCCGCCGACCGCGCCGCCGACCGCGCCGAAGCCGACTGCGAAGCCACACTCGACTTCGACTTCGACTTCGACTTCGACGCGACAGCGACGACGACCGCGACGACGACCGCGATCGCGAGGACCAGCGGGATCGTGACGAGGATCGGCGCGAGCGCGAGGAAGAGCAGCGCGAAGCCCAACGCGAACGCGAGGAGGAACGCCGCGAAGCCCAACGCGAACGCGAGGAGGAACGCCGCGAAGCCCAACGCGAACAAGCCGAAGAAGAGCGCGAAGCCCAACGCGAACGCGACGAAGAGGCACGCGAACGAGCCGAAGAAGAGCGCGAAGCCCAACGCGAACGCGACGAAGAGGCACGCGAACGAGCCGAAGAAGAGCGCGAAGAGCGCGAGAACGCGACGACGACTGAACCTCGGCGGCCCTGCTCTCGGCGCCGAGGTACGGCTCAGGCCGGTGCGGCGATGCCTCGACGGCCGGCGAGCCGAGCGGCAGCGAGAAACGAGAGCAGGGTCGCTGCGGTGAGCGCGACGACGATCGGGGGCATGGCCTCGAGATCCCACCGCCGCACAGCGGCGCCGATGACGACGCTGGCCAGGATCGCCCCGATGGAACTGGCCATGAGCTGCAGCCCGACGGCCCGGCCGGTGTTGTGTGGTCCCACCCACCCAGGCGTCAGCAGCACCATCGCCGGGAACATGCCGGCCTGCGCGAGTCCGACGAACGCCAGGGCCGCCAGGTCGACACCCGGCACGAGGTCGACCCAGAACACCGTCACGCCGACGACCGTGGACACGCCGGCGATGCGCAGAATCCTGGTCGGTGCCAGGCGGTTGCCCGCCGCAGCGAGCAGGAAGCGTCCGAGGGTGAGTCCGCCCCAGTAGCCGGCGATCGCCCAACCGGCGAGCGTCGTCGACACCCCTCGCTCTTCCACGAGCAGCGAATAGCTCCACTGCCCCAGACTCACCTCGGCGCCCACATAGCCTGCGAAGAACATCAGGAGCAGGCACAGGAGGGCGATCGGCATGGGACCGCCTGCGCTCGCCTCGTCATCGGTGGCCCGGACCGTGATGCGGAACCGGTCGCGACGGGCCACCACGACGATCAGGAGCAGCAACTCCACGATGGCGACCGCGCCGAAGACCACCCGCCACGACACGTCGCCGCGCAGCGCTGCCGTGACGGCCAGCGGCCCGAGCGTGGCGCCGACACCGAAGAAGGCATGCAGCAGGTTCATCGCCCGCGCACCGGCGGTGATGGCCACGAACGTGTTGAGCGTGGCATCGACGGTGGCGGCGCCCGCGCCCAGGACGAGTGCCGCGGCGACGAGCAGCCACCACCACACCGACGTCGCATAGCCGGCGACGCCCAAACCGCTGCCGGCGACACCGATCGCCAGGATCCGTGGGACCCCGAACCATTCGAGCAGCCAGCCCGAACCGGCGGCAGCACACAGATAGCCGAGGGTGTAGGCAACGATCAGCCAGGCCAACGAGGCCACCGGACGTCCGAAGTCGAGGCGCATCGATGGCCAGGCGGCACCGAGGATGCCCTCGGGCAGCCCGAGCATCACGAACAGCAGGAATGCGATGGCCGTGCCACTCCCCACCGCCGGGAACCCACGGCGACGGCGCCGAGCCGCCTCGGGCTCCCGAACCGAACCCGTCGCGGCACCCGGTGGCGGCTCGGGCGCGTTCACCGGTCTCGCGCAGCGGCCAACTTCGTGGCTCGGGCGGCGAGCGCCGGCGCGTCGATCGTGTCGGCGAGCTCGGCGAAGTCGGCGCCCGGCCCGCGCCACTCGAGCTCGTCGACCGAGCCGATCGTGGGAGCGTCGTAGTCGATCGTTGCGATGCGCCGGAACAACAGCGCGTCGTCGAGGTGCTCCTGGAGCGTCTTGGCGAGCTTCGCAGCACCGCGCACCGCGACGTCCCACTGGCCCGGCGAGGCCGGGATGTCCTCGATGTGGCCGTAGCGAGCCAGCACCGTCGACGCGGACTTGGCGCCCCAGCCCGCCAGTCCCGGGAACCCGTCGGCGGTGTCACCGACGAGACCGAGGTAGTCCGGGATCGACTCTGGCGGCACGCCGAACTTGTCGATGACACCGGCCCGATCGATGACCTGACCCTTGCGGCGGTCGAACTGCACGATGCGGGCGTCGTCGGTGACGCACTGGCCGAGGTCCTTGTCGGCGGTGCAGATCATGACCTGGTCGACCCGCTCGTCGGCGGCCGCGACGCGAGCGGCGGCGCCGAGGGCGTCGTCGGCTTCGTACTCGACCATGGCGAACACCGTGAATCCCGCCGCCTCGAGGACATCCTCGAGCAGTCCGAATTGGCCGAGGATGACCGGATCGAGATCCGAGCCGTCCTTGTAGCCGTCGTAAAGGTCGTTGCGGAACGATTCGACGACGTGGTCGGTGGCGATCCCCACGTGGGTGGCACCGTCCTCGAGCATCGTGAGCATGCTGGTGAGCACGCCGCGCACTGCACCGACCTCGCGCCCGTCGCCGGTCAGGTGTCCCGGCAGGGCGAAGTGATGCCGGAACAGCTCGTAGGTCCCGTCGACGAGGTGGATGCGCATGGCTCGCGAGCCTGCCACAGCGACGCCGTTGAGGACATACGGGGTCGCCTCGGCGGGGCGCTCACGGACCGCCGAGAGCCGGTCCCACGAGGGCCAAGATGTCGGTCGCGATCGAATCGGGATCGTCCTGAGGACGGCCGAGCGTCTCGGAGATGGCGAGTCGTATCAGCGTTGCGGCCAGGCCATGGACATCGACGCCCTCGAGTTCGCCGACCGCGTCGTCTCGTCCGGTCGCTGCGATCGAGATCGCGCGTGCGGTCACCTCGATCATCCCGGTCAGCACCAGCCCCGCCGGGTGCGGCCCCACCATCGGGAAGCTGTCCGAGACCGCCATCGACAGGAACCGCGTCGCGGCATCACGGTGGGCGCGCGTTGCTCCGACGAGCCCTTCGACGTGGCGTACGAGCACGTCCCAGGACGACCCGGCGTCGGCGTCGTCGAGACCCGACCGCAGCTCGGGCACGACCTCGAAGGTGAAGACAGCGGCGGCGAACCCAGAGCGACCGAACCAGGCGAGGTCGATGTCCTGGATGTATTCGTCCGCGGCCTGGGCCACCGCTGCCGGCGTCACCGCAGACCAACCGCCACTGCGGTAGAGCGCAGCGACCACCGGTGCCGTGCGAGCTCGCAAGGCGTCGGCCCACTCCGAGGTCGGCTCGTCTCGCCCGACGCCGAGTGACAGACGCAAGAAGTCGTCGACATCGTTGTCGGAATGGTTCCGGCGGCTGGCGAGGGCCACGACACCGAGCGACATCTCGACCGCCATCGTTCGGTACACCGGGCTCGGGCGGAGCCGATCGAAGACCTGCGCACCCCACAAGATCATCGCGATCGCCCGAACCAGCATGTCGCTGTCCCAGGGTGGACGCAGCCGACGTCCCAAGGCTGCGAGCGCCTCGGGGATCAGCTCGGTTGCGAGACGGTCGAGCTCGCCGGATCGTTCGGAGAGGGCAGCGCGTAGTTCCTCGTCGTCGCTGATCCACACCAGCAGCTCGGCTTGCGCTCCCCACGCTGTCGTCAAGACGGTGTCGACGTGATGCGAAAGAAGTGAACGCAGCTGGCCATACAGCTGGGCGGCCTCACCGGTCGACGGGAGCTCCGAGAGCTCGTTGACGAGGCGGTCGGCCAAGATGGCATTGGCCTCGTCGACCGACGTCAAGAGCAGCTCGCGGCAGTATGCGTCGAAGCTGGTCCAGTGGTGATAGAAGCCGCCCGGGCTTCGACCCGCGCGCCGACACAGCGCATCGACGGTGATCGCTCGTCCCAGATAGTCACCGAGCGACGCTTCGCCGAGCAGGTCTCGTCCTGCAGCGAGGAACTCTGCGCGAGCCCCGACAACACTCATCGCGACCAGACTATGGAGTCGGCGTCCGCGCTGACGAAAGTGTCAGTGCGCCGGCAGGCACGGTTGCGGCGCGAGCCGGCCGGTCGGTGCCCTCGGGCCGATCCGGCAGCCGAAGGGCACCGACCGAGCCCAGCGCCACCTGGTCGGCCAGACCAGCCCACCTTCCACAGCGGACCGGTCACGCCAACGTCATGGTGGGCCAACGGCGTGTCGAACCACAAGCGGTACCGAGCGACCGTTCGGTCGAGGGCTCGAGTTGGCCCATTTCGCGCCTTCGGCGCCACCGAACTGAGACATTCGGCTCAAGTCCACCGGGATCAGGCCGATGCTGATGCCATGTCCGAACGGCTCACCCCTGACGATCGCAGTGTCGATCGACGCGGGCGCACCGTTGCGTCACTCCTGGACGAGTTCGATCAACGTTCCGAACGATCCCTTCGGGTGCACGAACGCAACCGTGGTTCCTCGCGAACCCGGCCGCGGTTCGGTGTCGATCGCCCGCGCACCCGCAGCGATCATCGAGGCCAGTGCCTCGGCACAATCGTCGACGCGGTAGCCGACGTGGTGGAGCCCTTCGCCGCGCTTGTCGATGAAGATCGCGATCGGCGAATCGTCTCGAGTGGCTCGCGTCAGCTGGATGTAGCTGTCGGCCACTTTGAGCAATGCTTCTTCGACGCCGTCGCTCTCGACGGTCTCTCGATGATGGACCTCGGCACCAAAGGCATCGCGGTAGTACGCGATGGCGGCGTCGAGGTCGCGTACCGCGATGGCCACATGGTCGATCTCGGTCAACAACACGTGAGCACTCCTCGCTTCGGTCCGGCCCTCGTTGGCCGGGCTGTGTCGAGATGCTCGCACCCTGGCGGGATGGTCGCCACTCGGAACGGCTCCGGCGTGTGCTCCACCACCCAACTAGCCTCGTGCGCAGCGCCGGTCACCGGCGCGGCGGGCAGGCGAGTTCGACCATCGCGCGTGTGAAAGGACACCCCATGGCGCTGAACCCCGACGAGATCCGCTCCCAGTCGTTTCCCCAGGTCAAGAAGGGCGGGATCGATGCCGATGCCGTCCAGACGTACCTGACCTCGGTCGCCGAGGAGATGGCGGCGGCACGCCGCGAACTCGATGCGGCCGTGGGAGCGGTCGACGAGGCCCGCCGCGAGGTCGAGACCGCCCGCACCGAGGCCGAACGAGCACGCCAGGAGGCCACTGCGGCCAAGGCCGAGGCCGCGGCGAGCCAACAGGCGGTCAGCGACGCGCCGGCACCACAGACCTTTGCGGTGGTGGGCAACCGTGTCGACGAGGTGCTCGACGCGGCCCAACGCTCCGCAGACCGCATGGTGCGTGACGCAGAGGAGTGGTCTGCGAACCATCGCCGCGAAGCCGAGCAGTATGCGGCCGATGTCCGCGCCGAGGTGGACGAGCTCCGTCGCACCACCGAGGAGCAGGCCGCGTCCTACCGCGACGACACACTGGCGTACGCCACGTCGGTGCGCGATCAGGCCGAGGCCGACGCCGCCGAGATCCGGGCAGGCGCCGAGCTCGACGCCCAGGAGCAGTACGACCGTCTGATGCTCGACGCAACCGAGCGCATCGACCGCCTGAAGGCCACCGAGCGAGGTCTGCTCGATCGCCTCACGGTGACCAGCTCCGAACTCGAGACCGCTCGCGACGACTTCCGGTCCGTCGTGGACAACCACGCCGACGTGGTGATCGCACCAGCGCCTCTCGCCGACGACGCATCATCCGGCGGCGGGCCAGAGGCCCCCGCTGCGCCCGCACCGGCCACCGGCTGGGTCCACGACGCCGCACCGAGTGACGCCGCCTCGGGATGGGTGCCCGACGACGACGCCTCCGAACCGGTCTCGGGATGGGCGACCGACAGCGATACCGCAGTCGAGCCCGACCCGGCCACCAACTGGAGTGTCGACGACGGCGCAACGGCTCCGGCCGGTGCACCCGATGGTGGCGAGATCGCGGCCATCAGTGACTCCGACCCGGATGCGACGGCTGTGACCGACACGGTCATCGCCGATGCCGCCCCCGACGCAACGGCTGTGGTCGTCTCGGACGAGGCCACCACCGACGCCGGTCCCGAGCCCACCGCGGACGCAGCGGTGCTCGATGAGACTCCCGAGGCATCCCCTGCGACCGCATGGACGCCGGCGGGTGACGTCACCACGGACCAGCCGGCTCCCGTCGAAGCCGCCGCCACGGACACCCCCGGCTCGGTGCCGGCATGGGCCGCTCCCGCAGAAGCCGAGGCGATCGACGCAGCCGAAGCGCCGGCAGCATCGACCTGGACCGACGAGTCGGCAGTCGGCGAGACCGCCGACACAGCTGCAGCAGCCTGGGCTACCGAGCCGAGCACCGACCCATCGCCCTGGACGGCTGACACCGCCGACGACTCGGCGACGACCGCGTGGACCGCCGACGACGCAGGCACCGCCATCGACTCCGAAGCACCATCCGACACGGCCTGGACCGCTGACACCACTGCCGAGACCGCCTGGACTGCCGAGACCACCACCGACGCCGCGGCGCCACCCGAGAGCGTCTGGACCGGCGACACCGCCACACCCACCGACGCAGCCTGGACCGCCGACAGCGACAGCGCCGCACCGACCGATGCAGCCTGGACCGGCGAGAGCGATCCGAACCCGGCGTCGTCGTGGGTGCCGACCGAGGCACCGGACGCGGCAGCGTGGACCAGCGACGCCGCACCCGCCGACCCTGCTGCGAGTGCGGCACCAACCGGCGATGAGGGAGGCCTCGACGAGGTCCCGAGCGCCTGGACGACCCCCGATGCCGAGACGCCGGCCGAGACCTGGAGCGGCGACACCGCCGCAACCGGGGAGTGGACCGACGCACCCGCCGCTCCGGCTGAGGCCGCGAGCTGGGAGCCGGCAGCACCCACCGCCGCCGCATGGGAACCCGCCAGCGATGCACAGGTCGACCCCTGGTCCGCTGCGCCCGGCGCTGCGGACGCAGGCGAGGCCTGGAGCGCACCCAGCGGCGGCGACGTCGACTGGTCCGCTCCGGTGGCCGAGAGCGCTGCGTCCGACGCTGCGTCGGTGCCCGCGTCGACCCCTGCGGGGGGCGACGACGATCCCCTTGCGGCCATGGTCCGCCAGGCCGTCGAGCGCGTCACCGACGGCGACGGCAAGAACTGACCGACCGAGTCGCTGCCCGCGACGAGGGGAGAGGCTCGGCGCTGGTCGGGGCAGTAGCATCGCCGTCGTTCGACGACGAAGGAGACGCCATGCCCTCGGTCCTGCTCGCCGGTGCCCGCACCCCCATCGGGAAGCTGTCCGGAGCACTCAGCCCGTTCGCGGCGTCCGATCTCGGCGGTATCGCCATCGCCGCAGCGCTGGAACGTGCCGGGGTCGCACCAGACCAGGTCGACTACGTCGTGATGGGCCAGGTCCTCCAGGCCGGAGGCGGCCAACTCACCGCACGCCAGGCGGCTCGCGCCGCGGGCGTTCCGATGTCGGTGCCCGCCACGACCATCAACAAGGTCTGCCTGTCGGGACTCAACGCCATTCATCTGGCCGACCAGATGATCAGCGCCGGCGAGGCCGAGATCGTCGTCGCCGGCGGCATGGAGTCCATGACCAACGCGCCCTACCTGTTGGCCAACGCCCGTGGCGGGTATCGCTACGGCAACGGCGAGATCCTCGACGTCATCCAGCACGACGGCCTGTACTGCGCGCTCGAGAAGGAGCTGATGGGTGAGGGCACCGAGCGGTACGCCGCCTCGGCCTCCATCGATCGGGCGGCCCAGGACGGGGTGGCGGCATCCAGCCACGAGCGGGCGGCCAAGGCCATCAAGGACGGCCTGTTCGCCGACGAGATCGTCCCGGTCGAGATCCCCCAGCGCCGGGGTGATCCGATCGTGTTCAGCGAGGACGAGGGCGTACGCCCCGGCACCGATCTCGACAGCCTCGGCTCGTTGCGGCCTGCGTTCGCCGAGAGCGGCAACATCACGGCGGGCAATGCCTCGCAGATCTCCGACGGTGCGTCGGTGACGATCGTGGCGTCGGCCGCCGTTGCTGAACGCCTCGGTGTGGAGCCACTGGCCGAACTGGTCGGCTACGGCCAGGTTGCCGGTCCCGACACCAGCCTGTTGACCCAGCCGTCTCGGGCCATCCTCGACGCCCTCGCCGGAGGCTCGCTGGGGGTCGGCGACATCGACCTGTTCGAGATCAACGAGGCCTTCGCAGCCGTGTCGGTGGCCTCGATGGCCGACCTCCGCCTCGACGAGGACCGGGTCAACGTCAACGGCGGCGCCATCGCCCTCGGTCACCCGATCGGCGCATCGGGGAACCGCTTGGCACTGACGCTGGCGCACGAGCTCCGGCGCCGCGGCGGTGGCGTCGGCGCGGCCGCGCTCTGTGGCGGCGGCGGTCAGGGCGATGCGCTGATCCTGCGCGTCGCTGCATGACGATCCGGTGACGGACCCCGGCCCGTCACCGGCACCTCTCACCCGCCGGATCCGCGTCCTCGACCCGCGGGCGCCCAGATCGCCTTTTGGCAGTTCAGATGCACTTTTCGGCGCGCCCGGAAGCGGTCCGTGGGACCACCGAATCATGTCGTGAGAAAGTCTGCCGATGCCCTTGACGAACGTTACGACGCGTCGTAACGTAATCGCAACGTACTCGCCGCTTCCGAGGAAACGCTTCGGATCAGCGGCCATGCACGTCGAGGTGTCATCTCGCTGTCTGTCGGTCTTGTCCGCCCGCGCCCGACCCAGCGAGGTGGCACTTCGGCCATCGCGCCGGGAGCGGCGGGGAAACCTCCCCTCCACCCCGCTCGTCCGGTCGGTCGCTCGTCCATTCGGGCACCGACCGGCGCTCTCGGCCCTGATCTCCACCGTGGCCAGATGCCGGCACCGCCACCGCGAGGCCGCCTCGCCGGACTGATCAGGTGACGGCGCGACGACCCGACAGCGCCCGGCCCAGCGTCACCTCGTCGGCGTACTCGAGATCGCCTCCCACCGGCAGACCCGACGCAATACGCGTCACCTCGATACCCAGCGGCTCGATGAGTCGAGCGAGGTACATGGCCGTGGCCTCGCCCTCGATGTTGGGATTTGTGCACAGGATGAGCTCGGTCACCTGGTGACGGCCGAGGCGATCCAGGAGTTCCTTGACCCGGAGCTGGTCGGGGCCGATCCCGTCGATGGGGTTGATGGCCCCACCGAGCACGTGATAGCGGCCCGAGAACTCCTGGGTGCGCTCGACGGCGACGATGTCTCGCGGCTCCTCGACGACGCAGATGACGGCCGGGTCGCGTCGTGCATCCGTGCAGATCGCGCAGCGCGGCTGGTCGCTGAGGTTGAAGCACTCCTCGCAGAACCGCACCGTCGCCTTGGCTTCGCGGATGGCATCCGCGAGGCGCAGGGCATCGGCGTCGGGCAGCTTGACGAGGTGGAACGCGATGCGCTGCGCGGATTTGGGACCGACACCGGGGAGCCGCCCGAGTTCGTCGATCAGGGTCTGGACCGCTGGCGTGTAGACACCGGCCATGCGCTACTCGCCTGGACCGAGCGAGCCGCCGAGACCGCCGAGAAGGCCGCCGAGGTCCATGCCACCCATGTCGAGACCCGACGACTGTGCGGCTGCGGCTTGCGCGACGACGTCGTTGAGCGCTGCGAGCACCAGATCCTGGAGCATGTCGACGTCGGCCGGGTCGACCGCGTCGGGGGAGATCGACACCTCGCGGAACTCGAATCCGCCCGTCATCGCGATCCGCACGGCACCGCCGCCGGCCTGGCCCTCGAACACCGCCGACGCGGCCTGTTCCTGGGCGGCCATGAGCTGCTCGCTCATCTGTTGGGCCTGTTCGAGCAGCGAGCTCATGTCGAAGGGCTGTTGGGGGTCACTCATCGGGATCTCCTCGCCGGCGGGACGAACTGCGGGGTTCGGACCCGGTCAGTCTCGCAGCAAAGCGTCGCCTCGCGGTGCAGCACACAGCGGGACGCTCGCTACTCCTCGACGAGCTCGGCGCCGGGGAAGGCCTCGGTCAACAACTCGACGCCGCCGGCCTCGTCGGGGGACGCATCGACGAGATCGGTGAGATCGATGGCCTCGTCGTCCGGCGAGGGTTCGCTCGGCTGCGGCGCGTGCGCCGGTTGGGTGCCCGAGGGCGGCGGTGGATCGCCGTCGACCACGAGAGTCAGGCGAATGGGTTGGCCGAAATGCGAGCTGAATGCCGCTTCGACATCGGCCACGCAATCGGCGCAGCGATCGCGGTGGATGGCGTTCGGCAGACCGAACACGATGCCGTCGGCATCGGCGGACACGAATCGTCCACCGCTGAAACGGGACTTGGCCCGTCCCGGCAACGACGGCCTGACCTGCTCCCATGCGGCAGCGAGGGCCTCGACGGTCGGCGCAGACGCGCGCAGGTGACGACGACGCAGGCGCCTGGGCGGGGGGCCGCGGCGCCTCCAGGTCGGTCGACGGGGCCTGCTCGTGCGTCGTCGAGCCAGCCGATGGGGCTGGTTCGTGTCGCGCGGTCGGGCGGTGGCGCAGCGGGCGGCGGCGCAGCGGGCGCTGCCGAACGCGCCGTGCCACGCGTCGCCCCCAACGTCGTCTGCGGCGCCGGTGCGGCGAGGGCGTCTCGTCGGCCGGCGCTGCCTGGTCGCCGCCCGCGGGCGAGGACGGCGCGCGCGGCATCGGCCGGACGGCCGGACGCAGCCGGTGCAGGCGGCGCCTCGGCGTCGCTCGGGGCGGCCGACGCGGCGCGGGCATCGGAGTCCGTGCGACGAGGGGCCGGACCCGGGACCGCGTCGCCCCCATCCGGGAGTCTCGGCGTATCGGTCGATGGGCCCGGTGCCGGTGCCGCACCGCCGGCGTGGGGAGGCGCCGGCGCACCCTGTTCGAGTCGTTCGATGCGGGCGGTCAACGCCGCGACATCGGTGTCGAGATCGGGTCGGGTGAGGCGCAGCAGGGCGACCTCGAGATCGACCCGAGGGTCAGGGGCCTGGCGCATCTCGATCAGACTCGACCCCACCACCGTGAGGGCACGGGTGATGGCCGCCGGGCCCATCTGCGCTGCGATCGCGGTGGCACCAGCGGTCTGGGCGTCGGACAGGTGTGGCGTGGGTGCCCCCATCGACGACAGAAAGGCATCGCGCAGGTGACCGAGCAGGGCCTCACCGATGACGCCGGGGATCTCGTCCTGCGATCGACGCATGGTTGATCGCTGCGATGACCCCGGCGCTGTCGGCGCCAGCGACCGCTGCGAGGACCGACTGCGATCACATCGTCGCCGCCGGGTACGCTCCCGGCCGCCACCACCTGATCGAGCGCCGAGAGCGTGTCGCGTGCCGAGCCGCCGCCGACACGCAGCACGTAGTCGACCATGGCATCGTCGACGGCGAGCCCGGCGTCTTCGGCGACCCAGCGGACGTGGCGTTCGAGGTCCTCGGCGGGCAACAGCTCGAAACGGAAGTGCTGGGTCCGGCTGCGGATCGTCGGGCACGACCTTGTGCGGCTCGGTGGTGGCGAGCACGAACACGACGTGCGGTGGCGGTTCCTCGAGCGTCTTGAGCAGGGCGTTCTCGGCGCCCGTCGAGAGCATGTGGACCTCGTCGAGGATGTACACCTTGGTGCGTCCCGGCGAACCGAGGGCAACGCGGGCGATGAGGTCGCGGATGGCGTCGACACCGTTGTTGGACGCGGCATCGAGCTCCTGGAGGTCATAGGACGTACCCGATGCGAACGACACACAGGAATCGCAGCGGGTGCAGGGTTCGCCGTCGGCGCCGAGGTCGGTGCAGTTCAGGGCCTTCGCCAAGATGCGCGCCGTCGAGGTCTTGCCCGTGCCCCGGGGGCCGCTGAAGAGGTACGCGTGACCGACGCGGTCCTCGACGATGGCGTTCTTGAGCGCAGTGACCACATGGGTCTGACCGACGAGTTCACCGAAGGTGCCCGAGCGATAGCGACGATAGAGCGACTGGTAGGCCATGACGCCTCCGAGGATAGGGGGTGCATGCAACGGCCGTCTCGGGTGGGTCGGCGGTGTAACCAGCCCCCGCCGCCGGCGTCCGGTGCCGCCATGATCGATTTCGCCAAGAAGATCCGCAAGAGCTGCGCCGGCGACCTCGAGCCCGGCGAAGAGGTCGTGGCCGCGACCTTCGTACAACCGCCGGGCGCGATCCGTCGCCAGGTCGCCTTCGGCGCGATCGGCGGCGCGGTCGGCGCCGTGGCCGGTGAGGCCATGGCCTCGACGCGAACCAAGAATGCGCCCCAGCAGGCAGGCGAGGGATTCGTCGTCGACATCCCCGCCGGCAAAGCGGTGCTCGGACTCACTGATCGCCGCTTCCTGGTGTTCGGCCACAGCTCACTGAGTGGCAAGCCGAAGGGCCTCAACGCCTCGTTCACGCTCGATCAGGTGCAGTCGATCGCCCTGACCACCGGCAAGCTGACCGGATCGTTGGTGGTGACCTTCGTCGACGGCACCGCCATCGACTTCGACGTGGTCAAGACCGCGAAGCCCGAACCGTTCGTGGCGGCATTCACCCAGCTGACCGGCCGCTGAGCGGATCGCACCGCGCGGGAACCAACCGGGCCGGACACGGCGGACGCCCGCCTCCGGAAGTGACGACCAGGCGACCTGCGGCACACGGCAGGCACCGCTGAGAGCTGCTGCCTCCCGGCCCTGACTCGGTTCACGGGCTCCCGTTGCACAGGGCCCGGTCGTCACATCCCGAAGCGGGCGTGGCTCTCAAGCGTAGCGAGAATCAGCGCGTTGTGGCGAGCGCGGTGCGTTCGCACCATCAAAACCCGACGCATGCGTGATCGCGCCCCCGTAGCATCGCTCGGTGCCCGCCGACCGCTCCACCATTCGTCTGCTGGGGGCGCTTTCTGCGTGTCTGGCTGCGGGCTATGGCGTGCTGTTCACCGTCGTGGGCGACTACCGCGACGCCTATGGCATCTCCGACACCCAGGTCGGGGTGATCATCGGGCTGGGGTTCTTGTCGGCGTTCGTCGCCCAGGTGTTCCTGGCCCCGATCGCCGATCGGGGTCGGGCTCGCCAGCTGGTGGTGGTCGGCGTCGTCGTCAACGTCGTGGGCCTGGTCGCCATGGGGTTCGGCGAGAGCTTCGCCACGATCACCGCCGGCCGCATCGTGTCGGGTATCGGCATCGGGGTCGCGACCCCCGCCATCAGACGCATCGTCGTGCTCGCCGACCCGGTGAACCTGGGCCGCAACGTCGGGCTGTTGTTGTCGGCCGACGTGTTCGGTTTCGCCATGGGACCCGCCGTGTCCGCCGTGCTCGTGGGCCCACTGGGCCTCTCCGCGCCGTTCGTGGTCGTCGCCGTGGCCAGCATGATCCTCGCGATCCCGGCGATGCGCCTCGACGTGCACGAGACGATCGACCTGACGAGTCGCCGCCTGGCCTTCGACCTGCTCGGCGACCGACGGGTCGCCGGAGCCATCGTGTTGGGGGCTGCTGCGTTCATGATGATCGGCGCGTTCGATGCCTTGTGGGACGTGGTCCACGAAGACCTCGACACACCGACCTGGATGGCCAACCTGGGCATCACCCTCTTCGCCATCCCGCTGATCGTGCTGGGCCCCCTCGGTGGGCGCTACGCCCAACGAGTCGGGCCGTACCCGATGGCGGCGGCGGGCCTGCTCGCCGGTGCGTTCTTCATGACGGTGTACGGCCAGGTCCCGACCGGCACCTGGATCTTCGGTGTGTCGATGATCCACTCGCTGACCGACGGCATGACCATCGCGGCATCGGGCGTCGCCGTCAGCATGGCCGTGCCCGATCATCGCCAGGCCGGCGCGCAGGGGCTGATGGGCGCGGCCCAGGCCCTGGCCGGCGGTGTCACTGCGATCATCATCGGCGGCGTCTACGACCAGTTCGGTCGCGCCACCGCCTACGGCGTCGCCGCAGTGGGCATGACGGTGCTGACCGTCGTCGGCCTCGTTCTGGCCGCGCCCGAGTGGCGGCACCGTCGTCGGGTCGAGCGCGTCGCCGACCCCGCCGTGCCGGTGGTCCGCTGACCGCCGAGGACCACGCGGCACATTCGAGGCGAGGCCACTACCCTGTCGTGGCGCTCGGGGGCTCGCTCCGGAGCGCATGGAGGAGTGCGAGAGCGGCCGAATCGGCACGCTTGGAAAGCGTGTGTGGGGAAACTCACCGTGGGTTCGAATCCCACCTCCTCCGCAGTCTCGATAGAGCGAACACGGGGGTCGTCATGATCACACTGGATCCGAACAAGACGTGGGCGTTGGTCGAGAAGCGCCATGCCGACGAGACCGATCCACGTCGCAAGCACAATCTCGCGCTCGTGCTGGAGCACATGCGCGCCGAGGCAGCGGCCGACATCGAGGGCGTCGTCGCCACCCTCACCGAGGCGCCGACGTACGTGATGTGGACCAACCCCGACACCGCCGCACTCAACCCCACCGGGTCCAAGGACGCCGTGCGTGCGTTCTATGACCTGACCATCGTGCAGACGGGCGCGCATCGACTCGAGTTCGACTGCGACCGGGTGATCGTCGATACCGACGCCGTGTTCACCGAAGGAACCATGCGTATGGCCTACCCGGGTCGGACCCTGGCGGCCATGGGCATCGAGGTCGACGACGTCGACGCCTACTACCTGAGCGAGGCCCGCATGGGCATCGTGTGGCCCGTCGACCTCGACGAGGACCGACTCACCGGCGAAGAGGTCTACTCCTGCGGCGAGACCTTTGCCGGCATCGCCGATCGCAAGATCGACCTCGCAGACATCGTCCCGCTCAGCGGCTGACGGGTCGGTGGCTGACCGGTCGATCGATCAGTCACCTTGGATCGCTCACGCTCGCAGGAACTCGACCTCGACGCCCACGGCGCGGTACGTCGCGACGGCTCGTTCATCCAAGGTGAGCAGCACGAGGTCGTTGCGCCGAGCGGTTTCGGCGACCAGGGCGTCATACACGGCACCGCCACTGATTCCCTCGGATGCGAGACGGCCGATCAGCTCCGCGATATCGGGTCCCGACAACGTCAGCGGGTCTGAGCGGAAGGTCTCGGACAGCGCTGTCCAGGCAAGCGACGGCAAGACGACTCGGCCCCGCGGGAGACGGGTCAGCACGGCGAAGGACTCGACCAGGACGTGACCGATCGCCTCCGTGCCCAGCAGCGGACGGGCGAGTTCGTGATCTGGGTGCCAGGCGCACAGTCCTGCGATCACGACCGACGTGTCGGGCGTGGTCGCCGTCACCGTCGCAGCTGTTCCATGACCAGTCGCACGTCGTCACTCGTCATCGGTTCGAGCTCCGAACGAGGCGTGATGACCGAGACGCCATCTCGCTCGACGATCTCTGCGTCGAGCCACTCCGGACTCAGTTCGAGTCGACCGTCGCGCACCACCGCCCGCAAGGGTCGGCCCGCCACGATGCCCAGCTCGTCTCGCAGCGCCTTGGGAACGACGAGCCGACCGGCGCTGTCGATGGTCACCGTGTGCACCACACTCATGGCATGAATCTACCATCCGAAATGGCAGCCTTTTTCCAAGATACATCTGCCCCTGAACGGCCGACGGCACGGAAGGGGCCGAGGCAGGTCACACCCGTGTTCGCCAAACCGGCTGCGGCGTACCCGCCAGGTTCGCCGAGACGTCCCAACCCCGTTCGGCTGGTGGACGTGCTGGCATCGGAGGTCGGGCTCGACATCACCCTGGCCGACCTGTACTCGGAGTCCCTCGGCAAGCCGGACAGCCCCGCTGGTACCCACCTCGCCATGATGCGCTACAACGCCACAACGATCATCGCAGCACGTTGCGACGAAGGCTGAGTGGCTATGCAGTCATCGCCCGGAGATCGTCTGCGAGGCGGTCGGCGGTGACGTTCGGGTCCCACAGGACCTTGAGGTCGCCGCTGGGGTCGATGCCGATGAGCGTCGAGGTGTGATCGACCACGTACTCGCCGTCGTCGCCGGGTTCGCCACAGTGGAAGAACACCCCGTAGAGCGCCGCCGCGTCGCTGATGGCATCGATGCTCCCGCCGACGCCCACGAAGCGCTCGTCGAACTGGCGGACGTAGTCGCCCAGCATCGACAGCTCGTCGCGGGCGGGATCGACCGAGATCATCATGAAGGCCACGTCATCGGCGTCATCGCCGAGTTCGTCCATGGCCTCGGCGGCCATCGACAACGAGGTCGGGCACACATCGGGACAGTTGGTGTACCCGAAGTAGATCATCAGGGCCCGGCCCTCGTAGGCCGCGAGATCGACCGGTTCGCCAGTGTCGGTGACGAGTTCGTCGAGGGGCGCCGCCGGCGACCCGGACGGGAACACCGTGCCCGCGTAGGCATGCGGCGCGAAGTACCGGACGCCGAGCTGCGCAACCACCAGGCCCAGGCCGACGGCCAGGGCGAACAACGCCACCGATCGCAGAAGCCGCAGCGCTGGGCGGCGCCGCCCAGGTGACGGTGGCGGTTCGTGTGTCGGGTGATCGTCGAGGAGGGCCATCGTGGGCGCCGATCAGTCGTAGCAGAGGAAGAGGTGGGCGGCTTCGTAGCCCAGCGCGGCGATGCCGTGGGCGTAGCGGATCTCATCGCCGAGGGTGCCGACCTGGCGGACCAACTTGTCCGCGTCGTCGGCGACGGTGGCATAGCGGTTCTGGGCCCGGATGACGCCGTTGCCGTCGACGATGACGTACCCGGGGTCGAAGTCGACCTCGCCGGCATCGTTGCGTTCGAAATAGCGGCGAAAACCTGCGCCGACCACGGTGCGGACCCGGTCCCACTCGCCACCGATCCAGCGCCACTGCTCGCCGTCTGCGCCCGAGGCCTCGGCGGCCGCCGCCAACGCCGCCGGTGCGGGTTCATCCGCAAGGGCGATGGTGACGATCCGGAAGTCGACGTCGGCCAGGTCGGCCTCGAGCGGCACCCGGTCGCGGACCTCACGCAACGTCGATGCGATCTCGTCGCACTCGACCCCGCAATCGAACGGGGCGAAGGAATACAAGGTGACGGCTCCTCGCGCCGTCTCACTGGTGAAGGCCGCGCCGGCCTGATCGACCAGCGCGTAGCCCGGGGCCACGCGGATGCGTGGCAGGACCGTGATGGGCTGGATGATCGCGAACGCCAGGGCTGCGCCCAAGAGCACCCCGACCACGCCACCGACGACCTTCGCCCAGCGCGGAACGCCCGGTCGTCGCGGCGACACGAGGGCGTTACCGTCTGCGCCATGGCTCGCCCGGTCCTGGTTCTCGTTCGTCTCGTCGTGGCGCTGGGCGCCGCATCCCTGATCGCCGGGTGTTCGATCGGCGGATCCCAGGTCGTCGACGGCGAGGGCATCGTCGGCACGTACACCGTCAACGGGGTCGACCCGGTCGAGATCGAGTACTCGGGCACCGTCGTCATCGACGAGACCGACACCCCCGGTACCTACACCGTGCAGTGGATCGTCACCGGCGCCATCTCCGAAGGTGTCGGCACCCTCAGCGGAAACCGGTTCGACGTCACCTGGACCTCGGTGGCCTCGCCCCGGGGCGAGAGCTCCGGCACCGCCACCTACACCCTCGACGACGAGGGGAACTTCACCGGAACCCGCACCATCGACGGTGTCGACGGGGTCGGGACCGAGGAGATCTTCCAGCAGGCGTGACGGCTCGGCCGGGGTCATGACGATCCCTCCAGCGACAGCAGGTAGACCACCAGGGAGTCGAGCTGATCGCCGCTCAAGCGCTCGTCGTAGATCGGGAGCATCTGACCGGCCGGGTAGCCCTCGACGACGAAGGCGTCCGGTTCGAGGATCGACTGGCGTAGGTAGTCCTCGGCGCTGAGTCCCGGCACGGTCGTCGCGGCGCGGGTACCGACGCCGGCAAGGGAGGGACCGACACCGTCGTCGCCGGCTTCGACCGAGTGACAGATCCCGCAGGCACCGAGGCGTGGCTCGCCGAAGACCCGCTTGCCCTCGGACACCCCGGGCGCCGGCGGTACATCGCGGGCTTCGACGAAGAACCGCCGACCCTCACCGAAGCGGGCCGGCCCCGCGTACAGGACGGTCTCGGCGGCAGCGCCCTCGTCGAGGGAGATCTCGAGCTCGGCGTCGCCCGGAGTCACCTCGGCGTCGACGACTCCGACCGAGCGGCCGCCGCTCGTGGGCACCGCCGTTCGCTCCTGTTCGACCCCGTCGATGCGGACGACCACCACGGTGTCCTCGCCCGGCTCACCGGACGGTTGGAGTTGGCCGATGAGCTGCGCCCCGGGACGGTGGTCGACCACGACCCGCACCGAGGCGTCCGCCGGTTCGCCGCCGAACGGCGCGAGCGTCAGGAGTCCGACACCGAGCAGGGACAACCCCACGAGCGCGCCGGCACCGACCCGGGATCGGTGGCTGACGACCAGATCGGCCGGGTCGACGCGGGGGTGGTCGCCGGGATGGCCCATCGCCCGGCGCAGGCCACCGGCGGCGACATAGTCCTCGGCGGCGACGCCGGCATCGCGACGGGTGACGTGCGGGGCCCGGTCGCCGCTGAGGCGCTCGTGGGTGATGGCGTTGCCCACCCCGTAGGCGCACTCACCCGGCGCGCAGCCCACCAGCTGGACGCTCGCGGCGCCGCGCGCCACGAGATCGCCGACGGCGCGAGCATGAAACGTGCCGGTGCAGGGCACCTCGATGACGCAGTGGTCGTCGTCGATCGAACCGGCCGTGCGCACGTGGCGGGCGCAGGCGACGACGACCGAGCGTCCGGCGACATCGGTCTCGGCCAGAACCGCGGGGCCTGCGACACCGGGAAGCTCCATGGCCCCGAACGAACACGACCCGATACAGATCCCGCAGCCGACACACGCGGCCGGGTCGACCACGGCCAGCGACCGCTGACGGCGATCGACGTTGTCGGCGGTGGTGGCCCCATCGGTGATCGCCTCGACCGGCACCATCGACAGTGCCAGATACGGGCAATCGACCACGCACAGCTCGCACCCGGTGCACCGTTCGGCATCGATCTCGACGACGGCGTCGCGTCGATCGCGCAGGACGAACGGCACCGCAGCCGCCACAGCTCCGGCCAGGACCAAGGCCCCGAGCGCGCTCCACGCCCAGCCCGACAGCATCGGGGGCAAGAGGAAGAGCACGAACGGATCGAGGCTCATGTCGGGGATCAGTGCCGTCGGATCCGCGGGCGGGCGCAGATCGGCCGGGATCAGCAGACTCACCAGCACCAGGCCGACACCCATGGCGACCATCCAGGGACGCGGCGGCAGCCACCCGAGCCGGCTCCGGCGCAGATGGCGCCAGATGAACCATCCGATCACCGCGGTGAGTGCCAGGTGCAACAGCCACACCGCGACCATCACGCCGGCGCCCGACCCGGCTCCGGTGCCGATCAGATGGTCGACGACGAACGCCGCTCCCCAGCCCCAGTCGCCGATGAGCGCGACCAATGCCTCCGCCAGCGCCTGCGCGCGGTCGTCCCAGACCAGCCAGTAGCCGGTGAGCCCGGCCAACCACACCAGGCCCAGCGCCGCCAGTCCGGTGAGCCACCGCCATCGACGGCCGTGTGTGAACCGCCCGGCGACGAAGATCCGCCACGCGTGCACCAGCGTCGTGAGGACCAGCGCAGCGGACGAGTACCGATGGATCGACCGCATCACCTGTTGGATCGGATGGTCGTGCATCCGCTCCACCGCCTCGTACGACGCCACGAAGCCGTACTCGTAGAACAGCGTGATGTAGACGCCGGTGACGGTCACGACCCCCAGCAGGAACACGCTGATGGTGCCGGCGTGGGGCAACGGGTTGGCGCGACCCGACCCCGCGATGCGCCGGATGGGGGCCTCGCCGACCGCTGCGAGGCGCTCGACCGAACGCCGGGCACTGCGGTCTGGGGCTCCGGTGGTGGTCACGGCGAGGGCGGGGAAGCGACGATCACCAAGGGGTGAAGTCGGTGCCCGGCGCGTTGAGGTTCATGTTGAGGATCTGATCCGCGAGCTGGGGCCCGTACGCGAACACCAGCAGCAGGCCGGCGGCGATCAGCCAGGGCTTGAACCGGTCGAGCCACAGCGGGGTCAGCTGCGGGTCGCGGATCGACTCGGCGATCGGGACCGTGGGTACGAGCTCGGGGGCGACCTTCTTGCCGGTCACGGTCTTGACGACGATGACGACGTAGGCGATGACCGACACCAGCAGGATCGCCCCACCGATCGACACCCGCAGCAGGTGACCGTCCCAGGACTCGGGCACGTAGGGGGCCTCGCCCAACGGCGTCCGACGGGGTGCACCCAACAGGCCGAGCATGTGCATGGCGTTGGAGAAGATGATCATGCCCACGAACCACGACCAGCACTGGAACAGCGCCACCTTGGGACTCCACAGCTGTTTGCCCGTCAGGTACGGCAGCATCCAGTAGCTGATGCCCATGAACGACAGCGTCACCGCCGTCGCCACCGTCAGGTGGAAGTGCCCGGGCACCCAGGCGGTGTTGTGGATCACCAGGTTCAGGTTGTACGAGGCGTTGGTGAGGCCGCCGATGCCGCCGAACATGAACAAGATGCCGGCGAGGAGCTGCGCAGTGACCGACGGGTCGGTCCAGGGCAGGGCCCGCATCCAGCCCACCAGACCGGTGCCGCCTCGTTTGCGGGCGCCGTATTCGAGCGACGCGATCACGGTGAAGGCGGTGATCATCGACGGGAAGAACACCGCATAGGTGAGGACCGCGTGGATCCACTTCCACGCCTGGGGCACACCGGGGTCGACGAACTGGTGATGGAACCCGACGGGCACCGACACGATCAGGAAGATCCAGAACGCCAGGCGGGCCATCGAGTCGCTGAAGAGCTTGCCACCGACCTGCTTGGGCAGCATGCCGTACCAGCTCACGTACGCGGGCAGCAGCCAGAAGTACACGAGTGGGTGGCCCGTGAACCAGAAGTAGGTGCGGGCCAGGGTCGGGTCGGTGGCGTCGGTGATGCCGAACGACCACGGCAACAACATGGTGAGGATCTCGACGGCGATGCCCAACGTGGCGATCTGCCACATCGCCGCGTTGATCACGCCACCCAGCGCGATGAACGGCGACCGCACCCCGGGGTTCTCCTTGCGCCACGCCGCGAGCGTCAGGTAGAAACCGAGGCCTTCGATCCAGCTGCCGACGACCACCAGGGTCAGTCCCAGGTAGAACGCCCAGCTGGCCTTGAGCGGCGGGTAGAAGGTGTAGAGCACCGTGGCGCTGTTGCCCAGGATCGGTACCGCCGCCATCAACAGGCCGAGCACCATGACCCAGAACCCGATGCGGTTGATGTGGGGATGGCTGAGCGAGCGGCCCAGTCCCTTCATGGTGGTGAGGTTCGTGAATCCGACGATGAAGAACGTCGTCCACACCAGGGCGTTGAGGACACCATGCAGGGTGAGGCCCTGGTAATAGCTGTTGATGACCGGATCGAGGTACTGGTAGAAGTCGATGCCGCTGTACTCGAAGGACTGCAACGGACCGAACAGGCTCCCGACGAACAACGCCGCGACCGCCACATAGATGTGGATGGCGACGAAGTTCTTCTCGCTGTCGGTGAGGTCGTAGCCGGTGTCCCAGTTGCGCTGGGGAGATCCCGGGCGATCGGTGATGGTCACGGCTGGGTCTCCTCGCCGGCGGCGCTCTCGTCGGATGCGGTGTCGGTGTCGGACTCGGTCGTGGCGCCGGGGGCGACGACCTTGAGCGTGCCGAACATGGCGGCGTGGCCCGTTCCGCAGTACTCGTGGCAGATGTAGGGGAATTCGCCGACCTCGTCGGCGGTGTAGGTCAGCGTCGACACCTGGCCGGGGATGACCATCATGTTGACGTTCGTGTCGGTGATCTTGAGCCCGTGCTGGAGATCGGGGCTGGTCACGAAGATGGTGATCTCCGAGCCCACCGGGACCTCGATCTCTCGGGGCACGAACGCCCAGGTCTGGGCGATCACGTACGCCTCGTACACGCCGGGCGCCACCTCGCGTACGCCGGGCTCGTCCCAGGGAGGCGTCTCGAGCACGGTGCGAGGGTCGACCTCCTGATCGTCGCCGGGGAGTTCGAAGCCCATGGCGAAACCGGCGACGGTGACGGTGATTGCGAAGGCCGCCAGCAACACGATCGACGCCCGCATCCAGTTCTTCTCGTAGGGGTCGATCCCCATCGTCAGATCGGGTTCGGGCGCTCCCGCCGATGGATCGGTCGTGTCGGTGGCGCTCACACCGTCACCCCACGGCTGATGAGGATCACATAGACCGAGGCCCACAGCAGGACCAACACGGCCATGAAGCAGACGAGCAGGAAGATCGTTCCGGTCGGCTTGAAGTGCTCGTCACCTTCGGTGATCTGCTCTGGTGGCGGTTCCACTGCACTCACGGCGGGCTCCTCTGCGACTCGACGGCGCGGCGGCTTCGAACTCGCAGAGATGCTGGCCACCGATCGCGGAGCCAGCCAGGGACCGAAGTCCTTTCCTGATCGCCGCAGGCGTGGTCGGGTCAGGAACGAGACGGTGTCGGCACGATCGCGGCGATCACCGCGACGGCGGCGGTCACCGCAGCGGAGGCGACGATCACCGATTCGTAGGAGCCGGTGACGTCGTTGCCGACTGACAACAGCAGCGGCCCCAGCGCGCTGGCGCCGACGCCGATCGACAGCGCCACGCCCTTGATGGCGCCGATGTGATCCACCCCGTACCACTTGGGATAGAGCGCTCCGACGAGTGCCTGCACGGACCCGATCGCCAGTCCCGTGAGCAGCCCGTAGAGCGAGGCCATCGGGCCGGCCGACACGAGGGTCGCCGAGAAGATGCCGAGCGCCAGCAACGCTCCCGCTGCCACCAGGAGCAATCGCCCGCCGACACGATCGCTCAGTGCCCCGAATCCGAACCCGAAGGCGATGCTGCCGACCATCTGGGGGATGAAGATGGCGCCGGCCTGGGCCTCGGTCAGACCCTGGGCGCCGAGGATGTCGGTGTTGTGGAAGGTGAGGCCGGTGATGATCATGCCCATCAACGCGGACAGCGATCCCAGGGTCCAGAACGCCGCGGTTCCCATCGCCTCGCGCACGGTCATGCTGGATGCGGTCACCCGGTCCGCACGGTCGTCGGCCGAGTCGCCGTCGGGTCGCTGACCGATGTCCGCGGGACGGTCGACCAATCCGAAGGCCGCCAGGGGAATCAGCACCGCACCGACACCGGCACCGATCACCACCCACGCGGTGCGCCATCCGAACGCGTCGATGGCTGCGCCGAAGGTCAACGGCGCGAGCGACAAGATGGCGATGCCCATCGTCGAGCTGATGGCCAGCGCCAGGCCCCGTCGTCGCTCGAACCACACCGACACCCCCGTCGCTGCGATCAACGACAGCGAGCCCTGCCCGAGCATGCGCAACCCGACGAACGCGGCGATCAGCATGGCGATGTTGGTGACCGTCGAGGTCGCCATCACCACGACCGCAAAGGCCGTCG
This sequence comes from uncultured Acidimicrobiaceae bacterium, assembly GCA_963716795.1. Taxonomy (GTDB): domain Bacteria; phylum Actinomycetota; class Acidimicrobiia; order Acidimicrobiales; family UBA8592; genus CAVQUE01. Next base: position 495,734 of record CAVQUE010000015.1, on the reverse strand, counting down.
CCACCACGGTCATGGCCCGACGGATACCGACACGATCGACCCAGCGTCCGATGGCCGGGAGCGCCACCGCGCCGGTGAGGGTCCCGACCAGGTAGGCGACCGAGATCGTCGACCGGGAGATGTCGAGGCCATCGATCATCGGATCGATGAAGGCCGATACACCGATGGTCTGGCCGGGAGCGGTGAACCCTCGAGCCAGGGTGCAGATCGCGAGGATCCGCCAGCCCCGGAAGGCCGCCGGCGCGACGCCGGGCCCGGCAACCGGCGTCCGGTGTGAGCCGGCGGCAGCCGACGGAGAAGAGCGAGCCAAGGGCATCCAGTGTGGCGCGACCAGTGCGAGGCCCCACCAGGCGATGCCGCCGAAGGCCTGCGGCGCCGAGACGCGGCAGCTGCCCGGGCGCAGATGAAGACTCGGGATCGGGACCTAGGACCCTGCCCGGCCTCGGGGCGACGTCGACACAATGCCTGGCGTCATGACCGTCGACCGGGTGTGCCTCGTGTCCGAACATCTTGCGACAACTCGCCCCGCATCGACGGCCACCTCCTCCGCCGTGTGGCGGGCGGCGCTCGCGGCCTCGGTGCTCGTCGCCGCGCTGCTGGGGCCCTTGGTCAGCGGCGGCGCAGCGCAAGAAGAACCGACCGAGCCCGGCGAGGCTCCGGCCGAGGTCGATGAGACCCCCGCCGATGCTGCGGTCTCGGCCGTCTCCGACGACGTCCTGATCCTGGGCGCCGAGGTCTACGCCAGTGTCTGTAGCTCGTGCCACCAGCCTGGCGGAACCGGGATCGTCGGGCAGTTCCCCCCGCTGCTCGACAATCCCAATGTCGCAGACACCGACTACCTGATCGACACGATCACCAACGGTCGTCAGGGCGAGATCGTCGTCAACGGTGAGACCTACAACGGCCGGATGCCGGCGTTCTCCACATTGCCTGCCGACGAAGTCGACGCCGTCATCGCCTACGTGCAATCGGGATTCCAGGCCCCGACCAACGCGCCGGCGGCCGTCGTCGACACCGGGCCGGTCGCCGGGACCGAGTTGCCTGGACTCACCAACATGACCCACATCCTGGGCGTCGCCATCGCGGGTGGCGTGGCGCTTTTGGTGCTCGCCCCTCGGCTGACCAGCGCCAACAGCCGCCTGGAGATGCCGTGGCTCGACGCGTCGCTCAAGACCGGCGTCATCGTCATCGGCTTCATCGTGTTCACGGTGTTCGTGCCGAGCTGGGTCCTCCAGACCGAGACCGTCTCGGGTCTCGATCGACTGGCCCAGGACATCATCGGCACAGGACTGTGGTTCGGGGCGCTGGCCGCCGGGATCTGGGCGCTGTGGTACGCCAACCGCGAACGCCGGATCTGAGGCCGCGACCATGACCAGCCCGCTCGAGTACTACGACGAGAACATCCCCTGCCTGGCCGCCTGTCCGGTGCACACCAACGCCGGCATGTACGTCGCCGCCATCGCCGACGGCGACGACGAACTCGCCTACCTCACCGCTCGGCTGCCCAACCCGTTCGCGTCGGTGTGCGGTCGGGTGTGCGCCGCCCCGTGCGAGGACGCCTGCCGACGAGGCGAGATCGACCGCCCGATCGCCATCCGGGCCCTCAAGCGCTTCGTGACCGAGCAGTTCGGTCCCGAACGCCGCGACGCAGCGGGGCGCGGGTGTGGGACAAGGTCGACCAACCCGCCAGCCGCCGACCGGGCCGAGAGCATCGGCATCGTCGGCGGCGGCCCGGCCGGCCTGGCCGCCGCCCACGACCTGCGCCGGCTCGGCTACGGCGTGACCGTCTACGAGGCCACCGACAAGCTCGGTGGCGCGATGTGGCTCGGCATCCCCGAGTACCGCCTCGATCGGGCGGTGCTCAACGCCGACATCGACGCCATCCTCGAGCTCGGGGTCGAGGTCCACTCCGACACCCGCCTCGGCGTCGACGTCACCCTCGATCGAGCTCCGCCACGACACGACGCCGTGTTCCTGGCCATCGGCGCCACCCTCGGTCGTGGCCTCGACATCGAAGGCGGCGACGCCGACGGCGTGTTCAAGGCCATCGAGTTCCTCATCAACATGAACCGTGGATTCGAGGTCGACGTCGGCGAACGGGTCCTGGTCGTCGGCGGTGGCGACGTCGCCATGGACGCGGCCCGCACGGCGCTGCGTGCGGCGGACTACCAGGCCGCAGCCGGTACTGCCGGAGACGGTGCCGGTGCCGCATCGACCACCGCCGACGAGGCGAGCGTGCAGCCATGGCCGACGCCATCGACGTCGCCCGGACCGCGGCTCGTGCCGGTGCCCGCGAGATCCGCATCATGTCGCTCGAGTCTCGCGACGAGATGCCGGCCCACGAGTCGAGATCGAAGAGGCCGAACACGAGGGCATCGGCCTTCTCCCCCGTCGAGGTCCCCGGCGCATCGTCGTGCGCGACGGTGCCGCCGTCGGGGTCGAGACCATGGGCGTGATGTCGGTCTTCGACGACGAGGGCCGCTTCGCTCCGGTCTTCGACGACGACGACATCACCACCTTCGACGCCGACACCGTCATCCTGGCCATCGGTCAGGCCATCGACCTCGACTCGCTCGGGACCACGGCCCCGAGATCAGCCCCCGCCGCACCATCGCCGTCGACCCCGACACCGGCGCCACCTCGCTCGCCGACGTGTGGTCCGGCGGCGACGCCGCCAAGGGCCCCCGCACGCTCATCGACGCCATCGCCGACGGCCGCCGCTCGGCGGCCGACATCCACCGCTCCTTCGGGGGCACCTGCCCGAAGACCGACCCGGCCAGATGGTGCAGCTGAAGCAGTTCCACCGCCTCGACGATCTCTACGACCGCATCGACCGGGTCGAGATCCCGACGCTCGACACCGGCCGCCGGATGGGCCTGGCCGAGGTCGAGCTCGGCTTCACCGAAGCACAGGCCCGCTGCGAGGCCAACCGCTGCCTGCGCTGCTTCGCCGAACATCGTGCTCGACGTCACCAAGTGCGTGCTCTGCGCCCTGTGCGCCGACGTGTGCCCGGTCGACGTCATCTCACTGGTGCCCGCCGAGGAGGTCGACCCCGACGTCGAGCCCGGCGAGACCGCGCTGTTGATCGACGAGACCCGCTGCATCCGCTGCGGGCTGTGCATCGAACGTTGTCCCCCCGACGCACTGTCGATGGGGATGTGGACCGGCATTGGAGTACCGACATGACCGTGACCGAACCGCCCGGCACCCAGCCCGGGCCCGACGACCCGGACCGGCGGCCGGACCCCCGTCCGCCCGCCGGCGAGGCCGACCTGTACGACCGGGTCCGCGAGACCCCGATCGGCAAGTCGATCTGGCGCACCCCGCGCCGCAAGACCCCACGCGACCGGGCCGCCGGACACTGGGCCAGCTTCGTGCTGCACATCTACCCGGTGAAGATGAAGAAGTCCGAGATCCGCTTCACCGCGACGTGGTACCTCGGCATCATCTCCACGGTGCTGCTCGGCTCGCTGATCGTGTCGGGCATCTACCTGATGTTCTTCTACGTGCCGTCGCCGGACCAGGCCTACTCCGACATCCAGACGATCCAGACCGAGGTCGCCTTCGGCCAGTACATCCGCAACGTGCACCGCTGGTCGGCTCACCTGATGGTCCTCGCCGTCGTCGCCCACATGGCCGCGTGTCTTCTACCGCGGCGCCTACAAGGCACCCCGCGAGTTCAACTGGGTCATCGGGGTCGTGTTGTTGGTACTGACGCTGCTGATGTCCTTCACCGGCTACCTGCTGCCGTGGGATCAGCTGGCGTACTGGGCGATCGTGGTCGGCACCGAGATGGCGGCGTACGTGCCGATCATCGGCGACACCGTCCGAGAGATGCTCCTCGGCGGACCCATCGTCGGTGCCGGCCACGCTGCTGCGGTTCTACGTGCTCCACGTCGCCGTGCTGCCCACCTTGATCGTGGTCGGTGCTCATGCTCCACCTGTGGCGGTGGCGCAAGGACTCGATGCTCGAGATCGAGAGGAACGAACCCGATGTCTGATGCCGTCGACGAGACCCCGGTGAACCTCCGCCACGACCCCGCCACGGTCGGCCCCAAGCGCGTGCTGGGGGTCGTGCCGGGCAAGCCGGTCGCCGGCGAGCGCAAGGAGCCCGACGACGACGAGATGGTCATGGTGTGGCCGCACCTACTGGTCCGCCACGCCGTCGCCGCCATGGCGTGTCGTTCCTGGTGCTCATCATCTCGGTGTTCTTCGACGCCCCGCTGCGAGCCATCGCAAACCCCACGATCACCCCGAACCCCGAGAAGGCGCCGTGGTACTTCGCGGCGCTCCAGGAGCTGCTGGCCCACTTCCATCCCCTGATCGCCGGGGTCCTGGTGCCGGGCACCATCGTCATCGGGCTCATCGCGCTGCCCTACATCGACCGCAGCCCCTGGACCCAGGCCCGTCACCGCAAGGTCGCCGTCACCACCTTCACGGTGTTCCTGGTGATCTGGATCGTTCTCACCATCATCGGATTCGCCTTCCGCGGCCCCAACTGGTCGTGGGTGTGGCCCTGGCACGAATGGCACGGTGAGCTATGAGCGACGAGACCCCTGTCCGTATCAACATCGCCGAGTCCCCCGAGGGTGGTTCGCCACTCGAGCGGCGGTCGTTCCTGTCGAACATGTGGAAGGCCGGCGCCGTGCTGGTCGGCGCCGCAGGCCTCTGGACCAGCTGGGACCTGATCAAGCCGCTGCCCTCGGCAGGCTTCGGCGGCCTGGTACGGTCGGTGCCGCCCGAGGCAGTGCCCGAGACCGGCGTCGTCGAGGTCCCGGCGGCGCGCGCCTACCTGACCCGCATCGACGGCGAGATCGTGGCCCTCACCGAGAAGTGCACCCACCTCGGCTGCCGGGTCCCGTTCTGCGCGTCGTCGGGCCAGTTCGAGTGCCCCTGCCACGGGTCGGTGTTCAACCGGGCCGGCGAGTTCCTGGCCGGACCCGCCCCCCGAGGCATGGACCGTTTCCCCACCGAGGTCGGCGAGAACGGACTCATCTACATCGACACCGGCAGCAGCATCGACGGGGCGGCGCCGGGTGTGACCACGATCGACGAGCCGCCGACCGGTCCGTCGTGCGCCGCGGAGGGAGGACACTCGTGACCTATGACGAGAGTCGACGCCGAGCTCGACGCCTCCACCAACCGGGTGATGCTCTATGGCGTCGGACTGCTGTTCGCCATGGTGCTGGTGTTCCCGCTGTACCGCTGGATCGAGCCCACCAATCGGGCCGAGGCCCGCGAGGAGCAGCTGCAGTCGCTGCAGCAACAGGGCGAGGAGCTCTTCGACATCAACTGCTCGTCGTGTCACGGCATCGCAGGCGAGGGCGGTACCGGCCCGGCACTCAACTCCAAGCAGTTCCTCGCGTCGGCCACCGACGAGCAGGCCTCGCTGCTGATCGCGGTCGGCGTGCCCGGTTCGCTGATGAGCGCCTATTCCCAGGAGTACGGCGGCCCGCTGACCATCGAGCAGATCAGGGCCATCACCACGTTCATGCGTTCCTGGGAGGAGACTGCGCCCGACGTCCCGGACTGGCGTGCCATGGTCGGCCAGTGACCGACCGACTCGATGCCGGGGGGCGAGTGATCGTCATCGGCGCCGGGATCTCCGGGCTCGCTGCGGCGCATCATCTGCGGTCGATCGCGCCGGCGGCCGAGATCGTGGTGCTCGAACGGTCGGATCGTGTCGGTGGGATGGTGCAGACCGAGACCGTCGACGGCCGGGTGACCGAACTCGGACCCGAGGGGTTCGTGAGCAACCGGCCCGAAGCCCTCGACCTGGTCGACCAGGTCGGATTGGGCGCCGAGTTGATCACCGGCGGGCCGGCACCGCGTCAGACCTTCATCGCCCGAGGCGGCCGGTTGCTGCCACTGCCCTACGGGGTGATGAATCCTGATCGCACGGCCGCCGCCGACCTGCTGCGTTCCCCGCTTCTGAGCCTGCGGGGCCGCCTACGCCTGATGGCCGAGCCGCTGATCCCCCGCCGCCGCGCCGGCGATGCTCCCCAGCCCAGCGCCCCCCAACCGAGATCGGTGCGACTTCTGCATCCTCTGCGAACCCGGTTCGCCACCAGATGGGGTGAGTCGGGCGGCTCGAGTGACGGTCGCGGTGACGAGAGCGTCGCCGCGTTCGTGCGGCGCCGGTTCGGCGACGAGATGCTGACCGAGCTCGTCGATCCCCTCCTCGGGGGCATCCACGGATCATCGACCGACGACCTGAGCGCCGAAATGCTCATCCCTGCGCTGCGCCGCATCGAACGGGACGGCGGCAGCGTGGCATTGGCGGCGCTGCGTCGCCGCAGGGGTCGTCGCGCCGCCGACGCAACCGGTGACACCGACCAGCCGCTTCCGCCGCTGGTCAGCCTCCAGCGGGGAATGGGCTCGCTGACCGACGCCCTCGGTGCCGAGCTCGGCGCATCGATCCGCCTGGGCGTGGGGGTGCGAGCCATCGACCCGGTCGCCGGTCATCGCGGCCACGACGTCGACGCGACAGCACCAGACCAGAGCACCTGGCGCATCACGTGCGAGGACGGATCCATCCTCGATGCAGACGCCGTGATCATGGCGACGCCGTCGGCCGTCACCGCTCGGTTGCTCGCTCCCCTCGCCGCCGACACCGCCAGAGCAGTGGCAGCCATGCCCTGGGGATCGTCGACGACGGTGAGTCTCACGTGGGCGCCGGGGGACGTGTCGCTCGAGATGGGCACGGGGTACCTCGTACCCGCAGCCGAGGGGGGCGTGGTGGCTGCCTGCACGTTCACCACCGCCAAGTGGCATCACCGCAGCGCCGACGGATCGACCATGGTGCGCTGCTTCATGCGCGGCGACGACCTCGGGACGATGAGCGACGGCGAGCTCATCGCCGCAGCCCGAGACGAGCTGCGGCGCCGCGTCGGGGTCACGGCCACGCCGGTCGACGCGTCGGTGCGGCGGGTGCCGGTGGCGCTGCCGGTCATGCGCGTCGGCCACCGCGACGCCGTGCGAGCGATCCACGACGGCATCGCCCATCTCGACGGGCTCGCCCTGGCCGGCGGTGGCCTCGAGGGCGCCGGCCTGCCGGCGTGTATCCGCAGCGGCCGCCTCGCCGCCGAGCGAGCAGCGGCTGCGCTGCCGCACGCGTCAGGCGTCGTCGGGTCCTCCGCCTTCGCCGTCGGCTGAGGCAGCCGGACAGGCGCTCGGCGACGGGCGCGACCGTCGCCGAGCACAGCGGGGATTGTCGCTGCGGCGGATCGTCGGCAACGATCCGGGGATGGATCCTCGTCACGAACCGGCCGACATCACCGTCAAGCGAGACGAGGCCATCACGATCATCTACGTGGATGGGCACGAGGCGACCTTCGACATCATGACGGTGCGCCTCGGATGCCCGTGTGCGACCTGTCGAAGCCTGCGTGACCGCGGCGAGGAGGTGTGGCCGCGTCCGGGTTCACCGACGCCGCTGCGCATCACCGATGCCGAACTCCACGGTGCGTGGGGTCTGGGGATCCGCTGGAACGACGGCCACCAGACCGGCATCTACCCCTTCGAGGCACTGCGGCGTTGGTCCGAGCAGCCCGACGCGCCACCGCTGGAGATGCCACCGCTCGACCCTGCGACCGAGGCCGCCATCGCCGACGAATCCCCCGAGCCGGCGCCATGAACGGTCGCCAGGGCGACCATTCTCGGCGCCAGAACCGGCGGTCGCTCACACGAAGATGCCCCGGTCCAGGATCGCGTGCGCGCCGATGACGGTGTCGACGACCTGGGTGACGCCGAAGTCCACCGCCACCGAGCACAGCGAGTACGCGTCGTCGGCGTCGAGACCCATCCGTTCGGTGAGCAGCCACAGCATCTGTTCGGCGGCCATGCGCATGGCGGCATCGAGATCGTCGCCGAAGCCGTGGGTGATCCACTGGTCGCCGTACTCCATGAGCGGTGCCGAGACCGCGAAGTCCTTGACGACGCTGACCTGGATCCGAGCGTTCAGCGAGGCCTCGATGGCGGTGCCGCAGATCTCGCCGTCGCCCTGCGCGAAGTGCGGATCACCGACGAAGAGGCCGGCCCCTTCGGCGAACACCGGATAGCACATCACCGCGCCGGGGCCGAGGCGCCAGTTGTCCACGTTGCCGCCATGGACGCCCGGACGGGATGCTGCTGTGACGCCCGGGCGCTCGGGACGCGACGCCCATGAGCCCGAAGTGGGGGCGCACCGGCACCTGCACCGGCACCGAGAAGGGACGACGGCTGTCGGGGTCCGGTTCGGTCACGACGCCGGGGAGGTCATAGAGCGGACGGGTGGTGAAGTCGTAACCGAAGCGGGGTTCGGCGGTGGCGGTGAACCCGTCGGATGCGTCGCCGGCGAGTTCGTAGATCGTGATGCGTTCCTTGCCGAACGTGTCGTAGAGCAGTCCCCAGTTGGCGGCGCAGTTCGAGCCGTGGGGCAAGCGGGGCACCATGTCGAGGATGCGCACCACCAAGGTGTCGCCCGGTTCGGCGCCGGCCACAGCGATGGGCCCGGTCATGATGTGGACGCCCGGGTTCCGGGTGTCCTCGGCGATGCCGTCCCAGATGGCTCGGATGCCGTCGTCCATCAACAGGTCCGGCGCATCGCCGGCGTGGTGGGTGACTGCCTCGATGTCGACGATGTCGCCGGATGCGATCTCGAGCACCGTCGGCTGCTCGCGATCGAAGTAGCCCCAGAAGCAGGTGTCGGGCGTCGCCGTGAGCCGATGGACGGTGGCGTCGGCGGGCGCCGCTGCGGCCGCCGCCAGCTGAGGGGAGAGTTCTGGTCTGACCATCGGGCCAAGCTACGGATCCTGCGTTTCGGGCGTGTTACCCGTTCGTGATCACCCGATGACCCAACACTGCGACCTCGACAGTCGGGGGGTCAGTGGTCGGTGGTGAGGCGGTCGCCGACGGTGTCGGCTGCGCTCGAGGGGGTGAGTGTGCGAGGCCCGAGCAGCTTGCCGAGCAAGTGGTCGCCGGCCCGAACGGGTTGATACCTCGGCGGATTGTCCGAGCTCTGACACGTGGGCAGACACTCGATCAGGGCGTCGTGGTTGCCGTCGTGGAAGAAGGCGACCGACCGGCGCACGACGGTCCGGTCGGGGTCACGTACCGGCGGCAGGACCTGATGGATCGTCGAACGCCACCGGTCGTTGGTCCACTCGGCGGTGAGATCGCCCAGGTTGACCACGAACGCGTCGGACTCGGGCACGACGTCGTGCCAGGACCCGTCGGGTCCAACGATCTGCAGGCCCGGCACCTGGTCGGCCAACAGCACCGTGCAGATGCCGTAGTCGGTGTGGGCACCCATGCCGACCTGACGATCCAACGGCTCGGGGTCACCGGGAGCCGTGGCGTAATGGTTGACGCGCAGCGTGTCGGTCGAATGGTCGGTGTACGGGGCAAACCACCCCTCGGGCAGACCGAGCGCGACCGCGAACACGTCGGTCAGCAGGTGGGCCACGCGCCGGACCTCTGCGAAGTAGGCGAGGAGCGCAGGCCGCAGCGATACGGGATCGTCGGGCCAGATGTTGGGCACGAACCACCGGTGCAGCTCGGCGGCCACCGACGGGTGGGTCGTGTCGATGTCCTCGGGTCCGATGTTGAACGCCTCGAACAAGTCGGGAGGTTGCTCCAGGCCGACGCTGTACGCCAGGCCCTCGTCGCCGCGTGCGGCATAGCCACGGTTGATCTCCGGACTCGGCGATCGCCAACGCTGCTTCTCGTGCAGTGGCAGCGAGAAGAACGCCTCGGTCGCCGCACGCATGTCGGCGATGACCGACGAGGCCACACCATGGCCGGTGATCTGGAGGAACCCGATCTCCGACGCCGCCTGGTCGATCTCGTCGGCGATCCGCATCCGGGCTCGATCATCGCCGCTCGACCACGGTGCGAGGTCGATCACCGGGGTGACGGCGCTGCTCACGACGGGCCTCGGAGTCCGGCGAGAACAGATGGCATCGATCGCAAGGCATCTCTGGGGATCATCTCGACGATGATCGCAGCACCGGCCCCCGCTCGCCATCTGCGGCCCGAACCGTGACACGCCCGAAACACAGCTCTCCTATCGTCGGGCGCAGCGTCGGCGCCCGCCGGCGCCAGCGGAGGACTCATGACCGACTTCGTCGCAGCATCGCGCACGAACCCGCCCGCATCTGACGACCCCGACGGCCGGCCGAACGCCGTCGACAACGTCACGGCGGGTCTCGAGCGCGCCTGGTACGCCGTGGCGCTCGGGCGCGACGTCGGTGAGCAACCCGTCGGCGTCAGCGTGCTCGGCAAGGCCTGGGTCGTGTTTCGTCTCGACGGCGGGCTCGTCGCCTTCGCTGACCGGTGTCCGCATCGGCTCGCACCCTTGTCGATCGCGACCAACCTCGGATCGGTGCTGCAGTGTCGCTACCACGGCTGGGAGTTCGACGGCACCGGCACGTGCACCTCGATCCCTGCGCTCGGCCCCGATGCGTCCATACCGGCCCGGGCCTGCCTCGAGCGCCCCGCGGGAGTCCAGGAACGCTACGGCCTGGTGTGGCTTGCGCCGGCGGATCCTGTCTGTGACCTGCCGGACTTCGCGGAGTGGGACGATCCTGCGTTCGACACGATGTGGAACGAGCCACGACGCACCACTGCCGGAGCGGGACAGCTGTGCGACAACTTCCTCGACGCCGCACACCTGCCCACCGTGCACACCGGAACCTTCGGCGTCGAAGACGGCGCGTACCTGCCGCCCCAGGGCGTCGAACGCGAGGGCTGGGTCGCCTCGACCACCTACGAGGTGCAGTACCGCAACCACGACGATCCCCTCGTGGTCACCGGCGAGCACCCGTTGGTCCAGCCCCAGGACCTCTACAAGGAGTGCCGACCCGCGACCACGGCGTTCATCCGACTGGGCTTTCCACTGACGGGAAAGACGCTTGCGATCCTGTTCTCGTGTCTGCCCGAGACGGCCGACACATCGGTGGTGTTCAAGATGATGGCCCGCAACGACTTCGACGGCGACGCCGATCGCATCGCAGCGAGCATCCGCTACGAGGATCTCGTGCTCGACGAGGACCTCGTCGTGCTCGAGGCGTACCCCTCGAAGGACCTCCCGATCGATCTGCGCACCGAGGTACACACCCGGGTCGATCGCCTGAGCGCCGCGTACCGGCGCATCCTGAGCGACCTGGTTGCCGGTTCCTGACCGCGGGCACACCCGGGGCTCAGGCGTCGTCGCCCCGCACCCAGAGTTCTGGATCGACCTCGTCGGTCGCCGCGGTCGGATCGATCTCCGCGCACGACGCGCCACGCTTCCTCGGCGCGGGCGCGTGCATCGAGGTACGTCCGCTGGGCCTTGCTCGCTGCGTCCTCGGCTTCGGCGACCAGGCGGGCCGTGCCGTTGCCCGAACCGGCGTGTTCGAGGCGCGCGATCTCGGCATGAACCAGCAGGCGCCCGGCTCGATCGCTGAGCTCCTCGGCTCGTGCCGAGAGCTCGGTGGCCCGATCGTGTGCGGTGGCCAGCGCGGCTGCATCGGCGTCGTCGGGCTGCACATCGAGCTCGACCGACCCGGCGGCGTGGGCGAACACAGCGATGCCATCGGTCATCGAGACCAGTGCGTCGATCCCCACGCTGCCGGGACCCAGGACCTCTCCATGGCGCATCCGCAGCGGAGCGAGCACCAGATGAGCCCCGGCCATCGTCGTGGCGAACTGCGACGGCGGGGCCGAGCCGGCAACGACAGCCGGGATGCGGGCTTCGTCGACCAGCGCCGCGACCTGGTCGCGCACCGCCGTGGCCTGGTCGGACGATGCCGTTTCGTCGCAGCTCCACCCAGATCTCGATGGTCGCGTTCCACGCCCTCGTTCGAGTGCACATCCACGCCAGCATCGTCAACAGCTGGCCGGTGCGGTCGTCGGGCCACCAGACCGCGATGCCGTCCGCTGCCGTCCTCGGGCACCCGATTCCAGGCGTCGTCGGGTGTGTGGGCGATGCCGACGCTGCACCCGAAACGGATCGCCGTCTGCACCATCGCTGCTGTGGTCTCGGCATTGGGGCGGGCCGGGTCGTCGGCGTCGTACCAGCTGAACAACGCGAGGTTGGGGCGCAGCGCCCCGATGCCGTGGGCCTGCAGCATGGCTGCGACCCCGTCCTCGCGCGTCTCGCCGACGATGACCCGCCCATAGGTGACATCGGGACGAGCGGCGAGCTCGCGCTGGAGCTCGAGGTCGACGCGTGCGGCGCGCTTGCGAACCATGGGGCCGCGACCTGCGACGATGCGAGTGATGGTCGTGAAGCCGGCGTTGCCCTCGAACCAGCTCGCCAGGGTGGCGAGCCGGGCCCGCCGATCCGGATCCCGCGGTGCGAATGCCACCGTGCACGGCCGCCAGTCCCGGCCCGGATCGCCGTGGGGGCCCATCTGTGCGAGGTGCGTACGGACCTCGGATGCGTGGAAGCCACGGCGTGCTGTCGGCCCAGCGAACCTGTTGCACGCGTGCGACTGAGATAGCGGAAGAGCGCAAACAGTGCGAGGCCGGCGAGGGCACCGGCGAGCGGGTCGATCGCCAGGATCGCTCCCAGACAGCCGAGGGTGCCGAGCAGCGACAGTCGCCAGTCGAAGAACCGGAACCGAGGACGGAACGACGTGCTGCCCGCACGAGCCTCGCTGTAGGTGGCGTAGTTGATCATGCCGTAGCTGGCGAGGAAGAACATCGAGATGATCGGCGCGACCACGTCGAGATCACCGAGCGCGACGGTGAACAATGCGATCCCGGCGCTGAGCACCGCGCCGCGCCGTGGGTTCGACGCCGGCCCCGCACCGACGGCAAACGGCTCGAGTGGGCGGATCAGCCGGTCGGCGGCGAGGCGCTGGAGCGTGCGCGGTGCCCCGAGCATCGAGGCGATCGCCGAGGACAGCGTGGCGGCGATGACCCCGATGTCGATCAGCCACGGGGCAGGGGCGAGCGAGCGCATGATGGAGGTGTCGTCGCGCAACACGTCGAGGGGCACGGCCATCACGAAGGTGACGATCACCAGCAGGTAGACGACCGTCGACACGCCGATCGCGGCGAACGTGCCCTGGCTGATGCTCTTCGACGGTGTCGCCAGGTCGCCGGACATGGCGACGCCCTGGGTGAACCCGGTGATCGGCCGGGAAGAACAACGCGAACGAGATCCAGAACGTGTCGCCACCCTCGGGCGGCCGAGAAGCCGTCCGCGAGACGTCCGAACTGGAGGTCGTCGCCGACGCCGACGAAGTAGGCGACGATCGCGACGACCAGAGCCACCATGACCACGTACTGGAGGCGGGTGGCGATGTCGGCACCGAGCCACGCGAGGCCGAGCAAGGCAACGATCGTGACGGCGGCGATGATGCGCGGCGCGGCGGCAGCGTCGATGTCGAGCGCCGCAGCGAGGGCCTCGCCGAGACCGATCGTGTAGAACGCGATCGACACCGACATCGCCAGGTACAAGACGATGCCGATCGCGCCCCCGAAAGCGGGTCCGAGGGTGCGCGAGATCAAGAAGTAGACGCCCCCGCCCCCGACGCGCAGGTTCGTGGCGATCGCGGCGAGCGAGATCGTGGTCAGGACCGAGACCGCGGTGGCCAGACCGAGGATCAGCAGCATCTGTCCGAGGCCGACATTGCCGGTCACGTAGCCGACCCGCAGGAACAGCACCAGCCCGAGGATCGTCAGCAGGCTGGGCGTGAAGACGCCACCGAAGGTTCCGAGACGACCCATGGCGGCGGGCGCGCGCACACGGCGAGGACTGGTCATGGTGCCGGTCGATCAGTCGCGCGCATGGGGATCCATCGGAGCGGTTCGCAGGGAGCTGAGTGGACCGGTGGCGGTCGATCACCGGCGTTCGCCCGCGAACCCTAGTGGCCACGCCGGGGGGAGCTGGAATCGCGACGGTCGGGAGCACGTCCGGGCGGGGACGAGGCGTCAGATAGGTGGAAGGTTCCGGCAACCGTGGCTTCATCGGGAAGAAACTGCACGGGAACGCGATCACGGTCCACTAGGAGCCCATGACTCAACCCACCGCACCACGGCGACAACGGACCCTGTGGACGCATGCATCCGATCGGCGCACGCATTGCCGGTCTGAGGCTGGCTGCGCTGACCATCGGCGTCGAGTCGAGCTAGCGAACCCATGACCTGCGCGCATCGATCGTCGATGTCATCACGTCGCTGATCGTTGTGTTCCGACCGTCCGACACCACCACCTGGTTCGACAACGAGCACGCGGCGCTCAGCGCCTGTTGGCATCCCGTGGCCGAAGTCGAGGCACTCGACGGTGCGGAACCGCATCCCATCCGACTTCTTGGCCAGGACTGGGCCCTGTTCCGAGACGACGACGTCTGGGCCGTGCTCCCCGACCGGTGTCCGCATCGGCTGGCACCGTTGACCGCCGGCACGGTCGACGCCGGCGTGGTCCGCTGCGCCTATCACGGCTGGTGCTTCGACCGCAGCGGCCAGTGCGTGGAGATCCCGGCGATCGGTCCCGATGGCCACGTGCCACCAACGGCCCACCTCACGCCGGCGGCGACGGTCGTGGAACGGTACGGACTCGTGTGGGTGGCGATCGACGATCCTGTCGCCCCCTTGCCCGAGGTGCCGGAATGGGGTGATTCGGAACTCGGCCTCGCCCGTATTCCGGTGCACGACTGGAACGCATCGGCGGCCCAGATGGCCGACAACTTCCTCGATGTCGCGCACTTCCCGTTCACCCACACCGCAACGATCGGCGACCCCGACGACCAGATCGTCGGCGACTACGAGTTGCGGCGGGACGGGTGGACCTTCTCCGCTCATCACCGGCATCGGTCGCAGCTGCTGGACGGCTCCGGCGTCGTCAGTGAGCGAACGATGGACTTCGTGTGCACGGCGCCGCATCACGTGCGGCTCCGCCTCGAATACGACCACCAGGTGCTCGTCCTGTTGTTCTTCCACCAGCCGGTCGATGCGGCCACGACCCGGCTGTACTGCATCGCGCTCGACGAGCGCGATCGCAGCCGATCCTGCGGCCGGCCAGGCCACGATCGACCTCCAGATCGCCGTCGGGGCCGAGGATCGAGCGCTGCTCGAACGGCTCAGGCGCAAGGCGGTGCCCATCGGCCCCGGCTACGAGTCGAACACCCGCGCCGACCGGATCACCGTCGAACTGCGCAGAGTGCTCGGCGATCTCGTCGAGGCCACCGCCTGAGCGCCGGCGCCGGCGGAAAGCTTGGCGCCAGCAACTGGCAAAGCGCATTTCACGGAGCGGACCCGGGAGCGGAACAGCCGCCGGTCACGATGGGGATGTGTGACCGAGGCCACCGATCGGAGTCCATCCATGCCCGCTTCGTCCCTGCCCATCGTCGACGTCGACGTCTTTCGTTCCGGTGGCCCCGACATCGACGAGCGGGTCTGTGCGATCGATCGAGCATGTCGGGAGATCGGCTTCTTCGCCGTGACGGGCCACGGCGTCGATCCGCACCTCGACTGGTCTCGTGTTCGAGCAGGCGCAGGCCTTCTTCGCCCTATCGGACGCCGAGAAGCTCGCGATTGCGATCGACCGGTCCACGAACCACACGGGGTACGTGGGATTCTCCCGAGAGCAGCTGCAGGCCGACATCGCTCCCGATGCCAAGGAGGCCCTCGACGTCGCGCTGGAACCGGCGGCGCTCGGACCACCCGGTGCCAAGGTCCCGACCGTCAGCCAGATGCCCGAGCTCGAACACTTCGAGACCACGATCGTCGCGTACCAGCGTGCCGTCCTCGATGCGGCGGCAGTGGTGTTGCGTGGCCTGGCGCTGGCGTTGGACCTCCGTGCGGGATTCTTCGAACGACGCATGCGCCAGCCCGACTGCAATCTCCGTCTGGTGCACTACCCGCCGGTGCCTCGGGACCGGGCGCGACCCGATGTCCTCGGATGCGGAGCCCACACCGACTACGGCCTGGTCACTCTGCTGGCCGTCGACGATGTGTCGGGGTTGGAGGTGCAGCGACGCGACGGCACCTGGCTGGCCGTCGACGTTCCCGACGAGGCGATGGTCGTCAATCTCGGCGACATGCTGGCTCGGTGGACCAATGACCGCTACGTGTCGACTCCACACCGGGTGACCAGCCCCGAGGTCCGCCATCGGTACTCGGTGCCGTTCTTCGTGAACCCGGACGCGCACGCGGTGGTCGAGCCGATGCCGTCGTGCGTGAGCAGTGCGAATCCGGCCCGCTACGAGCCGATCCGGGCCGACGACTACCTGGCCTCTCGCTTCGACGCGACCCACACCTACCGGGCAGCGCCTGCGTGATCGCCGCCGGTGACGGGCAGCTGCGGCGCCGACCCGATCGAGGTCAGCGGCGGGGGCCACCTCGGTCGCCGGGCCAGCGGCTTCCGCCGATGACGTCGGCGTGGGGCCAGAAGGCATCGGGGTCGAGCGGGCCGGCATTGGTGATGCTGCGGGCCTTCATGGCGTTGGTGACCAAGCGGGTCGACACCATCTCCTCGACCGGCAGATAGCGGGCCACCGGATCCCAGGGGCTGTCGAGCAGGCGGAGGTCGCCGTCGATCTCTTCGACGTGGACTTCCTGCATGGTGGTCGCGACATCGACGACGTGGGGCGGGTAGTCGTACTGCTTCTCGGCCCCGCCCACCGCACGCGAGTACTTGGTCCACCACTCGTGCTCGGTGGTCTCCCCGGCGGCCGGTTCGACCTCGCCGGTCACGTCGCCGGCGAACTCGACGAAGGTGTAGCCCTGGTGAATCGTGCGGGCCTCGACGCGCTCGCCGAGGCGGAAGTAGCGGATGTCGCACAGGAACTTGGGCTGGCCGTTGAGCTCGGCGCTGATGAACACCGCGTTTTCCTGGTCGATGCCCATGCCGAGGTTGTAGACGCCGTCGACGCCGTCGAATGCGGCGGGCACCTTGATGCTGACGCCGTACTCGGGTTCGCCCTGGATCGGGATGCAGTAGATCCCGATCTGCACGGTCGGGTCGAGTGGCGTGAGACCCGGCGGCAGGAGCGGCGCGATGTTGCTCTCGGCGGTGCGGTACTTGATGACGAGCTTGGGCCAACCGGCCACTTCGCCCGGTCGGCTCATCGGTGTGTCGGCCATGGATCCCCCGGCGCTACGTGGTGTCGTCTCGGTCGACGCCACCTGTGTGCCGCACTCTAGTACGGCGTTCAAGAGCCGTGCCGGCGCGAGTCCGTCCCGACCCGCCGAGTTGAGCCGGTCAGCTGTCGGCGTTCGCGCGCGACCGGACGCTGCGGTACGCGAGCTGCGCGGCGGCGAGGTCGCACGCGGTCACCAGCAGCACCGATGCATCGCCGCCCAGTGCGAGCACCGCAGCTCGTGCCGGCGGGGTTCCGGCTGTGGCATCCACGCCGCCGGGGTCGAGCAGGTCGGTTCGGTGGTCACCCGCACCGATGCCGATCTCGCTGATGATCGCCCGGGCGCCGCCGAGACCTGCGGGGCCGTCCCAGCCCGGAGCATCGGCGCCGATGCGGAGCTCGTTGTGATGGACGACGTCGCCGCCACGTTCGACGCGAAGCACCGACGTCAGTGATCCCGGTTCCTCCCCACTGCGCCCGAGCACCAGTGTCTCGCGCCAGCGCAGCGTCGCCGTCGGCGCGAGCCGGATCACGGTGCGCTGGCGATGCGTGCTCGCGACGACGCTGATCAGTGCTTGCGGCTCCCAGTCGAGGTGCGCACCCTCTGCGACCTCGACGTCGATGTCGAGCACGGACTCGTCGGTCCCGGGGAGCACCATCGACGCAGCCACACTGCGAACCGTGAGCGTCGCCGCGGCGCCCACACGTACCCGATAGCCGAGGCGATCACCGCCGAGGGGCCCTGCTGCACCTCCCACGAGTTGGAGCGCCGCGGGGGTCGGACGCAACAACAGCGGCGGATCCGAACGCAGGGTGCGGAAACGGGTCGTGCCGTGCACCGACTCGGCCTCGATGGCGGCTGTTGCCCTCACGGCACCGGCTGCCACGTCATCGGCGACCGATCATGCGGGCACGGCCCGCCAGGCCCGTGCCATCGCACGGACCCATTCGGCCACCTCGTCGGCACCGCCGGATGCGGTGACCGAGGTGGCGATGACCGGCAGGTCGCCACGCCGCTCGGTGGCGTCGGCGACCATCCGTTCGACATCGGAACCCACCAGCGGAGCCAGATCGGTCTTGTTGATCACCAACAGATCGGCGGAGGCGATGCCGGGCCCGCCCTTGCGGGGGATGTCGTCGCCGCCGGCCGTGTCGATGACGAAGATCTGGTGATCGACGAGTGCTCGGCTGAAGATCGCGGTGAGGTTGTCGCCGCCACTCTCGACCAGGGTCACCGCCACATCTGCCAGGCGCGCCTCGAGCCCCTCGACGGCATCGAGGTTGGCCGAGATGTCGTCCCGGATGGCCGTGTGCGGACAACACCCCGTCTCGACAGCGACGATGCGATCGGTGGGGAGGACTTGGGCGCGGCGCAGGGCCTCGGCGTCCTCGCTGGTGAAGATGTCGTTGGTGATGACGGCGATCGACAGCTCGTCTCGCAGCGCGCCGCAGAGCGCCGCCACCAGTGAGGTCTTGCCCGAACCGACCGGGCCGCCGATGCCGATGCGCAGGGGACGGTCGCCGGGCCCGCCGGGCGCCGGATGCTCATGCGTGTGGTCGTGGCTGTGGTCATGTCCTGCACCCATGGGGGTCCTCTCGGTGTCTGGTGGTCTCGGTCATGGCTCGTCGGGCGATGCGCCGGCGAGGAGTCGGGCGGGCGGGCCTGGCGTCAGGACTGGAAGAGACGCATGTCCCAGCGGGCATGGTCTTCGGCCAGCAGATCGCTGACGGGTCCGGTGGTGGCGGGCAGCTGGCACAGTGCCGCGTCGGCGCCGGCGACCGCCTCGGCCGCGAGAGCACCGACCGCAGGTGCCAGTGCGACCTGGCAGCGTTGCACCTCGTAGGGATCGAGTCCGTGCAGGCGCACGGCGGCTGTGGCCGACCCGGCGATGAGGTGGTGGAGGTGCACGGTGACCGCATCGTCGACGGCGAGTCCCGCGGTGGACGCGACGGTGGCGTAGGCCGCGACCTGGTGTGGCCCGTCGACGCAGGTCGCGACGAGCGCGTCGAGGGCCTGCGACGGCCAGATCCGGTGCCCGGCACGCACCCACTGCCGACCGAGCGATCGCGACACCGACCGCAGCGCCGGCGAGACGATGCGCGCCTCGATCTCTCGATCGACCACGGCCCAGTCGATGTCCGACTCGCCCCGCTCGAGGCGACGTGCGATCCATGCGACCACGTGCGCTTCGGTCCGACCCACCATCGCGAGCCGCCCCTCGAGAAACGCCACGAGCCCCTCGGACGACTGCAACGCAAACGCAGCGGACGCCGCCTCGTACCCACCGGAGTGCGCATGCCCCCCGGAAGGAAACCGCCCATCAGCCAACAGCGCGAAGACCGCAGTCATGCCGCTGGACGGTCGAACACAGGGGTCAAGTCTCTTTTCTCCCCTTCTCCAGTCCGCCGGCAGCGGCAGGCTGTCGAGGCGGAGAAGGGGAGAAAAGAACTTGACCCCAGCGGTTCCCGAGCGCTGCGCCCATCAGAACAACATGTAGCGCTGCGCCATCGGGAGTTCGGTGGCGGGCGCTTCGGTCATGACCTCGCCGTCGACGGTGACGGTGAAGGTGTCGGGTTCGACGGCGATGTCGGGGGTGGCGGTGTTGTTGACCATGTCGGCCTTGCCGACCGCTCGGGTGTTCTTCGTCGGCACGAAGCGGCGGTTGACCGCGAGCGTGTCGAGCTCGCCGGAATCGAGCGCAACCGGCGCCACCCAGGCCACGCTGATGCCGGGCGCCACCGCGGGTGCCGCGCCGAACATGGGCCGCGGATAGATGGGCTGGGGCGTCGGGATGGAGGCATTGGCGTCGCCCATCTGAGCCCAGGCGATCATGCCGCCCTTGACCACTGCGTGGGGACGGACCCCGAAGAACGCAGGCTCCCAGAGCACGAGATCGGCGAGCTTGCCGACCTCGACCGAGCCGACCTCGGCGTCGAGACCGTGCGCGACCGCCGGACAGATCGTGTACTTCGCGACGTAGCGGCGGGCGCGGTTGTTGTCGGCGGGACCGTCGCCGGGCAGCGCCCCGCGTCGCACCTTCATGACGTGCGCCGTCTGCCAGGTCCGGATGACGACCTCGCCGATACGGCCCATGGCCTGGGAATCGGAACCGATCATCGAGATGGCGCCGAGGTCGTGGAGGACGTCTTCGGCGGCGATGGTCGAGGGGCGGATGCGACTCTCGGCGAAGGCGAGGTCCTCGGGCACCGTCGGGTTGAGGTGGTGACACACCATCAACATGTCGAGGTGCTCGGCGACGGTGTTGACGGTGTGGGGCCGGGTGGGGTTGGTCGACGACGGCACGACGTTGGGGTGCGACGCGACGGTGATGATGTCGGGGGCGTGGCCGCCGCCCGCTCCCTCGGTGTGGAAGGTGTGGATCGACCGCCCGGCGATGGCCGCAAGGGTGGTTTCGACGAAGCCGGCCTCGTTGAGGGTGTCGGTGTGGATGGCCGCCTGCACGCCGGATTCGTCGCACACCCGCAGGCACGCGTCGATGGCTGCCGGCGTGGTGCCCCAGTCCTCGTGGAGCTTGAATCCGGCGGCGCCCGCGCGCAGTTGCTCCCACAACGCCTCGGTCGACACCGTGTTGCCCTTGGCCAGCAGCGCGACGTTGACGGGCCAGTGGTCGAGCGCCTCGAGCATGCGGCCGATGTTCCACGCACCGGGGGTGACGGTGGTGGCCTTGGTGCCCTCGGCCGGGCCCGTGCCGCCACCGACGATGGTGGTGATGCCCGACGCGAGCGCCTCGGTCGAGCAGCTCGGGACAGATGAGGTGCACGTGGCAGTCGATGGCGCCGGCGGTGAGGATCCGACCGTTGCCGGCCATGATCTCGGTGCCGGGGCCGATGACGAGTGCTGGGTGCACGCCGTCGGTGGTGTCGGGGTTGCCGGCTCGGCCGATGCCGACGATGCGCCCGTCGCGCACCCCGATGTCGGCCTTGACGATGCCCCAGTGGTCGAGGATGACGGCCCCGGTGATGACGAGGTCGGGGGTGCCCTCGGCGCGGGTCGCCCCCGACTGGCCCATCGATTCGCGGATGACCTTGCCACCGCCGAAGACGGCTTCGTCGCCGCCGACGCAATCGTCGCGTTCGACCTCGATCCACAGCTCGGTGTCGGCGAGACGGATGCGATCGCCGGTGGTTGGTCCGTAGAGGGCTCGGTAGCGGTCGCGGGGGATCTCAGCCATCGAGCGCTCCTGCGATCAGGCCCCGCAGGCCGGCGACGACGCGGTCACCGCCGAGGGCGACGAGGTCGACGTCCATCGCGATGCCCGGCTCGAAGCGCACGGCCGTGCCGGCCGGGACGTCGAGGCGGAAGCCGCGCGCCGCGGCGCGGTCGAACGCCAACGCCTCGTTGGCCTCGAAGAAGTGGAAGTGCGAGCCGACCTGGACGGGTCGGTCGCCGGTGTTCTCGACCCGCAGGGTGACGGTGGGCCGGCCGCCGTTGACGACGATGACGTCGTCGGAGCCGACGACCCCATCATTCGGTCCGACGATCACATCATCCGGTCCGACGACCTGTCCCGGAATCATGGGATCGGCTGGTGCAGGGTCACCAGCTTCGTGCCGTCGGGAAACGTGGCCTCGACCTGGACCTCGTCGATCATCTCCGGCACTCCGTCCATCACGTCATCGCGCGTGAGCACCGAGCGCCCGGCATCCATGAGGTCGACCACCGTCCGTCCGTCGCGAGCGGCTTCCCAGACCCATGACGTCAGCACCGCAATGGCCTCGGGGTAGTTGAGTTGCAATCCGCGGGCCCGACGCTTGTGCGCCAACTCGGCAGCCACGTGCACGAGGAGCCGCTCCTGTTCATGAGGCGAGATCTGCATGACGCGCGAACCTACCGCGGCGCCGACGACGCCTCCGAAGCACCGATGTGAACGCCCGATGAACCCACTTCTCATCGCGCCGGGGCCGCCTGAGGCGCCCGGATCGGGCGGTGGGGGCAGGCCGCGGTCGATCGACCACGACGTTGAGCCATGATGGCGGGGGCGCGCCCGGCGGACGGGCGAAGCCTCATCGATCAGGGCGGCGGTGCCGATGGGCGAATCGACCCACTGCTGTCGGTCGTTCAGTCCCTCTACCATCGATTCGCGCCCGACTGCCCGACGGGTGAGCGAGGAGACCCCATGCATGACCCAACCGCCACCGACGGTCCCACCACCAGACGCACTGCGGGGATGATGGCTGCCATCGTCGCAGCAACGATCGGTCTCGTGCTGACGCTGGGCACCGGCACCGCCTCGGCGCAGGCACTGGAGATCGTGGAGCCGGGCACGCTCGGCGCCGAGACCGGCAACCGGTTCTGTTACAACTTCCAGACAACGGGCCAATCCTCGACCGAGAACGTGACCTACGGCGTCACCGATCCAGGCGACCTCCCGCCCGGTGTGTTCGTCCTGACCCACACCTTCGGTGCCGTGGCTCCACTCCAGGAGACCCGCTGGGGATTCTCGGGCACCCCGACGACGCCCGGCACCTACACCGTCACGGTGACCGCTACCGACGACAACGGCACGCCGACGGCAGGCGACGACATCGACGCCGACCCCGTGACCATGACCATCGAGGTCGGTACCGAGGCCTCGGCCGACATCGTCGTGCACGCCGGCCGGCTCGGCCTCGGCTACACCATCGACTGCCAGTCCTCAGGCCGCGAGACCCAGGGCTTCCTCCGCGACCTCGACAACTTCGGCACCGGCGGCACCGTCGGATCACGGCTCGCCATCCGCAACCACACACCGTTCGACCCGGCGACCGACACCGGCGAGCCCATCACGGCCGCGCAGCTGGCGACCGTCGACATCCTGCTCGACGGCTGGGTGTGGGACGGCACGTGGACTCCCCAGGAGATCCGCGACATCGGCACCTGGGTCAACGGCGGCGGCGTGCTCATCGCCGCCGAGGACCGCAACGTCGCCGACACACTCGGCCGCATGTTCGGCGCACCCACGAACCCCATCAACCGGCTGTGCACCCACACACCTTCGGAGGCCGGCGACCCGAGCGACGACTGCCCCGAGCTGAGCGCCACGGCGCTGGCCTCGGACATCGTCGATGGTCCGTTCGGGGACTGGGCCGGCGACCCGCTCAACACCAGCGGCAGTGTCGGCCACTTCGGTGCCACACCACCGGCCGGCTGGACCGAGATCGCATCCTGGGCGACCGACCCGCGAGACGGTGTCCTTCCTCCGCAGTTCGTCGGCAATGCCGCGGTCATCACCCGCGCAGTCGGCAACGGTCGAGTGATCCTGCTCAATGACGAAGCGTTGTGGCGCACACAGTCTTTTCCGGGTTCAGCCAACGCCACCTTCGTCGGCAACCTGATGGCCTACGCGATCGACGAGATCGGCGGCGGCGCCAACCCGCAGCCGGCGCTGGCCGACAACAGCTACACGGTGGAGAGCGGCACGGCGTTCAGCCGGAACCCCTGCACCAACGATCCCGATGACGCCACGGCCGGCAACGCGACCGTGTTCGTCGACACGCCACTACCCGCCGGGGTCACCCTGACGCCGGGCACCTGCGCGCTCGCCGGTACCGCCACCGAGGACTTCTCGTTCGCCTACCAGCGGAGTGCGGGCGGCGTCACCGCCTGGGCCGTCGTCGAGGTCGAGGTCGACCTCGTCCCCGACCTGTCACCCGACACGTTCGACGGTGTCGTCGGCGAGCCGTTCAACCGAGGCGTGTGTGCCAACGACGCCGAGCTCGGCGATGCGCCGGTCACCACGGCCATCGTCAGTGGGTCGCTGCCGCCCGGGCTGGCGTTGAACGACTGCCGGATCCAGGGCACGCCGACGACGGCCGGCTCGTTCACGGCCCGATATCGGGTCACCGACGCCGACGGCGACACCGACACCGCCCAGGTGACGATCACCATCACCGAACCGGACACCCCGACCCCGCCGCCCACCCAGACCTTCCGATGCAAGGGTGAGGTCGCGACGATCGTCGGCACGATGGGCGCCGACACGCTGACTGGCACTCCGGGACGCGACGTCATCGTCGGCCGCGGCGGCAATGACACCATCCGCGGGCGCGGCGGCAACGACCTGATCTGCGCCGGCGGCGGCAGGGACACCGTGCGCGGCAACGCCGGCAACGATCGCATCTTCGGTCAGGGTGGCAACGACGTGCTCCGCGGTGGCGGCGGTGCCGACCGCGTCGTCGGTAACGCCGGCAACGACCGGCTGGCCGGCAATGCCGGTGCGCCCGATCGCTGCATCGGCGGACCCGGCGTGGATCGGTTCCTCCGCGGCTGTGAGATCCGTCGCCAATGAGGTGACCTCGAGCCAAGCGACGCCCCACCACGGCGTCGGGCTCACCACGAGCTGATATGACGTACCTGCGGGCCGATCACCGATGTGATCGGCCCGCAGCGCGTCACCTGGTCCATCGCCGCCGTACGACCCAGCAATCGTCACGGAAAGAGCCAGAACCGACGCGTTCCGTGCTTTTCGATGGTGGCTGCGCCACACTGGTCGGACCCGGGAGGGACTGGTGCGCAGCATTCGCTGCGCCGAACCACGCCCGGGTGTACGCAACCGTCGGAGTCGGTCCGATGCGACGCGCACGGGTCGACGAAGGAGACCCGTCATGGCACACCGCTTCCGTTCGCTCGCCCGATGGCGAGCACTCGCCATCCTGGCTCTGGCCGCATCCACCGTGGCCGTCGGCCTGAACCTGGCCACTGCCGGCGCCCAGCCGACACTGGTGACTCAACGAGCCCGGCATCCTCGGCGCCGAGGTCGGCAACCAGTTCTGCGTCAACCTCGATGTCGACGGATGCGTCGGACCAGGCGAACCTCAGCTTCGTGGCAACGACGGGTTCGCTTCCGGCCGGCGTGGGATTCAGCACCTATGCGTTCGGAAGCGTGTCGCCCGAGACCCGCCATGCGATCGCCGGCACGCCGACCACCGCAGGCTCGGAGACCTTCGAGGTCACCGTCACCGACAGCCTCGGCACCGGTGCCCCGGGTGACGACGTCACCGCCACCGCAGAGATCACCATCGACGTGGTGGCCGACAACACCGGGGCCGACGCGGTGATCGCCGCGGGGCGCGACCCACGTGGCTACACCATCGACTGCGATTCCCAGGCCCGCGAGGTCCAGGGCACCCTCCGGGACCTGAGCAACTTCGGCGCGACCGGCACCGTCGACCAGCGCCTGGCCATCAAGGACATGGTCGCAACGATCGACGCCGCCTACCTGGCCGATGTCGACGTCCTCGCCGACGGCTGGGTCGACGACGCTCCCACCGTCGGCTCGTTCGCACCGGCCGAGATCGACGCCATCGAAACCTGGGTCGAAGCAGGCGGCGTCCTGATCGCCACCGAGGACCGCAACGTCGCCGATGCGCTGGGCGAACGCTTCGGAGCACCCGTGCTCGGAAACATCTTGTGCAACCACACGCCATCCGAGCCAGGTGACCCGACCACGGACTGCCCGACGTTCAGCGCTGCCAGCGCCACCCACCCTGTGGTGAACGGACCGTTCGGTGACTGGTCGACAGGTGCACTGAACACCAGCGGCAGCGTCGGCCAGTTCGGTGCAGCCCCGACGGGCTGGACCGTCATCGCCACCGATGCCCAGGGCAACGCCACCGTCATCAGCCGGCGCGTCGAAGCCGGTCGGGTCATCCTGCTCAGCGACGAAGGCCTCATGCGCACGGAGTCCTACGACGGGTCCAACGCGACCTTCGTGGCCAACCTGTTCGCCTATGCCCTCGACCCGTTCGCGGTGCCCGAGCTCGTCGACGACACCGTCGCCGGCACCACGGGCGAAGCCCTGAGCTTCGACCTCTGTGCCAACGACACCTCCACCGGCGACCCCGTCATCGACGTCACGATCACCGACGGCGATCTGCCGATCGGGCTGGCACTCGACGACTGCACCGTCACCGGTTCGCCGACGACGCCCGGAGACTCCGTGGCGACCTACCAGGTCGAAGACGGCGACGGCGACGTCGACACCGCGATGATCTCGTTCTCCATCGCGCAAGGTGCCGATCTGCCGACGTGCCGTGGCGAGACGGCCACCATCGTCGGCACCAGCGGTCCCGACACCCTGCGCGGCACCGACGGGCGCGACGTGATCGTCGGTCTCGGCGGCCCCGACACCCTGATCGGCCTGGGCGGCAACGACATCATCTGCGGCGGCGCCGGCAACGACACCATCCGGGGCAACCTCGGCAACGACCAGATGATCGGCCAGCGCGGTGACGACACCATCGTCGGTGGTCGTGGTGACGACCTCGGTATCGGCGGCGCCGGCGACGACCTGGTGCGCGGCAAGCGCGGCAGCGACGACCTGCGCGGCAACGGCGACGACGACCGCCTGACCGGCAACCGGGGCGACGACGTCGCCCGGGGCGGGGCCGGGACCGACATCGTCCGCGGCAACGGCGGCGACGATCGCCTGGCAGGCAACAGCGGCGACAACGACCGCTGCGTCGGCGGGAGAGGAGCGGACACGTTCCTGCGTGGCTGCGAGATCGAACGCGGCGGCGTCGAACCGTCCTGATCCGAACGACCCGGTACCTCCCGAGGAGACCGGGCCCGAGCGTCGGGCCGCCATCACCGTCTGCGGTGGTGGCGGCCCGTTCCGCGTCCGCCGGCAGGTCGCCCGACCGCCGATTGTCCCACCCGCGTGCATCGCGACGGAAGCATCGGGCAGACTGGATGACTGCGTCGCACGGCGGATCGTGAGGGACGGCCACGACCCGGGTGCACAACGGCGCAGGAACCTACCCCCAGCTGCCGAACGTTCGCGTCGGCACCAGGAGCACCGATGTCACACCGCACCCGCCCCCGAACGCTCTGGTCCATTGCCCTCGCGTTCGCCACGTTCGCTGCACTGTTCGCCACCATCGGCTCGTCGCCTGCGGCAGCCCAGGCCGGACCGGTCATCACCGACCCGGGCCTGCAGAGGCACGACGTCGGCCATCGTGCCTGCACCAGCCTGGAGGTGAGTGCGCCGGTGGACAGCATCTCCGTTCGCGGCGACTTCCCGCCCGGTGCCGCCCTCGACATCGATCCGAACCGACCCGCCCGACTTCGTCTGGGTGGCACACCCAACCAGGTGGGCAACTACCGGTTCGAGGTCCGTGCCGAGAGCGATGCGCTGGGTGACGGTCCGTGGCGGACGATCGACTATCAGGTGTATGCGCCCGACGCATCGGTCCCGATCATCAAGGCCGGGCGACTCAGCCAGGCCTTCACCATCGACTGCTTCTCCCAGGGTGCCCCGGCCAACGAATTCCTCAGCGACCCCGACAACTTCGGGCCGAACGGCACCGTCCGGATCGCCGGGCTGGCCATCCACGAACACACCGACGGGTTCGACGGACGACCCACCCGGATCACCGCCGAGTACCTCGCAGACGCCGACATCCTCTTCGACGGCTTCGTCAGCGAGAACTCCTACAGCCGCGGGGAGCTCCGCATCATCCGCCGCTGGGTCGAACGCGACGGTGGCGTCCTCATCGCGGCCGAGGACAACCAGTTCAGTGACCGACTCGGCGAGATCTTCGGGGCCCCGACCGAGGGCTTCGACATCCCCGCCGACGACACCGACCCCAATGGCGACCCGTGGCGGCACTGCGGCAACCCCGGCGAGATCCCGAATCAGGACGACATCGACGGACAGCCCACCTGCCCCCGGTTGCGCCCGGCCGGCTCGGGCAGCCACCCGATCGTGCGAGGCCCATTCGATTCGTGGTCACGGATCTGGACCGACGGCACCGTCGGGTACCTCGCCCCCGGCTTCGACCGGGCATGGAAGCGCGTCGCCACCCACCCGAACGGCCGTGCCGCCATCATCGAGCGCAAGGTCGGCAACGGCCACGTGATCATCCTCTCCGACGAGGGCACCGTCCGTACGAACCTCGACGGCGACAATGGCGTCTTCCTCGGGAACCTGTTCGCGTTCGCGATCGACCAGGTCTCCGAGGTGCCACGAGCCAAGAACGACGTCTTCAGCGGCAGGGTCTTCGACCGGTTCAGCGCAAACATCTGCCGCAACGACGACACCGGCGACGGCCGGACCCGCGTCAGCATCACCCGCGGCTCGTTGCCGCCGGACCTCCGCCTGCGCGGCTGTCGGATCACGGGCAATCCCGGTACCTCCAGCTTCGGCACGTTCGGGGCGACGTACCAGATTCGTGACGCCGACGGCGACACCGACACCGGCAAGATCCAGATCACCCTGAACAGCTCGTTCAACGGCTCGGGCGCCGGCTCCAACCCCCGCTGCAACGGCCGGCCGGCCACCATCGTCGGAACCTCTGGCGCCGATGTCATCCGCGGCACCGCCGGCAACGACGTGATCGTGGCGCGGGGCGGCAAGGACGTCATCCGTGGTCGAGGCGGCAATGACATCATCTGCGGCGGTGGCGGCGGCGACCGCATCATCGGTGGCCCGGGACGCGACACGTGTTTCGGAGAGAAAGGCAGGGATCGTATCCGCGGCTGTGAGACCCGGCGCCCCTGAGGCGCGGGTGAGCAGCGGGTGTCAGCTCGCCGGGGTCGGATCCTGACCCTCGTCCGATTCGATCTCGGCGAGATGCACCATGGCGTCACCACGGTTCACCAGCGGGTGACGCGTGAGACCGACGACCACCCCGTCGAAGGGTGCACGCACCACTGCGAGCCGATTCCCGAACGTGTCGTCGATGGTGCCGAGCTCTTGCCGGCGGCGTACTCGGGCTCCGGGCTCGATCTCGAGATGCACGATGCCGCTGCGGCGGGCCCGCATCCAAGAAGTGCGACGCGAGACCGACGGCCGTGGCGCCGGCGGCACCACGGGTTCGATGAGCCCGACCGCGGCGAACACCCGCAGCACGCCGGCCACACCCGCAGCGATCGCATCTTCGTCGAAACGCGATGCCTCGCCCGCCTCGTACAACAACACAGTGGCCCCGGCCTTGGTGCCTGCGTGGCGCAGCGATCCATCGCGGGTGCGAGCGTGGATCATCACCGGCGCACCGAACACCTCTGCGAGCAGTCGGGTGGTGGGGTCGTCGAGATCGGCCCGGATCTGAGGCAGGTTGGTGCGATGGTCGCTGCCGGTGTGCAGGTCGATGCCGATGCCGGCGCGAGCGACGATCTCGCTCATGAACAGGTGGGCGACCTGCGCGCCGAGCGAACCCGAGGCCGATCCCGGGAATGACCGGTTCAGGTCGCGCCGGTCGGGCAGGTAGCGGTCGCCGGTCACGAACCCATGCACGTTGACCACCGGCACCGCCAGCACGGTGCCGGCCATCGTCTTCGGGTCGAGCGTGCGCAGGACTCGGGAGATGATCTCCACGCCACCGATCTCGTCGCCATGGATGGCGCCGTTGATCCACACCGTGGGGCCGGGGAGGGCGCCGTGGAGCACCATGACCGGCAACGACATGCGCTCGCCCGTGACCAGGCGACCGATGGGGATGCTGATCTCGGCCCGCTCCCCCGCAGGCACCGCAGCGCCACCGACGACAACAGCCGCCGGGGCCCGGAGCGGTGGTTCGTTCATGCTTCGCCGCCTTCGGGTGCGAGGTTCGCTGCTCGGGTGGCCTTCGGCGGTCGGCCCCCGAGGTAGGACCGACCCGGATCGACCAGGTAGCGACCCCGCACCGCCTGGCGGCCGAGGAGCATCCGGAACCCCATCGTGTCGCGGCGCGTCAGCGTGAGTTCGACCGAACTGACCCGGTCGGCGATGCGCACCGGCATCTTCACCACCTGACGGAGTTGGGGCTCGCCGGTGGACGGTCGCACCAGACGTTCGTCGAACACCGGAACCTCCACCCTGGCCGAATCGGCAGTCGACCGTTGCCAGGGGTGGATCTCGAAGCTCACCCAGGGCACGCCGTCGCGGTCGAAGCGCCGGAGGTCGAAGGCATGGAGCGACGACGTGCGGGCCCCGGTGTCGACCTTGGCCTTCACCCACTCGACGCCGTGGTCGGGGAAACCCACCCACTCACGCCACCCGAGCGCAGGCAACGCCAACGTGTCATCCCGCTGCTTCGGCTGGATCAACTCGGATTCACCTCGACCGTTCTCGCCGTGCCTGCACGCCACGTTGTGACCACACAAGATGACCACCATGATGGGGCCTCCATCGACGCAACCCACCTGGAGCGCACGTGAAGCTTGCCATCCTCTCGAGGGAACCGCGGACCTACTCGACGATGCGCCTCAAGTCAGCGGCGATCGAGCGTGGCCACACGGCGCGGGTCCTGAACACGTTGCGGTTCGCGATCGACCTCTCGGGCGACGAACCCGATCTGCAGTACCGAGGGAAGCCGTTGTCGGATTACGACGCCGTGCTCCCGCGCATCGGCACGTCGATCACCTACTTCGGCACCGCCGTCGTCCGCCAGTTCGAACAGATGGACGTCTACACGCCCAATACGGCGAACGGCATCGCGAACTCGCGCGACAAGTTGCGGGCAATCCAGATCATGTCGCGCCACGACATCGGCATGCCGGCCACGACGTTCGTGCGCGACCGCGCCGACGTGCTCGCAGCGATCGAGCGGGTGGGTGGGTCCCCTGTCGTCATCAAACTGCTCGAGGGCACCCAGGGCATCGGCGTCATCCTCGCACCGGACACCAAGGTCGCAGAGGCGATCATCGAGACCCTGCAGTCCACGAAACAGAACGTGTTGATCCAGCAGTTCATCGCCGAGAGCCGCGGCAAGGACATCCGAGCACTGGTCGTGGGCGATCGGGTCGTCGCCGCGATGCGCCGCAGCGCCTCGGGCGACGAGTTCCGATCGAATGTGCACCGCGGTGGCACCACCGAGCGGGTCGAGCTCACCCCCGAGTACGAGGCGACCGCTGTGCGCTGCGCTCAGATCATGGGTCTGCGGGTCGCGGGCGTCGACATGCTCGAGGGCAATGACGGGCCGATGGTGATGGAGGTCAACTCCTCACCGGGACTGCGCGGCATCGAGGAAGCGACCGATCTCGATGTGGCCGGCGCCATCGTCGACTACATCGCGAACCAAGTCGCCTTTCCCGAGCTCGACGTCCGCCAACGCCTCACGGTCAGCACCGGGTACGGCGTCGCCGAGCTGTTGGTGCGCGACGATGCCCACCTGGTCGGCCAGACCCTGACCGAGTCCGGACTCCGCGATCGCGACATCACGGTGTTGACCCTGCACCGCGGCACGCACGTCGTGCCCAACCCCCGCGGTAACCGCGTGCTCGAGGCCAACGACCGGCTCCTGTGCTTCGGCAAGCTCGAGGAGATGCGAGACATGATCCCCACGCGACGCCGTCGCCGCGCCAAGGTGCAGCCGCTGCCCGACGAGCCCATCCTCGACGAAGCCAACCCCGACGCCTGACACGCTCCCGGCGCGAGCTCGCGGCTGCCATCACGCCGTGCGACGCGGTCGTTCGGTCGACGATCAGCTGCGTGGTCGCGCAGGAGTTGTCCGTCGCTCGGCACGCGGTCGCCGGGTCAGGGCCGCCGCCGCGGCCGTCGCCCGACCGGGGAACGCCACGTAGCCGACGCTGGCGACTCATGGGCAGGGCGTCACGAACCATGGCCCGGTACCCGAGGAAGACCGCGATGAGGGCGTTTGCCGTGCACATCACCACGAAGTACATGCTCGGGGTCGATGGCCGCCATCAAGACCGCCGTCACGAGTGGCCCGACGAGGGCACCGATGCCGTTGATGCGCACGAGCGCGGCGCTCGCTCCCATGATCTGCTCCGGCGGCAACCAGTCGTTGCTGTAGGCCAGCGTGAGCGAATAGAGCGGGTAGGCAGCGGCACCGACCACGAACATGGCGACGATCGCCGTGTCGCTGCCCGCAGGTATCACCAACAGCGACGCCGAGGCCGAGGCCGCCACCGTCGCCACCACGATCATCACGGCGCGTCGGGGAAACCGGTCGGCCAGCAACCCGATGGGCCATTGCGACACGACCGACGCCACCATCGGCGCGGCGAGGAACAGCGAGATCCGCGCCGCCGACATGCCGACCAGCCGCGCCGTACACGGCGCCCAAGCGCCAACAGCGTCCCCAAACCTGCGCCGACGCAGAACGACGAGAACACGCCCGATGGCACGACGCGGATCAACGACCGCAGGTTCATCGGTTCGGGCACCACCAACGGCGGGGCGCTGGAGGCCGACAGGGTGACCGGCACCAGTGACATGGACACGAGCACCGATGCCACGACGAAGAGTGTGAAGCCCGACGGATCGGCGATGTTCAACAGCAATTGCCCGGCCGCGAGTGACACCCATGCTGACCACCATGTAGATGGCCAGGATGCGAGCGCGGGTGGCGTTGGTGGCCAGGTCGTTGAGCCACGACTCGACGACGACGTAGAGGCCGGCCATGCAGGCACCGAAGATGAACCGCAGCACCGCCCAGACGAATGGATCGACCACCACGGTGTGGATGAGAACGGCGCTCGAGGCCGTCGATGCCAGGGCCGCGAACACCCGGATGTGACCGACCGTGCGCAATGCGTATTCGGCGAAGGAGGTACCGGCCAAGAAGCCGGCGAAGAACGAGGCCATGACCAGACCGGACACGGCGAGGCCGAAGCCTTCGGCCTCGGATCGAATGCCGAGGACCGCGCCATTCAAGCCGTTGCCCACCATGATGAGCGCGAGGCCACAGAACAGCGCCCAGCTGGCCGCCGCGACGTTGCGTGACGAGATGGCCGGCCCGCCCTGGACCACGGTCGTCGGTTCGACCTCGCTCGTCGTCACGCCGCGCAGCGTAGCGGCGCGCCTCGGCCCACGTCGCGTGGTCGAAGGGGTTCAGGTTCCGGGGATCTCGCAGGCTTGGCCGATGTCGATCGCAACCGTCACCGCACGGTTCGCCGACGGGCCGGCGCACCACGACGGAAATGCCGTCGAGTAGAGCCCGCCCCCGCCGGCGACGAAGATCAGCAGGTCCTCGGCACTGCGGAAGCAGCGGTAGGTGCGCTCTGGCTTGAGCCGTCCCATGGCTGCGGTCGTCGCGAGGTCGGCGCCGGTCATGACCGCCCGTTCGACGATGGCCTCGGCGATGTCCTCGGCGCCGAACCCGGCCTCGGCGAGCGCGGTCGCATGATCCGGGTTGAGCGCGAGCGCCGCCTGCCCGTTGCGCAGGACCATGTTGTTCGTCGCCGGGTGTGCGAAGGCCGACGCCAACGATGTCAGGAGACGGTCGGCGGAGGTGGGGTCGTCGCCATCGGTGACCCCGATGACCGAGTGCGGGCCATCGGTGCCGATCACGGTGACCGTGGAGGCATCGGCCGCGAAGCCGCGGCGACGTGTGGAGGGGTGCGAAGGGGCTCGCGTCGGCGTCCTCGGCGATGCAACAGGTGAACTTGGCTGGACTGCCGAGCAGCGCCATATCGGAGATCCCGGCGCGGCCACCGCCGATGTTGATCATCGCCAGCCGGAGGGCACGACCGATGGACGCGTTGGCCCGATGGCCCGGGCCGAGGGCGCCGTAGCCCGAGGCCACGCCGCACCATTCGGCGGCGGGACCGTTGACGATGACCAGCGGTGTGGTGGCGTGGGTGGTGGCCTGCATCTCGGTGAGGTCGAAGGCCGGATCCATGACGGCCCGAGCTGCGGCGACGACGATCGGGGCGTGGTCGGGCAGGCAGCCGGCCATCACCGCTGCGGCCGCCAGGGCATCGATCCGGCACGCACCGAGGTTCGGGCCCATCGACCCGAGGACCAGGTCGGGGTCGAGGCCGGTCGCGAGCACCATGCGGTCGACCCGGTCATGGGTGGGCACGACGACGGGCAGGCCGTCGGTGCAGCCGAGCTCGTGCAGCAGCTCGACCGCTGCCGCCTCGTCCGCGGCGTACAGCGTGGGTGCGGCCACGTCGGTGGTGGTCACGCCTGGCCCGCCAATGCGGCGAGGACGGCCGGGGTGATCTCCGCAGCGATCCGCGCCATGTTCTCGGCGCCGGTGCCGGCCACCGGATGGGGCAGGCGGACCCTCGGGAGGTCGGGCAAGCCGACCGAGCGGGCGACGAAATCGCCTTGGGCCCAGAAGTCGTCGGTCACCAGCGCCACTGCAGGGATGCCCTGGCGGGCGATGAGAACGCCGTCACGCACGGTGCCGGTGGTGCAGCTTCCTCAATGGCCGTAGGCGGCGACGACGGCCCGGGACTCGGCGACGATCTCGCCGAGCATCTCGTCGGAGACCACCGCCGATGCATTGCCCTTGTTCCACCGGCGGAAGACTGCGCCGGGCAGCGCCTCGGCGAGGGACTTCTCGACGTGGTCGAGGAAGGCCACCGAGTCGGGAAACCCGTTGGCCACCAACCCGACGGTGACCTGGTCGGCGTCGGCCAGGTCGATGCCGAGCTCGTAGGACTCGACAGGGACCCCGGGCTGGGCGCGGGGATCATGGAACTCGATCATCGTCGAAGTCTTGCAGGCGCGGCCGGTGCGCGCCGTCGGCTCAGCTCGGGGCGATGGCCCGAACGGCGATGACGGGTCGATCGGCGACGCGATCCAGGGTCGTGTCGATGTTGATCAGGCCGGCGTTTCCGAGCCGCTCGCCCATGACCTCGGCGGTCGCCATGGTGAAGGGGTGGCTGTGGCCTTCGGCGCTGAAGCGTTCGTGGTCGGGATGGTCGGGGTTGTCGAAGTCCTCGTCGACGAGGAGCACACGGCCGCCGGGAGCGAGCACCCGGGCGATCTCGTGGACTGCGACGTCGGGGTCGACCCAGTGGTGCATGGTGTTGACCGCATAGACGGCCTGGGCACCGGCGTCGGGTGCGGGGAGCGCTTCGGCGGCGCCGTCGGCCACGTCGATCCGCTTGCGGGCTCGCTGGCACAGGCGGCGGACCTGCAACGTCGCTCGCATGAACGGCGTGGGCTCGACGGCGATGACATGGGCACCGGCTGCGGCGACCCGTACGACTCCCGCGCCCATCCCTGCGCCGATGTCGATCACGGTCTCGCCGCGCTGTGGTGCGACCAGCTCGACGACGGCATCGTTGACCGGGGACCGCCACATACGAGGGGCATGACGCAGGTACCGGACGATGCCCGAGAGCCCCCGGTCGTGGTCATGGCCGTGATGGCGTGGCCGTCGATGGTCATGGCCGTGATGCCGTGATGCCGTGATGACCGTGATGGCCGTGGTCGTCGTTGTCGTGCTCGTCGTGGTCGCTGGGCATCGTCCAAGCGAAGCGCACCGGCGCCGTCGGGCGCAAACAGCCACACTGTGCCGAATGGACATCGACACCACCTCGGTCGACGAGGCATTGGCCACGACCCGCTCGGTTCGGCTGCGGCTCGACCTCACCCGGCCCGTCGACGACGACATCATCGCCGACTGCATCGACATCGCCGAACAGGCACCGACGGGCGGCAATCGCTCGGCGCGCCGGTGGCTGGTGCTGCGAGACCCCGAGGTCAAGGCGTCGCTGGCGGAGCTCTACCGCGAGTGCGCCGGAAACTGGATGATCGACGCGCGAGATCGTCTGGCGGGTACCGGCCACCCTGACGAGTCGATGATGCGCTCGGCTGCGCACCTGGCCGAGCATCTGGCCGATGTGCCGGCCATCGTCATCCCGGCCATCGTCGGCCGTCACGACGGCAGCGGCCGCCCGGGGTTGTTCGATTCGGTGCTCCAGTCGGCATGGAGCTTCTGTGTGGCCTTGCGGGCTCGCGGGCTGGGGACGGCGTGGACCACGGCGGTGTTGACCGAGCGGGACCGCCTCGGCGAGCTGCTCGCGATCCCCGACGACGTCACGCCGGTGGCGATGCTGCCGGTGGCGTGGACCATCGGCACCGAGTTCCGGCGGGTCCAGCGCACGCCGGCTCGCCAGATCATGTTCGCCGACCGGTGGGGACGCACCACCGATCAGCCGATCGACGGGCCGCTGCGGTTGGCCGACCAACCCGGTGTCGTCGTCGAACGGGACATCGCTGCGCATCCGCGGGTGGTGTGGGAGTTGGTGAGCGACATCGGTGTCCCGGTCCGGTTCAGCGACGAGGTGGTGGCGGTGCACTGGGGTGACGACGCTCCCGACGGCGAGGCGTCGTTGGGTCGCCGCTTCGTGGGAAGCAACCAGCACCCCCGCCGCGGCGAGTGGGAGGTTGCGTGCTGGGTCGACGTCTACGAGGCCCGGAGGGCGTTCGGCTGGTGCACGAGCGACCCCGACAACCCGGGTGCCCGTTGGCGTTTCGAGCTGGAGCCTCGTGACGGCGGCACCCGGCTGCGGTTCCGTCTGGCGCTGGGCCCCGGCCCGTCGGGACTCACAGAGGTCGTGGAGCGGCTCCCCGATGACGAGGCGACGATCGTGCGCCGTCGCCTCGACGAACACGAAGCAGCAATGGGCCAGGTCCTCGAGGGCATCGCTGCGCTGGCCGAGGCCTCCACCGGTGGTGGGTCGACCGGCTGACAGCCTCAGGTGGTGGTGCCGCCGACCAGCCGTTCTGGCGCCGAGAACTGTCGCCCTGACGACCGATTACGGCGCCAGGCGCGCCCACCGACCGTTCCGGCGCCGAGGATGGCTGCCCTGGCGACCATTGTCGGCGCCAGAGCAATCAGTCGGTGATGGCCTCGGTCTCGGGGAGGCGCACCAGCGGGATCGTGCGGTCGGTCTTGGCCTGATAGTCGGCGTACCACGCACGATCCGCCACCAACAGGTCCCACAACTCGTCGCGCTCGGGGCCCATCAGGATCTGCTGGTCCGCCCAGAAGTGTCCCCGCTGGACCCGACACCGCACCCGCGGGTTCGCGTCGCGATCGCGCAGGTTCACGAACCACGATGGATTGCCCGGAGCACCGGCGAACGACGCCACGATGATCCGGTCACCGCCGGGATCGGTCCAGGTCGGCAACGCCACCTTGTGCTCGTTGCCCGACTTGCGCCCGATGGTGTGCAGCAACACGTGGGGCATGCCGGCCTGCACCCACACGAGATCGTCGTCGGTCATCTCCATGGCCTCGACGTGCATCTTGGTGAGCTCGACGATCTCGTCGTGGCTCGGTGTCTCCCAGACCTGATCGACCTTCTGGTCGCTCGCTGCGGTGTCGTCGCTCATGGGCTCCCCCTGCGCTCCTGCTCTGGTGAGGATGCCACGAACCGATTGTTCCCGCCGAAGCCGCCGCAGCGTCAGGCGGTCGCGGTGCCACCCGCTGCTGCGGGCCGATCCGACGCCTGGGCAGCGGCGAGCTCATCGGCGGGGATGACGCACCGGATGCTGTGACCGGGGCGGATCTCCACCAACGGCGGCTCGGCGACATCGCAGGTCCCGGGGATGAACCGGTGGCAGCGAGTGTGGAACACACAACCCGACGGCGGGTCCTTCGGGCTCGGGATCTCGCCGTCGAGGGGGATGCGGTCCTTGACACTGCCGTCGACGCTGGGCACCGCCGACAGCAGCGCCTCGGTGTAGGGGTGGTTGGGGCCATCGAACATGGCGTCGGTGGGCGCGGAGCTCCATGATGCGACCCAGATACATCACCGCGATGCGGTCGGCGAGGTAGCGGACCACGCCGATGTCGTGGGTGATGAACAGGTAGCTGGTGCGCTCGCGGACCTGCAGATCTGCCAGCAGATTCAATATGGCCGCCTGAACCGACACGTCGAGCGCGCTGGTGGGTTCGTCACACACCACCGACGCGGGGGTCGCCGGCGAACGCCCGAGCGATGGCGACACGCTGCTTCAAGCCACCCGAGAGCTGACGGGGCTTCATGTCGAGGTGACGCGGCGACAGCCGCATCGCAGCAGCCAGCTCTTCGACCCGCTGATCTGCGGCTGCACCCTTCACGCCGGTGAGTTTCACCACGGTGCGCTTCAGGATGCGTCGTACCGACCACATGCGGTTGAGGGCCGAGTCGGGGTTCTGGAAGACCATCTGCATGGCCCGAAGGGCCTCGTCTCGCCGGTCGGTGGCGCCGGGTTTCATGGCGGTGCCGTCGAGATTGATCTCACCGCCGTCGTCGTCGTGGGAGTGCACGCCGAGCAGCGTCTTGGCCAGCGTGCTCTTGCCCGATCCGGACTCGCCCACCAGGCCGAGCGTCTCGCCCTCGGCAAATCCGAGGTCGACGCTCACCAGCGCCGGGATGTCCTGGCCGCGCTGGCGAAACGTCTTCGACACACCGTCGAGCTCGATGATCTCGTCGTCGCCGATGTCGACCTCGAGGTCGGTGTCGGGCGGGTTGGGGCATGTCGTCCATGCGTGACACGTGATGGCAGCGGGTGCTGTGGCCATCGCTGACCTCCACCACCGGCGGTGCCTCCGTCCGGCATTTGTCGTCGGCAAGGGGACAACGGTCGACATACACACAGGTGGGTAGCGACGTGCCGATCTGGGGCAGGTTGCCGGGGATGGTGAACAGTGCCCGGTCGGTCTTGCGCAGACCCTTGCGGGGAATCGCGTTCAACAACCCCATGGTGTACGGGTGCTGCGGGCTGTCGAAGACCCGTTGGGCATCGCCCTCTTCCACGACCTTGCCGGCGTACATGACGCCGACGCGGTCACACATGGTGCGGATGACGCCGAGATTGTGGGCGATCAGCAACACCGCAGCGCCGGTTTCGGCGCGCAGGGTGCGGATGAGATCGAGGACCTCGGCTTCGACGGTGGCATCGAGGCCCGTCGTTGGTTCGTCGAGCACCAACAGCTCCGGGTCTCCGGCGAGCGCCATCGCAATGACGACGCGCTGCAACATGCCGCCCGACAACTGGTACGGATAGCGCTCCATGACGCTGTCGGGGTCCGCGATGCGAACCTTGACCAGCGCCTCTCGTGCGCTCGCCGTGGCTTCGCTCTTGGACTGGCCGAGCAGGATGAAGGCACTCGGTGACCTGGCGCCCGATCCGCAGCGACGGGTTCATCGACGAAACCGGATCCTGGTACACCATCGACACTCTCGTGGCCCGCAGCTCGCGCAGCTCGCGATTCGAGATGTCGGTGATGTCGGTGCCGGAGAGCTCGATGCTGCCGCCGGTGATCAGCCCATTGCTCGGCAGATAGCGCAACGCTGCGTAGGCCGTGGTGCTCTTCCCACAACCCGATTCGCCGACGAGGCCATAGGCCTCACCGGGCTTGACATCGAACGTGACGCCACGAAGCACTTCACGGGGGATACCGCGCACCACGTAGGCGAGTTCGAGGATCGCGGACTCGCAGTGCGTACGCATCGGCCTCGGAGTGATCGGGGCTTGGAGCTTCAGCGGTGTCGGTCATGTGTGGTCGGCGGTCCTGTTCAGGCCTTGTTGACGCGTTCGAGTGTGTCCGCCACCAGATTGACGGCGATGACGAGGGTCGCGATCGCAAGCGCCG
Source organism: uncultured Acidimicrobiaceae bacterium (assembly GCA_963716795.1). Lineage (GTDB taxonomy): Bacteria > Actinomycetota > Acidimicrobiia > Acidimicrobiales > UBA8592 > CAVQUE01. The sequence goes on along the minus strand of CAVQUE010000015.1, from coordinate 456,411 downwards.
GGAAGAGCGTGGGCCACCAGACGTCGTCCTGGATGAGGCCGTAGGTCTGGTTGATGTCGGTGCCCCAGTTCGGGGTGGTGACATCGCCACCAGCGGTCAGTCCCAGGAACGCCAGCGTCGCGCAACGGTGAAGATTGCGTAACCGATCCGAACAGTCAGCTCGACCACGATGGTCCCGGTGATGTTCGGCAGGATCTCCCGGACCATGATGAACATCGAGCCCTCGCCGCGAAGCTTCGCCGAGGTGACGTAGTCGAGTTGGGCCTCGGAGATCACCGAAGCCCGAATCGTCCGGGTGACGATGGGTGTGAACAGTGTGGCGATGATCAGCGTCACGACGAGGCGCGAGTCGCCGAGCATCGTCGCGGCGAGCAGCGCCAACAAGATGACCGGGATCGACAGGATGCCTTCGATGATGCGCCCGAGGATCTCATCGACCCATCCCCGGTAGTAGCCCATGATGAGGCCGAGCATCGTCCCGGCAGCCGTTGCGATCAGCGCAGCGATCGGGGCGATGGTGAGCACGGCGCGGGCGCCGGCCATCGTTCGTGAGAAGACGTCGCGTGCCAGCTGGTCTGTCCCGAACCACGCATCGCCGGTTGGCGACACCTGCCGGAGACGTGACCCATCGGCTCCCTCGACGCTCGCGAGCGGGTCGTAGCGAGACACCAGGTCCGGGAAGAGCGCGCAGAAGACCCAGAAGGCGATGACGATCATGCCGAGCACAAAGGCTGGGCTGCGCCAGAGCAGCCTGCGGCGCTCACGCTTGGCCTGCTTGCGTTCCGCGACGACATCGATGGCCGGATCTTCGATCTCGGGTCCGAGCCCGAGATCTTCGTTCTGATCGCGCTCGATGTCGTCGGCGGTCCTCGTGCTCGGGTTCGAGCGGATCCAGGATGGTCATTGGCCTTCTCCCACCAGTCGAGCCCTGGGATTCATCCAGGCGATCGACGAGATCGGCGACCAGCGTCGACACCATGAAGATCAGGGCGACGACGATCACCCCGGCCTGCAGCACGGCCAGGTCCTGCTTGTTCACGGCGTTGAAGATCAAGTTGCCGAGCCCGTCGTAGTTGAAGATGACCTCGAGGGCGACCAGGCCTCCGAAGAGGTACCCGATCTGGGTGCCGATCACCGCAACCGTTGGTTGCAGGGCGTTGCGCAGGATGTGGCGTCCTGATGACGTCGCGGTTCGACAGGCCCTTCATGTATGCCGTGCGCACGTAGTCCGAGTCGAAGGCGGCAACCGTGCCGGCTCGAGCCACACGGGCGATGTAGCCGAAGTAGACGAACACGATCGCCAGCGCCGGTAGCACCAGGTGGTTGAGGGTGGTGAGAAAGCTGGATGCCGTCGGGAGCATCGGCGATCGCGGGGAACCAACCGAGGCGGACGCCGATGACGTACTGGAGGATCACCCCGGACACGAACTCGGGGATCGATGCACTGGCCAGGCCGAGCGTGACGATGGACCGGTCGAGCACCGTGTCCTTCCTGCGGGCGGCCAGGATGCCTCCGGCGATGCTCAACGGAACGGTCAACAGCAGCGCGAAGGCCACGAGCAGCGCTGAGCGTCCCAGCGCGGGGAACAGCAGATCGCTGACCGGCACGTCGAGTTCGAAGGAGTTGCCGAAGTCGAAGGTGACCGTGCTGACCAGGAGGTCACCGAACTGTTGGATGGCAGGATCGTCGGCACCGATGCGTTCGCGGATGTCCAGGTAGGTCTCCTCGGACGCGAAGGGTCCCGCGATCACCCGTGCCGGATCGCTCGGGAAGACGCTCGTGAGGAGAAACACCACGATGAGCAGGATGAACAGCGTGACGATCGACAGCGCAATACGCCGCATCAGGTAGCGCGTCATCTTGTGGTGTTTCCTTCCGGTGGAGCGGACGGTCCGGTCCCGTCGACGCCGAGTTCAGACACGACGTCGACGGGACGGAGAACTGCTATTCGACCCGGGTTGCGCCGCCCAGGAGCGTGTGCCCGAGCGCCGTAGCCACCACTCCCTCGATCTCGGTCGAATGCCCGGACAGGTAGTCGAAGAAGTACGGGATCGCGCCGGGTACGTCTTCCCAGAGTGTCTTCTGGATTTCCGAGATCGCAGCCGTCTGTTCTTCGACCGTCTTGGACGCCTCGTATTGCGTGACGAGGTTGTCGAAGTCCGGGTTCGCATACACCGAGGCGTTCCAGACGCCATCAGTGAAGAGATTCGAGGTGAAGTAGACGTCGGGCACCGGACGGTGGCCCCAGTCGACGATGCCGATCGGGTCGGAGTTGAAGCAGGGGGGTTCGCCTTCGGCGCTCTCGGGACACCAGCTGTCGCCGTAGAAGGTCGAGTTCGGTTGCGTGTTGATCTCGAGGTTGATGCCGACCTCTGCGGCGTTGCGCTGCACGATGGCGGCAAGGTCGGGGATGTCCTGGATGTCGCCGGTGTTGAGGACTGCGTTGACCTCGTCGACGCCGGCCTCGGCCAGCAGTTCACGGGCCCGCTCGACGTTCTTGGACCGCTGCTCGACGGCATCGGGGTCATAGAACGGCAGCGAGTCGATCACCTGATGGTCGTTGGCGATGCGGGCACCGCCGGCGAACAACAGGTCGACCATCTCTTCACGGTCGAGGCTCCAGGCGAGGGCTTGACGGACCAGCTTGTCGGTGAACTCGTTGCCGTTCTGGGTGTTCATCCAGATGCGACGGTGCGCAGAGCCCTGCTGGACGATGGTGGTGAAGTCGTCGGCATCGAGCAGCGCCTCGCCGCCGATGACCTGGAACTGCTGGAGTGCGTCGATCGAGCCTTCGCGCATGGCCGTCACGGCGGTGTCGATGCTGTCGAACGTCTGCAGTTCGATTGCGTCGAGCGGCGTCTCGACCGCCCCACCAATCCGGGTTGCGGACGAAGTTGGCGCTGCCGCCCTCGGTCGTAGCTCTCGAGGCGGAACGGACCGGTTCCGTTCGGCGAGCCGTCGAGCGTGGTGCCCGTCTCGAACGCGACCGGGGTGATGATCGACTGGGGGTTGAACAGTGACACCAGCACCGGCAGATTGCCGTTGGGCCGTGTCAGCTGGATGACTGCCTTGGTGGGGTCCGACGCATCGACCGATCCGGTCTCGATGATGCCGCGCAGGCCCGGGTTGCCCGCCTCGACGAGGCGATCCAACGTCGCCGCGAACATCCGCTGAGGTGAAGGGCGTGCCGTCCTGCCACACGGCGTCGGGGCGCAGGTCGAAGGTCCAGACGTCGAACGCTTCGTTCGGCGTCCAACCAGTGGCCAGACCCGTGGCCGCGATGTCGCTGCCGCTCGGGTCGCTGCCGACCAGGGCTCGAAGCACTGCGAGCAGATGTTGTAGGTGCCGAGGTCGAGCATGTTCACCGGATCGAGCGGGCTCGACGGGGTCTGGACCGCCACGATCATCGACCCGCCGTCAACGGCGGTGCCACCGCCGCCCGCAGAGGCGGTGTCGCCGTCGCTCGTCGCCGGATCCGGCGTCGTCGTCATCGCCGCACGCGGCCAGGACGGCGCCCATCATCGGGACGCTGAGACCGATGATCGTGCCACGGCGTACGAAGTCGCGGCGGCTCACCGAGCCCGCTGCGTAGTGCTCGATCAGGTCGAGTTCGATCGGCGTCGCGCTTCGTCGAGCGCGGTCGAGTCGATTCCAGTTCATTCTCGGGTATTCCCCTCTTCGAGCGGCCCGCGACGACGTCCGTCACCGGCGGGTGGCGCCCCACCCTAGAGAGGTCACAGGACACCCACAACCAGGTTCATGGTACGGATGTACCCTTAATGAGCTATTCGAGTCCCGCCTGAAAAGCCACGATTCCCCGTCCCAGCACAGAAATCCGGAGGTATCAGCCCCACCGTCACCGTGCCTCGCAGAGCTCGGGAGAACACTGCCCCGACGCGCGACGGCATCAGACCCAGCAGTCCACGCCCCTCGTGCCGACCGAGACGAGGAGCTCAGACGTAGGACCAGCCGAAACGGCCCTTGATGCAGAGGTTGCCCCGGGTGACGTCGTGGTCGTCGGGCGAGGTGCACTTGACGATCGCGTTGTCCTGGACGTGCAGCTCGAGGTTGCAGCCGACCCCGCAGTACGAGCACACCGTGGTGGTGACGGTCTGGTCCTCGGGCCGCCAGTCGTCGGCCTCGCGCAGCTGGTACTCGCTGAAGAACTGCAGCGCGTTCGTCGGACACACCGCGACGCAGTTCCCGCAGTAGACGCACGCCGAATCGGGCAGCTCGACATCGAACTCGGTGGACACCCGGGCGCCGTAGCCGCGGCCGGCGATCGAGATGGCATAGGTGTGCTGGGCGTCGTCGCCGCACGCCTCGACGCACTTGTAGCAGAGGACGCACTTGTCGTAGTCACGGATGTAGAGCTGGTCCTGGATGCGGATGGGTTCGTCCATCTTCTGCACCGACGGGCCGTAGCGATCGGGGTCGGCGCCGTAGTGCGCAGCCCATCGGCCGAGGTCGTCGGCCTGGGACAGGTCGACGCCCGTGGCCAGGAACTCCAGCACCATCTTGCGGCTGTGGCGGACACGGTCGGAGTCGGTGTGGACGATCATCGCCTCCTCTGCCGGGCGCGAGCACGCAGGCACGAGCGTGCGGCTGCCCTCGACCTCGACCACGCACACCCGACACGCGTTGACCGGGGTCAGCGTGTCGGCGTAGCAGATGGTCGGCGTCTCGACGCCCACGCTGCGACAGGCGTCGAGGATCGTGGAGCCGGTCGGCACCGCCACCTCGGTGTCGTCGATTCGGATCGTGACGGCCGTCTCGATAGCGGGCTCGGTCGCGGTCATGGGTGCGATGGTAGGGCGGGGTCTGCCCCGACGAGCCCCAGGTCGATGGCCGAGCGGACGGCGGAGGCGGCGGTGTGGCCGAGACCGCAGATGGACGCATCGGCCATGGCGACGGCCATGTCGTCGATGAGCACGCGGCGGTCGGCGCTCAGCGAACCCGAGGTGGTCAACTCGACGAGGACCTCGTACTGGCGTTGGGTACCGACCCGGCACGGCACGCACTGGCCACAGGACTCGTTGCGGAAGAACTCGGCGATGCGGGTGACCACACCGGTCAGGTCGACCGTGTCGTCGATGACCATGACGACGCCCGAACCCAGCGTGAGGCCGGCGCCGCGGGTGTTCTCGAGCGTGAGCGGTATGTCGAAGTGGTCGGGGGTGACGAACATGCCTGCCGCTCCACCGAGCAGAACTGCTGCGGGGTTCCCGGTGCAGCCGTCGGCGAGGGCGAGTAGCTCGCCGAGGGTGATGCCGAACGGGGCCTCGTACAGGCCGGGACGCCCGATGTGGCCCGAAAGGCAGAACAGTCGGGTGCCCGGCGATGCCTCGGTGCCGACGGAGCGGTAGGCATCGGGGCCGTCGGTCACGATGTCCAACACATTCAGCAGGGTCTCGGGGTTGTTGACGGCGGTGGGTTCGCCGAACAGGCCGTGGGTGGTGGGGAACGGGGGCTTGTTGCGGGGCTCGCCCCGGAATCCCTCGATGGAGTTGAACAATGCGGTCTCTTCGCCGCAGATGTAGGCCCCGGCCCCGCGCCGTAGCTCGATGGTGAAGCGGTGGCCGCTGCCGGCGATGTCGTCGCCGAGCAGGCCGGCGGCGTGGGCCTCGCTGATCGCGTGGCGTAGTCGCGTCGTGGCGCGGGGATATTCGCCGCGGATGTAGATCCAGCCGTGCGCGGCGCCGGTTGCCACCCCGGCGATGGTCAGGGCTTCGACGAGCGCAAAGGGATCGTGCTCCATGAGCGTGCGATCCTTGAAGGTGCCGGGTTCGCTCTCGTCGCAGTTGGCGACGACGTGTTTCGAGCGCCCGGTCTCTGCCGCGACGGCGCGCCATTTGACTGCCGTGGGGAATGCCGCGCCTCCACGACCGGTCAGGCCCGATGCGGCGATGGCCTCGCAGATGGCCTCGGGTCCCATCTGGAGTGCGCTCGCCATGGCCCGATAGCCGCCGTTGGCCCGATAGGACTCGAGCGAACCGGGATCGACCACGCCGACACGGCGCAGCACGCGCAGTGTCGGGTCGCCGGCCTGGGGAACGGCGAGCGCCTCGGTGGCGTCGCCGGGGACGTGATCGTCGCTGTCGCAGCCCTGGACGAACACCCCGGGCGCCCGGTCACAGAGGCCCAGGCACGGGCTCTCGTGCACGTGGCGCCCGTCGGCGCGCAATCGATCGATCTCGGCGGCCGACCCGAGGAAGCGACACGGCGAATCGACACACACGTGCGCGACCGGTTCGGTGTGGCCGGGGTCGGTGGTGCGAAAGAGCTCGTAGAAGGTTGCGACGCCGTAGGCCTCTGCCGGTGGGACCCCGAGCCGTTCGGCCACGTGATTCAGGCCACCCGGGCTGATCCAGCCGACACGGTGCTGGAGCTCGTGGAGCGCCGGCAACAACAGGTGGCGGCGGCTGCGACGACGGACGTTGCCGCCGCGCACGAACCGCTCGGTCTCGGCGATGACCGCGCCCTCGTCGGGGCCGACGACTGCGTCCACCGCAGCTCGTTCGGCGTCGGTCGGGCGGTCCTCGCCGATGGAGAGATCAGCCACGCAGGGATCCCACCTGTTCGGTCGTCGCGCCCTCGGGCGCTGCCTCGATGCGCTCGACGCGAATGGCTGCCGCCTTGAATTCGGCCGTGCCCGACTTCGGGTCCCACGCGTCGTTGGTCAACAGGTTGATGTCGACGAGCTCGGGGAAGTGGAAGGTGGTGAACGTCAGGCCCCGTGGCAGGTCGGGTTGATGGCGCACCGCCATCTCGACGCTGCCCCTGGGCGACGACACCCGCACCATCTGGCCATCGACGATGTGCAGGGCTGCTGCGTCGGACGGATGCATCTCGAGGGCCTGGCCCGACCGGATCGGCGAGTCGTAGCCACCTGACTGCACGCCGGTGTTGTAGCTGTCGAGGGCGCGTCCGGTGGTGAGGCGGAGCGGGAACTCCTCGGAGAGCTGTTCGAGCGGACCGGCATGGGCCACCACACTGAACGGCGCGGGGCGGTGGCCGTCGAGGTCGTCGGCCCAGAGCCATCCGTGCAGGAACGGGCTGCCGGGATGCTCGAGGTCGGGGCAGGGCCACTGCAGGCCGCCTTCGGTTTCGAGGCGGCTCCAGCTCATCCCGGCGTGCAGCGGCGACAGGGTTCGCAGCTCGTCCCAGACGGCTTCGGGATTCCTCGGCCCGAGGGCTGTGCCCATGCGGGCGGCGAGGTCGCACAGGATGTCGATGTCGTGACGGGCTTCGCCGGGCGGTGTGACGGCGGCGCGCACCCGCTGCACCCGCCGCTCGCTGGAGGTGACGGTGCCGTCGGATTCGGCCCATGCGACCGAAGCGGGGAGGACGACGTCGGCCATCTCGGCGGTGTGGGTGAGGAAGATGTCCTGCACGACGAGGGTGTCGAGACCCTCGAGCAGGGCACGGGCATGGGCGATGTCGGCTTCGGAGTCGGCCGGGTTCTCGCCGATCACATAGACGGCGCGTAGGTCGCCGCGCTCCATGGCCTCGAACATCAGGGTCAGGTGCAGGCCGGGAACGGGGTTGATGGGCTGTCCCCAGACGGTCTCGAAGCGGGCGCGGGCATCGGGGTCGGTGACGTCGGCGAAGCCGGGGAGCTTGTCGGGCAGTGCGCCCATGTCGCCGCCGCCCTGGACGTTGTTCTGGCCCCGCAGCGGGACCAGGCCCGAGCCCCAGCGGCCGACATGACCGGTGAGCAGCGCCAGGTTGCACAACGCCAGGACGTTGTCGACGCCGTTGTGGTGTTCGGTGATGCCGAGCGTCCACAGGATCTGGGCCTTGTCCGCAGTGGCGTACGCGTGGGCGAGTTCGCGGATGGCAACGGCCGGGACGCCGGTGAGGCGAGCCCCGACGTCGAGGGTGTACGGCTCGACCGACGCCGCGAAGTCCTCGTAGCCCTGGGTGGCGTGCGCGATGAAGTCGGTGTCGGCCAGGCCGGCGTGGATGATCTCGCGGGCCACGGTGTTGGCGAGAGCCACGTCGGAGCCGAGATCGATCCCGAGCCAGGCATCGGCGAACTTGGCCGACGACGACCGCCGCGGGTCGATGCAGTACATCGAGGCGCCGTTGTCGATGCCGCGCAGCAGGTGGTGGAAGAAGATCGGATGGGCCTCACGGGCGTTGGAGCCCCACAAGACGATGACGTCGACGTCCTCGATCTCTGCATACGAACAGGTGCCCCCGCCCGCTCCGAACACTGTCGCCAGACCGACGACCGAAGGAGCGTGTCACGTGCGGTTGCAGGAATCGATGTTGTTCGACCCGACGACGGTGCGGGCGAACTTCTGGGCCATGTAGTTCATCTCGTTGGTGGCCTTCGAGCAGCTGAACAACCCGAAGGCCTCGGGCCCGCCGTGGGCGACGGCGTCGCTGAAGCCAGCAGCGGCGCGATCGAGGGCTTCATCCCAGCTGGCCGGACGGAGCTCACCGTTCTCGCGAACCATGGGGGTGGTGATCCGCTGCTTCGGGCGGTGCTGCTGGCGATCCTGGCGATTTCGACGGTCGTGGCGCATGGCCACCGATCGTAGAAGACGGCGCCAGGCCAGTGGCAGCCGCTGACGTCAAGAGAGCCGGCGCGCAAAACGACGAACGCCCGGCCAGTTCGGCCGAGCGAGTGAATAGCAAGAAGATAGCACACCCCAGGTTTCGCTGCCGGCACACGCGGGATGGATGTCGGGATGGGGCGAGATTTCTCGGATGACTATCGCTGGTGGAGATGCTTCTCTACGCTCCCATCCATCAAGGGCTCAGGTGTATCACTACCATCGATCGTGACGTCAGCACAATATCGCACATACCGATGGTGTGATCGCCAGCGGGTGGGGAGTACCGGCGTCAGGTCTGACCGCTGCACTTCCCTTCTCCTGCGCTCGGCCCCTGACGGCCGAATCCTCGGCCCTTCCCGGCGGGGGACCGGTTACCGTGCTGGCTCATGCGCTGGTCGACCCTGTTCACTCCCACGTTGCGCGATGCCCCCGGCGATGCCGAGGCCGCGAGCCACAAGCTGTTGGTGCGCGGCGGGTTCATCCGCCAGCTCCACGCCGGGCACTACACCCTGTTGCCGTTGGCGTTCCGCGTGAAGCAGAAGGTCACCCGGATCGTGCGTGAGGAGATGGACGCCATCGGCGGCCAAGAGGTTCAGATGCCCACCATGCACCCGGCGACGCTGTGGCAACAGTCGGGTCGGTGGGACTCGATGGGCGATGTGATGTTCCGCGTCACCGATCGCCACGACACCGACAACGCCCTGGGTGTGACCGCCGAGGAGATCTTCGCCACCGTCGGCGCCGAGATCGGCTCGTACAAGCAGCTGCCCCAGCTCTGGTACCAGATCCACACCAAGCACCGCGACGAGGCCCGCCCCAAGTCGGGCCTGCTGCGGGTGCGGGAGTTCACGATGAAGGACTCCTACAGCTTCGACCTCGACGACGCCGGCCTCGACGCACAGTTCGACGCCCACCACGGCGCCTATCTGCGGATCTTCGAGCGCCTCGGCCTCGAGGCCATCCCCGTCGAGGCGTCCTCGGGGAACATGGGCGGTTCCGACAGCATCGAGTTCATGGTCCCCGCCGAGGCCGGCGAGGACGACGTCGTCGTGTGCCCCAGCTGTGGCTACGCAGCCAACGTCGAAAAGGCGGTCGCGCAGGTGCCCGCCCTCGTCGACGAACCCGGGCCCGGCGCCCCCGAGCGCGTCGACACCCCCGGCGTGCGCACCATCGCCGATCTCGCCGAACAGTTCGGCGCCGCGGCCACCCAGCAGGTCAAGACCATGGTGTACGTGGTGGACGATCAGGTCACCCTGGCGCTGGTCCGTGGCGATCATCAGTTGAACGAACAGAAGCTCGCCGACGCCACCGGCGCCAATCGTCTGCGCCCGGCGACGCCCGACGAGACGCTCGAGCATCTGGGCGCCCGTCCCGGCAGCCTCGGCGCCGTCGGCGTCAGCGGATTGCGGATCCTCGCCGATCCGGCCCTGCAGGGTCGGTCGAACCTGTGGACCGGCGCCAACGCCGACGACGTGCACATCTGCGGGGTCGACATCGAACGCGACATCGCGGTCGACGACTGGGCCGATCTGCGCCAGGTCACCGCCGGCGAGCCGTGCGCTCGCTGCGGCACCGCCCTCGATGTCGTGGCCACCATCGAGGCCGGTCACATCTTCAAGCTCGGCCGCAAGTACGCCGAGACCTTCGGCGTCCAGGTGCTCGATGCCGACTCGAAGCTGCAGACGGTGGTCATGGGCAGCTACGGCATCGGCATCGATCGGGCCATCGCCACCATCGTCGAGACCCACCACGACGACCGCGGCATCGTGTGGCCGGTGTCGGTGGCTCCCTATGAGGTCGTCATCACCATCGTGCAGCTGAAGAACGACGAGAGCGTCGCCGCTGCCGAGACCCTGTACGACGAGTTGCAAGCCGCAGGGATCGACGTGCTCCTCGACGATCGCGATGCCCGGGCGGGCGTCAAGTTCGCCGACGCCGAGCTCATCGGTGTCCCCTACCGCATCACCATGGGACCCAAGGCGCTGGCCGACGGCATGGTCGAGTTCACCCACGCGCGCCACCGGCGAGACCGAACTGGTGCCGGTGAGCGACATCGCCGAGCGAGTGACGGCCGCGGTCGTCGCCGAACGCTGAGGCGAGGGCCCGGGTGAGTCGGCCACCAGACCTCGCTCGACGTCGAGAGCTCCTCGACGCAGCGGTCGTCCACCTGGCTCGTCGCGGCATCGTCGAGGCATCGCTACGTGACGTGGCCGGCGATCTCGGCATCGGGCTGAACAGCCTGGTGCATCACTTCGGGAGCCGGGACGATCTCATCGTGGCGTGCCTCGAGCGCACCGAAGCGGTCCAGACCGATGTCCTGCGCCGCTGGACGACCCGGAACCCGCATCTGTCGGCGGCGAGCATCACCCGACGCTGGTGGCGCTGGATCACGACGTCACCGGAGAACCTGGCCATGGCGAGGCTCCACATCGAGGTGGCGACGCTGCGCGTCGACGATCACCCCTGGGTGGCGAGGGTCGACATCGATCGCCTGGCGCTGTGGCGACAGGGCATCGCCGATCGGCTCGTCCGCGATGGGCTCCCACGACGCCGGGCCACGACCGAGGCCACGATGGTGCGTGCGCTGATGACCGGGCTGATCGTGGAGCTCGCAGCCGGCGGCGACCGTCGCCGCCTGGCACGTGGTCTCGAGCTCGGACTCACCCGCATGGAACAGTCGCTGTGGAGCGCCGCAGCGCCACCGATGTCCTTTCGGCCCCCCACGCCGACGCCCTGACCCGACCGCCCGACCGCCTGGCGCGACCTCGGGCCCACCCTGGCGTCTGGCGCCGAGAATGGTCGCCAGAACAACCATCCTCGGCGCCACCGGGCACAACCACCGGTTCCGGCGCCGAGAATGGTCGCCAGAACAGCCGTTCTCGGCGCCGACCAGGCGATGCGGGGCGTGAACCGCGCCGACGGCGTCAGCTCAGGCCCACGATGGTGCCATCGGCATCGATGTCGATGCCCATCGCCGCCGGGTGCGCACCCAGGCCCGGCATCGTGCGCATGTCGCCACAGATCGGATACACGAACCCCGCGCCGACCGATGCGCGCACCTCGCGCACGGGCAGGGTCCAGCCCGTCGGCGCGCCCTTGCGCGTCGGATCCGACGAGATCGACAGGTGGGTCTTCGCGATGCACACCGGCAGATGCCCGAACCCGGCTGCCTCGTAGGTGTCGAGTTCGGCGTCGGCGCGCTCGGAGTACTCGACACCATCGGCGCCGTACACCTTGGTGGCCACGGTGTGGATCTTGTCGCGCAGCGGCGCATCGTCGGGATACAGCACCGAGAACGAGGACTCCTCCGCGGCGGCATCTGCGATTGCCTCGGCCAGCTGCGCGGCGCCACGGCCACCGTCGGCGAAGTGAGTGGTGACCGCCCAGCGGGCGCCCAGCTCGTCGGCGATCTCGCCGACGGCCGCGATGTCGACGGGATGATCCTCGGGGAAGACATTGACCGCCACCACCGGCGTGACGCCGTGGATTGCCATGTTCTCGATCTGCTTGCGCAGGTTGGCGCCCCCGGCGTGCACCTCGTCGGGGTTCTCGGCCAGGATCTCGGGCGGCAGCGGCTTGCCGGCCACGATGCGATGGTTGCCCGAGTGGGCCTTGAGCCCACGAACCGTCGCCACCAGCACCGCGGCGTCGGGAGCGATCCCCGAGTAGCGGCACTTGATGTTGAAGAAGCGCTCGGCGCCCATGTCGGCGCCGAAGCCGGCCTCGGTCAACAAGAAGTCGCTGGTGTGGATGCCGATCCGGTCGGCCACGATCGAGGAATTGCCGGTCGCGATGTTGCCGAACGGTCCGGTGTGCACGAGCGCCGGGGTGCCCTCGAGGGTCTGCATCAGGTTGGGTTTGATCGCATCCATCAAGATGACCGCCATGGCCCCGGCGACCTGGAGATCCTCCGCCGTCACCGGGGTGCCGGCAGCCGTGTAGCCGACCACGATGCGTCCGAGCTTGGCCCGCAGGTCCTGCAACGACGTCGCCAGCGCCAGAGCCGCCATGACCTCCGACGCCGCAGTGATGTCGAAGCCGCTCTCGCGCGGCACGCCGTCCTGGTCGCCGCCCTGTCCGATGGTGACGTTGCGCAGCGAACGGTCGTTGACGTCGAGGACCCGACGCCAGGTGATCCGATCGAGGTCGAGGCCGAGCTCATTGCCGTGGAACAGGTGTGCATCGAGCAACGCCGCACACATGTTGTGCGCGGCGGTGACGGCGTGCATGTCGCCGGTGAGGTGCAGGTTGAACAATTCCATCGGTACCACCTGGCTGTACCCACCGCCGGCGGCACCGCCCTTGATCCCGAAGGTCGGCCCCATCGACGGCTGGCGGATCGCGATGGTGGCAGTGCGGCCGATGTGTTGGAACGCCTGACCGAGCCCGACGGTGGTCGTGGTCTTGCCCTCGCCCAGGGGCGTCGGGGTGATGGCCGACACCACCACGTACTTGGCCCGGGGCCGGTCGGCCATGGCCTCGATGGCGTCGAGGGAGATCTTCGCCGCGCCCCGGCCGTAGGGCTCGATCAGCTCGGCTGGGATACCGGCGTCGACCGCCACGTCGGTGAGCGGGCGCAGCTGCGCTGTTCGGGCGATCTCGAGATCGGATGGGAACGGCAACGGCTGTCTCCTCGTGGACGTCGACTCGGGCGCCGACCTGGCAGGACCGTGACAGTGCAGCACAGTTGCGGACACCAGGGCGGTTTGCAGCAACGACGGTGGTGTGATCGGCTGCGTCGGTGCTGACTGCCCTTCCCCCCGTCGGCGCCGAGGCCATCGAGGCCTTCCTGGTCGACCAGCTGGCGGCGCTCGCACCACCCCCACGCGGCGAGGAGGGCTTGGCACGTGCTCGACGGTTCTTTGCCCGCCTGGGCAATCCGCAGGACCACTGCGTCCAGGTCCACGTCGTCGGCACCGCCGGCAAGGGCACGGCAGTCACCGCCATCGTCGCCCGCCTCCTGGGCGGCGGCTTGTCGGCCGGGGCGCACCTCTCACCGCATGCGTACGACCTGCGTGAGCGGATGCTGGTCGACGGCGCCCTGCCTGCCTGGGATGAGATGGCTGCGGCACTGGCCGAGGCATGGCCGGCGATGCGCGACACCGAGCAGCTCGAGGGTCGCCCACCCAGCTTCTTCGAGGTGACCATCGCGTTGTCGTGGCTGCTCGGGCGACGGGCCGGTGTCGACGTGCACGTGACCGAGGCCGGTATCGGCGGCGCGCTCGATCCGACCAACAGCATCACCCGCTCGGACACGATCGTGGTGGTCATGCCGATCGGCTACGACCACGTCGAGGTGCTCGGCCCCGGGCTCGCCTCGATCGCGCAGAACAAGGCGGCAGTCATCGTTGCCGGCAGCGACGTCGTAATCGCTCCCCAGCCGCATCTCGAGGCGGCCGAGGTCATCGCCAAGACAGCCGCCGACCGGGCGGCGTGGGTCCATCAGATGCCCGACGTGGGTCGGGGTCGATGGCAGGAAACCGCCACCTCGGTAGCCGATGTCGTCGCCGTCGCTGGTGGCGGAACGCCTCGGCGTCGAACTGCGGGCTGCGACGGCACCGGTCGTCGTTGCCTGGTCGCCTCGAACATCTCGAGGTCGCCGGACGCCGACTGATGCTCGACGGCGCGCACAATCCCGCTGAAGCTCGCTGCCCTCGCAGCTGCGCTCACCGACCAGCGGATCCAGCCCGACGCTGGTGGTGGCGGCACTGAGTCGCGGAGAAGGACCTCGATGCCTGCGCTGCGCAGCTCGCGCCGCCTGGGTGACCGCTTCGTGACGACCGACTTCTCGGTCGTGGCCGGGGACCGCGTCCTGCGACGTTCGTGGACGGCGCACGAACTGGCCGCTGCCATCGAACAGCACCGCAGCGGCGCCAGGGTGGTCGCGGCACCGGGGATCGACGCTGCCGCCGACACCGCGGCGCGCAGCCACGAGCGCCGGAGACATGGTGCTCGCAACGGGATCGTTCATGCTCATCGACCCGTTCCGCAAGGCTCTGCGCGGCGTCTGATCGACCAGCATGCCCAACACGGTCCGGGCCGGCGGGCGAGATCGCCGAGCGCTGGCGGGTCAGCCGGCGGCGCGGGTGCGGCTCTCCATGACGACGAACTTGGGGTCGGAGGCGACGATGTCGCAACGGCCGAAGATGCGACGCATCGTCACGTGGTGGGCGACGTGGCGGTTGGCGACGACGAAGAGTCGTCCGCCGGGAACGAGCAGCTCTCGTGCCGCACCGATCAGGGCCCGTCCGGCTTCTACGGCGACGGCGTGGTGATCGTGGAACGGCGGGTTCAGCACGACCACGTCCGCGCATGCGGCGGACAGACCCGGGACGTTCGACGCCGTGGCGTCGCCGTGGACGAAGGTGGCAGCTGTGGTTTCATCCCGCACGAGATCGTCGCCCGTAGTGGTGTCGCCTGCGGCGTTGCCGAACACGCCCCGGTGGCCACCGGTCGTGTTGCCGGGATCGGCGATGTCGGACGACACCAGGTCGAAGCCGGCACTCTGCCAAGTCCGGCGTGCCGAGTCGACGGCGAGCGCGGATTCATCGACGAAGGTCAGCTCGACGTCGGGGTTGCGGCGGGCGATGACGGTGCCGACCACACCGTTGCCACAGCCCAGGTCGACGACCCGTATCGGCGCGCCGAGTCGGGCGGCGTCGAGGCTCGGCAACGACTGGAGGAGGAAGCGGGTGCCGATGTCGAGGCGCTTCTGCGAGAAGACACCGGGCTGGTTCCACACGGTCAGCGGTTGGTCGGTTCCGTCGGCGACGGTGGACGCGTCGACGCTGAAGTGCACCGGGTCCGGGACCGACATGAGCTCGCGCTCGGGGTCGACGTCGCTGAGGATGAGACGGGCCTTGCGCTGGGCCTTGGTGGTGCGGGTCGGCCCGATGATGCGTTCGAAGAGCTCGATGGTCGAGGTGTGGATGTGGCGGGTCATGCCTGCACCGACGACGGCGGTGTCGGGCCCGACGATGGCCGACAGCGCCACCAGCTGGTACTCCAGCAGGGCGAGCGCCTTGGGGATCTTGATGATGACGACGTCGGGCGTCACGGACTGCAGCGAAGCCTGGCCGAGTTCGCGAGTCAGTTGATCGGCGCTGGTCAGCCCCACGACGGCATCGGGAGCGATGTCGTTGACTACCGCGTTGTTTCGGCGGGCGTCGTGCGCCACCGCGGAGTCCGACCATGACCAGACCCCACACGGTGCGTCGGCCGATGCGAGTCCGAGCGCGAGCGCTCCGAAGGCGTCATTGACGACGAGCACGTGCAGCGCTGCGCCGTCGGCTGACGCGACGACGTCGGCCAGATGCTCCAGGGCGAAGCCGTCCGCCGCGTCCCATGCCTGCAAGGGCGAGCGTTCGTTCTGGCCGGGCCGCTGCAGCGTCACCGAACCCGATGGGGTGACGAAGCGATCGGCCGACATGAGCCGAACGCTACCGGGGCCCGTCGCCGTCATCGTGGTCTGCGGCGGCGAGCCTCCCGTTCGGCTCGGCGACGGGCCGCACGGGTCCCCGGGCGCTCGACGGGACCCGGGTCGGTGAGGTCGGGCACCAGGTGACGGTGGCACGCACAGAACATCTCCGGCGCAGCGAAGAGCTGCACGAACGTTCCCGGTTCGGGCAGGGGCCCGTAGTAGTTGGACCACATGCCCACCCACTCACCGCTCTCGATACGGCGCTGATGCACGACCCCCGCGCGCATGCCGAGCGACGCGGCGGCCTCGTCGAGGGTGCACCCTTCGATCATCAGGTCGGCTGCGGCGTTGATGAGCCGGTGGCCCACGTCGAAGGCGAGCCCGGTGACCACGAGCTCAGGCAGGCCGTAGCTCTCGGCGAGCCCGATGCTGTACGCCCATTCGGGACCCGTGTCAGGCGGTTCGACCACCACGCCCTGCACCGACCACCCGTAGGTGGCGATGGTGAGTTCGATCGCTCGGTGGACGTCTTCTTCGGTGTATCCGTCGCAGATGAGGCACATGCATCAAGAGTGCCGAGAGGGTATGACAGTGAACCGTGTGATGGGCCACGGTGATAGGGGCGAGTCGGTGGACCCCATCCCGCCATGTCCGGCTCGTGATCGCTGCGCGCACGGGCCGCTCAGGCCACCGGCCTCAGCTGGGCGCTGCGGGCACCGTGCCGCCGGCCTGGATCCAGCGGCCGATGACCTCTTCGGCCTCCTTCGGGTTGTACACGTCCTCCTCGTAGGACCATTGGCCGTTGCCGGCGTAGTGGAGGATGACGTGCACCTCGAAGCGGTACTCGGTGTCGCCACCGGTGGGGTCGGGCAGGCAGTTGGGGATCTGGGCGATGACCCGGTTGCCGTCGATGATGTAGTGCTCGACCGGGAAGGTCATCTCGGGGAACGCCACCATCGTCGAGGTGATCCACTCGCGGATCTCGTCGCGGCCGGTGAACGTGCCGTAGTGGTGCTCGCGGTAGCGGGCATCGGGCGTGAACTGCGCGGCCCACTGCTCCCAGTCGCCGGTGGCAACGGCATGCGAGCCGCGCTCGCGGTAGGCGAGGAACTCACGCTCGACCTCGTCGCGGGGGAAGGCCGGAGCGGGAACCGGCGGCGCCCAGCCGTCGATGCCCTCGAGGCTGTGGTCGGCCGGGGTGTCGAGGCGGCCACCGTCGGTGAACCACTCGACCCAGACCTTCTCGGCGTCGGCGGGGTTGTAGAAGTCCTCCTCGAGGTCCCACTTGCCGTCGCCGGCGTAGTGCAGGACCGTGGTGTTGGGGAATCCGTAGCGCTTACCGGTGCCGGCCGGGTCGGGGAGGTTGTTCCAGATGTAGAGCGCCACCCGGTCGTCGCCGATGGCCCACCATTCCATCCACAGCCCCATCGACGGGTACTGCGCCATGCACTCGACGATGAAGGTCTCGATGGCCTGTTGGCCCTCGAACCGGCCGAGATGGTGCTCGATGTACACGGCGTCGTCGGTGAACAACCTGGCCCAGCCGGGCCAGTCGAACTCGCCGACCCCGAGCCGGCGGTACTCCGCAAAGGCCTCGGCCACTTCCTCGTCGCTGAACCTGCCCATCGGTCGATCTCCCCCTCGTCGTTCAGCGCATTGTGGCCGATCACCGGCTTCGCCGCTCGGCGGACCACTCGGCCTCGGCGACCCGTAACCCGACCACGGGCCAGTCGTCGTTGTCGTCATGGAGGCCCGAGCTGTGAGAATGACGCTATGAAACTCTCGGTCGTCGACATCGGCTGGCCCGGGCACATCCCGAATCTCGTGCCCATGCTGGAACGTTGGGGGTACCACCGGTACTGGACGACCGAGCACTACAGCACCCACCAGTCGGCGAGCCCCGTCCTGGCCGCGGCGCTGGCCGCCAGCCAGACGAGCGTCGAGCGGCTCCGCATCGGCACCGCCGGCGTCCTGGCCAACTTCCGCAGCCCCGCCTCGATCGCCGCCGACTTCGCGCTCCTCGAGTTGTTCTTCCCGGGGCGGGTCGATCTCGGGGTGGCCGCGGCCACCGCCGGGGCTGGGGCGATGGCCGACGCACTACTCGACGGACGGCGCTGCCCGGAACGGGCCGACTACGTCGCCCGCGTTGCGGAGGTGGCCCGCCTGGTCGAGCGACGGGACGAACCCGACCCCCACGGCCTGCTCGACGAGATCGGACCCCGTACACCCGACCATCCCCAGGTGTGGGTGTGCGGCACCAGCGCCGCGAGCGCGGACATGGCCGCAGCACTCGGGTTGTCGTACGTGTTCCACGACACGCTGAAGGACCCCGACGTCGACGGTCCCGCGATCGTCGACCGCTATCGGCAGGGCTTCCGGCCGTCGGCCGCACTGGCCGAGCCGACCTGCACCCTCGCGGCGTACGGGATCTGTGCCGACTCCGAGCGCCGGGCGTTGCGGCTCGCGGGCGAGCGCACGCTCGCCTATCGCGGCCGTCCCGAGCAGTGTCGTGAGCAGATCGAGGAGCTCACCGCCCGCTACGGCACCGACGAGCTCGTCACCTTCGCCATGACCTTCGACGCCACCCACCAGTTCCGGTCGTACGCAGCGCTGGCCGAGGTCTTCGATCTGGCATGACCCGGCTCAGTCCAGCGTCAACACGTTGGGAACCGACGCCGGCGCCGCCACGCGGATGAGGCTCCATGAGACCCCGGCCAAGCCCCAGAACAGCGACGGGGGAACGAATCCGGTCTGGTGGTAGAAGGACCAGGGCCCACCGGCGCGGGCCTCGGCGGCCAGGGTCACGGCACGGGTATCGGCGCAGCGTCTGGCCCGGGGGTCGCCGGTCCGGCGGGCCACCGCATCCAGCACGACCAGCTCGCCGGCTTCGCCGCAGCACAAATGCGTCCGTTCCCGCTCGGTCGAGTCGAGCGCGTCGATCGCCATCGCGAGGTGGGGGGCATCGAGCAGCGCCGCGGTCGGATCGGTGCGCGCCGATGCATACCCCGACACGCCCCAACACCAGCTCCGCACCGGACCCGTGCCCGCCCGAACCCGCCAACCCGGATAGCCGCCGCGGTCGGTGATCCGGCCGTCCTCGTGGCGGGCGAGGGCGGTGGCGGCCGCGGCGGCGGCATCGTCGTCGAGTCGGTCGGCTGCCCGGGCCAGGGCCCAGCTGACGCCGGTCGTGCCGTGCGCGAAGCCGAGCTTGTGCAGGCGCGTCACCCGCAACGGGTCCGCCGAGCGCTGCGACACCTGCTCGACGATCTGATCGCACAGGTGTCGTGCACACGGCACCAGGTCGTCGGCGCCGGTGCGGTCGATGACCGCCAGCACGGCGACCAGTACCCCGGCCCACCCCCCGATCACGTCCAGCGGCGACGAGCGATCGAGGAAGACGGGCTGCATGCGTTCCCGGACGATTGCCGCGGCCTGGTCGGCCAGGCCCCAGTCGTCGAGCTGTTCGGCCAACACCGAGCGGACGTACGCGTGGCCTGCCCAGCCCGACTCCAGCCACCTGGCCAGACCCTGCCCTTCGGGCGCGGTCGCCAGCGCCCGACGGGCCCGATGGCTCCACTCGTCGGCCCCGGTGACTGCGGCCAGGGCTCCGAACGCCAGGGCGATGCCCGTCGATCCGCCGTAGAGCGACACGTTCCCGCTCAGTGTCTGCAACTGCTTCGACGATCGGTCGAGTTCGAGCCACGCCGTGCCGTCGTCGGTCTCGATGCCCGCGTCTGCGATCCGGCGGGCCAGGTCGAGCGCGGCCTCCACCAGTGCAGCCGGCGCCACCTCGACCGGTTCGCCGTCCGGCATGAGAGGCCGCGCCACGGTGTGATCGTCACCCCGGAACTGCTCGATCGCGATTCGCAGTGTCTGCACCTGCGCGGCGTCGGCTCCCCGGCTCAGCCGGACGAGCCGAGCCCTGCGACGGTCGATCGACGTCTCGGGGACGACCCCGCGCAGGCGGGTCCCGTCATCGAGTTCGACGTCGTCGTCGATGGCGCGGAACAGCGGCACGTCGAGGCGCCGCAGCGACGCGAACTCCGATGCGACGAGCGCTAGCACGCCAGCCTCGCCGAACCGCTCCTCGAGGTGCGACGGGAGCTCGGGCATGTCGCCCAGCACCGCGTCGAAAGTGGCACGGTCGGCAAGGGTCGCGGGCATGCTGAGCGCGTTGATCCGGCCGCTGTACACCGCTGTGCTTCGGAACAGCACCCGGACCGGCGACGACGCCCAGCGGCCGAGCGGACAATCGTCTGCCTGCACGGCCTCGAGCCCAGCCACGAACCCTTCGATGGTCGCCTCGGCGTCGACGTCGACGAGCGCCCCGTGTGCATCGACGGGGTGGCTGGCCGTGATCCGGTCCCCGGTGATCTCGCGATCGAGCCCGATGGCGTCGGTTCCCTCGCCCACCCATCGCCGCACCCAGACCCCCGACGTGCGGGCCGGCCGACTGAGGAGCCCCGCTGTGTCGCGGGCGACGACGCCGAAGCGACCGAACGTGCCCGGCAACAAGCCGGTCGCCGCGATCCCGTCGCCGGTGATCAGGCCTCTCGGCGAGTTCGCACCAGGGCGCCAGTCGGGCTGGTCGATGCATTCGAGGTCGAGTGGTACGAGCTGGTCGCCGACCACGACCAGATTCTCGTCGTGGAGGTCCTCGGCGCCGGCGGCATACAGCAGGGCCGAGATCTCGCCGGCGCGACGCCAGTAGGCCGACGGGTCGGTACACGGCGCCGGGCGGACCATCTCCATCCAGCCGTAGTCACCGCGGTCGTCGATGACCGGAACCGGTGCATCGTCGTCGGTACGTCGGCGATACCACCGGACCAGGTCGAAGAACCGAACCTCGGCGGCCATCGGGCGGGGCTTGTGCACGATGGACGAGCCGGTCGTCAGGTCGACGCGAGCGACGGCGTGGCCGCCGCGATGGCGGTCGCCCAGACCGGCGAGGATCCGCGCGACTCCCTGGTCGATGCCGCCCGTACCGGACCGGCAGACATCGGAGCCGATGCGATCCAACATGACGGCGGTGGCAGTGCTCCAGGCGTCGCACACGTCGTCGACCAGATCACCGAGCGCGGGGAACGCCCGGCGGGGTTCCTCCCACTCGGTGCGGACGAGATGATCGACGAAACGGTCGTAGTGCACGCGGCTCGCGGGGTCACGGACGGCGGGATCGAACAGCGAGAGCAGCGCCGGCCCGGCCGTGCGTGCCAGGACGCGCAACAGCTCGTCATCGAGATCGTCGAGCGCCTCCGCGGAGACGCCGGCAGGCGGCGCAGGTCGGCGGGCCCGGGCCGCAACGACGAGTGGCCAGGTGGCCGACGCGAACGGAATGTCGACGTCCAGTGCACGCCGATCGCGTGTCGAAGCCCGAGTCATCGGGGTCTCGACGCATGGCGGATGCGACGGTTACAGCGGCACATGCCACGTTGACCCTCGACGACCGCCATGCGACGATCCGGCCCAGCCATCGAGACCGGAGGGGCCAGCGTGGAGCCGATCGTCGAGTGCGACGTCGATGGGGCCCGAACCAGCTTCGAGCCCACGACGCCGTTGGTCGTCCGCGGCGCGGCGTCGTCCTGGCTGGCGGCCGCACCGTGGACACGCGACTGGTTCGCGGAAACCAGCGGTGACACGACCATCAAGATCCGGGCCTTCTTCGAGGGCGAGACCGTTCCGTCGTGCGGGTTCGATGCGACCGTGCGCGAGTACGCCGCCTACCTCCACACCGGCGACGGATCTGCCTTCCGCGAGCGGGTGGCCGGTCTCAGCGGGGCAGTCGGCCGTGACGTGTCGACCGCCGCGTTCAACTGCGGGTCGATCCCGGTCGGCGAGCTCGATCCGTCGTGTGCAGAGGGCATCGACCTCACCGTGTTGCCCGACCTGGGTACGAGCGTGCTCGACGACACCATCGTGCACTACTGGATCGGCACGGCCGGGAGCTCCATCGGGCTGCACCGCGACGGCTACTTCGGGTGGCTCGTCCAGTTGCGCGGCCGCAAGCTCGCAACACTGCTGGCGCCCGATCAGCGGCGTTGGTTGGCGCTTCCGGCGTGGAATGCCATCTACAGCCCGGTCGACGTGCACGACGAGACCATGGAGCGCCACCCCCGGTTCCGCCATGCGTCCTGCCACCGCGCCACGCTCGAACCGGGCGACGCCCTGTACATCCCGTGCTGGTGGTTCCACGAGCTGCGTTCCCTCGACGACGACACCACGTCGGTCAACGTGTGGTTCCGCAACGAGGGTGTGGTCATCGATGCCGGTTGACCGCAGCCACGAGGCGTCGGTAGTCGTCCGGACCGAGCTCGGTGAAGGCCTCGGCGTGGGTGCCCCAGTCGAGCGACAACGAGCGGTATCGAGCCAGGCCGAGGACCAGGTCGGGTGCCTCGGACACGAACTGACTGCGGTAGGTACGGACGAGCTCGGCCTTGCGGCGGACCCGGTCGGAGATGTCGACGACGACGTTTGCGACCGTCGGTGTCCACACCTCGTAGGCGCGGATCCACGCCGGCTCCTCGACCCGCCCGGCGCACGCATCGAGCGCCGAGGCCAGGACGAGATTGGCGACGTGATGGTCTCGATGGGTGTCGAAGATCCATGGCACGTACACGCCCGTGGGCGCGACGTCCGCCACGACCTCGGCAAGAGCGGTGATGGTCTCGTCGTCGGCTCGCAGCGCAGTGTCGGGGCCATCGACGAACAC
This sequence comes from uncultured Acidimicrobiaceae bacterium, assembly GCA_963716795.1. GTDB lineage: Bacteria > Actinomycetota > Acidimicrobiia > Acidimicrobiales > UBA8592 > CAVQUE01. The sequence continues at coordinate 433,714 of CAVQUE010000015.1, read as the reverse complement.
GGTGTCGACGCCCCCCATCAGCCGAGCGGCGGCTCGGGCCTCGAGCTTGCGGGCGGCCCGCAGCTCGTCGGGGTCGGCATCGGGATGGCTGCGACTCCCGTCGGTCAGGAACACCGTCGTCACCTTCGCCCCCGCCTCGACGTGACGCACCATGGTCGCTCCGCACCCGATGACCTCGTCGTCCATGTGGGGGGCGACGACGAGCACCCGTGCCTCGTCGAAGGCGGTCACCTCGCGCAGCGACCCGAGCCAGGGCGCGCCCGCCGACCGATCGTCGGCCCACCCTCGCCAGACGACGTCGGCCAGCTCGGGCCCCATGTCGTGCGATGCCTCCACTGGGGGCGCACCCTACCGGTCGGGCCAGTCGAGTGATCGACGTGACCTGGTCGGACCGGCCGTGGCTGACCGACGCCGACCGCAGCCTCGTCGTCGATGCCGGCAGCGACTGCGGACCCTTCGCGCATCCGGCGGTGTTCGACGCGTGGCTCGCGACCTACGGGCAGCAGCAACCGGTGCGGATCGGACGGGCCAGCCACGACGGGCAACCGGTCGGGTTGCTCGTCCTCACCGAGCGTCCGAGCGACCCGGGGTGTTGGCGGCTGTGGGGTTCGAGCGTCGACGTCGGCACGGTCGTCATCCACCACGGCGCCGAGCGGGCGTGCTGGTCCCGCTGGCTCGACGGCGACGAGGCGTCCGGGCCGCTGGTGCTGCGCAACCTGCTCAACGCGCATCGCAGCACCGAAGGGCTGCTCCGAGCGTGCCGGGAGCACCGACGGGCGACGAGGATCATCGACCGCCGCGCCATGCCATTCGTCGACCTCCGCAGCGGTTTCGATGCCTGGTTGGCGGGGCGGTCGAAGTCGCAGCGGCGCCAGTTCCGTCGCAGCCTCCGATGCTTCGAGCGCATGCCCGACGTGACGGTCACCGCGGTCGAGTCCCGTGACGGTGTCGCCGATGCGCTGCACCACTTCTTCGAGCTCCACGCCCGGCGCTTCGATGCCCTCGACCGGTCGAGCGTTTACGACGACCCGACCGGTCGGGACTTCCTCGCGGCGATGGCCCCGGCCCTGGCCGGGGCGGGGCGCTTCCGAGCCCATCTCGCGAGCAGGGGCGCCGCAACCGTCGGCGTCAGCCTGGTCGTCACCTCGGGTTCGACCTGGTTCTCGTTCAACGGCGGATGGGACCCGGACCATCGCGAGCATCACATCGGCACCGTGATGTTGCTGCACGAGATCGAGGCTGCCGCCGGCGCAGGCGCGGCAACGGTACTCGCTGCTCGAGGGCGAGGAGCCCTACAAGTACCGGTACGCCACCGGCGAGACCATGGTGGTGTCGTTGACCGTCGAACCCCGCAACGAGGACACGCCATGACTGCATCGCCGATCCCCTCGTTGCCGCTGGACCTGCGCGACTACATCGTCGTGATCGACGATGGCCTGCCGCGCTGGTTGTCGCGCAAGCTCCTGGCTCGCCACGCCGACGGCGATACGTGGGAGCTGGCGACCATCGACGATGGCGAACCCAACCCGCACGGCCGCAACTGCGATCTGGTGAACCTGACGCGCCACGCCGACGACAGCGGCGACCCCGCGGCACGGATGCTGGTCGCGAACCTCGACCAGCTGGTGCGCGAGTGGACGAGTGCGTACCGCGACCGGGTGCGACCCCTCGAGCTCACCGGGCACTCGGGCTTCGGGCTGATCCGCTACCGGACCGGTGGCTTCTACGGCTCCCACATCGACGAGCATCCCGACCAGCGGCGGACCCTGAGCGCCATCGGTATCTGCGACACCGATTTCGACGGCGGCGCCCTGTCGTTCTTCCGTGGGGCGTACGAGCTGGCGCTGCGGCCGGGTCAGGTGTGCCTGTTCCCTTCGAGCTTCCTGTACCCCCACGCGGTCCTGCCGGTGGTCCGCGGCACGCGCTACAGCGTGGTCACCTGGCTGCGCTGAACCGCGTCGTCACAGGTCGAAGTGGCGGGCCGTCTCGGCCAGCTGGGCACAGAGCTCGCCGCTGGCGGTGCCAGTCGCCGCCGTCACCGCGGTGGCCGCCCAGACCCGGCACCAACCGTCGCCGTGTTCCCAGTCGCGCTTGTCGAAGGCCTCGGTGGCGTAGCTGTAGTGCAGCATCGGGAACGAAGCGACCACGGGATCGCCGTAGGTGTGCGCGCACGGTCGGTCAACACAACACGGAGTTCGAGCGATTGCAGGGCGAGCACCAGGCCCCACATCGAGCTGACCCAACCGTGCTCGTCGGCGCCGCCGCGCACCTCCCAGCTGGTCTCGAGGCAGCGTTCGAGTTGGATGTCCCACTCGTGACAGAGTTGCTGACGCAGCCGCCGCGGGATCACGTGCGGTGGCGCGCCGTTCATCGGCACGGTCTCGAGCGCGACGACGTCGATGCCGCTGCGCTCGCAGACCCGTCGGAGGAACTCGCGGTTGTCGTCGTTGACCTGCAGATGCGAGATGCGATCCATGCTGATCTGTCGGGGTCCGAGCCCTGTCCGCGATCGCCCCGAAGTCGACGGGACCCAGGAAGATCATGTCCGGGTCGCACAGGACGAAGTGCGACGCCTCGGTGGCGACCAGGTGCGCCGTGCGCATCTGGTTGCGGGGCGGGTAGATCAGTCGGCCGCGGTGGCGGAAGTTGGGGCGGCGCTGCACGCGGCCGCCGTCGGCCTCGATCATCGAGAACCCGGCGGCGAGCTCGTCCTCGTCGCCGTGCACCACCACGATCGGAGTCTGCCCGGTCCGTGTCCGACACGAATGGTGGAACAGCATGCACTGCCAGGCGTGCCCGTCGAGGTTCTCGGCGGAGACGACGATGTCGACGGTCGCGGTCATCGGCCACGATTGTGGAGCGGCGCCTCTCGACCGTCAACGGCGACACCGCCGGTGTCCGGGAGCACCGCTCCCGGACCACTTGTAACCGAGTCGTGCGCGGGCCGTCGAGAGGGCGTGGCTGCCCCGAGGATCTCCTACGTCATCTGGTATGCACCGCGCACCGGGAGCAACCTGCTCTGCGACGCGCTGCTATCGACCGGGATCGCCGGCGATCCTGCCGAACATCTCGCCGCCCACGAGACCTACAACCTGTTCGCGAAGTTCGGCGTGCGCGACAGGGACACGTCTGCTCGAGGCCATCTGGGCGCAGGGCTCGGGCGACGGCGACGTCTTCGGATTGAAGTGCCAGGTCCACGAGCCGTACCTGGGCAACGTCTTGTCGTACCTGCGGGGGACGCCGGGGCGCGAGGTTCCCCACGAGGATCGGTTCGCCGTGTGGCAGGAGGCGTTCCCGGGCTGTCGCCACATCGTGTTGACACGACGTAACAAGTTCCGTCAGGCAGTGTCGTGGTACACGGCGGTGCGCTCGGGCCGGTTCTTCGTCGAACCCGATCGTGCGCCGCACGCGCGGCCGGTGCAGGGCATGTACGACCGCGACGCCATCTCGTACTTCGTGCTCGCGGCGGTGGCGGCGGACGCGGCTGCGGGCGAGCTGCTCTCGAGTGGCGACGAGGTACCCATGGCGGTTGTCTACGAGGACCTGGTCGCCGACCGCGACGCGAACGGTGCGACGGGTGCTCGACCACCTGGGTCTGGCGAGCGGGCCCGAGGTGACGATCGCCCCACCCAACCTGCTGCGCCAGGCCGACGCCCTGTCCGAGGAGTGGGTCCAGCGCGCCCGCGAGGAGATCCAACGGGGATCGACGTATCGCTGGTGACGGATCACGCGTAACTGGCGTTCCCCTGACACGTCTGGACCACCGACCTCACGAGAAGGAGACATAACATGTCCGAGGACAACGAGATGATCAGGGCGCAGCAGGCCGTCGAGGCCGTGCTCGCCCACCGTGCCGCCAACGAACCCGGGTTCGTCGAGCAGGTCATCATGGATCCCCATGCCACCGTCGAGCCGATCATCGCCGAAGTCCTCGAGGACGACGGCGATCTCGACTTGTCCGGTGTGGCGATCAACGTGCACATCCAGTCGCCGAAGAGCCTGCACTTCGTGATGGCCACCGACAGCCTCAGCGAGGTGTCCGGCTTCAAGTACGCCAACTTCACCAAGGCCGACGTCGCCAGCCGTCTCAGCTTCAGCGTGCTCAAGCCGACGTTCGGCCCGGTGATCCTGGGTGCCGACTCGGGCACCCAGTGCGGCTACGCCACCCAGGACGGCGAGAGCGACTCGAGGTGCAAGCCCTCGACGCTCTGACGGACTGACGCTTCGGCACGGACATGGTCCGTCGGCCGGGACGTCCTGATGGCGGGAATGAGCGATGCCCGGGCGGTCGCGCTCGGGCATCGCCGCGTCACCGAGCGCATCGGCGATCAGTGCACGCGGGCGCGGGCGATCGAGCGACGCGACCCGTCCGGCTCCGCGACTGGCGTCCGCGCGTGCAGGCACCGGGTGTTGTCGATCACCAGCAACCGACCCGGACCGAGCAGGACGTCGGCGGCACATCGGCGGGCGGCGGCTTCGACGGCACGGGCGACTGCGGTGATCGCACCCCACCGGTTCGGCGGCAGGGCCTGCTGATCGATCGCCACGCCGGGATCGAGCCAGCGCACCCGACCCGCAGTCGCATCGACCGGTGCCGCCGGATGGATGCCGCCACCGTCCTCGGCCGCGAGCTTCCACGGCAGGACGCTGCCGATCAGCTCGGTTCCTCCGGGGATGGTCGCGGCCGCAGCCACGAAGGCGGCGATGTCGCAGAGCACCGACCGTCCGCCGCCGTCTGCGTCGGGCTGCAGACACAGCAGGCAGGTGTAGCGCGGGGGCTCGAGCCGATCGGCACCGTCGGTGTGCAGCCGCTCGGTGAGCGCGACACCGTCGATCGTCCGGTCGGCGGCGGGCACGAGCACCTCCACACCAGGGACGAGCGTGTCGCGGGCCGTGTCGGCACGGTCTCCCAACGACGACGCGATCGCAGCGAGATCGCCGGGACCGGCCCGGTGACCCAGCTCGACGACGACGGCGTGGGGCCGGCTTGCGATCTGCTCGGCGACGAGGTGCGCGACGCGAGCCGCCGAGAACTCGCGACCGTCGAACGTCGACGGAGCAGGGGTCATCTCTTCGTGATGACGACGTCGTCGAGCACGAGCATGTCGATCGCGCTCTCGAGGTACAGCGCAACGGCTTCGGTGGGTCGTTCGACGATGGGCTGACCGCGCTTGTTGAACGAGGTGTTGAGCACGACGCCGACGCCTGTTCGTGCGCGCAGCGCCTCGACCAGCGCATGGAAGGTTCCGTTCCAGGCGGGGTCGATGGTCTGGACGTGGGCCGAGCCGTCGGCGTGCACCACGTTCGTCAGCCGGCATGCGTGCTGGGGCCGGACCTGGTCGACCAGGATCATGTACGGGCTGTCCCAGCCGTGCACGAACCACGTGGCCATCTCGTCGGGCAGCACGGCCGGCGCGAACGGCCGGAAGTCCTCCCGGAACTTCACGTCGTGGTTGATGCGGTCGCGCATGCCCGGCACGCCGGGGTCGGCGAGAATGCTGCGTCGCCCGAGTGCCCGCGGTCCGAACTCCGAGCCGTCACGGAACCATCCCACGATCCCGCCGGCGGCGAGGCAGCCCGCGACCTGGTGCACCATGGCGCTGGTTTCGGCGTGGCGAACGATGTCGTGGGCTTCGCGGTCGAGGCCGGCGACCGCAGCATCGAGGTCGCTCGGGTGGTAGGTCTGGCCGAAGCAGGTGGACCTGTCGTGGGGGACCCGCTCGCGCCCGAGCACGGTCAACCACCCGTAGTAGGCGCAGCCGAGCGCGATGCCGTTGTCGCCGGCAGCCGGTTCGATGTGGAACTCGTCGACGGTGCCATGACGAAGGAGTCGTCCGTTGGCGACGGCGTTGAGCGCGACGCCGCCGCTGTAGGCGAGTGGCGTCGCTCCGAACTCGGCGCGTCGACGGCGGACCAGTTCCTCGACCGCGATCTCGACCTGCTGTTGCGCCCAGCAGGCCACGTTGGCGAAGTGATCGAAGCGCTCGACGAAATCGTCGGGACCTCGGACGGGTCGGTCGAGGCGGTTCTTCCATCCGTCCAGGACCCGGAGCGCATCGTCCTCCCAGTCGAAGACGACGTCGTCGAGGTAGGGGCTCGAGCCGAGCGGCGCCAGGCCCATCAGCTTGCCGACATCGTCGAGGCTGCCGAAGCAGTAGTGGCTGATCGCGGCGTAGAAGCCGCCGATCGAGTGGCGCGTGGTGGGGAGGCGCACGTCGAACAGCCATTGGCGCTCGAACTCGCTGAAGGTCTTGCGCAGCACCGTCAGCTGGTGCCCGTCCCAGCGGTAGTAGCTGTCCTGTTCGGCTTCGGGGGGCGAACCGGTCGATGCACGCCCTGGTTCCAGGTCGACGCACAGCTCGCGTGGCGATCCGCAGCCATCGACCACCAGCACGTCGAACTGGGCGAAAGGGCAGGTGCCGACGGCGCTGTAAGCGTGGGCGAGATGGTGCGAGATGCTGACGACGGGCAGGTCGGGCCGGGCCGCGTAGGGTCGGGGTCCGTCGAGGTCGTCGCGGTCGGGGTGCGTGAACAGCCCGCACTGCACGACGAGGTCGATGTCGTCGATGGTGATGCCCTCGGCTTCGAGGCAGTACGCGACCGCAGCGGCGTCGTTGCCTCCGTCGTGCTTGCGTCGGGTGATCCGTTCCTTCTCGATGCCGACGGCGACGACGCCGTCTCGCAGCAGGACGGTCGAGCCGTCATGGGACAGTCCGGTACCCAGGACGTAGGTCGGGTGCGTGGGGGGCTCGGGCATCGCCGGACGAGACGAGTGCCGCGGGCTTCGGTTACGCAGGTCCCATCGATGGGGGCGAACCGGAGGGGGTGGAAAACGACGAACGCCCGGCCGGTTCGGCCGAGCGAGGGATCGATCGATTTAGGCGACTGGCGCCGAAACGCGTCGCCCAGGCAACCGCTTTCGGCGCCAGTACCGATGGATCAGCGGATGCGGCGCTCGATCTCGGCCACGACGAGCGCTGCGCACTCGTCGATCGATCCCTGGGTGGTGTCGATGCGCAGCTCGGGCGCTGCCGGCGACTCGTAGGGGGCGCTGATGCCACTGAAGTCCGGGATCTCGCCGGCACGGGCCTTGGCGTACAGACCCTTCACGTCGCGGGCTTCGCACACCTCGATGGGCGTGTCGACGAACACCTCGACGAATCGGCCCTCGGGATGCAACGCCCGCACCTGATCACGGTCACGCACATAGGGCGAGATGAACGACGACAGCACCACGACGCCGGCGTCGGTCATGAGGCGGCACACCTCGCCGATGCGACGGATGTTCTCCTCGCGATCCTCCGGCGAGAACCCGAGGTCGCGGTTGAGCCCGAAGCGCACGTTGTCGCCGTCGAGGACATAGGCCAGCACGCCGTCGGCCACCAAGGCCTCCTCGACCGCGAACGCCAGCGTCGACTTGCCCGAACCCGACAGCCCGGTGAACCACACGGTCAGTGCCGAGTGTCCCAGCAGAGAAGGCCGGGCCCCGTCGGCCAGCCGCCCCTCGGCCCGCACGATGTTCGTGCTGACCGGCGATGGGTCGTCGACCGACCCGCTCACTGCCGCACCGCCCGTGCCATCTCGTCGAGATCGAACCGCTCGGTCACGGGAGCTCGGGCAGCGGGGCCGCCGACAGGTAGCCACGCTGGTCGAGCAGCGTGACGATGCGAGCCACGCAGGTGTCGACGTCGTCGACGGTGGTGTCGAGCACCAGGTCGGCATCGACGGGACGCTCGTAGGTGGCGCTCACGCCGGGGAACTGCGGGATCTCGCCGCGGTCGGCCGCCTCGTAGATGCCTTCGGCGTCACGTTCGCGGCAGACCTCGATGGGGGTGTCGATGAAGACCTCGACGAAGCGGTCGGTGCCGATGAGGTCGCGCGCTCGACGTCGGACCTCGGCCTTGGGCGCCACCAGTGCAGCCACGGCGATGATGCCCTGGTTGTTGACCAGCGTCGCGATCTCGGCGGTACGGCGGACGTTCTCGGACCGTTCCTGGGCACTGAAGCCGAGATCTCGCGAGATCCCGAGGCGCATGTTCTCGCCGTCGAGACGCACGGTGGCCCGACCCCGATCGAACATGGCGCGTTCGAGGGCCTTGCCGATGGTCGACTTCCCGGCGTTGGTGAGCCCGGTCAGGAAGACCGTGACCGGTCGCTGGCCGTAACGGATCGAGCGTTCGGCGGCGCTGACCTCGGACACCTGGCGGACGACCCGTGCGTCGGCGGGGCTGTCCCAGCTACCGGTCGCGCTCGAGATCATGCCGGCGGCCACGGTGGCGTTGGAGAGCCGGTCGATGAGGATGAACGACCCCGTCGCCCGATTGATCTGGTACGGGTCGAACAACATCTCGGCGTCGGCGGTGAGCACGACCCGGGCGATGTCGTTGAGCTCCATCGTGTCGGCTTCGCGGGTCTCGAAGGTGTTGATGTCGACCCGTTCGCGTACCGCGGTCACCCGGGCGTTCATGCGGCGGTTGCCCTGCTGGACGATGTAGTCCTTGCCGGGCGACAGCGCGGCCTCGCTCATCCACACCAGCATCGCGTCGACCTCGTGGGACCGCTGCAGGGGATGATCGACGCTGACGAGCACGTCGCCACGGGAGATGTCGACTTCTTCGGTGGTGGTGATGGTGACCGCCCGGCCGGGGCCGGCGACGTCGAGGTCACCGTCGAAGGTGACGATGCGATCGACGGTGGTGGTGATGCCCGATGGTTGGACCCGCACCGCGTCGCCCGGGCGGACCACCCCGGACTCGACCGTGCCGGCGAACCCCCGGAAGTCGAGGTCGGGACGCACCACGAGCTGCACCGGGAACCGGAAGCGTTCGAGGTCGATGCCGGCCTCGACGTCGACGGTCTCGAGGTGCTCCATCATCGTGGGACCGTCGTACCAGTCCATGTGCTCGCTGCGATCGACGACGTTGTCGCCCAACAGCGCCGACATGGGCATGAACAACGGATCGCCGAGATCCAGCTCTGCGGCGAACTCCTGGTAGTCGGCGACGATCTCGTCGAACCGATCCTTCGACCAGTCCGCCAGGTCCATCTTGTTGATGGCGACGACGACGTTGCGGATGCCCAGCAGCGACGCGATGTAGCTGTGGCGTCGGGTCTGGGCCAGCACGCCGTAGCGGGCGTCGATCAAGATGATCGCCAGCTGACAGGTCGACGCCCCGGTCACCATGTTGCGGGTGTACTGCTCGTGGCCGGGGGTGTCGGCGATGATGAACTTGCGGCGAGCCGTGGAGAAGTACCGGTAGGCGACATCGATGGTGATGCCCTGCTCACGCTCGGCCTTGAGTCCATCGGTGAGCAATGCGAGGTCGAGGTGCTCGCCGGCGTGGCCGACGCTGGCCGAGTCCTTCTGCAACGCGGCGAGATGGTCCTCGTAGACCATCTTCGAGTCGTGCAGCAGCCGTCCGATGAGGGTGGACTTGCCGTCATCGACGCTGCCGCAGGTCAGGAACCGCAGCAGGTCCTTGCGCTCGTGTTCGGCGAGGTAGGCGTCGATGTCGGTCGCGATGAGATCGCTCTGGTGGGACATTAGAAATAGCCTTCCCGCTTCTTCTCTTCCATGGACCCGGACTCGTCGTAGTCGATGACGCGACCTTCACGCTCCGAGCGTGTGGCCAACAACATCTCCTGGATGATCTCGGGCAACGTCGCCGCAGTCGATTCGACCGCACCCGACAAGGGATAGCACCCCAGGGTACGGAACCGGATGGACCGCATCTCTGGTTCTTCGCCGGGCTCGAACCGGAACCGGTCGTCGTCGATCATGATCGTCACGCCGTCGCGCACGACGACGGGCCGCTCGGCCGAGTAGTACAGCGGGACGATCTCGATGTCCTCGAGCAGGATGTACTGCCAGATGTCGAGCTCGGTCCAGTTGCTCAAGCGGGAACACCCGGATGCTCTCACCCTTGGAGACCCGCCCGTTGTACTGATCCCAGAGTTCGGGTCGCTGGTTCTTGGGATCCCAGCGGTGGAACTTGTCCCGGAACGAGAACACCCGCTCCTTGGCCCGGGACTTCTCCTCGTCGCGGCGGGCCCCTCCGAATGCGGCGTCGTAGCCGCCGGCCTCGAGGGCCTGCTTGAGGGCCTGGGTCTTCATGATGTCGGTGTAGTTCTTCGACCCGTGATCGAACGGGTTGATGCCGGCGTCGAGCCCCTCTTGGTTGGTCCAGCTGATCAGCTCGACCCCGAGTTCGGCGGCGATGCGATCACGGAAGGTGATCATGTCGGCGAACTTCCAGGTGGTGTTGACGTGCAACAACGGGAACGGCAACGGCGCCGGATGAAAGGCCTTCAGCGCCAGGTGCAACATGACCGAGCTGTCCTTGCCGATGCTGTACATCATCACCGGGTTCTCGAACTGAGCCACCACCTCACGCATGATGTGGATGCTCTCGGCCTCGAGCTGTTTGAGGTGGGTGAGGCGCAGCTCGTCGTCGAGCACACGGTCCGCCGTCTGGGTCTGGGTCACGGGTCTTCCTGGGTTCGGAGTCGGTCCATTGTGGCGCGTCGACCGCCGAGCGCGACATGGGCAATCCTGACACCGTCGACGCGGTCACCGTCTCCGATCGGCGCCGCCACGTCGGTCATGAACCCGCGAGGCCCCCGAACCGGGCCGGCTCAGTAGTAGCCGGCTCGCTTCTTCTCCTCCATCGACCCGGCCTCGTCGTAGTCGATGACGCGGCCTTCACGCTCCGACCGTGTGGCCAGCAGCATCTCCTGGATGATCTGCGGGAGCGTGTCGGCGGTGGACTCGACCGCACCCGACAACGGGTAGCAGCCGAGGGTACGGAACCGGACCGAGCGGATCTCGGCCTCCTCGCCGGGCTCGAACCGGAACCGGTCGTCGTCGACCATGATCAGCGTGCCGTCGCGATCGACCACCGGGCGCGGCGCCGAGTAGTACAGCGGCACGATGTCGATGTTCTCCAACATGATGTACTGCCAGACATCGAGCTCGGTCCAGTTGCTGATCGGGAACACCCGGATGCTCTCGCCCTTGGCATGACGCCCGTTGTAGGAGTTCCACAGCTCGGGCCGCTGATTCTTGGGGTCCCACCGGTGGAACTTGTCCCGGAAGGAGAACACCCGCTCCTTGGCCCGGCTCTTCTCCTCGTCGCGGCGGCCGCCACCGAATGCGGCGTCGTAGCCGCCGGCGTCGAGGGCCTGCTTGAGGGCCTGGAGGTTCATGATCTCGGTGTAGTTCTTCGACCCGTGGTCGAAGGGGTTGATGCCCGCCTCGATGCCCTCTTGATTGATCCACACCACCAGGTCGAGGTCGAGCTCGGCGACGATCTTCTCCCGGAAGGTGATCATGTCCTGGGGGTTCCACGTCGTGTCGACGTGCAACATCGGGAACGGGATCTTGCCCGGGAAGAACGCCTTGCGGGCCAGGTGCAGCATGGTGGAGCTGTCCTTGCCGACGCTGTAGAGCATCACCGGGTTGTCGAACTGGGCGACCACCTCACGCATGATGTGGATGGCCTCGGATTCGAGCTGACGCAGATGCGTGAGGTGGATCTCATCGAGCACCGATGCGTCGATGGGCGCGGTCGCCGGGGGGATGGTGGCCACGGAGCCTCCTTGAACGGGGAACCGTCATTGTCGCCGAAATGCCCGGGATCACAACCCGATCGGGGTCACCAGGACCCACCGCCACCACCGCCACCGCCGCCGCCGACGCCACCGCCACCACCTCCGCCGCCGCTGCTCGACGGGGCGGTGAAGGTCGACGCAGTGGCCCTGCTCAGCGATGGGGCCATCGAGACGAAGGCGATGTCGCCGGCCGACATCGACGAACGCACCGCAGGATCGATCGCGGCAGCCTGCACTGCGTCGTTCCAGTGGTCGAGCTCGTCGAGTGCCACGGCCCACGCCGTGTACTGCCGCAGCAGCCCCATGCGGGCCGCAGCCTCGGCGTGGCGGACCTCGGAGTTGGCGATGAAGCGGCGGAAGGACTCCACCTGGAGCCAGCGAGAGGAGCCCTCGGCCGACCGTACCGGCAGCTCCCACGACCGCAGCATCGCGGCGAGTCCGCCCCCGCCGAACGCAGCGCCGACGAACACCATGCCCAGCCATGCGCTGTCGCTGCGTGCTGCCATGACCCCACCCAGCGCCATCAGCGCGACGCCGACGAGCGTCGCGAGGAAGCCATAGCCGATCGCCTGGCGGCGACGACGGTGGCCATCGGGCTGCCACAGTCCGCTGTGCTTCCACCACTCGTCGAGCTCGCTGCTCAAGCCCTTCCACGCCTCGCTGAACGTCTCGTCGTACTTCCCGAGCTCGATCTCGGATCGGCCGTCGAACATGGCGTCGAGCGTGGGCGCGACCGTGGGATGGGGTGTCGCGGCACCGCGCCGCAGATGCATGTCCTTGCCTTCGCCCTCGATCTCGATCTCTTCGCGAATGGCACACTCGATCAGCCAGGCCATCTGGTGCCGGGTCTCGACGCGCTCGCGCAGGATGATGCCCCCGGCAGTGGCGCTGAGGTCTCGGGGGGCCTCGAACTCGATGGTCGCGAGCTGGGCGAGCTCGTCGGCGTCCATCGTGACGACCGGCAGCGTCTCGCCGGCCGGCGGGCCGAAGGCTGCGTCGGCCGCGCCACCGGCGTAGACCTCCTCGCGTCCGGCATGACGGACGAGTCGGGAGATGCCGACCATCGGCAGAATCGAGGCCACCAGCGCGACGATGCCCGGCAGCCACCATCCCGAACCGTCGTCGTCGGGCTCGCCGGCGGGGGCGTCCGGCACGGCCGGTGCCTCGGCGAGTGGGGCCTGCCTGCGGGCGACGATCGTCACCCCGTTGCGGCTGTCGAGGTCCGACGTCGTCACGACGAGGTGACCCGGTTCGATCTGGGTGACCGTGCAGCCACCCCGGGCGCTGAACCTGCCCTGGTTGCACTCGAGGTCGGTGAGCTCGAACCGATCGACCACGTGGATCTCGGCCGCTTCGATCGGGACCTCCCAATCGGCGGCGACCGCGTTCCAGGCCACGTAGCGCGGAGGCATCGGCGCGGCGGGCGCAGCGTCTGTCTCCTCGTCGAGGAGCGCACGCGACTCCTCGAACGGATCATCGTCGTCGGGGTGCACGCCCGCGACGAGCGTGTCGAGGCGGTAGCGGATGGTGTACCGGTGGCGGTCGGTGACGGTGATGTCCGGGTCCCCGATGCGGATGCGGGTCTCGGACCCACGATCCAACAAGGTGACGTCATCGGGAGCGTCGGTGGCGGTCACCTCGACCGTGGCCGTCTCGGGCAGTCCGGGGACGTCTCGGAAGATGCCGCGGCGCTGGCGAGGCCCGAAGTCGTAGTCGATCACCTCGACGATGTCGGCGGTGTCGTCAGGGCCGATCACCGCTGATGTCCAATACGACGAGATCCGTTCGGTGTCGCCGGCCATCGCCGCCACCGTCGCCCCGGCGCCGAGAACGACGGAGACCACGCCGAGCCAGAACACATCCCACTTGCGGCGGCTCTGATGTCTCATGCAGGATGCGCTTCCCCTCGGCGACGGCGCCGAGTTCCCGACGTCTCCCGTCGCCGACGGTTACACCAACCGCCCGATCAGTCGAACTTGTTGATGCGGAAGACGTTGCCGGCCGGGTCGACCGAGCACCGACTGGTAGGCGCCGTAGTAGGTCTCGTAGATGTCGTGCACGACCGTGGCGCCGAGCTCGACGGCCTTCGCCGTGCGCTCCTCGACCTCGGCACGCGATGCCACCTCGAAGGTCAGGTACTGCGACGTGCCCGACGGCTCGGCGCGGTCGGGAATCCCGAGCATCTCGTAGACCACCGGTGTCGAGAACCCGATCGTCACCCCGTCGGCGTCGAGACCTCGGAAGATGTCCGACCGCAGTTCCATGACCTCGTCGAGATCGAACACCGCGGCATAGAAGTCCGACAGCCCGACGATGTCCTCACAGATGTAGCTGGCGATCGAAATCGACACGCCCGCTCATGCGTCGGCTCCCATCGAGGTCTGCTTGGTGAACTTGTCGTACAGATGCTGACCCGACGACACCGGCGCGTACTTCGGTTCCTCGCCGGGCTCGAGCACGGTGGGAAGGCACTCGACCATCGCGTCGTAGTTCGGCTGATGGAAGAACACCAGCGAGATGCGCTGTGAATCGCCCGCCGAGGTCGCGTGGCGGGTTGACGACCCGGTGCATGGTCGACACCCACCGGTCGTTGGTCCACTCGGCCATGAGATCGCCGATGTTGACCACGAATGCACCCTCGACCGCCGGCACGTCGGTCCAGGTCCCGTCCTTCGCCAGGACCTGGAGGCCGCCGGGACGGTCTTCCTGGCGGACGATGGTCAGGCTGCCGTAATCCGAGTGGGCGCCGGCACGGAGCTGCCCGGGCAGCGGCTCGACGGGCTGATCGGGGTAGTTGAGCGATCGCAGCATCGAGATGTGGCGGTCGATCTTGTCCTCGAAGTAGTCGATGGGCAGATCGAGCGCCACGGCGAACATCGCCATGAGCTGGCGGGACAGCTCGCTCATCGTGGCGAAGTACTCCTCCCAGATCTCCTGCATGCCCTCGGGTTGCGACGGCCACACGTTCGGTGCGAAGTGGGGACCGGCATCGGCGTTGGTGAAGTAGGTGTCGTCGTAGTCGACGCCCACCACCGGACCCATGTCCATCTTCTCCTTGAGGTCGCCGGGGGCTTCCTCGCCGAGGGAGTACGACAGGCCCTCGGCGCCGACGGTGGTCCAGCCACGCACCTGGTCGGGTGCGGGCTGGGCCGCTTCGGCCTTGACCTCGTCGGGGAGCGCGAAGAACGCCTTGGCGACGTCGTACACGGCCTGTACCTGCTCGGGCGGCACGCCGTGGCCGACGATCTGGAAGAACCCGATCTCCGAGCAGACCCGTCCGATCTGCTCGGCGACCTCACGGATGCCTTCCTCGGTGCCCTCCAGGAACGGGGCGATGTCGATGATCGGGATCTCGGCTTCCATCAGATGTCCTGCACCAGGTCCTTGTAGTCGAAGAACATGTAGGGGTTCTCCGCGACGATGGCTTCGATGTTGTCGGCTGTGGCGATGATCTGGTCGATGGGCGTGCCGAACACCGGCGTGCCGCCGGTGAGCGCGGCGACCACGGCCTTGGTGGCGATGAGGCCGGTCTGCGCGGAGGAGTAGTAGCGGGTGGCCTGCAGGTACGGCGTACCGAACCACGACACCATCTCCTCGTCGGCGTCGCTGGTGAGGTGCACGACGTCGGTGATGCCCTCGTCCTCCATCCACTGGCAGATGCCGTTGCTCATGGCCGCGGCGTAGTCGACCACGGCGACGAGGTCGGGGTGGGCCTGGAACGCCGTCTGGACGACCTCGACCGCAGCGACCCGATCGAAGAAGCCCTGCTCGCGCACGACGATCTCGAAGTCCGACCCCGCGAGGACCTCGTCGAGGCCCTCGTCGATGCGCTCGGAGAAGCCCTGGCCGACCACGCCCTGCACGACGCAGAGCTTGCCGCCCTCGGGCAGGACCTCGAGCAGGTAGTTGCCGAGCAGGCGGCCGCCCTCGACCGAGTCGAGCTGGGCGACACCGGTGAAGAACTCGTCGGCGTCGCTCGGGCCGGGCCAGATGCAGTTGCCGACCGGGACGCCTTGCGCCTGCGCGGCCTGGGCGCCGGCGCCGGCGGATTCCGCGGTGTTGGGCTGGATCACGATGCCGACCGCGCCCTGGGCCAGGAAGTTCTCGATGTTGGCCAGCTCCTCACCCGGGTCGTAGTTGCCCTGGACGACCTGGAGCTCGAAGTCGGTGCCCTCGAACGCCGCATAGGCGCCGGTGGCCACGCCCGGGTGTAGTCGTTGAGGCCGTTGAGGGTGAGCCCGATCAGTCCGGAGGTGATGATGTCGCCGGTGGAGCGGCTGCCGCTTCGTCGGTCGTCGGCGTCTCGGCGCTCGTGTCGTCGGTTGCGGCCGGCTCGTCGTCATCGTCGCCACATGCGGCGAGGATGCTGCCGCCGAGAACGATGCCGCCCCCGGCGATTCCCATCCGTTGGATGAACTGCCTGCGTGATGGATCGTGACTGGTCATTGAGCTTCTCCGGTATTGGGTGGTTGGGTCGATCGGGTGGCGTTGCGCAGCCGGCCGAAGAGCCGACGTGCCGTGCCGTCGTTGCGGTCACCGAGAGCGGTCATGACGACGGCGAAGATCAAGACGCCGCCGAAGACCATGTCTTCATAGGACGAGTCGACGTCGAGGAACGTCAACGACGCCCCGACCACGCCGAGCAGCACGACGCCGAGGAACGTGCCGAGCGCCGAGCCCCGACCGCCGGAGAGGGTCGCACCGCCGAGCACCACTGCGGCGATGGCCTTGAGCTCCAGCCCTGTGCCGGCTCGGGGGTCACCGGCGCCGATGCGTGCCATGAGAATCATTCCGGCGATGGCGACGAAGGTGCTGTTGACCACGAAGGCAACGATCTTGGTGCGGTCGGTGGGCAGGCCTGCCAGGATAGGCGGCCTCCTCGGACGAACCGACTGGCGAAGAGCTGGCGGCCGAAGCGGGTGTATCGCATGACGAACGCCGAGATCAGCGCCAGGACGACGAACGCGAGGATCGGGGTACGCAGTCCGAACAGCCCACCGGTGTTGAGCCAGCCGAGCTGGTTGCGCGCCGGGACCGGGACGTCCCCGGCGCGCACCAGCGCCATGGACTGCGAGCACCGACAGGCCACCGAGGGTCAAGATGAACGGCGGCACCCGCAGCTTGGTCACCACCAGGCCCCAGACCAGGCCGACGATTGCGCCGGCCAGCAGGCAGGTGACGAACATGACTGCTTCGGAGCTCCCGTCGGCGAGCATCGTGGCGCCGAGCACGCCGATGAACGACGCCAGGCTGCCGACCGAGAGGTCGAGCTGGCCTGCGGCGATCAGGTAGGTCTGGCCGAGTGCCACGATGCCGAGCACGCTCGACTGCAACATCACGTTCTCGGCGTTGGTCCAGCTGAGGAACGCGTCGTTCTGGGTGCCGGTGTAGATCGACAGCGCCACGATGGCGAGCACCAGTGGCAACAGCACCTTGGCGTCGCCGCCGAGCAGACGGCGCAGGTCGACGGACTCGGCGCCGTGCCGGGACGACGTCGGGCAGCATCGTCGGCGACGGCGGTCATGCCGCTGCCTCCAGTTCGACGAGGTGATGCTCGGTGGCCTCGGCGCCTGCGAGCTCGGACACGATCGCGCCGTCGCGCAGCACGACACCCGATCGGCGACCTGGCCGACCTCCTGGAAATCGGTGGTGCAGACGAGCACCGCTGCACCGTCGGCCGCGAGCTGTCGGAGCTGGTCGTAGATCTCGAACTTCGAGGCGATGTCGATGCCGGCGGTCGGCTCGTCGATGACGACCACCTTGCGAGGGTGGTCGAGCCAACGGCCGATCATCACCTTCTGCTGGTTGCCGCCCGACAGCGTTCGGGCCCGGACATCGACCCTCGCGGCCTTCACCCGAGCCGCCGCGGCGAGACGCACGGCGAGGGCGCGGGTGCGACGAGGATCGATGACCGGAGCGCCGCGGCGGCCGAGCGAACCGAGCGTGATGTTGGTGGACGACGGGCTCGTCGAGGAGCAGGCCCCGACGCTTTGCGATCAGAGGGCAACAGGGCGATGTGATCGGACGTGGCTCGGCGACTGGTGACCATCCCGACGTCGACCAGACTGCAACCGTGCCCGCAGTGGGCCGGATCGCGCCGGCGACCACCTCGGCCAGCGCGACGTGCCCGCTCCCGAGACCGCCCGTCGCGACGAGGACCTCGCCGCTGACGCAGATCGAGATCGATACCGGCGAGCTGGCCCGGAACGACCACACCACGCAGCTCGCATCGCCAGCGCACCGTCGACCGGCGATTCGGTCCGAACGTGGCCTCCTCGACCCGGCGACCGAACATCATCTCGACGAGGTCGGCCGGGTCGAGGTCGGCGACCTCGACGGTGTCGACGGCCTCGCCGTCACGCAGCACCGTGACGCGGTCGGCGAGCTCGAAGATCTCGTCGAGGTGATGGGAGATGTAGAGCACGGCGACATCGTTCGCGCGGAGCGCCCGGACGACCTCGAACAACCGTTGTACCTCGGAGCGGTGGAGCGCTGCGGTGGGTTCGTCCATGACCACCAGGCGGGCGTCGTCGCTGAGGGCCCGGGCGATCTCGATCAGCTGCAGCTGGGCGACCGACAGGCCCCGCACTCGACGGTCGAGGTCCAACTCGATGCCGAGGCGGTGCAGGCGTTCGGCGGCGGTTGCCCGCATCGTGCGCCAATCGATGAAACCGGCCCGTCGTGGCAGCTCGTCGAGCATCACGTTCTCGGCGACGGAGAGGTCGGGGACGACCTGGCGCTCCTGATAGATGCAGCGAAGACCGCGTGCGTGCATCTCGGCCCGGTCGACCGTCGGGATCAGCGCGCCTTCCATGACCACGCTGCCGGCGTCGGGTTGTTGCGCGCCGGTGGCGATCTTGATGAGGGTCGATTTGCCGGCCCCGTTCTCGCCGACGAGCGCATGCACCTCGCCTGCGGCGACGGTCAACGACACGCCTCGCAGGGCGCGCACGCCCGGGAACGACTTCTCGATCCCGATCAGCTCCAATGCGTCGGCGCTCACATCACTCCCCTTCACAAGCCGGCGATTCTTGCCACGCTGTGTTTCCCCCGTGGATCCCACCTGGGTCTAGTTCATGTCGATCCGCTGTCGCGAATCTGATCCGAATCGTTCGTTGGTGAAATCTGGATATCTGGAGCCCGCATGGCGCACTCGATTCCAGATTTCGCAGGGTCAGCGGTCTGTCAGCCGGACAGGGCCGGGATGATGCGCTGGCCGTAGGCGTTGAGGGTCTCGTCCTTCTGGTCGTGCATCAGGTAGATCGCGAACTGGTCGACGCCGAGCGCTCGGAGCTCCTCGAGGCGGGCGATGTGGGCGGCTTCGTCGCCGAGGATGCAGAACCGGTCGATGATCTCGTCGGGCACGAAGTCGGTGTGGTCGTGGCCGGCCTTGCCGTGACCGCTGTAGTCGTAGCCCTCGCGACCCTTGATGTAGTCGGTGAGCGCCTGGGGCACCGCACCGCTGTCGTCGCCGTAGCGCTCGACGAGGTCGGCGACGTGGTTGCCGACCATGCCGCCGAACCAGCGGCACTGGTCGCGCTGGTGGGCCAGGTCGTCGCCGACGTAGGCGGGCGCGGCGACGCAGATGTGCAGCGCGTCGGGGTCGCGGCCGGCCTCCTCGGCGGCCTGGCGCACCGCGGCGATGGTCCACTCGGCGATCTGGGGGTCGGCCAGTTGGAGGATGAAGCCGTCGGTCTCGCTGCCGCACAGGTGCAGCGCCTTGGGGCCGTAGGCGGCCATCAGGATCTTCAGCTCGGATTCGCCCGCCCACGGGATCTGCTGCTGGGTGCCGTTGTAGGTGACCTCGCGGCCCTCGGCCAGGCCCTTGATCACCTTCATCGACTCGCTGAGCGTCGCCAGCTTCGACGGCGTGTGCCCGAGCACCCGCATCGCCGAGTCGCCACGGCCGATTCCGCAGATGGTGCGGTTGCCGAACATGTCGTTGAGCGTCGCGAACAGCGAGCCGGTGACCGTCCAGTTGCGGGTGCCGGGGTTGGTCACCATCGGCCCGACGATCATCCGCTTGGTGGCCGACAGCATCTGGCTGTAGATGACGTAGGGCTCCTGCCACAGGATGTGGCTGTCGAAGGTCCACCCGTAGCGGAAGCCGAGCGTCTCGGCCTTCTGCGCGAGGTCGACGACGCGCCACGCCGGTGGATCGGTCTGGAGGACGACGCCGAATTCCATGGCTCGCTGCTTTCGGTTGGAAGTTGTCGATCAGGAGTTGGTCGGGAACCCGAGGTTGACACGGCTGCCGGCGGGGTCGGGCCAGCGGGTCGTGAACACCTTGGGCTTGGTGTAGAAGTGGATGCCCTCGGGGCCGTACATGGTGGTGTCGCCGAACGGCCGAGTCCTTCCAGCCGCCGAAGGAGTGGTAGCCGACCGGTACCGGGATGGGGACGTTGATGCCGACCATGCCGGCGTCGGCGTCCTCGGCGAACCGACGGGCGGCGCCGCCGTCGCGGGTGAAGATGGCCGCGCCGTTGCCCCACGGGTTGGTCGGCGATCAGATCGACGGCCTCGGCGTAGGTGTCGGCGCGGACGACGCACAGCACCGGGCCGAAGATCTCGTCGGTGTAGACGCTCATGTCACGGGTGACGTGATCGAGCAGCGTGACGCCCGAGGAAGAAGCCGTCGCCGTCGAACGCGGCGTCGCGCCCGTCGACGACGACGGTTGCGCCGGCGTCGGCACCGGCGCCGATGTAGCCGGCGACCTTGTCACGGTGGGCTCTCGGTGATGAGCGGGCCCATCTCCGAGGCCGGGTCGGTCCCGGCGCCGATGGTGAGCTTCTCCATGCGCACCTCGATGGCGTCGACGAGCGGGTCGGCGACCTCGCCGACGGCGACCACGACCGAGACGGCCATGCACCGCTCGCCGGCCGAGCCGTAGGCAGCGGACACCGCCGAGTCGGCGGCGAGGTCGATGTCGGCATCGGGCAGCACGACCATGTGGTTCTTGGCGCCGCCGAGTGCCTGGACGCGCTTGCCGTGCGCGGTGCCGGTCTCGTAGACGTACTGCGCGATCGGGGTGGAGCCGACGAAGCTGACGGCCTTGACGTCGGGGTGCTCGAGCAGTCGGTCGACGGCGACCTTGTCGCCGCTGCACGACGTTGAGCACACCCGGCGGGAACCCGGCCTCGTTGGAAGAGCTCGGCGATGAACAGCGGCGCCGACGGGTCGCGCTCGGAGGGCTTGAGCACGAACGTGTTCCCGCACGCGATGGCGTTGGGGATCATCCACAGCGGCACCATGGCCGGGAAGTTGAACGGCGTGATCCCGGCCACGACGCCGAGCGGGCGGCGCACCGAGTGCACGTCGACCCCGGTGGAGGCGTGCTCGCTGTAGCTGCCCTTCGAGGTGCTCGGCGAGCCCGCACGCGAACTCGATGTTCTCGATGGCCCGGGCGACCTCGCCGCCGGCGTCGGACAGCACCTTGCCGTGCTCGGCGGTGAGCCGCGCCGCGATCTCGTCGGCGTTGGCGACGACGAGATTGCGGAACTCGTACATGAGCTTGGTCCGCTTGGCGATCGACATCTCGCCGCCACTCGTCGAACGCCGCCTTCGCCGACGCGACCGCAGCATCGACCTCGTCGACCGACGCCAGCCCGAGCTCCCCCGTCTGGGCGCCGGTCGCCGGATCGAACACCGGCGACGTCCGCCCCGACGTCGAGGCCACCGAGCTCGCCGTCGATCAGGTGATGAGATGGATCTTCATGGAGTCGGTCCTCCGAGCGGATCAGATGAGGTATTGGGAGAGGCCGCGGCGCAGGTACTGGCCGTGGCCGGTGCTGCCGAGGTAGGTCTCGTTCTCGATGATGACCCGGCCGCGCGACATCACGGTGTGGACGTGGCCGTCGATGGTGATGCCCTCGTAGGCGGAGTGGTCCATGTTCATGTGGTGGTTGTCGACGCTGATCGTCCAGGTGGCGTTGGGGTCGTAGAGCACGATGTCGGCGTCGGAGCCCGGCTGGATGGTGCCCTTCTTGGGGTAGAGCCCGAACATGCGGGCCGGGGTGGTGGCGCAGAGCTCGACCCAGCGGGGCAGGGTGATCTCGCCGTCGACGACGCCCTGGTAGATGAGGTCCATGCGGTGTTCGACGCCGCCGATGCCGTTGGGGATGGCCCGGAAGTCGTCCTTGCCGAGCTCCTTCTGGTCCTTCATGCAGAACGGGCAGTGGTCGGTGGCGACGACGCTGAGGTCGTTGGTGCGCAGGCCCTTCCACAGGTCGGCCTGGTGGTGCTCGTGCTTGGTGCGCAGCGGCGTGGAGCAGACGTAGGCGGCGCCGTCGAAGCCGGGCTTGCCGAGGTGGTCCTCGACGTTGAGGTACAGGTACTGCGGGCAGGTCTCGGCGAAGACGTTGGCGCCGTTGTCGCGGGCGATGGCCACCTGCTCGAGGGCCTCGCTGGCCGACAGGTGCACGATGTAGAGCGGGCGCGGCGCCGACCTTGGCGAGCTGGATGGCCCGGTGGGTGGCCTCGCTCTCGAACTCGGCGCCGGCGCACGTAGCCGTGGTTGATCGGGGTCGGTCTCGCCGCGCTCGACGGCCTGCTCGGCCAGCACGTCGATGGCCAGGCCGTTCTCGGCGTGCATCATGATCGAGCGCGCCGTTGCCGGCGGCCTGCTGCATGGCCCGCAGGATCTGGCCGTCGTCGGAGAGGAACACGCCGGGGTAGGCCATGAACAGCTTGAAGCTGGTGATGCCCTCGTCGACCAGCGCGTCCATGTCCTTGAGCGACTGCTCGTCGACGTCGCCGATGATCTGGTGGAAGCCGTAGTCGATGGCGCACTTGCCCTCGGCCTTGGCGAACCACTGGTCGAGGCAGTCGCGCACGCTCTCGCCGTAGCGCTGCACGGCGAAGTCGACGATGGTGGTGGTGCCGCCCCAGGCTGCGGCCCGGGTGCCGGTCTCGAAGTCGTCCGACGCGACGGTGCCGCCGAAGGGCAGCTCCATGTGGGTGTGGCCGTCGACGCCGCCGGGGATGACGTAGAGACCGGTCGCGTCGATGACGCGTTCGGCGCCGGTCTCGGCCGAGACCGCCAGGTCGGAGCCCGGTTGGAGCACCGCGACGATGATCTCGCCGTCGATGAGCACCTCGGCCGGGTCGGCGCCGGTGGAGGTGATCACGGTGCCGTTCTTGATGAGCGTGGTCATGACGGATTCCTCGGCGTTCGGTGGGCTCGCGCCCGGCTGACGGTTCAGTCGATGGATCGGATGGTGTCGACGAGCGCAGCGACGCCCTCGTCGATCTCGGCCTCGGTGACGTTGAGCATGGGCGTGATGCGGATGACGTTGCCGTAGAGCCCGCCCTTGCCGACGAGCAGGCCGCGGTCCTTGGCGCCCTCGAGCAGCTGCGCGGCGCGTGCCGGCGTCGGGCTCGATGCCGCCGGGATGCACGGTCTCGATGGCCTGCATGAGGCCCTTGCCGCGCAGCTCGGCGATCCAGTCGGTCGCGGTCGACGACGGGCGCCAGCGCGTCGTGCAGGCGCTGCGCCCATGCGGTGGGCGTTGCCCTGGAGGTCGTGGTCGAGCACGTAGCGCAGCGTCGCGAGCCCGCCGGCGGCCGACAGCGGGTTGCCGCCGAAGGTCGAGAACGACAGCACGTCGATGGTGTCCATGATCTCGGCGCGGGCGACGATGCCGGCCAGGGTGATGCCGTTGCCGACGCCCTTGGCGAAGGTCAACATGTCGGGCACGATGCCGTGGGCCTGGTAGCCCCAGAAGTGCTCGCCGGTGCGACCCCAACCGGTCTGCACCTCGTCGCTGACGAAGAGGATTCCGTGGTTCGACAGCACCTTGCCCATCGCGCCGAAGAAGCCGTCGGGCGGGGTGGCGAAACCGCCGACACCCTGGATGGGTTCGGCGATCAGGCAGGCGATGTCGCCGGCGCTGGTCATGTCGATGAGCTGTTCGAGGTCGGCGACGCAGGCCTTGGTGTAGGTCTCGTCGTCGAGGTCGCGGAACGGGCTGCGCAGCCGGTAGCCGCCCTGGACGAAGTTGACCGACAGCCCCGAGATGCTGGTCGACGACCACGACGCGTGCGACGGTGATGGCCTGGGTGGTGAACGATGCGCCCGTGGTAGCTGTTGCGCATCGCCAGCACCTGGTTGGACTTGCGGTACGAGGTCGCGAGCAACAGGGCGGTGTCGTTGGCCTCGGTGCCCGAGGTGGTGAAGAACACCCGGGCGTCGGGGATGCCCGACTGCCGCGGCGATCTCCTCGGCGAGCTCGATCATCGGCTCGGACAGGTAGAGCGTCGAGGTGTGCATCACCTTCGCGGCCTGGGCCTGCACCGCGGCCACGACGTCGGGGTTGGAGTGCCCGATCATCGTGGTGAGCACGCCGCCGAAGTAGTCGAGGTAGCGGTTGCCCTCGACGTCGTACACGTAGCTGCCCTCGCCGCGGTCGATCGAGATCGGCTCGGCGTAGAGCGGGCTGACGAACGACGGGCAGGGCGGCCCGGTAGCGGGCGAGCAGTTCGGCGTTGGTGGTCATGGTCGGTGATCCTGGAGAGTGCGGGGTGACGGTCGTGCGGGTGGGGGGCTCAGGCCTCGGTGAGAGGTCCGTACATGTCGGGCCGGCGGTCGCGGTAGAACGCCCACTGGGCGCGGACCTCGTCGACGAGGCCCAGGTCGAGGTCGCGGACGACGAGTTCTTCGTCGGTGTCCGACGCGGTGCCGTCGACGAACTGGCCGCGGGGGTTCGCGAAGTACGACGTGCCGTAGAAGTCGTTGTCGCCGAGGGGCTCGATGCCGACCCGGTTGATGGCGCCGACGTAGTACATGTTGGCGGCGGCCGATGCGGTCTGTTCGAGCTGCCACAGGTAGGCGGACAGACCCCGGCTGGTGGCCGACGGGTTGAACACGATCTGGGCACCGTTGAGGCCCAGCGCCCGCCAGCCCTCGGGGAAGTGGCGGTCGTAGCAGATGTAGACGCCGACCTTGCCGACCGCGGTGTCGAACACGGGGTAGCCCAGGTTGCCGGGGCGGAAGTAGAACTTCTCCCAGAAGCCCTTGACCTGGGGGATGTGGGTCTTGCGGTACTTGCCCAGGTAGGTGCCGTCGGCGTCGATGACCGCGGCGGTGTTGTAGAGGATGCCGGGCTGCTCTTCTTCGTACATGGGCAGCACCAGCACCATGCCGTGCTTCGCCGCGAGCTCCTGGAACCGCTTGGTGGTGGGGCCGTCGGGGATGGCCTCGGTGTAGCTGTAGTACTCGGCGTCCTGCACCTGGCAGAAGTACGGGCCGTAGAACAGCTCCTGGAAGCACATGACCTGGGTGCCCTGCGCGGCGGCCTCGGCGACGTAGCGCTCGTGGAGCTCGATCATCGACTCCTTGTCGCCGGTCCACTCGGTCTGCACGATCGCAGCCTTGACGACATCGGACATGGGTGCCTCCCGGACTCTCGGTGGTCGTGCGCTCGCCGTGGCCGAGCTGGAGGGCCTTGCCGCGACGACGTGTCCGCTGACACTATGGGGCGCTCGCTGATCGGTACAAGGGTGCGTTTGTTCCATACAAAGTATTTCTCCGTCCCGAAACCTGCGCTGATGGCCCGCAGCGACGACGCGATCCTCGAGGCGATCACCCGTCGCCTCCACGACGACCGCACCGCGGCCTCGTGCAGCCGACGGCGACGATGCGCCGCTCGACCCGGCCGAGCGTGGCGCCCCGAGCGCGCAGGGCATCGCCGGCGCCATCGGTGCGCTCGTCACCGACGGACGTCTGGCACCCGGCGACCGCCTCCCCACCGTGCGAGCGCTGGCCGGCCATCTCGGCGTCAGCCCCACCACGGTCTCGGAGGCGTGGCGGATCCTCGCCCGCCACGGCGCCATCACCACCGATCGCCGACGCGGCACCACGGTGCGGTCGACGCGGGTCGGGCGCCGTGGGGCGCTACTGGCAGGTCCCGGTCGAGCCGGGCACCCTCGCCATCGATCTCAGCACCGGCACGCCCGACCCGGCGCTGCTGCCGCCGCTGGGGCCGGTGCTGGCGTCGCTGCACGCCGAGGCGATGGTGACGTCGTACAACGACCGACGCGGTCCTGCCCGACCTCGAGGAGGCGGTGCGCGCTCGGTGGCCGTGCGAGCCCGAGACGCTGACGGTGGTCGATGGCGCCCAGGACGCCCTCGACCGCATCGTCACCGCGCACATCCGTCTCGGCGACACCGTCGTGGTCGAGGACCCGGGCTTCCCGCCCCTGCTCGACATGTTGGAGCTGGCCGGCGCACGCATCGTCGGCGTGCCCGTCGACCGATCACGGCATCGAGCTCGCCGCCCTGCGTGCGGCACTGGAGGTCGAGCCGGCCGCGGTGTTCGTCCAGCCTCGTGCGCACAACCCGACCGGCGCGTCCTTCGACGCCGACCGCGCCGCCGCGGTCGCCGCGCTGCTCGAACCGCACGACGGCGCTGATCGTCGAGGACGACCACTCGGGCGAGGTGTCGGGCGTCGGCACTGCACAGCATCGCTGCCCACCTCCCCCATCGCGTCCTGCACGTCCGGAGCTTCTCGAAGACCCACGGTCCGGACCTCCGCGTGGCCGCCATCGCCGGACCCGACGTCGGCCGTCGAACCGATCGTGGCGCGCCGGCGTCTGGGGCCGTCGTGGACGAGTCGTCTCACCCAGCGGATCCTGCTGGCCATGCTCGACGATCCGACGCCATCGAGGCGTCGATCCATCGCGCGGGCGCGGTCTACGCCGACCGCCGAGCGGCGCTGGTCGCCGCACTCGACGAGCGAGGGTGTCGTGTCCGACGCCGGGGTCCGGGCTCAACCTGTGGCTCGAGGTCGAGCGACGAACAACGCGCCGTCGTCGCGCTGGCCGCCAACGGCATCGGTGTGGCGCCCGGCGCCCCGTTCCGCGTGGCGCCGTCGACGGCACCATCCGCGTCAGCCTCGGTGCCGCCGGCGCTGACCTCGACCGGATCGCCGGAGCGATCGCCGCGGCGGCCGGGCCGGCCACACGCTGAACCGCCCGAACCGCTGCTCAGACCTCCAAGCGCCGTGGTCGCGAGCACGGTGCGCAGGGCGAAGCTGGTGCGCAGCCGGGCCACGCCGGGCAGCACCGAGATGTGTTGGCGGTGGATCCGTTCGTAGTCGGCCACGTCGGCGCAGCGCACCTTGACCAGATAGTCGCCCTCACCGGCCATCAGGTGGCACTCGATCACGTCGGGCACCTCGGCGATGGCTGCCTCGAACTCGTCGAGCAGTTCCTCGTGCTGGCCCGACAGCGAGATCTCGACGAAGACCGTGGTCGGCTTTCCCAGCGCCGCGGGATCGACCAACGTGACGTAGCCGATCGATGACACCCGCCTCCTCGAGCGCCCGGACACGACGCAGGCACGCCGACGGCGACAGCGCCACCCGATCGGCGAGGTCGGTGTTGGTGATCCGGGCCTCGTCCTGCAGGACGGCCAGGATGGCACGATCCGTTGCATCGATGATCATCTGCACACGATCGTGGAGCGTTGAGCGATCATCGTCGAAGAATATTGCGTGAACGGCTGCTGGCAGGGGCCATCTTTGCAATCCTCGACGGCGAGCGCTGATCTACCGTTGAGCCGACGTCGGCTCGAGGCCGCACCGGACACAGGGGAACGCAACGTGATCATCGGAGTCCCGACCGAAGTCAAGAGCGCCGAGCGCCGCGTCGGGCTCACCCCGACCAGCGTCCGCGAGGTCACCGCCGCCGGCCATCGTGTGGTGGTCCAGGCGGGCGCCGGGATCGGCATCAACAAGACCGACGAGGACTACGAGCGCGCCGGGGCGACGATCGCGCCGACCGCCGCCGACGTCTGGGCCGACGCCGAGATGATCGTCAAGGTCAAAGAACCCCAGGCGGCCGAGCGGGCCATGCTGCGCCGCGGCCAGGTCCTGTTCACCTACCTCCACCTCGCGCCCGATCCCGACCAGACCCGCGACCTCGTGGCCAGCGGCGCCACCTGCATCGCCTACGAGACCGTCACCGACGACCACGGGCGACTGCCGCTGCTCGCCCCGATGTCGATGGTCGCGGGCCGCATGTCCATCCAGGCCGGCGCCTTCGCGCTCGAATCGGCCCACGGTGGTTCGGGCAAGCTGCTCGGCGGCGTTCCCGGCGTGGCCCCCGCCCAGGTGGTCATCATCGGCGGCGGCGTCGTCGGCAAGCACGCCACCGAGATGGCGGTGGGCATGGGCGCCGACGTCACCGTGCTCGACCGCGACCTCGACGTCCTCAACGCCCTCGACGCCCGCTTCGACGCGAGGATCACCACCCTGTACTCGACGACCGACGCCCTCGAGGAACGGGTGCTCGGCGCAGACCTGGTGATCGGCGCCGTGCTGGTCAAAGGGGCGCGGGCACCGAAGCTCGTCACCGCAGCGATGGTGCACGACATGAAGCCGGGATCGGTGCTCGTCGATGTCGCCATCGATCAGGGCGGCTGCTTCGAGACCTCGAAGCCGACCACCCACGACGATCCGACCTACCTCGTCGACGACATCGTGCACTACTGCGTCGCCAACATGCCCGGCGGCGTGCCCAAGACCTCGACGTACGCGCTCACCAACGCCACCCTGCCGTTCGTCCTGCGGCTCGCTGCGAGCCCCATCGACATGCTGCGCCTCGACCCGCACCTGCGCAACGGGCTCAACGTCCACGACGGCCTGGTCACCGAGGCCGCGGTGGCCGACGCGCTGGGCTACGACTACGTCGACCCCTTGGCCGCACTGGCCTGAGCGAGGGCCCGCAGACTGCGGCGGCTCGTGGGGACGCGACGCGACGAGTCGTCGATGAGTCGATCGGCGTGGGCCGAAAGGCTCATGGTCGCGAGGGGAGCGCCGATGGAACGGCCATGCCCCAGCGAGAAAGCCGCAGGTTGCCATGACTCTCATCGAGCTCGACACCACGCCCACCCGCGCCCGGCGGCCGCGTCGATGCGACGACCGCATCGACCTATCTCGCGTTCGGTCACGTGCCGGCGACCGACCTGACCCGCTGGTGCAACGGCACACCAGACCGTCGACGGCACCGGTCGCCGGACCCGAGGACCTCATCGACGCCATGGTCGACCGGCTGCCGGGCTCCGGCGAGGTCGGTGTCCTGCTCGGTGCAGACCCGGCGTCGGCGATCCTCGCCGCGCTGCTCCCGCCGGACACACCGTGCTACTCGGTCTGTTTCGATGCGCCGGGAGCGATCGACACCTCGCGGGTCGCTGCCGAACACGCCGTGCACTGGGGTCATCCGCACCTGGCGATCCGGGTGTCGTGGAGTGACTACCTCGCGCACGCACCGACCCTCATGGCCCGCAAGGACGCTCCCCTGCATCCGATGGAGATCGCCCTGTACCTGGTGGCCCAGGTCGCCGCCGCCGACGGGGTCACCGACCTGGTGACCGGCACCGGCGCCGACGCCATCTTCGGGGGCGCCACCGAACTGCTCGAGCCACGACTGGACCTTCGACCAGTTCGTGCAGCGGTACCCGCTGCTCGATCCGGCCGACCTGTTGACCGATCCCGTCGACGTCACGCCGTCGCTTCGAGCGCTACCGCGTCGGCCACGAGATCGACGTCGGCCGGTTCCTGCGTGAGGTCCACGCCGTCGGCACCGGCGGGGCCCATCGCAACGCGCTGGCCGCAGCCGGTGTCCGCATGCACGCGCCGTGCCTCGAGATGGCCCCGTCGGGTGCACTCGACCTGCGACGCATCCGCGCCGGCGAACCGGCACCGATCGTCGCCGACGCCTACCGGTTGATCTTCGACGACGACCAGGTGCCCGCCCGCCCGCACGGCCCCGACCACATGGACGTCTGGCTCGACGGCTGGGCCGGACCGACCCCGCGGCCGGGACTCCGCGAGGACATCCTCGGCACGCTCGCTGCGACCAGCGGCGCCGCGAAGTGGCGGGTCTGGAGCCTGGCCGCACACCTCGACCTGGTGGACCGCTCGCCGTCGCTGCCCTTCCTCGCCGCCGACGACTGATCCGCGGGCTCGGGCCCGCAATCGGATCTCAGCTCGGCTGGTCGTGCTGGTCGAACCAGCGAGCGAGGCGGTCGAAGCCCTCGTCGAGCGACACGGCCGGCGCCCATCCGCAGCGCCTCGCGGGTGTGGCGCTGATCGAACCAGTGGGCGGTGCTGAGCTGCTCGGCCAAGAAGCTGGTCATGGGCGGATCGTCGAGGCGTCCGGTGCGTTCCCAGACGCGCTCGGCCACCAGGCCGGCGGCGAACGCGACTCGGCGTGGCACCCCGACGACGGGGCGGGGTCGACCCCGGCGGCGCGCGGTGATGCGCTCGAGGATCTCGCGCACGGTCAGCGGTTCGCCGTTGGAGACCACCAGTGCCTGGCCGCTCACCGCCGGGCGCCCGGTCGAGCGCGGCGACGAGGGCATCGGCGGCGTTGTCGATGTAGGTGGTGTCGATGAGCGCCGCGCCCGAACCGACGAGGGCGAGGCGGCCCTGGCGGGCCCGGTCGACGATGCGTCCGACGAGCTGGGTGTCGCCGGGTCCCCACACCAGGTGCGGCCGGATGGCGACGACGGCGAAGCCGTCGGCGGCGGCGTCGAGTGCGAGCAGCTCGGCCTCGGCCTTGGTGGTGGCGTAGTGGCCACGCGTGGTCGACGGGGTCGGCCGGCTCGGCGGCGGCGGCGACCAGTGCCGCGCCGCCGTGGGCGACCGACGGCGACGAGACGTGCACGAATCGGCTGACGCCCGCGGCGCGTGCAGCGGCGAGGAGCGCTCGGGTGCCGTCGACGTTGGCTCGCACGTACTCGTCACGGGTTCCGGTGACGCCCACCTTGGCGGCGAGATGGACGACGGCGTCGTGGCCGTCGACGGCTGCGGCCACGGCGGCGGCGTCGGTGATGTCGCCGAGCACCGTCGACGACCGATGCGGCGTGCCCGCCGGGCTCGGTCGACGGGCGCGCGGTGACGCCGCGTTGGAACGCCGTGACCTCATCGCCGCGCGCCGACAGCCGGTCGACGACGTGGGCGCCGATGAGGCTGGTCGCGCCGGTGACGAGGACCTTCACGCCAGGCGCCCGATCCGGCCGCCGGCGAGCGCAGCCGCGGCCCAGTCGGCGACGGCGGCCCGGTCGATCTTGGAGTTGTGGCGACGATCCACCGGGAGAGCCGGCACGACGAACACCGCGGCCACGTGCGTGTCGGTCACCGCGGCGACCGCGGCGCGGACCGTCGCGGCCACCGATGCATCGGCGAGCGCCGGTCGCCGGGACGGCGTCGGTGCGTTCGACGCACGATCGCCACCGTCTGACCACCGGGTGGGCCGACGCCCACCGCTGCGGCGCGCACCACGCCGGCGACCGACTCGGCGGCCACTTCGAGCGACACGGGCATGACCGGACCGTCGGCGGTGGTGATGACGTGCGCGAGGCGCCCACCGATCCAGAGCCCGCCGTCGTCGTCGAGCACGCCGACATCGCCGGTGCGGTGCCAGCCCTGCGGGTGTGACGACTGGTGTTCGGTGTACCAGAGCCGGTCGTAGAAGGCCTTGCGATGCGGCGCCGACACCAGGACCTCGCCGACGACCCCGGCATCGGCGCTCGGCTCGCCGACGGCTGCGCCGAGATCGTCGATCGCGCTGATCGCCACCGTCACGCCCGGCGCCGGGCTGGCCGACCCGGACGCCGGCATCACGTCGCTGCGGCGACGGCGGCGCCGAGGCGAGCTCGGCCAGGGAGATGTCGGCGACGGGCAGCATCTCGGTCATGCCGTAGGGCGTGTGGGCCTCTGCGGCCGGGCATCAACCGTCAGACGCCTGCTCGAGCAGCGTCGGGTTCACCGGTGCGCCGGCCGACAGCAGCACCCGCACCCCGGCGAGGGCGGCCCGGTGATCGTCGGTGAGCGTCGCCGGTGGTGGCGACGACGTTGACCAGCGCTGCCGGCGACGCGAACACCAGGGTCGGCTCGACGGCAACGGCGGCGTCGCCGAGCGCGGCGGCCGTGAGCGTGCCCGGCTGGTGACGTCCATGTCGGGCACCGCCGAGGTGATGCCGAGGGCCGGTCCGTACAGGGCGAACGGAGCGAACGCGGCGACCAGGCGGTCGTCGGGGCCGATGTCGTAGAGCTCGGCGATGAGGTCGCGCTGGGCCTGGAGCTGGTGATGGCGATACGCCACACCCTTGGACGGTCCGGTCGAACCGGACGTGAACACCACGCCGGCCACCGCATCGTCGTCTGGGTGCCGGCGCCGGATCGACCCGCCGTCCCGAGGTCCTCGAGCTCGGACATGGTCGTCGACGACATCGAGCAGACGACGTCGTGACGCATCGAGGTCGTCGACCGCGATGCGTCGACCCGGCCAGCGCAGCGCCGCGCCGCCACCAGTCCCTTGGTGATCGCGATCAGGTGGTCCGGGTGCGGCCGATGCCAGCGCCCGGCTCATGTTCCGGGGCCCGAGACCCGAGTCGACCAGCACCATCACCGCGCCCATACGCCAACAGGCGTAGAGCGCGACGGTCAGGTCGATCCCGGGCGGCACCAGCAGCGCGACCCGATCGCCGGGCGCCACGCCCGCAGCGACCAGCCCCGCAGCGACGTGTTCGACCCGGTCGTGCAGCTCGCCGAAGGAGATGGACCGCACCTCGCCGCCGTCGAACTCGACCACCGCGACCCGGTCGCCGTCGTCGCCCCGGTCGAGCGCCGCCCACAGCGGGCGACGAGGCGCACGGGGGCGGCGAGCGGCCGCCGCCGCGGTCCTCGGCCCGGCTCTGTGGTCGACCCAGGCCCAGACCGCGCCGGCGACATCGGCGTCCTCGGGCACCATGTGGGCCGCACCGACGAAGCGGTGGACGTCGGCGTGCGGGAGTCGCGCCTCGAGGTCGTGGAGGTACAGGTCCGAGAACACCTTGTCGTCGGGGCCCCAGGCCAGCAGTACCGGCACCGGGGCCAGCGCATCGAGACCCTCGGCGATGGCAGCGCAGCGGGGCGGCCGAGGGATGGGTGTCGTCGAGGGGGATGTCCTCGACGAATCCCGCGATGGCCTCGCGTCGGTCGCGACCGGCGTAGGGCGCCAGGTACGCCTCGGCCACCCGGTGCGTCCGGGCGCGGGCCGCGACATCGCCAGTGCACCGCGGATGAAGGTCGTGGTGTCGACGGTGACCCGGCGCAGGACGCCGGGGAGGCGGGCCGCGCGGATGAGCGCCGGCGCCGGCGACCCGGCGGGTTGATGCACCGCGGTGTTGGTGAGCACGCACGCCGGCCAGCTGGTCGAGATGGGCGAGCGCCCACCCCAGCGACACCGGTCCGCCCCAGTCGTGGGCGACGGTGACGACCGGGCCGTCGAGGCCCAAGGCGTCGGTGAGCTCGCCGAGATCGACGATCCGGTCGGCGAGGCGACGGGTCACGCCGGTGCGCTCGGAGAACCCCATGTCGAGTTGGTCGACGGCCACCACCCGCACTCGGGACGGCGCCGTAGCCACCAGGTCGCGCCACAGGTACGACCACGTCGGGTTGCCGTGCACGGCGAGCACCGTGAGATCGACAGGCCCTGCGTCCTCGCCGGACCGCGACCGTGTCGAGGACGTGCCAGGTTCGTTCGTCGCCACGGTGATCGACGGCGGTGACCAGCCGGGACCAGGCCGGGTCGAGCCCGGCGAGACCGCTCGGGGGAAGCTGCGCGGGGGCGGTGAGGGGCGGGGTCACCAGAGCAGTTCGATGATCGAGGCGTTGAGCCCCGACCCGATGCCCATACACAGCAGCCGATCACCGGGGGCGAGGGTGTCCTGCACCGCCGCCAACGTGAACGGTATGGCCGCCGGGCCGATGTTGCCGAAGGTCGGGAACGTCATCGGAACCTTGTCGGCGTCGAGACCCAGCACGTCGATCATCGCCTGGGTGTGGACCCGCGACACCTGATGGAGGATGTAGCGGTCACAGTCGCGCCCAGTCGTCCTTCTCGGCGTTGTCCCAGGACGATCTTGGCCAGGTCGGTGCCGGCATCGAGCAGAGCCTTGGTGTCGGTGCGCATCTGCTCGAGCGAGCCGACGCAGAGCTCGTGATGCACGGTGTCGGCTCGGAAGAACCCGCGCACGACCTTGTGGCTCCCGGGATTCTCGGAATGACGACCGATGACCATGGCTGCCGAACCCGACCCGAGGGTGAGCGACGCGAAGTTCTCGAAGAGGTCGTCGATGGTCGCAGCGGGGTCGTCGAGCCGGGCGATGGTGTTGTCGAGGATCTCGCGGATGCCTTCGCCGTCGACGACCAGCGCGTAGTCGATCTGGCCCGAGCCGATCATCGAGCCCGCCAGGTGGATGCCGTTGAGGAACCCGAGGCACGCATTGCCGATGTCGAAGTTGATGCAGGTCGACGGCAGACCGAGCAGATCGTGCACGGTGACCGCGCTCGACGGCTCGAGGCGCTCGCGACACACCGAGGTGTCGACCAACAGGCCGATGCGGTTCCGGTCGATGCCGGCATCGGTGAGGGCCTTGTCGGCGGCCGCAGCAGCTGCGTCCATGAACGAGAACCCCTCGGGCCAGCGCCGACGCTTGCTCGATGCCGGCGAGGGTCTGCAGCAGACCGGGATTGGCACCGACCCGCTCGATAGAAGTCGGCAAGTCGGCGGTCGATGTCGTCGGAGGTGACGACCTCGGGTGCTTCGCAGGAAGCAAGGGAGACGACGGCGACGTCGTCGAAAGAGAAGTTGAAGTTCCCGGTCATCGGGCCCCTATCGAGTCGAGCGATCCCAGAGTCTCGCGCAGAACCGACCGGTTTCCTCCCGTCGAACCCGATCGTCGGCGATCGACCGGCCGATCGCGTCGCGCGTCACAGCCGCTCGGGCGTCGAGGTGAGCGAGGAGGGCGTCGACCGCGAGGTGGTAGCCGTGGGCTCCGAAACCGCCGATCGTGCCCAGACAGACCGCGCTCACGAGTGAGCGGTGCCGGAACCGCTCGCGAGCATGCACGTTGGACAGGTGGACCTCGACGACCGGTACCTGCACCGCAGCGATGGCGTCGCGGAGCGCAACGCTGGTGTGGGTGTAGCCGCCGGGGTTGAGCACGACGCCGTCGGCCCACGTGCGGGCGTCGTGGATGGCGTCGATGAGGTCACCCTCGGCGTTGGACTGCAGGTCGCGGATCTCGACGTCGGCGTGAGCAGCGCGGAGGCCGTCGACGATGTCGGGCAACGTCGTTGCTCCGTACACCCCTGGCTCGCGTTCGCCGAGGAGGTTCAGGTTCGGTCCGTTCAGGACCAGGATCGATCGCGCCACGATGGCAGCCTATGGGCTCGGGCGGGACCCGATGGGCACCCGTGGACGGCGAGGTCACCCACGGCGGTGAGTACAGTCGCCGCCGGTGGTCGTCCCGAGCCAGTACCGGTCCCGCGTGGCCGTCGTCTACATCTTGAGCCTGTTCATCCAGATCATGGACGGGACGATCGTCAACATCGCCATCCCCACCCTGGCCGACGAGTTCGGCGTCGACGCCACCGACGTCGAATGGGCGGTCATCGGCTTCGCGCTGGCCCTCGCCGCGGTCATCCCGGTGGCCGGCTGGCTGGGCGACCGCTTCGGCACCCGCCGGGTCTTCCTGATCGCGATCACCGGATTCGTGCTCGCGTCGATGCTGTGCGGTGCCGCGCAGAGCCTCGACCAGTTGATCGCAGCTCGTGTGTTCCAGGGCCTGTTCGCCGGGCTGATCACCCCGATCGGTTCAGCGATGCTGTTCCGGGCGTACCCGCTCGAGGAACGAGCCAAGGCATCGGCGGCGGTGGTGGGTGTCGCCGTCATCGCTCCTGCGATCGGTCCCGTGCTCGGCGGCGCCATCATCGAGACCCTCAGCTGGCGATGGATCTTCTTCGTCAACATCCCCGTCGGGACCGCAGCCCTCCTGCTCGGGCTGTCCTGGCTGCGAGAAGAGGTGGTCGGCGTGGCCGGAGGCGTCGACTGGGTGGGGCTGCTGTTGTCGTCGGCCGGCCTGGGCTTGCTGCTGGTTGGCGTGTCCGAGGGGCCGTCGCAGGGCTGGAACTCGCCGTGGGTGATCGGCGCGATCGTCACCGGAGCCCTGTCACTCGTGGTGTTGGTGGTGGTCGAGACCCGCATCGAGCACCCCGTCCTGGCGCTCCGCTTGTTCGGCGACCGGCTCTTCCGGGCCATCAACCTCACCTCGTTCCCGGCGTACATGGGCTTCTTCAGCCTGATCTTCCTGCTGCCCATCTTCTTGCAGCAGGTCGGCGAGCACTCGGCCCTCGTCACCGGGCTCACCCTGCTCGGCCAGCCGATCGGCATCATCATCAGCTCCCAGATCGCCGGGAAGTTCCTCTACGGGCGCTTCGGGCCCCGCCCGATGCTGCTGGGCGGCCTGGCGTTGTCGCTGGTGGTGGGACTGTGGTTCGTCACCATCGACGAGACCACCCACCTTCTGGCCATCACCGCGGTGATGTTCGTCCGCGGCCTGGCCATGGGCCTGGTCTTCATCCCCATCCAGACGGCGACCTACGCCACCGTCTCGTTGCCCGACATGGGCCGGGCGACGTCGCTGTTCAACACCCAACGCCAGGCGGCGGTCGGTGCCGGGGTCGCCGTGGTGGCCAGCGTGTTGTCGGCGCTGGTGTCATCGGTCGATCCCCCGGCCGAGGGCGGCGCACCGACCGCCGACCGGGTGGCTGCCTTCCACGCTGCGTTCG
Source organism: uncultured Acidimicrobiaceae bacterium (assembly GCA_963716795.1). Taxonomy (GTDB): domain Bacteria; phylum Actinomycetota; class Acidimicrobiia; order Acidimicrobiales; family UBA8592; genus CAVQUE01. The sequence continues at coordinate 397,485 of CAVQUE010000015.1, read as the reverse complement.
GGGTCAGCGCCGGCCTGTTCGCGATCGCTGCGGTGGCGGCGTGGTTCATCGTCAACGAAGACGCCCGGCCCACCATGCACCCGATCTGAGCCTCCGTTGGGGCCCGGAGGCACGGACACCCACCGGTACGCTCCGGCCCATGACGACCCGGCATGTGCTCACACTCACCTGCCCCGACCGACCCGGCATCGTGCACGGCGTGTGCAGCGCCCTGCTCGACGTCGACGCCAACATCGTCGACAACCATCAGTTCGGCGATCGCCGATTCGGGCACCTTCTGCATGCGCACGGTCTTCGACGCCGATGCCGACGATGCCTCCGTCGACCGGGTCGTGCGGGCGGTGCTGGCCGGTTTCGGCGGGCGCCACACGCTTCGCCGCCTCGACGACCGGCCGCGGGTCATGGTGATGGTCTCGAAGTACGACCACTGCCTGGTCGACCTGCTGTACCGCTGGGAGACCGGGGCGCTCCCGATCGAGTTGGCGCTGGTGGTGTCCAACCATCCCGATCTCGGCGACCTCGTCGCAGGGCACGGCGTCGAGTTCGTCCATCTGCCGGTCACCCCCGACACCAAGGCGGCTCAGGAGGCTGCGGTCCTCGACCTGGTGCGTGAGCGCTCGATCGACCTGGTGGTGCTGGCCCGCTACATGCAGATCCTCTCCGACGACCTCTGCGGTCAGCTGGCGGGGCGGGCGATCAACATCCACCACTCGTTCCTGCCGGGTTTCAAGGGCGCCAAGCCCTACCACCAGGCCCACGAACGAGGCGTGAAGCTGGTCGGGGCGACGGCCCACTTCGTGACCGCAGCCCTCGACGAGGGCCCCATCATCGAACAAGACGTCGCCCGGGTCACCCACGCACACCGCGACCGACGAGCTGGTCCGGCTGGGGCAGGACATCGAGCGCATGGTGTTGTCGCGAGCCGTGCGGTGGTGGGCCGAGGACCGGGTGCTGCTGGTCGGCGACCGCAGCGTGGTGTTCACCTGAGCTGCGGGCGTGCTCAGCCGGCGGGTGGGACCGGCGCCACGGGGCGGGCCCGCAACAGCGTGTAGGCGAGGACCCCACCGGGAATGGGCAGCCAGTAGTGGACCATCCGGTAGGCGGCGATGCCGAGGAACACCGGTGAGGTCGCAGCCCCGAATCCGATGAGGACGATGGCCAGCGTCGTCTCGGTGATGCCGAGCGAGCCCGGGCGTGATGGGCACCATCGCCACCACGTTGGCGACCCCGAACGCCACGAGCACCCACAGCGGCGACACCTCGGCGCCGAAGGCCACGAGGAACACCCACAGCGAGGCCGCGTCGGTGAGCCAGTTGAGCATCGCCCAGCCCGTCGTGCGCACGACGGTGCGGGGATCGGACCGCAGCTGGTCGAGCCGCCCGCACGCCGAGGCGATGCCCTCCGCCGCATGCTCGCGACCGATGCGCAGCCGATTGGCGATGGCGACCAGCACACGGGTCGTGGTGTCGCGCCGGCCGTAGAGGCCCCACAGGACGACCGCCACGATGCCGAGGAAGACCAGTCCGAACCCGCCGGCGAGGTAGAGGCCGGATTTCAACGCGGGCGAGATGCCGTTGAGTGGTGCCGCGATCAGCATCGCCGGCCACAACAGCACCTGGAGCACCAGCGCCGAGCCGACGGCCTGGACACCCATGGCGAAGGCGATGTCGCCCCGGCCGAGGCCCTCGCGAACCAACAGCTTGTAGGCGACGGCGGCACCTGCGGCCATCCCGAGGGGCGCAACCCGGTTGACGCCGACGGAGCTGACGACCACGCCGAACTGGCGGGTGAGCTTGGGGCGCCCGGCCCGGGGCAAGAGATTGCGGGTGACCTGCGCATAGGCCAGCAGCGCCGCGACACCCAGCGCCGTGCCGAGCGCGATCGAGCGGTGGCGAGACGTCGTCGATGCGCTGCAGGACCCGTCCGGTGTCACCGACGCGCGGGACGACCAGCCAGTAGACCGCGGCAACGAGCGCTGCCACCTGGACAGCGAGAATGAGCCGTCGGCGACGGCGACGGGTTCCAGGTTGCTCTGCCGTCTCGGTCAGATCGACTGTGTCCATGGGTGCTCCAACCGCCGACCGGCCATTCACCCCCGGCGAGGCCCTCGGGCGGGTCCATCTCCATCGGCAGGTCAGCCCACAAACGTTACTCCTGGTGTGGTTCGCGATCCACGGCACGTGGGAATTGTCTGGCGAGACGTTCGGGAGGCACACCGGCCTACCTGATGGCACACGGGGCAGCGGGATGGTCGATGTGTCACGATGCCCGCACTGATCGAGACGTTCGAGGGGGATTCGTCATGAAGTTCGGATTGGCATTCGCGAGCAGCATCGGGGGCGATGGAGCCTCGGCCGTCGAGCTGTGTCGGCGGGCCGAGGCGGTCGGGTTCGAATCCGTGTGGGGTGGCGAGCACGTCATCTTGCCGACCACCATCGAGTCCCGGTACCCCTACACCGCCGACGGGAAGATCCCCGCCACGCCGGACACCCCGATTCCCGATCCATTGATCTGGTTGGCGTACGTGTCGGCTGCTGCGCCGACGCTGCGGCTGGGCACGTGCATCTTGATCCTGCCCCAGCGCAATCCGGTCGTCCTGGCCAAGGAGCTCGCGACGCTCGACAGCCTCAGCGGCGGCAAGGTGGAACTCGGTATCGGCGTGGGGTGGCTGCGCGAGGAGTTCGACGCCCTGGGTGTTCCGTGGGAGCGCCGGGGCGCCCGAACCGACGAGTACGTGGCGGCGCTGCGCACCCTCTGGGCGGGACCCGAGGTCGAGTTCCATGGCGAGTTCGTCGACTTCGACCCGGTCACCTGCAGCCCCCGACCGACCAACGGCGCCATCCCCATCATGGTCGGCGGCGACACGTCGTTCGCCGTCCGGCGCGCTGCGCGCCTGGGTGACTCCTACTACCCCGGTACCGGCGACCTCGACGAGCTCGCCCGTCTGATCGGCGAGCTCCGCGATGCCACCGAGGCCGCGGGACGCGACCGCGATGCCGTGGCGGTCAACGCCATGTTCAGCACGCACATGGACGACCCGGCCCGCGGCACCGAAGCGCTGGCCGAGCGCGGCGTCGATCGAGCGATGGTGCCGGCGTTCTTCTTCGCGGGACCCGATGGGCTGGACCGGCTCGAAGCCTTCGCCACCGCGGCAGGCATCGCCTGAAGCCTGCGAAACCCCCTACAGAACGGGCGTTTCCTGTAGCAGTGCCTCACGAAGGCCAGTAGATGTAAGGGGTATCCACCCCTCCGGCTGCCAGTTCTGGTTCTCTTTGGGCCGTCCGGACATCCCCGGAGACATCACAAGGAGCCAACAGTGGCAACCAAGGCAGAAACCATCAGCGCCGTCGCCGACCGCGCCGGTACCGACAAGAAGACCGCCGAAGCCGTGCTGGGCGCCTTCTTCGATCACACCGCCGAGCGGGTCAAGGCCGGCGAGAAGGTCGCATGGCCGGGCTTCGGCACGTTCTCGATGACCGAGCGCGCTCCCCGCACCGGCCGCAACCCCCAGACCGGCGAGAAGCTCAAGATCAAGAAGAGCCGGTCGCTGAAGCTGGCGACCTCTGCCCCGATGAAGAGCTGGCTGCTGGGTCGCAGCGGCAAGCGCACCTGAGCGTCCGCTCACCGTCCCAGCACCGGCCCCGGGTCCTCGGCTCGGGGCCGTTGCGCGTCCCGGGCCGGATTCCCGGACCCGGAGGTGCGCCGACCGACACGGCTTCCTGACCGGGTGGGGGCACGCGCCGCCGACGTGGCAACATCGGGGGTCGGGACCGCCGATCGGCACGACACGCGAGCGGCTGCGTCGGATGCCGGTCGGGCACGTGAAACGGGGAACGGGGACAACAGGGTGCTGCTGGCAGCCATACGCGATCTGCAGTACCGCCGCCGTCGCGTGCTCGTCGCCATCGTCGGCGCTTCGCTCGTCCTCGGGCTGGGCCTCGTGATGAGCGGCCTCGCCGCGAGCTTCGACAACGAGGCCGACCGTACGTTCTCGGTGCTCGCCGCCGAGCGTTGGGCCATGCCGCCGAGTGTGTCGGGACCCTTCGCCGGGTTCACGCCGATGGCTGCCGACGACGCCCTCGCCGCGGTGCGTGGCGGCGAAGCCGGCGGGGTCCTGGTTCCGCGCATCAACACCGGCACCGCAGCAGACCCACGCGATGGCGTCCTCGTCGGCGTCGAACCCGGGCGCCCGGGCGCGCCTGCGGCGACCGAGGCCGGCACGACCCTCACCGGCGACGGTCAGGTCGTGGTGAGCAGCGGATTCGGTTTCGACGTCGGCGAGGACCTGGTGCTGAACGGTTCGTCCTTCGAGGTGGTCGGCATGGTCGACGCGTCGCTGCTCGCCGGGTCGCCGCTGATCATCGTCACCCTGGGCGACGCCCAGCGCCTGGCGGCCAACGGCCTGCCCGTCGTCACATCGCTCGCACTCGGTGCCGGTGCCGAGGTGGTCGGCGACCTCCATGCCATCGACACTGCGGCGGCACGTGACGACGCCGTCCGCCCGTTGACGAACGCCGCCGCGGACCATCGCCTTCGTCCGGACGCTGCTGTGGCTGGTGGCGGCGATGATCGTGGGTTCGGTCCTGTACCTCAACGCCCTCGAACGCACCGGCGACATCGCCGTGTTCAAGGCCATCGGCGTGTCGGGCCGGTCGGTGGTGGCGGGCATGTTCCTGCAAGCACTGATCGTGGCGCTCGCCGCATCGGCCGCGGCAGCGGTCATCGGGGTGGTGCTGGCGCCGCTGTTCCCGCTGCGGGTCGAGATCCCCGCCACTGCGCTCGCTGCCCTGCCGGTGGTGGCGTCGGTCGTGTCGTTCCTCGGCGCCCTGGCCGGGGTCCGCCGGGCCGTCCGGATCTCTCCGGCGCTCGCGTTCGGGGGGCCCTGACGTGTCGGGGTTCGAGATCGCCGGGCCCGAGATGGCTGAGCCCCGTGCGCCCGGTGGCGGCAGGACGGCCCCCGCTCCGCTCGCGGTCGAGCTCGACGAGGTGGTCGTCCAGTACGCCTCGGGCGACTACGTCGTCCGCCCCATCGACGGCTTGAGCCTCGCGGTACCGGCCGGGTCGATCGTGTTGCTCCTCGGCCCGTCTGGCTGTGGCAAGACCACGCTGCTGTCGTGCCTCGGCGGCATCTTGTCCCCCACTTCGGGCCGGATCCTCGTCGCCGATGCCGAGGTGTCGAAGCTCTTCGGTCGATCGCTCGACCGGTATCGGTTGCATTCGGTGGGCTTCGTCTTCCAGTCGTTCAACCTGGTCGCCAGCCTCGACATCGTCGAGAACGTCATGGTGCCGCTGCGGGCCGCGGGCCGCAGCCGGGCAGAGAGCCGGGCACGGGCGGTGGAGCTGCTCGAGGACCTCGGCCTCGGCGATCGGCTCCGCCATCGCCCGGGCGAACTCTCCGGGGGCCAGCAACAACGCGTCGCCATCGCACGCGCGCTCGCGCTCGATCCCCCGCTGGTGCTGGCCGACGAGCCCACCGCCCACCTCGACTACATCCAGGTCGAGGGCGTGTTGCGGGTGCTGCGGGGCCTGGCAGACGACGGGCGGGTGGTGGTGGTGTCCACCCACGACGACCGGATGTTGCCCCTCGCCGACGTCATCGTCGAGATGCAGCCCCGGTTCCTCGAACAGCGCGACCGGGCGCCCGAGTCCGTTGACCTCGCGCCCGGCGCGACGCTGTTCCGCCAGGGTGATGCGGCCGACCTCGCCTATGTCATCGACGAGGGAGAGCTCGTCGTCGAGCGCGAGCAGCCAGACGGCGCCCCTCTGGTGCTGGCCCGCCTCACGGTCGGCGACCACGTCGGCGAGATGGGGCCGCTGTTCGGCCTGCCCCGATCGGCCACGGTCCGTACCGACACCGGCGCTCGCCTCACCGCGTACACGGCGGGCGCCTTCCGTGAGCTCGTCGGCGAGGAGAACCTCGCCACCGTCATCGCCGGACGCGACTGAGTCGGGAGCGGCCGGTCGAGTTGGTTCGCCGAGGTCGCTACCAGTTGGTGGCGATGTACTGGGTCTCGCAGAACTCGTAGATGCCCTCGCCGGCGCCCTCACGCCCGAGGCCCGACTGCTTCATACCGCCGAAGGGCGCGGCCGGGTCCGACAGGCCGCCGCGGTTGAGGCCCGACCATGCCGGCCTGGATGCGCTCGCTGACGTGCAGGCCGCGTGCCAGGTCGCCGGTGTAGACGTAGGCGGCCAGACCCATCTCGGTGTCGTTGGCCCAGTCGATGACCTGGTCGGTGTCGTCGAAGGGGACCACCGGCGCGACCGGTCCGAAGATCTCGGCGTGGGCGATCGGCGAGCTCTGCGCCACATCGCCCAGCACCGTGGGTTCGAAGAAGAACCCCGGTCGATCGACCGCCGAACCGCCGAGTGCGGTGGTAGCCCCGGCCCCGACCGCCGAGCCGACGAGTTCGCCGATGGTCTCGATGGCGCCTGCATTGATCATCGGACCGCACGTGACGCCCTCGTCGAAGCCGTTGCCGATGCGGATCTCCCCCATGGCCTCGGCGAGCTTCGCGGTGAACGCGTCGGCGACGCTGCGGTGGGCGTAGAAGCGGTTGGCTGCGGTGCAGGTCTCGCCCGAGTGGCGCATCTTCGCCGTCATCGCACCCTCGACCGCTGCGTCGAGGTCGGCGTCGTCGAAGACGATGAACGGGGCGTTGCCGCCGAGCTCCATCACGGTCTTCAGCACCCGGTCGGCGCAGCGGCGTAGCAGCACACGCCCGACCTCGGTCGAGCCGGTGAACGACACCATCCGCGTCGCAGGGTGATCGGTGGCCGCGTCGAACCATGTCGCCCGAGCTCGTGGCCGCTACCAAGTTGACCAACCCGTCGGGGAATCCGACCTCGGCGAGCATCTCGCCGAGGCGCAGCGCCGTCAGCGGCGTCTCCTTCGGCGGTTTGATGACCACCCCGTTGCCGGCACCGAGCGCCGGCGCGAGTTTGCGGGTGATCATCGCGGCCGGGAAGTTCCACGGGGTGACCATGACCACCACACCCATCGGGGGGTGATGGACCAGCATGCGCTTGTCCCCGGCGGGCGCGATGCTCATCGAGCCGTGGATGCGAACGGTCTCCTCCGCGTTCCATCGGAAGAAGTCCGCGGCGTAGGCGATCTCGGCTCGGGAGTCGGCCAGGGGCTTGCCGTGCTCACGGGTGATGAGCTCGGCGAGTTCGTCGGTGTGGTCGGTCATCTTCTGCCACATGGCGCGCAGCAGTTCGCTGCGATACCGCGGCGCCGTGGCCGCCCAGTCCTTCTGGGCCGCCGCGGCGGCGTCACAGGCCCGGGTGGCATCGGCGGCAGTGCCGAGCGCGACATCACAGATGGACTCTCCTGTGCCGGGATCGATCACGTCGACGCGATCGCCATCGGACCCCGGTACCCATTGCCCCCCGATGAGCAGCTCCGTCTTCACGTCGGTGACCTCCCGCAGTAGCGTGCACCGTCAGTCTTCCCCAGATCGCCTGGACCATGCGTCCGATCGCGTGGGGGGCGTGTGACCGATGACCCGCGCCGCCGCCATGGAGGACCGGTCGACGTCGCCGACACTGGGATGGTGAACGCACGAATCCCGGCTCTCGGGATCGTCCGTGACGCCGCCACCAGCGCCGTGTCACGCACGAGAACGGGGTCGTCCCTCATCATCCGCGGCATGACCCGCCACGGCATCGTCGCCTCCGCGCTCGTCACGGCGCAACCGGTGGCTCGCCGTACCGCACATCGGGCGGTCGTGCTGGCCACCGGCGCCGTCCTCATCGGTCTCGGCGTGGCGCTCTTCTCCCACGCCGGCCTGGGTCTGCCGCCCTATGACGTGCTGTTGTCGGTGGTGCGTGACCGGTTGGGCATCAGCCTCGGCCAAGCCGCCTGGATGATGGCCGCGCTGCTGTTGACGGTCGCAGCACTCCTGCGCCAGTTGCCGACGCTCGCCACGCTCGCCTACGTCTTCGTCAACGGCGTGGCCGTCGACACTGCGATCGGGCTGCTGATCGACCCCGAGATCCTGGTGGTTCGCGTCGTCTTCGTGGTCGTCGGCATCACATCCCTCGCCGGAGGCATCGCACTCGTCGTGCACTCCGGCCTCGGCGGCGGTGCCTTCGAGCTGTTGATGCGCGCGGGCGCAGAACGCGGCGTCGATCCACTGAAGGTGCGCACCGCGCTGGAGGTCTCGATGTTGAGCACCGGCATCGTCCTCGGGGGCGATTTCGGACCGGCGACGGTGGTGTTCGCCCTGTCGATCGGCCCGATGCTCCGCCTCGGCGCCCAGGCCCTGGCCGACCACCGAGCCGGGCGTGAGCATCGCCTGAGCCAGGCGATGCACGGCACTCCAGCACCCAGTCACGCCGCGTAGCCACGGAGCACCGGCTGCTCGGGGACCGGCGTCGTCGGTCCCGCCGGCATTCGCTACGGTGGCCGCCGTGCACACCAAGAGCGGTTGGCGAGCGGGAAGACGATGAGCCAGCCGGATGCGGCATCGCCGACCGATGCGGCGTCTGCACCTCTCCACCTCTTGGTCGGCCTCGCCGTCGTGCTCGGCGCAGCCGGTGCGGCCGGTGCGTTGGCGTTCGTCGCACTGGTCTCGGCGGGCCAGAGCGTGTTGTGGCCGGACTCGACCGATCCGAGCGCCTTCTCCGGATCGGTCCGGATCCCCATCATCATGACGCTCGGCGGCCTGCTCGTCGGCATCATCCACGCCAAGGTCTCGAGCGCGGCGGAGGAGAACGTGTTCGTCGCCTTGGCGTCAGGCGAGATCGACGCCAAGGCGATACCCGGCGGCGTCGCGATCGCGGTCGTGACGTTGATCGCCGGGTTCAGCCTCGGTCCCGAGGTGCCGACCGGGATGGCCGCCGCCGGTCTCGCGGCGTTCGCGACCTCTCGATGGCCGTTGTTGCAGCAGAACGCCCGGGTCGTGATGAGCGCTGCCATCTCCGGCGCATGGGGTGGGTTGTTCACGTCGCCGTTCACCGCCGTCCTGCTCAACGTCGAGCTGACCTTCGAGCGCCGGGTGATGCGGTGGGTGACGATCGCTGCCGATGCCGCCGCTGCGATCGTCGGGTTCGCGATCTTCTTCGCCGTCACGGCCGGCTGGTCCGATGTGTTGCGTCTCCTCGACCTCCCGGCCTACTCACTCGGCCTGCCCGAGCTCGCGATCGCTGCCGGACTCGGCGTGTTCGGCGCGGTCCTCGGCACCCTGTTCAAGCTCTCGACGGTCGCCACGCGCAACCTGGCCGCCCCCTTCGCCGAGCATCCCATCGCACGGTGCACCCTGGTCGGCCTCGTGCTCGGCCTGCTCGCCATGGCCCTGCCGCTCACGCTGTTCCTCGGCACCGAAGGGCTGGTCGACGTCGCCTCGGACCCGGCCGGGATCGGTGCCGGGCTGATCGTGGCGAGCGTGATCGCGAAGATCGTCGCCACCAGCACCGCATTGTCCTTCGGGTTCGTCGGCGGACCGATCTTCCCGCTGCTGTTCGTCGGCGGCGGCATGGGTGCAGTGGTCCACCTCGCGATCGACGACATCCCCCTGGCCCTGGCGATTCCGGCGATGATGGCCGCCGTCCCCTCGTCGGTGATCCCGGTCCCGTTGAGTATCGCCACCTTGACGATTCTGATCAGCGGGGTCGCCCCGGCCGAGGCGACCGCCGTCTTCACCGCCGCTTTCGTCGGCCTGATCGTCGGCCGTCTCATCGAAGCCGCGCTCCCCGCCCCCAAGGCACCCGCGACACCCACGGCCCCCGCAGCGCCCTGACGACGGCCACCGGCGCCGGCGCAGGTCACCGGCAGAGACGAGCATGCGACAATGCCCGCATCACGATCCGAGGGGGCTCCGATGTGTCGGAACATCACCACGCTGCGCGGACTCGAGCCCGCAGCAACCGACGAAGAGATCGAAGCCGCGGCCCGGCAGTTCGTCCGCAAGATCAGCGGGGTGGCCAAGACCTCGGCGGCGACCGAGGACGCGTTCGAAGCTGCGGTGGTGCGGGTGACGGCGGCCGCGCACGACGTGTTGCATGAACTTCCGCCGCGCAAGGTCCCGCCCAAGATGGTTCCCCCGCTGCGCCGCATCGCCGGCGCCCGCTGACGACGCCCAGAGGCGACAGGGCGGCGTCGGGAGGACATCGACCGGTGGCGGTCAGCTCGTGCTCGGCGCATCCGAAGCTCGGGCGGGACTGTCACACCCTCGAACTAGTGTTCTATTCATGGAGTGGAGCGGAGTGCTGGGGCCTGAACGGGGCGGCGGGGTCGGGGTGTGCGACCCCGCCGGTCCCGGTCCCCTGGTCGGGCTCGATGCCGCGATCGACGCACTGTTCGCCTCCCGGCTGGCACCGGTGTCATCGCCCGAGGCGACCGCGTCGATGGTCGAACTCGATCGCCTCGCGCGCCGGGTGCATGCGGCGCAGCTCGAGTTGATGGCCACCATCGACGCCCGGAACCTGCACCGTGGCGACGGATTCGCATCGGTCAAGACCCTGGCCCGCCACTCGGGCCGCCACAGCCCCGGCGAAGCGTTGGACCGTGACCGGGCCCGACGCATGCTCACCGAACTCCAGGTCATCGCAACGGCGTTCCGTTCGGGCGGCATCGGGATCGACCAGGTCCACCTGCTCGGACGAGTCCACGCGAACCCCCGCGTCGCCGGCGCCATGGCCCTGCGCCAGCAATGGTTCATCGAACAAGCCCAGCGCCTCGACTACCGCACCTTCGAGATCCGCGTCCGCGAATGGGAACGCCTCATCGACGAAGACGGCCCCGAACCCCCAGGCGAACGCAGCCACACCAACCGCAACGCCCGCATCACTCAGAACCCCATCGACCTCTCCTGGGACCTCACCGGCAGCTTCGGTGCGTTGCAAGGCGCCGGCATCGATGAGATCTTCCGGTACTACATCGACGCCGAACACCTCGCCGACTGGGAAGCCGCCCGCGCCATCCACGGCGACGACACCTGCAACACCCACCTCCCGCGCACCCCCGCCCAACGCCGCGCCGACGCCCTCGCTCGCGTGTTCGAAGACGCCGCCAACTCCTCGACACCAACCGTCCCGGCCAACTTCACCCACAGCGTCGTCTGGTCCGCAGAGACCTTCGACACCATGATCGCCCGCCTCGCCGGTGATCCCGACGCACCCCTCGCTGTCGACACCTACCGCTGCGAAACCATCGACGGCGTCCCCCTCCAGCCTCATGAGGCCGCCACCAACGCGGTCGTCAACGCGATACGACGCATGATCGTCGACGCCAACGGCACCGTCATCGATCTGGGCGAACGCCGGTTCTTCACCGGCGCCGCCCGCGAAGCAGCCAGAGCCGCCTCGCATCAATGCGTGTTCACCGGATGCTGCGTCCCCGCCTCTCGATGCGAGATCGATCACCTCGACGACCACAGTCGCGGCGGGAGAACCAACCCCGGCAACGGGGCGCCCGAGTGTGGCATGCACAACCGACACAAGCAGAAGGGCTTCACCGTCTACCGCGACGACGACGGCCACTGGCACACCCTGCGCCCCGACGGCACCGAAATCCCATGAACCACCCAATCAGCAACGTCCAGCCGCGTCCGTGTTGCCCGGCTCGAGCGACAGCATCGACGATGGCAGGGCGGCGGGTTGCGCCGACGACGAGTGCCGCATCGGAGAACATCGAACCCGCTCGCTGCGGCCGAGATCGGGTTCGCCAGCCAGAAGGGGCACATCGCGCTCTACCTCATGAAGGCGACAGTGCTGGACCAGTTCCGGGATCGACTCCCGACGTCGCGAGTCGGCAAAGGATGCATCCGCTACCCCAGAGTCGACCAGATCGACTTCGAGCTCATCGAGGAGATCCTCGAGTTCTCGACCGCTACCGATGCGCAGAACTGCTGACGGCCGAATCGTGCGCTAGCGATTCGCGTCGACCCGGTCGCTTGCGAGCATGTCCATCAAGAGCCCGTCGCCCCACGAACCGTCGGCGCGCCGCTCGTAGCTGCGCATCACGCCGACTGGCTGGAAGCCGACCGATGTGTAGCAGCCGATCGCCGCATCGTTGTCGACGGCAGGGTCGATCGTGAGCCGGTGATGACCGCACCTGTCGAAGAGGTAGTCGGCGAGCACGCGGATCGCGTCGCTGCCGTAGCCGCGACGATGCACTGCAGGGTCGAGGTAGATGTCCAGCGACGCGTGTCGGTACTCGGGGTCGTGCTGCTCGCTGAACTGCACCAGACCGACGATGGTGCCCTCGACTTCGATCGTGAGTTGGACCCGATCGTCCTTGCTCAGATCCTCGGTGAACTCCGCCTCGAGATCGTCGCCTCGCCACCAACGCCGCACCTCCTCTGCGCGGCGAATTGCGACCAACGCCGGACCGTCCGCAGCAATGGTCGGACGCAGTCGAACCCGTTCGCCGCTCAGATCGATGCGATCATGCACACCCGCATGTTCGCGCGACGCACACCGACCGATGCTCAGTCTGCGAGGTACCGGCCGGCGACGGGCTTGAGGGGACGGGCATACCAGAGGGGTCGGCGCAGGCCGTCGGGGCCCGGAGCAGGCCGGGTCTTGGCCAGCCAGTCGAGGTAGGCCTCGCGGGACTTGGCGGTGTCGACCACGACGTCGCCGTACTCGTCGCCCGCTTCGGCGGGTGTCACGTGCACCCGCTGGTGCCAGCACTGCATGCCCGAGATCGGGTCGGGCTGCACCGAGAAGGTCAGGTTCTGGTGTACGCCGGCGTCGTTCCACCACACCCGGCCGGTGTCGGGATCGTCACTCTTCCAGCCCTCCATGGCCTTGCTGCGGCGCAGCTTCCACGTGCTGCCGCCCTCGGCGCTCGGCGTCGAGGAGATGTCGGCCACGCCGCCGCTCCAGGAGCTTCGCCTGGTCGTCGTCGAGGCGCCACCGACCCATGTGATGGCTCGCTGCGACCACGCCGGGGCGGATGCCCTCGGTGCGCCAGGCCACGATGACGAAGTGGCCGATGCGGGTGGTGATGCGCACCAGCCCGGACTCCTCGATGCCGAGCTTCTCGGCGTCGCTCGGATGGATCCACAGCGGATGGCGGTGGCTGATCTCGTTCAGCCACTTGGAATTGGCGCTGCGGGTGTGGATGAGCGTCGGGATCCGGAACGTGGGCAGCAGGATGCGCTCGGTGCCGTCCATGTCGAGGTCTTCCCAGTGCACGTGCGACGGGATCCACGTGGGCGTGGCGTACTCGGGCCAGCCCCAGTCGGCCAGGGTGTCGGAGTACAGCTCGAGCTTCTTCGACGGGGTCGGGAAGCCCTCCTTGATCTCGCCGTCGACCTCGACCGCCGGTGAGCCCTCGCCCAGATCGGCGAGCTTCACGTCGGCCAACGTCGCGGCGTCGCCGTCCCAGGTCGCGGCGGTGCCGGGCTTGCGGAACACGCCATCGTCGCCCTTGACGCACCCGTCGAGCCCCGCAGCCTCGACCAGGCGTTCGTAGGGGGTGATCATGTCGCCGGGCACCGCGAAGGCGCTGCGTTCGCGCATGAACTCGAGCGGCGTCTGGCCCGCCTCGTCGGCGGCCTCGGCCAGGCCGGGCACCGACTCGGCGAAGATCGTGCCGTAGTACTCGTCGACACCGATGGGGGTGCCGGGCTGCTCGTCGGATTCGAACCACTTGCGGATGCCCATGGACCCGTCGGGGTCGATCTGCCACGACAGGTCGATCCAGAACTCGTTCTCCTCCCAGACCTCGCCCGTGTTGAACTCGTGGCTGCGGCGCTCGGGGCCGACCTCTTCGCCCTCGATCTGCGCGTAGCGGCGCATGACCGGCTGGCGGAACCCGACCCAGCGACCGGCGTGGGTCTCGAAGCTGGCGAGGTCGTGGCGTTCGGTGCCGACACCCATGGGCAGCACGTAGTCGGCGAACCATGCGGTCTCGGACCACGTCGGGGTCAGCGCCACGTGGCACTTCACCTTGTCGGGATCCTTGAGGGCCTCGAGCCAGCTGAACCCGTCGGGGTTGGTCCAGATCGGGTTGTAGACCCGGCTGAAGTAGACGTCGAGATGCCCGCGCCCCTCGTTGAGGAAGTGCGGCAGCAGGATCGACATCTCGTGGTAGGCGAGCGGGTACTCCTTGGGCCAGCTCAGCTCGTTCCACTGATCGAGCGGCGGCGCACCCTTGGTCTGGGCGGGCTTGAACTTGTTCCAGCCGTTGCCCGACGTGCCGCCGACGGTCGCGACCGAACCGGTCAACACGTTCAGGAAGAACAGGCACCGTGCCGTCTGCCAGCCACCCAGGTTCCCGGCGCCCGCGGCACGCCAGTTGTGCGACGCGAACTTGGTGGGGTGGCGGCCGATGATCTCGGCGATGCGGATCAACTCGTCGCCCGACACCCCGCAGATGTGCTCGGCACGTTCGGGCGTGTAGTCGGCGTACTGGTCGAGCAGCGCCTGCTCGACCGACTCGAAGGTCTGGGGCAGGTCCGGGCGTTCCTTCGCGAGGTAGGTCTCCCAGTTGGTCCAGCGGCGGACGAAGTCGCGCTCCCAGGTGCCGTTGGCGATCAACAGCCGGGCGATGGTCAACAACAGGAACGGCTCGGTTCCCGGCCACGCCGGCAGCCAGTGATCGGCCTTCGAGCCGGTGTTCGACAGGCGCGGATCGACGCAGATGACGGTGGCGCCATTGGCCTTGCCCTCCATGATGCGCTGGGCGTGGGGGTTGAAGTAGTGGCCGGACTCGAGGTGCGACGAGATCAAGAAGATGACCTTGGCGTTCGCGAAGTCCGACGACGGGCGGTCGTGGCCCATCCAGCTCTGGTAGCCGATGCGGGCGTTCGACGAGCAGATGTTGGTGTGGCTGTTGTGGCCGTCGACGCCCCAGCTCTTGAGCACACGATCGGCGTAGCCGTCCTCGCCGGGACGGCCGACGTGATACATCACGCCGTCCTGGTGGCCGGCCTCGATGGCGCCGCGGATGCGGCCACCGATGTCGGCCAGCGCGTCGTCCCAGCTGACCCGCTCCCACTGGCCGCTGCCGCGCTCGCCGACGCGGCGCATCGGGTACAGCACCCGCTCGGTGTCCTGCACCTGGTTGAGCGTGGCCGGGCCCTTGGCGCAGTTGCGGCCGCGGCTGGCGGGGTGGTGGGGGTTGCCCTCGATCTTGGCGATCTCGTCGGTGTCTTTGTCGATGTAGGCAACCAGCCCACACGCAGCCTCGCAGTTGAAGCACGTCGTGGGGACGAGCGCGTAGTTCTTCTCGACCTTCTTCGGCCAGGCCTTGGCGTCGAGCTCGGTCCAGTCGTGCCACTGGTCGTGGGGCGGGTAGTTGGTGAGTTCGGTCATCGGGGACTCCAGCAGCGAAGCGAGGCGAGCGGTTCTGGGCGAGGTGGCGATTCAGGACAGCGGCACGGACTGGCCGGCACGGACGAAGGCGTCCTCGTAGGCGAACAGCCCGACGAGGGCGGACACGGCGGCGACGGCCGGCAGGGCGGCGCCGGTGTCGGCGGCCAGGGCGATGATCACCAGCGCCGCCGGGACCACGACGCCGAGGCCGACGCCGCCGATCCAGAAGCGGCGGGCGTAGGCGCCCCGGGTCATCTCCCAGACCGCGAGCTCGACGGTGCGGCTGGCCTTGGCGGTCAGCTCGACGGCCATCAGCGCGCCCATGGCGACCACGCCGCCGAGCAGCGCCCACCGGATGGCGGTGGGTTCGGGCACGTCCATGAACAGGTCCATGAGGGCATAGGTGGCGCCGCCGGCGGCGACGGCCTGGGCCAACAGCATCGGCAACAGCAGCGGCGTCTGCCACAGGTCGCGGCCCTCGCACTGGCCGAACAGGAACGCCGTGTAGCCGGCGGTGCCGGCGGCGCCGAGCACGGCCGGGATGGCGAGGATCTTCAGCAGGCCGTCGGCGTCGGCGAGGCCGCCGATCCACCACAGACCGCACACGATCGAGAACACCATGAGGACGTAGGCGCCCTTGACCAGCCAGCGCTCGGTGTTGCCGCGGGTCAGCAGATAGTGAAAGCGCGTGGGTTGTTTGAGGTCGGCGACCAGCAGCACCCCGGTGATGCCCGAGGAACACACCGGCGATCATCGGCGGGACGACCCCGACGGCGGCCTGTTCGTCGGCGTGGCCGAGCAGCACGAGCAGCGCGGCGACGGCCATGACCCCGGCGGCGATGGCCTTGGTGACCAGGTAGCCCGAGACCTTCTCCTTCCAGGTCATCGAGTGCGCCGTGGTGTAGGTGGTGCGGGCCACGACGCCGTCGTCGACGTGGGGCACCGTGGGGTGCGACGGGGTGGTGTCGGCCCAGATCATCCCGTCGCCGGCGATGGCGGTGCGGGTGGGATCGAGCGATGCCTGGTCGGCACCGCGGTAGTAGACCTTGGGCTTGGTGTTCTGCTCGGGCGCCCGGACGGCGACGTCGTCGCGGGCGATGATGCGGTTGACCGGATCGGCCGGATCGTCGAGGTCGACGACCTTGATGGCCTGGGTCGGGCACACCACCACACACGACGGCTCGAGCCCGACCTCGACGCGGTGGTTGCAGAAGTTGCACTTGTGCGCCGTCGAGGTCTCGGGGTTGATGTAGATCGCGTCGTAGGGGCAGGCGTTCATGCAGGCCTTGCAGCCGATGCAGTTGTCGTCTTCGAAGTCGACCACGCCGTTGTCGGCACGGAACAGCGCCGAGGTCGGGCAGATCTTCATGCACGGCGCGTCGTCGCAGTGGTTGCAGCGCATGACGTTGAACTTGCGGGCGACGTCGGGGAAGTTGCCGGTCTCGATGTACTTGACCCAGGTGCGGTTGACCCCGATGGGCACGTCGTGTTCGCTCTTGCACGCCACGGTGCAGGCGTGACAGCCGATGCACGAGTCGCTGTCGAGGAGGAAGCCGAGGCGCGTCATCGCCCCAGTGTGGTGGACGTCACGTACGCGGCGATAGGGACCAACTGCCAATAACGCCATAGATCTGCGCTATGGCCTCGGCGCATTCCGTGGCACGATGGCGCATGCCTCTGCCCGCATCGTTCCCGGACCTGCGAGCCCTCGACCTCTTCGCCTCGGTGGTCGAGCTGGGGTCGCTGTCCAAGGCCGCCCAGGCCCACGGCATCGCCCAGCCGTCGGCGAGCAGCCGTATCCGCCACCTCGAAAAGCAGCTGGGCATCGCCTTGCTCGACCGCAGCCCAGCGGGTTCGACTCCCACCGACGCCGGCATCGTGGTGGCCGGCTGGGTCGAAGCCATCCTCCGTGCCGCCGACGAACTCGATGCCGGCCTGTCGGCGTTTCGAGCCGCCAAGTCCGGGCGACTGCGGATCGCAGCCAGCTTCACGATCGCCGAGCACCTGCTGCCGGCCTGGCTCGACCGCTTCAGCCGCGAACACCCACGCGACTCGGTGGCACTGCACGTCGCGAACTCCTCCACGGTGATCGACCGCCTGCACCACGGCGACGCCGACCTGGGATTCGTCGAGACGCCGCTCGACACGCCCGAGCTGGCGTCACAGGTCGTGGCCAGCGATCGACTGGTCACCGTGGTGGCGCCCGGTCATCCGTGGGTCCGGCGTGGCGAGGTGCCCGGTCGAGGCGTTGGCCGCCACACCGTTGGTCACCCGTGAAGCCGGCTCGGGCACCCGGGCAGCGCTCGAGCTGGCCATGGCCGAGCTGCACCTGGGCGAGCCCACCGCCGTGCTCGAGCTCGGATCGACGGCGGCCGTGCGCGCTGCAGTCCTCCACGGCAACGCCCCCACGGTGATCAGTCACCTGGCCGTGGCCGATGACCTCGCTGCGGGCACGCTCGTCGAGATCGCGGTCGTCGGCCTCGCGATCACCCGCCGCCTCCGGGCCGTCTGGCGCCCGAACGCCCCGCCCAACGACCTGGCACGAGCGCTGCTCGACGACATCGCCGCCCACCCCTGACGCGCTCCAGCCGGACACCGCTCGATGAGCAATAGGGCTATCGTAGGGCTATGGCCCGCACCCAGACCATGGTCCAGCTGAACGACGAGCTGTTGGCTGCACTCGATCGGGAGGCCGAGCGCAGCGGGCAATCCCGGTCAGCGCTGATCCGCACGGCGGTGCAGGCCTTCCTTGCCGAACAGACACGCGCAGCCGACATCGAGCGCTACGTCGAGGGCTATCGGGCGACACCCCAGGGCGTCGTCGATGACTGGGGCGATCTCGCCCGAGACGGCGCGGCCGCAGGCGAACTCTCCCGCAGACTCGACGCAGAGGAACGCGAACGGGGACTCGAGTGGTAGCGCGAGGCGAGATCTGGTGGTTCGAACCTCCAGATGCGAAACGGCGCCCGTACCTCGTCCTCACCCGCGACGAGGCGATTCCGGTGCTGCGCGAGGTCATCGCCATCCCTGCGACCACGGTGATCCGCGACATCCCGACCGAGGTCCGTCTCGGGACCGAGCACGGCATGCCCACCGAGTGCGTCCTGACGATGGACAACATCACGCCGCTCGCGAAGGCGCTGCTGACCGATCACCTGACCACGCTCGACGACGCCACGATGCGTGAGGTCTGCCTCGCTCTCGCCTTTGCGACTGCCTGCGACTGACCTGCAATTCCCACCTTGCTGGGAGTTCTGTACCCACGCCGTACACAGCTCGCAGCGATTCGGGACGGGTCAGCTGGGTTCGAGCTGCATGCCTGCGCCGGGGCGGCCTGCCGACCAGTTGGACACGAAGCGGTAGCGGTCCCCGCGGATGGTCGTGGTGCGCCACTCGACCGGCTCGGTGCCGGCGAGTCCCAGCCGCTCGAGGAAGAACGCGGCGTCGCTGCGACGGATCCCGAGCCGCTGGCGGTCCGCGGGGGTCGGCACCATCGGGGTGAGGCGCTCCCACCCTGGTCGGGTCGGCGTCGACCGACCTTTTCGAGCTCGACGTAGAGCGCCGTGTGGGTGAAGTCGACATCGAGCAGCGGCTCGCCGATGGCCAACGGCAGCCATGCCCGATCCACGGCGAGCGGGGCGTCGGCGGCGAAGCGAAGTCGCGCGAGGTGCACGAGTTCGGCGTCGTCGGCCAGCCCGAGCTGGTTCGCCGCGACGGTGTCGCGCACCACGCCGAGCTCGAGGACCTCGCTGGTCTGTTCGACGCCGGTGGCCTCGACCGACTGGAACAAGCTGTAGACGGTGCCGAGCGGTTGTTCGAACTCGCTTCGGTTGACCACGGTCCCTCGACCCCGCTCACGTCGCAGCAGCCCCGTGCGGTTGAGGTGGCGCACCGCTTCCCGAGCGGTGTGTCGGCTGACCTCGTAGTCGGCGACCAGCTCGCCATCGGTGGGAAACCGCTCGTCGAACTCACCCTCGTCGAGACGACGACGCAGGTCGGCCTCGAGCTGTGCCCACAACGGCAGTGGGCTGGAACGATCGAGACGCGTGATGCCCATGGTGCTCCCAGGTCAGGACAACCGAACGACCGGACGATAGGACACCTTTGTCCGCCGACGCCGAACGCCGATGCCGGCGCTCCGCACGAGAGCGACGAGCCCGAGCGAACAACCGCCGGGATCGGCGAGCCGCCGGAGCGACGGGTCGGCCGCGCCCGTCCGGCCCGGCGACTGCGACACGTCCGGGCACCCGGCGACCGGACGAGCCGTCGCCCCCCCGGCCGCTGCTGCGCAGCCGCCGACACCACCCGGCGACGTGCGTCCCGAAAACCGTCCGACGACCGCCCGCGGGGGATCCCGGCGCGAGCACGCCGGAGACGAGCCGGGTCAGAGAGACAGCGCCCCGTACCCGCCCAAGATGTCGGAGACGTCGTCGAATCCGTTGGCCCGCAGCAGGCTCGCGGCGACCGAGGAGCGGTAGCCGCCGGCGCAGTAGACGACGGTCGGGCGATGGGCGTCGAGTTCGTCGAGTCGCTTGGGGAGTTGGCCGACGGGGATGGGAGTCGCCCCGTCGATGGCGCCGAGCGCGAACTCGCCGGGGTTGCGGACGTCGACGACCTGCAGGTCGGCGAGTTCGCCGCGGCGTTCATCGAAGGTCGTGGCTGTCAGCCGCGAGGCAGTCTGGACCTGGTCGGGGTGATCGAGCATGACCTGGATCGGATCGGCGACCACGCCGAGCACCCGATCGAAGCCGATGCGGGCCAGGCGGTTCTTGGCCTCGAGCTCGAAGCCGGGTTCGACGAACAAGACGATGTCGTCGTCACTGCGGACGACCGAGCCGGCGAACTCGGCGTAGCGCCCTTCGAGGCCGATGTTGATCGCACCGCGCAGGTGGCCGTGGGCGAACGTCTCGGGGTCGCGGCCGTCGACGAGCACGGCGCCACCGTCGAGGGCAGCTTCGAGCCTCGGCCCAGTCGAGGCGAGGCGCCTCGGCGTTCTCGTCGATGAGCGTCGCGGTCGCGCTTGTTGAGGGTGGCGTTGTAGACGAAGTACTCCGGTGCGGGCGGCTGCCCCTCGGTGACGAGGTCGATGAAGGTGCTCTTGTCGGGCGCCAGCAGGGCGTAGTTGTTGGCTCGCTGGTCGCCGATGGTGGACCAGGTGTCGGTGGACAGGTTCTTCCCGCAGGCGGACCCGGCACCGTGGGCGGGGTAGACGCGGGTGTCGTCGGGGAGCGTCATCAGCTTGTCGTGGAGGCTGTCGTAGAGCTGGTCGGCGAGTTCGTCACGGGTGAAGCCGACGCTGGCCAACAGGTCGGGCCGGCCGACGTCGCCGACGAAGAGGGTGTCGCCGGTGAGCACGGCGGTGGGCTCGGTGTCGTCGGCGTGTTCGTACACGACGACGCTCATCGATTCCGGGGTGTGGCCGGGGGTGTGGCGGAACTCGAGGGTGACCTCGCCGAGCGAGATGCGTTCGCCGTCGGCCACCGAGCGGTGTGCGAACTCCGGCGACGCCACCGACGAGTAGACGATCGCGGCGCCGGTCGCCTCGGCGAGTTCGAGGTGTCCGGACAAGAAGTCGGCGTGGAAGTGCGTCTCGATCACGAACTCGATGGTGAGGCCGTGGGCCTCGGCATCGGCGAGGTATTCGCCGACGTCGCGGCGGGGATCGACCACCACCGCACGGCCGGTGGATCTCGTCGCCCACCAGGTAGGACGCATGGGACAGGCAGTCGAGGTAGTACTGCGTGAAGATCATCGGGTGCTCCGGTTCTGTCGGGTCGGTCTGTGGGTGGTCGGATTCGGTGTTCCGGTTGTACGGACATTATACCCCCTGGGGTACCCACGGAGGCGCGGGTACCCCGATACGGGTCAGGCGGCGAGGGTGACGCCCTCCATCTGGGACAGCACCGAGTCGATGTCGCAGCCTGCGCCACGGTTGTAGGGAAGCTTGCCCAGGGCTTGGGCCATGGCACAGGTGTTGGTGACGGCACTGAAGGTCAGGCCGGCACCCATCGCACCCGCGAAGAACTTGGCCTTGGGAACGACGAGGCTGGCCACGATGCCGGCGAGCACGAGCGACCCGGCGACGAGGCGCACCTGGCGATCCATGGCCCAGCGCTCGGCGCCGCGGACGACGTCGCCGCCCACGCGTTCCCACGCCCCCATGCCGCCCTCGAGCACGGTGAGCTCGACCTTGCCCTCGCCGGTGAGACGGGCGTGCGCCTGGGTGGCGCGGGCGCCGGACTGGCACACGAGAACAACGGGATGGCTCAGCTGCGCCAGGTCGCGAGCGTGCTCGGCGAGCGTGTCGAGGGGCACGTTGTACGAGCCGGGAATGTGCGCGGTCTCGAACTCCGAACCCGACCGGACATCGAGGATGCGAACGTCGGGGTCGCCTTCGAGCATGTGGTTCAGATCGGCGGCAGAAACTGCAGCGGTCATCGGGCTGTCTCCTTCTCTGGGACGGTTGGTAATGGTAGTTGCGCGGTGACGGTCGTCACCGGTTCGGCGCTCGGTCGTGCGTTCATCGACGCCGGCCGCCACGCTGGTCGAGCGGGCCGATGGCGCCGGCTGCGGATCGCAGCGACTGCTTCGTCGACGCCAGGGTGGATGCGCTGACCCGAGTCGATCCCACAATCCGCTGCGACGCAACACGTCGCGCACCGGTCCCTTGACCTCGGCGAGGTGGATGGTGACGCCGGTCTCGTCGATGGCCGTGATGACCTCGGCGAGCATGTCGGCGCCGGTGGCGTCGAGGTCGTTGATGCCGGATGCGTCGAGGATCAGCGTGCGCGGCTCGTGGTCGATCGCATGGCGGCCTGGTCGAGCAGGAGTCGCTTGACGTTCGCGCTGTTGACGAACGAGATCGCGGCGTCGATGCGCACGATGCGGATGCCGTCGATGCACTCGACGTCGTCGAACCGCTCGACGTTGCGGTAGGTCGTCGTTCCCGTCACCCGCCCGAGCACGGCAGTGTGCGGTGAGGACATCCTGGCGAACACGACGAGCATCGAGGCGACCACGGCGACGGCGATGCCGAGCTCGATGCCGAGCGCCAGGGTGGCGACGAACGCCACGGCCATCGAGATGATGTCGGAGCGCTTCACCGTGGCGATGTGGCGCATCTCGGCGACGTCGATCAGCCCGACGACCGCCATGACGATGATGGCGCCGAGCGCAGCCTGGGGCAGCGACGAGAACAGCGGCGTGAGAAAGGCCAGCGTGGCCAAGCACGATGAGGGCCGTGACGATGGACGCGAGCGGAGTCCGGGCACCGGCGGTGTCGTTGACAGCGGTGCGGCTGAACCCGCCGGTCACCGGATAGCCGCCGACGAAGCCCGAGGCCACGTTGGCGGCGCCCAGACCGATGAGCTCCTGGTCGGGATCGAGGTCGTAGCGGTGCCGGCGGGCGTAGACCTTGGCGACCGCGATGCTCTCCATGAAGCCGACCAGGGTGATGATGATCGCTGTGGTGGCGAGATCGCCGAGCAGCGAACCGTCGACCGATGGCATCGCAAAGCTCGGCAAGGAGTCGGGGATCTCGCCGACGGTCTTGACGCCGCGCGACTCGAGGTCGAACACCTGAACGGCCAGGATCGAGCCGACCACGACGACCAGCGCTGCGGGAACGAGCGGCGCAACCCGTTTGAGGGCGAACAGCACGACGAGCGAGGTGACGCCGATGGCGAGCGTGGCGCCGTTCGTGTCGCCCAGTGCGGATGCAGTGTCGAGCGATGGTGTCGTGGAAGTGCTCGCTGCGCTCGATGCTGACGCCGAAGAGATGCTTGAGCTGACTGGATCCGATGATCAACGCTGCGGCGGCGGTGAAGCCGACCAGCACCGCATGGGACAAGAAGTTGACGAGGAAGCCCGAGGCGACCGAACCCGAGCACCAGGTGGACCACACCCACCATGAGCGCCAGCAGCGCTGCGGCTGCGAGGTAGTCGGCGGTGCCTTCCTCGGCGATCGGGGCGAGCGCCGACGCGGTGAGCAACGAGACGATGGCCACCGGCCCGACAGCGAGCTGGCGCGAGGTGCCGAACACGGCGTAGACCAGCACCGGCACCGTGGCGGCGTACAAGCCGACCTCGGGAGGCAGACCGGCGAGCAGGGCGTAGGCCATCGCCTGGGGCACGAGCATCGCCGCAATCGTCAGGCCGGCGCCGAGGTCGCTACGGAGATCCGTGCGGCGATAGGCGCGACCCCAGGACAGGATCGGGAGGAAGCGGGACAAGGTCGACATCGCACCGAATGTACGGACATTTGGATCATTTGTCAAGATACCCCCCGAGGTATCCATCGCGAGGGTACGATTTCGTCATGCAGTTCCCCGACGAGGTCACCGCAGACACCCGCCGTCGACTCCGGCGCATCGAGGGCCAGGTCCGCGGCATCCAACGGCTGATCGACGACGGCGCGGAATGCCGCGACATCGTCACCCAGCTCTCGGCCTGTCGGGCTGCGCTCGACCGTGTGGGATACAAGCTGATCGCCGCCGGCCTGCGCGAGTGCGCCACCGATCCCGACGGGGCGCTCGACGCCGATCAACTCGAGGCGCTGTTCCTCAAGCTCAGTTGAGCTGCTGCGCCCATCAGACGGCGGCGAGACTCAGCGGGGAGGGGCCAACAGGGCCCGCAGGGCGTACCGCCAACGCCCCCGCACGTCGTTGGCGGTGGCACCGCCATCGAGCTGCAACCGGAAGGACTCATAGGAGACCACGAGGTTGGTCATGTGCAACGCGTGGTCCGCGTCTTCGGCAGGGAGTTGCGCGAGGTAGTCGCCGAGATGGCGCTCGACCTGCACCATGAGACGCTCGCTCGTCTCACGCAGGCCGTCCTGGAGTACCGGCAGACGCTGTGCTCGAGCGCGCACCAGCGCCGACGCAGCATCGGCGCGGACCCACAGCACCAACCGAGCCTCGATCAGCGCATCGATGCGCTCGTCGAGGCTGCCCTGCCCCTCGCCGGGGATCAGCGAGTGGGGCCGATACCGGGTCGCGCCCCGCTGCACGGCTTGCGGTCAGCAACTCGTCGAGATCACCGAAGTAGCGAAAGATCGAACGCTCCGACACCCCGGCGAGCTCCGCGACCTGCTTGATCGTCGGCACCGATTCCCCGGCTTCGATGGCATCGAGGACGGCATCGATCACGCTCTCGCGATTGCGGTGGCGTCGTGCCGTCCGCCCATCGAGCGAACCCTGCTGTGTCGTCATTCCCGGAAGTTCCCCATCCCCCGCCGATGCACAGTCTGTCACGATCGTGTCCGCGTTGTGCGATCTTCTGAGGCCACGCACGCCGTCCGGGGCGCGACGCGGTCAGTGGTAGCTCTGACCGCCGTCGACGAAGTAGGTGTGTCCGGTCATGAAGCTGCCGGCATCGGAGGCCAGCAACAGCGCCATGCCGATGAGCTCGTCGGGATGCGCAGCGCGACCGAGCAACGACGCCTCGGCGGCAGACTCGTTGGAACTCCTCGGGCATGGCCCGCACCATGTCCGTGTCGATCGTTCCCGGAACCAGGGCGTTGACCCGCACCCCTCGCTCGGCGACCGTGGCCGCGATCGACCGGGTCGCAGCAGCGAGACCCGCCTTGGCCACCGGATACAGCAGGTGGTGCGCGGTGTACATGAACGCCGCGTTGCTCAACACGTTGATCACCGAGCCACCCCGCTGCGGGCATGTGTGCCAGCGCCGCCTGGACCAGGAAGACCGGGCCCCGCAGGTTGGTGTCGAGCGCCGAGCTCCATGCCTCGGGCGTGACGTGATCGACGCCGAGCATGAGCGGATTCGCGGCGTTGTTGACCACGACGTCGATGGCGCCGAACGCTGCGACGGTGGCCTCGACGACACCGGCGATCTCGTCCAGTCGACCCATGTGGGCGGGCACGGCGAGCGCCGATCCGCCCGGCGTCGCGGATCTCGGCCGCAGCCGTCTCGCAGGCATCGGCCTTGCGGCTCGAGACCACGACGTTCGGCTCCCGCAGCGGCGAAGCCCCGGGCGATCGACCGGCCGATACCGCGGCTGCCACCGGTGACGATGGCCGTGCGGCCCGCCAGCGAGAACAGTGCGCCGATGTCGGGAAGCGCCGCACCGGAGGCGGATGGATCGCTCATGGATGCTCCCTCGGCCTGCGGCCGGGCCGGCGGCCCCCGCTTCGCTCATGACCCCACCGAGACGACGGTGCGGATGCCCTGCGCATCGCGCACCAGACCGAAGCCCTCGTTGATGTCGGCCAGGTCGAGCCGGCGGGTGATCATCGAATCGAGATCGAGGCGCCCCGACTTCCAGAGCTCGACCAGCATGGGGATGTCACGACGCGGGTGGCAGTCGCCCAACAGTGTGCCCACGAGGCGTTTGCCGTGCGTGGCCATGATCACCGGCATGACCTCGACCGTGGCGAGGGTGATGTCGGCCCCGACCACCACGGCGGTCCCGCCGAGACGGATCGCATCCAGACACGTCGAGACCAGTGCCGCGACACCGGCCGCTTCGAAGGCGTAGTCGACGCCGATGCCCCCGGTGTCCGCCATGACCTTGGCGGCGACGTCGTCGCTGGTCGGGTCGAGCACCTCGGTCGCGCCGAAGTGCCGCGCCGCATCACGTCGCTCGGCCACCGGGATCCGACGCGATGATCCGGGCGGCGCCGGCCAGGCGGGCGCCCTGTACCACGGCGATGCCGATGCCACCGAGACCGGTGACCAACACGGTGGCGCCGGGCTCGACCCGGGCGGTGTTGACGACGGCGCCGACGCCGGTCTGCATCGCGCAGCCGATGACACAGGCGATCTCGAGCGGGGTGTCGTCGGTGAGCGGCGCCACGGCCCGCGACGACACGACGGTGAGCTCGCCGAAGCCACCGACACCGAGCCCGCGGTGCACGCAGGTGTCGCCCGAGCGACAGCGGCGACGTGCCGTCGGGTCGCAGACCGCTGGAGAACGTCTGGGCGTCGGGGCACAAGGTGGGCTGGTTTCGCACGCACCAGTAACAGGTGCCGCACGGGGCCACCGGGCTGACCAGCACCTTCTGGCCGACGTGGAGATCGCCGACACCGGAGCCGACCGCCTCGATGACCCCGGCGGCCTCGTGACCGAGCACCAACGGCGTGCGGCCCCCGCCGCCGACCTGGAGCATCGACAGATCCGAGTGGCAGATCCCGCACTGGTGGACCCGCACCATGACCTCGTCGGGTCGGGGATCCTCGATGTCGATGTCGTCGCGGAGCACGAGCTCCGTCGCCCCGGTCTCGAGTACCGCAGCACGCATGATCGTCCTCCGTCGCAGCTCGTCGTGGTTGTCCGGCCGAAGCCTGGCACACCGTCCCGGTCGACGCCGGTACCGTGAGTCGCAGAACACGATCGTTCCCGCCGAGACGGCCGCCGTCAGTACGCTCTGGCCGTGCTCCCCTCCCCCGCCAACCCCATCGCCCGTGCCACGCTGTGGCAGCTCCACGATGTCGAGATCGTGTTGGTCCGCCACGGCCAACAGATCCCGCTCGACGAGCGCCGCGACGACCAGATCACCGATCCTCCGCTGACCGACATCGGCGAACGCCAGATCGAAGCCGTGGCCGAGCACCTGGCGGGCGAGGAGATCGCCGCCGTCTACTCCAGCACGCTCGAACGGGCCCACCGCACGGGCGAGGCGATCGCCGCACGCCACGGCCTCGAGGTCACCACCGTGCACGAGATCCGCGAGATCGAGGTGCTTCGGCGAGAGCGGGCCGGTGCGTCGATGCCGCCGAGATCGACCCGATCGTCTGGAGCGGCGGCGGCGAGCGATTCGTCCACACCGGGTCGATGGGACTCGTTCCCCCGCGCCGAGGCCAGCGACGACTTCCGGCGCCGGATCGCTCGTGGCATCGAAGGCATCGTGGCCCGCCACCCCGAGGGCAAGGTGGTCATCGCGTGCCACGGCGGGGTGATCAACGCCTATGTCGCGGAGATCCTCGGGCATCGACCGCGACTACTTCTTCCGGGCGATGCACTGTTCGGTGCATCGCGTGCTCGCCGAACGAGAGCGGCGGGTGGTGTGGAACCTCAACGAGACGCACCACCTCACCGGCGAGCTGCGCACCGCTGCATGACCCTCTTCCACCTCGTCAGCGGCGCCGACTGGGACGCGATGGTCGATCGACGGGGCGTACCGGCCACCGTCGCTCGACGCCGAGGGGTTCGTGCACCTGTCGGCACCGGAGCAGGTGGCAGCCACCCACCCGCGCTTCTATGCAGACGGTGCCCGACCTGCTGATCGTGTCGGTCGACCCGACGGCGCTGGGCGATGCCCTGGTGTGGGAGGACCTGGCGGGCCACGGTGAGTTCCCGCACTGCTACGGCCCCGTCCCGCTGCGCCGATCACCGACGTTCGCCCGTACGACCCGGAGGCCGAGCAACGACGAATGACACCGCCCGCCGAGTCGGGCCCCGGCAGTCGGTCAGCGGGCGCGAAGCACCTCGACGCCCGTCGCCGGAGAGCTCGCCGCACATCGGTCGGCGCCCGGCGAGGGCGAGCAACATCGCCTGCGACGGGCCCCGGACGTGGTCGCCACAGCCGGCACGCCAGTCGATGTCGGTGGTGTCGCAGTGCAGGCCCTCGGCCCGCTGGCGACCCCGGAAGGGCCCACTCGAGCTGCACGAGGGTCGACAGCGCGATGCGGATGCGCTCGACGGGTAGCTCGAGATGCCACCCGTTGGGCTCGGTGATGTCGAGGCTGTGGATGACGACGTCGGTCAGGAACTGCTGTGGTGACACGCCCGGGGGCAGGCTGCGGGCCTCGACGTTGCGGCGGTAGTGCTCGCGGATCTCGGCGACGGGCCGGTCGCCGACCTGGCGGGCCATACGATCCAACATCACGTCGACGCGACCGCGAGCTGCGATGACCTTCGGGAAGACGCGGCTGAGACGAGCGTCGGGGCGCCGACGCGACGATGCGAGACGACCTCGCGCACCCGCCAGCCCTCGCAGAGCGTCGGTCGATCCCAGTCGGCGTGCGTCGAGCCGTCGAGAACGACCTGGAGATCGACGTCGGGCGGCGTCGAGTTCGACGAAGGCCTCGGCTCTCGTCAGCTTCGTTTCCATCGGCCTCGGTTCCCTCCCGGCCACTGGCTTCGTGCGACCGTGAATGGTAGGCAGATCGGTCCGCGAAACGGGAATTGACGGTGGAGGCAGACGTCACGTCGAGCGCCCCGGGAGTGCCGGTGATCAGGCCGCCGACTGGCGATGGTTCGGATCGATAGGACGCGATGGTGGCGCGGAGCGTGTCGTCGAGTGGCGTCGGCTCGATGCCGAACACGTCGGTCGTCTCCGACGAGTCGATGACGAAGGGAGCTCGAACTGGTAGGCGACCTTTCGTAGCTCCCGGAGGTCGGCCGAGAAGAGTCCGGCGGCAGCCAGGGCGAGTGTCGGAACCGACCGCACCTTGACGGGTTCGACACCGGCGAGCTCGGCGATGCGGTCGACCATCGCCCGCGACGAGATGCGGGGCGACCGTCGGTACGTGCCAGGCGCCGACCCCAGGCCCGTTCGTCGGAGCCGATCCTTACGAGCGTGCGGGCGACGTCGTCGATGGCGGTCCAGCTGTGCGGGGCGTCGGGATCGCCGAGCACCGACACCCCCTTGCCGGCGAGGACGCGGGGGACGACGCGATCTCCCATGTGGCCGTTCTTGCCGACGCCGGGGCCGATGAAGTCAGATGCCCGGGCCTCGATGGCGCGGACGCGACCGGCCTCGTGGGCGGCGAGTGCGTCTCGCCACATGGCGACGCGTATCGCGCCCTTGTCGGTCGGGGGGTCGAGGGGATCGCTTGGCCGCATCGGCTGCGTCGGTGCGGCGTAGCCGTAGAGGTTGCCGAGCGTCACGAGGACGGCGCCGGCTCGACTCGGCTGCGGCGAGGATCGACGCCGCGAGTGGCGGCCAGGCGGTGGCCCACGCGGTGTAGGGCGGGTTGGCGCAGTTGGTGATGGTGGCGACGCCCTGGCCAGCGAGGCGACAGTCGGGTGCGATCGGCGGCATCGGCGGCGATCCGTTCGATGCGCGGGTGTGTGGGCCCGCTGCCCGATCGGGTGACCAGACGGACGTGGTCGCCCTGATCGGCGAGGAGACGGGCCGTGGCGGCGCCGGTGGCACCGGCGCCGATCACGAGGTGGGTGGTCGGGTGGTTCGCTCATGGCATGACCTTTCGTCGGGGCCCGGGTTCGGGCCGGGTACTCTGCACCGCGCCATCGTACGAGATCGCTGATCTCATTTGTGAGCACTGCTCTCTAACCCACTCTGGCGAACCTCGTCAACCTTGTCAAGAGCAGTGCTCACATTTCGGATCAACGATCTTGCAATGGGGCGCGACACCGCCATCCTGCTGCCCATGGCCGACGCTCCACCGCACGACACGTCTCCGCTCGACACCCCGCTGCTCGACACCGTCCCGCTCGACAACGTGCCGACGAGACCACAGGGCATCCGCGCCCGAGTCCGCGAGGAACTGACCCGCGAGATCAAGCGGTCGGCGCGTGAGCAGCTGGTCACCGCCGGCGCCGACGCGCTGTCGCTGCGGGCCATCGCCCGTGATCTCGACATGGCGTCGTCGGCCATCTACCGCTACTTCGCCAGCCGCGACGATCTCCTGACCGCATTGATCGTCGATGCCTACGACACCCTGGGTGCGCAGGTCGAGGCCGCCGACGCCGCCGTCGACCCCGACGACCATCTGGCCCGCTGGCGCGCCATCGGCACCGCGCATCAGGCCGTGGGCCGAGCGCCAACCCCCACGAGTACGCGCTGATCTACGGCAGCCCGGTCCCCGGCTACGTGGCCCCGACCGACACGTCGGACCGGCGACGCGGATCCCGGCCGTCATGATCGGCCTGCTCGCGCCATCCATGCGACGCGACCCGACCCCGACCCGAACGGACCCTGTGACGAGATCCCGGTCTCGACGAGGAGACGCTCGCCGAGCTGCCGGCGATCGGCACCGTCGTCGATGCCGACCTGCCAGCCGTCCGTCGTCGTCGACGGTCTTCGGGCCTGGGGCGAGGTGTTCGGCCTCGTCAGCCTCGAGCTCTTCGGCCACTTCGCCAACGTCATCACCGACCTGGACGACCTTCTTCGACCAGACCCTCGAGCGTTCGGGCCAGGCCATCGGCGCCCGCTGAGGCGCGGGTCGACCCCTCAGCGGGCTGTCCAGCCCCCGTCGACGGTCAGGGTGTGGCCGGTGATGTACGAGCCGGCGTCCGAGGCGAGCAGCAGCGTGGCGCCGTCGAGTTCGTCGAGGCGACCGGGACGACGCAGCGGCGTGTTGCGCTCGATCCACTTGGCGCCGCCCTCGTCGGCGATCATGCCCTCGGTCAGCTCGGTCTCGAAGTAGCCCGGCGCGATGGCGTTGACCCGGATGCCGTGGCGGGCCCACTGCAGCGCCAGCTCGCGGGTGAGGTTGATCAGGCCCGGCCTTCGACGCCGCGTAGGCGGCCTGGTTGTTCGGGGCGCTGCCCACGAAGCCGTGCACCGACGCGATGCCGATGATCGAGCCCGAGCCCTGGTCGCGCATCGGGATGCGCGACCAGCTGCGACAGCAGGAAGCACGCATTGAGGTTGAGCTCGATCGTGGCCCGGAAGTCCGTCCATCGGCTCGTCGATGGCCGGCTGGGCGTCGCTGCGGCCGGCGTTGTTGACCAACACGTCGACGCGACCGTGAGTCGGCGACGACATCGTCGACCAGGGCCCGACAGGCGTCGTCGTCGGTGACGTCGCAGGCGGCCGGATGGATGCCGGCGACCTCGGCGGCGAGCTGCTCGAGACGATCGGTGCGGCGGGCCACGGCGACGACCGTCGCACCGGCATCGGCCAGCGTCGTGGCCATGTGGTCGGCCGATGCCGCTGGAGGCGCCGGTCACGACGGCGACGCGGCCGGTCAGATCGAACAGTTCGGTGGCAGAGCCACGGAGGTGTTCCTCTCAGAGCGGGCGATGTGATCGGCGGGTGGCGGCCCGCTGCAGGGCATGGAGTGCCGTCAGCGGCAGAAGATCGAGCGGGACCCAGTCGAGCACATCGACGACGTCGTCGCCGCGATGGGCGCGCACGATCGTACGGAACGCACGGAGCCGACCGCCGGCGACCGCTTGCTCGGCGATCAGCGTGTGCGTCGACGACAACAGGTCGCCTTCGAACACCGGGCCGGTGTGGTCGCAGCTGTGCCAGCCGATGACGGTGGCGATGTCGGGGATCATGCGGCTGAGCGACGCCTGCGCCAACGCCACGGTGTGTCCGCCGTAGACGAGGCGCTGCGGATAGGGCGACGCCTCGGCGTCGCGGTGGATGGCGGCGACGTTGTGGGTGAGCCGCACCAGTGCCGTGGCTCCGTCGACGACGTCGCGGAGCTGATCGGTCGCGGGTCTCGTCGACGTCCCATGTCGGTCGGGGCGCCGAGCGGCTCGAGATCCCAGCCCTCGGGCACGAACGCGGCGGCCGCGTCGAGGTCGAGCTCGGCCGCTGCCGTGCCGAGATCGTCGGCGTGACCGGGCAGCTCGTCGCCGCGCAGGCGGATGAGCGGGCAGCGCTGGTAGTCGAGCACCGGCTCGGCGTCGTCGAGGGTCGTCCCTGCGGTGGTGACGATGCCGAGCAGCGCCTTGCCGCGTGGCGCCTGGCCCTCGCGACGCGACCCGTCGGCCATGGCCAGTACCCGGGTGGTGGTCGACAGGGTCTCGCCCTCGAAGACGGGTCGGCGCAACAGCACGCCCCGGTAGAAGAGGTTGGCGATGACCCGCTTGGTGGCGACGGTGCTGGCGCCGACCGACAGGTGCAGCACCAACCCGGGGCTCGCCAGCCGACGGGGCCGGCCGGTGACCGCCTGCGCGAGGCGGGCGTCGAGCACCAGGGGCAGGGCCTCGCCGGCGATGGCCTGGTAGGCGGCGGCGATGCCGGCGTCGAGGGTGACCGCCGGCGGCGACTCGCGAACACGTGGCCGGGGGCCAGGTCGTCGTAGTAGGGGCCGTCGGGTGGTGCAGGGCCAGGGATGGTCGTCGCCGTGCATGGGCGTGAGCCTCGCGCATCGGCGTCGGCAGCACCCAACAGCGCTGAGGCCGGGCCGCACCCCCTCGGGCCGTTCGGTCGGGCGCGGTAGCATCAGCCGACGGTCCCGGCGACGAGCGAGCGTGGGATCGAAAGGCTCCGACGTGACCCGACCAGCCAGTGCCCTCAACCGCATCCGGACCGGCCTGACCTTCGACGACGTGCTCCTGGTGCCGCGTCGATCGTCGATCCGCAGTCGTGGCGACGTGTCGCTGCGCACCCGGCTCAGCCGCACCGTCGACATCGACCTGCCGATCATCGCCGCCAACATGGACACCGTCTGCGAGCAGGAGATGGCGCTGGCCATGGCCCGCCTCGGCGGTGTCGGCATCATCCACCGGTTCCTGCCCGTCACCGTGCAGGCCGCCATGATCGAACACGTCAAGCACGAGTGCGGCCGACCACGTGGTCGGCGCCGCGGTCGGCACCGACCACGATGCGCTCGTGCGTTCGAAGGCGCTCGTCGACGCCGGTGTCGACGTCTTGGTGCTCGACATCGCCCACGGCCACGCCGAACACGCCATCGACGCGCTGAAGGCGCTCAAGGACACCCATCCCGACACCGACGTCATCGCCGGCAACGTCGCCACCCAGGGCGGCGCCGAGGACCTCTACGAGGCCGGCGCCGACGCCATCAAGGTCGGCGTCGGCCCCGGCGGGGTGTGCACCACCCGCCTCGTCGCCGGCGTGGGCGTCCCCCAACTCACCGCGATCGCCGACGCGCACTGCGTGCCGGTGCCGATCATCGCCGACGGCGGCATCCGCAACTCCGGCGACATCGCCAAGGCCATCGGCGCCGGCGCCGACACGGTGATGATCGGCTCGATGTTCGCCGGCACCAAGGAGAGCCCCGGCGAGGTCGAATCGACGCCGCGCGGACTGATCAAGCGGGTGCGGGGCATGGCCAGCTTCGAAGCGCTCGAGGCCCGCGCCGAACGCCACGGCGAAGAGATCGATCACGAGTACTTCGAACAGCGCGCCCCCGAGGGCGTCGAGGGACTGGTCCCCTACAAGGGCGAGGTGTCCAAGCTCGTCGGCACCCTGATGGCCGGGCTCAAGAGCGGCATGAGCTACAGCAACGCCCGCACCATCCCGGAGTTCTGGGAGAAGGCCGAGTTCGTCCGCGTCACCGCCGTCGGCCTGCGCGAGAACCTCCCCCACG
The DNA here is from genome assembly GCA_963716795.1 of uncultured Acidimicrobiaceae bacterium. Taxonomy (GTDB): domain Bacteria; phylum Actinomycetota; class Acidimicrobiia; order Acidimicrobiales; family UBA8592; genus CAVQUE01. The sequence continues at coordinate 364,003 of CAVQUE010000015.1, read as the reverse complement.
CCACGCTGGACTGACGCTCTACTGACGCTCTGCGGTGGAAGCCCGAAGCACAGGGGTCAAGTCTTTTCTCCCTTTCTCTCGGCCTGTTGCCCGGTGGGCAGCGCTGCTCAGAGAAAGGGAGAAAAGAGACTTGACCCCAGCGGTGCGTTGCCCGATCAGCCGTGGGCGGCGGCCCAGGCGACGAGGTCGTCGGCTCCCATGGTGTTGATGACCTGGTCGGCTTCGACGCCGAGGCGGGCGAGCTTGTCGCAGCCGTAGGCCTGCCATTCGAGTTGGCCCATGGCGTGGGCGTCGGTGTCGATGGCGAAGCGGCAGTCCCAGTCCATGGCCACACGCACCAGCTCCTCGGGCGGGTCCTGGCGTTCGGGTCGGCAGTTGATCTCGACGGCAGTGTCGAACTTCGCGCAGGCGGCGAACACGATCTCGGCGTCGAACTGCGACGGCGGCCGTCCGCCGCCGGACACCTTGCGATTGGTGATGTGGCCGACGATGTCGACGTGAGGATTCGCGATCGCGGTGACCATGCGCCGGGTCATCTGATCGGACGGCATCGTGAACTTCGAGTGCACGCTGGCCACGACGACGTCGAGGCGGGCCAGCATGTCGTCGGAGAGATCCAGCTGGCCCTCGGCGAGGATGTCGACCTCCATGCCGGTCAGGACCCGGAACGGCGCGAGCTCGGCGTTGACGGCGGCGATCTCGTCGAGTTGTTCGGCCAGCCGTTCCTCGGACAGGCCGTGGGCCACGGTGAGGCGGGCCGAGTGGTCGGTGATCACCACGTACTCGTGCCCCAGCGCTCGTGCGGTCTCGGCCATCGCCCGCACGGGTGCACCGCCGTCGGACCAGGTGGAGTGCATGTGGCAGTCGCCGCGCAGCGCCGCCCGCAACGCCTCGCCTTCGTCCAGCGGTGATCCGCGAGCGGGCGTCGAGATCGGCGAGGTAGGTGCCGGGGCCGTCGGTGACGGCGTCGACGATCACCGACGCGGTGCTCGAGCCGATGCCGTCGAGGTCGGTCGAGGACCCGTCGGCGACACGCGCCTCGAGCTGATCGGTCGACAGCGAGGCCACGACGCTGGCGGCGCCGTTGGAAGGCACGGACCTTCTGGCCGGGAGCGAGCTCGCGATCGAGGTAGTAGACGGCGGTGGCCAGCGCCCGCAGCGCCCGATGTGTGGCGTCGTCGCCGACAGATCCGGACGCGGTCGCAGGTGCCATCTGGCTCAGGATACGACGGCGCGACGCCCGGTCTCGCCCCGCTCGAGTCGTTTCTGACGAGTCTGCACGTGGTCGGCCGCGTGCGAACTCGTCACGAACGACGATCACCGGACCCTCGCGACCGGGTCGCTCATTGGTCGGACGGGTCCCGATGTGCTGGCATGGCGCCGTGACCAGCGCCGAGAAGCAGCAAGAGACCAACGATGCCACCGCCGCCCAGGAGCGTGCCGAACGGGTCGCGACCTCCCGAGGCGGTCGACTGTTCTACCGGCTCACCCACGTGTTCATCCGGGTGGTGCTGTACCGGTACTTCCGGGTCCGGCGCCGCGGTGCCGAACACCTCGACACCCCGGGGCCACTGGTGCTGGCGCCCGTGCACCGCTCGAACCTCGATGCGCCCCTCGTCGCCGGCATGGCGTCGCGCACCACCCGGGCGTTGGGCAAGGAGTCGCTGTTCAAAGCCGGACCGGTCGGCTGGGTGATGTGCGCCCTCGGCGGCTTCCCCGTCCACCGCGGCGCCGCCGACCGCCAGTCGATGCGCATCGCCGAACAGCTGTTGGCCGACGGCGCCGCCCTGTTCGTCTTCCCCGAGGGATCGCGCCACAGCGGCGACACAGGTCGAGCGAGATCTTCGACGGGCCCGGCATTCCTGGCTGCTCGCACCGGCGCCAAGGTCGTACCCATCGGCATCGCCGGCACCGAGGCCGCCATGCCGCCCGGCGGCCGCTTCCCCCGCCGCTGCCGCTGCGCCGTCGTCGTCGGCGAACCGATGGACCCCCCCGACACCGGCGGCGGCCGCCTCTCGATGTCAGCACGCAAGGCCTACACCGACCAGCTCCGCACCAACCTCCAACGCGTCTTCGACGAAGCCCAGACCGAAGCAGAGCAACTGTGAGTTTCGGTCTCACTCGCGATCGCTTCGCTCGCTCCGTTCAACCGAGTTTCTACGATGAGCGGCTGAACTGCGCTGTCTTCTGCGAACCGACCGAGCAAGTAGCTCGGTTCGCAGCGAGGGAACGAGTGAGCCCGACTCACGCGGTGTAGCCACCGTCGACGTTGAGGATCTGGCCGCTGATGTAGTTGGCGGCCGGTGATGCCAGGAACGTGACGGCGGCGGCCACGTCGGCTGCGGAGCCGAAGCGTCGCAGCGGGATGTTGTCGGTGATGACGGCGAGGGCTTCGTCGCTGTAGTGGCCGTCGTCGATGAGCGTCTGGGCCATGCCGTCGCTGAGCATCCCGGGCCCGACTGCGTTGGCGCGTACCCCGAAGCGTCCCTCTTCGGCGGCGAGACCCTTGACGAGGGCCTCGATGGCACCTTTGGGGGCCGCCGAGAGGCCGTCTCGCACTGCGTATCGATCCGTCGCCGCGGAGGTGACGGCCACGATCGACCCCTGGTGGATGCGCAGGGTGGGCAGGCACGGCACGACGGCATTGAAGAACGCCATGACCTCGGTGTCGAGGTGGTGTTGCATCACGCCGGGCTCGATGCGAGACAGATGCGTCTGGGGCACGGGCGGACCGACGGCGTGGACCAGCGTGTGCACGCCGCCCAGATCCTCGATGCCGCCGATGGCGCCGGCCAGGGCCTCGGCATCGGTGCAGTCGACCTGCGCGGTGACCACCATCACCCCGGCGGCCTCGAGTTCGTCGATGAGCGCATCGGTCGCGTCGCGATCGGATCGCCAGGTGAAGGCGATGTCGGAGCCCTGCGCGGGCGAGGGCGCGACACACCGCCGATCCGATGCCGCCGGTGCCACCGGTCACGAGCGCCATCCCGTCGAGCGGCGCGAAGGGGCGCACCTGCGGCGAGGATCTCGTCGGGCTCGATCAATTCGTCGGCGTCGTCGTCCATCCCCGCACGATGGCACATCTGGGGCCGATCGCTGTGCCCGTGGTGGCGACCAGGCGACCCTGGCGCACATCTCCATGACGGTCGGGTTACAGTTCCGCTTCACGATTGCCGAGAACCTCGGTAGCGAGTCCAGGACCGTCGCCCCCATCGACGGCCGGTTTCCGTCCCCAGACCGTAGGACCCACCCGATGCGACGACTGCTCCAGGCGATGTGCGTGCTCGCCGTCATGAGCCTCACCGTGCCGCTGTCGGCCCAGGAGTCGATCGAGGACGCCCGCGAACGCCGTGAGCAGATCCAACGCGAAGCCGCCGAGGCCGCAGCCGAACTCGACGTCCTGGCCGCCGAGGACGAAGCGCTCGTCCAGGCGCTCGATCGTCTCGACGCATGGATCGCCGCCGAGGACGGTCGACTCCAGGCCGTGCGCCAGGAACTCGCCGCCACTCGTGAGGCCGGCGACGAGGCCCGTCGTAACGCCGATGCCCTCGGCGCGCAGATCGACGAGCTCGCCCAGCTCGTGGCCCAGCAGTCCGTCGACAGCTACGTCGCAGGCTTCGACAGCGAGGACAGCCTGCTGCTGAGTGCCGATGACATCAATGCGGTCCCGGTGCTGCGCTTCATCATCGACGAGGCCAACGGATCGAGCGCCGACACCACCGATCTGCTGCGCACCGCACGCAGCCTCCAAGAAGAAGCGCTGGCCGAGGCCGAGGCTGCCGAGGCTCGGGCCGTCGGTCTGCGCAACGACATCCGCGACCGCATGGCGGCCCTCGAAGACGACCGGGCCACCCAGGCCCAACTCCGAGCCGAGGTCGAGAACCGCATCGGCTCGCTCGAGAGCACCTCGGCCCAACTCGCGGCCGAAGACGCACAGATCACCGAATTCATCCGGGCCGAAGAAGCGCGCATCGCCGAGGCGGCCCGCCTTGCCGAACAGGCCCGGCTCGCCGAGGAAGCCCGCCTGGCCGAAGAGGCCCGTCTCGAGGCCGAGCGTCTCGAACAGGAGCCCGAACCCGACACCGGCGGGAGCGGCGAGCCGGCTCCCACGGCGGAGCCCGTCGTGCCCGAGCCCGTGCCGGCGCCGCCGGGCGGGTCCCCGGCATTCATCCGGCCGGTCGGCGGCGCCATGACCTCTCCCTTCGGGACCCGCATCCACCCGGTGTACGGCACGTCACGGTTCCACGCCGGCATCGACTTCAACGGCGCGACCGGCACGCCGATCGGATCTGCCGCCAGCGGCACGGTCATCTTCGCCGGCGTGTTCGACGGATACGGCAACTCGGTGATCGTCGATCACGGCGGGGGCTACACCTCGCTGTATGCGCACATGTCCGGGTTCAACACCTCGGTCGGGTCCTCGGTGTCGGCCGGTTCGACCGTCGGCTTCATCGGCAGCACGGGCCTGAGTACCGGTCCGCACCTGCACTTCGAGATCCGGGTCAACGGCGTTGCCGTCGATCCTGCGCAGTTCCTCTAGTCGGCTGGCACCACGGGAGCTCGCGCGCAGCGGCCTACTCTCTACCAGCCGGTAGACGGTAGGCTCGCCGCCGTGAAGGCCTTGGTGTTCGAGCGACGAGAGCTGCGCTATGCCGCAGCGGCGGTCACGTCGCGCATCATGCCCGGCGCCGGCGCCCAGATCGGTCCACTCCGGTTGCGCGACATCGACCCGCCAGAGCTCCCCGGAGCGGGCTGGCATCGGGTGCACCCCCGACTCACCGGCATCTGCGGGAGCGACCTCGCCACCGTCGAGGGAACCTCCTCGCGCTACTTCGACCCGCACGTCTCGTTCCCGTTCGTGCCCGGCCACGAGGTCGTCGGCACCCTCGACGACGGCAGCCGGGTCGCCATCGAGCCCACCCTCGGACCCGCAGCCCGTGGCGAGGAACCACCGTTCCCGGGCGCCGCGCCCGGCGATGGCGACGACTACGGCTATCTGTTGTCGGGACCGGTCGACGATGGCATCCAGATCGGCTTCTGCACGAGCACCGGCGGCGGTTGGGGCCCCGAACTCGTGGCCCACGAGTCCCAGATCCACGACGTGCCCGACGACCTCGCCGACGACGCGGCCGTCATGCTCGAACCCGCAGCCGGCGGCGTGCACGCTGCGTTCAAGGCCCAGGTCCGAGCGGGTGACGTCGTCGTGGTCCAGGGCGCCGGCACGATGGGCCTGTGCACGGTGGCGGCGCTGCGTCGGTTCACCGACGCCGGCACCATCATCGTGGCGGCCCGCTATCCCCACCAACGGGAGTTCGCGACTGCTCTCGGCGCCGACCTGGTCGTGGCGCCCGACGAGCTGAAGCGGGCCGTGCGCCGCACCACGGGCTGTCGCATGGTGGGCGACGATCTCTCCGGTGGCGCAGACGTCACCGTCGACGCTGTCGGCAGCGCCGGTTCGTTGACGACGTCGATCTCGATCACCCGACCCCGGGGCCGGATCGCCCTGTTGGGCATGCCCGGCGTCACCCGTGTCGACCTGACCCCGCTCTGGCATCGCGAGACCGAACTGGTCGGCGCGTACACCTACGGCACCGAGCACCTGTCCGATGGCACCACGGCCACGAGCTTCGCGATGGCGTTCGACCTCGTCCGCGACGCCGATCTCGGCCGGCTCGTCTCGGCCACCTACCCCCTCGACCGCTGGCGCGACGCCTTGCGTCACGCCACCGAGTCAGGCCCGAGAGGCGCAGTGAAGATCGCCTTCGACCAACGCTGAGTCGGTGGCGTGAGCCCGAAGTCTCTCACGGTCCGCTGAAGTTGAGGGCTCGTTCTCGGCCATGTGGCTCAGCTTCGGGTCGTAGTCCGCAGCTGCTTCTTCCCAGCGGGCCAGCTCGGCCCGGCCGACGACGAACCAGTGGACCTCGTCGGGTCCGTCGGCGAGGCGCAGGGTGCGCTGGCTGGCGTACATGTCGGCCAGCGGCGTCCACTGCGAGACGCCGGTGGCGCCGTGGATCTGGATGGCGTCGTCGATGATCTCGCACACCCGGATCGGCACCATGGCCTTGACGGCGCTGACCCAGATGCGGGCGTCGGCGTTGCCGAGCTCGTCCATGGCCTTCGCGGCCTTGAGGACCATCATCCGCATGGCCTCGATCTCGATGCGGGCCTTGGCGATCATCTCGACGTTCTTGCCGAGGTTCGACACGCGCTTGCCGAAGGCCTCGCGGGTGAGGCCGCGCTTGACCATCAATTCGATGGCCCGCTCGGCGGCACCGATGGAGCGCATGCAGTGATGGATGCGACCGGGGCCGAGGCGGACCTGGGAGATCTCGAAGCCGCGGCCCTCGCCCAGCAGGATGTTCTCGGCCGGGACCCGGCAGTCGTTGAACCGCAGGTGCATGTGACCGTGGGGCGCGTCGTCCTTGCCGAAGACGTGCATGGGGCCGAGGATCTCGACGCCGGGGTGGTCGGTCGGGACCAGGATCTGGGACTGGCGGAGGTGCGCGGGCCCGTCGGGGTTGGTCTGGACCATCACGATCATGATCTTGCAGCGGGGGTCGCCGGCGCCGGAGATGTAGAACTTCTCGCCGTTGATGACCCACTCGTCGCCGTCGAGCACGGCCTGGCAGGAGATGTTCTTGGCGTCGGAACTGGCCAGGTCGGGCTCGGTCATGGCGTAGGCGGAGCGGATCTCGCCGGCCAGCAGCGGTTCGAGCCACTGCTTCTTCTGCTCGGGGGTGCCGACGCGTTCGAGCACTTCCATGTTGCCGGTGTCGGGCGCCGAGCAGTTGAGCGACTCGCTGGCGATGGGGTTCTTGCCGAGCTCGGCGGCGATGTAGGCGTAGTCGAGGTTGCTGAGGCCCTCGCCGGTCTCCGCGTCGGGCAGGAAGAAGTTCCACAGGCCCTGTTCCTTGGCCTTGGCCTTGATGCTGTCGAGCAGCTCGAGCTGGCCGTCGCCCCAGGCCCAACGGTCGGGGCGGTTCTCGCCCAGACGGAAGAACTCCGCCGTGTTGGGTTCGACCTCGGTGGCGATGAAGGCCTTGACCCGCTCGAAGAGCGGCTTTGCGCCCTCCGACATGCGCAGATCGAACATCGCGTCGGTGGTCTCCATACCGGCCATGTGCATACTCCTCGTGACAGCGTCGTCGACGCCCGACACTACTGGTGTCGCCGGTCGGCTCGCTGTGCCGGGTGGATCGGCGGCGACAGCCGCCGTGCTCAGCCGCCCCGCAACGTCGCCAGATCGATCTCGATGAACGTGGCCGTCGACGTGGCGAAGACCTCGCCGTCGACTCGGCCCTCGCATTCGACGAACAGCTTGCGGCCCTCCCGGCCGACCAGGCGGGCCCGGAACTCGAGGGGTCGTTCGATCGGGCACGGGGCCACATAGCGAACGGTGAGCTCGCCGGTGAACGCCATGCGGCCGATGATCGGCAGCAGCGCGCCGTAGACCTCGTCGATGACCGCGGCGACCACGCCACCGTGGGCGCGTCCGGGTGCGCCCTGCCAGCCGTGCTGGATGACGATCTGGCCGACGGCCTCGTCGCCGTCGCGCCCGACCCGCAGTCCCATCGACAGTGGGTTCGCGCTGCCCGAGATCGGCGAGTCCTCGAACGCGTCGACGAAGGCGCCGTCGACCATGAGCTCGGCGAGCGACCCGTGCTCGGCGGCCGAGTCGAAGGCCGGGTGGCTCACCAGTTCCATCCGGCGCTCGCGTCGTGGCTCGTTCTCGATGTCGCCCGCCAGACGTTCGGCGGCCTCGGCGAGCCGCTCGAGCACCACAGGGTCGGCACGGTGACGAACGAGGGCGTGACCCAACCGACTCAACGCCGCAGCTGCTGCCACCCGGGCGGGAAGATCGATGTGGTCGTCGGGCATCGGGTAGGTGGGGGCGCTCACGGTGGTCCTGCGGCGTCGGCGATGGGTACGGCGGGGCACGGGGACCCGCCTGGGCGACGATCGTAGGGCGTGCGCCGCGACGGGACCCACAGAGATCGGCGGCCACTGACACGGTGCGCTCGGCGAGCCGTGCGCGATCATGCCGGCATGTTCCGCTTGTGGCCGTCCGACCTCGATGCGCTCGCCGACGAGAACGCGACGCTCGCCCGACGGATCACCGACGACCTGATCGGCGACGACGAGGCCCCGGCGGGCTGCTCGGAGCAGGAACTGCTCGAGCACCAGCGGGCGTCGCTGCGGGCGCCTGGTCCGACCGCACCCGACCGGGCGCGACGAGGTGATCGCGGGACGGCCGTGCCGGGTCTTCGTGCCATCGGGAGCGCCGCGGGCGTCTGGTGCTGCACTTCCACGGCGGCGGCATGGCGATGGGCGCCCCGGTGATGAACGACCACGACAACGCCGCGCTGTCGGCTCGCCTGCAGGTGGCGGTCGTGTCGGTCGGGTACCGGCTGGCACCCGAACACCCCTTCCCGGCAGCCATCGACGACGCCGTCGATCGTGGCCCGCACGGTCGAACAGGAAGCCGAGACGAGGTTCGGGGTGACGCGCCTGGTGATGGCCGGTGAGTCCGCAGGCGCCACGGTGGCGGCCGGATGCCTGCTACGCCGGCGCGACGACGAGGCGATCGCCGCATGGGACGGCGCGGTGTTGACCTTCGGGCTCTACGACTGGAGCGCGAGCCCGAGCCAACGCGGCGTCCGTCCGAGTCGGGCGGCCGACACGCTCGATCCCGAGACGCTGGCACGTTTCGCGGACTGGTACCTACCAGGCCATTCCGAGGTCGAGCGCCGCGATCCACAGGTCTCGGCGATGTGGGCGGACCTCGCCGGACTGCCGCCGGCGCTGCTCACCGTCGGCACGGCGGACCATCTCCTCGACGACACCGTGATCATGGCGGCGCGGTGGGCTGCAGCCGGCAACGAGGTGGATCTGTTGGTCATCCCGGATGCGCCACACGGGTTCATCGCCGCCGACTGCGCAGCGACACGCCTCTATCGCGAGCGCCTCGATGCGTTCGTGGACCAGCGCCTGCGCTGACCGTTGCCGGTCAGCCGGTGGTGGTGGCGGCTGCTCCGTAGAGCGCTGCGCCGACGATGCCGGCGTGGTTGCGGAGCTCGGCGGGAACCACCGGGCAGCGAAGGTGGACCTCGTCGAGGTACTTCTCGTGTTTCTTCGAGACGCCGCCGCCGATGACGACCAGGTCGGGGGTGAAGAGACGGTCGATGTGGCGGAGGTACTCGTCGAGGCGGCGGCCCCACGTGGACCATCCGAGGTCTTCGTCGCTGCGGACCCGGTCGGACATGTAGTGCTCGGCGACCTCGGTCTGGCCCGGGAGGAAGAGCTTGCCGAGCTCGGTGTTCGGGACGAGGTCGCCGTCGACGAACAGCGCCGAGCCGACGCCGGTGCCGATCGCGATGACCAGCACCGAACCACCGAGACCGTGGCCGGCACCGAAACGGAACTCGGCCAGTCCGGCCACATCGGCATCGTTGGCGACGGCCACCGGCACACCGCACTGGTCGCTGAGCTTCGCCGCCAGGTCCTGACCGATCCAACCGTCGAACTCATGAGCGGTGGGAGGGCTGGCGACGATCCCGTGGCTGACCACCGCGGGAAAGCCGACGCCGATCGGCGCACCGACATCTGCTTCGGCGTCGGCTGCGAGCAGCGGCCGCAGCTCGCCGACGATGACGGCGATGGTGGCGGCGATCTCGTCGAATCCGAAGGTCTCGGGCGTGGGGATGCGCACACGCTCGCCGACGAGTTCGCCGACGGCCAGGTCGACGACACCACCCTTGATGCCCGACCCGCCGACGTCGATCCCGATGCGAGGCCCCGATGGCAACGCGATCATGGGCGCGTCCCCGCCGGTGGCGGGTAGTAGTGCTCGGGCCCGAGGGCCTCGATGTCGGTGATCCAGTCGCCGTCGTAGGGCCAGTCGTCCTCGGCGCCGGGCACCGGACCCTGCCAGAAGCGGCCGTAGGGGCCGTCGACCCGGCTCGCGAGCTCCCATGCCTGGCGCTTGTAGGTCCAGTTCTGCGGGTCGAGGTGGTGGGCCTCGCGGAAGTGCGCGACCGATGCCTCGCGGTGGCCGACGCGGTGGAGGTGTTGGCCGAGTTCGAAGTGCGCCGCGGCGCGGGCGTGGTCGGCGGTTCGCTCGACCGAGCCCGCCAACGACCGCCTCCGGGTCGAGGACCCAGACCGACTCGGCACCGTTGGCGGCCCAGTCGTGCAGTCCGTCGAGGAAGTGGGTGCGGTCGACTCGGATCCGTCCTGCGGCGGCGGCCATGGCCACCATGCGATCGGGGATCTCGTCGGGTAGCTGCGCAGCGGCGGAGCGATCGACATCGCCGGGCGACGCGAACTCGGCGGGACGGACCAGACGCAGGTCCTCGTCGATCCAGACCCCCATCGGGCACGTTGACGATGCCGAAGAGCTCGTCGATCACGTGGGCCTGGTCGACCACCGCGGCATGGGTCAGCTCGCCGACCGCGTCGCGGGCGGCGACGAGATCGGGCGTGGCGCCGGCGATGCCCTCGACGTCGAGGCAGACGGTGACGATGTCGATGCCGGCGGGAGCGAGCTCACGATGCAGTTCCTCCCACCCGGGGAGGTCGGCTCGGCATCCTCACCACGGGGCCCAGGCGACCATGACCGTGCGGCGTCCCCGTTGGTCGGCCAGGCGCCAGACGCCGTCGCCGAGGACGAGCGGCAGCTCGAGATCGGGGGCCTCGACCGTCGACAGGGCCCGCCCACCGAACGACGCGGGGCCGATGGCGTGGACGCCGGCGCCGGGCTCGGAGACGATCGGCATGCCCAGGCGCTCGGCGACCGCAGCGAGATCGTCGGCGCCGCCGAGCGGGACACAGACCTCGCCACGGCAGGCGCCCTCGGGCTTGATGGTCCATCCCGTACCGGCGGCGAACGCCACCGGGTCGAGTTCGAGGTCGTCGACGATCATGGCGGCGACGTTACCCGAGGACCTCGCGACGTGGCGCCCCGCCACGGTCCACCCGGCCGGGCCGAAAGGCGGTGGGGCATCGGGCGCGGTCCAAGTACCGTCGAGTCCATGTCACGGCTGCGCTCGACCAACATGGACAAGCTCGACGGCGGGTCCTTCGACGTGCTCATCGTCGGCGGCGGCATCAACGGCGCCGTCGCCGCGGCTGCGCTGACCGCCCGCGGCGCGAAGGTGGCCCTGATCGATCGAGGCGATTTCGCCGGCGAGACCAGCCAGGAATCGTCGAACCTCGTCTGGGGCGGGTTCAAGTACCTCGAGAACTACGAGCTCCTGCTGGTCCGCAAGCTCTGCAAGAGCCGCAATCGGCTGATGCGGACCTATCCGGCGAACATCGCCGAGATCGGGTTCCTCGCGGCCATGGGGCGGACGTCGCCGTTCCCGCCGTGGCTGGCGGCCGTCGGTTCGTTCGCGTACTGGGGGATCGGCTCGTTCAAGACCAACGCGCCCCGACCGCTCAGCGCCGAGAGCATCGAACGGCTCGAACCGGTCATCGACACCCGCGACGTGCGCGGCGGCATCGAGTACGCCGACGCCATCCTCGAGGACAACGACGCCCGGTTCGTGTTCGGCTTCGTCCGCACCGCGATGGACCTCGGTGCCGTCGCCGCGAACTACGTCGAACTGGCCGGCGCCGAACGACACGGCGGTCGCTGGCATGCGCAGCTGCGCGACGGCGAGACCGGACGCGAGCTCCGCTGCGACGCCAAGGTGCTGGTCAACGCCGCCGGACCGTACCTCGACGGCATCAACGAGTCGTTCGGCCTGCGCACCGAGCACCGCATCGTGTACTCCAAGGGCATCCATCTGGTCGTCGACCAGCTCACCCCGAACCGGCGGGTGCTGGCGTTCTTCGACGACACCCGCCGGTTGTTCTACGTCATCCCGATGGGTCGACGGTCGGTGATCGGCACCACCGACACCCGTGTCGACGATCCCGACGCCGGCGTCACCGACGAGGACCGGACGTTCCTGCTCGACCAGATCAACTGCCCGTCTCGATCTGGCGAGCCCGCTGACCACCGACGACGTCATCTCCGAACGGTGCGGTGTCCGACCGCTCGTCGTGGAGAACGACGGCGACGACAAGGACGGACGTCGACTGGACGTCGCTGTCGCGCAAGCACGAGATCGAGGTCGTCGGCAGACCACGGCGTGGTGTCGATCTTCGGCGGCAAGCTCACCGACTGCCTCAACGTCGGCGAAGAGGTGGCCGACGCGGTCGTCGAACTGGGCGTGCCCGCTGGAGAAGGACACCGGCGGCTGGTACGGCGAACCCGGCGCCGACGCACGCCGCGACTTCTACCGGCAGGCCTACGGCATGCGCCTCGACGATCTCCGCGACAAGCCGGGCGTCGAGCCGCTGAGCGATCGGCTGTGGCGCCGCTACGGGCGCGGGCCTTCGAGATGCTCGACGACATCCGCGAGGACCCGTCGATGGGCGCCGACATCATGGACTCGGCCGACTACCTGCGGGTCGAGCTCCACCACACCGCCGGCAACGAGATGGTCACCCGCCTCGACGACTTCCTCCGGCGCCGCTCGAAGATCTCCTCGTCGTCCGCGACGAGGACATCCGAGGGTCCGCCGGCCTGGCCGAGGTCGCCCAGATCCTCTTCGGCGAACACGCCGACGCCAAACTCGCCGAGCACTTCGGCGCTGATTTCGCCGTGGCAAGACCCTGAGCGCGCACGACGCGCCCGTCGACGGGCTTCGCCGAGCTCGGACTGCGACCGAGACCCTCGAGGCGCTCGAACGGCTCGGCTACGAGGAGCCGACCCCCATCCAGGCGGCCACGATCCCGATGCTCGTCGCCGGCAACGACCTCTTCGGTCAGGCAGCCACGGGCACCGGCAAGACGGCGGCGTTCGCGCTGCCGATGCTCGAACGGTTCGACGCCGGGGCGCCACGGTCGTCGGGGCCGTTCGCGCTGGTGTTGGTCCCGACCCGAGAGCTCGCCGTGCAGGTGAGCGAGGCGATCGCGAACTACGGCCGTTCGCTCGGCGTGAAGGTCGTGGCGGTCTATGGCGGCCAACCGATCGTCGGTCAGCTACGGGCGTTGTCCAAGGGCGCACACGTCATCGTCGCCACCCCTGGGCGCATGATCGATCACATCGGCCGTCGGTCCGTGTCGCTCGACGGCATCGAGATGGTCGTGCTCGACGAAGCCGACGAGATGCTCGACATGGGCTTCGCCGAGGACATCGAGGCGATCCTCGAGGTCACGCCGGCCGAACGCCAGACCGTGTTGTTCTCGGCGACGATGCCCGGGCGCATCAACGCCATTGCCAAGCGCCACCAGCGCGATCCGGAGCGCATCGAGATCGGGGGCGGTGACACGGTGCCGGGCACGGTGCTCGTCAGCCAGCGTGCCCATGTCGTCGAGCGCCGCTACAAGGCGGCCGCGCTGGGACGCATTCTCGACGTCGAGGCGCCGGGGGCGGCGCTGGTGTTCTGTCGAACCCGCGGCGACGTCGATGCGCTGACCGAGACCATGAACGGCCGAGGACACCGAGCCGAGGCGCTCCACGGCGGGATGGATCAGTCCCAGCGCGAACGGGTGATCGGCCGCCTGCGCGATGGCGCGGCGCAGTTGCTGGTTGCCACCGACGTCGCGGCCCGCGGCCTCGACATCGACACGCTGACCCATGTGATCAACCACGACGTGCCGGCTGCGCCCGAGAGCTACGTGCACCGGATCGGGCGGGTGGGGCGCGCCGGGCGCGAGGGCGTCGCCATCACCTTGTGCGAACCGAGGGAATTGCGGCTGCTGTCGAACATCGAACGGCTGACCAAGCAGTCGATCGAGCGCGTGCCGGTGCCCAGCGTGAAGGACCTGCATGCGGCCCGGCAGGCACGCACGGTCGAGGCCATCCGGGCCGTGCTGATGTCGGGATCTGCGTCGGGGTTCGACCCCGTCGTCGACGAACTGGCGACCGATCACGATCTGGCGGCGATCGCCGCGGCAGCCATCGGCCTCGCCCACGACACCATCCACGCGACCATCGACGAGACCGAGATCCCGGATGCGTCGGCCTCGCGTGACCGCAAGGGCCACAAGGGGTCCAAGGGCGACCGCGACGGCAAGGGTGGCGATCGGGCCAAGGGCCCCGGCGGCAAGAAGGGCGGCAAACAGAAGGGCGCGCCGAGGCCCGGCGACGGCGGCCCGACCGGCTACCTGTTCGTGGCGTTGGGCAAGCGGGCCGGGGTGCGGCCCGCGGACCTCGTGGGTGCCATCGCGAACGAGAGCGGCATCGCCGGACGCGACATCGGGCCGATCAAGATCGCCGAAAACCACAGCGTCGTCGGCGTCCCCGAATCGAGCGTCGACACGATCCTGGCTGCGATGCGCACCACCAGCATCCGCGGCAAGAAGACCAAGGTCCGCCGCTACCAGGAATAGCGAACCACTGCGCTACTCCAGGAACTCGGGCTCGTCGCGCACGAGTTCGTCCCACCAGGGTTGGAACTGGAACCAGCCGGCGAGCTCGTGGCCCTGGGCGTCGTAGCCCGCCTTGGCGAGCTCGTCGGGGATCTCGATCGGATCGCCTGCGGCTTCGGCGACGAGCTGGCTCTGGCAGCAGCGTTCGAGCGCCACGAACCACCACACGGCAGAGTCGACGCTCTGACCACAGGTGATCAGGCCGTGATTCTGGTGGATGAGGGCCTTCTTCTGCCCGAGCGCCTCGCCCATGGCCCGACCGACGGCGGTGTCGAGCACCACGGCCCCGCCGCCGTCGGCGGTCATCGCGACGTCGTCGTAGAACATCGTGGCGTCCTGGCTGATCATCTTCAGCGGCCGACCGAGCGTCGAGAACGTCTTGCCGTACATCGAGTGGGTGTGCGCCGCGGCGACCACGTCGGGGCGCGCCTTGTGCAGCTCGGAGTGGATCGCGAACGCTGCGGCGTTGACGGGTCGGTTGCCCTCGACGACCTCGCCGGTGTGGCTCACCAGGATCAGGTCCGAGACCGTCATCAGCTTGAAGTTGTGGCCGAACGGGTTGACCCAGAAGTGATCGGTGTGTTCGGGGTCGCGCACCGTGACGTGCCCGGCGACGCCCTCGGCGAGCCGAAGCCGCCCGAGGACCCGCAGGCCCGCCGCCAGGCGCTCCTTGCGATGCCGGCGTTCGTCCTCCAGCGTGGCGAAGCCGGCGGAGGGAAGCGGCAACTCGAGGCCCTCTTGCTCGGGCTCGAACGCCCCGAGATCATGGGTCTTGTCGGTGTCGGTCATGGTCCGCTCCGTCGGTGATGGGTCGCATCGTCTGGGTCTCCGAGGCTACTCGACGAGGTTTGCGGCGGTTTTTCGGTCGATCATGTGACGATTCGCTTCGTCGGGAAGCCTCCCACCGCCATCCCGGTTGGTTGCTCCCGACGCCCAAGAATCGATCGCCCGGCCCGTAGCCGGCGCACACCACCGAAAGTGAGACGAACCACAGCGATGAAGCAGAGCCTGCGCCTCGGCACCATCTCGGGGATCCCGGTCGGGATCCATTGGGGCATGCTCCTCATCGCGGGCCTGTACCTGTTCACCCTCGGCGGGCAGATCCTGCCGGCCGCCGTGCCCGCTGCGGACACCGGTGCACACTGGATCGTGGCCGCAGCCGGCGTCGCCTTGTTCTTCGCTTCGATCCTCGCCCACGAACTCGGCCACTCGCTGGTGGCCCAACGCGAGGGCATCCGGGTGCGGGCCATCACCCTGTGGCTGTTGGGTGGCGTGGCCGAGATCGAGCGCGACGCGACCACACCCGGCGCCGAGTTCCGCATTGCCGCAGCGGGTCCAGCGGTCAGCTTCGCGCTGGCCATCGGGTTCCTCGGCAGTGCCTACGCCTGGGATGCCGTGTTCGTGACCGCACCGGGCGCTGGTCCCTCACTGGTCGCGACGATGGTCTGGTGGCTGGGCATCGTCAACGGCTTTCTCGCCGTGTTCAATCTCTTCCCCGCGGCCCCGCTCGACGGCGGTCGCATCCTGACCTCGCTGTTGTGGTGGCGGTCGGGTGATCCATACCGGGCTCGGGGTCAGGCGGCTCGCGCCGGGCAGGCCTTCGCGCTGGTTCTGGTCGGGCTCGGAGCCTGGCAGATCACCTCCGGCGCGGGTTTCTGGCTGTTGATCCTGGCCTGGTTCCTCTACAGCGGCGCCACGGGCGAGCGGCGACGCTCGGAGATCCTCGGCGCCGCCAGCCGGACCAGCGTCGGCACCGTCATGGCACCGCTCGTCGCGACCGACGGGGGCGTCACTGCCGCCGGCCTCAGCGCCATGGGCAGCATGCGCCGGGTGGCGTGGGCTGTGCACGACGACGGCGTCTTCGTCGGAATCGTCCCCCAGGCGGCCGTCGCAGCCGCGGTGCGAGCCCGGCGCGAGACCACGGCCGCACGGGACCTCCTGGTGCCGTGGTCGCGGTTCGTGAGCGCCAACGCAGCCGAGCGCGCCACCGACGTCGTCGACCGGGCCACGCCCGGCGAGGAGCTCCATGTCCTCGTCTACGACGATCTCGGGCGCCACGCCGGCTACCTCGGCCTCGGCGAACTCGCCACCGCGGGGTCCCTCGCCACTCGTCAGCCCGTCGCATGACGCACAGCTGACCACGATCTGGGTCCGGTCTCTCCAGGCTTCGCCCTCCTGGAGGGCACCGGGCCCAACACACAGCGGCGATACCCTGCCCCGCATGCGGATGGGACCCCACGCCATGCTCGGATCCGATCCGGAGGCGATCAAGGGCAAGACCCTGTCCCGCCAGACGATCCGGCGGGTGCTCACCTTTGCCCGGCCCTACCGGCTCCAGCTCGTCGGGTTCGTGCTCGTCATCTTCTTGTCGGCGTTGCTCGCCCTGTTGCCGCCGCTGGTGTTCCGCCAGCTGATCGACAACACCATCCCCGACGGCAACCGATCCCAGGTCAACGTCCTGGCGATGATCCTCATCACCGCTGCGTTCGCCGATGCCGCGCTCGGCGCTGTGCGAGCGGTGGTTCAGCTCCCGGATCGGCGAGGGCCTCATCTACGACCTCCGGGTCTCGCTGTACGACCACGTGCAGCGACTCCCCATCGGGTTCTTCACCCGGGTACAGACGGGCTCGTTGATCTCGCGGATGAACAACGACGTCATCGGCGCCCAACGAGCCGTCACCGGCACGCTCGGTTCCGTCATCTCCAATGCGATCGTGCTCATCACCACGCTCATCGCGATGCTGTTGCTCGAGTGGCGCCTGACGCTGCTCGCCGTGGTGTTGTTGCCGATCTTCATCCTGCCCACCAAGCGGGTCGGGCGTCGCCTGCAGGTCCTCACGCGCGAGTCGATGGACCTCAACGCGGAGATGAACACCACCATGAACGAACGGCTCAACGTGTCCGGGGCCATGCTGGTCAAGTTGTTCGGCCGCCACGACGCCGAACGCGACGAGTTCTCCGATCGTGCCGGTCGGGTGGCCGACATCGGCGTCCGCAGCGCGATGTACGGGCGGGTGTTCTTCATCGGGCTGGGCCTGGTGGGAGCCGTCGGCACCGCCGTCGTGTACTGGGTCGGTTCCCAGTTGGCGATCAGCGGCACGATCGGGATCGGCACCCTCGCAGCGATGGGCCTCTACGTGGCCCGGATCTATGCGCCGCTCACCGGGCTGACCAACGCGCGCGTCGACATCATGACGGCGTTGGTGTCGTTCGAGCGGGTCTTCGAAGTCCTCGATGCCCCCAACGGCATCGCCGACAAGCCGGGCGCGGTGGACCTCGATGCGCCCCAGGGACGAATCACCTTCGACGGCGTGTCGTTCGCCTATCCCGCCAGCGACACCAAGCTCGCATCGCTCGAGAGCGTCACCGAGGACCTCGATCCGCGCACCGTGCTCGACGACATCGACCTCGACATCGCGCCCGGCGCGACGGTGGCTCTGGTCGGGCCGTCGGGCGCCGGCAAGAGCACCATGATCTCGCTGATCCCCCGGCTGTACGACGTCACCAGCGGTGCGGTGCGCATCGACGGCAACGACGTCCGCGACCTCACCCAGGCGACGTTGCGGCGAGCCATCGGGGTGGTCAACCAGGACCCACACCTCTTCCACGAGACGGTGGGCGAGAACCTGCGGTATGCCCGCCCCGACGCCACCGACGCCGAACTGGTGGCTGCGGCGAAGGCCGCGCAGATCCACGACGTCATCGCGGCACTGCCCGAGGGGTACGACACCATCGTCGGCGAGCGTGGCTACCGGCTCTCCGGTGGCGAGAAGCAGCGGCTCGCGATCGCCCGGATGCTGTTGAAGGACCCGGCCATCGTGGTCCTGGACGAGGCCACGAGCCACCTCGACAGCGAGAACGAGGTCCTGGTGCAGCGGGCGCTGAGCGTCGCGCTCGAGGGGCGCACAGCGGTGGTGATCGCCCACCGGTTGTCCACCATCATCGACGCCGACCTGATCGTGGTCATCGAGGACGGTCATCTCGTCGACCGGGGCACCCACGCCGAGTTGCTCGCCCGCGGCGGCCTGTACGCCGAGCTGTACCGGACGTTGGTGCGCGATGCCGAACCGGTCTGAGGGCCGGCGGCACCCACACGGGCGGCACACGCGGCGATGAGCCTGTTCGAGGAGACCCACACCTTCAGCGTCGCCGAGGTCGGCCGGATGATCAGTGAGGTCCTGGCCGTCACGTTCCCGTCGGACCTCTGGGTGCAGGGTGAGGTCCGCAGCATCCGGCGACCGAGCTCGGGTCATGTGTACTTCGATCTCGTCGATGCGTCACCGGATCCGGGACGGCCACCCGATGCGAAGATCGCAGTGGTGCTGTTCAAGGCCACGAAGGAGATCGTGAACGGACAGATCCGCCAGGCCGGCGGCGGGATGCGGATCGACGACGGCATCGAGATCCGCGTCCGCGCCATCCCGGACTTCTACCCGCCTCATGGTCGCCTCCAGCTGCGCATGACCGGCATCGATCCCGCCTACACCCTGGGCCAGCTCGGTGCCGCCCGCGACCGACTGATCCAACAGCTACGCGCCGAAGCGCTACTCGAAGCCAATGCCCGGCTCCCGCTGCCCATGGCGCCGCTGCGGGTCGGGCTCGTGACGGCGGCCGGATCGGCAGCCCACGCCGACTTCTGCGAGGAGTTGCGCCGGTCGGGCTATGCGTTCGAGGTCGTCTTCGTCGCGTCACCGGTGCAGGGCATCGGCGCGGCTGCGCGCGTCGCTCGCGCCATCACCACCTGTGTCGCTCACCGGGTCGACGTGATCGCCGTCGTGCGGGGCGGTGGGGCGCGCACCGATCTGGTCGCCTTCGACGATGCCGCGGTGGCACGGGCCATCGCCACCGCGCCGATACCGGTCGTCACCGGCGTGGGTCACGAGATCGACACGTCGGTGGCCGACCTGGTGGCGCACGCGGCGCTGAAGACCCCGACGGCCTGCGCCGGGCTCTTGATCGACCACGTCGCCGCGGCCGAACGGCGTGCCGAGGATGCCTGGGGTGGCATCGCCGCGGTGGCCCGGACCGCGACTGCGTACCAACACCAACGCCTCGGTTCCACGGCGCAGGCCGTGCAGACCGCCGTGCGCAGGGGCCTGCGCGACGCCGAGCATCGAGCGGCGACGGCGGCACAGCGCACCCGCGATCTCGCTCGCCGCACGCTCGAACGGCGCGACCATGTGCTGGATCGCCACGTCCAGGCCGCCACCCTGCACGCCGGCCACCGGCTCCGCTCGGCCGACCGCTCCCTCGACGACGCCGCCGTGCGGGTTCGCCTGCTCGACCCCGCCACCGCCCTGGCCCGGGGATGGACCATCACCACCGATGAGTCGGGGGCGCTGGTCCGGTCGACCGACGCCGTCGACGCAGGGGCCCGGCTCGCGACGCGCGTTGCCGACGGCATCATCGTCAGTACGGTCGAGTCGGCAACCGGCACCGCACCCAGCGCCGGCGATCCGGCCACCATCACCGAAGGACGTGCGCCGTGACCTCGAAGTCGAACGAACTCGCTGCCGGAGAGGGATCAGGCGACGACGCGGCCCCAACCGTCGACGAGGTCGGCTACGCCGAGGCGATCGCCGAGCTCGAACGCATCCTCGACGAACTGGCCGACGACGATGTCGACGTCGATGTCCTGAGCTCCAAGGTGGCCCGGGCATCGATGCTCATCCGTTTGTGTCGCGGCCGGATCCGGGCAGCCGAGCTCCAGGTGAACGAGATCGTCGCCGATCTCGATGCCGCCGAGCCCGCCGACGTTGCCGAACCAGGCGACCGATGACCCCCGCCACAGCATCCGACGTGCCCGATGCTCTGGTCGAGGTCACCACCCGCGTCGACAACCGCCTGGCCGAGGTGCTCGCCGCGGAGCGAGCCCGCTGGGTCGCCATCGATCCGTCGCTGACCGAGCCCTTCGCGGTGCTTGCCGAGTTGGTCCTCGTCGGCGGCAAGCGGTTGCGGCCCGCCTTCTTCCACTGGGCCCACGTCGGCGCGGGCGGCACGCCCTGGGAACCGACGGCGATGGACGCGGCTGCCGCGATCGAGATGCTGCACGCCTTCGCGCTCGCCCACGACGACATCATGGACGCATCTGCGTCGCGGCGAGGCCACCCGACGGTCCACGTGCGGTTCGCGAATCTGCACCGCGACGCGGCATGGCAGGGCGATCCCGATCGGTTCGGCGAGGCTGCCGCGATCCTCGTCGGCGACATGGCCCATGTCATGGCCGACCACCTGATGACCGAGCGGTCACCGCTCGTGGCCGAGATCTGGGACGAGCTGCGCCTCGAGGTCAACGTCGGGCAGTACCTCGACGTGTTGGCCGGGGCCCGGGGTCACGCCGACGAGGTCGAGGCCCGACGGATCCTCGAGTACAAGACCGGGCGCTACTCGGTCGAGCGGCCCCTGCAGTTGGGGGCTGCGCTCGCGGGACGTCCCGAGCTCGTCGATGCGGGCCTGGCGGCCTACGGACGGCCCGTCGGAGTGGCCTTCCAGCTGCGCGACGACCTGTTGGGGGCATTCGGCGATTCCAGCCTCACCGGCAAGCCGGTGGGCGACGATCTCCGGGAAGGCAAGCCCACCCCGCTGTTGGCTGCGGCACGACGTCTGGCCACGCCGGACCAGGTTTCGGTCCTGGCCCGCGCCGGATGCGCGGACCTGAGCGACGACGAGCTCGCCGAGGTGCAGGGCGTGTTGGTCGCCACCGGTGCGGCGGCACTGATCGAGACCGAGATCGAGTCGCTGACCTCGGGCGCATTGGCTGCGCTCGAGCGCCTGGACCTGGCAGGCGGTGCCGGCGCGGCCCTCCGCGACCTCGCGCACTTCGTAGCGTTCCGAACACACTGAGTGCTGTTTTCGGGTGAAGCTTGCGCCGGACAGTGAGGTCGGCAACACTTCGCCACGGGTAGGGAAGCGACGGCGACGTCACCTTCGCACAAGACGGGCGTGCACCACCTGAGCAGAGGCCCCGCGATGACCGACCACACGCCGATCGAGATCGAACCCGGGCTCGGCCGCGCCGACACCCGCCACGGCGACCGCACCCACGAGCCCGTCGTCGACGTCTCCGGCGCCGGGGTCGATCGCAGCGGCGCCCATCGGCACCACCTCGCCGGCGACAACGTCGTGCTGTTGTTGCCCGACACCTCGGCACCCGAGCCGCTCGACACGCCCCTGGTGGTTCGCCTCCGCGAGGCGCTCGACGCCACCACCGAGATCATCCTGGTCATCGAGCCCGGCGGACGGATCCTCTACGCCAATCGCCCAGCCCGCGCCGTGCTCGGCCTGGCCGACGTCGATCCCACCTTCCGTGCGCTCGAACGTCTCCTCGACGGCAGCACCCGCGACGTCGTCTGGGAGGCCCTCGACATCGCCAACGAATGGCGCGGCGACCTGTCCACCACCCGCGCCGACGGCTCGACGCTGCAGCTCGAGTTGATGCTGCTCGCAGATCGCTCCCCGACCGGCGACGTCGCGAGCCTGACGGTCATCGGCCACGACGTCGGCGAACACCGCGCCCTGCAGAGCGCTCTCGAACACCGCACCACCCACGACGGGCTCACCGGGCTCGCCAACCGTCAACACCTGCTGTCCAAGATCGGCGAACAGCTCCCGTTGCTCCACGAACGAGGCCAGAGCGCGGCATTGCTACTCCTCGACATCGACGAATTCCGTACGGTCACCAACAGCCTGGGTCACGAGGCGGGCGACCGGGTGCTGGTGGCGTTCGCGTATCGGCTCCTTCGTACCTTCGCCCCCAATGCCGTGCTGGCTCGGGTGGGTGGCGACGAGTTCGGCGTGTTCTGCCCGGGCATCGCCGACATCGACGACCTGGCGGAGTCGGTGCTGCGGGCCACGACCGCGCCGTTCTACATCGACGGCACCGAGGTGCAGCTCTCGGTCGTCACCGGCATCGCCGTCAGCACCCCCGACGACCCGGCCCTCGACGGCGAGACGCTGCTGCGGGCCGCCGACGCTGCGTGCTATCGGGCCAAGGAGAACGGTCACGGAAGCTTCGAGGTCTACGAGCCCCATCTCCAGGCCCGGGCCGCAGACCGCCTCACCGTCGTCGCCGACCTGCGGCGGGCCATCCGCAACGACGAGCTGCGGGTGCTCTACCAACCGAAGATCGCGCTCGACACCGGCGCCATCATCGGCGCCGAGGCCCTGCTGCGCTGGCAACTACCCGGCGGCGAGATGCGCCCACCGGCGATGTTCATGGACGTCGCCGAGGACACCGGGCTCATCATCCCGATGGGCGTGTTCGTGATGCGAGAGGCGTGCGCAGCGGCCGTCGAGCTGCAGGAGGCCACCGGCGTCGGCGTCGAGGTCTCGGTCAACCTCTCGGTCCGCCAGCTCGATCACCCGTCGCTGCCCGGCGATCTCGAGGATGCGCTGCGCGACAGCGGTGTCGATCCGGCGATGATCGAACTCGAGATCACCGAGAGCGCGCTGATGAGCGATGTCGACGCCAGCGCTGCCGTGCTCAATCTGTTGAAGGCCCTCGGGACACGGGTGGCGGTCGACGATTTCGGCACCGGCTACTCGTCGCTGCAGTATCTGCAGTCGCTGCCGGTGGACGTGTTGAAGGTCGACCGGACCTTCGTGTCGGGTCTCGGCGACAACCACGGCAGCACCGTGATCACCAGCGCCGTCATCAGACTCTCGAGTGCGCTCGGTCTCGTGTCGGTCGCCGAGGGGGTCGAGACCGAAGACCAGCTGGCCCGATTGCGGGCCCTCGGTTGCACCCAGGCCCAGGGCTACTTCATCGCCCGACCCATGCCGCTGGGCGATCTCGTCGAACTGATTCGGGGCGGTCCCACCTGGTAGCGGTGTCGGGGTGCCAATCTGGTGACGAGGCTCCGATGACCGACACCGCTGCGAGTACCGACCCCCGCCCCGCCGCCGAGGCCGGCGCGCGCGGCGCCGAGCGTGTCGTCGACGGCGAGTTCGGCGCAGCCCTGGGGCGACTCGGCGGCGTCGATCACACCGACGATTCCTCCCATCGCGAACTCGGTGCGCCCCCGGCGACCCGCACCGTGCTGGCGCCCCTTGTGGCAGCCCTGCGCTGGTGCGCCGTGGTGCTCGGTACCGCGTTGGCGGCGCCCGAAGCCGTCGACGGGTCGGTCGGTCTGGTGATCACCACCTCGATCTGTCTCTACCTCACCACGTGGCGGACGCTGCGGCCGTTGCGTCTGGGCGCGCGCGACCGAAACGCCGTGGTCACGGCGATCTCGGATGCCGTGCTGTTGGGTGCGGCGATCGGCGTCAGTGGTGGTCTGGTCTCGGCCTTCGTCGGCTGCCTCGCCGTCGCCGCTGCGGTCGCCTCGTTCGGTTGGGGCGTCCGCCACGGCGCGCTCGCTGCCGGCGCCGGCGTCGCCGCCACGCTCGTCGTCGGCGCGGCGACCGGCCACGACCTCGGCTTGGCCAGCGTGGCGGGATGGTTCGTGGTGATCGTGGTCATCACCGGCGTGCTCGCGGCCTCGGTGGCACGGACGCGTCTCGCAGCAGCGGAACGTCAGCGCCGCCAGATCGCCGGACGCCTCGATGCCCTGACCGAGACCAACCAGCTGCTGCACGTGTTGAACCGGGTGGCGCGCACGCTGCCGTCGTCGTTGGATCTCCAGCAGGCGGTGGCGGCGACACGCGGCCAGCTCATCGACACCTTCGATGCCTCGGTTCTCGGCCTGGTGATGCGCAGCGAGGTCAACCGCACGTGGTCGCCGTTGCTCACCGAAGGACTCGCGCTGGCCCCGACGATGACCGGCGACGCCGCACTGCCCCAGCGCCTCGGTGACGCGGTCGCCGCCGGCGAACCGATCCTCGTCCGCGATCTCTCCGGCACCGGCCTCGGCGCCGCGAGCGGAAGTGGGATCTACACGCCCCTGCGCACGCGGGGCCGGGTCGTCGGCGCACTCGGCATCGAGCATCCCGATGTCGGCCACTACGGCGAACGCGACCTCCGTCTGCTCGCCGGTCTCGGCGATGCATTGGCGCTCACCATCGACAACGCCCGCTGGTTCCGACGGCTGCGCATCCTCGGCGCCGAGGAGGAACGGGCTCGCATCGCCCGCGACCTCCACGACCGGCTCGGTCAGTGGTTGACCTACATCAGCTTCGAGCTCGAGCGCATCAAGACCAGCCCGACACCTGGTGCCGCGGCCGAACTCGATGCGCTCCACGCCGATGTACAGCGAGCTATCGACGAGCTGCGCGAGACCCTGCGCCAGATGCGCACCTCGGTCACCGAGGAACAGCCCCTGGCCGAGATCGCCGCCGACCTGGCCCAGCGCTGGGCCCGTCAGAGCGGTGTGCACGTCGATGTCGAAGCGACCGAGACCGACGACCGGCTGCCGGTGGCGGTCGAGAACGAGGTGCTGCGCATCATGCAAGAGGCGCTCAACAACATCGGCAAGCACGCCAATGCGTCGCGCGTCGTCGTGGACTGGCGGGTCACCGCATCGATGGCGCGTCTGCGTGTCGTCGACGACGGCGACGGATTCGACGAGTCGCGTGGTGTCCGCGAGACGGCGTTCGGGCTCGTCGGTATGCGAGAACGCGCCGAGGTGATCGACGCGGAGCTCGTTGTCACCAGTTCACCCGGCGCAGGCACCACCATTGAGGTCACCGTTCCCAGAGAGGACAGCCCATGATCACCATCGTCTTGGCCGACGACCACCAGATCCTGCGTGAGAGCGTGCGGAAGAGCTTCGAGTCCGCCGGTGAGTCGGTGGTCGGCGAGGCGTCCAACGGCGAGGACGCCATCCGGCTCGCCGATCAGCTTCGCCCCGACGTGGTGCTCATGGACATCTCGATGCCCGTGCTCGACGGGGTCACCGCCACCCGGCGCATCACCGAGACGGTGCCCGACACCAAGGTCGTGGTGTTGACGATGCACGACGACATCGATCGGACCCGCCAGGCGCTCGAGGCCGGCGCGGTCGGGTACCTGTCCAAGGGGTGTTCGTTCGCTGATGTCCTCGAGACCGTGCGGGCGGCAGCCGCAGGCGAGACGGGATTGTCGCCGGCGCTGGCATCGTCGATGCTCAGCGTCGCCCAGGCGCGCCAACCCAAGGTCGAAGACGAGCTGTTGTCGCCGCGTCAGGTCGAGATCCTCCAGGGCATCGCCGACGGCATGAGCACCAAGCAGGTGGCCCGCGACCTGGGGATCACCCAGAAGACGGTGCACAACCACCTGAACGCCATCTACCGGCGGTTGGACACCCAGAGCCTCACCCATGCGGTGTTGAGCGCCGTGCGTCTCGGCATCATCGATCTGCGCGAGGACTGAGGCCGTGGGGCCGTCGACGGCGTGGTGGCGGCGACGGCCGGCGACGGCGTTGGTCGCTGCTGCGGTGACGGCGTTGGTCGCCGTCCCGATGCTGACGCTGGCCCTCGGGGCCGGCCCGGCGGACCGCGTGCCTGCCGACGGTCTCGACATCGCGGCAGCGACCGGTGGGGGCGCCGCTCTCGATGGAGCCACCATCGCTTCGGCGTCGTTGCCGTCGATCGTCGTCGATGTCGACGCGGTGGCCGTGGCGTGGGCGTTGGCACCCGCAGGTGAGGCCACCATCGTCGAGGGGACCGACCGGTTGCGTCCGTTCGTCATCGACACCGGACCGGTGGAGCTGTCCGACGGTCGCTATGAGCTGCTGGTGACCGCCGTGGACGACGATGGCGTCGTCCTGCGCCGCGCCGCACGATTCGCCGTCGGCGGCGACAGCGACCAGGCGGCGCCATGACCCTCGACGGTCGACTCGCAACGCGGCGGCAGCAGGCATGAGTCGATTGGCGGCACTGCTGCAGGGAGCCGGTGCCGGCGCACCGACGTCGACCATGGTCGCACTCGCGGCATCGACGCTGATGACGATGATCATCGCCGTTCCGATGGGGGTGCAGGCCGTGCGGGCCGGCGATGCGATCGGGATCACCGACGGGGCGCCCATCCGTGCCGACGATCCCCGCTTCCCCGATCCAACGCTGGCGGTGGGGGGATCCGGCGGCGGCGGGCTCGCCCTCGGTGGCAGCGACGATGGGGGAAGCGGATCCGGCGACCCTGCGGTGCCGGACCGCGACGGATCCTCCGGCGGCGACGACCCCGGAGACAGCGACGGGGACGGCGACCGGGGCCCCGACGGCGATGGCGATGGTGATGGCGATCCGGCCACCGGAATCCCACCCGGACCGGGAGACATCGGTACGCCTGGCAACGGCGTAGGCACAGCCACGCCGACACCCAGCCCCGACGGTTCGTCGCCCGGACCCTCACCGACCCCCGACGCCGGCGCCACGCCAGGCCCGATCGCCACGCCCCCACCTACCCCGACACCGGCGGGCGGCGGCACCCCAGGGGTCCCGACTCCGACGCCGGCGGCCACGCCACCCACGACGCAGCCGACCCCCGACGCCACGGCCACTCCGCGACCGACAGCGACACCCCGGCCGCCGGTGCAGCCCACACCGACACCGACCGCCAGTCCCTCGCCGACGGTGCCGCCGACACCGACCGCTACCTCGACACCGGTGGCCACACCCACGTCGACGCCGACACCCGCCCCGACCGCCACACCCACGCCCTCGGGCCCACCAACCGATGGATACGCCAGCATCCTCACGTTCCCGACGCTGGTCGCAGGGACACCCACCAGCGTGCTGGTCAAGGGCTCCAATGCCGGGCCGAACCCGCTTCCCGCGACAACCTCGGTGACGATCTCGGTCACCGGCGCCACCATCGCCGAGCTCAGCGAAGGCAACGCGAGCTGGTCGTGTGGCCGCACCTCCCCGTCGTCGTTCCGATGCAGCGGGCCGCTGCCTGTGAGGTGGGTGGCGCAAAAGGACGTCGCCGTCGTGGCCACAGGCGGCGGTCCTGTGACCCTGACGGTGTCGTTGACCCAGACCGTGCCCGACCCTGACCCCGGCAACAACGTCGTCAGCCGGACGTTCACCGTCGCCGGCTGACCCGATGAGCCCGGGATGCCCACGATCCCTGACGTGTCGAGATGGGGCGGCCCGTCGGTCGATGGCATGATGTGGCGGTGACGTTCCAGAAACTGTCCTCCACCGACGCCTTCGTGGTGATCGACCTCGACGGCGCACCGGCGACGGGCGTCGTCCGGGCCGCCCCCAAGATCCTGCGGGGAGGTGCCGAGGACATGGCTCGCTCCCTCACGTACACGTTCGCCGCCCATGGCGTCCAGCGCAGCGGGGCGTCCGCCGGCATCAACACCACCCCCGACGGCAGCGCCGAGGCCGTTGCGGCGTTCGTCGCCGAACTGTTGCCCCAGGTGGCCGACGGGAGCCTTGGGATCGACGCAGC
Source organism: uncultured Acidimicrobiaceae bacterium (assembly GCA_963716795.1). Classification (GTDB taxonomy): domain Bacteria; phylum Actinomycetota; class Acidimicrobiia; order Acidimicrobiales; family UBA8592; genus CAVQUE01. Next base: position 336,270 of record CAVQUE010000015.1, on the reverse strand, counting down.
CAAGGGTGTCGACGCGGCGGCCCTCGGCGAGCTCGCCGCCGCTGACGATCGCAACGCCATCGCCGAGGCGCCGGTCGAGGTCACCGGTGTCGGCACGGTCCCCTTGGCCACGCATCTCGCAGGGCTCGGGCCGGTCGTGGCTGCGGCCAAGGTGCTCGGCAGCCTCGACGCCAAGCGCGTCGTCATCGAGGGCTTCGGCGACACCGGCCCGATCATCGCGACTGCAGCGGCCGAGCGAGGGGCCACGGTCGTGGCGATCTCGACGTCGAAGGGTGCGCTGGTCGACGAGGACGGACTCGATGTCGCCGCGCTGGCGACGGGCTGGGCCGCCAAGGGTGACGCCTTCGTCGGCGATGACGCAGAGCCGGCCTGGAAGGTCTTTGCGACCCCGGCAGACGTGCTGATCTGCGGATCGAAGATGGGCGCGATCAATCATCAGACGGCCGAGCGCCTGAAGGTCGCTGCTGTGGTGCCCCACGCGCCGCTGCCCTACACCGCTCGGGCGCTGGCCGTCATGGGACGGGCCGACATCGTGGCCGTTGCCGACTTCATCCCCACCGGAGCGCCCATTCACGCCTGGTACCCCGCAGGAGACGCCACGGTCGACGCCGTCACGGCAGCGGCGACCGACGCCATCGAGTCGGCGCTCGATCACGCGCTCGGGCACGAGCACGGACCCTTCCTCGGTGCCTGCATGGCGGCCGAGGAGTTCCTCGGCACCTGGCAGGAATCGCTGCCCTTCGGTCGACCCCTCGCGTCGTAGGTCGCGCACATCGCGCCCCACCGTCGACCCGATGGGTCGGCGGCGGGTCATCCCCCGGGTGTCGGCGTCGGGATGACGAGCCCAGTCGGCGTCGGGGTGGGAACCGGTGTCGGCGTCGGCGCAGGAGTCGGGGTCGGGGTCGGGGTGGGTGCCGGCACGAGCTGGGTGCGTTGGGAGAAGAACACCACGACCTCGGCGTCGGTATCGAGCTCGTCGAGCAGCAGACGTTCGAGCGCCGGGCCATCGGGTGCGCTCACCCCGACGAGGTCGATGGTGATGGTCACGCCGTCGTAGGTCACGCTGACGACGGACAAGCCGGTTTGGTCGAGCGCCCAGTCGCGAGCCACCCGTTCGAGGCGGGCGCCGACCTCTTCGACGGACTCGATGCCGTCGTCGGGCAGGACGCGGGTCTGCGGGGTCCAGTTGACCTCGGGCTGGGGCGAGGAGCCGGTCGCTTCGAAGATCCGGGCTCGCAGGTCTTCGAGCGACGGCACCGACGATGCTGTGAGGTCCAACACCACGGCCTCGTTGGAGACCTCCACGACGCGCAGCTCGTAGGCACCGACCTCGGCTGCGTCGAGCCACTGGCGCGCGACCTCGGAGACCTCGGCTGCCAGGAGCTCTTGCTCGGTCGGCTCCGCTTCGTCTGCGGCCGCGAGCTGGGCCTGGGTCCAGCGCACCTCGACGGTGGACTCGGGACCGAGGATCTGCTGGATGCGTTGTTGCAGCGGTCCGGTGAGCGGGGGGCTCTCGAAGCCGAAGACCCGCACGATGACCTCGGATCCCCTGATCTCGACCTCGTCGATCTCGTCGCCTGTGGCCGATATCCAGCTCTGGACCGCGGCTTCGACGTCTTCGCGATCACGAGCATCCGCCGATGCGTTGACGCTGGCGAGCGTCAGGGGCACGGCGACGACGACCATCAACACGACGGTGAGCAGACCTCCGGCCAGGACACGTGTCGAGGTCGTGGCGAGACGACGGGGCGGCGCGAACCCGGTGAGCAGGAAGACCAGCACGCCCGAGGCGACGATGGCGATCAGGTTCGTCACGTAGAGCAGCAGGGCGCCGCGCGCCAGGTCGAATCGGCCGGCCTCGAGCGTCATGCCGACGACCCCGAGCGGCGGGACGAGCGCGACCGCGATGGCGACGCCGGGCAGAGAGCTCGACAGGTCGGGACGTGAGATGGCGTAGGCACCGGCGGCGCCCGCAGCGAGAGCCACGACGAGGTCGCGTGCGTCGGGGCTGGTCCGGGCGAGCACCTCGCCACTGAGCGACCCGTTGCCGAGCATGGCCGCCACGACGGTGGCCAGGAGGATGGAGCCGACCGACGCCAACAACAGCACGACCAGCGACCGTCGCAGCTGACCCATCATCGCCATGGTGAGCGCAGCGGCGGTGCCGAGCACCGGTTGCATCAGCGGCGCCAGCAACATGGCGCCGATGACGAGTGCGGCCGAGTCGGCCGACAGACCCATGACGGCGACGATCACCGACAGGACCATCATCAACACGAAGTGGGTGACCCAGCCGGAGGAGGTCCGGATGGCGCAGGCCTCGAGGACCCGCCGGCGGTTCTCGGGGTCCATGCCCCGTCGGCGCTCGCGCCAGCGACGGGGGAGGTCGGGATCGGGCGCGTCGGTGCCGGACTCGTCGGACGGCGTAGTCGCAGCAGTGGTCTCTGTCATCGATCGGCGTCCCTGGTGGACGGCCTCATCGTAGGGCGACCGGCTCTGAGCGCTGGACCAGCGGCCGAGACCGACGGGACATATGACCCACTTGCGTCACATTGATGACCGCTAGATCCTCACATGTGGATAGGTACGCGCCGATTGCCCCCAAGTGATGGACCAGAACGGCCCGAGGCGCGTGCTCATCGTCGATGACGAAGAGGACGCCCGACTCGTCGCACAACTGGGCATCGCGCTCGTGACGGACTGGGAGGCGCGCCTGGCCGCCACCGGCGACGAAGCCCTCGCATGTTGCCGCGAATGGCAACCCGAAGCGGTGCTGCTCGACACCGCCATGCCCGATGCCGACGCGTTCGCCACCCTCGACGCAATTCGCAACGACGGCTTGACTGGCCACATCCCTGTTGTGCTCGTCGCCGATCCCGCGACACCCACCGCGCTCCTCGATGCCCGTGACGACTGCGTGACCGGGGTGCTCCACAAGCCACTCGAACTGTTGTCGGTCGGTGCGCTGGTGGCAGCCCTGCTCGACTGGCCGCAGGCTGGCTGAGCCACCGGCCCCGGTCGGTCGCCGCGCCCCGATCGGACCGGTGCGCGGGCGCTACCGTCGGATGGAGATGCCCGCTGCGACGCTTCCTCCGCCGAACTCCCCCTGCCCCTGCGGGTCGGGAGCGGTGTGGTCGCAGTGCTGTGGTCCCGTGGTGACCGGCGAGGTTCCTGCGGCCACGGCCGAGGCGTTGATGCGCAGCCGCTACAGCGCGTTCATCGTCGGCGACGCCGACCACCTGCTGCGGTCCTGGCACCCTGACACCCGTCCCGGCGACATCACCTTCGTCGAGAACCAGACGTGGGACGGACTCGAGATCGTGGCGTGCGAACGGGGACGGGCCCTCGATGCCACCGGCGTCGTCGAGTTTCGTGCCCGGTACCGCCGAGGCGACCGCTTCGGGGAACTGCACGAGACCAGCCGGTTCGACCGCATCGACGGTCGCTGGGTCTACATCGACGGCGACATCGGCTGATCACCCGGACTGCGTCCTGCAGGGCGGAGGCGCGACGGCGCACTGCTAGATTGTCCCGGTTCGGGGCTGTAGCTCAGTTGGCTAGAGCACCTGCTTTGCAAGCAGGGGGTCGCGGGTTCGATTCCCGCCAGCTCCACACTCCTCGTCCCACCGTGCGGTGAAACGAGGGCAAACAGCGGTGGATGGCATGGGTCCGGTTCTCCGATGGTTCGCGGCGCAAGGTCGAGCGTGTCGACAAGGCCGCAGCGCCGGCTGATCTCGATGCGCTGGTCACCCTCCGGGCGCAGGAGTCGATGCCGGATCCGCCTCGCAAACGGATGGCGACCTTCGGCGAGGCGATCGAGGCGTGGTTCGCCGATGGCTGCCCCAACGTGGCGCCGACTCGGACCTCGCGCCACGCACGGGTGAAGTCGCCGAACACGATCGCCAACGCCCGCCAGCTACTGGGCACCTCGGTCATCCCGGTGATCGGTTCGCTCAAGGTCGACCGGACCACGACACGTCGCCTCGAAGAGCTGTTCGAATCGATGGTGGCCACCCATGCGACGAGCACGATCGACCGAAACTGGAACTACCTCAACCAAGCGCTCCAACACGCCAAGCGGAACCGGACGATCAAGACCAACCCCGCCGCAGACGTGCTGCTGCCTGCCCGGCGACCCTCGAAGGAACGCAAGAGCTTCACGCTCGAACAGACCCAACGCCTGATCACCGAGGCAATCCCCGCCGATCCGAGACCGGCGATGTGGCTGACCGGGCTCATGTGCGGACTCCGCCCAGGCGAGCTCGCCGGCCTGCGCTGGCCCTACGTCGACATCGACTCCGACAGTCCGTCGCTCGAGGTCGCAGAGTCCGCCCCAGCCTCCCCCACGCCGCCCAAGCCTGGGATCAACTGATGCGCAGCGGTGACCCGTCGCAACCCGAGGGCCGAGCGGACTGACGCGTCAGCACCGTCGGACGTCGCCTACCGAACGCGTCGAGCCACCCCCGGCACGCGTCGAGCGTTGTCGCTGCGATGGACTCGGTCGAATTCGAGCGGGGCGGTTCTTGCGGCCGAGTCGGCGGGCGTCGCCATGCGATGCTCGGGCACCGGGCTCTGCACGTCGGGCGGGTCGACGACCCGACCAGCTCGGTGCGACAGCCTCCGGGGATCCCATGCCGACTGAAGGCGCCTGCGATCGCCGCAACGCAACGGGTCACCCGGCGGGCTGGGCCGTCGCGCTTTGGGCTTGTCGAGCCCTCCTGCTTTGCAGAGTGTTCGGTGTTTGTTTGTTAACGAACACCGAACACTCTAGGATCCTGTGATGGCCGCTCGATCGACTTCGACCCAGATGGCCTCTGCGGCGCGTGCCGCGTTGGCTGCAGCGTTGCTCTCACTCGACGACGGCACCACGGTCATCGACGGTGCCGGCAGCGCCGTGGCGGTCGTTCTTCCCAATGGAGCTCAGCTTCGCCTCGACGTCATGGCCCTGGCGGTCGTCGACGAGACCCGAGCCGAGCAGATCGCCAGTCGAGCACTCTGCGAGACGGTGGTCGTTGCCGATGTGATCACCGCAGCCGCACGACGGGCCCTGACCACCGCACATGTCGGCTGGCTCGACCGCAGGGGTCACCTCTGTGTCACCACCCCCGATGTCTGGATCGACCGGGCCATCACCCCGATGCCTCGACAACCGCGACGCTCTGGCGGAACCGATCCAATCCGTGGCGCAGCGGCGATCGGGGTCGCTGCAGGTCACCTCATCGACCCACAGGCCTTCAACGGCGTCCGCCCGATGGCCCGCATCTTGGGACTGTCTCCCGCAGCGGTGTCGGCCGCCCGCGCCGGCCTCACCGAACGCGGCCTACTCGGCGAGGACGCGCCCAGTCGGGCGGCGCTGTTCTCTGCGCTGTCCGACGCATGGAAACCAACCTGGGTCGAGCTCTCCTCCCGACCCACACCCCAAAGCGGACTCATCGCCACGGGCACCAGAGCAGCCATCACACGCGGCGTACCAATGACCGCGACCGACAACTACCCCATCGACCTCTACACCACCAACGACGGGAACTATCAACGGGCCCTGCTCCGCGCGGGCACCAACACCGCCGGCCACGCACCGGCCGCTCGGCTCGCTCGCGCCCCGACACCGCTCGTCTCCGAACACCGAACCCTCGACGACATCGACCTCGACGGCTACCCCGCCGCACACCCGCTGTTCATCGCACTCGACCTCGCCACCGATCCAGCACGCGGCACCGAGGCACTCCAACAGTGGAACCCACCAGGATGGCCACGTGTCTGGTGAGGTCGTCGTCTTCGCCGACGGCCCTGAATCGACGCGACTGCTCGGCGCCCTCGAACGCCTCGCCACCATGACCGAGATCGACTTCGTTCTCATCGGCGGGCTGGCAGTCGCCGCCCGCCTCGACACCTTCCACCGAGCAACCCAGGACCTCGACGCACTCATCGACGACGACCGAGGCCGCTTTCAACAAGCCACGCTTCGAGCCGTTGCATCGGCACGCATGGATGCAGGCAACCTCAGCGTCGACGGGGTCACCATCGACATCATCGACATCGACCCGACAACCCCCTACGCAGCGATCGGCGAACTCGACGAGCCACTCGACCGTCTCTTCACTGCGGCACACCTGTTCGCGCATCACGATGCAAGCTCCCTCGAGATCAGAGCCGGCAACCAGAGTGCGACGCTTCGTGTCGCCTCCCCACGAGCGTTGCTCGTCACGAAGCTCCACGCGTACCTCAGCCCCCGCCGCGCCCAGACCAAACGCTCATCGGATGCGCTCGACATCTACGCCCTCGGGCGACAGCTCGTCGCAGGAAACCCCGAACCTGCGCCCGCTGCTCTCCCGCGTCAGGTCGCAACCATCGGCACATGGGCCCTCCAGCAAGTACGTGATCGACCAGAGGAGATGGTCCGACGCCTCGCCAGCACCGGCATCACGGCGCGCACCGAGGAGGTCGCCGCTCTCGCAGAGATCCTCCAGAGCGACATCACGAACTGAGCTCGCCGCGACGCCCTCATCCAATCGGCGACATCGCTCGACCTCGACCACCGATGGAGCGCCGTTCGACAACGCAGCGACCTCGCCACCCGAAAAGCCGAGATGAGAGCCGCGCTGCCGAGTTTGTTTGCCAACCGCAAATCGAAATGAACCGAACAAACGCACCTCAGTCGGCGACCCGCCGGGATCATGCCAAACCGAATGATCGGCCATCCCATCGGTGCTCGAACGTAGCCAAGAACGTAGCCACTTGGGCATGTTTGCTGATCCCGGAGCCAGCGGACGATGATGGACTCCGCCGGACTCCTCAGCGCCTCCGGGATGCTTGACACCCTGCTGACCAGCACAAATGCACTGGAAAACTGCTCACGGGCCGGACTCGGCCGGACGTCCCCGACACCTGCCGGACGCCTCTGGGACTGCTTTGCAAGCAGGGGGTCGCGGGTTCGATTCCCGCCAGCTCCACGGTAAATGCCCCCGCCAACGGTGAAATGCGGCCGAGTCGGCGGGCGTCGCCATGCGGTGCTCGGGCACCGGGCTCTGCACGTCCGGCAGGTCGACGACCCGACCAGCTCGGTCCGACAGCCTCTGGGGATCCATGCCGACTGAAGACGCCTGCCATCACCGCAACGCGACGAGTCACCAGCCCAGCCGGGCCGTCGAACTTCGGCTCGGTCTCGATGCTTGGACTTCAGGGCTGTAATTCCAAGTTGTGCGCGCAGAACTTGGAATCCGACTCCTACAATCCAAGTTGTGAGCACCGATCTCTCGCAGTCACCCATCGGCTCGACAGTTCTCATCAGAGGGACTGACAATCGATTCACTGCGCCGTACGAGGTCGGTGCCTTCGTTCCTACTCCGCTCCCGAGGGAACTCGACCTCCCTGGCGAGGTGTGGATGGCACTGTCCGACGCCATGGCAGCCCTTGGGCGCCTCGACGCTGCAGCGAGCCTCATACCCAACCCGCAGCTCGTCACACGCGTGGCCACACGCCGCGAGGCCATCGGCACATCAGCGCTGGAGGGCACGTTCGCCAACCTGACAGACCTCTTCGCAGCCGAGGCCGCGTCCCTCGACGAAGAGGATCCGAGCATCCCGCCGAACGTCCGCGAAGTCATGAACTACACACGTGCGGCAGACGCAGCCTACGACTGGGTTCACGAACGACCGATCACGGTTTCCCTGCTGTCCAACCTCCAGGCGCTTATCGTCCGTGGCACGGACAGCGACGGCCCCGAGGCAGGTGCCATCCGGGAGCGACAGGTCTTCATCGGAACCAAGAATCGCCCCATCACCGAAGCCCGCTTCATCCCCCCTCCGCCCGGTGACCAGCTGAGAATTCTCGTCGAGGATTGGCTTGCGTGGGTCAACGACGAGTCGCTACGTGACTCCCTGCAGCTGTTGGCCCGGGTGGCGCTGGCCCACTATCAGTTCGAGACCATTCATCCCTACACCGACGGCAACGGTCGCCTTGGCCGGCTCGTTGCCGTGCTCCAGATCTTGACCGATGGCACCCTGAAGACGCCTGTGCTCTCGGTCTCGGACTGGCTGAAGGATCACGCAACCGAGTATCGCGATCATCTCCTCCAGGTGAGCGCGACGGGCGAGTGGGCGCCGTGGGTCGAGTTCTTCGCTCGAACTGTGGCTGCGTCAGCCGAAGACGCTCACCGGAGAATCATGGGCCTTCTTGCGCTGCGAGAGGAGCTCGCCGAGGAAGCTCGGGCTGCGCTGCCACGCGCTCGACTGGCCGTCGAGATTACGGAGAACCTCATCGCGTTCCCGATCCTCACCGTTGCTGCGGCCCAGGCTCGCCACGGCAAATCGAACCAGGCGAACCGAAACGCCATTGGCCAGCTTTGTGAACTCGGGCTACTCGAGCCCTACAGCGGAGCGCGGTACGACCGCATGTACTGGAACCGACGCGTCTTCGAGATCATCGAGGGATAGGGAGCCGGGGGGGCGACAGCGGTCTTCATTGCGCTCGAAATCGATCCGTGGCGCAGCGGCGATCGGGGTCGCTGCGGGTCACCTCATCGACCCACAGGCCTTCAACGGCGTCCGCCCGATTGCCCGCATCTTGGGACTGTCTCCCACGGTGGTGTCGGCCGCCCGCGCCGGCCTCACCGAACGCGGCCTGCTCGGCGACGACGCCCCCAGTCGGGCGGCGCTGTTCTCTTCGCTGTCCGACGCATGGGAACCAACCTGGGTCGACCTCTCCCCCGACCCATACCCCAAAGCGGACTCATCGCCACCGGCACCAGAGCAGCCATCACACGCGACGTACCCATCACCGCGACCGACAACTACCCCATCGACCTCTACACCGCCAACAACGGAAACTATCAACGGACCCTGCTCCACGCGGGCACCAACACCGCCGCCCACGCACCGGCCGCTCGGCTCGCTCGCGCCCCGACACCGCTCGCCTCCGAGCACCGAACCCTCGACGACATCGACGTCGACGGCTACCCGCCCCCCGTCCGCAAACGATCCACATAGCTCGGTCGACCTCGCGGTCGGCGTGGTCCCGGGCTCGACCGGTCAGTGGCGGGTTGGTTTGGGAGCTCGATCGAGTTCGCCGACGTGATCGGCTGCGACCGCGATCTCGAGCTGGGTGCCGTCTTCGAAGGTGACCCGGCGACCCACGGCGTCGGCAGGCTTGCGCGGGGTCTCGTCGAGGTCGAACTCGATCACCGCATCGACGGGGTGCACCTCGGCACGAAGGAGGGCGACCCCGCGGTTGAGAACCAGCACGTCACGGACGACGCGGGCGTAGCTGGGCTGTCGCGGCCACTTGTCGGCGCCTACGGTCCGTACCGACACCTCGAACACGCCCGGCTGTCGCTTGACCGTGCGGCGAATCTGCCAGATGGCGATGAGCGCGCCGACGATCAACCAGATCGGGATCCCGAGGAGTACCAGCAGTGCCCAGATCACGGCTCAGCAGCCCCCGTCGCCTTCACACCTGTTCGATGTCGGGGAGCTGCCAGGTGCCGTCGAGGACCTCGGGGCGGGGCCGGTACAGGCGGAACACCCAGTTCCAGCCGTCCATCACGTACAAGAAGTTCTCGTAGCCGGCATCTTCGGTGGCCATGTCGAGGGTGACCGATCCGTCGCTGCTGCGGCGTGCGGTCACGCTGTTGATGTTGTACGAGTCGAACGGATTCGCCTCGAAGTAGCCGTCACGGTTGTAGATGCTCATCGACCAGAACGCATCGGCTGGCACCTCGTGCAGGTGGAGCCGGTAGTGGCCGACCGGGTGGGGGCTGGTGTCGTTGAGGTAGATGGTCTCGTCGCTCGGCAGGCCACCCCAGCCGATCGCGGTGTTGATCAGGTGCTGGATCGGATCGACCTCGCCTTCGGGCCCGAACGCACGACTGGCGTCGGAGGAGAAGTCGCCCAGCTCGAGGATCAGCTTGTAGAGCCGGTCGTACTGTGCGGTGTCGTAGTCGGGGTGGGTGAAGGGAACCGCTGAGCCCGCCGACACCTCGACCGCGTCCTGCAGGCCGTGCACCGTCGCCATGTCGTCCGGGTCGGTGGGGTCGGCCAGGATGCGGATCGAGACCTGCACATAGTCGGTGTCGTACTGCTCGGTGGTCAGCCGGTGCATGCCAGGGTCGTGCAACACGGCGTTGGTGTAGTGATCCGCGTTCACGATGTGGGCGCTGATGTACCGCCCCCCGGTATCGGGCAGCGTGAGCGCCGCGCCGGCACTGATGTCGACGATCGCCACGCTGTACAACGTGTCGCGCTGCATCCGGATCACACTCTGCCGATCGAGCGGCACCGGGGCGCGGAGATGGGCGAATCGATTCACCTGCCCACCGCACATCGCGAGGCTGCGATCGAACTGGAACGCCGTTTCCACGGTGCAGAAATTCTCGAGCGTGACATCCATGCGCGACTCCTCCGGCGAATTGATCTCACACACATCGTCGTCGAGACCGGCATCCACCAACCAGAGGCAGGAGTCCTGAGCCGCTCGCAAGCTCCCACGAGTCGACCGTGGCCGTCGACACGCTCCCGCCCCACGCATCCACCAACGGAGAAGACCTCAGCAGTGCCGCCGGTGGCGATATCCGGAGGCGTTGATCACGGTGGCCTCCTCGGGTGACCTGGCACCTAGTTCGATGTCGTCAACATCGGTCTCGGAATCGTCCACTCGCCGCTCATGATCGCCGGCTTCGGAAGGTAGTAACGCGCAACGATGTCGAACGGCCCGGCGGGGACCTCCAGGCAGTTCTGGTCGCCGGCTTCGCACTTCAGCTTGAACCGGAAGGTGTAGGTGCCGTCCTCGTTGCTGACGGCGGTCGTGTTGTTGATGTGGTAGCGGTCGGCGTCGTTGGGGTGCAAACGACCCGTGGTGGAGTCGTACACGGTGACCGACCAGAAGGCGTCGACCTGGGGCGCCTCCGTCACCAGCACGTAGTCACCCTTCGAGCCTTCGAGGGTCGCACCGGACGCATCGGTGAACATCGCCTCGTAGGCGCTGTGAGAGGTCGCGGGTCCGCCCCAACCCTGCTTGGTGCCGGCAGAGTGGTACAGGGAGGGGACGTCCTTGCCGGGTTCCTGGCCTGGCCCGACGATCATCTTCGAGAACGGCACGACCCCCGCCAACTCGTCCATGCGCCGGTGGGCTTCCTGTGCCACCTGCTCGTCGAAGCCGCTCAGGAGGTCGACCGAGGGCATCTCGGCGATGGTCGGCCCGTCGATCGTGATGCCGTCGAAAACGGCCTGTGCAGCCGACATGTCGGCAGCGTCGTTCTTGTCCTTGACCTCGATCCGCGTGACGACCGCGGACAGCAGCGACGGCACCTCGACCGCCTCACCCGTGATGGTGTCGGGCTTGTCGCCGTGGTAGAGCGTGTAGCTGCCGGCCGGACCGATGATGTTGCGATAGTTCGCGTTCCGGTCATCCTGCAACTGGAACGAGCTGAATCGCTCCTGCGACGGCGACTCCGAGCGAAGCACCACCGGCCCGTCCCCGAGATAGACGAACGCCGTCTTGTAGAGGGTGTCGTTGTTGCTCCGCACGATCGTGTCCTCACCAGCCTTGAGCAGGTCCCGTGCCGCCTGGCCCCACTGTTCAGCTTGGCCGGATCTCCGCCCGTGAACTGCATGGCGTAGGCAAAGGTGTTCTGGTACGGGAACCTCCGGAGGTAGTCCTCTACCTGGTTCTCGAAGTCGTTCTCGCTCATATCGCCTTTCGCTCCTCGGTTCGCGTGAAGGTCACGCTGTCGATCGGCTTCCAGTCTGGGGCTGACGGTGGTCAGGAGAACCAGAGGCGTCAGACCCGAGATCGGTGTTCTCTCCGCGCCGTCTCGTTCGGTCGTGACGAACTCGAACCCGAGCGGTCATGGCTGGCAAGAGTGTTCCGACCCGCGCTGCAGTACCGGCGAAGTGTGGGAGCTTCCACTGCCAAATGGGCAGCGCATGATCCCACCTCACCGAAGGGCGCAACCCGTCCGAGATCGGTCACTTCCCGCGCTCTGCACAGCGCTCGAGAATGTTCGGCACCATCCACTACGGCGACCGCATCAAGGCCGCCACCACATGACACCGACCACCCCGCTTACACACACCCTGCGAGTCCCGCTTCCGGAGGTCTACCGACCTGCAGACGGAGAGATGGGATCGACCATCTCTCCGTCACTCAGCGTGACCGGAGGTGCGCCGGTGAGCGCTGCCGTCACCGGGGCCCTTGCCCGAGGAGGGGACGCCGCGTGGAGGCTCGCTATCACCAAGCTCCATCCCGCGGGCTCAGGCTTCGCTGGCTTCCACCAGTGCCGAGAAGTCGCCAGCCTTGATTGCGGCTGCCCCTGCGTATCGGAGGCGCCAGACTCCCCGCATCCCACGGGCTCCTCCCCGATGAAACCCACCGCTTCGATTCCCGCCAGCTCCACACCGCTCTCATCTCGAAACCGCAGGTCACCGGCCTGCGGTTTCGTCGTTCTCTGCTCTGGTCTCGGCGTAGTCAGTCGGCTCGCCCGTATCGGCTCGTATCGGCTCGCACGATGGTCGTCGACCCAGTTGCGCGAGCTTCGCCATTGCCCATCCGGACCTCGTGTCGCTTGCAATCGTGCTCACGCTGCGGCGACTCCTCCCGGGCGGCAGTCTCGCATCGGCGTTGCGAGACGAGGCGTGACCACTGGAGCGCACACTGGCCATGATCGGCCAGAGCGGCGGTTCACTGACCGCTGCGCGCCGGCGGCGTGTCGTGCACGGCGACGTGAAGCCGGGCGAACATCCTGCTGGACGACGGCGGCAACGCGTACCTCAGCGACTTCGGCATCGCCACCGAGGCCGAAGCCGACACCAACCCCGGTGCTGCGCTCTCGGTTGGATCACCCGCCGACGCCGCTCCCGAGCGGCTTCCACGCGAAGCGGTCGCAGCGTGACGACCTCGGCCCCTCGGGGGAAGCTGCGGCCATCAGAAGACCTACGAGCAGGGCAGGGTCACGATCATGGCGCACCGGTCTCCCCAGCCGAGCGTCCGGGTCAGCTCGGGCCAGACCCAGAGGTCCGGGAAGTCGTCGCTCATGATCCAGCTCATCGCATCGGGGTGGCCGTGCAGCGCCGAGGTCGCCATGACGCTGCTCTCGGGCATCGACGGGTCGACAGGCTGCTGTGCCGACGCCGGCAGCAGGGCGAACCACAACGAGCTCGCCACCAGAACCAGCAGCAGAACCAAGCGGGCACGACCTCGGTGGGCCGCACGGACCCGTGGAGATCGGACGATGTCATCGGCGGTAAACATGGCGGAGTGTCCCTTCGTGAGGGGCAGGTGCCCCGTGTGACACTCCGATCGTCGACGCCGACGATTTCAGGGCGTTCGCAGATTGCTTTCACCCGATTTCGTCGCCCAGCATGCCGACCGGCTACGGCTCGAGAATCGAACCGTTCAATTCGATCAAGCGACCGTCGCGGACGCAGGCTCCGAGCGTGTGGTCGTCATCCCAGGAGACCTGATAGGCGACCTGGATGACGAGAGCTCGGTCGAGCTCGACGATGGCGACAGACGATGGTGATGCCTCGAGGTCCGCCTCGTCAGCCATGGCACCGTCGAGCGCCGCCGCCCGGTGCTCGGCCAGCGCGGCGGCAACGAGCTCGCGGGTTCGCTCGAACTCGGCGGGGATCGTTCTCGCGAGCGCCAGGGCACCAGCATCCGGTTCCGAGCCGGGCCCGGGAACGACGAGCGGTACGGTCACGCCTGCGCCGAGCGTGATCGAACCGCGCCAGGCGCCGCGGGATCGACGCAATCGCCCGATGTGGGGATCCTCGAACGGCTTTGCTCGTCCGAACATGACCTGCCTCCTGCTCGACACCATGGTCGGCCCCCGCCACCGGCGGGCTCGGCGCCGGAGCCATCGGCTCCTGCATCACCGGATGCGCAATGCTTCCCACCAGGCTTGCACCATCACCGGGTGCGATGCTGCGTAACGGCGGGTGAGGTCATCGGCATCGGCCGGCAACTCCTGGGCTTCGGTGGGCACGAGATCGGCGGCACCCTGGATGGGGTCCACCCACTCGAGCTCGATGGACTCGAGGAGTGACCCGAAGTCGGGCGCCTCGTGGTGGTCGCTCGTCTGGTGGTCCATGAACGCGAGGAAGTCGTCGAAGGACTCGAGGCAGTAGTACGAGCGAGGTGCGGCACCGCGCCAGTACTCGTAGCGTCGGCACTTCGGTTCGTTGGCGTGGGTGGCCTCGTACATCATCCGGGCAACGTCTTCGAACTCGGCTTCTTTGCCCTCGTAGATCGTGATCTTCGCCAGAAACGTCGCCATCGGGTGCTCCTCGTCGGGTAGGGACGCCAGAGCCTAACGAATGGGCATCGATCGGTCCCAGGACCAAGGCGGGGCGGGACGGGATCGGGCGGGTGTCGGACGGACTCAGGCGAGTCGGTCCAGGAACGACTGCGCGGCGACCGCGTTGTGATGCCGCCAGAGATCGACGACATCGGCCTCGTCGTCGAGGCGCGTGAGGCGCTCGAAGGGCTCGGCGAGGGCATCGCGCTGGGCCGCGATGAGCGGTGCGGTGTCCTTTGACGCACGTTCGAGCAGCCGAACCTTGACCAGGAACTCGATCCGCAGGTCACGCACGTGGTCGACGGGTTGCACGAACCACCAGCGCAGCCGGGCCCGACCCCGACGGGTCAGGCGGTGCACCGTCCGGTTGGGGCCGGCATCGCCCGGTTCGACCTGGACCGGCTCGGCCAGGCCCGTCCCGACGACACGATCGAGTGCCCGATAGACCAACGGACGCGCAACCGTCAGGACCCGGCCCAGATCGGCGTCCGGCGCCAGCTCCTTCGACAGCGCGAACCCGTGGGACGGGCCTTCGGCCAGCAACGCCAGCACCACCCACTCGTTCAGGGACAGGTCGCCGGCCATCACCCACACGATCGCACACCTGAACCCGATCGCCGCAGCACAGCACGGCGACGATGGCGGTTCAGGTGCGCCCGAGGCGGCCATCTGGCCGACACCGCCGGCCAGCAGTAGTCTCAGTGCGACTAATCCGTGTCATGGGCACCACCCCGGGGAGGAAGGGACTACCGAGTGCGTCGAGCCCGTTCGCTCGTGATCGCGCTTCTCGCGTCGTTCACCCTGCTCGCCGCCGCGTGCGGTGGCGACGACACCGCCAGCGACGCGGCGGGAGGGGCCGGCGGCGCGATCAGTGGCGATCTCCTGGTGTTCGCCGCAGCGTCGCTGACCGACGCCTTCGGCGAGCTGGCGACCGCGTTCGCGGCCGCCAATCCCGGCGTCGATGTCCAGCTCAACCTGGCCGGCAGCTCTTCGCTGCGCGAGCAGATCCTGGCCGGCGCTCCTGCCGGTGTGTTCGCCTCGGCGAATCCCGCCACCATGGCGGCCATCGTCGATGCCGGCGCAGTCGGCGACGACCCGCAGGTGTTCGCCACCAACCGCCTCGAGATCGCCGTCCCGGCAGGCAACCCCGGCGACGTGCGCAGCCTGGCCGACTTCGCCGACGACGACCTCCTGATCGGCCTCTGCATCGAAACCGTCCCCTGCGGCGAGTTCGGCCGCCAGGCCCTGGCCAACGCCGAAGTCGAACCCTCGATCGACACCGACGAGGCCGACGTGCGGTCGCTGTTGACCAAGATCGAAGCCGACGAGCTCGACGCCGGCATCGTCTACGTCACCGACGTCCTCGCTGCTGGCGACCGCGTCGAGGGCATCGAGATCCCTGCCGGCGACAACGTCACCGCCAGCTACCCGATCGCTGCCCTCGCCGAGGCACCCAATCCACGAGCCGCCGATGCGTTCGTCGCGTTCGTCGTGTCCGCGGAGGGTCAGGCGATCCTGACCGACTTCGGCTTCGGCACATGACGACCACTCCGAGGCAACGGCGCGTACCCCAACGGCCCCCATGGCCACTCGTGGCGCTCGCGGTGCTGGGTGCCGCGGTGTTCGTCGTGCCCCTCGCCGGACTGGCCTCGCGCACACCATGGCTCGACCTGCCCGACCTGTTGGCGTCGGACGTGGTGGTCGATGCGCTGCGGCTCTCGCTGATCACCTCGGTGGTCGCGGCGGTGATCTCGGTGATCCTCGGCGTGCCGTTGGCGTGGGTGCTCGCTCGGGTCGAGTTCCCGGGTCGCAGTCTGGTGCGTGCGATCGTGACGCTGCCGATGGTGCTGCCGCCGGTGGTGGGCGGCGCAGCACTGCTGTTCGCGTTGGGCCGCAGCGGCCTCATCGGCGAACCGCTCGACGACGCCACCGGCTTCCTGTTGCCCTTTTCGATCTGGGGGGTGATCGTCGCCAACACCTTCGTGGCGATGCCGTTCCTGGTCATCACCGTCGAGGGCGCGCTGAGCGGCGTCGATCGTCGATACGAAGCCGCCGCGGCCACGCTCGGCGGCGAGCCGACTGACCGTGTTTCGGCGGGTGACGCTGCCGATGATCGCCCCGTCGCTGCGCGCCGGCGCCGTGCTGGCCTGGGCGCGAGCACTGGGCGAGTTCGGGGCCACCATCACCTTCGCCGGCAACCTCCAGGGCCGCACCCAGACCCTGCCGCTCGCGGTGTTCGTCGCCCTCGAATCCGATCGTGACACCGCCGTCGCCCTCAGCCTGGTGCTGGTGGCCATCTCGCTGACGGTGCTGGTGCTGTTGCGCGACCGCTGGTGGGGAGCCTCGTCATGAGCGCTGGCGACCTCGACGCGCGACATCGTCGCGACTCGCGGCGAATTCAGCCTCGACGTGTCGCTGCACGTCGCCGCCGGCACGACCGCGGCGCTGCTCGGTCCGAACGGCGCCGGGAAGTCGACGACGATCGACGCGATCGGCAGGGCTGTTGGCCATCGACGACGGCTCGATCCGCCTCGGCGGACGAACCCTCGACGACCCCGTATCGAACACGCTTCATCGACCCCGACCACCGTCGGATCGGCGTGGTGTTCCAGCAGTACCTGCTGTTCGAGCATCTCGATGTCGTCGACAACATCGCCTTCGGACCCGCGAGCGGCGGGCATCGGCGCAGCGACGCACGTGCGGATCGCGACGACGTGGATCGAAGCGTTCGACCTGGCGATCCCTCGCCCACCGGCGACCGTCGCAGCTGTCGGGCGGGCAGGCCCAGCGGGTTGCGCTGGCACGGGCGCTGGCGACCGAACCCGATCTGCTGCTGCTCGACGAGCCCCTCGCCGCGCTCGACATCGAGGTGCGCAGCGAGCTCCGACGGTTGCTCGCGGGGCACCTCGCCGGCTTCGCCGGACCGCGCCTGATCATCACCCACGACCCCACCGACGCCATCTTGCTGGCCGACCGAATCCACGTCATCGAAGACGGCCGCATCACCCAGACCGGCACCCCCGAAGACATCCGGCGCCGTCCTGCCACCCGCTACGTCGCCGCACTGGCCGGCACGAACCTGCTGCGCGGCACCTCGGCGGCCGGCCACCTGACCCTCGACGACCATCGCGCTGGCGCTGCAGGCCGCCGACGCCCAGACCAACGGTCCGGTCCTGATCACGATCCACCCTACGGCGATCGCGCTGCACGCCGACGAGCCCCACGGCAGCCCCCGCAACGCGTGGTCGAGCGTGGTCGACGCCCTCGAACCCCTCGGCGACACCGTACGCGTCACCCTCGGCGCGCCGCTGCCGCTGGCGGTCGACATCACCCCCGGTGCCGCCGACAGCCTCGGCCTGGCGCCCGGCCGACCCGTCTGGGCCGCGGTCAAGGCCACCGAGATCGACCTCAACCCCGCCTGAATCGACCGGGCCGGCCGGAAAAGCGCGGCCATGTGGTGCGCGACGTCCGGCGATTTGGGACGATCGGGGTCTCGCTCCCCGCAGAAGGCATCGCCATGACACGACTCGGCTATCAGATCCCGAACTTCACCTACCCCGACACGCCACCCGATCAGCTCTTCCCGACGATCGTTGCCCAGACGAAAGAAGCCGAGGCGTCCGGATTCGACCGGGTCGCGGTCATGGACCACTTCTACCAACTGCCTGGCCTCGGTGCCCCCGACGAGCCCATGCTCGAGTGCTACACCCTGCTGTCTGCGCTGTCCCAGCACACCTCGACGGTGCGTCTCACGTCGTTGGTCACCGGCAACACCTACCGCAACCCGACCCTGCTGGCGAAGGAGATCACCACGCTCGACATCGTGTCGGGCGGCCGGGCCACCCTGGGCATCGGCGCCGGCTGGTACGAGCTCGAACACGATGCCTACGGCTTCGAGTTCGGGACCTTCACCGACCGGTTCGAGAAGCTCGAAGAGGCCCTGCGCATCATCATCCCGATGCTGCGCGGCGAGCCGCCGACGGTCCACGGCACCCACTACCGGGTCGACGCCGCCATGAACCAGCCGGCGCCGCTGGGGCGGATCCCGGTGATGATCGGCGGCAACGGCGAACGCAAGACCCTGCGCATGGTCGCCCAGTACGCCGACGAGTCGAACCTGGTGGGCCTGCGAACCCCCGAGGAGATCGCTCCGAAGCTCGAAGCCCTCGATGCCCACTGCGAACGTCTCGGCCGTCCTCGAGCCGACATCACGGTCACCCTGCTCGTCAGCTGCAACGTCGCACCCACGATGGAGGAGGCCGACGCCGACCTCGCGGCCATGGCCGGGGCCAAGGGCTGGAACGACGAGGTCACCGAGATGATGAAGGGCATGGTCATGCACGGCGATCCCGACACCGTCGGCGCCGGCCTCGAGGCGTTCAAGGCCACCGGCATCGACGGGGTGATGATCAACGCCGTCGGCAACGGCCACGTCCCCGGTCGCGTGTCGCTGCTCGGCGAGGTGGCATCGAGGGTGTTCGCCACGTGAGTCCATCGCCGCGCGAACGGCCGTCGCTCGCGCTCGGGCTGCTGGCGGCCATCGGACGCGCGCACGGGTTCGCCGTCGAGACGGTCCACGCGCACCTCGAAGTTCGCGGCGACTGCTCGGGCTGCCACACGACCCGCACGCTGTTTCGCGAGAGCCGCCACCAGCTCAGCGAATGGCTCTTCGCCGTCTAGGCCTTCGGCGACTGACGCACCTTCCGATGCCGACGACATCATGCGCAGCCTTCGGCGACCACATCGACGCGCTCGCCGGCCAGCTCTCGACCGACGCTCGACCGTCCGGTCGACGCCCGCAGGAATCTTGCTCGAGTCCGCGAACCGGCTGGTCCCCCGCTACCTCGACCACATCGAGCCGCTTGGTCGACTGGGCAGCAGCTTCGACGTCGTCGGCTTCACCTCCACGTTCCAGCAGACCGTCGCGTCGATCGCCATGGCCCGTCGACTCAAGGCCCGCAAGCCCGAGCCTGGTCGATCGTCGGCGGCGGCGCGAACTTCGAGGGACCGATGGGACGCGAACTGCCGCGGGCGACCCCCTGGTTCGACCACGCAGTCAGCGGCGAGGCCGACGCGGTCTTCCCGGCCTTCCTCGCGGCCGTCAGCAACGGCACCGACCCGAGCACGCATCCCGGGCGTTCTGACCCGTCGGGGCGACGCGGTCGTCGGCGAGCCTGCCGCGCAGGTCACGCGACATGGACGATCTGCCCGACACCGGACTTCGACGAGTTCTTCGAACGCTCCGAGCGCTCTGGCGTTGCTGGACCGGACGCCGCACTGCGCGACACCCCGCTCCCGTTCGAGTCGAGCCGTGGCTGTTGGTGGGGCGAGAAGCAGCACTGCACGTTCTGTGGCCTCAACGGCGGGACGATGAAGCATCGCGCCAAGTCCCCCGAACGGGTCCTCGCCGAGGCTCAGCGAGCTCACCCGCCGCTACCGCTCCTTCGACCTGCGCGCGACCGACAACATCATGGACGAGCGGTACTTCGACGAGCTGCTCCCGGTGTTCGTCGACAACGAGACCGACTTCGACCTCTTCTACGAGATCAAGGCCAACCTCGACCGCCACCGCATCGAGCTGCTCGCGAAGTCCGGCGTGCGGTCGGTGCAGCCGGGCATCGAGTCGCTCAGCTCGAACGTGTTGCGCCTCATGGACAAGGGCATCAAGGCCGCCACCAACGTCAACATGTTGCGGTGGGCGACCCATCCACGACATGACGGTGTCGTGGAACATGCTCTACGGGTTCCCCGGCGAGACCGACGACGACTACGCCATCGCAGGCCGACCTGGCCGAACGCATCGTGCACCTGCATCCACCGCTGTGCATGGGCTCGGGTGATGCTCGAGCGGTTCAGCCCGATGTTCGACGACCGGGAACGGTTCCCGGTGAAGTACATGGAGCCCGAGCGCGGCTACTCGCTGGTGTACCCGCCGTCCTACGACCTCGTCGAAGATCGCGTACTTCTTCGACTACGAGTTCGTCGACATCGCTTGCCCGAGGCGACCTACGAGCGGATGCACAAGGTCGTCGCCCTCCAGGACCGGCCCGGAGCCGAGCACTTGGCTGATGCGGCACGAGAGTGCGTCGAGAAGGCCTGCATCGAGTTGCGCACTGCAGCAGGCGGCATCGTCGCCGATGTGGCGCTGGACGCGGATGCCGCGGCGTCGGTGATCGGCGAACTCGACGATCTCGTTGCGGCAGCGACCCGGCTCAGGGAGCGCCTCGCCCCACGGATCGAAGCAATCCAGACCGAACAGGTCTGCGTCGCACTCGAACCCGGCGAGCCGCTGCGGCTCAACATCGGTGCGGGACCGAAGAGAGTGGACGGCTGGGTCCATGTCGATCTCGAAGGGGGCGACGTCGCCGCCGATCTTCGACGTCCCGCTGCCGTTCCCGTCGAACTGTGCGTCGCACATCTATGCCTGTCACGTGCTGGAGCACCTGCGTCATCCCGACGAGGCCCACGCGTTCCTGCTCGAGTGTCGCCGGGTTCTCCGCCGCGGCGGCAAGGTCCGGATCGTGGTGCCCGACATCGGCGCCTACATCAAGGCCTATGTCGACGCCGACGACTCGTTCTGGGACACCAGACGCCGGACGTGGATCCACGATGACCCCGACGTCGCACCACTCGACCGACTGCTCTGGTACGCCGGTGCCGGCCCGTCCGATGGGGACTTCTTCGGCCATCGTCACGGCTACGACGCAACGTCGTTGATCGACCTCATGGAGTCGGCGGGCCTGACGCCGGTGAGGCTGTGCGGGTATCAGCAGTCGACCGACGAGGCGTTTCGTATCGACGACCGGTCCTCGGTGGCGCATGCCGCACACGACGGCCGGTCACTGAGCCTGTTCGCCGAGGGCTTCCATCTCTTCTGAGGTCGACGTCTGCTCCTGAAGGAGCCGTCTCTCCGGTGGCAGGAGGACCCCTCGATCTCGGTACCTTCTCTCGGGCGCACCATCGAGGAGACCTGAATGAGCCACTTGCAGCTGCCCGCCGACCACGAGGCTCGATGAGCCCCACCAAACGCCCGCGCCCGGAGAACAGCCGTGGGCTGCACCATCCGATCACGTGGCTGCAGGTGATCGTGTCGAACCTGCGACGCCTGGTCGTCTTCCTCGTCGGAGTCACGATGCTCGGCGCTGGCCTCGCGATGCTCGTACTGCCGGGTCCGGGCGTGATCGTCATCCTGCTCGGCCTCGCCATCCTCGCGACCGAGTTCGCCTGGGCCGAGCGCACCCTCGACCGGGCCAAGGGCAAGGCAGCGATCCTGACCGATCAGCTCGACGAGAACCGCACCGCCCGCGGCGCGCTGGCGCTGTCGGCCATCGCCCTTGTGGGTGGCGGCGTCATCGTCGCCGCGTTCCTCGCCGAGCAACGGGCGTTCGGGATCTCGGCCATCGTCGCCGGCACGTTCGCCATGGCCGTGCTGATCCCCGCGGTCCGCAACTGGATCCGCGCCTGAGAGGCCCACGAGCTGCGCTGGCCTACGCTGAGCGGCCGAGACCGGGAGGGTTGCGCATGCTGATCGACGCTGCCTGCTATCACCGAGGCGTCCGGGGGGTGACCGGCGATCTGGCGTCGCTCGTGGCCGACACCCACAACGACGACACCTTCGTGTGGGCCGGGCTACGCGATCCCACCGCTGCCGAGATCGGGAGTGTCGCCGAGGTCTTCGAGCTGCATCCCTTGGCCGTCGAGGATGCCATCAAGGCCAAGCAGCGCCCCAAGGCCGAACGCTATGGCGACGTCGTGTTCGTGGTGCTTCGCTCGGCGCGCTACATCGACGAGGACGAACGGGTCGACTTCGGCGAGATCCAGGTCTTCTGCAAGCCCAACGCCATCGTCGTCATCCGCCGGGGCGAACCCGTCCCGCTCGATGCTGTCCGCACCCGACTCGAAGCGAACCCCGACACCCTCGCCGATGGACCGGTCTCGGTGTTGCACGCAGTCATCGACGAGGTCGTCGACCGCTACCACGATTGTCTGGTCGGGCTCGACGACGACGTCAACGAGATCGAACTGGACGTCTTCGCCGAACAGCGCATGGGCGAGCGCAGCCAGCTCGTCGAACGGATCTACTTCCTCCAGCGCGAGATCCTCCAGCTCCACCGGGCGATTCACCCGCTGGCCACCGCACTCGGCCACATCAGTGCCGACCCGATCGTCGCCGACGACGACCACTGGGCTCCCTACTACCGCGACGTCCACGACCATCTGTTGCGCCAGGACGACCAACTCCAGGGCATCCGCGAGGTCATCGGCGCGGCGCTGACCGCGCACTCGAGCCAGATGAGCCTGCGCCAGAACGAGGACATGCGCCGTATCTCGGCGTGGGTCGCGATCGCCGCAGTCCCGACGATGATCGCGGGCATCTACGGCATGAACTTCACCCACATGCCCGAGCTCGACAGCCGCGTCGGATACCCGGCTGCGCTCGCTGTGATGGCACTGATCTGCATCGGGCTCTACCGCCGGTTCCGACGGATCGGCTGGCTCTGACCCGGGCTGCACTGCGACACCAACGCGGCCGTCGCCGGACAGGACCTGTCAGTCGGCGAGTGCGGCGCCGATGCGGGTCGCGGTGGCTTCGAGGAGCCGGTAGATCCCGAAGCCGATCAGCGCGAACAGCGCCGGCGGCAGGATCCACAGCGCCGCGATCGCGGCCACACCGCTGGCGACGTACTGGTTGCCCCACAGTGGGGCCGAGAGCACGGGCATCACCGCTGCGATCAGCAGCAAGGTCGTCGCACCGAGGCCGAACGGTGCCGCCCAGTTCCAGGTGACCACGCCGATCCAGGAGACGAACGTCGCGATGCCGAGCGTGGCCAGCATCACCCAGGCAATGAGCAACCAGCGGCGCACACCGCCGGCGGCCCACCGAGTCCGCATCGCCACAGCCGCCCACATGATCCAGGCCTTCAGCAACGGCACCCCCGAGGCCAGCAGCATCAACCGGAAGAACCGATCGGCGAGCGCATCGCTGCCCAGCGCACCCGCATTCGGGTTGCCCGACAGGATGAGGCGGTCGTGGATGATCGCCGCCAGGGTGTGGCGGCCGTACTTGTTCTCGAACCAGGTGAGAAACCGGGGAATCGACGCCAGGTCCGTGCGCTCGGATCCCGCAGGAAACGTGCGGGCATCATCGAGGGCTGCGTCGACGAGGGCAGGGTCCTCGACGGTGCCGGCGAGCAACGCCCGGACATCGGCGAGCTCGGCCAGACCGCTGAACCGAAAGGTCGTCGGCACCTCGAACACCTGCGCGCTGACCTGACGCAGCACCACGGTCGCTTCATCGCCTTCGACCTCGAAGCAGGGCGCGACCACCCATGGTGTCCAACCCGGCTCGGCTGCCTCGCCGATGGTCATGTGAGCTCCCCCCGACGCGGATCTCGAGCATCACCGTAGATCTCGCGAGGATGCCGAGGAGCACACAGGTGCAGGACATGGGGTGCACGACCCATGGGCTCGCACCTGTCCTGGTCAGCCCGGCTGGGCGTCGGCCTCCCCCTTTTCGAGCGTGGCAGCGATCTCGTCGACGATCAGGTGGAACTCCTCACTGCGCACCATCTCGATGGTGCGCGGGCGGGGCAGGTCGATGGGTACGACACCCACGATCGTGGAGGGTCGTGGCGACATGATGACCACCTCGTCGGCCAACAGCACGGCCTCGTCGATCGAGTGGGTCACGAGCAGGGTCGTGGTGACCCGTTCCATCCAGATCCGTTGCAGCTCCATGTTCATCCGACTGCGGGTCATGGCATCGAGCGCGCCGAACGGTTCGTCGAGCAACAGCACCGTGGGCTCGGTGACCAGCGCCCGGGCGATCGCCACCCGCTGGCGCATACCGCCCGAGAGCTGTCGTGGCCGTGCCGACGCAAACCCGTCGAGCCCCACGAGACCGATCAGATCGTCGATGGCGGTCTTCGGCACCTTGGCACCGGTCACCTGCAACGCGAACCGGATGTTGTCGCGCACCGTTCGCCAGGGAAGCAATGCCGGATCCTGGAACGCCACGCCGATCTGATGATCGTCGCGAGCCTCGCTGGGTAGACGTCCGTGCACGGTGACGCTGCCCTGTGTCGGGCCGTCGAGGCCCGCCAGCATTCGCAGCACCGTGGACTTGCCACAACCCGATGGACCCAGCAGCGCAGTCAGCGTGCCGACCGGTGCGACATAGCTGACGTCGCCGATCGCGACCAACGGCTTGCCCTCGAGCACGAACTCCTTTCTGACGCCGTCGAGGGCAAAGCCCGAGTCGGTCGTCACGCCTCCAGCTGGGCGTGGGCGTCGGCCACGATGGACGTGTCGAGGAACTCCTCGACGGTGGGCAGGTCGGTCTCGCCGGCGGCCTCGAGGCCGGGCAGGATCTCGTCGGCCATCCGAACCGGGTCGACCGCGAGGATGCCGTTGGCGTCGGTGTAGGCGCTCGGGATCAATGCGTTGTACTCCGCGCCGGCGACCTCGGCGTACTCGACGTTGATCTCCGCGTCGGCGCCGTAGATCTCGACGAGCGGATCGATGGCTGCCAGCGGATCGGCTCGATGGTCGGCGACGCCCTCCAACAGTGCCGTCATGTAGTTGACGACCAGGTCGCGGTTCTCCTCGACCCAGGCCGACGAGGCGAACAAGATGTCGCCGTTCGAGGGCAGTCCCAGGTCGGAGTACGGCATCGCGGTGGTGTCGATGCCCTGGAGTTGCAGCTGGATCGGCTGGTTGGTCACATAGGACGCGATGGCATCCATCTCGCCGTCGGCGAGCGGCTGGGGATCGAAGCCCATCGGGACGAACTCGTAGTCGGGTTCGAGGCCGTTGGCCCGGAACATGGCGTCGATCTGGACCTGGTCGCCCTGCGGTCCGCCGATGCGGAGCCCGACGAGATCCTCCGGGCCGGAGATGCCCGTCTCGGTGAGCCAGGTGAGCCCCAGCGGGTTCCGCTGGTACATGGCGCCGATGATGATGAAGTCCGAGCCCTCCTGGTTGGCCTTGATGATGTCGAGTTCGCTGGCGGAGATGCCGACATCGCCGTCGCCGGCTGCGAGGGTCTGGACGACCGCCGGCGTGTTGGGTCCGCCGTGTTGGAGCGTCGAGGTGACGCCGCGGTTCTCGAAGTACCCGTTCTGCTCGGCCAGATACCAGGAGGCCCATTCGATGTCGGGCAGCCAGTTGAACTGGGTGGTGACCGACCCCGTTGCCGACGATGCGTCGTCGTCATCGTCCCCGCAGGCCGTGAGGATCGGCAGCGCCGACACCAGCGAAATACCGCCGACGGCAGCGGCCGATCGGCCCAGGAACATACGTCGTGTGATCATCCCGCACTCTCTTTCCGGTGCCCCTCGACACCCTCTCTGGTCGGTCGGGCCGTCCACGACCTGTCCGTGGCGACCCGACCCTTGCTTCGATCTACGCCGCCGCAACCCATCCGGTCATGCCCATCGCTGATGCACCCGCCGTTCCAGGAACCCGGCGATCGCGAACACCAGCACGGAGACCGCGACCACCACCAGTGCGGCACCGAACGCTCGGGGCAGTTCGAGCAACCGGTACGCAAAGGCGAACTCGACGCCGAGACCCTCGCGACCGATGAGGCTCTCGCCGACCACGGCGGCGATGACCGCCGAGCCCGCCGCGATCCGCAGGCCACTGGCGATGTGGGGCACCGCCGACGGCAGCACCACCAGGCGGAACCGCGTCCATCCGGGGGTGCCCAG
Organism: uncultured Acidimicrobiaceae bacterium; assembly: GCA_963716795.1. Lineage (GTDB taxonomy): Bacteria > Actinomycetota > Acidimicrobiia > Acidimicrobiales > UBA8592 > CAVQUE01. Next base: position 310,269 of record CAVQUE010000015.1, on the reverse strand, counting down.
GGCATCGGCGACATCGAGCGTCGATGCGTGGGCGGCGGACAGACCCGACCGCGCGAACACGAACACGGGGTAGAAGACCAGCACCGCCGCCAGCGCCCGAACGGTGGTGGGTTCGTAGCCCAGCACCCGGGCGAACAGCGGGAACAGGGCGACCAACGGCGTGGCCGCGAGGGTGACGACGAGGGGCACGGTCATGGCCGCGAGGACCCGGACCTGCGAGGCCACGAACGCGGCACCGAGCCCGACCGCGACGCCGACCAGGAAGGCGATGATTGCGGTGTACAACGTGGCGGCCGCAGCAGACCAGTACTCGCCCGGGTACGTCCAGAGATCCTCGACCACCGCAGCGGGGCTGGGTACGACGATCGGCGAGATGTCGGCCAGCTCGATCCAGGCGGCCCATATGCCGACGAGGACGGCGACCAGCGCGGTGATCGCCAAGAGCTCGGTGACGACCACTGCGGCCCGGTTGCGGTCGGAACGATCGTCGAGCGATGTCGCCGAGATCGCCGCACCGTAGCGGCGCGTCGCCAGGGCTCTGACCGCACTGAGCAGGCCGTACGCAGCGAGTCCGCAGGCTGCGCTCAGCAGCGACGCAGCCCACAGGCGATCGGGTCGCCCGCCCTGCATCGCGGTGATCAACAACACGCCGAGCCCCCTCTCGGCGCCGTACCACTCGCCGAACACCGCTCCCGCCAGTGCTGCGGGGGCTGCAAGCTTCAGCCCGTCGGCGACCGACGGCCATGCGGAGGGCAACTGCACCGACCAGACCCGACGCAGCCGTCCGGCGCCGAGTGCCGTGGCCACGTCGTGGGTTGCAGTGGTCGCAGCACCCAGCCCGACGTAGGTCGAGATGAAGACGTAGAAGAACACGGCAATGGCTGCGACGGCGACAGGGCCGCTCTCGCGGCCGAGCACGATCAGAAGGCAGGGCGCGATCGCCACCCATGGCGCAGCATTGGCGATCGCGGCGAGACGGGTGATCGTGCGGCGTAGCGCAGGAACGCCCGCAGCGACGAGCGCGGCGATGAATGCCAGGGTCGAGCCGATCACCATGCCCCGGAAGGCGGACCAGACCGTCGCCGTCGTGGCGCGCCGGTAGACGTCGGCGGAATCGCCGAAGATTGGACGGATCGCATCGGCGGGGGTGACCACGAAACCGTTGGCCCAGCCCTGCCGGCCGCCGTAAGTCCACACGGCGAAGATCACGCCGAGCCCGAACAGAGCCGCTGCGGCGTCGCCGTAGATGATCCTGCGCAGCGACGGTAGGCGTCGAGGCGCCCGGTCGCCGGACGCGCTCGTCGAATCGAGCCCGACAACACGGGTTTCGACACAGGCGCTGCCATCGGGGAAGAACTTATGGGGGCCACATCTCGCATCTGTTCCCGTTTCGTGAACACTGTGTGACACGTGCCGAACGCCGGCGACGTGGTGGCCTTGTGCGGCGGCGGGGTTTCTGGGGCGACCGTAGGTCGGCAACAATGCAGCCATGCAGGTGACAGCCAAGGTCGACTACGCAGTGCGGGCGTTGGTCGAGCTGGCCACCCACGACGAGCGCCTGACCCGTGACGAGTTGGCCACGGCGCAACAGATCCCGCGGCGCTATCTCGAGGCCGTCTTGTCCCAGCTGCGCCAGGCGGGGCTGGTGGTCGGCCAGCGTGGCGCAGCCGGTGGGTACACCCTCGGGCGCCCGGCGTCGGAGATCACCATCGCCGAGGTGTCACGCGCCGTCGACGGACCGTTGGCGCTGGTCCAGGGGCAACGACCGGAGAACGTGCGCTACGAGGGTTCGAGCGCACACCTGCCGGACCTGTGGATCGGGCTCCGGGCTGCGGTACGTCAGGTGATGGAGTCGGTCACTATCGACGACATCCGCAATGGCGACTGGCCCGACCCGGTACGACGCCTGGTCGAGGACCCCGACTCGTGGGAGCCACGCTGACTCGCCACCATGGCCAAGCGCGATGCCGGTCAGCGCGAGGCGGGGACGGCGACGGGCTCGGCACGACGCCGTTCGAAGCGAGGCCGCAGCGCAGCTGCCGCCACGACGGTTGCGATGACGGGATAGGCGACCCACCCAGCGATCGGCAGATGGTCGCTGCGCAGCAGCGCATTGGTCTGGGTCAGCAACAACAGTGCGGCACACGCCAGCCCGAGCACCCGTGCGGGGATGTAGCGGACGACGCCGGCTGCGAGCGGGGCGCCGACCAACCCGCCGGCGAGCATCGCCGCGACCACGCCGAGTTCGAGACCGGCGCCGTTGCCCGATGACAGCAGCGAACCCGCAGCCACCACAGCCACGGCGACCTCGGCGGTGTTGACCGAGCCGATGGCGTACCGGGGCGGAACACCGCGGTGCATCAGGACCGGGGTGATGACCGGCCCCCAGGCCCCCACGAGCCCGTTGGTGACGCCGCCGACGCCGGCAGCGACCGTGACGCCCGCTCCTTCTGCCCCCGAGCCGACCGGATCGGCCTCGGCGTCGTCGCCGTCGTCGACCACCCGGGCGACCACTGGGTTGCTGAACCGCACCAGGATCCGGGCGCCGATGACCAACAGCAGGACTGCGAGCAGCGGACGGATGGCATCGCCGTCGACGCGTGCCAGGACGGTCGCCCCGATTGCGGCGCCGATGACGCCGGGTCCGGCCAGGCGCAGCACCAGCTTGTGGTCGATGTTGGAGAACCGCCAATGCGCGATCGCCCCGGCGAAGCCCGTGACGACCTTGGCCAGGTTGACGGTGGTCGATGCCGCTGCGGGGCTGAGGCCGCTGCTCAACAGAATCGTCGACGAGGTGGGACCGAAGCCCATGCCGAGGGCACCATCGACGACGGCTGCGCAGAATCCGGCGAGCGCCACGAAGAGCAGTTCTTCCATACCCCCTAATTCCTACCGTAGAACCGGTATTAAGGCAAGGGTGGTGTGACACACGTCTCCGGCCGGGAGATCACCAGGTCGGGGTCGGGCCCTCGATCATTCGGTCGCCGACTCCGCCAGGGCGCTGATCTCGGCGATCCCCTCGGCGATGCAGCGAACCAACAGCTGCGGGTCGCGCACTGCTGCCGGATCGACGTTGATGCCGTAGTACAACGTGCCGTCGTAGCTGAACACCGTCACGTTCAGCGCAGAGCCCGCCGGTGGCCCATAGGCGAAGAACTGCTCGACCCGCGACCCGGCCAACCACACCGGGAACGGCGGCCCGGGCACGTTCGACGCAGTGATGTCGCAGCCCTTCATCATCGATCCGAGCACGTTGACCGACGCGGCGAGACCCAGACGGCTGATCGCGCCGGAGATGTCGTTCACGTGGGGCAGCGCAGGCTCCGCACGCACGTCGCGCAACAGCTCGTGCACCGTCCGCAGACGGGCCCGGGTGTCGGCGGCGACGAGGGGCAGCACCATGCGGGTCGGCACGAACTGGTTGCCTGCCTGCGCTTCGGTGTCGCCGCCGCGCACGCTGACCGGCATGTGCAACCGCACTTCGTGTGCGGGCGTACCGAGCTCGCGGTGATATCGATCGAGCCCACTCAGCAGCGAGGCGATGAACGCGTCGTTGAGGTGGCCCTCGACCGCGTGCGCGGCGGATCGCATGGCATCCAGCGATGCCGTTGCGGTGTGAAACCGCAGCGACATCGACCGCTCGGTCATGACCGGGCTCAACGGGGCCGTGGCCGGTTTGACCACACGAGCGACCGATGCAGCGTTGGTCCGGGCATCGCGCACGGCACCGAGGGGATCGCGCGCCAGCGATGCTGCGGCGCGCAGCGATGCCTTCGTGGCGCGCACCCCGGTGCGGGTGTCCGCCGCGAGGCGGTGCCCGATCGCACGCCCGGCAGACGGTGCGCTGGTCGGCGGCGCCGCCGGCAATGCGGCGACTGGAGGTCGGTCGGTCGGCTCGGGCCCGAGATCGACCATCTGTTCGAGCATCTTGACCATCCCCAGACCGTCGGCGATGGCGTGGTGCACCTTGAAGACCACGGCCGAGCGCTTGCCGGCGAGCTTGTCGACCACCGTCAGCTCCCACAGCGGCCGGTCCTTGTCGAAGGCTCGAGCAGCCTCGCTCGCTGCATGCTCGAGGACGTCGGAGAAGGTCGGACAGCGAGCCGCTCAGCCGGATCCAGCGGTAGTGCAACGCCAGATCCATGGTCGGATCGGCCTCCCAACGCGGCGTGCCCACGCCGGGCACGTCGTCGACCACCCGCTGGCTCAGCCGCGGCAGTGCTGCGACCATCCGGCCGACGAGCGCGTCGACCCGATCCCGGTCGAGCGCCGTCTCGAACAGCCACACCGAGGTGACCGTCGATCGCAGCACCGGGTCACGTTCGATGTGCCAGAGCAGCGCGTCGCTCTCGCTCATCCACTCGTCATAGGTGATCTCGGCCATGGCCTCTCCCCGTCTCGGAGGCAGGACTTGCGCCCCTGCCCTCCTGGCCCCGTGGTCTCTATGTTGTAGTCGACACGTGTGCGGGGAGAGCCATGAAGCAACTGAGTGGCCTGGACGCGAGCTTTCTGTCCATGGAGACGCCGACGACGTTCGGTCACGTCAACGGGCTGGGTATCTACGAGCGGCCCAGCCCGGACTTCGAGCCGTATCCGATGGTGCGTGCCCGCATGGCCGCCATCGTCGGCGGCCTCGAACCGATGCGCCGCCGCCTGGTGCAGGTGCCCTTCGGGCTCGACCACCCCTACTGGATCAACGACCCGCACTTCGACCTCGACTTCCACGTTCGTCATCTCGGTCTGGCCCCACCCGGCACCGTCGACCAGCTGGGCGAACAGGTCGCCCGCATCATCGGGCGACCCATGGACCGGACCCACCCGCTGTGGGAGATGTACGTCATCGAGGGTCTGCCCGATGGCCGGTGGGCGGTGCTGACCAAGACCCACCACGCAACCGTCGACGGGGCCGCCGGCGTGCTGTTGTTGACGATGCTCACCGACACCCAGCCCGATGCGCCGACGCCCGAACCCGTGGCCTGGGATCCCGAACCCATCCCGAGCGACTTCGACCTGCTCAAGCGCACCGCCGTCCACCTGGCCGCCAACCCTGTGAAGGCCGCGCGCCTGCAACTGCGGCTCGTGCGCGACCTCGCCGAGACTGCCGGCGTGAACAGCGTCGCCACCCTGGCCGGGCGCACCCGTGATGCCATCACCGCCGTCGCCCGCGCCCGCCTGAGCAACGCCAGCGACGGCGAGGAGCACCATCTGCTGCCGGCTGCGATGACCCCCGCGCCACCGACGCCGTGGAACCACACCATCACCGCGCACCGCAAGTTCGCACTGCGGTCGGCGTCGATGGCCGACATCAAGGCCCTCAAGGACGCCGCGGGATGCACCGTCAACGACGTGGTCATGGCGATCTGTGCGGGCGCACTGCGGGCGTACCTGATCGATCACGACGCCCTGCCCGACGAGCCACTGCGGGCCATGGTGCCCGTCTCGATCCGCACCGGCGCCGAGGCCGACCCGTGGACCAACCGCGTCTCGGCGATCCTGGCCGAGGTCCCGACCCATCTCGCGGATCCGCTCGAGCGCATGCAGCGCTGCCACGACGCCATGGTCGACGCCAAACACCAGCTGGATGTGGTTCCCGAGGACGCCCTCGGTGAGTTCACCGAGACCCTCACGCCGCTGGTGACCTCCTCGGCGATGCGACTCGTCTCGCGCCTCAAGCTGGCCGATCGGATCCACCTGCCGGCGAACCTGACGATCTCCAACGTGCCCGGGCCTCGCTCGCCGCTGTACTTCGCCGGTGCCCAGCTCCAGAACTACATCCCGGTCTCGATCGTGACCGACGGCATGGGCCTCAACATCACCGTCCACAGCTACGTCGACAGCCTCGACATCGGCATCGTCGCTGCCCGCGAGCTGGTGCCCGACGTCGAGCACATGGCCGACCTCCACCTCGCCGAGATCGACGCCCTGTTCGACGCCACCGGCGCCACCCGCCCGAGCTGACCCCTGCGGTTCCCCGCCGTGCGGGAACCCTTCGCGCTTGCGTGGGACCAGCGGCAGCGGCGACGCTGGCGCCCATGACCGACACCGACGATCACGCACCCTCTCCTGCCGTCGCGGACGACGCGCCGACGCCGGGCTCGGTTGCGGTCATGCTTGTCGGGACCGACGGGTCGGCCAGCGCCGAGCGCGGTGTCCGCTATGCCGCGGGGTTGGCGTCGCAGTTGGGCGCACGGGTCTTGCTCGTGCACGCCGTCGGGCTCCTGGAACGCCTCCCCGGGATGGAGGCCGAGCCGGCGTCGGCGGTACGGGCCGAGGTCGAACGACGCCTGCGCGAAGAGTGGTGTGCACCGCTGGTCGAGGCCGGCGTCGACCACACCTGCCTCCTGGAGGATGGGCCGCCCGTCCTGGCGGTGCCGCGGGTCGCCGACCGTGAGGCGGTCGACCTGATCATCGTGGCCAGCCACGGCCGCGGCAACGCCGCCGCGCTGCCGCTGGGGTCGACCAGCCACGCCCTGGTGCAGGTGTCGACGGTCCCTGTCCTGGTGGTGCCCGCCGCCGGCTGACCGCGCCGGAACCACCCGGCCCTCGACCCCAGCCGCTTCTGTCAGGCCTGGAGGAACTCGATCATCGTCGGGTTCGCGGAGCTGTCCTGGAGGAAGAAGACGTGGCCGCCGTCGAAGACTGCCAGCGTGGCGTCGGGGATGTGGTCGGCCAGGTACTGCGAATTCTCCAGCGGCGCAGTCATGTCGTGGCGTCCGGCGCACACCAGCGTCTCGGCGGTGATCTCGCCCAGGCGATCCATCACGTCGTGGCCGGCCCGGGCCTCGAGCTGGCGCCGCATGCCTGCAGCGATCTCGGGGTCCTCGGATGTGGTCAGCACGTTGCGTTCGATGAACGCATAGGCCGCGCCGAGGCCTGGGATGGGTTCGGTGGCGTCGGGATCCCAGCGCTCGTCGAGCAGCCGCATGCGCAGCGCCAGCACCTCGGCCGGGTCACGGTCGTGGAGTTCGTGCAGGGGGTACGAGGCCATCGAACCGCCCGGCGAGGTGCAGCACAGCACCAGCCGGTCGACGACGTCGGGGTGGCGCAGCACGAGGTTCAGCGCCACCATGCCGCCGAAGCTGGTGCCCACCACGTGGCAGTGTTCCCGACCGACCGCTCGGACCAGCGCTGCCGCATCATCTGCGTAGTCGGCCATCGTGTAGGCCGTCGCCGGTTTCGACGTGCGCCCGAGCCCCCGTTGGTCATAGGCCAGCACCGTGAAGTCCCGGGCGAACGGCGAGGCGGCCGCCGGCGACTGCCGCAGATCGCCGCCGCTGCCCCCGATGCTCAACAGCAGCGGCCCCGTCCCGTGGAACTCGTGGTAGATCTCGATCCCGTTCACCGTTGCGGAGGGCATAGCGCCAGTGTGGACCACACCACCGGGCCTCACCACTGGACCCCCGGGCTCTCAGTCCTGGGCGTCCATCGACGCCAGGAACGCGGCCAGCTCGTCGTCGGCGATCCGCAGCGTGTGGCCCGGTTCGGGGTAGGCGCCGGTGGCGACGTCGTCGCGGTACTCGGTGTAGGCCGCGATCCGTTCGTTCTGGAGGCGGGCGTACTCGCTACCGAAGTCCCGGTAGGTCTTGGCGCGACCGCTGCGTTCTCGCCCGAGCAGCTCTGGACACTTTGATACGATCAAACACGATGCGCCAGTCCGATCGCGGACGTAACGAAGGCGAAACCGAGGCGAAACGTCGGAATCCCTACAGTGACTCGGGCTGCCGCACGAACCACGGGAGGGCACGGTGCAGACCACGATCGACAACATCGACCCCGCCTTGCGCAGCTGGTTCCATCCGGTCTGCCGCAGCGCCGATGTGGCCGAGGGCCAGGTCGTCGGTGTGCGCCTCCTCGGCGAGGACTGGGCGGTCGCTCGCATCGACGGCGAGCTCGTCGGCATGGCCGATCGCTGTCCCCACCGCTACGCCCCGCTCAGCGCCGGTGCGGTGATCGACGGCACCCTGCAGTGCCCGTACCACGGGTACCGGTTCGCACCCGACGGCGGCTGTGTCCACATCCCTGCGATCGGCGACGGTGCGCCCATTCCCCCCAAGGCCCGGGTCGCGACCGCTGCGGCCGTCACCGAGCGCTACGACCTGGTGTGGCTGGCGCTCGACGAGCCGGTGGCGCCCATCCTCGACATCCCCGAATGGGACGATCCCGCCTTCGTCGTGGCCGCCCTGCCCGACCAGACCTGGACCGCCGGTGCCGGTCAGCTCACCGAGAACTTCCTCGACCAGGGCCATCTGGCGATGCTCCACGCCGCCACCTTCGGCGATCCCGACGCGTTCGAGGTCCCTGCGTACACCGTCGAGCGCGACGGCTGGGGCTTCACCTGTGCGTTCTCGCACTCGGCGAAGAAGCTCGCCGACTCCCACGGCGCCGAGACCTACGCCACCGACGAACGTCACGACACCTTCTGGTATCAGGCCCCCTACTCACTCCGGCTACGCATCGAGTACCCGGCCGAGGACGTGGTGCTGACGATCTGCTTCTTCCACCAGCCCGTCGATGTCGACACCACGAAGGTCTACGTCTTCGACCTGCGGAACGACATCGCCGACGGGCGCACGACCGTCGAGGACGCCATCGCGTTCCAGATGGCCGTCGGCGCGGAGGACAAGGCGATGCTGGAGAAGTTCACCACCCACGTCACCCCCATCGACCTCCAGGCCGAGGTCCACACCCGCGCCGACCGCAACACCGTCGAGATGCGTCGCATCCTCGCCGACCTGGTGGCCCACCACCACGCGTGAAGCCCTCCCGTCACACCTGTCACCAATCGATTCACCAACCGAGGTTCCCGTGAAGATCACCGCCATCGACCCCATCGAGCTCGGCTACCGCAAGGTCGACCCGCCCATGGCCCGAAGCTTCGCGGTCGTTCGTGTCGAGACCGACGCCGGCCTGGTCGGCTGGGGCGAGGCCAGCACCAACTGGGGCCACAGCTACCCCACGGTGTTCTCCGCGGCGGTACGCGACGTCTGTGCTGCGCCCCTGCTCGGCACCGACCCCACCGACATCCGTGGCCGCCTCGCGCAGATGCACGTGCTGCTCGACGGCTACCTCGGATGGGAAGGCCTGAGCAGTCAGGTGATCGGCGCCATCGAGATCGCCTGCTGGGACATCCTGGGCCAGGCAGCCGAGCTGCCGCTGCACCGGCTGCTCGGTGCCGCCAACCGGCCACTGCGCCTCTACGGCACCGGCACCACGATGTTCGACGAGGACGCCGCCTACCACGCGCACTACTTCGATCAGGCGCTCGAACACGGCTTCACCGGGTTCAAGGTGCGCCTCGGTCGCTCGGTCGCCGACGATGTCGCCACCGTCGCCGCGGTCCGGGAGCACGTCGGGCCCGATGCGCTCATCGGCGTGGACTCCTACTGGTTCCACGATCCCCGCACGGCGCTCGAGCTCGACGAGGCGCTGGCCGATCTCCACATCGACTTCCACGAGGAACCGGTGCCCCAGATGCGCATCGAGGGCATGGCGTGGTTGGCCGAGCGCACCCCCATCCCGGTGGCAGTCGGCGAACGGGTCTATTCGATCCACCAGTTCGACCAGCTCGCTCGGGCCGGCGCGGCGCACGTGTTCCAGCCCGATGCGTCGATCTGTGGCGGCATCGCCGCGTGCATGGAGATCGCAGCGCTGGCCGCACAGAACGACATCGCCCTGTACCCCCACGTCGGAGGCCCCACGATCATCGGCCTCGCCGCCAACCTGCACTGGGCCGTGGCGGCCGACGCCCCGTTGTGCGAGTACGACATCGACCCCTGGCAACCGTTGATCACCGAGGTGGGCGGCCCCGCCATCGGCCTCGACGACATCGTCGATGGCCAGATCTCGGCACCGGACGCGCCGGGCCTGGGCGTCAGCCTGCCCGACGACGTCGCCGAACGGTTCCCGTACCAGCCGGGCGACACCTACGCCGAGGTGTTCCCCGACCACGAGAAGGGTCGCTCGACCACCTGATGGTCGCCGCGCTGCTGCCGACGCCGGAGCACATCCGGTCGCTGCCGAAGGTCGAGCTCCATGTCCATGTCGAGGGTGCCGCTCCGGCGACCACGGTGGCCGAGCTCGCCGCCGCCAACGGCGTCGACCTCGGAGTCGACGACCCGGCCGACCTGTACCGATATCGCGATCTGGCCGACTTCCTGCGGGTCTTCGACCTGGTCTGTCGCACGCTGGTGCGGGCCGATGACCTCGCGCGAGTCACCTACGAGAGCCTCGTCATCGCCGCCGAGGCCGGGGTCCGCCGACGCGAGATGTTCTTCTCACCGACGTTCCTGATGCGCAAGGGCGTCGCCTTCTCGACCATCTGGGACGGGATCTCCGCCGGGGTCGCAGCAGCCCGGACCGACACCGGCATCGACTGCGCCATGATCTGCGACATCGACAAGCCCTCGGGTCCCGGTCCCGCTCGTGAGCTGATCGACCTCGCGGCGGGCTGTGACCGCGACCTGTTGATCGGCGTCGGCGGCGACGCCGGCGAGATGGGCGTCGACCTGGCTGCGCTGGCCGAACCCTTCGCACACGCCCGTGCGCGGGGATTGCACACCACGATGCACCTCGGCGAGGAGGGCCCGGCCGCAGACATCGCGACCGGCCTCGACGTCGTGGGCGTCGAACGGATCGACCACGGCTTCAGTCTCCTCGACGACTCCGAGCTGACGGCCCGTGTCGCCGACATCGGCATCGCATGCACGGTGTGCCCGACCTCGAACAGGTCGATCGGGCTGGTCGACTCGATCGACGAGCACCCCGTACTCGCGATGCGCGACGCCGGCGTGCTGGTCACGCTCAACTCCGACAACGCCGCGATGTTCGGTATCGACCTCGCCGACGAGTACGCCGTGGTGACCGACGCCTTCGGCTGCGCCCTCGACGAACTCGAGGACTTCTCCCTCGCTGCGGTGGACGCCGCGTGGATCGACGAGGGCACCCGCACCGAGATGCGACGAGAGTTCACCGTCGAGATGGCGCGCCTACGTCGGGACCACGCAGTCCCGGCGCGCTCGTTCTGACGCGTTCGGCCGCGCAGCCTGCCCTCGGCAATCGTCGTTCGTTCGCAGCGCGGAGATCTGTCTCTACTGCATTACGCAGCTTTTTTCGTGACATGCGTGCTTCTCGGAGTTTTCTCGCCCTTTCTGTTGCATACCCGGCTCGATCGAACTATTGTTCGATCCATGGGAGTTCTCGCCGATCTCGACGCCGCACTGGCCGCCGACCTCACCGTTGCGCACGAGCAGGAGCTGAAGGCGTTCGGGGCACTGGCCCAGGCCGGCCGCAAGGCGCTGGCCGGGTTCATGACCCGCCTCGCAGGCGAGGCGAAGCACCGCGAGACCACCGGATCAGGCGCCGCTACCGAAGACGTCGTCGACCCCGACGGCGATCAGTCGGCCGAGGCGACCGACACCGACACCGCACGCGCCGGCATTGCCGAGCCCCTCCCGCTCTCGGGCGGGGCCGCCGGTGCCGGCGCCGCACGGGTCGAGAACGCCGACCATCTCGCCAAGCGGACGGGCGGACTGTCCGAGACCGAACTCGCACGCCTCGCCGCCCACGACCGCACCATCGCCCGCAACCAGGCCTCGATGCGTCCCGAGAAGTTCCGGATCTGGCTGGACCGCCTGATCGCCGAGGTGCGCGACCGTGATGACGACGAGCTGTCGGCGGCCGAGAAGGCCATCCTGGCGTCCGCCTTTCGCCTCATCCACCGACCCGACGGATCCTGGGACATCATCGGACGCCTCGACGACGAGCGCGGCACGATCGCCAACGACATCGTCGAGCGCCGAGCCCGCCAGATCGCCGACCACCGCCCCGCCGGCCAACGCGCCGTCACCAACAACGACCGCGCCGCGGCCTTCTTCGATCTGGTCACCCGGCGCACTGGCGCCGGTGGCGGCCCGATACTCGGCACCGAGCCGGGCGCGCCGTCGGGGCCCTGGGACGATCCCGCTCCAGGCAAGGGTTCATATCCCGGGGCCTTCGGTTGCCTCGGCGACGACGATCTCGCCGCACCCGCGCGCATGGGTGTCGGCGTCATCATCGACGCCCACACGCTGCTCCACGGTCCACACCCCGGGTCTGTCGCCGAACACTGGCGCGGCGGCCCGGTCGATCCGCGTGCGGCGGCCCGCCTTGCATGTGACACCGACGTCTACGCCATCCTCTATGACCAGATCGGCCGGCCAGTCACGGTCGGCTGCACCCGACGTTCGGCCACGCGGGCACATCGCCTCGCACTGCGTGGGCTCTACCCGACGTGTCCCATCGACGACACCACGCCCTTTTGGGCGTGCGACGTCCACCACGTCAACGTGCCCTTCGAGGCGGGCGGCGAAACCGAGCTCCACAACCTGGTCCCCATCTCCAAGCGCTGGCACCACCGCATCCACGACGACGGCTGGAAGCTCACCATGGACGCCGACCGGACGCTGCACCTCACCCGGCCCGACGGCACCCACGACCGAACGATCCCGCCGCCTCGACCCATCACCCGCCACGGCCCCTGATGGATGGGGGCGAGCGCTGGGCGCTTCCCACTTCTCTCGTCTCAGGGTCGTCGGAGCTGACCCAACAGGTTCCGGGCTCGGCGGGCTTCGGCCCGCGCTCCCGTGACCGCGCTTCGGGCGCGACCACTCAGGCCGCCAGCGGCGAGGTCGTCGAGGACCGCCTCTGCGCAGGATCGGCCCGGGAGGCCACTGATCGATGGGCCTTGGCCGGTGCCGGCACCGGTCAGGTACAGCCCGCCGGCGCCGGCCCGGTGGCGCGCATAGCCGCGCACCGGTCGGCCGCCCATCAGCTGCTCCAGCGTCGCTGCCAGATGGCCGCCGGCGTTCACGGCGCCGGTGCGCGCCGTCAGGTCATCCGGTGAGGTGAAGACCTCGGCGGTCACCTGGGCACGCACGCCGGGCAGGCAGGCGTCGATGGTCGACCACACCGCCTCCGATGCGGCGACGGCGTCCTCGGGTCCCCAGCGGCGCCCGCCGTCGAGGCGATGCGCCAGGAACCCATTGACCCACATCGACGACCGGCCCGCGGGCGCGAGCGACGGGTCCATGACCGACGGGAACGTCACCAGGACACCCGGGCGGCTGGGGAGGCGGCCCACTGCGGCGGTGGCGTGGCTGTGCATGGCGTCGGCCGGATCGCCCATCAGCCACCACATGGTGCCGGCACGCTCGTCATCGACCGAGCCTGCACGACCACCCGAGCCGGCCGGGCCAACCGGGTCGGGCAGGTCGGGCGACCCGTCGAGGGCTGCGGCGATGGTGAACTGGCTCAGGTTCGCGGTGACCACCTCGGCATCGGCGAGGCGCTCGCGCAACCGAGCGGGAACCAGCGTCTGCTGGCTCGACGAGACCCAGCATGGCGTCCTGAGGGGCGCACGCCGTGACCACACCGACCCGGGCCCAGATGCGGTCGCCGTCGCCCGACACGACCGTCCATCCATCGCCCTGTCCACGCGCCGAACCGGAGTCATCAGTTCCGCCAGCGCCCCGTGCGGTCGCCGCGCCACCGACGATCGACGCCACCCGCCATCCGGTTCGGACTCGACCAGCCGGCGTCCTGCACGCAGGCGACGAGGGCGTCGACGAACCCGGCCGACCCGCCGACGGGTCGGGAGTACCGGCGCCCATGACCCGCCGGCGTCAGGCAGAAGACCGCGCCGGTGCCCGGTGCCCAGCCCGGCAGGCCGGAGAACCCGGCCCGGGCGATGGCCATCGCCCGCACGTACGGGTCCTCGAACCAGGCCTCGGCCACCTCCGCGACCGACGAGGTCGCCAGCGTCACCAGTGCCCGATCGGTCGCACCCAACGCCCCCGACGCCCGGCGCAACGTAGCCATGGTCACCGGTCGCCCCTCGCCCAGCGCGCCGACCAGTGCGAACATCCGCGTCGCCAGGTCGCTCAGCTCGAGCCAGGCATCGGCATCGTGATCGCTCAACTCCCGGATCGACGCCGCGGTCGCGTCGGCGGTGTCGGCGATGAGCGACCTCGGTGCCATCGCCGAAGCGATGGATCCCGCCGAGGGTCCGGTGGGCGTAGCGGAGACCATGGCGCTCGAGGTCGAGCTCGTCGGGGATGGTCGACGCCACGATGGTGGTGTGTTCGACGCCGCCGTGTTCGACCGAGACCCCGTCGAGGACCGACCCGAACAGTGCGCCACCACACTGATCGTTGGCTTCGACGACCACGACGTCGAGGCCGGCGCGAGCCAGGTACGCCGCACAGACGAGCCCGTTGTGGCCGCCGCCGACGACCACGACGTCGGCTCGATCGTCGGGACTCGTGGGCTGCCGGCTCGTGGTCATCAACGCTCGAGTCTGGCCCGGCACGGACCCGAAGGCACCCTCGGACAGCCCGATACACTCGGCCGCTCGTGAGCGCTGTTACCCCCGACATCGCCGATGCGGACGCACTGGCCGAACTCGGTCAGGCCGTTCGGGCGCGACGGACCCAACTCGGCCTCACGCTCAGCAAGGTCGCCGACGGAACCGGCCTGTCGGTGCCGTTCCTCAGCCAGGTGGAGACAGCGTTCGCGGCGCCGAGCCTGATCTCGTTGTTCGCCATCGCGCGCGTGCTCGACACCACTCCCGAACGGTTGCTGGCGGGACCGGTCGCCGCCGACGTGGTCGTCACCCGTCGTGGCGAGGGGCAGCGCTATCGCGTCACCGACGACGACGACGCGAACGTTCGTCGCCAGCTGACCGGTCTGGGCGAGCCGTTCAGCGCCGCCGAGTACGAGGTCGAGCCGGGCTCGGATCTCGGTGGCTTCTTCTCCTCTGACGGCCGAGAGATGATCCACGTGAAGGTCGGCCGCCTGTCGGTCGATCTCGAAACCACCGACGGCGAGATCATCACCCACGATCTCAGCGCCGGCGACACCATCGTGTACACCACGGCGCTGCGACATCGTTGGCGGCCGCGGGGTCGTTCGGCGACCCGCTTCGTGCACGTCTCGGCCGGCAGCGTCTGAGTGGCGAGGTTCGGCGGTCGAGCTCACCCGACCGATGGCATGGCGCGCCGCAGGGGGAAGGTCTCGCGGGCGAGCGGGTCGCCTGTGGCCAGCCCATGGGGCCGGACCTGCCAGAACGAGGCGGCCTGGCTCCCCCGATCGAGGTAGCGGGTGTCGGGGCGAGCCCAACGGATCGAGATCCGTCGGAACGGCCGAGGCTGAGATCAGAGGCCGAGATCCGCCCAGAGCGACGAGGGGATCGCGGTCGAGAGTGCGGCGATGTTCTCGTGCACCTCGGCTGGGGTGGCCATGCCCACGACCACGGTGGCCACCGGTGCGTACCGGAGCGGAAAGGCCATGGCCGCGGTGCGCAGGGCCACCCCGTGCCCTTCGCAGATCCGCTGGATCTCGCGGGCACGGGTGATGGTGGCCTCGTCGGCAGGTGCATAGTCGAACCAGCGTCCGGGGTTCGGATCGGCCAGGACGCCGCTGTTGAACACCCCAGCGGCCAGCAACGGCACGCCCCGGCGTTCACACTCGGGAACGACCTCGTCGAGCGCAGACTGATCGAGCAGCGTGAGGCGACCGGCGACCATCACCGCGTCGGGTTCGCCTTCGCGCAGGAACGTCATCGCCGTGGCGCACACGTTGGTACCGACCGAGATCGCCCCGACGGTTCCCTCGTCTCGCAACGCAACCAACGTCGGCAGGCACTCGTCGAGCGCCGCCCGCAGATGGTCTTCGGGATCGTGGATGTGGACGATGTCGGCTCGGTCGCGGCCGAGGCGGGCCAGACTGGCATCGAGCTGGCGACGCACGGCGTCGGCCGAGTAGTCGAAGACGACATCGCGCGCCGCACCCTCGCCGACCAGGGTGCGCCCGACCTTGGTGGCGACCAGCACCGCCGAAGGATCACTCCCGGCGAGCGCCGCACCGACGCGCTCCTCGGCCTCACCGAGCCCGTAGAAGGGGGCGGTGTCGAACAATGCGATGCCTGCCTCGCGGGCCGCGCTCGCCGCGGCGATGGCGGTGTCGGCGTCGTTGCCCCAGAACACCGACGCCAGCGGCGCCGAACCGAAGGTCACCGCCGTCACCTCCAAGCCGGTGGCCCCCACCGAACGACGGGGGAGTGCACCGGGACTATTGGATTCGACCATGGACTTTGACGCTACCAAAGCACCGTCGAGGCACCGAACCGGACACTCGCCGGCGGGGTCAGGTCGGTACGGGCCAGCGCAGAATCCCGGACTCGACGTGCTCGTCGGCATCGAGGTAGTCCGGGTCGGCGGGCACGGCCACCCGGCCCGGGCCGTCGACATCGCGCCGGATCCGCACCACCTCGTCGAGGCTCCCGTCGTCCGGAGCAGCTGCGGCAGCGGCAACTGCGGTGGCGGCGTCGCCGAACGCAGCCAGGCGTGCGAGCATCGCGATCGTCGGCGTGAGCATCACCATCTCGCCGGACACGTTCGCGGCGAGCGCGTCTGTGGGACGAACCCACTCGTGGTGCACGGCCTCGTCGTCGTCGTGGAGCGGAACCTGCCCCGGCGGCATCGCCGTCACGAAGAAGCGGGTGTCGTAGCGGCGCGGCGACCCGCTCGGCGTGATCCAGTGCGCGACGTAGTGCACGTCGGCGCCGTCGAGCAACAGGTCCTCGGCGATGACGACATCGATGAAGTCGCCCGTGCCGTCGTTGACCGTGTCCCGGTGGTGCTCGAACCGGGTCTGGACGTCGGGTCGGCTGAGATCGATGAGCGCTGCGTCGCCGCGCGGGCGCGCCAACAGCACGCCGGCCTCTTCGAAGGTCTCGCGTAGCGCGGCCACCCAGTAGGCGATCCCGCCACCGGGCACGCCGAGGGTGCGACTGGCTGCGGTGTCGGTCAGGTGCTCGACCGCCGCGTCGGCGCGGGCGGTCGCATCGCCGGGATCGACAGCGCCACCCGGGAAGACCCACATGTCGCCGACGAAGATCGACCGGGCGTTGCGCTTGAGCATCAACACCTGCAGATCCGGTCGCTCATCGAGGATCAGCACGGTCGCCGCCGGACGCACCGGCACGGCGTCGGGATCGAAGTCGGATGCGGTCACGACGCCCGAGCCTACGACCTGCGCCGATGAGCCGGCGATGGCCACGTGGGCCGGCCGACTCAGTCCACAGAACGCACCCGGCCTGTGCTCATCTGTGGGCACAGCCGGCCGATGATCGGATCATGACGGGTCCCGCACGCGCACGAGCTGCCATTCGCCGCGCGTTCGACACCCCGGAGGACAGCGCCGGATGGGCCGGTGGCCCGCAGCGGCCCCGTTTCCTCGCCGAGCAACGCTCCGCGGCCTTTCTCGGCCTGGCGATCATGGCCATGGTCGTGGACATCGCCGGACCCAACCGCGTCGTCATCGCCGCACTGCTCGCCTTCGTCCACCTCCCGCTGAACCTGGCGATCGAGTACCGGGCCCCGCGACGCCACGTCGATCGCCTGCACATCCTCCACGACCTCGTCGCCATCCTGGTCCTCGTCGCGCTCGCACCTGCGGCGTGGATGATCGCGCTGTGCATCGGCATGATGGCCGTGGTCGCCGCGACCGCAACGATGACGGTGCACGAATACCTGCCGCTCGCGTTCGGCTTCCTCGCCGCGTTCGCGCTCGTCGCGAGCAGCCGCGGGTTCTGGGACGAAGGCGCACCTGCGATCCTGGCGGTCGGTCTCACCGTGGCGCCGGTCGGTGGCTATGCGCGCTGGCAGCGGCGACGGATCGAGCTGGCGGCGAGTCGGACCGAGATGCTCATCGAATCGTCCTCGGCCATGTTCTTCGAGCTCGATGCGGACGACTTCTCCGTGCTGTCACTGAGGGGTCAGGTCGAACCGATCCTCGGACGGTCTCCGGCGGAGTTCGCCGCCCAGCCACTCGCACCACACTTCCACCAGAGCGACCACTGGATCGTCGCCCGCTTCGCGAACGGCGACGACACCGCAGCGACCGCGCGCTACCTCCATCCCGACGGTGAGCCTCGATGGCTTCGCGTCTTCGCCCGTCGAGCCGACATGGACGGGCGCCACGTTCTCGCCGGCGTCGCGATCGACGTCACCGCCCTCGAACGATCCAAGCAGGAGTTGCGTCACCGCGCCGAGCACGATCCGCTCACCGGACTCCGGACCCGCGACATCCTCCTCGACGGGCTGCGTTCGGGGCTGCGGTCCGATCCGACCCGTCACGCCGTGGCCATCATCGACTTCGACGACTTCAAGTGGATCAACGACACGCTCGGCCATCCCGCGGGTGACGAGCTGCTGCGACGTGTCGGCGCGGACCTCGGCGCGCTCGAGAACGACGAGGTCAAGGTGTGTCGCCTCGGCGGCGACGAATTCGGGCTGTTGATCAACTCGTCGGACCCGCGTGCCGCCGCGGAGCGTGTCGCCCGCAACGTGTTGGCCGTGTTGGGCGCACCGCGCACGATCGAACGTGTCGAGATCCGCCTCGCGGCATCGGTCGGCATCGCCGTCGGTTGGGCTGGAGCCACCTCGCGAGACCTGCTGCGCGACGCCGACATCGCCATGTACGAGGCCAAGCGGACCCGCTCGGACATCGTGGTGTTCAGCCAGCGACCACCGTCGTTGAACACAGCACAGCTGTCGACGGTCTCGCATCTGACCCGGACGCTCGAGGACGAGGTCACGCTCTGGTTCCAGCCCATCGTCGAGCTCGGCGACAGGCCGCATCGTGGCCGTCGAGGGTCTGGCCCGATGGCATCATCCCGAGCACGGCATCTTGTTGCCGTCATCGTTCCTTCCGGCCATCGAGCGTGGTGGGCTCGCAGCCCGCCTCGACTGGCTCGCCTTTGCGAAAGCCACCGAGTTCGCCGCGGATGCCGTCGCTCAGGTCACGCCGATCGAGGTGGCCGTGAACATGACCGCCACCGGCTTGCGATCGGATCGCCTGATCCCGGCGCTGGAAGCCCTGCGCTCGGCGGGCCACCCCTTGGAACACCTCACCATCGAGATCTCCGAGCGCGACCTCCACGATGACATCCACGAGCTCACCACCAAGCTGAGCGACCTGCGGGACTTCGACCTCGGCCTGGCCCTCGACGACTACGGGACAGGTTTCTCGTCGCTCATCCGGCTGCGCGACGTCCCGTTCACCCAGGTGAAGATCGACCGGTCCTTCATCACCGATCTGGCGTCTGACCGCACCGATCAGGCGATCGTCCGCTCCACCGCCTACCTGGCGTCAGAGCTCGCACTCGATGTCGTGGCCGAAGGCGTGGAGGACCATGCGACCGCGGCGCTGCTCATCGAGCTCGGGTGCACCCGCGCCCAGGGCTTCGTGTTCGCACACCCGCGACCTGCCCACGAGGTGCTGGCACAGCTCCGGGAGCAGGCGAGTCAGCGATCGCCCGAGACCAGCACGCCGGCGTCGGCTAGGGCCTTGATCGCGTCGAGGTCGTAGCCCAACTCGGTCAGCACTGCTGTGTTGTGTTCACCGAGCAGCGGCGCGACGAGATCGAGTGGCTCGGGCTGTGCCGAGAAGCGCAGCGGGCTCGCCGGGACCACGACCTCGTCGAGGATCGGGTCCCGCACACGCAGGATCGCGCCGCGGGACTCGAAGTGCGGATGCCCGATCGCATCGGTCGGGCTCAGGACCTTGGCGCACGGCACGCGCTCGGCTTCGAGGGCGGCGATGAGGTCGTCGTCGGTGGCGAAGCTCTTGGCCCAGACCTCGATGAGGGCGTTGAGTTCGTCGCGGTTCTTCTGCCGGTTCCGCATGGCCGCGAATCGGTCGTCGCCCTCGAGGTCGGGGCGGCCCATGGCCCGACAGAATCCAGGCCACTGGCGTTCCATCACCTGGATCACGATCCAGCCCTGCGGTGCCCTCGAAGGCGCCGAGGGGGGAGTTCAGCGCCGACCGATGACCGGATCGCTTGGGGGTCCAGCGCATGCCGGTGAGCGGCGGGCCCTGGATGCCGATCTCGTGCATGTGGAACAGCGAGTCGACCATGGAGATGTCGAGGTGCTGACCCTCGCCGGTGCGCTCGCGATGGAAGAACGCGAACCCGATGGCCGTGGTGGCGTGCACGCCGGCGCCGACGTCGGCGACCGAGGTTCCCACCGGCATGCGGCGGTCCGTCGGGTGCGCCGGTGACGTGCCATGATGCCGCTCTGGGCCTGGGCGATCATGTCGAATGCGACCCGGTCGCTGTAGGCGCCCTGGCGGCCGTAGCCCGAGATCGACGCCATGATCAGCCGAGGATGGGCGGGCGCGAGCGACGCCCAGTCGAGGCCCCGGCGTTCGAGCACGCCCGGGCCGTAGTTCTCGACGAGGATGTCTGCCCGGCCGATGAGCTCGTCGAGCACCTGCCCGTCCCTCGGGGCGGTCGAAGTCGATGCAGAGGCTCTTCTTGCCGCGGTTCTGTTGCACGAAGTAGCCGGACCGTCCGTCGTTCACGACGGCGTAGTGGCGGCTGGGGTCGCCGTGTGGAGGCTTGTTCGATCTTGACGATGTCGGCGCCCATCTCTGCGAGCAGTCGGGTGACCGTCGGGCCGGCCAGGTACTGGGTCATGTCGACGACCCGGACGCCGTCGAGGATCGGTCTGCTCATGGTTCCCCCTCAGGGCCTGGCGGGCCGGGCGGCCTCGCTTCCCTCATGGCGCGAGCCTGGCCGCGTTTCTGCTCGCTGTCACGCGTGGCGGGGCAGGCCCATCGGGATCACCGGTGAAGCCGGGTCAGCCCCGACCACGCTCGCAGGACCGGCGAACGTCGGCTCCGGGACCCCCACGACAGGTGTCGCGGCCTGGCCCACCGACCAGGCGGTCGCGGCCACCCTGACCCAACAGACGGTCGTTGCCGCCTCCGCCGAGCAGACGGTCCCTGCCGCCACCACCGCAGATCAGGTCGTTGCCGCCACGGCCGATGATGCGGTCGTTTCCGCCGAGACCGACGATGACGTCGCGCCCCGGCGTCCCACGCAGGGTCTCGCCGCGGGCGGAACCGACGATCGTCGCGGGTTGGCCCCCGCATCGGGGAACAGGGCCACCGGCGCCGAGGTCGATGCGCAGGATCGAATCACGGAAGGCACCGTTTCGCTGCTCGCGCACGGCCACCACGAATCCGGACCCATCGGGGAGCAGTGCCTGGGCCAGGATGGTCGAATCGGCGCCGATGGCACCCGAGACCAACGTCGAGCGGCCTCCCGATGACGGCACGACCCAGTAGTCGGGTCGGCTCGTGCTCGTGCTGCGCAGGCTGCCCGAGTAGAGAACCGACGCGCCATCTCCGACCAGTTCGGCGTTGAACACCGACCCTCGTGCGGTGAACGGGCGGCTGAGACGGGTCCGGCGCGTGCCGTCGGGGTGCACCGCGAACAGATCTGCGGATTCTGCCGTGCGCGTCGAGGCCACGTACATCACTCGGCCATCGGGGAGGAACTCGTCCATGAGCAGCAGGCGGCCACGCTCGGGAATCGGCGCGGCCAGATTGGTACGTGGGCCGCCGGCGATCGGGACCGAGGTGAGTTCGATGGGTGAGCGATTGTCGAGCACCGTGATGAACACGACCGTTCGTGCGTCCGGGGTGATGATGGGCTCGCCGTAGACGGCCTCGCGCCCCCGAGTCTCGGCGGGCTGAGTTGCACGGGGGCACCACCGCCGATCGGGACGGAATACAGGTCACTCGACAGGGCCCCATCCCGGATGCCGTACACGACCCGGGAGGAGTCCGGCGAGATCTGGGCTCGTTCGACCCCGCTGCGGATGGCATCGGGTTCGGAATCGTTGAGTTCGATCATGGGACCGCCCCCGATGGGCACCGACCACAGGCGCCACAAGGCCGACACGCCCTCTCGTGCCCAGAAGACCACCCGGGTCGAGTTCGGCGAGATGATGAATCCGTCGCCCTCGAAGAAGGTGTTGACCTCACCGAAGCCCAGGTCCCCGTTGAGCTTGGTGACTGGCCCGCCCTCGATCGGCACGGCGTACAGCTCGGTGGTGTTGTCGACGTCCTTGTCGGCGACGAACACCACGGTGGTGGAGTCCGGTGAGATGGCGAAGGTCTCCACGACGCCGAAACGCACCATGGGTCCGTTGAGCTTGACGGCCGCGCCGCCACCGGTGGGGGCAGACCAGAGTTCGGGGGAATCGTTGATGTCGCTTCGGTGCAAGAAGACCACACGGCGTCCGTCGGCCGACATCTCGGCAGCGCCGGCGAAGCCAGTCGTGCCGATCGACGGGCTCAGGCGGACGCGGCCACCGCCACCGATCCGAATCGAGAACACCTCGCCGCTGCGCCCGGGTCGGCTCTCGGTGAACACCACACGACGCGAGTCCGGGGTGATCAGCACCTCGCCCGCCGATGACCCTGCCGTACTCAGCCGCGTCCTTCGACCGCCCTCGGCGGGCACCGACCACAGCTCGATGCCTGCGTTGCCGGCGGTGTTCAGCGTGTACAGGACGCGAGCCCCGTCGGGGGACACGAACACCTGGAGGATCTGGTTGCCGATCGGCAGGGGCCGGACGAGCGTGTCGGCATCACCGGGCGCAGCCGACCCGGGCGTTGCCATCGAGAGCAGCGCTGCCAGAACGGCCAACGCCGCGATCGCCGGGCCCAGTGTTCGCTTCATGTGCTCTCCTGCGCGTCGAGGTCGGCTCCGTGCCGATTCGCCGTCCTCGATCCTGGCAAAGATCGACCGCTGATGCGACCGATGCGATCGACCTACGATCGAGCCATGACACTCTCGCTCGAAGTCGACCGCACCGATCTGCGCACCACCCGGCTGGTCGAGACCCAACCCGAGCCGCTGGCCGAGGGCCAGGTGCGCATGCGCATCGACCGGGTCGCGCTGACGGCCAACACCGTCACCTACGCAGTGGCCGGCGACATCTTGGCCTATTGGGACTTCTACCCCACCGAGCTCCCGTGGGGTCGAGTGCCCGCCATGGGCTGGGCCGATCTGGTGGAGTCCGCGCACCCCGATGTCGCGGTCGGCGGCCGCTACTACGGCTGGTGGCCGATGGCCACCGACGTCGTGCTCACCGTCACGCCGACCCCTGAGGGCCTCCGCGACGACGGGCCCCATCGGGCACCCCACGCCGCGGCCTATCGGGGCTTCACCCGAAGCGACCTCGACCCCTGGTACGACGAGGGCACCGACGGCGAGGATCGCCAGGCGCTGCTCCGGGGCCTGTTCCTGACGGGTTTCCTGCTCGACGCCCAGCTCGCCGGCGACGGCGATCACGGTGCCGACGCCCTGGTCGTGTCGTCGGCCTCGTCGAAGACCTCGATCGCGCTCGCCGTGTGCGCCGCGGCCCGAGGGGCCCGGCTGATCGGGCTCACCTCGCCTGCCAACGTCGACTTCGTTCGGTCGCTCGATCTGTATGCCGACGTCATCACCTACGACGAGGTCACCGCGTCGGGCCTGGCCTCGGTCGACGGTGTCTCGTCGGTGGTGGTGGTCGACGTGGCCGGCAACAGTGCCGTGTTGGCCAAGCTCCATGCCGACCTCGGTGACACCATCGCGGCATCGATCACGGTCGGCAAGAGCCACCACGAGGCCCCGCTGGTCGAGATCACCGCGGGTCCGAAGCCCGAGATGTTCTTCGCGCCGGGTGCGGTCGGTCGCTGCATCGAGACCTGGGGGCCCGAGGGCTGGGCGTCGCGCACGGCCACGGGATTGGCGGCGTTCGTCGAGTCGAGTCGGTCGTGGCTGCACCTGGCCCATGCCGCAGGCCCCGACGCGACCGGCACGGCGTGGCTCGCTGCGCTCGACGGGGAGATCGGCCCCTCGGTCGGTCAGATCGTGTCGATGCACGGCTCAACCGACGGGTGAGCGGCACTGTCGCCGGGGTCGTCTTCGACAAGGACGGCACCCTGCTCGACTTCGCCGCGACGTGGGACCCGGCCATCGGCCTGGCCATCGAGACGATCGCCGACGGCGACGAGGGTGCTGCACTCGTGATCGCCGATGCACTCGGCTACGACCTCGGCGAGCGGGTCACCCTGCCCGGGGCGCCGCTGTTCGCATCGAGCAACGCCGAGGTCGTGGCCATGGTGCCGGCCGGTCTGGGTGGCGAGCGGCTGCCGGATCTGTTGGCGGCCAGCGTGCTGGACACCATCACCGCAGCAGCCCACGCCGACACCGTGCTCGGCGCGCTCGGGGGTCTCGGTCTGTCTGCGGCGGTGGCCACCAACGATGACGAGGCCAGCACCGTGGCCCAGGTCGCGCAGCTCGGCTGGACCGAACATTTCGTGGCCGTGCTCGGCTTCGATTCCGGCCACGGCGCCAAACCCGAGCCCGGCATGGTTCTGGAGGCCTGCCGACGCATGGGCGTCGAGCCGGCGAATGCGGTGATGGTGGGCGACTCGCCGGCGGACATCCTCGCCGGCCGCGCCGCCGGCGCCACCACGGTCTATGTCGGCCCCGACCCCGACCGCGGCGCCATGGCCGACCACTGGATCACCGCCCTCGACGAGCTGCTCACGCTGCTTCGATAGCAGCCGGCACAGGAGCAGGTAGTGCCGCCCTCGCCCACACTGTGCGTCGCGGGCGGATTGCGCGACTTCGACACGTGCGCCGCTGCCTCGACACCCGGACCGGCTCGCTCAGGTCGTGGGTGGGTGGTGGCGTCGATGCGCCCGCGCCACCCCCGAGACGGCGACGCACCCCACCGGAGGGTTTCCGCACCCCCCAGCCGTCTCGGCACGACGCCGCTGCTGCGCAGCCCGCCGACACCAGCCGGCGACGTACAGAAGGAACCGAACGTGGGACACCACCACACGCAGGATCCCGGCGCGAGCCCGCCGGAGACGAGCCGGCCCAGAGACACCGCCACCGACCCGGCCGCGGCGGCCCCGGACACGTCGGCGCCCGCGCCACCCCCGAGACGGCGACGCACCCCACCGGAGGGTTTCCGCACCCCCCAGCCGTCTCGGCACGACGCCGCTGCTGCGCAGCCCGCCGACACCAGCCGGCGACGTACAGAAGGAACCGAACGTGGGACACCACCAAACGCAGGATCCCGGCGCGAGCCCGCCGGAGACGAGCCGGCCCAGAAACTCAGACAGCCAGCGCGTACACGCGGACCGCGGTGTCGTGGAACATGGCCGCTTGCTCGGCTGGGTCGTAGCGCTCGGCGATGCGTTCGTAGGTGTTCCACAGCACGACGTAGCTGCACGATTCGCGGTCGACGGGGAAGTTCGACTCGAACATGCACCGGTCGGGGCCGAACGTGTCGATGCAGAACCGCAACCGGTCACCCCACATCGAGGCCAGCTCCTGCGATGTCGGGGGAGCAGGACGGTCGGGCCAACCACCGCCGTAGTAGCGGTTCATGCCGATGCCGCCGACCTTGAGCGTCACGTTCTCGCACCCGGCGAGAGCCACCATGGCCGGCCGCCATTCGGCGTCGACCTCGTCCCAGCGGTCGGCGTAGGGGCCGATGCCCATCGGGGCGCCGATGTGGTCGAGCACCACCGGCACCTCCGGGTGAGCCCGGCACAGATCGAGCGAGCTCGCTGCAGTTGCGGGTGATAGAGCCAGGCATCGAAGCGCAGGCCATGAGCGGCCAGGCGGGCGAAGCCGGCCCGGAAGCCCGGCTCGGCCAACAGGTGCTCGGTGGGGTGTCGAGTGCGAGTTCTTGATGACGGCGTCTGCGTGCCAACCCGCCGCGTGGCGGATGCCGCGGAACAGCCCATCCCCGGCGGCGATGTGGGCGTCGAGCACCTCGTCGACGGCGTCGCCCAGGGTCAGGTCGGCGAACCCGACGATGCCGGCGATCGGTGGGTCGCCACGCTCGGCCGCGATCCGGGCCTGGTCCGGCGACGAACACGGTCTCGCCGACCGGGCGCAGGTGCTCGGGGCCGTCGGAGCAGGTAGGCCGCAGCGCACTCGACGAAGACGGTGGCCACGATGTCGTGCCCGGCGCCGGTGTCGGCTCGGAGCTCGTCGACCGTGTAGCGGTTGCCGGGCCGATCCCACAGGTGATGGTGCGGATCGACGATCGGCCGATCGGCCCGGATCGGTTCCTCGACGGTCCGGCTCAGCCAGCTTCGGTCGCTCATCGATGCATCCTCGCACCTACGCTCGCCGGCATGCAGCGGCTGGTGCGCGACGGGATCGAGTTGGCATGGGACGACCACGGCGCGGGCGATCCGCCATTGGTGCTCATCCACGGCTGGACGGGTTCGGGTCTCGACTTCGGCGGCCACATCGACGCCCTGGCGGCCCAGCGGCGCGTCGTGACGTTGGATCTGCGGGGCCACGGCCGTTCCGGCCACGCTTCCCCCGATACCTACACCTTCGAGCACCTCGTCGATGACGTCGTCGCCGTGATCGACGCTGCGGGCGGCTCGCCGGCCCATCTGCTCGGCCATTCGATGGGCGGCCGGGTCGCGATGCGTATCGCCGTCGAGCAACCCGATCTCGTCCGCAGTCTGGTGTTGATGGACACCGCGGCCACGTCGTTCGGTCCGATCTGGTCGCTGGTCGAACCCGCACAGGGGCTGCTGCGGGACGAGGGTCTGGCGCTGCTCGACCGGCTCTCGCCCCCGTCGCCCGACGATGCGCTCGCCGGTCCGGCCGACCGTGCCCGACGCGACACCAACCGGGAGGGCCTCGACATCGAGGCCTTCATCGCGTTCGCGTACGAACTGACCCACAGCCCGTCCGTCCTCGACCAGCTGGCCGACGTCGAGGTACCCACCACCGTGATCGTCGGTACCGGCGATCACCTGCTCGACCAGAGCCGGATCGTGGCTCGAGCGATCCCGGGGGCATCGCTGCGCGAGATCGACGGCGCCTTCCACAGCCCCCAGCTCACCCACCCCGAGCAGTGGCGTGCGATCGTCGACGGCCATCTCGCCGACCTCGACTGAACCCCGTCGCTCGAAGGGCTGGTCGACTCAGCCGACGAGCGCCACGACCTCGGCGGGAGTCGGCAGCGACGGCTGAGCCCCCGGCCGCAAGCGTGGTCGCGGCACCGACGCGCACCGCCCACCGGGTGGCTTCGACGAGGTCGTCGCCGTCGACCAACCGATCCGACAGGGCGCCGCAGAACGCGTCGCCCGCTGCGGTCGTGTCGACGGGTTCGACCGCCGGTGCCGGCACATGGACCGCCTCGCCACCGACCACCACCAGGGCCCCATCGGCGCCGAGGGTGACCACGACCGCTGCTGTCGGCAGATCGGCGCACAGACCGATCGCAACGGAGCGATCGACCGGTCCGTGGTGACCGCAGATGGCGGCGAGTTCGGTCTGATTGGGCACCAGGACGTCGACCGACTCGAGGAGTTCGAGCGGGACCCCATCGGCAGGCGCCGGCGCCGGATTCCACACCACCAGGCCCGACGCCGAGCGAGCGGTCTCGATCACACAGTCCATCGGGATCTCGGCCTGGACCAGCACCACGGCGGCGTCGTCGAGCGCACGAGATCCGGCGACATCGTCGGGTTCCAGGCGCCCGTTCGCCCCGGGGGAGACGATGATGACGTTGTCGCCGTCGTCCTGCACGGCGATCAGCGCGATACCCGACGGCACGCCGGGCGTGTCGAGCAGGTGGCTGGTGTCGACGCCGTCTGCTCGCAGCGACGTGCGCAGCGTGACCCCGGCGTCGTCGTCGCCGACGCGACCGACGATCGCGACCGACCGTCCGAGACGAGCGGCCGCCACCGCCTGGTTGGCTCCCTTGCCGCCGGGAATCCGCGCCAGATCACCGCCGAGCACGGTCTCGCCGACCACCGGGATGTGCTCGACCCCCACGACCAGGTCGAGGTTCACCGATCCCACCACCACGATCTCGGGCATGGACAATTAGTACAGCCCGAGCAGACGTCCGGCCAGCGCCAAGGCGGCGACGACCATCACGATGCGGATCACGCGCTCGCCTCCCTTGACCGCGATGCGCGCCCCCAGCCAGCCGCCGAATGCCAACCCCACGGTCAACACCAGCGCTGGGATCCACCGCACCTGGTCGTTGATGATGAACACCGGCAACGCAATGGCGGTGACCACCAGCGTGACGAGCACCTTGATGACGTTGGCTTTCACCAGGTCGTAGCCCGCCCTGGTGAGCGCTGCGAGCAGCACCAGTCCGACCCCCGCCTGGATGGCGCCGCCGTAGACACCGATGAGCACGAACACGATCACCGTCGTCGCCCGACTCCACGTCTCGCCGTCGACGCGCGGTTTGGGCTTGCGGATCGACAAGAAGATGATGGGCAACATCAACAACCCGAAGATGGTCTCGAACGCGTCGTCGGTGATGCGACTGATACCCACCGAGCCGATCAGGGACCCCACGACCACCGGCAGCAGAATCGGTGCCGCCTCACGGTAGGCGGTGACGCCCTGCTGGTGGAACGACCAGGCCGTGGTGACGTTCGATGTGAGGATCCCGACTCGGTTGGATCCGTTGGCGTCGTTGCCCGACACGCCGGCCAACACCAGCAGCGGAACGGTCAGCGTCGACCCGCCGCCGGCCATGGCGTTGATGATCCCTGCAAAGGTGCCACCGAGGACCAACAGGGCCGCTTCCCACCAGGTCATCGGCGGCGCGGCCGGTGATCGATGGGCGTGAGGGCAGCCGGCACGGCGCGAGGCTACTGGTCTGACCAATGCGTTCGGTGACCGGCGTGGACATCGGCTCTCACCCGGCCCAGAATGGGCTCGATGCGGGACCGGGGTACGCGAGTCGACGGAACGGGCGGATCATGGTCCGCGTACGTCCGATGAGCGCCCTCGGCCCCCGGTGAGGGCATGGATCGTGGTCGGCATCGTGGCGGTGGCGCTGGCCGGGCTGATCATGGCATTGGCATCGCGGGGTCGAGCAGCCCACGCTGCTCCCCGGCGGCTGCGCAAGAGCCCCGGCGGACCGCCGCGACGTCAGCGCATGCCGGCCCCCACCCTCGACCTACGCGAGCGAGCCGCAGGACAATGCCCGCGATGTGGGCGTGCCGAGACCGTCGAGCGGCTTGGGCGGAACCGCTCGTTGACGTCGTGGCGTTGTGGGTGGTGCGATCATCGGTGGGAGATCGCCGACGGGGAACCGTGGCCCGACGTGACCCTGTGTCTGTGGATACCGCGTGCTTCGGCACCGATTGCGAGAGAGGCTCGATGAGCTATAGCCAAGAGATCAGCCGTCAGCACCCGGCCTGCATCATGTTCCTGGTCGACCAGTCGGGGTCGATGCTCGAGCCACTCGCCGGTGACGAGTCGGTCACCAAGTGCCACGGGGTGGCCGATGCCATCAACAAGATCCTCCTGGAGCTGATCCTCAAGTCGGTCAAGAGCCACGACGAAGGGCCCCGCCACTTCTTCGACATCGGCATGATCGGCTACGGCCAACATGTCGGATCGGTGCTCGGCGGCGAGCTCGCCGGCCGGTCCCTGGTGTCGATCGTCGAGTTGACCCAGCACCCGCTGGTCGCCGATCAGCCACGGTGGCTGGAGCCGGGCGCAGGGGGCCCGACCCCGATGGGGGCGGCGATCAACCACGCAGGAGCCTCGCTCGCCGAGTGGGCGAATGCGCACCCCGAGTCGTTCCCGCCGATCGTGATCAACATCAGCGACGGCGCCCCGACCGACGATCCCGAGCCCTGGGTGCATCGCCTCACGTCCATCGCCACCCAGGACGGCAACCTGTTGTTGTTCAACCTCAACATCTCGCGCTTCGCCGACCCGCCGGTGATGTTTCCCGCCCGCGACGAACAGCTCCCGAACGACTACGCAAAGGCCCTGTTCCACTGGTCGTCGGAGCTGCCGCCCTCGATGTTCCGCGAGGCGGCCCGGACCCGCCCCCTCGAGACCGGCGCCCGGGGCTTCGGCTACAACGGCGATTTCAATGCCCTGGTGGACTTCCTCGTGACCGGCACCCAGGTCGTCCGCGAGATCTCGACGTGATGACGGCGCCCGCCCCGGTGTCCTTCCGGTCCTTCGGCCTGCCCAAGGTCGGCCACTCCGATGCCGAGTGGGAGGATTCGGCAGCGCACAGCGAGGCGGGCGCGTGTTTCGTCGTGGCCGACGGCGCAGCCTCTGCCTACCACGCGGGGCTGTGGAGTCATCTGCTGACGCGTGGGTTCGTGAAGGAGCGCTTTGCGCTCGACGATCCCGAGGAGCTCTCCCGTTGGTTGCGCCGGCGCGCCCGCGAGTGGCATGCCCGCACCGAGATCGACGACGAAGATCCCGTACTACCTCCGCGCCGCGCAGGCCCGGGGGAGTCACGCCACCCTGTTGACCGTCGAGTTGCTGCCCGGTGGATCGTGGCGAGCGCTCGCGATCGGCGACTCGTGCCTGTTGCACTACCGCCGCGGGGTCCTGATCTCGTCGTTCCCGATCGTCGACGCCGACGCGTTCGGATTCACACCCGATCTGGTGGCCACCGACCGCGACACGTCGACCCTCGCCAAACGGGCCTCGGGCCAGCTGCGTAGCGGCGATGTCCTGGTCGCGGCCACCGACGCCGCGTCCGAGTGGATGCTCCGCTACGCAGGGACCGAGCACGACCCGGCGCCCATCATCCTGGCCGACGACGGCGATCTGTTGGCGACGGTGCTCGCTGCGCGCGAGGCCGAGCATCTGCGCAACGACGACGTCGCCATCGTCCGTGCCGTGATCGGCACCGTGCCCGAGGAGACCCGGCCGTGACCGCATCGTCGTCGCCCGACCCGCACGGCATCGTCCCGACGGGGCCGATGTCGGGAACCGACCCCTATGGCGCGGCCGCAGCGGCGGCCGCGAGCCCGGTTCGGTGGCCCGATGCCAGCGCCTATGCGATCGCAGCGCGCGATGTCGAGACCTTCTTCGGTCCCGTCGAGCTCCGGGCTGCGTCGTTGCGGCGATCGCCGTTGGGGTTGCCGCTGCCGGCCACGGGACGCAATGCCGCGGTCTTCAAGGCCACGGTCGACGACGCGGATCTGGCCGTGCGGGTGTTCACGCGTCCTCCCAACGAGGGTGCCGAACGCTACCGCCGCATCGGCGAGCACATCCTGCCCCTGGAAGGGGTGCTGTTCCCGAACGTCCGCTGGATCCATGACGGGGTCCACGTCGACGGGGCGACCTGGCCGATGATCCGTATGGACTGGGTCGAGGGCATGACCCTCGATCACTGGGTGGACGCCCACCGCGACGACCCGGCCCTGCTCCGAGACTTCGCGACGAGATGGGATCGGCTCTTCACGTTCCTCGAGCACAGCCGCATCGCCCACGGCGACCTCCAGCACGGCAACGTGCTGGTCGACGAACAGCACCGCATCCGGCTGGTCGACCTCGACGGGCTGTGGATTCCCGAGCTGGCTGACCTGCCCGCCGACGAGTTCGGCCACGTGCACTTCCAGCATCCCGGACGCCTGCCCGACAAGGTGTGGGGCGAGCGCATGGACGGCTTCGCTGCGCTGCTCGTCGCGGTGAGCATCGTCGCCCTGTCGCATCGTCCCGAGCTCTGGGACGACTACAACGACGGCGGCAACAACCTGATCTTCCGCAACGACGACTTCGTCGATCTCGGTGCGCCGATCTGGAGTGATCTCGCCCGCCTCGACGATCCGGTGCTCACGGCTCGGATCGCGAAGCTCCGCCAGGCATGTGAGGCCGAGTGCGCCAAGCTGCACGGCCCGGTCGTGATGCTCGACGACAGCCAGTCGAGCGCGGTCGTGCCGGGCACGCCCACGTGGCTGTTGTCGTCGCTCGGCCAGCCCGCTCCATCGGACGAGGTGGTCGATCCCGAGGCAACGGTGACCGTCGGCGCCGACACGCTGGCCGCGCTCGCGCCGCTGACCGACGCTGCGTCCTCGCCGGCAGTGCCGGAGGCGTCGTCGGGGCTGCCGATCGGCGTGGTCGTTGCTGCCATGGTGGCCGTGGTCGTGCTGGCGATCGTTCTCGGACTGGCCGTGGCATGACCGTGGCCAGGCGGGCGACAGCATGAGCGACCCGGCGTTCTTCGGTGCGTATCAGGTCGATCGCCTGCTCGGCAGCGGCGGGTTCGCAGACGTCTTCCTCTGCTACCACCCCGGCCTCGAGACCCGCGTGGCGGTGAAGGTCTTGCATCCCCACCTGGCGCGTATGCCCGACATCTGCGAACGATTCCTGCACGAGGCGCAGGTCCTGTGGCGCGCCGACAGCGATCGGGTCATCCAGGTCACCCACGTCGACCAGCTCCCCGATGCCGCGCCCGTACTTCGTCATGCGCCACGCCGACCGTGGCTCGTTGACCGAGCTGTTGGCCCAGCGCCGTGAGGAGTCCGGCGCGCCGCCCAGCCTGCGCGAGACGGTGGGGCTGGTGGTCGACCTCATCGACTGTCTGGCCGTTCTGCGCGACCGTAATCTGGTCCATCGCGATCTGAAGCCGTCGAACGTCCTGGTGAAGTCGATCTCGACTCCCGATCACGAGCGCACCGAGACCTACGGGTTGCCGGCTGATGAGCGGCTGGTGCTCGCCGACTTCGGCCTGGCCAAACGCCTCAGCGAGGGAACGAATCTGATCTCGCACCTCGGTGGTACCCCGGCCTACATGGCGCCCGAGCTGGCCGACATCAATGCCGACGTCACCTGGCGGGTCGACCTGTTCGCCGTCGGGGTCATCGCATTCGAGATCGCGGCGGGCTCGATCCCGTGGCCCGAGCGCCGGTTCGAACACGTCCGCGATCTCGACCTGAGCACCGTGGCCATCGCCAACTGGCGCACCGATTTTCCGTTGGAGTTCGACGATGTGGTCCTGCGGGCGCTGGCGGCCGATCCCATGGACCGCTACGACTCGCCCGCCGAGTTCGCAGCTGCCATGGAGGGTCTGCTCGGTGCCACGCCGCCGTCGGTGCCCGAGGCCCGATCCGTCGATCGGGTG
Source organism: uncultured Acidimicrobiaceae bacterium (assembly GCA_963716795.1). Taxonomy (GTDB): domain Bacteria; phylum Actinomycetota; class Acidimicrobiia; order Acidimicrobiales; family UBA8592; genus CAVQUE01. Next base: position 277,489 of record CAVQUE010000015.1, on the reverse strand, counting down.
CGCCAGGTCGTCGAGGATCTCGAGCCCGCGGTGGTCCAGCCCGAATGGCGCGCCGTCGTCGACGGTGCGAAGGCGGCACTCGATGCGCCGGTCCGCATCGGCGTCATCGGCGGCAATCGACTCAGCCCGTCACCGCTCGGCCTGAAGCTGATGGGGCAGCGACCCGCCCCCGGCGAGGCATCGCTGCTCGGCTCGGTGGTGGTGCGGATGCGCCACGGCGAGCCCTCGCTGTCGGCGACGTTGCGTTCTGGGGAGCAGGTCGCCGGCGAGTGGCACACCGACGAGCACGGCGCCATCGCACTGCGGTTCGGCGTGTCGCCGTGGCTCATCGAGTCCGTCGAGTTGACGCTCGACCAGCCCGACTTCGAGGGTCTCGAGGTCATCGAGATCCCCCACGCGGTGCTGCGACGCAGCAAGGCCCTGGTCGCCGCGCTCTACGAGACCTTCGACGTCGCGGTCGTGGGTGTGCCCGCCGACCCCGAGGTCGAGGTGTTCACCGTCGAAGAGGTGCTGGCGCTCGGACGCCAGTCCGGACCGGTGGCAATGGTGGGCGTCCGCCAGGTCGGTGCCGCGGCGGATCCGAATCATCCGGTGCTCGCGGCGACCGTGCCCGGCGACGACACCATCGAGCTCAAGGTCCTGCTCGGCGAGCTCCTCGGCGGCACCCGCATCGACGATTGCCGCGCCAGCCGAGCCTTGACGATGGTTCGCCAGGTCGTGTATCACGGCCGAATCGGTGGAGACTGGGAACAACGCGTTGCGATGATCCACCGGGACATGCCGGCGGTCGAAGAGCTGACGGTCACACGGCTCGACCTGTTGGATTCGCCCTGGGACGACGATGCCCGACGCCAACTGCACCGGGCACTGGGACGGCGGGTCGCGTCGGCCCGACTGCACGCCGGCGCCGACACCCCCGTCGAGCACCTCCTCGATCGGGCCCGGTCCCTGGGCGCCGCCTGGGAGCGTCGCGCCGGCATCGAGCCCTACAGCGCCCAGGTGGTGCAGGCGTCGCTCGCGCGTCTGACCAACGACCTCGGCGCACGTTTGGAGAGGCAGGCACCGTGACCGACCAGCATCCGCCGCACCCCGACGAGCCGGACCCGCCCGAAACCGGAGGCGATGGCGACAACGGCCGGAACCAGTGGGCCTTCGAGGCACCGGACCCGTCGCTGAGCTTCCACGGCGATCGCCCCACCGACCCCGATGCGTTGGCGGATCGACCCACGGGCGCCGCTGTTCCCCCGCCAGGTGCAGGGGCTGGCGCGGCTGCAGGTGCCGCAGCGGCGACACCCTCACCGCCGGCCGGCACGACCGAGCCGGCCGACCCCAACGCCACCCGCGTCGTCGATGCGGCACCACCTCTGGCGACTCCCGCGGCAGCCGGCTCGGCATCGACCAATCGGGTCGGCACCCGCACGGCTGCCATCATGGTCGGCATCGCCGCGCTCATCGGTCTCGGGGTCGTGGCCGCGCTCGCGTTCACCGGCGACGAGGGCGACGACGACGGCGAGGTGATGGTCACCGAGCCCACGCCGGATGCCGAGACGACACCCGAGCCCACCGCCGAACCCACTCCCGACGTCACCCCGACGCCCGAACCCACCCCGGAACCGACGGCCACCCCGCTGCCCCTGACGGCGGCGACCGACCTGGCTACCCGACCGGCGGCCTTCGGTGGCGAGGTGACCGAACGCTGGGACCTCGATGACGGCCGGCTGACGTCGACGATCGAGATCGCAGCCGACACCGACGACACCGCCGCCATCGACGGCCTGTACGTGGTCGTCCTGCCGACCTCCATCACCACCGACCTCGCGACCGTCACCTTCGATCCCGAGCCCACCGAGGTGGTCGAGGCCGACGATCCCGCCGCAGCGTTCGCCGTGGCGGTCGAGCCCGACGATCCGCCGGTCACCATCGTCTGGTCGACCGACGTCGACCTGGCAGCCGACGAGACGCCCGACGCGGCGCTCGAACGGCTGGTCGGCGACCGGGCGGCCGCCGAGTTCCGCTTCGCCGCCGACACCCCCGACCTCACCATCGGTGCGCCGGACGACGGCTCGACGACGATCGGTTCGAGCGTCACCCTGCGCGGCCAGACCGATGCTGCGGCAACCGTCACCGTCAACGGCGATACCGTCGACGTCGGCGACAACGGCCGCTTCCGCACCGACATCGAGCGCACCCGCGACACTCGCCGGCTGACGATCATCGCCACCGATCCCTATGGACGCAGCACCGAGGTCACCTGGACCGTCCGCTTCGCGGACCCGGCACCGACCCCGACCCCTCGCCCTGTGGTGGTGCCGACGCCGGTCCCGGTCCGACCGACGCCCGTACCGCCGCCGCCACCACCACCGACATCGCCACCTGTCTGCCCACCCACCGACCCCGATTGCCGGTGAAGGAGCCCATCATGTCCAAGAGAACCCGCACCGAGTCCGGATTCGCGATGGCGCTCGTCGTCGCACTGGTCGTCCCGATGCTGACGTTGGCGTCACCTGCTGCGGCAGAGACGATCGCCGACTGCAACGTGAACGCGGATGCGTTCGATGATCTCGCGGTCGGCGTGCCCCGTGAGGACGCCCAGGGCATCGACAGCCTCGGCGCCGTGCACGAGTTCATCTCGACGGCCGACGGATTGGTCGCCGACTCGACCTGGAGCGCCATCAACGAGCCCGGACAGCGATCCGGCGAAAGCCTCATCTGTGCCGACTTCAACGGCGACGGCTTCAGCGATCTCGTCATCGGTGACCCGTACAAGGATCTCGGCAACAGGCAGAACACGGGTCGTATCACGGTGATCTACGGCGGACCAACCGGTCTCAGCACGGACCCGATTCCCCCACAGTCCATCGATCAGAACGCCCGCGGTCTGCGCGACCGTGCCGAGGTCGGCGACGTGTTCGGCTTCGACATGACGTGGTGCAATTTCGACAACGATCCCTATGCGGACCTGGCCGTCGGCGTGCCGGGCGAAGATGTCGCTGGTCAGCGCAACGCGGGGGCCGTCCACGTCATCTTCGGCGGGCCCAACGGGCTGACCCGCCGTGACGTCGTCATTCATCAGAACCGCCCGGGCATGGCCGATCGTGCCGAGGCGAACGACTTCTTCGGCGAATTCATCACGGCTGCCGACATCGACAGCGACGGTGGCTGCGACCTCGTGGTCGGGATCCCGTCAGAGGATGTCGGCACCAAGGTCGACGCCGGCGCGATCCAGGTGATCTTCGGAGGACCGAACGGACTCACCCGACGCAACCAGATCATTCATCGCGACACCCGGCGGGTGAACGGCCGGGCAACCGCCGGCGAGCGTTTCGGCGCACCACTCTTCTTCGGCGACTTCTTCGCCAACCAGCAGGGCCGGAACATCATCGTGGGAGTGCCGGGCCAGGACGTGCGCGGTCGTCAGGACGCCGGAGCGGTCCACATCCTCGGATCCGGGCCGGGCGGGCTGACCGGTCGCGGAGACCTGATCATCCACCAGAACAGTCGCGGGATCCGTGGCAGGGCCCAGGCGAACGATCAGTTCGGGCGATCGGTCATCGCCGGCTTCTTCAATGGCGACAGCTTCCTCGACCTCGCCGTCGGCGTGCCCGGCGAGCGTGTCCGACGACAGGCGAACGCCGGCCAGGTGCAGGTGATCTTCGGAACCAGTCGGGGGCTCGGTCGAAAGAATCGTGTGGTCGCCAGTCGCACGCTCGGACTCGAGCCCCAGCGTGGCCTGTTCTTCGGCGCCACACTGGCTCGGGGCGACTTCAACGGCGACAGCCGGGACGACCTCGCCATCGGCGCACCCTTCGCCGACTGGGTGCGCCGCGGCCGCACCATCCCCGACGCCGGCCTGGTCGGGGTCGTGCTCGGTAGCATCCCGGGACTGCGTGGCCAGGGCTCGCAGATCCTGTCCCAGGAGATGTTCGACATCGACGACGGGATCTCGGGCGTCCAGGCATGCGACAACTTCGGGAACTTCAATCCCGGCCTGGCGATTCCGCCACCGCCCGGCGTCGTCAATCCGCGCTGCAGCGGCGGTCGGTCCCTGGACGGATCGGTGCTCGGTCCCCTCCGGGGCGTAGCGCCGCAGCGAGACCACGCGCCCTCGACGGGCCTCGCCCTCGGCGACGCCGGCGCCGCAACGCCGCAGTAGCCGACGAGCCGCCGCGACGGCAGGTACCCGTCAGCTGACGACGCGGCTGCGGAAGCGGGTGACGCCGAGCGTCGCCATCACTGCGGTGAAGCCGATCATCACCGGATAGACCGCCCACAGGCTCATGTGGTCGACATCGGTCAGTGCGGCGCGGGCGCCCTCGCAGATGTAGACGAGCGGGTTGGCCAACACGGCGATCTGCAGCCAGCGGATCTCGGCGAGCGCCGACCACTGGTAGTAGACGCAGCCGAGGAAGGTGAGCGGCACGACGATGATGCCGAACATCACCGGCAGGGTGCGTGGGTCGAAGATCACGCCGAACAGCAGGCCCATCGACGACGCCATCAGACAGGCCAGCGGGATGATGGTGAGCAGGACCGGCCAGTCGATCGAGAGCGACACCTCGGTGGCCGGGACCACCGCAGCGAGCGGGAACACGACCAGCCCGCCCAACAGGCACTGCACCGCGCCGCTGACGATCTTGGCGACTGCGACCCCGCCCACGGGCAACGGCGCCATGACCCGGTCCTCGATCTCGCGCGTGTAGCCGAAGTCCTGCACCAGCGGCAGGGCGACGCCCTGGATGCCCTGGAACAGAATGGTCGAGCCGATCACGCCGGCGACGAGCAGCGTGCTGAACAGCTCGGCACCCTCGGCGCCGCCGACGGCCAGGCCGATCTCGGGCATGACGTAGGTGAACACGAACATCAACAGCACCGGTTGCAGGATCGTGCGGGGCAGGAACTCGCGGAGGTTCTTGCGGAGCACCAGTGCGTCGCGGCGCAACAGCGTCGAGAACGCAGCCCGTTGCAGGGCACGGGACGAGACCGTGTCGTGCGCCGCACGGGGAACGACCGCCGGAGTCGTGGTGGTGTCGTCGAGGGTCATCGGCTACTCCCGCAGGTCCTTGCCGGTCAAGGTGATGAACACGGTCTCGAGCGTGGGTTCGCGCACGGCGATGTCGGTCAGGGTCATGCCGAGCTCGCCGATGATCTCGACGATGGCGGGCACGACCCGGTGGGTGCCGGCCACGCCGAGACGAATCGAGCCGTCGACCCGTTCGGCGCTCGTGGCACCCGGCACCCGGGTGACGAGCGCGTCGACGAAGCGGGCCTGGTCGCCGTCGGCGGCGACCGTGACGACGGTGTCGACCCCCACCGATCCCTTGAGTTCGGCGGGCGTGCCGAGCGCGATGAGGCGGCCCTCGTCGATGATGCCGACGCGCTGACAGAGCTGGTCGGCCTCTTCCATGTAGTGGGTCGTCAACATGACGGTCTGTCCGTCGGCATGGAGCTCGCGCAGGATCTCCCACAGAGCGATGCGGCTCTGCGGATCGAGACCGGTGGTGGGTTCGTCGAGGAAGAGCACCGCAGGACGGTGCATCACGGCCCGGGCCAGCATGAGGCGTTGCGCCAGACCGCCCGACAGGGCGAGCACCGGCGTCTTGGCCCGGTCGGCGAGTCGGAACCGCTCGAGCAGTTCGTCGGCGGCCGTCTGCGCCGCCTTCTTGGACATGGCGAAGAACCGTCCGTGGTATTCGAGGTTCTCGCGCACGTTCAGGGCCCGATCGAGGGTGTTGGTCTGGGTCACCACACCGATCCGGGACTTCACCTGAGCCGGGCTGGCGGTGACGTCGATACCGTCGACCAGGGCCCGCCCACCGGTCGGCAGCACCCGGGTGGTCAGCATCCCGGCCGTCGTGGTCTTGCCTGCGCCGTTGGGCCCGAGCAGCCCGAAGATCTCGCCGCGCTCGACCTCGAGGTCGAGACCGTGCACGGCGGTCACGCCACCGGGGTAGGTCTTGGCCAGGGCTTCGGTCCGGATCACGATCGGGTACCAGCGCCACGATCGGTAGGGCGGCGGGCGGGATCGGGGGCCATGGCTGTCGAGGCTACTGCTCCATCGCTCGGCCTCTGCCGCCGAGGGCAGGTTGGCCGGGCGGCGTGCATCGGGTCGCGGCCCGCCAGCGCCCGACGCCGCGACGCGCGACAGTTGGACGGTGAGCGACACCCCCGACACCTACGTCCACGGCCACCACGAGTCCGTCCTGCGCTCCCACACCTGGCGCACCGTCGAGAACTCCGCGGCCTATCTGCTCCCCCACCTCCGCGCCGATCTGCGACTGCTCGACATCGGATGTGGCCCCGGCACCATCACCGTCGATTTCGCCGAACGTCTACCCGAGGGTCGGGTCGTCGGCGTCGATCCGGTGCGCAGCGTGCTCGAGAACGCCGAAGAGCTGCGCAGCGAACGGGGTCTCGACCAACTGTTCGTTCGAGCCCGGTGATGTGTACCGGCTGCCCTTCGACGACGACTCGTTCGACATCGTGCACGCTCACCAGGTGATCCAGCACCTGTCGGACCCGGTGGCCGCGCTCCACGAGATGCGACGCGTCGCAGTCCCCAACGGGATCGTCGCGGTGCGCGACGCCGACTACGCAGCCATGTCGTGGGCCCCGACGGACCCGCTGCTCGATCGGTGGCTCGAGATCTACCACGCCATCACCACCGCGGCCGACGCCGAGGCCGATGCCGGCCGCTACCTGCTCGGCTGGGCGCAGCAGGCCGGATTCACCGCCATCTCGGCGTCGTCGTCGACCTGGACGTTCGCGACACCGTCGGAGCGGGCCTGGTGGGGGTCGCTGTGGGCCGACCGGGTCCGCTACTCGAGCTTCGCCGATCAGGCGCTCGAGGGCGCCTTCGCCACCCAGGCCGACCTCGACGCGATCGCCGAGGCCTGGCACCGATGGTCGGTGCACGACGACGGCTACTTCGTCGTCGTCCACGGCGAGATCATCGCGGTCAAGTAGCGGCGGGACCGGACCCCGGGAACCGGTCAGGTGCGCTTGACCCACTTGGACGTGGCGGCGACGTCGTCCACATCGGCGCCGGCGTCGAGCCATCCGGCGAAACCGGGTTCGAGGTGGGCGACATCGGCGAAGCCCAGGTCGGCGATGGCCTTGGTGGCCAGTGCCGACCGCAGACCACCGGCGCAGTAGAACACGTACCGCTGGTCGAACCGGTAGATGTCGCGGTGGTAGGGGCTGTCGGGGTCGAACCAGAACTCGAGCATCCCCCGAGGCGCCGACACCGATCCGGGGATCGCACCCATCTCGATGCGTTCGCGGATGTCGCGGATGTCGATCACCGTGCAGGTGCCCGCCGCCTGCTCCGCCTGGAGCTCGGCGACGGACAACTCGGCGATCTCGGCCTTGGCCTCGGCCACCTGATCGAGAATGCTGCGTCGCGTCATGGAGCGAGTATGGACCCTCGCGGTCAGTCCCGGAACGGACCCTCGACTCGCACGATCTGCGCCGGTGGCGCTGACGTAGATCGTGTACTCGCCGTCGGGTGCGTAGACGTCGACATCCCAGGCGGCGCCGTAGTCGTCTTCACGCGAGATCGAGTCGACGGTGCCGCCGACGTGCGCGGCGGCGATCTCACCGGCCCGTTGCGCGGTGATCGTGGTCCCGCCCGCCGGCGGCCGGGGCCGAACCGTGTCGTCGTCGGCGACGGTCTGGCCACGTCGGATGACACGCTCGCAGTCAGCGGACACGTCGTCGCCGGGGTTGGCCCACACACGATCGAACCCGTCGCCGCACTCGATGTCGTCGTGGTGGCCGTCGACGGCACGGATGCGGTCGTTGCCCGGCCCGCCGTAGAGGTCGTCCTCGCCACGACCGCCGAAGAGCCGGTCGTTGCCCGGCCCGCCCTCGATGTCGTCGCGACCGCCACCACCGCGGATGCGGTCGTTGCCGTCGCGTCCGTACAGGTCGTCGGCACCGCCGAGCCCACGAATCAGGTCGTCATCGGCGGTACCGACGATGTCGTTCGGTCGTGCGTCGCCGGTGAGCGTGGCCGCAAAGGCGGTTCCGACGGTGCCTGCGAGGAGTGCTGCCGACAGGCCGATCCCGGCCACCATCCTGCGGCCCGGCCGCCGGTTGGGCGTCGGGTCAGCGTGCGCCGTCGGGGATTCCACCAGGCTGGTTCGAGGCATGTGCGTCTCCTTGCTGCTGCGGCGACGGGGGTCGGCGCCGATCTGATGGAGTCCAGTGTGCGATCGGGTCGAACCGACCACATCCCCATCATGGCGGTCCTGCCTCTCCCCCGGCGGTCTGTACGAATTCGTGGACTCCTCGTCGCATCGACCAGCGGTACCTTGACGTGCGATGTCGGCCCCCTCCACGTCACCCGTACGCGAGAACCTGCAGCGTCGCAGCCGCGGGCTACTCGCGCTCGCCGACGTGGCGGCGTTGGGGCTCGTGATCGCGATCATCGCCCTCGACGGCGGCGAGGAGCTCGACACCGCACTGTTCTTCGGCCTGATCCTGGTCTCGTTCTTCTGGGACGTTCGGACGTTCCCGGTCCGAGCTGCGTTCTGGATCGCGCTCACCGCCGCGGTGCTGGTGGGGTTGATCATCGACGATCGGGCCTCGACGGTCGATCTCATCGACTTGGCCCTGTTCACCGCGGTGCTGATGCTGGTGTATCTGATCAACTCTCGCCGTGCCGCCGCGGCTCGTGAGGTCGATCGTCTGGTCGCCGAACAACGCGATCAGCTCGAACGCCTGGCCGATCTCGCGGAACTGAAGGCCGACTTCACAGCCATGGTCGTCCACGAGTTCGGCAATCCGCTGGCCGCGCTGCGCCGCCTCAACGAGATGATGCGATTCGAGGGCCTCGATCCCGAAGCACGCGCCTTCGTCCTCGAATCGACCCGCACCGAGATCGGTGTGCTCGAGACCCTCGTCGCCGACGTGTCGGCGACCGTCGCTGTCGAGCGGGAGGACTTCCGCGTCGAACTGCACGCGGTCGACATCGCGGCCCTCGCTGCGCAGGCCGAGACCTACGGACGGTCGGTGTGCGCCAATCACGTGTTCTCGGTCGCCGTCGATCCCGACCTGGTGGATCGATCGGTCCGAGCCGACAGCGATCGCATCGCTCAGGTCATCCGCAATCTGGTCTCGAACGCCACGAAGTACTCCCCGGCCGGCAGCGCCATCACGGTGCACATGCGCCACACCGAACCCGGCACGGCGCGCATCGAGGTCGCCGACGAGGGCCGCGGCATCAGCTCCGCCGATCTCGAGCGCATCTTCGACAAGTTCGGACGCGCCGACTCCACCAGTGGCACCAGGGTGCCCGGCGTCGGGCTCGGTCTCTACATCTGCCGACGCCTGGTCTTGTCGCATGGCTCGGACCTGACCGTCCGCAGCGACGTCGGTCGGGGTTCGGTGTTCGGTTTCGATCTGGCCCTGGTGGGGCCCGACCACTCGGAGGTTCCATGATCCGCGTCCTGCTCGTGGACGATCACGCGTCGGCGCGCGAGCCGCTGGCGTTCATGTTGAACCACCACGACGACATCGAGGTCGTCGCCACGACGGGTTCGGTCGCCGAGTCCCACGAGGCCCTCGCAGACGGCATCGACATCGACGTCGCGCTGCTGGACCTGGGCCTTCCCGACGGCTGGGGTACCGAGCTCATCGGTGCCGTCCATGCGTCGAATCCCCGTGCGGTCACCCTGGTCCTGACCTCCTACACCGACCAGGTGGTCCTCGCCCAGGCCCTTGCCGCCGGTGCCGCAGGGGTGCTCAACAAGTCCGCCGACGTCGACGAGATCGTCGCCGGCATCCGGCGCCTCCACGCCGGTGAGCAGTTGGTCTCGGCACGCGAGGTCGCCGACGCCATCCGGGTCGCAGCGACCGAGCGCGACCGTGGAGCGTCCGAGCGACGCCTGCTCGACAGCCTCACCCCGCGCGAGCGCGACGTGCTGCAGACCCTCGCGGGCGGCCTCGCCGACAAGGAAATCGCTGCGGAGCTCGGCGTCGGCGTGGGCACCGTCCGCAGCCACGTGAACGCCGTGCTGACCAAGCTGGGGGTGCGCTCGCGCCTCCAGGCGGTGGTCATGGCGGCCCGTAACGACGCCATCGACCTGGGCTGACCGCCATCGTGAGGCCGCCGCGTCCATCATTTCGTAGAGACCGACCGAACAGGTCCGGCCCCTCGATCACACCGATGGCCTGGCCGGTTCGACTCGCGACACTGTCTGCATCGCCCCGGCAACGAGCCGAGGCCAGGACCGCCCGGAAAGAAGTCCCATGACCACCGAGAGCTCCAGGAACGTCCCGATCTGGGTTCCCATCGTCACCGCCGTCGTGGGCGCCCTGGTCGGGTTCGGCCTCATCGTGAGCCTGGGCGGCGGCGATGACGACACCACGGTTGCGACAGGCGCCGAGGCCGTGGCGACCGCGACCCCCGACCTGGAGCCCACCGCCACCGCCGCGCCGGATCCGACCGCGACCGCCGCTCCCGAACCCACCCCCACTGCGGTACCGACCGCGACCCCCGAGCCGGCGCCGACGGCCACACCTGTGCCACCGGCGCCGACCGCGACCCCCGTTCCCCCGGCACCCGCCCCCACTGCGACATCGGCGCCGGCGGCGCCTCCGGCGGGGAATCCACCGGCAGCCGGTGGCGGCACCATCAGCCGCGCACGCGCCGGCCAGATCGCCGCGGCCCACGTCGGCGGCACCGTCGACTCGATCTCGCGTGAGGACGACTACGGCGCCGCCTGGGATGTCGACGTCTACGCCCCCGACGGCGAGTACACGATCTACGTCAGCGCCACCGGCGAGATCGTGCGAGTCGAGGGTCCGTTCCGAGACTGATCCCGGTCGTTCTCCTACGCTGGCCGGCGTGCGTGCGATCCGGAGCCGAATCGATCCCTCGTCGGCGACCTTCGCCGCCAACGCCGCGGCCACCGATGCCCTGGTGGCGACGTTGCGCGAGCGCCAGCGTTGGGTCATCGAGGGTGGGCCCGGACGCGAGCGCTCGATCGAGCGGCACCTGGCGCGGGGCAAGATCCTGGTCCGAGACCGCATCGACGCCGTCATCGACGACGGCACGGCCTTCATGGAGCTGTCCACGCTGAGCGGTTGGGGCCAGTACGGCGACGCAGCACCGGGCGCCGGCATCGTCACCGGCATCGGCCTGGTGCACGGGGTCCCGTGGATGATCATCGCCAACGACGCCACGGTGAAGGGCGGGTCGTTGCTCCCGGTTTCCATCAAGAAGCACGTCCGGGCCCAGGACATCGCAGCGGAGAACGGCCTCGGGGTCATCTACCTGGTCGACTCCGGCGGAGCGTTCCTGCCGCTGCAGGACGAGATCTTCCCGGACAAGGACCACTTCGGCGGCAGCTTCCACCGCCAGGCTCGCCTGTCGGCGCAGGGCCTGCCCCAGCTCGCCGTGGTCCTCGGCGGCTGCACCGCCGGCGGTGCCTACGTGCCGGCGTTGTGCGACGAGGTGATCATGGTCGACGGGATCGGCAGGATCTTCCTCGGCGGTCCGCCCATCGTGAAGGCGGCGCTGGGCGAGATCGTCGACGCCGACGACCTGGGCGGCGCCGGGCTCCACACCCGCGTCTCCGGGGTCAGCGACCATCTCGCCGCCACCGAACACGAGGCCTACGGACGCCTCCGCGAGCTCTGCGAGGCCACCAACCAGCGCCGCATCGATCACGATGGTGGCTGGCTCGACCGCATCGACCCGGAGCCGCCGTTGTTCGATCCGGGTGAGATCGGCGGGATCATCAGCGCCGACGATCGGATCGGTTTCGACGCCACCGAGATCATCGCCCGCCTGGTCGACGGGTCACGGTTCTCCGCGTTCAAGCCCGAATGGGGCACGACGATCGTGTGCGGCTTCGCCCGCATCTGGGGCCACCTCGTCGGCGTCATCGCCAACAACGGCATCATCTTCTCCGAGGCCGCGCTGAAGGCCACCCACTTCATCGAGTTGTGCGAGCAGCGACGCGTGCCGTTGCTGTTCTGTCAGAACACCAGCGGCTACATGGTCGGGCGGGACAGCGAGGCGGCAGGGATCGCCAAGCACGGTGCGAAGATGGTCGCCGCGGTCTCGAATGCGACCGTCCCCAAGTACACGGTGCTGATCGGCGGGTCCTACGGCGCCGGCAACTACGGCATGTGCGGGCGTGGCTTCGATCCCCGGTTCTTGTTCGCGTGGCCGAACAGCCGGATCGCGACGATGGCTGCCGACACTGCCGAGACCGTGCTGGTCGACATCCGGCTGGGCGGCATGGCCGCCGACGACACCACCGACGACCAGATCGCCGCGCTGCGGGCCGAGGTGCGCGAGCAGTACGAGACCCAGTCCGATCCGTACTACGCGACGTCGCGTCTGTGGGACGACGGCCTGATCGCCCCCACCGACACCCGCGACGTGCTGGGCCTGTGCCTCGCGCTGGCGGCGCGTCGACCGGCGCCATCGCCCGGACCCGGCATCGTGTACCGGATGTGAGCTGAGGCATGCGCATCCTCATCGCCAACCGGGGCGAGATCGCCCGGCGGATCATGGCCACCGCCCATCGTCTCGGACACGAGACCGTGGCCGTGTTCGCCGATCCCGATGCCGACGCACCCCACGTCGCCGAGGCGACGATGGCGTACCGACTCGGACCTGCGTCGCTCGCCGAGTCGTACCTGTCGATCGATCGGCTGCTCGACGCGGCGGCGTCCAGCGGCGCTGACGCCGTCCATCCCGGCTACGGCTTCTTGTCCGAGCACGCCGGCTTCGCCCGAGCCGTCGTGGCTGCGGGACTGGTCTGGGTGGGTCCCCATCCCGACATCGTCGAGCAGATGGGGTCGAAGATCACTGCCCGCCGTCTCGCCGTCGAAGCCGGCGTTCCGGTGATCCCGGGCCACGACGGCACCCAGGGCGACGCAGAGCTTGCCGACGCCGCAGCGCGCCATCGGCTTCCCCGTGCTGATCAAGGCCGCGGCGGGCGGCGGCGGACGCGGTATCCGCCGCGTCGACGCGCCCGAGGACTTCGCCGCAGCGCTGGCCGAGGCCCGCAGCGAGGCCCGGCGGAGCTTCGGCGACGACGCCGTGATCGTCGAGCGCTTCATCGCAGCGTCCGCGCCATGTCGAGGTGCAGGTCATCGGCGACACCCACGGCAGCGTCGTGCATCTCGGGACCCGCGAATGCTCGGTGCAACGCCGCTACCAGAAGCTCCTCGAGGAGGCCCCGGCCCCGAACCTGCCCGACGCGACCCGGACCGAGCTCCACGACGCCGCAGTGGCGCTGGCCGAACGGGTCGGGTACGACTCGGCCGGCACCGTCGAATTCGTCGTCGACGGTGCCGCCATCGCCGACGACCCGACGGCCTGGTACTTCCTCGAGATGAACACCCGGCTGCAGGTCGAACACCCCGTCACCGAAGCAGTGACCGGTCTCGACCTGGTCGAACTCCAGTTCCGGTCAGCGTTCGGTGAGGCGCTGGGCCTGACCCAGGGCGACGTGGTCATCGACGGGCACGCCATCGAGGTCCGCGTCAACGCCGAGGACCCCGACGACGGCTTCGCCCCCCGGACCGGGGCCGATCCACACCCTCGTGGTACCCGATCAGGCGTGGGGATCGCCGCGCTGGGACAGCGCCGTCGAGGCCGGCTCGGTGGTGTCGCCACACTACGACGCCATGGTCGCCAAGCTGATCGTCGCCGGCCGCGACCGCGGCGTCGCCCGCCGCCGTCTCGCCTCCACCCTCGACGACCTGATCATCGGCGGGGTCCCCACCACGGCCGGATTCCATCGGTGGCTGGTCGACCAGCCGGCGTTCGTCGACGCCACCCTCACGACCCGCTTCGTCGACGAGACCCCCCGCCCCGCCCTCGGCGCATCGGTCGCCGCAGCGGCCGACATCGCGGCATCGGCGTGGTGGGCCGATGGCGCCGCGCTCGCACGATCGCGCTGCGAACCCCTGGCATGCGCTCGGATCGTTCCGGCTCACGCCCCACCGTCGCCGGTCGGTGCTGTCGTTGCGCCACGACGATGGCGCCGTGCTCGACGTCGAGCCGGTGGCCGGCTCGGTCACCGGCACCGATGCATCGACCACCAGCCCGGCGGTGCACCTCGATCGCGCGAGCTCGGCGTGTCGTCGTCAACCTGGGCGGCGTCTCGTACGCCTTCGTCGTCCTGACACCGAGCGATCGCTGGGCGCCCACGCCCGGGGCCGCCCACGGTGCCGCCGATGCCATCGTGGCCCCGTTCCCCGCAGTGGTCGCCGAGGTCGTCGTCTCGCCCGGCCAGCGGGTCGACGCCGGCGACCCCGTCGTGGTGATCGAAGCCATGAAGATGCTGCACACCCTGGCCGCTGCCGGGGCCGGAACCGTCGACGAGGTCCGGGTCGACGCCGGCGACCAGGTCGCCGCCGACCAGACCCTGGTGACCTTCACCGAGTCGGCGGCCGGCCCGACCACAGACACCCCACCCGCCGCCGAATCGAGCGACCCATGAGCCAGTCCCGCCAACCGCAATGCCACCACCACCGACGAGCTGCAGGCGATCTACGACCAGACCGTCGACTTCGTCGCCCGCGAGGTCGTCCCCCACGGCGACCAGTGGGAGAGCCGACGGCAAGGTCCCCGCGAGATCCTGCGGACCATGGGCGAGCTCGGGATGCTCGGCCTGCGGGCCCCGGTCGAGCTCGGCGGCCTCGGTCTGGGCATGACGGCCTCGGCCACCTTCGCCGAGGCGCTCGGCACGTCCACCTACGCGGGCTTCGACGTCACCGTGTTGGTCCACACCGACATGGCGGCACCGCACCTGCTCAACTCCGGTTCACCCGAGCAGCTGGCCCGGTGGATGCCCGACGTCCTGGCCGGCCGGATGATCCTGTCGATCGGCGTGACCGAGCCCGACGCCGGCAGCGACGTGGCCGGCATCCGCACCAGCTGCCGTGCGCGACGGCGACGGCTGGCGCATCAACGGCCGCAAGCTCTACATCACCAACGGCGTCTACGGCGACATGACGATCGTCGCGGCGCGCACCGATCCCGACAGCAGGTACGGGATCTCGATGTTCTGCGTGCCCGGCCGGCACCGAGGGCTTCAGCGTCGCGTCGAAGCTCGACAAGCACGGCTGGCGGTGCTCGGACACCGCCGAGTTGGTCCTCGACGACGTCTGGGTGCCCGACGACGCGCTGCTCGGCACCGAGCACCGTGGCTTCTACGAGACCATGAAGAACTTCCAGAACGAGCGCATGGTCCTGGTCGGGATGGGCATCGGTGCCGCGCAGGTCGCGATCGACATGACGGTCGCCTACTGCCAGGAGCGCACGGCGTTCGGCGGCCACCTGTTCGACCTCGGCGCGATCCGCCAGCGCATGGCCATGAACCAGGCCAAGGTCGACGCGGTGCGTGCGGCGATGTACCACGCGGCGTGGCTCGACGAGGTCGGGCGCGACAACGTCAAGGAGATGTCGGGGGTCAAGGCCTGGGGCTGCGAGGTCGTCAACCAGGTCATGTACGACTGCGTGCAGTTCCACGGCGGCATGGGCTACATGCGCGAGGCCGCCATCGAACGCATGGCCCGCGACGCCCGCATCCTGCCGATCGGCGGCGGCGCCACCGAGGTCATGCTCGAAGAGGTCGCCAAGCGCCTGCCGTGACGAAGGGCGAGACACCGGCTTCGGTCACCGACCCTCAGGTGGTGAGGTAGAGGATCTCGCCCGTCGGCGCCGGCGAGCCGCCGTCGGGTTCGATGGTGACGCCCCAACCGGCGGGATCGGTGTCGAGCGCCCCGACCACGCCGGCCGAGCCGCTGCCGTCGGGCCGGAACAGCAGCGACGGGGTCGGGGTGCCGTCCTCGTCGAGGGCCCACAGGGCGTAGGTTCGCTCGTCGCCGGGGTCGGACAGCTCGGCCCCGATGACGGCGACCGCGTCGCGTTCGGCCGACCACACCACCGAGATGGCGCCGTCGCCGGTCCCTGTGAGCGGCTCGACCGCGGCGTCGGGCGCCGCGAGCAGTGCCACCAGGTCGGCGTCGGAGACGTCGGCCCGCCGCCGCGGAACACGATGGCCCCGATGAAGGCGATGACGACCGCAGCGGCGGCACCGATCAGGGCGCTGCCCCACGACACGTCCGTGCGACGACGGCGGTGCTCGGCGAGGTCGACGACCCGGTCGGGGACGTGCGGTGCGATCTGTCGGGTGCGGGCGATCTCGTCGAGTACCCGGTCGCGCAACCCGGCCGAGGGCGGCGTGGCGGTGGCCGCGCGAGGCGGGCGGCGGTCTCGCGGTACTCGTGGACCTCGGCGTTGCAGACGTCGCAGGTCGGGTAGTGCTGCTCGAAGCTGCGACGCTCGTCGGCGTCGAGCGCGTCGAGCGCATATGCCGCAGCGAGGTGATGCAGATCGGTGGTCACGTCGTCACTCCCATCTCGTCGCGCAGCCGGATCAGTCCGTCCCGGATACGCGTCTTCACCGTGCCCTCGGCAACGCCGAGCATGCACGGCGACTTCCCTGTACGTGTGCCCTCCGTAGTAGGCCAGCTCGACGGCCTGCCGTTGCAGATCGGTGAGCTGGCCCAGCGCCCGTGCGACACGTTCGCGCTCGAGCCGGTCGCCGACGACCTCGTCGACCGGGGCGACCTCGTCGGAGCGCAGGTCCATGTCGCGCTGGTCGCGGTCGCGGGCCGACTGCTCGGACCGGACCCGGTCGACCGCTCGTCGGTGCGCGATGGTCGCCGCCCACTCCGGACCGTGCCACGGGTTCCGTCGTAGCGGGGCGCGAGGCGCCACAACTCGACGAACACCTCCTGGGTGACCTCCTCGGACCGTGCGGGGTCGCGCAGCACCCGCAGCACGATGCCGTGGAGCAGGGGCGCGAGCTCGTCGTAGAGGCGTGCGAAGGCATCCTCGTCGCCGAGGCCCGCCGCGGCGAGCAGCGCGGCGTGGGGGTCGTCGAGGACGGCTGCCGGATCGTCGATGGCCTGACGGGTGCGCAGGCGGCGAAGTGGGTTCACTTCAGGCATTGTCCCACCTCCGGGGCCGGATTCCCCTGTGCGTCTCGTCGTTCACGTCGGTGGTTCGGAGCGCGACCTCGCCGGGGATTGGTCGGCCAACGAACCAATCCACGGTTCGTTCGGTGCCGAACCGTCGCACATGGAAACCCAACGCCAAGCCGCTCCCACGATGTGCGCCCATCGACTTCGGCCGGCCTCGCCGCCGGCCTCGTCGCCGGAGCGGTCGGCCTGGCCGTCGCCGAGCTCGTCGCGTCGCTTGTCCCGCAGGATCCAATCGCCGGTGCTCGACGTCGGCGACCGGGTCATCGACCGTGTCCCCGCCTGGCTGAAGAACCTGGCGATCGACTGGTTCGGCACCAACGACAAGATCGCGCTGCTCGTGGGGATCGGATCGATCCTGGCGGTCTACGCCGCTGTCTGTGGTCTCGTGGCGGCCCGGCGTGATGTCCGGGTCGGCTATGTCGGTGTCGCGCTGTTCGGCGTCGTCGGCGCGTGGGCGGCGCTCGCCTCGCGCACCGGCGCCCCCTGGTGGAGCATCTCTCCCAGCATCATCGGTGCAGCCTGTGCGCGTCGCCGCGTTGCACCTGCTCCTCCGCCTGGCCCCGGGCCGGGTCCGCGAGGTCGACAGGCGCAGCCGACGAGTCAGGCCGATCCCGACCGAACCGCCCTCGAGTCGCCCGATGCCGACGAGACGGTCGACGGCCGACGAGACCGACGAGGCCGTGCCCGCGACGACCGACCGACCGCCGCCGGTTCATCGGGGCGTCGGTGGCGCTCGTCGTCGCGGCAGCGGCGGTCGGCCGGACCGGCCGATGGCTCACCAGCCGCTTCAGCGCCGCCGACTCCCGCGCTGCGGTGCGTCTGCCCGCACCCGCCGCGCCGCTGACGCCGGTCGCCGCGGACACGACGATCGGGCATCGACGGTGTCAGCCCGCTCTTCACCCCCAACGCCGACTTCTACCGCATCGACACCGCGCTGACCGTGCCGCAGGTGCCGGCGGAGACCTGGACGCTGCGCGTCACCGGCATGGTCGACCGGGAGATCGAGCTCTCGTACGCGGACCTCCTCGACCGTGACCTGATCGAGGCGGACATCACCATGACCTGCGTGTCCAACGAGATCGGTGGCGGCCTCGTCGGCACCGCCCGCTGGCTCGGCGCGCGCCTCGACGACCTGCTCGCCGAGGCCGGCATCGACCCAGCGGCGAACCAGATCGTCGGTCGGTCGACCGACGGCTACACGTGCGGCTTCCCGGTCTCGGCGCTCGACGGGCGCGACGCGCTGGTCGCCGTGGCGATGAACGGCGAGCCGCTCCCCCTCGAGCACGGGTTCCCGGCCCGCCTGATCGTTCCCGGCCTGTACGGCTACGTGTCGGCGACGAAGTGGCTCGACCGAGATCGAGCTCACGACCTTCGACGCGTTCGACCAGTACTGGGTGCCGCGCGGCTGGGACGCCGAGGCGCCGATCAAGACGATGAGCCGCATCGACACCCCCGGCGGGCTCGCGAACCTGTCACCCGGCACCGTGCCGATCGCCGGGGTCGCCTGGGCGCAGACCCGCGGCATCCGCGCCGTCGAGGTCCAGATCGACGACGGCGCCTGGACCGAGGCCACGCTGGCCGACGCCGGTCAACGACGACATGTGGCGCCAGTGGAGCCTGCCGTGGGAGGCGACCCCCGGTCGTCACACCGTGCGGGTCCGTGCCATCGACGGCGAGGGCGACGTCCAGACCGACGAGCGCCAACCGCCGATGCCCAACGGCGCGTCGGGCCACCACCAGATCGTGGTGCTGGTCGCCGACGCGTGAGGTCGCGCCGGCCCGCTCGACGGGCCGAGCGCGAGAAGAAATCCCGGCGGTGACCAATCCCGGTCGACCGCCGGCCCCGAACCATCAGCGAGAGCCCGCTCACGAGCGGGCCATCTCGAACCCACACCAAGGAGCAAACCCCCCGATGAAGCACTCCCGCAAGTACCGGATCGCATCGATCGCCCTGGCCGGCTCGTTGATCTTCGCCGCATGCGGCGACGACGACGACCCGGTCGCCACCGAGCAGACCGAGGAGCCCGCCGCGCCGGCCGACGACGCCGCCACCGGCGGCGACGACATGGTCGACATGATGGGCGCCTTCGGCCCGGCGTGCGACGCCGTGCCCACCGAGGGCGACGGCAGCTTCGCCGGCATGGCCGACGATCCCGCCGCCACCGCCGCATCGGCCAACCCACTGCTGTCCACCCTGGTCACCGCGGTGAGCGAGGCCGGCCTGGTCGACACCCTCAACGGCGACGGACCCTTCACCATCTTCGCCCCCACCAACGACGCCTTCGCCGCCATCCCGGCCGAGACGCTCGACATGGTGCTGGCCGACACCGACCTGCTCACCACGATCCTGACCTACCACGTGGTCGCCGGTGAGTCCCTCGACGCCGCCGCGCTCGGCTCGGCAGGCTCGGCCGCAACGGTCGAGGGCGGCGAGCTCGCCTTCGGTGCCGACGGCACGACCGTCAACGACGTCGCCGTGCTGTGCTCGGACGTTCCGACTGCGAACGCCACGGTGCACATCATCGGTGAGGTCCTCCTCCCGCCCGAGGTGCAGGAGGCGCTCGCCGGTGGCGACGCCATGGCCGAGGACGAGATGACGCGAGGATGCGATGACCGAGGACGCCATGGGCGACGGTGCGGCACTCGAGCCGACCGGTCCCGGCTGCGCCGCGGTCCCGACCGACGGTGACGGCAGCTTCGCCGGCATGGCCGACGACCCCGCGGCCACCGCGGCGTCGAACAACCCGCTGCTGTCGACCCTGGTCACCGCAGTGAGCGAGGCCGGTCTGGTCGACACCCTCAACGGTGAGGGCCCGTTCACCATCTTCGCCCCGGTCAACGACGCCTTCGCGGCGATCCCCGAAGAGGATCTCGCAGCGGTGCTCGCCGACACGGATCTGCTGACCGGCATCCTGACCTACCACGTCATCGCCGGTGAGCAGCTCAGCTCGGCCGACCTCGTTGCCGCAGGATCCGCCCAGACCGTCAACGGCGGCGAGCTGACGTTCGCCGAGGGCGAGGGTGGCCTCGAGGTGAACGGTGCCGCCACGTTGTGCATGGACGTGCCGACCGCGAACGCCACGGTCCACATCATCGACACGGTGCTGATGCCCTGATCCCCCACCCGGCGGCGGGAGAGGCCTGGGCTCCTCTCCCGCCGCCCCCGACGGACCGGATCGGGCACGAACCCCTCCGGTGCCCGGTCCGGCTCGACGCGGTGATGCCCGGCCACCCACGCGGTGGCCGGGCATCGTCGCGTCCTGTCCCCGGGGGATCGGGGGTTCGCGTACGCTCGACCGTCCATGGACGACCTCGAGTACCTGATCGTCGACGAGCCGGAGCCGACCATCCGGCGGATCACCCTGAACCGCCCCGAGAAACGCAACGCGATCAACACGCCGATGCGGGCCGAGCTGTTCGCGGTGCTCGCCGCCCACGACCACGATCCCGACGTGCACGTCACGATCATCCGGGGTGCCGGGCCGTGCTTCTCGTCGGGCTACGACCTCGGTGGCGGCCTCATGGAGGATCCGCCGTACCACTCGGCCCCCGGCGACGGCCAGTGGGCCCGGCAGGCCACCGACGGCTGGTTCTCGATGTGGGACCTCGCCAAGCCGACGATCGCGCAGGTGCACGGCTACGCCTACGCGGGCGGCACCGAGCTGGCCACGGCGTGCGACCTCGTCTACGTCGCCGAGGACGCGCAGATCGGCTATCCGGTGACCCGCGTGATCAGCCCACCGGACTGGGCGTACCACACCCCGGTCGTCGGTCTGCGGGCCGCCATGGAGATGATGCTCACCGGCGACGCCTACACCGGCACCGAGGCGGTGCAGGTGGGCTGGGCCAACCGGGCGTTCCCCGCCGACGAGCTCGAGGACCGGGTGCTGGCGGTGGCCCGTCGGGTGGCCACGGTGGCGCCCGACCTGCAGCAGATCAACAAGCGTCTGGTACACCGGTCGTTCGAGGTCATGGGGGCCCGCAACGCGATGCGCGCCGGGCAGGAGTACCAGGCGCTCGCCGGCCACCAGGCGTCCGTGCACGCCGTGCGGGAGAACCTGCTCCAGAGGATCAAGGACCAGATCTGACAGGGGTCAGATCCCGCTTTCCCGCTTTCTCAACGCGCAGATGCATCTGCTGGTCGACGGTCCGAGAAAGCGGGAAAGCGGGATTTGACCCCAACGAGGACGCTCGATCAGAAGTTGGCATAGAGCCGGTTGGCGTCACCGTCTTCGGCGGTGACGATCCCGAGGTCGCGGTCGCCGTCGACATCGATCAGCACGAGGCCTTCGGTGCTCTGGTTGCCGAGACGCGCCCCACGGTCGGTGAAGGTCCCGCTGCCGTCGTTCATCCAGGCGCTGTTCGGTCCGACGTGATCGCCGAATGCGACGTCGAGGTCACCATCGCCATCGAGATCGCCGAGCGCCACCGCACGGCTGTGGCCGAGACCGAGGGTCTGGCCGCTGTCGGTGAAGGTGCCCGACCCGTTGTTGAACCACACGTGGTCGCCGTCACGGTCGTCGGCGAAGACGATGTCGAGATCGCCGTCACCATCGAGATCCCCGAGGGCCACGTCGAAGCCCTGGCCGCCGCCGAGAGACTGCCCCGACATCGTGAACGTACCCGCGCCGTTGTTGAACCAGACCCGGTTGATCCCGCCATCGAGTGCGAAGGCCAGATCGAGGTCACCATCACCGTCGAGGTCACCCACGGCGACAGCCTCGTGGTTGACGATCCCCATCGGCTGGCCGCTGTCGGTGAACGTGCCCGACCCGTTGTTCAGCCACACGCGACTCGGCGCGTTGATGTTGGCGAAGACGAGGTCCGGGTCACCATCACCGTCGAAGTCACCCGTGGCCACATCACGCGTCCTTCCCAGACCGAGCGACTGGCCGCTGTCGGTGAACGTGCCCGACCCGTCGTTGAGCCAGAGTTGGTTGGCCTCGTCGTCGTCGGTGGCGACCACCAGATCGAGGTCACCATCACCGTCGACGTCCACGAGCACGCCGCCCTGGCTGGGGGATGCGCCACCGAGTGCCTGCCCGGTGTCGGTCAGGGTCAAGCCGGTGTCGCGCCAGACCGTGTTGGCAGCGCGATCGTTGAGGAACACCACATCGATGTCGCCGTCGCCGTCGATGTCGCCTGCGGCGACGGCGAACGTGTCGGCGCTGCCCATGCGGGCGAACGAGTCGACGAAGACCGCACCCGAGGATTCCGTCGGGCTCGGGTCGCAGGCGTCTCCGACGCCGTCGCCGTCGGTGTCGTACTGATCCGGGTTGAAGGTGGTGGGGCAGTTGTCCGGCGGCGTCGCGATGGCGTCGAAGTCCTCGGTCACGTCGATGGTCACCTGGACGGTCGCCGTGTCCTGCGCGCCCTCGGGGTCCCCGACGGTGTAGGTGAACGAGTCGGTGAAGGTGGCGGAGCCGTCATGGGTGTAGGTGATGGTGCCGTCGCCGTTGTGCACGGCGGTACCGCGGGCACCGTCGGTGACCGCGACGACGGTCAGAGGGCCGCCTTCGACGTCGGTGTCGTCGAGGCGGACGTCGACGGTGGTGCCGGACCCGCCGCGCACGACGGTGAGGGAGTCGTCGCCGGCGACGGGTGCGTCGTTCACGGCGGCGACGCCGATGGTGACGGTCGCCGACGCCGACCACGCACCATCGGAATCCGCGACCCGGTACGTGAAGCTGTCACTCCCGAAGTAGTCGCCATCAGGCGTATAGGTGAACGTCCCGTCCCCATTGGCCACCGCCGAGCCGTTCGCGGCATCGGCCACCACCACCGCGCTCGACGTGACAACGGTGCCATCCTCGAGATCGGTGTCGTTCGCCGTCACATCAGCGGTCGTGAACCCAGTGTCTTCCAGGGTCAGATAGCCGAAGCCCGAATCGTCGACGGCGACCGGCGCATCGTTCACGGGCGTCACCGTGATCGTCACGGTGGCGGCCGCAGACGGCGCACCATCGGAGTCACTCACCCGATACGTGAAGCTGTCACTGCCGAAGAAATCACCATCCGGGGTGTAGGTGAACGTCCCATCGCCATTCGCGACCGCCGTCCCGTTCGCGGCATCGGCCACCAACACCACACTCGACCCGGCAACCGAGCCGTCCTCGACATCACTGTCGTTCACCGTCACATCTGCGGTCGTGAACCCAGTGTCCTCCGTCGTCACGAAACCCAACCCCGAATCATCACCGGCCACCGGCGCATCGTTCACGGGCGTCACCGTGATCGTCACGGTGGCGGCCGCAGACGGCGCACCATCGGAGTCACTCACCCGATACGTGAAGCTGTCACTGCCGAAGAAATCACCATCCGGGGTGTAGGTGAACGTCCCATCGCCATTCGCGACCGCCGTCCCGTTCGCGGCATCGGCCACCAACACCACACTCGACCCGGCAACCGAGCCGTCCTCGACATCACTGTCGTTCACCGTCACATCTGCGGTCGTGAACGCCAGTGTCCTCCGTCGTCACGAAACCCAACCCCGAATCATCACCGGCCACCGGCGCATCGTTCACGGGCGTCACCGTGACGACGACCGTTGCAGGGTCCGAACGCAGCAGGGCCGGATCAGTGGCCGTGTAGGAGAAGCTGTCGACGCCAGACCAACCCGCGGGCGGCGTGTAGGTCACCGTGCCATCGGCGTCGGCCAGTGTCGCGCCGGATGCGCTCACTGATGGAACATCCCAAGCCAGCGCCCTGCCCTCGGGGTCGGCGTCGTTTGCGCCGATCGCAATGGTCGTCGGCGTGTCCTCCACGGTGGTTGCGCCATCGGCGAGTGCCACGGGGCGCTCATCGACATCGGTGATGGTCACCGTCGCCGAGACCACCACCGGTTCGGCACCGTCGTCGACGCGGTAGCGGAGCAGGTAGGACTCGGTGGTCTCGTGGTCGAGCGGGCCCGCAACGGTCACGATGCCGTCCGACGCGACCGCGAACCGTCCTGCCCCGTTGCCGCCGATGATCGAGATCGTCGGAATGGTTCCGTCGGCGTCGGAGGCCTCGACGGTGGTGACCGTCGTCCCGACGGGGCTGGACTCGGGAATCGAGCGGCGCGCCACCGACGCGACCGGAGGATCGTTGACGGGCGTCACGGTCACGAGCACAGAGGCAGTGCGCGATGGGCTGGTGCCATCACCGGCTCGGTAGGTGAACCGATCCTCGCCGGAGAAGTCGGGCCGCGGCGTGTAGCGGACCCGATTGCCGACGACCTCGGCCGTGCCGTGGTCGGGGTCGGTGACCGAGAACAGCGTGACGTCGGCGCCCTCGGGATCGCGATCGTTGTCGAGCACGGCGATGAGCGACGAGGAGTCCTCGGCGACCGTTGCACCATCGGCGACGAGATCCACCTGCTCGTCCACGACGGGCGGGGGTGGCGGCGGGGGCGGTGGCGGCACCACCGGCGGATCCGCAACCGGCGGTTGTATCGGCGTCGGTGTCGGGAGCGGCGTCGGCGTGGCATCGGGAGTGGCGGTGGCTGTCGGATCGGGCACCGGGGTGGGCGCAGCCGATGCCGCGTCCTGGGCCTGTGGTTCCGCCACCGGTATCGCACCGGGCCGCACATCGATGCTCACCACGGCGTCGTCGCAATCGCCGGCGGCATCGCACCCCTCGACGACAAAGTCGTCCCGCCCGATCCGGCCGGCGTCGGGCACATAGGTCACGCTGACCACCGAACGCTGATCGGCGTCGCGGGTCGCCGTGCCCCCGTCCGGGCCTGCGATGACGGTTCCGTGCACCGGATCCGTCCATGTGAAGGTGACCTGTCCGAGACCGCCGTCGGCGCGCAACGCCACGGTGAGCTCCGCGCCGGATTCGACCGTCAGGTCGAGATCCTCGACGACGATGGCCGGATCGGCGAACGCGAGGTCGACCGGCGGTGGCGCTCCGACAGGAAGGAATCCGCCGACCGCGGCGGTCGCCACCGCGACTGCGGCCGTGCCCGACGAGACCGCGGCGTTGGTCACGGCCGAGGTCGCCGGCACCGGGATCTGCGCCGAGCCGGTGAGGTTGGCGATCCAGGCCAGGGGGCCGGCCACCGTCTTGAGGCGATCGAGGCCGATCCGCAGGAAGGCCTTGACCAGGGTCGGGTCGAACTGGCTGCCCGCACAGTCGGTCAGCTCCTGGCGGGCCAGTTCCGGTGCCAGCGGCTTCTTGTAGCTGCGGGCGCTGGTCATGACGTCGTACGCGTCGGCAATGGCGACCAGGCGTCCCGCCAGGGTGATCTCGGTGCCGCCGACCTTCTTGGGATAGCCGTTGCCGTCCCAGCGGCAGTGGTGTTCGTCCGCGGCGTGGATCCAGTCGCCGAGCCAGGGGCGCAGCGGCTCGAGCATCGGAAGCCCGGCACCGGGGTGACCCGACAGCACCGTCCACTCGTCGTCGGTGGGGCGGCCGTCCTTGTTCAGGATCTCCGACGGCACGGTCAGCTTGCCGACGTCGTGGAGCAGCGACGCCCACCGCAGCTTGTGCATGTCGTCGTCGTCGAGGCCGATCTGCTCACCGAGCAGCTCGGAGTAGGCGCGGACCCGTTCGGAGTGGCCGCGGGTCAAGCGGTCGTGCTCGTTGACCTCCTTGAGCAACTGCACCAGGTAGTCGCCGTGGATGGTCTCGCCGGTCACGTCGCCGCGGGCACGGGACTGTTCCATCTGGCGCAGCATCGTGCGCGAGTTCGAGCTCCGGAGTGCGCTCCGGGTACGCGACGGGGCGTTGTCGGGGAAGACCAGCGTGAGCTTCATCAGCGCAACCAGCGGCATCAGCCGCCGGGTGAGGCGGGTCAAACCGAACAACAGCAGGTTGGCGGTGACGAACACCAACCCGATCCAGACCCACCGGTGGACCCCGAGGCGTTCCGGGGGCAGGACCCTGCCCACGGTGACGGTGTAGCCGATCGACAAGATCAAGGGCGCGACGGCGATGGCGACCCGCAACGTGCGGGCCAGCCACGGCCTCGACTTCCACCGTTCGATTGCGTCGGCGTGTCGTTCGGCACCCTGGGTGGGTCCAGATTCCGCCATCTCGCCTGCACAATCGGTCTACCGCTGTCAAAGGTGAGGCCGCGACAGATCCAGGCAGATACTCTGCCACTTGTTTCGCCGTCAGCGCCCCGTGGCTCGCGAGGAGGGGCAGAGCGCAGAGGTTTCAGTCCCCGTCGAGCAGCCCGCGACGCTTGGCTTCACGCTGCGCGTAGACGATCGTGCCCGCGTAGTCGGCCGGTCCATCGGGATCCGTGGCCAACCAGGCCACCGCAGCACCGATGACCTCGGGGCCCGCGGCCTGGAAGTGCTGATCGAAGCCCCGTTGCGCGGACTTGAGGCGCATGCGTTCGGTCACCACGTGACCGGGGTCGATGCTGTAGGCGACGATGCCATCGCCGGCGTGTTCGACCGTCAGCAGCGGGGCGACGCGCTCGAATGCGGCCTTGGTCATGGCGTACGCCATGCCCCAGCCGCCCTTGCCGATGGGCCCGGGTGGGTCGAGATACGCCGTCGCCGAGATCATGTTCATCACCGTGGCACCGCCCTGGGCGATGAACCCCGGCAGCAGGTGGCGGATCAAGGCGACCTGGGCGTGCACGTTGCCGTCCCACAGACGCATCAACTCCACCTCGTCGTCGAGATCGAGGATCGGGGTCATCGACGCGGGGCCCTGATAGATGCCGTTGTTGACCAGCAGATCGATCCGCCCGAAGTGATCGACGACGGCATCGGCGGCGGCGAGCACCGACGGCCGGTCGAGGAGGTCCATCGCCACCGCGAAACCTCGGCGATCGTTGGCCTCGATGGCCGCCACCGTGGTGTCGAGACCGCCGGGGACGGCGACATCGGTGTCGTCGAGCGTGGCAGTGCCGTCGACGAGGGTGCGCGCCGACACCGCTACGTCGTAGCCGGCGCCGGCCAGGGCGATGGCACACGCGCGGCCGATGCCGCGCGATGCGCCGGTGACGAACGCGATGGGGTTGCTCATGACGGGTGGGCTCCTGGTGTCGGGTCGGCCGCTCGTGCGGCCGGGTCGTCGTGGTGGGTCTCGGCGGGTTCGACGCAGTGCGCACGCAGGCCGGCGACCGTCGTGTCGACGACCACGGCGAAGGTGCGGTCGGGGTCCGGGCCGATCGATCCCTCGGCTTCGAGGTGTGCGAAGCCGTGGAGTGTGGCCCGCAGCACCCGTCCGGCATCGCCGCGCCGGTCGTCTGGAACACCGAGGGACCGCAGAACCGCACCGGCGGCGTCGGTCGCTCCAGCCGCCGCGGTCCGTCGGGTCGTGCGGGCCGCAGGCGTGGGGCGGCGCAGCGACAAGGCGTATCGCCCGGGGTGCGCCGCCACCCATTGGCGCCACGCTGCGGCGAATGCTCGAACGCCGTCCTCACCGGAGCGTCCCATCACCGCGTTGCGCAGGTGATCGGCGAACTCTGTCGTGGCTCGTGTCGCCGCGCCCTCGAGCACGTCGTCGAGCCCGTCGACATGGGTGTAGAGCGACGGTGCCCGACACCCGAGCCGGTCGGCGATGGCGGCGAGGGTCACCGACTCGATGCCATCGGCGTCGGCGAGGGCCACGGCCTCGTCGATCACGTCGTCGCGCCGGATCCGTCGGCGACCGAGGGATGGTCCCGAGACGTGGTCTTGGTTTCGCACAGCCACGGGGCGACCCTAGTCTCCCGACGACCGTCTTCCTACTTGCATTAGGACAGAGCCGAATCTACGTTGGCCACCATGCAGCTTCCTCCCGCCGGGGCGTATCACGACCAACGAGAGATCGATGCCGTCGTCGAGGTGCTCCGAACCTCCATGCTCGACATCGGCGCCTCGGTCGAGGCCCTCGAACAGCGCGTCGCCGAGCTGTTGTCCAAACAGCACGGGGTCATGGTCAACAGCGGCTCCTCGGCGTTGCGCCTCGCCATCGATCTGCTCGGTCTCGAGGCCGGCGACGAGATCATCACCTCGCCGCTCACCTTCTCGACCGACATCGCGCCCATGGTGCAGTCCGGGATCGTGCCGGTGTTCGTCGACATCGACCCGGTCACCTACCAGCTCGACGTCGACCAGATCGCCGAGATGGTCGGGCCGCGCACCAAGGCGATCCTCACCCCCAACCTGTGCGGCAACTGCCCGGACTGGGACGCCATCCGCGCCATCGCCGACGAACACGGACTGAAGGTGGTCGAGGATTCCTGCGACGTCCTCGACAGCTGGCAGCGGGGCACCCGCACCGGCACCCGCAGCGACATCACCGTCACCAGCTTCGCTCGCTCCCATGCCATGACCGCGGGCGGCAACGGCGGCCTCGTCGGCGTCGACGATCCCGACCTGCACGACCTGTGCCTGTCCCTGCGGCGCTGGGGGCGGCGCTCGGAGTCCTACCTGTACGGCTCGCGCAAGGGCCAGATCGACCGATTCGGACCCCTCGCCGACGGCACCCCGTATGACCTGATCTTCGTGTTCGACACCATCGGCTACAACTTCGAGCCCTCCGAGATGGGCGCCGCGTACGGTCTGGTACAGCTCGACAAGCTCGATGGCTTCAACCAACAGCGCCGCGACAACTGGCAACGCCTCGACGACTTCATGGCCACCCGGTCAGGCGTCAGCTCGGCCCGGACCACCGCCGACACCGACACCACCTGGATGCGGTTCTGCTTCACCGTCGACGACGACGCCACCTTCGATCGCACCCAGGCCCAGGAGTTCCTCGCGGCCCGTGGCGTCGCCACCCGCATGGTGTGGACGGGCAACATCTTGCGTCAGCCCGGCTTCTCGGCCATCGAGCATCGGGCCCCCGCCACCGGGCTCCCGCACTGTGACCACATCATGGATCACGCCCTGTCGCTGCCCATCCACCACGGCCTCGATGCCGACCACATGGGCTTCATCACCACCCAACTCGACGACCTCTTCTCGGAGTACGCATGACCCTCACCGACACGCCCCCCACATCGGGATCCGACGCCGACGAGCACCTGGTGGTGCTGTCGTCGGACTGCCACGCCGGGGCCCCCACCGACGAGTACCGCCAGTACCTCGAAGCCGAATGGCACGACGAGTTCGACGCCTGGCGGGCCAAGTACGCCAACCCCTTCCGCGACCTCACCGACGGGGTCAAGACCCGCAACTGGGATGACGAGCGGCGCACCGCCGAGCAGTATGCCGACGGCGTCATCGGCGAGATCGTGTTCCCCAACACCGTGCCGCCGTTCTTCCCGACGGGACAGCTCATCGCCTACCCGCCTCGCAGCGCCGAGAGCTACCGACGCCGTCTCGCCGGCATCCGCGCCCACAACCGCTGGCTCGCGGACTGGTGCGACCACCTGCCGGGTCAACGGGTCGGGCTGGCGCAGGTGTTCATGAACGACATCGACGACGCCGTGGCCGACGCCACCTGGGCCGCCGACAACGGGTTCCGGTCGATCCTGATGCCGGCCGTGCCGCCCGACCTCGGCGTGCCGGCGCTCTACACCGACCACTACGACCCGTTGTGGCGTGTCTGCGCGGAGCGCGGCCTGGTCGTCACCCAACACGGCGGCGGCGGACTCCCCAACTACGCCAACCACGCGGCAACCGGGTTCTTGATGCTCATGGAGGTCCAGTTCTTCGCCAACCGCACCCTGTGGCACATGCTGTTGTCGGGCGCGTTCCACCGGTTCCCGGACCTGAAGCTGGTGATGACCGAACAGGGCGTCGCGTGGGTACCCGACGTGCTGGCCCGCATGGATCACTTCTGGCACCAGATGAACGAGACGGGCCGCATCGGCGAGCTGCAGTTCGAGGTGAAGGATCTCCTGCCCGAGCCGCCGTCCGCGTACTTCGCCCGCAACTGCTACGTCGGGGCCAGCTTCCCGACGCCGTCGGATGCCACAGCCATCCAGTCCATCGGCGTGGATCGGGTCATGTGGGGCAGCGACTACCCCCACGACGAGGGTACCCACCCCCACTCGCGCGAATCCCTGCGCCGCACCTTCGCGGGCTGGTCGCCCGAGGACCTGCGTGCGGTGCTCAGCGGCACCGCCGCCGACGTCTACGGCTTCGACCTCGACGCGCTGGCCCCACTCGCCGCCCAGTACGGCCCCACCCTCGGCGAGCTGGCGACCCCGCTGACCGAGCTCCCCGACAACGCCAGCCCCGCCTTCACCCGGGCATGAGGGGTCAGACCTGAGCGCGAAAGCGCGTCACCATGTCGCCCAACAGGTCCTCGGCCTCGGCAGGCTCGGCCGGCACCGGGACGAGCATCCGGAAGTCGGTCGCGCCGGCCTCGGCCAGAGCGGGCACCGGGGCGAGCGTGGCGTCGAGATCGACATCGCCGCCGTCGTCGCGTGCGGCGGGCACGTTGGCGACCACACCGATGTCGGCCGGGTCGCGGTCGTGCGCGGCCACGGCGGCGCGCATCGCCGGGATCGACGTCCCCAAGTCGGCCGCATCGGCACCCCAGGGGATCCACACCGAACCGAAGCGGGCCAGGCGGGCCATCGATCGAGGTTGCACGGTCCCGCTGATCCAGATCGGCACGCCACCACCCGCTGGTTTGGGGTACTGGTGGATGCCCTCGAAGGACACCGTGGCCCCGTGATGGGCGGCGCGATCGGTCGACCACAGCGCCGTGCAGATCTCGAGCGTCTCGTCGAGCAGTGCCCCGCGCTTCGCGAAGTCGAGGCCGGCCGCGGTGTACTCGGCGCGCTGCCAGCCCACACCCACGCCGAGGTCGAGACGACTGCCCGACAGGACGTCGATGGTGGACACCGTCGACGCCAGCACCACCGGGCGTCGCAGCGCGGCGAGCAAGATGTTGGTCCCGAAGCGCACGCGGGTCGTGATGGCCGTCAGGTGCGCGATGGTGCTGAGCGGATCGAGCCAGTGCCCGTCGGGTCCGGTGGGCTGGCGGCCACCCGCGGTGCCGCCCTTGGCCGGGTCGCCGTAGTCGTCGAGCTCCTCGCCGAACACGACGTGATCCGACAACGCCAGGCGATCGAGCCCGACCCGGTCGGCGATCCGGGCCAACTCGATCATCGGTTCCCATCCAACGGGTGCGTCTGCGAAGCTGCGCAGCGTGAGTGAGATCTGGGGACTGGTCATGTCGACGGCGGTCATGGGCCGCATGGTAGAAGACGAGCATCGCCCACTCCGTGGTGCACGTCGTCGAGGGAGACGCGATCGATGACCGACGCCGACGACGCAATCGGGAGCCGATGCCTGGACTCCGGTGCTCGACGACCTGGCCGATCGGCGCCGCGCCGCCGAGGCGATGGGTGGCCCCGACCGAGTCGCCAGGCACCGCAGCACGGGCAAGCTCGACGCCCGCACCCGCGTCACGGCCCTGTGCGATCCCGGCAGCATCGTCGAGATCGGCCGCCTCGTCGGCGACGTGCCGGCCGATGCGTTCGTCGCGGCGCTCGGCACCATCGACGGCCGCCCCGTCGCCGTGGGTGCCGAGGACTTCACCGTCGCCGGCGGCTCGATCGGGCGCGGCGGTTCGGCGAAGCGCTACCGCCTCGCCGAACTCGCCGGCCAGGAACGGATGCCGTTGGTGATGCTGCTCGAGGGCGCGGGTCATCGTCCACCGATGCCCGGCGATCCGACGGCCATGCGCACGCCGGGTGACCTGGGTGCGATGGCCGACCTGGCCGGGGTCGTGCCCCTGGCAACGGCGGTACTCGGTCCGTCGGCGGGACACGGCGCTCTGGCCGCGCCGTTGGCCGACTTCACCGTGATGACCTCCGACGCCGCGATCTTCGCAGCGGGCCCGCCGTTGGTGAAGGCCTCGATCGGCGAGGACGTCACCAAAGAACAGCTCGGCGGGCCGGACGTCGCGTTGGCGAGCGGGTTGATCGACAACCTCGCAGCGGACGACGACGACGCCCTCGACCAGATCCGCCGGTGGCTGTCGTATCTGCCATCGTCGTGTCACGGTCGTCCTCGGACCCTCGAGACGACCGATGGCGACCGACCCGTTCCCGAGCTGACCGACCTGGTGCCCCGCAACCCCCGCCAGGCCTACGACATGGCAGCGGTGATCGACGTGATCGTGGATCACGACTCGTTCTTCGCCATCGGCGACCGGTTCGGGCCCTCGATGCTCGGTGGCTTCGCCCGCATGGGCGGCCGTGCGGTGGCCGTGCTCGCCAACCAGCCCCGCCACCTGGCCGGCGCGATCGATGCCGACGCAGCGGACAAGGCCACGGCGCTGTTGGGGGTCGCCGATGCGTTCGGCCTGCCGCTGATCCTGCTCACCGACAACCCGGGGGTCCTGGCGGGCACCGCGGCCGAGAAGTCGGCGATCCTGCGCCACGCGGGCGCGATGTACGCCGCGCAGCGCCGGTTCCGCCACCCGAAGTTCCAGGTCACACTGCGCAAGGCCTACGGCTTCGGCAGTACCGCCATGGGCATGAATCCCTTCGACGGCCAGACCCTGAACCTCGCGTTTCCCGGTGTCACCTTCGGCGCGATGCCGGCCCGTGGCGCCGACGACGCGACGGGCGCCGACGACGCCGGCCGAGTCGCGCTACGAGAAGCAGAACTGGCGTCGGGCTACCGGTCGGCTGCGGGCCTGAGCGTCGACGACCTCATCGACCCCAGCGAGACCCGCAGCCTGTTGCTGCGTGGGCTGGCGGCCACAGCGAACGCGCTGAGGGGCCATCGACACGGGTCGGGGCGTGGGGGCGGGCCTCAGCGATGGGCCGCAGCAGTGCGGGCGGGCTCGACGGCGAGCGGTTCCCAGGATCGCATCACCGCATCGGTGGCATCGATGATCGACGCCACCTTGGCGAGTTGTTCGGACGTGCCGGCCAGCACGGCGAAGTCAGCGGCCAGCGCCACGAACCGTTGCTGGATGTGGGCCAGAGCCGGCCGCAGCGCGTCGAGTCCGGTGCACTGCGCCACGACGGCATCGGCGATGCGGTCGTCGTGGGGTCGTCCACCGAGGAGACGATCGAGCGCCCGCACATCGGAGGCGACGGCGAGGCTGTGTTCGAGGAGTTCGTCGACGGGTTCGGCCAGCGCCTCGGCAGCGCGATCGGCCAGGGCCTGCTGGTGCTCGATGGGCCAGGTCGGCATCTCCGGGGGAACGTTGCTGCGGTCGCCGAAGAAGGTGACCTGCCCGTCGAGAGCGGCGATGTCGGATGTGAGCCGAGAGAAGCCCGCTTCGACGTCGGCGTAGACGACCGGATCGGGAACGGGAATGGGGTCGGGCTGGCCGAGTGATTCGAGGTGGCGGGCGGGCGGCACGGCGCCGTTCGACGCCGCCGCCGGGGCCGGTTCGTCCACCGATGGCACATCGGTTGGGCGTACCGCGGTGGGGACCGCATCATCGAGGGGCGGCTCGGTCGGGGGCGCCGCGACCGGTGCGACTGCTGCCGTGGCTGCGGCTGCGACGGCCGCCTGGTCGTAGAGCACGGGAGCGGGCTCTGCAGGCACAGCGTCGGGGAGATCCTCGACGACGTCGGGTTCGGCAGGCTCGTGGTGGGAAGCAGCCTGGGCGGCAGCGGCCGTCGCGGCGGCGTCCACGTCGCCGGGGCGTGGATCACCAGCGTGCGGCTCGGACCCGCCCGACGCATGGGCCGACGACGAGGCGGAGACGGTGTCGCCAGGCGCGGCGACCATCGTCGCGGCGACC
This sequence comes from uncultured Acidimicrobiaceae bacterium, assembly GCA_963716795.1. GTDB lineage: Bacteria > Actinomycetota > Acidimicrobiia > Acidimicrobiales > UBA8592 > CAVQUE01. Next base: position 243,872 of record CAVQUE010000015.1, on the reverse strand, counting down.
GCCTTGCGTTCCTCTCGGCGCGCCTTCGCGTCGCTGCGCCGGACCGCCTTGCGCTGCCCGCGTCGGCGGCCCGAGCGCGACGGCGCCCACAGTGCCGATCCGACCACGCCCGCGGTGACGACCACGATGAGGACCCAGAGCGCCGGCTCCCAATAGGGAGTGACCTCGGCAAGGATCGTGGAGATCGGGACGGACCGCGCCATACCAGGAGTTTTCGTGGTGGATGGTGATTCGTCAAGCCCGCTTGGATCAGCGGACCCACCTTTGGGGCCGCCGGCGGCGCAGGGTGGGGTGATCGTGCCCAGCCGGTCGGGCGGCGGTGCGTGTGCGGTCCCGACTCAGCCGGGCAGGGGGTGAGGCAACGCGGCCCGGTCGACGAGGTCGATCGGGCCTGTGGCCTGCCGCCAGGAGTCGGCCACGGCGACGGCACGATCGATGGTTCCGTGGAGCTCGGCGAGGGCGTCGAGCGTGGGACGCACGCTCGAATACAGCGACGAGAGGGCCTCGAAGCGGCGCACCAGACGCTCGACCGCCGTGCGGGTCCGTACGAGATCCACGGCCAGATCGGCGGCGGTGGCATCCATGGTGACGAAGAAGTGCGTGGGGAGGCCGACTCGGGCGAGCTCACCGTGCACGATGGCTCGGGCCCCGTCGCCACGTTCGACGTCGTCGGCGACGTCGGATGCGAGCCGGTGGGCCCGATCGAGATCGGGTGCGACGATCGCGCTCAGCTGATCGATGAGCGCGACCTGCTGGGTGGCCGGGCGCGCCGGGAGGTCCTCGGGCACCGCGGACGTCGAGGCGACCGCGTCGACCAGACCGGCGAGCTCGTCGAGGTCGACGCGCAGCGACGAGAGTCCGTCCTCGACGATCGCGGCGAGCTCGGCAGCTCCGAGGCCGCTCGGATGCGGTTCCCGCGTCGCCGGAGGCCGCTCGGCAGTTGGCACCGGCTCGTGCTCGGGCGCATCGGGTACCGGTGCCGTCTGGCGCACGACAGCAGCAGCGATCTGTGGCTGGGCCCGTACGGCACGCTCGGCCGGCCCCACGGCGTGGCTGTCGGTGCGCGGTCCAGCGGCGACGGCGAGCGACGCCTCGGCCGCGCCGGCCGAGCGACGCCACAGCGCGAACACGAGCACGGCGATCGCAGCCAGGACGGCTCCCACGACGACCGATCCGGTCGCGACACCGACGAAGACGAACCCCTGCGCCTCGCCGATCCCGGGGTTCATGAGCGCGTGGGCGCGCAGGAACCGCCTCTCGTCGACCCGCGCGCATACCTCATTGGTGGGGGAGTCTTTCGGCCCATCCGCCACACGTCAAGCGAGTGCGGGCCCCGGCGCCGCTGCGTTCGACGATGCCACCGTCGTGGGAGAGACTCGCAGCGTGTCCGACGCCGCAGCCGATCACGCCCGCGACCTCATCCTCGCTCGCTTCCCCCTGGTGAACGACCACCCCGACGTCGCCGGGCTGCTGCGCGACCCGGCTGCGCTCGCCGCACTCGGACCCGCCCTGGCAGCGCCCTATCGCAACGCCGGGGTCACCGCGATCGTGGCGCCCGAAGCACGAGGCCCGGTGCTCGGGGCCCTGGCGGCTGTCGCCTTGGGCGTCGGTCTCGTGTTCGTCCGCAAGGATCCGGCGAATCATCCGGGCGCAGACGTGAAGCTGCGCTCCGCGCCGACCTGGCGCGGGGCACCGGTCGACTTCCAGGGCCGGTCGTTCGACCTCGGTGCCGGCGATCGGGTGGTGATCGTCGATGACTGGATCACCACGGGGAACTCGATCCGGGCAGTAGCGGCCGTCATCTCGCAGATGGGCGCACAGGTCGTCGGCGTGTCGGTGTTGGTCGACAAGGCCGATCCGGCCACGCTCTCCGAGCTCGGCGTGCATGCGCTGGTGCGCTTCGCGGACATCGGCGCCGCATCGACCGCTCCGACTACGGTCCCCGATGACCAGTGACGGGTGGCGCTGCGGCTCCAGCCTGGCGTGCAGGGCCACGAGGAGAGACCATGAGCACCGAGCAGACAGCGAGTGGCCGGTTGGCCGGCAAGGTGGCCGTCATCGTCGGCGGTGCCACCGGATTCGGACTGGCGTGTTCGCGGCGCTTCAGCGCCGAGGGTGCCACCGTCGTCGTGGCGGGGCGCCGGATCGAGTTCGCCGAACAGGTCGCGGCCGAGGTCGGGGGTTGGGCCACGACCTGCGATGTCACCGACGACGACAGCGTGCAGGCGCTGGTCGCTGCGGTCCTCGAACGTGAGGGCACCATCGATGTGGCCATCAGCTTCGCCGGGTACCAGGAGTCGATCTCGCTGCGTGAGCTGACGCCCGAGAAGATGGCGCCGATGATCGACGTGCAGTTCAGCGGGGCCATGTACTTCATGCGCCACCTGGCCAATGCCATGGCCGATCACGGCGGCGGGAGCCTCATCAACATCTCCTCCACCACTGCGCACCGCCCCGTCGTCGGCCACATCGCCTACGCGGCGTCGAAGGCGGGCATCGAGTACGCCACCAAGGTCGCCGCGCTCGAATACGGCCCCGACCAGGTGCGCGTCAACTGCATCGCGCCGCATCTGATCGAGACCGAGATGACCGCGGCGATCTTCGAGCACAAATTGCCCATCGAGGCCATCAAGATGCAGACCCCGCTGGGTCGCATGGGCACTCCGGAGGACATCGCCAACTGTGCGCTGTACCTGGCCAGCGACGAGGCCAACTACATCAGCGGCCAGATCATCGTCGTCGACGGCGCCAACAGCACCCAGAAGCTCCCGACCGCACGCGACTACGAGATGCTCGCCCAGGTGCGCCCCGACCTGCTGCGGCTAGAGACCCGTGAACGGGCGTCACGGCTACGCTCGCCGGTCATGGCCTTTGCGTTCGAGATCCAGCCGGTCACCGCGTCCGACGACGAGCTGCGCGCCATCCTGCCGCTGGCTGATCTGCCGCCGTTGTTGCCGGCGCTGGCGCACACCCTGGGCGATCTGTCGTTGCTCGATCCCGCGCTCCGCCTCGACCCGGCGCTCACCCTCGAGGAGCAGGGCGGCTGGACCGCCGATCAGCAACAACGGTGCCGCGACCTGGCGTTCGAGGCCCTCGTCCGGTATCGCGATGCCGGGTGTCCGGCCACACCGCCGCTGAGCGACGCCGATCGCCACGCCATCATGTGCTGGCTCACCGGCGACGAGCTCGAGGGGTCGTTCCTGGCGATGCTCACCGAGGAGCTCGCCGTCGAGGGGTCCGACCCCCGGGCCACCGACTGGCGCATCGACGACATCGCGCCCGACACGGCCATGCGGGTCGCCGTCATCGGCGCGGGCATGTCGGGGCTCTTGGCCGCGTACCGGCTGCGCCAGGCCGGCGTCGACGTCGTCATCATCGAGAAGAACGCCGACCTCGGCGGCACCTGGTTCGAGAACACCTATCCGGGCTGCCGGGTCGACGTCTCCAACCACGTGTACTGCTACTCGTTCATGCAGAAGCCCGACTGGCCCGAGTTCCATTCGAGCCAGGGCGTGCTGCTGCAGTACTTCAACGACTGCGCCGACGAGTGGGGCGTGCGCGACGCCATCCGGTTCTCCACCGAGGTGACGTCGTGCGTCTGGGACGACGAGGCCGACCATTGGACGCTCGAGTTGGTCGGCCCCGATGGCGAGTCGACCCTCGATGCCAACGTCGTGGTGTCGGCGGTCGGGCAGCTGAACCGGCCCGCCTATCCCGACATCGAGGGCCGCGACTCGTTCGCCGGCATCAGCTGGCACAGCGCCGAGTGGGACCACGACACCTCGCTGGCCGGCAAGCGGGTGGCGGTGATCGGCACGGGCTGCTCGGCGATGCAGTTCATCCCCCACGTCGCCGAGGCGGCCGAGCACCTCACGGTCTTCCAGCGCACCCCCAACTGGTTGATGCCACGCCCCGAGTACCACTCGACGCTGCCCGACCATCTGCTGTGGCTGTTCACCCACGTGCCGCACTACGCGAGCTGGTTCCGGTTGCGGCTCTTCTGGCGGAGCCACGAGGGGCTGCTGCCCCGCCTGGCCGTCGATCCGGACTGGCCGAGGCCGACGTCGAGCACTCCGTCAGCGCGTCCAGCGCCGAGCTGCGGGCGCTGCTGACGATGTACCTCGAGGCCGAGTTCGGCGACCGCCCCGACCTGCTCGAGAAGGTGATCCCGCAGTATCCCGTGGGCGCCAAGCGCTTCGCCGTCGACAACGGCATCTGGGCCCGGACCCTCAAGCGTGACGACGTGGTGCTGGAGACCACCGGCGATCGAGCGCATCACCCCCACCGGGATCCGGACCGTCGACGGGGTCGACCACGACGTCGACGTCATCATCTACGGCACCGGGCTTCCAGGCGTCGTCGTTCCTGACGCCCATGAAGGTGGTGGGCCGCGGCGGGGTCGATCTGCACGACCAGTGGGACGGCAACGCCCGGGCGTACCTGGGGCTGACCAGCCCGAACTTCCCGAACTTCTTCTTCATGTACGGGCCCAACACCAACATCGTGATCAACGGCTCGATCATCTACTTCTCCGAGTGCGAGGCGCACTACATCGCCCAGTCGGTGCGGTTCCTGCTCGAGCACGGGCTCGCCGCGATGGACGTCCGCCCCGAGGTGCACGACGCCTACAACGAGCGCATCGACGCCGGCAACGCCGCCATGGCGTGGGGCGTGTCGGGGGTGAGCAGCTGGTACAAGTCGAAGTCCGGGCGGGTGGCGCAGAACTGGCCGTTCTCGCTGCTCGAGTACTGGGACCAGACCCGCGACGTCGATCCCGCCGACTACGACACCTGGTGACCGTCCGGCCGTTCCTGCCAAATCTGGGACTCTGCCGCGCACCTGGTACGCGCAGAGTTCCAGAGCGCCGAGGCGCCTAGGCTCGGCGGCCGTGACCGCGCCCGACGAACCAGCCGCCGACGACCTGCCGACCCGACGCCGCCGCCGACGCACCCGCTATCCGATCCTCTGGCCACACCGACGCCGGCGAGGGACCGACGGTGGTGTTCACCCACGGTTGGGTCGACGACCGCACCGTCTGGGACGGCGTCATCGCGCAGCTGACCGACGCCGCGACCGGCCCGACGGCGCACTGCGTGTCGTGGGATCTGCGGGGCCACGGCGAATCCGATGCGCCGCCGCCGGGCAACTACACCCGCGAGCACGCGCTGGCCGACATGGAACGGATCGTGACCGCCGCAGGCACGCCGTGTGTGCTGGCCGGGTCATTCGCTCGGCGGGTACCTGTCGCTGGCCTACGCGCTCGTTGCACCCCGACCAGGTCGCGGGCCTGATCCTGATCGCCGCCGGTCCGGGCTTCCGCAAGGACGAGGCCCGCGAGCAGTGGAATGCGTCGGTCGACGCCTCTGCGGCCAAGCTCGATCTGCCCGAGGGCAGCGAGGTCATCTCCAAGCACGTCGACAGCTGGGTCATCGACCATCTCGGCGACATCACCGCGCCGGCACTGGTCATCGTCGGCGAACACGACAAGCGCTTCGCCGCCTCGGCAGCGGTGTTCGCGAAAGACCCTCGACGTGCGGTCGCCAGCGTCGTGGTGCCCGACGCGGGCCACTCGGTGCACCGCAAGGCTGCCCGAACCGGTGGCCGCGGCGATCCGGTCGTTCCTGGCCGGCGTCGCCCTCGAGGGCGGAGCCTCGACCGCCGGCGTGCACTGCGCTCGGTCGTCGAGGCCGGATGCTCTCGCGAGGAACGCCGGGTGACCTGCTCGGTCGCAGCGAGGCGGAGCATCGGCACGGGCGTGGCCGTGCGACCACCGGAGTTCGAGGTGAACAGCAGGTAGCCTGCGCCGCCAGGTACGCGTCGAGCGAGGCGGACCGACGTGGAACGAGAGGGGACGACGACGTGGACATCGACGAGACGCCCTTCATCGAGCCCTCGCCCGACGAGGACGCCTGGGAGGTCTTCATCAGCCCTGGCGATGGATCGCCTCGGCGACGATCGCGCCAGTGGCCTCACCAACGCCGAGCTCGCCGAGCTGGAGCGGATCGTCGGTCATCAGCTGCCGTTCGAGGTCGGCATGTTGTTGGTGATGGGCCAGCCCGAGACGCCGCCGTGGGTCCAGTGGGACGACGACCCGGCCGACGGTGTGGTCGACATGGTGTGCGGCGTCTGTCGATGGGCTCGCCGACGCGGTCGACGACGGCCTGTGGCTGCCCGGCGTGGGGCGAGCGCCCCGACGGCGCCGACGCCGACCGGGAGCGCCGAGCGGTGATCGCCGACGCCGTGGACGCCTCGCCGCTGTTCCCGTTGTGGGGACCGGTGTGCGGTGCCGCTCGCGGTGGCCGACGGCAAGGAGTCGAGCGACGGCAACCCGGTGCTGTCGCTCCACGGCGCCGACGTCGTCGTGGCCGGCGTCGACCTGGCCGCATGGCTGCAGAATCGCTTCGGTATCCCACTGCCCATGTGGCAACCCGACATCGACCGTCGCTTCCCCCTCTGGAGCGACCTCGTCGACCGCACCGTCGACGACACGGCCTGAGGGCAGGGTCAGCCGGAGCGACGACGGTCGAGCCAGCGGACCGGGCACCCCGGCGACGGGTTTCCGCACCCCGCTGGCCGTCTCGGCTCCAGCCGCTGCTGCGCAGCACGCCGACACCAGCCGGCGACGTGCACCAGGAACACGCAGGTGAGACGACCACCAGACCGAGGATCCCGGCGCGTGGGAGCCGGAGACGAGCCGGCCCAGCAACACCGCACCCGTCCAGGGCCGCATCGGCCACCGGACACGTCGGCGCCGTCGCTTCTCCCGAGACGGCTGGGCACCCCGGTGAAGGGTTTCCGCACCCCCGAGCCGTCTCGGCTCGTCGCCGCTGCTGCGCAGCACGCCGACACCAGCCGGCGACGTGCACACGGAACAGCAGGTGAGACGACCACCGAGACCGAGGATCCCGGCGCGTGGGAGCCGGAGACGAGCCGGCCCAGCAGACTCAATGCTCGGGGGCGTCGCAGTCGTGGCACTCGAGTTGGAGGGTGGTGTGGGCGACGCCGAGACGTTCGGCGAGTCGGGACGACACCTCGTCGATGGTGGCCTGGGCCTCGTGCAGTGACTGGGTGCCGTCGACGACGACGTGGGCGGTGACGCTGATCTGGCCGCCGCCGAGGGGTCGGCTGTGGACGTGGTGGACGTCGGTGACGCCGCCGAGGTCGGCGAGGGCGTCGTCGGATGGCGTCGGGCGTGACGGTGGCGGGGGCCCGGTCGAGCAGTTCGTCGATGGCGTTGCGGGCCAGGCGCCAGGTGGCGTGGAGCACCATGGCCGACAGCACGAGCGAGGCGAGGGGGTCGATGCCGGCCCAGCCGCCGGCTGGCGAGCACGACCCCGGTGATGACCACGATGACCGAGCCGGCGAGGTCGGTCAGCAGGTGCGAGTCGTGCGGCCTTGACCGACAGCTGGTGGCCGTGGCCGACGAGGACGACGCTGCCGCCGTTGACGGCGATGCCGGCGAGCCCGATGACGATGACGCCGATCCGGAGACCTCGGCCGGTTCACGTAGCCGCTCGATGGCTTCGAGGACGATCCAACCCACCGACACCAGCAGCAGCACGGCGCTGAGCAGGCCGCCGAGGGCGTCGGCCTTGCCCCATCCGTAGGACATCTGGTCGTCGGCGGGGCGTCGGGCGAGGGTCAGCGCGATCGAGCGCGGTGACCAGGCCGAGCGCGTCGACGACCTGGTGGGCGGCGTCGGCGAGCACGGCCACCGATCCGAGCGCGAGCCCGACGACGACCTGGACCACGGCGAAGCCGACGTTGATCCCCGACGCGACCCCGAGCCGCGCCACCGAGGTGTCCTGGCCGCCGCGAGGGTGATCGTCGTGCGACCCGTGGGCGTCGGCTGCGTCCGTCGAGACCCATCGCGCAAGAGTACGCCGCCGACGAACTCCACGACGAGGGCCGCGAGCCCCGGACGGCGTAACCGCCGCTGCGCAACGACGTCCTGGGATGCACGCAACTCAGTGGAGGAATCGATGGAACAAGCAGAACTGCAAGCAGAGACCAATGGCCTCGTGGCCGAGATCATCAACCGCATCGCAGACGATCCGGCATTCAAGGATGCGTTGCTGGCGGATGCACCCGGGGCGCTGGGGGCGTCGGGCTACCACGATCGCATCGACGCACTGGTGGATCGAATCGAGTCGGAGTCCGAGGTGGCCGGATTCGGCTTTGATCTCGGGCCGATCGCCACGATTGGCCGCGTCGACCTGAAGAACACGACGATCCTCGCATCGGGAGCCCCGAGCACGGGGCCGAGCTGTGGCCAGAGCTCTTGCTGCAGCAAGCCGTCGAAGCTGCGTTGAACGACGCGTCGCACGCCGGCCAGGCCCCGGTCGATCCCGGGGACCTGGCCGACGCTGACGGCTGGAGTCCGGTGTGGGAGCAGGACTTCGATGCCACCGTTCGGTCTGCCTGCTCGCAATCCCACGATGTGCTCCGAGGCGACGACGATGACCTGTGGGTCATGGCGCTCGGTCCGGACCCCCTCGCCGGCCAGGGTTGGAAGCTGCACGTCAGCGCCACCGTCGCCGCTGCCGGCGGCGTTCTCGACGTGGTGTTGCCCGTGCTTCGTCGCCACCAGGCGTCGTTCAAGGCCATCCGCCGGCCATCGGACCTCCAGGCGCTCAACTCGGGATTCTTCGGGAACAGCCAGGTGGGCAAGTTCGTGGCGGTGTACCCCACCGACGACGCCATGGCAGTCACGCTGGCGCGCGAGCTCTCGGCTGCCACCGCCCGAATGGCCGGACCGGCCGTTCCATCGGACATCGCGATTCCCGGAGGGTTGGTCTTCTATCGCTTCGGTGCCTTCGAGGCACGAACCGTCCGCCTGGCGTCGGGGGCCATCCACCCGGCCGTCATGGGGCCCGACGGCGAGCTCGTGCCCGACATCCGAAGCCGGCGGCGCGCCCGACCGGCGTGGACCGACGACCCCTTCGTCGCTGACGGTCTGGTGGACGGCGACGAGGTCGACCATTCCCTCGTCGGTGGACGCTTCCTGCAGGTCAGCCCCATGAGTCGCTCGGCGCGTGGCGAGGTGTGGCTCGGTGTCGATCTCCACGGGGGCCTGCCGGTGGTGATCAAGTCGGCGCGCCGCCACAGCGCAGCGTCGAGTTCCGGCCGCGATGCGTTCGACCGCATGCTGGTCGAGGGCCAACTCCTCGAGCTGCTCGACGGTACGGGCGCCGCTCCCGACCACGTGACGACCGTTGTGGAGGAGCACCTCGCCGCAGTGGTCATGGAACGCGTCGATGGACGTTCGCTCGATGACGTGCTCGGCGATGGCGTGCTGGCCGGCACGCTGCCGGAGCCCGAACGCATCGTGACGTGGCTGCGAGGGCTCGTCGACGCGCTGACCCGTCTCCACCAGGCAGGATGGACCTACCGCGACCTGAAGACCGGCAACGTGTTGATCTCCGACGACCGTGCCGTGTTGATCGATTTCGACCTGGCAGCCCGGATCGGTGACACCAGCGAGGACGCAATGGGTGGTTCTCGCGGCTACATGCCGCCCGAGATGTCGCAACGGCACGCGGCGTCGGCAGCCGCCGACGTCTACGCACTGGGCGCCGTGCTCTTCAGTCTGCTGACGGGAGCGGAGCCGTCCCTGGCGCCGGATCGGACCGATCTCCTCACCCGCCCCATCCGATTGCTCGCACCGGCCGCCGATCGGGTGCTCGCCGAACTGTGCGCTTCGTGCCTGTCGCCGGTCGCCTCGGACCGGCCGTCCGTTTCGGAGATCCGGGCGCTCTGCGATGCCTGGACCCCGGATGCATCCCGGACGGGCGGGGCGGGACCAATACCGCCCACGGGAGGCACTGACGCTGCGAATGCTGCTTCGGCGCTCGCTCGGCGACTCATCGACACTCTTGCCGAGAGCGACCCCGAAGAGTGGGGGAAACCGCTTGCGACGTTGGGCAAAGAGCCGATCCTCGATGTCTACTCCGGCGTGGCGGGGGTGGTGCTCGTGCTGGCGGACGCTGTGCGGGCCCTGGGGGTGCCACGCCATCGGTCGAGATGCCCGGCGCCAGGCCGTCCGGCCGCCGCGGGTCCGGTGCACCGCGGTCGGGCCGACGTCGCCGCGGCGTTGGCCGGCGCCGCCGACCCCAGCTGCCTCGACCGCGCGGCCCTCGACCTCGTGCCCGGCGCCCGGACCGATCGCCCGGTGCCGCCCAGGTCGAGCGCGTGCCGAGGCCGCGCTGGCGTGGGTGCTCGACGCCGCCATCACCCATGGCGTCGATGGTCTCGACTGGGGGCGCACCGACACGCTCGCCGGCATCGCGCCGCATTGGTGTCACGGCGCAGCAGGGATCGGACCGGTCCTGGCGCGGGCTGCGCACCGCACTTCGGGCGACGCAGCGTCGTTCGAGGCGGCCGCTCGTGGCGCCGGTCGGGCGACGGCTGCGTTGCGGGCGACGGGTCCGACGGTCTGCCACGGTCTGGCCGGCAACATGTGGAGCCTGCAGCGTCTGGGTCGGGCCTCGGGTGCAGGAGCCGCTTCCCCACGAGGCGCACGCCCGGCTGCTTCAGGCGTACCTGCTGGAGGATGGCGGCAGGCTGCGGTGCCGAGGTGATCACCCCGAGCAGACGCCCTCCGGGCTCATGACCGGCGCTGCCGGGGTTGCGGCGGTCTTGCTTCCTGGTCCGCGAGAGGCGGTCGCCGACGTGCTGTGAGGCGGCCCGGCCGGCGGCGATGGCGTCACGAATGTGCGAGCCAGCCCGTCAAGGCATCGGCCTCGGTGGCGGCCGTGCAGATCACGACGATCGATTCGGGCACATCGGACCGCCCTCGCCAGGGCAGGACCTCGGTGCGATGACCGGCGAGCTGGATCGAGACGACGTCGTCACGGACCGCATGGGGACTGTCGGGGTCGAGGATCCGAGCGAAGCCCTTCACCCGCACCACGCCGATCGGCGCGGCGCCGAGCCAGGCGAGCCAATCGGCGCGAGTTGATCCAGGCGGAGCCGCCATGGTGATGGCGCTGTGCGTGCCGTCGGCGCCGTGATCGACGTCGTGATGCTCTGGGAGAGCCGAGCCGTCTACGGGTAAGGGTCGTGGGTCGTGGTCCCATAGTGCAATTGCGCCGGAGACGACCGGAGCGGAGGTGATCGGGCCCAGCCACCTCCCGAGCGCCTCGAGTGCGCTGCAGGGTGCTCCAGCACATCGAGGTGGGTCACCACCACGAGGTCGGCGCCGGCGAGCTGGGTCACGACGGTCTCGCCCACATAGCGGTCAGCGGCTCGTTCGCGCACGGTCTCGGCGTCGGCCAGCACCACCACGGCGTCGAGGGTGAACCCCGGCGTGCGGCCCCATTGGGCGACCGTGCGGGGGTCGCCGACGCCGCTGACCTCGACGATCACGTGGTCGATCCCCCGGGCCGGCGTCGCGCAGGTCGGCGAGCGCAGCGGCGAACCCGTCGGCGAGCGAGCAGCAGACGCACCCGTTGGACAGGGTGACGGTGTCGCCGTCGACCGCCTCGATGAGCGCGGCGTCGATGTTGACCTCGCCGACGTCGTTGACGATCACCCCGAATCGACGGCCGGCCGGATCGTGCAGGATCCGGTTGACCAGCGTCGTCTTGCCGGCGCCGAGGTAGCCGCCGATCACGGTGAGGGGAATCGGGTCGTTCGCCGCCATGGCGCTACGCAGCCGGGTGCGGTTCGCCGCCGAGCACGGTGCCCCACACGCCGATGTCGCGCAGTTCGGGGGCGTCGGCGGCGAGGGGGTCGTCGTCGAGGATCGCGAAGTCGGCACGCTTGCCGGGGGCGATGGTGCCGATCTCGTGGTCCATCTTCAGCTGGTGGGCGGCGCCGACGGTGACGGCCCGCAGCGCATCGAGCGACGCCGATGCGCTCGTCGGGGCCGAGGAGCGTCGCCGGTGGCGGTGCGGCGCTCGACGGCGCACCAGGCGACGTGCAGCGGGCCGAGCGGGGTGACGGCCGCGTCGCTGTGCAGCGACAGGGGCACGCCGTGTGCGAGCGCCGTGGCGGCGGCGTTCATGCGTGCGGCTCGGTCGGGGCCGACGGTGACGTCGCGGTGCTGGTCGCCCCAGTAGAAGGTGTGGTTGGCGAACAGGTTGGCGCACAGGCCGAGCGCGGCCATGCGCCGGTACTGGGCGGTGGTGGCGAGCTGGCAGTGCTGGATGGTGTGGCGGTGATCGGGGCGGGGGTTGGCGGTCAGGACGGCTTCGGCGGCGTCGAGGACGACGTCGACGGCCTGGTCGCCGTTGCAGTGGATGTGCACGCAGAGGCCGGCGTCGTGGAAGGCGCCGAGGCGGGGTTCGACCTGTTCGGGCGGGAACAGCCACTGCCCGTTGGGCCGATCGCCCAGGTAGCCGGGCGGGTTCAGCCGGGCGGTGAAGCCCTGGATGGAGCCGTCGAGCACGAGCTTGACGTGGCCGAACCGAACCGTGTCGGTGCTCTGGGCGCGTCGGGCGAGCACGAGCTGCGGCGTTGGCGTCGAGGGCATCGACGGCGCCGAAGCCGGGGTTGTGGAACACCGACACCCGTGTGGGGAAGCCCGGGGCGCCGGCGACACGCAGCCAGCGGTCGACGACGGCGTCGGACTCGAGCGAGGTGCTGCCGAGGTCGGTGATGGTGGTGATGCCGGCGTTGCGGGCCGAGCGCCCGAAGTCGACGACGGCCTGGTCGGTGCCGAGCGCCCGGAAGAGCGCGTGGAAGGAGGCGCCGGCCAGCGACATGGCCGCGGGTTCGCTGGAGCTCGCCGATGGGGTTGCCGTCGGGGCCCTTGACGACGCCGTCGACCAGGGTGTCGGCGTCGATGCCCTCGGCGGTCATCAGGGCCTGTTGACGGTGGCGAGGTGCAGGCTGGCGTGGATGACGAGGACGGGTCGGGTGGTGGAGACCCGGTCGAGGTGGCTGGCGACCAGGCGGTCGCCGGCGAAGTAGATGGGGTCGAGGCCCCAGGCGCACAGCGGCGCGGTGGGGTCGTCGAGCGCGGCGTCGGCGTCGCGGAGGCGGTCGATGACGTCGTCGATGCTGCGGCAGCCCGGCCAGTGGCGGCCGTCGGGATCGGTGCGGTCGAAGCAGCCGCAGTAGGTCGACTGCCACAGGGCGCCGGCGAAGCTGTGGGCGTGGGCCTCGACGAAGCCGGGGAGGATGACCTTGTCGGCGAAGCGGTCGTCGACGATGGGCGTGCCCCAGACCGAGAGCTCGTCGACGGTGCCGACACCGAGGATGCGGCCGTCGGCGACGGCGACCGCAGGAGCAGCGGGACGCCCGGGTCGGTTCGAGCGTGTGCACGGCGCGTGCGGTGAAGATGGTGGGCTGGTTGGCCATGACGACCGAGCCTTGCACACAGGGGTCACCTACCAGCGTGCGGTGCCGGTCTCGCCGATGAGGACGACGATCCAGGCGAGGCCGACGATCATGGCGACGCCGAGCGCTGCAGCCGACGCGCCGAGCCCGACGGTGTCGGCCATCCATCCGACCAGCAGCGGGCCGATGATCTTGCCGCTGTCCTGCATGGCGGCCATCGCGGCGAGGAACTGGCCGGGTGCGTCAGCGGGAGCCAGATCGCTGCCGAGGGTCAGCATGGTGCCGGCGCTGAGGCCGTTGCCGACGCCCATGATCACCCCGGCCACGATCGGCGGTCCGAGGCGCTGTCGGCGACGGCGAGGACGAACAGGCCGATGGCCAGGAGGCCGAAGGCGGGGATCATGGCCGCGAGGCGGCCGTGGCGGTCCATGACGTATCCCGACAGCGGGAACAGCAGCAGGTCGGCGCCGGTGCCGACGGCCACGACGGCGCCGACCTGGGCGGGGCTGAGGTCGAGGCCGATGGCCACGAGGGGGACGACCACGTTGCGGCCCTCGCGGACGGTCATCACCGAGCGCCGGGCCGATCCCGCCCCGCAGCAGCAGACGACGGTGGCGGCGCAGAGCGACCCGCATCGACACCCGGTCGGGGTCGCCGCCGGGGCGTGCCGTCGATCGTCGATCCGGCTGCGGGTGCTGGCGCTCGTCGCGGTCGGGCGCAGCGAGCGGGGCCCGTCGCGCGGTGAGCAGTCCGATGCCGCCATCGCCCCGATGGCAGCGAAGAACGTCGCCCGGTAGCCGGCGACCTCGACCATCCACCCGCCGAGCAGCGGGCCGATGAGGAACGCCAGGCGGATCGAGCCGCCCATGGTGGCCATGGCCCGGCCTCGTGCGGTCGGGATGCACCGTCCGGGTGATGTGGGTCTGGCTCGGCGAGGCGGAATCCGATCGATCCGGCCCCGTAGGCGAGCCGCAATGCGACGAGCGCCACCACCGCGGTGAGCCAACCCGCGAGCGCGGCGGTCACCCCCATGGCCACGAGCGAACCCTCGAGCAGGCGCCGTTCGCCGAAGCGGCCGACCAGCGACGCCGGCCGGGCAGGCCACCGACGGCTGCGCCGAGGCCGGCGGCGGCCAGACACGACCGACGGTCACCGTGAAGCTCAGCGCCGAGATCGCGCAGGTACAGCGGCAAGACCGGGATGAGCATCCCGGTACCGATCGCGGCGACCGTCCAGGGCACGTACACGGTGGGCACCAACGCACGCACAGCGGTCGCCGCGGTCTGGCCGTCGGATCGCACCGATGCGACGCTACAGCGGCGCCGGTAGCCCGCGACGGCGTGGCGGACGAACTACCGTGTCGCCGGCGACACGAGCGGCGCAGTCGACCACTCCGGGGGGATGTTCATGGCCGGGCCACTGGCAGGAATCAAGGTCATCGACTGCTCGGCGGTCATCTCGGGGCCGATGGCGTGCCAGATCCTCGGCGATCAGGGCGCCGAGGTCATCAAGGTCGAGCCCGTCACCATGGGCGACATCACGCGCATCGGCGGCTTCCGGGTGGGCGACATCTCGGCGATGTACGCGTCGGCCAACCGGGGCAAGCGTTCGGTGGCGCTCGATCTGTCGAAGCCCGAGGGCATCGAGGCGTTCCTCACGCTGTGCGACAGCGCCGACGTGCTCATCCAGAACTTCCGTCCCGGGGCGGTCGACCGCATGGGCATCGGGCCATCGGTCGTGCACGCCCGCAATCCGGATCTGATCTACGTGTCGATCTCGGGGTTCGGGTCCGAGTGGCCCGTACTTCGACGGCCGGGTGTACGACCCGATCATCCAGTCGATCTCGGGTGTGGTGTCGATCCAACAGAGTCAGGACATCCCGATCCCGGATCTCGTGCGGACCCTGGTGTGCGACAAGTCCACGTCGTTGATGGTGGCGGCATCGGTGTCCTCGGCGCTCTACGCCCGGGCCATGGGCACCGCGCGGGGTCAGCACCTCGAGGTGCCGATGCTCGACACCGCGCTGTACTGGTTGTGGCCCGATGTGTTCATGGGCCACACCCTCACCGGCGACGACGTCGTCCCCGGCGCGCTCGTGTATCAGATCTACCGACTGCAACAGACCGCCGACGGGCACCTGGTGTACTTCGCGGCGTCGGACTCCGAGATGATGGGGTCTGTTCCAGGCGCTCGATCATCCGGAATGGATGCGAGGACGATCGGTTCTCGTCGCCCACTGCCCGCCAGGACATGGACAACTTCACCGCGCTCGGTCAGTTGCTCCACGATGCGTTCCTGTCGATCCCGACCGACGAGGCCATGGAGCGGCTCAAACGCTTCGAGGTGCCCGCAGCGCAGGTGAACACGATCGACGAGGTGTTCACCGACCCGCAGGTGGTGCACAACGAAGCCGTCCGCGTCCTGGGACCGACCCCCAGGCCGGGCCGATCCGCATGGCGAAGCCGCCGGTGCGCTGGAGCGACACCGTGCCCGAGACCGACTGGCGGATCGACTCGTTGGGTCAGAGCACCGACGAGGTCCTGGCCGCCCACGGCTACGACGACGACCAGCATCGCGGCGTTGCGCAGCGCCGGCGTGATCCCCGGAGGCATGATGGCGCTCGAGATCCCGACGACCCCGAACGACATCACCCCGGCGTGGCTGACCGACGCGCTGGCCTCGACGGGCACCGATCGACGGCGACACCGTCATCGACTGCGATCGCCGTCACCGACATCGGTGAGGGCACGGGCATCTTCGGCCAGATCGCCCGTCTCGAGCTGGGCTATGCGGCGGGGAGCGGACCCGACCGTGTGGTCGTCAAGCTCGCGTGCACCGAACCCGCGAACCTCGAGGTCGCGTTCGCGCTGGGGATCTACCGGCGCGAGGTCGCGTTCTTCGACCACATCGGCGCCGCACAGCCCGGTGCGGACGCCGCGTGTCACCTGGCGCACCTGGGCGACGACGGCCGCTTCGTCATCGTGATGGAGGACCTCTCGGCGAGCTACGACGTCGGCGACCAGGTGGTCGGGATCACCCCGGAGCAGGCCGAGATCGTGGTCGACGAACTGGCGGCGTTGCACGCGACCTGGTGGATGCATCCCGACCTCGAGGCCCACGATTGGCTTCCGGTCGCCGATGCGCCGGCAGTACCTGGCCACGGTGCCCGGCATCTACCGGGCCGGCATGCCGGTGCTCGAAGCCGAGTGGGCCGACCGCCTGCCTGCCGAGGCGCTCGAGGTCGCGCGTCGGCTCGAGCCGATGTTCGAGGACCTGATGGTCGCGACCGCCGCGCCGCCGTGGACCTTCACCCACGGCGACACCCGCCTCGACAACCTGTTCTTCGCACACGACGGTGGCCGTCCGGCGATGATCGACTTCCAGTTGTCGCTGCGGGCACGCGGGGTGGCCGACATCGCCTACATGATCGGCACGTCGATGAACACCGACGATGCCCGTCGGCACTGGGAACGGATCCTGCGGCGCTGGCACGACGGACTCGTCGCCAACGGGGTCACGGACTATTCGTGGGACGAGGCGCTGCGTGGCTATCGCGAGAGCGCGCTGTACTACCTGTGCGGGGCGATGTCGTTGATCGCCGCGTTCGACACCGGCAACGACCGTGGCGCGGCCATGGCCGAGGCCTACACGACGCGGATCTTCACCCACGTCGTCGACATCGACGCCGCCCAGGTCCTCGACTGAACGCCGCGTTCGAACCACTGGGGTCAAGTCTCTTTCTCCCTTTCTCGAGCGCCGCCGTCTACCAGGCTCGGTCGACTCCGAGAAGGGGAGAAAAGAGACTTGACCCCAGCCTTTCCGGCCAGGCAGTACCGTGCGGTAACCATGACCAGCCAGCGCCGCCCACCGGTCACGGACTGGGCCACCGACTTCGACCACACCGATCCCGAGTATGCGGCGCGGGCGCCGGAGATCTGGGCCGAGCTGCGCGACCACCTGCCCGGTCGCGCACTCCGAGCGCTTCGGCGGCACGTGGCTGCCGACGCGCCACGACGATGTGTCGGCCATTGCGCACGACACCGAGCACTACACCAGCGAAGGGGTCATCGTCACCGAGCACCGGCCGATGCGGTCGCGCCCGATGGGCTATGCGCCGCCGATCACGTCGGATCCACCGTTCCACCAGATGGCCCGACGGTTGCTGTTGCCGCCGTTCGCGCCGAAGCCGGTGAAGGATCTCGAGCCGTTCACCCGGGCCTACTGCCACCAGCTGGCCGACGATCTCGAGGCCGCGGCGGCCGACACCGGCGGCGTCGTCGATGCTGCGGTGGGCTATGCGCAGAACATCCCGGTGCGGATCATCGCCCACATGCTGGGCATCCCCGAGTCCGACGGCGACCGGTTCCGTGGGTTCATCCATCGGATCATCGAGGATCCAGGCGGCGGACCCGACCTCGCCTACGAGGACACGCTCGATCACTACCTCGAGCACCCAGGTCGATGCGCATCGCACCAACGGGCGCAGCGGCGGCGACGGCGACCTGATCGACTACCTGCTCGACGTCCGCGTCGATGGGCGAGCCGCTGCATCCCGATCACATCACCGGCACGATCGGGCTGTTGTTGATCGCCGGGATCGACACGACGTGGTCGGCCATCGGTGCGACGTTGTGGCATCTGGCTCGCCATCCCGCCGATGTCCGACGGCTGCGCGACGAGCCCGAGATCATGGTGTTCGCCATCGAGGAGTTCCTGCGGGTCTTCGCTCCGGTCACGATGGCCCGGCTCGTCGCGAAGGATCACGACCTCGCCGGCTGCCCCCTCCGTGAGGACGACTGGGTGCTCCTGCCGTTCCCGGCAGCCAACCGCGATCCCGCGGTGTTCGAACGCCCCGACGAGGTGGTCCTCGATCGCCAGAAGAACCGTCATGGGGCGTTCGGGCTGGGGATCCATCGATGCCTGGGATCGAACCTGGCGCGGATGGAGCTGACGGTCGCGGTCGAGGTGTGGCTCGAACGATTCGCCGGATTCGAGCTGGCCGATCCGGCTACGGTGCGGTGGTCGGCGGGCCAGATCCGGGGGCCTCGGGAACTGCCGATCCGCCTCCTCGATCACTGAGCCGGCCGAACGGCGTCGCTGCGGTCACAGCGGCTGGACCACTGCCCTGGGGAGGGTGCCATGAAGATCGACTACAACCGCGACGCCTGCCAGGGCCACAACCGCTGCTACATGCTGGCGCCGGAACTGTTCGACGTCGACGACGAGGGCTACGCCATCTTGTTGGTCGAGGGCGACGTTCCCGCCGAGCTCGCCGACAAGGCCCAGCTGACGGTGGACAACTGCCCCGAGTTCGCGATCACCCTCGAGGACTGAACCTCCGCCATGCGGCGGACCCGCGGCGTCCGCTGCGGGGCATCTGGTGTTCACGAGCTTGAAATCCCCCCGTCGGCTGCCGATGGCATGCTGACCAGCGGTCGAAGGACCATCCCCGGTACCGTTGGGGGGCAATCGGTCGTTTCGACCACGAAGGAGACCGTCATGGGAAGCCTCGGTTCGTCAGAACTGATCATCATCCTGGTCGTGCTGCTGGTGCTGTTCGGCGGCGCCAAGCTGCCCCAGCTGGCCCGCTCGCTCGGCAGCGCGCAGAAGGAGTTCAAGGAGGGCCTCAAAGAGGGCTCCGACGAACCCGCCGACAAGTCCGCCGACAAGGCCTGACCCGACCGTCCGGGTCGGATCCTGGCATCGACGATTCGTCGCCGACACCAGGATCCACTGCGGTCACCCCTGCGAAATCGGGCAGCGGGGTGAGCCTCCGAGCCCGACTCAGTTGACCTCGCGGGGACCGTTCGGCTCGCGCCAGCAGGCGCAGTCGATGCTCCCAGGTCTGACCCCACACCACGTTCTCGACCAGGGTGCGCTTGTCGGGACCGAACGAGCCGAGCCCGCCGCGTCGCAGCGGCACGTCGCTCACGGTCTCCATCCCTGCGAGGAACGACTCCTGGGTGAGGTCGGGCCCTGCGGCTTCGAGGCCTTGCTGGATGGCCATGCCGATGGAACACCACACGGTGATGGCCCCGAAGATGGTGTCGCCGAACTCGTAGTCGTAGCCGAGCGCCTCGTTGGTGATGTCGTTGCATTCCTGCTCGAACGGCGCGGCCGGCTGACCGACGTAGGCCTCGCCGGGCAGGGTGTGCACGCCGATGGCGCCGTCGAAGGCGTCGCCGGAGTCGACCATGCGTTGGGTGGCCGTGTCCGAGGTCATGCCACCGAAGGGCGTCGCGAGATACTGGGGGAACCAGCCGAGTGCGGTGGCCTCGGCGACGAACGGCGGGTAGCAGACCGGCCCGAGGGTCGGCAGCACGTGGGTGACGCCGGCGTCCTGGAAGCGGGTGACGGCGCTGGTGTAGCCCTCACAGGCCAGCCCGGTCGAGGGGATGACCACCTCTTCGTAGGTGATGCCCAGTTCGTCGAGGGCGGGGATCAGCCCGTTGCGGATCGCGAAGGTGTCGGCGGGGGCGTCGGCGCCGATGATGCCGAGCACGGTGTCGGGGCCGATGACCTCGGTGGCGACGAGGTCGCGGGCGATGAGGTCGAGCAGTTCGTCGCCGGTGGGATCGATGCCGAAGAGCCGACCCTCGGCCCGCTCGTAGAACTCGACGGGCAGCTGGCTCGAGGTGAACAGCGGTGTGGCGTTCTCCTCGACGATGCACAGCGGTGACTCCTGGGTGAGGATCCGGGCGACGACCAGGAAGTTCTGGTCCTCGGCGGTGGCCTCGACGCAGGCGGCGTCCTGCTGGGGGAAGTTGATGGGATCGAATACGTAGACGTTGACGTCGATCTGGCGGCCGTGGATGCCGCCGCATTCGTTGATCTGGTCCATGAACACCCGGAAGTGGTCGCCTTCGGGTCCGAGATCGACGGCGGTGTTGAGCGCGACCAGCGTGGTCCAGTCGTTTTCGAGGAACCCGATGGAGATGGTGTCCTCGGTGACGCCGGGGGCGCGTGGCCGTCAGGCCCTCGGCCGGTTCGGTGGTGCAGTCGAACATGGTCTCGATGATCGCGGCGGTGGCTTCTTGGAGCTCGGGCGTCGAGCTCGGCGTCGGTGAAGACCGGGCCGCGTGGGTTCGGCAGGCTCGTCGCCGTCGTCTTCGCCTGGGGTGGCGTCGTCATCTGCGGTGGCCGTGGCGTCGTCGCCGGTGTCGGTGTCGCGGAGTCGTCGGTGGCGGAGTCGTCGCCCGGCTCGATGACATCGCCCTCGGTGTCGGCGCTGCCGGACCCATCGTCGTCGTCGCCACCGCATGCGGCGGCGATCAGCGCGAAGGCCAGGAAGATCCCGAGGATGCTGGTGATCGTGCGCGTACGCCAGAAAGCCGAAGCCGGCATATGGGTCCTCCCCCCAGGAGTCCGGCTCTTGGGCCGTGCCCGGGCGCCGGATCGATGAGACGCCAACGGTAGCCGATGATCTGACGGGTCTTCAGACAGGAGGTGACGCCTGCCATGCACCGATGGGCGGGCGGCGATCGGCCCAAGGGGCTGCGGTCTCGAGCTGGGCGGCGAGGCGGATGAGGGTGGCCTCGGAGTAGGCGGCGCCGACGAACTGGACGCCGATGGGGAGACCGGTGTCGCTGGTACCGAGCGGCAGCGAGACGGCGGGTTGGCCGCTGACGTTGAACTGCGCCGTGGTGAGCATGATCGACCGCAGGCGCTCGCCGCCGAGATCGGGATCGCGCAGCCAGCCGATCGGAGGCGGCGGCACGGCGAGGGTGGGGGTGACGAGGACGTCGTAGCCGTCGGCCCACCAGTCGAGCATGCGACGTCGCCAGTGTTGCAGCCACTGGACCGATGCCATGTAGTCGACGGCGCTGAAGGATCGGCCGAGCTCGGCCATGGCCCGATTGTCGCCCTCGAGCTCGTCGTCGGCGATGGGGCGACCGATTCGGGCGCCGAACGTCGCGATGTCCGATGCCGTGGCCACGGCGACCATCGTGACGAAGTGGCGGCTGAACTCGTCGTCGGACAGGGCCGTCGGGCACGGCGAGCTCGACGTGGTGGCCGAGTCGTTCGCACAGCTCGCCGGCTGCCTCGACGGCGGCGGCGCACTGGGGGTCGATGTCGCCGTGCACGACGGTGGGGGCCAGGCCGATGCGCAGGGCGCCGGGGTCGGCGCCGACCTCGTCCGCATAGGGCCGCTGCGGCGGCGGCGCGACGGTCGGGTCGCCCGGTTCGTAACCGGCGATGGCGTCGAGCACCACGGCGGTGTCGCGCACCGAGCGGGTGACGACACCGTCGATGGTGGCGCCGTTCCAGCCCTCGCCGAGCGCCGGACCCTGCGAGACCCGGGCGCGGCTGGGCTTGAGCCCGACGAGGCCGCATTCGCTCGCCGGGATACGGATCGATCCGCCGCCGTCGTTGGCGTGTCCGACGGCGACGATGCCGGCGGCGACCGCGGCGGCGGACCCACCGCTGGATCCGCCGGTGGAGTGTTCGAGGTTCCAGGGGTTGCGGGTGGGTCCGTAGACGGCGGGTTCGGTGGTGATGGTCGAGCCGAACTCGGGGACGTTGGTGCGCCCGATGGCGACGAGGCCGAGTCGCCGGAAGCGGCGATACAGGTAGGAGTCGTGGTCTTCGCGGAAGCCGACGGCGGCCAGGGCGGCATTGCCCTGGTGGTGGGGTTCGCCCGCCATCGCGCAGCCGAGGTCCTTGACGACCATGGGCACGCCGTAGAGCGGGGCGTCGGTGGCGATGCCGTCGGCGGTGTGGCCGGGCCCGTCGGCGAGGGCACGGGTGAGCGCGTCGGCTTCGGAGCGAGCATGGTCGAAGCGTTCGTGGATGACGGCGTTGAGCACGGGGTTGAGGGCCTGGCACCGGTCGATGGCGTCGTCGACGAGCTCGCGGGGCGAGGCGTGTCCCGTGGCGACGAGGCGGGCCTGGTCGACGGCATCCGGTGGTGCGGGCATGCGCGCACGCTACTGCGTGGCGGTGTCCTGGGCCCGGGAAGGACGCCGGCCGGGAGAGCGCGGCGGGAGGATCGCCGGCCGGGAGGGCGGCCGGACTCGGGCGGGAAGATCAACGCCGCCCGTCCGGTTGTCCATTCCGCGTTTGTCCACAGGCGATCAGGGAAAGGCTGGAGTCATGGCAAAGTCGGATCGAACCGATGCGGCCCAGGGCCGGCTCTTCGAGCCGCGTCGCCCTGCCCGACGAATCGATCGTCGCCGTTTCCTCCCGTCGAACCAACAGCGAGAGCTCGGCCTCGCCCACGTGCGCGAGTTGCGGGAGCGCCTCGCCGCCATCGACGACGCCGCGTAGCTGACGCTCCCGCCTCCAGGGGGGTCAGATCCCGCTTTCTCACAACACGCGCCCGCCCTGCGTCGGAACCGAGCAGAAAGCGGGAAAGCGGGGTCTGACCCCAGCGTTCATCCACCGGTCGAATCCAGTCCTGTTCCCGCTCAGATCGGCGTGCTAGACCGGGCGCCACTGCCAAACGAGCGGAAGAGGCATCGCCCATGCAACAGGACCCGACCATCCCGCGATCCGGAAGGGCGCAGCGGCTGATCGCCATCATCTGCGCTCTGGCACTGGCGGCGTCGATCGCCGTTCTCGCCGCCGGCCCGGCCACGGCCACCGGCGACACCACGCCGACGAAACCGGCTGACGATCACCAGCCAACGAGGCCACCGGGTTCGAAGAAGGGCATCCCGCTCCAGATCCTGGCGTTCAACGACTATCACGGCCACCTCGAGGCCGACACCCCCGGTGACGTCGACGATCGCCCGGCAGGCGGCAGCGAGTACCTGTCGACGGCACTGACGCAGCTGCGTGAGGGCAACGAGCACTCCATCACCGTCGCCGCTGGCGACCTGGTCGGCGGGTCGCCGTTCTTCTCCGGGTTGTTCCGTGACGAACCGTCGGTCGAGTCGCTCGAGGCCATGGGCCTCGATCTGTCCGGTGTCGGCAACCACGAGTTCGACGAGGGCGTCGACGAGTTGCGCCGCCTGCAGTACGGCGGATGTCATCCCGTCGACGGCTGCTTCTTCCCGAACGAGCCCTACGACGGCGCGGACTTCACCTGGATCTCCTCCAATGTCGTCGACGAGCACGGCCACACACCGCTGTCGGCCTATGAGATCCGCGAGTTCGGCGGTGTCCCGGTGGCGTTCATCGGCATGACCCTCGAGGCCACCCCGACGCTGGTCGCACAGTCGGGCATCGAGGGCTTCGAGTTCCTCGACGAGGTGCGCACTGCGAACCGTCTGGTGCGCTACCTGAAGGGCCACAAGGGCATCCGGAGTTTCGTCGTGTTGCTCCACGAGGGCGGCATCCAGGACGACACCGGCGGCATCGACACCTGCGAGGGCATCTCGGGTCCGGTGCTCGACATCGCGGCGGGCCTGCATCCCGACATCGACGTCGTGGTCACCGGCCACACCCACGAGCCCTACAACTGCATGCTCCCCGACCGCCGTGGTCGGATGCGTCCGGTGACCAGTGCGTTCTCGTTCGGCCGGGTGGTGTCGGAGATCGACGTCAAGATCAACCCCCGCACCGGCAACATCCGCCGCAAGCGCACCACCGCCACCAACCACGTGGTCGACCAGGGCACCCTGGCGCCGGATCCGGCGCTGACGGCGGTCCTCGACAAGTGGCGGCCGCTGTCGGAGACCCTCGGCAACCGTGCCATCGGGACCATCACCGCCGACATCGTGCGCGGCGGCGATCCGACGGGCTCGGATCGTGGCGTGGAGTCGCCGGCCGGCAACCTCGTGGCCGACGCCCAGCTGTGGGCGACCGAGGCCAACGGCGCCCAGATCGCGCTGATGAACCCGGGTGGTGTGCGTTCGGATCTCGACGTTCGCATCGTCGTCGGCCGGTGAGGGCGACGGCGTCGTCACCTACGGCGAGGCGTTCACGTTCCAGCCGTTCGGGAACCTGCTGTTCACGGTGCCGATGACCGGCGCCGAGATCGTGGCGGTGCTCGAAGAGCAGTGCCAGCCGGCCGATTCGAGCCGTCCGATCCTGCACCTGGGTGTGTCCGAGGGCTTCACCTACGACCTGGCGACCACCGTCGCCGGTGGGACGTGCACGGCGATCTCGGTGACGAACGTGGCGCTCGACGGGGTGCCGCTCGACCCGGCGGCGTCGTACCTGGTGACGATCAACAACTTCCTGGCCGATGGCGGCGACAACTTCGACACCTTGGGCACCCTCGACCCGGCCGAGCGCATCGGCGGCGGCGAGGACCTCCAGGCCCTCATCGACTACCTGGGTTCCGAAGGCCCCGTCGCCCCGCCGAGCACCGACCGTGCCAACGAACTGGGCTGAGTAGGGGCCCAAGGGGCGGGGTCAAGTCTGGTTTTCTCACCACTGATCCGGGAGAACAGGGGTCAAGTCTCTCCTTTCTCCCGGATCACGGCCCGCTGGGCGAACGGCGCCGAGAAAGGGAGAAAAGAGACTTGACCCCGGCGGTTCCCAGCCACTCAGACGCGCACGTAGGCGTCGCCGTCTGCGGTCAGCCGGCCGGCCGCCACCAACCGCGTCGACGTGCTGTTCGGCGGTGCGGCGTTCGGCGCTCGCCACCCACGGCAGCTCGACGTGGGGTCGGTACAGGAACCGGTGCTCGGCCATGTCGGCGATGGTGCGGGGTTCGGTGCAGTAGTCGACGATGGCGTCGTCGCGGCGATCGACCACCGCCGCGAACGCGTCCAGGGCCTGCACGAAGGCGTCGTGGCCCTCGACCACGCCCTTGTGGTGGAACGTCACGTACCAGGCGGCATCGACATCGCGGATGGCGGCCATGGACGTCACGAAGTCCTCGAGGTCTCGACACGGCGTCGGCGTAGTAGGGCCCGAAGCTCGACAGGTCGATGTCGCCGATGACGAGGACGCCGTCGGGTTCGATGAGCCAGGCGGTGTGACCGCGGGTGTGGCCGGGTGTGGGGATGGCGGTCATGGTCACGCCGCTACCGAGGTCGAGCACGGTGTCGTCGGCCAGCGCCTCGACGTCGGGTCGGGGTGCGAAGTGGTAGTCGCGCACCAGCGATTCGGCGAAGGCGGGCGCGGCGTCGTCGGGTACCCCGTACATGGCCATGAGGTCGTCGAGGGAGTGCAGGTGCACGGCGTCGGGTGCCCGCACCGCGACGGGGGTATCGGGGTAGCGCGAGAGCCCGGCGACATGGTCCTCGTGGACATGGGTGAGGATGATTCGGTCGGCTTCGACCGGCGGCGCCGGATCGAGCAGCTCGGGTGACCACAACGACATGCCAGGGTCCATGACCACCCGCTGGTCGCCGCCATGGATCACGACCGTGTTGCCGTGCGGGTACTTGCCCCCGTCGACCCCGATGATGACCTCGGTACTCCCCCGTCGCATGACACCACGGTAGTGCGGAGCCCCAGGGGTCTGACCCCAGCAGCCGCCGCGCAGCTGGCGCTGCCCGGACGCTACGGTCGTACAGGTGCTCGACAGGGGGAGCAGGTCATGGCGATCAACGACGAGAAGTACGTCCTGCTGACGACGTTTCGCAAGGACCACTTCAGACAGGCGCAGGCCAGACCTGGGGGCAGTCGGGGCCGCCGAGCTCGTCGCCGTCGCGCACGAGGTCGTGGTGGGTCTTGCGGGGCACGCTGCGGCGGATCCGGTAGCGCATGTCGTCACCGCAGTAGCGCACCGAGATCGCCCGCCGGCGGCGCGACACCGAGGTGTTGGCCGGTGCCCCGTGCATGGTGCGGTAATGGTGCACCACCACGTCGCCGGGTTCGACCTCGAAGCCGACGAGCAGCGCCGCCAGGTCGGGGTCGGCGAGGACGTCGGGCACGACGGATCCGTCGGTGTCGGGGATGGGGTCGGGCACCGAGAACAGGTTGGGGCGGAAGTCCTCGTCCCAGCGGTGCGAACAGCGCACGTACTGCACGGCGCCGGTGTCGGGTCCGGCGGGGTCGAGCGGCACCCAGAACGTGCAGGCCTGCGTACCGGCCACGTGGAAGTAGCCGGCGTCGGTGTGGAACTCGGTACGGAACGGTGTCCCGGGTTCCTTGACGAGCACGCTGTCCTCGTAGAGCCAGACCTTCTCGCTCCCGAGCAGGGTGGCGGCGATCTCGGGCAGCCCGGACAGCCGGGCGAATCGGTCGAAGGCGGGGTCGGTGCGCCAGTGGTCGACGCCGGCCGAGAACGCGGGCGCACCGACGCGACCGGTCAGCGTGCCGAGGTCGACCGTCTCGGGGCCGCGCAGGGCCCGCTCGACGGGCTCGGCCATGGCGGCGACCTCGTCGGGGTCGAGCGCGCCCCGGAGGCAGACCACGCCGTCGGTCGCGAACGTCTCGATCTGATCCGCGTCGATGGATATGTGCCCCATGGCGGCGAGCTTAGATCGGCGTCGTCCCCGGCCCCGCCGGTCCGGCGCGCTGCGACCCGGCCACGCATCCGGGTCCTCGCTCCCGCCGGCCGGCGCCAGCGGGCCTCGACGGCATCGGCTAGAACCGGTCCGCAACCTGCTCGACGGCGCCTGCCCCAGCAGGCACGGCGCCCGCCGCAGCGACATCGAAGCACCCCACGCCCCGCACCCGACCAGTTCCGAGTGAGGTCACCCGAGGATGAAGCAGATCATGTTGCACGGCGCGAACGATTGGCGCCTCGACGACGATCCCCGATCCGGAGCCCGGGCCTCGTGATGCCTTCGTGCGGATCGCGGCCTGCGGGATCTGCGGGACCGACGTGTCGTACGTGCACATGGGCCTGACGCCGGGGCATCCGATCCCGCTGGGTCACGAGATGGCCGGTGTGGTCGAGTGGGTCGGTGACGAGGTCGACGGCATCGGCCCGGGCGACCGGGTGGTGGTGTGCCCGTCCGATGGCGGCCACGGTCCCCGGATGGGCACCGGCGGCGACCAGGGTGGCCTCACCCCGCTGCTCCACGTGCCCGACGCGAGCCGGCGGCTGTTCGCAGTGCCCGACGGCATCGACCTCGCCACGGCGGCGCTGGCCGAGCCGCTCGCGGTCGGCATGCAGGCGGTGAACCAGTCCGAGGCGCAGCCGGGCGACAAGGTGGCTGTGTTCGGTTGCGGACCGATCGGGTTGATGGCGTTGGCGACGCTGGCCGACCGGGGCGTCGACGACGTCGTCGCGGTCGATCTCAGCCCGGCCCGGCTGGATCTGGCGAAGCGGGTCGGGGCCGCGCACGTCCTGGACCCGGCGCAGGTCGACGTGTGGGCCGAGCTGGCACGCATCCACGGCACGGTGCCGTTCATGTTCGGGCCGACGCCGGCCACCGACGTGTTCATCGAGGCGTCGGGCGCCGACGCGGTGATCGGCGACGTGCTCCAGCACGGCCGTGCGGGCGGGCGCCTGGTGGTCGTGGCGCTGCACTACCGGCCGGTGCCGACCAACTACGTGAACCTGCTGATGAAGCAGTTCACGGTCCGGGGGTCGATGGAGTACCCGGAGCGCTTCGAGGACGCGGTCGAGCTGCTCGCGCGCCGGGATCTGTCGTTCCTGATCACCCACACGATGCCCCTCGAGGACTTCGGTGACGGTCTGGCCGTGCTCGAGGGCTCGAAGGACTGCGGGAAGGTCATGATCACGATCGGGGACGACAGATGAGCAACGGCGTCTCGTTCGTTTTCGACGGCACGTCGGTGCTCGTCACCGGCGGCACCAGCGGCATCGGCCATGCGATCGCCGCGGCGTTCGCCGCCGCAGGTGCGTCGGTGACCATCACCGGCACCCGTGCGTCGGCGGCCGACTACGACACCGACCTCACCGCCTTCGCCTACCGGCAGCTGGAGATGCGCGACACCGACGCCGTCGACGAGCTCGCCGCAGGCCTCGACACCCTCGACGTGCTGGTCAACAACGCGGGGGCGAACTTCCCCGATGGGCTCGACGAGTGGACCCCCGATGGGTTCGCGGCGTCGCTGGCGATGAACGTCGAAGGCGCCCAGCGCCTCACCGTCGGTGCACGAAAGGCCCTGGCGCAGAGCGAGATGACGGGCGGGGCGAGCGTGGTGAACCTGGTGTCGATGACGGCGTATCGGTCGACGACGATCGTGCCCGGCTATTCGGCGTCGAAGGCGGCGCTGGTGGCGCTGACCCGCAACCTGGCCGTGCACTGGGCCGGCCGGGGCATCCGTGTCAACGCGGTGGCGCCGGGTCTGATCGACACGCCGATGACTGCGCCGATGAAGTCGATGCCCGAGCTGCTCGAAGCCGAGGTCGCCAAGGGCGTGCTGGGCCGGATGGGGACCCCGGCCGAGGTGGCGGCGCTGGTGCTGTTCCTGTGCTGCGAGGCCTCGGCGTTCACGACCGGGTCGGTGTTCGCCGTCGACGGCGGCTACCTGGCGCAATGATGGGCGCATGATGGAGGCCCGATGACCGACGAGATCCGCATCGACGACCTGGCGGCGCCGGTGCTCACCGACATCCAGCAGATGGGCCTCGACTGGGGCGAGTCGAAGCACACCGAGCTGTCGGTCGACGCGGTGTGCGCGGCGGCGGTCGAGCGCACCGGCCTCGACGACTTCGGTCCCGACGACTTCCGCGAGCGGCTGGGGTTGCAGCTGGCCGAGATGGACGCCGACCCCGAGCGCACGGGCCTCGGCCGGATGCTGTTCTTCGGCGACTGCGTGCGCAACGCCGCCAACCGTCTGCTGATCCACGATCTGCTCGCCCGCCATCCGGAGATCCTCGAGACGGAGATCGTGGCACCGGTGATCGTGGTGGGGCTGCCGCGGTCGGGCACGACCAACCTGGTGAACCTGCTGGCGGCGGACACGCGCTTCCGGTCGATGCCGTTGTGGGAGTCCTACGAGCCGGTGCCCGACCCGAACGAGCCGGCCGAGGTCGACGGTGTCGACCCGCGGTGGACCCGCAGCCAGAAGGCGTGGGAGGCGATGCAGGCGGGCGCGCCACTGGTGGCGGCGATGCACCCGATGGAGCCCGATCACGTGCACGAGGAGATCGAGCTCATGAACCCGGACTTCGCGAGCTACACCCACGAGTGGGTGGCCCGGGCGCCGCAGTGGCGCGACCACTACGTCGCCCACGACCAGACCCCGCACTACACCTACATGAAGCAGGTGCTGCAGATCCTGCAGTGGTACCGGCCCGCGCGAGCGGTGGGTGCTGAAGTCGCCCCAGCACCTCGAGCAGCTCGGCCCGCTGCTGTCGACCTTCCCCGACGCGACCGATCGTCGTCACCCACCGCGACCCGGTGGCGGTGGTGCAGTCGACGGCCACCATGGTCTGTTACGGGGCCCGCACCGCCTACCGGTCGACCCGGCCCGAGTGGTACCGCGACTACTGGACCGAGCGGATCGGCCGCCTCCTCGACCGGTCGCTGGAGGATCGGCATCTGCTGCCGGCCGATCGCACGGTCGACGTGTTCTTCGACGAGTACATGGACGACGAGATGGGCACGCTCGAGCGGGTCTACGACGCGGCCGGCATCGAGCTGACCGACACCGCCCGGGCCGCCATCGCCGCCTACCAGGAGGCGCATCCCCGCAGCAAGGGCGGCCGGGTCGTGTACGACCTGCGGGGCGACTTCGGCGTCAGCCCCGAGCAGGTCCGGTCGCGCTTCGATGCGTACATGGAGCACTTCGGCGTCGGGATCGAGGTCCGATGAACATCCAGGAGCAGGTCGACCATCTCATCGACACCCGCCCGGGCAGAGAGCTGCTCACGCCGGTCTACGACGACCCGGCGCACCCGGTGGTCGACGGTCTCGTGTACCGGTCCGGCGGCACCACCGCCGCATACATGGTGCTGACCGACGGCGGTCGGGTGATCGTCAACACCGGCATGGGCTACGAGGCGCCGCACCACAAGCGGGTGTTCGACGCCGTCCGTCCCGGGCCGACGCATCACATCGTCACGACCCAGGCGCACGTCGACCACGTCGGCGGTGTCGATCTGTTCCGCGAGCCCGGCACGACCTACATCGCGCAGGCGAACAACCCGGCGTGCCAGGCCGACGACAAGCGGATCCAGGGGTTGCGGATGCGCACCGCCGGCATCTGGTTCGACATGTTGGGCACCGACGCCCGGCGCATCTACAAGGAGAACCCCGGGGTGTCGATGCAGCAGTCGGTGCCGACGCCCGACATCGTCTTCGACGAGCGCCTCGGGCTCACCGTCGATGGTCTGCGCATCGAACTGCTCGCCGCGGTGGGCGAGACCACCGACTGCTGCGTCGTGTGGCTACCCGAGCACCGCGTCGCCCTGGTGAGCAATCTGTTCGGGCCGCTGTTCCCGCACTTCCCCAACCTCAACACCATCCGTGGCGACAAGTACCGCTTCGTCGAACCCCAGCTGGCTACCAACCGCATGGTCCGCGAGCTGCGCCCCGAGGTGCTGGTCACGGGTCGCCACGACCCGATCGTCGGCGCCGACCTGATCGAGGCGTCGCTCGAGCGGCTCCACGACGCCGTGACCTACGTGCACGACCGTGCGCTCGACGGGTTCAACGCCGGCACCGACGTGTGGACGCTGATGCGCGAGATCCGGCTGCCGCCGGAGCTGCGGGTGGGCGAGGGCTACGGCAAGGTCGCCTGGGCCGTGCGCACGTTGTGGGAGTCCTACGTCGGCTGGTTCAAGCTGGCGTCGACCACCGAGCTCTACCCCGACCCGGCCCCGGCGGCCCTGGCCGAGCTCGTCGACGTCGCCGGCGTCGACGCCACCCTCGAGCGGGCCGAGGCCGCGCTCGGGCGCGGCGACGCCGTGGTGGCCATCCGCCTCGGCGAGGCCGTCGAGGCCGTCGCGCCCGGACGACCCCCGCCTACGGACCCTGATGGCCGACGCCCACCGCCACCTCCTCGACCACGGCGGCGACGTCAGCTTCTGGGAGCACGGCTGGCTCCGCACCCAGCTCGACCGCTGGAGTTGACGAGGGCTGACGGCAGCCAGCCAGGGCGGTAACCCAGGGGTCAGATCCCGCTTTCCCGCCTTGTCGCCAAGAGCAGCGAGCCTGCCGATCCCGGTGAGGAGAAACCGGGGGTGATGAGTTCGGCGACGGTGGCGGGGGCCTGTTCGATGTAGGTGAGGTCGGGTCCGCCGTCGTGCAGCGGCCATGTCCCAACTCCGCGACCATCCAGCGGGGCACAGGTATCCGGTGCGCGCTCCGCTGCCGAACGCCATCGGCGGTCGCACTCCACCCTGGCGCCGAGCACGATCGAGGACGTCCGCGACTGTGGGCTCCACCAGGCGCGGGAGCACGACTTCATGGCCGACTTCTGCTCGAGCACGAACGCCCCGAGTGGGGCCCATCAGATGAGCACACCCACTCAGCGGCAGCAACGGGCCGTCAGGGTCGACTCCGGGAGTGGTGCGTATCGAACGACGTTGGAGTTGATCGAGTCTGTTGTAGCGGCTCGATCGGGTCGAACCGGACAGGGATGCCACGATCGGCACAATCATCGGTTTCGACGGTCCACTCGAAACCAGCGGCCTCCTCAGTGTGACCGACCACGACGTCCGGGCCGAAGACGCTTGCGGCAGCCCGAAGGACGGGTGTTGCGGTCTGGACCGATTCGTGTCCTGGCCGCTGCGTCTTCCGTCAGGGTCGACGGCCGGCAAATGCGAGGAGCTTCTCCTGCGAGCTCGCATCCTCGGCGACCTCGATCGCCGGGCCGAACATGGTGCCGCCCCGCAGCATCTCCTCGGGGACGCGCTGCAGACCCATCAACGTCGCCTGTACCGCCTCGGCGGGCAGCGTCTCGTCGGCGCCGATCGAACGGGCCAGATCCCAGCTGTGCACCACCAGGTCGCCGATCACGAAGCCGACCACCTGCTGCTTGGGCATGCCGCCCATCTCCTCGGCGACACCCTCAAGATTCGCCGGCTCGGCCAGCGCCGCGCCCAGTGCCGGCTCGATCGTCGCCCAGTCGTCACCGGGCTTGGTGCCCGCGCCGAAGATTGCGCCACCCTGCCCCTGCCAGTGCATGGCGTGCTCAATGAGGTCGCGCACCTTCCAGTCCGTGCACGGGGTCGGCAGGTCCATCTGCTCGTCGCCGACCTGAGCGAGCAGCTCGCCCCACTTCTGCGCGGCCTGCTTCCAGACGTCTCCCTGCTCTGTCATGATCTTCTCCCCATCTCGACGGGCGCCCCGACGACGCCCGATGAAGCGAGCCTCGCACACTGAGTCTGGCGGCGCATGTGGTGCGGCGATGGCACGTCGGCGGCGCGGAGCGCTCGCCTCGGGGGCGTGTCGGCGAGCCGCGCACGATGCCGCCGGCGGCGACCGAGACGGCGCCGCTCGCGCCCACCCGCCCGGCGGCCACACCGGCCCGCACCACCGGGGTCGAGTCATTCACCAAGATCCACCACATCGGGCACTGGGCCTGTGGGGGCGACTACTCGCTCACCAACCTGACGACCCTCTGCCACCTCCACCATCGCTGCGTCCACGAGGGCGGCTTCCGCATCGCCGGCGACGGCAACGCCCCGGTCTTCCTCCGGCCCCGACGACACCCCCATGACCGTCGCTCCGGTCGAGGGCGACGCCGCCAGCATCGACCGCCTCGGCATGACGCTCGACATCGGCCCCACCACCCTCTCCCGAGGGACCGGCGACCGCCTCCAGCTCGACTACGCCGTCGCCGTGCTCGCCGAGCTCCACCCCGACACCAAGGTCCGGCCACACGTTCCCGCGGGAACGCCCCGCGCCGGCGTCACCCTCTGCTCACGACGCCCCGACACCACCCCCGGAACCACATCCGGCGCCCCGCCACAGCGCTGAACCGACCCCTTACCTTTCTCGTAGGCCTTGAGCGAGACTCTTGGCTGACCGCTCGAGATGGCGGGCAGGGCTGAAGTCCCCTGTCACCGATGGATGGCCTGGGGGGTGGTGCCACCCGTCGTATTCGGGTGTGGTTGACCTCTGACAGGAACATGCGCTTCGGGGCTGATTCGTAAGGTGGTTGACGGCAGCTGCACCCTCGTCGGCGGTCACGCTCAAACAGGTGACATCGAGGGATGGAGCGTGGATCACACCACGATCGAGGTGATGGTCGGGATCGACATGGCCAAGGCGATAGCTGCGCGTGTTGAACGGTCGAGACGTCGATCTCGCGGGTGACGCCACCCGGACGATCAACCGTTGCCGTGACGCGCTGGTCGCTGTTTCTCCAGCGTTGGAACGGGCAATCGGCGGCCGCCTGACCCAGCCCGGTGTCCGCGACGCATTGAAGAAGTTCCCGACACCGCCGGCGTTGAAGGCGGCCGGCAAGTCCCGGATCGCCACCGCTATCAAGAAGCGATCCCCGCGAATCGCTAGCAAAGTCGCTGACGAGATCCCGCCGCCGGTGCCGCCGTGCGGGCCCGCTTCGTATCAGCGGCTCTGGCCGGCCCCGTGCCAATCCCTACGGCCGTACCGACCCGCACCGCCTATGGCGCAGCCCCGTCCAACAACGCGACGGCCTCCGCTGGTTCGCCCACAAGACCGACGGCGATCTCGGCCTCGAAGACCGCATGCGCGAGGTCATCAACCGACGCCGCTACGCCGAAGCCACCACATGAACCACCAGGGTGGGGCCCCGCGCGCCGCGTCGTACACCTCACCACCACCGACATCTCACTCGAGCTCCTGCTCGGCCCGCAGCTGTCGGCCTTCGTCGACGCCGGCTACCACGTCGTCGGAGCGTCAGCGCCGGGCCCGTTCGTCGACGCCATCGAGGCCCGCGGCGTCAGGTTCATGCCCCTCGAGCACTCGACACGATCGATGGCGGTGGGCGCCGAGCTCGTCCAGAATCCCGAGGACATCGACACGCTGCGCCGGCTCCGGGTCCCCGACGCAAAGCTCACCCTGCTCGGCAACGGTGTGGACCTCACCCGCTTCGGACCGGCCGCGCCGGGCGACGACCGACGCGCCCGGCTGCGTGGCGAGCTCGGCATCGGTACCGACGCCGTGGTGGTCGGTGTCGTCGGACGCCTGGTCGCTGAGAAGGGCTACCACGAGGTCTTCGAGTCCGCCCGTCTGATCCGCGCCACCCACCCCGACGCCGTGATCACGTTCATGGTGGTCGGTCCCCACGAACCCGACAAGACCGATGCCATCGACGATCTCACCGTCGCCCGGGCCCGGGCCGAGGGCGTCGTCGTCTGTGGGCATCGTGACGACGTCGAGGATCTGTACCAGGCCATGGACCTGTATGTGCTGGCGTCGTACCGCGAGGGCTTCCCCCGCTCGGCCATGGAGGCTGCGGCCAGCGGGTTGCCGATCGTGGCCACCGACATCCGGGGCTGTCGCCAGGTCGTCGACCACGACCGCACCGGCCTCCTGGTCCCCGCCCGCGACGCCCCGAGCCTGGCCGACGCCATCGGTCGCCTGGCCACCGACGCCACGCTGCGGAGCCGCATGGGCGAGGCCGCGCTGGCCAAGGCGAGAGCCGAATTCGACGACCGCCGCCAGATCCAGATCACCCTCGACACCTACGAACGCCTCACGACCGCTCGCTGAGCGGCAGCGGTCACGCAACTGCCTGTCACTCGGCTCTCGTAGGATCTCCACCATCCCGCTCGATCCGCCGGGTCGCTTCCTCGCTTCCCCACCTTCCCCTCGTCTGTGGATCCTCAGCTGACGAATCGACACGAAGGTGCGACAATGCAACCCAACGAATCCACCCGCCTCGAGCTCCGCCAGTGTCTCCTCGACACCGTCGGTGACCGGGCGACCGAGCTTCTCATGGAATCCCTGCCACCCGTGGACTACGACCGAGTCGCCACAAAGGACGACATCACCCTCGTCCGCGACGAGATCGCACACGTCCGCTCTTCCCTCGACGCGAAGATCGATGTGTCCAGCTCGGCGTTGCGTGACGACTTCGCCGCACTGCGAATCGAGTTCGCAGATGTCAAGACCGATGTCGGCGCCCTGCGCAACGAACTCGGAGCCATGGACACCCGACTCACCGGACACATCGCCCAACTCGACACCAAACTCACCGGCGTCGACACCCGACTCACCGGACAGATCGCCCAACTCGACACCAAACTCACCGGCGTCGACACCCGACTCACCGGACACATCGCCGAACTCGACACCAAACTCACCGGCGTCGACACCCGACTCACCGGACACATCGCCCAACTCGACACCAAACTCACCGGCGTCGACACCCGACTCACCGGACACATCGCCCAACTCGACACCAAACTCACCGGCGTCGACACCCGACTCAGCGGACACATCGCCGGGACAGAGGCTCGACTGAGCGGGCAGATCGCTCAGCTCTCGGGCGACTTCAAAGTCGCGCATGCCCGATTGACGTGGTTCTTCATGATTGCGCTGATCGGCATCGTCGTCTCCGTGGTGGTGGCCTCAGTCGGCTGAGCCGTCGGCGACTCGGCGCGCCACGAGCCACAGTGCGGCGCTTCCAACGGCGATGACGGCACCCGCCATGGCGATGGCCGGGCCGACGTCGTCGGCGATGCCTCCGGTGCGGGCGACAACGATGGCCATTGCTGCGGCGATCGCGATCAGCACGGCGGCCTCACGCGACCGCAGCGGCGGCGACGGCCGCGAACCCCACGCCAGCGTCAGCACCGCGATGCCGGCGATCGCGCCGGCCGCTGACACGAACGCGGCCGGGCGACCACCCGAGCCCGCGGCGGCGGCCCACACCACGAGCGCCGCGGCAACCGCGACGGTGAACACACCCGGCCCTGCGGCGGGCACAGCCACCACGACCAGCGCCGCGACGCACGAGTGCCGTGGCAACGACCGTGATCTGTTCGGTGTCGGGCACGGCCCCGTAGATCGCCAGCGGCGCCCACCGCGAGCATCACCCAGACGAATCCAGGACCCAGGCGCTGAGCACCCACATAGCCGGCCGCAGCGGCAACGACCATGCCGATCACGGCGGCGACGGTCAGACCGGTCCCGGGACCGTTCGGCAGATCGACCGCGGCCAACAGCAGCGCTGCCACCGACGCGTACGACGCGATCGCCCGATGGGGCACCACCACGGCCTTGCGCCCCCCGGTCGGGCGCGGCAGCTCGAGCGACAAGCCCGTGAGAACAGCGATCACGATGCCGAGCTGGGCGGCATCGCTGACGAACATGGCGACTGCCGAGGCCACCACCACGAGCGCGAAGCCCAACCGGGCCCGGCCCGGCTGGAGCACCAACAGCGCAGGCAGTGCGGCGGCCATCCCGGCGAGGACGAGCGACCAATCAGGCATCGCCGAGCGCCGGGATCGTCACAGGACGCGCTCGAAGAAGCGGACGGTCTTGCCGGGGGCGTGGGTGAGATCGTCGATCGGCGCCCAGCCCGCGGCGGTGTGGAAGGCCATGGACTGCGGATTCGGCGGCTCGACGTTGACCTCGCACAGCAACCGGGCTGCGCCCACCGACGCGGCATGGTCGGCGAGGGTGTCGTACAGCGCGGCCGCAATGCCACGCCGGCGATGGGTGGGTGCCACGACGATGCGATCGACGTACCGGAACGCGTCGTCGGCGGACCCGAACCGGTCGGACAGCCAGCGGTAGTTGGCGCTCTCATACGGCGCCCCCGGCGCAAACGTCACCAACAATCCGCCGAGCACGCCGACGTCGTCGACGACCCAACAACGGTCCGCGATGGCGACCAACTCGGCCAACGACGCCTCGTCGTGCGGGTTCACCGCCGGCACGGCCGCGTTGTTCATCGCCAGCACGCCCGACAGATCGGCGTCGCGCAGCGCTCTGATCTCGGACACGGCGGGCAGCGTATCGTTCACCCTCGCCGCGGTCGGGGTTGGGTCGGGGCCGGATCTGGTGCATGATCTGACGATGCGTCAGAACCCACCAGCCGGGCTCCTCGAAGGGGTGCGGGTCATCGAGAGCTCGCTCCTCGGACCGGGCCAGATCACCACCTACCTCGCCGATCTCGGCGCCGACGTCATCAAGGTGGAGCCGCCCCAGGGCGACTACATCCGCCAGATGACCTGGCCGATCATCGAGGGCGTCTCGCTGCTGCACCTCCACACCCACCGCGGCAAGCGCTCCATCACCCTCGATCTCAAGTCCGACGAGGGCCTCGCCGTCTACAAGGACCTGGTCGCCAGCGCCGACGCCGTGGTCGAGGCCATGCGTCCCGGCACGCTCGACCGGCTCGGTCTGGGCTACGACGTGTTGTCCGAGATCAACCCGAAGATCGTGTTCTGCACGATCTCGGGCTACGGCTCCACGGGCCCGTACCGCAACCTGCCCAGCCACGGCATCGCCTACGACACCTGGGCCGGGCTCATCCCCCCGGCCTACGACGAGGACGGCTTCTGCCACATCCCACGCGAGATGCCCAACATCGGCATCAACGTCGGACCCATGCTCGGCGCGTTCGGCCTGCTCGCCGGCATCATCTCGGCCCGCGAGACCGGCCAGGGCTGCCAGATGGAGCTCGCCCAGTCCGACGCCGCCGCCTACATGGACTGGTACCGCATCGAGACCCACCGGGCCTATCAGCGACCCGAAGACGTCGTCACCGGCAACGCGTCCGACGACTACGAGCGCCGTCCTCCCGGCCTCGCCGGCATGTGGGAAGGCGTCCGCTACCAGATGTACGAATCATCCGACGGCCACGTGCTGCTCATGGCCTCCGAGCAGGAGTTCTGGAAGAACTTCTGCCTGGGCGTGGGACGCGCCGATCTCTTCGAGCGCTGGCCCGGCGAGCGCTACGCCGACCACGCCCGCAACAACACCGAGCTCCAAGCCGAGCTGCGTGAGATCTTCGCCACGCGCACCACCGCCGAATGGGTCGAGTTCGGTGAGGCCAACAACACCACGCTCGCGCCCGTCTACGACGCGGCCACCGCACCCGACGACCCGCAGTTCGCGCACCGCCTGCCGTTCTGGAGCGTCGACCAGGTCGGCGCCGAACAGCTGCCGCTCCCGCTGAAGATCGTCGGGGGCGAGCTGCCCGTGCCCACCATGGCGCCGACGGTCGGTCAGAACACCGACGACGTCATGACCGACGTGCTCGGCCTCGACGAGGCCCGGATCGCCGAGCTCCGTGCCGCGGGTGCATTCGGTTCGCCTCCCGACTGATCCGAATCCACTGCCCGACCGAGATCGGCGAGGCTCAGCTGTCGGGGCAGGTGATGGCGAACCTGCCGGGCGTCGGCTCGAGGGTCTCGCCGCGCAACAGCGCGTCGATCGAGGCGAATGACGCTTCGCCCGAGGCGCTCTGGCCGTCGTCGGACACGTCGTAGGACGTGATCGCGAAGTCCTCGAGCGTCGCGGGGCCGGGCAGGTTGAAACCC
Organism: uncultured Acidimicrobiaceae bacterium; assembly: GCA_963716795.1. Classification (GTDB taxonomy): domain Bacteria; phylum Actinomycetota; class Acidimicrobiia; order Acidimicrobiales; family UBA8592; genus CAVQUE01. The sequence goes on along the minus strand of CAVQUE010000015.1, from coordinate 205,399 downwards.
TCCAGGGCCTCGACGCCCGCCTCCCACTGCTGGTACGGCTCGTCGACGTCGAGACGGAGCGAGCCGTTGGCGGTCCAGCCCTCGCTCGCCGGGCGTGCCTGCCAGTCCTCGGGGGACAGCGAGATCGACACGCTCACGTTGTCGGGCTCGTCCACCGCGACGGCATCGGCTGCGATGGCCCCGGCGAGGGTCACACAGCGGATGACCTCGAGCTCATAGGTCAGCTCGCCGACCGTCATCGTGCCGGTCCCGGCTGCGCCGGCCGGGCCCGCCGAGTCGTCGGCCGAGGACTCCTCGGACTCCTCGCCGGCTTCGCCGTCGTCGACCGTGGCATCGTCGCTCCCGTCGGCAGGAGCGTCAGCATCGTCGGCGGTCGCACGGTCTTCGGTCGCACGGTCCTCGGTCGCACGGTCCTCCGTCGCACTGCCTTCGGTGGTGGTGTCATCTGCTGCGGGGTCGTCGTCACCGCATCCGGACATGATCACGGCAAGGGCGACGACCCCCACGATCAGCAAACGAACACGCATGTCCTGAACCCCCCGGACTCGTCGTTCATCACGTCGATTCGACCGTAGCGTGCGATGCCCGGCCATCGCGATCGCGGCGCTCGCGCCTCGTCTCACCGCCACAGGATCAGCTCGTAGGCCTCGCACAACCGGCCCGGATGGCCACTGACCTGACCCCACCAGCGAGCCCGCTGGACCAGATAGTCGTCATCGAGGTATCGGCGGTCGATCACCTTGCGGTACTGGTCGACCGCATCGAGCTTGGATGCGAAGTGCGCGCCCACGTCGACGAACACGTTGGGCGTGAACCCCGTCGTCGCCATCGGCGGTTCGGCCGCCAACACCAACGACGGACCCTGCCAACGCCCGAGGCTCAAGCGCACGGCATCGTGCACCGCGACGTGATCCTGGTGCTGGGGACCCGTCCGAGAATGCGTCAGGATCACATCGGGCACACGGGCCCGCACCAGCTCGTCGACGGCTCCGACGAGGTCCCGATCCAACGACAAGCCCCGGTCGGGTCCGCGCCCCACCAGTGACGCCGACTCGGCACCCAACACCGCGCAGGACTTGGGGAACACCTCTGCCCGATCCGGCGGGCCCCACCCGACACACGCGATGCGCACCCGCGCTCCCCCGGCGACGAGACAGGCCACCGTGGCGCCGCACAGCAGTGCCTCGTCGTCGGGGTGGGCGACCACGACCAGGACGTCTGCCACGCCTGGTCGGGTCAACTGGTCGAGGGGCGACCGCATCGACCAGGGGTATCGACGGCTGCCGGGGCGATCCCTTGAGACCCAAACCGGTGGGGCTGAGCCACCCGGCCCACGGCGCCACTACGGTGCGGGGCCATGCCCGCCATGCGGTACCTCGCCGTCCTCGACGACCCGGTCATCTCCACCGGACTCGATGCCATTCGGGCCGAGCTCGGCATCGTCGAGGCGTTCGATGCGGCCGCTGCCCACGAGGCCGAGGTCGCCGCGCGCCGGGGGCCGGTGCTGCCACCCGACGTGGCCGCCGACCGCACCTGGGTCGATCGGCGCGACCTCGACCTCGTGGCCATCGACCCACCCGGCAGCCGCGACCTCGACCAGGCCTACGCCGCCGAACGCACCGCGACCGGCTACCGGGTCTGGTACGCCATCGCCGACGTCGCCGCGTTCGTGCAGCCCGGGGGCGCCCTCGAAGCGGCGTCGCTCGACCGCGGCGTCACCCTCTACGCGCCCGACCGGCGCGCATCGTTGCATCCGGTGGCCATCAACGAACACGCCGCCAGTCTCCTGCCCGGCCGCGACCGTCCCAGCTGCCTGTGGCGCATCGATCTCGACGACACCGGCGAGATCGTCGACGCGCATCTCGAGCGGGCCACGGTGCGCGTGCGTGAGGCCATGACCTATCGAGCCGCCCAGGCCGAGATCGACGGCACCGCCGCACGAGACGGCAGAGCCGGACCGGACAGCCTGTCGCTGTTGCGCGAGATCGGAATGCTGCGCCAGACCCTCGAAGAGGCCCGAGGTGCGGTCAGCCTTACGCTGCCGTCCCAGGAGATCGTCGCCGTCGACGGCGGCCATCGTCTGGTCTACGACGAGACCCTGCCCGTCGAGGGATGGAACGCCCAGATCTCGCTGCTCACCGGCATCGCCGCCGCGCAGATCATGATCGATGCCGGGGTCGGGCTGCTCCGCACCCTGCCACCGCCCGACGACGACACCGTCGCCGAACTCCGCCGCACTGCCCAGGGCCTCGGCGTCGCCTGGCCGGCGGACGAGGCCTATCCCGACCGGGTCCGACGCCTCGATCCCAACAGCGGCGCCGAGGTCGCACTGGCCGTGCGCGCCGCCCGCCTGTTGCGCGGCGCCGGCTACGTCGCCTTCACCAGCACCGACCAGATACCGCCACAGCGCGACCATTCGGCGATCGCCTCGACCTATGCCCACGTGACCGCGCCCCTGCGGCGGGTCTGCGATCGTTATGCCAACGAGATCCTGATGGCCATCTGCGCCGGGGTGGCACCGCCCACCTGGGCCGTCGAGGCCATCGGCGACCTGCCGTCGATCATGGGCAGGGCCCGCACCCGCGAAGGCAATCTCGACCGGACCATGGTCGACTACATCGAAGCCGTCGTCCTCGCCAACGCCGTCGGCGAACGCTTCGAGGCCACCGTCGTCAACCACCGCCACCGCGGCGACGACGTCCGCGCCGTCATCCAGCTCGCCGAGCCCGCCGTCATCTCGACGCTCACCCCGGCGCCGCCGCTCGGCACCCAGCTGGGTGTCCGCCTCATCGACGTCGACCCGGCCCAGCGCCTCGTCCGTTTCGAAGCCGTCGATGCCTGATCTCGAAAGGGCCCCGTGAGGACCGCGGTGGTGGGTGCCGGCCTCACCGGTGCGCTGCTGGCGGCGCGCCTGGCCGACGCCGGTCGCACCGTCGATCTCTACGATCGCCGACCCGACCTGCGGCGCCACGACGTCGATGCCGGTCGGTCCATCAACCTGGCGATCTCGCACCGGGGGCTCGACGCCCTGGGACGGGTCGATCTCGACGGCACCCCGCTCGACGCCATCGTGCGCGACGCGGCCATCACCATGCCCGGCCGGATGCTGCACCGCCTCGACGGCGACTGCGTCTTCCAGCCCTACGGCACCCGCGACGACCACGTCCTGCACTCGGTCAACCGGGACCAACTCAATGCGATCCTGCTCGACGCGGTCGATCGACCGCGCCGGCGTCACCACGCACTTCGCCAGCCGCGTCCGCGACGTCGATGTCCGCTCCGGCACGCTCACCGTCACCGACGACACCCCCGCTCGCTACGACATGATCTTCGGCGCCGACGGTGCGTACTCGGCGATGCGCGGCCGTCTGCAGCGCATCGGACGCATCGACTACGCCCAGAGCTTCCTCGCGCATGGCTACAAGGAACTCACCATCCCGGCCCTCGCGGACGGCAGCCACGCCCTCGACCCCCACGCCCTGCACATCTGGCCCCGCAGCAGTCAGATGATGATCGCGTTGCCGAACACCGACGGCAGCTTCACCGCGACGCTCTTCTGGCCGTTCGTCGCAGCCGACGACGACCCCGACGCGGTCAGCTTCGATGCGGTCGGCGACGACGACGCCATCGAGGCCACCTTCGCCCGTCAGTACCCCGACGTCGTCGCCCTGATGCCCGACCTCGTCGCTGACTACACCACCAATCCCGCGAGCTCGCTGGTCACCATCCGCACCGGTCCCTGGTTCCACGAGGACCGGTTGCTGGTGATCGGCGACGCGGCCCACGCAGTGGTGCCCTTCTACGGCCAGGGCGCCAACGCCGCCCTCGAAGACGTGACCATCTTGTTCGAGTGCTGGAATCGCACCGGCGCAGACGCGGCAGCCAGCAGCAGGGCCGGCACCGTCTTCGCCGACTTCTACGACCGCCGCAAAGACGACGCCGACGCCCTCGCCGACCTCGCCATCGAGCACTACGACGAGATGCGCGACGACGTGCGGTCACGCTGGTTCCTCGCCACCGCCGCCCTCGAACGGACGCTGCACCGCCTCGCCCCCGACCGCTTCGTGCCGCTCTACACCATGGTCAGCTTCACCCGGACCCCCTACGCCACCGCCGTGGCACGCAGCCGACGCCAGCATCGCATCCTCGGCCTCGTGGTCGCCGCTGCGCTGGTCGCCCTGGCGCTCCTGGTGGCTCTCGTGGTGTCGTGGACCACATGAACGAATCCGACGCCAGCGGGCCGCCTGACCGAGGCCAGGCGGACCCGGCGGTACCGCTCGACTACGCGTCCTACCTCGGGCTCGACACCCTGTTGTCGCTGCAACACCCGCGGTCCGAGCCCGCCGAACACGACGAGCTGCTGTTCATCACCGTCCACCAGGCCAGCGAGCTCTGGTTCAAGACCCTGCTCGCCGAGCTCGACAAGATCACCGCCGATCTCGGCGACAACCACCTGTTCCGCGTCATCAGCAGCTTCCGGCGCGCCAACGCCATCGTCGCCGTGCTCATCGACCACTTCACCGTGCTCGAGACCATGACCCCGCTGTCGTTCCTGCGGTTCCGGGACCGTCTCGACACCTCCAGTGGCTTCCAGTCGATGCAGTTCCGCGAACTCGAGAACATCCTCGGCCAGAAACGCCAGCACCTCTACCACCACTACCCCGTCGACCTGCCCGGACGCGCCGCAGCCGAAGCCCGCCTCGGCCGGCCATCGCTGCCCGACGCGTTCCACCGATTCCTCGAGCACCGCGGCGTCACCATCCCCGACGCCGTGCGCGACCGCCCCATCGACGCCCCCCACGAACCGAACGCCGACATCCAGACCGCCATCGCCGAGCTCTACCGCTCCGACGGCAGCTACGTCATCCTCTTCGAGCTCATGATCGACTTCGACGAAGCCCTCCAGGAATGGCGCTACCGCCATGCCAAGCTCGTCGAGCGCACCATCGGCGACAAGGCCGGCACCGGCGGCTCGCTCGGCGTCGAGTTCCTCCGCCGCTCGATCTTCACCCAGGCGTTCCCCGACCTGTGGGAAGTGCGCAAGCAGTTCTGAGGGTCGGGTTCACCCGCTTCGCCCGCAGCGATCTACGATCCGCTGCTCATGGGGCGTTGGATCGGGTCACTCGACGGGTTCGCACGGCGTGCCGTCATGTCCGGCGCCGTCATGGGCGCTCTGGTCCTGCTGGTCCTCACGCTGCCGCTGACGGTACCCGTGGTGCTCGTCGCCGACCTCGTCACCGGGCCCCGGCGCATGCGGTTCAGCCGGCTCCTGGGCATGGGCATCAACTACCTGGCCCTCGAGACCATCGGCGTCGTCATCGCCGTCGCCTTGTGGGTCGCCACCGGCTTCGGCCTGGCGATGCGCACCCGCTGGTCCCAACACCTCCACCACCGCGTCCAGCTGTGGTGGACCCATCGGGTCATGGCGGCGACCCGCCGCTGGATGAAGGTCGAGATCCTCGCCGAGGACGGAGACCTCCTGGCGTCGGGTGACGTCATCATCTGTGCCCGTCACGCGAGCTTCTTCGATGCCGTCGTGCCCGCCGTGCTCATCGGCCGCGCCACCACCACCGTCCGATTGCGCCACGTCATGAAGAAGGGCCTCGCGTTCGATCCCTGCCTGGGCATCTACGGCAACCGACTCCCCAACCACTTCGTCGATCGGCTCCCCCGCGACCGAGGCCGCGAGCTCGACGCCCTCGGTCACCTCGTCGACGATCTCGACGGATCGGCCGGCGTCATCTTCCCCGAGGGCACGTTCCACAACGACCGCCGGGCCGAACGCGAGCGCGCCCGCATCGCCGAGCGCCACCCGGAGCGACTCCCCCGCGTCGACAACCTCCGGCACATGCTGCCCGCCCATCCCGGCGGGACCCTGGCCATGCTCCGTGCCGCAGCCGGCGCCGATCTCGCCTTCGTCGTCCACACCGGCTTCGAACCGTTCGGCTCGTTTCGGGCGATCATCGCCAACGTGCCCTTCGACCATCCCATCCGTGCCAAGGTGTGGCGTGTCGATGCGGGTGACATCCCCGACGACGACGACGAGCGCCTGGCCCTGATCGACCAATGGTGGCAGACCATGGACGACTGGATCACCGACCACCGCACCGAAACGGCCACCACATGACCACTGCGCCGCCCGTCGCCACCGAGCTGATCGACGACGCCATCGACATCGCAGCCCAGGCCGCAGCGCACACCCTCGCTCGGTTCCGCAGCGCGGATCTGGCCGTCGAGCACAAACGCGACGGATCCGAGGTCACCGACGCCGACCGCGGCGCAGAGCAGATCGTGCGTCGAGAAGTCCTGGCCCGCCACCCCGACGACACCATCATCGGAGAGGAATTCGGCACCACCGAGGGCACCAGCGGCCGCCGATGGATCGTCGACCCCATCGACGGCACCACCTCGTTCGTGCACGGCGTGCCGCTCTACTCGAGCCTGTTGGCGATGGTCGACGACCACGGCCCGGCGATCGGCATCATCACGATCCCCGCCCTCGACCGGGTCTGCATCGCCGGGCGCGGTCGCGGCTGCACCGTCGACGGCAGTCCGGCACGCGTCGGCGACGCGGCGAGCCTCGATGGCGCCCTCGTGTCCACCAGCAGTTTCGACCTGGGCTGGTGGCCCGCCGAGGCCCTCGTCGCCATCGCCGGGTCGGGCGCGAAGACCCGCACCTGGGGCGACGGCTACGGCTACCTGCTCCTCGCCAGCGGCGCCATCGACGTGATGATCGATCCGCCCCTCAACGCCTGGGACATCGCCGCGATGCTCACCATCATCCCCGAAGCGGGCGGCGTGCTCACGACCTGGAGCGGCGGCCCCGCCGGCGCCGACGCGCTCGGACGCCGATCCGGCCGGCTGGGTCGCCACCAATGCCACGCTGCATCCACAGGTGCTGGCACTGCTCGCATCCCCCACCAGGAGGCTGAGCGCGACCCTGCTCCCAGTGCGGCAGACTGGAACCGATGACTGCGCCGCGTGGACTGTTCCCCAACGATCCCAGAACCGTCGGCGAAGAACCCGACTACCGATTCACCCTCGCCAACGAGCGGACGTTCCTGGCCTGGATCCGCACAGCGCTGGCACTCGCCGCCGGCGGGCTCGGGGCGATCCACCTCATCCCCGAACACGCAGGCTCGTCCACACTGGGCATCGCGCTGCTGGCGTTGTCGGTGGTCACCGCAGCGACGGCCTATCGCCGCTGGGCGCTCAACGAGACCTCGATGCGGCTCGGCGAACCGCTCCCCCCGTCTCGACTCCCGCAGGTCATCGCCATCGCCACGGCGCTCGTCGCGCTCGGCGCGGTGGTGTTCTTCGTCATCGACTCGCTCTGACGGCACCGCCATGGCCCGCAACGACCGCAAGGCGCAGCGCCCTGACACCCACTTCGACGGGGGTCTGCAACACGAGCGCACCGCGCTCGCGTGGGAACGCACCGCGATCTCGTCGATGGTCGCCGGTGTCCTGCTCGGGCGCTACGGCGCCCAGGACGCCCACTTCGCCATCGCGCTGATCGGGGTACTCCAGGTCGCCATCGGCGGCGGTGTCCTGGTGTGGGCAGGCTTTCACTACGACGAGCTCCACGGACCCCTTCGGCAGGGTTCGTCGGTGGTGCATCCCGGTGCTGCCCGCCTGATGGGCCTGAGCACCGTGGTCTTCTCGTCGTTCGCGCTGCTGCTCGCGGTGCTGTTGACCTTCGTCGACTAGCCGCGGCGCAGTTCTTCAGTCCGTCACGGCCTCAGAACGTGACGGCCTCGACCGACACCGCCGGGCGGAGGCGGGTCTTCCACGAGCTGGCCTCGCCGATGGCATCGGCGTAGCGCTCCTTGCGGCGGGCCACCCGGGCCCCGACCTGCTCCTCGGGAGCGGGCTGGTCGTACTGGGCCTCGATGCCGTCCTTGAGCATCGCCAGCGCCTCGGAGCGCAGCTGGGAGATCCGCGACTCGGTGACACCGAGGAAGCGGGCCAGCTCCTGGGAGGTGCGACCCTCGAGGAAATAGCCGACGACCACCAGGCGATGGCGTTCGGGCAACAGTTCGACTGCGTCGGAGAGATAGGCGTGCATCTCGCGGTGCTCCATCTCCTCGCACGGCTCGCGGGTCGTGGAGTCCGCCAGCACGTCGACCAGGGTCAGATCCTCGTCGGCGCCCTCGTAGACCTCGTGTTCGAGCGCCAGCACGACCGAGCGGAACATCCGATCCTGCAGCCGGTCGAGCTCGGCTTCGGTCATCCCCAGCGCTTCGGCCTTCTCCTCGGCGTTGGGCAGCCGGCCCAACTCGGTGGCCAGTCGCTGTTCGACGCCTTCGAGACGACGAGCCAGGGTCCGCACCGAACGCGGCGCCCAGTCGGCGGCACGGGCCGCGTCGAGGATGGCACCACGGATGCGCTGAGCGGCGAAGCGCTCGAAGGGCACACCGCGCTCCTCGTCGTAGCGGCGGGCCGCCTCGACGAGACCGAGCGCACCGGCCCGGGCCAGATCGTCGCGATCGACGTGGCGGGGGAAGTGCACCGCCACCTGATAGACCACGTGCTTCACGAGTGGCAGGTGCTGCTCGATCAGCTGCGACAGACTGGCGTCTGGGGTGGGGTTGCGCATCATCGCCCTTTCGAATTCTCGGATCGACTCGAGGCCGTCGTCGGCGCTCTCGCTCATTGCTTCGTTGGTTGGCACTGCTCTCGCACCTCACGAGTCGTCGAAGAAACGCTGGGGTTCGTTTCCGCTCGCCTCGTGACGTGCGGACAAACCATCGACTCGAATCTCGCCGACCTTTACGAGAAATACGTTGGGGAGCATTGCTCAACCCGACACCGCACCCCCACTGAGCTGGGCAAACGGCCACGCAGCGTGTGGTGAAATCAGTCGGTCGACCCGGGCCGAACGGACCAATCAGCGCTCGATCTCCACCACCGAGGGTGAACTCAGACCGACAATCCGTCGAAGATCTGGGTCCCGAGCCCCCGCCTCGCCAGCTCTGCCAACACCGAGCGGCTGTCGGGCACGCCGGCGAGCCCCCGGGCACCAGGACCCCCGACGGCCCCACCACGTGGTGCCGATGCCGCGAGCTGGGCCACCGTCGCCGCCACCGTCGCCGCGGCCACCGCCGGGCGCTCCACGGCCCCGACCACCTCGATGCGCCGAGCGACGCCCACACGGCCACGGACCTCGACGCGCACGGCGCCTGGCCCACCCTCGGCATGGGGGGACTCAGCATCGGGAGCCAGGCCGTGAATCGGTCCTGGCGCGTCGCCGCCATGCGTGCGGTGATCCGGCACGCGTCGGGGAACCACGGTTTGGCCAGCACCGCGCCCGCCAGCGCAGCGCGGTAACAGTCGGCCCCGCCGATCGGCTCGGGGAACCACACCAGCTCACGGCCCGATCCACCAGGCCGGCGACGCCACGAACCATCGCGCCAATCGAGCGAGGGGCTGCCGAGCGCTCGATGGTGCTGGCGGGCACACGCCGGGCCCCCGGTGCCGATCGTGGCGACGTGGATCTCGTCGACGACGTCGAACCAGGCGCCGACGTGGCTCGCCAACAAGTCGGTGAAGCCCGGAGCGAAGCCGGCGCCCACCAGCAGGGGCACCCCGCGCCGGCGAGCGATGGGATCGAGACGCAGCAGCGAGCGGACCTCGTCGAGACGGTCACTCACCGAGACCACCGGCACCTCGGCGTCGAGGGCGTGACGCACCGGCGCCAGATGACGACCCGACGGGGTGGCCACGACCAGCACATCGATGGCGTGCCGACGGAGCAACCCCGCCACATCGACGCCGCGTTCGGACCCGGCGTCGGCGAGCGCTCCCGAGCCGAGCGTGGGCAGCGCCTGATCGACGCGTGAGCGATCGGTGTCGCTGACCACCACCTCGACGCCGGGATCGGTGGCGATCAGCTGGCGAGCGACCCGCGATCCCACCGCTCCGAGACCGACGACGGCGATGCGAGGCGTCCGTCGTTCAGTCGACATCGAGCTCGCGCCAGCCACCGCTCTGGGGCGGCACTCCACCGCTGCCACGAGCCCGCAGGATTCCTGCAATAGCCGCAGCGGTGCTGAGCGCAAGGATGACGCGTCGCAGCAGTCTCACCGTGGGCCTAGCTGGAGTCGAACCAGCGACCTCACCCTTATCAGGGGTGCGCTCTAACCAACTGAGCTATAGGCCCGCAAGGCGTGACACGATATCAGCGCCCTCCCGGCAGGCGTCGCTATCAGCGCCGTACCGGTGGGCGGCGCCGACGTGCCCGCCGCGGCGGAGCCGGACGAGCCGTCTCCTCTTCGATCATGGTGATACGCAAGCCACCGGTCAGGTCGCTGATGAGATTGAACAGCAGACACATCAACACGTTGAACGTCGTACCGGCGATCGCCAGCGCCAGCCCGGCCAGGGCGTACCCACGAAAGACCTGGCCGGCATCGATCGTGAACTCGTCGAGGCTGAACAACTCGATGATGAGGCTCTCGAGACGGTCGATGGTGCCCGACGAGTCGGCGACGCCCCAGATCATGAACCCAGCCACCAACAAGATGACCCACAGACACGCATAGAAGAACAGCGAGATCTTCAGCACCGACCAGGGCTCGATGTGGCGAATGATGCGCCGAACCCGGCGAGCCTGCAGCCGGACGCGACGTCGACGCTCCGCACGCGAACATGGGGCGGGGCCGGTAGGGCTCGACAGCAGGCGGCTCGTCGAACACCAGCACGTCGCCATGCGCAGGGGCCTCCTGGGCGGCGAGGCCGGCGCCGACGCCCAGTTCGTAGTCATCGGGGTCGCCATCGAAGAGCTCGTCGGGCGACTCGGCGTCGCCCGGCAGCTGTGCGTGGGCCGCCGCAGCGGGGGTGTCCGCGGTGGCAGCCGTGGCGACGGCCTCGTCCGCGTACACCGATGCCACAGGCTCGACGATCAGCTCGTCGCCACCGAGGTCGTGGTGCCCGTTGGCCGATGCCACCTCGTCGGGATACGGCGACGCAACCTCGTCGAGGTCCTCGGGCGCCGCGTCGGCAGGCTCGGGGACCGTGGCGGCGTCCTCGACCTCGTCGACGGCGGTATCGGTCTCGTCGCCGGGGTCGCGGTCGGTCACCGCATCGGTCTCATGTCGCACAGCACGAAGTGTACGGGATCGGATACGGGCAGTGGTTGGCACACCCCAGCTGACGGGCCGACACCGGCCAGTGCCGGTGCGAATCCGATGGGGACGTCGATCGCGAGGCCTCGCTCGTGCAGGGACGTGCCGGGCGGCGCGACCGGGTACGGGTTCGTGTGCCGGTTGGCCCACAAGCGCTCCTGCTCGGCCCGGCTGCGCAGTCCCGACACCACGGGTATCCGCACGCCGAGAAGCGCTTCCGCGCGTGCGAGCGCGGCACGAAAGGCCGGTTGCAGGCCCCGCCATTCGGGCCGGAAGAGCTCGGCGGCCGCGGACGCCCGCACCGACGACGATCCGACGATGACCTCCACCTGGTCGGTCACCGTGATCGATTCCACGTCGACACCGTTCGCCGACGCGACCGCCGCAGCACCGTGCGGGTCGATGGCCGCCGCCAGGGCCGTGGCATCGGCGCCGGCCTGCACCCGAGCCCCGTGGATGGCTCGCGCGCCCAGACCCGCCACCAACAGCGCGACGACCGCGACCAACCAACAGACCACCGCCATGACCACGATCGCCTGGCCCTTCGCCGAGCGGTCGTGGAACCGACGAACCAACAGATGACCGAGCCGTCGCCACATGGACGGCCTCCTTCCCTCAGTGCTTCTCGCTGGGGGAAGTGATCGTCGGGGCGGGCTCCGATCCGGCTCGGCCGGTGCGGGTCAGTCCTCGGTCGGGTCGCCCGGAACGTCGGGCTGGTCGTCGGTGCTCGCCGCGTCGTCGGCGGCGCCGGTCACGGCATCGACATCCGTACCGAGATCGGTACTGAGATCGGTACTGAGATCGGTACTGAGATCGGCATCGACATCGAGCCCGGCGACCGGGTCCTCGCCGTCGTCGGAGTCGTCGTCCTCGCTCACCAACACCGGCGCCACCGCGGCCACCCGGTCCGACTCGGCCAGGGCCATGACCTTCACACCCGTGGCGTAGGGGCCTTGCTCGGAGATCGTGTCGACACGCATGCGGATCAGCACGCCCGACGACGACACCAACAGGACCTCGTCGTCCTCGCCGACCACCCGGCAGGCCACGACGACACCCTTGTCGTCGGACAGTTTGATCCCGGTGACGCCCTGGCCACCGCGGTGCTTGGCCGAGAAGCCGTCGACGTTGGTTCGCTTGCCATAGCCACGATCGGTCACGAACAACAGCGCGTCGCCCGGCTGGACCGCGGTCGCGGCCACGACCCGATCCTCGCCACGCAGTCGGATGCCACGGACACCAGCCGCGGCCCGGCCCATGGACCGCACCTCGGATTCGTCGAAGCGCATCAGGCGGCCGTCGCGGGTGATCAGACAGACCTCGTCGCCGTTGGTCGGCAGGACCCGCACCAACTCGTCGCCCTCTCGGAGGTTGATGGCGATCAGCCCGTCACGACGCGACTTGTCGTATTCGTTGAAACGGGTCTTCTTGATCTGCCCACCGGCGGTCACGAACACCAGGAACCGGTTGGTCTCGTAGTCGCGAGTGTCGATGACCGCGGCGATGGTCTCGTTCGGCGCGAGCTGCAACAGATTGACGATGGCCATGCCGCGCGCCTGGCGCGACGCCATCGGCACCTCATGGGCCTTGAGACGGAACACCTTGCCGCCGCTGGTGAAGAACAGCAGGTAGGCGTGGGCCGAGGTGTGGATGATCGTCGAGACGACGTCTTCGTCCTTGAGGGCGGCACCAGCCACACCGCGACCGCCACGGGCCTGGGAACGGAACTCATCGGCGGCGACCGTCTTGACGTAGCCGCCGGCACTCAAGGTGAACACGAGATCCTCGTCGTCGATGAGGTCCTCGATCGCGAACTCGCCCGGATCGATGGCGAGCTCGGTGCGCCGCGGCGTCGCGAACTCCTGGCGGATCTCGTCGAGCTCGTCGTGGATCACCGAGCGCAGCTTCACGTCGTCGCCCAAGATGGCCTCGAGCTCTTCGATCTCGGCGCGCAGCTGCGCGATCTTCTCTTCGATCTGCCCACGCCCCAACCGGGTGAGACGTCCCAACTGCATGTCGAGGATGTGGTTGGCCTGGATCTCGGAGAACTCGAACGGCTCGGCCATGAGCGCGTCGCGGGCCGCACCCCGGTCCTCGCTGGCTCGGATCGCGGCGATGATCGCATCGATGAGATCGAGCGCCTTGAGCAGGCCCTCGTTGATGTGCAGCTCGCGTTGGGCCTTGTCCAACAGGAACTGTGACCGGCGGGTGACGACCTCGATCTGGTGATTCGCCCACGCCACCAACGTGTCGCGCAACGTCATGGTGCGCGGCACGCCGTCGTCGAGGGCGACCATGTTGACGGCGTAGCTGGTCTGCAGCGGGGTGGCCCGATACAGGTTGTTGAGGATCACCAGCGCCGGCGCGTCGCGCTTGAGCTCGAACACCAGCCGAACCACACCCTTGGCGGATTCGTTGCGAATCGCCCGGATGCCATCGATCTCGCGGCGCTGCACCAGGTCGGCGGCCTTCTCCTCGATCGCCTCGATGCTGGTCTGGTACGGGATCTCCGAGACCACGATGCGGGTGCCGCCCTTGGCGTCCTCTTCGATCTCGGCGCGCGCCCGGACCTTGATCGAGCCCCGACCCGTCTTGTACGCCGAGAGGATGCCGGCGCGCCCGAGGATCATCCCACCGGTCGGGAAATCGGGGCCCTTGACGAACTCCATCAGGGCGTCGTTGTCGGCATCGGGGTTCGCGAGCAGGTGCGCGGCCGCGTCGGCGACCTCGCCCAGGTTGTGCGGCGGGATGTTGGTGGCCATGCCCACCGCGATGCCCTGGCCGCCGTTGACCAACAGGTTGGGGAATCGGGCCGGGAGGACCTTGGGTTCGCTCGCCGAGCCGTCGAAGTTGTCCTCGAAGTCGACCGTGTCCTGGTCGATACCGGCCAACATGTGCATCGCCAGGGGGGCCAGGCGGCACTCGGTGTAGCGCATCGCGGCCGGGGGATCGCTCGGCGAGCCGAAGTTGCCGTGGGGATCGATCAGGGGATGGCGCAGCGAGAACGGCTGACCGAGGCGCACCAGCGCGTCGTAGATCGCCGTGTCGCCGTGGGGGTGATAGTTCCCCATGACCTCGCCGACGACCTTGGCGCACTTGACGTGGGAGCGGTCCGGGCGCACGTTCGTGTCGTACATGCCCCACAGGATCCGGCGATGCACCGGCTTGAGACCGTCTCGGGCATCGGGCAGTGCCCGAGACACGATGACCGACATCGCGTAGTCGAGGAAGGACTGCTCCATCTCGGACTGGATCTCGATGGCATCGATGCCGGCGCCGCCGGCGCCCGAGGTGGCGTCGCCGCCTGGCTGATCACCGTTGGGGGGGTCTTGCTCACTCACGCCGGGAGGCTCCTGTTCGGCTCGGCTGGTCGCGCACCGCCGGCGCGACCGTCACATGTCACAGCAGGGTCAGATGTCGAGGAAACGCACGTCGCGGGCGTTGGTCTGGATGAAGTTCTTTCGACGCTCGACGTCTTCGCCCATCAGCACCGAGAACACCTCGTCGACCACCGCGGCCTGCTCCACGGTGACCTGGAGCAGCGTCCGTCGCGCCGGGTCCATCGTGGTGTCCCACAACTCGTCGGCATCCATCTCGCCGAGGCCCTTCAGGCGACCGAAGTCGGCCTTGTGGCGGGGATTCTCGGCGAGAAAGGCGTCCTTCGCGTGATCGTCCTTGAGGTAGATCTTGGACTTGTTGACCTCGGTCGAATACAACGGCGGCTGCGCGATGTACACGTGTCCGGCTTCGACGAGCTCACGCATCTGACGGAAGAAGAAGGTCAACAACAAGGTGCGGATGTGGCTGCCGTCGACATCGGCGTCGGCGAGCAGGATCACCTTGTGGTAGCGGACCTTGTCGACATCGAAGTCCTCACCGAAGTTCGCGCCGATCGCTGCGATCAGGGCCTGGACCTCGGTGTTGTTCAACATCTTGTCGATGCGGGCGCGCTCGACGTTCAAGATCTTGCCGCGGATCGGCAGGATCGCCATGGTGCGCGGATCGCGGGCGTCTTTGGCAGAGCCGCCCGCTGAGTTGCCCTCCACGATGTAGAGCTCGGATTCGCGCGGGTCCTTCGACGAGCAGTCGGTGAGCTTGCCGGGTAGGCCGGCACCGTCGAGCGCCGACTTCCGGCGGGTCGCATCACGGGCGGTACGCGCCGCGATGCGAGCCTTCGCAGCCTGGAGAGATTTCTGGGCGATGCGCTTGGCCTCGGCCGGATGCTCCTCCAGCCAGTCCTTGAGGTGTTCGTTCGTGGCCTTTTCGACCAACGACCGCATGGACACGTTGCCGAGCTTGCCCTTGGTCTGACCCTCGAACTGGGGATCGCGCAACCGCACCGAGATGATCGCGGTCAATCCTTCACGGATGTCCTCACCGAGGAACAGCTCGTCCTTTTCCTTCAGGTGGCCCTTGTCCTTCGCGTAGTTGTTCACCACCCGCGTCAGTGCGGTGCGGAAGCCCTGTTCGTGCATGCCACCCTCGATGGTGGCGATGCCGTTGGCGAAGCTGTGGATGCCATCGGAGTTGAACCCGGTGTTCCACTGGAACGCGACCTCGACCTCGGATTCCTCGTCGGCGGCCTCGATGTAGCCGACGGCACCGAACAGCGCCTCCTTGGAGGCGTTGACGTGTTCGACGAAATCGACGATGCCGCCGTCGTAGCGATAGACGGTCTCCTCACCGTGGCGGGCGCTGGCGGGACGTTCGTCGACGAATGCGATCTCGAGGCCCTTGTTGAGGAAGGCCATCATCTGGAAGCGCTCGAGCAGGGTCGCGGCGCGAAAGTCGATGCCCTCTTTGAAGATCGCCGGGTCCGGCCAGAACCGCACCGTGGTGCCCGTGCGATCGTCGGGCGACTCGCCGATGGGATGCAGGCGTTCGGAGATCTTGCCGCCATCGATGAAGGCCATGGCGTGGCGGGTGCCGTCGCGATCGATCTCGACCTCGACGCGGGTGCTGAGCGCGTTGACCACCGAGACGCCGACGCCGTGGAGGCCACCCGACACCTTGTAGCCGTCGCCACCGAACTTGCCGCCGGCGTGCAGGACCGTCAGCACGACCTCGGCGGCGCTCATGTCGGGATATTGGTGATGCATCCCCACCGGGATGCCGCGGCCGTCGTCGCGGACCTCGCAACCGCCATCGGCCAACAGGGCGACCTCGATGCGCGAACAGTGGCCGGCCATGGCCTCGTCGACGGCGTTGTCGACCACCTCGTAGACCAGGTGATGCAGACCGGTGGGGCCGGTTGACCCGATGTACATCCCGGGGCGCTTGCGCACCGCCTCGAGCCCTTCGAGGACCTGGATGTCGTCGGCACCATAGGAGTCAGCAGTCTGCGACACGCAGCGCCCTTTCACGCGGGAACGAACGTCGATGATCGACGGGGCGATCTGCATGGGACAGCTCGGCACGGGCGCATCGAGCGCCCTGGTCTGTTCGGCAGATCACGACCCTGTGATTGTACCAGCGCGCACTGACGGTGCAGGGACGCCGCCGGCGTGTCGCCTCGTGCTCAGCGACCCGATGCGATGGGGCGTCCGATGGTCACACGCAGGCGGTCGACTCCACCATCGCCACACAACTCGGCGATCCGTCGACAGACCTGGGGTTGGCGGAAGCGGATCTCGGTCGTGAAGGCCGCATCCACGGTGGCCACCGTCAGACAGCCCTGCGTGATGCTCACCGGTGTGGTGGCTGCGGCCAGGTCCTCACCGATGATGGCCGCCCATTGGTCGACGACGCGCACCATGGTGACCGCGGAGCCGCCACCGAGACGGCGCACGACCGCGTCGAGGCCACCGCCGAGTGCGACGGGGTCCCGTTCGGTCGTCGGTAGCGGCTCCCAACCCATGGCCACGACTCTAGTGGCGGCCTCTCACGGCCGGCCCGACACGACCACGCCGTCGGTCACGGTCCACCACGACGCGTCACCGGCGAGCGGCACCGCCGGCGACGCAGTGGTCACGAAGGTCTGGTCGGCCGCGAGCAGCCCCATCAGGGCGCCCACCCGGCCGGGATCGAGTTCGGAGAAGACGTCGTCGAGCACCAACAGCGGGCTGGTACCGACGACCGCGGCGAGCTCGTGATGGCCCGCGATCCGCAGCGCCAGCGCCAACGTGCGTTGCTCGCCCTGCGATGCATGCGTGCGCGCCGGCAACGACGCGAGCGACACCGCCAGCTCGTCACGATGCGGCCCCACGAGGGTCACGCCACGGCGGACCTCGTCGGCCTGTGCCTGGTCGAGGGCGACGGCGAGCCCTTCGGCGCGCCACGCCGGCTCATAGGACAACTCGACCGCATGGCTCGCACCCGGCGAGATGGTCGTAGGCGTCTCGGACCCGGGGTTCGAGTCGAGCCACCAGATCCGCTCGGGCGGCGGCCCACTCCTCGCCCGCGGCCACGAACTTCGTGTTCCACACATCGAGCGTCGCCGCGACATCGGCCGTGAGGCGTCCGTGCGCCGATCGCAACAGCGCATTGCGCTGCTTCAGGACCCGCTCGACCTCACTGCGGGTGCGGGCATGGCCGGGATGCAACTGCACCAACACGTCGTCGAGATAGTCCCGGCGCAGACCCGGGCCACCCTTGATCAGCTCGAGGTCATCGGGGCCGAACACCGTGACCGGCACCAATCCCACCAGATCCGCCCGTCGCGACACCCGTTGCTTGTTGACCTGCACCCGGTTCGGGCGACCCCGTGCCAATTCGATCTCCACCAGGAGTCGGCGATCGTCGACGAGCACCTGGGCCCGGACGATGCCCCGCTCGGCGCCGGCTCGGACGAGCGCGTCGATCGGGGCGCCACGGAACGACGCCATGGATCCGATGAGCGCCACCGCCTCGACGAGGTTGGACTTGCCCTGGCCATTGCGTCCGCTGACCACGAGCTGACCGGGCGCAGGCTCCCAGTCGAGTTCTGTGTAGTTACGGAAGTCGGTCAACCACAGACGTTCGAGTACCGCCACGATGCGTACAGCACCACTCAGGACACGCGAACGGGCATCAACAGATACAGGAACTCGGGGTGTTCCGGCGACCGCAACAACGCGGGCTTGAGGGCGTCGACGGTCTCGAGGCGCACGGTGTCGCCGGGTGCGACCTCGAGGCCGACCGCGAGGTAGTCGGCGTTGAACGCCACATCGAGGTCGGTGCCCTCATAGGTCGCCTCGACGTCCTCGCGGGCATCGCCCACGTCCTGGGTGGTCGCCTTGAGCTGGAGTCCGTCTGCGGACATGCACAGCTTGACCGGTGTGGCCTCCTGGGCGAGGAGGCGCACCCGTTTGACGGCCTCGTGCAGCGCCGCCCGGTCGACGGTGAGGGCGTTGGGGTTCGAGTCGGGAATGAGCCCTCGGTAGTTCGGGAAGTCCCCCTCGATGAGCCGGGTCGTCAGCCGGGTGGTCCCCGACCGCGAAGGACGCATCGCGCTCGCCGAGCACCAGGGTGACGTCGTTGTCGGGGTCGATCAACCGGGTGAGTTCCTGCAGTGCCCGTGACGGCACCAGAATGCGCTGTTCCTCGGCCAAGACGCTGGTTCCCGGCAGGTCCCGCACCGACAACCGGTACGAGTCGGTCGCCACCAGGCGCAGTCCTTCGGGCTCGGCTGCCATCAACACGCCGGTCAGGATCGGCCGCGAATCGTCGGAGCTCGCGGCCGGGACGACCTGGCGCAACGCGGCTTCGAGCGCACCGGGGGCGATGGTCACGCCGTCGCCCACGACATCGGGCAGCTGCGGGTACTCGTCGGCGGGAATGGTGCGCAGCGTGAACGACGACGGTCCGGCTTCGAGGTGGACCGATCCATCCTCGAGCGCCACGTCGACCGCGCCGGGCGCGACGACCCGCACGACATCGGCGAGCAGTTTCGCGGGCACGACGACGACCCCGTCGTCGTGGCCGGCGACCTCGATCGACACCGTGATCGTCAGATCGAGGTCACTCCCGGTGATGACCAGCTCGTCGCCGGTCAGCGCGAGACGCAGGCCCGCCAGCACCGCCAGGGAGCCTCGGTTCGATACGGCTCGACCAGCCGTGGTGAGCGCGTCGAGCAGCACTTCACGCTCGCATCGGAACTTCACGTGGAAACGCTCCTCGGGGTTGTCCACCGATGGACCAGGTGTTGGAGAAGGACCCAGTGGTGGCAGTAGGTGTGTGGATGTGTGGGCAACACCCTATTTGCCCAGGTCAGGTGGGTGGTGGAGGGTGTGGAGCAGCTGTTGACGGCCGAGGTTGCCCACATGGGTGTGGCGCAGCCGACGACGTCGTCGTCGCGCTGGGCTGTGGAGCGTGCCACCAATTCGGCCCGGTCGTCCACTGCTGATCCCCAACGCTGTCCCCAGCGCCGGAACGGCCGTCATCCGGCCTTGATGCGTTGGATGAGTTCGGTGACCTGCTCGTAGATCTGGCGCCGATCGGCCATGAGCGACCCGATCTTGTCGACGGCGTGGATGACCGTGGTGTGGTCTCGGCCGCCGAACTCGCGTGCGATCGCGGGGTAGCTCAGATCGGTGAGATCGCGAAACACATACATGGCGATCTGGCGGGCGGTCACGAGCGGGCGATGCCGGCGCTGGCCGATGATCTCCTCGCGGGTGAACCCGAACATCTCGCTGGTGGTGTCCATGATGAGGTCGGGGGTGATCGGACGCGGCTGGCGGACCGCGACCAGGTCCCGGAGCACCTCGGTGGCCATGGCCACCGTCAGGGGTTCCTCGTAGAGGCTGGCGAAGGCGCTGACCCGGGTGAGCGCACCTTCGAGCTCACGGATGTTGTCGGTGACGTTGCTGGCGATGAACTCCATGACATCGCCCGGCACCACCATCGGACCCTCGTCGGCCTTCTTGCGGAGAATGGCGATGCGGGTCTCGAGATCGGGCGGCTGGATGTCGGTGATCAACCCCATCTTGAAGCGGCTGCGCAACCGGTCCTCGAGCGTGGCGATGGCATCCGGGGGCCGATCCGAGGACAACACGATCTGTTTGTTGGACTGATAGAGCTGGTTGAAGGTGTGGAAGAACTCTTCCTGCATCCCTTCTTTGCCGGCCATGAACTGGATGTCGTCGACCAACAACACGTCGATGTCGCGGTAGCGCCGCTTGAACTCTGCCCGGTTGTTGGTACGGATGGCCTCGATGAACTCGCTCAGGAACGTCTCGGTCGAGACATAGAGCGTGCGCGAGCCGGCGTAGTTGTCGTTGACGTAGCTGCCGATGGCCTGCAACAGGTGGGTCTTGCCCAGCCCTGCGTCGCCATAGATGAACAGCGGGTTGTACGACCGCGAGGGCCGCTCGGCGACCGACAACGCCGCGGCATGGGCGAAGCGGTTGGAGGTACCGGTGACGAAGCTGTCGAAGGTGTAGCGATCGTTGACGCTCCCGCCCCCGGAGAGTCCGGGGTGATCGTTCCAGCCGTTGGTGTTCGGGCCGGGCGTGGGGTCGAGGCCCCACGGGTCGGCGCCGGCGCGGGTGCGGCCGTCGGGCGCATCGGCGGGCTCGGAGCGCGGTGCGGGCCGGGTCAGGTCGATGTCGACCGTCTCGGTACCGGTGGCGGCGAGATGGGCATGGAGATCTGCGTCGAGATGCGTGTCGGTCTCGACCTCGATGATCATCTGCACCGGTGCGTCCGCGACCTCGTCGAGTGCTTGAAGGACCATCTGGAAGTATCGGGCCTCGATGCGCTCCTTGACCCACTGGCTCGGGACGGTCAAGACGAGTTCGTGCTCACCGACGGCGTGGGGACGAGCCTCCTTGAAGGTCGAATTCCAGACACCGTCGGACACCTGCTCGCGAATCGACTGCGCGCAGGTATCCCAGAGCTCGGTCGCATTCGTCAATCGGGGTCCTCCAAGGTCTGTCCACAGCAGCATCCACATGTGTGGACAACGCGCGGGGGAATGTGGGCGATCGGGGGGAACGACAACACCGAGGTCGGGCATACCGCAGCGGCACTGGTTGGTCTCCACCCATGGGCCGAGCAACCTAGCAGCGGCTCGCACACACGACTAGTGGATGACCTGTGGACACCATAGTCGCTGGTCATCCGCTGTTTTTCGTGGTTTGTCCACAGGATCGGGCTGATGGTCGGGCCATGGTTGGGGACAATATGTGGACAATCGCGGGCTGGGCGTCGAGCTGTGGCAGACGGCGTTCGACGGACCTGGCTCGTGGCGTTGTCGCGTGTGGACCGAGGCCTCTAACGTTGATGGGTCGCCGGCCCGATAGGCTCCGGTGGCACCGATTGGTTCGCGCCGGTCGACCGAGCAGCGCACGACATCGCCGTCGTGCGCTCTTCATCGTCGTGCCAGAGCCACCCACATGAGGTGGGTGCCGGTCGAGTGGTTCGAACAGACGAGATGTCGGTGTCGCAGACTCGGTGCCGGAGCGCCCCAAGGGAGAGATCGTGAAGCGTACCTACCAACCGAATCGCCGTCGCCGGGCTCGCAAGCACGGCTTCCGGCATCGCATGTCGACACGTGCCGGCCGCAGCATCGTGACCGGCCGCCGCCGTCGTGGAAGGCAGAAGCTGTCGGCCTGATCGGTGGTGTGCGCGGCCGTCAGGAACTCGACGCACTGCGCGTCGACGGGTTGCGCGCCACTGCAGGACCACTTCGGCTGATCGCGCGCTTCGATGATCCCTTCGCCCCTCCACGATCTCGCCCACAGTGGCGAATCGCCTTTGCTATCTCACGTTCGGTGGGAACTGCAGTGGTCCGGAACCGCGCCCGGCGCCGCCTGCGTGCGCAGTTCCGAGAACTCGTCGACGGATCCGGCTACGAGATCCCGCCCGGCGCCTACCTGGTGTCGTGCCGTCGCCCGCCGCACGACAGCGCCGAGGCGCGCACATGGCTGATCTCGGCGTTGCAGCGACTCACGGCCCGGTCGCCCGAGCGATGATCTCGCTCATCACGCGCTACCAGCAGCTCTCGGCCCAACGGCCCCCGCGCTGTCGCTATCTCCCGACCTGTTCGGCGTACACCGCCGAAGCCGTGGAGCTCCACGGTGCTCGACGCGGCATGTGGCTCGGCGCCCGCCGTATCGCGCGCTGTCACCCGTTCGGAGCCCACGGCTACGACCCCGTTCCCCCTGGGGGCTGACACCCATGTACGACTTCATCGCCTCACTCCTCGCGTGGCTCTACGACCTCTGGCCCAGCTACGGCGGCGCCATCTTGTTGCTCACGCTGATCATCATGATCGTGTTGGCGCCGTTCACGATTCGCCAGACGCGCTCGATGCTGGCCATGCAGGACCTCCAACCGGAGGTGAAGCGGCTTCGCCAGAAGTACGGCAACGACCGCGAGCGCATGAACCAGGAGATGATGGCGCTCTACCAGGCCAACGGGGTCAACCCCCTCGGCGGGTGCCTTCCCCTGTTGATCCAGGCCCCGATCTTCCTGGTGTTGTTCCAGGTGGTGCGTGGTCTCACCCGTCGTGAGAGTTCGGTCGGCCTCGCCTATGGCGATGCGGTCGAACGCCTGCCCGGCGCTGCGCCATCGGAGTTCGGACCGCGTGTCTTCAACCCCGCGTACCTCAACACCGACAGCTCGCTGTACCAGAACCTCTCGGTGTCGACGACCATGGAGTCCTTCGGCATCGACCTCTCCCAGAGTGCCTCCCAGGTGGTGGGCGAGGACGTCATTCAGGCCATTCCCTACCTCCTGCTCGTGATCGGCGTCGGTGTGACGACCTGGCTCCAGCAGAAGCAGATCCAGGGCCGCGCGTCAGCGGCAGCGATGAACCCCCAACAGCAGATGCTCATGAAGGTGCTCCCCTTCATGTTGCCGATCTTTTCGTTCGGGTTCCCCGCAGCGTTGGTCGTGTACTGGTTCGTCTCGAACCTGTTCCGCGTCGGCCAACAGGTGTTCATCACGAAGCGGGTGTACGGCAACCGCAGTGACGAGGCGCAGATCGTTCGCCCTGATGAGAAAAAGGGCTCATCGGCCGAAAAAGACGGCTCTGGAACCACGAAAACCGAGAAGTCCACCAAGACAGATGCTCAGGACACCCCACCACGCAAGGGCTCAGGTGGCACCAATCACGGTCGCCGCAGCCCGGTGTCGGGACCGCCACCGAAGAAGCGAAAGAAGCCGCCTGCCGCCAATCGACCGGCGAACGGCAGCTCTGCGCAATCCAAGGAGCGTCAAGCCCGACCCACCTCCAAGCGTGTGACCCCGAAGAAGAACACGCCGGCGCCCGCGCCGGAACCCGAATCTTCCTCTGGATCGTCCTGGCTTCGTCGTGACCGAAAGAAGACATGATCCATGGAGTGGGTTGAAATCCGAGGCGAAACCCTCGAGCAGGCAAAGGAGCAGGCGCTTGATCAGCTCGGCGTTGCGCTCGAAGATGCAGAGTTCGAGATCGTGCAGGTACCCGAGAGCCGCTGGCTCGGTCTGAAGAAGACCGAGGCTCGGGTCCGGGCGCGGGTGCGCCCGACCCAGCCGCGAGCCAAGCGTGAGGGACGACCCCGCAAGGGCCGCAAGAGCGACGATGCCAAGGGGCGCTCACAGTCTTCGCGTGGCCGTGGCACCACCAATGGCGCAGACGCGAAGGGTGCGAAGGCACCGGCAGCGCCGGCTCGTCCAAGACCGTCGGACGCGAGCCGCAGCGAGTCGGCCGGCACGAGCCGCAGTAGTGGCCGAGATCAGGCATCATCAGGCGATGCGCCGACAGCGGCGGCCGCCCCATCGGAGCGCAGCTCCGGCGACGCCGGCTCGCAGGATCGATCGACCGCATCGGGCGGCGACCGTGGACGAAGCCGACCGAAGAAGCAGAAGGAGAGGGCCGTGAGCGATCAGACCCGAGAAGAACTGGTGCCCGTCGACGAGCAGACCGCCATGGTCGAGGGGTTCTTGACGGGAGTGCTGGAGGGCTTCGCCCTGGACGGCACGGTCTCCACCAGCGTTGTCGACGACGACGTCCAGGCTGACATCACCGGCTCGAACCTCGGCCTGTTGATCGGTCCCAAGGGAGGGACCATTCGGGCCCTGCAAGAAGTGACTCGGGCAGCGGCGCAACGCCACGCCGACGGTCGTGACACACACCGCATCAACGTCGACGTCGCCGGGTATCGGGAACGCCGTCGTGAAGCGCTCGCCGACTTCGCTCGCCGCCAGGCGGCCGTCGTCCGAGATGAGGGACGCCGGGTTGCGCTCGAGCCGATGGGCTCGGCCGATCGCAAGGCCGTCCACGATGCCGTTCTCGACATCGATGGAGTCCGCAGCATCTCCGAGGGCGACGACCCGCGCCGGCGCGTCGTTCTGTTGCCGGACGGCTGATCTCGCGTCGCTGTAGTCGCAGGCGGGAGCGCACGCAGCACAGGTCGCACGTACGAACAGGAGGCGACCACGGTGGACGCACAGCATCACACCGATGAGATCACCCCATTGGACTCCGTCCTTCGCCGGGCCCGGGAACTTCGGTTCCTGGGCCCGGCGCCGTTGGATGCCCAGATCGCCAACGGCGCAGCCTTCGCCGAGGCCCTGCACGCGACGATGCCGACCGCGAGCCGTGTGGCTGATCTGGGCCCCGGTGGCGGGGTTCCGTCGCTGGTGATCGCCGATCGCTGTCGCACGACCACCCTGGTTCTGATCGAGCGATCTCGGCGGCGGGTGGACTTCTTGCGGTGGGCGGTGGCCGAGCTCGGATGGGGGGATCGGATCGACGTGCATCTCGCAGAAGCCGAAGATGCCGCCCGCTCCCCTGGCCTGACCGAGTCGTTCGACGTGGTGACCGCCCGGAGCTTCGGTCCCGCTGCGGTGACCGCCGAGTGCGCCTGCCGGCTGATCCGCCCTGGTGGCCGCCTGATCGTCTCGGAGCCGCCGGCGGCCACCGATCGATGGCCTGACGCGGGTCTGCATCCGCTCGGGCTCACCCACGACGGCGTCATCGAGGACCGGGGTACGCGGCTGGCGATCGCGTACCGGGATCCGTCCCTGACGATCGGCGCCGGCTATCCCCGCCGCGCCGGCGTCCCCCGCCGCCGGCCGCTGTTCTGAGGGCCCGCGCTCGGTGTTCCACGTGAAACACTGAGCGTGCGCAACCAGCCGGCCGTCGACCGCCGCGCTGGTGTGCTCGCCGTGCGGCAGGGTGCATGGCCTGGTGGCAGGGTGCATCGCCTGATGGCAGGGTGCATGGCCTGATGGCAGGGTGCATGGCCTGGTGGCCGGGTGCATGGCCTGGTGGCAGGGTGCATCGCCTGGTCCGAGGCCTTGGTTGAGAACGCACCACCGAGTTGGTACCGGTCCACCGATCGATGCACGGTCTGCACAGCCGGCGTAACCCACCGGCGCGGCTGCGTCGCAGGGCCCGTCGCCCCCGGTGGCAGTCACGGGTGACCGGTGCGACCCGCCGGGTGGCCGTGTCCTGTCCAGCTCGTGACCCCTGTGGTTCCGCCCGGCTCGGTGAGGATCGTCGTGCGCGTCCATCGAGGGCTGATCATTGGAGCATCGGGGCGTCGTGGTCGGCGGTGATCGGCGCCCGCACCGTCGTCCTGCTCGACGGCAGTCCGCGGCTCCAGCCTCGCGGACCATCCCATTCGGGATGCAGGCGATCGGTTCGTCATCGATGCGCTCGAGCTGGGTGGGACCGACACGCGCGTGGTGAAGGGTGTGGTGAACCGGGTCCCGTCACCGCCCGTCGAGTCGAGCACAACGGGTTGCGCAGAGTGTGTCGAGGTAGGCCGTCACGGCGCAACGGCGTGGGTGGTCGAGGAGGGGCGGCGAGGTGGTCCGGGATACCAGCTATTCGGTCAGGCCCGAGAGGCCTCGGCCAGACCTGCGACGGGCACTGTTGCGTCGCCGACGGGCGCCAGGAGCCGCTATCAGCGTTTGCGCCACATGCGTTGCTGATGCGATGGGACGAGCGGCTCGTGTCGGAAATCGCTGCCCCCTCGGCGCAGGGCTTCTGTCGTCAGGTTCGCGTGCAGTGAGACGGCTCCTGCCCATCCCAGGCGTGGACGTGCATCCCCGAAGGTCCACGGCGTGCGCGCCATGAGCACCACGAGGGCCAATGGACCGGCGAGCCGTCCGGCGGCCTGCCGCTGGGCCGCGGCTCGAGTGGCCCATGAGCGGGTCGAACACGAGCAGAGATGGCAGGGTTGGATCCAGCGACGGGTAGCCATGTGCGTGGCCTCGACGTGAGTGTTTCACGTGGAACATGACCGCTCGCGACGAACCAGGAGGCCCAGATGAGACAGCGCATCGGCTGCGGAGGCTGGCACCTGGTCGAGCTGGGCGCGCCGGCACGCGAGACGGACGGCCGGTCCGGCACCCGAAGCTGCTACGATTTCCCGGTCCGCCGGCCCCACGAGAGGAGCCTCCGTCGTGACCTCGGACTCTGACGAGGAATCGAGCCGGCCGGTCATCCCGAGCACGGCACCGCCGAACTCTGGAATCGGTCCTGACGGTGAGCCCGAACGGGCTGACACCGAACCCGATGACCGTCCCGTTCCGTCCATGCTACAGCGAGCCATCGATGGGCCCGACCCGCATCGGCCCCTCCCGATCGACCCCGACCTGGGAGCGGTCATCGACAGCGTCGCCCGATCGGGGGACGACTCCGAGCCGCCGCCCGGGGGTGGCCGTGGCGTCACCGTGCCGGCAGCGGATGCACCATCATTCGGTCGATCCGACACCGACGACGCGGCGCCATCACCGGCTACCGACCTGCTGTCGCCCGACGACGCAGATGCAGCCGAGGCGGCCGTAGCGCCGACCAGCCTGCCATCCCTCGACGATCTGTTGGGTACGAAGCACCCCGGTTCGGCACGACCGTTGCCACGGGTCCTGGCCGTCGCAAACCAAAAGGGTGGTGTCGGCAAGACCACCACCACGATCAACCTCGCCGCATGCCTCGCGGACATGGGCTACCGCGTCCTCGTCGTCGATCTCGATCCGCAGGCCAACGCGACCACGGGGCTCGGCATCGACCCCCGCTCCATCGAGACCTCCATGTACGACGTCATCCTGCACGGTGTCCCCATGCAGGATTGCGCCCTGCCGACGGATCTCCCGACACTGCGCATCGCCCCATCGAGCTTGGATCTGGCAGGCGCCGAGATCGAGTTGGTTCCGGCGTTCAACCGCGAGCGCAAGGTGCTGCTCGCACTGGAGCCACTCCTCGACGACCTGGACTACGTCTTCATCGACTGCCCGCCGTCGCTCGGTCTCTTGACGGTGAACGCGTTGACCGCGGCGTCGGAGGTCCTCGTACCGATCCAGTGTGAGTACTACGCCCTCGAGGGGCTCGGGCAGTTGCTTCGCAACGTCGAGTTGGTGCAGCGCAATCTCAATCAGCAGCTCGAGGTCTCCACGATCGCATTGGTCATGTACGACGCACGGACTCGGCTGTCCACCCAGGTCGTCGATGAAGTCCGCGCTCATTTCGGCGACAAGGTCTGCCATCAGATCGTGCCCCGGTCGGTGCGGTTGTCAGAGGCCCCGTCGTTCGGTCAGCCGATCATCTTGTTCGACGACCGATCACGTGGCGCACTCGCCTACCGGCAGCTCGCCAAGGAGGTCAGCGGTGGTCCGCCAAACCGGTCTCGGTAGAGGTCTCGGGGCACTGATCCCCGGCGACGAGCGGCCCTCGGGGCCAGCCGGCGTCGCCTATCGGGAGTTGCCCGTTGGTGCCATCAGCGCCAATCCCTATCAGCCGCGCGAGCAGTTCGACGAGCTGTCGTTGAGTGCGCTCACGGCATCGGTGCGAGAGGTCGGGGTGCTCCAACCGATCCTCGTGCGGCCGAAGGGCCACGATCAGTTCGAGCTCATCGCAGGTGAGCGGCGATGGCGAGCAGCCAAGCGCGCCGGCCTGCGCTCGGTCCCTGCGATCGTGCGCGAGGTCGAAGACCTCACCGCGCTCGAGCACGCGCTCGTCGAGAACCTGCACCGCGAAGATCTCGGCCCGCTCGAGGAAGCGGCGGCGTTTCAGCAGCTGATGGACGACTTCGGCCTGACCCAGGAAGCAGTGTCGCAGCGTGTCGGCAAGAGCCGCTCCGCGGTGGCGAACTCACTGCGGCTGCTGCAGCTCCCCGCGAGCGTGCAGGCCATGCTGGTCGACGGTCAGCTGACAGCCGGCCACGCCCGGGCGCTCCTCGGCCTGGCATCGCGCCAGGAGCAGGACCGGCTTGCGCGCCGCGCCGTGGCCGATGAGCTGACGGTTCGCGACGTCGAACGCCTCGTGCGTGAGGGTGCTGCGACCCCGCCCCCACCACCGCGTCCGGCGCCCCGCGAGCGCCCTGCTGCGCTGTTGGAGGTGGAGCAGCGTATGGCTGATCGACTCGACACCCGGGTGCAGGTCTCGCTCGGTGACAAGCGCGGCAAGATGGTCATCGAGTTCGCCGACATGGACGATCTCGGCCGGATCTTCTCGCTGCTCGACGGTGACGCGGACGACTGAGCTCACGTGCTCGGGGTGCAATGAACTCGATCTCAGCTCGAGGGTCGTGCTGATCAGCGCACAGGTTGTCCACAGTCTGAGGACAAACTTGTGACTAAGTCTTCAGGGTTGCCCCGCTACCGACTCGAATACCACGCAGCGCCGACGAGACATGCTCAGAATCTCACGGTCAGTATGTTCTACTAGGCCGTTGGGATCATCAGCGGTGTCCGTAGCCGCGTCGCACCGACTGGTGCCGGTGGAGACAGACGATCAGTCGTCGAGCAGCGTGGCCAGCCAGCGCGTCACGGCATCGGTGACGGCGTCGGCGACGGCGGGGGTTCGCTCGACGAGTTCGCTCACCGGACCGAGGCGTACCACCACCGCAGGCATACGCGTTTCGCGAAGCACCGGGCGGCGTTGACCGCGGATCTCGATGTGTTCGAACGCGAGGGATTCGAGCGCCCCCGCCAGGCTCGTGGCCAGCGCAGCACCTTCGGTCGACTCGAAGCCCTCGGTCGCGAAGTAGGAGATGGTGCTGCGCGGCCCGGCCTCGGGGACGAGACCGACGTAGCCGACTGCGTCGAGGCGGTTGGCCAGACGCGCGTGGTGGGATTCATCGGGGTGATCGAGGGCCACGACGCGATGGCCTCGTGTGCGGAGCCGGCGCGCGATCGTGTCGGCAACGGCGCCCAGCCCACCGAGGCTGGCTATGACGAGCGGTGTGTCGTCGAGGCTCGTCGATCGGCGTCGGACCCGATCCCGCTCGCGAATCGCAGCGACGTTGGCCTGGTTGTCCCGTCCGCCCAGGCGCGCGAGCGCCGCGAGCGTCTCGGGACCACAGATGCCGTCGGCGGGTAGGCCGGCGTTGCGTTGGAAGTTCTCGATGGCCTCGGCGGTCTCGGGGCCGAAGATGCCGTCGACGCGGCCCGCGTCGAACCCGAGTGCCCCGAGACGGCGCTGTAGGTCCGCGACGTCGTCGCCGCGCAGCATCGGGGAGGCTCGCAGGTACAACAAGCGATCGCCGGGTCGGTGTTGGGCTTCGGCCAGCGCGGACCAGGTCTGTTTGCCGACGATGCCATCGGTGTCGAGTCCGCGACTGTGTTGGAATCGCTTGACCGCGTCGGCCGTCTCGTCATCGAAATGGTCAGCGCTCGCAGAGCCGAACCCGGCCCGATCGAGCCGATGGGCGAGATCGGCAACTGCGGGACCTGCGTCGCCGACGCGCAGCGGGAGACCGGCGTCGGCCATGGAGAGCGACTCGGTGCCGTGGTGATCAGATGTATTCGGCGAGATCGTCGAGCAGTGCGGCCTTGCCCTTGGCGCCGACGATGCGCTTTGCCGGCGCGCCGTCCTTGAAGACGATGAGTGTGGGGATGCTCATGACCTCGAAGCGTCGGGCCACATCGGCGGCCTCGTCGACGTTGAGCTTCGCGATCGAGATCTTGCCGGCCTGCTCGTCGGCGATCTCGTCGAGGATCGGCGCAATCATCTTGCACGGGCCACACCACTCGGCCCAGAAGTCGACGAGCACCGGAACGTCGGCGCCGAGCACCTCCTCGTCGAAGGTCGTCGCGGTGAGCGTGGTGATGCCGTCGGCCATGGAGTTCTTCTTCTTTCGGTCGCGTCCGACCGGTGATCTCGACGACGTCGGTGCCGATGGTGTCGGTCTGGCGTCGATCGAGGTCGTACCGGTCGGGTCAGGGTACCGCGAACGAACCCTCCCGCCGGTCCCCGGCATTCCGTCGAGGTCGGTCGCCGAACCGGTACGCCGACGCCATCAGGCGTCGTGGAGGGACTCGAGCCACCGTTCGGCGTCGAGAGCGGCCATGCAACCGGACCCGGCGGCGGTGATCGCCTGTCGGTAGACGTCGTCCTGCACGTCGCCGCAGGCGAACACGCCCTCGACGTCGGTGTGCGACGAGTCCGGACGCGTGACCAGATACCCGTTCTCGCGCAGCTCGAGCTGGCCCTTGAACAAGTCGGTGTTCGGCTTGTGGCCGATGGCGATGAAGAGGCCATCGATGGCCATCTCGGACTGCTCGCCCGTCACGGTGTTCTCGACGGTCACACCCGTGAGCTTGTCCTCACCGTGGATGGCCACGACGGTCTGGTTCCAGGCAAAGGCGATCTTGTCGTTGGCAAAGGCCCGGTCCTGCATGATCTTCGAGGCGCGCAGCTCGTCGCGTCGATGGATGAGGGTGACCTTGCTGGCGAAACGGGTGAGGAAGGTCGCCTCCTCGATGGCGCTGTCGCCGCCGCCGATCACGGCGATCTCCTGGTCGCGAAAGAAGAAGCCGTCGCAGGTCGCGCAGGTCGACACACCGTGCCCGACCAGGCGAGTCTCGTTCTCGAGGCCGAGCATCAGTGACTGCGCGCCGGTGGACACGATGATGGCCTGGGCCCGAACGTCGGGCTCGTCGGCATCGGGGTCGGTGGTCCAGATACCGAACGGCCGCACGGAGAGGTCGACGCGGCGGACCTTCTCGGTGATGATCTCTGCGCCGAATCGTGTCGCCTGTTCGCGCATCTTGACCATCAGTTCGGGACCCATGACGCCATCGGGGAACCCGGGGTAGTTCTCGACATCGGTGGTCAGCATCAGCTGACCACCGGGCTGATCGCTCGTCGATGAGGGCTCACCCTCGATCACCAGCGGAGCGAGGTTGGCGCGGGCGGTGTAGATGGCGGCGGTGAGCCCGGCGGGTCCCGAACCGATCACGACGACGTCGCGCACGGCCGGCTGAGCTGCTGTGTCACCGGTCATGGCGTCGCTGCGCCCTTGGGTCGCTTGCTCCACAACAGCAGTCCGGCGACGCACAGCAGCGCACCGATGATGAAGTAGACGTAAGCGACATCACCGGGTACGGCCCAGTCCAGGAAACGGGTCAGGCCGACCAGGAACAGCGGCAAGGCAACGAGAGCCAGTACCGCGGCGACCAGTCCGTAGACGATGGCCCGGCTGATCCGGATGGCGGGACCGCTCGTCTTGACGCGGACATCGTCGATGACGGTCACGATGCGGTTCGTGGCCTGCTGGGGCCAGTCGGGCGGGAGACCGGGCACGCCGCCGCTGGGCGCCTGGTCTTCGGTGGTGGACAGCTCGGCCATGGGACCGGACCCTATCGCGGGACCATCGATCCAGCGATCCCCGATCGAGGTGGATGTCAGTTGGCGAACACGACGCCGCAGGTCACGGCATCTACCACCACAACCATCGAAAGGGACTCACCGACGATGACATACTCGACGGCTCGGTCATCGAGCATGGCCGTCCCGATGGCCAGCACATTCGCACCGTCGGCTGCTTCGGCGGCGAGGACGCCTCGACACGCGAACTCCTCGGCACTCAGGTCGCTGTCCTCGGCACCATCGTCGCCTGTCGCGTCGACGGCGGCGCTCGCAGCCAGCTGTCGTTGGACCTGTCGGCGGAGATCGCGCGGCGTGGCCGCTTGGTCGAGGTCGATCCGCGGCACGCCGTCGAAGATCGCGTCCAGCGCGGCGTCGTCGAGGGGCTCGTCGGCGAAGGACTCCTCCGCGTCGGCTTCGGCCATCTCGTCCTGGGGTGCCTCCAGAGCGGGTTCGGCGTCGTCGAAGGCCGACTCGGTAGCAGCCATTTCGCCGTCGTCGGATGCTGCGGCCTCGCCGCCACCGTCTTCGCTCGATCGCTCGGTGCCTTCTTCGGCGGCCGACATCTCGGCAGCCCCGTCGGCACCATCGCCGCCGCTCGCGACGGCATCCATCGCTGCGAGCCCATCGTCGGCACTCTCGGCCGAGGTCGCCGCGTCATCGTCGTCGCCGCCCCCACCGGCGAGGAGCAGTACCGGCACCGCGACCATGATGGCGAGGACGACGGCGGCGACCGAGGCGAATCTCAGCACGTCGGAACGATTGCCGCGACTCGGCATCGCCGTCACGACGGGCGAGGTGGACGAGGCGGCGAGCGCAGCGTCGATGTGGGCATCGCGGCAGGGCGTGGTCCGGTTGGGTCACCGGTGCGGCGACGAGATTGGCGACGGCCCGCAGGGCCTCGGCGCGGGCGACCAGGGCGGGATCGTCCTGGACGCGGGCGCGCTCGGCTGGAGTCGCTTCGCCATCGAGGTACGCAGCGATGAGCTCGTCGAGTTCGGGATCGGGGAGGGAGTCAGTCATTTCGTGGTGTCTGACGTTGCGGGGGTGGTGAGAGGTTCCCGTCATCTTCGTCGGGCGCCAACAGTGTGGCGAGGCGGCCGCGGCCGCGGGCGATACGCGACCGCACCGTGCCCGGCGCCAGGTCGAGTGTCTCGCCGATCTCGGCGTAGTCCATGCCCAGCTGGTCGCGCAGGACGATGACGACCCGGAAGTCTTCCGGGAGTTCGGCCAGCGCCGCATCGATCGTCAGGCGATCGACGACCCCGTCATCGGCTCCACGCTGGCCGATCGGCGCCCGCTCGACCTCGGGAAGGCCGGGGTCGGGTCGTCGGGCGTGTCGACGCAGTTCGTCGAGGCATGCATTGGTGGCCACGCGATAGGCCCACGTCCCGAAGCGGGCACGTCCGTCGAAACGGTCGAGGCCACGCACGATGGCCAGCAGGGCTTCCTGGGTGGCGTCAGCGGCGTCGGCGTCGTTGCCCGCCAATCGCCGGCACACACCGTAGATGCGGGGATAGTGCGCGCGAAGGAGTCGGTCGAGGGCGTGTCGATCGCCGCGTTGGGCAGCAACGACGAGTTCGGCATCGGGATCATCGACGGTGATCGCGGCAGCCTAGATGGCGAGGCGATACGCGAGGTGCCACTCGCCGTCACGACACGACGAGTTCGCTCACCTCGATGCGCGGGCGGGGGAGTTCGTCTCCGAGGTCGGTGAACCAGACCAGTAGATGCGTTCCCACGACGCCCCGCAGATCGAATCGAGCATCGCCGTCGACGTCGACGCGACCATCGATCGGTTCGTCCCACCCTGCGAGATCGGCGGCGGCGCCGTCGGAGACGAACACCCGCCCGGTCCACCCCCGCGTCGGCGACCGCACGTCCAGTCGGTCGAGCGGTTGGTTGGCGTCGATGGCGATGACGATGCCGACGCCCCCCTTGAGGTTGCCGAATTGGCGGCTGTCGTAGCGCTCGGAGTGCCAGAACGTCGCCGGGTCGTCGTCGGCGGCCAACGCGGCGCGCGCGCTGTGCTCGCGACCGTCACCCTGGGGATCGAAGTCGGTCACCTCGATGATGGGGACCCGGTCGGCGTTCGCCTCGGGCACATTGGCGACGGTGTCGGCGACCGGAACCGCCGCCGGATCTCCGCCGGCGGCCTGATCGGGCGAGGGTGGCGGCTGCGCGGCGTCGTCGCGGTCATCGACGATGGTGTCGGCGACCCCGGAACGGATGCGTTCGTAGAGGTCGCGACCGATCGCGGTCGCGGCGAGCAAGCCGATTCCGAGCACCAGGGTGCCGAGCACCACGACACCGACCACGACGGCGCGCAGGGGATCGCGGTCGCCGACCACCACCGGGTCGGGTACGCGCGGCGTGGCTCGAGAGCCGTTGGCGGCGCGGGGCACGGGTGCAGACCGAGCGGGGTCACATGAGTCGCGGTGACTCGTCGCCGGGTCCGGCGCGCGCTGATCGGGCAGCGCGATCGTGGGATCGATCACCGGCGGTGGCGGGACGAGCGCACCGGCGAGGGCCCCACGGACGGCCGCGGCCGTGGGATAGCGATCACCGGGCTCGCGGGCGAGCAAGGTGTCGATGACGGTGACGAGCTGCGGGGGGAGGTCGCGGCGTCGGGTCGTGACCGACGGTGGCTCCTGGTCGAGGCGGGCGAGCGCCGTCGCCGCCGGGGTCTCGGCATCGAAGGGGACCGTGCCCGTGAGGATCTCGTACAGCACCACGCCGAGGCTGTAGAGGTCGGCACGGCCGTCGACGGATTGGCCGGCGACCTGTTCGGGCGCCAGATACTTGGCCGTCCCGAGCAGCATGCCGTCGGCGGTGTGGTCGGTGCCGGCCGCGGCCTTGGCGATACCGAAATCGGTCACCTTCACGCCGCGGTCGGGACACAACAAGATGTTGCCCGGCTTGATGTCGCGATGCACGATGCCGGCGTCGTGGGCCGCTTCGATGGCGCCCGCCACCTGGTCGATCATGCTCACGGCATCGGCGACCGGCCGAGGGCCGTGGGTGTCGAGGAACGAGCGCAGGGTCTCGCCCTCGACCAACTCCATCACGATGGCTTCGCAATCCGGTTCGCTCACGGTGTCGAAGATGGCCACCACCGACGCGTGGGAGAGGCGAGCCGCCGCGCGTCCTTCGGCTCGGAACCGTGCGAGGAACGTCGGGTCGGCGGCCAGATGGGCATGGAGGATCTTGACGGCGACCCGGCGATCGAGGACACGATCGGTGGCCTGCCACACCGAGGCCATGCCGCCGGAGGCGACGTGGCCGGCGAGCTCGTAGCGGCCGCCGAGAACCCGGCCCGGGGCCACACCGACCGCCGGGCGCGCCTCGTCCACGGTGTGATCGGGCATCAGGGTGTGTTCGGAGGACAGCTCAGAGGTGATGGCCGAAAACCGTAGACGCCTCGGGCGTCCGAGAGGTACGCGGCCGGCCGATCACGTATCGGCGGTCAGGTAGCAGATGCCGAGCACGCGCGGGCCGCCGTGGGTACCGATGACTGCACCGAGCTCGGACACCCGGATCTTGTCGCGTGGCACCAGATCGGCGATCGAGTCGCAGAACTCGTCGATGTCGGGTGCCAGTCCGTGGATCACGGCGAGCTCCTCGACGTCGCCGGCGTCGGCGAGGACCGAGCGCAACCAGGCCAGCGCCTTGCGCCGCGTGCGTTGCTTGCCCGCCTCGACGACCTCACCACTGCTGAGATCGAGGCAGGGCTTGATGGACAGCATCGTCCCGAGCATCGCCTGGGCGCCGCCGATGCGGCCACCCTTCTTGAGGTTCTCGAGGGTGTCGAGGACCCCGTAGACACGAGTCCGTGGGATGAGGCCCTCCACGATCGTGACGATCTCGTCGACGCTCGACCCATCGGCGGCAGCTCGGGCGGCTGCGATGACCTGGGTGCCGAGCCCGGCGGTGATGGACTTGGAATCGATGCAGCGCACCTCGATGTCGTCGGCGACGGCGCGCGCCGCGGTGGCGGCGGCTTCACCGGTCGCCGACAGCGCCCGAGACAAGTTGATGCACACGATGGCGTCGGCACCGTCGTCGGCCAGCGCCCGGAAGGCGGCTTCAAAGGCACCGGGTGACGGAGCGGCCGTCTCGGGCAGGACCTCGAGGGTGTCCATCTTGCGATAGAACTCGGCCACGGTGAGATCGCG
This sequence comes from uncultured Acidimicrobiaceae bacterium, assembly GCA_963716795.1. Classification (GTDB taxonomy): domain Bacteria; phylum Actinomycetota; class Acidimicrobiia; order Acidimicrobiales; family UBA8592; genus CAVQUE01. Next base: position 169,595 of record CAVQUE010000015.1, on the reverse strand, counting down.
ACGGTCGGTGAACTCGTCGTCACCGAATCGAATGGACAGGGGAACGATCTCGATGCCGAGTGCGGCAGCTTCGGAGTCGTCGAGGTCGCTGGCGCTGTCGGTGACGATGCGGACGGGCACCGGAATCTCCTGGGTCTGGGGACGGCGTGGGGGATCACACTATTGGGACTGGCCAACAGGTGCGATTCGGTGCGCTAGGTCAGGTCGATGCCCATCATCGCCAACCCACCGGGCACCGCGGTGAACCCATGCCGCAGATACAGGGTCATCGCCGCGACGTTGTCGTCCTGGGTGTTGACGAACACGCTCTGTGCGCCGCGGGCGCGGAGCCAGCGGAGCGCATCGACGAGCAGCGATGTCCCCACCCCCTGACCGTGGGCGCTCGGATGCACGGCGAGTCGTTGGAGATAGCCACGCCCGTTGGCGAATCCGGTCAGGGCATAGCCACGCGCGGGTAGTCCCGCCGTGATGCGAAGGAGACGGTGTGGGGTGGCCTGCATGGCTTCGTGCAGTGCCGTGGCGTCGAAGCGCCAGAACTCGTCGAAGGCTGCGTGGTCGATGACCAAGACGTCGGTGGCGCGGCGGCTTCGGACGCGGCGCAGGCGATGCTCGGGTCTCGGGAGGGTGCCGTCGAGCTCGCGGCGCAGCAGGGTCAACGAACGCGTGATCGTGAAGCCCTGGGTGGCGAAGACCTCCTGTTCGGCCGGCTCGAGCGCAGCGGTGACCACCCGCCGGTAGCCGGCGGTGACGAGATGATCGAGACAGGTCCGCACGGCCTGGGCGTCGAGCGGTTGATCGATGTAGGTCGCGATGGTGGCTGTGTCGGTGCTGGAGCGCCAGGGACCGATGCGGGCCGTGCGCCCCCGGGCGACCTCGACGTCCTTCACGCCCGCGACGGTAGCCCTGTCGCCCTGCTAGGGATGGAACTCCCAGTGCCATGGCTCGCGGGGAACGGTCTCGTGGAAACCGAACCGACCGGCGTTGGCGCGCATCCAGGCCAGGGCGTTGTCGTCGAGCTGGAGATCCACCGCACGACCCCAGCCATGCTGGCTGGTGCCCGGTACCGCAGCCAGGCCACCGTGGCTGTACAGGCCGAGCTCGTCGGCGAGACGAACCTGGTCCTCGTAGGGCCGATAGGCGTCGGTGATGCCGATGGTGACGCCATCGTGGGCGGCGGCCTCCATCAACTGGGTGAACGACTGACCCGCAGGCGCCCACAGGAACTCACCGCCGGGAATGGGCGCCAGGGCGTCGAGAGGGATCCGCCCGTTGGAGAAGCCCTCGAGCCCCGGCGGTGCACCGGTGCTGGTGGTGACGTGGTCGTGGTGGTGGCCGGGCGTCCGGGCGATCTCGTCGGCGAGCATCGATGCGAACCGGGGGGCGTCGGCGTTGGCGGTCGCCGCCGCGACCGAACGCGGTGGTTCCGCGACGCCGATCGTGGTGCGGATCACGCTGATGCGCTGCATGACCGCGGCGATGTTGTCGGTCATGGTCGGCTCCGGGGTCCCCGGGCTGCGGTAGCCTCGCCGACGTGCTCGTCCTGAGTCGCAAGGCCGGAGAATCCATCGTCATCGGCAACGAGGTCGTCGTCACGATCGTCGAGTTCCGTGGCGATCAGGTGCGCGTCGGTGTCGATGCACCGCGGTCGGTGCAGGTCTACCGACGCGAGCTCTACGACGAGATCAGCCGCGAGAACCGGCTGTCCGCCTCGGTGGCACCGGCCGACCTCGGGGGCCTGCCGGGCCGCCCGGAGGCGTAGGCGGCCATGGCGAACGACGACACCGCGGCGCGCAACGGCGCGGCACCGCTGGTGGTGTCCACGGATCGCTTCGGTGACCTCACCGTCGATCCGGACGACGTCATCGATTTCCCGGACGGACTCGTCGGATTCGCGATGGTCACGCAGGTGATCGCCGTGCCCGTGAACGACGACGGCCTGTTCTGGTGGCTGCAGGCCGTCGACGATCCCGGGCTCGCGTTCTTGGCGGTGGTGCCATGGGCGTTCTTCGCCGACTACGAACCCGAGGTCCCCGCCGATGTGCAGGCGCAGCTGACCCTCGAAGAGGCCGACGACGCCCTGGTGTACTGCCTGGTCACGATTCATGACGATCCTCGTCGTTTCACGGCGAACCTGTTGGGCCCGGTGATCGTGAACCGCCGCCGGCGACTGGGCCGCCAGGTCGTACTCGATGCCGACCTGGCGACGCGCGCCGAACTCCCGTCGCCCGCCTGAGCGGGTCAGCGGTTCACGCGTTCACCGCTAGCGCTTCAGGTTCACCAGCTCCTGGATCATCTCGTCGGAGACGGTGATGATCCGTGAGTTCGCCTGGAAACCACGCTGGGCGATGATCAGGTTGGTGAACTCCTCGGAGAGGTCGACATTGGACATCTCCAGGGTGCCGGCGGAGATCCCGCCGACGCTGCCGGTGCCGGCGGTCACACCGCGCGCGGGACCGCTGGACTGGGTGGCCCGGAACCGGTTCTCGCCGGCGGTCAAGAGACCGGACGGGTTCACGAACGACGTCAGTGCGAGCTGACCCAGCACCCGGGTCTCGCCGTTGGAGAAGACACCGGACAGCGTGCCGTCGTTCGCGATGGCGAAGGAGCGGAGGTTGCCCTGCTCCTGACCGTTCTGGCTCACAGCGCCTGCGTCGGGCTGCCCTGCGTATTGCGTGAGTGCGCTGTTGCTCCCCGGCACGCCGAGGTTGAGCTCGAAGGTGAAGGCACTGCCGCCGGGCGGGGTGTAGGTGTAGCTGGGGTTGGTCGTCCCGGTGGCGAGCGCACCGTTGGCGGGGTCGAAGGCGATGCTGTCGGTGCCGAGTGCGTTGCCGGCGGGGTCGGTGACCGTCACGTCCCAGGTGTTCGGCGCAGTGAGCTCGAACTCGAGCGTCATGCGGCGTGAATTGCCCTGGCCGTCGATGACATCGATCGCGGTGGTCTGGGTGTCGCCGACCTCGGCGGTGGCGTCGAGGTTGCCGGCCATGTTGATCCGCGTCGTTGCGACCGGCTCGATGCTGGTGCCGGTGGGCACCCGGAGCGGCTCGGGCTGGGCCGTGCTCCTGATCTCGCCGTCGGGTGACGCGTTCCAGCCCAGTACCGAACCGCCGGTCGGGTCGGTCAAGGTGCCGTTGTCATCGAAGGAGAAGGATCCGGCGCGGGTGTACAGCGTCTCGGTGCTGAGCTGCACCATGAAGAAGCCGTCTCCGGTGACGGCGACATCGGTCGCTCGACCGGTCAGCTGGAGGCCGCCCTGGGTGAAGCTGCGGTTGGTGGAGGCGACGCTGACGCCGAGGCCGACCTGTTGGGGGTTGATGCCGGCGGTGGCTTCACCGTTGCCGTTGCCACCTCGCAGCTGTTGTGCGAGCGTGTCGGCGAACTGCACGCGGCTGGCCTTGAAGCCGATGGTGTTGACGTTGGCGATGTTGTTGGCGACCACATCGGTCATGGTCTGGTGGGCACGGAGTCCGGAGACGCCGGCAAACATGGAACGCATCATGGTGGTGGGGTCCTTCCTGGGAGGGAGGCTGTGGCGGTTCCATCCGTGGTCGCCGGGTCATCCATGAGGTCTGGGGCAGGTTGTTCAGGGAGCCACGGGTAGCGAGACGCTGCGGGCTCGGATCGTCAGGGGCGGTCAGGTCGCCATCACACCACCACCTCGTCGGTGTCGGGAGGTGCGGATTCGGTGCCGTCATCGCTCGGCGTGCCGGGAACGGCGATCGCTTCGGCAGCAGCGGCGTCGTCGGCGACCGAGGTCGTAGGTTCGGCGCCGGCGGGCTCGCCCGGTGTCGCGGCGGCGGGGCTGCCCATCTCGACCACTGCGGTCACCGGAACCAGGGTGTTGCCGATGACGAGCATGGGTTCGGCTCCGTTGAACTGGACCGAGGTGACGGTCCCCGTGATCGGCTCGCTGGTCGCGGGGTCGATGGCGGTGATCTCGTGGCCGACCATGCCGGTGGCCACGGTGATCATCTGCAGCGATCGCAGCTCGGCCGTCTGGGACGCCATGTTCTCGAGCTGTTCCACCGATGCGTACTGCGCGGCCTGGTTCAAGAACTCGGTGCTGTCGACCGGGTTCATGGGGTTCTGGTATTGCATCTGGGCGACGAGGAGCTTCAGGAACATCTCCTTGTCGATGCCGTCGAGGGCCGTGGAGGAGAAGTCGTCGGCGCCAGCGACGGTGGTGGGGGCGCCGACGGCGCTGATGTCACTCACAGGAACACCGATCCTTCGGGGTTGATGGGTGCGGCGGTCGCCGTGTCGAGGTCAGGAGATTCGGAGCCGCCGCTGGCACCGCCGGGGCGGCTGCGTCGGGTCTCGTGCTGGTCGCGCTCGGGTGTGCCGGCGCTGACGTCGAAGCCCGCGAGGTCCATGCCGAGCTGTCGCAGGGACGCTTCGATGGCGTCGCGTTGGCGCAGCACGGCGAGCATCGCATCGGCGGACTCGGTGCGGGCCACGACGCTGACCGTCGAGCCCGATGAACGGATCTCGAGATCCACGGTGCCCAGGTCGGGTGGGTCGAGGCGAACCTCGAGTGTGCGATGTGCCGACGTGCCCCGCAGCCGTGCCGCTTCGGGCGCGATCACCGCAGCAAGACGGGGTGGGGCCGTCAGCTCGGTTCGGGCCACGCTGGGTGCAGCCAGGGCCTGCGTCGTGGCGGGTGCGGTGGCCACGGCGGCATCGGCCTCGGTGGGCTGTGCAGCGACGGCCGGTGCGCCTGACGCAGCCGACGCGAGCGTTGCTGCCGGCGCCGGTGGCGCGACGAGCGTCGGCTCGCCCACATGGGTGGCGATCGGCGGCGCCGGTGTTGCTGGGGTCGTGGCCGGCGGGGTCGTCGATGCGGTCGATGCCGGCGGCGTGGCGACGCGCGGATCCGCGGTCTCGGTCACCGGCGGCGCTGCTGTTGTCGACGCGGGTGTCGGTGTCGGCTGGCCCGGTGCCGCCGGCGGTGGTGCCGTGGCCGCTGGGTCGGCGATGGTGCCGGTGCGGTTGGTCGGCAACGCTGCTGTGTGGGCCGGCGCTGCGGTCGGTGTCGTCTCGCCGGGCTGGCCTGCGAGAGCGATCTGCGCCGGCGGTGGTGCGGCCGCTGCGTCGGTTGGCGCCTGCGTGGGCGTCGGCGACACGGCAGGGCCGGTGCCTGCAGCCCGTGGGGCGGCAGCAGCGGGGGTCGTCGTCATCGGGGGGCTGCTCACCAGGGGCGCAGCCGTGGCGATGGTCGCGGCACGACCGTTCGGGTGGCGTGCATCCGTCGATGCTGCCGTGGCACCGGCAGTTGTCGCCGACATGGCCGGCGCTGTCAGTACCGAGGTGGGACCGACGGTGTCTGCGCCCGCCTCGCCGGGGGTGGCCACGACTCCGGAGCCCTCGATGTCCTCGACTGCGGTCGCCGGGGAGGCGTTTGCGGTCGGTGCCGGTGCGGTCGGTGCCGGCTGGAGTGAGCCGAGGTGCGCTGGGGCGACCACGTCCTCGGCCGCTGGAGCGGCCGCAGTGGCGTGGTGTCCGGTGTCGCCGGTGTCTGTCTGCAGATCGGTGTCTGTCCGCGGATCGTTGCCGGCCTCGGTCGCTGCGCCGGCGTCGTTGCGTTCGCTCGACGCGCCGGTGCTTCGATCGGTGGGTTGATCGGTGGGCCGCTCGATGGCCTCGCCACGCCCGTCGGCAGGCTCGTCGACCCGATCCCCGATCTGGCGATCGGCGGGATCGTCGGGTCGATCGATGGCCCGATCGCCCGACGGACGCGTCGCTGCGGGCCGATCGTCGGCCTGCACCCGCTCGCCCGGCCGGTCATCGGTGGTTCTCGGCGGCTTCGGATCCTCGTCGAGCCGAGCCGCAAGCGTGTCGGCGAAGCGTCGGTCACCGCCGGAGACAGCCGGGGCGGGCGCAGGGGTGCGCAGCGGCGTCGTCGCCGGAACGGGCAGGGTCATCATGTCGAGGCTCCTCGGAGGCTCTCGTAGCGGTCCATCACCGAGGTGACATAGGCGATCGTCTCGGGGTAGGGGGGAATGCCCCCGTGGCTGGCGACGGCACCGGGGCCGGCGTTGTAGGCCGCCAACGCCAGGCGGACATCGCCGCCGAACTGGTTCAGGGCATCGCGCAGATAGCGGGCGCCGCCGTCGATCGCCTGGACGGGATCGCGAGGATCGACGCCGAGGCCCTCGGCGGTGCCGGGCATGATCTGCATCAGCCCGATGGCGCCCGCATGCGACACCACGTCGGGCTGGAAGGCGGACTCGGTCCAGGCCACGGCCTGGAGCAGCGCCGGGTCGACGCCGTAGCGGGCGCCCGCGGCTTCGAACAAGGGCTCGAGTGTGCGCCGACGTTGCTCCATGTCGCCGCTGAGGGCGATGTCGGTCGCGCCGGCGCCGGTGGGTGGGAACCGCATCGAGGTCGCCGGTGACGAGCCGATGAGTTGGGCGATGGTGCCGGCGACGAGGTCCGCACCCGATCCGCTCGCGGCAGCGAGCAGCGCACCGATCGTGCCGGGCGAGATGCCGCCGACGGGACCCGTGGTCAGCGGCGGGGTGAGCGCCGACGGGCTCGGCGCTCGCGTGGGAGCCGGTGGCGCAGGTGCGGCCGGTGCCGGCGTCGTGGCCGGGGGCGTCGGAGCCGGTTCGGTCAACAGCTGGGCTGCGTGGCCGAGCACGTCCACGAACGCGACGGCCGACGGCTCGCCGGTTCGGCCACGGTCGGTCGTCGTGGTGCGCACCTCGCTGCCGGGAGCGGGTCCGGTGATCGCTTCGGTCATCATCGTCGATCGGTCCTCTGTCGGCGAAGGGATGCGACTTCGTCCAGTGCCTTCTGGGCGGCGTGCGCCGCCAGCGAGGCCTGGGTGGCCTGGTGGCGTTGCTCGAGGTTCTCGAGCGACCGGCGACGCCGGAGGGCGCCGAGGAGTTCGGTCCGCAGGGCCAACTGGTCCTCGAGCAGTTCGCGCAGGCGCTCGTCGGCGTTGCGCTCGTCGGCGGCGCGCAGCGAGGCCCGTTGTCGGGCGGCGATGAGCTGTGCGGGGGTCGACGTGGTGGGGGTCGCCGCGGTGGTCTCGTCGACACGCTCGGCGGCCGCCTGGCGTCGGGCCTCGGCGTCGGATACCGCACTGTCGGCGTCTGCGAACGCGCGCTGGGCGGCCTCCTCGTCGCGCTTGGCGAGACGGAGGATGGACCGCACGCGCTTCCCCTTGCGATCCGCCATCACTCGTCGTCTCCGTCGTCCATCGCGGCGCCGGGGCGGGCGATCTCGATCGTGCCGGCCTCTTCGAGCTCGCGGATCGAAGCGACGATGCGGCTCTTGGCGGACTTGACCTCGGCGGGCTTGGGGCTCTGGAGGTAGTCGATCTCCTCCAGCAACGAGTCGCGGGCGCGCTCGCTGAGGTTTCGGGTGATGAGGTCGACGATCTCGGGCGAGGCAGTCTTCAGCGCAAACGCGAGGTCCATGGTCTCGATCGACTTGAGCACCTGCTGGATGGCGCGATCGTCGAGCATCGTGATGTCGTCGAACACGAAGAGGCGTTCTTGGATCTCGACGGCGAGTTTGCCGTCGCGCTCGCGGATCGACTCCACGATCGTCTTCTGCAGCTTGGGAGACGACTGGGTCAACACCTCGACGAGGATCGCGACGCCCTCCACGGGCTGCACTCCTGCGGCGAGGTCCGACATCAGGCGCTCGCGCAGACTGCGATCGATCGCCTCGACGACATCGGGCGCAACCGAGGTCAACGACGCCATGCGCATCGCGACATCGCTGCGCTTGGGTTCGTCGATGTGGCGCAGCACCTGGGCAGAGATCGGCGAGTCGATGTGGGCCAACGCCAGCGCCACCGTCGCCGGGGGTTCGTCGTTGAGGGCCTTGCCGAGATCGGTGACGTCGAGATCCTTGAGCCACAGGAAGGGCCGCGACAGCTTCGGATCGATCTCGGACGCGAGCTCCTCGGCGCGGTCGGCACCGTAGAGCCCGGTCAGGACGCGTTTGGCGTAGTCGACGCCGCCGGCGCTGGTGCGACGGGCGAGGAGCTGGCGGGTGAAATCGACCAGGACCGCCTTGGCCTCGTCGGCCGACATCGGCGGGATGGTGGCCATGTCGGTGAGGATCGACCGGACCTTGTCCTCGTCCATCCCCCGCAGATAGTTGGCGGCGCGCTGGGGCCCGAGCGCCACCAACAGGCGGGCGACGCGGTCGCGTTCAGCAGGAAGGGCGACGGGCACTAGTGGCCCCGTTCGTCTGCGGAGCGGACCACTTACTTCGCCTCCGCCATCATGCCGCGGAACATGTCGGCGACCTCATCGGGCTGCTGGTCGATGAGCTGGAGCATGTCGACCGTCGACGCTGCCTCGGGACCGGCTTCGAGCAGGCTCGTACCGGCGCTGGCCGACAACGCCGGGTCGGCGCCGGCGGGCGCGGCGTCGCTGATGTCGACTGCCGGCACGATGGTGGTGGCGTCGATGTCATCGCCGCCGGCTGCGAGCGCGCCCGCTGCGGACCGGTCGAGCTCGACGGCTTCGCGCTTCTCGCCGAGCAGAGGCTTGATTCCCTTGCGGAGGAACAGCAGCGCCAAGATGATGCCGATGATCGCCACCGCCGTACTCAGGTAGCCGAGCACCGTGTCGATCATGCTGGGTCCGGTGGCCGAGACGGCCGCGGCGAGCGCTTCGGCCTCGGTGGTCGCCGTCTGGTCGAACACCAGGCTCTCGACCACGATGGAGTCGCCGCGGTCGGGTTCGATACCCACCGCCGCGGCCACCAGGGTCTCGAGCGCAGCGACGTCAGGGGCGGGGTCGAGGTTGGCGTCGACCATCACGGCGACGCTCAGCCGTTCGACGGTGCCCGGTGCCTGACGGCTGACCGTACGCACCGAGGGGACACCGAACTCGGTGGTGTCGTCGGTGCGAAGATAGGCGCCGCCGTCACCGTCGGCACCGGTGAGCTGGCCGGCATCGTCGAAGTCGTCGATCACGCCGAGCGGCCCACCCGGCGCCGCGGCGTCGCCGGTGAAGGCTTCGCTCGACTGCCGCTGGGTCAGGGGCACCTGCTCATCGGTGCTGTAGGTGACGGTCTCGGACTCGGTCTCGTCGAAGTTCATGTCCGCCGACACACGCACGACCGCAGCACCCGAACCGAGGGTCTGGGCCAGCATCGTCTGCGCGTCCATCTCGAGCTGGGACTCGACCAATTGCTGCATACCGAGCTGATGGTCGGTGGCCATACCGCTGCCGTCGAGTGACGACAGGATCCGTCCCGAGGTGTCGGCGACGGTGACGCTGCCGGGATCGAGATCCGGCACGGCCGACGCCACGACGTTCACGATCGATGCAACCGTCCCCTGGTCCGGCGAGCCGCTGACCACCACCGAGGCACGGACCATGCCGTTGGTCTCGGTGAAGACGCTCTCCTCGGGAATTGCGAGGTGCACGGTGGCGGTGCTGACGGCGTCCATGGCGCTGATCGTCTGCGCGAGCTCACCTTCGATGGCTCGTTGGAAGTCGATGCGCTGCTTGAACGACGAGGTCGTGAAGCCCTGTCGGTCGAGGATCTCATACCCTTCGGCAGCGCCGCCGATCACGCCCGCGTCGCCCAGGACGACGGCGGCCTCGTCGGCGGCGGCTGACGGCACCTCGATCCCCGAACCGCCGTTGGCGAGTCGGTTCTCGATGCCGGCATCGTCGAGTTCGGTGCGTGCGTCGTTGGCCTCGGTGGCGGTGAGTCCGCTCGCGGCCATCGACCACGTCGGTGTCGTCGACCAGCGCACGAACCAGAAGCCCAGAATGAGCACGGCCACGGCCAGCAGGCCGAACGCAACGAACTGGGGAGACCCGAAGGACTTCCAGTCGCGACGCCAGCCGGCTTCGTGCTCTTCCAGAGTGGTGATCTCCACGTGCAAAGGCTCCTATCAGACCTGCATGGCCATGATTTGTTGGAACGCGTCGACGGCCCGATCCCGGAACGCGACGGTCATCTGGGTGCCGAGCTCGGCCTTGGCGGCCGCGGCAGTGAACTGGTGGATGTCGGTGAGCTCGCCGGTGGCGATCTGGGTGCCGAGTTCGGCTGCCTCGGCCGACGATGCGGCGACGCTCTCGAGCATCTGGCCGAACTGGCCCACGAGGCCGGGTTGGGACGCGCCGTCGGTGGGCGCTGCGGCGCCGGGCTGGCGGACCGGGGTGATCGGTTGTGAGGAGATGGGGCTGATGGCCATGGGAATCCTCGCTGCGATGGGTGGGGGTGGTCAGACGAACGGGTCGGGCAACAACGAGGCGTCAGGCCTGACCGATGCGCAGCGCAGCCATGTAGGCGTCGCGGACGCGGTCCACGACGCCGAGGTTGGCCTCGTAGGTGCGGCTGGCGATGACGAGGTTGGTCATCTCCTGGCCCAGATCGACCACGGGTCGGGTGACCAAGCCGGTGGTGGGGTCGGCGTTCGGATCGGTCGGGTCGTAGGCCGTTGCCGGTTGCGCGTCGCGCTCGATGATCTGCTGGACGCGGACACCCCCACGCTCGCCGCTGTCGAAGCGCACGGCCTCGGCGGCCACGACGAGAGCACGGAAGGGCTCCTCGCCGGCGGGATTGACGGTGTTGACGTTGGCGACGTTGTGTGCGATCGCATCCATCCAACTCCGGGAGACCGTGGCGCCGCTGACGGCGATGTCCATTGCTGCGAACATGCTCATGGTGCTCAGCGCCCCACAGCCGTGCGGAGCAGGGTGAACTGGTGGTTCATCGCGTTCACGAGAGCCTCGTACTGGATGCTCGAGGTGATGAGCTCGCGGTTCTCCTGTTCGAGGGCGACGTCGTTGCCGCGGACGTTGATCGGGGTGTTCGCCCCGACGGTCGCGGAGTCGACGTCACGGACGCCGTTGCCGCGTTCGAGGGCTCGCGCCAGCTCGGATTCGAACTCGACGCGCGCCGACCGGAACCCCGGCGTGTTGACGTTGGCGATGTTGTGAGCGGTGACGCGCTGGCGTTCGGCAACGCCGTCGAGCGCCACCTCGATGGCGGTCAGCGAGTTGGTCGAGAACACGTCGATCATCGCGGTCGGCTCCATGGTCGCAGGGGTGGTCGGGGTCGGACCCAGCGGGAAAAGCGACAACGGACGAACACAGATCACGACACCCGGCGGGCCGGGGGCGGTGGCTGCGTTCGTCCGTGAACGTCGATCATTCCGTTGGTTGGTCAGCGCTCTGGGCGCATGGGTCAATCGGACCGGGCCGAACGGACTTGAGGGCTCGACCGAAGGTTTTCTCGTGGGATCTCGGGGGCGGCTCGAGTCCCTGTTCGTTCGGCCGACCCGGTCGGCGTCCGCGACCCCGACCAGGTCGGACGCAGCCGTCGCGTCGACAACGACGATCCCCGTCGATGAGGTCACCGGCACCGATCTCGCCGAGGGGACACCAGGAGAGAGGTGGGCCCGGCGCGAGATAGTGCTCAAGGCCCAGGCCGGGATGCCGATGGAGAGCGGTGGCTACTGTGCAGGCACCTGCTGACATCCGTCATTACCACGTCGGTGTGGCGTCATTTTCCGACGACCGCCTGGCCGAGATCCGAGCTCTCGTCGCCCGCGCGCTCGACGTCGAGTCACGTGGCCTGGCCAATCTCGTGCGCCGCGACGTGCGCTTCGACATGGGTGCCGTCGTACCCGGCCCACCCGACGCCACCGGCCTCACGGCATTCGCGGTGACCGGCCTCGACCACCACGGCCTCGGCCAACTGTTGCTCAGCGACGGGGCGCTCCTCGCCGTCTCCGATCTGATGATGGGTGGCCTCGGCGCGGTCGACGACCGCCCCGCCACCGATCTCGAGACCGAGATCGCCTGCCGGCGCATGACCACCCTCGCGGGCGCGCTCGTCGGTGTCGTGCAGGGTTCGGATGATCCCGTCGAACTCGAACCGGTGGGCGAGGACTCGTTGTTGCTCGGTGACCAGGTCACCATCCACTTCGAGCTCACGGCCGCTGACGCGAGTCACAAGATGCTCTTCGCCGCACCCATCCGCCGTCCGCTGACCACCAGCGACGACCTGGATCTGGTCGCCCGGACCTGCGCAGAGATCCCCGTCGAGCTGGCTGTGCGCTTCAAACCCATCCAGCTCTCGGCCAAGGAGGTCGCGTCGTTGTCGACCGGTGACGTGGTGTGCCTCGATCACGAGGTGACGGACCTGATCGTGGCCACGGTCGACGGCCGCCCGCTCATGGCGACCCGGCTCGGTCGATCGAGACGTCACGTGGCAGTCGAGATCGTCGATCTGCTCGGCGGATCCGACGACGGTGCCGACGCCAACGTGGCTACCTCGGCCATCGACGCCAACGAACACGACCGTGTCAGCGAAGCCGTCGTCGGGGTCGACCGATGAGCGACGAGACGACCACACCGCAGACTGCCCCGGACGCCGATGGCGCTGCCGGCGATGATCGGCCGGCCAGCCTCGACGAGGCGATCGGGACGCCCGGTGCGCTGATCGACCAGATCAGCGACGAACTCGGACATCACGGCGCATCTGCGGGAGCGAGTGACGCACCCGGCGCCGAGGCCGGCCCACCGGACGAACCCGTCACACCGATGGTCCTCGACGAGCTGGTCGAGCACGGTGACGATTCGATGTCGATGCGCGACATGCGGATGCTCGCCGACATCGACGTCGAGGTGACCGTCGAGTTCGGACGGGCCCGCCTCGAATTGCGGGATCTTCTCTCACTGCGACGCGGGTCGCTGGTCGAGCTCTCCCGCGGCCTCGACCAACCGGTCGGCATTCTGGCCAACAACACGCTCGTCGCCTACGGCGAGGTCGTGATGGTCGGCGATCGCTTCGGCGTGCACGTGCTCGAGATCGTCGACCCGGCCGAGCGCGCCAAGCCCCAACGGCTCGACCGCACGACGCCCGGCGTCGCCGTGGAACACCAATGGGCCGACGCACCTGCCCCGCCCCCGGAGGCGGCTGCCGACACCGATGCGGCCGCGTCCGACGACAGTGTCACCTTCGGCGAGGGCTCGTCGGATCCGGTCCGGGACTGACCCGCAGTGGATCTCTTCGAGACCCTCGTCCGTGTCGCTGTCGTCTTCGGCCTGCTCTTCGTGACGCTGCGGCTGCTGAGCCGAACCCGTGGCCTGCGCGTCGATGCCCGCAAGGCCGGTGTCCGCGCTCCCCTCGAAGTGGTGGACAAGGTACGAGTAGGCCGCACGAGCTCGGTGGTGACGATGCGCGTCGGTGACCGGACCCTGTTGCTGGGCGTCACCGACCACCAACTCACGACCCTCGCCGACGTGACCGACGATCTCCCGATGATCGACGACGCCGAAGCCGACGACGCCTCGCGCGACGGCGACATCGTCATCACCGATCGCACCAGCGTCATGGACAACGCCCTCGAGATCATGAGGTCGCGTTTCGCTCCGAAAGGAGACTGAGGGCGTCGGGTTCACTCGGTCCCTCACTGGCGGCCCCCAGGCCACCGCGTGACAGAACCAGAAACCCAAAGGGGCCGCGGCGGCCACCGGACACGTCGGCGCTCCGCGCCGCTCCCGAGACGGCTGGGTATCCCGGTGAAGGGTTTCGGTACCCCCGTGGCCGTCTCGGCGGGTCGCTGCTGCTGCGCAGCACGCCGACACCAGCCGGCGACGTGCGTCCCGGACGCGGAGTGCGACGAGGTCGAGTGTGGGGTCCCGGCGCGTGGGCGCCGGAGACGAGCCGGCCCAGCGAGGCAGCGGCGGCCACCGGACACGTCGGCGCTCCGCGCCGCTCCCCGAGACGGCTGGGCACCCCGGTGAAGGGTTTCGGTACCCCCGTGGCCGTCTCGGCGGGTCGCTGCTGCTGCGCAGCACGCCGACACCAGCCGGCGACGTGCGTCCCGGACGCGGAGTGCGACGAGGTCGAGTGTGGGGTCCCGGCGCGTGGGCGTCGGAGACGAGCCGGCCCATGGGAGTAGTCCTTTCGGCTCAAGTTCCTTCGGCCCAGTGCCGATGGGTTCTGGTGCCTGCGATTCCAGGGGCACCGTCTGGACAGGATGTCCGGGCGACATCAGGTCATGGACGGACCGATCGAATGCCACATCCGGGCTGTCACCCGGAAGGAGTTCACTGCAACGTGTCGTCCACGGCCGAGTGTCGGGTTGCCTCTTCGCCCTCGCGGCGTGGAACGACGCGCCCGGCCGTCGGTCGGTTGCGGTGGCTCGCTGCGGTGCTGTGGCTCGTGATGGGTCTGTCGATCGTCGTGGTCACCATGGTCGGTTCGCCTGCGGCCGCTCAGGGCCAACCCGCTCCGGTCGAGTCGCCCGGCGGGGTGAACATCGATCCTCCGTTGCAGGTGCCGGCCCTCGACGACGAGGACGTCCCTGAGCTCTCGGTCACGATCGAGGACGGCACCAGCGACACCGACGCGGCCTCACAGTCCCTCACGGTGATCTTGTTGTTGACGGTGCTGTCGTTGGCGCCGACGCTGCTGATCCTGGTGACGTCGTTCACGCGCATCATCATCGTGTTGGGCATCACCCGCAACGCCTTGTCCCTGCAGGGCATCCCACCGAATCAGGTGCTGATCGGTCTCGCGCTGTTCCTGAGCTTGTTCGTGATGGCGCCGGTGTTCACCGAGATCAACGACATCGCCCTCCAACCACTCCTCGACGGGGACATCTCCCAGACCGAAGCCTTCGAGCGCGGTATGGAGCCGCTGCGGGTGTTCATGCTCGAACAGGTTCGCGAAGAGGATCTGGCCGCATTCGTCGAGATGAGCGACAGCCGGCCCGCGACGCCTGCCGAGGTGCCCCTGACCACGTTGATTCCCGCGTTCGTGATGAGCGAGCTGCGTGCCGGGTTCATCATCGGGTTCCTCGTGTTCATCCCGTTCTTGATCATCGACATCGTCGTCTCCGCGACGTTGATGTCCATGGGCATGGTGATGCTGCCACCGGTGGTCATCTCGTTGCCCTTCAAGTTGTTGTTGTTCGTCATCGTCGACGGGTGGGCACTGCTGGTGCCGACGCTCGTGACGTCGTTCGCCACCTGACCCCGACCGAAAGCGCGCGCCTGCTCATGGATGCAGAGATCGTCAACATCGTCACCCAGATGCTGTGGATCGCCACACAGCTGTCCGCTCCCATCCTGATCGTGTCGTTGGTCGTGGGCACCGTGATCGGCCTGTTCCAGGCCGTGGTGCAGGTCCAGGAACCGACGCTCACCTTCGTTCCGAAGGTGGCGGCGATCGGCGTGACCCTTGCGCTGACGGGCGGCTGGATGATGAGCGTGATGATCGACTACTTCGACGAGTTGATGACCATGGCTCCGGACCTGATCCGCCTCTGAGCCCGATGTCCCGATGGAGCCCTCCGACGATGGATCGACATGATTCTCGACACGACCGACGTGATGCTGTTCGTGCTGGCCTTGGCCCGCACGTCGGCGTGGGTCGCCGCCTCGCCGCTGTTCAGCACGAGGGGTCTGGCGGGCCTGGGCCGGCTCGCGTTCGCGATCGCGTTGGCGTTGTTCGCCGTGCCGATCTCGGCCGGCGCACCGTCGGCGCCGTCGGGGCTGTTCGACTTCTTGGTGGTGGCGCTCGGTCAGGTGGCCTTGGGGTTGTTGTTGGGGTGGGTGACGGGTCTGGCCCTCGCCATCTTCCAGAGCGCAGGCGCGGTGATCGACCTGACCTCGGGCTTTTCGGTATCGGCGATCCTCGATCCGGTGACGGGTGCGCAATCTGCGGTCATGGCTCGGGTGTTCGGGCTCGCCTTCACGGCGTTGTTCTTCGCGACCGGCGCCCACGTGATGGTGGTCGCCGGGTTCGTGCGTTCGTTTCGGGCGGTTCCCGTCACCGTGGTGCCGTTGTTCGGGACCGAGTCGGTGGCGATGGCGGCGACGGCGCTGGCCGACTTGTTGTTGGCTGCGCTCGAGATCGCCGCACCCACGTTGGGTGCGTTGCTGTTGGCCGAGGTCGCATTGGCGTTCGCGGCTCGCTTTGCGCCGCAGGCGAACATCTTCATGATCGGCCTCCCGCTGAAGCTCGGGATCGCGTTGGTGGTCGGAGGCATGTCGCTCGTGTTCCTTCCGACCTACGCAGAGACGGTCGTGGACCGCATCGTGCAACTGGGGCAGGTGCCGCTGTCATGACCTGGCGCCGAACTCCTCAACTCGCCGGCATGCGCGCCGAAGGTGGTGGTGCACCAACAGGACGACGGATCGTCCTGCAACCACACACCGGAGACCGCACCCATGGATGGATGCAGCGCCCGGACGACGCTCGGGGTCTCCCCGGACGCGTCCCTCGCCGAGATCAAGACGGCCTATCGAACCCTCGCGAAGCGAGCCCACCCCGATCGGGGTGGCGACGCCGCGGCGTTCGATCGCATCACGCAGGCCTACGAGCTGTTGCTCAGCCAGGCGTCGCAGCCCCAGCCGATGTCGGCCGGACCCGCGTC
Organism: uncultured Acidimicrobiaceae bacterium; assembly: GCA_963716795.1. Lineage (GTDB taxonomy): Bacteria > Actinomycetota > Acidimicrobiia > Acidimicrobiales > UBA8592 > CAVQUE01. The sequence continues at coordinate 153,220 of CAVQUE010000015.1, read as the reverse complement.
GATGGCTGCGCCACAGCCGATGCGGTCGGTCGTTCGGCGTCCGATGTGGACCCGGGTCGCCACCGCGGCGGTCACCGGCACACCGCGTCCGGCTGGGTCGGCGCCACCCGCACGGTCGACGTCGACGATGACGTTCGCCGACCATCTGCGTCGCGCCACTGCGAGTCCCGCCGCCGCCTGACCCGATCGATCGACCTCCTCGCCGGGAGGTCGGCCAATGGCTGAGAACCCGGGCGCAGCGAAGGTGAAGGACGCCCGTAACCGGTTGTCGGCCATCGGCATCCCGTTCGGCGTGGTGTCGATCGTCATCGTGTTGGTCGTGCCGCTGCCCGCGGCCCTGATCGACTTCTTGCTGGCGGTCAACATCGCCGGTGCCGTGGTGATCCTGCTCACCTCGATGATGGTCTCCGAGCCGCTGCAGTTCAGCGTGTTCCCGACGCTGTTGTTGGTCACCACGCTGATGCGGCTGGCGTTGAACGTGTCCACGACACGTCTCATCTTGTCGGGCGAGTCGAGCCAGATCATCGAGACGTTCGGTGGCTTCGTCGTCGGGGGGTCGATCGTCATCGGCCTGGTGGTCTTCTTGATCCTGGTGGTCATCCAGTTCGTGGTGGTCACCAACGGTGCCGGGCGCGTCGCCGAGGTCAGCGCGCGCTTCATGCTCGACGCCATGCCCGGCAAGCAGATGGCGATCGACGCCGACCTCAACTCCGGGCTCCTCGACGAGGAGCAGGCCCGTGACCGTCGTGCTGCGGTGTCGGCCGAGGCTGACTTCTACGGCTCGATGGATGGTGCATCGAAGTTCGTCAAGGGCGATGCGATCGCCTCGATCGTGATCGTCATCATCAACCTGCTCGGTGGCATCGCGGTCGGCATGGTGACCTACGGCTACGGCGTGACCGGCTCGATCGAACGCTTCGGGCTGTTGACCATCGGTGACGGCCTGGTGTCGCAGATCCCGGCCTTGTTGATCTCGGTTGCGTCGGGCGTCATCGTCACCCGGTCGATCACCGATGAGACAGGCGGCTTCGGCGCCGATCTGTGGAGCCAGCTCGTCCGGGATCACCGCACGCTCGGCGTGTCGGCCGTCGCGGTGGGTCTCGTCGGGTTGGTCCCCGGGCTGCCCGTGGTGCCGTTCCTCACCCTGGCGCTGCTCCTCGGTGCCGGGGCCCTCAAGGGACACCGGTTGGAGAAGGAGGAAGCCTTGCCCGCACCGACGCCTGCCGACCAGGCCGGCGACGCGGAGAACTCCGCGATCGATCTGACCTCGGAGATGCGGATCGAGGCCCTGGAACTGGAGCTCGCGCCGAACCTGCTCGATCTGGTCGAGGGTGGCGGCGCCGGTCTGCTCGAACGGGTCAAGACGTTGCGACGCCACATCGCGCTCGAGTTGGGGCTGGTCGCACCGCTGGTGCGGACCCGCGACAACCTCAGCCTGCCCATGTCGACCTATGCGATCAGGGTCCACGGTGTCGAGGTCGGGCGTGGCCTCGCGCCGCCCGGCAGTGTCCTGGTGCTGGCCTCCCATCCCGACGACGCCATTCCCGGCGAGCCCACCCTCGAGCCGGTGTTCGGCCTGCCCGCATCGTGGGTTCCCGAACACCTCGGCCCTCAGCTCGAAGGCCGTGGCCACAGCGTGATCGACCGGGCGTCGGTGATCCTCACGCACTTGTCCGAGGTGGTGCGCAGCCATGCCGCCGATCTGCTGGCCCGCCAGGACGTGCAAGATCTGGTGGATGCCCTCAAGCCGGTGGCCCCGTCGGTCGCGAACGAGGTGGGCGGCGAACGGTTGTCGCTCGCAGAGCTGCATCGGGTGCTCGGGGCACTGCTGCGCGAGCGGGTCCCGATCCGCGACCTCGTGCGCATCCTCGAGGCGGTGACCGCCGCCGGCGCCACCGGCCGCGACCTCGACACGATGGTCGAGGCGGCCCGCCGTGCCATCGGTCCGGCGATCTGTGCGCAGATCGCCGGTGACGGGGTGCTGCATGCCATCACCCTCGATCCGCGGCTCGAACAGCACCTCTTCGAACAGCTTCGTCCCGGCGAGAACGGCTCGTACCTGGCCATCGCGCCGTCGCTGACCGAGGCCTTGCTCGACGAGGCCACTGCGGTGATCGCCGCAGCCGAGAACCGTGGCGTGCGTCCGGTGCTGCTGTGCACCGACCAGCTCCGTCCGGTCCTTCGGCGTCTCCTCGCCGCGGGCTGGCCCAGCCTGCCCGTCGTCGCCTTCGGCGAACTCAGCTCCAACCTGAACCTCGAGACCACAGGAGTGATCCGTGTCGACCTCACCCACGCAACAGTTTGACGGCACCACCATCGAAGAAGCCCTGGGCGCCGCCGTCGCGTCGATGGGCGACGATCTCGAGATCATCGACGCGCAGCGGGTGCGCAAGCGTCGCCGCTTCGGCGTGCGTCGAGAGGAGCGCTTCGAGGTGATCGCCGCGCCCCGGTCCTCGTCGGAGGAGTTCGACGATGTGCTGCGCCGCATGGTCGACCGGGTCGACGATCGTGAGCGCGCCCATGAGGTCGATCTGCGTGGCGCACGGGCCGACGCAACGGTCGACCTGCGCACCCCGGCCCGGGCGGCGGCCGGCACCGGTGTCGATCTCGCCGATTCGGATCTGTCGTGGTGGGAGGGGGCCGAGTTCGTCGTGCCCGCGACCCCGGAGCCCGCGGCCGCTGTCGATCGGCCGGAGATGGAGATCGATGTCCGCACGCCGCCGACGGCGCTCGATCAGGAACTGTTCGGTTCCGAACCCGTCGTCTCGGTGAGCGAGCCGCCTCCCGGCGTCTTCCCCGCTCCGGAGCGGCCGGGCGGGCCGGTGTCGGCCCCCGATGTCGTGCCGGCAGCGGATCCCGTACCCGTCGCTGCGCCCGTGCTCAGCGCGCCGGAACCGGCGCGCACAGCGCCGGTGAACGCCGACACGCGAGCGGGCGCCGGCTGGAGCCTCGACGGCCTCGCCGATCTCGGCATCGCACCGTTGATACTCGAGCGGGTCGCCGATCGGCATCCCGTCGGTGATCTCGAATGGGTCGGCGCGCTCGCTGCAGCGATCGAAGAGGTCGCCGCCACCATCGACACCCACGGCGCCAACGTCGAGCTCACCGGTCACGGCCGTCACGCCGCGGTCGACCTCATCGCCGGGTTGTGCCGGGGCATGCGTGTGGGTCATCTCGTGATCGACGACGTCCGGGTCGAGGCCACGCCCGTCGAGCTCGCGCTCGCCGTGCGTGCCTGCCTCCAGGGCTGATCATGCGCCGCGCCATCCTGTCCCTGCTCGCCGTGGCCCTGACCATCCCCGTGCTCATCGGCGTCGTGCAGGGCTCGTATTCGCTCGAGACCGCGGCGCTGCGGGTCGCGGTGTTGACGGTCGCGGTGCCGATGGTCGACGTCGCCATCGGGCAGATGCTGCGTCTGACCACGGCGCTCATGGCCGCACCGACCCGCAAGGCCGGCGGCTGACACCTGCCTGCACCGGGCGATCGTGGGCGGGTTGTCGTCACCAAGTGAAGATTTCCTCGGTGGTTCCTCAACTCGGATGCGCACGGCCCGATGGTGCGGGGTCGGACACGGAAGTCCGGCCACGAACTCTCTCATGGAGGAATGAACAATGAGCTTGCGGATCAACTCGAACACCGCTGCGTTCAACAGCTACCGGAACCTCGCCATCAACGACGGCATGCTCTCGAAGTCCCTCGAGAAGCTGTCCTCGGGCTTCCGTGTCAACCGCGCCGCAGACGACGCCGCCGGCCTCGTCAAGTCGGAGTCGTTGCGCTCGGACATCCGTGGCCTCGGCCAGGCCGTGAAGAACGCCCAGGACGGGATCAGCTTCGTCCAGACCGCTGAAGGTGCCCTCGTCGAGGTGCACAGCATCCTCCAGCGCATGAACGAACTGGCCGTCTCCGCTGCGAACACCGCCACCTCCGACGGGGTCGCCGAGCAGGCCGAGCTGACCCAGCTCCGGACCCAGCTGGGCGAGATCGGCAGCCAGACACGGTTCGCCGGCATCGACGTGTTCAGTGCCACCGAGCAGACCTTCCACATCGGGTCGGCCGCCGGCGAGACCATCGGCATCACCACCGGTGCGCTCGTCGACCTCCTCGGTCGGTAGCGACGCGACCGACATCTCCAGCATCGACCTGTCGACCGACGCCGACGGCGCCATCGACACGATCCGTGATGCGATCGCCAGCGTGTCCACCACCCGTGGCGACCTCGGTGCCATCCAGAACCGCCTCGAGACCACGGTGCGGAACCTGCAGGTGTCGATCGAGAACCTGTCGGCATCGGAGTCTCGTATCCGTGACACCGACATGGCCGCCGAGATGGCGAACTTCACCCGGAACCAGATCATGCTCCAGGCCGGTACGTCCATGTTGGCCCAGGCCAACGCCATCCCTCAGAACGTCCTGGCCCTCCTCCGCTAGTCAGCAGAGGAGACGCCTGATGGCATGACGTAACCCAGTCATGCCATCGACCTAGGACACGAACGAGGAGATGGTGCACACAATGGACGGCCGCGATCGATATCTCGCCGAACGGGTGACGACAGCAACCCCAGGGCAGCTCATCAAGATGCTGCTCGACCGGTTGCTGGTGGAGCTCGACATGGCGAAGAGTCGCCTCGACGACGGGGCTCGGCCCGCAGCAACGCCACACATCCTGCGAGCGCAGGACATCGTGACGGAGCTGCGAGGCTCACTGAACCTCGACGCCGGGCCGATTGCCACCCAGCTCGACGAGTTGTACTCGTACGCCTTCGCCGAGCTGGTCGAAGCCCACTTGGGCGGCGATCCGACCCACGTCAGTCATGCGGCCATCGCGCTTGCCCCCGTGCAGGACGCGTGGACCCACGTGCTGACGTCACAGCCGGAACCGGCAACGGCCGTCTGAGCACCCACGAGCGAGGGACGACGAGCTCGCCGGTCGCGGTCCTGGGGTCATCCCACAACCCCAGGACCGCACTGGGACTCGCCGGCCCCGCCCGGCCGGGCGCACCGCCTCGCTGAACCACAGCACCGACCCGAGGGTCGGTGAGGGGAATCATGATCATCGTCACCCGACTCAACGGCACCGAGATCGTCGTCAACGCCGATCTCATCGAGACCATCGAGGCGACCCCTGACACCGTCGTCACCCTGGTCGACGGCACCCGCTACCTCGTCGAGGAATCGCCCGCGACCATCATCGAGCGGGTCATGGGCTTTCGCGCCGCGGTGCTTCGCCTCGGCGACGAACCGATCACCAGCTCGCCCGCCGAGCGCAGCGCCGACGCCGAGATCGTGTCGCTGCATTCGAGAAGCGAGGACTGACCGATGGATCCACTGACCATCATCGGCATCGTCATCGCGCTCGGCACCACCTTCGCCGCCATGTCGATGGGCGGCATCGACCCGGTGTCGATCTTCTTCGCCGACCCCGGCTCGATCATCCTGGTCGCCGGCGGTGCCATCGGCGCCACGCTGGCGTCGCACACCATGGATGACGCCAAGGGCTTCGCCAAGTGGTTGATGAAGGGCTTGATGCCCGCCAAGCCTGCGGATCCCGCCGAGACCATCACCCAGCTGCTCGGGTTCGCCGAGACCGCCCGCAAAGAGGGCCTTCTCGCACTCGAGTCCGCCGCAAAGCAGATCGAGGACCCGTTCCTGCGCAAAGGCATCGAGATGTCGGTCGACGGCACCGATCCCGAAGTCGTCCGCGAGGTCCTCGAGACCGAACTCGCCGCCACCAAGGCCCGTCACAAGGCCGGGGCCGGATTCTTCGTGACCGCTGCCGGCTTCGCACCGGCCTTCGGTGTGGCCGGCACCGTGATCGGCCTGATCGACATGTTGAACAACCTGAACGACCCCAGTGCGCTGGGCCCGGCCCTGGCCGTGGCGTTCGCCACCACGCTGTGGGGCGTGTTCCTCGCGAACTACGTGTTCAACCCGATCGCCAACACGCTCAAGCGGACCTCCGAGCTCGAGATGGCCTACAAGGAACTGATCCTCGAGGGGATCATCGCCATCCAGGCCGGTGCGAGTCCCCGTGCGGTCAGCGACCGGCTCATCGCCTACCTCGCGCCGCCCGAGCAGGAGGCGATGAAGGACAAGAAGAGTGCCTAGGGCACGCCGCCGCAAGGCCGACGATCCCATCGAGGAACCGTCGAAGGCGTGGCTCGACAGCTACGCCGACGCGATGACCCTGCTGCTCGCGTTCTTCATCTTGTTGTACGCCTCGTCGCTGATCGACGAGGACAAGTTCATCGACTTCAAGGTCGGTGTCGCCGAGGCGTTGGGCAACCCCTCACCCGTCATCGATGGTGGCACGGGCATCCTCGATCGCGGCAACGGCATCGCCAGCATGGTGTCGGCGCCGCCGGCGGTCGAGTCGACCGCCGACGGCGACGACGACAAGAACAACCCCAACGACACCGACGTCGAGAGCGACGAGGCCGAGGAGTTCCTTGCCACGACCGACGAGATCACGCCCGAGAACGCCGAGGACCTCGTCGAGGAACTGCAACGTCGCATCGACGAGGTCGGCGCGACCGACTTCGTCGAGATCGTGAACGACCCAAAGGGTGTCATCATCCGCTTCGACTCCCAGGTGCTGTTCCGCAGCGGTGAAGCGAAGATCCTGCCCGACGGCGTCATCGTGCTCCAGGCGGTCTCCGACGCGCTGCGCAGCATCGACAACCTCCTCGTGGTCGAGGGCCACACCGACAGCGTCCCCACCAGCGGCACCCGGTGGCCGACCAACTGGGAACTGTCGACCACCCGCGCCACGACGGTGCTGCGGTTCCTGACCGACCTCGAGACCGTGCCGCCCGCCCGCATCTCAGCCGCCGGCTACGCCGACACCCGGCCACGGGCCAGCAACGAGACCGCCGAGGGCCGCGCCGAGAACCGCCGGGTCGAGCTCGTCGTCGTCGTGGCCCCCTACAACGAACAGGTGGCCGGCCTCGACGACGTGCGTGGGGGTCCCCGTCCCCGACCATCGGAGGCACGGATCGACGATCCCGTCGGGATCGAATCCGATCCCGTCGACATCTTGGACTTGAGCCCCGAACCGGTTGATCCGGCGGGCTGACTGCCGATTGAAGGCGTGAGGCGAAAGAGGAACCATGGCCGACGAGACCGATGACGAGGCAGCGGCAGCTGCCAAGAAGAAGAAGAAGAAGATGATCATCGGTGGCCTCGTCGTCGCGGGCCTCGCCTATCAGTTCGTGCTCAAGCCGGCACCGCCGGCCGAGGACGCCGCGGAAGCCGCCGCCGAGGAGGTCGTCGAGGAGGGCGAGGTCGCGACGATCGAAGAGCTCGTCGTCAACCTCGCGGACCGCGACGAGGTCCACTACCTGCGCGTTGGCGTCGGGGTGGTCCTCGAGGCGGGCATCGCCATCGGCGACATCGAGCCCGAGCTGGCCAAGATCAACGATGTCGTCATCGACATCGTCTCCACCAAGACCTTCGACGATCTGCGGGCCCCAGGGGCGACCGCCGATCTCAAGGACGAGATCTCCGAGGCCGCCCGAGCAGCCTTCGACGACGAGCGGGTCGTGCGGGTGATCTTCACCAACTTCGTGATGCAGTGAACGACAGAGGGACCACGACCATGACTGACACAACCGCCCAGCAGCGCATCACCGCATCGCTCGAGAGTCTCCCCTCGCCGCCATTCGTCGCAGTCGAGGTCCTCCGGATCACCAACGATCCCCAAGCGTCGGTGAACGAATTGTCCGACGTCATCTCCCAGGATCCGGTTCTGGCCGCCCGTCTGTTGAAGGTCGCGAACTCACCGTCGTTCGGTGCCGGCCGCGAGGTCACGAGCATCGACCGCGCCATGATGCTGCTGGGCCTGAAGGCAGTGAAGATGCTGGCGTTGTCCTTCTCGCTCGCGCCCGACACCAGCGAGGCCCCGGCCGGGGTCAGCCTGGGGCAGTACTGGTACCACTCGCTGCTCAACGCCGTCACGGCCCGCTACTGGGCCGAGCTCATCGACACCAACATCGCCGAGGAGGCGTTCCTCGCCGGCCTCATGAGCCACCTCGGACGGTTGATCCTCGCCAAGCAGACCGGCGACCGCTACCAGGAGGTCGATCCCGGCGGACGGGCGTGGCCGACCTTCGGCGAAGAGGCCCGGGTGTTCGGATTCTCCAGCGCGCACGTCACCGACCAGGTGCTGCACGAATGGGGCCTCCCGCCGCTCATCGCCGACTGCGCCGGCGCCATGTATCTCGGTGGGCTCCCCGCGGACGTCGTCGATGCCCCACGGGACTCCCTCGGCGCCGCATTGCACCTGTCCATGCTGGCCGAACAGGTCCTGGCCGGCGCCGACAGCGGTGCCTACGAGGAACTCACGGCGCGTGCCGCCGAGCTGGGTGTGGTGGGTGAGGACCTCCAGGACGTGCTGTTGCACTTCGAAGAACGCGTCCGTGAGCTGGCGTCGATGTTCGACGTCGCGCTGCCCGACGACATGTCGCACGCCCGCATGCTCGACCTGGCCCGGACGGCGCTGGTCGCCGTGTCGATGGAGACCGTTGCCGACCTGGCGACGATGACCGCAGAGAACACCGAGCTCGAGTCCAAGGTCTTCACCGATCGCCTCACCGGCATCGCCAACCGGGCGATGTTCGACGACCATCTCGAGCGTGAGATCGCCGGCGCGGCGCGCCACGGCAACAGCGTCGTCGGCGTGGTCGTCATCGACATCGATCACTTCAAGAAGTTCAACGACACCTACGGTCACCAGACCGGCGACGTGGTCTTGCGCGAGGTCGCGCAGGCCATGAGCAAGGTCGTACGTCAGAACGAACTCCTGGCCCGCTACGGCGGCGAGGAGTTCGCACTGGTCATCCGCAACTGCACCCGCGAGGCCGCCGAGAGAGCCGGCGAACGGCTTCGCGCTCGGAGGTCGAGGCGTTGTCCGTGCAGACCGACGACGGCCCGCTGTCGGTGACGATCAGCGTCGGCGCAGCCTTCGACAGCGTGTATGCACCCAACGACGGTGATCGCCTGGTGTCCTGGGCCGACGAAGCGCTCTATGTCGCCAAGCAGGACGGCCGCAACTGCGTCCGCATCGCCGGCTGACGATCCTGGTGCCCGGACCGGCGTCGGGGGACGTTGCGTCCCCGATGCGGTAGGCCGGTCCGAGAACCCTGGCGCTCGACCGCCGACCCGCCTCAGCGGGCGCCGGTGGTCAGTTCGGCTCGGTAGGCGTCGGCCGCCACGGCTGGGCTCGGCGGCAGCGCGGCATGGGGAGCGGCGATCGTCGGTGTGGCCGACGGGGAAGCGATGGGCTGGGTCAGCAGCGCATCGAGCTGGGCCCACGCGGCATCGAACCCGGTGATCTCCTGCATGTCCTGGCGAAGGAACGCCATGATGTCGTCGCGGCGGGCGAGATACTCGTCGACATCGGGATCGGCGCCCGGACGATACGCGCCGATCTCCACCAGATCCCGGGCCTCGTCGAAGGCCGACATGAGCCGTCGGAGGTGTTGGACCTGTCCCAGCTTCTCGCGGTCGCAGAGCTTGGTGGCCAGGCGGCTGGCGCTCTCGAGCACGTCGAGGGTCGGATAGTGACCGGCTGCGGCGAGGCGGCGGCTGAGGACGAGGTGTCCGTCGAGGATCGACCGGGCGCTGTCGGCGACCGGTTCGTTCATGTCGTCGCCTTCGACGAGCACCGCGTAGATGCCGGTGATGCTGCCCCGTACGCGGGGGCCGGCACGTTCGAGCAGCTGCGGAAGGATCGAGAACGTCGACGGTGGGTAGCCCCGCGTCGTCGGGGGCTCGCCGGCGGCGAGGCCGATGTCGCGCTGGGCCATGGCCACGCGGGTCAGCGAGTCCATGAGCAACAAGACGTCCTTGCCCTGATCGGCGAAGTGCTCGGCGATGCGGGTGGCCGCGGTTGCGGCGCGACGGCGCATGAGCGCTGGTTCGTCCGAGGTCGCGACGACCACGCACGATCGCTTGCGGCCCTCGGGGCCGAGGTCGTCTTCGAGAAACTCCCGGACCTCACGGCCGCGCTCGCCGACCAGCCCGACGACCACGACCTCGGCGTCGGTGCCGCGAGCCATCATGCCGAGCAGCGTGCTCTTGCCCACACCCGAACCGGCCATGATGCCGATGCGCTGGCCCTGCCCGCAGGTCAACAGGGTGTCGACCGCTCGCACGCCCAGCGACAACGGTTGTGAGATGCGTTGGCGGGTCATCGGGTTGGGTACGTCGTTGGCGTAATCGACCGTCTCGAGGTGTCCGGCCACCGGTCCGAGGTCATCGATCGGCGTGCCGGTGGCATCGACCACACGGCCGATGAGGCCGTCGCCGACCTCGAGCGTCGGTCGTTGCCCGCTGGCCTCGACCGCGTCACCGGCAGCGATGCCTTCCACCGAACCGAAGGGCATCATCACGACGGCGTCGTCGCGAATGGCCACCACTTCGGCAGGGCGGCGGATGTCACCGATCCACACCAGATCGCCGATCGCGGCATGGATGTGGCCGGCTTCGATCTCGAGGCCGACGATGCGGCGCACCCGTGACACCGTGCGATGCGGGGCCACGGCGTCGAGCGTTGCGAAGCGGCGCGGCCGGGGGAGATCCTCTGCGTCGGGCTGCATGCTCATGCGTCTCGACCGCTCGTGGCTGCGAGCTCGGCGGCCAGCGCCTCACGGACCCGCTCCACCGCCTGGCTCCAGATCCGCTCGACCGTGGCGCCGTTGGTGGTGAGGCGGAGCTCGCCGGGCCCCAGTGACGGGTCCGGCTCGATCGCACCGACGCCGAGCGGTGTGGTGCCATCTGCGTCGTGCAGCAGGCGCACGACGTCGGGGTGCAGGTGCAGGGTGTGGGCTCGCGGCTCGTCGAGCTGGTCCACCAGCTCGGCGATGCCGCGCTGCACCGCGGCGGTGTCGCGCACCACGGCCTCGCCGACGAACCACTCGGCCAACTCGATGGCGAGGTCGGCCAGCACCGTGGCGTCGCGCACCGTGGCCGCGGCGACGGCATCGATCAGCCGTTCGTCGGCGTCGCTGATCTTTCTGTGCGAGCACCGCGCTGTGCTGTGCCAGTTCGCCCTGGGCCCGTTCCCAACCCTCGGCGAGGCCGCGTTGGTAGGCCTCGTCGAGCGCGGTGCGAATCGATGCCGGCAGCGCATCGGCGATGCTGCCGACCGGGCTGATCGCCGGGGAACGCAGGATCCGGTCGCTCACGATCGCGTCGAGGTGATCGATGACGACGCCAGGGCGGCATCGTCGGCGTAGGCGCTGCGAAAGCCGCGCCGGGTCGCTGCCAACGCCTGTGCGGCATCGAGGCACAGGCCCTCGCACCGTTCGAACAGCTCGAGGGCCCGGATGCGATCGGTGCCGATGAGCGGCGCGGTGGGCGGCTCGATCTCGAGGTCCGGCGGCGGCGCATGGCCGAGACGGACGCAGCGCTCCTGGAGGTCCACCTGCGCCGCGAGGCTGTCGAGCACCGCCGACCACGCGGGGGCGGTGTCGCTGTAGTCGGGAGTGTCGATGAGTCGGGCGATCGTCACGAGAAGCCTCCGCCACCGAGCGCGCTGGCCAGGTAGCTCGATTGGGACTGGAGTTGCGCCATTGCCTGCTCCATGGCCGTGAACTGGCGGAGGTAGCGCTGCTCGGTCAGCTCCAGGCGCGCCTCTTGGGCGGCGATGCTCGCGTCGAGCGTGCGGATCGTCTCCTCTGCGCCTTCGACCGCCGTGGAGATGCGTCCATCGGTACTGGTCAGCTCGTCGAGGACGGCGTAGACGGTGTCGACGAGGCCATCGGCGTCGTCGTCGGGGTCACCGACAAGGAGTCGCTCGACGGCTTCGGGGTCCGACTCGAGTGCGGAGGTCAGCCGGTCCTCGTCGAGCTGGTAGGTGCCGTCGGCGCCGAGTGAGATACCGATCTGGCCCAACAGCACCAGCGACCCGCCGGGCACGACGGAACCCATCGCCGCGGTGAGACGATCGCTGATCGACCGAGCGGCGGAGCTGCCGACGAGTGGGGCGCCGGTGCCGGCCTCGACGTTGTAGGTGGTCGCAGTGCGGACCTGGCCGAGTGCCCGGTTGATCTCGTCGACGAATGCCGAGACGTTGGCGACGCGGGCATCGATGTCTGCGGCGACGACCACGTCGATGTCGGTGTCGGGCGACGTGCCGACGAGGTCGAGGGTCACACCCGGCACCGCATCGGTGATCGAGTTCGTCGGGCGCGTGATCGTGAGCGAACCGTCGCCCAGGGTCAGCTCGGCATCCGCGGCGGCACGAATGGTGGTCAGGCCGCCGCCGAACACCGAGAGCCCGCCGAGGTCGATGTCGGCGGTGTTCGCGAGGCCGGTGGCGCGTGCGGACAGCACGAGACGATGACTGGTGGCCGTGCCGTCGCCGGTGTCGATGACCTGCGCCCGCACGGCTCCATCCGTCGCGTTCAGCCGGGACGCGAGGTTGGTCACCGTGGTCGTGGCATCGGTGGTGATCCGGGTCATGCGCAGGGTGCCGAACTCGAGGTCGTCGCCACCACCGACGCCGGTCCCTGCGTCGAGCACGAGCGTGCCGCCGTCACCGTCGTCCAGGGAGAACTGGCCGTTGGCGCCGATCGTTGCGGTCTGGGTCTCGCCGTTGAGACGAACCGTGAGATCGGCGCCGTCGCGTGCGACCAGGTCGATGACATGGGAGCCGTCGGCGAAGGTGTCCGACACCACCGTGATGCCCCTCGCCTCCATCCCGGTCGTGACCCGGGCGACGCCGGCGCCGGTGAGGGCGGTCCCCGACGACAAGCCTGCCGAGGTGACCTGTTGTGCGGCGGCGAGTCGGCTCACCCGGAACTGGTACGTGCCGGGCAGCGCGTCGCTGCGGGTCGTGGCCCGCACGACGCTGTCGTTGCTGGTCGTGGCGGTCGCACCGGCGAGGCCGCCCGTGCGCAGCGTCTCGATGGCGCTCTTCGCTCCGTCGAGACGGGTCGAGATCAGGTTCCACGCCCGTACCTGGTCGTTGGCGCGGGTCTGGGACGCTTCGAGGCGGCGCACGCTCTGGCGCTCGACCTGCATGAGCCCGTCGACCAACGCTCGGGTGTCGATGCCCGAGGTGATGCCTGCGACGTTGAAGCTCATCGTAGGTGCCCTCCGGTCAGGGGCTGTACCGACCGGGTGATCATGACCGGATCTCCCGGTCGATGGCGTGGAGTTCGGCAGTGACGCTGTGGCTGCCGGCCGTGTGGATCTTCGGCCGGGCCGAGGGCGGGCCGTCGGGCAGGTGCAGGGGCGCAGCCATGGGATGGTCGCCGTCCAGGGTGATCTGGCGCATCGTCTGGGTGCGGGTCGACCCGACGACGGGGGCGAGCAGGTTCACGTGGAACTGCCGGCGTTGCTCGTCGGGGCGGGCCAGGCAGAACACGACGACATCGGCTGCCTCTTCGATGCCGAGTTCGTGCCGGAACCGGTCCGAGATCTCCATCTCGTAGTCGACGAAGAACGGCCAGGGATTGACTGCCAGGAACGCCACGTCGGCCAGTGCGGTCGACTGCAGCCAGACGAACAGCGCGTCGGCATCGACCGGGAGCACGGCCAGACCGCCGAGGTCGCCGAATCCAGGAATGCCCTCGGGACACGCGAAGACCTGGCCGGGATCGACCGCCAGGACCCCGAACCGGGTCGTCGTGATGCGCATGCGGCAGCGCATCGGCCTGGTCCGCATCGGGTGGGTGGGTGATGGTCATCCGAGGTAGTCCAGGAGGCTCGTACGTTGCAGGCGGGCAGTGGCGGCCAACACCGCCTGGTAGGCGGTCTCCGCGGCGGTGAGCTCGAGCGCGGCCTCGGCGAAGTCGACGTCGACGATGCTCGAGCGGTAGGCGACGATCTCGTCTCGTCGTGTGAGCGAGTTGGTCGTGGCCTGGTCGACGCTGTTGGTTCGGGCACCGACCGCACCGAGGGCAGTGCTCAGGTCCCGCTGGCGATCGAGCAGTCGATCCAGCCCGTTCTCGCCGACCGCAGCGGTGTCGCCGGCAGCGGGTCGCAGCGGCGAGGTCACCGATGACGGTGAAGAGGTCGTCGCCGGCGCTGAAACCGAACGCATCGGCCGCAGAGGTGTTGATCGACACGACCAGGGTGTCGCTGACGCGTCGCTGGACCGCGCCGCCATCGGCGACGAGGCCACCGGTCGGATCGACGGCGGCGCCTGCGAATCCGCCGAAGACCGATCGGCCATCGAAGCGAGTGTTGGCGACCTCGACCAGCTGGCTCCGGATCGACTCGAGTTCGGTGGCGATACCCGAGCGGGCCTCGACCGACTGCGTCGAGCCACCGGCGATCGCGAGCTCGACGCGCGCGTTGGACCAGCGACATCGCGCTCTGCAGCGCCGTGTCCTGGGTGGCCAGCCACGCCCGGGCGTTGTCGGCGGCGCGTGCGTAGGTGTCGAGCGCCGCCGTCTCGGCTCCCAGACGGTCGGCGATCACGGCGCGGTCGGGATCGTCGGAGAGCCGGTTGATCTGGCGACCGGTGGACAGACGCTCCATGGCGCGGTCGACGTCGGTACCGGTTCGTTCGAGCTGCCACTGGAGACGATCGTGGCGGCTGGCGTCGCTCACCCTCATGGGAGCACCCGCCTCGGACTCGGGACGCTCATCGTGTTGCCCCCGTGCCGTTGATCAGGCGATCGAGCATCTGGTCGACGACGGTGATCACCCGGGCGGAGGCCTCGTAGGCGCGTTGGAAGCGCAACATGTCCGCGAGCTCGGCATCGGTGGAGACACCCGATCGAGGCCGAGAGCTGGGTCGAGAGTTCGTCGACGATGGCGCCGCTCATGCGTTCCTGACGTTGGGCCTCGGCGGCCTGCAGGCCGAGAAGGCCCTGGAGGCCGTTGAACAGTTCGTTCACGGTGACGCCGGTCGAGGTGGCGGCGGTTCGCAGTCCTCCCATGATCACGGCGTGGTTGCCGTCGGCCGCAGCACCCGACGCCGACGCCGCGACCAGGGTGGGATCGAGCGCCGGGTCGACCCGTAGCGTTCGTGCGTCGCTGCCGACGAAGAAGTCCCGACCGGCCACCCCGTCGAGGCCGAAGCCGGCGCGATGCGTGGTGTTGACGACATCTGCGAGCTCGGTGGCGATCTGGTCGATCCGGTCGCGCAGCGATGCGACCTCGCCGCCGACGATCTCGTTGAGGGCGCCGAGCCGGCCGGTGGCGGCCGCAGCGGTGCCATCGGGCCAGACCACACGTGTCGGTGACGGTACGACCGACAGCGGGGTCGTCCGCTCGCCCTGCACCAGCGGCAGACCTCCGATGGTGACGCGCATGGTGCCGTTCGGTTCGCTGACTGCCCGGGCTCCGGTCAGCTCGGTCAGCTTGCGGAGCGCGAGCTCACGTTGATCGGTGAGGTCGTGTGCAGCGCCGCCGGACGCTGTCGCCGCGGCGATGCGGCCGTTGAGCGTTGCGACGTTGCCGGCCAGGTCGTTGATCTCGGCCACCGTGGTAGCGATGTCCGCAGCGGCGTCGCCCTCGAGCCTGTCGAGGCGGTTGACCGCATCGTTGAGGCTCGTCGCCAGCTGGCGACCGGCTTCGACCACCGCGGTGCGTGCGGTCATCCCCTCGGGATCGGTGCTCAAGGCCTCCCAGGAGTTCCAGAACGATGACAGCGCGGATGACATCCCACCGTCGAGCGGTCCCAGGATGCCCTCGGCTCGGGCCGTGAAGTCGGCACGGGCCTCCCACGACGAGCGCGATGCCATCTGGTCACGGAGGTTGGTGGCCAGCAGTTCGTCGGTGGCGCGGGTGATCCCGTCGATCACGACGCCCTGACCGGTGGCACCTGGCCCCAACAGACCGCGGTGGTCGACACGGGGCATCGCCGTCGAGGTCTCGACCCGTTGCCGGGAATAGCCCTCGGTGTTGACGTTCGCGAGGTTGTGCGCCGTGGTCTCGACGGCACGCTGGGCCGCGGCGAGGCCCGAGGTCCCGATGCGGAGTCCGTCGAAGGACATCAGAGGCTCCCTTCGACGAAACCGAGACGCGCACCAGCGCCGTGTCCGGCACGGGTGCCCCCCGGCCCGTAGGCCTGCCAGTCGGCGCCGGCGCCCGCAGCGCCGAGATCCCGGAGGGTGGCCTGGACCTGGCCGAGCGACTGCGAGGCCATCGTCGAGGTGGCCTGGGCTGCGCCGAGGACCTCCTGATGGGTCCGCGCCAGTCGGGTACGTGTCAGCGCCAGTGCGCTACGGATCGGCTCGTCACTGGCATCGATCGCCTCGGTCACGGCGCCGAAGCCGAGGCTTCGCAGTGCCTCGACGCGAGCGATCTCGGCCGAACCGAGCGCAGACAGGGCATCGTCGAGTTCTGCAGCGGCGCGCTCGATCGACCGCTGTGCCCCGGTCGCCATCATCAGGCGAAGGGTCGTCAGTCGGTGCAGCACGGTCTCGAGCCCCTGGAGCTCGTGCCGGAGGGAGTCGGCGAGTGCGTTCATGGCAGGCATGAGGGAGTCACCATCGACGTGTCCATCGGTCGTGCCGTCGTGGACTTGAGTCGTTCGGCCCGTGTCGCCGGACCCACGCCAGAGGCGTCCGGTGTCCGGGTCCGGGCCGAACGACTCAGACGCGCCTGGGCCTCATGACCCATGCGGACCCGCCGATTGCACTGGTGAC
The DNA here is from genome assembly GCA_963716795.1 of uncultured Acidimicrobiaceae bacterium. Lineage (GTDB taxonomy): Bacteria > Actinomycetota > Acidimicrobiia > Acidimicrobiales > UBA8592 > CAVQUE01. The sequence goes on along the minus strand of CAVQUE010000015.1, from coordinate 136,616 downwards.
TGCGCGACAGGAGCATTCGTGGCCGCAAGCGGCGCCGACAAGACCGAGAAGGCCACACCGAAGAAGCGCGCCGACGCGCGCAAGAAGGGTCAGGCCGCCCGGTCGTCGGAGCTGCCGCAATCCATCGCCCTGATCGTCAGCGCCGTGATGCTGCCGATGGCCCTGCCCGAGCTCATGCAACGGCTGGGTGACGTCTGGGCGGCGACCTTCGCCCCCGACGCCGTCCGAGACGCCGATGCCGTCGCCGCGACCTTCGGGGTCCTCGTCTGGGAGACGGTCCGGGTCCTGCTCCCGCTCGTCGTGGTGGTGACCGCGACCAGCGTCGCGGCCCAGCTGGCATTGGTCGGCGGCAAACCCAACCCCCACAAACTCAAGCCACAGTGGAAGGCGCTCAACCCGAAGCAGGGCATTCAACGCATCGTCGGACCCCAGGCGCTGTTCGACCTCGGCAAGACCATCGGCAAGCTCGGCCTCGTCGTGCTCGTGGCCTGGAGCCTGTGGGACGAAGCCCTCGACAACCTGCTGCTCGGCCCGACACCCATGGCGCAGTCGCTCCCCGCCCTGCTGTCGGTGCTCGAGAACCTCTTCGTCCGTATCGCCGTCCTGGGCATCTTCATCGGCGTCATCGACGCCGCATGGAACCGGCACCGCCACGACAAGAGCATGAAGATGACCAAGCAGGAAGTCCGCGAAGAGCAGAAGCAGCAGGAGAGCAGCCCCCTGGTCAAGGGCGAGATCCGGCGCCGACAGCAGGCGTTGAGCCGCAACCGCATGATCCACGCGGTCGCCACCGCCGATGTCGTCGTGACCAACCCGACGCACCTGGCCGTCGCCCTCGCCTACGACGCCGACGATCCGGCACCACGTGTGGTCGCCAAGGGTGCGGACGACCATCGCCGAACGCATCCGAGCCGAGGCCCGACTCCACGGCGTACCCATCCGCGAAGACAAACCCGTCGCCCGGACGCTGTTCAAGAACGTCGAGGTCGGCAACCTGGTCCCGGTCGAGCTCTACGCAGCCATCGCCGAGATCCTCGCTGCCATCTACCGGGCGCGGTAGTTGCTTCGCCGGCTCGTCTCCGGCTCCCTCGCGCCGGGATCCTCCGGTTGGTGTGGTCGCACTCCGTGTCCAGGACGCACGTCGCCGGCTGGTGTCGGCGTGCTGCGCAGCAGCGGCGATGGGCCGAGACGGCTCGGGGGTGCGGAAACCCTTTGTCGGGGTGCGTCGCCGTCTCGGGGGAGGCGAGAGCGCCGACGTGTGTCCAAGCTGGGCTGCCTGGGCCGGCTCGCGGTGTTGCTTGGCCCGCTCGTCTCCGGCTCCCTCGCGCCGGGATCCTCCGGTTGGTGTGGTCGCACTCCGTGTCCAGGACGCACGTCGCCGGCTGGTGTCGGCGTGCTGCGCAGCAGCGGCGATGGGCCGAGACGGCTGAGGGGGTGCGGAAACCCTTTGTCGGGGTGCGTCGCCGTCTCGGGTGGGGCGGGAGCGCCGACGTGTGTCCGGGCCGCTGCGGCCCTGGACGGGGTGTTCATTCGAGTGCCTGCTGTTCGCGGTGGCCCGTGGGCCGCCGGCGAGGGAACGAGTGAACCCGACGCTCAGTCCGCGAGGGAGGCGTAGAGGTCGACGCCGCGGCGGATGTCGGTCGCGAGGCGTCGGTCTGCGAGACCGGGGAAGGTCGTGGTCTCGAGGACGTCGACGAGCTCACCGCTCGACGGGATGCCCGGCGCCACCTCCACCATGAGGCGGGCGATGGCCTTGCCGGCGTCGACGAGGCGACACAGCGTCGGCGAGGAGGTGTCGATCGGCGTGCTGTCGTCGACACGCATCGCCTCGACGATCTGTGCGGGGACCGACCGAGCCATGGCCTTGACGACACCGTCGTCGGCGCCGTCGACCAACCGGTTCAACATGCCGGCGACGAGGCCGTCGCCGGGGTCGACGCCGGCCCGTTCGGCGAGTTGTTCGGTGGCGATACCGGTGGTGAGGGCGTCGAGCCATCGGGCCGCGCCGTCATCGTGGGCGGTCAGACCCTTGGCAGCACTCAGCACGGCCAGGCTTCGGACCGTCGAGAATCCCACCAACACCACCGCGCGTTGCACGGTGAGATCGTCGGCGACGATGCCGAACATGGGGCTGCGGGCCAGGCGCAACAGTCGACGGCACAGCACGGGGTCATCAGACAGGGCATCGGCGACCTCCTGGGCGGTCGTCGACTCTGCGTCGAGGGCGCGCAGGATCATGACTGCGGTGGCCAACTGGCTGTCGGCGACCCGAACGTCGAGATCCGTCATGTGCTCGTCCTCCTGTTGGGTTGATCGGCTCACCGAGGTGCGACCTTGAGGACACGATCCCGGAAATCCACGCAAGTACCGGGTCTCGGGCACCTCGTCGTGGCGTCGCTGCGCCTGACCATCGCCGTGGCGGCGATGACTCATGGCAGCGCGGTTTGCGCCGATCAAGGGAGCACTGGGCCACAGTCGACGTTGGACGGGAATCCATGGCAGCCACGAACCTCAGCGACCGCCGAGCCTCGCTCGCGTCCGGGCCACACCGCCGGCGAGTTCCGTCGACCCTCATCGCCACGGTCGCCATCGGGTACCTGATCTGGCGTGCTGGTTGGACCCTCGACTCGGGGTCAGTCTGGTTCTCCGTGCCACTGTTCGTGCTCGAATGCTGGGGGGTGGTGTCGCTGCTGGTGACCCTGGCCGTGGTGCGGCGTGGCCGCCGCGCCGCAGCCCCTGCGGTCGATGCGGCCGAGTCGGTCCCCGACCGCAGCGACATCTCGGTGGTGGTCGATGCCGCGGCAGCGACACCCGATGCCCTGCGCCGCACCCTGGTGTCGCTGCGTGAGGTCGAGCCGCACGCGCCGCTCGTCGTCGTCCTGGCCGGTGAGGACCCGGTCGCCACCGCGACGGTGACGAGAGCGGGCGGGCGCACCCGCATCGATCCCGACCCGAACCGCGCGGCAGCGTTCGCGGCCGCAGCCATCGCCGAGGCGCGTTCGTTTGCGCTGTGGGTCGATGCCGGCGACGTCGTCACACCGACGACCGTTCGTCGCCTCGCAGAGCATGTCGTCGAGTCCGATGTGGCCATCGTCCAGGGAAGCGTCGGTCTCGCGAACCCCGACTCCTTCCTTCACCTGCGCGAAGGTCACGACGAGGCGGCGTTCGAGCGCGAGGTGCTCGCTCCGGCGCTCGGGCGCGTCGGCGCAGCCGCCTGGGATGGTTCGGGCTCGTTGTGTCGACTCGAGGCGTTCGACGACATCGGTGGTGCCGACGATCGTCCGGCGTCGCGCCAGGACGCGGTGACCCGCCTGCACGAGCGCCGGTGGACGACCCGCCACGAACCCGATGCAGTCGTGCGTCGTGTCGCCCCCGACACCATCGACGACTACCTCCGTGACCGCCAGGTCCAGGCGAGCGAACGACTCCGGCGCCGAGCACTCAGCCTGCGGCGACCGAACCGCGCCGGGCGTCTCGCACTCGCCGACACCCATCTGCGCAGTATTCGTCAGCTCCTCGCCGCCTGGCTGCTCGTCGTGGCCCTCATCGCTGCGCCCACACCCGTCGGGGGATCGGTGCCGGTGTGGATCGCCATCGCCGCAGTGGTGCACGGGCTGCTCGCCGTCGCCCGTCACGCCGTGGCGGCCGGCACCATGGGCTGGGGCGACTGGGTTCGCCAGGGCTGGCGCACCGTCGGTGCCGATCTCTCGGGAGTGGTCAAGCGCCGCACGAAGACCACCGCCGCCACGTCGGCGACCGGGGTCCGGGCTCTCGGCCGGCTTCGCCTGGCAACGGTGACCCTGGTGATCATCGACCTCGCGGTGCTCGCCCGCGCTGCCACGCTCATCGACGCCGACCTCCTTCCCCGATTCGCAACGGTGCCCCGCATCGCCGTGCTCGCCATCGCGCTCGGATGCATCGTGTCGCTCGTCGATGTGCTGCAGGTGATCGCTCGTCGCCGCCAGCGGCGTGCGGACCATCGCATCGCCGCCGCGCTGTCGGCGATCGTCGAGGGCGAGTACTGCGAGACCGTGGACGTCTCGCCCAGCGGTGCCGGCATCGTCCTCGCCGACGCTCGATCCGTCGGCGATCCGATCTCGTTGACCCTCGCGGTACCCCGACTCGACGGTGCAGTTGCAGCGGTCGACGTGCAGGGCATCGTCCGGCACTCCCGACCCCTTCTCGCGACCGGTGACGAGCCCGTGCGCCACGTCGTCGGCGTCTTGTTCGGCGACCTCCCCGCCGATTCCTGGTCCGCATTGTTCGGCTACTGCGCCATCGTGCATCCCGCAGGGGTCGACCGGATGATCGACCCCGAACCGATCGTCGGACCCGCAACGCTCGACATCAGGACCAGTCGGCTCCACCGGGCGATGGGGCCTGTCAGCGCCGTGGCCGGTGTCCTGGCCGCCGGCACCATGTTCTTCGGTCCCGGTGCCGGCGCGCGCCTTCGCGTCGGAATCGCTGGGCGAAGCCAGCGCCTGCGTCGTGTCCGCGGACGGGACGGGCCGATCGGGCGCGACGGTGCAGATGTACGTCGACGGCGCGATGGCACGAGATCGCAGCGACCGACGCCACGGGTTGCGTGGCGCTCGCCATTCCTCGTGCAGGATCGGTCCCGGTCCAGGTCACCCTGGACGGCCGCGTCGAGCGGATCGATCAGGATCTGCTGTGGGATCCGAGCGTGGTGTTCGCGACCGAGGCTGTGACGGTGGAGGTGGTGTCCTCGGCGGGTGAGCCGGTCGAGGGTGCGCGGGTGCAGTGGTACGGCGGACAGTGGCGTGAGGCGGGCGCGACCGGTGTGGATGGGACGGTGGTGTTCGAGACGTGGGATCAGACGATCCCGGTGCAGGTCTGGCTCGATGGCCGGGTGAAGCGGATCGACCAGAACGTGGCGGTCGACCCCATCGTCGAGTTCGCCACGACCGAGGTGACCGTCGAGGTCGCATCCGCAGCGGGTGAGCCGGTGGAGGGTGCGCGGGTGCAGTGGTACGGCGGACAGTGGCGTGAGGCGGGCGCGACCGGTGTGGATGGGACGGTGGTGTTCGAGACGTGGGATCAGACGATCCCGGTGCAGGTCTGGCTCGATGGCCGGGTGAAGCGGATCGACCAGAACGTGGCGTGGGATGGCCGGGTCGTGTTCGCGACCGAGGCTGTGACGGTGGAGGTGGTGTCCTCGGCGGGTGAGCCGGTGGAGGGTGCGCGGGTGCAGTGGTACGGCGGACAGTGGCGTGAGGCGGGCGCGACCGGTGTGGATGGGACGGTGGTGTTCGAGACGTGGGATCAGACGATCCCGGTGCAGGTCTGGCTCGATGGCCGGGTGAAGCGGATCGACCAGAACGTGGCGTGGGATGGCCGGGTCGTGTTCGCGACCGAGGCTGTGACGGTGGAGGTGGTGTCCTCGGCGGGTGAGCCGGTGGAGGGTGCGCGGGTGCAGTGGTACGGCGGACAGTGGCGTGAGGCGGGCGCGACCGGTGTGGATGGGACGGTGGTGTTCGAGACGTGGGATCAGACGATCCCGGTGCAGGTCTGGCTCGATGGCCGGGTGAAGCGGATCGACCAGAACATCGCGGTCGACCCCATCGTCGAGTTCGCCACGACCGAGGTGACCGTCGAGGTCGTGTCCTCGAACGGCGACCCGATCCCCGGCGCCGCCGTCGCGTGGTACGGCGGCAGCTGGCAACAAGCCGGCCGTACACCTGACAACGGCCTGGTGGTGTTCGAGACGTGGGATCAGACGATCCCGGTCACCGTCACCGTCAACGGTCGATCCCAGCGCAAGGACCAGAACACCGCACGGCTGTCCGCGACTATCGCTTCGAGACGGTGCCGCTGCCCTCCGACGTCGCCGAGGACACCATCGAGTACCACGATGGTCAGTGGCGCCGCTACGACGACGGTGACGAGTTCCTCCCCGGTGCGCTGTCCCTGCGCCGTGCCGATGCCTCGACTCACCGGATCACCCTCACCGAGTCCGAACCGGCGTCCGCGGCCGAACCCGAGCCGACGCCACGCCCGAACCCAGCCCAGAGCCCACCTCCGAGCCGGAGTCGACCCCGGAGCCCACCCCGGTCCCCGAGACCGAGATCGAGACCGAGACCGACGACGGTGTCGGGACAGCCCCGACCGACTGAGGCCGTCGACGGACCGACTGCGGTCTCGGAGACGCCCGACCCGACCTCGGAGGCACTCGCCGTCGAGAACGCCGAGGACGACCGACCACCGCTGGTCCTCGATCTTCCCCGGGACGAGCCGGGCACCGCTGTCGCTCCCGGGCGCGACGCTGCGGCGCCCAGCGAGTCGACGCCGATCGACCCGACACCCACCGACGCTGCGCCGGCCCCGCCGGCTTTCGAGGAATCGGCTCCCCCACCTGAGGCCGCTGGCTCAGCGGACATCGCTGCGTCGGGCCCCGAAGACGTCGACGGCCTGGTCGTCATCATTCGGCCCACCGCGCCATCGGCCGACGCTGCGGCCGACGATGCCGTCGCCTTCGATCTCGAGGTGACCAACCAGGGCGTCCGCCGAGCCGAGGCCCCCGTCGTCGTCGACGTCGATCTCGGATCGTCGCTCACCCCGACCACCATCGATTCGCGAGACCTGGCAGTGCGATCACGCCTCCGGTCGCCTCCGTTGCATCAGCGCCGACCCGCTCGACCCCGGTGCCCGCTCGACCATCGCCGTCACCGCCAGTACCGTCGAGGGTGCGTCCGATGAGCGCGCCGACCGACCTCGCCATGGCCATACCACCGTCGTCGGCGATCTCGGTCACGACCGGCGACGAGCTCGGTGCCCCGGCGTCGGCAACCACCGACCAGGTCAACGGCACGGTGCCCACCGTGCGGGTCGTCGTCGATGGCAGGTCCGGTCCGATGACCGACACCTTGATCCTGGTCGCCCTGGTCGCCATCGCCACCGGTGTATGGGGCGGGCGCCTCCGTCGACGAAAGCCGGCGGCATGAACGACGTGGCAAAGCGGGCCCGAGGGCCCATAGCCATCGCAGCCCGCTCAAGACCCATGGCGTCGTGCCGATCGAGGGCACGACCCTGCGTCGTCGTCCCGGAGCCACCCGCCTCCACGCAGGATCGAGGAGAGCCGATGTCATCGATGAGCCCACCACAGCTCCCGAGGGAGCTGGCCGAGGCAGACAACCTGCCGACGCCCCCCGGCGTTGCGCTCGAGGTCATGCGCCTCGCCGATGACCCCCGTGTCGAAGCCGAGGACATCGGCCGGCTCATCCGCACCGACCCGGCGCTGACCGTCCGAATGCTGCGAGCGGTCAACTCCGCCGCGTACGGCCTTCCCCAGTCCATCGACAGCGTGCCCCGCGCCTGCGCCCTCCTCGGCCTCCAGAAGACCAAGACGCTCGCCCTCGGGTTCGCCGTCGTCGACGCCCTGCCGGTCGTCGATGCCTCCTCGGGTCTCGATCTCCACGAGTACTGGCTCCGCAGCGCGCTGACCGCATCGGCCGCCGAACTCATGGCCTTGCGGGTCCATCCCGATGGCGCTGACGTCGCGTACGTCGTCGGATTGTTGAGCGAGCTCGGCCGCCTCGTCCTGGCGAGCTGTCTGACGTCCACCTACAAGACCGTGCTCGTCGACGACCCGTGGCCGAGCAGCCAGCTCGAAACGCGAGCGCCTCGGCTTCGCGAACACCGACATCACCGCAGCGCTCCTGGCCAGCTGGTCCCTCCCCGAGGAGATCGTGCTGCCGATCGCGCACCGTGACCGGCCCGATCAGCTCCCCACTGGTTCGAGCTCCAACGTCATCCGTCTCTGCCGGATCCTCGCCGCCGCCTCCATCCTGGCCAACGAGTGGTCCGCCGGCGACACGTCCCGGGGCCTGTCCTGGGCCGGCGATGCCGCCAGCCACTACCTCAAGCTGACGCCCGATGTCTTCGCGGGCATCGTCGAGGAGCTGCGCTCACGCGTCGAGGACATGTCGCTGTTCGTCGACGCCAGCCCGCCCGGACAGGTCGACTCGCGCCGCCTGGCCACCGAGGCCAGCGAACGCCTCAAGGAATCGCTCGCCCGGAGTCGATCCGAATCCCGCCTCACCCAGCTGCTGCGCGCGGCCGAGGTCTGATCGGAACGAATCGCAGCCGTCGGTCCGGCCCCGTAGCATCGTCGGGGTGACGGTCATCCTCGTCAGCGATCCTCGGTTCGCCGACCACGACATGGGTCAGTGGCATCCCGAACGCCCGGCACGGCTGAGCGCGGCCTTGGCCGGGGTCGAGGACGCCCACCTCGGTGCAGACCTCGTCCACATCCCCCCGGTGGCGGCCTCGCTCGCCGCCATCACCGCTGTCCACGATCCGAGTCTGGTCGCCATGCTCGAATCGCTCGACGAGATCGGCGGCGGCCCCATCGACGGCGACACCTCGATGAACCACGCCTCGTGGGACGCAGCCCGCTACGCGGCCGGGGCCGGACTCACCGCCATCGAGCACCTCGACACCGGGGCCGCCGACGCCGCCTTCTGCGTCGTGCGTCCACCGGGCCATCACGCCACTCCGGTGCGGTCCATGGGCTTCTGCCTGCTCAACAACGCTGCGGTCACAGCACGCGCCCTGGCCGATCGCGGCGAACGGGTGCTCATCGTCGACTACGACGCACACCACGGCAACGGCACCCAGGACGCCTTCTACGACGACCCCCGAGTGCTGTTCGTGTCCCTGCACCAGTGGCCGCTGTACCCGGGCACGGGCGCGCTCGGCGAACGCGGCAGCGGCGAGGGCATCGGCACGACGATCAACGTTCCGATGCCCGCGGGCGCTACTGGCGAGCACTACCGGCGGGCCTGGGACGACGTCATCGCAGGACCCGTCGAGCGCTTCGATCCCACGTGGGTGATCATCTCGGCAGGCTTCGACGGCCACCGATCCGACCCGATCACCGAGCTCGGGCTCACGTCGGGCGACACAGCCGACCTCACCGCCGAGATCGCCCGGGTCGTGCCGCCGGGACGTCGCATCGTCTTCCTCGAGGGGGGCTACGACCTCACGGCCCTGCAGCTGTGCACCCACGCCGTGACCGCAGCGCTCGCCGGTGAGATCGTGCACCCGGAGCGTCCGAGCTCGGGCGGTCCGGGCGCCGACGCCGTGGTGGCGGCGACGCAGATGCATGCCCTCGACTGACGACGATCGCACGCCCGCATCCGGGCCGTCACCCGAGTCCGCGTGGCAGTCGGTCGTCGACGAGGTCGCGCCGCTGTTGGTCGAGGCCCAACCCGTCATCGCCGCGTTCGCCGCGACGGGTCACCGGCTGTACCTGGTCGGCGGCGTCGTGCGCGACCTCCTCGCTGGGCGCACCGAAGAGCACGACCACGATCTCGACTTCACCACCGACGCCACACCCCCCGAGATCAAGGCGATCGTCGGTCCGGTCGTGGACGCGCTGTGGACCCAGGGCGAACGGTTCGGCACCATCGGCGCCAAGGTCGGCGACCGCACCTACGAGATCACCACCCACCGCGCCGAGACCTACCAGGACGATTCCCGCAAGCCCGATGTGCGGTTCTCCGGTGCCATCGCCGAAGACCTCTCGCGTCGGGACTTCACCGTCAACGCGATGGCCATCGACGTGGCCGAACGCGGCCTCGTCGATCCCTACGGAGGCGCCGCCGACCTCGCCGACGCCGTCCTGCGCACCCCGCTCGACCCGGAGACCTCCTTCGGAGACGACCCCCTGCGGATGCTGCGCGCCGCACGATTCGTCGCCGGCTACGACCTCGTGCCCGCCGCCGATCTCGTCGACGCCATGGCGACGATGGGCAGCCGCATGGCGATCGTGTCGGTCGAACGCATCCGCGACGAGCTCGACAAGCTGCTACTGGTACCCGCTGCCGCATCCGGTCTCGAACTGCTCTCGGCGACCGGTCTGCTCGCCCGGCTGATGCCCTGGGCGCCACCCGACACCGCCTCGGCCGCAGTGCTCATCGACCGCGTCCGGCGTGTCGGCCCCGACCCGATGCACCGCCTGGCCGTGCTCGTCGCCGACCCCGACCCGGCAACGGTGCGGCGCCGCCTCCGCGAGCTCCGGTACAGCTCGGCCACGGTCCGCGAGGTGGGCGCCGTGGTGGCCGGTGCCGTCGCCCTCGTCGCGGGTGACGCGTCCGAGGCGCCCGGGTTTCGGCGCTGGTGGATGGCGGTCGGCCCTCACGCACACGCAGCGCGGGTCGTGGCCGTTGCCCTCGAACCCGTATCGGTTGCGGCGGTCGAGGCGAACCGCCGCCTCTCGATCGAGCTCGCCGACGAGCTCGACCACCTCGGGTCACCGCTGAGCGCACACCAGGTCATGCACGAGCTGGGGTGGCCCCCGGGGCCCCGTGTCGGGCAGGCCATCGAGTACCTCACCGAGCTCCGCCTCGACCATGGGCCCCTCGACGAGACCGCAGCCCGTGGCGCGCTGCGGACCTGGGCCGAGGCCCGCGACACGTAGAGACGCACCCGGGCCCCATGGCGATGGGGCGCGGCGGACGGTGCGGCGACCGCCGGTACCCTCCTCGGCCATGGGTTTCGTACCGGTCACGCCACCGGGCGCGCTGACCGAGGGTGCCGTCGACTACCGACTGGCGCGCCAAGCCGTCCTCAACGACTTCCGCTCCGGCGTCCTCTCGGCGCACGACATCTGCGACGCCCACCCCGAACTGCGCCGCGCCGCCGCCGAGTACTCCACGGCGACAACCGAGGACTGTCCCGTGTGCGCCGAGGACACGATCGCGCTGGTGTCCTATGTGTTCGGGCCCCGCCTGCCCGCCCACGGCCGCTGCATCAATTCCCTCGCCGAACTCGAACGCATCCGGGCCCGCAAGGGCACGTTCAGCTGCTACGAGGTCGAGGTGTGCCCCAGCTGCGCCTGGAACCACCTGCGGCGCGCCTACGTGCTGTAACTCTGGGCCGGCTCGTCGAAACCCTTTGGTGGGGTGCCCGCCGTCTCGGGGGCGGCGGAGCGCCGACGTGTCCGATGGCTTCTGCGGCCCTGGACGGGGTGTTCTGTATCGAGCACCTACGGGTCGCGGTGGCGTGGCGGCCGCCGGCGAGTGAACCCGACCACTCGCTTCTGACGGGGTGTCAGATGTTGGCTAACGTCGTCTCGTCGTCTCTCACTGGAGTTCTGCGGTGCCGCTGTCGCTCGTACGGTTCAACATGGTCGATCCTGCCCTCGACCCGCCGGTCATGGCCGATCGCTATCGGGCCATGCTCGACATGGCCGCCGCGGCCGACGAGGCCGGGTTCTTCATGGCCACCCTCGAAGAGCACCACGGTGCCGACAACGGCTGGAGCCCGACGCCCATGCTGAACGCCGGGATGATCCTGGCGCGCACCAAGAACCTGGCCGTCACGATCTCGGCGTTGCTGTTGCCGTTGCACGATCCCATCCGTGTCGCCGAGGACATGGCCGTCATCGACTTGGTGTCGGGCGGGCGTCTCACCACGATCTTCGGGCTCGGCTACCGCGAGAGCGAGTACCACCTCCACGGCAAGGACTGGGACGGGCGCGGTGCGCTGATGGACCACTGCATCGAGACCGTGCTGGCGGCGTGGACCGGCGAACCCTTCGAGTACAACGGCCGCACCGTGCGGGTCACCCCGACCCCGCTGACCCAACCCCATCCCCTCGTCCTGGTCGGCGGCACCAGCAAGATCGCCGCACGGCGCGCCGCCCGATTCGGCTTGCCGATGCAGCCCGCCGCGCACCTGCCCGAGCTCGAGGCGTACTACCTCGAACAGTGCGAGGCCAACGGCACCAGCGGCTTCTGTGTCATGCCCGCGGAGGACACCGCCATGGTGTTCTGTCTCCGAGGACCCCGACCGCACCTGGGCCGAGCTCGGCCACCACTTCCTTCACGAGGCCACCACCTATGCGTCGTGGCAGACCGGCTCGATCCGCTCGGCGGTCAAGAGCGGCGCGGCATCGGTCGAGGAGCTGCGGGCCGAGGGCATCTACCAGGTGCTCACCCCCGACGAGTGCAAGGGTCGCGACGTGGTCGCCCTGCATCCGCTGTGTGGCGGCATGCCCGTCGACGATGCCTGGGCTTCGTTCCAGTTGTACCTCGATGCGGTGAGCTGAGCGCACGCCTCGCCGCCGTCGGCGCGACGCCACACCCATCGGGGCGTTCGCCCCTGGCGGCGCGCGCAGAGGCCGTCGTACACTCCCGTGTCCGGCTCGTTTGGCGGATCCAGCGCCACGAACACGGAGACGAGGTGCACCCATGCCCAAGAAGCTGACTGCTCCGTCCATTGCGGCGAGAAAGGTCGCCAACGGTGCCGAACCGCTCGTGATGGTCACCGCCTACGACGCGCCGGGTGCGCGCATGGCCAGTGAAGCCGGGGTCGATCTCATTCTCGTCGGCGACTCACTCGCCATGGTGGTGCTGGGCTATCCCGACACCCTCCAGGTCACGATGCGCGACATGGTGCACCACACCGCTGCCGTCGCACGTGCCGAGCCCGACTGCTTCATCGTCGCCGACCTTCCCTGGATGAGCTACCACGTGTCGGCTGCCGACACCGTCAAGAACGCAGCCAAGCTCATTCGTGCCGGTGCCCACGCCGTCAAGCTCGAAGGCGGCCAGGAGCGCCTGCCGATGATCGAGGCCATCGCCGATGCCGAGATCCCGGTCATGGGCCACCTCGGCCTCACGCCCCAGTCCACGCTCGCCATGGGCGGTTTCAAGGTCCAGGGCAAGAGCCACCAGGCGGCCATGGCGCTGTTGCAGGACGCCAAGGCGCTGACCCATGCGGGCTGCTTCGCCTTCGTGATCGAGGGCGTCCCCAACGAGGTCGGCACCTTCATCACCAACGCTGTCGACATCCCCACCATCGGCATCGGTGCCGGCCCCGACTGCGACGGCCAGGTCCTGGTGTTCCACGACGTGCTGGGCATCGAGGACCGCTTCAAGCCCAAGTTCGTGCGCCGCTACGCCGACCTCAAGACCACCGCGGTCGAGGCCCTCGGCGCGTACGCCGACGATGTGCGGGCCGGGCGGTTCCCCTCCGACGACGAGTGCTACCACCTCGATGGCGACGAGGTCGACGCGCTGGGCCTCTACGGATCCACCGACCGCGCCGTTGCCGACGACCCGCTCAGCAGCTGGTGACCCCGACCCGCGCCGAATGCCGGCGCGAGGACCTGTCACACCGACCCAGTAGGCTCGGCGCCTCACAATCAGACCTGCTCCCGATCACCGCGACGGGGGCCCCGCAGCTGCGGGTCCAGAGGAGGTGAGTGCTCAGCGTGACAACGCGAGCCTACGAATTGATGATCATCGTCGACAGTGACCACGAAGACCACATGGTCGACGACGTCGTGAGCCGGGTCGAGACCTGGCTCTCCACCGAAGAGGGTTCCTCGCTGGCCTCCACCGACAAGTGGGGCAAGCGCAAGTTCGCCTACGAGATCGACCACAAGACCGAAGGTCACTACGTGGTCCTCGAGATGGTCACCGCGCAACGCGACATGGATCCCCTCGAGCGCATGTTGCGCCTCGCGGACGAAGTGGTCCGCCACAAGCTCATCCGTCTGCCCGACCACGAAGCCGACGCGTCGCGGTCTGCTCGTGGCCGGCTGAGGACCGCAGCGACCGGTACCCACCGCATTCAAGGAGAGGCTGCCATGGCCTTCGACAACAACGTCATCGTCGTCGGGAACGTCACCCGCGACCCCGAACTGCGCTTCACCCCCAGTGGTGCAGGCCGTCGCCAACTTCGGCTTGGCCTGGAACCGCAAGGGCCGCGACGGCGAGGACGTCGTGTCGTTCTTCGACGTCACCGCCTGGAACCAGATGGCCGAGAACGTCGGCGAGTCGATCACCAAGGGCATGCGTGTCGTCGTCTACGGCCGTCTCGACCAGCGGTCCTGGGAGACCCAGGACGGCGACAAGCGGTCGAAGGTCGAGATCGTCGCCGACGAAGTCGCCCCCAGCCTGCGCTGGGCGACCGCCGAAGTCCATCGCAATCCCCGCGACGGTGATGGCGGCGGGGGCGGTTTCCGCAGCAGCGGCGGCGGTGGAGGCGGCGGCAGCCGCCCGGTGAGCAACGAGCCTCCCGCCTACGACCCGAACGAAGAGCCCTTCTAGGGCACCACGAGATCTCTCAGGAGCACGACAGCAATGCCACCACGCGACAAACGCGGCAAGAACAAAGACAATGCCCGCCGCAGCAAGAAGAAGATCAGCATCCTCACCCAGGAACGCGTCGAGTACGTGGACTGGAAGGACGTCAACCTGCTGCGCCGGTTCATCTCCGATCGCGCCAAGATCCGCGCCCGTCGGGTCACCGGCAACAGTGCCCAGCAGCAGCGCGAGATCTCCCTGGCGATCAAGAACGCCCGCGAGATGGCGCTGATCCCCTACACCAACCGGGTCACCACCCAGCGCGGCGGCCGTTCGGGCGGTCGTCGCGACGACCGCCGCGACGACGCACCGTTGCGGCCCACCACGCCGCCGCCACGGCCCACTGCCGACGGCGACGAGGAATTCGGCGAAGACACCGCCACCGAGACCGGGGAGGACTGAGCCATGAAGGTCGTGCTACGTGCAGATGTCGACGGGCTCGGCGCCCGCGGCGATGTGGTCGAGGTCGCCGACGGTCATGGCCGGAACCTGCTGATCCCCAAGGGTCTGGCCCTCAAGGCCACCCCCGGTGCCGAACGCCAGGCCGAGGCCATGCGACGCTCCCGCGAGCTGCGTGACGCCGCCGATCGGGCTGTCGCCGAAGAGATGGCGACCCGTCTGGTCAACAACCCGGTCACCATCGCCGCTCGTTCGGGCGACGGTGGACGGCTGTTCGGCTCGGTGACCGCCAGCGACATCGTCCGGGCGATCGAAGAGCAGAAGAACGTGACGATCGACCGACGAGCCGTTGTCGGCGACGAGCATCTCAAGGAGCTCGGCACCCACCTGGTCATGGTGAAGGTGCACCGTGACGTGGCCTTCCCGGTCACCGTCGAGGTCGTCGCCGACGCCTGATTCGCGGCGTCACCCACACGTCACCCACAGGTGATCGGTCGATATCCCCAGGGTTGTCCTCTGGACTGTCACAGGGGTGAGCCACCATGGTGTCCGAGCCCATGGATGCCCCGCCCCCCTTTCCCGACGACGACCCCTTCGGCCCCCCACCCTCGGATCCCGACGATCCCGGGCCCGGGGGCGTGTTCTTCGACGAACCCGCCCCACGCCGTGATCGAGCCCGAGCCGCCGGCGGCTCGGGCTCCGGCGGTGCCGGGCGGGTGCCGCCGCACAACATCGCCGCCGAGGAGTCCGTCCTCGGCGCCATGCTGCTCAGCAAGGACGCCATCGCCGATGTCATCGAGATCGTCGAGGCTGCCGACTTCTACAAGCCCGGCCACCAGCACGTCTACGAGGCCATCACGGCGCTCTACAGCGCGGGCGAGCCCGCCGACACCGTCACCGTCGCCGAAGAGCTGGGTCGGGCGGGCCTGCTGACCACCGTCGGGGGCGGCGGCGCCCTCGTGGCCCTGCAGGCCAACACGCCCGCAGCGACCAACGCCGGCAAGTACGCCCGCATCGTGCACGAGCACGCCCTGCTGCGGCGCCTCATCCGGGTCGGATCCGACATCGCCGAGCTCGGCTTCACCCAGCCCGACGACGTGGTCAAGGCCGTCGACTCGGCCGAGTCGATGGTGTTCAACCTGGCCCAGGGCCGTGCCAGCGACACCTTGTCGCCCATCCGTGAGCTGCTCGACGCCAACCTCGACCGTCTCGAGTACCTCTACGAGGTCGGCGACACCATCACCGGCACCCCCACCGGCTTCCTCGATCTCGACGAGCTCCTGGCCGGCCTCCAGCCGAGCAACCTCGTCGTCGTCGGCGCCCGTCCCGCCATGGGCAAGACCAGCTTCGCGCTGGGCATGGTCGCCAACGCGGCCCTGCAGGCGCAGCGGCCGGTGCTGTTCTTCTCGCTCGAGATGAGCCAGCTCGAGATCAGTCAGCGTCTGCTGTGCGCAGAGGCACGCGTCGACGCCACCCGCGTCCGCAACGGTCGCCTCAACGAAGACGACTGGACGCGCATCAGCCACGGCGTCGGACGCCTCGCCGAGGCGCCCGTCTGGATCGACGACAACCCCAACACCACCGTCATGGAGATCCGCGGCAAGGCCCGCCGCCTCAAGTCCCGCGTCGGCGACCTGGGCCTGGTCGTCGTCGACTACCTCCAGCTCATGACCGGCCGCAACGGCGCCGAGAGCCGTCAGGTCGAGATCGCCGAGATCAGCCGCGGACTCAAGATCCTCGCCCGCGAACTCGAGTGCCCCGTGGTGGCGTTGTCCCAGCTCAGCCGCGGTCTCGAACAACGCCAGGACAAGCGCCCGATGCTGTCGGACCTGCGCGAGTCCGGCTCCATCGAACAAGACGCCGACGTCGTCATGTTCTTGTACCGCGACGAGGTCTACAACGCGGACTCACCCGACATGGGCACCGCCGAGATCCTCGTCGCCAAGCATCGCGCCGGCCCGACCGGCGTCGTCCGCCTCGCGTTCCTGCCCCACTTCACCCGCTTCGCCAACATGGCGCGGAGTTAGGCCACCAGGCTCACGAGGGCCCAGATGGTGGCGACGAGGCCGATGGTGGCCATGGCGAGGCTGCGGGCCAGCGGGGGGCGTTCGAGTTCGCCGTCGCGGGACTCGTCGCGGGGGCGGACCAAGGCGAGCACGTTGCCGACGAGGAGCGCGCCGCCCATGGCGAGGGTCAACAGGACGAGCAGATCGTCGCCGAGCGGATTGATCGTCTCTTGCGCGAAGACCGCCGCGACGGTCGAGATGTGGGTCATCGGCGCCACCTGGCTCCGGGGGAGTTGAGCCGCCGGGCCCATTTCGTCCCGGCAGCGGCGATGCAGGGTCAAGGCCACCCTGTCGCCGTCGATGAGTCTAGTGGCCGGTGGCATCGCCCCCGCCGGCCAACTGGGGACAGGGCGGGGGTCACACGCCTCCAATGCATCGCCACCAGGACTCGACCACCGAGCTCTGGTCGTGGGGCCTCCGCCCTCTCTTCCCCCACCTCGCCTTCTCGACCCGCCCGGCTGTTGCTCGCAACCCGGGCGGGTCGCCGCGTGCGGGGGGCGCCCCGAGGCCGGCGGGCGACGCATCCGTCGAGGACTCAGCCTGCACCTGGGTGGCGCAGCACCAGGCCGACCCAGCCGTCGCGCTCGAGTCGGTCGTCGACGGTGGCATCGGGATGGGCAGCACGAACCGCGGCTTCCTGGTCGGCGAGGATGCCGCTCACCACGACCTGTGCGCCCGGAGCGGCCACGGTGGCGATCACCGGTGCCAGCGCGACCTGGACCGCGGCGGTGACGTTCGCCAGGATCAGGTCGAATCCGCCGGCGGGACCCGGGATCGGGTCGGTGCGGGCGTCGCCCTGGTGCACATCGACCGCACCGCGTTGCGGTCGGCGTTCGCCCGCGCCGTGGCAACGGCGCCGGGGTCGGTGTCGATCGCCGTCACCGAGGCGGCGCCGGCGCGCGCGGCCGCGATGGCCAGCACGCCGCTACCGGTGCCGAGGTCCAGCACGGTGCCGAGCGGGCGGTGGACGCGTGGCGATGAGCTCGAGGGCCAGGAGGGTGCTGCGGTGTCCGTAGCCGAACGTGGGTCCGGGCTCGATCACCATGGCGACGGGCGCGTCGACCGGTTCGTGGTCGCTGAGGCGGATGGCGAAGGGTCCGGCGCGCTGGGGCGTTGCACCGTGCGCGCCAGGTGTCGACCCACTGATGGTCGATTGGCATCGCGCGGTGGCTTCGAGGGTGCGAGGATCGCCGGCGAGGCCGGCCAGCAGGCGAGCCCCGGCGGCAGGGTCGTCGGTCCCGACGACCAGACGTACCACGTCGGGTTCGTCGTCGGTGAGCTCGGCGACCCCCGTGGCACCCAGGGTCCAGGCCAGGTCGGTCATGGCCTCGGCGTCGGTGATCGCACAGCGCAGCGTCACCACCTCGCCCGACGTCGATGCGTGACCGACGTCCGGACGCGGCGATGCCGGCTCGGTGTGAGCCGGCATCGATGGGTCAGCCATGGTGATGGCCGCGGTGGGTCAGGCCATCTGGGCGGCGACGTGATCCCAGTTGAGCAGGCTGTTCATGAACGTCTCGATGTAGTCGGGTCGAGCGTTGCGGTAATCGACGTAGTAGGCGTGCTCCCACACGTCGATGGTGAGCAGGGCCTTGGCGCTGTGGGCCATGGGGAGATCGGCGTTGGCGGTCTTCATGATCTCGAGGCCGCTGCCTGCATCGACCAGCCACGCCCAGCCCGACCCGAACTGGGTCTTGGCGGCGGTGGTGAACTGCTCGCGGAATGCGTCGTAGGAACCGAACGCGGAACCGATGGCGTCGGCGACCTCGCCGGTGGGTTCGCCGCCGCCGCCGGGGGCCATGCAGTTCCAGTAGAAGGTGTGGTTCCAGACCTGTGCGGCGTTGTTGAACAGGCCACCGTCGGAGCTGGTGATGATGTCCTCGAGGGACGCGTCGGCGTGGTCGGTTCCCTCGATGAGGCCGTTGAGGTTGGTCACGTAGGCGTTGTGGTGCTTGCCGTGGTGGTAGTCGAGCGTCTCGGCCGAGATGTAGGGGGCGAGCGCATCCTTCTCGTACGGGAGGGGCGGGAGCTCGAAGGCCATTGGGGGTCCTTTCGGAACGCGGGTCGTTGGCGGGACTCTACCCCACGGCCCCCGTCGCCAACCGGGTCGCAGCGATGCGGAGCGTGCCGGGCGGCGGCGATAGTCTGATCGGGTGACCACGACGCCCCCCAGCGCACCTGCCGCGACGTCCTCGCGCGCCGAGCAGGTGGCTGCCGAGGAAGACGCACAGCGGGTCTTCTCGACATCGGTGGCGATCTCCGCGGTCCGATGCCTGCTCACCTATGTCCTGTTCCCGTTCGTGGCGCCGGTCATCGGGATCGCGTCGGGCATCGGCTCGACCATCGGCATCATCACCAGCCTGATCGCCATCGCTGCGAACGTGTGGAGCATCCGCCGGTTCCATCGGGCCGATCACCGGTGGAAGTGGCCGATCACGGCGATCAACGTTGCGATCATCGCGCTGTTGGTGGTGCTGTTGAGCCTCGACGTCGCCGACCTGATCTGAGTCACCGCCGGCGCGACGTGCCCCTCACCGAAGGGCGCCGCGTCCGAAGATCGGCGGGAGATCGAGGAAGGTCCTGATCCCCGGCGCGGCAGCCGCGACCACGTCGATCGCGTTGACGGCGTGCATGGCGGTGGCCAGCAGGCCGTCGGAGAGCCAGCGTCCCCCGAAGCGCAGATCCATGGCCGGTTCGCCGGCGATGACGATGCTGTGATCCCCGGTCGGCCCAATCGGTCCCGGCGTCGGGTCCCATGCGCCACACCGTCTCGTGCGTCAGCACGACCCGCCCGTCGAGCACGCCGGTCCACACCCACCGCTGGCCGGCCACGGTGCCCTCCACGATGGTCCCTGCGGCGACCTCGTAGGTCTCGCCGGCCAGGTCGAGCTCGAGCTGGTCGTCGACGCGGTCGAGCTCGACGCCCAGACCGTGGGCCATCAGGGTGATGTTCTCCCGGAACAGCCCGTTGAGCCAGTGCGCCCGTCGGGCGCTCGTGCGTTCGAAGTCATCGGGGGCCGAGCCGAACCCCATCATCGAGAACATGATGTCGGCGGACGGGTAGCGGGCGAAGTCGCTGATCTCGGTGACGGTGATGGCGTCGATGCGCCGTGACAGCGCCGACATCGTCAACGGCAGCACCTCGCCCATCCAGCCCGGGTTGAGACCGGTGCCGTGGAACGAGGACTGGCCGGCCTCGCAGGCCTCGGTGAGTCGGCCGACGACCTCGTCGCCGTGGACGGCGGGGTACATGTAGCCCACCACGGTGATGACGTCCTTTCCCGACGCGAGGAGCCGGCAGATGGTGGCCAGGTCCGCGTCGGGGTCGTCGCCATGGACGAGAGACGGCAACGGCGCGTGGATGACGACGTCGGCGTCGGTGGCGACCAATTCGTCGATGCTCGTGGTGGCGGTGACGCCCAGCGGGTCGATCCCCACCAGCTCCCCGGCATCGCGCCCGGCCTTGGCGTCGCTGTGCACGTAGAGGCCGACGAGTTCGAGGTCGGGGCGTTCGGCGACCGTGCGCACCGCATGTGCTCCCACGTTGCCGGTCGACCAGCAGATCACTCGGTGCGTCATGGGCGGCGAGCCTAGTGCGTCAGTTCGCCGATCGCGGCCGGGGCCGGCGTTGCCCCAGTGGGTCGGTGGCCCGGCAGCTGGAGTAGGTTCGGCGCCCGTGAGCCCCTCCATCGGCATCATCGTCAATCCGCGCTCGGGCGGCGACATCCGCAGGGCGGTCGCCGCCGCGGGACGTTCGACCGTCGAGGACAAGATCTCGATCGTGCGCCGCATCGTATTGGGCGCCGTCGCCGGCGGTGTCGACACCATCGTCGTCAACCACGATCCCCACCAGATCGTGCGCCGCGCCACCGAGACGCTGCGCGACGTGACGCTCGTGACCGTGGTGCGCGATCTCGGCTTCACCGAGGAGGACTCGACCCGCGCCGCTGCGGCCATGCGCGACGAGGGGTGCGGAGCCGTTGCGGTGCTCGGTGGTGACGGCACCAACCGGGCCGTGGTCAAGGGGTGGCAGGACATCGTGGTGCTGCCGGTGTCGACCGGGACCAACAACGCCTTTCCGATCTTCGTCGAACCAACCGTGGCCGGGACCTCGCTGGCGATGGTGGCCCGCGGGGTCGTCGACATCGACGAGGTCACCACGCCGGCCAAGCTCGTGCACCTCGAGCTCGCCGGCGGAAGCGCCGACCTCCCCGACGACGCCGGCGTCGGCGACATCGCGCTGATCGACGCGGTCGCCGTCACCGATCCCTACGTCGGGTCGCTGGAGTTGTTCGATCCCGACACGATGCGCCTCGCGGTGCTGACCCGAGCCGATCCCGCCGCCATCGGCTTCGCCGCTGTCGGCGGGCTGTTGGAGCCGGTCGGCGCCGCCGACGATGCTGCGCTGCTCGTGCGGTTCGCGCCGGTGGACACCGATCCCGAGCTCGTGGTGACGGCGCCGACAGCGCCCGGCCACCACGCGCCGATCGGGGTCACCGAGGTCCGGCGACTCGCGCTCGGCGAGGAGGTCATCACACCGGGTCCGGTGCTCTTCGCCTTCGATGGCGAGCGCAAGCGTCGGGTCCACAACGGCGTGACCGCGACCGTGGTCGTGCGCCGCGACGGGCCCCGGGTGATCGACCCGCACGCCACGATGGCCGCGGCCCGGTCAGCGTTCGTCGTCGCGAGGTAGTACGAGACAGCCGGAGATGCCGGCGGGCCTCGGGTGCTCAGCGTCCCCGGTGACCGTCGATGAGGGCTTGGCTGGTCGGCGGCCACACCTCGAGCGCCCAGGCGCCGTAGTCGGTGCCGCTGATGGCCACGGCGCCCAGACCGAGGGCGGGGTCGATCCACAGGAACGTCCCGGTGCCGCCGAAGTGCCCGAAGGTCGACGGACCGTTGGCCGCTGCGGTCCAGTGCGGCGACTTGTCGCCCTTGAGCTCGAATCCGAGGCCCCAGGGTGCCGGGTCGAACCGGCCGAGGCCGGGGATGACCCCGGCGAGCGCCCCGAACTGCACCGTCGTCGCCTCGGCGAGGGTGGACGGCGCGACCAGGGTTGGTGCGAGCAGTTCGCGAGCCACGCGCGTGAGGTCGGCGACACTCGACCACACGCCGTGGGCCGCCGTGCCCCGGAGCTCGGTGTCGGTCATGGCCAGGGGGGCGAGCACCGCCTCGGCCTGATAGCGCTCGAAGGGCATCGCGGCCTTGGTTGCGAGATGGTCGGCGAGCTGCTCGAAGCCGGCATTGGAGTAGATGCGTCGCGAGCCCACCGCCGCGATGCTGCGATGGTCGTCGAAGTCGAGCCCGGATGCGTGCGCCAGCAGATGGCGGACCGTTGCGCCCGGCGGCCCGGCCGGTTCGTCGAGATCGAGGGTTCCTTCTTCGACGGCCACCAGCACGGTGAGCGCAGCGATGACCTTGGAGATCGAGGCGATCCCCGACACCCGGGCGATGTCGCCGCCGATCGCCAGTGTCTCGGTGGCATCGACGAGCCCGATCGACGCTGCGGCCGGATCGGGCCAGGTCGCGAGGAGTCCGGTGACGTCGGTCGGTGTGCTCACGAGCCGGTAGAGAGGGGTTGGCGCAGCCGGGGTGCGTGGGGCCTCACAGGTCGGGCAGGCCCATGTCGAAGTTCGAGCCGAGGATTCCGCCGTCGACGGCCAGGCACTGGCCGGTCACGTACGCGCCCGCTGGCGACGCCAGATACAGCGCCGCGGCGGCGATCTCGTCGGGTTCGCCGAGACGCTTCAACGGGGTGGCCTCGACCATGGCGTCGTGGATCTCGGGCGTGGCCACCACGAACTCCATCGCCGAGGTCGCCGTCGCGCCCGGCGCGATGGCGTTGACACGGATCCTGGGGGAGAGGTCCTGGGCCATGTTCTGGGTCAGTGCGATCATCGCCGCCTTGGCGGTGCCGTAGGCGGCGAATCCGCGTGCCGCCTGGCGGCCCGCGGCCGAGGCGATGTTGACGATGCTGCCGCCACCGGCGTCGAGCAGGTGGGGCACGGCCAGCTGGCTGAGGTTGAACGCCGTGGTCACGTTCCAGCGGAAGGCCGCATCGAAGTCGTCCTCGGAGGTCGCCAGGAACGCATTGGGCATCGACCCGCCCACGTTGTTGACCACCGTGGTGATGCGCCCGAACTCGGTCGTGGCGGCATCGACGAGGGCGTCGAGGCCCTCGCGGGTGTGCAGGCTGCCGGGTACCACCACCGCACGGCGCCCATGGCCCGCCACCTGGTCGGCGACCACGGCCAGGGCCTCGCCGTCGCGGGCGCCGATCACCACGTCAGCGCCGGCCTCGGCATAGGCGACCGCGATCGCGGCGCCGATCCCGCGACTCGCGCCGGTCACGATCGCGACCTGACCATCCATACGAAACCGTTCGAGCACCATGGCCGGAGCTTAGAGGGTGCGCGGATAGGCGGACCTCGGTGCATCCAACGCCGTCGTCTCCCGCCCTTGGTCGCTGCGCGCACGGGCCGATCGAGCCACGGGCCAGCGACAAGGCGCGGCGTGCGCCTCGCCTGTCCGCCAGCCCTCGTGGGAGACCCGAAGGCGGTCACGATCTATGCTCCGCGCCCATGTCCCTCCTGCCGCCCGACGACGACCTCGAGTTGCTCCACGACCGCACCTACGAGGTCCGGACCTACGTCCTCGACGAGGACACGATGCTCGTCCGCGGCGCGATCGCCGACACCAAGCCGCCGGGACTGTATGTGCCCGACGACACAGCAGATCTCGAGATTCATCAGATGCAGGTGGAGTGGCATGTGGCACTCCCGACCCTCGAGATCGTCCACGCCGCAGTGGTGTTCGAGACCCACCCGCACGAGTCCTGTCCGGCCATCGCCGCGCACTATCAGAAGCTCGTCGGCCTCTGTGTGGCGCGCGGGTTCACCCACAAGGTGCGCGAGCTCTTCGGCGGTCCCCGTGGGTGCACCCACACCACCGCCCTGTTGCAGGCAATGGCCCCTGCGGTGGTGCAAAGCACCTGGTCAGTGGCAGTGCGCCGCGCTCGTCTCGACGGCATCGCCCCCGGTCAACGCGACCCCGCAGACCGCGAACGCCAGTTCGCCGGCAACATCAACACCTGCCACATCTGGGACGAACACGGCCCGCACGTGGCAGGTATTCGCGAGGGCGTCCTGCCGCCGCCACCGCTGCCGGTGACCGAGCGTCTGGTGTCGCTCGGCCGAGATCCCGATTCCTGGCGTCTCGGCGGCTGACACCGCGAACGGGTCCGGACCGGGCATGATCGCACCCCGCTGCATCCACATCGGGTGCCGCCGTCGTAGAGACACGACAAAGCCCAGTTCATCCCCAGGAGGGACCCCCCATGAAGAACACTTGGTTGCGCATGTTCGCGCTGCTGTTCGCATTCACCCTGATCGCCGCTGCCTGCGGTGACGACGACGACGCAGAGCCGGTCGCCAGCGGCGAAGCCGAAGAGCCCGCCGCCGAAGGCGACGGCGAAGCTGTGGAAGCAGCCGACATCGTCGACACCGCGGTCGCCTCGGGCGAGTTCCCCACCCTGGTCGCTGCTCTCGAAGCCGCCGACCTGGTCGACACCCTCAAGGGTGACGGCCCGTTCACGGTGCTCGCTCCCACCGAGGAAGCATTCGCCGCTGCGCTCGAAGCGCTCGGTGTGACCGCCGAGGAACTGCTCGCCAACCCCGACCTCGCGTCGATCCTCACCTACCACGTCATCCCCGGCAACCTGCTGGCCGCTGATGTCGTCGGCGCCGCCGGCACCGACGTCGCAACCGTCAACGGCGCAACCGTGGCCATCACCGTCGACGGCGAGACCGTCATGGTCAACGACGCCACCGTCGTCCAGACCGACATCGTTGCCAGCAACGGTGTCATTCACGTCATCGACACGGTGCTGCTCCCCCCGGCGGAGTGAGCCAGTAGCTTCTCGGCCCGCCCCTCGCCGAGACGCAACGATTCATCACACGCCAAAGCACGGCCCGGTCGGCAACGACCGGGCCGTTGCGCGTGGGGAGTCGGGTTCAGGTGGGTCGGACCCAGTGACCGTTCTCGTCGAAGATCAGATCAGCCAGCTGGCCGGGCTTGACCTCGGGGTCGGTACCCATGGCCACCATGGCCTTCTGATAGTTCCATTTCATGACGTCGACGGTCAGCTCCACGATCTGCTCATCGCTGAAGTGACGCCGTAGTTCGGCGACGGTGGCGTCGTCGAGCCCCGCGGGTTGGGTCATGAGCGCATCGGCGAGCGCCAGTGCGGCGCGATGGTGGGGTTCGAGCCCGTTGGGATCGGTGCCGAACGCTCGGGCGGCGTCGTCTTCGTCGAGTCCCTGCTGCTTGGCAACTGCCGAGCGGACCGACAGTCAGGTGTGGCAGTCGTGATGGCGGGCGCACCGCAGCCGCACCATCTCGGTGGTGACGGCGTCGACGGTGTCGAGGCGCACGACAGCGGACTGCCACTTGCCGAGTGCCCGGCTCAGGTCCTCGGGGACACCGGCACCGCGGGGAACGCGAACCGAACGGGTGGTCATGGGGTCTCCTCGGGCATGGACGGGGTGGCATCGGCGAACAGGCGCTGCCAGACCAGGGTCAGTCGTTGCCGCTGCTCGATGACCAACAGCGCATTGACGAAGGCCGCGAAATCGGTGCCCAGGTGGTCGACCACGGCGTACGCGAGCGCGTCGTCGAGGGTCGCGACATCGATGACGAACTGCTCGGTGAAGGCCAGACAGGCGCGTTGGGTGTCGTCGAAGAGCGGCGAGGTCGGCCAGGCGGCGAGGTCGGCCACCAGCGCAGGGTCGGGACCGTCGGGCGGGGGCGCAGCGACGATCTCGTCGGTATGGCCGAGCAGCATCGCGATGCGGAGCCGGCACAGGTCCAACAGGTCGGCGTCGACCGCAGCCCAAGCAGCCGTGTCGGCTGCGGCCAGTTGGCCGGCGACATCGGGTCGATCGGCCAGCACCGCGGCGATGTGGTCACGGGTGGTGGACGAGCCGCGGGCCATCGTCCAAGAGTAGCGGTGGCGGGCGATCGGCGTCGGTGGAACGATGAGCGCACACCACACCCGAGGGGGCAACCGATGGAACCGCTGATCCGCTATCCGATCCTGCAACACGCCTGGTTCGTCAACGACATCGATGAGGCGTGCAACCGCTGGCATCGCGTCACCGGCGCCGGTCCGTTCTTCGTGACCCGGGGCCACTGGGGCGACCGCCATCTCTATCGAGGCGAGGAGATGACGGTGCCGCTCGACTACGCATTCGGGTACCACGGCGACACCCACGTGCAGTTCATCCAACAGAACGACGAGGGTCCGTCGATCTACCGCGACATGTACGGGGCCGGCGAGGAGGGGTTCCACCACATCGGGATGCTCGTCCCCGACGACGACATCGAGATGGTGGCCGAGCAGTACGAGGCGGCCGGGTTCCCGGTGGCGTCGTCGTTGTGGGCGATCGCCAACGTGATCTACATCGACACCCGTGAGGCCATCGGCTGCTTCCTCGAGTGCCACGGCGACAACGCCGAGATCCGCGCTGTGTTCGACGGCTGGAAGCAGGCGCACGACACCTGGGACGGCGTCACCGATGTGGTGCGGGGCAACCGCGGCCAGCCGCTCGACTGATGATCGGGTGTCCGGGCCTGCGTGGCCTGAACGCCGGTGCGGAGCACGGGCTGGGCCTGCGTGGCCTGAACGCCGGTGCGGAGCACGGGAGGCGCCTCAGCCGGCAGTCCGGCGCACGACGATGATGTCGGTCGTCTTGTCGAGGATGGTCTGGCCGAGCACGGTCGATCGCACGAGTGCCGCGTCGGGCCGCCCGTCGTCAGGGCTGAGCTCGAGGGGTCCGCTCGGGCCGTCGTAGTCGATGTCGGTACCGGCGGCGAGCAATGCCAGGCAGGCGGCGTAGTCGGTGCAGACCTCGCCGCCGGTGGTCACGTCCGGCAGGACTGCGGCGATGGCGTCGGGTGCGTTGGACCCGGCAGCCTCCGCGGCCAGCGCCGCGACGATCGTCGCGTCGTAGGCCTGCGCGGCATCTGCGCTGAACTCCGCCGCCGGCACCCGCAGCTCGAGGGTGTCGCCGGTGAGGATGTCGATGGCCAGGCCTTCGATCCCGGCGAGCTGGCCGTCCTCGAAGCCGCCGGCCCATCCGTCGCCGCCGAGGACCAGGAACCGGGTGGTGGCCGGGGTGAAGCCTGCGTCGAACAGGGCGCGGTAGTAGTCGCCGGCGTCGATGATGCCGATGAACACGATCGTCGCCGGTTGGGTGGCGACCACGGTGGCCGCGACATCGGCTGGTGGCGTGTCCTCGGCCAGGACCTCGACGGCGGTACCTGCGGCCTCGAGGTCGGCCTGGAGCTCGGCTGATGTCTGGCCGTCGCGGGTGATGGCGAGGGCGCCGTCGACGATCACGACCGGGCCGTCGCCTGCGATCAGGTCCGGGATCGCGTACCGGGGATGTTCGAGGCGGGGTTTCGTGCGGAAGTAGCCGAAATCGGGGCCTTGCTCGCGGTCGAAGAAGTCTCGGGCGTTGATCACGGTGGCCACGCCCTGCGCGGAGGCGATGGTGTCGTTGATGTCGGTGACCGAGCTCGGCCCGATGATGACGGTGGCGCCTCCGCCGACCAGGCGGGTGACGTCGGGTGCCGAGAAGCCGGGGTCGAGCAGGGTGACGGCCGAGCCGCCGACGCCGCCTGCGGCGTTGATGTCGTCGATGGCGAGCTCGATGGCGACGAGTTCGTCCTCGTCGTTGTCGCTGTCGCTGACGATGGCCCCGATGGTCAGCGCACCGGCACCCGCACCGCCGGTCGTCGGGACGGGCGCGACCGGGCTCGCGTCGACGTCGCACTGGGCCAGTGCCGGGGCTGGATCGCCGTCGGGGTCGTCGATGAGCAGGGGTGCCAGACACTGGGCCTCGGTCTCGGAGAAGCCCTCGTCGCGCAGCGCGGAGGCGAACAGCTCGAGGTCGTCGGGCGGGTCGACGTCGCCGGTGCCCGGATCGGACCCTGGGTCGCTGTCGGCTGGGTCGGTCCCGTTCTCGGCGCTGGCTTCGTCTTCGGTCCGGGTGGTGGCGTCAGAGTCGTCGTCGCCACCTCCGGTGGCGAACACGGCGATGATCGCGCCGACGATGAGCACGCCGATCACACCGAGCGCGATCCACCGGCCCGGTCCCGCCGTGCCGCCTGCTTTGGGCAGCGATGCGTCGCCCGGGATGGGGCCGGGCGCAGCACCGCCAGGGGGCGGCGGTGGGGGCGCCGGGGCGGCCGGCGTGGGTGGCGGGGGCGGCGCCACACCCGAGCCCGGTGGCGGGGGAGGGGGAGGGGCCTGTCCCGGCAGGGGAGCGAACACGGTCTCGGGAGCGGCCGATGTGGGCGCGGTCTCGGCACCGTCGGCGGTGGGCACGGCTGCGGTGGCTCCGGCGGAGCCGAGGGCGTCGGTCAGCGAGGGCGGCTTCGCGCCCGGGAGGTGGTCCTGGCCGCGCACGACGATCGTGCCGCCGCGACCGGTGCCGCCCATGTCGCGTTCGGTCGCCGCCATGATCTCGGTCGCGCCGAGCAGCGGAAAGCGGCGGGTCCGAAGCCAACCGGGCCCGAAGGCCGCCGATGCGGCCTCACCGATGGCGACACCGAAGGCTTCGGCGCTGGGGTAGCGATCGGCGGGGTCCTTTGCCACCGAGCGCTCGACGACGACGGCGATCGGCTGGGGGACCTGCGGGGCGATCGACTGGAGCGGCCGCGGCGGCGTCGACAGGTGCGCCCGGATCATCGCCCCGATCGAGGCCAGTTCGCCGAAGGGCAATTCGCCGCTGAGCAGTTCGTAGAAGAGCACGCCGGCGCTGTAGATGTCGCTGGCCGGGGTGAGATCCTCGCCGGTGGCCTGTTCGGGCGACATGTAGGCCGGGGTTCCCATCACGGTGCCGGTCGCGGTCAGCCGGGTGCTGGAGTCGAGCGCTCGGGCGATGCCGAAGTCGCCGAGCTTCAGCAACTCGGCGTCGCTGTACATCAGGTTCTCGGGTTTGATGTCGCGATGCATCACGTTGTGGCTGTGGGCGTAGCCCAGGCCGGCGCACAGCGCGAGCAATGCGGCGCAGGCTTCGTCGGTGGCGAGGCCCTCGGCGTAGAAGCGGTCCGACAGCGTCCGATTACAGCGCTCCATGACGATGAGACACATGCCCTCGTCATCGACGAAGTCGTACACCGGGACGATGTGGGGATGTTCCAGCGAGGCCGCCAGGCGGGCCTCGGCGGCGAAGCGCTCCCGGACCTTGGGGTCGGCGGCGAAGGCGCGAGGCAGCTGTTTGACTGCTGCGTCGCGACCGAGCGAGCGGTGCCGTGCGGAGTAGACGACACCCCAGGCACCACGACCGAGCTCGACGCCGATCTCATAGGCCGGCAGCGCCGCTTCGATCCGTTCGCGTTCTTCCACCAGAACCTCCTGGGTGGCCCGACGTCCGGGCCGCTCCATCGTTACAGGCGCCGCTAGTGTCCGCGCTCATGCTGAGCCTCTTCGACGACTATCCCATCCACCAGACACCGGACCCGCTGCTCACGCCGGCCACGACCGAACCCACGGTGTACGAGCGCTACTGGTTCAACGGCTACGCGATGGCCGGTGACCTCTACCTGGGCATCGGCATCGGCAGATACCCCCACCTGGGTGTGCTCGACGGCGGTGTCAGCGTCGTGCGCGACGGGGTGCAGCGTGCGTACCACGTGTCGGGCCGGGCGCCGGGCGAACCCACCGACGTGTCGGTCGGACCGCTTCGCCTCGAGATCATCGAACCGATGCGCTCGTGCCGGGTGATCGTCGAGGACAACGACACCGACTTCGCGTGCGATCTGACCTTCGAGGGGCGCACCGCCAACGTCGAAGAGCCGCGCCACACCCTCACCCACGGCAACCGGCGGATCATGGACACCACCCGGTTCGCGCAGCTCGGACGCTGGAGCGGGTGGGTGCGCGACGCCGGCGGTGAGCTGGCCATCGACCCCGACGAGGTCCTCGGCACCAAGGACCGGTCGTGGGGGTTTCGCCCTGTCGGTGGCCACGACCCGCGACCTGCGCCGCCGGTGTCGCGCGAAGGCGGCGTCTTCTTCCTCTGGGCGCCGCTGCACTTCGACGATGTCGGGTCGCACTTCCAGCTGTTCGAGGATCGTCACGGGCGGCCGCTCTACCAGGTGGGTGCGCACCTGCCGGTGTACGACACGATCGCGGAGCTGCCCGGCGTCGAGGATCCCGCCGCGGTGCACATGCGCAACCTCACCTACGACGTCACGTTCAAGCCCGACAACCGAATGATCACCGCCGCGTCGCTGGCGATGACGTCGATCCCCGACGGGGTCGAGCACCAGATCGATCTCGAGGTGCTGTTCACCTTCCGGATGAAGGGCATCGGCTACAACCATCCCGAGTGGGCGCATGGCCTGTGGAAGGGTGAGCTGGCGATGGCCACCGAGGAGTGGCGCCTCGACGACGTCGACGAGACCGCATACGAGAACCAGCACGTCCAGCACGTGGTGCGGGCGACGATGGGCGACCGCGTCGGCATCGGTGTGCTCGAACAGAACATCATGGGTCCCCACCAGCCCACCGGCCTGACGGGCTTCCTCGACCCGGCCTGAGCCTGCCGCGCCCAGGCCCGCAGCCGGTGCGGCCATGCGGTTCTGGCGCCGAAAATGGTCGCTGGGGCAACCGTTCATGGCGCCGGTCAGGTGACACGACGGTTCTGGCGCCGAGAATGGCTGCTCTGGCGACCATTCTTGGCGCCGCCTCCGCGGTCGGAAGGCCCACGTCGATGGAATTGGGTCGTCCACACGGCTCATCTGCATCGCGGGACCTCATCGTGACCGACGGCGCGCCGACGGGGACCGGTGGCGCGGCGAACGAGGGTGGTCTTGTCGGTGGCTGCGACCCTGGTGGTCGTCGGCGTGATGCTGGCAGCACCGCGCCTCGACCGCTGGGCGCCCCACGACGACACCGCCGAGGCGGCGCCGGCCTCGACGCAGGTGCCGCTGATGGGCCCGCGAGCAGATGACGCACGCCCGGCCGTCACCGACCGTGGCACGCGCTCGTTCGGTTGCCGGTGCGGTGCCCTGGCCGCTGCCGGAGCCGACGATCGTCGACCGACCTGGCCGCGCACGCCGACGCCGCATTCCTCGGCTACTTCGATGCCGCCGCCGACGTCGCCACTGATGGTTCGTGGTCGCTCACCCTCGACTCGGTCCGCGCTGCCGACCGGGCGGCGCTGGGGGCGCTGGCCATGGGCGTCGCCTTCGCTCGGTCAGGTGAAGAAGCGACTGTGCTGTCGGGTGCTGAGGCACCGTCGCCGCTGCTGGTGGGCGACGATCCGGCGGCCCTGCGGGCGCGCCTCGGGGCCGTGGTCGAGATGGCCGCCGACGCCACGCCGGTATCCGGTCCTCGGCGCGACCGGTCGATTCGTCCTGGCGGCCACCTCGTCTGCCCCGGCGCGGCGCATCGTGGCGACCGCCGAGCGGTTGGGCATGACCCCGTCGGTGGTCGAGGTGGCCGCAGGCGTCGTGCTCGTCGAGCTCACCGCCCGACCTGATCGACACGACGTGCTCGCCCTGCCCCGGGCGTGCTGCGCACCACAGCAGGAGCCGTCGGTCACCGATGGCGAGTCGTGGCGAGAGACGCTTCGACCGGACGCGCCTGGGACGCTGGCGTGTGGCCACCACCGGGCCCCTGGCGTCGTTCGACCGTACGACGCCACCGACCCGGGAGGGAGGCGTGTCGTGGACCAACGGCGAGGCCCAGGTCTACCGACCGTCGCAGGTGCAGGTCGTCGACGGTGCGCTGCGACTGCGAGCCGAGCCCTCGCCGGTCGTCTCGGTCGACACGACCCCGTTGGTGTCGGGCATGGTCATCTCCGCAGCGACGCTTCGGGTGGGGCCGCATCGAGATCGATGCCGAGATCCCTGCGGGTGCCGGGCTGTGGCCGGCGCTGTGGCTGTTGCCCGAGCCTGCGTGCGAGGCACCGGGCCGCTGTCCCGGCTACGCCACCGAGCACTACGTCGAGATCGACCTGCTGGAGACCATCGGACACCAGCCGGGTCGTCTCCACACATCGGTGCACTGGTTCGACCCCGGACTCGTGAGCGCATCGCAGGTGCATGCGCTGCCGATCGACGACGGTGCGGTCCGGACCTTCGCGCTCGACTGGCGTCCCGGTGTGGTGCGCTTCGAGGTCGACGGCGACCTCGTCTACTCGCATCCGACCGCCACCGAGGCCGGCTCGCCGCTGGCGCGACCGCCCGATCATCGTCTGGTGATGAACCTGGCGGTCGGCGGCAGCTTCGCCGGCGATCGTCTGCTGGGTCCCACCTCGCCGTGGTGGGGTGACACGCAGGTCCCCGACGTGTTCCCCGATCTCGGCTGGGGCTAGGCAGACCTCGTCGTCCACGAGGTCCGCCACTCCCCGATGCGCTGAGGCGCCGACGATCTCGGTGCTCTAGGGGCAGCACGACGTGGCGGTGTCGCCGTGGGCCGCGACGACGACGTTGTCGAGCGTCTCGGCGTCGCCGGTGCGGACGTACCACTCCCACCGCGTGCCGTCGGGGCCTGCGACCCAGGTCTCGGTCTTCTCCGCATAGCAGCACTGGGTGTCGTCGATGCCGGTGGTGGCGATGCCGTCGTTGCGGAGCCGGGCCTCGGCGCCGGTGACCTCGTCGGCCGTCTCGACCTCCACCCCGAGGTGGTTCAGCGAGCCGGTCGGCCCGGCGCCTTCGAACAGCACGAGCTTGAGCGGCGGTTCGGCGATGGCGAAGTTGGCATAGCCCGGGCGGATCTTGGCCGGCTCGGTGGCGAACATCTTGGAGTAGAAGTCGATCGCAGTGTCGAGGTCGTCGACGTTGAGGGCGAGTTGCAGGCGCATCGTGGTCTCCTGGTCGTTGGTTGGTCGAGATCGAGCGAGGTGATGTCACATCGACAGACGTCGA
Organism: uncultured Acidimicrobiaceae bacterium; assembly: GCA_963716795.1. Classification (GTDB taxonomy): domain Bacteria; phylum Actinomycetota; class Acidimicrobiia; order Acidimicrobiales; family UBA8592; genus CAVQUE01. The sequence continues at coordinate 104,092 of CAVQUE010000015.1, read as the reverse complement.
TACGAAGACGAGCTTGGCAGACGCATCGACAGCTGTCAATATGTCCTCATGGAAGCAACCGTGCCGGTCCCCGAGCGTCGACGGACTGTGTTGCACGACCGTGCGCAATGCGTCACTCGACGAGGTCCAGGCGACGGAGCTGGCGGCCGTGTTCAAGGCCCTCGCCGACCCGGTGCGACTGCGTCTGGTCTCGATCATCGCCGCCGATCCCAGCGGGAGAGGTCTGTGCATGTGACCTCCCAGCGCTCGTCGGTCGGGCCCAGCCCACCACGAGTCACCATCTCTCCCGACTCGTCGAGGTCGGCATCATCGATCGTGAACAGCGCGGGAAGTGGGCCTGGTTCCGCATTCGCCGCGCCCGACTCGACGCACTCAGTGCAGTCCTCGCGTCACCCGAGTGTTCACTCGCCAGGCATTGACTCAATAGCTACTGAGTGATTAGGTGGTCGGCGATGGCCTCCACCAGCAGCGTCGGGTCCGCCCCCGAACCACCGCGTCACGACCTCCACCCCCGCCCCGACCACCATCGACGCGCCGCGATGCACGCAGCGCTCGGCGAACCGATCCGGCTCGCCATGGTCGAAGACCTCGCCACGAGCGATCGCTCGCCCGGGGAACTGGCCGCTCGCTACGGGCTGGCGACCAACTTGGTGGCCCACCACCTCGACGTCCTGGCCGAAGCCGGCCTGATCGAGCGGTTCACCTCCTCGGGTGACAAGCGTCGTCGCTACGTTCGCCTGTCGCAGCCGGCCGCACGTGAGGTCTTCGGGAGCTGGCGACCCACCGGCGCCGACCCGGCCGAGCATGTGCTGTTCGTCTGCTCCGCGAACTCCGCCCGCTCCCAACTCGCAGCAGCACTGTGGCGGGCTCGTACCGGCGGCGAGGCCGACTCTGCTGGGACCGAACCTGCCGCCGCCGTCCATCCCGGCGCCATCGCCGCAGCCGCGCCGAGCGGGTCTCGATCTCACCTCTGCACGACCGCGTGAGCTCCGCGTCGACGAGCGCGCAGACGTCGTCATCACGGTCTGTGATCGTGCCCACGAGGAGCTGACGCCGGCAGCGGACTGGTGGCACTGGTCCACCCCCGACCCCGTCGGTCCGGCAGACGAGCACAGCCAGATCGACGCAGACCCGTTCGACGTGGCACTGGCGCAACTCGAGGCGCGTATCACCACCATCACCGAGCCCATTCCTGCAGAGGAAGCATCATGACCGACGGCCCCCTCGACGACAGCTCTGCCGGGTCCGACGGTCCGGTCCTCGAACCGCTGGTCCTCACCACCGAGCAGCAGTTCCTCATCCGCCAAGCCGCCGCAGTTCTGCACCACGAGTTCGACGGCGTGTTCAACACCGACACGATCGAGCGATACATCACCGACTCCCAGCGCAAGGTCGGCCAACGGGCCCGGTTCGCGACCTGGATGCCGGTGCTCGTCGAGCGCTTCACCCGCGACCGTCTCAGGGCGCTCGCCCGTCTCGAGGTCGGCGCCACCGATCGCCCTGCCGTGCTGTTCCTGTGTGTCCACAACGCCGGCCGCTCCCAGATGGCTGCAGGATGGCTTCGCCACCTCGCCGGCGACCACGTCGATGTGTTCTCCGGGGGCTCCGATCCGGGCAACGAGACCAACGGGGCCGCCATCGTGGCCATGGCAGAATCGGGCATCGACATCTCATCGGACCACCCCAAGCCCTGGACCGACGAGATCGCCCGGGCTGCCGACGTCATCGTCTCGATGGGCTGCGGCGACGCCTGCCCGATCTTTCCGGGCAAGCGCTACGAGGACTGGGAGCTCGACGATCCGAGCGGCCAGCCCATCGAGGTCGTGCGCGAGATCCGCGACGACATCCGCACCCGCGTCGAAGCGCTCATGGCGTCGCTGGAGCTGACGCCTGCATGACTGCTGTTTCCTCTGGAGTCGATCCACGCGCCGTGACGGCCGAATTCGTCGGGACTGCATTCCTGCTGGCCGGCGTCGTCGGCTCGGGCATCATGGCCGAGTCCCTGACCGACGATGTCGGCCTGCAGCTGTTCCAGAACGCGTTCGCGACCGCCGGCGTGCTCGTCGCGCTGATCCTGGCGCTGGGGGCAGTGTCGGGTGCGCACTTCAACCCGGCGGTGACCCTCGCCGACCGCGCCTTCGGCGGCATCGACAACCAGACCACCGTCGCGTACATCGTTGCGCAGGTCTCGGGAGCCATCGTCGGGGTCATCGCCGCCAACGTCATGTTCGATCTCGACGCCATCGAGTGGTCCACGAAAGATCGGTCGGCAGGGCATCTCGTCTTCGCCGACGGCGTCGCCACGGTGGGCCTGCTGCTGGTCATCTTCGGGGTGGTCCGATCCGGCCGCGGCAGCGCTGCGGCCTACGCGGTCGGGGCCTACATCGCTGGTGCCTACTACTTCACGTCGTCGACGAGTTTCGCCAACCCGGCGGTGACCGTGGGCCGGATGTTCTCCGACACCTTCGCAGGCATCGAGCCCGCCTCCGCGCCGGCGTTCATCGCAGCGCAGCTGGTCGCGACCGCAGTCGCCGTGGCCCTGATCCGGATCATCTACCCGGGCATCGCCGACGTCGCCGACCGGGTACTCGTCCCGCACTCGTCGGCCCCTTCCCAGGAGCAGCCATGACCACCCGCATCGGCATCAACGGTTTCGGGCGCATCGGGCGTCTCGTCGTGCGGGCGCTCCGCGACCGTCCCGATCTGGAGCTCGTGCACGTCAACGAACTCGCCGGCGGCGTCGCCACCGGCGCGCACCTGCTCGAGTTCGACAGCGTGCACGGCCGGTATGCCGGCACCGTCGACGTCGCCGATGGTGCGATGGTCGTCGACGGCGACTCGGTGTCGTGGAGCGCACACGGGCAGCCGGGCTCGATCCCGTGGAGCGATCGTGGCGTCGATCTGGTGCTCGAATGCAGCGGGGCGTTCCGCACCACCGACAGCCTCACCCCGCACCTCGAGGCGGGTGCCGGCAAGGTCGTCGTCGCCGCGCCCGTCACGAGCGACGGCGTGCCCAACATCGTCATCGGTTGCAACGACGACCGCTACGACCTGGCCGCCCACGACATCGTCACCGCGGCGTCGTGTACCACCAACTGCCTCGCCCCGATCGTGAAGGTGATTCACGAGGGCATCGGGATCGAGCGTGGCGTCATCACCACCATTCACGACGTCACCAACACCCAGGTGGTGGTCGACGCGCCCCACAAGGATCTGCGTCGGGCGCGCTCGGCGCTCAACTCGTTGATCCCGACCAGCACCGGTTCGGCGACGGCGATCACGATGATCTACCCGGAGCTCACCGGCAAGCTCGACGGCCTGGCCGTGCGGGTGCCACTGCTCAACGCGTCGCTCACCGACGCGGTGTTCAGCGTGGCCCGCGACGTCGACGTCGACGAGGTCAACGGTCTGCTGCGCGCAGCGGCCGACGGACCCCTCGCCGGGATCCTCGGCTTCGAGGAGCGGCCGCTCGTGTCGGCCGACTACGTCGACGACACTCGCTCGGGCATCGTCGACGCGCTGTCCACCAACGTCGTCGACGGGCGTCTCGTCAAGGTGCTCGCCTGGTACGACAACGAGGTCGGCTACGCCTTCCGCATGGCCGACCTCGCCAGCCTGGTCGCCGCCGAGATCAGCTGAGGCCGACGGTCGTGAAGCTGCGCAACTACGCCCTCGTCACCGCGGGGTACTGGGCGTTCACCATCACCGACGGCGCGCTGCGCATGTTGGTGCTGCTGCACTTCCACGACCTCGGCTACTCGCCGGTCGCCATCGCGTTCCTCTTCCTCGCCTATGAGTTCATGGGCGTCATCACCAACCTGGTCGGCGGGTGGGTCGGGGCCCGGACGGGCCTGAACCGGACCCTGATCGTCGGGTTGGTCATCCAGATCGTGGCGCTGGTGGCGCTGACCTTCCAGCAAGTCGGCTGGGACCAGTGGCTGTCGGTGCTCTACGTCATGGCCGCCCAAGCCCTGTCGGGGGTCGCCAAGGACCTCACCAAGATGAGCTCCAAGTCGGCGGTGAAGTTCGTCGCCGGCGACGCTGACGGAGCGCTGTTCACGATGGTCGCCCTGCTCACCGGTTCGAAGAACGCTCTGAAGGGCGTGGGGTTCTTCGTCGGCGCCGCCCTGTTGAGCTCCATCGGGTACGACGCCGCGTTGTGGGCGATGGCCGCAGCGCTGGCGGTCACCGTCACTGCGGTCGGGTTGTTGTTGAACGAAGACATCGGCAAGTCGAAGACGAAGCCGCCGCTGCGGTCGATCCTGTCGAAGTCAGATGCCGTCAACCGGCTGTCGGCGGCCCGGTTCTTCCTGTTCGCATCACGCGACATCTGGTTCGTCGTCGCGCTGCCGATCTTCCTCGACAGCCAACTCGGCTGGTCCAACACCGCCACCGGCGGGTTCCTCGCCGCCTGGGTGATCGGCTACGGCATGGTGCAGTCCGTGGCGCCGCGCTTCGTCCGCCGGGGTGGCGAGCAGGAAGTCGCCGCAGCGCGGCTGTGGGCCTTTGCCCTGGGCGTCGTGTCCGCCGCGATCGCCTTGTGTGTCACCTTCGACGTGGCCACCACCGTCGCGATCGTCGGTGGTCTGGTGGTGTTCGGTGTGGTGTTCGCGCTGAACTCGTCGCTGCACTCGTATCTGATCCTGGCCTATGCCGACCGCGACGAGGTGTCGCTCGATGTCGGCTTCTACTATTCGGCCAATGCGCTCGGGCGTCTGGTCGGCACGCTGCTGTCGGGCGTCCTCTACCTGTGGGGCGGCCTCGAGGTGGCGTTGTGGGGATCGACGACGTTCGTGGCCATCACGTGGCTGTTGACCCTGCGCCTTCCTGCGCCCGACGGGTCAGCCGCCGCCGACGCGGTGCCTGTGGTCACCGATCGCGCCGACCTCGGCCGCTGAATCGCTGAATCGCTGAATCGCTGATATCTGGATTTTGGGTCGTCGTACAGGACCCAGATATCCAGATTTCGACTGCTGCGCCGCGTGATCGGGGCCGTCAGGCGATGCCGGTGAAGTCGGGTGGGCGCTTCTCGGCGAAGGCGGTCATGGCTTCGATGTTGGCCGGCCCCCCCAGCAGGACCGAGAACGCAGCGTCCTCTTCGGCCCGGGCGGCGACGACGGCTGGTCGCAACGACGCCATGATCGTGCGCTTGGTCTCGACCAGCGAGCTGATCGGCTTCGACGCCAGCACGCGGGCGTGGTCCATGGTGACGTCCATCAGCTCTGCGGATTCGGTGACCGAGTAGACGAGGCCCATCTCGAGGCACTGCTCGGCGCTCAGCCACTCCGAGCTCATCAGCGCCCAGGTGGCGTTCTGGCGCCCTGCCAGGGCCGGAAACGTGGCGCTGCTGGCGAGTTCGGGCGCCACGCCGAGGCTGGTGAACGGGCACTTGAGCCGAGCGGTGGACGCCATGAACACCAGGTCGGCGAGACCGATCACGGTGGCGCCGAACCCGAGGCCGATGCCGTTGACGGCCACCAGCAGCGGCTTGGGGAAGTCGATGAGGGCATCAGCCAGCACCGTGAACCCGTTGCCCGAGCCCTCGAGGGTGCCCGCTGCGAGCTGGGCCATCTCGATGATGTCCTGGCCCGCGCAGAACGCGTCGCCGGCGCCGGTGAGCACCACCACAGCGATCGACGGATCGTCGGCGGCACCGATGAGCGCATCGGCCGTGCCGTGCCACATCGCCTGGTTCATGGCGTTCTTGGCTTCGGGCCGGTTGAGCACGACAGTGCGGATCCGGTCGGCGTCGGTGATGTCGATCATCGCAGGAGTCTGCCAGAGCACCGATGGCACCGGCGGGGCCGAGTCGTGGGTCCGACCGGTCGAGCGGTGACGCCCGGGGACTAGCGTCGAACACAGACGATGCGAGGGCCGCACGTCCAGTTCCCACACCCGGACGCAGCCGAGGGGGTTGTCGATGTCGAGCGACGAGGGGCCGTCCGCACTGCAGAGCCGTACAGCAGGACTCGTCAAGCGCGTCGCGATGATCACCGGTGCACATCGAGCCCTGTTCTACCGCTACGACTACATGTTCGACCCGGACCAGCTCATGGTGCTGGTCGACACGCTCACAGCCACCGACCACCTGTCGGGGCCGATACTGGAAGTGGGATGTGCGGGCGGGCACACGACGGTGTTCCTCAACCGACATCTCGACGTGTTGGGTTCGGCGCGCCGCTACGTCGCGGTCGACACCTTCGCAGGATTCACCGACGAGGACATCGCCGTCGAGCGCTCTCGTGGCCACGGTGATCACTACCGCTGGCTGTTCCGCAACTACGACCGGTCCTACTTCGACCAGACGATGGTCAACAACGGAGTCAGCCGCGTGACCTCGGTGGAGGCCGACGCCAACGCCTACGACTTCGGCCGCCATGCCGGCGCATCCTGGTGCCTCATCGATGTCGATCTCTACCGGCCGGTGCGGACGACGCTCGAACGCATGCTGCCGCTGATGGCCCCCGGTGGCGTCGTCGTCGTCGACGACTGCGTCGACGACGGGAAGTACGACGGCGCGTTCGCGGCCTTCGCCGAGGTCACCGAGGGCCTCGATGCCTCGTGCGCGATCGAGGCCCGCAAGCTGGGGGTGATCCGGCTTCCCGGGTGACCTGCGTTCGACGTCGGCCGTCGATGCCTGTACGCCGCCGGAATCCGTTCGCCCCCACGACGAGGCCTGCCTAGCGTTGCCCACCATGGAGTCGATCTCGCTACCCCGGGTGCTGCATCACGACCCGTATCTGCTCCGGCTTCCCGAGCCGGGCGACGAGGCTGCGGTGGTCGCAGCCTGCCAGGACCCCGAGATCGCTCGCTGGACCACCGTGCCGTGGCCCTACGGCGCCCGAGAGTTCGTGGGTCTCCTGGAGCTCAGTGCGGCGGGTTGGGGCACACGGTCGGCGCTGCATCTGCTCGCCTTCACCGAGGACCGCTTGGTCGCCGCCGTCGGAGCTGGGCTCGACTGGGACGCAGCCGAAGCAGAGATCGGCTACTGGGCCGCCCCCGATGCGGAGCGGGTCACGATCACGACAACGAGGCCCAACACGATGGGGATGCCGACGACGACCACGCCGAGTGTGGTCCACGGCAACGTGAACGGGGGTGGGTTCTCGACGGCGTTGCGCAGCGCCACCAGCACCAGCAGCCCGACCGGGGCACCGAGCGCCGCGCCGAGCACGGCGTGGTACCAGCCCTGGAGGCCACTGAAACGGCGGCGCAGCGCCGGCGCCGCACCGACACGCACCATGGTGGCGATGTCGCGGTCGGACTCGGTTGCGGCGATGGCCACGAGGCAGCCCCCGAGCACCAACACGACGGCCAACGTGGCCGGCAACGCGATGGCGGCGATCAGGCCAACGAACCCTTGGAATGGATCGTGGGTCGACACCCGGATGTCGGCGCCCGTGACGTCGGCGAAACTGGACGCACCGCTCTGGAAGTCGATGGTCACGGCATCGTCGATGGCATCGCGCTGGCCTGACGTCAAGGGTTCGTCGGCCACGAAGAGCACCAACTCGGACCCGACGACGGGAACGAGTCCGAGCTCTTCCGCCATCGAGGGCGGCACCAGTACCGATGGCTCGCTCCAGGTGCGCTCACGTCCACCGAAGCCGGTGACCTCGACATCGTACAACTCGCACTGGGCGTCGTAGCCGGCCTCGCACCATTCGACCTGGGCGGTTGTGGAGCCCGACAGCGACGCTGTGGTCACGGCGGTGCCGGCTGCCAAGAGTTCGGCCGCCGCGGGGGGTAGGCGCAGCGCGGCGACGGCCTCGGGGGTGCCCACGCCGACCCAGCCGGAGTCGAACGCGGCCCACTCCTCCTGGCCATCGGAGGCGGGGGCTCGCAACACGTTCGCCCACACGGCTCCTTCGGCACTTGCCTGGGCGTCTCCAGCCTGCGTCGCGGGCATCAGACCCGACACCGAACCCGCCGCGGTGACAGGCACGATTGCGTCGAGCGCCGCCTCGGCTCGGGTGATGACGTCCGGGTCGATCGGCGCCGTGGTCGCGGACTCGCTGCGGGTGTCGGTCCACGGGGAGGCGATGCCCAGGACCACCTCATCTGCCCGGGCGGCGGCCTGGTGCGTCGAGCGGCCCGCGTTCTCGGCAGTAATCGCCGCGGACATGACCATCACCGGCGCGGCCAGGATGACCACGAGCCCGGCTACCGACACGGCGGTGCGGAAGCGTTGCCGGCCGGCATCGCGGGCGACGAGCCGCGCGCCGAGGGGTAGACGTTCCGCGTGGCGGGCGATCAGGCCGCTCACCCACGTCGCCCCGAGCGCAGCAGCTCCGAGGCACAGGATGCACCCGACGATCATCACCAGAACTTGGACGTCGCCGTTGCTGTCGCTTGTAGCGAGTGACCCTGCGGCGGCGCCGATCAGCACCAGCCCCATCGTCAACAGCACGGCCGCGACCGGCACGACCCGCGCCCGCAGCGCCCGCTGAGGCACCCGCCCGTTCAGTGCAGAGAGCACCGGGACCCGTGAGATCGATCGCGCCGGGTACCAGGCTGCAGCAAGTGCGCCCGCGACGCCGACCAGTGCGGGAGCGACGATGTCCGCCCACGAGGCGCCCACGTCGTCGACGACATGGTCGGCGAGGCGTTCGATCAGCGGCGTCGCGCCCTCGGCGCCGACCACGCCGACGGCAATGCCGACGACGACCCCCACCGCGCCCAACAGGACTGCCTCGATGAGTACCAGGCGTCGGATGTGGCCGGGTTCGGCGCCGATGGTGGCCATCAGGCCGAACTCGCGCACCCGCCGCCGAGCCCCGGTCGCAAATGCTGCCGCGGCGATCAACGCAACGATCAACAGCAGCCCGGCGGTCACGAAGCCGGCCAGGACGGGCGGTCGGTCGAGCTGGAGGAGGGTGTCCTCGTCGTAGCCGAACGAGTCGGTCGATCGTTGGGAGTACAGGCCGCCGAGGCGCCCGATGACCTCGGCGTCGTCGGCGAAGAGCCGCTCGCTCACCCGGTCGGCGAGCATGAAGGCGTCGTCGACGGTCGTGCCGGTCCACGGTCCGATGAGCCAGGTCGTCCAGCCGAGTGCTTCGATCGACGCGGGAGGCACCAACACGGCGCTGGCATCGACCCAGTTGTTCTGACGGAACAGTCCGCTGACCACGACCGAACCGAGGCCGGGGATCTCGACGGTGTCCCCGATGCCGGCATCGAGCAGCTCGACGGCTCGGGGAGTGAGCGCCGCCTCGCCGGCGGCCGGCGCCCGACCGGCGTCGAGGGTGACGATGCCCTCGGCGAGAGGGTCGTCGGCATCGAGCCCGAGGACGTCCACGTAGTCGCGACCGATCCCGAACCCGTTGCTGCGGACGTACGGCGCGATCGGTGTCCCGTTGGTCTCAGCGGCGACGGCGGCGGCGACGTCGGCACTGGTGAGGGTGGCTGCCGTTGTTGCGAGATTCTCGAGCGTTGCCAGGTCGATGCCGAATTCGTCGGCCACTGATGCAGCTTCTGGTGAGGGTTCGCCGTCGATGAACAGGTTGGTGACGCCGCTGAGGTCACCTTCTATGGTCACAACTGCTTGGCCATAGAGCTGTTCCTGCTGCTGTTCGGGCGTGAGGATGATGGCGCGTTGGCCCGCCGCCACGACGATGGCCAGGGCCACCGGCACGGCCAGCAGGGCGACGATCAGCAGGGATCGCCGGCGGTCGCGCCGGATGCTGCGCACGGCCAGCCGGGCGATGGCCCGTAGGCCGGCGCCGCCGGCTGCCGCGCGTTCGCGGGGGTCGACGCCGGTGGTGGCCGTCGGGGCGCTCATCGGGCACCGCCGGCGAGGACGGTCTCGGGTGCGGAGCGGCTGGTGATGGCATCGATGTGGCCGTCGCGCAGGCGGACCACACGGTCGGCCCATGCGGCCTGGGCGGGGTCGTGGGTGACCATCAAGGCGGCGGCGCCCTGGTCGCACCGGGTGCGGATGAGGCGCAGGATGCCTTCGCCGGTGACCTCGTCGAGTGCGCCGGTGGGCTCGTCGGCCAGGATCAGACGTCGAGTGCCGACGAGCGCCCGGGCGATGGCCAGGCGTTGGCGTTGGCCGCCCGAGAGCTGGTCGGGGTAGCGCCCGGCGAACTCGTCGGCACCGACGGCCTCGACCGCGGCGGTCGCGGCCACGCGGGCCTCACGGGGCGCCATGCCGTCGAGTTCCAGGGGCAACATGACGTTCTCGATCCCGGTCAGGGTCGGCAACAGGTTGAGGTCCTGGAACACATAGCCGATGCTGCGCCGACGCAGCGCCGCGAGGGCCTTGCCACGCAGCGTCGAGAGCTGCGCTCCGTCGACGACCACCGAACCCGACGTGGGTTCGTCGAGGCCGCCGGCGAGGTTCAACAGCGTGCTCTTGCCGCAGCCGCTGCGGCCGGTGACAGCGACCAGTTCGCCCGCAGCGACGTCGAGGTCGACGTCGTCGAGGGCGGTGACCAGCAGGTCGCCGTCGGTGTGGAGCCGGGTGAGGGCCCGGACTCGCAGGACGGGTTCGGGTTCCGCGCTGCGAGCGTGGGTGGTGGGGCGGCCGGAGTCGCCGGTGGGCAGGGTCATGGGGTGTTCTCCTGTGCGATGGACCGGGCCGTGATGGCCTGGTCGAGCAGATGGTCCTCGGGGACGGGGAGGTCCCGGACGCGTTCTTCGGTGAGGTCGAGCCACCGGACCTCGGCCTCGGTGAGATAGATGAGGCGATCGAGGTGGAGCAGCCAGGCGAGGTCGTCGGGGGCGGCGGCGGCCTTGAGGCCGGTGTAGTCCTGCAGAGCGGCCATCGCGGCGCTGCGTTCGCTGCTCAGCACTTCGTCGAGTGCCACGGCGTTGGTCGTCAGCGCCAGCTTGATCTTCATGGCGACCTCGTCGCGAGCAGCGGTGTCACGGGCCACGGGCGTCGCGAACCAGCGGCGGGCCTCGTCGAGGCCATCGTCGGTGATCTCGTAGCCCACCCGCCCCTCGTCGTCGGTCCCGACCTGGACGACCGCGCCGTCGCGTTCGAGGCGCTGGAGCGTGGTGTAGATCTGGCCGATGTTGACCGTCCATGCGGCACCGCTGGCGGCCTCCAGCTCGAGCTTGAGCTGGTAGCCGTAGCGGGGCCCCTGCGCCAGGAGGGTCAGCAGGCCTTCGCGCACGCCCATCAGACGGACCCCCGGCGTCGTGGTGCATTCTCGGTATGCATCAACCGAGTATGCATACCGAGAATGCAATTGTCAAGGGCATGACGCATCAGTCGACGAGCGCCGCATCCGGGCGACGCCGCATCGACACGGCACTAGCCTTCGCCGCCATGACCGAGCCGACCGCACAGCGCACCCTGCTGTATCGGCCCGATGCCGAACGCAGCATGCGATCTCGCCTATCGAGACTGTGGTGTCGCGACGACGGCCGGTTCCTGATCCACCCTTCGACCAGCCGCTGAGCGCTGTGCCGTCGGCATCGAAGCCTCGACGCGCCCGGGTGGGCCGCCAACGCGGCGTCCGCTCGATCCTGGGGATGGAGATCGCGTCAGGTCTCGGCGACGGCGTCTTCTGGGTCGGTCTCGCCACGTACATGCTCGAGGCCGGCGTGGGGCCGGCAGGCTTCGCGCTCGCCGCAGCGGCTCGCTTCGGACCGCGTGCGCTCATCAGCGCGCCGGCCGGGGTCATCGCCGACCGCGTCGACCGGCGACGGCTCCTGGTCGGACTCGACATGGGCCGCGGCGCGCTCATGGTCGTCCTTGCCATCGTCGCTGCGGCCGACGCACGCTACGAAGTACTCCTCGTCCTCATGGTCGGCTACTACGCACTCGCCGCCCCCTATCGGCCGGCCCTGATCTCCGCCCTCCCGCTCGTCGCCGGCGAGGATCACCTGGCGCCCGCCAACGCCGTGATCAGCACCACACGTCAGGTCATGACGTTCATCGGCCCCGTCATCGGCACCGCGGTACTGGTCATTTCGTCCCCTGCGATCGCATTCGCCTTCAATGCGGCATGCTTCTGTGCCGCCGCCGCCCTGATGGCGCAGGTGCCCGAGCTGAGCGCCCGTGTCACCGAGGCCGGCGACGCGCCCGCCACGCCCCATGCCGGCCCGAGCTGGCGCACCGTGTGGCAGACCACCGGCCTCGTGGTCATCACCGTCTTGGTGTTCACGATGTATCTCGCCCGTGGAGCCGAGGTGGTGCTCTTCGTGTTCCTCGCCGAGGATCAGCTCGGGTTGGGCCCGAGCGGCGTGGGCATCTTGACCGGAGCCGTCGGATTCGGCGCCATCGTTGCGCTCCCGCTGGCCACCCGTCTGGCCGACAGGGATCGGTCGGGGCTGATGATCGTGCTCTCCGTGGCCTCGACAGCGCTCCCCCTGGCCCTGCTGGCCTGGATCGATTCGCCCGTGGCTGCTTGTGTGGCCCTCGCGGTCGTGGGGGCCGGCATCGTGGTGTTCGAGACCCTGTCCGTCGTGCTGCTTCTTCGGTTGTCGCACCGAGACGTACTCGGTCGCGTGTTCGGGATCGTCGGCGGCGCCAGCAACGGCGGGAAGCTGCTCGGGGCCTTGCTCGCGCCCTTGATCGTGGCGGTGTGGGAGCTCCCGGTCGCGCTGGTGGCGATCGGGGCCGGCGTCGCCATCATCGGTGTCGCGTCGGTCCCGCCGCTGCGTGCGCTCACCGCCACCATCGAGCAGCGGCGCGCAGCCATCGGCCCGGCTGTGGATGAACTCGCCGGCCTCGCGCTGTTCGATGGCGCGTCGCGGGCGACCCTCGAACGCATCGCCGCCTCGATGGTGCCCGAGTCCTTCGAGCCCGACGCGGTGGTCATCGTCGAAGGCGAACCTGCCGACGACCTCTACATCGTGCGCACCGGCGAGTTCGTGGCGACCGAAGGCCCCCATGTGGTCAATCGTCTGTCGACGTCCAACTGGTTCGGCGAGATCGGCCTGCTCCAACATCGACCCCGGACCGCGACCGTCACGGCCGTCGCCCCGGCGGAGGTGTGGCGGATCCCCGGTGCGGTGTTCCTCGACGCGCTCGAGTCCGGCGCGGCGGCGCCGACTGCGGTGCTCGAGACCATGGCCGCTCGCCTCGCCGAGTCCGAGCGCATCCATCGCGACGTGGCCGGCTGAGGCCGTCGGTGACCCGAGTCCACCGCGCCGGTCCGCTGCGCAGACGGTCGTCGACACGCCCGAGCCGACCTCTCTCGAAGCGGTAGCATCATCGGATGGACACCCTGCTCTCGCACTGCGGCGACCTTGCCGTGGTGACCATCGAAGCCGGTGCGGTGCTCATCGAGCAGGACACCCAGCCCGACGGTCTCTACGTCCTCGTCGAGGGCGAGATGACCATCGAGCGCGACGGCATTCCCTTCGCCCGCGTCGACACCCCCGGCGCGGTCTTCGGAGAGATGTCGGCGGTGCTCGGATCGCCGGCGACGGCCACGGTGCGTTCCGTCGTGCCGTCGACGCTACGGATGACCGACGATCCGATCGGCTTTCTCACCGACAACGCCGGCGCCGCGCTCGTAGTGCTGCGGTCCGCCTCCAGTCGGCTCGACAACCTCACCAAGTACCTCGCCGACGTCAAACGCCAGTACAGCGACGCCGCCGGGCACCTCGGCATGGTCGACGATGTCCTCAACGTCTTGGTGCACTACCAGCCGCCCGCCGCCAGAACCGGATCAGCGAGAGAACCCGAGCCGGAGTACTGAGCGTCGCAGCGTGGCGGTCCACGACGCCGCAGCGACGCGAGCGCTCTCGCTCAGTTGTCGAGCGAGACCTCGGCACGGTCGGGTAGTGCCACCCATTCAGCGGAGGCGGCTTCGGTGACGATCACGATGTGCGCCGGCACGGGGCCGGCGGTGCGGCCGGCGTTGAACACCCAGCTGTCGCCCACCTTGTCGACCCAGGCTCCGCCTGTGACCCAGGGTGCACTGTGGATGTGGCCCGTGAACACCAGGTCGGGTCCCCAGCGTTCGATCCACGCGGTGAGGTCGTGATCGGGGAACTCTCGTGTCGCCGTCTTGCAGAGCCCCGTCCCCGCCGGAGGGGAGTGGTAGAGCCAGACCCACCGTTCGGGTCGATCGATCGCGTCGGCGGCGAGCTGTGCATCCACCTCCGCCTTGGTGATGGGCCCGTCCCACCACGGGCACAGCGTGAACCGTGTCGATCCCACGTCGACTGCGCTGCCGTCGACGTGCACGATGTCGCTGCCGATGCGTCGGATCCAGCGGGCCATCTGCTCACCGTGCACACCGGGCCCGTCCAGGTCGTGATTACCCGACGTGACCAGCAGGGTGGTGCGCTCGGCGAGGCGCTCGAAGTACGCGGACAACACCACGATCTGGGCATCGACCGGGACCATGCCCGCGATGTCGATGTGATCGCCGGGCAGCGCCACCACGTCGAAGTCGGCGGCCTGTTCGACCAGCCAGTCGTAGTGGGGGAGGCGATAGTGGAGGTCCGAGGCCACCAGAATGCGCATGCCCGCCATCATCCCATGGGTGCTCACCTGTTGCGCCGGTGGGCGGGGCCATCGCGACGCGATCTCCCACGAACCATACGGAGTCGATCACGGCGGTCACGACCCGGAGATTCCCGTGGCCGGCCGTGCGTGTCCTCTGCGGTCAGCGGCACGGGCCGCCCATGTGCTCGGCGCACATGGGACAGCAGGGCATGCGGGCCGCGTCGGGTCGCGGTCGGGGGAGCCGCAGGCCGCACAGCGTCCGGATGGTGTCGGTGCCGGCGAGCGCACCGTCGTCGTCGATGCGGGCGTGGTGATGGACGCGGTTGTTCGGATCGGCCCGATCGTCGGTTGCGTCGTCGGCCTCGATCGTCTCGGCGGGCTCCAGCACATGCGCCATGGCCGAAGGTTACGGGACTGGGTTAGCGTCTGGGGGCGCACCGTCGACGAAGGGCCCGCCATGCGACCGTCCCGCACCGAATCCAGCTCCCGATCCACCGTCGGCGTCCTCGCTGCGCTGATGGTGGCAGCTGCGCTCGTCGCGGTCTCGGCTCCCAGCCAGGCGCAACCGACCAATCGGCTCAGCGGTGTCTGGTACGGGATCAACCAGGTCGATGGGTCGAATCCCACGGTCATCGTGTTCGGCGAGGGCCGCACCACCATGCCCGTGGTGTTCGTCGACTCGATCAGGGTCGGCTGCTCGGGCGGTCCTGAGATCACCGTCGGCACTGCGCGGCTGGCGGGTGACACCATCGCATTCACGAACACCACCCGCTACTGCGCCAACGGACAAGTGCTCCCCAACGGCGCCTTCGACTTCGCATACGACGGTGTCGGGCGGATCGTTGACGCAACGCCACCACCCGAGCCCGAGGAGGTCGAGTACCAGAAGGTCTGCCCGAACGAGACCATCGGTGATTTCACCGCGGGGATCAGCGGCTACCAGGAGGGCACCAACGCCGGAGAGACTCTGAGTGGCACCCGTGGCAACGATGTCATCGATGCCCTCGGCGGCAACGACACCGTCCGCAGCGGTGGTGGCCTCGACGTGGTGTGTGGCGGCGCCGGCCGCGACACCATCCGGACCGGGGCCGGCATCGACATCGTGTGGGGCGAGGGCGGCGTCGACATCGTGTCGGGCGGCGGTGCCAGCGACGTCGTGGTCGGCGGCCCCGGGCGTGACCGCCTGGGCGGCGGTCCCGGCAACGACTGGCTCTTCGGCGGCCCCTCGGGCGATCAGCTCCGCGGCGGTGGCGGCAACGACCAGCTCGACGGTGGCACCGGCCGCGACACCCTGTTGGGCAATGCCGGTCGCGATGTGGCCGACGGCAATGCCGGCCGTGATCGCTGCGTCGCCGAGGTCGAGCGTCGCTGCGAACGCTGAGACCGGCGCAGGACACTGCGCCTGCGCGTGTGAGCACCCGACGGGCGTCCCGGTGGGGACCCGCCCGAGCGGGCACGGTGCTCCGTGGGATCAGGGCTGGCCCGGCGTCGTAGGGTTCGACACCGGAGGTGACGATGACGAGGCAACGCAGCGCAGTGGTGTCAGGGGGTGGCACCGGTATTGGAATGGCGATCGCCGCGAGCTTGCTCGAGGACGGCTGCGAGGTGGTGCTGCTGGGCCGGCGCGACGATGTGCTCGCCGATGCGGCCCGATCGTTGTCGGGACTCGGCGAGGTCGGCGTGCAGCGCGTGGACCTCTCGGAGCCCGCTGAGGTCGAGATCGCCATGTCGGCCGTGATCGAGCGCTTCGACGGCGTCATCGACGTCGTCGTGGCCAATGCCGGCCGACCACCGACACGGTCGGGCCCCGATCTCGGCTCACAGCGCGACGCCTGGATGGACACGCTCGCCGGCAACACGATCACCACCGTGCTGCTCGTCGAGGCCGTCCGTTCCCACCTCTCCGACACGGGTCGGCTGATCTTCATCAGCTCGGCGGGCGCACTGGGCCCGGGTGGTGGTGCCTACGGTGCCGCCAAGGCCGCGCTCCACGGCTGGATGTATGACCTCGCCGTCGAGCTCGGACCAGCCGGTGTCACGTGCAATGTCGTGGCTCCTGGCTTCATCGATCAGACCGAGCTGTTCGGGAATCGTCTGTCCGACGAGCGTCGTGCAGGGTTCGTCGAACGCACACTGGTCAAGCGAGTGGGGCTGCCGGCCGACGTCGCCGAGTGCGTCCGATGGCTCGCCGCACCGGGTTCGGGGTACGTCACCGCACAGGTCATCGGCGTCGACGGGGGTGCGCTCGTCGACGTCGGGTGACCCAGCACCGCGCCTTCCGACGTCCGGCGGCCGGCCCGTACAACCGCACAGGAGTACTCCCATGGATCTGCAACTCGATGGCAAGAAGGCTTTGATCTCCGCCGGGCACAAGGGCATCGGGCTGTTCGTCGCGCGACGCATGCTCGAGGAAGGTGCCGCGGTGGCCATCTGCTGTCGTCGCCAGGAGGACCTCGACACCGCGCTCGCCGGGCTCTCTGGCCTCGGCACCGCGGTCGGCACCGTGTGCGACATGGCCGACCCCGAAGCCGTGCGCGGTTGGGTAGAGACCTCTGCCGAGGCGCTCGGTGGCATCGACATCTGTGTCGGCAATGCCAGCGCGAGCGCCCAACACGGCGACGGTCCCGAACCGTGGCGAGCCAGCTTCGACGTCGACATCCTCGGCACGGCGATGTTCTTCGAGGCCGCCAAGGCCCACCTCGACCGGTCCGATGCGCCGGCCATCGTCCAGATCGCGACGATCACTGCGATCGAACACCACGATGTGCCGATCAGTCCGAGCTACGGCGCGTCCAAGGCGGCCACGATCAACCTCGTCGCGCAGCTCGCGCAGCGCTGGGGCGCGGACGGGATCCGGGCGAACACGGTCTCGCCCGGCCCGATCCTGATCGAGGACGGTAGGTGGGACGACATTCGCGACCGCCGCCCCGAGCTCTACGAGCGTGACCGGCTCATGCATCCCCAACAGCGAATGGGCACCGGCGACGAGATCGCCGACGTCGTCGTCTTCCTCGCCTCGCCCCGGGCGAGTTGGGTGAACGGCGCCAACGTCATCGTCGACGGCGGCTACACCAAACAGGTCGGATTCTGACATTTCCCCAGCATGACCGAGGTCCCTCTGCGATGAATGAACCATCCGAACGCATCCGGCTCGCAGCCGAGACGGCCCGCGCCGCCCGGCAGCGCGCGTACGCGCCGTACTCCGGTTTCCTGATGGGTGCGGCTGTGGTCACCGGCGACGACCAGATCATCGACGGCGTCCTCGTCGAGAACGTGTCGCTCGGGCTCGCCATGTGTGCCGAGCGGGTTGCGCTGTTCAGTGCGGTGACCCGGCAGCAGCGCCCCGTGGTGCTCGCCGTCGCTTCGAAGCGCACCGGCGGCGAGCTCACCTTCCCCTGTGGGGCGTGCCTGCAGGTCGCGCTGGAGATCGCCGGACCGGACCTGGTCGTCGTCGCCACCGACGTCGAGGGCGATACCGACCATGCCACCCTGGGAGAGCTCCTGACCAGAGCCCCCCGACGCCACAGCCCGCCCGACCCGACGGGCTGAACGGGCGCATCGTCTCGGCCGGTGTGGAGGGCTGCGAATGGCGTTCGTCGCTGCGTGTGCCGGCATCGAGCTGCCGATCGTCGCGATGCGAACGACGGGCCCATGCATGATGGACCGGTCAGGGGATGGACGCGGCGAGCCCAGTCCGGTTCCCACGGCCGGTACCTTCGACCGCCCTCGCGGACAGGTCGCCGTTTGGCCAAGAGGTGGACAGCCGCGATCGGCCTTTGCGGGCGCCCCTGATGTGGCGATCGCCGAGATCGAGCGTCGGCACGACGCCATCGGCTTCGACGAGGCGTGCCTGACCTTCGCCACGGGCTGTGAGGCCACCACCCCCGAAGCGCTGAGCCGCGCCGTGACCTTGTTCGCCGACGAGGACATGCCAGCGTTCGCCGACGACTGATCGCTGGCGGTTCGCTGCGTCGGCAGCCCCGCCGGGGTCGGCTCGATAGGGTCGCACCCGATGGGTTGGGTCGATGTCAGTGAACCGTTCGCCGCACCGCCGCGGCTGTCCCGTCCCGACCCGCAGGACAACTGGTCGGGAGCGGTCGAGTTCGAGAGCGGCTGGGGCGAGCTCGCCGAGGTGGCGGTGTCCGGCATCACGATCGAGGTCGAGCCCGACGACCGGCTCGACATCAACGGCTCCGCCCTGCGCGATGTGATCTTCGGCGGCAACGCCGAGATCGAGTCGTTCCGGAGTTCGTTCGACTCGTGTGATCTCAGCCGCATCCGGTTCCCGAGCCTGCGAGCCACGCGACTCACCGACTGCAAGCTGGTGGGTGTCGACCTGTCCGCTGCCGAACTGGCCGACGTGGTGTTCGAGCGATGCGTCTTGCGGTTCGTCAACATGCGGATGACCCGCCTGCGCCGTGTCGCCTTCGTCGACTGCACTTTGCACGAGGTCGACGCCTATGACCTCGATGCCGAGGACGTGTCCTTCGACGGCTGCGAACTCGACACGGTGAACATCGACCGTCTCCGTGCCACCCGTGTGGATCTCCGTGCCGCTCGACGGCTCGGCCTCGATCACCTGGGGAGCCTGGCGGGTTGTCTCGTCGGTGAGGAGCAGCTCCACGCGCTCACCTACCAGCTGGCGTTCGCCGCCGGCCTCGATGTGGAACGGGTCCCCGACGGAAGCTGATCTGACGCAGCCGGTGGTGCCGTGCCCACCCCGGCATCGTCGGCCTCGGAGGAGCATCGACTTCCACGACCGCGTCTGTGGAGTCTGTCGACCCACGAGAAAGGGCCGCTCCGAGGAGTGGCCCTGCCGAGAACCGCTGCTGCAAGGGTCTACCGGCGGGATCTTCTCACGCTCGGAGTGGCTCGAGCGCTGCGAAGTACGAGCGTGTAACTCTGGCGTGCTCGTGGGCGAGGGAGACGAACCATGGGTGGACCGAGCGATGTCAAGGGTTGCGAACCTTCTGCATTCGAAGCAGCGCTCGCCCGCTTCGACACCGAAGTCGGGACGCGCGAACCCCGACGAGTGTCCTTGGACGAGATCGTCGAGCTGATCCGAGCCGACCGCGAGGCGGCCGACCGCTAGGGATCCCGATCTCGTGCGTGAGCGACGCGATGAGTGCGACAGAACTCCTCCGGCTGAGTGTCACCCCGCTGGGGCGTCCCGCGGTCACACCGCATCCCCGCTGGTGCGCCGAACCGATCGACCCTACGAAACCACCTTGTGACGCCGGCATGGCCGGCCGCCTCGATGCCCCATGCAGGAAAACGCACGAAACCCCCGCTCAGCGGAGGTTTCGCCTCAGCGCGCTCGGAGGGACTCGAACCCCCAACCTTCTGATCCGTAGTCAGATGCTCTATCCAATTGAGCTACGAGCGCTGGGTCCATGCGGACGGACGCCGAGTCTAGCGGTCCGCCGAGAGGGTGCGACCAGCGCGTTCGTCTCGCGGCCGAGCCCGGGTGCTGGGTCCCCGTCGCCTCCGACGGTGCGTTTGCCGCGTGGGACCACAGGATTGGGCTCGCAGGCCCAGTCGCTCCTCCACTTTCTCGTGCGTCGTGCCGATGGACGGGTGTTCTGTGACCGAGGGAGTGGGCATGGCGAATGCGATGGTGGATCCGGCACTGGCCGAGGCCCAACGGGCCGCGCCCGGGCGCGCCGGTACGCACGGACGAGCTCGACGAGCTCGATCGGATCCTGCGTGACGAGTTGATCTCGATGGTCTACCAGCCGATCGTCTCGCTCCTCGACGATTCGGTCGTCGGTTACGAGGCCCTCGCCCGTGGGCCGGTGCAGTCGCCGTTGAGCGAACCGGCGGCGATGTTCGGCACTGCGGCCAAGCACGGTCGGCTCAAAGAACTCGACATCGCGTGCCAGACGCAGGCCATCGTGCAGTCTCGCGACGTGCTCACGACCAGTGGGCACGCACTGTTCGTCAACGTCGAGCCCGAGCTGGCGCTCGACGCCGCGTTCGGGCGCGACGTCGCAGCTCGGGCCAGCCTCGAGAACCTCCTGAGCGGCGTCAACGAGGCGTGTCCGGTGGTCCTCGAGCTCAGCGACATGTACAGCTACGGTTCGCCCGCCGAGCTCGTCCACCTGGTGGCGTGGGCCCGGTCGATGGGATTCCGCATCGCCATCGACGACGTCGGCATCGAGGCGCCGTCGCTGCCGCTGTTGCCGTTGCTCGAGCCCGATGTCGTGAAACTGAGCCGCTCGCTGTTGCTGTCGGGCGCCTCGGCAGACCTCGGTCGGGTGGCCAGTGTCGTGCGTTCCCAGGCCGAACGCACCGGTGCGGCGATCGTGTCGACCGGTATCGAGAGCATTCGCGACCATGAGTTCGCCCTGGCGCTCGGTGCCACCCATGCCCAGGGCTATGCCATTGGTCTGCCGACCGAGCTGACCGCGGCGCCGCTGCGCATTCGCAGTCTCGAACCGGTGCGTGCGAGCTATCCCGAGCGGGCGACGTCTCCGTTCCAGCTCGTGGCCGATCGCGGCGAGGTCCGTACCGGACCCCGTCGTGTGATCCACGCGCTGTCGCAGGATCTCGAACGTGAGGCCGTCCGCCAGGGCGAAGCATGCGTGCTTGGCCACCTTCGACCGGGGCTCGACGTTCGGCCCGGCGACGCGCCGACGCTACGAGGCGCTGGCGCGTAGTTGCCGGTTCGTGTCAGCAGTCGGCCCGCGGGTTCCGGCCGTGCCGGGTGTCGGGGTCTTCGGCGGCGAGGTCGCACCCAGCGACACGATCGGTTCCGAATGGGGCCTGGTGGTGTTGGCGCCGCACTTCTCCGCAGCGCTGTTGGGTCGCCCGGTCGATGAGGTCGACGGCGAGCGGCACTACAAGTTCGCGCTCAGCTACGACCGTGACATCGCCACGAGAGCGGCCCGTCTCATCCTGGCGAAGCTGGACGTCGACTTCGGCTGAATCGGCCCGGCGTAGCAGTCCGGTCGGAGCCGGCCTCGGACGAGCGAGTCGGGCGCGTCTGGCAGACTCGACTCGATGGACTACTCCGACGAGCTGCGCGAGACATTGCGAGCCAACCTCGCAGCCCACGATCGCCGGTCGCACGCCCTCGATGGTCGCCGCCATGCCGCGGTCGCGATCGTCGTCGTCGATTCGGTGGCAGGGTCGGACCGTATCGATCCGGTCGATCCCGGCGACGACGTCCTCGATGTCGTCCCCGGCGACGTCGCCGATCTCGACGGTCGCATGCAGGGCGTGGCCGGTGGGGCTGCGTTGTTGTTGTGCCGCCGAGCCGCCCGCATGAACAGTCACGCTCGCCAATGGGCACTGCCCGGTGGGCGGATCGATGCGGGCGAGACCCCGATCGACGCCGCGCTGCGGGAGCTGGACGAAGAACTCGGCGTCCGCCTCGACGAGACGGCCGTGCTGGGTCTGCTCGACGACTACCCGACCCGATCCGGCTACGTCATGACCCCCGTCGTGGTGTGGGGTGGCGGCGATCTGGAGCTGGCGCCGGCACCTGCAGAGGTGCTCGCGGCGTATCGGGTCGGCCTGCACGAGCTGTGCCGAGAGGACTCGCCGCGCTTCGTGCCCATTCCCGAGAGCGACCGACCCGTGGTGCAGGTGCCCGCTGGGAACCGACCTGATCCATGCGCCCACCGGTGCGGTGTTGGTGCAGTTCCGCTGGGTCGCCGTCGAGGGACGAGTCGACGCCCGGGTCGAGGAGTTCGAACAACCCGTGTTCGCCTGGACGTGATCCCGGCTGCGTCGGCGGTCGGACGGCCCGACGGCCTCCATGGGTGGCCCGATCCGACGAGCCATCGAGATTGGCGGAAGGTGGGGGATTCGAACCCCCGGAGACACGAAGTGCCTCAACGGCTTTCGAGGCCGCCCCATTCGTCCGCTCTGGCAACCTTCCGCCTCGGAGGCTATCGGGCGGGCATCGTCGGCGGCACCCGCGGCCGTCCGGCGCCGAGAATGGTCGCCAGAGCGACCGGTCATGGCGCCGGAACGTCCGCGCACCAGGATGGCGGCCACGGGTATGGACCGGTGCGTGCGACGATGGGCCCATGCAACGACGAGGCGTGGCCATCATCACCGGCGGAGGTTCCGGCATCGGGCAGGCGAGCGCAGTCGCGCTCGCCGCAGACGGCTGGGAGGTCGTGGTCGCGGGCCGCCGGGCCGAGGCTCTCGACGAGACCGTTGCGTTGAGCGCGGCCGGCGCCGGGCCGACCGCGACGCCGGTGATCTGCGACGTCACCGACGAAGCCGACGTCGAACGGCTCTTCGCAGCGACCGTCGAGCGGCACGGTCGCGTCGACCTGGTGTTCAACAACGCCGGATCCGGTGCGCCACCCGTTCGCCTTCGACGACCTCACCCTCGACCAGTGGCGTCGCGTCGTCGACGTCAACCTCACCGGATCGTTCCTGTGCGCACGTGCGGCGTTCGCCCAGATGAAGCGCCAGGACCCGGGTGGTGGGCGGATCATCAACAACGGGTCGATCTCCGCGCACGTGCCCCGCCCCCACTCGGCGCCCTACACCGCGACCAAACACGCCATCACCGGGCTCACGCGCTCGTTGGCGCTCGATGGTCGCGCCCACGGCATCACCTGCGGCCAGATCGACATCGGCAACGCGGCGACGCCGCTCACCGCGGCGATGGCCGTCGGTATGCCCCAAGCCGATGGCTCGATCCGCACCGAACCCACCATGGACGTCGACGACGTCGCCCGCGCCGTGGTCTACATGGCGAGCCTGCCGCCCGATGCCACCGTGTTGACCATGACGGTCATGGCTGCAGCCATGCCCTACGTGGGGCGAGGCTGATGGACACTCCCCGACGCCGGAGGCGACGCCCCCAGCATGCGGAACTCCCGCGCGGCAGCCCCTCGACGCGACCCAGGCACCCGACCGGTGACCCCGTCATCACGCTCACGGCCTGGGACGGGCCCTGGGACGACGACGACCCCGACGCCAACTTCAAGACCGACATCGCGCTGTACTGCCGCACCGATCCGCTGTCGACGATCACCAACCTCGGTCGTGCCGATCGACGTACCCGTCGGCGCGTTGGTCCGCTACGTCCTGGCCAAGTGGGCCAGCGAGGGCAGCGGCGGGCTGCTCGAGATCGGACCCCGCATGGCCCGTCGCCTCAACGAACCCATCCTGCGGGCCGAGGAGATCGGCACCGACGAGGCCCGTCTGGCCGCGTACGACGAGGTCCGCCAGCTGGTCTCCTGGCTCAACCTGCCGCTGGACCAGCCAGACGTCTACCCCTGACGGCTGCCTGCGCCCCCGGCCGCTCGATCAGTGGTACTTGTAGCAGCCGTCGAACAACCAGTGCTCGTCGGAGCGTCGAGCACGTTCTTCCATGAAGCCGGTGATCTGTGGTCGAGCTGCATGGTCGGGACGGCCGTCTGCTGCTGCTTCTGCAGCGCAAAGCCCGCGACCTCGTCCTCGTTGCTTCCGGCGAGCAGCGACACCAGCAGCGCAGTCTCCTCCTCATCGAGGTCAGCTGCGGCGAGCTTCTCGGCGAGCCGTTCCATCGCTGATGCTGGCGACATGGGTTCCTCCGTTGTCGAGCGTGGTGGCAGAGACGGTGATCGAGCCCGGTGGTTACGGCGCGTCGGCGGCGTCGATGAGGCGCACCGTGCCGGCGGTCGGGTCGATCTCGACGGTGGCGCCGTCGACCAGGGCCGTGAACGCCGTCGCCGACGCCGATGACCGCCGGTAGACCCAACTCGCGCGACAGCACGGCGGCGTGCGACATCGGGCCGCCCTCGGCGGTGACGAGCCCGCCCACCAGGGTGAGCACCATGTTGTAGGCAGGCGTCGTGGTGCGGGTGACGAGGATGTCGCCTGGTTCGAGACGGTCGAATGCTGCGTCGGCGGTCTCGGCTGCGCACACCCGGCCGACGGTCGTGGTGGTCGCCGATGCCGAGCCCGGTGAGCACGGTGGTCGTTCCCGTGCCCTGCGTCGGTGTGGGTCGTCATGCCCAGTTCGTCCATGATCGCCGTCAGGATCTGCATCAGCTCGGCCAGCGGTCTCGGCAACACATCGAGGGGCGGCGTGCCCTCGGCGGGGCCCAGCGTCAGCGGTGGGTCCATCTCCTTCTCGGCGCGACGGGTCGCGGCTCGCGTGCGGCGAGCTCGTCGGCCGATGGGCCGTCCCCCGACCGCACGAAGGGCTCGACCTCATCGATGGTCAGTTCGAACATCTGTGCAGGAGAGGCCAGACGACCGCTGCGGACGTGACGGCGCCCTGATGCCAACAGTGCCAGCCGCAAGAGCCCCGAGGGCCACTCGACGGTGATGGGGCCGTTGTCGTCTCGTAGGTCCATGGCCGAGCGTGCATCGGCGAGGAGCTGGTCGAAGCGATCCCGCTCCTGTGTCGGGACACGATTTCGGAGTTCGGCGGCGATCTCTTCGTAGACCCGGTGCGTTGCGTCGGTCCGATCCGGGCCGATGTTGTGGATCGTGGCGAGCACGAGGTCGGGGAGTTCACCGAGGGTGGGGGTGTCGAGGTCGTAGCCGCTACACAGCACCGAGCCATGGCGCTCGAGATAGGCATCGAGCTCGGCCGCGATCTCGGGACCGGCGTCGCGGACATCGTCGAGGCTCGTCGGCCGGGTCGACGTTGCGTCGAGCGCTTCGCGGATCGTACGCAACCGTCGGGCGGGCTCGGTGGTCGATGGGGACGCGCCGACCAGGGCGGCGAGCACATCTGCGGCTTCGATCCCCCAGCCGGAGCAGGCGGCGGCCAGCATCCCGATGGGGCCGAGATCGTGGCCGTGGAGGCGGAAGTGCTCCTGGTAGTTGCGGCGCAGGTGCGTGATGAGGGCGGCGACGTGGTCGGCGAGGCGGTCGTCGTCGACGGCATCGAGATCGAGCGCACCGAACGCAGTGTTCGCCTCGATCAGGCTCGGGCGGATCGTGGTTCGCCATTCGTCGATGGCCGCGACCCAGGCCCGGCCATCGAGGGTGGCTCGGGCCGCCCGAGTTCGGGCGCGAAATGCCGGATGGATCCGGGTGGCGATGCGAAGCACCACCGCGGGCGGCTGCGACGTGGTGGTGCGATCGGCCCCGACGAGAGGCCGGATCCGGGTGTACGGATAGCCCTGCACGAACTCCATCTGCAGGGTCTCGGCCGGGATCCCGAACTCGGCGAACTGCTGACGGTACGCGGCGTCGGCGGCTTCGCTCACGAGCTCGCGCATGATGAGCGTCGTGCCGCCGGGGAAGTGGCTGCGATCGAGAATCCACTGCCCTGCGCCGGGCGGTTCGAACTCGGCGTCGGCGGGTCGGGTCATGATGGTGGTCCGAACGCATCGAGGCCGTGGGGGCCGCCGACCTCGTACAGCTCGATGATGGTGCCGAACGGATCGCGGCCGTAGATGGCAGCGGACGTCCCGAGTTGTTGCGGTGGCGCGTGGAAGGTCATCCCGGCCGCTCTGAGGCGTTCGTACTCGGCTTCGATGTCGGTGACCTGGAGGCAGAAGTGCGCGAGGCCGTGGTCGGCGGGCGACACCGGGCCGTCGAGCGGGTCGCGGTTCGGGGTGGCGTGTACTCCCAGAGTTCCAGGTAGGCGTTGGTGTGGCGGAGCATGGCAACGCGGGCGATGGTGCGGTCGAGGCCGATGACCCGATCGTTGTCGGGTCGGTCGCCGTCCCACCCGCCGGTGAAGGCCTCGGTGAAGCCCAAGTGCGCGGTGTAGAAGGTCACGGCCGCGTCGAGGTCGGGGACCGACAGATGCGATGTGGTGCAGGCCGACGATCATCAGACGCGTGAGCATTGCAGGCCGTCGACGTTGCGTCGACATCCCTCGACCGGACGGCCGACGCGCACGCGCCGGTTGCCGAACCGGCCACGGACGCGTCAAGCTCCACCGATGACGACGACACCGAGCCCCGGCAGCGCCGACGACGCAGGATCGGCCGCTCCAGCCGGGGTGGCGGGCGAGCGTGGGGTCGTTGCCATCGGCGCCGACGCTGCGGCGCTGCGTGCGGTCGGCGAGGCCGCTCGTGGCCGATGGAACGCGCAGTGCGGGTCGCGCTGCACACGCCGATCGACTCGACCACGGCAGCACCGCCGGCGGTGCTGCGCTGCGTCGGTGACATCGGGCGGCTGCTCGATGCCTGCCGCAGCGTCGCCGACCTCGGGCTGGCGACCATCGCCAGTCGCCATCTGCGTCGCCACCGTCGGGTGTGGCCGCTCGGTGATCCGACGCCGGGTATCGGCACCGTGTTCTTCTGTCATCCGCGTGCCGATCTCTCCTGCGCCGAGTTCCATCGTCGTTGGACCACCAGCCACGGCCCGCTGGCGCTGCGCCATCACATGGGCATGTGGGACTACGACCAGATCTCGATCCTCGAGGTCCACCACGGTGAGCTGCTCGATCCGGTGGCCGGCATCGCGGTGGTGCAGTGGCCGTCGCACGCGGATCTCGCCGACCGCTTCTTCGACGGCGACGCCGGCGCTGCGGCGATCCGCGCCGACGCGGCATCCTTCACCGACCTCGACGCCACCGCCAGCCACCTGATGATCGAGACGGTGCTGGGCGATCCCGACCCGGTCACGGCGTCCGGGCCGTGCTGGATCACCGACCATCGCAGTGCCGTGATCGCATGCTCGGTCGGCGCCTGTGGTCGGTGGTCGGCGACTTCGGGGCGATCCTGGACTGGTGGCCGAGATGGACTGCGCTCCTGTTCGGTGACGGGGAGCGGCGTGGGTGCACGACGCGAGCTGACCCGGTCCGACGGTGGCGTCGTGGTCGAGGTCCTGCGCCATCATCGCCCCGACGAGGCCATGTTCGAGCTCGAACTCACCGAGGGTCTGCCGCCCGAGATCGTCCGCTACCGCTGTCGCTACGAGGTCCGCCCCGATGGCGACGGGTGCCGCCTCGATTGGCAGCCGACGGCGCTCATCGATCTCGGTGGTGCGCCGGTGTTCGGTGCCATGGTCGATCGGGGCTGGGAGTCCGTCCGAACCGGGCTCGCGCTCGCGGCCCGGTGAGCGCGCCGGGTCGGGTGCACGAGGCGTCCGGGTCAGCGCCGGGAGTCGGTCAGGGGCGCTTGGTGGCGAAGAAGTCGCTCAGCAGTGTTGCGCTCTCGTCGGCTCGGACCCGCGGGCGTACCTCGATCTCGTGGTTGAGCCGCGGGTCGGCACCGAGGTTGTAGAGGCTGCCCATGGCGCCACCCTTGAGATCGTCGGCGCCGAAGACCACCCGCTGCACCCGGGCCAGGAGCGCGGCGCCGGCACACATCGGGCACGGCTCGAGCGTCGACACGAGGGTGGCGCCGTCGAGACGTGAGGAGCCGACGGCCGCCGCTGCGTCGCGAAGGGCGAGCAGCTCGGCGTGCGCAGTGGGGTCGCCCTGGTGCTCGCGTTCGTTGTGGCGGCGGGCGACGACGGCCCCGTCGACCACGACCAGCGCGCCGACGGGTACGTCGTCGTGGTCGAGCGCCACACGGGCCTCGTCGAGGGCCATCTGCATCAGCTCGTCGTCGGTCACCTCGGGCAGGGTAGAGGGCGCAGCCGATCGGTGAGGCGCCGGCGGCAGGCCGGCCCGGATCCGAGCAGGTGCGGGCAGCGTCGAACGACCGTGCAATCAGTTCAGATTTGAACTATCGTGGAAGCGTACCCGACGAGGAGAACCACGATGAGCCGACACGGAGCAGACATCGACCGCACCGCCGAGTGGGAAGCCATCCGCTCCCGCCACCTCGCGCCATCGGGCGAACGACCCGCATCGAGCGCCCGCGGCGTGCACCACGTCGCCCTGTTGGCCACCGACGTCGAGACCACGATCGCCTTCTACCAGGACCTGTTGGGCTTCCCGCTCACCGAGGTCTTCGAGAACCGCGACTACCAGGGCTCGACGCACTTCTTCTTCGACATCGGCAACGGCAACGCCCTGGCCTTCTTCGACTTCCCCGGCCTCGACCTCGGACCCTACGGCGAGGTCCTCGGTGGGCTCCACCACCTGGCCATCTCGGTGCCCGAGGACAACTGGCGTGCCATCAAGGATCGGCTCGACGCTGCCGGCGTGGAGTACAGCCACGTCGACGGCTCGTCGCTCTACCTGCCGGGACCCGACGGCGAACGGATCGAGTTGATCAGCGACCCACTTGGGCGAGATGTACGGCTCGACGGTGCTCTGAAGGGCGCGTCGGGCCAGCCTCACGGGAGGTCGATGCACGACACCGTGGCATCGACCAGTCTCGGGGGAGTCGACCTCGTGGTCCGAGCGTTGGCCACGATGGCGCAGATGCCCGAGGCGTCGGCCGGCGGCGACGCGAAGGCCAGGTCCGGGTCGTCGAAGCGCTTGTCGCCGTTGTCGTCGAATGCCCATACCGTCCAGGGGTTCTGGGCGCGATGATGCCGAGCCCACGCTCTCGGGTGGGTAGACGTCCCAGAAGAAGTGGATGTGGAACTCACCCCCGGCGAAGCTCGGTTCGTAGTTGAACGTGTCGTAGAAGATCTCGAAGGTCGAGCCGTTCGGTTCGATCTGGGTGAGCTCGACGCGACGGGCGTCGGGCGGGAACGGCAACGGCGTCGGCGACGGCACCGCAGTGGGTTCCTCGGTGGGAACCGGTGTGGCTGCGACCGTGGGCTCGGGTGCCTCGGTGGGAGCCGGCGTGGGGTCGGTGGGGGCGACCGCGCCATCGCCTGACCGGCGGTGTCGGCGGCATCGTCTGCATCGGTTGCATCCGCTGAGCCGTCGTCGGCGTCGGTCGCCGCCTCGCCATCGGCGGTGGCATCGACATCGGTGGTGTCGTCGCCGTCGCCGCCTCCGAGCGCGAAGACGCCGACCCCGACGATCACCGCCAGGACGGCGGCAACGGCGCCGATGATCAGGGCCTTGTTCGGGCCGCCTCCCTCGGCGGACTGCGGCGGCTGCAGCGAGGTCGGTGTCACCGGGGGTGGCGCTGACGCGGCAGTGACCCGGGCTGCGGGCGGCGCGGTCGGCACCGCCGGCGTGGCTTCGGTGGGGACATCGGCAGCAGCCGGGCTCGGTGCAGGCTCGGGAGCCGGGGGCGTGGGCGGCTCGGCAGGAGGTGTCGCTGCTGCGGCAGCGGCGAGCCCCGCGGCGGCAGCCGCCGCACCGCCGGCTGCTGCTGTCGCACCGGGTCCCGATGCGCCACCGCCGGACGAGCCGGCGTGATGTGCGCCGTACAGGGCGGCGCCGAGCGCGATCGCATGCTTGGGATGGGCATCGACGACGATGGGCCGACCGAGCTCGCCGGCGACGAGTTCGCCGATCAGCGGAATACGCGAGCTGCCGCCCACCAGGAGCACTGCGTCGATCTGGTTCATCTCCAAGCCGGCGCCACGCACGGCCCGCTGCATCGCTCCCAGGCTGTCGGCGAGGCTCGGACGGATCATCGACTCGAACTCGCCGCGGGTCAGGCGGACCTCGGTCGACACGTTGGGCAACAGCACCGGGATGGCGACGTCGCTGTCGGCCGACAATGCCTCTTTGGCCTCGGCGCACTCGTCGCGCAGACGCCACAGCGCCGACACGGTCTGGGGATCGGTCGCATCGACGGCGATGTTCGCCGCTGCGAGGGCGCGTTGCACATGGCTGAACACGGCCTCGTCGAAATCGATGCCGCCCAGGCGTTCGATGCCCTCGGGCGTGCCCAGCGGTTCGAATCCGTCGGCGGTCTTGCGCAGGATCGCGGCATCGAAGGTGCCGCCGCCGAGGTCATAGACGGCGATGACGCGTCCGGTGTCGATTCGGGCCTGCGAGGCGTAGTGCAGCACTGCGGCTTCGGGTTCGGTGATGAGGGTCGCAGCCGAGATGTCGGCCAGGCGGATGGCCTGTTGCAGCAGGTCCTTCTTGTAGTTGCCCCAGTTGGCGGGGTGGGTGACGGTGACGCTCTCGGGGGGTCCGCCCTCGCGTCGGGTGACCTCCTCGACGACCCAGCCGAGCAGGCGGGCCATCAGCGCCTCGGCGGAGTAGGGCGTGCTGCCGAGGATGATCGGGGTGGTGTCGCCGATGCGGCGCTTGAACTCGCGCGCGACCCGGTGGCCCTCGGTGGTGCCGCGCCGGACTGCTGCCTCGCCGACGAGGATCGTCTCGTCCTCTTTCAAGAAGACCACCGACGGCACCGATGCGCTTCGGGTGCCGAGATGGACGATGGTCACCTCGTCGCCCCGGGCGACGGCCGCGGCCGTGTAGGTCGTGCCGAGATCGACTCCGAGCTGATAGGTCATCTACTTGCTCCTCGACCAGTGGTGGGGATGCGCGCTCGTCGCCAGGGTGACGTGGCCGCCGTCACCGTATGGGCCATCTGGAAGACTCGTGTAACCAGACGCCGAATCTGCGTCTGGTTACACGAACCCACCCGGCGGTGACGAGCCGCACCCACGACCAGAGGTCAGACGATGGACATCGATGTGCTCGACATGTTCCGCAGTCTTTTCGGTAGCGACGAGATGCGCGAGGCAATGATTGCCGATCCCGAGGCAACCATGCGAGAACAGGGAATCGATCCTCCGGCCGAGGCCGAGTGGCAGGAGGCCATGGAGCAGCTGCGCTCCGAGCTCGGCGCCGAGTACGAGGCGACCATCGCCCAGCTCGAAGAGCGCATGGCCGAGTGGGAGGAGCTCCGCACCGAGGCCATGGATATGGGCGAACCGCCGGCGTTCCTCGGCGACATGATGGTCATGGGTGACGCCGACGCGGGCTGGCACTGCATGGTGGGTGGGATGCGGGTGCCGGTGATGCCCGAGCCCGAGACCGGCGGCTGGGAGATGCACCACCCCGACGGCCGCGACATCGGCTTCCGCCCTGCGACCGGCGAGCACTACACCCGCACCGAAGGGGGCGGGGTGGAATGGCACGAGGAACCGCCCCACGTCGAACCCTGGGATGGCGGCCACCACGAACCGCCACCCAGTTACGGCGAGCATCCGGTCCACGGCAACCCCCACGACGGTTACACGGTGATCATCGAGGGCGAGGAGCACCAGCTCCGCTACGACGCCGAGCGGGGCTGGGAGTACCGGGCCCCCGACTCGGGGTGGGTCGGCCACGGCGAGGGCGGCTACTACCACCATGGTCCCGACGGCACACAGTGGGTCGACGACCATCACGACGCGCATCACCGGCCGCCCCATGACGACACGGCGCCCGATGAGCATGAGCCGAGACGGCAAGCCTCATGATGAGCATGAGGAGCCGGAGTACGGCAAGCCTCATGATGAGCATGAGGAGCCGGAGTACGGCAAGCCCCATGATGAGCATGAGGAGCCGGAGTACGGCAAGCCCCATGATGAGCATGAGGAGCCGGAGTACGGCAAGCCCCATGATGAGCATGAGGAGCCGGAGTACGGCAAGCCTCAGATGAGCATGAGGAGCCGGAGTACGGCAAGCCTCATGATGAGCATGACCCGGGGTATGAGCCGGAGCTGCCGGTGGAGTTGCCCGTCGATGAGTACGGTCGGCCGATCCCCGAGGACCCGGGGTACGAGGAGCCGGAGTACGGCAAGCCCGTGGATGAGCATGAGGAGCCGGAGTACGGCAAGCCCCATGATGAGCATGACCCGGGGTATGAGCCGGAGCTGCCGGTGGAGTTGCCCGTCGATGAGTACGGTCGGCCGATCCCCGAGGAGCCCGGGTACGGCAAGCCGCACGATGAGCATGATCCGGGCTACGAGGAGCCCGAGTACGCCAAGCCCGTCGACGACCACCACACCCCCCAGGAGGAGCGTGATCCGGGCTACGAGGAGCCCGAGTACGCGAAGCCCGTCGATGAGTACACCCCGGCCGTCGAGCCTGAGTACGCCCCACCGGTCGAGGAGTACACACCGCCGGTCGGAGCCGAGTACGCCCCGCCGGTGGAGGAGTACGCCCCGCCCGTCGAGGAGTACGCCGAGATCGTCGAGATGCCCGTCGAGGAGTACGTCGAGCCCGTCCACGAGGCTCCCGCGCACGAGGCCCTGCCGCCCGAACCCCCCATCGAAGACATGGCGCCGATCGACGACATGGCGGGTGGCATGATGGACGATGCGTGAATCGACCTGATCCCACCAAGGCTCCCGTCCCCGAGCTCGTCGACCGGACCCGGCGCCTCAGTGCGCATCTCGGGCGCGAGGACCTGTCGGCACGCCTGGCCGCCACGGTGGCCCGGCTGGCCGAGCCCGGGGTCCGGATCATGGTGGTCGGCGAGTTCAAGCAGGGAAAGAGCACGCTGGTCAACGAGCTGCTCGGGCGGGACCTGTGCCCGGTCGACGACGACGTCGCCACCGCCGTGCCGACCGTGGTGCGCCGTTCGGCCGAGCCGACGGCGACTGCGTTTCGCCGCGAGACCGACGGCATCGGCCTCGTCGGCGAGACGTTCGACCCCGACGACGTCGAGGCCTTCGTCTCCGAGGCCGGTAACCCGGCCAACACCAAGGCACTGGTGCACGTCGAGCTCGGATGTCCGTCGCCGTTCCTGGCCGGCGGTGTCGTGCTGGTCGATACCCCCGGCGTGGGCGGTCTCGAGTCGGCCCACGGTGCGGTGACCATCGCGGCGTTGACCGATGCCGATGCCGTGGTGTTCGTGACCGACGCCAGCCAGGAGATGACCGCGCCCGAGCTGGCGTTTCTCCGCCACGCCCACGAGCTGTGCCCCACGGTCCTGCATGCCATCAGCAAGATCGACCTCTACCCGGAGTGGCGACGGATTCTCGACATCTCCACCGGACATCTGCGAACGGCCGGGCTCGACGGCCCCGTGCTCGCCATCTCGTCGACGGTGCATCGCATGGCTCGCTCGAGCAACGATCGCTCGCTGCTGAAGGAGTCCGGTTTCGTCGAGCTCATCACGACCCTGCAGCGCGAGGTCATCGTGCCGGGCGAGACGGTGGTGTCGGCCGCGGCACTCCACGACGTCCGGTCGACGCTCGAGCAGCTCCGGGGTCCGCGTGATGCCGAGCGCAGCGTGTTGGCCGACCCTGCGGCCTCCGCCGCCCTGGTCGCCGAGCTCGTCTCGGCCCGCGAACGTGCCGAGGCCCTCAAGAGCCGTGCAGCACGCTGGCAGGTCACCCTCAACGACGGGATGGCCGACCTCAACTCGTCGGTCGATCACGACCTCCGAGCCCGGACTCGCCGGACGCTCAGCGATGCCGACGCCACGCTCGACGAGGCCGATCCGGGGGAGATCTGGGTCGAGTTCGAAGCGGACCTCTACTCCCGCATGACCACCCATGTGGTCGAGAACTTCTCGATGCTGTCGCGTCGGGTCGACGAGTTGGTGGCCGACGTCGAGCGCCATTTCTCCGATGCCGAACACGAGTTGGTGGCGTCGGTGCCGGTGGCGGCGCCGGTGCAGTCGCTTGCCAGGTATCGCCATCGACACAGGCGCCCGAATTCGACGAGAGCGGTGCGCTCAGCCAGGGTTTCACCGCCTTGCGCGGTGGCTATTCGGGGCCCCTGATGGTGTCGCTGGCGGGCACGTTGTTGGCGCCCGTGGCGGTCATCGCCGCGCCGCTGGGTGTCGTCGCAGGGCTGTTCATGGGCCGCAAGGCGCTGAAGGACGATCGCGACCGCCAGATCACGGCTCGGCGCCAGCAGGCCAAACAGGCGGTGCGCAAGTACGTCGACGAGGTGTCGTTCCACGTCACCAAGGACAGCCGGGACACACTGCGTGAGGTCCAACGTGAGCTGCGTGACGTGTTCACCGCCCGTGCCGAGGAGTTGTCGCGGTCGAGCGCCGAGGCCGTCGGTGCGGCCCAGGACGCCGTCAAGGCCGACGAGGCCACCCGTACCGCACGTATCCGGGAGCTCGACGAGGAGCTGCGACTGATCCGCCAGCTCGACGAACGGTGCCGAGCCCTCGTGGCGGAACGGTGAGGGCTCGCCATGAGTGAACGACTGCTCACCGAGGTTCGGGGCCTGTTCGATCTCGCCGAGCGGACCACCACCGATCCCGACACCCTCGCCACGCTGGCGCGGGCGCGGGCTCGCCTCGATGGTCCGCTGCGGGTCGCCTTCGCCGGCAAGGTCAAGGCCGGCAAATCGACCCTGTTGAACGCACTGGTCGGCGAACAGCTCGCGCCCACCGATGCCGGCGAGTGCACCCGCATCGTGTCCTGGTTCCAGAATGGGCTGGGGTACGGGGTGACCATCCACCCGCTCGCCGGAGCGCCCGTGCCGACGCCGTTCTCGCGCGCCGACGGCGCATTGCACATCGAATTGGGTGGGCGCGATCCGGCCGACATCGACCGCCTGGTCATCGACTGGCCGTCGTCGTCGCTCGCCGACATGACCCTGATCGACACACCGGGGATCGCGTCGCTGTCCGACGACGTGTCCGAGCGCGCGATGCGGTTCCTGGCGCCCGAGGACGAACGCGAGACCGATGCCGATGCCGTCATCTACCTGATGCGCCATCTCCATGCGTCGGACCGACGGTTCCTCGAGGCATTCCACGACCAGGCCGCGAGCCAGCCCTCGCCGGTCAACACCATCGGGGTGCTGTCGCGGGCGGACGAGATCGGCGTCGGTCGGTTGGACGCCATGGTGTCGGCCAGCGCGATCGCAGCGCGCTACCGGTCCGATCCTGCGATTCGGCGGCTGTGCCAGACGGTCCTGCCCGTCGCCGGTCTGATCGCCGAGGCGGCCGCGACCATGCGCGAGGACGAGTACCGGGCCCTGCGGACACTCGCCGATGCGCCGGTCGGCGACGTCGAGGCGCTGTTGATCTCTGTCGACCGATTCGCTCAGACCCCCGAGGCGTTCGGTCTGATCCCGATGGAGCGCGAGCACCTGTTGGGTCGGTTCGGCCTGTTCGGTCTGCGGTTGTCGGTCGCGCTGATTCGTGCGGGCCAAGCCGACACGGCCGGGGCGTTGGCCGCGCAGCTGTCGCTGCACAGTGGGGTCGATCATCTCCGTGGCCTGCTCGACACGGTCTTCCGGGAGCGCCGGTCGGTCCTGAAGGCCCGGGTGGCGCTGCTGGCTCTGCGCAGCATCGTGGTGCGGTCGCCGGAGACGTCCGGGGCGCTCGCCGACGAGCTCGAACGGGTCGTCGCCAATGCCCACGAGATCGCCGAGCTGCGTCTTCTCAACCATCTCCGGAGTGGCTCGCTCGGGTTCGATCCCGATCTCGGCGATCGCCTGGAGCGGGTCGTCGGATCACTCGGTACCGCCCCGTATGCGCGACTGGGTCTGGCCCCCGACACCGGCGCCGATGACGTGCGCGCCCGTGCGGTGGCGACGGTGCAGGAATGGCGAACGCAGATGGAACACCCGTTGACGACGCGCCATCAGAAAGAAGCGTTCGAGATCGCAATCGGCAGCGTCGAGCGCATCTTCGTCGATTTGGCGAACTGAGCCGAGGGATGAACGCTATTCGTCAGACACCTGGGTGTGACTGGTGATGCGAAACCCTCACACTATTTGTCACTCGAGCGTTGTGTGATGCTAGCGTGCGACCTATGTCGAATTCCGCCCAAGAAGCCGTCCGTCGCTATCTCGATTTCATCGCCAACCCCGCCACCGCCGTCGACGACGTCGCGGTCGCGGCCGCAGAGGCATCCATCGTCGAGGCGGCCGAGGCCGGTGATCGTTTGGCCGAACTCGAGGCCCGCGCTTCGCTGACCAAGGCGAAGGCAGCCGATGGTTCCGAGCTCGAAGCCGCGTTCGTGGCCGAGGCCCGCACCTACGCCCAGGACCGCGACATCCCGGTCGCGGCCTTCGAGGACATGGGGGTACCCAGCGATGTCCTCCGTCGGGCGGGCCTGCTGCGCTCCGGGACCCGGCGGACCGCTGCCGGATCGACGCGGTCGACGTGGGCCAAGCGTGTGAGTGTCGAGGCGATCCAAGAACACATGCGGGCGATGCCATCGAGCTCGACGTTCACCATTGCCGACCTGCAGGATGCGCTGGGCGGAAGCCCTGCCACCACCCGCAAGGCAATCGATCTGATGCCGTCCGGCGAGGTCGCCGAAGTGACCGACGCAGCGGTCATCGCCAAGCACGCCACCGGTTCGCGTGGTCGTGCCCCGAAGGTCTGGCAACGAGCCTGATCGCTCGTTGAACAATTGATCGGTATCGGCGGATACCGCGGGGAGCATATCAGCGCGCCCAGAATTCGTTCATTGACGGCTGTTCTTCAGAGAGACTCCGACGTCGTGCGTATCGGTGCGCTCCATGCTCATACGGCTTGGGCGGCGTTCGGCGCCGGGATCTCCGCAACGACCAGGGTCGAGTGGGGGTCGTGCAATGTGGATCAGCGAGGTCGAGGTGGTGGCGGATTGCGCAATCGGGCCAGGGCGAGAATGAAGATGGTGCCGATGACCGATCCGATGATGCCGCTTGCGGCCAGGTCGAACCCGTCACCAGCGACGACGTTCGCAAGGGTGCCACCGATCAGCGATCCCGCGAGGCCGACCGCAATCGTCCCGAGACACCCGAGCCGGCGGTCGGGCCGCACGACGATGCGCGCCACGACTCCGGCGATGAGTCCGACGGCGATCCACGCAAAGAATCCCATCGCACAGTCTTAGCCGACGAGATACCGCGGAGGGAGGGGGATTCGAACCCCCGGAGACCGTGAAGCCTCAACGGTTTTCAAGACCGTCGCATTCGTCCGCTCTGCCATCCCTCCAGGGCGCCAAGGCTACTGCGGTCATGACGAGGCCACGGGTGGCGCCGTCGCCATTTCCCGACGAGGGCACTAGAGTCAGCGCTTCGGGAGAGATGGCCGAGTCAGGTTGAAGGCGCTTCCCTGCTAAGGAAGTAACGGGGGTAACCTCGTTCGAGGGTTCAAATCCCTCTCTCTCCGCTCGAGCTTTCGGGTGATGGTTGCATCGCCCGAAGCCGTGATGCCGCGCCGGTGGCTACGACGATCGAGCCGCATCGAGGCCTCGGTCGTCGATGGGCCCCCAGAGCTTCATCGCCAAGATGCCGCCCGCGGCGACACCGCCGATCACGATCGTCGCACCGGTGCCCCCGACGGCGATCAGCGGCGTTGCCAGCAGGGGCCCCGAGCTCTGGCCGAGTCGCGCGGCGCCGACCCACGTCGCGAGCGCCGCGCCGCGGAGATGGTCGGGTGGAACCGATGCCGCAACGTCCTGGAGCGTCGGAATGAGGGCCCCCTCGCCGAGGCCATAGACGAACGCAGCGATGACGGCCAGCGCCAGCACGGGAGTGACCCCCATGACGATGAACGCAACGGCGAAGACCCCTGAGCCTGCGACGAGCAGACCCCGCAGGCCCAGACGCTGGCGTAGCCCGGCGATGTTCATGGCAACGAGCGTGGAGCTCAGCGCCGGGACCGCGAGAACTGCACCGCGCCATCCCGCCGAGAGCCCGAATCGGTCCTCGAGGTGGAGGGGGAACGCCGTCAAGAAGACGCCGAAGATGATCGCGAAGATCGTCGACCCGCTGAGCAGGGTGGTGCGCAGCACGGGGGTCTTGACCAGCTCGATCGAGTCGCGTAGTTGGCCTCGGAGGTCCGCGACCTGGTCGGGCTTGAAATTGTCGAGCAGGACCAGGGTGGCGCCGGCGGTCGCGATGCCGAAGCCGTAGAGCCCGAACGCCACTCGCCAGCTGGTGAGTTCGGTGAGCAGACCCGAGATCAGCGGCAGCGCGGCGAGACCGGTCGTGAGGACCGCGGAGTTTCGTCCGATCATGCGGGTTCGGTCGGCTCCGGTCCAGTTGTCGCCGATCATGACGACCGAGAGGTTGATGAGTCCGGCCGAACCGAATCCCAACAGCAGCCGGCTGAGGACGAGGAGTTCGAAGGTGGGCGCGAAGGCTCCGACGATGCCGAAGATGCCGAAGATCAGCAGGCACGGCACGAGAACCGCCTTGCGGCCGAGTCGGTCGGCGGCGACGCCGACCAGCGGCGCAACGATGATGCCGGGTACCGAGCCCGAGGCGACGAGAACACCCGACGCTGCGTCGCTTCGGCCGAAGTCGTCGAGGATGTCGGGCAGCGCCGGCGACACGAGCGAGTTCGCCATGATGCCGGTGACGGTGATGGCGAAGATCAACGGGAGTGGCGGCCGGCGAGGCATCGCCGCGACGCTACCGGTGAGCTGCGAGCCGAACCGCAGACTGGCGCCGAGAATGGTCGCCAGGGCGACCGTTCATGGCGCCAGACCGGTCGATGGGTTCAGCCCACGCCGAGGCTGCCGGTCGGGTTGCGCCGACGGATTCTCGTGCGCACGAGCCCGCTGCCCGCACGCTGGTCAGACGAGCGAGATCACCAGGGCAGCCTGGGCCAGGTGGTACGTGATCATGATCGCAGGAGCGGCCAGGGCGCTCGGGCCGACGAAGCGGTTCCAGCCGAGGATCGTGTCCGACACGACGAACAGCGCAGCGCCGATCACGGCCCACGCATTGCCGGCTGCGGCGGCCGCCAGCAGCATGGCCGAGATGATGACCAGGTAGGCGACGACTGGCCCGGCCAGCCGGGAATCGCGCGCGGCGGCGCCGGCAATGATGCGTCGCCCCGCAGTCGCGACGAGTGCGGCGACCGGGAGTGCGGCCAGCGCGAGGTACCCCCATCGCCAACTCGGCGCGACGACGAAACCGGCGATGTAGGCAAGGTGGCCGGCGAGGAACGCCCCCAGGCCCGCGACGAACCATGCGTCGTCGCCCAGCAGGACCACATCGCCGACGAGGCTCAGGACGAGACCGGCCACGAACCAGGCGCGCACGGCGGGTTCCACCGGCTCGATCGACAGGGCCACTGCGATGAGAGCGACGAGCGTCGCGGGCTTGGTGATGATCTCGACACGGCGGTTGCCGACCCATCGGCTCCACCAGTTGGCGCCTGCGCACACGCCCGCCACGCAGAGGGCGATCGTCGCGGTGGTGGTCACCCGTCGAGTCTGCCCCATGCGGGGACTGGCGCCGAAAATGGTGGCCAGGGCAACCGATTTCGGCGCCAGAACCGGTGGCAGCGGGGACTGGCGCCGAGAATGGTTGCCAGAGCGACCGTGTACGGCGCCAGAGCGGTTGGCCGGTGGCTGTCAGTACTGCTGGGCGCGCAGGGCGTCGAGCCAGGTCTCGGCGCTGCGCCAGGCGGCGTCGGCTTCGGCGCGGACCTCGTGGGCGGCTTCGCCTGCGGCCGGGTAGGACCCGAGCAGCTTCACCGAGGCCTGGGTGGCATAGAGGCTCTTCAGGCAGTCGGCCACGAGCTCATCGCCGATGTGACCCTCGAGGTCGAGCAGGAAGCAATAGTGACCGAGACCCTCGCGTGTGGGTCGCGACTCCAGCTTGGTGAGGTTGATCGATCGGGCCGCGAACTCCTGCAGGATCGCCAACAACGAGCCCGGTCGATCGGCCCGCTGGAACACGACGATGCTCGTCTTGTCGTGGCCCGTCGGTGCCGGCACGCCCGAGCGAGCGAGCACCACGAACCGGGTCTGGTTCTCGGGGTGGTCCTCGATCCCCGACGCAGCGATCTCGAGTCCGTACCGTTCGGCCGCCAACGCAGTGCCGACCGCGCACTGGGTGACCTCGCCCGAGTCGGCCAAGAGGCGAGCTGCGTCGGCGGTCGAGTTCGCGGCGACGGTCTCGGCGTCGGGGAGCTCGGAGCGGATCCATCGCCGCACCTGGGCCAGCGCATGGGGGTAGGAGATGACCTGTTTGACGTCGGCGAGTGATGCCCCCGGCTGCACCAGGATGTGCATCGAGATCGGGATGACGACCTCACGTTGGATCAACAGGTCGGTCTCGAACGCCAGCGCATCCTGGATGACGTTCACCGTCCCCTCGATGGAGTTCTCGATGGCGCAGAAGCCCAGGTCGACCTCGCCCTCGGTCGTACGGGTCAACACGTCGGCGTGGCTGCGGCACAGCACGTGCTCGGCTCGGGCCAGGTCGGGCTGGGTCAGCACCGCGGCTTCGGTGAACGTTCCGGCCGGACCCAGGTAGCCCACCGACGCCACAGGAGGGAGGGTTTTGGTCACGGCACGCCAGGATAGAGGCATGGATCGACGTGCCTGCCCCGAATTCGGCGTCGTGCCCGGTTCCGCCGCTCGGTGGACATCGCTGGGCGAGACCCACTGATGGCCGAGGGCGCAGCCATCTCGTGGTTCCACTGCTTCAGCGGGGTCACCGGCGAGATGGC
This sequence comes from uncultured Acidimicrobiaceae bacterium, assembly GCA_963716795.1. Taxonomy (GTDB): domain Bacteria; phylum Actinomycetota; class Acidimicrobiia; order Acidimicrobiales; family UBA8592; genus CAVQUE01. Next base: position 63,631 of record CAVQUE010000015.1, on the reverse strand, counting down.
GCTCGGGAGCCTCGTCGACGCCGGCGCCGACCTCGACGAGGTCCGGGCGTTGTGCGATCGACTCCCGCTGGTCGGCTGGGAGTTCGAGGCGCATCCGGTGCGCCGCAGCGGCGTGGCGGCCACCCGGGTGCATGTGGCCTGCGAGGAGACCTCGGTCGTGCGCACCGGTCGCCACATCGCCGCGATGATCGACGAAGCCCGCCTGCCGGCTCGCGTCCGTCGCCGGGCCCAAGCGGCGTTCGACCTGCTGGTCGAGGCCGACGGGCGGGTCCATCGCCGCCCTGCCGACCAGCTCCACTTCCACGAGCTCGGTGACCTGAGCACCATTCTCGAGGTCGTCGGCACGTGCGCGGCGCTCGAGGTGCTCGGCATCGACGAGGTCTACGCCAGCCCCATCGCCCTCGGGCGCGGCATGGTGCGTGGTGGGCTCGGCATGGTGCCCGTCCCGACCCCCCTGACCGTCGAACTGTTGCGTTCCGCACCGACCTATGGGCTCGACATCGCGATGGAGTTGACCACACCGGCCGGTGCGGCGTTGCTGTCGTCGTTGGTCACCGACTGGGGACCGATGCCGTCGATGGTGGTGCAGGCGTCGGGTTTCGGCGCCGGTGTCGCAGAGATCGACGGCCGCCCCCGGGTCACCCAGGTGGTCACCGGCGTCGCCTCCGCCGATCTCGCTCCGGGCCAACCGGTGACGTTGCTCGAAGCGACCCTCGACGATGTCACCGGGGAGACGATGGGCCACGCCATGGCAGCGGTGCTCGACGCCGGCGCCCACGACGTCTGGGTCACGCCGGTGATTCGTGGCCGCGGTCTGCCGGGTCACGTCATGGCGGCATTGGTGGACTCGCCTCTCGCGGGCCAGGTCAGCGGCGTGATGGCGAACGAGACCGGCACCCACGCGATCCGGGCGCAGCGCATCGAGCAGTGGCCGGCGTCGCGCAACGTCGAAGAGGTCGACGTCGACGGACGGCGTGTGCGCGTCGAGGTCAGCACGGGACGAGTCAAGGTCGAACACGCCGACGCCACCCTGGCAGCCCGCCACATCGGCATCCCGGTGCGCGAAGTGGTGTCGCTGGCCGAGGAGGCGTGGCGGCGCCGCAGCCATGCCGAACTCACCGAGGTCATCGCCATCCCGACGAGCGACGAGGACGGCGAGGACGATCGTCCGGTCGGCTCCGATCCCAACGACGACGACATCGCCTGAGGGCGTGACCCGACCCCGCGTCCGCCGGCGTTGCGCCATCGGCTCGCAGGGCGACGAGGCAGTAGGTTGAAGCGATGACCGAGGATCGCTTGTACTTCCGTCAGCTGCTGTCGGGGCGCGATGTCGCCACCGACGACATGGTCGCCCGCCAGATGGTCAACTTCATGTACCTGATCGGTGACCGCGAGACGGGTGAGGCCGTCGTCGTCGATCCGGCCTATGACCCCCAGGGCCTCGTCGACGTGCTGGCTGCCGATGACATGACCCTGACAGGCGTCCTCGCCACCCACTATCACCCCGACCACGTCGGCGGCGACATGATGGGGTTCTCCATCGCCGGGATCGCGGAGCTGCTCGAGGTGGTGTCGGTTCCCATCCACGTCCAGGATCCCGAGGCCGACCTGGTCCGCAAGGTCACCGATGTCGCCGAGACCGATCTGGTGCGCCACGCCAGCGGCGATGTCGTGCAGGTGGGAGCCATCGAGATCGAGCTGATCCACACCCCCGGCCACACGCCGGGCAGCCAGTGCTTCTACGTCGACGACCGTCTGGTCGCAGGAGACACGCTGTTCCTCGAGGGGTGCGGCCGCACCGATCTCCCCGGCGGTGATCCCCGCGAGATGTACGAGTCGATCACCCAACGGCTCGCCCGCATCCCCGACGAGGCCACGTTGTTCCCCGGACACCTCTATGCCCCGCAGGCATCGGCGTCGATGGGCGACACCCGGGCCTCGAACTACGTGTTCGCGCCTCGCACCGCCGACCAGTGGATGGCCATGTTCGGATCCTGAGGTCGCCAGGCCCTCACGACGGGGCTCGTGCTGCCGATTCATACCGGTACGGAGCGATCGTGCTCCGCATTCGAATCGCCAGGAGCTCCGATGCAGGACCACCGTCTCGATGCCAGCGGCGCCAGCGCCCCACAGCCGATCGAGGATCTCGATCTCGTCACCGCCGAGCTGCGCCGTCGTATCGCCGGAATCGGCCTGGCCATCGCCGAACTGCGAGAGGAAACGGGTCGGCTCCGCGCCTCCGCTGATGGGCGCTACCCCGCCGTCGCAGTGCTCGACCGCCCCTCGGGCGCCGAACCCGGCCGTGCTGCGGCCGCACCGAGCCTGCCCGCGGCGTCGAGGAGAACGCCCGAGACGGTCGACGCACCCGCCGGAGCCGTGATCGAGATGGAGCGTGCTCCCGCCGAGCCCGTCTCGCCGTGGCGCCCCGCGTCTGCAGCGGTCCCCTCGGTCGAGCGGGCCACCTCGATCGATGGCGACGCCGCCGGTGACACGCTCACCTGGGTGCCCGAGTCGCCCCCGGCGGCGGCGCCGATGGTCGTGGCGCAGTCCGACGTCGTGGTGGACGCAACGGTGCCCGTCGCGCGAGCCATCGATCTCGATGTGGGCGGAGGACGACGACGACGCGGCCGCCTTCGACGCGTTCTTCTCGGCCGAGATCGAGCCCGAACCGTCCCAGCGATGGCTGCTGTCCGACTGATCCACAGGCGTCGCCCGCGCCCATCGTGGCGGTCGCACCACGACGTGCATTAGCCTCTCCTCACTCCAGGAAGGAATGCACATGGGATTCATGGACAAGGTCAAGGGTCTCTTCGGCCAGGCGACCGACACCGCCGGCGACGTGGCCAACAAGAGCAAAGACGTTGCTGGCGGTATGGCCGACAAGGCCAAGGATGTTGCTGGAGACGTGGCCGACAAGGCCAAGGACGTTGCTGGAGACGTGGCCGACAAGGCCAAGGACGTCGCGGAGGATGTGAAGGATCGCATCGACGGTGACGCCGAGGGCGCTGTCGACAGCGCAAAGGACGCCGCTGCCGGCGCGGCCGATACGGCATCTGATGCAGCCGACGCTGCGACAGACGCAGCATCGGGCGCAGCGGACGAGGCGAAGGACGCTGCGACCGAACTCGCCGACGGCGAATCCGACGGCACGGCCTGACACAGGGCCTCGTGTCGCGCCGGGCTCACGCCCGGCTGCGGCACGATCGATTGCGATGGAACCTCTCGATGACGCCAAACTGGCCTTCGTGCGCGAGCGTCATCTCGCCTCGCTCACCCTTGTCCGCCCCGATGGACGGCCCCATGTCACCCCCGTCGGCTTCACCTGGGACGACGACACGCACCTGGTTCGGCGTGATCACCTGGTCGGGGAGCGTCAAGTCGAAACTCCTCGAGGCATCGGGACCCCTCGAGGCCGCGGTGTGCCAGGTCGACGGTGGCCGCTGGCTCACCTTCTCGGGCACCGCGGTGGTGTCGGCTGACCCGGAGCGATGCGCCGAAGGCATCCGCCGCTACGCGGAGCGCTACCGGCCCCCCGGTGACCGCGGCGCCGATCGGCGGGTCATCGAATTGCGCATCCGGCAGGTGCTCGGGCGGGGCTGACCATGCCTTGGTTCGCCATCAGGCGCACCCCGGTTTCGGCTCCTCCCACCTGCTGGGGGAGGTCGTTTGGACTAGATCGGTCTGTCATCACTAGGGTGCTACATGCGGGACGGAGCCCCAGGGGCCTAGTGAGCGGAGGCCGTCCCCATGTCGCCCATATTCCCGAGAGCATGCCCGTCGTGGCGTCTGGTATCGCATGATTCCCGGCGGCCATGAGCGCCGGCAACGAGGTCCTCGATGCCGAGCCCGGCATCGAGGCGGGTGAGTTCGGCGTCCGGCGGACGATCCCGGGCCGACACAGCGGAGTCGGTCTTCACCTGGGGCATCTTCCTCTTCGTCATCGGTCGGGCTGCGCTGGTCTGGCAGCCCCTGACCGACGGCAACGTCAACCCGTATGTGTTCCTCGCCCTGGACCTGGCGACCGCGTACCCCTACGCGAAGGCGTGGCCGCGCCTGTTTCGGTCGATCAAGGGCCGCCGAGTCGAGGCCGTGACGTTCTGGAGCGCGGTCCTGCTGGGCTCGCTGGTGGCGCCGTATCTCTACGTGTTCCTCGCCGGCGACGGGGTCGCCGAGTGGGTCTGGTGGGTGCTCGGCGCCTTCTTCGTGGCGGCATGCACGAGTGCAGGATTGCGCCTCCGGCGCGGGTTGGTCTATGAGCCCCGTCACGGTGCGCCACCTTCATGATCGAGCCGAGATCCTGCGCGCCCGACGTCTCCACGGGCGGCGCTATCTGGAGGTCGGCTTCGTCGATCACCTCGATCCCGGTGGGGTCATCGACGACCCCTACGTGGAGGTGTCGGACTACTTCGGTGCCTACGATGCCTCGGAGAGACTCCTCGGCGTCTATCGAATGATTCCCGCCACACGCGCGAAGCTTCCGATCCTCACGGACTTCGAGCTCGACGACGACGGGCGGCGTCTGTTCGACTCATTGGCGCCGCATCAGGTGGCGGAGATGTCCGCCCTGGCAGTCGCACGGGCCGACTGCGCCCAGTCGGGCGAGGTCGCCCGAGGGATCTACCGGTCGTTCTTCCACCATGCCCTGGTCGAGGCGCGCTACACCCACGTCGCAGCTGCGCTCGATGCGCGGGTGGCGAGGGTCAACGAGCGTCGATACGGATCGACGTTCGCGCCGGTCGGCCCCGGGCGTTACTACATGGGATCGTTCACGATCCCGATGGTGTTCGACGTCCTGGCCCAGCTTCGCCACTACGTGGACTGCCCGTCAGCCCACAGCGACTACTTCCTCGAGGGTCTGGTCATCGATCTTCGCGATGACCAGGTCGTGGCGTCGGCCGACACCTCGATCCCACGAGCCGGCTGATCGCACGACGCAGCCTCGGCGGGCCGCCCGGAGTTCGGCGATGACCCACGGCTGAGCACTGCGCCACGGTGACCTTGATTACCCCTGCTGACCTGCCGATGGGTCGGGGTGGGAGTCCTCACCTGGAAGCGGGTGGTCGTCCTCGGCCTGGCCGTCGTAGCGCTGGCCGCGATGGCCGGATTGTTGCCGTTGGCGCGCGCCCTCGTGGCGCTCTCCCTGCTGGTCCTCGGCACCCATCGTCTCCGCGGCGTTCCGTCCCGGGTCGCACGCCCGTGGCGGCTGGTTCTCATCGGTGGAACCCTCGCGCTCGTCTCGGCAGTGGTCCGCATGGTCCATGGCACGATCGTCGGCGTCGGCTACCCCTATCCCTCGCCTGCCGATGCGCTCGCGTACGCCGCGTATCTGTTCCTGATCGGCGCCGCGATCAGTTTCGTGCGATCGAGGACGCTCGAGCGGTACCGGTCCGACCTCGTCGACTCGATCGTCGTCGCCGCGTTCGCGTCGATGCTGCTCTACTCGATGGTCCTCGGTGACTATCTCCTCGACGCATCGATTCCGCTCGTCGACCGCATCGGCAACGGGTTCTACTCGCTGCTGACGATCGTGATGGTCGGAGCCGTCGCCCGGGTGTCGTTCGGTCCGGGCGTGCGCAACGGCGCCTACTACCTCTTCGCCACGTCAGCCTTTCTGATCGTCATCAACGACGTCTTGTTGCTCCTCGACACGGTCGGTCGCCCCCATGTCCTGGTGATCGCCCAGGTCGTCGCGCCCGTGGCCTTCGTGTTCGGGACGGCATCGTTCGTCCACCCCGGTGCGCTCCAGCTGACCGATCGCCCCACCTATCGGGAGGAACGACTCGGGACTCGACGGATCGCGCTCCTGCTCGTCGCCTTGGGAACCGGCCCGCTCGTCACCCAACTCGAACCCGTTCGCTCGGTGCCGGTCCATGTGGTCGTGGTGTCGGGGCTCTGGATCATCATCGCCTTCGCCATCCTGTACCGAATGGTGCTGCTCGTGTCCGATCGCGAGGTGGCCACGAATCAGGAGCGAGCGCTGCGCGACCTCGCAGCGAAGCTCACCGGATTGCAGTCGGCCGAAGCCATCACCGGCGCCTGCCTGCAGACCGGCATGGCGCTGTTGTCGTCGACGCGTGGTGCTCGGGTCGAGCTGTACGAGCGGCAGGGGGACCGGTGGGTCGTATCGACCGCCAAGGGCCGCGCATCGCACGCGGTCGTCGGCATCGACCTCGCCGATGCGGGTGTCGTCGCTCTGCTCGACGATGTCGACCGCAACGGCCGCACCCGGACCGGCGAGCTCGAACCCTCCCTGGCCATGAGCGTCGTCGCCGATCTCGGCGAGGAGGCGGTGTTCACCGCGGTCTTGCCGATTCGCAGCCGCCAGGAACGTCACCTGTGCATGGGGGTCACCTCGCCCCGGCTCATCCGCCGCGAGAAGGTCGCAGCCCTCGAGGCCCTCGGCGGGCAGCTGTCGTTGGGCCTCGACGGGTTGGATCGCGCCGAGGAGGCCCACCAGCGACGCAGCAACCGTCGGTTCCGGGCACTGGTCGAGAACTCGTCCGACGTCGTGCTCGTCCTCGACGACGACGCCGCCGTCACCTTCGCCAGCCCGACCGTTCGTCGGTTGCTCGGCCGCGAGGAACAGACGGTGCTGGGGCGCCCGCTGGCAGATTTCGTCGCCGCCGACGACCGTCTCCACATCCGTCGTCTGCTCGCCGCACCCACCCAGGCCCGCAACCACGGCCGGTCGTCGGTCGAGGTCCGGATGATCCACGGCGACGGCGAGTACCGCTGGTTCGAGGTCGAGGCGCGAGATCTCCGCGACGACGAAGAGGTGCGCGGGACGGTCATCACGGCCAGCGACGCGAGCGAACGCAAGCGGGCCGAGGCGCAGCTGATGCGCTCGGAGTCGCGCTTCCGACTCATGGTGCAGAACTCGAGCGACGTCGTGGCGATCGTCGACGAGGACGGCATCATCACCTATGTCTCGCCCTCGGTGGAGCGGATGCTCGGCTTCTCGCCGATCGAGGTGCTCGGCCGCAACATCTTCGAGCTGTTGAGTGTCGCCGAGGCCGATCGGGTCCGGGCGCTCACCGAGGCAGAACTCGACGGTGCGTCGGTCGAGGTGCGGATACAGGGCGCCACCGGCATGGTCCACAACCTCGAGGTCAGCATCACCGACCTCACCGGCCAGCCCGCGGTCGACGGCATCGTGTTGAACATCCGTGACGTCACCGATCGCAAGCTGCTCGAGGACGATCTCCGGCATCAGTCCCTCCACGACGATCTCACCGGGCTCGCGAATCGGGTCATGTTCACCGAGCGCGTCTCCGACGCCCTCGCCACCCGGGGCTCGAGCGCCGAGACGCTGGGCGTCGTCTTCATCGATCTCGACGACTTCAAGCTCATCAACGACTCGCTCGGCCACGACGTCGGCGACGAGGCGCTGGTGGCGGTGGCGCAGCGCATCCAGCAGTGCCTCCGGCTCTCCGATCTCGCCAGCCGGCTCGGTGCCGACGAGTTCGCCGTGCTGTTGAGCGGCGTCTATGGCGAGTCCGAGATCATCGAGGTGGTCGAGCGCCTGCGGGCCGCGGTCGCCGAGCCGCTGCAACTCGAATCCCAGGTGCTGCATCTGGCGGCGAGCATCGGCATCGCGACCGACACGGACAGTTCCCACAGCGCCGAGGAGCTGCTGCGTTCGGCCGATCTCGCCGTGCACCAGGCCAAGCAGAGCGGCAAGGACCGCGTCGAGGTGTTCGTCGAGGAGATGCACTCGTCTGCCTTTGCCGAGCTCGAGTTGAAGAGCGCGCTGGTGCGTGCGGTCGAGCAGGGTGAGTTCCTGCTGCACTACCAGCCCATCGTCGACATGGCGACCGGCCGGATGCGCGGTGTCGAGGCCCTGATCCGCTGGGAGGACCCCGAGCGCGGCCTGGTGAGCCCTGCGGCGTTCATCCCCGCTGCCGAATCAACGGGCCTCATCCGCGAGATCGGCCTGTGGGTCGTCGAGCAGGCCGCGCACGACCTGGCCGGCTGGCATGCGCTGGGTCACGAGATCTACGCGAGCGTCAACGTGTCGGGTCGCCAGCTCGACGACCAGGACTTCGTCGGGCAGATCACCAAACGAGTCGTCGATGCCGACGTGTCTCCGTCGAGCATCGTCATCGAGCTCACCGAGTCGCTGCTCGCGCACGGCGACGACGTGGTGACCACGTTCTCGCGGCTGCACGAGCGGGGCTTCCGCCTGGCGCTCGACGACTTCGGCACCGGGTTCTCGGCGCTGCAGTATCTCCAGCAGTTCGCCATCGACTTGATCAAGATCGATCGCAGTTTCGTGGTTTCGATGGGCCAGACGGGCAACACCGGGGTGGTGCAGGCCATCCTCGACGTGGCCCGCAACGTCAATGCATCGACGATCGCCGAAGGCATCGAGGACACGAACGAACAGCGCATGCTGCGTGATCTCGGTGTCGAGCTGGGGCAGGGCTACTACTTCTCGCGGCCGGTGCCGGTGGCGAAGCTGACCCAGCTGCTCGAAGATGAGCGGGAGATGAGTGGCCTGCGCGAACCGACTGCCTGACCACGCCCGCCCGCGGCCGCGACGGCGGTGACGGCGGCTACCGTCACAGGCTTCCGATGGCGACGGATGGTCTCTGACGGGGGGCGATGATGGTCACCGAAGCGCTGGTCTCGGTCAAGCAGCAGGTCGATGCGTTCGTGGCCGACGCCGGTACCGACCGCCTCGAGGGTTCGGTCGTGTCCGACACGCTGGTGGGGCTGTTCGCCTGTTACCTCGAGGTGGAGGACCCCCGCGACGACACCGAGGAACTCCTCCAGCACGTCGTTGCGGCGGCCGCGGTGGTCGCCGGTCCCACTCGGCTCGCCGATCGCACGCTGGTGGCCCAGGTCGAGGCCCGGATGCGCAGCCTCCTGGACGCGCAGGTCATGCAGCCTCGGCTCGACGAGCTCGTCGGCGCGATCGAGATCGAGCTGCAGTTCGGGGTGGCGTCGGCCCACGACCAGCTCGTGGTGCTCTGTCGTGACGGGCGCTGGACGGTGCCCGACATCTTCACCCACCACCGGGCCCAGGTGGCGCTGCTCGAGTTGGCGGCGCGCCATCGCAGTGTCGACGCACTCGAGGCCGCGCTGACGCGCGAGCCGACGGGACATGTCGCGTCGAACCAGCGCAATCCGGCGACCTACGTCCACGCCCTCGATCTCCTGGGCCACCTCGCCGCCGACCCGTGCGATCCGGACGGGTCCGCCGCGCAGGCACGAGCCGCACTGATCCGGCTGGCCGAGGACATGGCCATCGGCGCCGATGCCAGTGCCCGCCTCCCGGCGCACCTCATGAGCAGCGAGAACCGGGCGGCGCTGTGTTCGGTGTACGAGGATCGCGTCGACCGGTTGACCGCCGACGGTTGGGATCCCGAGTTCGATGCGGACTGCCGGGCGATGGCGGCGACGCTGTTCGCCTGGGCGGACGGTGCCCGCGCTGCCGGGTGAATCGGCACGAGCAGCATCGTCACTACTCCGGCGATGTGATCAGTCCCCCGCCAGCCAGTCGCAACGGGTCGAGTGCCGCGTCGACCACGGCGGCGTCGATGCCGGCCTCGATGGCGACGGAGCGCAGCGGCCTTCCGGTCCGTTGAGCCTCGCGCACCAACTCGGCGGCGCGGTCGTAGCCGACGGCGGGATTGAGGGCCGTGGCCGCAGCGAGGGTGGCGTCGGCGAGTTCCTCGGAGGCGGTCGGTGACGGGTTCGATGCCGGCGACGCAGCGGGTGGCGAACAGCGTCGTCGACGAGGTCAGCAGGTCGATCGAGGACAACAGGTTCCGGGCGATCAACGGCACGCGCACGTTGAGCTCGAAGTTGCCCTGGCTGGCGCCGATGGTGATGGCGGCGTCGTTGCCGATGACCTGCGCGGCGACCTGGCAGACCACCTCGGGGATGACCGGGTTGACCTTGCCGGGCATGATCGACGAGCCCTTCTGGAGCTCGGGCAGGGTGATCTCGCCGAGGCCGCATCGTGGTCCGCTGCCCATCCAGGCGATGTCGGTGGCGATCTTGGTGAGCGACACGGCGACGACCTTGAGCGCACCGGACAACTCGACGAGCGAGTCCCGGGCGCCTTGGGCTTCGAATGCGTCGGCCGGGCCGGCGACCGTGGTGCCGAGGTCGTCGGTCAGGCGCCGGCGCACCCGTGCTGCGAACTCGGGGTGGGTGTTGAGGCCGGTGCCGACGGCGGTCCCTCCGAGCGGGATCTGCACGACGCGACCGAGCGGCGCCGACACACGATCGATGCCGAGCCGGATCTGGGCCGCGTAACCGGCGAACTCCTGACCCAGCGTGATCGGTACCGCATCCATCAGGTGGGTGCGCCCGGCCTTCGGGAGCGATGCGAAGGCGTCGGCGCGTTCGGTGAGGGCATCGCCGAGGGTGGCGAGCGCCGGCAGCAGCGCCGTACGGCACCGGGCGACGGCGGCCAGGTGCACGGCGGAGGGGAAGACGTCGTTGGAGCTCTGGCCCAGGTTGACGTGATCGTTCGGATGCACGTCGGCGCCGGCGAGGGCGGCGATGACCTCGTTTGCGTTCATGTTGGTCGAGGTACCCGACCCGGTCTGGAAGACATCGACGGGGAACTGGGCGTCGTGGTCGCCGGCCGCGACGGCATCGGCCGCGACGGCGATGCGCCCGGCGCGGTCGTCGTCGAGGAGGCCCAGCGCGGCATTGACCACGGCGGCGGCGCCCTTGATACGGCCCAACCAGTGGATCACCGCGGCGGGCACCGGTTCGCCCGAGACCGGGAAGTTCTCCACGGCCTTGGCGGTCTCGGCTCCCCACAGCTGCGGAGAGCTGCCGTCGAAGCAGTGCGGGAGGGTCTTGGTCGTTCATCGCCGGACGCTACCTGGCCTCGGATCCGGGGAACCGGCGGCCGGTCGGCAGACCTCGGTCAGACCGTCAGGCCCTGGGGTTCGCCAGCGGCTTGGCGGAAGAGCAGCGAAGGCGTGCGGATCGCTGTCCATTCGCCGTTGGCTCGACCTTCCAGCAGGCGAGGTCCTCGTCCAGATGGTGCGCGAGGAGGGGCGTGCCCGGTCCGGGGCCGGGTCTGCGACCGCAGAATTCCGCTCGCCACGTCGGGCGTTGGGCAGTTCGGTGTCATCGGTCCACGTGGCGCGTGGTGGCGCTGGTTGGTGGTTCAGTCGACGGTGAGGGTCCAGGGTGGTGGTGGGGTCTGGAAGCCGGCGCGGGCTTCGATCTGGAGGAGGAAGGTGCCGTCCAACCACCATCCTTCGCCCTGCGATGTGTCGCCCACGTCTGCGTCCTTCTGCTCGGTGTCCATCACCGGTAAGGCGCAGCTGTGACGCGGACGGCGGCCAGCCTTCAGCTACTCGTTGTGTTCTCAGCGCACCCGGATTCTCGGGTCGGGTGTGCCGCGTCGCATGGACGCCAGGAACTGGTCGAGGGGCGCAGGTGCCGCGACCTGTGGCTCTTCGTCGTCGGGTGGCATGGCCCAGAACTCCTCCCAGGACGGGAACAGGTCGTGGAAGGCGCCGTCGTAGGGGTCTCGGTCGGGCCAGCGCATCTTGTGGTCGCCGATCGGTGGTCATGTTCAGGTCGGTGGCGTACCAGTAGCACGGTAACCGTCGCCGGAACAGCCATCGCCCGTCGATCCGCTCGTAGTCGTCCCAGTAGAGCATCTGCATGATGACCCACTGGTCGCCGGTCTCGTGTTCGTTCTTCGAGTAGACGACTCCGTGGGCGTGATCGGCGTCGTCGAATTCGATGACGTGATTGCCGACGTGGTGGGCAGTACCGGTGAACTGCAGGCGCAGGGTGTCGTCGAGCCAGCGCTTCAGATGTGCTCGTCCCACCTTCTCCCGACTGACGCGGATGTCGGGCGCGAACAGGTTCACGTGCGCGTCGAGGTCGCGCATGTCGAGTGACAAGGCGTACTTGGCGACGAGTTGGCGGATCTCGTCGATCGACTCGAGGCGCTCGATGCGTGCTGCGAGGTCGTCACTCATGGCAGGGCAGTCCTCTCGGCAGGATCAGCGGCGAGAACGACGAGGCTGTCGACGACGTGCGCGCCGTCTGGGGTGACCACGACAGGGTTGCAGTCGAGTTCCTCGAGTCGATCGCCGAGGGCCTCGGCGAGGCGCCCGACGTCGACGACCAGGCCGACCAGTGCGTCGATGTTGCCCCTGGTCGCCCGCGGGCGCCGGCCAAGATGGGGTAGCCGCGGATCGACTTCGATCATCTCGCGAACGTCGCGCTCGTCGATCGGGAGCGGACGAATGATCGGTGTCGTCGAGCATCTCCGCGTAGACGCCGCCGGTGCCGACTGCGATGGCGTGTCCGAGGATCGGGTCGGTCACCACGCCGACCAGCACCTCGAACCCGCCGGTGACCATCGGTTGCATCAGGACGCCGTCGATCGTTGCCCCGCTGCATGCGCTCGCAGCCTCGCATCAGCTCGCTCGAACACTGTTGCGGCTATCGTTGGTGTTCGACCCCGAGGCGAACCAGGCCGTGGTCGGATTTGTGGGCGATGTCGGGCGAGGCGACCTTCATGGCCAGCGGGACACCGAGCTGGGCCGCTGCGGTCTGCGCCTCCTGCGCCGAGCAGACGATGAACTGCTCGATGACGGGCACCCCGGCATGGCTCAGGAGTTCGTGACTGTGGCCGGCGTCGAGGATCTGCGGCTGTGGTCGAGGGGCCGCCACCCAGGGTGCGTCCGGCAGGTCGATGTGGTTGGCGCTGCGGCGGCGATGGCTCGCTCGTCGGGTCCGCTGCGCTTCGAAGGCGGCGAGGCCGGAGAAGCAGTTCCGGAACGAACGGAACAGCGGCACGCCGCTGCGCACCAGGATCTCGAAGCCGGGGTCGTCGACACGAGGCGAGTTCCACGTGGCGATGATCGGTTTGTCCAGCTCGTCGGCCAGCTCGAGGATGTCGGCGGCCAAGAGGTCGGTGATCGGCGGCACTGCGCCGGTGATGCCGACGACGAGGGCGTCGACGCCGGGGTCAGCGGCGATGTCACGGAGAATCTGCTGGCGCACCTCAGGTGGTTGGGTGAGCACGAACGTGCCGCCGTTGTCGATCGGGTTGTCGACGGTGAGGTGGTCGGCGATGTGGATCCGCAGTCGCTGCTTGGTCGTCCTCGCTCAGCCTCGCGAGGGGCACTCCGTGCAGCTCGGCGAGTTCGGCCATCAGCGTGCCTGATCCGCCCGATATCGAGTACATGGCCATCCGGGGGCCGGTGTCGGCGGGCAGCTTCGCGAAGAGTGCCGAGGTCTCCAGGAGTTCGTCGAGGTCCCGCACACGAGTCACGGCGTGGCGTTCGAAGATGGCGTCGATGATTGCGTCGGAGCCGGCCAGGTGGCCTGTGTGGGTCTGTGCCATGCGGACGCCGCGTCGGAGCTGCCGATCTTCATGGCCACGATCGGCTTGGATGCCGTCGAGCGCGGCATTCGAGGGCACGCTCGAGCCGTTTGCCATCGCGGAAGCCCTCGACGTAGGCAGCGATCACTGCTGTGCGGTCGTCGCAGCAGAGGTGTTCGATGAAGTCACAGATGTCCACGTCGGCTTCGTTGCCGGTGGGGATCAACCGTGAGAAGCCGATGCCGAAGTCGGCGCCCTGGACGATCGGTCGGCCGTTGTGGCCCGACTGCGTGATGACCCCGATACGCCCTCCTCGCAGGTCCGGGGGATCCGGTAGCCGTTCGAAGGCGTTCATGTTCGTGTTCGGTCCGATGAGGCGAATTCCCGACTCCGTCGCTGCGGCAGTCAGTTCCCGCTCGAGGTCGGCGCCGGAGGCCCGACCTCGGAGAAGCCGGCGCTGAAGACCAGCGCGAAGCGCACGCCGCCGTGCCGCACTCGCGAACCATCGCTGCGACATGCAGCTGCCGGAACACTCAGCACGGCGAGGGTGACGGGCACCGGGATGTCGGTGATCGTAGTGTGGATCGGGATGGTGCCGAGGCTGCCGCCCCTGGGATTGACGAGGTGCCAGTTCCCCGGACCCCAGCGATCATCGTTGACGGTGCGCAGCGCTTCCTCCGAGGCGCTGCGGTCGATCGACCCGATCAGTGCGACGCCATCGGGGCGAAAGAAACCCTCGAGGTCGACCGCTTCCCTCATTGCCCGATCCCCGCTGACTTCGCTGCTCTACGATGCGCCCTGCGTCGACGAGCGAAGGGCGAGAACTCGTGACTGACATGACCACGCTGCGATAGCGGTGCTCGATGACTACCAGCAAGTCGCCTCCAGCGCTCGGGGACTGGTCCCAGATCTCTCCGGCGGTCGCTCTCGATCCGATCGTCGAGCACATCGATGGGCTCGACGCACCTGGTCTGATCGGCTGCGTCTCGCTCAAGTCGTCGTGGCCATGCGGGAGCGCACGCCGCTGACGGCCGAACTGTTCGATCGCCTCCCCGATCTGCGGCTCATCGTCACGACTGGTCCATCCAACGCCGTCATCGATGTTGCGGCGGCGAACGAACGCGGCATCGAAGTGCGTGGCACCGGCGGTTACCTGAGCCCGACCTCCGAGCTCACGTGGGCGTTGATCCTCGCGTTGCTGCGCCACATCCCCGCAGAGGACCGTTCGATCCGCGACGGCGGCTGGCAGCACACGATGGGAACCGAGCTGGCCGGCAAGGTGCTCGGCATCGTGGGCTTGGGCCGCCTCGGGAGCGCCGTGGCCCGCGTCGGTCGAGCGTTCGACATGCACACCGATCGCCTGGAGTGAGAACCTCGATCCGGGCCATGCAGCCGCCCATGGCGTCGCGCAGTCTCCAGAGACCGACCTCTTCTCGAGCGCCGATGTCGTATCGATCCACATGGTGTTGTCCGAGCGCAGCCGAGGCCTCGTCGGTGTCGAAGAACTCGCGCTCATGAAGCCCACTGCCGTGATCGTCAACACGTCGCGGGGACCGGTCGTCGATGAGGACGCGCTCGTCGCTGCGCTCGAGTCCGCGCTCGATCGCCGGCGCTGCTCTCGACGTCTTCGACACCGAACCCCTGCCGACAGATCATCCGTTGCGTCGGCTCGACAACACGGTGCTCACTCCGCACATCGGCTACGTCACCGACGGCCTCTACCGACAGTTCTTCGACGAGATCGTCGAGGACATCGTCGCCTGGCAGCGCGGCGAAGCCCTTCGCATCGTGGGTCCCTGACACATCTCAGTGGCTCGGGACGATGCTGACGTAGACCCTTTCGGGATCGTCGCCTGCCCACCAGGCCGACCGCGGCGTCTGCCTCGTTCAGCGTGAACACGTGGGTGCGGAGCTCGCCGAGTCGGGGATCGCCGGCGAGGTGGTGGAGCGCCATCTCGTATGCATCCCAGCCCGCTGAGCGCACACCCTGGATACGAATCGCCCGCAGCACCACGGCATCGATGTCCACCGGCGCCCGCCGACCGGCCTTGAGGCCTCCGAGCACGATCGTCCCGCCGTCGCGTACGCACGCAACGGCCTGGCTGACCGGCTCGACAGCACCTGCGCTGGTGTCGACGACCACATCGACGCCCACGCCGCCGGTCGCGTCGAGCACGGCCCGGGGAGGTCGTCGCGGTGACGTCGACGGTGAGGTCGGCGCCGAGCATCCGCCCGTGTTCCAGGCCGTAGAGTGTCGCTGGCGATACCCGACACCCGACGAAGCCCGCCCCAGCTGCCCGAGCTGCCACCACACTGGCCAGACCACGCTGGCCGGCACCCAGGACGAGCACCGATTGGCCGGCGGTGAGCCCCGATCGCAACACCGTCCATTCGAAGGCGGTGCCGAGGGCGTTGAACAAGCTGGCTGTGCCCGCATCCAGGCCGTCGGGTACCCGATGCACCACCGCTCTGGGGATGCAGTGCCATGGCCTCGGACCATCCGCCCCACAACGTGGGCGCGACCGAGGTCGGCACGAACCCGTACGCCAGCGGTCGGGTGGGCCAGCCCCTGCAGGAGACGTACGAACCGGTCAAGCACGGAGTGCAGCCTCCGCACGGGATGTTCGGCTCCACTGCGACACGGTCGCCGACCTGGACCCCCCATCGTGCGGCTGCGGCATCGGGAAGGTCCTCGATGGTCCCGATGACCTCATGGCCTGGAATCATCGGGCCCATTCGGCCAGGACGAGCCGGTGAACTCCCCCTCGAACTGCTCGACGTCGGTTCCGCACAGCCCGCACGCCTCGACGTGAAGCCAACTCCAACCGGCGTCTGGTAACGTTGGTCGGTCGTAGTCGCGGACTTCGACGGTGTGAGGTGCAACGAGGGTTGCCGCTCGGACCATCAGTAGCTCTCGGGGTCGGCGATCACCGAGGCAGGGACCTCGTGGCGGTAGAGCTCGGCTGCGTTCTGCCAGGCGATGCGACGACGGTCGGCCTCGGGCAGCCACCCGATCTCGCGTTCGACGATCTCCTGGGTGTTGGGCCAGGTGCTGTCGCAGTGCGGGTAGTCGGACTCCAACAGGATGTGATCGACGCCGATGCGGTCGCGTTGCACGAACGCCGAGGGGTCCTCGACGGCGCAGAACCAGAAGTTCCGCCGGAAGCACCTCCGACGGCGTGAGCTCCGACGGTCCAGGTGCCGTACATCTCGTGGTAGCTGAGCATGTGGTCGAGGCGATCGATGAGGCCGGCCACCCAACCGATCCCGCCCTCGGAGAGGCAGATCTTGAGGTCGGGGTAGCGGACCGGCGCCATCGAGTACAGCCAATCGACGGCGGCGTGAATGGCGTAGGCGAAGAACAACACGCCGACGACATCGGGCGGCGCGTCGTCGGCGGTCGACGGTGAGGCCCCCGCCGAGCCGATGTGCAGGTTGATCACCGTGCCCGTCTCTGCGCACGCAGCGAGGAACGGATCCCAGTGACCGGAGTGCATCGACGGCAGGCCGAGCTTGTCGGGTGCCTCCGAGAACGTCACCGCCTTGAACCCTCGCTCGGCGTTCTCGCGGATCATGTCCGCTGCGACGACGGGATCGAGCAGCCAAGGAATCTGGCAGGGAATGATCCGATCGGGATACGGGCCGGCCCACGCCTCGAGGTGCCAGTCGTTCCAGGCCCGCACCGCGGCCATCGCCAGATCCCGGTCCTTGGTCACGGTCTGGAGGCGTTGGCCGGCGAACCCGGGAAGGAACGACGGGAAGTTCACCGACGCATAGACCCCGTTGAGGTCCATGTCGGCGATCCGACGATCGATGTCCCACGCGCCACGCCGCATCTCGTCGAAGCGGGCCGGCTCGAACCCGTACTCGCTCACCGGGCGACCGACGACGGCGTTGAACCCGACGTTGGGCAGCTCGTTGCCGTCGTAGAGCCACGTCTGCTGGCCCGACGTCCGTCTCGACGACCCGAGGTGCCCGATCGGCGAATCGGGCGGGTATTCGGCCCTCGAAGGTGTCGGGCGGCTCCACGACGTGGTCGTCCGCCGAGATGATCAGATGGCGTCGTGGCGCACGTGCGGGTTCGGGCAGGAACGTGACCGACCGGGCGGAGCCGGTCTTGGCGGTCGTGAAGGAGAGGTCGGACGCGAGGTCGTCGATGCTGCGCATGGGCGCTCCTGATTCGTCGTGGCACCGGGAGGCGCCCGGTGGTCAGTCGAGAACGTCGGGTTCGTCGCGGATGAGCTGACGGGCGACACCTTCGAAGAAGAAGTCGGATCCTCGTTCGAGTAGTGAGGTCTTCATGCCGGCGACCAGGGCGGGGTCGAGGGGCAGCGGATCGACCCCGAGGCGTCGGACGTCGAGTGACATGCGGCAGACCCGGTCGATGCTCGCGGCACGGTAGGTCGCCTGCTCGATCGTCTCGCCGGTGACGATCACGCCGTGGCTGGCAAGGATGACGACGCTTGCGTCGCCGATGCGCTCGGCGAGGTCGGCGCCCAGTGCTGCCGAGTCGACCTCCCCGGTGTACTCGGCCACCAGGCCGAGATCGCCGTCGAACATGCTGGCGGTCTGATGGATCAGTGCCGGGAGCAGGCCCACTGCTGCGAGGACACAGACGTGGTACGGGTGGTTGTGGATGACCACTCGTGCGTCGGGCCGGACGCGGTGGAGTTCGGTGTGGATGTGGATTGCCGGGGTGACGTCCCACTTGCCTGCGACCACGTTGGCGTCACCGTCGACCTCGCAGATGTCCGACGCAGCCACCTCGCGCCACCAGAGGCCCCACGGGTTCACCAGCATCGTGTCGGTCCCCGGCCGCTGCCAGGTGATGTGTCCCGCGAGGTTTTCGGCGAAGCCCTCGCGTGCGAGCCAGCGGAACGCGATGGCGAGCTTCTGCTCGTCGGTGAGGTCTCGTCCGATCCCCGGATTGATGCGAGGCGACCATACGTCGTAGCCGCCTCGGCGAGGTTCCGACGACGAAGACGGTGACTGGGACGTGACCTGCGTGCTCATCTTCTATATCATTTGCCCTCATGGCTGGTGTGTCAAGTGTCGCATGCCTGAGCAGGCGACTTACGCTGGTGCCGCGATGATCGACTCATCTCGGAACGGTTCGGATCCGTTGCTCGCCGTGCCATCGGTGCGAGGCCAGCGGGAGGCGGAGAGCCGCTACCGGTCTCCTCATGTCGCCGAACTGGTTGCTGCGGAGCTGCGGCGCCGGATACTCGACGGCGAACTCGCCGACAACGACGAGCTGCCACGCCAGGACAGCCTGCTCAAGGAGTTCGGCGTCTCGAAGCCGTCGATGCGTGAAGCCCTGCGCATCCTCGAGGCCGAGGGACTGGTGTCGGTTCGGAGGGGCAAGGTCGGTGGTGCCATCGTGCATCGACCGGGCGCCGGCAACGCCGCCTACACCCTGGGGATGGTGCTGCGGACGCAGAACGTGCCGGTGCACGATCTGTCGTTCGCGCTCAACACCCTCGAGCCGCAGTGTGTGGCGCTGTGCGCCGAGCGCGAGGACCGGCACGAGAACGTCGTGCCGAGGTTACGCGCCGTCCAGGACGCCGCCGAAGCCTGCATCGACGACGTGCGTGCGTTCACCGTCGTGTCGCGACGCTTCCACGAGGAGATCGTCGCCTGTTGCGGCAACGCCACCTTGACGCTCGTCGTCGGGGCCCTGGAGTCGGTCTGGTCGGCGCACGCAGAGGCATGGGCCGATCAACATGCGCAGGAGGACAGGTTCCCCGACCTCGCCTACCGAACCCAAGGGCTCGAGGACCATGCGGAACTGCTCGGTCTGATCGAGGCCGGCGATGTCGAGGGAGCCACCCTCGAAGCCAAGCGTCACCTGCGTTGGTCGCCGGTCTACACGATCGACGAAGAGCACTCGGTGCTCCCGATGCTGGTGTCCGAACAGTCGCTGTCACCATGACTGGGGAGGCGGTTGCGGCCCAGGTGGCCGCTGCGGCGGTGATCGAGCACGGCTGGACAGTCCTGCGTGACGCCGTCCCCGAGCAGTTGGTCGAGGAGCTCCGGGCCGCTGTCGTCGCGACGACCGAGGAGACGGGCACACGCTTCGGCGGCAACACCTTCCTCGGCACGCAGACCCAGCGAGTGTTCAACCTTCTTGTCCCGCCACGCGGACTTCGCCGCGGTGCCGACGTTCGAACCGGTGCTGTCGGTGGCAGAGGAGGTTCTGGACGACGATCTGTTGCTCTCCTCCCTCACGGCGGTGCGCTCTCACCCCGGCCAGGGGGCTCAGCCGCTGCACGCCGATGACGGTTCGATCCCCCTTGCCCGCCCCCACCAGCCGCTCGCCGTCGTGGCGATCTGGGCGCTCACGGACTTCACCGTCGACAACGGCGCAACCCGCCTCGTGCCCGGGTCGCATCGCTTCGATCGTCGACCCCGTGCCGGCGAGCAGGCCGAGACCATCGCCGTCGAGATGCCGGCCGGGAGCGTACTGATCTACAACGGGTCGCTCTGGCACGGCGGCGGCAGCAACGCCAGCGACGACGAACGCGCCTTCATCGTGTGCAACTACTGTGCCGGCTGGCTGCGGCAGGAGGAGAGCCAGCTCCTCGGTCTCGACCGGGCCGCTGTCGCTACCTTCGCGCCGCGGCTGCGGCGACTGGTCGGCTACGGAACCTACGGGGCCTGCAGGGCCACGTCGCAGGCGTGGATCCGGGCAGCTGGTTCGACGACGAGATCGAGAGCGACCTCGTCTGGAACCGGCTTCGCTGACCGGATCGCAAGGGAGTCAGCCGAACCGTTCGGCGACGTCGTCGGCGATGCGGCCCTTGGCGATCTTCCCGCCGCTCGAGCGGGGCAGCGATGCGACGACCACGAGCGCCTCCGGGCGGATCTCCTTCGAGGTGCCGCGCGCTTCGAGGTGAGCGAGCAGATCCTCCAACGTCAGCTCCGCAGCGCCCTGACGGAGCTCGACATAGACGCAGACCCTCTCGCCGAAGACCTCGTCGGGGATGGCGACGGCGGCCGAAAGCCCCACTGCCGGATGTGTGTTCACCTCGTCTTCGACCTCGGCTGCCGAGATGTTCTTGCCGCCACGAATGATGAAGTCCGATATTCGGCCGGTCACGCTGAGATAGCCGTCCTGGTCGATCCTGCACAGGTCGCCCATGAGCATCCAGCCATCGGCGGTGAACAGTCCGGTGTTCGCGTCCGAGTCGAGGTAGCCGAGGCAGGTCGCAGGCCCGCGGCACGCTGGGCCTGCCCTCACCTTCGATCTGTGTCTCGCCCGCGGCGTCGTAGAGCCGCACCTGCATCTCCGGGACGACCCGACCAGCGGTCGTGAGGCGGCGTTCGTCGTCATCGCCGAGTCTGGTGCCCGACAAGACGCCCGTCTCGTTGGATCCGTAGAACTGCAGCACGGAACACCCCGTCAGCTCCTCGAACTCGCGGGCGCGTGCCGTGGGCACGGCCTCGCCGCCGGTGAACATCGTGCGCAGCGACGAGAGGTCGTGGCGAGCGAACGCGGGCTCGTTGAGCATCATCAGGAACTGGGTGCTGACGCAGCACAGCATCGTGACTCGATATCGCTCGATCGCAGCGACGGTTGCGGCGGCGTCGAATCGCTCGGTCACCACGACCGGCGCACCGAGCAGGATCGGCGTGAAGTGGGATGTCCACAGGCCGAAGCCGAACGGTGCGGGCACCAGCGACATCAGCGTTTCGTCGTCGGCGAGTTCGCCGTAGGCGACGGCGAGGGAGTGGAAGTAGATCCAGCGGTTCTGGAAGTGCAGCACGCACTTCGGGAGCCCGGTCGTTCCAGAGGTCGAGTTGATGAAGCTCAAGTCGTCGGGACCGATACGCCGGTCGTCGAACGTCGAACGGGGATGGACAGGGGTCGCCACTGGTGCGTCGTCGACCAGGATCGCCGCGTCGGGCTGTGCCTCGACGACCGGCACGGTGATGTGACTGTCGAGCTCGATGCCCAGACCCATCAGTGCCGTGCGGAGGTCCGCAGCGGTTCTTCCGCGGTGTTCGCGCAAGGTGATGAGCGTCGCTGCCCCAGTGGAACGGAGCAGGTGAGCGATCTCGCGGTCGCCGGCACGAGCACCGATGCCGACGGTCACGATGCCCGCCTTCTCCAATGCCAGATACGTGGCATGGACCGTGGCGCCATCGGGGAGAAGAACCGCAACACGCTGGCCCGGCTCGATGCCGAGCGCACAGATCGACCCCAGCGATCCGGTCGCTCTGCTCGTCGAGCGCCGACCACGACATGGTGCCCTGGTCGGCGATGAAGGCAGGGGCGTTCGGCTTGGCGCGGGCATGATGCCGAAGGTGGTCGACGAGGGTCTCGTCACCCCACCACCCTGCCGCTCGATAGGCCACCGCATCGTCGGGGTCGACGGCATCGCGGAAGCGGTATTGGTACGAGGCCGCCGGATCGGCGGCAGGCGTCTCTGCTCGCATCTGCACGTCCTGCTGGGCTCGGTGCGCCCCAGCAGCCCTCCCATCACCCGAATGATCTAATCTTCTAGAAGATAGTTGCATATCGGCGGCGCGACGGAAAGAATGTCCGTGCCGGCGGCAAGTCGGCCACCAGATCCAGGGGGGCTTCTCGGTGCAACAGTCCGGCCGACCGGTCAAGATCTCCGCTCGCGGCTGTCGAGCGCCACTTCGGCGGCGGCAAGGATCGGCGCCATCCACGCGCTCGGTCCGTTCGACCTCGACATCGACGACGGCGAGTTCGTCTGCATCGTGGGCCCGTCGGGCTGCGGCAAGAGCACCTTCCTGCGCATGCTCGCCGGGCTGATCCGGCCGAGCGACGGCGAGATCGAGATCGCAGTCCGCAGTACCGGTCACGCCACGGCCATGGTGTTCCAGGACTACTCGATCTTCCCGTGGAAGAAGGTCATCGACAACGTCCGCTACGGCCTCGATGTCGAGGGAGTGCCGAAGAAGCAAGGCAACGAGCGGGCCATGACCTACCTGCGCAAGCTGGGTCTGGGTGACCGGGACAAGTCCTACCCCGACACCCTGTCCGGTGGCATGAAGCAGCGAGTCGCCATCGCCCGGGCCCTGGCCATCGAGCCCGAGATCCTGCTGATGGACGAGCCCTTCGCCGCCCTCGACGCCCAGATGCGCCAGATTCTCCAGAACGAGCTGCTCGCCCTGTGGGAGGCCGACCGTCGCACGGTGGTGTTCATCACCCACAGCCTCGAGGAGGCCGATCCTGCTCGGCGACCGGGTGCTGGTGATGTCGTCGCGTCCCGGCCGCATCATCGCCGAGAAGCCCGTCCCGTTCGAGCGGCCTCGCCCGCACGAGTTGCGTGGATCGATCGAGTTCGCCCAGCTCAGCGCCGAGCTGTGGGAGCTGTTGCGGGCCGAGGTCGAAACCGATCTGGCCACGCCGGTGGGGAGGACGACCATCCCGAGCGTCGTGACGACTCCGATCGGGGCGGTCGGGCCTCGCGGGCCAGCTGGAGGAGGTGGCCGGATGGTGACGACCGACGACCGACCGGAGACGTCGGCGGCCACGAAGGTCATCCGCCATGTGCCGCCAAGGCCGACCGCGACCCGGTCGGTCACCAGCGTCGCCGCCGGATCCTCGAGACCTCGCTGGCCATCGGGTTTCCGCTCGCCCTGCTCGTGCTGTGGCAGGTCGCGTCGGTCGAGGGATGGATCAACCGGACCTTCTACCCGGCGCCTACCGACATCTTCGCCGAGATGCGCGACACCTTCCAGGAGAACCCGAAGGGGAACTGGTGGATCGACATCGGCATCAGCGTGCGACGGATGCTGTGGGGCTACTTCTGGGGGGTGTTGGTCGGGTTGGCCTTCGGCGTGTCGATGGGTATGTCCCGCACCCTGCGGGTGATGCTCGAGCCCACGCTCAACGCCCTCTACACGGTGCCCAAGCTGGCCCTCATCGGGATCTTCCTCATCATTCTTGGGCTTTGACGACACCCCGCTCATCGCCGTCATCGCGGTCACCGTCTTCTTCTTCGTGTGGATCCAGTCGATGGCGGCGGTCATGAGCGTCTCGACCCAGCTCCAGGAGGCGGCGCTCTCCTTCGGGTCGTCGCGCTGGCAGCTGTTCCGGCACGTGGTCTTTCCGGCCTCGCTGCCCCAGATCTTCGTCGGGCTTCGGGTTTCGGCCGGGGTGGGCGTGCTGGTGATGATCGGCTCCGAGTTCGTCTTCGCGCCCGGCGCCCAAGGGGTGGGCTACCGCATCAACAACGCTCGCACGGTCTTCGACCCGCTCCAGGCCTACGTGGGTCTGGTGGTGTCCGCCGTGCTGGGGGTCGTCTTCGTGAGCCTCATCAAGCTGTTGGCGTACATCGCGTTGCCCTGGTCCCGCGCCGGCGCGGAGGTCCCGATGAGCACCCAGGTCTTCGAAATTCGAAGAGTCACACACCGGCCCGCCGGGTCGACATTGGAGGGAAGAACCCATGAGCAAGAGCACTGGATGAAACTGGTGGCGACCATGCTCGCCCTGGCACTCGTCGCCGCGGCCTGCGGCGACGATGACGACGGCGCCGACACGACCGAGCCTCCGGCCACGACCGAGGCTGCCGCCGACGGCTCCGAGGAAGCCGAGGCCGACGATGCGGCTAGCCACCGACGGCTCCGAGGAAGCCGAGGCCGACGATGACGGCTGCCGCCGACCGGCGCTGAGGAAGACGAGGCCGGCGATGCGGCTCCCGGCTTCGTCGAGGGCTGTGACGAGGGATCGGTCACCGATCCGACCATCATCGACCCGTCCCGCGAGGCGGCCCGATGTGAGCCCGGCTTCCCGGCGCCGCAGCCTCTCGACGAGACCGAGACCGTCGTCGTGTCGTCGGCCTTCCGGCTCGAGTTCAACTCGCCCTTGCTGCTCGCCATCTCCCAGGGTGAGTTCGAGAAAGAGAACCTGGAGATCGAGTTCGTCGACATCGGCTACTCCGACGCCGTGCCCCAGATGGCATCCGGTGACATCGACGTGGCCGTCGGTGGTATCGAAATCGCCCTGTTCAACGCCGGCAACCTCGACCTGCCGGTGAAGGTGATCATGGGCAACTACTACCCACCCGACGCCGGCAACTACGACGTGCCCCAGACCGGTCTGTGGTGCCGCCGCGACGCCTTCTCGGATCCCGAGAACCCCGACCTGGCAGAGATCCCGGGCCTGACCTGGTCCTCTTCGGTCGGCAAGGGCTCGGTCTCGGTGTACTACAGCGTGTCCGAGATCGAACGCCAGCTCGGCGAGGAGATCGACATCAGTGACACCGTCATCGAGGGCATCCGCAGTTCCGACGCCCTGACGGCCTTGCAGAACAACGGAGTGCAGTGTGCGGTGATCCTCGATCCCCTCTGGCTCGAGCTCGCCGACGATGACCAGTACTTCCTGGCCGCCAGCCAGACGCCGGGCGAGCCGCTGGGTCAGTACTCATTCGGGGCGCGGATGTTCGAGAACCGTGAAGTGGGCCTGGCTTTCACCCGTGCGTTCCTGCGCACGATCAACACCTACTTCCAGGACGATTACCACGCCGACGACGAGGTGATGGCCCTGATCTCCGAGGAAATCAATCAGCCGATCGACCAGCTGCGGCTCGTTCCCTCGTTGGTGATGGACTGGGAGATGCGCGAGGGCACCACCAGCCGTGTGCAGGAGCTGTTCATCGACACGGGGACGATCACCGACTACACCGAGCCGGTGCCCGAGGATCAGCTGGTGGATCGCAGCTTCTACTACGAAGTCGTCACCGGCAGCCCCGACAGCCCCTTCGGCTGAACCCCGACCAGGCGGCCGACCGGCTCGACACCCGGGAGGACCCCGCCCCCAGTGGGTGGGGTCCAACCCGGGTGTGGTCGGCCCGTCGGCGACTCTGGCGGTGGGGCGAGCAAGAGATCGAGGAGGTCCCGAGAGGTCAGACCGGGTCCAGAGTCGGCGACGACGATGCCACCCCGCAATGCGGTATGCCGAGCTCATCTCGACGCGCAGTCTTGCCGGCGTTCCGAGAACCGCGAGTGCTGGGTGGCTGGCACAGCAGCGCGGTGCTGGCCGAACGCCAATGCCAAGACCGCTGCAGAGATGAAGGAAGCGCTCGAAGCCGCACGGGCATCGGTGTGAGCTGCGTCGACGGGGGAGCGCTCGGTGTCGTCGACCTGTCCAACCTCTGCCGCGAACTCGAATTACCAGAAGAAACTGTGTCGGACATTGCCGGCACCGTCCGGTCATCTCCCGGCAGCGCATCCGACCGCAGCCGACGCACCACACCGGCACCCAGACCCTCACCAGAATCGCCGCCGTCGGCCTCGACGCGCACAGCCACACCGGAGGAAGAGAGAGCACCGCGGCCACGGTCGCCGCCAGCACACGCGTCGAAGAGCGACGCGGAAACCTGCTCGGAGCTGCTTGCGTTTCCGTCGGGCGCCGACACGGTCGATGACCTGTGGTGATCGCCGCTGGCGGGATCCCGAACGGAGGAACTCCGCCTGGTAGTGCGCGAGGAGGGACTTGAACCCTCACACCCTTTCGGGCACAGGCACCTGAAGCCTGCGCGTCTGCCAATTCCGCCACTCGCGCGTGGTGGGGTTCGAGCGTAGCTCGCCCGGCGCGCAACGACGCATCGCGTGGTCGCTAGCGGCCGTCGTCGGTCGCCTCGACGGGCGCGCCGACATCGCCGCCGCCGGCGGTGAGGTCGTCGGGCGCGGGTTCGGCGATGGTCGTGGGTGCGCCGACCAGGCCTGCCAGCAGCGCCGCTGCGGCTCGCGATCGATGCCTCGATGCGGTCGAGGTCGGTGGTGGCGTAGCGGTCGACGGCCAGGGCATCGCCGAGCGACACGAGCAGCGTCGCGAACACCGGGGCCGTCTCGGCGTCGGCCCCCAGGCGTCGACCGGTGAGCGTCGCCTCCTCGATCCAGTCCCCGATGGTGTGGTCGACGAACTCCTCGAACAGTGGCTCGCCCCGTAGTGCCCGTGCCGTCGTCGTTCGGAGGAGGCGTGTGACCGCGATCTGGTCCGGCTCGGTGAGCCACAGCAACGCGTCTCGGATGCCCTCGACCGCCGACGGGCGCCACCGAGACACGGGTCATCACGGTGTTGGCCAGCTGGCGGCGCCGCTCGCGCAGCAGCCGGATCGCCTCGCCGACCAGGGCGTCGCGGGTCTCGAAGTAGTACACGAGCATCCGGTCGCTGGTGCCGGCGGCAGCGGCCAACGCGTCGAGGGTCTGGTCGACACGGCCCTCGGTGACCATGAGCTCGACGACTGCTTCCAGGTACCGCTGTCGTGTCGTCACCGGCGCCATGGAGCCGAAACTACCAGTGCGGCGCGATCGGTCCGGCGGCTCGTGCGTCTGCGGACTCCGGGCCCGCGCAGGGTCACGGCAGTAGCCTGTCGGACCGTGGGCCTCAATCGCTTTGAACGGCGCCTCGAGCGCATGGTCGAGGGCAGCTTCTCGCGGGTTTTTCGCAGCGGACTGAAACCAGTGGAGCTGGGCCGACGTCTGGTGCGTGAGATGGACGCCAACCGGTCGATCGGAGTCAACGGTGAGCCGCGTCGCACCCAATCATTTCGTCATCGAACTGTCCGCCGCCGACGACGCGCGCTTCGCCGAGGTCACCGAGAGCCTGCGGCGCGAGCTCGCCGAGTCCGCGCGAGAGCACGCGCGCGACGAGGGGTACCACTTCCTCGGCCCGGTCGACATCGAGCTCACCGTCGCCGACCGTCTGCGGGAAGGAAACTTCCGCATCCGTTCGAGCCTGCGCGAAGCCGAACGCGGCCGCATCCCGGGATCGCTGGTCCTTCCCGACGGCGAGCGCATCATGTTGGGCGAAGCCATCGTCACCATCGGCCGCCTCGACGAGTGCACGATCCTGGTCGAGGACCCGAACGTCAGCCGCACCCACGCCGAGATCCGGCCCCTCGGGACCGGGTTCGTGTTGGTCGATCTCGAATCCACCAACGGAACCCGGGTCAACGGAGACCGCATCGCCGAACGCGAGCTCATCGACGGCGACCTGCTGTCGTTCGGGTCCGTGGTGCTGCGCTTCGAGGCCAGCTGAGATCACGGCGATCTCGGTCGACGAAACGCACAGAGCGCGAGGGGGATGACCATGGATCAGGGCGAACCGGTCGGCTACGACCAGGACGGTCACGTGGTGACCATCACCTACAACCGGCCCGACAAGCTCAACGCCGTCAACGGTGCGATGCGCGAGGGCCTCAACGCCGCATGGCAGCGATTCCTCGGCGACCCCGATGCGTGGGTCGCCATCGTCACCGGTGCGGGTCGGGCCTTCTGTGCCGGTGCCGACCTGGTCGACGGCGCCGGCAGCGTCGGCACCTTCCCGGGCACGTTCTGGGAGAAGCCCACCGTCAACAGCTTCGAGAGTGGCCTCGAGCTCTTCAAGCCGGTGATCGCCGCCGTCAACGGTCCCTGCATCGGCTACGGCCTGACCGCGGTCAGCTTCTGTGATTTCGTCATCGCCAGCGATCGCGCCACCTTCGCCTACCCCGAGGTCCGCATCGGCACGCCCACCATCGTGGGCGCCATCCGGCTTCCCCGCCGCCTCAACTGGGCCGACGCCATGGAGCTGTTGTTGCTCGGCGAGACCGTCGACGCCGAGCGTGCCGCCGCCATGGGACTGGTCTGGCGGGTCGTGCCCCACGACGAGCTCATGGCCGAGGCCCGCCACCTCGCCGATCGGCTGTGCGCCTCGGCCCCGATCGCCACGCGTGCCACCAAGGAGGTCGCCGTGCGCACCGCCGACATGGGCTGGACCGAGGCCGTCCGCTTCGGCGAGACCATGCGCCTGGTGGCCAACACCACCGACGATGCCCGCATCGGCCGCGACGCCACCGCCCGCCGCGAGCCCCCGACCTGGACCGGCCGATGAGGCCCCGATCACCGCTGGCGCCATCGTTGTACACGGGGCATCTACATTGGAAGGCCTGTGTCCGAGCAACTCATCGACGTCTTGAAGCTCTGCCTGCTCGCACTCCTGTACCTCTTCTTCATCCGGGTGATGTGGGCGGTGTGGAGCGAGCTCCGCACGCCGGCGGTCGCGCCCGCCAACCGTGCGGCGCCACGACGCGCCCGCGTCGGCGACGCAACCCTCAGCCGCAGTGCTGCGTCTGCGTCGGCACCACCGGCGCCGACGACGGCGCAATCGGCGCAGGCCCTGGTCGCGGTGGAGCCGCCCGACCAGGCGGGTCGCAGGTATCCGTTGAGCAGCGAGATGACCCTCGGACGGGCGCCGGGATGCACGATCGTCGTCGACGATACGTATGTGTCCCAGATCCATGCCCGGGTGTGGACCGGTGCCGACGGCGTGCATGTCGAGGACCTCGGCTCCACCAACGGCACGACCTGCAACGGCGAGACCGTGACCGGTCCGCGTCGGCTGCGGTCGGGCGACCGGATCGGCGTCGGCGCCGTGATCCTGGAGCTGCAATGACGGCGTCGTGGCAGCTGTCGGCCCAGGGTGCGAGAGGACGACGCCCATGACGGTCCGGTTCCGCTGGGGGGCGGTCACCGATGTCGGGCGGGTCCGCGAGATCAACCAGGACGCCGTGCACGCAGAAGAGGGCCTGTTCATCGTCGCCGACGGTATGGGTGGCCACCGCGGTGGCGAGGTCGCCTCGGCGGTCGCGATCGAGTCGATGACCAACGGCGGCCAGGCACCCACCACCCTCGATCAACTCCTCGGCCGCGTGCACGAGGCCAACGCCGCCATCATCGAACGTGCTTCGGGCGACGTCGAGCTCGCGGGCATGGGCACCACGGTGTGTGCCGTCGCCATGCTGCGTGACCCCGGCGAGACCGAACCCAGCCGGCTCGGCATCGTCAACGTCGGCGATTCGCGGGTCTATCGCTTCGCCGACGACGAACTGGTCCAGGTCACCGAGGATCACAGTCTCGTCGAGACGTTGGTACGCGAAGGCCGCATCACCGCCGACGAGGCCCGCAGTCACCCCCAGCGCAACATCTTGACCCGAGCGCTCGGCATCGGCCACGACCTGCAGGTCGACTACTGGGAGCTGCCCATCCACCTCGGCGATCTCTATCTGTTGTGCAGCGACGGTCTCTTCAACGAGGTCACCGACGCCCAGATCGCTGCCACCCTGCGCCGGTTGGCGGATCCGGCCGAAGTCGTCGACGAGTTGGTCCGCATGGCCAACGAAGGCGGAAGCCGCGACAACGTCAGCGTCGTGATCGCCTGCGTCGACTCCGGTCCCGACGAGCAGGCGCCTCCGGTGCCGCGACCCATCAGGTCGGCACCGGTCACCGCAGAGTTTCCCGTAGTCAACGCGCCGCTGGCCTACGCCACCGACGAGCCCGGCTTCGGCGAGCCGGCCCGCCCCGACGCACGCGCCGCCGGCACCTGCCCCGCCGGCGGGGGCGGCGCCGCAGCCGCCGGCCGACGCCGTGCCGCCTCCGGCGCCTTCAGCGGCGCCGGGTCCCGCTCCGGGCGCCGACGCCGGCCCACCGCCGGCCGCACCCGGAGCGATCCCGCCTCCGGGCGTCGACGAGTCGCGGTCGAGCGAACCCATCACCCCGGCACGAGGCACGCCGGTGGTGCGCCCACCAGCGCCATCACCGCCGCGTCGACGGCGGTGGTGGAAGTTCTGGGGCGACTGACCACCTGCCCATGTCGCATCGCCGCAACACCGAGCTCGCCCTGTTGATCATGGGCGCAGCGGTCACCGTCGTCGCCTACGTCCTGGCGAGCCTGGGCCGCCTCGCGGAGATCCCCGCCGACATCGTGCCGTTCCTGGCGGTCATTCTCGGTCTGCTCCTGGTCGCACATCTCGCCGTCCGGCGGCTCGCTCCCCACGCCGATCCGATCCTGCTGCCCATCGCCGGACTGCTCAACGGCATCGGCTACGTGTTCATCGCCCGCCTCGACGAAGACCTCGCCGGCCTCCAAGCGGTCTGGGCGATGTTCGGGGTGGCCGGTTTCATCGCGACCCTGGTGGTCGTGCGACGGACCCGCATGCTCGAGCAGTACCGCTACACGCTGTTGTTCATCGGGCTGGGACTGCTGATGTTGCCGTTGGTGCCCGGTCTCGGCCAGGAGATCAACGGTGCCCGCATCTGGGTGTCGCTCGGCCCGGTCAACTTCCAGCCCGGTGAGTTCGCGAAGATCGCCCTGGCCATCTTCTTCGCGGCCTATCTGGTCGACAAGCGAGAGCTGCTCGCCTACTCGTCGCGGCGGCTTCCTCGGCATGTCGATCCCCGAGATCCGCCACCTCGGCCCCATCCTCGTGGCGTGGGGGATCTCGCTGATCATCATGTATCTCCAGAACGACCTGGGCGCGGCGCTGTTGTTCTTCACCCTGTTCGTGGTGCTGCTGTGGGTCGCCACCGAACGACCCTCGTACCTGATCATGAGCCTGGCCATGTTCGGCGTCGGTGCGGTCTTCGCGTTCCGCACCGTCACCCAGATCCGCCAGCGGGTCGACATCTGGCTCGACCCGTGGGCCGACCCGTTCGGTGAGGCCTTCCAGATCGTGCAGAGCTCGTTCGCGCTGGCCGACGGCGGCCTGACCGGCACCGGCATCGGGGTCGGCACGCCCGACAACATTCCCCTCGTCGAGACCGACTTCATCTTCGCCGCGATCGGTGAGGAGCTCGGCCTGTTCGGCACCACCGCCATCCTCGTGTCGTTCATGTTGATGATCGGCAGTGGGCTTCGTGCCGCCATCGTCGCCCAGCGGCCCTTCGAGAAGCTGCTGGCGGTGGGTCTGACCACGCTGCTCGGCGTGCAGACCTTCGTGATCATCGCCGGGGTGATCCGGCTGCTGCCGCTCACCGGCGTCACCCTCCCCTTCGTCAGCTACGGCGGATCGTCGTTGCTCGGATCGTGGATCATGTTGGCGCTGCTGTTGCGGATCACCGACGACGCCGCCATCGAACGTGGCGCCGACCAGGCCAGGGCCACCCGAGCGCCTGCGCACCGAGCGCGTATGAACAAACACATCCGTTTCCTCGGGCTCGGCTTGATGATCTGTTTCCTGGCGCTGTTCGTGCAGCTCAACCGCATCCAGCTCTTCGGCGCGGAGCGCCTCCAGGACAACCCGGCCAACACTCGCCAGGTCGAACGCGACTTCAGTCGCGAGCGCGGCAGCATCCTGACCGCCGACGGGGTGGTGGTCGCGACCTCGGTCGAGGTCCCCGACACCGAACTCCGGCGCTCCCGGATCTACCCCGAGGGCGACCTGTACGCCCACACCACCGGCTACTTCTCGTTCCAGTTCGGTTCCGATGGCGTCGAACGGGTCTACAACGAGCGCCTGTCCGGTCGTGCCATCGGCCAGCGCTTCGACAGCTTCGGCAGCCTGTTCACCGACAGCGACACCTCCGCCGATGTCACCTTGACGTTGCGCCACG
The DNA here is from genome assembly GCA_963716795.1 of uncultured Acidimicrobiaceae bacterium. GTDB lineage: Bacteria > Actinomycetota > Acidimicrobiia > Acidimicrobiales > UBA8592 > CAVQUE01. The sequence continues at coordinate 31,962 of CAVQUE010000015.1, read as the reverse complement.
ACGTCCAGACCGTCGCCCGCGAGGCGCTCGGCGACCGCAAGGGCTCGGTGGTCGCGCTCGATCCGCGCACCGGGGAGATCCTCGCGTTCTGGAGCTGGCCGTCCTATGACCCGACGCCGCTCGGGTCGGTCGATCTCGACGAGGCCCGCGCCGCGTGGGCTGCCTTCGACGAGTTCCCGCCCGGCGAGGATCCTCGCCTGGCCCGGATGTACCGCGAGATCTTCTTCCCCGGCTCGACCTTCAAGGTCGTGACCGCGGGCGCCGGCCTCAGCGCCGAGGTCATGACGCTCAGCGAACCCGTCCTCCCCCCGGCCACCACCTACACCCCGCCCCTCACCACCGTCGCACTCGGCAACTTCGGCGGTGCCACCTGCGGCGGCACCCTGTTGGAGGCGCTGCGGGTGTCGTGCAACACCTGGTTCGCCTCGGCCGCGGCCGAGATCATCGGCGCCGACGCCATGATCGAGGGCGCCGAGGCCTTCGGCTTCAACGACGCTCCGCCCATCGACCTGCCGGCACCGGCCGCGTCGTTCTACCCCACCGATTTCGGCGCGCAGGTCGGGGTCACCGACGGAGACCCCCCGGTGCCGATTCTCGAGAACACCCCGGCTCTCGCTCAGACCGGCATCGGCCAGAACGACGTCAGCGCGACGCCACTGCAGATGGCCATGGTCGCTGCGGCCGCGGCCAACAACGGGGCCATCATGGCGCCCCACGTCGTGAGCGAGATCCGCGACCGCGACGGCGATGTCGTCGAACGAGCCGACATCTCCACCTGGCGTACGGCCGTGTCGCCCAGCAACGCCCGAGCCCTCCAGCGGGCGATGCTCGACGTCGTCACCAATGGCACAGGTCGGGGACTCGCCATTCCGGGCTTCGACGTGGGTGCCAAGACCGGCACGGCGCAGGTCGACGCCGAGCGCCCCGACGACACGCACGGCTGGATCATCGGGTTCGGCGGGCCCGAGGGCCAGGATCCCACGGTGGCCGTCGCTGTCGTCGTCGAATCCGTGCCGGGTCAGGGCCAACAGACCGGTGGGGGCACGGCGGCACCGATCGCTCGCCAGGTCCTGCAGGCTGCGCTGCGGGCCGGCTGACCCGATCGGCGGTGCCCGGCACCGGGATCCGCAGGCCGCCGTCTACACTTCGTCCGCTATGTCCGACCAAGGCCCAACCGTCTTCGGCGGGCGTTACGAGCTGCATCGACGCCTCGCCCGTGGCGGGATGGCCGAAGTGTTCCTCGCCCGCGATCAGCTCCTCGACCGCCCCGTGGCGGTCAAGGTCCTGTTCCCGGAGTTCGCCACCGATCCCTCCTTCGTCGAGCGCTTCCGGCGCGAGGCCCAGGCCGCAGCCAACCTGAACCACCCCAACATCGTGGGCGTCTACGACTGGGGCCGCGAAGGCAGCACCTACTACATCGTCATGGAGTACGTGCAGGGTCGCAGCCTGTCCGAGATCATCAAGTCCGACGGACCGCTCCCGCCGGCACGCGTCGCCGAGATCGCCGACGAGGTCGCCGCGGCCCTGGGGTTCGCCCACAAGAACGACTTCGTCCACCGCGACATGAAGTCGGGCAACATCTTGATCTCGCCGAGCGGCCAGGCCAAGGTCGCCGACTTCGGTATCGCCACGGCGATGTCTGCCGGCGCCGACGCCAACCTCACCCGGACCGGTTCGGTGATGGGCACCGCCACCTACTTCTCGCCCGAACAGGCCCAGGGCAAACCCGTCGACGGCCGCAGCGACCTCTACTCGCTCGGTGTGGTCATGTACGAGATGCTCACCGGCTCGACACCGTTCCGCGGCGACAGCCCGGTGGCCATTGCCTACAAGCACGTCCAGGAAGCTCCCGACCCCATCGCGTCGCGCCGGCCCGGCGTGCCCGAGGCGTTGGCGGCGATCACCATGAAGCTGCTGGCCAAGAATCCCGACCTGCGGTACCCCACCGCCGCGGATCTCCAGGCCGACCTGCGCCGTTTCGCTGCCGGCGGGCACACCCTGGCCCCGCCGATCGGTTCGGCACCGGCCGCAGCTGCCGGTGCTGCCTATGCGGCGACGTCGGGGGTGTACCCCGACCCGTCCGGCTCGGTGGTCTACGGCGACGCCACCCGGGTCACCCCGGCCGCAACGGTCGGCGCCGCGGGCCCGCCACCCGACGACTACTACTACGACGACTACGACGAGCCCCGACCGGTGTGGCTGTGGGCCGCTGCCAGCGTCGGCATCCTGGCGGTGATCGTGGTGCTCATCGTCGTGGCCCTCAACGTCTTCGGCGGCGACGACGGCACCGATGTCGCCACCGTTGCGGTGCCCGACGTGGTCGATCTGCCAGCGGAGGAGGCCGTGCGTCTGATCGAAGAGGCCGGCCTGCGCCTCGGCGAGGTCGACACCCAACCCATCGACGATCCCGAGGCCGAGACCGACATCGTCCTCGAACAGAATCCTGAAGCCGGCGACGATGTCGAGGAGGACTCCACGGTCGACCTGGTGGTGTCGGTCGGTCCCGAGGCCATCCCGGTGCCCGACGTCGTCGGGCTGACCGAGGACGAGGCGCGTGCCGCGCTCGCCGACGCCGGATTCGAGACGGTCGACATCGAACTCGTCGCCGACAACGACGTCGAGGAGGGCCGCGTCGTCGAACAGGTCCCTGCCGCCGACGAGGATTGGTCGCCGGACGAAGCCATCGTGCTGCGGATCTCCGAGGGAGCCGAGACCGTCGAGGTTCCCAACCTCCGGGGCCAGGCCGAGGCCGATGCCATCCGTATTCTCGAAGGCGAGCCCTACGAGCTCGTCGTCCAGATCGAACAGACCCAGAACGCCGACGTCAGCGAAGGGTTCGTCGTCAACACGAGGCCACGTCCGGGACGAGACGTCGAACCGGGTTCGGTCATCACCATCGTCGTGTCCACCGGTCCGGGCACGATCCGGGTCCCGAACGTGATCGGGCTCAGCCCCGAAGAGGCGCGCTCGGTGCTCGAGGCCGACGGGTTGGTGGTCGTGCCCGATCAGGCGGTGATCAACGATCCGGCCAACCAGACACCGGGCGAGATCATCCGTCAGGTACCCGCCGGCGGTGTCGAGGTCGGTGTCGGCGCCGAGGTCACCATCATCGTCGGGCTCGAGCCCGAACCGACACCCACGCCGGTGCCACCCACGCCGACGCCGGTGCCACCGACGCCGACGCCGGTGCCAGCCGACCCCGACGCCTGTGCCACCCACGCCGACACCCGAACCCTGATCGGCCTCGTCCGCCCTCGGGTCGCTCAGGCCTGCGTCGGTGTCCGGCAGCGCTCGAGGAACGTGGCCACCATGGTGTCGCCGCACGTCGTCAGGACCGACTCGGGATGGAACTGCACCCCTTCGGTCGGATGCTCCCCGTGCGCGAGACCCATGACGAGGCCGTCGTCGGTCTCCGCGGTGATGTGCAACGTGTCGGGGACCGTGGCTCGATCCACCACCAGGGAGTGATAGCGGGTGGTCTCGACCGGCGAGGCCAACCCGGCGAACACACCCGTGCCCTCGTGATGCACCGCCGAGGTCTTGCCGTGCATGACCTGGGGGGCCCGCACGACGGTGGCGCCGAACACCTGACCGATGCACTGCAGACCCAGGCACACCCCCAGCACCGGACGGCGCCCGGTGAAGTGCTCGATGGCGGCGTTGGAGACCCCGGCGTCGTCGGGGGTCCCGGGACCCGGGCTGATCAGGACACCATCGGGGTCGAGTGCGATCAACTCGTCGAGGGTCATCGCATCGTTGCGTACGACCAGCGGCTCTGCGCCGAGCGCACCGAGGTACTGCACCAGGATGTAGACGAACGAGTCGTAGTTGTCGATGACCAACACACGGGGTCCCATGGAGATCGCAGGCTAACCGTGCACCGTGGGCGACCCGCCCGCGTTTCCCCGGCGCCGGCGCGGCCCCTATGCTCGGAGACCCATGGGCAAGCCACCGAAGCATCGCGTCGAGAACAGTCGGGTCACCGCCAAGGGCACCAAGCCCCAGGGCGAAAAGACGCTCACCTCGCGTCCGGCGCCGACGCAGTCCACCCAGAAGATCAGCCCCATGTGGGTCCCGGTGCTCATGTTCGGCCTGCTGGTGGTCGGCTCACTCATGATCATCGTGAACTACCTCGGCCTGTTGCCCGGTGGTACCGACAACTGGTATCTGCTCGCGGGTCTCGGGCTGATCCTCGGCGGCATCATCACCGCCACCCAGCTGCACTAGTACTCGCGCCACTTCGTGGCCCTCGCACGGCGGCTGTGTGGCTCGCCAGAGGGACTGTGTGGCCTCGACCACCGCGGTTCGGTTATCCCCAGTTCTGTGGAGAACGTCGCCGTCAACGGGTGTTCAACGGCCATTCATCTGTCGATGCGATGGCCTGTATGTCCTGCTCAGAACAGGTTTTCGCCGGTTCGGCTACCGGACGATCGGCCGAAAACCTCGAACGACACCGATGAAATTCATCCGCAGGGTTCTCCCCACCCTGTGGACAACATCGGTCTCCGAGGTGTCGCATCCGGCGGGCCTCACTCGATGGGTGCCACGAAATCCATCTCGCCGGCGCAGTGCCGGGGCGGCTCGGGATCTTCCTCGGTGGCGACGGTCATGCGCACCTCGGTGCCACACACCGGGCATCGGTACGTGAGCTTGACCTTGCGGAGCTCGCCTGCAGGTGGCGGCTCGGGTAGGGGCGTCGCAACCGATCGCAGCATCGCGAATCCGACCCGGAAGATCATGATCCCTGCCGCGACGGCCACGGCGATGCTGATGACGGAGCCCATGGCCCTTCAGGCTACGCGGCGCTACCCGGCCATGCGCCGTCGCCCGCCGGCCCGGCTGCACGAGTGCCGGATGGCCGCGCTGGTCCTATGCTCGCCCACGAATCAGCCGAACCCTGGGGGCCCGCAATCGTGGACGAGTTCAACCTGGCCATGCTCATCATCCGTGTATCGCTCGGCATCACGATGGCGGTGCATGGCTATGCCAAGTTCTTCAAGGGCGGGCGCATCGCCGGCACTGCGGGTTGGTTCGACAGCATCGGCATGCGGCCGGGCAAGGTGCACGCTCGCTTGGCCGCCGGCGGCGAGATCGCGTCGGGCGTGTGTCTGGCGTTCGGGTTCTTCACCGCGTTCGCATGCCTCGGGTTCGTCGGGCTCATGGCGGTCGCCGGCTACACCGTGCACCGCAAGCACGGGTTCATGATCATCAACGAGGGGTGGGAGTACGTGTTCGTGCTCGCCGTTGCTGCGGTCACCATCGCGATGCTGGGGCCGGGCGAATGGTCCATCGACGACGCCATGGGCATCGCCGACGACCTCGACGGGTACACCGGTCTGCTCATCTCCGCCGGTGGTGGCCTCGCCGCAGCGGCCGCGTTGCTCGCCGTCTTCTACCGGCCGCCGAAGCCGACCAGCTGACGCGGGCCCGCGCTCAGCGGCGCATGGGCTCGACGGACGACACGTGGTACTTGTCGATCGTCATGCCGGTGATCCCGAGCTCGGGCACCACGGCCTGGAAGTCGGCCATGTGGGGCAGCGTGAAGTGGGCGTCGAGATCCTCCTGGGACTCCCAGCACTCGAAGATCTGCATGCGCCCCGGGTTCGATGCGTCGATGCTGAAGACATAGGCGAGGTTGCCGGGCTCGGCGTGGGTGGCGGCCATCATCGCGGCGCAGGCCTCTTTGGCCCGGTCGGAGGTGGCGGGGTCGAAATCGATGTGGCCGGCGACGACGAGCATCGGTGGTCTCCTTCGGTGGTTGCGGTCGGGGCCGCACCGTAATCGGCTGGCCCCGGCGTCGTCGGCCCGGCGGGCGCCCCGCTCTCGGACGGCGATCTCGGGGCCCGGGTTCAGAGGAGTACGCTCGGCGGCGATCGATGGTGGCTGAGGCAGCAAGGGCTCGAACATGCGACGGATGATGGTTGCCGCCCTGGCGGTCGCAGCGCTGGCGGCAACTGCGCTGGCGCCTGCCCCTTCCGGTGCGGGCGGCGTGGCCGCGGCCTCGACGACGGCCACCGACGACCTGGCACGCCGGTTCGCCGAGCTCGGCGCGGCCAAGGACACCCTCGACGCTCGCGACCTGCCGACGCTGGGGCTCAACCCGTACCTGTCCTTCGTGCCCGATCGCGACCCGACCGCGGTCGTCCTGTGGCGGGCGCTCGCCCAGACGATCGCCGCTCGGGACGCCGACGCCCGCCAGGCCGTGGCCGGGCGCACCTACCGCGAGCGCGAACCCGCCGGGGCAGCGGGCGCCAACGACACCGTGGCCACGGGCGAGGCCATCGCGAGATTCGGCCCCGGTCGGCGTGAGATCTCGCCTGTGGTGATCCGCGGGTCGCTGGCGGCGACGCGGACGCCGCCTGTGGTGGCCACCGCCGCCGAGGACGACGGTGCCATCGACCGCGCCAACACCGTCGCAGGGGCCCGCAATGGAACCGTGCGCTGGGCGGGTCGGATCGGGGACGGCCCCCACGCCCGCACCGGCGACGCCGACTTCTTCGCGCTGGGCGAGGTCCGCGCCGGCGAGACCATCGTGATCGCAACCGACACCACCGGCGTCGTCCGTCCGGTCGACACGCTGGTCGCCCTGTGGGATTCCTCGGGCACCCTCGTCGAGCTCAACGACGACTCGTCGGGCACCCTCGACTCCTACCTCGAGGTGCGAGCAACGGCCACCGACCGCTACTACGCGATGGTGGCCGGCTGTTGTGGAATCCCCACCGACCCCTTCGACTCGGGCTCTGGTCAGGGCGTGGCCAGTACGGGGCGCTACGAGGTGGACTTCCGTATCGGCGACTCGGGCGGGCTGGGTGACACCGATGTGTTCCTCGTCGACCTCGATCCCGGCGACGTGCTGGTGGCGTCGGTCGCCGGTTCCCCGGCGCAGGTCGACCTGATCGATCCACGCGACCGACTGGTCATGGGCTCGGCCCAGAGTGTCTCGTTCGCCTACCCGGCGACCTCGCCGTTGCGGCACTCGGGTGCGATCGGCTTCGATCACGTCACCGCCGACCGGGGACGTCACGCCGTCCGAGTCACGGGTCGCAGCGGCGGCAGCTACCGCATCCAACTGCGCGTCGTGCGCCCGGGGCCGACCCGGGCCGCCAACGACCGCACCCAGGTGCTGTTCCTCGACTTCGACGGCGCCGTGCTCGACACACGGCGCTTCGGGGGGTCCGACAGCGCCGCGGCCGTGTCGCCGCTGACGCGATGGCTTCCCCGGTGGGGCCTCGGACCGGCAGCCGAAGACGCGGTCATCGATGCCACGATCGCGTCGTTCCGAGAGGACCTGGCTCGAGACCTCGCCGAACGTGGCCCCAACGGCGACCGTGCCGTCACCGGCCGCGGCGGCGACTTCGACGTCGTCATCCGCACCAGCCGCGATCACCCCGATCCCGGGCGCGATCCCGATGTGACCCGGATCATCATCGGGGGGTCGGTCGCGGAGACAGGCCTCGAGACCATCGGTATCGCCGAGAGCATCGACGTCGGCAACTACGACCGCAGCGAGACCGCCATCGTCCTGCTCGACAGCCTCTCGGCGCGCCGGGGGCCGAACACCCTCAACGGGATCCGCCGGGCGCCGGGAACTCCGATGGTCACCCTCGTCGGACGCACCATCGGCACGATCGCATCACACGAAGCCGGCCACCTGCTGGGCAACTGGCACACCGATCCCACCAACGACACGCTGCAGATCATGGACGCCGGCGGCACCATCGCGAACTTCGTCGGGGTCGGACGCGATGGCCGGTTCGGCACCCGCGATGACCTCGACATCGACTTCGCTGCCGACGACTTCTTCCCGGCCGAGGGGTTCCGCGGCCTCACCGACCCGGTGGCACGGACATCGTTCGCGCTCAGCACCGGCCGCATCTCGGTGCCGGTGAGCTGCACCGTGCGGGGCACCGATGGACCCGACCGGCTGCGTGGCACCCGCGGCAACGACGTCATCTGTGGCCTCGGCGGCAGGGACGTCATCGTCGGTCTCGGCGGACGGGATCGTCTCGTCGGCGGCCCCGGTCGCGACACGCTGCGGGGTGGCCGTGGCGACGACATCCTCGACGGGGGCCCCGGCCGCGATCGTGGGTTCGGCGGAGCGGGGGTCGACCAATGCGCCACCGAACGCCGCAAGAATTGCTGAGCGGCCTCGGCGACCCCAGCTCGGAGAGGCGCTCGATGGGACCGAGGAGCGACAGCGTGCACACGTGGAAGCAGCGAATCCTGGCCGCAACCGCCATGGCTGCGATCGTGGTCGTCCTGGGGGCCTGTGGCGGCGATGACGACGCAGACACCGCAGACGCACCGGCTGCTGCCGAGGGCGACACCGGCGCCGATGGTGCCGGCACAGAGGTCGACGATGCCGGGACCGACGACGAGCGGCGAGCGTGCCGTCACCGTGGGTGGCGCGATCGACGGGCCCCTCATCAGCATCTTGTCGTTCGATCAGGGGTTCGTGACCCTCGACCCCGAGAGCGGCGCAGTGCGCGCGGTCGAGCTCGACGAGGTGGGGTTCACCGATCGCGAACAGCCGGCGGTGATCGACGACGACCGCGGCCTGGGTGCTCGGGTACACCCCGGTGCCCGACCAGAGCTTCACCAATGCCGTCAGCCTCGCCCGGGTCGACCTGGCCGCCGGGTCCGGGGGCGCCGTCATCGATCTGGGCCAGGACCGGGCCGACGACGACGATCCCGACGCCACTGCGTGGAGCATCGTGGGCGTCATCGACGGCACCGTGCTGGATCATCGAACGCCTCGTCGGCGACCCCTCGTTCGCGTTGGTCGGCCACGACACCATCACCGGTGCCGAGACCGCCCGGCTCCGTTTCGAGGGCGACGACGCACCCCGCAACCTGCTGGTCGTCGGCGACACCCTGCTGGCTCAGGCCAACGGCGACATCGTCCGGATCGACCCCACGACCGGCGCCGTCGAGGTGGTCGTGTCGTTCTTCGACGCGTTGTCGTTGGGGGACCTGATCGATCCCGACGAGCTCGGGTCGTATGCGGTGACCGAGGACGGCGCGCCGCTCGAACCCGGCGACATCGAGTCGATCCTGCGGGTCGGCGAGCCGACCGCGAACACAGGGTGGGTCACCGATGGCACGTCGGTGTTCTGGGTGTTCGACGGCCTGCGCACCCTCGAGCGTGGCACCGGAGCCATCTACGGCGGCGTCGTGCGATTCGATCCTGCGACGGCTTCCTTCACCGGCGTCTGGCCGTTGGGCGAGCGCTACGGGGCCTACCTCGACGATGCCACGGTCACGAGCATGAGCCAGGCGCAGCTGCTGGTGCGTGACGGCGTGGTGTGGCTCGCCGATGTGCGCGACGACGGCGAGCTCGTCCGGCTCGACCCGACCACCGGCGAGGTCACGGCCACTCGTCCGGCTCGCAGCGATGGCATCGATTACACCCGCATCGAGATGGTGCCCACCGACCCCGATGCCGTGTGGACACGGGTGACCCGCTTCGTGATCACGGGCACAGACGATGACGGCACCTCGGCCACGGGCACCTCGACGCTCGAACGCATCGATCCCGCCACCGGCACTGCGGCCGTCACGGTCGCCGAAGCCGAGATCGGCTGACCGCACCGGACCCATCGGTCCGGGCCGTGGCCAGGGGTCACCCGAGCGTGGATCCCGGCGGACGGTCGAGACGACCCGGGTGACCCGGGAACGACCGATTGCGCCGCCGGTCGCCCGGCTCGTAGCCGCCGACACCCACGACCTCACGTCGATGGAAGCGCCATCCGTGGCGAGTGCGCACCAACTCGTCGACCCAGCGACCCCAATAGTGGAACGACGACGCATCCGCACGCCGGCGATGGAAGGCGTACACATAGGACTGCGCCGTCGCTCGGTCGGGATCGGTCGGATGCGCGGTGATGGCCACGTTGCCCAGGTGGTGGCTGGTGGCGCTGAACTCGTCGAGGATCTCGACGAGCCGTGCGGCGATGGCCGCCGGGCCCCGATACTCGCCCCAGTAGTGACCGACACCATCGCTGGCGAAGCAGCCCGCCGCGCCCGCAGGGTCGTTCGCATCGATCCAGTCGCAATAGGCCACGAGCAGCGCATGGATCTCGTGTTCGTCGCGCAGGCGGGTGATCCAGGCAGCGGTGTCATCGGCGGCCCGGGCCGCCGGCGTCGCATCGGCCGGCGCCGGTGCCGCCCGTGCTCGATGCGGCCCGCCTCGGCGCACCGACAGCACCGCTTGGGGGTCGAAGTACTCGGTGACCGACAGGATGCGCTCGGCGGTCGGGATCGGTGTCGATGATCCAGCAGTACCGGTTGGCGTAGTCGGTGCCGTCACCCATCTGGCCATGGCTCGCACACCGGACGAGCACCCGACCGGTCGTGCGGGTCGACTCCAGCTCGATGTCCACGAAGCTCAGCGACCGCATGCGTCGTCGGGCTTCGCCGAAGCGGGCATCGATCTCGTCGCGGCCTCGGAACACCGTCGGCTCGCCGGTGGGCGCGAACGGCGTCTCGATCACGATGTCGTCGTCCAACAGGTCGAGCCAGGCTTCGATGTCTCCCCTGGCCAGCAGCGCGAGGAACCGTCGGGCCAGGGCTCCGGGACCATGCGACGGGGTCATCGCCCGACAGTATCGGACGGCTGCGATCGCCGTCGCCGGGCGCTCCTCTCCCGGTCGGGGGCAGGCGGCAACGGTACGATCGACGTCGATGGCGGTCGACCGCGAGATTCTCGAAGCGAGCCTGCCCGGCTACGAGATCGGAGACGAGCTCGGTCGCGGCGGCTGGGGTGTGGTCATGTATGGCCGGCACCGCAAGCTCGGTCGCGATGTCGCCATCAAGCTGCTTCCCGGTGCATTCGGCGCCGACTCCGGCGGTGCGGGATCGGTTCGTGACCGAAGCCCGGACCGTTGCCGCGCTCGATCATCCCCACCTGGTGCCGCTGTTCGACTACGTCGAGCACGACGGCGCCTGTGTGATCGTCATGGAGCTCTTGTCGGGCGGGACGCTGTGGGACCGCATGGTCGGTGGTGACGTTCCCGCCGACGATGCCATCGCGATCACGCTCGCATCACTGGTCGGGCTCGATCACGCCCATGCACACGGGATCATGCACCGCGATCTCAAGCCCGAGAACCTGCTGTTCTCTGCTCGAGGGACACTCAAGATCGCAGACTTCGGCATCGCCAAGCAGCTGGCCGATCGGGCCACACCCCTGACGCTGGCGGGTTCGATCATCGGCACGCCCGCCTACATGGCGCCCGAGCAGGCCGACGGGAGCGATGTCGGGCCCGCCACCGATGTCTACGCCATGGCGACGGTGCTCTACGAGATGCTGAGTGGACAGCTCCCGGTGCCCGCGTCGGGTGACGTCATCGCTCAGCTCGTCGCCAAGACCACCACGGACCCCACGCCCTCTGGCTGCGGTCGTGCCGGCATGGGCGGGTCCCGTCGACGACGTCGTGGCGCAGGCGCTCGCACGCGACCCGGCGGAGCGCCCTCCCACCGCCATGGCGTTCGCGACCGAGCTGGCCGCCGCCGCCACCGAGGTCCTCGGCCCGGGATGGCTGCAACGTAGTCGCATCACGGTGTTGGGGGCCGGCCGTGTGGTCGCCATCACCGAGCGCACGACGACCACGCTGCCCGCCTCGCCGGCCGACCACACCGGTGGGGATGCTTCGGCACCGGTCACCAGCCTGCCGCCAGCGGTGTCGGCGACGCCCGACGAGCGCGCTGGCGGCCGAGACGGTCGTGGTGGCGACACCCCCGGTCGATGGCCGACCGAACCGCCGTCGCCCGACTGGCCGTCGGTGCCGCCGTGTCGGCGGTACTGGTGGCGGTCGTCGTCGGCTGGTTCGCGTTGAGCGACCGAGGCGGCGAGGGCGACGACACGGCATCGACCACCGCGGCCGCGACGACGTCGGTCGAGGTGGTCGAGAGCGCAGCACCCACCACGTCCGCCGCCGACGAGGTCGCCTTCGACGAAGCCGAACGCGACCGCTTTCTCGATGCCTGTGCCGCCGACCAGGTCGAGCCGAGCCTCTGCACCTGCGCGGCCGACGGCATCGCCCTGCTCCCGACCGACGACATCCGGGCGGGCATGGACCGCCTTCCCGGACTGACCCCGGCCTTCGAGGCTGTGTTCGACGAGTGCGTGTAGCCCTCGCCTCGTTGGTCGTCGTCTGCGCGCTCGCTGCCGTGGGTGGTTGCGGCGGACGATGGCGACGCGGCCGCCATCGTCCTGATCGGCGCCGATGAGGCCGGATCGGGCGCATTCACCCGCCCTGTCGCCGAGGCGCCGGAGCGTTCGTTGACCGACTTCAGCGGTGGCCTCGCCCGACACCACGGTGCCGAACGAGGCCATCCAGGTCACGCTGCGCAGCGGTGACGAGCCCGGTCTCTATGCCGGCAGCGACGGCAGCGAGGTGTGCGACCGTGCACTCCTCGTCGATCGCCTCGCCGGCGCGCCCACGGTCGCCGCCGCCTGGGCCGGCGTGCTCGGTCGGGCCGCGGGCGACGTCGGAGCTCTCATCGACGCCGCCGTCGCTGTCGAGACCACCGTCGATCTGCGTGTCACGAGCCACCGATTCGTCGACGGCGTCGTCGAACCGGATCAGGCCGTGCTCCAGGCCGGGACGGCGGTTCTCGTGGTTGCCGACGGGACGCCGATCGCCCGATGCCTGTCGGGAGCCCCGCTGACGCCGGCCCGCGCGCTCTCCGGCGAGATCACCGTCGTCGGCGACGCGTGGACCGGGTTCGCCGTCGACCGTCTCCACACCGTGCGCCCGGCGGATGCCGTGCCGGCGTTCCTCGAACTCGTCGACCCCGACACCGGCGAGCGGGTGACCCGACCCGTGGGGTGACCATCGCTGCCGGATCGTCGCCGGGGAGACCGCTACGGTGGCGTCGGTTCGAGGTGGGAGCGCAATGGCAACAGGAGACGAGGCGACGCCGGGTTCCCGCACTCCGGGGTCGGGCCGAACGAAGATCATCGCCGCGGTGGCGGTGATGGCGGTCGTGGCTCCTCGTGGCGGGGTTGTTCGTCTTCGCCGGATCCGACGACGCGGCCGCCGGCGAGGTCTTCGTCGAGCCGCTCGGTTCGCCCGGTCCCGATCCCTTCACCGCCAGCGTCACGCCCGAACCCGTCGCGACGCTCGCCGACTACGCGGCGCGGCCGTCGGAGGACCCCGACGTGGACCCGGCGCTCGTGCCCGAGGGTGCACCCGTCGATCCGGTGCCGGTCGGAGTCGATTCGGGCGCTGGTCGCTGCAGCCGAGGAGGCTGCGGTGCCCGTACTGGTCGGTACCGAGCCCGGCGTGTACGGGGCCACCCGCGACGACGGCAGTCTGCGATGTCGATCAGCTGGTCTCGCTGCTCGGCGAGGACGACGAACGTGCTGCCGTGTGGGCGGGCGTCCACGGCATCGCCGTCGAGGAGATCCCGACCTTCGTCGCCGAACTCACGCCGCTCCGCCTCACCCGCAACACCCTGGTCCTGAACCACCGCTTCGTCGACGGCGAGGCCCGGCCACGTCAGACGGTCATGCAGAAGGGCGAAGCCGTCCTCGTCGATCCCAGCGGCACGCCGCGGGTCAAGTGCGCGTCGGGCAACCCGTTGCTGGCGCCGACGGCGCCCGACCTGCTCGTCGATGGCGACGTCGGTGGTGACCCCTGGGAGGGCTTCGATCCCTCGACGATCGCCGTCGTGGTCGCCGGCGACGACCCCGTCGAGGAGTTCGTCGTGGTCGACGTCGAGACCGACGAGGTCTTCGTGCGGGTGATCGGCAGCCTGGGCGACGCGGACACCGATGCTGCCCCGCCCCCCGAGCCCACGCCTGCACCGACCCCGACCCCTGCACCGACCCCGACCCCGTGCCGCCCACTCCGGCGCCGCCGACGCCCACGCCCGCTCCCGCTGCGGATCAACCCCTTCGACGACCCGGACCCCGCACTGGCGGATCTTCCGATCCCCGCTGACCTCCCGCCCGGTGCCGGTACCTTCGCCGCGCCGCGCGAGGGGACCTGGTTGGCCACCACGGGCGCCGGCAGCGTCACCTGCGACGGGTTCACGATTCCCATCGCCGAGAGCTCGGGCGACACCGGCACGCTCACGAGCACCGACGCAGGCTTCACGTTCAGCGCCGGCGACGAGGTCATCGTCGAGTTGATGCCCGTGGGCGGCATCACCGGCCGCTACGAAGGCACCGCGGTGACCGTGGTCGAGGGAGTGTCGCTCACGTCGGACCTGGTGCTGCAGGTGATCACCGACACACTCCTGGTGGGGACCTACTCCGGAGTCGCGGATGTGGACGGCACGACCTGCACCATCTCGCGCTCGTTGGAGATGTCCTTCAGCGGGTAGCGGGCCGACGTGGATCGCGTCGGTGATGCCGCATCGGCCGTTCCAGCTGCCATGCTGCCCGGCTGATGGATGCGTGGTGGCCAGATCGTTCCCGAGCGTGGCTCGTCGGCGCGCTCGTCGCCGTCGCGCTCGGCGCGTGCTCGACCCAGGTCGACGTCCAGACGACCACGGCCGGCGCGGTCCTACGTCGACACCGGACGAGGTCCCCACCCCCGACGATGCCGCTGCGCCGGCGACCCCGACCTCCACCGACGTCACCGACGTGCCGGACCCCGAAGACGACGCTGCGCCGGAGCTCGAGGACTCCGACCCGCCCGATACGTCGCCGCAGCCGCTGCACGTGCCCGCCCGCGGTGAGCCCGTGGCGGTGGTGGGCGTCGCTTTCGGCGACAGCGTACCCATGCGCGCGGCGCCCCGAGCCGGTGCTGAGGTCTCCGCCGAGCTCTCGGCGCGTTTCGACGGTGCCGTCGGCACCGGCCAGGGCCGGACCAACGACGGGACCGGATGGTGGCGCGTGCGGGTCGGCCAGACCCAGGGCTGGGTCGATGCATCCACGATGGCCCGCCTCGGCGCCACCGCCGACGTGACCGCCGACGTGGTCGCCGACCTGGGGGAGCGGCCCCGCGCCGCGACCATGCGGGCGCTCGGGCGCACCGTTGCCCGCGCCCGGCTCGACGGCCTCACCGAGGCCGGCGACGACGTGATCGTCGTCAGCGCCGCACCCCGGGTCGGTGATGTGGGCGAGATCTCCCTCGACGTCGTCGATCGGGCAGACGACTCGGTGGTCGGCGAGCGCCTGGTGGTCTTCGGCACGCCCGACGGCGACGGCTTCGTGCTTCGATCCGTCGAATCGACGGTCTTCTGCGCCCGTGGGGTCACCGGCGACGGCCGCTGCACCTGACCGGGCCACCAGCTGCGCCGACGGCATGGGGCCTCACCGGTACGCTCCGACGATGACGCTCGTCGCAACCGCCCTCGGCGACCTCGACCTCGAAGCCCGCCTGGTCGCAACCCTGCCCTCCGACGTCGACCACGCGTCGGCCCGGCTCGTGTCCGAACGCTCCGAGTCGCTGTCGGTGCGGCGCGGCGAGCTCGAACCGGTCTCGACGGTCATCGACCGCGGCGTCATGATCGCCATCTGGCACCAGGGCGGTCTGGGCTACGGCGCCACCAGTGACCTGTCGCCGGCGGGCCTGGCCGCCGCCGTCGAGGCAGCTCGCCACTGGGCGCAGCGAACCGCCGGTCTCGGCGTCCTGGCCGACGTCCCGCTCGGTCACGGTGTCGGCAGCTACACCTCGCCGGTCGACTCGCCCTGGGACAACGACCTCGCCGACCGCATCGACCTGCTCTTCGGCCAGGCCGGACGGCTCGCCATCGACGACCGCATCGTCGACTGGGAGGCCTCGCTCGTGCGGCGCGACGTCGACACGCTGCTCGTCACCAACGGCGGCGGCCGTATCGACCAACAGTTCCGGTTCGTGTACCCGTCGCTGCATGCCACCGCCAACGACGGACCCCGCACCCAGACCCGCTCCCACGGTGCCAACGCCTTCGGCGGCCAGGGCGGCATGGAGGTGCTCGAGCGCTACGGCTTCGGCGACGCCGCGTCCCGGGTCGCCCACCAGGCCCTCGAGCTGCTCGACGCCCCCAACTGCCCGTCGGGCACGATGGATCTGCTGCTCGCGCCGGATCAGATGATCCTGCAGATCCACGAGTCCATCGGTCACCCCCTCGAACTCGACCGCATCCTCGGCGACGAACGCAACTACGCAGGCACCAGCTTCGTCACCCCAGACATGTTCGGCACGTACCGGTACGGGTCCGAGCTGTTGAACGTCAGCTTCGATCCCGGCGTGCACGGCCAGCTCGCCAGCTACGGCTTCGACGACGACGGCACCCCGGCCGAGCGGCGCATGCTCATCGACGAAGGCGTCCTGGTGCGGCCCCTCGGTGGCGCCGTCTCGTCGGCCCGTGCCGGTCTCGATGGCGTCGCCAACTCCCGGGCCTGCAGCTGGAACCGCCCCCCGATCGACCGCATGGCCAACCTCAACGTCGAGCCCGGCACCGCCACCTTCGACGAGCTCGTGGCGTCGATCGCCGACGGCGTCTACCTCGAGACCAACTCGTCATGGTCCATCGACGACAGCCGTAACAAGTTCCAGTTCGGCTGCGAGTACGGGCGTCGCATCGTCGACGGCGAGCTCCGCGAAGTGGTCCGCAACCCCGGCTACCGGGGCGTGTCGGCGACGTTCTGGCGATCGTTGCGCGGCGTCGGCGACGCCGCCACCGTGGCGGTCATGGGCACACCGAACTGCGGCAAGGGCGAACTCAACCAGATGGTCGGCACCGGGCACGCCTCACCGGCGTGTCTGTTCGGCGATGTCGACGTCTTCGGCGGCGAGTCGTGACCGCTGCCGGCGACGCCGAACTCGAGCACTGGTTCACCGCACTCGCCGACGGCGCGTTCGCGTCGCTCGACGGCGACGAGATCCTCCAGATCGCGTTCGCCGGCGAGGACACCGACTTCGTCCGGTTCAACGGCGACGTCATCCGCCAGGCCGGCACCGTTCGCCAGCGTCAGGTCCAGCTCGACCTGATCGAAGGCCAACGCCACACCCAGGCGTCGATCGAGCTGTCCGGCGACCTCGCCACCGACCGGGCCCAGCTCGCCGAGGTCGTCACCTTGTTGCGAGACCAGCGCGCCGTCGTCGACGAGGACCCGTACCTGTTGTTGGCCACCGACATGGCGTCGAGCCACCACGTGGTCGAGGCCACCCTGCCCGACCTCGACGACATCATCGGCCACATCGTCGCCGCCCGGTCGGGTGTCGACGCCGCGATGGTGGGCGTGTACGCCGGCGGCCGCACCATGGCCGGCTTCGCCGGGTCCTGCGGGCAACGCCACTGGTATTCGACCGCCAGCTTCGATCTCGACTGGAGCTTCCATCTCCACGCCGACGTGTCGAGCAAGCATCGCCATGCGGGCGTCACCTGGGACTCCGATGCGTTCGCCGCCACCGTCGAGCGCGCCCGGAGCCGACTCGACGTGCTGGCCCGGCCCGCCGTGACCCTCGAGCCCGGGTCGTACCGCACCCTGCTGGCCCCGGCGGCGCTCGCCGAGCTGATCGACCTGTTGTCCTGGGGCGGTTTCGGTCTCCAGGCCCAACGCACCCGAGAGACGCCTCTGCTGCACCTGATCGACGGCACCGACGGCTTCTCGCCGATGGTGTCGTTCACCGAGGACACCGAGGGCGGCGTCGCCCCGCACTTCAACGACGACGGCTTCGTGCGGCCTGCCGCCGTGCCGTTGGTGGTCGATGGCCGCGCCGGCGACGCATTGGTGTCGCCCCGATCGGCCCAGGAGTTCGGGGTGGCCACCAACGGGGCCTCGTCGTGGGAGGCCCCGGAGTCGCTGGCCATGGCGCCGGGCACGCTGGCTGCCGACGATGCCCTGGCGGCGCTCGACACCGGACTCGCGGTCGGCAACCTCTGGTACACCAACTACTCGGACCGCTCGGCGTGTCGGATGACGGGCATGACCCGCTTTGCGACGTTCTGGGTCGAAGGCGGCGAGCTCGTCGCCCCGGTGTCGGTCCTGCGCTTCGACGACACGCTGTACCGCATCCTCGGTGAGCGCCTCGAAGCGCTCACCGACACCGCCGAGCTGATCCTCGATGCGAGCACCTACGAACGCCGCTCCACCGCAAGCGTGCGTGTCCCCGGCGCCCTGATCTCGGCGATGACCTACACGTTGTGACGGGGCGGAGGATCTGACCCCACACGGAATGGCGACCGGGTGTGCCAGGGTTGGGGGGCCATGTTCGATCGCCGGCTCCGGATCACGAGCGCAAAGGTCCTCGACCCGCTCGCCGGGCGGCTGCCCGCCGCGTTCTCCCCACTGACGATCTCGGTCATCGGGTTCGTCGCTCGGGCTCGGCGCGGCAGTGGCTGCGGCTGCGGGCGTGACGGTCGTCGCCGTGATCCTGTGGCTGGCGAACCGGCTCGCCGACGGTCTCGACGGTGCGGTCGCCCGGCACTCGCAGCCGTGCGAACGATGCCGGTGGTTACCTCGACATCGTCGCCGACGTCACCGTCTATGCCGCAGTGGTGATCGGGGTCGCAGCCGGTGTCGACGAGCGGGCGACGTGGATCGCCGCTGCGGTGCTGATCGCGTCGTTCTACGTGAACACGATCACCTGGACCTACCTGGCCGCGCTCCTCGAGCGTCGTGCCGCCGGGGCGAACCGAAGCGGCGAGACCACCTCGGTGACCATGCCCGCAGGTCTGGTCGAAGGCGCCGAGACCATCGTGTGGTTCACGCTGATGCTGGCGGTGCCGTCGCTGGCCCCGTGGTGGATGGGCACCATGGCTGCCGCGACCTTCGCCGGTGCCGCCCTGCGGGTCCGGGCCGGGGTCAGCTCTCCTGGATCGCCTCGATGCCGCAGATCGAGCGATCACGGTGGGCGCAGATCGCGATCCCGACGGCTTCGGGTCCGCGGCCGTGCCCGGTCGTGCTCGGCGCCCAATGAGCCGACCATGAAGGTCCGCACCGGACAACGCATCGCGGTCGGTCTGGGCTGGATCGGTGTCATCGCCGCCTATGTCGCCTACACGCGCAGCAACGACCTCTCCACCCTCGAAGCCGCCGAGGAGTTGCGCGAAGCCCTCGCCGACAACTGGTGGGGTCCGGCGCTGTTCATCGCCGTCTACACGCTGCGGCCGCTGGTGCTGTTCCCGGCGTCGATCCTGACCGTGCTCGGCGGCCTGGCGTTCGGTCCGATCTGGGGCACGATCTGGACCACCGTCGCCGCGAACCTCTCGACCGCCACCACCTATGGCGTGGGGCGGACCTTCGGCAACCCCGATGTCGCCGGCCGCTTGTCGCGCCTGCTCGGCAACACCGTGGCCCGAGCGCAACGCAACCCGTTCGAGACGACGCTGATCATGCGCCTCCTCTACCTGCCCTTCGATGCCGTCGGCTACGTGGCCGGGTTCGTGCACCTGCGGTTCCTGCCGTTCATCGCCGGCTCGGCGCTCGGGATCCTGCCCGGAACCATTGCCTTCGTCGGCTTCGGGGCATCGATCGACTCCCTCGACGAGGGCACCCCGTCGTTCGATCTGCGCATCCTCGGCGCGTCGGTCGTCCTGGCGGTGGCCGGCACCCTGGTGTCGCGTTGGCTGCGCCGTCGCCGCCCCGATCTCGCCGTCGACGGCAGTGCCGACCCCGACGCCGACCCCGCACTCGAGCCCGACGCCGCCGGCGATCGAGGCGACTACGTAGAGGAGCCCCACCCATGACCACCTCCGAGGCCGCCGATGTCGTGGTCATCGGCGCCGGCTCCGGCGGGCTCACCGTGGCCGTGGGCCTCAGCCGACTCGGTCGATCGGTGGTGCTCGTCGAGGGTCACCACATCGGTGGTGACTGCACCAACGTCGGTTGCATCCCGTCGAAGTCGCTGCTGCACCACAGCCGCGTCCACGCTGCGGCGTGGCCTGCGCAGCGTCGGGGGATCCCGGAGATCCTGGCGTCGGTGCGGGCCCGACGCACCGCGCTGCGTCTCCACGAGGTCGACGAGTTCGGGTCGATGGACGGCATCGACCTCCGGTTCGGTCGGGCACGGCTGCTCGGTGACGGCCAGGTCGAGATCGTCGACGAGTCGGGCCGAGCAACGGTGGTGACGGCGAAGAACATCGTCCTGGCCACGGGCTCGGCACCCCGGCGTATCCCCATCGAGGGGGTGCCCGACCAGATGGTGGTGACCAACAACGAGCTGTTCGAACTCGACGACCTGCCCGACCACCTGGTGATCGTCGGCGGGGGACCGATCGGCGTCGAGATGGCCGTGGCGTTCGTGCGGCTCGGGGCACGGATCACCGTGCTCGAAGCCGCTCCCCAGCTACTGCCCCAGATGCTCCCCGAGGCCGCAGCCATCGTGCATCGGTCACTCACCGACATGGGCGTCGACGTACGCGCCGGCGTCGGTGGCACAGCGCTACGACCAGAACCTCGGCTCCATCGCCGTCGGGCCCCTGGGCGGCGAAACAACGGGAAGGGTCGATGACGTCGACCGCATCCTCATGGCGGTCGGCCGGGTACCCAACACCGACGGGATCGGCCTCGACGCCGCCGGTGTCGCCACCGACGAGACCGGCCGCATCGTCATCGACCCCAAGGGCCGGACCAGCGCCGAGGGCGTCTGGGCGTGCGGCGACGTCACCGACCGGGGCGGCACCACGCACCTCGCCAACGCGTGGGGACGCCGGGTGATCAAACACATCCTCGCGCCGGTCGCGCCTGCCGGCGCCGAGCCGCTACGGCCCGCCGTTGCGTTCACCGAACCCGAAGCGGGAACCATCGGCGTCCAGCCCGTCGAGGTCCCCGACGACGTCATGCGCATCGAGGTCGCCTTCGCCGACACCGACCGGGGATACACCGACGAGCTCGACCGACGGCGTGCTCATCGTCGACGTCCGCCGGTTCTCGGGCAAGGTGCTCGGCGCCACCGTCGTCGGTCCCCGCGCCGGCGAGCTCATCGGGATCTTCGCCCTGGCGATGAAGAACGACCTCGCCTTCCACAAGTGGTATGGCACGGTGTGGCCCTACCCCACCTACGGCGAGGCCATCGGCCGTGCCGTCGACGAATACATGGCCACCACCCTGCCGAACCTGCCCGCCCAGTTCGCCGGCTGGGCCAAGGCCCGCATCCGCTCCCTGCGCTGACCGACCGCAGCGTCGAGGAGATCACGAGGGTGTCTCGCGAGCGCCCAGCAGGGTGCCGCTCCTCGTCGCATGGCGACGGCTGGGTCGCCCCGCCACCCGTCGTACCGCTCGAGCCGGGTGTGCGTGCCACGATGGCGTCCGCCGAGCGAGCAGCACCGTGCGACATGCTCGGGTAGAGCCAGAGAGGCTGCAATGACCGAACCCGCAACCGGGACCGAACCGATCGATCCCGCCGGCACGGCCGCGGACCTCACGCCCTGGATCGAGGCAGGTCTCTACGACCCCGACCATCCCGATGCCGCGATGCGTGCCGCGCTGGTCCGATGGCTCGACGGCATCGGTCTCGTGCCCGAGGACTTCGCCGGCGTCGACTACGACCAGTTGGTGGTCCTGGCCAACATGCGCTGGCTCCGGCGAGGTCGCCGCTATGGCTACGACGACGCGGCAACGGCCACCGGGCTCGATCGGGCTCTGTTCGACCGGGTCACCAGCGCCGGCGGCTACGGCCCCGGCGACACCTTCACCCAGCTCGACATCGATGCGTTCGGCGCCTTCGGCGCCGCGGCGTCACTGTTCAGCGACGACGAGCTGTTGCACTTCACCCGCGTCATCAGCTCGGCGATGACCCGCATCGCCGACGCCGCGACGGCGTTGTTCCGCCTCGACATCGGCTCGGAGATCGAACGCCGCGACCTCGACGAGCTCGCGGTGGTGCAGACCAACTACGAGGCCGGCGAGCTGATCGAATCGATCTTCGTACCGATGCGGGCGTTCTTCCTGCACGAACTCGAACTGGCCGTCCAGCGCAGCGCCGAAGGCCGCGAGGGCGTGCGCAGCGACACCGCCAGCACCCTCAGCCTGTCGGTCGGGTTCGTCGACCTGGTCGGCTTCACGCCGTTGTCCGAACAGCTCGACCCCGACGTCCTGGGCGACTTCATGGCCGAGTTCGAAGAGCACGCCTATCAGGTCGTCGGCGAACGTGGCGGTCGGGTGGTGAAGCTCATCGGCGACGAGGTCATGTTCGTCACCCCCGACGCCGACGCGGCATGCGACATCGCCTTGGCGCTGGTCGAGACCTTCGACGCCCAGGGTGTCACGCCGCGGGGCGGCCTGTCCCACGGCGAGATCGTTGCCCGTGGCGGCGACTACTACGGTCGCTTCGTCAACCTTGCCGCCCGCGCCGTCGACGTCGCCGAACCCGGCACCGTCCTGTGTGGCCCCGGCCTGGTCGACGCCGCCATCGACCACCAGCTTCGAGGATTCCGAACTCCGCATCCTGAAGGGCTTCACCCTCCCGGTGCTGCTCAGCCGCCTCGCCCGCTGATCGCCAACGCCCCAGTCCACTGCCGCCTCAGCCCTGGAGGACCGGGGCGCCTTCGGGGAGGTGGGTGTCGTCCGAGACGATGACGCCCGTCCAGTTGGTGCGGTCGTCGTGGGTGGCGCCGCGCAGGTCGGCACCCGACAGGTCGGCGCCGCTGAGGTCGGCGCCTTCGAGCAGCGCGCCACGCAGGACTGCGCCCTCGAACGACGCCGACACGGCGATGGCGTCGGTCAGGTCGGCGCCGCGCAGGTCGCTGCGGAAGAGACGGGCGTTCGACAGGTCGGCACCGGCGAGTGATGCCACCCGCAGGCTGGCGCCGGTCAGTGAGGCTTCGCGCAGGTCGGCGCCGCTCAGCAGCACGTGATCGGCCGAACAGCCCGACAGCTTGGCGCCGCGCAGGTTCTGGCCCCACAGGGTGAAGCCGTCGAGGACGGTGCCGGTCAGGTCGGCGCGCTCGAGGTTGCCCGAGGCCAGACGGAATCGCAGGTCGTGCTGGCGGCGGCGCTGATCGCCGATCGCCTGCGCCCACGCCACGCCGGCGGTGACGAGCGCTGCGGTGACGATGATCTGGCCGATGCGCTGGGTGGCGCCGTCGGCGGCGATGACGGCGACGAGGCCGACGGAGACGACCACCAGGAACGGCACGACCAGCTGGGCGGTGGCATTGCGTCGGACCCAGCACGAGGCTGCGGTCCAGGCCGAGTCGATGGCCCGGATGAGGCCGAGTGGGTCACGCTGGGCGGCTGGCGTGCGACGCGTCGTTCGCCTCGGCCGTGGTCGCTGCGGCGAGGTCGGTGTCGTTCGCCAGGAGCAGGGCATCGGCCGAGACGGGTTGTGCGGAGGTGGCGACGGCATCAGAGGTCTGCTCGGCGTCGGTGGCGGTCGAGGTCGACGACCATTGGACGCTGGCGGCAGCGGTGACGTCGGCGGCGCCGGCCTCCTCGGTGCGAGGGCGACGGCGACGTGCTGCCCGTGCGGCGGCGCGGGCGCCGATCAGGGGCTCGGTCGGGAGCGCAGGGCCGTGCACGAGGGCGTTGTCGGCGCGCATTGCCGGCTCGTTCCCGGCGATGGCGTCGCCGTCGATGGTCGCAGCGTCCGTGTCGGTGTCGTCGACGAGCACGATGAGGTCGTCGACGACCGTCACCGGCCCGGCGGGGCCCGTGGGGCCGTTTGTTCGGTCGTCGTCGAGAACGACGATTGAAATGATTTGAATATTCTTTTAAATAATTAAACTCTGAATTTTCAGGATAGATTATCCCTTTCCACGATTCATATTTCCGACTGCAAGTTCCAAATTTAACATTGCTCAAATATTTAATTAATCCTTATTGAATCGATTAAATTATTATTTTTATAATTTCTTGAACAATGACTTGAATCCTGGCCCGCGCAGTCTCGCGGTCGATGGCACCGGCAACCTCTGGGTCGGTTCATGGGGACTGCGAAAGTTCCACTACGTGGACGGCGACCACCGGCGACCATCCAGCGCTCGGTCGATGTCTCATCCGTCAACCACACCCCCTACGGCGCGCTGATCGACGGCCAAGGGCATTCGTCTGGTCCTCCGGCCAGGACAAGGCACCACGTGCTGCGCCTCGATCCGAGCGACGATTCCTTCTCCACCGTCAGCCTCGGCAGCCCATCTACGGCCTCGGCATCGACGCCAACCACCACCTCTTCGTCTCCGGTTGGCAAACCTCGAAACTCCACCGCATCGACGTCCTCACCGACACCGTCGAGTGGACCCTCCCCGCCGCCTACGAATCACGCGGCGTCGCCGTCACCGCCGATGGCGACGTCTGGACCGCCAACTCCAGCCCCGGCACCGTCAGCCGGTTTTCCAACAATGGCCTGCTCAAGGCCACCATCCCCGTCGGAGCCGCCCCGACCGGCGTCGCCATCGATGCCGCCGACAAGGTGTGGGTGGTCCACAACAGCGACGACACCATCCGCCGCATCGATCCCGCCACCAACAGCGTCGACCTGGTCAAAAACCTGCCGGGCACCCGCCACTACGGCTACAGCGACATGACCGGCATCGTCTCGCGCAATGCCACCACCAGCTTCGGCTACTGGTCGGTGGTCCACGATTCGCGCATCGACCAGACCGGCTGGACCGATGGCCGACTGGAACGGCAGCGTCGCCCCCCGGACACCTCGCTCACCGTCATGGTCCGCAGTTCCGGCGACGGCTCGCTGTGGTCGCCGTGGGAAACCGCCGAGAACGGCGAACCTGCTCACCACCACCCCGCCCGGCCGCTACCTCGAAATCCGGGTCGAAATGCGCGCCCCGACCGGTGGCGCATTCGCCCGTGCTCGAAGACATCGCGGTCACCGCCGCCGCCCCCGGCGACACCGACCTCGTCGCCGGCAAACCTGCACCACCGCCGCTCCGCGGGCCGAACACGAGATGACCTACGAGGTCACCGTCACCAACGCCGGCGCCAACTGGGCCTCCGGACGTGGTCGTCACCGACACCCTGCCACCCGACCTCGAAGTGCTCTCGATCGACACCCCGGCGGTGCCAACTCGCTGTCGCTCCGGCGTGCTGACCGTCAACTACGCCGGCATCGCTCCGGGTGACGCCAAGCTCATCACCGTCACCGGCATCCCCTGGCAACCCGGCCCGCATACCAATCAGGTCGGTCGTCGTCGCCGATCGCGCCGACACCAACCCGGCCGACAACGACGTCACGCTGACTGACCAACGTCGCCGCGCTCGTCTGCACGCCGCCTGCCGTCCGGCCTGCTCGCCTGGTGGCCCGGCGACGGCGATGGCATCGACCTCGTCGCCGGCCGCGATCCTCGGCGAATGGAACGGCGCCATCCTTCGGCCCCGCCCGGGTCGGCGACGGATTCCTGCTCGACGGCATCGACGACTTCTTCGAACTGGCCCGACGCCTCCGACCTCCACTCCGACCGCGCCCTCACCGTGACCGGCTGGTTCAAGTGTCGACGCGTTCCACCGCACCTGGCAGAGCATCATCTACAAGGGTGGCCCGGCGGAAACGCACCGGTGCCGAAAACCGCGAGTTCTCGCTGTTCCTCAACTCGCAGGGATACCTCTACTTCAACTCCACCCCCGCCAGCACGGATCGGCATCGGCCAGTTCTCATCAATGCGCCAGCGGCAGCATTGTCGAACCGGGACCTGGTACCACTTCGCCACCGTCATCGATGCCGACGACGGCTCGATGCAGATCTGGCTCAACGGCGAACTCGCCGCCGAAGGTCCCTATCCGACCGCTCCGGATCCGCACCACCGAGGGACCATTGCGCATCGGTGTCAACGTCACCAGCGCCGAGACCTTCCGCGGCGCCATCGACGACGTCGCCATCTTCGGAAGCGCCCTGACCGGAAGTGAAATCGCGACTCTCTACGACGTCCGCTCGGCCAGCATGTGCAATGACGAGCCCACCATCGCCGCGCCGATCGCGATGCCCCCGGGCATGGTCGGGCAAGCCTACGCCCAGGCCCTGACCGCCCGGCCTCGGCCAGCCGCCCTACACCTGGTCCGTCGCCTCCGGCAGCCTGCCTGCCGGGCTCTCGCTCTCCGCCGCCGGCGAGATCACCGGGATCCCGACCAGTCGCCGGCAGCTCGACCTTCACCGCCCGCGTCACCGACGACAACTCGGACATCCGCGGACCGCGAATTCGACATCCACGTCGGCACCTGCCTGATGCCCAACACCGACATGGCCGCCTGGTGGGCCGGCGAGGGCAACGGCGACGACTGCGATCGGCGACCAGCCACGGCACCGTCGGCGCCAAGACCTACTACGTCCCCGGCATGGGGCCAGGCCTTCCAGCTTCATCGACAACGCCAAAGCTACGTCATCGTTCCCGAACTCGCCCGCCGTCCAGGTGCCGCGGAACCGATCCGCAATTCACCATCGAGGCCTGGATCCGGCCGGACTTCAACGTGACTCGGCAACAAGCTCGACACCATCCTCGCCAAGCGCGACGGCTGCGGCGGCAACTTCACCTACATCTGGGCGCTGACCAAGGGATACGGTGCCTATCCGTGGGCAATCATCTACCTCGAGCATGACCGGCATTCCGGCAGTTCGCTGTACTCGACCGAACCGTCCCCGACGACGGCCGGTTCCACCACGTGGCGGCCACCTACAAGCACGACAAGCCGACCGACAACATCATCCTCTGGATCGACGGCCAACCCGTCGGCAGGCTCACCACCGCCGTGATCCCGCCGGTCATTTCCGAAGGCCCGGTACATCGGCCGCCACGACACCTGCGGCTACTACAGCAGCGCCATCATGGATGAAATCGTCTTCCACCAGGTCGAACTGAGCGCCGCCGAAATCCAGGCCCGCTATGCGGCCGGCAGCCGCCGGTACCTGCGACATCCCCGACGCCGACCTGCTGGTCAAACTCGCCACCGAGGCTCCGGCCGCCTATCTGACACGACGGTCTGCGGAAATCGATGCCGCCGTGGTGCAGGTGAAGTCCGCCACCGTGGCTCCGCTCGCCACCGCCGAGTTCGACGTGAAGGTGGAGAACGACTCCGCCGTTGCGCGGTCGTTCGTGTTGCGGGCGTCGGAAACCGGCTCCGACGGCTGGGCGCGCTCTATCAGGGTCCCGGCGGCGACATCACGGCGATGATCAAGGGTGCCTGCGGCTACACCACCGCCGAACTGGCTCCCGGTGCCAGCGAAATGATCACCGTCCAGCTGACCCCGGCCTCCAGGCCACCGGCGGGCTTCACCATGACCTCGACCATCACCGCCCACCGCGATAGCGGGGCGGAGTCGCGCCCGCGACGCCGTGCGGGTCGAGGCCACCTGCACCGGCACCGCCCTCACCGACATGCTGGTCCGGCGGGCCGCGGATGTCGTGTTCCTCGGTGACGACATCCGCAACACGGTGGCACGGACCAAGGCAAGACCACCGAGATCGCGCCGCGGCGAATCCGCGACACTTCTTCGCCCGCGTCGCCAACGATGGCAACGGCCCGACCCGCTTCCGGCTGCGCACCACCGCCCCGGGCGGCGACTGGACCCTGCAGTGCACCGGTCCCGAGACCGGGCTTGCATTTCGATGGCGTCAACGATGCCGTCCGGATCGCCGACACGCCGGCCCTGCGGCCGACCAGCCTGACCGCCGAAGGATGGTTCCTCGCCACCGACACCTTCGGCGATGCGCACATTTCATCTCCAAGGGCTTCGGCACCGCGAAACTGGAACTCCTATGTCGATTTGGATCGATAACGGCACCCTTAACGCCGGCGTCATGGATGATACCGCGGCGCATCGACCGCCTCGTCCTTCAATTGGAACTCGCTGCCCGCCGGCTGGCACCACGTGGCGATGACCTTCGACGACGCCGCCGATGACCTGCGCCTGTTCGTCGACGGCGTCCAGCAGGGCCAGATGACCTCGCCAGTGGACATCGTCTACGACGCGCACCCGCTGACCATCGGCTGCGACACGATCGGGCCGAACTATCCGCGATCCGCTCGCCGGCCAGGCCCGCGAAGTGCGGCTCTGGGACCGCGCCCGCAGCGAAGCGGAAATCCAGGCGGCGATGAACGCCTCCCTGACCGGAACCGAGACCGGTCTGATCGGCGCTGTGGCCGCTCACCGAGGGCGCCGGCCTGGTCGCCAACGACCTGACCGGCAATCACCCCGGCGAGCTGATCAACGGCACCGCCTGGTTGTTCACCGGCTCGGCGATCTCACCAGCCTGGATCACCTCGCCCGAGCGGCTGGGTGGAGGTGGTCCTCAGTCCGGGCCAGAGCTACGACCTCGGCGTGGCGCTGACGGCTGGCCGCCGCCGCCCCGGCCGGCGTGCCGCTGCGATGTGCTGTTGGAAGGCGCGAACGTCACCGGCGCCCCGGCCACCACCGATGTGGTGCGCCTCTCCGGCGGTGGTCGAGGCGGCCGACCGGCGGCAAGCCCGCCTGGCGGCTCTTCACCACCAACGAGGACTTCGATCAAGGGACGGCACCCTGGTCGGCGTGGAGTTCACCAGCGTCGCCCAACCAACTGCAGCTCAGCCAGGGCGGCGTCACCCTGCCCTTCCTCTGGGTGCCGAACTCCAACCAGGGAACCATCTCCAAGGTCGATACCCGCACCGGCCGGGAACTCGGCCGCTATCGCGTCTGCCCGGATTCCGTCTACGGCAACCCGTCGCGCACCACCGTCGACCTGCGGGCAACTGCTGGGTCGGCAACCGCCGCATCGGCACCGCCGTCAAGGTGGGCTTGTTGGAAAGCGGCGGCTATGTGGACCGCAACCAGGACGGCATCATCCAGACCTCCCGGGATAACAATGACGACGGCGTGATCAACGGCGCCGAACTGCTCGCCTGGGGTGAGGACGAATGCGTCCTGCATCGAAGTCGTCGTCATCCCCGGCAAGGAAGGCACGTTCGTCCCCGGCACCTTCACCGGCGGCTACGCCAACGACGACTGGAATCCGGGCCCGCGCGGCCTCGCCATCGACGCCGCCGGCGACCTCTGGCTCGGCAGCTTCGGCCTGCGCAAGTACCACAAGGTCGACGGCGCCACCGGCGCAATCCTCAACGGCGGTGGATGTCTCATCGGTCAACCACACGCCCTACGGCGCGGTGATCGACCGCAACGGCATCCTCTGGTCGTCCGGCGGCGACAAGACCATGTCCTGCGCCTCGATCCGCTGACCGAGACCTATCAGGTCATCGCGCTCGGCCACTACTCCTATGGGCTCGGCTTTGGATAACAACGGTCACCTGTTTGTCAGTGGTTGGCAGAACTCCAAGCTCACCCGCATCGACATCAACACGGCCTCAAGGATTGGACGCTCAACGGCGTCTACGAGTCCCGCGGCGTGGCGGTCACCGCCGACGGCGACGTCTGGACCGCCAACTCCGGACCCGGCACCGTGACCCGGTTCTCCAACGACGGCGCGATCAAAGCCACGATCGAGGTCGGCAACACACCCGACCGGCGTGGCGGTCGACGCCGACGGCAAGGTGTGGGTGGTCAACAACGGCGACGAATACGTCAAGCGGATCGATCCCGCCACCAACGCGGTGGACCTGGCCAAGGCCCTGCCCACCGGCACCAACCACTACGGCTACAGCGACATGACCGGCATCGTGGCGCGCAACGCGACGACGCGCTTCGGCACCTGGACGGTGACCCACGACGCGCAAGGTAGCCGGCACCGCTTGGGAGAAAATCGGGTGGAACTCGCTGGCAGCCCGGCGGCGAGGGACTCTCGATCAGTGTCCGAACTTCCGACGACGGCGTCAACTGGTCGGCGTGGACCCCGGTGCTCAACGGCTCATCGCTGGTCTGACCTGCCGGGGCGGACGTTATCTCCAGATCTCGGCGCGGTTCCAAGTGGTGGCTGGTGGCGGAAGGCGAGCAGTCGCCGGTGCTCTACGATTTGTATGTGACGCCGCTCGGTGGCGGACCCACGCTGAAAATCGCGCTGGGCACCGGTGGCAAAGTGGTGTTGACCGGCGAGGGGGCGCCGGACGAATGGATCCTCGAACGCAGCGATGATCTCACGCCGGGATCCTGGCAGGACCTCCCATTCACGGCGGTGTTGATTCCCGGCGGTTTCACCATCGAGCGCAGCCAGGACGGACTGCGGGCATTCTATCGGCTGCGCCACAAGAAACGCCTCTACGGGCGGGCTATCCCTGACTTTTTCACATCTTCCCCAGCCGCCACCCGCACCGCCACCACTACGACTCCACCCGCAACATCCACCGCTCCACTCCCTCATCTACGCCTACACCGCCGTCCGGCAACCCGTCTCAGGCAAGCATCCCGCCCCAGCCGCTCCACCCGCGCCCCAGGCCGGACCTCTACCCACAACCGGGTCTCTCGTTCGGCCATCGAGGGATCCGCTCGGGGAAAGGGGGGGGTGAATTTGTATGGGTTTGTGTGGAATGACGGCGTTCGCAGGATCGACCACCTGGGTCTCTACCCGCCGCCTCTGGACGATGATCACAAAATGGATAGAGATGCCTTTATTCGTGGACTGAGGGAAGGCACGGGATGCAGTCGAGCCAAAGTGGAAATCAGAGGAACGAAGACGATTCTTGACCCTGGCAAAGCTCTCCCCTTCATTGCTCCTAATATTGCTCCTAATATGCCTGGAGTTCAGTTTCCACCTGAATGCAAACGAGCGGGTGATCAAGGATTGTGCTGCCTGCGACGCACTGTTCACTGCCCGGCAAATCGACCTAAACAACAAGAAGGTGTTCGTCATTGATCGTGTCATTAGGGGCATGTCAATGCCAAGACAATGGCATTTCTTCAGGTATTCAGGACAGATATATATACGAGCAAACATTTCGTGTGCGTTTTCTTTTCGGATTGTCACTGTTTAGCATCATCCCAGTGGACCGGTTTGGCCGGTTCCAATACGTGGTCAACGGTAAGGCCGAAATGTGTTCACGATGACCTGATGTCCGAACTCGATGAGTCACCACAAGCTTCGGCCGCCCGGTTCTAAGATGCCAGCAGCAGCTCGGTCTGTGGAACCTTTGGGGTTTGCTTGCCGCCGGATTTCGGGCAGGGGCATACCGTCACATTCGGTCAAAAATGCTCCGGAAGAGCGATCCGAGGGTGGCCGTTAACAGCAATCCCTATTTTCCGCCCAACACCGCCAGGGCGACCTGGCGGATGCCTTCCAAGGTGAGATCGGGGTCGACCGCCTGGATTTCCGACAATCCCTTGGCCAGCATGGCCGCGTCTCCGCCGGTGGCGATGATGATCGGGTAGCCGGCTCTGAGCCGGCGATACGGTCGTAGCTGTGGGCACCGCGCAGGCGTTCTGCGAGGAAGGACTTGCCCAAGGATCGGACGCGGCGGGAGGAGTGTCGTTTCAGCGAGAAATCGAAGGGCACGCGGAGTGGCACCGGAAACCCGCTCAGGGATGAGGTGTGATGGCGAGAATCGTGATTTGTCTCTTGTCCGGGCCGAAATACCAGAAAACCCGCCACGCGGCAGGAGTCTTGTTTTCCGCGTAGGCCTCGAAAACCTCCTCGCCTCCCGGTCCCTTGAACGAACTGAATTTGTGGGTATTCAGGCCCGGATGACGGGGGTTGGTTTCCAGCAATGCCAGTGCTTTTCACATGGCCTTGACTGACATTCTGAGCCTAAACGCTGATTTTCCCTTGTGCCACCGGACTTCCAGACGTTTTTGGATTTCACGGTGATGGCTACACGCCTGGCCCCGGCGGGGGGCTGCTGCTTTCCGGAGGGGACTGCAGCAGCTTCAAGAGGAGGGCTTGGTCGGCAGTCGGGTCGGTGATGTGGTCGAAAGTCGTGCCGCACAAGCTGGACGTCTCGCGACGCTGGCTTTTGAGGATTTCGAGGATGTTGTCCAGGGTCCAGCGCCGATCCTTGGGTGCGATGCTCCGGTCTTTGAGTTTGTCGCGCTGTTCGTCAAGCAGCGGCGCGAGACGCTCGGTCATGTGCCACTGGAGATAGTAGGAGAGCATGCACAAGAACACATGGGCGCGAATCCGGTCATCCGTCTTGTGATACATGGGCCGCATCTCCAAACTCACCGTCTTGAGGTTGCGGAAGGCTTGCTCGACATGACTGAGTCCCTTCAATGCGTA
>CAVQUE010000014.1:0-102895 GCA_963716795.1 uncultured Acidimicrobiaceae bacterium | reverse complement strand
GTCGGCATGAACATGAGCTTCAACACCTACTGCGCGCTCAACATGTTGCCCAGATGGGGCGAGATCCTCGGCCTGCCCGTGCCCGAACGCATGGAGAAGCTGCGTGACCCCGCCGTGCGGGTGAAGATGGAACAAGACGCAGCGTCCCCCGAAGCCGGTGTCTTCAGCCGCCTGACCGGTTGGGGCCTCTACCGCATCGGCGACACCTTCTCTGCCGAGAACGACGGGCTCAAGGGTCGCCTCGTGGCCGACATCGCCCGCGAGCGTGGCGTGCGCGACTTCTATGCGCTGCTCGACATCGTGCTGGCCGACGACCTGCGCACGATCCTGTGGCCCGGCCCGACCGACGACGATCCCGCGTCGTGGTACATGCGCCGTGAGGCGTGGGAGCACCCCGATGTGATGATCGGCGGCAGCGACGCCGGCGCGCACCTCGACCGCATGTCCGGCGTGCCGTACACGACCGCCTGGCTCCACGACACGCTCCACGGGCGCAAGCTGACGACGCTCGAGGAGACGGTGCAGCACCTGACCTCGGTGCCTGCTCGGCTCTTCGGGCTCAAGGAACGCGGCGAGCTCCGCGAGGGCTGGCACGCCGACATCGTCGTGTTCGATCCCGCCACCGTGAACTCCGGCGAGGTCGTCATGGTCGAGGACCTTCCCGGCGGTACCGGCCGTCTGTTCGCCGATGCCGAGGGCGTCCGGCGCGTGTTCGTCAACGGGGTCGCCACCATCGTCGACGGCAACGCCACCGACGCCATGCCGGGCACCGTGTTCCGCTCCGGCCGCGACACCGAAACGGTGAAGATCCCCGCCGACGCGTAGGTCCTGGCCCGGCCTCCGGTCGCACGTCCAGGGTCCACGCTCTCCCCGCCGGCTCGCGGCCCGTTCGCAGCGCCTCCCCCAGCCCCCCTCAGGTGGCTGCGGGGTAGTCGGTGTAGCCCTCGGCGCCGGTGGTGTAGAGCGCTTTGCGGTCGAAGGCGGCCAGGTCGACGCCCTGGCGGATGCGCTCGACCAGGTCGGGGTTCGAGATGTACGCCCTGGCGAAGGACACCGCGGCGGCGTCGCCGGCAGCGACGACCCGTTCGGCCTCATCGATGCCGTAGCTGTCGTTGACCACCAGCGGCGCGCGACACGTGCGCCGGGCGAGGGCCAGGTTGTCGACGCCGGCGTCCATGCGGATGACGTGCAGGTAGGCCAAGCCCATCGGCTCGAGCGCTGCGAAGAGCGCCGCGAAGGTCTCGGCCGGGTCGTCGTCGTGGAGATCGTTGAACGGGTTGCCGGGACAGACCCGCATGCCGACCCGACCGGCGCCGATCTCGTCGGTCAGCGCGTCGAGGGTCTCGACGACGAATCGGATGCGGTTCTCGACCGACCCGCCGTACCGATCGGTGCGCCGGTTCGTGCCGGTCGACAGGAACTGCGCAGGGAGGTACCCGCTGGTGCCGTGGAGCTCGACGCCGTCGAATCCGGCGGCGCGGGCATTCGCCGCGGCCCGGCGGAAGTCGGCGATCGTGGCGACCACCTCGTCGGTGGTGAGCTCGACCGGCTCGTCGAAGGGCTGCATGCCGGCGGTGTCGGTGTACATCGCACCGTCGGCGCGGACGGCCGACGGTGCCACGGTCCGGGCACCAGGGTCCTTGTTGTCGGTATGAGCGATCCGTCCGCAGTGCATCAGCTGGGCCACGATCGTGCCGCCGGCCTGATGCACGGCGTCGGTGACCCGACGCCAACCGGCCACCTGGGTGTCGGTCACCAGACCGGGCGTGCGGACGTAGCCCTTGCCATCGGCGCTCGGGTAGATGCCCTCGGTGACGATCAACCCGGCGCCGGCACGCTGGCGGTAGTACTCGACGACCAGATCGGTGGGCTCATCGAGATCGCCGGCGCGTGAGCGGGTCATCGGCGCCATCACCACCCGCGTGCGCAGGTCGAGATCGCCGAGTCGGGTCGGGGTCAGCAGCTTCATGGCGCCAGTCTGGCGACATCCGGAGCGGCGTCGACGAAGACGGCCCGGACAACGCGAACAGCCGACTCGCGACGTCGGTGCCGAGCTCCGCCAGGTGGCCTGGCCCGCAAATGTCGTCGTCGCCCGTAACGCGGGCCGGTACCGCGCGTCGTGGATCAGCGAAGCAACCGACTCCCGCAGGCAGTCTCGATGCGCCCTGCCGTGCCCGATACGCAACCGCCATCGTTGTCGTCATCACGTCATTCGCTCGCGGCCTGCGGCGGCGACGAGCGGGGCGGGGGTCGGTCCATCTGGCCGATGGTCTCGCGTCGGCAGCGGTCTGCAATGGCGAGCCGAGCGACGTGAACCCGCCGGCAAGCGACCGCTTCCGGCTATGCTGTACCTCAGCGACGGCGATGGCTGCGAGTCGACCGGATGGTTCGACACCTTCGGCGAACAGCACGCCATCGTCGGCGATGATGCGACCTCGATCCTCTGTGTCACCGTCGCCGAAGCGAACCCGAGGCCGAGCGTTGTGCCTTCGAAGACGACGGTGAGAGCTTCGAGCTGGTGATGATGGAAGCCACCTACGAGCTCTCGTTGCGCAACGCCGACACGGCCAACGAGATCGCGCGGGGCACGGCATCGGCGCCGGCCGAGGACTGCCCGTTCTCGACGTCGTGGTCGGCCGGCGAGCAGGAGCGCACCAGCTACCCGGCTCCCACCCAGGGCGATCTGCCCGGCATCATCGACGTCTTCTTCACCTGAGCTCCGACCCGCGATGCACGGCATCGGAGTGCGGCGCATCGAAATCCCCGCCAACCGCTGAGATCCGGGACTCGTGCCTGGAGATATCCGGCACGAGTCCCAGATCTCGCAGGCATCAACCGGCTTCGGAGTGGGTGACGGCGGGTTCGCCCATCCATTCGCGCAGGGTGTTCTTCAGCTTGGTCTGCTGGATGAACAGGTCGTGCTCGGCCGGGCGTGTCGCCGGCGGCCTGCGGGGCCTTGAGGTAGAAGCTCAGCCACTCCTGGACGCCGGACTCGCCGGCGCGATGGGCCAGGTCCATGAACAGCGCCAGGTCCAACACGATGGGCGCGGCGAGGATCGAGTCACGGCACAAGAAGTCGACCTTGATCTGCATGGGGTACCCGAGCCATCCGAAGATGTCGATGGCGTCCCAGCCCTCCTTGTTGTCGCCGCGCGGCGGGTAGTAGTTGATCCGCACCACGTGGTCGATGTTGCCGTAGAGGTCCGGGTAGACCTCGGGCTGCAGGATGGTGTCGAGCACGCCGAGCTTCGACACCTCCTTGGACTTGAAGTTCTCCGGGTCGTCGAGGACCTCGCCGTCGCGGTTGCCCAAGATGTTGGTCGAGTACCAGCCGCGCAGGCCGAGCATCCGGGCCTTGAAGCCGGGAGCGAGCATGGTCTTCATGAGGGTCTGGCCGGTCTTGAAGTCCTTGCCGGCGATGGGCACCCCGCGGGTCTCGGAGAGTTCGATCATGCAGGGGAGGTCGACCGACAGGTTCGGCGCACCGTTGGCGAAGGGCACATCGGACTGGAGGGCGGCATAGGCGTAGATCTGGCTCGGTGAGATGTTGTCGTCGTTGTCCTTGAGGCCCTGCTCGAAGGCCGCGACGGTCTCGTGGACGGCACTCGGCTCCTGATAGGCCTCGGTCGAGCCACACCAGACCATGACCAGGCGGTCGCAGTCGTTCTCGGTGCGGAAGCTCTCGATGTCGGCCATGAGCGCCATGGCCTGATCCCACTTGTTGGCGATGTCCTTGACGCGCACGCCGTCGAGGCGTGAGACCCATCGCTGGTCGAACACGGCCTCCATGGGGACGATGGATTCGAGCTCGGCGGAGATGTCGGCGAGATCGGCGCCATCGAGCACACCGGAGGTCTCGCACGCCTCGAGGACGTTCGACGACAGCGGGTCCCACCCGCCGAAGACGAGGTCGTCGAGCTGCGCGATCGGCACGAACTCGCGGATCAGCGGGTTGCGGTTCTCCTCGCGCTTGCCGAGGCGGATGTTGGCCATCTGGGTGATCGAGCCGATGGGCGGCTTGAGGCCCTGTCGGGCGGCGATGACGCCGGCGATGAAGGTGGAGGCCACGGCGCCCACACCGGGGGTCAGGACCCCGAGGCGGCCGGTGGCGGGAGCGATGTCACGTGCAGTCATGGAGACGACGATAAGCGATGGCGAAGCGGCAGATGCATCAGTGAAGGAAGTCTTCACTATCATGTCGAGGTGCCGCACCCCTCCGACGAGACGCTTCCCGACCTGTCCATCCGCCAACTGGAGTACCTGATCGCCGTCAGCGAGTCCCGCACCTGGGCCGAAGCGGCTGCGTCGCTCGGCGTGTCGGGGTCGGCGCTGAGCCAAGGCCTGTCCGAGTTCGAGCGACGCCTCGGTATCACGCTGTTCGACCGCAGCGGCCGGCGGCGCGTGTTGCGACCCAGCGCCGAGCCCGTCGTCGATCATGCCCGACAGGTCCTGGCTCTCACCGCCGATCTGGCCCGTTGGGCGTCACGGCGCCGGAGCGCCGATCTGGGCCAGCTGCGTATCGGCATGATCGATGCCGCTGCCGTGCACCACTACCCAGGGGTTCTCAAGGCCTTCCGCGTCGATCACCCCGGACTCGAGATCCGACTGCAGGTCGGGCCGTCGGGGGGCCTGCTCGTCGACCTCGCCGGCGGGCGGATCGATCTGGCGGTCTGCGTCGTCCCCGATCCCGTCCCGGCGGGCATCGAGGTCCGACCGCTCCTGCAGGAGCAGCTCGCCATCTACCGACCGCGTGGACGCCGTGCGGGCCCGCCGTCGACCTGGGGTCCGTGGGTGCTCTTCCCCGAGGGGTCCCACACCCGCGCCGTCATCGAGGCGGAGCTCCGTGCTCACGGTGCTCCCGATCGAGGTGGTGGCCGAGTCGCATCAGCCCGACGTGCTCGCCGAGATGGTCGAACCTCGAGCTCGGATGGACCGTGCTGCCCATCGTGCAGGCCGAGACCGGGCTGCGTCCACTCCGTCGGGCCCGCACCCTCACCGAGCGAACGCTGGTCGTGGCCACCCGGGTCACCGCCGCACCCGACCCGGCCGTCAGCGCGCTCGTCGCCGCGCTGGCCGAGGGCCCGACATCGGGTTGATCAGCGCAAGCAGCTTCCACATGGTCTTGGCGATCAGCGAGTCCTTGCCCGATCGGGCCTCGCCACGGTCGGCGAGGCTCATGGCCCGCAGCGCGCCGTTGATGGCGAGCCAGCGCAGCGGCTCGGGTTCCCACCGGCGCGACCGGTGGTCGACCCAGGGCAGGTCGGTGCGGGGCGACTCGACGGCACAGATCAGCTCGGCCAGGGTCCGTCCGGCGAGATTCGCGGCGGCGACACCCTCGCCGACGTAGCCACCCGCCCAACCCAGGCCGGTCGCACGGTCGAGGCCGACCGACGGAAACCAGTCGCGAGGCACGCCGAGCACGCCGCCCCAGCGATGCGACACGGCCACGTCGCGCAGCTGGGGGAACAGCTCCCGCAGGGTCGCCTCGACGAGGTCGTGGGTCGCGGACTGGTGCTCGATACGCCGGGTCGATGCGCGAGCCGTACCCATAGGGAGCGCCTCGGCCGCCGAAGGCGATGCGCCCGTCGGCGGTGCGTTGGCCGTAGATCACCAGGTGACGGTCGTCGGCGAAGGTCTCGCGCTCGGCGAGCCCGATGGACTCCCAGGTGGCGTCGTCGATGGGTTCGGTGGCGACCATCAGCGAGTACAGCGGGACCAGCGTGCGGTCGTGGCCGTCGAGGTCGCGCGTGTAGCCCTCGGTGGCACGCACGATGACCTCGGCACGGACCGTGCCATGGGTGGTCTGGATCTGTCCGGGGTCGATGCCCAGCGCGGCGGTCTGTTCGACGATGACGCCGCCGTGGTGCTCGACTGCATCGCCGAGACCGCGGACGAGCCGGGCCGGGTGCAGCGCCGCGGTGTGCGCGAAGTACATCGCACCGAGCACCGACGTCGCCCCGACGCGGTCGGCCGCCTCGGCGGCGTCGAGCATGCGGAGATCGTCGTCGGTGAGGCCGAACTCCCCCTGATGGTGGGCGACCTCGGCTCGCTGGCGGGAGAGCTGCGCGGGGTTGCGGGCCAGGCGCACCGTGCCGCCCTTGGCGTAGTGGCAGTCGATCCCTTCGTTCGCAGCGACGCGGCCGACCTCGTCGACCGAGTCGTGTGCGGCGCGCAGCATGTGGCGGGCCGCGTCGTTCGATGACACCCGTTGCAGCACGTCGGGCGATGCCGCGACCTCGCCGACACACCAGCCGCCGTTGCGGCCCGATGCACCGAAGCCGACGGTCTCGCGCTCGATCACCAGCACCCGCAGCGTCGGGTCGAGGAGGCGCAGGTAGTACGCCGTCCAGAGCCCGGAGTAGCCGCCGCCGACGATGGCGACGTCGACCTCGGTGTCGCCATCGAGGGCCGCACGGGGGGCGAACGATCCGGGGTGGGTGTCGTGCCACAGCGACAGGGACCGCATCGAGGCGTCGCCGGTGGACGGCGTCGAGGTCACGAGTCGAACCCGACGCCGAATCGGTCGAGCAGTCGCAACCATGGTCCGCGACGGCCATGGTTGTCGTCGGCACGCTGGATGGCCTTGCGGGTGAGCTGGACACCGATCCAGCGGGCGGGCTCCGGCGGGAACGGGAACGGCTTGGACCGCACCATCTCGAGTGCGGTGCGTTCGGTGTCGAGCCCGTCGACGAGGTCGAGCGCCACGCGGGCCCCGAACCTGCTGGCCCCCACGCCGAGGCCGGTGTAGCCGGTGACCCAGGCGAGGCGGCCCTGGTGCGCCGTGCCCCACGTCGCACAGAAGCGGGTGGTGGTGGCGATCGGGCCACCCCAGCGGTGCGTGAACCGGACGCCTTCGAGCTGGGGGAACGTGGTGAAGAAGTGCTCGGCGAGCATGCCGTGGGTCTCGTCGCTCTGCTCGTGCGCCGGTCCCATGCCGTTGGCGAAGTGGTAGGTGGCGTCGTAGCCGCCCCACAGGATCCGGTCGTCGGCCGAGAGCCGGTAGTAGTGGAACTGGTTGGCGGCGTCGCCCACGCCTTCTCGACCCGACCAGCCGATCGAGGCGAGCTGGGCGCTCGACAACGGCTCGGTCATCAGCACGTGGTCGTACACGGGCACCGTGTAACGCCGTGGCCGCTTCACCGGACCGGCGTAGGCGTTGGTCGCCATGACGACCCGATCGGCGTGTACCTCGCCGGCCGGCGTGCGGACGACGAGTTGCGCGCCGTCGGTCTCGACGTCGGCCACGGGGCTGTGTTCGTGGATCGTGACCCCGAGCGACTCGGCGATCGATCGCAGTGCCCACCCGAGGCGGGCCGGATCGACCAGGGCATTACCGTCGCGACGGAGAAGGCCGCTCACATAGGTGGGCGAATCGACCAGGGTTCGCACCGCGGCGCCGTCGAGCAGTTCGACATCGTGGCCGTGGCGAGCGAACACCTCGACGTCCTCGGCCAACTCGTCGCGTTGCCACGGCTCGGTGGCGACGTCGAGTGCCGGCGTTGCGAAGAAGTCTGCGTCGGCGAGGCGACCGTGGCGGGCCAGGGTGTCCTCGATGCCTGCGAGGTTCTCGGCGCCGAGGCGTTCGAGGGTGGCGATGTCATCGGGCCAGTGGCTCAGGCCGTTGAGGAGCCCGTGGGTGAGCGAGGCCGCGCAGAAGCCGCCGTTGCGCGAGCTGGCGCCGAAGCCGACGCGCTCGGCCTCGAGGACGACGATGCTGCGGCCGGGCTGGCCCTCTGCGGCCTGGATCGCGGCCCAGAGCCCACTGAAGCCGGCGCCGATGACGACGAGGTCGGCGCTGGCACGACCGCGCAGCGACGGGGCCGGGTCGGGGGCGTCGGCGACGTCGCTCCAGAACACGCGTGGGACGGCGCCGGCGAGCGCAGTGCGGGGCCAGCCGCGGTCGGAGGTCATGTCAGTTCGCGTCCCGGGTGTTGGCGATGTCGATGACAGCGGTGCGCAGGTCGGTCATGTCGAGCATCGTGAACCTGCCCCCGATGCGACCCCACCCGCTGCGCGTGCCCGCAGCGCCGCCGAACGGCGGGTGGGTCTCCCAGAACGAGACCGTGTCGTTGACGATCACGGTCCCGGTGCGCAGGCTCTCGATGTAGCGGTACGCCCGACTGAGCGAGCTGGTGAAGACCGCCGCCTGGAGACCGAGGTCGCTGTCGTTGGCGAGGGCGATGGCCTCGTCGTCGTCGGTGAAGGTGGTGATGGGCACGACCGGCCCGAAGCTCTCTTCGCGGAACACGGCCATGTCCGGGGTGACGCCGTCGATGACGGTGAACTCGAAGAAGAGGTCGGTGGCGAAGCCCGGCGCCCGACCGCCGCCCATGAGGACCTCGGCGCCCTTGGCTCGGGCGTCGGCGACATGGGCGTCCATCTTCGCGGCGACGGCGGCGTTGTTGAGCGGTCCCATCGTGGTCGCGTCGTCGAGGGGATCGCCCAGACGAACCTGGCCGCCGTGGTGCACGATGCGTTCGACGAGCTCGTCGTGCACCGATTCGTGCACCAGGAGACGTTCGGTGGCGACGCAGCACTGCCCGGCCACGTAGTGCGCCCCGAACACCGCCGCGGCTGCTGCGGCATCGATGGCTGCGTCGCCGCAGACGATCTGGGGACCGTTGCCCGAGGCCTCGATGAGGGTGCGCTTCATGCCCGCAGCGCGCACGATGGCCTCCGCGGTGGCGTTCGATCCGACGAACCCGATGCCGTGCACATCGTCGTGGGCCACCAACGCGCGCCCCACGTCGCCGAAGCCCTGCACCACCGAGACCGCACCGGGGGGAAAGCCGGCATCGACGCAGACCTGGGCCAGGGCGGCTGCGGTCAACGGCGTCTGTTCGGAGGGCTTCAGGATGGCAGGGTCGCCCGCAGCGAGTGCAGCGGCCAGGAGTTCTGCGGGGATGTTGAGCGGAAAGTTCCACGGGGTGATCAGCGCATAGACACCGTTGGGCTTGCGGAAGGTGAACACCCGCTTGTTCGGGTCGGCGCTCGGCAGGACCTCGCTACCGAGACGTTTGACCTCCTCGGCGGCCAGCCGGAAGATCTCGGCCGATTCGGTGACCTCGTCGTCGGCCTCGGCGGCCAGCGGCTTGCCGGCCTCGCGTGCGAGCTGTTCGGCGATGGCGTCGTGACGTTCGTCGATCAACTCGGCGCAGCGGTGCAACAACGCAGCCCGCTCGAAGAACGAGAGCGCCTCGAGGGGCGCGGCGGCTGCGTTCGCGCCTGCCACGGCATCGTCGACATCGTCGCTCGACGCTGTGGTCAACTCGGCGAGCACCGCGCCGCTGGAGGGTTCGGTGACCACCAGGGCCTCGCTGCCCCGCCCGGGCCGCCACTGGCCTGCGATCAGCTGGCCCGACGCCGGCGGGGCGTCACCGCTGCGATGTCGGTCCGTCGGGACGGGACCATCCACCGATGGATTCATTGGTGTCACCTCGCCGCGACAACTGAATCGGTCGCTTCGTTGCAGAATTGTGAACAGTTTCGTTGCGCTCTGGAGTTCAGACTAGCGATGGGCCTAGTGTCTCGTCAC
Organism: uncultured Acidimicrobiaceae bacterium; assembly: GCA_963716795.1. Taxonomy (GTDB): domain Bacteria; phylum Actinomycetota; class Acidimicrobiia; order Acidimicrobiales; family UBA8592; genus CAVQUE01. The sequence continues at coordinate 93,360 of CAVQUE010000014.1, read as the reverse complement.
CCGAGTACCGGGCGTGGTCTTCCACGCCGGCACCGCATCGCCACTGACAACAGCGCATACGCGACGGATCCGACCGCCATCGCCAGATGGCCCAGAACCTCGAGGGGGAGCGTGGCCGGTCCACCCAACGACACCCGAGCGACGAGCGACACCGACCGTGGCGACTCGGTCCACGGTGCGCGCACCGATACCGGCCTCGCCGCGGTCACGATCTCGGGCATCACCAAGCGCTACGGCGATGTCGTGGCCGTCGACGCCATCGACATGACCATCGCAGACGGCGAGTTCTTCGCGATGCTCGGCCCCTCGGGCTGCGGCAAGACCACGACGCTGCGCATGATCGCCGGGCTCGACTTCCCGACCGAGGGCAGCCTCAAGATCTTCGGCGACGAGGTCGGCACGCTGCCGCCCAACAAGCGACCGGTCAACACCGTCTTCCAGAACTACGCCCTGTTCCCGCACATGACGGTCGAACAGAACGTCGCGTTCGGGCTCAAGATGCAGAAGGTGCCGAGGTCCGAGATCGGACCGCGGGTCAGAGAAGCGATCGGCCTGGTGCAGCTCGGCGGCATGGAACACCGCCGATCGACACAACTCTCCGGCGGTCAGCAACAACGCGTCGCCCTGGCGCGTGCGTTGGTGAACCGGCCGAAGGTCCTGCTGCTCGACGAACCCCTCGGCGCACTGGACCTCAAGCTGCGCCAGCAGATGCAGGTCGAGCTCAAGTCGCTGCAGCGTGAGGTGGGCATCACCTTCGTGTTCGTCACCCACGATCAAGAGGAAGCGCTCACGATGAGCGACCGCATGGCCATCATGCACGACGGCCGCCTCCTGCAGGTCGGCTCGCCCGAAGAGATCTACGAACGCCCCGCCAACCGGTTCGTCGCCGACTTCATCGGGCGCACGAACCTGCTCGAAGCCACCGTCGAGTCCCCGACCACGGTCTGTCTGGCCAATGGCACCCGTATCCCTGCCGAATCGTCGCTCGACGCCGGCACCAGGGTCGCCGTCAGCTTGCGCCCCGAGCGTGCCCGCCTGCATGCCAGGGGCCACGCGCCCGAGGGACTGCCCTCCGTCGACGGGACGCTGCTCGAGGTCACCTACCTCGGCAACGCCCTGGTCCATCGCGTCGCGCTCGACTGGATGACGATCGAGGTGCGGTCCGAGACCAGCACCCAGACCGACCCGATCCGGGTCGGTGACGCCGTCACGGTCTCCTGGGTGCCCGATGCCATCTCGCTGGTGGGCGACTGATGACCGTCGTCGACCCCGACCTCGACCCCGATTCGAGCGCTGACGCGGGTCCCGATGTCGAGGCGGTCGGCGACGTCGCCACCCCCGAACACGAGGCGGCATCGCGTCGCGCCGAGTCACGGCGCGGCTTCCTCATGGCGCTGCCCGCCTACCTCTACCTCGTGCTGTTCTTCGCGATCCCGCTGGGCATCGTGTTGGTCTACAGCTTCGCGACGCGCAACAGCTTCGGCGGCACGGACCTGTCGGGCTGGAACCTCGAGGCCTATCGGTCCCTCGGCGAACCGTTGGTGCGCACCATCGTCTTCCGATCGGTCTGGCTGGCGTTGATCACCACCGTCATCTGCCTGGTGGTGGGCTACCCGTTCGCCTACTACATCGCCACCCGACGGCCCTGGGTCCGCAACCTGCTGCTGATCGGGGTGATGATCCCGTTCTGGTCCAACTTCTTGGTGCGCAACTACGCCTGGCGCGTGTTGTTGAGCAACGACGGCCCCGTCTCGACGGTCACCGAGGCGGTGGGGTTGGGCGAGACGTCCATCTTGTTCACCCAGACCGCCGTCGTGCTCGGGCTGGTCTACGGGTTCCTGCCGTTCATGATCCTGCCGCTGTATGCATCGATCGAACGCATCGACGGGCGCCTCCTCGAGGCCAGCCGCGACCTGTACGCCAACGCCTGGCAGAGCTTCACCAAGGTGCTCCTGCCGCTGTCGATGCCCGGCGTCATCGCCGGATCGATTCTGGTGTTCGTCCCGAGCCTCGGCGCGTACGTCACCCCCGAGATCCTCGGAGGAGCGAAGACGACGCTTCTCGGCAGCTACATCGTCACCCAGTTCCTCACGGCCCGGAACTGGCCCGTCGGCGCGTCGCTGTCGTTCGTCCTCATGGCCGTCATGCTCGCGGCGACGATGGTGTACTTCCGCAGCGGAGGAAAGAACCTGTGACCGCGCCCGGCACCCCGCGCGGCCTCGGCAACGTGGGCCTCAGTCTCAACGCCTTGCTGGTGCTCGTCTTCTTCTACGCGCCGATCATCTTGCTCGTCGTGTTCTCGTTCAGCGGCGATCGCATCGTCGGGCAGTGGGGTGGGTTCACCCTCGACTGGTACCGGGACTTCGGCGACAACGCCGAGGTGCAAGACGCGCTGTGGGTGTCGGTGCGGGTGGCGCTGGTGTCGACGCTGGTGTCGGTGGTGCTCGGCACCATGGCGGCGCTGTCGCTCGAACGGTTCACCTTCCGCGGCCAGAAGGTGTTCGACGGCCTGCTCTATCTGCCGATCATCATCCCCGACGTCACCATGGCGGTGATGATGCTGCTGTTCTTCACGCAGGCCTTCGACCTGCTCGACACCGTGTTCGGGTGGCAGACCACGCGGGGCTTCCAGACCATCGTCGTCAGCCACATCGCGTTCAACATCTCGTTCGTGTCGGTGGTGGTGCGCGCCCGCCTCAGTGGCATGGACACCCGTCTCGAGGAGGCGGCACAGGATCTGTATGCGACTCGCTGGAAGGCGTTTCGGTACGTGACCCTGCCGCTGATCGGCCCCGGCATCGCCGGCGGCGCGCTGTTGGCGATGACGCTGTCACTCGACGACGTGGTCGTGACCCAGTTCGTGTCCGGCCCCGGCTCGACGACCCTGCCGGTCTATGTGTTCAGCCTGATCCGACGCGGCGTCACGCCGTTGATCAACGCGGTCTCGGTGGTCATGTTGGCGGCGTCGATCGTGCTGGTCCTGCTGTCGCTGCTGGCGCAGCGCTCGGCGGGACGAGAACGCGGCGCGCCGGACGACGACATCGACGACGTCGAAGAGCTCACGCAAGCAACCCCAGGAGGGATGACCCGATGACCCGATGGATGCGATTGATCGCAATCCTCGCCGCACTGGCCGTCATGGCAGCCGCATGTGGCGACGACGATGACGGCGGCGACGCCGCGGTCGACGCCGAGAGCGGCGACGAGTCTGCCGCTCCCGCCGGCGATATCCCCGAATGCGCCCCGGGCGAGACCGACGGCGACCTCTTCTTGTACAACTGGTCGGAGTACATCGACCCGCAGCTCAAGGACGACTTCGCCGCCGAGTTCGGCGTCGAGGTCAGCGAGGACTTCTACGACTCCAACGAGGCCATGCAGCCGATCATCTCGGCGGGCAACTCGGGCTACGACGTCATCGTGCCGTCGGACTACATGGTGTCGATCATGATCCAGTCGGGCGATCTGGTGCCGCTGAACCGCGACGCCATCCCGAACCTGGCCAACCTCGAACCCGACTTCGCGTCCGGGCCTGCCCTTCGACCCCGAAGGCGAGTACTCGGTCCCCTACCAGTGGGGCACCACCGGTCTGGGTGTCGATCTCTCGGTCACCGGTGCCGACGTACCCCAGAGCTGGGGCCTCATCTTCGACGAGGCGTTGGCCGAGGAGTACAACACGGCCGGCGGCATCACGATGCTGAACGATCCCCGTGAGTCGCTGGGCGCCGCACTGAAGTACCTGGGCTACTCGCTCAACACCACCAGCGAAGACGAGCTCAACGAGGCCAAGGACCTGATCAGCGATGCCCGCGGGCGGTTGCTGGCCTTCGACTCCGATCAGTACGACGAATTGCTGGCGGCCGGTGAGAGCGTCGTCGCCCACGGCTTCAGCGGCAACATGCTGGTGAGCATCGCCGAGACCGACGACCCATCGCAGTACACCTACTTCGTGCCCGAAGAGGGCGGCACCCGGTGGGTGGACAACATGGCCATCGCGAAGGATGCACCCCATCCCTGCACGGCGCATGCGTTCATCAACTTCATCCTCGACGCCGAGAACGGTGCGGCGCTGACGAACTGGAACTCCTACGGCAGCCCGAATGCGGCGTCGCTCGAGTTCATCGATCAGGAGATCCTGGACAACCCGGCGATCTACCCGACCGACACCTCGAACCTCGAGTTCATCAGCGACACCGGCGACTTCGAGATCAACTTCAGCGACGCCTTCATCGAAGCCAAGGGCTGATGCCCTGACCCTGTCCCGAATCTGGGACTTGTGCCGGACATCTCCAGGCACAAGTCCCAGATTTCGGCGGGTTGCTGCAGTCCCCGTATGGGCTGCGATGCGTTTCGCTATGCTCGATGCATGGCGCAACTGGTCACACGGATCGACGACGACCTCGCCGCAGCGGTCGACGCACTGGTGGCCGACGGGGTCGTCGCCAGCAGATCCGAGGCCGTGCGGGTGGGCCTCATCGAGTTGCTCGACCGTCACCGTCGCCGCCAGGTCGGCGACGCCATCGCCGAGGGGTATCGGCGCATACCCCAGACAGCCGAGGAAGCGGCATGGGCCGACGCGGCCGGCCGAGCGATGATCGACGAAGAGCCCTGGTGACCGGCGAACCTCGTCAGGGCGAGATCTGGTGGGCCAGCGCCGCAGACAAGCGCCGGCCCGTCCTCGTCGTGACCCGCAACGAAGCGCTCCCGGTGCTGCACTCGTTCATCGTCGCGCCGGTCACCCGGACCGTGCGCCACATTCCGACCGAGATCCCCCTCGACGCGGACGAGGTCACCGAGATCTCCTTCGACGCAGCATCGTCAACACTGACGGTTCGCTACAGCAGCTTCAACGACCAGTGCCAAGACCTTCCTACCGTCACGATCAGCCCGGACGGCCGCACGATCGACGTCTACCCGGCCTTCACCGCTGAATACTGCGAACTCATGGAGGTCTTCTTCGAAGCAACCGCCATCGTCCCGCCGGCGCTGGCAGACACGATCGCGCAATTGGTCGGCAGCGGTGGGGGCGGCGACGGCGACGGCGCGGGACCATGACCTCGGCGTGCGGCCGGGGTACCCACCATGCCCTCGACCCCTGCGCTGCCCCCCGGCGTTGCCGCCTACCTCAGTGCTTGATCATGACGTGTTTGACCTCGGTGTAGTGCTCGACGGCGTACATCGACATGTCCTTGCCGTAGCCGGACTGCTTGAAGCCGCCGTGGGGCATCTCCGACACGATCGGGATGTGGTCGTTGACCCACACGCACCCGAACTGCAGGCCCTTGGTCATGCGCATCGCCCGACCGACGTCGCTGGTCCAGACGCTGGCGGCGAGGCCGTAGTCGACGTCGTTCGCCCATGCGAGCGCGGTGGCCTCATCCGCGACGGACTGCACGGTGATGACCGGGCCGAACACCTCGCGCTGGACGATCTCGGCGGCCTGGTCGACACCCACCACCACCGACGGCTCGTAGAAGAACCCGGCGCCGTCTCGGGCGCCGCCGCCGACGGTGACCGACGCGCCGGCGGCGACGGCACGCTCGACATAGCCCGTCACCCGCCCCAGTTGCGCTTCGGACACAACGGGGCCCATCTCGGTGTCGGCGTCCATGGGATCGCCCACCACCACCGAGCCGGCGGCTTCGGTCATGGCGTCGACGAAATCGTCGTGGACGCCCGCACCGGCGATGACTCGGCACGGTGCGGTGCAGTCCTGGCCCGAGTTGTAGAACGCCGTCTCCTTGAGGTTGGCGACCACGGCTTCGACATCGGCGTCGTCGAACACGATGACCGGGGCCTTGCCGCCGAGCTCGAGGTGCACCGCGCTTGAGGGTGTCCGACGCGCCCCGGGCGACCGCCTTGCCGGCGCCGACGCTGCCGGTGATCGACACCATTGCCACATCGGGATGCTCGACCAGCGCGGCGCCCGCCGTGCCGCCGTGGCCGCACACGACGTTGAGCACACCCGGTGGCAGGACGTCGACCAGCAACTCGGCGAGCTTGCAGCGCCGAGTACGGCGTGAGCTCCGAGGGCTTGAGCACGACGGTGTTGCCCGCAGCCAGCGCCGGGCCGAGCTTCCAGGTCGCCATGTTGAGTGGGTAGTTCCATGGCGCGATCGAGCCGATGACCCCGATGGGATCGCGCCGGACATAGGACGTGTAGCCCTCCTGGTACTCGCCGGCGGCCTTGCCTTCCAGGAACCGGGGGGCGCCGGCGAAGAAGCGCCAGTTGTCCATGGTCAGGTCCATCTCGAACTCGACGATCGACACCGGCTTGCCGACGTTCTCACACTCGATGCGCGACAGCTCGTCGATGTTGGCGGTGATGACATCGGCGACCTCGTGCAGCATCTCGCTGCGCTGACGTGGCGTGGTCGCCGCCCAACCGGCGAACGCGGCCTTGGCCGCCGCAACGGCGTCGGCGACGTCGGCGGCGTCGCTGGAGGGGACCTCGCCGATGGCTTCACCGGTGGCGGGGTTGACGATGACGTCGACCGCGCCGCTCGCTGCCTGCTTCCATTCCCCACCGATGTAGTTCGCGTGCGCCATGGCTGATTCGTCCTCGTGTTCGCAGATGTGACCTCGGGTGTCGACACAGTAGTGACGTCGACCACCCGGACTCCAGAAACTCGCGCCATTCTGATGCGAAAGTGACGATCGCGACGGAATCGGTTGTCAAGACCCCCCACTGGGTGTTGAATCGGTGGAACTGCGCGACCCGGAACCGGAGCACACCATGCAACACGACGAGCTCAAAGCCGTTGCCGAGCGACATCTGTGGGGCCAGTTCTCCACGCTCGGCAAGGGCATCGACCGCGCCCCCATCATCGATCACGGCGAGGGCTGCTACATCTGGGACGACGAGGGCACGCGCTACTTCGACGGGCTCGCAGGGCTGTTCGTCAGCCAGGTCGGCCACGGTCGTGAGCGCCTGGCCGCGGCCGGCGCAGCCCAGGCCCGCAAGCTCGGCTACTTCCCTCTGTGGACCTACAGCCACCCGAGCGCGATCGAGCTCGCCGGAATGCTGGCGGCTGCCGCACCCGGCGACATCAACCGGGTGTTCTTCACCAGCGGCGGATCCGAATCGGTCGAGTCCGCATGGAAGCTGGCCCGCTCGTACTTCAAGACCGTCGGCAAACCCGACCAAGCACAAGGTCATCAGTCGGTACCTGTCGTATCACGGCACCTCGATGGGGGCGCTCTCCATCACCGGCCTGCCGTCGATCCGCACCGAGTTCGAGCCATCTCGTGCCCGGCGCACTGACGGTTGCGAACACCAACCAGTACCGCTGCTACATGTGCGGCGACAAGCCGGCGTGCACGCTGACCTGCGCCGAGGACATCGAGCAGATGATCCTGCGCGAAGGCGCCGACTCGGTGGCGGCGGTGTTCCTCGAACCACTCCAGAACACCGGCGGCTGTTTCGTGCCGCCCGAGGGGTACTTCGATCGGGTGCGCGAGATCTGCGACGAACACGACGTGCTGCTCGTCAGCGACGAGGTCATCTGTGCCTTCGGTCGACTCGGCCACACCTTCGGCTCGGACCGCTTCGGCTACCAACCCGACATCATCACCTGCGCGAAGGGCCTGACATCGGGGTACGCGCCCCTCGGGGCGATGCTGGTGAGCGACCGGCTGGCCGAGCCCTTCATCGGTGGCGAATCGAGCTTCCTGCACGGATTCACCTTCGCCGGCCACCCGGTGTCGACGGCGGTGGCGATCGAGAACCTGAAGATCATGGAAGAGGAACAGCTCAACCAGCGGGTCCTCGACCATCAGGACGAGTTCCGTGCTGCGCTCGACGACCTGCTCGATCTCCCGATCGTCGGCCAGGTGCGTGGTGCCGGCTACTTCTACGGCGTCGAGCTCGTCAAGGACCGCGACACCCGCGAAACCTTCACCGCCGAAGAGGCCGACTTCCTCCTGCGAGGCTTCTTGTCGAACCGCCTGTTGGAACTGGGCCTGATCTGTCGGGCCGACGACCGCGGCGAGCCGGTCATCCAGCTGTCGCCACCGCTGGTCGCTGGCCCCGACGAGTTCGACTTCGTCAACCAGACCCTGCGGACCGCGCTGACCGAGGCCATGGCCCAGATGTCGTCGAGGGCCTTCGCCGACGGCATGATGGCCGGGTGAACGACGGCATCAACGGCGCCGAGCTCGACGACATCGACAAGGCCATCATCCGGGCGTTGCAGGACGACGGGCGCATCCCTTACGCACAACTGAGCCCGATCGTCGGCCTGTCCGAGGCAGCGACCCGCCAACGGGTCAATCGCCTGATCGAGCGTGGCGTCATGTCGGTCGTGGCGGTCACCGACCCGGCCCGGCTGGGCCTGCCGTTCCAGGCCATGCTCGGCGTCAACGTCCACGGCGACGTCAAGGTGGTCGCCGACGAACTCGCCGCCATGCTCGACGTGCGCTACACCGTCATCGTCACCGGTCGCTACGACATCCTGGCCGAGGTCGTGTGCATCGATGCCGAACGCCTCCTCGACCTGGTCAACGACCGCATCCGCCCCATCGAGGGTGTGTCGAGTGTCGAGACCATGACCTACCTCCGCCTCGTGTCCCAGTCCTACGACTGGGGCACCGGGTAAGGCGGTCACGTCTCTCTTCTCCCTTTCTCGGGTTCCACGATGCCCCGGCGGTGTGTTGGGAGAAAGGGAGAAAAGAGACGTGACCCCAGCGTTACAGGAACCGCTCGCGGTAGAACGCCAGGGCGTCCTGGCGTTCGGCGGGGTCGATGCCGAGCATCGACAGGTCGTAGGTGATGCGGCCGTGCTTGCCTCGGGGGTGGTCGGCCATGAACGCGTCCATGTGGGCCTCGACGGTGTCGTCGAAGGGCTGGTCGGCGAGGTCGTAGATGCGCCGGACCATGGCGATGTCGTCGGCCATGAAGTCGTCGAAGCGGACGTCCATCGACTGCCCGGACGGCACGAGCTCCCGCTGATCGACACCCGCACGGAACATGCGCTCGATGCGATCGACCCAGTAGCGACCGACATCGGCCAACGCCTCGGGACGGTGGCTCATGCGGGCCGTGTAGGCGATCATCGTCGACACCGAGGCCGTGACCTCCACCGGGTCGCGGTGGGTGAGCACCACCGTGGCGTCGGGGAACACCGCCATCAGCGGGCCGAGCTGTTCGACGTGCTGGGGGCTCTTCAGCACCCAGCGGTCGCCGCCGCCCAGATGGGTCAGCACCTGCAGCACGGTCCGCGTCCAGGCGTACACCGGCGTCTGGTCGCTCGCCAGGTACCAGTCGCGCCAGCTCTCCTCGGCGCGGCCGCTCTCGAAGAGCATGCCGCCGAAGGCCGACGCCATCAGCTGGATCTCCTCGTGGACGTGATCGGGGTACATGTCGTGCATGCGCTTGAACAGCGGCAGCGCGTAGTCGAGACCCGAGGTCTTGGCCTCGCAGCGCGTCCAGCGGGGATCGACGTCGAAGCTGACGCCCTGTTCGTCGAGTGGCGGCACCGGCTCGAGGCTCTCCCAGTACGGCAGCGATCGCAGTGCCGGGTCCGACGAGATCAGATTGTGGAGGTGCGTGGTCCCGGTGCGGGCCTGACCGGCGATGATGATCGGCGCCACGATGTCGATCTCGGCGATCTCGGGGTGCCGCCGCAGGTAGTCGACGACCAGCAGTCGCATGCAGTGCGGCATCGACGAGAGAGCGCCAGGCGCTCAGCTTGCCGGCATCGCTCAGGCGGACGCTCTCGGCCGCGACCCGAACCTGCATCGCGAGTCCGTCGCGGATGACCGGCTCGTCGAAGTCGTCGCCGAAGTCATCGAGGCCGCCGCTCTCGGCCGTTGCGGCGTCGAGCACGGCCTGGGGGGTCCAGTCGATGCCATCGAGCGCTGCTGCCGCTCCGGCGAGGGCATCGGCGATCCCAGGTGGGAAGACCGGATCGACGAGGTCGTCGATGCGGACCGCGTCGCTCATGGTCGCACTGGGGAGGTCTCGGCGCGCCGGTTCGTTCCCGGCTGCACCGGATGGAGCATGGGACGGTCGTCGCGGACTCACGGGAGGTGCTCGCCGGCGTTGACGAACAGGTTCTGCCCGGTGATCATGCGGGCCCGGTCCGAGCACAGGAACAGCACGGCCTCGGCGACATCGTCATCGGCAGGGATCTCGCCGAGCGGGAACTTGGATCGCAGCTCGTCGATGACGACCTCGCGGTCGACGCCACGGTCGGCGGAGACGAAGTCCACGTACATCTGCACCGGCGGGCCCCACATCCAGGTCGGATGCACGGTGTTGACCCGGATCCGGTCCGGTCCGAGCTCGGTGACCATCGCCCGTTGCAACGACTCGAGTGCCGCCTTGGACGAGGCGTAGGGGGCCATGGGCATGTCGGGCGGCAACGTGTAGCTCTGCGAGCCGACCATCACGATGGCGCCGCCACCGGCGTCGCGCAGGTGCGGAACGCCCGAACGCAGCAGCTGGATGGTGCCGATGATGTTGGTCTCGGTCGCGGCGCGCCACGATTCGAGGTCGCTGTCGAGCAGCCCGCCCGGGAGGTAGTCGATGGCTGCGACGTTGACCACGGCATCGACGGATCCGAAGCGGTCGACGGCTGCGTCGAACCAGGCTCCGCAGGTGTCGGCGTCGCAGATGTCGAGACGTTGAGCGAGCGTGTGCGCTCCGCCGGGATCGAGCGTTGCCGCGACCTCGGCCAGGCGGTCGGCGTTGCGAGCGCCGAGCACCACGTTGGCACCGTCTCGCAACGCTGCGGCGACGATCTCGCTTCCGAGGCCCGGCCCCACACCGGACACTGCGATGGTCTTGCCTTCGACGATCATCTTCGTTCCCCTTGGTTCTGGCCGATCTCGTCATGGTCATCCACCGTGGCGGTGGATGACCATGACGAGATCCGGCGTCATGTCGAGCGTTCGCCGCTGCGTTCGATCGCCCGGGCGTCGGTGCCCAGGTACGAGGCGATCACCAGCGGATCGTTGCGGACGGCATCGGGGTCGCCCTCGGCGATGAGCTGTCCGACCTCGAGACAGTAGACCCGGTCGCTGATGCTCATGATGAGCGGCATGTCGTGCTCGATGACGACGAGCGTGGCCCCGAGCTCGGCCTGGATGCGTTTGATCAGCGGACCGAATGCCTCGGTCTCACGTTGGGCCACGCCGGCGGTGGGCTCGTCGAGGCAGAGCACCCGGGCGTCGACGGCCAGCAGGCACGCCAGCTCGCAGATGCGGCGGGTACCCGTGGACAGCTCGTTGATGAACGAGTTCGCGTACCTGCCGAGACCGACGAAACCCACGAGGTCCGACGCATCCGACAGCTTGCGGCGCTCGCTGCGGCGCTCGCTCGGGAGTCCGAGCAGCGCAGGCGTGAGGTCCGCACGGTCGCGTGCTTCGAGGGCGACCTGGACGGTCTCGAGCACGGTGAGATCGCCGAAGAGATCGGCTGCCTGGAACGTACGGCCCAGGCCGACCCGGGCCCGTCGGTGCGGTGACAACGAGCTCACATCGGTACCGAGGATGTGCACCGTGCCGGCGGAGGGGACGAAGCCGCCGATCGCGTTCATGAGGGTGGACTTGCCGGCGCCGTTGCCGCCGATGAGACCCACGACCTCGCCTTGGTGCGCGGTGATCGACACGTCCGAGACGGCGACCTTGCCACCGAATCGCACGGTCACGTCGCGGGTCTCGAGTGCCGGCGTGCCTGCGGGAATGACGTCGTCGGCGCGTTCGACCTTGGGTCGAGCGGGGATGGGCGCGGCGGCGTTGCGGCTGGTGTCGACCGGTCCCGCTCGTTTGGCCAGCACGTCGAAGACGCCGTCGCGGATGGCGTAGCCGATCTGCACGAGACCGCCGGGGAAATACATCAGCATGATCAGCAGGCCGATGCCGCTCCGGAGCAGGTTGACCTCGTCGGTGAAGCTCACGATTGCCGGCAGGCCCTGGGTCCACATGGCGCCGATGATCGGTCCGGCGACAGTGCCGACGCCGCCGACGATCGCGACCGAGATGACGTTGAGCGACTGGGTGACGGTGAACTCGGCCGGGGCGGCGTTCTGTTGGAGTCCGATCAGCAATCCGCCGGCGAGACCGGTGAGCGCGCCGCCGATCGCGAACGCGATGAACTTCGCCCGGGTCGGCGAGACCGTGAACGCCTGCGCCGATGGTTCGTTGTCGCGCACCGCGATGAGCGTGCGGCCGATACCACCGCGTCGCAGGCGGGCCACCGTGGTCGCCGCGACCGCGAGGACGGCGAGGCAGACGTAGTAGTAGGTCCGTTCCGAGGACAGGTCGATGGGACCGAGCGACGCCCGGGGCACGAAGACCGACGTGGCGCCGCGTTCGATGAAGATCGGTTGGCCGAGCAGCCAGAACTCACACGCCACCGCGAACGCGAACGTGGTGACCGCGAGGAACAGGCCGCGCACCCGGAGCGCAGGCGCGCCGATGATCATGGCCACCACGATGGTGACGATGGTCGCCAGGATCAGCGAGATGCCGAAGGGCACGCCGTCGGCCCACAACCGGCCGCCGCCCCACGGGATGCCACGGGTGGCGATCGACGCGGTGGTCATGCCGCCCACACCGACCAGGGCGTACTGGCCGAGCGACAGCTGGCCGCCCCAACCGGTCATGACCGTCACCGACAGCGCGATGACGGCCCACAACAGCGCGGTGGACAAGATGATCAGCTTCGATGGCCGCGTGATGAGGAACGGCAACACGATGGCTACGGCGAGCGCCACCGCCGACACGATCTGAGGGAGTCGCTGCACCCACAGGCGGTCGCGCAACGCCATCGGAGCGGGGCGCGTACGCGGCGAGAACGAGAACGACTTGTCGCGTTCGCCGAATCCGGTGCGCGAGTGCCACAGCACCAACCCGAGGACCACGAGGAACAGCACCATGAACGCAAAGCCGGGATCGTTCAGCCAGAGCCGGTCGGCGCTGGTGTTGAACCGGATGAGCTCTTCGACGACGCCGAGGAGCATGCCGGCGGCCATGGCCTTGGGCATCGACTCCATCCGCCCGGCGAGCGCGCCCGCAAGGGCGCGCAACAAGATGGTGGGCCCCAGGATGCGCGCCTGGGGGCCCGGGGGGATGCCCAGGACGGGGATGAGGATCCCCGCCGTCAGCACGGCCAGCGCACCGGCGATCGCCCACACGACGGTGGACATCTTGCGGGGGCTCACGCCGGCCAGGCGGGCGGCGTCGGAGTTCGATGCCGCGGCCCGGACGCAGAGTCCGTAGAGGGTGCGCCCCATGAACAGGGTCAACAACACCACGACGAGCGGTACGAACAACAGCACCATGACGTCGCGCCCGAGTACCTGCACGCCGAAGATCTCGAAGGGAATGTCGAGACCGAACAGCGAATAGGTCGCATCGGGGTTGCTGCGTGACGGCAACTCGAAGAACGGCGACGGATAGGTGCCGGCCTGGGTGTCGGGCAGTTCGAGGGTGGCCAGCAACACCAGCTGGGACACGCCGAGGGTGGCCGCGAACAAGATCACGCGCGGCGCCTCGAAGAGACGCCGGACCACGGTCATCTCGATCGCGACCGACACCGCTGCGCCGGCGATGAGCGCGACGAACAACGACAGCCAGTAGTTCCAGCCGTAGTTGAGGACCAGGATCGACAACAACGTCGCACCGAAGATGCCCACCTCGCCGTAGGCGAAGTTGATGACCTTCGTCGACCGGTAGACGAGCACGATGCCGACGGCCAACAGCCCGGTCATCGCACCGGTCATGAGGCCGGTGAAGACCGTGCCCCGGGTGAAGGTGAGGTCGATGGTCGACAGCCACAGGATGAGCCCGATGAGCCCGATGCCGGCGACGAGCCCGGCACGGTTCTTCGCGAGCGACCAGCGCGACATCGCCGCGGCGTCAGCCACCCTCGTCTCCCAAGAACACGGCGCGGACCAGGTCGTCGCGCTCCATGAGTTCCTGTGCGGGCCCGTCGAACTTGACCTGGCCCTTCTCCATGAAGATCGCCCGGTCCGCGAGCGCCAATGCCACGTTCAGCGACTGCTCGACGATGATCATCGTCACCCCGGCCGCCTTGAGGCGTTCGACGACCTCGAGCAGCTCCTGGACGACGAGCGGCGCCAGACCGAGGGAGAGCTCGTCGATGACGAGCACCTCGGGGTCGAGCAGGAGCGCCTTGGCGACGGCGAGCTGTTGTTGTTGGCCGCCCGACATCGAACCGGCGGCCTGGTTCTGCATGTCACGCAGCGCCGGGAAGATGTCGAGGACGCGTTCGATCCGGGCCTCGACGTCGTCGCGGTCGTGGCGTTCGAGGAAGGCACCGACCCGAAGGTTCTCGCGGACGCTGAGATCGCCGAAGATGGCCTTGCCGCCCGAGACCTGGACGATGCCCAGACCCACCCGCAGCTCGGCCTCACAGAACGTGATGGTGCGCCCTTCGAGACGAACGACGCCGCGGTCGGGAACCCCGAGCCCGCTGACGACCCGCAGCACGGTGGACTTGCCGGCACCGTTGGTCCCGAGCAGGGCCAGCACCTCGCCCCGCCGCACCTCGAAGCCGACATCGAAGAGCACCTGCACCTTGCCGTAGGAGAAGTCGAGGTTGCGGACCTGCAGCAGCGGGATCTCGACGTCGGGATCGGCGACCCGGTCGAGCTCGTCCTGTTCTTCCTTGAGCTCCTCGACGACCAGTGAGATGTCGTGGTTGATGTGGCGGGCGCCGTAGGCGATGAGGCCGGCGCCGATGATGCTCGACGGGATCGTCACGACGGTGATCGCCGTGGGTTCACCGAACGCATCCGAGATGATGCCGGTGAGCACGGCACCGAAGAAGGCACCGAGCAGGAAGATGTACACGCCGACCATCGCGAACGCCTGGGACCGCAGACGGTACGGCGACACCGCAGCCACCACCGGACCCCACGCTGCGAACGCGATACGGCTGCTGCTGATGCCGAGCGCCACGAAGATGAACGTCAGCACCGTGGTGGGCATCCACATACCGAGCGACACCAGCGGCCCCAACGGCAGGACCAGGACCGCGACGAGGAGCAGGCTTCGGGCCGGGGATCGACGGAGCAGCTTGTCGTTGAGCACCCCGACGAAGGGGATACCGATGAGCGCCGGCAGGAACGCCAGCGAGAAGAACGTGCCACGCTCGAGGGCACTGAGCCCGAACTCGTCCTCGAGATGCAGGCTCACGAAGATCGGGATGCTGAACAACGCGAACCCCAGCACCCCGAGGCCGACCAACATGTAATAGAAGGTCTTGATCTTGCGGAGCCGGGCGAAGGCCATCGTGGTCGACGTCGGCAGGGGCTTGACGTCGTCGGCGAGCTGCGCGCCGAGCACCGTCTCCTGCTCCCAACGGCCCCGCTTCGGGTCGTTCAGCGTCAAGGTGAACAGGGCGAGGATCGCCGGCGGGATCGCGATCAGGAAGAACGCCCACCGCCAACCCTCTTCGCCGCCCGCGACATCGGCGATGGCGCCGACGACCGCCGGCGCGATGAGCTGGCCCATCGGGCTGCCCATCGCATAGAGCCCGAAGATCCGCCCGCGCGCCTGCATCGGGTAGGTGTCTGCCAACAGCGGTCCGTGGATCGGCAGGACGTTGGACTGGCCGAGCCCGGCGCCGAGGCGCGCCACGAAGAGGCTGAATGCGTTGACGACGAACCCGGTGAGCAGCACGACCACCGACCAGATGCCGGTGGCGATCGCGGCGACCTTCGTGCGGGGGAAGCGGTCGGCGAGCGCCGCCAGCGGGATCGCCCCCAGGACGAACATCACGCCGAACGCTGCCGACGCCGCGGCGAGCACGCCGTCGCTGACACCGAGCGTGTCCTGGATGTCGGGGGCGAGCACCGTCATCGCCGCACGATCGAACTCGTCGAAGGTGACGAGCGCGGTGAGCACCAGCAGCATCTTCTTGCCGCCGATGTCGAGCCCCTCGCGCAGGGGCATCGCCTCGCTACCGACGCCCGGCAGCAGGTCGTCTTGGAGAATGGTGACCGTCGACGCGGCCTGCGCGTCCTGGCGTCGAGCCTCCTCGTCGAGGACCGCAGCCGCGAGCGAGGACGGTGCGGTGTCGTCGGCGGCAGCACCGTCCTCGTGCTCGATTCCGCTCACGGGCCCCCCTCGGTCCGGTCAGACCCGATGTGTGTCGATCTGGTCGATCATCCGACCTGAGTCGGGCCTTCGACGTAGTTGTAGCACCCACACTCGGCGGACCATTCGACGGTGAACATGGCCGGCGGTGCGGCCCACGGCTCGTCGGGCCCGTAGCTGCCGACCTGGTTGCGGGGCAGCGGCACGAAGTCCACGGTCTCCATCGCAGCCTGGAAGCTCTCCTGGGTCAGCTCGGTACCGGCTGCGGCGAGGCCCGCCAGGATGGCGTAGGCGCCCGAGCAGACGTAGACCGCGGCGTTGAACTCACCATCGGGGTGGGCGTAGTCGGTACCGACGAGCTCGTTCAGGCGGTCGTTGCACGCCTGGTCCCAGGGTGCGGGCGAGAACTCCTCGGGGAAGCCGCCGGTCTGCTGGGCGATGGTCATGTTGACGATGCCGCCGTCGAAGGCGTCGCCCAGTTCGATCATGCCCTGGGTGCCGACGTCGCTGCCGAGACCGGACTGGTTCACGGCGATGTACTGCGGGAAGTACGCCTGGGTAGCGGCTTCACCGACGAAGCCGGGAGCGCAGCTCCCCGACAGGACGAGGAACACGGTGTCGACACCGGCGTCGACCATCTGCTGCACGGCGCTTGGGTAACCCTCGCACGTCACGCCGGCCTGCTGGAGCGCCACGACAGCCGCAGGCTCGATGCCCTGCTCGGCGAGACCGGCGATGGTGCCGTCGTTGGCGATGTCGGTCTGCTCGTCAGCGGTCGAGTGGATCACGCCGACCGTTGCGCCCTCGAGGACACCCTGCTCGGCGAGCAGGGTGGTCTGCAGGAACGCCTGCTTGTCCTCGGGCAGATCGACCGAGAACAGACGACCGCCGGCGCGGTCGATCGAGGCCTGCGGGCGGCCGGTCTCGTACATGAGCAGCGACTCGTTGACCTCGGTGATGCACAGGTCCTTGCCCAAGGGGTACACGCGGGTCTGGGAGATGAAGGCATTGATCTCCTGGGTGACCTGGGTGCAGATCTCGTCCATCTGGGGACCGTTGATGGGGTCGTGTGTCGTGACGGTCGTGACGAGCTCGCGGCCGTTGATGCCACCGCAGCGCTCGTTGTAGTCGTCCATGATCGCCTTGAAGCGATCACCGTTGGGGCCCAGGTCGACCGAGAGGTTCAGCGAGATCAGCGTGGTGAGGTCGGCGTCGAGGTAGGCGAGTTGGATCGCATCTGCGGTGACGCCGTTGTCGGGATCGGTGTCGGTCGGCGTGCCGCCGTCGCCCTCGAAACACGGGAAGGGCTCGGCAGCGGCTTCGGTGAGCAGAGCGATGTTGTCGCCGCCGGCCTCGCCGGCGCCTTCCTCGTCCGTTCCAGCGTCGGCCGCACCATCGTCGCCGGCCGGGGTCTCTTCGGCGTCGGCGTCGCCGTCGTCGGCGTCGCCGTCGTCGGCGGCCGGCGTCTCCTCGGCGTCACTGCCGTCGGCGGGCGTCTGCTCGGCGTCACCGCCGTCGTCGGCTGGTGCAGGATTGTCCTCGGTGTCGTCATCACCACCGCAGGCAGCTGCGACGAGCGCAAAGCTGAACACGATCGCGAGGATCTGCAACAGACGTCGATTCATGGGGGTACCCCTCCGGAACGTTCCACGGCGCCGATATCTGACACACCGTCAGATCGGCGTGGTGATGGTAGAGGTCCCGCCTGACGACGTGCAACCTGTGGGCGCCGGCTTCCGGGGCCGACCGCGGATCACCCCTGGGGACGCTCGATGAACTCGCCGAGCAGCACCGTGCCGCTCAACGGCGCCTGCGCGGCGACGAAATACTCCTTGTAGCGGTCGAAGCGGCCCTGGCACTTCGCATCGATCTGCTCGGCCGTGTAATCGAGGAAGTAGTAGTGGTCGAGACCGAGCTCCCGGGCTGCGGTCATGGACACGTCGGCGTCGTCGACCGCGAACACGACGCCCTTCAGGCCCTCACCGTTCGCCTCGAGCTCGGTGCGGATCGGGCTGTCCACACCGGGAATCGGCGACACGAGCTCCACGCCCGCGTCCCATGCCATGGCCACCCGAACGCCGAACGCCGCCGCCTCGCCGTCGTCGTTCTCCGGAGCGAACGTGGCCCCGAGCAGCTTTTCGTAGAACGCCCTGCCCGCGTCGAAGTCCCACACCGCCACGACGATCCGATTGATGCCGCGCTGCTTCACCGCCGCCATGTCCGGCTCCGGCTGCTCTCCCACGATCCACCCCCACGCGGCTCGCGGACCTCGGCGCCGCAGCCGTCGACAGTAATAGCGTGGCCCGATGCAGTCATCCTCAGGGTTCGGCCTCAGCAGCCTCGACCGGTCCATCGCCGGACGCGTCGCCATCGTCACCGGCGCAGCCAGCGGCATGGGACGCGCCACCGCCCGCCTGCTCGCCGATGAGGGCGCCCATGTCGCAGCGTGCGACCGCGACGGTGCGGGGGTGACCGAGGTCGTCGACGAGATCGTCGCCGCCGGCGCGACCGCCACCGCGCACACCGTAGACCTGGCCGACGCTGCCGCCATCGAAGCCTTCGTCACAGACGTGCGCGGAGCCCACGGCCCCATCGACATCGTCGTCAACAACGCGGGCGTCAGCATCGGATCGCCCCTCGACGACCCAGCGTTCGAGGACACCTGGGCAGCCACCTTCGCCGTCAACATCGACGCCCAGATGCGTCTCATCCGCGACTGCCTCGACGACCTGCGACGCAACGGCGACGGCCGCATCGTCAACATCGCGTCGACCGAGGGTCTGGGCGGCTCGGCCGGGATCTCGCCCTACACCGCGTCGAAACACGCCGTCGTCGGCTTGACGAAGTCCCTCGCCGTCGAGCTGGGGCCATCGGGCGTGACCGTCAACGCCGTGTGCCCGGGCCCGATCCACACCGGGATGACCGCACCGATCCCCGACGACGCCAAGGCCACCTTCGCCCGCCGCCGCACGGCTCTGCGCCGCTACGGCGACCCCGAGGAGGTCGCCCACATCACCCTCTCGCTGGTATTGCCCGCCGCGAGCTTCCTCACCGGGGCCGCCATCCCCGTCGACGGCGGCATGCGGGCGCGGAACAATTAGTCCTTGCCCGGCTCGTCTCCGGCGCCCACGCGCCGGGATCCCCAGCTCTGGGTCGTCGCACGCTCGGTCCGCACCGCACGTCGCCGGACGGTGTCGGCGGGCTGCGCAGCAGCAGCGACGAGCCGAGACGGCCACGGGGGTACCGAAACCCTCCACCGGGATACCCAGCCGTCTCGGGAGCAGCGAGAGCGCCGACGTGTCCGGTGACCGCCGCAGCCCGGCGGTGCCTCCGGCCCGGCTCGTCTCCGGCGCCCACGCGCCGGGATCCCGGAGCTTGCGAGAGTCGCACGGTTGGTCCGGTCAGCTCGTCAGCGGACACAGCGTGACCTCGTGGGGCAGGATGGGGCGATGCCGGTCGCTGCCACCCGCGCCTACCACGTGAACGTCAACTGCTCGGATCTCGAGCGGTCGCTCGGTTGGTACACCGAGACGCTGGGCCTCACCACCCTGGTTCGGACCACGCCTGGTGATCCGCAGCCGGGCGAGGCCTTCGGACTCGATGTCGTGCAGTGGGACGCCTGGATCCTCCAGGGCGCGGCCGGGCACAGCGGAGTCGTCCTGGACGTCCTCCAGTGGCACGTACCGCCACCGTCGGGGCGGGCTCGCGTGATCGGCAACACCGGCTTCGTCGCCCTCGTGGCGTCTGCGCCACAGCTGCCGAACGCCGCAACGCCCAGCGACCTGGTCGACGGTGGGTACCTCGTCACCGATCCCGATGGCACCACCGTGATCGTCGTCGAGGGCGAGCCGGCCATCGCCGGTCTGGTCGTCGGCTGTGCCGACGTCGCAGCGAGCCGGCGGTGGTACCACCAGATCCTGGGACTGGCGCTCGACGACGCTGGGCGCCCCACCGACCCCGAACGTGGGTTCACCTTCCATCTGACCGAAGCCTCACCACCGCCGACCGGTTCACCACCGCCGGCGAAGGCGAACCAGCTCGGGGTCTTCCGAACGGCGCTGTTGACGAGCGACATCGACGCCGATCACGAGTTCCTCGTCGCTGCCGGCACAACGTGTTTCTCGCCGCCGGTCGATCTGGCGATGGGGCCGGGACTCCCCGCTCTGCGGGCGCTGTTCTTCGCTGATCCCGATCGAGCGTGCGTCGAGCTGATCGCCCCGCCCTGACCTGCCCTGCTACTGGATCTCGGCTTCTTCGTAGTGGTGGACGGGGGTGAAGCCGAGGCGCCGATACACGGCCTTCGCAGGTTCGTTGTGGTCGGCGCAGTTGAGGCCGATCAGCTCGACCCGGTCACGGATGCGGTGCCAGACACCGACCGTGACGGTCCGCGCCAGGCCCTTGCCCCGTTCGGACGGTGCGGTGAGCACTGCGCCGATGGCAGCGATGCCGGCCGCCTCGTCGAAGACGTGGGTGCCCGCCGCAGCGATCAGCCGGTCGTTCGACCGGATGCCGACGAAGGACGCGTCGTCGAGCATCGACGGGAGGAAGAACGCAGCGCCGGGCTCGGAGTCGTAGAAGGCCTGCAGCTCCTCGGCATCGTCGGGACCCAGCGGGTGCACTGCATCGAGTCCGCTCTCGGCCCGCATCACCTCGTCGTTGCCGAGCACGTAGCGGTGGTAGGTACGCGACCACACGACGTCTCGTCCGGCCGCCGCCAAGCGCACCCCGAGACCGAGCGGTCCGGTCAGCAGCGTCTCGGTGGGGATCTCGTCGCCGAGCTCGACGAGCAACTCGAGCGTCTCGGCGGGCGCAGCCGTCGACACGGCATAGACCACGCGATCACCCTCGGGTAGACCGACCAGGCCGACGACCGCCTCGCCCCGGCGCCACCACGTGCTCGCCGACCAGCACGGCTCAGCGAGGTCGGCGATGCCGTAGATGTGACAGCCCCGATCGGGAGCGAAGAACGCTGCGAGCCGGCTCGGATCGTCGACCACACGGATCGGCTCGACAGCCTCGAGGGAGCTGCCGGATCCTGGGTAGCTCACAGACGTCCCGCCTCGATGACCCGGGTGAGGAACTGTTGGGTCCGTTCGTGGACAGGATGCGAGAACAGCGCGGCGGGTGGCGCCGATTCGAGCACGCGGCCCTCGTGCAGGAAACACACCCGGTTGGCGACGTCGCGGGCGAAACCCATCTCGTGGGTTGCCAACACCATCGTCAGGCCGCGGCCGGCGAGCTCGCGGATGACACTCAGGACCTCGCCGACGAGTTCGGGGTCGAGCGCCGAGGTGACCTCGTCGAGCAACAGCACCTCGGGATCGATCATCAGCGCTCGCACGATGGCCGCCCGCTGGTTCTGCCCGCCGCTCATCCGGTCGGGGTACTCCTCGGCCTTGTCGCCGAGACCGAACCGGGCCAGCAGCTCCCGGCCCCGGTCCTCGGCCTCGGACTTCGCCATCTTGTGGGCCCGACGAGGCCCGAGGGTGATGTTGTCGAGCACCGTCATGTGCGGGAACAGGTTGAACGACTGGAACACGATGCCGATGCGGCGGCGGATCTCGTTCTGGTTGACGCCGCGGCCGGTGATCTCGACGCCGTCGAGGAGGATCGATCCGGCGTCGACGCGGTCGAGCAGGTCGATGCAGCGCAACAGCGTGGACTTGCCGCATCCGCTCGGTCCGATGAGGCACACCACCTCGTGCTCGTCGACGGCGAGGTCGATGCCGTTGAGGACGTGCTTGTCGCCGAAGGCCTTGTACACGCCGTCGATCTCGAGCTTGGTGGTTGCCGGTGGTCGGTCCATGGTCACACCTGGGTCTGGGAACGTCGGGCCCGGTCACGGGCGGTGTACCAGTCGACGAACCGGGTCAGCGGCACGCTCCAGAGCAGGAAGAGCACGGTGGCCACGATGTAGGACGTGTAGTTGAAGGTGCGCGACGTGTAGATCTCGGCGTTGCGGAGCGCGTCGCGGATGCCGACGACCGACACCAGTGCCACGTCCTTCTGGAGGCTCACCACGGTGTTCATCAGCGCCGGGACGACGTTGCGGATCGCCTGGGGCAGGATCGCGAAGCGCAGGGTCTGCACTTGCGTGAGCCCGAGGGCGCGTGCAGAGGAGCGTTGGCTCTCGGGCACGGCATCGACACCCGAGCGAAGGATCTCGGCCGTGTAGGCCGAGTACGACAACACCAGCGCCACGACAGCCCAGAACAGTGCGCCGTTGGGAACGCCGTCGAGCTGCAGCGACGGCACGCCGAAGCCCAACAGCACGATGAGCAGGAACGTCGGGATGCCGCGCAGCAGGTCCACATAGACGACCGACAGGAGCCGCAGCGGGAAGAACGCCGGGCCGCGCAGGCTGCGCATCAATGCCACGAACAGCGACACGATCGGGATCGCGATGACGGCGTAGACGAAGATCTCGACGTTGATCCAGAAGCCCCGCAGCACGCTGGGCCAGGACTCGCGGAAGTTCTCCGGATTGAAGAACTGCTGTTGAACCTTCGGCCAGTTCTCGCTCGAGCCGATGAACCAGATCGCCGCGCCGAAGAACACCACGGTCGAGGCCGTCGCGATCAGCGCCCCCTTGGCGCCTTCCTCACCGAGCTGGTCCCTGAACGCGCCCGACCGCCGTCCCCGTTCGGACGGCGGTCGGGTGCTCAGCGAGCCATCGGGCGTGCGATCGCGGCGTGGGAGCGGCACGTGTGGCTACTCCTGCGCCTCGATCTCGATTGCCCGGGTGGTCAGTTCGTCAGCGTCGGGATGGACCCGCCCTGGTTCAGCCACTCGTCCTCGAGGGCTTCGATCGCGCCGCTGTCGCGCAGCGAGGCGAGGGCGGCGTTCACGCACGGAACCAGCGGGCTGCCGTCTTCGAACAGCATGCCGAGTTCCTCGGGCTCACCGGTGCGGGGCAGGACCCCGATGATCGAGGCCTCCGGGATCTCGACCGCGGTGATGAAGTACGCCGTGGGCAGATCGAAGACGATGCCGTCGACCTGGCCGGCGTCGAAGGCCGTCTTGGCGGCGGCATTGTCGTCGTAGACCTGGGCCTCACTGGACGGCACGATGACCTGGTCGATGTAGTCGAGGCTGGTGGTGCCGATGGCAGCACCCAGGCGGGTGTCGACCAGATCGGCGACGGTGGCAGCCGAGGCGACCGGGCTGTCGGGGGCGCCGACCAGGGCCTGTTCGACCTGGTAGTAGCCATCGGAGAAGTCCACGACCTCGTCACGCTCTGCAGTGATGGAGTACTGCTGGATGTTGAAGTCCCAGTCCTTGGCTCCGGGGGCGATGGCCTCGTCGAAGCCGGTGCGCACCCAGTCGATGGTGTCGACGCCCAGTTCGGCGGCGAGGGCGTAGACGAGCGCGCTCTCGAAGCCCTGCTGGTTCGTGGGATCGTCGTCGACCATCCACGGCTCGAACACCGGCTCGCCGGTGGCAACGGTGAGCACACCGTCGGTCTTGAGCGGCAGTGCGTCGCACTCGCCGCCGCCAGCAGCCTCGTCGGTCGCACCGTCATCGGCAGCACCGTCATCGGCAGCACCGTCATCGGCAGCACCGTCATCGGCAGCACCGTCATCGGCAGCACCGTCATCGGCAGTGTCCTCGGTGGTGGTCGGCTCGGTGTCGTCATCGTCGTCGCCGCAGGCTGCGGCGACGAGTGCGAACGCGAACAGAATGGCAAGCAGATACTTGAAACGCATGGTGTGTTCTCCCTCCGGCCCCTTCGGACCCAGGCGCAGAAGTCTAGGGAGGAAGCGATCCGACCCGGACGGCGCGGCGCCTACGGTGTCGGCCATGGCCACCGAACGGACCGATCAGACCATCGAGTTGCTCCAGGCCATGATCCGCAACGCATGCGTCAACGACGGCACCGTTGCGTCCGGCCAGGAGGTCCGCAACGCCGAACTGCTCGCCGCCGTGCTCGACGGCACTGGCGTCGACCTCGAGCTGGTTCACGCCGCACCCGGACGCACGTCGCTCATCGCCCGTATCGAGGGCTCGGACCCGCATGCGCCGAGCCTCTGCCTCAACGGCCACACCGACGTCGTGCCCGTCACCCCCGAGGGCTGGTCGCGCGATCCCTTCGGCGGTGAGCTCGTCGACGGCGAGGTCTGGGGTCGCGGTGCGGTCGACATGTTGAACCTCACCGCCTCGATGGCGGTCGCCGTCTCGCATCTGGCCACGTCGGGGTTTCGGCCCCGGGGCGATCTCGTGTTCCTGGCCGTGGCGGACGAAGAGGCCGGGAGCACCCACGGTGTCCGTTGGCTGGCAGAGCACCATCGCGATCTCATCACCACCGACTACGTCCTGACCGAGAACGGCGGCCTCCACGGCGGCAGCGCGACGCATCCGACGGTGGCCATGCGGGTGGGCGAGAAGGGCGTGGCCTGGCGGCGCCTCACGGTCCGCGGCACACCCGGCCACGGCTCGGCCCCCTTCGGCGCCGACAATGCGCTGCTGAAGGCCGCGGCGGTCGTGCAGCGCCTGGGCGACTACCGGCCTGCGCCTGCCTTCCACGAGCACTGGCGCAGCGAGGTCGAATCCCTGAATGCAGACGACGAGACCCGTGCGGCACTGCTCGACCCCGCCCGCATCGACGAGCTGCTCGACTCGCTTCCTCCGGCGGCCGGCGCCGGGTACCTGCATGCGTGCACGCACACGACCTTCTCGCCCAATGTCGCGATCAGCCAGACCAAGACCAACGTCATCCCCGACACGGTGCACCTCGACGTCGACATCCGCACGATGCCGGGCGAGGGCCCCGACGACGTCGCCCAGCATCTGCGCACCGCGCTCGGGGACCTGGCCGATCATGTCGAGGTGGAGCCGCTGATCAACGACCGGGCGTCGCTGAGTCCGACCGACACCCCGCTGTGGGATTGCCTCCAACGTGCCGTCGCCCGGCCGTTCCCGTCGGCAACCATCCGCCCGCAACTGATGGTGGGCTTCACCGACGCCCGGGTGCATCGAGAGCTCGGCGCCATCGCCTATGGCGCGGGGCTGTGTTCGCCCGGTCTCGGCGCCGCAGAGTTCGGTCGCCGGTTCCACGGCAACGACGAGCGCATCGACGTCGAATCACTGGCGCTCACCACCCAGCTGTGGATCGATGTCGTGACCGATCTGGTGGGCTGACCCCCCCGGCGGCCCGAGCGGCCCGTGAGCGCAGCGAACAACAGCGGGAGACGGCAGTGCCGGATCCACCGACTCGCTCCGATCTGCGCAGCCCCTCAGTGGGTGTCGTCAGGCATCTGCCGGTCGTCGGTCAGACGAGCGAGCGCCTCGTCGAGCCCGGAGATCAACCCGCCGAACGCCGCACCGTCGCCGCGTTGCTCGGCGCGCTGGAGCTCGCCTCGTGCGGAGTCCAGCCGTTGTCGCATCGTCTGGCCGTCGTCGTCGGGCCGATCGAGCAGATCGCCCATCTCGTCGTGTTCACCGGCTCGTGCGAGCGCGTCGCCGAGGTGGGCGACGAACCCGTCGACGACGTCGCCGACCCGGGCGCCGGCCTCGCCGATGAGCTCGTCCGCGACACCACCGGGCGGCGCCGGCGGTGGGCTGACTTCGACGATCTCGCTCACGTGACCCAGCCTCGGGCTGGCGCGCAGCCGGACGCGGGCACCCTCGCGGACCGAACCGTAGATGTCCGAGCCCACCCGGTACGCAACGATCGTGTCGTCGCTGCCGTCGTCGACCGCGAGGTGCAGATGCACGCCCCGATTGCGGCCGCGGCGCAGCCCGTTGTCGTCGGTGCCCGACCACAGCATCCACTGCAACGGTCGGGGCAGACGATGCCCACGCTGATACCGGCGCTTGCGGACGAGCTCGCCTTCCACCGTCCGACGGGCGAACAGGTCCGAGACGCCGACGCCCACGAGCGCGATGTTCCACACGACGATCGCGATCGCCAGCACCGCGATCACCAGCCCGATCAACGGCATGCGGTCCGGCCAGGGGTCGGGAAGCGATGCTGTGTCGAACTCGCCTCGCGCCAGCTGGATCCCGATCCAGGCGCCGATGCAGGCGAACGCCCCACGCAGCAGTCCGGTGGCGGCGACCGACCAGGGCTTGGCGCCCCACGACGGCATCGCCGGCAGGTACCGGATGCCGACCCGGCGCCACGTGCCGGTGGCCCGACTCCAGGCATGGCGGTCATGGTCGACCTCGAAGGGCAGGTCCCGTTGCACCTCCGGCGCCAGGCCCAACGCCGTGGCGTACGCGAGCTGCCGCTCCCACAGCACCACCGACGCAGCCGGCTTGTCCTCGAAGGTCGCCGACTCGGTCATCCATCGACGAACGCCGAGCCAACGCGAGGCGGCCTCGAGGCCCGCCGGCGTCTCGGCTCGGGCGTCCGAGGACGTCACCCGCCGTGCGACCTCTCCGAGCGCGAGCGCGGCGGCGACGCACAACCCGAGCCCGATGGTCGCAGGGCTGCCCCAGGCCGCCGGGTCGGGAACCTCCTCTGCCGAGCTCGCCGCCACGGCCGTGGCGAGCCAGGCGAGCCCGACCGCACCCCAGACGGTCGCGAGGTGGCGGAGATCCCACCGCCGAACCGCCAGGCCGAGCTCGCCGGCATGGGCGTTGACCTCGCGTACGAAGCCCTTCCACCACCGGCGTGTGGCGCCATCGGGGCCGAGGGTGAGCGCCGCCGCCGGCGCGATGCCGTCCACCGCCTTGGCCTCGATGTGGGTGAGGACGCGTCGTTCGTACGCCGTGAGCACGTCGGGGTCCTCACGTCGATGGCGGCGCAGGCGGATGATCACGTGCCCGGCACCCACCTGCTCGATGCCGAACCAGCGTCGAGCGGCGAGGTCGACGGCGGTTGCGGGAACAGCGTCATCGTCCACCACGAACCCGCCGGTCACCAGATCGACCAGCGCCGGAGTCTCGGAGCCGAGGTCTGGCGAGGCCGGCCCGACCGGGGGACGTGGAGGCCGTCGAGACCGCCACGTCATGAGGACGATGGCAACAGCTCCTGCGATGGCGACTCCGGCGACGACGACGAGCGCCGCGTTCGCCTGGTACCCCGTTGCTGCGAGCACCGTCTCACCTCCTGGCGTGTCGACCTGGGACCCACCGTGGCAAAGATGGCCACCGGGCGCCAGCAGACCGGAGCGGGGTGTGTCGACGACGCCGTCCACCAACGCCGGGAACCAGCGCGTGCTCGCGCTCGTCACAGCACGTGTCGAACCCGGTTCGCCTCCGTCGGCGAGCCGCTGCCACGAAAGGACGTCCATCATGCGCCGAGCCCTGCTCCTCGCCCTCGTTCTGGTCACCACGGCTGCGCTCGCCGCGGGCTGCGGTGACGACGACGAGATCGTCACCAGTGGTGGCGATCCGGTCGATGACGGATCGGCCGGCGACGACGGGAACACCGTCGACCCGGATGCGCCACTCGGCGCCGGCCCGTATCCCATCGCGGATCTCACCGTCGCGTACTCCCACCCCGACGACGGTGTCGAACTGACGTACCGCATCGCGTGCCTCGGCGACACGGCGACCATCACCGGCGATGACACCGCCGTCGACGCCGCAGCGGCCTGTCTGGCCCTGGTCGAACCCGCCGTGCAGACACGCCTCGTCGACGGCCCGCCGGCCGACCAGGTCTGCACCGAGATCTACGGCGGACCCGATGTCGCCGTCGTGACCGGGACGCTCGACGACCAGCCCGTCGACGCCACCGTCGACCGCACCAATGGCTGCGGCATCAGCGACTGGGAGGACCTGCTCGGCGACGTCCTCCCGGCACCGATCGGGGTGACGGGCTGATCGCCACCGAGGATGATGCTCCCGCGTTCTCTGCCGGGGGCCGCGACCTGCAATGATCGACGGGCATGCGGTGTTGTCGCACCGTGGGCCCCTGCCGGGGCCCGCATTCGAGCCGAGCAGGAAGTTGACCCCATGGCGCTGATCCCGGTCACCGTCACCGGTGTACAGGTCGAACAGAACACCGGTGCCCCGGTCATGTTGTTGCGCGAAGACGATGCTCCCCACCGGATCCTGCCGATCTTCGTCGGCCCGGCCGAGGCCCGATCGATCTCGGTGGCGATGGCGGGCCTCGAACCACCGCGACCCGGGACCCACGATCTGTTGGTCGCCACATTGGAGTCGGTGGGCTCGTCGGTGGCCGAGGTCGATGTCACCGAGCTCCGCGACGGCACGTTCATCGCCGAGATCGTGCTGCAGGGCAACGCCGGCGAGCACCGCATCAGCAGCCGTCCGTCGGACGCGGTGGCGATCGCCGTGCGCTGCGGCGCGCCGGTGTTCGCATCGGACGCGGTCATGGCCGAGGCCGGCGTCGTCGAACACGACGACGATGCCGCCGACGACGCCGAACCCATCGAGTTGAGCCAGGAGGACATCGACGCCACCGTCGAGCAACTCGAGGACTTCCTGGCATCCATCGACGACCCCGACGAGCGTCCGCCCGGCGCGCCCGACGATCCGCCGAGCACCTGACCCGGTCGCACCGCTCGGCCGCTCTCGCTTCCGGGTCGCCCGTCCCACTACCCTGCGCACCGTGATGTGGGAGCCGACCGATGAAGTCCCGTCGACGGGAATGGCGGCCTACGCCGAACCCGATCCGTCGCTGGCGCCGCTGACGACGCTGGCCGGAGGGTTCCGCCTCCACCGCATCGAGGATCGGGGCGCCTGGGCCAAGGTCGCAGCCGACAATGGGTGGTCTGGTTGGGTCGATGGGCGGCTGCTCGTTCCCATCACCTCGCCCACCGCCGCCCCACCGCCGGTGGCACCGAGTCCTGCACCGCCCGTGGACGCCACACCGACGAACCCCCCGGTGAGCCCGGTCGTCGATCAGACCGTCCACCAGCCGATCCCGGCCGTCGATGTCGAGCCGGCAGCGCCTGCTCAGCCGCTGGGCGCACCGGCAGCACCACTCGGCGGCGTACCCAGTGGCTTCGCACCGCCTGCAGCGGGGCCCTCGACCTCGTCGTCGGCGGGCGTCGATCCGCTGGCCATCGGCGCGGCCGTGCTCGGCGTACTGCTGGTCGTGACGTACCTGCTGCCCTGGGCGACGTTCACGGGGTTCTCGGACCATGCCTTCGAACTCGCCGGCGACGGACGCGGGGCCAGAGGCGACTTCGGTACCCGCACCGACGTGGGCATCATCTTGATGCAGGTCATCTATGGCGCCATCGTGCTCGGCCCGGTGGCTGCGGTGTTGTTCATCGCTCGCCAACCGGCGGCCAGCGTCGTCGGCGTCCTCGCCGGCATCGCCGGGCTCGCCGTTGCGCTCGGGCGGGTGCTCCTCGACGTGCCGAACGACCCCGACCTCGGTCTCGGGTTCTGGCTGAGCGTGCTCGTGTGTCTCGCGTTGGTGACCCTGTCGGTCGTCGTGGGATCGCGTGCGAGCCGAGCGGCGCCCGCTCGCGCCGGTTCTTGGTGAGCAGCGGCACCAGCTGCGGGCTGGCGCCATGACCACCCGAGGTCGGATCGCCACGATGGTGGCCGCCGCCACCGTGCTCGCGACCCTGGCGGCGGTGCTGGTGACCACGGTGGCACCGCTCCCGGCGAGCGCCCAGACGCGCCCCGGCGTGCCCGGCGACGTCCGCGCCGTCGACGTCGACGACGCAACGGTGGTCACCTGGAACCGACCGAGCGGACGTCCGACGAACTACCGGGTCCAGTTCCGCACCGCCACACCCGAGCCCCGCATCGTCGGCGGCGTACCGGCGAGCGCCGACGATGCCCCGTACCAGGTGGCCATCTTCTTGCCGACGACCTTCTGCGGCGGCACGATGGTGACCGACCGGGTCGTGATCACTGCGGCGCATTGTGTCGCCGACATCGCTCGTGCGAGTGACATCGAGGTCGCCGCCGGCGAGTTGCGGCTGTCGCGCATCTCGCGCAGCGACGTGGTGGGGGTGTCGTCGTTCGCCGTGCATCCGGCGTACCGCAACCAGCGGGGCAACTTCGACAACGACGTGGCGGTGCTCCGATTGTCCCGACCGATCCCCGACGCTGTGCCCATCGCCATCGACACCGATGCCGCCACGCCCGACCGCCGGCACGCGGGCCCGGATCAGCGGCTGGGGCACCACGCGTTTCGGTGGACCGCAACCCGATCAGCTCCAGGTCGCGGAGGTGGAGATCCGAGCCGATCCCGGGGCACGCTGCCCCAACTACGGCAGCGCCTTCCAGGGCGACATCATGTTGTGCGCCGGCGCCCCGGGCGGTGGCGGCGGCGTCGACACCTGTCAGGGCGATAGTGGCGGACCTCTCGTGATCGCTTCGGGCGGCCGGCTACTGCTGGCCGGCATCACCAGCTGGGGCAACGGCTGCGGCGAGGCGCAGTTCCCGGGGGTGTACACACGGGTGTCCACCTTCGCCGACTGGATCCTCGACCAGGTCGATGACGGCGGGTGGACGACCCGGACGGTCCGGTGCAGCGCCAAGCGGTGCTCGGTTCGCCTCGTCGGCTTCGATGCCCAGCCCCAGACCGAGTTCCGGGTGGCCGCGGTGCGCAGCGGCCGGGTCTCGGCCTTCTCGACGCCGGTCGCCGTCGACGCCCTCCGGCCCGGACGCTGCGACCACGACGCCGATGGGCGCGCCGACCTGGCAATCGCCGACCCGGACGTCGCAGTGGCGGGCCGCGGCGGCGCCGGCAGCATCGTCGCCCTCGATGCCGACGGGGCGCCGGCGATCGGGTTCGATCAGAAGCGGTCGGCGTTGGCCGAGGTCCCGGGAACGGGCGATGGGTTCGGATCGGCACTCGCCTGCGGCGACTTCGACGGCGACGGGTTCGGCGACCTGGCGATCGGCGTGCCCGGCGAGACCATCGCGGGAGCGGGCTCGGCGGGGCTCGTGCACGTGCTCTACGGGCGTGCCGACGGCCTCGCAACGGCACGATCGCAGATCTGGCATCAGGGCACCGGTGGTCTCGCCGGCCGGCCGCGGGCGGGTGACCGATTCGGCGCAGCACTGGCGGCCGGCGACATCAACGGCGACGGCATCGACGACCTGGCGATCGGTGTGCCCGGCGAGACCGTCAGGGGCCGACCCGGAGCCGGCGGGGTGCAGATCGTCTACGGGACGCGGCACACGCCTTCGCGGGTCGCGTAGCCAGATCGTCACCCAGGCCGCGCGCACGGTCGCGACCGGCGCGCGCACCGGCGATGCGTTCGGTGCCGCGCTCGCGATCGGCGAT
This sequence comes from uncultured Acidimicrobiaceae bacterium, assembly GCA_963716795.1. Classification (GTDB taxonomy): domain Bacteria; phylum Actinomycetota; class Acidimicrobiia; order Acidimicrobiales; family UBA8592; genus CAVQUE01. Next base: position 62,129 of record CAVQUE010000014.1, on the reverse strand, counting down.
TTCGACGGCGACGGCATCGACGACCTGGCCGTCGGCGTCCCGGGCGAGCGTGTCCGGGCCCGCAGCGGTGCAGGCATGGTGCAGGTGCTCGACGGAACCCGAAACGGCGCCGTGAGTTCACGGGGCGCAGCCCTGAAGCCGGTCGGCAGCCTCGGTGGCGCACGGCGCGATGCTGCGTTCGGCGCCGCGCTCGACGCAGGCGACCTCGACGGCGACGGGATCGACGATCTCGTCGTGGGTGCGCCAGGCGCGCCGGTGCGTGGGCGCGCCGGTGCCGGCGTGGTCCATGCCGTGCCCGGATCACCGAGCGGTCTCGATGGCGGCACATCCCGCCGGTTCCACCAGAGCGACGCGACGCTGCGTGACCGGGCCGACGCCGGCGACCGCTTCGGCGCCTCGCTGGCCATCGGCGACCTCGACGGCGACGGCGACGGCGAGCTCGCGGTCGGCTCACCGGGCGAGAACGCCGGGGCACCCGACGCCGGGGCCGCGCACGTCATCGACGCTGCGCTGGGTTCGGCACCGACGAGTGCACGCTGGACGATGGCCAGCCGCGGCGTCGCCGGCGCGACCGTTCGGGGCGCCGGCTTCGGCACCGCACTCGGGATGTGGGACATCGACGGCGACGGGCGAGACGAGCTCGGTGTCGGCATTCCCGGGGCCACGGTGCGCGGCCGCACGGGTGCCGGGCGGGTGCAGGTCATCGACGGTCCCAGCGTGGATCGCGCCACCCGCGGCGTCCCGAGACGCCCGGCCTCCGACGCCGGCTTCGGTTCGGTCCTCGCGAACTGAGCCCCAACGGCGGAGAGACCGACCATCGCCAGCGCAGCAAAGCCCGGATCTCGTTCGGTTCATCCACCTCCACGGTGGATGAACCGAACGAGATCGCTCAGTGCTCGAAGGCGCCGATGTCGTGGGCGCCGCCGAGGGGACGGTTGCGCCCGACATGGTCCTTGGCGACGGCCGCGATGGCGATGCCGGCATCGATGGCCGGTGAGTTCGGCGCCAGACGGTAGTCACCGGCGTCGTTGCCGTTGTCGCCCGCGAACTGTGGCGCGCTGCGGACGTCGCCGGGACCGCGGGCGGCACCGGGAGAACCACCGGACCACAGGTTGTGCGAGAACGCGGTGCCCCGGGTGCCGCCGCAGAACACCGAGAACCCATTGGACGCCAGGGTCACGATGTTGTTGCGCACCTCGTTGCCGGCGTTGGTCCCGGGATCGAAGATGTCCACGCCGCAGTTGGCGCGCACGATGGTGTTGTTGAGGATCTTCGTGCTGCGCATGCCGGCGGCACCGTTCTCGTAGCCACCGAAGCTGAATCCCCGGTCGACGTCGATGAGGACGTTGTTGCGGACCACGTTGCCACGGGTGGGGTTGGTGGGACCCTCGAACCAGCTGTTCTCGTTCGCGAACTGCACCCCGGCGGCCACGCGCGGGCCCGTGCCGTAGTCGCGGGTGTGGGCCGGGTCGCCGGTGTTCCAGCCGACGTTGTTCTCGAACACCGACCGGGTGGTGTTGTCCGCGTAGTAGAGCGCGTTGTAGGTGTCGACGACGACGTTGTTGCGGACCCGGCACCGATCCGACAGCGGACAGTTGATGCCTTCGCCGAAGATGTTGCGGACGTCGTTGCCGATGATGCGAGCGTTGACGGCGCCGATGACCGAGATCCCCGAGCCCCAGCCGCCGGTGATCGACGGGTCCTGGAAGCTGAGGTTGGCGCGTCGGACCCGATTGTTCCTCACGACCACGTTGCGGGTGACGCGGACGCGACCTTCACCGATGGCGATGCCGGTCTGGCCCACGTTGGCGATGTCGTTGCCGATCACCTTGAAGTTCCGGGTGCCGCGTCCGGCGATCATGATGCCCTGGATGAACGGGGAGGACAGATCGTGGATCCGGTTGTTGCGGAAGGTCACGTGGCTGCCGCCGAAGGAGCCCATGCCCTGGGCCCCGGTGCAGTCGATGCGCCGGACGGTGATGAACGACTGATCGGTGGCGACGCAGAAGTTGCCGTCGGTCGAGACCACCCGGGCCCGCTCGCCGGGGCGGGACGTCACGACGACGCGGTTGCCCTTCGATCCGCCCCGGAGGAGCCAGCCGCCGCCGTTGCTGAACGTGTGGGTGCCGCCGCGCAGCGAGATGACACCACCGTTGCGCAGCGCCAGCGAGGCCCCCTGGATCGTGGCCTTGGGGCGAGCGAGGGTGCCGGGGTTGGCATCGCTGCCGTTGGGAGCGACGTGGATGGTCTGCTTGCGTGTCTGTGCTGCCGCCGGACTCGCCGACACTGCGGTGAGCACGGATGCGACCATGACGGCTGCGACGACGATTGCGAACAGACGCGGCCTACGCTGCGGCGACCTCACTGGTGCGTCGCCGTGCGTGGCCTGGTAGGCGAGCGACGGTGCGACGGATGGCTGGGAGTCGAGTGGTCGACGGGTCGTCATGGCTCGGTACCTCAGGGGAAGTCGATGATGTGCCCGCATCGGGACGGAACCCTAGAACAACGTTACGAACGTGTAAAGAAGCAACACGATCGCAATGCTTGCCCACCTGTGAGTCCATCGGCGGATCGGAGCCTCGGCTGAAGCCCTCCTGGTCCGAGCGGCTCATCATCGCCGTCATCTGGCGAACGCTTCCCGAGCGGCGGTGACGCCAGGTCGAGCCGGCCCGGCGACACCAGCCGGCGACGTGCATCGGGACCCAAGCGTGCGACAACGACGAGCCGAGGGATCCCGGCGCGAGCCCGCCGGAGACGAGCCGGCCCGGCGACACCAGCCGGCGACGTGCATCGGGACCCAAGCGTGCGACAACGACGAGCCGAGGGATCCCGCGCGAGCCCGCCGGAGACGAGCCGGCCCGGCGACACCAGCCGGCGACGTGCATCGGGACCCAAGCGTGCGACAACGACGAGCCGAGGGATCCCGGCGCGACCCGCCGGAGACGAGCCGGCCCGGCGACACGGCGGTTCCTGTGACAGCCTGACGCAGTGCCATCTCCGCCGTCTGCAGCGCCATCGACGGTGCTGCCGACGCCCAGGTCGATCGTGCGGACCTACATGGCACTGGCCGGGATGTACACGCTCGCGGCGTCGCTGATCTGGAGCGTCAACACGCTGTTCCTGCTCGATGCCGGGTTGAGCATCTCCGAGGTGTTCATCGCCAATGCCCTCTTCTCGGTGGGCATGGTGTTGTTCGAGATCCCGACCGGTGTCGTCGCCGACACCCTGGGGCGGCGGGTGTCCTACCTGGCCAGCGTGGTCGTGTTGGCACTCACCACCGCCGGCTACCTCGCCGCCGCCCAGGCCGAGGCGCCGCTCGTCGTGTTCGGGGCGGTGTCGATCCTGATGGGGCTCGGCTTCACGTTCTACTCCGGTGCGCTCGAAGCCTGGCTGGTCGACGCGCTCGGCCTCGGTCGGCGGGGGAGACCGCCTCGACGGGGTCTTCGCACGCGGCCAACAGGTCACGGGCGCCGCCATGTTCATCGGCACCATCGCCGGCGGCTTCTTGGGCCAGCTCGACCTCGCCGTACCGTTCGTGGTGCGCTGCGTACTGCTCCTCGTGGTCTTCGCCATCGCGCTGCCACGGATGCGCGAGATCGGCTTCGTGCCGAAGCCCCTGGAGGCACGCGAACTCCCGGCGGCGATGCGGTCACAGGCAGCGGTGGGCATCGCCCACGGCTGGTCACACCCCGGCCTGCGGCTGCTGATGATCGCCGCGGCCATCCGGGCCATGTTCTTCGGGTGGGGCTTCTACGCCATTCAGCCGTACTTCCTGGAGTTGCTCGATCGCGACGCCGTGTGGATCGTCGGGCTCCTCACCGCAGGCGTGTCACTCAGCACCATCGTGGGCAACCAGATCGTCGGACTCGTGAGCAGGCGCTGTGCCCGCCGGTCCACGTTGCTGTTGTGGGGCTCGGGTGTCAGCGCCGTGTCGGCCGTGATCATCGGGGTCACGTCCTCGGCACTCGTCGCCACCGCCGCGCTCTTCGTCATGGCTGCGACCATGGGCGTGATCATGCCGGTGCGTCAGGCGTACCTGCACCAGGTCACTGCCTCGGAGAACCGGGCGACGGTGGTGAGCTTCGACGCCATGGTGTCGTCGATGGGTGGCGTCGGCGGTCAGGTCGGGCTCGGCGCCGTCGCCGACAGCCGCGGGTTCGGGCCGGGCTATGTCGTCGGTGGTGCAGTCAGTGCGCTCTCGCTACCGGTGCTGTGGCGTCTGCGCCGCCTCGGCGGCGAGGCAGACCGGATCCGTCCGACAGGCGCCGCCGGAGACGGTGTCGACGCCGGCATCGACGGCTCGTGCCCATCGGGCCTGCCGAGGGTCACCGGCGTCGAGTCCGTGCCGGTGGGCGTCGATCCCGACGCCTTCGCCGACACCCCTCGGTCCTGACCCGAAGGACCCCCAAGGGACCCACACTGCTGCGAGGAGTGCACCGCTGAGGTACAGAAATCGCAGCAACTCGGGTCGAGGGGCTCAGGCGGTCGGCGCGACCCGGCGGCGGAGGCCGAGGAACACCGCACCCACCAGCATCAGGGCACCGGCGAACCAGGCCAGGGTGACGCTGTTCGAACCCGTGAACGGCAGGGCCGAACCGGTGGTCACCGACGTCGTGACCGTGTCGGTGGGTTCGCTGCCGGCGTCGGCGAGGATCCCGGGATCGACGGGCTCACCCTCGACCATGGTGCCGCCGACCACCGTGGCCACGTTGGTGATGCCGGTGCCACTCGCCGCGGTGACCTCGACATCGACCTCGATCACGATCTGGTCGTCAACGGCGAGCACGTCGTCGGTCGAACACGTCACCCGTTGGCCTGTGGCGTCACAGCGGACACCGGCGTCGGCGACGGTCCCGACGAACCGCAGTCCGGTCGGGAGGTCGTCGGTGATGGTGATGCGGCCGTTCGTCGGCGACGGGCCCTCGTTGGTCACCGTCAACACATAGGTGACGATGTCGCCGGTGCGCAGCGCGCCGTCGAGGGCCTTGTCGATGACCAGGACCGCCAAGGGAATGTCGGTGGGGTCGTCGTCGGTGTTGTTGGTCAGGTCGGTCTCGGGCGTCGGCGTCGTCACCGATGCGGTGTTCACCACGCCGGGGGCCGCCTCGATGGTGGGCACCACGACGAGCTCGAGCACGCCGGCCGGCGCCGGCGGCCAGCGAAGCCGGAGCGCCAGTGCCGTCGGTCAGCACACAGGTGACCGTCCCGGACCGCTCGTCGCAGTCCCACGGGCCGTCGGTGTCCACGAACTCGATGCCCTCAGGCAGATCGTCGGTGACCGTCACCGGTGCTGCAGCGGCACCCGGACCGTCATTGGTCACGCGGATGTCCCAGGTGTTCTCCTCGCCGACGCGGAAGTCGCCGGTGTGGGACTTGTCGATCCTCAGGTCGACCTCGATGCGGTAACCGAAGTCGACATCGACGCGGTCCTCGGTGGCACCGAGGGTCACCGTCGTGGTGTCGTCGTCGCCGCCGTCGAGGTCGTAGGTGGGACCGAAGCCCTCGGGGATCGTGGCGCCGACGACCGTGACGGTGTACTCCCCTGCGGGGAGGCGGTCGACGCCGTAGAGGCCGTCGCCGTCGGTGACCTCGTCCCAGGTGTGGGTGCTGGCCGAATCCGGGTCGGTCCAGGTGATCGTCACCGTCACCCCGGCAAGGGGCGCTTCACCGGGATCGACCACGCCGTCTGCGTCGACGTCGTGCCAGACGAGGTCGCCGAGGCTGCCGGTACCGGTGAACGAGAAGTCCTGGTCGAGGTCCTCGCCGGACGGGGCCAGCGTCAGCGTGCTGCCCAGGTCGTCGCCGCCGTCGACGTCGTAGGTCGGAACCATGCCGGCCGGGACGTCGGCGAGCGCCACCGTGTAGTCGCCGGCGGGGAGGTTCTCGAACAGGTAGCCACCGTCGACGTCGGTCGTGGTGGTGAGCACCAGATCGTCGCCGCCGGTGGGGTTCGTCCAGGTGAGCGTGACCGTGACGCCCTCGAGGCCCGGCTCGCCGAGGTCGGGGGTGGCCGTGGCGCTGCCGTCGACGTCGAACCAGACGGTGTCGCCGATGCGTCCGTCGCCGGCGTAGCCGAAGTCGACGTCGCGACGATCGGGTTCGGCCGAGGTCAGCGTCGCCGTCGCGACGTGCGCGGTGCCGGTGCCGTCGAGGTCGTACGTCGGCGCCACGCCTGCGGGCAGGGTGGTGTCGTCGACGGTCACGGTGATCGCGAGGTCGAGCGGGAGGTTCTCGAACAGGTAGGTGCCGTCGGGCGCCGTCGTCGTCTCGAGGGTGACGGGGCCGGTGGGCACTGTGTAGGTGGCGGTGACGCGGACGCCGCCGAGACCGACCTCGTCGGTGTCGAGGACACCGTCGCGGTCGATGTCGAGCCACACGGTGTCGCCGAGCGAGCCGGTGCCGGTGACGGCGAAGTCGACGTCACGACGGTCCTCGGGGGCGACGCCGCCCAGGCCCAGGTCGACGATGCCGCTGTCGTAGGGCGTACCCGTGCCGTCGAGATCGAAGGTCGGTGTCGAGCCTGCCGGGAGGTCGGTGTCGTCGACGACGACCCGGTACCGGCCATCGGGCAGCCGGTCGACGAGATACAACCCCGAGGCGTCGGTGGTGTCGGTGAAGACGAGGTCGTCGGCGGTGCCGAACGTGTCGTCGAAGCCGGCCCAGGTGACGGTGACCTCCACGCCCGACAGCGGCCGGTCGCCGGCCTCGGGGGCTGCTTCGCCACCACCGTCGGTGTCGAACCACACCTCGTCACCGAGGCTGTTGACGCCCACGTAGCCGAAGTCGACGTCGAGGTAGCTGGTCTGGGACGAGGTCAGGACAACGCCGGTGGTCTCGTGATCGAGGCCGGTCGTGTGGCCGTTGCCGGCCTGGGGGTCGGTGATCACCGGATTGTCGGCGAGCTCCCAGGTCTGACCCAGGCCGCCGGGCAGGGTGGTCCCGCCGCCGCCGGTGCCGGCCGGGGTCCCCGGCGTCGCCGGGTCGACCGTGATGGTCAGAGCCGTGTCGACCGGGAGACCGAGCATGGTCCAGTTGCCGTCGCTGTCGGTCGTGGTGGTCCGCACCTGCGGGACCGACGAGGCGTCGATCCAACTCACGGCGATGGTGACACCTTCGATGCCGGGCTCGGCCGGATCCTGGACGCCATCGGCGTTCAGGTCGTGCCAGACCCGGTTGCCGAGGCCTGAATCATCGGCGGTGATCGTGACCTGGTCCTGGTCGTCCTCGGCGAGCACGTCGTTGCCGGGCGTGGAATCAGGATCCCACTGGTCGGCGGTCTCGACGGCGGCGACGTTGGTGATGGAACCGACGGCGTCGACCTCCATGCGCACGGTCAGGCGGTAGGTGGTGGACACCGGCACGGTGCCGATGTTCCACACGCCGGTGGCACCGACGTAGACGCCGGCGTCGGTCGAGACCGTGGACACGTATTCGAGTTCGGCGGGGAACAGGTCGACCAGGGTCACACCGGTGGCAGCGTCGGGACCGTCGTTGGTGACGTCGATCGTGTAGGTCACGATGTCGCCGTAGTTGATCGGCGGCACGTCGACGATGGCCTTGTCGACCGACAGGTCGATGCGGCGGATCACGGCGCTGGCGGTGTCGTCGTCTTCGTAGGGCACCGGCCCACTGCCGATGTCACAGCACGTGGGCGACCCGCTCGCATCCTCGGCGGTCGCCGATGCCGCGTTGGTGTGGGGGTTGGCCGTGCCGGTGTTCGCGATGCCGGTGGGCGCGTCGGGCGCGATCAGCGGCGACGGCGGCATCGAATCGAAGGTGATGACGATCTGCTCGCCGGGCGCCAGTTCCTGGGCACCGGTGATGACGTCGTTCCAGGTGAGGTCCTGGCCGACGACCGACGGGTTCACCTGGGTCGGGCCACCGTACGGGGTGGTCACCTGGGCGGTGTTGGGCACGTACACCCAGCCGGCCGGGAGCGTGTCGTCGACGTCGATCGCGAATGCGGAGGCGATCGGCGCCGTGTTCTCGACGACGATGCGCCACTCGAAGGCCTCGTCGATGCGGGCGTCGGTGGCGTCGTCGACCGCGGTCTTGGTGACGGTGAGTTCGGGGAAGTGCACCTCGACGGTGGCCGTGTCACCGAACACGGCGCCGCGGGTGGCGGAGCCGTCGTTGCCGTAGGTCGGGACGTCGCCGGTGCTGATCCCGGCGCGGGTCGCCGACGGGAGCGCGTAGTAGAACGGCACGTCGACGGTGTTGGTCATGTCCTGGGCATCGACGAGATCGTCGGAGGCGTCGACGAGCACGTCGAGGTCGAGGGTGAGGGTCCCTCCCCCGTCGACGATGGCCATCGGCAGCGTCCAGGTGATGGTGCGGGTGCCCTCGTCCCAGATGCCGGTGGAGCCCGAGGCACCGGTGATGGTGGCGCCATCGGTGGCCACGGCGCCGCCGGGGGCGACCAGGGGTTCGTAGCCGTCGGGCAGGACATCGGTGACGGTGGTGTCGTACGCGTCCTGGGTGCCGGTGTTGGTGACGGTCAGGGTGTAGCGGAGCTCGTCACCGGAGCCGACGTCACAGCCGTTCGCGGGACCGGACTGGCTGTCGGTGTCGTCGGAGCCCGAGGCGTTGTTGCCGGGCGTTCGGTCACACGGACCGATGGCCGAGCCATCGGTGAAGGTGACGTCTTTGTCGACGGCGAGCTGGGGTTCGACCACCAGGATCGTCTCGGTGTCGGCCGCAGGACGGTTGTCCCAGGCGCCGTCACCGGGAGCGTCGTGGCTGGCCGGCAGCGTGCTCGGCGCGGCGTCGGCGATCTCGTCGGTCCCGTTCCAGCGGACGTTGGCGCTGTTGACCAGCGTGTCGGTGTCGACCGCGGTGTCGTTGACGTGCAGCGTGTAGCCGACGGTGATGATGCAGTCGCCGCCGTCGGCGAGGACGTCGCCGAGGAACCAGGCGATGCGCGATCCGCTGCCACCGACCGGCGGACCGAAGGTCTCGATGTCGCCGATCGACAGGGGTGCGCCCCCGGGGACGACCTCACAGGGCCCGCTGAGCGCGATGGTGCCGAAGGAGTCGAAGTCGAGCTCGGCGGGCAGGTCGTCGAACACCGTCAGGTCATAGGCCTGGGTGTCGGCGGGCAGGGTGACGGCGATGTCGTAGTCGAGCGGTTCACCGACGGTGACCTCGGCGCGGTCGCTGGCGTCGGACGGCAGCGGCTCGATGTCCTTGACGAACGCCACCGCCGGCAAGGTGATGGTGTCGCTGTCGTCGTCGGTGTAGGTGCGCCCGTCGGCCAGGTTCGGGTCCGTCGGCGCCAGGTTGGAGCCGGTGAGACCGACCGTGTTCTGCAGGGCCCCACTGGCCGTGGCCGGATCGTCGACGATGGCTTGGTAGGTGAAGGTCCGGGCCACACCGGGGTCGATCGACGCCAGCGGCGCCCAGTCGGTGCGGTTCCAGGTGATCGTGCGGTTGGTCTCGCTCCAGGTACCGGTGAAGGTTCCGGTGGGCGACACGCCGGCGCTGGCGACGAGGTCGCCATTGGCGCTCACCAGGCCGCCGCCCGCACGGACCGGTGTGGTCCCGACCGGGACGTCGTCGACGAGTTCCACGTCGTGGAGGACCGACACGTTCGTCCCGGTGACGTTCGCCGCGGTGACCTGGTAGGTCACGGTGTCGCCGGGAGACACCGCGGCGGTCGCCGGCACGGTGTGGACCTTGATGACGTCGGGTGAGGGCTCCACGACGCGCAGGGTCGTGGTGTTCGAGTTGCGGTTCGGCTGGGATCCTCCGCTGCCGTCCTCGTAGGCGAACGTGGCGGTGTTGGCGCGCGTCGCACCCGCGGAACCGGTGGTGGCCTGGACGTAGAAGGTGACGTCGACCACGGCATCGGCACCATCGGCGGCGTCGCGGTAGTCGGCCGGCAGCGTGTAGCGAACGAGACCGTTGGAGCCGTTGGCCGGGTGCGTGAACGTGCCGCCATCGAGTCGATCGCCGTCGCCGTCGATGTCGGCCGAGGTGATGGCCGGTGCGAGGGTCTGCACCGATCCGCCGTACAGAGCGCTGCCTTCGAAGTACACGAGCCCGGCGGGCAGTGTGTCCGACAGCGTCGCGTTCACGACGCGGGTGCCGTCGGGGATCGTCAGGCGCAGCCGGTAGAGCGAGACCTCGCCGATGGTGACCCGGTCGAGCGCCGTCGCCGGCGTGCCGTTCGAGCCGTTGCCTGCTTCGTCGATCCCCGACGCCTGGGCCTTGGCGACACCGGGTGCTGCGGTCGACAGGAAGGCCTGATCGTCGGCCCGATCGGTGTTCTCGAGCCCGCCGGAGGTGACGGTGGGGTCGATGTTGTTGCGGGGGTAGTAGTCGTAGAGGCCGTCGTTGATGTCGGCCTGGTAGCTGCGGACGCCGGCGGTGTTGGTCCAGTTCTCATGGGCCGGCACGTTCGTCGGCATGGTGACCACGTAGTTGCGTTCGACCGACGCGGCCGGGGCCAGGCTGGCCACGGCCCAGGTGATGACCCCGGAGGCGCAGGATCCACCGTCGGTGATACCCGACACGTCGCCGCAGCCGATACCCGTGGGCAGACGGTCGCGGACGTCGACGTTCAGTGCCGTCTTGTTGCCGTCGTTGGTGACGTCGACTCGGAAGGTCACGTCGGCCTCGCTCTGCACCTCGGTGGTGGTGCTACCGCCGGTGGCCGAACCGTCCCAGTCGGGGCCCCGGCCGCTGCGATCGAGGCTGTTGTCCGCGGCGTCGACCGCTTTGACCCCCTTGACGAGATCGAGTTCGGGCTCGGTCCATTCGGCGGGGGCCTCGTCGCGGTACTGGAAGACGACACCACCGTTCTGGTTGTGGATCATCTTCTGGAGGTTGGCGTTGATGTCGCCGGCTTCACCGTCGTCGGGGACACCGACGCGCACGGCGATGACCCAGCGGAAGTCACGGCCGGCGTTGTCGACGGTGCCGAGGCTCCAGCGGAGATTGCCGGGGGTGAATGTGGCGCCGGGGAAGTCGTCGATCGAGGTCACGCGGGCCGCCGATCCGGCGACGTAGGCGTAGCCCGGCGGCAGCAGGTCTTCGATGAAGACGTTCTCGTAGTCCACCTGGGCGGGGAAGGTGGCGCCGAGCTCGAAGCAGACGATGTCACCGGGCCCGAAGCCGCCGGCGACAGTGTCCTGCCAGGTGATCGATCCGTACTGGGTGCCACAGGTGGCTCCGGTGGCCGTCGAGGCGTCCGACAGCGGGCCGGCCTTCGCCGAGATCCGCTTGTCGATGCTCGGCAGTGCGTTGACGAGGCGGGCCGAGGCGGTGTCGCCGTCGATGCCGCCGTCGGCTTCGGGGTCGGCGCCGGCATCGTTGGTGTGTTCGCCGACCACGAAGTCGGGTCCTGAGACCTCGGCCGTATTGGTGACCTCGTCACCCGCCAGCACGGGTTCGCCGGGCAACGAAGCGAGACCGCCGCGGTAGTTGGTACGGACGCTCGAGTTGTAGGTGATGGTGATCGACGAGTCACTGTCGAGGGCCGCGAGGCCGGGGACGACGGTGCTGTCCCAGACGAGTTCCATGCGACCGGTTCCATAGGGACCGCCGTCGGCGATCTCACGGGTGGTCGCGACGCTGCCGTTGCCGGCGCCACGGGTGCCCGAACAGTCGGTGGTGTTCCAGCCCGACGCGGTGAGGTTGGTGGTGAAGACGCCCAGGTAGCACAGCGCGCTGGGCTGCAGATCACGTACGACCAGGTCGGTGAACTCGCGATACTCGCTGGTGGTGATGTCGAGCGTCGATCCGACGACGCTGTTGTGCACCAGCGAGCCGGTCATCGACTTGGCGATGATGATGTCCTCGGCTTCGGTGTTCTCGACGTCGCTGTCGCTCGCCGAGGTGCCGCTGGGTGTGTAGGTGCCGGTCGCCGTCGCGGTGTTGGGCACGGCCGGGGCCCCGTCGACGAGCAGTTCGGGGTCGGGGCTGGTGGTGCGATCGAGTTCGTTGGTGGCCGGGCCGCTGTTGTTGTCGAGGTTGCGGCCCTGGTTCAGCGATCCGGCCGACGGTGCACCACCGCTGGTCGTCCAGGTGGTGGTGTTCGCCCGCATGGGGACACCGGCCCGGTAGGTGACGGTGACGACCTGCCCCGGGGCGAGGTTGCCGATGGACCAGTCGACGACGGTGTCGGCGAGACCACCGGGGCCGCCGTTGGCCACGGTGTTCACCGACGTCGGCGTGCGGCAGGTGGGCGCCGCGGCATCGGTGGCCATGTGCCCTGAACCCGCCCACTCCTCGTCCGCGGCAGCGCTCGACTCGCGAAACGGCACGTCGGTCGAGTTGTCGTCGCCGACCGGGAAGTACGAGGCGCAGCCGAGGAACTCCAGCTCGGGGCCGAGGATGTCGCGCAGGGTGACGCCGTTGGTGGCGTAGTCGGGGTTGTTCTCGATCTCGATGGTGTAGGTCGCGCCGCTGGTGCCGGAGCGTGAGCCGAAGCCGTTGTCGTGGACGCCGCGCAGCAGCTCGCCCGGGCCGGTCTTGTCGACCCGGAACGGAATGATGTCGGTGTCGTGGGTGGTGGCTGCGGTGCCGTCGAAATCGCCCGTGAAGGCGCCGGTGGTCGGGCTCCAGTCCGGGATCAGGAACGCATCGAGGCTGGCGACGGCCTGGGCCGAGTTGGTGACCGTGGAGCCCACGGGCACGGTCCCGGACCCGCTGGTGCCACCTGCGAAGTCGGGATTGGTGTCGACGGTGTAGGTGATGGAGGCGTTCGAGTCGGCCGGCAGATCGTTGACGTTCTCCCAGACCAGGGTGGTCTGGCCGGCGCCCGGGACGTCGGCGAGGACTGCGGTCGGCGCGGGGTCGGCCGACACGAAGGTGACCCCGACGGGCAGGACGTCCCGGAACGACAGGTTGTAGAGGTACGCGTTCGAGACCTGGGTACCCGATGCGGTGAGGGTGAAGGTGATCTGCTCACCGATGAGGGCTTCGCCATCGACGTTGTCGCTCTTCGCGAGGGAGAAGTCGTCGTCGGGTCCCGCAGCGGCAGGGCCTGCGACAGCGACAGGAACTGCGACGACAGCGGCGAGCACCGCGAAGCAGAACGCAACGGCGCGTTGGCGAGTTGACATGGGCACATCCCCGTTCGCGAGCGATTCAACGAGGGCCGACCCGCATCCGTCCTCGCGCGATCAATCGACATCGCCGGCGCTTCCATGAGCGCAACTGGTCCATCCGACTCAGGTCATGCGGCACACGGTGCAGCACTCGTGCGGATCTCCTCGACTCATCCTCCCCTGGACCGCAGAGCGGTCTCGGCGAGGATCAGGTGGCGGGAATCGCCCAGGTGTCGCCGGGTTCGTTGTCGCCGGGGATGCCGGCGGTGCCCTGGTGGATCAGTCGGCTGCCCGAGGCGGTCGCGCCCGAACCCGAGCCGGGCAGCATCGTGACCGCACCGGCAGCGGCGATCCCGCCGATCGACTCCTGGGGCGCACCGACGATCAGGTCGCCGAAGCCGTCGCCGTCGAGATCGGCGACGGCCACCGACGAGCCCCAGGAGTCGCCGGCCTCGTTCACGCCCGGCACGCCCCGACGGTTCTGGTGCCACAGCACGGCTGCCTCGGCGGTCGGGCCGCCGGGCGTTCCGGGGAGCACCGTCACCGACCCCACCGAGGCGATCCCGCCGATGGACTCGTTCGGGGTCCCGATCAGCAGCTCGCCACGACCGTCACCGGTCAGGTCACCGATGGCCAGCGCGGCACCCCACCCGTCGCCTGCCTCGTTGACTCCGGGCACCCCGCGTGTGCCCTGATGCCAGATGACCGCAGCGTCACCTCGGACGCCGCGGGTCGATCCTGCGAACACCGTGACGGTGCCGACCGCGGTCCGGCTTCCCAACGCCTCGGTCGGCGCACCGACGGCCAGGTCGTCGGTGCCGTCGCCGTCGAGGTCGCCGATCGCGACGCTCGCCCCCCAGCGGTCGCCGGATTCGTTCAGGCCGGGCACGCCGGGCGTGCCCTGGTGCACCGTGGTGGCGCCCCGGGGGCCACCCGCCGAGCCCCACACGACCGTGACGGCGCCCGTCGCCCGGGCGCGGCCGATTCCTTCGCCCGGCGCGCCGACGGCGATGTCGTCGTAGCCATCGCCGTTGAGGTCGCCGACGGCGAGCGCTGCGCCCCACTGGTCGCCGGTCTCGTTCGAGCCTGCGATGTCGGCGCTCTGTTGGTGCAGCACCGTCGCCCGTTCGGGCAGGGGGCCCGATGCCGAGCCGGGCACGACCACCACGACGCCGACGTCGCGGCTGCCGTTGCGACCTTCGCCGGGCGCAGCCACGACGAGGTCGTCGTAGCCGTCACCGTCGAGGTCGCCTGCGGCGAGCGACGCCCCGAAACGATCCCCGGGCTCGGACCGCTCGGCGATACCGGCCGTCGCTTGGTCGATGACCGTGCCACCGCCTGATCCCGGTCCCGTGGCGCCACCACGCAGCACGCTGACCGACCCGGCGTCGACGATGCCGCCGTCGTCTTCGGCGGGGGCGCCCACCACCAGGTCGTCGATGCCGTCACCGTCGACGTCGGCGACCACGACCGTCTCGCCCCAGCGATCGTCGGTCTCGGGTTCACCGGCGAGGCCGGCGGTGTCCTGGCTCAGCACCATCGCTGCCGGATCGGGCCTTCTCGTTCGGGTGAGCGGCGCCGGCACCACCGTCACGGCACCGGCTCCGTCGACCGTGCCGGTCGATTCGCCCGGCGCGCCGACCGCCAGTGCGGCGCGGCCGTCGCCGTCGAAGTCGGGTCCGATCGACGACGACCGGGTGCCGGCACAGGTGACGAGCTCGTCGCTCGCCGTGGCGAGGGACGCGATCGAGGGGATCGAGCGTTCGATCACCGTCCGAGCCGAGCCGACGACGCAGCCGAGGTCGCCTGCGACGATCCTCCTCGCCATACCGTCGGCCCCGACGAGCACACCCACGCCGGCACCGCGATCGACGACGACGTCGCCCGGGCCGATGCGCAGCCGGCGCTCGGCGAAACCGGTCAGCCCATCGAGATGGGTGGCGGTCGCCCGGTGCCCGGTGGCATCGGGGTGCACCCATTCGGCGCGCAGAACCGAGGTGGCGATCTGGCGGATCCAGTCGGCGCGCGGGCCGCCGAGCTCGTGGCCCGCGTACACGTCGTGGAGATCGACGTACAGCGCCCGGCCCGGGTCGCCGGCGTTCACCGCACGGACCTCGGCCAGGTAGGCACCGGCTGCGAGCGCACCGAGCGTGCGGATGGCGTTGCCGGCCTCGTACCCGGGCAACCGGTAGGTGTTCGCGCCGACCAGGAGCGGATAGCCGACGACGGCGATGGTGGCGTCGGGCGCGGCGAGCGCGATGGCATCGAGGTTGGCGCGCAGCCTCGTGCGCAGCTCGGGGAGCAGATCGGTGGCGTCTTCGACGGCGTCCTCGCAGTCCCGGCGGTCGCGGGTGACGAGGCATTGGAAGACCAGGTCGCCGAACCCGGCGTCGTTGCCGCCGATGCTGATCATCACGTGCGTCGCACGGCGCAGCTCGGCCGATGCGTCGGCGATCTGTGCGTCGATGTCGCGGGTGCGAGCGCCGCTGCAGGCGGCGTTGGTGTGGGTCGCCCCGGCGCCGCGTCGGGCCTGCAGGTCGACCCACCGCTGGCCGAACGATCGGTTCGATCGGTAGCAGCCGGCCGGTCCGGTGTAGGCACGGGCCCCGTTGCCGGAGATGTACGAATCGCCGAGCGACACCAGACGTACGTCGGGCGGCGCGCCCTGTGCCCCGGCAGGAGCCGGTGCGACCGCCTGGAGGCCGGCGACCACCATCAGCATCGCCGTGACGACGGCCGCCACCAGCACGGGGCGAGCGGGCGACAACGTCGAGATCGGCACCGCACGACGGTAGCGGTGGACGTCTCGGGACGTGTCGCGGCGCTCGCTCTGCGCGGCTGGTCGGGTTCAGGCCGGCAGGATCATGCCGTAGTTGCCGTCGAACCGACGGTACAGGATCCGGCCGCGGCCGCTGTCGGGGTCGAGGTGGAACAGCCACCGGTGGCTGCCGGCCTCGAGCGATTCGCGGGCTTCGGCCTCGGTCAGCGAGGGCACGATCGCCGCGCTCGAGCTCCACGGGCGCCACGACGCCGTCGAGATCGACCGCCGCACCGTCGGGATGCAGCAGGATCAGCTCGTCACCCTCGCCATGGCACAGCGCCGCGTCGCGACCGGTGTCGAGGTGCTCGAACAGGTAGAAGTCGTGTGCCAGGTGGTCGAGCTCGAACGCGGCTTCGTCGAGAGACATCGGACCCCAGGCAAAGGTCTTGCGCTTGACGACCTCGCGCTCGTCGGGCTCGATGTCCATGAACTCGGGGCGCTGGCTCGGTAGGTCGCCATGACGCCAACTCGACTCGTCGTGGCGATGCCGTTCGTCGAGACGATGGCGCCGATCCTCGTGCCGGCGAACTCGCCGGTTGAGGCGATCGACCAGCAGATCCACGGCTTCGGTCATGGTCGACGCCGCCACGTGAGCCCGGACCGTTCGACCGTCGATGTCGAGGCTGGCCTCGATCTGCGCCGGGCGTTCCCTTCCCCGGTCGGCGTCGAGCACCATCCGCACCTCGATGTGGTGGACCCGCTCCCGGCAGGTGTCGGCGATGGACCGGATCTTGCTGGTCGCGTACTCGATATCGGCGGACCGGACGTCTCCCTTGTGGGACAGCTCGGTGGTGGTGGCATCGACGACTGGCATGGTGGCCTCTCCTGGGTCGGGGGCGTGCACCCGTTGACTGGGGCACCGATCGTGGCGCGCCCCGATCGTAGATGACAGGGACTTTGTGCTCGTCGTCACCGACCAGCCCGCGGCGCACCGGTGAACGCCGAGTGGGCCGATAGAACGAGACCATGGCAGGCGGGCGCATCCCGACGACACCGGCGACGACGAAACGCAGTCCCCGCCCGTGATCGACGTGCGCACGGTGGCGGCGCTCGCCCAGGTGAGCACGGGCGACGACCATCCCGATCGAGGCGACATCGCCGCGCTGCGCGCCGACCTCGCCGGCCGGCTGGTGGCCGTCACCGAGGGTTGGGACCGTCCCGCCGGGCTGCTCGGCATCACCAAGGGCCGCATGTTCTCGACCCGGCGATGCCCGGCATCGGTGTCCGGCGAACTGGCGCCACGAACACTCGGCCACGACCTCGCCGTGGGAACCATCGTCGACACCGCTGCGGCGCTGCTGGCCACCAGCGCCACGGTCCCGGGGCGGGCCAGTTGGCTCGACGCGTTGCTGGTGGTGCTCCGCGAGACCGAGCCCGAGCTCGCAGAGGCCGTCGCGGCCCTGCCGATCGAGGTCCGGGACGAGCTGCGCACTGCGGTCCAGGAACGCTGCGACGCGCTCCGGGACGTGCTGGGCGACCTGACCGACACCGCCGTCTGCGCCCAGGAGCGGGCCCGGGTCGTCTTCGATGACGCCGGCGTGTCCTTGTCGGGCCGGGCCGACCTGGTCGTGGGTCCGGCGCCCCGAGCGGTCGTCGAGGTCAAGTCCGGCGGCGTCCGGGCTTCCCACATCGACGAGCTGGGTTTCTATGCGCTGCTGTTCGCGCTGCGCGACGGCGTCGCACCCGTGGCGGTCGCTGCGGTGACCCTCGACCCGCCGACGATCTCGGCCCATGCCATCACCTGGGACCTCCTCGAGGGCGTCGCGGCCAGGGTCGTTGCGACCGCGACCACGCTGGTGTCGGTGGACCGCACCATCGCCGGGGGCGCCTGGCCCGAGACCCGTCCGGGTCTTGCCTGTTCGTGGTGCGGGGCCGCACCCCGGTGCCCCGATGCACCGGACCTGGCGCTCGCCGAACAGGAAGCTCGTGTGTCGAGCTGGACCCCCGCCCGCGACGGCGAGGACCTGATCGACGATCACGGCGACGCCGACGAGGAGCCCTGGTGATGAGCCCGTCATCGGCCACGCCGCAGGGTCCGGCGACCGAACTGGGCGCACTCGAGGCCCGACTCGTCGAGGCCCTCGAACCCGCAGCGCTGCGCACCCCGACGGGCTCGTTCGACTGGGACAGCAGTACCCGGGTCGGCGAGTTCGACGTCGAGACCGCAGCGCGGTGTCAGGCCTCGGCGGCCGGATTGCCGAGCCCGTTCGAACCGGGCATCTTCACCACCTTCAAAGCCGTCGCCCGGGGTGCGGCGCCGCTGGTGGCGACCGAGGGTGGCGTCCGTCCGGCATTGGTCGAGTTCGTCCGTCGCGCCCGCCAACGCCACTCGACCATCGACGCCTGGTTGGTCGATCACCTGGCCGATTGCGACCAGCCCACGCTGGTCGAGACCATGCATCGCGCTGCGGGATGGCTGCATCGCACCGCGATGCTCGTCGAGGACCCCACGCTCGGCCGGTGGACCACGGGGCGGCGCTTCCAATGGGACTTCCCCGACCGTCAACTTCGTCTGCACGCCTCGGTCGATCTCATCGAACAGGGCAGCCACGTGCCCCTCTTCGCGGTGCCGAGCGTGGACGACGCCCGCCTCGACCGCATCGCGTTCGCGTCGATGCTCTATGCCCTGAAGATGCGCTCGGCGCCCGAGGTGGTGCGGATCGTCGGCCACAGCGCCGGTACCGACGAGATCCGACCCCGCGAAGACCTGTGGGGTCGAGCCGTCCCGGCTACGGCGTGGGCGGCGCTGGCCGTCACGGCACGCCCCGTCGGCCCCGACGGGCTGCACCGGACCGCGTCGTACTTCACCTGCCGCGGCTGTGACTGGGCACCGGAGTGTTCGACGCGGGCCGAGGCCGAGGCTCGGGCGCCGGTGCGTCAAGGCGTTCGGCTGCGCTGAGCGCGCCGGTCGGTCCCCGCCGACGAGGACTGTCGAGGTTCCTGATGCGGTGGATGGCGGCCCAGCCGACGGCCAGCATCGACGCCGCGGTCGTCGCGACATACAACGGCTGGGTGGCGTCGGTCCCGGCGGTGATCCCATGGACGCTGCCGAGCACGAACACCCCGTAGCCCAGCAGATGGACGGTGTGCCAGGTGCGACGAGACAGCCGGCGCATCGCCAGCGAGGTCGCCTGCACCGCGAGGAGTCCCCACAGGGAGAGCACCCCGAGCGCCACGGGCACCGGCTTCCAATCGCTCGCGAACGGCACGACGAGATCGATCAGACCGAACTGGACGTAGGTGTCGGCCACGAGTGCAGCGAGGTGCGCCGCGACGAAGGCCACCGTGAGCCCTCCGAGCCAGCGGTGCAGATCGACGAGCCAGGGCGAGCGACGACGGGCGCCGAACAAGCCGACCGACGAGGCGATACCCCACACGACCGTCGCCGTGAGCATGAGCCAGGCGACGATGCCCGAAGCTCGGGCGATGTGCCACCACAGCTGGCCGGTCATCGCCGACTCGCGAGCTCGGCGAGGTCGTCGGTGGCGACCACGGTGCCGTCGAGCGTGACGGCGACGCCGGCGAGGCCTCGGGAGCGGAGATACGCGATCGCCCCGTCCGACCCGTCGAGCAGAGCGGCGGTGGCGTGCACTTCGGCCTGCCAACCCGTGGGGGCCACCACGGTGACGGCGGCGAGGTCCGTCATCGATGGGCGACCGGACTCGGGGTCGATGACGTGGTGAGCCTCGCCACCGTCGACGATCCACCGGTTCGACCGGGTGCTCGAGGTCGCCACGCCACCGGCGTCGATGGCGATCCGGCCGAGAGGTGCAGCGCCGGGCCCGTCGGCGGATTCGACGACGATCGGCCAGCCGTCGGGGTCGGGCGCGGTCCCCGCTGCGACCAGGTCGCCGCCGACGCTGACGAGCGCACCGGTCGCGCCGGCCGCGACCAACTCTGCGCTCACCAGATCGGCGGCCAGGCCCTTTCCGATGCCCCCGGGGTCGAGCGCGAGGCCCGGTGGGGTGCGGATGCGGGACCCGGAGCGATCGACGTCGACGTCGAGCACCGAGCCACGGACGCGGGGAGCCAGCATCGGTGCGAGCGCCACGCTGGGCGCATGGCCGGCGGCTGCGAGCTGCGCGGCCAGGGTCGGGTCGTAGCGGCCGACGGTGGCGATGGCACCGCGCTGCATGTGGTCGACGAGGGTGATGGTGTCGGGGTGCACATCGCACCAGGCGCCGTCGGCCTCGGCGAGGCGGCACAGGTCGCTGGATGCCAGGAAGCGACTCCAGCAGGCCTCGAGTTCGCCGAGGCGGACGGGGGCGAACCGGTCGGCCAGCCGAGCGGCCCCCGGGTCGTCGCGCCCGACGACGATCACGTGGGCATCGGACCCCATGATCCGGAAGCGGTGCTCGACGATGGCGTCAGCGGCTGCCATTGGTCGTGGCCTCCGCGACGGGTGCGGGTGCGGGTGCTGTCGCAGCAGGAGCAGTCAGCACGCGGACCTGGGGGCTGGGCGCCGCGGTCGCCGCGGCCTCGGGCACCGAGGCGACGGCCTCGGACGATCCGGCGGTGGGCTGCGCAGATGCGACGGGGTTGCCATTTGCGTCGACGATTCGCACCTCGATGACGATGGGCTCGGCCCGAGCCGGGACAGCGGGCTCGGCGTCGGCGAGTTCGGGACCGGCGCCCTGGGCAGCGACGCCGTAGGCGGTCACCAGACCGAAGGCCGCCGACACGCCGAGCGCTGTGGCGGCGATCCGGCTGTTCCTGGCCGGGTGGCGCCGTCGTCGGGGTGCCTTCGAGGGCGTGGTCGGGTCAGCGCGGCGGGCCTGGAGTCTTGCGATGCGGTCGAGGCGTTCGGCGTCGAGGACCGCGACGGGCTCGGTGGGTGTCGCATCGGTGGGGTGGTCGGACTCAGTCGTCATCGTCGCGGCCTTCGTGCTCGTCGTGGTCGTCGTCCTCGTACTCGTCGTCGTCGTACTCGTCGTCGTCGTACTCGTCGTCCGTCGTACTCGTCGTACTCGTCGTACTCGTCGTACTCGTCGACGCGGATGGCAGGCGTGGTCGCTGCCGAGGCCGATTGTGGGCGATCGATCTCGGCCCGCAGCGTTCCGTCCGTCATGAGCTCGACCTGTAGTTCGAGGACCTCGCTGCCGGAGCTGAACCGGACGTCGAGCGTGTCGTCGGCGATGTCGTCGTCGGGGATCCACGACCAACCGGGCGCAGCCTCGACCGACTCGACCCGGACGGTGCGTCCGTCGACGGCAACGACGACGGTCCCGGCCCGGTCGACCACGAACGCTTCGGTCCGAACCGACGAGCCCGGCGGATCGTCGGTTACCGGGCTCGCCCCGTCCGACGAGGCCCCTGCGCTCGGCGTGGACGACGCGGTTGGCGGCAGCTCCACCACGACCTCCACGGGTGTCGTGGCGAGCTCGGTGGTTGCGTTGAGATCGCCGACCGGGCTGTCGTCGGCCGACGACAAGATGCCGATGTTGGCGCCGACTGCAGCAGTGCCCGTCAACACGACGGCGGCGACCGAGGCGGCGGTCACGAGGGCGGTGCGCTTCATGGTGAGACTCCTCTTCATCATGGCGACGACGGGTGCGTCGTCGAGTTCGATGTTCGATGCCCAACGTAGGAACCGGCGTGCCAACCGATCTCCATCGGAGTTCCAAGAAACGGCAAAGATCGCCGCGGGGCGCGATTGCAGCGCCATCCTGTTCACATGCGGGTTCTGGTCGTCGAAGACGACACCACCATCGCCGAGCCTCTGTGCGCCGGCCTGACACGCGAGGGCTTCGACGTGCACCGCGCCGCGACCGGCGAAGCGGCCCTGGCGGCCGAGCCGGTGGATCTGGTCTTGCTCGACCTCGGTCTCCCGGACCTCGACGGCCGTGTCGTGTGCCGGGCGCTGCGCGACCGGTCGGAGGTCCCCATCATCGTGGTCAGCGCCCGCGGCGACGAGATCGACCGCGTCATGCTGCTCGAGCTCGGCGCCGACGACTACGTCGTCAAGCCGTTCGGGTTTCGTGAGCTCGTCGCCCGCATGCGGGCAGTCCTCCGCCGGACCGGTGCCGACCGCACCGCAGCCGCAGAGGTCATCGAGGTCGGCGCGCTGCACATCGACCGCCGCACCCGCGCCGTCACCGTCGATGGCCGATCGCTGACGCTCACCCCGAAGGAGTTCGACCTGCTCGTCCATCTCGGGGCCGATCAGGGCGCCGTGTCGACCCGAGAGCAGATCATGAACGAGGTCTGGGACGAGAACTGGTGGGGCTCGACCAAGACCCTCGACGTGCACATCGCATCGCTGCGCAAGAAGCTCGGCGCCGACTGGATCGAGACCGTCCGCGGCGTCGGGTTCGTCCTCCACGAACCCGACCACACGTCGTGACCCGGCATTCCGGTCATCCGGTGCTCCGGTGACCCGCCGGCTGCTGCTCGGCTACCTGACGGTCACCGTCTTCGTGCTGATCCTGCTCGAGGTGCCCCTCGCAGTGTTCTTCCAGCAGCGCGAGATGGAGCGCCTCACCGCCGACATCGAACGAGACGCTGCCGTGTTGGCCTCGATCTACGAGGACGCCCTCGAACAGGACACGATCGCCGACCCGATCCCCGCCGACCGGTACCGCGCCGACACCGGCGCCCGTGTCGTGGTCGTCGACACCGATGGCATCGCCGTGATCGACACCGACGATGCGACCGGCCGTGACTTCTCGACCCGGCCCGAGTTCGTCGAGGCCCTCGCCGGACGCCGCGACTCCGGCACACGCTTCTCCACCACCCTCGACACCGAGCTGCTCGTGGTCGCCGTTCCGGTGGCATCGGGGGGCGTGGTCCACGGGGCCCTGCGCATCGCGTTCGACACCCACGAGGTCACCGAGCGTGTCCGACGATTCTGGCTGGGCCTCGCAGCCGTCGCGGTCGTGGTCCTCGCCGCGGTGACCGCGGTGGGCTGGGCGGTCGCCCGGTCCGTCACCAAGCCCATACGGGGATTGCAGCAGACCGCACTTCGCTTCGCAGGCGGCGATCTCACGATCGCCGAACCCGAACCCGGCGCGCCCCCCGAGCTGCGCGACCTCGAGACGGCGATGAACACGATGGCCCAACGACTCGACGAACTGATCCACACCCAGCGCGCCTTCGTGGCCGACGCCTCGCACCAGTTGCGCACGCCGTTGACCGCCATGCGGCTTCGTCTCGAGAATCTCGAGGCACAGGTCGACGATCCGCGCTGCACCGACGAGCTCGACGCAGCGATCATCGAGATCGACCGGCTCGCAGCGCTCGTCAACTCCCTGCTCGTGCTGGCCCGGACCGAACAGGCCCAGACACCGACCACGCATGACCTCGCGAGCCTCGTCCGTGACCGCGTCGACACCTGGTCGGCCATCGTCGAAGCCGAGGGCATCGTCCTTCGGGCAATCGGGGTGGCCGATCCCTGCCCCGTCGCGGCGGTCGCGGGCGGCGTCGAACAGATTCTCGACAATCTCATCGACAACGCCGTCGCCGCGATCGTCACCGATCGGGCGCACCAGCAGATCGACAGGAGCAGTGCGCCCGAGATCGTGGTGTCCGTTCACCGCGACCTCGACACCGAGGACCGTACCGATGCGGTGGCGCTCGAGGTGAGCGACACGGGCCCCGGCCTCGACGATCAGGCCAAGACGGCAGCCCTGCGTCGCTTCTGGCGAGGCGATGCAGCCGGCACCGGCACCGGGCTCGGCCTGGCGATCGTCGACCGCATCGCGCAGGCCTCCGGCGGACGGGTCGAACTCATCGACACCGAACCCTCGGGCCTCACCGTCCGGGTACTGTTGCCCGCTGCGAGGATCGACACCTGAATCACGGGTCCGCGGGTCTCGAGAGAGCCACGAACCACGCGGTGCCGGGTTCGTCGGGACTCGGTCACCATGGGTCGTACGGCCCATTGTCCCCAGGCGTCTTCAGACCACCGACGACCCAGCCATGGGCGGGGGCTCCGGCACCCGACGAGGACATGGCTCGTCGGTCGGACCGACGATGACCGTCTGTGCGGGCGCGAGGGCGACGCCCCCCCACCTCGGAGCGCGGGCGTCTGCACCACGCAGCGTCGCCGCCATCTGTGTCATCCGACGCAGACGGACCCGCAGCGCCGGTCACATCGACCCAGCGTCGAACGACCGCTGTGGCCACGACACTGGAGTCGCGCGTCGCGCGTCCATCGACCCACCAGCCCGGTGCCTGCGGCGGCGCACCTCCAGACGACAGGGCGGACCAGCCATGACAGCTCCGAATGCCAACGACCACTCGGCGGCGGACCCCCACGACACCGAGCATCCCGCCGACGTGTGGATGCCGACGATGCTCCGACCAGTGCCCGAACCATCCGGCGACGCCGCGACGAACGACCCGAGCGCGACAGTCCTGGCGTGGCACCAGATGCCCGAGCCACCAGAGCTGCCGTGGCGATCGGCGAGGCGATCTCGCATGCTCGCCCTGGCCGGCGGCCGCCAGAGCGACACCGACCCCGAGACGATCGCCGAGCTGGCCCGCCTGCGCGGCGCTGCGGCACAGGCGAACGGCCAGCTGATGCGCCAACGGGCGCTCCTCGATCAGCTCGACCAGCAACTCGCCGAAGCCCGCCGCCACGCCACCATCGAAGGCCTCGCAGCGCGCCAGGCCGAACGTCGGGTCGCGGAGCTCGACCACGAGTTGGCCTTGGCCCACGAGGAACTCGCGCGGCTTCGTACCACCGATCTGGCACGTACCGACCGGGTGGTCGCGCACGTCGAGGACCACCACCGCTCGCTGCTCACCTCGCTGCGATCGGACCCGGACCTGATCGACGCGACGCCGGGCCACGACGACGGGTCGACCCGCTCCGTCGACGGCCACACCGAGGGCAGTTGGTCCGACAGCGGCTCCCTCGACACCAACGGCAGCCCGGTCGCGGTCGCCGGCCCGACCCTGCTCGCGCTGCAGCAGTGGCTGACGCCCGACGACGCCGTGGCCATCATCGACGGGGATGCATTGGCCGCTGCGCTGGCCCGGCGCACCACGCCGACGACCAGCGTCGATGCCGGCATCGACGCCGAGGCAAGCATGCGGGCACGCCGCACCGCCACGGTGGCGACACTGCACGCCGCTCTCGGTCCCCAGGCGGCCAAGGCGACGATCGTCTTCGACGGTTCGCTGTCGGCCGCAGCCCCCGATCACGCCCCGGCCGACGCCACCCAGGCGCTGCGTGTCCTGGTGACCGCGCACGGCGTCGACGTCAGCAATGCCGTGGGCGTCCTGCTCGGTCGCGATGGCGCCGGACCGGTCATCTGCATCCACGAGGCCGTCGCCGCGGCCGGCACGATCACGGTGTCCTACCGGTTGGACACCGACACGCTGGCCGAGGCCCTCACCGCCGCCACGATCTGAGCCATGCACGCAGCCCACCTGGTGGGGCACGCACTCAGCCGGCGATCCGGCGAGAGATCGTGGCCGCCGCCCCACCCTCGTCGCGGTTGGCCAGCGACACCGTTGACGGCCGCACCGAATCTCCACGGCCCCCCGGCGGCGAACACCGTAGGCTCTGGCGCCATGGAACAGCCCACGCCTGACGACGCCGATTGGACCTGGGTGCTCGACCGGCCCTGTCCGGACTGCGGGTTCGACTCGACCTCGATCGACCGCGAGCAGCTCGGCGCGAAGTTCCGCGCCAATGCCGCGGCGTGGCGCACGGTGCTGAATTCGGGCGAGCGGGTGGCGCTGCGTCCGCCCGGCCCCGACGTCCGCTGGTCGGCGCTCGAATACGGGGCCCACGTGCGAGATGTCTACGCCCGGTTCGTCGAGCGGGTCGAACTGATGCTGAGCAAGGACGCCCCTCGATTCGCCAACTGGGATCAGGACGCCACCGCACTCGAGGAGCGCTACTGGGAGCAGGATCCGGGACGGGTGGCGTACGCCTTGGCCGTGAACGCCGGCAAGCTCGCCGACACCTACGACCGGGTCGGCGGCGACGAGTGGGACCGCACGGGCCTGCGATCCGACGGGTCGGCGTTCACCGTCGAGACCCTCGGCCGGTACTGCCTGCACGATCCGGTGCATCACCTCTGGGACGTCGAGCAGGGCTTCGACGCCATCGACGAGGCCGCCGGCTGATCCTGGCCGGACAACGCACACAGGCTTCATTGGCGCCGTCGAGCATTCCGGCCGGTTCGGCGCCGCCCGCCCGCCATGATGGTGGGCGATGAGCAGCATCGTCGTCTCCGATCTCGACTACGCACCACCGGGCGCGGACTCGCTGTTCTTCGACGTCAGCTTCGGTGTGGCACCGGGCGAACGGGCTGCGCTCGTGGGCGCGAACGGGGTGGGCAAGAGCACCATCTTGCGGATCCTGGCCGGCGACCTCGACGCCGACGGCGGGGAGTTCGCCCTCGGCGGCACCGTGCTGTCGATGACCCAGGACGTCGGGATGACCGACCCCGATGCACCCTTACGTGACCTCTTGCTCGAGGTCGCACCGTCGCAGCTGCGCGTCGCCGGCCGACGCCTGGCAACCGCCGAGGCGGCGATGGCCGATGGCAGTGGCGATGGCATGGCCTACGCCGAGGCGCTGACCGACTGGGGCGATCTGGGTGGCTATGACCTCGAGGCCCAGTGGGCCGCGGCTGCAGAACGAACGGTCAAGACCGACGTGGACGACTTCGTGACACGGCGGGTGGGCGAGTTGTCGGGTGGCGAACGCAAGCGGCTCGTGCTCGATCTGTTGCTGACCTCGGGCGCCGACATCGTGTTGCTCGACGAGCCCGACAACTACCTGGACATCCCCACGCGGGTCTGGCTCGAAGAGCAGCTGCAGGCCTGTCGCAGCACGGTGTTGATGGTGAGTCACGACCGGGCGTTGCTCGAACGCGTGGCCACCAAGATCGTGGCCATCGAGGGCGCGGGCGCGTGGGTCCACGGCGGCTCCTACGCGACGTTCCCCGAGGCTCGGGCCAGACGTCAGGAGTTGTTGGGCGATGCGCTCGAACGCTGGAACGACGAGGAGCGGCGCCTGTTCCGCCACATGAAGGTGATGAAGCAGCGGGCGGCGCAGAACTTCAAGAACGCCACCAAGGCCAATGCCGCCGAGACCCGCTGGGAGCGCTTCGTGGCGGCCGGGCCTCCGCCGCCGCCGGTGCCCGACCAGCAGATCCACGTGGCGCTGCGTGGCGCGGACTCGGCCCGACGGGTCCTCCAGCTCGCCGACGTCTCGGTCGGCGATCTGTTCTTCCCGTTCACCGACGAGGTGATGTTCGGCGAGCGGGTCGGCCTCATCGGCCCCAACGGCACCGGCAAGACGCACCTGATGCGGGCCCTGGCCGGCGAGACCGAGCCCGACGAGGGGTCCATCACCCTGGGGCCCCGGACCTCGATCGGGACGTTCACCCAGATCAACGACCGCCCCGATTTCGTGGGCCGCGATGCGTTCGACATCGTCCGGCTGCGAGTGTCCGACGACGAACAGGCCCTGAAACGCCTGGCCCGCTATGGCCTGGCCGCGCATGCTCGCCAGCGTTTCGAGACCCTGTCGGGCGGCCAGAAGGCGCGCCTCGAGATCCTGTGCCTGGAGCTCGACGGGCACAACGTCTTGTTGTTGGACGAGCCGACGGACAACCTCGACGTCGAGTCCTCGGAGTCACTCGAGCGCGCGCTCGACGGCTTCGTCGGGACGGTGGTCGCAGTCAGCCACGATCGGGCGTTCCTGGCCCAGCTCGACCGGTTCGTGATGATCGACGACGACGGTGAGGTGTATTCGATCCCCGACTACGACCTGGCCATGGAGGCCCTCGCCGACCCGGCCGGCGTCGCGACGATCCGCCACGCCAAGAGGCTGACGGGCTGAGCCGGACGCGGAGGGCGCGCGGTGGGGCAGGTCGCTCGGTCGCCCACTGGTCCCCGATGGGGTCAGGGTCCGTGGCGGGTGATGGGGGTGGGTGGGTCGATGGTGCGGTCGAGGGTGCCGTCGGGGCGGTAGAGGTGCAGGGTGCGGTCGCTGTCCATGGTGAGGGTCCAGGCGCCGTCGTGGATGCGGTGATGCCAGGTCGGCGAGATGGGCACGAGGTTGTGGAGCTCGGTCTCGCCGTCGGGGTGGAACGGCGTGTTGACGTGGTGGATCTCACAGCCGTGAAACGGCGTGACCCCATCGATCGGGCAGGTCGGGTACAGGCCACGCAGCTGCAAGCGCTGCTCACGCGTGGCGTGACGTCGGGTCCGTCCCACCCGGCTCGGGCGACCGAGCGCGTCATAGAGCATCACGTACCAGTCGGCGTCACATGCCCGCCGCTGCGCCGCCCGAGGGTCGATCGGCCGGCCCTGCCAGGTCTCGGCCACCGTGCCGTGGTGGGGGCCGTGGGCCAGGGTTGCGGCGTCGATGATGATCCCGACCGCCAGACCCGGACCCATCACCTCGTCGACACCGGCACCAGAGCTGCCGCTGTCGCCGCTGCCACCGCTGTCCCGGCCCAGGCCGTCGTTGGGCCCCGAGCCGGCAACGGCGCCCGATCCCGTCCGACCATCACCTGCACCGCCGCCTCCGCCGCGACCACCGCCGGGCGGGTAGCCGCCATCGGGACCGCTACGCCCGGCATCGCCAGCGCCGAGGGTAATGCCGCACAACAACTCGAACGCCGCGACCGCCCGGTCGTTTGCGGTGATCGTGCGCTCGCCCGCCGGGCGGCGGTTCGCGATCTCCCGAGCCCGTGCGGTGACCGCTGCGTCCATCCGGGCGCCGCGCTCGTCATCCATCGACCCCGCGACCGCCCACGTCCCGTCCGGGCGCTGGACCATCATCCACGCCGCTGCGGCCTTCGCCCGCTCCGCCGCCGACAACCCATCAGCATCATCGGGCGGATCGGCGACCGTGACCAGCAGCTTCGCCAGCCACATCCGGAACGCTTCGGGGCGCAACAGCTTCGCGTTCCTCGCGATCTCCCCGTCATGGGCAGCCAGACGCTGCTTCTCCGACGACGACAGCCGACCCAGACGCTCGGCGAGATGATCCGCGTTCTCCGTCTTCGCCACACCCGGTCGCGCGCCACCACGTCGACACAGGCTTCGTCGTCGATGTCGATGGTGGTGCAGGCCGCACACCTTCGATACACCAGCGCGACCACCCCGAGCAGTCGGCTCAGCCGGCGGGGACCTTGGCGTGGGTGGGAACCACCTCGGTGATCGGCGCCTCGTCTGCGGCGACCTCCTCCGCGCTGCGATGGCGGCGCTGGGCGAGCACTGCGGCAACCCACCACACGGCCGCCGGCAGGACCCACAGCAGCGACGTGGCGAGCGAGTCGCCGAAGTGGCCGCGAATGGTCAGCACCGTCACCACGAACACCAGCGCCCCGGCGATGCGACCCGTCCAGCCGAGCTCGGGCTCGGGTGCCTCACGGGCCACCAGGTCGAGCAGGCTCGCCACCAGACCGGGGATCGACAGCACCACGAACGCAGTGACGAGCAGGGTTGCCGGATCGTCGATGCGGTCGCCGAGCATCTCGCCGATCGTCTTGCCGACGATCATCATCACGAGGATCTTCGGGATGCCTCGCGGCAACGCCAGGTAGAGCCATTCGATGTTGGGGAAGCGATCCTTCGCCAGCGCGATCAGCGCAGGAATGGTCGCCATCGCCGCCACGGCCCAGAGCTGCCACCGCATGCCGATGTAGGGCAACACGACGAACACGAACGTGGCGCCCTTGAACAGCGTCGAGATGGCCTTCTGGCGCGTCGAGGGCTTGGGCACGTTGTCCGGGGTCACCCGCCCGAGACGCTCGGGATACACCCGCACGGCCAGGGCCTCGGCCAGGTACCGCGCGACCAGAGCGACCAACACCACCAGGGCGATGGTGTCGGCCGATGCGGCGATGGGCAGGTCGAGCCCCGAGAGGCTCGGCAGCGACTTCACGACCGTCTGCACCGTCCACGCGCCCATCAGCGAGCCGACGACCACGGCGGCCACCGCGGTCCAGCGCTCGGCGGCCGTCGTCGCGGCGGGACGCCGGAACGGCCGCACCCCACCGGCGATCATCGGCACCGCGAACCACAACGATCCGACACCCATCAGGGTGCGCACCGAGTCGGCCGAGACGATCCCACCCGAACCCCAGACCGCGATCGCGAACACCGCTGCCGCCACCATGCCGGCGAAGGAGTCGAACGTGCCGAGCAGCACGATCGCGATCATCAGCCACAGCGCCGGCGGCACGGCATGGCCGCCGGTGTCGAACACCGCGAGCAGGCCGAGCACGACACCCAGGACCGGGCCGATCAGCGCAGCCGAACCGAACACACCACGCACCGTCGAGCCGTCCATCGCGACCCGGGCTGCGAGCGGCGAGAACGGCGCGACCATGACCGGTACCCGACGGCTCACGTCGTCCAGTGCAGAGGTGGCGGGCCATCGCCAGGTCGGCGATCGATCGCCCCAGGCCAAGCCGGCGACATCGTCGCCCAGACCCTTGGCCTTGCCCGACGCCACCTTCCCCTTGCCACGCGAACCGCCGTCGCCGTCGCCGGACCCTGGAGAGCTACCGCCTCCAGCGGCCATCGAGGTGCCCATCGCGCCGGCGGCGGAGCCGGCCGAGCCCACCGCTGCAAGGGCGGTCATGCCCGCACCGGCGCTGAGGGCCGTGAGCATCGCAAAGGCGGTGACCCCGGTCTCGACGGCCTCTTCGGGTTCGTCGACGGGATCGAAGGTGGGGAGCCCAGTGGTCTGGTCGATGCCCCGATCGATCTGCACGGCGGCGAGGTCTTCCGGTGGCGCGTCATCGACCGATGCAGCTGCGGCCTCGTCATCGGTCTCGCCTGCTGCGACCGCGATGGGTTCGGGGTCGGGGTCGGGGTCGCCGACGGTCTCGATCGTGCCGGACTCGCCGACGGTGAAGAACCAGCTTCCCGAGACCGGGCCCTCGTCGCGCTCGCCGACGAGGACGATGCGGTGCTCGCCCGGCGGGAGGTCGTCGGGCAGGCCGAGCTCGGCCTCGACGGTGCCGTCGTCGTCTGCGGTCAGGGCGCCGATGATCACCGGCGTCGAATACACGGTGACCTCGACGCCGCCGCCGGGTTTGAGGCCGTTGGCGCGCACGACAACCGAGCCGAGTGTCGAGCCTGCCGTGTCGCTGCCTGGATCGGTGTTGGCGAGTTCGTCGTCGTCGGGGCCGGGGCCGACCTCGATGGTGACCTCCACCAGGGTGTCACCGATCGCGATGACGTCTTCGGTGCTCACGGTTGCGGTGACGCCGTCGGGAGACGTGACCTCGATGGTGGCTTCGGCGGCGTCGAAGTCCGGACCGAAGACCAGGACCATGACTCCGTCGGTGTCGGCGGTACCCGAGACGGCGTCGGTGCCGCTGCGCGCCGTGGCGACGGTGGCCGGGTCGAAGCCGATGACCGTGAGAGCGAGTCCGTCGCCGCTGACGAGGGGCAGGCCTTCGGAGACCAGGGCTTCGGCGGTGATGGTCTGGGCGGCGAAGCCCACCGGGACCGACGCCGGCGGTTCGACGACCACATAATCGGCGCGGACGGGCTCGGCGACGTATCCCGGGTGCTCGAGCACTGCGCGGATCGGGTAGGTCCCGGGCTCGGTCGGCGGATCCGGCTCGCCCGCGTAGGTGATGCGAACGCCATCCAGGCCGGCTGGTTCGGTGGCGACCACGGCCGGCTGCGCTGCGTCACCGGCGTCGACGACGACGTCGCCCACCGTCAGCGTCGCCGTGGCGGCCGTGATGGTCACCTGCCGGTGCACCGGCGCGGCGTCGAACCAGCGCTGAGTGCCCGCACGAACGGCCGACACAGCGCAGGTTCCCGCAGCTGTGCTCGACAGACGGGATCCATCGACCGAACACGGCGCCGCGGCGATGAAACCCACCGGGAGTTCGCTGGTCGCGGTGGCGATCAGCTCGACTGCTTCGCCGAACTCGGCGGTGTCGGGAGTAGCGAAGGTGATGGTCTGGTCGGTACGGCCGATGGCGAGGTCTCGGCTCACCGGATCAGCGGCGAGCCAGTCCGCGTTGCCGGGTTGGGTCGCAGTGATCACACAGGCCCCGTCACGACGGACGGTGAAGGCCTGGCCATCGACACGACAGGGGCCGTCGGCGGTGTACCGCACGGCGAGGCCCGAGGTCGCCTGCCCACGGAGGCGCCGGCTCTCCCCGTCCAGCGGGACCCATTCACGCAGCTCCCATTCGATGCGCTGCACGCCCTTGGCAATGGTGATCTCTCTGGTCACCGGCTCCGCCGGCAGCCATTCGCCGCCGCCGGGTTGGGTCGCTTCGACGATGCAGATCCCGGCGCCGATGGGGGTGACCGTGCCGGCGTCGATCGTGCACGTGCCCGAGGCCGTGATGGCCACCGCGCGGCCCGAGTCCGCAACGGCCGAGACGGTGAACGGGCCGCGATCGAAGCGGCGCTGGCCCGGCGCGGCCAGGTCGATCTCCTGGCCGCCGGGCGGCACGCGGGGGTTGGTCCCGTCGGCGACCTCGATGCCGTCGTCGATACCATCACCGTCGGTATCGGCCAGCAGCGGGTCGGTCTCGTGGATCTGGACCTCGGCACCGTCGGAGAGTCCGTCGCCATCGGTGTCGGGGTTCGTCGGGTCCGTGCCCCGGATGTTCACCTCCGCACCATCACCGAGACCATCACCGTCGGTGTCGCTGCTCAGCGGATCCGTGCCGTACACGTCGACCTCGTCGCCGTCGGACAACGAATCGCCGTCGCTGTTGGCGTCGAGTGGGTCGGTGCCATGGGTGAGCACCTCGGCGCCATCGGACAGGCCGTCGCCATCGGTGTCGGGGTTCGTCGGGTCCGTGCCCCGGATGTTCACCTCGGCGCCATCGCCGAGACCGTCGCCATCGGTGTCGTTGCTGAGCGGGTCCGTGCCGTGACACGTCGACTTCGTCGCCGTCGGACAACGAGTCGCCGTCGCTGTTGGCGTCGAGCGGGTCGGTGCCGTGGACGTTGACCTCATCGCCATCGGACAGGCCGTCGCCGTCGGTGTCGGCGAGTGCAGGGTTCGTCCCGTGGAGATTGGTCTCGTCGTCGTCGGTGAGGCCGTCGCCGTCGGTGTCGGGGGGCGGGGGCGGCGGAGCCATGGTGCCGAGCACCAGCGTGCCGGCGGTGTGCCAGGTGTTGTTGTCGCTGCCGATGCAGGTGAAGTCTCCGGACCCGTTGTTGATGCAGGCCTGGTTGTCGCCGGCTCGACCGACCACGACGTCGACGTCGCCATCGCCGTCGGTATCGGTGAGGTCCATCGACCGGGCCTGCGCGCCGATTCCGGTGATCGGCTGACACGTGAGCCCACCGGCGCCGTTGCCGAGACAGGTCTGCGACGGGGCGGCTTCGTTGAGCAGCAGGGCATCGAGGTTGCCGTCGGCGTCGAGGTCGGCCAGCCCCACCGCCCGGCCGCCGGAACCGCCGAAGGACGCGCATGTGAAGGCCCCGGCACCGTTGCCGAGACAGCGCGTGGCGTTGGCGGTCTCGCTGCTGAAGACCACGTCGAGCTCGCCATCGGCGTCGAGGTCGCCGAGCGCTGCACCGTTGGTTGCCGGCACGCCGGTCATGGCGACGCAGGTGAACGCCGCGTTGCCGTCGTTGGTGCACAGTGCCGTCGGGCCCGGGTTCGAGGGGTACAGGAGGTCGACGTGGCCGTCGCCGGTCACGTCGGCGGCGGCGAGCACCCCGCCGCCGGTGGGCGCCCATTGCTGGGTGCACGTCAGCCCGCCGGCACCGTTGCCGAGACAGATCGCCATGTTGGTCTGCGTCTCGATGGAGGCGACGATGTCGAGGTTGCCGTCGCCGTTGAAGTCGTCGACCACCGCGGCGCGGTGGCGGGCGTTGGCGCCATGCGCGGCGCACGACCAGGTGTCGGCGACGCTGCCGAGGCACAGGTTGATGGTGCCGTTCTGCATGCCGATCACCAGATCGAGGAGCCCGTCCTCGTCGAAGTCACCCGACGCGAGTGCCGCAGATGCGTCGGTCGCAGGACCGACGACCGGAATGCTCTGACACCCACCGAAGTCGCCGGTGCCGTTGTTCGTGCAGATCCGTGGCGACGCACCGACGTTCCAGTTGGCGAAGACGACTTGTTGGGGGTCGCCCGGGATCGCCTCGGCGGCGCGGGTCGAATCGAGGACACCGACGAGGGCGACGACTGCCGCCGCCACCACGAACGCTGCGGTCATCCCCGCACGCACCCTGGCGCGCGTCGTCGACCGTCGATCACCTGCTGGTGTGGCCCGCATCGTCGTCCTGTCCGGCCCCGTTCCGTCGGGGCCGAGATCGGTATCGGACCGTGGGCCGTTCGGCTTGAGCCGAATGACCCAGAAATGCGCCGCTACCGTCGGGGCGCTGATTGCCCCACCGAAGGAGCATCCGAGGCATCGCCTCTCGCGCTGATTCCCTTCTCGTCGCCGATGTCCACCGCCACGGTGGACGACCGCGACGAGAACGCGCCGATGGGTGACAATGCAGGCCATGCATGTCGACGTGTTGATCGATCCCTTCGACGGGCGCTGGGAGGACCTGCGCGACGCGGCGGTGGCAGCCGACGAGTCGGGCATCGGTGGGCTCTGGATGTACGACCACCTCGCCGGGTCCGTCCATCGCGCCGGCCACGTCCTGGAATGCTGGACCACCCTCAGCGCTCTTGCCGGCGTGACCGAGCGGCTGATGCTCGGGCCCCTGGTGCTCAACGTCGCCAACCGTCCGGCGGGGACCTTGGCCGTCATGGCGTCGACCTTCCAGGAGGTCAGCGGCGGCCGGCTCCTACTCGGCGTCGGCGCCGGTGGCGGGACGAACACGCCCTACGCCACCGAGCAGTGGGGTCTCGGACGCGACGTGCCCGACGACGCACGGCGCCGGAGCGATGTGGCCGACACCGTCGCCACGGCGCGGACGGTCTGGACCGGCGAAGCAGGCGGCGTCACCGGGTACCTCCAGCCCGAGCCACGGCCACCGATCATCATCGGCGGGTTCGGACCGAAGATGGCCGAGCTCGCCGGACGCATCGCCGATGGCATCAACTGCCCGCCCTCGCTCGTCGGTCGCCTCGTCCCGATCGCACGGGAGGCCCACGCAGCGGCCGGTCACGATGCGGACCGATTCATCGTCACGACCTCGGCCAGCGCCACCGGCGCCGACCTCGACCGTCTACGCGACCGTGGTGTCGATCGCGCCATCGTGATGATCCGCCCGCCGTATACGGCATCGGTCCAGCGCCTCATCACCAACCTGGGACGCTGACCCGCACGTCTCACCCACGCCCGGCGATCACGTGCGGACCGGGCACCACGAAGGCCGTGCGAACCCGAGGGCGCCGGCCCGTGGATCAGATCTCGATGATGGTGATCGACTCGATGATCTCGCCACGGGTGGTGGGCTGCTGAGGATCGCGTAGATCGATGGCGGCGAGGACGTCGTCACCCTCGAGCAGTTCGCCGAACACGGTGTGCGCACCGGTGAGGTAGTCGGTGTCGGTGAAGGTGATGAAGAACTGGCTGCCGTTGCTGTCGGGACCGGAGTTGGCCATGGCCAGCAGACCGCGCTGGTCGAGGCTGGGTCCGTCGTCGAACTCGTCGGCGAAGCTGTAGCCGGGTCCGCCCGAGCCGGTGCCGGTGGGGTCGCCGCCCTGGGCCATGAAGTCGGTGAGGACCCGGTGGAACGTCGTGCGGTCGTAGAAGCCGTCGCGGGCGAGCGCCACGAAGTTGTTGACCGCCAGCGGTGCGGAGTCCTCGTAGAGGTCGAGGACGATCTCGCCGTCGGCGGTGGTGATCACGGCCTGGTAGTCGACGCCGTCGGCGAGCATCATCGGCGGGGCGTCGTCGTAGATGCCGTCGCGCGCAGCCGGCTTCACCGCTGCGAGGCTGCCGGTGCCGGCCCAGGGCTCGAAGTCCGCCGGGACGTCATCGGCGAGGTCGGCGTCGGGCTCGGTGGCGCAGCTCGCGGCCATGTCGTCGACCTCGGCGAGGTCGTCGGGCTCGCCCGAGATCATGAACGCCTGCCAGAACACCTCGGCATCGGAGAGCGACCCCAACTCGTCGGTCAGGCACTCGGCGTCGACGACGACGCTGAAGCCGTTGCGGTTCTCGTAGGCGCCCTTGTACTGGCTGCGCGAGGATGTCGTCGGGGACGCACGTGGCCAGCACGTCGACGGCCGGCGCCTGCGCGTCGGGGGCCAGTGGCCATCCCAGGGTCAGCGCGGTCATGGCAACGACGGATTCGTCGCCCTCGGCTGCCGCGAACAGGTCGACGACGCACGTCGACACCTCGGGCCGGTCCTCGCCGAAGGTGATGCCCTGGATCACCACGTCGTTGTGGGCCTCGGCACCGGCGCAGGCACGCACGGTGGCGACGAGGGCACCGAAGTCCTCGTCGCTGGGCTGGGCCTCGCCGGTCTCGAGGAGGGCCATCGCCGAGGCGAAGGCACCATCGCTGTCGTCGGCTTCTGTCTCGACGCAGGCCAGCGTCTCGTCCTCGACGGGTGCGCCTCCGAGGAACACGCTGACGACCTGGGCGACGAAGCCCTCGTCCGCGGCCGGGCGGCACTGCCGGCGGGACCTCATCGCCGGCGTCGGCGCTGTCGCTGCGGCATCGGCGCCGTCGATGGGATCGCCCTCGCCACCATCGGCGGTGGTCGGCGTATCGGTCGCAGCGTTGTCGTCGTCATCGCCCTCGAACAGGCACTGGCCAGCACAGCCAGGACCACGACGAGCATCAGGAATCGCACAAGCGTTTTCGGCACCCGACATCTGTAGCAGCCCGGCAACGGCATCAATGCGCACCTGTTTCGATCGCAACGCCATCGCCACGGGATCGCAACGGACGCCTTTCGGCGATCTGCACAGCGCGATCGACGAGCGAAATCGCCCGGCGCACCCAGGCGGTAGCCTCGGAGCCATGCAGGTCGCCGTTGTCGACTACACCGCCCCCGATGCCCCCGAGCGCTTCACCCGAAGCCTCCGAGAGACGGGCTTCGCCGTCATCACCAATCATCCCCTCCCCTGGGACATGGTCGACAGCATCTACCGCGAGTGGGGGGAACTGTTCGACTCGCCGGCCATCGAGAAGTACCTCATGGACGCGGGTGGTCAGGTCGGGTGGTTCCCGCCCGACCGCAGCGAGACCGCCAAGGGCAACAGCGTGCGTGATCTCAAGGAGTTCTTCCACGTCTACGACTGGTCGATCTACCCCGACGAGGTCTCCGACGCAGCGATGCGGTACCACCACGAGGCCACCGACATCGCCAAGGCGCTGCTCGGCTGGGTCGAGGACAACACGCCGCCCGAGGTGGCGTCGGGCTTCTCCCAACCGCTGTCGACGATGCTCGACGGCAGCAAGCGCATCCTGCTGCGTGTCCTGCGGTACCCACCCCTCGATGGCACCGAACCCGAGGGGGCCGTGCGGGCCGCGGCGCACGAGGACATCAACCTGCTCACCGTGTTGCCGGCCGCCGACGAGCCCGGCCTCGAACTGTTGGGCGCCGATGGCGAGTGGTTCGTGGTGCCGTGTGACCCCGGGTCGATCGCGGTGAATGCCGGCGAGATGTTGGATCTCGCCAGCGGCGGCTATTACCCGGCCACGACGCATCGGGTGGTCAATCCCACCGGCGAGGGCGCCCGTCGCTCGCGTATGTCGCTGCCGTTGTTCCTCCACCCCGAGGAGTCGGTGGTGCTGGCCGACGGCCGCACTGCGGGCTCGTTCCTCGAAGAACGCATCCGCGAACTCCGCAGCGCCGACTGACCCGGCCCACCGCAGCGTTCCGGCGCCGACAACGGTCGCCCTGGCAGCAGTCCTCGGCGCCACCCGGCCGACCGACGCCAGACGTTCGTCAGCGATTCGTGGCCCCTCCGATCAGGGCGACAGGGCGGCCGATGCCACCCGGAGCGCGTTCGAGCAGGTTCGGATCGCCCAGACGGCGGCGGAGCTCATGCTCGAGTCCGGCGATCGGGTACAGGTTCTGCGGGGCCCGGGCGTCCTTGTGGGGTTCGCTCGCGAACCTGGGAGCACCGCCGACACCACCTCGGCGCGCTCGATCGCCTCGGCGGCCGTCCCGGCCCCGGCGAGCTCGCAGCGCACGATGCCCGACAGCGGCTGGCTGACCGGGCCCGGCAGACGCAGATACCAGCTCCACCGAGGTGAAGCCGCCACCGATCAGGAACAGCGGCGACCGCTCCCCCGTCGTCGAGTCGTCGCCAGGACCCGCTGCTGATCGTCGGGCAGGTACTGCACCGCCTGGGTCTTGACGAAACCGACACCGACGGGATCGTTGCGGCCGCGCAGCGGGCCGTCGTAGACGACACAGTCGGCCTCGCCGACCACCGAGAGGCCGGTCTCGAGCGCGGTCATGCGCTCGTGGATCCCCAGGTACAGCGCCTCGGCGTCGTCGCCGGCACACGGCACCAGCTCGTAGGTGCCGTGCCGGGTCACGATCGGTCCCGCCGTCGCCGACGCCATTGCATAGAGGCCCCTCGCCACGGTCGGCTCGATGACCGTCGCGCTGCGCCGCCACGCAGTGCACGGCCCCGGCCGCAACCGATGCGCACACGCCGGGCCGCACGACTCGCCGTCGACGATCCACACGCGGGCGTCGATGCGGCGCACCCCGTCGACGAACACCAGCGACAGCGCCGCGGCGACGTCGTGCGCCGCTGCCGACACCGCCACCGGCGCCCAGTCGGCGCCGGCGCGCTCGACGCCGATGTCGACCGTCGCCCGTGGCCTCGGCAAGCTCGGTCGGATCGATGGAGACGCCGTACTCGGGCGACCACGACTCGACGGCGAACTGCATCAGCACCCATCCCGGCCGGGCCCCGACTTCGCAGTCGCCGACACGAGCCAACCCGTCGCGTCTCTCCACCTCGGGTGCACCAGCTCGCGCGCACCGTGGCAGTCGGGCCGGCGCTCACCCGTCGCTCACCCGTTCGACCGTCGAGGTCGTCGGGCCCTTCGACACCTCGAACCGTACGGGCATGCGCTCGGCGAGTTCACGGATGTGGGTGACGACGCCGACCATCCGGCCGGTGGCGCCGAGTTCTTCGATCGCGCTCGGCCACGACATCGAGGGTCTCGGGGTCGAGCGTGCCGAAGCCCTCGTCGAGGAACAGCGCCCCCATACCCGGCGCACCGTCGGTGGCGAGCTCGGCGATGCTCTCGGCAAGCGCCGAGCGCCAACGCCAGGCTGGCCAGGAACGTCTCGCCACCCGAGAGGGTCTTGGCGTCTGCGCAGCTCGTCGGCGTTGCGATGATCGCAGATCCCGAACTCGGTGCCCTGGGCAACCAGCGAGTACTGGCCCCGGACAGCTCCAGGAGTCGTTCGGTGGCCCGGGCGACGAGGTCCTCGACGGCTTCGGCCATGAGCCAACGCTCGAAGCCCGTGGCATCGAGCAGGCGCCCGAGTTCGCCGTCGACGTCGGCCCGCTCGCGCAGCGTCGCCATCTCGGCGTCGCGGCGCTGGGCCTCGGCCTGGCGGTCGACGGCCGTGTCGACGGCGATCTGCGCCCTCGTCGCCGCGACGGCCAGGGCGTCGCGGATCGCCGACAGCGGCGCCTCGTCATCGAGCGCTGCGGCCGGCATCCACGGCGAGGCCAACGCCCGGATCTCAGCGACAGCGTCGTCGAGGGACTCCCGAGCAGACGACGCCTGGTCGAGTAACCGGCGATGCTCCGCCAGAGCTTGCTGGGCCCGCCCGGCGGCCCACTGCACAGCGTCGCCCAGGCTTCGGCCAGCGTTCCTTCGGCCGCCGGCGCGCCCAAGGCCACGAACCGATCGTGGGTGTCGTTGAGCAC
Source organism: uncultured Acidimicrobiaceae bacterium (assembly GCA_963716795.1). Taxonomy (GTDB): domain Bacteria; phylum Actinomycetota; class Acidimicrobiia; order Acidimicrobiales; family UBA8592; genus CAVQUE01. The sequence goes on along the minus strand of CAVQUE010000014.1, from coordinate 22,521 downwards.
CCGCCGAGCTGCGTCGTCTCGCGCGACGACCGCCTCGAAGGGCCTCGGCGGCGCGCTCGGCGGCCTGTTCGGCGTCGAGAAGGGAAGCTCGGGCCTGGTTGTGTGCGGCCACGAGCACCTCGGCGGCGGCGATGTCGGCGCGCAGCGTGGCCACGTCGGGCGCATCGATGAGGCGGGCCCGACAGCCCTCGGCCTGGGTCGCAGCCTGGTCGTGCCGGCGCCGCACCGCAGCGTGTGCCTCGACGGCGCGGCGTTCGGTGTCGAGCACCTCGGCGATGGCGGGGTCTCGTTGGGCGCCACGGCGAGCCGCCTCGACGTCGGTGCGGGCGTCGCCGCCGCGGCGGTTGCCGCAGCGAGCTCGTCGGCCAGGACGATGCCGGCGGCGATCGCCTCGGCATCAGGGGCGCCGGCGAGCTCGGCATCGAGGCGATCGACCGAAGCCAGCGCGTCTGCGGCGGCCGGCATCGGCGACCGAGCGAGCCTCGAGCGCCGTGTCGAGCGCCGTCCGCAGCGATGCCAACGCATCGGTTTCGTCGTGGTGACGCTGGACAGCCGCGGCGAGTTCGGCGTCGACGTCGTGATCGGGTAGCTCGTCGATGGGGCGCCGACACACGGGGCACGATCGCCGACATCGAGGCCGGCGAGCAGCCCTGCGGCGCCCGCATCGACGCGGGCGGCCTCCACGACCTCGGCCGCGGCAGCGACACGCTGGACCTGCTCGCCATGGGCGGCAACGGCGGCCGCGTACGCCGCCGTTGCGTCGGCGAGCGCCGCAGCCTGTTGGGCCAGCTCGGCGCGAGCCGCGACGAGCTCGTCTCGGCGGCGTGCGACCGCTGCGAGTGCGGCGGCATCGGGGCCGCTGTCCTGGGCGTGCCTGGCTTCGTCGAGCGCGACCCGGGCTCGCTCCGCCTCGGCATCGAGCGCCGCGAGCCGGGCCCGCACACCATCGGCAGCAGCGGTGGCGGCAGCCAGCGCAGCCTCCGAGGCGCCGAACGCAGCCTCGACCTCGGTGAGCATCGCCGTGGCTCGCTCGAACTCGCCGTGGTCGGCGAGCAGCCGCGTGGCGACATCGACGTTGGGTCCGTTCTCGACGGCGGCGGCCGCAGCGTCGAACCCGGTTCGGGCCTGCGCCAGCCATCCCGGCGGTGTCTCGTGCGACCTCGGCCGCCGCCCGGACCGCGACGAGCTCGTCGATGCCGTCGGGTGCCTCGCAGGCGGCGAACGCCAGGGCCAGCACCCCGAGATCGTGAGCTTCGCGTGCGAGCGCGTCGAGGTCGGCGGCGGCGCGTGCATGGTCGTCGACGCGGTCCCTCACGGCCTCGGCCATCTGGGTGACCGCCTCGGCTTCATGGCGCATCCCGATGATGTCGGCGTCGGTGGGGATGTCGCCACGCAGTGGTTCGAGCACGTCGAGCTGGGCCTGGGCGGTGCGGGCGGAGTCCCGGACCGCGGTGCCCATGCGGGTGTAGACCGACAGATCGAGCAGGCGACGTAGGACCTCTTGGCGGTCGGCTGGTTTGTCGTGGAGGAAGGTCGCAAAGCGTCCCTGGGGCAACACGACCGTGCGGTTGAAGCGGTCGAGGTCGAGGCCGAGCAGCAACTCGATGGTCGGGCCGAGCTCGCCGGCGCGTCCTGCGAGCACCGTGTCGCCACGTTCGAGACGGGCCTCGCGAGTCGTGGCCCCCTTCTCGGTGCGGCGCACGACCCGGATGACCCGATACGCGGTGCCTTCGACCTCGAAGTCCAACAGCACCCGCGCCTCGGTGCTGAGCTGATTGACCGCCGGCGCGACTGCTGCGGCGTTGTCGTAGCGGACCACGCTGCCGTAGAGCGCAAAGGTGATGGCGTCGATGATGCTGGACTTGCCGGCACCGGTCGGCCCGACCAGCGCCACCAGGTCGACGTCGGCGAAGTCGACGACGGTGGTGTCGCGGAACGGGCCGAAGCCCTTCATCTCCAGTCGCACCGGTCTCACGGGTCGGACCCCACCCGGTGGACGCCGGACTGGTCGAGTTCGATGTCGAGGAGCTCGGCGAAGCGGGCGGCGAGGCGGGGGTCGTCGATGCCGCGATCGGTGCAGTACTCGGCGAACAGATCCTGGGGCGACCGTCCGGACCGGCGCCGCTTCGGTGCCGTCGGCGCCGGGGCGCTGGTGTCCTCGACCCGCACCTCGACCACGGTCTCGCCGAGCAGGTCGCGGACCTCATCGGCGAGCCCGGCCCGTGACGGCTCTCGGACCACGACCCGCAGCCAATCGTCGCCGGTCGCCGCGCCGACGTCGGCGGCGAGGGCCGCGAGTTCGGCGACCGAGCCGGTGAGGGTCACCAGGCGTCGCCCGCCGGAGAGGTCGATGGGCTCGACGACCGCCGGGACGCCGGCCTCGAGGGTGACGAGGTTGACGCTCTTGGGGTCGGGACGATCGCCGAAGTCGAGCGCCAGCGGCGACCCGCAGTAGTGGATGGGTGCGGCACCGGCGATGCGCTGGGCTCGGTGGACGTGGCCGAGCGCCACGTAGCCGGCGGTCTCGGGGAAGACCTGCGCGCTGAGCGCGTAGTCGTCGATGAAGTGCGCGGCCCGTTCGCCGCCGCCGAGGGTGCCGCCGACCACGAAGGCGTGCGCGAGCACGATGTTGACGGTGTCGGCGCCGAACCCGGCGGTCAGGGCATCGACGAGCAGGCGGATGCGGTCGGCGTAGGCCTGGGCGTGTTCGAACGCCGCCGCGTCCATGAGGTCGCGGGCGCGCACCACGCCCCGCTGGGACACGAACGGCAGCATCGCGACCGCGACATCGGCGTCGTCGGTGCTGAAGCGCCAGAGGCCGCCGTCGTCGGGGCGGGTGGGTTCGGTGACGAGGTGAATGGAGCCTGCGGTCTCGAACACCGGAGCGATGGCATGCAGGCGCCGGGCGTTGTCGTGGTTGCCGGCGACCACGGCCACCCGGGCGCCAGTGGCGGCGAGGGCGAGCAGCGTGCGGTAGACGAGCGCCTCGGCTTCCGGTGGCGGGCTGGCCGTTTCGAACAGATCGCCGACGATCGCGACCAGGTCGACCTGCTCGCGTTCGGCGATGGCGACGATCTCTCCGAGCACGAGTTCGTGTTCGTCGAGGCGGCTGCGGCCACGGATGGTGCGCCCGACATGCCAGTCGGCGGTGTGGAGCAGCTTCACGACAGTCCGTCGAAGGGATCGTCGGGGGGCGGGGCCATCGTGCCGGCCGGCGAGTCGGCCGGGTCGGCCTCGGCGGCGCGGGTGGCCCATGCGGGGAAGGGGAACTCGATCAGCAGCGGCACGGGCAGGCGTGGCTGGGCGACGTACATCGACCCGGGCTTGAGGATCGTTGCCCGCTGGCGTTGCACGCGGGCAGGAAGCCGTACTGGTCGCGGCCGGCCTCGGCGGCGTCGAGGCGGCCGACCACCCGCACGGCGCTGTTGGCGACGACGCGCCGCTCGACCTCGCTCGCGGTCTGCTGGGCGCCGATGAGGATGATGCCGAGGCTGCGGCCGCGCTCGGCGACGTCGAGCAGGATCTCCTTGATGGGGCTCGACGAGTCACGCGGCGCGTACTTGTTGAGCTCGTCGAGCACCACGAACTGCAGCGGCGTGGCCCGCCCCGAGGCCTCCTTGGCGTCGAAGGCCTGGCGCAGCACGACGCCGACGACGAACCGTTTGGCCCGGTCGTGGAGCTGGTGGATGTCGACGACGGTGAGCTGGTGGCTGTCGAGGTCGAGGGCGTGGCGCGGCGCGTCGTCGATGTCGGCGCGCACCAGGTGCTCGATGTGGCGGGTGGCCGAGTGCAACCGGCGGATGAAGGCGTTGATGGTGCCCGACCCGACGGCACGCCCGGACCAGCGTGGGTCGGGGGCGTCGTCGGGATCGTCGGGGATGAGGCGGCGTTCGATGGCGTCGACCAGTGCGGCGAAGGTGCGCACGGTGGTGCCCTCGATCGCAACAGCGCCGTCGGTGCGGCTCGACTCGCGGGCCAGCTGCGTCAGCCGGGCCGTGACGGCCTGCACGACGATGGTGTACTGCTGGCGTTCGTCCTCGGCATCGGCGAACAGGTACGGCAACAGCCCCTGGTCGCAGAAGTCGGCGATGGTCCAGAAGAACGGGCGCACCCCGGTGGCTCGGGCGCCGGTGGCGGGGGTGGCGTTGGCGTCGCCCTTGCGTGGCGGGGCCAGGAACCCCACCGACCGGAAGGGTCCGGGCTCGAGGCCGAGCGCGCCGTAGCGGGCCCGCTGGGTGTCGTCGAGGCGGGTGTTGGGGTGATCGAGGAACAACAGGTCCTCGCCCTTGACGTTGAACACCAATCCCTTGGTGTTGGCCGCGGCGGCGCCGAGCACGCCCGACCCGAACAGCGAATACAGCAGAAACGTGGCGTAGCTGGTCTTGGTGGCGACGCCGGAGATGCCCGAGATGTTGATGTGGGCGCCCTTGGTGCCGTCGATGAAGTCGAGATCCAACAGGATCGGTTCGTCGTCGCGGCTCAAGCCCGCGGGGAGCTTGCGTTCGACGGTCTCGAAGTCGAGCGCGGCGTCGCGTTCGGCGTCGGTGGCCCGGCGGACCTCGGCGCCGGGCAGCGGCGGCACGAACACCTCGGGCACCACCCGGGTGACCTGCACCTGGGCGGCCTCGGCGACCTCGGCGGGCAGGATGCCGTCGGCGATCAGGAAGACGTCGCTGTCGAAGCGGGCCCCTTCGTGGCGGGCGCGGACCTGGCCGACGATGCCGTAGATGGCGATCTGCTCGCCATCGGGAAGGACCCGGTCGAGCGCAACGACGTCGTCGAGTTGGAGGTGCGCGCCGGGGGCGATGGCCACCCAGAACTCCAGTGGTGTGGCGTCGTCGGTGCCGAGCACCCGCCCGACGATTCCTGTGTGCACGCGTGCCCCTCGCCCTGTTCGACTCTCCGCCCGGGTGAGTGCCGATGATGGCATCCACAGCTTGCCCGTGGGTGCCATCGCGGGGCGACCGGGGTCACAGCCGACGCCGACATCGGGGCCGCTCCCGAGGATTTTCCTTCAAGGCCCGGCATGGGTCATCCGATGTAGTCCACATGACCCAGATCGAGACTCCCCTCGCACCGCTCGAGACCGTCGCCCCTCGCGCCACCGAGACCTTCGGCGAACCGACCGTCGATGACATGGTCGAAGCCGACCTCCGCGCCGCCGCCCTCGCCGGCACGGTGCTGCGCGGCGTGCGCGGCCGACCGGGCCACGCTGGCGATGGCCGATCTGCGTGGCGCCGATGCCCGCACCATGGGTCTGGCCGATGCCGATCTGCGCGGGACGCTGCTGGACCGAGCGGACCTCCGAGGAGCCGATCTCCGAGGAGCCGACCTCTCCGGTGCCAGCCACGACGGCTCGACCCGCTGGGACGGCGCCGTGATCTCGCTGCGGACGACCCTGCCCCACGATCTCGACTTCACCGGCACTGCCGGGAGTCTCCTGATCGACCCTGCCGGCTGATTCCGGCTCACCTCCGCACCCTGCACTCCAGCTCGTTCGAACCGAGGATCCCGTGAACCCACCGCTCTCCGCCACCGCGCCCACCGTGACCACCCGAAGGCCGGCTCGTGCCCGCAATGCGGAGAGCGGTGGGTTCACGGGATCCTCGGTTCGAACGAGCTGGAGTGCAGGGTGCGGAGGTGAGCCGGAATCAGCCGGCAGGGTCGATCAGGAGACTCCCGGCAGTGCCGGTGAAGTCGAGATCGTGGGGCAGGGTCGTCCGCAGCGAGATCACGGCGCCGTCCCAGCGGGTCGAGCCGTCGTGGCTGGCACCGGAGAGGTCGGCTCCTCGGAGATCGGCTCCTCGGAGGTCCGCTCGGTCCAGCAGCGTCCCGCGCAGATCGGCATCGGCCAGACCCATGGTGCGGGCATCGGCGCCACGCAGATCGGCCATCGCCAGCGTGGCCCGGTCGGCGCACGCCGCGCAGCACCGTGCCGGCGAGGGCGGCGGCGCGGAGGTCGGCTTCGACCATGTCATCGACGGTCGGTTCGCCGAAGGTCTCGGTGGCGCGAGGGGCGACGGTCTCGAGCGGTGCGAGGGGAGTCTCGATCTGGGTCATGTGGACTACATCGGATGACCCATGCCGGGCCTTGAAGGAAAATCCTCGGGAGCGGCCCCGATGTCGGCGTCGGCTGTGACCCCGGTCGCCGCGCGATGGCACCCACGGGCAAGCTGTGGATGCCATCATCGGCACTCACCCGGGCGGAGAGTCGAACAGGGCGAGGGGCACGCGTGCACACAGGAATCGTCGGGCGGGTGCTCGGCACCGACGACGCCACACCACTGGAGTTCTGGGTGGCCATCGCCCCCGGCGAGCACCTCCAACTCGACGACGTGGTTGCGCTCGACCGGGTCCTTCCCGATGGCGAGCAGATCGCCATCTACGGCATCGTCGGCCAGGTCCGCGCCCGCCACGAAGGGGCCCGCTTCGACAGCGACGTCTTCCTGATCGCCGACGGCATCCTGCCCGCCGAGGTCGCCGAGGCCGCCCAGGTGCAGGTCACCCGGGTGGTGCCCGAGGTGTTCGTGCCGCCGCTGCCCGGCGCCGAGGTCCGTCGGGCCACTGACGCCGAACGCGACGCCGCGCTCGACTTCGAGTCCGTCGAACGCAAGCTCCCCGCGGGCTTGAGCCGCGACGACGAACCGATCCTGTTGGATCTCGACTTCATCGACGGCACCAAGGGCGCCCACATCAACATCTCGGGCATCTCCGGCGTGGCCACCAAGACCAGCTACGCAACGTTTCTGCTGTATTCGCTGTTCGGGTCGGGTGTGCTCGGCGCCGCCGCAGCCAACACCAAGGGATTGGTGTTCAACGTCAAGGGCGAGGACCTGTTGTTCCTCGATCACCCCAACACCCGCCTCGACGACACCCAACGGGCCCGCTACGGGGCGCTCGGCCTCGAGCCCGGACCCTTCCGGTCGGTGGGGTTCCTGGCCCCGCCACGCAAGGGCGACGCCAACGCCACCCCCGCCACCGGCGCCCGAGCCACCGGGGTGCGCCCGTTCTTCTGGACCATCGCCGACTTCTGCGACCAGGGGCTGTTGCCGTACCTGTTCGCCGATGCCGAGGACGAACGCCAGCAGTACACCATCGTCGTCCAGGCCGTCACGGCCCGGCTGACGCAGCTGGCCCGTGAGTCGAGCCGCACCGACGGCGCTGTTGCGATCGAGGGCACCACCGTGCGCACCTTCGCTGCACTGGTCGACGCCATCGAACGCCGCCTCATCCCCGACGATCCCGACGACGCCCCCGACCCACGCTGGTCCGGGCGTGCCGTGGGGTCGGGCACCATCAACGCCTTCATCCGCCGGTTGCACTCGGCCACCCGCCACATCGAGCACCTGGTGCGCGCCGACATCGACGACGCGCCGCGCCACGCCCTCGATCTCGAGAGCCACCAGCTCACCGTCGTCGACATCCATCAGCTCCACGACCGGGCCAAACGGTTCGTCGTCGGCGTCGTGCTGCGCCAGGCCTTCGACGCCAAGGAGGCATCGGGGCGGGCCACGCCGCTGCAGTTCGTTGTGCTCGACGAGCTCAACAAGTACGCGCCGCGTGACTCGTCGAGCCCCATCAAGGAGATCCTGCTCGACGTCGCCGAGCGCGGCCGCAGCCTCGGCATCATCCTCATCGGCGCCCAACAGACCGCGAGCGAGGTCGAGCGGCGCGTCGTGGCCAACAGCGCCGTGCGGGTGGTCGGCCGCCTCGACGCTGCCGAGGCGGGCCGCGACCAGTACGGATTCCTGCCCGCAGTGCAACGTCAGCGGGCAACGATCCTCAAACCAGGGTCGATGTACGTCGCCCAGCCACGCCTACCCGTGCCGCTGCTGATCGAGTTCCCCTTCCCCGCATGGGCGACCCGCCGCCGCCGAGGCCGACCCGGCCGACTCGCCGGCCGGCACGATGGCCCCGCCCCCCGACGATCCCTTCGACGGACTGTCGTGAAGCTGCTCCACACCGCCGACTGGCATGTCGGGCGCACCATCCGTGGCCGCAGCCGCCTCGACGAACACGAACTCGTGCTGGGAGAGATCGTCGCCATCGCCGAGCGCGAGCAGGTCGACCTGGTCGCGATCGTCGGTGATCTGTTCGAAACGGCCAGCCCGCCACCCGAAGCCGAGGCGCTGGTGTACCGCACGCTGCTCGCCCTCGCCGCCACTGGCGCCCGGGTGGCCGTGGTCGCCGGCAACCACGACAACGCCCGGCGCCTGCATGCCATCGCTCCGGTGTTCGAGACCGCAGGCTCCATTCATCTGATCACCGAACCCACCCGCCCCGATGACGGCGGCCTCTGGCGCTTCAGCACCGACGACGCCGATGTCGCGGTCGCGATGTTGCCGTTCGTGTCCCAGCGCGGCGTGGTGCGCGCCCGCGACCTCATGGACGCTGCGGCGTTCGAACACGCCCAGGCCTACGCCGACCGCATCCGCCTGCTCATCGATGCCCTGACGGCCGGGTTCGGCGCCGACACCGTCAACATCGTGCTCGCGCATGCGTTCGTGGTCGGCGGCACCCTCGGCGGGGGCGAACGGGCCGCGCACTTCATCGACGACTACGCGCTCAGCGCGCAGGTCTTCCCCGAGACCGCCGGCTACGTGGCCCTCGGCCACGTCCACCGAGCCCAGCGCATCGCCGGTGCCGCACCCATCCACTACAGCGGGTCGCCCCTCGCGCTCGACTTCGGCGACCGCCCCGACCCCAAGAGCGTCAACCTCGTCACCCTCGAGGCCGGCGTCCCGGCGGTCGTCGAGCCCGTCGACCTCGCGGGCGGGCGACGCCTGGTGACCCTCACCGGCTCGGTCGCCGAACTCGCGACCCTCGCCACCGACGTCGGCGCGGGCGATGGCGAGTCCGGCGACGACTGGCTGCGGGTCGTGGTCCGAGAGCCGTCTCGGGCCGGGCTCGCTGATGAGGTCCGCGACCTGCTCGGCGAGACCGTGGTCGAGGTGCGTATCGAGGACACCAGCGGCCCGGCGCCGACCACACCGAAGCGGCGCCGCTCCGGGCGGTCGCCGCACGACCTGTTCGCCGAGTTCTGCACCGATCGCGGCATCGACGACCCCCGCCTCGCCGTCCGATTCGCCGAGCTCCTCGACGTCGAACTCGACCAGTCCGGCGTCCACCCCGTGGGCTCCGACCAGTGAGACCGCTGCGACTGGAGATGAAGGGCTTCGGGCCCTTCCGCGACACCACCGTCGTCGACTTCGCCGACGTCGACCTGGTGGCGCTGGTCGGGCCGACCGGCGCCGGCAAGTCCAGCGTCATCGACGCCATCACCTTTGCGCTCTACGGCAGCGTGATCCGCTACGACAACGCCGCCGCCGTCGCGCCCGTGGTCAATCAGCTCAGCACCGAGGCGCGGGTGCTGTTGGACTTCGAGGTCGAAGGCACCGCCTACCGGGTCATCCGGGTCGTCCGTCGCACCGAGAAGGGGGCGACGACGCGCGAGGCCCGACTCGAACGTGGCGACACCGTGCTCGCAGGTCGCGCCGGCGAGGTCGGCCCGGCCATCGAATCGCTGCTGGGCCTCGACCTCGACCGATTCAACCGCACGGTCGTGTTACCGCAGGGACGCTTTGCGACCTTCCTGCACGACAAGCCCGCCGACCGCCAAGAAGTCCTGCGCCGCCTGCTCGATCTGTCGGTCTACACCCGCATGGGCACCTCGGCCCGGGACTCGGCTCGCACCGCCCAGGCGCAGCTCGACGTGCTCGAACCGTTGCGTGGCGACATCCCGACCGATGCCGACATCATCGGGTTGCGCCATGAAGCCGAGGCGGTCACCCAGACGGCCGAGGCCGTTCGGGTCCGCGTCGACGACCATGCACGCGCCGCCGCCGACCTCCATTCGCTCGAACGCGAGGCCCACGATCTGGGGGTCTTGGCGCTCGCCTTCGCCGGATGCGAGGTGCCCGACGGCATCGACGAGCTGGCCGAGGCCCGGGCGACCGCCGAGGCCGCCCGTGATGCTGCCAAGAGATGGCTGGAGCAGGCCCGAGCCGCCTTCGATGCTGCAGTCTCGGCCGTCGAGAACGGACCCAACGTCGACATCGCCACGCGGCTGCTCGCTGATCACGACGAGCTCGAACGCGCCACGGCGATGCTCGTCGAGATGGACATCGCGTTCGGTGCGTCAGAGGCGGCGCTGGCCGCCGCCACCGAGGCCGCCGACGCAGCACGGACCCGGCTCGCAACGCTCGACGCGGCGGCCGACGCCGCCCGCGTTGCCCTCGACGAGGCCCGACATGCCCAGGAGAGCGGCCCCGACGCGGCTGCGCTCGCATCGGTCGCCCGCCGTCGCGACGAGCTGGTCGCGGCCCGGGCCGAGGTGACCGAACGGGCCGCGGCGCTCGCCGGGGCAACCGCTACGCACGCAGCTGCCGTCACGGCGCACGCCGACCGACAGCAACGGGTCGCAGCCGCAGCCGAGGTCGTGGAGGCCGCCCGCGCCAGGGCAGGCGCCGCGGGGCTGCTCGCCGGGCTCGACGTCGGCGATGCGTGCCCGGTGTGTCGGCGCCCCATCGACGAGCTGCCCGACCACGACGTCGACGCCGAACTCGCTGCCGCTGCGCAGCGCCACCAGGACGAGGTCGATGCGTTGGCGTCGCTGCGGTCTGCGCTCGACACCGCGCTCGAGGATCGTTCGGGCGCCGACGCCGACCACCGCAGCGCACAGGCCTCGGTCGACCGCCTCGAGGCCGACCTGGCCGATGCCCCCGACGCCGACGCGATCGCCGCAGCCATCGCCCTCGCAGGCGAGCTCGCCGCGGCCACCGCGGCGGCAGCGAGTGCACGCACCGACGCCGAAGCCGCACGACGCGCTGGACAACGCGATCCTGCCATCCAAGGCGCCCTGGCCAACGAGCGCAGCGCCATCGACGCGCACGGCGAGGTGGTGCGCCGCCGGGACCAGGCCGTCACCCGAGTCGACGGTTGTCATGCCCGGCTCGTCGATGCGCCCGACGTCGACACCTTGCGCAACGACATCACCATCGCCGAGGCACTCCTGGCCACACGCGCTCGGTCCCGCACGGCCCTTGCCGAGGCCGACGCCGCCGTGGCACGAGCAACGGAGGCGCTGCAGGCCATCATCGAGCGCGACGACAGAGCCAGGAGGGTGCTGAACCAGACCCGCGACCGGTTCGTGGCCCTCGGCGCGCCTGCGGTCGAGGGAACGCTTGCCGATGGCTGGTCGACCCTGGTGCGATGGGCCGGCGAGCGCGCCGACGAAGCGATGACGGCGCATCGGGAGGCCGTCGACCGGGCGGCAGTGGCCCGCGCCGAGCTCGACGACGCCGCGGTGGAGATACGGGCCCTGGCCTCACCGTGGATGGCGGCAGCGGAACTCGACGACGACGCGCCGCTGTCGGCGCTCCGCGAGGCCCTGGCTGTCGCGAGCACGAGGGCACAGGTCGCCGTCGACACTGCGGTGGACCGCCAGGCAGAGGCCCGGCGTCGCGACGCCGAGATTACGGTGCTGCGTGAGCGGACCGACGTCGACGGCGAACTCGGACGCCTGCTCGACGCAACGGGCTTCGAGCGCTGGCTCATGGCCGAAGCCGTCGAGGACCTCGTGGCCCGGGCCACCGAGCGACTCCTGGAGCTGTCGCGGGGCCAGTACTCGCTGGTTGCCCAGGGCACCGAGTTCGGCATCTGCGATCACCGCAACGCCGACGAGCTGCGAGACGCCAAGACCCTGTCGGGCGGCGAGACGTTCCTCGCCAGCCTGGCCCTGGCCTTGGCGCTCGCCGAGAGCATCGCCGAGCTCGCCGCCGACGGTGCGCCCGGCATGGGTGCACTGTTCCTCGACGAGGGCTTCGGCACCCTCGACCCCGAGACTCTCGACGTGGTGGCGAGTGCCATCGAAGAGCTCGGCGCCAGCGGCCGGATGGTCGGCGTCGTCACCCACATCCGCGAACTCGCGGAGCGCATGCCCGTGCGCTTCGAGGTGGCGAAGGGCCCGACGACCTCCACAGTCGAACGGGTGAGCGGCCGGTGAGAAGCCGGTCGCGTGGCCCCGGTGCCGGGCGCGAGCTGGTCACGTCGCGGCGGCGTCACGCCCTGACCGACCGGGTTGGGTTGCCGGGCAGAGGTCACCGCACCTCGGTGTCGGGCGGGAGGCGCTGATGCAGTTCGCTGTCGAGTCGTGGTCGCCCGAGTACGGCGTCTCCGCAGATCCGACCGAGCTGGCCGAAGCCACCGGCGAGGTCGACATCGGTGTCGAGCGCGCCGCCGCCGACTGGGCGCCGGTGGCGGTGTCTGCAGCGGCGCAGGACGCTGCCGCATCGATGTCGCTGGTGTTCGTCGACGGGGTGCGCCGCATCGACGCCCGGGTGTGGATCGTCGACGGCGAGTCGGTACGGCCCGGCGTGTGCGCGTCGGTGGCCGCGGGGGCCGTGCACTGCGTGGGGCGCAGTGCGACGGTCATCGAACCGACCGTGGCGCGGGGCCTGTACGCGATGGCGTCGGCGACGGCGGGGCCGATCGTGACCCGCCATGGCACCTACGAGCTGGTGCCGTGCGCCGGTGACGATGCCGAGGCCCTGTATCTGGGCATTCACGAGCGCATGACGGCGCTCGAGACCGGCCTCTCGGTCATCGCCGAGGCCGACTGTGTGGTCTACGACGGTCCGCTGCGGGGCCGCAACGACCCCGTGGGTGTCGGCTTCGTCAAGACCCAGGCGGTGCAGTACCTGCCCGATGATCAGCAGCGGGTGCTGGCACGGCTGGGAGCGGGAGAGCGGTCGCCGCTGTTCTTGATCGGAGGCGGCTTCACCCGCTGGAGCTGGTATCTGCGCCTGCCCGGCCCGGTCAGCCAGCCCCTGTCGGGCATCGTCCGCTGCGAGCTCGCCGGCGCCGGTACGGCCACCGGGGCGATCGAGCGCGCCGATGCTGTGTCGGCGGTGCTGCCGAGGTTCGCGAGCGAGCCGCACAAGGACGCCCGGGCCCCGCAGAACCTCTATCCCATCGCCGGTCTCGAGCGAGAGCTGAGGCGGCGCCTGGGCGATCCGAACCTGCTCGAACGCGCCCTGCGGGTGGCCGCCGCCTCCCACCTCGCCTGACCGCCGAACCTGCCGGACCTGTCCGACGGGTCCAGCCCGCCCGAGTCGATCGATTCCGCATCGGCGACCGCCTCCGGCGCCAAGAATGGCTGCTCCGACGACCGTTTATGGCGCCAGTGCGGTGGTGTCCGGGTTCTGGCGCCGAGAATGGCTGCTGGGGCGACCGTTTATGGCGCCGGAACTGCGGTGGGTGCCGAATCCCCTGGCGACGATGCGGTGCGGTGGCGTGTCAGTCGGCGCCGGGCGCCGGTCAGTCGGCGCTGCGGAGCTCGCGGATGCGCTCTTCGAGGAACGACCCGGCGGTGCGGCCGTCGGCGAGGACCACCGACTCCTCGGGGTGCAGGAACAGCGGCAGCGACATGCGTGAGCGACGGGCGCCCTCGCCGGTGGGATTGACCACTCGATGCGTCGTGGCCGGGTAGTAGCCGCCGCTGGCCAGATCCAACATCTCGCCAGCGTTCACTGCGATCGATCCCGGGTCACAGGGCACGACGAACCACTCGCCGTTCGCGCCCAGCAACTCGAGGCCGGGCTCGTCGGCGGCGGGCAACACGGTGAGCAGATTGATGTCCTCGTGGGCTGCGGCCCGCACCGCCCCCTCCGGTTCGGTGCCGTCGAGGGGTGGGTACCGCAGGACGCGCAGGAGGATCCTCTTGCTGCCGTCGAGCATCGTCGACAACGGTTGGGAGAACCCCGACGCCACCTCGGGTGGCGTGTTGTCCTCGACCCAGCCGAGCAGCGTCTTGGCGATGTCGGTGGCCTGGTGGTGATATCGCATGGCCGCGTCGGAGACCTCGTCGGGGTAGATCGACCAGTCATAGACGTGGAAGAACTCCTTGAGATCCCGCACGTTGTTGCCCTTGGCGGTCTCGCTGCGGTCGGGCGGGAACCATCCGACCTGACCACCAGCGTCCATCAGGTACTTCTCGATGGCCGGCGAATCGAACAGCTCGCCCCACTCGCGGTAGATGCCGTCGACCATGTCCCAGGGGAGGGGATGGTTGACGATGACGGCGAAGCCCGTCTCTCGGAGGCTTCGGGTGAAGCGCTCGGGGGCATCGGGGGCGGTGTAGTCGACAACGGCGACCTGCATGGCATGAAGGCTACCGCCTGGGTGCGCCGGCCGATTTCGCTCGGCGATCGCTCTGTGCAGATCGCCGAAAGGCGTCGTTGCGATCCCGTGGCGAAGGCGTTGCGATCGAACGGGTGCGCATCGATGGCGTTGCCGGGCTGCTACAGATGTCGGGTGCCGAAACCGATTGTGCGATTCCTGATGCTCGTCGTGGTCCTGGCTGTGTTCGCCGGTGCCTGTTCGAGTGGCGATGACGACGACACCGCAGCGACCGATGCCCCCACCACCGCCGACGGGGGTGAGGGCGATCCCATCGACGGCTCCGATGCCGCAGAGCCCGACGCCGGTAGTGCCGACCCCGCAGCGGACGAGGGCTTCGTCGCCCAGGTCGTCAGCGTGTTCCTCGGCGGCGCACCCGTCGAGGACGAGACGCTGGGATGCGTCGAGGCCGAAGCCGACGACAGCGATGGTGCCTTCGCCTCGGCGATGGCCCTCCTCCAGGCCGGTGAGGCCCAGCCCAGCGACGAGGACTTCGGTGCTCTCGTCGCCACCGTGCGTACCTGCGCCGGTACCGATGCCCACGACGAGGTGTTGATCCAGGGCATCACCTTCGGTGAGGAGCGCCCCGAGGTGTCGACCTGTGTCTCGGACCTGTTCGCTGCATCCGAGGGCGACGAACCCGTCGTCGCCATGACCGCGCTGACCCTGGGCTGGCCGCTGGCCCCCGACGCGCAGGCGCCGGCCGTCGACGTGTTGGCGACGTGTGTCCCCGACGACATCCTGGCCAGCCAGTACAAGGGCGCCTACGAGAACCGCAACGGCTTCAGCGTCGTCGTCGACGCCGAGTGCCTGACCGACGAGTTGGCGTCGCTCTCCGATGCCGAGATGTTCTGGCAGGCCTTCCTGATCTCGGGCGAGCCCGACGACCTCGCCGAGGTCGATGACATGGCGGCGAGCTGTGCCACCGAGCCCGACGCCGACCTCGCCGATGACGTCCCGGCGGACTTCGAGCCCTGGGCCGGCGCCGGCAGCCTCGCAGCAGTGAAGCCGGCTGCTCGCGACGGCATCTACGCCGACGCCCCGCCGATGATGCTCGCCGACGGCGTCGACTACCAGGCCGTGATCACCACCGCCGACGGCGAGATCGTCCTCGACCTCTACGAGGACTCCGCACCGCTGGCGGTCAACAACTTCGTGGCGCTCGCCCGCGACGGCTTCTACGACCGTACGACGTTCCACCGGGTCCTCACCGACTTCATGGCCCAGGGCGGGGACCCCACCGGCACCGGCTCGGGCGGACCCGGCTACAGCTTCGCCGACGAGTTCGACGACGGACCCAGCCTCGACCGGCGCGGTCTGTTGGCCATGGCCAACTCCGGTCCCGACACCAACGGCAGCCAGTTCTTCATCACCTTCACCGACACCGACTACCTCACCGGTGCGCACACCGTGTTCGGCGAACTGCTCGAGGGTGACGACGTTCTCGCCGCCATCGATCTACACGATCCTCAGCAGCCCACCACCCGTGGCGAGATCATCGAGTCGATCACCATCACGGAGAACTGATCCACGGGCCGGCGCCCGCGGGTTCGCACGGCCTTCGTGGTGCCCGGTCCGCACGCGATCGCCGGGCGTGGGTGAGACGTGCAGGTCAGCGTCCCAGGTTGGTGATGAGGCGCTGGACCGATGCCGTATACGGCGGGCGGATCATCACGATGGCGCGATCGACGCCACGGTCGCGTAGGCGGTCGAGATCGGCGCCGCTGGCGCTGGCCGAGGTCGTGACGATGAATCGGTCCGCATCGTGACCGGCCGCTGCGTGGGCCTCCCGTGCGATCGGGACGAGGCGACCGACGAGCGAGGGCGGGCAGTTGATGCCATCGGCGATGCGTCCGGCGAGCTCGGCCATCTTCGGTCCGAACCCGCCGATGATGATCGGTGGCCGTGGCTCGGGCTGGAGGTACCCGGTGACGCCGCCTGCTTGGCCGGTCCAGACCGTCCGCGCCGTGGCGACGGTGTCGGCCACATCGCTCCGGCGCCGTGCGTCGCCGGGCACGTCGCGTCCGAGACCCCACTGCTCGGTGGCGTAGGGCGTGTTCGTCCCGCCTCCGGCGCCGACGCCGAGTAGGAGCCGGCCGCCGCTGACCTCCTGGAAGGTCGACGCCATGACGGCCAACGTCCCCGCCGGACGGTTGGCGACATTGAGCACCAGGGGCCCGAGCATCAGCCGCTCGGTCACGCCGGCAAGAGCGCTGAGGGTGGTCCAGCATTCCAGGACGTGCCCGGCGCGATGGACGGACCCGGCGAGGTGGTCGTACATCCAGAGCCCACCGATGCCCGACTCATCGGCTGCCACCGCCGCGTCGCGCAGGTCCTCCCAGCGCCCGTCGAAGGGATCGATCAACACGTCGACATGCATGGCCTGCATTGTCACCCATCGGCGCGTTCTCGTCGCGGTCGTCCACCGTGGCGGTGGACATCGGCGACGAGAAGGAAATCAGCGCGAGAGGCGATGCCATCGGATGCTCCTTCGGTGGGGCAATCAGCAGCCCCGACGGTAGCGGCGCATTTCTGGGTCATTCGGCTCAAGCCGAACGGCCCACGGTCCGATACCGATCTCGGCCCCGACGGAACGGGGCCGGACAGGACGACGATGCGGGCCACACCAGCAGGTGATCGACGGTCAACGACACGCGCCAGGGTGCGTGCGGGGATGACCGCAGCGTTCGTGGTGGCGGCGGCAGTCGTCGCCCTCGTCGGTGTCCTCGATTCGACCCGCGCCGCCGAGGCGATCCCGGGCGACCCCCAACAAGTCGTCTTCGCCAACTGGAACGTCGGTG
The DNA here is from genome assembly GCA_963716795.1 of uncultured Acidimicrobiaceae bacterium. GTDB lineage: Bacteria > Actinomycetota > Acidimicrobiia > Acidimicrobiales > UBA8592 > CAVQUE01. The sequence goes on along the minus strand of CAVQUE010000014.1, from coordinate 5,542 downwards.
CGTCGCCACGGATCTGCACGAACAACGGCACCGGCGACTTCGGTGGGTGTCAGAGCATTCCGGTCGTCGGTCCTGCGACCGACGCATCTGCGGCACTCGCGTCGGGTGACTTCGACGAGGACGGGCTCCTCGATCTGGTGATCGGCATGCAGAACGGCACCATCAACCTGTGCCTCGGCAGCGTCGCCGACACCTGGTCGTGCGCCGCGCATGGCGCCAACGCCCGCCACCGCGCCGCGGTGGTCGACGACTTCAACGGCGACGGCAACCTCGACATCGTCGCCTCCATCGAGACGCAGACCAACATGGCGATCTGTCTCGGCAACGGTGCCGGCGGGCTGACGTGCACCCAGCAATGGGCGCCCACCGGCGGCGGGGTGCTCGCCGCCGCCGACGTGACCGGCGACGGCCACGTCGACCTCCTGTACCCCTCGAACCCGGGCCCGACGGCACTGTGCACCAACGACGGCAACGCGGCGTTCACCTGCGTCGCCATGACCGGCGTGCCGGCAACCAACGGTGCAGCGCTCGGCGACCTCGACGCCGATGGCGAGCTCGACGTGGTCTTCAGCAGCGAGACCGCCAACGCCACGCGCTGTCTCGGCAACGGTGCCGGGGCCTTCACGTGCGCGTCCTTCGGCGGTTCCGGCGGCCGGGCGGTGGGGCTGGCCGACCTCGACGCCGACGGCAACCTCGATGCCCTGCTGCTCAACGAAGCCGCCCCGTCGCAGACCTGTCTCGGCAACGGCGCCGGTGGGCTCACGTGTCAGCCGATCACCGGAATCGGCGCGCAGGCCCGGTCGATGGACCTCACCGATACCGACGGCGATGGCGACGTCGACGTCGTGGTCGGTCGAGCCGGCGACAACCAGGCCTGCATCAACAACGGGTCCGGAGACTTCACCTGCATCGGCAGCGACAACAACACCTGGCACACCGCCGGCACGCTGGTGCTCGGCACCTTGGCTCCGCCGCCCCCGCCCCCCGACACCGACGGCGACGGCCTCACCGACGACGACGAGACCAATCTCCACGGGACGAACCCTGCACTCGCCGACACCGACGGCGACGGCCTGTCCGATGGCGATGAGGTCAACGTCCACGGCACCGACCCACTCGACGCCAACAGCGACGGCGATTCGTTGTCCGACGGCGACGAGGTCGACGTGTACGGCACGGATCCGCTGAGCAACGACACCGACGGCGACGGTCTCGGCGATGGCGCCGAGGTGAACATCCGGGGCACGGACCCGACGAACCCCGACACCGATGGCGACGGCCTGTCCGATGGCGCCGAGGTGCTCACCCATGGCACCGACCCACTCGACGCCAACAGCGACGGCGATTCGTTGTCCGACGGCGACGAGGTCGACGTGTACGGCACGGATCCGCTGAGCAGCGACACCGACGGTGATGGTCTCGGTGATGGTGCGGAGGTGAACATCCGGGGCACGGACCCGACGAACCCCGACACCGATGGCGACGGACTCTCCGACGGTGCCGAGGTCCAGATCCACGAGACCGACCCGCTGCTGGCCGATACCGACGGTGATGGTATCGACGACGGCATCGAGGTCGCCGACGGGACCAACCCCCGCGTGCCGCCCGGCGGCCAGGAGATCGACCTGGCCGCGCCGGGCCAGCGCCGCTTCGATCGCGGCCCGTTCACCGTCTCGGCCGTTGCGGACTCGGGCCGCGCGGTGGCCATCACGGCCTCGGGCACGTGCACGATCGACGCCGGCACGGTCACCCCCATCGGCGCCGGGATCTGCATCGTCGAAGCGACCCAACCCGGCGGCGGCGAATGGCTGCCGGCGGAGCCGGTGACCAGAGAGATCACCATTGCCAAGGGCGTGCAGCGCATCGAATGGGAGCTGCGTGAATGGGTCCCGCTGGACGGGGAGAGCCGGCGCCTCCGTGGGCAGGCGACCTCGGGCCTCGCCGTGCGGTACACCGCCGACGGCCCCTGTCGTGTCGATGGCCAGGCCTTCACCGTCCGTCGTGACGGGGCCTGTGTGATCACTGCGACCCAACCCGGCGACGCGGACTGGCTCGCCGCTGATCCGGTGAGCCGAGACCTCGCCATCGGCCGTACCGACCAGACCATCACCTTCGCTACTCCCGACACCGCCGAGTTCGGCGAAGCAGTCGAGCTGATCGCCACCGCGACCAGCGCACTCCCGGTGGGTTTCATCGCCGCGGCGCCGTGTTCGGTCGATGGATCCCGTCTGTCGAGCACAGCTGCGGGAACCTGCGCTGTGTCGGCCGTTCGTGCGGGCACTCAGCGCTGGTTCGACGCCGCGCCGGTGCACCGGCAGGTGACCATCACGGCCGCCACGGCGACGCTGACGGTGGGCGACGTCGTCGTCGACGCCGGTGACGCAGCGCAGCCGGCCGTGGTCGCCACCGAACCAGCCGGCCTGGATGGCGTTCGCATCACCTACGCGGGCGAGCCGGATCCGCCGACCGAGCCCGGGACCTACCCGATCCGCGCAGTGCTCGAGCACCCGGGATACGTCGCCGAGCCCGTCCGCGCCGATTATGTGGTCGTCGAACCGCCGGCGTCGGTCCCGGTGGGCTTCGCCGCCCAGACCATCACCGCCGAAGCCCTGGTCTCCGAAGGCCTGCCCCTCGTCAGCGGCGACGGACTCGCTCTCACGGTCATCGGCTTCGACCCGGCCACCGTCGCCACGGCGCGCAGCGGCACCGACGCCGTCTCGGGTACCGCCGACACCGACGGAGTCATGGTCCTGGTCTTCGGTCCGGACTTCGACGCCGCCGAAGCCACCATCGAGGTCACGTCTCCCGACGGCGTCACCGCAACCGTGAGCACCGAAGACGTCATCGCGATCGGTGACACCCTGGTGGAGGTCACCATCGAGGTCGGCCCCGGCCCCGACGACGACGAACTCGCCAACACCGATCCAGGCAGCGACACGGCAGGCTCGACACTCGGCTCGGTTGTCGTGCGCGCCAACGGCCTCAAACCCGGCGGCGGCGTCGAGGTCACCGTGTATTCGACGCCGGTGATCATCGGCGCCCTGACCGCAGACGACGACGGCACCGTCGAGGCCGAGCTCGGCCTGCCCGACGACCTCCCGCCGGGCGAGCACCGCATCGTCCTCGTCGGCGAGCGCGACGAGGGCCCGGTCTCGGGAAGCTGGTTCTTCACCGTCGGCGAGTCCGGCACGATCGAGACCGTCGGCGACCCCGACCCCGACCCCGACCCCGACCCCGAACCCATCGCGGTCGCAGCAGGCGAGACCGATGACGAGGCCGCAGCTGCATCGGTCGATGACGCGCCACCGGAAGACCTCGCCGCCGTGCAGATCGATCGGGGCATCGACCAGACCACTGGGCTCCCCACCTTCGATCCCGTCGACGAACCCGAAGAGGCCGTCGAGACCGGGGTCACCGCCTTTGCGATGCTCACGGCCCTCAGCGCCGGTGCGGGCATGACCGCCCTTGCAGCGGTGGGCTCGGCCGGCTCCGCCGCCGGCGCGATGGGCACCTCGATGGCCGCTGGAGGCGGTAGCTCTCCAGGGTCCGGCGACGGCGACGGCGGTTCCGCGGCAAGGGGAAGGTGGCGTCGGGCAAGGCCAAGGGTCTGGGCGACGATGTCGCCGGCTTGGCCTGGGGCGATCGATCGCCCACCTGGCGATGGCCCGCCACCTCTGCACTGGACGACGTGAGCCGTCGGGTACCCGTCATGGTCGCGCCGTTCTCGCCGCTCGCAGCCCGGGTCGCGATGGACGGCTCGACGGTGCGTGGTGTGTTCGGTTCGGCTGCGCTGATCGGCCCGGTCCTGGGTGTCGTGCTCGGCCTGCTCGCGGTGTTCGACACCGGCGGCCATGCCGTGCCGCCGGCGCTGTGGCTGATGATCGCGATCGTGCTGCTCGGCACGTTCGACTCCTTCGCCGGCATGGTGGCGGCAGCGGTGTTCGCGATCGCGGTCTGGGGTTCGGGTGGGATCGTCTCGGCCGACTCGGTGCGCACCCTGATGGGTGTCGGATCGTTGTGGTTCGCGGTGCCGATGATCGCCGGTGGGGTGCGGCCGTTCCGGCGTCCCGCCGCGACGACGGCCGCCGAGCGCTGGACCGCGGTGGCCGCCGTGGTCGTCGGCTCGCTGATGGGCGCGTGGACGGTGCAGACGGTCGTGAAGTCGCTGCCGAGCCTCTCGGGGCTCGACCTGCCCATCGCCGCATCGGCCGACACCATCGCCCTGGTGGTGTTGGTCGCTCTGGTCGCGCGGTACCTGGCCGAGGCCCTGGCCGTGCGGGTGTATCCCGAGCGTCTCGGGCGGGTGACCCCGGACAACGTGCCCAAGCCCTCGACGCGCCAGAAGGCCATCTCGACGCTGTTCAAGGGCGCCACGTTCGTGTTCGTCGTGTTGCCCTACATCGGCATGCGGTGGCAGCTCTGGGCCGTGGCGGCGATGGCGACCATTCCTGCGCTGATCGCGCTGGCGAAGGATCGCTTCCCCAACATCGAATGGCTCTACCTGGCGTTGCCGCGAGGCATCCCGAAGATCCTCGTGATGATGATCGTCGGCAAGACGATCGGCGAGATGCTCGGCGACCGCATCGACGATCCGGCAACCCTGCTCGTCACTGCGTTCGTGGTGCTGTCGATCCCCGGTCTGGTGGCGAGCCTGCTCGACCTGGTGGCCCGTGAGGCACCCGAGCCCGAGCTCGGCTGGACGGGTCGCATCGCCGGGGCGCTGGTGTTCGTGGTGACGGTGCTGACCATTCGCGGCCACTTCGGCGACTCGCTCGCCACGTCGCTGCTGTGGGTCCTGCCGGCGGCCGTGTGGTGGGTTGCCGCAGTGCTCGCCCAGCGCCGCCATCGCAACGCGGAGGAGGTCGCCGCAGACGAGGCGCCGATCACCGAGGTGGTTCCCACCCACGCCAAGGTCCCCGCCGGCTGAGCCGACTGCTCGGGGTGGTCGCGCTGGTGTATCGAAGGTGTGCGGCCTGCACCACCATCGACATCGACGACGAAGCCTGTGTCGACGTGGTGGCGCGCGACCGGGTGTGGCGAAGACGGAGAACGCGGATCATCTCGCCGAGCGTCTGGGTCGGCTGTCGTCGTCGGAGAAGCAGCGTCTGGCTGCCCATGACGGTGAGATCGCGAGGAATGCGAGGCTGTTGCGCCCCGAAGCGTTCCGGATGTGGCTGGCGAAGCTGCTGGTCACGGTCGCCGACCCGCCCGATGATGCTGATGGGTTGTCGGCGGCGGAGCGGGCGAAGGCCGCAGCGGCGTGGATGATGGTCCAGCGCCCGGACGGGACGTGGGCGGTCGCGGGGTCGATGGATGACGAGCGCGGCGCCCGGATGGACGCAGCGGTCACGGCACGGGCTTGGGAGATCGCGAACCGGCGCCCGGCGGGCGAGCGGACGATCACCGCAAACGACCGGGCGGTCGCGGCGTTCGAGTTGTTGTGCGGTATCACCCTCGGTAGCGCTGGCGATGCCGGCCGCGGTGGTGACGGAACCTCGAGTCGAGACGCCGGCCTGAACCCAGACATCGGTCCGGACGGCGA
>CAVQUE010000013.1:0-19365 GCA_963716795.1 uncultured Acidimicrobiaceae bacterium | reverse complement strand
ACATTCGCTCGGCGCCTCACCTGCGACGCCGAAACGCCACCAGGCGCAGCGAGGGCAGCGGCCGCTGCGGGCGACTACTGTCACCTCACGCCTCGTGCGGCTGCGGCGCCGCTGCTGGTCAGCCCGGCGACACGCACGACGCCGATCCCTGATGGGCTCATGGAGGCCGACTTCATCAGCGGCTTGTCGGCGGCCGCCTTGGCCAAGACCATCCCCAACCGACCCCCGTGCCCGATCCGCTGTCACGCGGACCATCCCCCGTGCCGCCCGCCGCGCCTCGTCGCCCGCCGCGACAAAGGGTGTTGTCGGTTCCCCGGCTGCACCGCCTCCAGGTTCACCGCATCGAGCACGGGCCTGCGGCGGTGACCACGCCCTCACCAACCTCATCACGGTGTGCGCAACGCCCACCACCGCGCTCGTCCACGAAGGCGGCTTCCGCATTGCCGGCGACGGCAATGCTGCCCGTCTTCCTCCGTCCGACGACTCCCCATGACCGTGCCCCCCGCAGACGCGACGCCACCGTCATTCTCCAAGCCAACACGCCGCTCGCCCTCGGGACGGAAGACCCTGTCCCGAGGCACCGGCGACCCCAAGCTTGACTACGCCATCGGCGTCTACGCCGAGCTCCACCCGAACACCCGGATGCCACGTTCCCGCGGGAAATACCCCGGCCGGCTCGCTGGTGCTAACCCCACCCCGGGGCGGGCCGAATCGGGCCCGATCCCGCCGCCGTCGCTGTACCTGAACCGGCCCGGATCTCTGCGACAACGACAGCTTCTGGTCTCCGTGTGCCCACACGGATGGGAGCTGGAATCCCAGCTGGGCCGAGTACCGGCGGCGCACGTGCGACAGGACGTCGACCTCGCAGCGGGTGCGGCGGCAGCTCGCACGCCACGATCGACGGACCGCGTGCGGCGGCAGCGACTGGCCCGTGCCGCAGCGCGTCGCACGAGCGTTGCGTCCCGTTCACGGGCGGACAATTGTTGGGTGTGCCCTCGCAGCCCACACCGGTGGGCGTAGAGTCGCGTTGACATGGCGCGTCAGCCCGGCTGAGACCTCACAGGGGTGAGCGGTGCGCAAGCGTGTGACGTCGTCACTGATCACGTTGGTCGTGCTCATCGGGCTGGGATTCCCCGGCGCCGCCAGGGCCCTGCCCCTCCAGCGAGTGCCGAAAAACCGCCGACATCGTCGTCGGGGCGTCTGACGGCTGGGCCATCGCCACCGGCCGGCGCGGAACCGACTCACACCCTCGACCAGCCGCTCCCCATCACCTCGGCCCGACCCGAGTTCCGCAGCGGGGACCTCGTCATCGGCCATCCCGCCACGACGGGCCCCACGGCACGGTGGCCGTCGCCGTGACCGGCGCCCTTGCCGACCTCCTGACCGCCGGCCGCCTCTTGTTGCACCGTGCCGCATCGACGCCCCCGGCAGCGGCCGTGATATTCCCCGGCACCACCGGCAGCACCTGTCCGACCTGGACCGCGTTCGAGCCGCACCCCGGTTGCCGCCTCGGCCGACCCGGGCCGGCCCGGCCCCACCCCGCACCCGCAGCTTCGAGCGCCTCGACCCCCTCCCCTTTTGGGCGGCTACCGCCAACCCCTCGAGGTCGTCGCCGAGGTCATCGCCCCCAACGCCCCGGCCCCGGGCGCTCGCGCTCCACGGACGCCGCACGCCACCTGCTACATCCCCGGCGACCCCACCTTCCAGGGACTCCAGCGGCCCTGCACCGGCGACTCGGTGCCCAGCTACTCCGCCTACCGCTACGTCGCCAACGTGGTCGCAGGGCTACGTCACCGTCTCCATCAGCGCCAACGCCATCAACGAGGACTTCCGGTGCGCGACGCCGGCGCCGCCGCGGCGCTCATCCTCACCTCGGACTTCTTGCCCGTTGGAACGGCCCTGGGCGATATCTCCGGCGGCCGCCTCCACCGCGCCCTTGACACGACCGTGTCGCGCTCGTTGGGCAGCAGCGGCGGCGGCGAAGGGGTCGAACGTGCCGCTGTTCGCAGCACACCGGGCTGCGGCTGCTGGCCGATCGTCGGCCTTGCGCCGACATCGCCCCCACCGCCTTCGGCCGCCAGCATGCACCCGGCATCGCCCGTGCGGTCCTGTTGCCCGGCGCCGCCACGTTACGACTCCCTCCAGGGCCAGACCCACCATCGGCTCCAGCCGCGGCCACGGGCCTACTGATCGCTGCGCTTGGCCGTGATGATCCTCGGCGCCAACCACAACTTCTTCAACACCGAATGGACGTGCGCATGCTAGTTGCTGCGGTCGAACCAGGTCGCCCGAGTTCCTGGGCGGCGGCCGCTGCGCGGTCGCCCAGGCCGGCAACTGCCTCACGGCCGGCCAAGAGCAGCCCGTCGGCGCCACCTACATCGCAGGCCGCCGCCGTCGCCACCGAACGCGACCCCGACGCCGCCACCCTGCTCGACGGCTCCGCCGGCGCGCGGCCGGTCGGCCGGTGGGCCACCGTGCTCACCCACGCCCTCGGCGCCAACCGCACCATGCTGTTCGAAGCCGACCCCGGCGCCCTCACCGGGGGCCTCGGCGTCGACAGCCGCATCTGCGACGGCATCGCCAGCCGGCGGCGGCACGCCGACCGGCTCCAACTGCGCGGTGGGTGCCGACTTCTCCAGCCTCCCCCGCATGGCTGCCCTTCGGGCCGGCGACCTCCCCGGCACCCAGGCCTGGGACATCCGCTGGCGATGCGCAGCGGGCGCCAGCATGTCGCCTTCGCCGCCACCGACCTGCGCTCGAGCGACGCCGTCGAGTTGCGCATCGCCGCCGACCCGGCTCGACCCGGCGCGCGTGTCGGTGACCTCCCGCGGCGTCACCGCCATGCTCGGCACCGTCCGCCTCACTCCCCTGCCGCACGCCGCTCGGCAAGGTCTGGACCCAGACCGTCCGCATGTCCTCGACGCTGCCGTCGGCATCGACCGCTCGCGCATCACCACCATCGACGTGGCCCCGTCGGACTCGGGCCGCATCTGGGTCCTCGACGCCCACGCCTGGCGCCCCGGCGTACCCCCGCCAGGACGCCACTTCCTGCCCCGGATCAACGTCGGCTCACGCTCCGTCACCGAGGGCGACTACGGTGTCCGCAGCGCCAACGTGCCCTCCGGGGTCATCGGCGGCTGCGGGTGTCGTGTACGCCGTCGTCACCATCCCCATCGTGCCGGCCCGACGTCCGCCGGATCACCCTCACCCCCGCGCGCCAGGCCACGTATCGTCCAGGCTCGTGGGCGACACCTCGTTCAGCGCAACCGCCCAGACCATCCAGATCACGCCGCTGGCCGGCCCCGGCGCCACCACCGGCCGGTACCAGGGTCGGGTCCGGGTCCGGGAGGACGACCCCACACCCTGACGTTCGACCGCGCCCGAGACCGTCTCCGAGGGCGAGACCATCGTCGTGCGCGGCCGGCTGTCCGAACCCATCGGCTGACTGGCAACTGCGATTCCGCAACCCAGACGGCGACCTCGCCGCGGTCGACACCGATGACTCCACCGAGGACTTCCTGATGCAGCGGGCTTCGTGCCCGAACCCGCTGTAGTCCGTCACCGACCTGTTCGGCTTCATCTCGGTCCGCGTGCCAGTGGCACCGTGCGCTTTCCGCCTGCCGCGTGCGCACGACGCAAGCGACCAGCCCGACGAAGGTATGACCGTCGTGGTCCGCCCCCAGCGCCGCGACCCGCTCCTCGACGGTCCCGTCCGCCTCGACGTGACCGTCACGACGTCCCCACCGTCGGCTGAGCCGTTCGACCGGCCGGCTACTCCCGCCAGTCGAGCAGGTCGCGCATGGCGGCTTCGAAGTCCTCGAAGCTCATCGAGTCCTTGGCGGCGATGACCAGCTCGGCGTCGGTGCCCACCGGCCAGCGCAGCCGCGGTGAAATGTCGGTCGTGGCCGCAGCGACGATGGTGTCGGCCACCAGCTGGGCGTCGGGTGTCGCCGCATCGCCGTCGCCCGGCGCGCTCGCGACCAGCCCTTCTGCGCGGCCGCCCACCGCTGCCAGCGCTCGTACTCGGCGGAGCCGGGTTCCATGCCCTGCTGCCACGATGGTGTTGTTGCCCAGCCACGTCGGGAACGAACCCGGCTCGATCAGCGCCACCCGGACCCGCAGGTGCGGATAGGCCTCGAAGTGCAGGCCTCGCCATCGCTCCAGGCGCGCTTGCTGGCGGCGTACACGATACGGCGTGCCCACCCGACCCGCCAACGACCCGACGTTGGTCCCCGGGCCACCATGTGCTGGGCCACGGGGGTGTCACGCGGACGACCCCGGTGACGTTGGTGTCGAGCTGGCGATGCATCTCGGTGTCGGAGAGGACGGATGGCGCCGATGACCTCGATGCCCGCAGTTGTTGCCCACGATGTCCGGCGCACCCGCAGTGGCGATGACCTCGGCGATCGCCGCCTTGAACCGGCACGAGATCGGGACACATCGAGGGCCACGACCTCGACGCTCGTCCCAGCCGCCGGAGCCCCTCGTGCAACGGGACGGCCCTGCCGGGTCACGCATCGTCGCGGAACACCCGGAACCCCTGCGGCGAGTTCCACGCCGCTGAAGAGCCGAATCCGGAGCTGCAGCCGGTGATGAGGACCACCGTGGACATCTCCGGCTTCTCGTTGTCTCTGTGCTCGATGCGCCGATCATGGCTCGATCCGTCAGACCACGACCCTGAGCTTCAGTGGACGCCCTCGTTGCGCAGCACCGCAGGGATGGTCCGGCTCAGGATCGACAGATCGTTGCGAAGACTCCATCCCTCGGCGTACGACGTCGAAGTCGGTGTGCTCTTGGGAACCGGATGTCGTCGTCCTCCTCCACCTGCCAGCGGCCGGTGATGACCGGTACATCGCCAGATACGCCTCGCCAGCGGCCCGTAGAGCTCGAGCTCGTCGCGCACGACGGGCGCGGCCCGATGATGCTCATCTCACCGTGCAGGGCTGCGTCGATCAGCTGGGGCAGCTCGTTGAGGCTGGTCCGTCGCAGGACCTGCCGACGCGGGCGATCCGCGGATCCTCGTCGAGGTCGAGCTTGAAATCGTTGTCGCGAGATTTCCCAGAGCGCCGGATCGGTCCGGAGGCGCTCCTCGAAATCGACCCGCATGGTGCGGAACTTCAGGACCTCGAACTTCCTGCGCCCCGTGCCGGCCGACTGGCGCCCCATGTCGAAACAGCACCGGGCCGCGACGTGGCCTTGACCAGGCAGGCCACCACGACGAACAGCGGGGCGACCACGACCAGCCCGATGCCTGCCAGCACATAATCCAGCGCTCCGCTTGGCGAGCAGACGCACACCCGAATAGCGGGAGCGTCGGGCGGGCGCCCACTGACCCGGATGAGGCGGGTGGTTGTACGTGGGGCTGTCGCTCTAGCACACGATGGGTGCGGGCCGTGCCGCTGTCAGATGCCGTCTCATGGTGTGGCGCCGCCGTCCGCGCCGGCGCCATCGACGGCCACCCACGCTCCGCCCCGTCCCGTACTCGCCCTGTGTGCCGGTAGCACCGCAGCGCTGCACCAGCGTCCAAACACGGCGACCGCAGCGACGTGGAATCGTGGCGCTCTCAACCACTAGCGTGACGGCCGTCACGACACGAGGAGTCCAGCCATGACCACACTCGACGAGATCAAGACCTTCGCCACGGGGCTGTCCATGTGGGCACACCTGGCCACCGTCGGCGCCGACGGCGAACCCGACGTCGTGCCCGTCCACCCTGCTGGGAGGGCGACGTGTTGCGACCATGTGCGGCACCGACTCGGTGAGGCCCGGAACGTCGCCATATCCTAAGGTCGCGCTGCATGCAGGTCGAGGCCATCGGCGATGGTGTCGGGGTCTGGGGGCACCGCCGAGATCTTCGACGACGTCGACACTAGTGCCGCCTCGGGGACGGCGTGTTCGACTACGACCCTCGACGCCTTCGCCCCGGCGGCCCACAGCTCCCCCACTCCCGCCTTCATGGCCATGCACCCTGCGCCGAGTACGGCATGGTGGCATGAGCGCTGGAAGGCCTGAAGCCCGCTCCTGGGCGCCGCAGCCACCGGTCATCCGACCCACCGGGTAGGTTCGCCCTTTGTGGGCGTACCGCTAACGCAGGGTACTGTCCGAACCAGCCCCCAAGAGTCCCAGGAGATGGCGGTGGACCAGATTACGGCGAGTCAATTCGCCACTACGTGAACACCGAGTCGAGCAAGCGCAAGATCGATGCCGATGGCGTGCGGAGTGCGGCCTCGGCATGCTGCCGCGCGGATCGAGTACCGAGGGCCTCGTGGCCTCGCTCAACACCAAGGTCGACGACCGGCCGAGAATGCCGCCGGCTCCTGCCGCGGCTCCGGCGCCCGCTGTCGGACCCACCGTCCCAGGCCCTGCTGCGCCTGCTCGAGACGCCAGACCGCCGCCGATCAGACCATCGCCGACGCCGAACTCACCGCCGAGGCGGGCGCTCGACGAGGCAACCGGCCTCCGGAGCGGTGCCGAAGCCGACGCCGGCCGCATCGTCGGCCAGCGAGAGAGCCGCGTACGTATCACCGCCGAAGCCGACGCAGCCCCCGCAGTCCGCGAGGATGCCCAGGTCGAGGCCGATCACCTCACCGCCCAGGCCGACGTGAAGCCGACGCCACCCGTGGTGACACCGAACGCGTGTTGCGCGGTGCGTCGGCGGACGCCAACGCCACCGCCGACCAGATCCGAGCCGACGCCCAGACCGAGAGCCACCGCATCCTCGCCGATGCCCCGGCCCAGGCCGCTGCCGCCCTCGAGCTCGACCAACGAGACCCTCGGGCGCCTCGAGCTCGTCGTAGACCAACCTCCGCACCGAGGTGTCGTCGCGACCACGGTCGGGCGAGCCTGGTCGACGACGACCTGGTCACCGACACCCGGGCCACCATCACCGCCACCGCAGCGGTCGCCGCCGAGGCCGTCGAAGAGCCGAGCCAGGACGCGGTCGACGACGATCTCGACGATCCCGCCGTGGCCGGGTCGCCCGACACCGCACCCGAGGCTGCAGCCGAAGGTCGCCAACGAGACCAGCCTGTAACCGCCACGAACCCGCCTACGGGCCCCGGCGCCTGCGACCGCCATCGACGACGCACCCCCGCCGCCCCGCCTGCAGCAGCCGGTGCAGGCACCGGCCACCGGCAGCGTGTTCGATGCCCCGCCGCCACCGCCCGCTCCCCCGGCTCCGCCGGCACCCCCGGTGCCGGCGGACGCCACTGCCCAGACGCTGTTCGACGCTCCGCCGAGCCCGACACCGTCGCCAGCGTCGACGCCCCGCCGGCACCACGGGCCAACGTCAGCCCCGACCATCCGGCCATGGGCGGGCGCGACCATTCGCGGTACGTGGTCATCGACCTGACCACCGAACGTGGCGCCCGGGTCCAGAAGCGTCACCTCGACGACGCGCCACCAGCGGCCGCGGACGCGGACGGGCCGAGCCGAATCGGGTCCCAGTGTCCCCGACGCCGCTTCGAGTTCTCGGTAATGACTGATGCTCGATGGCCGGGCCTCCGATTCGGGGGCTTCCGGCATGGGACAGGTCCCGGATACGCCGTGTTGGGTGACACCGCCGCAGCGGCTAACGGTACGTTTTCCGCCCACGGCCGAGCATTCGGAGCCATCGGAGCGGGCTATGTCGGTCTACCACCGCAGCCTGTCTCGCCCACCTCGGTCACGACGTCGTCTGTGCGACATCGAGCAGTCCAAGATCGACCTCCTCAACGGCGGCCTGGATCCCGATCCGTGAAAGAAGGCCTCGAAGAGATCGTTGTCAACGAACTCGATCGGGACGCCTGCGCTGCTCGGCGCGGCCACTTCGGCCGGCGCCCAGTACCACTACCTCTGCGTGCCCACCCCGTCGGGTCCCGACGGCTCGGCGGACCTGACCTATCTCGAGGCCGCCGCCGCCGAGATCGGTCCCGTGCCGGCGCCCGGGTCATCCACAAGTCCACCGTCCCGGTCGGCACCTCCTCGGCGGTCGATGACATCATCCGCCGCGACGATATTGCCGCGGGCTCCAACCCCGAGTTCCTCCGCGAAGGGACCGCGTCGATGACTTCTTGCACCCCGAGACCTTGACGGCGGCGTCGTGGTCGGCGCCGCCGATGACGACCCGGTCGGGGTGCAAGAAGTCGTGGACCGCGGTGCCTTCGCGGAGGAACTCGGGGTTGGAGACCACGGCGATGTCGTCGCGGCGGATGATGTCATCGACCACCGAGGTGGTGCCGACCGGGACGGTGGACTTGTTGACGATGACCGAACCGGGCGCCAGCACGGGACCGATCTCGGCGGCGGCGGCCTCGAGATAGGTCAGGTCCGCCGAGCCGTCGGGACCCGACGGGGTGGGCACGCAGAGGTAGTGGTACTGGGCGCCGGCCGATGCGTTGGCCGCGCCGAGCACGAAGCGCAGGCGTCCGGAGTCGAGTTCGTTGACGACGATCTCTTCGAGGCCTTCTTCGCGGATCGGGATCCGGCCGGCGTTGAGGAGGTCGATCTTGGACTGCTCGATGTCGGCACAGACGACGTCGTGACCGAGGTGGGCGAGACAGGCTGCGGTGGTGAGACCGACATAGCCCGCTCCGATGACTGCGATGTTCGCCATGGGGCCAAACGGTACCGGTCACCGTTGGGCGGTGTCACCCAACGCGGGCGTATCCGGGACCTGTGCCCCATGCCGGAAGCCCCGAATCGGAGGCCCGGCCATCGAGGCGTCAGTCGTTGCCGAAGAACTCGAAGCGGCGTCGGGGACGCTCGGGACCCGATTCGGGCTCGGCGTCGTCGGCGTCAGCGGCCGGCTCGTTGGTGGCGGCGTCGTCGAGGTGACGCTTCTGGACCCGGGCGCCGCGTTCGGTGGTCAGGTCGATGACCACGTCGCGATCGTCGCGCCCGCCCATGGCCGGATGGTCGGGGCTGACGTTGGCCCGTGGTGCCGGCGGGGCGTCGAAGACGCTGGCGACGGTGTCGGGCTCGGCGGCGGGCGGAGCGTCGAACACCGAGGCGACCTGGGCGGTGGCGTCGGCCGGCACCGGGGGTGCCGGCGGAGCCGGGGGAGCGGGCGGTGGCGGCGGGGCATCGAACACGCTGCCGGTGGCCGGTGCCTGCACCGGTGCGGGCGGTGGCGGGGGCGGCGGGGGTGCGTCGTCGATGGCGGTCGCAGGCGCCGGCGTCGCGGGTTCGTCGACGGTGACCGTCTCGTTGGCGACCTCGGCTGCAGCCTCGGGTGCGGTGTCGGGCGGGCCAACTCGGCCACGGCGGGATCGTCGAGATCGTCGTCGAGCGCGTCCTGGCTCGGCTCTTCGACGGCCTCGGCGGCGACCGCTGCGGTGGCGGTGATGGTGGCCCGGGTGTCGGTGACCAGGTCGTCGTCGACCAGCGAGGTCTCGCCCAACCGCTCGGTGAGGGCGCTCAGCGACGACACCTCGGTGCGGAGGTTGGCGATCTTGGACTTGTAGTGGGTCTCGACGAGCTCGAGGCGCCCGAGGGTCTCGTTGGTCGACTCGAGGGCGGCAGCGGCCTGGGCCCGGGCATCGGCGAGGATGCGGTGGCTCTCGGTCTGGGCGTCGGCTCGGATCTGGTCGGCGGTGGCGTTGGCGTCCGCGACGAGCGCGGCGATCTCGCGTTCGGTGTCACCACGGGTGGCGTCGGCTTCGCGTCGGGCCTGGGCGGTGAGGTGATCGGCCTCGACCTGGGCATCCTCGCGGACCTTGCGGGCGGCTGCGTCGGCTTCGGCGGTGATGCGTGCCGCGGCGGTCTCGGCCTCGCCGACGATGCGGGCGGCGTCGGCTTCGGCACCGCTCCGGAGGCCGGTTGCCTCGTCGAGCGCCCGCTGGGCGGTGAGTTCGGCGTCGGCGATGGTCTGATCGGCGGCGGTCTGGGCGTTCTCGAGCAGGCGCAGCGCAGCCTGGGACGGTGGCTCGACAGCGGGCGCCGGAGCCGCGGCAGGAGCCGGCGGCGGGGTCTGGGTGGCGAGGTCGTCGACCTTGGTGTTGAGCGAGGCCGCGAGGCCCTCGAGGTACTCGATGCGCGCAGCAGCGTCGAGCAGCACATTGCGCGCGCCATCGGCGTCGATCTTGCGCTTGCTCAACTCGGTGTTCACGTAGTGGCGAATTGACTCGCCGGTGATCTGGTCCACCGCCATCTCCTGGGACTCTTGGGGGCTGGTTCGGACAGTACCCTGCGTCGCGGTACGCCCACAAAGGGCGAACCTACCCGGTGGGTCGGATGACCGGTGGTCGCGGCGCCCAGGAGCGGGCTTCAGGCCTTCCAGCGCTCCATGCCGCCCATGCCGTACTGGCGCAGCAGCAGGGCGCGGGTGGGGTAGATGGCCATGAAGGCGGTGTCGGGGGAGTTGTCGGGGCCGCCGGGGGCGAAGGCGTCGAGGTCGTAGTCGAACACGCCGTCCCAGAGGCGGCGCTTGGTGTCGACGTCGTCGAAGATCTCGGCGGTGCCCCAGACCTCGACGCCGTCGCCGATGGCCTCGACCTGCCAGTGCAGCGCGACCTTGGGGTTGTCGGCGACGTTGCGGGCCTTCACCGAGTCGGTGCCGCACATGGTCCACAACACGTCGCCCTCCCAGCAGGGGTGGACGGGCACGACGTCGGGTTCGCCGTCGGCGCCGACGGTGGCCAGGTGTGCCCACATGGACAGCCCCGTGGCGAAGGTCTTGATCTCGTCGAGTGTGGTCATGGCTGGACTCCTCGTGTTCGTGACGGCCGTCACGCTAGTGGTCGAGAGCGCCACGATTCCACGTCGCTGCGGTCGCCATGTTTGGACGCTGGTGCAGCGCTGCGGGTACATTGCGCCGCGGGGCGAGTACGGGACGGGGCGAGACATGAGTGGTTCATCGATGGCGTCGGCGCGGACGGCGGCGCCACACCATGAGACGGCATCTGACGGCGGCGCGGCGCGCGTCGTCCTGCTGAGCGACAGCCCCACGTACAACCACCCGCCGTTCATCCGGGTCGTCGGCAGTGGCTGGGTCCCGCCCGAGCGCTTCCGCTATTCGGGTGTGCGTCTGCTCGCCAAGCGGACGCTGGATTATGTGCTGGCAGGCATCGGGCTGGTCGTGGTCGCCCCGCTGTTCGTCGTGGTGGCCTGCCTGGTCAAGGCCACGAGTCGCGGCCCGGTGCTGTTTCGACAGTGGCGCGTCGGCCGGCACGGGGCGCAGTTCGAGGTCCTGAAGTTCCGCACCATGCGGGTCGATTCCGAGGAGCGCCTCCGGACCGATCCGGCGCTCTATGGGAAATATCGCGACAACGATTTCAAGCTCGACCTCGACGAGGATCCGCGGATCACCCGCGTCGGCAGGTTCCTGCGACGGACCAGCCTCGACGAGCTGCCCCAGCTGATCAACGTCCTGCACGGTGAGATGAGCATCGTCGGGCCGCGCCCGGTCGTGCGCGACGAGCTCGAGCTCTACGGGCCGCTGGCCGAGGCGTATCTGGCGATGTACCCGGGCATCACCGGCCGCTGGCAGGTGGAGGGACGCAACGACATCCGGTTCCCCGAGCGCGCCGAACTCGACGTCGATTACGCCGAGGGGTGGAGTCTTCGCAACGATCTGTCGATCCTGAGCCGGACCATCCCTGCGGTGCTGCGCAACGAGGGCGTCCACTGAGGACACCTCGGGTCGTGGTCTGACAGGATCGAGCCATGACCGGCGCATCGAGCACAGACGACGAAGGCTCCGAGGTCCACCGGGTGGTCCTCATCACCGGCTGCAGCTCCGGATTCGGCTTGTTGGCGGCAGTGGAGTTCGCACGGCAGGGGTTCCGGGTGTTCGCGACGATGCGTGACCCGGCCAAGGCCGTCCCGTTGCACGAGGCCGCTGCGGCGGCTGGGACGAGCGTCGAGGTCGTGGCCCTCGATGTGTCCGATCCTGCGTCGGTCGAGGCGGCGATCGCCGAGGTCATCGCCACTGCGGGTGCGCCGGACATCGTGGTCAACAACGCGGGCATCGAGGTCGTCGGCGCCATCCATCTGCTCTCCGACACCGAGATGCATCGCCAGCTCGACACCAACGTCACCGGGGTCGTCCGCGTGGTACGCGCCGTGGCCCAGCACATGGTGGCCCGGGGATCGGGCGTCATCGTCAACGTCGGGTCGTTGGCGGGTCGGGTGGGCACGCCGTATGCGGGTCTCTACGCCGCCAGCAAGCACGCCCTCGAGGCGATCAGCGAGGCCCTGCACTTCGAGCTCTCGCACCTCGGGGTCCGGGTGGCGTTGATCGAGCCGGGTTCGTTCCCGACGTCGCTCGGCGACAACACCATCGTGGCGGCGGGCATGGAACCCGGCTCCGCCGAGTACGAGCGCTGGCAGCGGTGGGCGGCCGCGCAGAAGGGCCTCATTGCGGCGAGCGCGCCGGGCGACGGCGATGCGGCGACACCCGACGCCCAGTTGGTGGCCGACACCATCGTCGCCGCTGCCACGACCGACGTGCCGCGGCTGCGCTGGCCGGTGGGCACCGACGCCGAGCTGGTCATCGCCGCCAAGGACTCGATGAGCTTCGAGGACTTCGAAGCCGCCATGCGCGACCTGCTCGACTGGCGGGAGTAGCCGGCCGGTCGAACGGCTCAGCCGACGGTGGGGACGTCGGTGACGGTCACGTCGAGGCGGACGGGACCGTCGAGGAGCGGGTCGCGGCGCTGGGGGCGGACCACGACGGTCATACCTTCGTCGGGCTCGGTGGCTTCGTCGATGCGCAGCGGCAGGCGGAAGGCGCCGGTGCCGCTGGCGCGCCGGACCGAGATGAAGCCGAACAGGTCGGTGACGGACTGCGCGGGGTTCGGGCACGAAGCCCAGCCACTGCATCAGGAAGTCCTCGGTGAGGTCGTCGGTGTCGAGCGCGGCGAGGTCGCCGTCTGGGTTGCGGAATCGCAGTTGGTAGAAGAGCCAGTCGCCGATGGGTTCGGACAGCCGGCCGCGCACGACGATGGTCTCGCCCTCGGAGACGGTCTCGGGCGCGGTGAACGTCAGGGTGGGTGCGGGGTCGTCCTCCCGGACCCGGACCCGACCCTGGTACCGGCCGGTGGTGGCGCCGGGGCCGGCCAGCAGCGTGATCTGGATGGTCTGGGCGGTTGCGCTGAACGAGGTGTCGCCCTCGACCTCGACAGCGATACGTGGCCTGGCGCCGGGGGTGAGGGTGATGCGGCGGACGTCGGGCCGGCGCGATCGGGGGCTGGTGACGACGGCGTACACGACACCGGGCGTGCGGATGTCGCCGATGACCCGGAGGGGCACGTTGACGGTGCGGACACCGTCGTCGCCCTCGGTGACGGAGCGTGAGCCGACGTTGATCCGGGGCAGGAAGATGGCGTCCTGGCGGGGCACGCCGGGGCGCCAGGCGTGGGCGTCGAGGACCCAGATGCGGCCCGAGTCCGACAGGGGCACGATCTCGATGGTGGTGATGCGCGAGCGGTCGATGCCGACGGCAGCGTCGAGGGGCATGCGGACGGTCTGGGCCCAGACCTTGCCGAGCGGCGTGCGGGTGCCGGGCAGGGGAGTGAGGCGGACGGTGCCGAGCATGGCGGTGACGCCGCGGGAGTCGCCGACGCGCACGGCGAAGCGGGCCGGGGTCGAGCCGGGGTCGGCGGCGATGCGCAACTCGACGGCGTCGCTCGAGCGCAGGTCGGTGGCGGCGAAGGCGATCTGGGCGCTGCGTTCGGCGCCGGCTCGTCGCCAGCGGATGTCCCAGGCCTGGGTGCGGGGGAGGTCGCCGGCCCCGAAGGGCAGCCAGTGGGGGAGGCTGGAGAAGTCGGCGCCCGCCGCGCAGTTGGAGCCGGTGGGCGTGCCGCCGCGGCTGGCGATGCCGTCGCAGATGCGGCTGTCGACGCCGAGGCCCCCGGTGAGGGCGCCGGGGTCGGCTTCGAACAGCATGGTGCGGTTGGCGCCGAGGGCGTGGGTGAGCACGGTGGCCCGACCGGCCGACCGGGCGCGCACGGCGGAGCCGTCGAGCAGGGTGGCGGCGTCGGGGTCGCGTTCGGTGGCGACGGCGGCGAGCGCTGCGATGTAGGTGGCGCCGACGGCTTGTTGTTGGCCGGCGGTGAGGCGGTTGCCGGCCTGGGCGTCACAGGCGCGGCCGCCGCCCAGGAACTCGGCGTCGTCGACCGCAGGGGCGACGGCGGTGCGCGGCGTCCATTCGGTGTTGAAGAAGTTGTGGTTGGCGCCGAGGATCATCACGGCCGAGCGCAGCGATCGGTCGCCGTCGGCGAGGTCGCGGCTGGAGTCGATGGTGGTCTGGCCCTGGAGGTCGCTGACGTCGCCGTCGCAGTAGGGCAACAGGACGGCGCGGGCGATGCCGGGTGCGGTCTGGCGGCCGAAGGCGGTGGGGGCGATGTCGGCGAGGCCGACGATGCGCCAGCGGGCCCGGCGGCCGGTGTCGACGGCGGCGCGTTCGGCGCCTTCGCCGCCGCGGCTGTGCCCGACGAGCACGACGCGGTCCATGTCGAGGGCGCGGTCGAGGCGGCCGCCGATGGGGTCGTCGCCGGGCGGTTCCAACGGGCGAGGAGTCCGAGGTGGTGGCGGATGAGCGCCGAGCGGGCGGCGGCGCCGGCGTCGCCGCGGAAGTCCTGCGCGTTGATGGCGTTGGCGCTGATGGAGACGGTGACGTAGCCCTGCGAGGCCAGCAGTTCGGCGACGTAGCGGTAGCCGAGGTGGCTGGGGATGGGCACCGAGTCGCCGGTGCAGGGCCACTCGAGTCCCTGGAAGGTGGGGTCGCCGGGGATGTAGCAGGTGGCGTGGCGTCCGTGGAGGAAGAGCACGACGGGCCGGGGGCCGGGGGCGTTGCGGGGGGCGATGACCTCGGCGACGACTTCGAGGGGTTGGCGGTAGCCGCCGAAGGGGAGGGGGTCGAGGGCGTAGTCGAAGCTGCGGGTGCGGTAGGGGCCGGGCCGGCCCGGGTCGGCCGAGGCGGCAACCGGGGTGCGGGGTCCGAACGCGGTGGGGTCGACGGTGTCGGTGGTGCCGGGGATGTCGCGGCCGCTGCCGGGGGCGTCGATGCGGCGCGGTCCGAGCCAGAGCGAGAGCTGGGGGTTGCCGGCGGTCAGGAGGTCGGCGAGGGCGCCGTCGACGGCGACGGCCAGCGTGCCGTGGGGCCCGTCGTCGGGGCGGAGCTCGGGATGGCCGATGACGAGGTCCCCGCTGCGGAACTCGGGTCGGGCCGAGGTGATGGGGAGCGGCTGGTCGAGGGTGTAGGTGAGTTCGGTTCCGCGCCGGCCGGTGGCGATGGCCCAGCCGTCGGGGAGTGCGCCGACGACGATGTCGCCGGTTTCGGCACTGCGCTGGAGGGGCGGGTCCTGGGCCCTGGCGGCGGCGGGGAATCCCAGCCCGACGAGCACGACCAACGCGATCAGTGACGACGTCACACGCTTGCGCACCGCTCACCCCTGTGAGGTCTCAGCCGGGCTGACGCCATGTCGGCTCCGAAGCGCCGACTCTACGCCCACCGGTGTGGCTGCGAGGGCGCACCCGAGCCGAATTGTCCGCCCGTTGTGAACGGGACGCAACGCTCGTGCGACGCGCTGCGGGCGCGGGCCAGTCGCTGCAGCAATACGTGTCGGCGCAATTGGCCTCGATCGTGGCGTGCGAGTGCCCGCCGCACCCGCTGCGAGGTCGACGTCCTGTCGGCGCGTGCGCCGCCGGTACTCGGCCCAGCTGGGATTCCAGCTCCCATCCGTGTGGGCGCGCGGAACCAGAGGCTTGTCGTTGTCGCAGAGATCCGGGCCGGTTCAGGTGCGCGACGGCGGCGGGATCGGGCCCGATTCGGCCCGATCGCGGGGTCGGGTGCACGCCGGCGAGCCGGCGGGGGACGTTCCCGCGGGAACGTGACTGCGGATCCGGGTGTTCGGGTGGAGCTCGGCGTAGACGCCGATGGCGTAGTCGAGCTTCAGGGGGTCGCCGGTGCCTCGGGACAGGGTCTTTGGTCCGAGGGCGAGCGGCGTGTTGGCTTGGAGAATGACGGTGGCGTCGCCGTCTGCGGGGGGCACGGTCATGGGGGAGTCGTCGGGACGGAGGAAGACGGGCGCGTTGCCGTCGCCGGCGATGCGGAAGCCGCCTTCGTGGACGGCGCGGTGGTGGGCGTTGCACACCGTGATGAGGTTGGTGAGGGCGTGGTCACCGCCGCAGGCCCAGTGCTCGATGTGGTGGATTGCGGTGAACATGGAGGCGGTGCAGCCGGGGAACCGACAACACCCCTTGTCGCGGCGGGCGACGGCGCGGCGGGCGGCACGGGGGATGGTGCGCGTGACCGCGGGATTCCTCGGGCACGGGGGTCGGTTCGGGGATGGTCTTGGCCAAGGCGGCCGCCGACGAGCCGCTGATGAAGTCGGCCTCCATGAGCCCATCGGGATCGGCGTCGTCAGTGAGATCGTCGCCGGGCTGACCAGCAGCGGCGCCGCAGCCGCACGAGGCGTCAGGTGACGGCGAGTCGCCCGCAGCGCCGGTGCCCTCGCTGCGCCTGGTGACGACCTCGAGTTCGGCGTCGCAGGTGAGGCGCCGCGCGGTCTCGGCGGCGAGTACGGGCCCGTTGCGGACGAAGCAGGTGCCCTCGGCGTCCATGGCGAGAACCGAGAGGTCGACATCGATGGTGGCTTGGATGCGGTCGGCTCCATTGCTGGCGCCGGTGTGCTCGTCGACGAGGAGGAGGAACGCGTCGGCGCGGCGTTGGGTGAGCGTCGCCCGCCGTGGGGGCGCGTTGCGTGTTTCGGCGGAGGCATCGGTGTCGAGGCCGTCGTCGTCGAAGGGGCCGGGTTCGTCGACGACCTCATCGAGGAGGGCATCGATGGCGGCCATGGCCCGCTTGGTCTCCTCGGGGGCGACCTCGATGGTGATGACCCCGTTGCCGTGTTCGTTGATGCGCTCGGTGACGCCACGGCGTTCGTGACCGACGGCGATGCGGTCGGGATCGTCGCGTCGGATGACCTTGGTCCACTCGCGGACGACGCGTTCGACCTGTGCTGCGCTGCCGTTGAGGGCGAGCCGGACGAGCGACCGTTCGTTGTCGGGGTCGGCCAGGCGGGTGATGGCACGGACCTTGGAGAAGGAGATCCGCCCGGCTGCGAAGTGCGCGTGGGTCACCGGCAGTTCCTGGACTGCGAGGGCAACGCGCACGTGCTCTCGGGCGACACCGGCCGACAGCGAGCACTGCCAGGCAAGCCAGTGCGCAGGCGAGGCCAGGCCCCAGGCCGTGTGGGCCTCGCGGCGGCAGAACTCAGCGACCAGGTCGAGCCATTGGGCGGTGGCCGCGTTGATGTCCGCGGCGAAGGTGCGCAGCTCGTCCTCGAGTTCGTCGAGGGCGAGGTCGGTCAGCGAACGGGACGTGGCGACGGCCGGCAACGTCGGGTCGCCGTTGGCGTCGAGGCGGGGTCGGTCGAGCGTGGCAGTCGATGAGTCGTACATGTGTTCGACTCTACTGAGGGGGTGTGACGCGGTACTTCCTGGCCGGCTCGTCTCCGGCGCCAGGCCGTCGGGTTCGGGATCTGCGTGTTGTCGCACCTTCGGTCCGATCGGCACGTCGCCGGCTGGTGTCGGCGTGCTGCGCAGCAGCGGCGTCGAGCCGAGACGGCCAGGGGGGTGCGGAA
This sequence comes from uncultured Acidimicrobiaceae bacterium, assembly GCA_963716795.1. GTDB lineage: Bacteria > Actinomycetota > Acidimicrobiia > Acidimicrobiales > UBA8592 > CAVQUE01. The sequence continues at coordinate 1,798 of CAVQUE010000013.1, read as the reverse complement.
ACTCTTCGTCGGGGTGCCCAGCCGTCTCGGCGGCGGCGCGAGCGCCGACGTGTCTGGGGCCGCAGCGGCCCTGTGTCGCGCCGGGCGGGGACGAACCTCGCAGCGCTGAGGGTTGCCTCGTCGCCGTCGCCGTCGGCCCCACGCCAACGCCGTCGTCTGCGGGGCGGCGCGAGCGGTTGTGCGTCTCTCGGTCGCTGCTGCCTCGGACGAAGGTCCCGTTGCGGGAACCTCTCCCCTTGAGGCGCTGGTCTGGGCGCAGTACCGTTTGCGCAGCCGCTCGGAGGATCGGCCGTGGTGTTTCCTCCCTGGTCGTCATGACAAGGTGAGGGAAGTGAGTAGCGCAATGACGGTTGATGAACGCTCCCGGCGTGAACTGCACCAGGCGTTGGTGGAGTCGCTGGGTGATGGACCGGCAGGGACGATGATGGAATTTCTTCCTCGAGATCCGGCATCGGTGTTGGCGACGCGGCGCGACCTGGAATCGATCGCATCGGGGCTGCGTGGCGAGATGGCTGAGGTGCGCGGCGAGATGGCCGAGGTGCGCGCCGAGATCTCGGCGATGAAGAGCGAGATCGCAGCCGAGTTCGTGGCCGTCCGAGGTGAGATGGCTGCGATGAAGGGCGGTCTCGAGAGCCAGATCGCCCGTCTGCTCTCTGTCGTGATCGGCACGCAGCTCGCGACCTTCCTGGCCACGATCGGCTTCGTCGTGGCGTTCGCCTGAGCCGGCTCTGGTCGACGGCCCGAGCAGCGCCCCGCTCAGGCGGTCTTCATGAGTTTGCGGTGGAGCTTGTCGAAGACGTCGGCGAGTTCGGTGCTGCGGAAGCCGTAGCTGTGGATGGGGCGGCGGTCGCCGGCGGCCTGGTTGAGCAGCACGCGTTGGGGGACGGTGGGTTTCCACACCGAGCGGCGTCCGACGATGCGGCCGAGGGCGTCGTATTGCTTGTCGGCTTCGGTCGACCAGACGGGCATGCGGTTGACGATGACGCCGGCGAGGTCGAGGCCGGGGTTGACGCTGTGCCAGAGCTCGTCGATGAGGTCGGCGGTGGGTTCGATGGCGCTGATGCCCAGCGCCGAGGGTTCGGTGACGAGCAGGGCCCGGTCGGCGGCGGCCAGGGCGTTGACGGCGAGGTCGTCGAGGGTGGGTGGGGCGTCGATGAGCACCAGGGGGTAGGCGTCGGCGACGCCCTTCAGCGCTCGGGCGAACTTCGTGCGGCGGGTCTTGGCGTTGCCCGTGGCGTCCCAGGCCCGCAGGTCGCGCGCTGCGGGCAAGACGTGGACGTGGTCGGCCCAGGACGAGACGAGGAGTTCGTCGCGGGCGCCGCCGGGTTTGGGGGCGTCGAGGGCGCGGACCATGGCGCCTTCGGCCTGGTCGGCTTCGATGCCGAGCCAGTGGGTGGCCGAGCCCTGGGGGTCCATGTCGACGACGAGGACGTGGTTGCCGGTGGCCATGGCGGCCGAGGCCAGGCCGAGGGTGACGGTGGTCTTGCCGGCTCCGCCCTTTTCGGTGATGACTGTGGTGGTCAGCGCCATGGCGACAATCCTTGCAGACCACGCGGCCTGTGCGGCGCGGGCTCTTCGACGAGGCCGTGGGCTCCACCTGCGATGAGCGCCGACGCGGTCGGCGCCGAGCCGTCAGGATCCGTCGGACAGCCCGGTTCCCTCCTGGCACACGTGTCGGCCGGCTGGAGCGTGGCGGGCGAGTTGCTCGTCGAAGGTGGCCATCGCCGTGGCGTGGTTGGCGGCCGAGGCGATGACGCAGCAGTCGGGCATCTTCATGCGGGTGGTGGTGCGGAGCTCG
>CAVQUE010000012.1:0-341417 GCA_963716795.1 uncultured Acidimicrobiaceae bacterium | reverse complement strand
CTGAGGCGGCGCCAGGCACGAAGGAACGCCCTAACAGGAGGTGTTAGTATGGGCAGAAGTGGCAAAGACAAGGGCAAGCGGTCGGATAGAGGCCGCGACCAAAGGCGGGAACAAGAAAGAGACCAGCGGCGAAAAGTCACCGAAGCCCGCAAGCAGGCGGAGGCCCGCAAGATAGGACAAGAGGCCGGGCATCGTGCCCGGGGCGCTGAATTGCCCAAATCGAGCACCCTGGACACGGCCTTGCATGTTGGAGGGCTTGCGGCCGAAGCTGTGGGACACGCGGCGGAGTTTGCCGGGGAAGGGGCACTGGCTGGCTCGGCGGCGATGGGCGGCATCGCGGCCTATGGGATCACACAAGGGCGCGAGATCGTCAAGGCGATAGGCGAAACCCACGATGCCCACAAGGCAGAGTGCCATGCACTGGGGGCGCGACACGCAGTGAGCTGGATGATGCAAGATGCCAAAGGACAGGATAATCCCCATATACGCGACGGCAAGCCTTATACACGCGAGGATTTTAACAAAAAAGTGGATCAAACCTTTGGCCGGGACCGGGAGCATTGGATGAAGTCGTTGCTGATCGAAAACAAGGACGGGCGCAAGGATTACCGCTCGGGCATCAACCAGATGGTCGACGCCGCCAACAAAGTCCTGCAACAGGGCAAAACGCCCGCTGAAAGGCAGCAGGGCATGCAGGGATTCACAAACTCGGCAGCTTCGGCCATGGCCGAACAACGGAAAAAGTGGAACCAGGCCGCCAGCGGCCAGCCCCAGAGCTAGCCAGCAGGACCCTGAGAGGAGGTACAGCATCATGAACCAAGGATTTCAGCAACAACAGCAGCGCCAGCAGCAACAGCGGCAGCAGCAGCAACAGCAGCAGCGGGTGCAAGAGCAAATGCAGCGCCAACAGCAGCAGATGCGGGACCAAATGCAGCGCCAGAGAGATATGGGCGGCGCCTGGCAATCACAGAAGCAAGCGGAAGCGGCAAGGCAGCACCAACCGGCAAGGCCCCAGTTTTCTAACGACGAATTCGGGCGCGTGGAGGCCCAGGCGTATGAGCTGCGCCTGGATCTTGCTGCGGGACGGATCTCGAAAAAGCAGTTTGAATCGCGTCTGGAAAAACTGATGGTCCAGGACCAGGCCGGGTCATGGTGGATGGTGGGCATGAAATCGGGCGAGTGGTACAGGTATGACGGGAAGAGGTGGGTCCAGGGCCAACCACAGAGAAAGATGCCATCCAGCCGGTCCGCCCAACCCGCGGCCAGGGTCCAGGTCCAGCCCCGTTCCACGTCAGACTGGAGCGCGCCACAAGCAAAGCCGCAACGTTTAACTGCGCTGGTTTCCGTGGTCATCGGCCTTGTCGTGGCGATGATGGTGTCCGGGCTGGTCGGAATCCTGGCTATGAACATCCTGCCGGGTGCCGGCGAGACAGAAGGTTTGTTGATAGGGGGAGTTGTGGGCCTTATCGTTCTCGTGAGCACCTGGCGGCGCGCGGGCAGGCTCTGGCGGGGAGAGTAGTGGGGCACAGAGGCCGCTGGATTCGGACCTGCTCCGAGCTGAATCTATACGCTCCAGACCGTGTGAGAAATCCTAGCGGAGGGGCAGAATTTTAGGACCTCATTTTTCGATTCACAAGGAGCCTCCGCCACGGTTAGTCGAGGTCAACCTCACCTCGCCACGGGCGTAGACCCTTGGCGCCTATATTTGCATTGCCTCTATTAGGGACTGCGTTCCGAACTCCGTCAGGACCCGTTTAAAGTTGTATGCCAGCATGGTCAGGCTTGTCTCGGTACGCACTCCGGCCAACCCTTTGGTGAGAAAGTAGCCCTGGTCCATACTGCGTTTGATCGTGCCAAATGGATGCTCGACTATGCACTTGCGCTGCCTGACCTTTTCAGGTTCTGCCTTCACTCGACGAGCCATATCTAGAAGCACCTTTTCGTGTACCCAGCGTCTAACCTGGCGTCCATCGGGTCGTACTGTACACTTTGCTTTGAGTGCACATTGATTGCATGTTCGAGCCACTCCGATATAGAAGCGAACCAGCTCTCCACCGAGGCTCGTTGTATGCCGGTACGTCAGGGTCTTGTCCGCAGGGCACTGGTAGCAATCATTCTTCTGCATCATAGCGGAAGCGTTCTTGCTGACACACCTCTCCGCGTGCGAGTATGTTTGGTCTGGGAAGGTAGGGTACAATTCCAGCATCCCTGCAGGCCTTGATCTCTTCGCGGTTGTAGTATCCCTTGTCCGCCAGCACTTCAAGAGTTTCGACTCCAGCACTTCTTTCGCCCGAATGGCCATCGAACTCAATTGGTTTGTGTCGATGCCTTCATTGGTGACCTCGTGGTCCACGATCAGTTTGTGTTTGGCATCGACACTGATCTGCACGTTGTAGGCGACCTCCGTGCCCACGGTTGACTCCCAACTTCATGCTCCGCGCGTCCGGATCGGTCAGCGATACCTGGCTTTCCCCTATCTGTCCATCCGCTCTTGCGATCTCATCGTAGTCTTCCTTGCGGTTCCTCAGCCACTCGATCTTCTCCTCGGAGTTCTTCTGCTGTCGGCTTCTCGTTGTCTTGCTCCTCTTCGTCTGCCTTGTCCAACTCCTCAAGATAACGCTTCCAGCTTCCCGTCTAGCTCTTTCTTAGCCTTTTCAGCTTGCGCTCGGTGAAGTTCCGATCTCGGCTGTTGGCCGCTTTGAACTTGCTGCCATCTATCGCCACCAACTGTCCCCCAAATAGCTCCAGTCTACGGCACATCTCTGTGAACTCCCGAAAGACTTCCCGTATGGCTTTGCCGTTATCGCTGCGAAAATCGGCGATTGTCTTGAAATCCGGTGTCAGCTTGCCCAACAACCACATCACTTCTACGTTCCGCCTGAGCTCTCGCTCTAGCCTTCGGCTTGACCGAACCCGATTCAGATACCCATACAAATACAGCTTCAGCAGGTCGCCGGGGTGGTACGGCGGTCGACCTCGTCCATCGGCACAGCTCGCTGGAAACCAAGAGCCTCAAGATCCAGGCTGTCCACAAAGGCATCAATGAAACGCACTGGGTTGTCATCCCTATGTACTCATCGAGAGATTCGGGAAACATCACGACCTGATTGCGATGGACACCTTGTACGAAACCCATACAGCCTCCCTGGCCGAGCTTTGTGGTTCTAATTGACCACATTATGCCATGAGAGACGCTTTTTCACACAGTCTGGCTCCAGACTGTGTGAAAAGTCAGGTTTTTCGCGCCAAATAGGGCCAGGGCCCCACTTTTGCCCCTCTTTTCGGGTAAGAATAGGGACAGCATGTCCAATTATGCCCCGAAGAGGCAACCGGCCCTCCACACGCCGGATTTCCAGCGACTTTTCACACAGCCTGGCTCAGCGAGGAATGGAATTCCGAGCTGATCCAGCTCCAAGTCAGGATGGAAGGCAGCCCGGTGTGATTAGAACTGCCAGGCCCAGTGACAGCAACGGGTGGCTGGTGGCAGACCTGTCATATCTTTTGGTAGGAGCTATGGGTGAGTCCGCAGGGAGTTGATAAAACCAGAAACTGACAGAAAGATGACACCTACCAGGTCTTGTGGCGGGCAACCGGCAACTGGTTTACCGACCTGGCGCTGTGTACGAACGGTGGCGCTTCCGCACAAAAGGTGCATTGCACGTAGTTTCTTGCATTGCTCCTACTTTTGCTCACTTGTCTGGAGACGAGCCGATATCCCGCCCTCCGGCCGCCAGCTCCAGGTCAGGATGCAGAGGGGAATTCGCGGAAGCCCGAATGATGACTGAGAGATTCGTGGACAGAAAACTGGGCGGGATCGGTTACCGCCCAGTTAACGATTGAGGTTGGATGAGTTGTAGGTCCTTACAGTCGGAGAGGAGTTCCGCTTTTTTGGTCTCAAATTCTTCTTCGGTGATGAGGCCTTGGTCGCGGAGTTGGCCGAGTTGCTGGATGGAAGCAAAGATGTCGGGTTGGGCGGATGGAAGGGGTTGGGGTGCGGTAGGTTCGGGTTCGGGCTCTGGCGAGCGGAAGAGCTCGGCGATGCGGCCGGCGCGGGCGAGGTCGAGGGCAGTGAGGATGATAGAGGCGTCGCCAGAGAAGTAGGGAATGAACTGCCACGTTTCGGAGACAGTCTGCATGGTGACGCCTTCTTCGCCGGAGGAGATTCCGCGGATGTCACCGTGGGTAAAAGTCCATGTACGGTCATTGAGCTCGCGGCGGCTCATGTCGATGTTGCGGAGGGCTGCCAGGAAGAGGCGGCCCATGATGCCGCGACGTTTGATGAAGTGGCGGGTGAGTTCGCCGAGGGTGACGATGTAGAGGTTCCGGTCGGTGAGGCACAGATATCCGGCGCCGGAGCGGCCTTCGTGAACGATAGATGAGGTACCTTCGTGCCAGGTCTGCGAGGATTTGACCCCCCAGATGAGATAACACTCCCAGGCTTCGACAAAACGTTCTCCGCCATTCTTAACTTGGAACTGCAGTTCGGTTTGGAAATGGCGGAATGCGCGCTCGTGCCAGAGGGCGGAGTCTGGGTCTTTGTAGCTGACCAGCTGTCGGGGCTCCACTTGGTAGAGACGGGCACGGCTGGATAGGGCACCCTGCCGGTCGTTCATTTCATCGCAACATCCGGCACGGTTGCGCAAGGCCAAGTCGTATTCGGGGTCTATGGCCAGAGCGAGGTCGTAGTTGCGGAGGGCTGCTTGGAAGTCTTTGAGTGTTTGCTGGGCGAAGCCGAGGTTGTTGAGGGCGACCTGGTATTTAGGATCGATCTTGATCGCACGCTTGTAGTCCGGTATTGAGCCACTGAAAATCGCTGAGGCGGGTTCCGCTGGAAGCCACCGACGCTCGAAAAGGGCCCACTCGTAGTTGGGATCGATTTGGATGGCAGCGTCGAGATCGGCGAGGCGCCTTGGTAATCTTCAATATCCTTTTTCGCGTTGTATCGATTCGCCAGGGCATACTTGTCTTTCGGATTGATTCTCAGAGCCGCCGTGTAGTCCTCGATTGCCCCTCGGGGGTCTTTCAGATGGGAGCGCTTCAGGATTCCTCTTTGGAGAAGTGCCCACGAAGCATCTGGGTCGATTTCGATCGCCTTGTTGAGATCGGATAGGGCACCTCTGTGATCACCAGTCTTCGTCTTTGCAACCCCTCGGCCGGCGTATGCGCTAGAATAGTTGGGATCGAGCTCCAGAGCTTTTGTGAGGTCTTTGATAGCTCCATTGTGATCGTCAAGGGCATACCTTTTGAAGTTTCCCCGTTCGTACCAGCCAAAACCGCTCTGGGGTGCTTGATTGATAGCCGCGGTCAGGATTTCAGTGGCTGCTTTGTTGTCCTTCAGTTCCTCGCACGCGTCGGCGCATCTAGCATAGGAGAGCAAGTAATGAGGGTTGATTGTCATGGCTTTCTTGTAGGTAACTAGGGCACGCTCAAGATCGCCTGCAATTTGATGGGCTTCGCCTTGGGCGAATGCAGCCTGGAGGAATTGGGCGCAGCATTCTTGGCACGGTCTGCGTAACGCGAAACCCTTGCAGAATCTTTCGAGGAGAAAACGGAAGTTGCAGCTACCATGAGGAGATCCGGATGGGTTGGATTGGCAACCAGGCCACGGTCGAGCTCAGCCAGCGCCGACTCATAACCATCCCTATCATCGAGTACTCGGGCACGGGCTTCGTAGGCGGCGGGGCAGGTGGGATTGAGAGAGAAAGCATGGTCGGTGGACTTTATGGCTTCGCCAAAGGCCATTTTGGCGGTAGAGCAGGCGCTGCCAGGTGGGCGCTGCAGGTTGTACCGTTAGGGTGGCTTTGAGGACGCGGCGCAGGTGGGTTTCGGCGTCTTTCCAGCGGCGTTCGTCGAGGAGGATTCGGGCTCGTTTTATTTCGGTCTGGGCTGCGTCTGTCATTGGTGTGCCTCCTTTGGCAGTGTTGTGCTGGGCCCGGGTGGTGGAGATTGCATGTTGGTGGGTGGTGGTTACCCGGACGCCGGTGAACGGTTTAGTTTGAGCGTATTATGGTCTGGGGTGATGGCGATAGAAAAAGCACATTCGAAACTTCGTACGACGCCGCAGTACTAGAGTTCAGTATTCGTGGTCAGTGATCTGGCCAGTATCGTAATCGGCGTAGGTACCGTGTTTTGGCAGCATAGTTCGGATATTTGGTTGTACCATCAGTGTACGCGCCGGCAAGTTGTCATATACAGTCACCTCGCAGCCACGGCGTGCCTGATTTTCTTTACCTCTTAAGGCGCATACTATCACACCTGCACTGGCCATGCGTTGTGCGTCTCTTGATGCCTGGATCAGGTATGTGACCCGGTCTCTGCGAAGAGCATTCTACTCGCTTTAGTCATGCAGCCTTGGCAGATAGGTTTGACCAGGGCGCACTAGCGCACCTCGCGTCGGGCCGCCTTCACCACTGCAGCTAGCTGCTGCATCGCCTCCAGCGTAGCTGGTACAACCTGCTCCCAGTCCTGCCAGTATTCGCGCTCAAACCGATGGCGGACGGGGTCGTTCCATAGACCGCAACTGGTGCGCCATTGCTGCTGAAGGATCCTCCACCTGGCGTGGATTTTCTCTGGCCTCCTCTGATGCCGCTCATGCCACGTCCTCAACAGTGATCTGTGAAAAATCAGGCAATAAATCAGATAGTTCGGGCATCGTGCTGTCAGGATCAACTGCCAGCCTGGTCAGCGGTATATAGAATCTGTCGGCATAGTAAACCAGGATATCCAGTCCCTCTCTAAAGTCAGAAAAACGGAGGTCTGTGGCACGGAGTTCAACAGACAGTACAACGTCGCCCTCTGGATCGCAGCTCACTTTGGCCAGATTCATTTCATAGTTGAGACGCATCAGAAATGACCAAAAGCGTGCTTGACACTCATCCACTGGACGAGCCACGTAAGGAACGATAGCCATGATCACCCAGACTTCGCCTGGCTCAATGAAGACCCGGAAGGTGGAATCTGCGCCTCTGAACCCCGTCAACAGCAAATCTCCTTCCAGCACATCGTAGTCCCACCCGTATTGACTCATAAAGCTTTCCAACATCTGTCTTGATTCCATAGAGCTTTCACCTCATGATTGCGTCGCGATGCCGTCGTCGACCGCGATGGTGTTGAACTCCTTGGCGACGCCGCCCGCCTCCTCGATCTCGCGCGCCACCAGCTGTCCCAGGTCCTTCAGATGCACATGCCCCGGCACGAACTGGGTGAAGGAGTTCGCGACCGCGATGATCGGCTTCTCGAAATCGCCGTCCTTCATGCCTGTCGCACGCCACAGGGCGCGGGCGCCGGCCATGTTGCGACCGTGGGTGGTGGTGCGTGAGCGGTACTGTGGCATCGGGGTCTCCGGGCGATGGTGCGTGACAGTCCGGCATTATCGCCATTCACCGGCCGCGAAGGAACCGCCGCAAACCCGGGCTTTCGTACGTACATCCAGCGACAGGCTATACTTCGCCCATCAATCGAATAATTCGTACGTCCGTCTGATTAGTATGCCGATGCCCAGAAAGAGCGAACGCACCCGCCAGAGGATTGTTGAGGCCGCCAACCGGCTCTTCTACCACAAGGGTTACAACCAGACCTCGTTCAGCGATGTCGTCGAGGCCGCCGGGGTACCGCGCGGCAACATCTACTACTACTTCAAGACCAAGGACGAGATCCTCGAGGCGCCGGAGTGCGACAGCTCATCGGTGCGTCCGAGGATCATCCACTCGTTGCCGAACACGGCTCGGCGCTCGGCCTCGTATGCGTCGGGGTCCACGTACAGGCGGGTTGGCAGGCTCGATGACACAACCGCACTCTAGGGATGGTCGCGCCTCCACTGGCGGACCGCCGGCGATCATCCGACGCGAGGCGTGCCGAAGCCGCCGCCGCCGGGGGTCTCGATCTCGATGGCGTCGCCGGGCTCGACGTGTACCGACGCGACCCCGCCCAACGACTCGACCGATCCGTCGGCTCGCACGACCCGGTTCACGCCCGCTGCGCCCGGTGACCCGCCGGCCATGCCGTAGGGCGCCACCACGCGACGCGACGACAAGATGTTGACCTCCATCGCCTCGCCGAACCGAAGCCGACGGATCACGCCGTCGCCGCCCCGATGAGCGCCATCACCACCGGAGCCGTGCCGCACCGCGAACACCTCGACCCGCACCGGGAACCGCCACTCGAGCACCTCCGGATCGGTGAGCCGAGAGTTCGTCATGTGGGTGTGCACTGCACTCGCACCGCCGGCGGTCGCCGTCGCGCCCGCACCGCCGCAGATCGTCTCGTAGTACTGGTGGCGGTCGTTGCCGAACAACAGGTTGTTCATCGTCCCCTGCGACGCCCCCGCCACCCCGAACGCCCCCAGCAGCGCGTCGACGATCAGCTGACTCGTCTCCACGTTGCCCGCCACCACCGCCGACGGGTACGCCGGAGCGATCATGCTCGGCTCGGGCACGACGAGCTCGACCGGTGCCATCGCCCCGGCATTCAGCGGGATCGGATCGCCGACCAACAGCCGCAGCACGTACAGCACCGCGGCGTGGCACACCGCCCGTGGTGCATTGAAGTTCCCGGGATGGGGGCCGCTGGTGCCGGTGAAGTCGATGACTGCCGTTCCCGCTGCCCGATCGATCCGAACAGCCACCTGCACCCGGTGGCCGTCGTCGGTCTCGGACACGAACGCGCCGTCGGCCAGCCCTCGCAGCAGCCGGCGCACCGATGCCTCGGCGTTGGCTTCGACGTGGCCCATGTAGGCGTGCACGACGTCGAGGCCGTAGTGGTCGACCACACGCCGGAGCTCGGCGATGCCCTTCTCGCATGCCGCGACCTGCGCCGCGCAGGTCGGCGATGTTCTGATCGGGACTACGAGCCGGATAGGGCCCGCCGACGAGTACCGAGTGCAGCTCGTCGGCGAGGAACCGGCCGTCGGCAACGAGCAGGTGATCGTCGAGCAGCACGCCCTCCTGGTCGACACTGGTCGAGTGCGCCGGCGCCGACCCCGGCGTGATGCCACCGATGTCGGCATGGTGCCCACGCGCCGCGACGAAGAAGATCGGGCGCTCGGCTGCACCCGCCACGTGGTGGCCGCCGGCGGACGCCTCGTCGCCCGGACGGCCAGAGCCCGTCTCGTGGCCTCCGGGCGGGCCGTCGTCTGCAGACGCTCCGGCACGCTCGCCAGCCGGCATTCGCCACTCGGCGCCGACGGCGCTCGCGAACACCGGGGTCACCACGGTGACATCGGGCAGGTGCGTACCCCCGCGATACGGCGCGTTGGTCACGTAGGACTCGCCCGGCGCCATGCCGCATTCGCCGTGGGTGGCGGCCGCCGCACGAGCGGCGATGATCGCCTTGACGGCATCGCCCATCGATCCCAGGTGCACCGGGATGTGCGGGGCGTTGGCCACCAGGTCGCCGTCGGGCCCGAAGATCGCGCACGAGAAATCCAGGCGCTCCTTGATGTTCACCGACGCTGCCGTCTGGGCCAACACCACCCCCATCTGTTCGGCGACGTTCATGAACAGGTTGTCGAAGATCTCGAGCTGGACGGGATCGACGTCGGTTCCCAACCCGGCTGCGGCCGGCCGGGGGACGCTGCGCTCGAGACAGAGGTCGCCGGTGGGGAGCACCGTTGCCGTCCATCCCGGTTCGATGACAGTCGTCGCGTTCGCCTCGACGACGACGGCCGGGCCCGGCACCGACTGCCCGATGCCCAGTGCGGTCCGATCGACGAACGGGGCCTCGTGGGACTCGCCGGCAGCGACCAACAGGTGGGTGCGTGATGGGTCGGTCGGCGTCGATCCGTCATCGGGGGCGCCACGCAGATCGACCGTCGGCGTTGGACCGATGCCCTCCACCTGCGCGGCCTCGACCACCAGGGATCGGTCGTCATCGACGAATCCGTACCGGCTCCGGTGGGCGGTGACGAAGGCCGTGCGCACGGCCTCGGACGAGCTTGCGGGCACCACGAGCGCCGTGTCCGAGCCCGCCACGCGAACGGCCAGTCGGCGGACCAGCTGCGCCGAACCGTCGGCGACGCCCCGGGCCACCAACTCGTCGCGCACCTCGGCTTCGAGCGCGGCGAACGCCTCGGCCAGCGTGTCCCCAGCGTCGTCGAGCGCGATCTCGAGGGCCCGGCTCGCCACGTGGCGGATCTCGGCCAAGCCGATGCCCACCGCCGACAGCACGCCCGCCTGAGGGTGCACGAGCACCCGAGGGATGCCCAGCCGGTCGGCGACTGCGCATGCGTGCTGGCCGCCGGCACCGCCGAAGCAGACCATCGTGTGGTCGCCGACGTCGTGGCCGCGCTGCACCGAGATGCGGCGGATCGCGTTGGCCATGTTGTCGACGGCGATGGTCACGAAGCCCTCGGCCAGGCTGGCCGGACTCCAGGGTGAGCCGGTTGCCGCCGACACCTCGGCGGCCAGGTCGTCGAACCCCACCATGGCGGCAGCGACGTCGAGCGGCGCGTCGCCGTCGGGGCCGAAGACCCGGGGGAAGTGCTCGGAGCGCAGGCGCCCGAGTACGAGATTGGCATCGGTGACCGTCAGCGGTCCGCCGTTGCCGTAGCAGGCCGGTCCGGGGTCAGCGCCGGCCGAATCGGGTCCGACCCGGAGGCGGGCCCCGTCGAAGTGCAGGACCGATCCGCCACCCGCGGCGACGGTGTGGATGTCGAGCATCGCGGCGCGCACCCGAACCCCGGCGACCTCGGATTCGACGACCCGCTCGTACTCACCCGCCAGGTGGGAGACGTCGGTGGAGGTGCCGCCCATGTCGAAGCCGATCAGCCGGTCGAACCCGGCGGCGTCCGCGGTGCGGGCCATACCCACCACGCCCCCAGCGGGACCCGACAACAGCGCGTCCTTGCCGCTGAAGCGGTGGGCATCGGTCAGCCCGCCGTTGGATTGCATGAAGCGCAGCCGACAATCGGCAGGGAGTTCGGCGGCGACATGGTCGACGTAGCGGCGCAGCACCGGTGACAGGTAGGCGTCGATGGTGGTGGTGTCGCCGCGGGGCACGAGCTTCATCAGCGGATCGACGCGGTGGCTCACCGACACCTGCGCGAACCCGGCCAGGGCGGCCAGCTCGGCGAGGCGCGCCTCGTGCGCCGGGTACCGGTAGCCGTGCAGGCACACGATGGCCGCGGCCGTACAACCCGCAGCCTGTGCGCGTGCGAGGTCGCTGCGGGCGGCCTCGACGTCGAGGGGGACCAGCACGGTGCCGTCGGCGGCGACTCGCTCGTCGACCTCGACCACCGTCGAGTACACGACATCGGCGAGCTCGATGTCCAGTGCGAACAGGTCGGGCCGGGCCTGGGTCCCGATGCGCAACGCCTCGCCGAACCCCCGGGTGATCACCAGCGCCGTGGATTCACCGCGGCGTTCCAACAGGGCGTTGGTTGCCACCGTTGTGCCCATCTTCACCTCGGCGATCGTGCCGAGCGGCAGTGGGTCGGGCTCGGGCACACCGAGGATCTGGCGGATGCCGGCGATAGCGGCATCGGTGCGGCGATGCGGATGCTCCGACAGGACCTTGCAGCTGTGCACCGTGCGGTCCGGGGCCACGGCGACTACGTCGGTGAACGTGCCCCCCCGGTCGATCCAGAACTCCCACCGACCGGCGTCGTCGCCGTCGGTCACGGTCCGGCGATGGCGCGCCCCAGCAGTGACGCCTCGACCGGCGCCTGCAGCGCCGCGATGCGCTCGACCGTGTCGGGGTCGAGCGCTGCGATCGACGCGGTGTCGGCATCGACCAGCGCGAGCAGTGACTCCTGGGTGGCAACGACGACCTCGGCCGGGCTGCCGTCGTCGTCGGGCTCGTCGTCGATCTGTCGGAGCTCGTGGAACAACTGCAGGCGCAGCTCGTCGACCCCGACCACGAAGGTGTCGACGGCGATGCGGTCGTCCTCGAGCAGCTCGTCCCGGAACACGGTGTGGGTCTCGGTCGTGAAGTACACCGTTGCGGTGTGCTCGAGGCTGGGGTCGAAGCCCAACATCACGAGCATGGCGTCGGTGGCGTCCGCGAAGACCTGGCCGTAGTGACCCTCGCCCATGTGGCCGTTGGCATCGAGCCAGCGCTCGTCGACGAAGCCGGTGAAGGTCCGGGTGAACGGCCCGGGACGGTCCTGTGTTTCCGGCATGGCGAGAGTGTACGACCGGTCGCGATCGGGTCCCGTCATGGGTCCGGAACGGTCTCCGGTGGCGGATCTCTGGCGAGACGCGGCGTCGGACGCTTCGGCGTGGGTGCATTCAATACGCTCGCCCGGTGGACGAACACACTCCGGTACTCATCGGTGTTGCGCAGCGCAACGCCTCCGACGACACCGACCACGACCCCATCGACGAGATGGTCCGGGTCGCAGAGCTGGCCTTGGCCGATGCCGGCGTGCCTGGCGTGCGCGACGCGCTGGGCGCCATACGGGTCATGGCCGGGATATGGCCCTACAAGGATCCGGGTCGGCTGGTCGCAGACGAGCTCGGTACGCCCGGCGCCCGAACGTCGAAGACATCCATCGGCGGGAACGAGGTCTACGACCTCATCGGCGACACCGCCGCCCGCATCGCCGCGGGATCGCTCGACGCAGCGCTGATCTGCTCGTCGGAGGTCGGACGGACCCGACGCCGCCTCGCCAAGCGCGGCGAGCAGGCCGTGCTGAAGCCCGAACGCGAGGGCGCGGTGCCCGACGAGGGTGAGCTCCCGATGCCACAAATGGTCGACCCCGAGATGATCGCGGCGGGCGTTCGCAGCGCCCCGGCCTTCTACGCCATGGCCGAGTCGGCTCTGCGTCACCGTGCCGGTGAGGATCCGGCAACGCACATGCGACGCATCAGCGAGCTGTGGGCGTCCGCGGCCCGGGTCGCGGCGGACAACCCGCACGCGGTCCTGCGCAACGCACCGACAGCCGAAACCATCGCCACCATCGATCCGTCGAACCGCTTGGTCGCCCACCCGTATCCGAAGCTCATGACGTCGAACATCAACGTCGATCAGGCTGCCGCGCTCGTGATGGTGTCGGCGGGTACCGCGCAACGGCTCGGCGTGCCGCGCGACCGGTGGGTGTTTCCGCTGTCGGCGACCGGGGCGAACGACGAGATGATCCCGACCCATCGCGACGCACTCGATACCTCGCCGGCCATGGGTCTCTCCGGCGCGCGGGCGCTCGAGCTCGCAGGCCTGTCGATCGACGACTGCGGCCTGCTCGATCTCTATTCGTGTTTTCCGGCTGCGGTGCAGGTCGCACGGCGAGAACTCGGGATCGGCGAGGATCGCCCGTTCACGATCACCGGTGGCCTGACGTTCGCCGGTGGCCCCCTCAACAGCTACTGCATGCATCCGACGGCCACCGCAGTCGAGCTGGTGCGCGAAGCCCCCGACGAGATCGCGTTCTTGACCGGCAACGGCGGGTGGTTCTCCAAACACAGCACGGTGGTGTTGGGTGGTGCGCCGCCGTCGGAGGGCTATCGCCACGACCGGGCCGGCGGACCGACCGGCGCCGACATGGCGCGGGCCGCACCGGTGCCGCTCGGCGAGGGCGACACCGTCGACGTCGTCATCGATGCCGCCACTGTCACCGCCGGCCACGCAGGTCCCGAGGCTGCGGTGCTGTCGAGTCTCGACGACTCCGGTGCCCGCCGTTGGGTCGGTTCCACCGACAGCGCAGTGATGGACGCGGTGCTTCGGGACGAGGCCGTCGGGATGGACGCACGGGTGACGGCCACCGCCGAGGGGCCCCTCATCGCGATCGACTGAGGCGGCGCCACCGCCGGGAACTCCCCGGCGGTGCTCGGTGCTCGGCCGGACCCGGCGCCATGAATCGATCAGCGCGTCGATGCAGGGAGTATCTATCCTCTGGCGAATCCGCCGGCCCTCACGACTGCGAGCACCCGATGTCCGAGAACTCTGACACCACCGACACCCCTGTCCAGCTGAACAAGGTGTCGTCGCGGATCACCCAGCCGGCCGCGCAGGGCGCATCCCAGGCGATGCTCTATGCCACCGGCCTCACCCCGGCCGACATGGACAAGGCCCAGGTGGGCATCGCGGCATGCTGGTACGAGGGCAACCCGTGCAACATGCACCTCGGCGGGCTGGGCGATCACGTCAAACGTGGCGTCGTCGAGTCCGGCTTGATCGGGATGCGTTTCGACACCATCGGCGTGTCCGACGGCATGTCCATGGGCACCGACGGCATGAGCTATTCGCTCCAGAGCCGCGACCTCATCGCCGATTCGGTCGAGACCGTCATGGGCGCCCAGTGGTACGACGCGCTGGTGGCGCTGCCGGGATGCGACAAGAACATGCCCGGCGTGGTCATGGCCATGGGCCGCCTCGATCGGCCGTCGATCATGGTCTACGGCGGCACGATCCGCTCGGGTTGCGCCACCGTCGGCGGCGTCGAGGAGCAGCTCGACATCGTGTCGGCGTTCCAGAGCTATGGCCAGAAGCTCGCGGGCACGATCACCGAGCAGGAGCGCCAGGAGATCGTCGCCAACGCCTGCCCCGGCGCCGGTGCCTGCGGCGGCATGTACACCGCCAACACCATGGCCAGCGCCATCGAGGCCATGGGCCTGAGCCTGCCGTTCTCGTCGTGCACCCCGGCCGAGGACCAGGCGAAGATCGACGAGTGCGTGGCGGCCGGCCACGCCATCAAGGTGTGCCTCGAACGAGAGCTCACGCCCCGCCGCATCGTCACCCGGGCGTCGTTCGAGAATGCGCTCGTGCTGACGATGGCGCTCGGCGGATCCACCAACGCCGTGCTGCACAGCATCGCCATGGCACGCGCCTTCGGGATCGAGCTCACCATCGACGACTGGCTGTCGGTGAGCAACCGGGTCCCGCTGCTGGCCGACCTCAAGCCGTCAGGCACGTACGTCATGGAGCAGCTCCACGAGGTCGGTGGCGTGCCCGGCGTCATTCGCTATCTGCTCGAGAAGGGCTACATGGACGGAGACCAGCTCACCGTCACCGGCAAGACCCTCGGCGAGAACGTCGCCGCCGCGGCGCCGCTGACCGAGGGCCAGACCATCGTGGCTCCGGTCGAGACCGCCGTGAAGTCTCGCGGCCACATCTCGATCCTGCGCGGCAACCTCGCACCCGGTGGCGCCGTCGGCAAGATCACCGGCAAGGAGGGTCTGCGGTTCTCGGGCCCGGCGCGGGTGTTCGACTCCGAAGAGGACATGCTCGCAGGCCTCGAGCAGGGCCGGATCGAATCCGGCGACGTCATCGTCATCCGCTACGAGGGCCCCACGGGCGGGCCCGGGATGCCCGAGATGCTCACGCCCACCAGCGCGCTGGCCGGTGCCGGCTTCCTCGACGACGTCGCGCTCATCACCGACGGCCGGTTCTCCGGCGGCAGCCATGGCTTCATCATCGGTCACGTCGTGCCCGAGGCCCAAGAGGGTGGCCCCATCGCGCTGGTGCACGATGGCGACGTCATCACCATCGACGACGAGGACCACACCATCGAGGTCGACGTCTCCGCCGACGAACTCGCCGCCCGCGCCGACGCCTGGACCGCCCCGGCCTACAAGGCCACCTCGGGCACCCTGTGGAAGTACATCAAGCTCGTCGAGGACGCCAGCCACGGCTGCATCACCGACGGCTGAGGCGCGCTCGGGGTGCCCGTCGAGGAGCGGCGGGAACCGCTGCGGCAGGGGCCGTCGATGGCGCCGACGTCGAACGCCGTCAGCCGGCCAGCCAGTCGGCGTGGAAGCGGGCGAGCTTGTCGGGATTCAAGACGGCGTAGGTGGCGGTGACCTTGCCGTCGTGCCAGCTCGGCACCTGCAGCATGAACGGCTCGCCGGCAACCGTCAGGTAGAGGGCGGTCTGGCCGTTGGCGAGCACGAGGTGGACCTCGGTGTCGGGATCGAGGCGGGCGGCCAGATTGGCGAAGTAGCGGGCGACGCGCTCGCGACCGACGATGGGGCGGCGTGCGGCGCGACGGTGCGCGCCGCCGTCTGCCAGGGCGACGACGTCGTCGGCCAGGTACGTCGCGATGGTCTCGACGTCGCCGCTCGCCGCTGCGGCCAGCAGCATCTCGGTCAGGACCCGCACATCGGCGGGCTCGGGATCGAAGCGGCGCCGATCGACGGCGAGGTGGTCCCGGGCCCGCTTGGCCAGCTGTCGTGTTGCGGCTTCGCTGCGCTCGATCACGTCGGCGACATCGGTCAACGGCATGGCGAACACGTCGTGGAGGACGAACACCGCCCGCTCCAGGGGCGACAAGCGCTCCATGACGGCCAGGAACCCGATGGTGATGGACTCGACCAGCAGGTGCCGTTCCGCCGGGTCGCCGCCGGCGAGGTCGGCGCTGGGGAGGTCGAGGGCGGGCTCGGCCAGCCAGGGGCCGACGTAGTCCGCCCGAGCGCGACGGGCGCTGCGCAGTTCGTCGATCGCCAGCCGGGTCACCACCGTGGTCAGCCATGCCGCCGGGTTCTCGACGGAGGCCGGCGTCGCGTCGAAGCGGAGCCACGCCTCCTGGACGATGTCGTCGGCGTCGGCGTGGGTGCCGAGCATCCGGTAGGCGAGCCCGCGCAACCGCGATCGTTCGGCCTCGAATGCCTCGACTCCTTCCCGTTGATCCTCTCGGCTCGTCATCGTGCCGACAGTCTGGATCGCCGCTCGAGGTGGCGGACGGCAGCGTCGGCCGCTGCGCGCCCGCTGGCCACGGCGGCGTCGGCGAGGTGACCGGTGGGGCCCACCCAGTCGCCGGCGACGAAGACGTTGTCGTGTCCGGTGTCGTCGACAGTGGGTCGACCGCCGAGGCCGCCCTGGTCGGCGGTCGGGATCGCCGTCGCGGCGGTCATGCGGTGCAGTCGGCGCCGCTCCACCACGGTGGCATCGTCGATGCCCGAGGTCTCCATCCAGGCGGCCAGCGCATCCGGGTCGGGCTCGTCGTCGGGCTCGAGGTACTGCATCGCCGAGACGCTCCACGCCCCATCCGGCGCCAGTGCAGCCGCGGCCGAGTGGTTGGAGAGGTAGAACGGCACGTCGACACCCAGCACGAAATCGTGTGCCGGTCGTCGGGCGAGCCCGACGTCGACGATGCTGACGTCTGCCGGAGGACCCACCTCGTAGGTACGGTCGACAAGACGCCCTGCGGCCGCCGGTGAGCCGACGGCGACGATCACCGCCGCCGCGTCGGGCAGCGCGCCGTCCACCCCACCAGCTCGGTCCGCGCTGCCGGCGCCGGTGATGGTGTGCACACCCGGCCGGGCTGCGAGTTGGTCGACGAGGCTCTGCCAGCCGCCGTCGAGGTAGCACACGCCCGAACCCAGGGCCGCCTGGATCTGACCGACGGCCAACTCTGCGCTCATCACGTCGTGCAGGGTCGCGTAGGTGGCGAGCCGAACCAAGCCCTCCATCAGCAGCCGGGGTCGAGGACGGTGCATCGTGGCGTCGATCCACTCCCGCACGGTCTGGGTCGCCAGCGCACTCGCGTGCAGCTTCGGCAGCGACGACAGGGCCCGACCGATCTCGATCTTGTCCCGGACCCCGAACGCTCCCGATCCCAGCAACGACAACGGTCCGGCAGGGGCTCGGTGCAGAGCGCCGCCGAGCAGCACCCGCCCGCCCGATGGCGGAGGTGACCCGACGATACGGACGCCGAGCTCGGTCAGCGTCTGGGTGGCGGCGCCCACGCGGTAGAGCGCATGGGGCCCACGGTTGAACCGGAAGCCGTTGCGGTCATCGGTGACGGCCATCCCGCCGACGTGGCGCGATCGTTCGAGCACGGTGACGCGATGGCCTGCGCGAGCCACCCACGCCGCTGCGGTCAGGCCGGCCAGCCCGCCGCCGACCACCACGACCTCGGAGGAGTTGTTCGTCATCATGGGGAGTCGACGAATCAGCGCTGCGATTCGTGACATGACCGGTGCCGGGCGGCTGGCCGCCGTCGAGCGGGCTGCCACTACGCTCGACCGGGCCCGCACCCGTCGCACCCTGGAGATTCGCGTGCAGTACTGCGCCCACCCTCGACGGCGCCCGTGAAGCGTTGGCCGTTGCGCAGACGGTCATCGACCGCGTGATCGCCACGGCCAAGGGCCTCGGGGCTGCCGCCCACGACGACCAGACCTTCCTCTATGCGCTGTCCCATGCCGCCGCTGCGGTGTCGATGGGCGAGACCGCGCTCGAGTACGCAGCGCACGGCCCCGACGAGGAGCGTCTCGCGCTGGTGTTCGTCGGTCAGGTCGTCGCCGACCTCGGCGCAACCCTGTGGAGCGCACACGGACGATGGGGTGTCGACGCCGACGCGCTCGCCCCGGCGCAGGCCTTCGCCGCTGCGGCAACCGACGGCGACTTCGTGGCCACCGCAGCCGACACACCCGGCGATGCGCACCTGCGCGACGATCTCGAGCTGGTCGCCGACACCTTCCGTCGCTTCGCCACCGACCGCATCGCGCCCCAGGCCGAACACATCCACCGCCAGGATCTCGACATCCCCCGCGACATCATCGACGGCGTCGCCGAACTCGGCTGTTTCGGCCTGTCGATCCCGGAGACCTACGGCGGGTTCGCCCAGGGCACCGAGGACGACTACCTGGCCATGGTCATCGCCACCGAAGAGCTGTCTCGAGCGTCGCTGGGCGCCGGCGGATCGCTCATCACCCGACCGGAAATCCTCGCTCGCGCCATCGAAGGCGGCGGCACCGAAGACCAGAAGCAGCACTGGCTCCCGAAGCTCGCGTCCGGCGAGACCCTCTGCGCTGTCGCGGTGACCGAACCCGACTTCGGATCCGACGTCGCGGGCCTCAAGGTCACCGCGACGCCTGTCGAGGGCGGGTTCATGGTCAACGGGACCAAGACCTGGTGCACCTTCGCCGGGCAGGCCACTGCTCTGATGGTGCTGGTGCGCACCGACCCCGACCCCACCGCCGGACACCGTGGCCTGTCGATCCTCATCGTCGAGAAGCCCGCCGACGCCGGCCATGCCTTCCGCCACGAGGCCGACGGCGGCGTGCTGGAGGGCCGGGCCATCCCCACCCTCGGCTACCGGGGCATGCACAGCTACGAGGTCAGCTTCTCGGACTGGTTCGTCCCCGACGCCAACCTCATCGGTGGCGAGGCCGGCCTCGGGCGGGGCTTCTACCTGCAGATGGCCGGTTTCGAGAACGGGCGGATCCAGACCGCGGCCCGCGCCGTGGGCCTCATGCACCGTGCCTACGAGCTCGCACACACCTACGCCCGGGAGCGCCGGGTGTTCGGCGAGCCCCTGTCGGCGTACCAGCTCACCCAGGCCAAGCTCGGCCGGATGGCTGCTGTCATCCAGATCAGTCGGCAGTACAGCTACGAGGTCGCCCGCTCGATGGCCAAGGGCGAGGGCACCGCCGAGGCCGCCATGGCCAAGGCCTTCGTGTGCAAGGCCGCCGAATGGGTCACCCGTGAAGCGCTCCAGATCCACGGCGGCTACGGCTACGCCGAGGAGTACGAGGTGTCGCGGCTGTTCGTCGACGCCCGGGTCCTGTCGATCTTCGAGGGCGCCGACGAGACGCTCTGCCTCAAGCTCATCGCCCGCCGCCTGCTGGCGTGAGCGTTCTCACGCTCACCGGCGAGCCCAGCCACGATCGGTCAGCCATCGAGCACGCTGCCGATGTGCTCCGCGGTGGCGGCCTGGTGGCCTTCCCCACCGAGACGGTCTACGGACTCGGCGCGCTGGCGCGATCGCCCGACGCGGTGGCCCGGATCTTCGATGCCAAGGGCCGGCCCTCGACCGACCCGCTCATCGTGCATGTCCTGGCCCACTGGCCGCTCGACGACCTCTTCGACCTCGACCACCACGCACCCGGGTTGGGACGCACCGCCGACGACGATCTCTGCGACGAGCTCATCGCAGCCCACTGGCCCGGTCCGCTGACCATCGTGCGCGACAAGCACCCGTCGGTCCCCGACATCGTCACCGCGGGCGGCGCCACGGTCGCTGTTCGGGCCCCGGCGCATCCGGTCGCCCAGGCACTGCTCGAAGCGGTCGGCGAACCCATCGCTGCGCCCAGCGCCAACCGGTTCAGCTACATCAGCGCCACCACCGCAGCCCACGTCGTTGCCGACCTCGGCAGCGCGGTCGACGTGGTCCTCGACGGCGGACCCGCCACGGCCGGCATCGAGTCCACCGTGGTGCGCATCGACGGCGACGTGGTGATCGTGCTGCGGCACGGTGCGTTGAGCATCGACGCCATCACCGGAGCGATCGACCGTGGTGTCGACGTCGTCGTGCCTGCACCCGAGGAGGCCAGCGGCGAGTCGCCCGGCCGTCTGGTCCGCCACTATGCGCCTGCGACCACGGCCCTGGCGTGCCCTGCCGGAACCGACCCTCCCACCGATCTCGAGGCCCCGGTGTGTTACGTCGGTTACGGCGACGCGCTGCCGTCGCTGCCGCCGACCTGGGCTGTGCGCGATCTCGGATCCATCGACCACCTCGAGATGGTCGCCGCAGGGCTCTACACGGCCTTGCGCGAGCTCGATCACGACGGCTTCTCGACGCTCGTACTCCAGCTCACCGGTCGCAGTGGTCTCGGGGCTGCGATCGACGATCGTCTCCGTCGCAGCGCCAGCGGTCGGTCGGTCTCCTGAGCTGCGGCCCGAGTTCGACGACCCGGGATCGGGTATCGGTGCGGAACGACGGCGCAGACACGGCACGGGCACGATCTCCCATGGGCGCGGAGTGGGCCCGGAGACTACGGTGCGACCGCGCAGCAACCTCGCGAGGAGCTTCAATGGCGAACACCTCTTACGACCTCGTCATCATCGGCGGTACCGCCGGCGGCCTGTCGGTGGCGATCTCGGGACAGCGGGTCGGGGTCGGCCTGATCCGGGTGGTCGAGGAAAGCCAGTCGGTGGCGCTGGGTTCGCTGGTCGGCGAGAACGAACTGGACGTCGGCTACGGCGAGGCCGTCGAGTCGATCACCCTCGACGACGACGACATCGTCGTGACCACATCGAAGCAGCGTTACCGCACCAGGGCGTGCCTGGTGGCCAATCGCGGGCAGCTGCCGGGGTGGTCACCACCCATCAAGGTCCAGACCGACAACCGGATCCACATCGACGACCTGTCGGCCATCAGCGACGACGAGGACGTCTTGATCGTCGGCAACACCGACCACGCGGTCGAACTCACCGTGTCGGCCGCAGAGGCCGGAGCCCGTGTCGTGCTGGCAGCCGGCGGGCTCGATCCGACCAGGCTCTCACCGGCTGGCGATCACACCCTCCGTCGGCTCGAGCACGACCGCAAGGCGACCGTGCTCTACCGGTCGATGCCCGACGCGGTGACGGAGGTCGACGGGTTCCCGATGGCCTACTTCGACGATCGTCGCACCCCCGACCTACAGTTCGATCACATCGTCTTCGCGTCGCCTCGTGCCAACCTCGGCCCCGCCGACGTCGCCCTGAGCGACGATGCCCTGGCAACGGGGCGCGTCTGGTTCCTCGGCGAACCGACCGACGACGACCTGGCCCCGACCGCCCCTGGCTGGCGTATCGCGATGGACATGGCCCAGGCCGTGTTTCCCGAGATCGAGATCAAGCCCCGGCCATCGGCCGAGCTGCGCCGGCGCCACACCGGAGCGATCGAAGAGCTGCGGGCGGAGCACTACAACGCCACCATCACCCACTTCGAGCCCACCCACTCCGACCTCTGGGTGCTGCGGGTCAAGCCCGACGACGGCGATACGTCGTACCTGCCGGGCCAATACGCAACGCTCGGACTCGGACACTGGGAGGACCGCGTCGACGACGCCGTCGACCCCGACCTCGACGCCAAGTGGGACAAGCTCATCCGCCGGTCCTACTCGATCTCGTGTCGGATGTTCGATGACCACGGCTACCTGATCGACGAGAACACCCAGGACGAGCTCGAGTTCTACATCGTGTTGGTGGAGCCCACCGAGGACAACATCCCCGGCCTCACGCCGCGCCTGGCGCTGAAGCGACCGGGCGACCGGATCTACCTGGGCGCCAAGGTCGCGGGCCGATACACCCTGTCGGCGGTCAAGAACCCGACCGACACGATCGTCTTCTTGGGTACCGGAACCGGCGAAGCACCTCACAACGGCATGTCCATCGAGTTGTTGCGCAAGGGCCACGTCGGCCCGATCGTCTCGGCGGTGTCGGTGCGCAAGTGGGCCGACCTCGGCTACATCGAGCACCACCGCACCCTCGAGGCCCGCTACCCCAACTACCACTACGTGCCGCTGCCGACCCGCGAACCCGACGTCCCCAAGCGCTACATCCAGGATCTGATCGCCAGCGACGCGTTCTCGACCGAGATCGGCGTCGACCTCGATCCCGAGACCACCCATGTGTTCTTGTGCGGCAATCCCTCGATGATCGGCCTGCCCGAGACCGTCGACGGCGAGGAACACTTTCCCGAGACCGTCGGGTCGGTGCAGCTGCTGGTCGAGCGGGGATTCAAGCTCGATCGCCGCAACGACCCTGGCAACATCCACTACGAGGAGTACTGGTAGGTCGCTCGGGCCATCGGCCCGCGGCTCAGAACGTCAGGCGGACCCGTTCGGCAGACACGGCGTCGGGACCCAGGAGTCTTGCGGTCGCAGGGCGCTTCTGCCCGCAGACCCAGACCGACACCGATGGGTCGGCGGCGGCGTTGGCGGTCCACTGGGAGTTCTTGCGGGCCGTGCCCACGCGCACCCGGTCGCCCCATCGGAGCGCGAGCAGCGGCACCTCGCGGGCGAGGCCCGACTTCCTGCCGGTGGTCTCGACGACGACGATGCCCACACCGACTGGCGGCGGCGAGCCCACGCCGGCCTTGACGGCCGGCATCACTGCGGCATTCACGGTGCGGAACAAGCGGGGGAGCAGCGCTGACGATCGTGGGGCCATGACGACGACCGTACGGCCAACTCGCCGCCGACCCTCGGGCCAGTGGCATCACGCACACGCGCTGCACCGCCGTCGTCGCGGCTCGCAGCGGGCGCGTGGAGCGGCTCAGAGGCCCTCGAGGGTGTAGATGCCGCGCGCCGGTTCGTCGGTGGGGTCGACCTCGAGATCGGTCAGCTGCCCGTGGCGGAGGTCGTACACCCAGCCGTGCACGTGGCCGGCGATGTCGTCGGCCCAGCGTCGCTGGACGAACGGGGTCGACGCGAGGCGGTAGACCTGCTCGCGCACGTTGAGCTCGACGAGGCGTTCGTGGCGGCGCACGGGATCGTCGATGGCGTCGAGCTCGTCGTGGTACATGCGGTACACGTCCTTGATGGTGCGCAGCCAATTGTCGATCAGGCCGTGGTAGGTGCCATCGACCGCTGCGGCCACACCACCACAGCCATAGTGACCGCACACGATCACGTGGTCGACCTCGAGCACCTCCACTGCGAACTGCAACACCGACATCAGGTTCATGTCGGTGTGGATCACGAGGTTCGCGATGTTGCGATGCACGAACAGCTGCCCGGCATGGGTGCCGACGAGCTCGTTGGCGTTGACCCGACTGTCCGAGCAGCCGATGAACAGATGCGCCGGCGCCTGACCCTCGGCGAGGCGCTCGAAGTGCTGCGGGTCCTCGGCGAGGCGCTCGGCGACCCAGCGGCGGTTGTTGTCGAACAGTTCTGCATACGTGGGGGAGGACTCGATCACCGTCACAGGGTGCCACGATCCGGCCACGTTGCGAGCAGCGGTGCTGTTCATCGACTTCCCCGATGCGCCGGGCTCGGGCGACCCGCGCCCTGACAACGACACCTGGATGCGTGGCGGCATCGACGTGCTCGAACGAACGTCGCACGGGCGCTTCTCGGTCGACCTCGTCGCCACCACGCCCGGTTGGGTCCGGATGCCCGAGCCGCTCGATTCCTACGGGTTCGGCGATGGGTTCACCGACGGGTCGGTGACGGTGACCGTCGTCGGGCGCCAGGGCCGCTCCCTGGAGGTCATCGTCGACGCGGCCCGAACGCCGCGACCGGCGCTCAGTCGAAGGCGATCAGGCTCGGTCGGTAGTCCTCGGGTGCCTCGTAGCCCAGCAGATTGCAGATGGTCGCCGCGACGTTGGTGAGACCGGCATCGGCAGGCGGGTCCAGGTGGTAGGCGCCGTCGCCGGCGGGGTCGTGGATGACGAACGGTACGGGGCTCAACGTGTGCGAGGTCTTGGGCGACCGCGTCCCGTCGGTCTCGGTGTACATGATGTCTGCGTTGCCGTGATCGGCGGTGTAGAGCAGCACGCCGCCGAGTTCGTCGATGACCTCGACCAGGCGGGCCACGGACTCGTCGACGACCTCCATGGCCGTGATCGCCGCGGCGAGGTCGCCGGTGTGGCCGACCATGTCGCCGTTGGCCAGGTTGAGTCGGCCGAAGCGGTAGTCGCCCGAGCGCAACATCTCGATGGTCGCGTCGGTGATCTCGCGGGCCTTCATGGCCGGGGCCTGGTCGAACTGGATGCGGTCCGAGGGGATCTCGACGTAGGTCTCGAGGGATTCGTCGATGACCCCGGAGCGGTTGCCGTTCCAGAAGTACGTCACGTGGCCGTACTTCTGGGTCTCGCTGATCGCGAAGCTGCTCACGCCTTCGGCGCACAGGTACGACCCGATGGTGCGCTCGATGACCGGTGGTGCGACCAGATAGTGGGTGGGCACCAGGTCGTCGCCGTCGTATTGCAGCATGCCCGCATAGGACACGTCGGGGCGGGGGCTGCGATCGAAGTGGTCGAAGTCGTCGCGTTCGTAGGCCTTGGAGATCTCGATGGCGCGGTCGCCACGGAAGTTGGTGAAGATCACGGCGTCGCCGTCGTGCATCGTGGCGACGGGTTGGCCCGCATCGTCGACGATCACGAACGCGTCGAGGTACTGGTCGCCGGCGTCGGTCTCGCCGTACATGGTCTCGACGGCCTCGGCCGCCGAGACGAAGGGGCGCCCCTCGCCGTGGGTGTGGCAGCGATAGCCGCGCTCCACCATCGCCCAGTCGGCCTCGTAGCGGTCCATGGTGATCTGCATGCGGCCGCCGCCGGAGGCGATGCGGATGTCGGTGCCGTCGTTGTCGGCGGTGAGTTCGGCGATGACCTTCTCGGTGGCATCGATGTAGGTCAGCGCCGACCGCTCGGGCACGTCGCGCCCGTCGAGCAGGATGTGCAGCGCGATGCTCGTGACGCCGTCGGCGACGGCGCGTCGCATGAGCGCATGGGTGTGGTCGATGTGTCGAGTGCACGTTGCCGTCGGAGTGCAGCCCGATCAGATGCAACGTGGCGGTGCGCGCCCGCTCGCTGGCGGTCGTCCATGCCTCGCTGTCGAAGATCGATCCGTCCGCGATGGCGGCGTTCACGAGCTTGGCTCCCTGGGCGAAGATCCGGCCCGCGCCGAGCGCGTTGTGGCCGACCTCGCTGTTGCCCATGTCGTCGTCGGACGGCAGTCCGACTGCCTCGCCGTGGGCCCGGAGCTGGGTGGACATCGTGGAGTCGAGGAGCGCGTCGAGGCAGGGGGTGTCGGCCTCGGTGACGGCGTTTGATGGCCCCGGCGGCGCGATGCCGACACCATCGGCGATGACGAGCAGGAGCGGGCCGGGGCGACCGGCGAAGTCGGCCAGGCGGGACAGCGAGAGCGTCATGAGGGGGCCTCGATGCAGCGGGTCGGGGACAGATGACAACGAACGGGCGTGGTCGTCGATTGTAGGAGCGCTACCCCCGACCCCTGCCGGTGACACGCTCGAGGCCCGAACGCGCCGGGCTCAGGTGGCTGAGCGGCCGTGCTTCCAGTAGCCGCGGGCGGTGACGTTCGCACGTGTTCGGCCCCGCTCGTCGAAGAGGTGCGTGCGGATCCGCTGCACGGCGGCAGCCTCGCCGGCAACCCAGACGGCGTCGGGCAGCTCGACGGTCGACGTCACTGCGTCGATGATGGCCGTGCCGGGCGGCGCGGACGGGTCGGCGTCGTGCCAGGTGATCGTGGCTCTCGGATGGTCCGGTAGATCGATGCGGGCCGCGGGTGCGGTGATCTCGATGTGGACCTCGATCGGCTGGTCCGGGTCGATCCACTCGAGGAGTTGGCCGATCGCGGGCATGGCGGCCTCGTCGCCGGCGAGCAGATGCGACCGCGCCTGCGGGTCGATCTCCTCGCTGCGCCCGGGACCGGAGATGGCGGCCTCGTCGCCGATGGCCGTTCGCCGTGCCCAGTCGGTGGCGGCCCCGTCGTCGTGCAGCACGATGTCGAGCGTCAGCTCGTTCGTCGTGCTGTCGAAGTACCGGGGCGTGAACGTACGGATCGGGGCCCGGGAGCCGTCGGTCAGTTCGAACTGGTTGCCGTTCCAGCTCGGCATCACCAGCGTCCGCTGCCCCGGGGGCGGGAGCAGCAGTCGCACGCTCGACGCAGGCGATTCGATTGCGAAACCGTCGAGCTCGTCGCCGCCGAGCACGACGCGCACCATCTTGGGGCTGAGCGGCCGGACCGACCGGACCCGGACCCGGCGAAACCGTGGGGGTTCTCGGCGAAGTCGGGTGACGGCGGGTGCATCCTCGTCGGTGGTCATCGCACTACTGTGCCAGGCGGATCCGCCACGCTCAGGCCGCACGGCGCCGATAGTCTTCGCCTGCGGGTCGGCGTTCAAGAGCGGGCCCGAGGGGGAAGCAGATGATCGACCTGGATCTGAGCGGGCGGCGCGCCGTGGTCACGGGCGCGAGTCTGGGGATCGGCGCCGCAGTGGTTCGCTTGCTCGCCGACCACGGGGCACGCGTGGCGTTCTGCGCTCGCGGTGCCGATGCGGTCGACGACGTGGCCGGCTACGAGCCTTCGTCGGGCGACGGCGAGGTGCACGGTTTCGTTGCCGACATGGCTGATGCCGTCTCGACCGCTGCCTTCTGCGCGGCCGTCGACGAGTCCTTGGGCGGCGTCGACATCGTCGTCAACAACGTGGGCGCGTCGCCGTCTCGGAACTTCCTGTACATGTCCGATGACGACTGGACCTCGTTGCACGAGCTGAACCTGATGTCGGCCGTCCGCTGTACGCGGCATTGGTTGCCGGCCATGCGTGCGCAGCAGTGGGGACGCGTCGTGATGGTGGCCAGCGGTGCGGCCTTCTACCCGGCGCGACGCTCATCGACTACGCGGCGACCAAGGCGGCCATGGTGGCGACCGGCAAGGCGCTGGCAGGCAAGTACGGACGCGACGGTGTCTTGGTGAACTCGGTGCTGCCCGGCCTGATCCACACCCCGATGTGGGAGCGGGCGGCCGACGAGGTTGCCGCGGCCGCGGACACGACCCGCGACGCCGTCCTGGAACGCAACGGCCGAGGTGTACCCGTGGGTCGGTACGGCACCGCCGACGAGGTCGCGGCGATGATCGTGTTCTTGTGCAGCGACGCCGCCTCGTACGTCAACGGCACATCGATCGCCGTCGACGGCGGTTCTGGCGGTCACATCTGAACCTCGGTCCCCGAGGGCGTCGCCCGTGTGGGCTCAGAAGCGCCGGTTCCGAACGGTGGCGGCTGGGCGTCTCCCGACCGGACGTCGAGGATGTGGTCACCCGACGCGAGCACGACTCTGTGCGTGAACATCAGCGGTGACAGAGGGGTCGCACGGAGGACGGTCGACGATGAGGGCCGCGGGGATCAGCGGCGGCGGGTGAACGCCAAGGCGCCGGCGCCCGATGCCGGCGTCAGGGCCACGACGCCGCCGGCGAGCATCACGAACATGATCACCACGCTTGCCGAGGCCCCGGTGCCCGCCGCGCCGGCGTTCTGATCAAAGACGGTGGCGGTGATCTGGACGACGGTCTCGTCATCGCAGCGGACCTCGATGTCGTGATCGCCCGGGTCGAGCCCGGTGGTGTCGACCGGGCCCGTCGTCGCGGTGCCGCCGTCGATCGAGACCGTCACGGTTCCCTCGCAGTCGATGTCGACCGGGATGGGAGCGCCCCGTTCGAGGGTGATCAGGGCGGTGGTCTCGGTGATGGGCTCGGTGGGCTCGGGCGGATCCGCTTCGAGGGCGCGTTCGGTGGTCTCGCCGAGCACCTCGGGTGTCGCAGTCGCAGTGGGTTGCGCCTCGGGCGTCGGGGTGGCGGTGGGGTCGGTCGTCACCGGCGCCACCGCTGGCGTTGCCGGGGTCGGGCTCGATCCGGTCGTTGCCGGTGTGGTGGTGGGTGCTGGCGTGGCCGTCGTCCCCGGTTCCGGTGTGGTGGTGGGTGCTGGCGTCGGCGTCGTCCCCGGTTCCGGTGTGGTGGTGGGTGCTGGCGTCGGCGTCGTCCCCGGTTCCGGTGTGGTGGTGGGTGCTGGCGTCGGCGTCGTCCCCGGTTCCGGTGTGGTGGTGGGTGCTGGCGCCACCGGGTCGGCGGGATCGGGCGGGTCGACGGGGTCGACGGGGTCGACGGGATCGACGGGATCGGGCGGGTCGACGGGATCGGCGGGATCGGCCGGGTCGACGGGATCGGCCGGGCCGGCTGCCGTCTCGGTGTTGGTGACGGTGCAGACGACGGCGTCCCCGGCGTCGAGGGTCACCGCGACGGTGGCCGTAGCGCTCGTCGTGCCGTCGTCACAGGCGATCGAGGCGGTCCAGCCGAGCGGCAGGGTCTCGGCCACGGTGTAGGTGCCAGGCGCCAGG
The DNA here is from genome assembly GCA_963716795.1 of uncultured Acidimicrobiaceae bacterium. Taxonomy (GTDB): domain Bacteria; phylum Actinomycetota; class Acidimicrobiia; order Acidimicrobiales; family UBA8592; genus CAVQUE01. Next base: position 312,928 of record CAVQUE010000012.1, on the reverse strand, counting down.
CCGGTCGCCGTCTCGGCAGCCCCGTCGGTGAGTGAGAAGGCGCCGAGGTCGCCGGTGAAGTCGAACACGGCGACCAGCGGGCCTGCGGCGACCTCCTTGACGATCGTCAGCGACGCGCCGGCGGTGTTGACGAAGCTGCAGGTGAGGTCCTCGCCGGGGGCGACGGTGACCATGATCGATGCTGCGCCGGTGGCGCCGTTCGTGCAGCTCGAGGCCACCGATGTCGCGCCGGCGGTGTCGGTCTCGGTCAGGACGTAGGTGCCGGGTGCGATGTCGGCGAAGACGGCGGGTGTGCCGGGTGCGAAGGGCTGGGTCCCGAGTGCGGGGAACGCAGACACGGCGAAGGGTCCGGCGAGGGTGCCGTCGACGGTCTTGTCGACGGTGATGGTCGCTGGTGCGGCATTGGTCACGGTGCAGACCGTCGTCGTGCCGGACACGACGCTCACGGTGATGCTCGTGGCTGTCGCCGTCGACCCGTCCGAGCAGGCGATGGTGGTGAGGCGTCCCCCGTTGGCGAGCTCGGTGAGGACGTAGTCGCCCGTGGCCAGCGCCGGGAACGACGCGATGTTCGCAGTACTTCCGTCATCGATGAGGTCGAAGGTCGCCACGGCGCCGCCACCGACCGCTTCGATGGTGAACGGGTAGCTCTCGGGGCCCTGGGGCGCTGCGGCCTTGACGATGGTGAGCCCGCCGGCGTCGAGGGTGTTGACCACATCGCAGATGACGGTGGTGGCGGCTGCGGCGGAGACGAGCACCGATCCGTCGCCGGTGGAGCCGTCACTGCAGCTGATCGATGACACGTACCCGGCGGGGACGGTCTCGGTGATGGCGATCGGCGATGACGCCGGAACCGTCAGCGTCGCCGTATCGCCGTCGGCGAGTGAGAACGTCGCCGGTGTGGCACCGGGAGCCGAGAAGTCGAACACATCGGTCACGCTGGGCAGCGTGGCCTTGTTGACCACGATGGTTGCGTCGACGCGCGAGTTCTCGAACGTGCAGGTGATGTCGGATCCGGGCGCTGCGGTGAACGTCACGGACTCGCCGGCGCCGGTGACGCCGTTCGAGCACGATGCCGCGTCGAGTTGCCAGCCGAGCGGTACGACCTCGGTGATGTCGACGGTGGTTGCGCCGGCGACGGTGAAGGTCGTGGTGTTGGCGGCGGTGCCGTCGTCGGTCAGCGGGCTCCCCGGGATCGGGGCACCGCCGGGGCCTGCGGTGAACGCAAAGGCCTGGATGGTCTCGGGCGTGGCCTCTTTGACCACGGTGATGCGTGGCGTCTTCGACGTTCGTGAACGTGCAGGTCACGTCCCCAGACGCTGCCGCGATCGTGACGCCGGTGCCCACTGCGACGCTGCCGTCGTCGCAGGTCACGTCGGTCAGGCGCCATCCGGGTGTCGGGAGCTCGGTGACCGAGAAGCCCGCCCCGCTCACACCGGTGATGGTGATGGTGTCGGGGGTAGCGCTGGCCGGGTCGGTGTCGAGCTCGACGGCAGTGATCGGTCCGGCGCCGGCCACGACGTTGAAATCGAAGACGGGCGTGGACGTGCCGTCGGCTGCCTTGACGAGGGTCAGGGTCGGGGCGGGCGGCGCAGTGTTGGTGAAGGTGCAGAAGCCACGCGACACCGGCGACGTGCGGACCACGGCGTCGTTGGTGCCGGTGGTCGTCCCGAGCTCATCGTCACAGGTGTAGGTCGACGGTGTAGCCGTGGGGGTCGTCCTCGGTGACGGTGGTGTCACCGGCGGTCGGGACGATGGCCACCGACGTCTCGCCGTCGGCCAGGGAGAAGGTTCCAGTCCCCACCAGCGCCGGCGTGACGGTGAAGTCCCACGACAGACCGGGGTCGGCGCCGACGACGTCCTTGGTGACCTCGACGGTCGTGGCCGAATTGGTGATGGTGCAGTCGGTGGCGGTGACCACCGGCGTCAGGGTGATCGACGGACCGAACGGAGCGCTGCCGCATTCGATGGACACGTCGAAGCCGCGTGGGTCGGTCTCGGTGATGGTGACCTCCGAGCCTTCGACGACGGTGACCGTGGTGCTCTCACCATCGGCGAGGTCCACGGTGCCGCCGCCGCTGATGATGTCGGTGCCGGTGATCTCGATCGGGAAGGTCCCGATACCGGTCGGTACGGCCGTGCCCCCGAGGTCGATCTCCTTGGTGATCTCGATGTCGACGGTCGTCGGTGGCGGCACCCGGTTGGTGAGCACACAGGTGACGTTGTCGGTGAGGGTCAGCGGCAGCGAGAACGCGGCGACCGTGGGAGAGGTCCCGATGGGACTCGTCGCCACGGTGGCCCCGGAGGTGTCGGTACACGCCACGTCGTCGAGGACATACGATCCGACGACACCTTCGCTGACAACGTAGGTGCCGGTTCCGCTCGCAGTGGCGAAGCCGCTGACCGTTGTGCCGTCGGGATCCGGGCCCACCGGGTCGCTGATCGTGCCCGTGCCGATGATCTGGTCCGCCGAGACGAGGCGGAGTTCGAGGATCTCCACGGGGAATGTGAGCGACGTCTCCGGCTCGGCGTTCTTGACGAGGGTCAGGCGACCGAGACGGGCGTTGGTGAACACACACGTCGCGTCGACGGTCAGCGATGCGATCGTCGCGATGCGGCCCGTCACCGTGCCGATCGGATCGCCGCTGGCGTCCTCGGTGCACTCGATCGAGAGCACGTAGCCGGGGACCTCGACCTGGCGGATGTCGACCGGGTCGCCCAGGGGGACGGTCTCGGTGGCGGACTCGCCGTCGGCTTGATCGAATTCGGCGTTGAGGGGTTCGACGAACTCGTACTCGAAGTCGAGGCCCGTGTCGGGAACCTCCACGGTCTCGATCGTGATGACCGGATCGACGACGGCCTCGTTGGTGAGGACACACGTGACGACGGTTGCGCCCGGCACGGTCACCTCGAACTCCGGTATCGCCCGAGGTCCGATCGATCGGTGAGGTGGTGACTGTTGCACCGGTCGAGTCGGTGCAGTCCAGACGCTGGTGAGCTCGTAGCCGCTCGATCCTGGTTCGGCGACGACGTAGGTGTCGGAGCCGTCGACACGGAGCGTGTTGCCGTCGGGGTCCGCGCCGACCGGATCGGTGAGGTCGGCTGCGGCGATGATCGTCGGGGAGAAGCGGTCGCGGACCTGAACGACGAACTCGTCAGGGCCCTCCGGCACTGCGTCCTTGACCAAGACCAATGCCGGCTCGAGCGTGTTGATCCAGACGCAGGTGGTCGTGTCGCCGTCAGCGAGAACGAATCCTGGCTGGTGGCATCGGCCTCGGTGTTGCCGTCGCAGAGATCTGCGTCCTGACCCCGGGGATCGGTGTCTCGGAGATCTCGAACGTGGTCGGGATCCACCGTGAACGTGACGCTGTCGCCGTCGTCGAGGCTGAACATGCCCGTCGCCGGGACCGACTGGATCACGCCTGGGTCGTCGAAGACGAACGAGAAGGGCCCGGGCACGTCCCCGCTGACCGACTTCTCGATGGTGACCGTTGCGCTGGGAGTGGCAGTCCCGGGGTCGCTGTTGACGAGGGTGCAGGTCGCGGCGGCGCCCGGCGCGACGGTGAGCGAGAACGTGGAGACATCGAACGGAATGGCGTCCTCGAAGACGGTGGAGTAGCTGATCGGGCCTGCCGATGCGGTGCCGCCACAGTCGATGCCGGTCACGACCAGACCGGACTCGCTCCACTCCTCGATGGTGAAGGTGCCGCCGCTGACGCCGGTCAGCCCTGCCGAAGAGAATTCTCCGAAGAAGTCGCCGGTGTCGCGAGTGTCGTAGACCTCGTAGTCGCCGAGTGCGATGCGAAGGCGATAGCCGAACCCGAAGTCGGGCTGTTCGTCCTTGACGAAGGTGAGACTCGACGTGCCCGTCGGGAAGCCGGTGTCGTTCACGAACGTGCACGACGGCGACGAGCCGTTGTCCGCCGTGAAGGTCGCAACGGTTCCCGTGCCGCTGCTGGCGCCGCAGCGCCAGCTGGTGTGCAGCGTGCCCGGCACGCCCGTCTCGGTGACGGTGATGGTCTTCTGGCTGGGCACCAGGATGACCGCCGAGGTCTCCCCGTCGCCGAGCGAGGCCGTGCCGAGAACGGCACCACCCGCGATCGGTCACGGTGAAGGTCGCGTCACCGAACACCGATGCGTCGGGTGCCTGGTAGTCCTTGGTGATGGTCAGCGGCACCAGCGTCGGACGGCGCAAGCGACCAGGCCCAGGTGCACTCGAGTTGCTCGTTGCTGCGTCGAGCGAGGGGAACGATGGCTCTGCCACGGTCGGCGACGCCGGGTCGAGCATCGACGCTCGTCGGGTGCGTAGGCGATGGTCCCGGCGTCCGTCTGTCGAACGCAGGTCACGCTGTCGAGGTTGTAGTTCGGCGGCACGCTGTGGGTGTGCAGCTCGAAGGCTCGACCCGGTCGACAGCGTGAACAACCCGGTCTGGCCGTTGGTCGAGGTCGTAGTTGCGCGGGGTGCAGCTGAGGAACGTGAGCTGCCGGGCCCGCCGTTGTAGCCGAAGGCTGGGTCCGGGCGTCGCGGTGTCGAGGGTGTGGGTCAGCGTCAGCGTCGGCCACAGCGTGTTGGTGAACGTGCAGGTGACCTGACGGCCCGGCCGACAGGGGGACCTCGACGACGCCGATCAGGGTGTTGGTGGCCCCGCCGGGGAAGACCGGCACCGGTGTTGTCGTCCTCGCAGCGAACCGAGAGGAAGAAGCGTGTTCGATCCTGGGTCTCGGTGACCGTCACCGTGCCGTCGAAGGGCAGGTCGATGACCTGCGACTCCCCGTCGCGACAGCGAGAAGCGCACCAGACCCGAGCCCGGTGGTGGAGAAGTCGTAGGTTCGGTACCGGCTCCGCCGACCTCGTCCTTGACGATCGTGAGGCGGGTCTGGGCCGGAATCGTGTTGGTGACCGTGCAGGCGATGCTCGGCGTCGGCCGGACTCGGGTCTGAAGATCAGCGTGCGGTCGGTGCTCGGTGACCGTGCCGGTGTTCGCCCCGGTGCAGGACCACGACGACGTCGTAGCCGGCGACGCCGTTCTCTCGGACGCAGAGCCGGGTGCCCGGGGTGAAGGCCACGCCCGGCGACGTCTCGCCCGACGCGAGGGAGAATGGTGCCGAGGCGGACCACAGATGCCGAGGAACGAGAGACGCCGACCTCGGATCGATCGAAGTCACGGGTGACGCCGGGGTTGGTGACGACCTTGGTGACGGTGACCACGGTCTGGCTGATCGCTGCGGCGGTGATCGTCACGGCCACCTGTGCCGAGCTCGGTGGCGCCGGAGGTGTCCTCGACGGTGTAGGTGACGGTGTCGGTGGTGCCGCCGCTGCCGGGAGGCGCGGTGTAGCTGCAGACTGCGTCCGGTGGTGCCGCCGGCGGGCTGCACGAGACCGTGTTGCCGGCTGCCGAGGAGATCGACGTGACGACGAGTTCGAAGGTGGGATCGTCGTCGAGGTCGTTGGTTGTCGGCGCAGAAGGTGACGGTGGTGTCCTCCTCGAGCGAGAGGACGTCGTCGATCGCCGTGGGTGGGGTGTTCGTGTAGTCGACGTTCTCGATCGTGACCGTCGCCGTGGCGGTGTCGACCCCGTCGGTGATCGTGTAGGTCCACGAGTCGGTGGCCCCGGGCGCGGGGCCGAGTCCACCACACAGAAGACGCTGATCGGAGGCCCGGAGACCACCGGGTCGCAGATGATCGGTGTCGCCGCCGCAGTCGTGAACGACTGCCCCGGTGCGAAATCGAGCGGGTCGCCGTCGGTGTCGCCGTCGTTCGAGAAGGGGTCGAACGACGCGTCGACGAAGACGTTGACGTTGTCGTCGCCCGCTGTCGGTGGCGCCGCATAGGCGCGGCGACGCGAGCACGATGGGCAGCACGACGGCGATCATGGAGAAGGCGACGAGTGATGCCCAACGCTGTCGCCTCGTGATGGTCACGCCCTGTCCTTTCGCCTCGATGGTCGCGCCCGAACCGACACGAGTCGTCGCTCTGCACCGTAGGCAACCCTCGGTCGGGTAGGCCATCGGTGATTCTCCCTGGCCCGCCGGAGCCGCCGTGAGTGCCGGTGCGCGAGCAATCCACGGTGTCGAGACGAGGAGAGCCGGAGGCGGTTACAGCTCGCCAATCCATTTCCTCGGGCGCTCGCCACGGGCGCGGGCCGGGGCTAGGGTCGCCGCCACATGGCTCGATCCGCCGACACCGTCGCCGCTGCGCTCCCCGACTACGAGGTGCTGCAAGAACTCGGTCGCGGCGCGATGGGCGTCGTGTATCTGGGGCGCCACAAGAACCTTGCTCGCGACGTTGCGATCAAGGAGCTGCCGGCAGCCTTCGGCGCCGATCCCTCCATGCGGCACCGCTTCGGGGTCGAGGCCCGGGTGCTGGCCTCGATGAACCATCCCCACGTCGTGCCGGTGTTCGACTACGTCGAGTCCGGTGGCGTGTGTCTGTTGGTGATGGAAGCCCTGCCGGGCGGCACCGTGTGGGAGCGGTTCCTGTCCGACGGACTCACCATGCCCCAGGCCTGTGCGGTCATGTTGGCTACCTGCTCGGCGCTCGAACACGCCCACGCCCAGGGCGTCCTGCACCGCGACATCAAGCCCGAGAACCTCATGTTCGGTACCGCCGACGCCGTCAAGGTCACCGACTTCGGCATCGCCAAGGTCCTCAACGGGTCGCGCACCATGGCCACCGCCGACGGCAGCGTCCTGGGCACCCCGGCCTACATGGCGCCCGAACAGGCCGAAGGCAGAGAACTCACGCCCCAGGTCGACGTCTACGCCGCCGGCACCATGCTCTACGAGATGCTCAGCGGACGGCTGCCGTTCGAACGCAGCGAGATGATGGCCATGTTGTTGGCTCGCGTCAACGAGGACCCGCCGGACCTGCGAAGCGTCGCCCCCGACGTGCCGGCCGAGCTGTCCGCGGTGGTCATGCAGGCCATCGCCCGGGATCCTGCTGATCGGTTCCCGACCGCCGAGGCGTTCGGCTGTGCGCTCGGGTCCGCAGCTGCGACGGTGTGGGGCGCCGAGTGGCTGACCACCGCAGGTGTTCCGGTGCAGGGCTCGGAGTCCATCGCCCAGGCTGCTCGCACCACCGTCACCCCTGCGGTCCCCGATGGCGCCGTTACCGATCCGTCGCGTGCCACCCAGGCACCCGGGTCGGCGCCCGCCGCGCCGCGCTCGAGCGAGACCGTCGTAGGTGGGACCGAGGTGGTCGGCCGCGACGCGGGAGCGCCGCCCGCGCCGGGCACCGAGGCCGTCGGCCGCGCGCCAACTCAACCTCTACCTCAGGGTGAGTTTTCGGCGGATCCGACCGTCCACGGCGCACCGCCGGCCGCAGTGCCGGCCGGCCCGCCGACCACCATCGTGCGCCCCACCCGCCAGGCGCACGAGGTCGGCTTCGACGAATCCGACCTCGACGCCGACTTCGTGGACATCGCCGACGCCATCCAGCCGCCGGGTCCGCCTCTGGCCGCCGCGCTCGGTGCACTGGCGCTGGCCCTCATCGGTGTCGTCATCGCGGTCATCGGCGTGGGTTCGCCTCCGCTCGACCAGTTCCTGCCTTCGGGCACGACGATCGCCGGGGCGGAGGTCGCCACGAGCGACCAGATCGAGATCGACCTCGACGAGTCCGTCGCCGTCACCAACATCCCGCCGGGCGTGGCCGCCGTCGAGCTCTCCTTCGACGTGGTCGGGGTGCCGTTGGGTTCGACCGATGCGGCACCCGTCGTCGCCGGGTCGGCCGAGATCGACACCGCCATCACGCCTCGGTTGGCGTCGGGCGCGGTCGTCGGCACGCTGGCGCTGCTCGACGCCGACGGCACCGTCGACGGCGAGCACCAGATCGCCGTCAACGCCACCAACCCCTGGTTCACCAGCGCCATCGGCGTCGGCGCGGTCCTGCTCCTGTTGTTCGCGTTGGCCGCGGTCGAATCCAACCTCCGGCCCATGCGTCGTGGGCGACGGAGGGTCAGTTCGCTGGTCGGCCTCGCCCTCTCCGGCGCTGCGTCCGGGGCGGCGGTCGCGTTGCTCGCCGGCGTCGTGCTCGCGACCGAGCTCACCGTCGCCGGCCTCGTCGTGCCTGCGCTGTTCTGCGGCGCCGGAGCAGTGGTGGCGGGGCTCGCCGCAGCGCGCAGCGGTCGTCGGCGCCGGATCAAGCGACGGCTCGAGGCCCGGCGCATCGACGAACAACGACGGCGGGTGTAACGCATCGGCATTCGCGCCGTCTGGCACACGACGAGACCGCAACGGCAAGGACAGGACCAGCCGTGAGACGAACCGTGAGATCGAGCATCGCAGTCGTGGCGCTGATCTTCGCGCTCGCAGCCTGCGGCGACGACGAGAGCGCGACCCAGCTCGACGTCGAGGCCACGATCGACGGCGTCTCCATCGCCGACGCGACAGCCACCGACCCGCTGGCGCTCGACCCTCGCACCGAGAGCGAGCTGGAGCTCACCGTCACCAACCCCAGCGACGCCACCGTCACCGTGGGCCACGCTCGCCTCGAAGGCGAGATGCTCGGCTTGACCTTCCTCACCTACGACACCCGCCTGTTGCTCGAACTCGGCCCGGGCGAGACGCGCACGCTGGCCGTGCCGCTCGATTTCTTCGATCTGGAGGAACAGGCGCACGGCTACCTCCGGACGTGGCTGCGCCTCTATGACGAGTCCGACCGCGCCCGGGTCGCCAACGAGGAGTTCGTGCTCGACATCCGGGGCAACGGCATCTCCACCATGACCGTGTTCGCGATCCTGCTGTTCGCGGTGACCGCTGCGAGCCTGGCGCACAATCTCTGGGCGTTGCGACGCAATCGACTCCCGCAGAACCGCTTCGCTCGTGGCGCGCGCTTCGCCGTCACCGGTCTGGGCGTCGGGCTGTTGTTGACGGTGGCGTTCTCGGTGCTGCGGATCTTTCCGTTGCCGACGGCCGGATGGATTCCCCTGACCATCCTGCCCGCTGCGATCGGGTTCGCCCTCGGCTACCTGAGCCCGGGCGCTGCCGATGCCGATGCCGAAGACGACGACGACGATGCGTTCGCCATCGACGAGGACCTCGTGAGCTGAGGGATCCGCCGAGGCGGCGCAATGCCCGGCGGCCGGCCAACTCAACTACCGACCCGTGCGAGCCGATGGGTATGGGCCATTCAGCCCATGCCAGAAGGACCACGGATGTCTCGGTACCGGGTCAGCATCGTCATCCCCCTCTACAACAACGTCGCCTACACCGAAGCGTGTCTGCACGCCCTCGCCGCCACCACCCCCGACGGTCTCTACGAAGTCGTGCTCGTCGACAACGGCTCGACCGACGCGACCCCGGCGCTGCTCGACAGCATCGACGGTGACGTCCAGATCATTCGCAACGAGCGCAACCTGGGATTCGCGGTCGCCAGCAACCAGGGCGCAGCTGCAGCCCGCGGCCGGGACATCGTCTTCTTGAACAACGACACGGTCGCCCAGCCGGGCTGGCTCGAACCCCTGATCGCAGCGGTCGACGCCGACGAGACGGTCGGCGCAGTGGGGTCTCGGCTGCTGTATCCCGATGGCACGCTCCAACACGCCGGCGTCGTGACCTACGAACACGAGGGCGCATTCGCCATCGGTGCGAGCCACGACCATCACCGGTGTCCTGCAACCCACCCCCCGGCGATGCGTCGCCAGTCGATCGACGTCGTGACCGGCGCCTGCATGCTCGTCCGGCGCGAAGCCCTGGAACAGGCCGGTGGCTTCGATGAGGGCTATTGGAATGGCAACGAGGACGTCGACCTGTGTCTGACGCTGCGGGCCGCAGGGTGGCGCGTCATCTACGAACCGGCGTCGCTGCTCATCCACCACGAGTCGGTCAGCGGACCCGAACGGTTCCGACTGGTCGACCAGAACGTCGAGCGCCTGCAACAGCGTTGGGCGGGGCGCTATCTGCCGCCCCTGCTCGTCACCGACTGGGGACTGGCTCGCCCACACCCTCTCGTGCACCCGACCGTGGTGTGGATCACAGATTCCGGCCCCGCTGTCGATGCCCGGATCGATGCAACGGTCGCAGCGGCGCTGGCTGCGGTGCGTGACGAGGACCGGGTCGTGGTCGACGAGCGCATCATCGCCGACGCCGAGGCGCTCCCTCCCTCGGTCCGCACTGCCAGGTCCGCCAGCGACGGCCTGCATGACTCGTCGCACCCGCCGTCGCAGTGGCGGGTCCTCACGCTCGCCCCCGGGTTGCTCGTCGAGCGCGAGACGCTCGATCAGCTCCACAGCGCCCTGCGCATCGACAACCGGGTACGGCGCGTCGCTCCGGCCATCGGCGTCGGCGCAGGCACCTCTCCCACCGGCGATCCGGCCAGGCCGGTCTATCGCGTGGTGTCATCGCTCGACCCCCGGTGCGTTCTCCACGCCGACCTCGCCACGGCAACGGAAGGCCCCGGCGAGGGTGCCGTCGTCGTTCGGGTCGAGACGGCACGGGCAGATCTGCTCGCCCGCAGCTCAGGCGTCGGCGTCGCCCGATCGCTCGTGCGCAATGGTCTCGGCCTGTGATCGAACAACCGGGTGGCCGGTCAGCGCCTCGATGAACACCTCCCGCCCGAGGCGGTAGACCAGCGAACTCTCCGTTGCGGTGACGGTCGCGGTCCTCGGCACATCGAGCACCAACGCGACTTCTCCGACGTGCTCTCCCGGGCCTCGTACGGCCAGGAGCTCGTCGTCGCGGGTCACGTCCAGACTGCCCTCTGCGATCAGGTAGAACCGATCGCCGGGCTCGCCCTGGCGGATGATCGCATCACCGGCTGCGACGCGGACCGGCCGCAGGTTCAGCGCGAGCTGCGACACGGCGGGCGGCCCCAGTGGCGCCAGGAAATCGCAGCCGCGCACCAGCGCCACCAGGTCGGGATCGACGACTGCGGCACGTCGGTCGGCCGCACCGAGCAGCCGCCACGCGGCGATCGCCGCCAGAGGCAGCACGGCGCCCGTGCCGGCGATGGCCCAGCCGAGCCCGAGCCACTCGGCGGCCAGCCCGACCGCCAACGCACCGACAGCGGTGCCGAGCGCACTCGCACCCTCGAGCACGCCGAGCACCCGAGCCAACACGTCATCGGCGGTCGAACGTTGGATCAGCGTGCGGCCGGCCACGTTGAGCATCGCCCAGCCGCCGCCGGCGACGAGCATCGCGGCCGAGGCGATCACGGCCGACGACACGTCGATGAGCCCGAGCACGGGGAGCCCGCCTGCGAGCGCCGCGAGCACCATGGGGACACGCAGGTGTCGCCGCCCGACGAGGGTCACCGACCCTGCGGCGCCCGCGATCCCGCCGATACCCGCGACCGCGGCGAGGATGCCCGCCATTCCCTCGCCGGCGTCGAGGAGGTCGAATGCGACGGCAACGAACAACACATCGACTGCGCCCGCGACGACGAATCCCATCATCACCAGGCCGAGTGCAGCGGCGGTGGGCCGGTCGCGACGCAGGGTGGCGAAGCCGGCCTGCATCTCGGCGTGGACGCTGTCCGGCGTCGACGGTGCCGGTCGGGCGCACGCGGCTGGGATCCACCGGCGTCCGCAGGATCCACACCGCACCGACCAGCGACGCGGCGCCGAACGTCACGAACACCACGCCCGGCGAGGTCCAGGCCAGCAGCAATCCCGCCCCGGCCGGACCGGCGAAGACCGCGATGGCGTCGACCACCTCGACCGCGACGTTGGCAGCGGTCATCGCCTCGGGGGTGTCGGTCACGCCGGGAAGGATCGAACCCATCGCCGGGCGGGCGATGGTCATGGCCGACGCCGTCGCGGTGCCGGCGAGGTAGACCAGCCATGCCGGCACGTCTGCGGTCATGGCCACGCCGGTCAGCATGGCGAAGAACCCGACGAGCCCCAGACCGATCGCCAGCACGTGATCGCGGCGGTAGCGATCGCCCGCATAGGCCGCCAAGGGCGCGACGAGTGCAGCGGGCACGAGCTGCACGAACCCGGCGACGCCGGCCTCGGTGATGCCGCCGCGCTCGAACGCCCACACCGTGATGGCCAACCAGGTCGCGTACTCGGTGAGTGAGAACAGGCCGAACGCGCCGATGAGCGCTCGGAGGCGCCGCTCGGCCATCACCGCTCGCAGCACCGTGCGTCTCGTCATCGGGAGTGCACGCTACTGCCTGATGCGGTACCAGTTCTGCGATGTCGTGGTCGTCCCGATGGCCGGAGCGCCGGCAGTCCTCGGTGGCCGCAGGCCCGGCGGTGCGCTGCGGCGCGCGGCGCTACGGTCGGCGCCATGGCAGAACCGTTCCGGGTACGCGGCACCATCATGCAGACTCCCGATCGGGACCGACTGCAGGTCCTGACCGACGTGGTGGTGAGCGTCGGAGCCGACGGCATCATCGCCGCGATCGACGACGCCGGCCCCGGCGACCCTCGGGTCGATGTCGAACTCCCCGATGGCGCGGTGCTGCTGCCCGGCCTCATCGACACGCCACGTCCACGCCCCGCAATGGCCGCAGCTCGGCACCGGGCTCGACCTGCCACTGGCGCAGTGGCTCTTCGAGTACACCTTCCCGCTCGAGGCCCGCTACGCCGACCCGGAATGGGCGGGCGCCGTCTGGCCGGACCTGGTGGCAGGCCTGCTGGCCCACGGCACGACGACGGCGGTGTACTACGGCACCGTCGACGTCGCTGCGACCACGCTGTTGGCACGCACCTGCGCTCGAGCTCGGCCAGCGTGCGTTGGTCGGCCGGGTCGCGATGGATCATCCCGAGGGCACCCCCGATTGGTATCGAGACCGCGATGCCGCCGCGGGCGTGGCGGCCAGCCGCACATCCATCGAGCAGATCCGCGACCTCGGCTCGGATCTGGTGCAGCCGATCATCACCCCGCGGTTCATTCCCGCCTGCACCGACGAGCTGCTCTCCTCACTGGGTGCGCTCGCGGCCGAGACCGGCGTGACCGTCCAGACCCATTGTTCGGAGAGCGACTGGGAGCATGGGCACGTGCTCGGCGCGCACCGGCATGACCGACGCGGCGGCGCTCGACGGATTCGGTCTCCTGGGCGATCACACCGTCCTCGCGCACTGCGGTCTGGTCGACGACGACGACCTGGTTCGCATCCGCGGCCACGGCGCGGGCGTCGCACACTGCCCCATGTCGAACGCGTACTTCGGTGATGCGGTGTTCGGTGCGAACCATGCGCTCGCGTCAGGGGTCCGGGTCGGTCTCGGGAGCGACATCGCCGGTGGCGCCGTGGCCGGTCTGTTGCCGCAGTGTGCGGTGGCGGTCACGTCCTCGCGGATGCTCGAGTCGGGTGTCGATCCCGCCACCGACCCGGCCGAGCGCGGCGTGCGCCGAAGCTCGCATCGACACGCGTGACCGCGTTCTGGATGGCCACCCGTGGTGGCGCCGACCTGCTCGGTCACCCCACGGGCCTGTTGGAGCCGGGTCGATCCTTCGACGCATTCGTGGTCGACGTCGCGGCGGCATCCGCTCGGCCGAGCTCGCCGCTGCGGGTCTGGCCGGATCTCGACGACGACGCCCGCATCTTCGAGAAGGTGGTGCGGCTGGCCACCGCACGGACGTGGCCGATGTGTGGGTCGCCGGCCGCCGGGTGGCAGCGGACGCCTCAGCGCTGAGCGGATCCGCTCAGACGAGCACCACAGCGAGCACCGCCCCCGGGCGGTCCATGCCGACGGTGCGGATCCAGTTCGACCTGATCAGGCGTCGACACACATCGGGGTCGTGGCCCTCGGCGAGCGCCGCGTGCAGTGGCACCTGGATCAGCGCCGTCGAGGCCAGCGCCACCCCGAGCAGCGGCGGCGGCGACCCAGGCGGCGAGCGCCCCCATCGTGTCGGGGCGATCGACCAGCAAGATCAGCGCGGTGACGCCCTCGACGGCCATGAGCGGCCCGACGATCCAGGTGATGCGCCGCGCGTGATCCTGCGCGGCCGTGATTCGGGCTCGAGCGCCGACGCCCGTGCCAGGGCCGGGTACTGCAGCAGCTGCACCATCCAGATCACCCCGACCATCGCCCAGGTGGCGGTCGCCGACGCGACCAGGACTGCGTCGATCATGGTCGAGCCGGCGTCCCTCAGGCCGCCGAACGCCTGCGAGGGCAGGTCGGCGGCGCCTGCCTCGATGGCGTCGACGATCGTACGGGCGACGAGGCCGGGTCGAGGCCGGTGGGCATCTTCGGAGCCGTTCCCTCGACGGGCCGATCGGCGAGGCCCGTCTCGGTGTGCGGCGGTCGGGCGTCGAGCACCGTGACCTTCTGACGGCGGGCCTCGCGGGCCAGGCGCCTCGTCGAACGACCGCACCGCGGCCTTCGACGCGCCGTAGGCGGCCATGCCGGGCAGGTTCGTCTCGGCGATGACGCCCGGAGATGTTGCACAGCGTCGCGCCCTGGTTCATGTGGCGGCAGTGCAGCCTTGGCCAACATGATCGGCACGAAGGTGTTGGTGAGGAACAGCTCCTCCATGGCATCGATGCTGAGATCGCCGACGGGGCCGAACGCAACGACACCGACGGCGTTGACGACGATGTCGAGCGGACCGGAGTGCTCGCACCGCCTCGGCACGGCGTCGACGCACGAATTCGGGGCTGCGCAGGTCGAGGGCGACGCGGTGGCCGGCGACGCCCAGGGCGTTGAGCCGCTCGGGTCGGCGCGACACCAGGGTCAAGACGGCGCCACGCGCGGCGAGTTCCGAGGCGATGGCGCTTCCGAGGCCGCCGGTGGCACCGGCGACGAGCGCCGATGCGCCGGCGAGCGGGGAGGAGGTGGTGTGGGTCGGACATGGTGGACTCCTGGTGGGGCGGTGGTCGCTGACAGCGTCTCGTGGCCGGAGGCCGATGCGACCGCTGCCGGGCAGGTGCGGCAGGCGTCGTGGACGGGGCCGAGGATCGGGCCGGGCGTGCTGTGTCGCTCGACGAGGTCGGAGGAGCACCAGGCGGCCGGTGTCGGCGTCGAGGCGGACCGGGTCGCCCGTGGCGATGGCGTCGCCGACCTCGCCGAGGTTGGTGACCGACACGACGCCGAGCTCGCGCAGGATGATCGAACCGTGTGAGAGGTCGCCGCCGATCTCGACGGCCACGCCCGCGACCTGGGTGAAGGTCCCGATCCAGCCGGCGTCGACGCTGCGAGCCACCAGCACGGTGGATGCGGGGTCGAATCCGTCGGGGAGGCGGCTCGGTGGCTCGGTCGCCCGCAGAGCGATGCCATCGACCCGACCCCGGACCAGTGGGAGACCGCGGAACGAGCGGGCCGTCGAGCTCGCCGCCGTGCGGGCGTCGAGGTCGTCGAAGCGGTGCAGTGTGTCGGGAAGGCGGACTCCGGCGAGCCGGGTCCTGCTCCCGGCGACGGGCGTCGATGTCGGCCGGCGAGAAGACGGCCCCCGCGTCGAGGGATCGAGCCTCGTCGAGGGTGAGCAGCCAGAGCGCCTCCGACGTCGGGCAGTTGCCCGGACGCCGTCGCGTTCGTCGCCAGCGCGACGCAGGCGGGTGCGGATGGTGGCGAAGGCACGTCATGCCGGCGCTGCGCAGATGCTCTCTGGCGGCCATCGGCGCCCGCGCCAGCATCCAGAGCGGCAGCGTTGCCGTCGCAGCCGCCGATCGGCGCGTCGACGTACGGTGCTGGCGTCGGCCGTGACGGAGCGCATCGACGATCGGCGACGGGTCGTCGGCGAAGCGAGGTCGAGCGATGTCGCTCTCGAACACGCCCCGGTGGCCGTGGCGGGTCGAGCCACGCTCTGCCAGTGTTCGCCGAGGTCGGCAGCGTCGTCGGTCAGACGGTCGGGATGGTCCGTCAGCCAGCGCAGCGATGGGCTCCAGATCGTCGAGCATGCGGGTCGCGGCCGTGCGTTGACGGGCGAGGTGGTCGTCGAGGGTGCCGGTGGCGCGCAACAGTGCCACGGGCGGCGCCAGTGACGACGCCAACGCTCCCATCTCGTTGACGAGCGCCAGGTAGCTCGCCCGCAAGGCGCCGATGCACTCGCCGACGTCCGCGTCGGCGGCAAGGGTCGTGGCCCGGAGCTCGTCGGCGACGCGTTCGGCGCGTCGGACGGCTCCGAGTTGGGCGAGGCCGATGCGTGCCAGCGTCGGTGCCGCCGCCAGCATGCGGCGTGGTGCCAGCCCCACGTCGACATCGGGGGTGCCGCCGTAGGAGTCGGTCACCAGGCGCGTCGGCAGTCCCAGCGCCCGCATCAGATCCGTCAGCATCGACAGGTTGAGATACGGCCGCCCGGCGAAGGTCTCGACGAAGGGGCGGTGGACCGGGAGGTCGGCGTCGAGCGATGCGTAGAAGTCGAGCAGGTCGTGCGCGGCAGACTCGATCAGCGAGGTCATGAACGTCGACGGCAGCTCGGGCAGGATCTCTTTGTGGTTGGCGATCGTGAACGCCTCGTCGCGCGCCGGAGCCGCGGTGACGGGGCGCACCTGCACCAGCCAGCAGGTGGCTCCGTCGTCGGCCCACTCGATGTCCCAGCCGCCGGGCCCGAACTCTCGTCGGACGGCGCGCGACCAGCGATGCCAGGCGTCGTTGCCAGGGAGCCAGTCGGACGTCGGCACGCTCGCCGGCGTCGGAGCCGGGCGAGGCGGAACCGTTGGCCGGGCTCGAGGCCGGCCAGGAGGTGGTCGCCGCGTCCGCCGGCTGCGTTGACGAGATCGTCCTCGTAGCCGTCCTCGCTGAACGCGACCCCGGCGACGATCGGGTCGATGGCGCGCATGACCAGTACGTCGGTGCGCATGGTCGGGCTGTGCCCAGCGGATGCCCGGACCCGGTCGATCGACGCCGCGACCTCGTCGGGCCCGATGTCGAGTTCGGTGAGGAAATGGCCGGCGAAGCTCGCGTCGGTGCCGTCCTCGGAGCCGAACGCGGACCGCACGGCGAGGCGGGGACCGAGCTCGCTGGGGAACCACGACGGCACCGGCGTCGGCTTCGGGCACGACGATGACCCCGGCGGGCACGGCGATACCGGCGACGGCCGCCCGGTCGAGCATCGCGGCCTTGGCGGCGACGCCGAGTCGGCCTGCCCGCCCGGATCCGAGGATCACGACATCGTCGTGCAGCGCCACGACGCTCACACCGCCGGGGACAGCAGCGACGTCGCCAGGTGAGCGATGCGCGTGGCATAGCCGCCGGGGTCGTCGATCATCGGGAAGTGGCCCCAGTCGGGAACGACCACGCGGTCGGACCGAGGCACCAAGCGCCTCGATCTCGGTGGCCTGGTCCGAGCCGAGCACCCGGTCGTGTTCGCCCCACAGCACCGTCGCCGGGAGATCGAGCGGGGTGAGCGCATCGAACCACTCGGCGGTGAGGATGTCGAACATCGCGTCCGAAGGCCGCGCACCGGCGGTACTCGGCCAGGAACCGGTCGGTGAACCCCGCCGGTGTTCCCCGGAACAACAGGCGCGAGGCGATGACGCGGGTCGGCAACGCGCTGATTCCCCACTGCACGAACCGGCGCATGGCCGGTGTCGACATCACCCGCGGGAAGAGGCGCTCGTCGAGTCGTGCGCCGACCGGGGCATGAAGGATCAGCCCCTCGGCGAGGCCAGCGTGGCGACCGAGCGCATCGAGGGCGATCGAACCGCCGATGCCATGGCCGAGCACCACACGCGGGCCGTCGATGGTGGCCAGCTCGCGCGGCGAGGGCATCGGCGAAGGTCGCGACGCTCACCGGCCCGTCGGGCAACGGGACGCCCTCGAAACCGGGGAGGGTCACGGCGCGGAGCTCGACATCGTCGGCCAATGGGCGCGGAAGCAGCGAGAAGCGAAAGGCGCCACCGCCGTTGCCGTGGACCGCGACGACCGTGATGGTCATCGGCTGTCAGCCGATGCGACGGCAGCCGCAGCGGCGAAATCGGGTTGGTCGCCTGCGTGGCTGCCGCGGTGCTCCCACACGACGGTGCCGCGGCGGAGACGGATGGCCGTCGGCAGGGTCCAGCCGTCGGCCTTGCCCTTCCAGCCGATGCGATGGCCGTGCAGGAACGCCGGGATGCCGGCGAGCCAGGACCGCAGCCCGAACATGGCGCGCATGCCACCACGCTCGATCGCGAAGGCCTGGTAGAGCTCGGCGTCGGGGTCGCTCACGTGGTCGGCCTCGGGCCACAACGGCGCCAGGACCCGGTCGTACTCGTCACAGCTGGCCTGGTGCACGAGCACGACGTGGCTGTCGAGAGATCCAGCCGCATCGCGGGCGGCTTCGACGAGCTCACGGGTGAACAGGCATCCGCGGTGGCGCAGGAAGACGAGGGTGAGGTCCTCGCTGGCGCGGGCGTCATCGGCGGTGAGGGAGAGCGCGACCATGGAAGAACATTGCTAGCAACCCCTGGAGCGCATCGCCCTGCCCAACCGCTCCGGGCCGGATCGCATCGGTCACACCAGGGGCGCCCGAGTCGGCGGTTCCAGCTCTGCCATCTCCCGCTCGTGTTCGCTCTGCTCACGGGCCGCTCGGGCCACTGGGGTCACACCAGGGGCGCCCGAGTCGGCGGTTCCAGCCCTGCCATCTCCCGGCTCACACCAGGGCGGCCCGCACGGTGTCGATGATCGTGGCGACCTGGATGTCGGTGATGCTCAGCGGCGGGCAGATCGCCAGGCGGGTGCCGATGGCGCGCACCACGACCCCGTTGGCGATGATCTCGTCGCGCACGGGGATGGCGTCACGACCGAGCTCGACGGCCCACACCCCGCCGATCCCTGCATGGTGTTCGACGGTGCCGTCGGCGGCCAACGCTCCCAGACCGGCGTCGAAGAGCGCCCCGAGGTGATTGGCTCGTTCGACCAGCCCGTCGGCCTCCATCACTTCCAGGTTGGCGATCACCGCGGCGGCGCCGGCCGGGTGACCCGAGTACGTGTAGCCGGTGCGCAGCATGGTGCCCATCGACTCCAACTCGTCGGCGACGCCGCGGCCGACGATCACCCCTGACACGGGCTGATAGCCCGAGGTCACGCCCTTGGCGAAGGTGATGAGGTCCGGGGTGACGCCGAAGGTCTGTGCGCCGAACCAGCTGCCGGTCCGGCCGAAGCCGCAGATGACCTCGTCGAAGATCAACAGGGCGCCGTTGTCGTCGCAGAGCCGTCGGAGCCCGGCCAGGTAGCCCTCGGGCGGCGGGAACACGCCGCCCGCGCCCTGGACGGGTTCGGTGATGACCGCCGCGATGCGATCGCCATGGTCGGCGAAGACCGTGGCCATGGCCTCGATGTCGTCGGGCGCCACCTCGACGAAGTGCGGCACCAGGTCGCCCCATCCGTCGCGGTTCGGGGCGATGCCCTGGGCGGAGGTCCCGCCGAAGTTGGTGCCGTGGTAGCCCCGGGTGCGACGCACGATGATCTGACGTTCGGCCGGGCCTCGACGCTGCTGCACCAGTCGCGCGATCTTGAGCGCCGTGTCGACCGCCTCGGAACCAGAGCAGCTGAGGAACACCCGACCATCGGGCATGGGGGAGCGCGCCGCGATCATCGACGCAGCCGTGGCGGCGCGATCGTTCGTGAAGGGATCGAAGGTGTTGTAGACGTCGAGCGTGCCGAGCTGTGCGGCGATGGCGTCGATGATCTCGCGGCGCCCGTGGCCGACCTGGCAGTACCACAGCGATGCCATGCCATCGATGTACGCCTTGCCGGAGTCGTCGAAGATCTCGGCGCCCTCGGCGCGGACGATGGTGATATAGGCCGATTCGTCCTTGGCGGGATCCGCGAAGGAATGCAGGAATGCGTGGGTCATCGAGTGTCTCTTTCGTCGTCGACGATCATGCCAGCCCGATGGTGGCCTCGGTACCCCGGTCCGATGGTGCATTGGTCCCGGCCATGCGCAAAGCGGTAGCGTGAGAGGCCCCACGACCGAACCGGCACGAGGGTCGGTCGTGGACGACGGTCGACAGGAGACCCCATGGACCCGTTCGCGCTTCGTCACGTCGAGATCTTCGGCCACGACGTCGGTTACCGGCGTGCCGGCACCGGCGACACCGTGATCCTCATCCATGGCCTGGCGGGCAGCTCGCGAACGTGGAGCGCGGTGACACCGGCACTCAGCCGGACCCACGATGTCCTGGCCCCCGATCTGCTCGGCCACGGTGAGTCGGCCAAGCCCATGGGCGACTACTCCCTCGGTGCGTTCGCCAGTGGCCTGCGCGACCTGATGGATGCGCTCGACATCGAGCGGGCGACCATCGTCGGGCAGTCCTTCGGTGGTGGCGTCGCCATGCAGCTGGCGTACCAACACCCCGAGCGCTGCGAACGTCTCGTGCTCGTCGGCAGCGGGGGTCTGGGGCGCGAGGTCAGCTGGATGCTGCGGCTGCTGTCGTTGCCCGGCGCCGAGCAACTCATGCCGCTGGTCTTTCCGAAGTTCGTCGCCGATGCCGGCAACGAGGTGGGCCGGTTCCTCGACGGTCAGGGCATCCGTTCGCCCAAGATCTCCGAGATGTGGCGGGCCTACAGCTCCCTGGCGGGTGCCGAGAACCGCAAGGCGTTCGTCCGGACGATGCGCGGGGTCATCGAGCCGGGCGGCCAGACGGTCAGTGCCCTCGATCGCATCCACCTGGCGTCGCACCTGCCGACCCTGATCGTGTGGGGCGACTGCGACGACATCATCCCGGTCGAGCACGCCCACGCGGCCCACGAGGTCATCGAGGGCAGCCGGCTACGGATTCTCGAAGGGGTCGGTCACTTCCCCCACGTCGAGGCTCCCGAGGAGTTCCTCGACACCCTCGTCGAGTTCCTCGACCAGACCCGAGCTCCGGCGGGACCACTCGTCGCCTGATCCCCACGGGTCCGGGGAACGCAGGCCTCCTTCCTCACCCCGCTGCGGCGACGAGTTCGTCGAGCGCGGGGCCGATGTGATCGGCGATCATCCAGGGATCAGGAACGACCGCAGGGCATGCCATCAATCCGAAATCGAGGCGGTCCTTGGTCGACACCACGGTGAAGTTCACCCCTGAGCCGTACAGGAGCGGACCCATCGGGTAGAGGGCCTCGATGCGGGCGCCGGCGACGTAGAGGTCGAACGGCGGCCCGGGCACGTTGGAGATGATCAGGTTGAAGATCGGCGGGATGCGTCCGTCGAGGCGTCCCAGGCTCCACAGGCGCGACGCGATGGCGATGACGGCCGGCGGGGTGGTGTCGGTCAGGTTGACCTCGGTCTGGTCGTTCAGCTTGGTGCGTTGGGCCTTGCCGCTGATCGAGCTGGCGTGGATCGCTCGCAACCGAGACGCGGGGTCGTCGATGTCGGTCGCGAGCGAGCAGAACATCGCGGCCACCTTCGTACCGACGTGATCCGCGCTGGTCTCGTCGCGGATCGACACGGGTACCTGCGCGACCAGTGGGCGCTCGGGGTTCTGGCCGAGATCGTCGAGGTAGTGGCGGAGCGCGCCGCTGCTCACGGCGAGGATGACGTCGTTGAGCTTCACGCCGAATGCGTCCTTGACGGCCTTGGCCGTGGCCAGGTCGATCTCGGCGCAGGCGAAGAGCCGGTCCGAGGTGAGCGCCCCGTTGAGCGGTGTGCGTGGCGCCTGTAACGGCTGCGCTGGCGGTGACGCCGCCAGTGCCGAGCGCGCCATGGTCACGCCCTGGCGGGTCAGCTGGCGGGCGAAGCGTTGGGTCCGGCGGGGCCACAGCAGCGAGTTCGCCGTCGCCACGGTCACGCGTTCGATCATGTGGGGTGCGGGCTCGGGTACCCAGGTCGGCGCCGTCTCGGGCTCGGCATCGGGATCGATGTCGAACAACAGCGTCGCGAGCTCGCTACCGGAGGTCCCATCGATGATGGCGTGGTGGACCTTCGCCAACAGGGCGATCCGTCCCCCGGCCAGGCCCTCGATCAGCCACATCTCCCACAGCGGTCGCGAGCGGTCGAGTTTGAAGCTGACGAGACGCCCGACCAGCTCGCCCAGCGCCCGATCGTCGCCCGGTGAGGGCACCGCGACACGGTGGACGTGGCGGCCGATGTCGAAGTCGACGTCGTCGATCCAGATCGGACGGTCGATGCGGAGCCGAAACGGCCCCTCGAGCAGCTTCCACCGAAATTGCGGCGCACGGTGCAGCCTGGCCGCCAGGTGCTCGACATAGCGCTCGTAGGAGAACGGTGTCGATGCGGTCGACGGATCGATCACGATCAGCGACGAGACGTGAAAATGCCACTCGGGACGCTCGCCGTAGAGAAACGCGGCATCAGGCCCGCTCACCTGTCGCACGGTCATGAGGCCCCCCTGTTGGTACTGGTGCTGGTCGTGGCGTCGACCCAGGCCACGAACCGTTCGACGGCATCGACCGCGGCGGCGCTGCGCCGTGAGTTGAAGGTGTCGAAGGCATGTTGGGCGCCAGGCACCTCCCAGTACAGCACCGGTGCGTTCGAGACGTCTCGCAGGGCATCGACGAACAGCCGCTGCTCCTCACGCCACACGAGCACATCGAGCGACCCCTGGATGACGAAGAACGGCGGAGCATCGGGGTGCACGTGCGCGATGGGTGACATCGCATCCCACAGATCGGGATCCTCGGCGAGGTGCCCGGGCATGACACGAGAGGCGAGAAACCCTTCCATCGAAGTCGATCGGCCGCGCAGCGCGTGGCGATCGGCGAGGTCGGTCGGTCCGTAGAACGGCACGCACGCAGCAACGGTGGTGTCGGCCTCGGCGAACCCCGGCTGGAAGGCGGCCTGATTCGGCGTGAGCGCGGCGAGGGCGCTCAGATGTCCGCCCGCAGACCCGCCGGTGAGCACGATGCGGTCGGGATCGCCGCCGTGGTCGGCGATGTGCTCCTTCACCCAGGCGATCGCCCGCTTCACGTCGATGATCGGATCCGGGAAGCGGTGCGTCGGCCCGAGCCGGTAGTTGATCGACACCCCGATGACGCCGACGGCTGCGAGCCGGTGCAGGAGTGGCTGGGCCTGCTGTTCCTTGTTGCCGGTGATCCAGGCGCCCCCGTGGATCTGGAGGACCACCGGCGCCGGTTGCCCGGTGGGGAGGGGGTCCGGCAGGTACAGGTCGAGCAGGTTCCGTTTGCCCTGGTCGCCGTAGGCGATGTCACGCACGATGCGGATGCCGGTGTCGTCGTGTCGCAGTGGGCGGCGGGTCGGGCGGGTGTCGCCGCCCGTGCGGAACGCGCGCACCCGATCGGCGTCGAGGCGGTCCCGGTAGTCGGCGCCGAGTCCGGATCGCAGCGCCTGCTCGGCCGACCGTCCGGCCAGCAGCGACACCGAGCGGACGTGCCACAGCCCCGCCCATGACACCGCCAGCAGGCCGAGCCCGATGTGGCCGGCCGTGTCGTCGAAGCCACCGGCGGCCACGAGGATCGCCGCGACCGTGCCCTGTGCGAGCACGTGGAACAGGGGGTACTCGCCCACCAGCCAGCTGATCATCATCACCGGGAACGAGGTGACGCCGGGGTAGCGGACCCGGACGATGGCGAGGGTCGTGGCCACCACCGACGAGATGCCGAGCACCTCGAGCAGGATCGCGCTCATGGAGTCGACACGGATGCGTCCGATTCGCCGGGTGGATAGGGCGCATAGCCGAGCTCGACGCGGTGCGCGACGTCGAGGCAGGCGTCGGTGACCTTGCGCCCGAAGTCCGGTTCCATGCAGCTCACGTGCCCACCGGGAATGCGGCTGATGTGCGCGCCTGGGATGGCCATCGCCATCTTCAGCTGTGCGTTCGGCGCGACCGCCGTGTCCTGTTCGGTGACGATGACCGACGTCGGGATGTCGACCTGGCCGATCCAGGGTTTGGCGCTGTAGTTCGCGATGGCGTGCGCCGCCTCGAGCATCGCCCGGCCCTGGTGTTTGGTCATCTCCTGGCGCCCCCAGTCGGCCAGTTCCTCGGGTCGTTCGGAGGGCCGACGCGTCGGTCGAACCGACCGGACCACCCGGCCCGGCAGCCAGGTCGCCGCCGTACCGACCCGGGTGCCCGCCGCCGCGAGCAGCAACGCCGATGCCGCGTAGCGGTGGCGGTTGCCGGGTACGAATTCCATGCCGGTGGCGATGAGGACCATGCCATCGACGAGGGAGCGATGTCGCTTCCAGAGCAGCTGTGCGATCGGTCCGCCCATCGAGTACCCGACGGCGATCACCGGCGTGCCGCCACGCTGTTCGAGCACCGCGGCGACGTCGTCGGCGCAGTCGGCGAGCCGGAAGCGGCGGCTCGATCGAATGCCGCGACCGTGCCCGCGGTGGTCGATCGCCAGTACCTCGAAGTGCTCCCGGAGCGGCTCGAAGCAGCGATACCAGTTGAGGGCGCCCGTCGCGAGCAGACCGTGCAACAGCAGCACCGTCGGCGCACCCGGGGGTCCCGACGCGTGGCGGACGAACGTCGTGCCGCTGCCCGGCGAGGCTGACCCGGGCCCCCATCGGCACGAAGGCACCAGCCGGGACGGCGTCGTCGGCAGTGCCGTCGTCGTTGCCTCCCATGGCCTCGGTCGTCCCCCCGTCACGCATGACGTGAGCGTACGTCGGGCAGGCCACCTGGGCCCAGTGACGAAGGGCCCGAGCTGGCACGACTCGGACACGGTCAACGACGACGACACGAAAGCGGACGCCATGGATCATCTCGGACACTTCTACATCGACGGCGCATGGGTCGACCCCGTGTCGACCGGACACCATCGACGTGGTGAACCCGGCCACCGAGGCCGTCATCGCCACCATCGCCGCAGGTGGCGAAGAGGACGTCGACGCCGCCGTCGCCGCCGCCACGGCGGCCTTCGGTTCGTTCTCGGCGACGAGCCGCGAGGAACGCCTCGCCCTGCTCGACCGCATCATCGAGGTGTACAAGACCCGCATCGGCGATCTGGCCGCCGCGGTCACGAGCGAGATGGGCGCACCCGCCGGTCTCGCCGGCGCAGCGCAGGCGCCCTCGGGTCTCGGTCACTTCATGGCCACCCGCGCCGCATACGCGGCCTTCGAGCTCGAAGAAGAGAAGGGCACGACGCTCATCGTCCGCGAACCCATCGGCGTCTGTGGCTTCATCACCCCGTGGAACTGGCCGCTCAACCAGATCGCCGCCAAGGTCGCGCCGGCGATCGCCGCCGGATGCACCATGGTGCTCAAGCCGTCGGAGGTCGCACCGCTCAACGCGCTGATCTTCGCCGAGATCATGCACGAGGCCGGCGTCCCCGCCGGTGTGTTCAACCTGGTCAACGGCGACGGCCCCAGCGTCGGTGTGGCCCTCTCGTCGCATCCGGGCATCGACATGATGTCGTTCACCGGTTCCACCCGCGCCGGCATCGAGGTCGCCAAGAACGCCGCCCCGACCGTCAAGCGCGTCGCGCAGGAGCTGGGCGGCAAGTCCGCCAACATCTTGTGCCCCGATGTCGACTTCGCCGCCGTGGTGCCGCGGGACCTGTTCGGTATGTGCATGAACTCCGGGCAGTCGTGCAACGCCGGCAGCCGCATGCTCGTCCCCAACGGCGCGATGGACGAGGTCATCGCCATCGCCGCGGCCACGGTCGACAGCATCGTGGTGGGCGACCCGACGGCCGAGGGCACGGTCATCGGCCCGGTGGTGTCCGAGGCCCAGTACCTCAAGATCCAGGCCCTCATCCAGAAGGGCATCGACGAGGGCGCCACCCTGGTCGCCGGCGGCGTCGGTCGCCCCGACGGCCTCGAGACCGGCTACTACGTGCGGCCCACCGTGTTCGCCGAACGTCACCAACGACATGACCATCGCCCGTGAGGAGATCTTCGGTCCGGTCATCGCCATCCTGGGCTACGACACCCTCGACGAGGCCGTCGAGATCGCGAACGACACCCCCTACGGCCTGTCGGGCTACGTGTCGTCGGCGGACCTCGACCAGGCCCGGGCCGTCGCCCGACGCCTGCGGACCGGCATGGTGCACCTCAACGGGGCCCGGCTCGACAACAGCGCCCCGTTCGGTGGCTACAAGCAGTCCGGCAACGGTCGCGAGTTCGGTGCGCACGGCATCGCCGAGTTCCTCGAGACCAAGTCGATCCTCGGCAGCGTGCCCACGAGCTGACGGAGCCGTGACCGAGATCTGGGACGCGCGCCGGCGAACTGCAGGCGGACGTCCCAGATCTCGCGGGTCCTCAGGACGGTGGCATCCCGGCGCCGCGATGGACGAACGCCGAGACCGGCTTGCGGTCGCTCGGCAGCTCCCGCAGCTGGTACCGCTCCGGTAGCTCGGACCCGTCTCCCTTGTGGCCGACCACGAAGCCGCAGATGGTCTCGGTCGTGGCCCGGTCGGCGCCGGTGAGGTCGTAGGCGGCATCGAGGTCGATGCCCCCGAGGAGGTGGACCGACAGACCGAGCATGGTGGCCTGGATGGTCAATGCCATCGTCGCCGCACCGACATCGAAGTCCCGAGACCTCGCCATGAAGCCCTCGAGTTCGGTGCGGGCGAGGACCAGCCCGACCACCGGCGCGGCCTGTGCCCACCAGCGGTTTCCCTCGACGAACACGTCGAGGAATGCCTGGCGATCCGGCCCATCGGTCTCGTACACGTACATCCAGGGCTGGTTGTTGAACCACGACGGGCTCCAGCGTGCCGCTTCGAACAGGCACGCGAGCTCGTCGTCGGTCACCGGTTCGTCGGTGAAGGATCGGGTGGACGTGCGCTCCAGGAAGAACGGCGACACGAGGGGTGTGGGGCTCGAGCGGGGCTCGCTCATCGATGGGTGGACCTCCGAGTCCGAGGTGGTGGTCGTCGTGGCCGATTGCCGGGTGGCGGGCCGGGTGGGTAGTCGGTCGAGGATGGCATCGACGATCTCGTCGGGGCGGCGGCCATCGGTGACGACCTGCACGAAGCCGGCGTAGGCGTCGGCTCGTTCGGCGAGCAGTGCTCGGACCCGTGCGGGGGGATCGTCCGAGGCCAACAGGGGCCGTGCTGCAGCGGTGGGGTCGGCCATGATGCGTCGGACGATCTCGTCGGGGTCCGCCGTCAGGCAGATGATGCGTCCGGTGGCGCCGAGGGCTGCGACGTTGGCGGGGTCGAGCACGATGCCGCCGCCGGTCGCCACCACGAGGCCTCGCCGGGCCGCCACGTCGCGCGGCGACCTCGTGCTCGCGGGCCCGGAATCCTGGCTCACCATGGGCGTCGAAGATCGCCGGGATCGGACCGTGGCGGGCCTCGATCTCGGCGTCGGTGTCGACGAAGACCCGCCCCAGACGAGCGGCGAGGAGCTCGGCCACCGTCGTCTTGCCGGTCCCCATGAACCCCACGAGCACGACGTTCGGCTCTGGCGGTATTGCTGGTGTTCCACCATCCACGGCGATCACCGTAGTCGTGGCCGCCGCCCCGGCCGCCCGTCACGCCGGGCGCGCGCCCCATCGGCGTCGGTCTGCGAGACTCGACCGATGGCCGCCGGCGACCGTCGCCGGCCCTGGGACCGGCGAACCATGGTCGATCCCGGTAGGTCAAGAGTCGGCAGTGCCGAGCCGATGGAACGACAGCCCATGCCCTGTCCCGCACACGCCCATGCCCCTGACCCGATCTGACGCCCAGCATCTCCTCGGACGCCTCGGCCTCGGTGCCCGGCCCGGTGAGATCGCCCACTTCGCCGGCCGCGAGTTGCCCGACGTCCTCGACGAGATGTTCGGACGGCGCCCCGGGGTACCCGGCGCGCCGGCGTCGATCAACCGCAGCCGGTGGTACGACGCCCGGGTGGGCACGGCCGACTGGTGGACCGATCGCCTGGCCTCGGCGCGCTGGCTGGGCCCTCCGGGGACGCCCTCGCCGCTCATCGAGAAACTGGCGTTGTTCTGGCACAGCCACTTCGCCTGCGGCACGGTCAAGGTCCGCGACTTCCGAAGCCTGTGGCGTCAGATCGAGGCGTATCACCGGCACGGCACCGGTGAGTTCGCGACGCTCACCCGAGCGATCATGACCGACGGGGCCATGCTCACCTACTTCGACAACCACACCAACGTCGCTCGGCGCCCCCAGGAGAACCTCGCCCGCGAGCTCATGGAGCTGCACACCATCGGTGTCGGCAACTTCTCCGAGGACGACGTCACCGAGATGGCCCGTGCCTGGACCGGCTTCGGTGTCGTCCTGGGTTTCGGCGACCGAGCCGACCTCACGCCGCGATTCGTGCGAGCAGATCACGACGCGGGGACCAAGCGCCTGTTCGGGCTCGCGCCACGGCGCTGGCGTGGTCCCGACACCATCGACGAGCTCGTCCACGGAGCCACCCAGCGCCACGCCGCGCGGTTCCTGGCCACCAAGTTCTGGCGCTACTACGTCGACGACGCGCCGCCGGCTCCGGTGATCGACGAGCTCGCTGCCACCTTCGTGGCCTCGGGCATGCGGATCGAGTCCTTGCTGCGTGCGATCGTCTCCCACCCGCTGTTCTGGGCTCCCGAGACCCGCTGGGGAATGGTCCGTCAACCCATGGAGTGGATCGCCGACGTGTTGTTCCGCTTCGGTATCAGTGCATCGGCTGCCAACGCCACGCGGCTGTCGCGGTTCATGGGCCAGGAGCTGTTCATGCCCCCGAACGTCAACGGTTGGGGCACGAACGCTTACTGGGTGTCGACCACCGCGGTGTGGGGCAAGGCGCGGATGTTGAAGTGGATCCGCAACAACCCCGCGCTCGACACGGCGTTCGCGGACATCGAGCGGGGTTCGCGCGCCGATGCGGTCGATCGCATCCTCGACCGGTTCGGCGTGGTCTCGCCCTCCGACGCGTCGCGTGCGCGTGTCGGCGATTGGTTCGACCGGGTCGTGGCCGACCAGCCCTGGGCGGTTGCACGCGAAGCGGTATACATCGGCGGGTTGCTCCCGGAGGTCCAGGTCGCATGAGAGGCGAGAGAGGACTCGCGCGAGGTCGTCACCCGGCGTCGTATGTGCAGGGCCTGCTCGCGGCAGGCAGCATCGCCGGGCTCGGTGGTCTGCCCGCACTGCGCGACGCAGCCGAGGCGGGGCCTCGCCTGGGGCGAAACGACCGAATCCTCGTCGTCGTCACCCTCGATGGTGGCAACGATGGTCTCAACACCGTGGTGCCCATCGACGATGGGCGCTACCGCGATCTGCGGGGCTCCCTCGCCGTCACCCGGGGGGTGCGACCGATCGGCGAGGGCCTCGGCCTGCATCCCGGTCTCACGTGGCTCCATGGCGAGCACCGGGCGGGCCGATTGGCCACCGTGCTCGGCGTCGGCGAACCGACTCGAGACCGCAGCCATTTCTCCTGCATGGCGAAATGGATGGGCGGCCGCGCGGGCGGCCCGCCCTTCGCCGATGGCTGGCTGGGGCGCATGCTCGACGAGCGCGACGCCGACTCGATCGCAGGCGTCGCGGTCGGCAACCAGGGCGTGCCCCTGCTGCTCCAGCGGCGCAACGGGTCCGCAGTCGGGCTCCCGGTGATCGGTGACCTGTTCGGCGCCGACCGCCGGTCCGAGACCGGGGCCCTCAAGCCGGTGGTCCATGCGCACCGCACCCTCCGCGGCTTCCAGCGTTCCGGGTTGTCCGCGACGGCAGACCGGTTGCTGGCGACCCAGGCCGATGCCATCGACGTGTCTGGCGACGTCAACCCCGTCTTCTCGCCGGCCCTGCCGCCGAATCAAGCGCAGTTCCTCTCCGACATGGAGCTCGCGGCGCGGATCGTCAACCTCGACGTGGGGGCACGGGTCGTGCATGTCGAGTACCCCGGCTTCGACACCCACTCAGCCCAACGACCGCTTCACGACGACATGTTGGGTGTGCTCGACGCCGGCCTGGCTCGCTTCGCGAGGCGGCTGCGACGGCGGTTCGCCGACCGGGTCGTCACGTTCGTCTACAGCGAATTCGGCCGGCGCGCCGCACGCAACGGATCGGGTGCCACCGACCACGGCGCTGCGGGAATGGCGTTCGTGCTGGGCGACGCCGTCACCGGCGGCCTCTACGGCCAACAGCCCAGCCTCCGTCGTCTCGACGACCGCGGCGATCTGCGCCACCA
This sequence comes from uncultured Acidimicrobiaceae bacterium, assembly GCA_963716795.1. Classification (GTDB taxonomy): domain Bacteria; phylum Actinomycetota; class Acidimicrobiia; order Acidimicrobiales; family UBA8592; genus CAVQUE01. The sequence goes on along the minus strand of CAVQUE010000012.1, from coordinate 283,117 downwards.
CGTCGACCATCGCAGCGTGTACGCCACCCTGCTCGAGGACTATCTGGGCATGGACGCCCGACCCATCCTCGGTGCCCAGTACGAACGGCTGCGCATCTTCGACGACCCGGTGCTGTGCCAGGGTCGGCGCGCCACACACGTGGGTACCGCAGGTGCCGACACCATCCGCGGTACCAGTGGACCCGATGTCATCGTCGCCGGAGCCGGCAACGATGTCATCGTCGGGCGTGGCGGCGACGACATCGTCTGCGCGGGTCCCGGCAGGGACCGGTTGCGGGGCGGCGGCGGTGACGACCAGCTCTACGGCGAGGCCGGTCGCGACGTCATCGCCGGTGGCAGAGGTCGCGACGATCTGATCGGTGGCGGTGGTCGGGACAGACTCAAGCGCGACCGTCGCGACCGTCGGGTGCGTCAGTAGGCATCGGCACCCCGACGAGCCGGGCGAGCTGGCGCACCATCGTGGTGCGCTCGTCCTCCACCGCCCACCGATAGGGCTCACTCGCCCGCTGAGCCGCATGGGGCACGGCGGATGCCATGACGATTCGGTCGCGCAGCCGGCCGGTCCTGATCGTGTCGTCGTCGTAGCGTTGATCGTCGGGCACCGGAACATCCTCGACGTAGCGTCCCGCGCCCACATCGGGCACGAACACGACGGCCCCGGCGGCTACGGCGAGACGCAGGGTTCGGTCTCGTCCGGGCAGCGGACCGGCGTGGACGTACACCCCGCAGGACCCGAGCTGGTCGAGCGCCTGTGCCGGCTCGGGGGCGAGCACCTCGGCATGCACGGGGGAGAGTGCCTCGACCAGGTGATCGGCGGCGCTGCCGTGGGGACCGACGACCACGGCCACGCCCCGGTCGATGTGGTCGACCGGCCCGACGTGATCGTCGAGTCGCCGGCTCGCGATGCCCTGGGACCGCAAGAACTCCCGGACGTAGGCGCCGTGATGGTGATGCTCGATCCCGTCGTCCTCGGCCAGCGCCCGCACCAGTGCCGGGTCGGCGAGGGGTCCGCCCGGACCGACGAGGTCGTCGACCGAGAGCCACCACAGGACTCGCCGTAGCGGCGCGAGGCGGGCGACGGTCGCACCCAGGCAGTCGACCGCGAGCACCAGGTGATCGTCGCTGTGCACGAAGCGCTCCACGATCGGGAGATCGCCGAGGCTGCCGTCCCGAGGTGACGCTGCACTCCCAGCCGGTTCGGGTCACCTGGTCGGGGTGGTCGATCACGACGGCGCCGACGTCGACGCCCACCAGGCGAAGCTCCGACGCCACGGTGGCGAGCGCGTGGCACCGGCCGGCGTCGCCGCCGGCCAACACGGTCACCCGTCGGACCTCGGCGACGCAGCGCGCTCGCGTACCGACGTCAGCGGTCGATGAACGGCGGTGTCGAGATCGCCGCTGCCGGGTCGCCGGTCAGCACGCGACGCCACTCTTCGGTCTGGGGGTGAGCCGTCATCGCCGTGACGCCGGCATCGGCCAGGTGCTGGCGAGCGTGGGCATCGGCGACGAGCTCTTCACAGCGATCGGCCAGTTCGCCATAGCGTCCGATGGCCAGACCGTCGCTGAGTGTTGCCAGGTCCGGATCGTCGGCGTCGCCCTCGGTGACGACGCACACCCGATTGGCCAGCAGATGGGTGACCCGCACCGCCTCGAACACCGCTGCGTCGTAGTAGTGGACGTTCACCACGAGCTTGGCCCGTGCGATCGCCGCGTCGCGGGCGCGGCCGTACACGCCGAACAGCCGCTCGACGATCAGTCCTCGTCGTTCGAGCTCATCGAGCAGTGCCGCCCGACGGGCATTCACCGATCCGTAGAAGCAGACGTCGACATGGTCGGCGCGATCTGTGGGCACGGTGACGAGCCCCGGACTCGAACCCAGTGCGAGATGGCGCACGTGGTGCAGCCCGAGGCGCTGCAGCGCCTCGGTGTTGCGTGCGCTGTAGTCGACCACGGCATGGCGGTGCAGCAGCGCCCGGTACTGCTCGCCGAACCATCGACTCGACGCGTCGAGTTGTTCGAGATTGACGATCACCGACGACGCGGGCAGGAGGTCGCGCGGTGTCGGCCGAGAGGAGGTTGGCGCCGAGCACGACTGCGGTGCGTCCCTCGATGTCGGCTGAATCGCGCACGACGGGCACGGTGCCGGGCACGCCCCCGAGCACGCTCGCGAGACCCTCGGCCAGGCTCGTCGCGACGTCGTCGAAGGCATGGGTGTGGGGATAGCCGGCCGGCGAGACGACCCAGACGCAGCACTCGTGGGCAGCGCGGGAGCCCAGGACCGATGCCGGAGTCGGCGCCGACTCCGGCGCACGTTGCATCGAGAGCATCCACCACCATCGGCTCGGCCTCCGGTTCATGTGAGCCGTTCGGCCCGGGCCATCGGGCTCATGTCCGTCCGGCTCCCGCCGATTGAAGACCATGAACGCTGCGTTGACCGGCCTGCTCCCCTCTGGTGTCGTCGTGATCGTCCACGGCCCGTTGCGGGTCGCCCGCGATGCGTTGGTCCGTGCGACCTCGCTGTGCGCCAGCGACGGGCAGATCGTCGCCGTCGCCGGCACCACGCCGGGGGTGGGCGTCGTCCGACGGCTGGGAAGCGAGTACCCCACGGTCGACGGGCACGGGCCCGAAGCCATCGCAGACGCCATCCGCTCGATCGATGCGCCACGGGTGTTGGTACTCCACGACGACGTCGAGATCGATGCCGCCGGGGTGTCTCAGATGCTCACCGCGGGGTTCGTCCGCAACGGCGTCGTCGTCCCGGCGGCCGACCACGGTGCGCGGGTCCGCTCGAACGGATCGATATCGCTCCCCTGTGTGCTCGGATCTCCCCAGCGCATGGCGGCGCTCGCCGAGCAGACGGCCTTCACGCCCGGTCTCACCTTCGATGTCGCCGACGCGCACGTCGTGGCCGGCATCGACCACCGCCACGTCGGCACCTGCATCGAGCAGCTGGCGGGTCCGGACCCCGACGACGATCGTCCGTTGCTCGTGGCTGCGATGATCGTGCGCGACGAGTCGCAGCTGATCGGTGACTGCCTCGCCTCACTGGCCGGGGTCGTCGACCGCATCGAGATCGCGGATACCGGCTCGACCGACGACACCATCGCCATCGCCGTCGCCGCCGGCGCCACGGTCGAGACGATCGAATGGCGCGACGACTTCGCCTGGGCGCGCAACCAGGTCCTCGACCGGTGCCGCGATGCGCACCACGTGCTGATGATCGACGCCGACGAACGTCTCGTGTGCGCAGACCCGCAGCTCCTGCGCCGCCATCTCAACACCCACCGTGGAACCCACGCCGCGTATGGGATCCGGATCGACAACCAGGTCGATGGTGCCGTCACCCACAGCCATCGGGCCCACCGCCTGGTCCAACCCGATGTCGTGCACTTCCGCGGCGCCATCCATGAACAGGCGACTCGTCGCGACGGCACGGTGCTGGTGTCGCTCGATCTCGGGTTGTGCCACCTCGACCACGTGGGCTACTCGGCGGCTCGCATCGCCGAACGCGACAAGGGCACGCGCAACCTCGCCCTCGCACGGTCCGCCTGGGAGACGGACCAGACGGTCGCCAACGCGGTGCGATACCACCGCGAGCTCGCAGGCCGGACCGACGATCCCGAACGGACCCTGGCCGAACTCGACCGGGTCCTCCCCGACCTGACGGTCGTTCCCGACCCGGCCATGCGGGCCTCGCTGCTCGGGCTGCGGGGTCGGATCCATCTGTTGGCCGACGACAGCGTGGGCGCGCTGGTGGCCGGACGCGAAGGCACCGAGCTCTGTCCCGCCGACGCAGTGGCCGGCGCGGTCCTCGCCGAGGCGCTCGTGCGCCTCGGCCGCCACGCCGAGGCGCTCGACTCCTGGCGCGCCCTGGCCGAGCGTCGATCACCCCGGCCGGTCACCGACGACCTGGTGGCGGCCCAGACTCGTGCGGGCGCGTTGGTCCGGGCCGCGGTTGCGATCGGCGACGTCGACCAGGCCCTGGAGCTCATGCCGGCAACCGGTGCCGACGACGACCCCTGGCCGCTGGTCCTCGACGCATTCACCGGTGATGATCTGATGGTCGCGGCGGCGTGGGCCGGCGCCCACGACGATGCCCGCTGCATCGCGGCGATGCTGCTCGCCGACCTCGACGACGACACCGTGACGGGTATGCGCAGCGCCTTCGTCGCGCGGCGGCGGTGATCTGGCCGGCGCCGACGACATGGCCGTCGACCTCGCCGCGGCCCACTCGTGGGAGCTCGCTCGCCACCTGTTCACGACGACCGAGACACTCGCCACGGCCCTGCGCTATGCCCGTGTCGTCGCAGGGGCACCAGTCCTGGCGGTTCTCGACGACGACGCGTCGGCAATCGATCCCGACGCACGAGCGGACGACGAGCGGGCCGCTCCCGCCATCGCCGTTGTCCTCGAGGCCGCTGCGCTGGCCCACCGCGACGCTGAACGACCCGACGCTGCGCTCGCCGACGCCGTCGATGCCGTTGCCATCTGGCCCGGAGCGTTGCGTGCAGCCGTCATCGCGGCCGATGCAGCGAGCGCTGCCGACATGGCCGATGTGGCGCTGGAGCTGATCGACGCGGCGCGCCAGGCCACTGCCGACGACGAGATCGTGCCGGTGCCGATCACAGCATCTCTGCGCCACGAACTCGCCGACGCGGCCATCAGAGCGCTGCTGGTCCGGGGTGACATCGCGGCCGCCGCTGGTGAGGCGCTCGACGTCATCGAGGACGGCGGCAGCCTCGCCAGCTGGGACGATCTGCTCGCCGCAGCCGACGGCGATGACGAGCGGCTCGCCCTGACCATCGGCCTCGCTCTCCTCAGCGACGGCGACGACTTCATCGACGCCCTCACCCGCACGCAGCGCACGGCCCGTACGGCGGAACTCTGCCTCGCCTACCTCGCATCGGGAGGTGCCAATCCGAGCGCCGTGATCACCGGTGCGCTCGCCGCGGCGATCGCCGGGCGCGGCGATCTGGCGCTGCTGGTGGCCGACCACGGTGAGCTCCTCGACCCCGACACCGCGATCCAGGTCGCCGACACGCTCCGTCGTCGAGGTGGCGAGGATGCGGCACGGCGACTCGAAGGCGCAGCCGGACTCGATCCCGCAACCGCGTCGGCCGATGCCTCGACCGCCGCCGGTGGCTTCGGCGAAGGCCTCGTCGGCGGGTTCCGCATCGGCTGACCCGACGCCGCAGCGTCGTCGCTGATCGCTGCGCCGGACCCCGAAGACCGGTGGTGATGCGCGGCACTAGGGTCACGCGGATGCGATCCGTCGCGACTGCACTTCTGGCAGGCACCGTCGCCATCGAACCGAACCGGTGGGCGGGACCTACCAGTGCCCCGATCGCCGTGTCCCCCTGGCTCGACCGCCTCGCCGACGCCGGGTTCGACGGCATCGAGCTCTGGGAGCGTCACCTGGTCGCGGCCACGCCGGCCGAGGCTGCGGCCGTCCTCGAGCACCAGCTACCGGTCGCGGTGCTCAACAGCTACGTGTCGCTCGACGACCCCGACGACGGCGCGCGCCGCACGGTGGCCGACTCGGTACGGCGTGCGGGCGCCGAGGCCGTCAAATTCAACGTCGGCAACGATCCCGGCGCGGTCGACGACTACGCCGATCGGATCGCGCGGTGGCTGGAGATGCTGCCGCACGAGGTGTCCCTGCTGTGCGAGTGCCACCACGGGATCTCGATCGCGGAGGATCCGCCGACGGCCGCAGCGATCTTCGCTGCAGCCGCGCCCGCCGACCGCCTGGGCGCCATCGTGCACACCCACGAACACCCCGATCACCTCCGGGCACGGTTCGACGCCTACGGCGAGCGCATCCGACACGTCCACGTCAACCACCTCGACGTCGCCACCCTCACCGCGCCACGGTTGTCCGAGGCGGTCGACCGGCTCGCTGCGCAGGTCGACCTGCTCGACGAGCTCGGATTCGTCGGGACCTGGACCATCGAATTCGTCGAAGGCGTCGGCACCGACCACGACCACGTCGCCCACCTGGTCGATCAGGCGTGTCACGATCTCGCCGTGCTGCGAGACGTCGTCGGGGCTCCCGGATGACCAGCGACCGCCGACCCCGGATCGTGCTCGCGCACTGGGCCGGTCTCGGGCTGATCGACGATGCCCACGCCGAACGAATCCGCGAGGTCGGCGTGCTCGCCAACCGCAACCCACTGGCCGACTGGGACGATCCTCGCGCCACCGACCTGTTGGCAGACGCCGACGTCATCCTCGGGCACTGGGGCTGCCCCCGCATCGACGCCCGGGTCCTCGAGCGGGCACCGAAGCTCGGACTCATCGCCTATGTGGCCGGCACCGTCAAGACCGTGGTCACCGACGCCGTGTGGGATCGACCCATTCGGGTGACCTCGGGCGCGGCAGCCAACGCCGAGCCGGTCGCCGAGTTCACGCTCGCTGCGATCCTGCTGGCGAACAAGGACGTCTTCTGGCGCCGCGACCTCCAGCGGGACCCGGCGCTGCAGGAGCAGCGTCAGCCATCGGACGTGCCGGTCGGCAACGTCGACAAGACCATCGGCATCGTGTCCGCATCGCTGGTCGGCCGGCGCGTGATCGAGCTGCTCGGAGCCTTCGAATCCCTGCGGGTCGTTCTGTACGACCCGTTCGTCACCGCCGACGAAGCCGAACGCCTCGGTGTGCGGTCGGTCGGCCTCGACGAACTCTGTGCGATCAGCGACATCGTGTCGGTGCATGCCCCAGCCCTCGACGCCACCCACCATCTGATCGGCGCCGACCAGCTGGCCGCGATGCGCACCGGGGCAACGCTGATCAACACCGCACGGGCCAGCATCGTCGACCAGGACGCTCTCGTCGCCGAGCTCGCAGCCGGGCGCCTCTCCGCCGTGCTCGACGTCGCCGAGCCCGAGCCGCTGCCGCCGGACCATCTGTTGCTCCGGCTGCCGACGGCCTTCGTCACGCCGCATCTGGCGGGCTCGCAGGGCACCGAGCTCGACCGCATGATCGACCACGCCATCGACGAGATCCGGCGATGGGTCGCCGGCGCGCCGGCGCGCAACGAGATCACCAAGGGACGCCTTGCCTTCATCGCTTGACCGATTCGGTTTCGCCACGCCGACCACCGCCGGGGCTCTCGCCGACCGCCTCGTCGCGACGGTGTGCGGCCAGCTGGAGGCGCTCGATGCGACGACGGCGCCGGGGCTCGAGCTGCCCCGGGTCTACGGAGGGCACCGGGTGCTCGAGGACGCCGTCGCCGACCTCGCCTACGTCTGCGGCCTGCTCGTCGAACACGGCATCGAGCGCATCGGCGAGGTGGCGCTGCGCAACCGGATCCCCGAGCTGATCGCGTCCCTCGACCCGGCCGGGGTCGAGGGCTTCTTCTCCTACCGGATCGGCGAGACCGTGCTGCGTCTCGGCGGGCTCGACGCCATGCCCGAGCTGGCGGATCACGTGTTGGCGGCGGTCGACACGCCCACCACCGCGGCGCGGGTCGAGGCCGGCACGGACATCCCGCCGAACTTCGCCGTGGTGCTCGCACGGTGTCTGCTGGCATCGGCGCGTCTGGCAGGCCGCACAGACGACCCCGAGCTCGACCGCTCGATCGACCGCGTGCGTGATCTGCTGCGCGCATGCCCGCGGGGTTGGTTCAACGACGGCATGGGCGCCTGGGTGCAGTACGACATCTACAGCCCCGACGTCTATCTGTTCGCCGAACCACTCGCCGATCGTCTGGGCGACACCTGGGCGTCGGGCTTCGCGACCGTCATCGACGACCTCGACCACCTCGCCCAACCCGGCGGTGCCGTCGTGTGGGGTCGCTCCGTCGGCTCGCTGGGGTTGGCCATGACCATCGAGCTCGCCGCCGTCGCTGCAGGCCGTGGCATCGGTTCGTCGCCCGAGCGGTGGATCGCCAGAGCGGACGAGACCCTCGACCACCTGATCTCGTGGTTCGGCGGTGGGGTCGTCGCGGCTCACCAGCACCGGGCCACCATGTCCTACCGCGGCCCGCACCGTCGCCTGCAGCTGACGCTCGACCTCGCTGGCAAGCTGTTGCTCGCCGCGCTCGAGCTGCGCCAGACGCCCGACCTCGCCGCAGCCTCGCCCGACCGAGCCTGGTCCGGCGAGGATCACCTCTGCGTGTTCGACGAGACGACGAACGCGTCGGTGTGGTCGTTCCGGTCGCCTTCGATGACGTTCGCGCTGCCGACCATGTGTGGGTTCTCCGTCGACTACGCACCATCGCCGCGGGGGCCGGGGCTCTTCGAACAGCCCACGACCGGACCGGTGTCGTTGCTGCCGGTGCTGACACGGCGCGGCGTCGACGAACGCACCGGGCGAGACCAACCGCCACTGATGCCCGCCGGTCTGGCGACCGTGGTCGAGCACCAGCCGGGGCGCCTGGTGATCGAGCACGAGGGCTGGGCTCCACCGTCGTCGACGCCCAGCGACGAGCCGGTCCGATCGGGTGGCCGACGCGCCACCTACGTCGTCGACGGGCGGGCGCTGGTCGTCACCGAGGAACTGGCGATCGGCGACGACCCCGACACAGGCAACGATCCACTGACGATCGCCATCCCCGAGACGCCAGGACGCCCCGTCAGCGTCACCGTCGAGGGCATCGGCCACAGGATCCGGCGTGTCGACACCGACGGCATCGCCGAGTGGCGCAGCTTCTGGGGCCCGCTCCCGGTCGTCCACGAGATCGAACTCGACAGCGCAGCGACCTGCAGCTTCACCTGGCGCGTGCAGCCCCGGGTCCGGGTCGCGAGCACGGCATTCGGCCACCAGTACGACCGACTGCTCTACGGGCCGCTCGCCGACCGGGTCCAGACCGTCTCCGCGGGCCGCCCCGACGTCGACCTGGTGAGGCGCATGCGTGACGTCGACGTGCTCCACCTCGCCTGGCCCGAGTGGTGGACAGGCGACGATCCCGCCAGGACCCAGGCTGCGATCGACCTGGTCCGAGCCGCCGGAACGGCGATCGTCTGGACCCAGCACAACCTGATGCCCCACGACGACAAGAGCGCGGCAGCAGCGGCGTGCTACGCCGCGTGGGCGCAGGCCGCGGACGTGGTGATCCACCACTCCGAAGCCGGTGAGGCGGTTGCGCTGGCCACCCATCCCTACGGGGCCGACTGCCGCCACGTCGTCATCCCGCACGGCCATTGGGGCCCGGTGTATGGCGACGTGGCCCGGCTCGATCGTGCCTGGGTCGAGGCATCGGAGGGATGGCCCGCGACGGCGCTGCGGCTGGCGGTGGTGGGTGCCCCCCGCGTCGAGAAGCAGCTCCAGCTCGTGGTCGACGCGGTCGTGGCCTCGTCGCGTGAGGACGTGCAACTCGTGGTCCGCGTCGACGACGGCGTCGTCGTCCCTGCCGACCCCCGCATCGTCGCCGAACGCGACCACATCGACGATCACCGGTACCGGCGCCGGATGCAGGCCTACGACGCACTGATCCTGCCGTTCGCGCCGGCGGGCATGCTGACCACCGGCACGGCGTTCGATGCCATCGGTGCAGGCGTCGCCGCGATCACGTCGGACTGGGACTTCTTCGACGAGACCTTCGCGGGCGCCGACATCCGCTACGGCAGCACGGTGGGCGACCTCACCGCCTGCATCGACGCGCTCACACCCCAGACGCTCGAGGAGTCGCGCCGGGCCGTAGTGGACCGCCGGAGCGCCTTCGACTGGGACACGATCGCCGAAGCCACCCTCGCGGTCCTCGAGTCGGTCGCCGATGGGCGCTGACCCGGCGCGTCAACCCGCGTGGTGTCGGGCGATCCACCTGGTCAGCGACGGCACCTCGGCGTAGACACCGGGGGTCGAGCCGCCGCACGGCTCGAGCCCCCAGCTGGTGACGCCCGCGAGGCGGACTCCGTCGGGCGTCGCGATCACCAGCGGGCCGCCGCTGTCGCCGTAGCAGCTGTCGAGACCAGGCGCTCCGGCGCACAGTTCGAGGCGAGGCAGGATCGATGCCCGTCGTTCTCCCAGGATGGTGTTGCAGGTGCCGTCGTCGACGATCGGCACGCTGACCCGGCGCAGCCGGGTGCTGCCGCGCTGGTTCTCCTCGAAGCGCGCCCCCCAGCCCGTGGCCACGGCGTCGGTCGCTGCGGCCAGCTCGGCCGAGGTGGCCAGCTCGATCGGTTGCACCTTGCGGTTGAACCGCAGGGGCTGCCGGAGCTGGAGAATCGCGATGTCGGCGACGTTCTGGCGGGCGTAGCGCGGGTGGCGGACGATGCGGTCGACCCGACGAATCTGGGCGCGACCCCGGAACAGGTGTGCGTTGCCGGCCTGCACCCGAACCCTTCCTGCCCCGACCCGTTCGACGCAATGGGCTGCGGTCACGACCGTCGAGGACCCGATGATGCTCCCCCCACAGAACTGACCACCGCCGGGCGTGATCAGGGCCACCTGGTACGGATGGCTCACGATGCGAGCGAAGTCGCCGCCGACGATCGATCCTGCCGGCGTCGCGGTGAACGCGATCGAGCCTGCCAGCGTGGCCACCACCGCCCACAGCACGAGCGCGCGTCGAGCGGGGGATGGCCCGATGGGACGCGTGTCGTCGAGAGTCTGCGTGGGTGGCACGGTGGCGCTCCGGGAGAGGCGTCGGACCCACCAGGGTGCCAGACCGCGGCCCAACTGCGGCATCGGCGCAGTCGCTCGCTGCCGATCTGCGGATTCATGGATGGCGCGGGCCGGTCGTTCAGCAACGTCGGGCCGCGGCTGCAAGAGTGCCTTCCGTGGAGACGACCGAGATCAGCCATACACCCGGACGCCACGAGGCACAGGTCGCAGTGGTGACCGGTGCCGCGTCGGGCATCGGGCGTGCCACCGCGCAGCGCTTGGCCGCCGAAGGGGCCGCGGTGGTGATCGCCGATGTCGACGCCGAGGCCGCAGCCGCAACGGCGGCGGCGATCGAGGCGGCAGGCGGCCGCGCGATGGCGGCGCACTGCGATGTCACCGACCGTGGGTCGATCATCGACGCACGCGACCGGGCGATCGAGTCGTTCGGGCCCGTCACGCTGCTCGTCAACAATGCCGGCATCGTGACCATGGAGAGCCTCGATGAGCTCACCGAGGCCAACTGGGACCGGGTGCTCGACGTCAACCTCAAAGGCGTCTGGCTGGTCACCCAGGAGATGACGCGACCCATGACGACCGGCGGGCGGGGCGCAGTGGTGAACGTGTCGACCGTGGAGTCCGAGGTGGTGGTCTCGAGCAGCGGCACCTGTCAGGTGCACTACAACGCCTCCAAAGGAGGCGTGCGCATGCTGACCAAGGCGCTCGCGGTCGAGCTCGGTCGATCGGGCATTCGGGTCAACGCGGTCGCGCCGGGGCCGGTGGCCACCGACTTCGTCTCGCTCGAAGGGATCACCTCGGCCGAGGCCATGGAGTTCCTGTCGACGCGACTGGTGATTCCTCGGGTCGGTCAGCCGACCGACATCGCTGCGGCCATCTCGTTCCTGTTGTCCGAGGACGCGTCCTGGATCACCGGTGTGCAACTGCCCGTCGACGGTGGGTGGCTGACCCGCTGAATCCCCGGGACGCAGTAGCCGTTGGCTCGAGCCGCTCCCAACTACGATCATCGGCATCGCTACCGTCGCGCTGATCGCCCCGGGCGAACACGAGGTCCTCGTGTTCCTGTGCCAGATCCTGGCGCTGTTGGTCGTGGCGCGGGCGCTGGGCTGGCTGCTCGGGCGCGTCGGCCAACCCGCCGTGGTCGGTGAGCTGTTGGCGGGGGTCGTGGCAGGACCGTCGATTCTCGGACGGGCTGCCCCCGATGTCAGCGACTGGTTGTTCCCGAGCACCGAGGTCCAGGGCGCGATGCTCTACGGGCTCGCATGGGTGGGTCTGTTGTTGTTGTTGGCGGCCACCGGGTTCGAGTCCGACCTCGGTGTGCTGCGACGGCTGGGCCGCCCGGCGCTGTGGGTCACCGCCGGAAGTCTCTTCGTCCCCTTGATCGTCGGCTTCGGCACCGGCTTCGCTGTCCCCGACGAGCTGCTGGGACCCGAGGCCACCACCGTCGCATTCGCCGCGTTCTTGGCGGTGGCATTGAGCATCTCGTCGCTACCGGTCGTGGCGCGGGTGTTGGGCGAGCTCGACCTGATCCGTCGCAACGTGGGCCAGCTGATCCTGGCAGCGGCGATGGCGAACGATGTGGTCGGCTGGATCCTGCTGGGTCTGGTCGCCGGACTGGCCGAAGCCGGCGGGGTCGATGCGTTCGACCTCGTGCTCCAGGTCGCCGGCGTGACGGCGTTCCTCGTGCTGGCGCTCACGGTCGGTCAGCGTCTGGTCGATGCGGCCCTGCGGTCGGTGGCCTCGGCATCGCCGACCACCACCTCGCCGACCACCCTGGTCATCGGCATCATCGTCGGCGCCGGCGCCCTCACCCAGTGGATGGGCGTCGAAGCCGTCCTCGGCGCGTTCGTGGCCGGTCTGGTCATCGGCCGCTCGACCTGGCGCGACGAACGGGTCCTGCGTCTCATCGAGACGGTGGCCGCAGGAATCCTGGCGCCGCTCTTCTTCGCAACAGCGGGCCTGAAGGTCGATCTGGGGGTGTTCACCGACCCGACCGTGGCGCTCTGGAGCGTGATCATCGTCGTGGTCGCCAGCGCCACGAAGTTCGTGGGCAGCATCCTGGGTGCCCGAGCGGGGGGCCTTCCGTCGCGCGAGGGCCTGGCCCTGGGTGTGGCGCTCAACGCTCGGGGGGCGCTCGAGATCGTGATCGCCGCCGTCGGGCTGAGCATCGGGGTGCTCAACGACGCGTCCTACGGCGTCATCGTCGTGATGGCGATCGTCACCTCGCTCGCGGCGCCGCCCTTGCTGCGGATCGTGCTGGCCGACTGGCAGGGAACGCCCGAGGAACAGCTGCGGCTCGATGCCGAGAAGGCGGCGCGCACTCGCGTGATCATCTCCGAGCGCCCGCCCATGCTCGCGAGTCGCGGAGAGGCGCCGTCGATCGTCGCGTCCCAGCTGCTCGACCTGTGCTGGCCACGCGACGCCCCGGTCACGGTCGTAGCCGGTCCAGACGACACGCCCGAGCTCGACGCAGTGCGCAACGTGCTCGGCGAGCGAGACGTCCGCATGGTGCGCCACGACGGTGCTTCTGAGGCCGCGGCACTGCTCACCGAAGCCAACCGGGGTCATGGGGTGATGTTCGTCGGGCTGGCCGACCGGCCCGGCGAGCCGGCCATCCCGGCCGAGATCGACGATGTCCTGGCGGCCGCCACGATGCCGGTGGTGCTGGTTCGCGGCGAGCGGATGTCAGGCCGTTCGTTGCCGGGTGTGTTCGCGAAGGCCCTGGTGCCGGTCACCGGCTCGGTGAACAGCCGAGCCTCCCAGGAGGTGGCGGCAGCGCTCTCGGCAAGCATCGGCACCGAACTGGTGCTCACCCACCTCGATCCGGTGCCGGCGATGTCGTTCGACTTCGGCGGCGACGGGACCGCCGACCAGCTCGCCATGGCCGAACCGCTGTTGCGCACGGCGTCGGACAGCGCAGCGTTGTCGGGCGCGGGCCGGGTCAGCACCCGCGCCCGTCGCGCAGAGTCGGTCCCGGGCGAACTGGCACGCATCGCGGTCGAAGATGCCGTGGACGTGGTGTTCGTCGGGGCGACCCGCCGCCAGGCTCCCGAAGGCACCTACCTGGGTCCGGTCGTCAGCCACCTCCTCGAGGTGTGCCCGGCCACTGTCGTCGTGGTCGTCACTCCCGTCGGCTGGTCCGGCCGCCACTGAGGTCCAGTGGGGGACAGCGTCCAGACCAGATCGGGTCGGCGACATCTCCTCAGCGCCGCTCGAGCTTCGGGGCCATGCGACCATCCGCGCCGACGGGCTGACCGTCGGCTGGAACCCCACGCCTGCCGGCAGGGTCAGCTCTGGTCGCCCCAGTGGGGGGCGAGACCGTCGAGGGTTGCTTCGATGGCGTCGAGCTCGGTGTGGAGCGCCGATCCGTCGGTGAGGTCCACGGTGTGGGTGGCTCGCATGCGGAGGCGTTCGAGGGCGGTGTCGACCGCGGTGAGCTGTCCGAGCAGCTCGGTTCGCCGTGTCGGGTCGGTGCGAGGTTCTCGGGACCAGAGCGCTGCGGCCGTACGGCCGAGCTGGGCCACCCGTTCGAGGCCGTCGGGGGTGGTCGGGGGCGTCGTCAGGGTCGACATCGCAGGGCACCTCCTCACCGGTCACCGCACCGCTCGTGCAGCGGTGCTGGTCGATGGACCTTATGAAAAACGCGTGTCCAAAGCCAATTGACTGCTCCGGGTCGAGGCCGATCAGCCGAGACGCACGACCGTCTCGCCGTAGGTCCAGTCGGGGCGCTTGCGGACAGCCTGTGCGTCGAGGGTCGCGACGCCATCGACGATGTCGGCGATCTTGGGGATCGGCACGTCGAGATCGCCGCGCACGCCCCGCAACCGCTCGTCGACATCGCCGGGATAGTGCTCGAACACGCTGGCGACCAGGCGCTGTTCCTGGGTGGGGAGGTAGCACCGACTGGCGTCGGTCACGGTCCGGAGCCGGCTGAGGATGACATCCATCGCAGCGTCGTCGCCGTGGCCAGCCACGATCTGTTCGAGGGCGGCGGTGATGGCCTGGGTTCCCGTCTTGCACGGGTTGCACTGCCCGCAGGACTCGACGTGCAGGAACATCGAGAGGCGATACGCGACGTCGACGATGTTGCGGCTGGTGTCGTAGACGATGAACCCGGCACTGCCCATGCCGGTGCCGGCGGCGGCCAGGCCCTCGTAGCTGATCGGCGTGGCGAGTCGGTCGGCGGTCAGCACCGGGTTGGCGACACCGGAGAACACCGCCTTTGCCGACCGTCCGTCTCGGACGCCGCCGGCGAGGACGTCGATGGTCTCGTCGAGTGGTGCTCCCAGGGCGATCTCGGCGACGACGGCGCGTTCGACGTCGCCGGTGATGGTGACGATGGTCGGCCCCGGAGACTCGTCGGTGCCCATCGACCGATACCAGTCGGCGCCGTGGCGACACACGAGCGCGACGTGGGCATAGGTCTCGACGTTGTTCACCAGCGCCGGGTTGGAGCTCAGCCTCGTGGGCCCGGTACTCGACGCGTCGGTGCCCGCAGACCAGCCGAGCTGGGGTGAGGTCGTGAACAGCCCGTAGTGATACGGCGGGAGATGGCGCGGCAGCGGGTCCTCGCCTTCGACGACCTCGAGCAATGCGGTCTCCTCGCCGAACAGATAGTGATCGGGGCCGCGGACGATGCTGATGTCGATGCCGTCGGCCAGTCCTGCGTCGGCGAGCTCCGCGGCAGCGCGCTCGATGGCGGCGATCTCCGCCGTGTATCCGGCCTTGGTGGCCACGACCACGTGGGTGGCCTCCAACGTGGCTGCTGCGATGAGGGCGCCTTCGAGCACCAGATACGGGTTTCGCCGCATCAGCGATCGATCCTTGAACGTGCCCGGCTCGCCTTCGGCGGCGTTGATCACGATGAAGGTGTCGTCGTCCGGATCGGTGCCCTCGCGCAGGCTTCGCCACTTGACGCCGGTCGGGAAGCCGGCCCCGCCTCGGCCGCGAACGCCGGCCGCGGTGATCGCCTCGATCACCCCGTCGGCACCGAGCAGGCGGGCGGCCTCGATTCCCCTGGTGCCGCCGGCGTCGACGAATGCCGCCAGGGAGCCGAGAGGGTCGTCGGGGAGGGCATGAGCGGTCCTGGTCAGCATTGGATCAACCTAACATGTGTGTCTCAACAGGTAATTCGTTGTATGTGTATTGAAAGCCGCTAGTCTCCAGCCTCATGAACGCAGGTGGACACCGCGTGGGCATGGCGCACCGACGCCTGTGCGCCCTCCTAGCCTGGCGCCCATGATCTGGGTCCTGCTCGGCGCGCATCTCATCGCGTGCGCCGTCATCGCGTTCGCAGGGACCCGGCTCGGTCGGGGTTCGTTCGCCGTCGCCGCGATTCCCACATCGATCACTGCGATCTGGGGCGCCGGCCAACTCGGCGCCGACAGCGTCACCACTGCCGAGTTCGTCTGGGTCAGCGGCCTCGACCTCACCATCGCCTTCCGCGTCGACCAGGTCGCCGCGGTGATGACCCTGCTCGTGTCGGGCATCGGCGCGCTGGTGTTCATCTACGCCGCCGGGTACTTCGCAGCCGACGCCAAGGGCCTCGGACGCTTCGCCGCGACGCTCCTGTCGTTCTCGGCCGCCATGTTGGGGCTGGTCTGGGCCGAAACCGTCTGGACGCTCTTCCTGTTCTGGGAGCTGACGTCGATCACGTCGTTCCTGCTGGTCGGCTTCAAGAGCTATGACCCCGCCGCCACCACTGCCGCTCGGCGCGCCCTCGTCCTGACCGTGGCCGGCGGCCTCGCCCTCATGGGCGGGCTCGTGCTGCTGATCGACGAGACGGGCACGGCCTTCATCAGCGAGATGCCTCCGATCTCGGGCACTGCGGCATCGGTGGTCGCCATCTGCGTCATGGCCGGCGCGGCCACGAAGTCCGCTCAGGTGCCGTTTCACGTGTGGCTCCCGGGCGCCATGGCCGCCCCGACGCCGGTCAGCGCGTACCTGCACTCGGCCACGATGGTCAAGGCCGGTGTCCTGCTGGTCGGCATCCTCGCGCCGGTCCTGGCCGACACGTCCCTGTGGAAGCCCATCGGCGTCACCATCGGGCTGGCGTCGATGGTCTGGGGCGCCATCGGTGCGCTGCGCCACATCGACGCAAAGCTCATCCTGGCGTGGGGGACCGTCTCACAGCTCGGCCTGCTCATCGCCCTCTACTCGATGGGCAGCGGCAAGGCGACGTTCGCGGCGACGTCGATCCTGGTCGCGCACGCGGTCTTCAAGGCTGCACTGTTCATGGTCATCGGCGAGATCGACGTCCGCACCGGCACCCGTGATGTCACCAAGCTCTCCGGCCTGCGCCGGTCCATGCCGGTCGCGTTCTGGGTCGCGGTGATCTCGGGCGCGTCGATGGCCGGCATCCCGCCGTTCTTGGGCTTTCCTGCCAAGGAGGCCGCCGTCGAGGCCGTCCTCGGCTTCAGTGGCTTCGAGCGCATCGTGTTGTCGATCGGGGTCATGGGCGGATCGGTCCTGACGGTCGCCTACACCCTGCGCCTGCTCATCGGCGTGTTCGGCGACAGTGGCGAACCCACCGAGGTGGCACCGCGCCGGCCGCTCATGAGCGCACCGCCGGTGCTGCTGAGCGTGGTCACCGTAGGGGGTTTCGTATTCCTCGGCGGGATCAACGAGATCGTCATCCCCGCTGCGACCGAACTCAACGCCGCGTCCGACGTCTACGAGCTCAAGCGCTGGCCCGGCGTCACCGACGCGTTCATCGCCTCGGTCATCATCGTCGCACTGGGCCTGGTGCTCGGCACGCTGCTCGCCCGCAGGTTCTCGCCGGCGACGGTCCCGCGCCCGGTCGGCGCCCGTGTCGTCGATGCCACCATCGACGGCGTCGTGACCGTGGCCCGTCGGATCGCTGCAACCGTGCAACACGGATCGCTGCCGGTCTACATGGCGACGATGGCCACCATCGCCGCGCTGGCCGCGTCGCCGTTCCTGTGGTCGATCGACGTCGACGATCTCGTCTGGACCGACAGCCCTGCACAGCTCGCCGTCGCCGTCGCCGTGGTGGCCGCATCCTTCGTGACGATCTTTCTGGGTTCTCGCCTGGGCGCGGCGCTCGCCCTCGGGGCGGTCGGCCTCGCCGTGACCGGGATCTTCGTCGCCCAGGGGGCACCCGACCTCGCACTCACCCAGCTGTTGGTCGAGATGGTGGTCGTCGTCGGATTCGTGGTGGGACTCGGCCACCTCAACCGCAGCTTCCCGCCGGCCGGGCGGGTGTGGCGCGGGGTTCGGATGGTGGCCGGCCTGCTCGTCGGCGGAGCCGTCGCCGCAGGCCTGACGTCGGCGGCCTATGCGCCCACCGGCGAACCGCCGATCGGTGAACTGGTGGCGCAGGGAGCAGACGAGGGCGGCGGCAACAACATCGTGAACGTCATCCTCACCGACATCCGCGCGCTCGACACCCTCGGCGAGATCATGGTTCTCGCCGTCGTCGCCATCGGCATGATCGCGCTCGCGCGAGCAGGGCGCGCCGAGCGTGCCGAGGAGCGGGCATCATGATCGCCAGTCGCTCACCGATCGTCATCCTCGGCATCCGGGCCGCGAGCCCGCTGGCCATCTTGATCGCGGTGTTCTTGTTCTTCGCCGGTCACAATCGACCCGGCGGCGGGTTCGCAGCCGGGCTCATGCTCGGTGCGGTCATCGCACTGCGCACCGTGGCCGGACTCCAGAAGCCGGTCCCGCCGATGCTGGTCATCGGCGTGGGTGGGCTGATCGCGGGCGCGGTCGCGATCGGACCGGTCTTCGCAGGCGAGCTCCTGCTCGACCAGGTGGTCGTCGAGGGCGACTTCCCGCTGCTCGGCAAGGTCAAGACCGGCACCGCAGCGCTGTTCGATCTCGGGGTGACGATGATCGTGGTGGGGTTGGTCTTCGCCGTGCTCGATGGGCTCGGCGCCACCCGCATGGACCGCCACGGCAGCCCCGACGACCGCCGCGATGCCGATGAGGCGACGGCATGAACGGCGTCCTGGTGCTCTGTGCCGCGGGCCTCTGTGCCACCGGTGTCTACCTGGTGACGGCCCGGTCGCTCAGCCGGATCCTGCTGGGCTTCTCGCTGCTCGGCCACGGCGCCGTCATCGCGCTGCTCGCCGCCGGCGGG
Source organism: uncultured Acidimicrobiaceae bacterium (assembly GCA_963716795.1). Taxonomy (GTDB): domain Bacteria; phylum Actinomycetota; class Acidimicrobiia; order Acidimicrobiales; family UBA8592; genus CAVQUE01. The sequence continues at coordinate 264,456 of CAVQUE010000012.1, read as the reverse complement.
CTCTCGGGCGTACCCCCGCTGGCCGACCGCGACGACATCGCCGACTCGGCCAACCCGCTCCCGCAGGCGCTTGCACTGACCGCCATCGTGATCGCGTTCGGTCTGACGCTGTTCTTGTTGGCGTTGGCGCGCCGTCAGCACGAGCTGACCGGCGACGACCTCGTCGAGGACGACCTCGAGGACATCCGCATCGCACAGGCCATTCACGACGGGGACTTCGTCGTCGACGACGGCGAAGCGGACGCACCATGAGCACCGTCATCGCGTTCATCATCGTTGGCCCCATCCTGGGCGCAGCTGCGGGGTTCGTGTCCACCCGCGCCCCGTTGGTGCGCGACGCCATCACCCTGCTCAGCCTGGCCACCGTGACCGGACTCGCCGCCTGGTTGTGGACCGAGGTCGAACGCAACGGCACCGTGGTGGTGCGCGTCGGTGGATGGGACCCCGAACTCGGGATCGTGCTGGTCGCCGACCTCTTCGCCGTCATGGTGCTGACGGTCTCGCTGGCCACGATCCTGGTCGTCGAGCTGTTCGCGGTCGCTCAGCGGGGTACCCCTGCGGGCGCCGACCCCTCGGTGGTCGGCCCGGTGCTGTTGATCCTCACGTCCGGGGTCTCGCTCGCGATCCTGACCGGCGACCTGTTCACCTTGTTCGTCGCCTTCGAGATGATCCTGGTCTCGAGCTATGTCTTGTTGACCCACGAGGGCGAACGCGGGCAGGTCCGCGCGGGGATGACCTATGTGGTCATCAACCTGTTCGCGTCGACGCTGTTCTTGTTGGGCGTGGCATTCGTCTACGCAGCGACCGGCACGGTCAACATCGCACTGCTCGCCGAACGCATCCCCGAGCTCCCCGAGGGCACGCGACTCGGGATCGGGGCCTGGTTCCTCGTCGTGTTCGGCACCAAGGCGGCGATGTTCCCGCTGTTCTCGTGGCTGCCCGACAGCTATCCCACCGCACCCACCACGATCACCGCGGTCTTCGCCGGGCTGTTGACCAAGATCGGGGTCTACGTCCTGATTCGGTTCCAGGTCCTCACCGGCATGAACGATCTGGGCCCGCTGATCCTGGTGATCGCCGGCTTGACGATGGTGGTGGGCGTCGCCGGCGCGCTGGCCCAAGACGACGTCAAACGCATCCTGTCGTTCCACGTCGTCAGCCAGATCGGCTACATGCTGATGGGCTTGGGGCTGTTCACGGTCGCCGGTATCGCAGGTGCGATCCTGTTCCTGGTGCATCAGATCCCGGTCAAGACCGTCATGTTCCTCGTGGGCGGCCTGATCGAGCACCGCCACGGCACCTCGGCGCTGCGTCGCGTCGGCGCATTGGCGACCTCGGTGCCGTTCGTGGCGTTGCTGTTCGCCCTGCCGGCGCTGAGCCTGGCGGGCATCCCACCCTTCTCGGGTTTCGTCGCGAAGTTGGCGCTCGTCGACGCCGGCGTCGCGGACACCTCGACGGCCATCGTGATCGTGGCGCTCGCCGGCAGCGTCCTGACGCTGTTGTCGATGACGAAGATCTGGATCGGCGTCTTCTGGGGATCCGAGATCGAACCGGCCATCGACGGGCGCGACGGCAGCCGTTGGGTGATGATGCAGTCGGTGACCGGGGTCGCGGTGGCCGGGACGCTCGCGATCGCCGTGTTCGCCGGGCCGTTGTGGGACATGAGCGAGCGGGCCGCGACCGACCTCGTCGAGAAGACCCCGTACATCGAGGAGGTGGTGGTGCGATGATCACGTCGTTGTTCACGGTTCGCCGGCTCGTGACCATTGCCGGGCTCGTGTTCGCCTGGTGTGCGCTGTGGGGCAGCGTCAGCTTCGCGAACGTCGCGTCCGGCATCGTGGTGTCGGTGCTCGTCCTGGGAACCGGTGTCGGGACATCGGGGCGTGGCGGCATTCGTCTCGGGCCACTGCTGCGGTTCATCGGGCTCGTCATGGTCGACCTGGTCAAGTCGTCGTTCACGGTGGCGTGGGAGATCCTCACGCCGACCGACTACACCGAGGAGGCGATCATCGCGGTCGAGGCGCCCGTCGACACGCGCCAACACCTGTTGCTGCTGGTGGTCGCCGTCACCGTGACGCCCGGCACGGCGGTCATCGACACCGACCCCGACAGCGGGACGCTGTACATCCACGTGCTCCACGCTTCGAAGGCCGACGAGATCCGCGCCCACATCCTCGAGCTCTCCGAGCTCGCCTGCCGGTCGCTGCCCGTCGGGCCCGAGACCGCCGGTGCCATCAGCGACCGGGGAGGGCAATCATGATCGCGGCCATCGTGATCGGCGCATTCATCCTCACGGGTGTGTGTGCAGGCATCCGGCTGCTGATCGGCCCGTCGCTCGCCGATCGTGTCGCCGCGCTCGACGTCATGTTGATCGCACTGATGGCGGCCATCGCCGCGTCGGCGGCCGAGTCGGGCAGCGCCGCGTACCTCGAGCTGTTGGCCGTGGTGGCCATCGTGGCCTTCACCGCAACGGTCGCCGCGAGTCGTTTCATCGAGCGTGAAGGGCGCGACGCCCGATGAGCATCGTCGCTGCGATCTTCTTGGTGATCGGTGCCGCCCTGGCGCTGCTCGCGGGGATCGGGATGCTCAGCTTCTCGACGCCCTACGCCCGCTTCCATTCGGCAGGCAAGGCCACGCCCGTCGCCTTTCTGGCGGTTGCGATCGGGGCGTCTTTCGAGGTCGGTTGGAGTGGGGCGGCGTCGCTCGCCGTTGCGTCGGCGGCGCTGATCCTGACGCTGCCCGTGGGCGTGCATCTGCTCTTTCGGGCCACCCACCGGGTGACCTCCAACGACCATCTGTGCGAGGATGCGCTCGCACCCGTCGAGCGACGCACCGACCGGGAGAGCGATCTGTGATCCTGCGGCGCAATCAGCCCACCGCACCCGAACCGCCATGGAAGCCGCGGGTCACCGCGGCGCGGCGGATCATCGAACGCCAGCGTCGCGACGACGCCACCCTCCATGCCCGGCTCGTCACGATCGACGATGCGCTCTCGGCTGCATCCGACGACCTCGCACAACTCGGCGAACTCATCGACGAACTCGATCCCGAGCGCGCCACCCGGGAGCTCAAGGACGCGCTGCGTCGCCGGACCCGGAACCCTGCGTCGGTCGACGATGCCCTCATCGACACGATGCGGCGTCGCTACGAGACCATTCACGCCCTCGAGGACCGCAGGAGCTCCCTCGACGCCCGCATCGAACGCACCGTCGCCGACATCGAGGCACTCGCCGCACGATCGATCGAGCTCAGCCACAGCGTCGACGGTCGCGATGCGCTGGGTTCGGATCTCGATCGCCTCCATGCCGACCTGACTGCGCTCGAAGCCGCGCATCGCGAACTCGACGACGCCGTCGACCTCAGGCCCCTCGACGGTGCCACCGGTGAACCAGGAGGACGCGCGTGAACTGCCCGTTGTGTGTCGACGAGGTCCTCGATGTCACCCATCACGGGGGCATCGAGATCGATGTGTGCCCACGCTGTCGTGGGCATCTGGCTCGACCGCGGCGAGCTCGACCGTCTGATGGGCCCCGCCGAGCCCGCCGTCGGAACCCCTGTGCCGAGCATCGGTGCAGGCCAGCCCCAGCCCGATCGTGCCGCTCGCGACGACGACGGTGGCGGCGGCTCGAAGAAGAGCTCGAAGAAGAACAAGAAGCGGCGCCTCATGGACAAGCTCGGCGACGCACTCGAAGAAGTGCTCGATCTTTGAGCACCTCGTGAGCGGGTGGGCCCTGGTCGGCCTCGTCGCCGCCGTCTCGCCGTTGCTGGCAGTGGCAGGGGTGCGATCGACCGGGCGTGCCACGGTCGACAGCGCGGTGTCGGGACTCGGCCTCGTCGCTGCCGTTGCGACGCTGATCGTGGTGGCGATCGATGGCCCGGTCGCGGCGTTCGAGGGATGGGTCGTCTTCGACCGTGTCGGCCTGGCGTGGCTGGTGTTCGCGCTCGCCGTGGTGTGGGCGATCCGTTCGTTTGCTCATCGTCAGCTCGCCGCCGACCCGCTCCGCCACCGGTTCTCGACCTGGAGTGCGGTTGCGGCCACCGCCGGTGCGGGTCTGTTCATCGCCGGCAATCTCGCCGCACTCACGGCGGCACTGGTACTCGCCAGCCTCGCCGTCGCGGGGCTCGTCGGTGCGCACCTGCGCGGTGGCCCCGTGCGGCGTCGGGTGCTGAGCGTGCTCGCAGTGGGCGACGCCGCGGTCGTGCTCGGTCTGGGTGTGGTGATGATCGACGCCGGCACCATCGACGCCTCGGCGATGGTCGCCGTCGACGGACCCGTGCTCCATCTCGGGGCGACGGCGGTGGTCGTGGCCGCCCTCGTGGCCTGCGCACAGGTACCGGCCCATCGATGGCTGCTCGCGACGCTCGCCGCGCCCACGCCCGCATCGGCGCTGTTGCACGCCGGGTTGGTCAATGCCGGCGGCGTGTTGTTGGTCCGCACGGCGCCGCTCGTGAGCCGCTCGATCGTGGCGATCGTCGTCGGCCTGGTCGTGGCCACGGTGTCGATGGTGGTGGCCGTGTCGGTCATGCGCCTGCGGTCGGAGGTCAAGAGCGCGCTGGTGTGGTCGACGGTCGCGCAGATGGGCTTCATGCTGACTCAGGCGCTCGTGGGGCTCGGCGCTGCGGCCGCCGCGCACCTCATCGCCCACGGCGCCTACAAGTCGCACCTCTTCCTGGCCAGCGGCTCGACGATCGAGCATCACCCGCCGCCGCGCCGACGGGCCACGCCCGCCGAGAAGCTCGTGGCGTTGGTGGCCGGGATCGCCGTGGTCGCGATCGCGACGCCGCTCAGCGGGTACGACGCAACGGCCCAGGACGGCGCCGCGTCGCTGATTCCCATCTTCGCCGCCGCGACCGTGGTGACGGTGCTGGCCGGCCCACGTGGCATCGCCGAGCGGGCCGTGACCCGCAGCGTCGGATTGGTTGCGGCGCTGGGTGTGCTCAGCCTCGTGTACCTCGGGCTCCTGTGGCGTTTCGAGAAGTGGCTGGAGCTGCCCGATGCCACGCCATCGGGAGCGCTGGCGATGGTGCTCGTCGTCTCGGGCGTCGTCCTCGCGGGCGCAACCGTCTCGGCTCGGCTGATGACCGACTCCCGTCCGGCGGCGGCGGCGGTCGCGGCCCGCGTGGTGGCCGTGTCGCGTCCTCCCGACTCCGGCGCCAGCCGCACCGGTGCGACGACGGGAGCGGCATGAGCGAGCAGCACCGCCCGGTCGATCCCCGCGATGTCCACACCTTCGTCGACATCGCCCGACGGGTGGTGCCGATGACCTGGGGTCTCGACACCTTCGTCGCCGCGAACCCGTTGCATGGCTTCGAGGACCGCACGTTCGAAGAGGCCGCGGTCGAGGCCGCCGACCTGTTCGACGCCCGGGTCTATCCCGGGGGACGGGATCGGTCGGGTCAGGTGCAGATGGTGACCGAGCGGCCGGCGCGCCGGCCTTCCCAGCGCCTCGTCGCCGTGGGCACCGATGGCATCGCCCCGCTCGTCGACGAGCTCGTCGCGCACTGGTGCGCCACGCATCGTGGCCGTGGCCGATCGGGCGGGCCTCGACACCCGCCCCGATCTGTATCGCGGCTGGCGGCGTCTCGCGCCCTACGACCCGGACCTGGCCCGCATGGCGGGCCCCGGTGTCCGTGCGCTCGCCCTCGCGTTGCCCGACGAGGCCACCGATGCCGTCGTCATGACGCTCGCCGCACGTGGGATCGGATCCGCCGATGCCGTCGCCTATCTCGAAGCGCAGCTGGCCCGGTTGCCGGGCTGGGCGGCGGCGTTCGCCCGCGAGGTCGACACCGGCAGGCGTCATGCCCTGGTCGAGTTCGCCGCAACCCGCCTCGCGGTCGAACACCTCCTGGTCGAGTCGGCTGCGCCACCTGCCTCGTCCGGGCACGCGGCCCGCGTCGCGGATCACGACGATGCCGCTCGCACCCTCGAGATGGCCGAGGCCGCCTACCGCGACGACCTTCTCGCTCGCATCGCAGCCGCCGACGACGGTGCGGACGACGCAGCGGAGCGACCCGAGGCACAGCTGGTGTTCTGCATCGACGTGCGGTCCGAAGGGATCCGTCGCCCGCTCGAGGCCGTGGGCCCCTACGAGACGCTCGGGTTCGCCGGCTTCTTCGGGCTGCCGATCGCCATCCGCGACGACGAACACCACGAGGCCGTGGCGCACTGCCCGGTGATCCTCGACCCGAAGGCCACGGTCATCGATCCCGGTCGTCGCCACGACGATGCCGTCCACGACCGGTTCGCCACTGCGAAGGGCGCGTCGTCGTCGGGCTACGTGCTGGCCGATGCCAGCGGCTGGCTGCTGGGGGTCAAGACCCTCGGCACGAGCCTCGCGCCGCGATGGTGGGATCGCCTGAGCCGATTCGTCACGCGGCCCCCGGCGCGTGACGGGGCCGACCTCGTGCTCGATCCGTCCCCGGATCTGCCGAGCGACATCGGACTGACGCCCGACGACCAGGCGCAGATCGCCCTCGGTGCGTTGACGGCCATGGGTCTCACCCGGGACTTCGCCCCGCTCGTCGTGTTCTGCGGCCATCACTCCGACCACCGCAACAACCCGTTCCGGTCGGCGCTGCACTGCGGCGCATGTGGTGGCAACCCCGGCGGGACCAACGCCCGCGTGCTCGCAGCGATCTGCAACCGCCCGGCAGTGCGCATGGCCCTCGCAGCCCACGGTGTGGTGATCGGTGACGACACCTGGTTCCTGGCCGCGACCCACGAGACCACCGACGACGTGGTCACCGTTCTCGATGTCGACGAGATGCCGGATCACCTGGCGCCGTACCTCGACCGTCTGACGACGGCACTGGGACGGGTCGGCGATACCAGCCGACGGGAGCGGCTGGACCGCCAGCCCGGATCACCGGTGCGCCGCGACGACCCACGCCGCTCGGTGGATCCCGCCCAGGTGGTGCCCGACTGGGGTCTGGCCCGCAACGCTGCCATCGTCGTCGGTCCCGCGCCGGATGACCGCACACACGGATCTCGACCGGCGGGTGTTCCTGCATTCGTATCGTCCCGACGACGATCCCGAGGCGGCGGTGCTCGAGGCGATCATGACCGGTCCGGTGGTCGTCGCACACTGGATCAGCGCCCAGTACTACTTCTCGACCGTCGATCCGCTGCGCTTCGGCGCAGGCTCGAAGCCGTTCCACAACGTCATCGGTCGCCTCGGCGTGGCCGAGGCGACGTCGTGCGATCTGCGCACCGGGCTGCCGCTCGAGTCCGTGGCGTTCGGGGGATCGGCCTTCCACGAGCCGCTGCGACTGCTGGTCGTGATCGATGCGCCGCACGAGCGCGTCGACCACGTCATCGACCGCAACCCGGTGCTGCGTCGTCTCGGCGCCAACGGGTGGGTCCGCTACGTCGCTCGACCCGTCGACGCCGAGCCACCGCCGTTCGTGGAGCGCACCCGCGAGGGATCATGGACGCCATGGCGACCCGAGAGCCCGGCCGAGCCCAGCACACCGAACGACCACCGGAGGACCGATGACCGACCAGAGCGAAGGGCATGCCCCGCTGCACCACATGACCAAGATCGAGGTCGTGGTCAACGGCGTCGACGTGGCCCGGGTGCAGTCCATCTTCGAAGACGCGGGTGTCAGTGGCTTCACGATGCTCGGCAACGTCTCGGGCCTCGGCTACGGCGGGTTCCACGAGGGACGCCTCGCGTTCAACGACCGCGACGGGCTGACCATGTTGATCACCGTCGTGCCCGACGACGCCGTCAACGACCTCGTCGATCGGTCTGCGGGCCCTGCTGGAGAATCGCCCCGGGGTGATGTTCGTGACCGACACCCAGGTCAGTCGTCCCGACTACTTCACGCGCTGACGCGGCGTCCGGACGCAGCCGGGCAACGCGATGCCCGCGACGTGCCTTTCGGATCGTACCCACTGGGGATCGTGGCCGTATGCTCGGCGGAATGGCCACGCCGCAGATCGGATCGATCGACGACCGAAGCGCACCTGCCCCGGTGGACGTTTCTCACCAACCACGCCCACGTGCTGATCGCGATCAAGCGCAACGGCGATCTGCGCCAGCGCGACATCAGCCAGTCTGGTCGGCATCACGTCCCGGCGCCGTGCAGCGCATCCTCGACGATCTCGAGGCCGACGGCTACATCCGTCGCGAGACGTGTCGGCCGCCGCAACCACTACGAGGTCGTGCTCGGGGACCGCGCTGCGCCACCCGCTCGAGGAGTCCCACACCGTCGACGACCTCCTCGCCGCCGTCGAGGACTGAGCAGCGTCGGCCGCCGCTCGGCGCCGGCTCGCTACCAGCTGATCTCGACCTCGAGGCTCGAGCCGTCGTCGCCGATCTCGATCTCGACCTCGAGGTCGACCTGGTCGGGGACCTCGACCGTGTACTTCAGTCCTTCGCGCGTGAACTCGAAGGAGTTGTGACGGGCCAACGAATCGGCGAGCTCGTGCAGCCACGCGGCGGCGTCTTCGCGCGACAAGGTGCGCTCGGTCTCGAAATCGATCAGGTCGTCCATGGGGGGCTCCTCTGCAGTCGTCTGAGACAGTACCGGCCCTCAGGTCGCGGCTGGTCGTTTCTCGAGGCGACGCCGTGAGGCGAGCGCAGGATCGGCGCACGGGAGCGACTCGGGCCCGCCCGTCGACGATGAACAGCCCGTCGGCGCGGGCGATGACCGGGTTGAGGTCGAGCTCGGCGAGCTCACCGATGGCGTCGGTGAGCCGGCTGATCCGCAGCAGCAGATCCCGGAGTGCGTCGCGGTCGACCGGCGCAGCGCCCCGGTAGCCCTTCAGCAGCGGGGCGCTGCGGGGCTCGTCGAGCAGCGATTCGGCATCGACATCGGTCAGCGGGACCAGGCGCAGGCCCCGGTCGGCCAGCAGCTCGGTGGCGATGCCGCCGAGCCCGAACACCACCGCCGGCCCGAACGAGGGATCGTTGACGACCCCGACGATCACCTCGACGCCGGGGCCGATCATCGGCTGCACCAATGCCCCGGCCATGTCGTCGCCGAACTGCTCGGCCATGGCGCGGTAGGTGTCGGCGACCTCGTCCGGGCTCGAGATCGAGCACGACGCCGCCGACGTCGGACTTGTGGTGGATCCGGCCCGATTCGAGCTTGCACACCACCGGCCCGCCGATGGTCGTCGGCTGCCGCCTCGGCGGCCTCGGGCGAGTCGACGACGTGCGAGGCCACCATCGTGATGCCGACCGCGCCGAGGAGACGATCGAGTTCGGGGGTCGTCGAGCCAGCGACCCTCGGGCGCATGCGGCCAGTACCTCGGCGACGCAGAGACGGGCATCGGCCGAGATCGAGGTCATCGAGGTCGGGGATCTCGCCCGACGGGCTGGTCGCACCACGGCACGTAGTCGGCGATGCGCCCGAGGGCCACCGCGGCGGCCTCGGGAAAGCTGAACACCGGGACATGGCGGGTGCCCTCGCCGTGTCTCGACGGTCAACAGGCGGGCTCCTCGCCGCCCAGGAACGTGGCGGCGACCGGCTTCGGCGGTCCTGCGGCGACCGCACGTGCGATGGCGTTCGCCACGTCGGTGGGGTCGGTGACCATCGGGTCGGTGAAGATCGTCAGGACCGCATCGATGTCGTCGTCAGCCAGGACGATGCCGACCGCCTCTCGAACTGGGCTGGGGTCGCGTCGGCGATCACATCGACAGGGTTCGACACGCCAGCGGTCGCCGGCGAGCGCGGCCCGCAGCGTCTGCCTGCGTGGCGCTCGGACAACTCGGGTACATCGAGACCGGCGGCGACGCAGGCGTCGGCGGCGAGGATGCCCGGTCCACCGCTGTTGCCGACGATGCGCCACCCGGCCACCGCTCGGGAGTGGCTGGTGCACCAGGACCCGACCGACGTCGAAGAGCTCCTCGAGGGTGGCGACGCGGATGATGCCCGGCCTGGGAGAACATCGCGTCGGTGAGGGCGTCGTCGGAGGCGAGCGCCGCCGTGTGGCTGGCGGCGGCCCGCTTCGCGGCGCCCGATCGGCCACCCTTGACGACCACGAGCGGCTTGGTACGCGAGAACCGTCGGGCGAGGCGGCTGAACTTGCGGGGATTGCCGAACGACTCCAGGTAGAGCATCCCCACCGTCGGTCGTCCTCGTCGTCGAGCCAGTACTGCAACAGGTCGTTGCCGGACACGTCGGCCTTGTTGCCGAGCGACACGAACGACGAGACCCCGAGCCCGAACCGCTCGGCGGTGGACAAGATCGCGATGCCGAGCGCGCCGGACTGCGAAGCGAACCCGATCGAACCCGCACGGGGAGCGACCGGCGAGAAGGTGGCGTTCAGGCCGACCGCAGGGTCGGTGTTGACCACGCCGATGCAGTTGGGACCGACGACCCGCATCCCGTGGCGATGGGCGGTCTTCACGACCCGGTCCTGGGTCGCGGCGCCCTCGGCGCCGACCTCGGCGAAGCCCGCCGAGACGATCACGGCTGCGCCGACGCCGACCTCGCCCGCCTCGGCGATGACCGACTCGACCGCGGCGGCGGGTACGGCCACGACGACCAGATCGATGTCGCCGGGAACGTCGTGCAACGTCGGGTAGGCGAGCACCCCGGACACGGCCTCGGCGTCGCGGTTGACCGGATACAGCACGCCCGAGAAGCCGGCGCTGCAACAGGTTCTGGAACAGCGCACGTCCGACGCTGCCCTCTCGGTTCGACGCACCGACGACGGCGATCGTCGACGGGGCCAGGACCCGGCGCACCGACGCGGCCTCGGCGGTGTGTTCGCGCATGGCCACCGCGTCGGTCGGGCGTGTCGTCGATGGAGAAGTCGACCTCCCACACCCCCTGGTCGAGCGACCGGTGCACGCGGTACCCGGCGTTCGAGAACACCCGCAGCATCTTGTGGTTGGCACCGAGCGCCTCGGCGTGGAACCGGGTGATGCCGTTGGTCGCGGGCGATGACGGCGAGATGCTCGAGCAGCAGCGTGCCGATGCCGCGGACCTGGTGGTCGTCGGCGACGGTGAACGCGACCTCGGCGCTGTCGAGATCCGTCGACGTACATGTAGCGACCGACGGCGACGATGCGGTCGCCGAGTTCGGCGACGATCGCGACCCGATGGCGGTAGTCGAGGTCGAGGAATCGTGCGAGGTCGGCCTCGGTTCGCGGTCGCCAGCGCGACATGAAGCGGAAGTAGCGACTCTCGTCGGACAAGCCATCGACGAACTCGAGCAGCTCGGCACCGTCGTCGGGGGTCAGGGCCCGCAGATGCAGCACCCCGCCGTCGGCGACGACGACATCGGTGCTCCAGAGCTCGGGCTGGGCGAGGGGCTCGTCGGTGGTCACGAGGACGATCTCCTGGCAGGGCGTCGGACACGGACGAGTCTGTCCGGCTCCGGTGTCGAGCACACGACCAGGGGGTCAACTCCGCGACAATCCGAACGCCGCCGTCACGAGCCGTGCCCCGACGTCGCAGCCACGGGCCGAGCCAAGCGGTGATACGCGGCATCAGCACCCAGGTGAGCAGGGCGATGCCGACCACGTTGGAGACGAACAACGCCGGGACCCAGGGGACATCGGGAGCCAGGGTCCGCTGGAGCCAGCCCAGGGTCAACGTGGTCGGGTACAGCGCGATGAGCACGGCGACGGCCTGCTTCCACCGCAGTGGTTCGGCGTCGGATCCGGTGAACCATCCGGCGAAGCCGTCGACGACGTTGAGCGTGCGTTGGCCGTCGACGAGGGGATCGAGGGTCTGCAACGCCTCGCGGCGTGTCGTCCGAGCGAAGCCAGCGATCGAGGTCGTCGCGGGTCGAGAACGACGAACACGATGACGTGGTCGTCCTGCACGCCGGGAACGGGCTCGACGACTCGCAACGCAGAAAGCCGGGAAACGACTGCATGCGACGGACGATCTCGGCCTGGGCGCGACGAAGGCTGCGAGCTGGTCGGGATCGATGCGTTCGGAGACCACGGCGGTGACCGCGTGGGTCGAGGGGTCCGGGCCGGCGACGCGCTGCTCGCGGGTGGGCCCCTCGAGCAGGGTCGGCTCCCTCGTCCATGAGTTCCCGTCGCTCGTCGGAGTGCGAGCCACCCGTCGAGATCGCGCCTGGGTGGCGAAGCGATAGACGACGATCCACTCGCCGGGATGGACCTCGCTCGGCGCCTGGGCCTCGGAGCTGACATGGCCCGGAAACGACGCCGCCGCAGCCTGCAGGCGCCCGTTCCAGGACCGGAAGTCGTCCTCGCGGCCCGGCGCGCACCCGTCGCGAGACGATGACGGTCGGTGCGGCATCGGTCATGCGGTCAGTGTGCCCGATTCGCTCGCACGCCAGGCGCTGAAGCTCGACACCGACCCGCCGGCGGGCCGAGCGCCAGCCACGGCCATGGGTACCGGGCGGCGATGGCGAGGGAGTCGGCCCGCCTGGCGAAGCCGGGCACCGGCGCATGGGTGACGGCGAGGCGTCGCCGGCGAGGATGTCGGTCGGTGAGCCGACGTGGAGCTCGACGGTTCGGTCCGCTGCCGAGCTCGGCGAGGGTCTCGGTGAGGAAGACCAGCCGCTTGGCGCTGAGGCGCAGACGGGCGAGGAGAGGTTCGTCGAACACGAACACGACCGGCAGGTCGGGGTGTGCGGCCAGCGCCGGATCCTCGTCGCCGAGCGACTCGGCGGTCAGCCACACGACGTCGGGCTCGGCCGTCGATCGACGGGCTTCAGTGGTCCGAGCAGGCTCGTGACGTCGCGTGCCGGCGGTGGGCTCCGGCCAGGTGGAGTAGGGAGGATCGTCGGGCCAGTCCGCGATGGGGCAGGCATGGCGCCGTTCGCAGTCCGGCGCACAGCTGCGGCGCCCGCTTCTCCACCTGCGAGCGGCTGAAGCCGTAGGGCTTGGACGAGCCGACGCCGGTGGTCCACTGCCATCCGAGGCGGTTCGCGGCACGGGATCCGTCGAGCAGGTGGGCGAAGAACCTGTCCTCGCCGTCCTGCCATCGGGCGCCTTCCCGGACCGCCCAGTGGCTGGCCAGCCACATCCGGGTCTGGTTGACCAGCCACCCGTCGCGTTCGAGTTCGCCGACGGTGGCGTCGACGCAGGCCATGGTGCGATCCCAACCGTCGACCCCCCGGCGCCCGGGGAGATGGCGTCGGATGCCGCTCGCCGTGGCCTCGCCGTGGTGGGCGTACCAGTGGCGGGCGTACTCCTGCCACAGCAGCTCGTCGCGGAACTTGGCGACATCGCGCGGCGGGCCCGCCGGCCACGGCCTTCCAGACCCGGGGGAGCGGCAGCAGTCCGTGGCGGATGTACGGCGACAGCGCCGATGCGCCGCGCCGCTCGGCCGGCCAGACCTCGTTGCGGGTGGCGGCGTACCCCGTCGACGTCGTAGGCGGCGAGCGCAGCGTCGGCCCGGGACTGCCCGCCGATGAACCGGCCACGACCCGACGATGTCGCCGTCGACGAGATGCGCGAGGTGTTCGGCGACGAAGGCCAGGGCCGCATCGCGGCCGGGTTCGGGTGTCGGGACCATGAGGTCGATCCTGCCCGGTCGCGGCGCCGGCGACCCATCCCAGCGGGCGACGCCTGTCTTCGGGTCGCGCAGGCGGGGTGGGCTCACGGCACAGTGGAGGCGTGTCTGCCCCGACGACCACCGATGCTCCGGCGCGTACACGTTCCCGAACGCGAGGTCGTCGCCTATGTGGCGTTCATGGGGATCATGATGGCGTTCGGAGTCGACGCCGCACTGCCCGCCTTCGACGAGTTGCGCGAGGCGTTCGGGCTGGCGCCGGACTCCAACCGCATCAGCCTCACGGTCACGATGTACCTGATCGGCCTGGCCATCGGGCAGCTCGCCGTCGGGCCGATCGCCGACCGGTACGGCCGCATGGTCGCCCTGCACGTCGGCATCGTCCTCTACAGCATCGGCGCGTTCGGATCGATCGTCGCTCCCTCGCTCGAATGGCTCCTCGTGTTCCGGGCGGTGTGGGGGATCGGCGCCGCCGCGCCGGGTGCGCTGCGTACGACCATCGCCCGCGACCTCTACACCGGCAACCAGATGGCACGGGTCGTGTCGATCGCCGCAGGGTTCTTCATGATGGGCCCGGTGCTGGCGCCCGTCGCAGGCCAGGGAATCCTGGCCGTGGCGTCGTGGCAGTGGGTGTTCGGGGCGTCGCTGATCCTGGCGGCGGTGGTGGCCGTGTGGTCGGTGCGTTTCGGCGAGACCCTCGACCCTGCCGATCGTCGATCGATCCAGGCAACCGACGTCTTGCGAGGGTTCCGTGACGTCGTCTCGAACCGGACAACCCTCGGCTACACGCTGGCGATGACCTTCGGGTTCGGGGCGTTCTTCGTGTTCCTCGGGAGTTCCCAGCCGATCATCGACGACATCTACGGCCGTGGCGATCAGTTCGCGCTGTGGTTCGGCCTGGCGTCGATCACGATGGCGGCGGCGTTCTTCTCGGTCAACCGGTTCATCGTCGTCCACGGGCCCCACCGCGTGGCGATGACGACCTCGGCGGCTGCGGTCAGCGCGAGCCTGGTGCTGTTCGTGCTCAGCCTGGCCGGTGGCGGGGTGCCGAGCTTCTGGATCTGGATCGGATTCATCGCGGTCATCAACGCCCTGACCACGTTGCTGACCCCGACGTGCTACTCGATGGGCTTGGAGCCGATGGGAGCCATGGCCGGGACGGCGTCGGGCGTGATGGGATTCATCAGCACCGCCGGCGGCTCGCTGTTGGCGGCAGCGATCGACGCATCGATCGACGACAGCGTCACGCCGATGGCCATCGCTTATGCCGGATACGTCGGCTGGCCCTGGTGGCCATGACCTGGGCTCGGGGCGGCGCCGTGCCGGCCGAGGCGGTCGGCACCTGAGGTCAGCCGGCGATCGGGAGCCCGGCTGCGTTCCAGGCGAGGATGCCGCCGTCGATGTCGGTGACGTCGGTGAAGCCGAGCTCGCCCATCAGCTCGACAGCCTGGCCGCTGCGGTTGCCCGAGCGGCAGTACACGACGTAGGGCACGTCGGGGTCGAGCTCGGCGATGCGATCGGCGAAGTCGGCCTCGTAGATGTCGATCAGGGTGGCGTCGGCCAGGTGGCCCTCGGCGAACTCCTCGGGGGTGCGGACGTCGAGCACGACGAGATCGTCGGGAGCGTCGGCCAGGATGCTCTGATGCCGTCGCAGCGTCGACCAGCTGGCTGCCGGCGATGGCGGGCCCCGCATCGGCGGTGGTCGAGTCGCCGTCATCGCCGCAGGCGGCGAGAGCCAGGACGAGGGTGAGTGCAACGAGGAGGGCGAGGAGACGACGCATGGAGCAATTGTACGGTCATTTGCCGCGGTGATGGACGACGTCTCGCTCCGCCCGGGAGCGCAGTATGGGCTGCGGCCCGCCTCTGGCTGCGGTCAACCCGGTGGTCAGTGACGCAGGCCGGCCGGCGGACGCGTCCGCGGCGCGTCGCTGACCTGGGGTTTTGTCGAATTCGAGGCTGGGCGAGGTTCCGGGAATCCTGCCGTGTCGGCTGCCGGCAGGGTCGGGCCGAGCGTGTCACAGGTAGCGACGACATCAGGAGCAGGTCCGTGAACAACCACCACAGCATCGTCGACCGGCGGGCCTCGAAGCTGGGCCCGTTGGGCCGTGAGTTGGTGACACTGGCGGCGACGTGGGCGGCTGCCCGTACGAGATGGTCATCACCGCCGCCCAATTCGCCGAATCACCCGAGTGGGTGCTGGATGGTTCGCCCACGGCGGCGCACTGGCTGGCCACCGCCGCCGGCGTGGAAGCGTGCACGGCCCGGGAGTGGATCCGCATCGGCAAAGCCCTCACCGCACTTTCGGTCGCGACCGCCGCGTTCGCAGAAGGGCGCCTGACGTATTCGCAGATCCGGACCCTCACCCGCACCGCGACACCGGAGAACGAGGCGGAGCTGGTCGAGTTGATCGCCGACATCCCCGCAGCCGAGGCGGGTAAGGCGATCGCCGCGTGGATGAACCGCAACCTCGCACCCGACGACATCGACGCCCACCAACGGGCGTCACGGGCCGTGAAATGGCGGACCGACCCCGACGGCATGGTCGTGTTCACCATGCGCCTCCAACCCGACATCGCTGCGATCCTGATCTCGCTGCTGACCGTGCTGGTCATGAAATCCAAGAACCGCAGAGAACCCGACGGCACCTACCCGGCCACCACCGCCCAGTACGCGGACGCGCTCGAGGAGGTCCTCGATGACGGCACCGGACGCGTCGACACCGAGGTCGTATTCCATGTCCGCGGCGACGGCGCGACCTGCGATGACGGCACCCCGATCTGTGAGACCGCCATCGCCAGACTCGTCCCGGATGCGTTCATCCGGGCCCTGATCCATGACGCCGAGGGCCGGCCGATCAATTCGTCGAGCCGGCAGCGCCACCCGAGCGTGCGTCAGAAGCGGGTCGTCAAAGAACGCGACCGCAGCTGTGTCGACTGCGGCCGCCACGACCTCGGCGAAGTCGACCACGTCCCCGAGTACGACATCACCCGCACACCGTCGTCGAGGAGCTTCAGCTGCGCTGCGCCCCGTGTCATCACCGACGCCACCACCCACCGGCAGCCTGAGCTGGCCGGTCCGGGTGTCGAGGCAGTGGCGCACGTCGAAGACGCGGAATCCGCCCCCGACGCGCAGTTTGGGCGAGAGCGGCACTGGCGATATGGGCGGGTCCATCGGCCAGGCCCGCAGCGTCGCAGAAATCCCTTGACTCGATTACCCACATAAGTGCCGTTCTTTCTCGGGTCCCGCCATTGCAACGCGCTGTTGATATGCGTGCTTGGATCTCGGGCCGCTCAGCTCGACGGGGCAGCGGAACAATCCGGCGGTTCGCGGGCTCGAGCGCTGTGCGATCCTCTGATCGTGATCTTCGGCGAGACCCTCGTACCTGCGCCCTCGACGGCCCCGGCGGAATGGCTGGTCGACGGATCCGGTGGCCCGCACGGGACGGTGGACGTACTGGTACCGGACCGCTTCGAGTCGATCATCCGGCTCCACGCTCCAGACCCTGAACCCGATGATTGGTGGAATCAATATCGTGACCTGTTCGCCACGGTGACATCAGTGGGAGCGACGCAAACCGCAACTCCCGACCTGGCGTGGTTCGCGATTTGGGAGGGCCACGGCTTCGGCCCTTCGAGCGGAGAGATGGGATGGAGGCATCCGCCCGCCGATGAAGCTGAGCGGCGCCAACGCGAAGAACTTCGCGAGCATCACCGCAGCGCAGCGCAAGAACGCAATGCTCGAATCGGACCAGCCCTGGCAGAGGTTCCCCGGTTCGCTCTGCCTGATCGCACGTATTACCTCGTGCAGGGTTCGCTGTCTGCGCTGGTGGGATTGCGCTATCCGGACGACGACGGCTGGAGGAACCCGGATCTGTTCTGGCCCGACGATCGTTCCTGGTTCGTAGCCACTGACGTCGATTTCTGGTCGCTCTACGTTGGAGGCAGCAACGAATTCACCAGCGAACTCAGCCATCGAGTGAACACGGCATGGGAGTTCGTCGACAGAGACGAACCGCTTCCGATCGAAGACTGAACAGAACCCATCATCAGCTCTTCGCCGCACACCGTGCCGAACATTCAGGAGCGGGTGGCCGAGCACCGACGTGCCGATCTCGGACGGGTCGGGCTCGTGGTCCCCAGCGCAGTTGTGGGCGGCTGTCGGCGCTTCTTTGGTCAAACACTTCCTCGACCATTGGGTCGTGAGCGTCGGCTTGCTCAGATCTGCTCGACGACGAGACCGAGTTTCATGGTCTTGGCCGAGGGCCACTTTCGGTCAGTCGTGATGAGCTGATCAGCGCCGGAAGCTGCGGCTGTTGCGATGACGAGTGCGTCCGGGAGCTTCAGCGTCGGATGTCGTGCGCGCAAGATGGCTGCTCGA
Source organism: uncultured Acidimicrobiaceae bacterium (assembly GCA_963716795.1). Lineage (GTDB taxonomy): Bacteria > Actinomycetota > Acidimicrobiia > Acidimicrobiales > UBA8592 > CAVQUE01. The sequence goes on along the minus strand of CAVQUE010000012.1, from coordinate 246,627 downwards.
GTCGCTATCTCTTCGTCGAGGACCACGACGGACACGGGCAGGCGGTGAACCGCTGTGCGGACGAGTTCGACGGCCTTGGCGCTGCGTCGGGCAGGGCCGACGAGAGACTCTGCGAGCGCTGAGGCAGCAATGAAGAGTTGGTCGCCTTGCTCGAGCGCAGTGGACAGCGCTGCCCGTGAGGTCTCGTGGTGGGAGTCGTCGCCATCGAGGAAGCCGATGATCACTCCGGCATCGAGGTGGGTCAGTCCCATTCGGAACGTAGATCGTCGAGCTCGTCGGTGTTGTACGTGCCGGTCAGTGCTCCGGCGAATTCAGCGATCACGTCGTGTTCGCGTTCGAGGATGACGCGTCCTGCTCCGTCTGCATGGGCGACAACTCGTTCGCCGGCTTCGAGTCCGGCGTTGCGGAGGGCTTCTGCTGGAATTGTGATCTGGTTCTTTGAACTGATGGTGGTGGCGCCTCGCCGTCGTTTCCTTACTTCTGCCATGAATGTAAGGGTAATGGAGGACGACGCATCAGACAACAGGCGATCGATAGTGACGGCCGAGTAGCTGCACGCAACCCGCCCTTGATCCGGCAGATGCGATCGATATCGCCGTCGACCCGTGGTGGGTCGGCGGCACTCATATCGTTCAGCGGCTGGCGCCGGCGACGAAGGTCGAGACGATGTAGGTGGCGTGCCGGTCGAGGGAGCCCCGGCCTCGGTCGTAGCGCATCGTCGTGCGCGGGTCCGAATGCGATGCCGCTTCTTGAACGTCGCGGAGCGGCACACCTGCGTCGAGCGCAGCGGTGATGAACGAGTGCCGCAGCGAGTGCGGCGAGATCCGCTTGTCGATCCCGGCCCGTTTCGCCAACCGCCGAACGATCCGAGCCGACGCATGGCGGTCGGGACGCGCGGTGCCCTCATCGTTGAGGAAGATCGGCCCCGACTCTCGTTCCCCGATGTAGAGGTCGAGCGCCCTTGCTGTCCGTGGTGCGAGCGGGATGGTGGCGGTCTTGTGGCCTTTGCGCTGGATGAACACGGTCCGGTGCCCGCGGTTGACTTCGAGCTTGTCGATGTCTGCGCCGAGCGCTTCGGAGATCCGAAGCCCGTTCAACGCAAGCAGCGACGCCAACGCGTGATCGCGTCCGCCCGACAGTCCCGCTTGGACGAGGAACGCACCAAGCTCGTTGCGATCCAGTCCGAGCGTGGTCGATTCGTAGTCCTGCTTTGGGCGTCGCACATGTGCTCCGGGATTGCGGTCGATGAGCCGCTCTTGTTCGCAGTTCCGGTAGAAGCCACAGACCGTGGACAGGCGTCGCCCGATCGTCGACCTTGCTTTGCCTTCTTGCTCGGCGGTGCGGGCGTACAGTTCGATGTGGGCACGCTCGACTGCGAACGGGTCGGTGTGGAACGTGGCAAGCCAAGTGATCCATTGGCGCAGATCGAGCCGGTACGCGTCGAGGGTGGTACCGGCGTAGCCGGCCAAGAACCCGGCGAGCGCCCGATTCAGCTTGATCGTCGCCGCGTCGATTGTCGCCTCGCGTTCGGGCAGGGTGAGCTGGCCGAACAGGGTGTTTTCGTTGATGGACATGGTGTCTGTCTCCTCAATGGTGGTGAGGACACAGACATCGGCACCCGAGACCGGCGCCCCTATCGACAACGCCCGCCCAGAACGCTCAGCTGCTCGTGGGCGACCCGCTCATTCATGTGCCGATCAGGAGCGGGTGCGACTGCCGTCAGACAGCGTGATTACGAGCTACCGAAACAGGCTCGCGCCCGGTGGGCGTCGGCGAGCGTCCAGACCACGGCATGGTCCACGCCAAGATCCCGAAGTGATGAAAGCGCAGAGTCCATCATCAGCTTCGCGACGTCGGTTCCCCAGACGTGGGGATGGGCGTAGAACCCGAACAACTCGCCGGACGTCGGTTCTGCTCGTGTGCAAGATCGTCCCGGGCTCAGCTCGCTTCGGAGATCAAGCTGCTCAGCGTTCAAGCGCACGTGCTTCCGCTCCGAGTCGAACTGCCTATCGGCAGGGTGGGCCGGTGTTGGAGGATGTCCCGGTTGGCCGGGAATCTGACCTCTATCGGCCGGGAATCCGGGAGTGTTCTTGTGGGGGCATGAGCAACCATTTCAGATCAGCACTCATCGGTGCCGTCGTCGTTGGAGCGTTGGTCACATCGTGTGGCAGCGACGATGATGCGCTCTCGGCCGTGGAGTTCCGGGACCAGGCGAATGCCATCATCTGTGAAGGAGACCAGGAAATCGGTGCGGCGGTGGGCCAGGTGTTTGGCGGCGGCGAGCCCACTCCGGAGCAGATGGAGGACGCGTTGGCGGAGATCATCTCAGGGTCGCGTGGGCAGGCAGATGGGATCGATGCGCTTGCGGCTCCATCCGACATGGAGGCCGACGTCGATGCGTTGCTTGCAGAGTGGAGGTCGGCTACCGACGCGGCGGAGGCGCAGGGGATCGGCTTCTTCGAGTCCGACGACGATCCGTGGGCGCTGACCACAGAGTTGGCAGAAGGGCTTGGACTCGAGTCATGCGTCAACGAGTGATTCCGGGGTGCGCGAAGCTGATCCGATGAGTACTCGCTGGCGGCGATCGATGTGGTTGTCGTCGGTGCAGCTCTTCCCGCTCATCGTCGCCGGGATCGCCGGCGCCCTCTTGGTGACAGCGGGTGCGCTGTGGGTCAGCAATCAGGGGCTGAACGTTGATGCACCGGTTCCCGAGCCCGCCGAGGGGTTTGTTCCGATACAAGCCTCGAGTGCGGTGGTCTGGCTGGCGGCGAGCTTGTTCATGATGCCGCGACGCGACCTCGCCTGGTCTCGCCTGACTGCCGTCGTTGGGCTCAGCCATGCCCTGGCAGCAGCCGGGTATGCGTGGGCCGTCCACGGCTTGGTGGGCGGTCATGGCGCCCCGGGGGCGGCCGTCGCAGCCGGATTGATCGGCATGCTGCTTCCGATGGAGATGCCGGTGAACATCTTCATGGTGGTGTCATTGCCGACCGGACACATCGGGCGGGGCTGGATCGGTCGGTTGGGTTGGCTGGCTGTCTCGATGGCGACGGCGGGGATCTGTGTCGAGGCGATCAGCGATCCCGACGTTGTGGGGACCGACTTCGCAGCGGCTCGAAATCCTCTGTCGCTGGGCTGGGGGCCGAGTCCACTCGCCGCCGCTCTGATCGCCCCGGCGGCACTGCTGGGAACTGCGGTGCTGGTGGCGAGGTGGAGACGCAGCGTTGGCGGGGACCGTGTGGCATTGCGCTCGATCGTTGGCATCGAGGTGATCGGCACGCTGGTCGTCATTCCATTCATTGCTTTTGCGTCGCCTGGTCTGTCCATCGGTGTTGCTCAGGTGGCCAGCGCAGTCGGTCTGCTGGCACTCGTCACGGTGATGCGACGGCAGCAGCTGCTGGGTGCAGAGCGCCTTTTCGAGCGGACCCTGCGGTTCGTGCTCCTGGCGGCCCTCCTGGCAGCGGTCTATTCCGTCGTGATCCTGGTGGGAACAGAACTGATCGGCGGTGCCGTACGACCGCTCGCTGCAGCGTTCGTGGCGCTTGCGGTGTTGCCGCTGCGTGATCGCGTCGGAGGTGTCGTGGCACGGTTCGTCTATGGAGATCGCGTCAACGCTGCTGAAATCGTACGGGCCGTGGCCGAGCGGGCCGCCACTGCGCTTGCCCCCAGGGAGCTACTGGAGCGATTTCTCGATGACCTCGTCGTCGGGACCGGGGCGGGCGGCGCATCGGTGGCACTCGATGGATACGGCACGATCGTCTCGGTGAAGCACCAGCCCGCGGATGAACAAGGCGTGTTGCTGCTGCCGCTCGAGCATCGAGGCGGCACGCTCGGCCAACTGGCCATCGTGCCGAGCCAGGGCGAGGTGCGCCTCGACCCGCTGGCCGAGCGTGTCGCCCGGGAGGTCGTTGCGCACATCGCGATCGTGGCCGACGCATGCCGAACCGACGTCGAGTTGCAGCAGGCGCGCAGCCGGTTGATCCAAGGTCGAGAAGAAGAGCGACGACGCATCCGCCATGACCTGCACGACGGTCTGGGCCCGATTCTGACGGGAGCGGCCTTCTCGGCAGATGCTGCCTCGAACCTCGTGAACACCGACCCGGCTGGAGCGTCCGAGCTGATCGCATCGGCTCGCCACGACGTCACGACAGCCCTCGATGAGATCCGACGAATCGTCGATGACCTCCGGCCTCCCGCTCTCGATGAGCTCGGTCTCGTCGGAGCGATCAGCCAACATGCGCAACGCCTACCGCAGCTCGATGTCGCTGTCTCGAGCGCCCTTCCCCAGGGTCGACTGCCCGCGGCTGTGGAGGTTGCCGCCTACCGGATCGCAACCGAGGCACTCACCAATGTCGCTCGTCATGCACACGCAGTTCACGCCAGCGTCGACGTGTCGCTGAATGGGCGACTTTGCGTTGCGATCACCGACGACGGAGACGACATGGCGACTTGGCGGCCCGGGGTCGGGCTGAACTCGATGCGCGCCCGGGCGAATGAACTCGGAGGCGACCTCGTGGCTGGCCCCACCGGCAACGGCGGGCGCGTCGTCGCATCTCTACCGGTCGACACGCCATGAGCCTCGACGACGCCGCAGCCGTGAACGACGTCGACCGGATCGGCGTCGTGATCGCCGACGATCACGAGGTCGTACGCCGGGGCGTTCGATCGTTGTTGTCGACGATCGAGGACATCGAGGTGGTCGGCGAAGCCGGAACCGGTGACGAGGCGGTGGCGATCGCAACCGAGCTGGTGCCCGACGTCGTTTTGCTCGACCTCCAGATGCCCGGCGGCCACGGGCTCGACGCCACCCGTGAGATCGCCACCGTCCTCCCGAGCGTCGCGGTCGTCATCCTCACGATGTACGAAGACGCGGACTCGATCGACGCAGCCCTCCGGGCCGGTGCCCGCGGATACCTCCTCAAAGGGGCCAGCCAGAACGACGTCGTGCACGCAATCAGGGCTGCCGCTCGCGGTCACGTCATCCTTGGCCCAGGGGCCGCCGAACGCCTCCTCGATCGGCTCAACACGCCGACGACCGGGTCGGTGGTGTTTCCACAACTCACCGAACGCGAGCGGGACGTCTTGTCCCTCGTCGCCAACGGTCAGAGCAACACCACGATCGGTCAGGCCTTGCACCTCGCTCCCAAAACGATCGCCAACCACGTGTCCAACATCTTGACCAAGCTGCAGATCGCCGACCGGGCCGAAGCGATCGTCGCGGCCCGCCGCGGCAGGCCTGACCGATGATCGGCCAACGCAGTCCTGACTGCGAGTTGCGTCCGGTCGTGCGCTCAAGGGAACGAACATGAATGCGGAAACCGTCCATCGACTGCCGTCGCCGCCATCGAGTGCGCAGCCGCGCCTTCTTCGGCGACTGATGAGAGAACCACAGCCGGCGCTCGACGAGCTCGCCGAGACGGTCGGATCGGTGTGTGGCCTCGGGTGGGGACCGATGAGAGTGGCGGTGGTCGGCGATCCAGTCGCTCTTCGGGAACTGTTCGCCGCCCCCACCGAGTCGTTCCGTTGGAACCACAAGTTCAATCTTCTTGGGGTGGTAGTTGGTCCTGGTTCGATGATCGTTTCGGATGGTGCCGATCACAAGCGTCGCCGATCGTCGGTGCAGGCGGCGTTCTCACTGCGGCGTCTGAGCGGTTGGATCCCGATGATCGTCGAGCGCACCGATGCGGCGATCGACGATCTCGTCGGGTCGCTCGACCACGCCGCAGCGACCGTGGATCTGTATCGAGTCGGGCGGTCGCTCGTGCTCGAAATCGTGACACGGGCGATATTTGGCGAACGAGTGGCGAGGAACGCGAACGAGTTCGGCGACCTGTTCCAACGCGCCCAGAACTACCTCGAGGCACCGGCGTATCGTCAGATTCCCCACCGCCTGCCGTTCACGGCACGCGCTCGTGTGCGCAAGGACCGCCGGGCCTTCGACGCGATCGTCGACGACGAGATCGCACACCTGAGGGCCGAACCGAGCGGCGACGATTTCAACGTCCTTGCGTCGCTGGTCACCGCGAAGCAGCTGTCTGATGCCGAGATCCGCGATCAGGTCAACACCCTGATCGGGGCCGGATATGACACGACTGCTGCATCGCTGGCGTGGATGCTCTGGCGCGCAACGCTCGAACCGGGGTTGTGGGGGCGACTGCGAGACGAGGCCGATGCCGTCCTCGGATGGCCGGGCGACCCGATCGATCCGGGCCACACTACGTTGAGGAAAATGAGACTCGCCGACCGGGTGATGCGCGAGACGCTCCGCCTCCATCCTGCAGGCGTCGTCAGCCCACGCGAAGCAACGACCGATGTCGTCGTCAACGGGTTTCGGATCCCGAAGGGAACGCTCATCCTGTGGTCGGCCTACCTCGCCGGCCGCAACGTCGACGCGTGGACGGACCCGCCGCGGTTCGATCCCGACCGGTTCCTCGACCTGACCCCCGAACAGCAGGCCACCGCCGACGCTGGGTGGGTCCCGTTCGGACGTGGCGCCCGAAACTGCATCGGCTTCGCTCTGGCCCAGATGGAACTCACCCTCATCCTCTCCCGGCTAGCCCAACGTCTTGATGTCATTCCGGTGACCTCGACCATTCCCCGGCCCGTCGGTATGGTCGTGAACCGCCCCGAACACGGTGTTCCCATGACCGTCGCCGAGCGAACCTCAACAGTGGTGACCTGACAGGCCAGACCTCCTCAGGCGGGAGGTGGGACTTTGCGCAACGGGAACTATCAAGAGCCGACGAGCACGAACCGACCGAACGGTCCCGAAGTCCCCATAGCCGCGTTCAACGATCAGAATGTTCAAGCCCGCCTGTGGTTCAAGCCGCCCATAGCCGGCAAACCAGCTCGGGCTCGCTCGGTTCCGGCTGGAGTCAGCAGTTTCCGATATTGCTCGACTTGTGTCTCGTGATTCCGACCCGCAGCGCTGGGGACTCGGGCGACCGAATCGACCGGCAACCCGCTCGTCGATCTGGCACGGGGTTGGGACACCCACGTGCGGTTCGGGCTCGACCAGCCCGCCTTCTACGCACTCATGGACGGCCAGCCGCACCGCTCCCCGCCACCGGCCGCCCGCGACGCGCGCGCCCGTCTCGTCGAACTCCTCGAGGGCGCCGCCGCGCAGGGCATCATCGACGTGCCCGCCGAGACCGCCGCCGACATCGTGCTCGCAGCCAATGTCGGCGTCACCCTCACCCTCATCGGCACACCGGCCGACGACCCCGACCTCGGCGTCTCCGATCACCTCCGCGACGCCGTCATCGACAGCCTCACGAGGCCGCGGTGACGATGGGTAGCGGCCCGATGACCATATGGTTCACCATATGGTCATGGCTCGACGCGAAGTGCTGGTGCAGCTCGACGATGACCTCGTCGAGCGTCTCGACGCCCTCGCCGCCGAACTGGGCACGAACCGGTCCGAGCTGATGCGGCGAGGCGCCCGAGCAGTCCTCGAAGCCGAGGATCTCGTAGCCAAGGATCGACGACTCCAGTCGGCCTACCGACGCCAGCCGTCCGACCCAGCGTTGGCCGAATCGGCGCAACGACTTGCCGCTCGAACGGCTCCTCGGTGGTAGGTCGAAACGACATCGTGTGGGCCGACCTCGGGCCGCCTGCCGGTCGCAGACCCGTGTGCGTTCTCACGAGGAACGCAGCAATCGAGGTGCTGACGTCGGTGACCTGTGCACCGATCACCCGCACCATTCGCGGCATTGCCTCGGAGGTGGAGATCGGCGTGGAACAGGGTCTGCCCGAGGCGTGCGTCATCAGCTGCGACAACGTGATCACGATCCCTGCCGAAGTATTGGACCATGACCCGGTCGGCCATCTCGATGGCGTGACTCGTGCCCAGCTCGACGCGGCCCTGCGGTACGCACTCGACATCGTCTACTGATGCCCTCTGCCGCCGACGCGTTCGCAGCCCACGTCAGCTGCCTGGAACGCCCGCGACCTCGACGCCTGGCTTGCGATCTTCGCTGACGACGTCGAGCTCGAGGACCCGGTCGGCGGCGTCCCCAAGCACGGGCGCAACGCGTTGCGAACCACCTGGGAACGATCCCAGACGGCCGATCGTCGCTGGGAGCTCCGGCCCTCGCCGCATCGTCGACTGCGGTGCCGAAGCGGCGATCGACCTCGTCAACGTCGGCACCCTCGATGGTCGCACCGAGACCGTCGAGTCCATCGAGATCTGGCGCGTCGATGACGCCGGCCTGGTGGTGTCGGTCCGGACGTTCTTCGCCACCGATCCCGACGTTCACGATCCCTACTACCTACCCGCCGATCAGCAGCCGTCGCCCTGAACTCGGCGGCCTCTGTCGCCGACGACGGCCGTAAGCTGCTCCAGTGCCGAACCGGTCCATGAGGCGGCCGTCAATCCGGTGAGAATCGCTCGATCGCGCCGGTGTCGTGGGCGCGTTCGATGATCTCGAAGCCGAGCACCGAGAAGGCGAAGTAGAGGATCGCTCCGCCCAGGATCGCCCATCCCCAGGTGAATCCGAGATGGCGAGGACGATGCCGATGAGTCCGAACACCGGGGCGGCGAGGCCACCGAATCCGAAGCCGACCTTGACGAACGACGTCGTGACCGGCGACCGTCGCCAGAGGCCGAGCGACCATGCCAGCGTCGACGTGATGGCCAACACGACGGCGATCCAGCCCATCGTTCCGATCCAGACGTTGACGAGGGCGAAGGAGCGTACTCCCGACGAGCATCAGGAACGCCAGCACGTTGACGTCTCCGGCTGCCGCAGCACGGCGTTGTTCGTCGGTGAGTCGCATCGGCCACGCCGGCAACCTACCGAGTGTCGTGGTCCGAGGCAGTGTCGCCTTCGGCGCTCGTCAGCGGAATCAGTGGCGTAGCCACTCGGCCCACACCGGGTCGCCGCTGCTCCACAGCGCCTGCCGGTGGCCGTTGGCATCGACCGGCGACGTCGTCTCGCACCGACCGTTCCGATGTCGTACGACGCCATCACCTCAGCAGGGTTCCAGAGACGGTCGTTGCGCATGGGGCTACCGTGCCGCCATGGTCGCTCCGCCGATCGACAACGACCATCGCCGTCGGCTCCTGGTCGCCCGGCAGTTCGTCGGCTCACCCGGCCGACCGGATCGCAGCGTCGACGACATCGCCGCCGCCCTCGCATTGGTGCACTCGACCGATCCATCGACACCGTACCTGTCGATCCATGCACGAAGCGACGCGTCGATCGGCGACATCGATGCGGGGTGAGGCCGGAGCCGGAGGTCTCAGCCGTGTGTGGAGGTGCCGCCGTCGAGGGGGATCACCGCGCCGGTGAGGTAGGCCCCGGCCCGGCTGGCCAGCCAGATCACCGTGCCGGCGACGTCTTCGGGGCTGCCGATGCGGCCCCGAGGCACGCTGCGCTCGACCAGCGCTCGGCTGGCCGGGTCGTCGAGCATGTAGGCCATCATCTTCGACTCGAACGGGCCCGGTGCGATCGCGTTGACGGTGATGTGCTCGCGCACCAGGTGGTGGGCGAGGTGGCGCCCCAGCATGTGGATGCCGGCCTTGGATGCCGAGTACGAGTAGTTGTCGCCGATCGGTACCCGGATGCCGTCGATGGAGCCGATCATGATCACCCGGGCCGGGTCCTCGGCCGTGCCCGATGCCCGCAGGTGGTCGAGCAGTGCCTGGGTCAACAGGAACGGGGCTTTGACGTTGATGTCGAGGACCTTGTCGAAGCCCGATGCCGGGAACTCATCGATCGGTGCGCCCCATGCGGCGCCGGCGTTGTTGACCAGGATGTCGAGGCGTTCCTCGCGCTCGGCGAAGGCGGCGACGAAGCCTGCCAGCCCCTCGGCGGTCGACAGGTCGGCCGGGATCGACATGCAGTCGCCGAACTCGCTGAGGCGTTCGGCGGTGGCGTCGCAGGCCTCGGCCTTTCGGGCGGTGATGGTGGTCCGGACGCCGTTGCGGACGAGGCCCTCGGCGATCATCTCCCCGATACCTCGTGATCCGCCGGTGACGACGGCCACCTTTCCCTCGACCGAGAACAGCTCCGTGATGTGCATGGCGTCATCATGGCACCCGGCGCGACGGCCGGTCGGTGGCCCGGCGCACGGCGCCGATCGCCGTCGCTACTCGACGGCGCGCAGTCCCGATGCCGGTGCCGGGCGCCGCATCGTCGCCAACGCGGTCGGCCAGGCGGTGCCGCCCGCCGGAGATGATCCAGAGGGTGGCGACGCCCGGCGAGTTCGACGAGGTGGCGGACCTCGCTGACGACGGTCGAGGTACCCGTCGCGGTGTCGATGATCGCAGTGACCAGCAGCGTCGCGCCGAGCGCACCGGCGAGGGGCAGCATGCCCAGGGCCCGCTCGGGCCGCAGCGCGGCGTACCCGAGGCCGATGGCGAGGGCCGCCCCGAACGCGCCCGAGGTGGCGGCCGACGTGGGCGTCGGCGCCGGCGGCGATCCCGGTGATGAGCATCGGGACGTTGACGAGCAGCAGCGTCAGGCTGATGGCGCCGAGCAGGGCCCGCACCCACTCGCCGCGGCCGACGTCGGGCACGCCCGCACGGGCCAGGATCGTGCTCGTCAGATCGGCCTCGGATCGCGCCGGAGTCATGGCGACCGAGCGACGGAGGGCATGGGCCTGGTCCTGCCAGTTCCGGCAGGTTGGACACAGCTCGAGATGGCCGTCGAGGTGACCGAGCGTGGCCGCGTCGATCTCGTCGTCGATCGCCGCGGAGATGAGCTCTCGGGCGGTGGGGCAGTCCATCGGCTCGACGTGCATGGTGAACAGGTCGCCCCGCCGTGCCATTCGGTTCCCGAGTCGGCCACACTGGGGGCATGGATCGTCTCACCGAGCTCGCGCTGGCTGCCCGCGACGGCAACGCCTATGCGCTCGAGGAGTTCGTGCGGCGGTCCCAGCCCCAGGTCCAGGCCCTGTGTCGCCATCTCGGCGATCCCGACACGGCCGAAGACCTCACCCAAGAGGTCTACTACCGGGCGCTGCGGGCGCTGCCGCGCTATCGCAACGACGGCCCCGCCATCGGCTGGCTGCTCACGATCGCCCGCCGGACCTGTGCCGACGCCACCCGTCGTCGCGTCCGGCATCGACGCCATGCGGCGCCGTCGACCGAGGTCGACCGACCGACCCACGACGACTCGTGGGCCGACGTGGCCGAGGTGGTCGCCACCCTCGACGACGACCGCCGTGAGGCCTTCGTGCTCACCCAGTTCGTGGGGCTGTCCTATGCCGACGCCGCCCAGGTGCTCGGCTGTCCGGTGGGCACCGTTCGATCTCGCGTGTCCGCGAGCGCGTGCCGATCTGATCGAGGCCATCGCCGACTCCGGCCACGGGTCCTCGACGGGCACGGCGTAGCGAGACCGGATACCCGGCATCGCCGGATCAACCGACGGCTGCGATCGTCGTCGATCGGCGCTCGTGCACGTTCGCGGGGTGACATCGGTCATTGGCGGGAACCAGCCCGTGCCGGCGAGCGACCTCGATGACCGAACCCTGCCAGTGCACCCAACCGTGTGCAGCGGCGCAGGATGTGAAAGGACCCCCACCATGCATGCTTCGAAGCTCCTCGCAGGATTCGCCATCGCTGCGCTCGCCGCCGGAGGTCTCGCAGCCTGTGGCGACGACGACGATGCGTCCGGCGGAGCCATCGACGTCACCGGCGCCTGGGCCCGCACCAGCCCCGCAATGGCCGAAGCCGGCGCCGCCTACATGACGATCACCAGTGACGACGGTGCCACCATCGTCGGGGTCAGCGTCGACAGCGACGTCGCCGGCGTCGCCGAGTTGCACGAGGTCGTCCCCGTCGAGGGCGCCATGGAGGACATGGCCGACGATGAGATGGACGGCGAGATGGCCGACGGCGAGATGGCCGACGGCGAGATGGCCGACGGTGACATGGCCGACGGCGAGATGGCCGACGGCGAGATGGACCACGGCGGCATGGACGGCGAGATGGCCATGACCATGCAAGAGGTCGCCTCCATCGAGGTGCCTGCCGGCGGCAGCGTCGTGTTCGAGCCCGGCAGCTACCACGTGATGTTGCTCGAGCTGCCCGACCCGCTCGAGACCGGCGAGGAGTTCGACGTCACCCTGACCCTCGACGACGACACCGAGATCGTCGTGCCGGTCACCGTCAGCGAGAACGCTCCGGAGTAGGACGCCGGCGGGGTGGCCGCCGCCCAGACGGCGGCCACCACCGCAACCGCACCGACGGCGATCGCCGCGGCGATACCCGACGCGATCGAGCCACCACGGCGCATCGGTCGGGATGATCGCCCGCACGATCGCCTCTCGGCGCAACCATCCCCAGATGGCCAGCGCCAGCGCGGCCACCGCCGTCGCCGCAGCCGCGGCGAACGCCTGGCCTCGGCCGAGGAACGCGCCGATGCCGGCGGCCACCACTGCGACGACCGGCAGCGCCCACAGCAACGGACTCGGACCGGTCTCGGCCGGCACCGAGGTGTAGGCCACGATGCCGAGCACCGCCAGCCGGTGCCGCCGATCGCCATCACGGCCACGGCCGTGGTCCGGCGCACGTCAGCACGGCCATCGGCGACCGCCGTCGGTGCCGACGTGGCCGCTGCTCGGGACGCGATGGCCAGCCCGCGCCGAGCCGCAGCGCGGCCGCTGCACCCACGGCGAGCGGCGCGGCGGTGCCCGGGGCCTCGACCCACGTCGAGCGGACCGCGACCTCGACCGGCGTCCCCGACACCACGCATCGGGATGACGGCCTCGAGGATCACGTCACCGGGCTCGGCTGCGGGCGGTTGGGCCTCGTTCATCCAGTGGCTGCGATGGTCGTGCCAGGCGTACTGGCCGTCGTCGGCGACCTGGACCCACGCGGGCTCGGCGTCGGGGGTGGCTTCGGTCGGGATGTCGCCGTCGCCGAAGCGGTCGTCGTTGAGCCACCGCGATGGTGACCGTTCGTTCTGGTGGACCGACCCGTCGGCGTCGAAGCGCAGGTAGTCCTCGCCGTTGTAGCCGAGCACCATGACCTCCACCCCCGGGTCGACGGTGAGCTCGACGAAGCTGTCGCCGCCGATGACGTCGAGGCTGATGCCGTCGACATCGGGCTCGATGCCGATGATCTCGGTGCGGTAGTCGGTGGGCCCGGCCGGGTCGGCCATCGCCGGCGAGGCCGACGCCATCACGACGAGCGACCACGAGCGCCGCCGAAGGAGGCCGCTCGCCGCAGCCAGCGCTGCGGTCATGACACCGTGACGGTCACGATGATCTGGCCGCTGGGGTGCACCGTGCAGATGCCGACGAACTCACCGGGGCTGGCGAAGCTGTGGCGCATCGTCTCGCCGGCACCGACGAAGAACGGACCGACCAGGTGTCCGCGGTCGTCCTCGTTGACGATCTCGATGACCTCGCCGACCTCGACCGGCAGGTCCGCGCGGGAGGATCTCGAGGGGCTCGCCGGCATCGAGAGCCTCGCCGGCACCGGCAGGGATCACGAACGCGTGGTCGGCCGACGCGGTCGCCGGCCGGCCCGACGCCGAACCCCGACGGCCCGTCGTCGCCGCAGGCCGAGAGCACCACGCCCGGCCAGCACGACGAGCGCGACCACGGCGGTCGAGGCCGTCCCGACGCGCGCAGGTGCCTGGCGGCATCGAGATCACGCCCGGTCGAGCAGGACGCCGAGGTCGTTGGCGATGTCGTCGGTCGACGTACCGAAGGGCCAGTACAGGACCATGGTGCCCTCGTCGTCGACCGCATAGAGCGACGTCGTGTGGCCGACCTCGGGCTCGCCGTCGTCGCCCTCGGTGATGATGTAGGAGGCGCCGAACGCATCGGTGGCCTCGCAGGAGCCGGCCCTGGTCGTCGGTGCGCATCGCGACCGCATCGGGAACGAAACCCTGCACGTACCCGGTGACCACCTCGTCGGTGTCGCGTTCGGGGTCGATGGTGACCATGACGGTCTGGACGCGTTCGGCGTCGTCGCCCATGTCGTCGAGCGCCAGCTTCAGATCGGCCAGGGTGGTGGGACAGAAGTCGGGGCAGAACGTGAACCCGAAGTACACGACCATCACCTCGCCCTCGGGGGCGGCGAACGCCATCTCCTCGCCGGTTCCCGCGACCGGCAGCGACACCGTGCCGACGACGGGCACGGGGTCGCGTTCGAACCCGACCAGGGTCGCCGAGTCGCCGCCACACGCGCCGAGGACGATCGCCATCGCAGCAGCGACCGAGCACCCAGCGCAGTCGTCGCCGTGCGCGGCGGGCCGGGTGCGGGTTGGCGTCGTGGTGTCATCGGAGCTCCTCGATGTAGGCGACCACCGATGCGACCTCGGCGGCGGAGAGCGTGTTGGTCGGCATGCGGACGGTGTAGCCCTCGACGAGGTCGGCGTCGGGATCGGTGATCGACCGGGTCAGGTACTCGGTGTCGGCGACGACCGTCGAGCCGTCGGCGAGGAGAACCGTGGAGCCGGCCAGACCCTTCCATGCCGGGCCGACCTGGCCGCCGCCGTCGGCGCCGTGACACGACACGCAGCCAGATTCCTGGGCGATGGATCGTCCTTCGGCCGCTGCGGGTGACAACTGCAGGTCCTCGTCGCCGCCGCTGCCGCAACCGGCGAGCGCGACGACGGCCACGGTGAGCGCAGCGGCCAGCGTGTGGCGTGGCTAGTCGAGCGGATCGAGGGAGAGATCTCACGTGGTGTAGGTCGCAGCACACGCCGGACCCGGTTCCCGGCGGTCCGTGTGACATCGGGCCCACCCGCTCGGCGGTGTCCACCCACGCATCACGAAAGGGACGCATCAGGCCAGTGCGTCGGCCTCGATGCGTTGGTGGACCGAACGGATGGCGCTCGATCCGTCGCCCACGGCTGCAGCGACCCGCTTCATCGAGCCGGCGCGCACGTCGCCGGCAGCGAACACGCCCGGCCGTGAGGTCTCGAACGGCAGCGGATCGAAGGAGAGCCCGTCGGGAGAGTTCGCTGTCGGTGCGGATGAAGCCCTTGTCATCGAGTTCGACGAAGTCGCCGAGCCAGTCGGTGAACGGCACGGCGCCGATGAACGAGAACAGCCCGTCGCATCGGCGCGTCGTGGGTGTCGCCGGTGCGGTTGTCGCGCAGCGTGATCGCCTCGAGGTGGTCGTTGCCGTGCAGCGCCACGACCTCGGTGTGCGCCGACACCGTGATGACGCGGCGATGCCTCGATGCGGTCGATCAGGTAGCTCGACATCGACGCGGTCGAGGCTCGTCGCCGCGGATCGCGATCGTCACCGGCGATCCCTGTTGGGCGAGGTAGACGGCGGCCTGGCCGGCCGAGTTGCCGCCGCCGATGACCGTCACCGGGCCCGGTGCACAGACCCGGGCCTCGAGGTCGGTCGCGGCGTAGTAGACGCCGGCTCCTTCGAAGTCGTTCGAGGTTCTCGAGCGGCAGCTTGCGGTACTGGACACCCGAGGGCGACGACCACGGTCTTGGCGACCATGCGTGGCGCCGTCGGCCAGCACGAGGCGATAGCCGTCGCAGATCGACTCGATGCCGATGACCGTGCACGGGCTGGTGATCTGGGCGCCGAGGCGTTGGGCCTGGAGGGCCGCCCGTTCGACGAGCTCGCCGCCGGAGATGCCCGACGGGAAGCCGACGTAGTTCTCGATCCGCGAGCTGGTGCCGGCCTGCCCGCCGACGCCGATGCGGTCGACGAGGAGCGTGTCGAGTCCTTCGGACGCGCCGTAGACGGCGGCGGCGAGGCCGGCGGGTCCGGCACCGACGATGATCACGTCGTGGATCGTCTGGGTGGTCGGCTGGTAGACGAGTCCCAGGTGTGCAGCCACCTCGCCGACGGTCGGGTGAGCGCAGAACGGCGGTCGGGGTGATGACCACCGGGCGTGTCGCCGATGCGCACGCCGAGTCCGGCCAGGAACACCTCGACATCGTCGACGTCGTCGCCGTCGAGGTCGATCCAGGTGTGGGCGAGGCGTTGGCGGCGGACGTAGCTGCGGATCTCGAGCGCCGTGCGCGAGTAGCGCGAGCCGATGATGCGCAGCGTGCTCGCGGCGCCCGCTCAGCAGCGCCTCGCGCCGCGCGACGAACGCGGCGAAGACGATGTCGCCGATGTCGGTCTCGGCGGCGAGCATCCGTCGGAACGACGCCGGGTCGATGCGCAGGACCTGACCCGGCTGCGGTCACCCGCCCGCGCAGGAAGGTCCGCTGCCCGGTGAGCAGGCTGAGCTCCCCGAGGAACCGGCCGGCGCCGTGGGTGGCGATGATGACCTCCTCGCCGGTGGCGGGATCGTGGCGGACGATGTCGACCTCGCCGTCGAGGATCACGATGAAGTCGTACTGGGAGCTGCCCCTCGACGAAGAGGGCGTCTCCGCCTTCGACGACGCGATCTCGGTGCCGTAGGCCGACAGGGTCCGGAGCTGGTCGTCGGTCAGGGTCGGGAAGGCGACGTCTTCGGGCGTGATCGGCATGGTGTCATGGTAGGGATCGCTCCGGGTGGTTCGGCCGTGCGGGAGCCTCGGCGAGGTGGACGTCCTCGGTAGGCGAGGTGGACAAGCCTGGGAGGAAGCATTGCTTTCCGGACACGGGGACCGAACGCGTGCTGACCCGACCCTGTCGCGGCGATGAACGTTGCGGGTTCACCGACCCCGAACGTTCAACACCATCCTCATACACTCACGCCATCGTGCTTCCCGTTCTCGCCGCCGGCGCCACCCCTCTGCTCGAGGACCTGGGCGTCCTCGTGGTGGCCGCGGCGCTGATCGCCTACATCTCCCAGCGGCTCGGCATGATCCCCATCGTCGGGTTCTTGCTGTCGGGCATTCTGATCGGCCCGAACGGTCTCGGCCTCGTCGAGGACCTCGACCTCATCAACCAGGCCGCCGACCTCGGCGTGATCCTGTTGTTGTTCACGATCGGCATCGAGTTCAGCCTGAGCCGGCTCCGCCAGCTGGCGTTGCTGATCCTCGGAGGCGGGTCGCTCCAGGTCGGCGTCACCACCGGCGCTCACGATGGGTCTGTGCGTCGCCTTCGGCGTCGACTGGAAGACGGCGCTGTTCACCGGCTTCCTGGTCGCGCTCGAGCTCGACGGCCATCGTGCTGAAGCTCCTGGCCGACAACGGCACCACGGCATCGCCGTCGGGCAAGGTCACGTTCGGGTTCTTGATCTTCCAGGACCTCGCCATCGTCGCCATGGTGCTGGTGGTGCCGATGCTCGGCGGCGACTCCGAAGGGTGGGGCGAGTTCGCCGTGGGCCGATCGCCAAGGCGGTCGGCATCATCGTCGTCGTGCTTGCGGCGGCCCGCACGCTGATGCCGCGCCTGCTCGACGCAGTGGCCCGGACCTGTTCGTCCGAGGTGTTCCTGCTCACCATCATCGGCGTCTGCTTCGGCACCGCCTATCTGACGAGCCTGGCCGACGTCAGCGTGTCGCTCGGGGCGTTCCTGGCCGGGCTGGTCGTCAGCGAGTCGCGCCTGTCCGGGCAGGCCCTGTCGGACATCCTGCCGCTGCAGATCCTGTTCTCGGCCACCTTCTTCGTGTCGGTGGGGATGCTGTTGGATCTGAGCTACCTGTTCGACGAGTTCCTCCTCGTCATCGGCCTCGCCGCTGGCCGTCGTGGTCATCAAGGTGCTCGGCTCTGGCGCGGCGGCGCTGGCGTTGCGCCAACCGTTGCCGGTCGTGGTCGGCTCGTCGCTGACGCTCGCACAGATCGGCGAGTTCTCCTTCGTGCTCGAACGTGTCGGCGCCGACGCCGGCCTCGTCCCTGCGGGTCTCGACGGCGGTTCCCAGGCCTTCATCGCCGTCACCGTGGTGCTGATGATGGCCACACCGTTCCTGACCGACGTCGGCGACGAGCTCGGGGAGCGGCTGGCCGTCGGGGCGACCGCCGGTGCCGCTGTCCGACGACGACGTGCCGGTGCACGGCCACCGCGAGCTGCGCGATCACGTCGTGATCGTCGGGTTCGGGCCGACGGCACGGGCGGTCGCGCGCGCGCTCGACCTCGTCGACATGGCCTACGTCATCACCACGCCGGATCCCGACGCCGGGCGCAGCGCCGAGCTCGACGGCCGCAAGGTCGTCCAGGGTGACATCACACGGCGCTACATCTTCGAACTCGCCGGCGTGTCGCGGGCGCGCCTGGTGGTGATCCCCGACGACGAGCCCGGAGCGTGTGCACCAGGTCGCAGCGCTCTGTCATGCATCGTCGTCGGCGACCGTGCTGGCCAAGTCGGCTCACCACCGCCGAGGCCCACGAGCTCCAGGAGAGCGGTCTCGTCGAACACGTCGTGGCCGACGAGACCGCGTCGACCGATGCGCTGCTGTCGCACATCCTCGGCTGGTTGGCGCTGCCCGAGCGCCTCGTCGACGCCGTGGTCGAGGACGTCCTCGGCACCGCGACGCTTCGCACGACCAGACGCCGTTGCGATGGCGCCGGGCATGATCGTCCGGACCCACGTCGACGGTGAGGCGTGCGAGCACGTCGAGCGGATCCGGGCTGTCACCCCGGGCGCCGCCGGTTGTGAGGAGTGCCTGCGCGACCACGACCGATGGGTGCATCTGCGGCTCTGCCTGGTGTGTGGGCACGTCGGCTGTTGCGACAGCTCGCCGCACCGTCACGCCCGGGCGCACCACGCCGAGACCGGTCACCCCATCGCCCGGTCGATGGAGGTCGGCGAGTTCTGGGCCTGGTGTTTCGAGCACCGCATGACGTCGGACGCGATGCGCGAGTCACCGCCATCGGCGATCTCCCGGCCGACGAGCCCGACCTGCGATCGTCGACGAGGGGCCGAGACACCCGGGGTCCTGACGGCAGTTGGTCCTGTCAGGGGCCTTCGGCGCGGATGCGTTCGACCTCGGTCATGGCGTCGCGCAGGCGCTCCATCCAGTCGGCCTGGTGCTGGTCCGACCTGCTTGACGCACCAGGCCAGGGCCTCGGAGCGACTGCGGGCCACGCCGGCGTCGATCAAGGTGTCGAGGACCCGGCGGTCCTCGAAACGCAGCCGGGTCATGACCGGCACCGAGGCGTTGGTGAAGATCTCGTCGACGGGTCCGCAGGTGGCGCCCCACGACACGGCTCGGCGCCAGCGGTGCTGGGCGGCGTCGGCGATCTTCATCCGCGTCGCCCGGGTCTCCTCGCGGAAGGCCTCGATGCGGGCGCGCGGCGGCGATGCGCATGGCGTCGTCGCCCTCGACGTCCGACCGGGCTCGGCGAGGGTGCCGACGACGACGATCTCGTCGCGGTCGACCTCGACGCGCAGCGACGCCGGTGAACCAGGTGTCGGGCATGCGTCCGGCGAACCACGCCGCGGTCTCGGCGGGGTCACAGGGTGGGCGTTCGTTCATGGGTGTCGTCCGTTCGGTCGGTCGCAGGGCTGTCGAGTCCGGCGCTCGGGGAATGCCCGGGCACTGATCTCGGGTTGTATGTTACCCGCTTACTTGTAAGCGCGTAATCAACGCCTGTCAACCGCCAGTCAGCCCGAACGTGGCCATTCGACGATCGATCGAGAAGAGGTCCTCGTGCCCGAGCTCTCCACCTCCACCCTGCCCGTTCTGCCCCTGCCCGACGGTGTCGTGTTTCCCGAGATGGTCGTCACCGTCACCCTGGCGTCACCCGAGGCCCGCACGGCCGTCGCGGCCGCGCCGGACGGGCCGATCCTGCTCCTGCCCCGTCGCAGCGACGGTGACACCGCGCGTCTATGCCCGCGTCGGGGTCATCGCGTCGATCGAGAACCGCGGCAAGCTTCCCGACGGCACGCCGGCGCTGACCATTCGTGGTCTGCGACGGGCCCGCGTCGGTGCCGGCGTCGTCGGCGATGCCCCCGGTCTGTGGGTCGAGGTCGAGCCCGTCGACCGAGCCCGAGACCCGACGAGGACGAGCCGATCGCCGCTGGCCGGCGACTACCGCGCTGCGGCGCGGACGCTGCTCGACCGCATCGGCGGCCGCCGGATGGCCGGCGCGCTCAGCGACATCGAGTCGCCGGGACAGCTCGCCGACACGATCGCCTACTGGCCCGAGCTCTCCGCAGGGTCGGCGCATCGAGCTCCTCGAGACCATCGACGTCGCGGCCGGCTGCGCCTGGCGACTCGACTGGGTCACCGAGGCCCTCGCCGAGGTCGAGGTCGCCGAGCGACATCGCCCGATCGGTCGGTGAGGATCTCGACCGGGTCCAGCGTGAGGCCATCCTGCGACGTCAGCTGGCGGCCATCCGCGAGCGAGCTCGGCGACGACGACGACGACGGCGAGACTACCGCAGCGCCTCGCCGAGATGGCCGAGTCCATGCCGGCGGCAACGGTGACGGCCATCGAGACCGAACTCGACCGCCTCGACCGCATGGGCAACGAGTCGATGGAAGCCGAACTGGATCCGGACCTGGCTCGACACGGTGTTCGACCTGCCGTGGGGTCGGACCGCCGATGCCGACCACGACCTCGTCACAGCACGGGCCATCCTCGACGCCGATCACACCGGCCTCGACGAGGTCAAGGAACGCCTGATCGAGTACCTGGCCGTGCGTCGTCTGCGCGAGCGAGACGCGGGTCTGCCACCGGCCGGCGCTCGCACGATGGGATCGCGGACGACGCCGAGCAGCGGCGAAGCGGCTCGGATCCCGCCGACCAGCGCACGGCGCAGCGGCGTCATCCTGTCGCTCGTCGGTCCCCCCGGCGTCGGCAAGACATCGCTCGGCGAGTCGGTCGCCCGGGCGCTGGGGCGATCCTTCGTGCGCGTCTCGCTCGGCGGCATCCGCGACGAGGCCGAGATCCGCGGCCACCGCCGTACCTACGTCGGTGCCCGTCCGGGTCGCCTCGTCCGTGCCCTGATCGAGGCCGGGTCGATGAACCCGGTCGTGTTGCTCGACGAGGTCGACAAGCTCGGCACCGGTTGGCAGGGCGACCCGTCGGCCGCGCTGCTCGAGGTGCTCGACCCGGCCCAGAACTCGACCTTCCGCGACCACTACCTCGAGTTCGAACTCGACCTGTCCCAGGTGGTGTTCATCGCGACGGCCAACGTGCTCGACACCATCCCCGGCCCGTTGCTCGACCGGCTCGAGGTCATCACCCTCGACGGCTACACCACCGACGAGAAGGCGGCCATCGCACGCACGCACCTGCTGCCCCGGCTCATCGAGCGCAACGGTCTGCGCCCCGACGAGGTCGAGGTCGGCGACGACATCATCGAGGCCGTCGCCGCGGGCTGGACCCGCGAGGCGGGCGTGCGCCGTCTCGAGCGCTCTGCTCGACACGCTCGTCCGCAAGGCCGCGACCCGCATCGCCGGGGGAGGCGGCGGCGCCCGTGCGCTTCGGCGTCGACGAGCTGCGCTCGCTGCTCGGGCGGCCGGTACCGTCCGAGGAGGTCGCAGACCGCATCGACCGGCCCGGCATCGCCACTGGGCTCGCCGTCACCGGAGCCGGCGGCGATGTCTTGTTCGTCGAGACGGCACTGATCGACGGCGACGGCGAGCCGTTGCTGACGGGCCAGCTCGGCGACGTGATGAAGGAGTCGGCGGTCATCGCTCGCTCGGTGGTGTCCGCTCACGGCGCGCGCTACGGGGTGCAGGTCCCCGCCCACACCCGTCTCCACGTCCACTTTCCCGGCCGGTGCCGTCCCCAAGGACGGACCATCGGCGGGCATCACGATGACCACGGCGCTCGTCAGCCTGCTGTCGGGACGCATCGTGCGGCCCGAGGTGGCCATGACCGGCGAGGTCACGTTGCAGGGCCGGGTGCTACCCATCGGTGGGGTCAAACAGAAGCTCCTCGCCGCGCACCGTGCCGGCATCCGCGAGGTCGTCCTCCCGCAGGCCAACGGCGAGGATCTCGTGGACGTCCCGGCCGAGGTGCTCGAGCACCTCACCGTGCACCTGGCGCACGACATCGACGACGTGCTGGACGTCGCACTCTCGCCTGCATGACCTGACGGGGGCTGCGAGCACCCCGACCGGCGACCATCTCGCTGGTCGGGGACGCGCGGCGACTGCGGGGCCAACAGATGGCGTGGTCGCAGGCAACGGTGCAGACGGTGTTGCACGCCGAGCTCCGGCGTGCCGACGAGCGGCGCATCACCGACGATGTCGCCCGTGTCCTGGGCCGTCAGCCCACCTCGCTCGAGGTGTACCTCGAGCGGGTGGGGCCGGGCATGTGGACCTGAGGAACCGGCGGGCTCAGGGGGCGATGAGCTGGATGTCGAGTTCGAGGCTGACCTTGTCGCCGATGGCCACCTTGTCGGCGCCGAGGGGGATCTCGAAGCTCACGCCGAAGTCGGAACGGGCGATCGAGCCCGTTGCCGAGAAGCCGGCGCGCACCGTGTTGTCCATGGGGTTGGTCTCGGCGCCGAAGAACTCGACGTCGAGGCTGACGGGCTTGGTCACGCCGTTGATGGTCAGGTTTCCGTCGAGGGCGTAGGCATCGGTGGACCCGGAGACGCCCGTGGACACGAACGTCATCTGTGGGTGGGTCTCGGCATCGAAGAAGTCGCTGCTGCGCAGGTGTGCGTCGCGATCGGCGTTGCTGGTGTCGACCGACGACAGGTCGATGTCGGCGCGTACGACGGTCTCGCCGACGTCGGCGCCGACGGTCACGGAGCCGGAGAAGTCGTTGAAGCGACCTCGGACCTTGGCCAGGCCGAGGTGACGTACCGAGAAGGTGACGGCGCTGTGGGCGGGATCGATCGTCCAGGTGCCGGTGGACAGCGGGATCGAGCTCAGGTCGGTGGTGGACATGGGGGGTCTCCGTTCAAGGTGGTTAAGATTTGAACGAGATGCTAGGAGGTAATTCAAATCTGCACAACCCCTGAGGAGGCGATAACCTCACGGCGTGGATGACCCGCCCGACCCGGTGCCCTGGCTCGACGACGCCGAACAGGACGCCTGGCGCGCCTATCTCGAGGCCACGACACGGGTTGCCGACCGGCTCAACGACGACCTCAAGGCAGCCTTCGGGCTCACCCTCGAGGACTACGAGATCCTGGTGTTCCTCTCCGAGGCCCCCGACCGACGGCTGCGCATGGCCGAACTCGCCGGTGCACTCCTGGCGTCGCGGAGTCGACTCACCTACCGCATCGATCGCCTCGAGACCGCGGGGCTGGTGGCGCGCCGACCCTGCCCCGATGACGGGCGTGCCATCTGGGCCGAGCTCACCGAGTCCGGACATCAGGTGCTCCGCGACGCGGCGCCCGGCCATGTCCGAGCGGTGCGCGAGCAGTTGATCGACCACTTCACCCACGAGGAGTGGCTGCGGTTCGGCGCGGCCCTGCGCCGGGTCGCCGATGGCGACGCCGAACGAGACCGGAGCGCTGCCGCGTCCGCGGGCGGCGGAACCGAGTAGGGGCGGACCGAAACGCCGGTTCGGGTGCCGGCCCGCAGCAGTGCGGGCCATGAACGGTGCGCCGTCGCCAGTCGTGCCAGGATCTTCGACCATGTCGTCAACGATCGTCGTCACCGGCTACCCGGGCTTCCTGGGCTCGGCCCTGCTCCCTCGACTGCTCATCCGAGAACCTGCGGTCGAGGCGGTCTGCATCGTCCAGGACCGCTTCGCCGACCTCGCCCACACCCGTGCCGCCGACCTCATGGCCGTCGGACCCCGACCTCGCCGGACGCATCCGATGCGTCGTCGGTGACATCACCGCGCCCGACCTCGGTCTCGACGCCGACGAGCGTCGACGTCTCGCCATCGACCACCACCGCCGTGCACCACCTGGCCGCGGTCTACGACCTGACGGTCCCGCTGGCGTTGGCCACTGCCGTCAACGTCGATGGCACCCGCAACGTCGCCGCGTTCGCCGGGGCACTGCGACCAGCTCGAGCGACTGCACTACGTCAGCACCTGTTACGTCTCGGGTCGTCACACCGGCATCTGGCGCGAAGACGACCTCGTCGTGGCCGACCTGCAGTTCAACAATCACTACGAGTCGACCAAACACCGGGCCGAGGTCGTCGTCCGCGAGGCCATGGCCGCCGGCCTGCCCGCCACCATCTACCGACCGGCCGTCGTCGCCGGGGACTCCCGCACGCGGTGCCACCCAGAAGCTCGACGGGCTGTACTTCGTCATCCGGTGGCTGCTGCGCCAGCCGGCCCCGCTGGCAGTCGTGCCGACACTGGGCGACCCGACTGCGGTGCGGTTCAACGTGGTGCCGAGCGACCACGTCATCGACGCCATCGTCGAGCTCTCCGGACGCAGCGACACCATCGGTTCGTGCTACGCCCTGGCCGACCCCGCACCGTTCACCATCGAGCAGCTCATGGATCGCCTCGGCGCCGCCACCGGGCGCCGCTTGGTCCGTGTCCGCCTGCCGAAGGGTGTCGCCAAGGGTGCGATCCGCCATGTCCCCGGGGTCGAGGCGCTCATGGGCATCCCTGCCGACGCCGCCGACTACTTCACGCACCCGACCTTCTACGACACGACCAATGCCGATGCTGCCCTCGCCGGCACCGGCATCTTGACGTGGGACCACGAGGCCTGGCTCGAGGCGCTCGTCGCATTCACCGCCGACCACATGACCATGACCAGCGAACCCATGGTCTGAGTCGCGCTGCCGGCCCCGGATCAACGCCCGCCGTGGCCGTCGCCAGAGGGTGACTCAGGTCATGGCACGCGGTGACAACTGCTCGAGCAGTTCCGGTTCCCGTCCGTCGAGTCGTCGACCGGCCCAGCCGAGTGTGGCCGCGCCGATGACCACGGCCCACGCCGACGCGATCACCGGCACGAGCCACGCCCACCACTCGCCTCGGCCGGCATGGGCGGCCGCGATGATCGGCGTCGCCAACACCAGGGCGGCTGCGAGGCCGGACAATGCGATGGTGGCCAGACGGCCACCGCGTCCCTCGGCGCCTTGACGGTTCCCGAACGGGTTGTCTCCATCGGATAGCGGCCAGGGCGCGCAGATCGAGGTCACCAGGCCCTGGGCCAACACGATCACCGCGATCGGCACGGCGATGGCCGAGACCAGCGCCACCGCAGCCCATTGCCCGGTCCAGACACCGACCACCAGACCCGACAGCCAGGTCGGGATCAACAGGTTGGGGAGGGCAGCGAGACTGCGTGCCGCCATGTGCGCTCGGCCGGGACCACCGCAGAGGGCCTCGATCCACAGCGATCCGGCGTCGAAACCCAACAGGTTGCTCGTGGCGCCGATGTTGGCGAGCATCGCCAACAACGCGCTGAACGCGACCAGCGACGATCCCTCAGCGCCGTGCTGGAGGATCTGCAGCACCGGGAACGCCACGCCGAATGCGATGCCGAAGACCAGCGCCACCCGCGTGTTCGGCGAGCGCCGGACCGAGATCCACTGCCGGGCGAGCGCCGCACCGAAGACCGAGTCGGCTCGCCCGAGGGCGGCGCCACGGCCTCGCCGCCCGACACGCACGACACGCTCGCCGTTGGTCATCAGGAACTGTGACAACGCGGCCCACAGCGCCAGGGAGCCTGCGGCGACGACGAGGGATGCGCCGGCCCAGCTCACCGCCATGGCGGCGTCGCCCTGGGCGGCGGCGAGCACGGCCCGACCGGGCCAGCACCACGGCGCCCAGGACAGCGCATCGATCAGGCCGGCCGCCCGGCTGCCGGACACGCTCGTCGCCAGTTGTGCCACGACGAACAACGCCCCCGCGGCGAGGGCCGCGGCCAGCACCGCGAGGTCGCGACCGATGCGGGATCGTTGGGCGATGGCGAGCAGCGCTGCGACGGACCGGGCCAGCCCCACGACCATGGCGATCATGGTGGGAGCGGCGATCACCGTGACGAGCGCCAGCACCGTCGCGGGTGCGAATCCGAGCGGAATGCCGATCGAGAATCCGACGAGGGCGGCTGCGGGACCGATGCCCGACAGGGCTGCGCCGACCTGGACGACGAAGAGTTCGCGGCGCACGCAACGGCAGCAACGCGAGTCGGGTCGGGTCGACCGTCTCGTCGACGCCGCCCAACAGGATCGGACCGAATATCCAGCCCGACGCCAGCGACGACGCAGTGAGCACCAACGTCGCCTGCGCTGCGTCAGGGGTCGCCGACCGGGCGGCCAGCAATGCGGTCATCGTTCCGAGGGCGTAGAGCAGCCCGAAGCCGAGCGCGAAGCCCCGCGTGCGCTTGCCGAGCCGGCGGGCACGGTTGTCGACCAACCGCCATCGCAGCTCGACGCCGAGCGAGGCCAACCGCAGCAGCGGCAGTGACGCCGAAGGTACCGGTCGTGGACGGTGCGACCGCGAAGGGATCGGCGACGCTCACGTCGCCGCACCGAGCCAGTCGAGCGCCTCGTCATCGGTGCGGTGCGTGAGCGCCGACCGCATCGATGAAGATGTCCTCGAGCCGCCGTTGGTCGCGGCGCACCAGTTCGGCGATCGTGCCACTGCGGCACCACGGCGCCATCGGAGACGACGGCGACCTCGTCGCAGAGCCGTTCGACGGTGTCCATCACGTGGCTCGAGAAGACGATGGTGCCGCCGCTGTGGCGGTAGTGCTGGAGCACGTCGACGATGACGCGGCTCGACACCGGGTCGACCGACTCGAACGGCTCGTCGAGCAGGAGCACCGACGGGCCGTGCAGCAGCGCGGCGGCGAGCGCGACCTTCTTGCGCATGCCGGTCGAGTAGTCGGCGACGAGATCGTGAGCCGAGCGGGTCAGGCCGAGCACCTCGAGGAGCTGCGCGGCGCGCCGGTCGACCTCGGTGCGGTCCATGGCCCGCAGGAGCCCGATGTAGGTCAGCAGCTCGACGCCGCTCAGACGTTCGAACAACCGCAGGTCATCGGGCAGGACACCGAGGCGGGCCTTGGCGAGCACGGGGATCGGGCCAGACGTCGGTGCCGTCGATGCTGCACGGTGCCGGCATCGGGCCGCAGGAGCCCGACGACCATCTTGATCGTGGTGGTCTTGCCGGCGCCGTTGGGGCCGACGAGGCCGAACCAGCTGCCCCGGGGCACGGTGAGATCCAACGCGTCGACGGCGACCTTGTCGCCGAACCGCTTGACCAGACCCCGGGCTTCGATCGCATGATCCACCGCGTGCCTCATCGGCCGGGGAACCACCGGGGTCAAGTCAGGGTCAGTCTCTTCTCCCTTCTCGCTCGGCGTGTCGCCCGGTAGGCAGCGCTGCTCGGAGAAAGGGAGAAAGAGACTTGACCCCATCGGTTCGTTCGCTCAGCGCACGGTGAAGGTCAGGTCGAAGCGACGGACGGCGCGGGCGAAGATGTTGGGCTCGACGTCGGGCTCGGTGACGACGGCCAGGTCGGTGATGCGGCGGGCCAGCTCGGCGAACAGCAGCCGGAGCTCGACGCGGGCCATGTTGGCGCCGAGGCAGAAGTGGGTGCCGTGCCCGAAGGCCAGGTGTGGGTTGGGGTCGCGCCCGATGTCGAAACGGTCGGGTTCGTCGAACACCCGCGGGTCACGGTTCGCGGCCGGATACACGAGGGCGACGCGATCGCCGGCGCCCATCGACGTGCCCGCCACGGTCGTGTCGGTGGTGACGATGCGGAACATGTTGTTGAGGGGCGTGACCCAGCGGATCAGCTCCTCGACCGCCGAGGTCACCAGGTCGGGTTCGGCTGGCCAGGCGTTCCCACTGGTCGGGGTGATCGACGAAGGTCCGGAGGCCGTGCGCGATGACGGTGCGCGTGGTCTCGGCGCCGCCGGCGATGAGCAGGCCGGTCTCCTGGACCATCGTGTTGGGATCGAGGCCGGCCGCGAGCCAGTCGGAGAACAGGTCGTCGGCTGGTTCGACCGCTCGCCGGGGCAGCACCTCGGCCATCACCGCGGCCCATTCGCGAATGCTGGCCTCGAGGTCGGCCAGGACCTCGGGCTCGACGTAGCGGCGATCGATGCGCATCTGGCGCTCGGACCAGCTCTTGACCTCGCGCCACATGTCGGCGCCGAAGCCGAGCAGCTCGGCGGTCACCCGACAGGGCAGCTGGGCGGCGAGGGCGTCGACGATCTCGACCGAGCCGTGCGGCGCGTTGGCGTCGATGGCGGCGTCGACGAGGTCGGTGATCATCGCCTGGTAGTGCTCGGCGTGCGTCGCGCTGGGCTCGAGGCGTGAAGCGGCGGTTGACGATGCGGCGCTGGGTCAGGTGCTGGGGGTCGTTGTGGCTGATCATCGTCGTCTCGTACTCCGAGGGTACGAGACGGTAGGTGCCGTGGTCGTCGGCTCGGCTGGCGAAGGTCGACGGCATCGCGCTCGACGTGCAGCACATCGGCGTGGCGCGCTGCGAGCCAGAAGCCGCTGCGCTCGTCGCGCCACAGACCCGGGATGGTCGAGCAGGTGCCCGATAGTGCGTCCTGGGGGTCGAGTCGCCACCACGACGGGTCGGTGATGTCGGTCTGCGGTGTCGGCCATGGTCGTCCCCCGGTTGCTCACCCGACGCCTCTCCGGACACTACCGCTCCGCCGAAATCTGGGACTCGTGCCGGAGATCTGCCGAGGCGCAGTCCCGGATTTCGTCGCCGAAGCGGGCGAGATCGGCGACGCGTAGGGTGGCGACGACGGGCCGACGACGGTCCGGCGTCACCGGGTGGTATCGAGGGAGCACACGATGCGGTATCGACGACTGGGATCGACCGGGCTCGAGGTCTCCGAGATCTGTCTGGGTTGCATGAGCTACGGCGTGTCCGATCGCGGCACCCACCAGTGGAGCCTCGACGAGGAGGCCAGCCGGCCCTTCATCAGCCAGGCGCTCGAGGCCGGCATCAACTTCTTCGACACCGCCAACGTCTACTCCGACGGCACCAGCGAGGAGATCGTCGGGCGGGCGCTGCGCCGACATGGCCGACCGCGACGAGATCGTCATCGCCACCAAGCTCTGGGGCCCGATGCGCAAGGGCCGCAACGCCATGGGCCTGTCGCGCAAGGCCGTGATGGCCGAGGTCGACCACAGCCTCCGCCGCCTCGGCACCGACTACATCGACCTCTACCAGATCCACCGCTGGGACCCGCACACGCCCATCGAGGAGACCCTCGAGGCGCTCGACGACGTCATCCGCGCCGGCAAGGTCCGCTACATCGGGGCGTCGTCGATGTGGGCCTGGCAGTTCGCCAAGGCGCTGTTCCTGGCCGACCAGCTCGGGTTCACCCGGTTCGTGTCGATGCAGAACCACTACAACCTCGTCCAGCGCGAGGAGGAGCGCGAGATGCTGCCGCTCTGCGCCGACCAGGGCATCGGCGTCATCCCGTGGAGTCCGCTGGCCCGGGGCCGCCTCACCCGCGACTGGGACGACGAGACCGAACGATCACGCACCGACGAGTTCGGCCGCACGCTCTACGACACCTCCGAGTCCGATCGTGCCATCGCCGACGTCGTGGCCGTCGATCGCCGCCGAGCGCGGCATCGCCCGCGGCCAGGTCGCGCTCGCCTGGGTGCTGCACAACCCGGTCGTGACCGCGCCGATCATCGGCGCCACCAAGTCCCACCACATCGACGACGCCGTCGCGGCGCTCGAGGTCGAGCTCACCGACGACGAGGTCGCCCGGCTCGAAGCGCCCTACACGCCCCACCCGGTGGTCGGCTTCGCCTGACGTCGTGGCGCAGGTGCCGTCGTAGCGGTCGTGTCGACCCGCCGGGACGTCGTCTGCCTCGACCAGTCCAGAACCCGGAGGTCCCACTCATGTCCGATGCACTCGTGCTCCGCACCGACGAGGCCGGCGTGTGCACGCTCACGCTCAACCGGCCCGACAAGCTCAACGCGTTCGACCCCCGGTGTCTTCGTGGAGCTGCGCGCCCACCTCGACGCCATCGCCGGGACGACGCCGTGCGGTGTGTCGTGCTCGCCGGGGCCGGACGGTCGTTCTGCGCGGGGCACGACCTGGGCTCGATCGCCGAGAACGAGCGGGCGCCGTCGAAGCACTTCGAGCCCGAGACCGTCGATGCCCTCGAAGCCCTGCCCCAGCCCACCATCGCCCGCCTCCACGGCCACTGCTTCACCGGTGGTCTCGAGCTCGCACTCGCCTGCGACCTGTTGGTGGCCGCCGAGTCCACCACGCTCGGCGACACCCATGGCCAATGGGGTCTGGTGCCCATCTGGGGCATGTCGGTGCGGCTGCCCGAACGCGTCGGGCTCGCAACGGCCAAGCAGCTGATGTTCACCTCACGGCGCATCGCCGGCACCGAGGCCGCGGCCATCGGGCTCGTCGACCGCTGCGTGCCCGACGGCGAGCTCGACGACGCGGTCGCCGACCTCGCGGCCGAGATCAGCGCGAATTCCGCCGGGCACCAATCGCATCGTCAAGCGCCTCCTGGCCGACCGCGCCGACCGCACCCGCACCGAGGCGCTGCTCCACGAGCGGACGCTGCCCCACGGCATGCCCGACGACACCGCCGAACGGATGGCTCCGGGAGGCCGCTGACCCGGCGGCTCCGCCGCGCGACGACGACCGGTCAGCGTCGCGCTCGGGTGGCGCTGTCCGTCGACGCCGGAGCGCACTATCGTCTCGCCCGCCAACCCCCGTGCCGATGGAGGCCCGACGTGTCGACCCTGCCCCTGCCCCGTACCCCCGACGACGTGACCGCCGAGTGGCTCACGTCGGTGCTGCACGGCAGCGGGGCACTTCCCGAGGCGGGGAGCGTGGCGTCGTTCACCCGGACGCCGGTGGCCGAGGGCGTCGGCATGCTCAGCGCCATCGAGTTCATCGGCCTGACCTACGCGCGGTGACGCGGGCGAGGCGCCGGCCAGTGTCGTCGTGAAGTTCCCGACCACCAACGAGGTCAACCGCGGTGTCGCCGAGCACTACGGCGTCTACACACGCGAGGTCAACTACTTCGCGCAGCTCGATCCCCGCAGTGCCGCCAACGGTCCGCTCGTCCACCTGTCCGCCATGGACGACAGCGGCGACTTCGTCATCGTCCTCGAGGACCTCACCGGCTATCACATCGGCGATCAGGTCGTCGGCGCCGATCTCGCCCAGACCGAAGCCGCCATCGACGAGCTGGCGAAGATGCACGCCTCGTTCTGGGGTCAGCTCGAGAGCGACGAGTACGACTGGTTGCCCCGCGCCGCGGGCAGCGAGAACGCCACCAACATGTTGGAGGGCTCCAAGGTCGGCTGGGAGGCGGTCAACGAGATCTTCGGCGATCACGTCCCGCAGTGGCTGCGCGACGTCAAGGACTGCCTACTTCGCGGCCGTGCCACGGCTGCAGGAGCGCCTCGACGCCGAGCCCCGCACGCTCGTGCACGGCGACTTCCGGATGGACAACCTGTTCTTCGCCACCGAGCCCGGCCACCACGAGATGACCTTCGTCGACTGGCAGGGCCCGTTGCGTGGGCGCGGCATCCACGACGTCGCGTATCTGCTGTGCCAGAGCACCCAGACCCCGGTGCGCGAAGCGAACGAGCAGGCCCTCATCCAGCGGTACGTCGACGGTCTGGCCGCGCAGGGCATCGAGGGCTACGGCTTCGACGAGGCGTGGGAGGACTACCGCCACGGCGTCCTGTACCTGTGGGTCTACGCCACGGTCATCGCCGGCACGCTCGACCCCACCAACGAGCGCGGCAATGCCTGGATGGCCGAGATGATCAAGCGCAACGTCGCGGCCATCGAGCACCTCGGCTGCCTCGACCTGCTGTAGGAGACCGGCCGACGCGCCATGCGCTGGTCGAGGTCACGCCGTCGTCGCGTCACCGACGATCTCGTGCTCGACGGCGACCCACATGGGTGAGTTGGGGAGGTCGATGAAGTTCGCCTCGTCCTCACGGAGATCGGCGCTCGCCTGCTGCGCCTCGGGGGTCGTCGCGCCCGAATGCGGCCAGGTCGTCGAACCAGAGCTCGGCGACGCCGTCGTAGGGTTCGGGGGCACCGTCGTTGCGGCGCCGGAACGCCTCGTGGAGCCCCGGATGGTCTGCGGTGTGGACCTGGACGTACCGCCGAATACCCAGTACGTCGGCCCGTGCGGCGACGAGCGGCGCATGGGTGTCGCGCCAGTAGTGGTGGAACTCCTCGATGCTCAGGTCGGGCCTACGCCGCAGGCAGAACGTCAGCTTGATCATGGCGCAATGCTGCCAGACCCGGTCCGCGCCCATGCCCTCGCGGTACTGACGGGTGTTCGCCATGGCATCGTAGGCGTCGCACGCGGCGACGATCCGGGCGCCCAGCGGCATCGCCTTCCCCTGGAGTCCGTCGGGGTAGCCGCCCCCGTCGACGCGTTCGTGATGGTGGCGGATGACGGGCGCCAGGGGTCGAAATTCGTGGCCAACTCCAGGCCGCCGAACGCGACCCAGGCGGCGACCCACCACCGCAGCCACCTCTGACCCGCTGCCGCCATGGTTCGTGATCGACGCCACGCCTGCGTTCTGAGCGACCTGACGCAGATCTGACCAGGTGTCGGCTGGCGGGTCCGTACGGTCCGGCCACGAGCCGCTCGAGCTCAGTCGAAGTCGAACTCGAGGTCGATGTCGTCGGGCACCATCGGGTCGGTGCCGTCGTCGATCGTGGGGTCGGGTGCGCCGCGCAGGAACGCTTCGCGGAGCCAGCCGAGGAGCTCGTCATCGACCTCATCGGGGTCGGCAACGTTCACGACGTGGTCGAAGCGCTTGCCGTAGGACCCCACCTTGCGTCCCAGACGGTCGGTGGTCAGCTTGCGCTCGAGCGAGAAGCCGACGGCAACCCAACGGGTCCTGCTGCGCACGGTCGCAAAGGTCGGGCCGTTCTTCAACAAGATGGCCGACGCCAGCGGGTCGACGACGAGGTCGTCGTCGGGGTCGACCCGTCGCAGGTCGGCGATGATCGTCTCGACCACCCCTTGGGTGATCGGCAGTGCTCCGTCGTAGAACTCCTGCAGCGTCAGGCCCGGAGCACAGATGTGGCCACGGCCGACCGCACCGAAGACGCGGCCGCAGCTGGGGCAGGTCCACTTGGTCATCGACGGTCGGTGCTGCGTCGCCGGGGTGGCGGCGCTCAGCCGGCAGGAGCGAGGGCGCCGGCGGATCGGTTCTCGAGGAGCGTGCGGCCGGGACCGGTGCGGAAGTACGGGATGACCTGCTCGCCGATGGTGCGGATGGTCTCCATCTGGGCTTCGTGGGGGATGGTGCCCATCTGGGTGAGGAACAGGATCTCGTCGGCACCGGCCTCGATCAGTCGGGCCACGTAGCCGATGCAGTCCTCGGCCGTGCCGTAGCCGTGGTTGGGGTTCAACATCGCCAGCGCCGGGTCGGAGAAGTCGACGGTCACCGCCTCTGAACCGATCGACGCCTCGATCAGCTGGGTGCCGTCGCCGGCCTCGGTGATCATGTCGTCCGGCCAGCGAGGCCGGATCGGGCAGGGGCACCGTGCCGTCGCTCGACCAGTGCGAGATCGACTCCAGGAAGAACCGCTGGCCACGCAGCCCGAGTCGTCGGGCCTCCTGGCCGTCGGCCATGACCACCGCCGGACACAGCGCCGCCAGGTGCTCGGTGGGTCGGGCCCCGACCTGGTGGGCCGGGTCACGCTCGGCGAACGCCTGGCGGTAGACCCGGTTCTTCTCGGCGACCTGGTCGGGTCCGCCGAAGCCGAGCACCAACGCACCGATGCCGCGACCGCCCGCGTCGACGAGCGTCGAGGTCTGCGTGCAGGCCATGTACAGCGGCGGGTGCGGATCCTGCAGCGGCTTGGGGTGGATCGGGTCGGGGTGGCAGATCGATGAACTCGCCGTGGTGTTCGACCATGTCCTCGACCCACAGTCGGGGCACGAGCCGCATCGCTTCGTCGATCATGGGCGCCAGGTCGGCCTTGTCGTAGCCGAAGGTGCCGGCCTCTTGTTGGGTGCCGCCCTTGCCGAACCCGACGTGGAGACGCCCGCCGCTCAAGATGTCGAGCATTGCGCACCGCTCGGCGACCTTGACCGGATGGTTCATCTTGGGGGGCAGGCAGATCACACCATGGCCGATGCCGATGCGGCTCGTGGCTCCGGCCAGGTACGCCAGGAAGGTCTCGGGGGCCGACATGTGGGCATACATGGTGAGTGCCGTGTGCTCGACGGCCCAGATGACGTCGAAGTCGAGCTGCTCGGCCAGCAGGGCCTGTTCGATGATCTCGGTGAACATGCGGTGATCGTCGGCACGCCCGGGCGTCGCCGTCTGGGCCTCGTAGATGATCGAGAACCGCATTGCGTCGCCAGTCATGGCACCAGTATGTGCCATCGCAGTCGGGCGGCGCCTCTCGATGGACCTCAGGCGTGGCGGCGACGGTAATCGGCAACTGCGGCATTGATCGTGGGGTGGATGTGATCGGCGCCGATCGACATCGCCCAGGCCGCTGCGTTCGACCACGCCCAGGACGTTCGCATTGCCGCGGGCGATCGAGACGCTCGATGCCGTCGAGGCGCAGAGCCTCGACCAGCTCGATCAGCTCCTCGACCGCAGTGGTGTCGATCGACCCGATGCCTTCGAGGTCGAGCACGACGTGGCGTTCGGTTCCGGGATTCTGGTCGAGCAGCAGCTCGATGCGATCCTCGAAGTAGCCGACGTTGCCGAAGAACAGCGGCGCGTCGAATCGGTAGACCAGGAGCCCGGGCAGCGTGCGGGCGCGCTCGTCGGCGACGTCGATCCAGCCGTCGAGGCCGGAGCCCTCGCCGAGGATGGCGTCGTGGGGTCGAGCGACCCGCCCGAGGGTGATCACCGCCGACAGGGCCACGGCCACCAACACCCCGGTCAACAGGTCGGTGGTGATGACCGCCAGCGCGGTCACCGCGGCGAGCGCGGTCTCGGTCCAGCTGATGCGGGCCAACCGACGGAAGCCCTCGACGTCGATGACGGCGAACGCGGCGGCGATGACCACCGCAGCCAGCGCCGGGCGCGGGATGCGTTCGAGGAGCGGCTGACCGACCAGCAAGAAGACGCAGCACGGCGGCAAAGGTCACCACCGCCGACAGCTGGGTACGGCTGCCGAGCGACGCGGGAACGAACGAGCGTGACGCGCTCGACGACATCGGGAAGCCGCCACCGAACGCCGTGGCCGTGTTCATGCCACCGAGTGCGATCAGCTCGCGGTTGGCGTCGATCTCGTAGCGCTCGCTTCGCCGCGATCGAGCGCGCGGTCAAGATGTTGTCGGTGTACCCGATGAGCAACAGCCCTCCCGCCGCAGGTGCCAGGTCGACCAGGTCAGCGAACGACACGTCAGGTACGCCGGGGGTCGGCAAGGGCCGCATCGACCTGACCCACGAGCGCAACGTCGAGGCCGAAGATGGCGACCGCGGCGATCGTGACCGCCAGGCCGATCAAGGCGCCGGGTAGGGCGGGACGCCACCGCCGCAGCCCGAGGATGATCGCCAGGGTCGCCAGCCCGACGCCGATGGTGGCGCCGTCGATCTGGTCGAACCGGGAGAAGAACTCACCGAAGCGTCCGAAGAACGCATCGGCGTCGATGGGTACTCCGGTGAACGACGAGAGCTGGCTCGACAACAGCGTCAGCCCGACGCCGGTGATGTAGCCCACCAGGACGGGCTTCGACAAGAGGTTGGCGACGAACCCGAGGCGCAGCAGCCCACCGAGTAGACCCAACACGCCGACCATGCCCGCGAGCGCAGCCATCAGTGCCAGGTACCGGTCGGGGTCGCCGCCGGCGAGGGGCGCGACCGCCAACGCAGCGAGTACGGCGGTGCCCGGCTCGGGTCCGACGCCGAGATGGCGACTCGTGCCGAGGAGCGCGTAGATCGGCAATGCGACGAGAATTGCCCGGAAGCCCGCCGAGGGCTCGAGGCCGCCGAGCTCGGCGTAGGCCATTGCCTGGGGGACCACCATCGCTGCGACCGTGAGGCCGGCCAACGCGTCCAGCCGCAGCCACGCCCGCTCGTAGGAACCGCTCGTGAGGATCTCGGGTAACGAGCGGGCGGCCATGAGGTCAGTGTCGCAGGTGCACTGGATCGGCCGGCAGTGGCCGACGGCGTGTCAGGCCGTGCGGGCGCGAGCGCTGCGGACCGCGGCGCCGCCGACGCGCAGGAAGCGAGTGTCGGCGAAGGGCGTGCCGGCCACCTTCGTGAGCACCATCGCGACGGCCAGCCCGGTCTGGGGGTCGCCCCAGGCACCCGAGCCACCGAAGCCGAAGTGCCCGAACCCGCGGGGCAACACGCCGGCCATGGTGCCGGCCAGGTGATAGCCGAGACGCCATTGCATCGGGAACAGCACCACCCGGTCCTTGGTGGCGGTCTGGATGCGGGTGGCCTCGGCCAGGGTGGCCCGTGACACGAGCGGCGGGGTGTCGAAGGCGTCGGGGGTGGCCAGGGCCGCGTACATCCGGGCCAGCGAACGAGCGGTGAAGGCGCCGTTGGCAGCCGGGATCTCGCCGTCGTGGATGTGATCGGTGGCCGCCATCGCCAGATAGTCGTCGACGACGAGCGCCTCGACCATCGGCCGGTAGCGGTCCTTGGTCTCGAGCCGGTGGAACAGTTTCAACAGGCGCTCGGAGGCAACCGGGTCGATGTGGAGCGGCGCGATGCGCTTGCGCTCGGCGGCCGAGGCACCGATCACGAGGCCGTCGATACCGAGCGGCGTGCAGATCTCGGCCTGGAAGGCATCGTTCACCGTGCCCCCGGCGACCCGGCGGATCACCTCGCCGACGAGCCATCCGTAGGTCAGCGCGTGGTAGCCAGGTCGGCTGCCCGGTTCCCAGGCCGGCTCCGCTGCGGCCAGACGGGAGGTCATCTCGTCCCAGTCGAGCAGGGTCTCAGCGGAATCGACGAGCGTGCGTACCCGGTGCATCCCGGCCTGGTGGGTCAGCAGGTGACGCAGCGTGATGTCCGCCTTGCCGTTGGCCGCGAACTCCGGCCACCAGGTGGCGACGGGTTCGTCGTAGGACAACAGACCCCGGTCGACGAGGCGATGGACGATGGTTGCCACGACCCCCTTGGTGGTCGAGAACGACACCGCCATGGTGTCGCGCTGCCAGGGGCGGCCGCCGCGGGCGGTGCCGGTCCAGATGTCGACCACCGGCTCGCCGTGGTGGAACACCGCCACGGCCGCACCACCACGGGCGCGCCGACCCGTCGTGATGGCCTCGAGCTTGTCGGCGACGGCGGTGAAGTCCGGATGGACGAAACCCTCCATGGAGTCGGCTCAGTTCATGTCGATCAGCAGACCGACCAGGTCGAGCGCGCTCAGCAGGCCCACCAGCCGGCCGCCATCGGTCACGAGGACCCGGTGAATGCGCTCGTTGCACATCTTCTCGGCAGCGACGGCGACGTCGTCGCCGGCTGACACCGTGACCGGGACGCCGGTCATCACGTCGGCCACGGTGCGCGCGGCCATGCGCTCGGCCGCTGCAGCGCGCACAGCGGTGAGTTCGGCGAGGATCGGCGCCGCGATCGGCTGCGGGCTCAACAGGAACGACGGCAGCTCACCGCCGGGGTTGGGCTGGTTGGCGATCACACCGATGATGTCGGTCTGGGACACCACGCCGACGAGCTGGTCGCCGTCGAGGACCGGCGCGCCCGAGATGGCATTGCGGGTGAAGAGCGCTTCGAGCTCGACGAGGGTGGTGTCCGGGGACGTGGTCACCACATCGGTTGTCATCAGATCGCCGACGTTCATCGGGTCCTCCAGTCGGTTTCGTGGACAGCGCCACCGTATGCGACCGCCGGCCTCCGGTGGCATCTCCACCGCCGAAGCCGTGCGCTGGTGCCAGGCGCGTCGAGTCCGGACTCAGCCACGGCGCAGGCGATTGCGCAGACTGGCCACCAGATCCCGGGGGTCGGGGGCACCGAGCCCGGTGCGGATCATCTTGGTCTTGGTGTCGGTGTACGGGGGGTACAGCAACGGCGGGTCGAGGCGCGTGCTGCGGGAGAGCACGGCCTTGTGGTGGCTCAGGGCGTCGAAGCCGTGGCGGCCGTGGTAGGCGCCGGTGCCGCTGGCCCCGACCCCACCGAAGGGGAGGTTGGGGTTGGACACCTGGAGCAGGGTGCCGTTGATGCACGCGCCGCCGCTGCTGGTGCCGGCCATGATCGCGTCGATCTCGTCGTCGTCCTCGCTGAAAGCGTAGAGCGCGAGTGGTTTGTCGTCGGCGTTGATCGCAGCGATGGCCTCGTCGACCGAATCGATCGCGAGCACCGGGAGGATGGGGCCGAAGATCTCCTCGGTCATCGCCGGATCGTCGCGGTGGACCCCGGTGATGACGGTGGGAGCGATGTAGCGCTGGTCGACATCGGTGTCGCCGCCGACCACGACCTCGCCCGCGTGGAGGAGCTTCTGCGAGACGGTGGAAGTGCGCGTCGTTGACGATGCGGCCGAAATCCGGGCTCGCCGCCGGGTCGTCCCCGTAGAAGGTACGCACCGCGTCGGCCAACCCAGCGACCAGCTGGTCGTGTACCCCGGCCTCGACCAGGACGTGATCGGGCGCGATGCAGGTCTGTCCGGCATTGAGGAACTTGCCCCAGGCGATGCGCTTGGCGGCGACATCGATGGTCGCGTTGCGGGTCACGATGGCCGGGCTCTTGCCGCCGAGCTCGAGGGTGACCGGGGTCAGGTGCTCGGCGGCGGCGCGCATGACGATGCGGGCGACGCGGCCGTTGCCCGTGTAGAAGATGTGGTCGAAGCGCTGCGCCAACAGCTCGGTCGATTCGGCGACACCGCCGTGCACCGAAGCCACTGCGGGGTCATCGAGGCCGGCGATCAGACGTGCGAGTACGGCGTCGACGCTCGGGGCCAGCTCGCTCGGCTTGGCGACCACGGCGTTGCCGGCGGCGACGGCCGCCACCACCGGCGCCAAGGTGAGCTGAACGGGATAGTTCCAGGGTGCGATGACCGCAACGACCCCCAGTGGCTCGGGCACGATCCGCGAGCTGCCGGGCCGCAGCGCAACCGGAGTCGGCGCCCGGCGCGGCGCCATCCACCCGGCCAGATGCGCGAGCGCGTGGTCGATCTCGGCGATCGTGAAGCCGATCTCGGCGGCGAAGGCCTCGAGTGGCGGCTTGCCCAGGTCGGCGGCGAGCGCCTCTTCGAGAACCCGCTCGTGTTCGACCAGCCCGGCGCGCAGCGCATGCAGCGTGCTGACCCGCCACTCCGGCGTGTGGGTTCGCCCCGTTGCGAACGCCTGGCGGGCGCCATCGACGATGCCACTGATCGCGTCGATGGGCGTGAAGGGAGCGGGTGCGGAAGCCATCATCCCAGTGTGCCTCCCTGGGTTCGGCGCTGCAGCGCGCGGGTGGATCGGGCAGGTTGTCGCGATCGGATCAGGTCGCCGGGAACCAGATGTCGAGGACGGTGTCCGCTCGGGCCCCTGCATCGATGCCATCGATGATGCACGCGACCGCCACTGCGACGCCGTCGTCGGCGATCAGGGCGTCGATCGCATCGTCAGTTCGGCATCGTCCAGCGCATCGTCGCCACACCCGACGAGCACCACGACGACGGCGAGCAGCGAAGCCATCGCTCGACCGGGCCGCCGCATCACAGCTTGCCGCGCAATGCCGAGGCCTCGGCCACCCGCGAGACAGCCACGACGTAGGCCGCGTCGCGCAACGTGCACGCCGACTCCTCGGCGACGTCGCGCACCTGCTCGTAGGCGCGAACCAGGCCGGTCGCGAGCCGCTCGTTGATGTCATCGAGCGACCATGCGAACTGCTGGAGGTTCTGGACCCACTCGAAGTAGCTGACCGTCACCCCACCGGCGTTGGCCAAGATGTCCGGCACGACGGCGATGCCACGATCCGCGAGCGCCGCATCCGCGTAGGGCGTCACCGGGTGGTTGGCTCCCTCGACCACGACGCGGGCCTGGACGACGGTGTGGTTGTCGGCATGGATGACCTCGCCGATCGCCGCCGGGATCAGCACATCGACGTCGAGGGCGAGCACCGCATCGCGCTCGATCAGTTCGGCACCGTCGAAGCCCTCGACGGTGCCGTGCTCGCCGACGTGGGCTGTCAGGGCGGCGATGTCGATGCCTGCGTGGTTCACCAGACAGCCCGCCAGGTCGG
This sequence comes from uncultured Acidimicrobiaceae bacterium, assembly GCA_963716795.1. Classification (GTDB taxonomy): domain Bacteria; phylum Actinomycetota; class Acidimicrobiia; order Acidimicrobiales; family UBA8592; genus CAVQUE01. The sequence continues at coordinate 206,844 of CAVQUE010000012.1, read as the reverse complement.
ACACGGCGACCACCTGGTAGCCGCGCTCGGCGGCGATCCGTGCGGCCCACGATCCGACGTTGCCGAAGCCCTGGACGGCCACCGTGGTGGTCGACGGCTCGCGGCCGCCGTCGGCGATGACGCAGTCGAGGATCTCGATCACGCCGCGACCCGTGGCCGCCACCCGCCCGGGCGATCCCCCGAGTGGCAGCGGCTTGCCGGTCACGACGGCGGGTGAGAGTCCACGGAGCTGTTCGTACTCGTCGAGCAACCACGCCATGACCTGTGCGTCGGTCCCCATGTCGGGTGCGGGGATGTCCTCGGCCGGGCCGATGATCCCTGCGATCGCTCGCGTGTAGGTACGGGTCATGGCCTCGAGTTCGGTGCGGCTGAACTCCGAGGTGTCGACCTCGACGCCGCCCTTGGCGCCGCCGAAGGGCAGGTCGACGAGCGCGGTCTTCCACGTCATCAGCGAGGCCAGAGCCCGAACCTCGTCGACGTCTGCGCTGGGGTGATAGCGGATGCCGCCCTTGAACGGTCCCCGGGAGTTGTCGTGCTGAACCCGGTAGCCGGTGAGCACCTCGAGGGTGCCGTCGTCGCGGCGGACCGGTACCTCGACGCGCAGCTCGCGTTGGGGCGCACGGAGCACGGCACTGGTCGATGCCGCGACCCCGCAGATCTGGGCGGCTCGGGCGAACTGGTGATTCACGGCCGCGAACGGCGTCATGTGCTCTGCGGGTTGGTCCATCGGGTGGCGATCCGTCCCTGATCGTGGTGCGGTCGCCGGTCAGGGTAGTGATGTGATGCGCGCCGCCCGGGGTGCGCAGGGCGAACCGGCGGGCCTCAACCCGCCCGGTACACGAGCGCGGTGCCGTCGTCGAGGGTGAGTGTCAGCAGCGGCCCGTCGATGACCCACGACGGTCCGTCGCCCAGGACGCGCAGCACCGTTGCCTCCTGATCCATGAGGTCGGGCTCGCACGCCATGCGGGTCGAGCCGAGTGGGGCCGGCTCGAACGTGGTGTCGTCGAAGGGGATGGATCCGGTGAGACTGTTGCAACCGGTCGTGCCCGAGACCGTGCCGTCATCGGCGATGGTGAGTGTCGGGTCGGATCCGGCGATCGGTGTCGACGCGGAACTGCCGTCGATGATCGTGTCGAGCATCCAGACGGTGCCGACGAGTGGGGCATCGGGCTCGTCGGGCCGGGCTGCGAAGGTCAGCGACACACCCTCGCCGGTCAGGGTGAGGGTTTCGGCGTCGACGGCGATGGTGTCGACCCGGCCGAGGGCGCTGGTGTACGCGGTCTCGAGGTCCATGACCTCGGGCTCGCAGGCCATCTCGGTCTGGAACAGTTCGGTGATGTCGATGGACGATCCGTCGATGGTGGCGCCGCCGCCGTACGAATTGCAGGCAGCGGTGCCGCCGATGCCGTCGTCGGTGCGGGCAATGGTGATCGGGTTCTCGTCGAGCAGCGTCAGCGGCGACCCGTCGACCTCGCTGTCGGTCAACACCCAGGTGGTGTCGCCGAACGGATCACCGTCGGTCGTCTGCGTCGGTTCCGTGTCGTCGTCGCCGCACGCAGCGGCGAGCAGGACGAGCGCGATCAGGGTGACAAGCAGCGTCTTGTTCATGGTGTCTGTGACGTTTCTCGAGTCGGGGCGGTTCCCCGTGGAGGGCCCCAGCATCTCACGCGCCATGAGACGAAAAGCGTCGATCCCTGCGAGTCCGTGGGTGCGCAACGAGCACTCGAGCGTTCCGATCCGGCCTGAGTCGGTGTCGCTGGGGCAGACCACCGACAGGTGGGCCACAATCTCGACCATGGCGAGACCGCGTGACCTCCCGATCGTCGACCTCATGGTGGAGCTGCCTCGGGGCGGCACCGGGATGGGGATGGACGAGGCCCGTCGCCTGCTGAAGGACGCGGGCAGCGACGAGTTCGGCCACCATCCGGCCGAGTACCTCTTCAGAGACGCCGGCGAGCGGATGGGTGAGGAACTGACGCTACGACGGGCTCGTCGCCTTGATGGACCACCACGGGATCGCCACCGCCCAGATCGACGTCAACCCGGTGCGCCCCGAGGAATCACACGAGATCTTCGACCGGTACCCGGGACGGTTCTTCGGATCGGTCGGCATCGATCCGAACCTCGGCATGAAGTCGTTGCGCTCGATGAAGCGTGCCGTCGAGAGCCACCCCGCCATCCGGTCGGTGTCGGCTGCGCCATGCCTGTACGCGCCCCAGGTCGCCATCGACGCGCCGCAGATGTATCCGTTCTACGCGGCGTGCTGCGAGCTCGACGTACCGATGAACATCCTCGCCGGGGTCCCGGGACCGCGGGTGCCGTTCGACTGTCAACGGGTCGAACGCATCGACCCGGTCTGCTACGACTTCCCCGAACTGAAGCTCGTGATGCGCCACGGCTGCGAGCCCTGGGAGGCGCTGGCGGTCAAGCTGATGCTGAAGTGGCCCAACCTCTACTTCTCGACCACGGCGTTCGCGCCGAAGCACTACCCGCAGGCGATCATCGACTACGCCAACACGCGGGGCAGCGACAAGGTCATGTTCGCCGGCTACTTCCCGGGGTTGTCCTGGGAGCGGGTCCTCGGCGAACTCGACGACCTTCCGTTGCGCGACAAGGTCTGGGAGCCGTTCCTCGGCGGCAACGCCCGCCGCGTGTTCGGCCTCGACGACCTCGGCGGCCCACCGCCGGCGATCTCGTGATGGTCACCCACCCTGGCGGTGGAAGAACCTGACGAGATCCCCCACAGCGTTCGCCACTGCACGTGCGCGACGGTCACAGAGTCTGCGACACTTGTCGTCTGTGCCCGCTGCACGAGTGGGCCGGCGCCGACGATGCCGCCAAGCTCTCGAGGAGACCCCATGACTGCGACCGATCTCGACGAGTTCACCGCTGAAGCAACAGCGTGGCTCGACGCCAATGCGAAACGGGTCGACGACAGTGGCGACGCCCCTGTGTTCGTGTGGGGCGAGGGCGAGCTCGACGTCGCTGTGTTCCATGCCTTCGGCCACGACGAAGAGGCGGCCTATCTGGCTCGCATCGCCGAGTGGAACCAGCGCAAGGCCGAGAAGGGCTACCACGCCATCACCTGGCCCACCGAGTACGGCGGCCTGGGCCTCGGCCGCGAACACGCCCGAGCGTTCGGCAAGCTGTCACGGGGCTATGAGCATCCGGGTGGCCACGAGCTCTTCGGCGTGACCACCGGCCTGGTTGCCCAGACCGTGCGTGCCTTCGGCACCGACGAGCAGAAGCTCGAGTGGCTGCCGATGCTGTTGCGCGCCGATCAGTTCTGCTGCCAGCTCTTCAGCGAACCCGGCGCCGGCTCCGACCTCGCCGGGCTGTCGTGCAAGGCCCAACAAGACGGCGACGAGTGGGTCCTCAACGGCCAGAAGGTGTGGTCGTCGGGGGCGCAGTTCAGCGACTGGGGTCTCCTCATCGCCCGCTCGGATCCCGACGTCGTCAAGCACAAGGGCCTCACCGCCTTCGTCATCCCCATGGACATCCCGGGCATCGAAGTCCGGCCCATCAAGCAGATGAGCGGCGGCCAGTCCTTCGGCGAGGTCTTCTTCAGCGACGCTCGCATCGACGACCGCTACCGGCTCGGGCCGGTGGGCGAGGGCTGGAAGGTGGCCATGACCACCCTCGGGTTCGAACGCGACCACTCCTCCGACGGCAGCGGCGGTGGCGGAACCGGCGGCGCGTCGTGGACCAAGCTGCTCGCGACCGCGCAGGTCATGGGCGTCACCGACGACCCGGTCATGCGCGACGAGCTGGCCCAGGTGTACATCCACACCCGCGTCGAGTCCTTCCTGAACCGTCGCGCCGCCGACCTGGCCCGCTCGGGCACGCCAGGCCCGGAGGGCTCTCTGGGCAAGATCTTCTGGACCCAGGGCATGCGGGTCATGTCTGACGCCGTGTCCAAGGTCCTCGGTCCGCGCCTGGTCGCCGACAGCGGCGAATGGGGCACCTACGCGTGGGGCGAACAGGTCCTCGGCGCCCCCGGCTATCGCATCGCCGGTGGCTCCGACGAGATCCAGCGCAACATCATCGGCGAGCGTGTCCTCGGCCTGCCCGGCGAGCCCCGCACCGACAAGGGCCCCTGGAAGGACGTTCCGCGGTAGTCGGGTCGCAGCCACCGTCGGTGTCCACCCTCTTCGTCTACGGCACGCTGTGCCTTCCCGAGGTGCGCAACGTGCTGCTGCGGCGATCCGTCCCAGCGGCGTCTGCGACCCTTCACGGGCATCGAGTGGCCCGCGTCGATGGCCACACGTACCCGACCCTGGTCCCCGACGCGACCGCCGGCCTCGTCCATGGATACGTGTTGGGTGAACTCGGCCCGGCTGAACAGCGAGTGCTCCGCCAGTTCGAGCCGCCGGTCTATGACCTCATCGAGGTGACGGTGGGTCTCACCGATGCGTCCGGCGCGGTATCGACGCTGACCTACCGCCACCGCGACGCCGTGGCGGTTGCACGCGAACCATGGTCACCGGCTGCGTTCGTCGGCACGGCGAGGACGGCGTTCCTCGCCGAGGTCGCCGACGCTGCCGCAGCCCTGTGGGAAGACGAGCCCTTCTCGCTTCGCGCGTCGACCTCCTGACAGACTCTGTAGATGGATGCCCACCAGGTCACGACGCTCGAGCACCTGCGTTCGCTCTACCGGGAGCCGTCGGATCTGGTGAAGGCGAAGAAGGCCGATCGCATCGACGACGTCACCCGCGAGTTCATCGAGTCGAGCCCGTTCTTCCTGCTGGCCACCGCCGATCGCACCGGTGCCTGCGATGTCTCGCCACGCGGCGGGCCGTCGGGGCAGCTCGTCGTGCTCGACGATCGTCGCGTTGCATTCGCCGACCTCGGTGGCAACAACCTGATCGATTCGCTGACGAACCTCATCGACAATCCCCACGCGGGACTGTTGATCCTCACGCCAGGCCGAGACGAGACGCTGCGCCTCGACGGCGAAGCGATCATCACTACCGACCCCGCCATCATCGATCGATGGGAGGGCCTGGTACAGCGACCGAAGGTGGCGGTCGTGGTCACCATCGCCAATGCGTTCCTGCACTGCGCGAAGGCCTTCCGGCGCTCGGGCCTCTGGGACCCAGAGACCTGGCGACGCTTCGGCGATCTCCCCGATCATGTCGAGATGTTCCTCGCCCAGAGCGGCCTCGACCTGGAGCCTGCGGTGATGCGAGGCTTCCTCGAAGACGACTACACCGCATCGCTCGCTGCCGAAGAACCCGACGCCTGACGAGGCGGGCTCAGTCCTCGAGGTCGGCCAGGAGGTCGAGGCGGAGTCGGTGGAGGCGATCGGTGATCGACACGTGGTAGCGGTGCGGGTTGACCAGACGTTGGACGCCGGGATTCAGCGCACCGATGTCGGCTCGGCATCGTGCGGCGAGGTCGGCGATGGAGGTGCCGCTCGCCCCGGTGCGCATCTTCTGGTGCAGGGGCTCGATGCGTCCGATGTCGCTGCGGCGGATGGTCTTGTGGATGCCGGACTGCACCGGGTGGTGCACGAGGTTCTCGTCGTCGGGCAGCGGATCCTCGTCGGCCAGACCGACGAGATCGGTGACGGCCACCCCACGATGGTCATGGAGACGCCAGACCAACTTGGGCCCTGGCAGGGGGATCTTGCCCGGATCCTCCGACACCTTGATGGCCGGCTGCCACGCGCCGTCCGCATCGGCGATGCCGACGAGTTTGTACACACCGTTGAGGGCGCTGTCGCCCGCAGAGGTGATCAGGCGCGTCCCGACCCCATAGACGAGCCGTCCGAGCACGGCGTCGCCGTCGAGGCCGACTCGGCGGGCGTCGTCACGGATCTGATCGCGGATCTGCCAGATGGTCAGCTCGTCGAGATCGCTCGACAACACGATCGAGGCCTCGGCGAACCCGGCGTCGTCGAGCAGCCGTGCGGTCTGCACTGCCAGATAGGCGAGGTCGCCCGAATCGAGACGGACGCCGACCGGTTCGTGGCCCTGCGCGCGGAGTTCGTCGAAGACGGTGATGGCGTTGGGGACGCCGGAGGTCAGCGTGTCGATGGTGTCGACCAACAAGATGCAACCGTCGGGCGCCGCGGCCGCGCTGGCCCGGAACGCCGCCAGCTCACCCATGCCGAGCGCCAGATAGGCCTGGACGAGGCTGTGCGCGTGGGTACCGCTCGGCACGACGTCGCAGGCGATCGCGGCCTCGACGTCGGAGGTGGAGACGCATCCACCGATCAGCGCAGCGCGAATGCCGTCGTTGACACCGGTGGCCGGGCCGCGCCGCATGCCGAACTCGAGCACGGCGCCGCCGCGTGCGGCTGACACCACCCGAGCGGCCTTGGTGGCGATGAGGGTGGGGTAGTTGAGGTGGTTCAACAACGCGGTCTCGATGAGCTGCGCTGCGCCGAGGGGACCTGTCACCGACACGATCGGTTCGTTCGGGTGCACGACACGACCCTCGTCGATGGCGTGGATCTCGAGGCCGGCGAAGAGGTCGGGGTCGGCGATCCAGTCCAGGAAATCCGCCTCGAACACGGGTGCGCCCGTCGGGGATCGCAACGCTGCGAGCGCAGCGACATGTGCGTCGGTGACCCGGAGCCGCCCGAGCCAGTCGAGGAAGGGGCCGAGTCCCGCAGCGACGCAGTAGCCGGCCTGATGGGTGCCGTAGTCGGGATTCGATCGGTAGAAGGCATCGAACTGCGCAGTCCGATCGGCCAATCCCTCGCGGACGTACACCTGGGCCATGGTCAGCTCGTACATGTCGCAGAACAGCGGACCGCGCGTCGCCGTCCACCGATCGCGGATCGCGGTCCCGAGCATGTGCAGTGGCTGGGATGTCGCGCTCGTCGGTCGATCGGTCACGGTCGTGTGCCCGGGTCGCGAGGCCGGACCGTCACGGGGCGCCGGCGACGACGACGCCGGCGCCGTCGAGCTCTGCGAGCACCGCGCTCGGTGGTCGTCGCATCGGCGTGGACCGGGTCGGCTCGCCGCCCAGAGCACGGTGGTCGCGAAGCCCGCCGCGGCGGCGCTGCCGGCCGTGGCGGCCACACAGACGTCGGTCGCCAGCCCCACGACCACCACGCGGGCCACGCCACGCTCGCGCAAGAGTCCTGCGAGCCCGGTCGGGATGTCGATGGTGCTGTCGGGCTCGCGCATCATGAACGCCGAGTAGCCGTCTTCGCCATTGGTGCCCTTGCGGATCACGGCACCGGCGCGGTGGTCGGGGTCGAGGCCGTCGACGAGCTCGGCACCCCAGGTGCCGGCCACGCAGTGCACCGGCCAGACGCCGCCGTCGGTGACGAAGTGCGGTGTCGACGGCGGGTGCCAGTCCTGGGTGAGCACGACCACGGCTCCGGCGTCTGCCGCGGCGGCGATCTCGTCGTTCACCGGACCGAGCAACGCGTCGCCACCGCTGACGAACAGTGACCCGTCCGGGTGTGCGAAGTCGTTCTGCATGTCGACGACGACCAGCGCCGTCGAGGCGTCGTACAAAGAAGCGTTCACGTCTGCGACCGTAGTCGGAGCGCTCGACCCGCTCTCTGCGTGCAATCCACCCATGGCGGCTCTGCCGGGCCCATGAGGGCGGGATCGAACGACGACCCCTCAGGGTCGGTAAACGTGGAATGTACGCTACGCGAACAGGAGGTAGACACGCTGTGCGTTGGTTCGCCCTGCCGAACTCTCGACGTCGTCTGCGCCATCGCGGTCTCCCAGACGATGGATCCGCTGACGTCGGGACGACTCCTGACTCGCGGTCGCCTCGTCGCCCCATGCCTCGATTGACCGTCGTGGCATGGCTCGGTGGCTACCGCCGCAGCGATTTGCGACCCGATGTCGTTGCCGGTCTCGCCGTCACCGCCCTGATGATCCCGCACGGCATGGCATACGCCGAACTCGCCGGCCTGCCGGCGGTGAACGGCCTCTACACCACCGTCGTCGCCCTGGTGGTCTACGCCGCGGTGGGTCCCTCTCGACTGCTCCTGCTCGGCCCGGATTCGTCGCTTGCGCCGCTGATCGCCGCAGCGGTGACGCTCACGGTCGCCGACGGCGACCCCGTGACGGCGGTCGCGGTGGCCGGGATGCTCGCCATCTCGACCGGCGCACTGTGTGTCGCTGCAGGGCTCAGTGGGCTCGGATCGATCGCCGAGTTGTTGTCCAGGCCCGTCCAACTCGGGTATCTGAACGGTCTCGCGATCGTCATGATCATCAGCCAGCTCGCCAAGCTCGGGGGGTTCTCGGTGGAGGCGGCGTCGCCACTGCCCGAGCTCGTCGAGACGATCCGTGCCGTCGCCAACGGTGCGATCGACGGCACGGCGCTGCTCATCGGGTCGGCCGCACTGGTGGTGATCATGGGCACAGCGAGGATCCGACCGAAGATCCCGGGCGTGTTGATCGCCGTCGTGGGAGCCACGGCGGCCGTGGCCTGGTTCGAGCCCGCCGGCCTCGCCGTGGTCGGCGACATTCCCAGCGGATTTCCCGCACCGGCGTTGCCGTCCATCGATGCCGGCGACGTCGGCACCATTGCCGTTGCATCCATCGGTCTGGCGTGGGTGACGCTGTCGGACACGACGGCGCTGTCGCGGGGGTTCCAGGCGCGCACGGGCGAGCGCATCGATCCGAACGTGGAGATCATGGCGCTCGGGGCCTCGAACATCGGCGCCGGGCTCTTCAACGGGTTCCCGGTGAGCGCGAGCACCAGTCGCACCACCTTGGCCTTCGCCGCCGGTGGACGGACCCAGCTCGTGGGCATCATCAGCGCCGCCGTCGTGGTGGTGGTCCTGGTGCTCGGCGGCGGCCTCATCGCCGATCTCCCCTCGACGGCTCTGGCCGCCATCGTCATCGCCGCCGCCTTGTCGCTGTTCGACCTCGAGCAACTGCGGTGGCTGCTGCGGGTTCGACGAAGCGAGTTCTTCTTGTCGGTGGCGGCAACCGTGGCCGTCGTGGTGCTCGGCGTCCTCAACGGGCTGCTCATCGCGGTCGTGTTGTCACTCGCCAACTTCGTGCGGCGGGTCTGGCGCCCCTACGACGCCGTGCTCGGCCGTATGGACGGCCGCCCCGGGCACCACGATGTGGCCCGGCACCCCGAGGCCCAGCAGGTGCCCGGCCTCGTGGTCTTCCGTTTCGATGCGCCGCTGTTCTTCGCCAACGCGGACCACTTCGTCCGCCGGATCGATCAGATCCTGGCCGAGCGAGCCGCTGCGGGCGACGAGGTGCGCCGCATCGTCGTTGCCGCAGATCCCATGACCGATGTCGACACCAGTGGCGCCGCAGTCCTGGAGTCGCTGCTGTTCGACCTGCGCAAGCGCAACATCGAGTTCGCGTTCGCCACGCTGCGCGGCCCCGTCAAGGACCGGCTCGCCGTCTACGGCCTGTTCGACCAGATCGGCGCTGACCGCTTCCACGAGACCATCGGCTCGGCCACGAACGCCTACGTCGACGAGCACGGCATCGACTGGACTGACTGGACCGAACGCAGCGGCACCACCTGAGCCGTCAATGAAACGTGGCGCCGCCGTCCACGTGGAGATTCTGGCCCGTGATCATCACCGAGTCCGGCCCGGTGAGGAAGTCCACAGCTGCTGCGACCTCGGCCGGCGTGACCGCTCGATCATCGAGGATCTGCGAGCTCACGATCTCGTCGAGCAACGGCTCGCCCTTCATGGCGACCCAGGTCCCCGTGGCGACGACCCCAGGGGACACGCAGTTCACCCGGACACCGCGTGGACCGAAGTGGCGCGCCATCGATCTGGTCAGGCCCACGAGCCCGGACTTGGCCGCGGTGTAGTGCGCCATCGTGGCGGGTGCGTCGACCGTGATGGTCGATGCGATGGAGCAGATGGAGCCCCCGTCACTGATCGTTGCCTCGAACGCCGAGCAGACCAGATACGGGCCTCGCAAGACGAGGGACTGGATGTGATCCCACTCTTCGACACCGAGCTCGTCGAAGGGCACGTCCGGGTAGGCGCCCGCACAGTTGACGATCACATCGACCGGGCCGTGCTCGGCCACGGCTCGATCGGCCGCCGCGCGGACAGCGGCCGGGTCGGTGACATCGCAGGGCGGATCGGCCAGCAGGTCGAAGACGATGACGGTGTCGCCACGGCGTGCGAGCCGCTCGACGATCGCCGCGCCGATACCCGACGAACCACCGGTGACGACCGAGACGGTCATCGTGTCGCGGCGTGGGCGGCGATCTCGGCGATGCACTCGGTCGTGTAGCGCACCATGGTGTCCATGATGGCGGCGCCCGCTGCCTCGCTCGCCGCGGTGGGGTCGCCGATCGTGCCGCTGCCGTCGCCGAACTCGCGGCTGGTCCAGCCCATGTCGACGGTGCCCGTCAGGCCCACGTGGGCACCCGGGTCCGTGGGTCCGTTCGAACGGGAGCGGTCGAGGTGGACGAGGTCGGGTGCGAGGTGCATCACGACGCTTGTCTCGGAGTGGCCGGCATGGAAGTCCAGCGGGTCGGTCTCGCTGGAGCCTCCGTAGGCGAGGAAGGGGTGCACGACATAGGTGAGCAGGCCGAGCTCGACATGGAGATCGCGCGCCACGGTCGACAAGACGGCGCTGTTGCCGCCGTGGCCGTTGAGGAACACCAGGGTTCGGGCGCCCATGCGGTGGACCGACCGGCCTACGTCGGTGAGCAGCCCGATCAGCGTGGGCGTCGACAACACCATCGTGCCGGGGGACCACTCGTGCTCGTTCGACTTGCCGTAGATCAGCGTCGGCAGCAGCCCGATCTGTGCGACCTGTTCCACTCGGGTGGCGACCGCGTCGACGACCAACGTGTCGGCGACGAGTGGCAGGTGCGGGCCGTGCTGCTCCACGGCTCCGATCGGTTGCACGACGATGGTCGACGGCCCGATCTGTTCGCCGATCTCGGGTGCGGTGAGATGCGCGATGATCACGGCTGCACCGCCCATTCGCCTGCGGCGATCTCGCCGATGATGCGACGGATCTCGATGGTCGGTCGGTCGTGCTTGACGTGGGAGTTGGCGGTGAGGTCGAGCTCGTATTCGCCGCTGCAGCGCTCGAGGATCCAGCGATCCTCGTCGATGATCTTGCGGTCGAAGGCGACGATGTCGGCCGCGGGCACGTCGGCTTCGCTGTCGTTGCGGGCGCAGAACTGGACCAGGCGGAGTCGGTCGTCGTCGACGGGCGTCGCCGCGATGAACAGGGTGTGGCGGACGCCGGTGTCGCGATAGTCGATCGAATAGACGAGCAGACCCGGCGCGTAGAACGAGTTGGTGACGTGGCGGGTGACGAGCTCGTCGGTCGTGCCGGTGACCGTTGCGGCCTCGTCGAGCATGTCGTTCTCGAGCGTCTGGACCTGGTGCACCACCATGCCGAAGTCCGTGCGCTCGACGACGGGGACCTCGACCGTCGGCCGAGACGGTCGGCCCAACGTGGCGACATGGACGAAGGCGACATGGGCGACGTCGAAGTTGTTGTCGAGCAGCCGCGGCGCCGAACAGTTCCACTCCTCGTCGAACTGGCGGATGAAGCGGAGCTCGTCGGTGGCCAGGCCGGCGAGCTCGGGCACCTCGGGAATGGCGCGACACGGCTCGTCGAGCGCGGCCCACACGACGCCGTACTTCTCGGCTGACCGAACCATGGTCAGGCACCCGCTGGGAGGAAGTGCGGCGTCGGGGTCGAGCTGGGGGATGTCGACGACCACGCCATCGTCGCCGAACCGCCAACCGTGGTATGGGCACTGCAAGGTGTCGCCGGCGATCCTGCCGGCCGACAGCTGGGCGTCGCGGTGGGGGCAGCGGTCGATCGCGATCAGGACGGGCGACGTCGGTCGCGGCTTCCACACCACGAGGTCCACGCCGAGCAATCGCCGCTGGACGGGATGATCGATCTCGTCGGCGAAGGCCAGCGGGTACCAGAACGCTCGCAGGTGTGGCTCCTGTGTCACGTGCACGGCGTCGCTCCTTCGGTGCACTGGTGCCCGCATGGTACCGAGGTGCTTCGCGCACCGAGGGCGATCACCGCAGCGACCCGGCCGTGGGACACTTCGCGGGTGGAATCGAGTGACGAGCGAGCAGAGCGCAGGGCGTGGTTCGAGAGGGTCATCGCAGAGCTGCACGGGCGGTGGTCCGGTGTGATGACCGGTGCGCCCGCTGACTACATCCCAGAGTTGGCCACCGTCGATCCCGAACGCTTTGCGATCGTCGCGGTCACCGCCGACGGCGAACCGGTCGGCATCGGCGATGTCGACACAGCGTTCACCATCCAATCGATCTCCAAGCTGCTCGTCTACGGCCTGGCGCTCGAGACCCACGGGCGCGACGCAGTGCTCGAACGGGTCGGCGTGGCGCCGACCGGCGACAGCTTCAACGCGATCGTGCTCGACGAGGACGCCAACCGAGCCCCCAACCCCATGGTCAACGCCGGCGCGATCGCCGTCACCGACCTCGTAGGCGGAGACGACATCGACGAACGCGTCGACGCACTCCGATCGATGTACCAGCGCTACCTCGGGCGCCGCCCCGAGGTCGACCATGCGGTCTGGGCGTCGGAGCGCGAGACCGGCAACCGCAATCGGGCGATCGCGTATCTGATGCTCAGCCGCGGCATTCTCGACGATCGCGTCGAGGAGACGCTCGATCTCTACTTCGCCCAGTGCTCTGTGCTCGTCACGGCCGTGGATCTGGCAACGATCGGGGCGACCATCGCCAACCACGGCGTCCATCCGATCACGGGCGAGCGTGTCGTCTCGCCGGGGGTCGCTCGCGACATGATGACCGTTGCGCTCACATGTGGGATGTACGACTACGCCGGCGAGTGGGCCTTCACGGTCGGCATCCCCGCCAAGAGCGGGGTGGGTGGTGGCATCCTCGGCATCATCCCCGGCGTGGCGGGCCTGGCCACGTTCTCGCCTCGTCTCGACGAGTACGGGCACAGCGTGCGTGGGGTCGGTACCTTCGAGGAGCTGTCGCACGAGTTCGACATGCACCTGTTCGACCCGGATCGTCTCTGGTCGCGTCGCTGAGCACGCTCCCCCCGGTTGCTGGGGTCACGGTCGAGTCAGTCGATGCGTCGCCGGGTCATTGCTGCTCGGGTCGTTCCCGCACGGCCTCGAGGATGGCCGACCAGTCCTGGCTGCCACGGCCCGCGTCGCGAGCGTTGGTGAAGTCGTCGTGGGCACCGGCCGCAGCCGGCATCGCGAACCCCAGCCGATCGGCGACATCGAGGGCGATGGTCAGGTCCTTGTGGGCGAGATCGATCGTGAAGTTCGGGCTGAGGTCGCCGGCCAGGACCTTGTCCGGCCACGTCGTGGCGAAGTGCCCGCGTCCCGCCGGGGTGCCGGCGAACACCTCCAGCGTCGTGGTGAGGTCGAGCCCGAGGCGTTCGGCGAAGGCGACGATCTCGGCCGACAACGCATCGAGCGCGATCGACATGGCGTTGTTGACGATCTTGGTGCGGATGCCGGTGCCCGACCCGCCGCAGTCCATGATCTCGCTCGCCACGCACTCGAACACCGGCCGCAGGCGGGCGAGTTGCCCATCGGTCGCCCCGGCCAACACCACCAGGGTGCCGGTCACCGCATGATCCGACGTCCTGCCGACCGGGGCATCGACGAAGGCCACGGGCGCGAGGCGCTCGCGCATGCGGTCCGAGTCGAACGGGTGCGACGTCGACATGTCGACCACGATCGCAGCGGTCGAGATCGTCGACGCCACGCCGTCGGGGCCGAAGAGCACCTCGTCGACGATGCCCGAGGTCGGCAGCATCGTGATCACCACCTCGACGTCGCGAGCTGCGTCGGCGGGAGTCGTCGCCGATGCTGCCCCGAGCGCCACGAGTCGGGCCACAGCGTCGACGTTCGGGTCGTGGACCACGAGGCGATGCCCGCCGGCGACGAGGTTGGCCGCCATGGGTGCGCCCATCTGACCGAGCCCGATGAATCCGATGTCCATGGCCGCCATGGTCGGTGCACGCGAGCCCGAGAGGCCAGAGCCGATGGTCCCGCCGAGCCGGCCGGCCGGCTCGGCAACCCCGGGTCGATCAGGGGTTCATGAGGCGTTGCATGGCTGCGTCGAACAGCGCAACGCCTGCGGGGGTGAGCTGGGCGTATTGGTTGCCGTCGCCGAAGTCGTCGTTGAAGAGGATGAGGCCGATCCACGGCGCCTTCGAGGTGCGGCGCCGTTCTTCGCGTCGGGTGGGTGCGGGCCTGGTGATGGTGGACCCAGCGGGGACGTAGACGCCGATGGACGATTCGGCCCCGGTGTCGGAGACGTGGCGCAGGAAGTGCTGCGCGGCCCCACGCGTGGAGTGGTCGATGGCCGCGCGCATGGGGGCACCGCCCGAGAAACGGGTCGTCCGCAGCACGCGGACGGGGCCGACGCGGCGGCCGGTCCAGGGGATGATCCCGTCGTCTTCGTAGTAGACCCGTTGCGAGGTGTCGGTGATGCTCGAGAACCTCGGTCCGGCGATCTGATCGCCCCAGGGGAGGACGTAGCGGCGATACCAGGAGTTCTTGGTCATGTCGAGCATCGGCAGCGAGTTGCGCTGCGCGGGGTGATAGATCTGCGAATACTCGAACGACGGTGAGAACAGCAGCAGGTCGATCGACGGGTTGTTCGCTGCGTTGACGCGCGGCCGTGCCGTCACCGTGAACGGCGTGACGGTGTGCCCGTTGGCCCGGAGCATGCCGGTCAACGAGTTCTCCTGGGGAGTGAGGAAGCCCGCGTCGGCCACCATCAGCGCGATCGAGAACGGTCCCGCTCCGCCGGGCCGAGTGCCGCATCCGCGGAGAGTGTCGAGCCCGGTGTCGGCAATGCAGGTGTCAGCGCCGCGACCGCCGGCCGCGACGTCGGCCGCGCCATCGGCGACCGCCAGACGGTCGGCACCCCGACCGCCGCGCACCGTGTCGAATCCGGGACCTCCGACGAGGCGGTCACGGCCGCCACCGCCGATGACGGTGTCGTTCCCTGGTCCGCCGAAGATCCGGTCGTTCCCTCCGAGCCCGCAGATGACGTCGTCGCCTGCACCGGCTGCGATCCGGTCGGAGCCGGCCGTGCCGAGGATGACGTCGGGCCCGGCAGTGGGGGACTGGCCGGCGGCGATGTCGACGGTGACGGCGAGGCCACCGCAGGTGCGGGTCTGGGCGTCGGCCTGGGTCGAGGCCACCAGCA
Organism: uncultured Acidimicrobiaceae bacterium; assembly: GCA_963716795.1. GTDB lineage: Bacteria > Actinomycetota > Acidimicrobiia > Acidimicrobiales > UBA8592 > CAVQUE01. The sequence continues at coordinate 191,720 of CAVQUE010000012.1, read as the reverse complement.
ATCCAGCGAACGCGAGGAGCACGAAGACGGCGAAGCGCGTCCATCGAAGGCTCGCATCGAACGTGAATGTGGACGGCATGCACCGCTCCCATGGTTTGCGGGGCCCGCCGCGCTGGGCAGGGTACTGGTGATGGCGGCGGCCGCGAGCGCGGGCTCTCGGCTCAGCAGTCGGCCAGGGCGTCGCCTGGTCGTCTCGCGCGACGAAGCCATCCCGGTCCGAGATAGTGACCGTTTCGCTCAGAGGGGAGAGGTCGCAGGCTGCGGTGTCGCCCGGAGCTGGTCGAGCACTCCCGCTCGGAATCCCAGCCGCCGTGGCCCGACGCTTCCCGCAACGCCCATCGCCTCGGGGAGGTCCTGGTCCCGTTGCTCCCCGGGCGGCCCTGTGTCGACGGCAGTAGCCTGACCCGGGTGGGGGAAATGTGCGTGGCGCTCGCGGAGCACGACGAGATCCTTCGCGTCGCGATCGAAGGCGACGGCGTGGTCGACTGCTCGACCGGTGGTGACGGGGCCTTGCCCTGGGGGAGGCGGAGATGATCGATCGTGCGTTCGCTCAGCTCGATGCGGTTGCCGGTGCGTCGGCCGCGGCCGCTGTGGAGGCCGGCCGATGATCGAGGGCCCGGACTCGTCGCGCCGTTTGGGGGCGCGCGCCACGGCCCCGTCCGGACCGAATGCGACCAGTTCGACCAGCACCATCGTGTTCACGGATCTCGTCGGTTCGACGCAGCTTCGTGCGGAGATGGGTGAGGAGGCGAGTGATCTTCTCCGGCGTCGTCATGACGAGTCTCTGGGTGCGGTGGTTGCCGGTCATGGCGGCGTGGTCGTCAAGGGTGGTGGCGATGGGTTGTTGTGCACGTTCGATGCGGCCAGTGATGCGCTGGTGGCGGCTGTCGCGATGCAACAGGCCATCGTCGAGCTGGCCCGGGAACTCGATGTGGGCCTGGGTATCAGGGTGGGTGTGTCGGTCGGGGATGTGACTTGGGAGGACGGCGACTGTTTCGGGATGCCCGTCGTGGAGGCGGCCCGGCTCGAGGCCGCCGCAAGGCCGGGGGAGATTCTCGTCAGTGAGTATGTGCGGGTGATGGCCCGGGGTCGGGGTGGTCTGGAGTTCGAGGAGCGGGGCGCGTTGGCGCTCAAGGGTGTTCCCGAGCCGGTGGTCGCGTACTCGGTTGCTTGGGAACCGGTCCGGCGCGTCGGCGTCGCGTCATGAGGCCACGCCGTATGTGGGTCGTGATCGTGAGCTGGACGTGCTCCGTGCGGCTTGGGCGGATGCGGTCGGGGGTCGGGTTCGACGGTGTTCGTCCGTGCTGACGCAGGCATGGGCAAGACCCGGCTGATCGAGGAGTTCATGGCCGAGGTCGGGGACGTGGACCTGTGGTTCGGCACCTGCCATGCGGGTGAGGTTGCCCCGTATGCGCCGCTGGCGGATGCGATCACGGCGTGGGCCCGGGCCGAACCGTCGTGCCAGCGGATCTGCTGGCCGATCAGGTGTCGATCATCGCGAACATGGTGCCGACCCTGCACGGCGTGCTGGGGCCGATCGAGCCGGCTCCCGCTGTCGAGCCCGACGTCGAACGACGGCGCCTCCATGACGCGCTCACCTTGGTGCTGGATCGGCTGTGTGCACGCTCGCCGGTGCTGGTCGTGATCGATGACCTCCATTGGGTCGACCTGGGGTCACTTGCTGCGCTTCGGGTCATCGCCCGAGCTGCGTCGTCTCGGCCGGTCATGGTTGTCGGCGCGTTTCGTGACGTCGATCTGGCTGCCAGTGCGGAGCGGATGGCAGTGGTCGCCGAGATCGAGCGGGAGGCCGCGCCCCGTCGGATCGACTTGCGCGGCCTCGATGTCGACGACGTCGGCGCCCTGCTGCGGCGGATGGGTGACGTCGCGGAGGTGTCCGGCCGAGTTCGTCGAGCTGCTCCGGCACGCGGTCGAGCGGCAACCCGCTGTTCATCAGGGAGACCCTGCTCACCATCATCGACGAGGGCAAGGCCAGCCGGGACGAGACCGGCGAGTGGCGGGCGACCGAGGGCGACATCGAAGTTCCCTCGGTGCTCCGTCAGGTGATCGATCAGCGCCTGCGACAACTGGGCGATCAGGCCCGGTCACTGGTGGCGCTGGGTGCGCTGTTCGAGACCGCGTTCCCGCTCGACGTGACCGCCGAGGTCGCCGGACTCGACGAGGACGCGGCACTCGATGCGATCGACGAGGCCCTCGACGTCCAAGTGATCGTGGCGACAGCGACGTTCGACGAATACCGCTTCAGTCACGCCATGTATCGCGAGGTGTTGGCCGACGGTCACAGCCCGAGTCGCCGCCCACGACTGCATCGTCGCCTGGCCGAGGCATTGGAGAAGCGGCTGCCGGTGGTGCCCTCGGCGTCCGAGGTCGCGGCGGTCACACATCAGTACCTCGCGAGCGCGGCCGTGCCGGGCGCAGAGCGCGGCGCCGGCTACGCGCTCGACCAGGCCCGGGCGCTCGAGCGTTCGGCCTCGTTCGACGAGGCGGTGTCGGCCTATCGGGCTGCGCTGTCGTTGCTCCCGAACGGCGATGATCGGGTCGCGGACACGCTGCTCGACATCGCCCGGGTCACCGGACTGGCCGGCCGGGGACGGGCGGCGACCCTGACCGCCGCGGAAGAGGCCCGTAGCGCCCTCGAGCGCAGCGCTGGATCGCAGGCCGCAGTGGACGCGATCGTGACGGTGGCCCAGACCTTGAGCCTGGTGGATATCGAGACTGCCTGGGGGCTCGCCGATCTGGTTCGACCGATGCACGACGGGTCGATCGACGAGTCCTGGGTTCGCTTGCGGGGCTGGGAACTGGCCTCTGCCGACTGGGAGGACGACACCTCCCTCGGCATTCCCCGCGACACGCCGGAACGCCGCGCAGTTGAACGAGGCTGCGGTGACGCTGGGGATCATCCTCCCCATCGAGTCCGGTTTCCTCCCACCCGACGCAGCGACCGCACGGGCGATGGTCCCGATCGCCGAACCGTTCGAACAGGCACTCATCCAAGGCGCAATCTGCGGCGACATCCACGAGGCAGTGACAGCGGCATCCGAAGCCATCGAACGCGCGGAGGCCGCCGGCGACGCGGGCCGCGCCGTCTTCGCGGCAGGGCTACTGGCCCGCCTGCTGTTCGCGCTCGGACGATTCGCCGAGGTCCCACCGTGTCTGGAGCGGGGGGCGACATACGTGGATCGGCTGGGCGATCTGTCGAACCCGGTGCTCCAGTTCCTCGGCTCATCGTCGATGATCGATCTGGAGTCCGACCCGACGAATCCGGTTTCGGGTGTGGAGGCGGTGAGCGACTTCATCGAGTTCGACAGCCCCGACATCCACTGGCTCTCCGCCACGCTGCAGCTGAACGACCTGCACAACGCAGCCATGAACTCGGACCCGGCATGGCCCTCGCTGGTCGTGGACACCCTCGAGATGCTCACGTCGACCCACGGCGGCGCGCCCAACTACACCTTCTGCGCCTGTTGGGTCGTCGACTCCATGTCGTGGGCCAACCAGGGGGTCTGCGTCGCAGAGCTCGAGCAGGTCGCTCACCGAACGCATCATCGATCGCGGTTTCCGATACCCGGAAGTCTGCGCACTCCGGGAGATGGGCGTCCTCGCCAGCCTGCGCGGCGACCCCGAGACCGCACGCGCATGGTTCCAACGGTCGTTGGAGGTGACCGAGCGCGATGGCCTCATCGTGTCCAACACCCGCACCATGGTGCGGGCGATCGAAGCCGAGCTCCGACTCGGACCCGACCGCGAGCGCGACCGCATCGATCAGATGCTCGACGAGCTGACCGACCGCTGCGACCACCTCGGCCTCGATCCGGGCTGGCGCCCGTTCCTGGTCCAGGCACGAGCCGAGAACGCAGCCAACGGCAAACCCTTCAACCCCCCTCTGGAACGCCCACCAGCGCACCCGAACGACGAGTCCGCAGCCGGGCGCGCCCCCTGACCCAGGACATGGTTGAGTGGTGGGCCGCCGCTTGGAGTCGCCGTCAGCAGCCGAGGGCGTAGGTCACGGCCGCACACACGCGGTCCATGGTGGCCTCGTCGACCGAGCCGACCTGTGTGGTGAGGGTCGACTGCGCAATGGTGTGGAGCCCGTCGCAGTTGACGGCGGACGCCCGGTCGAGGCCGACGGTGTCGTGATCGAGTCCGACTTCGGCTGCGAGGCCGCGGGCCGAGGTGGTGACCTCGGCAACCGTGACGAGCGCACGGACGTCGAGCACCTCATCGCGGGTGAGCACCAGCACGGGACGCTTCTTGCGCCCGACCTGAGCCAGCCACACCTCGCCGCGATTCACTCGTCGCCCCAGGCCTCGGCGTCGTCCCAGAACCCGTCGAGCTTCTCGGGCTGCGCTCGGTAGGCCGCCCGGTCGGCCTCCGCGAGCGCAGCACGGACTGCCGCCGCAACTCCGTCTCGAGCCGCAGCAGAGATGTTCACACCCAGGCGGCGCGCCTGTTCGGCAACGTTGTCGTCCAGCGTAAAGGTGCTGCGTGTGCTCACATCAGATGACGCTAGCATCTGGTGCTGGCACCCTGAAGTCAGCACGTGTCTGCCTGAAATGGTCCGCGTCATGCGGATCGGCATCAATCTGTTTCCTCGAACGATCGACGGGTTCGTCGCCGAGGTTCGAGCCGCCGCCGCCGGATTCTCGTGGGTGTGGAGCAGCCACACGTTCGGGCCCGATGCGCTCATGGCGCTGGCCCCGTCGTCCTCGCTGCGATGGGTCCCCAAATGCTCGAGTTCGCCGGGTCGGTGTGCGACGGCACCATCCTGACCTTCACTGGACCGCGCACCATCGCCGAGATCCTGCGGCTGCGCGAGTGCGGGGCCAACGAGGTCGCCATCGTGCCCATGCCTGTGGGCGCACCCGGCGACATGGAGCGCACGATCGCCACACTCGGCCAGGTCGCAGCCGCTGCCTGACTGGCATGACTTCGCGGCTGATCGCCGTCACGCTCCATCCGGACTCATCGAGACACACCAAATCGTCGAGGACGCTCCTGGCGCGTGCCATCGCCGAGCGGGGCACCGTTGTGATCAACCCGACCATGGGGGTGGAGGAATAGGATCCGCTTCCTCGAAGACCTCGGGTCCTAGCCCGCGCCGGCAGCGATGTCGGGGTAGACGGCCTGGCATGCGTGCAGCAGCGGTTCGAGCCCCATCGCCTTCGACTTCGAGCCCGACACCTTCAACTTGCGAAAGAGCAGTGCCTTGCCGAGCGGGAGCGAGCCGAGCAACAGCTCGTGCATCGAGTCGGCGCTGAGCTTGGCCGTCAGGCTCGCATCGACGCCGTCGATCGGTGCGAACGTCGTCGCAACTGGCCGGGAGCGGCCATCGATCCAGATGTCGGCGTCGGGGTCGTCGAGTCGGAAGTTGATCACCATCTGCGCGTCGACCAGCGAAGCCATCGAGTCGTCGTCAGCGACCGCCTCGAACATCGTGGTGTAGACGCGTTCGAGGTGTTCGGCGTCGGCGTAGTGGCGTCCCATGGCCCGTAACCCTATGGGACGCTTGTCGACATCTGGGGTGGTCGACGTCGGACCGTGGTGCAGTCACGAGGATCGAGCCGGGTCCACCAGAGCACCCCATGGCCGCGACGCGGCTCGCAGCGTCGCGATCGAAGTCGTCGACGACCTCGGGGAGGTTGTCGATCTCCGCGAGCTGGCGATGGTTCCACTCGACCCCCTCCGGTGTGCCCAAGCTTGCATGGGCCCGCTCGGCGCACCGTGCGTACCAGTCGGCGTGGCGGCGCGGATCGCATCGATCTCCGCCTCACCGAGATCGCTCTCGCCGAGGCGCGAACACGTCGACCATTCATCGACGAGATCCAGCCCATTCGGCAATGACCGAGCGCTCATGACACCACATCTGCGCCGGCACTACGCTGCCGCCATGGTGCTGCGCCTCGTCCTCGCCGAGGACAGTTTTCTGATGCGCGACGGCATCAACGCCCTGCTCGAGCTGGACGACGAGGTGGACGTCGTCGCATCCTGCGAGGACTACGACACCTTGCTCGCTGCCGTCGAGGAACATCGTCCCGATGTCGTCCTGACCGACATCCGCATGCCACCGAGCCAGACCGACGAAGGCATCCGGGCCGCCGACGTCATCCGCTCCACGCACCCCGAGATCGGCATCGTCGTGCTCAGCCAGTACGTCGAGCCCGAGTACGCACGGCGCCTGTTCGAGCACGGCTCGGACGGTCGGGCGTACCTCCTCAAGGAGCGCGTCGCCGATCTCGACGAGCTCGGAAGTGCGCTTCGTCGCGTGGCCGACGGTGGATCGGTCGTCGACCCGAAGGTGGTCGAAGCGCTGATCGGCGTCGAGACGAGCCGAGAAGCGGTCGCGCTCGATCGCCTGACCGACCGCGAACGAGACGTGCTGGCCGAGATGGCGACGGGGAAGAGCAACGCGTCGATCGGTGAGGCACTCTTCATCTCGGCCCGGTCGGTCGAGAAGCACATCAATGCGATCTTCACCAAGCTCGACCTCGTCCAGACCGACGACGTGCATCGACGGGTCCAGGCGGTGTTGGTCTTCCTCGGCCTGGGCGCCGCCAGTACGGGTTGACCCCACCCCGGAGAGCGGGTCACCCCGGTGGCCTGTCGAGTTCGAGGATGCGAAGATCCAGTGGTGACCGATGTCCGCGTTCTCATCGTCGACGATCAGCTGCCGTTCCGCGAGGCGTCGCGCATGGTGGTCGAGATGACCGACGGGTTCGAGGTCGCCGGCGAGGCGGTCAACGGCGAGGAAGCCGTCGACATGGCGGCGACTCTGCGACCCGATCTCGTACTGATGGACGTCCAGATGCCCGGCATCGACGGGATCGAGGCCACCCGCCGCATCATGCTCCTCGACGACCCGCCGCGCGTGCTGGTCATGTCGACGCACGAGTCGGGGAGCTACGAGGCTCCGGCGTTGGCGGCCGGTGCGATCGGGTTCCTACCCAAGTCGATGTTCAGCATGGACGCACTCGAGGAGACCTGGGCGGGTCTCCGCTAGCGCGCTGGTCAGACGCCAGCGAGCGTCGTGGTCGGCACGGTGCCGGTGATCGTCGTGCCGCGACCCGGATCGGAACTGATCGTGAACGAGCCACCGACCGTGTCGAGACGGTCGGCGATGCCGTCGAGCCCGGATCCCGAGCCGACCGCTGCAGCGTCGAAACCGCGACCGTCATCGGTGATTGCGAACTCCAGCGTGCCGTTCACCGCCGCCAGGCTGACAGTCGCCGAACTCGGCGTCCGCGTACTTCGTCGTGTTCTGCAGCGCTTCGAGCACGGTGAAGTACACGGCGGACTCGACCTCACGCGGGTACCGCCCGATGTCGTCGGTGCGTACCGACACCGAGAGAGCGGACGCTCGAGCTTGCTGTCCGATCGCGACGGCGAGCCCCTCGGCTTCCAGCAGTGGAGGGTAGATACCCCGGGCGAACTCGCGGATCGCTGCGATCGCGTCGCCGGCCTGCTGTTCGAGCTGGGTGAGCAGCGCTGCGGTCTTGGTGGCACCGAGCTGCTCGGCACGTTTGCGCGTCGGGCCCCAGCTTCACCTTCAACGCCACGAGTTGCTGTTGGGGGCCACTGTCGAGCGTGTTCTCCAGGTCACGTCGGGCGGCATCCGCGGCAGCGAGCACGCGCTCGCGGGATGCTTCGAGCTCGGCGATCTGGTGACGGAGTTCGGCGGTCAGGCGGGTGTTGCGCAGTGCCAGCCCCAGCCCGGCGGCGAGGTCGGCGAGCAGTGCCGACTCGGCCTGGGTGACCGTCTCGCCCTGCTCCTTCGTCAGCGAGATGCCACCGAGCAACTCGCCGTCGTGCAGCACGGGCCACGACCGATCCGCCGCCGGATCGACGAACTCCTCGACGTCGCCGATCGACCGTTCCGCAGTGTCCGGCGGCCAGGTCGACGCCGTCTCGAACCCGCCACCAGAGCGGATCCACAGCGCAGCGGTCTTCGCTCCCGTGCCGTCGACGATCAGCTTCGGGGCCTGGTCGATCAACTCGTCGTCGGACAGCTCCGACGAGCGGTGCGAGAACTGCACGAGGATCTCGTGTGGCGTCGCGCGTTCGCCGTAGACGAGCCGGTTCGCCCACCGTTCGACCGACCGGCGCATCGGCTGGAAGGCGATCGCCACCAGCGCCGTCGCCGCGATCGAGAGCCCGAACCCCGTGTCGCCGCCGAGCAGCGCGCCGAGCCCGACGACGATCGCGACGTACACGCCACCGATGAAGACCGCCAGCCCTCCGTAGGTCACCGAGCGGCTGATGATCCGGTCGATCTCGTAGAGCCGGTACCGCATGATCGCCACGCCCACGGCGATCGGGACGAGCACGATCGCCACCGAGTCGATCAGCAGGAACGAGTCGTCCTCGGTTCCGAGCGGTGCGATGGACGACATTCGCCAGGAGAATCGTGACTGTTCGCCGATCACCGCCACGGCGATCCAGCCCACCTGTCGGCGCTCGATCGGGTTCGCCGTGGCGCATCCTGACGACCAGCCGTACGGCGACGAAGATCGCGAACAGGAAGAACAGCACGAAGACGCCAGTTGTGCACGATGCTAGAGGGCCTGCGCGAGCTGCTCGTCGACGAACGGGTGCGGGTAGGCATCGGTCTCCGGAAGCACCTGCGGCGTGGCGAAGACGCTGGCGAGGGTCGACAGGGCCACGAGCGCACCACTGCCCCGCAGCAGCCTCCGATCCATGGACGTGCGGGTCCGGCCGTCGGGAAAGACCAGCCACGTGGCGGCGATCAGCCAGGACCCCGGCGACACGGCGACCGAGCCGATGAGCGTCACCCAGCCGGCCGCGTCCGGTGTTGCCCTGCGTCGTCGAGTGTCTCGGCCGTGACGAGCGCGGCCTTGCCCAGACTCCACAGCGAGCCGTACGCCACGAGCAGCAGCCCCAGCGTGTTTCCTCGACGGATCACGATGAGGCCGCCGACCAGGAGGTAGGTCCCGAACGCGACCAGGTTCACCAGCTCGACCAGGTTCACGCTCGAGCCGCGCAACTGCACCAGCACGGCGACGAACGCGGTGAGGTAGACGACGACGCCGACGAGCAGCAGGCGTACGGGCCAGGTGAGCGCTGCGGAACCCGTTCATGCCGGCTCCAGCATCGTCTCGCTGACCGGCAGGATGCTCGTGATCCTCGTCTCCCCGCCGGGTCGCTCCTCGACGGTGAACGTCCCGCCGACGGCGTCGATCCGGTCGGTGACCGAGGTGAGGTCGAGTGCCGTGGTGCAGCCACCGATGTCGAGACTCACGACGAGGTCGGCACCCGACGCCACGACGGCGGCGCGCATGCCGACGCCCCCGACATCCGAGCCCGCTCGACGGTCTCGAGCACGCAGAAGTAGACCGTCTCCTCCGCCTCGCGGCCGTATCGTCCCAACGCCGTCGGCCGAGACACGCAGGTCGATGGGCGACATCCGCTCGACCGCTCGCAACGCTGCCTCGAGCCCATCGGATTCGAGCAGCGGCGGGTAGATCCCGTGAGCGACGGCACGGAGCGCGTCCACGGCGTGCTGGGTCTCGTCGGCCAACGCCGTGACCCGGGTGACGATCTCGTCGGCGTTCCTCCCGTTGGGCGATCGTGCGGGCGATGCCGAGCTTGACCTTGAGAGCGACCACCTGCTGTTGGGCCCCGTCGTGCAGGTCGCGCTCGAGGCGGTGGCGTTCGGCGTCTCGCGCGGCGATCAGCCGACGCCGCGACGCCCGAACGTCCGCGGCGCGCTGTTCGAGCTCGCTGTTCAGGCTGATGTTGCGCAGGAGGAGACCGGACGCGGCTGCGACGTCGGACAACAACTGGCGGTCGGCGGGCGTCATCGGGTCGTTGCGGGGCTTGATGATGGTGAGCGCCCCGAACGGCACGCCGTGATGGAGGACCGGCCGGGACTCGGTGACGTCGTCATCGGCCAGACCGTCGATCGTGACGGGCTCGACGACGGACTCTCCCGTTTCGGGAAACACGCCACTCGCCCGGAGCACCCCGCCGGCGGCGACCCACACGATGGCGCGCTCGGCTCCGGTGCCCCGCACGAGCAGTTGTGCGAGATCGCCGGTGCCGTCGCCCGCAGCGACGTCGGGGAGGCTGGAGGTCACCTGGGACAGCACCTCGTGCGGACTCACCCGGTCGCCGTACACCAGACGGTTGGCCGCCCGTTGGAGGCGTGAGCGGATCGGTTCGAACAGCACGGCGACCATGGCCGAGGCGACGATCGGCAACACCAGCCCGGGACCGTCCGTCGTCCGAACGGCCGATGATCAACAGTGGACCGACGACGATGGCCGCGTAGAGCCCGACGATCACGACGGCAAGACCGAAGTACGTGACGGACTTCGAGATGATCGTGTCGATCTCGTAGAGCCGGTACCGGGTGATCGCCACCCAGAACGAGCCGATCAGCACGGCGAGCGGTACCAGATTGAGCAGGTTCTCCACCGTGGAATCGGACGGGCTGGCGAAGCCTCCCCGGATCACGAAGATCGCGACCGTGCCGAAGAGGAGCAGCGCTCCGCCGGACGCGATCCACCGGATCTGGTGGCGGCTGATGGCATCGCCGGAGCGGTAGCGGGCCACGAGCGCCGCCACCCCGAAGACGGTCCCGAGTTGCGCGAGGACGAGCACGACCTCGACGGCCGTCGAGAAGGTGCCGGTGACCGCGGAGACCTCGTGTGTGCTCCAGCGGTTGTTGAGGACGAGACTCCCGATGACCGCCAGCGTCAGCGTCGACGCCTGGTACCAGCCGACCCAGCGCCAACCCGGCGACGGCAGCCGACCGTCGGGAAACAACAGCAGCCCCAGCGTGAGGGGCAGGAACAGACAGGGCAGCCAAACCGTCACCATGATCCCGGCGGCGATGGCGGCCGGCCAGGGCAATTCGGCGGGGACCAGTGGGACATCGCTGAGGTTGTCGAGCAGCGACGCCGGAGCGGAGAGCACCAGGACCGCGAGGCAGGCCGAGAACACACCGCCGAAGAACGCTGCGAACGTGTACGCCCACACCGACCCATTGCGAGGCTGCCGGGGGAGCACCGTCCACGCCAGCGCCCCGAACCCCACGCCGACGAGGGCATTGACCGGAGCGAGCACCTCCCACGCGACCTCCCATCGGCCGATGAGCGGCTGTCACGAGCAGGCCACCGATCGCAACGACGACCGATGATCCCGCAACCGACCGCCCGATGCGGATCCGCTGTTCGTCGGTCAGTGCCATCACCATCATCGTGGCCTCGGCGGGAAGCGGTAGCCGCCGACCGGGGCTTCCCGGCCCTTGACGATGGCCGGTTCGAGCTTGTCGGCCTCGGGCATGTGCCCCATGGCGGCCCACGTCGGTTCGCTCAGCACGGTCTCTCCCGGCTCGGCCCATTGCTGGAGCCGTTGGGTGAGATTCACCGTGTCACCGACGACGGTGTACTCGAGACGCTCCTCCGATCCGAGAAGCGCAGCCGCGACCCGACCTGTCGAGAGCCCGATCCCGAGCCCGAACACCGGCCGGCCACTCCGCTCCCACTGCGCGTTCAACTCGTGCTGGCCCTGCTGCATCGCGATGGCGGCGGCCACCGCGTGGTCGGCATGATCTGCACTGGCCACCGGCGCCCCGAAGACGGCCATCACCGCGTCGCCGACGAACTGCATGACCGTCCCCGACTCGTCGAGGATCGCCCGGTTCATCGCTGCGCGGTGTTCGTGCAGCTGGCCGGCCAGGACGCTCGGATCGGCGTGCTCGGCGATCGTCGTGTACCCGCGGATGTCGGACATCAGCACCGTGACGGTCAGCTCCTCGGTCTCGCCGGGCTGGCGACCCCCGTCGAGGATCTGCGTGGCCACACCGCCCGGGAGCAGCCGGCTGAGTGCCTCGCCCTGTTCCTTGCGGTCGACGATTGCCCGCTGCAGCAACTTGAGGCGATCGAGGCTGTCGTCGCGACCCTCGGCGAGGCCGTGGGCGAGCGTGCCGAACAGCGCCTCGATCGCAGCGTTGACGGCGGCGGGCGTCGTCTTGCGCTGCAGCGCGATCGCCTTCACCGAACGGCCTTGCGCAACCTGTTGCAGCAGGTCTTCCTCCGCTGCCGACAGCGAGGTCTCGGCACGAACCGGGTTCGTCAGGGCCTCCACGATCGTGGGATCGAGCACCGAGCCGCCCGACGCTACCTCCCGCACGGCGCGGGCCAACTGATCGCCCTCACCCACGCGGTCCTTGAGGAGATAGGCGTACCCGGCGGCGCCCTCCGAGAGCAGCGACACCGCATAGCCCGGGTCATCGAACTGCGACAGGATCACGACGCCGGTGCCCGGATGGCGTTTCCGGATCTCCTTCGCGGCTTCGATGCCTTCGCGCGAGAAGTTGGGCGGCATCCGGATGTCGGTCACGATCACCTGGGGCTGCACGGCGGCGGCGCCGGCAACGAGTTCGTCATGGTCGGCTGCCTGACCGACCACATCGAGGTCGTCCTCGAGTTCGAGGAGCGCCTTGACGCCCTCTCGCACGATGAGGTTGTCGTCTGCGAGGAAAACCGTGATCGCCATCGGCGCCTCCTGGGCGGGTGAGTGTACGCACCGCATGCTGAGCGACGGGGCCCTGGTCCACCAGCGTGCGAGCCCGCCCGAGCGGGTGGTGCTGGCACGTATCGATCCTGCGGGTCGCCACGCTGGCCGAGAGGTCGCCGCCGTTCCACGCTGGCGGTCACGCGTCGTCAGGAGGCAGCACATGCGCATCGAACGCAGCGTCACCACCATCTCGTGGATCCCCTCGGACCTGCTGGAGGGGATGGGCAAGATGGCCACCCGGATGAAGTTGGCGCACCACGACCCGCCGCCGCCCGACTCGCTCGGAGCCGACGTCCACGCTGCGGTCGACGACCTCCGCGTGGCCGATCGCTTCCGCTTCGCGAACGAGCTGCGTGCCTTCATCGACGTCGACGACGGCCGGATCACGGGCTTCGGCTATTGCGGTGGCGGGATGATCGGGGCCACGACCGTCGGGCTCGGCGTCACGTCGGTCACGGTTCCTGCGACCCCGCTGCCGGACCTCCGAGGCGAGCCCGAGGTGACGTCGTCCTCGGTCCGATTCACCCAGACCGTCGGCGGCCGCACCGGAGCACCCATGCCACGCGCGGTCAAGCGGCCGCCGTTCGTCCAGTATTCGGCGCCGATCGTCTGGACGACACTCGAGCTGACGATCCACGCCGACGGCACGCACCAGCGCGCGATGACGGGCGCCTCGGGGTTCCCGCGGCATTGGGTGTTCGACGACGCCGGCGTTCTGGTCGCGAAGAGCAGCCTCGCCGAGTACAAGCGGTGGATGAACGAGTCGTTCGGACGCCGCACGCCGTGGGGCGACGAGGATTCACCGGCGCTCGTCACCGAGGTCGAGAGCGTGCTCGAGCGCCAACTCCAGGAGTTGATCATGCGTGGCGGTGCCGAGCCGACGATTCGCGAGGTCAGGAAGGGCACGGTGCTCGCCGAGCAGGGCACCCTGGGCGACGAGCTGTACCTGCTGTTGAACGGCGTGCTCGTCGTCGAGGTCGATGGCCAGCAACTCGTCGAGCTCGGGCCCGGAGCCGTTCTCGGCGAGCGCGCCGCCCTCGAAGGAGGAACGCGGACAGCGACGTTGCGCGCCGTCACCGACTGCAAGGTCGCAGCCGTGCCCGCAGCGGCAATCGATGAGCGCGCCCTGGTCGAGTTGGCCGACGGCCACCGCCGCGAACAATCGCCGGCCTGAACGGTGGCAGGCCCGCGGACACAGCCCGGGCCAGTTCGCCGGTCTCAATCGTCGATGTCGCCGTGCTTCCTCGGCCCGCAAACGGGTGCTGGCACGAAGAGTCAAGCGGGCTGACACGCTGGGCGACGCAACTCCCGAGGTGGACGATGGCATCGACCATCCACACGAGAGCACCGCAGGGCGGTGCGAGGAGGACATCATGACAACCACCGTCATCGAGCACCCAGCCGACACAGACCAGACGTGGGACCGCATCGCGGGGTTCGCCGGGATCGCCTCTGTGGTCCTGTTCCTCGCACTCGCCCTCGGGATCTCCGCCAGCGCCCCGGTGTTCACCGACGGAGCCGATGAGCTCCGTTCCTGGTTCGCCGACAACGACGGTCCGATCGCGTTCTTCGTCTGGGTCGCGCCACTGGTCTTCGGGTTCCTCCAGCTGACCTTCGCGGTCGGGCTGTTGCGCCGGCTGGCAGAACAGGACACGAGCGGTGGCATCCTGCCGCGACTCGCGTTCGCCGGGGCCGTCGCCGGATTCGGTGCAGGCGTCGTCGGCATGTCGCTGTTCGGCGTCATGACGCTCGAACCCGTGCGCAACGCATCGGACGATGTTCTGGTCACGCTGTCGGCGCTCGACTCCGTCGTCTTCTTCGTCCTCATGCCGTGGACGACCGCCATGTACGTGATCTTCGCATCGGTCCTGATGCTGCAGACCCGTGCCATGCCGTCCTGGTTGGCCGGCCTCGGCTGCCTCGCAGGTGTGGTCTCGTTGATCGGCGGAACGTGGGTGTTCGGCGGCGATCCTGCTGGTGGGGTCGCCAGCCTGGGCCTGATCGGCGGCCTCGCTGTCTTCATCTGGACCGTGATCGCCTCGGTGTTGCTGATCCGCAGCGCCACCGACTGAGCGAGAGGTGAGCCCGTGACACGGGGCGAAGTGCCATGGCGTGGATGAGGGCTCGGTGTCCAGGGGGTGCGCTGGTCAGCCAGAGAGGGTTGCCCCGCGGGGCATCAGGCGCTCGGGTGCGGGGACGAAGCGAACCCGAAACAGCAGTGGCCACAGCTTTCCCGTGACGAGGAAGGTGTCGTCGGCAGGGTCGTGGGTGATGCCGTTGAGGATGGCGTTGAGCATGTCGGACAATTGTCGATGGACCGCTGCGGGTAGGAGGCCTCGCCCGTCGACAGCGGCGACGACCTGTCCGGTGTGCAGATCCACGCCGAGTATCTCGTCGAGCGTCGGGGCCCAGGTGTTCGCCCAGACGACGTCCCCGACTGCCGAGAGATCGTTTGGCGGCCCGTAGGCCGATCCGGTCCGGCTGACCGGGAGCTCGCCCGTGACCTCGAAGGTCTCCGGGTCGCGAAACAGGAGTGTGCCGGTGCTGTTGCTCATGCAGAGCTTGTCGCCGGCCCGGCAGATCCCCCATCCTTCGCCGTCGTAGTGCAACTGGTCGACGATCTCGAGGTTCTCGCGGTCGACGACGAACGCGACCTGGTGCTCCCAGGTCAGCCAGATCAGGTGTTCGGCAACCTCGACAAGGCCTTCGCCGAAATACGCATCGTCGAGGTCGAGTCGGGCATCGATCGCCCCTGTTCGAAGGTCCACTCGACGTAGCGATGATCGACCGTGCCCACCGGTGGTCTCATAGAGCCAGCCGTCCGACGCGAGCTCGAGACCTTGGGTGAAGGCCTCGGCGTCGTGGGGGTACACCTCCACGACCTCCATGGCGAGGGGCTCTTCGGTGGCCATGGTCGGGACTGTATCTCCGCAGGTGACGGCGACGTGGGCCGGAACTCCGCGGTTGTAACCCGGCGCACCAATCACCGTCTTGGTCGGAGAGTCAACCCTGGAGGAACGTCATGTCCCACGATGTCGCCATAGAGGTGTTCAACCGGATGATCGCTGAGGCCGACTTCGCGAAGACGGTGGCCGACGACGACGACGCCTTGGATGGGCTCGACCTGAGCGACCCCGAACGGAAGGCACTGGTGGCCGATGCCGGAGCGATGGCCGGCGAGGTCAGCGGCTTCCAAAGCGGCTTCACGGTCACTCCCGCACAGTTCTCGTTCAAGCTTGCGGATCTGCTCGGGCCCGAGACGTTCCGCGAGCGCATCAAGCTCGGCCCCGACGGACCCCGTCGCTAGCCGATCCCCCAGCCCTGCGGTTCGAGCGCCCGCACGGCGGTGTCACGGGGCCCATCCTCGAGCGTGGTGGCCATGGTGTCGTTTCAGCGCAGGGCGGGAGCACGTCCCCACCGAGCCGGTCACATCGAGCCTGTTCCCGTACCTCGGCTCCAACGTCACCGTCGACGAGTCCAGCGGTCTGGAGTTCACGATGCAACCCGGACCGTTGCCGCTCGGCCTGGCGGTCGCCGTTCGACTCCTGGTAGCGGCCTCGTGGAGAAGCCTCGGCCACCAACGAGACGACTCGTCAAAGACACAGATCCGACAGCAAGTCTTGCGCACGTCCGCACTACCTCGACCGCATGGAGAGATCGGGGTGATTTCGTCGCGCCCAGCCGCGACGTCAGGCTGTCGTCAATACTTCCTCGTCCTCGACGCTGTTCACACCGCTGTTGTTGATTGCGGCGTCCTTTCGGGACTGCACCACCAATGCAGCCATCGCACCGGCGATCAGGGCGAGGACGGTCAAGGCCGTGTACCACCGCTCGAAAGCGTTGCCCGGGCTCCACCACAGCACCACGAGGGTGAGCACCACTGCCCCGCCGACCGCTGCGCGGGTGACGTGATCGGGCTGTGCCGGCGCAGCTCGACCGCCCAGCGGTGCGGTCCGAGCAGCGCAGCGAAACCGACGATCAGGAGGCCGTAGACGATGCCGGCCAGCGCCAACTGGCGGAGCAGTTCGGTTGCCACCGTTGCGATGGCGTCCCGAGGTCCTTGTTGGTGTTGCTCGAGACGTAGTAGTCGACACCGGTCTTCACTCCGAGCGCTTGGAGCGCGTACACCGACACGCCGTAGACGACCAGCGACCAGCCGACCATCGACAGTGCACGACGACGACGAGGAGCGGCCAGATAGACGGCCAGCACGTACAACCCGATCGTCACGACGAACAGGAACCAGGCCAAGAAGTCGAGCACCTTGACGTAGGTCTCAGCCTGCTGCAGCTCGTTGGACTGGAAGATCGTGATCTGCCCGACGCCCTCGGGAATGCGGTCCAGGGCGGCTTGCGGCAGGCCGATCTCGGTGCCGACGTTGACGCCGCTTCGCGAGTCAGCGTCACCGTACCGTCAGCGGTCGACACCGCCGGTGGGGTCTCGCCACGAAGAATGGCGACGAACGTCTCGTGGGCGATGCGGTTCGCGCGTACCCAGATCTCGGCGAACTGCGGTGACTCGAGCACACGCTCGATGTTGTAGGCACGGCAAGCGGGGCGCTGCGGCGTGAGCTTCTCGTGCCGCCACCGGATCAGCGATCGGCTGGTAGATCCGGCGCCGCGATTATCGAGCACTTCATAAGGGCCGAACTCGTGCGGCCCGATGAGGTCGTGGCCCTGCCACGGCGCTCGCGATATGTGCGGCACCGGCGCTGTCGACCATGCGCGCGATGCCGGATCTGTGCGGCTGAAGCGGTGGGCCGGCCGCACGTTCTGATCGGCCCGGTGTCCGAGTCGACGAGCGGGCCGGAGCTTGCTGCAATCGTTTCGTGTGTCTGGGTGGGTGCCGAGATGTGCGGCTCGCCCGACGCCTGTGCGTCGGATTGGACTCATGATCTGTCGGAGTGCCAGTGTTTTTAGTCGATGCGGTGGTCCTCGATGATCACGCGGGCTTCGAGGAACCAGTCGAAGTGCCAGCCGTTGAGCAGCTCGTCGCGGAATCGTCCGTTGAACGATTCGATCCACGCGTTCTGCCACGGCGACCCGGGGTCGATGAAGATCGTGTTCACGCTGTTGTGAACCGGCACCAGTTTGCGACGGCTTGGGCGATGAGAGATGCCGGGCCGGTTCGGGAGCAGAGTCGAGGAACGACTGATCGACAACGGACACCGCGGCCACCATCCCGAGCCCTACCTCAACTCACGCGCCGTGGGCGAGGTCATCGCTGCGACGCTCGCGAACTGAACCGTCATCACGGCAACCACTCGTCCGTCGACTCGACGGCCGCTCCCACATCCACCAGCGGACGTACTCCGGGATCGTGGCCGGTGGAGGAACTCGTCGGTCGCAATCCGATACCGCACGAGGCTCCCGAACAATCGACTCCTCGGCCTTCGATATCCTCCGTCTGTGACGTTCCGCGAAGACCTCTTGTTGCTGCATCGCGAACGCGTCGACGCGCAACTCGAGCGGTTGTTCGAGCTGTCGGGCGGGGAAGTCACCGGACCGGCGGGATCCGGCAAGACCTCGGCGGTGAGGGCATGGGCATCGACGACCCGGCTCGCCGATGTTGCTTGGTTGTCGATCCGGAAGCAGCACCGCGACTCGAAGGTCTTGGCTGCCGATCTGTTCGACGTCCTGCTACCGGCCGACGGGCACGAACTCCGCCCCGACGGTTCTGACGCTGTGGGCTCGATGTCGGTCCTGGCAGGTTCCGTCGAGCACGCCGGCCGTCGAGTGATCCTGGTGATCGACGACGTCCACGAGCTCGACGACGCACCGTCGCTCGAAGTGGTTCGCGACCTGAGATCCGTCCATGGCGAGGCGCTTCGAGTCGTGCTCGTCGGCAGGTGGATTCCTCCAGCGGGATTCGACGACCAGCGCCGTCGGGGCCTCCTTGCGACGTGTTCTGCGACCGATCTCCGCCTGAGCCAACGGGAGAACGCGGCGATCGTGCGCGCGGCCGCCGGCCGCGAGGTCAGCGATCGAGATGTCGACCTCGTCCACCAGCAGACCGACGGCTGGGCACTCGGTGCCGCAGTGAGTGGTCTCCTGCTCAGGGACACCACCATCTCGATGTCGTCGGTCGAAGTGACGAACGACGGCTACGGCTACTTCGACGAGGTCATCGGCAATCAGGTGTTCGCTGTCGATCGAGCCTGACATCCAGCAATTCCTGCTCGATACCTGTGTCCTCGAGGCGATCGACCCGGCGCTCTGTTGCGAGCTGAGCGGCCGAACCGATTGCGAGGACGTGCTCCGGCATCTGATGCGCTCCAACATGTTCACCGAGTGGATCGGCGGCGGACAGCGGCTCACGTTCCAGTACCACCTGGTCTTCCGGTCGTGGCTGCGGCGTCGCCTGGACCGGGTGGCGCCCGGGCGCGCGGCCGAACTCCAGCGCCGGGCCGCGCAGTGGTGCCGAGCACATGAACGCCACGGGGAGGCGATCGAGTACCTGCTCGGTGCGGGCGACGACCTCGCCGCGGTTGAAGCGATCGTCGAGTTCGGGCCTCGAGCGCTCGGCGAGGGTCGCTACGACGCCGTCAACGGATGGATCGATCGGCTGCCATCCGACACCGTGGCGTCGAGCGCTGCGCTACTGATCCTGCTCGCCGAAAGCGCACATCGGTCCGGCCAAACCCAGCTGGTGACCGTTGTGCGAGCCTTGGCCACGAACTTGTTGAACAGCGAGCCGGAGGAGCTGCACACGCACATTCTCCACTTGGCGGTCGAGGTCCAACGCTGCCGGGAGCTGCACTTGGCCGGCCGGCTGGCCGACGCTGCGGAGTTGGCGTTCGAGGCCCTCTCGGCTCTCGACCTCGACTCGTTGCGTCCCGACGGCACGTCCCGACCGACGTTCGGAGAGATCGCACTCGCCCACGACATCTCGTCGTTCATCCAAGTGCTGCTGGTTGCCGGCGAGCCGGAGTCGTGCGTCAGTTGTCGCAGTGGGTCGTCGACGCGTTCCCGGCGGACGACCCCAACGTGGCACCCGTGCGGATCGCCTGCCTCGGCAGGATCGCCGTGTGCGAGCTGCTGGATGGAGCCAGACCGGCGGCCTTGCAGCACGCGCGTGAGGCCGTCGCCCTGTCGGAGTATCACGGGAGCAACATCACCGACGTCGGCTGGGCCCTCGCTGCACTGCTCGTGACCGACCCCACGGTCGATCACGCCGACGTGTACCGACGGGTCGAGCAGATCGTCGAGACGATCCGCTTCCCGTCGCTCATCTGCGTGGCCAGACTGCTTCGAGCGTGGTCGCACGTCCAGTCAGGCGACATCGATGCGGCACGCAGCATGCTGTCGGAGGTCGAACCGATCGTGGCGTCGATGGCCCAGCCCGGCATGCTCCACGCTCTGCAGCGTCGCGTCGCCGCGATGGTCGAGATGGGCGCCGACGAGCCGCTGTTGGGCGCACGAGAACGCAACGTGCTCGCCGCACTTGCCGCAGGAGCGTCCCGACGCGAGGCCGCCGAGCAGATGCATCTGTCCGTGAACACGGTCAAGACCTACGCGCAGCAGGCGTACCGAGCACTCGGCGTCGGCACGCTGCACGACGCGATCGAGCGATGCGGAGAGCTCGGGATCTCACTCGCCACGCCCGATCCGGTCGAGAGGTGACGCTCGTTTTCGCCTCGGCTCGAGCTCGCCATACTCCTGGGCTGGAGGCTCACGCGTTGCGCTGACGGTGCCGACGTACCACGCCGAGCCCGTACAGCACGATCGCTCCGAGAAGTGCGGCGCCGAGGACCATGAGCCAGACGGGCGAGTCGAGGTCCCAGAACAGGAAGCTGACGGCAACCCGTTCGGTGTTCTGGACCATGAAGACGAGCAGCAGCGCGAGACCACCGATGGTGGCGATGGCTCCGGCGCTCAGTCCGGCGCGGCCGTCGCCGTCGAGCAGTGGTTGGTCAGGAGACATGCAGCGTCCTTGTCCGGGAGTTGGGGTCAGCGCTCTCGCGGTCGGTGCGATCAGCCCGGAGCGCAGGGGCATCTTCGACCGTCGGTGACATCGGCACAACGGACGCATCGGGTGATCGTTGCGTTCACCCTCCGGGCGCTGACGCAGCAAGGGGGCTCCCTCACCGAACCACAGGCGACCTCGGCACGGGGTGACTGGACGATTCACCCCGCATCCCCGACGACACCCATATCGGCCTGTCCTAACGTCGGCACGGTCGTGCCGTGCCGTGCCGTGCCGTGCCGTGCCGTGACGTGACGTGACGTGACGTGACGTGACGAGTCTCGAGCCTTCCCATTGTCCATGCTGACTCGCCGAAACGAGGTCTGAGTGACGTCTGAGCCGGCGTCCGCCCCGAAGTCGACGCCTGAGATCGAGCTGACGTTGCGGCTCGGGAGGTTGGCGTACGAATACGGGTTGCCGGGCTATGAACTGAACGGTCTGATGACCGACGTCGGATCGGCGATGGGCCTGACCGGCAGCGTGATCGCGACGCCGACCTACCTGGACTTCACCGTCGACGCACGGAGCGGCACCGGCCAACACCGGATGATGACCACGCTGGGCGCCGTTTCCTACGACCTCGGGAAGCTGGCTCAGACGATGCGCCTGGCCGACCGGATCCGCACGGGTGCGATTCCGGTCGACGAAGCCAACCGGCGGTTGGACGACATCGAGGCCCTTCGTCCGTATTACCGGCCTTCTGTCGTCGGCGTGGCCCATGCTGCGTGCGGAGCCGGATTCGCGGTGATCTTGTCCGCAGCCTGGCAGGACGTCGGACTGGCTGCGGCACTCAGCATCGTCGTCTTTCTGTTGGTCCGGGTATCGAGCGACCATGAGTGGTTGAGCAGTCGGATCTACGTGGTGGCGTCGTTCGTTGCCTCGGTGCTGGCCAGCGTCGTCGGGGTCATCGTCGGGAGTGGCAACTCCTACATCGTGGGATTGTGTGCGTTCGTGGTGCTGATCCCGGGGCTGGGCTTGACGCTGGGGGTCTACGAACTCGCCATCGGTCACACACTGCTCGGATGGAATCGCTTCATCAGCTCGACCATGGTCACCATCGGCCTGTTCGCCGGGGCGTCCATGGGGGCGATGGCAGTGCGCGCGATGTTCGGCAGCCCCGACCTTCCCGCTTCGGCGCGGCCGCCGGCGCTCGTGCAGTGGCTGTTCCTCGTCGTGTTGATGATCGGCTTGGTCATCGTGTTCCAGGTATCGCCCAGGCAGGCGCCGTGGGCCGTCGCCGCGGGGCTCTTTGCCTACGGTGGTCTCGAACTCGGCGGTCGAGCAGGCGTCTGGCAGGGCCCGTTTCTCGGAGCGCTCGCCCTCGGGCTGTTCGCCGGTCTGTTCGTTCGACTCCGCAAGCGCTCGAGCCCGCTCATCGTGGTGCTCCCGGGCATCTTGATCCTGGTGCCAGGCGTCGCTGCGTACGCGTCATTGCGGGCCGCCAGCTCGGTTCCCGGTACGGGTGCCACTGGTTCTGTCGAAGGAGTCCTCTTCCAGATCTTCGCCATTCTCGCCGGTCTCTACGTCGCCGGTTCGATCATGGCGCTCCCGGGTATCAAGCTCGAACCGGCAGTGACGGACGCAAACGACGCGGAGGAATCCTGATGCAGACCCCTCCGGGCTCGCCCACCGACGGCACCGACGACGGTGCCGCGCCACCTGACGGAGGTGGGACCCAGCCGTCGATGGCCGCGTCGCTGTTCGTGATCGGTTCGATGATCGTGCTGATCGTCGTCTCGGTCGTGATGTTCGGCAGCGAGGTCGCCGACGGCCCGCTCCAGGTGAGCATGACGCTGGCAACGCTGATCTCCATCGCTGTTGCGGCTCGATACGGGCACACGGGCGCCGTCATCAGCAAGGCCATCGACAACGGGATCAACGGAGTGGTGGGAACACTCTTCGTCATCCTGGCGATCGGTTCGCTGATCGGGACCTTGTACCTGTGCGGTGCGGTTGCAGCGGTCGTCTACTACGGCGTCGACTTGCTGACCGCTGACTACTTCTACGTCACCGTGTTCCTGCTCGCCGGCGCACTGAGCTACATGTTGGGGAGTTCGCTGACCACGGTCGGTGCGCTCGGCGTGTCGATGGTCGGCCTGGCATCGGTGCTCGGCGTCGACCCGGCGATCGCGGCCGGCGCCGTCGTGTCGGGTGCGATCCTGGGCAACAAGGTGGCCAAGATCTCCGACACGGCGAACCTGACCGTCGCCACCGTGGGGGGCGAGACCATCGCGACGCACTGCAAGGCCGTGACGCGCACGATGATCCCGGCGGCGATCATCACCGCAGCGGTCTACTTGGTGCTCGGTCTCACGGTCGAATCGACGCAGGGCGGTGGCGACTTCAGTCAGGTGAAGGACGCCGTGAGCGAGCAGTTCAACGTGTCGCTGCTCGCGTTCCTCCCGATTCTGCTGATCGTGGTGCTGTCCGCTCGCGGCATGTCCGCGTTCTTGTCGTTGGTGATCCCGGCGATCGCTGCCGTCGTCCTTGCAGGCTTCACTCAGCACGACCTCATCGTCTCCTTGGCTGACGATGGAAGGAGCTACTTCGGCAGCGTGATCGAAGTCGGGATCGACACCTTCGCCAACGGGTTCGCCCTCGACAGCGGCAACGACGACATCGATCGTGTGTTCGCCGGCGGGGGCACCGCGTCGATGTTGACGACGATCTGGCTGGTGCTGGTCGCAGCGGCGTTCGGCGCGATCGTCGATTACGTGGGCATCCTCAATCGGGTCGTGACGCCGGTGATCAACTGGACCAGGAACACCATCTCGTTGATCGGTGTGACGATGGCGTCATCGATCGGGATGAATCTCGTGACCGCCGATCCGTACACGAGCATCGAACTCGTCGGGCGCACGTTCCGCAGCGAGTACCAGCGTCAGCGCCTGGAACCCGTCGTGTTGTCGGCGTCGATCGCCGACTCGGGAACCACCATGTCGCACATCATCCCCTGGAACATCCACGGAGCGCTCTTCGCCGGCACGCTCGGTATCGCTGCGGTGGAGTGGGCGCCCTACACGGTCTTCGCCTACGTGACCCCGATCGTGTCGTTCGCGATCGCTGCTTCACTTTCGAAGAAGCGGCGAGTTCCCGACGACCAGGACATCGACCAGGTCTACGGCCCCGCACCGACGCCCGCCGGGCCCGACCGAACCGCATGACCGCGATACCCCGCACGCGGCGATGGCGCTCGCCGGCGAGGGATGTCTGACTGCTGTCCGCAGGCGGGCCTACTCCCCACCGAGAGACGATCGCGTCTCGTGCGTCTCCCTCGGGGTGAATGCGTCGTTCACCCTCGCCGCGCTCGCCCCGACGACCGTGGAGCCCTACGTTCCCGGGAGTAGTCGAATCGTTCGGCTGCCGCACGGTCGATTGACCCGATCCCCTCACGCAACGGAGAACAGCCATGTCAGCGGAAGAAAACCTCGTCCTCTACGCCGCCACCTACGCCGATGGCACCAGTGCCCGGGCCGACTTCGACGAGTTGAAGGCTGCGGAGGGACCAGATCTGCAGGTCGTCGGTGCGATCGTGATGAGCCGCGATGCGAGCGGTGGCGTCGATGTGCTCGAGGCCGGCGACGGCGACACCGCTGCGGGAGCGATGCTCGGCGGCGGCGCAGGTCTCGTCGTCGGTCTCTTCGCTCCGCCGCTGCTCGCCTCGACCGCGATCGGTGCCGGGATCGGTGCGCTGCTCGGACACCTGACCAAGAAGCACGAAGAGAAGGAACTCGGTGTCGAACTCGACGAGTACTTCCCGGCGAACTCGTCAGCCGTCGTCGCGGTCGTGGAGGACGTGTATCTCGACCGTGTCGAGGCGGTGCTCGGCAAGGCCGCCAAGCGGGTCAGCAAGGCGATCGACCGCGACGACTATGACAAACTGGCGAAGGCCGTGTCGAAGTCGGCTGACCAGATCGACGACGCCATCGAATCCTGAAACCCTCTTCTCTGAGGGGTTCGAGCATCATGGGTGCTTCGTGGACCGGGTCCAAACACTCAGGTGCTCGGACCCCTGAACCTGCAAGCCAGAGGGATCTCCGTGAACCAAGAAGACTCAGCGCCAGCAACGGATGTCAACCCGTACGCCACCAAAGATCATCCGTACGCCACCGCAGACAATCCCCTTGCGACGGAATACAACCCGTACGCGACGGGGAAGGACTACTCCAAGATCCCTCAGCGGTTGCACGAGTACCCGTCTTCTGACCGGGCGAAGAAGATGGTCCACGACTCGTTGGTCATCGACACGCTCTTCTCCGGCACCTGGCCAGAGCAGTGGTCGACTCCTGAAGCCCCGGAGTTTCATGACTACATGGACCGTGTCATTGCCGGCGGAGTGAAGGTGATGGCTCTGTGCCCTTCAGCTGATGCATTGAATACATCCTCCTCGGTGTCGTTGAAGGCGCTGCAGTTCTATCTCGGGAAGATCAACGAGTTCCCTGACAAGTACAAGATCGTGCGGACGACCAAGGACATCGACGACGCAATCGCCGAAGGGAAGCTCGGGCTCTACTTCACGCATCAGGGGACCGGCCACTTCGAAGGTGATCCCGACAATGTCGCGATCTGGCGTCAACTCGGTTATGGCTACTGCTTGTTGGCCTACAACCAGCGAAATCCCGTGGGTGACGGATGTTTCGTCGAAGAGAACGGTCCGCTGACCGACTACGGAAAGACACTCATCGATGCCTACAACCGCTACGGCATGCTCGTGGATGTCAGTCACACCGGTGAACGCACGTCGCTCGACGCCATCGAGCGGAGCAGCCAACCGGTCATCTCTTCCCACTCCGTCGCCATGGCGATCGCAAAATACCCGCGCAGTCTCGAGGATTCGGTGATCAAAGCGATTGCGCAGAGCGGTGGTGTGTGTTCCATCAACTGCGTGGGCGCCTTCGTCGACATGTCCAACCCGGAGATCGTGACGACGGAGATGCTCTTCCGCCACATCGACTACATGGTTTCCCTCGTTGGCATCGACCATGTCGGATACGGTTCTGATTTCATCCCGGATGTCACCTTCACGTCCGATGGGATGCAGACGCCATTCGGTGCAGCGATCTTCCCAGACGGTGGCTACACCGCGAAAACCGGCGCCATGGGGTTCCCGACACCTGCCTCCTATCAGATCCTCCCGGCCCTCGTGGACAAACTGCTCGACGAGGGCTACTCCGAGGACGACTGCCTCAAGTTCGTCGGCGGCAACATCTACCGAGTCATGAGCGAGGTCTGGAAGTAAACGCCAGCGCCGGCATCGAGGACCTCCGAAGTGAAGTATCGACCAATCAACAAGAGAGTAACTAGAGTGCCCAGTGACGATATCCAGTCAGTGCCCAGCCCAGAGCGCGCCGGTGCGTCAGGCTTCGAGCCGCTCGAGGTCGACAGCCCGATGGCGAAGTGGAAGCAGCCACAATCGGAAGCGTTCATCGAGCAGGCGAGGCAGGACTACAGCTTCCCGAACTGGCAATCCGGTAGCGAGCAGTCGATCTACTACAACCTGAACATCCCCGAGTTCTTCAATTGCTCGTATGTGCCGCCATCGGACGAGTTCTCCAGGCTCGAACGGTCGATCGATCCGACAGTGCTGGATCTGACCTTCACCGCCGATGACGGCTCCACCACGCCACCGCTGCGGGAGTACCTGGTCGGCAAACGGCAGGTTCAGGCGATGATGATGGCCCACCAGGGCAAGGTCGTGTTCGAGATCTTCCCTGGCATGAACCCCACCGACTCCCACATCTGGATGTCGGCCGCGAAGACGACGGTCGGGCTGCTCATGGCGATGCTGATCGACGAAGGCAAGGTCGATCCCGACAAGCCGGTGCCGACCTATGTGCCCGAACTCCGTGGCACACACTGGGAACAGGCCACCGTCAAGAACGTCATGAACATGGCGTCCGGGCTCGACATCGAAGAGAGCATCGCGAACCTGCTCAACCCCGACACCTGGATCGCTCATTTCTTCACCGCCGTCTTCGAGGGCACAGGCGATTGGCGCGAGATGTCAAAGCATGCGCAACCACTCGAGGGAGAACCCGCCGGCACCCACTTCCGCTACTCCGGGGCCAATACCCAGACGCTGGTGCTCGCGACCCAACACGTGACCGGCATGCGCTGGCAGGACTTCTTCCACGAGCGGGTCTGGTCGAAGATCGGGGCGAAGAGCCCGTACCTCGCTGGGCTCTGTCCCGACGGCTCGCCGGCGGCTGCCGGCATCGTCGCGTCCACACCGGAGGACGTGCTGCGGTTCGCATTGTCGTACACGCCGAGTTGGCACGTGGTGTCCGAGGAACGGATCGTCTCGGAACGGCTCCTGCAGACCATCCAGTCCATGGGCGACCCGGCGGCCTACGTGGGCTCCACCGAGGAGGGCTACGGACTCGGCTGGTTCGGCGAGAAGCCGCTCACCAACACCGCTCAATGGGACCACTCCTTCGCCGACGGCGCAATGTTCAAGCACGGCAACATGGGTCAGGGCATCTACGTCGATCCTGCCCGAGACTTCTGCGGCATGTACTTCGGTCTGGCCCCGAACCCGGACGAGATCTCGGGAACCGATTATTCACCCGGGTATCTGCGGACAGCGGCAAAGCATTTCGCAGGCCAGTAGGCCTCCAGCCCCGCCGCGGTGGGGTACACGGCCCGCGCTGACTGATGAAGCACGACGACCTGTGACAGGGTCTGTCGCGCGAGCCGGCAGGCGACCGAGTCGAGGTGACCTGCTAGCGCTGGCTGGCGAGCCACTGCTCGGCTGCTGCCTGCGCATCGACGACTGACTGTCGAACCCGCTCGGTTGCTGCGAACACGTTGTCGCTGCCGAGGTCGTCGAGGGTCCCGGTGTGCTCGAGGGTCTCCCGGGCGTCCGCCTCGACCTCGGCCAACATCAGCCGGCACTGGTGCTCTCGGAGTGTCTTGGCGTAGCCGGTCAACATGTTGAGCGTCGTCGTGTCGAGGGTCTGGTGTCCGCGCAGGTCGAGGATCACGACGGTCGGCGTGGTCTCGGCGTCCGGATGCGGGAGTTGGGCCTCGAAGTACTCGGCGGACGCGAAGAACAGCGACCCGTAGGTGTTGAGCGCGACGATCGGCTCGGCACCGAGCGTGGGCTCGACGTCGTGTTCTGAGACGAGTTGGCCGTCCTCATACACCGCAGTCCTGACCGTGATGCCCTTCGACTCGCGGACGACGTAGATCAGGATCGCCAGGGCAACGCCGACGAAGACTGCACTCTGCAGCGAGCTCAGGAGCGCCACCGCGATCAGGAGCACCATCCCCCAGCGATCCAGCCCGCCGAGTCGCCACGTGGCGGCGACCTGAGCCGGCTTCAGCACGCCGACGCCGAGCACGAGCAGGAACCCGGCGAGGGCCGGCATGGCGAGGGACTCCATCGCGCCGCTGAAGACGAGCAGCACCACGGCGATACCGGCTCCGGCGGCGATGTTGGCGAACCGGGTCCTGGCGCCTCCCTCGGCGAGGATGGCCGTCGCCGAGAACGACCCGCCGACCGGCATTCCCTGGAAGAAGCCGGTGGTCACATTGGCCAGCCCCTGCCCGGTGAAGTCGCCGGACGGGTCGGACTTGCTCCCGTCAGGGTTCGGGAATGCGTGGGTGACGGCCGCTCCCTGCACCAAGCCGACGATGGTCGAGCGCGATCGCCGGCCCGATCAGCGCCGGGACCAGGTCGCCGAAGGAGGACAGGTCGGGGAAGATCGGCAGCGGCAGCTGCCCGGGAATATCTCCGATGTCGCGGACGAGCGCAACGTCGGACCAGTTGAAGATCGCCGGGCACCAGCGACGCCACGAACATCGCCAACAGGATGCCCATGGTGGCGAACCGCGTCCGGTTCATGGCGATCATCACGACCATGGCGACCACCCCGGTGGCCAGCGCAGTCAGTTCTACCTGGTCGAGGTTGTCAAGGAGGTTGATCGTCTGGGAGATCTTGTTGTCACCGTCTGCGGCGTACCCGGTGAGGTTGCTCAGCTGCCCCAGGATGATCGACAGGCCGACCGCGTGGGTGAAGGCCGCCATCACCGAGTCCGGCACGAAGCGCAGGATGCTGCCGAGCTTCAAGAGGCCCAGCACCGCCATGAAGCAGCCGATGAGGAGGGTGAGGATGAACAGGGCGTCCTGGGCGGTCTCTTCCGACGGAGAGACCTCGGGCACGCCGGCGACGATCAGTGCCATCGCACTGGTCGCCTGGATGCTCATCGAGACCGAGCTGGTGAAGAACGCGCCCGAGAACCCGCCGATCATGTAGGCGTACACGCCCGTGACCGGGTTGAGGGCCGCCAGCGTGCCGACGGCCATACCGTCGGGAATGCTCTCGACAGCGAGCGTGAGACCCGATGCGACGTCTTTCTTGGCGGTTCGTCGGTCGAAGAAGTCCGAGATCATCGGGCGTCAACCGCACGGGCACTCGGAGCGCCCCCCGGACTGACAGCGCTGACGACCACGGCGTATTCGTAGTCCTGGTCCACCGCCGGGTCTCCATGCTGGGGCTGGGTGAAATCGATGTTCACCCCGCTCCGACGCCCATGCCGCTAGATCGACGTTCGGCGCGCCGGGCGTGTCGCGGGCTCGGGGCCGTACGCGTCGTTCGGGTCGTGCGCCGGTCGGGATGGCGTCCTTGCGAGCGAGCCGGACGGCCGACGCAACCAGGACGAGCGGGGTCGCCCAGATGACGACGGCGTAGCCGGCGAGGCTGAGCGTGCTGATCCCGAGCACGCCGGCGACGAACGCTCCGTGGACGTTCCACGGGATGACGCTCGAGAGCAGCGAACCCGAGGCGGCGATCGACGCGGACTGCGTAACCGGTTCGAGCCGCGCCGACTTGAACTTGTCCCGGTAGGTCTCGGCGCTCACGATGATCGCGACGTAGGGGTCGGCCATGGCGAGGTTGAAACCGGTGGTGGTCGCCGCCGAGGCGATGATGAGTCGCGCCGACGTCCTGGCCCAACGGAGCAGCGGTGCGATCGCTACGGCGAGCATGCCGGTTCTCGACATCAGGCCGCCGTATGCGGACGCCACGAGGATGAGCCACACCGTCGGGAGCAGGCCGACGGCGCCCCCGCCGAAGAAGATGCTGTTCAGCTCGACGGTCGGGCTGTCGAGGTCGAAGCCGTTGGCCAGCGTCTCGATGCTGACCTTCGCCCATTGAACGATGTAGGTCTGGTCGTCGTCGGCGAGTCGCTCGATCAGGTCTCGCTGGGTGACGCCGGCGATCACCACGGCGGACAGCGCTCCGCCGAGCACGGCGAAGAACGCCGATGACTTCGTCGAGATGATGAACACGAGGAGCAGCGGGAGCAGACACAGGAGCGATACCGCGAACTCGGTCTCGATCACCTCGGTCACGGCGCCGCCGTCGAATGATCCGCCGCCGTCGCGGATCCCGAGGTAGATCATCAGCGCGAGCGTCGCGACCCAGCCCGGCGCCACGAGTCGAGCCATGATGCTCGATTGGCGAGCCGGCGTGACGCCACCGACCATGTCCGTGGTCAGCACGAGTGTGTCGGAGACCCTGGCGATGCCGTCGCCGGTGAACGCGCCGGCCACCACCGCGGCGGCGGCGACCTCCGGTGAGAGCCCCATCAGTGGAGCCAACGCGACGAACGGGACACCGAGCCCGGCGACGGTCGTGAACGAGCTTCCGAGGACGAGGCCGATCAACGTCGCCGCGATCAGCGCGACCGGGTAGAGAATCGTCGGTGTGGCGAGCTCGGCGCCGTAGGACAACATCGTCGCGATCGTCCCGGCGAGCAGCAGCGACGAGACGAGCATGCCGATGACGATGATGAGGAAGAAGGTGGCGATCGCCGAGGTGATCCCGCCGACCATCGACTCACCGAGGAACTCTCGTGGTCGGTCGTGTGTCGATCGCGCGGCGATCAGCACGGCTGCTGACAGGCCGAGGGTCATCGCCACCTGCAACGGACCGCTGTCGACCTCGCCGCCGAACAGGGCGACCGACACCAGGATCGCCGCCACCATCACCCCGAGTGCCGACAGCGACGCCGCCAACGACGGGGCTGGCGCAGGTGCGTCGGTCGGGGTTTCGGGGGATGTCACGATCGGTCCTCGCGTCGACGGGCTTCACGAGCCGCCGCCGAGCACACGACGAGTCGGCGCACGGACGCAGAGTTGCACCCTCACGGACTCCACACTCGGACAGTGTGCCCACGGCGCAGGCGGCCCTCGAGGGTGGCGCCGGGGTGAAACCACGGTTCACCCCGCTTGGCCCCAGTGATCGATCGCGGTGCGCAGGGTGAGACTCGGGTTCACCCTCGTAGTCCTTCTGAGCCCCCGGTACGTTCCCGGCTGACGCCGACCACCCGGGTCGAGTCAGCCTGCCGAAAGGGTGCTCATGCCACTTCTCGGCATTTTGTGGTCGATGCTCTGGTTCTTCGTCCTCATCGCGTGGTTCTGGATGCTCGTCTCGATCATCGGTGACATCTTCGCCAGCGACATGTCGGGCTGGGGCAAGGCCGGCTGGTCGCTGTTCGTGATCGTCCTGCCCCTGGTCGGGTCGTTCGTCTATCTGATCGTGAACGGCGGCGCGATGCAGGAACGCAGCGCAACGGCCGCCGCAGCGGTCGACCAGGCTCAGCGCGACTACATCCGCAGCGTCGCCGGATCGTCCACGTCCGTCGCCGACGAGATCGCCAAGCTCGCCGCACTCCGCGACCAGGGTGCGATCAGCGACGCAGAGTTCGAGGCCGCCAAGTCGAACCTCGTGGCTTCCTGAGCAGTACCAGAATTCGATGACTCCTCAGCTGCCGGCCCCGGGTTGGTACCGCGATCCGACCGCGCAGGGCGAGAGCCGCTACTGGAACGGAGCGGCGTGGACAGAGTCCGTCCTCCAGGCGGGCGTTGCCGTCGACGTCCCGATCGACCCCGGCCAGGCCCAGCTCCCGCCGCTCGCCGGGAGCGAAATCTCGGTCCCGATCGTTCCGGCGGCGCCGATCTCGCCGTCCGCGCCGACCCCGCAACGATCGGGGTCGGGCGGCGTGCTCGCCGGCGTCGTCGGTCTCGCCGTCGTCATCCTCGTCGTGGTGGTGGTCGTCCTCGCTCTCACAGGAGGCGACTCGACCGACACCCCACCCGGCACCGATGTGCCGGCCACCGACGCGCCGACTGTTGAAGATGCGCCGGCTGGTGAAGATGCGCCGGCGTCGGACGACGCCACCGATGGCTGAGGTCGGTCGGTTCCGGCTGCACCGCGTGATGGGGTCGAGTTCGAGCAGTGGCGTTCGTCGCCGATGACGACGACCGACTCAGCCGCTGAACCCGGCGCAGCCTTCGACGGATCGGACGGACGTGCTGGGCCGTCGTCGGGATTGCTGCCGCTGTCGCCATCGCAGCCGCGACCCTCGGGATCTCGACTAGACCCATTGCGTGAGCGACGAACAGTTAGTGCGGCAGGCTGCGCTCGCACTGCTCATCGTCGTTGCACCGTTTCTACTGTTGGGCGCCGTGCTCACGATTTCACTCTTTGGCGCCTACTTCGGACTGCCACTGCTCCTCGTCACGGTCCCACCCGCGGCTATTGCTTGGCGGGTACGAACTGCCCCGTCAGACAGGGTGCGGCTCCGAAGATTCGCCATCGCCAGCACCCTCGTCGCAAGCGCCCTGACACTCACGACCATCGCAATCGCAGCAGGTGGGCTCGACGATCTCGATACACCACTGGAATGGGGGCTGTTCGCTGCGGCAGTCGCGTGGATTGCCACAGCTTGGTGGATCGCACTACGAGCTCGAACACTCAGCGCCGCCCGGTAGGCACGCGACGCATATCACCGACCCGAATCGCCCACGCCGCCCGCTCGCGATCGGTACTTCAGCGCTCGGTGCGATCTGCGCGAGAACGTTCAGGCGTTTCGCCGCTCCGACCGCGAGACTGTGAGTCATGGCTGACGAAGAGGTGCTGCACGGCGGTGTCGCCAACGCGGGCGCCGTTGTCCGGGTCGGGGACCACGTGCTGCGTCCTTCGAACCCGCACTCGGAGTCGATCCACCGGTACCTCACCGCGCTCCGCCGAGTCGGTTTCGCCGGCGCGTCCGAACCGGTGACGATCGACCCGGATGGACGAGAGCGACTCCGGTTCATCTCCGGTGAGGTCGCAGCGCCGCCGTACCCGAGCTGGGCGCGCTCGGACGCCGCGTTGGGCTCGATCGCTCGCCTCGTCCGGCGGTTGCATGACGCGTCGATCGGTCTCGACCTCGGCGCAACCACGTGGAGCAACGAGATGGCCGATCCAGTGGGCGGCGAGGTGATGTGCCACAACGACGTCTGTCTCGAGAACGTCGTGTTCGACAACGGTGAAGCCGTTGCGCTGTTGGACTTCGACTTCGCCGCACCTGGTCGCCGCGAGTTCGACGTGGCGGCGTTCGCACGGATGTGTGTTCCGATCGACGACGACACCAACGCTGCCCGACTCGGCTGGGAGGGCAATGACCGCCCGGCGCGGCTTCGACTGGTGTGCGATGAGTACGGACTCGACCGGGATGGCAGGAACCTCGTGATCGACTGTCTGGCGGAGTCGATCGCACGAGGCGGGGAGTTTGTTCGGCGGCGGGTCGAGGCCGGCGAGGCGCCGTTCATCGAGATGTGGGAATCGATGGGCGGCCAGGAGCGGTTCGATCGGCGACGCCGGTGGTGGAAGACCAGCAGCGATCAATTCGCCAACGCACTCCGGTGATCAGACCCGCTCAGAAACGCGCATCAGCATCGCCTGCTTGCACAGCGCGAGAACGGCACCGATGGGGCCCCACCCAGGCGCTCGGAATTCGCGGCGGTCGCCGAACATCAACCGCGCCGCCGCGCAATCAACGGCTTCCATGGCGGCCCAATCGAAACGTCGCGGGTCTCGCCGACCTTCGATTGCAAGACTGCTCCGATGGCAGCCATGCCGGACGCAATCGAAGCAGACCCGCTGATCCTCTCCAGGTGGCGAGCCGACGACGTCGATGACGTACTCGAAGCCGTGCAGGCGAGCTTCCACGAACTCCGACAATGGATGGACTGGGCCCAAACGATGCCCTCCCGCACCGACCAGCTTGAGGTCCTGACCGCTGGCCATGCCGCATTTGAAGCTGCCACCGACTTCGGATACGTGTTCCGCGAGTCATCGACCGGCGCGCTCGTCGGTGGCGGCGGAGCGCACCGGCGAGTCGGACCGGGCGCAGTCGAGATCGGCTACTGGGTCCGCAGCGATCGACACAATCGCGGCTACGCGACCTCCGCCGTGACCGCACTCACCGATGCCGTGTTCGACTGCCTGGCTGACGTTGAGCGGATCGAGATCCACATGGACTGCGCGAACGTCGCAAGCGCTCGAATCCCGGAAAAGCTCGGTTACCAGCTCCTGCACACCGAGCAGCGCGAGAAACGGGCGGTCGCCCACACCGGTCAGGCGTTCGTGTGGCAGACGACTCGCGCGGCCTGGACAACTCCGCCAACAACCTGAGATCAGGTTGCCAGGCCACGCATATCACTCCCTGTCTCAACATCCGCCGACCGCCCATAGCGGCACTTACGATCGACTCCGCCAAGCCATTCGACGGCCCATGGGCCCGCCGCGGGGCTCCGATCGAGCGACCACGCTCGGTCACCCGGTCGGATCCGCCCACCGAGCTGATCTCCCCAACGAAATTCCGGCAGACACATTTGCAGGTCCTTCGGACCTGCACGTCGGGAGATGGCCGAGAGATGCTTCGGGAGATCCGAGGCCACGGAGCGTGGGCCCCTCCGGAGCGCACAGGTCCCTCCAGCGTCGCAGGTCCTCGGGTCCGCATGCCCCGTGCCCGACTGGATGGGCACGGACTCACAGCTCCGGGACACGTGCCTCCTCGAGCCAGAACTCGATGTCCCTCGGGTCGAAGCGGATGAATTTCCCGAGCTTGACGAACGGGACGCGGCGCTCGGCCACCAGCCGACGAACGAAGCGCTCGGTCACGCCCAACCGGTCGGCCAGAGCCGCCACGTCGAGGAGTGCCGGCGCCGAGACCGAGTTCGTTTCCCGCAATGAGGTCATGCCCAATCTGTGGCCCTTGTCGAGTCCCGATCGGGACACAGCGACGGGGTGTCACACTTCGTTCCGGGCCGCAGTCGACGCCGAGGAAGTGGTTTCGGCTGCCGTTCGTGTGGTGAGGGGCTGGACCGTTCGCTCTGGGCGAGGCCGGCTACTCGGCGCTGGCGAGGTAGGCGTCGAGAGCGTCGCGTATGACCTGGCTCTCGGAGGTGTGGTCGGCCTGGGCTCGGGCCTTGATGCGTTCCTTGTACGCCGGCGGGGCGCGGAAGGTGACCACCTCTGCCGCGGCGTCTCCGATGGTGGGCGTCCGGCGGCGGGATTTCTTGATGGATGCGAGCTCGTCGTCGCTGAACTCGCGGGTCGCGAAGTCGTCGGCGATCTCGGCGATCTCTTCGTCGCTGGGGGTGGTTGCCTTGCTGGTCATGTGTCGTCTCCGGTGAGGTGAGCCCGAAACACCGGGCGAAGTGGCATGGCGTGGATGACGAGTTCGATGTGGTCGAGTTCGAGGTAGAGGATCTCGAGCAGGTTCCCTGCTGGATCTGGTCCGATGCAGAGACCCTTGGGTGGTTCGGTGTCGGCGTCGACGGTGAAGTAGCCGAGGGCGTTGTTCCATGCGTGGCGGATCTCGACGTCGGTCAGCCCGTGTTTGAGGGCCGACGGATGGATCTGCATCAAGTAACCGTAATACGGATAAGGTTTGCTGTCACGCCTGCGTTCCTTTCGAGCAAGCAGGACTCGAGCACCAAAGGCTGCCTCACGAGTTCTGCTTCTGTTTCAGCTCTCCGCTCATCCGTGCTCCCATCGCCTCGGCTATCTCGGCGTCGCGGCGGGCGGAGGCCTTGAGGTAGCGGAGGCTCGCATCGGAGGAGGCGTGGCCCATTCTCGCCATGATCTCGCGGAGCGAGGCGCCCGCCGTTGCTGCTGACGTGCCGGCGTGGTGGCGCAGATCGTGGAAGCGGATCGACTCGTCGAGGCCGGCTGCCTTCAGCGCTCGCTTCCAGTAGGGGGCGAAGTAGCGGTTGAGGAGCGGGCTCTCCTTCACCGAGGTGAAGACGAGCGCGTTCGGGTCGTCGCCGACGTCATCATCAATGTGCGCAGCGAGCATCTCGGCGATACCACCGGGGAGCACGACCGTCCGGTGGGCGGCTGTCGACTTCGGCGGGCCGAACGTGGGGCCCTGGCCTCGGATGAACGTGAGCGCCTGCTCGACACGAAGCGTTCGGTCCTCGAGATCGACGTGGCGGCGGGTGAGGCCCGTGAGCTCGCCGT
Source organism: uncultured Acidimicrobiaceae bacterium (assembly GCA_963716795.1). Taxonomy (GTDB): domain Bacteria; phylum Actinomycetota; class Acidimicrobiia; order Acidimicrobiales; family UBA8592; genus CAVQUE01. Next base: position 155,901 of record CAVQUE010000012.1, on the reverse strand, counting down.
ACCGGAGTCCCGAGGTGGCCCCGACCCACACCAGCGCGCGGAACCGAGGGTGAATGGCGTCGGCGATCCGCTCGATGTCGTCCCAGTCGAGCATCGGGCGTTCGATGGAGCGCTCGACCGCTGCGCCCTTGATGTGGACCGGGTTCGTCCGGAGCAGCCCGTCGTCGACGGCCGTGTCCAGCATCGTCCGGAACAACCGGTAGACCTTGGCAACGGTGTTGGCGTGCAGCCCCGACTTCGACAGCCGGCCGTGCCACGCCCGCACCGCCGACGGTGTGATCTTGCGCAGCTCGACCGACTCGAACTCGGCGAGGATGTGGGCGAGCTGTGAGGCGTACGTGTCCCTGGTCCGAGGGCGGAGATCACGAGCCTCGAGCCACCGCTCGGCGAACACACCGAATCGCTCCCGGCCGCTCGACGGGTCGACGTGGCGGCCGGCGAGAAGGTCCGTCTCCATCGTGGCCAGCCACGCTCGGGCGTCGGCCTTGGTGGCGAAGGTGACGTCGGCCGGGACCTGCTTGCCGAGGTGCCAGTAGCGCGCCTGATAGCGACCGGACGGGAGTTTCCGGATGTTGCCGAACGGCCTGCTGTTCCCCATTCGTGCCTACTGGTCACCGATCCTCTAGGCACACTGTAGGCACGGAGCCCGATCAGATCCAGAGGCGGAAGCTGCGATGAGCCTTCTGACCTGGGCTTTCCTGTGGAGCGGGTGACGAGAATCGAACTCGCGTTCTCAGCTTGGGAAGCTGATGTTCTACCATTGAACTACACCCGCAGGGAGCCAGATCGTAGCGGCTCGGGGTCCGGGCGCGCACTGCCGCAAAGTCCGCCGGCGCCCCTTGACTGGGGATGACAGGCGTGTAGTTTCGACGCCGTGGCAGAGCTTCGCTTCTTCTTCGGGACCATGGGGTCGGGCAAGAGCACCCAGGCGCTCCAGATCCGGCACAACCTCACCACGCGGGGGTTGTCGGTGCTGTTGACCACCCAGCTCGACCGCCAGGTCGGCAAGGTCTCGAGCCGGCTCGGCGTTGCCGCAGAGGCCGAGATCGTCGACTCGTCGGTCGATCTCCACCGCATGGCCCAGCAGGTGCACATGGCGTGCGGTCTCGATGCGATGATCTGTGACGAGGCCCAGTTCTACGAGCCCCGCCAGATCGAACAGCTCGCCCGTGTCGTCGACGAACTCGGCGTCGACGTCTACGCGTTCGGACTGCTCACCAGCTTCCAAGGCGAGCTCTTCGGTGGCACCGCCCGCCTGTTGGAGCTCGCCGACGTCCGCAGCGAACTCCAGGTCGAAGCTCGCTGCTGGTGTGGCGCGCGAGCCACCCACAACGCCCGCATCGTCAACGGCGAGCAGGTCTACGCAGGCGCGCTCAAGGTCGTGGGCGACACCGCCGTCGACGAACCCGACGAGATCCACGAGGTCCGCTACGAGCTCATGTGCCGGCACCACTGGCACGACGGTCTCCGTCACGTGCGCGGCGATCAGCTCGAACTCGAGATCACCAACGACTCCTCCCGGGTCGACGACGCCACGGTCCACGACGTCGGCGTCGAACTGGCCACGGTCGACGCGCTCGACCGCTGACAACCCGCGCCTGCGCCCCGGGCGCCTTCGACGCCGCGACTACGGTGGGCAGGCGCCGTCCCCCGGGGAGATCAGATGACCGATGTCGACAGCCAGCGTGCTGGCTTCACCCGTATGGATCAGTCCACCAAGGCCGACTGGGACATCATCATGGCCAACCTCGGTGAGCACGCCCGCACCACCGTCGCCGATCGCATCATCGAACAGCTCGGCCATCTCGAAGGCGACCACGGTGGTTTCGCCGTGGACAGGCTGAGCCACAGCCTCCAGACCGCGCACCTCGCCGAGGCCGACGGGCGCGACGACGAGTACGTCCTGTGCGCGCTGCTCCACGACATCGGCGACGTGCTCGCGCCCTTCAACCACCCCGAGATCGCCGCAGCGATCCTGAAGCCCTACGTCAGCCCGGCCAATCACTGGATGGTCGCCAACCACGGCACCGTGCAGGGCTACTACTTCTGGCACCACATCGGCCTGGACCGCAACGCGCGCGATGCCCTGGCCGACCACGAGTTCTACGACCACTGCGTCGAGTTCTGCGCCAAGTACGACATGCCCGCCTTCGACCCCGACGGCGTCACCCCGCCACTGGCGCACTACGAACCGCTGATCAGAGCGACGTTCTCGCGCTGACCGCAGCGGCCGCATGCCTGGCCGTTGCGGCCTCGTCGTCGTCCACCTCGTCGTCGAAATCCGGAACTCGTCCCTCGCGATCTCCGGCACGAGTCCCAGATCTCGGAGTAGGTGAACGTCGCGACGTGGGAGGCGAGCGTCTGGCGGCGCGCGCGACCCGGACGAACGTCAGCGCGGCCAGCACGACGATCGACACGATCGTCGCGGCCATGAACGCTCGGCCGGTGTCGGTGCCCGCCTGCCAGCCGTGCACGGTGGCGGTGACGAACAGTACGGCGCTCGTCCAGTGCACGACGCGCCACAGGCGTTTGGGGAGGCGCCGCATCGCGAGCGACGTCACCTCGATCGCGACCAGCAGGTACATCCCGACGATGCCCCACGCCACCGCCTCGGGGCGCCACTCCGACGCGTAGGGCACCAGTACATCGGCCCACCCGAAGTCGACGAAGTCGTCGAGCATCACCGCAGCAACGTGCACCAGCGGTGAACACCACCGACAACCCGCCCAGGTAGCGGTGGATCGACAACTGCCACGCCGGACTCACCCGGCGGCCGAGCAGCTTCGACGACAAGAGCAAGCCGAACGCGAGACCTGCGGCGAGCAGCACCCACGCGATGATGCCGCCCGAGCGGGCCACGTACCAGGTCCACTTCTCGGGATCGACGGTCACGACAGTGCGGGCAGCGTGAAGGCCGACCAGCCCCGGGTCTCGATGCGGCTTCCGTCGGCGCCGATCAACAGTCCCTCGACGCCGACGTCGGCCAACAGCGCCGGACCGGCGATCGGGCCCGCCAGCAGCGCCGCCTTCGCGCACACCTCGGCCAGCCAGCACGCCCCGGCGATCACCGTCGCCTGCACGATCGTCGAGTCGCTCGGCCGACGGGTCTCGGGATCGATCAGCTGATGGGCGATCTCGCCATCGTGGCGCCAGCGGCGATGCGCAGAACTCGACGTGGCGACGGCGCCCCATGGGATCCGTACCCGGGCCGCCGTCCGGTCGGGCCCGAAGGGGTCGTGGACGTCGACGCTCCATCCCGCATCAGGCGCCTGGCCTGCGCAGGAGATGTCGCCACCCAGGTCGATCATCACTGCCGAGGCCCCCGCAGCGATCGCATCCGTGGCCAGGAGGTCGGCGGCGAGGCCCTTGCCGATCCCGCCGGGGTCGAAGCCTCCGGCGCCGGCGGTGATGGTCCCCGCATCCTCGTCGACCACCAGGTCACCAGGTCGCTGGTCCGGCGCCCGAACGATCACCGAGACCACCGGCCCACGGCGGTCGATGCTCGCCGCCATCGGTCCGAGCCCTGTCGTGTCGAGCAGGTCGTAGGTCCGGTCGTAGCCGGCAGCCGTCAGGGGTTCGAGCAGCAGCGGATCGAACCACCCATGGGTCATGTCGACGGCCCGTAGCGCCTGCGATGCGAGCAGCCGGGTGTCGGGCGACACCGGGGTCGGGTTGCCGACGTTCGCATTGGCGCGGCTGACCTCGGACGCAGGAAGGAAGCGACTCCACCGTGCCTCGAGTTCGGCGAGCCGGGCGCGCAGGCGCGTCTCGACGTCGAGGGGTCCGCCGCACACGTAGATCCGCGCGGAACTGCCCATCGCGGGCGCGGTGGTGTCAACTCGGCGCACTGAGTGGGGTGGGGGTCGGCGGCGGGGTCGACTCCGCCGTGGGGCGGGGCCGAGGCTCGCGCTCGGGCGGAGGAGGGACCGTCGGTGCGGCGGTCGGGGTCGGGCGAGGCGGGCGCGGGGGCTCGGCATCGTCGGCCGGGCCGGGTCGATCCGGTCGGTCGGGTCGCTCGGCGCGAGCGGGCTCGTTCGCCTGCGGCGGTGCTGGTGGCGGTGTAGCCGCCGCCGGCTGCTCGACGATCGGGGGCGGCGGAGTGGCCGCGGCTGGTGGCGGTGACGGCGTGGGTGTGGGCGTCGGGATGACCAGATCCTCGAGCACTGGTCTCGGCGTCGCGGTCGGTGTCGGGATCGGCGTCGGAGCCGCTTCGGGTGCGCTCGGCCGGTTCGGTGACAACGCATCGGTCGCCACGGTCGGACCCGTCGGCGCCGTGCCCGGTGCGCCGGCATCGGTGTCGGCGAACGCGACCTCGTCGGGTCGTACCCCGGGATCGTCCAGCGCCGACACCACGATGGGGGCGTCGTCCACGGCGATCAGGCCCGTCAGTCCCACGAACGCCGTGGTCGACGACGCGGCGATGACCTGACGGGTCCGGGCGCCGGCACGGCGCCGCCGGGGGCGGAAGGGGGTGGTCATGACAGCTCCCCGGTCTCATCGGCACCGATGCCGCCGACCTTCGAGATCGCTCGCCCACCTGGTTCGTCCGGCCCATCCTCCCCATCCGCGTCGCCCGGTGATCCCCTCGGCGACGCGCCTGCGGTGACGCGCTCCCGGCGCCCGTCGCTGCGGGTTCAGCCGACGAGGTCGTCGCGGATCTGGCGCTTCAGCACCTTGCCGGTTCCCGTCTTGGGGAGCTCGTCGACGAACACGACCTGCTTCGGGCACTTCGGACCCGACAGGTGTTCGTGGGCGTAGGCGATGACCTCGTCGGCGCCGATCGGACCAGACGGGACCACGACCGCGCACACGGCCTCACCCCACTCGTCATCCGGCGACACCGAGCACGGCGACCTCGGCGATCGCCGGGTGGGCATCGAGCACGTTCTCGACCTCGGCCGGGTACACGTTGACGCCACCGCTCAGGATCATGTCCTTCTTGCGATCGCAGATGTAGAGGTAGCCCTCGTCGTCGCGGTAGGCGATGTCGCCGACGGTCTGGAAGCCCGTCGCGATGATCCTCGAGATAGCGATCGTGGGCCCCGTGATAGGTCTCGAACAGCCCGGCAGAGCGGGCGTAGAGCTCGCCCGGGACGCCCGGGGTGTCGACGAGGTCGCCCTGGTCGTCGTACAACCGGATCTCGACACCCGGCGCCGGCAGTCCGCACGAGCCCGGCTTGCGGAGCTGATCGGTCGGCGCCAGCGCCGTACACACCGACAACTCGGTCGAGCCGTACACCTCCCACAACGAATCGTCGGGGAAGTCGTCGAGGTAGGCGCTGCTTGAGCGTCATCGTCCACGGCGCCGCGTTGGCGATCATGGTGCGCATCGACGAGACGTCGTAGCGAGCCTTGACCTCGGCGTCGAGCGAGCAGATCCGCCGGATCGGTGTCGGCGCCGAGAACGTCGCCGACACCCGGTGCGCGTCGACCAGGCGCAGCCAGTCCTCGGCATCGAAGCGGTACTGGGTGACGACCGTCCCGCCGACCAGCTGCGCCCGCAGCGCGAACCCCGACGGGCCCGAGTGATAGAGCGGGCCGGTGGTCAGGAAGATCAACGGGTCGAGCTCGTCCCAGCCCAACAGCTCCAACAAGCCACCGAACTGGTTCGCGGCGCCGCCGACCTTGCGCACCGCGCCCTTGGGGAGACCGGTGGTGCCCGAGGTGTAGATCATCGTGCGCGTCGCATCGGCCAGGCCCTCGCCGGCGGGCGTCGTCGCCGCACCGAGCACGTCGTCCCAGGCGAGCTGACCGTCGAGGGCGCCGCCGCCATAGACGACGACCGTGTCGAGTCCGCCCACCGCCCGGCCGCCTCCGCCGCGACCTCGGCGTATGCGGCGTCGATGATCAGCGCGCCGACGCCGGCGTTGTCGAGCAGGTAGACGGCCTCGTCGTCGGGTCGATCGATACGGGATCGGCACCGACACCGCCCCGGCCTTGCGGATCGCGTGCATGGCCGCCAGCGTCTCGAGCGAGTTCGGTCCCCACCACGCCACATGGTCCTCGGGGCCGACACCGAGGTCGGCCAGGCCGTTCGCCAGACGATTGGCGAGCGCATTGAGGCCGACGAAGTCGAGCGATCGCACGACGTCACCGCCTCGGTCGTCGATGACAGCGGTTCGGTCGCCGATCGCCTCGGCGTGGACGGTGAGATGATCAGGGCTCGACACGGACGACGACAGTACCGTGCCGCTGTGCACGACGATCTCGCCGAGCAGTTCACCCGCATGGCCGAACGCGGCTACGGCGACGACGCGCCCGACCTATCGGCTGCTCGCCCGGGCCGTCGCCCACGACGCCGAGATCCTGTCGGTCGTCGCGTCGGCGCCCCCGGACCGTCGTGCGCCGAACAACCTCTTCGCTGCGGTGCGTTTCCTGCTGCTCGGCGACCCCTCGGACCCCCTGGCCGATGCGTTCACCGCTCGGGCCGGCGGCGCCAGTGCCCGCGACGCCTGGCGACGCAGCAGACGACGTGGTCGAGCTCTTCGTCGACTTCGTGCGCCGCAACAGCGACGACGTCCGCGACGCCATGGCCGCTCGGGCCATCCAGACGAACGAACCGGCGCGCTGCGCCCACATCGCCGCGAGTCTGGCGCTCGTGCAGCAGCGCCACGGTGCGCTCGCCCTGCTCGACGTCGGAACCAGCGCCGGTCTCAATCTCCAGGTCGACCGGTGCCGCATCGACTACGGGACGGTCGCGACGGGTCCGCCCGACAGCGCGCTGCAGCTCCGGTGCCGGTTGCTCGGCGACGGCGTGCCGCCCCTCGGCGATCAGCCGCTCGCGATCGGCTGGCGTCAGGGGCTCGACCGCGACCCCGTCGATCTCGACGACGAACCCTCACGACGGTGGCTGCAGTCGTGCGTCTGGGTCGATCAGGCAGATCGCAACGAGCGCCTCGCTCCGGGCCATCGACCTCGCACGGACCCAGCCGGCCGACATCGCCACCGGCGATGCGATCGACGACCTCCCGCGTCTGATCGCAATGGCGCCGCCAGACCTGCACCTCGTGGTGGTCACCACCTGGGTGATGTTCTACCTCGACGCCGACCAACGCCTGGCCTTCGAGCAGCTGCTCGCAACCGCAGGGCGCCCGATCTCGTGGGTCAGCCTCGACCACCCCTGCGGTCGTCGACGGCATCGACCGGCCCGCCGACACCCCCGACGATCGGATCACCCCGTCGGTGCTGGCCCTGGTCGTCCTACGACGGCGACGGCGGCGTCCCGACGAGCATTCCTCGGCTGGGCACACCACCACGGCACCTGGCTCGACTGGCGCGGTCCCGACACCTGACTCCAGCCGCACGACCATTGGCCGGTCGCATCGGCGGAACCGTTCCTGCCGTCGCCGATACAGTCTCGGCCGTGATCCTCTCCGATCGAACCATCCGAGAACAGCTCGCCGCAGGCCGCGTCGTGATCGAGCCGCTCGGCGACAACGCCATCCAGCCGAGCTCGGTCGACCTGCGCATCGACCGTCACTTCCGGGTGTTCCGCAACCACACCCTCGGGCTCATCGACGTGAAGGAGAACCTCGAAGACCTCACCGAGCTCGTCGAGATCGGCGAGGACGAGGCCTTCATCCTGCACCCCGGCGAGTTCGTCCTCGGCTCCACCCTCGAGACCGTCACCATCCCCGACGACCTCGTCGCGCGCCTCGAGGGCAAGAGCAGCCTCGGTCGCCTCGGCCTGCTCATCCACTCGACCGCCGGTTTCGTCGATGCCGGCTGGGACGGCCAGCTCACCCTCGAGCTCTCCAACGTCGCGACCCTGCCCATCACGTTGTATCCCGGGCATGAAGATCGGTCAGCTGAGCTTCATGCAGATGACCACCCCGGCCGAGCATCCCTACGGTTCCGACGCGGTCGGCTCGAAGTACCAGCACCAGGTCGGTCCCCGACCGAGCCGGTACTGGGAGAACTTCGGGACCTAGGATGGCCGTCGGGGGGCGCACCATCAAGATCGGCGTCGGTGTCGCTCGCCGTCGACGCTCGTCGTCTGGGCGCTGGCGTCGGGCGCGCTCGACGTCCTGACCGACGGCGATCGCCTCGAGGAGCTGCTCGACGACGCCGGCGTGTGGGGGCCCGATCCTGTTCGTGCTCGCGTTCACGGCGGCACAACCCCTGAGCCTGCCCGGCGCGGTGCTCATCGTTCCGGCGACCTTCGTGTGGCCCTGGTGGCAGGTGGCCCTGCTCAGCCTCGCCGGGGGCATGATCGCCAGCATCGTCGGGTTCGTGCTGGCCCGATGGCTCGCCCGTGACTGGGTACTCGAACGCCTCCCGGACCGCTTCAGGACCTGGGAGGTACGTCTCGCCGACCACGGCTTCGGGGCCACCGTCGGGCTGCGGCTCCTGACCGGCTACACGCCCGCCGCCGACTGGCTGCTGGGCGTGTCGCGGGTGACGGTCCCGGCGTTCCTCGCCGGCACGCTGATCGGGCTCATCCCCTCGACGGTCGCGCTGTCCGCGTGGGGTGACGACGCGGTCCGGCTGGTCCAGCGGGCGCCGCTGGTCATCGGAGGCGTAGCGCTCGCCGTCGCCGTGGTCGTGCTGGTGCTGCGCCGCCGGCGCCCGCAGCCGCCGGCCGCCACGGCCTGACATCGGGTCTGGCAGGTGGAGGCGCTCAGGCCGACGCGAGCGTCGGACCGTTCGAGCGAGGTCACCGGCACCGCGACCACGCCGACCTCGAGATCGTCGGTCGCCGCCGACAGGCGTTCGGCGATGCGGCGATGCGCGATCTCGGACGCGCCCGCTGCGACCACCACGAGATCACCGGCGCATCGGGCCACCATGTCGGTCCGACGGACGCGAGGTCGCACCACCGATGCCAGCTCAGCCCTGCTCACCTGCTCGCCGCGGAGTCTGACGACGGTGACCTCGATGCGGCGGCCGAGCAGCTTGTGGCGAGCGAGCTCGACGGCGGTACGGACAGAGTCCCGCACGGCCCGCACCTTCGACCCCGGCACGGCCGACCAATGCACCGGGAGCTCCGCGACCGAAAGGTCGAGCCGAGCCGCGAGATCGAGGATCTCGGCGTCCTGGGCGAACCCGTCGGCTCGGGACGCCGCGAACAGCACCGTGGCCGCGGGGGCCCGGTATGCCTTGAAGCCGCACTGGGTGTCGGCCACGCCGGCCGAGGTCGTGGCCCGCACCCACCAGCCGAACGCAGCGGTCATCAGGCGGCGATGCCGGGCCCGGCCGTGATCGATCGAGGACCGGACCCCGACAGCCAAGTCGTGGTCGTCGAGGGCCGCCAGCGCCGGATCGAGTGCAGCCAGGTCGGTGGCGAGGTCGGCGTCCATGACCACGAAGGCGCCGCCGCGGCGAGGCCGACGCCGGCACGGACCGCTGCGCCCTTGCCGCGGTTGACGGAGAAGGAGGCGACCCGCCCGTCGCCAGTCGTGGTCGTCGAGTAGCGCCAGCGCCGTGGCGCGTGTGGTGTCGGTGCTGCCGTCGTCGACGATCACCAACTCGACGCCGGTCCGGTCGACCGACTTGGTCAGGGCCGTCACCAGGCGGGGGAGGCGGTCGGCTTCGTTGTAGGCAGGCACCACGATCGACACGTCGATGGGGGCGACCGGGTCGCTGCGCCGCCGAGCCGATTCGCTGACCTGCATTCGAGCGACGCTACTGCGGCGCCGGGTCAGTCGGGCGCTGGCTCAGTTCGGCGCCGTCGGAGCCAGCGCAACGCCACGACCAGTGCGGCCACGACCAGCGCACCGGGTAGGAACCCGGCGAGCCACGGCCACCAGGATCGGGGCGGGTCGACTGCCTCGGTCTGGGCCAGCACGTCGACGGCCAGCATCAGCGCGGCCGTCGACGTCATCGACGTACTACTCGTCGAGCTGGCTGGCTTGGTAGCGCCAGTTGTAGTGGTCGATGCGCCCCGGGATCCCGAGTGCCTCGGACAGTTCGGCGACCTCGTCGTCGGTGAGCGCCACGACCTGGGCGTAGGTGAAGATGCCGCGCTCGTTGAGCTGGCTCACCAGGTAGGGGTCGGTGCCCTTGATCTTGGTCAGGTCGTCGACGTGGTCGGGTCGCTCGATCGGAGCGGCGGCGGGCTCGGGAGCCGGTGCGGCCTGCTCGGCGGCCGGCTCCGACTCGGCCGGTGCAGCGGTCTCGGCCTCGTCGACGACGGTCTCAGCCGGTTCGGTCCCCTCGTCGGCGACCTCGACAGCGGCCACATCGGTCGATGAAGTGGGCGTCTCCTCGGTGACGACCGCCGCGACCGCGGCCGACGCCACCGGTGTGTCGCCGTTGGTCGCCACGTCGGATGCGTCGGTCTCGAGGGCGTCGGCATCGAGCAGCCCCACGGCCGTCGCCGGCGTCTCGGTGGCGTACTGGCGATCCATGAACTCGCTGGAACTCCGGGGTGCCGGCGACCAGGTTCGCGGGCATCGCCCCCGGGCTGAGCGGGCCAGGCCCGCCGAGCGGCACCAGACGCAGCTCGTCGGCGCGGCGTTCGCCTTCCTCGATGGCCTCGAGGAGATGCATGGCGATGTCGGCGACCTTGACCTCGTCGTCTTCCTTGCCGGCGGCCTTCACGCCGTCGTCCATCATGATGTAGCAGAACGGGCAGGCAGTCGCGACCCGGCTGGCGCCGGTGTCGACGAGCTCCTGGGCGCGGACGTCGTTGACCTTGGGGCCGATGGTCTCTTCCATCCACATGCGGGCGCCGCCGGCGCCACAGCACATGCCCTTGGTGCCGTTGCGGGGCGCCTCGACGATGTCGACACCGGCGAGGCTGCCGATGACCTTGCGCGGTGCGATGTACACGTCGTTGTGGCGACCGAGGTAGCACGAGTCGTGGTACACGATGCGCTCGTCGAGGGTGGCGCCCGACATGTCGAGGCGGCCGTCGTCGATGAGCTGTTCGAGCAGCTGGGAGTGATGGATCACCTCGTAGTCGCCGCCGAGCTGGGGGTACTCGTTGGCGAGGGTGTTGAAGCAGTGCGGGCACTGGGTGATGATCTTGCGGACGCCCATGCCGTCGAGGGTCTCGATGTTCTGCATGGCGAGCATCTGGAAGATGTACTCGTTGCCCGAGCGGCGGGCGGGATCGCCGGTGCAGTTCTCGGCTGGGCCCAGGATCGACACGTCGATGCCGGCGCGGCGCAACAGCTTCGCCATCGCCTGGGTGACCTTCTTGTTCTTGTCGTCGAAGCTGCCCGCGCAGCCCACCCAGTACAGGTATTCCGACGTGAAGGGGTCGCCGCCGTCGAGGACCTCGACGCCGTCGAGATCGTTGGCCCAATCGGCCCGCTCGCTCTGGGAGATGCCCCACGGGTTCCCGGAGTTCTCCATCGCCCGGTAGGCGTTGCCGAGCTCGGACGGGAAGTCCGACTCCATCAGCGACTTGTAGCGGCGCATGTCGAGGATCTTGTCGAGGATCTCGATGTTGACCGGGCAGATCTCGTCGCAGGCCTTGCAGCTGGTGCAGGCCCACAGCTCGTCGTTGGTGACCCGGTCGAACATCCAGTTGGCGGGGATGGTGATCTCGGCGTCGACGCCGATGGGCGGGGTGGTCACCGGCGAGCCGGTGGCGGCCATGACCTCACCGGTCTTGAGCACGATCTCGCGGGGATCGAGCGGCTTGCCCGTGGCGTGGGCCGGACAGACCGAGGTACAGCGGCCGCACATGGTGCAGGCATCGGTGTCGAGCAGCTGCTTCCAGGTGAAGTCCTCGATGGTCGATGCGCCGAAGCTCTCGAGCTCGGTCTCCATGAGGTTGGGCATGGGCTTCATCGCGCCCTTCGGGCGCTCCTTGTCGCTCAGGTACATGTTGAGCGGCGAGGTGAAGATGTGGCGCAGCATCGTGGTCGGCAGGATCAACAAGAACACGCACGAACGACAGCGACGTGGGCGTACCACCAGAACTGGTGCCAGCCGCTCAGGCTGTCGGAGCCGTCGACGAGCTGGGCCAACGGGTACCCGATGACCGACCACTGCTCGTAGTCGGGGTTGCCTTCGAGGGCGATGCGGTAGGCCTCGGCGCCGAAGCCGGTGACGCCGATCGCCAGGAACGTGAACAAGATGACGGCGTGTTCGGGCTTGGACTTGATGCGGATCCGGTACGGCCGCGCCGCTCGGGGCCCGTAGCGGCGAACGATGGCCCATACGACGCCGACGAGGAACAGCGCGCCGGCGACGTCGCCGACGAGCGCGTAGCCCTTGTAGACGCCGCCGTGGAGGAACTTCAGGTCGGTGGGCAGCTGGTGGTCGATCTCGAGGGTGGTGGTGACGCCCAACAAGATGATGAAGCTGAAGTAGATGAGCGAGTGCATGATGCCGGCGGCGGGCTCGCGCATCAGGGTCTGCATGTAGAGCCCGGCGCGCAGGCTCTTGGCTCGCTTCTCGACGTTCTTGGTGGTGGTGCGCCCGGTTGTCGGGTTGGCCGCGTTCCCAGTTGCGGACGCGCTTGGAGAACTCCCAGGCACCCCAGATGATCAGCACCGGCAGGACCGAATAGAAGGCCACCTTGGCCGCCGTCGGGATGTTGCCGAAGACCGTGCGATGGATCTGCGCTGTCGCTCTGTTGGTCGAACACCGCCGAGGCGATGCCGGACAGTCCGGTGAACAATCCGAAGGAGACGCCGATCACGAGCACCCACTGGTGGGGGCGGATGCGTCGACGGCCGGGTTCGGGCGCGTCGCTGTCGGAGGGCGCCGATGTCGTCTGAGTCGCGGTAGCCATAGGTGACGCCACGGTAGTTCGGGCGACGGGGTCGCGAGGAACTGGAGCTGTCACGGGTCTGGTGATGCGCCACGAGGCCTGGCCGCAGGCTCGCTGCGGCCAGTTCATCTCGCCGAAACAGTTGGGAAATACCCGGTTCCTAGCGTTCGCCGCATGGATGTGGTCACCCTGCGTTGGCCCGCCGAGGACGCGCGCCGGGTTGCGCTCGCAGAGGCGGGAATTCCGAGACTGCTCGTGGTGGACGGCGACAAGCCGCCGCCCCATGTGTCCGACGCGCTCGAGGACTGGATCCGGGTACCGGCACTCGAGGTCGACCGCCGGGCCCGGGTCGAGGCCTTGCGGCGCCGGGCCGACATCGAGATCACCGACGATCTCCCGACCATCGACGGTGACGGCATCGTGCGCGCCGGTCGGTCCTGGGTCTCGGTGCCGCCCGTCGAGGCCCGTCTCGCGGCGCTGTTGATCGAACGCTTCGGCGCGGTGGTGAGCCGCGAAGAACTCGGCGAAGCCGCCTGGCCCGATGGGCTCGCCCAGCGCAACGCGCTCGATGTGCGCATCCTGCGGTTGCGTCGGCGCATCGAGGAGCTGGGCCTGGTCATCCGGACGATCCGATCGCGGGGCTATCTCCTCGAGTGGCATCACGGCAGCGTCGGGTCCGGAAACGGGTCGGTTTCGGCCGGGTCGGTGTCTTATGGCGAAAGATTGGAGAAATGAATTGGTGTCGGGCCGTTCACACAACGGGAACGGACCCGAAATCGGTGCTCCATAGCGTGCGCCGAGCACCCCGGGGACTCCCCGGGCTCGTGGTCGCACGACGCGGAGCCGGTGGTCGGCTCGTCGTTGGCGGCGAGGACGAGGATTCCGGGACCACGGTCCCGGGCGAAGCGGCAGCAAATCGCTGCGGCGTCATGCCAAGGAGGAAGCATGAGACGGAAATTGGTAACCGGAGCATTCGGGGCGGCCGCAGCCCTCGTGCTCTCAGCAGGACCTGCGTTCGCGCAGGACGAGCGAGCTGACGGCCGACGACGTGCAGGTGGTCCTGGACAACATCTGGGTCTTCATCGCCGGCATCCTGGTCTTCTTGATGCAGGCCGGTTTCGGTCTCGTCGAGGCAGGCCTCACCCGAGGCAAGAACGTCGCCAACATCATGGCGAAGAACCTCGCCGACATGTGCGTCGGCGCGCTGGCCTTCTGGGCAGTGGGCTACGGCGTCGCCTTCGGCGGCGACTCGCTGCTCATCGGAACGGACTCGTTCTTCCTGGACGGCTTCGGCGACGGCAGCTTCGACGGCCTCTACAGCGGCTACACGCCGTTCTTCTTCCAGGTCGTGTTCGCCGCCACCGCGGTGACCATCGCCTCAGGTGCCATGGCCGAGCGCACCAAGATCCAGGGCTACCTGATCTTCAGTGCGGTCATGACGGCCTTCATCTACCCGATGGTCGTCCACTCCTTCTGGAGCGGCAGCGGCATCCTCAACGAGATCACCGTCGGCGACGCCGCCTTCAGTGACTTCGCCGGATCCACCATCGTGCACTCCGCCGGCGGCTGGGCGGCGCTGATGGGCGCCTACTTCCTCGGCCCACGTCTCGGCAAGTACGACGAGAACGGCAAGCCCAAGGCCATCCCCGGTCACAACATCGTCTACACCGTCATCGGTGTGTTCATCCTGTGGTTCGGCTGGTTCGGCTTCAACCCCGGCTCCGAGCTCGCCGCCGACAACGTCGTGGTCCGTGCCGCGGTCACGACGTTGCTCGCCGCAGCCGCGGGTGGCGTGACCGCAGGCATCACGATCTGGGCCAAGACCGGTGCGCTCGACGTGGCCATGACCGCCAACGGCGTGCTCGCCGGCCTGGTGTCGATCACCGCCGGCACCGCGGCGATGAGCCCCCTCGGGGCGGTCATCACCGGCGCCATCGGTGGCGTGATCGTGGTCTTCTCGGTCATCTTCTTCGACCGGATCCGCATCGACGATCCCGTCGGCGCCATCTCGGTCCACGGCATCTGCGGTGTCTGGGGCACGCTGGCCGTCGGCCTGTTCGCCACCTACGACGACGCCTTCCTCGGACGTGAGGACGCCGGCCTGTTCTACGGCGGCGGCATCTCGCAGCTGGTCATGCAGGCCATCGGCGTCGTCATCGTCGCTGCCTGGGTCCTCATCACCTCCGGTGCGCTGTTCGCAGCGCTGAAGTCCGCCGGACTGTTGCGGGTCTCGCCCGAGGTGGAGATCGAAGGTCTCGACATCCACGAGCACGGCATCCCCGGCTACAACACCGACGTCCAGCAGTACAGCTGAGCAACCGACCCCCCACACCAGAGCGGCCCACCGGCATTCCCTCGCCGGCGAGCCCCTGACCGACCACCGGCCAGGGTGGTGGCGTCGACCCGCATGGGTCGGCGCCGCCGCCCGGCCGGTGGTTCGCGTCTGGCCCACCCTCTAGGATCCTCGCACCGTGACCACGCCGTCTCCTGCATCTCGCGCCATCGCTCGTGTCATCGACCTCGGCATCATCTTGGTGCCGACGGCGCTCGTCGGCGCCCTCGCCGGTGGCGTCGGCCAGGGCCTGGTCGTGGCGGCATTGCTCGCGGCCTACCTCTACGAGACGTTGATGGTCTCCATCACCGGCACCACCATCGGCAAACAGCGCATGGGCCTGCGCGTCGTCGACGTCGACACCGGGGCCAAGCCGGCGACCGTCAAAGGCCGGCACCCGCTTCTTGTCGGTGATCGGCATCGCCGCGCTGATCCACATCGTGATCCCGGTCGGCCCTGCCGTGGCGGTGTTCATCTGGGGTTCGGCGGTGGTCGCCGTCGACGGTCGGGGTCTTCCCGACCGGGTCGCGAACACCCAGATCGTGGCAGCCTGACCCTCTGACTCGGCGCGCCATGCGCACGAGGCCGGAGCGCATCGCAAAAGTTGCGTCGGTGAGACTCAAGTTTCGTGGTGGTTGGGGAATAGGGGGCGGTAGCCTCGCGTTCTGATCCCCTGCGGCCCGGAACGGGCCACGAAACCCCCGCATCATCAGCGTCGTCGGAACCCCTACCCGGCGGCGCCCCTCGCGAATTGGAGACCCACATGGCAAAGGCCGTCGGTATCGACCTCGGAACCACCAACTCGGTCGTCAGCGTCCTCGAAGGCGGTGAGCCCACCGTCATCGCCAACGCCGAGGGCTCGCGCACCACCCCGTCGGTGGTCGCGTTCTCGAAGAACGGCGAGGTGCTCGTCGGCGAGGTCGCCAAGCGCCAGGCCATCACCAACCCCGACCGCACCATCCGCTCGGTCAAGCGCCACATGGGCACGTCCTGGTCGATCGACATCGACGGCAAGGCCTACAACTCCCAGGAGATCTCGGCGCGCACGCTGATGAAGCTCAAGCGCGACGCCGAGGCCTACCTCGGTGGCACCGTCACCGATGCGGTCATCACCGTGCCCGCCTACTTCGACGACGCCCAGCGCACCGCCACCCAGGAAGCCGGCAAGGTCGCCGGGCCTCAACGTGTTGCGCATCATCAACGAGCCCACCGCCGCCGCGCTCGCCTACGGCCTCGACAAGGAGGGCGAAGAGCAGACGATCCTGGTCTTCGACCTCGGCGGCGGCACCTTCGACGTGTCGGTGCTCGAGATCGGCGACGGGGTGTTCGAGGTCAAGTCCACCTCCGGCGACACCGACCTCGGCGGCGACGACTGGGACGACCGGGTCATGGAGTGGCTCGTCGACTCGTTCAAGGGCGACCACGGCGTCGACCTCTCCAACGACAACATGGCCATGCAGCGCCTCAAGGAGGCCGCCGAGAAGGCCAAGATCGAGCTGTCGTCGGCCCAGACCACCCAGATCAACCTGCCGTTCATCACCGCGACCGACTCGGGTCCGCTGCACCTCGACTACGCGCTGAGCCGCTCGAAGTTCCAGGAGCTCACCGCCGACCTGCTCGAGCGGTGCCGCAAGCCCTTCGAGCAGGCCATCGCCGACGCCGGTCTCGCCACGGCCGACCTCGATCACGTCATCATGGTCGGCGGCTCCACCCGCATGCCCGCGGTCAGCGAACTGGTCACCTCGATCACCGGCAAGGAGCCCAACAAGGGCGTCAACCCCGACGAGGTCGTCGCCGTCGGCGCCGCCATCCAGGCCGGCGTCCTCAAGGGCGAGGTCAAAGACGTCCTGCTGCTCGACGTCACGCCGCTGTCGCTCGGCATCGAGACCAAGGGCGGCGTCATGACCACCCTCATCGAGCGCAACACCACCATCCCCACCCGCCGCACCGAGGTCTTCACCACCGCCGAGGACAGCCAGCCCTCGGTCGAGATCCACGTCCTGCAGGGCGAGCGCGAGATGGCGCAGTTCAACAAGACGCTCGGCAAGTTCCAGCTCGTCGAGCTCCCGCCGGCGCCGCGTGGCGTGCCCCAGATCGAGGTCACCTTCGACATCGACGCCAACGGCATCGTCCACGTGTCTGCCAAGGACCGCGGCACCGGCAAGGAACAGTCCATCACCATCACCGGCCAGTCCGCGCTCGACAAGGACAAGATCAGCCAGATGGTCAAAGACGCCGAGGCGCACGCCGCCGAGGACAAGCAGCGGCGGGAAGAGGCCGAGGCCCGCAACTCCGCCGACACGCTCGTCTACCAGACCGAGAAGCTCCTCCGCGAGAACGGCGACAAGCTCACCGACGACGAGCGCACCGACGTCGAGTCCAAGCTCGCCGCCACCAAGGAGTCGCTCGACGGCGACGACATCGAACGCATCAAGGACACCACCGAAGCGCTGATGGTCGCGAGCCAAGGCTTCGCGCAGCGGCTCTACGAACAGGCTGCCAGCGAGAGCGACGCCGCCCCCGACGGCAGTGGTGCCGGCGACGACGACATCGTCGATGCCGAGATCATCGACGAGGACGACCGCGCCTGATGGACGCCGAGCTTCCCGACTCCGATCCATCGGCCCCGCCGAGCGGCGACGCCCGACGAGGGCGCCGCCGATGAGGCACCCGCCGCCGATGAAGCCATCGACGTCGAGACCCTGGTCGCCACGCTCGAGGTCGTCACCGCCGAGCGAGACAGCCATCTCGCGGACCTCCAACGAGTGACGGCCGAGTTCGCGAACTTCCGGCGCCAAGCCAGTCGTCGCCAGACCGAGACCATCGAGCACGCGGCCAGCGGCCTCGCCGAGAAACTGCTCCCGGTGCTCGACGCGTGCGAGGCGGCGGTCGGCCATGGCGCCACCGACGTCGAACCGATCCACGGGACCCTGGTCGAGACCCTGCGCAAGGAGGGTCTCGACCGTGTGGCCGCCATCGGCGAGGCCTTCGACCCCGAGCTGCACGAAGCCGTCATGCACGTCGAGGGCGACGGCAGTGGCACCGGGCCCGTGGTGGTCGAGGTGATGCGGTCGGGTTATGTGTGGAACGGACGGGTCTTGCGCCCGGCCATGGTCAAGGTCGAGGGCTGAACGCCGGCCGGAGAGAGGAGCGAGAGGTGGACGCCAAGCGTGAGTGGTTCGACACGAACTACTACGACGTGTTGGGCGTGGATCGTGACGCCTCCGAGAAGGACGTCCAGAAGGCCTACCGCAAGCTCGCCCGCGAGCTGCACCCCGACGCCAACCCCGGTGATGCACGCGCCGAAGAGCGCTTCAAGGAGATCACCGCGGCCTACGACGTCATCGGCGATCCCGAGACCCGGACCCAGTACGACCAGGTCCGGGCCATGGGCGCACGCGGCGGCGGAGGCCCCAATCCGTTCGGCGATGCGCAGGGCGGGCCGGGCAGCTTCAGCTTCGACATGCGCGACATGGGCGATCTCGGGGACCTGCTCGGGTCGATGTTCGGCGGAGCCGCAGGCGCCGCCGCTGGCGCCCCCTTCGGCAACCGCCCTGCCCCGGCGCGCCGAGGCCGCGACCAGGAGGCCGAGCTCACGCTCTCGTTCGACGAGGCCGTGGCCGGGGTCACCACATCGGTCACCGTGTCCGGTGGCGCAGACGGTCCCCGGTCGATCAAGGTGCGCATCCCGGCCGGGGTCGCCGACGGCCAACGCATTCGCTTGCGCGGCAAGGGCGGTCCCGGACGCAACGGCGGCCCCGCCGGCGACCTGTTCGTCGTCGTGCGCGTCGGCGACCACCCGGTCTTCGGGCGCAACGGGTCCAATCTCACGCTCGATCTGCCCGTCACGTTCGCCGAAGCTGCGCTCGGCGCCGACATCGACGTACCGACCCTCGACGGCGACACGGTGCGCCTCCGTCTGCCCGAAGGCACCCAGCCCGGCCGGACCTTCCGTGTGCGCGGCCAGGGCATCGACAGCACCAAGGGTCGCGGCGATCTGCTCGTCACCGTGCACGTCGCCGTGCCCCACACACTCACCGGCGCCCAACGGTCCGCGCTCGAGTCGTTCGCCGAGGCATCGGATGAGTCGCCGCGAACCCATCTCTACGGGGCGGTCTGACGATGGATCTGCGCGGACGCCATCGCGCCGTCTATGTGATCTCGGTCGCTGCGGAGCTCGCCGGGATGCATCCCCAGACGCTGCGGATCTACGAGCGCAAGGGCCTCGTCGATCCCGCTCGAACGGGCGGCGGCAGCCGTCGCTACAGCGACGCCGACATCGAACAGCTTCGACGCATCAGCGAACTCACCAGCGGCGGACTCAATCTCGAAGGTGTTCGGCGGGTGCTCGCAGCTCGAGGCTCGCGTGGCCGAACTCACCGACGAGGTCGACCGCCTGCGGGGCGAGCTACGGCGCAGCAGTGCCGCCCTCGTGCCGCTGCGCCAGGAACTCGACCGCTATCGCGGCGCCCCGCGCTGAGCGGGCAGCGGTGCGGTCGCGGCGAGCTCCTCAGCCGTCGCCGAGGTCGATGATCTCGCCGTCGTCGTCGAGCACCAGTCGCGGACCCGGACCGCGGCACGTAGATCTCGAGGACCTCGGCCACGAGCTCCTCGTCGAAACCTGCGACACGGGCCTCCAGCGCTTGTGCGACCAGTGCCGGGTCGTCGTGGCTGAGTTCGAGTTCGGCGATCGCCGTCAAGATGCCCAACAGGTGCGCGCCGGCCGGGCGGCGCCCGAGTCCGTCGTCGCCGAACCGGCGGTGGTGGCGCAGGATCTCCTCGACGTTCGCGAGGCGTGGGATCCGGGCGACGATGTCGACGGTGAATGCAGCCACGCAGCCGACGAGCAGCCCTTCGGCCTCGGCGACCTCGTCACCGCGCAAGCACGCGCCGGCTCAGGTCCGAACCGAGCGCCGCGCTGCCGAGATAGCAGAGGTTCGCAGCCATCAGCAGCTCCCACGCATCGCTGCGGGGATGGACGGCGAGATGGTCGTCGAGCAGCGCGCGGACCCGTCGGGTGAGTGCGTGAGCCGTGGGGTTCGCGATCGCGAGGGTCTCGAGGAGTGCTTCGGCGCTGCCTTCGAGGATGTCGGCGGTGTCGTCGAGGCGACCCACCAGCTCCTCGTGGCGCACGACGGCGCCATGGATCGCCTCGAGCAGCGCGTCGGAGGTGACCGGCTTGGTCAGCAACGAGGTGATCTGGGCCCGATTGACGGCCTCGATCGACGCCGGGAGCGTGGCGTTGCCGGTGAGCAGGATGCGGGTGGTCTCCGGTGCCTCGGCATGGGCCTGCACCAAGAAGTCGATGCCGTCGACGCCGGGCATCGTCAGGTCCGAGACGATCACGGCGAACGGGCCGTCGTCTTCGAGGGCCACCAGGGCTCGATACGGGTTGGACTCGGTCTGGACGTCGTAGCGGTTGCGGAGAATCCGCTTCATGCTGCGCAACAGGGTCTGGTCGTCGTCGACGATCAGGACGCGTGGCAGGCCGCCTCCGTCGCCTCGGACGTCGGCGTCGCTGCGATTCTCGACGAATTCGGTGATGGTCATCGCTGGTCGCCTTGGTTCGTGGTCGTTGTCCGAGATGTCCCGTCTCGCCACCAGGTGGTCAATGGGTCAATCGGCCTGGGCCGAACGGACTTGAGGGAGTCGTGCGCTGCGGGGAAACCGCAGCGACACGGTGGTGCCCTCGCCTGGCGCGCTGGTGATGGTCAACTCGCCGCCGTGTTCGTCGACGACCTCACGCACCAGGGACAAGCCCTGGCCCGTGCCTCGTCCCTCGGCCTTGGTCGTGAAGAAGGCGTCGGTGGCCTGGGCCTTGGTCGCAGCGTCCATGCCGATGCCGTTGTCGACGACGATGATCGCGACGCCGTCGTCGTCGTCCTCGCACCAGACCTCGACGCGGCCCGTGTGGCGGGGCTCGGCGACACGCCGGTCCTCGATGGCGTGCACGGCGTTGACCAGCACGTTGAGCACCGCCTGCTGGGCCCGTCCGACGACCAGCGGAACCGAGGGCTGCACCGCGGCATCATGACGACGTACGAACTCGGTCCCCGGTGGGGCCAGGCCGCGTGCGACCGCGAGCGGGAAACCCAGCAGCTCGGCCACGTCGACCTCGGTCCGCTCGCCAGGGGGCCGATGCGCGAGCACGTTCATGCCCTGGCTGATCTCGTTGATGCGGGTGACGCCCTCGGCGACCTCCGCGACGGCCTCGGCCAGGTCGGCGCCCACCTCGTCCACCCCGGTCCGTCCAACGATGAGGTCGTCGATGGTCGAGCGCACGTAGTCGAGGCTCGTGATCACGTACTGCAGTGGGCTGCGGATCTCGTGGGAGATGCCCGAGGCGAGCCGGCCGAGTTCTTCGAGCTTCTGGTCGTGGGCCACGCGAATGGTGGCCCGACGGTCCGCCGTGACGTCGTCGGCGGTGACCAGCACGGCTGCTCTGGTGACCTCGTCGACGCTGAGGCGGCTCAAGGTGAAGGTGACGAGGCGCGTGGCGCCGGTCCGGGTCGAGAGCAGGGCCTCGACGCGCACCAGCGGAACGTCGCGGACGACGTCGTCGACGAGACGGGTGATCTCGTCGGACTGTCTCCCGGGGAACAGCTCGGCCAGGGGTCGTCCGGCGAGCTCGGCGGCGTCGATCTCGACGAGGCGCCCGAACGCAGGATTCGATGCATGGATGGCGCCGTCGCTCGTGAGGAGCGCCAGACCATTGGGGGATTCGTCGAAGAGCGAAGGGCAGGGCGACGCCACGCCGCGACACTACCCATGCACATCGGCTCCGTTGCGCATGGCCCGGGGCTCGTGCTCGGGGTGGTGTCTGGCGTCGGGGCTCGTGTCGGGGCTACGGTCACCTGCCACCACGGGGAGGGGGAAATCGCGGTGGCATTGCTCGACGTGAACAGCATCGGGGTCCGTTTCGGTGGCATCCGTGCGCTCGACGATCTGTCGTTCACGATCGACGAAGGCCAGATCTGCGGACTCATCGGACCCAACGGTGCCGGCAAGACGACCTTCTTCAACGTGGTCAGCCGCATCTATGACCCGACCGGTGGCCGGATCACCTACGACGGCACCGACTTGCTCTCCGTGCCTCCCCATCGCATCGCGTCGATCGGGATCACCCGGACATTTCAGAACCTGGCGTTGTGGCCGGGGATGTCGGTGCTCGACAACCTGAAGGTCGGCGCGCACTCCCGGAGCCGCCAGAACCTCCTCAGCGCGGCACTACGCATCGGCACCGCACGCGAGGAGCGCCAGCTCACCGAACGGGCGTGGGCGGTGCTCGATGAGATCGGACTCACCGAGCACGCGTTCCACCCGGCGGCGGGCCTCCCCTACGGAACCCTCAAGCGTGTCGAATTGGCCCGTGCCCTGATGGCCGAGCCCCGACTGCTCATGCTCGACGAGCCGGCCAGCGGGCTCACCCACGGCGAGGTGGACGAACTCGCCGGGCTGTTGCGGGCCCTTCGGGATCGCCACGATCTCACGCTTCTGCTCGTGGAACACCACATGGGGATGGTGATGGGCACCTCCGACAAGGTGGTGGTGTTGGACTTCGGATCCAAGATCGCCGAAGGCACCCCGGCAGAAGTCCAGCGAGATCCCCAGGTGATCGAGGCCTACCTCGGCGCAGGAGCCTCGTCATGAACGCAGCAGTGGCGGCACCGGGCCACCAGCAGGTCCCGAGGGTGCGGCGATGAGCCTGCTCGACGTCTCCGGCGTGGTCGCGGGCTACGGGCCCGTCACCGTGCTGCGCGGCGTGGACCTGCGTGTCGACGAGGGCGAGATCGTGGTCGTCCTCGGCGCGAACGGCGCGGGAAAGACCACCACGCTGCGGGCGATCTCCGGCATGATCGAGACCGAGGGCTCGGTGCGGTTCCTCGGCGACGAGATCGTCGGCCGAGACCCGGCCGACATCGTGCGGCGAGGAATCGCGCATGTGCCCCAGGGCCGGGGGACGTTTCCCGAGCTCAGCGTCGAGGACAATCTGCGTGCCGGTGCCTACACGCGCCGCGACCGCGAGGTCGAAGCCGATCTCGAGTCCTGGTACCAGACGTACCCGGTCCTCGGGGAGCGCCGCGCGCAGCTCGCCGGTGGTCTGTCGGGTGGCGAGCAGCAGATGCTCGCAGTCGCTCGTGCGCTGATGTCGCGTCCCCGGCTGCTGCTGCTCGACGAGCCGTCGCTCGGACTGGCGCCCGCTGGTCGTGGCCGACCTCTTCGAGCGGTTCAGCAGGCTCAACCGGGAGTCGGGGACCACCATGTTGTTGGTCGAACAGAACGCCCAGCTCGCGCTCGTCGATCGCGAACCGGGCGTACGTGCTCGAAGCCGGCACGATCGCGGTCTCGGGTGCCGCCGAGGATCTCCGCAACGACGACTCGATCCGCAAGGCGTATCTCGGCATCGACATCGACGCAGACGAAACGCCGAGGGAGGCGTAGTGGAACTGTTCCTCGCACGGGTGATCGATGGGCTCTCCAACGGAGCCACCTACGCAGCCATCGCGCTCGCCCTCGTGCTCATCTACAAGGCGACGACGCTGATCAACTTCGCGCAGGGCGAACTCGCCATGCTCGGCGGGTTCGTGGTGTTCGTGCTCGGGGTCGAACAAGGCCTCCCGGCCTGGGTCGCCGTCATCGTCGCCATGATGTTGACCGCTGCACTCGCCGCAGGGATCGAGCGCACCCTGATCCGTCCCTTCGACCCGGCCGATCACCTCCCGTTGGTCATCATCACCCTCGGGCTGTTCTTGATGATCAATGCGATTGCGGTGGTCATCTGGCGCAGCGACCCCCGTCGGTTCCCCGAGCTGTTCCCGAGCGGCGACATCTTCACCTGGGGCACCACCCAGCTGCGGTGGTACGACCTCGGTGTCCTGTTCACGGTGGTGGCGCTCGTGTTCGTGCTCGAGGCGCTGCTGAACCGCACCCGGATCGGGCTGGCCTTCCGGGCGGTGTCGTCGAACCTCGAGTCCAGCCGCCTGGTGGGTATCAAGGTCGGGCAGACCCTGATGTTCGGATGGGCGCTGGCCGCTGCGGTGGGCACGCTGGCGGCGTCGCTCTATGTGGCGAGCCCCCTGCGTCAGCTCGAACCGACCTACATGCTCCGGGTGCTCATATTCTCGACAGCCGCGGCGGCGCTGGGTGGCCTCGACAGCATCCGTGGCGCGCTGGTCGGCGGGCTGCTGATGGGGCTGCTCCAGGCGTTCTTCCAGTACGTCGTGTCCTGGAGCGCCGACATCTCCTGGTTCCCCGACATCGGCAACGAACTCAATCTGGTCACGGCATTCGTCGTGTTGTTGGCGGTCCTGATCGTCAGGCCCAACGGGCTCTTCGGAACGAAAGCGATCGAACGCGTATGACCGCGCGCGTCCTGCTCAAGGGGTCTCCCGCGCAGCGCCGCTACACGGCGATCTCGTGGGCGCTGTTCGTGCTGTTCGTGTTCCTGGTGCCCTTCGTCTTCGCCGACACCTGGGCCCCGACGGTCTTCGGCGACAAGTACACGATCGGCATGGACAACGTCCTGCATTCGATCGCATGGATGGTCGCCGTGCTCGGCCTCAACCTGTTGATCGGCTTCAACGGCCAGATCTCGTTGGGGCACAGTTTCTTCGTCGGTGTCGGTGCGTACCTGTCGGGCGTGCTCGTCGTGTCCTATGGCTGGTCGTTTCCGCTGACGTTCGTCGCGGTGGTGCCCGTCTGCTTCCTGCTCGGGATGGTCGTCGGTATCCCTGCGCTGCGTATCAAGGGCCTGTACCTGGCATTGGTCACCCTCGTCCTGGCGACGATCTTTCCGACACTGGTGCGCTTGGACGCCTGGTCCGACAAGACCGGCGGATCGAATGGTCTCAACGCCTCTGTTCCGCACGAGCCGCCGGGCTGGCTCCCCCTGTCGGGGATCGCCGAGGTGCTCCAGGCGATCCCGCTGATCGGCGGGATCTTCGGCTCGGACGGCCTCAACGAGCGGGGCGAGGAACGGGTGTGGCTCTACATCGTGCTCGTCGCGATCGCCTCGCTGATGTTCGTGATCGCCCGCAACGTTCTGCGCAGCCGCCCGGGCCGCGCCTTCGTGGCCATTCGCGACAACGAGACCGGTGCGGCGGTCAGCGGCATCAACCTGCCGATCACCAAGACGCTCGCGTTCGGCCTGTCGGCCGCCTACGCAGGCGTTGCCGGGGTGATGTACACGTTTGCCATCGGGGCTCTGGCCCCCGACGTGTTCGGCATCAACCTGGCGATCTTCTTCATCGTCGGTCTGGTGATCGGTGGGGTGGCGACGCTCTCGGGTGCGGTGATCGGTGGCCTGGCCATCATCTTCATCCCGCACTTCTCGAGCCAGTGGGCATCACAGACCGAGAGCCTCGGGCCCCTCGATGTCACCGGCGATCGGCCGTACGGTCAGGTGTTGCTCGGGGCGTTCCTCATTCTCGTGACGTTCGTCCTGCCGGGGGGTGTCGTCGCCGGGATGCGCAAACTGCGGGCCCGCCTCGTCGTCGTGGTGCCCACACCACCCGCTGGTCTCGCCGCGGCGTCGCCGGCCACAGGCCCCGACCCGGGTCCGACCGGCACCGGTGATCCGAACCGAGCGCGCCGAGGCGTTACCGTGACCGAATCATCGCTTCCGTGGGACACCCCCGCGGGAGCGAACCAGACCCAAGAGGGGGATCAACTATGAGGACACGATCAGTGTGGTGGCGGCTACTGGCCGTCATGTGTGCGTTTGCGCTCGTGGCGAGCGCGTGCGGCGACGATGACGACGACGGTGGCACCGCTGCCACCGAGGACGACGGCGGCGAACCCGCAGCCTCCGACGACGGCGACGGCGAGGCCGAAACCGACGATGGCGAAGCGGCCGCCGACGATGGCGAGGCGGGCGATGACGGCGAGATGGCCGCTGACGGTGGCGAGATGGCCGAAGGGGTCGTCGAGTTCGCCTCGGGTACGAGTGTCGATCTGAGCGAATGCCCCGAGGACTGGTCCGACACCGCCGGCATCACCGACGACGAGATCCGTCTCGCCGTCTCGTTGCCGCAGTCGGGTGCGCTGGCCTCGTTCGGTGCCAT
Organism: uncultured Acidimicrobiaceae bacterium; assembly: GCA_963716795.1. Classification (GTDB taxonomy): domain Bacteria; phylum Actinomycetota; class Acidimicrobiia; order Acidimicrobiales; family UBA8592; genus CAVQUE01. The sequence goes on along the minus strand of CAVQUE010000012.1, from coordinate 129,836 downwards.
CGCCGAGGGCATGCAGGCCTATTTCGACAGCATCAACGAGTCCGATCCGATCGACGGCCGCAACGTCGTCCTGGTCGCCCGCGACGACGCCTACGACGCAGCCCGTACCCAGACCAACGTCGAGGAGATGCTCGAGACCGAGAACATCTTCGCGTTCAACTGGATCATCGGCTCGGCCAACAACGGCCAGGTGCGTCCGATCTTCGCTGCTGAGTGCGTTCCCCAACTCTTCAATGCCACCGGCCTTCCGGCCTGGGGTGACCCGGCCAACTTCCCCTGGACCACCGGTGGCCTGATCTCCTATGACACCGAGGCCAACATCTGGTGCAACCACATCGCCGAGGAACTCGGCGAAGGGGCCACGGTCGCCGGCCTGTTCCAGAACAACGACTTCGGTGCCGCCTACCAGTCGGTCCTCGAGGCCTGCGACGAAGCCGGCACGATCGAGCTGGTCGAGAACCTGGTGCACGAAGCCACTGCAGCCGACATCACCAACGAGATGACCACGCTGGCCGCCTCCGGCGCCGATGCGTTCGTCCTCGGCTCCACCGGGGCGTTCTGCCCCCAGTCGATGGCTGCCGTGGCCCAGAGCCCTTGGTCGCCGCTGTTCTTGATGTCGAGTACCTGTGAGAACACCGCAGCGTTCTTCGCTCCGGTCGATCCCGCCGGTGCCGGTGTGCGCATGGCGCTCAACAACAAGGGCGTGACCGATGCCGCGTTCGCCGACGATCCCGGTGTCCAGGACGCCATCGCGGTTCTCGAAGCGGCCGGCCTCGACCCGTTCGGCGGGTCGGTGAGCACGGGTGTGCTCTTCGCCCTCGCCACCGAGAACCTGCTCCGGGAAGCGGCGGCCATGGACGGTGGACTCACCAGGACCAACCTCATGAAGGCGGCCTGGAACATGGACTTCACCAACCCGCTGCTGCGCGACGGGATCAATCAGATCACCAGCGGCGTCGATGACGCCTACAGCATCGAGGGTGCGGTCATCGCCGAGTACGTCCCACCAGCCGAAGAGGGCAGCCTCGGCAGCTTCGAGACCCTGTCCGACCTGATCTCGGTCGAGGGCGAGACGGGCAGCTTCGGCGGCTGATCCCGCCGACATCGGGCTCCGTACGGGGCCGTCGTCTGCTTCGGCGGACGGCGGCCCCGTGGCGCGTGCGCGCCGACGCGGGTTCGCCGGGTGACCACGGCGTGGCGTGACCATTGTTGAAGTGGGTCGAACCGACTAGGGTGCCCCGACGTTGGGCGGAGCCAACGCCACGGTGCGGCGCGTGCCGCCCCGGTGTTTCAGGAGGGAACACACCTATGGAGATCCAAGCGACGCCTCAGCGTCGGGTCGTTGCGGTGCTGGCGGGCCTCGCGCTGCTGTTCTCGGGCTTGATCGCGCTCGCATCACCGGCGGGCGCGCACTTCGCCGGAATCGACGAAGGCTCCGGCCTCGTCTGCGACGGCGACACGCTGGTGTTACGCGTCGCTGCGGTGTCATGGGCCGAGGACATGAGCGGCGAACATCCCGCCGTGACCATCGAGATGCGTACCGACGTCAGCGACTGGGAAGTCGTCACCTCCGGCGCGTTCAACGAGGCCGACGGTTGGCGTCTGTCCGGTGCGGCGATCGTGCCCCCCGGGGCATCCTTCGTCGATGTCCGGGTCGTGATCGATCCTGCGTTCAGCTGGGGTGACGGGTTCAGCTCTCCCGTTCCCCCCGCCGAGAGCCGTTACGTCATCGGCCCCGAACTCACCGACTGCACCACCGTCATCCTCCCGCCCCCGACGCCCACGCCCATACCACCGGTCGAGCCGACCCCCGAGCCCACGCCCACGCCGGTGCCACCCACCGGTATCGTGCCGGAGGCTTCGGTGGGCTGCGTCGGTGACGTCGAGGACCGTGAGGCCATCGTCGAGATCACCACCGACTCGCCTGCCGACCAGGACGTCACCGTGCTCGTCGACGGCGACGAACTCACCACCGTGACCGTCGGCTCGGACAGTCCCGCAGTGGTCATGGTTCCCCAGGCTCCAGGCGAGACCAACACCGTCGACGTCGTCCACGACGGCGACACCATCGCCAGCGCCACCATCCAGTGCGTCGACACGGTGATCTTGCCGCCGGGCACCCCGACGCCGGTCCCGCCACAGCCTCCGACGCCGCCCGGTCCCGAGCTTCCGGCCACGGGTAGCCAGTCACGCGACATCGCCTCGTGGGCCATGGTGGCCATCATCGGTGGCGCACTGCTGGTCATCGGCGGGGTCTCGCTGCGCAACCAGGAGAACTGAGCAGCCCCGGCGGGCCCCGCTCCAGTCGGTCTGAACGAGCTCGAAGGACAACGTCGTGCCAGCAACGGTGGTCGTCGGTACCCAGTGGGGCGACGAAGGCAAGGGGAAGTTCACCGACCTCTTCGCCAAGGAGATGCATCTGGTCGTTCGCTACCAGGGAGGCCACAACGCGGGCCACACCCTGGTGGTGGACGGTGAGACGACGGCGCTGCAGCTGATCCCCAGCGGGGTCCTGTACGACCACGTCACGCCGGTCATCGGCAACGGTGTCGTCGTCGACCCCAAGGTGCTGCTGGCCGAGGTCGACATGCTCGAGGCCAAGGGCATCGATTGTTCACGGCTCAAGGTCAGCGGCAACGCACACCTCATCCTGCCGTATCACCAGGAACTCGACGTGGTGTTCGAGCGGCACCTCGGCAAGAACAAGCTCGGTACCACCAAGCGGGGCATCGGCCCGGCCTATGCCGACAAGGCGCTGCGGATCGGCTTGCGGGTGCAGGATCTGACCGATCCGAAGATCTTCCGCGAAAAGCTCGACGTGGTCCTGCGCGAGAAGGGCCCGTTGCTGGGCAAGGTCTACAACCGCCTGGCACCCGACGCCGAGGAGCTCGCGTCGATCTATCTCGACACCTACCTCCCTCGACTCCTGCCCTACATCGCCGATGGTGTCGGCGTCGTCCACGACGCGCTCGAGGCCGGCCAGCACGTGCTGTTGGAGGGCGCGCAGGCCACGTTCCTCGATCTCGACCAGGGCACCTACCCCTACGTCACGTCGTCGAACCCCACTGCCGGTGGCGCCTGCACCGGCGCAGGTGTCGGCCCGCGCCACATCGATCGCGTGGTCGGCATCGCCAAGGCCTACACCACCCGGGTCGGTGCCGGGCCGTTCCCAGCGGAGCTGTTCGACGAGATCGGTGATCACTTCGTCGACGTCGGCCACGAGTACGGCACCAACACCAAGCGGCGTCGGCGCACCGGCTGGCTCGACACCGTCATGTTGCGTCACGCAGCGCGCCTCAACTCGCTGTCGGAGATCGCGCTGACCAAGCTCGACGTCATGGATGCCCTGACCGAGGTCAAGATCTGCACGGGCTATGAGATCGAGGGCCGTCGCGTCGATGCGATGCCCTATCACCAGACCGACTTCCACAAGGCCGAGCCGATCTTCGAGTCGCTGCCCGGGTGGGAGAGCGACATCACCGGCTGCACCGAACGGCACGATCTTCCGGGTGCGGCGCAGGCCTACCTGGCTCGTATCGAGGAACTGGTCGGCGTGCCGATCTCGATCGTGGGGGTCGGCCCGGGCCGTTCGCAGTTCGTTCATTGGAACGACGCGCGAAGCTGACCGCATGCGTGTCTGTGTGGTGGGCTCCGGTGGGCGTGAGCACGCCCTGGCATCGGTGCTCGGCCGTGACGCCGAGGTGGTCGTCACTCCGGGCAATCCGGCGATTCCGGGTTCGGTCGAGTCGTCGCCCGCCGAGGTCGACGCAGACCTCTACGTGATCGGACCGGAAGCACCACTGGTCGCCGGGTTGGCCGACGACCTGCGCGCCGACGGGCAAGCTCGTGTTCGGTCCCGGTGCGGCCGGCGCCGAACTCGAGGGGTCGAAGGCGTGGATGAAGGATCTGCTCGTGTCGGCCGGCGTGCCCACGGCTGCTCATGGCACCTTCACCGACGCGACGCCGGCCCTGGCCTTCCTCGAGACCATGGCGCCGCCCTATGTCGTCAAGACCGATGGGCTCGCAGCAGGCAAGGGCGTGGTCGTGACCGAGGATCTCGGCGAGGCCCACGCTGCGGTGCGCGAGTACCTGGCCGGGACGGCCTTCGGTGATGCCGGTCGCACCATCGTCATCGAGGAGGGCATGGTCGGTCCCGAGGTCTCGGTGCTCGCAGTGTGTGATGGCCGGCGCGCCGTGGCGCTCGCGCCCGCGCAGGACTTCAAGCGCATTGGCGACGGCGACACGGGGCCCAACACCGGGGGTATGGGGGCCTACTCGCCGGTGCCGGTCGCGCCGGCGGCGCTCGTGGACGAGGTCATGCACGCCTTCGTCGATCCCACGCTCGCCGAGCTGGCTCGGCGGGGGATCGACTACCGGGGCGTGCTCTACGCCGGGCTGATGCTCACCGCCGACGGCCCACGGATGCTCGAGTACAACGTGCGCTTCGGCGACCCGGAGGCCCAGGTCGTGCTGCCGCGGCTCTCGTCGAGCCTCACCACGCTGCTGGCCGAGGCCGCAGCGGGCGAGATCGTCACCGGTGCCCACCTTCGGCTCCGACGCCGCCGTCACCGTGGTCTGTGCAGCCGACGGCTACCCGATCGCACCGCGCCCGGGCGACCGCATCGAGGGCCTCGACCGGGCACGGGCCATCGACGGCGTCGAGGTGTTCTGCGCCGGCGTCGCCGCCGACCCCGACCGACCGGGTGGGCTCCTCACTGCCGGCGGACGAGTCCTGGCGGTCACCGGACGCGGCCCCGGCCTTGCCGCTGCGCGGGCGCGGGCCTACGCCGCGGTGGCCGAGCTCTCCTGGCCCGGCATGCAGGTCCGATCCGACATCGCCGCCGGTGTGGCCGGCGAATCCACTGCAACGGAGGCGATCCGGCCATGACCCGTATCCCCAACGTGTTGGCCAATCGCTACGCCAGCGCGGAGATGACCGACCTGTGGTCGGCCGAACACAAGATCGTGCTCGAGCGTCGTCTGTGGCTGGCGGTGCTGCGCACGCAGATCGACCTCGGCGTCGATGTCCCCGCCGGCGTCGTCGATGCCTACGAGGCCGTGGTCGACCAGGTCGATCTCGAGGCCATCGCCGCGCGCGAGCGCATCACCCGCCACGACGTGAAGGCTCGCATCGACGAGTTCTGCGCGCTCGCCGGTCACGAGCACATCCACCGCGGCATGACGTCGCGCGACCTCACCGAGAACGTCGAGCAGCTCCAGATCCGCAGTGCGATGGAACTCACCCGCGACCGCACCGTGGCCGTGCTCGTCCGGCTGGCAGCGCGTGCAGGCCAGTACGCCGACCTGGCTCTCACCGCCCGATCGCACAACGTCGCGGCGCAGGTCACCACCCTCGGCAAGCGTTTCGCCACGATCGCCGACGAGCTCCTCATCGCCTTCGATCGTCTCGAGACGGTGATCGAGCGCTACCCGCTGCGCGGCATGAAGGGTCCGGTCGGGACCCAGCAGGACCAGCTCGATCTGCTGGGCTCGCCCGACGCAGTCGATCGTCTGGAGGAGGCGCTGCTGGCCCACCTGGGCTTCGACCGCAGCGTCGACAGCGTCGGCCAGATCTACCCTCGGTCGCTCGACTTCGAGGTGGTGTCCACGCTGGTCCAGCTGGCGGCGGCACCGGCGAATCTGGCGACGACCATGCGGCTCATGGCGGGTCACGAGCTCGTCACCGAGGGGTTCGAACCCGGTCAGGTCGGATCCTCGGCGATGCCACACAAGATGAACAGCCGGTCCTGTGAGCGCATCAACGGCTTCGCGCAGATCCTCGCCGGGCACCTCACCATGGTCGGTGGGCTGGTCGGCAACCAGTGGAACGAGGGCGACGTCAGCGACTCGGTCGTGCGACGCGTCGCCCTTCCCGACGCCTTCTTCGCGATCGACGGCTTGCTGCAGACCCTGCTCACGGTCCTCGACGAGCTCGGCGCGTACCCGGCGGTTATCGAGCGGGAGCTGACCCGGTACCTGCCGTTTCTCAGCACCACCCGGCTGCTCACCGCAGCGGTGCAGGCGGGCGCTGGGCGCGAGGAGGCGCACGAGGCGATCAAGGAACACGCCGTGGCCGCGGCGTTGGCGATGCGCGAGCAGGGCACCGTCGACAACGACCTCGCGGCCCGGCTCGCCGCCGATTCGAGGATTGCACTCGACGCCGAGGACCTCGCCGCGTTGTTGGCCAGCCCGGAGACAGGCCTCGCCGAACGGCAGGTCGACGCAGTCGTCGCGCGGGTCGCCGATGTGGCCGGCCGGTACCCGGCTGCGGCGATCTATGACCCGGAGCCCATCTTGTGAGCGACCCATCGCCCGGCGTCGTCGACCTGCCGCTGGTCTACTCGGGCAAGGTCCGCGACGTCTACGACGCCGGCGACGACCATCTCCTGCTGGTGGCGACCGATCGGATCTCGGCATTCGACGTCGTCATGACCGAACCCGTGCCCGACAAGGGCCGGGTCCTGGTGGCGATGTCGGCGTTCTGGTTCGCGCACACCGACGCGATCGCCCCGAACCACCTGGTGTCGTGCGATCTCGTCGACTTCCCGGCGGGTGCGCGCGATCCGTGGCTCGCCGGTCGATCGATGCTGGTGCGGCGAGCCGAGATGGTCCCCATCGAATGTGTCGTCCGCGGCTACTTGACGGGCTCGGCATGGAAGGAGTACCAGGCGGCCGGGACGATGCACGGCACCCCGTTGCCGCCTGGCCTGCGCGAAGCCGAGCAGTTGCCCGAGCCGGTGTTCACGCCCGCCACGAAGGCGCCCGACGGACTCCACGACGAGAACATCTCCTTCGAGCAGGCAGTGGACCTGGTCGGCGCCGACGTCGCTGCGGCGTGTCGCTCGATGGCGCTGGCGCTCTATGGCGCAGGCTCGGCGCACGCGGCCGAGCGGGGCATCATCGTCGCCGACACCAAGTTCGAACTCGGTGTGGTCGACGGGCAGCTCGTGGTCGCCGACGAGATGCTCACGCCGGACTCGTCGCGGTTCTGGCCTGCAGATCAGTGGCAGCCGGGCGCGACACCACCGTCGTTCGACAAGCAACCCGTGCGCGATCACCTCGACGCGCTCGACTGGGACAAGACCCCGCCCCCGCCGGCGCTGCCGCCCGAGGTGATCGCGGCGACGACGGCCCGCTACACCGAGGCCTACGAACGCATCAGCGGCACCGCCTGGCCGACTGGCCCGGCTGCCGCCCCTGACCGGCGGCAGCCACACGGACGACGCTCTTGCCCGAAATCTGGGACTCTGCGCGCACCAGGTGCGCGCAGAGTCCCAGATTTCAGCAGAGCATCGGCACGGTCGGTCCCGGTTGCCTACGATCGGACGAACCATCGTTCATCCACGCTCGAGGAACGCCATGACTGCCATCGAGGACCGTCCCGCACCCGGCGAAGCCCGCGGGCCCGGCAAGACGCTGCGCGAGCAACTGCTCGAGGACCCGACGCCGCCCCCGGCCGCGCTGCTCGAGGAGTCCTACGAGTTCCTCGGGGACGAGGACATCCCGTACACCAACTACACCGATCCCGGCTCGCGCCGCAGCGCGAGTTCGACCACCTGTGGTCGAAGGTCTGGCAGTGGGCGTGCCACGTCGATCACATCCCGGAGCCGGGCGACTACCACGTGTACGAGATCGGCCACGCCGAGGCGCTCATCGTGCGCACCGATGCCGGCGAGATCAAGGCGTACTACAACGCCTGCATGCACCGCGGGCACGGCGCTCAAGCCCGCCGAGACGTGCGGCTTCTCCAAGGACCTCCGCTGTCCGTTCCACGGCTGGACGTGGTCGCTCGACGGCCAGCTCGTGGATCTCCCCGGGTCCTGGGACTTCCCCCACGCCGGCGCCGAGAGTCATCGCCTTCCCGAGATGCCGGTCGGTGTCTGGGGCGGCTTCGTGTTCGTCAACTTCGATCCAGGACGCCGAACCGCTCGAGGACTACCTCGGGGTGCTGCCGCGGCACTGGGCCGACTGGGGGCTCGAGGACCGCTACATCGAGACCCACGTGCGCAAGCGGCTGCCGTGCAACTGGAAGGCTGCGGCCGAGGCGTTCCTCGAGGCGTACCACGTGCGCGAGACCCACGCGGCGGGCGGCTCGGCGACCGAGGTCACCACCGCCTACGACGTGTTCGAGCCCAACGTCTCGCGGTTCATCCACACCACCGGGCTCAACAGCCCGCTGCGCCAACCGCCGCGCCACCGAGCAGGAGCTGTTCGCGCACATGACCCGCAACCTGCGCGCCGGGCAGGCGCCGCTGGAGCTGCCCGAGGGCGTGCGAGCCCGCGACTTCTACGCGAAGTACGTCCAGGAGCAGTACAGCGAGCAGTACGGACGGGACTTCTCGGGACTGTCGGAGTCGATGACGCTCGACTCCATCGAGTACTTCCTGTTCCCGAACATGTTCTTCTTCCCCGGCCTGCAGCTGCCGATGGTCTACCGGTTCCGTCCCGACCCCGACGACCCCGACGTCAGCTACTTCGACCTGCTGATGATGCGCTACCGGCCCCTCGACGGCGACGCACCCGAGCCGCCCGAGGTCATCGAGATCGACGTCGACGACAGCTACACCATCGCCGAGGGCCTCGGCGGCCTCGGCCGTGTCTACGACCAGGACACCGCCAACATGGCCGCTCAGACCCGTGGCTTCAAGGCCAGCATCAAGCGCGGCCAGACCCTGGGCAACTACCAGGAGGTCCGCGCCCGCCACCTCCACAAGCGGGTGAACGACTACCTCACCGCCGCCGACTGAAACGCAGGAAGGGCTGGGGTCAAGTCTCTTTTCTCCCTTTCTCGAACCTCTCGGCCTTTCATTGCTGCCGACTTGGAGAAAGGGAGAAAAGAGACTTGACCCCAGTGGTCACCTCACCCGTGGCAGCATGAGCGCCATGACGTTCGATGTGCAGGTCGAGGTGCAGTTGCGGGACGGGGTCGCCGATCCCGCCGGGTCGACGATCGAGCGGGCAATGCCCACGCTCGGTTTCGATGGCGTGTCGGGAGTGCGGGTCGGCAAGAGCATCCGGTTTCTCATCGACGCAGCCGACGAGACGGCCGCACGAGCCGAGGTCGATCAGCTCTGTGCGACGTTCCTGACCAACCCGGTCATCGAGGACAGCGTCATCACCGTAGTGGCCGCATGACCGCCGTTGTCGGCGTCGTCGTCTTCCCCGGCACGAACTGCGAGCGCGATGCGATCGAGGCCGTCGAGGCCGCGGGCGGTCAGGGCCGGCTGTGCTGGCATGGCGACGATTCGCTCGGCCAGGTCGACGCGGTGATCGTGCCCGGCGGGTTCGCCCACGGCGACTATCTGCGCCCCGGTGCGATCGCCCAGTTCTCGCCGATCATGGCTGCGGTCGCGGCGTTCGCCGCGGACGGCGGACCGGTCGTCGGGATCTGCAACGGCTTCCAGGTCCTCACCGAGGCCGGCCTCTTGCCCGGCGCGCTGCAGAAGAACGCCGGACTCAAGTTCCGCTGTGCCCCGGCCCACGTCCGCGTCGAGACCACCGACAGCGTCCTCACCGGGCGGGCCGAAGCAGGCCAGCTGCTCTCGATTCCGGTCAACCACTTCGAGGGCAACTACACCTGCGACGACGACACCCTCGCCCAACTGCGTGGAGACGACCGCGTGGTGTTGCGGTACCTGGACAACCCCAACGGTTCGGTCGACGACATCGCCGGCATCTGCAACGCCGGTCGCAACGTCGTCGGCTTGATGCCCCATCCCGAGCGGGCATGTCACCCACTGCTGGGCAGCACCGACGGCCTGGTGCTGCTCGACGCGCTCCTTGCAGCGAGCCGGCCGCCGAACGGTGGCCTCAGATGACTGCCGACGACCGCCGTCCACCGCAGCCTGGGCCTGACCGACGACGAGTACGACCGCATCGTCGAGATCCTCGGGCGCGACCCCAACCATCTCGAGCTCGCGATGTACTCGGTGATGTGGAGCGAGCACTGCTCGTACAAGTCGTCGCGCATCCATCTCAAGCGCCTGCCGACCGAGGCCCCGCACGTGCTGGTGGGCCCGGGCGAGAACGCCGGGGTCATCGACGTCGGCGACGGCATCGCCCTGGCGCTGCGGATCGAGAGCCACAACCACCCGAGCTACATCGAACCCGGCCAGGGTGCGGCCACCGGTGTCGGCGGCATCATCCGCGACATCTTCACCATGGGCGCCCGCCCCATCGCGCTGATGGACCCGCTGCGGTTCGGGCCCCTCGACGATGCCCGCAGCCGCTGGGTCGCCGAGGGCGTCGTGTCGGGCATCTCCGGGTACGGCAACTCCGTCGGGGTGCCCACCGTCGGCGGCGAGACCGTCTTCGACGACTGCTACATCGGCAACCCGCTGGTCAACGTGTTCTGCCTCGGCGTGTTGCCGGTGGAGCGGCTCGTGCTGGGTCAGGCCAGCGGCATCGGCAACCTCGCGATCCTGCTGGGCTCGACCACCGGTCGCGACGGCATCGGCGGCGTCAGCGTGCTCGCATCGGCCGGGTTCTCCGACAGCGAGGCCGATGCCGACAAGCGACCGAGCGTGCAGGTCGGCGACCCCTACGAAGAGAAGCGGCTCATCGAGGCCTGCCTCGAACTCCTCGACGCCGGCCTGGTGGTGGGTATCCAGGATCTCGGTGGCGCCGGCCTGTCCTGCGCGGCGTCGGAGACCGCGTCGCGGGGCGGGGTCGGCATGGACTTCGACGTCGAGGCTGTGCCCCGGCGCGAGGCGGGGCATGGAACCCTTCGAGGTGATGACCTCGGAGTCCCAGGAACGGATGCTCGCCATCGTCGAGCCCGCCAACGCCGACCGGGTGCTGGCCATCTGCGAACGATGGGACGTGCGGGCCACCGTGGTCGGCAAGGTCACCGACGGAGGCGCGCTGCGCATCGTCGAGGGCCTCGACGGCCCCTGCGTCGGCGAGGTCCCCGCGGCGTCGCTGCACGAGGACGCGCCGCTGTACGACCGGCCCATGGCCGAACCCGCCGACCTGGCCGAACGGCGCGCCGCGTCGCCCGACGATGCGGCAGCGCCCGACGATGTCGCCGACGACCTGCTGGCGATGCTGGCCGACGCCTCCTGGGTGTCGTCGCAGTACGACCACCAGCTGTTCCTCAACACCGTCGTCGGGCCCGGCGGCGACGCCGCGGTGCTGCGCCTCAAGCACCCCACGACCGGCGCCGACACCGGCCGAGGCATCGCGCTGACCACCGACGGCAACCACCGCTGGTGCGCCGTCGACCCCCGGGTGGGCACGGCGTGGACCGTGGCCGAGGCCGTCATGAACGTCTCCTGCGCCGGGGCAAAGCCCATGGCGCTGGTGAACTGTCTGAACTTCGGCAACCCCGAACACCCCGAGGTCATGTGGCAGCTCAGTGAAGCCATCGACGGCATGGCCGCCGCGTGCGCGGCATTCGACCTGCCGGTCATCGGTGGCAACGTCAGCCTCTACAACGAGAGCAGCGGCACCAACATCGACCCGACACCGATCGTCGGCGTCGTCGGCCTGATCGACGAACTGCGCGAGGTGCCACCCGGGCTCGCCTGGGCCGATGGCGACCGGTTGGTGCTGCTCGGCCCCGAGGCCGGCTCGCTGGCGGGTAGCCGCTGGGCGTTCGAGCACGGCCACCGCGGCGGGGCACTCGAGGCCTTCGATCCGGCACTGGTCGATGCGGTCGCCAACGTCGTGCGGGCCGCGGTCAGTGCACGGCTCGTGTCGGCGGTCCACGACGTCTCCACCGGCGGCCTCGGTGTCTGCGCCGCCGAGATGGCCATCGCCGCGGGCGTCGGCTGCACCCTCGCCCGCGTCGCCGACCACCGGGTCCTGTTCTCCGAGACACCGGGCCGAGTACTCGTCGCGGTCTCGGCCGATCGGGTCGGGGTCATCGAGGACATGGCCGCAGCCGCTCGGCGTACCCAGTGCCCGGGTGGGTCTGGCTCACGGCGAGCGCATCTCGGTCAAGGGCCTCGTCGACGTCGCCCTCGCCGATGTCACCGCCGCCTGGCGAGACCGCCTCCCCGACGCACTCGGCAGCGGAACGACCCAGGGCTGAGAGGCGGCGCCTCCTCAGGCGACGAGCGTCCTGGGACCCAGGAACTCGACGATCGCCCGATCACGCGTGGCGAGGATCATCCCTTGGCCACGTGCTTGAGCGACGAGCATGCGGTCGAAGGGGTCACGGTGCGCCCAGTCGAGTTCTCCCGCTGCGATCGCGTGGCCGATGCCGATACCGAGCAAGGACACCCCGTTCTCGACGAGACGCCCGACCAAGCGGTCGACATCGACGGCGAGCTTGCCGGAGCGCACCTTGACGGACAATTCCCACGCCGACGCTGCCGAGAACCAGGCGGCGTTCTCAGCGGTCTCGATCGCCTCGACGCACGAGGCTGTCAGCCGTGCAGGATCGTTCACCCACCACACCGCGACATGCGAATCGACCAGGATGTCCATCGTCGTCGCCGATCAGGTACCGAAGGCGTCGGCGAGATCATCGTCGGGGTGCCACCAGTTGGGGTCGATCTCGGTGATCTCGCCGCGCATGAAGCCGCCGACGCGTGGTCGGATCGGCACGAGCTTCGCGACGGCTTCGCCGTTGCGCGTCACGACGATCTCCTCGCCTGCTTCGGCGCGTCGGAGCAGTTCGGAGAGTGACGCTTTGGCTTCGGCTGCCGAGACGACCTGCATGGCGCCATTGTGGTCATAATGGTCAAGGTGGTCAAGGTCTCCGGCCTGGCGGCCAGGGACGGGTAGGGTCCGGCGATGACCTCGGCTCCGACGGCAGCGCTCGGCTATGCGGCGTTCGGTGCCTGGTACGACCGCTACCGGGCGACGGTGCTCGAACCCGCGCTCGCGGCCGCCGACGCTGCGCTGAGCGCGACGCTACGCGAACAACTCGGCGATCGCGATCTGGCCCGCATTCGCAACACCGGGGGGCGCGTCAAGTCGAAGCGCCGCACCTGGCGCAAGCTCCAACAGCCCCGTTATCGCGGCCAGGTGACCGACCCGGACGAGATCCCGGCGATCATCGACGATCTCGTCGGCCTGCGGATCACCTGCACCAACCTGCGCGACATCGACATGGTGCAAGCGGCGCTCGACGGGCTGCCGAGGCGACGGGCGAAGGGCGGGGGCCTCTGGGTCGATCCGGCCTCCGAGCGCGACTACGTCGCCGAACCGAAGGACTCCGGCTATCGCGGCTGGCACGTCAATCTCGGCGTGTCCGTGCCCACCGACACGGGCCGCGTGGCGGTCGTGTGCGAGCTCCAGGTGCGGACCCTGCTCCAGGACAGCTGGGGCGAGCTGACCCACGAGGACACCTACAGCAAGGACGGGGCCCTGCCGCCGCTGGTCGAGATCCTCAGCTCGCGCATGGCCGACCTGTTCGCGACCCTCGACGACATCGCCGAGGATCTGCGGACCGAGCTCGACCGCATCGACGAGGCGGTCGTCAGCGAGTCGGTGCCCGAGAGCCCGAGCGATGCCGTGGCCGACGACACCGTCGGCGAGGACCCGCCGAGCGAGCAGGCCGACGACGCCGCAGCCGTCCTGCGAGCCCGATGGCACGAGACCGATCGTCCCATCGATCTGGCCTCGCTGGCCTGGACCCTCCAACGCGAGTTCGGCGCCGAGGTCAGCGACGACTGGTTCGGGCATCGCACCTTCAAGCGGTTCCTGCGCCAGGCCGTGCCCGACGGCGAGATCAGCACCGGTCGCCAGGCCTATCTGCTGCCGCCGCCGGCCGCGGAGCCTGCGGACGAGCCGGCGTTTCCGGCCGAGGTGTCCGACGCCGAGGAGGGCGACCGCGCCAACGGCGATCAGGCATCGTCGACGGTTCCCGACGCTGCACGTCGGCTCCGGCGAGCCGACCGTGGGTTCCCGCTGTTGGAGGCATCGCAGTGGCCCGTTCTCTACGAGCACCTGGCGTCGGCCTGGCAGAACCACGGTCCGGCCAAGCCGTCGGCGCGGGTGGTCAACCAGCTGACCCGCTCGGCGCGTGACCGGGCATCGGCACGGGGTAGCGAGCTCTCGCGCCGGAACCTGGCGCACGTCGCCTGGGTGGTCCTCGGCCAGCACCCCGACGGCGATCCCCTCGATGCCGCGAGCATCGCCGAGACCTTCACGGCGGCGACCCTGCAACGCATGGCCGATCTGCGCATCGTCGACCCGGGGAACCGCCCGGCACGGCAGGCCGTCGAGCGCTGGCTGGCATCGCCACGCGAGGTCTGAGGTCGACGCCCTGATCGACGATCTCCATCTCGTCGACGTCACCGAGCAGGTCGTCGTCGAGGCCACCGTGCTCACCAGTGCAGACGCAGCACTGTGTGATGCAGCCCGGCGGCCGGGCATGCACATCGCCAACCCGCGGTCGGAGTGAAGCCACGCCGGCTTGGTCGCAAGCCCGTGGTCCGAGCGGCACGGCGTCAGCGGTGCAACGAGACTGCGCAGGGCACACGAGCCCCTTGGTGCTCGGGGGCGCTATGCCGCTACCCCCCGGCGGGCGAGCTCGCTGCGGAGCTGATCGGCGTCGTGGAAGACGATGCCGTCGAAGCCCAGGGCGACGGCGGCGTCGACGTTGGTGGCGGAGTCGTCGATGAACACGGCGTCGCTCGGCGTGAACCCGTACCGGTCACACAGCAGGCGATAGATCGCCGGGTCCGGCTTGATCAGCCCCTCACGTCCCGAGATCACGAGTCCGTCGAACCAGCCCAGGAACGGGTAGCGACCCTCGATCATCGCGAAGGTGTCGGCGTTCCAGTTCGACAGGGCGTAACAGCGGTGTCCGGCATCGAGCAGCGAAGCCAAGATCGCGACCGAGCCCTCGATGGCGGCGCCGAGGGTCTCGTCCCAACGTGCGCCGAACGCTGCGAGCACCTCGCCGTGGTCGGGGTGCCGTTCGGTGAGCTCGGCGATCAGCGACGCCAGCGGCAACCCAGCGTCGAGGCGGGCGTTCTCTTCCATGGTCAGCACGTGATCGCAGACGTGATCGACCTCGGTGGGATCGTCGAGAAGCTTGGCGAACAGGCGCCGGCGATCCCACGGGATCAGAACATTGCCGAGATCGAAGACCATGACGGCGGGCACGACCCGGGGTCCTGATGCCGTGCGCGCGAGTCCCGGGGCTTCGTGCTCGAGCGCGCTCCGGTCGGCGATCCCGTCCGGGCCGTCGCTCAGTGCGCAGCCTTCTTCTTCACGTCGAGCTGGAGCGCGGCGAGGCCCCGCAGGATGAAGCTGGGCTCGTATTCGAACGTGTTGCCCTCGGAGAAGGCGGGCAATTCGATGCGCTCGGCGAGTTCCTCGAAGGCGACCTTGCCTTCGAGACGCGACAGCGGGGCCCCGATGCAGAAGTGGTGGCCCTTGCCGAATGCGACGTGTTCTTTGAGGTTGTCACGCGCTGGGTCGAACGATTCGGAGTCGTCGAACACCCGCTCGTCGCGGTTGGCGGCGCCGAACATCACCCAGACCCGAGCACCTGCCGGGATGTCGACCCCGCCGAGCGTCGTGTCGCGGGTGACGGTGCGGAACAGGCCCTGGTTCGGCGACGAGAGCCGCAGGCCCTCTTCGACGAGCGCCGGCACTCGCGATGGGTCGGCCACGATGGTGTCCCACTGCTCGGGGTTCTCGATGAGCAGTCGGATGGTCTCGTTCAAGAACTTCGTGGTGGTCTCGTTGCCGGCCACCATCAGCTGCTGGATGATGCTGAAGATCTCGCCGAAGTGGAGCTTGCGGGTCTCGCCGTCGGGCAGGTCGGGATCGTCGAAATCGGCGTGGGTGAGCTCGCTCAAGATGTCGTCGATGGGGTTCTCGAGACGATCCTCCCATTCCCGGTGCCAGTACTTCTGGGTGTCGACCTGGCCGCGGGCGGCTTCGAGGCGGCGTTCGTCGGTGAGGTTCGTGCCCAGTGCGGCGACGGCGTCGTCGGACCACTGCTTGATCTTGTCCTCGGTCTCGGGCGCCATGTTCAGGGCGTAGTGGATGACCCGAACCGGGAACTTCACGGCGAAATCGCGATGGAAGTCGATGGAGCCCTCGTCGGGGAACTCCTCGATGAGCTCGACGGCGATCTCGCGGACCTTGTCCTCCAGTGCCGCGATGCGTCGGGCCGAGAAGGCCCGCGACACGAGTTTGCGGTAGCGCGTCTGCTGCGGGGGATCGATGGTGAGCATGGTCTCGTAGCGAGGCCAGCCCTCCTTCATGATCTCGATGACCTGCTTCATCACGTCGCTCTCGCCCATCGTGCCCATGTTCGACATCTTCGACGAGTAGGTCTCGGTGTCACGCAGGACCTCGTTGACGATGTCGAGGCGAGAGGCGAAGAACATGCCGGTCGGCTCGTGGTGGAACACCGGACCGTGGGCGCGCAGTGCTGCGTAGTGCGGGTACGGGCACTGCTGGACCTCGCGGTCCATGGGGTTGTACGTCGAGAGGTCGATGTCGGACACGTCGGTCATGCGTTCCATCATCGCGGTGATCGGGTGCCGCTGCTCTGGTGGCCAGGATCGCGAGCATGGTGTCGAGCACCGGCGTGGCGATGCCGTGGCGCCGTGCGGCTCGGGCCACAGCGCCCTGGATGGCGTCGTGTTCGGTCGAGCGGCCCGCCAACGTGTCCATCAGCATCGATGTCTTGCCGCTGCCGGGAGCTCCCGCGAGTCTGGCGATGAAGCCGCTGGGGTCGCCGGTGTCGAGATCGGCACCCTCCGCGACCCCGACCGTCCAGGTCTCGGCCAACAGCGTTGCGGCAACGGGGGCCAGGTCGGGGTCGGCGAGCACGTCCATCGGGCGCCGGGCCAGCGCCGTGAGCCCGTTGACGACGACGTTGATCGACAGCTTCACCCAGGCCGAGGTGAGGTACCCGTCGCTGGGGTCGATCACGACGGGGGTCTCGTCGTAGAGCGCTCGCAGCGCGTGGCCGTCGGCGTGGTCGGGCACGATCAGGCGGCCGCTGCTGGTGTGGTGGATGTGGCCAGGGGCGATCAGCTCCGAGCCGCAGTAGACGACGGCAGGGACGACCGTGGCGCCGTGCACCAGAGGCGTCAGGCGTTCGATGGCCTCGACGCCGTTCTGCATGGCGACCACGACCGTGTCGGGCCCGCAGGTGGCATCGAACCATGGCGCCGCATCGGCGCTCTGGTGGGCTTTGACGCCGACGAGCACCCACTCGAAGGGAGCCTCACCAGCCAACTCGGCGGCGTCGGTGACCACCTCGGCGGGTCCGGTGACCGGCGCGAGCTCGGAGTCGACGACATAGGTGTCGAACCCCCGGCGGGCACACGCGACGACCTGGTGGTTGGTCGCGGCCATGTGCGCAGCGAAGAAACACCCCACTGCGCCGGGACCGATGACGGCGATGCGACTCATGGCGAGGAAGTCTCGCGCAGCCGCTGGGCACCGTCCCCCTGGACCATCCCGAAGCGCTCCGCCCCCGTCGTGTCGGTCTCCGACAGACTCCAGAGTAGCGCCAGAGGCGCCACTCGAGCGCCACGCCATGCCATGTCGGCTATGGTGTCTGCATGCCGAGCATCCAGGTCAAGAACGTCCCCGACGACGTACACGCCACCCTGCGGCGCCGCGCCGCGGTCGATGGGCGAACGTTGCAGGACTACCTGCTGGACTTGCTGCGCGCTGAAGCCGGTGCCCCGACCCTCGATGAGGTCCTCGATCGGGTCGAGTACCGCACGGGCGGCCGAGTCGGTCTGACCGACGCTGCCGATGCCGTGCGCGCCGAGCGAGAGGCACGTTGATCGTCGTCGATGCGAGCGTGATCGTGGTGGCGCTCGGCGACGACGGCGATGCGGGGCGCCTCGTTCGCCGGCGCCTTCGGGGCGAGCGACTGAGCGCTCCCGAGGTCATCGACCTCGAAGTGCTCTCGGCATGGCGACGTCTGGTCGCCGCGGGAGCGCTGACCGAAGATCGAGCGCTGCAGTCCGTCGGCGACCTCGTGGACCTCCGCGTGCGACGGGTCTCGCACCGACCCCTGATGGCGCGCTGTTGGGAACTGCGCTCGAACGTCACCGCCTACGACGCGGCCTACGTCGCGCTGGCCGAACGACTCGACACCACCCTGGTGACGGTCGATGGCGCGCTCGCCGGGGCTCCCGGTCCTCGCTGCCCGATCGAGCTGCTGACCGCTGAGCTCGGCTGAGCGACAGCGGACCGCATGTGGGTCGAGGACTCGCGCCAGTCGGTGCTGAGCAGCGCCAGTCGAAGGCATCGACCCCGGTGGTCTCGGCGAGGGGGTTCGTTGGAATGGCTGCGCTGTCGTGAGAGACTACGGGCCGTGCCGCTCCCGCCTGATTCTGGCTTGCCGCCCCTCGCCCCCGGGTCCGACACCGCTGGCCAGAACGGACCCGACGTCGACCTCGACAAACCGCGTGAGGCGTGCGGTGTCTTCGGGGTCTACGCCCCGGGCCGAGCCGTCGCCCACATGACCTACCTGGGTCTCTACGCCCTCCAGCACCGAGGCCAGGAATCGGCCGGCATCGCGGTCAGCGACGGCGATTCGGTCACCGTCGTCAAGGACATGGGCCTGGTGTCCACGGTGTTCGACGACCGGGTGCTCGGTGGCCTGCCCGGGCACCTGGCCATCGGCCAGGTCCGCTACGCCACGACCGGCTCCAGTGAGTGGGGCAACGCCCAGCCGGTCTATCGCGGCGTCGCCGAGCGCGAGTTCGCTCTCGGGCACAACGGAAACCTCACCAACACCGCAGCGCTCGCCGACGCCGCCGGGATGCTGCCGGGCACGGTCACGAGCGACTCCGACGTCGTCGCCGAACTCATCGGCCAACGGATCGCCGGTATGCACCGGTCCGGCGCGGACGAGCGTTCGGATGGCCGCGAGCTCGAGCACGCCCTGGCCGAGGTTCTCCCGGCCCTCGACGGGGCGTTCTCGCTGGTGCTCATGGACGAGGCCCGGGTCATCGGCGTGCGTGATCCCAACGGGTTCCGGCCCCTGTGCCTGGGTCGGCTCGATCGGGGATGGGTGATCGCGTCCGAGTCGCCGGCGCTCGACATCGTGGGTGCCCACTTCGTGCGCGAGATCGACCCCGGCGAGATGGTCATCATCGATGCCACCGGCGTGCGCTCGGTCCCGGCCGTTCCCGTCCGAGCGTGTCGACCCGCACCTGTGTGTCTTCGAGTACGTGTACTTCGCCCGGCCCGACGCACAGCTCTACGGTCAGAGTGTCCACCACGCCCGGGTTCGCATGGGCGAGCTGCTCGCCGAGCAGGCACCCGTCCACGCCGACCTCGTCATGGGTGTTCCCGAATCGGGTATCCCGGCGGCCGAGGGCTACGCCCGCGCCAGTGGTCTGCCCTACGCCCAGGGCCTGGTGAAGAACCGCTACATCGGCCGCACCTTCATCGCTGCCGACGCAGGAACTCCGGGCCCTCGGGGTGCGGATGAAGCTCAACCCGTTGCGCGACACCATCGACGGCAACCGCCTCATCGTCGTCGACGACTCCATCGTGCGGGGCACCACCACCAAGTCGATGGTCGCGATGCTGCGCGAAGCGGGTGCCGCCGAAGTGCACATGCGCATCTCGTCGCCGCCGTATCGCTGGCCCTGCCACTACGGCATGGCCACGGGCACCCGTGGCGAGCTGCTGGCCGCCAACCTGACCATCCCCGAGATCGAGGACTACCTCGGCGTCGACTCCCTGGCCTATCTCGCCCACGACCGCCTGATCGATGCGACCGGTGCACAGAACGCCGGGTTCTGCAGTGCCTGCCTCACCGGTGAGTACCCCACTCCCGTTCCCGAGGAAGTCCCCATCGAGCTCGGCCGATCCCGACAGCGCACGGGCGCCGCCACACCTGCGGCGCCGGTGACCCTCGGCTTGTTCGACGACGCCGAGGGCGAGTTGCCGGCGGTCACGGCACAGCGGCGCAGCTGACTCGCCATGGCCGAGCACACGGGCGAGACCTATGCCGCAGCCGGTGTCGACATCGCCGCCGGCGACGCGGCCGTCCAGGCGATCAAGGGCCTCGTGGCCGCGACGAACCGGCCAGGGGTTCTCGGCGGCATCGGTGGGTTCGGCGGAATGTTCGACCTGGCCGCGGCCGGCCATGGAGGCTCGCTGCTGGTGTCGTCGACCGACGGCGTCGGCACCAAGGCGATGGTCGCCGCTGCCACCGGCCGCTACGACACGATCGGCATCGACCTCGTCGCGATGTGTGTCGACGATCTCGTGTGCGTGGGCGCCGAACCGCTGTTCCTGTTGGACTACATCTCGGTCGGGCGGCTCGACCCGTCCATGGCCGAAGCGCTCGTGGCCGGTGTCGCCGAGGGCTGCCGGCAGGCGCAGTGCGCGCTGGTCGGTGGCGAGATGGCCGAGCACCCGGGTGCGATGGCCGACGGCGAATTCGATCTCGTCGGCTTCGCCGTGGGCGCCGTCGATCGCAGCAGTGTGCTCGGCGCCGAACGCGTCCGGGCGGGCGACGTGGTCATCGGGCTGCGCTCACCGGGGTTGCGCAGCAACGGATACTCACTGGCCCGACGGCTGCTCTTCGACGTCGCAGGTCGCTCGCTGGACGATCCCGCCTGGGAGGGCGCAGAGGCCACCGTTGCCGACGAGCTGCTTCGCCCCTCGGTGATCTACGCCCGAGCAGTCCTCGACCTGGCCGATGCGTGCGAGCTGCACGCCGTGGCCCACATCACCGGTGGTGGGATTCCGGGAAATCTCGACCGGGTGCTGCCGCCCGGGCTCGATGCCGTGGTCGACGCCACCTCCTGGGAACCGCCTGCGATCTTCGGTGAGCTCGAGCGGATCGGATCGGTCGACCCCGCCGAGATGGCCCGCACGTTCAACATGGGCATCGGCATGGTCGCCGTGGTCGCCGCCGATACAGCCGACGAGGCGCTGGCGATGCTCGATGCGTCGTGGCCATCGGCCCGCCGTCATCGGTGAAATCGTCGCCGATGGCGCCGGCGTCGTCTGCTATCGCTGAAGCTCGATCGATCCGACCTGCCCGGCGACGTGCACGGCCCTCGCGTGGTCGCTCAGGGGTAGTGGTTGGTGACGAAGGACTGCTCGGCCATCGGCGGCCGGACGTAGTGGAACTCGCGGCGTTCGGGCAGCACCAGTTCGCGTGAGGTCAGGTCGCCGTAGGGCACCGCATCGAGGAGATGGCGGATGCAGTTCAGGCGTGCCCGCCGCTTGTCGTCGGCGTCGACCACCCACCACGGCGAGGCCTTGGTGTCGGTGTGGCGGAACATCATGTCCTTGGCCATCGAGTACTCGACCCACCGGGCGCGCGACTCGAGATCCATCGGCTGAGAGCTTCCACCTCTTGTCCGGATGCTCGATCCGTTCGGCGAAGCGGCGCTCCTGCTCCTCATCGCTGACCGAGAACCAGAACTTGATGAGGGTCATGCCAGACCGGGTGAGCATGCGCTCGAAATCCGGGCACGACTGCAGGAACTCGTCGTACTCGTCGTCGGTGCAGAAGCCCATGACCCGTTCGACGCCGGCACGGTTGTACCAACTGCGGTCGAACAACACGATCTCGCCGGCAGCGGGGAGCTCGGCGACGTAGCGCTGGAAGTACCACTGACGCTTCTCGCGTTCGGTCGGCGCGTCGAGGGCCACGACCCGGACCACGCGTGGATTCGTGCGCTCGACGATGCGCTTGATGGCGCCGCCCTTGCCTGCGGCATCGCGACCCTCGAACAACACGCAGATCTTGAGGCCTTCGGCCTTCACCCAGTCCTGCAGCTTCACCAGCTCGCGTTGGAGGCGTTCGAGCTCTCGGTTGTAGACGCCACGGTCGAGTCGAAGGAGCCCGTTCGCAGTCTTCTTGGCCATGGATGTTCCCCGGTCGTCGATGGCGAGCCGCACCAGTGTGGCGGAGTTGGGGTGGTGCAGGCCAGGAGCGATAGCGTGCTCGCCCTATGGCGACCACTCCGACCGCAGCCTTTTCGTTCAGTGCCACTGTCGAGCTCCGCAATGTTCCGGGCGTCCTCGGGGCGCTCTGTACTGCCGTCGGGTGTCGCGGGCGGGAACATCGCCGCGATGGAGGGATTCGAGGCGAAGGGCGCCTCGATCACCCGGACCATGGCCATCAGCGCCCGCGACGAGGTGCACGCGGCGCGGATCCAGGACGCGATGCGCGATGTCGACGGTGTCGAGATCCTCGACCTGCACGACCGCACCTTCCGCATGCACGAGGGGGGCAAGATCGAGGTCCTGCCGTTGTGCCCGGTCTTCGACCGCGACGACCTGTCGATGGCGTACACCCCGGGTGTGGCCCGTGTGTGCATGGCCATCCACGACGATCCCCAGCTCGCGCACACCTACACGATCAAGAAGAACACCGTCGCCATCGTCTCCGACGGTACGGCGGTGCTCGGGCTCGGCGACATCGGCCCCGAGGCGGCCATGCCCGTGATGGAGGGCAAGGCGCTGTTGTTCAAGTCCTTCGCCGGCGTCGATGCGTTCCCGATCTGTCTCGACACCACCGATCCCGACGAGATCATCGAGACCGTCGCCCGCCTCGCGCCCACCTTTGGTGGCATCAACCTCGAAGACATCGCTGCGCCTGCGTGTTTCGCCATCGAAGAGGCCCTCAAGGAACGCCTGGACATCCCCGTCTTCCACGACGACCAGCACGGCACTGCGGTGGTCACCCTCGCAGCGCTGGAGAACGCGTTGGAGATCTGCGGCAAGTCGATGGCCGACCTGTCCGTGGTCATCTCGGGCATGGGTGCCGCCGGCGTGGCGATCGGCAAGATCTTGATCAATGCGGGCGTCGGAGAGATCGTCGGCGCCGACCGGGTCGGTGCGATCTACGACGGGCGCGGCGAACTGAACGTGGCCAAGGAGTGGTTTGCGCAGAACACCAACCCCGACCGCCGTATGGGCACCCTCCAGGACGTGCTGCGCGGCGCTGACGTGTTCATCGGTGTCAGCGGACCCGATCTGTTGACCGCCGCCGACGTGCGCACGATGGCCGGCGACCCGATCGTGTTCGCCATGGCGAACCCGAACCCGGAGATCCGTCCCGAGGAAGCCGATGGTCTCGCAGCGGTCATGGCGACCGGGCGCAGCGACTACCCGAATCAGATCAACAACGTGCTGGCGTTCCCGGGCATCTTCCGCGGCGCGCTCGACGCCGGAGCCACCGACATCACCGAGAACATGAAGCTCGCAGCGGCGAAGGCGATCGCCGATTCGGTGCCGCGCAGCGAGCTGCGCCCCCACTTCGTCGTGCCGTCGGTGTTCGACACCTCGGTGGTCGACGCGGTCGCACCGGCGGTGGCCGCGGCTGCGGTGCTCGATGGGGTGACGCGTCCGGAGTGCGTGACGCCGACACCCACGGCACTCTGAGGCTGGTCGGGTCGGTCAGGCCTCGGTGCGCCACTGCTGGGTGGCGTCGTCGAAGACCAACCAGTGCTCGGCCGTGGGATCCCACTGGACATAGGAGCGCCGGACCGGGTCCCAGACCGATTGGCCGGTGGCCTGCTCGCGGTGTGGGTGAGGCGACGACGGCAGGCTGGTCTGCTCGGTGCTGGTGCTGGTGCTGGTGCTGGTGCTGGCACCGGATCGGGCGAGCGAGCCGTGAAGGGTTCGGTCGGGTCGGGGTCGGTCGATGGAGGCCCAGACGGTACGGACGCACCCCAGCCGTCGGCTGCTGCTGACGGCGCCGGCGACGCTGCCTGCGGCGACACCGACGGGCTCGGTGACCGGTGCGTCGCTGCCGGTGCTCTTCTTGCGGGAGAACCACCAGATCGCGGCGGCGATGGCCGCGAGGGCCACCACGACGAGCAGCACGATGAGCCCCAGGCTGGAGCCGTCGTCGCTGCCACCGACGCCGCCGGCGTCGGGATCGGCGCCGCCGGTGATCGGATCGCCTGGTTCGGTCTGGACGAACAGTGCCGTGCCCGGCGGGTTCAGAAGATCCACGTTCCAGATCATCGTCCCGTCGGTGGCGATCTCGTCGGCGTTGTGATCGACCTGGGTGCCCGGGAGCTTCACGCGCACCACGAACGAGGCGCCGTCGAAGAAGCCGTCCAATCCGGGGAACCCGGCGATGTCGCCCGCGTCGGTGACCTCGCCGAGGGGCAACTCGAAGTACCAGCCACCACCGGGCTCTTCGCGCAAGATGAGGTCCTGGCCCGTTGCGATGCCGCCGAGGGCCTCGTCGGCGGCGCCAGCATCGGCGGACACTGCGAAGCGAACACCGCAGAAACCGTCTTCGTCGTAGGGCTCGATGGTGGTGTCGAGCCCGTCGGCGGACGGCATCTCGTCGAAGCCCTGGTCGGTGACGAACTCGTCGCAGATCTGGTCTCGTCCCGGTATCCCCTCGCCACCGTCGAGTTCGCCGAAGATCTCGTCGAGTTGTCCGATGGCATCTGGGTCCACGGCGAGTACGCCGCTGTAGTCGACCGATCCGTCATCGCTGACCTCGATGTCGATCTCGGTGCGCAGGCAGCCGGTGGCCACCACGGCGAGAGCAATGACGAACAGGAGCGTCTTGAGCTTCACGGCACGGACCTTTCGGTGGGCGTCGACGGCCGTGCTCTCATTGCACCACAATCGAGCGCACGCCGTGGGTGCACCCATCGGCATCTTCGCGTGCGGCATGAGCGCCGAGGACCCGAGTGGCCGTTGTCGTGCGGGCGCGGGCGACGGTCAGTCTTCGAGGAGCTCCAACAACTCGGTGATCGTGTGGTTCTGTTCGAGGGGGTGACGCAGTGGAGTGTCGGCGACGACCTGATAGTGGTTGCGGCGGCCGATCTTCTCGCGCTGGATGTAGCCGCCGTGTTCGAGTTCGGTCAGAATGCGCTGCACTGCGCCCTCGGTGATACCCACCAGCCGGGAGATGTCACGCTGGCGCAGGTCGGGGTTGCGGTGGACCGCCAGCAGCACATGGCCGTGGTTGGTGAGAAAGGTCCACGACCCCGCCGCTGGCGCTGACGTCGCCGTCTCGGGGATCGCATCGGCCGACGACGGGTCTCGCTCGATACGGGTCGTGCTGTAGTCCTGTTTGGGAAGGTGCGACGTCGGTCGGCTCACGGGGGCTCCTCTCGCCGTTCGGGCAGATCCGGCTCACGCCGCGTGGACCGAGGCGTCGGCGGCCTGGCGCCGGAGCTCTTCGAGTCCGCGCTGCACGCGTCGGCGGGCGGCCTCGGCGGTGATCCCGAGCTGTTCGCCGATGGCTCCGAAGGTCTGCTCCTCGCCGCTCTCGAGTCCGAAGCGGGCGATGATGGCTTGGGCGGTCCGGTCGGGGAGCGTCGCAGACCAGCTCTCGGATCCGGTCGTGGGTGTCGCGGTCCGCGACGAGGTCAGCGAGGTCGATGTCGTCGGCAGCGAGCCGGGTGCCGAGCGACTGCTCGCCGTCGGGCAGGGTGCGGTCGAGCGAGTCGATGGTCCTGAGCCCGGCGACGGCAGCGAGCTTCGGGTCGAGCTTGGTGATGTCGCCGTCGTGGAGGTGCAGGTGGCTCTTGAGTTCGGATTGGCGGTGTGCCGGGATGCGGATCGTGCTGGCCGTGTGCTCGAGGCCGCGCTGGATCGCCTGGCGGATCCACCAGGTGGCGTAGGTGGAGAACCGGAACCCGCGGGCGGCGTCGAATCGGTCGACGGCGGTGGCGAGTCCGGTGTAGCCGTCCTGGACGAGGTCTTCGAGCGACACCGCGGGCGGGCGGCTCATGCGGCTGGCGATGGACACGACGAGACGGACGTTGGCGCGGATGAAGTGGTCGCGAGCATCGTCTGCGTCGGCGATCAAGGCCTCGAGCTGGGGCGTGGAACCGGACCGGGCGATCACCTCGGCGGCTTCCCGGCCGGCGGCGATGCGGCCGGCGAGTTCTCGCTCCTGGGCGGGGGTGAGGAGCGCGACCTCGGTGTGGGGATGGCGCTGGCGACGGCAACGCCGCTGATCGATGTCGAGGGACGTACGTGCTGACATGGGCGCATCATAAAGCACCTACTGAAATAGGTCAATGGGCGTAGGGCAATAGACGGTTGGCTGTTGTCGGAACCGAACGGTCCGCGGCGCGCGTCGCTCGCGAGCCGGAGCGGGCACTGTGGGCTCCCGGGATGTCCACCGGGCCGGTGAGCCGGACGGAGGTGGCGGCATCCTCGTCCGCTCGGGTGGCATGATCGCCGCATGCCTCGTGAGGGATACATCGCCGAACTGCGCGCGCTCGTCGGCACGATGCCATTGCTGTTGCCGTCGGTGGCCGTGATCGTGCATGACGGCGACCGGATCGCGATCGGTCGCCACCGCGACACCGGGCGATGGGTCATTCCCGGCGGAGCGGTCGAGCCAGGGGAACGACCGGCCACGTGCGCAGTGCGCGAGGTGGCCGAAGAGACCGGCTTGGCCGTGACGCTCACCGGGCTTCGTGGTGTCTACGGCGGCGGGCCGGCCCACCGCGTGCACTATCCGAACGGTGACGTCTGTGACTACGTCGTCACGGTCTTCGAGGCCGACGTCGACGGTGCCACCGATCTGCCCGACGAGACCGACGAGCTCACCGACCTCGCTTGGGTCGACGCCGCGCACCTCGCCACGCTCGACACGCCGCCCTGGCTCGACGCCGTCGTCGCCCACCCGACCGGCTTCGAACCCGCCGAGTGATCCGGGTCGCTGCGTGAGGCTGACCCCCGGTGTTCAGGACCCGCCGGTGGCGTCCTGGCCGGTGTCGGAATCGCTCGGCGCAGCTGCGGTCTCGGTCGGTTCTGCCTCTGCGTCGGCTTCGGGCGCCTGCGCACCTGCGGTCGGCTCGGCACCGCCGGCCTCGGCCTCCTCGGCTGGTTCGCTCTCGGCCGGCGCCGCCTCGGCTGGGTCAGCAGCGGCCTCGGCCGCCGCAGGCGGTTCGCTCTCGCTCTCGGCCTCGCTCGCCGGCGCGTCGGGCTCTGCGGGTGGCGCCTCGCCGTTGCGCAGTGCGTTGAATGCGGCGACTGCCTCGCGGTAGGCGGTCTCGGCCGCAGCGCGATCCTCGGCAGAGGCCGTGGTGTCGTCGCCGAGGCGTTTCACCGCCGCGGCTGCCTGCTGCTTGGCCTTCTCCGCATTCTCGATGGCCTTGGCCGCCCGGCGGTCCGCCTGCTGGCGGGCGAGGCCGTCGTTGAACAGCGCGAGCGCCGCATCGAGTTCCTGATCGGTCGTCATGGACCCCGAGGATACGGCGGCATCCTCGGGCCCCGGGTGTCATGGTCGGGCCCATGGCCGTCACACCCCACCCGGTACGATGCGAACCGATGTCTTCCCCGGAGCTCACCGAGGGCCTCAACCCCGCCCAACTCGACGCCGTCGTGCACGGCGACGGTCCCCTGCTCGTCGTAGCCGGAGCCGGCTCGGGCAAGACGCGCGTGCTGACCCATCGCATCGCGCACCTCATCCAACAGGGATGCTCGCCGTTCGAGATCCTGGCCATCACCTTCACCAACAAGGCCGCCGACGAGATGAAGAGCCGCGTCGGCGCCCTTGTCGGGCCGGTCGCCCACAAGATGTGGGTGTCGACGTTCCACTCGGCCTGCGTACGGATCCTCCGACGTGACGCCGCTGCGCTCGGCTATCCGTCGTCGTTCACCATCTACGACCAGGCCGACGCCGTGCGGTCTGACCGGCTACGTGCTGCGGGACCTGAACCTCGACTCCAAGCGGTTCCCACCGCGGTCGGTGCACGCCACCATCTCGGCGGCCAAGAACGAGATGGTGTCGCCGTCGGCCTATCGCGAGCGGGCGAACACCCCCGCCGAGCGAAAGCTCGCGGACGTCTACGACGAGTACCAGCTCCGCCTCCGCAAGGCCGGCGCGATGGACTTCGACGATCTCCTCGGGGTGACCGTCGAACTGCTGACCAAGAAGCCCGACGTCTGCGACCACTACCGCCGACGGTTCCGTCACGTGCTCGTCGACGAGTACCAGGACACCAACCCGGTCCAGAACGAACTCGTCCTGTTGTTGGCGGGCGAGCATCGCAACGTGTGCGTGGTCGGTGACTCGGACCAGTCGGTGTACCGATTCCGCGGGGCCGACATCCGCAACATCTTGGAATTCGAAGAGGCGTTCCCCGACGCCACGGTCGTGCTGCTCGAACAGAACTATCGCAGCAGCCAGGTGATCCTCGATGCTGCGAACGCCGTCATCGAACGCAATCTGGGCCGCAAGCCGAAAGCGCTGTGGACCGATCGCGAGGGCGGCGAACGCATCGTCCGCTATCACGCCGACGACGAACACGACGAAGCTCGATGGATCGCCGGCGAACTGGCCCGCCTCCACGACAGCGACCATCACCGCTGGGGGGAGCTGGCGGTCTTCTATCGCACCAACGCCCAGTCCCGTGTGCTCGAAGACCAGCTGGTTCGGGCCGGCATTCCCTACAAGGTCATCGGCGGGACACGCTTCTATGACCGCCGCGAGGTCAAGGACGCGCTGGCGTACCTCCGTGCGGTGGTGAACCCCATCGACGAGGTGTCGATGAAGCGCGTCGTCAACACTCCCAAGCGAGGCGTCGGCGACACCAGCGTCACCCGCCTCGACCTCTGGGCGGCATCGGCGGGTGTCACCTTCGGCGATGCGCTTGCGTCGTGCTCCCGAGGCCGGGATCACCGGGCGCGCCGTGCGTGGACTCGACGACTTCGCCCGGGTGCTCGACGCCGGCCGCGCCAAGGTCGGCGACGGACCCGCGGCGGTGCTCGAAGAGGTCCTGGAAGCGTCGGGCTATGTGGCCGAGCTCGAAGCCGACCACTCGGTCGAGGCCGATGGGCGCATCGAGAACCTCGCCGAGCTGGTGGGCATGGCCCGCGAGTTCGCCGATGTCGACGAGTTCCTCGAACAGGTCAGCCTCGTCGCCGACACCGATCAACTCGACGACGACGATTCGTCGGTCGTGCTCATGACGCTGCACTCGGCCAAGGGCCTCGAGTACCCGGTGGTGTTCGTGATGGGGCTCGAAGACGGCGTCTTCCCCCATGTGCGGTCGCTGGGCGACCCCGACGAGCTCGAAGAGGAACGCCGCCTGGCCTACGTGGGCATCACCCGCGCCGAGGAACGGCTCTACCTCACCAACGCGTGGAGCCGCACCCTGTTCGGTGCCACGCAGTACAACCCACCGAGTCGGTTCCTCGACGAGATCCCGGCCGACCTGGTCGTCGATGCTCCGGGCGGTCGCGTCCGATCGGCGCCGCGCCGGCCGGACGAACTTCGGGGGTTCGTCGGGATCATCGGGCCGCGGCCGCCGCATCGGCGCCGGTCGCGACGAGATCGTCGATCACGCGCTCTCGGGCACGACGCGCGTGCCCGAACCCTCGGGCGCCGACCGCCTGGGCCTGCGTATCGGCGACGACGTCCGCCACGCCAGCTTCGGCGAAGGCGTCATCATCGACCTGCGCGGCGAAGGCGACAAGACCGAAGCCACCGTCCACTTCGCCGACGCCGGCCAGAAGACCCTCCTCCTCAGCTGGGCACCACTGGAACGCGTTTCGTCCTGAAAGGAAACCGAACCTTTCAGGACGAGTTTGCTCGGTCGGCAGACAAGAACCAGCGCGGCGTCAGCCGCTCGAATCAAACTCGACCGAAGCCACGAGCGAGCGGAGCGAGCGAGAGGCTGAGTGTCGAAACCCCTACACCGGGTTCCAGCAGGCGACTTCGTAGCCGCCGCTGTGGAAGGGGCCACCGTGCCAGTAGCCGATGTACTGGCAGCCGGCGGGCAGCGGGTTCGGCCAGGCGCCGTTGGTGAACCAGACATAGGTGTGGCGGCCGAGGTTCCAGCCCGGGTGATACCAGGTCGGGTAGAAGTAGTAGAAGTCCGGGTTCCAGTTGGTCGCGGTCGGCGTCGGGGTCGGTGTCACCGTCGGCGTCGCAGTCGGGGTGGGTGTCGGCGACGGTGTCGGTGTCGGCGTGACGGTCGGGGTCGGCGTGACGGTCGGGGTCGGCGTCACGGTGGGCGTACGATCGGGGTCGGTGTCGCCGTCGGGCTCGGGGTCGGCCACGGGGTCGCGGTCGGTGTCGGCATCGGCGTCGCAGTGGGTTGTGCGGTGGGGCCGGTCGTGGGTGTCGGCGAGGGGGCGACCGTCGGTGGCGGGTTGGAGCTGGGGGAGCACTGTGCGCTGTCGGTGACCGGCTCGAGTCGCATGATCGTGCGGCTCGAGAGCGTGATGGAGTCGCTCCAGAACGCGGTGATGAAGTCGTAGTCGCCGGTCACGTAGACGCCCACGAAGTCGGTCAGGTTCACCAGACCGCACGCGTACTGATCCGAGGCAGTCCACGCGGAGCCGCCCACCTGCACCCAGTCGCGGGCGGTCATGTCCCAGGTGTAGCGGTAGCACTGGACGCAGGTCGTCATGTCGCCCGAGATCGGATCGCCCGAGTTCGGATCTGCCCGGTAGATGACGAGCGTGCGCAGATCACCGTTCGGGACGGCGTCTTTGACCGATGCCCGGACGGCGTTTGCCGCCGCCTGGTCGAAGCCTGCGTCGCGCGGCAACGCAGCAGCGGCGCGGGCGCCGGCGCGCGACGCCTCCGACAGGCCGTGTTTGGTGCGGATGGCCATGCCGAACTCGGCGATGCCGAACAGCATCGTCAAGATCACGGTGATGACGATGGCGGTCTCGACGAGGATCGCGCCGCGCGTCTTCTCCGGACGGCCGGCGTCGTCGCGGCGGTAGCGCCGCATCACTCCACCAACCGCACGGGATCGCCCGAGATGTAGGCGCTCCACGTGGTGAAGTCGTGGACGTCACTGAAACCCATCTCGAGCTTGACCCAACAGCCGGTCGACAGACTCTCGTCGCACTCGTAGCTCGCGGGGATGGGCACCTGGATCAACATCACCTTGCCGTTGAAGCCGGCCGAGGCCGAGACCCCGTTGACCTGACAGGTGCTCGGTGAGGTGCTGGGCGGCGTACCGGTGCCCTCGAGATCGAATGTGCACCCGCTGAAGGTGGTCATGTTCGAGTCCGCAGGCGGCCGCACCCGGATGTAGCCGGGCGAGCCGGCGTCGCCGGCGTCGAAGAGCTCGACGGTCAGAGTCCGGTCGCGGGTGACCTCGAGGAGCCGTGCCAGGTGGAAGGTCGGGTTCGCGGCATCGGCGTTGGCGAAGATCGGCAGGTTGCCCTCGGCGTAGACCCGAACGTCGTTGTAGGTCTGGAGTGTCGCGGTGCCGTTGTCGAAGCCGGCACGGATCGAGAAGGCGTTGAGGCCGCTCTCGTTCTTGGCCGGGTCATAGGCGAGCGGGTTCGCGACCGATGCGGTGGTGCGGACCTGGATCAGGTACTTGCC
Organism: uncultured Acidimicrobiaceae bacterium; assembly: GCA_963716795.1. Taxonomy (GTDB): domain Bacteria; phylum Actinomycetota; class Acidimicrobiia; order Acidimicrobiales; family UBA8592; genus CAVQUE01. The sequence continues at coordinate 98,632 of CAVQUE010000012.1, read as the reverse complement.
GGTCTCGACGAAGGCGGCCGGGATGCGACAGACCGGGACCCAGCGGCGCCACACCTCGGCGAGGGTCCAGTCGTCGTCGGTGAGGTCGACCTTCCATTCGCCGCGATTGCGGAACGTGGTGTTGGTCGGGTCGAGCAGCTCGTAGCCGTTCGGCTCGTTCGCGAGGTTGCCGTTCGACGAGGCGCTCGAGTAGTTGTGGTCGAGGCCGTACCCCTCGAACATCGCCGGCATGCACTGCGGCCTGGGTGATGGTGCGGTTGTCGAGCGGGTTCCAGGGCGTCTCGTCGGGGCTGCGGATCGTGAACGCCGTGTCGAGGACGTTGGGGCCGGGGCTGTTCTGATCGCCCAGGCACCAGACGCCGCGGCCCCACTGGTAGCGGGTGTTCGGCGCTGTCGTACCAGCCGTTCGGGATCGTGCCGCCGTCGTAGCCGCTGTAGTCACGCGGTCAGCGGTGAGGTTGGTCAGCGCCGTGCGCTGATTCGGGTACGGGTTGAGGTACTGGCACTCCCTGTTGAAGTTGAAGCCGCCGGCAGACCACTGGGTGTAGCCGGCGACGTAGGCCGGGTCGAAGACCTCGAACACGAGATCCTGGCCGTGGGTGGCCTCGACCTCGACGGCGAAGAAGTACCCGTTCGGGTCGAACTCGGTGTTCTCGGGGCTGTTGCGCCTGCGACGCAGTTCGACACCGCCGATCCGCCGCAGTTCTTCGGCAGGAACCGGTCGCCGTTGATCTTGGTGTAGCCGGGGCCTTCGACGCCCATGGTGAAATCGGGCTGGGTGCCCGCGCTCTCGGGGTCGTTGCCGATGATGTTCTCCGGGCTGCCCATGTTGACCTGGCCCTCGTACTCGGCGACGGCCTTGGTGCCGATCAGCTGGGTGTCGTCGAAACCGATCGCGGGCAGGAAGTAGTTGTCGACCTCGGCTTGGATCGAGACCTCGATGAGGCTGCCGTCGATGATGTTGACGGTGACCTCGTCGTTGCGGTAGCCGTGTTGGCGGGCCACCAGCCGGGCCTGGTCGGCTGCCTGGACCGGGTCGCCGGGCAACAGCGCGGCGCCGGCGAGCGCGGCGGAGTCGGCTGCGGTCTGGACCTCGGTCCGTTCGGCGTACCAGATGCCGATGTCGACGGCCATGGCCGCGAAGGACATGAAGAGCGTCAGGCCGATGGCCAGCCACATGGCGCCGATGCCGCGCTCGATGGCGCGCAGGTCGGTCGCCTCGGCGCGGCGCCGGAGGAGTGGTGCGGTCGGTCATGGCTCGCACGTCGTCGAGAGCGGGACGGGTTCGAGGCGCAGCACGGTCGTCTCGGTGACGGAACGGTCGCCGATCATGCCCGTGACCGAGTCGTAGGTTCCCTTGATCCAGACGCCGATGTAGTCGGTGCTGCCCTCTTCGCCGCAGGCGGACATGTCGAGCGGAGCCCACTCGGGGCCGGGAACCTGTTGGAATTGCTGGGTCGGTCGGATTCCAGTCGAATCGGTAGCAGTCGATCGTGCAGGTGTCGGGATCTCCGGTCAGCGGGTCTCCCGTGACCGGTGAGGCCTTGTAGATCGTGACGGACTCCACGCTGTCGGTCGGCAGGCTGGACACCACGTCGGCCAGTTCGGCGATCATCTGGGTGTGGTAGTTCGGCTCGCGGGCCATCGTGGCGCCCAGGCGGGCCGAAGAGCGGGCCGCGTCGTTGAAGGTGTGGTTCTGCTGCCAGTACAGGCCGAACTCGAGCATGCCGAAGGTCGTGAACACCAGCAGCGGCACGATGAGCGCGGCTTCGACCGCCGCTGCCCCTCTGCTGCGTTCTCGCCTCCGCTTGGTCACCGACCTCGCATCGGCACGTCGAACCCGGAGTCAAGGTGATCGCCGTCCTGCGGCCCTCGAAGGGGTCGCAGGGCCCGGTTCGGTCGACGGCGTCTGGGTGCGTTCACCCAAGCCAGCGCCGGTCCGCCTCGGCAGCGTCAGCCGGTGGAGGTCGCCGCCGGCTCGGCGTCGGTGTCGGTGCCGGTGGCGTCGAGGTCGATCACGACCTGGCCGTCGTCATCGACGGTCACGCCATAGCGCAGCAGGCCCTCGCCGTCGGGCGCGAACGTGGCTGTCGGGTCGCAGGCGTCGACGAACTCCTGGTCGTCGATCGACCCACTCCAGCACGCAGGCGTCGGGATCCGAGGGGGAGCGGGCGTCGATGGCGTACCAGCCGGTGGTCGGGTCGTCGCCGATGTGTTGGAGATAGATCGGCCGGTTGCCGCTCAACGACGAGAACGGGATCGGCGCGGCGTCGTCGGCGATCCGATCGGCGAAGGTCTCGGCGTCACCGACCTCGAACACGTCGTCGCCGAGCTTGAACTGCACGTCGCCGCTGCCGGCCAGCGCCACGACGAGCACCAGCAGGCCGACCCCGAACGCGAGGCTGCCCGACGACGTAGATCGAGGCTGCGTCGGATGTTGAGGGTGGGGCCTTCGGAGACCGGCACGGCGGGCTGCTTTCGCAACGAGTGGGTGTCGGGCGGGTGCGGTGTCGGGACGGGTCGCGATGCGATCCCTCGACCCTAGGGTCCGAGCGGCCCGTCGCCGAAGGCGACACGAGCCGGAGATGGCCAGGATTGGATCTACCGACTCGTACCGATCGACGAGTCCCGTGAGTAGTATCGCCCCGGCGTGCCCGGACCGGACCAGTCGACGACTGTTTCTCATGGGCGCGCCCGCCGACGGCGACCTCAGGAGGCAACGAAGCCGTGGATCTGTTCGAATACCAGGGGAAGCAGTTCTTCGCTTCCTACGGAATGCCCACCTCGCCGGGCGAGATCGCGTTCAGCGTCGACGAAGCCGTCGCCGCTGCCGAGCGACTCGGCACGCCGGTCATGGTCAAGGCCCAGGTCCACACCGGTGGTCGCGGCAAGGCCGGGGGTGTGAAGTTCGCCGCCGACATCGACGCCGTCCGCGAGCACGCCGGCAACATCTTGGGGCTCGACATCAAGGGCCACGTCGTCAAGCGGGTCTGGATCGAGAAGGCCTCCGACATCGCCGAGGAGTACTACGCCAGCTTCACGCTCGATCGCAGCGCCAAGAAGCACCTCGGCATGTTGTCCAAGGAAGGCGGCGTCGAGATCGAGACCGTCGCCGAGGAGAACCCCGACGCCATCGCCAAGATCTGGGTCGATCCCGTCGACGGCCTCGACGAGGCCACCACCCGCGGCCTGGGTCGCGGCCGCGAACCTGCCCGACGCCGCCGTCGAGGGCGCGGTCGACATCCTCCAGAAGCTCTACACCGCCTACACCGAGGGCGACGCCGACCTCGTCGAGATCAACCCGTTGATCCTCACCCCCGAGGGCAGCGGTCCACGTGCTCGACGCCAAGGTCACCCTCGACGCCAACTCGGTGTTCCGTCACCCCGACTACGAGCAGTTCGACGAGACCCAGACCCGTGACGAACGCGAAGAGGCCGCCCACGACAAGGGCCTGCAGTACGTCGGGCCTCGAGGGCTCGGTCGGCGTGATCGCCAACGGCGCCGGGCTGGCCATGAGCACCGTCGACGTCGTCAACCAGGTGGGTGGCAAGCCCGCCAACTTCTTGGACATCGGCGGCGGCGCCAACGCCGACGTCATGGCCGGAGCGCTCGAGGTCATCAACAACGACCCCGACGTCAAGGCCATCTTCATCAACATCTTCGGCGGCATCACCCGAGGTGAAGAAGTGGCCAACGGCATCCTCGAGGCCATGGGGCGGGTCGACATCGACTCGCCCATCGTCATCCGTCTCGACGGCACCAACGCCGACGAGGGTCGCGCCGATCCTCGAGCCCAACCTGTCCGACAAGCTGATGATGGAATCGACCATGCTCGACGCGGCCCGCAAGGCCGTCGAGCTGGCCGGCTGATCCGTCGACGAGACACGAGGAGAACGAACGATGAGCATTTTCGTCGACGAGAACACCAAGGTCATCTACCAGGGCCTCACCGGCTCCCAGGGCAGCTACTACGGCCGCCTCAACGCGCGAGTACGGCACCCAGGTGGTGGCCGGCACCCACCCGAAGAAGGCCGGCACCGATGTCGATGGCGTCCCGGTCTACGCCAACGTCGCCGAGGCCGTCGCGGCCACCGGCGCCACCGCCAGCTGCATCTTCATCCCCGCGCCCGGGCGTCAAGGACGCCGTCATGGAGGCCGCCGAGGGGGGTGTCACGTTCATCGTGGCCATCACCGAAGGCGTGCCCGCCCACGACGAGGCCTGGTTCTACAACAAGCTGCGCCGCGACTTCCCCGACGTGCGCCTGCTCGGGCCCGAACTGCCCCGGCATCATCAGCCCCGGCAAGTGCAACATCGGCATCACCGCCGGCCACATCGCCAAGGCCGGCGGCCCGGTCGGCATCGTGAGCCGTTCGGGCACCCTGACCTATCAGGCGCTGTACGAGCTCAAGCAGAAGGACATCGGCGTCACCACCTGTGTCGGTATCGGTGGCGACCCGGTGCCGGGCACGTCGTTCATCGACTGCCTCGCCGCGTTCGAGGCCGATCCCGAGACCAAGGCCGTCATGATGATCGGCGAGATCGGCGGTTCGGCCGAGGAAGAGGCCGCCGAGTTCATCAAGAGCTCGATGACCAAGCCGGTCAGCAGCTACATCGCCGGCGTGACCGCGCCCCCCGGCAAGAAGATGGGCCACGCCGGCGCCATCGTCTCGGGCGGCAAGGGCACCGCCGCAGCCAAGATGGAGGCCCTCGAGGACGCCGGCGTGAAGGTGGGCCGCAACCCCACCGAAGCCGGCGAACTCATGGCCGAGATCGTCGCCGGTCTGTAAGCCCGAGTACCGACGCCCGAACGCCGAAGCGGCCCCGCTCCCGAAGGAGCGGGGCCGCTGCGCGTCGTTGTGGATCAGCGACGATGGTCGCTGCGAGCGTTCGACGCCGGCTCAGAAGGTGCGGGGTGGGCCCGACGTCGATCGAGGGCGCTGCCTTCTCCTCGAGGAAGGCACCGACGACGATCGCTGCAGCGCCGATCCACGCGAGGATCGTGCCGAACTTGGCAGCTTCGGACGAACATCAGGCTGAAGCGAGTAGATCGAATGACGCGAACCCGAGGATCAACGACCAGCTGATTCCGGGTGAAGCCCGAGCACCTCGTCTCGGAAGCGTTCACCTGCGGCGCGAATGCACGGATCGCCGTCGACGGCGATGGCGCGCAATGACAGCAACAGCGAAGAAGATCCCGCTGAGGCCGAAGAGATCTCCTTCGAGACGCTGAAGCCGAACCGGCAAGCCGAACCAGTCGAGAAACGTCGAGATGAAGAGCACGCCCCGCCGGCGAGGACGGCGATGGTTCCTGGTCGTAGTTGCATGCTGATGCCCTCCTAGAACCGTTCGTCGAGCGGGTGGTCGGGCGCACGTGCGCACGACAGGACACGTGCCGGCGGTGGCCGCTGCCGCTCCGATCCAGGTCAGGTGGACGCCGATGCTCGATGCCGTTGGCCGTGATCGAGGTGAAGGACCACAGGAACACCGTGAAGCCCGAGGATGACCGCCGACCTGGTCGAGGGGAACCCGACGATGCTGATCGGGCAGCGTCGACCTGCGGAGCGAATGCCCGGATGCCGCCGACCGCTGCGATGGCGGCGCCGCTGAGCAGGACGATCAGCCCGAGCAGCCCGAAGCGAGTCCGTGCTCACGCCGCTCGCACCGACGTCCCGCCAGTTCGAGTATCGATCCGAGACCATCGAGCACCCCGCCACCCAACATGAGCAGCGGACCCGGATTGGACGTGTCCATGCTTTACCTCCCGCGCAACGGTCGTCGTCGCTGCGACAGTACCGCGTCGGCGCGCATGCGTCGCATGACCCCTGCGCCGCACGGGCGCGGTACCGATGCTCGCCGCAGCGAACGGCGCCCGATCGCTGTAGGTTCGCCGCCGTGCGTGTGGCCGTGCTCGCCTCCGGCGGCGGAACGATTCTCGAGGCGATGCTCGACCAGGGCGTCGGCGTCGATCTCGTCGTCGTCGACCGCGCCTGCGGTGCCACCGACGTCGCAGCACGCCACGGCGTCGCCGCCGCAGACGGTCGTACGCGCCGAGCTTCGGTGCCGACTTCGATCGTCGCGCCTACACCGACGGAGCTGAGCAGCGCTGCTCGTCGACCACGACATCGACCTGGTCGCCATGGCCGGCTTCGGCACCATCCTCGACGGCTCGTTCTACGACCACTTCGGTGACCGGGTCCTCAACACCCACCCGTCGCTGCTGCCGAGCTTTCCCGGCTGGCACGCCGTCGACGATGCCCTGGCGCACGGCGTCAAGGTCACCGGCTGCACCGTGCACGTCGCGGTCGCCGAGGTCGACGCCGGCCCGATCCTCGCCCAGGAGGCCGTGCCCGTCCTCGCCGGCGACACCGCCGCCACGCCTGCACGAACGCATCAAGACCGTCGAGCGGCGCCTCTACCCGGCCACCCTGCGGTCCGTCATCGACGCCGGCGGCGTCGCCGCACTTCTCGACCAGCCCGACCACGACGGCCGACCCGCAGCCGTCCCCATCGGCCACGAGGAGTCCCCGTCATGAGAGCCCTGCTGTCCGTGTACGACAAGACCGGCATCGTCGACCTCGCCCAGGGCCTGCACGACCTCGGCTGGGAGCTGGTGTCGTCGGGCGGCACCGCCCGGACCATCGCCGAAGCCGGCGTGCCGGTGGTCGACGTCGCCGACTACACCGGCTCGCCGATCATGTTGGGTCACCGCGTCGTGACGCTGCACCCCCGTATCCACGGCGGCATCCTCGCCGACCGCGACGATCCCGAGCACCTGGCCGATCTCGACACCCACGGCATCGACCCGATCGACCTCGTCGTCGGCAACCTCTATCCCGTTCTCGGCCCAACCCGGGATCGAGATGATCGACATCGGTGGCCCCACGATGGTGCGCGGCGCCGCCAAGAACCACGCCCACGTCGGTGTCGTCGTCGACCCGGCCGACTACGACGTCGTGCTCGTCGAGCTCCAGAACGCCGGGCAGCTCTCACCCGGCACCCGGCGGATGCTGGCCCGCAAGGCCTTCGCGCACACCGCCGCCTACGACGCCGCCATCGTGAGCTGGCTCGACGACACCGACGAGGTGTCCGACGCCGACGACCCGCTGCCCGACTCGCTGCACCTCGCCCTCGAACGCGTGCAGGACCTCCGCTACGGCGAGAACCCCCACCAGGTCGGTGCCCGGTACCGGTTCGACGACGGCGGCGGGCTGGTGGGACGAGCCATCCAGCACCACGGCAAGGCGATGAGCTACCTCAACCTCTACGACACCGAGGCGGCGTGGCGCCTGGTGCACTCGGTCGGTGACCGATCCCACCGTCGCGGTCATCAAGCACGCCAACCCCTGCGGTGTCGCCGCGCACGACGACATCGTCGAGGCCTACCGGCGCGCCCACGCGTGCGATCCGGTGTCGGCCTTCGGCGGGATCGTCGCCGTGAACCGCGAGGTCCCGGTCGAGCTCGCCGAGGCACTCGCCGACGTGTTCACCGAGGTCATCGTGGCCCCGTCCTACACCGAGGCGGCGCTCGCGAAGCTGACGGAGAAGAAGAACATCCGCGTCATCGAGGCGCCGATGCCCGTCGTTCCCGCTGCTCGACATGCGCTCGATCGACGGCGGCCTCCTGGTCCAGACCCGCGACCGGGTCTCGCTCGATCGCGCGGCGTGGACGGTCGCGACCGAACGCACCCCCACCGATGCCGAATGGGCTGACCTCGAGTTCGCCTGGCAGGTCGTCGCCCTGGTGAGCTCCAACACGATCGTGTTGGTCAAGGACCGCCAGGCCGTCGGCATCGGTGCCGGTCAACAGAACCGTCGCGACGCCGGCATCCTCGCGGCGACCGAAGGCCGACGGCCGCGCCGCCGGCGGCGTCTGCGCGAGCGACGCGTTCTTCCCCTTCCGCGACGGCCTCGACGCCGCCATCGACGCCGGCTGCACCGCGGTCATCCAACCCGGCGGATCGGTCCGCGACGACGAGGTCATCGCCGCGGCCAACGATGCCGGCATGGCGATGGTCTTCACCGGGGAACGCCACTTCAAGCATTGATTTCTTGGCCCGGCTCGTCTCCGGCGGCCGGCCGCCGACTTCGGGATCTGCGCGTTGTCGCACGTTCGGTTCCTGCGGCACGTCGCCGGGCGGTGTCGGCGTGCTGCGCAGCACCGGCGTCGGGCCGAGACGGCACAGGGGGTGCGGAAACCCTTTGGCGGGGTGCCCAGCCGTCTCGGGTGCGGCGCGAGCGCCGACGGGTGGGGGCAGTCTGGTCTGCCTGGCTGGTGTGGACCCCAGTTCTTGTGCCCAGCACGCAGTGGCCTGGCGGCCGTCAGGCCGACGACCAGAAAACTCGCTTCGAAAGGTTCGTTTTCCTTTCGAAGCGAATGGCTTGCGGCACACTTGCTTGCATGACGGCCATCACGCTCGACGGGGAACTGCTCGCATCCGAGATCAAAGGCGACCTGCGACGGCGCATCGAGGTGCTGGCCGACCGGGGGATCACACCGGGGCTGGGAACGCTGCTCGTCGGTGAGGACGGGCCGTCGACCAACTACGTCGCCATGAAGCATCGCGACTGCACCGAGCTCGGCATGCACGCCCGGTACGAGCATCTTCCCTCCGGCACCACGCAGGCCTCGATCTCGGCGGTGATCGACGCATTCAACGCCGACCCCACCGTCGACGCCTTCATCGTGCAGTACCCCTTCCCGGGTGGGCTCGACTACGAGGCGGCCATCGAACGCGTCGATCCCGCGAAGGACGCCGACGGCCTGCATCCGGTCAATCTCGGCAAGCTCGTCATGGGCGTCGACGCCCCACTCGCCTGCACACCCGCCGGCATCCAGGCCCTCCTCGAGCGCTACGAGGTTCCCATCGCCGGCAGCCATGTCGTCATCGTCGGGCGTGGCCTCACCATCGGGCGACCCCTCGCCAACCTGTTGTCGCTCAAGCTCCGCAACGCCAACGCCGCCGTCACCGTCGTCCACACCGGCATCGCGGACATCGCCGCGCTACACCCGCCAGGCCGACATCCTCGTCGCCGCCGCCGGATCACCGCACATGATCACCGCCGACATGGTCAAGCCAGGGGCAGCGGTGGTCGCCGCGGGCGTCAGCTTCGAGGGCACCACGGTCGTCTCCGACGTCGACGACGACGTCGCCGAGGTCGCGGGCTGGCTGTCGCCACGCCTGGGCGGGGTCGGGCCGATGACCCGGGCGATGCTGCTGGCGAACACGGTCAGGGCTGCCGAGCGCGCCGCCGGCTGACCCATCGGCCGCGGCCCGGGCCGGACCGTCGTATGCTCGGCAGACGTATGGCTGACAAGATCACGATCAACGACGACTCCACCCTCAACGTGTCGGACAACCCGATCATCCCCTTCATCGAGGGTGACGGCACCGGTGTCGACATCTGGCCCGCTGCCAAGCTCGTGCTCGACGCTGCTGCCGCCAAGTACGGCAAGACGATCGAATGGCGCGAGGTCCTCGCCGGCGAGAAGGCGTTCAACGAGACCGGCGACTGGCTGCCCCAGGAGACCATCGACGTCTTCCAGGAGTACCTGATCGGCATCAAGGGCCCGCTCACCACGCCGATCGGTGGCGGGTTCCGCAGCCTCAACGTGGCGCTGCGCCAGATCCTCGACCTCTACGTCTGCCTGCGGCCGGTGCGCTGGTTCCAGGGCGTGCCCTCACCGGTGAAGCACCCCGAGCTCGTCGACATGGTGATCTTCCGCGAGAACACCGAGGACATCTACGCCGGCATCGAGGCCGAGGCCGGCACAGCGCCGAGGCCGCACGCCTGCGCGAGGTCATCCGCGAGGTCTTCGGTCGCGAGATCCGCGAGGACTGCCGGCATCGGCATCAAGCCGATCTCCGAGACCGGATCGCAGCGCCTCCAGCGCGCCGCGCTGACCGTACGCGGTCAAGCGCGGCCGCAAGCGTGTCCACTGGGTCCACAAGGGCAACATCATGAAGTTCACCGAAGGTGCCTTCATGAAGTGGGGCTACGAGCTCGTCCGCGAAGAGTTCAGCGACGTCGCCGTCGGTTGGGACGACTGCGGCGGCGACCCCGGCGACAAGATCCTCGTCAAGGACGCCATCGCCGACATCGCCCTCCAGCAGGTCCTCACCCGTCCCGTCGGAGTTCGACGTCATCGCCACGATGAACCTCAACGGCGACTACCTCTCCGACGCCCTCGCCGCCCAGGTCGGTGGCATCGGCATCGCCCCGGGCGCCAACATCAACTACGTCACCGGCCACGGCATCTTCGAGGCCACCCACGGCACCGCACCCAAGTACGCCGGCCAGGACAAGGTCAATCCCTCGTCGGTGCTGCTGTCGGGCGTGTTGATGTTCGAACACCTCGGCTGGCAGGACGCCGCCGACGACATCATCCGCGCCGTCGAGCAGACCATCGCCGACAAGATCGTCACCTACGACTTCGCCCGCCTCATGGACGGCGCCACCGAGGTCAAGTGCTCCGAGTTCGCGCAGGCGATCGTCGACAGGTTGTAGGTTTCGCTCCGAACGACAACCATCCCGGCGTGAGCACGCCGGAGACGAGCCGGACCAGTACCGTTGCCGTCCTTGGCTGGTTCTGACTCTCCTCTCGACGCGGGCGCCGACGCGCCCGACGATCATCTGTTTCGACGCGGGGTGCGCCTCATCATGCGGTCGCTGCGGGCTCGGCCCGGGGCGCACGCCATCGCCATCACCGGGGCATGCGTGTTCTCGTTCGCTGCGGTGGCGCTCACCCGGGTGCTGGGCTGGGTGACCGACGAGGTCATCGTGCCTGCGTTCGACGGCGACGGCGTCGCCAATTCGCAGGTCTGGCTCGCGGTGGCGTTGCTCATGGGTGTGGGTCTCATCCGGGGCGCCGGCGCGGTCGTTCGCCGGTACTACCTCGCCGTCGCCCGATACGGCACCGAGGTCGTCTGGCGCAACCAGTTGTTCCGTCAGTACCTGCACCTGCCCGTGGCCTTCCATCGGGGCCGGCCGACCGGCGAGCTGCTCGCCCACGCCGACAACGACATGATGATGGCCAGCACGGTGCTGATGCCGCTGGCGTTCGCGCTGTCGACGGTCGTGCTCATCGTCATCTCGCTGCTGAGCCTCCTGTTGTTGAGTCCGTACCTGGCGTTGGTGGCGCTGGTGCTGTTTCCGGCTCTGGCGACGATGAACCAGCTCTACACCAAACGCATCGAGGGGCCGGCAACCGCCGCCCAACAGGCGGTCGGCGAGGTGTCGTCGGTCGCGCACGAGAGCTTCGACGGGATCCTCGTGGTCAAGGCCCTCGGCCGCGAAGCCGACGAGATCGAGCGCTTCTCCGAGGCCGCCGAACGTGTGCGCACCGAACGGGTGCGGGCGGGTCGTCTGCGAGCGGCGTTCGAACCGGCTCTCGATGCGCTCCCCAACGCCGGCATCGTCGTGTTGTTGGTCGTCGGTGCAGGCCTGATCGACAACGGCTCCATCACCGAAGGCGATCTCGTCGGGGCCATGGCGCTGTTCTCCATCCTGGCCTTTCCGATGCGCATCGTCGGCTTCTTCCTCCAAGAGTTGCCGCGCAGCGTCGTGGCGCTCGACCGGATCGACCGGGTCCTCGCGGTGGAGATCCCCGACGATCTCCACGGCGACCAGGCCCTGCCATCTGGACCACTCGCGGTGGAGGTGACCGGTCTCGGTGCTGCGTACGACGATCAGACGGTGCTCGACGACGTCTCGTTCCGGGTCGAGCCAGGCGAGGCGGTCGCCATCGTCGGGGCGACCGGGGTCGGCAAGTCCACCCTGGCCGACATGCTCGTCGGGACTCCAGGCGCCCACGGCCGGAGCGGTCCGCGTCGGCGGCATCGCCGTCACCGACATCGATCCGGAGTCGCGCGCCGATGCGGTGGCTCTGGCCTTTCAGGAGGCGTTCCTCTTCGCCGACACCATCCGTGAGAACGTCGCCCTGGGACGTCGGGTCAGCGAGCCGGAGATCCGCGAGGCGTTGCGTGTCGCTGGAGCCATGGAGTTCGTCGATCACCTCCCCGAGGGCATGGACACCATCGTCGGCGAGCGCGGGGTGTCGCTGTCGGGAGGGCAGCGTCAGCGGGTGGCGTTGGCGCGCGCGCTCGTCGGCCGCCCACGCGTGGTGTTCCTCGACGATGCCACCTCTGCGGTCGACCCGATCGTCGAGGCCCGGATTCTCGACAACCTGCGCGCCGGGCTCGATCTGACCCTCATCGTGGTGGCGCACCGCTTGTCGACGATCCGATTGGCCGATCGCATCGTGTTCCTCGCCGAGGGTCGGGTGGCCGGTGTCGGGACCCACGAGGAGCTCATGGCCATCCCCGCCTATGCGGCAGTCGCACGGGCCTACGAGCTCGACGATCCCCTCGCCGGCCTCGTGGCGACGGGATCCGACGACGAGGCCGGGCGATGACCGCCACCGAGGCCGCCACCGGACGCAGCGACGTCGCGGACGGTGACGCCGTCGAACCCGACGAGATCGATGTGGTGGCGGTCCTCGATTCCGAGGCCCGTGACGTCAAGGCGATGGAGGTCCTGCGTCGCGGGTTGGCGGTCAGCCCCAGCCTGCGAACGGGCGCCTATGTGACGGTGCTCATGGCGCTCGCCCAGGCGGCGGGGCGATTGAGCATCCCGATCCTCATCCAGCAGGTCCTCGACCGTGGTGTCAGCGGCGACGCAGGTCTGCGCATGGGCTTCGTGCTCGCTGCCGCAGGCATCGCGCTCGGGGTGATCGCGCTCGTCTACGTGGCGGGTTGGGCGACCTACAACCGCCTGGTCCGGGTGGCAGAGAAGACCTTGGCCGAGCTGCGCGTCGACGCGTTCGCACACCTGCAGCGTCTGAGCCTCGCCGACCACGTGGCGTCGCGTAAGGGCGTGTTGACCGCACGCGTCACCAGCGATGTCGAGACGCTGTCGCAGTTCGCGCAGTGGGGTGCGATCGCGTGGATCATCAACAGCATCGTCATCGTCGGGACCATCATCGTGATGGCGGTGTACAGCCCGCTGCTGACGGTCGTGACCGTGGTGGTCTATCTCCCGCTCATCCCGATCCTGCGGCGGGTCCAGTTACGGCAGTTCGCGGCCTACGGCGTCGTGCGCGAGCGGGTCGGCCGCACCCTCGGCGCCGCATCCGAAGCGGTCGGCGGCGCAGCCGTCATCCGTGCCTATGGCTATCGCGACCAGGTCCGGGCGAACCTCACCGAGGCCAACGACGATCAGTTCCGGGCGCAGATCTTCGCTCACAAGTTCTTCGCCTGGCTGGCGCCACTGACGGACGGGTTCAGCGCACTGGCGCTCTCCGCCGTGGTGGCAGTCGGCGTGTGGACCGGCCCGGGTGCCGACATGACCTCGGGGGAGCTGGTGGCATTCCTGTTCCTCGTGACCTTGTTGATCAACCCGATCGCCGAGATCGGCGAGATCCTCGACCAGACCCAGACGGCGTTGGCCGGCTGGTGGCGAATCCTGCAGGTCCTCGACGTGCCGGTCGAGATCGTCGAACCCGAGCCCGGCGTCGATCTCGGCCCGGGGCCCATCGCCGTGCAGGCCGTCGGCTTGCAGTTCGCCTATCGCACCGGCGGACGGGTGCTCCACGGCGTCGACATCGACATCCCCGCCGGTACCTCGGTAGCGGTGGTCGGCGAGACCGGATCGGGCAAGACGACCTTCGCGAAGCTGCTGGCCCGCTTCGCCGACCCCACCGACGGCGCGATCCTGGTCAACGGCGCCGACCTACGGTCGGTGTCCGCGCCGGCGCGTCATCGCAGCATCCGCATGGTGCCCCAGGACGGGTTCCTGTTCGACACCACGGTGGGAGCCAACGTGGCGTTCGGGCGTTCCACCGGGCCGGGGCTCGCCGAGCCGACCCGCGACGACATCGAGGCGGCGTTCGGCGCGCTCGACCTCGGCTGGTGGCTCGACCGTCTGCCGGCTGGGCTCGACACGCCCGTCGGCGAACGTGGCGAGTCGCTGTCGGTCGGCGAGCGCCAGCTGGTCGCCTTGGCCCGAGCCCAGCTCGCCGACCCCGGGCTGTTGATCCTCGACGAGGCCACCAGCGCCGTCGACCCCGAGACCGAGGTCGCACTGACGTCGGCGTTGGATCGCCTGGCGCAGGGCCGGACCACCATCTCGATCGCGCATCGTCTCAGCACCGCGGAGCGTGCCGATCTGGTGCTGGTGTTCGACGCCGGCAGCATCGTCGAGCACGGATCGCACGACGAGCTGATCGCTGCGGGCGGCATCTACGCCGGCCTGCACGCGAGCTGGGTCGGCAACACCCGCTGAACGATGCGTGCGTTGACCTGGCACAGCACCCGGCGAAGCCCTCGAACCCTCCTATACGCTCGGTGGCGCCATCGCCGCATGCACGGTGATCGCACCACTCAATGTCGAGGAGAACCCCGTGAGCAAGACCCCCGTTCGTGTCACCGTCACCGGCGCCGCAGGCCAGATCGGCTACGCCCTGCTGTTCCGCATCGCCAGCGGCCAGATGCTCGGCGAGGACCAGCCGGTCATCCTGCAGCTGCTCGAGATCACCCCGGCCCTGGGCGCGCTCGACGGCGTGCACATGGAGCTCGACGACTGCGCGTTCCCGCTGCTCGCACAGCGTCGTCAAGACCGACGACGCCAACGTCGCGTTCGCCGACACCGACTACGCGCTGCTCGTCGGCGCCATGCCCCGCAAGGACGGGCATGGAGCGCGCCGATCTGCTCGAGGCCAACGGTGGCATCTTCGGCCCCCAGGGCAAGGCCATCAACGACCACGCCAGCCGCGACATCAAGGTGCTCGTGGTCGGCAACCCCGCCAACACCAACGCCCTCATCGCCCAGGCTGCGGCACCCGACATCGATCCGGGGCAGTTCACCGCCATGACCCGCCTCGACCACAACCGGGCCCAGACCCAGGTCGCGCAGAAGCTCGGTGTGGCGGTCAGCGACGTCAAGAAGATGACCATCTGGGGCAACCACTCGGCCACCCAGTACCCCGACCTGTTCCACTGCGAGGTCAACGGCAGCTCTGCCGCAGCGCCAGATCGACGATCAGGCGTGGCTCGAGAACGACTTCATCCCCACCGTCCAGCAGCGCGGCGCGGCCATCATCAAGGCCCGCGGCGCGTCGTCGGCGGCATCGGCGGCCAACGCCGCCATCGACCACATGCACGACTGGGCGCTCGGCACCCCCGAGGGCGACTGGGTGTCGATGGCCATCCCGTCCGACGGCAGCTACGACGTGGCCGAAGGCATCATCTCGTCGTTCCCCGTCACCACCAGCGGTGGCAGCTATTCGATCGTGCAGGGTCTCGACATCGACGAGTTCAGCCGTGGCCGCATCGATGCCACCGCCGCCGAGCTCGTCGCCGAACGTGACGCCGTGTCGCGGTCTCGGCCTGATCTGAGCGCCGGCTGCTGTCGGATCTCGTTCGGTTCATCGCACCGTTGCGGTGCTGCACCGAACGAGATCCCTAGGTTCGGAAGTCCTCGAGCTCCTCGACGGTCTTCGGCCAGTCCTCTTTGAGTAGGCGGGACAGGGACCGGTCTGCGAGCACCCGACCGTCGGTCTGGCACGTGGGGCAGTAGTTGACCTCGTTCGCGGCGTAGGCGATGCGCTGCACCTCGGTGCCACAGACCGAGCACGGCTCGCGGAACTTGCCGTGCACGACCATCTCGGGCCGAAAAGCCGTGACCTTGTCGGGCCATCCGTCGCCGGCCTCGGCACGCAGTCGCTCGACCCACTCGGTCAGCACCGTCTGGGTCGACGCGTACAGTCGGGCGATCTCGTCGTCGTCGAGCTGGCGGGTGCGCTGCACCGGCGACAAGCCTGCGTGACGGAGGATCTCGTCGGAGTAGGCGTTGCCGATACCCGAGAAGGTCCGGGGCATGGTGAGGGCCCGCTTGAGTGTGCGGTTCTCGGCGGTCAGCCGCTCGGCGAAGGTGGCCAGGTCGATCTCGAGCGGTTCGGCGCCGCCACGATCGTGCTCTTCGAGCATGGCCGCCTCGCCGCGGTGCAGCCACAGGCGGGCGCGCTTCTTCTTGGCGACCTCGCGCAGCACCAGCTGGCCGTGGTCGAAGCGCCAGACGGCCAGGACGTCGCGGCCACCGGTCTTGGCGTCGGGCGGCTTCCAGAACAAGCCGCCCGGCGATCATGAGGTGGACGACGCAGAACAGGTCGTCCTCGAGTTCCAGGACGAGCCGCTTGCCGAGACGTCGGGTGCCGGTGACGATCCTGCCGGATGCTTCGGCGATGGGCGGATCGAAGGACCGCAGCACCGCCAGGCCCCGCACGTCGATGGTCTCGACGCGACGGCCGACGACGTCGCGTTCGATCGCTTCGAGGTACACGACGACGTCGGGCAGCTCGGGCATCGAGGGTTCAGCCGTCTCGGCGTCGGCGGTGTGCGTCGACGATGGCGGTGGCGTCGCCTTCGAGATCGAGGTCGCCGGCCAGGAACGCCTCCTCGGCGCTCCGTGCACCCGATTTGATCGACTCGGCGGTCGCGGCGGTGAGCCGGAAGGTCACATCGGGGTCGGCCGCGGCGCCGAGGTGGGCACGGTCACCGTCGGGACCGAGGACCAGGTGATACCGGTACTCGTCATCGGGCGAGCAGTCCAGATCCCCACCGGGACAGACGACGTACTGCACCGTCAACGGCTCGGGGACGGACCCCGGTCCGGCTGCCAGCTTTGCGTCGAGCGCCTCGACCCATGCATCGTCGATGTCGGCCACGCCGCGACGCTAGTTGGTCGTCGCCGGTGATGGCGCAGCGACCAACAGTGCATCGGGGACGGCTTCGATCACGATCGCCTCGTCGCCGAGCGGACCGCCGATGGGTTCGCCGTCCGCCCACAGCTGGACGCCCGGGCAGCGCAGGGACACCCGCCGCCCCCGATGGGTCGTCACCTCCGGCAGCGACGTGTGGGTCCCGCGGAAGACCCGGGTGAAGAACCGCAGCAGCCGGACCCGTCCGACCGGTCCGACCACGGTCACGTCGACGAGTCCGTCGTCGGGCCGTGCATCGGGCGCGATGCGCATCCCACCCCCGAAACGGTCGGTGTTCGCCACTGCGACGAGCGTTGCGTCGATGTCGCCGGGTCCGGTGCCATCGACGTCGAGGTACACCGGCCGGGATCGAAGGTGCGGCAACTCGACGAGGGTGGCCACGGTGTAGCGGCTCGAACCACGAGGCCGCCGTAGGGCGTTCGCCCGACCGTTCACGTCGCCGGCGAAGCCGATGGTCGCGATCGACGCGGCCCAATGCCCTCCCGTCCGCACCAGGTCGATCGACCTCGTGGACCCCATCGCGACCTGCACGGCGTCGTCGAGATCTTCCGGGATCGCCAGTGCGGCTGCGATGTCGTTGCCGGATCCGACCGGGCAGATCCCGAGCGGGATCGTGCCGCCGGCCAGAACCTGCACGGCGAGGTGGACCATGCCGTCGCCACCGAGGACGACCACCCGGTCGATGTCGCCGCCGTCGACCAGTGCGCGCAGGGTCTTGGTCGTGGAGGGTGCGTCCGCAGTGGCGATGGTCTCCACCGAGACGCCGAGAGCTCGGAGTGAGCGTTCGGCCCGCGGTACGGCTGGGCCGGCGTTGCCGGCGCCGGCGGCACGGTTTGCGACGAGCGCGACGCGGGTCATGGCAGGCACGCGGGGGCTGCGCCTGCCCGCTCTTTCATGTCACTCGATGCGCCCGCCATGGTCACCTCGAAACCCTACTGGCGCGACGCAGAGCGGAGGGCGGTGGGCGAGCCCTCTAGGGTCAGCCACATGGAGATCGGTCGGGCCGAGGAGTCGCCCCACGAACCGGGGCCCGAGGACGGCTGGTCCGAGTGGTGGTCGCTGGCGTGGTGGTCGCGCGACGCCACGCTCGGTGGATCGGTCCGCCTCGAGGTGTTTCCCGACCTGGGACGAAGCTGGCTGTGGGCGACCTGCATCGGGCCCTGGCGCCTCAGCGTCTCGGTCGACGAACCCGATGCACCGCTGCCCCCGGCCGGGGGCCTCGAGCTACGGACCAGTGGCCTGTGGGTCGACCCCATCATCCAGACCCCCGGGTCCCACATGACGGTGGGGCTCGAGGCCTTCGGTGTGGCCATGGACGACCCGGCCGAGGGATTCGGGCGCGGCTGGGGCGAGCGAACACCGTTGGGGCTGGACCTCGAATGGGAGACGGCGGCACCGGCGGTGGCGCTGCCGGGCGGCGCCGGCTATGCGATCGGCTGCGTGGCCCACGGCGAGGTCCTCGTGGGATCCGAGGCGTTCGATCTCGACGGCTGGGGAGTGCGCTCCCATGGCTGGGGTGCCGTGGTCGTGCCGCCCGAGCCGCAGGTGTGGTGTGTCGACCGTGACGGCGGTTCGGTGCCGGTCACCCCGACCGACCGCGACGTGGTCGCCTGGGCCGGCGCACCGGTTGGTGTACCGAACGACACCCTGCGGGTGGGGCGCAGGGAGGCCCTGGTCGCGAGCCGAGATGGATCCTGGGTGGGTTGGCGCAGTGATGTGGTCGTGCTCGGTGGGAACTGATCAGGCGTTGGCGGCCACTCGTCCCACGCCGCGAGCGCGACGTTCGGCGTAGATCGACAAGCCGAGCACGAACGCGAAGGCCGCAGCGGCCAGCAGGGTCGGCCACACGAAGGAGGCGATGGTGTCCGGCCAGCCCAGCGCCGTGCCGGACACTGATTCCGCTTCGTTCTCGCTGATGATGCCCACGCCGTTGGGCCAGGGCCACAGCACCCGCACGCTGCCGATCATCAGCCCGATGACGGCCGCCAGGAGCGGGTCGGCGTGGTGGTGCAACATCCAACCGAGCAGGGACGAGAACAGGGCGAGGCCGATGGTCGCACCAAGGGCGACCGCCATCAGGCTCGCGAGATCGCGATCGGTGACCGCACCGAGGACCGGCGCGTACATGCCCATCATCAACAGCAGGAACGAACCGGAGATCCCGGGAAGGATCATGGCGCAGATGGCGATCATGCCAGCGCCGAAGAACACCAGCAGCGACGGATCCTCGACGGCCCCCGACTGCAGACCGAGCCCAGCGAAGGCCACGACGCCGACGACGCCGGCGATCGCCATCGTCCGGCTGTCCCAGGTGCCCACCATCTGCGCGGCGATGATGACCGATGCGGCGACCAGCCCGAGGAACAACCCGGCCATCTCCTCGGGGTACTCCTCGAGGAGCCCTTCGATCAGGTGCGACAGGCTCACGAGTGCACCGAGGACGCCGGCGCCGAGCGGGATGAGGAACAGCCACTCGACTTCGCGTAGCCGGTCGACTGCGCCGCGGCCGTCGAGCTTCACCAGTGATCCGAGTGCTCGCGCTCCCATCCGGACGTTGTCGATGAGCCGCTGGTAGATCCCGAAGATCAAGGCGATGGTGCCGCCCGAGACCCCCGGCACGATGTCGGCCATGCCCATGCAGAAGCCGCGGACGAGCTGCATGGCAGCGCTACGACCGGGGGAGGGGGCGGTGGTGTCCATGATGATCCATCGGCGAGTCTACGAACGAGGTGAGCCGAGTCCCGCCTGTCGAGGAAGGTCGCTCCACAGACGTGACACACTCTGCAGGCGACGACCGGCGGCGTCGACTGGAGAGAGGTTCCGATCATGACCACAGCGCTCGACGGTGATCAGCAGCGCCAGGGCGACACGTGGCTGCTCGAACTGATGCTCACCCCCGACGGGATCGCCGATCCCGCGCCGCTCTATCGCCGCCTGCGCGACGCGTTCCCGGTGTTCACCAGCTCCAACGGCGTGGTCTTCCTGAGCCGCTACGACGACTGTCGGGCTCTCCTGCGCGACAACCGGTTCGGGTCCGGTGACGACGACGACGGGGGTGGGATGCTCGCCGTCAACGAGTCCGACGAGCTGCGAGAGTTCCGACGTCAGAGCCGCGAGCAACGTCGCAGGCAGGGCACGCGTTCGTTGCTGTTCTTGAACCCACCCGATCACACCCGCCTGCGCGGCCTCGTCAACCGGGCCTTCACGCCCCGCCGCATCGAGGCCATGCGTGCCAGCATCACGGCGCTCGCCGAGGAGAGCCTGGACGATCTCGCCGAGCGAGGCGAGGCGGACGCCATCGATGTGTTGGGTTGGGTGCCGGTCAACGTCATCGGCGAGCTCGTCGGCGTGCCACGCGCCGATTGGGCGCCACTTTCGGGGCCTCGTCACCCGCGGGTGTGGCCACGCTCGAACCGGGTGCGACGCCTCGACGAGCTCACCAGCGCACGCGCCGCGTTCGAGGAGATGTGGGGGTACTTCCGGGCTCTCGTCGCCGAGCGGCGGCGCCAACCGGCCGACGATCTGATCTCCGCGCTGCTCGAAGTCGAAGAGGCCGGCGATCGCCTGACCGAGAACGAGCTCATCTCCACCACGATCCTGCTGTTCTCCGCCGGGATGGAGACCACCCAGAACCTCATCGGCAACGGCCTGGGTGCGCTGTTCCGCAACCCTGACGAGCAGGCCCGGCTCTGGAGCGACCCGTCGCTGGTCGACTCGGCGGTCGAGGAGATGCTCCGCTGGGACAGCCCGGTGCAACTCGACGGCCGTCAGGCGTTGGTCGACGCCGACATCGCAGGGCTCGAGATTCCCGAGAGGACGATCGGTCGTCACCCTGCTCGGCGCCGCGAATCGCGACCCGGCGCACTTCGTCGACCCGGATCGCTTCGACGTCGGTCGCAACGAGGGCCCACCGCTCAGCTTCGCATCGGGCATCCACTACTGCCTCGGCGCGAACCTGGCCCGAGCCGAGGCGCAGGAGACCTTCGCCGGGCTGATCCGGCGATTCGGTCACATCGAGCAGGCGGGCGAGCTGGTCCAGCGTGGTCGGATGACCCTGCGGGGCTACGAAGCGGTTCCCGTGCGGGTCACACCGCGCTGAACCACTGGCGTCGGCACGACGCTAGCGTCGTCGGCCATGCGCACCGGGAAAGCCACCAACGGCGACATCGAGCTCTACTGGATCGAGGAAGGACCGGTCGATGCTCCGGCAGCGGTCCTCGTCAACGGGGCCGGTTCGACGGCGGTGATGTGGTGCCGCGAGCTCATCGATCCGCTGTTGGCCGCAGGGATGCGGGTGGTGCGGTTCGACAACCGCGACGTCGGCCGCAGCACGCGGGTCGGACTCGAGGTCGAGTACACCGTCGCCGACCTCGCCGCCGACCTCGCTGCGGTGATGGACCACCTGACGATCGACGCGGCGCACCTCGTGGGCCGGTCGATGGGCGGTATGACCGTGCTGGCCTTTGCCGAGACCGCGCCGGCTCGGGTGCGGTCGCTCACGCTGCTCTACAGCTCGCCGTGTCTGGGCGAACCGCACACCTACGGGCTGCCCGGCCCCCAACGCGCCGCCCTCGAGGCCATGGCCGAGGCTGCGGCTGCGCCGCCACCGGAGACCGACGAGCAACGCATCGCCGCCCGCATCGAGGAGACTCGGCTGTTCACCGGTAGTCGCTATCCCTTCGACGAGGCCTGGGCAGCCGTCGAGGCCGCCGCCGACGTCGGCCCATGCGCCCCATGCTCAGCCTGCCCACGGTCTGGCAGTCATGCGCAGCCCCTCGGCGGTCGACGGTCTTGCCGCCATCGCCTGTCCGACGCTGATCGTGCACGGCGATGTCGATCCCATCATCGACGTGGCGCACGGCCGTTTCCTCGCCGAGCGCATCCCCGGCGCCCGTCTCGTGGTGCTCGACGGGATGAGCCACGAGATGCCGCCGGCCATGTGCGACGAGATCATCGCCGACGTCCTGGCCGTCATGGCCTGAGCGGAGGGTCCCGTGCCCCGTAGCCGGGTACTGTCACCACGGCGTGGCGGGTCCCCCGCAGCCGCGATCGACCAGGAGGTTTCCCGATGGGTGAGATGATCGAGTTCGCAGCCAACGGCAGCACGGCGCGCGGGTACCTGGCGGTGCCCGATGCCGGGTCCGGTGCCGGGGTGATCGTGCTCCAGGAGTGGTGGGGCCTCGTCCCCCAGATCGCCGCAGTGTGTGATCGCCTGGCCGCCGAGGGGTTCGTGGCGCTGGCGCCCGACCTCTATCACGGCGAGATGGCCGAGCACACCGAGATGGACAAGGCCGGCGAGCTGATGAACGGCCTGCCGCCCGAGCGCGCCGCCCGGGACATGTCGGCTGCCATCACGCACCTGCTCGGCCTCGACGCGACGACCGGCGAGGCGGTCGGCGTCGTCGGGTTCTGCATGGGTGGCATGCTCACCCTGCTCATCACCGCCCAGGAAGGCGATCGTGTCGCCGCTGCGGCACCGTTCTACGGCGCGCCGCTCGGCGACGGCGGACCCGACTGGTCGGGCCTCACGGCCAAGGTCGAGGGCCACTTCGCCGAGACTGACGACTTCTTCCCGCCCGAGGCGGTCATCGCGCTCGAGGGCGAGCTCCAGGCGATGGGCAAGGACGTGACCTTCCACGTCTATCCCGGCACGGGCCACGCGTTCACGAACGAGGAGAACCCCCTCGGCACCTATGACCCCGACGTCACGGCAACGGCGTGGGGACGCACGCTGGACCTGCTGCGCAGCACCCTCTGAGCCGGGCGGCCGACTGGACCGGCGGTACGAGGATTCGGTCGTGCTGAGGCGAACCGAGAAGCTGTGGGCGAGCCAGGACCGTCACATCGGCGACCGTGCTCGACTGTTCGCAGCCGTCGCCGACCACCTCGACGTCGCGACGGCGCTGTACCCGGGGTCGTTCGTCGATCTGGCGCCGTCGTTCGTGTGGCCGTCGGTCACTTACGTCGACGTCGACCGGCGCGCGGATCAGTTCTTCGCCGACACCGACGGGATCGACGAGTTGTTGCGTCGCCACGACGCTGACCCGACGTCGCGCACACTCCGCTTCGTGCGGGCCGATTACCAGGACGCGCTCGACCTCGACCCGGACACGTTCGATCTGCTGATCTCGCTGTACGCCGGTTTCGTCTCCGAGCACTGCACCGAGCATCTGCGCGTCGGCGGCCACTTGCTGGTGAACTCCAGCCACGGCGACGCCGCGATGGCATCGATCGATGATCGCTACCGGCTGTGCGCGGTGGTCCTGTCCCGGTCGGGCGGCTACACGGTGAGCGCGGCACAGCTGGACACGTATCTCATTCCGAAGCGACCCATCGACGTGACCGGGGAGTACCTCCACGAGTGGGGCCGAGGCGTCGCCTACACGACCTCGCCGTTCGCCTACCTCTTCGAGCGGATCTGCTGACGGGCGGGCGCGTCGGAGCAGGTCCGAGATGGCTGGCTGTCAGCGACCTGTGACCCAGATCTCGGTGCTCGGGTTCACGAGTCCGACCCATCCTTCGATCTCGCCGTGCACACCAACCGCGATCAGCGAGTCGTCGGTGGCAAGGATGGTGCCGCGGGCCAACCCGCGTCCCACGGAATCAGCGAGTTCCGTCCACGTGGGCGGCGACTCGAGGATGGTCCAGTCGAGCCCGTCGAGGGACTGGTAGATGATTCCTCGCTCGACCGCGATGAAGCCTGCGTCTGTGCTGTTGGTGTGCAGGACGAGGTTCGCAGCAGAGTACGGATCCCCAACTCCGTCGGTCACCGGCTCAGGGATGGGCTCGAACGCCATGCCCGTGTCCGTCACCCACGCCCCGCCCATCTGTGGCCACGACGTCGAGAACGATGGGACGAGGTTGCGGCCGTCGAACGTGGGCGCTGTCGTCGGCCCGTAGGGCGACATTGCGCCTCCTTCGGGCGGTGATGGGTGTTGCATCCAACTCGTGCCATCGGCCGAATACAACAAGACCGGGTCGGGCGGGTCAGGGAGACCGCCCGACGACCAAGCCAATGCGAGGAAGCCCTCGTCGAGGGCCGTCACCTCCCCGCAATTGTTCGCCTCGCCCAACGAAGGCAGACCTGTGAACTCGACAGGCTCGGCGGTGGCCGTGTCGAAGACACCGACGATCCATCGGTAACACGACGTATAGGCGACCAGTCGATCGGCGTTCACGGCGATCCGCTGGAGTGCATCGTCGGTCATCACCTCTTCCCACCGTTCACCGCTCCGACGACGCCAGAGCGTCTGTGGAGTTGCGTCGTCGGAGAAGTCGCCGGACAGCGCAAACAACTGATCGTCCTGCCCGACCAGGGAGTAGATGTCATCGGTCGCCCCGAGTCGCCCCACCGACGCCGCCTCCCACTCGACACCATCTCCGGAATACCAGAGCGCACCGCCTTCCCCGCCCGGCTCGTCAGCAGTTCTCATGATCGCCGCGAAACCTTCGGACCACGAGACGATCTGCGTCAGCTCACCGGTCAACGATGACGCCGCCGTCCAACCCGCTGACGAGTCGGACTCCACGACCGACTCGACCGTCGGTATCGCTTCGAGTGCCGCCGTGCCGTCAGCCTGATCGCCGTCCTGCATCGACTCGGTCACACTGGTGGGTTCGGTTGTTTCGGCAGAGTCACCCGACGAGCTGTCGCCGCAGCCGACCAAGGCCACAGCCAGCAACGCCACGACGACAAGGCTGCTTCCTCTCCTCATGCCGTCATCGTCGAACCGACGGTGACGGCACAACAGAGACAAACGACTCCAACGCAACCGTCGTCGTTCTGCCGACCCGACCGACCAGGCACCATCGGTACCGGGAACCTCGCGCTCGCATGGGGGCGCTCGCATGTGAGACATTGGTGTCCCACATCTCGCATGCACTCGGGGGAGTCGACCATGAGCCGAGAACAGCTGGTCTCCATCGCACGGCGCGGCGTCGCCCACGTCGAGAACGGCACGCAGGACCAGGCGCCCGGCGTGCACGAGGTGCCGGTCACCAACTACTACGACGCGGACCGCTGGCGCCTCGAGATGGATCGTGTCTTCAAGCGACTGCCGCTGGTGCTCGGGGTGTCCTCCGAGCTCCGTGAGCCGTACTCGTACCAGGCGCATCGAGGTCGCCGGCACGCCCGTCCTCATCACCCGCGGCGACGACGGCCAGATCCGTGCCTTCGTCAACATGTGCAGCCATCGAGGTGCGATCATCGCCGACGACGGCGTCGGCAGCGCCCGTCGCCACACCTGCCCGTACCACGCATGGAGCTACGACGCGAAGGGTGCCCTCGTCGGCGTGCTCGACGCCGACGACTTCGGCGACATCGACCGCTCGTGCCTCGGTCTCACCCCGCTGCCCGTGCGCCGAGCGGGCCGGGCTGATCTGGGTGACCCTGTCGACCGAACCGGTCATCGACATCGACACGTTCCTGTGCGGCTACGACGAGATGCTCGCCCACCTGGGTTTCGAGGACTGCCACGTGGTGGGCCGCCAGTGGCTCGACGGGCCCAACTGGAAGGTCGC
The DNA here is from genome assembly GCA_963716795.1 of uncultured Acidimicrobiaceae bacterium. Classification (GTDB taxonomy): domain Bacteria; phylum Actinomycetota; class Acidimicrobiia; order Acidimicrobiales; family UBA8592; genus CAVQUE01. The sequence goes on along the minus strand of CAVQUE010000012.1, from coordinate 73,336 downwards.
CTACGACGGCTACCTCGACTACTACCACCTGCCGATCCTGCACCGGGATTCGTTCGGCCCCGACATGTCCACCAAGGCGCTCTACGACGCCTGGGGTCCACACCAACGCGTCACCGCACCCGACCGCCACTTCGAGCCGCTGGTCGGGCGCGACCCCGACGACTGGGAGATGGCCGAGCTCATCGGCGGCGTGTGGACGATCTTCCCGCACGTGTCGATCGCCTCGTTCGACGCCGGCGGCAAGGTCTTCATGGTCTCCCAGCTGTTTCCCGGCGACACCCCCGACACATCGCGGACGCTGCAGACCTTCGTCCACACCCTCGAACCCGACGACGCCATCCGCGCCGCGGTCGCCGAGCGCATGGCGTTCAACTTCAGCGTCGTCAACGACGAGGACTACTACACCGGCAAGCGCATCCAGCGTGCGCTGCGCACCGGCGCGAAGAAGGTCAACATGTTCGGCCGCAACGAGGGTGGTGGCCAGCGGTTCCACACCTTCCTCGACGAGGTCCTCGCCACCGACGACGCGGACCTCCCCGCACTGTTCAAGGCCGCACCGCGGCCCTGACGCGGAACTGCCCGGAGCCTCGGCTCCGGGCAGAACGGCGGTGACAGCCAGACTCAGCGTTGGCCGAGGAGCTTGCGGTTCTTGACCTTCGACTTCATGTAGTCACGGTTGGTGTAGGCGATGAAGTCGAGCGGGATCTCCTTCGGGCACGCCTCGCTGCACTCGCCGTGGTTGGTGCACGAGCCGAAGAACTGCTCCATGGTCTCGACCATGGCCTCGGTGCGCTTCCAGCGTTCGGCCTGGCCCTGGGGCAGCAGGTTCATGTGCTGGATCTTCGCCGACGTGAACAGCTGTGCCGCCGAGTTCGGGCACGCCGCCACACAGGCACCGCAGCCGATGCACGCCGCCGCGTCGAAGGCGTCGTCGGCAGCGGGCTTCGGGACCGGGATGAGGTTGGCGTCGGGAGCCGAGCCGGTGGGCACCGTGATGTAGCCGCCGGCCTCGATGATGCGATCGAACGGTGAGCGGTCGACCACGAGGTCCTTGATGATCGGGAACGACTCGGCCAGCCACGGCTCGACCACGATGGTGTCGCCGTTGCTGAACTTGCGCATGTGCAGCTGGCAGGTGGCGGTGGCCTTCTCGGGCCCGTGCGCCTTGCCGTTGATCATGCAGCCGCAGGTTCCGCAGATGCCCTCACGGCAGTCGCTCGCGATCTCGACCGGCTCTTTGCCTTCGGTGATCAGCCGTTCGTTCAACACGTCGAACATCTCGAGGAACGACATGTCGGTGCTGACCGCCGGCATCTCGTAGGTCTCGAAGCGACCTTCTGCGTCGGGGCCGGCCTGGCGCCAGACCTTGAGAGTGAGATCGATCGTTTCCATCAGTGGTTCCTCGGGGTCGGCCGGACACGGGGCGGATCGTCGGTACCGGTCACTTGTAGCTGCGCTGGGTGAGCTTGACGTTCTCGAACACGAGCTCTTCCTCGTGGCGGATGGCGGCGTCGGGCTCGCCGCCCCATTCCCACGCAGCGACGTGGGTGAAGCGATCGTCGTTGCGGAGCGCCTCGCCCTCTTCGGTCTGGCTCTCGGTGCGGAAGTGACCGCCGCAGGACTCCTCGCGCTCGAGAGCGTCGCGAGCCTTCAGCTCGGCGAGTTCGAAGAAGTCGGCGACACGGCCGACCTTTTCGAGCGACGAGTTGAGGCCGTCGGCGGTGCCGAGCACACGCACGTCCTTTTCGAACTCCTCGCGGAGCGCAGGGATCTCGGACATGGCCTTCTCGAGGCCGTTGCGGTCGCGCTCCATGCCGATGTAGTCCCACACGATCTTGCCGAGCTCGCGGTGGAACCAGTCGACCGAGCGGGTGCCCTTGACCGACAGCCACCGTTCGGTGCGCTCGGCGACCTGCTGGACGGCGTCCATGCAGACGGCGTCGTTCTCGGCCATCTTCTTGGTGCCGAGCAGCGGGGCCAGGTAGTTGCCGACGGTGTACGGCAACACGAAGTAGCCGTCGGCCAGGCCCTGCATGAGTGCAGACGCACCGAGGCGGTTGGCGCCGTGATCGGAGAAGTTGGCCTCGCCGATCACGAACAGGCCCGGCAGGTTGCTCTGGAGCTCGTAGTCGACCCACAGCCCGCCCATCGTGTAGTGGGTTGCCGGGTAGATGCGCATCGGCTGGTGGTAGGGGTTCTCGCCGGTGATGCGCTCGTACATGTCGAACAGGTTCCCGTACCGGGCCCGCACGGCGTCCTCGCCGTCGCGGGCGATGGCATCGGCGAAGTCGAGGTACACGCCGTTCTTGAGCGGTCCGACCCCGAGACCCTGATCGACGACCGTCTTGGCGTTGCGGGACGCCACGTCGCGTGGCACCAGGTTGCCGAAGGCCGGGTACTTCTCCTCGAGGAAGTGATAGCGCTCCTCTTCGGGGATGTCGCGGGCGGCGCGGGCCTCGTCGTGGGTGCGCGGCACCCAGATGCGGCCGTCGTTGCGCAGCGACTCCGACATCAGCGTCAGCTTCGACTGGAACTCGTCCGACGCCGGAATGCAGGTGGGGTGGATCTGGGTGTAGCAGGGGTTCGCGAACAGCGCGCCCGTCGGTGTGCCCGCCACGCCGCGGTGGCGTTGCAGGCCATGGCGTTGGTCGACAGGTAGTACACGTTGCCGTAGCCGCCGGTGCCGAGCACCACGGTGTGGGCGGTGTGGGCCCGGATGTCGCCGGTGATGAGGTCGCGGGTGACGATGCCGTGGGTGCGGTCCTCGTGCACGATCAGGTCGAGCATCTCGGTGTTGGTGTGCAGTTCGACGTTGCCGAGTGCCACCTGGCGCATGAGCGCCGAGTAGGCACCGAGCAGCAGCTGCTGGCCGGTCTGGCCGCGTGCGTAGAACGTGCGTGACACCTGCGCGCCACCGAAGGAACGGTTGTCGAGCAGGCCGCCGTACTCGCGAGCGAACGGCACGCCCTGGGCCACGCACTGGTCGATGATGTCGACCGACACCTCGGCGAGGCGGTAGACGTTGGCCTCACGGCTGCGGTAGTCGCCGCCCTTGATGGTGTCGTAGAACAGCCGGTAGACCGAGTCGCCGTCGTTCTGGTAGTTCTTGGCGCCGTTGATGCCGCCCTGGGCGGCGATCGAGTGCGCCCGACGGGGGCTGTCGTGATAGGTGAAGACCTTCACCTTGTAGCCGAGCTCGCCCAGGGTGGCCGCCGCCGACGCGCCGGCGAGGCCGGTGCCCACGATGATGATCTCGAACCGGCGTTTGTTGGCCGGGTTGACCAACTTCATGTCGAACTTGTGGTTGGTCCACTTGTCGGCCAGGGGCCCTTCGGGGATCTTCGAGTCGAGTGATCCGATCATCGCAGGGCCTCCTCGGCCAGTGCCTTGTTGGCTTCGTATTCCTCTTCTTCGGTGATGCCGCAGGGAGCTTCACAGTTGTCCTGGTCGACGAGACCGAACTGCACCGCGAACGGGAAGCTCAGGTTGCCGATCAAGATGATGGCAGCAAGCCCGGTGGCGAGGTGACGTCGAGCGGCGTTGATCGTGGGGCTGTTGATGCCGAGGCTCTGGAACAGGCTCCAGGTGCCGTGGTAGATGTGCACCGCCAGGGCGATGTTGGCCACGATGTAGATCAGGGCGATGGGCAGGCTCTCCATCGAGATCACCACGTTGTTGTAGACGTCGCCTCGTACCCAGTCGTCGCTGAGCCAGCCCCAGGTGAGGTCGGCGAGATGGAAGAACAGGTACAGCAAGATGATCGGGCCGGTGACCCGCATGGTGCGGCTGGCGTAGTTGGCGGCGATGTAGTCGCGCCCGCCGACGTAGGTCTTCTGGCCGTCGATGCTGTTGCGGGGGTTCGACTTCCGGCTCATCGCCGCCAGGCTGTACGCGGAGTGGATGTGCACGACGAACGCCAGGATCAGCACGATCCGGATCGCCCACAGCAGCCACGTGCGCGGCACCACGTGGACACCGAGTTCCCGGAGGGTCTCGGCGTACTCGCGGACCTCGAGGGGGCCCTCGTAGATGTGCAGGTTGCCGATCATGTGGCTGACCACGAAGCCGAGCAACACGATGCCGCTCACCGCCATGACCCACTTGCGCCCGACGGCGCTCTGGTAGAGGTTCAGCGGGAAGGGCCATTCCTTGGCACGCTTGCGTACCGGTGCGGGACCGGGACGTTGCATCGTCTGCGCCATGAATTCCTCCGGGGATCCATTCGAGTGCGGCCCAACGACCTGCACAGAGCCAAAACGTACTGCCGGAGCCGAAACCAACGCTAACCAAGTCGGCCCCGACGTGCGGCGATGGAGCAGTTGTGATGTCCCGAGTGCGGTGAGGCCTGCCCGCTGCAGCCGATTCGGTGGGCGTCGGGGGCCGCTACCGTCGGGGGCGATGCGCATCTCCTCTGACGCCGAGGTCGTCCATCGCTGGTTCGAACGATGCCATGCCAGCGGGGTCGCACTGACGGCCGCCAACACCATGGGTGCCGAGCTCATCGACGCCTACACCGACTCGGCGCGGCACTACCACGACCTGGGACACATTCGTCACGTGCTCGACCTCGCCGCCGGGCTCCGCCTCGACCACGACGACCGCGAGACCGTGGATTTCGCTCTCTGGTTTCACGACGTCGTCCTCGACGTCACACGCAGCGACAACGAGGCCGAGAGCGCGCAGCTCGCCCGAACCTGGCTGGCCGACCAGGGGCTGGGCTGTGCCGATCGGGTCGGCGCACTGATCGACATGACCGCCGGGCACAGCCTGGTCGATCCGCGCGACAGGCCGGCCGCCGTCGTCCACGATGTCGATCTCGCCATCCTGGGCTCGGTACCCGACGAGTACCGACGCTACGTGGCCGCCATCCGCGACGAGTACGCGCATCTCGACGACGAGACGTTCGCTGCGGGCCGTCGAGCGGTGCTGGAGAGCCTGCTGGCCATGGACCCGCTGTTCGTGACGCCCGAACTCGGACCCGTGCTCGAGACACGGGCCCGCGCGAACATCGAGGCCGAACTCGATCAGCTCCGAATCGTCGCGTCGTAGCGGTTGACCGCCTCGACCTCGCCCTGCAGCGTCAGGTGCAACGTGACGAGCCCTGCGCCATCGGGCACGATCCATGACACCGTGCCGACGCGGGTGACGTCGTTTGCCGCGATGGGACCGCCGAAGCGCCAGCGATGCGAGCCGCCCGGCCATGCCAGGGTGGCGTCGACGACGGCACCCTCGATGGTCGTGCGGAGATCGCTGACGACGTGGATGTCGGCGGCGACGGCCTCACCGGGAACCAGCGTCGCCGGGAGCCGGTCGGCCACCACGATCACCGGGCGACAGGCCTCGACCAACGCCCGATACGCCGGCTTCTCCGCGCCGGTGTGGTCGACGGTGCCGAAGCCGATCACCGGTGCCGCATCGTCGAGCATGTGGACGCAGAATCCGCCACACGGCCGATTGGCGAGACGGCGCAGCGTCTCGATCTGGCGCCGCAGCAGGCCTGCCTGATAGGCCTGGGTGGCGTCGCGCCACTCGTCGTAGGTGCGGTGGCCGACCATGGGGATGTAGCGATCGAACGAGGCCATCTCCGCGCCTGCGGCCTCGAGCGCAGCTGCGGGGATCGCCGGCCACGCTTCGCGATCGACGACCGCGGCGTCGGGCACCGACTGGGCGCCGAACTCGGCCACGAACCGCACCTGGCTCGGCCAGCGAGCGGCGAAATCGGCGAGGTCGCGTTCGCTCCCGCGGCGCCAGCCGAACCAGAGATGCGTCGCCGTGCTCTCGAGACGCGGGAGATGCGGGAGCACGCCGGTGAACCCGCTGACGTGGCGCGAGCCGTCACCGCGCTCGAAAGCGCCCTTCACCGATCGATCGAGGACCGACTTCGTCGGCGTCGGGAGCTGATGCTCCACGGCGCGAGCCAGCCGGGTGCGGGCGCTCGTGATGCCGCTGGTCATCCATTCGATGGCGGGAGCGACATGGGCGTTCCACGTGACGATGGAGGGGTGGTGGCCGAGCTGGTCGACCATCGCTGTCGCACCGGCCACGGCGTGGCTGCGCAGACCCGCCGCTGCGTGACCCTGGAGCGGCAGATCCTGCCAGACCACCAGACCTCGCTCGTCGCAGCGCTCGTAGAAGCGAGGATCGGCGACGTGGACGTAGGGGCGGACGAGATCGAGGCCGGCGTCGCACGCACGATCGAGCTGCGCGTCGATGGCGTCGTCGGTGACGTGGGCGAGCAACGGATGGGTCGGGGCGAGGTTGGCGCCCTTGAGGAACAGCCGTTCGCCGTTGATCTCGAGGCGCCACCCGCGCATGCGCAGCGCGCGGAGTCCCATGCGGCGCGTGGCGTGGTCGCTGACCTCGGCGTGGCGGGTCTCGACCGCAACGGTGAGGTCCGTGAGGGGCTGGTCGCCGAGCGCGCGGGGCCACCACAGATCGGGCTCGGCGACGGTGACGGTCCACTCGACGGTGTTGGTGCCCTCCGCGAGGGATTGTTCGAATTCGTGGTCGGTGCCGGCGATCCGACTCCGCAGGGTGACCGTTCGTCGCGTGGCGCTGTCGAGTACCGCACGGACGGCCACGGTCGCCGCAGTCGTCGTCGCCGCCGTGCACACGGCACGGAGCCTGTCGATGCGCACGGGTCCGGTGCGGCGAATCCGTACCGGCGCCCAGATCCCGCCGGGCCGGCTCTCCGGCAAGCACGGCATTGTCGCCTTCGAAGATGCCGAGAAGGCCGCGCCGGCGACGGTGTGCCCCTGCCGGGTTGCAGGTGACCTCGACGGCGACGACGTGGTCGCGTGCCGGCGTCGATCGCATCGGTGATCTCGAACGCGTGGCGGATGAAGTAGCCGTCGGTGTCGCCGAGGTAGTTGCCGTCGAACCACACGTCGCCCTGGGTGAAGAGGCCGTCGAGTTCGAGCCAGACCCGTCGGCCGCTCTCGGCGCTCGTCGCCGAACGTCGACGGCGTCGGCGGTCGAGCGAACGAATGGCGGTACAGCACCGTGGTGGCGTCGGCGAGATCGTCGAAGTCGCTCCAGTGACCCGGCACCTCGAGATCGAGCCAGGCCGAGTCGTCGAAGCCGGGCAGGTGGAAGCTGCGTCGCAATTCTTCGTCGGCGCGCTCGCCACGCCAGGACCGCTGAGCTCCACCGGCCGAACCTACCGCGCGGGCCGTGGCGCCGGTGCTCCGGCCACGGTGAGAACGTTCCCACCACGGTCACGCCGGCGCTCATGTCGTCGTCCATCTCGGCGCAAGTCGGCCTCCTTAGCGTCTCGGCGCGTCACGCACTGGGCGACCCGAAGGGTGGAGAACCACAATGAATCTGGAAGACGACGGGATCAGCAACCCGACGACAACCGTCCGTTCGAGGACATCATGGCGGTCCGGCTGTCGCGTCGCGGGGTCATGGCCGGCGGTCTGGCGACAGCCGGCGCGTTCATGGCCAGCGGTGCGCTCGGCGGCGTTGCCGCCGCCGAGGGGCCCCGTGCCCGCAACGGCAATGGCGGTGGTAGCAGCGGCGCCGGCGGCGCACGACGTCCGGTCATCGGGTTCACGCCCGGTGCCTGTCGCCGACGCCAACGGCCCCGAGGTGGTCATCTCGTCGGACTACACGTGGGCCCCGCTCATCCCGTGGGGCACCCCGATCCGCAGAAACGTCCCCGCCTTCAGCTGGCCGCCGACCGACCCCGAAGCCGCAGAGAACCAGATCGGCATCGGCCACGACGGCATGTGGTACTTCGGGACGACAAGGGTGGCATGCTCTGCATCAACCACGAGTTCGGCACGACCCCGCCACGTTCTCGGCAAGGCCCTCCCCGAGAGCGCCGACGACGTACGAATCATGCAAGCGGTCCACGGCGTGTCGTGTGTTGCATCGTGAAGCGAAGGGTGCTGGCGTGCAGGTCGCAGCAAGCGGAACCGCGCATCCACGGCAACACGCCGGTGACCTTCTCCGGTCCGGTCGCCAAAGCCGGCGTGGCGACTGGCTGGCAACGATGCCAAGAACCCCTACCTCGGCACGGTCAACAACTGCGCCAATGGCTACACCCCCTGGGGCACGTACCTCACGTGCGAGGAGAACTTCAACGGCTACTTCGGTACCGAGGATCCCGACTGGAATCCGGGTCCGCGTGACGACCGCTACGGGATCAACGCCGGTGGCTTCGGCTACGGCTGGCACCTCTTCGACCCCCGCTTCGATCTCGCGAACCCGGACTACTTCCAGGAGCGCAACCGCTTCGGATGGGTCGTCGAGATCGACCCCGACGACCCCGAGCAGGTTCCGGTCAAGCGGACGGCGCTCGGTCGGTTCAAGCACGAAGGTGCCACGGTGGTCGAGGCCAAGAACGGCCACATCGCCGTCTACATGGGCGACGACGAGCGCTTCGACTACATCTACAAGTACGTGTCGAACGCCGGCTGGCGCTCCCTGGCCGACAGCGGGAAGAGCCCGCTCGACGACGGCACGCTCCACGTCGCGAAGTTCGACGACGACGGCAGCGGTTCGTGGATTCCCCTGACGATGGACCATCCCGACCTCGCCGCGGCCTTCCGCGACCAGGCCGAACTGTTGACCTTCACCCGCGAGGCAGCCGACATCGTCGGTGCCACCCCGATGGACCGCCCCGAGTGGAGCTCTGCGCACCCCGACGGGAGCATCTACTTCACGCTGACGAACAACAGCCGCCGCACCGAGCCCAACGCTCCGAACCCGGTGACTCCGGCGCCATGGATGGTCGCTCTGGCGACCATTCATGGCGCCGGTTCGGTTTCGCGGCGGTGCGGCGTCGGCCGGTCCGGCCCGAAACCGAGACCGGTCCTGAGCTACGGTCGGCACCATGACGCACCCTGCAACCCTCGGCGAGCTCCGATCCTCCGGCTGGCGGTCCGTGCCCGTCAAGGAAGAGATGCGCGCGAACGCCATGGCCCGCATCGCTGCCGGCGACGAGCTCTTCCCCGGGGTCATGGGCTACGAGAACACAGTCCTCCCTCAGCTGGAGAACGCGCTGCTCGCCGGCCACGACGTGATCTTCCTCGGCGAACGCGGCCAGGCCAAGACCCGCATGATCCGCGGACTGGTCCAGCTCCTCGACGAGTGGATGCCCATCGTCTCCGGTTCCGAGATCAACGACGACCCGTACGCACCCGTCTCCAAGCACGCACGCGACCTGATCGACGAGCTCGGCGACGACACTCCCATCTCCTGGGTTCACCGAGACGACCGCTTCGGCGAGAAGCTCGCCACGCCCGACACCTCCATCGCCGACCTCATCGGCGAGGTCGACCCCATCAAGGTCGCCGAAGGTCGCTACCTCTCCGACGAGTTGACCCTGCACTACGGACTGGTGCCGCGCACCAACCGCGGCATCTTCGCCATCAACGAACTCCCCGACCTCTCCGAGCGCATCCAGGTCGGCCTGCTCAACATCCTCGAAGAGCGCGACGTCCAGGTGCGTGGTTACAAGATCCGGCTCCCGCTCGACCTCATCCTGCTGGCCTCGGCGAACCCGGAGGACTACACGAACCGCGGCCGCATCATCACGCCCCTGAAGGATCGCTTCGGATCACAGATCCGCACGCACTACCCACTCGAGGTCGACCTCGAGGTCGAGATCGCCGCACAGGAGGCGATGGTCTACGCCAGCGGCGACGTCGACGTCGAGATGCCCGATTTCATGGCCACCCTCGTCGCCACCGTCACGCACCTCGCCCGCGAGAGTGCCCACATCAACCAGCGCTCCGGCGTGTCGGTCCGTCTCACCGTCGCGAACTACGAGACGCTCATGGCAGGAGCGTTGCGTCGCGGACTGCAACACGGCGAAGCCGACGTGGTCCCGCGCGGTCAGCGATCTCGGCGCGCTGTCTGCGTCCACGGCCGGCAAGGTCGAGATCGAGAGCCTCGAAGAGGGCCGCGACGCCGAGATCGTGGAGCATCTCATCAAGAGCGCCGTGCTCACGGTCTTCCGCGACCTCGTCGATCCGGCGCAGCATCGTGCCGTGGTCGAAGCCTTCGACGAAGGTGTGGTGGTCAGCGCCGGCGACGACATCGCCTCTGGTGACTACGTGGCTCTGCTCGAACAGATCCCGGCGCTTCGGACCGCCGTCGAGTCTCTCGGGCTCGACGAGGCCCAGCTCGCCCGTCCGGCGATGGTCGCCAGCGGGGTGGAGTTCGTCCTCGAGGGTCTCCACCTCAACAAGCGCCTGAACAAAGAGGCGGTCGGCAGCTCCGGGGTCTATCGGGCCCGGGCCTAGGTCGTGGCGATGGAGCGTCGCGTCGCGCTGATCGCCCCGAGTGCCAGCTATGTGGGCCCGGCACTGGCCCGATCGCTCGCGGCGCGCGATCACGACCTCGTCCTGGCGTCACCCTCCGAGGACCTCGTCCGCGAGCTCGAAGCAGCCGGGTGCACCGTGGCTGCGGTGCCCGACGCCGGCGACCTGGCCGAACCCGATACGTGTGAGCGGCTCGTGGCTGCGGCGCTCGAACGGTTCGGCCGCCTCGACGCAGCATGCATGTTCAGCGGCGCGATACTGCTCGGCCGCTTCCTCGACACCACCGTCGATGACCTGCATCACATCGCACGAGGCAACCTCGACGCTCCCTATCAGTTTCTGCAGGCCGTCGTTGGACCAATGGTCGAGCGTGGCGACGGCCAGGTGCTGGTCATCACCAGCGCCACCGCCGCGCGCCCGCACCAGGAGCGTCGCTGTACTCCGCCACACGTGCGGCGGCCACGATGTTGGTCCGCAATGTCGCTGCCGAGCACGCCCGCGACGGTGTCCAGGTCAATGCCGTCGGCACGAACTTCATGGACTTCCCGGAGTTCCTGCCGAGCCAACGGCATCGCCGACGATCCGGAGCGACGGGCCCGGGTCGAGGCGATGGTGCCCGTCGGGCGCCTCGGCACGATGGAGGAGTTCGCGTCGTTCTGCTCGGTGCTGCTGGACGGAACCAGCAGATTCCAGACCGGCCAGTTCTTCAGCTATTCCGGCGGCTGGAGCGACTGAGCGCGCGGCCGGCGAGCCTCGGTCAGCCCTGTCCGGTCCGCACGAACACCGGTCGATCGGCGGTCGAACGATCCGGGTCGTAGCGGTAGCCGTCGCCGTCGAAGCTCGTCAGTGCCCGTGGCGCTCTTGATCCGGTCGCGCACGATCCAGCCGGCCATGGCGCCGCGGGCGCGCTTGGCGAAGAAGCTGATCATCTTGGGCTCGGCACCCGGCTTGGCATCGAGGAAGGCCGGGGTGATCACCCGGGCGTCGAGCTGGTCGGGTCGCACTGCCGAGAAGTACTCGTTCGAGGCCAGGTTCACGAGCACGTCCGCGCCAGGGCTCGCCTCGAGGTCTGCGGCGAGGACCTTGGTGATCTCGTCGCCCCAGAACTCGACGAGCGTGGCGCCGTGTGCGGTCTCGAGTCGGCTTCCCATCTCGAGGCGGTACGGCGCGATGAGGTCCAACGGGCGCAGCACGCCGTAGAGGCCCGACAGGATGCGCAGGGTCTTCTGGGCGTGGGTGAAGTCCCGCTCGGTGAACGTCGGGGCGTCGAGCCCGATGTAGGTGTCGCCGTTGAACGCGAGCACTGCGGGGCGGGCGTTGGCCGGTGTGAACGGCGGTTCCCAGTCCTGGAACCGTTCGAAGTTGAGCTCGGCGAGCGACGGCGAGATCGACATCATCTCGGCCAGCTCGTCGGGCGACTTCGTGCGCATCACCGCAACCAGTTCGGCGGCCTGGTCGAGCATGCGGGCGTCGCTGTGTTTGCGGGTCGGCAGCGGCGACTCGTAGTCGAGGGATTTGGCGGGGGAGACGACGATCAACACGACTGTCGTTCTACCGCACCGGGCTCTCGTCCGCATCGTCGGCCCGGGTACGCAGCTCGACGCCGGGAAGGACGCAGAGCATCTCGTAGAGCAGGTTCGCCGCCGTCAGCGCGGTGGTGCCGGAGGTGTCGTAGATGGGCGCCACCTCGACCAGGTCGGCTCCGACGAGCTCGAGGCCCCGACATCCCCGGATGATCTCGAGTGCCTGGGGCACGGTCAGGCCGGCGATCTCGGGTGTCCCGGTGCCGGGCGCAAAGGCCGGGTCGAGGCCATCGATGTCGAAGCTGAGATACACCGGGCCATCACCGAGCTGGGCCCGGACCTCGCCCATGAGTGGAACCAGGCTCCGGTGCCAGCACTCCTCGATCTGCACGACACGAAAGCCCTGTCGACGCGACCAGTCGAAGTCGTCGGCCTCGTAGCCAGTGCCCCGCACGCCGATCTGGACGACGCGAGTCGGGATCGAGCAGACCCTCTTCGACAGCTCGCCGAAACGGCGTGCCGTGGGCGATGCGCTCGCCGAACATGGTGTCGTTGATGTCGGTGTGGGCGTCGACGTGCACGAGACCCACGGGGCCGTGCCGCCCGGCGACAGCCCGCAGGATCGGTAGGGCGATGGTGTGGTCGCCGCCCATCGTGACCGTGACGAGTCCGTGGCCGATCAGCTCGTCGTAGCGAGCTTCGATGCGGGCGATCGAGTCGGTCAGGTCGTAGGGGTTCGTGGCCACATCGCCGATGTCGTCGATGCGCAGGCTGTCGAACGGTGCGGCTCGCGTCGCCATGTTGTACGGACGCAGCAGGACCGACTCGTCGCGGATCGCCCGCGGTCCGAACCGGGCGCCGGGGCGGTTCGACGTGCCGATGTCGAACGGGCACGCCCACCACGGCGACATCGAGGTCCACAGCCGGGGTCTGCCCGGGAAGACGCATGAAGGTCGCGATGCCTGCGAACCGCGGCATCTCGTTGCCGCCGAGCGGTTGAGGGAACCCGTCCATGGCGATCGAGACTACTGGTCGTCCACGATCCGGTCCGCCGGCGAGCGAGCGGGGCCACGTGCAGATGGTCGATGCGCACCCGCCCACGGAGACGGCCTCGGTGCGATCGTCGTCGCCCTTCGCCGGTACGCGTCGGGCGCGATACCGTCAGGTCGGCCGGTTCGGACTCGTCGGGCCGGCCGTTGGGACCGTCCATGAGCTCGACCGACCAGACAGACCTGGGTGTACCCGGCATCGGCCCCGGCGCGCTGATCGGCGCCGGAGGAACCGCTCGCGTCTACCGGGCCCGCCAGGATGCCCTCGATCGCACCGTGGCGGTGAAGATCCTCGGTCCCCTCGACGAGGCAGGTCGGCGACGCTTCGATCGCGAGCGCAGGGCCATGGGCCGGCTGTCCGCGCACCGCGGGATCGTGACCGTGTACGAGGCCGGCGTCAACACCTTCGGCCAGTCCTACGTCGTCATGCCGCTCATGGAGCAGGGCTCGCTCCAGGACATCGTCGACCGTGGTCTCGTCGACTGGCCCGTCGCCGCCAGCATGGTGTCCGACATCGCCGCGACGATCGCCGACGCACACGAGATGTCCATCCTGCATCGCGACCTCAAGCCCGGCAACGTGTTGGTCGACGACCAGGGCAACCCCCAGGTCGCCGACTTCGGGCTGGCGCACATCGTCGACTCGGCGACGGCGCACAAGTCCACGCAGTTGTCCTTCACGCCCGGCTACGTGCCGCCCGAGACCCTCGAGGGATTGCCCGCGACCGCTGCCGGCGACGTCTACTCGCTCGGGGCCACGCTGTTCGCACTCCTGGCCGGCCGGGCTCCCTTCGTGTCCGAATCCGCAGACGGCAACATCTTGGCGTTGGCGTTGCGGGTGCGCGACGAGCCGGTCCCCGATCTGCGGCCACGCGGCGTTCCCGATGCGCTCTGCGCGGTGCTCGAGGCCTCGATGGACAAGGACCCGGCGCGTCGGCCCTCGGCCCGCGAGCTCAGCGCCCGCCTCGCTGCGAGTGCCGCCGGCGACGCCTCGGCGGGATCATCGGCGGCAGCGATCCCGACCGTCCCCGACGCCACGAGGGTCGGTCGTGCCCGACCCCGCGCCGTCGGTGCAGGGCGTGCCCTCGGTGCCCGATGGCGCGCCGCTGCCGATCGTGCCGGTCGACGGCGGTGGTGGTGGCGGCGGGAGCGGGCGTCTCGTTGCGGCGATCGGTGGGGTCGCGGCGTTGGTCGTCGCGGCGATCGTCGGGTTCGTCGTCATCGGCGGCGGCGACGACGACCCGGATCCCGACCCCGACCCGGGCGCCGAGGTCAGCACAGACGATGGGATTGCCATCGGCGACGACGGATCCGCAGGAGATGGCGCACAACCCGACGACGGTGCAGGCGGCGACGATGCCGGTGCCCTCGACGGGGAGACCGATGCGGACGCACCCGCAGCTGATGACGTGGCCGGCGATGGCGGCGATGACCCTGGCGGCGATGACGGCGGCGACGATGGCTTGGGCGAGCCGCCCGACGATGGCGAGGTCGAGGTCGTCGACGTCACCGCACTCGATCCGGTGATCGCGGCGAGGTGGCCGGTGGCCATCGAACCTCGGTTCCCGTTGCCGACCGACGACGGCCTCTTCGTCACCGATCCCGACGCCTCCACCCTCGTGCGTCTCGATGTGGTCACCGGAGACGAGGTCACCATCGAGGTGGGTGACCGGCCGGGCGGGCTCGAGCTGAGCGAAGGGCTGGTCTGGGTGCCCAACCGTGGCGACGGCACGGTCACCGTGGTCGACGCCGCGGCCATGACCGTCGTCGCCACGCTCGACGTCGGCGACGGCGTGAACCCGGCAGCGGGCGACGGCACCCAGGTGTACGTGCCCGTCACCGACGAGGGCACCGTCGCCGTGTTCGATGCCGCCACGCTCGACCGCGTCGCAACCGTCGACGTCGGCCCCGAGCCGTTCACGCCGGGGTTCTTCGACGGGTTCGTGTGGGTCCCGAACCGGGGCGACGACACCGTCAGCATCATCGACCCGACGACGTTCACGGTCGTCGACACCGTGCCCGTCGCAGCCGAACCCGATCGCCCCGAACCGCTCTTCGGACGGCTGTGGGTGGTCGGCCAGGAGGGTGGTGACGTCACCATCTTCGATCCCGGATCGTTCACGCCCGCTGCGACCATGCAGCTCGGACCCGAGTTGCGCCCGCCGGTGGAGGCCGGTGGCCTGGTGTGGATCGTGGGCGTCGCCGCCGAGCGGGTCTGGGGCATCCGGCCCGTCGAACGCCACGATCGCCCACACGATCCCCCTGCCGTCGGGGAGCCAACCGCGCCCGGCGCGCGCCGCGTTCGGCGGGGTCTGGGTCTCACTCGCCGGTCTCGACGAGGTCCGGGTCATCGATCCCGACTCGGGGCAGATCGTCCACACGGTGCGCGACGTCGGCGCCGAGCCTGCGTTCGTGGCGCCGATCGACGGCGTCATCGCCGTGCCGGCCACGGGCGAACCATCGGTCACGATCATCGACCCCGGGGCGCCCTGACCAGTGGTCTCGCTCAGGTTCCGCACGGGCAGCGACGAGACCGGCCTGCTCGCCCTGCCCTGGGATCGACCCGCTCATCGACTGGCCCGACGAGTTGTGCGTGCGCCTTCCGGCAGGCACCCACCGCCACGTCGTGCGCTTCCTGGCCGTGGGCTCGCACTATGTCGCCCTGAAGGAACTGCCCCCGCGCCTCGCCGAGCGGGAGTTCGACATCCTCGGTCGACTTCGCGAAGACGGCCTGCCCGCCGTGACGCTCATCGGCGTCGCCACCGGACGCGCCGACCCCGGCGGCGAGCCCCTCGAGTCGGTCCTCGTGACCAGGCACCTGCGGTACTCGTTGCCGTACCGGGCGCTGTTCACCGACGCCCAGCACGATGGCCTGCGCGATCGTCTGGTCGACGCCCTGGCGGTGCTGTTGGTGCGGCTGCACATGGCCGGCTTCTACTGGGGAGACTGCTCGCTCAACAACGCGCTCTTCCGTCGGGACGCCGGCGCACTGCGCGCGTACGTGGTCGACACCGAGACCAGTGAGTTCCACGAGTCCCTCACCGATGGCCAACGTCGCCACGAGCTCGACATCGCCGCGGAGAACACGCTGGGTGGGCTGCTCGATCTCGAGGCCGAGGGCCTGCTCGACGCATCGGTCGATCCCACCGACATCGCCCTGCGGTTGGTCGAGCGCTACGAATCGCTGTGGGAGGAGCTGACGACTCGCCGAGGAGATGCCATCGTCGGACCTCGGTCGTATCCATGCCCGGCTCCAACGATTGAACGAGCTCGGGTTCGACACCGAGGAGTACGAGCTGCACGCCAGCGACGGGATCGCCCGGTTCCGGCCGACCGTCGTCGAAGAGGGCCATCACAAGCGGGCGCTGCTGCGGCTGACCGGTATCGACGCGCACGAGAACCAGGCGCGACGGCTGCTGAGCGCCATGCGCGGCTACGGCGCCTGGCTGGCCCAGACCGAGGGCGAGGTCCTGCCCGAGGGGGTCATGGCGTTCCGCTGGATGACCGAGCGATGGAAGCCGGCACTCGACATGATCCCCGCCGAGCTGCGGGCGCGTCTCGAAGACGCCGAGCTCTACCACCAGATCCTCGAACACAACTGGTACCTGGCCGAGCAGGCGGACGCCGAGGTGCCGCTCGCCGGTCGCGGTCAGGAGCTACATCGACACGGTGTTGAGTCGCCGTGCCGACGAACAGGTCGTCCTGCCCGTCGGCCGTCTCGCAGGCGAGCCGCGTCACGGAGTGACGCAGGCCACGCCGGCCGGCTCAGGCCGATGGGGCGAAGGCCCGTCGTAGCGCATCGTCTTCGTCGTCGCGCCACCGGATCGACAGCGGCGCGTCGGCGACGAGGCCCACCGAAGCGTGGAATGCGCCCGGGTACACCCGCAGCTCGACCGGTACCCCGGCCCGTCCGAGCGCCTGGGCGTAGGCGATGTCCTCGTCGCAGAAGAGGTCGAGGTCGCCGACCGGGATGTACGCCGGCGGGAGCCCGGCGAGGTCGGTTGCCGTCGCCGGCGAGGCATAGGGCGACACCTCGTCGACGTCGCCCAGGTAGTAGCGCCCACGCCGCGAGATTCGCGGCCCGGTTCCAGACCCGGCCGTCGGTGATGATCTGGCTGCTCGTGGGTGGTGTTGCGATGGTCCAGCATCGGAAAGACGAGGAACTGGAAGCAGATGTCGGGGCCTCCCCGGTCGCGGGCCATCAGCGCCAGCCCGGCAGCGAGGCCGCCTCCGGCGCTCGCCCCGCCGACCGCAATGCGTGCCGGATCGACGCCCAGGTCGTCGGTGTGGTCGGCGAGCCACGACAACGCCGCGTAGCAGTCGCGCAGCGGCCGCCGGTGCCGGGTGCTTCGGGCGCCAGGCGGTAGTCGACCGACACCACGACGCACCCGACGGCCACGGCGCGTCGTGCGCAGTTGGCGTCGTCGGACGCTGCGTCGAGCAGCACCATGCCGCCGCCGTGGATCGACAGCAGCGCCGGGGCATCCCGACCGAGGTCGGCCGGCCGATACACCCGCACCTCGAGGTCGGGATCGTCGTCGAGGCCGGGAATGGTGAGGACGTCGATGGACAGGCCATCGGGCAGTTCGGGCGCCGGCATTGCGGAGAGCAGCGTCTCGAGGTTCGTTCGGGCGGCATCGATGTCGGTCAGGTCGAACAGGTTCGGTGGCAAGAGGTCGAGCACCATGCGGTGCAGATCGTCGGCGGCGCGAGCGTGGACGTCGATGGGCGCGGGGTCGGTCATGGGAGGCCTCCTGGTGTGACCCGGGACACTATTCGGTGTCGGCGGCCGGCGCCGTGACGCCTCGGGGATGGTCCGGTGCGGCCTCACGGTGGGCTCGATGGTGCCGATCGGAACCCGATGACCCCGCGCCGAGCCTTCGCTGCATGTGCCGCCGCGCTGAGCAGCGTGGCGGCTCTGTTCGCGATCGAACGGACCGCAGCGAGCGACGACGCGGCTCAGTACTGGGTGATGGCCGGACGCCTCGCCCGCACGGGCGATCCCTTCTACATCGCTGCGGTCGACCACAAGGGCCCGGTCTGGGTCTGGGTGTATCGGGCCGGCTACGCGATCAGTGGCGATCAACGCTACTTCTGGTTCCTGATGGCCGCCGGCCTGATGCTCTTCGCCGCGGCGGTCGGCTGGGTGATCCATCAGATCATCGTGCGCGCCACCGGCGATCGGCTCGTCGGTCGGGTCACTGCGATCGCGACCGTGGCGTTCTTGTGGTTCGGCCCTGAGAGCTACAGCAAGATCCTGTACGGCCGCAACATCACGGTGGCGTTGACCGCTGTCGCCGTGCTCGCCGTCGTGCGGGCCCTCGACGATGATGGTCGACGGGCCACGCTGTGGCTGATTCCTGCTGGGGCCGCGCTCGGGCTGGCGTCATCGACGGTGCTGACCACCCTCGCTCCCGTCGCGCTGGTTGCCGGCTCGCTCGTCGTCGCCGGTGTCTCCCGCCGACGTTCGATCGTGCGCGCGATGGTGCTGGTGGGCTCGACGGCGACGGCGCTCGCTGCCGTCGCGGCGCTGGTACGTGGTCGCGGGCCGGGGACGCATTCCGGACCTACGTCTGGGACTACAACCGCATCTATGCCTCGACCGAGGAACCCGCTCGTCGATCGTGCCATGGCCGCCATCGGTGAGCTGAGCCGGTATCACCTGGCCCATCCCTATCTGCTCGCCGGACCCGCTGGCGGTGGTGGCGGTGGTGTGGTTCGCCCGTTCGGCCCCGCCCCGAGCATGGAGCCGGGCCACGCGCACGAGCGTGGTGCTGGTCGCCTGGTGGGTCGGTGAGGCGGTGTCGGTCGCCGCGCCCGGGCGATGGTTCGACCACTACTGGATCCTGCTCGTCGTCCCGACGGCTGCGCTCGCCGGTCTGGCGGTCGCTCGGCTGCGATCGCTGCCGAACGGCCCACGATCCTGCCGTCGGTCCGATGGCGTCGGGCCTCGGTGCTCGGGTTGACCCTGGTCGTCCTCGTCGGTCTGGTGTCGGTTCCCCGCGCGCTCTATGGACTCGAGACGGCGGCGGCGTTCGACGGCTTCACGGCGAACGAGCGACATCGCTGGACCGACACCCCGGCGCGCGTTGCGTCGCTACGGGCGGCGACAGCGGCATTGACCGAACCGGGCGAAGCGATCTACGTCTGGGCGCCCGTTGCCGCGTTCCACGTCGCCGTCGATCGCCCTGCAGCCACTCGCTTCGATCGACGGAACTGGCAGACCGGCGAGGTCTACGGCAGCGACGTGATCGCCGAACTCCCCGGTGTGTGGGACGACCTCATGGACGACCTGGACGAGAGTCGTCCCCGACTCGTCATCGAGCGTCTCGACGAGCCGATCCCCGACGACAGCCCACTCGCAGCGCTCCTGGCATCGCACTACCGGCCAGTCTTCACATCGAACCGGACTATGCACGGCTGCATCGTCGCACGCCGACGGTCGACGATGCTCCACCACCGTCGCGCTGCCGCCGAGCGGACCACGGGTCGCAGCGAGGCGCGGTGTCTGCCGCTGCCGTCGACGAGGGTGCAATCGCGAGGTCGTGCTCGCCGGACACGCACAGGCGATGACCGTCGCGATTCGCACCGACGGGTGGCGACGTCGACGACCAGAGACGGCGCGGTCGATCGCGGCGTCGACGTCGACTCGCCGCGGGGCGCCGGTGACCTCGAGATCCGTATCGGGACGACGTGGATACTGTCCGGGAGGAGGATCGGATGGTGGCGGCGGCCGCCTCGCCACGGCCCGTCGACGAGATCACCTCGACCGCGGGTACCGCCGACCTCGGTTAGCGACAGCGGCCGCGCCGTGATCGGTCTCCGGTCAGCGCACCGGGGTCCCGAATGTCGTCGGATCGGCGTACGCGGCGCGCAGGTTCGCGCTTGAGGACCTTGCCCGACATGCCACGCGGCAGCGGCTCGTCGACCACGACGATGTAGCGAGGGAGTTTGTAGTCGGCCAGACGTCTCGGCGCAGTGCGCCGACACCGCGGCGGGATCGATCGCCGCGCCCGGCGCTCGGGCCGATCAGGGCCAGCGGTGTCTCGCCCCACCGCTCGTCGGCCACGCCGATGACGGCGCACTCGGCGACGCCGTCGATCCCGGAGAGCACCGCCTCGATCTCGGCGGGGTAGACGTTCAGGCCGCCCGGAGATGAGCATGTCCTTGGACCGGTCGACGATGTACACGAAACCCTCGTCGTCCGATCCGGGCGAGATCGCCCGGTGCGGAGCCAGCCGTCGATCAACGTGGCCGCCGTGGCGTCGGGGTCGTTCCAGTACCCGAGCATGATCTCGGGTCCAGCGAGGACGAGCTCGCCGACCTCGCCGGCCGCGACGTCGATCAGCTCGTCGGCATCGGGGTCGACCGTGCGCACCTGCGTGTGCATCATCGGTCGCCCGCACGAGCCGAGCTTGCGCCGGCGTCGGCGGCCCGCAGCCAGCAGTTCATGCCGGCGCCCTCGGTGAGGCCGTAGCCCTGGCTCATCGGCAGGCCGGCCGCCTGGAGACGCCGGAGCAGCGATTCCGGGACCGCGGCGCCACCCGAACCGATGACCGGCAGCGAGGACAGATCGTGGTCGCCAAACGCCGGGTGGGAGATGAGCAGTCTCCCAGATCACCGGCACGGCGCTGTAGTTGGTGATGCGTTCGCGACTCGATGACCTGCGAGCGTGCGTGCGGGGTCGACCGCGGGATCGAGGACGAAGGTCGCGCCGCCGACGTAGGCGGGAGCCCACATGGACACCAGGCCGCCGGTGAAGCTCAGCGGGAAGGGCAGGTAGACCCGCGATGTCGAGGTCAGGTCGTCGGCGAGGATGCGGTTGTGGCTCATCGCCAGCACGTTGCCGTGGCTGAGCATGGCGCCCTTCGGGGTGCCGGTGGTGCCGCTCGTGTAGCAGATGTAGGCGACATCGTCGGCGGCGACATCGACCGCGGGATCCTCCGGTCCCGATCGGACGCAGGTCGTCGAAGCGTCACCCCGAAGCCCTCGGCCATCCCGATCCGCGATGCGGCGCTCTCGCCGATTGGTGCGTCGCGGCGAGTTCGTCGAGTGCACGGGCGCCGAGGTCGGCGAGTTCGGGGTCGGCCACCACGGCCCGGCACCCGGCGTGGTCGATGATGTAGGCCAGCTCCGGAGGCGTCAGGCGGACGTTGAGCGGCACCAACATCGATGCCGAGCTTGTAGCCGGCGATCGCCAGCTCGAGGTACTCGAGGCAATTGCCCGACAGGATCCCACGCGGTCGCCGCGACCGATTCCCTGGGCAGCCATGCCGTTCGCGACCTGCGACGTACGTTCGTGCAGCTGTGCCCACGTGCGCGTCGTGTCGCCGAAGATCACCGCGTCGCCGTCGGGATTCCACCGAGCCCAGAAGCGCACCACGTTGCCGAGATTCATCGGCCGTCTGCTCCGCTGCTCGCAGGCCACGGGCCGCGACCATGATCGCCGGATCACCCATGCGCCACAGGACCGTGAAGGTCACCCCGGTGAGCAGCCAACCGGATGGCCCGGCCGGATCGCGCACCAGCGTGTCGTCGTAGTAGCCGCCGATCGTGAACCACGAGAGTCGGATCGTCGGGGTCGAACACGTGATGGGCCTGCATGTACATCCGACACGTCGCCGCGTCACCGTCGACGTCGACAGCGGGTTCGTCATCGAGTGCTGTGTGGCGTCGAGGCCACAGAAGAGCGGCTGCACGCCCGCCACCCATTGATCGCCGGTCATCGTCGAGGCGTCGGCACCGCTGTAGCTGGAGAAGTCGATGGCCACCTCGTCGGCGAAGATCGATCGATACAGCCCGAAATCGCGGGTGTCGATCCCGACCGCGTAGCTGTAGACGGTGTCGGCCACGTCGAGCCGGTCCCGCCACGGATCCCTGTCGTGCGTTCATGTCGTGAAGCTAACCGATCGACCGGAGGCGCCGGGCCGGCGGCGGAGGCGAGAGCCGCGCCGGTTGCGGGTTCGACACCATGGGGACGGGCCGCACCGCGGGTGCTGTCGACTACGGTCCGGGCGACTTCGACCGTTCACCGACCCGCACTACCCACAGGAGCACCACCATGGATCTCGGACTCGCCGGCAAGAAGGCACTCGTCACCGGTTCCACCAAGGGCATCGGCCGCGCCATCGTCGAGACCCTTCTCGACGAAGGGGCATCGGTCGCGATCTGCGCCCGGTCTGCCGACGACGTCGATGCGGCCGTCGCAGAGCTCTCCGCCAAGGGCACCGTCGTCGGCTCGGCCGTCGACGCCGCCGACACGGCCTCGCTGCAGGCGTG
This sequence comes from uncultured Acidimicrobiaceae bacterium, assembly GCA_963716795.1. GTDB lineage: Bacteria > Actinomycetota > Acidimicrobiia > Acidimicrobiales > UBA8592 > CAVQUE01. The sequence goes on along the minus strand of CAVQUE010000012.1, from coordinate 51,215 downwards.
GATCGAATCATCGGCCGAGGCGCTCGGTGGCATCGACATCTACGTCCACAACACCTCGGGCAAGCCCCAGAAGAACCTCGACGACTGGATCCAGAACTTCGACATCGACCTCAAGGCCCTCGTCGGCGGCGTCGAGGCCGCCAAGGACGCCCTCGCCGACGGCGGTGGCGCCGTCATCAGCATCGGCACCTCGGCCACCGCCGAGCACTTCGCCTCCGGTGCCGGCAGCTACAGCGCCTTCAAGGCCGCCGTCACCAACTGGACCCTCGGCCAGGCCCAGGTCCTCGGCAAGGAGGGCATCCGCTGCAACGTCGTGTCGCCGGGGCCGATCATGGTCGAGGGCGGCGACTGGGACATGATCAAGAACCACATGGCCGACTTCTACGCCGCCACCCAGCAGACCCACCCCGGCGGCGAGCTCGGCACCGTCGCAGGACGTCGCCAACGCCGTCGCGTTCCTGGCCAGCCCGGCCGCCAACCACATCAACGGCGCCAACCTCGTCGTCGACGGCGGATTCCTCAAGCGGGTCAACTACTAGATCCGCCGCGCTCGGCCTCGGCTCGGGAGTTCCCATGTCCACCCCGCCGCTCGACACGACCGACCTGGCCTGCGTGCTCGCCAAGCAGGCCATCACCGAGGCGCTCTACCGGTACTGCCGCGGTCTCGACCGCATGGACGAGGACATGGCCTACGGGGTCTGGCATCCCGACGGCACGGCGCACTACAGCGGGCTCTACGAGGGTACGGGCCATGGCTTCGTCGACTGGGTGAACGACCTGCACCGAGCGATGGTGGCCACGTCGCATCAGGTCACCAACATCCTGATCGACGTGGCGCCCGATCTCGTCCACGCCACCAGCGAGTCCTATGTGACCGTCCGGCTGCGCACCGAGAGCTCATGCCGGAGCGTTGGTCGACGTCGTCGGTGCCGGTCGCTATCTCGATCAGTGGTCGTTGCGCGACGGTCGGTGGGCCATCGACCATCGTCGCTACGTCGGCGACTTCACCACCAGCGTGCCCGTGCCGGCCGGCGACGGATCGGGGGCGTCTCGACCCGGCCGGACCTGTCGCCGCGCCTCGTGGCCGAGTCGTGACACCGAGGATCCGAGCTACCACTGGCCGCCGCTGACCGACCTCGACCGCCGACCCGGTCGGCCCGTGATCCCGATTAGGCTCCCGCGATGGGGGAAACACGAACGTTCTGTCGGATCTGTGAGCCGTCGTGTGGGCTGATCGCCCACGTCGACGACGGGTGCACTCGTCAAGCTGACGCCCGACCGGGAGCACCCTGCCACCAAGGGCTTCGCCTGCCACAAGGGCCTCGCCGCGGTCGACATCAACCGCGACCCCGACCGCCTCGACCATCCGCAGCTGCGAGCGGCGGACGGGTCCTGGACGTCGGTCTCCTGGGACGACGCCATGGCGCGAGACCGCCACGCGTCTGCGCGCGCGTCCTCGACGCCCACGGGCCCGGGCGCGGTCGCCGCCTACGTCGGCAATCCGTCGGCGTTCAACGCGCTCGGCAGCCAGCACGTCGCGCAGATGTTGCGCACCCTCGGCGTCGGGCGGACGTTCAATTCGGGCACCCAGGACTGCGCCAACAAGTTCGTGGCCAGCGAGGCCGTGTTCGGCACCAGCCTCGTGCACCCGATCCCCGATCTCGACCACACCGACCTGTGCATCGTGATCGGCGAGAACCCACGGGCGTCGCAGGCCAGCTTCTACTCGATCCCCAACGTGTTGGGCGAGATGCGCCGCGCTGCCGCGCGCGGCACCCGCTTCGTGTTCGTGAACCCCCGGCGCATCGAGACCCCCGATCAGGGCATCGGCGACACCCTGCTGATCCGGCCCGACACCGACGTGTGGTTCCTGGCCGCGTTGCTCAACGAGATCGACCGACTCGGCGGTTTCGATACCCACGTGATCGAACGTCACGGCGCCAACGTCGAAGGACTGCGAGCGTTCATCGAGCCCTACACCGCCCGATGCGGTGGCCGACGGTCACCGGCATCGCCGCAGCCGACATCGCCGAGCTGGCTGCAGCCTGGGTGGTCACGCCGCGCGGCATCGGTGCACGCATCGACGGGCATCAACATGGGACGCCAGGGCACCCTCGCCTACTGGCTGGTGCACATGCTGAGCTTCGTCACCGGGCGCCTCGACGTCGAGGGCGGCAACCTCAAGTCCGACGGCTTCTTCCCCAACGCGGCCTCGGGCGCTGCGGACGACCGCGCAGATGTATCACGACACCGAGTTCGGCCGGCTGCGTCGAGGGGCGCTGCCGGGCGTGCTCATGGCCGACGCCATCCTCGACAGCGACGACCCGATCCGAGCGATGATCGTCGTCGCGGGCAATCCGCTGTTGTCGATCGGCGGCCAGGACCGGCTGCGCCAAGGCGTTCGAACAGCTCGATCTGCTCGTGGTGATCGACATCTATCCGAGCGCCACGGCCGAGCTCGCCCATGTCGTGCTGCCCAGTACCGACATGTACGAACGCGACGACCTCAACATCGTCAACATCGGCACCAGCCACCGGCCCTTCGCCCAGTACACGCCCGCGGTCGTCGCACCGGCAGGGGAGCGTCGCGCCCGAGTGGTGGATCGCGCACCGCCTCCTCCAGGAGATGGAGCTGCCGTCGCTGCTCGACGACGACGACCCCGATCCGTGGGGCAAGTGGCGCCACCTGCTGGCGCGCGGGTCGGGCATCGACTTCGACGAACTCCGCGCATCAGGCGATGTGGTCATGGTCGACCCACCCGAGCCCGGACGGTTCTACGACACTCAGGTCCGCACGCCCGACGGTCGCGTCGACTGCTGCCCAGCGGTGTTCGCCGAGGCGATCGATCGCTGTGCGGTGCTGTTCGCCGAGACCGCCGCTGCGGCGTCACCTGGCGCAGGCACGGGCGACCTGTTGCTGATCCACAAGCGCGATCCGTGGATGCACAACACGTGGATGGCCAACCTCGAGCGCATGAAGCGTGGCGGTCGCACCACCAATCCGCTCGGCATGCACCCCGACGACGCGACCGAGCGAGGCCTCGCCGACGGCGACGAGGTCGTGGTGCGCAGCGGCCATGGCGAGGTCATCGCGACGATCGAGGTCGACGCGGACCTCATGGCCGGCGTCGTGTCGATGGTCCACGGATGGGGCCACGAGTCAGCCCCCGCCTGCGGGTGGCCCACGCCGACCCCGGCGTGAACCCCAACGCGTTGCTGCCCAGTGGTCCGGGAGCCTTCGAGCCCTTGTCGAGTCAGGCGCACATGACCGGGATTCCCGTCATCGTCACCGCAGCCCTGGTCGCGGCGCCGTAGCCGCTGGAGCCTCGATGCGTCAGCGTTCGAGGTAGGGGTCGAGCAGCCGGCGGCACCCGCCAGGCCTCGGGGATGTTCTCGGCGCCGATCATCGCATCGATGGTCTCGTGGAGGTGCCAGATCCGGCGTTCCTGATAGTTGATGGGGATGCCCGACAGCGCCGGCGATTCGAGCGATCGCTGCATGGGGGCCATGTTCATCATGTCCTCGTCCATGATCTGGTTGTACTGCTTGCGACGGGTCTCCCAGTGTTCGGGGATGTCGTCGCCGTCCCAGTCCTTGGGTGCGTAGTAGATCCATTCGAGCAGCGTCGTCCCCTTGTCGACCGGCCAGAAGATGTTGATCGGGAAGCCGAACTTGCCGAGCGGGATGATGATGTTGGGGAACAGGCTGACCGCGGTGCTGGTGCAGTCGACCATGTCGGGCACGGTGTCGATGGTCGGGAACGGGCCGTGGTCGACCGGCTTCCAGTCGCTCCAGTCCCGCCATCTGGTTGCGGTCGCAGTTCTGCTGGGAGTACGGCGTGATCATCCGGCTGTGCCCGCCGGGATACAGCCCCATCGCCGCACCCCGGTTGTCGAGCACCGACACGCCGTCGTGGGAGTGGATGTGCTTGAAGTGGTACACCTCGAGGAACGCCTCGGCGGTGACCTTCCAGTTGCACGGCACGAGCACGCTCTCGCGATAGACCTCGCGGAGGTTCTCGCAGTCGAAGGGCGCGAACATCTCGGCTGCGCCGCCGATCCAGTCAGCCAACGGTGCGGCGTCGGGGTCCGGGTTGACGAACACGAAGCCCTCGAACACCTCGCACGCGATCGTCGGCAGGCACCGCTCCTGCCAGTCGAGGTCCACGAAGTCGCGTTCGTCGGGGAGCGACACGAGCGTGCCGCCGTCGATCTCGTAGGTCCAGGAGTGGTACTGGCAGCGCAGTCGTCGCGCCGAGCCGCGCTCGTCGCGCACGACCGGCGCACCGCGATGCTGGCAGGTGTTGTAGAACGCGCGGACGACCCCGTCGGTACCGCGCACGATGATCATCGGGTCGCCCAGCTTGGCGAAGGTCACGTAGTCGCCGGGCTCGGGCACGTCCTCGGCGCGTGCAGCGATCGTCCAGGATCGCCCGAAGACGTGGGTCATCTCCAGGGCGTAGAACTCGTCGCTGACGTGGCGCTGCTTCGCAATGTCGGGGAACTTCGGGAACCCCTCCGGCGGTGCATCGCGTGCGAACTCGTAGTGCATCTGATCACGTATGCGTTCGATCAGCGCTCGATCCATCGGATGACCCCCGGGGCAGGCTGGCGGTTGCGGCTCGGCCCACGGTAGTGAACAGGTGTTCATGCGGCCAGGGTCGCCGCGGTGTCGCTGCCGAGCGACCATCCGCATAGCGTGAGGATGTGGCTGCGAACACAACGAGATCCAGACGGGCGAGGCTCGCATGGACGGTTGCCGTGGTGGTCATGGCGGTCTTCGTCGCAGCGACGCCGGATGGCGGCGCCGGGGCCTCGTCGCTCGCCCGTACGCAGTTCGACCAACCGGTGGTCGGCGGCGCCGTCGACTCCTTCGAGGCCGATCGCATCAGCGGTTGGGTGGCGAGCCCCCGCGGGGGTGTCCGGGTGATGGCCGTCATCGACGGCGCCGTCGTCCGCCGGACACGACCGGGCCCGCTACGCCACGACATCACGCAGGCGTTCGGGCTCGATCGACCCGCCCGCGCCTTCACCCTTCGCCTTCCCCGAGCCCCGCAACGGTCCGTGTGCGTCACCGCAACTGCCGGAGGCGAGCGGGCGGGCCTCGGATGCTCGTTCGCCGATTCCTCCGCCTTGGTCTCCGCCGCCGGACGGCCGGGTCGTGTCGCCGGCGACACGGGACCGTTGATCGGCTACTCGGTGACGGTCGAGGCCCGGACCGGACTCGACCCCGAGACCGTGGCCGGCCAGGTCGACGCCGTTCTCGGCGACAGCCGCAGTTGGATCGCCGAGGGCACGCGGCGCTTCGCCCGGGTCGGGGCCTCGCGCGGCGCAGCTCGACATCATCGTGGCGTCGCCGCGGACCGTCGACCGGTTGTGTGCGCCGCTGGCGACCGCCGGTTACCTGTCCTGTCGCCAGGGCAACCGCGTCATCATGAACGTGGACCGGTGGGCGAGTGCCGTGCCGTTCTGGACGGCCGGAATCGACGAGTACCGCGCGTACCTGGTGAACCACGAGGTCGGGCACTTCCTCGGGCGTGGCCATGAGTTCTGTCCCTCGCCGGGGCAGCTCGCGCCCGTGATGCAGCAACAGACCAAGGGTCTGCAAGGCTGTCGACCGAACGGCTGGCCCTATCCCGGAGGCTCCTGAACCGCTGGGGAGCGGGGTTCAGCGGCCGGTCCAGCGGGGTGGCCGCTTCTCGGCGAAGGCCTTGGGGCCTTCGACGAAGTCGTCGCTCGCCACCATGGCCTTGACCGCGGGTAGCGCATGTTGTCCATGGCGTCTGCGAGATCGGCGACGTCGAGGCTCTCGAGCACCACCTGCTTCGACGCACGGATCGACATCGGCGAGCACTCGCAGATCGTGGCGGCCCAGCGCTTGGCGGCGTCGAGCACCTCGCCATCGGGCACGACCTCGTTCACGAACCCGAGCGTCTCGCCTTCGGCCGCCGAGACCCTCCGTCCGGTGAGGATCATCCCGAGCGCCCGCTTCGAGCCGATCTGACGGGGCAGACGCTGCAGGCCCCCGGCCAGCGCGGCGAGGCCGACCCGGGGCTCGGGCAGCGCGAAGACCGCCGACTCGGCGGCGATGATCAGGTCACACGCCAGTGCGATCTCGAAGCCGCCGCCCATCGCGAAGCCGTTGACCGCTGCGATCACCGGCTTGTCCAGATCGAAGCGGACGGTGATGCCTCCGAAGCCGTGGGGCGAGTTCCATCGCTTGCCGCCCTCGGCCTGGTACTTCAGGTCGTTGCCGGCCGAGAACGCCTTGTCGCCGGCACCGGTGATGACGGCGACCCACTGGTCGGGATCGGCGGCGAAGTCGTCGATGACGGCGTCGAGCTCGTCGTGGGCAGGGGGGTGCAGTGCGTTGTAGACCTCGGGGCGATCGATGGTGATCACCGTGACGTTGCCGTCGTGGTCCACACGGCAGTACTCGTAGCCGGCCATCGGGTTCCTCTCTGTCGGGCGTGCGTGGGTCGCGACACTACGGGCCCGAGCGGCTCGGCGCCGCCGGTGCGAGCCATGGTCGCCGACGGTCGACAAGGGACGTGTACCTTTGCGTCGGTGCGTTCACCCGACGATCACACGCGACCGATGGCCCGCCGGGACGGTGGCGCCCTGGCCGCGCTCGTGGCGGCGCTGCATCCTCCTCGTTGCGGCATGCGGCGGTGGCGACACCACGGCGGCCGGTGACCTCGACGCGACAGGGCCCTCGGCAGAGGTCGATGCCGCCGACGGGCGCGAGGCGACCGTGGCCGCCGAGGTACCGACGTCGACGCCGCGTCCTCGGGCCACCCCCACCCTCGAGGACCCAACGGCGACACCGGCACCGACCCCGATCCCCACCCCCACGCCGGGCGTCCCCTCGTTCGCGAACCAGGTCATGCCCGTGCTCGCCGACTGCCTGCGCGAGCTGCCACGCTCCCGACGCGCCCGGCAGCACCCATGTCGAGCTCGCCACCGCACTCGACGCCCAGGCGCTCGCCGCCGACATCGCGCTCGTCGTCGATGCCGGCGTGATGCCTCCGTGGCCTGCGTCGGACCTCTCGGTCGCCTTCCACGGCGACAACTCCCTCGATCGCAGACCAGCGCGCCGCGGTCGCTGGCGTGGGCCCGTGCCGACGCTCCCCTCGACGTCGCGCCCGAGACCCCGATCGAATCGACGCAGCCCGCTGCAGGTCATCGCCGATCCCGACCTCGTGGTCACCTCGGCCAAGGGTCCGTACCAGGGATCGCTCGCCGTCCGTGACGACTATCGGTGTCTGATCTTCGATCCCGAGATCACCGAGCCCTCGTGGATCCTGGCCTCACACTTCGAGCCGGATCAGACCGAGGTCGTCCACCACGGCATCATCACGCTCGCATCGGCCGAGCTGCGCCAGCAGGCCGAGTTCTGGGACAGCCTCGATCCCGGCCCGGGCTGGACCTGCTACGGCGGCAACGGTCTGTCGACCGCCGACGGAGGGCTACGAGATCGGCCTGGGCGGCTGGGCCCCCGGTGCGCAGCCGAACCGCCGGCCGCCGGGCTACGCCACCCCGCTCAATCCTGGTGACTTCATCGTCGTGCAGATCCACTACCACTACCACGACGTCCCCGTGCCGGCTGATCTCTCACGGATGGTCTTCGATCTCGCGTCGCCGGCCGAGATCGAAGCGAACGGCGGCAGCTTCGCCCAGCTGCAGTCGCAGCTCTACCTCGGTGCGGCGGAGATCCCGTGCGTCGCAGGCGACACGCACCCGTTGTGCGATCGTGATGCCGCGCTCGATCGGGTCGAGGAGCTCTACGGCGCGTTCGGGCGCGGCCTGGCCGAGGGGCTGACCCGCCAGTGCGGGTACGTGCCGGAGGACTTCGCAGAGATGAACCAGGGCACGGCCTGGTCGAGTTGCGACCTGCCGATCGGCAATCCCGGGCGCATCGTCAGCATCGGCGCGCACATGCACGAGCTGGGTCAGTCGTTGCGGATGACCCTGCACCCCGACACGCCCGACGAGGTCGTGTTGCTCGACATCCCCGACTGGAGCTTCGACTGGCAGTTCGGGTACAGCCCCGTCGACGACATCGTCATCGAGCGTGGTGACACCGTGCGGGTCGAGTGCAGCTGGGGCCGCGATCGGGCCCCGTACGAGGCGGTCGGGTACATCCTGTGGGCCGAGGGAACCGGCGACGAGATGTGCTATTCGAGCATCACCACCGCACCCGTCGAGCGCTGACGGGCACGACGCGGCGCCGTCGTCGACGGCCGCCATGTCGACGCGAACGCTGACCAGCCCCGCCAGCAGATCGAATCGCATCACCGACGGTGTGCGTGGGGTCGCCCGCACCAGCGTGGGTTGATCGATGGCCCGTGCTGTCCACGCGCTGATCGATCGTCTCGCGCGTGGTCGTGGCGTCGATTCGATCGGCCGACCTGGCCGGGAGGTCGCGGCCAGGAGCCGGGCCAGGTCGATGGTGGTGGCGATCGTCGAATCGATCAGTGCGGGATCGACCCCCGCCGGATCGTCTCGGTAGGCGGCGAGCAACGCATCGTTGAGGGCACTGGCATGCACCATGGCGAGGGCCATCTCATCGGTCGACGGCGCCTCGGGCGCCATCGGGGCGCAGCAGCAGGTGGAACAGCTGGACGCGAAGGCGATCGGTGGACTGACCCAGATCGACGCTGGCGGCCCACTCCTGGAGACTGGCGCCGACGTCCGATGCCGCGGCGAGGAGCTTGCGACGATCCTGGCTCTCGAGCACGCCCGCGAAGCCGCCGCCGTGACCGTTGTGATGAGGTCGCAGCCCACGTGCGACAGCCGCGTCCTCACCTGCTTCGGTGAGTCCGATGCGGTACACGCGTCGCCCGTTGATCTCGCGGTGCACGAGCCCCGCGTCTTCGAGGTCGGCGATGGCGCGACGAACAGACTGCGCGGGAAAGCCACCGACCTCTGGGTCGGCGAGCAGTTCTGCGGTTGCGAATCCGGACGCGTCGACGATGTCGCCGGATCGGATGACGAGCGACCTCAGAATCGCCCGTCGTGGCCCTGACATTCTCATTTCTTGTGTCCCTTGCCCCGTTGACGACCCGCACAGAGTGCGCAGTCGTGCACGGCACCGTAGCAAGTTCCTGTCATGGGATGGCACCAATCCGTTGGTGGCCCCGAATGCGTGAGCCCGATGCTGCGCAGCCTGCGCATCACTGGTTGTTGCTGTGCAGCCACCAATCCGCACCTGGGTCTCAAGAACTCTGCGGCAGTGTCCGATGACTCTGTCGTGCAGTGATGGTCGTGCGTTTCGGGTTCTCGTCCCAGGCCCGCTTCGTTCGACCAGGTGTTGCACCGGGCCGGTGTGCTCGTAGCCGATTGCGACTGTCCCCCATCGAGAGGCTGTTGCCGGTGCCGGATGATCGCGGCGCCGGGGACGGCAGCGTCTCGGTGGCGTACCGGATACGACACGCCGGGCCCGGTCGACCAGTGCGCCGTTCGCTCACCGCAGAGGCGCCGGATCCGGACCGAAAGCGGCAGCAGGTCAGGGCCGATAGGGCGCTGACCTGCTGGTTCTCGGTGTGGTCGGGCGGGGCGTCGATCCCCGGACCTACCGCTTTTCAGGCGGTCGCTCTGCCGACTGAGCTACCCGACCGTGGATGCGCCACGAGCCTGACGGCCAATGACGAACACCTCCTCCGAGAGGAGGAGGTGCATCCGCGGTCCCGACGGGATTTGAACCCGCGACCTCCGCCTTGACAGGGCGGCGTGCACTCCAAACTGCACCACGGGACCAACTCGACGGCACGGACCCGAGGGTTCGTGCCTATGTCGGCTCGATGAGCCGAAGACGCACTCTACGCCATGGCGACACCGACACCAATCTGCGTGCGCGAATTCGCGATCGGCTCGCGCGTCGATGCGGCGTCGGATCGCGCCCTCGGTGAAGCGACCTCGCCGACGTCAGTCGACCGGCTCGCGACGCTGGTATCGTCAGCCCCGCCGTTTTCGAGCACGCCCCGTTCGTCCAGCGGCCCAGGACGCCTGCCTTTCACGCAGGTAACACGGGTTCGAATCCCGTACGGGGTACCAGGTCCAGCGGTGAGTCGAGGTCGTCCATCCTCACCGGTCCGAGTCGCCGCAGCTCCCCGTGCGGTCCGTGCCGGCTCACGGCCGACCCGTACGCCCACGAACGTTCGGCTGATGCGGCCTACCGTCGGTGCATGCATCCCGACGCGCGCACGCACTGATCGATCGGCTCGGGCTCGTGTGCGCACCCCGAGGGTGGGTGGTACGTCGAGACGTGGCGGGCGCCGGCGGCGCCGGGCGCGCGAGCGGCGAGCACCGTCGATCTCGTTCCTGCTCTGTGCGGGCGAACGCTCGCACTGGCACCGTGTCGACGCCGACGAGATCTGGTGCCACCAGGCCGGGGCGCCGCTGCGGCTCTCCGTCAGCCGCGACGGCACCGAGATGGTCGACCATCTCCTCGACTCGGACGGTGCCGGGTCCGACCACGTGCCCGGTCCGTCGCGTACCTGCACGCAGTCGTCCCCGCCCACGCCTGGCAGGCGGCGGAGACCACCGGTGCGTGGACGCTCGTCACTTGCGTGGTCGCGCCGGGGTTCGACTTCGCGGGTTTCGAGCTCGCGGCACCCGGCTGGGTGCCCGGTAGCCGAGTCCGCAGCAGCCGGTGAACGCCAGGCCACGATCCGACCACGGTCGCGGAATGGCGGCCGAGCCATGCAGGGTTCAGGCCCCGTGCCCTGGCCCGCCCGCTCGCCGCGGCCGCCGTCGCCTACCTCGATCGGCACGACGCCGTCGGCGGACATCGTCACCCGCGTCGCCACCAGAGGACGCGTCGACATCCGTCGGGTCGGCACCGGCAACCCCGGTGCCGCGAACGTCGCCGGCGTCCTCGGCAAGAAGTGGGGCGCCGTCGTCATGGTGGCCGACGTGGCGAAGGGCATCGTCGCCTGCCGGTTCGGCGGCCGGCTCGGCGGCGGTGCCGCGGCATGCACGCTCGGCGGCCCCGCAGCGGTCGCCGGGCACTGCTATCCCGGTCTGGGACGGCTTCGACGGCGGCAAGGGCGTGGCCACCAGCAGCGGGCAGGTACTGGCCACCTTCCCGATCTACTTCCCGATCGACGCCGCCGTCGGTGCGGCGGTCACCCGGCTGCCGATGGTGCGCCGTCGCGCGTTCGCCGCAACCGAGGTGGCGTCGGCGGCCTGGATCCTGGCCACCGTGGCTCTGGTGGCGCCGAGCGCTGCCCAACCCCGGCGGCGCGCCTCCGGTCCCGGCCTCGTCCTGGCCGCGCTGGCCACCAGCGCGATCATCCGGCTGCGGTTCGTCCAGACCGAGGATCGCGTCGAGGCCTGGCGCCGACAGCACCGACGGCGACGACGGGCCCGGCAACCGGAGACGCCATGATCGCCCTCGTCACCGACTCGAGCGCCCAGCTGCCCGCCGAACTCGCCGCCGAACTCGGCGTCGCGCAGCGTCCCGGTCCGGGTCACCGTCGATGGCACCGAGTACCGCGAGGGCGTCGACCTCGACGCCGACACCTTCTACGGCTTCTGGGCCGACGGCGCGGCGCCGGCGATCTCGACCTCGCAGCCGACCCCCGGCGACTTCGTCGACTGCTATCGCAGCCTCGCCGCGCGCCGGGGCCACCGAGATCCTGTCGATCCACGTCGGTCGCACCTGGTCGGGCACCTGCGACAGCGCCCGCATCGCCGCCCGCCAGGTCGACGTGCCGGTCACCGTCATCGACTCCGGCAGCCTCTCGTTCGGTATCGCCTGCTGCGTGCGCGAGGCCGCGGCTGCGCTCGCCGATGGCGCCGACCTCATCGACGCCGCTCGGGTCGTTGCGGCCGTTGCGCCGACCATCTCGTCGGTCACCGTCATCGGCGCGCTGGACATCGCCCGCGCGGGCGGCCGCCTCGTCGCTCGACGCCGCCGGCCGCGTCGACGCTCGACGCAGCACCGGTGATCCGCATCAGCGGCGGCGACACCGACATCGTCGGGTCGGGTGCGACCGTCGACGAACTCGCCGAGCTCATGGTCGCCACGATGACCGCCGACGCCGCACCCGCAACGCCTGGCGCTGTGTGTCGCCGACGCGTCCGCCGAGCCGCTCCGGGCCGCCATGGACCAGCGCCTCGCCGACGCACCCCGGCGTCGCCGACCTCATCCGCTACCGGGTGGGCCCGAGCATCGGCGCCCACACCGGCCCCGGCACCGCAGGCGGGTTCTGGTATCCGGCACGCGCACGGTTGGATCTGACAGCGGCCTGCGGGCACGGGCCACCGGGGGCGCTTCGTCGCGTCGGCGAGCCTCAGTCGTCGAGCGCGTCGACGATCACCGCCAGCATCTGGGTCAGCAGCTCGTAGCTCACCCAGAGCGGTCGGTCGGGATCGTCGTCGGCGACATCGCCCGGGTCGGTGTCCTCGCTGACGTCGAGACGGGTGCCGACCACGAGACGCAGGCTGTTGACCGCCTGCATCCAGCCGATCAGCTGCTCCTCGGTGAACTCGCCGCCCTCGATCGTCGATTCGACCATGTCGATGGCATCGAGCTTGGCTGCCAACAGCTGGTCGCCGACGAGGTCGGCATAGGCGGCGTCGGCCTCGGCGTCGGCGGGATAGGCGGTCGGGAACAGCCGGCGCAGCAGCGGGCTCGACCCATCCAGCAACAGGTCGCGGAGCTGGTCGACGAGATTGGTGAGCAGCGACTGCTGCCAGTCGAGGACCTGGACCCGGTAGGTGCCCGACCGGGTGGGGCGGATGATCACGTCAGTCCTGTTGCATCGTGGCCCACAAGCCGTGCTCGTGGAGGCGGAAGACGTCGAGCTCGCACTTCTCCCGGGTGCCCTCGGCGACGACCGCACGACCCTTTTCGTGCACGTCGAGCATCAGCTCGGTGGCCTTGGCCTTGGAGTAGCCGAAGAGCTTCTGGAACACGAAGGTCACGTACCCCATCAGGTTGATGGGGTCGTTCCAGACCAGCACGATCCAGGGACGATCGGGATCGGTCGTGGTCTCGTCGACCGGTTGGTCGAGTTCGGCGGGCGCAGTCATCGGCGACGCCATTGTGCCTCACCCGCTGGTCACGAGGTCCGACGGTCGATCGTCTGGGTCGCCACCGTCGCCGTCGGCGCCGTTTCCGGCGGCGCCGACGCGCGGTGACGACGGGTGCGCGGAGTCGACGGCCGAGGGCAGTGGAAGCCGCACACCGAGGTGCAGCCGAACAGCGGCGATCCACACGAGGGTCGCGCCGAGGATGTGGACCCCGACGAGCAGCTCGGGCACACCGGTGAAGTACTGGACATAGCCGACCCCTGCCTGAGCCACGATGATCACGATCAGCGTCTGGGTGGCATCGAACACGTCCTGGGGTGCCCGCTCTCGTTTGAGGCGCACCGCGAGCCAGACCGTCGCTGCGAGGAAGACCATCACCGACAGGCCGTGCACGCGCGCCACATCCGGGACGTCGAAGGGCAACCGCTCGATCTCGAGCTCTTCGTCGGTCAGCTGGGTGATGTCGTAGCCCTTGGCCTCGAGGGCCTGCTTGGTCTGTTCGGACTCCGAGCCACTGTGGGGTCCCGAGCCGGTGACGAACGTGCCCGTCACCAGGACCACCGCGCCCAAGAAGCTCAGCACGCGGACGTGGCGCGAGATCGAGGGCAACTCTCGGGGTACCACGACCTCGTCGTCGGGCAGCCCGGCCCGGTGGTGCAGCACCATGGCGTTCCAGACGAGCACCATCGACAACAAGAAGTGACCCATGACGAGCGGTGGCGGCAGCCGTTCCTGCACCACGAGGGCGCCGAGGAGGATCTGTGCGACCACCCCGGCCACCAGTCCCCAGGACCACAGGGTGAGGTCGCGTCGGCGCGGCGTGCGCCACATCGATCCCAACACCGCAGCGATCACCGCGAGCGACACGAAGCCGGTGATCACCCGGTTGACGAACTCGACCATGGCGTGGACGTTGTCGATCTCGGCGACGAGCGAGTCCTCCTCACACGTCGGCCAGTCGCTGCATCCGAGGCCTGATCCGCTGAGGCGGACGGACGCGCCGGTGACGATGATGAACGACAGCAGGATCAGCGACAGGAGCGTGATGCGTCGATAGCCCCGAGGGCTGATGCGCAGGCGGCGGGTGGCAGGCACCTCCCCAGTCCAGCACGCGCGTGCGACCCGACGGCACGTCGGTCGCCGCAGCGCACCGCCGGGCCGGTCAGGGCGACGACCGCCGCCTCGTCGGTGAGGAATCCGAGCGACTGCTTTGTTCACAGGCCCGGCGGCCCCTACCCTCAGCGTCGTGGAGGTCCTCGCAGCGCAACCCCGTGTCGCGCACTCGTCGCGCCCGGGCGTTCATCGCGCTCACCAAGCCGCGCATCATCGAGCTCCTGCTCATCACCACCGTTCCCACGATGGTGGTCGCCGAACAGGGCATCCCCTCGGTGTGGCTGATGGTGGCCACCGTCTTCGGCGGCACCCTCGCCGCCGGCGGCGCCAACGCCATCAACATGTACGTCGATCGCGACATCGACAAGATCATGGAGCGCACCCGCAACCGGCCGCTGGTGACCGGTGAGGTCAGGCCACGCGAGGCGCTCGTGTTCGCGATCGGCATCGAGATCGCCGCCTTCTTCTGGCTGTGGGCCACCGTCAACCTGCTCAGTGCCGCCCTCGCCGTTGCTGCGTGCCTGTTCTACGTGTTCGTCTACACGCTGTGGCTCAAGCGGTCGTCGTCATCGAACATCGTCATCGGCGGCGCCGCCGGCGCAGCGCCGGTGCTCATCGGCTGGTCCGCCGTCACCAACAGCCTCGCCTGGCCGCCGGTCGTGCTCTTCGCGATCATCTTCTACTGGACCCCGCCGCACTTCTGGGCGCTGGCCATCAAGTACCGCGAGGACTACTCGGCTGCCGATGTCCCGATGCTGCCGAGCGTCGTGAGCACCCGGACCACCGCCATCCGCATGATCGCCTACACCGTCGTGCTGTGGGTGCTCACCCTGGTGTTCGCCCCGGTCGCCGACATGGGACTGCTCTATGTGGTCTCGGCGGTCGTGCTCGGCGCGATCTTCCTGCTCATGGCGATTCAGGTGTACCGACTCCAGACCACCAAGTCCGCCATGGCGTTGTTCGGCTACTCGATCACCTACCTGACCGTGCTGTTCGTCGCCATGGCAGCCGATCAGTTGGTGCGAACCGGTTGGTGAACCCTGCGCAGGCGGTTCCGACGTCGGCCACGGCTGCGCCGGAACCCGCGTCGACCGGGTCGCCCTCGACACCGAATTCGACCACAGTTCGGCCACGCCCGGAAGGGCTGTGTACAGTCGGCAGCCGAGTTCCGCCTCGGCGGCCATTCGCCACCTAGCATGTGGCGCGCTCCCTATTCGATCCAGCTCTCGAGAACCGGCAGGGTCTGCACTCCATGACAGTCACCGAGAACCGACCGACCGAAACGGCCGCCTCCGAGGAGGCGGCCCTCGTCGGCCCACCCCGAGAGTCCGGCCTCGCCGCCGCGCTCGCCACCACGCGATCACAAGGCCATCGCCAGGATGTACATCCTGCTCGGCCTGCTCGGTGGTCTGCTGTCGACGGTGCTCACGATGTTGGTCGCGCTCGAGCGCAGCGACATCTCCGGCATCGAGGTCTTCACCTGGGGTGTCGAGTCCCAGACCTTCTTCCAGGCCTGGAGCCTCGGACGGACGTCGTTGCTGTTCTTCTGCGTGCTGCCCCTCCTCATCGGCCTCGCCACCTACATCGTTCCCCTGCAGGTCGGGGCGCCGGCCATCGCCTTCCCCCGAGCGGCTGCCGCCGCGTTGTGGGCCTGGCTGTTGGCGATGGGCATCCACATCGCCACCGTGTTCGTCGACGGCGGCCTCGGCGTGCCCGAGAACACCAGCCAGTCGGCCCAGGGCTCCGACGTCGAGGCCATCGAGCTGTCGCTGCTCAGCATCGGCATCGTCGTCCTCGCCTTGCTGCTGGCCACCATCTGCATCATCACCACGGTGGTGGCGCAGCGTCCCGACGGCATGAGCCTGTGGGACCTGCCGCTGTTCGCCTGGTCGATGCTGGTCGCCGGCTCCATCTGGTTGCTGGCCCTTCCCGTCTGGCTCGCCAACCTCACCATCATCTGGGTCGACTTCCGCGGCGCCGACGCCGTGCGCTACGGCCGCGTCGAGGCCATCTGGGATCAGCTCGACTGGATCTTCTCCCAACCGATGGTCTTCGCGTTCGCCATCCCGGTGCTCGGCATCGTCGGTGACATCGTGCCCGTATCGGCCCGACGCCGCCAGGCCTCCTATGCGGTCATGCAGGGCGCCATCGCTGCCATGGGCTTCCTGAGCTTCGGCGCCTTTGCCCAGCCGGTGTTCAACGCCGAGGTCGCGCAGCAGCCGCTGTTCGTCGTCATGGGCCTGCTGATGATGCTGCCGCTGCTGGTGATCGCAGGTGGTCTCGCCGACACCATCGTCAAGGGGAAGCCGGTCTTCTCCGCCCAGCTGGTGCTGGGGCTGTTCGCACTCGGCATGTTGCTGGCCGGTGCCGGCGCCGCGCTGCTGTACGTCTCGGGACCGGCCATCGGTGTCGTGCGCGAGTTCGACAGCACCTGGCTGGCCGAGGTCATCGAGCCCCTCGAGGATCTGCTGGGCACCGTCATCGCCTCGGGCGTCATGCAGTACGTGTTGTTCTCCGCCGTGATCGGCGCCGTCGCCGGCCTGTACTACTGGGCACCGAAGATCTTCGGTCGACGCCTCAACCCCGGCGCCGGGGTGCTCGCCGCGCTGGCGTTGGTCGGTGGCACCGTCCTCGTGGGCCTCACCGATGTCATCAACGGCTTCCTCGACGAAGGCGACGAGGTGTTCCGCTCGGTCGGCGACCGCGACGCCTACGCCGGCGTCTGGGACGCCGACGCCGTCGAGCTCTTCAACATCATCGGGTTCGTCGGGGCCATCTTGTTGATCGCCGGGCTCGCCCTCGTCGTGCTCGACGTCACCGTGTCCGGCCTCATCGGCAAGGGCGACGACACCGACGCCGACGATCCCTGGAACGGCCACACCCTCGAATGGGCCACCACCTCGCCGCCGCCGCCGGGGAACTTCGAACAGGCGCCGGCTGGGCATCGCGTCCGAGCGACCACTGCTCGACTGGAAAGAGGAGGACGCCTGATGGTCGCCGTCACCACCGACCTCCCCGTCGCACCGGCCACGCGAGGACGCCACATCCTCGTCGCCACCGGCTTCGCCGTCGCCGGCGTGGATCATGTTCTTCGCCGGCCTGTTCGGCGTCTACTTCCGTGAACGTGCCGCGGTGCGCGCCGAGGGGGTGCCCTGGATCGACGGCCGCATCGAGTTGACCCCTCCCACGATGATCATGTGGACGCTGATCATCTCGGCCGCGGTGATCCAGTGGGCGGTCTACTCCATCGCCCGCGACGACCGGCCCCATGCGTTGTTGGCCATCGGCGCCACGCTGACCATGGGCGCCATGGTGATCGTCCAGACGGCGTTCCAGTACCTGCAGATGGGTCTGGTCATCGACGAACCGCCGCCGTCGTCGACGCTCATCTACACCATCAGCGGCGCCCATCTGGCCATGGTGATCTGCGCCATGATCTTCGTCGCGCTGATGGGATTCCGGGCCCTCGCCGGGCAGTACAGCAGCCGTCAGACCGACGGCATCGTCGCTGCGTCGATCTTCTGGTACGCAACCGTGCTGGTGTACTTCGTACTCTGGATCGGCATCTTCATCGCAAAGTAGGACGTCGATGTTCACACCTGGATTCAGACTCTTCGCAGGATTCGCCGTCGCCGGCTTCGTGGCGATGTTCGTCTACGCCGTCGCGAGCGGTGGTGACGGCACCATCGACTACTTCGGCTTCGTGGACGCGTCGGCGTGGGTCGGCGCCATCAGCTTCGGCTGGAAGGGCGGCGTCGGCGACCACCTCGGCTACTTCATCCTGTTGTTCTTCGTCATCGCTGCCGGCTGGCTCGCAGGGATGCTGGTCGCCTACCGCGACGCCGATCCCGAAGCGGTCGCCGAGCTCAACGGTGGCGAGCTCCCGCCCGCGCAGGGACCCGACGGGGCCCAACTACTGGCCGCTCATCGGCGGCTTCGGCGTCGCCGTCGCCGTCATCGGCCTGGCCCTCGATGCCGCGATCTTCCTCGTCGGTCTGATCGTGATCCTCGCCGCCGCCTTCGAGTGGACGATGTCGGCGTGGGCCGACCGCGCCACCGGCGACCCGGTCGCCAACCAGGAACTGCGCGACCGCATCATGAAGCCCATCGAGGTGCCGGTCCTGAGCGCGTTGGGCGTCGCCGTGGTCATCTTGGCCATGTCTCGGATCTTCCTCGCGGTCTCCAAGGAATGGGCCGTCTGGGTGGCCCTCATCGTGTCCTCGGTCGTGCTCGTGGTGGCGGTCCTGATGGCCCTGGTCGACAAGGTCAACAAGAACGTGGTCGCCGGAGCCGTGTCGGTGGGCGCAATCGCCATGCTGGCGGGAGGCGTGGTCTCGGCATCGGTCGGCGAGCGCGAATTCAAGAACCTCGCCGAGGAGAAGCTCGAAGAACTCGAGGCCGAAGGTATCGACACCGAGATCGCAGAAGTCGAAGTCGAACAGCCCGCCGACGCCGATGCCGACGGTTGACGCCGGACTTGGCGCACGACCGACGACGCGACCACTGTAGGAATCACGTGGGAACCCACACAGACCACACCACCCGGAGACGACGAGACCCCATGCGACTTCGTTCCCGACGGCTGATCGCCCTGCTGTTCGGCTTCGTGCTGATCGCCACAGGCTGTGCCTCCGATGCACCGCTCGACACGCTCGACCCGGCCGGTCGCCAAGGCCGAGAGCATCGACAGCCTGTTCATGGGCGTGCTGTACGTCGCCGCCATCATCTTCGTGCTCGTCTTCGGTGCGGTGGCCTACATCTCCTGGAAGTACCGAGTCCGCAAGCCGGGAGAGGACGACACGCACTACGCGGGCGACTATCCCGACGAAGAGTTCCCCGAGCAGGTCCACGGCAACTTCCAGCTCGAGATCGGTTGGACCATCGCCCCGACGATCATCATGGTCGTCGTCGCGTTCTTCACCCTCAGCACCTGGTTCGGACTTCAAGATGTCGAGGCTGCGCCCGACGACTCGCCGTACCCGGACATGGAGGTCCTCGTCGTCGGTCAGCAGTGGTGGTGGGAGTTCCAGTACCACCTCGACGGCGACACCGAGACGCCCCCCGACCTCGTCGTCGCGAACGAGATGGTCATCCCGGTCGGTCAGGACGTCCAGATCTACACGACCTCACGCGACGTGATCCACAGCTTCTGGATCCCCCGGCTCAACGGCAAGAAGGACTCCGTCCCGGGCCGTCTCCATCCCTGGGTCATCCAGTCGAACGAGGTCGGCCGTTTCGCCGGTCAGTGCACCGAGTTCTGCGGCCTCTCGCACGCCTACATGCGGATGTACACCGTCGCGGTGAGCCAGGACGACTTCGCCACCTGGGTCGACAACCAGAGTGCCGTGCGCGAGCCCCTCACCGAGGACGACCCGAACTTCGAAGGTCAGCAGGTGTTCCTCCAGCAGTGCGCCCGCTGCCACGTGATCTTCGGTCTGACCGAACGCGACCGCGACGGCGACGGCGAGTTGGAGACCGACGACCTCGAGATGTACGGCAACGTCGAGGAGTACCGCAACCTCCCGGACCTGAGCCAGGGCAAGCACACCGGTTCGGAGAACCTCACCGCGGGCGCAGCGCCGAACATGACGCACTTCGCCACCCGGTCGAGCTATGCCGGCTCGTTCTTCCAGCTCTATGCCGATGCCCAGGAGCTCGCCGACAACGGCGAGTACCTGGACCTGCCCGGGAGCCCCTACTTCCGGGCCCAGCTCGAGGCCTGGATACGGAACTCGCCCGCGGAGAAGCCCAACGCTCAACCGGCACAGGCTCGGGGCATGCCCAACCTCGGCCTGTCCGAAGCCGACATCGATCTCCTCGTCGACTACCTCCTGACCCTCGACTGATGAGCCGACCGACCATGGCGCGCCGAACCTCCGACCGCTGTACCCACGCCCCCACCGACGTTGCCCACGTCACCACCGTGATTCCCAGGAGCACCTGATGGCGATCATCGAACGCGAACCACTCGAACTCGAATCGGGCGACGTCGAAGAGCACGTCGAACGCCCCTTGGGGGCGTTCACCCGCCCCCAGAGCACCACCGGGTGGGCGCAGCTGGTTGACCACCGTCGACCACAAGAAGATCGGCATCATGTACGGCGCCGCCGGCCTGGTGTTCTTCGTCGTCGGCGGCATCTACGCGCTGTTCATCCGTCTCCAGCTCGCCCGCCCCGAGCTCGAGATCCTCAGCGCCGACACCTACAACCAGGTGTTCACGATGCACGGCGTCGTCATGCTCTTCCTGGTCGCCATCCCGCTCGGTGCGGCGTTCGCGAACTACCTGATCCCCCTGCAGATCGGCGCGCGAGACGTTGCCTTTCCCCGCCTGAATGCGCTGAGTTTCTGGATCTTCCTCTTCGGTGGTCTCTTCATCGTGTCGTCGATGTTCATCGGCGGCTGGTGGGAGAACGCACCCGACGGTGGCTGGTTCGCCTACGCGCCCAACACCGGCGTGATGTTCTCGCCGAGCAACGGCCTCGACTTCTTCGCACTCGGCCTGCAGATCACCGGCTTCGCATCGCTGATCGGTGCGGTCAACCTGATCGTCACGGTGCTGAACATGCGGGCGCCCGGCATGACGCTGATGAAGATGCCCATCCTCACCTGGATGCTGCTCATCACGCAGTTCCTGCTGCTGTTCGCCATGCCGGTCATCTCGGTGGCGCTGTTCCTGTTGACCTTCGACCGCCTCTTCGGTGCGAACTTCTTCAACGTCGCCGCCGGCGCCGACCCGCTGCTGTGGCAGCACCTCTTCTGGATCTTCGGTCACCCCGAGGTC
The DNA here is from genome assembly GCA_963716795.1 of uncultured Acidimicrobiaceae bacterium. Classification (GTDB taxonomy): domain Bacteria; phylum Actinomycetota; class Acidimicrobiia; order Acidimicrobiales; family UBA8592; genus CAVQUE01. Next base: position 30,281 of record CAVQUE010000012.1, on the reverse strand, counting down.
TACATCCTGATCCTGCCCAGCTTCGGCATCATCTCCGAGATCATCCCCACCTTCAGCCGCAAGCCCATCTTCGGCTACCCGTTCATGGTGTTCGCCGGTGCCGCCATCGGCTTCATGGGCTGGGGCGTGTGGGCCCACCACATGTTCGCCTCCGGCATGGGCCCGGTGTCGGTCGCGGCCTTCTCGGTCTCGACGATGTTCATCGCGGTACCGACCGGCGTGAAGATATTGAACTGGCTCGCGACCATGTGGGGCGGGCGTATCCGCTTCACCACCGCGATGCTGTTCGCCTCGTCGGTGGTCGCGATGTTCACCATCGGTGGCCTGTCCGGGGTCACGCACTCACTCGCCCCTGCCGACACCCAGCAGACCGACACGTACTACATCGTCGCCCACTTCCACTACGTGATCTTCGGCGGCATCATCCTCGGCTTCTTCGGTGGCTTCTACTACTGGTGGCCGAAGGTGTTCGGCTACTTCCTGGGCGAACGCCTCGGCAAGCTGAACTTCTGGATCATGATCATCGGGTTCAACATGACCTTCGGGCCCCAGCACATCCTCGGCCTGCAGGGCATGAGCCGCCGCATCCAGACCTACTCGCCCGGCCAGGGCTTCGAGCTCTGGAACATGGTCTCGACCATCGGCGTCGTTCCTCATCGCGCTGGCCACGGCGATCTTCATCGTGAACGTGCTGGCGAGCTGGCGCAGTCACAAGCGTGAACCGCAGAACCCCGGTCCCGACCCGTGGGATGCCCGGTCGCTCGAGTGGATGACCGCGTCGCCGACGCCCGAGCACAACTTCGACACCGACATCGTCATCGAACGCCAGGACGACTTCTGGTGGCGCAAGTGGGGTCGCGACGAAGAGGGCCGCATCGTGCGGCGGGCCACGGCCGAAGAGATCGCCCACGACGGGTCCAACGGCGCGAACGTGCACCTGCCGTCGCCGTCGTACTGGCCGATCGTCGTCGCTGCCGGACTGCCCTTCATCGGCTACGGCCTGATCTACAACCTCTGGCTCTGCGTGGTCGGTGGGCTGTTGGTGCTCGGTGGGCTCTACGGCTGGGTCTTCGAGCCGGTCGACGACCCCGATGCCGGTCACGGCCACGGCGACGACCACCACGATGCGCCGATGCTGCCCGGTGGCGATCCTGCCGCCCTCGCCGCAGGCGTCGACGCCGGTGACGGAACCGAACTCGAAGGCGGTGGTGTGGCGACGCTCACCGACGCCGACCGACCCGAGGAGCCGTCCGATGGCTGACACGGCGACCGCTCCGGTCGACCATGCGACCCCTGCCGTCCGCCGCCGCCCACGGTGGCCACGGCGAGCGCGCACCCCACCTCGCTCGGGCTCTCCAACGAAAAGCTCGGCATGTGGGTGTTCCTCGGCTCGGACTGCCTGCTGTTCGGTGGTCTGATCTCGACCTACCTGCTCTACAAGGATCGGATCGGGCCGACCGACATCGGCCCCGACGACGTCTTCGACATCCCGTTCACCTCGGTCAGCTCGTTCGTGCTGCTCGCCAGTTCGCTGACCGTGGTGATGGCGATCTCGGCGCTCGGCCGCAACGACATCCGGCGCTGCAAGATCTGGCTGCTGACCACGGCACTGCTCGGTGCGGTGTTCGTCGGCGGCCAGGTCTACGAGTTCACGGCGTTCTACCGCGAGGGCCTGGGGTTCACGACCAACCTGTTCGGTACCTCGTTCTACACCCTCACCGGCTTCCACGGCGTCCACGTCACCGTCGGGCATCATCTTCTTGATGTCGATGTACGTGCAGGCCAGCGCGTGGGCGACTCCACGCAGGACAGACCGACAAGCTCGAGATCGTCGGTCTGTACTGGCACTTCGTCGATGTCGTCTGGATCGTGATCTTCACCATCGTCTACCTGTTCCCGCAGTAGGAGCGTCGATGACCACCACCGAATCCCCGCTCGACGGCACTGCCGAAGGCATCGACCTGCACGAGGCATCCCACGACATACGTGTCGGATTGGGTCTACGTCAAGATCGCACTGGTCCTCGCGGTGATGACCGGCCTCGAGGTGTTCATGCACTTCGAGTCGGTCCATCGGCTGTCGGACACCATGATCACGATGATCCTCGTGGTGTTGATGGTCCTCAAGTTCGGGTTGGTCGCTGCCTACTTCATGCACCTGAAGTACGACAACGCCTGGTTCACCAAGATGCTCGGTGCGGGCCTCGTGCTCGCCTACCCGGTCTACATGATCATGGCCTACGCCATGGGCTTCCTGCCGGGCTGGGGCTGGTTCTCGAAGGTCGCCCTCATCGCCGTGCCCACCATCATCGCGGCCATCTTCCTGCTGTTGGTCCTGGAAGGGCGGCGACGGCGATCCCGTGCACCACCCGAAGACGACGACGTCGAGGGCGGCGATCTCGCCGCCGATGTCGAGGCCGTGACCGAAGCGACACACTGATTCGCCGGCTCCGCCTGGGTGATCGGCGCCGACTGGTGAGAGACTGAGCTCCATGGTCTTCGCTGCCGAGAGCGACATCTGGCGCTGGCAACCCCACTTCGAAGTGTGGGTCGTCGATCGTCGGGCGCCGTCTTCCTTGCCTGGTACGCGGTCCGGGTCATCGGGCCCCAAGCCGTGCCGCCCGGGCGAACCCATCGTCACCCGCAAGAACAAGATCGCCTACGTCGCCGGCATCGCCGTGCTGTGGATCGCCTCGGACTGGCCACTCCACGACATCTCCGAGGAGTACCTGTACTCGGCGCACATGATCCAGCACCTGCTGATCTCGATGGTCGTACCGCCACTGCTGCTCACCGCCATGCCCGAGTGGCTCGCCCGTCTCATCATCTCCGACCAGGGGCGTGTCGGCGTCTGGACCCGGCGCATGACCCATCCCGTCGTCGCCGGCTCGGTCTTCAACCTCGTCGTGGTGTTCACCCACCTCACGGTCGTCGTGAACACCTCGGCCGAGAACGGGCCGTTCCACTACTTCGTGCACCTCCTCGTGTTCGTGAGCGCCATCTGGATGTGGACACCGGTCATCGGTCCCATACCCGAGGTTCGCATCTCACCGCAGGGACAGATCGTCTACCTGTTCCTGATGTCGGTGATCCCCACCGTCCCCGCCGGGTTCTTGACCTTCGCAGAAGGCACCCTCTACGAGGCCTACGACCACCAGGTCCGCCTCTTCGGCATGAGCGTCGCGACCGACCAACAGATGGCGGGCCTCATCATGAAGCTCGTGGGCGGCTTCTACCTCTGGGGCTGGATCATCTACCGGTTCTTCCAGTTCTCGAGCTCGGGCCGCGGCGACGACGCCCCCATCGTCACGACCCCGCAGCCTGGTGGCCCCGATGACGGTGCCGAATCCGTGACCGGCGAGGACGCCGACGTCGACCTGACCTTGACCAGGTCACCAAGGCCTTCGAGAACAGCGGCCCGGCTCCGTCCGAACGCACCAGCTGACGCGTCGATCATGTGCGGGCTCGCCCGCACGTCAGCCTCGATGTCGGGGGCTCGATGTGGTCCATGCCGCAGAACGGTCGCAGCACCTCGGGCACGACGAAGCTGCCGTCGGCTTGCTGGTAGTGCTCCATCAAGAACACCAGCGTCCGGCCGACCGCACAGGCCGTGCCGTTGAGCGTGTGCACCAACTCGGTGCCGTCGTCGGTACGGACCCGTGACCCGAGCCTGCGGGCGGAGTAGTCGGTGTAGTTCGAGGTGCTGGTCAGCTCTCGGTAGCGCCCCTCGGAGGGCAGCCACACCTCGCAGTCGTACTTCATCGCTGCTGCGGCACCGAGATCGCCGGCGGCAACCCGGATGACCCGGTACGGCAGGCCGAGCTCGCCGATGATCTCCTGCTCGATGCTTCGCAGCACCTCGAGCTCGTCCCACGAGTGGTCGGGGTGACACCACGAGAACATCTCGACCTTGTCGAACTGGTGCACCCGGAAGATGCCCCGGGTGTCCTTGCCGTAGGTGCCGGCCTCGCGGCGAAAGCACGACGAGAACCCGGCGTAGCGCAACGGCAGCGGGTCGGCATCGAGGCGTTGCCCGCGGTGCAGCCCGGCCAGTGCGACCTCGCTCGTGCCGATGAGGAACAGCTGATCCTCGCCGAGCTCGTACACCTGGTTGCGATCGGTGGGGAAGAACCCGGCCTCGACCATCATCTCCTCGCGGACGAGCACCGGTGGGGCGACGGGGGTGAAGCCCGCGGGCCACCAGTTTGGCCATCGTCCACTGCACGAGTGCGAACTCCAACAACACCGCCTCGCCCATGAGATACGCGAAGCGGCTGCCCATGTTCAGGCTCGCCTGCGTCGGTCTCGACCCATCCCATCGCTTCGCCGAACTCGGCGTGGTCGAGCGGTGGCGCCTCGGTTGGCTCACCGATGACCTCGACGACCTCGTAGTCGTCCTCGCCGCCCGAGGGGCAGGCCTCGGCGGCCGGGTTCGGAATCGTCAACGCCAGCTCGTCGACCTCGGCATGCCGATGGCGCCGTGCTCGGCCTCGGCGGCCTGCAGGTCGGTCTTCACGGCGGCAGCCGCGGCGATCAACGCCTGGCGCTCGTCGGGGTTCGGCCTTGCCGATCTCCTTCGACGCCGCGTTGGCTCGGGCGCGCAGCTCCTCGACTCGGCTCATCGACGCCCGCCGGGCCTCGTCGGCGAGCGAGCAGTCGGTCGATCTCGGCCGCAGGCGCACCCTTGCGGGTGGCGCCGTCTCGGTAGTCGGCATCGTCGCGGAGACGTCGAAGGTCGATCATGGGGACCGAAGGGTATCGGTGCGGTTCCGGCCGGGACGCGACGGCGGTCGAGCCGTCACGATCGGGCTGCTGCGCAGCGACGCCGACCTGACTAACGTGAGCGCCATGGTGAAGACCTCCGGCGCCGGCGCCGAGGAACTCGACGTCGACGGGGTCGTGGTGCGGGTCATTCGGAGCGACCGCCGACGCAAGACCAGCGCCGCCCGCGTCGTCGACGACGGTGTCATCGAGGTCCGGGTCCCCGCCTGGCTGTCGGACAGCGACCGAGCCCGCACCGTGCACGATCTGGTGGGCCGGATCCGTCGAGGCCCGACCGCTCGCGTCGGACCTCGCCGATCTCGACGAACGGGTCGAGGTGCTGGCCCGCCGGTACGACCTGCCCCTGCCCGACGTCCGTGCGGTGGGTCACCAACCAGGCCCGGCGGTGGGCCTCGTGCACGCCCGAGACAGGCCAGATCCGGGTCTCGTCACGCCTGCAGCGGGTGCCGCTGTGGGTTCTCGACGCGGTGCTGGTGCACGAGCTGGCACACCTCGTCGGTGGCCGACCACGGGCCTGGCGTTCCGTGCGGTCGAGGACCGCTACCCGCTGCGCGAACGTGCGGACGGATTCCTCGAGGCGATGGGCCTGGGGCTGGCCCTCGACTGCTACACCGCATCGGATCCGAGCGAATAGATGCTCGGCGCGGGTTCTGCGATCACCGAGCTGGCCGACGCTCCCGGCACCGTAGAACCCCCGTCGTTCGCCGGCGCTGACCATCCGATGCGCACGGTGACCCGTCAGGTCGCCTTCGACGGTGCCTGGGATGCCACCCGCGCGGCGAAGGTGGCGGCGCTCTTCGACTCCATGGCTGCGGGTTGGACGGCCGACCACGACCACCCCGACCGGCTCGCGCCGCTCCACGACGCCCTCGGGCGGGGTCTCGCGGCGCAGGGTCGATGCCTCGAGGCGGGGTCGGGCACGGGGGTCGGCACCCGGGTGCTCACCGACGCCGGCTTCGCGTCGATCGTTGCGCTGGATCTGGCGTTCGAGATGCTGCGACATGCCCCTGCCGCCTTCGGCGCCCGGGTCCATGGAGACGCGTCGGCCTTGCCGATCGCGACTGCTTCGGTCGACGCTGTCGTGCTCGTCAACGCCCTGCTGTTTCCCGCCGAGGTCGACCGGGTCCTCGTTCCCGACGGCAGCGTGGTGTGGGTGAACACCATGGGTGCCGCAACCCCCATTCACCTGAGCCGCGGACGATGTCGCCGCTGCGATGGGAGGGCATTGGCACGGCGTCGCTGCTCGCGCCGGTACCGGCACGTGGGCGGTCCTGCGCCGGGGCTGATCCGGGTAGCAGGGTGCTGCTGTACCCGGCGAGGGCCCGCGTCGCCCGTCAGGGGCAGCCGGGACCGGGGCTCGGGCGATCCGGAATCGAGGGGTCGATCATCTCGACGTGGACGTGCGGCCATGGTGGTCGAGCCGTCACCGACTCGACCTGGGAGTCGAACGGGAGCACCCGGGCCGTCCGGGCGATGCGGGTGACGCCTGCCTCGACCCGATCGCCGACATCGACCTTCACGCCCTCGAGGTGCAGCACCTTCACCACCCAGTCGGGCCGCTCGTCGGGGGCGATGAAGACCAGTTCGTCGCGGTGCACGCAGTACAAGACGTAGTCGTTCGCAGCCACGACCGTGCCGGTGACCGGCGCGGTGATCCTCGAGCGGGGGTGCACCACGATGTCGGCAGCAGTGCGCCTCCCGGTCCCGCGGCCCCGGCGCTCGAGGACGGATGCGGTGGCTCGTCGTCTCGACCGGCCGGAGCGCGCGGGCGCCGTCGTGGCCGGACTGGTGATAGCCGATGTGTTCGACTCGGCGGCTCGGTAGGTGGAACCGGACGGTTGCCCGATCGCGCGAAGATCGCCCGATCGTGACGCTGGACACGTGGTGGTCGGCGCGTGGGGTCGGTCGCTGCCCGGGCGGACTCCGGAGCCGGTTCGGCTGCCGGCGTCGGGCCTGCAGACACGGTCGAGGCCGCAGGCAGCAGCGGCCGTCGGCGCAGGGTCCGCTGCGCCGGCAGGAGGATCGAACGCGCTGCGATCGGTCACTGCGCAACTCGTCCCACGAGCATCGCGACCAGGATCAGGCCGACGCACGCCGTGCAGACGTCGAGCGGTGGGTGCCGGTCGTTCCACGCCGCCGAGGGTACTGGTCGGTCGGGCCGCCGAGCCAGCAGGGCGGAGCAGTCCGGTACGCTCGGCGACCGTGTTGAGCCGTGTCGTTCGTCGTGCCGCCGACGACCACGCCGAGGTCGCCGCCTACGTGGCATCCGACGGTTGGACCGTCACCTACCGAGAGCTCGATCAGCTCTCTGACGAGGCTGCGGCGGCGTTCGCTCGACGTGGGATCGGCACGGGCTCGGTGGTGGCGCTGAGCCTGCCGAGCACCGCCGACTACATCGTGGCCTACCTCGCCGCTGCGAAGATCGGTGCCGTCACCGCCGGGCTCAACCCTCGGTTTCGCGGGCCCGAGCGTCAGGCCGCGCTCGACGGTGCTCGGACCCGACCTGGTGCTCGCCGACGATGCGCACCTCGACGGTGTGGACGATCGACTTCGACGTCGAACTCGTCACGCTCGCCGACGCCGCCGGCCAGGTACTCGCCGATCAGCGGGACGCCGGGTGGCACGATGGCCGATCTCGCCCGACGATCCCGACCGCCCGGTGTGCATCTGCTTCACATCGGGCAGCACCGGCGCCCCCAAGGGCGCGTGGTACACCAACCGGCAGCTGCAGGTCATCGCCGACCTCGACACCGGCGGGGCCTGGGGCGGCGGCGGCCACCGGTACGCGAGCACCGAGTTCGCACACGTCGGCGTCATGACCAAGCTGCCGTGGCTGCTGGCCACGGGCGGAACCACGCACCTGCTCGACCAAGTGGCGCGCCGAACCGGTCCTGGAGCTGATCGATCGCCACCGGATGAGCTCGGTCAGCGCCATCGCGCCCCAGGTCGCGCTGATGCTGCGTGTCCGCGGATCTCGAGCGGTTCGACTTCTCGTGCGTCAAGGCCATCGTCAGCGGCGGCGCGCACGCGCCGCCAGCGCTGGTCCGGGCCGGCCGAGAGCTCTTCGGCGCACCGTGGTCGATCCGCTACTCGTCGACCGAGTCAGGTGGCGTCGGCCTCGGAACAGGTCTCGACGCCGACGACGACGAGGCACTCCACACGGTCGGTCGACCCCGGCCCGGCGTCGAGGCCGTCGATCCGAGGCGATGACGGCGAGCCGGTTGCGCCGGGCGAGGTCGGCGAGCTGTGGCTGCGGTCGGGCGCGGTGATGAGCGGCTACTGGAACGATCCCGACGCCACCGCGGAGACGCTCGTCGACGGGTGGCTGCGCACCGGCGACCTGGCCTACGTCGACGACCGTGGCTGCTATCGCCTCGCCGGTCGCACCAAGGAGATGTTCATCCGGGGCGGCTACAACGTGTATCCCGCTGGAGGTCGAGGCGGTGCTGAGCGAGCATCCTGCGGTGGCAGCGGTCGCCGTCGTACCCCGTCCCGACGCGGTGATGGGCGAGATCGGCGTCGCCGTCGTCGTGCCATCGGATGCCGCAGCTCCCCCCGATCTCGATGAGCTGCGGTCCTTCGCGGCGTCGTCGCTCGCTGCGTACAAGTTGCCGGAGTCGGTGCGGGTCGTCGAGCGCCTCCCGGTCAATGCCACCGACAAGCTGGATCGACGGGTGTTGATCGACGTCGAGCGACTGCAGTTCGGACCCCTCGACGAGTGATCGTCCGAGCGGTCACCGGCCGCTCCCGGCCGGGCTCAGGACCGTTCGATGATTCGTTCGATCCAGTTGATGTAGGTCGCGGCGTCCTGGGCGCCGGGCACCGGGAGGACGCCGTTGATGACGACGGTGGGCACCGCGGTGATGCCGTGGGCGATGGCGTCGTTGTGTTCGTCGATCACCAGTTGCGCGAGCGCAGGGCGCTGCTCGGCGACGAGGCTGTCGAACTCGTCACCGTCGATACCGACGTCGACCGCCAGCGCTCGCAGCACGGGCCACGACGAGATGGTGCGGTTCTCTGCGAAGTACGCGACGAAGAGCCGCTGGTGGAACGCGCGAGGTGGCATCGGTGAAGGCATCGTCCACCACCTTGGCGGCCACGAGCGCAGGCAGGCTCGACGACGGTGGGTCGTCGGCGGACGCCCACGGCACGAAGGTGGTCCTCGGCTCCATCTCCGCCATGGTTCGCCAGTTCTGGGTGTAGTCGACGAAGGCCTCGCGTTCGGGCACCCTGGTGTCGTGGCGCAGCAGGAAGCTCTTCCATTCGATGCGAATGCGGTCGCCGAAGTGATCGGCGACGTCGTCGAGGCGGACCGCCCCGACATAGCACCACGGTCAGAGGAAGTCCGACCAGACGGTCAGTGGTATCGGCGTCGTCATGACGCCACGCTACCCGCCCCGCCGATGTCCCCTCGGCCGGTTGCTGCGCCGTAGTGCGAGCGGCGCCAAGGATGGTCGTCCCAGCAGCCATGCTCGGCTCCGGAGCCGGCCGGGCGCGTGATTGCGCGACACTGGGCCGATGTCCGGGGCGCGGGTCGACAGCTGGTTGTGGGCGGTGCGTGTCGTGAAGACGCGCAGCGCGGCCAAGGCGCTCGTCGTCGGCGGTCATGTGGCCGTCAACGGCAAGAAGGTCAAGCCGGCGCACCGAGTGGCACCCGGCGACCGCGTCGATGCGATGGTCGCCGGCCGCCAGCGGGCGCTCGAGGTCGTCGAACCGGTCGAGAAACGCGTCGGTGCGGCGCGCGCGAGCGAATGCTTGATCGACCACTCGCCACCCCCGCCTGCGCCCGAGGAGCGTCCGGGGCCGGTCGCCGCTCGAGAGCGGGGAGCGGGACGGCCGACCAAACGCGACCGGCGCCGCATCGAACGATTCCGCAGCAGCTGATGAATCGGCCCGAGCCACACCGCAGGGCTGCGATGCGAGACACGACCGACTCCTGGCGACCTCAGCGAGGTCGGGCGCGACTCCCGGCCGCAGGTGCGTCGGTGGGAGACTCCACACCATGGACCTGTCGCACGTTCGTGAGCAGTACGAGACCACAGGCCTCGACGAGGCCGACGTCGATCCCGACCCGATCGTGCAGTTCCAGCGCTGGTACCGAGATGCCGAAGCGGCTGATCTCTGGGAGCCCAACGCGATGGTGGTGTCGGCCGTCGATGCCGACGGCTGGCCGACGTCGCGGTTCGTCCTGCTCAAGAGCGTCGACGACGGTGGATTCACCTTCTACACCAACTACGGCAGCGCCAAGGCCGACGCGCTCGACGCAGCCGGACGGGCGACGCTGACCTTCGGTTGGCTTCCGCTGCGCCGCCAGGTGCGGATCCAGGGCCGCGTCGAACGCGTGTCGCGGTCGAAGAGTCCGACGCCTACTTTGCGCAACGCCCCCGGGGGAGCCAACTCGGGGCGTGGGCGTCGCCACAGAGCCGCGTCGTCGCAGGACGAGGCGAGCTCGATCGCCGCTACGACGAGGTCGCCGCTCGCTTCGGTGACGACCCGATCCCGCGGCCCGACCACTGGGGCGGGTATCGGGTGGTGCCGACCTCGATCGAGTTCTGGCAGGGCCGACCCGATCGGTTCCACGACCGCCTGGTGTTCACCCGGGTGCCCGACGGCGGCGTCCATGGTGCACGAGTGGCTGCCTCGGCCTGGACGATGACTCGCCTGGCCCCCTGACCCCTCCCGCCGGCATCGGGCTTCTGGCGCCGAGAATGGTCGTCAGGGCGACCGGTTGTGGCGCCGGTCGTGTGGTGTGGTGTGCCCGCGGTTGCGTGGACCACAGGTGAGGCCGGCCCGAGCTACCGCAGGGCGGTGCTCAGCGGGGCCAGGTCCTGGCGGCGGTGGCCAGGGCGTCGATCAGCGTGTCGACCTGCGGGGCGCGTCCGATCTCGCCGTGATCGGACCAACCCCATTGGTCGTAGTGCCAGCGGATCGTGGGAGGCAGCTCGATCTGGACGCCTCGCTGGCGCGGCAGATTGACCGGATTCCGCCGATGTTGACCCGCCAGTTCCTTGGGGATCTCGCTCAGGTCGTGATGAAACGTGAAGGTCGGCAGTGCGAACCGGGCGTGGGCAGCGATGTGGCGAGCGAGCGCCCGGTTGCGGCCACCCAGCAACACCGAATGGAACAGGTGTTTGCGGCCGTAGCCATGAATGGTGACCACGACATCGACCTGGTCGAGGAACACCCCCAACGCCTCGCTGTCCTCCGGGCGCACCGACGTCGACGAGAAGTGCGTCGGCTCGTCGTGGGCCTGGACGACGCCGTAGTACGAGGCTCCGGCCCGCGAAGCGGCCTCGCGGGCGATGGCGTCGGTGGTCTTTTCGAGGCTGCCGCCGTGATAGGCCATGAACCCGAACCGGGACCGCAGCTGGAGCTCCTCGACGACGTCGGAGCGATGGAGGAGGCGGTCGAGCACCCGCTCGACGCTACAAGGCTGCAGTGGCGTCGGTCCTGGCGTCCCGGCTCGAATCGTCGTCGTCACGCTTGGCCAGCAGGCGCTTGCCGACGCTGAACCACAGCACAGCGACGATGACCGCGGCCAGGATCAGCTCGAACATCACCGGCCACCGGAACGGATCGGTGAACCAGTTGCCGACGCGCTCGGGAATGTCGGCGATGGTCCGCAGCAGCGGCAGCACCAACAGGTCGAACTGGTAGCCCACGATCTCGATCAGGGCGTAGATGGCGAGGAAGCCACCTCGCACCATGCGCTTGTCGCCGCGGTTCTGCATCTGGGCGCTGATGGCCCACACGATCGCAAAGCCCACGATGACTGCTGCGCCCATTGCGAGCCGCGTGGCGCCGACGTCGTTGATCCAGTTCTGAATGGTGCTCTGGACCCGCTCGCCGAGTTCGACCACCGGGTTGTCGGGGTTGTTGCCCCGCAGCACTTGAATCTCCCACCATCCGAAGGTGGCGAGGTATGCGCCGGCGAGGATCAACATCCCGCCCGACACCTTGTTCACGTAGGGCAGGAACCGGCGCATGTTGGTCGCCACCGAGTTGCGGGCCAGAGCCACGCCGATCGACAAGACCAGGATGACGAGGCCCATGCCGGCGGCATAGGCGAGGAAGCCGGCGATGCCGTTGATGACACCCTCGCCTTCGCGGGTGAACGAATCGGCGACCGCAGCCAGGAACAGGCCGATGGTGCAGCTGATCGACACGATCGCGTACGACACCCCGAACAAGAAGATCGACGGGAGCTGATTGCTGCCGCCACCTGCCTGGAGCCGGCGGATGTTCAGCTTGGGTTCGTACCCGCGCAGCATCGCGATGCCGAGGGGGATCATCAGGATTCCGAAGGCGACCGTCGCGTACGGCACGTTCTGCGACAGGGTCGACTCGGCGATCAGTGTGGAGGTGAGGATCCCGATGGTCCCGAACACCGCCATGAATCCCAGGGTCATCGTGAGGGCGACCACGAGGGCTCGCAGCACGTTGCGGGCGACGTTGGTCTCGTCCTCGGACTCGAGACCGAGGAAGTACGACACATATGCCGGCAGCATCGCGAAGCCGCATGGATTGAAGGCCGCGACCAGCCCGAGGGTCAGGGGTCGTGCCAGATCGATGTCGAACATCAGCGAGCGCCTACTTGATCAAGGGAACAGGTGCGGACACACAGGTCGGATTCCGAACGCCGCGATAACGGTCGTGGTTCCATCAGCCGAAATTCGACTCGATCTTGTCGCGCAGCGAATCGTCGTCGAGCGCGCCGGTGTGGACTTCGACGATGACACCATCGGCGTCGATGAAGGCCGTCGTGGGCATCCCGAGCCCGCCGATGATCTCGAACAGGTCACCGTCGTCGCCGACGGCGACCGGGAACGTCACGCCGGTCTCGTCGATCAGTGCCCGGGCACCGTCGACGTCGGTCTCGCGGGTGTTGACGCCCAGGAACGCCACGTCGTCGACGAACTCCTGGCTGACCTCTTCGAATTCGGGGAGCTCGGCCCGGCACGGGGCGCACCAGGTGGCGAAGAAGTTGAGCACGGTCGGGGCGCCCACGACCGACGTCAGCTGGAACGGCTCACCGTCGCCCGTCGAGAGATCGAAGGTGCGCTGGAAGGGCTCGCCCTCGAGCGCGGTCAACTCGAACTCGGGCACGGTGGCCTCGTCGGGGGTGTCGACGGCCCACTGCACCGAAACCACGACCACGAGGGCTGCGATGCAGGAACCACCGATGGCGAAGAGGGCGCGTCGCCGGCGGGTCTCGGACTCGGCCGCTTCGATGCGGTCGAGATCTTCGGGGGTGAGGGGCGTGTCGGGAAGGGTCATCGCAGGCGGCGCCGGGGTGCGGGGGTCCTCGTGAACGGTACCGGCCCGCCTGGGCCCTGGCTCGTCACCGGCATGAGGGATCGAACCCGCTGGTCCGTCCCGGACATTCCCCGATGACGCCGTTCGCGAGACGGCACCACACACCGGAATCCGGCACCGAGCCCGCCCCGCACCCATCCACGCCGCCGGTTTCGGGGCTCGAGCGAGTCGTTGCCCCGTTCGACGGTCGTGGATGAGTGGTTCGCCTCACGCGGTCCGGGCGAGGGGCCGGAGATGCTCCGGGACCGGGATGTGGGGAATCTGGTCCTCGGGTCGGGCGACCTTCGGCGGACGCCCACGCCGACGCTTGAGCATGACGATGCGGCCGTTGTCGAACAGCTGACCGCCCCAGACCCCGCAAGGCTCCTCGCGGGCGAGCGCGGCCTCGAGGCACGGTGCGATACCGGGGCAGCCGCTACAGATGGTCTTGGCCAGGGCGATGTCGGCCAGTTCGTCGGAGAAGAACAGGTCGGCGTCGACGCCGACGGTGGTGGCGCAGCGGGCCTGGGCCCGCCAGGGTTCGGATGGAGCTTCGAGTGGGGCGCTCATGGCGATGCCCTTTCTCTGAGAAGTGCGGAGGATTCGGTCGAATGGGTGCGGTCGGATGGGGATGCGGCCGATGGCGAGAATGCGAAAGGCCGCCGGTGTGAACCGGCGGCCTCGGGAGCGTCCCTGTGTCTCTGTGGGGAGATTCAGGCGACGGCGTCCTTCGGCCGCTGGTGGTAGGGCGCGAACACCGCGGTGGCGAGGGCAACGGGGGTATTCGGCCAGATGCCATCGGTGCCGTGCGCGTGGCGGCGCTTGGCGCAGATGGTGGAGGCGTTCTCGATCGGGTGCGCGGTGCGCGCGGCACGGGTCGAGACGTCGGGCCGCAGCACGCCCTCGGGGCACGGCGCCGCGATCGAGGAAATCGTGCGCTCGGCTGCGGTGTGCAGGTGCTGCTTCATCGATTCCCTCCTCACCTGGTGTGGGCTGTCCGACGCAATGTCGACCGAGTCATCGGGGCTCGGTTGCCGTGGACCACGCAACCATGGCCCATGAGGGGTGTCAAGGGAATTACCGCGACGGAGCCGCCGCAGCTGCTCGAGCGCCTCGGTCAGCCGACCGGGGTGTAGTGCGCCAGCCCGTCGGGGTCGGCGCGTTCGAGTTCACCCAGGCAGCGCAGGTGCTCGAGGTGCGCGTAGGTCTCGCTCTCGGCCATGTCGCCCCACGCGCGCTCCCGGAACAGGATCCGCATGTACTCCGTGACCGTGCCCGCGGGCACTTTGTGGGTGGCCTCGCGGATGGTGTCGAGTCGCTCCTCGTGGTGCTCGACGATGACCTCGGCACGCCCGGCGAGATCTGCGAAGGGATGGCCGTGGGCCGGCAAGGCGATGGACACGCCCTCGACGTCGCGCATCCGGTGCAACGACGCGAAGAACTCGGCGAGGGGGTCGGGCTGTGGCGAGATGCCGCCGATGTGGGGGGTGATCGTGGGCAGGACGTGATCGCCGGTGAACATGACGCCGTGTTCGGGGTCGAACAGACACAGGTGATCGTTGGTGTGGCCCGGGGTGTGCATCGCCACCCACTCGCGTCGGGCGAGCCGGATGACCTGGCTGTCCTTCACGCTGAGGGAGGGTTCGGGCGTGCGGTACCACTCGGCGCTGAAGCGGCCCATACGCCGGAACTTGTCGATCTCGGCCTGGGGTGGACGCGTCCTCGGCGTGCCCCATGGGAGCCGTTCGGAGAAGATGCGTTCGAGCTCGCGCTCTTGGGCGTCGTCGTCGGCGAGCTCGAGGGTGTCGGTGTCGTCGTGTTCGTCGAGCTCGGCGCGCTGCCACGCGGTGCGAAAGGACTCGTGGGTCAGGATGTCGGCGCCGGTGGCATCGTGGATACGGGTTGCGCCGCCGAAGTGGTCGAAGTGTGAGTGGGTGATGACGACGGTGTGGATGTCGTCGACGGCGTAGCCGGCGCGGCCCAGACGATCGTTGAGGGCTGTCCAGGAATCGTCACCCGGGAGACCCGGATCGATCACGGCGATGCCTCGCTCGTCCTCCATCACGTAGCAGTTCACGTGGCCGAGCCCGGGGAGGTTCACCGGGAGCTGGGTGCGAATGACGCCGGGGGCGACCTCGGTGACGTCGGTCGTCGCCTCTTCCTGTTCCTGCTTGCGGGGGCGCGGGGCTTCGTCGTCGCCGGCCGCAGCGTGCGCCCCGTGGTGTGTGTGGTCGCTCCCGGTGCGTGAGGGGCGATCGTCGTGGCTCACGGGGTGGCTCCTGCGGCGTCGTCGACTGGACCGAACAGGCCGGCACGGTAGTGACGAAGCTCGGCCAGCGATTCCTTGATGTCGTCCATGGCCCGATGCCCGCCCGCCTTGGTCGGCGCAGATGCCACCAGATCGGGCCGCCAGCGCTTGGCCAGCTCCTTGAGGGTGGACACATCGACGGATCGGTAGTGCAGGAAATTCTCGATGTCGGGGAGATACCGGGCGAGGAATCGCCGGTCGGTGCCGATGGAGTTGCCACACAGCGGCACGCTCCGCTCGGTGTCGATGTGGGTCTGCAGGAACTCGAGTGTCTGGCGCCCTGCGTCCTCGAGGGTCAGCGTCGACGCCGCGATCTGGTCGAGCAGTCCGCTACGGGTGTGCATGTCGACCACGACCGAGTCCATGGCGGCCAGCGCCGCGTCGTCGACGTGCACGACCAGGTCGGGTCCCTCAGCGACCAGGCCGAGGTCGTCGTCGGTGATGAGTGTTGCGATCTCGACGATGACGTGGCGCTCCGGATCGAGTCCGGTCATCTCGAGGTCCATCCAGGCAAGCACGACGCCCGACTGTACTCCGTGCCGAACAGTGCTGGTTCGGCTGGTGCCGAAGGCACCGGCCCGTGTCGCCCGGTACCGTCGCACCGTGATCGACGTGATGGTGCAGCGACTCGACCCCGACCTGCCGCTACCCGCCTACGCCCGCCCCGGCGATGCGGGTTGTGACCTGGTGGCCGCCGACGACGTGGTGCTCCCACCCGCTGGGGGACGGGCACTGGTCTCGACCGGCATCGCCGTGGCGATCCCCGAGGGTCATGCGGGCTTCGTGCAGCCACGGAGCGGTCTGGCCCGTGACCACGGCGTGACCTGCCTGAACACGCCCGGCCTCATCGACAGCGGCTACCGAGGCGAGCTCAAGGTGCTGCTGATCAACACCGACCCTTCCGAGGCCTTCGCCGTCCGGCGCGGCGAACGGATCGCCCAGCTCGTCGTCCAGGCCGTCGAACACGTCGGCTTCGTCGAGGTCGACGAACTCCCTGATTCCGAACGCGGCGACGGCGGGTTCGGCTCGACGGGTCGCGGCTGAGCCGCAGCCGACGCAACCCAGCGCGGGTCGCTAACCGGCGGGTCGAGCGGGAGTCGGTGCGCGCCAGACGCGACGTGTCCACCGGGTCTGTCAGCGATGGTGCTTGGTGACGGTGACGCGGCGTTCGGCGGCGTCGACGCCGTGGTCGTCGACGAGTTCGGCGACGATCTGGGCGAACCGATCGACCGCAGCCGGTGACAGCGGCCGTGCGCCGGGGCCGTTCACGCAGGCTTCGATGCCCAGGCGCCCCCCATCGACCGCGTAGGTGATCTCCACGCGATCGCCTTCGACGTCGGGCCCCAACAACAACACGGCCGCCTCGTCCATCGCCAGTCGCAGGTCGTCGATCTCGTGGAGCGAGAAGCCGCGGCGAAGCGCCAGATGTGCCGCAGCGATCCGCATGACGCGGCCGTACGCGGGCACCGCCGGGAGCTCGAGATGGATCTGGTCCGTGCGCGACACCACCTCGAGTGTCCCATGTCCACCGGGCTCGTGCCGTCCGGTGCGTGGACCCGGGCGGCGACGGAGTCCGGCGGCGCGCAGGCTACGGACGATCACCCGAGGATCGACCAGCTGTGCACCTGCTCGTATCGCCGGCTCGAGGAGACGCTCGGGAATGTCGTAGTGGTCGCCCTGGAACGCCCCTCGGGGGATGCCGAGTGCCCCGGCGAAGTCATGGAGTTCCTCGAGGCTCGTGTCGCTCACCAGATGCGACCATCGCTCGCCACGAAAGGGCCAGATGGGACGGTCGACGAGGATCGTCACCGGCCACGCCGGGGCCGCGGCGAGACCTTCAGGCGCACGGCGAGGCCGTCAACACCCCAGGGAGTCGTCCGGCTCGCATGGCCGTGACCATCGTGCCGTCGGTCGTCCACACGATGCGGAAGTCGCGGTCGACCTCGTCGGTGGGGATGAACACGATCTCCTCGCCGCCCGCGACCGTCGTCGTCTCGATGTTGGATTCGAACAACTCGACGATCTCGTCGGTGGTCGACCCGACACCGATGCCCGATCGGGTGGTGATCTCGGGTGAGGCGATGTCGATGCGTTCGACACGGCCGTCGAGGATCATGAAGACGGTGCCCTCGGGGCCGCCCGCAGGTTGCATCGTGAAGCACGACGGCCGGGCATCGGCCGCAGGCAGGCCGACCCAGTCGCCCGACACCTTGGAGCGGATGGTGGGCACCGTGTCGCCGAAGAAGACGTCGTCGAGGCCGACCGTGGTCAGCTTGGAGGCCGAGGTGAAGGCGGGTTCGCCAGTGGCCGGGACCGGAGTGGGGAACGCCACGTCGGCACCGTCGCCGACCGCAGCGCTCGCCCTCGTCGGTCGCGGTCTCGCCGTCGTCGCCGGTGGTGTCGGCATCGTCCGTCGCACCCTCCTCGCCTGCTTCGGTGTCGTCGCCGGCACCGTCGACGCCATCGGCCGCGTCGTCGCCGGCGCCATCGGCCGAGTCGTCGCTCGAGGTGGCGATCTCGGGTCCGGCGTCTTCGAGCGCAGGGTCGTCATCGCCCCCACAGGCCACGACGAACAGGGCGATGACGGCCAGCACAGCGGCGAGCAGGCGACGGCGGTCGACGATGCGGCGACATGTGCCGAGCATAGAAGGCGCGCCTTCGCCCGTGGGGTTGGCACTCCCACCCGGGCGACCGAGTTGTCGTGGCGCCGGGCGCAGTGGTCGCTCGGTGGCTGCCCCTCTGGCAGGTCGGTTCCACCATTACCCTGGCGTGCGTGCGCCGTCTGCTGGTTGTCCTGACCGTCGCTGCTGCGGTCGCTGCGGCCTGCGGCACCGCCGGAGGCCCTCAGCTCGAATCTGCTCCGGTCGCGCCGGCAGACGAGCTCCCCTCGGCTGATCCGCCCCGAGCAGCCAGCGACGAGCCACCGGCACCCATCGCGCCGGCGCAGGCCCCCGAAACCGCCGCGACCGGTGCCGGCCGCGACCACTGCGGAAGCAGCCTCCGTTGCCGACTCGAACGTCGTCGATCGCGACGTCGCATCGACCCGCTCGGTGCGTCGGTGCGTGCGGCAGATGCCGCTGCGCTGGCGGCTGGGTCAGCTCCTGGTGCCGCTCGCTTCGCCCGGCGATCTGGCCGAGGTCGCCCGACTGGGCGCCAGCTGGTCGCGTCGGGGGCGTCGCACTGCTCGGTGCGCCAACCCGCGACCAGGTGGCCCAGCTCGACCGCGCCGAGGTCGCGGGCCTGCCGCTGTTCGTGGCCTCGGACGAGGAGGGCGGCCGCGTGCAACGACTCGCCGGCCCGCTCGGACCACTGCCGTCGGCGGCCGAGCAGGCCACCCGGCCGGTGCGAGACGTCCGACGTCTGTTCCGCGACTACGGGCGGGCTCTGGCTCGACTACGGCGTCGATGTCGCCTTCGCTCCGGTGGTCGATGTCGGCGGCGGCCCGGGCATCGGCGACCGGGCCTTCTCCGACGATCCGGCAGTCGTCTCCCGCTACGGCACGCGCAGTGGTCGACGGGGTACCAGCGCAGCGGCGTCGTCGCGGTCATCAAGCACTTCCCCGGTCACGGGCGAGCATCGGGCGACACCCACGTCGGCTTCGCGACCACGCCGCCGCTCGACGAGCTCCGACGCACCGACCTCGTTCCCTACCAGGAGCTGCTCGACGAGGTTCAGGTCGTCATGGTCGGCCACCTGCTCGTCCCGGACCTGACCGAACGCACGACCCACCTCGCTGTCGCGGCGGCGCGATCACCGGCCTGCTGCGCCGCGAGATGGGGTTCCGGCGGTGTGGTCATCACCGATGCCCTCGGGATGGGGGCGGTGGCGCAACGCTGGTCGAACCCCGAAGCAGCGCAGCTGGCCCTGCAGGCCGGGGCGGATCTGGCGATGATCGACTCGGTCTCCCAGACCGGTCCGACGCTCGACCATCTGATCGACGCAGTGCGCTCGGGCGAGCTGCGGCGGAGCCGGGTTCTCACTGCGGTGGTGCGGAGCCTCGAGCTGCGCGACATCGACCTCTGCACCCGTCGAGACTGATCAACGCACCGGCCAGGAGGGTGGCTGCGACGCGCCTGACGCCGGCCGGATCGCTGGTGGGCTCGGAGTACGCTCATCGTGCCCTCGTAGCCAAGTCTGGTCACGGCAGCGGACTTTTAATCCGAAGATCGTGGGTTCGAATCCCACCGGGGGCACGCGACGACGGGGAACTGCTCTGTGGAGCGGAATCGTCGTGAAGCGGGTCGGGCTGCGTCGCGACTCACCAGACGACGGCAGCCGACCATGCCGATCGGTTGAGGGCCCGGTCGATCGCTCGCACCCGGTACGTCGCACCCGTAACCGGGGATCGGTCGACGAATGTCGTGATTCCGGCGGGGACCCACCCGTACCAGCGTCCGTTGCGTTGGATGGCGTACTCGCGCAGGCCCGAGCCGCCGCTGTCGACGACCGCCTCCCACCGCACAGCGACGGTGCCGTCGGCGTTGCCGGTCAATCGCGGACGGCCGGGCATCGGCGGTGCAGTGGTGTCGCGTCCCCCAGCGAGACCGTCACGGGCGAAGACCACCCGGACCTGTTCATCGCCCGATCGAAGGCCCGGATGCTGTAGCGGGCGCCTTCGATCGGCGACTGGTCGAACCAAGATGTCGTGTCGCCGGGCACCCACCCGTACCACGAACCGTTGCGCCACACGTGGTATCCACGGACACCTGATTCGGTGTCGACCGCCGGCGACCAGTCGAGTCGCACGCGGGCGCCGTCGGCAGCCGGATCGATCCAGCCGACAGGCCCGGCACCGAAGCGCATGAGCAGGTCGTCGTAGGCCTGTGCGTGGGTCTTCGCGCTGTGCGTGCCGATGGTGACCGATGCAAGGGTGAGCGGATTGCCTGTCGAGACGATGGTTCCCTGGTCGACGCCGTCGATCCGCACCGTTGCGCTGTGGCGGTTGCCCTCGTACGCGACGAGCACCTCGATGAGGTACCAGCGGCCCGGCGCGACGACGAAACTGCTCTCGTCGTTGTCGCCGGAGAACAGGTCCCACTTGAAACGTTGGGTGTTGCCGGTGATGAAGAAGTCGAAGTTCCGGCGACCCTCGCTGTTGGCGACGGTGAGGAGGTCGACGCTCTGGCCGGCCCCTCGGCTGTCGAGACGCACCCAGGTGCGGACGGCGCCGTGTGTGCTCCCTTCGGGGACGACACCGTTCCCCCATTGGGCGAAGGACGGCGCACCGCTGGATGCGCTGCGCAGGCCCCCGCTCCCCGACCGGGCAGCCGCGGCCGACACGGCGACCCTCGTGCTCGAGGTCGCGCCGCCGAGACCGGGCGATTCGCCGTCGACGCGGACATCGACGACGTCGCCCGAGAGGACACGCGCCGACAGGCCCGAGGGCGTGGTCGGCGCAGTGAGGTCCGGCGCTGCCGCGGAAGGGTCGGCGGCAGCGGCAGCGAGCATGCTCGCTGCCACGACGAGCGCGGCCAGTATGCGTCGTGGCCGTGTGGTGGGCCGGCTGATCGACATGAGGCTGAACCCTAACGGTCGCCCGGGGGGCCACGAATCAGCTGATCGACCCAACGCACTGAACGCACCGCGGTGGCCTGCCACCCAGGGTGAGCACGCGGTCGTCCGTCGATGGCAACCGGCCGGTGGACATGGAGGCTCGATGCGTGACGTGCCCTCCAGCCGGTGACGGAGATGGTCAGATGGAGCGCCGTCGTCTGTGCGTCGAGATCGCGTCCTGCTGCCAGGGCCACTCCTCGTGCGGCCGCGCAGCTCAGCGCGCCGGGAGCGGGAGCGACGATGACCAGACGCTGTTCGGGTACCACGAAGCCGGCGCTGCGGAACCCGGTGCCGGCAAGGTCGTCTTCGCTGATCAGTCGAAGGTGGTGATCGCGAAGGTCCCGGCTGCGGTTGCGATGAGCCGCTCGTCCTCGTCGGTGACCCGAGACTCGAGGTGCACGATCGCCCGGCCCTTCTTCACCACGGTCGTCGCTGCGACGAGTTCGCCTCGGGACGCTGGACGGATGAAGTTCAACCGAATGTCGACGGTGGCGCAGAACTGGCCCTCGTCGAGGACGCTCATGGTCGCAGCACCCATCGCCGTATCGACCATTGCGAACAGCACGGCACCGTGGGCGACGCCGTTGGGGTTCATGTGTCGCTCGTCGAGGGTCACCCGCACCGCAGCCGTCCCGGGTTCGAGACGATCGATCGTCAAGCCGAGATGATCCTTGAGAGCGAAGTCTCCGTAGCCGGGGTCGCCGGCGTCGGTCGGGGGGTCGGGTGCGGTCATGGTCACAGTCTGGCGGTGCGAGGCGGGCCTGCAGCCCCGATCCTCGCCCGCCTGGCTGATCGCGTGGCGTGTGGTGCAGTCGTTCGGTGGCGCGTTGATGATCCCGACCTCGCTGTCGCTGTTCCCCTCGACGACAGGTCGGTGGTGGTGGTCTGGGCCTCCGTCGCCGCCCTCGCAGATCCTTCGGGGCCCGCAATCATCGAGCTCGCCGGCTGGCGTTGGATCTTCGCAGCGAACGCCCCGATCGGGCTCGCGATCGTCGTGCTCGGTCGCCGCCTCCTGGTGGAGAATCGAGGCGAGCGAGCGGAGGTCACGATCGATCTCGTCGCCGTGCCGCTGGGAACACTCGCAATCGGCCTCGTCACCCTCGGCATGGTGCAGGGCAGCCAATGGGGCTGGACCGACGGCAAGACGCTTGCGTGCTTCGCGATCAGCGTCCCGTTGGCCGCCGTGGTGGTGCACCGATCGGCCCATCATCCCGAGCCGCTGCTCGATCTGTCGCTGATCCGCCACCGAGCGTTCGATGTCGCCTCAGGGGTGTTGCTCGTGTTCACCATGTCCGTCCCGGGCTTCTGGTTCGCTGCGCCGTTGTACGTTCAGAGCGTCGGTGGCAGACGAGCCGCGTGACTCATCGGGCTCGGGTGGCCATCAGACCGTCCATGACCGGCATCTGCACATCCATGACGACGAGATCGGGATGCAGCTCGGAGGTCAGGCGAACGGCGGTCTACGAAGACCGGGCGAGCGAGCTCGCTCGGGGACCTGCGTCAGCGCTTGCGGCCCGTCCCGATCTCTCCGACGAACTCCCTGCTTCGGTCACGCGAGTACTTCGCGAGGTTCATGGCGTGTCGGAACCGTTCCGAGGTCGCGGAATCCCAGTAGCCCAGATACTCGACGAATTCGGCCCCGGTTCCCTTCTTGAAGTTGGTGACCCCGGGGTTTCGGATCGGGTCGATGCCGTTCAGGTCGTAGTGGGTGACTCCTCTGCGCATGCACTCCTGCATCAACTCCCAGAAGACCCCGTAGGAGGAATAGTTCTTCCTTCCCGGCGGGGACGTCGCTGCGAACATGTCGACGCCGAAGGAATCGAACACCAGACACCCCCGCAAGGAGACCGTGTTGCCCTCTTCGTCCAGGCACCGGTAGAGCACCATGTGATCCTCGAACGCCGTCATCAGGTGCTCGAGGTCACCGCGAGTGAACGACGCCCGTACCCCCTTGAAGTCCTCCATCCGGTGGTAGGTCTCGAGCATTTCGGCCGGATCCGGGGCCTGCCACTGCTCGATCCTGAGATCCCGCTTCCAGGCCCTTCTCAGGTTGTGTCGCCAGTTCCTGGAGAGCCCCGCGAACAACGCATCGAGATCCCTGGCCAAGTCCAGCGTCATGCTCAAGCCGCTGAACTCCGACGGCACGTACAGCCCGCGCCTCGACCCGTTGCTGCGGAGCACGAGCGCATCATGGTTCGAATACGAACGGGTGGACGCAATACGGACGTACACGCGAGACGCCGAGGGACGTGGCGATCGAATCGCGCAGCCCTTCGCCGTAGGCGGACAGATCTCCGATCGGACCGCCATAGGACTCGATCACTGCGGCATTCCAGTACTTGCGAGCGAGGCCCAGAAACATCGCCACCGGCACTCGACTCTCGTCGACGGCGACCCCGTGATAGGGGGCCCATCCATCGCGCCTATGGAGCTCTCCCCATTCGTAGCTCTGGAAGATCGTCGTGTCCGGGAAGCTGCTGAGGAGGACATCCCAGTCCCGTGCGGCCTCTCGTTTGCGCAAGAACCGCCAACTCGTCACGAACTCTGGGCGCTCCCCGCTCTGGGACTGACCCAACAGTATCGCTGCCTGCAGGGGGACCGCCCTGCCGGTCGGGAATCCCATCACCGGAGAAGCAGGAAAAGCCCCTTCGCCCGATCCGACGCAGGTGGGCTCGAATCCCACCGGGGACCCGACGTCGCGTCAGCGCAGCACCTGTTCGAGACGGGGAGTAGCGTTTCGGCTGTGCGCGGATCTCGATCCAGCTCCTCGCCATCCGATCGCGCGTGTGGTGGCGGCGCTCGCCGCTGTGCTGATCGCCGCCTCGGGCCTGGCGATGCAGTCCGCACCTTCTGCCACGGCGGCACCGGGGCGGTGCTTCGGTCAGGCGGTCACCATCCAGGCGGTACCCGGCCAACGGACGGTGGGAACGCTGGGTCCCGACGTCATCGCCGGCACGACAGGCCCCGATCTGATCATCGGCCGTGGTGGCGACGACCGCATCTGCTCGCTGGGTGGGGGCGATGTCGTGCGGGCGGGCCCCGGCAACGATCGTGTCAGAGCAGGTGGCGCTGCAGGCGATGTCAGCGTGATCAACGGCGGCCCGGGTGGCCGGGATCTGCGTCTCGGCGGACGGGGCGCGTCGGAGCTCAGACGCTGCGAGCGCGTCGGGGGCACTCGGCCGATGCGAACGACCGACTTCGCCGGTGAGTGGGACGTGGAGTACGCAGATCCGCTCCTCCTACGCCATCCCGGGGCCATGCGCCGATCGCACACCGGAGCTGGTGTCCGAGGGATTCTTCATGTTCATCGTCGTCTGCGACAGCTTCATCGAGGTCGGCAACTTCACGCCGTCGCAGATGTGCCTCGACACGTCGTGCAGGTACCCGTTCTCGCCTGATCGGCCTGTCGATCAGCTGGCGGAGCCCTGGCCGCTTCGCCTTCAGCCTCTTGGGCGGGACCCCACCGAGCGCCTCCATCTTCTGCGGGAAGCGGTACCGGATCCCTGGTGGGTGGCGAATCGACGTGACCGACATCGGTCCGGGAACCAGCCCACCGAGTTCCGCTGGCGTGTCCCCGTCGACAATTGCCGTACAGTCTTCGGCGAGACCAGCGGATGGGCCGCAACCGTGTCGGCGACCGTCACCCGCGAGTAGGCGGACTCACCCGATTCCGCTCGGCCCTGCCGCCGGCACCGATCGGCCCCGCCCGGGCGCAAACCACTCGTGGAGGCACTCATCATGACGTCGTGTGCAGCGGATGCACGGGGTACCGAGTCGTCGGACGTTCCTCCACTGTTGCCCGTGGAACGCTCGGCG
Source organism: uncultured Acidimicrobiaceae bacterium (assembly GCA_963716795.1). Classification (GTDB taxonomy): domain Bacteria; phylum Actinomycetota; class Acidimicrobiia; order Acidimicrobiales; family UBA8592; genus CAVQUE01. The sequence continues at coordinate 5,528 of CAVQUE010000012.1, read as the reverse complement.
CCGTTGTGGCGTCCGATGCGCTTCGCAGCGCTCGGCCTCGCGGAGGCGGCGACGGTGCTGCTGCTCAGCGCATGGCTCGACGGGCTGTCGGTCAATGGCTTCGTCGGAGCGGTCGCGGTCGTCGGGGTGCTGGCATTGCTGAATGCGCTGGTGTGGCCTTTCGTCGTCCGGGTGGCCCTGCCGCTGCTCCTGCTCACGTTCGGTCTGTTCACCTTCGTGCTCAACGCGGTGTTCATCTGGTTGGCAGCCGAGCTGGTGGATGGCGTCGAGCTCGGTTCGTTCTGGACTGCAGTGGTGGTCGCCTTCGGGCTGACCGTCGTGAACATCGCCGTCGGTGGGGTGTTGGAGATCGACAATGACCATGCCTGGCGGCAGCGGGTGGTGAAGCGGCTGGTGCGCCGGACCGCTCCGGCCACCCCGACCGACGTGCCCGGATTCCTGTTCATCCAGATCGACGGGCTCGGCCACGACGTCCTCGTCGAGGCGATGGCGTCAGGGCATGCGCCGTTCCTCTCGCGGCTGGTCGAGGCCGGCACGCATCGATTGCACGAATGGGAGTGCGATCTGTCGTCGCAGACCGGAGCGATGCAGGCTGGGATCCTTCTCGGTGACAACCACAATATGCCTGCATTCCGCTGGTACGAAAAAGACGGCAGCCGCATCATGGTCACCAACCGTCCGAAGGATGCGGCTGAGCTCGAATCTCGCCAGTCGACCGGTACCGGGCTGCTCGTCGACGGGGGTGTGTCACGGGCCAATGTCTTCACCGGTGACGCCGCCGATTCGATGATCACCTTCAGCTCGGCGACCGAGAACAAGCTCAGCGATCGACGGGGCTTCCTGTATGTCGTGGCGACGCCGTATGTGCTGTACCGCATCGTCGCGTTGATCATCGTCGACATGGTCCGCGAGGTGCGTGCGGCGCGACGTGCCCGCAAGGACGGCGTGCAACCCCAGGGGCACCGGGGTGGGGTCTACCCGCTCCTGCGTGCCGCCACGACGGTGGGGCTGGCGGAGATCACCTGGTCCGTGCTGGTCGCCGATGTCGTGCGGGGAGTGCCGTCGGTCTATGTCGACCTGGTCGGCTATGACGAGGTTGCGCACCATTCCGGGATCGCCGCTCCCGACGCGCTCGACACGCTGCGCCGTATCGACGACCAGCTCGAGCGGCTCGTCGTCACCCTCGAGTATGCGCCGCGGCCCTACTACCTCGTCGTGTTGGCCGATCACGGGCAGACGCAGGGGGCGACGTTCGAGCAACGCTATGGCGAGCAACTCGGCGAGGTCGTACGCCGACTCGCCTCGGGGGCGCGGTCGCGGCCCCGGTCCTCGCTCCCGAGGGTTGGAACAATGTGAACGGGCTGCTCACCGATGCGTCCAACGACGAGTCCGCGCTCGGCAAGGTCGTGAGGCGGACGACGCGCAAACGCACCGCCGACGGCGAAGTCGTCCTCGGACCGGATACCGAGCGCACCATGCCCGATGCCGACGAGGACGTGGTGGTCCTGGCGTCGGGAAACCTCGGGCTCGTGTCGTTCATCAAGATCCCCGGACGAGCGACCCGGCAACAGATCGAGGCGGCGCACCCCGGCTTGATCGACGGGCTCCGGCGCCATGCGGGCGTCGGCATCATCTTGGTGCGCGACGAGATCGACGGCGACCTGGTGCTGGGGTCCGACGGCGTCCATCACCTCGCCGATGGCCGGATCGAGGGCGCCGACCCCCTGGCGATGTTCGGGCCCAACACGCCCGACCATCTCCGTCGCACGAGCAGCTTCGACAACTGCCCCGACCTGCTGGTGAACAGCTTCTATGACCCCGATACCGATGAGGGAGCGGCCTTCGAGGGCCTGATCGGATTCCACGGCGGACTCGGCGGCCCACAGAGCCGCCCGTTCGTGCTCGCACCGGCAGGCCTTGCACCGCCTCGCAGAGCCCTCGTCGGCGCGGAGTCGATCCACCAGTGGTTCACGACCTGGCTGCGTGACGTGCAGGGTCGACGGACGCCAGAGCAACCCACCGACACCTGACCGCTCGTCGGTCCACGCCGACGGCCGGGGTTGACCGAGGCCTCGGCAGGTGGGCCGCCACCTCGTCGCCGATCAGGTGGTGGGCACGCGGCCCGGTGCCGCCGGACGAACGCTTCCCGGAGACTCCGGGTCAGGACTGGGCGGACCCGGCGATGTCGCTGACTGTCGACCCGGCCTCGTCGGCGGCCGACACTGCCCCGTCTGCGATGCTGTCGGTGACATCGGAGACGACGTCCAGTGCTTCGTCGAGAGGAGCCTCCCGACGGATCATGCGGATCACCTCGTCGTGCTCGGCGCCGACCGCTCTCGGTGCCGAGTACATACCCGACGAGACCGGCGATGATGAGGTGTCAACAGGACTTTCAGCTTCATGGGATCTCCAGTGGGGCGATTGCGACTCGAACCGTATCCGGAACGACCCGAGGTCGGTGCTCCTGATCGCCGAGCCCTCCCGTCGTTCGCACGAAGGCGCCATCGAAACGGTCGCCTCCTGCCGGGCCCCGTGTGGTCGGAGACGCCGGAGGGCTCTCGCAGCGGTGGCAGCACGGACCCAGCGCCACGGGTCCGCCTGGCGTCCTGCCTCCTCGGCGTAGACTCATGCTCCTCGTCGACCAGGAGGCTGGCATGACCGAGCCCGACCCGAAACATGCGATCGTGTGGGTGGCACGGGCCGTCGCCTACGTCGTGTACGCTATTCTCGTCATCGTCCAGATCATCCTGGTCCAGGGGTTCCTGCTACTCCTGCTCGGCGCGAACACCGGGAACTCCTACGTCGACTGGGCCTACCGGAGCCTGGATCGGGTGATGGCACCGTTCCGGGGCATCTTCCAGTCCGTCGACCTCAGCGGTAACTCGGTGCTCGACACGTCGGTCATCTTCGCAATGGTGATGTACGGGATCCTGGCGCTGGTGGTCCACTCGCTGCTCGACTGGCTCACCTACCGATTGCAGCGTCTCGAAGAACGGCGACTCCGTGATGAGGCCCGGGCCGCGGCGGAGGCTGCGGCCCTGCAGGCCGCTGCCTACGGTGTGCCCGATCCACGCCGGTGCCGGGTAGCCCCGCCTACGGCCGGGCCCCTGCCTACGGTCAGGCGCCGGCACCAGCGCCAGCTCATGGCGCGGCGCCGACGGGAGTTCAGCCACAGGCGTCGGCACCCGCCTACCCGGACGAGGCCCCTGGGCAGGCGGCGCCGCCGAGCGACGGCCGCGCTAAGACCACCGATCGGATTCGGGCCGGACGCCATGGCTCGGTTGCGCGAGTCCGGCGCTTCGCTGCACCCCGACCTGGGATCACTTCGTGCCGAAGGGCTCACCGAGGCTGTCGGGGAGTTGCCGGCCGGGCCAGACGAAGTGCAGCGTGCAGCGTGCGATCTTCCACTCGCCTTCCACCCTGCGGTACTCCTCGTCGTAGACGCCGATCACGCCGATCGGCTGTCCGGTCCCCGGCCGATCGGTGATGGAATCGATGAGGTACAACCCGTGGATCGCGGTCTCGGGCCCGGTGATCTCGACCCAGTGATCGGTCGTCGCGTGCATCGCATGGAAGGGCACACCTCCGTGATGATCGCGATCGACGGCCGCGAAGTTCACGCGGATCTCGTCGCGCCCGTGCCACTCGCCGAAGCGACCGAAGGCACAGACGGCGTCCTCGGTGAAGATCTCGGCCAACTCGTCGATCCGTCCGGCGTCCATCAGCTGCGAGTACGCCAGCTTCAGCGAGCGGAGGTCGTCCTCGACGAGCAGGCGGCGAATCCGGGCAATCTCGTCGTCGGTGAGTTCCTCGGCCATGGGCCCGACCCCTAGGAGATGGCACGACTCCTCGTCTGTGGGGCGGGCTCGGCTGACCACTGCGCTCGCTCGTGCGACGCTCAGATGCGTCCGACCGCCCGCTCGGGTGCGAGGCGCACGATGACGCGGTCGGTTGCGTCGAGCCCAGGCCGTTGGCGGCGAGGATCACCACGTGCTCGGGCGGCAGGGATGAAAGCCGATCAGTAAGCTGGGCCCGCCAGGAATCGGGATCGATGGCCTCCGCGTGCCCGTACAACGACAGACACTGCTCGCCATAGGCCGCCGTAGGGGCGGCGTCGACGATGTTGCGCGCTTGACCGTGGTCCGTGGCATGAACGACCACGTCGTGCCCGTTCCAGTGATAGGCGACCATCGTGACCTGCGCCGGCCCGACGCGCGAACCACCGTGGCGATAAGCAACATCAATACGCACGCAGGTAGGCATCCTGCTGGGCGGTGACGGAAAGGCGATCTGGATCGCTCGGTGCCTCGAAGCTGTGCATGGGGGCCCTTCGGTCGATCGACCTCGCCGCGACCCGTGGGTCGCGCCGTACTCGACGATGGAGCACGGACGCACCGGACACAGCCCGCCACCATCAAGCGCGTGATCCACCAGGAGTACCGGTCGCGCCGACCTCCCGACGTCACCGCGGTCTACGCCGATCCGGAGCTCTACGGGGCGCTACACGACCTGCCCTTCGTCGGTACACCGTCGTTGGTGGACCACGTCATCGAGGGCGAGATCGCCCACCTGGCCGTCCGGTGGGCCGTACAGGTCGAGTTGCCCGCCGCGGCAAGGGTCTTCGTCGACGCCTCCCGCCTCAGCTTCGTCGAGCACGCACGGATGGCTCCCGACGGGACTGCGTCGTTTCGTGTCGAGCCCGACCACTACGGGCGTCTGCTGGCGTTCGCCGGCACCTACCGGGTCGAGCCGGTCCCGGGAACGGTGCGCGTCGTACCGTCGCAGGCGACCTGCGCGTCGACCTCGGCTGGAAAGGGTCGCCTGGTCGAGGGCGAGGTCGGCCGGGTGATCGCTGCAGGCCTGACCGACGCGCTTCATGCCCAGGTCGCAGCCGTCGAGCGCTACCTGGCCGATCGGACTCGGTGACATTCGCCCCTACGGATATCGCGAACGCGGCCGTACGTTCCGGTTGACGAAGGAGGCCCCCGATGCGGTTCATTCTGGCATCGTTCGTTGCGATCGGACTGCTGGTGGCCACGCTCACGTCCCCCGGAGCGCAGGCACAGGAAGGCCCGCCACTCACGCCCGAGACTCCGACGGCGACGTTCGGTTCGGCGGATCGCGGAAGCGTCGGTCGTCTACATCGAGGTGTACTACCGGATCTTCGTCCGCGATCCGGGCCTCGGTGTGTACATGAACGATGGGTTCCCCTACGAGCCCGTGGTCGGATGCACCGGTTGGGGCGTCGGCGAGAATCGCGTCATCACCGCATCGCATTGCACCCAGACCGACGTCGAAGCCGGCACAGTGCCCTACGACATCATCGTTGGTCCCGCAGCGGACTTCGCCTTCGCCAACAACCTCTATCCCGGCCTGTCGCTGGCCGAGATCCAGAATCTCGCCGCAACCACCTGGACGGTCGAGGGCGACAGTGCGAACTCGGCGCCGAACAGGAGATCTTCGTCAGCTACTGCACCGTGAGTTCGGGCCTCCGAGGTCAGTCGGGAACATCCACGGCGCGGGTCGTC
>CAVQUE010000011.1:0-58371 GCA_963716795.1 uncultured Acidimicrobiaceae bacterium | reverse complement strand
CAACTGGTCGAAGTCCTTGCGCCCCGTGCCGATGACCGAAACCGACAATGGCCGTACGGACTCCGGCAGCTTGTCGCGCAACTCCTCCAGCGCCCGGTCGGTCTGGGCCGTGACCAATACACGCTTCCCCATCGCCAGCAGATGCGAGATGAGCGCCGCCGCGGTATGGGTCTTTCCGGTACCGGGCGGGCCCTGCACGACCGTCTGGGGCTGGCGCGTGACCCGGCGAATCACCTCGAGCTGGCGCTCGTTCACGGGCTTGGGCAGGAACACCTCGTCATCGACGGTGACCATGGCGCCAGCGGTGTCGGACCAGTCGAGATCGGCGGACGGCCGACGATCGGGATCGATCAATGGGTACACGCCGTCGGGAACGACACCCTCGGACTCGATCGCCTCGGCGATCCCGTCGAGCATCTCGATGATTCCCCGTGTCGACCGGCGACGAAGGATCAGCGCCGGCGCAAACGTGATCTGCATGCTGCCGACCGAGCGCGGCGGCTCGTCGCCGACATCGAACCCGACCCCGCTGTCGAGCGCATTCGCCAACCGCTCCAGGAACGGTCGCGACTCCACCGGGTCGACTGCGTTGCCTCGAACTCCCGCACGTCTTCTCGGATGGCGGCGATCTGTTGAACATCGCGGGGCGTCTCGACATCGAGCATGTCGAGCTCGAGGCCCACGCGCTCCGCAGCCACCGAGAACGTGATCGTCCCCGAGCGCTCGTCCATCGAGGACTCGACCGGAGCCATCAGACGATGGCGACGCGTCGGCGGGCCGTCGCCGTTCCTGACCGTCAGCAGGCCCATACCGGCCCGGAGCTCCATCTCCTCGGCGTCGCCCGTCGCTCGCCGGTGCGCATCCCAAGCCGTGCGATACAGCCGCCGTGCCGGTTGGTCGTATCGGTCCTGTTCCGCCCAGCGCTTCCACGATTGCAACCACCGGTCGAACGCCGGCGTGATGTCCGGGTGGTCTTCGAGGTAACGGGTACGCGTCGGGATGTCACGGTCGCCGGTGGACTCCTGAATGGAGGACGACAGGCTGAGCCGACCGTCAGCACTCCGCCAATCACCGGTGATCCACGGCAAGAGCTCGTCGTCGGGTTCGGGCGGGTCGACGCTCGGCACACGCCGCACCCGCAGGAGCTCGTCGGAGTCGCTCTCGGCCTGCCGAAGATCGTGGACGGCCGGGTGCTCCGGGAGTTCTGCAAACCAGACGACAGCTCCCTGCTCGGCGTACGTGGCGACGTCGAGAACCTTGGCGCCCGCACGAAGCTCCTGGACGCGAGCGAGAACGTGAACAGGCGCCACGCGTGATCCACGTCCGCCGTCGACTGGGTCATGCAATGACAGTGAAGCGCGCCCGGTGGCCCTGGTCCAGAACCCTCCGGGCTGGCGAGGGGCGCCGCAGCAGCGACTGGATCTTTGCTGCAGCAATCACGGTGCCCACACCCCGACCTACCTATGGCGGCGGCATCAGACCTACACAGCGACCGACTGCGCCTTGCGGCGCATCAGCGCTCAGCGACGCGCCGGCTGAAAGCCGGCTGCCTCGGCGTCGGCAGCGGTGGCGAAACAGATCTCCGGGTTCGTCCGGTCGTAGAAGTCGTCGCTGGCCTGATGAAAGATCTGTTCGTCGTCCTCGCTGATGTTGCCCTTGATCGGCGCATCTGCTGGGCAGTCGTCGACCGAGATGGGATCGACGCCTGGTTGTGTGGCTGGCTCCGACTCCGGGTCTCCGCCGGCGAGGGCGATGAGCACGACAATGACGACAACCCCAGCGGCAGCGAGAACCCACGTCGCTCGACCTCGCCATCCGGAGGGGCTTCCTTGTGGAGCACGTGTGGGCGGTGGCGTGCCGAACTCCGGCGAGGGTTTGACCTCTGATCGCTCGCCGCCAGGCTCATCGGGGGCCGGGAGCGGAACGTCGATGCTCGCGGCTGGAACAGCGGCCGCTGATGCTCCGGCTGCGTCGCTGTCTACTCGATTGAGTGTCGCCCATATCTGCATCGATAGCGCCTGGGCGTCGTCGTAGATCTCACGGTTCGCGAAGCGCAGGACCTTCCAGCCCTCGTGGGTGAGCGAACGCTCGCGCAGGGCGTAGTCAGCGTGCTCGGCGCTGGTCATGCCCCCGCCGTCGCCCTTCTTGTCGAAGCCATCGACCTCGATGGCGACTCGTTGGCCCTTGCACACGATCGCAAAGTCCATCCGCCGTGTGCGGCCATTGACGTCGACGAATTCCTGCTGGGGCGTCACGTCGTCTGGCGAAAGGCCCGGCACACGGCTGAGGACCTTCTGCGCGAACGAGTACTCGAAGTGAGACTCGAACCGCTCGGCCCGCTTCTGCTCTTTGAGCCAGCTTGCCCACTCAGGCTCTCCCATCGCACAAGGGTAGATCGCGCAGCTCTTCGGCCAAGGGGATCACCGGGCGCCGGGCCCGCTTGCAGTGCCATGACGTTGGTGTGAAGCTCGGCGAGTGCGCTGGTGGGGGCGCGTGATCTCTCGTCGTCGTGGTGATGGCGACGGGCTGCGTGGGGAACACGAACGGAGCCGATGACGAAACGAAGGGTGATCGCTGCGCCGACACAGGCGCCGACAGCCCAACCGGAGCCCACCGCAACAGCCGCTCCTCGGCTCGTGCTGGAGTTCGACCTCACTGCACCGGGCGCCGTCACCGCTTGGCAGAGCTTCTTGTCAGGTCAGGGCTTCGAGCTCGCCGCCGACGGGATCTTCGGCCCGCGCACAGCGGCGGCCACAGCCGAGTTTCAGCGTGACCACGGACTCGAACCCACCGGCGAGCTCGACACCCAGACATTCGCAGCCATGGCGACAGCTCCCCGTGGCGACCAGGAACCCGAGCCGTCGACCACCGCACCGACACCGCCGAAGACCCAGGCAACAGCCACCCCGCTTCCCCGACCCACGGCAACACCACTACCGACCGCCACACCCAGGCCGGCGCCCACAGCGACACCAAGGCCGCTGCCGACGGCGACACCAGTCCCGCAGCAGAACTGCCACCCGTCCTACATCCCGTGCCTGACTCCCTGCATCGGCGACTACGACTGTCGCGGCGGCAGTGGCAACGGCCCGAACTACACCGGTCGCGTGCAGGTCATCGGCTGGGACGAGTACGGCCTCGACCGCGACGGAGACGGCATCGGCTGCGAGTGACAGCGACCAGCGGGCGCAAGACAGCTGGCCGGGGAAGTCGGTGGTGACCGCTTCTCGGAGCTTGCGCATCAGACATTCCGGAACTTTCTCGCCGCAGGTGTTGCGGATCGAACGCATGTTCGATAGAGTGCTCTCACGTCGCTCTTCCCCGGCGATGCTCGCAACCCTCGGGTTGCCTCTGAAACTCACTGACACCCACGCCTCGCTCTCGGGCCTCGTCGTGTGTGTCGCTGTCCCCGATGCCCGCTGTTGTGTGCATCGCAGAGAAGGAGCTGTCCGTGGAGACCCCCGATGTCGTACTCGACCACCTCCGTGGCGTGTTGAACGACGCGGGCGACATTCCGTTGTCGTGCTGGAGCCGCGATCGAGCTCGCCGACTGGCTCTGCGGGCTGCAGGACATCCGCGCCGCAGATCGACGGGCTGTTGTGCACTGCTGCGGCCGAAGGCCAATCCGCCGCCCTGTATCAGCTGGACCGGGCCCGGTCGCTGCGCCAGTTCGTCGCGCTGCGCACTCGAACCAATCCTGCCGATGTCGGCGCCGACCTCGCCCTCGGCACCTGGCTCGTCACGTTCCCCGTCGTCGCTCGGGCGCTCGCGGCCGGGCGCATCACCCGCCGCCACGCCCAACACCTCCGCGAGCTCGACAACCCCCGCACCCACCGGCACCTGTTGGACGGCATCGACTACCTCACCGACGCAGCCACCGACTGCAGCTGGAAAGACTTCGTCGACATCTGCAACGACTGGCTCGCCAACGCCGACCCCGACGGCACCCTCCCCGACGAAACCAGCCCGCACCCGCCGCTGCTCGATGAAGAAGCGCGCCGACGGCGGCCTGCGCGGATCCTTCGACCTCGACACCATCGGCGGCGACGCCGTCCGCAACGCCATCGAACGCGAAGCCCACCGCCTCTTCTGCATCGACGCCGACCCCACCCACCCCGAAGCACGCACCCGCAACCACACCCAACGCATGGCCGACGCCCTCGTCAACCTGGTGACGCGTGGCGCGCTGCGCACCGACCGCACCGTCGGCGCACCCCTCATCCACGTCGTCGTCGGCCTCCCCATCCTCGAAGAAGCCATCTGCCGCAAAGCCGCCGCCGACGCCGGCGTTGTCCCGATCGGACCCGACGGCAACCATTCGGCGACGACCTCGGCATCGACCCCCACAACCCCCTCCGGCGCTGCGAACTCATCGACGGCACCCCGCTGCACCCCAACCAGGTGTTGGCACTCCTCGGCGTCGCCACCATCCGCCGCCTCGTCCTCGACACAGACAGCGAAATCCTCGACATCGGCCGCGCCTCGAGGAAATTCCCCCAGTACATGAAAGACGCCATGCTCGCCGCCCAACGCGGCCAATGCTCCGAACACGGTTGCGACGCACGACCATCCTGGCTCCACGCCGACCACATCATCCCCTGGACACCCAACGACCCGTGGCAACCCGCAGGACGCACCGCCACCCGGAACCTCCAAATGCTCTGCGGCTCCGCCAACCACGCCAAGAGCAACGGACCCAACCTCCCGACACCCACGCCGCGCAGACGGATGACAGCCACGACGCCGCCGACATCAGAGGTGCCGCACGTCGTGGGCGTGCCGCCCGGCGCTCCGACCCACCAGATGGCCGGCCAGAGCCCCGATCACGAGACGGCGATCCGTCACCCACCGCGGACCGAGTGACGGTCGTCGAGATCGTCGACGACCACTGAAAGCAAGGGGCCCCATGACCGAGACGCTGACCCCCGCCGAGGTGTTGCACCCCGGCGGATTCCTCCAGTGTGTTCGCGATGGTGAGTCGCCGGGGGACCGAGACGAGCGCGCCTGGTCGATCGCAGAGACGAACTCGATGCGCGCTCGTCGGCCGGTGCAGCACCGCACGGGGACCTCGGACTGGGCGCCTGACCTTCCCGCTTGCGAGGGTGTCGGTCAGGTTGTCACGGCGCTCGCCTACCGGGGTGGTGTCGGGCCAACCAGGTGGCGGAACCGAATCTCGGGGAGGGACACATGCACGCACGTGCATTGACTGCAGCAATCACGGCGATGATCACCATCGCCGCACTCACTCCAGTTGCGGCGGCGGCGCCGACGGAGAACCAGCCGGTAGTGCCCGTCGATGACCTCACGGCACGGCCCGCCGCCGTCGACGCCGGGGCTGGCGCATCGTGGGGGATGGGCAGCGAGGTCGTTCGTCAGTCGAGCGGTCCGCCGGCGCTCGCCCGCCAGCTGGCCCGGGTGCTGCCCGACGCTGCGGCGGATGCCCGTCGGCACCACCGTCGAACGGGTCCCGCCGCGGCGACGGCGAGCGCTGCCCGGGGGTCCGTGCCAGGGGGCCACGGGCCGTGGCATCGGTGGTGCGGTCCTTCGAGATCCCGCGGCAACGAGCTCCTCTTCGTCCAGGTCGTCGCCTTCGCAACGACCCCGCCAGGCCCAGCGTGCGCTCGACACCTGGTTCCGCCAGAGCCTCCGCGACTGCCGCCGCTTCCGCATCGACGACTTCACGTTCGTGAACCGCCGCACCCGCCCACCGATGTTCGGCTCGGCGACTGCGCGCCGGGCATTCCGCACCCGCGTCACCTACGAACGACCCCGCCATTCGGCCGCCTCCACGTCGCCGAACGGGCGACCGTCGCCTACCGCGACGGCCGGTACCTGCTGCTCGCCTCGTCGACGGGCGTGCTCGAGTTCATCGGCGACACCCCGAAGCCGAACTTCGACCGCTGGGCCGACAGCATCGAGTACATGTACGACCGGGCAGCCCGCCTGCCCGCGCCGACACCCCGCTCGACCGGGGTGTCCCGCCATGGCACTGCGGCGCGTCACGGGCCCATCGCTACGTTCAGGCCGCTGATCCTGTCGCCCGACTGAGACACCGCCATGACTTCACGACTCCTCACGCCCACCAAGATCACGGCCTTTCTGGACTGTGCGCATTCGCTCACGCTGGAGCGGCGGCGCGATGCCGGCGAGGTGTTCGCCACGGCCGGGCCGGGTGGCGAGATGGCGGACATGCTGCGCCAGAAGGGGCTGGAGCACGAGCAGGCCTGCCTCGACCACTACCGGGCGAAGGGGCTGCCGGGTGCTCGAGGTGCCAGACCGCTGGGAGAAGGAGCGCTTCGACCAGTGGGCGGCTCGCATCGCGGCGCTCGATCCCTTCGGGGGCGATCACGACGTGATCTTCCAGATGCCGTTCCTGCACGACGGCATGCGCGGCGTCGCCGACTTCTTGCTGCGGGTCGAACGTGACGGCGTCACCACCTGGGAGCCGCTCGACGCCAAGCTCGCCCGCGCCGAGGCCAAGCCCGGGCACATCCTCCAGCTCTGCTTCTACGCCGACGCCATCACCGCCGCCACCGGCGTCGCGCCCGAGCACCTCCACATCTGGCTCGGCTCCGGCGACATCGAACGGGTCCGCCTCGACGACGTCCACGCCTACTGGCGGCGCCTGCGCCACCAGCTCGATCGGGTCATGGCCGACGACACCGCCGACGCCACCGCCCCCGAGCCGTGCACGCACTGCGACTTCTGCGACTTCGCCCCGACCTGCAAGGCCGAGTGGCGCGCCGCCGACTCGCTGGTCCACGTCGCCGGGCTCGCGAAGGCCGACCGCCGCGCGCCTGGTCGATCACGGCACACCCACCATCGCAGAGCTGGCTGCGCTGGCACCCCACATCGGCGACGGCGGTGTCGCTGCGCCCGAGCTCGCCCGACGTCGACGGCGTCCGGCCCGAACGCCTCGAGCGGCTCACCACCCAGGCCGCGCTGCAGGTGATCGCCCGCGACGACCCCGACGCGCTCGCACCCATCCACGAGCTGCCCGTCGTCACCGATCCCGTGCCCCACCGGCTACGCCACGCTGCCCGCACCCGACGACGGCGACATCTTCCTCGACTACGAAGGCCACCCCTTCTGGCGTGCCGACCGGGGCCTCTTCTTCCTGTTCGGTCTCCTGCTGCGCGACGACGCAGGCGAGTGGACCTACGACGCCCGCTGGGCCCACGACATCGACGACGAACGCGCCGCCACCGCCGCCCTCATCGACGACCTCGCCGCCCGGCGCCGCCGCCACCCCGGCATGCACGTCTACCACTACAACCACACCGAACGATCCGCCCTCGAAGGCCTCGCCCGCACCTACGGCGTGCGCGAGACGCTGCTGGCCGAGCTGGTCGAGAGCGGCCTGTTCGTCGACCTCTTCCCCGTGGTCACCGGCGCCATGCAGATCGGCGCCGAGTCCTACGGCCTCAAACACGTCGAGCTGCTCACCGGCTACCAACGCAGCCACGACATCGACGCCGGGCTCCGGCGCCGTGGTCGACTACGACCACTGGTGCGCCGACCGCGACCCCGCCCGCCTCGAACGCATCGCCCGCTACAACGCCGACGACGTCGAGGCCACCAAGGCCCTGCGCGACTGGCTCGTGGCCCGCCGCCCCGCCGACCTCGCCTGGCGCCCGGCCGTCCTGGCGGTACCCGAACCCGCCGACGTCGAGCTCGACGCCCAGGTCGAGGCACTGCTGGCCATCGAGCCGCCTGCGCCGCCGTCGGGCGATGCCGACGCTGCCAGCGACGCAGCCGATGCAGGTCACCGCCGTGCCCCGAGCACCTGCTGGCCCACCTGCTCGGCTACTGGCGGCGCGAGACCCACGCCGTGTTCGGCGAGCTCACCGTCAAGGCGACCCAGTACGAGCCGGCCGCCCAGATGGACGACCCGGGCGTCATCGCCGGCCTGGAGTACGTCGACACCATCGAGCGCACCAAGGCCAACGGCGACCCTGCCTCGGTGCCCACGGCGCTGGTGTTCCGGTTCCCGTCCCAGACCCTCGATGCCGCGCTCGCCGCCAAGGGCAAGGCGCCGACCGTGTTCGGCCGCCCCGATGGGCTCCTCGGCTTCGTCGACATCGACGGCATCGATCTCGATGCGGACGCTGACCAGAGCGACGCGCCGGGCACCGAGGCGATCGTCGCCCAACGCATCTGCAGCGGCGAGGTCCGCCTCACCTGGAACGACGCCTGCGCCGAGGCGGGCGTGGTGCCCGACGCCATCGTCGTCAGCGACACCGTCCGGCGCTGCGCCCAAGCCCGAGGCACTGTCGGCGTTCGCCGCTGACGTCCTCGACCCCGCCGCCACCCCGAACCCCGCCGCCATGACGCTGCTACGTGGCGAGGTCCCCCGGTTCACCGGAACCGGCGCAGCCGGCGGCTTCACCGACGAGCTGGAAGACATGCGTCGCTGGATCGGGCAGCTCGACCAGAGCGCCGTCGCCATCCAAGGTCCGCCCGGCACCGGCAAGACCTACACCGGCTCCCACCTCATCCACGAGCTGCTGCAGGCCGGCAAGCGCGTCGGCATCTGCGCCATGAGCCATGCCGCAATCGACAACCTCCTCGACGCCACCATCGAGGTCCTGCGCGAGGCGGGCGAGCTGGACGACTTCGAGATCGCCCGACGGTCCCAGACCAAGCGTCCCGAACTCCCGGCCGCCGTCACCCACGCCGGTAGCGCCGACGCCGGCGTCCCGCGACAAGTACCACCTCATCACCGGCACCACCTGGCACTTCGCCAACAAGGCCATGCGCGAGCGGCCCGTCGACGTGCTGTTCATCGACGAGGCCGGCCAGCTCGGCCTGGCCGACGCGCTGGCCGCCACCATGGGCGCCCGCAACGTCGTCCTGCTGGGCGACCCGCTGCAGCTCCCCCAGGTGGTGAAGGGAGTCCCACCCCCGTGGGGCCGACGTCAGCGTGCTCGAACACCTGCTGGGCGACGAGGTCGACCATCGGCGCCGACCGTGGCGTGTTCCTCGGCACCACCCGGCGCATGCACCCCGACGTGTGCGGGTTCATCTCCGACCACATCTACGAAGGCCGCCTCCGACCACACGCCGATTGCGCCCGCCAGGACACCGAACACGGCACCGGCCTGCGCTGGCTCCCTGCCGTGCACGAGGGCCGCTCCACTGCCTCGCCCGAGGAGGCCGCCATCGTCGCCGACCTGGCCGCCGACCTGATCGGCAGCCACTGGACCGACGCACCACGGCGACACCCGACCCGATCGACACCCGACCAGGTGCTGGTCGTCGCGCCCTACAACGACCAGGTCGCCACCATCCGCGCCGCCCTCGCGCGCCGACCCGCCACCGCTGCCGTGCGCGTCGGCACCGTCGACAAGTTCCAGGGACAAGAAGCCGCCGCGGTGATCTTCTCGATGACCGCCTCGAGCGCCGCCGACGTCCCGCGCGGCCTCGACTTCCTGTTCTCGCAAGAACCGCCTGAACGTCGCCATCAGCCGCGCCCGCTGCCTCGCCTACCTGGTGTGCACCGAAGAACTCCTCGACAGCCGAGCCCGCAACGTCGAGGAGATGCGAGCTCATCTCCACCCTGTGCAGCTTCGTGGAGAAGGCCCAGTGACCCCGACGCCCCTGCCTCCATCGACGACCCGGACACGTTCCGGATCGTGTCGTGTCGTGGAACGTGGCGAGCGGGTTCCCGAAGAAGTTCGGGCGGCTCGAGTCGCTGGAGCCCGACGTCGCCATCGTCAGGCCCTTCGGGCGTAACCCGCAGCTGCGAATGGAGTCCTGGAGGATGAGGCACGCGCGGCGTCCCCATCCATATCCACTCTGACTGGAGTAATCATGGCGCGAGACGATGTTCGTCGGGCATTCGAGATGTTCACCAGCAACGGCGAGGTCGCTCGGCGCGCTGCGTTGGGCGACATGACCGACTTCGGGTCGCTTCGCGCTCACTGCGGAAGAGGTCGAGATGGTGTCGGGCTCTGCCACCGAGCTGTTCGGCCCGGCGTCGACCGATGACGACGATGTCCAGGGGTTCGACTTTGGCGGCGAAGACGCAGGCGGCGGCAATACTTTCCCCCAACCCCCGTTCCCTTCTCGTGGGACGGCAACCTGAGGCTCGGCGCCAGCCCCACACCAAGCGGTTGGTCGTCTATGCGGGCCTGAAGTTGCCCAGGGCCGAGCTCGCCACGCTGCGCCCCGAGCGCGACGCCGGCAGCTACCGACCCGTCCCGCCGACGACGCCCCGCGCCCGCCGAGGCCGACCCCGCTACCCCGGCGGCGCCGCCGCATTGAAGGTGGGCGAGTCCGAGGTCGAGGGCTCCGCCGCCCTGAGCTCCCGTCCGTCCCCCGCAGGGTGGCCTCGTATGCGGCCTCCACCACCAGACGGGCGAACCGCTCGAAACCCTGCGCCGGGAGGCGGTTGTAGGCGACGGGCAGCGCCGAGCAGTGCACCTGAGTCACCACATGGCCCGACGGCGCCGTGGTGACCTCGACGTCGCGGTGCACGCCGACACGGAGCCGACCCCGGGCCTCGTCGAGCTCCTCCGGCGACAGCGAGGCCGGACGATCGTCGACCCGCTCCAGGCCGTCACGGTCGAACATCGCGTACCCGTTGCGCATCACCCACGCCGACTCGTCGTCGGCGAACAGGTGGGTGCCGACATCGGCCAGGCAATCGATCTGGTCGTCGGCGCGCTGGCCGAGGTGGCCGTTCACCTCGACGAAGTAGTTCCGCAGGATCGTTCCCGCGGTGCCGCCCGAAGGGATGTGGCGGAACTGGATGCCGTCGTTGTTCAGCCAGTTCACCGACGCCGATCCGCTCTCCCCGTGGTTCAGGCGGATCGACACCCGAGGCGTCCCGACCACGCCACGGTTCTCGCACGAGATGTTCCCGGCGACCTTCACGTGGGAGCTCCACGCCCAGGCATCGGCCGTTCCCGTCCCACCGACGAGGGTGCCGAACATCGTGATCGCCGCGAGTGTCAGGACCGTGGCGATGCGTCGCAGGCCCTTCGTGCGACGGCCCGACGCCGGCGCGGCGCCGACGGCGGTCGCTGCTGTGGTCTCGACCGCGGTGGTGGTGATGATGGTCATGGTCTGCTCCTTCGAGAGGTCCAGCGCTCGCTGGTCGACGTCAGCATCGAACGAAGGACTTCGCGACGAGATGGGGACCACACCCCAGCTGCCCCGGCTCGGACGCTGCTCCATCGCCTGGCGTGCCGGCATCGTCGGGCGCCGCTGCAGAGCGCGGTCGCTCGACCGGCACCGATAGCCGTCGGGCTCGGGGGGTCGGCAGCTGTCGGCAGCGCGGCCGCTCGACGATGAGCGCTCCCCACCCGATGGGCGAGCACGACGCATGGCGCACATCGCCGACGGCTCGACGAGCGAACCCGATGCCGAGATGTGCCTCGGCGCCACCGACCAGGTCCTCGAGGTTGCTCGACATGTCGGCGACGAGTGAGGCTTCGCCGAGGTGGTCCTGCTCAGCGGCCAGGAAGGGCGTTCCCGAGCCAACACCGGCGATCCATGCCGCCCGGCCGACGGCACTCGCGGAATCCGGCGCCGGCCCCCGACACGGCTGGATCTCGGGCGCGCCGGCCACACCACCGCTGCACATCGACGTCCTCGAGAAACTTCCTTCCAGGTGTTGCGTATCGAACGTGTGTTCGATAGCGTGATCTCACGTCGCTCTTCCCCGGCGATGCTCGCAACCCTCGGGTTGCCTCTGCAACCGACCGACACGCACACCCGCCTCGCTGTCCGGCGGTCGTGTCATGGTCCTGGCGCCTGCGTTTCTGCGTGCGCTCCGGGACTCGTCCAGAGGAGGAGCTGCCGTGGAATCGCCTGCTGTCGTGCTCGACCAGCTGCGTGGCGCGTTGCACCGACGCGGCCGAGGTGCCGTTGTCGTGCTGGAACCGTGACGAGCTCGCCGACTGGCTCTGCGGCCTCCAGGACATCCGCGCCCAGATCGACGGGCTCCTGTGCTACGGCTGCGGCCGAAGGCCAATCAGCCGCCCTCTATCAGCTCGACCGGGCCCGATCCCTACGCCAGTTCGTCGCGTTGCGCACCGGCACCAACCCCGCCGACGTCGGCGCCGACCTCGCCCTCGGCACCTGGCTCGCCGCCTTCCCCGCCGTCGCCGACGCCCTGACCGCCGGGCGCATCACCCGGCGCCACGCGCAGACCCTGCGCGAGCTCGACAACCCCCGCACCCACCACCACCTGCTGGCCGGCATCGACTACCTCGTCGACGCAGCCGCCAGCGACATCACCTGGGACGACTTCATCGACATCTGCCACCGCTGGCTCGCCAACGCCGACCCCGACGGCAACACTCCCCGACGAACGCACCCGCAACCGCCGCTGCACCCTCAAGAAACGAGCAGACGGGACCCTCAGCGGATCCTTCGACCTCGACACCGTCGAAGGCGACGCCGTCCGCAACGCCATCGAACGCGAAGCACTGCGCCTGTTCCGCATCGACGCCGACCCCACCAACCCCGAGGCCCGCCAACGCAATCACGCCCAGCGGATGGCCGACGCGCTCGTCAACCTGGTCACCCGCGGCGCGATCCGCAAAGACGGCACCGTCGGCGCCCCCTTGGTGCACGTCGTGGTCGGCCTCGAGATCCTCGAAGAAGCCATGTGCCGCAAAGCCGCCGCCGACGCCGGTGTGCTGCCCATCGGACCCGACGGTCGACCTCTCGGCGACGACCTCGGCATCGACCCCACGAACCCGTTGCGGCGCTGCGAACTCGTCGACGGCACCCCCATCCACCCCAACCAGGTCCTGGCCCTGCTCGGCGTCGCCACCATCCGCCGCATCGTGCTGGAGCCCGACGGCGAACTCCTCGACATCGGACGCGGCTCGCCGCGACTTCCCCCGCTACATGAAAGAAGCGATGACCGCCGCCCAACGCGGCCGATGCGCCGAACCCGCCTGCGACGCCCCACCCAGCTGGCTCCACGCCGACCACATCGTCCCCTGGAGCCGCAACGGGCCCACCGCCACCCGCAACGGCCAGATGCTCTGCGGCCCCGCCAACCACACCAAGAGCAACCAACCCAACCCACCACCACCCACACCACGCCAACGGGCGAAGGCCACCAGCGCCACCGACATCGGAGGTCTCCGAGCATGGCAGTGACCGGCGCACGGACCCGCCCGATGACCGCCCCGAACCCGGATCCCGAGCCGGCGATCCATCGCCACCGCCCACGCTCGAGTGACCGCAGCGGGAAGCCGGCCGACCGACCCCCCGCCCGCCAGAAGAACCCCACGCCCCGAACACCCCGCCCCGGCGGGGACCTCGGCGCGCCCGCCGAGCGCCCGTCCGGAGCCCGCCGTCGGACTCCGTCGAGATCGAAGCGGTCGAAGCCCTGCGGCACCACTCCGGCGGCCGTGACGCATGCACCTACGGCGGCCCCGGCATCGTCGCTCGACACTACGTGCCGATGCCGCGGCGACGCCATCAGCCGGCGCCTCATCCACTGGGAGAGCACGTCAGCCGCACGCGCCGGCAGCGACACGGGGCTCCGCTGTCGCCACCACGTCGAACGAGGCCACACGATCCTGCTGTCGTGGCGCCTGCGAGCCGACGACCACACCATGGTTCCTCGGCCCGGCCACCGACCGCAGCCACGTCGGCGAACGCCCCATGGCCATGACCTGGGAGCTCCGCCATCTTCGCCATGGCGACCGGTACTCAGCCCTCGGGCGCTCCCGTCGCCCGAGCGGGACGACCCGGCCCACGACTGTCCATCTCGTGCTGGTGCCGCATGCGTCCGGGTGGCGCTGCGATCCGCTCACCATTGCGACCGACTCCGGCACGACCGGCGGCTCGGCCGCCCGGCGCGGCCGAGCCGACTGGTAGCATGACGTCATGACGCGCAAGGCAACGACCGTTCGACTGCCGGAGGAGCTCGCCGACACTGCCGAGGTGGTTGCTCGGGCTCGAGGGGTCAGCGTGAATCAACTGATCCTGGACGCCCTCGAGGCCGAACTCGATCGGGTCCGCAAGGACGAGGAGTTCATGGGGCTCCTCAACGTGCTCGTCGAGCGGGACAAGGAGATCCTCGACCGCTTGGCCGAGTGAGATACCTGACGCTCACCGAGGCACTGATCGTCGCCGAGGCCGTCACCGGGATCGATGCGCACACGTTGAGCCGATCGGCGCGAATCGACCTGCTCGACTCGGCGCTGCACGCACCCCAGGCCGGCTTCGGCGCCGAGGACTTCTATCCGTCGCTGATCGAAAAGGCAGCGGTCCTCGTTGTTCGCATCGCTCGCAATCACCCGTTGCCCGACGGAAACAAGCGACTGGCCTGGCAGTCGCTCACCCTCTTTCTCGCCCTCAACGGCCATCGGCTCGACGTCCCCACTGACGAGGCGGTGCACCTGATCGTCGGCATTGCAGCCGGCGACCACGACGAGCAGGCCGTGATGGCCTGGCTCGGCGAACACATGGATCCGCGCCCGACATCCTGAGGCCAGAAGCAGCCGGCCACCTCGGCAAACACTCAGTCGGTGTCCTCGAGGCGGGCCAGGGCGTCTGCGATGGTCGACGTCGGTCGCGGCGGTTCGGCCCACGGGTCGGTCTTCTGCCCGAGCCGGCGGAAGATGTTGGCGATCGTGATGCCGCCGGGGGTGGAAGTCGGCGCTCAGCGCCTCGTCCCAGTCCAGCGGTGCGGCGACCGGTGCGCCTGTGATCGGACGCAACGAGTAGGGCGCAACGGCGTGGCTCGCCGGGCCGTTGCGGAGGATGTCGAGGAACAGCCGGCCCGCCCGCTGGTTCTTGCGGAACTCCAGCGTGAAGTCCCCGCGCTCGCTCACGATCTCGGCGACGCGACGGGCGAACGTGCTGGTCAGGTCGAACCCGACCTCACCGTCGTCGATCACGTCGACCA
This sequence comes from uncultured Acidimicrobiaceae bacterium, assembly GCA_963716795.1. Taxonomy (GTDB): domain Bacteria; phylum Actinomycetota; class Acidimicrobiia; order Acidimicrobiales; family UBA8592; genus CAVQUE01. Next base: position 43,490 of record CAVQUE010000011.1, on the reverse strand, counting down.
CCACATGCAGGCCACGCGAGCCCGTCGACTTCACGCGTGGCGCGAGTCCCAGGTCCTCGAGGACCGATCGCAGTTCCTCGGCTGCGGCGCGGACAGGCGCGAGATCGTCGCTCGACGGGTCGAGATCGAAGATCACCTCGACCGGAGACATCGGTGCGTCGGCCTTCGCGAGCAGGGTGTGGAACACGATCGCGCCCTGGTTGGCGAAGTAGACGATCCCGGCCGCGTCGTCGACGACGGGGTACCGGGTGGACCCGCCGTCGGCGGTGTCGATCTCGACCCGCTCGATCCAGTCGGGAACGTGATCGGGCGTGTTCTTCTGGTAGAAGCCGAACCCGTCGATGCCGTCGGGGAACCGCTGCAGCACCAGCGGGCGCCCGGCCACGTGGGGCAGCATCTGCTCGGCGATGCGCTCGTAGTAGTCCACGACGTCGCCCTTGCGGATCGGCTCGTCACCGGGAAGCCTCCCGCCGGGGAAGCCCCGCCGCCGGGGAAGTACGTCTTGTCGAGGTTCGACAGCTCGATCGTGCGTCCGGCCACGGTGCGAGTGCTCACGACGTCGCCCTCGGCGCCTCGCGGACCACGGCGCCGGCCTCCTTGTCGTCGCGCAGACCGAGGTACCGCGGGTGGCGGAGCCTGCCGGCGTGGGTCCACTCGGTGAACCCCACCTGACAGACCAGGTCGGGCGTGACCCAGTGGACGTCGGCGCCACCGGGCGCGTCGTCGAACGGCGACGTCTTCCGCTCGCGGTCGGCCAGCATCGACGCCAGCTCGCTGCAGCGTCTTGTCGTCGAACCCCGTCCCCACACGCCCCGCGAAGCGGAGGACCCCGTCGTCGTGGTAGCCCACGAGCAGGGCGCCCAGACCCGTGCGAGACCCGCCCGGATCGGTGTAGCCGCCGATCACGAACTCCTGCTGCGCCACACACTTCAGCTTCAACCAGTCGCGACTGCGCCCCGACCGGTACCGCCCGTCGGCGCGTTTGGCGATGAGACCCTCCCATCCCATGCGACACGCCTCCTCGAAGAATGCAGGGCCGACACCGTCCCCGCCGTTGCGGTGGGTGCAGAAACGGATCGGATCGTCGAAGTCGATCTCCGACCGCAGTCTCGACTTGCGCTCCCGCAGCGGCAGCGAGCGGAGATCGTCGTCGCCGAGGCGGAGCACGTCGAACAGATAGAGGTAGCGGCGACCCTGGCCCTGCTGGAGTCGCGAGAAGCTCGTGCGGTTCCCGTCGAACGCGACCACCTCACCGTCGACCACGAACCGATCGCACGGCTGCGCGAGGAGCGCGTCGGCGATCTCCGGGTACTGCTCGGTCCGGTTCTTCTCGTTGCGTGACCACAGCCGGACACGGTCGCCGTCACGCACGACGATCAACCGGATGCCGTCGAGCTTGGGTTCGAAGATCCACTCCTCGCCGTCGACGGGCTCGTCGACCAGCGTTGCCAGCGTCGGCGCGACGAACCCGGGATCAGGCATGGTCAGCCGTGCCCGAGGGTTCGTCGGTGTCGCCGGCGAGCCCGAAGCGGACGATCGCGGCGACGAGACGGGCGAAGGTACGCACACCGGGAACGGTACGCCGCAGTTCCGCAGCGGTCGAGAGGAGGGTCAGCACCGCTGCCCGCTGGAGGGTCCGGTCGTCGGCGTACGGGTCGAGCTCGTCCCACAGCACCTGGGCCTCCCGGAGGAACACGTGCGCGCCGAGATCGCCGATACCGGTGACGTCGGTCAGGAGCCGATGCTCCCGGCCGGGTCGCGGCGGCCCGTCCGCTCCGGCGATCGGGCCCGACGCGGCGGGGTACATTCGGGCCCCATGGCGCGCCGAACGTTCACGACTGTCGTCAACGTCACCTTCCGGGATGACCAGTGGGACCACGACGAGGAGGTCACCGTCGCCGGACGGCGCTTCCGGCTGGTCCGGGTCGGCACGAGCGCCACCAGCGGCACCGTCGTCGAACGGACCCGCCAGTGGTCACGCGACGCCGACGCGATCGCAGTGAGTGGCGCCCGCGACGCACGCGCCACCGATCGCCACGGCGACCCGCTCGCCGAACTCCGGCGCATCGCCGGGCCGAGCGTGCCCGTGCACGACGACTCGCTGCTGTCCGACATCCTCCAGGAGTGGGCGATCCGACGGGTGGAAGCCGAGATGCCGGGCTACTTCCTGAACGCCCGCGTCGTCGTGATCGGCGACTCGACCGGTGAGCGCACGGTCGCCGTGCTCCGGGAGTTCACCGACAACATCGTGTTCGACTCCCCACACCAGGACGTCGCACTGCCCGGGAGCGTCAAGTCGAACCCGATCACCGCCACCACCGCGGCGATCGGCGAGTACGCCTGGCGTCACGTGCCCGGCCTCGTGAAGCACCAGGTCGCCGGGCCGGTCGGGTGGGCGACCGACAAGCTCGCCCACCACGCTGTGCACGACGCCGATGTGATCATCGGCTCGTTCCCCGACCTCGTCCGCTTCGGTCTCGGCGACCTGACCGGCAAGGCCGTGATCACGAGCACGATCGACGACGAGCGTCTCGCCACGCTCGCGGGCCACGACGCCGACCTCGTCGTCGACGTGAACCCGCAGCCGTTCGACTTCATGGTGGCACCCGCCACCTACGAGGCGATGGTGGCCGCGACGCTGCCCGCCGGCGCCGAGCTGACCACCGACGACCTGGCCCGGTTCATCCAGGACGCCGGGCTCGAACCCCGTCTGCTGTGGCCCCACGGCTACCGCCGAACCCACCGCTTCGCGTTCGTGATCCACCCGCTGTCGACCGAGTACTTCAAGAACATCGAGCCGCTCGGGCTCCTGACCGGCATCCCCGGGATGAGCCAGGTGGTCGAGAAGACGATGGCCTTCGTGCCGCCGTTCCTGTACAGCCACGTGACCGGCATCGAGTCGCCGACGGGAGACCGTGCAGAGGGCTGGCTGATCACCATCGGCGGCACCCCGAAGGAGATGCTCGCCCACCCGCCCGAGTTCACGTACAGCCGGCTGCTCGCCGCCGCCGACCTCGCCCGCGGACTCGGCGCGCAGATCATGGGCCTCGGGGCGTTCACCAAGGTCGTCGGCGACGCCGGCGTGACCGTGGCCAAGCAAGCATCGCTGCCGGTCACCACGGGCAACAGCTACAGCGCGTCGGGCGCGCTGTGGGCCGCAGCCGACGCACTGCGGCGCCTCGGGATCGCCGAGGTCGACGAAGACGGGGTCATGCACGGCACAGCCATGGTGATCGGCGCCTCGGGCTCGATCGGCGCGGCGTGCGCCCGCCTCCTGGCCCTTGCGTCCGACGAACTGTGGCTCGTGTCGCCCGAGACGGCCAAGCTGCTGCAGCTCAAGCACGAGATCGAACAGGACGACCCGCGTGCGACCGTGCACGTCGCGACCGACCCGGCGACCGCCCTGCCCGACATGGACCTGATCGTCACCGCGACGTCGGCAGCGGGACACAAGGTGCTCGACATCATGAACGTGAAGCCGGGCTGCGTGATCACCGACGTGGCTCGCCCGCTCGACCTGTCGGCCGAGGACGTCGCCAGGCGACCGGACGTGCTGGTGATCGAGTCCGGCGAGGTCGAGCTGCCCGGCACACCTCGCATGAAGAACATCGGGCTGCCCGACGGCACGGTGTACGCATGCCTCGCCGAGACGATCGTCCTGGCGCTCGAGGGGCGCTACGAGAGCTTCACCGTGGGCCGCAACCTCAGCTGGCCGAAGGTGAAGGAGATCTACCAGCTCGGCCTGAAGCACGGCATGGAGCTCGCCACCATCTCGGGCGTGCACGGCCCCTACACCGACGCCGACTTCGAACGGGTGCGCAACGCCGCGCTCGCCGCCCGCGCGAACGCGACCTAGACCGGCGTCGTCGTCGTGAAACACGGCGAGCCGCTGTCCCAGCACCGCCCGCCGGAAGCCGCCGCGGCCCCGGGATCCCATCACGATCACCAACGGCACTGATCTGGCCCACCCGGCCCGCTCCCCCGATGCCATCCCCCCTGGGGAGGAGACCCGCGCGCGTCCTCGTCCTGGGGACGGCCTCGAAAGAGGCACCTGAGGCGGGCGACCGCCGGCGCATCGATTCCTACAGTCGACCCCGGTCGGGGGGTGTGGTGGACCGCAACCCGAGACACCAGTGGGCCCCCTGGGCCCGGAGCGCCCCGGTTCCTACCGTCGAGGGCCAACCCACACGAAAGGACGATCCGATGAATCCCGACGAACGCACTGCCGCCGAGACGCCTGCCCCCGCCCCCACCGACAACAGCGCCGGTGTGGCCGCGCTCACGCTCGGCATCGTCGCCGTCGTCGCCGCCGCCAACGGCTGGTGGCTGTTCCTGCTGCCCGTCGCGATCGCGACCGGCGTCCTCGCCGTCGTCTTCGGCATCCGCGGCCGCCGTTCAGCCCGAGCCGGAGCATCGACCAACCCGGGTCAGGCGCTCGCCGGGCTCGTCCTGGGCACGACCGCCCTCAGCGTCGTCGTCCTGGGCGGGCTGGCCTGGACGATCTGGGGCGACGAGTGGAAGGACGACGAGGACTCCTTCGACGAGTGCATCGACGACGCCGACGACACCGGCGAGCTCCGAGACTGCCTCGAGCGCTTCCCCACCGACGCCGAGGAGCTGATCCCGTGACGGCAACGGCGCCCTACGACCCGGCCCCGAGGCGGGCGCTCGCCCGTCACGTGCTGGTCGGGGTGCCGTGGGGCGCGTGTTGGACGACGGTCGTCGCCGGAGGCCTGGCGGCCGGCATCGCGCTGTTCCCGCTCGGACTCCCCGTCGCGGGTGCGACGCTGCTCCTGGTGCCACTCGGCGCCGAGATCGAACGTGACCGTGCGGGCCGTCTGCTCGGGCGCCGACCCACGCGAGCCGAGCCGTATCCGGACGGAACCAGGCTCGATCGCCTCCGGGCTCACCTGCAGTCGAAGACGACGTGGCGCGAGGTGGCCCATCTCGTGACGTTCGGTCCGATCGCCGCTGCCGAGCTCGTCGTCGTCGCTGCCTGGGCGCTTGCGACCGTGGCTGCGGTGTCGGGCGGGTGGTGGCTGCCCGACGGATCGATCTCGATCGGGCCGGTTCCCCTGGCCAGGCCACTCGTCGTCAGCTTGCTCGCCGTCAACGGCGCTGCGGCGCTGCTCGCAGGGCCGGCACTCGGCCGGGCCCTCGCTGGGGCACACCGCAGGTGTGTCGGCCGTCTGCTCGGCGCTCCCGACGCCGACCTGCGCACCCGCGTCGAGGAGGCCGAGCGCCGGCAGCGACTCCTGCAGCAGGCCGCGCAGGGCGAACGCGAGCGCATCGAGCGCGACCTGCACGACGGGCTCCAACCGGTACTCGTCTCGGCGGCCGTGACCATCGCCGGCGCGCGCAAGCGCCTCGATGCCGACCCGGCACGCGCCGCGCACGACCTCGACGAGGCCCAGACCATGTTGCAGACGGCGATGGACGACGTGCGTGCGCTCGTCCAGGGCCTCGCACCCCGCTCGCTGCGTGAGTCCGGCCTGGACGCCGCGCTGGGCGAGCTCGCAGGAAGCGCACCGGTCCCGGTCGAGCTGGCGGTCGATCTGCTCCGACCGGTCGACGACGAGCCCGCATCAGCCGCTTACTTCGTGGCGTCCGAAGCGGTCACCAACGCCGTCCGCCACAGCGGGGCGCAGCGGATCACGATCTGCGTGATCGGACGCGACGACCGCTTGGATGTCGTCGTCACCGACGACGGCATCGGGGGCGCCCGACCACGAGCCGGTCGAGGCCTCGACGGGCTCGACGCGCGCCTTCGAGCCATCGGCGGCGAGCTGCACCTCCACTCCCCAACCGGCACCGGCACCATCGTCTCCGCCGCCGTTCCCATCGGTGCGACGAGATGAGGATCATCCTCGTCGAGGACCATGCGCTCCTGCGTACGGGGCTCCAACGGCTGCTCGAGGACGCCGGCCACGAGGTGTGCTCATCGCATGCGACCGCCGACGACGTCGTGGTCGCCGCTGTCGACCAGCGCCCCGATCTCGTCGTGGCCGACGTGCGGCTGCCACCCGACCACACCGACGAGGGTGTGCGGCTCGCGCTCGAGCTTCGGCGGCTCGAGCATCCCGTGCCGGTCCTGTTGCTGTCGCAGTACGTCGAGCGCCGCCATGCCCGGGATCTCCTCGTCGCCGACGACGGTGGTGTCGGGTACCTCCTCAAGGACCGGGTGAGCGACATCGACGCCTTTCTCGCCGCGGCGAACGACGTCGCCGCAGGCGGCGCGGTGATCGACCCCCACGTCGTCCAGCAGCTCTTGCGCCGCCGGCCGGCGTCGCTGCTCGACCGGCTGAGCCCACGCGAGCGTGAGGTGCTCGGGCTGATCGCCGAGGGTCGGTCGAATCGGGCGATCGCGGAGGCGCTCGTCCTCAGCACGAGCGCCGTCGAGAAGCACATCTCGTCGATCTTCGACAAGCTCGACCTGTTTCCCGACGACACCGACCAGCACCGACGCGTCCGTGCGGCGGTCCTGTGGCTCGACCACGCCGCATCGTGATCCCGGCGAGCCGATGTCATCGAACCCGCCGACTACGAGCGCCCGGCCGAGCCCGTGCCCCAACCCGGCCCCGACAGCCCCGGCCCGCACCTCGCCTACCCGCCGGCGGTCTACGCTCGCGTCCTGGCCACGCCCGACGAGGCGATGTGGTCCAGCGTCGAGTCACGCCCGCCGGTCGCCGACTGAGACGAGTCGCCCGCACCCGGTGATCTTCTCGATGACCGCCTCCAGCGTCGACGAGATGCAGCTCCTCCACCCTCTGCAGCTTCGCCGAACGGGCAACCTGACCGGCGCCCGCTATCGGGGCAGACGGAACACCGAGGTGGTGGCGTTGCCGAACTCGTTGACGGCGACGTACCTGGCGCCGCGCACGCGAGCCGCAGCGATGGTCATCGATGACGGCGGCGAGGACAACACGATGCGCTGCGCCGTCCGCTCTCGGAGCGAACCCGGGCGCAGGAGCCGAATCTGGTTCACGCCCGCCGGGTCGAGCGTCGCCACGAGCACGATCGGCCCGTCCGCCAGAACGGCGCTCACGAACAGGCCGGCGTCGCCGCGGGCGTGCTCGGTCGAGTCGCCTCGCCGGTTGTACCGATACTTCACGACCTCGCTCGACTCACCGGCCCTGGCAGGTTGGGAGACGACGAACACATTCCTGCCGGCGACGCTCACGTCGATGGGCCGCCCGCCGGGAGTGAGCACTGCCACGCGACGAAGGCGACCGCGCGTCGGCAGGTACCGCAGCACATGGACCTCGCCGCTGTCTGGATAGGTCACCCAGATCGTGTTCCCGCGCATCGCGATGCCGGCCGCCGGACCTGGACCGCGGTACCGCCCACTGCGCTCGATCGCTCCGCTCCTGTCGAGACGGAACGTGGCGACCGCTCCGGTGGTGCCACCCGAGACGGCGACCAGTCCAGTTGGGCCGACGGCCATGCCCACCGGCTGTTGGCCGACCAATCCGACCGGCTCGCCGACCCGTGTCAGGCGACCCTGCCTGTCCAGCCTGAACACGTAGAGATCCGCCGATGCCTGGTTGGCCACGACGGCGTAGCGACCGTACGCAAAGCCGATAGCCGCCGGCCTCGACCCCTCGGCCACCGTGGCAGACCCGGACTCGGTCAACTCGCCGTTCCGACGGAGCCTGAACGCCGTCACCCTGTCTTCGAAGTGACTACCGGTGAGGACGTACTTCCCGCCCCGTATCTGCGCAATCGCGATGCCGACATGGGCCCTCGCCGGGATCCACCTGGGAGACGGGCGTGGTGGACTCCTGCGCAGCAGCCGGTCCGACGAGCAACGAAATCACCGCCGCCACCGCCGTCAGCACCGTGCCGACACGCCACCGACCCCTTCTCGAAGCCCGCTTCGTTCTGGGCATGCGTCCCCCTCTTGGCCGCAGGGCCCCTGTCCTGGCCCGCATGTGCCGAGCCACGCCGGAGAGCATTGTGCGGCCGGCGCAGACGCGGGGCCCAGACATTCGAACGTAGTCCCACCCGATCGGGCGACGCCACTGCGCCGCCGGTCATGGCGTGGCGGCCCGTGGCCTAGGGTCGCAGTCAAAGGGGTGAGCATCGAGAGGGGGTCCCGCATGGCAACGCTGATCAGCGTCGACCATCTGCGGAAGACCTATGGCCACACGGTCGCCGTCGACGACGTCTCGTTCAGCGTCGAAGAGGGCGAGATCTTCGGCATCCTCGGGCCGAACGGTGCAGGCAAGACCACCACCGTCGAATGCATCCAGGGCCTGCGCGACGCAGACGGCGGGACGATCCGGGTGCTCGGGCTCGATCCGGCGAGCCAGGCATCGGAGCTCCGGCAACGCATCGGCTCCCAGCTGCAGGACTCGGCCCTGCCGGGCAGGCTCCGGGTCGCCGAATCGCTCGAGTTGTTCGCCGCGTTCGCCCGCAGCCCGGTTGACTGCGAGGAGCTCCTCGACCGATGGCAGCTGCGCGACCTGCGCGACCAGGCCTTCGACAGCCTCTCGGGCGGCCAGCGTCAACGCCTGTTCGTCGCCCTGGCGTTCGTCAACTCCCCCGAGCTGGTGTTCCTCGACGAGCTCACCCAGGGTCTCGACCCCCAGGCGAGGCGGGCGACCTGGGAGCTCATCCGGGAGATCCGCCGCGACGGCACCACCGTCGTCCTCGTGACGCACTTCATGGACGAGGCCGAGAACCTGTGCGATCGCGTCGCGGTCGTCGACGGCGGCACGGTCGTCGCGATCGACACGCCGCAGGGCCTGATCGACGGCCTCGGGCTGGCGTCGCTCGTGCACTTCACCACGCCGGAACCGGACCTCGGCTGGCTGGAGCAGCTCGACGTCGTCGAATCGGTCGGCCGCCACGGCGACGCGGTCGAGGTGCGTGGCAGGGGCCCGGTCCTGGCGATCGTGGCCTCCGAGCTCGTGGCGCGGGGCATCGTCCCGCTCGACCTGCGGGTCGACCGCCCCACCCTCGAGGACGCGTTCCTCGTCCTCACCGGTCGAACGGTCCGGGACTGATCGCCGTGCACGGCTATCTCGCCCTCACCCGTGCCGAGTTCCGGCTGTTCCGCCGCGAGCCCTTCTCGATCGTCTTCGTCCTCGCCTTCCCGCTCATGATGATGGCGCTGCTGTCGGCGGTCTTCGGCAACGATCAGGCCGACGCCCAGGACATGGAGAACGGCATGTTGGTCTGGCGCGGCGTGCCACCGGCCGACTACTACACGGTCGCGTCGGTCGCGGTGATCGTCGCCGCACTCGGGTTGATGACGCTGCCGATCAACCTCGTGGGCTACCGCGAGCGCGGGATCCTGCGCCGTCTGCGCGCGTCGTCGGTGCCGATCGGGCTGCTGGTCGCGAGCCAGCTCACCGTCGCGCTCGTGACCTTCGCCGCGGGCGCGGTGCTGATGGGCATCGTGGCGTGGACGACCTACGACGTCATGCTCCCCGAGGACGTGCTCGGGGTCGTCGTCGCCGTGGTGTTCGGGACCGCCGCGTTCGGGGCGATCGGGCTGTTGCTGACGGCGATGATGCGCAGCAGTCGCTCGGCCCAGGGCATCGGGCTGCTGTTGTTCTTCGGGTTGTGGCTCATCTCGGGCACCGCGCCGCCGCGTGCGGTCCTGCCGTCGGGGCTGCGCGACGTCTCGGGCGTGCTCCCGCTGTCGCACCTCGTGACGGCGCTGCAGGACCCGTGGTTCGGGTTCGGGTGGAACGGCACCGACCTCGCCGTACTCGGCGCCTACACCGTCGCGGCCGGTATCCCGGCGGTGGCGTTCTTTCGCTGGGACTGAGGTCACCCTGGCGTGCTTGCGGCCCGCGTCGGGTGTCTGGCCATTCGACTCTGACGAACGCCGAGGTCAGGGGTCCACGCTGGGCAGGCGAGGGCGATGAGCGCGAGCGACTGTGGCGGCGCTGGGCCGAGATCGACGATGGCCTCGACGCCTATGCCGCGTCCCGCACGGTCGAGACCCCCGTGGTCGTCTTCGAACCACGCGACGTCGCGACCGGCGCCGGAACCTGAGCACGGAGGCAGTGGTCATTCACCGGCGAGCAGCGAGCAACTCACCCACGCCGATCCACCAGCTCGCCGACGGCCGGCGACGGTGACCCGAAGCTGACGATCGCCACGTCGAGCGGCAGGTCCGCAGCGACCGTGCAGGCACGGTCGATTGCGTCGACGATCCAGGCCACCTCGTTGCCGAACACGCCGCCGCCGAGCATCGTCAGGAACACCGTCGGGTTCCCGGTCCGGGCCGCGTTGCGTGCCGCGGCGCGCAGCGTCGCCTCGTATGCGGCCTCGAGCACCAGACGGGCGAACGGCTCGAAGTCCTCCGACGCGAGACGGTTGTAGGCCACCGGCAGCGCCGAGCAGTACACCTGGGTCACGACATGACCCGACGGGGCCGTGGTGACCTCGACATCGTGATGCACACCGAGCCGGAGCCGGCCCCGCACCTCGTCCAGCTCGCCCGGCGACATCGACACCAGCCGATCGTTCACCCGGGCGAGACCCACAGCGTCGAACATCGCATAGCCGTTGCGCATGGTCCACGCCGGCTCGTCGTCACCGAACAGATGCGTGCCGACGTCGGCCAGGCAGTCGATCTGATCCTCGGCGCTCTGGCCGATGCGGCCGTTGACCTCGACGAAGTAGTGCCGCAGGATCGTCCCCGCACCACAGGCCACCGCGCACGCAGGGCCCTGTGTCCGATCGTTCGCGTAGCCCGTGATACCGGCCTCGGGGGTCACGTCGGGTGACACCATCTCCAACAGGTTGAACTGCGACGCGGCCTGGAAGACCGCCCCTGCATTGCGCGGGTCGCGGTGCAGCGACCCGGCATCGCCGACGACCTCCCGCAGCGACAGTCCCGTCGGTCCCCCACCCGACCCGGCCGTCTCGCGGCGGAGATCGTCCAGCGACGCGAGCTCCAGCGTTCCGCAGCGCATGCTGCGCCCGTTGACGGTCGAGACCATCTCCTCGCCCTCGACCCGCAGACGCGCTCGGACGTCCTCGCCCGCACCCTCCGCGCCGTCCCCCTCGGAAAACCCGACCAAATCCTCGAACCACATCGCCCCATCGTCTCAGCTCGCGACCTCGCATCGCTGCAGCGGTGAGTCAAGCGGTGACGAGGTTCAGGCCGAGACCTGCGCGGGGCGCAGCATCGGCCAGATCGTGGGAGAGTCGCCGGCCTGGATCTCGGCGATCACCTCGAACCCGAACCGCTCGTACAGCGGCACGTTCAACGGGTTCGACGACTCGAGGTAGGCGACGACGCCGTCGCGGTCCACCCGGTCGAGGGTGTGCCCGAGCAGCGCCGAGCCGACGCCGGCGCCCTGACGGCTCGGATCGACGCCGATACCCGGGAGGTGCCAGTGGTCGACCTCGGGGTGCGACGCACCGACCTGCTCCATGAACTCGAAGACCACCCCGAGGCGTGCGGGGTCGATGGCGGCCTCGAGCACCCCGCCGAGGGCCTCCTCGTCGACGGACTCGCCCGGCGCCAGCCAGCAGGCGGCGCCGGCGAAGTCGTCGGTGCGGTACGCGCTGCCGAGATCGAACGCCGTGCCTCCGTAGTGGCGGATCACCTGGGGGAAGGCGGTCAGGTACTGCTCGGCGTCGGGGAACATCCACCGCATGAGGGGGTCGTTCACGAACGCTGCGACCACCGTCGCCGTGCAGCGGGCTCGATCCTCCGGCGCCGCCTGCACCACCTGCGGAATGCGGGTCGTGTCCGCCGTCGAGCTCGGGGTTCCGGTCATGGTCATGGGGTGCGCTCCTCGTTGCGTGGTGTGTGTGGCACCGAACATTTCACGAGAGACTCCTATTGTCAATAGATTTCTCTCGTCAATAATGCAGGCTCTCGTGTACGGTGCGGTGCGGAGAACCACCGACGAGAGCGCCCACACCGCGACCCATGACCGACGAATCTCCCCGCCCGTACCACTCCCCACTCCGGGAGGAACAGGCCCGCAAGACCCGGGATCTGATCCTCGATGCCCTGATCGAGCTGCTCGCCGATCGGCGAGCCGACGACATCACCACGCGCGAGATCGCTGCGCGCGCCGGGGTGTCCCAACCCACCGTCTACCGGCACTTCCCGGACCGGACTGCACTCCTCGAGGGCATCACCGCCCGCGGCAACGAACTGCTCGACGAGTCCGAGGGCGGCTACGCCGTCGAGAGCATCGACGAGATCGGCCCGCGGGTCGAATGGCTCTTCAGGACGTCCGATCGCCACGCGGTCGAGATGCGCGCCGAGGCGCTGCTCAACGCCGACCCCCGGCGCTACTCCGCCGACACCCGACGGCACTCCGACGAGATGCTCGACATCGTGGCTTCCGCCTTCCCCGACCTCGACGAACGCCGGCACGCGCAGGTCGCAGGTCTCCTGCGCTGCCTCGGATCGTCCCAGTCCTGGCTGCGGATGCGCGAAGAGTTCGGCATTCCCGGCGTCGAGGCGGGCCCGCTGATGCGCTGGGCGGTCGACACCCTCATCGCGGCGGTGCGCAACGGCGACCTGCCCGACATCGACCCGACAGCCCCGCCCGACGACGAGGAGACGCCATGACGACATCGCCCACCGCACCCGTGCGCCCCACCGAACAGCTCGACGGCTCCGGCTGGGAGAAGGACGTCGCGCACTACACCGAGCTCGTCACGCCCTTCGGATGGTCGCTGTTCGGACCCTCCGCCGGCGCCGCGGTCGAAGCCATGAGCCGCGACTTCGGGTTGATGGTGGCCGGACTCGACCAGGTCTCGATCGGCGGCGAGGTCTACGTCCGGCCGGTACCCGCATTCGGCTCGCCCGAGCCACAGGGGTCGACGCCGCCGGCGCTCGCCATCGGCCTCGCAGCCCGACTGGTCCCGGCGCTGCGCGCCCGCATGAGGACCGCCACACGGGCCGCCACCACCGACCTGGCCACACAGCGACTTGCGACCTGGGACCAGCGCTGGCGCACCGAGTTCGAACAACGCACCCGGTCCCTGCTCGCCGAGGATCTGGCCGGCCACGACGACACCGCACTGATCGACCACCTCGAGCGGGCGACCGGCCTGCTCCACGACGGCCACTACGTCCACTTCCAGCTCTACATGCCCTACACGCTGGCGCTGTACGACCTGGTCGTGACGTGCCGGGAGCTCCTCGGTTGGGACGAGCCCGACACGATGCGACTCCTGGTCGGGTGCTCGCCCGCTTCGGTCGCCGGCATCCGGGAGCTCGACACAGTCGGCGAACAGGTCGCACTGCGGCCCACACTGGCCGACGCACTGCGGGCCACCCCGGACGAGCCGGTCGCAGCGCTCGAGACCATCGATGCCGACCTCGCAGACCAGCTCGGCCGCTGGCTGCACACCCATGGTTGGCGCGCCACCAACTACGACCCGGGAGCGCCTGCGATCATCGAACGACCGGAGCTGATCACCCGGCTGCTCCTCCACGACGGCCCGGCACCGGACGACGAGGTCGCTGCTCGAGCCGAAGCCGAGGCACGGGCACGACTCGCCGAGGCAGACGAGACCCGCTTCACCGCAGCGCTCGAACGGGCACGACGCGTGTACCCCGTGCGCGAGGAGAACGTTGCGCTGACCGACAACGTCCCCTGCGGGATCCTCCGCCGCTGGGTGGTGGAGGCCGGGCGCCGTCTCGTCGAACGGGGTCGACTCACCACTGCCGGCGACGCCGTCTTCTGCACCGCCGACGAGCTGGCCGGTGCGTTGCGGGGCCGCGACGGCGAACTCGGGCCGACGGTCGCACGCCGGCGGGGCGAGATGACCTGGACCCGGGCCAACCCCGGCCCTGCCGTGGTCGGCGTGCTCGACGACCCACCGGATCTGCGCATGCTCCCTCGCCACGGTCGGCGACTGAACGAGGCGGTGATGTGGGGCCTGCAGATGGAGTTTCCCGGCGAGACGGCCGAACGTGGCGAGGGCGACGAACTCCGAGGCACACCGGGCTCACCGGGCACGTACACCGGGCGGGTTCGGGTGGTGCGGGGCGAGGAGGATTTCGCTGCGCTGCTCCCCGGCGAGGTCCTCGTCTGTCCGACCACGTCGCCGTCCTGGTCGATCCTGTTCGCGATCGCCGGGGCGCTGGTCACCGACGGGGGCGGCCCGCTCGCCCATGCGGCCATCGTGGCGCGCGAGCACGGACTCCCGGCGGTGGTCGGCACCGTCCAGGCGTCGATCCGACTGCACGACGGCGAGCTGGTCACCGTCGACGGCACCACCGGCGCCGTGACGCGCCATCGCAGCGACTGACCGACGCTCGGCGGGTGCGTTCGTCGCCCTCGACGATGCGTGCCGTCATCGGCCGGGTACCGGCCTCGGTGCGGACCGTCACCCACGGATCGTCGCGCAGGTCGAGGAACCAGGCGGGATGCGCGTCGTTGCCCCACGCCGATGCCACCAGGGCGATGGTCTCGTCGTCCCACTGGCTGCGGTGCGCAGCGAAGAGGTCGCCGCCGTAGACGTGCAGCGCCAGCATCGATGGGGCGGACGAATCCCATCGGCATGTCTCGACGAACTCGCTCAGAACGACCATGGCGGCGACACTGCCAGCCGTCCCGATCGGCAGCCGTCCCGCTGTGCCTCAGCGGGCGATGATGCGGTTCCACAGCTCGACGTCGGCGTGCAGCGCATCGGGCATCACCACGTTCGTGTCCTCGTCGAAGCGGAAGACGAGGTCTGCGACGATCGCGAAGTCGGACGACCCCTCGAGGTACCGGATCGCCACGACGCCGGCCACGGCGGCCCCCGTCATCACGACCACCGGGCTCAGCGACCCGAAGTAGTCGTCGAGCACCGACCGGTCGATCGCGACCTGCCACGCTGTCAACGCAACCGCAGCCGCGGGAACGACCAGGAAGAGGCCCAGGCTCGTCCACTCGAGTTTCGCCGCCACGACATCACCGTGACGGTCCGGCGTGTGACGTCGCCAGGGGCGAAGGACCGGGCCACACCGGCTCTCGCTCACCCGCCCGCAAGCAGGTTCTTGCGGAATTGCGCAGGGGTGGCGCCGGTCTCGCGTTTGAAGTACTTCACGAAGTTCGTCGCCTCGTCGAAGCCGAGCTCCTCGCTGATCGTGGCGACCGGCTCGGCGCTGTGGGCCAAGAGGCGCTTGGCCTCGAGGACGATGCGCTCGACGATCACCCGCTTGGCGCTCAGATCGCCCACGTCCCGGCACGCACGGTTGAGGCTCTTGGCGGAACACCCGAGGTGTCGGGCGTACGGGGCGACCAGGTGCCAGCGGCGGAAGTGATCGTCGACCGCGGCCCGGTACGCACGGAAGCGGGTCATCGTCGAGCGGTCGATCAAGCCGTTTGCGTCCGCATCGGTGTGGCCGCCGTGGAGCCGCTTCACGAGCAGCCGGGCCTGCAGAGCCAGGAGATCGTCGAGGTGGGTGGGGTCGGTCGCCGACGCCGTGTCGGCGGCCATGCGGGCGAACGCCTCGACGAACGCGGTGGCGACGTCGCCGGCGACGCGGACGTGTACCGGCAGCCGTTCGATCTCGTCGGGCACGTGGTGCGGGGCGACGATGAGCATCCAACCGTCCCAGTCGCCCGCCGGCCCGAAACGGTGGACCTGGCCGGGCCTGATCAGCACGCACGAACCGGTGGTGCACCGGTGGGTCTCGAAGTCGACGGTGTGGGTGTAGACGCCGGATCGGACAAACAGCAGGCACTGGAAGTCGACCCGCTCGAACCCGCGTCGGGGGTCGGACGCAACCCGCCGTCGGAGCTCGGCGGCGTCGAGAACCTCGACATCGAGGCGGTAGCCGTCGTCGTGCGGCCGATACCGCACGGGCGTGACGTCGGCAAGCATGTCCCATTACTACCATCGGCGGACGGTGTTCTCACCTTGTCAGAGGTCGACGATCGGCTCATGCTCGACCCAGGAACCGAACGAGGAGGACGAGAATGGACATTCGAGGACTGGGCTACATCGGCATCGACGTGGCCGACGTCGACAGCTGGCGAGAGTACGCAGAACTGCTGGGAACCATGGTCATCCCCGACGACGAGGGGTTCCGCATGCGGATCGACGAGCGGCCCCACCGAGTCGTGGTCCGGGCCACCGACGGGACCGAGGGGCTGGCCTTCGCCGGGTGGGAGCTGCCCGACGCGACCGCGCTCGACGCGGCCATCGTCGAGCTCGACGAGGCCGGATACACCATCGAGACCGTGTCGCCGGCCGACTGCGCCGACCGTCGAGTGCGAGGACTGGTCCGCACGACGGATCCGGGCGGATTCGCCGTCGAACTCTTCCACGGCCCGATTCATGATCACGAGCGCTTCGTGTCGCCGACCGGGGTCAGCGGGTTCGCGACCGGGCCACAGGGCATGGGACACATCGTGTTGGGCACCCCGCACCCGGCCGAGAGCGTCGACTTCTACACGAACGTTCTCGGCTTCCGGGTGAGCGACTACTGGAAGCCGGGCGACGACGACGTGGTCTTTCTGCGGTGCAACCCGCGACACCACAGCCTGGCCCTCGTCAGCGCACCGGAGGCGGCGCTCTATCACTTCATGCTCGAGGCCCGCACGCTCGACGACGTCGGCTTCACCCTCGAGCGCCACCACCAGACCGGCACGCCGATCTCGATGGGGCTCGGAAAACACACCAACGATCAGATGGTGTCGTTCTACAGCCGGTCACCCTCGGGGTTCGACGTCGAGTTCGGCTACGACGGACTCCTGGTGAACGAGGCGACCTGGACCGTCACCCAGATCACCGAGCCCAGCTTCTGGGGCCACCGCCCGCCGGCGGCATAGCGACCGCGATCTGGTTCATCCGACTCTCTTCTTGTCTGGTCGAGCAGCAAGACGCCGCACCCCTGGGGTGGTTACAGGATTTCGTCCCAGCTCAGCGGGTCGGTCCCGTGCCAGGTGCCGGCGCGATCGAGAACACGGAGCCGGGTGAACGACGTGCGGTCGGCGTTGTGGACCTGCTTGTAGTGGTCCATCTGGTCCTTGTGGACACCCGGGCGATACGCGAACGACCGCATGGCCGCATCGTCACGCCAGAACGTGAAGGTGAAGCCGTCGGCCGCAAACCCTTCCGCGGTGAACGCCTGCTGGGAGTGCAGGCCATCCACCTCGGCCATGGCGGTGCGGACCGCGGCGACGCCCGCTGCGAAGTCCATGGCCCGAGCGACGTCGAAGTCGGGTGCGGCGAAGTCCCAGCCCACCGTCGTCATGACGGCGAAGGGCCCGTCGGGTGCAGGCATGTCATCGGCGGTGTAGGTGCTGCCCGGCTCGGCGTTGCCGAGGTGGTCGACCTCGCCCCGATGACTGAAGGGTCGGCACAGTCCGATCCACGACTCGGTGGCGTCGCCGGCCCAGTCGACGCCGGCGTCGCCTGCCTCGAAGTCGGCGCGTGCGGACGCCTCGTCGTCGAAGAGACCGAGAATCGCCCACACCGATGCCGTGGCGCTCCCGGGGGGCGAGCCCACCGCGCGGCCGTCGGACCCGACGATGGTGCGCAGCGGATCGCCGACCAGCGAGCCCTCGGCCCCGGGAAGTTCCCGCATCCCGTCGAACCGGACCAGCCGGACCGTCATGTGTGTCGCCGCCGCCATGGTGCGCTCCCTCTTGCGTGCAGTGCCGCCGACCCTAGTACGACCCACCTCGGGGCCGGCCGTGCGAAGGTGTGGCCATGGATGCACTCACCGCCCTGCGCGCCAAGCGCGACACCCGCAGCTACCGGCCCGACCCGATCGACGACGCCACCCTCGACCGGATCCTCGATGCGGCCCGCATGGCCGGGTCGGCCAAGAACCGCCAGCCCGTCCGCATGGTCGTGGTCACCGACCTCGACACCAAGACGGCGCTGCGCGACGCCGGCGACTTCGCCAGCTGGATCCACGAGGCGCCGGTCGTGGTGGTGGCGACCGTGCGCAACGACGTCGGGCCCCGCGGCATGTTCGACGTGGGCCGCCACGCCCAGAATCTCATGGTCGCCGCCCAGGCATCGGGCCTGGCCAGCTGTCCGGTGACCATCCATCACCCCGACGTCGCCCGCCGGATTCTCGGCATTCCCGACGACATCGACCCTGCGATGATCGTCACCCTCGGGCAGCCCGGCGAGCGCGACAAGCGCAACCCCGTCGCCGGCCCCCGGATCGCCCTCGACGACTACGCGCCACGGGGCAGCTGGGCCCCGAACGGCTGAACGTCGCCGAAGACCGGTCAACCCCCGACGGGCTCGAGCAGCACGACCGGCAGCTCGCGCTCGGTCTTGGACTGGTACTCGGCGTAGCGGTCGTGGTGCTCGATGATCTGCTGCCACAGCCGATTGCGCTCGTCGCCCTCGACGATGCGGGCCGTCATCGCTCGGGTGCCCGTCTCGGTGCGCACCATCACCGACGGGTCGTCGCGCAGGTTCAGCAACCAGGCGGGATGCGCGTCGTTGCCCCACGCCGATGCCACCAGCGCGATGGTCTCGCCGTCCTGCCAGGGTGAGGTGACCATGACGGTGCGGGGCTCGCCGCTCTTGCGGCCCGTGGTGGTCAGTTCGACCACCGGCATCTTCCCGGCCGACCAGCCGGCACGACCGCCGGTGACCTTCAGCAGGCCCCGGTGCATCGCGTTGAGGGTCTTGAACACCACATCCGACGCCATCGCTCAGGCCCCTTCGCTCGACGGCTGCGAGCCGAAGGGACGCCGCTCACCGGTGTCGTCGTCCCATTGGCTTCGGTGCGTTGCGAACAGGTCGCCGCCGTAGACGTGCAGGGCCCGCATCGTGTCGGTGCCGGAGTTGGCGATGCGGTGCACCGCATCGGGCGGCAGCGCCAGTACCTCGCCGGTGTGCAGCACGGCTCGGCCGGTCTCGACGATGCCGCCGTCGGCATTGTCGGCATCGGCACGCCGATAGAACACGTTGTCCTCGGCGCCGATGTAGATGCCGACCACCGCCCAGATCGTGTGATCGTGGACAGGGCTGACGAAGGCGGCCGGCACGGCGAGGCCCAGCACCGTCAGGTCGTCGCTGCGGTGGATGACCGCCGGCCCCCCGCCGGGCGGGCGATGCGCCTCGATCGCGGCCGACAGTGCGTCGGAGTCCGCGAGCACCGGCGTCATCGCCGCAGCGACTCGATCTGCGGCGTCGGCACGATCGAGCACCGACCGGCACGTCTCCACGAATTCCTCGAGCACCGTCATCGTGGCGACCGTACCAGTACGTCCGGACACCGGACATGGTGACCCGACTCGACCATCACCCACTGTGCGGGAGCTGATCATCGGTGGCGGCCTCGACGGCGGGGTCCGGTGCAGGGAACACGACACCGGCCGGCGACGGAGGCGACGTCTCGCCTGCGTCCGACGCCAGCGCGACCGGCTCCTCGGCCTGCGCGGTCGCCGGCTCGGCGGGCGCGTCGCCCGGGCCGGGGAACACCTCGCCCACCGGGGGCACGGACTCGCCCGCAGCCGTGAGCGCCCGGGCTGCGTCGATCATTGCGTGGGCTGGGCGGGCGAGGTCGTCGATCTTCTCGGTGCCCCCGGTGAACCGGTACGTCAGGTCACCGCGCGTCAGCCGGAACTTCGGGCACGACTCCGCAAGGCCCAACAGGGCGCGTCGGCGCTCCTCGGTCAGGAACTCACGGACCTCGTCCGGGTCCTGACCGACGATGATGAACTCCTGATCGAATCGGGGGTCGCCGGTGTCGACCTGCGCCTGGCCACCACTGAAGAGCTTTCCGACCACCGGCATCTGCGAGGCCCGGTGTTCGGCTTTCACCGTGAATCCCAGCGGCAGCCGCTCCAGACCCTCGAGCTCATAGGAGATGATCGTCTCGTCGTCGTGGGTCCCCTCGGCGATGCTCAGGTGCCACTCCTCGACAGATCCCGCGATCGCCAACCTCGGCGTCCCGCCCATCGGCGGGGGCGGCGAAACACCCAGGTCATGTGCAGCGGCCACCCACAGCGGCAGCAGCCGTCGGCCCCGCTGGATGCTGAGGCTCGCGATGGAGATGACCGCGACCGCCATACACACGATGAAGAGGACGACGATCACAACCACGGGCCGCGAGCGTACCGGCGCCCCGATCGGTGGTCGAGGGTCGGGCGTGTAACGCAACCCCACGCCGATCGTCCGAGCCCCGACAGGCAACCACACGAAGGGCGCAACCATGGGACGCACGTACAGCGGGACCTACACGACCGACCACCACCCCGACGTGGTCTGGGCCGCGCTGCCCGATGTACTCGCCGACTGCGGCTTCGAGATCAAGGAGAGCTCCGACACCGACCGGACGCTGCGCGCAAAGAAGTCGATGAAGAACGTCACCGCCAAGTCGGTCGGGCGCAAGTCGGCGCATGCGACCTTCGGCGAGAAGCTGGAGGTGTCGGTTGCGGCCGCCGGCGACCGAACCCATGTCGAGCTCGAGAGCCGACTGGTGTTCGGCCTCATCGACTGGGGCGAGAACCGCAAGAACATCGAAGCGATCCGCGCCGAACTCGACACGGCCCTCCGTCCCCCGTCGTGACGCCGCCTGCGTAACCGAATCCCCGACGTCTCGTCCGGCCGACCATGCGCTCTTCCCGCGTCTTCGTTCCCTTCGTCGCGCTCGTCTGCGGCGTCGCTCTCGCTGCCTGTTCGTCCGACAACTCCTTCGAGCTGACACTGTCCGCGGACGCCGATGGCGGCGAGGCGACCGTCACCTACGACATCGGCGACGGGCCCGTGTCGAAGACGGTGGCCACGCCATGGGAGCTTCCCGTCGAAGTCGATGGCCAGTTCTCGGTCTCGCTGCAGGTCGACAACCCCGAAGACACCGGGGTCGTGCGCTGCGCGATCGACCTGGGCGGACCCGGCTCGCCGTCGGCAACCGGCGAGGCCGGCGCCACCTGTGACCTGTCGGGCCGCGCCAGCGGCAGCGAATTGACGACATCGTCGAGCGCGCTCGGCGAGGATCGAGCCGGCCCCGAGATCCTGGACGAGGCCACTGGGCTCACCTTCGAGCTCCGCACGGTGCGACCCGACGGCACCCCCGCTGTCGAGCCCGCCCTGTTCGAACCGCTGGTGTTCGAGGTCGTCGTCGGGCCCATCACCGAACCCGGCCAACTCCGTGTCGAGTACGAACTCATCGACCCCGAGACCCGCCGCACCAGCAACGACATCTTTCGCTACGAGCTCGACGATCTCGACGACGACGCCAACCTCGTCTACGAGATCCCCGGCCGTGGCGGCTTCGTGCCACTGGTCGACGGCTCACACACCGTGGATGTCACCGGCACGCTGTTCCTCGAGAGCGGCCCCGAGTTCGTCTTCGACGATCGTGTGGAGATCGACTTCGGTTCCGTCGAGGTCACCACCGCCACCCAGGCGCAGGTCGCCGGCGCGATTGCGCTCGACGTGCCCAGCGACTGGCGCCTCATCCGATCCTCCGATGCCCTGCTCGTCACCACCGAGAACGGCCCGCTCGAGCCCGACCAGCTGACGGGATCGTCACTCGAGGAGATCCTGAGCTACGAGCACGCCGCCGGCAGCGGCTCCGTGGCGGTGTTCCAGCTCCTGGCGCCACTGGCGCTGCCCGCCGATGCGACGATCGCCGACGAACTCGTCGGTGTCGCCGGCCTCACCGCCGACCAGATCACCCGAGGGAGTGCCACGATCGACGGCCGACCGACCGAACGGATCGACGGGGTCACCGACGACCAACGTCTCGAGCTCGACGTGGTCAGCATCGGCGCCGAGCGATTCGTCGTGCAGGTCCGTGCCGACCGCGACGACGAAGAGTCGTGGGCGGCGGCCATGGCGGTGCGCGACTCGATCGCCTTCGATGACACTGCGATTCCGCCGCTGCTCCATCGGGTGACGCTGTTCTCCTCCGCCGGCCCCTCCGGCGCACCGTTGGCGCAGACGACGATCGTCATCCCGGCCGACTGGCAGCTCATCGACTCCGACCAGGGGATCCTCGAAGACCCCACAGGCAGTCGAAGTCTGGCCATCGCGACCACCATTGCCGATGGCCAGACCATCGACGACCTCATCGCCGGCTCAGCCGGCGCACTCGGCCTCGACGCAGAGGCGTTCGACCGGACCCGTCAGATGGAGGGCTTCGACGACACGGCGATCGCCCCGGCCGACAGCGACGCAGACGGTGTCGTCGACACCATCGTGCTGGTCGCCACCTTCGGCGATGCCGCCGTATCCGTAGAGCTCGCCGACCGCAGCGCGGAGCCAGACCTCGCACTCCTCGACGCCATCATCGACACCCTGGCCGTCGAGAGCTGAGGGCCCGCGGCGCTGCGCTCGGCCGGTGCTGGGCCCGTGTGCTCTGCTGGTGCCCATGATCGACCTGGCACCACATCACCGGGAGCTGGACGAGCAGGGGTACACGATCGTCGAGGGTCTCATCGACGACGATCTCGTCGACGCCCTGCTCGCCGACGTCGCCCGCCTCGAGGCCGCGCTCGAACGCACGCCCGACAACAACCGCTTCGAGGGCAACCGCACCACCCGCACCTACAACCTCCTCGCCCATGGCGAGATCTGGCAGCAGGTCCCGACCCAGCCCCAGGTCCTCGAGCTCATCGAAGGGGTGCTCGGCCCCGAGTGCCTGGTCTCGTCGTTGGCGTCGATCTCGCTGGCGCCGGGCGAGACCGCACAGCCCATCCACGCCGACGACCAGGTCCAACCCCTGGCCAAGCCCCACGTCGCCACGGTCTGCAACTCGATGTGGGCGCTCACCGACTTCACCGAGGCCAACGGCGCGACCCGCGTCGTGCCCGGCAGCCACCGCTGGCAGAACCCCGACTACGGCGCCGACCCGACCGAGATCGACACCGTCGCCGCCGAGATGCCCCGGGGATCGGTGCTGGTGTGGCACGGCAGCACCTGGCACGGCGGCGGCGCGAACACCACCGCCGACGAGGTCCGCATCGGCGTGGCCATGAACTACTGCGCCGGCTGGATCCGCCAACAGGAGAACCAACACCTCGGGATCCCGCCCGAGATCGTCGCCACGTTCACGCCGGAGCTCCGCCAACTGTGCGGGTTCGGCATGTACCGCGGCCTCACCGGCACCATCGAGAAGCAGAGCCCGGCGACCCTGCTCTACGGCGACCCGCCCCAGACCCAGCTCTGGGACCACGAACCCATCGAGCCCTGAGCCGCTTCACCTCGACGGGTGGCATGCTCATCACTGCACGACAAGCACGACAAGCATGACGAGGAGACCCCATGATCGAGTTCGGCTGGCTGTCACCAGTGGCAGGACACGCAGGCAGCGACTTCCAACCGATCGTCATGTATCAGGAGGAGCACATCCTGCCCGGGGCGCTCCCGCACTTCGACTCGGTGTGGATCGCGGACCACTTCTACGGCTTCGACGCCGAGAAGACCGAGGGCTTCCTCGAGGGCTTCACCACCCTCACCTGGCTCGCCGCGAAGTTCCCCGACGTCAAGCTCTGCCACCACGTCCTCGGTCACGGCTACCGCAACCCTGCCCTCACCGCGAAGATGGCGTCGACGCTGCAGGTCCTGTCGGGGGGCCGGTTCATCCTCGGCATCGGCGGCGGCTGGCGCGAGGACGAATACCTGGCCTACGGGTACGACTTCCCGAAACCCTCGGTGCGACTGCGCCAACTCGAGGAGGTCGTGCAGATCTGCCGGCTCATGTGGACCGAGGCCCACCCCAGCTTCGCCGGCGAGTACTTCTCGATCGACGACGCCGCCGCCACGCCACGGCCCGACGTCGTGCCGCCGATCTGCATCGGCAGCTCGGGCGAGAAGATCGGCCTGCCCATCGTGGGCCGCCAGGCCGACATCTGGAACGGTTTCGGCCGCGACGACGAGGACTGGCTCCGCAAGCGGGGCATCATCGACGCCGCCGCCGAGGCCGCAGGGCGCGACCCCGCGGCGATCGCGAACAGCAGGACCATCGCCGGCGACCTCCCCACCACCGACGCCGAGTCCGAGCAGTGGCTCGAACAACTGACGCGCCCAGCGCGACCTGGGCGTGTCGATCTTCGTGATGGACTTCGGCCACCCCCTCGACGTCGAACCCGCCCTGCGTTTCGCCGAACAGGTCATCGCCCCGATCCGTGCCGGCTGACACGCCGAATCTGCGAGAAGCCCGTGTAACCGTCGAGTGACTTGCGCGTCTCGTTCGCCATGACTGCACCGATCAACCCCGACCAACTCCGCATCAACGTCGAGATGGGCGACGACTACCAGCCGTCCCCGAACCTCGCCGCCGCCCTGACCGCCCTCGAGGCTGCACTTCAGGACCCCGAGTCCGAGGTCCAGGGCTTCGACAAGCTCGGCAACTTCGAGATCCAGGACTTCAAGGCCCGGACCATCTCGTTCGACTCGTCACTCAAGCTGGGCCCCCCGCCCCGTGACAGCTACCTCAAGTACGACGGCGTCGACGGCTTGAAGGGCTGACGGCCGGACCGAGCCGTCCGAGGTCCCACCATGCCGCTCCTGCCGCTTCCCCAGGTCGTTCGGCGCGCCGACGACCTCCTCCCGAGCGCACGGACGCTGCTGGACGACTTCGCCGAGCGCTCCACTGCGGATCCTGCGATCGGGGTGACCTGTGGGCCGGGCTGTACGGCGTGTTGCCACCAGGCAGTGCCCGTCAGCCCGGCCGAGATCACGCTCGATCCTGGGCGCCGTCGGTCGGCTCGAGCCCGACCGCCGGGCGCAGATCACCCGGCGGGCCCAGGCCACAGCTGCCGCGCTGACCGAAGCCGGCCTCGGGCCCGACGACTTCATCGGCGATCCCGACGCCGCACGACACGCGTCCCTGCGCTACTTCTCGCTGGGCCTGCCGTGCCCGCTGCTCGACGATGGGCTGTGCAGCGCGCACCCCGACCGGCCGCTCGCCTGTCGCGAATACCTCGTGGCCTCCGACCCGGCGCACTGTTCGACGATCGACACCCACCCCGAGCGCGTCGTGCACATCCGCGCCGGCAGCGACGTCAAGACCGGCTTCCGTCGCATCTCCGCCGAGTTCGGCGAACCCGACCGCACCGTCTTGGCCTTCGCCCTCGCCGACGTGTCGGCAGGCGGCGGTCCGCAGGAGGCGCCACCTGCCGAACCACGCTCGGGCCCGTCGATGGCGACGCTGCTGACACCTCCACGCGCCTGAGGCCCCGATGGCAGGCCACCACAGGGCGTTCCATACTGTGTGCGGGCCGGGGGCTCGGCAGGGGGTCACGCCATGACGATCGACATCCGCACCAGACGCCAGATCGACCAGCACGAGCTGAGCTGGGGCGACATCCTCGACGATGTGGTGCCCGGGGCCATCGCCGTGCACGGCGATCTGGCCGCTCGGGGGCTCTCCTACACCGGCCTGGCGGCATTGGGCTTCGAGCTCGCCGACAACCATGGCGGTCACGAAGCATGGACCCTGATCTCGGCCGGCGGCACCATCGCCGTCGAGCGGGGCACCGACAGCGCCGGCATCGTCGCCCGCCTCGCCGCCGACGCCCTGTCGGACCTGGTGCAGGACATCCAGTCGACCATGGGCCTGGCGATGACGGCGCGCGTCGAGATCACACGCGGCGATCTCAACGGTTGGATCGGCTGGGAGCCCATCCTGCGAGCGCTGTTCGACGGGCGCAAGGTCCACGAGTCCGGCGACGTCACCCTCGTCGACCTCGAAGGGAGCCTGCTCGACCTCGACCGGACCTTCGGTATCGACGACGACCGCGACGAGATGGCCCACTTCCTGACCGAGGCCGGGTTCCTGCACCTCCGCGGCGTCTTCGAGCCCGACGAGATGGCCGCCATCGCCGCCGACATCGACCACTTCCTCGCCCAGGCCCGACCCGACGACGGCGCGTCCTGGTGGGCCACCGACGCCGACGGCACCGACCTTGCCGTTCGCATCCTCGGATTCCTCGACAGGTCGCCGACGCTCCAGCGCCTGATCGCCGACGACCGCTTCGCGTGGATCGCCGACCTGACGGGCGACGGCCATCGCCACAGCGGCGGCGCCGAGGGTCTGATCAAACCGCTCGGCATCGTCAGAGGACTGTCGGATCTGCCCTGGCACAAGGACTGCGGCGCAGGGAAAGCACGCGTACTACTGCAACGCCATGACGTGCGGCATCTCGGTCACGGGCGCCGACCGCACCAGCGGCGCGCTCGGCGTCATTCCCGGATCGCACCGGGCCAACACCATGGCCACCGGCCGCGACCGCGACCTGGACCTCACCCCCCGGATGCTCGAGACCCGCACCGGCGACGTCACCGTGCACTGCAGCGACACGCTGCACCGTGCCCACCCCCGGTCATCGCCCCGCAAGGTCGTCTACACCGACTTCCAGCTCCCGCTGCTCCCCGGCGACGAGGCCCGGCGCGACCGCGCTACGGCAAGGAGGCCCGGGCCGAGCTCAGCTCGGTCGAGGACCGCATCGCTGCCGCCGGCGAGCCCGGCCGTTGACACGAACCACCTGCGCCGGCCGACCGGCCATGAGTCGCGGACGATCGGCTGGATCTGGGTCGCGGGCCAGGTCGTGGTGCTCGGCGCGGTGATCCTGACGCCCGGCGGCGACGACTGGGCCACACCCGGCTGGCTCGAGGTCGTGGCCGGCGTCGTGTTCTTCGCCGGCCTGGCGCTCGTCGCGGTCGCTGCTCTCGGACTCGGGAAGGCACTGACACCGACGCCGGTGCCGACCGCCGCCGGAGCCCTGCGCACCGATGGCCTCTACCGATGGGTGCGCCACCCCATCTATACCGGCGTGCTCGCCGTGGTCGCCGGCATCACCCTGCGATCGGGCAGCATCGTCCATCTGGCCCTCGCCGTCGTCGCCGTGGTGTTCTTCGATCGCAAGGCTGCCTGGGAGGAACGAGCCCTCACCGAGACCTACCCCGGCTACCCCGCCTACGCAGCCGTGACCCCGAAGTTCGTCCCCCGTCCCACGCGGCGTGGAGGCTCCCCGCCGACACCGCACCATTGATCAGCCCGTCGCGCCGCCAGCGTCTCCTCGAACGCACGCGGCCCGTCCGACGCATGCTCAACCGGATCGAGGCCGCCCAGATCGAACGCGTCGGGCGCAGCATCGTGTCCACGCTCTACCGCACCCCGGTCTTGGTGCTGATCACGACCGGCCGGCACACCGCCCAGGAGCGCCGCACACCGCTCGCGTACCTGGCAGAACCGGCGAACGGCACCGGCATGGGCGACGCCGACCTGATCATCGTCGGCGGTGCCGCCGGTCAGCGCCGCACCCCGGACTGGGTCGCCAACCTCAGGCGCCGACCGAACGCAGAGGTCGTCGTCGGTCGGGAGCGTGTGCCGGTGCAGGCCATCGAGGTCAGCGGCGCCGCTCGGGACGCGCTCTGGCCGACGCTGGTCGCCCGCTCGCCACGGATCGCCCGCTACGAGGAGCTCGCGGGCCGGACCGTGCCCGTGTTCCGCCTGCGCCGCCTGTGACAAGCTCGCCGGCGAGCACGTCTCCGCAGCACGCGACAGAGAGCGACACCATGACCCCACCCGAGCTCGTTCACACCGCCACCATGCGCGCCCAACTGGGCGCCGACCAGTTCCTCATCGCCGACGGGCCCAAGGGGACCCGGGTCATCGCCGAGGTCGACGACATCGTCGTCGAGGGCGACCGCATCAACGCCCGCATGGTCGGCACCTCGGCCGCCGACTGGCTGACGCTCGCACCCGACGGCTCCTACGGATGCCTCGACGTACGGTTCACCCTGCGCACCGACGACGACGTGATCATCTACTGCGAATACGCGGGTCGCATCGACCTCGCTGCGGGCCGGGCCGCCACGTCGCCGCTGTTCCAGTGCGGCGACGAACGCTACGACTGGCTCAACCGCGCCCAGTTCATCGGCGATGGCACCCTCGATCGCGACACCAACCTGCTCACCTACCAGCTGTACGAACTCCGCCTGCGCTGATCGGCCGCCGACGTCGGCGGGGTCTCAGCGGGTTGCCCCCCAGCCGTTCCAGTAGGTCCGCGTGCTCGCGTCGATGCGGCCCGCCGCACGGAAGCCGTCGCCCAGGTAGTAGCCGACCGGCAGCAGCGCCACCTGGGTGATGTCGTCGGGGATGCCCAGCAGCTCCGCCGCTTCGGCCTCGAACATGAGGTGGAGCGTCGTGAGCGACGAGCCGACGCCACGGGCGCGCAGCGCCAACATGAACGACCACACCGCCGGGAAGATCGACCCGTACGAGCCGGCCTGATGGAACACCGTCAGGTCCTCCCAGCGGCCCTCGACACACGGGATCACCATCGCCGGGACCTCGTGGAGGCGTTCGTTCAGATACGCGGCCGACCCGAGGATCCCGCGCATCTGGGATCGGCGCGGATCGTCGCGATCGAACCGCGGCACCTGCGGTACGTCCGCGTACGACGCGAACCCCCGCCGGTACAGGTCCGCGAGGGCCGCCTTGGTGGCCGGGTCGGTGACGACGACGAAGTGCCAGCCCTGGCTGTTCGACCCCGTCGGCGCCTGCACGGCGATGTCGAAGCACTCCTCGAGCAACGCCGGCGGCACCGGCCGGTCGAAGTCCAGGCGGCGGCGCACCGAGCGCGTCGTGGTCAGCAGATGATCGACCGCGGCCAGGTCGATGTCGGACGCCGCCGGCGATCGGTCAGGACTCATGGGTGCCACCGTGCCACGCCGAACGGGCCCGGGCCAGCGAGGCGACGTCGACCGTTGCTCAGGTCGGCGGTTCGGTCACCAACGGTGCGTCGGGGTCTTCGGCCCATTCCTGGAGGCTCGCGGTGTACACCGCGACGTCGTCGAAGCCGAGGAGCGTCAGCGCGAATGCGTCGGCCGACGCGGCGATCCCGCCACCGCAGTAGGTGATGGTGCGCGTCGACCGGTCGTGGTCGAACATCGACGCCAGCTCGTCGAGTGGGCGGAACCGGCCGGTGTCGGGATCGGTCAGCGCTGCCGCCGGCGCATTCACCGCACCGGGAATGTGACCGGCCGCGGCGGTACATGGCGACCTCGCCGGTGTACATCGCGGGGTTGAGCGCATCGACGATGCAGGTGGCGCCGTCGCCGATGGCTTCGGCGACCTCGCCCTTGTCGGCGACGAGTTCGGGCCGCACCCGCACCGCGAGCGTGGCGGGCTCGAAGGAGCGCACGCTGGTGTCGAGCGGCCGGCCCTCGGCCGTCCAGGCCCCGAGCCCGCCGTCGAGCAGCGCCGCGTCGTCGAAGCCGATCCAGCGCAGCATCCACCAGACCCGGGCCGCCCACATCGAACCGTTGGCGTCATAGAGCACCACCCGGCGACCATCGGCGACGCCGAGATCGGCCATGGCCGCTGCGAACACCTCGGGTGCGGGCAATGCGAACCGCAGCGGGCTGTCGGGATCGCAGAGCGCGCCGGTCAGGTCGGCGAACCCGGCACCGGGCACATGCCCCCGAGCCCAGTCCTCGCGGCCGCTGACCGCCTCGAAGCCGGCGTCGCCCATCCGCAGGTGCACGGTGGCGTCGAGGACTACGAGGTCCGGGTCGGCCAGATGCTCGGCGAGCCAGTCGGTGGAGACGAGGTGATCCATGCATCCAGACCGTAGTGCGGGCTCGGTCGGGCGTCGCCGTGACGCGCACGTGCCGCCGACCTGTGAGGCCGACGGCACGATGGCGATCTCTGGCGGGGCGAAGGCCCCGCAGGCTCGGGGCTAGGCCCGGCGGCTGCGGAACCGGCGACCCTCGATGGCGACGACGCCGCCGAAGGCGATCATCGCTGCGGCGATGAGCGCCAGGGTGACCGACTCGACACCGGTCTCGGCGAGCGCACCGTCTTCGCCTTCACCGGCGGCGCCGCCGGTGTTGGCGACGTCTTCGTCGTAGCCCTCGGTTGCTTCGACCTCGCACACGGCGTCGTCGGCCGGGTTGTCGACGGTCAGCACGATCGGCTCGGCCGTTTCGGTCTGATCGATGTCGGCGGCAACGAACACGAGGCCGCAGTCGTCGACCTCGACGCCTTCGAGGAGGACCTCGAAGTTGCCGTCGGCATCGGGCGTGCCCGTGATGAGCTGGGTGATGTCGCACAGCGACGTCGCGTCGGCGCCGTCGGCTGTGAGCGCCTCGGGATCGCCTGCCGCACCGGGACACCGCAGGACGAACACCGGAATCGTGAAGCCACTGCCGGTAACGGTGACGTCATAGGTGCCCGCTTCTTCGACGGACTCCGGATCGATGCTGATCGTCGGGCCATCGTCCTGGGCCGACGCAACGCCGGTCAGCGCGAAGATCAGTCCGAGGACCAGGAGGAGATGCAGTGGCTTCTTCATGGCGGGGAAAGCTACACCACGCGTGAACACGATGTGTAGCTTCGTCACAGATCTGTCATCTGCACGCGAGATCTCCGGACTGACGTGACGGCCAGAGCGACCCAGGCGAGGTCGACCGCGAGCACCAGCGCCCCACGCCACGAACAGACCAGACAGCGCCCATCTGCGTCATCGATGGCCTCGTCGATCGCCGTCACGGCCACCACGGTGATGGTCGGATCGTCCACTACGACCGCACCTGCGCCGGACGCCACCAGGCGATCGACGTCGTCGGTCCCCAGATCGGGCAATGCGGCAACCCACCGGACGCCCAACGCCGCGAGGTCCTCACCGATCTCCTCGCCGAATCGGAGGCGCCGGAGCAACCGACCCGCTTCGGCCTCGCGTTCGTCGCGCGCCGTGGCGCTCCCGCCGATCCCCAGGTCGTGGCGACTGATCAGGTCGCCGGGCAGGAAGAACGGCAGGGGATGGTGCGCTCGACGGTGTGCTGCGATCTCGACATCGAAGTACTGGTTCCACGGGAGCACGAGCGTCGTGCCGGGCTCGGCCTCGATGACCTTCGCGACCTCGTCCCATGCCCGCGGGATCTCCACCGTGTCGAGCTGCCCGTCGAGGCCCCACCACGACGCTCCCATCAACGCCACCGAGGCAGCGGCAATCATCAACGCAGCCACCCACCGGAGGGCACGGGTGCGAAGCGCCGTCGCGACCTCGGCGCCCCGAACCCCGAACGCGACGAGCGCGAACACCGTGAAGACGATCAGTCGGTGGCTTTCGCGCACCGGGGCGAACACCACCGTGCCGGTCGCGGCATCGACCCAGGTCGCAATCGGCGGCACCACCGCTGCCACCACCACCACGAAGCCGACGATCCCGAGCGCGGCGACCACCCGCGACTCCGTGCGCCGCGAGCCATAGCGGTAGCCCGACACCGCGAGTGCGAGCAGCGCGAGCGCGACCACCACGACCACCACGCCGTCGGCACCGACCTGATTGACCGACCGCCAGAAGCCGAAGCCCACCAACAGGCCGATCGCATCGGCGATCCCGTCGACATCAGTACCGAACGCTGCGGACCCGACGTCACCCGCAGCGGCACCCAGCCCGAACAGCGCCGGCACCAGCCACGGAACCTGGGTGGCGGCGACCACGGCGACCTCGCGCCAGGGCGGCCAGCGCCGGGCCTCGACCAGCCCGGCGAGGAGCACCGGGCCGGCGACGATCATCCCGAAGTACCCGCACAGTGCGAACCCGCACAGGACCGCCACGGTGGCCGCCGGACGCCGATGCGGTCGAGCCAGGGTCTCCACCGTCCACGGCAACAGCGCACACGCGGTTGCGAAACCCAGATGCCCGACGGCCAGCCGGGTCGCCAGGAACGGGCTCGCCGCGAACGCCAAACCCCCGGCCAGCGCGAGCACCCGGTCGACGTCGCGGAGGTGACGGACCATGCCCACGAACGCGATCGCGACGACGGCCACCATCCAGACGCGGGTCACCGTGCCGGCGGACAGCGGCGGACTCACCAGCGCCAGCAGCCCCTGCAACGGAGCCCGGCGTGCGATATCGGCGCCCTGGCCGAACAGCGTCTCGGGCACGTCCAGATCGCCGAGCGCGACGAGGTCCAGGTTGAGCGCCGCACCCGTTCGCCACGGCCATCCCGTCAGCACGACGCCGACGACACAGCCCAGCACCCAGTCGATCATCGGAACGACGAAGCGGGTCGAACGCATCATCGAGACTTGCACCGACAGGGCCACATGCCAAAGAATGACCCCTGCAGCATGGGCGAGCACATCGAGACCGAGCGCGCGCACAGCGCAACGATCGAGGTTCGACCCAGCGGAGCCGGAGGGGCGACGTGACGAGGGGGCAGACAGACCGCAACGCGGTCGGGGCCACATGGCCGACGGCGACACTCGTCGTCCCCACGCGCAACGAAGCCCGCAACATCGACGAGTTCGTCGGGCGCACGTGCGCCGCGATGGCGGGGCGGCAGGTCCACTGGGACATCGTGTTCGCCGACGACTCCGACGACGACACCCCCCACCGCATCGCCGACCTCGCCGCCCACGGCCGACCCGTTCGCTGCCATCACCGGCCCGTGGGCGAGCGGGTCAACTCCATCGCCGGTGCGATCCTGTCCGCACTGACCACCATCGACGCGGAGATCGTGGTCGTCATCGACGCCGATCTGCAGCATCCGCCGGAGATCCTGCCGGCGATGATCGGTCCCCTCGGCGCCGGTGTCGCCGACTTCGTCATCGGCAGCCGCTACCTTCCCGGCGGTTCCGCCGTGGGCCTCGACTCACGCTGGCGACGCTTCGCATCGCGGGCCGCGGGCACGACCACCCGGCTGCTGCTGCCGGGACTGCGAGCCTGCACCGACCTGTCGAGCGGCCTGTTCGCGTTCCGACCGGCCCAGGTGCCCACCGACCAGATGGTCGACAGCGCCTTCAAGTTCCTCCCCGAGGCGTTGGTTCGCAGCCGCCCGAGCGTCGTCGCCGAGATCCCCTACGTGTTCGAGCATCGCCACGACGGACTCTCCAAGGCGCGCTTTCGCGACGGCATCACCCTGGCCCGCCAACTCCTCGTGATGCGATCCAAGCTGGGGTCGCCGGCCAGCGTGGCGGTCCTCGACGATCCCGGGCGGTACACCGTGGCGGTCGAATCCATCGGCTGCACGATCGACCTGACCGCCGAGCCCGACCACGACACCAGCCACACCGACCTCGACGAGCCCGACGATCACCAACGCCAGCTCCAGCTCTGAGCTGCTACGCGTCGAGGTGCCCGCTCGGATCCGACGCTCCCCTTCCTCACTCGTGCGCATCCTGACCATCGCCTCGGAAGCACCGCCCATCACCTCGGGCGTGGCCCGCAGCGTCGCCACCATCGCCGATGGCCTCCGTCACGCCGGCCACGACATCGAGGTGCGGACCGGCGCGAACGGCCGACAGCTGC
This sequence comes from uncultured Acidimicrobiaceae bacterium, assembly GCA_963716795.1. Taxonomy (GTDB): domain Bacteria; phylum Actinomycetota; class Acidimicrobiia; order Acidimicrobiales; family UBA8592; genus CAVQUE01. The sequence goes on along the minus strand of CAVQUE010000011.1, from coordinate 10,314 downwards.
GATCCGACCGGGTACGCCTGTCGACCGTTGGCCTGCGGACCGCGCTCGGCGACCTGGACAGCTTCGATCTCGTGCACGTGCACGGGCCCGCGCCATCGATCTCCGACGTGGTGTTGGCGCGCCTCGGCGTGATGCGACGCCCGCCGCTGCTGCTCTACACCCACCACTTCTGGCTCGACTTGGAGGTGCCGGCGCTGGGCCCGCTGTGCTCGCTGTACAACGCGGCGACGAGACGCCTCGCTCGCGCCGCGGACACCGTCGTCACCAGTACCGAGGCCTACGCCGCCGCGTTCCGCGGGATCGACCCCCCTCGTGTCGCGGTGGTCCCCTGGGGCGTGGATCCGCCCCGTCAGGTCGCCGCACGCCACGCGCACGCAGGGCCGCTCCGAGTGCTGCTGGTTGGCCAGTTCCGCCGATACAAGGGGCACCGCGTGGCGCTGGCCGCAACCGCGGCAACGCCCGAGGTGGCTCTCACCATCGCCGGGTCGGGACCGCTCGCCGCAGAGCTCTCGCACGCTGCGTCGGATCGCGTCACGGTGGTCGTCGGACCGACCGACGACGAACTCGACGAGCTGTACCGCAGCCACGACGTGATCCTGCTGCCCTCGACGTCGATCGTCGAGGCCTTCGGGATCACCCTCGTGGAAGGCATGGCCCGCGGGTGCGTGCCCGTGGCGTCGGATCTCCCAGGCGTCGCGGAGGTCGCGGGCGCAGTCGGCGATCTCTTCCCACCCGGCGACCACCACGCGCTGGCCCGCATCCTGACCGACCTCGAGCGCGACCGGACCGCGACCGCGGCTCGCGGCAACGCCGCCATCGCACACGCAACGTCGTTGACCTGGGACCGGACCGTGGCGGGCTACTGCGCCCTCGTGGACGATCTCGCCAGCCGCTCGTGAGCGCAGTCACCGGTGCCCTTCCCCGTGTGGCGGTCCTCGCAGGCTTCGCCGGGCTGGCGGCGGTGGCGACGTTCACCAATGCTCCCGGTGAGGTCATCGCCGACGCCCGGCTGGAGCACTTCACCGAACCCGCCCAGTTCCTCGCCCGCCATCGCGACATCTGGGATGACCAACGAACCCTCGGCGAACCCACGAAATACTTCTCGCCGGTCCTCGCCGCCTTCCAGGCGCTCGTCGGCGGTCTGGGCGCGTCTGCGTGGGTCGTCCAGCGGCTGACGCACGCGTTGCTCCTCACCCTCGCCGCAGCCGGCACCTGGGCGCTCTGCCGCTGCATCTTCGGCCGTCGCGCCTGGGCCCCGGCCGCAGGCCTGATCTATGCGTTCGGGCCCTACAGCAGTCAGTTCCTGTTGCCGAGCGGCCTCTACTCGGCCTACGCGGCAGCGCCATGGCTCGCGCTCGCGGCCTGGCACGGGACCAGCCGCCACCACCGGTGGGAGGGTGCCGCCGGCTTCGCGCTCGTCGTCTTCTCGGTCGGGATGCTCAACACCCCCGCCCTGGTGTTGGCGTGCCTGCCCGCGCTGGCGGTGATGCTGCTGCGCATCGGGACCGACAGCACGTGGCGTGATGGCCTGGGGTGGGCGTGGCGCACCGTGGTGCTCACCGTTGCGGTCTCGCTGCCCATGGTGGTCACCTTGTCGGCGGCGAGCGATTCGATCGCCGCGAACCTCGAGTCCACCGAGACGCCCGAGGTGGTGGCCGCCACCTCCTCGGCGTCGGAGAGCCTGCGTGGGCTCGGGTTCTGGCTCACCTACTTCCGATTCGGGGCCGGCTCGTTCCGGTCCAACGTCGACGCGTACTTCACGAGCCCGGTCGTGGTGGTCGCCTCGTTCGTCGCCGTGGTGCTGGCCGCGGTCGCCGTGGCCGTCGCAGCCGATCGTCGGACGGGCACGCTGGCGGTACTCGCCGGGTTCGCGACCGTGCTGATGGTGGGGTTGCATCCCGTCGACGATCCATCGCCGATCGGGCGGCTGCTCGGCGAAGCCTTCGACGCATCCACCATCGCCCGCGGGTTTCGCAGCACGTACAAGGCCGGCAGCTCGTTACAGCTCGCCGTGGCGTTGTTGGCGGCAGTCGCGCTCGCATGGGGTTGGGGGCGACTTCGCCGGACGGGACCACGACGCCGGGTGGCCATCGGCGCGCTCGGGGCCACTGCCCTGGCCGGGATCGCCGTCGCGAGCTTCCCGTTCTCGACGGGCCGGCTCTACCCCGCGGACGAGCGATACGAGGCCATTCCGGATCACTGGATGCAGGCGTTCGAGTGGTTCGACGACCAGCCCCACGACCTGGGCGTGTTCGTCGTGCCCAGCCTGGCGCGTACCCCGTACCGCTGGGGATACGTCAACGACACGCTCTTCGACGGCTTCCTGGCCCAACGCGCCATAGCAGCGCGCGCGCTCCACAGAGCGCCACCGTCCTGGCGGAGCTGAGCGAGCACCTCGACGACCATGCGGGGTCGAGACCAGGGTATATCTTGATCTGCAGAAATCGTCCTCATTCGTCGGCGTCATATCCGACTGCCTCGGAATCGTTGCCAATCTCCGGCCGTCGCGTCGTCTTCGACGGCCGGATCGCGGACGGGCGCGGGCATGCGGTCAGCCGACTCAGGATGCTCACCACGAGGGAGTTCGAATGGACCGAGACCAACTCAGATCGGTGTTCGACCGGGCGTGCGCGAAGAATACGATCGGAACTGGGAGGCGATCGCCCCATCCGCGACGCCCTTCTCCTCGTCACCGAATCGGCACTCGCCGGCCTGCCTGACGACGCACACATCCTCTGTGTCGGCGTCGGTACCGGAATGGAGCTGGCCCACCTGGCCCTGAGGTTTCCGGCGCCCACTTCACCGCGGTTGAACCGTCGGCGCCGATGCTCAACCTGTCCGCACGCGCCAGCGAAGCCGGTTCCGCTGACAGATGCACATTCCACGAGGGATACGCGGAGACGCTCACCGAAGCAAAGCCGTTCGACGCTGCAACCTGCCTGCTTGTTTCCAGTTCATCCTCGACCGCAACGAACGGGCCGGGTTCTTTGCCGCGATTGCCGACTGGCTTCGACCCGAGGGAATCCTCGTTGTTACCGACCTCGCATCAGGAACGGGAGCCGGTGATTTCGAGACGCTCCTCTGGCTCTGGATGACCACCACCAACCACGGCGAACCCACCGCCGAACAGGTGGAACGAGCCCGTGCCGCCTACACGAGAGAGACGTGGCAATCCTCTCGCCGGCGGCTGTCGCCACGATCATCGAAGCCGGTGGCTTCGCACCAGCCGGTGCAGATATTTCAAGCCGGTCTCTTGCATGCATGGTGCACACAACGCATACCCGAGCACCCCGACAACCCCGCCGACCACGCCCCATAGCCCTATTCTCGTGGGCGCTCCCCAGGATCTCCGGCCGTCGCCAGCCTGCCCCGACCCCTACCGTGGGACTGGTCGCCGGGATCTGCCAACCAAGCCCTGAAATGAGCCCTATGCGTTCGACACGGCCCGATCCAGCGCAAAACCGCGGCGAATGGTCGTTGGTGTGCAGATCCATGCGACAACAGAGATCAGTGGCATGACCGGGTTCGAATGAAGGGCCGGGTCCAAGATCCAGAATGTGGGCACCACAAGCAGGACCCAAATACCAAGACCATCGCCGAACCCCAAAGCACACGCTCCTTTGGACCGACGCAACCGGTTCTCCACGTCTGCCAATGCAGCATGCACCTCTGCCGGCAGATCGGCACGACGACGACGACGAAACTCAAGACCACGGCCCACAGGATGTGGTCGACGTGCAGGCGTCGTCGCGACCACGTCCGATGCCTTCACCGCAGCAGCGTCAATTGCTATCGCCTGCCTCTGTAACTCGATAGCCTCAATCACGCGCAGGTGATCACGACGCACCAACCGAGCAAGCCCCAGCCGCAACAAGTCCGGATCCCGGGGATGGAGCACAAGTGCCTGGCGTAAGTACGCCTCGGCGCGCCGCCGCCGTCCGATCGCCAGTTCGACTTCCACGGCAACCGCCAGTGGTCTCGCCGCAACCGGATCCAAGGCGATCGCCCTTAGCGCTGCCTTGCGTGCCTGCCGGAAGCGGCGCAGGCGAAGAAGCACGCTCGCAACCTGCAAATGCGTTTCGTACCATGACGGCGCCAGGCTGACTGCGGTCTCCGCCTCAGTCAGAGCACGCCGCGGCTTGCATGCCACGCGGTATGGGAAGCTCAACGGCACGCGACCATCAGCATTTGACGGTGATGCTGCAACAATCCGCATCGCTTGGTCGGTCGCACCAGACAAGTCACCGAGGCAAGACATGCACACAGCCGCCAGGCGCCCGGCCCCCGGATCGTCCGGCCACGCCGCGAGTACCTGGCTGCGCCAATCCCAAGCCATCCTCGTAGCGCCGGGCATCCACGAGGTGCTGTGCCGCAGCCAACAATCGAACTCGTTCGTTCCCGCCGAGAGCGGGACTCTGATCCATGGGGCACCTCATCACCCGGGCAGCAGCATGTAGCATCAACTGTGATATCGGCATCGGGAGGCAATTCACCCTTCTGGCTAAGCTCGGCCTTCGTCCCGGATCACCAGCGACATCCACGGACGGCCCTCCCGCGATTCTGGCCGGACCGGGTCAGGATCCGCAGCGACCATCCGATAGTCAGAAAATGGCACCTGATCCAGCACGGGCCGTGGAAAGCCTGCGGCAAGCCGTCTCAAAGCTTCCTGATGACATTGACCTGCGCCTTCTGCTTGTCGGCGCGCTCTGCGACGCCGGCGAGGTCGACGACGCCTGGGCCGAGATCACCGGACTGGTAGTGGCGGCACCCGGCAATCCCGATGTGCTGAATGCAGGCAGGACATAGCAACGCGGCGCAGCCGACCATGCCACCGCAGCCGCCTACCAACAGGCCGTCGCCCATCATCGTCGACATTCCCGCGGTACCCACAGATCCGGGCATCGGACCGGAAGCCTCGCCGGCCTCGCCGGCCCCGGAAACCCCGCCGCCCATGCAGATGCCGCGGGGGCAGGACGATCCCATCTCCCCACCGTCGACGGGCGACGCGCTCGGCACGCTGGTTCCGCTCCGGGTTCTCGACGGCAAGGGGCACGGGGATTCCGGCGGCGGCGACGATGCGATCGACCTCGAACGGCCGACGGTGACACTTGCTGATGTCGCCGGCATGGCGCGGCGTCAAGGCACAACTTGAGATGTCTTTCCTCGGGCCACTCCGCAACGCCGGTCTCCGGGACCACGTTGCGTATGAGCATGCAGGGTGGTCTGTTGTTGTATGGACCTCCCAGGCTGCGGGAAGACGTTCATAGCCCGGGGAACTCGCCGGTGAACTTCACCGCCCGTTTTCGGCACGTCGGACTTGAGGATGTCCTCGACATGTATCTGGGTGAGAGCGAGCGGCGGCTCCATGAGATCTTCAAGGAACCGCTACCGAGTACTCGTGGCCAGCAGCAAAGAGAAGCTCGCCGATGACCAGGGCGATGTATGGGACAGCGGCAAGGTGACGACTAATGCAACCAAAGCCATCGTCCACAGCTCAGAGCCATTGCAGTCCGGCCAGCATTGTTATTGGAAGGTGCGTGCCTGGGACGCGCAGGGGAAAGGCCTCGCCCTGGAGCGAACCGGCCCGATGGTCGATGGGGCTGCTCAACGAAGCAGATTGGCACGCCGACTGGATTGGTTACGACAAGCAGCGAGACCAGGAAATATCACAACCACCATTCGATGGCACTAGTGGATAAGCTACACCAAATGAGCAGCCGTCGGCGCCGGCAGGCAGCCGGGTATACGTGCTCCGCTCCGAGTTGCCGGAGGGCATTGAAATTACCGAGGCGGAACTCTTCGCAGTCGCCGATAACACGCTCGACCTGGCGATCAACGGCGACCTTGTCGTGGAAGCAGCACAGGCTGGCAGCGGGCCCAACCGAGGGATGTCGCCGCAAGCCTGAAGGGGGGCGAAAACGAAATCCGCCACGCGTTGTCAATGATTCGTCAGGTCCTACCGGCTTGCTGATCAAACTTGTCGTGACGACCTCTGACGGCAGGACGATTCCGATCTCAGCAACGGGGAGTGGAGATCGGCAGCCGATCCAGGAGATTCTTGGAAAAACCGCCCCCTAAAGGACGGCGAGCTTTCTGCCTGTCATGTTCTCGGCGCCACGACATGGCCCCGTGGGGCAAAACCACCGTCCAACGGACGGAACTCTTTCCGCCTCCTATGCTCCGGCGGGAGTTTCAAGTGTCCAAACCGATCCGCCGGGCAACCCTCTACGCCACGGCGCTGGGCGTATGCGATGTGCACCTCAACGGCAATCGGGTGAGCGACGACTATTTCACTCCCGGCTGGACCGACTATGTGCAACGCGTCTACTACCGTGCCTACGACGTCACTCCGCCTTCCAGAAGGCGGCAACGCCTGGGGGGCGTGCTGGCCGACGGGTGGTACAGCGGCTACATCGGCTAGGGCGCAATCGCGATCACTACGGCGTCAACCTCGTCTCCGCGTGCAACTCAACCTCGAGTACGCGGACGGCACGAGCGAAGTGGTGGCGACGGGACCGATTGGAAGGCCGCCTTCGGGCCGATCCTCGAGGCCGACTTCCTGATGGGCGAGGCGTACGACGCGCGGCTCGAACTGACGGCTGGTACGAACCTGGCTTCGACGACGCCCAGTGGCAGCCGGTTGACGTGGCGCGGAATTGCAGCCCGCGGTTGAATCCCACCCCGGTCCGCCGGTGGTAGCCATCGAGGAGTTTACCGCGAAGTCAATCACCGAGCCCAGGCCGGGGGTCTACGTCTTGGATCTCGGCAGGAACTTTGCGGGTGTGGTCCGGCTGCGGGTCCAGGAGCGGCCGGCCAGAAGATCACGCTCCGCTTCGCCGAGCGGCTCAATCCGGACGGGACCATCTACACGACCAACCTCCGCGGCGCCCGCGCGACCGACAGCTACACCTGCCGCGGCGAAGGGGTCGAGACGTGGCAACCTCGATTCACCTTCCACGGATTCCAGTACGTCGAGGTGACCGGGCTTACGTCGCCGCCCGATACCGGGACGGTCACCGGCGTCGCCCTCAGCAGCGACACGCCTCGGGCGGGCTGGTTTGAGTGCTCCGATCCGATGCTCAACCAGTTGGTTGGCAACATCTACTGGACGCAACGGGCGAACTTCATCGATATTCCGACCGACTGCCCGCAGCGTGACGAGCGGCTGGGCTGGACGGGCGACGCGCAAGTCTACGTGGCCACGCCTGCCTCAATGCCGACGTCCAGGCCTTCTTTGCCAAGTGGCTGATCGACCTGGCCGACGCCCAGCGCGACGACGGACAGTTTCCGATGGTGGCCCCGCCGAAGGTGGCCGGCGACGACGGCGGTCCGGCCTGGGCCGATGCCGGCGTGATCTGCCCTGGACGATCTACAGAATGTACGGCGATCGAGAGTTGCTCGCCGGCAATACGATTCGATGAAGGCATTTGTCGACTTCTGCCGCCAGCGGAGCACACGCGAGTTGCTGCCTCCGAAGGAGTTTCACTGCTTCGGCGACTGGTTGAGCATCAATGCCGACACGCCGAAGGAGGTGATCTACACGGCCTACTTTGCCTACAGCACCAGACTGCTGGCCCGGGCGGCCGAGGTACTGGGCAAGAGTGACGACGCGCAGCGGTACGGCGAGCTGTTCGAGCAAATCAAAGCGGCCTTCAATCGGGCTTACGTGAAGGCTGACGGCCGGATCGAAGGGGATACCCAGTGCGTCTATGTGCTGGCCCTGGCGGTCGACCTGGTCGACGGTGAGCGACGCGAGCAGGCCGCCAGGTACCTGGTTGAAGCGATTGAGGCCCGCGACGGGCACCTTTCCACCGGGTTCGTCGGCACCAAGGATCTGATGCTCGTGCTGGCAAAGATCGGCCGCAACGACGTTGCCTATCGCCTGCTGCACAACGACACCTTTCCCTCCTGGGGCTTCTCGATCAAGCACGGTGCAACGAGCATCTGGGAGCGGTGGGACGGCTGGACGCCGGAGGGCGGTTTTCAGGATCCCGGGATGAACTCGTTCGCCCACTACAGTTTCGGTGCCGTCTATCAATGGATGGTCGAGAACATCGGCGGCATCCGGGGCGTCGAGCCGGGCTACGCGCACTTCACCATTGCGCCGCAACCCGGCGGCAAGCTCACCTGGGCCAACACGCGTTACGACAGCCCGCAGGCCCGATCGTGTCGAATTGGAAGCTGACTGGCGAAGACTTTCAGTTGGAGGTGACCGTTCCGGCAAACACCACAGCGACCGTTCGGCTCCCATCGGCCTCGCTCGACAAGATCACCGAAAGCGGGAGGCCGCTCGACGCCTCAGAAGGGCTTCACGAAGCAAGCCAAGACGGGGGCGAGTTTGCCATCCAAGTCGGCTCGGGGGACTACACCTTCTTGGTGAAGGACTGGCCGGGCAAGAAGGAATAACAACGGCTCGAGTATGCCTTTCGGGGTGCTATCAGGCTGTTGAACAAGTGGAAATGTAGGCCGGAACGAGCCACGCGAGTTCCGGCCTACTTTGGCAGGCTGCTATCGCGGCATCGCGCCAAGCGGCGATAGCGGTTCGTCCTTGCAGGGACGTTGCACCCTCTTATTCTTCCCGCGTCACCGGACGGTGCCGCTCGCTTCTTCTGGCGACGACGCATCGGTGCTCTCCCCCGGCCCGCCCTCGGGCCCTTCGCCAACCGCGTTCTCAGGCTTTGTCTCGGGCGTCACTCCCTTTACCGGCTCGGTCTCGATATCCTCAATGCTCGGCGCCTCGGGCCGCGCGGTAGAGCCCAAGTTGACGGATACCAGAGCTCGATCGCGCCGAGATGGAACGCGAAATCTTTAAAAAAAAGCCACCGCGCCCCGTTCATTAAAAAACGCGGCGCAAGGAGTCGCAATGAAGTACGCCTGGATCAAAGAGCATCGCGACTCGTTTCCTGTGACCGCCTTGTGTCGGGTGCTGCAAGTGTCGCCCAGCGGTTATTACGATTCGATCGATCGGACGCCGAGCCCAAGGGCTCAGCGTCACGAGCGGATTCGGCAATCGATTCAGCAAGTCCATGCCGAATCGCACGGCATTTATGGCAGCGCCGAAGATCACCGATCAACTGCAAAGCCGTGAGGAACTTGAATCGGCTTGCCGCAACACGGTGGCCACGGCGATGCGGGAGTTGGGCCTCAAAAGCAAGGTTTCCAAAGCTTTTATGCCCACGACGACCAAGAGCGATCCGACCAAGCGGCCCGCGGAGAACCTGCTCGATCGTGACTTCACGGCCGAGGCGCCCAATCGGAAGTGGGTTACGGATATCACCTATCTGGCGACGGCTGCCAGTTCGAGTACCTGGCAGTCGTGCTCGACCTGTTTGGCCGCAAGGTGGTCGGTTGGTCGATCGGCACTTCGTTGGCCACCGACTTGGTCAGCGATGCGTTACACCAGGCGATCGAGAATCGTCGCCCCGACGGCAAGCAATTACTGCATCACAGCGACCGCGGTTGTGAGTACATCAGCGATGCTTATCAGGCCACACTCAAGGCCTTAGGCATCGAGTGCTCGATGAGTCGCACTGGCAACTGCTACGACAACGCCGTGATGGAAAGATTTGGCTCTTCACCGAATTTAGTGGGAAACGACGAAACCCTGCTATATCAGGGGCATGCCGGATTTCCAATGAGAATGCGCGAAGCCCCTCCGCCGTCGCCCTCGCATCAGCCCTTCGCCCCGCCGTTGAGGGCTGGTGCGAGGGCGGAGCGCGACGAGGGGCGGCCCCTCTGTCGAGCCTGAGCGGAGGTTATTTGCGGTACACATGAACACTAAATCGACCCACTAAAAGTTCGCGAAGAACCCAAAGATTCTTTTGGAGTTTGAAGCACGAGTGGACCAAGCATGAATCCTTTGAGACTCTCGATGACGCCCAATGGAGTGTGTTCAAATACATCGAAACGTTTTACAATCGTGTGAGAATCCACCAAACCCTCGGCTATAAAACGCCCGACCAATACGAAGCCGAACACGCCCCGGCAATAGCGGCGTAAACTTGTGCCCGCCCGGTATCCGTCAATCTTGGGCTATCGCAGTCTCTAACTCATTCCTTTCCTAGGGCAGTCCCGATGCACACCAACAAACTCCTATCACGCCGTCGAGTTCTTCAAGGAATGGCCGCTGCTGGCGCCGTCGCTGACCCTGCCTTGGTCTCAGCGAGCGCTCGGCAGCCAATCGCCCAACGAACGGCCGGTCTTTGCAACGATCGGCCTTCGCAATCAAGGGTGGAAGATCACCTCCAAGTCGTTTGATTTTGTCGACTTCGCCGCGTTGGCTGATGTCGATGCCAATGTCCTGGGAACCTATGT
>CAVQUE010000010.1:0-17829 GCA_963716795.1 uncultured Acidimicrobiaceae bacterium | reverse complement strand
TCACCGGCTGCGTCGGTTGGTTCGTCTGCGCCGGCGTCGCCGGTCGCAGCGGGTTCGGTGGCGGCGTCGGCCGCGGGTTCGTCGGTCGCCTCGGCTTCGGGGGCTTCCTGCGAAGCGGTGTCCTCGGGGGCATCCGCCGGCGCGCCGGGTGCGCCACCGGCCTCGATCAGCGCCGACATCGCGTAGGCGAACTTCTGGGGCACTGCTGCGAGCACGGCGGCGAACTGCTGCATCGGCGCAGCGAAACCGCCGGCGAGGCGGGACAACAGCTCTTCGCGTGGCGCGATCTTCGACAGCGCCACGACCTCGTCGACACTCAGGCGCTGGCTGGACAGCAGCCCGCCCTTGATGACGAGGTGTTCGTTGTCCTTGCTGAACTCGGTCAGGGCCTTGGCGAGCGCCACCGGGTCGCCCGGCACGCCGTCGGCGTCGGGTGAGGTGAAGGCGATGGCGGTCGGTCCGGTGAGCAGGTCGGCGACGTCGAGGTCGAGGTCGGCGGCCGCAAAGCGCACCATGGTGTTCTTGTAGACCTTGATGTCACCGCCGGCGGCGCGCAGCGCATTGCGCAGATCGGCCATGGCTCGGACGTTCAGTCCGCGGTACTCGGTGAGCACCACGGCATCGGCGTCGTCGAGGCGCTCGCGGACTTCGGTGACCTTCGCGACCTTGTCGGGCCTCGGGTTGTCCATCGTGTCGTCGTTCCCGTTCTCGTGGGTCGTCGCGACCTACGCGACGACGGGGTGTCCACCGCAACAGACGCGGATGAACACCCCGAACGAATTCGGCGACGTTCACCTCGGCAGGCGGGACTCGGTCCCGTTCGGCGCCGGGGGTACCCGGCGTCACCGTGCGGTCTTCGGTAAACCAGATCAATTGTGACCGGCGAAGCCTAGCGCCGGCCTGGTCGAGTCCCACCCGGCACCGCCGGAGGGACCCGAGGCGGCAGCTCAGCCGGCGAAGACGCCCTCGTCGATCTTGACGCCCGGCCCCATCGTCGAGCTCACCACGACCTTGCGGACATAGCGGCCCTTGGCGCCCGCAGGCTTCACCCGCATGAGCTCCTCGGTGACGGCGTCGAAGTTGGCGCGCAGCGCCGGGAGATCGAAGCTGGCCTTGCCGATCGGCACGTGTACGTTGCCGATCTTGTCGGTGCGGTACTCGACCTTGCCACCCTTGAATTCCTCCACGGCCTTGCCGACATCGTCGGTGACGGTGCCGGTCTTGGGGTTGGGCATCAGGCCACGCGGCCCGAGGACCCGCCCGAGGCGACCGACCACGGGCATCATGTCGGGGCTGGCAATGGCCACGTCGAAGTCGAGCATGCCGCCTTCGACCTCGGCGGCGAGGTCGGCGTCACCGACGAAGTCGGCGCCCGCCTCACGTGCGGCTGCGGCGGCCTCGCCCTGGGCGAACACCGCGATGCGGACGTCGCGACCGCTGCCGGAGGGCAGCGCCACGGTGCCGCGGAGCATCTCGTCGGCCTTGCGGGGATCGACGCCGAGGCGGAACACGGCCTCGATCGTCTCGTCGAACTTGGCGGTGGCCATCGCCTTCGACAGCTCGAGGGCCTCCCCGACCGCGTACTGATGATCGCGATCGAAGCCCTTGGTGGCGTCGTCGTATCGCTTGCCTTTGGCCATGGTTGATCGAACCTCCCGGGTTCTCCCTCAGGTGATGTCGGTGTCCGACAGCGAGGTGCTCTGCCGGTGACGATGAATCAGGTGACGTCGATACCCATGCTGCGGGCCGTGCCGGCCACCTGCAGCTTCGCCTGCTCGAGATCGTCGGTGTTGAGATCGGGCAGCTTGATCTGGGCGATCTCGGCCACTTGGGCGTCGGTGATCGAGCCACCGCTGTCGCGGCCCGGCGCGCCCGATGCCTTCTCGACGCCGGCGGCCTGGCGAACCAGGAACGAGGTGGGCGGCGTCTTCAGCGTGAAGCTGAAGGTCCGGTCCTCGAAAATGGAGATCTCGACCGGTACGACCTGGCCGCGCTTGTCCTCGGTGCGGGCGTTGTACTCCTTGCAGAAGTCCATGATGGCCACGCCGTGCGGGCCCAGCGCCGTACCGACCGGCGGCGCAGGCGATGCTTGACCGGCAGGGATCTGGATCTTGACCACTGCGGTCACTTGCTTCTTCGCCATGTTCGTCTCCTGGGATGCGTCGATGGCTCGGACCCGGCGAGTCCAGGTTTGCCATCTCGGCGCTCGGTGTTCGCTGTTGCTCCCTGACCGCTCGGGCCAGGGCACGGGTCGGTGCGACCCGTGTTGTCGAGTGCGCCGCGGCGACGGTCGTCGACGCTGATGCCGTCGATGATCTTACGGGCCGTGCCGTCGATTTCGGCACGTCCGGTTCCTCGAGCGGCTGTGGCGTCGCTCGGGGATGGGGGGCTAGAGCTTGCCGACCTGCGCGAACTCGAGCTCGACGGGGGTCTCGCGCCCGAAGATGTTGACCAGGACCTTGAGCTTGAGCTGGTCCTCGTTGATCTCGACGACCTCGCCGGAGAAGTCCGCGAAGGGGCCGTCCTTGACCCGGACCGTCTCGCCCTCTTCGTAGGCGAGGCGGGGCTTGGAGCGGCGAGCCGGGGTCTCGTCACCTTCGACCTTGACCGCGAGGAACGTCTCGACGTCGCGGCGTGGCAACGGTGATGGCTTGTTGCCGGCACCCACGAACCCGGTGATGCCGGGGGTGTTGCGGATCACGAACCAGGAGTCGTCGTCGAGGTTGCAGCGAACCAACAGATAGCCGGGGAACACCTTCTTCTGGACGGTGACCTTCTTGCCGGCCTTGAACTCGACCACGTCTTCCATCGGGATGACGATCTCGTGGATGCGGTTCTCCATGTGCATCGACTGGGTGCGAGCTTCGAGGTTCTGCTTGACCTTGTTCTCGTAGCCCGACTGCGTGTGCACGACGAACCAACGACCCGGCCGGTCATACGGGCTGATCGGCTTGGGGGCCGGCTCTTCGTCGTGTTCGTAGACCAGGGCGTCCTCGTCGAGGACCTCGACGTCGGCGGCATCGGCAGCCGCGACGGGCTCGTCGTCGGCCTCCACGACATCGGCCTCTGCAGCAGGGCCGACCGGTAGGACGGCGGCGGGATCGAGGGATGCGTCGGCGGCGGGATCGAGCTCGTCGACGGTGTCCACATCGAGCTGGGCCGGTCCCGTGGGCAACAGGTCGGCCACTGCGCCGTCTTCTGCATCGCCGTGCTGGGTGTCGGTCATGATCTCGCTTCCGTCGTCTGGGTGGGTCGTACCATCGCGGCTGGTCAGCGCTCGAACAGCTTGAGCAGGCCCTCGCTGAGACCCCAGTCGAGCAGACCGACCGCCGTGGTCACGATGATCAACGTCACGAGCACCACGATGGAGTAGTTGATGACCTCGGGACGCGTCGGCCACGCCACCTTGCGCAGCTCGGCACGCACCTCGCGCACGAACTGGCGCACGGAGGTCCGTTCCTCCTTGGGGGCACGCGACGCAGGCTGCTGGCGCCGCGTGGCCATGGGCGTGCCGTCTTCGGCGAGTTCGCCTCGCTTGGCCAGCGCCCGCTTCTGTTCTCGGTTCAATGCCATGGAAATCCTCGACAGGCCGACACCGCACCGCACCGAGTCCGAACCCGGTCGACGCAGCTGCGCTGCTCCGGGCCGAAACGGCCGATTGCATTGGTCATGGTTGCAGGGCAGGAGGGACTCGAACCCCCAACCGCCGGTTTTGGAGACCGGTGCTCTACCAATTGAGCCACTGCCCTCGGTTGGGTCCGGACCTCTGCGGCCCGATCGCAGCGCGTCCCGACAGGGCGTCGGAACGGCCGTGAGCGCCCGAGGATACCACCGGCCCGACCGGATCGAATCCGCGGCCGGTGAGCCGGACCGAGGAGCAGCGCCGAGGCGAGGGCGCGAACCCGGGTTCAGGCAGCTTCGCCGTCGACATCGACGGCCGCATCGCTCGCCTCGGCGGGGCTCCCGGCGCTGGGAAGCGCGTCGTCGCCTCCCTGTCCGTCCGGTTCGTCACCGGCGGTCGGAATCAGCCGACGCAGGGTCTGGCGGGCACGATGCAGCCGGACTTTGGTCGCCGACTCCGAGATGCCGAGCCGTTCGGCGATCTCGCGATGGGACAGGTCCTCGAGCTCGCGGAGTTCGACGACCGCACGCAGACGAGCGGGGAGCTGCTCGAGGGCCCGTTCGACGCGCGCTGCGAAGCGACGAGGCCTCCGCCGACAGGCTCGGGTCGTCGTCGGGATCGGTCGCAGCGATGTCTTCGACCACCGTCAACGACTCATAGCGGTGACGGCCGCGTCGGCTCAGGAACGACGAGGCGCAGTTCGAGGCGATGCGGTAGAGCCACGTGGAGAAGCTGGCGTCGCCGCGGAAGCGTCGCAGGTGCCGGAACGCACGGACGTAGGTGTCCTGCACGACGTCGGAGGCGTCGGCCTCGTTACCGGTGAGCTTCACGGCGAGGCGGTAGACGTCGCCATAGGTGAGCCGGACGAGCTCGTCGAATGCACGGTTGTCGCCGTTGCGGGCTCGGTCGACGAGCGGGGCGAGTTCGGATGCAGCGGCCACGAGCGGAGTCTATTGCTCCGAAGCGAGCGGTGGCGAAACCTCGGCCCGGCGACGGCGAAACCGACACGGCGCGGCCGCCGGCCTCATCAGGATCGGTCGCGCAGCATCTTCTGCATGACGACCACATCCAGCCATCTCCCGAACTTTCGCCCGATCTCGCGCTCGTGGCCGACCTGGTCGAAACCGGCGGAACGGTGGAGCGCGATCGATGCCACATTGTCGGCGGTGATCCGACCGATCATGGTGTGGAACCCGTGACCGTGTGCGGTGTCGACGAGCGCATCGAGCAATGCTCGGCCGACGCCGTGGCCGTGGTGATCGCGATCGACGTAGACGGAGTCCTCGACCGTGGTGTTGTACGCCGGACGCTCCTTGAAGCGGCTCAGGGACCCGAACCCCACCACCTGGTCGGCGTGGGTGGCCACCAACACGGCGTGGGCACCCGAACGGTCCTCGAGCCAGCGGCGCTGCTCGTCGAGCGACCGGGGCTCGAGATCGAACACCGTGGTGCTCGTGATCACCTCGACGTTGTAGATGCCACGGATGGCCTCGGCATCGTCGATGCGGGCGGATCGAATCGTGACCACGCACTACTCCCAGCGAAAACGTCCGCACCGGGTGTCGAGACCCGTGCCCACACGACCGATCGGTGCGACCAGCGGGCCGGATCGACCCGAGGGCCGCACCGAGCCCCGGACCTCGGCGCCCGCGTCGGGGCCGACCGTAGCGGCGGACAGACTTGAACTGTCGACCTCTCGATTATGAGTCGAGCGCTCTTACCAACTGAGCTACGCCGCCGCGTTCGCGGCAGCGCGCGAACGGGAATCGGCCCAGGCAGAACCTGCGCCGCGAGCTCCCTGAGAGAATCGAACTCTCGACCTTCTCCTTACCATGGAGACGCTCTGCCGACTGAGCTAAGGGAGCGGGACCCGTCGATGCGGGCGGGAGTCAGCGTAGCCCAACGGCCGAGAGTCCCAACCCACCGCGCGGCTCGGATCGATGGGTTCCGGCGGATCGGGGTTCGTCACCCTACGATCGGTTCCCGCGGGTGCGCGATGCCCGCAGCACGGTCGAACGCCGCGGAGTCCGCAACCGCCTTTACGAAAATGGTGGGCCGGGGAGGATTTGAACCTCCGAAGGCAATGCCGACGGGTTTACAGCCCGTTCCCTTTGGCCACTCGGGCACCGACCCAGGACCGATGAGCGTAGCGGCCACGGCCGACGATGCCGCGCTCTCCTATGCTCATCGGCAGCGCACGCCCTGTGCATCCAGCCACGCCACACCGAGGAGGCCAGACCGATGCCCAGCTTCGACGTCACGTCCGAGGTCGACATGCAAGAGCTCCGCAACGCTGTCGACCAGGCGTCGCGCGAGATCGGCCAGCGCTACGACTTCAAGGGCACGAACAGCTCGATCGATCTCGGCGAGTCCGACATCACGATGGCGACCGCCAGCGAGGACCGCCTCAACGCCCTGCGCGTCGTCCTCGAGGAGAAGCTCGTCAAGCGCAAGGTCTCGCTGAAGGTCCTCGACTACGGCAAGGTCGAAGATGCTGCGGGCGGCACCGTGCGCCAGGTCGCAGCGATCACCGCCGGCATCAACAGCGACAAGGCCCGCGAGATCAACAAGTTCATCAAGACGGTCGGCGTCAAGGGCGTCGCCTCCCAGACCCAGGGCGAACAGGTCCGCGTCACCGGCAAGAAGCGAGACGACCTCCAGTCCGTGATCGCCGCCCTCAAAGAACACGACTTCGACATCCCCCTCCAGTTCGGAAACTTCCGGGATTAGGTTTCGACGCTCAGCCTCTCGCTCGCTGCGCTCGCTCGTGGCTTCGGCGAGTGAGGGGCAGAGGCTCCGCCGGAGCCCCTCACTGCGAACCGAGCTACTTGCTCGGTCGGTTCGCAGCGAACAGCGCGGCGCCAGCGCTCGAATCCACTGGTTGGAGAGGTTCGGTTCCCTCTCGAACCGAAACCCCAGCGCGGCGTCAGCCGCTCGAATCGAACTCGCCCTGAAAGGTTCGGTTTCCTTTCAGGGCGAAGCTCATGCCCAGCTTCGGTCCCTCAGCCTCGCGATGCGGGCTTCCATCGGGGGGTGGGTGCTGAAGAGGCCGGCGAAGCTGGTCTTCTGGCCGGCGAGGGGGTTGGCGATGTAGGCGCTGGCCTGTTCGGGGCGGACGTGGGAGGGGATGCGTCCCGACATCGCGCCGAGCTTCTCGAGGGCACGTGCCAGGGGCTCGCCGTCGCCGATGAGGCGTGCGGCGCTGCGATCGGCCGTGAACTCGCGGGTCCGAGAGATCGACATCTGCAGGAGCCCGGCCGCGATGGGGGCCAGGATCATGGCAGCGATCATCACCAGCGGATTCGGGCGATCGTCGTCGCGTCCGCCACCGAACATCATCCCGAACTGGGCGATGTTGACGGCGAAGTTGATGCCCATGGCCACCGCTGCCGCGACCGAACCGATGAGGATGTCGCGGTTGCGGATGTGTGCCAGCTCGTGGGCGAGCACGCCGCGGATCTCGTCCCAGCTGAGGTACTGCACCAGACCACGGGTGATGCACACCGCGGCATTGGCGGGGTTGCGGCCCGTGGCGAAGGCGTTCGGCTGTGGCTCGGGAGAGATGTAGAGACCCGGCATGGGCATGTCGGCCTTGGCGGTGAGCTCTTCCATGATCGCCCAGTACTCGGGCATCTGTTCGCGGGTGACCGGCTGCGCCTTGGCGCTCCGGATGGCGAGGTCTTCACTCTTCCAGTAACTGATGCCGGTCATCACCAGACCGATGACGAAGCCGATCACCACTCCCGGCCCGCCACCGAGGAGGCCGCCGATCAGCATGAACAACCCGCCCATGCCGGCGAGCAGCATGGTGGTCTTGATGGAATTGGTCATCGAGTCTCCTGTCCGTGTCCGGCGTTGCAACGCCGACAGGAGATCAACCTATTCCGGGGTGCTGCCCGCGCAATCGCGCACCCGCGTCCCCCGTTGCTGCGGGTTGCGTACCCGGGAAGTACCGGACTCGCAGGGGTGTGGGTTGGGCGGTCAGTCGTCGGCGGCCGCGGCGCCGTCTTGGAGCGCGTGCACCACCGACGAGTCGGCAAGGGTCGTCGTATCACCGAGGACACGGCCGTCGGCGACGTCGCGCAGCAGGCGCCGCATGATCTTTCCCGAACGGGTCTTGGGCAGATCGGGGACGATGAACACGGCCTTGGGGCGAGCGATGGCCCCGAGCTTGGTGCCCACATGGTGGCGGATCTCCTCGCTGAGGTCGTCGCTCGCGACGTGGCTGCCGCGCAGGATCACGTAGCCGATGATCGCCTGGCCGGTGGTGGCATCGGTCGCCCCGACCACGGCAGCTTCGGCCACGGCGGGATGATCGACCAGTGCGGACTCGATCTCTGCGGTGGAGATGCGGTGACCCGAGATGTTCATCACGTCGTCGACGCGTCCCAACAGCCACAGGTAACCGTCGACGTCGATCTTGGCGCCATCGCCGGCGAAGTAGCGCCCCTCGTAGGTGCTCCAGTAGGTGTCGCGATAGCGGTCCGGGTCACCCCAGATACCGCGGAGCATGCCGGGCCAGGGCCGGGTGATGGTGAGGTAGCCGCCGCCGACTTCGACGGGTTCGCCGGCGTCGTCGACGACCTCGGCGAACACCCCAGGGATCGGCTGGGTGGCCGAACCGGGCTTGGTCGCGGTGACCCCGGGCAATGGCGTGATCATGTGGCCGCCCGTCTCGGTCTGCCACCAGGTGTCGACGATGGGACACGTCTCGCGCCCGATGTGGGTGTGGTACCACATCCACGCTTCGGGGTTGATGGGCTCACCGACGGTGCCGAGGACCCGCAGCGAGGACAGGTCGTGGCGCTCGACCTCCTGCGCGCCCCACTTCATGAACGTACGGATGGCCGTGGGTGCGGTGTAGAGCTGGGTGACGCCGTAGCGCTCGATGATGTCCCACAGCCGGTCCTTGTCCCACTCGTTGCGATCCTCGCCGATGCGCATCTCTTCGCGCGGGGTGTCGGGCGTGCCCTCGTAGATGACCGAGGTGGCCCCGTTGACCAGTGGCCCGTAGACGATGTAGCTGTGCCCGGTGACCCAGCCGATGTCGGCTGCGCACCAATACACGTCGGTGTCGGGACGCAGATCGAACACCACGCGATGGGTGAACGCGACCTGGGTCAGATAGCCGCCGCTGCTGTGCATGATGCCCTTGGGCTTGGCGGTGGTGCCCGAGGTGTACAGGAGGTAGAGGAGCTGCTCGGCATCCATCGGCTCGGCCGGGCAGTGCGGGTCTGCGGTGGTCATGACGTCGTCCCACCACAGGTCGCGGCCGTCCACCATGGCGACCTCGGTGCCGCAGCGGTCGACGACCACCACGTGTTCGACCGTGGGTGCGCCGATCTCGAGGGCGGCATCGACGTTGGGCTTGAGCATCGAGGGTTCGCCCCGCCGATACCCGGCGTCGGCGGTGATGATCAGGCGGGCATCGGCGTCGTTGCAGCGATCGACGATGGCGTCGGGGCTGAACCCGCCGAAGATGACCGAATGGGCGACACCGATGCGCGCACACGCCAGCATGGCGACGGGGAGCTCGGGGATCATCGGCATGTAGATGGCCACCCGGTCACCGCGCTCGAGGCCGAGACCGAGCAACACGTTCGCGAAGCGCGACACCTCGTCGAGAAGGTCGGCGTAGGTGATGGTACGGGTGTCGCCCGGTTCGCCCTCCCAGTGGAATGCGACCTTGTCGCCGCGGCCTGCGTCGACGTGGCGATCGATGCAGTTGTACGCCACGTTCAGCTCGCCGCCGAGGAACCACCTGGCGAAGGGCAGCTCCCACTCGAGGGTGGTGTGGAAGTCGCTGTGCCAGCTCAGGTGCTCGCGAGCCTGCCGGGCCCAGAAGGCCTCGTAGTCCGCGTCGGCTTCGTCGTACATGGCCCGATCGACGACCTGCGCCTCGGCGACGAACTCCGGTGGAGGCGGGAAGCTCCGCTCCTCGACGTAGAACTCCTCGATTGCTTCGTCGGCCATGGGCAGCCGTCCCTTCCGTTCCGTGGCGGCACTGCGACGTGACAGTAGCGGACCGAGTCCCGGTGGGGTCCGGAGCTGGGCATCGCCGGACCCCGCCACGCACCGGCTTTTGGGGAACTCACCAGTCTTGCGCGACTATTTCGCCGCGGGAAGCGTCCGGGTCACCGGATCATTCACACTGAGGAGAGCAGCATGCTCAACGAATTCAAGGAATTCATCAACAAAGGCAACGTCATCGACCTCGCCGTGGCCGTGGTACTCGGCGCCGCGTTCGGGTTGGTGATCAACTCGTTCGTCGATGACATCTTGATGCAGATCGTCGCGGCGATCTTCGGCCAGCCGGACTTCAACAACATCTCCATCCACTGGGGTGATGCAGAGGGCGTCGACGACCTGGGCAGGACCATCTATGACGGCGGGACCATCTTCATCGGCAGCTTCATCACCCAGGTGATCCAGTTCCTGAGCATCGCCGCCGGCGTGTTCATCGCCGTGAAGGCCTACAACCAGATGAAGGGCGAAGCGACCGAAGAGGAAGACGGCCCGAGCGAGATCGACCTCCTCACCGAGATCCGCGACAACCTCAATTCGCGCGAGCTGACAACGGAACGCATCGAAGCGACCGAGGGCTGCGGGGAGGGACCTCCCGGCAGCCCTCGGTGCGTGGAGCCGCTCCTCCTCCCCCGAACGCCGAACCGCAGCCATGCCTGCGACCCTCACCTGTCGACGTCCCATTCCAGGACGCGAAACGCCCCGAGACCGGCTGGGTCGCACAGAGCTTCGGCCTCGCTGATCCGGCTGCGGGCCGTCAAGGCCGCGACGTCGGGAGCTGCGGCCTTCTCCTTCCAGATCCGGCGTCCCTCGGCGACGAGTTCCCCGATGCCGTGGAGGTCGAGCCATGCGGCTTGGAGGCTGACCCGATCCGGCGGGCGAACCGAGCCCAGCTGATCGATGGCGACATCGACGGTGATGTCCTGGGTACCCGGCCGGTCGAGCGGATCCCCGCCGACGTCGTGACCTCGATAGGTACGGAGCCAGCGGCGACCCTCGGGCACCGGATGCGCGTCGATGGTGTAGTCGATGGCGATGACCCGACCCCGGTCGTGCTGCGCCAGCGCGCGCGCAAGCCAGGCTCGGGCGCCGTACTGGTCCGGAACACGCACGCGCTCCCCTGAGGGCGCCGACGCGGCCTCGGTGGTCTCGAGCCCACGAATCCAGCCCGGCACCGCAGTTTCGTCGAGTGCCAGGACCTCGACGAGGCCGGCGCCATCGTGACCGATGCGCACCTCACGCCAGTGGCCGCCGCTGAGCTCGTAGACGTCGAAGGCCAGATTGTCGAGCAGCTCGTTGGCCAGCACCACGCCGATTCCACCCGGGTCGGGAAGCGTCGCCCGCGCGTCGACCCCCGAGGGGTGGCCGGTGCGCTGGGCGGCGCTGACTTCAACGGTCTGGTAGCGCAGCGCAGATGCGCACCGGGGCGACGCCCGGAGCACCGCGCGGGCCAGACGACCGGATCCGGCGCCGGCTTCCACGACCGAGAAGGTCGACGGTCGGCCGAGGTCGTCCCACGCCGCGTCGAGTGCCCGAGCGACCACGGTGCCGAACAGCGGCCCGACCTCCGCGCTCGTGATGAAATCCCGGCGTCGCCCCGCTCCCCCGTCGGCATAGAAGCCGAGCGTCGGATGGTAGAGCGCCAGCTCGACGAAGCGACCGTACGCGATCGGCCCTGACGTGGCGATCTCGTCGACGATGACCGCGGTCAGGTCCACGAACAGCTGCAGCGCCTCGGCCTGTGGGCCATCAGCACCGCCGAGATCACGGGACAGCCAGCAAGCTGACGTCGGTGAAGTGGGTGACCCAGCCTGGCAGGACGCCCATGGCCACGGTCAGCACCAGCGTGATGGCGACTGCTGACACCAGGGCAACGGGCACACGAATAGGGCTCCGGTCGCCGAGATAGGGCTCCTCAGCCCACATGCGCAGCGCCAGCCGGCCGTAGTAGCCGAACGCGATCACTGCGTTCGTGGCGGCGATGATCGCGAGCGCATAGCCCCACCCGGTGCCGGGATTCGTCAGCGCGGTGAACACCGAGAACTTCGCGAACCAACCGCCCAGCGGGGGGATACCGGCCAGCGACGCCAGGAACAGGGTCATGGCCACGGCGAGCACCGGTGCATAGCCGAAGAGGCCGTTGAACGTGTCGAGTTCGGCGCTGCGGGTCTTGCGGGACACGGCGATGATCACGCCGAAGGCTCCGAGGTTCATGGCGGCGTAGATCACCAGGTAGGTGACCACGGCGCTCACAGCGGTGTCCGCCGACGACACCGACTCGCCGGCGACGGCGAGCGGTGCGAGCATGAAGCCGGCTTGGGCGACACCGGAGTACGCCATCAGACGCACGATGTTGGTCTGGCGCAAGGCCATGACGTTGCCGGCCGTCATCGATGCTGCGGCCAGCACCCACATCAGCGGTTGGAACACGTCGCTGCGGCCGAGGAAGCCGACCACGATCAGGTTCATGAGGGCCACGAAACCTGCGGCCTTCGACGCCACGGCCAGGAACGCCGCGACCGGCGTGGGTGCGCCTTCGTAGGTGTCGGGGGCCCAGGTGTGGAAGGGGAAGGCGGCCACCTTGAAGGCGAACCCGATGAGGACGAACACGATGCCGAGCGTGATCACCGCGGTGCTGGAGCCGTTCGAGCTGAGCGCGACGTTGATCTCGGTGAGCACGGTGCTACCGGCCACGCCGAACACCAGGGACATGCCGTACAACATGATGGCGCTGGCGAACACCCCCATCAGGTAGTACTTCAGCCCGGCCTCGTTGCTGCGCACGTCTCGCTTGCGCCAGGTCGCCAGCATGTAGGCGGGTATCGACAGCAGCTCGAGGGCCACGAAGATGGTGATGAGGTCTCGCGCCGAGGCCATGACGACCATGCCCAGCAGCGAGGACACCATCAAGCCGTAGTACTCGTTCTCCCAGTAGTCGCCCTCGGCGATGTAGTGGGTCGACAACAGCACCACGATGTAGCCCGACAACAAGAAGAGGGCCTTGAGGATCAGCGAGTACTGGTCGATCACATAGGCGCCGCCGAACATGGACCGATCGGCCCCGTCGATGGCGAGGGTGGCGATGGGGATCAGCGGCAACAACAAGCCGAACGAGGCGAGCGGGGCGGTGTAGCGCCGGCCGCGTTCGAGCCAGATGATGTCGACCAGGGTCAGGATCGCGCCGACTGCGAGCAGGGTCAGCTCGGGAGCGACCGCGTGCCAGTCGATGATCGGCCGTTCCCACCCATCGGGCGGGATGACCTGTTGGCCGAGCACCAGGAGGTTCATCGTTCGCCGGCCGCCACGATCTGGCCTCGGAGCTCATCGAAACAGACCTGGCCTGCGTCGGCATCGAGCTGCAGACAGTCGGGCGCTTCCTCCAAGATGTTCACCTCGAGGGACTTCACGACTGCGTCGTCGGTGGTGGCGAACAGCGGCCGGGGATAGATGCCGAGGATGAGGATCAGCGCCAGCAGTGGCGTCCAGGCCACCCACTCGTAGCCCTTGACGTCGACGATCTCGGGATCGTCGACGAACTCGTCGGTGGGCGTGCCCATCGCGGTCTTCTGGAGCATCCACAGCAGATAGCCCGCGGCGAGCACGGTCCCCAGCGCGGCGACGACCATGTAGCCCCGGAAGGTCCCCTCGGGGAGGATCTCGGCGGGGTTGTAGCTGGCGAGGATCGCCGGGAACTCGCCCCAGAACCCTGCCAGGCCCGGCAGGCCGAGCGATGCCATGGCGCAGAAGCCCAGGATCCACCCCATCTTCGGCGCGCTGATGAGCAACCCGCTGAGCCGACCCATGTCGAGGGTGTGATAGCGATCCTTCACCGACCCGGCGATGAAGAACAACATGCCGGTGATCAGGCCGTGGGCGACCATGCCGAAGATCGCAGCGTTGATGCCGAAGTCGGTCAGGGTGGCGATGCCGAGCATCACGAAGCCCATGTGAGCGACCGAGCTGAACGCGATCAGCCGTTTCATGTCGGTCTGCGCGAGGCAGCCGAGCGCGCCGTAGATGATGCCGATCACCGCCAAGAGTCCGATGAACGGCGCCCATGCCGCTGCGGCCTCGGGCAGCATCGGGATGGCGATGCGGATGAAGCCGTAGGTGCCGAGCTTCAACAAGACGGCTGCAAGGATCACCGAGCCGACCGTCGGGGCCTGGGTGTGTGCGTCGGGAAGCCAGGTGTGGAACGGGAACATCGGCACCTTGACGCCGAAGCCGATGAACATGCCGGCAAAGATCCACAGCTGCGCGGTTCGCGAAATCCCCAGCGTCGCGCCGTTGGACAGTGCCTCCATGGCGAAGGTGTTGGTCTCGTCGCCGACCACGGCGCCGTCGGCGAGGAAATACAGGGCGAGGAAGCTGACGAGCATCAGCGCCGAACCGAACATCGTGTAGAGGAAGAACTTCAGCGAGGCGTACCGGCGATCATCGCCGCCCCACACCGCGATCATGAAGAACATCGGCAGGAGCACGACCTCGAAGAACACGAAGAACAGGATCAGGTCCTGAGCGACGAAGGTGCCGATCATGCCGGTCTGCAGGATCAGGATGAGCGACAGGAACGCCTTGGGGTTCCTGGGCTCGGGGAAGTGGCCGAAGGTGTAGACCATGCACAGCGGCACCACGAGCAGGGTCAGCGCGATCAGCGGCAACGACATGCCGTCGACCCCGATGATGTAGCGGCTGTTGATGACGTCGATCCACGTCTCGTCGACGGCGAACTGGAGCGTGCCGCCGTTGTCGTAGTCGAACTCGACCATCATGAACACGCCGACGCCCGCCGTCGCGAGCGCGGTCAGCAGCGCCACCGCCTTGATCAGCTGCTCCTCGGCCTTGGGGATGGCCATGACGATCGCCGCTCCCACCAGCGGCAGGAACGTCAGCACACTCAGCACCCAGTTGTTGTCGGTTTCCATGATTGCTGCGAGCTCCTGGCTTTACTCAGATGTGTGCGCGGCGCGTGGTCCGGTGTCATCGATCCGCCGAGCGGATCAGATGAACACCATGAACAGGCCGGCGAGGATGGTTGCGGCGGCGAACATGATGGCGGCGTATTGCTGAACCTTGCCACGTTGGAGGAGGCCACGGCTGGCATCGCCGAGACCCTCCGACGCGGTACCCGACAGGTTGACCACGCCGTCGATGACGCCTTGGTCGATCTTGTCGTAGACGAATTCGGCGGCCTGAACGGTGCGCTTGCCGGACTGGTTGACGGCCTCGTCGATGACGTGCTGGTTGACCCAGTACGTGGCGTCGGCCACCGGACCCTTGGTACCGCGAACGATGATGTCGGTGTAGAGGTAGTCGAGGTAGTACTTGTTGACCAACAGCGTGTGGCCGGCCTTGGCCAGCGGGTTCCGGGCGGTCAACCCGTTCGCGAGCTCGGTGGCCGCGGGGCTCTGCGCCTTCACCCGGACGAAGTAGTAGTAGTACGCCGCGAACAGGCCGGAGAGGCCGATGCATGTCGCGAAGATCGCCAGGCTGTAGCTGGGGATGCCGTGCTTGATGACCGGGAAGTACTCCGCGGTCGGCTCGACGTAGATGAACATCCGCTCGTGCCAGCTCTCCACGTTGCCGGTGATGAACCCCGGGGGGATGTTGAACAGGCCGCCGAAGACGGCCATGCCACTGAGGATGTAGAGCGGGACCAGGATTCGGGGACCGGACTCGTGAGGCACGGGCGCATGCGCATCGTCGTGGTCGTCCTCGGCGTGGGCCGTGTCGTGACCGTGGTCGTCGTCGTGCATGTGCTCGGCACCGCGCCACTCGCCGTAGAAGGTGAGGTAGATGCACCGGGTCATGTAGGCGCCCGTGAGCGAGGCGCCGATGAGGCCCATGACGAGCGCGAACACATAGGTGCCGTTGGCGTCGGTACCGCCGAAGAGCCCCCAACCGCCCGTGCCGACGAGGATCTCGTCCTTGGACCAGAAGCCCGCGAACGGCGGAATGCCGATCAGCGCAGCGGAACAGATGATGAAGGTCCATTTGGTCTTCGGCATGTATTTTCCCAGGCCACCCATGTGGGTCTTCATGTTGAAGCTGTGCACGGAGTGCGCAACCGAACCCGAACCCAGGAAGAGACCGGCCTTGAAGAAGGCGTGGGTGAACAGGTGGAAGACCGCCGCCATCCAGGCACCGACGCCGAGGGCCATCACCATGTACCCGAGCTGGGACACGGTGGAGTAGGCCAGGACCTTCTTGATGTCATCTTGGACGAAGGCCAACATGCCTCCGCCGACGAGGGTGACCGCGCCGACCAGGGCCAACATGTTGAAGCTGGACCCGGCGATCGAGAAGCCGTTCCAGAACACGCCGTAGAGCCGGGCGACCATGTAGATGCCGGCCACGACCATCGTCGCGGCGTGGATCAGCGCCGACACCGGAGTGGGGCCGGCCATGGCGTCGGGAAGCCAGGTGTGGAGCACGAACTGACCGGACTTCGACATGACCGCCGCCAGAAGACACAGCGATGCGATCAACAGGGTGTTCTGGCTGATCAGGCCTTCGATGGACTGGGTGTTGATGTCGATGATGCTCCACGAGCCCGCCGACCAGAACAGGATGATCATGCCGATCAGCAGACCCATGTCGCCGACCCGGTTGGTCAGGAACGCCTTGAGAGCTGCGTCGGAGTTGGGTTTCTCCTCCCACCAGTGCCCGATCAGCGCGAACGAACAGACGCCGACGAGCTCCCAGCCGACGATCATCTGCAGCACGTTCTCGCTCATGACGAAGAACAGCATCGACGCCGTGAACAGGCTCAAGAAGGCGTAGTAGTGCGTGTAGCGGCGGTCGCCGGCGACGTAGTCGGTGGAGTAGATGTGCACCAGCAGCGAGATCGCGGTGACGACGAAGAGCATCATCACGGTGAGCCCGTCGACCATGGTCCCGACGGTGAAGGTGATCCCACCGTTGGACCACCACTCCATGGTGTTGGTCACGGCGCGTACGCCGACCTTCTCTTCCTCTTCCTCACCCTCGGCTGCCTCGACGAACGCGACGTCGTCCGCGGTACCGATGGCCAAGGTCTCCCCGCCGGCGAGCTCGATGGGGTCGTCGACGACGAGCGCCGCTTCTTCGCCGGCGCCGTCCTTCAGCGCGTCCTTGGCGCCGTCGACCTCGCCGATCCACTGGACCGTGGTGAGGATCGACAGCAAGAACGCGATGCCGACGGCGGCGATGCCGACCTCGGCGCCCTTGAACGGCAGGCGTTTGCCGAAGAACAAGATGATGAAGAACGACAACGCGGGGATGGCCGCGACGATCCAGACGTTCTCGAGGAACCAGCCCGAGGCGTCGACGAATGTCGATGGGCCCTCTGCGGCAAGGGCGACGGAGTCCAACATGTCAGCCCCTCATGAGGTCGACCTCGGAGAGGTCGACGCTGCGCTTGTTGCGGAAGATGAGCAGCACGATGGCGAGACCTACGCCGACCTCGGCTGCTGCGATGGCGATGATGAACAAGGCGAACACCTCGCCGGCAATGTTGCCGTGAAACGCTGCGAACGCGACGAGGTTGATGTTCACGGCGTTGAGGATCAGCTCGATCGACATCAGCACGAGCACGCCGTTGCGGCGAGCGAGCACTCCGTAGACCCCGATGCAGAACAGCACCGAACTCAACAGTAGGAACTGGACGAGGAGCACGGCGCCTACTCCTTCCTGGCCACGACGATGGCCCCGATGAGCGCAGCGAGCAGCAGCACCGAGGTGGCCTCGAACGCAACGATGTAGTCCGAGAAGATCGAGTCGCTCACCTCGGAGGCGGCGCTTCGGGTCTCGGTCGGCAACTCGGTGTCGGTCCAGTTGTCGATGACTGCGACCGACATGACGACCAACAACAACAAACCGACCGCGGCGGGCATGATCCGGTTGGGGAGATCCGCGTTGGCCTCACCGTCGATGCTCGCGGGTCAACATGATGCCGAACAAGAACAACACGATGACGGCGCCGATGTAGACGAGCACCTGGGTGACGCCGATGAACTCGGCACCGAGCAGCAGGAACTGCCCGGCGGCGCCGGCGAGCACCAGCACGAGCCAGAGCGCGGCGTGCACCACGTTCTTGGTGGTGACGACGCGGAACGCCGAGATGACCATGATCGCAGCCATGATCCCGAAGAAGATGTTCTGCGCGACCATCAGCGTGCGCCGCTCGGTCGCTCGTTCGAGGT
>CAVQUE010000009.1:0-8597 GCA_963716795.1 uncultured Acidimicrobiaceae bacterium | reverse complement strand
ACCCGGACCGTGCGCCACATTCCCACCGAGATCGCGCTGGACGGGGCCAACGGCCTCACCGTCGACTGCGTGGCCTCGTTCGACAACCTCCAGCCGCTCGGGCGGACGATGCTCAGCGAGCGCATCGGCCGCCTCACCGCCGATCAGGCCGACGAGATCTGCCGGGCGTTGTCCGCCCTCGCCAACTGCTGATGCCCTGACTACTGCCAAATCTGGGACTTGTGCCGGACATCTCAAGGCACAAGTCCCAGATTTCGGCGGGACGCCGGGATACGAACGCCTGTTTCGGCCGTCGAAGGTGTCGATGGCGCTCTCGGCGATGGTGGAGACTGGTGCGATGCGCGACGACCCGGACGTATTCGCGCTCTAGCAGCGAGCCCTCGCCGGCGGCGTCGAGGCGTTCGGTGCACTGCTGCGGATCCACGATCGTGACCTGCGGGGCGTGGTCTGGGCGGTGCTGCGAGACGGCCACGCCACCGACGACGTCATGCAGGCCGCCTACGAGAAGGCGTTCCGGTCCATCGCCGGCTTTGGCGGCGATTCGTCGCTGAAGACCTGGCTGCATTCGATCTGCTACGGCTGCGCCATCGACCACATCCGCTACGAGGGCCGTCGTCGCCACACGCCGCTCGACCTGCTGGCAGACACGGCGGGGCCGTCCTCGACCAGTGACGATGCGCTGGCTCACATGACGCTGGCCGACGCTCTGGACCGACTCGATCCCGAGACCCGGGCCCTGCTGATGATGACCACTGCCCTGGGCTTCAGCTTCGACGAGACCGCCGAGGTGACAGGACTGGCCCGCGGCACGGTGGCGTCCCGAGTCGGGCGAGCCCGTGACCTGCTCCGAAAGACGGTGCCCCGATGACCGCCCACCGGCCCGACGACGAAGACACCGACGCGACTGCTGCACCGACCGACGAGTTGGGCGATGCCCTGCGGGCCGAGGTCCCCGAGCCGGGCCCTGGCTACTGGGACGACATCGATGCGGCCCTGACGCGAGCGGCCGAAGACGCCACTGCGGTGCCGACCGGCCCGGCAAGTGGGCCCGCCGACCAGGACCTGGACACCGATGCCGAGGTCGTGCGTCTGACGGCCATGAACGACGACCGCTCCATCGACTCGTCCACCGGCGCCACGCGGCTGCGCATCCTGGCGGTCGCAGCCGCCGCCCTGGTCCTCCTGGGCGGGATCGCCACCTACGCGGGTCTGCGCGGCGACGACCCCAGCGACCCGGTGGCCACCGCCGACGGAGCCGACGCGCCCGAACCCGAGCCCGCAGCAACGGCGGCCACCACGCCCACACCCGGACCGACCCCAGGGACGGCCGAGGAACTGCGCGTCCTGTCGCGGGCGGCCTCCCTGGAGGCGATCGGTTACCCCCGTGCCGATCCGTTGACGCTGATGCCGGATCTCGCAGAGGCTCTGCCCGAAGGTGTCGGCGTCGAAGTCGCCGACGGATGCACCAGCGCCGTCAGGGTGACGGAGAGGAGCTTCGATCCCGAGGCATCGACGATCGCGCTCACCTATCTCGACAGCCCGCCAGAATGCTCGGAGGTCTTCGCTGTGGCCCTCACCGATGGTGCGTTGCCACTGCAGCTGCGCCTCGTCCACATTGAGGACCCCTGTCCTGCCGTAGCGGTTCACAGCACGATCGCGGTTCCGGTCCCGGATGCACTCGTGGCCTCGATACGAGCGATGCCCGGGCCGACACACCCCAATGCATCGGCGACCGGTGCGTGCCTCAACACGATCGGCTATCCCCGTGCCGATGCGTTGACGCTCGTGCCGAGCATCGAGGACGCTCTGCCCGAGGGGGTCGACTTCGACGCAGTCGACGAGTGCCTCGAGGCTGCCGAGGTCACTGGGATCACCTTCGACGACCCATCGTCGACGCTGGCGCTTCGCTACAGCAGCTTGAACGACGAGGGCCAAGACCTCTATGCCGTCACGATCAGCCCGGACGGCAGCACGATCGACTTCTACACCGCCTTCACCGCTGAGGACTGCGAACTCATGGAGGTCTTCTTCGAAGCAACCGTCATCGTCCCGCATGCGCTGGCAAGCACGATCGCGCAAATCGTCGCTGGCGGCGACGGCGGGCCGTGACCTGGGCGTGAGGCCGAGGTACGCACAACGCCGGAGCGGCCGGCCATCGAGGGCTCAGGCGGCACAGACCACAGTCAAGTCTTACGTTCCCACTTCTTCGATCCGAAAGGCCTGGGACTTCGTCGATGCCGAGAAGTGGGAACGTACGACTTGACCCCTGCGCTGCCCCCCGGCGTTCCCGCCTACATCAGTGCTTGATCATGACGTGCTTGACCTCGGTGTAGTGCTCCACGGCGTACATGGACATGTCCTTGCCGTAGCCGGACTGCTTGAAGCCGCCATGGGGCATCTCCGACACGATCGGGATGTGGTCGTTCACCCAGACGCACCCGAACTGCAGGCCCTTGGTCATCCGCATCGCCCGACCCACGTCGCTGGTCCACACACTGGCGGCGAGGCCGTAGTCGACATCGTTCGCCCACGCGAGCGCCGTGGCCTCATCGGCCACGGACTGCACGGTGATGACGGGGCCGAACACCTCGCGCTGGACGATCTCGGCGGCCTGATCGACACCCACCACCACCGACGGCTCGTAGAAGAAGCCGGCACCGTCTCGGGCGCCACCGCCGACAGTGACCGACGCGCCGGCTTCGACGGCACGCTCGACATAACCCGTCACGCGCCCCAGCTGGGCCTCGGACACGACCGGGCCCATCTCGGTGTCGGCGTCCATGGGGTCACCCACCACCACCGACCCGGCAGCTTCGGTCATGGCGTCGACGAAATCGTCGTGCACGCCGGCGCCGGCGATGACCCGACACGGTGCGGTGCAGTCCTGGCCCGAGTTGTAGAACGCCGTCTCCTTGAGGTTGGCGACGACGGCCTCGACATCGGCGTCGTCGAACACGATGACGGGCGCCTTGCCGCCGAGCTCGAGGTGCACCCGCTTGAGGGTGTCCGACGCGCCCCGGGCGACGGCCTTGCCGGCGCCGACGCTGCCGGTGATCGACACCATCGCCACATCGGGGTGTTCGACCAGCGCGGCGCCGGCGGTGCCGCCCTGGCCGCACACGACGTTGAGCACACCCGGCGGCAAGACGTCGGCCAGCAACTCGGCCAGCTTCAGCGCCGAGTACGGCGTGAGCTCCGAGGGCTTCAGCACGACGGTGTTCCCGGCGGCCAGTGCCGGACCGAGCTTCCAGGTGGCCATGTTGAGTGGGTAGTTCCACGGGGCGATCGAGCCGATGACCCCGATGGGGTCGCGCCGGACATAGGACGTGTAGCCCTCCTGGTACTCGCCGGCGGCCTTGCCCTCGAGGAATCGGGGGGCGCCGGCGAAGAAGCGCCAGTTGTCCATGGTCAGGTCCATCTCGAACTCGACGATCGACACCGGCTTGCCGACGTTCTCGCACTCGATGCGCGACAGCTCGTCGATGTTGTCGGTGATGACGTCGGCGACCTTGTGCAGCAGCTCGCTTCGCTGGCGGGGCGTGGTGGCCGCCCAGCCCGCGAATGCGGCCTTGGCCGCAGCGACGGCGTCGGCGACATCGGCGGCGTCACTGGATGGGACCTCGCCGATGGCCTCGCCGGTGGCGGGGTTGACGATGACGTCGACCGCGCCGCTCGCTGCCTGCTTCCATTCCCCACCGATGTAGTTCGCGTGCGCCATGGCTGATTCATCCTCGTGTTCGCAGATGTGGACCTCGGTGTCGACACAGTAGTGACGTCGAGCACCCGAACTCCAGAAACTCGCAGCATTCTGATGTCAAAGTGACGTCCTGCAACGGAATCAGTTGCCGACCTCGCCTGGTGCGTGTTGAATCGGTGGACGCGTCCAACCCGGAACCGGAGCAACCAATGGATCACGACGAGCTCACCGCCGTCGCCGAGCGCCACCTGTGGGGTCAGTTCTCCACGCTCGGCAAGGGCATCGACCGCGCCCCCATCATCGATCACGGTGAGGGTTGCTACATCTGGGACGACGAGGGCAAGCGCTACTTCGATGGCCTCGCGGGATTGTTCGTCAGCCAGGTCGGTCATGGACGTGAGCGTCTGGCCGCGGCCGGTGCCGCCCAGGCCCGTAAGCTCGGCTACTTCCCGCTGTGGACCTACAGCCACCCGAGCGCGATCGAGCTCGCCGGGATGCTCGCGGCTGCCGCACCCGGCGACATCAACCGGGTGTTCTTCACCAGCGGCGGGTCCGAATCGGTCGAGTCCGCATGGAAGCTGGCCCGCTCGTACTTCAAGGCCATGGGCAAACCCGACAAGTACAAGGTGATCAGCCGCTACCTGTCGTACCACGGCACCTCCATGGGAGCGCTCTCGATCACCGGCCTCCCCTCGATCCGCACCGATTTCGAGCCTCTCGTGCCGGGCGCCTTCACGGTCGCCAACACCAACCAGTACCGGTGCTACATGTGCGGCGACAAGCCGGCGTGCACGCTGACCTGCGCCGAGGACATCGAGCAGATGATCCTGCGTGAGGGCGCCGACTCGGTGGCGGCGGTGTTCCTCGAGCCGCTCCAGAACACCGGCGGCTGTTTCGTGCCGCCCGAGGGGTACTTCGATCGGGTGCGCGAGATCTGCGACGAACACGACGTGCTGCTCGTCAGCGACGAGGTCATCTGTGCCTTCGGTCGCCTCGGCCACACCTTCGGCTCGGACCGCTTCGGCTACCAACCCGACATCATCACCTGCGCGAAGGGCCTGACATCGGGGTACGCGCCCCTCGGGGCGATGCTGGTGAGCGACCGGCTCGCCGAGCCCTTCGTCGGAGGCGACGCGAGCTTCCTGCACGGATTCACCTTCGCCGGCCACCCGGTGTCGACGGCGGTGGCGATCGAGAACCTGAAGATCATGGAAGAGGAGCAGCTCAACCAGCGGGTCCTCGATCATCAGGACGACTTCCGCGCTGCGCTCGACGACCTGCTCGATCTCCCGATCGTCGGCCAGGTGCGTGGCGCCGGCTACTTCTACGGCGTCGAGCTCGTCAAGGACCGCGACACGCGCGAGACATTCTCCGCCGAGGAGGCGGACTTCCTCCTGCGAGGCTTCTTGTCGAACCGCCTGTTGGAACTGGGCCTGATCTGTCGGGCCGACGACCGGGGCGAGCCGGTCATCCAGCTGTCGCCACCGCTGGTCGCTGGCCCCGACGAGTTCGACTTCGTCAACCAGACCCTGCGGATCGCGCTGACCGAGGCCATGGCCCAGATGTCGTCGAGGGCCTTCGCCGAGGCATGATGGCCGGGTGAACGACGGCATCAACGGCGCCGAGCTCGACGACATCGACAAGGCCATCATCCGGGCGTTGCAGGACGACGGGCGCATCCCTTACGCACAACTGAGCCCGATCGTCGGCCTGTCGGAGGCAGCGACCCGCCAACGGGTCAATCGCCTGATCGAGCGTGGCGTCATGTCGGTCGTGGCGGTCACCGACCCGGCCCGGCTGGGCCTGCCGTTCCAGGCCATGCTCGGCGTCAACGTCCACGGCGACGTCAAGGTGGTCGCCGACGAACTCGCCGCAATGCTCGACGTGCGCTACACCGTCATCGTCACCGGTCGCTACGACATCCTGGCCGAGGTCGTGTGCATCGATGCCGAACGCCTCCTCGACCTGGTCAACGACCGCATCCGCCCCATCGAGGGTGTGTCGAGTGTCGAGACCATGACCTACCTCCGCCTCGTGTCCCAGTCCTACGACTGGGGCACCGGGTAAGGCGGTCACGTCTCTCTTCTCCCTTTCTCGGGTTCCACGATGCCCCGGCGGTGTGTTGGGAGAAAGGGAGAAAAGAGACGTGACCCCAGCGTTACAGGAACCGCTCGCGGTAGAACGCCAGGGCGTCCTGGCGTTCGGCGGGGTCGATGCCGAGCATCGACAGGTCGTAGGTGATGCGGCCGTGCTTGCCTCGGGGGTGGTCGGCCATGAACGCATCCATGTGGGCCTCGACGGTGTCGTCGAAGGGCTGGCCGGCGAGGTCGTAGATGCGCCGGACCATGGCGATGTCGTCGGCCATGAAGTCGTCGAAGCGGACGTCCATCGACTGCCCGGACGGCACGAGCTCCCGCTGATCGACACCCGCACGGAACATGCGCTCGATGCGATCGACCCAGTAGCGACCGACATCGGCCAACGCCTCGGGACGGTGGCTCATGCGGGCCGTGTAGGCGATCATCGTCGACACCGAGGCCGTGACCTCCACGGGGTCGCGGTGGGTGAGCACCACCGTGGCGTCGGGGAACACCGCCATCAGCGGGCCGAGCTGTTCGACGTGCTGAGGGCTCTTCAGCACCCAGCGGTCGCCGCCGCCCAGATGGGTCAGCACCTGCAGCACGGTGCGCGTCCAGGCGTACACCGGCGTCTGGTCGCTCGCCAGGTACCAGTCGCGCCAGCCCTCCTCGGCGCGGCCGCTCTCGAAGAGCATGCCGCCGAAGGCCGACGCCATCAGCTGGATCTCCTCGTGGACGTGATCGGGGTACATGTCGTGCATGCGCTTGAACAGCGGCAGCGCGTAGTCGAGACCCGAGGTCTTGGCCTCGCAGACGCGTCCAGCGGGGGTCGACGTCGAAGCTGACGCCCTGTTCGTCGAGTGGCGGCACCGGCTCGAGGCTCTCCCAGTACGGCAGCGATCGCAGTGCCGGGTCCGACGAGATCAGATTGTGGAGGTGCGTGGTCCCGGTGCGGGCCTGACCGGCGATGATGATCGGCGCCACGATGTCGATCTCGGCGATCTCGGGGTGCCGCCGCAGGTAGTCGACGACCAGCAGTCGCATGCAGGCGGCATCGACGAGAGAGCGCCAGGCGCTCAGCTTGCCGGCATCGCTCAGGCGGACGCTCTCGGCCGCGACCCGAACCTGCATCGCGAGTCCGTCGCGGATGACCGGCTCGTCGAAGTCGTCGCCGAAGTCATCGAGGCCGCCGCTCTCGGCCGTTGCGGCGTCGAGCACGGCCTGGGGGGTCCAGTCGATGCCATCGAGCGCTGCTGCCGCTCCGGCGAGGGCATCGGCGATCCCGGGTGGGAAGACCGGATCGACGAGGTCGTCGATGCGGACCGCGTCGCTCATGGTCGCACTGGGGAGGTCTCGGCGCGCCGGTTCGTTCCCGGCTGCACCGGATGGAACATGGGCGGTCGTCGCGGACTCACGGGAGGTGCTCGCCGGCGTTGACGAACAGGTTCTGCCCGGTGATCATGCGGGCCCGGTCCGAGCACAGGAACAGCACGGCCTCGGCGACATCGTCATCGGCAGGGATCTCGCCGAGCGGGAACTTGGATCGCAGCTCGTCGATGACGACCTCGCGGTCGACGCCACGGTCGGCGGAGACGAAGTCCACGTACATCTGCACCGGCGGGCCCCACATCCAGGTCGGATGCACGGTGTTGACCCGGATCCGGTCCGGTCCGAGCTCGGTGACCATCGCCCGTTGCAACGACTCGAGTGCCGCCTTGGACGAGGCGTAGGGGGCCATGGGCATGTCGGGCGGCAACGTGTAGCTCTGCGAGCCGACCATCACGATGGCGCCGCCACCGGCGTCGCGCAGGTGCGGAACGCCCGAACGCAGCAGCTGGATGGTGCCGATGATGTTGGTCTCGGTCGCGGCGCGCCACGATTCGAGGTCGCTGTCGAGCAGCCCGCCCGGGAGGTAGTCGATGGCTGCGACGTTGACCACGGCATCGACGGATCCGAAGCGGTCGACGGCTGCGTCGAACCAGGCTCCGCAGGTGTCGGCGTCGCAGATGTCGAGACGTTGAGCGAGCGTGTGCGCTCCGCCGGGATCGAGCGTTGCCGCGACCTCGGCCAGGCGGTCGGCGTTGCGAGCGCCGAGCACCACGTTGGCACCGTCTCGCAACGCTGCGGCGACGATCTCGCTTCCGAGGCCCGGCCCCACACCGGACACTGCGATGGTCTTGCCTTCGACGATCATCTTCGTTCCCCTTGGTTCTGGCCGATCTCGTCATGGTCATCCACCGTGGCGGTGGATGACCATGACGAGATCCGGCGTCATGTCGAGCGTTCGCCGCTGCGTTCGATCGCCCGGGCGTCGGTGCCCAGGTACGAGGCGATCACCAGCGGATCGTTGCGGACGGCATCGGGGTCGCCCTCGGCGATGAGCTGTCCGACCTCGAGACAGTAGACCCGGTCGCTGATGCTCATGATGAGCGGCATGTCGTGCTCGATGACGACGAGCGTGGCCCCGAGCTCGGCCTGGATGCGTTTGATCAGCGGACCGAATGCCTCGGTCTCACGTTGGGCCACGCCGGCGGTGGGCTCGTCGAGGCAGAGCACCCGGGCGTCGACGGCCAGCAGGCACGCCAGCTCGCAGATGCGGCGGGTACCCGTGGACAGCTCGTTGATGAACGAGTTCGCGTACCTGCCGAGACCGACGAAACCCACGAGGTCCGACGCATCCGACAGCTTGCGGCGCTCGCTGCGGCGCTCGCTCGGGAGTCCGAGCAGCGCAGGCGTGAGGTCCGCACGGTCGCGTGCTTCGAGGGCGACCTGGACGGTCTCGAGCACGGTGAGATCGCCGAAGAGATCGGCTGCCTGGAACG
>CAVQUE010000008.1:0-643240 GCA_963716795.1 uncultured Acidimicrobiaceae bacterium | reverse complement strand
CGGGATTCGTTCGTCATGGGGCCACGGAGACGAGCGTAGTTCGGGTCTGCTCCCCGCTCGGATTCGCTCCGCTCACCGGGCCGCTCGGGCCCGAGCCCGCCCTGTGGGGCTCCCCCTCCGATAGGGCCCCGGGCGGGCTCGACACGGCGCCGGGACCCGGGCGCCAAACCGTGTTCGCCGCGCCACATCGCAGCAGATGTCGGGGCCGAGGAATGCGTGGACGTGCCCACGGCAATCGTCACGAAATCGCCCACTGGCCGTCACATCTCGGTGCACCCTCGTCACCGGAGTACCTGCGGGGAGCTGCCGGGTTCAGTAACCTGGCCGACCATGGCCATGTCGCGAACGACCCAACGACATCATCGCCACCGTCCTCGTGTTCGTGATGATCGCCAGCGTGCTGGCGGCGATCTTCGCGGGCCAGAGTGCAGGCGGACGACCTCGACCACCGCGGGAACCGATCTCGTGTTCGACCCGGCCGTCTACACCGACGGACCACCCCACGACCGGTTCGTGGGGCTGCGGGCGAACGACCCGTCCACCGAGGCATCACCCCGGACGGCACGCCATGCTGGGCGATCACCCGACACGCCGACGTCGTCGACGTGGTCGCGTCGGACCGCGGTCTTCTCGGCAGCCGAGTCCGGTGTCGTGCTCCACGACCTCGAGGGCGACAGCCTCGCGTCGATGCGCAAGATGCTGCTGGCGATGGATCCCACCGCACCACGGTCGTACCGCCGGCAGGTGTCCGGGGAGTTCCGGGCCCGCGTCATCGCCGAACTCGAGCCGCGCATCCGTACCATCTGCGCGCACCATCATCGACGCAGGCCTCGAGCGCGTCCGCCGATGCCGGCGAGGTCGACTTCGTCCACGACGTCTGCTCGCTGCTGCCCGTCGCAGATCCTCGGTGAGCTCATCGGCCTCCCCGAGGCCGACTGGACGAAGCTGCACGCGATGGCCGAACGCAACAGCGGCGGCCAGGATCCCGACATCAACCCCGATCCCGACGACGAGCGCAGCGCCTCCATCGAGATGGCGTTGTACGCCATGGCCTTCGCCGCCGACCGCCGCCGGCTCACCGAGCAGCCCGCCGACCTGACGACGGTCATCCTCGCGACCGAGGTCGACGGCGCACCGATGACCGACCCCGACTTCGGCGCCTTCTTCGTGCAGCTCGTCACCGCCGGCAACGACACCACCCGCACCATGCTGTCCTCTGGGCTCGACGTGTTGCTCGACCACGAGGAGCAGCTCGCCATGCTCCGCGACGATCCCGGCCGCATACCGGGTGCCGTCGAGGAGATCCTCCGGTGCGCGAACCCGCTGCACTACTTCCGCCGCACCGCCATCGCCGACACCCGTGTCGGCGACACGGCCATCGCGGCCGGGGAGAAGCTGGCGATGATGTACACGTCGGCCAACCGCGACGAGGACGTCTTCCACGACCCGCACGTCTTCGACATCACCCGCGACCCCAACCCCCACCTGTCGTTCGGCATCGCCGAGCACTTCTGCCTCGGCGTGCACCTCGCCCGGCTCGAGGGACGGGTGTTCTTCGAGGAGTTGCTGGCACGGTGCGCATCGATCGAACGAACCGGGCCCACGGCCCGCCAACACAGCAACCTCAACAACTCGCTCAAGCGCCTGCCCGTCCGGCTGCACCCCGCTGCCTGAGTCGCGATGACGCCTGCGGTCGTCGCGCTCGAACGGGCCGGGGCAGTCTTCGAGATCGTCACCTACGACCACGACCCTGCCGCAACGAGCTTCGGCGCCGAAGCGGCCGAGGCGTTGGGGGTCGACGGACGCAGGTGTTCAAGACCCTCGTCGCCGAGCTCGACACCGGCGAACTCGTCGTCGGTGTGGTGCCGGTGACCTGCAGGCTCGACCTCAAGGCCATCGCCCGGGCCGCCGGGGCCAGGAGGGCCACGCTGGCCGATGTGGCGTCGGCCGAGCGCCGCACCGGCTACGTCGCCGGCGGGATCAGCCCCTTCGGCCAGCGGATGCGGCACCGCACCTTCGTCGACGAGAGCGCAGAGCTGTGGGAGCGCGTGCACGTCAGCGGTGGACGGCGCGGCATGGAGGTCGTGGTCGAGCCCGGTACCTTCGCGGACGTGCTCGGTGCGGTGTTCTGCGATCTGACCGGATGACGGCGTGACGGACCGTCCCGTGCCCCATCTCTCCCCCGAGGAGTTCCGCCGGCTCGGGTATCGCATGATCGACTGGGTCGCGGACTACCTCGAGCACCTGGAGGACCACCCGGTCACCCACGACGTGGCGCCGGGCCAGATCCGTGCCCTGATCGCAGATCAGGCGCCGGAACAGGCCGAGGCGATGGACGCCGTGCTCGACGATCTCGATCGGGTCGTGCTGCCGGGCATAACCCACTGGCAGCATCCGGGCTGGTTCGCGTATTTCCCGGCGTCGTCGTCGCCGGCCTCGGTGCTCGGAGAGATCGCCGCGGCGGGTCTCGGCGTGCAGGGCATGCTCTGGTCCACGAGCCCTGCGGTCACCGAGATCGAGTCGGCCGTCCTCGACTGGCTCGTCGATCTGCTCGGGCTCCCCGCAGCCTGGCGCATCGACACCGGCCCCGGCGGCGGCGTCCTGCAGATGAGTGCGTCCGATGCCACCCACACCGCGCTGGTCGTGGCCCGTATCCGAGCCCGGCGCATGGGCCACGACACCGACCGGCTCGTGGCCTACGGGTCGGCGCAGGCGCATTCCTCCATCGAGAAGGGCGCCCGGGTGGCCGGCTTCGGCCACATCCGATCCGTCCCGGTCGACGACCGTTTCGCCCTGTCGGTGCCTGCGCTCGAGTCGATGATCGCGCAGGATCGCGCCGGCGGACTCCTGCCGACGTGGATCTGTTCGGCAGTGGGAACCACAGCCACCACCGCCGTCGACCCCGTGCGCGCCATCGGCACCGTGGCCCGCGCCGAGGGCATGTGGCATCACGTCGACGCGGCCTACGCCGGCACCGCCATGGTGTGTCCGGAGCTGCGCCATCATCAGGACGGCCTCGATCTCGTCGACAGCTACACGACCAACCCGCACAAGTGGCTGCTGACGAACTTCGACTGCTCGGCGTTCTGGGTGGCAGACCGGTCGATGCTGGTCGACGCCCTGTCCATCACGCCGCCCTACCTGCGCGACGCGGCGTCCGACAGCGGCGCTGTCATCGACTATCGCGACTGGCACGTCCCCCTCGGGCGTCGCTTCCGGGCGCTGAAGCTGTGGTTCGTGCTGCGCTCCTACGGGGCGGAGGGGCTCCGGGCCCACATCCGCAATCATCTCGACTGGGCCCGGATGCTCGAGCGTCTCGTCGTGGACGATCCGCGTCTCGAGCTGGTGGCGCCCACCCCGTTCGCGCTGGTGTCCTTTCGTCACGTCGACGGCGACGATGCGACCACGGCGCTCGCCACCGCTATCAACGCCTCCGGTTCGGCCTACGTCACCCCCAGCGCGATCGACGGGAAGGCGTTCATCCGGGTCTCGATCGGCTCGACGTGGACCGAGCGTCGCCACGTCGAGGATCTCTGGGATCTGATCGACGCACAGGCCTGAACGCTGGAGCCCGGAGGGCGCAGCGCTCAACCGACCTCGTCGATGAAGCCTGCGGCCCGCTCGAGGAACCCGGCGCGATCGAGGTCGATGCCGCGCCCGATCGAGCTCAACATCACCGGAGCGCAGCCGACCCCGAGGTCGGACGAGCTCGGCCAGGCGCTCCCGGTAGCGGGCGGTCTCGAAGCGATCGGTGCCGTAGCGGCCCGCGTCCCAGGGTTCGATCGCGATGACCGGGTCGCCGGTTCGCCCGGCTTCCTGCCAGAGACCGTGGAGCACCTCGATGCGGGCTGCGAGATCGTCGATCGTCTGGATCGACGCCGTGCGGACGAAGTCGGCCATGCCCTTGGGCGTGGCGATCGGCATCCAGCCGTCGCCGAGACTCGCGACCCGACGCAACGCTCGACGACTGTTGCCCCCCACCCAGACCGGTGGAGCGGTGGCGCCGTTGCGCTCGACCGGTGTCGGCAGCCCGAGGATGCCCTCGGCGCGGTAGCCGGCGCCGTCGGCGTGCACCGACTCCCCGTCCAGACCCGTCGCATGACGGCCAGGTGGTCGTCGAGCACGTCGTTGCGGTGGTCGAAGTCGACGCCGAGCGCCACGAACTCGCCTTCGAGGTAGCCGGCGCCGGTGCCCATGATGACGCTTCCGCCGGTCATCGAGTCGAGCGTCGCCACCGCCTTCGCCGCGAGGAACGGGTTGCGGTAGGCGACGATGAAGAGGTTCGTCATCAACCGCAGGCGTCGTTCCGCACCGGCCACGGCGAGCACGACCATCGGGTCGAGGGTGTGATGGCCACCCGACGCGATGAAGTCGGCCGGGGGCGGGTGGTCGGTGACGAAGACGCCGGCGTAGCCGAGTCGTTCCGCGGTCGCAGCCATCTCGGCGACGGCCTCGACGGTGCCGAACTCCTCGCGTGCGTCGACATGATCGGTCGGCAGTCCCAGGATCAGGTCCATGTCGTCGCCCGCCCGTCCCACGACGCACGCCGGGTCCCTCGACGAGGAAGTCGTCGAGGGGACCTCGAAGGTCCGCAACGCCATGGACACCAGCGTGTACTGGCCCACCGTGAATACGAGGTCCATGAGCTGTTCGGTGTCCCAGTGCGCACCGAGCACCGTCCCAGGTGGCGTCACCGATGCGGTGATCGTGGTGCAACTCGTCGGTGGCGGCCAGGACCAGCCGGTCGAGGTCGGACCAGCCCGGCGGCGTCGGGGCCGACGCCGATGCGGTCGATCTCGTCGGGGGTGAGTCCGGCCTCGATCCCGATGTCGACGTGTTGCGCCCATTCGTACTGCGACCCGCACAACCACCCGATCCGCAGGATCGCGAGCTCACGCTCGCGTACCGGCAGCGTCGACTTGCCGAGGACGTGGTTGGCGAAGACCATCCAGCGACGAGCGAGGTCGGGGTGATCGGCCATGGTCCGAAAGACGTTCCAGGCCCGATCCGTCGGCGAGCATCGGGGCGAGCACGGCTCGAGCGGCGTCGGACAGCTCGTCGTCGGGGAGGGGCGGTATCCGTGGTTCGGGCATCGTGAGGTTGTAGCACGAGCGGGCCGTGCGCTGATCGGGTGCCGCCCCGACGGGCAACGGGCTCCTGCGTGCAACTGCGGGGCCGGCCCCCCATGGCTGCAGCCCCGCAGTGCATGGGCTCCGGCGCCGGTCGCGGCGCGACGCCGGCTGTGTGACTGGTCACCCCCTGACCAGTGAGCAGACGGTAGCCATCACCGTGACCACCATGCAACTGTCGAGCACGTTGTCCGGTACGCGGCTCAGACGTCGAGCTTGAGCACCCGCGCCGCGTTCTCGCGCAGGAACTTCGGCCACACGTGATCACGGAATGGCACGTGGGGCAGCTGTTCGAAGATCGTGTCGATGTGCAGGCCCATCGGGAAGTAGCCCGCGTAGATGATCTTGTCGGCGCCCCGCGTGTTGGCGTAGTCGATGATCGCCTTCGGGTAGTACTTCGGCGCGAACGCCGACGTCGAATAGTGCAGTCCCGGCCACTTCAGCATCAGCTTGACCGCGAGGTCCTCCCATGGCTCGCACCCGTGACGGGTGACGAACACGAGCTCGGGGAAGTCGTACATGACCCGATCGATGCGCTCGACGTGTTGGGGAGCGAACGGCACCCGCGGTCCGGGGATGCCGGCGCAGCAGAAGATCGGGATGTCGAG
This sequence comes from uncultured Acidimicrobiaceae bacterium, assembly GCA_963716795.1. Classification (GTDB taxonomy): domain Bacteria; phylum Actinomycetota; class Acidimicrobiia; order Acidimicrobiales; family UBA8592; genus CAVQUE01. The sequence continues at coordinate 637,503 of CAVQUE010000008.1, read as the reverse complement.
CTCGCAACAGAGCGCGTAGATCGGGTACATCAGCGGATCGTCGATGGCGACCTGGGGGTCGCGTCCCGCCGGGAACGCCGTCACCGCACGGAGGTAGCCCGTCGGCATGGAGTCGGCGCAGGGTGCGGATCGATCCCATGACGTCGTTGGGGTCGGGCTCGTGGGCCCCGACGAATCGGTCGGGGTGCTCGTCGATGGCCCGGCGTGCGGGCGACTTCACGTCGTCGGGGCCGACGCCGATCATCGCGATCTCGATCCCGTGCTTGTCCATGAACGGCAGCACGAAGTCGGCGCCCTCGAGGGCGTCGGGCTCGTCGACCTGTTCGGGTTCGCGCGCCTGATCGCTGAAGGGCACGTCTTTGAACATGTACTGCGCCGGGAAGTTCATCGCGGCCGAGTCGGCATCCTTGACGCCGGTCAGGTTCTGGTACTGGACCTTGGCGCCGGGACCGGCCCGGGTGCCCATCATCGTGTCGATGACACCGACGCCGCTCGGGAGCGTGCTGGAGATCGACGCGCTCATCGGACCATCGCCGCCGTCGATGCGCGTCCGCTCGGTCGGGGTGAAGGCGACCGGCATGCCCTCGAAACCGACGACGAAGTTCGCGGCGCGGACCGGCAGGTCGGGCATCGGGCGCCAGGGCGAGGTCGGGCAGGCGTTCGAACAGCGTCTCGAACATGATGCGTCAGCTCCAGTCGGGCGAGGGCGTTGCCCAGGCAGAAGTGGGTCCCGAACCCGAACGCCAGGTGCGGGTTGGGGTCACGGCAGATGTCGAAGGCGAACGGATCGTCGAACACGGCGGCGTCGCGGTTGGCCGACGGGTAGAACAGCAGCACCTGGTCGCCCTCCCCGATGACCTGGCCGCCGATCTCGATGTCGCAGGTGGCCGTGCGGTTCATGTTCTTGATGGGTGTCACCCAGCGCAGCATCTCCTCGATGGCCACGTCGAGAGCCGCGTCGCCGCGCTGGAGCCGATCGCGCTGGTCGGGGTGGGTCATGAGCTGGTGCATCCCGCCGGAGATCACGTGGCGGGTGGTCTCGTCGCCGCCGATCAGGATGAGCAGGGCCTCCATGACCAGCGATTCCTCGGCGAGGCGCTCACCGTCGATCTCCGCGTGGCACAGGATCGACACGAGATCCTCCTGCGGCGGCTTGGCCTGGCGGTCGGCGATGACGCCGAGCTGGTACTCGCGAAAGCCGATGGCCGCCATCATCGTGCGCTCCCGGGCGGCATCGTCGGCCTCGGTCGACAGCGACCGCAGCATGGTGTCGCTCCAGTCGAGAAGCGTGTCGGCCATGTCGCGCTCGAAGCCCAACATGTCGCCGATCAACAGCAGCGGCAGCGGTGCCGCGATGTCCCACACGAAGTCGCATTCGCCGCGCTCGCACACCTGATCGACGATCTCATTGCAGATCGTGCGGATGTGATCGGACTTGTCGCGGATGCGCCCCGGCGTGAAGCCCCGGTTGATCAGCATCCGACGGGCCTTGTGCTCGGGATCGTCCTTGTCGATCATCGAGTCGACCGGAGTTCGGCGCTGTGCGGTCGGATGCCGCTTGGCGTTGGAGAACCGGATCGGGTCCTTCGACGCCGCGAGCACCAGTTCGTGGCTGGCGATGCCCCACACGTCGTTGCGCTCGTCGTAGTAGACGGGTGCGTGCTCGCGCATCCACGTCCAGCCGGCGTGCGGGTCGCCGGCGTAGAACGATCCGGCGAGCAGGTCGATGTCGGGATTGGTCGGATGATCGACTCGTCGTGCCATCGTCCGATTCCAGCACAGAATCTGACGCAGCGTCAGATAACGCTCCCGATGTCGTGCCGGGAGCGGGAAACGGCGTGTGATCAGCCCGAGGCCTGATGGCTCTCCTGAGCTGCAGCGTTGCCGACCCGATGGTTCGCGACGAACGGCCCGGCGATCCAGCCGCACAGATGCGGATCGGCCTCGCGGATGTCGCCCGTCGATCCAGCGGCCATCACGGGCGAACACGCCGCGCCGGTCGCCGTCGGTGACCACGATGGTGCCGTCCTCGCCACGCTCGTAGAGCGCGCCGGTGAAGGGATGGTGAATGCCCAGCATCGCTCAGTCCCCCTCGACCCACTCGGTGAGCTTGTCGTGGAGCCAGCGCACCTTGGCCTCTTGGTAGTTGGCCAGGGTGACGCCCGGCTTGCGGGTGGTCTCGAGACCCTTCTGCACCTTGGGCATGTTGTAGAGGTCCTGATCGAAGACCTTGCCGAGCATCCCGAGCTCGGGCGCGTCGGAGAAGATCTCGTGATCCTCGAGCCAGTGGATCGGCGCCGGCGGCGGCTTCTCGTCGCCTTCCCACGGGGCCAGGAAGATGCACTCCATGATGCAGCTGCGGTGGTCGTCGCCGTTGGGCCGGAAGCGGTACACGATGCGGTTGAACGCACCCCACGGGTGGAAGTTGGGGAACAGCGTGTAGTCGATGCTGTCCATCAGCTCGGCGTCGGACATGATCTCGGCACGCTCGCCGCCGCCCATCTCCTTCCAACGCCCCCGACTCATCGCTGCCGCGGTGGCTCGCATGGTGGCGCCGTCGGGCACCGTCACCGGCAGCTCCTGGTCGTGGCGCACGTCGAGCATCGCCCGCATCTGGTCGTTCTCGCTGACCTCGCCCAACAACGGGCTGGGGGTGCCGCCCGGGCTGATGACCCGGGCGATGTTCTCCCAGATGTCGACCTGGCTGTTGGTGTCGCCCAGGTAGGGCATCACCTGGGGATGGGTGGCATTGACGTGGTACGCCTCGCAGAAGGCCTCCTGGGCGATCTTCCAGTTGACCGGGATGACCTTCGCGACGTGGGCCTGCTTCCAGCGATCGGTGAGATCCCACACCGCGAAGTGCTCGTCGAGCTCGGCGACGAAGTCCTCGAGGGGTTCGCAGTCGGGATCGGGGTTGATGAACACGAACCCCTGCCAGACGCCCACCCGGACCTCGGGCAGCGTGAACGCCTCGGGCTCGACGTGGGGGAAGTCCCACGATGCGGGGACGTCTTTGAACGTGCCGTCGAGTTCCCAGGCGAAGCCGTGGAACGGACAGCGGACCTCGCTGCAGTGGCCGTCGTAGTCCTTGAGCTGGCGGCCGCGGTGCAGACAGGCGTTCGGATAGGCGCTGAAGGTGTCGTCGCCGCTGCGCATCACGATGTAGGACGTACCGGCGATCTCGTACAGCAGGTAGTCACCGCGCTCGGGGATCTCGTCCTCGCGACATGCGAACTGCCACACCCGACTCCAGAGCCGGGCCTTCTCGCGTTCGTGCCACTCGCGACTGATGTAGCGATCGATCGAGATGTCCTCGGAGCCCCGGTAGGTGGGCGTCTCGAGACGCAGCACGTCGGGCACCGGCATGGTGTCGGCGTCGAGGAGCTGCTGGTAGGTGACGCCCGGTGAACGGGCGACACCGGGCGCATCTCGCACTGCGGGATCTTCGGTGGCGGTCATGGGTCCCCCTTGCATCGGCTGTCATCAAATTAACCGACCGATCAATTCTGCTCCACCCCCAGGTCACGATTTCGCCGACGGACCCCTCGACTGGGTCCGCAGCCGCCATGGGGCGACCGGACCGAGCAGGATCAGCCGCGTACGGCCGGGCTGTGCAAGACTCGCCGCCAGACATCGCAGGCTTGTGCCACTCGAAGGGGGACCCACCCACCATGACCGCCGTTCAGGGATCGATTCTCGGTAACGCTGTACTTCGCCGAGAGGACCCCTCGCTCCTCAAGGGCGAGGACAAGTACTTCGACGACATGGTCGTCGACGGCATGGCCTACGTGCACTTCGTGCGCTCCACGGTCGCGCACGCGACGATCAACTCGATCGACATCAGCGACGCCGTGACGATGCCGGGCGTGATCGGCGTCTACACCGCCGACAACCTCGAGCTCGAGCCGTTCCTGTCGTTCCCGTTGTTCCCGCCGGTCTTCGCCCGCCCGCTGCTCGCCAAGGGCAAGGTCCGTCTCGTCGGCGACATCGTCGCCGTCGTCGTGGCCGAGACCCGCAGCCAGGCCGTCGATGCCGCCGAGTCGGTCTACTTCGACTTCGACATCCTGCCCGCGGTCGTCGATCCCGAGGCGGCCAGCCGCCGACGACTGCGCCGCTGCTGTTCGAAGAACACGGTTCCAACGTCTGCTTCGAGACCGGCATCGGTCTCGAAGAGGAACCGCTTGCCGGCGCCGACCACGTCGCCGAGGTCCGGATCGTCAGCCAGCGCCTCGCCGGCGTCCCGATCGAGAACAACGGCATCCTCGCGGTGCCCGGCGACGATGGCGCGCTGACCGTGTGGATCCCGTCGCAGAACCCGATCTCGGTGCGCGACGCGCTGGCACCGGCACTCGGACTCGATCCCTCGAAGCTCCGGGCGGTGGCCCCGGCCGTCGGTGGCGGCTTCGGCCCCAAGGGCGGCAACTATCCGGAGTTCATCCTGACAGGCCGCCTGGCACTCGACCTGGGTCGTCCGCTGAAGTGGACCGAGACCCGCAGCGAGGACATGCTCTCGCTGTTCCAGGGTCGGGGCATGACCATGTACGGCAAGATGGGCCTGACCTCCGACGGCGTCATCACCGGCCTCGAAGCCGAGGTCCTCGGCGAGGCCGGCGCCTACCCGGCCATCGGCGCCTTCCTGATCGTGTTCACCCAGACCATGATCCAGGGCACCTACGCCATCCCCTCGATCAAGTTCCACGCCCGGGCCGTCGCCACCAACACGCCCGTCACCGCTGCCTACCGTGGCGCCGGACGTCCCGAGGCGACCCAGCTGCTCGAACGGCTCATCGACGTCGCCGCCGACGATCTCGGCATCGACCCGGCCGAGATCCGCCGCAAGAACTTCCTCCAGCCCGAGGACTTCCCCCTCACCACCGCCGGCGGCGCGAACTACGACTCCGGCGAGTACGAAAAGGCACTCGACGCCGTACTCGAGGCCGTCGGACTATCCGGCGCTGCTCGCCGAGCAGGCCGAACGGCGCGCCTCGGGCGATCCGGTCCAGATGGGCATCGGCGTGTCGGCCTACGTCGAGGTCACCGCACCTGCGGGCCTGCACGTCGAGTACGGCGCGGTGGCCATCAACGAGGACGGCACCGTCACGGCGCGGGTGGGAACCAGTGCGCACGGCCAGGGCCACATCACCGCGTTCTCGATGATCATCTCGGACATGTTGGGCGTCCCCATGGACGCGATCACGATCCTGCAGTCCGACACCGACGAGATCCCCCGAGGCTCGGGCACGATGGGGTCGCGGTCGCTGCAGACCGCCGGCTCGGCCGTGCACGTCGCCAGCGAGACCGTGCTCGACAAGGCCAAGCGCCTCGCCGCCCACCTGCTCGAAGCCAGCGCGGACGACATCGTCGTCGGCGAGGGCGGCCTCCAGGTCGCCGGTGTGCCGGCCAACACCTTGTCGTGGGCCGAGCTGGCCGCAGCTGCCAACGACGACGACCGCCGTCCCGAGGACATGGAGGCCGGGTTGGCCCACGAACTCGACTTCGACGGCACCGACTCCACGTTCCCGTTCGGTGCCCACGTCGCCGTGGTCGACGTCGACACCGAGACCGGCAAGGTCACCCTGGTCCGCCACATCGCCGTCGACGACTGCGGCCGGATCCTCAATCCCGCTGCTGGTCACCGGCCAGCAACACGGTGGCATCGCCCAGGGTGCGGCCCAGGCGTTGTACGAAGGCGTGTTCTTCGACGTCGACGGCAACCCGATCACCGGCAACCTGATGGACTACGCCATCCCGTCGGCGGCTGAGTTGCCGTCGTTCGAGACCTCGAACACCGAGACGCCGAGCCCGCGCAATCCGCTCGGCGCCAAGGGCATCGGCGAGTCGGGCACGATCGGCTCGACCCCCGCGATCCAGAACGCCGTGATCGATGCGGTCTCCCATCTCGGGGTCAGCCACATCGACATGCCGCTGACCGCCCAGAGGGTCTGGGACGCGATCAACGCCGCTGACTGAGCGATGACACGGGTCCCGGGGACGGCTGTGGCCGCCCCGGGATTCCGACGTCAGTCCAGATCGTCGCCGGTGACGTCGGCGACGCCGGCGTCGATCATCGACGACCCTGCGTCGTAGGAGCGGATCATGTCGTCGAACTGGTCCGTGTCGGCGCCGACCAGGGCTGCCAGATGGTCGATGAGTCGCATCGGCGAACAACCGAGATCCGCGGCGAGCACATCGATGTCCATGCGCCGGAACCTCATCGATGCCCCCGTGCCATGCACGCGTACCGATCGGACCAGTTCGATGAACGCCACCAGCACGTCGTCGATGTGGCGCGAGTAGGCCTCGAGCGCACGGCCGTTGATGCGGAGGACCCGATCGGCGATCTGGACCGGTTCGCGCACCTCGGCCCAGGAGTTGTCCGGGCCCCGCGGGTCGATGACGATCGCTCCTTCGGACGCAGACATCGGGCTCCTCTCGCAGGCCTCGCTCACCGACCACGGCGGTGCAGATATCGGCTGTTGTGGGGCCGATCTTGACCGACGAGAGCCGTTGGGCCCAGTACCGACCCGAGCGAACGGCGTGAACCCGGCGCGCACCGGAGACGGTCGCAACGCGTTCGTGACGCGAATTGCGCAGCGAACACGATCAGGAGGTGGCAGGGTTGGGTCGGGCGAGCCGCACCGCGTGGCTCGACGATGAAGGAGGCGATGTCGTGGCGACGTTCATCTTGTTGACCAGGCTGACCGCCGAGGGCGGCAAGACCCTCGAAGCCGACCCCGAGCGCATCGATGTCGTCAACGACCAGATCGGGGCCTTCGGCTGCTCGGTGCTGTCGCAGTACGCAACCCTCGGCCAGTACGACTTCGTGACGATCATCGAGGCACCTGACACCGCGACGGTGGCCCGTCTCTCGGTTCATCTGGGATCACGGGGCACGGTCCGCATGGAGACGCTCCCTGCGATCCCTCGCGCCGAGTTCATCGAGACACTCATAGCCCGGCCCGCGCCGCCGGCTGATCCGTCGCGCTGAACCCGCCCGAGCGGCGAACGCGCCCCACCCGTAGGCCCGCCCCGCAGCACCGATGAGCCAGGGAGCCCGTGACGCGCCGTATCGTGGCGATCGATGACCGATACTCCCCCGGTGCCCCCGACCCCCTACGAGGCGTTGGCGACCCTACGGCGCCGTGTTCGAGCGAAACGGCGCGGCAACGTGCCCCGCACCGAGCTGCTGTACCGGGCCTATGTGACGATCCTGCTGGCCTTGTTCGGGTTCTACCTGTTGCTCGGGATCATCGACGATGCGCCCATCGGGCCCGATGAGATCGCCTGGGTCGGCGACCACGGCGCGGCATGGATCGGCCTGCTCGCTGCCGTCGGGATCGCCGCAGGAGTCCGCTCGGGCGCCAGCGGAGGGCCACTCGCGATCGACGAGGCGGACCTCCATCACCTGATCATGTCGCCGCTCGACCGTCGTCGAGCGCTGCGTGCGCCGGTGCTGCAGCTCCTCGCGATCGCCGCTGCGCTGGGCGCCATCTTCGGTGCAGCCGCAGGCGAGCTCGCCGAACGGCGCCTGCCGGGCAATGCTGTGGCCTGGGCCGCAAGCGGGGCCCTGGCCGGCTCGACCATCACGGTCGGCGCAGTCGGTGCGGCGCTCGTCGCTGCCTCGATCCCGGCGCTGCGTCGTCGGCCGGTCCTCGCGACCCTGGTCGCGCTCTCGGTCGTTGCGTGGGCGGTCATCGACATCGGCGCCGATGTCGAGACCGCGCCGACCACCCTGGTCGGCAACCTGGCATTGTGGCCCCTGTCGTTCCGATGGGTGGACGCGATCGCACCGGTGGTGGTCCTCGCGGCTGCGGTCTGGGGCAGCTACGGCATCGGACGGCTGTCCATCGAGCGGGCGATGCGTCGGGCCCACCTCGTCCGCCAGGTGCGCTTCGCGCTCGCCCAACAAGACATTCGGGCACTGATCCTGCTGCGGCGCCAGCTCGGCTTCGAACGCCCGCGCCGTCGGCCGCTGCTGCGCATCGGGCCGGGCCGCTTCGAAGACAGAGTCCCGGTCGTGTACCGCGATGCCCGGAGCTATCTCCGCTGGCCCGCGCAGCGATGGGTCCGCGTCGCTGCACTCGCTGCGCTGGCGGGCCTCGCGACCGCCGGTGTCTGGCAGGGCACCACTGCGTTGGTAGGAGGCGTCGCCGTGGCGTGGTACCTGATCGCCCTGGAGGTGGTCGAACCCTTCGCCCAGGAACTCGATCATCCGGCGCTGCTCGAGATGGCGCCCATCGCCAGGCCCCCGGTGCTGCTCGGCCACCTGGCGTCGGCTGCTGCGGTCGGGACCGGTTTGTGGATCGTGGCCGGCGCAGTGGCGGTCCTCACCGCCGGCTCGCCCGAGTTGATGGTCGTGCTCGCCATCACGGGCGTTCCCGCCGCATGTGCGGCCGTCGGCGGTGGCGCCATCAGCATCAAACAGATCGGGGTCGGCAACGACACGGCGTCGATGATGCCCGCCGAGATGGCCGGCCCCCAGGCTGTGATCCGGCTGCTGTGGCCCATCGCCCTGGCCGGAGTCGGCGTATTGCCCGTCGTCCTCGGACGAGAGGTCGTGGCCCGTGGCGATCATCTGATCGGGGGGATCGCCCCGGCGGTTCTGGCAGTCGCCGGGCTCGCCGCAGTGAGCATCACCTGGATCCGGGTACGAGACGACGTCATGGCCGCAGCGGCCGCAGGAGCCGGCAGATGAACACCACCAGGTCCTCCGAGTCCTCCAAGTCATCGAGGCTCTCGAAGACTCCGAAACGCAAACGCCGACCGCTGCTGACGTGCAGCGACCTGGTGAAGGACTACGGCGACATGCGAGCGCTCGGGCCTGTGTCGCTCACCGTCGGCACCGGCGAGGCGGTGGCACTCGTCGGTCACAACGGCTCGGGCAAGTCGACCCTACTGTCGCTGATCGCGGGCCTGATCGAACCGAGTGATGGTGCCGTGAAGATCCATGGCGTCGCCGCCGGCGAGGCGCCTGCGCGGGCGATCGTGTCGTATCTACCCGACACGCCCGTGCTCTATCAGGACGTGAGCCTGCGCGAACACCTGGAGTACCTCAGCCGGATCCACGGCACCACGCCCGAGGACCAACACACACCGGCGTTGCTCGACGCCTTCGGGCTCACGCCGCGCCTGGACGACCTGCCCACCGACTTCAGCCGAGGCTTGCGCCAGAAGGCCGCCATCGCCATCGGAGTGTGCCGTCCCTACGGGCTGCTGCTCGTCGACGAACCGTTCTCGGGTCTCGACCGCCAGGGTCGCACCACCTTCATCGACCTGCTCCATCAGATCCGCGACGACAGCGGCTCGGTGGTTGTCGCGACCCACGATCCTCAAGCCATGGAGGTGTTCGATCGAACGATCACCCTCGAACACGGTCTCATCGTCAGCGACGAACGAGCCGATGGCAGCGCCGGCAGCTCCCAGGACGCCGGCGGACGTGCCGACGCCGACGAGGCGGGTCAACAGTGACCGCCCCGGGTGACGGCCAGCCCCCGATGCGGGTCCTCACCGCGGAGCTGAGCGCGCCGGACTACCTCAGGGCCATGTGGCAGCGCCGGGAATTCGCGATCGCGTTGCCGGTCGAGGAGATGCGATCGCAGCACCAGGACACCCTTCTGGGCAACATCTGGCATCTCTTCAACCCGATGCTCCTCGTTGCCGTCTACTACCTGGTGTTCGGGGTCATGCTCGACGCCAGTCGGGGCGTCGACCACTTCATCCTCTGGCTCGCCATCGGCGTCTTCGCGTACCGTCTGACCAACTCCACGGTGCAAGGCGGCGCGAACACGATCGTGCGCAACCGGGGGTTGATGCGTTCCATCCGTTTCCCTCGCGCACTGCTGCCGATCTCCAAGGTGATCTCGGAGCTGTTGAGCTTCGGATTCCAGCTGATCGTCCTCGCGCTCATCGGCATGGTCAGCGGTGTCCCCGTCTCGACCAGGTGGCTCATGCTGCCGGCGATCGTCACGCTCCACACCGCCTTCAACCTCGGGCTCGCATTCATCGCGGCACGACTCAACGACAGCTACCGGGACATCGACCAGCTGATCCCGTTCGTGTTCCGACTGTTCATCTACATCTCGGGCGTGATGTTTCCACTCGAACGGTTCCTCGAGAGCGACAGCGCCGGCCCGTTCATCAAGCACGTGATCGAGTGGAATCCGATGGTCTCGATCCTTCAGCTCTACCGATGGATGTTCCTCGGCAATGCAGTGGACATCGATTCGCTGATGCGTCTCATCGGGGTCTCGGCGATCCTGTTGGTCTTCGGCTTCCGGTACTTCAGGGCCGGCGAATACAGCTACGGCCTGAAATGACGACACCCACCACCACCGTCACCGTGCGCGACCTCCACGTCGAGTACGAGATCTTCGAGGACCGCAGGGCTGCGCTGCGCGAGCGGCTGATCGCTCGCACCGGGACCGGTCACAGTGTCGTGCACGCACTCAAGGGCGTGTCCTTCGACCTGCACCAGGGCGAGTCGGTGGGCATCGTCGGCTCGAACGGGTCGGGGAAGTCAACCCTGCTCGCTGCGCTCGCCGGTCTGCTCCCGCCCACCACGGGCGAGATCCTCGTGACGTCCGAGCCCACGCTGTTCGGTGTCGGTTCAGCGCTGCTGCCGGCGTCCACGGGGCTGCGCAACATCCGCCTCGGATGCCTTGCGCTCGGCCTGCCAGCTGATCAGCTCGACGACATGGTGGAGGAGATCGCTGCGTTCACAGGCCTCGGTGCAGCGCTGCATCGGCCGCTTCGGACCTACTCATCGGGTATGAAGGCCAGGGTGCACTTCGCGATCGCGACGTCGGTGAAACCCGAGATCCTCCTGATCGACGAGGGCCTCGCCGTCGGCGACCGCCGGTTCCGCGAACGAGCGAACGAGCGCATTCACGCGCTGATCGAGAGCGCGGGCACGTTCGTGTTGGTCAGCCACAACCAGAAGGAGATGGCGGAGTTGTGCACGCGGGCCATCTGGGTCGAACAGGGGGTGATGCGCGCCGATGGTCCGGTCGCTGACATCCTCGACCGGTATCACGAACTGGCCTGAGACCTCATCGGCTACTCCGGTTGTGCGTCGCTCGTAGCGTCGATCACGGATCGGAGCGCCGACTCGGTGTCGGGGCCCTGGCCGACGATGCCGCCCGACACCGCGACGACCCCGTAGAGCCGGGGGGTCGTGGTGCCGGTGGTGGCGACCACGATGATCGGCCGGGTCCATGCCAGGCCGCCGTCGACGGCGACCAGGGTCATCGGACCGAACTCGACGCTGGACCCGTTGGCGTTCAACAGCGTGAACAGTTCCGCCAACTCGGGGTCGGCGTCGATCGCGCTCTGGGCGACCCGGGGGCTCGCGAGCTGTTGTTCGGTTGCCGGTTCGACGCTGACGAGCTCGAGCCGTTCGGGATTGTCGTGGTCGCCGACGGCATACGCGACGAGTTCGTCGCGCGCGGAGTTCGCGCCCGGTGCGGTGCCGGGGCTGTAGACCTGGACGGCCACCCAGTCCCCCGCATCGGGGCCGTCGCCGGCGAGGAACATCCAGACCGGCGGCGAGGTGCCCTCCCCGGCGGTACCGACGCCGGTCGCCGCTGCACCACTGATCGTCCAGCGCTCCGACCCGTCGAACAGGGTCTCCGCGTCATCGACGTGATACCGGCCGAGCAGCGCTGTCTGAACGGCGAAGAGGTCTGCGGGGTAGCGCAGGTGGTCCCGGAGCTCCTCGGGCATCGCGTCGATCGGTTCGATGAGCCCGGGAAAGATCGATTCCCACGCCGCGAGGATCACGTCGTCGTCACCGATGCCCGTTCGATAGAGCCCGACGTCGCCGCTCGCGGCATCGACGGTGACCCGCACGGACGGGCGGACGGCGTTGAACGGACTACGTCCGAGGCTCCCGCCGCCCGCACCCGAAGCGAACTGACTGTAGGGGTAGGTCGCCGAGGTCGTGTAGGCATCGAGGATCCACACCACCGTGTCGTCGGTCACCACCGGGTAGGGGTCGTTGTCGAGGGTGAGGAACGGCGCCAGGGCATGGACACGTTCGACGACGTCGCGACGGTAGAGCAGCCGCGCCGTCGGGGTGACCTCGGCCGACACCACGGGCTCGATCTCACCGACGGCAGCGGCAACGACGGCCCGACGCCAGAACGAATCGAGCGCGATGCCCCCGTCGGCCACGAATTCGACTCCGCCCTGTTGGCGCCGTTCGGTGTCGACGATCGCATACCAGCCGACGAGTCCTTCGGCGAAGTACATCGATCCGTCACGCGCGGCGAGCGCGGCTGCGACATCGACGTCGGGACGCCCATCGTCATCGGGCGCGTCGGCAGGCACCAGCACCGTGCCGTCGCCATGGGTGTACACGAGATGGCGTTGCGTCCAGCCCTGCTCCGGCAGATCGTTCCGGCTGGGGTTTCGGGCCGCCACCATGATGGGGCGGACCACGCCGTCGAGCACGTACCGGTCGAGATCGACGTCGGTGATCCGGGTGGCGGTGGTGCCCTGCAACACCTGCAGCGGCGCGGCGAGGCGATCAGCGACGAACAGGGGGTTCTTGGCGAGGACCTCCAGGTCGCCTGGTCCGGGAACGGCCGTCAGGCCATCGGTGAAGGTCTCGCTTCGTTCCACGACCCGATCGAGGGCGTAGGCCGTGCGAGTGGCGTCGAGATTGTGGCCGATCGATGCGAGCTCGCGTTCGGCCTCTGCGGGTGCCACGACCAGACGCTGCACCACTGCAGGCACGGCCACCAGCACTGCGAGGTGCAACAGACCGAGGGTCGCGAGCGCGCCGGCGGCGGCGCGCCAGGATCCCCGCCGCTGCGCCCAGATCAGGGTCGCTGCGACGACGACAGACGCAATGGCCAACAGCCATGTGCCGGGCGCGATGACGTTCAACGCGGTGTACCCGGCGCCGTCGAATGGGCCGTGGCGGTCGAGTGCGAGCCTGGGCCGGGTGACCATGACGTGGTGGATGGCCAGGAGCACTGCCCACGCTGCGGCGAGCGCAGTGACCTGGGCGACAGCTGCCGGAGAGGACCGTCGTCCACCACCGGGCATGCGAATGGCACCGCTGAACACGAAGGCGGCCACGTTCAGGGCAAAGGCCATCAGCAACAGGGTGCGCAACCACGAGCTGATCACCGTCCACATCGGGAGGTCGAACAGGAAGAACCCGAGGTCCTGGGAGAATTCGGGCACATCGACACCGACGTCGCCGCCGTTGCGGAAGAGCAACCACTGTTGCCAGTGTGCGGCGCCGCCGGCGCCGGCACGGAAGGTGACCAGCGCAGCGATCGCCACGAGACCCCACCAGTGCGCCGGGCCCATCCGACTGCGGTACCGCGCCATCACTCCCGTGGCCGACACCTCATCGGCAGGCTCGATGCGATGGGCACGCCAGAGGGCGACCCCGAGCACGATCGCGCTGATCGATCCGGCGAGCAGCGCCGGCTGCGCCTTCGCCCAGAAGATGGTCGACCAGACCGATGTGTCGGCGACGTCGGCGAACCACCAGCGATCGAGCAGGAGTCGGGCACCCACGCGGCCCGCCCATGCGAGGGCGGCGAGCCCGGCAAGGGCGGCGAAGGCCATTCGTTGGCGCGCCGACCGTCGCTCGATGAACGCCACCAGGGCGAATCGCTTGGCCCGCTCGGTGCGACTGATGATCGAGGGCGTCGCGTCGAGGCCATTTGGCTCGGGCGCAGACGATGTCAACGCTGCGCCACGTGATTCTTCGCTGGTGGTCACTTCGCGCCATTGAACCACCGATGCCCACGAAATCGGTGACAGCCAGATCTCCGGGTGCGGCACAGCGGTCGATCACGGCTGCGAGCAGCCGAACTCGAAGTCGGACATCATGGCATCCATGCGTCCAACAGCCATCGTGACGGGTGCCAGCCGTGGCATCGGCAAGGCCAGCGCGATCGCGCTGGCCGAGGCCGGGTTCGATCTGGCCATCACCGCTCGCACGGTTCGCCGCAGCGACGTCGCCGAGGACCCCGCAGGGATGGGCGCCGGTCCGCTGCCCGGGTCGCTCGAGGAGACCGCCGAGGCCATCGAGGCCGCCGGCGGTGCCGCTCATCTGATCCCACTCGATCTGGGCAATCGGGACCGACTGCTCCCGGCCGCGCAGGAGGCCATCGCCGCGCTCGGTCGGGTCGATGTCCTGCTCAACAACGCCATCTACACCGGGCCGGGCAACTACGAGCGGTTCCTCGACGCCGACCTCGACGCGATGGTGGCCCGCATCGAGGGCAACGTCATCGCCCAGATGATCTTCAGCCGCCCGATCGTCGCCGCGATGGTCGACCAGGGTGGCGGCACGGCGATGTTCATGACCTCGGGCGCGGCCTATGCGCCGCCGTTCGCGATGCCCGGCAAGGGTGGCTGGGGTTTCGCCTACACCGTCTCCAAGGGCGGCTTCCACCGGATGGCCGTTCAGCTGGCCTACGAATACGCGGCAGAGGGTCTGCGGGCGTTCAACGTCCAGCCCGGGTTCGTCGCGACCGAGCGGGTGAAGCTCACCGGCGGGCCCGTTGCGAACATCGCCGCCAAGGGCGTCGAGCCCGCGGTCGTCGGCGGTGCCATCGCCCACATCGCCGCCCACCCCGCGGACTTCGAGTCCGGTTCGACCATCCAACTCCAAGACGTCGCCGGCGAACTGGGTCTGCTGTGACCTGTCCGTCCCTTCGACCCCCGTCATGACGGCGCGTCCGGCTGGGATCTGATACACCGTCAGAAAGGTGGCGCCCGTCGGAGGCGCCCGATGACCCGGGGGATGACGCACATGGGCCAGCTCGACGACCGCGTTGCCGTGGTGACCGGCGCCGGAGAGGGCATCGGGCGCGGCATCGCCCGGCTGTTCGCCGCCGAGGGCGCGAAGGTACTGATCGCAGAACTCGACCCCGATCGGGGCAACGCCGTCGCCGACGAGCTGGGCGACGCAGCGCTGTTCGTACCCACCGACGTCCGCTCCAAGGACCAGGTCGAGGCCATGGTCGCCACCGCGGTCGAGCACTGGGGCCGCATCGACATCCTCGTCAACAACGCCTGGGGTGGCGGCCGCATCGGGCGGGTCGAGAAGAAGACACCCGAGATGATGGCCCACGGGATGGACGTCGGGTTCTACGGGCCGCTGTGGGCGATGATCGCGGCCCACCCCCACATGGTCGCCGCCGGCTACGGGCGCATCATCAACCTGGCGTCGCTCAACGGCGTCAACGCCCACATGGGCACCCTCGAGTACAACTCGGCCAAGGAGGCGCTGCGCGGTGCATCACGCACCGCGGCACGCGAGTGGGCTCCGACCGGGCATCACCATCAACATCATCTGCCCTGCCGCGAAGTCGGCGTCGTTCCACGAGGTGATGGGCGAACACCCCGAACTCGTCGCCGCCGCCGACGCCAGCAACCCGATGGGCCGCATCGGTGACCCCGACACCGACATCGCCCCGGTCGCACTGTTCCTCGCGAGCGAGGGCAGCGGCTATCTCACCGGCAACACGCTGTTCGTCGATGGTGGATCGCACATCAACGGGTCGTCCTGGGCCCCCGACCTCGACGCCGTGTAGGCGACTGCTGCCGATGCTGATCCTGCGGTTCGATTTCCGGCTGGCACCACATGCCGGCGCCACCCGCCACGAACTCTTCTCGACGGCACTCGACATGTGCGAATGGGCCGACGAGCACGGCGCCCTGACCGTCATGTTCAACGAACACCACAGCGCACCCGATGGCTACCTCCCCTCGCCCCTGGTCATGGCCGCCGCAGCCGCAGCGCGCACCTCGACGGTGCCGATCAGCTGCTCTGCGCTGCTCGCCCTGATGTACGACCCGGTCAAGTTGGCCGAGGACATGATCACCCTCGACCATCTCTCGGGCGGGCGGGTCTCGTACACCATCGGGCTCGGCTATCGCGACGCCGAGTACGAGATGTTCGGCGTCGACCGACGTCGCCGCGGCGCGCTCATGGACGAACACCTCGACGTGTTGCGCCGGGCCCTCACCGGCGAACGGTTCACGTGGCGAGGACCGCACCGTCGAGGTCCGCCCTCTGCCCTACAGCGACGGCGGGCCATTGCTGGCCTACGGCGGGAACTCCCCCGCCGCCGCCCGTCGGGCCGCGCGCAACGGATGATGCTCTTCGCCGAGGCCCCCGACCCCGATCTCGCCCGGATCTACGACGAGGAGGCCGCCGCCGCCGGCACCATGCCCGGCATGGCCATGGTGCCCGGCGCCGGCAGCCCCACCTCGGTGTTCGTGGCCGACGACGTCGACGCCGCATGGGCCGAACTCGGCCCGTACCTGCTCCACGACGCCCGCACCTACGCCGAGTGGATGGGACCCGGCGCTCGCGCCGCCAGCTTCTCCGCGGCGACCACCGTCGACGAGCTCCGCGACGAACGCGGGCCGTATCAGATCGTCACCCCCGCCGGTGCCGTCGAGCTCGTGCGCACGCAGGGCACCCTGTCACTGCAGCCGCTGTGCGGCGGCCTCGACCCCGACGCGGCATGGCGGTCGCTGCGTCTCATCGCATCCGACGTCCTGCCCGCGCTCGCCTGAGCGCCGACAACCGCCCACCCCACCTTCTACGCTTCGTGCGTCCGAACCCCAGGAGACCACCACCATGCAGGGACTCATCCTCGAAGGCACCACCGAGGACAGCGTGCGGCTGTCCAACGACATCGAACTCGTCGGCGACCTCGCCCCACGTCAGGTCCGTGTCGAGGTGCGAGCCGCCGGTGTGTGTGGCAGCGACCTCAGCTGCGTCCACGGCAAGTACTACATGCCCACCCCGATGGTGCCCGGCCACGAGGCCGCGGGCATCGTCGTCGAGGTCGGCTCGGCGGTCACGTACTGCTCGGTCGGCGATCACGTGATCATGTCGACCTTCGGCAACTGCGGGCACTGTCCCGACTGCGAGGGCGGCGACCCCGGCAACTGCGGCGTCATGGGCGCACAGATCCAGCCGTACCGCGAAGGCGACACGCCGCTCTACAACTTCGCCAACATCGGCGCATTCGTCCAGGAGACGGTCGTCAACGAGAACCAGTGCATCGTCGTCCCCGACGAGATGCCCCTCACCGCCGCCGCGCTCATCGGCTGTGGCGTCATGACCGGCACCGGTGCGGTGTTCAACCGGGCCAAGGTGCAGATCGGCGACACGGTGGCGGTCATCGGGGCCGGCGGCGTCGGCCTCAACGTCATCCAGGCAGCCAAGCTGGTGGGCGCCAGCCAGATCATCGCCATCGACCGGGTCCCCCAGAAAGAGGCCCTGGCCATGCAGTTCGGGGCCACCGACTTCGTCCTCGCCGAGGGCGACGACTTCGACCCCGTCGCCGCCGTCCAGGCGCTGCGCCCCGGCGGCGTCCACCACAGCTTCGAGGTCGTGGGCAGCACCAAGCTGTTGACCGATGCGATCTCGATGACCCGGGCCGGAGGCAACATCTGCGCGGTCGGCGTCCCCGACCTGACCGCGACGGTCACCTACCCGTTCTTCGCGCTGCATCAGAACAAGAACCTCATGGGCATTCGCGCCGGTGGCGCCCGGCCCCGCAAGGACTTCCCGATGCTCGCCGAGCTCTATCTCCGTGGTCGGCTGAAGCTCGACGAGCTCATCGCCCACACCGCCGGGCTCGACGGCCTCCAGGCCGCGTTCGATTCGCTCAAGACGGGTGCCGAGGCCCGCACGGTGCTCCTCCCCCACGGAGCATGACGCCGGCTCATCCCGAGCTGGGTTTCTACGGACTCGCCGGTCACGCCGAGACGTCGCGCGACCTCCTCGACGAGGTCCGTGCCGGCGAGGCGATGGGCTTCGGCACGGTGTTCATCTCCGAGCGCTACGACAAGAAGGAAGCGGCCACGCTCTGCGGCGCAGCCGGCGCGGTCACCGAGACCATCACCGTCGCCACCGCGGCCACCAACCACAACACCCGCCACCCCATGGTCACCGCCGGGTTCGCGCGCACGATGCAGAGCCTCACGGGCGGCCGGTTCGTGCTCGGTCTCGGCCGCGGCATCCCCCGCATGCAGGACGCCTACGGCATCGGCCGGATCACCACCGCCGAGATGGAGGACTTCGTCGGGCTCGTGCGGCGGCTGTTCCGCGGCGAGGTCATCATGGGCCACGACGGTCCGGCCGGCTCGTGGCCGGTGCTGCACCTCTCGGCCGGCCTCGACGAGCACCTGCCGATGAATCTGGTGGCATTCGGCCCGAAGAGCCTGGCCCTGGGCGGGCGGGTGTTCGACGAGGTCGTGCTCCACACGTACTTCACCGACGAGACCACCGCACGCTGCGTCGAGACGATCCGCGGTGCGGCCGAACAAGCCGGGCGCGACCCGGCCTCGGTGACGATCTGGTCGTGCTTCGCGACCATTGGCGATCACCTCCCCGAGGACCTGCGCCTGAAGAAGTCCGTCGGGCGTCTGGCCACCTACCTGCAGGGGTACGGCGACCTGCTCGTCGCCACCAACCGCTGGGACCCGGCGGTGCTCGAGCGGTTCCGTGCCGATCCGCTCGTGGCCGGGTTCCGCGGTGGCTTCGACAGCGTGGCCACCACCGAGCAACTCGAACACCTTGCCGAGCTCATCCCCGCCGAATGGCTGGCTCCGAGCGCCACCGGCACCCCCGACCAGTGCGTCGACGCCATCGTCGGGCAGCAGGCGCTCGGATGCGACGGCGTGATCCTCCACGGGTGCACCCCGGGAGAGCTCGCCCCGGTCCTCGATGCCTACGCCGCGCACCCGCGCCCGGGCTGATCCACCCAGCTCCTGGCCCGAGCGACCGCGTGGCCTGCCTCGGTTGCGGTCGAGCGGTACCGTCGAGACGGTGGCCCCATCGACACCTCGCCGCGCGTCCCGGTGGGGCGCGATACTCGGCGCCACCATCGTGATCCTGGTGCTCGGCGCATGTGGGGGCGCCACCACGCCGCCGACCGACGTCGATGGCGCCAACGCGGCCGCGACCGCCGAGGCGGTGTCGTCCCAGATCGACTGGATCGAACTCTGGCGTGACGACTTCGACGGCGACACCGTCGACGCCGCCCGCTGGGAGCGCTACCACAACACCTACGGCGACGGGAACGCCGAACTGGCCTGTCTGACCCCGAACAACCTCGCCGTCCAGGACGGATCGTTGGTCATCGAGGCTCGCGCCGAGTCGGTGACCTGTCCATCGGGATCGACGCGCCGCTTCACGTCCGGGTTCGTCGGGTCCCGAGAGGTCGGGCGCCTGTACCCCGTTGTACGGACGATTCGAGATCCGGGCCCGGGTCCCCGAGGGGCAAGGTCTCTGGCCGGCGTTCTGGCTCCGGCATGCCCAGGGTGCAGGTGTCGCCGAGGTCGACGTGCTGGAGGTCTTCCACAGCCAACGTCCCGGCCAGGCCACCCAGACGCTGCACTTCCCCGAGAGCTCCGGGCGTCAGGTGTGGTCACGCTCCACGCCGCTGCCCACCGGAACCGACGATGGCTGGCACACCTACGCGGTGGAGATCGTGCCCGACGCAGCGACGGGCGGCGTGCGATTCACGTTCTTCGTCGACGAGTCGGTGACCGGCACCCATGTCGAGCCCGATGCACCATGGCGTGCGACCGCCGATCCCGACGCCACCTGGGACCTGGCCATCAACCTCGCCGTCGGGGGGCGATGGGTCGGCGAACCCGACGGCCAGCTCGGCTGGCTCCCCGAGATCGGCCGCTGCAGCCTCGATCTCAGCGAACCCGACGACGGTCCGGCGTCATGTCCGGTCGATGGCATCGTGCGGGCCGAGTTTCCCGCCACCTACGAGATCGACCACGTCGTGGTGTCGGTTCCCGGTCCCGCTGCTGCGGTGGAGTCGTAGCGGCCGTCTCGCGACCGGAACGAGCGGCGTCCTCGGCGCTCAGGACGCGCGATCGGCCGAGGTCGCCCGCGCCGAACTGTTGACGATCGTCAGGACGGCCTTCACCAGCTCGAAGTAGTCGCCCGAGAGCCCGGCTGCAGCCGAGGAGTACCGGGCGCTCGACTCGCCGCGTCGGGCCGCGGCGATCCGTTCCGCCAGCGGCACCAGCGCCGAATCGGCCGAACGTTCCTCGTACTCGTGGGCGAGCAGGCCCATGCGGCGCATGTCGAAGGCACTGCGTTCGGAGCGTCGGATCGGGGGCCGGAGCAACGGGACGGTGTCGCCGACCTTGGCCGTGACCGCCTCGGCGATCTCGCGCACGATCGCCGTCGACTGCGGAGACACGTCGAACAACACGATGCCGAGCAGGCGCAGATCGGCGTTCGCCGTGGAGCGGACCTGCTCGTAGCGTTCGAGCATCATCTCGAGCCCGTGGAGCGACGCATGGTCGGCACGGACGGGGATCAGCAGCCACTGTGCGGCGATCAGACCGGCATCGACGAGCGGTCCGAGCGTGGGCGGACAGTCGATGAAGACCAGGTCGTAGCGGTCGCCGCTGGCCTCGATGGCAGCCGAGAGCGGATGATCGATCTCGGGGATGAGGCTCTGGTGCAGACCGGCCTGGAGACGGGGACCGCCGGGCCAGACATCGAGCCGGGAGCGGACGTCGGTGAGCGCACGGGGGATGCCGCCGCGACGCAGCGTCGTGGCCAGCGCAGCACCTCCGTCGGCTGCGTTCGTGGTAGCCCAGGTCCGTCGCCAGGTTGCCCTGCGGGTCGAGATCGATGGCCAGCACCCGCCACCCGGCGAGGGTGGCGATGCCGGCGGCATTCGCCACCAGCGACGTCTTGCCGACCCCGCCCTTTGCGTTCGCGACAGCGATGACGGTCGGTCGTCGAACGGTGGCGGTGGAGATCGGCATGTGCTGGTGCGTCTCGTCTGGGGCAACGGAGGTCGCGCTCACGACCATGCCCATCGGCACGGGTCCGTCCCGCATGAGGTCTGACAATGGGTGCCCCGGCCGCTGTCCCTCCATACCGGGAGGGGTTCGAGAAGCGGTGCCGGTGCAACGCCGTCGAGCCCGAGCGTCACAGTAGCGACCCGACCGAGTCGCCGAGAGCGGTTCGGGTGACATTTCGGTGACTGATACCACGCGCCCACCATCGACAGCGGTCCGGCTACCTTGCTCGCGGTGCGTGATCATCTCCGGCGCCGATCGCGGGCCGCCTCGGCACTGCTGGGTACCGCGGTCGCGGTCGCAGTGGTGCTGTAGCCTGGCAGGCCCCGCCGGTTCACAGCCCGCCCAGCCCGCAGCACCGACACCGGCTGCCGACTGGGTGCCGTTCGTCGGCTCCCATGCCGTCGGCTGCACCCGGGCCACGGTGGACAACCCGGGGTGCGAGGTCCACCATCCGACCTGGGCGATCGATGTGGCCACCCCCGGCGGGACACCGATCCGCGCGGCCGGCCATGGCCGGGTCGTGGCCGTGTCGCGGTGGTGCGCCCCCTACGGCGGCGATGGCGAGTGCAACGGCGGTGCCGGCAACCTGGTGATCGTCGAGCACGGCGACTACTGGTCGCGCTACCTCCACCTGTCGTCGATCCCGAAGCGCATACGCGTCGGACGCCAGGTCGCGCCGGGCGACATCGTCGGCCGCGCCGGTGCGTCGGGAACCTTCGGCGGGGTGCATCTGCACTATGACGAGTACCAGCCGGATCCGCCGGTCGGGCGTGTCGAGTTCGGCAGGATGTTCGCCTGCCACGACGGGGTGGCGGTGCTCTATCCCGACGTGCTCGGAACGACCGAATGGGATCAGGTCCCCCCGGGGTCGACCCTGCGCAACGACGGCTACGACTGTGTCGGGCATCCCCCGCAACCACGCCCACCCGACCCGGTGCCGCCGGTGTATCCGCGTGGGCCCGCGCTGGGACTCGGCGGATCGGGTCCCCTCGCTGTGGGCGACCTCGACGCAGACGGCCGCGTCGAGATGATCATCGGCGCGCCGGGCGCAGCCGGCCCCGGCAGACGCGATGCGGGTGCGGTCTATGTGGTGGACCCGCGGCGACCTCGCGCCTCCGAGCGGTTGGTCCAGGGTGGCACGCTCGAGGGAACCCTCGAGCGCGGCGACCGCGTGGGTGCTGCGGTGGCGGTCGGGGACTTCGATTGCGATGGCCGAGACGACCTGGCCGTCGGTGCGCCGGGCGAGGACCTCGCCGCACCGTTCCGAGACGCGGGCGCCGTGGCCGTGGTGTTCGGCGACGGCGGGACCCAGGCGCTGTTCGCGGGTTCCACGCTCGATGCCTACTACTCCCGGCCGAGCGATTGGGTGGGTGCTGCGCTGGCCGCCGGCGATTTCGACGGCGACGGGTGCGACGATCTCGCCGTCGCGTCACCCGGCGCCGATCGCAGCGGTGGCTTCGACATGGGCCTGATCTGGTTGCTGTCGGGCTCGCCCGACGGGCTGGGCAGCCCCCGGCGCCTGCTGCAGGGCATCGGGCTCGGTGGCGTGCTCGAGAACCGCGACCAGACCGGCTATGCCATGGCGACTGCTGACTTCGATTGCAACGGCGTCGACGACCTGGCAATCGGGGCACCCCGCGAGGCCGTCGACGGAGCAGGTCAGGGGGCCGTGTTCGTCGCCTACGGATCGACCGCCGGTCTCGCTGGCCGCGACGTGTTGTATCAGGGGTCGGGTCTCGCCGGCCGGACGGCGACCGGCGCATGGGCGGGCCTGAGTCTCGCGGGCGGGGATCTCGACGGCGACGGCTGCGACGACCTGGCGGTCGGCGCGCCCGGGACCAGGGTCGGAGGCCATCGCGCCGCCGGCGCGGTGCTGGTGACCTTCGGCGACCCGGGCGGGTTGCAGGCATCGACGCGCCAGCGCCGTCTCGTCGCCGGTGCGGGCCTCGCGGGACGCCCCGGGGTCGGCGACCGGTTGGGCGCCGCGGTGGCGATCGGCGACCTCGACTGCAACCGCTTCGCCGAGTTGATCGTCGGTGTGCCCGGACGCGACACCCGGCGGGCCGTCGACGCCGGCGCGGTGGTCGTGCGCAGTGGCGGCCGCCGCGGCCTCGGACCTCAGACCACGCTGCTGCGCGCAGGCGGCGGCTTGGGCGGCCGGCCGATGCCGGGGGCGGCGGTCGGCGCTGCGGTGCTCGCCGCCGACGTCAACGCCGGCCGATGCGGAGACCTGGCCGTGGCTGCGCCCGGCACCAGGATCGCTGACCGCAGCGGCGCCGGCGCCGTGCATGTCGTGTACGGCGCCCGAGAGTCGGCACAGCGCCAGTCCTTGCGCCTCGATCAGCGGCGTCTCCGCGCCGGAGGCCTGGCCGGGGACGCCGCCTTCGGTGGCGGCTCGCCCTTGGGCTTGCTCGGCCGCGCGCTGCGCGACTGATCGGCGCCCGCCTGCGCACGAGTTCGTCGTTCGGCCAGCCGGCCGGACACGCCCCGATCTGGGCGCTGGGACATCTGACCCAGTCGCATCCAGAAGCTGTCATCGCGTCCGACGGTTGGGGCGTGAGCTGGACCAAGGTCTCTCGGCGGGTACTCGCAGCAACGGCGTTGCTGGCGATGATGAGTGCAACTGCGTCGACGTCTGCGTCGGCGCAGGGGTGCATGGACGAGCCGTGGATGTGCGACGACCCGTCCATGGGCGATCCCTGGATGAACGAGCCGTACGCCTCCCCCATGGACGACCCGTGGATGGGCGACCCCTACACCGACCCGACCATGGACGACCCGTGGATGGGCGACCCCTACACCGACCCGACCATGGACGACCCGTGGATGGGCGACCCCTACACCGACCCGACCATGGACGACCCGTGGATGGGCGACCCCTACACCGACCCGACCATGGACGACCCGTGGTTGGACGACCCCACCTTCGATCCGGTGGGCGCAAGTCCCGGGCTCGGTGCCGATCCCTCGATCGACGACCCGTGGATGGGCGATCCCGACCTGATGGACCCCGGTGCGTTCGACTTCGACTTCGACTTCGAGTTCGCCGAGCCCGGTGGCACACGGGACCGGCCCGGGGCAGGCGTCGGACCGGTCGCCACGACCCCGTCGGGCGCACCGAGCGCGACCACACGATCGTTCGGCAACCCCGAGCTCGAGCTCGCGGACTTCGACCTCGATGCCTCGGCTGCTGCGTTGACCCGCGGCGGCGACGAACTCGACCCGTCGACGTTGATCGACCTCGCCCTCACCACCACGGCCCATGAGCTCGCCCACCTGGCCGAGCTCGATGCATTCGAGGGCGACCTCGGTGCCGAGGCGCAGGCGATCGTCGATCAGGTGGGCCTGGCTGCGACGCCGCGCCTGGTCGCGGTGCCCGCTCTCGTCGAGGTCGACGAGTTCGGCACGCGTGTACTGGCCACCATGGAGGCCGCAGGCATCGATGCTTCGCCGGCGGTCAAGCGGACGTTGGCGCCGCTGAGCGACGGGCAACTCACCGCCATCCAGCGTGGGGGGGCCGCGCCCGACCTCGATGCCTCCCGGTACACACGTGCCTACGACGTGTTGGCCGACACGTGGCTCGATCTGCAACCCGAGCCCGAGGCGCCCGAACCCGAGGTCGACGCACCCGATGACCTCGCCTTCGCCGATGACGCGGACGCTCCCGCCGACGAGGTCGCCCAAGCCGAGGAACCGACCGCCGACGCGGCCGACGGCACCGAGGCCGCGGGTGGCATCGTCGGCGGCCTCGCCGTCGGCGGTGCGGTCGCAGCGGTGCTCGCGCTGATCAGCGCCGTGGCGGTCTGGCGTCGGAAGCGGACGGACGCCGACGCCGGTGAGACCGTCGCCGACCTGGTCGAGGTGAGCCGGCTGCTCAATGGTGCCCGTACCGAGGCCGAGGTCGGAGCGATCGTCGTGACCGAGGCCGCCCGGATCACCTCGGGAGAAGCCGCCCTGTTCTCCGGGCGCAGCTCGGCCGTGCTCACCGAGATCGCGGCGTCACCCGCCTTTCCGACCGATCCGGTGTTGACCGCCCCGGACCTGGCACGGGTGCTCGATCTCGCCACGCCGGGAACGTTCGCCGTCGGCGACCTCGACGTCGTCGCCGTACCGGTCACCGAGAGTGGCATGGTCGGTGGGGTGTTGTTGGCGACGGGGCCGCTCACCTCCGAACAGCGCCGTGAACAGAACCTGCGTCGCCTGGCCTCGATCGCCGGTGCATCACTGGCAACGGCGCGCCGTCAACGCGAGCTCGAGGACCTGTCGAGCATCGATGCACTCACCGGACTGGTGAACCGCCGACGACTCGACGAAGACCTCGCAGCGGCGCTGGGATCACCGGACTCGGCACCGGTGTCGTTCGTGATGGTCGACGTCGACCACTTCAAGACCTACAACGACACCCACGGCCATGCTGCCGGCGACGTGGCCCTGGCCACGGTCGCCCGGGTCATGGCCGCGGCGGTCGGCGATGCCGGCACCGCCTACCGGTACGGCGGCGAGGAGTTCTGCGTGCTCTGTCCGACGACGGACCTGGACGCAGCGGTCGAGGTGGCCGAGGCGATCCGCTCGGCGCTCGAGACCGAGCCATTCGCCGGCGAGGACGGCCAGCCCGGCGGCCAGGTCACGGCATCGCTCGGCGTCGCCACTGCCGGCGGCGGTACCGCTGGTGAGCTGATCGAAGCCGCCGACGGTGCGCTCTACCGCGCCAAGGACGGCGGCCGCAACGCCGTTGCGATCGCCGAGAGCGCCGCCTCCTGAACGCCAGGATCAGCCGGCGTACATCTCCTCGACGAGGTCCTGGTTGCGTTCGATGACCACGGACCGCTTGACCTTGAGGGTCGGGGTCAGCTCGCCGGTGAAGACGGTGAGCTCGTTGGGCAGAATGCGCCACGCCTTGATGCCCTCGATGCGGGCATGCTCGGCGTTGACCCGCTCGACGATCGACGCCACCTCGCGTTCGACGTCGGGGTCGGTGCAGAGCACTGCCGGGTCAGGGTGTTTGTGCAGCGCCTGGGCCCATTCGACGATCTCGACCGCGTCCAGGGTGATGAGCGCCGTCAGGTAGGGGCGGCCGTCGCCGATGACGACCACCTTCGCCAGCAGCGGCTCGAGTTCGAGGCGGGTCTCGATCTGCGATGGCGAGATGTTCTTGCCGCTGGAGGTGATGATGAGATCCTTCTTGCGACCCGTGATGGTCAGGTAGCCGTCGGGATCGAGCGAGCCCAGGTCACCGGTGGACATCCAGCCCTCGCCGTCGACGAGTTCGGCGGTGGCGTCGGGTCGGCCCCAGTAGCCGGCGCACACCGTCGGTGAGCGCACGAGGACCTCGTCGTCGGCGGCGATGCGGACCTCGAGTCCGGGCAGGGGCAGACCCACGGTGCCGCGACGGATGGCATCCGGCGGGTTGATGGTCGCCGGCCCGCAGTCCTCGGTCTGACCCCATACTTCGGCGATGTCCATACCGATGGCCGCGAACCACGCCAACAGCTCGGGGTGGATCGGCGCCGCAGCCGACACGAGGACCCGAGCGTGATCGAGGCCCATGCCGTGGCGCAGGGTGCGCCCGACGGTCTCGTCGAGGGCTCGATGGGTCAACCGGTCCGGCGCCGAGGCGTGCTCGGGGTCGGCGATGTGGCGGGCGCCGAGCTCGAGATACTGGTTGGCGAGACCTCGTACGGGTCCGGGCTTGCCGGCGATCTCGTGGAGGACTGCTTCGCGGAACTTCTCCCAGACCCGCGGCACGGCGAAGAAGATGGTCGGACGGCACGCCCGCAGATCGTCGGGCACATCGGCGAGGCTTCGTGCGAACCAGGTCTGGCCGCCACTGGCGAGCTGGCCGAAGTGGCTCACGACCCGCTCGGCGATGTGCGAGACCGGCAGGAACGACAGGAAGCGGTCGTCCGACGACAGGGGCACCACGGCTTCGACCCCTGCGATGGTGGCGGCGATGTTGCCGTGGGTGATCATCGCCCCCTTCGGAGGTCCTGTGGTGCCGCTGGTGTAGACGAGCGTCGCCACGTCGTCGGGTCCGGTGGGCACGTGACGGGGGTCGGCGCCGTTCTCGAGTGCTCGACGACCGTCGCGGACCAGGTCGTCGAGTGAGCGAACCCGACCGCCGGCGTCGAGGCCCTCGGCCGTCTCCATCGTGATCACCGAGCGCAGCGAGGCCAGCTCGTCCCAGTGCAGCAGCACCTTGGCCAACTGCGTCGCGTTCTCGACGAAGGCAACGGTGGCCCCGGCGTCGGCCAACAGGTAGTGCACCTGGGAGGACGAGTTCGTCGGGTAGCACGGGACGCTGATCGCCCCGATGGTCAAGATGGCGAGGTCGGCGACGTGCCACTCGGGGCGGTTGGCCGCGAGGATCGCGGACGCGGTCACCGGCACCGACACCGAGGTCGGCCAGCGCTGCGGCCGTCGCGTCCACCCGGGCCCGATACTCGCCCCAACTCATGGTCTGCCACGCGGCGCCATCGCGCCAGTGGAGCGCCGGGTCATCGGGTCGAGCGTCGGCGTGGCGACGCAGGAAGTCGACGACGGTGGCTGATGATGCGGTGTCGGTCATGGCAGGGCCCCTTCCCAGCGAGGTCGCACCATGCTCACCGGTCGGGCGCCGCCGGCCAAGGGTCTTTGGCCACTGCGCATCGGCGCCGGCGTGCGCAGCGTGCCCCTTTCCTTCGATCCGAGAGGCTGCCACCATGACGGTGCGGATTCGTCGAACAGCACTGGGGAGGATGGACGATGCAACGTCTGAACGCGGTGACCGGACAATCGAAGCAGTGGATCAAACACCATGTCCCCCCGCGCTGGTACTGGCACCTCCGTCGGCTGCAGCGCCGCGTGGTGCCGTCGCTGCGTCGGCTCGACCGCGAAGAGGCTGCATTCGCGGCGACGCTGGTGCGGCCCGGTCAGCTCTGCTTCGACATCGGATGTCACCTCGGCCTCAAGGCTGTTGCGATGCGATCGGCGGGAGCCCGCGTCGTCGGTGTGGAACCCGAGCCGCTGGTACGCCAGCTCTGCTCCTTCGAGTTCGAGGGGGACGCGGACTTCGTGCTCGAGCCTGTCGGGATCGCTGACCAACCCGGTCGACTGACCCTGCATCGGTCTGATTCGCTCGCCATGTCGAGTTTCGACGCGTCGTGGAACAACGGTGACGATGGCATCGAGGTGGAGGTCACCACCCTCGACGCACTGATCGAACGCCACGGACGCCCCGAGTGGTGCAAGGTGGATGTCGAGGGATTCGAAGAGCAGGTGTTCGCTGGGTTGTCCGCCCCCATCCCCCTTGTGTCATTCGAGTTCCATGCCGCGCACGCATCGAGGGCGGTGCACTGTCTGAAGCGGCTCGCGCTGCTCGGCGCCACCGAGGCAAACGTCACGCCGATGGACGCGTGCGGGTTCTTGTTCGACGAGCCCATCACGATCGATGCCATGATCGGCCACCTCGAATCGGACTGGGTCGAAGGGCGCACGGGTGACATCTACGTGTGGAGCCCCGTCTCCGCGACCGCCTGACGGCGGCGCTCGCTAGGCCTTGGCCTCCGCGTCCAACAGCGCAGCGATCACCTCGAGCCACTTCTGGAGGTGGGTGTCGCCCAGATGCACCTCGATGGCTCGGCTCTTGGCCCCCTCGCCCAAGCGTCGGCGGAACTCCGCGTCGTCGAGGATGCGGCAGACCGCATCGCCGAATCCGGCCAGGTCGTTGGGGTCGCGCACCAACAACCCGGTCTCGCCGTCGACGACCTGGTCGACGATGCCGCCGACCGCCGAGGCCACCACCGGCGTGCCCTTGAGCATGGCCTCGGCAACGGTGAGCCCGAACCCCTCGGCGATGCTCTTCTGGGCGACGATCGTGGCGTGGCGTTGCAATGCGTTGACGATCGCCGCGTTCTCCTCCAGGTCCTGCATCGGCAGACAGACCAGCTGCACACGATGCCGGACGGCATGGGGCAGCTGGCGCCACGCATTCCAGCAGTCCTGGAGGACCTGACCGCCCTCGGGGTCATCGGCAACCGCCGACACGACGGGACCGGCCAGGACGAGTTCGGCGTTGCGTCCCGAGTCGACGTACTCCGAGAAGGCCGCCATGACGCCGTCCATGTCCTTCATGACGTCCCAGCGCGACACCTGGACGAGCATTGGCACGTCGGGGTCCGGCGCGGCGCCCGGTACGCACGATGTCGCAGTAGCGCTCGACCCGACCCACTGAACCGTCACCGCGTTCGAAGGTCGTGTCGCCACGACGCCCTGCGATGATCCCGACGTGGGTCAAGATGGCCTCGACCGTCTCGGGGCTCATCTCCTGGTTCTTCGGTGCGAACGGATCGATCGAGGGCCACACGACCGTCGTGGCCTCGGCGGGAACCCACGGTGGCGGGAACCGAGCGTCGGTGAACACGTAGTGGTCGACGTGTCCATCGAGGTAGGGCCGCAGGAAGTCCCACGCCTTGGTGCTGTTGGCGTTGTGCTCGTCGATGCCCACGTGACAGCGCCACGCGACCTGACAGCCCAGCGTCTTGAAGTGCTCGGCGAGCCCGGCCGTCTGCGGGTCGTGCAAGACGACGAGGTCGCCGGGCTGCGCCGATGCGGCCAACTCGGCGAACTCGGTGTGCATGACCTCTGCGTAGGCCTGGTGTTCGTCGGCCCCGAGCGGGCCGCCGTCGCCCACGCCGCCGTAGAGGTGATTGTGGATGCGTTTGGTGAGCTCGAAGAACGCAGGGTTGCCCTCGATCACGAGCCAGCGACCATCGACGCCTATGCCGCGCACGTAGCCGAGCAGCACGTGCAACATCTCGGCGACGCCGCCGCCCGCCGCGGTCGAGTTGATGTTGATCACGGCCCGCCCGGCCAACAGCGAGACTGCCTGTTGGCCGGCGACGTCGGCGAGCGCTGAGGCCCGGTCTTCGCCGATGAGGTCAGCGAAGCGGCGTGGATCGCGTGAGATGACGGTGACTTCCTGCATAGGGATCGATCCCAGCACAATCCGGCCGGTCCGTGCCAGGGAAGAACGTCCCCGCAGCTGCGACCGGCGACTCGGTGACATCGGCCGGTACCGTCGGACGGGTCCGGCAACGAGAGGAACCTCATGCGCATCGCGGTGATCGGAGCGACCGGCTACGTCGGCGGACGGCTGGTGCCCGAACTGCTCGCCGCCGGACACGAGGTGCGGTGCCTGGCACGGAACCCCGACCGGCTCGCGACCGTCGAGTGGCGCAGCCAGGTCGACGTCGTAGCGGCCGACGTCTTGGAACGCGCCTCGCTCGACGACGCATTCGTGGACATCGACGCCGCCTACTACCTGGTGCACGCCATGGGCACCACCGACGACTTCGAACGAACCGACCGTCTCGGCGCCGAGAACACCCGAGACGCAGCCGCGGCCGCCGGTGTCGGCCAGATCATCTATCTCGGTGGGCTCGGCGACGGCAACGCCGAGGAGCTGTCACCGCACCTCGCAAGCCGCCACGAGGTCGGCCGGGTGCTGGCCGACGGTCCCGTGACGGTCACCGAGCTGCGTGCGGCGGTGATCATCGGGTCGGGCAGCGCATCGTTCGAGATGCTGCGCCATCTCACCGAGGTCCTCCCGTTGATGGTCTGCCCGCGGTGGGTGACCCGCACCCGATGTCAGCCGATCGCCATCGCCGATGTCCTGCACTATCTGTTGGCCGCGCTGGACCTCGCCGACCATGGCAGCGAGGTCGTCGAGATCGGCGGGCCCGACGTGTTGACCTACCGCGACATGATGCTGCGCTACGCAGAGGCGGCCGGCCTCGGACGTCGCATCATCGTGCCGGTGCCGGTGCTGACGCCGCGACTGTCGTCGCACTGGGTGAACCTGGTGACCCCGCTCCCCTACGGCCTGGCGCAGCCGCTGGTCGAGAGCCTCATCAACGATGTGGTGGTGTCGCCCGAGCGGGCCATCGACCGCTTCGTCGATCATGCGCCGTATTCGCTCGACGAGGCCATCCGGCGTGCGCTCGCCGTCGTCCAGGACCTGGCCGTGCGGACCAGCTGGATGGACTCGGCACCTGCGGCGACGCCGGCGTCGCCGATGCCCCAGGACCCGGACTGGGCGGGTGGCACGGTGCTCCGCGACCGCCAGGAGGCCGCCAGTGCCGCGTCGCCCGCTGCGCTGTTCGCCGTCGTGTCCGGCATCGGTGCCGAACGGGGCTGGTACGCCGCAGACGGCCTGTGGGCGCTACGCGGCGTACTCGACAAGCTGGTCGGGGGCGTGGGCATGCGCCGGGGGCGCCGTCACCCCGACGACCTCCGGGTGGGCGATGCCCTGGACTTCTTTCGGGTCGAGGCCTACGAACCGCCGTCGCTGTTGCGGTTGCGCGCCGAGATGAAGGTCCCCGGCGATGCGTGGTTGGAGTGGCGCGTGGAACCGGCTCCCGACGGCACGAGCCGGCTGATCCAGTCGGCTCGCTTCCATCCGCGCGGCATCGCCGGGCGTGCCTACTGGTGGGTGTTGTTGCCGTTCCACAAGGTGATCTGGCGACTCTTGGCCGAGCGGCTGGCGGCTGCAGCGGTTGGCGATGAGATGGCCGGTGCATCGGTCGAGACCGCGGCGTCGACGGCACCAGAGCACGAGGCCTCTTGATCGCTCCCGCCTCGTGAGGCGATGCTTCGTCGGCACGATGATTCGTGATCAACGAGGGGGTACGGAGATGACCGAGGGTCCCGAACACCGGAGTCGTGCGTTCGCCGCCGCAGGCGAACGCCGCGTCGAACTCAAGTCGACGATGTCGGCAGTCGAGGTCGTGGCGGCAGGTCCGTCGGGCGCGCCGGGTTGGCGCGACCGCCTCACCGCAGCCCTGATCGCCCTGTCCGAAGCGCTCGACACCCACGTCGAAGAGGTGGAACGTCCCGATGGCCTCCTCGGTGAACTGACCGAGGCCGCACCACGTCTCGTCAACCGCATCGACCGCCTACGAGACGAGCATCCGCCCCTGCAGGAACAGATGGCCACACTCATCGACCGGGCCCGGGCCCAAGGCAGCGCGGCGACGCCACCGGATGAGCTGCGCGTCGAGATCCTCGAGGCCCTCGTCGCGATCGCCCGCCATCGCCAACGCGGCGCCGACCTCGTGTACGAGGTCCACAACGTCGACATCGGCGGCGGCTGAGCGCCGGTCAGGGCCAGACGTACCCGCTGGCCCGCTTGCCGAGCACGGTGTCGTCGAACACCCGCCGAGCCGGACCGCCACCGGCTCCTGCGCACACGTGCATGGGCAGCAGGTGTTCTTCGCGGGGGTGGCACCACCGGGCGCCGGGGGCGTCGGCCCACCCCTTCAGCAGACGGGCCCGCTCGTCGCCGTCGATGGCCGGGTCGGTGACCGCATCGTTGAGCCAGGCCTCGAAGGCCTCGTTGTCGGGGTCGCCGTCACCACCGGAGGAGAAGAAGGCGTTCATGTTGTGGAACGTGAACCCGGAGCCGAGGATCAGCACGTCGTCGCCGGCGAGTTCCGCGAGGGCGGCGCCCATGGCGAGGTGCGCTGCGGGATCGAGACTCGACAACAACGAGAGCTGCACGACCGGGATGGCGGCGTCGGGGAACATCAGCATCAACGGGATGAACATGCCATGGTCGAAACCGCGCCGATCGTCCAGGCGGGGCGTGAAACCGGAACCCTCGAGCAGCGTCGCCGCTCGCGCAGCGAGGTCGGGTGATCCCGGCGCCGGGTACTGCAGCTGGTAGGTCTCGGGCGGGAAACCGCCGTAGTCGTAGATGAGCTCGGGGTTCGCACCCGCGGTGAGCGTTGGTTGGGGGCACTCCCAATGGGCGCTGACCAGCAGGATCGCCGCTGGTCGCCCGACGAGGCCGTCGACTCCGGAGAGGAACTCGATCAGCTTGCCATGGGAGGGCTCGCCCAGAACGGGCATCGGTCCGCCGCCGTGGGGGATGCACAGCACACGTGGAGCAGATTCAGCCATGGAGCCAACCTTGCCACACCGCACTCGCCGACGACACCATGTCGGCGGCGCCATGGCACCCCGCCGAGCCGGCCGGCCCCCAGCGCACGTCCGCGCCGGCGGCACCTGCGCGAGGATGCGGGCATGGGTCTCACGACGTATCGCATCGAGCGCCAGGGCGCCGACCGTCTCCTGTTCCTTCTGCACGGCTGGAGTGCCGAGCAGCATCACCTGGCGGCCTATGTGCCGCTGGTCGATCCCGGCGAACGCTTCAGCGCCGTGTGCCCCCGAGCCCCACACGATCTACCCGATGGCGATGGCGCCTCGTGGTACGACCGAGGACCGGCGGGTCCCGACGCGGCGTCGTTCGTCGAGGCGCTCGAGACGGTCGACTCGTTCATCGCACAGGAGTGCGACCGTGCCGGGGTTGCTGCCGACCGATGTGTCGTCGGCGGCTTCTCCCAGGGCGGCTTCCTGGCCCTGGCCCTCGCCGGTCGCGCTGGGGCGCCGCGCTACGCCGGCGTCTGGGCGATGTGCTGCGGTCTACCCGACGTGCAGGGTCTCGACCTCGACTTCGGCCACGACGACCGGCGCCCGGCGCTGCTCCAGGCAGGCAGACACGATGAGATCATCGCACCGGAGCGCACGGCCGCGGCAGCCGAGCATCTCGACGCCGCCGGCTGGCACGTCACCCTGCGCGACTACGACATGGCCCACAGCCAGACCATCGAGATGATGATCGACGCTCGGGCGTGGCTCGACACGCTGCTGCGCCCCTGAGGCTGCGCGGGCGGCGATGCGAGGACGACGGGCGCGCGTTCGGGTGGGTCGTTCGAACCCTCAGGTGATCAGGCCGTGGCGTCGAGCGTGCCGGACCGCCTCGGATCGCGAGTTCACGCCGAGCTTTCGGTAGATGCGCGCGACGTGGGACTTGACGGTGTGACGAGAGATGTAGAGCTCTTCGCCGATCTCCGGAAAGCTCAGGTGGCCTGCGAGGTAGACCAAAATGGCGTCTTCGCGCGCGGTCAGCGGTTCGACAGGCCATGGCGACGACGCGGACGCCGGCGGCGCCGGACCGGAAGGCGGCGGCGCGGGCACCGGAGGCGTCGCAGTTCGCGTTGCCTCGAGTCGGCGCCGAGCCTCGTTCACCATCTCGATGACCTGGACGGGTGTCCCGCTCATCCGCAGCTCCTCGGCGAGCCCGATCAGATCGCTGCGCCAGGCGCTGCCGCCCCGGGCTTCGTCGATCCGAGCTGCTTCGATCAGCGCGATGGCAACGAGGAAGTGCGGGACGGCGCGTGGGGGCGGCAGGCTGATGGCGATCGTCACCAGTTCGTCGGCCGTTTCGAGATCGCCGGCACGGCGCGCCGCGGCAGCGGCCACCACGAGCGCGTCGACCATGCCCGGCAACTCCGGTTCACCCTGGTCTCGCCACCGGGCGATCGCTCGTTCGGTGACGGCGAGCCCTTCGTCGTGGTGACCGGCCACCTCGAGCGCACCGGCGAGAACGCTCAAGGCCGTTGCGTCGGGGAGCAGTTCACGCGGCGAGGACAGCAGCGTGCGAGCGTGCTCGATGGCATGCACAGGATCACCGAGATGGGTCTCTAGACGGATGTCCCAGGTGGAGAGGATCTCGTCCAACGGATCCGTGCGGCCGGCCGGACGGACGGCGCGTGCCGCGGTCCACGTCGTCCGCATGGCATCGAACCGGGCGCCGACCGCCAGATACACGGCCTCGACACAGCCGAGACGGCTCCGATGCCAGGCATCTTCAGGACTGACGCGGTCGTTGCACCAGTTCCACCACCGAAGACCATCCGGGTTCGCGGTGAGGGCGAGCGCACAGCAGTGGTCGACGGCCCGATCGAGCAAGCGCTCGATGACGGCATCGGGAATGGCCACGAGCCACCGATCGAGGTCGCGCCGGTGTGCACCGACGTACAGGGGACGAAAGGATTCGTCGACGATCCGCTCGGCTCGTTCGTACTCACCTGCGGCCAGCAGATGCTCGATGGCGTCGATCGACCGGTCGTGCTCGAGGAGCCATTGCGCCGCACGACGATGGTATTCCCGGGCGAGCTCCGGGTCGGCGACCTGCTGCTCGTGCTCGAGCAGCTCGGCGAGGAGCGGATGGATACGGTAGCGATCGACCTCCTCCTCCAAGGGTGTGAGGAACAATCCGTCGGTCGCGAATTCGCGCAGGAGCTTCCGGCTGTCCGAACGTACCGTCACAGCATCGCAGATGTCTCCGTCGAGCAGGCCCAGACACGCGACGGCACGCAGGAAGTCGCGCCGCTCCGGCGACTGGACATCGAGGACCTCTTCGCACAGGAACTCCGCCATCGGGGTGACAGTCGAGGTGAAGCGGTCCAACAGGGCCTCGGGATCAGCCCCGTCGCGGATCGCGATCGCGGCGAGACGGACACCGACCGCCCAACCCTCCGTCCGCTGCTGGATCCTCTCGGCGAGGCCCGCGAGCGGCTCCGGGATGATCTGCGCCACCAGACGCGTCGTCTCGTCGAGCCCCATCGCGAGATCCCGGCCGCGGACTTCGCACATGTGCCCGCTGGCCCGCTCACGCCCGAGCGGGAAGTCAGGGTCGCTCCGGGTCATGACGACGAGATGAAGCGTCGGCGGCAGGTTTGCGACGAACCACCGAAGAAGCCCCCACTCGTCATCGTTCAACAGATGCGCATCGTCGACCACGACGACGATCGGCATCTCCGCAGGGTCGGCGAGGAGCTCACCGATCAGCGATTCCAGGGTCTCGAAAGCGTCAGCGACGTCCATGTCGAGCAGGTCGAGCGTGTCGAGCGGACGGACCTGTCGAGTACACTGCACGGCTCGCACGATCAGGTCGGCGAGGTGACCGCGTCGATAGGGCGCAGCGCCGAGAGCGATCCAGCACCACGGCTCTCGCCGCCCGTGCAGCCATCTCCGAACGAGGCTGGTCTTACCCGCCCCCGCCGGCCCGACGACGAGTGTCCACGACGCACCATCGTCCGGACCGATCCGCCGTTCCAACCGGGGCCGCGGCTGGATGCTCTCCAGCAACTGCGGCGGCATCAACATGGCTCCCGCCGGACCGGGCAGTGATTCGCGGACCGGGGCTCCTCGCACGGTGACGATCGTAGATGCAATGGTCGATTCGCGGGGGTTCATACCAACGGGGTGATGACCTGTTGCATCCACCAGTGGCATCGTCACCCGAATGCGACGACACATAGCACTCCTCATCGCCTGCCTCCTCGCCTTCGCACTGATCGGCGCGGCATGCGGCGACGACGACGACGACGACACGACGACCGGTGATACGGAGTCCGCAGCCGACGCCACAGCTTCGGACGACGCCGCCTCGGACAACGGAAACGAGAGCTCGGGCGGCGGCGATTCGTCGGGGGGACGGCCGCACACCGAGATGAGTCCTGAGGAACTCGAGGTGTGGCAGAACGATCTGAACGCCGTCGGCTGCTGGGCCGGGCCGGTGGACGGCAGCAAGGGCCCCCAGACCGAGGCCGCAATCATCGCCTTCCAGACCGCGAAGGGCCTCACCGTCGATGGCCTCCTGGGCCCACAGACCGAGAGCGCACTCCAGGACGCCGTTGCCGCAGGCGAGACCGTCTGCACCACGACGACGCCCGATGGCGGCACAACCGGGGGCGACGGACCGCTGGCCACGCTCAGTTCTGCCAACTACGGCCCGAAGGACTTCACGATCGCATCGTGCACCAACGCGGGAGAGAGCGATCTGGTCCTCGCCGGACAGGCCGACAACATCACCATCCAGGTGAACGCACCGGATGGCACGGGGACGCTCGGCGTCGATGGCGGAACCGAGGGTGACGGGATCACCCTCAACGGCACCGTCGAGTCCGTGACCGTGGGGGATGACGGCTCCTTCACCGTCACGGGGACCTTCGGTGAACCCAACAATGTCGGCGAGACGTTCACCCTGACCGGTTCCTGCGCCGGGGCCTGAGGCCGGTCGGCCGGCGGCCGGTCCGCGGCGACCGTCCATTCCCTCCAGGACGGTCGCCGCGCACAGGCCGGTTCGGGCCGCGGGAGCAGACGCAATCGCGGCGGGCTTGCTGCGGCGCTAGAGACCCAGGTCGAGGCCAGGCTTCGACCCACGAGATGGCTGGGGTGGCCGATGAATGCGATCCAGACGCCGGACGGCACGTTCGACGGGCAGATGCGCGCCGACCGGGGACCGTTGCCGGATGCGGAGTATCTGCAACGGCGGACCGTCGCAGAGCGAGTGGAGCGGGGCCGCTCGGCGCGCCGCGACGTCCCCCTCGATCGGCACGCCCGTTGGCGCCCGCCCGAAGGGCGGGCGGATCCGCTCGAGATCCTCGAGCGGCAGGCACGTCTGCGCGATCCCGAGCTCGTGCCGCTCCGGCACGGGAGGATGGCGCTATCGCCGTTCGCGTTCTACCGCGGCGGGGCGGCGATCATGGCAGCAGACCTGGCCGGCACACCGGTGGCGCGGGTGTCTGCGCAGCTGTGCGGCGACGCGCACCTGCTGAACTTCGGGATGTTCGAGACGCCCGAGCGGTCGCTGGTGTTCGGGCTCAACGACTTCGACGAGACCCTGCGCGGACCGTTCGAGTGGGACGTGAAGCGCCTCGCGGCCAGCATCGAGGTCGCCGGGCAGGGACCTCGGCCTCGGCCGGCGCGACCGGGAACAGGCGGTCCAGGCCACCGTGGCCGCCTACCGGGTATCGATGCTCGAGTTCGCGTCCATGCGCAACCTCGAGGTCTGGTACGCGCGGCTCCCGGCCAAGCGCCTCCAGCGGTACCTCGAGCGTCGCGGCAGGCGAGTCGGGCGCGCAGGCGGTGAAGAAGAAGGTTCGCAAGGCGCTCACCCGCGATCATCTCCATGCATTCACCCGGTTCCTGCAGACGGTCGACGGCGAGACCCGTTTCGTCAGCCGGCCCCCGCTGCTGGTTCCTGTCGCGGAACTCCTCGACCAGACCCAACGCGAGCGCTACGTCGAAGTCATCCAGGAGTTCCTCCGTCAGTACCGCGAGAGCCTCCTGCCGCATCGGCGCATGCTCGTCGAGTCGTACCGATTCGTGGACATGGCGCGCAAGGTCGTCGGCGTCGGCAGCGTCGGGACGCGGGCGTGGGTCGTGCTCATGACCGGTGTCGACTCCTCCGATCCGCTGCTGCTCCAGCTCAAGGAGGCACAGCCCTCGGTTCTCGAGCCCTACGTGCCGAAGCGGACCACCTACGACTGCCAGGGCCGGCGAGTCGTCGAAGGTCAATGGCTCATGCAGGCCGCAAGCGATCCGCTGCTGGGCTGGTATCGACTCCGTGCGCTCGACGATCGATTCCATGACTTCTACGTCCGACAGCTCTGGGACGGCAAGGCCTCCATCGAGGTCGCCGATCTCGACCGCGCCGGGTTCCTGGCCTACGGGGAGATGTGCGCCTGGACGTTGGCTCGGGCCCATGCCCGATCCGGCGATCGGATCGCGATCGCCGCGTACCTCGGCGAAAGTGACCGATTCGAGCGTTCCATCGCTGAGTTCGCAGCGACCTACGCCGACCTGAACGAGCGGGACCACCAGCAGCTCGGCGACGCGATCGCCGACGGTCGCGTGGCCGCCATCACCGGCGTCTGAGGCGACGCGGCAGCCTCGCGGCGTTTCATACCAACAGGGCGATGACGGGCGCACTCCCGGCGGTGCAGTGTGAGCCGGCCAGATGGTCTGGCGCCCAATCCCCCAGGAGTACGAGATGCGCAAACTCACCGCCGCAGCGGCCATCGCCGCTGCTGCACTCACGGCGAGCTCGATCCCCGCCACAGCTCAGGAAGGACTGCCGTCGACAGGCGAGGTCATCACCGATGTGAGCGGTACCCGCGGCTTCGACCGCAACGCCAACGACTACGACATCCTTCGCCAGAGCCTGGCAGTGACCGGGCTCGATGAGGTCGTGGCGGGAGCCCAGGACACCACGATCTTCGCCCCGACCGATCGTGCATTCAAGCGTCTGGCACGGAGCCTGGGCTGGGAGGGCACGCGTGAGCGCAGCGCCTTCCGGTTCATCGCTCGGACGACCCAGTTCGAGTCCGTGGACGACCCCGGCCTGCTCGACGACTTCCTGCTCTACCACGTCTCGCCGGGTGCGCAGACCCGCCGCGAGTTGCGTGGCCAGCGCGACGTGGCGACCGGCCTCGACGGACCGACGCTCAGCTTCGGAGCAAAGAACCGGATCATCGACGCCGACCCTGATGCGCGCAACGCGAAGTTCATCAAGCCCGGCAACATCTTGGTCAGCGAGGGCATCGTGCACACCGTCTCCCAGGTGCTGCGACCCCTCGATCTTCCCGAAGCGGGAGACTGAGCCGGACGCTTCCTCGTGATCTGACGATCGGGCCGGCCCGATCGTGGTGCCGTCCGCCGATGCGGGCGGCACCACGATCGCGTCCGATTCACGGTCCTGACGCCTGCGCGCCGGCATCGGATCCTCGCCCCTGTCCGGTACCGCACCGATCCGGCCATGCGTGCGATTCATCCCAACAGGATGATGACGGCCCTCCGCTGATGATGCAGCCTCGACGCTCATGCGACGACACCGCCTCCTCCTCTCGGTTCTCCTCACTGTCGCCTTGCTGACGGTCGCCTGCGGCGGCGACGACGAAGGCGGCACGACCACTGCCGCAGCGACGTCGCCGGCGGAGGCTGCCGGCGACAGCACGCCACCGGCGTCCACCGACGACTCCTCGGTTGACGACGCAGGTTTCGAGGCTCGTGTCGAGCAGGCAGCCCAGACCATGCTGGAGCGGGGCTCGGTGAACGGCGCGACCGCGGTCCATGTGGCGATCTCGGACCCCGACCAGGGATCTGTGACCGTGGCGCTCGGCACGCTCGCCGCCGACGGCGCCGAGGCCGCCTCCGCTGACGACGTCTTCCCCATCGGGAGCATCACGAAGACCTTCACGGCGACGGTGATCCTGCAGATGGTCGAGCAGGAATTCGCTCTCGACGATCGGATCGAGGACCTCGTGCCGGATCTCACCGATGCTTCGCCCGAGCTCGCAGGCCTCACCGTGCGTCAGCTGCTCTCGATGACCAGCGGGATCGCCGACTACCTGAACGTCCCCGACTCCGTCGTCACCGAGATCGTCGACGACCCGACCGAGGTGTGGGAGCTCAAGGACTATCGCGTCGCCGGTCGGTACGCCGTGCTCAGTGCGCCTTCGGACAGCCCGGGCTCGACGACGAAGCTTCATCATCCTGCAGTCGATCGCCGAGACTCTCCGCTCGCCGAACCCTCGAAGAGCTGGTGGCGTCGCAGAACGTCACCGAGCCGTCGGTCTCGACGACACCGTCCTCCCTCCGCCCGACGACACCGCCCTTCCCGACCCCACACCCGTGGCTACCTGGCCGGCGGTTGCGTGGCCGAGCTGGCCGCCGACGGTGCAACGTCGAGGAGGGGACCCGTTCGACCGACTGGAACACCCTCGTTCACCCCGAGGCGGCGGCGGCATGTACTCGACGATCGGTGACCTGTGTCCCTCGGCCG
Organism: uncultured Acidimicrobiaceae bacterium; assembly: GCA_963716795.1. Lineage (GTDB taxonomy): Bacteria > Actinomycetota > Acidimicrobiia > Acidimicrobiales > UBA8592 > CAVQUE01. Next base: position 597,221 of record CAVQUE010000008.1, on the reverse strand, counting down.
ATCACTGTGGGGTGACTCGCTGCTCGGGGATCAACTCGCCGCGCAACGGCTCGAGACCTCACCGATCGCCGATGGACTGGAGCCGGCCGCGGAGTCTTCAAGGTCGGCCCATGGTACGGACACGAGGGCGAAGCCGTGGGTTGGGAGGCGTTGTCCGTGCAGGATCCCGACACGGTGGTGCGGTGGCGCTCGCACTCAATGGCTGCGGCGGCCCGTTCGTACTTCCTCGAGTTCCTCGACACCGTCTACCCCGTCGCCGACTAGCAAGGAGGAACAACCATGACCGATACATCGACCCGCACCGCCGTTCCGGCCCGCCCGCTGATCATTACCGTTCTGGCCGCCATGGGGATTCTCCAGGGCGTGATCTCGGTGCTGCTCGGGATCTTCGTCGTCGCGGAGCGCAACGACGCCGACTTCCTGCGACAGATCAACAGCAGTTCCGAAGTCGGTGACCACCACATCACCTCGGGCACGCTGCTCACCTTCGGTGTGATCGCCATCGCCATGGGAGCCCTCGTCATCCTTCTGGCGATGTCGCTGGCAAGAGGCAGCAACATCGTTCGCTGGGCGTTCGTGGTGCTCTCGGCGCTCAATGCGGCCGGTGGCCTCTACGCAGTCGTCGAATACGAGGGTTCGCAGAGGATCGACCGGAGCGTACACGCTCGGCTTCAGTCTGCTCATCCTGTGGATCCTCCTCGGCGACAAGCATGTCGAGGACTTCTTCGAGCCTGATCCGAGCGGGTCGTCACGGTGCGCTCGGTCGTGCACGGTGCGAGGGGAGACGCAACACTTCGCTCCCATGACTGCGACCCCGTCCGATACCAAGGTCGAGGGGCCGCTCATGGCGGTCACCCCGTTCCCCCCGAGCCCCCCACCCGGATTCGTTCGCACTGCGTACGACCATCGCTGGGAGATCGGCCGCTCACGGTCGGCGGTGTGGGCCTGGTTGTGCGATCCTGCGACCTTCGTCGACGGCCAGATCCCGCCGTTTCGGGTCGAATTCCTGACCAATCCGGCCGGCGAGACGGGCTTCGTCGAGGGCGTCTACAACGCCCACGTCGGGCCGTTCATGTCGTTCTCCGGCGTGTTGGGGACGATCGAACCCGAGCGCTACCGGGACCTGCAGTACTGCTACGGCAGCTACGCCGTGAGTCACGCCCTGTTCCGGCCGACCCGACTGCAGTTCTGGCTCACGGACGGCGCACAGCCCGACACGACCGTCCTCGAGCTCCGCGTCGATGCCGATGTCCGACGGCGAGCCGAGAAGCTCTGGATGCGCTCCATGGGGCTGTTCTGGCGGCGCTTCGGGAGCTGGTGCGAGCGGGCCATTCCCAACAACTGGCTCCGCTGAGCCGACTGTGGGCCTTCGGCCCTAGACCGGCACGCGACGCTGCTGGCGACAATGACGGACGCCAACGGCTGTCCGGCCGTGGATGCGAGAGGTGCAGGACCATGGACGAGAAGGCAACAGAAGCAGCGAACGACCAGAGCGCAGACGGTGGGCCGCTCCATGACGTGCTCGCGAAGCTCGAGGACGTGATGAACGAGGCCGGCGACCGGGTGTCGAAGCTCCTGGAAGAGGTCGAGATCAAGCGCCGTCTCACCGATGCGGTGGACGCGCTCGACGACGTCCGCCTCGAGCTGACCCGCCGGATCACCGGCAAGCCGGCCACGACGCCGTTCGAGGAGATGACGGTCAAGGAGCTTCATGAGCTCGCGACCGAACGCGAGATCCCGGGTCGGTCCTCGATGAACAAGGCCGAGCTCGTCGATGCGCTCCGCGCGGACTCCTGAGCGAGCCTCGGTCCCGAGCCGACATCTCGAAGACAGCCGGCTCCGCCGAGCGGATCGAGGAGGCTGCGTCCCGACCCTGGGGCCGCGGACGCCGCCTCACGATGATGCGGCCGCGAACACCCCCCGGTCGCGGAGGACCGCGGCGTAGGTCACCAGGTCCGCGGCGAACAGCTCGGGCTGTTCGAACGCGGCGAAGTGCCCACCGCGGTCGAGGCGCACGTGGTGCGCGAGGTCGTAGCGCTTCTCGGCCCACGCCCGCGGTGTCTGGAGCAGTTCGTACGGCGACAGCGCGTAGCCGGTCGGCACCTCGACGCGCCCGTTCCAGGCGCTGACGGCCGAGGTCTCGGCTCGCATCGACTCGCAGTAGAGCCGAGCAGCAGACGTCGCCGTTCCCGTGAGCCAGTAGAGCATCAGGTTGTCGATGAGCCGGTCGATCGAGATGGGCTGGCCCTCGCGGATGATCGCACCACGAGTGGAACTTCTCGAGGATCCACGCGGCGAGCCCGAGCGGCGAGTCCTCGAGCGCGAAGCCCAATGTGTGGGGCTTGGTGGACTGGATCTCCATGTAGGCGAGGCCGTCGCTGATGCGTTCGACCGAGGCGGCGAACGCGGCCTGCTCCTCGTCGGTGACGCCGCCCATGGGGTCGGGATCGTCGGGCGCCGGCATGGCGAAGAGCATGTTGGTGTGGATGGCGGCGCAGTGCGCGCTGTGGTGCTCGCCGAGGTGGCGGGTGACGACGGCGCCCCAGTCGCCGCCTTGTGCGAGGTAGCGGTCGTAGCCGAGTTGGTCCATCAGGTCTGCGACGGCGTCGGCGATACGCCGGGAGTCGACCCCGCGTTCGGTGGTCGGGCCCGAGAAGCCGTAGCCGGGCATCGAGACCACCACGACGTGGAAATCGTCCGCCAACAACGGAAGCGCATCGAGGAACTCGACGATCGATCCGGGCCACCCGTGCGTGAGCACCAACGGGATCGCGTCGGGAGACGCCGACCGGGCGTGCAGGAAGTGCACGCGCAGGCCGGCGGCCTCGGTGATCGAGCTGCCCCACCTGTTGAGCTCGGCTTCGGTGGCCCGCCAGTCGTACCCGTCGATCCAGTACTCGACCACCGTGCGCAGGAACGCCTGGTCGGTGCCGTAGTCCCATCCGGCCCCATCGAGCTCGGCGGGCCAGCGGGCGCTCGCGAGGCGTCGGCGGAGATCGTCGAGGTCGGCGTCGGCGACGTCGATCACATGCGGCGCGGGGATGGTTCGTGCGGGGTTCACGCTCCGGATTCTCACACGGCGAGATCGCTGCCACCAGCACCGGGGCTCGACAGGAACGAGATCGCCCTGCCGCTCAGGACGGCGTCGGGCTCGCGGTCGACGGGTTCGCCGTCACCACAGTCGCGTCGGGCCCGATGGTGAGGACCTTCGACAACTGCACCCCGACCAGCACGATCTGGGCCTGGGCGTACACCCAGGTCAGCAGAGCCAGGATCGCCCCGAATGCGCCGGTGACCGAGGAGCCGCCGAAGCGCTGCAGGTACCAGCCGATGACCCAGGTGGACGACCACGAGGGCCGCTGCGGTCAGGACGCCGACCTTCGCGGCGATGGGCCAGGCGACGCGGATCGGGCTCATGAAGTCGGAACAGCAGCACAGCGATGCCCGCGAGCCCGGCCAACGAGATGCCGCGTGGTGAGCAGAGGCGCCAAGGTGTCGAGGAGCGCGATGTTCCCGGGGATGATCGCCTGGGCGGCGCCGACGATGGCGGTGATCGCGAGCTGCAGGACGATGGCTGCGCTGCTGACCAGGACCATGGCGAACGACAGCAACCGCCGCCGGACGCTGTGCCACCACCCGGACTGGACCGGCTGGGCCCAGATGGTGTTGATCGCATCGGTGAGGGCGAGGAAGAGCAGCGACGACGCGAACAGGAGGGACCCGAGACCGATCAGGCCGAGTGAGGCCTGGGTCGAGGCCTGGTCGATCTGGTCTGTCAGATTGCGCCGCAGTGGCGCTGGCGTCCGTCACGCCCAACGCGGTGAGCCGGTCCTGGATGTAGTCGGTCACATCGGAGGCCCCGAGCAGCGGGGTCGCGATCGCCGCGGTGATCGCGAGGAAGGGCACGATGGTGAACAGCGCGTAGTACGCGAGGCCGGCGCCGAGTCGTAGTGTCCGGTCTGCTCGCCATGCCTGGTACGTCTGGTTGCCGAGGGTCCAGAGGCCGAGGAACAGGGCTCGCACGCGCGGCGCCACGGCCGACGCGACTGGTTCGGATTGCGTTGCGTCGGCATCCATCCGCTGAGGCTTCCTCCTCCCGTGCGCCTCTGGCGGCTCCATCATGACCACCGCTCGTGGCAGAGCCGGAACGGTACCCGAGCTCGGTGTCTGCGACGCATACGCGATGACCGTCGAGAGCCGCCGCCATGGGGTAGGGCTGGCTCCTGCGGCCTCGCCAACGGCGAAGCCGGCTCGCCCAGACTCTTGCCAGCGTTGCCCGACACGGCACTACCGTGACCGCCGGTGGGCACCGAGCGCCGGGACTCCCGACGCCGCAGATCGCCAGGCGCGACCGGTCCGTGCCAACGGTCAGGCCGGGCTCCATTCGCGCCAGACCGAGAGGGATCCGACGTGGCACGCAACGATCGACCCGATCCGATGCACCCGGCGAGCCCGGAACGAGCCGAGCCCGCGGGCTCGCTGTCGCTCCGTGTGCTGCTCCTGGTGGGGCTCGGGGGTGTGCTGGGAGCCACCGGTCGCCATCTGCTGTCGGAGCTGATCGGCCATGGCGAGGGCGACTTCCCGGCAGCGACGTTCCTGGTCAACACGATCGGCGCATTCGCACTGGGCCTCCTGGTGATCATCGCCGACGAGCTCCCGTCGCGTCGGGCGCTCCGGCTCGTGCTCGGGACCGGCGTGCTCGGTGCGTTCACGACATTCTCGACCTTTGCGATCGAGATCGTCGTGTTGGTGGACCTCGGGCGATTCGTCGTCGCTGCGACCTACCTCGTGGCAACCCTCCTCGTCGGTATCGGTGCCGCATGGGCCGGCGCAACGAGCGCCCGCAGCATCGTGGTGCCGCGCCTCGGGACGCAGCGATGAGACCCGTGGCGGATCGGCGCCGGGCTGGCGTGGGTGCACGGCAGTGCCGTTCGATCGGGGGTGACGGATGACGCCCCTGGCCACGACGGTGCTGTTCGTGATCGGCGCCGGTGCCGGCGCACTGCTGCGCTACGTGACCGACACGGTCATCAGCGGTCGGATCGGCAGGGCGTTCCCTCTCGGCACCCTCGCGGTCAACGTCGCCGGCTCGGCGTTGCTCGGTGCGTTGACCGCGCTCGGGCCGCGAGGGGGTCATCGGCGATGACCTCGTGCTGGTGCTCGGTACCGGATTCTGCGGCGCCCTCACCACCTTTTCGACGTTTGCCGTCGAGACCGTCCGCCTCATCGAAGGCGGCCATACGCGGGTTGCAGCCTCGACGATCGCGCTCAACACCGTGTGGTCGGTCCTGGCCGCGGCGGCCACCTTCAGCCTCTTGCTCGCGGTGCTGTGACGAGCGAGATGAGCCCCCCGTGGCCGCGGGATCAGACGCCCGTCGCTCGACCACCCGGAGCCGGTGCTTCAATGGTCTGGCCGGCCATCTCGACGGGCCGCTACACGACGAACGTTGCCGAACGACGAACGACCAGGGGGAAGCGAGCCATGGGCCGGCCGATACTGAGAACACCACTGTGTGACCTGTTGGGCATCGAGTATCCGATCCTCAGCGCAGGCATGGGCCCGAGCCTCGTCGGCGAGAAGACCGGCGCTCCGGTTGACCTCGTCGTGGCCGTCTCCGAAGCCGGTGGCCTCGGCGTGCTCGGTGGGGCCGGGTACACGGTCGAGGAGTTGCGGGAGGAGATCCGCGCCATCAAGGCCCGCACCGACAAGCCCTTCGGTGTCGACGTGCTGTTGCCGGCGAACCTCGTGGCTCGAGGCGATCAACCCTTCGATGGCCCTTCCGAGATGCCGATCATGGATGCCCTGGGCTTCCTTCCCGACTCCCATCGGGACTGGGTGCTGCGCATCAAAGAGGAGTTCGACCTCCCCGACCCCGTCGCCACGATCGCATCGGGCACCACCACCCAGCGGCCGCACGCAGTCGGTCCAGGTGTGCATCGAAGAGGGCGTGCCGCTCTTCTGTGCAGGGCTCGGCAACCCGGGGTTCATGGTCGAAACGGCCCGGGATGCCGGCATGCGGGTGCTGGGGATCGCCGGCAACGCACGGAACGCCGGTCGTATCGCCGCGTCGGGGGCTGATCTCGTGGTCGCACAAGGTCATGAGGCAGGCGGCCATACCGGTCGCGTCGGCTCGTTGGCGTTGTGGCCGCAGGCCATCGATGCCGCCGCGCCGGTTCCGGTGCTCGGCGCGGGCGGGGTCGGAGACGGACGCGGGGTGGCCGCGGCACTGTCGATGGGGTGCGTCGGCGTGTGGGTGGGCACCCGATTCCTGGCCTCGGACGAGGGGGGCGCCCTCGCGATCCAGAAGGACGCCATCGTCGCCGCCGGTGACGAGGACACGCGCCGCACCTTGATCTACACGGGCAAGACCTCACGAGCGACCCACAACGGCTTCCACGAGCTGTGGGAGGAATCGGGCCTCGACCCGCTGCCGTTCCCGACCCAGGTCGTGCTGGCGTCGATGATGGTCGACATGTTCCAACAGGCCGGACGGTCGGATTTCATCGGACCGTTCGCCGGGCAGGTCTCCGGTTTGATCGACGAGATCAAGCCGGCTGCGCAGATCGTCGAGGACCTCGTGACCGAGGCGGCCGACATCATCGCTCGGCGCATCCCTGCGCTCGTGCAGACGAGCTGAGGCTCGTCGGCGGCATCGAGCATCCTGCCGTAGTCTCGAGCCATGACTGTTGCAGACTCGTTCGATCTCACTGGCCAGGTTGCTGTCGTCACGGGAGGTGGCACCGGCATCGGCGAAGGCATCGCGAAGGCCTATGCCGGTGCGGGCGCGAAGGTCGTCGTCGCGGCGCGCCGGGTCGAACCGATCGATCGGGTGGCGGCGGACATCAACGCCTCGGGCGGCGAGGCGATCGCTGTCCGCACCGACGTCACCGACCGGTCCGAGCTGGAGGCGCTGGCTGATGCCGCGGTGGAGCGGTTCGGCTCGCTGTCGATCTGGGCCAACAACGCGGGAGGTTCGCCGGTGCGCACCCCGCTCACGGACATCGACCGCGAGGGCTGGGATCAGTGCTTCGACCTCAACGTCACCGCACTGTGGGAAGCCTCCGTAATCGCCGCCGACCGTATGGAGCAGGGGTCGATCCTCAACATCTCCTCGGGGGCGGCCCATCGGGGTGTGCCGGGCAGCGGCCACTATGCCGCAGCGAAGGCCGCCGTGAACTCCCTGACGAAGACCTTCGCGCTCGAGCTCGCGCCACGGGTGCGGGTGAATTGCATCTGCCCCGGCTGGATCGAGACCGACATCATGATGACGGCGATGAGCTTTTCGAAGGAAGACCTGCCGAAGGTGGCGCGGAACATCCCCATGCAGAAGATGGGCGAGCCCCAGGACGTCGGCATGGCGGCGCTGTACTTCGCAGCCCCGTCCGCCGCGTGGGTCACCGGCCAGATCCTCGACATCGCCGGCGGCCCCGTCACCTGAGACCAGCGGGCATCGGGTACTGCAACGGTGGTCGGCGCAGGTCGGGCTCCACGCTCCCGTGGCGGTTGGCCGACTCCAACCGGTTCGAACCGACACCACCACATCGATGCCGGACGCTCGCGACTCCGGACGGCGACAGAAACCCCGACACAGGGCTCGAGGGCCTCCGACGTCTCCGGACCTCCCGAACTCGCCCCCCCTCGCGCTCGCACGACTACCGGACGAAAACGACAGAAACCCCCGAACCGTGGGTTCGAGGGTTTCCGATGTCTCCAGACATCACAAACGTGGGCCGTGAGGGATTCGAACCCCCGACCCCCTGCGCGTCATGCAGGTGCTCTAGCCAACTGAGCTAACGGCCCCGGAGCACGAGATCGTAGCAGCGCGAGTTGCCGAAAACCGCATGGGCATCGACCGGCTCCGACTGCGGTCGCGAGCGAGACGGTCAGACTCGGCGTGCGAAGGCGATCGCGCCCCCGACGAGGGAGACGGCTGCGCCTGCGGCAACGACGACAAAGCCCGTCGCCAGCTCCAGGCTGGCAGTCTCGGCAGCGCCTCGTTCGACCCCGGCACCGACGAGGACGGTGGGTAGCTCATCGCTGGTGCTCACGATGTCGACCGCACTGAATCCGCAGAGATACACCGCCGCCAGCGAAGCGACCAGCATGACGCCACCGACGACGGCGCTTCGGCGACCGGTCAGCACCAGTGCCGAACCGAGCGCAACGACCATCCCGCAGGTCAGCGTGCCCCAGCCGTTGGACCCGGTCAGCCCGTTCACCGTGGCCTCGACGATCCCATCGGACCGGGCCCAGGTCAGGAACGAGCCGATGGCGAGCAGTGCCGCACCGAACAGCCCGACGGCACCAGCCACGAGGTCGGGCGGCGGCGTGGGTTCGCGATACGACGACGCCACCGCAGGGTCGAGGAACTTCGCGGGCTGGTCTGTCGACGCGCCGGAGCCCCCAGGGCCATCGTCAACGGATTCGTCGGGGTCGACCTCGACGCCGACCTCGACGCCGTAGACCACGCGTGCGGGATCGATCGGCTCGGGCGTGCCGGCCTCGCTGTCGGTATCGGCTCCGAAGGATTCGTCATCGCCGTCGGTGTCGCCTGACGCCGGATCGTCGAATCGATCGGCGGGTTCGGCGTCCTCGTCGTCGTCATCGGACTCGTCGCCCGAGGTCGCATCATTGCGTGACGCCTTGTTCTGCTCCGCGGCGCGTTGCTGGGCTCGGAGGAACCATGCCGGGGCCTCTACGCGAACGGTGTCCGCACTGGCCGACCACGGGCTCGCAGGAGGCGAGGGCTCACTCTCGCTGCGATCGATCGGCGGCATCGGCTGCGTGGTGCGGGGATCGACCTCCGGCTCGCGACCGGCACGGCCGGGGCTCGCGTTGGGTTCGTCCCACCGGTCGGATCCAGCCGCCGAGTTGCTCATCGGCCTTCAGAGTACTGGGCACCGGCCGAACCCCGCGACCAGGCCGTGCGAGGGACCAGGGGGGATCGGTCGCCGCCGCCCGGGGCGCAGGGCCCCTGGGCGGTCGACTCGGTGAGCGCCGGGCGGGATTTGAACCCGCGACTGTACGGCTTTGCAGGCCGCTCCCTTGGTCCGCTCGGGCACCGGCGCCAGCGATCCGGGCGAGCCCGGACACGGCCGCTCACTCTAGTGGGGCATCAGCCAACGTTTGCGCGTTCTCGCGCGATCGGCTAGTCGCAGGACCGGGTGACGTCGCGACCGGGACCCCCATCGCAGGCGTCGCGTCCGCCGCCTCCGGCCAGGCGGTCACGGCCAGGCCCACCGACCAGCGTGTCGGCCCCACCCCCGCCTCGCAGGCGGTCGTTGCCCGCACCACCGTCGAGCGCGTCCGGTCCGCCCTTACCGTCGATCCGGTCGCGTCCCGGACCGCCGTGGATCCGGTCGCGTCCCGGACCACCATCGATCCGGTCCCCTGCTCCCCCGCCGATGATTCGATCTCGATCGGCGCCGCCGTCGATTCGGTCGTGTCCCACGCCGCCACAGATCACATCGTTGCCGGCGCCGGCACGAATGACGTCGTTGCCTCCCAACGCCACGATGACGTCGCGTCCATCGGTGCCGACGAGCGTGTCGTCGCCGTCGGTCCCGACGATGGTCGCCTCGTGGCCCGCACATCGCACGGGGTCCTCACCGGCCGATGGCTCGCCGGCCCCGGGCGGTGCGACGGGTAACGGCGTGTCGCCGGGTGCCGTGGGCGGTGGTGGTCGATCGCCGGGGTCCGACAGGTCGCCAGGAGGCGGGACCGGGACGGGGTCCGGCGTCGGGTCCGGCGTCGGCGTCGGCGTCGGCGTCGGCACGCGTCGGGCGATCGTCGGTCACCGGCGGAACACCCGCTCCCGGCGGCGCCGGGAATCCGCTCGGCGCGACATAGCGAGCTGCTGCGAACGTGACGGGGGCACCGATGGTGACGTCGCGCACCGGCACCGGACCGTAGGTGGAGCCCGTCACGCCGGTGACGGCGACGGTGGCCGGGTGGTTCTCGGTCCACATCGTCACCTGCCCCGTCGCGATCGCGAGCTGCGCCCGCACGCCGGCCGTGGGCAGACGCAGCCGAGCCTCGGTGATCTCTCCGATGCGGTGGAACGGCAGCGTGACCAGCGGCAACCGGAAGTGCATCTCGTAGAGCGCGACCGTGTCGTCGAGCCAGTCGAACATCAGCGAGTTGCCGGCCCCGTCGTAGGCGTGGAGGTTGGCCTGGTGAAAGAAGTGCGGGTAGTTCGCGAACGACGTGATGTGCGCAAAGGCCTGCTCGGCCGACTGCGCGCGGATCGAGGCGTAGCTGCGGTTCTGTCGGTAGATCGCGTTGTAGGCGTCGGTGAGCCGTGCCGGCGTGTTCGCGTTGTAGAACACGTTGGTCGGCCACCGGGGCACCATGACGAGGTTGCCGTTCGAGCCGGGCACGAAGCCGGGCACGTCCTGATTCGGCTGCGACGTGTCCGACGCGACATAGCGAACTCCCGTGGCGAGCAGCGCCGCGACCAGGGTCCGGTTCAGACCACTGGGGTACGGCGTGGCACCATTCGCCAGGCCCGAGTGTTGCCCGGTTACCAGCGCGCTCTGCACCGCGGCGTTGGCTCCGGGGAGGCCGATGGACGACCAGAGCGTGTTGTTGGCGCGGATCTCGCCCTCGAGGACGGCCTGGCTCCAGCCGTTGGACGCGTCGAGATTGCGGTGGGTGAAGGTGTGGTTCAGCCAGAAGAACTCCGACCCGGTCGCGACGGCGGCGTCGGTCAGGGGATCGGCACCGCGGGTGGTCGAGGCACCGGCGCCGTTGAAGGCGTGCTCGAGCCGGAACCCCGATGCGGTCGGTCGGCGGGCATCGAGGGAACGCTGGGCTGCGATGGTGGCGTACCAATCTGCTGCGGAGATGCGGAAGTCCTCCGGGCCGAGACCACCGGTCCCGATACCCCACATGTCACTGGCGTAGAAGACATCGTCGACATGAGCTGCGAGGTACATCCTCGGCGCACCCAGATGCAGGCCGCGGGTGGCGAAGTCGACGAAGGCGTACGCCAGCACCTGCGACGAGCGGGCCGTCTGCGCGTGCGGCAACGACGAGTAGAGGACCTGCCGGCCATCTCGGTAGTCGAGTCGGGCCAGCAGCGTGCCCCCCGACGAGCTCCGCAGCAGCGGCGTGACGCTCGGGCCCGATCCGGTGGCGGCAACGGTCGGTGCCGCAGCTCCGATGGCCGGACCGTTGGCGACGTTGAAGTACGGGAACAGCGTCGCCGCAGCCGCGGTCCACGAGGACCGGTCGCCGGCACCTGCCGTGCCCGTCGTGCGCAGACCCATCGCGGCCGCACCCTGGGCAGACGGGGCGCCCGACATCACGGCTTGGCGAACGGCGAAGTCGCGCTGGTAGTCGTGCAGAAGGGCCCACTCCGCGGCCGAGAAGCGCCCGGCGAGACCGTTGTCGGTCAGGATGATCCCGTTGAATCGCCCCACGTCGCCCCGCCGCAACAGGCCGGCACTGAGGTCGGTCCGGGTGACGTCGATGACCTCGTAGGCCACGCCGATGTGGCCGAGCGTGGACTCGATGACGTCGCGGGCGGGGTCGCCGGCTCGGCCGGCGGTGGCGATCACGAGCACTCGCAGCTCGACAGTGTGGCCTGGTGCCGCCCCGACCGGGCTCGGCGTGAGCGTCGGGACCAGCAGTGACGCGAGCAGACCCAGCACTGCGGCGAGGGTGACCAGGCGAACCCGGGGTCTCGGCCGCGATGGGTCCTGCTCCATCGTCGCCCTGGGTTGCACCGGATCCGCCTCCTCGCACCATGACTCGAGCGAGCATCAGACCCTGCCGCCACGCCAGTCAGCGCCACGCTAGTGCGCTGCGGATTTCCGAGCGGGGATGCCCACGACCCCGTCGACGCCGTGATCAGCGCTGCTGGCGTTCGGCGGGGTCGTCGGGATCGGGACCGTCTCCAGCCAGCCAGAGGGTGCGTTGCGGGAACGGGATCTGGATGTCATGGGCACGACAGGCCTGATCGATGGCCAGGGCGACCTCGCTCTGGGCCCGCCAGTAGCCGGCGATCGACGGCTCGTGCCAATACCGCACGATCAGGTCGATGCTCGAATCGCCGAAGCCCTCGACGAGTACCTCGGGCGGCGGCTGGTCCGCGACGTCGCCAAGGCCGACGATGGCGCCTCGGAACACCTCTCGTGCACGGGCCAGGTCGGTCCCATACGCAACGCCCACGGGCATCGAAGTACGCCGCTGCCCCCGAGCGGTGTGGTTGACGATCGCGTCGGTGATCACCTTGCTGCTCGGCAGGTGCACGGTCTCGCCGTCGGGTGTCTCGATCGTGACCGTCCGAGAGTCGACCGAGGTCACCGTTCCCTCGGTGTCGCCGCTGACGATCTCGTCGCCGTAGTTGAACGGGCGATTGAACTGCAACAGCAGCCCGGCGACGAAGTTCTCCAAGATGTCCTTCAGCGCGAATGCGACGGCGATACCCACGATGCCGAGGGCGCCGAGCAGGGGCCCGATGCGAACACCCAGCGTCTCCATCGCATAGACCACGGCGAAGGCACCGACCACGATGGCAGCCAGTCGGGCGACCAGATCGGCGACCGTCGCATTGCTGGTTCGCCGCAGCACCCGCCCCAGCAGCCACTTGATGATGCGGGCGACGACGAGGCCCCCGAGCACGATCAGCCCCGCCCGAGCCCAATCCCATCCGTCGAGTCCACCCGCGCCGAGCGCCTCGTCGAGCGTCTCGAGGTCCACCTCCGCCTGGGCGAGCGTCGGCGCACGCAGCACAGAGGCAGCGACGTCGGCAGCGGAGCGAGCGATGGTCGGTAACGGCAGCATCGCGGCGAGAGCTTCCCCGCAGCGGCCGCCACCAAACACACACATGTCGTCGATGCGGGTTTACGCCGGACCGACACAGGGCACGCTCGAGCCATGTCCGGACCCGAGCGCAGCTGAGTTCCCCGGTGCGCGTCCGGATTCGCCAAATCGTCGACCAGTTCCTGAACCGGTTGTTCGCGGTGCCCATGGCGCTGGTTGCATCCGGGATCGTGCTCGCGTTCATCACCCTCGAGATCGATCGGAACCTGTCCGGCTCGGCGCTGCCGACATCGCTGCTGGTCGAGTGTGGAACACAGCTCGGCGAATGCGTCGTCGCCGCCGAGTTCGGCGCGCAGCTGATCGGGTCTGGTGACGTCGTAGCCGTGGGTACTTCCCGCAACGGCTTCGGCGACCGGCGAGAGATAGAGGTGGGAGATGCCGAGTTCGGCGAGCTGAGGGACAACGGTCGCCGCTGCGGCGAAGCCGAAGTCGGGCCCGAGCTGCAGCCGGTAGGTCGCTTGCGGTGGGGTCACGGGTACTGCGCTCAGCCCGGCTCGTTGGGCTCGGGCAGGTCATCCGCGTTGCGGAGCAGTCCTGCACCGGGGCTGTTGCGACAGCGCTCGACCTCGGCATCGTCGCCGTCATGGATGTCGTCGCCGGTCAGTCCGGCGTCGGGTTCGGTGTCACAGACCTGATCGTCACCGTGACCCTGCCGCGTCCGATAGGGGGTGGCGCCGTTGGGTCGGGGATGGTCGGCGTCGATCTGGATGACCCGGTCGGGTGTCGTTCGCATGGCGGTGGTCCTGCCCAGCGCGACCCATCGCCAAACGTGGAGCAACCCCGATGCTCCGACGAGCCGACGGGTTTGCAGCGGCTCCCGCTGGGTACCCCGCGAACGTGAGGCGACGCGACCCAGAGGAAGACCCGATGACGGCCACGGCGTGCGATCAGGCCGGCTCCGAGCCGACGAACGCCACTGCGTCGCCAGTCGCCGCCCCGTCTGTGCAGCACGATCTCGTCATCGCCGCCAACCGGTTGCCGGTCCGACGCCAGCATCGCGACCCCGACCAATGGGAGCTGGCCCCTGGCGGGCTGGTCACCGCGCTGGCGCCGGTCATGCGGTCGGGCGGTGGAGCCTGGATCGGGTGGACGGGCGAGATCGACGACCGGCCCGATCCCTTCGTCCACGACGGGATCACCTCTGCACCCGGTCGGACTCAGCGCCGCGGACCACGACGAGTACTACGAGGGCCTGTCCAACGGCACGATCTGGCCGCTGTATCACTCCGGCATCCACGCAGCCCACATCGATCGCCGATGGTGGCGCACCTACAAGACCGTCAACCAGCGCTTCGCCGATGCGATCGTCGATTCGGCGGCGCCTGGCGCAGTCGTCTGGATCCACGACTACCACCTGCAACTCGTCCCAGCCATGGTCCGGGCACGCCGCGCCGACGTCCGCATCGGTTTCTTCCTCCACACGCCCTTCCCGCCCTCGGAGTTGTTCCTACGGCTCCCGTGGCGTGAAGACATCGCCGCCGGATTGCTCGGAGCCGACGTGATCGGGTTCCAGACACCCGCCGATGCCCGGCATTTCGCAGCGTCGGTGCATCGCGTGCTCGGGGTCGAGGCGACGCTCACGGCATCGGACGCGTCGTTCGAGATGCAATGGCAGGACCGCACCGTCCGGTTCGCCGCCCACCCGATATCGATCGACACCGGAGCCGTCGAGACCCTGGCTCGCCGAGACGACGTCGGACGCCGATCCCAGGCGCTGCGCCGACGCATCGGCAACCCGCGTACCGTGCTGCTCGGTGTCGACCGCCTGGACTACACCAAGGGCATCGATGCCCGGCTCGAGGCCTACCTCGAGCTCTTGCGTGAGGGCACCCTCGATCCCGAACAGGTCGTCTTCGTCCAGATCGCAACGCCCAGCCGGCCGGCCGTGTCTGGGCTATCGAGACATGCGCGACCGCATCGACCGGCTGGTAGGTGAGATCAACGGCGAGTTCGGAACCCTCGGACGCACGCCCGTCCACTACCTGCGCCGCAACCACAGCTTCGAAGAACTCGTCGCCTACTACCGCCTCGCCGATGTGATGGTGGTGACGCCCTACCGCGACGGCATGAACCTCGTCGCCAAGGAGTACGTGGCGTCGCGGACCGACGACACCGGCGTGCTGTTGTTGAGCGAGTTCGCCGGGACCGCAGCAGAGTTCGGGGACACGATCCTGTGCAACCCGTTCGACCTGGACGGGCTCAAGGCCGCGCTGTGCCGAGCCGTCGAGATGCCGGTCGAGGAACAACGGGCTCGCATGGCGCCGATGCGCGAGCGAGTGCACGACCACACCGTGGACGACTGGGCCGACATCTTCTTACAGGGGGTCCGCACGCCGGCCCGTCGGCGGCCGCTCGTCGGCTGATCCCGCCGAGTGCGAGAACACGCGTCGACAGGCGTGTGGCGTCCGAGCGCCGCGGATACCCCACCCCGCACCGATCTCTCCGCCGTCTCCCCCGGCGGAGCCAACCCCCTGAGCGAGGAGACCGCATGGCCACCGGCACCAGAGCCGATCCTCGTGCTGCTCGCCGCCGGCCCCAGCGAGCGCGGTCCAAGCGTCGCCTGCAGTCCGGTGCTGTGTCGATCGGAGCCGGCGTCGGAACGAGTCGACGTTTTGCTGCGGCGTCGACGGGGCAGGCACTTCTCGTTCTCGATCGAAGGAGAAGACCATGGATGTTCTCGACGACACCTTGACGACGGCCTCGTCTGTCGCGCACGGCGTGTCCAGCATGCTGGCTGCGACTGCGAGTGACGCCCACGACGGAATCACCGGGCTGACGGATGCGACCCGCAGCGGGGCTGCGATGATCGCCGATCAGACGTCCGGGGTCGGTTCGTCGCGCAGCGGTGCGGCTGCGCGCTGGGCGGTGCCGGCGGCGATCGCCGCCATCGTGATCGCGATCTTGGTCGCACGGTCGACTCGTGACGACGATGGCGCGTCGGGCGCAGGAGGTTCCTCATGACGACCACCAACCAAGAGCCGCGCCGCCGGGTTCGGTGAACTGCACGATGCCGCGCGTTGCTCCACCTGACCTCGCAGTGCGCATCGGACCCCGGGTGTGGGCCAACCGTCCCCCGATGGGTTCTCGGATCTGCTGCAGCGGGACGGGTCCGAAGTTCACACCCACGGACTCGACGATGCCGGCGCCGACGAAACGCTGCGTCGGCGTGGCCCACGGTCCGTCGTGTGACGCGCGATCCGCACCGTGGATGGGATGACGGATGGGATGCGGCCGAGCCTTCGGTCGGCCTGGCACAGGCAATGACGAGTTGCCCTCGGGACCCGCCGCCGACCACCCGTCGGCGAGCGGCATCCTGATGGGATGCATCTCGACCGAATCACCATCGAGGCAAACCTCTCCCCCACCATCGTCGATGACCTCCTGGGCAACGGTCACGTAGCCCGCTGCACTGCGAGCGCCGTGTAGCGAGCGCCCATCGAGCTTCGGGAACCGCCACGGGTCCGGCCCACGCGTCCCGAGCAGCGCCCGTCGGCCGATGTGCGATGATTCTGGGGTGGGGGACGGGGAGACGGCGGCGATGCGAATCGGCCTGCTCGGACCGCTCGTGGTCACCAGCAACGGTACGTCGGTTGACATCGGAGGCCCGAAGGCGTGGGCAGTCCTCGTCACACTCGCCCACTACCTCGACGAGATCGTTCGAGTCGACACCCTGATCGATGCGGTGTGGGGCGACGACCCGCCGCAGAGTGCTCGAAACGTGATCCAGGTCAGGGTCTCGGGTCTCCGCCAGGCGTTGGGGCAGTCGATCGAGTTCCGACCGGAGTCCGCGGGATACCTGCTCGAATCGGCGGGCATCACTGTTGACGCCGTCGAGTTCGAGCAACTCATCGAGTCGGCTGAGGATTTTCTCGACGACGATCCGGCCGGCGCCGTGGGCCTATTCGACGATGCGCTGAAGTTGTGGCGCGGCGATCCGGGCGCAGCAGAACTCGACATTCGGCCGCTCGATGGTCGCCTCGCTGCCCTCCGCGAGATGCGGATCGGTGCGCGGTCGCTACGACTCGACGCCCGAATGCGACTGGGACAGCACGGCGCGTGCTGCGCCGAGGCCGAGGCGCTGGCTGACGAGCACCCGTACCGCGAGGACCTACGGGCGTTGCACTTGCTCGCGCTGTATCGCTCGGGGCGCCAGACCGAGGCGCTCGCCGCCTTTCGACGAACTCGCGATCTCCTCGTCGGCGAACTCGGCGTCGAGCCCGGTCCCGAGCTCCAATCGCTGCACCGTCAGATCCTCGACCAGGACGAGGCTCTCGACCTCTCACCGCGGTCGTCCGGCCGATCGGGGGCGGCCGAGGTCACGCTGCGCACCGACAACCTGCGGTCCGAGCCCAACCTCTTCGTCGACCGCCCCGAGATGGGTACGGTCATCGAGGCGCTGGAACCGGGACGCGTCGTGACGGTGGTGGGCACGGGCGGGATCGGCAAGAGTCGTTGTGTCAACGCGGCGGCGCGCCGGTGCCTGGACGAGGCGTCGTTCGCAGACGGCGTGTGGATCATCGATCTCGCACCGCTTCCCGACGGCTCGGATGCAGTCGCTACGAGCGCCGCAGCTGCTCTGGGCCTTGGTCCGCAACCGGGGGTGTCGACCCTCGACACGATCGTCGGCTACCTCCGCGAACGGCGGACGCTCCTGATCCTCGACAACTGCGAACACGTCGCGGCCGCAGCAGCGACCTTCGCAGACACCGTCGCCTCCCGATGCGCCATGACAGCGATCCTCGCGGCGAGCCGCGTCCGGCTGGGCCTTCTGGTCGAATCGGTCGTGACGTTGGAGCCATTGCCCGACGTCTCCGCTCAGCAGTTGCTCGTGGCGCGGATCGCAGAGGCCGGGGCCGGACCGTTCACCGACGACGACTGCAACGAGCTGTGCGTTGTTCTCGACAACTATCCGCTTGCGATCGAGTTGGCCGCGGCGCGTACTCGCTCGTTGTCACCGCGCGAGATCGCAGCGCGCCTCGGCCGGCAGCCGCAGCTCCTCGGGTCGCCGACCGACGCCCGCCCCGGCGAGGGTGGCCGACGGCATGCAGACCTCGCGACAGCGCTCGACTGGTCGCTCGAGCAACTGACCACGAGGGCGCGGGGCACGCTCGATCGGGCCGCCGTGTTCGTCAGCGATTTCGATCTCGACACTGCTGAGGCTGTCCTGTCGACACCGGAGGTCAGCGCGCTCGCGGTCGTCGAGGACCTCGGCGAGCTGGTCGAGCATCATCTGATCAGCCGGGATCACGGTCGCGCCCGGTTCAGGGTGCTCGAACCGATCCGCCAGCATCTCCGTGCCGGCGCATCGCGGGAGATCCAGCACCGCTATGCGACGCATTTCGCGACGTTTGCAGTCAGCGCAGCGCAGGGACTGCGCGGTCCGGACGAGGCGATCTGGTGGGATCGGTGGCGGGCAGAACTCCCGCACGTTCGTGAGACCGTCCGGTTCGCGACCGATGACGAAGACGTCGACCTGCTCGACTCGATCATGGCGCAGATGGCCATCACGATTTCCATCTGCGTGGTCACCGAACCCGGGGAATGGGCCATCGACGCACTCCGACGGCTCCGGCTCGGCCCGATCGAAGCGCCCGGAGTGGCGGCCGCAGCAGCGGCGCAGTTCGCCCATCTCGACTTGATCGAGGAGTGCGACGCGATTCTCGATCCGCTGCAGGCGATCATCAACGACCCCTGGATGCAGGCGATCGTCGCATGCGTCAGGATCTATCGCGAGCCAGGCGAAGCGCGCTGGGCTGAGCTGTTGCACGAAGCCGCGGTGGACTGTGGAGACCGTGCGATGCTCGCTCTCGCCAAGGTGTTTCGGACCGACCCCGACATGGTCGATTTCGCTGCCGAGTACGGAAACCCGACCTTGCTCGTCTTGGCTCGCCAATTGTGGTCGAACAAGGTTCTCGATTTTCACTCACCAGCCGCCCGCCTCAATAAGGAGGAGATCTACCGGATCGCACTGACCTCGAACAATCCGCACACGATCGCCGAGGGCGAGATGTTCATGGCGTTGCAGCATTGCTTCGACCAAGAACCACAACGGGCCGGGCCGCTGTGTGCCGACATGATCGAGCGAATGGTGCGTGTGCGGTCACCGCATTGGGTGTGGCACGGCGTCGAGGCCATCGCGAACATGCTCGCGATGGTGCGGATGGAGCCGTTCACGTCGGAGATGCTGTGGGCGGCGGTGAGTGCCGCGGGGCGTCCACCGCTCTCGCGGGTCCTGCGCATCCCTACCCTGCCTCTCTGGGTGGCTACGCAGTTGAGCGACCGGGAGAAGGACGACGCCGTGGCTCAGGGCTCGCGGATGGACATGGATGTCGCCGCCCGAGCTGCCCGCAAGGCTGCGGAACGGATGTCGGACGGCTGATCCCGGCTCGGCTGGCGTCTCGCCCACCCGCTCGCCTCACGCCTGTTCGGCGCCGATCA
This sequence comes from uncultured Acidimicrobiaceae bacterium, assembly GCA_963716795.1. GTDB lineage: Bacteria > Actinomycetota > Acidimicrobiia > Acidimicrobiales > UBA8592 > CAVQUE01. The sequence goes on along the minus strand of CAVQUE010000008.1, from coordinate 577,954 downwards.
TGGCCGAGATCAGCACCGCCGGGTCGGTTCCGGGGTTCCGCCACCGGTGGCGGGTGCCATTCTGGATCACGACGTCGCCGGGAGAGAGCGTCACCTCGGCGCCGTCGTCGAGTTCGAGCACGATGGTCCCCGAGAGCAGGATGTCGAAGTCGGTGGTCGGCGTGGCGTGCATCCCGGGTTCGTCGGGGTCCATGTGTGCGATCAATCCGGGGAGCTCTGCTTCGGCTTCCTCGAACGCCTGCTCCATGTCGACGGGCCCGTCGGCGCCGCTCTCCGGGGACATCGTGGTCACGAGGAATCGGAAGCCCCCGACCGGAGGCACGTAGGTCAGCGCTTCCGGGGCTGCTCCGTCATCCGGATAGGTCTGCGGCACGTCGGACCCCCACAGTTGGTTGAACCCGATACCGGGCATCATCGAGACCGTGCTCGGGGCGACCTGCTCGTCGCTGGTGAACACCGCCTTGCCGTTGTCGTCATGACCGGTGACGATGAGTCGAGTGTCCATGTCGTTTCCCGCTTTCGTGGTGCGTTCTGGCTGCCGGGAACACGGTCTACACGATCGGAGCGGCCGTGATCGCGTGCACGTCGAGGCCACGACCGCTCCGAACGAGGTCAGCTCGTGCCGAGATCGAACGAGAGCGTCATGACGCCGGTGGTCACCCCGTTCTCGTCGGTTTCGGCCCAGCCGACCTCGTGCAGGGTGCCGGTGATGTCACCGAGGCCATCGACGATGCCAGCCCACCGACGAGTTCCGTCGGCGTCGATGAGCCCGCCGCGCACGACACCGGTGTCGGTCCGGGCCGTGTAGTAGGAGATCGATCCGGTCGCATCGCCGGCGGTGCCGACGTCGATCAGCGTGACGTCGGCCGTAGTCGGACCGAGCACGAGGCGCGGGTCATCGCTCGAATAGGTGCACGTTTCGATCGAGGTCACGCCACTCGCAGCATCAGCCGGTGGGTCGGTCATTTCGCACTGCATCCCGACCTCGACTGTCTCGTCGAAGTCGCCGGTGGCTCCGAACGGCTGCGGGCCGTCGCCGACATACCAATCGAACGTCAGCTCTCCGCTGCCGGGTGAGTAGCCGACCATGTGGATCGTCTCACCGAGGTAGTCGCCGGCCCCCGGCACCGCGCTCACCAATCGGCCGGTCCCGCCCAGGTAGATGTATCCGCCATACACATGGCCGATCTCGCTGGTCCCGAGGATCGGGTCGTTCTCGGCAGTGGGAGGTTTGAGGAACTCGATGACGAGGTCTTGCGCTGGGTCGATCGGCAGTGATCCATCGTCCGCGACGACGCACCCCTGGCTTGCGCTGATCCGTCCGGTCTCCGGGTCCGGGGCAGGGTTTTCGAATGCACAGGTGGCGATCATCTGACCCTGGGTTACGCCCGGCGCTGGGGTCTCCTCGGTATCGGTCTGCTCGTCGTCGGGGTCTGCTCCGGCCTCGTTCGTGGGCGCTGTGGTCGCAGCGGCGGTGGCTTCACCAGTCGGTGTTGCTTCCGGCTCTGTCTCCGGCACTTCGGTTGCGGATTCGGTCACGGCTTCCTCGGATGCGGGCGAACTGACTGCGGCCTCTGTCTCGCCAGTTGCTGCGTCGCTTCCGCCGCATGCGCTCACGAGGGCAATCGCTGCCAGGGCCAGTGCGGCCGACGCCGACCTGTAGCTCGTCAGGTGCTTGTTCATCTCGTTGTCCCCTTCGTTCCTGTCGTCGCGATATCGCGGTGTCATCGAACGTCGTTGATCGATGTGCGGCGGGCACTCGACGGCGAATTGCCCGCTTCCTCACCCTCGCCGGGCGCGCTTACAGCCGGCTGAAAGCGGTCTCGCCAGGGGAATGAAACCGATCCGAGGGCTCTACCCGATCCTCGTCAGCGACCTCGCGTGACAGCCTGCCATCGACCAGACGCTGGAAGAGCGACTCGAGACAATGAGCCCGAACGTCGTGCAGCGCCGTCTCCCCGAGCCAGTCCTTGATGTTGGTCTCGGGATGGGATGGCTGGCTGGGATGGAAGGGCACAACGGACCAGGTCCCGCACCGGGAAACCGGGCGGGACCTGGGCTTTTCGCTGGAGCGGATGACCGGCCTCGAACCGGCGACCTCAACCTTGGCAAGACCCGAAACATGGTCCGCCCCGCACGGAGACGGGTTGACCTCGGGGCAGCCCACCGACCACTGCGCAGGCGAGCGGTAACCTGACGGCATGCACCTCGACCGCATCACCATCGAGCCGGACAAGATGGGCGGGTTGCCGTGCATCCGGGGATTGCGCGTGACCGTGTCGATGATCCTCGGCCAACTCGCCGCAGGCCGGACCCGCGCCGAGATCCTCGCCGACTATCCCTACCTCGAAGACGACGACATCACCGCAGCCCTCGAGTACGGCGCAGCCCGCGTGAGCGAGCGTGACGTCCCGATCGCCGGCGTCGGGTGAGATACCTCCTCGACGCAAACCTCTCCCCCGCCATCGCCGATGACCTCGTGGACGACGGCTTCGATGCCTTGCACGTCGCAGACATCGGCATGCTCTCCGCGACCGACGAGGAGATCTTCGAGCGCGCCGTCCGGGAGTCGCTTGTCGTCGTCACCGCCGACAGCGACTTCGCGATGCTGCTCGCAGCGAGACGAACAGACAGCCCATCGATCGTGCTGCTCCGAGACGTTGCAGGATTCGGTCCCTCCGTCCACGCCGCTCTCCTGCTCGCGAACCTGCGCTCCGTCGAAGAAGCGCTGCGCAAAGGCGCCATCGTCGCCATGAGCCCGAATCGGATCCGCATCAGAGATCTACCCATCACGTAGCCCTCTGCGACGCGATGGCTCGAGAGGCCATCACCGTCGAAGCTCCCCACATGCGGGCACGCTCAGTGGCGACGTCCCTCGACCAGCAAAGGTCGACCTCACGAACGGAATTCCGTCAGACACATCTGCAGGTCCTTCGGACCTGCAGATCGGGAGATGTGGCCGGGCATCTCCCAATCACTCTCCGTGACTGGGAGATCGACCGCTGCGCGTCCAGTCTGGCAATGCTCCCGCCGGTACGGCGCACGCAACGAACCACGCGAATCCGCAAGCGTCGGCTGGAGCCGCGCGCTGATCACGCCGGCAGCCGACAGCTCACGATCTCGGCGACAAGGGTGTCGGTGTCAACGTCGGCTGAATTTTGACCCCCTGGCGTCGGCCGAAGCCCCTCGTATGTGGCCACAGTGGTGACATGGACGTAGCTACTTCGCCGGTGGAGGTCGGGATTCGGGAGCTGAAGAACGGGCTCAGCGGGTACATCGACCGGGTTCGCAGCGGCGAGGAGGTCATCGTGACCGATCGCGGTCGCCCCGTCGCCCGGCTGTCGCCACTCGACGCGACCCAGGACCGTCTCGCCGAGCTCGTCGCCGCCGGGATCGTCCGTGCACCCACGGGCGGCCGGCGGCGTCATGTGCCGAAGCAGCGCATCACGTCGAAGGGCACGGTCAGTGACCTCGTCGACGATCAGCGTCGCTGAACGAAGGTGCTCACCTACGTCGACACGGCGACGCTGCTGAAGCTGATCATCGACAAGGACGGCTCCGAGCGCGCCTTGACGATCTGGGTCGCCGCCGATGCTGTTGCATCGGTGAGCCTCGTCGCTGTCGAGGCGCATGCTGCGCTCGCGGCCGCCAAGCGCATCGGGCGCCTCACGGGTGCACAGCGTCGTTCTGCGGTCGCCGAGGTCGAGACGTTGGTCGGCGATCTCCACCTCGTGCCCGTGACCGACGAGCTCGTCGCGAGCGCGTCGGTCATCGCCGAGGACGAGAGACTGCGCGGCTACGACGCCGTCCACCTCGCCGCCGCGCTCGTCATCGAGGCGACCGTGTTCACCAGCGCCGACGCTGCGCTGTGCGCGGCAGCTGCACGTCGCGGCCTCCACGTCGCCGATCCGCTGACGACGTAACCCGTTCATTCGCGGTCATCCGCTTCAGCGGGATCGACGGGGAACAGCCGCCGGTGCCGGGAGCAGCGGGCGGGAATGCGAAGGGGCAACGTGGCCCGTACGCACCCGCCGGAACGGCGACATGGTGGCCAGAACACACGAGCACGCCTGCGACATGCAGGCGTGCCGAGAGCTGTACCCCTCATGCGACACTATGCGAACCCGCAACGAACCGTGTGCGACCGGTACTGCTTCTTGCCGGTGGCTGCGTCCCGACCCAGGTACAACCGGATCTCGTACACGCCCCGATCCCGCTTCCGCACCGAGCCCCTCATGACCGGCGAGGTACGCGCAAACCGCCGCGGATGGGATGGCTGGATGGGATGGATGGGCAAAACGGACCAGGTCCCGCACCGGGAAACCGGGCGGGACCTGGGCTTTTCGCTGGAGCGGATGACCGGCCTCGAACCGGCGACCTCAACCTTGGCAAGGTTGCGCTCTACCAACTGAGCTACATCCGCAGCGGTGGCGAGTGTAGCAACTCGCGGCCCGATGCAACCCGGCGTTCATCAACGGCTCCGGATCGCCACGGCCATGGATTCGGCGAGGTCCGCATCGGCGATGCGGTCCATCACCAGACGCCCATCGGGTCCGACGAGCTCGAGCGTGGCGGCACGGCGGTCCGCCCACCCCGACACGCTCAGCGCGCCCACCTGGTGGATGACGACCACTTCGGGGGCCCAGGGCCGGTCGTTGGCGATGATCAGGCGCGTAGACGTCAACACCATCGCCGCGTCGAACGACAGGTAGCGACCGGCCAGTGCGATCTCGACCCGTTCGCCCTCGCCGAGCCCGGCGGCGATCACGGTCAGCGCTGTGCGAGCGTGGCGTCGAGCGCCCGAGCCCATGCGTTCGGCTGCCGCACCCAAGCCGTTGGGGTCCGGGTCGGTGCCCGAGGCCGCCTCAGCCGTGGGCGGCCCTGCCGCTGGCGCAGGGGCGGGCGGCGCAGAGGACGGGGGCGGCTCGGCCGTCGATGCCCCGGGTGCCCCGATCGGCGGAGGCGGCGGAACCGAACCCGGCGCGGGAGGGGGCGGAGGGACGGCGCTGGTCGCCGGCGGAAGCGGCGCTGAGACGGGCGGCGGAGGCGGCGGAGCGCTCGCGATCGGCTCTGGGGCCCCGGCCGCGAACGGCGGTGGGGGCGGAGGCGGCACCGTTGTCGCAGCGGGTGCCGGTGGCGGAGGGGGCACCGCCGGAGCTGCCGGCGGCGGGACCACCGCAGGAGGGGGTGGGGGCGGTGCGCTCTCGGCAAACGGCGGACTCGGCGGGCCCGGAGGCGGGGGCACCTCGGCGGTCGGGGGCGGGGGCGGGGGCGCAGCCGACGATGGTGCGTGCGGTGCCGAGGCTTCCTGGCCGGGCGGCGTCGAGAACACCGGAGACGGGGCCGTCGAGGCTGCCCCCTGATCCCAGGCGGCCGGCGCCGCAGGGGGCACGGGCTTCGCCTCGGCCGCCTCGGCGCGAGCCGCAGCGATGTCGGCCGCACTGATGACCACCGTCGCCGGCGCCGACGGAGGCGGCGTCATCGAAGCCGGTGGAGGCGGAGGCTCCAGAGGCTGCGCCTCGTCGACCGCAGCGGGGTCGGTGCCCGGGTTCGCCGGTTCGGGTGCGGGAGCTGCGACCGGGTCGCTGGCTTGGTCACCGCTGGTGTCGGGATCCGTCCCGGCGGGAGCATCGCTGCCCGCCAGGGGCGCGTCGAAGGGGAACGGCGGTGGGGGCGGTGCGGATTCGTTGGGCTCGGTCATCGGCTCTCCCGGCATGCAGCGACGATGCCACGATAGGACCTCACGCTGCGGCCGGGCTTCACCCATGCGCCGATCGCCGCCGCCCGAGGGCCGCCGCAGGGTTCAGTCGCTGGCCGCCACCACCGCATCGGCCAGGATCGACGACAGGTTCTCGTCGTGTCCATCTGCCATCAGGCGATGGTACCGGCCCGGGTGCGGGGGCCAGCCGGCCATCAGAGGGCCGGCCGCGCCAGTGGCTCAGCGTCCCTCGAACGGGCGCGGCCACGCCTCGTCGGGGGCATCGCGCCAGGGCCGTTCGGGGTCGTGGCTCGGCGCTGCGTGGCGAGCCACGGTCGCACGCGCCGGCGCGGGCGCCGACTGGTCGACCCATGCAGGATGCACCTTCACCGGCGCCTCGCGATGCCCGCCGGCGTGCACCCATCCGGCATGGATGCTGGGCTCATCGGGAGGCTCTGCTCGGGACTGCGGTGGACTGACGCGACGGCGGGGCGGCTCGACCGATCCAGGCGCGACGGCGGTCGCAGCGGCCTCGGGATTCGCCGACGCATCGCGACGACGACCCCGGCGAGGGCGCCTGCTCTGGGCGTGGCGACCACCGAACTCGTGGGCGAAGCGCCGCTTGGCCGCGCGCCCGGTGAGCACCCAGTAGATCCCAAAGACCACCAGCGCGACGGCTGCGATGACGAGCAGCCCCACGACGGCTCGGCGCACCTCGGCGTTGGAGGTCACGAGCTGGGTCGATTCGAGTCCGCCCTGCTGGCTGCCGATGTCGCTCTGTTCGACTTGAGCGTCGGCCGACGTGGCCCACGCGCCGAGCGCGACCGCAGCGGTCGCGATGGCGACCCAGGCACGTATGACGAATCCGTTCACCTCGACCTCTCCCGCGGGCGCTGATGTTCCGGGCAAGCGTAGGTCGTCCTGCCCCCCACCGTGTGTCTCTCGAGGAGGGCGCCGTCGCGGGGACACCGACCGTCGGGGTGACGCTCGGATTGAAGGTCGCCGGTGTGCGAGCCTCCCCGTTCGGCCAATTCCGCGAACGTGGCGCGCACGACGTCGGCCAAGACCCGCACCTCGGCGTCATCGAGCACATCGGCCGGCGTCGCCGGGTGCAGACCAGCCCGCCAGCAGATCTCGTCACACAGCAGGTTCCCGAGACCGGCGAGGGCGCCCTGATCGAGCAGTCGCGCCTTCAGGGGTCGTGACGAGGCTGCCAGCACCGTGGTGAGCGTCGCTGCGTCGATCGTCGCGGCGTCGGGGCCGAGGAGGGACTCGTCGGGGTCGATCTCGATGCTGCCGAGGCGCCGCTGGTCGCGGACGCGGATCGATCCCCCACCAGCGAAGTCGATGGTCACCCGATCCCAGGCGGGCTCGTCACGACCGCTCGCATACTCGAGGCGCTCGATCGGGGCGATGTCGTCGACGATGACGCGGCCGGTCATGCCGAAGCGCAACCCGAGCGTCACCGCGTCGGTGTCGACGAGCAACAACTTGCCCACCCGGCGCACCGAGCAGACCCGGGCGCCCCTCGCTGCATCGGCGACCGCGCCCGGCGACACGCCATGGCGCGGGTAGGTCGGATCGGTCACGGCCACGGCATCGATCATGCGACCCACGGTCACCTCGGCCGCACACCGGTACATCTCGATCTCGATGCCTTCGGGCACGGGTCGAACGCCGCTACTCGCCGCGCACCGCCGCGGCGAGCGCGGCCGACACGTCGGCGCGCAGGTCGTCGACGTGTTCGAGCCCCACCGACATGCGCACGGTGCCCTCGCTGATCCCGGACGCCGCCAGCTCGTCGGGCGTGAGCCCGACGTGGGTGGTCGACGCCGGGTGGGTGACCAGGGTCTCGGGCCCACCGAGCGAGGTCGCCAGACGAGCGATCCGAGTGGCCTCGACGAAGCGTCGACCGGCCTCGACCCCGCCGACGTCGAAGGTCAACAACCCGCCGTAGAGACGCATCTGACGCGTCGCCAGATCGTGTTGGGGATGGCTGGCCAGACCCGGATAGCGCACGCACGCCACGCCGGGATGAGCCTCGAGCTCGGTCGCCAACGCCGACGCGGTGGCCGACTGCCGTTCGAGTCGCACACCCAGGGTGCGGAGCCCACGCAATCCGTTCATGGCATCGAAGGGAGCGGCGTTCGCGCCCTGGAGCACCGCGAATCCCCACAGCCAGCTCAACAGCTCCTCACTGCCGGACACCACGCCGAGCGTGGCGTCGTTGTGCCCACCGATCGCCTTGGTGGCCGAGTGCAAGCTCAAGTCGACGCCGTGGTCGAGGGGGCGCTGGATCAGCGGGGGCGCAAACGTGGAATCGACCACGGTGACCGGTCCGGCGATGGCACCCAGCTCGTCGAGATCGACCAGATCCAGGCGTGGGTTGGCCGGCGTCTCGGCGAACACCACCATCGTCTTGCCCGGCCGCACTGCCGCGGCGAACGCGCCCGGCTCGGCCGCGTCGACGAAGGTGACGTCGATACCGAACCGGGGACAGACAGTCTGGAACAGCAACTGCGTTCCCGCATAGAGCTGGCGCTGCGTGACGATGTGATCGCCCGCTGAGCACAGTCCGAGCACGACGGCGCTGATGGCGCCCATGCCCGACGAGAACGCCCGCGCGGCCTCGGCCCCTTCGAGTTCGGCCATGGCCTCCTCGAACGCAGCGATCGTCGGATTGCCGTAGCGGGTGTAGAAGTTGGCCTCGTGGGGGTCGGTCGCCATACGCCGCCCCTCGTCGACCGACGCCGTCGTGAAGGTGGTCGAGGTGTACAGGATCGGCGCCAGCGCCGCCTGACCGTCGGGACGACCCGCGGTGATCGGCGAGCGTCTGGGGATCGAGCGACGCGGGGTGGGGCGTGGTCACGGGTTCGTCTCCGCCAGGTCGAGTAGATCGGTGATGAGTGCGCCGACCTCGTCGGCGGCCAGCAGGAACCCGTCGTGACCGCGATCGTCGTCGATCACGCGGTAGCGCACGTCGCCGCCCTGGGCCGCGACCATCTCGGCGATCTCGGCTTGCTGGCGCGGCGGATACAAGAAGTCCGAGGTGATCGATGCCGTGGCGACCGGGAGCCGCAGGCGCGAGACCGCTGCGGCCATCGACCCTCGTCCCCGGGCCAGGTCGTGGGTGTCCATGGCCTTGTTGAGCACCAGGTAGGAGTTGGCGTCGAAGCGGCGGACCAGCTTCTCGCCCTGATAGTCGAGGTAGCTCTCGACCTGGAACCGGTCCCAGAGCCCGAAGACACGCTCGGGGTCCACGAGCGACCGCCCGAAGCGGGCATCGAAGCTCACATCGCTGCGGTAGTGGATCTGGGCGATGGCCCGGGCCACGGCCAGGCCCCGGTGAGGACCGTCGCCGGGCTCGGCGTCGTAGTAGTCGCCACCTCGCCACTGCGGATCGAGCGCCAACGCCATCCGGCCGACGGCACTCCAGGCGATCTGTTGGGCGCTCGCGGCGAGCGCCGTGGCGATGGGGGCGATGGCCCGCACCCGATCGGGGAACATCGCAGCCCATTCGAGGACCTGCATCCCGCCCATCGAACCGCCGATGACCGCCTTCCAGCGGCCGATGCCGAGGTGCTCGGCCACGCGGGCCTGGGCACGCACCATGTCGCGAATGGTCACCGTCGGGAACCGTGACCCGTACGGCGTGCCGGTTGCGGGGTCCAGGCTTGCCGGCCCGGTGCTGCCCTGGCATCCACCGAGGACGTTGATGCAGACCACCTGATGGGTGTCGGTGTCGATGGCCCGCCCGGGGCCGATGATGTCGTCCCACCAGCCGGCGCTGTCGTGGCCCCGCGAGTGATCGCCGGACGCATGCGAGTCGCCGGTGAGGGCATGGCAGACGAGCACGGCGTTGGCGGCATCGTCGTCGAGGTCGCCCCATCGCTCGTAGGCCATCACCACCTCGTCGAGGGCGGCGCCGCACTCCAGCACGAAGGGCCGATCGTCGGTGATGGTGACGAACTCCCGTCGACCCGCCGGGTCGCCCGGGCGCCACGCACCGCTGGCCGGCAGAGCCGGACGGCCGGCACCGTGCCCGTCGGCTGGCCCTCGTGTGGTGCGGGGATTGTCGGGCACGGGCTTCGGTCTCGCTTCCTCTGGCAGCAGACACCGGTGGCGGCGACCATGTCGGCGGCACTGCCGTCGATCATGCTCGGACACTTGGTTGCACCCGCTCGACCACACTTCGATCGAGCGCTTGCCACATCCCCACCGGTCAGACCGGCGAGAGAGCACCTTGGGTGTCCGTCCCAGGTTGCCGGACCCGACGATTGCTGTCGGGCCACTCCATGATGTCTTCGAGGAGTCAACCAGCGCACACGGTCGTTTGCAACCGGACGAGCCGTGTCCACACCGTCGGACGCGGGCCGTCAGCGCAGCGGCATGCGGGACCACCACCAGGCGAACAGACCCTCGGGATCGTCCACGGCCCGTCCCGCCGCAGCGATCATGACCCGCCCGAGTTCGGCGAGCCCCTCGGCACGGTCCACCGCTCCGTTCGCCAACGCCGCGACGAGGTGGGCGCCGTCGTCCCAGGCATCGAGATCGACCGGCGTCGGCAGCGCGAGCACCTGGCGTGCCGACAACTTGATGGTGTCGCCCGACAGTGCGCTGCCTGCCGTCCTGGCCAGCGCTGCCGCGGTGGCCACCGGCGACGTCAGCGCCGCCGCCAGATGGCCGAGACGCTCCGGCGGGGCGGTCACGGCGATGACCGGAGTCGACGGGATCCAGCGGCCTTCGCGGTCGACGACGGCCTCGACGACCTTCGTCTGGGTGGCGACGAGCACCTTGGGCTCCAGCCGATCGCGCACCCAGCGGGCTAGCGTCGGATCGGCCTCGGCGAGGGCGGCGACGTCGACCGCCGGAGCGATCCAGCGACGGCCGGCATAGCGGTACGCGGTGCCGCTCCCCCACCGGCACGCAAGCGGTTCGATCATGCCGACGGTCACCAGCGGAGCCGAACCAGCCGGACCCTCGCCAGGGTCCGGGCATTCGGGCGCCGGGCCGTCCTCGCCGTCCTGGGCGAGGTCGACGGTGTGGGGGGCCAGACCGTAGAACTGTGCGCGGAACCCCGCCGTTGCCTCACACCACGACCCCAGGGACCCCGCATCGCCGACCGCCACCACCGGCACCCCACCGGCACGAGCCAGCAACTCGCTCCATCGACTCGGGTCGGAGGCGGCGGCCACCGGTGCGGCGTCGGCAACGTCGGGACCCGACCACACACGCACCGTGTCGGGCCGACTCGCTCCGGGACCGACGCTCAGCACCGGCGCGCACACCCGGACATCGGCGTCGAACACTCCTCGGTCACCGATCCAGAGCCCCGTGACCGTCGTCGCTGCTGCCATGCGCGCACCGAACCGGCTCGGCGTCGGCCGAGGCGAGCAACGATTGGGGCAGGACCAACACGATGCGTCCGCCGGGCACCGCCCGCTCGAGCGCAGCGAGAAGAAACCAGCCGGCGGTGTCGCAGTACGGCCCGGCCTCGGTCCCCCATCGCCGCCGCAGCTCGGCCACTTCGGCCGGGTCGCGAGCGGTGCCCGACGCCAGTTGGCTCTGGAACGGTGGGTTGCCGATGACCACGTCGACCCGCTGCGCTGACGTGGCGTCGCCGCGGTGGGATCCGCCCGGATCGAGCGTGTCGGCGACGGCGAGTCGGGGCGATGCGTCGGGCCAGTGGCCGTCGGCGGCACCCCACAGCGCCAGGGCGGCGCCGGCCACGCTCACCGCCACGGCGTCGATGTCGTTGCCACGCAATCGACAGAGCACCTCGTCGACAGTGGCGCCGGCGCGCGAGAGGACGTCGGCTGCGGCCAACAGGAACGCCCCGCCGCCGACGGCCGGGTCGCACACCGTGGTGGTGCTGTCGGCGGCGTCGAGTGCGATGCGGGCCAGCCCGCTCGCGACCGATCGGGGCGTGTAGTGGACGCCGCTCGAGCGGCGTCGCGCCGCGTCGAGGGTGGCCTCGTGCACGGTGCCGAGATCCCAGGCGTCTGTGATCAGACCAGGAGGAGGCTCGATGCTCGTGCCAGCGGTCGGCCGCTCCCGGATGAGTGACGGGGCGGCCGGGTCGTCGAGGGGCAGGTCGAGCAGCCGTGCGAGCGCCGTGGCTGCTCCCGCAGCGATCGCGCCGGGTTCGGCGTGGCCGACCTGGCCGGCGGCCCAGGCAGCGAGCGTGGCCCGCCGGGTGGGCTTGGGGTCGCCGCTCAGTCGGCGGTGGGGTCCCACGCCGCGAGATCGGCGAGGCGGGGATCGTTGGAGAACATCTCGACGATGGGCAGGTCGAGGCCGATCCGCTTCTGGATGCGACGGACCTCGAGCTCCTCGTTCCACAGCGACAGGGTGACCACAAGGCCCTCGGTTCCGGCGCGGGCGGTGCGCCCGGACCGGTGCAGATACGTCTTGTGATCCGGTGGCGGATCGAAGTGGATGACGATGTCGACATCGTCGACATGGATGCCGCGTGCGGCGACGTCGGTGGCCACCAGGATGGGCAGGCGGCCATCGGTGAATCGCTCGAGGGCTCGCTCGCGCATGTTCTGGCGGAGGTCGCCGTGGATGGCCTGGGAGCGCACGCCCTCGTCTTCGAGCTTGCGGACCAGGCGATCGCACCCCGCTTTGGTGTTCGAGAACATCAAGACCTTGCCGCGACCCTTGGCGATCGCGGCTGCGACCTTGACCTTGTCCATCTGATGGACGTTGATGAAGCGGTGCGTCATGTGCTCGACGGTGACCTCGGTGGAGGCGACTTCGTGCATGACCGGGTCGGTCTGGTAGCGCTGGATCAGCGAGTTGACCGCACCGTCGAGGGTGGCGCTGAACAACAGCGTCTGGTGACGGCCCTTGACGCCACGCAGGATCCACTCGACCTGGGGCAGGAACCCCATGTCGGCCATGCGGTCGGCCTCGTCGATGACCACCATCTCGAGGTCCGACACGTCGGCCTCGCCACGTTCGATCAGGTCGATCATGCGGCCCGGGGTGGCCACCACGACATCGACGCCCTTGCCGAGCGCGGAGATCTGGGCGTCCATGTTGGCGCCGCCGTAGATGGCGAGGATCTCGAGCGACCGGGCCGCGGCGAGGGGGGTGAGCTCCTCGGCGACCTGGACGCAGAGCTCGCGTGTGGGCACCAGGGCGATGGCGATGGGGCTGCGCCGATCGGGGTCGTGTGCGAGGCGCTGGATCATCGGTATGCCGAAGGCCAGCGTCTTGCCCGATCCGGTCTTGGCCTTGCCGCACACGTCGCTGCCGGCGAGGGCGTCGGCAATGGTGAGGGCCTGCACGGGGAACGGTGCAACGATGCCCTTGGCCTCGAGCGCCGCGACGATGTCGTCGTCGACGCCGAGTTCGGACCAGGTGGGGACCGGCGCCTCGGCCGGCGGGGACTCTGCAACCGGTTCGTCGTCGGCTGCCGGGGAATTGTCAACAGAGGAAGTGCTCACGTCGTCTCACGGGGTTCGTCGAACGGCGTCGTCGGATGACGCTCCGGGATCGTGTCGGGGGGACACCGGGCGTGGACGCCGAACTCAGCGTACTGCCTCGGACCCCTCGGGCGGGGTACGGCTGTGGTCGCCGCCGAGCTGCGGGCGCACCGCGACGACGTGGCCATCGATCACGAGGGTCCCTTCAGCGGCCAGCAGCGCCGCCTGGCGGACCTCGTTGCCGGGCACGAGACGCCCCGTGGCGGTGACGACACGCCACCAGGAATGGCCGTCGTGGCGGCGCAGGAACGAACCGACCGCACGGGCCGCACCCGGGTGGCCGGCCTCGGCCGCGACCTCGCCGTAGCTGATCACCTCGCCGGAGGGAACCGATGCGACAACGGCCGCGACGGCACGCTCGAAGGGGGTGAGCTCGGGTACGGACCCGGTGGTCACGCCGGCGAGTCGAGCCGGACGAGCTCGACCGGTTCGGCAAAGCCCTCGATGGCGTGCGGCCCGATGGGTGTGACCTGGGTGTTCACCATGAGCGACGAGATCATCCCTCGCGTGGCCAGCACTTCACCCGGTTCGGCGAGCGCACACAGGCGGGCCGCCATGTTGACGGCTTGGCCGATGTAGTCGTCGCCCTCGAACAAGATGACCGGTCCCGACGCGAGGCCGGCGCGCAACTGCAGGGGGCTCTCGTCCGCGGCGAACGCCTCTTCGATGTCGACGATGGCCTCGGTGATCGGCTCGGAGTCGACGCCGACCATCATGGCGCCGTCGCCCAACCACTTCGCGATGCGAACGCCGCGCCGAGCGGCGATCTCGCGGACGCGTTGGCGGAACTGGGTCAGCACGGCCACTGCGGCGCCGTCGCCCTGGGCGTCGGTGTAGCTCGTGAACCCGGACAGATCGATGAACGCGAAGGTGCGTTCGACACGGTTCTCGTAGGGGCTCTCGCCGGAGAGGTTGCCGATGCGGTCACTCACGGGGTTCGACCTGGGCGTCCTCGGCATCGGCCGACACAGCGGACCCATCGTCCGCGAGGGCGGCGTCGACGAGCTCGTCGGCCGTCGCGTCGGCATCGTCGGATTCGGGCTCATCGGATTCGGGCTCATCGGCTTCGGTATCCGCGGCCGCCGGGACACCGTCGCCGCCGCCGCGGCGCAGACCCCGCAGGACGATCGCCCCGGAGGCGACCAGCACCACCGAGAACACCCAGAGGTTCACCCGGAGCCCGGCGATCTCGCTCGCGTCGTCGATCCGCAACGCCTCGACCCAGAGCCGACCGATCGAGTAGAGCGCCAGGTAGAGGGCGAAGAGATGGCCGGGCGCCAGGCGTCGGGTGCGGTCGATGCGGATCAGCACCGCGAACACGACCAGGTTCCACAACGATTCGTACAGAAACGTCGGGTGGAAGGTCTCGGCATCGGCGTATTCGGCGGGGCGATTCCCGGGGTCGATCTCGAGACCCCACGGCAGGTCGGTCGGACGACCGAAGAGCTCCTGGTTGAACCAGTTGCCCCAGCGGCCGATGGCCTGGGCCAACGGCAACGCCGGCGCCACGACGTCGAAACCGACCGAATAGGGGATGTCGTGGCGGCGCAGGTAGGCGAGGCCCGCCACCGTACCGAGGATGACCCCGCCGAGGATGCCCAGGCCGCCTTCCCAGATACGGAAGGCGTCACCCCAGTTGCCGTCGAACTTCTGCCAGTCCGTGATCACGTGATACGCCCGCGCCCCGACGACGCCGGCGGGCACCGCCCACATCGCGAGCCCGGTCGCGTGATCCGCCGAGTACCCCCGAGCCACGAAACGACGACCAACGAGCCACACCGCGGCGAGAACGCCCAGTGCGATCATGATGCCGTAGGCCCGGAACGTGAGCGGCCCGAGTTCGATTGCGCCCGAACCCGGACTCGGTATCGATGCGATGCCGGACATTCGTCGATGCTACCGGTGCAGCGGACGCAGACGAGGACGCCCGCGACTACCGTCGTCGGCCGTGAGCACGATCGAGCCACCGCCAGCCGCCGTCGGCCTCTCCGCTGCCGACGAGATCCGCAATCTGCTCGGCCGCTACACCGAGGCCATCGACGCAGCCGACTTCGCCGCCGTCGGGGCCCTGTTCGCCCACGGCCGGCTGATGTTGGTGCGCGACGATCCCGCCAGCGATGTCACCGGCGCCGATGCCGTCGCCGCGTTCTACGCAGCGACGGTCCGGGTCCACGACGACGGCACCCCGCGCACGCACCACCTGACGACCAACACGATCATCGAGTTCGACGCCGACGGCGCCGGCGCCCGGTCCGCCTACACCGTGTTGATGGCTGCCGACGGGTACCCACTCCAGCCGATGATCTGTGGGCGGTACGAGGACCGCTTTCACGTAGTGGACGGCGCCTGGTGCTTCGCTCACCGCCACATGCTGGTGTCGCTGGTCGGCGATCTGAGCCGCCACCTCACCATCGAGATCCCCTGACCGGGACTCGCGGGCCGCGGCGTCGGGATCGACCCGACCCCTGCGACAGGTAGCCGACACGTCACACGGTTGCGAAACGAAACCGACCCTGCGAGGATGACCCATCGGTGCAGGCGCCCATGCCCCGCTGCACCCGAGGACCAACGCACCGTGCACGACGCCGCCAACCACTCCCCATCGCTCCGACCGCCGGCCGCCGGTTCGGGTCGGCAGCCGGCGACGGTCGTCGAGGTGTCGGCGGCGCCCATCCCGACCCGTCACGGCGTCTTCGTCGCCCACGCCTTCCACAGCGATCACGATGACCACGAGCACATTGCAATGGTGATGGGCGATCCCGATGGCGTCCCGCTGGTGCGGCTGCATTCGGAGTGCATGACCGGCGACGTCTTCGGCTCGCTCCGCTGCGATTGCGGCTCCCAGCTCGACGCTGCGGTCGCCGCGGTCGCCGCAGCCGGCTGGGGCGCCGTGGTCTATCTCCGCGGCCACGAAGGACGCGGCATCGGCCTCGCACAGAAGCTGGCGGCATACCAGCTCCAGGATCAGGGCCTCGACACCGTCGACGCCAACCTGGCACTCGGGCTTCCCGCCGATAGCCGCGACTACGCCGTCGCCGGGGCAATCCTTGCCGCCCTGGGCATGCCCACGGTTCGGCTGTTGACCAACAACCCGGCCAAGGAGGTCGGGCTCGAACGCCATGGCATCGCGGTGGCCGAACGAGTCCCCCTCCTCGGCGAGACCACCGACGACAACACCACGTATCTCGCCACCAAACGCGACCGCATGGGTCATCTCCTCGGCTGACACGCTGTCACCCGTTCGCCGCGGCGTCGGCTCGACCGGTACGGTCCGATCCATGCTGCAACAGGTCGCCCCGGGCATCGGCGTCTGGCTCGGATCGGGCCGCCACGGCGATGCGAACGCCACCGTGATCATCGACGACGACGGCCTCACGATCATCGATGCCCTCGTCAGCCCCCAGGCGGCCGCACCCTTCGCCGAGGCCTGCGCCGCACTCGGGCCTCCCATTCCCCGGCTGGTGCTGACCAGCAGCCACATCGAATACGTCGGTGGCTCGAGCGTGTTCGGGCTGGCTGCGGTCTACGGGACACCCCAGATCAGCGCCCACCTCGATCAGCCGCCGAACATCGAGGGCTGCCAGCGCCTGTTCCCCGATCACGCCGCCGAGTTCGTCGACCTGACCACCCGCCCGGTCTCGCACATGGTCGCCGAGGCTGCGTGGATCAGCGCCAGCGCCGTCGCCGTGCCCCTCGGCGGCGAACTCGCCGAGAACCTCGCCGTGCAGATTCCCGAACACGGCGTCGTCGTCTGCGGCGCCCTCGCCGCGTTCGGCACCACCCCGCTGCTCTTCGACGGCGATCCCGCCCAGCTGATCGCATCCCTCGACGTGATCGCCGGCTACGGATCGGTGTTCGTCCCCGGCCATGGACCGGTCGGCACCCACGACGACCTCACCGCCCTGCGCGCCTACCTCGAGGCCTGCATCGCCGCCGGCGGCGACACCGCCCGGCTCGGATCCGGCCCCTGGGACGACTGGACCGAACGCCACTTCGACACCATCAACGTCGAACGCGCCGCCATGCTCGCCGCCGGCGACTCCTCCCCACCACCCAGCATGCTGCGGTTGCTGGGTATGGGGTAGCCGCCGGAGCGACTGCTGCTGCACCGATCACCCTGCAAACGTGATCGTCGACTCGCGCGATCGACGCATGCCGCGACGGCAGCGCGGTTTCTGATCCGATAGACAGTCATGAGGTCAGGCGACACGGGACAGCGCACGGCATTGTCGGCGTGTTTCCGGAACCACCAATCGATGGTTCACGGCGTCGCATACGCACGATGCGGCGATGCGTCACTCGCCGAGGAGATCACTGCGCAGACCTTCGAGACTGCAGCCCGGCTCTTCGCCCAGGGCCGAGGGTCCGAGGTGACGCCGGGGTGGCTGACCGTTGTCGCCAAGCGGCGCCTCATCGACCACTGGCGCCACCTGGCGGCTCGTTCGCGTGCGGCCGAACGACTCGCCGGCGCACGACCATCACCCGTCGAGCAGTCGTCCACGGTCCTGGACTCGGACGTCTCGGCAGCACTGGAGTCGCTTCCTGCACGCCAGCGCACGGTGTTGACCCTGCGGTACCTCGACGACTGGGGGCTGAACGAGATCGCCGACGGGCTCGGCATCTCGTACCGGGCGACCGAGAGTCTCCTGGCTCGGGCGCGTCGTTCGTTCGCATCGGCGCTGGCGTCGTGCGAACCCGATGCGGGTGACGGTGCAGACGGGTCAGGAGCGAGGAGAACCAGTGAACGATGACCGTGTGATCGCTGCCCTACGCCGGTTCGAGGAGCGGACGCCACACGACCGACCGCTTCCGCCCGACGCACGGGCCCGTATCGAAGCCCGAATGGAGGCCGCCTTCGACGTCGCCCACTCGACATCGGACGAGGGCGACGTCATCGATCTCACAGCGGTCCGGCTCGGCGACGCTGCAACGCGGCGTTCCGGTGTGGTCACCGCTGCGGCGGCCGCTGCGGTGATCGCACTCGTGGCCACGCTGATCGTGCTGCGGCCCCTCGAGCCCGATACCCCAGCGGACCGGGTCGCCACACCAGTGCCGGTCACATTGCTCGAGCCCGGGACCCGATGGGGTCTCGCAACCGGGCTCGACCCCGCACCATCGGCCGACGGTGCCGCCATCGCCTCGGTGCTGTTCGCCGTCGATGCTGACGTCGCGTCGGTGGTCGCAGGTGAACGAGTCGTACGAGCCGATGCACGGATCTCCACCGGCGACGTCCCGTCGCTGCAGTACCTGGGCTCGGTCCGATTCGTCATCGAGCCGTCGGGCTCGGTACGTGTCCCACTCCTGCTGTTGGACCCCGAACGGCTCTGGCTCGACTGCGACGCAACCGTGGACACCGCCGCTCCCGGCCGTGCCGTCTGCGGCTCGGACCGCGTCGCGTACCAGCCGACGAGCACGACCACCACGACCCTGGACACCCCCAGAGGCCGGATCACTGCGACAGGGACCACGATCGACTGGTCGGTGGACGCATCGGCCGAACGGCGTCAGACGACGATCTGGAGTGCTGCCGGCCTCGGTCCGGTTCGCATCGACATCGCCGACGACGACAAGACCGCTCGGATCTACGAACTCGACCCTCCCGACACCGGACGAACCGGAGACTGACATGACAACACCAACACCAACACCGACACCTCCCGAGAGCGTGCGCACATTGGTCGGCTCGCTCGAATCCGGACCCGTCGCCTCCCGCTCCTGTTCGCTGCGCTCACGGACTGCTCGGGCCACGGCCTCGCGACCACGCTCGGCCTCCAAGCGGGCCGCCCTCATCGGCGCGATGTTGTCCATTGCGGTCGCATGCGGTGGTGGCGACCCCGGGGCGGAGAACCAGGTTGCTGCCGCCGCAGCGACCGAGCGCCGGCCGCGGAAGCCGACATGACCGCTGCCGACGAGCCGCAGCCTGCCACCGAATCGTCGGCAGCATCATCGACGGGCACCGTGCCGGCAGCCACCGATCCCCCACCGACGGCACCCGCCGTGTCCGAGCCGGCGCCGCCCGAACCCTCGCCGAGACTGATCGGCGCGACCGATCTCCTCGTCGACGGCATACGCCCGCTCCCCGACGTCGGTTTCCTCGGACCGCACGAGGCCGGCCGATATCACAGCTATCGGCTGGGCACCGAGATCGTGTTCGACGTCCCTGAACGATTCGATATCGGGCTGCACCGGGCAGGGTCCATCGCCTGGGATCTCGGCCTCGATCAAGTCCTCTTCATCGCACGGTGGAACAGCAACGATGCTCTCACCCCGGACGAATGGGTCGACGAGCTGCTCTCGTCGGACTGGGAGGTCTCCGAGAGTGCATCACCCGACATCGCCGGCTACGGCGCACGGCGCTTCGACGTCACAGCAACAGGGCAACGTCAGTCGATCCGAGGCATCGTCGCGGATGGAGCCCTCGGCTTCGGAGACGGCCTTCCGCGACGGATCTGGATCATCGACCAAGACGACGCGCAACCGATCGTGATCGGAACGGGGATCTCCAGCGACGCCTGGGCCGAGGTCGTCGACGACGTCGTCAGCTCGATCGAACTCGGGCCGACGGTCGCTGACCCGAGGGTCGGGCGGGCGCCGATCGAGTACGGAGCAGTCGTGTGGCTCGCGGACGCAGGAGACCGCTCGAGGACACTGCTCTTCGGCGACGCCGTCGTCGAGTTCGCAACCGATACCTCGGGTCTGGCCGGCGGTCAGGCCCTGAGCATCGACGTGCCGGGCGAGTTCACGAGCACCATCGCGCCCCGAGTCGAGATCGGCGCAGTCGGCAGGCTCGTGCTTCCCTCGCCCGAGGACCCGGATGCGGAATCATCGGAGCGAGCCGGCGGCGAACCCGCCGATTCGGCTGCCTTTCTGGACTACCTCGCGTCGCTCGCCGACCAGGGGGTCATCTCCCCGCTGCGCAGCGTGGAGACGAGTGCGACCCTCTTGGGGGAACCGACGAGTGCCGTGGAGTTCGATGTCCCCGGCGGCGCCGAGGTGTACCCCGCCGTCTCCGCACCCGACGGCTGGTCGGCGTTGACGCTCTACACATTGCGCCCCGCTCGCACTTATCGGCTGTGGACGACCGATGTCGATGACCAGGTCGCTGTCGTGTACGCCGACGCCGACGTCGGGAACACCACAGATCTCGACCAGGCCGCGAACCACGCCGAGAAGATCATGGACGCCTTCCGGCGGGCGTGATCCACTGTCGGAACCACGACGTCAGGCCCCACCGCAGCTGCTGCGCAGCACGCCGACACCAGCCGGCGACGTGCCGCAGGAACCATGCGTCAGACAACGCAGCGGTCAGGAGTGAGGCGCCCCGGAGCCGGAGACGAGCCGGCCACAGAAGACTCAGAACGCGATCACCGAGCGCACGACGTCGCCGGCCTTCATGGCGGCGAAGCCGTCGTTGATCTCGTCGAGGCTGATGGTGCGCGACACCATCTCGTCGAGCTTGAGGCGTCCGCCGAGGTAGAGATCGCAGAGGTGGGGCATGTCGACCTTGAAGTTGTTCGAGCCCATGAGCGATCCCTGGAGGCGCTTGGCGTTCAAGAACAGGTCGGCGCCCGGGATCTCGAGGTTGACGCCCAACGGGATCATCCCGATGATCGTGGCGAGGCCGCCCGGGCGGATCATCCCGTAGGCCTGCTCGGCGGTCACCTTCAGACCGATGCACTCGAACGAGTAGTCGACGCCGCCACCGGTGAGCTCGCTGGACCTGGGCGACGGGATCGCCGTCGGCGGGGTTGACGGTGTGGGTGGCGCCGAGCTGGCCCGCCCACTCGAGCTTCTTGGGTTCGAGATCGACGGCGATGATCTGGCGGGCACCGGCCAGATGTGCGCCCTGCACGGCAGAGATGCCGACGCCGCCGCAGCCGATCACCGCCACGGTCGAGCCCGGTTCCACCTCGGCGCTCTTGAAGACCGCGCCGACGCCGGTGGTGACCCCGCAGCCGATGAGCGCCGCCCGGTCGAGGGGCATGTCCGGGGTGATCGCGACGACGGCGTTCTGGTGGACGAGCATCTCCTGGGCGAACGAGCCGAGACCGGTGAACTGTGCGATCGGCGTGCCGTCGCCGTCGCGTACGCGGGCCGGTGCGTCGGCGCTGCGGTTGGCGACCTCGGTCGCGGTTCGTAGCACAGGAAGCTGTCGCCGGTCAGGCAGCGATCGCAATGCCCGCAGTAGACCGACAGGCAGGAGATGACGTGATCGCCCGGGTCGGATCCCGACCACGTCGTCGCCGACCGCCTGGACGACGCCGGCAGCCTCGTGGCCGAGCAGCATCGGGTAGGCCGCCGGCCAGGTGCCGTCGATGAAGTGGAGGTCGCTGTGGCAGAGGCCCGATGCGACCGTCTGGATCAGGACCTCGTTGCGGTCCGGCTTGTCGATGCTGACGTCTTCGAGCGTGAGCTCGCCGGAGTCGTCACGAAGGATTGCTGCACGCATGGGGCCCCCTGAGCGTTGTGCGATGTGGTCGAGCGTCGCCGGTTCGAGACGACGCCGGCCGAGACTACGTCGTCGCCGACAGGTCGGTGCGTCGACCGTCCCGAGATCCCTCAGGCGACGACGCGGACCACGAGCGCGACAGCCGACAGCGCGAGCACGCCGAGCACGACCCGGTCGAAGCCTCCCTCGGGCAGGCGGTGACGGACCCAGGTCCCGAATGGCACCGTGGCCAACACGATGGGACCGCCGCCAGGGCAGCGCCAGGCGGGTGCCGGTGACCGCGCCCTCGGCGGCGAGGACCACCAGTTGGGTCGAGCCCGACAGCAGGAACATCGAGCGTGACCGAGAGGACGAACGCATCGCGTGGCAGACGGTAGGCGTGGATCCAGCTCGACACGATCGGACCCGAGATCCCGATCGCACCCTGCATCACGCCGGCCGCCGCTCCCACCGGAGCCGCCCAGCGGCGTGCCGTTGCGGGCGCGACCGCGGTCTGCGGGCTGCAGCACGCTCGAGATCACGTAGACGAACACGACGACGGCGAGAGCGATCACCAGGAGGTCCTCGGGCACCCGCACGAGGACGAAGGTCCCGGCGACGGCTCCGACGATGCCGCTGACACCGCGAGGACCGGCAGGTCGCGGGTCTCGCTCCATGCCGATCGCACCCCGAGACACAGCACGAGGTTCATCACCACGTTGGGCAGCGCGATCACGACCACGGCGTCCTCGACGGACACGAACAGCGAGATCACCGGGATCGCCACGAGCGGGAATCCCATGCCGGTGACGCTCTTGGTGAGGGCCCCGACCAGCACGGCGACCAGCGCGATGGCGATCTCGACGCCGGTCACGTCACCGCTCCACCAGAGCCACGCCGGCGGCCGTCGCGAGCGCACCGCCGGCACCACGTTCTCGGCCGTGACCGGCCGGTGAGCCATCGGTCGAACGGTCGAGCCGACCGTCATGGCCTGACGGTAACAGTCGACCGGGCGGCCCGAGGTTGCGATGATCGCCCGGTCCGGCTCCCTGCGGTACGACCTGCGCTCTGAGCCCATGAGGTTGCTGGCACGACGACGCGACGCGGCGGCATCGGGCTCCTGGCGGTCATGCTCCTGCTCGCGGCCACCGTTGCGGTGCGTCGCACCGATCGACCGCACCACCCGTCTGGAGCGACGAGCCTCGGATCCGACTGGGGTGTACCGGGTTCGGCGCCCGTCTCGGATGCCTTCCAGTTCGACTCGCCGGTGTTCGCGGTCGAGCGGATCCGAGGACGCATCTTCGTCGCCGGTCGCTTCACGGAGGTGACCAACGGTGACGCGCAGGTGCACGCAGGCTACATCGCCGCATTCGACGCCCGCTCGGGCGAGTGGATCTCGACCTGGCGCCCGACGCTCGACGGGGCGGTGTTCGCACTGGCCGCGGCTCCCGACGGCTCGGCGTTGTTCGTGGGCGGCGAGTTCACCCGGGTCAACGGCGAGCGACGTCCGGCACTCGTGGCGCTCGATCCCCGGACCGGTGCCACGTCGACCGCTTCTCGCACACGTGTGCGCCCCTTCGGCACGGTGCCACCGGGTGCATGCGCTCGAGATCGACGGCCGAGCGTCTCTACGTCGGTGGCTCGCTTCGGCGAGGTCGCCGCACGCGGCCGCGTCGCCACCGACGCGTGCGAGTCGCGGCGCGCATCGTTCGGCGAACCGGACGGCCCGATCCGACGTTCGACCCCGTCGGTCGACGGCGGTGCCGTCTGGGCCATCGCCGTTGCCCCGATGGCGCGACCGGATCTATCTCGGTGGGCTCTTCGACGAGGTCGACGGCCGCGCCCGATCGACATTCGTCGTCCTGCGCCGGGACGGGCGACTCGACCGATCGGCTCCCGGCGCGCTTCGGGGCACGAGTTCTTCACCGACCGAGCCGGCTTCGATCATGTCGCGGCCATCGAGGTGACCCGCTCGAAGGTCTTCGTCGGGCGGCCAGAACGCCGCCTGGTCGTCGCTCGTGCTCGCGACTTCGACGTTCGAGCTGGGTGCACACCGACCGGCCGCTTCGGAAGCACCGACGGGCGCGGCGGCGACTTCCAGACCCTCTACCCGCTCGGGCCGGATCGTCTTCGCGGGCTGCCACTGCTGGGGACGCATGCAGGAGCGTGCGCGACGGACGATCGCACAATCACCGACATCGATTCGCTGATCGCCTTCGATGCCCGCAGCGGCCGACACCTACGGTCGTATCAGCCGTCGTCTGCGCGGCGCGCGAGGGCGTCTGGGGCATCGCCGTGGCCGCCGACGGCTGCCTGTGGATCGGTGGAGAGCTCAGCCGGTCCGGTGGCGTCGCCGTCGACAACCTCGTGCCGATCCTGCCCCCAGTGACAGGCAGCGGCTCAGCTGCAGCCGCTGGTGTTGCCGCAGCTGGCGCACGCGAAACACGAGCCGGCGCGGTGCATCTGCGTGCCGCACTGCATGCACAGCGGCGCATCGCTGCCGGCCGGGGCGTGTCGAACGCGAAGGCGACCTGGCCGGCGACACGCCGATTCGTCGTCGCGATGCGACGGCGGGTCGGGCGTGACGTCGACGCCCTGACTGGTCGGGCGTGGTCGTCTCCTCGACGCCGGGCAGCGTCGGCTGGAGCCGCTCGCCGGTGGTGAAGATGTTCAGCTCGACTGCGCTCGTCGTGGGACATGTACTCGACTGCGAGACGACGGAACAGGTAGTCGATGAGGCTCGACGCGATGCGCAGGTCGGGGTCGTCGGTCATGCCGGCCGGCTCGAAGCGCATCCCGACGAAGGCCCGGACGTAGGCGTCGAGCGGGCACGCCGTACTGCAGACCGTGGCTGACCGCGATGGCGAAGGCGTCCATGATGCCGGCCAGCGTCGAACCCTGTTTGGAGACCCGCACGAAGATCTCGCCGGGACGACCGTCGTCGTACTCGCCGACCGTGCAGAAGCCCTTGCAGTCGGCGACGCGGAACTCGAACGTCCGCGACGAGCGCGATCGGGGCATCCGCTCGCGCACCGGCCGTGCCGGCTCGGCCAGGACGTTCTGCGCGGCCGCGGTGATGACGTCGGCGACCGCGACCTTGGTGTCGACCGACAGCGGCTGATCGACCTTGCAGTTGTCGCGATAGACCGCCAGGGCCTTGACCCCCATGCGCCAGGCCTGCATGTAGAGCTCCTCGACGTCGTCGACGGTGGCCGATCTCGGGCAGGTTGGCGGTCTTGGAGATGGCGCCCGACAGGAAGGGCTGCACCGCCGCCATCATCCGAACGTGGCCCATGGGTTCGATGCTGGTGTCGCCCATCGAACAGGCGAACACCGCGACGTGATCGGCCTTGAGGTGCGGCGCGGTGGCCACGCTGGCGTGGTGGTCGATGTGGGCCACGATGTCGACGATCTGATCGTCGTCGTAGCCGAGGCGCCGCAACGCCCGGGGCACCGACTGGTTGACGATCGACATGGTGCCGCCGCCGACGAGCCGCTTGGCCTTCTTCAGCGCGAGGTCGGGTTCGATGCCGGTGGTGTCGCAGTCCATCATGAAGCTGATGGTGCCGGTGGGCGCCAGCACGGTGACCTGGGCGTTGCGGACGCCGTGCACCTCGGCGATGGCGATGGCGTCGTCCCAGGCCTGGCGGGCGGCTTCGTGCAGCGTCGTCGGGCACGGCATCGGACTCGGCGATGCCGTCGAGCGCATCGCGGTGCATGTGCAACACGTTGCGCGTGGCGGCGGCGTTGGGTCCGTAGCCGGCGAAGGCGCCGAGCCGTGCCGCGATGCAGCGCCGACGTGCGGTAGGCCTCGCCGGTCATGAGCGCGGTGATGGTGGCCGCGAGGGCCCGACCGTCGTCGGAGTCGTAGGGCAACCCGAGCGACATCAGCAGCGCGCCGAGGTTGGTGTAGCCCAGCCCCAGCTGGCGGTACGTCTCGGCGTTCTCGGCGATGCGTTCGGTCGGATAGTGCGAGTTCGAGACCAGCATCTCCTGGGCGGCGATCATGACCCGCACGGCGTGACGGAACCCAGTCGATGTCGAACGCGGTCGTCACCGTCGAGGAACCTCATCAGGTTGAGCGAGCTCAGATTGCACGCCGAGTCGTCGAGATGCACGTACTCGCTGCACGGATTGCTGGCGGTGATGCGGCCGCTCTCGGGGCAGGTGTGCCAGCGGTTGATCGTGGTGTCGTACTGCAGACCCGGATCGGCGCACTCCCAGGCCGCGGTGGCGATGTCGCGGAAGAGATCGCGGGCCTTCACGGTGGCGATCACGTCGCCGCTGGTGCGAGCGAGCAGGTCCCAGTCGCGGTCGGCCTCGACGGCCTCCATGAACTCGTCGGTGACCCGCACCGAGTTGTTGGCGTTCTGGTACTGCACCGAGAACGAGTCGGCGCCGTCGAGGCTCATGTCGAATCCCGCAGCACGCAGGGCACGGGCCTTGTGCTCCTCCTTGGCCTTGGTCCAGACGAACTCGTCGATGTCGGGATGATCGGCGTCGAGGATGACCATCTTCGCGGCACGTCGGGTCTTGCCACCCGACTTGATCGTGCCCGCCGAGGCGTCGGCGCCACGCATGAAGCTCACCGGTCCGCTCGGGTGACCGCCGCCGTTGAGTTGCTCGCTGCTGGCCCGGATCCGGCTGAGATTGACGCCCGAGCCCGAGCCGCCCTTGAAGATCTTGCCCTCTTCGACGTACCACTCGAGGATGTCGTCCATGGTGTCGTCGACCGACAAGATGAAACAGGCCGAGCTCTGCTGGGGTGTGTCGCGGACGCCGATGTTGAACCACACCGGCGAGTTGAAGGCGGCGCGCTGGTCGACCAACAGGTGCGTGAGCTCGTCGACGAAGGCCTCGAACTCGGCGTCGTCGGCGAAGTAGTCGCCGGCAGATCCCCACGACGAGATGGTGCCGACGACGCGGTCGATGACCTGGCGCAGCGAGTGCTCGCGTTCGGGAGTGCCCAGGTGTCCCCGGAAGTACTTCTGGGACACGATGTTGGCGGCGTTCTGCGACCAGTGGCGGGGGAACTCGACATCGTCTTGGTGGAAAGCGACCGACCCGTCGGTCCAGTTCTCGATGTGGGCCGACCGTCGCTCCCAGTCGAGCGCGGCGTAGGGGTCGACGTCGGCGCGGGTGAACCGTCGCTCGAATCCGATCGGGGGGCGGCTCTGGGGATCGGCGACGCTCACGGGGATGCCTCCTGGAGACGATGACCGGTGGCCGGTCGATACAACGGTACCGGCACGCAGCCGGCACCGCAGGGGGGAACTCGAGACGGTGACAGACCGGATGCCGAGGCCAGGTTCGAGGTTGCTCTCCCCACCCGTCTGTGGTCTCCGCCCCACCAGGGTGACCGGTTCCTCGAGGAGTCGCCGATGGTGTCATCGACGCCAGCCACCATTCCGGCGCCC
Organism: uncultured Acidimicrobiaceae bacterium; assembly: GCA_963716795.1. Taxonomy (GTDB): domain Bacteria; phylum Actinomycetota; class Acidimicrobiia; order Acidimicrobiales; family UBA8592; genus CAVQUE01. The sequence continues at coordinate 550,918 of CAVQUE010000008.1, read as the reverse complement.
GGCTCCGATCTGTCACGACGACGCAACCTAAAGGACATCCCCTGTGGAGCGTAAGGGGGTGGATCTGGGGATTTCCCTGTGGAGGACATGCCCGATCGTCCACAGCGCCGCCACGGCGGCACCATCTGGGCACCTCGGCCCGCAGTACGGTCCGGTCATGACCGATCCTGCGCCGATCACCCTCGACGACCTGACCGCCGCCTATCGCGATGACCGCCGCAGCCATGACGACGGGCGCCCGTGGGTGACCCTCAACATGATCGCCAGCATCGACGGCGCCATCGCCATCGACGGCTTGTCGGGAGACCTGGGTGGCCCCGGCGACCACGCCGTGTTCGCCACCCTGCGGGGCCTGGCCGACGTGATCCTGGTCGCGGCCGGAACCGCACGAGCCGAGAACTACCAGCCCACCCGGCCAGATGAGGCCACCCGAGCCGCTCGCCGGGCACGAGGTCAGACCGATGGCGCGCGCCATCGCGGTGGTCACGCGAAGCCTCGACCTCGACCTCGACAGCGACCTCTTCGCCCCCGGAGCCGCCACCACCGTGGTCACGACCACCGACGCCGACCCCGACGCCGTGGCTGCCGTCGCGGCCCAGGTCGACGTGGTGAGCGCCGGCGTGGGAGACGTGGATCTGGCGGCGGCGGTGGCGATGCTCGCCGATCGCCATGGCTCGATGGTCCTCGCCGAGGGAGGACCCCGCCTCAACGGCGCTCTGATGGCCGCCGATGTCATCGACGAGCTGTGCATAACCGTGTCGTCGCTGGTGGTGGGCGGCGAGGTGGCCGCTTGACCGCGGGCGGCGTACACGACCCTCGGCGGTACCGCCTCGTCCGGGCGATGATCCACGATGATCTGCTCTTCACCCGCTATCTGCGACGACGCTGACCACCGCTGCGCCGATGGCGGCGATCCGGGCCCGCGTCGCTCCGACGCGGGCCCGGGCCCTACTCCGCAACCGCTCGATCTCGCTGATCGTCGACCGAGCGTCGCTCGCCACCGCACCGTTGCCTACCTTCGTCCCGCTTCGGGCTCCTGCGTCCGTGCCCGGGCGCCCGACACGAATCCTGCCCGTTCGCACCCGTGGCTCGGTCCGGACACCTCAGTCGGCCACGACGAGGCGCTGGCCGACCGTGAGCGCCGCTCCACCGTTGCGATCGGCGAGGCGATCCACGGTGGCCCGGACGTCGCCGTCGGGGTCGATGTCCTCGGCGATGGACCACAGGGTGTCGCCGGGCTGGACCACCACGATCGTCTGGGCTTCGGGCGTGATCCCGGCCCCGACCGGAGCGACGCCGCTGCCGGGTCCGGCGAGCCATCCGGCCATGCTCCAGGCCAGCGGCGAGCGATGACCATCGACGCACCGAGCACCACGAGCGCCGCAGCCCGACCGGCCATCGGCGTGACGCCGTCACCGGCAGATGCGTCGACGCCACCGAGGCGGCGCGCTGAACCGGCCGGGGTCGCCGCCCGACGGCATCGCTCGGGCCGGCGCTCGAGCTCGGCGAGCCATGCGGCGGCATCGGGACGGAACCGCAGCGCTGACGAACCCGGACGCGAGGTGTCGCCCTGGTTCCTGGTGCGGCGTCGGGTGCCGAGAGGTCGTCGGTCCGGGCGTCGGTGAGCGAGGTGATCGGGTGAGCGAAGCCATGGACACGATTCTCCTGAGGGGGTGTGACAGCCTCGCCACCGACGTGCGGATCGTCGGTGGCGGCGAGGGTGCTTGACTCGAAACGTGCGTTCGGCGAACATGGGTTCTGCGAACATGTGTTCCGAGGCCATGTCGACAGTGTGGATCGAACACCTGTTCGTTGTCAACCCCTCCGCGGTGCCCGTCCCTCGACGCCCGGGCACCGATCCGACCAGCCCCGCCAGGAGCGACCATGACCGACACCACCCTCACCGCTCGCCAGCGGGAGATCCTCGGCTACATCGACGACACCATCCGCGATCGGGGCTATCCGCCGTCGGTGCGCGAGATCGGCAGCGGCCGTGGGCCTCACCTCGCCGTCGACGGTGCACTCCCACCTCAACACGCTGCAGCGCCTCGGCTACCTCCGGCGCGACCCGACCAAGCCGCGTGCCATCGAGGTCCGCTGGGAGGCGGGGTCGGGCGTCATCATGGAACGACGACCCGTGCGCCACGTGCCCCTCGTCGGCGACGTGGCCGCCGGCACCGGCGTGCTGGCCGCCGAGAACGTCGAGGAGATCATGCCCCTGCCGTCGGACCTCACCGGCGACGGCGAACTGTTCATGGTGCGCGTCCGGGGCGACTCCATGATCGACGCCGGCATCTTCGACGGCGACTTCGTCGTCGCCCGCGTGCAGGAGACCGCCACCACCGGCGACATCGTCGTCGCCGGCATCGGCGGCGACGAGGCCACGGTCAAGCGCTTCCGCAGCGACGGCGCCGAGATCGTGCTCGAACCCGCCAACGAGCGACTCGAACCGATGCGCTTCCCGGCCGACGACGTCGAGGTCTACGGCCGGGTCGTCACCGTCCTGCGCCGGCTCTGATCAGCCGGCGACCGCACGGTCCCGCTGCCCACACTGCCGGCGAGCGCGGACGCCGGCTCAGAGCCCGTCGGTCAACAACCGGGCCAGCAGGCCGTGGCAGGCGTCGAGGGCCGCCCGCTCGACACGTTCGTCACGGGTGTGGGCCAGCGTGGCGTCGCCGGGACCGAAGTTGGCCGCGGGCACGCCGTGCTCGGCGAAGAAGCTGACGTCGGTCCAGCCGAGCTTGGCCCGCACCTGCAGGTCGTAGCGGCCGACGAGGGCGGCGAGCAGCGGCGTCCGCAGTGCCGGCGGGGCCGGCGGTGCGGCGTCGACGACCTCGACGACGTCGTCGGCGTCGAGCACCGGGGCCAGCAGGGCCCGCACATGCGCCTCGGCCTCGGCCAGGGTCCGGTCGGGCGCCACCCGGTGATTCACGAGCAGCACCGCCCGGTCCGGCACGACGTTGCCGGCCACGCCACCCTCGACCGACACGGCCTGCAGGGCCTCGCGGTACCGACACCCGTCGATGACGGGTCGGCGAGCCTCGTAGGCGTCGATGATCGTCGAGCAACGCGCCGAGACGATGGATGGCGTTGCGACCCATCCACGGACGCGCCGTGTGGGCACGGGCGCCGGCCAGCGTCGATCCGAAACCGCATCGTGCCCTGGCAGCCCGCCTCGATGACGCCACTGGTCGGTTCACCGAGCAACGCCAGATCGGCCTGGCACAGGTCGGGGCGAGCCTCGAAGAGCTCGCGTAGCCCGTTGTGTTCGAACGCCACTTCCTCGCGGGCGTAGAACAGGTAGGTGACGTCGATGGCGGGCGCGGCGATGGTCTCGGCCAGCGTCACCATGACCGCCAGACCGCCCTTCATGTCCGATGCGCCGAGGCCCCACAGGGTCGACCCCTCGATCCGGGCCCGCCCGTTGTCGTTGGCCGGGACGGTGTCGAGATGACCACCCAGAAGGACTCGCTGGGCGCGCCCGAGCTCGGTGCGGGCCACGACGTTGTCGCCGACGCGGGTGACCTCGAGCCACGGCACCGCGCGCCAACGTGGCTTCGACCTGGTCTGCGAGCGGCCCCTCGTGGAAGCTCTCGGACGCGATGTCGACGAGCGCTGCGGTGCGGGCGAGGAGGTCCGGGCCGCCGCCGCGCCGCCTCAGAGCGCCACCCCGTGGGTGCGCAGCACATCGTTGAGTGCCGCCTTGTCGTGGCGTTCGCCCTCGTCGAGGCGCTTGATGACCAAGGCACACGGCAACCCGAAGGTGCCGCCTGCGAACTCACGCGGGCGGGTCGCGAGCACGGTGACGCACCAGGCGGGACGACGCCACGAGACAGCTCGTCGCCGGTCTCGGCATCGATGACCGGGATGGAGTCGTTGAGGATGACCCCCGAGCCGAGCACTGCGCCCTGGCCGACGCGAGCGCCGTTGGTGACCATGGAGCGGCTGCCGATGAAGGCTTCGTCCTCGATGATGACCGGCGAGGCCATCGGGGGCTCGAGGACGCCGCCGATGCCGACCCCACCGGACAGGTGCACGTCTGGCGCCGATCTGGGCGCACGAACCGACCGTCGCCCAGGTGTCGACCATGGAGTTCTCGCCGACGTAGGCGCCGATGTTCACATAGCTCGGCATCATCACCACGCCAGGGGCCTGGTGCGATCCCCATCGCGCCGATGCGCCGGGCACGACCCGCACGCCGTGGGCGGCGTAGTCGGTCTTCAGCGGGATCTTGTCGGCGAACTCGAACGGGCCGACCTCGATCGTGTCCATCTTCGCGATCTTGAACAGCAACAGGATCGCCAGCTTGAGCCACTGGTGCACGACGACGTCGCCGTCGTCGCCGATCTCGGCGACCCGGGCGGCGCCCGTGTCGAGCAGGTCGATGGCCTCGTGCACCGTGGCCACGACCTCGGGATCGTCGGTGTCGAGAGTGTCGCGCTGTTCCCAGAGCGACTCGATGCGGGTCTGCAGGTCGGTCATGAGCGCCGATGCTACCCGGGCGTCGTGTCGGCTCCCGGGCTCGACGGGGGGTCCGGACGCCGCCCGGTCGGCGGCGGCGCGAGCATGGGCGCGGTGAGCGACGCCCGCCGGTCGACCGATTCGGTGCGGCCGGCACGGGATGCAGGTCGTGCGCCGCCGAGGGCGCTCGGGGGCGGAGCGAGCGCTGCGAACGTCGGGGTCTGCGCCGTCGTCGCCGGATCGGTGCGCTCGCCGGCCGAGGTGACAGCGGGACCGGAGCCGACAGCCAGCCGCGGCGTGGGCGGCGGAGCCATCGACAGCGGCCGGTCGAGCTGGCCGACGCGATCGACGCGACCTGCACCGGTGTGACCGACCGGCACCCCCGCAGGAGGCGGAGGAGGGGGTTCGGGGTGGCGACAGCTCGCCGGTGCCGAGCGGCGCAGATGGCGGCCGCGGTACCGGACCGCGGGCCGCAGCGCGGAGTTCGGCGCTGGCCGCGTCGATCGCGGCCTTGGCCTCGTCGTTGACGGCGCCGGCCGATCGCAGGGCGGCCTCGGTCAGGTCGCTCGCAGCGGAATCGAGCGCCGCGCCGATCTCGGCGCCGGTTCCCTCGGCGATGCGTTCGGCGGCGATCAGACGCCGATCCGCCTCGGCACCGGCGGTAGCGACGAGCTGATCGCGCTCGGCGAGCAGGTCAGCTCGACGGGACTCTCCCTCTGCGACGACCGCATCCGCAGCGCCCGCCACCGACCCGTAGACATCGACGGCCTCGCGCCCAGCGTCGGTGCCGATGCCGCGCAACTCGCTCGCGCCGTCGCGCGCCACGTCGCGCAGCGAGTCACCCGAAGCCAGGCGTTCCTGTGCGCGCCCCGAGCGACTCGCCGAGCCGACCCAACAGTTCCGACGGTGCCTCGGTCGACGCGGCGAGATCGCCGACGGCGGACTCGGCGGCCGCTGCAGCCCGGTCGAGTTCACCCCGCAACGGGGCGGGCGCCGCGTCCGGCGCGCTCGGCTGCGGTCTGGCTGATCCGGCGACCGTGCCGTGTGGCGACGTGGCGACGATGGTCGGGATCGTCGATGGCACCGGCGGTCGAATCGACCGCACGCTTGCTCTGCTCGAGCGCCTCGGCGGCCTTGCTACGCAGTCGGGCACGGCCCCGCTGGATCGCCCCCCAGATCAACAGCACCAGCCCCAGGAGGAACAGCAGCCCCCCGATGACGAGCCCGCGGGTCAACGAAGCGAGCGGTCCCGAGCCGACATCGCGCCCGACGGCGAAGGACGCGATCTCGCCCACCCCGGTGGTGGTCTCGATGCGGTAGTCACCGGCGGTGGGCAGATCGAACGACAGCGCCGCAGACCCGGTGTTGCCGGCGATGTCGTAGCTCGGTCCGTCGTCGACGTCGCTCGTGCCGACCGCAACGCCATCGGAGACCCGAGTGATCCGCACGTCGAGGGGTCCGAGATCGACCCCATCGTCCTCGTCGTAGAGGAAGTACTCCCCTGCCTCGAGATCCGTGACGAGGTCACCACCGGAACTCGTCCGGACCAGGCGATTCACGTCGCGCACGAAGCTGATCACGCCCACGGCCACGATCACGATGGCCGTCACCACGCCGACGACCATCAGGGTCGCCCCCACGGGCACACCCCACGCGCCGCGGCTCGACGGTCGACTCGGACGAACGGGAGCGGGTGCCATGGCTAGCGGTCCAGCCGTTCGCCGACCAGCGCGAGGCGGTCATCGGGTTGGACGGCGGCGATTCGGACGTGTCCGGCTCCGGCGTCGCCGTAGAACTCACCCGGTGACACCAGCGCACCGCCGCGTTCGGCGAGGTCTGCGGCCATGGCCCAGGCGTCACCGTCGGGTGCGGGCACCCAGAGATAGAACGCTCCGGCCGGCATCGTGGCGTCGTAGCCGGCCTGGCCCAGGACAGCGGTGAGCATCTCGAGGCGTCGGCGGTAGGTGGCGCGCTGCACATCGACGTGGTCGTCGTCGTCGAATGCCACGATCGCGGCGGCTTGGACGGGGCCGGGCACCATGGCCCCGGCATGCTTGCGGATCTCGCGGAGCCAGTGCACCAGCTCCGCGTCGCCTGCATAGAAGCCCGCACGAACCCCAGCGAGGTTGGATCGCTTGGACAACGAATGCACTGCGAGCACCCCGTCGGTGCCGTGCTCGAGGATCGTGTGCCCCGCATGGGGTCGACCCGGCGCGACCTCGCCCGACCAGGTGAATTCGACGTAGCACTCGTCACTGAGCACCGTGACGCCATGGGCTCGTCCCCAGGAGGCGATTGCGCCGAGATCATCGAGTCCGCCGGCGGGATTGCCGGGCGTGTTCACCCACAGGCACACCGCCCGGGCCGCGTCTGCGGGATCGATGCCGTCGAGGTCGAGACGCCAGTGGTCGTCGACCGGCACCGCCACGGAGCGACAGCCTGCGAGGGCTGCGCCCATCGCATAGCTCGGATAGCTGATCTCGGGATACAGCACGGTGTCCCTGTCGGGTGCACGCAGGCGGAGATGAAGCGGTGCCGACGCCACGAACTCCTTCGTGCCGATGCACGCAGCGATCTCGGTGGCGGGATCGACCGAGGCGCCGAGGCGCCGGTCGAGCCAGCGTGCTGCGGCCTCGCGGTAAGCGGCAGTGCCGATCGATGGCGGATAGCCCCGCTCGGCACCGGAGGAGCCGAGCGCCTCGACGACCGCTGCCGGCGGCGGATCGAACGGCGTCCCGATCGACAGGTCGACCATGCCGCCGGGATGGCCACCGGCGATCTCGGCCAGCGGCTTCAGCCGGTCATAGGGATACGGGGGCAACACGAACCCGCTCACGAGCGCCACCTCCGGCTGCACGAACCGGGCCCGACGGCCCGAGGACCGCTCATGCCTCGACGTCGACGTCGACGTCGGGTCGACCTCGAGGTCGAGGTCGAGACGGAAGGGCCGCAGCCGTGCCTCGGCGTAGTCGTCGAGGCGAGCCCGCAGCACCATGCCCCCTTCGTCCGCCCGCTCGTCGAGCACCTGCCCCTCGCGATGGGCCTGGGCGAGGATGTCGCCACGCTCGAACGGGATCAACAACTCGACGACCTGCGCCCGCGACCGCAACCGGTCGCCGATCGTCGCCAGCATCGTGTCGAGTCCGGCGCCGGTGGCTGCCGACACGGCAACCGACCCGGGGTGATCGCGCTGCAGCCGGTCGGCATCGGCGAGATCGATCTTGTTGAACACGATCAGCTCTTCGACGTCGCCGCCACCGATCTCGGCGATCACCGAGCGCACCGCGGCGATCTGAGCCTCGGGATCGACCGCCGAGGCATCGACGACATGGACGAGCAGGTCGGCCTGCACCACGACATCGAGGGTGGTCTTGAAGGCCTCGACGAGCTGGTGCGGGAGCTTGCGGACGAACCCGACCGTGTCGGTCAGCGAACACCGTCTCGCCGCCGGGCAGCTTGAGGCGACGGGTGATGGCATCGAGGGTGGCGAAGAGCCGGTCCTCGGCCAGGACGCCGGCATCGGTGAGCGCGTTGAGGAGCGTGGACTTGCCGGCGTTGGTGTAGCCGACGATGGCGACGCCGGCGTTGGCGCTCTGGCGTCGGCGTTTGGACTGGTTCTGACGCACCGACGCCACGGTGGCGAGCTGGGACTCGAGCTTGTGCACCCGGCGGACCAGGCGCCGCCGATCGACCTCGAGCTGGGTCTCGCCGGGTCCACGGGTGCCGATGCCGCCGCCCTGCTGACTCAGTCGCCTCCCCGACCCACGCAGACGCGGCAGCCGGTACCGCAGCTGTGCGAGCTCGACCTGGGCGCGCCCTTCGGGCGTCGAGGCGTTCTGGGCGAAGATGTCGAGGATCACCGCGGTGCGATCGAGGGCGCTGCGTCCGAAGATGCGCTCGAGGTTGAACTGCTGGGCGGGGCTGAGCTCGTCGTCGAAGACGACCGTGTCGGCATCGAGCGCAACGGCCAGGTCGCGGATCTCGTCGGCCTTGCCCTGCCCGACGAAGGTCGCGGGGTCGGGCCGGTGACGGCGCTGGGTGACCCGGGCGACGACGTCGGCGCCGGCGGTGTCGACGAGCTGGGCCAGCTCGTCGAGCGCCTCGTCGACGGCCTCGTCATCGGTGTCGTCACCGATGACACCGACGACGATGATTCGTTCCCGGAAGGTGCGGTCGATGAGCCCTCGGGCCTCGCCGCCGAACTCGCCGAACCCGCCGCGGTGGGTGTCGGCATCACCGTCATCGGCGTGATCGGCGACATCTGGAGATCTGGGTCCTTCCACGGGACCCAGATCTCCAGATGTCGCAGGATCGGTGTCGAGCTCAGGCATGATCGGCTCCCCCGGCGGCCGCCAGGGCCCCCGCGTGAGGACTGCGACCTGCGTCGTCGACGTGGATGTCCGCGATGTGTACTGCGGGGCCGATCAGCGTGACCTGATCGCCGACGACGACCTCTGCGGTACCGCCGGGCATGGCCACGTGCACCCGGTCGCCGACCAGACCCCAGCTGTGCGCCACGGCCGCCGACGCAGTGGCGCCGCTGCCACAGGCTTCGGTGACACCGGCACCGCGTTCCCAGTGCACCAACTCGATGGCATCGGGACCGGTGACCACCAAGAAGTGCACGTTGATGCCACCCGGCATCCAATGGGCCTCGATCGCCGGGCCATCGGAGGCGATGTCGATCGACCCCAACCGGTCGACCTGGATGACCAGATGGGGGTTGCCGACCGATGCGGTCGCAGCGTGGACGATCCCGACGCCCGGTCGCGCCAGGTCGACCGACCGCACGGGAGCGGCGTCGATCGACCACCGAGCCCATGTCGACGGCGATGGCGGCATGTGCGGCGGTCCACTCGACGAGATCGAGGCGATAGGTCCGTCCTCCCGATTCGATCGCGAGCGCAGCGCCGGCGTCCGGCTCGCCGCGTCGCATCCAGACCGCCTGGGCCAGGCAGCGGATGCCGTTGCCCGAGATGGCCGCGGCGCTTCCGTCGGCGTTCAGCAGGTGCATTGCCGCCGCGGCATCGTCACCCGAGGCCGGGGTGGCGAAGATCAGGCCATCGGCGCCCACACCGCGTGTGCGATGGCAGAGGTGGCGCGCCACGTCGGCGGCCTGGTCGGGTACGGCGTCGACGAAGGTCACCAGGAAGTCGTTGCCGAGACCGTGGTGTTTCGTCAGCTGCATCGCAGGGCGCTCCGGATCGTGGAGGGAGACCTCGCCGAGGTCAGTGGGTCCATTGTCGCACCACCTCGTCGATGATCACCATCGGATTGTCCGATGCATCGATCCAGGCGATGCGCGGGTCCCGTCGGAACCACCGCTCCTGACGGCGAGCGAAGCGTCTCGTGGCCGTGACGGCGTCTGCGAGCGCCGTGTCGAGATCAGACTCGCCGGCGAGATGTGCGAGGAGTTGGCGATACCCCAGCGCCTGACGGGCGGTCCGCGAGAGACCGCGGGGTTCGGCGGCGAGGCGACGCACCTCGTCCACGAATCCGACCTCGACCTGGTGTCGATAGCGGGCTTCGATCCGTTCGTCGATGGCGCTGACGCGGGCGTCGGAGACCCACCAGCCGGAACCGTGTCGGGCCGTAGGTGTCGAGACCGGGACCGAACGACGAGAACGGGCGACCGCTGCCGACCGTCACCTCGAGAGCACGCAGCACTCGACGCCGGTTGGTCGGTTCCATGCGGGCCGCGGCCACCGGGTCGAGCTCGCCGAGCCGCCGGTGGAGTGCGGTGGTGTCGGGCTCGGTGTCGAGGTCGGCGCGCACGTCGGCATAGCGCGGCGGGATGTCCAGGGCGTCGACGACCGCCCGCAGGTGTAGGCCGGTGCCCCCCACGAGGACCGGCGTCTTGCCGCGTTGCTCGATGTCGGCGATCGCCGCATCGGCCGCGGACTGGAACTCGCTGACGGTGAACTCCTCATGCGGTTCGACGAGATCGATCAGGTGATGGACGACCTCTGCGCGTTCGGCGCGGGTCGGCTTCGCGGTGCCGATGTCCATACGCCGATAGATCTGCATCGAATCGACCGAGACGAGCTCGATGTCGCCGTGGCGGCGAGCCAGCTCGAGAGCGAGCGAGGACTTGCCGCTCGCGGTGACCCCGACGATCGCCAGGACGGGCGCAGGAACCGTCAACCGGCGACCACGGGGATACGGACCCGACGGCGCGGCACGGCGAGCACGTCGACGAGGCGACCCATGAGGTAGTGGGTCCTGGCCTCGGTGACCTCGACCGTGGCGCGGGTCCCGACCCGCAATGGTTCACTGCTCGGGAAGTGCACCAGCTTGTTCTGACGGGTGCGTCCGGTGGTGACCGAGGGGTCTCGTTTGCTCGGCCCTTCGACCACGACGTCTTCGATGCGCCCGACCCGCGCCTGATGGCGTTGCAGGCCCGATCGAGCGATGACGGTGCGCAACCGCTCGTAGCGTTCGGTCACCACGCCGGGATCGCAGAAACGGTCGACCATGTCGGCGGCCTCGGTGCCGGGCCGCGGCGAGAACACGAAGGTGAAGGCGCTGTCGAACTCCGCAGCGGCGGCGACCTCGAGGGTGGCGGCGAAGTCGTCGTCGGTCTCGCCGGGGAAGCCGACGATGATGTCGGTGGTGACGGCCAGGTCCTCGACGATCGATCGAGCCCGCTCGAGGCGTTCGAGATACCGGGCGCCGGTGTACCCGCGGTGCATCGCAGCGAGGATCGAGTCGCTTCCGGACTGGAGCGGCAGGTGGAGGTGCTCGCAGACCTCGGGGGTCTCGGCCATGGCGTCGAAGACGTCATCGCGCATGTCCTTTGGATGCGGGCTGGTGTAGCGCACCCGCTCGATCCCGGGCACCGCAGCGACGGCACGCAACAGATCGGCGAACAGGGGGCGAGCCCGCCGACGGGGCTCGTCAGCCCAGCGGGAGCCGGCGACGTCTGCGTCGCCGGGACCGGGCGTCTCGCTCCGCAAGGCCAGGGTGAGGTCGCGCCCGTAGCTGTTGACGTTCTGTCCGAGCAGGGTGATCTCGGTGGCGCCGTCGTCGGCCACTCGTCGGGCCTCGGCGAGCAGATCGGCGAAGGGACGGCTCATCTCGGGGCCGCGCACGGCGGGCACGATGCAGAAGGCGCAGCTGTTGTCGCAGCCGATCTGGATGGTCAGCCATGCCGCGTGATCGACCTCGCGCCGAGCGGGAAGGGCCGAGGGGAACTCGGCGGCGTCGTCGGCAGCGGCGGCCTCGAGGATCTCGACGACCGGACCGTTGGCACGTGCCTCGCCCAACAGCTCGGCGGCCCGGCCCACGTTGTGGGTCCCGAACACCACGTCGACGTGGCCGGCCTTGGAGCGAATCAGCTCCCGGTCCTTTTGTGCCAGACAACCGGCGACCGCGATCTGGAGATCCGGTCGGCGGTCCTTGATGGCCTTGAGATGACCCAGATGGCCGTAGAGCTTGTTGTCGGCGTTCTCACGGATACAGCAGGTGTTCACGACGATGACATCGGCGTCCTCGGCAGAGTCGGCACGGTCCATACCGTCGGCCTCGAGGAGCCCAGCGATGCGCTCGCTGTCGTGTTCGTTCATCTGGCAGCCGAAGGTCTGCACCAGGTAGCGACGGGTCATGGTCGCCTCAGCGTACCGGCGCCACGTCCCCACGCCCGAACGGCGCACGGACGAGCGGAGCCCGGCGCACGGCGTGCGCGCCGACCACGAGCGGTTTCTCGCGGGGCCTCCCGGCCGTACCCTCGATCCCATGGCCGCCGCCCCCCTGCTCGTCGCCCAGATCACCGACTGCCACGTGGTCGCGACCGACCACACCTTCAGCGGGCGCGTGGACACCGGCGCCGGGCTCCGTCGAGCCGTTGCGCAGCTGAACGCGATGGCCCCGCGGCCCGATGTCGTGCTGGCCACCGGCGACCTCGTCAACGACGGCACCGCCGATGAGTACGCACACCTCGGCACGATCCTCGACGAGCTGGAGATCGCGCTCCATGTCGTGCCCGGCAACCACGACGACCGTCAGGGACTGCGATCCACGATCGACGGTCTCCCGGCCGGAGGACCACAAGACCGGATCGACTACGTGATCGAGGATCATCCGCTGCGCCTGATCGGGTTGGACACGACCGTCCCCGGTGACCACGGCGGCGAGAGCCAGCCTGACCAGATGGCCTGGCTCGACAGCCAGCTCGCAGCACAACCCGACCGCCCCACGCTGATCTTCCAGCACCATCCGCCGTTTGCCACCGGCATCGAGTGGATGGACGCAGTGGGACTCCGCCACGCAGATCGCCAGGCCGAGGTACTCGAACGGCACCGACAGGTCGTGGCGGTGATCTGTGGCCACGTGCACCGGCCCATCAGCACCGTCATCGGGAGCGCTGCGGTGAGCATCGCCCCGAGCACCGGCGCCCAGGTGTCACTCGAACTCGACGGCAAGCCCTACGTCTACTGCGACGACACACCCGCCATGGCACTGCACCACTGGGATGGCGCGCGCCTGCGCACCCATGTGGTGCAGATCGGCGACCACGAACGCTGGCTTCCCGACTGGGCCATCGCCGAGGCGGAGGCCGCCACCCACACGGAGCCCTGAACGCCGGCCGAAGCTCGCCGCCCAGGGCACCGCGGTACGTGTGTCAGTCGTCGATGGCGATGGGTTCGTCGTCGGCGTCGGAGAACTCGCCCTCGTCGGTGAGGTCGACCTCTTCTTCGGGTGGGTTGACCAGCGACCAGATGCGGTCGGAGATCTCCACCATGATCTCGGGGTTCTCGCCGAGGAACGTCTTGGAGTTCTCGCGGCCCTGCCCGAGTTGCTCGCCTTCGTAGGTGTACCAGGCACCGGATTTCTTGACGATGTCCATGTCGACCCCGATGTCGAGCAGCGACCCCTCACGGCTGATGCCCTTGCCGTACATGATGTCGAACTCGGCCTGGCGGAACGGCGGGGCGCACTTGTTCTTGACGACCTTGACCCGGGTGCGGTTGCCCACGACCTCGACGCCCGACTTGAGCGACTCGATCCGGCGGATGTCGAGGCGGACCGAGGAGTAGAACTTCAGCGCCCGCCCACCAGGGGTGGTCTCGGGGGAACCGAACATGACGCCGATCTTCTCGCGCAGCTGGTTGATGAAGATCATGATGGTCTTGGACTTGCTCAGATGCCCGGTGAGCTTGCGCAGCGCCTGGGACATGAGCCGGGCCTGCAGACCCACGTGGGTGTCGCCCATCTCGCCCTCGATCTCCGCACGGGGGGTCAGCGCAGCGACCGAGTCGATCACGATGACGTCGATGGCACCCGAGCGCACCAGCGTGTCGGCGATCTCGAGCGCCTGCTCGCCGGTGTCGGGCTGGGAGATCAACAGCTCATCGACATCGACACCGATGGCACGGGCATACACCGGGTCCATGGCGTGCTCGGCGTCGATGTAGGCGCAGATCCCACCGTTGCGCTGGGCCTCGGCCACCACGTGGGTGGCGAGGGTCGACTTGCCCGAGGACTCCGGACCGTAGATCTCGGTGATGCGGCCCCGCGGCAGCCCACCGATCCCCAATGCCAGATCCAACGCCAGTGCGCCGGTGGGAATGGACTCGATGGTCATCGAACCCTTCTCGCCCATCTTCATGACGGCGCCGTCACCGAACTGCTTCTGGATCTGGCCCAGCGCCATCTCGAGTGCTTTGTCTCGCTCCATGTCATTGACCTCTTTCGGACTTCGGGGGTTCGGCCACGGCGGCCGATTCGCTGTCGGGGGAAGCATCCACGACCCTACGAAGGGGGTGTGACACCGTTGGACGCCGAGGGCGCCGGGGAACGACAGCACTGTAATTGCGAACACCCGTTCGAAGCAAGCATCTGGCACAGTTGGCCCCTGTAACCGGGTGCCCTCACAGACGTCCGGTCAGCCTCGACCGAACCCGAACGAAGGTGATGACATGATCCGTCTACGCATCCTGAGCGTGCTCGCCGCGGTCAGCCTGTTGGTGACGCTGCCATCAGCGGTCGCCGCTGCGGCCCCCGCCCCTGACACCGCTCGCGTCGCCGGGGGCGATGCCGTCATCGGATCGGTGGCGCAATCCGACGATCAGCCGTCGAGCAGGCTGACACCCCGCCAGCTACGCCGTGCTCTTCCCCGCACACGGAGCTTCGGGCAGGGCACCACCCGCCGCTTCGACCGCGGCGACTTCATCACCTTGTGCGGCGGCGACCTCGCCGGCCCCGCACCCGTGGCCGCGACAGGGGCGCGCTACACCCGAGCGAACCTGCTCTCGTTCATGGGTATCGAGGAACACCGCAGCGCCCAGGCGGCTCGGCAACGGTTCAACGCGGCAAAGCGACAGATCCGCCAGGACTGCGACGGCCGCGTCATCGGCACGGTGCGCCAGGATCGCAAGCGGGCTCAGCCCGTGCGTCGCATCGGTCAGCAGAACTGGCATCGCGGCTACGCGCTCCGCCTCGTCAGCGACGGCGAGGTGATCGGCGAGTACCTCACCCACGTGTACCGCATCGGACGGTTCGTCGTGTTCGCTGACATCATCGGTGGCAGCAACATCGACCCGACCGTCGACCGGCGACCACTGCAGCGTCCCTTCCGCCAGCTCGGCAGCGGGGTCCGCCGCCTCTGAGCCGCTCAGTCGATGAGTGACGGGTCGACACAGCCGTCGAGGCGGCCGCCGCCGTGGTCGGTGGAGTCGGTCCAGGTGCCGATGTAGCCCGAGCCCGTGTCGTCGGTCTCGAACCAGCGCTCGACGCCGTCGACGATGGCCTGAGCCTGGGCCATCTGCACGTCGTCGCGAGCCAGGAGGTCGGCCTCGGGACCGTTCGACAGCCACAGGAACTCCGTCAGGGCCGAGGGGGTCCCCTGGGTCAGACGCAGCACGCCGTAGAAGTCGTCGCCGCTGTCGCCGAGGCGTGCGCTCACGCCGTCGAAGACGGTGCCGACCCACGCAGTCGGGTACTGCAGTGCGGCAGCGTAGAGCTCTTCGTAGAGCACACCGGCGGCACGCCTGGACTCGCTGTCGGCATGCTGATGGAACACCTGGGTGCCCGGCGTCGAGCTGGGGACGACAGCGCCACCGTTGTGGTGGATCGAGACGAACAGGTCCGGCTCCCAGGCATTGACGATGGCCGCACGCCCGGCGATGGGCACGAACACGTCGGTGGTGCGGGTCAGCCCCACGCGGTACCCGCGGGCCTCGAGGAGCTCGGCCGTCAGGAGCGTCACGGTGAGGTTCAGGTCCTTCTCCATGAGCCCGTTGGGTCCGGTCGCCGCGTTCTCGCTTCCGCCGTGCCCGGCGTCGAGCACGACATCGACGTCACCGACGACGGTGCCGTCGGGAACGGTCGCCTGAACCCCACAGGGCGTCTGCACGATCCAGCCGGCAGGGTCCGACGCGATGATCGGTGTGACGACACCGGTCGGGGTGATCAGCATGCGTGGCGTGCCGACCGACGCATCGCCGGCCTCGGCGGCGGGTCCACCCTCGCTGCCTCCCCACTCGGCACCGTCGATCGGCGCTGCCGGCAGCTCGAGGCGTTCACCGACACGGATGCGCGCACCGTCGAGATCGTTCAGGCGCCTCAGCGTGCGCACCGTCGTTCCCTCGTCCCGGGCGATGGACCACAGGGTGTCGCCCTCGACGACCACGTGGGTCCGTGGGGCAGCGGGCAGGCGAAGCGTCGACCCGGCAATGACGACATCGGGGTCGGCGATGGCGTTGGTCTCGGTCAGGTCATCGACGGTCACGCCCGACGCGCGGGCGAGACCGCTGAGGGTGTCCCCCGGGCGCACGACGATCTCCGACGCGCCAGCGCCTGCGATCGAGGCCACCAGGGCCACCGATGCGACCAGCGCGCCGACCATGACGAGCCGTAACGAGGCCCGGGCACGACGCGAGCTCGCGGCTGCGGCAGCGTGCGATGGCGGGTTCACGGGAAGCGTTGTCTTGTCCACGGTGGGTCTTTCGGCCCATCCTCGCGATCCCTGAAGGGATTTTCCGAGCGATTTCCTCATGTCCGACGTCCGAGCGTCGACGAGCGCCCGGACATGCGCCTCCTCTGGCCATCTCAGGGCCCGCCTGCGAGCGGAATTCGACCGCCGGGAACGATCGGGCCCGCGATGGAGTTCAATGACGGACGACCATGAGCCGAGGAGGACCCATGCCCGACAAGACCTTCGACGAGACCGAACTGCGCGAGCGCCTCACCCCGGAGCAGTACCACGTCACCCAGGAAGCCGGTACCGAGCGGGCCTTCACCGGCTGCTACTGGGACACCAAGACCCCGGGCACCTACCGCTGCGTGGTGTGCGACACCGAACTGTTCACCAGCGACACCAAGTACGACTCCGGCAGTGGTTGGCCGAGCTTCTATGCCGCCATGGACGAGGGACGTGTCGAACGCCACGTCGACCGCAGCATGGGCATGGTGCGCACCGAGGCGCTCTGCGCGACCTGCGGCGCCCATCTGGGCCACGTCTTCCCGGACGGGCCGCGCCCCACCGGCGAGCGCTTCTGCATGAACTCGGCATCGCTGCGTCTCGACCCCGCGGGCGAGGTCACCGAAGCGTGAGTGCACGGCGCGCCGCGGCCGCGGTGGTTGCGGCTGGGGCGCTGGTCGTCGGTGCCTGCAGCGACAGCGCCGAGCCGACCGACCCTGCGGCGGTACCGGCCGCCACCGCATCGCCCGACGTCACACCGGCATCGCCTGCGGCCGGCACCGCCGTGGCCGCGCCGTCCGCTGCTCCAATGGCACCGAAGGGAACTGCGGTGCGGTTCCCGACCCCCGATGGGCAAGACCTGGCCGGCACCTTGTTCGGCGAGGGTCCGACCGGGGTCGTGCTCGCCCACATGCGTGGGCGCGACCAGGGAACGTGGGCAGCCTTCGCTACCGACGCGGCCGCCGCAGGGCACCGTGTCCTGACCTTCGACTTCCGGGGCTACGGCCAGAGCTCGGGCACCCGCGACACCGAGTTGGCCACGGACCTGCGGGCTGCGATCGACCTGATGGCCGCCGAGGACGTCAACCGCATCGTGGTGATCGGCGCGTCCATGGGCGCGACGGCCGCAGTCAACGTCGCGTCCGAAGCGGAACTCGCGGGCGTGGTCAGCCTGTCCGCACCGGCCAACTTCATGGGACTCGAAGCGGCCGGCGTCGCGAGCCAGGTGGGCGAGCCATTGCTCGTCGTCGCCGCAGAAGACGACGCACCCTACGCAGACGACGCCCGTGCCATCGCCGAGGCAGCACCTCTGCCGACGCTCGAGATCCTTCCCGGCGTCTCACACGGCACCAACCTCTTCGCAGACCACGGCGAGGCCCTGACCGAGTTGCTGCTGGAGTTCATCGCGTCTCGCTCCGCCTGACCGCCACGCATCGGACGTGGCGCCCCGGCGTCACCGGGCCAGCAGGCGCAGCCGGAGCGCGTTCATGACCGTGATGGTGGTGAACTGACGGATGCGGTCACGATCGAACGGCCACTGCACATGAGTGGCCACGAGGTCGTCGCCGATGGCCGTGGCCATCCAGACCGAACCCACGGGTTCGCCGTCGGCTGGTTCGGGACCGGCGACCCCGCTCACCGCGACCGCCACGTCGGCGCCGAGCACCCGTGCAGACGCCGCTCGCCATCGCCACCACCGCTGCCTCGGACACGACCGGGCCGGCGGGCACCCCGAGCAGCTCGTGCTTCACGTCGGAGGCGTAGGAGACGATCGACCCGCGGTAGACGGCGCTCGCCCCCGGCACGTCGGTGATGCGGGTACCGATGAGCCCGCCCGTCAGCGACTCCGCCGTCGCCAGGGTCAGACCCCGCTCGCGGCACAGATCGAGAACGGCGGCCTCCATGGTCTGGCCGTCGAGGCCGAAGACCAGATCGTCGCCGAGGATGGCCCGGACCCGTGCCTCCTCGTCGTCGAGCAGCGCGGCCACGGCCTCGTCGGTCTCGGCCTTGGCCGTCATGCGGACCTTGAGACCCTCGATGCCGCTGGCCAAGAACGCCAGCGTCACGCCGCCGTCGCGGTCGAGCCGTTCGATCTCGTCGTGGAGCCGCTCGGCGAGCCCTGACTCGCTCTCACCCCAGGTCCGCAGCGTGCGCGAATGGATCACCGAGGTGATGCCGGCCCGCCGCTTCAGGTCGGGCAGGACGTCACCTTCGATCATCGCCTTCATCTCCCACGGCACACCCGGAACGGCGTAGATGACCTTGTCGCCCACCGGCGCGCACAGCCCCGGTGCGGTACCCGGCATGGTGACCAGCGTCGAGGCACCGACGGGCACCTGGGCCTGACGGAGGTTGTTGGCCGGCATCGCCCGTCCACCGAACATGGCCTCGATCCGGGCCACCAGATCGGGGTCGTGGACGAGTTCGACGCCCATCACGTCGGCGATGACGTCGCGGGTGAGATCGTCCTGGGTGGGGCCCAGACCACCGCAGACGATCACCGCGTCGCTGCGCTCCAGTGCGAGCTCGAGCACGGCCCTGATGCGGTCAGGGTTGTCCCCCACCTTGGTCTGGAAGTGGCTGTCGATACCCGCCAGCGCGAGCTGCTCGCCGATCCACGAGGAGTTGGTGTCGACGATCTGGCCGAGCAGCAGCTCGGTCCCCACGGCGACGACTTCGGTACGGAGTCCGGTCATGGGCGGCGACGTTAGCCTCGACGGATCATCGTCCTGGCACTCGTTGCGTGGAACACGAGATAGAAGGCGATGCCGAGGAATTTCAGCCCCTCCTCGAGGACGATGTGCAGGTCGAGGTCGTCATCGATCACCTCGAACCCGATGCGCTCGTCGATCGACAGGTCGAGCCCCGCCGAGACGGCGAACAGGCCGACCGACAGGCCGAGCAATCGCAGATCGAGCGTGGCGACCACCCTCCTGAAGGCGACCAGCGTGCCAACGAAGACAACTGCGTAGCCGGCAAAGACGATGGCCTCCAGGATGTCCTTCTGCGACCGGGTTCGGTCGAAGTCCACGACGGTCGCAACAACGTCATCGGCGTACTCGTGCACCAGGAACAGGTCGTCGACGAGCAGCAGGAGCGAGACGCCGGCCGAGCTCAGGAGCCACCCCCGCACCGAGCGCTCCGATGCGTCGACGGTGTACGCGCCGAAGGCACAGATGCTGGCCGCGGCGGCCCAACCCAGGACGCCCACGGTCGAGACTGCGCCGAGGAAACGCTGCCTGGTGAACTCCTGGGGGTCGGACAGCACCTCGTCCACATCGAGACCACTCCGTGCCGCTATGGCCATCAGGACCGCCATCAGCGCGACGGCGACAATCGCCACGCCAGCCATTGCGATGCCCGACAGCGCCTCGCTGTCGCCCCCCGAGCTCCTTCGGTTCTGGTCCATCCTCGACTCCCTCCAGACCCGGCACGTCCCAGCATCGGTGCGCAGCGCGCTCGATCGAGGAAGCGCCGACACTGTACGTGCGTCTCCTCCGCGACCACGGGTGCGCATGCGGGTGCTCGCCGTGGCCGGCCACATGACCGAGCGACCGATCCCCGTTAGCGTTCGACCATGTCGGCTTCGCCCCACACCACCGTCAGCGCCGCGGGGCGTGAGGTCCGTATCTCGAACCCGGACAAGGTGTTCTTCTCGAAACGGGGCGAGACCAAGCTCGACCTCGTCGGACTACTACCTGGCTGTCGAAGAGCCGCTGATGGCGGCGATGGGCGGGCGCCCGACCATGATGCAGCGCTTCCCCGACGGCGCGAGCGGCAAGTCGTTCTTCCAGAAGCGGGTTCCCAAGGGCGCGCCCGACTGGCTCGAGACCGCCGTGGTGTCGACCCCCAACGGCACACCGTCCGATGCGTTGGTCGTCGCCGACATCGCCCACGTGCTCTGGGCGGTGAACCTGGGCTGTCTCGGCTTTCATCCGTGGCCGTTCCTGGCGGCCACGCCGGACGTGACGGACGAGCTGCGCATCGACCTCGACCCATCGCCGGGTTGCGACTTCGACGACGTTCGGCGCGTCGCGTTCGACACGCGTGCGCTCTTCGACGAACTCGGCATGGCCTCGTATGCGAAGACCACCGGCAGCAAAGGCATCCACATCCACGTGCGGCTGCGGCCCGAGTGGGACTCCTACGCAGTGCGTGCCGGTGCGGTGGCGCTGGCTCGCGAACTCGAACGGCGCCACACCGACCGCATCACCGCCGCATGGTGGAAGGAGGAGCGGGGCGCCCGAGTGTTCGTCGACTACAACCAGAACGCCCCGCACAAGACGGTGTTCGGCGCGTGGTCGGTGCGGTCCCGGGTGGCCGCGCAGGTGTCGACACCGGTGAGCTGGGACGAACTCGCCACCGTGAACCCCGACGAGCTGACGCTGCCGGTGGTCATGGATCGCATCGCCGACGGATCAGACCCGTGGGCGCCCATGTACGGCGACGCCGCAGGACCTCGCACCACTGCTGGCGATGTCGGAGGCCGACATGGCGGCCGGGCTCATGGACGCCCCGTGGCCGCCCGTCTATCCGAAGATGCCGAACGAGCCGCCCCGGGTCGCGCCGAGCCGGGCTGCCGGAGAGTCAGCTGGCGACGGATGAGCCGTCGCGGACGTACTGCCAGCCCGTGACGACGGTGATGGCGACGGCGATCCAGATGGCGCCGTTCACCAACCACTGCTGATCCTCGAAGGTCGGCATCACTGCGATGATCAGGGCCAGCCCCTGGATGAACGCCTTCCACTTGGCCAGCGGCCGGGCGGGCACCGAGAGTCCCTGACGGGCGTAGCCCACGCGGATGATCGAGATCCACAGCTCGCGCAGCACGATGATCGCGACCGGCAGCCAATGCAGCCGATCGACCGACACGAGCGACACCGCGCAGCCGATCACCACGATCTTGTCGGCCAGGGGGTCGAGGAACGCGCCCGAGCGGGTCACGCCGGTGGCACGGGCGATACGCCCGTCGAAGAGATCGCTGATGCCGAACACCCATCCGAGGATGAAGGCCGCCCAGGACGTGCCCTTGGTCGGTTCGGCCTCGATGATCAGCCAGAACAGCACCGGCGACGCCATGATCCGGCTGAACGTGATGATGTTCGCCGGCGACGCCAGGCCGGCGATCGGAAACGACCGGACCTCGGGATCCCCCACCGTTCGACCTGTCTCCACACGCTCTCCTGATCCGCTGCCGAGCCCGAGGGCCCACTGTGCGCTACCGAGCCCGCAGGCTCGGTGTCGACGAGCGACCGGCTCAGCTCGCAGCGAGATCGGGGCCGAAGGCGTCGGTCACCGTGACGGTGGCGAAGCTTCCTGCGGCGAGCTCTGGGTCCACCTGCACGACCCCGTCGATCTCGGGGGCTTCACGGTGGCTGCGCGCATGACCGGGTTCGTCGATCAGGACTCTGACCGTGCGGCCGATCATTTCGTCACGTTTTGTCGCGGTGATGTCGTCCTGGAGCTCGCGCAGCTCGGCCAGACGCTCGTGCATCAGCTCGACCGGGACCGCGCCGTCGAGGTCCGCAGCGTAGGTGCCGTCCTCACGGGAGTAGGCGAAGAAGCCGCACCAGTCGAGCTGGGCCTCCTCGACGAAGGACAGCAGCGCATCGTGGTCTTCTTCGGTCTCGCCGGGGTAGCCGACGATGAAGTTCGACCGGAACGCCGCGTCGGGCTCGCGGCGCACGGATGTCGGCGATGCGATCGAGGAAACGCTGCCCGTCGCCCCAGCGGCGCATCCGGCGCATGAGTGGGCGCGACACGTGCTGGAGGCTCAGGTCGAAGTACGGCACCGGCGTGGCGCAGATGGTGTCGATGAGCTCGTCGGTGAGGTCCGACGGGTACAGGTACAGCAGGCGGACCCACGGCACCCGGTCGGCCACCGCTCGCACGAGCGGCACGATGGCCCGCTCGCCCACGCCCTGGTCGCGTCCGTAGGCGGCGAGGTCCTGGGCGACGAGCACGATCTCCTGGGCGCCGAGCTGATCGACCTCGTCGAGGATCGACTGCATCGAGCGCGACCGCTGCGGGCCCCGGAAGCTCGGAATCGCACAGAACCCACAGGCCCGGTCGCAGCCCTCGGCGATCTTGACGTACGCCCACGGCGCGGTTGCCGGCGGCCGCGGCAGGTTCAACAGGTCGAAGCTGGGCACGCTCGGCTTGGTGCCGAGGGTGACGGGCACCCCGAAGCCGACGACGGCATCGGCTTCGTCGCCGAGCGCGTCGGCCAATTCGTCGCCGTGGCGTTCGGCCATGCACCCTGTCACGACCAGTTCGGCGCCGTCACGGCGACCGCCACTCAGCGCCAAGATCGTGTCGACACTCTCGGCGCGGGCTTCGTCGATGAATGCGCAGGTGTTCACGACCACGAGGTCCGCCTCGGACGGATCGTCGGCCCCGACATAGCCATCCGCGATCAGTGTTCCGACCAGCTTGTCGGAATCGACCTGGTTCTTCGGACAGCCGAGCGTCTCGACCCAATAGGACTTGGTCACCGTTCGAGGCTACCGACCCGATGGCAGGCCGAGCGGTGAGGTGATGGTCGGCGGATCCGGTCCCGCCGTTCCCTCTCGTCGGGGCCTACGGCGACGGGGCGATGGGCCCGAGGGTGGCGCGGCCCCTTCGGCTAACACCGCAATCGATCGGGCCGATAGATTGGCAATTCGCACGTCGAGGGAGGGACAGCTCCGGACCCATGGGTGCCACCACGATGTTCTACGTGATCGGCATCGCCTCGGCCGTGCTGTTGGGCATCCAGCTGCTGTTGTTGATGTTCGGCGCCGACATGGATTTCGACGCCGACACCGATGTCGACGCCACCGACGGCGGCGGCTTCCTGTCGTTGCGCAGCCTCACGGGCTTCTTCTTCGGGCTCGGATGGGCCGGCGTCGCCGCCCGCGAAGCCGGCTGGTCCACCGCCGCATCGCTCGCGACCGGTGTCGGCGTGGGGTTGAGCATGTTCATCCTCATCGGCTTGATGTTCCAGCAATTCCGAAGACTGACCGTGTCGCGCAGCGGCGACACAGCCACCGCCGTCGGCGCCGTCGGCAGCGTGTATCTCACCATCGGCCCCAACCGCACCCACACGGGCAAGGTCGAGGTCGCCGTCTCGGGCCGCGTCACCATCGTCGACGCCATCACCGACCGCGAGGCCGAACTACGCAGCGGCAGCCGGGTCCGGGTGCTCGCCCAGATCGACGCCGGCACCGTCCTCGTCGAACCCGCCTGACAGCCGCAGACCTTCGCTCCGAAGCCCACCCCGCTCAGCACCCGACCCGAAGCATCACCGGACACTCTCCCTCACAAAGGGAAAGGACCCACCTCATGGCCATCATCATCCTCGTCATCGGCATCGTCGCCTTCATCTTCCTCGGCATCATGTTCGTGGCCAGCCGCTACCAGCGCTGCCCGTCGGACCGCATCCTCGTCGTCTACGGCCGCACCGCCAGCGAGGCGTCATCGAGCACCTACCACGGCGGCGGCGCGCTCGTGCTGCCGATCGTGCAGGGCTACGCCTGGCTCGACCTGACCCCGATCCCGATCGACATCAACCTCCAGGGCGCGCTGTCGCAGCAGAACATCCGCGTCAACACGCCCGGCGACGTTCACCGTCGGCGTGTCGAAGGAGCCGGGCGTCATCGAGAACGCCGCCGAGCGGCTGCTCAACCTCGACCGCCAGCAGATCGAGGCTCTCGCCCACGACATCATCTTCGGTCAGATGCGTGTGGTGATCGCCACCATGCCCATCGAGGAGATCAACGCCGACCGCGAGAAGCTCATCACCAACATCACCGAATCCGCTCGAGGTCGAGCTCCGCAAGGTCGGCCTGAACCTGATCAACGTCAACATCCAGGACATCACCGACGAGTCCGGCTACATCGATGCGCTCGGCCGTGAGGCCGCGGCCCGGGCCATCAACGAGGCCAAGATCAAGGTCGCCGAGCAGGAACGCGACGGCGAGATCGGCCGTGCCGAGGCCGAGCACGATGCAGCGCACCCGGGTCGCCAAGGCCAACGCCGAGGCCACCGAGGGCGAGAACGTGGCCAAGATCACCGTCGCCAACTCCGACTCCGAGTCGCCGCCAGCAAGAGGCCGAGGCCGAACGAGCCGCCATCGCCGCCGAGCGGGTCTCCCAGGCCAAGGCCGCGCAGGAGTCCTACGCCGCCGAACGTGAGTCCGAAGCAGCAGCGCGCCGAGCGCGAACGGCGCCACCGAGTACGCCAACGTCGTCGTCCCCGCCGAGATCGAGAAGCAGCGCATCGAGACCCTCGCCGAAGCCGAGGCCGAGCAGGTCCGTCGCGTCAAGCGCGGCGAGGCCGACGGCATCCGGGCCATCGATGGAGGCCGAGGCAGCCGGCTACCTGGCGTCGCTGACCCAGCGGGCCGAGGGCCTCGGCGTCGATGGTCGAAAAGGCCGGCGGCTCCGCCGAGCTCGCCGCGTTGATGATGATCGTCGACCAGATGCCGAAGCTGGTCGAAGAGCAGGTCAAGGCCATCTCGAACCTCAAGATCGACCAGGTCACCGTCTGGGAGAACGGCGGCAGCGGCGAGGGCGGCCAGACCGCGAACTTCCTGTCGAGCCTCGATCGGCGTCGTTGCCTCCGATGCACGACCTCGCCGCGAACGTCGGCATCAAGCTGCCCGAGTTCCTGGGCGAGGTCGACGACTCCCCCATCCGGGCCGGCCAGCCGAGACCGACGCCGGCCGGTGACGCAGCCGGCACCGGCGACACCCGACGCGCCCACCGACGAATGGGGCAACCCCGCCTGATCACGGCCGATCTCGTCACGGCCATCCGCCGCGGAGGTGCGATCAGCCTGACGAGATCTCGCCTCGGCTCCGACCCGCCACGATCGGCGGTGGGGCCGAGTCGTCATCGGGGCTCTCGCTCTCGGACGCCAGCAGCGGCAGCGACACCAGGTACACCGCCAACAGCACGGCGCCTTCCCAGCGCACGACGGTGCGGTTGGTGACCATGAACAGCGTCGCGGCGGTGACGACGGCCAACATGATGACCGTGGCGGTGCCGGTCAGCGACGGATCGGTGACCTCGCCCGGGCCGACGAGCGCCATGGCCGCGCCGATGGCGAAGCCGTTGAACATGTTCGAACCCAACAGGTTGCCGATGATGAGGTCGGTGTTGCCCTTGCGCACCGCGGCGATCGACGTCACCAACTCGGGCAACGACGTACCGATCGGCGACCAGGCTCAGCCCGACGAAGCCGCTGCTGATGCCGGCCCGGTCGGCCAGATCGACCGCACCCTCGACGAGCATCTGCGAGCCCGACGACCGTGCCGACGAGCCCGGCGAAGGTGCGCAGCCCCTCGACGCGGATGTTGATCTGCGACGGGCTCTCGAGGTCGAGATCGTCGAGGACCCGTTCGATCTCCTCGTCGCCGGCGACGCCGTCCTTGCGGCCGAGCCACACGATCGTGAACAACGACGCGATCAGCGCCGAAGAGCATGAGGAAGCCCTCGAACGCGGGTGACGTCGCCCTGGATCATCCAGGCGAACGCGCACACGGCGGCGACCGACAACGGCGCCTCGCGCAACAGTGTGCGGGTCTCGACGCTCACGGCCTTGATGATCGCCACCACGCCCAGGACCAGCGTCAGGTTGGCGACGACCGATCCGATGACGTTGCCGGCACCGAGGTCGAGGTCGCCGCGGGCCGAGGCCGTGGCCGACACCAACAGCTCGGGGGCGCTGGTCCCGAACCCGATGACCACCGCACCGACGACGATGGCCGAGATCCGCAGACGGATGGCGACACGCCCGGCACCCACCACGAAGTGGTCGGCCGAGTAGACCATCAGGCCGAGGCCGATGATCAGCAGGAAGATGGACAGGATCACCCGGCGAAGGCTACGGCCGAGTCGCGCACGGGGCCGCGCATGGCTCGGACCGCGTGCAGCGATGGTCAGCGCCGGTTCAGCCTCGGAGGGCTTCGAGCTCCTCGGGGCTCATCAGCACCTCACGGGCCTTGGAGCCCTCGCTGGGACCGACGACGCCGCGGTCTTCGAGCAGATCCATGAGCCGCCCGGCACGGGCGAACCCGACACGGAGCTTGCGCTGCAGCATCGACGTCGAGCCGAGCTGCGAGTCGACGATCAGCTCCATGGCCTTGAGGAGCAGATCGTCCTCCTCCTCGTCGCCGGTCGACCCGCCGGGAAGCGCCGATGCGGCCGCAGACCCCTGGGGCGCCGTGGGATCGATGATCGATTCGGCGGTGACGGCCGTCCCGCCCTCGTCCTCGTCGCCGCTACTGGTGGCCTCGGCCATCTCGGCGGCCTGGGTACGCCACGCCTCGACGACGCTCTTGACCTCGTCCTCGGTGACCCAGGCGCCCTGGATGCGGTGGGGCGTGGACGACTTGGGATCGAGCAACAACATGTCGCCCTGGCCGACGAGGCGCTCGGCGCCGCCCTGATCGAGGATCACCCGGCTGTCGGTGAGGCTCGACACGGCGAACGCCAGGCGTGCGGGCACGTTGGCCTTGATGACGCCGGTGATGACGTTGGTCGACGGGCGCTGGGTGGCGATGACGAGGTGGATGCCGACGGCGCGGGCCTTCTGGGCGATGCGACAGATCGAGTCCTCGACGTCGCGGGCCGCGACCATCATCAGGTCGGCGAGCTCGTCGACCACGACGAGGATGAACGGCAGCCGCGGGTAGCTCTTGGGGTTGCCCTCGGCGTCGATGGCGCCCGGAGGCGCCGTGATGGTGCCGGCGTCGAAGGCGCCGTTGTAGCCGGTGATGTCGCGATAGCCGACCTCGGACAGCAGCTCGTAGCGGCGGTCCATCTCCCGGCACGCCCACTGCAGGGCGTTGGCGGCCTTCTTGGGGTCGACCACGGGCTGGGTGAGCAGATGCGGCACCCGCTCGTACTGGGTCATCTCGACCATCTTCGGATCGATCAGGATCATGCGGACCTGTTCGGGCGTGGAGCGCATGAGGATCGACGTGACCAGCGAGTTGATGCACGAGCTCTTGCCGGCGCCGGTGGCGCCGGCGATGAGGATGTGGGGCATCTTCGCCAGGTTCATCAGGATGGACTGCGCCGTTGATGTCGCGGCCGACGGCGACCTCGAGGGGGTGGGTGGCCTTGCGAGCCTCGGGCGAGGCGAGGATGTCGCCGAGCGCCACGACCTGACGGTCGGTGTTGGGGACCTCGACGCCGATGGCCTGGCGGCCCGGGATCGGGGCCAGGATGCGGACGTCGGCCGACGCCATGGCGTAGGCGATGTCCTTGTTGAGGCTGGTGACGCGGGCCACCTTCACGCCAGGGCCGAGCTCGAGCTCGTAGCGGGTGACGGTCGGGCCGACGACCATGCCGACCAGGCGGGTCTCGACGCCGTGCGCCGCCAGGGCCGTCTCGAGGATGCGGCCGCGTTCTTCGACGAGGCGCTCGTCGATGTCCTGGGAGCTCGATCGGTGCAGCATCGTCATCGACGGCATCTGCCACGGCGACCCGCTGGTTGGCCGGTCCGAGTCCGATGTCGAGTTGTTCAGGTGCTGCGCCGTTGGCCCCGGCGGGGGTACGGACCTTCGGGCCGCTTGGGTGTCGTGCGTCTCGGGCTCGGGGGCGTGTCGGGCTCGTCGGGATCGACCGCCGGGGTCCGCAGGTCGATCTCGGTCTCGTCCTGGTCGTACAGGTCGCCCTTGGTGGCCCCGCCGATGGTGATGACCGGGTCGGCGCCGCGGCGAAGGGATCGTCGACCGCGGGCTCGGCGCTGCGTTCCTCGCCCAGCGCCGATCGCAGAGCGTTGGCGAGCGAACGACCGATCGCGGCGAAGGTCGCCACGACGGGGCGCAGGGCGTCGCGCAGCGACACACCGGTCAGGACGAGCACACCGATGATGCCCACGGCGGCGAGCACGAGCGGCGCGCCCCAGATGGACACCAGCCGGACCAGCGGCGCGGCGATCACCCATCCGAGGGCCCCGCCGGCGTCGATGAAGTCGTCGAGAGGATCACCCCAGCTCGGGCGGCCACGGCTGAGCTGCAGCGCCCCGGAGATGGCGATGAACACGAGCAGCGAACCGATGACCAGCCGGGCCAGTCGGTCGCCGGCGCTCACCGTCGTCGCCGCGGTGCCCCTGGTCGCCGGGCGCGCTGCGGGGCCGACGATCAGCGCGATCCCTGCGAGCACCAGCGCGACGGGCACGATGACACGGGCGACGCCGAACACGGCACCGAACCCCACCCGGAACGCATCGCCCATCGGGCCTGCGAGATCGAGGTAGAGCCCCAGTGCCGGCGACCAGGCCCGCGACGATGGCGACGATGCCCCACACGTCGGCCTGGTGGCCGTCGAAGGCGCCTCCGACAGCCGTGCCGACCCGGCTCGGCTTGGTGTTGGTGGCACGCTTGGCCTTGGTGCTCGACGCGGTCGAGCGCGAGCGACGTCGAGCTCGATCGGGACTTCTTGGTTCCGGACGACTTCGCGCTCGAGGCGCGCGTCGACCGAGCAGGAGTTCTCGTGTTCTTCGCCACAGTGGCCACAACGCTAACACCATCCACATGGCCCACGTCACGAGGACGCAGAGAGAGTGCTATCGCGCGGTAGCGTGGCCGGCGAGGAGTCGGCGGCGAGTCAGGAGTCAGCGGTACGCGTGCGCGCCGCCGCAAGCATCACGCGATGTCGGTGACCACCGGGACGATCATCGGACGTCGTCCGGTCCGGGCGTTGACGAACTGGCCGACACTGCGCCGCACGCGCCGTTCGATGCCCTCGACGGTGAGCGGGTCGTCCTTTGCGAGGACCTTCTCCATGGCCACGGTCAACTCGTCGACCCCGGCCCGGGTGATCTCGTCGTAGTGCTCGTCGCCCAGCCACCCTCGGCTCTCGAGCCGAGGCGCACCCACCAACCGACGCCTGTCCGTGTCGACGGTGACCACGACGACCACGGCACCCTCGTCGCCCAGGATCAGCCGCTCGCGGAACAGATCGTGATCGTCTTCGGTGATGTCACCCTGGACGAAGGTGTAGGTGCCCGGCGTGACGGCCTCGGTCAAGGTGAGCCCGTCGTCGGTGAGGGTGACCTGGTCGCCATCGGTGGCGACCAGCACCCGGTCGCGGGGCATGCCCATGTCCTCGGCGAGCTCGGCGTGGGCGACCATGTGCCGGAATTCGCCGTGCACCGGCACGAACCACTCGGGCTCGGCGACCGCGTGCAGGATCTGGAGCTCGTCCTGTTTGCCGTGCCCCGAGGTGTGCAGACCGAGCTGACCGCTGTGGCGCACCCGCGCGCCGCGGCGGACCAGTTCGTCGATCATGCGCCCGACGCGGGCCTCGTTGCCCGGAATGGGATGTGACGACAACACCACGGTGTCGGCGTCGGTGATCTTGATCCAGTGGCTGTCGCCGTAGGAGGCGAGCGCGAGCGCCGAACGAGGCTCGGCCTGGGAGCCGGTGGACATGACACACACCTCGCCCGGTGGCATGCGACCCGGCGTCTTCGATGTCGATCAGGCGTGACGTCCGGGATGCGCAACAGGCCGAGCTCGCGGGCCAGGGCCACGTTCTTCTTCATCGACATGCCGAGCGTGGCCACGTAGCGACCGGACGCGACCGCGGCGGTGGCGATCTGTTGCACCCGGTGGATGTGGCTGGCGAACGATGCGGTGATGACCCGCCGCCCCTCGTTCTCGCGGAACATCTGCGCGAGGACGGGACCGATCTCGGACTCCGAGGCCGTGCGGCCCGGCACGTCGGCATTGGTGGAGTCGCACAGCAACAGCCGGATGCCCGGATCGTTCGAGATGGCGCCGATGCGGGCCAGGTCGGTGCGGCGACCGTCGACCGGTGACAGATCGAGCTTGAAGTCGCTCGAGTGCAGGATCATGCCCTGCGGGGTGCCGATGGCCGTGATGAGACCACTCGGGACGCTGTGGGTGACCGGCAGGAACTCACAGTCGAAGCTCCCGATGCTGCGCTTCTCGCCATCGGCGACCGGGTTGAGCTTCGTCCGGCCGGTGACGCCGGCCTCGTCGGTGCGGCTCTTGACCATGCCCATGGTGAACGGCGAACCGTAGACCGGGAACGAGAAGCGCTTGAGGGCGTGGGCGAGGGCCCCGATGTGGTCCTCGTGGCTGTGGGTGCAGATGCACCCGATGATCTTGTCGGCCTTGTCGTCGAGGTAGCTGAGGTCGGGCAGGATCGAGTCGGCGCCGGGCATCGACTCGTCGGGAAAGAGCTGTCCGCAGTCGAGGAGCAACAGCTCGTCGGGGGTCTCGATGGCGGCGCAGTTGCGGCCGATGTCGCCGAGACCGCCGAGGAAGGTGATGGAGACGGGGAGCGGCCATCAGGCGCCGACCGTCAGCTCGGTACCGACCGCCAGGGGCGCCATGACCGCCCTTGCCGTGGCTTCGAGCCCCTCGGGCACGACATTCATGGGGGCCCGTCCGGGCCCGACCGGCAGGCCGAGGACACGCATCATCGCCTTGGCCGGGATGGGGTTGGGCGCAGCATCGGAGGTCTCGTAGGCGAACGACTCCTGCAGCAGGGCGTTGATTCGGCGGGCCTCGGCGAGGTCGCCACGCTCGACGGCGTCGACCATCTGGCGTTGCTCGAGCCCGGCCCAGTGCGTGGCCACCCCGACCACACCGACGGCCCCGATCGCCGAGAGCGCGAGGTTGAGCTTGTCGTCGCCGCTGTAGACCTCGAAGTCCTCGGGCGCCTGGGAGAGCAACAGCGCCGTCTCACCGGGGTCGCCCGCCGCGTCCTTCAACGCAACGATGTTGGTGACGTCGTGGGCCAACTCGAGCAGGGTGTCGGTGGCGATCTTGCGTCCCGTGCGGCCCGGGATGTCGTAGAGCATCACCGGAAGATCCGTCGATCCGGCGATCGCAGTGAAGTGCGCCACGAGCGCGGCCTGGGACGGCCGGTTGTAGTAGGGGGTGACCGACAAGATGCCGGCGGCGCCCGCTGCGGTGGCCCGCTCGGTGAGCTCGACAGCGGCGCGGGTGTCGTTGCTGCCGGCGCCGGCAACGACCGGGACGTCGACGGCTGCGACCACGGTCTCGATCAGGGCGATCTGTTCGTCGTGGGTGAGCGTGGCCGACTCGCCGGTGGTGCCGGCGATCACCAGCCCTTCGTTGCCGTGATCGACCAGCCACGTCGCCAGATCGGCGGCGACGTCGAGCGCCAGCGAGCCGTCGTCGGCGAAGGGGGTGATCATCGCTGTGGCCACTCGGCCGAATCGCGCCATCGGAACCTCTCGAACTACCAGGGGGAGACCGCCGCAGGCTACCAGCGCTCCCGCTCCGGCCTGTGCGGGCGCGGCTGCGGCGTCAACCCAGGAAGGCGGCGCACACAGGATCGAGGTATCCGGTGAGCGCCTCGAGCGAGTCCGGGTCGCTGTTGTCCACGGCGAGCCGTTCGACGGCCGCCACGACCCCGGGGGGCGCATCGCGCCCGAGCAGGCGTTGGAGCTGGAACGTGTCCAGGTCGCTGCCGGCGCCCTCGCGCACGGCAGCGTGGAACAGACAGAGAAGATCGGGATCCTGCCCCTCTCCGTCGAGGATGGCGGTATCGACCCGACCGTTGAGCTCGGCACACGACAGCGCGGCGCCGGCGAGACAGTCCTCGCGCAGGGCGACCGACGGCGCCTGGGTCAAGGAGTTGCCGAGGCCGTAGGCATCATCGGCCGCCAGCCCGGCAGCCTCCAGCTGTTCGCAAGAGGCCGCCTCGTTCTCGCCGAAGACGCAGTCGAGGAGCAGATCCACATAGACCGGATCGTCCGTCGAGGTTGCGAATCGAGGTCCTTCCCCGCCGGCGGTCGCGGGGGCGCCATCGGTGGCCACAGCCGCCTCTTCGGTGCCGCTGTCCGCGTCCGGCCCGGCCGTCGTGACCGGCTCCGGCGACGCCGTCGCGGCAGGCTGTTCGGCCCCGGGCGCGACATCGCTGTCGTCCGAACCCGAACACGCCGTCAGCCACAGCAGCGCCACCAGGACCATGATCGACCGTGTCCGCCACATCGCTCCACTCCTCTGGTCGGACGCGTGCCGCGCGCAGGGTGCCGGCCGGCGACCTCGTGTCGACGGTAGCGGTCGGATACCCCTGCCGGAACGATGGCGACGGCTCGCATCGGCGACCCGGATCGGGGTTCGGCGGGGGCGACGGCTTCGATGACCTTTGCTCGACTCGGCGCCCCGGGACTACCCTGCCCCGTTGCGGGGATGGTGCGACGTCGCGCTCGTGGGAACGAGCGGCGAGTTCCATCGGGCAACCGCACCGAGGGCGAGACCATGATGAAGCGGTTCCTGGCGATTGCCACGTTCGTGGCGTGCGTTGTCGCGTTGACGGTGACCGCACCTTCTGCCGGCGCAGGACCGGAGCTCGTGGCCAACCCGTCCTTCGAGTCCGTTGGCGGCGCGAACCCGGTGTCGTGGCAGCAGAACCAGTGGGGAGGCACCGTGGCGACCTTCTCGGTGCCGAGCTCCGGTGCCCGCAGCGGCCAGCGTTTCGCCCGGGTGGATGTCACATCGTCGGGCTCCGGTGACGCCAAGTGGATGTTCAACCGTGTGCCACTGACGCCGGCGACCACCTACGACTTCTCGAGCTGGTATCGGTCGACGGTGACCACCGAGCTCGTCGCCGAGTATCAGACCGGCGGCGGCCTCGTCTACCAGTATCTCGGCGATGTACCCCCCTCGGCGGGCTGGGCCCGGGCAACTGCGACGGTGGTGCCCCCTGCGGGCACGACCGCGGGTCGCGTCTTCCACCTGATCGGCGGGGTCGGCCGGCTCGACCTCGACGACATCTCGCTGAGCAACAGCAGCGATCCGGCGCCCACACCCACCGCCACAGCGACGCCTACCACCCCCACCACAACGCCCGCTCCCAGCCCCACACCGACGGCCACCCCCACACCAACGACACCCGCTCCGACCGCCACACCGACAACACCGGCAGCCACTGCAACACCCACACCGACCGCCACCCCCACAGCCACACCAACCACACCCGAGCCGACCGCCACAGCCACACCGACCACACCCGCTCCCAGCACCACACCCACACCGACCACACCCGAGCCGACCGCCACACCCACACCGACCACGCCGGCGCCCCCTTCGGGCGGCCTGCTCGCCAACCCATCCGTCGAGGCGCAAGCGGCCGGTCAGCCCGTGGGCTGGTCGGCCAACAGCTGGGGATCGATCGGCGCTTCGTTCAGCGTGCCCACCGGCGATGCCCACAGCGGTGACCGCCACGTCCGGGTGGTCGTCGACTCCCGCAGCTCCGGCGATGCCAAGTGGTTCCCCGCGCCGGTCCCGGTCAGCGCAGGCACGACCTACACCTGGTCGAACTGGTATCGATCGAACGTGACGTCAGAGCTCACGGTGCGGTTCTCGACACCCTCGGGATTCGTGTATCAGTGGCTCGGTTCGGTCGCACCCAGCAGCGACTGGTCACGCGCCGAGCGCACCTTCATCGTCCCCCAGGGGACGACCGATGCCACGGTGTTCCATCTGATCTTCACGCCCGGGTTCCTCGATCTCGACGACGCCTCGCTCGCGGGTCCGGGCGGAGCCACACCCACGCCGACACCGACCACACCCACCCCCACGTCCACGTCCACGCCCGAAGCCACCGCAACACCCTCTCCGACACCGACCACCCCTGTCCCCACTCCTACCGCCACGACCACAGCCGCCCCCACTTCCACGCCCGAAGCCACGCCCGAAGCCACCCCCACACCGATACCCACACCGACCACACCCGCAGCCACTCCCACACCCACACCCACGACACCTGCAGCCACCGCCACACCGACGACACCCGCAGCCACCCCCACACCCACGACACCGCCGACCGAGGGGCTCGTCCCCAATGGTTCCCTCGAGGCCGGTGGCCCCGACAATGCTGATGGTTGGTCAGCCAACAGCTGGGGGGCCACGACCGCGACGTTCTCGCTGCCGAGCAGCGGCGGCCACACCGGCAGCCGCTTCGCGCGCCTCGACGTGACCGCCCGATCCTCAGGTGATGCGAAGTGGAGCTTCTCCCCGCTCCCCGTCACCGCCGGCACCACCTATCGCTTCACCAGCTGGTATCGAGCAACAGCATCGAGTCAGCTGGTCATAGCGTGGTCGACGCCGTCGGGGTTCATCTACCAGTGGCTCGGCGACGTGGCCCCGGCGCAATCGTGGACACGGACGACGACGACCGCACTGGCACCGGCGGGCGCTCAGTCGGCGACGGTCTTCCACCTTCTCGCTGCAGTGGGACGCCTCGACATCGATGACGTCGCGTTCGCCGCCGAATCGGGTGGCGGTCCCCCGACGACCACTCCCCTCGTCTCGCTGACGTTCGACGACGGCTGGACCACCCACGCCACCGTTGCCGGCCCGGCCCTCGACGCATACGGGTACGACGGGACGTTCTACATCACCAGCGGCTTCCTCGACGAGGGTCCGTACATGTCCACCGGGCAACTCCTCGGCCTCCATGGAGCCGGACACGAGATCGGCGCACACACGGTCTCCCACCCGTTCTTGACCAGTCTCTCGTTCGGCGACGTGGAGTTCCAGATCCGCCAATCCCAGTCGGAGCTCGAGAGCCTCATCGGCGAGCCCGTGCGCAACATGGCCACCCCGTATGGAGACTTCAACGGCACCGTGCTGGGGCAGATCATGTCCGTGTACGGATCGCACCGAACGGTCTTCGCCGGCCTCAACGGCTACGGAACCACCGATGCGGCGAACCTTCGTGTGCGCAACGTCTTGAACACGACGACGCCGGCCGAAGTCGACGCATGGCTCGACGAAGCCGAGCGTCAGGGCGCCTGGCTCATCCTGGTCTACCACCAGCTCGTCGACGCACCCTCCACCTACGACACCACCCCGGGTGAGCTCGCTGCACATCTCTCGTCGATCTCCTCTCGCGGCCTCGACGTCGTCACGGTCGCCGAAGGACTGGCCGCGGTCGGCGCCGGTTGAACCCGACGGACTCGCGACGCGACCGCTCCCGAGCGGTGGCGACCGTGCGGTGACGAGTCGTCGATGCCAGCGCCCGGGTGACCGCGACGCTGTTCGCGCACTACGATCCGGCGACTCGTCCCGAGCCCGTCCCCCCGATGGGCGTACCCCCACCGAGGAGCCCCATGCCCGCCCTCACCCGTCGCTCGTTCCTGGCCATGGCCGCTGCTGCCGGCCCTGCGTTCGCTCTCGCTGCCTGCGGCGATGACGACGATTCGTCGGCCGCTGGATCCGCCGACGCCGCCGACCTGACCGGCACGCTCAACTTCTTGAACTTCACCGGCTGGTCGGCGCCGAGCACCTACGACGATTTCGCGGCGGCCTACCCGGGTGCGTCGGTCAACGAGGTCGCGTTCGTGTCGGCGGACGACTCGGTGGCCAAGGCCAGGGACCGAGCTGGCGACATCGACGTGCTGCTGGTCGACGGCAACACCTTCCCCCGCCTCGAGGCCGTCGGGGCGCTCGGCCTCCTGGGCGACGTGCCCAACATGGCGCTCGTCGCCGCCCAGTACAAGGGCAACTCCGTGGGATCCCGACGACACCCGCTTCGCGCCCACCGACCACGGTCGCACGGGCATCATCTACCGCCGCGACCTCGTCGACACCCCGCCCGCCTCCTGGGCGGAGTTCTTCGAGCTGGCCCCGCAGTACAGCGGCCAGGTGGCCATGCTCGACTTCGATCGCAGCGTCATGGGCAACATCCTGCAGATGCTGGGCCTACCGTCGAGCTCGACCGAACAGGCCGACCTCGACCAGGTCCGCGAGGTGTTGCTCGAGGTCAAACCCCACCTGCTCGCCATCGCCACCGAGGTCGGACCGGTCGTCGCAGCGGGCGATGCGGTCATGGGGATGGCCGATGCCTACGACGCGCAGCTCGCCCTCACCACCAATCCCGACGTCGCCTGGGTCGACCCCAGCGAGGGCCAGGCCGGCTACCTCGAGGGCCTGGCGATCCTCGACGGGCCGCGCAACGCCCTGGCCACTGCGTTCGTCGACTTCTTCCTCGAGGCGAACCACTACGCCGCCTTCGTGAACAACGTGGCCACGCCGTACGTGCAGCCGGACAACGCCGGCATCGACGAGGCGTTGCGTTCGTCGCCGGTGATCAATCCGCCTGCCTCGGTGGTCGACAAACTCACCTACCATCAGTTCCTCGGTGACGCACAGACCGACTGGGACGAGGTGTGGAGCGCGTTCCAGGCCGCATGAGTCGCCCGGCCGGTCCTCGACCGGTCACCAACCGCCTGCGGCCGCTCGCCGGTATCGATTGGGTGCTCGCGCTCCTGTCTGCGTGACCCCGATCGTCTTCATGATCGTGCGATCGTTCGGTCGAGCCGACCCGACCACCCTCGACGTCGAGATGGTCGGCACGATCGACTCGTACCGACTGCTGTTCTCCGAGACCTACCGCCCGGTGCTGCTTCGTTCACTCGGGTTGTCGGTGGCCACCGTGGCGTTGTGCGTCGTCGTCGGGACCCCGGCTGCGCTGGCGTTGAGCAGGCTGTCGGAGCGCTCGCGGCCGATGGTGCTCGCGATCGTGATGTTGCCGTCGTTCGTGAGCTTCACCGTGCGGATGTTCGCCGTCCAGGGCGTGTTGGCGACGGGCGGGCCCGTCGAATCGATCACCGGTGCGCAACTGCTCTTCCGCCCGCCCGCGGTGCTCATCGGCATGGTCACCGCCTACGTGCCGCTCTTCGTGCTGCCCGCCTACGTGGCGCTCATGCGCGTGCCTCCGTCACTGCTCGACGCGGCTGCCGATCTCGGAGCCGGCCACCTGCGCCAGGTGGTCTCGATCACGGTGCCTCTGGCGCGCGGCGGCATCGCCACCGGTGCCGTGCTCGTCGGCGTCTTGTCCATGGGTGAGTTCATCGTCCCGAGCGTGCTCGGCGGCAATCGCGTGCTGCTGCTCGGCAGCGTGCTGGCCGAGCGTGGCGCCGGGCGCGACCAGCCGCTGGGTGGTGCGATCACGGTGTTCATGCTGAGCGTGTTCGCAACGATCGGTCTGGCTGCGCTCGTGATCGCGTAGGGTCGGGCGCGCCCGCCTGGCCCGGAGCGCAGAGGCGTGAGGGCGCCTCGTCGACGGGGCCGGGTCGCGTCGGCCGTCCTGGTCGCGCTGATCGTGGTGCTCTACGGGCCGCTCGTGTTCCTGGTGGTCGCCAGCGTCAACGAGAACCCGGCGTCGACCGGCTGGTGGGGCTTCACCACCGACTGGTACCGCGCTGCGCTCGACGATCGGTCGCTGCGCGATGCCGTCGGGGTGAGCGTCCGCCTCGCGTTGTGGGCCTCGCTGCTCGCCACGATCATCGGCACCGCTGCGGCCATCGCGGTGCGCCGCAATCCGGTGATGGAGCGATTGGCCGGCGTCCTCGCGACGGTGCGCGTCGCCACCCCCGAGATCATCATCGCCACCGGACTCGGCGCCATGATCCCCGCTCTCGGGCTGCGGATTCGGGTCCGGCCCGATGACCGTGGCGCACGTCGCCTACCTGTCCGCGTTCGTGGTCCTGCTGGTCGGTGCCCGAGCGGCCGGCGCCGACGTGGCCCACGAGGAGGCGGCACGCGACCTCGGCGCCAACCGCTGGCAGGTCCTGCGCCACGTCGTGCTGCCCGACCTGCGCCCGGCGATCATCGCCGCTGCGGTGCTGACGGCGGCGTTCTCGTTCGACGACGTGGCGCTGTCGTTGACCCTGCGCGGCCCCCAGGACACCACGGTCCCGGTCTACATCCTGTCTGCGGTGCAACGACGCGTGACGCCGTCGGTGCACGCGATCGGTGCCATGGTGCTGATGGTGGGTGTCACGGCGTTCGTGCTGGCTTGGGCGGTCAACCGATCGGTCGGGGCGCATGACGTCCGTAGAAGCCCCGACGCTCGTCGTCGGTGAGCGTGCACGCCGGGCCGGTCGGCGAACGCCAGGACGACGACCACCCGGAGCCCGGTCACCGCCGACCGGGGAAGACGCAGTGCGGCGTGTGCGTGACCGCGGAAGACCGTGAGCGTGCCGGGCGCGGGGTCGACGACGCAGACATCGGGGTCGTGCCCGGCGAGCAGGCGGGCCACGCCGTCGTGATTCGGGTCGTCGTCGCTGCGCAGGCCTCTGCGGTACTCGAAGGCTGCCACCGCGCTCCGGGCGCTCGCAGCAAGCAGCGTGGTCGTGAAGATCGCCCGGTCGAAGTGCCAGCCGAGGCTCTCGCCGTCGCTGTAGGCCATGGCGTTGAGGCAGGCCAACGGATCGGCCAACAGATGGAGCTCGGGCATCGCGCAGATGTCGGCGACGAAGCGGCGGAGCGGCGGCCACCGATAGAGGTGATCGACTGCAGTGCCGGCGAGGTCGTCGCCGCAGAGCGTGCGGTTCGACGGTGCGGCAGCGAGCGAGGGCGCCGTGGGCCGGGTCGAGTCCATCGACGGTCGTCGGCGAAGTAGATGGTGTGGTCGCGGACATGAGCGTAGGCCACCGAGTCGAACAGCGGCAGCAGCACCGAGAGATCGCGACGACGGGCAGAGCTGGTCATGAGGCCGGCGAAGTCGACCAGGCCATCGCCCGCGAGTCGGGCTCGGGCAGCGCCGACGAGGTCTCGGTAGCGCCGACTCTGCGGGAGATGCAGCGGATACCGCTCGACATCGACGATGGCGCGAGCGATCGGCTCGTCGGGCTCCACCGGGGCACGCTCCATCAGAGGTGATCGCGCTCGATCACGTGGGACCACGAACGTCGCGCGAACTCGTCGGCACCGTCGAAGGCGACGAGATGAGCGTCGACGAAGAAGTGATCGGCGTCGCAGTACTGGTGGACCTCGGTCTCGACGCGGACGTTCCAGTCGTCGCGCCGGTAGGTCGCAGCGGAGGTGACCGTTGCGGTGGCGCTCTGACGGGTCGTCGTCGACGATCGAGTTGGAGCGGACCCGGGTGAAGGTCTGCGTGGTGTCGATGTCATCGAGGACGTATTCGCCATCGTCGCGTTCGGCGACGAACGTGGTCCGTCGCTCGGCCAGGTCGGTCACGATCCGTCGAGACTCGACCCCGTCGCGGACCACCGTGACCGGGCTCGCGATCGCCTGTTCGGGGGGTCCGAAGGCGGCGCCGGCGTCGCGGCGCGGGCTCGTCGAGGGTCGGGAGGAACAGGCGGGTGGCGTCCTCGTCGACCGCCAGCGTCAGCTGCGCCGGAGCGGGCCAGATCATCGGCCAGTGGCTGGTGGAGATGGCCAGCCGGAGGCGGTACCCGGCCGGGAGGCGATGCGCCATGGGTCGAAGGTCACCTCGATGTCGACCGGCGAGCCGACGGGCATGGCGGCGGGTTCGGACCGATCGTGCCGATGGCAGAGATTCGCGACGCCGTAGGTGAGACGCTCGACCGGACCGTCGGGGTGCACCGCACTCAGACGGACGGCGACGTGGCCGACGGGCTGGTCGCTGCGCACACGGAGCGACACCCTCGGGGACCCGACGACGTCGACCGAGGACTCGCAGCACGTCGCTGTCGTAGACGAGCGACCCGGCGTCGTCACGACGCTGGTCGGTGGCCAGCTCGGGTGCGATCTTGCCCAATCCATAGGCACACCACTGACCCGCGGCGATGCCGGTGGTCAGCGGCGAACTGATCGTCGCCCACCGCGGCCCGAGTCGTCGATCGGCTGCGGGCGTAGGCGCGGGGTCGAGGTCGGACGCGGGGTCGAGGTCGGACTGCGGGGTCGGCTTCGACGATCCTGCCCGCCCGGCAGTGCCACAGCGTGGCGTCGACACCCGATGGCCAACGGTCGAGGTGGATCCAGCGACCGCTTCGTTCGTCGACATGGGGCGCAGGACGCTGGGGGTCCTGGAGCCACACGCGCAACAACGGGTCGCGATCGACACCGCGGTCACACCCACCGAGCCAGTGATCCCACCACCTGGTGGCCTCGGCGAGGAACCCGATGGCCGGGCCCGGGATGCCGTCGTGTGGGTACTTGTGGCCCCACGGCCCGAGAATTCCCCGGGAGTGCGGTCCCAGGTTCTCGACGATGGCGGGCACCGCCGGGGTGTACCCGTCGGCCCATCCGCTGACCGCCAGGACCGGAACCTGCACCCGTGAGTAGTCGACGTCGATCGAGCCCTGGCGCCAGTAGTCGTCGAGACGCTGGTGGGACGAGCCACACGGCGGGTGCCACCGCTGCTGCGTCGATGCGTTCGGCCCACATCGCCCGCCATCGGTCGGGCCCGACGACGTCGGGGTCCGGCGGCAGCCCCTGCATCGTGAGGAAGTACGCGCCCCATTCGAGGTTCTCCTCGTTGAGGCATCCGCCGGTGTAGTGGCAGTCGCCGTCGTAGCGGTTGACGACTGAGCACAACGAGATCACGGCTCGCAGCGCAGGCGGGCTGTTCGGCGGCGATCTGGAGACCGTTGAAGCCGCCCCAGGAGATCCCGATCATGCCGACCGCACCGGTGCACCATGGTTGCGCAGCCAGCCAGGCGATCACCTCGACCCCGTCGGCCTGCTCGCGAGCGACGTACTCGTCGTCCGACGATGCCGTCGCTGTCGCCGGTTCCGGCGATGTCGACCCGAGCGCAGGCGTAGCCGTGCGCGGCAAACCATCGGTGCATGGCCTCGTCGCCGAGGCGGGTGCCGTCGCGACGGCGGTACGGGATGTACTCGAGGATCGCCGGCACCGGCGTGCCCTGGCCGGCATCGACCGGCAGGAACAAGCGAGCGGCGAGGCGCCGGCCGTCGGCGAGGGGCACGAAGACGGTCTCGACCTCGCGTGACGCGTACGCGCTCGGTCACATCGACCAGGCGGGTCTCGGCCATGACGGCAACGTAGCGCTGCCCGGATCGAGCTCGACGCAGCACCGGCGGCGGCCGACTACGGTCCGGCGAACGCACACGATCGCCGGATCCTCGGGGGGAACCATGGCCGATTTCGCAGTACTCGTCGACGGCGTCGATTTCGGTGAAGGGCCACGCTGGCACGACGGTCGGCTCTGGTACTCGGACTTCTACCAACACGCGATCTATGCGGTCGATCTCGACGGCCACCGTGAGACCATCCT
Organism: uncultured Acidimicrobiaceae bacterium; assembly: GCA_963716795.1. Classification (GTDB taxonomy): domain Bacteria; phylum Actinomycetota; class Acidimicrobiia; order Acidimicrobiales; family UBA8592; genus CAVQUE01. The sequence continues at coordinate 509,528 of CAVQUE010000008.1, read as the reverse complement.
CGACGTCGACGGCCAGTCGTCGGGGCTCGGCTGGCTGCCCGACGGCACCTTGGTCTTCGTGTCGATGCTCGATCGGCGAGTCATGCGCTGGGACGGCGCGACGGTCAGCGAGCACGCCGACCTGTCCTCCATCGCCACGTTCCACTGCAACGACATGGTGGTGTCGGCCACCGGCCACGCCTACGTCGGCAACTTCGGCTGGGACCTCTTCACCGAGGGCGTCGACGGGCGCCCGGCCCGCAACGCTCGCCCACGTCGCTCCCGACGGCACCGCCAGCGCCGCTGCGGGCGACCTCGGGTTCCCGAACGGATCGGTGATCACGCCCGACGGATCGACACTGATCGTGGGCGAGACCATGGGCGCTCGCTACACGGCATTCACCATCGCCGACGACGGCAGCCTCGGCGACCGACGGCTGTGGGCCGACGTCGAGGGCTACGCCCCCGACGGCTGCACGCTCGACGCCGACGGCGGCATCTGGTTCGCCGACGCATTGGGCGCCCGGGTGGTGCGTGTCGTCGAGGGCGGCGAGATCACCGACACGCATCGACACCGGCGTCGGGACCTTCGCCTGTGTCGCTCGGTGGCGACGACGGCCGCACCCTGTTCGTGCTGACCGCCCCGGGCGCCGACCCCGCAGAGGTCGAGGGCAAGGCCGGCGGCGCGATCCTCGACGACCACCGTTGCGGTTCCCCACGCCGGCCTGCCCTGAGCCGGACCCGCCAACGGTGTGAGTCCAGCGCCGACCTCGTCGCCGGCTCGGTGCATCGGCGGCCGGTGGCGGTGACTGGCGGTCAGATCCCCAGAACGGCCTGCAGGCCGTCGTCGAGGTCATCGATCAGGATGCGCGGCAGGCGCCCGGCTCGTTCGGCGAGCAGCGCACGATCGATCAGCTCGAGGCCGAGCGGCACGGCGACCGAGTCCTTCGTCAACCCGGTCGCAGCCATGGGGAGAAAGACATTGCCGGCGATGCCGGCGCTGTCCACGTTGGACGTGATGGGCACGACGTGGGTCTGCCAGACATCGACCTCGGACTGGGTCGCCGCATGATGGCGGAGTCGATCTGCGACCCAGGTCGAGAACGGGACCCCGAGGCCGCCGATGAAGGGCACGACGTCATCGGGGAGGCTGATCGTCCTGTTCGGCACATACGTGCTCTCCATACGGGACTTCGATCCTCGACTCGACCTCTAGGTTGGGATCGATTCGACGCCGAGCGACGGCAGGGAGACGCGTGATGAACGAACCCATGTTGGGGCGCGCCGTGGACTCGTCGGAGTTCGGCACCCTCGACACCTTTGCGGTGGATCATCCCGTCGAGGTCAGCTTCGAGACGGCCGAACTGCAATCGCTGTGCCCCGCGGTGCCCGAGATCCAGCCCGACATCTACCGCTGCGTGATCGAGTTCCGGGCCGAGACGGTCTCGATCGAGTCGAAGTCGTTGAAGTACTGGTTGGTCACGTTCCGCGACCGCCGCATCTTCGCCGAGCACCTGGCAGCGGAGATAGGGACGACGATCAGCGTGATCGATGGCATCACACTGCGCCGGGTGACTCTCACCCAGAACATCCGCGGCGGCCTCGTCGAGACCGTCACCTACACCGAGGGCAGCACCGACGATTCATGAGCCCGCAATTGCGCGCCCGATAGCCCTGCGGCCCGGACCGCTCCCCCGCTCACTGCGATCGAGCACCTCGGTCGCGTACCAGAGGTAGGCGCCACCGAACATCATCCGCTGCAGGACGCCATCGATGGCACCGACGTCGGCGAGCGCACCTGGGCGCCGACGGCGGCCGCAACGACGCCGAGGGCGAGGGCGAAACCCGCCACGGCCGCGACGATCGAGTACCGCAGGCCCTCGATCTGGTCATGAGGCGCGGTATCGATCCAGGGGCGATTCCGGAACACCGCGACCACGGTGATGGAACCTCGGCAACCCACTCCGTGCTCCCCTGATGCACTCAGGGGCCGTGGCGGGTGATGGGGGTGGGTGGGTCGATGATGCGGTCGAGGGTGCCGTCGGGGCGGCAGAGGCGCAGGGTGCGGTCGCTGTCCATGGTGAGGGTCCAGCCGCCGTCGTGGATGCGGTGATGCCACGTCGTCGAGATCGGTACGAGGTTGTGGAGCTCGGTCTCGCCGTCGGGGTGGAACGGCGTGTTGACGTGGTGGATCTCACAGCCGTGAAACGGCGTGACCCCATCGATCGGACACGTCGGGTACAGGCCACGCAGCTGCAGGCGCTGCTCACGCGTGGCGTGACGTCGGGTCCGTCCCACCCGGCTCGGGCGACCGAGCGCGTCGTAGAGCATCACGTACCAGTCGGCGTCACAGGCCCGCCGCTGCGCCGCCCGAGGGTCGATCGGCCGGCCCTGCCAGGTCTCGGCCACCGTGCCGTGGTGGGGGCCGTGGGCGAGGGTCGCGGCGTCGATGATGACACCGATCGCCAGACCCGGTCCCATCACCCGCTCGACACCATCACCAGGGCTGGCGCCGGTTCGCTGCTGTCGGGCCCGGAACCGCCGTCGCCGTCCGAACCGATGTCTGGGTTCAGGCCGGCGTCTCGACTCGAGGTTCCGTCACCACCGCGCCCGGCATCGCCAGCGCTACCGAGGGTGATACCGCACAACAACTCGAACGCGCGCGACCGCCCGGTCGTTGGCGGTGATCGTCCGCTCGCCCGCCGGGCGGCGGTTCGCGATCTCCCGAGCCCGAGCCGTGACCGCTGCGTCCATTCGGGCGCCGCGCTCATCATCCATCGACCCCGCGACCGCCCAGGTCCCGTCCGGGCGCTGGACCATCATCCACGCCGCCGCGGCCTTCGCCCGCTCCGCCGCCGACAACCCATCAGCATCATCGGGCGGATCGGCGACCGTGACCAGCAGCTTCGCCAGCCACATCCGGAACGCCTCGGGGCGCAACAGCCTCGCGTTCCTCGCGATCTCCCCGTCATGGGCAGCCAGACGCTGCTTCTCCGACGACGACAGCCGACCCAGACGCTCGGCGAGATGATCCGCGTTCTCCGTCTTCGCCACACCCGACTCCGCACCCGCACCCGACTCCGGGCAGATCGTCACGAATCTCGCCACGCGCCGAATCCTTCGCACGGCTCCGCTGGGACTGCTCACCATCAGGATCCGACAGATCCTCCGGACACGGCGACGACCCCGACACCTGCCGACGCTTCGCCTCCACCGCCACCGCCGTCGCGAACGCCGCCAGATCCCGACGACCACGGGCGATCAACGACCCCAACCCCGCCAAACCAGCATCATCGAGACCCGTGAGATCGGTGTCGCGCCGGGCCGCGAGATCAGCGAGCAACGTCATGACACCCACAATACCGAGAGGGTATGACACTGATCTTCAACACACAACAGGAGACTGAATTGGCCACAAACATGGCAGGCAGGCGCCCAGCGACGACGGCCCGGATCAACGCTGCCCCTGCTCCGACAACGGACATGGTTCTGCTCGATCGGTTGATTTCGCAGGCCGTATCGGTACACGTCGGAGGCCTGGCAATCGAAGGAGCGAGGTCCCTCGGATGGATGAGCTCGAGACTCGGTTCGTGCCCTCCCAGATGCGAGCAGGCATCGCACGGGCTCGCTACCGGTAGATCTCAGGGATGTCGCTCAGACCGGCTGTCTCCGTTCTCGCTGCGGGCGACGCGTCGCAGCACCAGCGGGTAGCCGACGACGGCAATGGTCGTGAAGATGAACCACTGCATCGCATAGGAGAAGTGCGAGCCCTCGTCGAGCTCGGGGCGGTCGAGCATCCGCGGGCAGATCGCCCACCGGCGGGTGCCTGCGCCTCGAGCTGGATCGTCACGGGCAGCAGCGGATAGGCGATCTGTTGCGCCAAACGGTCGATGTCGGGTCGACCGACTTCGGTCAGCACACCCTCGGTCGGGTCGTCGCGCTGGAGGCCCTCCGCGGTGCGACGTCGGCTGCACCATCCCGACCACCCGCACCTCACCGGCCGGCGGCGCAGGTGTGGCGTCGAGATCGTTGGGGATCCAGCCCCGGTTGACGATGACGGCGTCGCCACCGTCGATGCGCAGCGGCGTGAGCACCCAGTAGCCGGGGCGACCATCCTCGGTGCGGTTGCGGACGAGCACCTGGTCGGCGGGCTGGTAGACGCCGGACGCCTCCACGATCCGGTACTGCAGCGCGTCGCCGATGGCGAAGTCGTCGGCGGTCGAGACCAGATCGTCGATCAGCACCACCGGTTCGGCGGTGCGGGACTCGATGGCATCGTTGCGGTCGCGGCGGTCGTCGAGGCGCTGGAGCTGCCAGAACCCGAGGATGATCATCGTGATGATCAGCGCCACGACGAGGACGTGGCTGAGAATCCACTTGGGGCGCAGCGCGAACGCGTACATGGCTCTGATCGTACTGAGGCGGCCTGTCGATGGACGAAGCAGGGCCGGTGGCATCGGCCGAGCCTTCGGCCTCCGGCACCGGCGAGGCGCTCAGTGGGCGGGTCCGCCGGCGCGCCGAGGTCGATCGTTCGGCTCAAGGCAACGTTCTCGAGGAACCGGCGGTCGTGACTCACCACCACCAGCGTCCCGCCGTAGGTCTCGCAGTGCCGACTCGAGCTGTTCGATGCCGGCCAGGTCGAGATGGTTCGTCGGCTCGTCGAGCACCAACAGGTTGACGCCCCGAGCCTGGAAGAGCGCCAGCAATGCCCGGGTCCGTTCTCCCGGCGACAGGCTCGCAGCGGGCCGAGCCACCGCGTCGGCGTCGAGGCCGAACTTCGCGAGCACCGACCGTGCTCGGCGACGTCGAGGCCCGTCGCCGCCTCGAACACCGCGCAGCAGCGGCGAGTCCCCGTCCTCGAACAGCAGCCGGCCCTGGTCGAGCTCGCCGACCACGACACCGGAACCGAGCGCCACCCGACCCTCGACAGGCGCCAACGCGCCCGAGCAGCGCCTCGATGAAGGTCGACTTGCCCACCCCGTTCGGGCCCACGAGCCCGACACGATCACCCCAGCGGATCTCGAGCGTCGAGCGGCCCGAGCACGAACTCGCCCCGACGCAGCACGGCGCCGTCGAATGCAGCCACGATGGTGGCGCTGCGGGGTGCCTCGGCGATGTCGAACCGCAGCTGCCAGCCCTCCCAGGGTTTGTCGACGGCGTCGAGGCGTTCCATCGCCCGCTCGGTTGCCTTGGCCTTGCCGGCGAGCTTCTCGGTCTGGGCGATCTTGTGGGCCCGCACGAACTTGTCGGGGTCCGTCGGCGACCGGGTGGCCTTGGCCCGGCCCTTGGTGGCCCACTCGCGCTGCTGCTGGGCCCGGCCGGCCAGCCGGTCGCGCTCGCCGACGTAGGTGGCGTAGCGCTCCTCGGCGAGCGAGCGGGCCACCGCCCGCTCGGCGATGTAGGCCTCCCACCCGCCGGCGAACAGCGATGTCGTGTGATCGTGCTCGTCGATCTCGAGCACCGACGTCACGGTCCGCTCCAGGAACGCCCGGTCGTGCGACACGATCACCAGCCCCCCGCTGTGGCGCTGTACCCAGTCCTCGAGGAACGCGAGGCCGGCGAGGTCGAGATCGTTGGTGGGCTCGTCGAGCAGCGTGATGTCGAAGCGGCTGAGCAGCGCCACGGCCAGACCGACCCGCGCGGCCTGGCCGCCCGACAACGTGGACGGTGCTGCGTCGAGCAGCGCCGGGTCGAGAGCGATGTCGGCGGCGACCTGCGCGATGCGGGCATCGAGGTCGGCGGCGCCGCTGTCGAGCCACGCGGTCAGCGCGTGGTCGTAGTCGTCCGCGGCACCGGCGTGCGCCGTCGGCCAACGCGGCGGTGGCGGCCTCGAAGCGTTCCGGTGGCGGCGGCGACACCCAACGCATCGGCGATGTGCGCGCGCACCGTGTGGCAGCCGAGCGGTCGAACACCTGGCGCACGAGGCCGACGGTCGCCCGCTCCGGGGCCCGGGTCACGGTGCCTTGGTCGGGTTCGACGTCGCCGGCCAGCACCCCCAGCAACGTGCTCTTGCCCACGCCGTTGGGGCCGACGACGGCCAGGCGCGTGCGCTCGGTGACGGTGAGGTCGACGTCGGCGAGCACGGTGCGGTCGCCCCGTTCGATCGACACGCCCCGGGCGATCAGCGAAACCTGTGATGGGGCCATGACAGCAGTGCCCTTCGGTCCGGTGCGGCGGATGATTCGCTGGGACCCCCGTGGGGTCAGGAGTCCCCAGCCGGACTCAGACGCCCAGGATGGTGTCGAGGCCGATGGTCAGGCCGGGGTGGTCGGCGATGCGGCGCACGGCCAGCACGACACCGGGCATGAACGACGAGCGATCATAGGAGTCCTGACGCAGCCGCAGGGTCTGGCCCTCGGCGCCGAAGATGACGTCCTGATGGGCCAGCATGCCGTGCATCCGCACGGCATGCATGCGGATGTCGCCGGGTCCGGCACCGCCGCGAGCGCCTGGGACGACCTCGGTCTCGGTCGGGTCGCTTCGCCACTGGTTCGATGCAGCGGCAATGCGTTCGGCGGTGGCCATGGCGGTACCCGACGGGGCGTCGACCTTGGCGTCGTGGTGGTATTCGATGATCTCGACGGTGTCGAACAGCGGAGCGGCCAACTCGGCGAAGCGCATCATCAACACCGCGCTGATCGCGAAGTTCGCGGCGATCACGCAATTGCTCGGTGGTGAACGCCGTGCGCAACGCCGCCAGGTCGTCATCGTCGAATCCGGTGGTTCCGACCACTGCGTGGACGCCGGCCTCGGCGAGCATCCGGCAGATTCGCACGGGATGCCGCGGCCACGGTGAAGTCGACCACGACCTGCGCGCCTGCGTCGACGCAGGCCGCCACGTCATCGACGATCGTCAGCTCGACCGGAGCTCCCCCGACCTCGGCGACGCTGCGTCCGGTCGCCGTCGGATCGACTGCCGCGACGAGCTCCATCCCGTCGGCCTCGTGCACGGCACCGCACACCGTCGCCCCCATCCGTCCTGCCGCTCCGAGTACCCCGACCGTGATCGTCATGGGCTCCATGGTGCCAGGTGGCGTGCCCGAAAACGCCGATGCGCAGACCCCCTGGGGGATCTGCGCATCCGTCACGTTTCGGTGAGCCAGGCTCAGCGGCGGCCGCGGCCTCCGCGGTTGCGGCTGCCACGGCTGCGGCTGCGACCACCACGGTCGCCGCCACCGCCGCCGCCACCACCGCCGACCTCGGCCGGGCCGAGATCGCCGTGCTCGTCGCGCAGCTGGGCCTCGAAGTCGTCCTCGAAGGTCACGACCTCGGTGGCGTCGTCGCTGCCGACCTCGTCGCCGTCGCCACGATCGGTCTCGCCGCTGGGGCGACCGCTGTCGCGGCCACGACCACCGTCATCGCTGCGACCCCGCGAGGAGCCACCACCCGAGGACGATCCGCCGGAACCGGCGTTGAGGGCGTCGGTGTCGGTGGGGATCAGGCTGATCTTGCCGTTCGGGTCGATGTCTTCGACCCGGACCTCGATCTCCTGGCCGAGCGTCAGCACGTCTTCGACCTTGTCGATGCGCTTGCCGCCACCGATCTTGGAGATGTGCACCAGCCCGTCACGTCCGGGAAGGATGTTGACGAACGCCCCGAAGTTGGTGATGTTCACCACCTTGCCGGTGTAGACCTCGTCGACACCGGCCGTCGGCGGGATCGAGGATCAGCTCGATCTGACGCTGCGCCTCGTAGACCGCGTCGCGGTTGGGTGAGGCGATGGCCACGTGGCCGACGACACCGTCGTCGTCGACGATGACCTCGGCGCCGGTCTCGTCCTGGATGGTGTTGATCGTCTTGCCCTTGGGACCGATGACCTCACCGATCTTGTCCATCGGGATCTCGAAGCTGATGATCTTGGGTGCCACCTCGGACACGTCGTCGCGGGGTTCGGCGATCGCTGCGTTCATGACCTCGAGGATCTGCATCCGAGCGTCCTTGGCCTGGTTCGAGCGCCTGGGCCAACACGTCGGCCGGGATGCCCTCGATCTTGGTGTCGAGCTGCAAGGCGGTGACGTAGTCCTCGGTACCGGCGACCTTGAAGTCCATGTCGCCGAATGCATCCTCCGCACCGAGGATGTCGGTGAGCGGGGTGTACTTGCCCTCGGCGTAGACGAGGCCCATGGCGATACCGGCGACCGGCGCCTTGATCGGCACGCCGGCGTCCATGAGCGACAGCGACGACGAACACACCGACGCCATCGACGTCGACCCGTTCGAGGCCAACACGTCGGACACCACACGCAGGGTGTAGGGCCAGTCCTCGATCGACGGGATGACCGGCACCAGTGCACGCTCGGCGAGCGCACCATGACCGATCTCACGGCGCTTGGGGCCGCGCATGAAGCCGGCCTCACCGGTGGAGAACGGCGGGAAGTTGTAGTGGTGCATGTAGCGCTTGCGCGTCGTGGGATCGATGCCGTCGATCATCTGGTCCATGCGCTTGGTGCCGAGCGTCGTGACGTTCAGTACCTGGGTCTCGCCACGCTGGAACAGGCCCGAACCGTGCGCCGTCGGCAACAGACCGACCTCGGCCGACAGCGGCCGCAGCTCGGTGGGGGTCCGGCCGTCGATGCGGATGCCCTCGTCGACGATGCGCTTGCGCACGATCGACTTGGTCAGGCTGCGCACGGCGGCCTTGATCTGCTTCTCGGCGTCGGGATCGTCCGCGAACTGCGGGGCCACCGCGGCGAGGATCTCGTCGCGTGCGGCGTTCTCGGCGTCCTGGCGATCGGACTTGTCGGCGATGGTCTGGCTGGCGGCGATCTTGTCGCGACCGGCGGCTTCGACGGCGGCGAAGATCTCGTCGCTGTAGTCGACCGCAGTGGTGAACTCGAGCGGCGTGGCCACCCCGGCGCGGGCGATGAGCTGGCGCTGCAGGGCAATGGCGTCCTTGATGGGACCCTTCGCAGCCTCGAGTCCCGACGCGAGCACGGCTTCGTCGACCTTGGGGGCGCCCATGTCGTAGTACCGGGCGGCCTTCTCGGTGCCACCGGCCTCGACCATCATCACTGCGACGTCGCCGTCGTCGAGCAGACGACCGGCCACGACCATCTCGAAGGTCGATTCCTCGCCCTCCTGGTAGGTCGGGTGCACGATCCACTCGCCGTCCTGGTCGAACGCGATGCGCACACAGCCGAGCGGACCCGAGAACGGGATGCCCGAGATGCTCAGCGCTGCCGATGCGGCGTTGATGGAGATGACGTCGTAGGGGTTCTCCATGTCGGCACCGATGACCGTGGCGACGACGTGGACGTCGTTGCGGAACCCCTCGGGGAACAGCGGCCGCAGCGGCCGGTCGGTCAGGCGACACGCCAAGATGGCGTTCTCGCCGGCACGGCCCTCACGACGGAAGAACGAACCGGGGATCTTGCCCGCGGCATAGCTGCGCTCTTCGAAGTCGACCGTCAGCGGGAAGAAATCGGTGCCGGGACGAACGGACTTGTTCGCCGTGGCCGTGACCAGCACCTTGGTGCGGCCCATGGTGACCACGACCGAGCCGTTGGCCAGACCGGCCAGCTTGCCGGTCTCGAGGGTCATGATCTTGTCATCGGCGCCAACTGGCCCGGTGACTTCAATGGCTTCCGCCATCTGAACTCCTTTTCCACGGAGCCCGTTCGGCTCCGCTACGTGATCGGACCGGACGTTCCGGTTCGACACTCGGCGACGGAGATCAGCTTCCCAGTTGGAGAGGCCCCGACCTCGCAGCGGCGGCCCGGGCATCTTCAACTGGCAGCTGAACCCTCCAGCGCCGAGGTTGTGGCGATCCGTCGGAGCCCGACCCGCTGTGAAGCAGGCCCAGCACCGAGACGAGCGGCCCACAGGCCGCTCGTCGGATCGATCTCTATTGTGTCAGCGACGCAGCCCGAGCTTGGCGATGATGGCCCGGTAGCGCTCGACGTCGTTCTTGGCGACGTAGTCGAGCATTCGCCGCCGGCGACCGACCAGCATCAGCAGCCCTCGCCGGCTGTGATGGTCCTTCTTGTGGACCTTCAGGTGCTCGGTGAGGTGGTTGATGCGATCACTCAACAATGCGATCTGGACTTCCGGCGACCCTGTGTCGCTGTCGTGCAGACGGTTGTCGGCGATCGTGTCGCTCTTCGGCGGGAGATTTGCAGCCATGTGTTTCCTTGCTTCGGGTGTCGGACCCAGCCCCCGTGGCCGTCCGTTGGACGAACCGGGGAGCGGTGATGCGCGCGTCGCGCGATCTGGAATCGTTCCAGACGAGCCGAGGGTATCCGGATCGCTCCCCAACCAGGCCACGCAGGCCCGGCCACCGCCCTCCGGGCCGGGCGTTCAGGCCACGCAGGCCCGGCCACCGCCCTCCGGGCCGGGCGTTCAGGCCACGCAGGCCCGGCCACCGCCCTCCGGGCCGGGCGTTCAGGCCACGCAGGCCCGGCCACCGCCCTCCGGGCCGGGCGTTCAGGCCACGCAGGCCCGGTCAGCCGCCGAGGATCTCGCGGGCGGCGTCGATGTCGAGCTTGAGCTGGGTGCTGAGGGCGTCGATACCGTCGAAGCGCTGTTCGCTGCGCAGGAACTGCACGAACTGGACCCGGGCCTGGTTGCCGTAGAGGTCACCGTCGTAGTCGAGCAGGTGGGCCTCGAGCAGTGACTGTTCGGCGTGTTCGTAGAAGGTCGGACGCCGGCCGATGTTGATGGCGGCCATGGACCGGGTCCCGTCCTCGTGGATGTACCAGCCGGCGTACACCGCATCGGCGGGCCACGCCATCTGCTTCGACACCGGCACGTTGGCGGTCGGGAACCCGATGAGGCGGCCGCGCTTGTCGCCTTCGACCACTGGGCCACGCACCTCGAAGTATCGGCCGAGCATGGCGTTGACGTCGTCGATGTCGCCGCCGGCGAGCTTGCGGCGGATGGCCGTCGACGACACCGGCTCGGGCGCGTCGGCGGAGACCTTGACCAGTTCGAGACCGGTGACATCGATCCCGCGGCCCTCGCCTTCGGCGTGGAGGAGTTCGACGTTGCCCTCACGGTCGCGGCCGAAGTGGAAGTCCTCGCCGACGATGATGGCCTTGGCCTTGACGCCGTCGACGAACACCTCACGGAAGAACTCCGCGGCCGACGTCTGGGAACGCTCCTCGGTGAACTCGATCAGGTACACGTAGTCGATGCCGGCGAGATCGAGCAGCTCGAGCTTCTGGTCCAGCGTGGTGAGCAACTTCGGTGCGTTGGCCGGACGGGTGATGAGCGCCGGATGCTTGTCGAAGGTCACCACGGCGGTGGACAGGCCTCGCTCGTCGGCGTGGGCCCGCAGTTGGGCGAGAAGCGCCTGGTGCCCGAGGTGCACTCCGTCGTAGACCCCGATGCTGCACGCCGTGGCGACGTCGTCGGGGACGGTGGACCCGTCGGCGATGATCTCCATGGCCCGCCACGCTATCGCCCGATGAAGGGCCCATGGCGTGTCGAGTCCACGTCGCCTCCGTACGCCGATCTCGGGCGGTACTCGTCGAAATCTGGATATCCGGGCATCGCAGGACCCAGATATCCAGATTTCGCAAACCGACGGTTCAGCGGGCGACGACGACGGCGGGTTTGGCGGTGGTGCCACGGTGGGCCTCGTAGACGGCGAGCAATCCCCCGTCGGCGGCCAGGACCGGCCCAGGGTCCGGCACCGTCCGCCCCCAACGCCGAGCGTTCGAGCACCTTGCCGTGGCGGATGTCCGCCGCGGTCTCGTCGTCGACGACGATGGCGTCGCGGTCCCGCAAACCATCGGCGAGAGGGATCAGATCATCGGGGGTGAGCGCCTCGATGGGCACGGCCTGGTCCTCGGTGAACGAGCCGATGGCGGTGCGGCGCAGTCGGCCGACATGCGCTCCCCCGCCCAGCGCGGCGCCGATGTCGGCGGCGAGCGTGCGGATGTAGGTGCCCGACGAGCACGACACCGTCAGCTCGAAGGTCGCCGGTTCGTCGGTGGCGGCGACGTCGAGGGTGTGGATGGTGACCGGCCGCGGCGTGCGTTCGACCTCGATGCCTTCGCGGGCGAGCTCGTGCAGGCGACGTCCGTCGACCTTGACCGCCGAGACCATCGGCGGGATCTGTTCGATGGGCCCGACGAAGGCGGCCGCGGCGACGCGCACGGCATCGAGATCGACGGCGCCCATGTCGTGGGTGGCGGTGACCTCGCCCTCGGCATCGAGCGTGGAGGTCTCGGTGCCGAGCACCATCGTGGCCACGTAGGTCTTGGGGAGTTCGGTCACGAACCGCAGCAGACGGGTGGCGCGCCCCACACCCAGGATCAACACGCCGGTGGCCGGCGGGTCGAGCGTGCCGGAGTGGCCGACCTTGCGGGTGCCGAGCAGTCCCCGGGCCTTCGCCACCACGTCGTGGCTGGTCCAGCCCGGCTCCTTGTCGATGATGGCGAACCCGTCGGGCCCGGTGTCGGGTCGGCCGCGCCTACCCATCGCCGGGATCGGCGACGCCGTCGGCATCGGCGCCCGCGGCTGCGTCCGGATCACCGTCGACCGGGTGGCCGTCGGCACCGAGGTCGAGTTCCGCCAGGATCTCCTCGATACGGCCACCGGTCTGCACCGATGGATCGGCCAGGAAGCGCAGGTCGGGCGTCCGACGGAGGCGGGCCTGGCTGCCGAGGGCCTTGCGGATCGCGCCGCGGTGGGTGGAGAGCACTGCGAGCTGTCCGTCGACGTCGTCGTCGAGGAACGAGACGTACACCTTGGCGAGGGTGAGCTCGCTGTCGACCTCGATGCTGGTGACGCTGACGAATCCGAGCTCGTCGTCGTCGATGCGCTCGATCTGGTCTGCGATCACCTCGCGCAACAGCTCGTTGAGTCGAGCCGTGCGGGGATAGTCACGCGGCGCATTGCGCTGTCGTCGTCGAGCCATCCGATGCAGGCTACCCGGGGCTCATCAGGGCCGAACGGCGGTGAGCTCGACCTCGACCTTGGCTCCGAGCGGGAGCTCGGAGACGCCCACGGTGGTGCGGGCCGGGTGGGGTTGGGCGAACACCTCGAGGTAGGCCTCGTTCATGGTCTCGAAGTCGTGCATGTGGGTGAGGTACACGTTGACCTTGACCACGTCGTCGGGACCGAGACCGGCCGCCGCGAGCACGCCGAACAGGTTGGCGAAGCACTGGCGGGTCTGGGCCCCGATGCCGCCGACGACCAGGCGACCGGTGGCGGGATCGACCGGCGTCTGGCCCGAGCAGTACACGACGCCGGCCGCCTCCACGGCGTGGCTGTAGGGACCGACGGTGGCGGCGGAGTCACTGGAGATGGCCTGGCGCATGAGCGAAAGCGTAGTGCCCGCTACCACTCCAGCCAGGAGCGCTCCGCGTTGGCGACCTCGATGTCGGGCTGGGCCCACACGAACCGTTCGAGATCGTCGATGGTCTCGGTCGCCACCGTCGCACTCGATGACACCACCGCAGCGCCGATGGCGGCCCGCTGCCAGGTGTCCTGGTGATCGACCTCGGCGAGCGACACCGGAAACCGGTGACGCCCGCCGTCGACGATCGGACGGATCGCCGCACGCTTGGCCTTGAGCGACTGCGCGTGCGGGATGATCAGCTCGAAACGGATCGCCAGGACATGCACGATCGGGACAGCGAACGAGCCCGACCGGCTCAGGTGCGGGCGATCTCGCGCTCGTCGAAGGTCTCGATGATGTCGCCCTCTTTGAGGTCCTGGAAGTCCGACAGGCCGATGCCGCATTCGTAGCCTGCGGCCACCTCGCGGGCGTCTTCCTTGAACCGCCGGAGCGACGCGATCTCGCCCTTCCAGATGATCGCTCCCTCACGCAGGAACCGCACCTTGGACCCACGGGTGATGACCCCGTTGAGCACGTAGCAACCGGCGATCGAGCCGATCTTGGGCACCTTGAAGATCTCGCGGACCTCGGCCTCGCCGGTCACGACCTCTTCGAACTCCGGAGCCAGCATGCCGAGCATGGCGGCTTCGATGTCTTCGAGGAGCTTGTAGATGATCTCGTAGTTGCGGACCTCGACGTGTTCGACCTCGGCGAGCTCGCGGGCCTTGCGGTCCGGTCGCACGTTGAAGCCGAGGATCGTCGCGTTGGCCGCCGAGGCCAACTGCACGTCGTTCTCGGTGATGCCGCCCACGCCACGGTGCACGAACGACAGCTTGACCTCGTCGCGCTCGAGCTTGCGGAGGCTGTCGGTGACCGCTTCGAGCGAACCGTTCACGTCGGCCTTGACGATCAGGTTCAACGTGGCGGACTCGCCCGCCTGGATCTGGGAGAAGATGTCCTCGAGTCGGGCACCACCGGCCGTTGCCGAGGCAGTCACGACCGATCGACGCCACCCGCTGGTAGTGCTCGCGGGTTCCGGCGACATCGCGGGCGGTCTTTTCGTCGGGAGCGACGACGAAATCGTCGCCTGCGCTGGCCACGTCGGACAGCCCGAGCACCTGGACCGGCGTCGACGGTCCGGCCACTTTGACCTGGTTGCCCTGGTCGTCGATGAGCGCCCGGACACGACCCCACGCGGGTCCGGCCACCATGGGTTCGCCGACCTTGCAGGGTGCCGTGCTGGACCAGCACGGTGGCCACCGGACCGCGTCCGATGTCGAGATGGGACTCCAGCACGATGCCGCGGGCGCGACCCTCGGGCGAGGCCCGCAGGTCCTCGAGCTCGCTGACGAGCAGCAACGAATCGAGCAGCTCGTCGATACCGATGTTCTGCAGCGCCGAGACCTCGTTGACGATGGTCTCGCCACCCCAGGACTCGGGCACCAGATCACGTTCGGCGAGCTGAGCCAGCACCCGCTGGGGATCGGCGTTGTCACGGTCGATCTTGTTGAGCGCGACGACGATCGGCACGTCGGCAGCACGGGCGTGGTTGAGCGCCTCGAGGGTCTGGGGCATCATCCCGTCGTCGGCTGCGACGACGAGGATGACGATGTCGGTCGCCTCGGCACCACGGGCACGCATGGCGGTGAACGCCTCGTGGCCCGGCGTGTCGAGGAAGGTCAGCACGCTGACCGTTCTTTTCGACCTGATAGGCGCCGATGTGCTGGGTGATGCCACCGGCCTCGCCTGCGACGACGTTCGCGTTGCGGATCTGGTCGAGCAGCTTGGTCTTGCCGTGATCGACGTGGCCCATGACGGTGATGACCGGCGGGCGATGCGGGGCGTCGTCGTCGATCTCGTCCCAGTCGTCGTCGACCTCGAGCTTCTTCTTGAGCTCGAGCTCTTGCTCCTCACCGGGATCGACCAGGCGGATCTCGGCGCCGACCTCGGCTGCGAACAGCTCGATCATGTCGTCGGTGAGCGACTGGGTGGCGGTGACCATCTCGCCCTGCTCCATCAGGAAGCGGACGACGTCGGCAGTGGTCCGATTGAGCTTGGGACCGACGTCGAGCGGCGTCGACGCACGCTCGATGACGACCTCGCCCTCGGGGACGGGTGCGTCCTGGGGCGTGTAGGACGGCGCGTCCATCGGCTGGAGTTCTTCGGTGCGACGACGACGACGGCTCTTGCGACGTCGTTGCTGAGGCCGCTGCGGGCCACCACGACCGGGACCGCCACCGCCGGGGCGCGGGCCGCCACCACCGCCGGGAGGGGGACCCGACGGGCGTCCCATGCCGCCGACCGCCACCGGGACGGGGCCGCCACCGGGGCGTGCACCGCGACCCGGAGGCGCGGGCGCAGGACCACGACCGCCGCGTCCGGGCGGCGGGGGAATCGGCTTACCCGACGACGACCGAGGTGGCGGCGGCGGTGGAATCGGCTTGCCCGACGGCGACAGCGGCGGCGTCGCCGGGCGGCGCGGAGGCGGCCGCAGCCTTGGCGGCAGCGTCGACCGGGCGTGCCGACGGCGGCGGCGGCGGGGTGCGCCGCGGCGCCTCGGCAGGCGCCGGTGCGGGTGCCGGCGGGGTCGGCGCTGATGCGGCCGGCGCGTCGGCGGTCTCGACCGGGCGGGGCGGGCGGGCGCTCCCACTGGAGGTCACGACTCGGGCCGGCTTGGCCGGGGCGTCGTCCTCGACGGTTGCGGGCTCGGCGACAGGTCTCGCGCAGGCTCCGGAGCCGGGGCTTCGGGAGCGCGGCGCTCTCGGCGGCCGCCGGGGCCGGTGCTCGGCGGCAGCTGCAGGCGCGGGCTCGGCCGGGGCTGCGTCTGCGACCGGTTCCGGTGCCGGGCGGTGCGCGCAGCCTCGCGCGGCAGCCTCGTCGGCAGGTGGCGCGCATCGGCCTTGGCTGGCCTTCTTGGACTTCTTCGCAGGCTTGGCCGATGCCGGCTCCTCGGGCTGTTCGTCGCGAATCAGCCCTTCGCGCTCGGCCTTGCGGCGGACGCGGTCCGCCTGGGCATCGACGATGCTCGACGAATGGCTCTTGACGCCGATCCCGAGCACGTCGCACAGGTCGAGCGTTTCCTTGTTCGTCATTCCGAGCTCGCGTGCGAGCTCATAGACACGTACTTTCGCTGGCAAGGTTTCGGTTCAGCCCCTTGGGTCTTCTCTCGTGTGCAGCGGGTCGTCGCCCGCTACAGCTTTCCATCCTGGCACGATCCGGTCGAAAATCCTCGGGCTGCGGATCTGCTGCGCCACTGCGGCGAGCGAATCCTGGCCGATGTCGGCCCGCAGGGCCCGCTGGAAACGCCGACGCCCGGACCGCCGTATCGAGGCAATCGAGCTCGGGGCACAACCAGGCACCACGCCCCTCGCCGGTGCCGATCCGGATCGATCCGTCGGCGGCGAGGTGGAAACGCACCAGCTCGGTCGCGGGCCGGGCGGCCCGACAACCGACGCAGGTGCGCGTCGGGGCTATGCGCCGCCGCCTTGCGCCTGCTCGTCACCGGCAGCCACCGAAGCGGCGGCCTCCGGCTGATCGTCGGGTGCAGCGGCCTCGGCGTCGTCGCCGGGCACAGCATCGTCATCGGCGTCGGTGGCGTCGGCGATCGCCTCATCGGTCGATGGCGTCCGGCTCGGCTCCGCCGGCGGCGTCGTCCCGATCGGTGCGGCATCGGCACTCGGTGCATCGGCGTCGCCCGGCTCGCCTCTCGCCGTCGGCCTGCTCCTCGCCCAGCTCGGCCCACTGGTCCGCCGACAGGGCCGGGCCGCCCTCGGCGGGCTGCCAGACCTGCTCGCCGGACTCGGGGTCGAGCACCCACTCGCCCTCGGCCCACTCGACGTCGGCGTAGGCCTCTTCCTCGGCGATCTGGGTCTCGGACTTGATGTCGACGCGCCAGCCGGTCAGCCGTGCGGCGAGGCGGGCGTTCTGGCCCTCCTTGCCGATGGCCAGCGACAGCTGATAGTCGGGCACGATCACCTCGGCGGTGCCGGTGTCGCGGTCGATGCGCACCTCTTTGACCTTCGCAGGCGACAGGGCCTTCATCACGAAGTCCTCGTCGTCGTCGGAGAACGGCACGATGTCGATCTTCTCGCCGCGCAGCTCGTTGACGACCATGCGCACACGGGCGCCGCGAGCGCCGACACAGGCGCCGACGGGATCGACGTTCGTGTCGTTGGAACGCACGGCGATCTTGGTGCGGTGACCCGGGCTCGCGGGCGCAGGCCATGATCTCGACCACGCCATCGGCGATCTCGGGGACCTCGAGTTCGAAGAGCCGCTTGATCAGACCCGGATGCGTGCGGCTGACGACGATCTGCGGGCCCTTGATCGTCTTGCGGACCTCGACGATGTAGGCCTTGATGCGGGCGTTGGCGTCGGGGCGTTCGTTGGGGACCTGCTCGGCCTGGGGCAACAAGGCCTCGACCCGGCCGAGGTCCAACAGCGTGTAGCGGCTGTCGGACTGCTGGATGATGCCGGTGACGATGTCGCCCTCGCGGCCTGCGTACTCTTCGTACTTGAGCTCGCGCTCGGCCTCGCGGATGCGCTGCATCATGACCTGCTTGGCGGTCTGCGCGGCGATGCGGCCGAAGTTGTCGGGGGTGACGTCGAACTCGTCGCCCATGGGCTCGCCGTCCTCGTCGAGCTCTTGGGCCAGGACCCGGATGTCCATCGAATCGGGGTCGATGGTGACCCAGGCGTACTCGTGGGCGTCGGGCATGCGCTTGTAGGCGGATTCGAGTGCGTCGGCGAGCGCTGCGAACAGCGTGTCGACCGAGATCCCCTTGTCGGCTGCGAGCGCCTGGAGCGCCTCCATCATCTCGGAGTTCATCGGGCGGCTGCCCTCCTCTCTGGGTCGGTGGCAGGGTCGGACGATGCCGCGTCGCGGTCGGCGCTGCGCTGGGCTCGCGCCCTTGCCCTTGCCCGGCTTGGGGGCGGGGCCCCACTCGAACACGGTGACGGCCTTGGTGATGTCGTCGTAGTCGATGCGGTGCGCGAGCGCCGTCGTCGCCGAGCAGCTCGACGGCGTCGTCGGAGGCATCGGTGATCTGGCCGCGGATACGGCGGTTGCCGTCGACGCCGGGCATCAGCTTGACGGTGACGGTCTCGCCGATGGCGCCGCGGTAGTGCGCAGGCGTGCGCAGGCGACGCTCGAGACCGGGGCTCGAGACCTCGAGGGTGTAGCGGCCAGGCATCGGGTCGTCGGCATCGAGCGAGCGCGACACCAGCCGGGTGATCT
This sequence comes from uncultured Acidimicrobiaceae bacterium, assembly GCA_963716795.1. GTDB lineage: Bacteria > Actinomycetota > Acidimicrobiia > Acidimicrobiales > UBA8592 > CAVQUE01. The sequence goes on along the minus strand of CAVQUE010000008.1, from coordinate 491,028 downwards.
CGGCCAAGCGGTCGAGATCGACCCCGTCGTCGCCCTGGACGGTCACGCGCAGGGTGCCGCCGTTGAGTTCGACGTCGTAGAGGCGCAGCCCGAACGGATCGATGATCTCTGTCACCAGCTCGGTGACGGTGTCGATGATGCTCATGGCTGCCCTCCTCTCTGACGGACGGAATCTCGGTTGCACACACATTCGGTTGCACCGTGTCGGAGAGAAACGAAAGGCGTGGGCCTGGGCCCACGCCTCGCTCCGAACGGATCTAAGACCGGCAGGAGTATACCCGCCGGTCACCCACGTCCGGTGGAAGGCCCTGCGGCCACCGTGGCGGCACGACGATGCGTGCACGGCGCCGCTCAGAGCTTGCGGATCAGGTCGACCCGGGTTTCGGCGTCGTTGACATCGTCGCCCTGATCGGCGAGCAGTCGGGCCCGGTCTGCCTCGGCCTCGCGTGCGGCCTTGGCGGTGTCGACCCGGGCGACGGCGGCCTCGGCACCGTGTTCGGCGATGAAGGTCGCCCACTCGACGAGGGCGTCCACCATGTCGTCCTCGGCGACGACGGCAACGTTCTGGCCCTTCACGAACAAGTGGCCGCGCTTGTTGCCCGCGGCGATGCCGATGTCGGCGTCGCGGGCCTCGCCCGGCCCGTTGACGACACAGCCCATCACGGCGACCTGCAGCGGGATCTCCTTGTCGGCGAACGCTTCCTGCGCGGCCTCGGCGACGGCGTAGACATCGATCTCGGCACGCCCACACGACGGGCAGGCGATGAGATCGACGTTCTTGCGTTCACGCAGCCCCATCGCCTCGAGGAGCATCCGCCCCGCCTTGGCCTCCTGTACCGGGTCGGCGGTGAGCGAATACCGGATGGTGTCGCCGATGCCCTCGGCCAACAGCGTCGCGATGCCCGCAGTCGACTTGACCAACCCCGCCGGGGGCGGTCCGGCCTCGGTGACGCCGAGATGCAGCGGATGGTCGGTGACCTCGCTGAGCTGGCGATATGCCTCGATCATGAGCGGCACGCTCGACGCCTTGACCGAGATCTTCACGTCGTCGAAGTCGACGTCGGCGAAGTAGGCCAGCTCCTGTTGGGCGGACTCGACCATGGCCTCGGGCGTCACCTTGCCGCCGTACTTGGCGTAGAGGTCCGGGTGCAGCGACCCGCCGTTGACACCGATGCGAATCGGGATGCCCCGATCGCGGGCCTCGGCGGCGACCAGTCTTGATGTGCTCGGGCTTCTTGATGTTGCCCGGGTTGAGGCGCAGGCAGTGCACCCCGGCCTCGAGTGCAGCGAGGGCCATCTTGTACTGATGGTGGATGTCGGCCACGATCGGCACCGGCGAGCGTGGCACGATCTGCGCCAGGCCCTCGGCGGCCTCGATCTCGTTGCACGTGCACCGCACGATGTCGGCGCCCGCTGCGGCGAGCGCGTAGATCTGCTGCAGCGTGGCGTCGACGTCGGCGGTCTTGGTGGTGGTCATCGACTGCACCGTGATGGGCGCTCCCCCACCCACGGGCACCGAACCCACCATGATCTGGCGGGTCGGGCGACGATCGAAACCGGCGGAAACATCCATCAGCGCACTCCTGGCGACATCGCTGCCCGGACCAGCGCGAACCCGCTCGGCCGGCGTCACAACGACACGGGGTCGGATATGTCGAGGTAGATGGCGGCGACCCCGATGGTGATCAACACCAACACCACGGCATAGGTGAGCGGGACGAGCTTGCCGACGTCGGCGTGGTAGCGGCGCCCGCCCCGCGACCGCAACCGCTCGTAGGTGGCGACGGCCACATGGCCGCCGTCGAGCGGCAGCAGCGGGATCAGGTTGAACACCCCGACGAAGACGTTGATGCTGAACAAGAACAACAACAGCCCCGTGATGCCCTCGATCGGTGAGTTCGGCACCGATGCGGGTCGCGCCGACGATCGACAGGATGCGGCCATCCTCGTCGGCCTCCGACGGACGTTGCGCTGCCGGCAGGCGACCCGGCAGCCGGCCGGTTCGGTCGCGGTGTCGTCGGTGCCGTCGAGGCGTCCGAAGAAGTCGGCCAGGCTCGACGGGCTGAAGAAATCGACCGAGCGAGGTCATCGTCAGCTGCACGGCGCTGCCGAACTCGGTGAAGGTCTTCGGGATCGCCTCGATCGGGCCCTTCTTGGATGAACGGTGCCGGCGTGCGGGCCACGCCGATGCGTCCGATGTCGGGATCGCTCTCCCGGGCGCCGATCGCACCCGACACCACCACGGTCTCGCCGTCGCGCAGCACCGTGAAGTCGAACGTCTCGCCGGGGTTCTGCCTCGACGAACAGCCGGGCATCGGTCCAGGTCGCGAACTCGATGCCGCCTGCGGCCAGGACCCGATCGCCCTCTTGGAGCCCGATGACGTCGGCCGGGCCCCCGGCCTCGACGAGCTCGATGGCCCAGTCGGTCTCGCCGGCTGCGTCGTCGATCTCGATGCCGTTGGTGACGAGCACGACATAGAGCAGCGCCAGCGCCATGAGGAAGTGCATGCCCGATCCGGCGACGGCGACCAGCATCCGCTTCGGGTAGGACTGCTGGCGGTAGGTGCGGGGCTCGTCCTGCGGGATCGACCTCTTCGAGGTTGTTCATGCCGATGATGCGCACGTATGCACCCAGCGGGATGCCCTTGAACCCGTACTCGGTCTCGCCACGCCGGAACGACCAGAGCTTGGGGCCGAAGCCGATGAAGAACTCGGTGGTCTTCATCCCACCGCGGCGAGCAGCCAGGTAGTGGCCGAGCTCGTGCATGAAGATCATGATGACCAGCGACACGATGACGACGACCAGCGAGATCCCGCCGGACACGCCGGCGAAGATCAACAGACCGACCAGCACCAGCAGCCCCACCGGGCTGGACTTGGGTTCGGCGGTGACCGGCCCCGACGGCGGTGGGGGTGGTTCCGAGCGCCCGCCGACACCGGCGTCACGGTCGAACACGGAGGCGTCGTCGGCCGTCTCGGTGCCGTCCCGGATGATCTCGCTCATGCCACGCTCCTCAAGCGGCGACGCGTGGCCTCCCTGGCCAGGCGATCGACCTCGTAGACAACATCGGCGGAGTCGGCCGATGTTCCATCGAATTCGTCGAGAACGCTCCGGAGCAGGTCTGCGATGCCCAACCAGCCGATGCGTCCGCCGAGAAAGGCCTCGACGGCGACTTCGTTCGCTGCATTCAACCACGCCGGCGCGCATCCGCCGTCGCGGCCGGCGGCAAAGGCCAGACCGAGGCAGGGGAACGCATCGAGGTCCGGGGGTTCGAAGTCGAGGCGAGCCAGCTCGCGTCCAGTCGATACGTCCGAATGCCGTCGCCAGCCGGTCCGGGTAGGCCAACGCGTAGCCGATGCACAGACGCATGTCGGGCATCGACAGCTGGGCCATGGTCGACCCGTCGCTGAACTCGACCATCGAGTGCACCACCGACTGGGGGTGGACCACGACCTCGATCGCGTCGTAGGGCGTGCCGTAGAGCTCGTGGGCCTCGATGACCTCGAGACCCTTGTTCATCAGGGTCGACGAATCGACGGTGATCTTCGGGCCCATCGACCAGGTCGGGTGCGCCAGTGCGTCGTCGATGGTGACCGCTGCGAGCTCGGCGCGGCTCCGCCCACGGAACGGGCCACCGCTGGCGGTGAGGACGAGACGCTCGACCCGGTCGGGCCGCCCGGTGTCGGCGAGGGCCTCGTTCGAGCGCAGGCACTGGTGCAGCGCACAGTGCTCGGAGTCGACCGGAACGATCTCGGCTCCCGGGGTACGCCGGGCCTGTTGCACGACCGGGCCGGCGGCGATGAGCGATTCCTTGTTGGCGAGCGCCAGGCGCCGTCCCGATTCGAGTGCGGCCAGGGTGACCGGGAGCCCGGCGAAACCGACGACGGCGTTGACCACGGTCTCGGCGCTGCGGGCTGCATCGGCCAGGGCCTCGGGTCCGTGATGGACCGCCACGTCCGGCGCCACCGCCTCACGGACAGCGTCGGCGGCCGCTTCGGTGGCCATCACCACCAGCGCCGGCGAGAACTCCCGGACCTGCTCGACGACGGCATCGACCGACGTGCCGGCGGCAATGGCGACGACGTCGAAACGGTCGGGTTCGGTGCGCACGACGTCGAAGGTCTGCGTCCCGATCGATCCTGTCGATCCCAAAACCGCAACCGTCGTCACGAGCGCCGAGTGTAGGTGGCGGGTGTGGGGGCAGTGCTGCCCAGCCGGCTCGGCTCCGGCGGGCATCCGTGGCAGGTGCCACGATTGACGCATGGCTGATCACGACGAACCGATCCACCGCTGCATCGAACGCTGGCACGACCACCTGCGGGGACGCCTCGACGGCGGACTCGATGCCATCCTGCATCCGGATTGCGTGTTCCTGTCCCCCATCGTGTTCACGCCCCAACAGGGCCGTGAGGTGACCAAGCTCTACCTGACCGCAGCCGGCGGCACCCTCGGCCCCGATGCCGGATCGGACCCGGCCGCACCCGACGGCGAGGCCACGAAGTCGGGGTTCCACTACACCAAGGAGATCCTGCAGGGCCACCACGCGATGCTCGAGTTCGAGACCACCGTCGACGCCAAGTTCGTCAACGGCGTCGACATCATCACCTGCGACGACGACGCCACCATCATCGAGTTCCGCGTCATGATCCGCCCCCTCCAAGCCATCGAGACCGTCCACGCCCAGATGCGGGCAATGCTGGAGAAGCTGGGCTGAGCCGAGCGCGTGCCCACGCTGAGCTGCCCTCAGCCTCCCTTCGAAGCGAGGCCCCGCTACGCGAGCAACCGCACCGTGTAGTAGACGGTCGGGAGGACGAAGAGGAGTGCGTCGAAGCGGTCGAGGAGGCCGCCGTGGCCGGGAAGGATGGTGCCCATGTCCTTCACCTTGAGGTCTCGCTTCATGAGTGATTCGGCGAGGTCGCCGATGGGGGCGACGACGGCGGCGGCGATGCCGACGAGGATCGTGTCGAAGGTGCCGAACACGTCGCCGCCGAAGGGTTCGATGCCGACGATTGCGATGCCGACTGCCACCACGACGGTGGTCACCATGCCGCCGATGAGGCCTTCGACGGTCTTGTTGGGGCTGCTCTCGTGCAGCGGCGAACGGCCCATGGCGCGCCCGACGAAGTAGCCGCCGACGTCGTAGCCGACCGCCAACAAGATGGTGGACAGCAACAGACCGATGCCGTCGGGTGTGTCGAGCAACGAGCGCGGCGAACGAGCCGAGCACACCGACGTAGACCACTCCGAGGAACGTGATGCCCGAGGTTCGGGACCGGCCGTTCATCCTGGACGCCGACGAGATACCAGAGCACGCCGAACACCATCGTCAAGAAGAGCACGACGCCGATACCGGACTCGCCGCGCCAGTAGACGCTGAGCGGTAGACGCGACCACAGCGGTGAGGCCGAGCAGGGTGACGGGCTGGTAGCCGACGCGGCGCAGCGTGACGAAGAACTCCGACGCGGCGACGCCGAGGATCGCGGCGATCAGCAACAGGGTGACCGCCTTGCCGATCAACAGGCACAAGATGGCAACGGCACCGAGCGCCAGGGCCGTACCGATCCGCTGGGCGAGATCGGCGGGATTGGCCTGGGTGGTGGCGGCCCGGGTCGCTCGCTGTGGCTGCGCCGGCTCGCGTCCGCGTGACGGTGGCGGCGCACCGGTGCCGTCGTAGCCGAAGAAGTCGTCTTCGGCATTGCCGCCGATGGCGGGCATCTCCGATTGCGCTTGCGGAGTCAACGGGGTGACCGGCGCAGGTTCATCGAGGTCATCGCGCCAGCGCGGGCCGCTGTTGCTCAGCGATGACCATGCGGCGAGTTCGTCGTCGTTGTCGTCGACGAGCGGGATCTGTCCGGTGCCGGGTTCGGTCCAGTGCGGCAATCCGGGATCGTCGTCATCGGGCCGCAGGATCCGCATGCCCTCTCGTTCGTCTTCAGGCTCGTTGTCCACTTCGAGGACCTCCGGGTCCTGCCGCCGCCGTGCCGCGAGGCACCGGGACGGGTCTGGGTCATCTGTCGGGGGTGTTCGCACTCGGCTGGTGACCCGGGCCGCCCCCGGATCGCCGACGCGCTCACACCTCCAGCAGTTCTTGTTCCTTCTGGGCCAGCACGGCGTTGATGTCGGCTTCGGTGTCGTGGGTCAGGCCATCGAGCTGCTTCTCGGCACGGGTGACGTCGTCCTCGGAGACGTCGCCGTCCTTGCCGAGCTGTTCGAGATCCTGGCGAGCGCTGCGACGGCTGTTGCGCACGGCGATCTTCGCGTCCTCGGCCATGCCCCTGACGATCTTGACGTACTCCTTGCGGCGCTCCTCGGTGAGCGGCGGGAAGTTCAGACGCAGCACCACGCCGTCGTTGCTGGGCGACAGGCCGAGATCGGCCAGCTGGATGGCGCGCTCGATCGCGTCCATCGAGCCCTTGTCGAACGGCGAGATCACGAGGAGCTGCGCCTCGGGCACCGAGAAGCTCGCCAGCTGTTGGAGCGGCACCTCGCTGCCGTAGTACTCGACCGCGATCCGTTCGACCAGTGCGGGGCTCGGACGACCGGTACGAATCGTGGAGAACTCCTGGCGAGCGTGCGCGACCGCTTTCGCCATGGACTCGGCGGCGTCGGCGAGGATCACCTCGATCAGCTCGTCACTCACGTTCGCTCCTCGCGGGTCGTTTGCGGACGGTCGTGTCAGTGGACCAGCGTACCGATGGGTGCACCACCGAGGATGGACCCGACGTTGCCGTCGCCCATGAGATCGAACACGACGATGGGAAGGGCATTGTCCATGCACAAGGTGATGGCCGTCGAATCCATGACCTTGAGGCCTCGGTTGAGCACCTCGATGTAGGTGACCTCGGACAGCAGTTCGGCATCGGGTTCGAGCTTGGGGTCGGCGGTGTAGACCCCTTCGATACCGGAGTGCGTGCCCTTGAGCACGGCGCCGGCCTCGATCTCGACGGCACGCAGCGCCGCGGTGGTGTCGGTCGTGAAGAACGGGTTGCCGGTGCCGCCGGCGAAGATGACGATCCGACCCTTTTCGAGGTGACGCACGGCCCGACGTCGGATGTAGGGCTCGGCGACCTGGGACATGTGGATCGCGCTCTGCACACGCGTGGGTTGGCCGAGCTGTTCGAGCGTGTCCTGGAGCGCCAGGGCATTGATCGCGGTGGCCAGCATGCCCATGTAGTCGGCCTGCGCGCGGTCCATGCCGGCGCCGGCGCCGGACATGCCCCGCCAGATGTTGCCGCCGCCGACCACGACGGCGAGCTCGACGTCGTACTCGTTGCGCACGGTGACGATCTGTTGTGCGACCTTGCGAACGACCGAGCCGTCGATGCCGTAGGGGGCATCGCCGGCAAACGCCTCGCCCGAGAGCTTGAGCACCACTCGCTTCCAACGTGATGGCGTGGATCCGCCGCCAGGTGTCCGCTCGGTCATGGTGCCCCTTTCGGCCGAGCCGGTCCCGTCGGGGACCGCCACGGCATCGTGTTCAGTCGCCGATGTAGGCCTGGACGAACCGGACGATGGTGCCCGATCCGATGCGATCGGCGACGGTCTGCTTCTCGCCGAACAGGCCCTGTTCGACCAGCACGCGCTCGGACAGCCACTTGTTGACCCGACCCTCGACGATCTTGTCCCATGCAGCTTCGGGCTTGCCCTCGGCCTTGGTGACCCCGAGTGCGGCTTCGCGTTCGGCCTCGATGGCTGCGGGGTCGACCTCGTCGCGGGTGAGCGCCGAGGGCTTCGCGAAGGCGATGTGCAGCGCGATCTCGTGCAGCGTCGCGGCATCGACGCCGGTGGCTTCGATGATGACGCCGTTGGTGCCACGGCCCTCGGCAGTCGCTGTGGAGGTACGCGTCGAGTTCGTTGCCGTCGGCCGCTTCGATGAGCGCCACCGTGCCGAGGGCGATGTTCTCCTTCTTGGCGATGCGCATGTCGTCGATCTCGTCGGCCTTCGCGGCGACGGCATCGGGGCCGCCGGCGAGGACCAGAGCGGCGAGTTCGTTCGTGCCAGGTTGACGAAATCGGTGGCCTTGGCGCTGAAGTCGGTCTCGGACTTCAGCTCGACGAGCGCGGCGCGCGCGCCGTCGCGGGCGATGGCGACGGCACCGTCGCTGCTCTCGCGATCGCTGCGGCTGTCGGCCTTTGCGAGGCCCTTTTCGCGCAGCGCCTGGAGTGCTGCGTCGAAGTCGCCTGCGGCGGCCTCGAGGGCCTTCTTGGCGTCCATCATCCCGGCGCCGCTGGCTTGGCGCAGGCGTTGGACGTCCTTGGCGGTGAAGTCGGCCACCGTCATGCTCCTGTGGGTTCGTCGGCACCGTCGGTGCCGGCCTCGGCGGGGGTCGCAGCTGCGTCCGGGGCCGCGGCGGCCTCGGGCGCGGCGGCAGGGGCTGCGTCGGCAGGTGCCGCGGCTGCGGCGGGCTCGGCGGGGGCTTCGCCTTGGGCCGGTGCGGCCTCGGCGGACTGCGAGAGCGTGGCCGCGATGCGGGCCTCACGTTCTGCAGCAGCTGCCGCTGCGGCGGCACGGGCCTGCTCTTGCTGGGCGGCGACCTCGGCCTCTTCGGCTGCGCTGCGCTCCATGGTGGCCTCGTTGCGCTTGGCCGCGATGAGGCGGCCTTCCTCGACGGCCTCACAGATCACGCGACACATCAGGTCGCCCGAGCGGATGGCGTCGTCGTTGCCCGGGATCACGTAGCGGATGATGTCGGGATCGCAGTTGGTGTCGACCACCGCGATGGTGGCCATGCCGAGCTTGTTGGCCTCGGTGACGGCGATGTGTTCCTTCTTGGTGTCGAGCACGAAGACGGCCTGGGGCAGCTTCTCCATGTTGCGGATACCGCCGAGGTTGCGCTCGAGCTTGTCGAGTTCGCGGCTGAGCAACAGCGCTTCCTTCTTGGGCATGGCCTCGAACTCACCCGAGTCGCGCATGCGCTGGTATTCCTTCATCTTGCCGACCCGCTTCGAGATGGTCTCGTAGTTGGTGAGCATGCCGCCGAGCCAACGCTGGTTGACATAGGGCTGGCCGCAGCGTTCGGCGTAGGACTGCACGCTGTCCTGGGCCTGCTTCTTGGTACCGACGAACAGGACCTGGCCACCGTTGGCGACGGTGTCGCGCACGAAGGTGTAGGCGGTCACGATCCGATCGAGGGTCTGCTGCAGGTCGATCAGGTAGATGCCGTTGCGCTCGCCGTAGATGAAGCGCTGCATCTTCGGGTTCCAACGACGGGTCTGATGACCGAAGTGGACGCCGGCTTCGAGCAGCTGGCGCATGGTGACGACGGGTGCCATGGGATTCTCCTCCCCGACGGTTCTGCGAAGCCCGGACCGTGCACCGCGACAGCGGCGACCGTGGGGATGGTCCGGGTGAGCTTGGGTGTCATGGTGCCTCAGCGGTGTGCTGAGGACCGGCGGCGAGTGTATCCGTCACAGCGCCGGACCACCCCCGAGCGCTCGAGCCGGCCGACGGGGCTCCGACCAGCGGCTGCCGCGCCGCCTGCCATTGCCCGAACCAGGTCCCCGGTCGGGTGATCGCCCTGTGGGCTCGTGCAGAAGAACGGGGCTGGGTCGCCGCAGGCCGCGCTCCCGACGGGACGAGCCGAAGATCTCCGCCGTCCGCTGCTGCTGCCGCGGACCCAGCGGGTGCGGCGCCGACGAAGAGCTCCGCAGGGTCCTGGTAGTCCGGTCCCACCCGCACGCCGAAGTGCAGGCGGTCGCCGGTGGTACCGAGCGGCGTCCCGGCGGCGACCGTGTCGCCGACCGCCACCCCGGTGGTCGCCACATGGGAGTACGTCGTGCGACGGCCGTCGGGGTGCTGAACCGAGATGTAGTGCGACGTCGCCGATCGGTCCGGCGAACACGACGATGCCGGGCCCTGCCGCCACCACGACCGATCGCGGTTCGGTGGCGTACTCCCAACCCCGATTGCCCGGCGCGCCGACGTGCGCGGGGGGTCGATAGCCGTCGACCACCGGAGCGGAAACGGGTTCGACCCACGGGGTGGGCTGCGCGCCGGCGCGGGCCGTTGGCGACGCCACGACCACGAGTGCGAGTGCGACCGCGGCGAGCGCGATCGACAGCGAGCGGATGGACATGATGACTTCCCCTTCGATCGAACCTGTACGTCGGGGGAAGTGCGGGCGCCCCGATGGGCGTCGTGGACGAGCGGCGGACGCTCAGCTCTCGCGGGTCGCTGCGAGCAGGCGCGAGCGGAGCTGCAGGACCGCCTTGCCGTGGATCTGACAGACCCGGCTCTCGCTGACGCCGAGGATCGTTCCGATCTCGGCCAGGGTCATCGACTCGTAGTAGTACAGGCCGAGAACGGTGCGTTCACGCTCGGGCAGAGCGAGGATCGACGCGCCGAGGATCCGGCGGATCTCGCTGGCTTCGACCTGGGCACCGGGACCGAGTTGATCGTCGGCGACGGTGTCGACCACCGACATCCCCTCGGAGCCGCCGCCGTTGACCATCTCGTCGAGTCCGAGGATGCCGCCGCGGGCGACCTGGCCCAGGGTCGCTCGGAGCTCGTCGAGGTCCATCTCGCAGTGATCGGCGAGCTCTTCTTCGGTCGGGCTGCGGCCGTGCATGCCCTCGTATGAGGCCATCGCCGTCTCGATGCGACGGCTCTTGGCGCGCACCGACCGCGGGACCCAGTCCATCGAGCGCAACTCGTCGAGGATCGCGCCACGCACACGCGGGAATCGCGAAGGTCTCGAACTTGAAGCCCCGGTCGACGTCGAAACGGTCGATCGCGTCGATGAGGCCGAACATGCCGTAGCTGACGAGGTCGCCCTGATCGACGGTGTTCGGCAGGCCGGTGGCGACGCGCGACGCCACGTACTTGACGACCGAGGCGTAGTGGATGACCAGCTGGTCATGGATCTTCTTGTCACCGGTACGGGCGTAGGAGCGCCACAGTTCGGTGATGTCGTGGTCGATGCTCATGCGCGGGGGTGGGTTCGATCGACGACGCGGCGCAGCCGTTCCTTCGAGACATGGGTGTAGATCTGGGTCGAGCCCAGGTCGGCATGGCCGAGGAGTTCCTGCACGGTGCGCAAGTCTGCTCCACCGTCGAGCAGATGGGTTGCATAGGTGTGGCGCAGGGCATGGGGATGGACTGGTTGGATCGCCCGACGGTCGAGGATGCGCCGGACATCTCGTGGTCCGATGCGCCGTCCCGTGCGGTTGACGAAGAGCGCATCGCCGCCGTCGGCACCGACCATCGCCGGTCGGCCCCGGTCGATCCAGGCCACGATGGCGCCCAGCGCCGGTTCCGACAGCGGGACCATTCGTTCCTTGGCTCCCTTGCCCATGACGCGCACCACTGCTCGCTCGACGTCGACTGCCGGGCAATCGAGTCCACAGAGCTCGCTGACCCGCAAGCCGCTGCCGTACAGCACCTCGACGATGGCGGTGTCGCGCAGCTCGATCTCTTCGGTGTCGGCACTGGTCGCGCCACGGCGAGGCGCGATGAGGGCGACGAGTTCGTCGTTGCGCACCACCCGTGGCAGCCGACCGGTGCCTGCAGGGGCCTGGAGCCCGACGCTCGGGTCGGTGCCGACGTGTCCACGTCGTTGTGCCCATGCGAAGTACCGCCGCAGTGAGCTGGCCTTGCGGGCGATGGTGCGAGTGGCGTAGTCGGCCGAGGCGAGCGCTGCGAGATAGGCGCGCAGCTGGCGACGACTGACCTGATCCGGTCCGTCGAGGCCCTCGTCGGTGCACCACAGCGCGAACGCCGCGAGGTCGCGGCGATAGACGGCGGAGGTGGCGGCAGTCACCGAGGTGAGCGACCGGGCGAAGTCGTCGAGCTCCCAGGGCACGGCGCCAGGGTACCGAGCCATCGCAGAACCGAGAGATCACGCCGGGGTACCGACCGGTCACGGCGCCGACTCCGCGGTCCGGACCACGATCGCGGTCCGCTCGACCAGCGGACCTCGGTGCACGACTGCGCCTGCGCCGACCAGGAGCTCGATCTCGAGGGCGACCTCGTCGACTGCGACACCGGAGACCATGACGAGTTCGTCGAGCGTGCATGGTTGCCACCCGATGAGATCGAGCAGCGCTGCCGCCCGTGCGGTCACGACTGCCTCGGGGACGGGCGTCGGGTCGGTGGGGGCGACGAGTTCGAGCGCGACCAGGACATCGTCGAGTGCGCACAACGGTACGCAGCCGTCGTCGATGAGGCGGTTCGTACCCTGCGACGCCTCGCTGCGGATGGAGCCGGGCACCGCGAACACCGGCCGATCGCGGGCGATGGCCTCGGCAGCGGTCGACAGCGAGCCGCCGGCCAGGTGTGACTCGACGACCACCACCACCTCGGCGAGCCCGGCGATCAGTCGGTTGCGAGCCGGGAAGCGCCAGCGGCGCGGAGCGGCGCCGAGGGGCGCTTCGCCACAGATGACGCCCGTCTCGGCGACCCGGCGCCACAAGGCCCGATTCCTCGCCGGGTAGGGACGGTCGACGCCCGAGCCGACGACGCCGATCGGTGGGGCACCGTCGGCCGCGATCGCGCCGGCGTGGGCGGCCGCATCGATACCTGCGGCGAGGCCCGAGACCACCGATACGCCTGCGTCGGCGAGCAATCGCCCGAGGTCGTGGGCGATGTCGATGCCGTAGCGCGTGCAGTCCCGGGTGCCGACCACCGCAGCGGTACGGCCGGCGAACACCGTCGGGTCTCCGGCGGTGAACAGCACCACGGGTGGTTCCGGGTCCTCGGCCAGGCGCAGCGGAAAGGCCGGGCTCGACACACCGAGCACCCCGACGCCTGCGGCTGCGATGGGCGCCCCACAGAGCCGCGACGTCGATGGCAGCGGCCTCGTGGCGCCATCGTTCGGCGACGACGGGCGCCTCGATCACCGCGCCGACCGCCGGATCACCGTCCTCGACCGCTGCCCAGGCCCGGGCGGCAGGCCACCGTTCGAGGAGCATCCGCATGCGGCGAGGACCGGCGCCGTCGAGTGCTGCCAGTGCGGCCAGCCAGGCCTCATCGGGCAGGGGCAGTGTGGGATGGGCAGGACCGGTCATCGAGTCGCCCCATGGGTGTCGCTGGCCACGACCCTCGGGCTCGCGTCGGGCGCTCACGACGCCTGGCCGAGACGGGCGGCATCGGCGAACACGTCGGCGCGCAGTGCCAGCGCCGCAGCGACGTCACGGGCGCGAAGCGGCCCGTCGACGCCGTCGAGGTCGGCGATCGTGCGGGCCACGCAGCGCACCCGGTGCACGCCGCGGGCGCTGAGCCGGCCGTCGTCGACGGCGCGCGACAACAGCGCGACGGATTCGGGGTCGAGCGGCGCTGCGGCATCGAGGTCGACGGTGTCGAGCGCCACGTTGGCGTGCACGCCCCGTGTGCGGGCGATCTGCGCGTGCCCGGGCCACCCGATCGGCCACCGTCGCACTGGACTCGCCCCGTTCGGGCGCGAACAGCGCGGCCGAACGGGGCCGCTGGACATGCACCCGCAGATCGAACCGGTCGAGCAACGGTCCCGAGATGCGGCGGGCATAGCGCGCTCGGGCGACCGGCGAGCATCGGCATTCGCGGTCGGTCGCCGTGGCCTCGCCGCACGGGACATGGGTTGGTCGCGCCCACCAGGACGAACCGAGCCGGATAGGCGGCGCTGCCATAGGCGCGTGCCACCCGCACGGTGCCCTCTTCGAGGGGTTGGCGCAATGCATCGAGGACCATCGTGGGGAACTCGCCGAGCTCGTCGAGGAACAGGACCCCGCCGTGCGCGCAGCTGATCTCGCCCGGGCGCATCTGGCGGGTACCACCGCCGACCAGGGCCACGGTCGAGCTGGTGTGGTGCGGGGCCCGGAACGGTGGCATGCGCACCAGCCCGCCGGGCGGCAGGGTGATGCCCGCAGCCGAATGGACCGTCGTCACCTCGAGGGCGTCGTCGCCCGACAACCGCGGCAGCAACCCCGGCATGGTCTTGGCGATCATCGTCTTGCCGGCGCCCGGCGGACCGATGAGCAGCACGTGATGGCCGCCGGCGGCGGCGATCTCGATGGCGCGGCGAGCGAGGGGTTGGCCCTGCACGTCGCGCCAGGTCGGCACCGACCGTCGGCGGTGGCGGCACCTCGCAGGGGCGCGGGTTCCTGCCAGCTGTTGTCGCCGCGCAGACAGTCGATGACCTCTTCGAGGTCTCCGGCGCACAGCACCGTGACCTCCGGGACCAGCGCCGCCTCGGCATGGTTGGCGGGCGAGATGACCGCTGCCTTCGTCGCGGCGGCAGCCACCAGGGGCAACGCCCCGACGACGGGTCGTAACGTGCCGTCGAGGCCGAGCTCGGCGACGAATGCCACCCCGGCGACATCGGCCGGTTCGAGTTGGCCGGTGGCCACCAGGATCCCGACGGCGATGGCGAGATCGAGACCCGCGCCGCGTCTTCGGGATGCCCGACGGCGCGAGGTTGACGGTGACCTTGAGATCGGGCCAGGTCGGCACCGCTCGACATGATGGCCGCCCGCACCCGGTCGCGTGCCTCGCGGCAGGCGGTGTCGGGCAGACCGACGACGGTGAAGCCGGGCACACCTCGACCGGCGTGGACCTCGACGGTGACGGCATGACCGCGGATGCCGGTCAGCGACGCCGAGGCGATGGTGGCGAGCACGATGAACTCCCTACGACGGTGAAACCGATGAGGGAGGTCGTGACGTCGACCACCGAGACGATGTCGAACGCTAGCGGGCCCCTGACAGTCGACAGTGCTGCGCCGATCTGCGCACGGTCACGCTCTGCAGCACGTCGCGGATGTAGGCGACGACGGCGTCGATCTCTGCGGTACTCAGCGATTCGCCGAACGCCGGCATGCCCTGGTTGAGTCCGTTGGCGATGACATCGGCCATCGCGGACGCCTCGGGGTAGGCGCTGAGCGAGGCGCCTTCGTTGAGTCGGGGTCCACGCCCACCCTGACCCTCGGAGCCATGACAGTTCGCGCACCGGGCGCTGTAGATGTCGCGTCCCAGGACCAGCTCGGCGTCGGGTTCGCCATCGGGACCCACCGGCACCTCCGGTGCGCTCGAACATCCGAGCGCGCCGACCAGCGCGACACGCTGCGAGCAGCGCCGTCGCAGCCACTGCTCGCAGTCCCGTGCGACTCGGGCGACGTCGCGCCGACGTGCTCACCAGCCCGAGTAGGTGGGGTCGCGCCGCTCGAGGAACGCCGAAACGGCCTCTTTGGTATCGGCGGTGGTGAAGTTGAACGCCTGGGCGACGCCCTCGGCCTCGACGGCATCGGTGAGCGTGCTGGTGAACGAGCGGTTGAGCAGGCTCTTGCTCATCGCCACCGCCCGCGGCGGCGATGCTGCGGCCTTGGCGGCCCAGTCCGCGACGAAGGCGTCGAGGTCGTCGTGGGGCACCACGCGGTTGACGAGGCCCATCTGTTCGGCGGCTGTCGGCGTCGATGATCTCGGCCAACAGACCAGCTCCTTGGCGCGCTGCATGCCGACGATGCGCGGCAAGCAGGAACGAGCCGCCGAAGTCGACGCTCAGGCCGCGCTTGGCGAAGATCTCGCTGAATCGGGCCCGGTCCGACGCCACGACGAGATCGCACGCCAGCGCCATGTTCAGACCCGCACCGGCGGCGACGCCGTTGACCTTCGCGATGGTGATCTTCGGCATGTCGAACAATGTCTGGCAGGTCTCGCCGACATTGCGCATCGACTGCAACGCATGGACCCGTTCGCTGTGCTCGGTCGGCCATGCCCCCGACATCGGCTCCCGAGCAGAACGCATCGCCGGCACCGGTGAGGACCACCGCTCGGATGTCGTCTCGGTAGCCGAGCTCGCGGAACAGCACCCGCAGTTCGCTCCACATCACCTGGGTGACCGCGTTCTTGCGTTCCGGGCGGTTCAGGGTGATGGTGGCCACCCCGTCGGCTTCGTCGACCTGCAGTTCGTCCATGGGAGGCACGATACTTGGCGACATGGGACTGGACCCGACTCGACCGCATCGCACTTCCCGCTTCGACTACTGGTATGTCGCCGCCGGCATCATCGTCGCGATCGCTCTCGTGCTGTGGGCGTTCTTCGGATGACGAACATGTGGGACGACGACGAGGTCGACGTGCGCTTCCTCCAGCCCTACCAGGCCACCAAGACCTACCTGTGTCCCGGCTGCAACCGCGACATCATGCCCGGCACCGGTCACGTCGTGGCGGTGCCCCACGCGGCCGCGGACCTGCGCCGACACTGGCATCGCGGCTGCTGGCAGGCCCGTCACCGACGCCGCCCACGTGGCTGAGCGGCACGCGACCTGCGCCTCGCCCAGCGACCAGGCCCCCACTCAGAACGCAGCCTCGAACACCTCGACACGGCCCGACTCGACCGTGGCGATGTCGAAGCGGAGCCTCCCTCGGGCCTCGGTCTCGGCCAGGAATGCCATCGCCAAGCGCCGGATCCGGGCCTGCTTGGTGGGGGTGACGGCCTCGAGCGGGTGGCCGTAGCGGCGCGACGAGCGGGTCTTGACCTCGCACACGACCAGTTCGCCGCGACGAGCGACGATCAGATCGAGTTCGCCGTCGCGGGTCCGCCAATTGCGGGCCACGATCCGGTAGCCCATGCCGTCGGTACCAGGCCGCTGCGAGATCCTCGCCGGCTGCGCCGAGGCGCTGATTGTGGTGGCTCGATGCGCCGGCCCGATCTGGCGTGCGACGCCTGGATGACGTGCGGTTGGATGGAGAGGTGTGATCGCCCATGGTGATGGACACTACGAAGCACCTGTGACAGCCAACGCCGGGAGGCATCCGTGCGCGTCGCCGTATTCAGCACCAAGCCCTACGACGTCGCGTCCTTCGCCGGCGCCAACGAGGCCCACGGCCACGAACTGGTCCACCTCGAGCCCCGCCTCACCCCCGAGACCGTGAGCCTGGCCGACGGCTGCGACGCCATCTGCGCCTTCGTCAACGACGACCTCGGGGCGCCGGTGCTCGAACGGCTCTCGGCCATGGGCATCGAGACGATCGCGCTGCGGTCCGCCGGATTCAATCACGTCGATCTCGATGCTGCTGGCGCGCCTCGGAGCTGTCCGTCTCCCGGGTTCCGGCCTATTCGCCCCATGCCGTTGCCGAACACGCCGTCGGGCTGATCCTGGCGCTCAACCGCAAGATCCACCGCGCCTACAACCGCGTCCGCGAGAACAACTTCGCGCTGCACGGCCTGGAGGGGTTCGACCTGAACGGTCGCACCGTCGGGGTCGTCGGCACCGGCCAGATCGGGTCGGTGTTCGCGACGATCATGGCCGGGATTCGGGTGCCGGGTCATCGCCCACGATCCGTATCCGAACGAGGCGTGCGAGGCCGCGGGTGTCGTGTACCGCTCGCTCGAGGAGCTGTTGGCCGAGTCCGACATCGTGGCGCTGCACTGCCCACTGTCGCCCGCGTCGTACCACCTGATCGACGACGAGGCGATCGCACGGATGAAGCCCGGCGTCATGTTGATCAACACCAGCCGTGGAGCGCTGGTGGACACCGAGGCCGTCGTGCGTGGGCTCAAGAGCGGCCACATCGGCCACGTGGGCCTCGACGTCTACGAAGAGGAAGGCGACCTGTTCTTCGAGGACCTGTCCGACGTCGTGGTCGGCGACGACGTGTTCAGTCGGCTCCTGACATTCCCGAACGTGCTGATCACCGCGCACCAGGCGTTCTTCACCACCGAGGCGCTCACGCAGATCGCTCGCACGACCTTGGCGAACCTGACGGCGGCGGCCACCGGGTCGGGCGACCTGCACCTGGTGCCGCTGCCGAAGCGTGAGGCCGGGGGCTGAGACCCGGCGGGCCACGGTGGACAGTCGGGGCCGCGCTGTGGCGGCCGGGGCGTTCGCTAGCGCTTTTCCTTGATCTTGGCCTTCTTGCCGATCCGGTCGCGCTGGTAGTAGAGCTTGGCCCGGCGGACGTCGCCGCGGGTGACCCGCTCGATCATCTCGATGATCGGTGAGTGCACGGGGAAGGTGCGCTCGACGCCGACACCGAAGCTGACCTTGCGGACGGTGAAGCTCTCGTTGATGCCGCCGCCGCTGCGGCCGATGACCACGCCCTCGAACACCTGGACACGCTCGCGAGTGCCCTCGACGACGCGGACGTGGACCTTGAGGGTGTCGCCGGGGCCGAACTCGGGGATGTCGTCGCGCAGGCTCGCGGCGTCGACGATGTCGGTTGGGTTCATGACGCAGGCTCCTGCGGTCGGTGGCGTCGGCCGGTGCTCATCGGACCGGTCGGGAGAACCTCGCCAGGATAGGGCGACCCCGACCAATCCCAAACCGCCACGCGCGGCTGGCTCGGCCTCGCCTGTGCGGATTCCCCACGGCCGGCGGTTGCCACGTCATGTCGGACGTGGTGCTTCGGCAAACGATCAGCCGCCGAACTCGGCGAGGAGGGCCTCGTCTTCGGCGCTCAGGCCGCCGCGCAACTCGATGAGGTCGGGTCGGTGCGTCATCGTGGCCCGCAGGGCCTGGGCGCGACGCCAGCGGGCGACCTTGCCGTGGTCGCCCGAGCGGAGCACGGCCGGCACCTCCCAGCCCCGGAACTCCTGGGGTCGGGTGTAGTGCGGGTATTCGAGTAGGCCGTCGACGAAGGACTCGTCTGCCGCTGAGTCGTCGTTGCCCATGACACCCGGGACCAGGCGGGTGACCGCCTCGATGACCGCCACGGCGGCGACCTCGCCGCCCGACAGCACGAAATCGCCGAGCGACAGCTCGTCGTCGACCAGATGATCCCGCACGCGCTGGTCGACGCCCTCGTAGCGGCCACACAGCATCGAGAACCCGCCGCCGGCCGCGAGCTCGGCGGCGCGGTCCTGGTCGAAGCGTCGACCCGACGGGCTCAAGAGCACCAAGCGGGCGCGGCGGGTCGACGGCCTCGACCGTGGCGAAGATCGGCTCGGGCTTGAGGACCATGCCCGCTCCCCCGCCGAACGGTGCGTCGTCGACGCTGCGGTGGGCGTCGGTCGTCGCCGTCGCGGAAGTCGTGGAGGCGCAGGTCGAGCAGGCTGGTTCGTCGGGCCCGACCGATGACGCTCTCGGCGCAGAAGTCGTCGATCAGGCCGGGGAAGACGGTGAAGACGTCGATGCGCATCGGTCTGGCCCCCGACCGGTCAGTCGAACAGGCCGGGTGGCGGGTCGATGACCAGCACGTCGGCGCTGTCGTCGACCAGGAACGTCAGCGGCACCAGGGCATCGCCGTCGGTCACCAGCAGATCACTGGCCGGGTTCTCCTGCACGGCGACGACGATGCCGCGATCGGTCCCGTCGGTCTCGACGATGCGGCGGCCGATGAGCTCGTGGATCCAGAGCGCATCGGGGTCCTCGAGCGGCTCACCGTAGAGCGCCGTGCCGGCGATCGCCTCGGCCGCGTTCCGGTCGGCGACCTCGGCGAAGGTGACGATGTAGCCGCGCTGGTGGGGCCGCGATGCCGTGACGGTGAGGTGGCCGCCATCGGCGGTTGCGAGGACGGCCCCGGGAGCGACCCGCTCGTCTCGGTCGCTGAGGAGGCGCACGATGACGTCGCCGCGAATGCCGTGCGGGCGACCGATGGTGCCCACCTCGAGCAGCACGGCGTCATCTCCGGGTGCGGTCATGACCCGTCGCCGAGGTGGCGGCCCCGCCGGGTGGCGATCAGTCCGCGAACTCGACGTCGACGGTCATGTCGTCGACGGTGCCGGCAGCCTTGACCAGGGTGCGGATCGCGTTGGCGATGCGGCCACGACGTCCGATGACGCGACCCATGTCGCCGTCGCCGACCGACACGACCAGTTCGACGTGGTTGTCGCCCTTGTGCTCGGTGGCGATGGAGACGGCGTCGGGATCGCCGACGACGCTCTTGACGATGTGTTCGAGCACGGCGGTGGCCCGCGGTGCGACAGCGGTGGCTTCGTCGCTCATGATGGTGTCTCTGCCTCTTCGGTGGAGTCGTCGGCGCCGGCGGAGTCGTCATCGGCGTCATCGGCGACTGCTGCGGCGAAGCCGGCCGCTTCGGCTGCGTCGGCCGTGGCGAACCAGACCTCGGCGACGGTGCGGTCGTACCAGGGGCTCTCGGGCGTGTGGTACTTCATCGAGTCGGCGTTGCCCTTGATGGTGAAGCCATCGGGGGCAGCGGCCGGATCGTCGAGCGGGGCGTGGCTTCCGGGGCCGTGGGGACCCTCGTCGGCGGCGGCAGGCGCTGCACCCTCGGCCGCAGCAGGTGCTTCGTCAGCGGGGGCGGCCTCTGCTTCGGTGGCCGATGCGGCGCGGGTGACAACGGCGGGGCCGGCCTCGCCGGTGAAGTCTTCCCAGGCTCCGCTGATCTTCAGGAGCTTCTCGACCCGCTCGGTGGGCTGGGCGCCGTGGCGCAACCAGTGGACCGCACGCTCGTTGTCGATCTGGATGTGCGAGGGGTCACGACGGGGCTCGTAGATGCCGACGATCTCGATGAACCGACCGTCGCGCGGCGAGCGCGCATCGGCAGCGACGACGCGGTAGGTCGGCTGCTTCTTCTTCCCCATCCGCATGAGGCGGAGCTTGACTGCCACGATTGCTTCCTGTCTTTTCTGGGTTGAGCGGTGCTCGTCGATGGCACCCGCAGGTGCGCGAGCCGCGCGCCGGCAAAGAGAACGGTCCATAGTGTGCCGTGAAAAGCGGCCCGTGCAATCCGGGACGCGCCGATTTGTTCGGCGAGCAGCCGGCGATGCGCTCAGCGCTTGGCGCCGGGGAATCCTCCGAAGGCCGACAGATCGAGCTCGCCGTTCTCGTCGAGTTGGGGCAGCTCGAGGCCCTTGGGCACCTTGGCCTTGGCGGCCTTGGAGTCGGTGACCCGCCCGCCCTTCTTGCCCTTCTTGTTGGCCTTCTTGGTCTTCTTCTTGATGCGCTTGGTGCCGAGCCCGCCCATGCCCTTGAGCATGCTCTGCATCTCCTTGAACTGCTTCAGGAGCTGCGCGACCTCGTTGGGGCTGGTGCCGCTGCCCTTGGCGATGCGACCACGGCGCGACCCGTCGATGATCACCGGGTTGACGCGCTCCTCGGCGGTCATCGAGGTGATCATCGCCTCGACCCGAGCGATCTGGCGATCGTCGATCTCGGCGTCCTTGACCTCTTTGGGGATGCCGGGCATGAGGCCCATGAGGTTCTGCAGCGGGCCCATCTTCTTGAGCTGTTGCATCTGGACCAGGAAGTCGTCGAGGGTGAACTGGCCCTCGAGCATCTTCTCGGCGGCGGCTTCTCGGCCTCGCCCTCGTCGTAGGCCTGCTCGGCCTTCTCGATGAGGGTGAGCATGTCGCCCATGCCCAGGATGCGGCTGGCGAGACGATCGGGGTGGAACTGCTCGAAGTCGTCGAGCTTCTCCCCCGTCGACGCGAAGGCGATGGGCCGACCGACGACCTCTTTGACCGACAGCGCCGCGCCGCCACGGGCGTCGCCGTCGAGCTTGGTCAGGATGACGCCGTCGAGCTCGAGGCGCTCGTGGAACGCCTCGGCGACGCTGACGGCGTCCTGGCCGGTCATCGCGTCGATGACGAGGAACGTGTAGTGCGGCTCGATGGCGTCGGAGATGTCGCGCACCTGGGCCATGAGCTCTTCGTCGATGGCGAGGCGGCCGGCGGTGTCGCAGATGACGACGTCGCGGCCGAGGCGGGCGGCTTCTTCCATGCCCTTGCGGGCGACCTCGACGGGGTCGGACGGCTCGGAGAACACCGGCACGTCGATCTGGCGGCCGAGCGTGCGGAGCTGCTCGACCGCGGCCGGCCGCTGGAGGTCGGCGCCGATCATGATGGGGTTGCGGCCCTGGGCCTTGGCCCACTTGGCGAGCTTGGCGGCGTTGGTCGTCTTGCCGGCGCCCTGGAGACCGGCCATCAGGATGACCGTCGGCGGCTTGGCGGCGAAGGCGACCGACATGGTCTCGCCGCCGAGGCTGGCCACCAGCTCCTCGTGGACGAACTTGATGACCTGCTGGGCCGGGTTGAGGGCCTTGTGGATCTCGGCGCCGACGCAGCGCTCGCGCACCCGGTTCTGGAATCCCCGCACGACGGCGAAGTTGACGTCGGCCTCGAGCAGGGCCATGCGGATCTCGCGGAGGACCTCGTCGATGTCGTCCTCGCTCAGGCGTCCCTTGCCGCGCAGGCGGCCGAAGATGCCCTCGAAACGGTCGGAGAGTGCGTCGAACATCGGTGGTGTGCCTCAGTGGTGATCGAGTCGCGGCGAACGGTCACACAGGGTATCGGTGCACCGGTCGCCCGGCGGACCAGCGGCATCGACCCCGGCGGCTGCGTCCGCCGAAATCGGGATCCGGGTCGCCCATGGGAACCCGGATATCCAGATTTCGCAGAGGTCAGGAACGGTCGCTGTCGCCGGTGTCGTCGTCGGAACCGAACAGGCGGAACGGGAACGTCAGGATCCGGCCGACGAGCTTGAACGGCAGGGCGAGCAGCTTGAACGGCAGCGTCGAGGAGCCGGACCACAGGACCGGGCTTCTTCGGGGGCGGTGGTGGCATCAGCGAACCGAAGCCCGTCAGCGCGTCGGGTGGCGGCTCGTAGGTGAGCCCGGGTCCGGCCTTGTCTGCCATGTCGCCTCCTGTGGTGCTCGGTAGGCGGTGGTGGGTCTCGATCGGTGCGCCCGGCGGGGCTGGCACCGGGACGACTCAGGACGCGAACAGCGCCTCGACGAACTCGTCGGCGTCGAACTCGACAGGTCGTCACACCCTCGCCGAGCCCGACCAGCTTGACCGGGATGCCGAGCTCGGACCAGATGGCCAACACGATGCCCCCGCGGGCCGAGCCGTCGAGCTTGGTGAGGACGACGCCGGTGACCTCGACGGCCTCGGTGAACTGCTTGGCCTGCACCAGACCGTTCTGGCCGGTCGTGGCGTCGAGGACCAACAGCACCTCGGTGACCGTCCCGGCGCCCTTCTCGGCGACGCGCCGCACCTTCGAGAGCTCCTCCATGAGGTTGGTCTTGGTGTGGAGCCGACCGGCGGTGTCCGCCAGCACCAGGTCGGCGCCCGTGGCCGCAGCGTGTTCGATGCCGTCGAAGATGACCGAGCTGGGGTCGGCGCCTTCGGCGGCGCGGACGATCTCGGCATCGGCGCGCTCGGCCCACATCTCGAGCTGCTCGGCCGCCGCGGCGCGGAAGGTGTCGCCGGCGGCGAGCACGACCGTGTGGCCGCTGTCGACCTCGCGTCGGGCCAGCTTGCCGATGGTGGTGGTCTTGCCCACGCCGTTGACGCCGACGAACAGCCACACCGACGGCGCCCCGCCGGTTGCGAGCGACAGATCGTGCCCCGACAGGCGTTCCTTGAGCTTGGCCTTGAGACGGTCGACCACGACGGAGGCATCGGTGATGTTCTCGGCCTTGGCCTCGGCGCGGAGCTCGTCGAGGACCTCGGTGGTGGTGGTGACCCCGACATCGGCGCGGATCAGCAGCTCTTCGAGCTCGTCCCAGGTCTCGGCGTCGACGCCGCGCGACAGGATCGATCCGAAGTAGCCCGACAGGGCGTTGCGGGCCTTGGTCGAGCCGCTCGCGGAACGTGGCGGGCGGGGCGACGACCTCGGGCTCGACGAGGTCGACGGGAACGTCGTCGACGAGATCGGCGGGACCGTGACATCGGTGTCGGCGGTGTCGGGCGCCTCGAGGGTGTCGATCGATCCGCCGTCGTCGGGCGTCGACGTCGGCGGTCTCGGTAGGCCGCTGCACGGCGGCCCGAGGCGGGGCATCCATGGTGGCGCGACCGCCACGATGCGAAAAGGCGATGAAGCCCCCGACACCCAGGACGAGGACCAACACGATGACGAGGATGAGGATCTCCATGGACCGCCCAGCCTACGGGGCGCCGACCGTGCGGTGCGCTCACCGCACTCGGTGCCATGGGCTCAGCGTGCCGAGCAGCTCCACCGTCGCGGCGCACAGCTCGTCGAGCTGGTCGGCGCACCGGTTGAAGGCCCGTCGGCCCCGACCGTAGGGGTCGTCGACCTCGTCGGCGGGATCCGCACGAAGCATCGCCGCCGGGTTGCGCAGCGAGGCCACCGATTCGCAGCCAGTCATCCGAGGTGGGCGCGTCACGGACGGGTCCGACCCGGGCCCCGAGCCGGACGAACTCCGGCAGGGTGAAGGTGTGCCCCAGCGCATCGGTCGCCTCGGCCACGATCTCGACCACGTGGGCCCGTTCCATCGCGACGACCAGATCGGCCGACGTCGCGTCGACGGGATTGGAACTGGCGGGCCCGGTGATCGCCGATGTCGATCCCCCGTGCCGTCATGACCCGCTGGGCTTGTGCGTCGGCGGGCCCGGTCACGGCATGCATCCCGACCGAGGCGACCGTGGCGTCGAGGCCGGCAGCCGCCGGCGTTGGTGCGGATCATCCCCTCGGCCATCGGCGACCGACAGATGTTGCCTGTGCAGACCACCAGGATCCGCAACGGACGATCGCCGGCGGCAGAGCCGCCGGCGTCGCCGGACGAGGTGGAGGGTGGGCTCATGGCCTCGACGATACGGGCTCGTGCGCCGCCGCGTCAGACTGCGGCCGATCGACGCTCGCTCCGGGTCAGCCCGAGCCGAGTGCGCCGAGGGTGATCACCAGGTCGATCTCGGTCCCGTCTCGGTCGACCGTGACGGTGATCTCGCCGCCCGGTGCGGTGAGACGCACCTTGGCTGCGAGCTCGGACCGACCGAGGATGGCATCGCCGTCGATGGCGACCACGAGGTCGCCCTCTTGGAGACCGCCGACCTCGGCGGGGCTCGCAGGGTTGACATCGGTGACCAGGGCGCCGGGACGACCGGTCGTGGGATCGGCGATGTTGACGCCCAGGAAGCCGCTCTCGAGCGAGCCACCGGAGGTGATCCGCTCCGCCAGCAACAACACGGTGTCGCTCGGGATCGCGAACCCGACCCCGAGGTTGCCCTCGGTGGTGCCGTCGGTCCGGATGGCGGTGTTCATGCCCACGATGCGTCCCTGCTAGGTCGGCGAGCGCACCACCGGAGTTGCCGGGGTTGATCGGGCGCGTCGGTCTGGAGCATCTCGACCACCGTCGGGGTGCCGTCGGCGACGTTGACGTTCTCGACGACCTGGCTGACCGAGCTGATGACACCGGCGGTGACGCTCTGGTCGAGGCCGAACGGGCTGCCGATCGCAACCGCGCCCTGGCCCGAGGCGGACCGAGTCCGACGGTGCGAAGACGGCCGGGACGACGTCGATGGCGGGGTCGTCGAGGCGCACGACGGCGACATCGACTGCCGGCGCCGTGCCGACGACGGTGCCCGACACGCGGGTGCCGTCGGCGAGTCGCACGTTGACCGTGCGTGGCGCCGTTGACGACGTGGGCGTTGGTGACGATGAGTCCGTCGGCGTCGTAGACGATGCCCGATCCGAGCCCGACCTGGGTGTCGATGCGCACGACCGACGGTGCGACCGCGGCTGCGACGGCCGACACGGGCTCGATCTCCCCGTCGGCGATGGCGTCCTCGTCCACGACGGGAGGCGGCATCGGCACGTCCTCGGCGACCTCGGGCTCCTCGTCGGTCGCGGCGACGTTGGTGTCGACGCTCGCGGGCGTGGCGGTCGTGTCGGCGCTGCCGTCTCCGTCGAGAGCGAACCCGAGTCCGACGCCTGCGGCGAGGAGCGCGACGCACACCGACGATGCCTGCGGCGATACGTCCGCGTGCGGCGCGGATGCCGCCTGGTCAGCGGTGCGCGTGAAGCCGGCGGCGGGGGGCGCCGGGGGCGCGGTCGGCGGCCCGTATGGCGGCGAGGCGCTCGCCAGTGGCGGTGCGGGAGGACGGCCCGGCGGTGCGGGTGGCGCGACGGCGGTGTCCAGGCCCCGGGGCGGACGGCGGCGGGCGGCGCCGGCGGCACCGGTGGGTTGGGCCGCGCCATCGGTATCGGCGCCGTGACGGGAAACTCCCACGGACGGGCGAGCGGCCTCGCCGCCGTCGTTCAGACGAACCACCGGCGGGACC
This sequence comes from uncultured Acidimicrobiaceae bacterium, assembly GCA_963716795.1. Classification (GTDB taxonomy): domain Bacteria; phylum Actinomycetota; class Acidimicrobiia; order Acidimicrobiales; family UBA8592; genus CAVQUE01. Next base: position 465,133 of record CAVQUE010000008.1, on the reverse strand, counting down.
GGCGCGGCGGGAGCGGCGGTACGGGTGGGAGGTTCGGGGCGGGCGGGGCCGGCGGCACGCGAACCGGTGTCGGCGGCGGGCGTGCCCGTCGGGCACAGGACCATCGACGGGTGCATCGGTCCTGGGGGGCTGGGGGTCCTTCGATGGCAGATGTGGCCAGTCGCTCACGGGTCTACTCCTGTTGGTCCCTACGAACGTAGGTCGACCACTCGAAAACGAAGGTAAGGAACGTCGGAGAGATTCTCCGCCACGTCGTCGCTCGAGATGACCACGCGTGGCACCCCGGGCGCGCCTACCGGTACGGGTGCGGGAAGGCGACGACGAAGCGGGCGCCGCTGCCGGTGTCGGTGTCGGTGACCCAGCAGGCGCCGCCGTGGGCATTGGTGACCTGGCGCACGATGGTGAGACCCAGGCCGCTGCCCGAGGGACGATTGGTCTTGGCGGTCTCACCCCGCCACGCCCGATCGAAGATGCGCTCGCGTGACATGGGCTCGACGCCCTCACCCTCGTCGATGACCTCGACGGCGGCGCCCGTCAGCGACGATCCGACGGCGGCGGCGTCGCCGAGGCGAACCAGGACCTCGCTGCCGGCCGGCGCATGCTGGATCGCATTGGCCAGCAGATTCGCCACCACACGACGCAGCGCCACCGGATCGCCGCGAACCATCTGCGACGGCTCGCCCTCGAGTCGCAGGGTCACCTCGGCGGCTTCGGCGGGGCTGCGGAACTCCGTGACGACCTCGGCGCACACGTCTCCCAGGTCCACGAGCACGAGCTCGTGCTCGGGGATCTCGCTGCGAGCGAAGGCCAACAGGTCGTCCACGACCCGGCCCATGCGCTCGGCGGAGCGGTCGACGACCGCCGCGGTGTGGCGAAGATCGTCGACGTCGGCGTCGGGATCGGCGAACGCGACCTCGAGGTTGGTTCGGATCGTGGCCAGGGGATTGCGGAGTTCGTGACTGGCCTCCTGCACGAAGCGGCGCTGGCTCTCGAAGGCCCGATCGAGGCGGCCGAGCATGTCGTCGAAGGTGCCCGCGAGCCGGGTCGAGCTCGTCGTCGGGTCCCCGCAGGTCGATGCGTCGTGACAGGTCGGTGGCGCCGATCTCACGGGCGACGTCGGTGATGCGGGCGATGGGGCGCACCACCCGACCGGCGACGACCCAGCCGACACCGAGGCTGAGCAGGAAGAGCGCACCGAGCGAACCGAACGACCAGGTCCGGAGCTGTTCGAGCGCCCGCTCGTTGGCCAGCGACTCGACCGTGCGCATGTCGACGGCGAACGCCTGCCGGGTGACCACGAGGCCGCCGTCGACGGGCTGGAACCTGTTCTGCACCAGCCGGGTGGTGATCGGCTCGTCGTCGAGGGCCCGTGACAGACCCGGTGTAGACCCCGGCGAGCACGATCGCGGCCAGCGAGAACAGCGCCAACGAGTAGACCAGGGTCAGGCGGACCCTGATCGACCGGCTCCAGGCCGGCCCGGGCGATCTCATGGCGCGGCCCCGTCGGACGAGGACTCGCCATCGGTGGCAGGGTCGGTACCGCGCGCTCTGGCGGCCGGGCTCGTCGAGGAGGCGGTAGCCCCGACCGACGACCGTCTCGATGAGCGGTCCGATCGGGCGCAGCGGCTTCGAGTTTGCGCCGCAGCGTGCCCGACCGTGACCCGCACCGTGTTGGTGAACGGATCGGCGTTCTCGTCCCAGACGTGATCGAGCAGCTCCTCCTGGGAGAGGACCTCGCCGACGCGGGTCATGAAGTAGCGCAGGAGTGCGAACTCCTTCGCAGTCAGGCTCACCGGCACCGTCGGCGACGGTGACCTCGTGGCGTCGCGGTGTCGAGGCAGAGGTCGCCGACGCGCAGCGTCGCCGTGCTGGTGCTGGGCGCCCGTCGCAGCAGGCTGCGGATCCGCGCGCTGAGCTCGGAGAACGCAAAGGGCTTGATCAGATAGTCGTCGGCGCCGTCGTCGAGACCGGCGATGCGGTCGTCGACGGTGTCGCGGGCGGTCAGCATCAGGACCCGTGGCGGCAGGTCGGGTGGATCCTCGCGGATGCGTCGGCACACCTCACGTCCGTCGATGCGCGGCATGGTGATGTCGAGACAGATCAGGTCATAGGGCGTGAGGCGCACCTTCTCGAGCGCGGTCTCGCCATCGTTGGCGACATCGACGGCGTAGCCCTCGCGTCGCAGACCGCGGGCGATCGCATCGGCGAGATCGGCTTCGTCGTCGACCACCAGCACCCGCACTGCGCTTCTCCTCGTCCGTCTCTCCGCTCCCGTCACGTCGACCTCGGCCGTGTCGTGCCGCCGTGACCCGGTCGTCGACGTCGCCACCTGTGACGCGTCGGCCTCCAGTGTGGCGCGCCCGAGAGGTGCAGCAGAGTGCACCGGCGCGAAAGTCGGCGCAAAGGGACCAGCGCCCGCAGGGCGCCGCGGCGACGTGGCGATGAACTCCCGGTCCTCTTTACGTCACTTTCCGCTCCAGCTGGTTCACTGGGTCCCCGAACCGATGCACCACGAGGAGACCTGCGTACCCATGAGCGTCGACCTGAACGGCCAGCACGAGCCGGCCGAGGCCCAACGGCCACTCGAGCAGGCGATGTTCGAGATCAAGCGGGTCATCGTCGGACAGGACCGCCTGATCGAGCGGATGATGGTGTGCCTGCTCGCCAGAGGCCACTGCCTGCTCGAGGGCGCGCCCGGTCTCGCGAAGACCCTCGCCGTCGAGACGCTCGCCACCGTCACGGGCGGATCGTTCGCCCGGCTGCAGTTCACGCCCGACCTGCTGCCGGCCGACATCATCGGCACGCGTATCTACCGGGCCAGCACCGAGACCTTCGACATCGAGCTCGGGCCGGTGATGGTCAACTTCGTGCTCGCCGACGAGATCAACCGGGCTCCGGCCAAGGTCCAGTCCGCCATGCTCGAGATCATGGCCGAGAAGCAGGTGTCGATCGCGGGCGAGACCTTCCCGGCTCCCGATCCGTTCCTCGTGATGGCCACCCAGAACCCCATCGAGTCCGAAGGCGTCTACCCGCTGCCGGAGGCCCAACGCGACCGGTTCCTGATGAAGGTCGTGGTCGACTACCCGAACCCGGCCGAAGAGGTCGAGATCGTCCAGCGCATGGGAACCGCCCCGCCGACACCGTCGCCGGTGTTCGACCTTCCCAGGTCCGTGATCTGCAGCAGCAGGCCCGCGACGTGTACGTCGACCGGGGCGTGATCGACTACGCCGTCAGCCTGACGCTGGCGACGCGCGAGCCGGCCGCCTATCAGATGCCCGACCTGGTGGAGTTCATCGCCTACGGCGCGAGCCCCCGTGCCAGCCTCGGCCTCGTCGCCGGTGGGCCGCGCCCTGGCACTGCTCCGGGGCCGTACCTACGCGCTGCCCCAGGACGTGTTCGACGTGGCGCCGGAGATCCTGCGGCATCGCCTGGTCCTCAGCTACGAGGCGCTCGCACGTGAGATCACCGCCGACCAGATCGTCAACCGCATCCTCGGCACGGTGCCCGCGCCGCGTATCGCGCCCAGCCAGGATGTCGGCTCGTTCGGTGCCGCGGCCGTCATGGTGACCCCCAGCGTCGGTGGCGACGGCGCAGCCACGCGTGAGCTGCTTCGCCGTCTCGAGCTCGACGTCACCATGCGTCTCGACGGCATGTTGCACGGCGACTACCGGGGACTGGTTCCGGGCCACGGCTCCGAACCCGGCGAGACCCGGATGTACCAGGCCGGCGACGACGTGCGCCGCATCGACTGGAACGTCACGGCCCGCATGCAGGAGCCCCATGTCCGCGAGACCATCGCCGACCGCGAGCTCTCCACACAGATCTGTGTCGACCTCTCCCCGAGCCTGGACTTCGGCACGACCGACAAGGAAAAGCGCGACGTCGTGCTCGAGGCCACCGCTGCGGTGGGGCTGCTGACGTCCCGCATCGGCAACCGGGTCGGTGCGGTGCTCGTCGACGCCGACGGTCAGCGAACCGTGTCGCCCGGTCAGGGCCGCATCCATCTGCTGTCGCTGCTGCAACGGATCGCCGACACGCCCCGCGGCTCCACCGGCAGCGGCGACCTCGCTGCCGGGCTGCATCGCATCGGCACCCATGCCCGCCGACGAGGCCTGGTCGTGGTGATCTCGGACTTCCTGGCACCTGCCGGCTGGGAGATCCCGATGCGCCGACTCACCACCCGCCACGAGGTCCTGGCCATCGAGGTACTCGATCCTCGCGAGCTCGAACTCCCCGACGTCGGTGTCGTGACCTTCACCGATCCCGAGACCGGCGAGGTGCGCGAGATCGCCACCGGCAACGCCAAGCTGCGCGCCCGATACGCCGAGGCTGCTGCCGACCAGCGTGCGGCCATCGCTGCCGAGCTCCGGCGGGCCGGTGCCGACCATCTCCAGCTGCGAACCGATCGCGACTGGTTGTTGGATCTGGCGACGTTCGTGGCTCGACGCCGTGCTCGCCGTGGCGTCCCCCGACGGACTGCGTCATGAGCGAAGCGAGGGCCGCCCGGCCCGGCATGCAGGCCGAGAGGGGTCGGCCATGAGCGACCTCGACATCCAACTCGTACCCGACACCTTCCTGGCGGCGACGCGGCTGTGGCTGCTGATCGGGGTCGCCGTGCTGGCTTTGGTGTATCTCGTGCTGCAGTTCCGGCGCCGGACCTATGCAGTGCGGTTCACCAACATCGAACTGCTCGACAAGGTCGCACCGAAACGGCCCGGATGGCGACGGCACGTCCCGGCCGCTGCATTCCTGTTGGCGCTGAGCGCGCTGGTCGTCTCGTTCGCCCGGCCCGCACAGGAGACCCAGATCCCCCGTGAGCAGGCAACCATCGTGTTGGCCATCGACACCTCACTGTCGATGGAGGCCACCGATGTCGAGCCATCGCGTCTCGACGCCGCCAAGGACGCCGCGATCCGATTCGTCGACGATCTCCCCGATCAGATCAACCTGGGACTGGTGAGCTTCAACGGCGTCGCCACCGTTCGAGTCACGCCCACGACCAACCACGAGGCTGCGATCGCAGCCATCGAATCACTCGAGGTCGGCCCAGCGACCGCCATCGGCGAGGCCGTGTTCGCGAGCCTCGACGCGGTTGCCACCGTCGTCGCCGAGGCCGGCGACGACATCCCGCCGGCTCGCATCGTGGTCATGAGCGACGGCGAGACCACGGTGGGGCGTCCCGACGACGAAGCGGTCATCGCCGCGCAGCAGGCCGGCATCGCCGTGTCGACCATTGCGTTCGGCACCGACGACGGCTTCATCGTGGTGCCCGAGAGCGATCAGCTGGTGCCGGTCCCGGTCAACGAGGAGAAGCTGGCGGTCATCGCCGACGACACCGGTGGAGAGTTCTTCACCGCCGCCTCGGCCGACGAGCTCGCTGCGGTGTACACCGACATCGGCTCGCAGGTGGCCCTCGAGACCATCGAGGACGAGATCAGCGCCAGCTACACCGGTGTCGGTCTCGTGCTGCTCGCATTGGCCGGCACGCTGAGCCTCGCCTGGTTCTCTCGGCTGCCCTGACCAGACGGCCACCGATCGGGCTCAGACGTGGAGAGCGACTGGCTTCCCGGTCGCGGAGGTCGATCTCGTCGCTGCCGCCGGGCTTCTCGCTGATGGCCCGCGAGCTGCCGCCCGGTTGCATCGTCACGCCGTAGAGGCAGTCCGCAGCTTCCATGGTCCGCTTCTGGTGGCTGACGATGATGAGCTGCGCCTCGTCGCGGAACTCGGCCACGAGCTGCAGGAACCGATGCAGGTTGACGTCGTCGAGGGCGGCCTCGACCTCGTCCATCACATAGAACGGCGAGGGACGGCTGCGGAACACGGCGAACAGGAACCCCAGCGCGGTCAGCGAGCGTTCGCCGCCCGACAGCAGCGACAGCTTCTTGACGTTCTTGCCGGAGGGCTTGGCCTCGATCTCGATGCCGGTCTCGAGCGGATCGTCCGGGGCGGTGAGGCGCAACCGTCCGGTGCCGCCGGGGAACAGTGACGAGAACAGCGTCTCGAAGTTCGCGGCGACGTCGGCATAGGCGGCCCGAAAGACCGTGACGATCTCCTCGTCGACCGCACGGATGACCTTGTGCAGCTCACGCCGCGAGCCCTTGACATCGTCGAGCTGATCGGCGAGGAACTGGTGGCGCTCCTGGAGGGCCTCGTATTCCTCCAACGCCAACGGGTTGATGGGCCCCATGATCCGCAGCTCGCGTTCGAGCTCTCGGACCCGTGCGGCCGGGGTCGTGCCAGGCTGCAGCGGTGGGCACTCGGTGTCCGATGGCGGCTGCGTGGCTCGCAGTCGTGGTCGCGGCGCAGCGCCTCGACGGCGGCCTCGAGCCGCATGGTGACCTCGCCGGCCTCGATCTCGGCGCGCGTCGCCAACTCGCGCAGCTCGCCGAGCTGGCGTTCGGCCTCGGTGCGCTCGGCGCGGAGACCGTCGAGGCGTGTGGCGGCGGCGCGGGCGGCTTCGGATTGGGCCTGTCGTTCGGCGCGCAGCTCGACGAACTCGGCCTCGATGACCTCGCCCCGTTCGGAGACCGTGGTGCGCAGCACCTCCGCCAACGCCAGCCGGCGTTCGAGGTGCACCCGTCGCTCGGCAGCTTCGGCACGCTGGGTGGCGTAGTTCTCGAGGCGGGTGTCGAGTTCGTCGAGGCGCGAGCGCAGGAAGCCCCGGCGTTCCTCGACGGCGGCCACCCGGCCGGCCAGCTCGGTGCGGGCGGCGGCGACGTCGGCGGCGTCCGCCTCGAGGCGTTGCCTGGCTGCGTCGAGCTGCTGGGATCGCTCGCGGGCGTCGCGCTCGTCGGCCTCGGCGGCGGGCAACTCGCCCCGCAACGTCGGCTTCGCGCTGGCGGGCGACATCGATGCGGCCGCGGACCTCGCCGAGCTGGGCCCGGAGGCCTTCGGCCTCGACGCGCAGCGCCCGCAGGTCGGACTCGTTGGCCTGCTGTCGGGCGAGCTGGCGCTGCCGGTCGCGGTCGAGATCGCTGCGCCGTGACGCGAGCGCCTTGGCCTCGCGCCGGGCGTCATCTCGTTGTTCGCTTGGCGGCGATGACCCGACCTCGGCACGACTCGAGCAGCTGGGTCGCGGACTCGGCGCGTTGGCGGGCTTCGTCGAGAGCCGCGGCGGTGGCTCCCGAACCGGCCATGCCGACTCGCCAGCCGTCGGGTGCGAAGCGATCACCCTCGAGTGAGACGTACACCCCGGACGGATCGGCGCTGGCGGCACGCACACCGCTCTGCCAGTCCTCGACGACGTCGACGGTGCCGATCAGCTGGTCGACGAGTCGGCCCACCGGCCCGTCGGCGGTGCGCACGTGCGACGCGGAGGTCGCCGGTGACCGGACCGCCGAGCGCTGCGCCGAGGGCCAGGACCCCGCCGCCGGCCTCGTCGGCATGGAAGGCCTCGAGCGCTCGATGCGCAGCGTCGGTGTCGCGCACGATGACCGCGTGCAGCGCCGCACCGGCAGCTGCTTCGAAGGCGTGTTCCCATCCGGGGTCGATGTCGACGAGCTCGACCAACGCGCCGACGACGCCGTCGATGTGGGCGACGGCCTCGGCGCCGCTGGCCGCACGGGCGTCGTCGAGGGCCATGGCCAGCGCCTCGGCGCGTGCGGTCCAGGCCCGACGCTCCGCTTCGGCCTCGTTGCGGGCCTCCTCGGCATCGGCGACGCCAGCCTCGCTGTCGGCGACGGCCTCGTCGGATTCGACGACGGCGCGCTCGAGATCGACGAGCGCCGCGTCGGACTCTGCGATGACGGCGGGCCGCATCGGAGATGTCGGTCGAGAGCTGCTGATCGCGCTCGGCGAGCGTCGGCAGCCGATCGGCGAGCTGGGCGGCGGCTCGTTCGTTGGCCTCGAGCGACGCCGACACCGCGGCGAGTTCGCCACGCAAGCGTGCGCGCCTCGTTGCTGGGCTGATCGGGTGCGTCGTTGGACTGCTGTTCGAACAGCGAGCGCTGCTCGGCGATCTGGGCTACGGCGGCTTCGACGCGCTGGGAATCGGGAAGCGAGCGCCTCGATGGTGGAGTCGACCTCGTCGAGCTCGCGTCGCAGCCGTTCGGTCTCGGCTTCGAGGGTCTCGACCACGCCCTGGTCGACGGTCGCGCCGAGCTCGCGGGTCAGCGAACCGATGCGTTCGCCCAACACCGCACGCAGCCCCTTCGCCCGCTCGCGCAGCCCTTCGACGCGGGCGAGGCGGTCGCCGATGTCGCCGGCGCCGGTGGCGGACAGCTCCGATTCGGCCACCGCAACGGCTTCGTCGAGACGGGACAACGTCGCCCGCAGGTCACGCTCGCGTTGGTCGAGCTCTCCGCGGCGCTCGGTCACTGTGCGGCGTCGGCCCTCGCAGGCTGTCGAGTTCGCGACCTGCGAGGTGGACCTGCAACGCGGCGAGTTCGGCGACGACGTCGCCATGACGACGTGCGGCATCCGCCTGACGCTCGAGCGGCCGCAGCTGACGGCGGACCTCACGGAGCAGGTCCTGCACGCGGGTGAGGTTCTCCTCGGTGGCCTTGAGTCGGCGTTGCGCCTTCTCGCGCCGGCGCCGGAACTTCAACACGCCGGCCGCTTCCTCGATGATCATCCGCCGGTCCTCGGGGCGAGCATTGAGGACGGCGTCGATCTGGCCCTGGGAGACGATGACGTGCTGAGTGCGGCCGACACCGCTGTCGGACAACAGTTCCTGGATGTCGAGCAACCGACACGGCACACCGTTGATCAGGTACTCCGAGTCGCCGTCACGAAAGAGCGTCCGGGTGATGGTGACCTCGGCGAAGTCGATCGGCAACAGCCCTGCGGTGTTGTCGATCGTGAGCGACACCTCGGCCCGGCCCAGCGCAGCACGCTTGGCCGTCCCGGCGAAGATGACATCGTCCATCTTCTGGGAGCGCACGTTGGACGGTGCCTGGGCCCCGAGGACCCAGCTGATGGCGTCGACGACATTGGACTTGCCACTGCCATTGGGGCCCACGACGACCGTGACCCCCGGCTCCATGTCGAGCGTGGTCGAGTCCGCAAACGACTTGAATCCCTTGAGCGTCAACGACTTCAAGAACATGGCCCGCGACGCTAGTCGCTGCCGCGCCCAAATTACATGGGTGGTGTTCGCGGTGTTGCTGGGCCGGCTCGTCTCCGGCGGTCACACGCCGGGATCCCCTCCGCTCGGTCGTCTCATCTCATGTCCGGGACGCACGTCGCCGGCCGGTGTCGGCGTGCTGCGCAGCAGCGGCGACGAGCCGAGACGGCCACGGGGGTGCGGAAACCCTTTGCCGGGGTGCCCAGCCGTCTCGGGAGCGGCGAGAGCGCCGACGTGACTGGGGCCGCCGCGGCCCTGCTGAGGGCGGTCGGTGCGCAGCCGCTGCGGCCCTGCTGGGAGCGCTCGGTCGCGGCACGCCGCGGCTGGGGGCCGCCAGCGAGGGGGGTCTGGGGGGACGGCCTCCGGCGGTCCCCCCAGCGTCTGCCGAGCTACTTGCTCGGTCGGCAGACAGTAAACAGCGCGGCGTCAGCCGCTCCGATGAAAACTCGGGTGAACGGAGCGAAGCGAGTGAACCCGAAGCCCGAGCGAAGCGAGCGGCGAAAACTCGCTTCGAAAGGTTCGTTTTCCTTTCGAAGCGAAATCCTCACACCTGTGATTGCTCGCAGTACCAGGTCCATTCGCCGCTGAACTTGGACTTGACGATGGGGCGGCGGGAGCGGGGGCTGAGCTGGCCGTCCTTGCGGTAGACCGAGTGGTGATCCTGGTAGGAGCCCGGTTCGCCGAATGCATCGACGTAGTGGCTGCCTTCGACGCTCGAGCCGCGGTACTTGACGGCGTCGTGGAGGGTCTCGACCAGCGCCCGGTAGAGGCGGCGGACCTCCTGGGTCGTGAGGGAATCCGACCAGCGGTCGTAGCGGAGGCCGGCGTGGAACAGGATCTCGTCGGCGTACATGGAGCCGATGCCGACGACGAAGTCGTCGTCGGTGATGAGGGTCTTGAGCTTGGTGTGGTGGCTGTGCAGGGCCCGCCCGAAGTCGGTCCACGACATCGGCTCCTCGATGGGGTCGATCCCGGTGGGCACGCTGTCGCCGAGGGCCTCGGGGAGTTCCTCGGTGGCCACGACGATGACCTGCGCGTCGGCCTCCATGTCGACGAGGCGGAGCTGGCCGTGCTGGGTGAAGCTGATGATCGAGGGCCGTGCGCTTGTGGACCTCGTCCTTGTTCGCGGCCCGGACCAGCTGGCCGCCGGTGCCGAGGTCGACGATCAGAGGTCTGGTCGGTGTCGAGGCCGATCGTGAGACGCATGCCGATGCGTCCGACGCCGGTGATCTTGGCCTTGTCGGTCGCAGCGAGCAGCTTCGCCTTCCCCGAGGCCGCACCGACGGCGCGGGCGATGACGACGTCGACGTCTTTGATCTTCTTGGTCGTGATGTCTTTGTCCAGATCCCGCCGGATGGTCTCGATCTCGGGTAGCTCGATCATTGGGTCGCCTTCATGGTGGTGGGTTCGGGGTCCGCAACCCCGGTGGCGGCGCCGATCGGCGGCGAGGTGTTCCCACGCCTGGCCGGCTGCGCCTTGTTCGGCTTCTTTCTTGGTGCGACCCTCGCCGCGACCGAGGACCTGGCCTGCGATCGACACGGTCGCGAAGAACTGCTTCTCGTGATCGGGACCGACGCCGGTGACGTCGTAGACCGGCGGCTGTGCTCCGGTGCGTGCGACGTGTTCTTGCAGGCGGGTCTTGTAGTCCTCGAGGCCCGGACGGCGTGCGGCGCGTTCGATGCGGTGCGCGAAGCGGTCCATGACGATCCCGGCTGCGGGTTCCCAGCCGCCATCGACGTACACGGCGCCGATGACGGCCTCGAGGGCGTCGGCGAGGATCGAACTCTTCTCGCGACCGCCGGAGGCCTCTTCGCCCTTGCCGAGCGACAGGGCGTCGCCGAGATCGAGCTCGCGAGCCACCGCGGCGAGCGAGACCGAGCTGACCACGTCGGAGCGGAGCTTGGCCATGCGAGCCTTCGGGCAGCGCGGGGTAGCCGGCGAAGATGTGGTCGGTGACGACGAGACCGAGCACCGAGTCGCCGAGGAACTCGAGTCGTTCGTTGGATTCGACGTCGCCGTTCTCGGCGCACCAGCTGCGGTGACGCAGGGCGGTCTCGATCAGCTCGACGTCGGCGAAGTGGTGACCGATGCGGTCGCAGAGGGCATCGGCAGCGGCCGCGGTGTGCAGGACGATCAGCCCAGACGGGCGTGCACGTAGTCGACGGCGTCGCGCACGGTCTTGAGATCCTCGAGGTCTTCGTCGTCGATCCGGAACCCGACCGCACGTTCGCTGAGCTCTTCTTCGATGGCCTCGACCAGCTCGATGAGCGCGAGCGAGTCGGCGTCGAGGTCGTCGACGAACGAATCGCCCTCGGCGATGGCGTCGGGTTCGATCTCGAGGATCTCGGCGAGACGCTCCTGAACGAGCGTCACGATGGCCGCCCGATCGATGGGGCCTTGTTCGACGTGGGTTTCGGCCGGCACACACGCCTCCTGGGGGTCATCACGAACGACAGCAGCGGCGGAGTGTAGCGCGTCCGCGGCTCGTGAGCTTGTGAAACGGCGCGGATCGGACTCAGTCGGCGGGCGGGGCGAGCGCAGCACGCAGGTGACCGACGTGGTCGTTGGCCGCGAGCTCGGCGGCAACCGCGATGGCGTTGCGGATCGCGACCGCCGACGACGAACCGTGGCTGATGATGCACACACCCTCTGAGACCCAGCAATGCGGCGCCGCCGATGGTGTCGGGGTCGAGCGTTGCGTACAGCGGCAGGAGGTCCGGAGCCAGCAGCGTGCGCCGGCGCGGGCGTCGTCGGAGGCGTCGAACGCGCCGAGCAGCGCTCCGACGATGGCCTTGGCCACACCCTCGGCGGTCTTGAGGGCGACGTTGCCGGTGAACCCATCGGTGACGATGACATCGGCTTCGTCGGTCATGAGGTCGCGACCTTCGACATTGCCGACGAAGGTGGCGGCGGCGCGGTCCTGCCACGCCGCGTCGCCGAGCAGCTCGAAGGCCTCCTTGACGAACGGAGTGCCCTTGCCTGCTTCCTCGCCGATCGACAACAGACCGACGCGGGGTGCGTCGATGCCGAAGCGGTCGCGTGCGTAGATCGCCCCCATCTCGGCGAACTGCACGAGCATGTCGGGGGTGCACTCGGCGTTGGCGCCGGCATCGAGGAGGACGTTGCGCCGGGTCGACCCCGGAATGGGCATCGGCGTGGCGATGGCCGGCCGGGACACGCCGGGGAGGCGACCCATGCGCAGCAATGCCGACGCCATGGTGGCACCGGTGTTGCCGGCGCTGACCATGGCGCAGGCCCGTCCGTCCCGGACCGGCTTCCGCGGCGCGGCACGAGCGACGAATCCTTCATGCGTCGCACGCTGGCGCCGGGATCGGCGTCCATCGCGATGACTTCGGAGGCCTCGATGATCTCGAAGTCGTCGACCCCGTCGAGCACGTCGGGCCGGCCGACCAGCGTGACGGCGATGCCATCGGCAGCAGCGAGTCGCGCCCCGGCGATGATCTCGTCGGGGGCGTGATCGCCGCCCATGGCGTCGACGGCGACAGGCAGCAGCGTGGTCATCGGACGGTCCGCGGCCCGGCCAAGGTCATCGGGCTCGAGTGCGGGTGCTCGTCGATGGCGATCAATCGAGATCGATGGCTTCGCGCCCGTCGTACCAGCCGCAGGAGCCGCAGACGTGGTGGGGCCGACGTGCGGCGCCGCAACGGTTGCAGCGGCTGAGCGACGGCGCGCTCAGGGTCCACGCCGAGGCTCGGCGGCTGCGGCTCTTGGCCTTGGAGGTCTTCTTCTTCGGAACAGCCATGTCAGATCCACAAACTCGTTCGGGTCCGCGACGCCCCGGCCGGGGCTCGCACGCAAGCGCTCAAGGTTATCTGCTGGAGCGGGACGTGAGGTCACCTGTCCGAAGAACGTGGACAGCGGCCCCCACGAGTCAGTCGTCGTCGAAGCGCAACGCGTCGAGTGCCGCCCACCGGGGATCGCCCATGGGCACCGGGTCGTCATCGGATCCGTCCCCGGCGATCTCGTCGTCGGTCGGTGCGATCGACGGGAAACGCTCGGGATCCGGTCCCGGGCAGGCCTCGTCGCACAGCGGCGCCAGTGGCAGCGACAGCAGCATCTGTTCGCGCGCCATGGGGGCCAGATCCACGGTGTCGCCCTCGAGCGGGTAGGTCTCGCCGTCGGTCGGCCGACGCTCGAAGACCTCGGCGACCTCGATCTCGGTGACTCCCTCGGCGTCGCCCAGGCATCGTCGACATTCGCCACGCCAGGGCGCAGCCAGGTGGCCGGTGACCGACAACGAGTCCGCCATCGACTCGACGGTCAATACGCCCACGACGTGGGTGGCCTCGACCACGCTGTTGAGGAGGTCGTCGAAGCGAAGATCGACCGAGACATCGCTGCGGTCGCCCGGGCGACGCAACAACAGCGCGACATCGACCGCCAGACGAGGCCTGGCCGCCGCAGCGCGTTCGGCATCACCGCCCGGGCGATCAGAGCGGTCGGTTGCCATCGTCTTGGTCATAGAACCCGCCGACGGGCTCCTCCGGCGGCGGTGGCGGGCTCGCTTCGGCCACGAGTTCGCTCAATGGGTCACCCTGGAGGCGGCTGCGGCCGTCGGTGACGACCTTCAGCGTCTTTTCGAGCACGGCTTCGAAACTCGCGAGGCGCTGATCGCAGAAGTCCTCAGCCTCGTGCTTGAGTCGGCGCGACTCGGCCTCGGCGTTGTCGACGATGCGTCGGGCCCGGGACTCGGCCGCCTTGACCACCTCGGTGCGCGCCACCATGGCTTCGGCACGGCCGGCCGCCTGATCGATGATGTCGTCGCCCTCGCGACGCACCCGGGCCAGGAAGTCCTCGCGTTCCTTCAGCAGCCAGCGCGCCGCCCGCAGCTCGTCGGGAAGGCGTTCGGAGACCTCGTAGAGCAGGTCGAGCACCTCGTCCTTGTTGATCATCGACGACGCCGACAACGGCACCGGCCGCGCCGCCTCGATGAGGTCGATCAGCTGCCGCAGGACCCGCTCGACCTGAGGCGCCTCATACGGCGATCCCCCGGGATCGACGGCGGGTTCGCCACTGTCGTCGAGATGCTCGCTCATGATGTCTCCCTCGTGGCGCTGACGCGCCGGGCCGGGCGGCCACGCTCGCTCATGACTGCTCCCTCTTGGCGGCCAGGCCGCGGACGACGGGTTCGGGCACCAACGACGTCACATCCTCGCCCTGGGCATGGATCTCACGGATGTAGCGGCTCGACACGAACGCGTGCTCGGGTCGGGTGGGCACGAAGACCGAGTCGATGGCGCTCACGTGGGAGTTGGTCTGGGCCATCTGCATCTCCGAATCGAGGTCGGTGCCGCTGCGGACTCCCTTGACGATGACGTCGGCGCCGAGGCTCGCGGCAGCCTGGATGACCAGGCCGGGAGCGCTGGCGGTCGTCACGTTGTCGAATCCGGCGAAGGTCTCGGCCAGCATCGCCTCTCGCTCCGCGAGGGTGAAGTAGCCGTCGGTCTTCTCACGGTTGTACATCGCAACCACGACGACCTCGTCGAAGCAGCGCGCGGCCACCTCGACGATGGCCACATGGCCGATGTGCACGGGGTCGAAGGACCCCGGATAGAGAGCGCGGGTCACGTCGGGTTGTCCTCCTGGTCTGCGGGAGCCCCTCCCCGCATCGGTCGAGCACCGTCTCCGCGCCGCGCGATGGTGACCACGGTACCGGCATAGCGCCGCTGCTTCAGCACGTCCCACCCAGGTCCCGTCTCGACGGCCCGATCGGACTCGATGACCACCGCGTCCACATCACCGGCCGACAGGGCGTCGAGCAGCTCCGCCCAGCCGTCGAACGCATAGGGCGGGTCGCACAAGGCGACATCGACACCATCGAGGGTTCGGGCCAATGCCACGCCGTCACCGCGATGGATCCGGACCCGATCGCCGAACCCGAAGGTCGCCACGTTCTCCTCCACCGCTGCGATGGCCCGCCGGTCGGTGTCGGCGAACACCACCCGACGGGCGCCCCGGGACAGCGCTTCGAGACCCAGCGCGCCGGAACCTGCGAACAGGTCCGCATGCACGCAGTCGTCGACGAGGCCGTGGCTGGTCAACGAATTGAAGATCGCCTCACGGACACGATCCATCGTGGGTCGCACATCGACGCCATCGATCGACGCGATGCGGCGACCGCGGGCTTCGCCGGCGACGATACGCATGGCGGGCGACGATACTGGCCTCCACGGCGCCAGCCACGGCGACGATGGCCGCGACCCGGCCTTCGGCGAGGAGAACCCATGACCGACCGACGCGGACTCGAACTGCCCGAACACATCATCTGTGTCGACTGCGGCGGGCGCTGCCACCTCGCAGCCTACGAACCCGAAGACGGCTGGCAGCCCGGAGACATCGTCTTCTACCGCTGCGAGGACTGCCTCGACCGCTGGGATATCGAGATACCGGATGCATAGGCCGGCTCGTCTCCGGCGCCCACGCGCCGGGATCGGTGTTTCTGGGCCGGCTCGTCTCCGGCGCCCACGCGCCGGGATCCCCCGTCTTGGTGTCGTCTCACACGTGCTCCGGGACGCACGTCGCCGGCCGGTGTCGGCGGGCTGCGCAGCAGCGGCGACGAGCCGAGACGGCAACGGGGGTACCGAAACCCTTCGATGGGATACCCAGCCGTCTCGGGAGCAGCGATCGCGCCGACGTGTCTGTTGGCCGCCGCTGCCCTGCTTCGGGCGTTCGGTGTGCAGTCGTGGTGGCCTGGGGGCCGCCAGCGAGGGGGTCTGGGGGACGGCCGCCGGCGGTCCCCCTGCGTCTGCCGAGCTACGTGCTCGATCGGCAGACGGAAAACGGCGCGGCGTCAGCCGCTCCTCGAGGAAACTCGGGTGAACGGAGCGAAGCGAGTGAACCCGAAACCCGCGGTGTTCGCCACATGAAGGTCATGGTGGCTGCGCCATCGGGGGTGGTCAGGGTGCCGGTCTCGTCGAAGCCGAGGCGGTGGTAGAAGGCGAGGTTCCTCGGGTTGGACGATTCCAGGTAGGCGGGGAGGCCTTCGGCGTCGCAGCGGGCGAGCACCGGCGCCAGGGTCACGGCGCCTCCGCCGGTTCCCTGGCGGTCGGGGCGTGTGCCCACCGCACCCAGGTACCAGTGGGGTTCGGTCGGGTGCGCATCGCCGATCTGTCCGAAGAAGGACAGCACCTCTCCCGTGCGCTCCTCGACCAGGCCCGACACGACCTCGACGAAACGATTCTGGGCGGCGGTATCCGATTCGGGTTCGTCGAACACGGGCACCCGCCACATCGCTGCGGTCGCAGCATCGGGCCCCAACCACAACTCGGAGCCCGACCGCTGCATCGACATGATCAGCTCCCACCACGAGCGAAGCGACCGGACATGGGCAGCGGTGCCGGGGAAGAGCCAGCTCATGAGCGGGTCGCCGGTGAAGGCGGCGGTCAACACCTCGACCACCGACTCGAGGGCGTCGGGGTCGTCCTGACCGATGGGTCGGGGCTCGGCCGGCCGGGAATCGGTCACGAACGCAGAAGGTAGTCCGCCTCGGCATCGTCGAGCAGCAGATCGAGCTCGGCTCGCAGCAGCGGGTGATCGGCCAGTCCCGGCGATGCGTCGACCAGCGCGAAGGCGACGTCGCGGGCCGTGGCCACCCATTCCCGGTCTCGGCGTAGCGAGGCCAGCTTCAGGTCGTTGCGGCCCTTCTGGCGTTCGCCCATGATCGTGCCCTCACCGCGCAGGTCGAGATCGACCTCGGCGAGCTCGAACCCGTCGGTGCTGGTGACCAGCGCCGCGAGGCGGGCCTCACCATCGGGGGTCGTGCCCTCCCCCACCAAGAAGCACGTCGACACGGCTGCGCCACGGCCGACACGACCGCGGAGCTGGTGGAGCTGTGCGATGCCGAACCGGTCCGCGTCGAGGATCACCATGACGCTCGCGTTGGGAACGTCGACGCCGACCTCGATGACCGTCGTCGACACCAACACGTCGAGCCCGCCGGACCGGAACTCGTCCATGACCGCTTCCTTGTCGGCCGAGGCCATGCGCCCGTGCAACAACCCGACTGCGAGCCCGGCGAGCTCGCCGGCGGTCAGGCGATCGTGGGTGGCCTCGGCCGAGGCCACCTCGAGCTTGTCCGACTCGTCGATCAACGGACACACGACGTAGGCCTGATGCCCGGCGTCGACCTCGGCCCGGACGTGCTGCCATACCTCTGTCTGGCCGGCGTCGTCATCGCCTGCCGCGTGGATCCATCGGGTCTCGATGGGCGTGCGGCCCGGCGGGAGCTCGTCGAGGACCGAGACATCGAGGTCGCCGTAGACCGTCATGGCCGCGGTGCGGGGAATGGGGGTGGCCGTCATCACCAGCACATCGGGAATCGACGACCCCGCGCCCTTGTCGCGCAGGGCCGCTCGCTGGTCGACGCCGAAGCGGTGCTGTTCGTCGATGACCACCACGCCGAGGCTCGCGAAGTCGACCCCATCGGAGATCAGGGCATGGGTTCCGACGGCGATGTCGATCGATCCATCGGCCAGCTCGGCCGACATCCGTCGACGTTCGGCAGCGGTGTTGCGGCTGGTGAACAGCCCGACGCGCAGATCCCGCTCGCCCAGGAGGGTTGCCGGGTCCGGCACGACGAATCCCTCCAGGAGCGCCCGGATGCCGAGGTCGTGTTGTTCGGCGAGGACCTCGGTCGGCGCCATGAGCGCCGCCTGATGGCCCCCCTCCACCGCGGTGAGCATCGCGGCGACGGCGACCAGTGTCTTGCCGGCGCCGACGTCGCCCTGGAGCAGGCGATGCATGGGCGTGGCCGAGGCGAGGTCCTCGGTGATCTCGGCGATGGCGCGTCGCTGCGCGCCCGT
Source organism: uncultured Acidimicrobiaceae bacterium (assembly GCA_963716795.1). Lineage (GTDB taxonomy): Bacteria > Actinomycetota > Acidimicrobiia > Acidimicrobiales > UBA8592 > CAVQUE01. The sequence goes on along the minus strand of CAVQUE010000008.1, from coordinate 447,247 downwards.
GAGCCCGAAGGCCAGGCGATCGAGCAGCGCAGCGAACAAGGTGCCGGAGACGTCGTGGTCCACACCCTCGCTCGAGGCCTCGATCGCCCGCTTGCGGAGCACCAGCAGCAGCTGCACGCGCAACAGCTCATCGAAGACGAGTCGGCGCCGGGCGGTGACGACATCGGCCATCGCCGCCGGGAGGTGGATCCCGGCGAAGGCGGCCCCGCGCCCGATGAGGTCGTGCTCGGCGAGCACGTCGGCGGGTACCGGCTCGGCCAGACCCACGCGGCGCTGCCTTCGCGAGGGCGTCTTCGATCCATCCGGCGAGCTCCCAGGTGTGCAGCCCGTCCTTCTCCGGACTGGGGATACACGGGCACGATGCGCCCGGTGCGGTCGCCGACCAGATCGACGATCGGATTCGTCATCTGGCGGGCCCCGCGGAACAGGTCCATCTTGCCGAACACGACGATGGCCATGCCCTCGCGCAGCTGACGTTCACGCCAGGGTTGACCGAAGAAGGTCAGAGTCATGCGCCCGGTGCCGTCGCTGACGGTCACGTTCACCATCTTGCGACGGTTGCGGGTGGGGCGGCTGTCGACGCGCAGGACCTCACCCAGCACCATGCCCTCTTCGCCGGGTTCGAGCGAGGCGATGTCGGCTTCGCGTGTGCGATCGATATAGCGCCGGGGATAGTGGGTCAACAGGTCGAGCACCGAGGCGATCCCTGCGGCCTCGAGAGCCTTGGCCCGCTTGTCACCGACACCCTTGAGCCGCGTCACCGGCAGGGCGTCGAGGTCGCCCAGCGTCAGCGGCGGATCGTCAGCGGCCACGTGCTCGGTGCGCCACGGGACCGCACACCGACGGCGGCCGGGCCGCTCGGCACTGCGAACGAGCGACGGACCGACGGGTCATTCGATGCCGAGATAGTAGGGGTAGAGAGGTTGGCCACCGTCGTGGAGCTCGACGTCGACGTCGGGGCGGTGCTCGGCCAACCAGCTCGTCACGGCGTCGTTGGTGGCGGCGTCGGCGTCGGCACCGGCGATGATGGTGACGAGTTCGTGGGCGTCGCCCACCAGGAGCTCCAACAGCGCGTACGTCGCGTCGGCGATGCTGCCGGCGATCGAACGAACACCGTGGCGATCGAGACCGATCCAGTCACCCACCGCCACCGGTCCGGCGTCGGTGTCGGAGTCGCGGACCGCACACGTGACCTCGCCGGCCACCACCGCGGCGGCCGCCTCGGCCATCGTCGAGGCGTTGGTCGAGGCATCGGCGCCGGGATCGTAGGCCAGCAGCGATGCGAAGCCCTCGGCGATACCTCGGGTGCCCACCACCACGACGTGCTTGTCGACTTCACCGTCGACCTGTTCGGCCACCGGGATGATGTTCTTGTTGTTCGGCAGGATCACCACCTGATCGGCGTCGACCTGCTCGACGGCCTGGACGAGCTGGCGCGTCGAGGGGTTCATCGACTGCCCGCCTCGGATCACCGCATGCACCCCGAGCGACTCGAAGATCTGTTGCACACCGTGGCCGACCGCGACTGCGACGACCGCTGTGGTGGCGGGCTCGGGATTGGTGATCTGCACCATGGCGTCGTCGTGGGGGTGGAACACCTCTTCGAGATGCTCGACCTGTTCGAACAGATCCGTCACGCGAATCTGGTGGGGACGCCCCGCTGCGATGGCCGCCTCGATGCTGGCGCCGATGTCGTTGGAGTGGATGTGGCAGTTCCAGAGGCCGTCGCCGCCGACGACGACGATCGAGTCGCCCACCTCGGCCCACGCCGACTTGAAGTCGTCGATGCGGTCGTCGGCGGCGTCGAGGAAGAACATGACCTCGTAGCGGAGGTCGCCGACATCGCCGGTGTCGAGACCCTGCGCCACCGTGGCCGTGCTCGGCCACCGCCGTGGTCGGGGTCGACCTCGGGCGTCGGGGGAAGGTCACGCTCGTCCACGACGTGCAGCAGTGCGTCGCACCAGACAGCAAGAACCCGGCTCCACCGGCATCGACGACGCCGGCGTCGGCCAGCACCGGCAGCAGATCGGGCGTGCGTTCGAGCGATGCCTGCCCTCGGCGAGCGACCGGTCGAGCGTCTCGACCATCGAGGCGCCGCCGGCGGCGGTCGCGACGGCCTCGGTGGCCGTGTCGCGCACAACGGTCAGGATCGTGCCCTCGACAGGACGCATCACGGCGCCGTCGGCGGCGACCGAGGCCTGCCGCAAGCGCGTCGGCGAACGACGTGGCGTCGATCTCATCGGCTGCAGAGAGGCGTTCGGCGAGGCCACGCAGCACCTGGGACAAGATCACGCCGGAGTTACCGCGCGCACCCATGAGGCTGCCGTGGCTGATCGCCTTCCACTTGGCAGGCGCGTCCTCGGACGCCGATGCGATCTCGCTGACCACCGACTCGAGCGTGAGCGACATGTTGGTGCCGGTGTCGCCGTCGGGCACGGGATAGACGTTGAGCGCGTTGATAGCGGCCTTGTGGGCCACGAGCAGGTCGCGGAACACCGACAGGGCACGCACGATGTCGTCGACGCGAAGCGTGTCGAGGGAGGTCACGGGCAGCGAGCCTATCCCTGAACCAAATCACCCAGGGCTGCGCAATGAATAGATCGCCTGGGCGGGGCACGGTAACGTTGCGCTGATCCCCGTCGATCAGCGGCACCCACATGCCACTCGAGGAGCCCCCAGCCAGATGCAAGGCGTCATCAAGTCCTATGACCCCGGCACCCGCGATGGTGTCGTGATGTCCGAACGAGACTTCGCCGAGTACGACCTGGCCGCGAACGCTCTCGAGGGTTCGGTCTTCCGAATGCTGCGCCAGGGCCAGCGCGTCGTGTTCGACCTCGACGGCGAGGGGCGGGCCACGGCTCTGCGTCTCGGCTCCGAGGTCGACATGGGCACCCCGGATTTCCTGCGCTGAGTCTCTGGGGCGAGGATCGCCACCACCACGGCCCGGCGGGCCAACGACAACGACGTCGGAGTACACGATGACAGGCACCCCCACCACCGAGGTCGCAGCGCAGCTGCGCCGTCAGTTCGGACTCGACAGCGTCGAGTTGCGCTACGGACTGAGCCAGGACGAGCTGTTCCACGAGGCCATCGCCAACGACCGTGGCCGGGTGCATCCCGACGGCCCCGACGACGACCAGAAGGCCTACCCCACGGCGCTCGGCGTCGACGGCCCGCTGATCTACTACACCGACCCGACGCTGCACCGGCCGCCCGACGGGCGACACCTTCGCCGTGGCCCGCCCCGAGGTCATCGACACGGTGTGGTGGAAGGACGGGTTCTTCCAGTTCGATCCCGAGAAGTTCGACGCCCTGCTCCCGCGGGTGATCGAGCACCTCAACGAGCGCAACGCAACGCTCTACGTCACCGACGTGTTCTGCGGCTGGGACCCCGACCTTCGCCGAGCCGTACCGCTTCGTCGGCGAGTACGCGACCCACGCGTTCTTCTGCAACATCATGTTCCCGCACGACGTCCGCGACGACGCCGACCGCGACGAGCACGGCTGGACGATCATCAACGTGCCGTCGTTCCGCTGCGACCCCGAGCGCGACGGCACCAAGTCCGAGCGCGCCGTCATCATGGACATCGTCAACCGCATCGCCCTGGTCGTCGGCCGCGCCGACTACTGCGGCGTCAACAAGAAGACGATGTTCACCGTCATGAACTACGTGCTGCCGCGCCAAGGGGCAGCTGTCGATGCACTGCTCGGCCAACGTCGGCGCCGACGGCGACAGCGCCATCCTCTTCGGCCTCTCCGGCACCGGCAAGACCACGCTGTCGGCCGACCCGAACCGCCTGCTCATCGGCGACGACGAGCACGTCTGGACCGACGCCGGCGTGTCGAACTTCGAAGACGGCTGCTACGCCAAGCTGATCGATCTCAACAAGGAGGCCGAGCCGGTCATCGCCGCGGCGATGAGCATGAAGGGCACGCTCATCGAGAACGTGCCGCCGCTGTCGGGCAAGGCCATCGACGAGACCGACCCCCAGGAGTTCGACCTCACCGACGGGTCGATCACCGAGAACACCCGGTTCGCCTACCCGCTGACCTGCAACCCCGGCGTCGCCGAGGGCGCTCGCGGGCCCGCACCCCGAGACCATCGTGTTGCTGACCGCCGACGCGTTCGGCGTGCTGCCGCCGGTGTCGATCCTCGATCGCGACGAGGTCATGTACCACTTCGTCACCGGCTTCACCTCCAAGCTGGCCGGCACCGAGGTCGGCGTCACCGAGCCCGAGGCCACGTTCTCGGCCTGCTTCGGTGCCCCGTTCATGTCGCAGAAGGCGTCGGTGTACGCCGAGCTGCTGGCCCAACGCATGGCCGAGCACGAGACCCGCTGCATCCTGTTGAACACCGGCTGGACCGGCGGGCCCTACGGCAAGGGCGAGCGCATGTCGCTCAAGCACACCCGGGCGCTGCTCGACGCTGCGCTCGCCGGCGAGTTCGACGACGCCGAGCTCACCACACAGCCCATCTTGGGCCTGCGGATGCCGACCCACTGCGACGCGGTGCCCGACGACATCCTCGATCCCCGCCAGACCTGGGACGACCCCGGAGGCCTACGACGTGCAGGCCACGAAGCTGCGCGACATGTTCCGTGCCAACTACGACAAGAAGGGCTTCGCCGACCTCGGCATCGCTCCGAAGATGTAGTCGAAGCCCGGTCTGGGTCCCGGATCGGCCGTCGGCTCAGCTGGGGTCGGCGAGCTCGACGATGAGGTCGTCGGTCGCGAACACCACGGTCCCGTCGGCAGTGACGATGGCGTCGAGGCGACAGCCCTCGGCGATGGTGCCCGCACGAGACGCGACACCGGTCTCGGCCTCGACCAGGTACCGGTCGAGCCGAGCCGTGTTGTAGCCGCACACGTACAGCCGGTCCCCCACCGCAGCGATGCCGGTGGGGGCGCTGTCGGCGGGCAACACCGTCACCCGGTCGGGATCGAGCCTGCCGTCACCCGGTGCGAGGCGCTCGTCGCCATCGCGGGGGTGGTTGTCGGCCACCCACAGCGTCTCGTCGGCGGCCCACGTGAAGGCGAACGGGTTGAACCAGCCGCCGCTCAGCACACGAGGTACCTGATCCGGCGGCCCATCGGGGTCGAGCGCGAGGAGCTTGCCGTTGGGCGCATCCGGGTCGTCGATCAACTCCTCGTCGAAGAGGGTCCCGACCCCGATGACCAGTTCGCCGTCGGGCGAGAAGGCGATTCTGCCGCCGTTCGCTCCGTCGACCGAGCGCACGCCGTTCCAGATCAACCGCCGCTGCGGGGAGACCTCGCCCACCACCAGCCGGCCGTCGGGGTCGGTCCATGCGGCGTAGACCCGGCCGCTGTCGTCCACCGCGACACCCAGCAACCCGCGCTGGCCCCCTGCGGTGACCTCGACCTGGGCCACCACCCCCTCGCCGTCATCGACCGAGCTGCGAATGATGCCGGTCTCTCGCTCAGCCCAGACGAAGCCACCGTCGGGCAGCGCGGCCAGCGACACCGGTGCCACGTCGCGGAACAGGACGCGTTCAGGCGCCGCGTCAGAGTCCGAGCAGCCGCTCACGATGGCGAGCAGTCCGACCAGAGCCGCCAAGAGAATGGACACCGGAGGCCGGGGGCACCATCGCATCGCCGCGACGCTAGCGGGCCCCGGGCCCTTCGCTCGGACCCGACGGCTCGTCGCGGCGTTGGTCCGTTCGCACCACGCCGTGGCACCGCGCCCGACGCTGCACCATGGCGATCCCGACGGCCCACTACGGTCGTCGACCGTGGCGACCATCGATGACATCCCGGCAGCGGCGCTGCTGGTCGGCGACCGGGTCGTCGACGGTCGAGTGTGGCGATGAGTCCGATCCGCAACGGCGTCTTTCGCAACTGGGGCCGCAATCAGCGCGCAGTTCCCGCGCAGATCGCCGCACCCCGGACCATCGACGAGATCGCCGCACTGGTGCAGCGGGCCGCGGCCGACGGCCGCCGGGTCAAGGTCGTCGGCGCCGGCCACTCGTTCACCGACATCGCCTGCACCGACGGCGTACTCGTCGACATCGGCGCCATCGCAGGAGTCACCCGCATCGACCGCGACACGAAGCAGGTCACCGTCGGGGCGGGAACGAAGCTGGCAGATCTCAACACGGCGCTGCGTCGACGCGGTCTGGCGCTGCCCAACCTGGGAGACATCGACCATCAGACGATCGCCGGCGCCACCGCGACCGGCACCCACGGCACCGGCGCCGGCTTCGCGTCGATCAGCGCTGCGGTCATCGGAGCCCGGTTGGTCGCCGGTGACGGCAGCATCGTGGAGTGTTCGGACCGGGTCCGCCCCGAGCTCCTCCCGGCGGTACAGGTCAACCTCGGCGCGCTCGGCGTGATCGGTGAGCTCACCCTGCAGTGCGTGGATGCCTTCGATCTTCATGCCGTGGAGACCACCGAACCCATCGACGCCGTCACCGAGCGCTTCGACGACCTCGCCGCCGACAACGACCACGTCGAGTTCTACTGGTTCCCCCACACCTCCGTCGGCGCCCTCAAGGTGAACAATCGAACCAGCGAGCCGATCCGACGACGACCGAAGGTCGAGGCCTTCGTCGAGACCGAACTGGTCTCGAACGCGCTGTTCGGCACACTGTGCAATGTCGGCCACCGCGTGCCCCGGGCCATCAAGCCGGTGATCCGTCGGGCCATCGGTCCCGGGCAGCGCACCGACTACGTCGCCCCCAGCCACGAGGTGTTCTGCTCACCGAGGCGGGTTCGCTTCGTCGAGATGGAGTACGCCGTGCCGCGCGCCGACCTGCTCGGGGCCTTCGGGCGTGTCCGTGATCTCGTCGAGCGCCTCGGCGCTCCGGTGAGCTTTCCGATCGAGGTTCGCGTCCTCGGCGCAGACGACACGTTGCTCGGGACCGCCAGCCGAGACGACGTCGGCTATGTCGCCGTGCACATGTTCCACAAGAGCCCCCACGACGCGTACTTCGACGCCGTCGAAGCGATCATGGACGACTACGCCGGGCGTCCCCACTGGGGCAAGCTCCATGGCCTCGACGCCGCCGAGCTCTCCAGCCGCTACCCGCGGTGGTCCCGGTTCGCATCGGTGCGAGACGAACTCGACCCCGACCGCGTCTTCGCCAACCCCTACCTCGACCGCGTGCTCGGTTAGGCTCACCCAGCTCGAACGCCGCCGGTCACACGGGAGAGATCATGGGGCCAGCCATCGGAGAGGTCCTCGGGTTCGCCGTCGGCATCGCGATCAGCCCGGTCCCGATCGCTGCGGTGATTCTCATGCTGTTCTCCGAGCGGGCACGGGCGAACAGTGTGGCGTTCACGATGGCGTGGGTCCTCGGCATCGCATCCGTGTCGACCGTGGTGGCCGTGTTGCCCGGATTCGCGAGCGACGGCGGCGAGCCGACGACGACCGCGGGCTGGGTCAAGCTCGGGCTCGGCGCGCTGTTACTGCTCGTTGCGCTCCGCCAGTGGAGCTCGAGGCCAGGGCCCGACGAAGAAGCCGAGGCACCCCAGTGGATGGAGCGCATCGACGGCCTGACCCCCGTCGGCGCGTTCGGGTTGGGATTCCTGCTGTCGGCGCTCAATCCCAAGAACCTCCTGCTCGCCGCAGCGGCCGGCGCATCGGTGGCCTCGGCGGCGCTCAGCGCAGGTGAGACCGCAGGGACACTGGCGATCTTCACGATCATTGCGTCGCTCACGGTCGCGTTGCCGGTGTGCGCGTACCTCGTGGCCAGCGACCGGCTCGCACCTCTGCTGGACCGGATGAAGGACTGGCTGATCGCGAACAACACCACGGTCATGGCGGTGCTGTTCCTGGTGTTCGGTGCCAGCCTCATCGGCGACGGGATCCAGATCCTCACGGCCTGAGATCCCCTCGCACGCGCGTGTCAACCGGTCGTCGGTTCGTCCTCGACGCCACCGCCGACATCCGCGGACCCGGCGCTCGCGGGCTCCCGATCGCCGAGGAATGCCAACGCACTCAGGAACGGGCGTTGGGCTGCCGCGAGCTGTTCGGCTGCCGCAGCCAGACGCTCGACGCCGGCCTCGACCCGCTCGAGATCGACCAGCATGGTCTCGAGTTGCGCTCGCTGGGCCGTGATGGTCTTGCGGATGTCCTCGATCTGGGTCTGTGGGGGCCCGAACGCCTCGGCCAGGTCGATCATCGCCTGGATCTGCTCGCCCGGCATCACCAGCTTTGCCAGACCCTCGGTCAGTGCCGCTCGATGTTCCGGCGGCAGCACCACCTTGCCGGCCAACTCCTGGAGCTTGCGCACGGCATCACGCGCCGCGACCAACCCATCGAGGGGATCCGGACGGCCTCGCTCGCTCATGATTCGACCCTCCTGGTGCTGACGCACCGGGCCGGGCGGCCACGCTCGCTCATGATTCGACCCTCCTGGTGCTGACGCACCGGGCCGGGCGGCCACGCTCGCTCATGCGTTCGTTCCTGCGGCCACGACACGGTCCATGGCATCGACCAGCGCATCGCGCCACGTCTCGGTGTCGGCGATGGCGACCGGGTCGCACAGGGCCCCGAAGAACAGCCGACCGTTGTACGACATCGCCGTCAGATTGCACGCAGTGCCGGCAACGGGACCGAGCGTGTAGCCGGCCACCAACTCGGCTCCGGACACATACACCGTGAACGGCGCGGCACGGAAATTGCTCGTGGCGATGTCGACGCCTGCGGCCTGGGTGCGCGCCACCTTGGCGACGACCGCAGTGGGCAGGCGGCTCGCGACCGCTGCGATGTGGTCGAGCGCCGCCGATCCCCCGCTGGCCGTGCGCTTCGCGGCGACGAGATCGTGCACCTCGCCGAAGCGGGCCCGAATGGTCATCGGCCGCGCCGGGATGTGGACACGCATCGGCGAGAAGCTGTTGCCGCCCACGGACTCGTCGGTGCGGGTCGACATGATGAACGTGGCGTTGACCCGCTCGATGGGGGTGTCGTGGGCCTCGTGGTACGCCGCTGCGGCCTCGCCCACCACGGTGAGCACCAGATCGTTGATGGTCCCACCGAGGCCGCGAGCCGCGGTCTTGATCTCGCCGAGGTCGCGATCGAAGACCTCGAAGCGACGATGACGCGACCGGCGCTGCCACAGCGGCGATCCGCCTTCGCGGTCGGTCTCGTCGCCGAACAGCTCCGACAGGGCGCGCTGGCCGGCGGCGACGAACCCGGTCGCGGTCTCGACCGGTCGCATGGGATCCGCCGGCCACATCGCAGCTTCGCCGGCCATCCGGCGTGCGAAGCCGAGCTGGCGGCGCACGAGATGTCCGGCCGCTCCTGCGAGCGAGTTGACCTGGGCCGAGGCCGCGCCTGTCGGATCGTCGGCATCGACGTCGGGCGTCTCGGCGGCGACCGCCTCGGCGATCACCTCGGCGAGGTCGACCTCGGGGGGCAGCGGCTCGTCGGCGCTGAGCTCCATGTACACCTCGGCGAGGCGTACGGCACCGATGCCGTCGGCGATCGTGTGGTGCAACTTGAAGAACAGCGCGCCGCGCCCACCGTCGAGGCCTTCGATGACGACGAACTGCCACAGGGGGCGGGTGCGGTCGTAGGGGTCCTCGTAGAGCAGGGTGGCCAGGTCGAACAGCTGGCGTTCGGTGCCGGGCGCCGGCAGGCCCAGCACGCGCACGTGGTGGTCGAGATCGAACTCGGGGTCGGTGCGCCACACCGGCGGCGCCACCCGAGCGGTCGAGGGAACGACCCGCTCGCGCAGCCGGGAGACCTCCGCGACCGCGTGGGCGACCCGACGCCGGAAGGCCTCGACATCGATCGGTTTGTCGAGCAGCAAGACCGTGGCGCCCGACGGATTGAGCCACGGGTCCTTCTCGAGGTTCCACATCAGCGCCTCGGCGTCGGACAGGTGCGGCTCGAAGCGCAGCTCGCGCTCTTTCCATGCCGTGGGTTCGGTGGCGTTCACGTCGGTGCCTCCCGTTGGTGTTGCCCCGCTTGCCACCATCAGGCGTCGGTCCCGGGGCGGCGATCGAGCTCGGCCTCGGGATCGCCCTGATAGCCGGGCGGGTAGGTGCGAGCCAGCTCCTCGGCCGTGGGCTCGTGGTGCTCGCGGGCTTCGGGCGGCAACAGATCCACCAGGGCCGCCATGATGCGCTGGGTGTCCTTGTCGGCGCTGCGGTGCTTGAGCTTGACCGGTGGCCCGACCGTGGCGGTGACCAGCGGCGGATCCGTCAGGTCGAGATGGGGCAGACGGGCGCTGCGGGGCCAGACCTTCTCGGTGCCCCACAGGCCCACCGGGATGACCGGTGCGTCGCTCATCGCAGCCAGTCGGGCGGCGCCCCACCGTCCCTTGAGGACCGGATCGAAGAACGCCGGGCCACGCGGGATGGTGCCCTGGGGCATCAGTCCGACCAGCTCGCCGGCGCGGCAGCATCTCGGCGGCGTGTTCGAGCGGCTCGTCAGAACCCGATGCCCGTTCGACACGGATGCCGCCCGCAGCCTTGGCCAACGCACCGACGATCGGGGCGTCGAAGACCTCTTTCTTGCCCAGGAACCGGGCATTGCGGCCGACCTTTGCCAGCACCAGCGCCATCACCGTGGGATCGAAGTACGACCGGTGGTTACCGACCACGATGGCCGGGCCCTCGCGTGGGATGTTCTCGACGCCGGAGATCTCGATGCGAACGCCGGGGATCAGGCGCTCGTCGACGAAGGGGCGAACGAGATCCTGGATCTCGCGCCCGGCGATCTTGACGACGCCCGGCGGGGCGTCGAGATGGCGGATCTCCCAGCCCTTGACCATCGCCAGCGCACCGAGGCGAGGATCGGGATTGACCGCGACCGGGGTACCGACCGACGCGAGCAGCGGCGCGTCGAAGTAGGAGTCGGAATAGGCGTAGCTGGCTCTCAGCGACGCCCCGTGGGACCGCGCCCACTCGACCACGGCGTCGCGCTTGGCGCGACCCCAGACGAACCCGCCGTCGAAGGCACCGGTGAAGGTGCCGTCGCGCTGGGCCCACCGCGAGGCGATGAGGTCGTCGAACCCGAGTGCTTCGGCCAACGGCGCGACCATGTGTTCGGGCGATGACGTCGCCATCACGAGCGCCCGTCCGTTACGGCGGTGCTCGGCCATGAGCTGATGCGCGAACGGCAACACCATGGGCTCGAGTTCGGCGACCGCGGCGGTGCAGGCGGCGATGGTCTCGTCGACCGGCATGCCACTTGCCGAACGGGGTGCGAAGCGGGCCAGCTGCATCACCAGGTAGCTCTCGCCCAGGACGTCGAAGGTTCGGGTGAACGCACCGGCGACGTTGCCGGCGACCGCCGGCGCGAGCCCGACCTCGGCCAGATAGCGCTGGAAGACCGGAGCGGACGAGCCGCCGATCAGCGTGCGGTCGAGATCGAAGAACGCGGCTGCGCTGGTCACGCCTTTGCCTCCCGGCCCTTCGGGGCCCGTTTCGCCGTGGCGGCAGTCTTGCGCGTCTTGCGCGCCGGTGCCCGCTCGGACGCTGCAGCCGCGGCTTCGGCTGCATCGATCTCGGCGAGGAAGTCCACGATGAGGCGGCCGATCTCCTCGGTCGCCGGCATGTCGAGGATGTGCAGCCGAGCGTCGGGCAGCACCGACGCCAGCTTCTCGGCCACGGCATGGGGATGGATCGGGTCGCCGCGCCATCCGATGACCAGCGTCGGGATCGTCGAGGTCGGCGAGGCGTTCGAGCGGCGGGAGATCCGACCGTGACGCACCCAGCAGCGCGGCGTAGAGCTGACGACGCGGGGTGTCGGTGACGTGACGCCAGAACGCCAGGATCCGGTCGACCTGGAAGCGACCGACCGGCGGCACGAACGGCACGAACCGGGCCATCAGCCGTGCGGGTTCGACTGCGCCCATGATGGCGCCGAGCGCACCGACCCGATAGGCGGCGGCGACCGCCACCCGGTGTCCCCACCCGGCCGGCGGCGCGAGCAGGATCAGGCCGCGCACACGGTCGGGCTGGGCCAGAGCGGCGAACAGCGCCGCAGCAGCGCCCATCGAGGTGCCTCCGGCGACGAAACGATCGTGGCCGAGCCGGGTGGCGAGCTGGAGCAGATCGTCGCCCATGGCAGGCCATTCGTGGTCGGTGGGATCGCCGCTGCCGGCCGAGCGGCCGTGGCCGACGGCGTCGTAGCGCACGACCTCGGCGACCTTGCGCACCGGTCCCCAGTCGATCATGCGGATCGAGTCCTCGGCCTCGGTGTTCGACAACAACGCATGGCCCCACAACAGCGGCGGACCGCTGCCGTTGACGCGAATGGCGATGCCGTAGCCGCCGACGAGTTCGACCTGATCGGCGCGAGCCAGCGCCGGAGTGCGGGCGATCACGAGGACTGCTCCTGTCCCATGCGCTCGACGAGATCGTCGCAGACCTCGGCGAGCATGGTGCCGAATGCGGGTTCGAGAAAGGCCCGACCGTCTCCGTCGTAGGAGACCTCGCGGGCGTCGGGGATCCGCCCGGCGAGCTCGCGCTGCGCACGGGGGCGGGCGATGGCGTCGCGCTCGGTCACCACGACCGTGGTGGGGACGTCGATGTCGCCGACCCAGCGCGGCGGACCGGAAGCGGGCCATCGCCCACGCGCCCTCGAGCACCGCCTGGGTGGAGTTGCGCTGCATCTCGCGCCGGGCCCATTTGCGCAGTGTCTCGGCACGGGTGCCGGCGGTGGGGCTGACCATGATCCGTTCGGCGATGGCGTTGGGAACCAGACCCAACACGCCGAGTGACCGGCTGAGCGCCACGCCCAGGTCGGGCGCCATCGCGACCACGAGTCGTTCGGGTCCCAGCAGCTCGAACTCGGCGCCGTGGCCGATAAGCGCAAGGGCACCGACGTGTCGGCGGTGGCGCCGCCACAAGACCTCGGCCACGGCCGCGCCGAATGCGTGGCCGACGACCACGCTGTCTTGGACGCCGAGCAGGTCGAGGGTGGCGGCCACGTCGTCGGCGCAGTCCTCCATCGTGAGGCGGCGCCGGCTGTGCACGCCGCGACCATGACCACGCAGATCGGGGGCGAGCACATGGTGCGCCTCTGCGAGGGGCCCGAAACACTGGAACCAGTTGAGGCCGCCGGTCGCCATGAGGCCGTGGAGCAGCACGACCGTCGGTGCGTCGTCGGGGCCGGCCTCGCGGACGTAGGTGGTACCGCGCCCGGGCAGGTGGACGCGGTGGCCCATGGGTACGGCCAGTTCGAGCTCACGCGGTTCGCGTCGGACGGCGGTCATGGCACCAACGGTGACGGCGGCACGAGCGCCACGCCAGGGCCGATCGTCCGTGCTGGGTTCATGGTGTCACCGCGGCGAGATCGCGGCGCAGGACCTTGCCCGTGGCGTTGCGGGGCAACTCGTCGCAGAACACGACGGTGCGCGGGACCTCGTGCGCAGCGAGGCTCGAGCGGCAATGGGATCGCAAGCGTCGATGCCGTGGTGCGGCTGCCGGGGCGGCGCACCACGTGGGCGACGATCCGCTGACCCAATTCGTCGTCGGGGGCACCGAGGACGGCAGCGTCGATGACGTCGTCGTGGCGGACCAGGACGTCTTCGATCGGGCCCGGGTAGACGTTCTCGCCACCGGTGACGATCATGTCGTCGCTGCGTCCGACGACATGCAGGAGCCCGTTGTCGTCGACGAAGCCGGTGTCTCCGATGACCATGAACCCTTCGACCAGCGGCTTGGAGCCGCCACCGGTGTAACCGTCGAAGTGCGAACCGCTCCGTACGACGATGCGCCCGACCGTGCCGGCTGCGACGTCGACGCCGTCGTCGTCGACGATGCGGATCTCGACGCCGAGGGGTGCCTCGCCGGCGCAGCCGGGCGCGAGGCGCAGCGCCGAAGGGCCGGCGATCGCGACCTGGCCGACCTCGGTGGAGCCGTAGAGGTTGTAGAGGGTGTCGCCATGGGCATCCATCCAGGCAGTGGCGACGTCGCCCACCAGCGGGCCCCCGCTCGATGCCACGACACGGACGGTGTCGAGGCGCGGCGCCCGGTCGACCTCGAGCATGCGCACCAACATGGTGGGGACCACGGCCACGACGTCGACACGGTGGCGTCGGGCGTCGTCGAGCACCGTCTGCGGGATCGAACCGCCGGCGCAGCACGAGCGTGCCTGCGAGGCTGGCCGCCATCGTCATCTGGCTCAGGCCCCACGCATGGAACAGCGGAGCGGCGACCAGCACGCGATCGCCGCGACGCAGTGGCATCGCCGCCAACAGCCCGGCCAGGGCGGGCAGCAGCGACCCGCGGGCGCTGCGCCGGGCGCCCTTGGGGACCCCGGTGGTGCCCGACGTCAGGATCACCGGGTCGGACGCGGCCGTGGGCGTCGGGAGGCGAAGCAGGAGCTTGCGCCGCGACAGGTCCGGGAAGGTCCATCCCGGATCGTCTTCGGGTGCCGCGACGATCAGCTCGACGTGGGGTGCGGTCTCGGTGACCGCATCGACGAACTCGCGATCACAGATGACCGACTCGATGCGCTCGCGGTCAACGACGGCGCCGAGCTGGGAGGGAGCGAGCCCGGTGTTGAGATAGATCGGTCGGGCCCCGATCTTGGCGAGCGCCACGGTGGCCTCGACGAAGCCTCGGTGGTTGCGGCACAACACCCCGATCGGGGCTCCCGACCCCAGGCCACGGGCACGGAGGGCCGCGGCGACACGGTCGGTGCGCGTCGCCAGCTGGAGGTAGTTGAGCTCGCCGTGATCGTCGACCAGGGCCGTTCGCAGCGGGTGCCGGAGGGCCGATGCGGTGTAGGACGCCGCGGCCGTCGGTCCCCACCAGAGTGCAGCGCCGGTGAGCGCACCGATCAGGTCGGGCCGGAGCAACCCGGCGCGCCACAGCGGCGGGATCACCTCTGCAGCCGACACCGACGGCGTCGCGGCGACGCGCTCGGCTGGTCCGGACGTCGTGATCTTGGTCACCGGTGATCAGTCCCCTCGCGGCGCCCGTGCGCGACGCCTGCGCTTGATATACGCAGCACGAATAGTACCGTGGTTGGCATGCCGACGAGAAGTACGCCGGCGGCCCCCCGCATCGGCCTCGTCCTCGGCGGCGGCGGCACCGCCGGCCACGCCTACCACACGGGGGTTCTGGCAGCGATGCGCCAGCTCACCGGCTGGGACGCGCGCAGCGCCCACGTCGTGGTCGGCACCTCGGCCGGCTCGGGCGTCGCGGCCATGCTGCGCGGCGGCGTCGCCGCCGAATCCATCCTCGAGCGGATCCTGTCCCTCCCGACCGACCCGGCCGGCATGGCCCGCCTGCGCGAGATCTCGGGCCGAGACGGCGCCGGCAGTGCCGTCGTGGTGGTTCGGTCCCTCCTCGCCGGCGTTGTTCGGTCGCGAGCTCCGGCGTGGGTGCGGTGCCCGCCCCAGCCGACTCGCCCTGTCGATGCTGCCCGCGGGCCGGCTCCCGACCGAAGTGGTCGGCGAGCGCCACTACGAGCTGCACGGTGACCGACTGGCCCGATGCCGCGACATGGATCACCGCCGTCGCGCTCGACTCGGGCCACCGCACCGTGTTCGGACGCGACGACACCGACGCCGCTCCTCGGCGCTGCCGTCGAGGCGAGCTGCGCGATCCCGTCGTTCTTTCGCCCCGTCGTCATCAACGGTCGCCGGTATGTCGACGGCGGCATGCACTCCCCCACCAACGCCGACCTGCTCGCCGATCCCGACCTGGGCCTCGACCTCGTCGTGGTGTTGTCTCCGATGTCGTCCGAGCCCGGCGACGCATTCCGGTCGCTGTTGGCCCCGGTGCGGCTGTTCAGCCACCAGGTGCTGCGGCGCGAGCTGCGCGAGATCGAGTCGTTCGGCATCCCCACGCTGGCGCTCGAGCCCACCGCCACCGAAGTACGGGCCATGGGCTCGAACTTCATGGACCCCACCCGGGTCCTCGAGATCAGCCTCCAGGCAGGCGCCGCAGCGCTCCAACGCCTCCGTGCGCCGGCCTTCGACGACGCCGTGGACGTCTTGGCCGAGGCGGCTGCGACGACCCCGCCCATCACCGACGTTGCCTACCCGGACTGACCTGCGAACCGATGGAACGACTGACCCCCGAAGACGCTGCGTTCTTGCGCATGGAGAACGAGATCAGCGCCATGCACAGCGTGAGTCTGGCCGTGTTCGAACCCGACGAGCCGCCCTTCGACGACATCGTCGCGCGTATCGAACGGTCGATCACCCAGGTGCCGCGCCTGCGCCAACGGGTGATGTCGGTGCCGTTCGACCTCGGTCGCCCGGTGTGGATCGAAGACCCCGGCTTCGCACTCGACTACCACGTGCGCCACACGGGGCTGCCCGAGGGCTCGGGCGACCTCGCGATCGCCAACCTCGCCGGACGTATCCTCAGCCAGCGCCTCGATCGCGGCAAGCCCCTCTGGGAGGTCTGGGTGGTCTCGGGGCTACCCGACGAACCGGTGGGCCGTGCTGTCCAAGAGCCATCACGCGATCGTCGACGGCGTGTCCGGCACCGACCCGCTGGCGGTCATCCTCGATCAGTCCCAGAAGGATCGGCGCCGCAAGGACCGCTGGGAGCCCGACCCGCTGCCCTCGCCGGTGCGCCTGGGCGCCGACGCCATGGTCGGCCTCGCGGTCAACCCCGTCGAGCGCTATCGCCTCATGCGCCAGGCCGTCGTGCGGCCGCGACGCATGCTGCGAGGTCTCCAGACCGCGATGACACCCGAACCCGCCGCGAAGGCTCTGCTCGGCAAGATCGGCACGCACCGTCGCTGGCGGCCCGTCGACATCGACCGCGGAGCGATCGACGAGGTGTCGGCGTCGACGGGTGCACCCACCGGCGCGATCATCCTGGCGTTGATCTGTGCGGGATTTCGCGCCGTGCTCGAACACACACCGGACGCGCCCGATCGCATCGAGATGCTGCTGCCGCTCGCCTCGACCACCGGCTCGATGGCGGCCCCGACGGCACGCCGGATCTCGTTGCCCGTCGGCGAGCCGGACCCGCTGACCAGGCTGTCAGTGGTGGCAGCTGCGGTGGGCGTCACGGGTTGGAGCCACGTCCATCCGACCGGATTCACCACCCCCACGATCGCAGCGCTGGGCGCCCGGACCCTCACCCGGCGTGGCATGCAGGAGCCCGAGGCCCACACCGTGTCGGTGCTCGCCGGACTGCCCGAAGCACCCCAGAGCCTGCTGGACCGGCCCATGGTGGCCACGTTCCCGGTACTCCCGCTGGCGTCACGGGTGCGGGTCGCGACCGGCGCCTACATCGGCACCGACCACGCATGGTTCGGTGTGACCGGCGCCTTCGAAGCCGAAGCCGAGGTCGATCGCCTCTGCGCCGGCCTGCGTTCGGGCATCGACGAGCTGCGGTGAGGGTTTCGCTCTCACTCGCGTCGGTCGCTTCGCTCCCTCGCTCCGTTCAAGCGAGCTGATCGGAGCGGCTGACGCCGCGCTGTCTCCTGTCTGCCGACCGAGCACGTAGCTCGGCAGACGCCGGGTGAACGCCGGAGACCGTCCCCCAGACCCCCTCGCTGCCGGCCCCCAGGCCATCGCGGCTGCACACCGAGCTCTCTCAGCAGGGCCGCGGCGGCCACGGGACACGTCGGCGCTCCCGCCGCACCCGAGACGGCGACGCACCCCGCCAAAGGGCTTCCGCACCCCCGAGCCGTCTCGGCCCCGAGCCGCTGCTGCGCAGCACGCCGACACCAGCCGGCGACGTGCGCCCCGGACCGACCATGCGACGACCACCGAGCCCGGATCCCGGCGCGAGCACGCCGGAGACGAGCCGGCCCAGCAACACCGGACCCGCCCAGGGCAACCAGCGGCCACCAGACACGTCGGCGCTCCTCGCCGCACCCGAGACGGCGACGCACCCCGCCAAAGGGCTTCCGCACCCCGGAGCCGTCTCGGCCCCGAGCCGCTGCTGCGCAGCACGCCGACACCAGCCGGCGACGTGCACACCGGACCGACCATGCGACGACCGACCGAGCCCGGATCCCGGCGCGAGCACGCCGGAGACGAGCCGGCCCAGAAACTCAATACCCGCCGGGGTTCTGGCGTTGCCAGTTCCAGTGGTCGGCGCACATGTTGTCGATGGTGCGTTCGGCTCGCCAGCCGAGTTCGGCCTGGGCCCGGGTGGGGTCGGCATAGGAGACGGGCTGGTCGCCGGCACGGCGGCCGACGACCTGGTGGGGAATCGGGTGGCCGACGGCGCGTTCGGCGGCGGCGACCATCTCGCTCACCGAGGTGCCCCGACCCGTGCCGAGGTTCCAGGTGTGCACGCCGGGGTGCTCGGCCAGGCGGCGCAGTGCCGCGAGGTGACCGCGGGCCAGGTCGACGACGTGGATGTAGTCGCGGATGCAGGTGCCGTCGGGGGTGTCGTAGTCGTCGCCGAAGATCGACAGCTGCTCGAGCTTGCCCACCGCGACCTGCATGATGAACGGCATCAGGTTGTTGGGCAGCCCTGCCGGGTCCTCGCCGATCCGACCGCTCGCGTGGGCGCCGACCGGGTTGAAGTAGCGCAGCAGCCCGACGGCCAGTCGTCGGGTCTGCGACTGCAGCGGCGCGCAGGATCCGCTCGATCATCTCCTTGGTGTCGCCGTAGGGGTTGGTCGGCCCGGTGGGCGGCGTCCTCGTGCAGCGGCATGGGCGCCGTCGGGCTGTAGACCGTGGCCGAGGACGAGAACACCAGCCGACGGACATCGGCTGCGGCCATGGTCTCGGCCAAGGTGATCGTGGTGCCGAGGTTCACCCGGAAGTAGCGCAGCGGTTCGGCGACCGACTCCCCGACGGCCTTGAGCCCGGCGAAGTGGATGACCCCGTCGATGCGGTTGCGCGGCGAAGACCGCTTCGAGACCCGGGCGGTCGGCGACGTCGAGCTCGACGAAGTCGCACCGTGCGTCCGCAGATGTCGGCGACGGCATCGACCGCCTTCGGCGAGCCGTTGGACAGGTCGTCGACGACGACGACGTCGTAGCCCGCCTCCAACAACTCGACGCAGGTGTGACTGCCGATGTAGCCGGCGCCGCCGGTGACCAGGATCGTCTCCATAGACCCGCCATTGCACCACGTCGTCGGCCGGATCGGGTCGATCGGGGCCGATGGCGGGAACCATTGCCCACCCGTCGGTCCACGCCGGGCTCTTCGGATCGGAGTGCCGGGAATAGCATCCCCGAGAGCATGCCGTTGAGCCACCCTGATAACAACCCACTCAAGTTTCCTCTCTGGAGGTAGTGCAATGACGACCATCACCCGCCCCCGCACCGTCGAGCCCTTCCGCCCCTTCGACGGCTTCTTCGCGACGCCCCGCGGCCTTCAGCACCCAGCGTGTCGACCGCCCTGCCATCCCGCTCGACGTCGTCCGCCACGAGGACCGCATCGAATTCGTCTTCGACGTGCCCGGCGTCGCCGCCGACGCCATCGAGCTCACCGTCGAGAAGCGCGAGCTGACCCTGTCGTCGATCGCGCAGCGGAGCCCTCGCCGACGGGGCCCAGACCTCGTGCGCAGCGAGCGGCGGCACGGCTCGGCGAGCCGCAGCCTCACCCTGGCCGAGAACCTCGACACCGATGCGCTCCACGCCAGCACGACAACGGCGTGCTGACGGTCACCATCCCGGTAGTCGCAGCAGCGCAGCCCCGACGCATTCCCGATCGGCGGCGGCTCCGCCGAGATCACCAGCTGACGCCTCGAGCTGGCGATGCCGCGAGCCGGCCCAGGGCCGGCTCGGGGCACCGTCGCGTGCAGGCCCTGGTGCGGTCCCGGCGTGGTGCGTCGAGGGCGTGTCTCGTCAGCAGCACCACCGACGCCTGCAGCGAGTCCGGCAACGACCATCGATCCCGCAAACGACCACTACCCTGTCGCCACACGCAGCCACGGGGAGGCTCCATGACCGTCAGCGCATACGTCCTGATCCAGATCGAGATGGGCAAGGCCGCAGAGGTCGCCGGCCGGATTCGAGCGATCGATGGCGTCGACAGCGCCGAGATCGCCACCGGCCCCTACGACATCATCGCCAGGACGAGCGCCCCCACCATGGACGACCTGGGCCGCATGGTGGTGGGCCAGATCGAGATGGTCGAGGGCATCACCCGCACGCTCACCTGCCCGGTGATCAACCTCTGATCGTGTCGACGGTCAGCCCGGACGCAGGATGAACGCCCGGATGCCCAGGCCCATCAAGAAGTAGCCGCCACCGGCATAGAGCAGGTACTTGTACGGCTCCATCTGCTGGCGGTAGCTGTAGACGATGCCGATGGCGACGATCATCGAGAACCCGTAGAGCAGGTGGAAGTCCGGGTGGTTCGAGGTCTTCCTGCTGGAGGATCACGACGCCGATGATCGCCTGGGCGAACACCAGCAGCTGCGCCACCGCGGTGAACCACCAGAGTTCCCGTCGGCGCCGCAGCGTCACCCGGTAGTGCGCAGCGAGCGCCCACGTGGCGGCGGCGGCGTTGGCGAACACCAACGTCCATCCGACGATCTCGTGGGACTGTCGCGCAGCGGCGTGGCCGCGCCGACCACGGCACTCAGGCTGCGCCGCCCGCGACGCGACCTGCACCTCGTAACTCCACAGCTCGGCGGTCAGACCCATCGGGCTCGGACGTTCGCCGCCCTCTCCCCCGCCGTGGCCGCCGGGTCCGCCGTGGCCGGCGGGCGGCCCCTCGCCGGCTGCGGGCGTCTGGTGACCTTCGCCGAACGACGGCGATGCCCGCCAGGACTCGAAGCTGTCCTCGTCGGCCCAGCGGGTGACGACGAGCCACTGTGTCCGGTCGTCGGTGGGGCGCAGCAGTTCGAAGCCCTCGAAGCCCGGCGCACCGTCGACCGCACCGACGCGTGCGGCGAACCGGGAGGCGACCTCGGGACCCATCTCGGCGGGAACGGTGATGGCGTTGATCTTGATCACGGTCATGGTCTCCATCCTGGCCCAAACGCGAGCGCCGTCGCCCACGTCACCGGGCGGGAAGGACCGGCACGGCGACGCTCGAGAGGCACCGGGCGTCGTGGCCGCGTCGTGCGATGCTCTGGGGATGCAGACCGGACACGACGTCGAGATCCGCAAGGAGGCGTCGGTGATGGCGCTGTACGTCGCCGTGTGCCTGTTGGCGGCCTTGATCGCCCTCGGCGAGGACGCCGACCATGGCCATGTTCGGGCCTTCGGTCTCGTGTGGGGCACGACGGTCGGTCTCGCCCTGGCCCACGCCTTCGCGTTCCGGGTCTCGGCACGCTCGTCGCCGGTGGACGATTCGACGGCGACGACGCCCGAGTCGTGGCCGCCCAGCTCGTCAGGGGCGACTTTCGTCGCAGCGATCGCCACCATCCCTGTCGTGCTGGTCGGTCCGACTAGCGAGTTCGATGTCGCTCGTTCGCTTCTCGGCATCTTCATCGGCGCGATGGGCTACGCGGTCGCACGACTCGGTGGCGCACGCCGCGCTCGCTCGATTGCCTACGGCGGCTGCGGTGCTGGTGCTCGCCGTCATGATTGCCGTGCTCAAGAACGTCCTGAGTGGTCACTGATACGACGACGCTCGACCGCCGATTCCCAGGTGAGCCGCCCGAGGCGATCCGGTTCAGGCGAACAGATCCGCGCCGAAGGCTCCCCCGGCTCGAGGGTTCTCGGGGTCGACGAACCACTCGGTGCCGAAGGCGCCGGCGAAGACCTCGTCGGGCATCGACAAGAAGAAGTCGTCGGGGGCGATCTGGCTGGCGTGGGCGGCCATCGCCGCCCGCTTGACCGCGCGTGTACGCGGTGACGTCGACAGCGTGGGTGAGATCCTCTTCGGGTGTACCGAAGGTGCTCACGTCGATGGGATCGTCGTCGGGGTCGATATCGCCGCGCATGTCGGGATTCTCGGCGATCTGCGCGACGATCCGAGTCCGGTTCATGGTCGCCCAGAAGACCCGCTCGACGCCGGCGAGCTCGGCCGCACGCGTGCCGACCCGATTGACCTGGATGTGGTCGGGGTGGCCGTAGCCGCCGTGTTCGTCGTACACGGTCAACACGTCGACCGACTCGTCACGCAGGATCGCCGCCAGCCGCTCGGCGGCCTCGTCGACGTCGGCGGCCCAGAACGCGCCGGCGGCGTCGTTGGTGGGCTCGCCCATCATTCCCGGAGTCGACGTACCCGAGGAACTCGACGCGGGCGGCGCCGAGGACCTCGGCGGCAGCGTGGGTCTCGCGCACACGGCGCTCCCACAGGGCTCTCGCCGGGATCGAGCACGCCGGGCACCGGCTCACCGTGCTCGCCGCGGGTGGCGACGACGAGGATCACCCGATGGCCTGCGTCGGCTGCGGCACGCATCGTGCCGCCCGTGGCGATCGCCTCGTCGTCGGGGTGGGCGTGGAAGCAGCAGAGCGTGGCCATGGGTCCCGATGCTAGGGCTCGGACCCGACGAGCTCGCGGCTGGAAGCCGGGCGTCAGGCGATGGCGCCGGCCGCTGCGCAGCTCGTCGATCTCGGCGTCGCTGAAGCCGGCGTCACGCAGCACGTCGTCGCTGTGCTGGCCGGGGTGCGGCGGTGGGCCGACGATCTCGCCCGGCGTGCGGCTGAAGCGGGGCGCCGGCGCAGGCTGGGCTACCCCGGCGACCTCGACGAACGTCTGCCGTTGCGCATTGTGAGGGATGGGCGACGGCTTCGTCGATGGACAGCACCGGCGCGAAGCAGACGTCGGTGCCCTCCATCAGCTCGCACCACTCGGCGCGGGTCTTGGTGGCGAACGCGGCGGCGACCTTCTCCTTCATGGCGGGCCACTCGGCGCGGGTGTGCTGGGGCGGCAGGTCCGCTGTCGCCCAGGCCCGTGATGCGCATGAGCTCGGCGTAGAACTGCGGCTCGATCGAACCGATCGACACGTACTCGCCGTCGCTGCACTCGTAGACGTCGTAGAACGGGGCGCCGGTGTCCAACATGTTGGTCCCGCGCTCACCCCACACCCCCATGGCCTTGAACGAGTGCACCATCGTGGCCAGCAGCGCCGCACCGTCGGTCATGGCCGCGTCGATGACCTGGCCCTGGCCGCTGCGGGCGGTCTCGACCGAGCGCGGCGCACACCCCGAGGGCGAGCAGCATGCCGCCGCCGCCGAAGTCCCCGATCAGGTTGATCGGGCGGGACGGGTTTCTCGCCGACCCGTCCGATGCTGCCGAGCACACCGGCGAGCGCGATGTAGTTGATGTCGTGACCGGCCATCGACGCATACGGTCCGTCCTGGCCCCAGCCGGTCATCCGTCCGTAGATCAGCCGGGGGTTGACGGCGTGGCAGTCGTCGGGGCCGATGCCGAGCCGCTCGGCGACGCCGGGGCGGAAGCCCTCGATGAGCACGTCGGCCGATTCGACGAGGCGCAACACCGTGGCGACCCCCTCGGGTGCCTTCAGATCGACGCCGACCGACCGGCGGCCCCGGTTCAACAGGTCGAGGCTCGGCCCGTCGGGCGGCGCCGTCGGAACCGATCCGGCGCGGTCGACGCGGATGACCTCGGCGCCGAGGTCGGCGAGCGCCATGGCCGCGAACGGTCCCGGGCCGATGCCGGCGATCTCGATGACCTTGATTCCTTGCAATGGCCCCATGGGATGGTCTCCTGATGCGTGTCCGGGTCGTCGGGCGTGACTGATCGGGTCAGGTGGCGGCACGCACGACCAGGCGGGTGACCGCCTCGATGAGCGGCGCCCAGTAGTGCGGCGGCAGGTCGTGGGCCATGCCGTCGAGCATCAGCAGTTCGGCGCCGTCGATGAGTTCGGCGAGGCGTTCGCCACCGCTGGGGGCGATGAGTGGATCGGCGGTCCCGTGCACGACGAGGGTGGGCACGGCGAGCGTGCGGAGCTGGGCTTCGCGATCGGGTTCGGCGAACAGCGCAGCCGAGCTGGCGGCTGGTGCCGTCGGGGGTACGGGCACGGTCGTACGCCGCGCCGAAGTACTCGGTGCCCAATCGAGGTCGTAGTACTCCGGCGTGGCCCACGCCCGCCGGGTCTCGACGTCGTAGGCGACTGACGACGTCGCGGTCGGTGCCGGCGGGCGCCGGGGCCAGCAGCGCAGCGAGCGCCTCCGGGTGTCGGCAGCCCGACGTCGGGCGCGCCGCTGGTGGAGCTGAGCGAGCGTGAGGCTGGCGACCCGATCGGGATGCTCGATGGCGAGCACCTGCGCGATCATCCCGCCGAGCGACGTGCCGAGCACGTGGGCGGCAGTCGATGCCGAGATGATCGAGCACGGCGACGACGTCGGCGGCCATGTCGGCGAACCGGTACGGCGGCGGTGGTGCGGTGCCGTCGAGCAGCGCCGCGGTGTCGACCAGGCGCAGCGTCGACCTGCGGACGACAGGCCGCAGTCGCGGTTGTCGATGCGGACGACCCGGAAGTACCGGTCGATCGAGCCCTGGACGAACTCGTCTTCGTAGAAGATCAACTGTGCCCCGAGACCGGGGATCAGCACGATGGGCGGATCGGCCTCGTCGCCTGCGACGTCGTAGGCGATCCGAGCGACCCGGAGGCGCGGTGGCCGACGCAGCCGTTCACATCCGGTCGAGGAGGTCGCGCTTCTTGGCCTCGAACTCGGCGTCGGTGATGGCGCCCTTGCGACGCAGGTCGTCGAGCTGCTCGATCTGCTGGGGAATCGACGGCGCAGCCGAGGCTGCCGCGGTGTCGGCCTCATCGCGTCCGCGGTCGCCTGGCCCATGCGCTGGTAGTCGCGATGCTCGAGCTTCTCCATCGCCCGGTAGATCTCCTGCTGGACCAGGTTGGGCTTGCGGATGGCGTAGAAGGTCTGGCGGCCGGCCTCGCCGGCCGATTCGACGCCGAGGTCACCGGCACCGAGCATCCGTTCGAACACCGTCTGGTTGAAGAACACCGTGTTGATGCGATCGAGCGGGATCTCGATGCCGCTGCTTCGCGAAGACGCCCGATCGGCTGATGACCCGCTCGGTCGTGACGACGAAGTTGTCGCTGATCCAGCTGACGTACATGGACACGAAGTACCCGAGTGCACCGAGGACGCCGAGTCCGACGATGATCTTCAGCGGGTCGGCCCAGTCGTAGGCGAGCGAGATGAGCCCGATGATCACGGCGACGGCCAAGAAGGCCGACGCCGGCGCGATGCGCCACCAGTGGGGTCGGAGGTCGAGGATGATCTCCTCGCTCTGGTTCAACAGCTTCGGTGGGAACGGCACGCCGCGAAGCGTAGTACCCCGACACGGGACGCAGGCGCCAGATCCTGCGCGCGGCGTCAGCCCCAGCCGAGTTCGTCGAGGCGATCGTCGTCGATGCCGAAGTGGTGCGCGATCTCGTGGATGACCGTGATGGCGATCTGGTCGACGACCTCGTCGGGGTCGCTCGACACGCTGCACAGCGGCCGCCGGTAGATCGTGACCCGGTCGGGAAGGACCATGCCGCCGTAGTCGCCGCGTTCGGTGAGCGGCACGCCTTCGTAGAGCCCGAGCAGGCCGGGCTCGGGCGGATCGTCCTCGACGATGACCACGACGTTGTCCATCAGCACGGCGAGCTCGTCGGGGATCTCGTCGAGGGCGTCGGCGACGAGCTCCTCGAAGGCCTCGATCGGGATCTCGTTCATGGCGATGCCTGATCACGCCGGCGCACCAGCTCGTAGCAGGTGACGGCAGCGGCCGCCGCGACGTTGAGTGACTCGACACCGGCGGCCAACGGCAGCGACACGGTGCGCACGCAGCGTTCACGCACCTCGGGCGACAAGCCGGTGGTCTCGTTGCCGAGCACGAGCGCCACCCGCTCGTCGAGCGGCGCGTCGAACAGCGTCTCGCCGCCGGCGTCGACGGCGACGACCTCGAAGCGGGCGTCGAGGAGCTGGTTGACGGCGTACTCGGCCCGATCGACGCGCAGGATCGGCGCAGCGAATGCGATGCCCGCTGATGCCTTGATGGCGACCGGGCCGATCTCGGCCGTACCGCTGTCGGGCACGACGATGCCGTCGAGGCCCGCTGCGGTGGCGGTGCGCAGGATCATGCCGACGTTGGCAGGATTGTGGATCTGATCGAGCACCAGCACCGTCGTGGCGTGGTTGCGGCCGGTCCGCTGTTCGAGGAAGGCTGCGAGGGTGGCCATCTTCGGAGTCGCTGATGTCGGCGACGACGCCTTGGTGGTGCCGTCCGGTGCGGGCGATCGACGAGATGCGGTGCTCGCTGGTGCGCTCGACGGTGACCCCGCCGCGACGGGCGGCGTCGAGGATCTCGGCGATGGTGTCGCCACGGGCACCGTCGGCCATGTGGACCTTGGCGACGGGAAGACCCGAGATGAGCGCCTCGAGCACGGGCTTGCGGCCGTGCACGGTCAGATGGCGAGTGCGGGGTGAGGACATGAGTTCCATCGAGACGCTGCGGAGCGGTAGCGTTGCAGACGCTATCCGCGTCCCCAGTCGACACCCGCCGGAGCCACGATGCCGAAGAAGCGATCCACCGACACGCTGCGCCGCAAGGACCGCGTCCGCGCCGCCGAGGCGTTGCGGGGCGTACCCGAGGGCACCAAGGGTCGCGTCATGGTGGCCAACGGTTTGACGTGGCCCCGCTACTGGGTCTCGTTCGACAACGGTGTCGAGATGGGTTCGCTCGGCCGCGAGAAGCTGGTGCCCGACGCCGAGTGGAAGACCTTCCTCAAAGATCGCGAGGCGGCCGCGAAGCGAGCGCTCGCACGCCCCCGACGAAGCAGCAGCGACGCAGCCGACACGAGCGGTGAGGGCGCCGCAGCCGGCGGATCAGGCGGCGCCACCGTCAACGGCGTGGCCGTTCCACAGCTCCTCATCGATCGCACCCAAGCCGCCCTCGCCCGCTTCGGCGTGAGCCGCTGAAGGGCTTTCATCGGAGCGGCTGACGCCGCACCGTTTCCTGTCTGCCGACCGAGCACGTAGCTCGGCAGACGCTGGCCGACCGCCGGAGACCGTTCCCCGGCCCCCCCGGCCCCCCCGGCCACCGCGTGACGGCCCAAGGCCCCAAGGGGCAGCGGCGGCCAACGGAGATGTCGGCGCTGCGCGCCGCTCCCGAGACGGCTGGGCACCAAGCCAAAAGGGTTTCGGTACCGCCTCGGCCGTCTCGGCTCGACGCTGCTGCTGCGCAGCACGCCGACACCGCCCGGCGACGTGCTGATCGGGCCGCAAGCCCACGGGGCCGCGCAGGATGGGCCCTGGAGCGTGCGACCAGGAGACGAGCCGGGCCAAGAACTACAGCTCGTAGACCCCGTGGAGTGAGACAACGAAGACGAGCGTCTCGTCCGGCCCGATGAGGCCCTCGCCGGCGCCGAGTTCGCCGTAGGCGAGGTCGGCGGGGATGACGATCTCACGCACGCCGCCGACCTTCATGCCGGCGATGCCGTCGACCATGCCGTCGATCAGCTGGCCTTCGGACAGCTGGGCGATGAGCGGCTGGTCGACGCCGCGGTCGAGCGACGCATCGAACGTCTCGCCGTCGGATTGGGTGACGCCGCGGTAGTGCGCCCACACCACCGAGTCCGCTGTGGCCTCGGCACCGGTGCCTTCGACGAGGTCGGTGGTGACCAGCTCCTCGACGGGTGCGTCGGGCACGGTTGCGTCGGGCAGTTCGATGTCGGCGGGTACGAACCCCATGAGGTCGACGACGAAGGCGATGGTGTCGCCTGGCGGGATCGAACCCGAGCCCGAGCCGGTGTCGCCGTACGCGAGATCGGGCGGGATCACGAGCAGTCGCCGGCCGCCGAGGGCCATGCCCTCGATGCCTTCATCCCAGCCGGCGATCACGTTGCCCTCGCCGAGCACCACGGTGAACGGCTGGCCGCGGTCCCAGGATGCGTCGAACTGCTCACCGCTGCTGCACGACACACCGACGTACTGCATGATCACGAAGTCGCCGGCTTCGACGGTGTCGCCGTCGCCTTCGACGATGTCCTCGACGACCAACTCGGTCGGCGCGCTGGCGGGCAGCTCGACGATGGGCTTGACCGTGAGGTCGGTCGGGTCCGCCGGTGGCGCCTCGGGGTCGGCCAGTGCGTCGGCGGCGAGTTCGGCGCACTCGCCGCCAGGGGCCAATGGCGTCGGAGCGGGCGTAAGGGTGGCGGTGTCTTCGACGGCGGCCTCGTCATCGTCGATGGATGACAAGCCGTCGTCGCCATCGCCGGCGTCGTCGGCAGCTGCGGCGCCATCGTCAGAGGCTTCGGTCGAATCGTCGTCGCCACACGCAGCCGCGACGAGAGTCAAGGCCAGGACGAGCGCGACGACACGCAACAGCAGAGATGGGGGCATCAGGGGCGCTCCAGAAGCGACGAACAGCGGGGTCCCGAGATGCTACCGACCGAATTCACCGCCACGAGTGCACCCCCTGCCCAGCACGCCGACACCAGCCGGCGACGTGCACCAGGAACCCAACGTCCGACAACCGAACGCACGGGAACCCGGCACGAGGGAGCCGGAGACGAGCCGGCCCAGCACCACCGCACAAGGCCACAGCGGCCACCAGACACGTCGGCGCTCCGCGCCACACCCGAGACGGCTGGGCACCCCACCAAAGGGTTTCCGCACCCCCTGGCCGTCTCGGCGGCACGCCGCTGCTGCGCAGCACGCCGACACCAGCCGGCGACGTGCACCAGGAACCAAGCATGCGACAACACCGAACAGCGGATCCCGGCGCGAGCCCGCCGGAGACGAGCCGGCCCAGCAACAGGGCACAAGGCCACAGCGGCCACCACACACGTCGGCGCTCCGCGCCACACCCGAGACGGCTGGGCACCCCACCAAAGGGTTTCCGCACCCCCCTGGCCGTCTCGGCGGCACGCCGCTGCTGCGCAGCACGCCGACACCAGCCGGCGACGTGCATCCCGGACACCGAGTGCGACAACCCAAGACAGAGGATCCCGGCGCGAGCCCGCCGGAGACGAGCCGGCCCAGCAACAGGGTCCTTGCCATCGGCGCTGTGAGCCGGTACCCATGGCGCCATGACCAACGCAGCGCTCGTCGTGATGGCCGCCGGACTCGGAAGTCGATTCGGTGGGGTGAAGCAACTCGCCGCCGTGGGACCCGATGGCGAGGTGATCCTCGACTACACGATTCGTGATGCGGTCGCCGCAGGGGTGGACGAGGTCGTCCTCATCGTGCGCACGGACATCGCTGCGGACACCGAGGCGCATGTGCGCGAGATCCATGGCCCCGACCTGGCGCTCACACTCGTGTGCCAGGACGAGCTCGGTCCGCCTCGGGACAAGCCGTGGGGCACGGTGCACGCGGTGCTGTCGGCCCGGGAGGCGGTGTCGACGCCGTTCATCCTCGCCAACGCCGACGACTACTACGGTTCGACCTCCTTCGAGATCGCGGCGAAGCGACTGGGCGATCTCGACGAGTCGCATGCGCTGCTGGTCGCCTTCGAGGTCGGCAAGACCCTGCCGGCCGAGGGCAGCGTGACCCGGGGCGTGTGCCGAGTCGCCGACGGTCGTCTCGCCGAGATCGACGAGACCTCGGGCCTGGCCCGCAGCGCCGATGGCACCATCGCCGCCGGTGACGGCCCACCCATCCCGGCCGATACCCCCGTGTCGATGAACCTGTGGGGGTTCCACCCCTCGATCATGGAAGCGCTCCAGGGTCGCTGGGAGACGTTCTATGCGGCCAACGCCGATCAGGAGAAGGCCGAGTGCCTGCTGCCGACCGAGATCGGGATTCTCACCGAGACCACCGACCTCGAGGTCGCGGTCGTGTCGAGCCCGGAGACCTGGACCGGGCTCACCAACCCCGATGATCTCGAGACCGTCCGTGCGCTGATCGCCGATCTCAGGGCCTGACCGAGCACGCTCGCCGAGCGTGCGTTCGTCGTCAGGTCGCCTGCACGCAGTGCCCCACGTCGGGCTCACGAGGTCAGCCCGGGGGCGACCGATCGGGACGTCACGTTCGGTTGCCCTCGCCGTGTAGCGTTCCCGGTCGTGCCTTCCGGCTCCGCGGCCCCCTCCGCCTGGTTTCAGCCCGCCCGAGTCGTGGTGCTGGCCTTCGTGACTCTCATCGTGATGGGCAGCGCATTGTTGATGCTGCCGGTGTCGCACACCCCGGGGCGGTCGACGTCGCTGCTCGATGCGGTGTTCACCGCCACGAGCGCCGTGTGCGTGACCGGCCTGGTCGTGGTCGATACGGCCACCCATTGGTCACCGTTCGGCCAGGTCGTGATCCTGGTGCTCATCCAGATCGGCGGGTTCGGGATCATGACGCTCGGCTCGCTCGTCGCGCTGTTCTTGTCGCGGCGGTTGGGCGTCCGGTTGCGCATGCATGCGCGGACCGAGGCCGGGCAGGTGTCGCTCGGCGATGTCAGGCGTCTGGTCAAGGTGATCGCCGTCGTCACCGCCGCCGTCGAAGCAGTGGCCGCCGTCGCCTTGACGGTCGAGTTCGCCCGGACGACCGACCTCGGGTGGACCGATTCGGCCGCCCACGGCGTGTTCCACGCCATCTCGGCGTTCAACAACGCAGGATTCTCCCTCTACAGCGACGGCATGGTCGGCTTCGTGCACAACTGGTGGATCATCGGCACGATCTCGGCGACGTCGTGGTCGGCGGCCTCGGCTTCCCCGTGGTCATCGACGTATGGGAGCGACGGCGCCGCCCGCGCGGCTGGAGTCTCCACACCAAGATCACCGTGCTGGCCACGGCGTTCCTGCTCATCACGGGCGTCATCGGGGTGCTCGTGTTCGAGTGGGCGAACGGCGCGAACGATCGGGGAATTCTCTCTGCCCGAGAAGACTGCTCGCCGCCATCTTCCACTCGGTGAACACCCGCACGGCGGGCTTCAACAGCGTCGATGTCGGCGCCATGAACGAGACCACGTTGTTCGCGAGCGACGGGTTGATGCTGATCGGCGCAGGAAGCGCGTCGACCGGTGGCGGCATCAAGGTCACGACGTTCGCCTTGTTGGCGTTCGTGATCTGGGCCGAGGTCCGGGGTCGGCCCGACGTCGATGCCTTCCATCGACGGATCGACACGACGCTGCAGCGTCAAGCCCTGAGCGTCGCGCTGATCGCCGTGGGCGTGGTCGTTCTCGGAACCCTCGGCATCGTCGCGTTCTCGGGGGTCGAGCTGTCCGACGGGCTCTTCGAGGCCACATCCGCCTTTGCCACTGTCGGTCTCTCGACGGGCATCACGCCGACGCTCGACGCCGCGTCGAAGGTCGTGCTGGTGGTGTTGATGCTGATCGGGCGTGTGGGGGTGCTCACCTTCGGGGCCGCGCTCGTGCTCGGGTCTCGCACACGTCGCTACCGTCGGCCGGTCGAAGGGCTGATCATCGGATGACGAGACCACACGGCCGACTTCGGTCGGCCGCCGACGGTTCGGAGACGGCGGCGCCAGAATGGGTGCACCCATGAGCGAACACCGATCTCTGCTCGACCGCTTTCGTCCTCGAGCGGCGGCGCCGACATCCATCCTGGTCATCGGGCTGGGCCGCTTCGGAGGGGCGATGGCCGACACCTTGATGGAGCTCGGCCACGAAGTGCTCGGCGTCGACCGCGACGCCGACCGCGTCGCCCGCTACGCCGACCGCCTGACCCACACCGCCGAGGTCGACTCCTCCGACATCGAGGCGTTGCGCCAGCTCGGCGCCAGCGACATGACCCATGCGGTCGTCGCCATCGGCACCTATCTCGAGGCGAGCGTGTTGACCGTCGCCGCCCTGGCCGACCTCGGGGTCGACGACATCTGGGCCAAGGCGATCACCTCCCAGCACAAGAGCATCCTCGAACGCGTCGGCGCACACCATGTGGTGCTGCCCGAGGTCGACATGGGCCGACGCGTCGCGCATCTGATCACGGGGCACGCCATCGACTACGTCAAGATCGACGAGGACTTCGTTCTCATCGAGACCCGCACGCCGGCGATCTACGCCGGCTATTCGCTGGGCGACTCGGGAATTCGTGATCGCTTCGACGTGACCGTCGTGTGCGTCAAACCCCCTGGGGGTTCGTTCACCTATGCAACGGCCGAAACCATCCTCCAGCCCGATGGACTGCTGTTGATCGCCGGGACCGCCGACGCAGCGGACTCGTTCGCCCGCAGCGCCTGACGCGGCTCGGCATCGCGCCTCGACGCGAAGCGCACACGACGTCGGGGGTCGCCACGTGCACCGCTGGTCGCTCAGGGGCGGGGCACCACCGTCCGTGCGTCATCGAGATGATGCAGCGTCTCGTGCAGGGCGAACCGGGCCAGACCATCGATGGTGAAGCGATGACCCCGGCGAATCCCCACGCGGAGCCGCTGGGTCGGTCGCAGGCGTTGGAGGACGAACGCCAGTTCCTCAGCGGCCTCGACGATGTCGTCGGCGACGGCACGCGGGTCCTGCTCGCGATAGTGCTCCTCGATGGCAGCTGCCTCGTGATCCCACCAGGTCAGGTCGGGCTCGTCCACGAGGACGACGATCTCGATCCGACGCGTGAACAACGACAGCACGTCGCGGACATGGGCGGCGTACTCGACACCGCTCCAGCCGCTTCCCTGCACGCGCAACCAGGCGGCTCCGTCGGGGTCGGCCAGGACCGCATCGACGAAATCCTGCCACTGCCGGGCGGCGTCGATGATCGAGGGCGCCAGGTCGCCGGGCGGGATGGTCGAGACATCGCGACCACAGCGCAGACAACGCTCGTGTACGACCCGCTCGTATGCGAAGTCGGCTGTCATGGCTCGGGACGCTAGCGGCGGCGACGGTCGCGCGGATGGGCGGGGTGCGAACCCGCGCTCATCGAGGGCATCGCCGTGCGGAACGACGCCTTCGCGACCGCCCGAGCTCCGACCCACCCCCGCCGAGTCCCTCGCTTTGGTGTGTTTTTCCGTAGTTTTCATGTATTTTCCATTGCACGTTCGGCCATGCGCCCGCATGCGTGAGACACGGAGGTGCCGATGCCGCCCGAGGGGCGCCCAGCAGACGTGGTGTTCGACTACGCGACCGCACAACGGGTGGTGGACGAGATCCGCCGCACCATCGCATCGGTGGGCGATGACGGTGCGGCCTGGCATCGAGCCGCGCGCCATGCGACGCCCGACTGGTCGGGCAACCTGGCGACAACGTTCGCGGACGACGAGGCTCGCTGGCGTTCCCGCCTCGGCGACGTCCTCGACAGCCTGCACCGGATGGCCGCCGCGGTCGAACACGGGGTCGCAGCAGCCGTCGCCGAGCAGCATCGGATCAGCCGGCTCCAGGCCGAATGGGATGCCGCGGCTGCACGCGAGGCGCGACGGCGAGGACGGGGGCGGCTGATGGCGCTCGGTCTCGGCCTCGCACTGGTGCGTGGGCGCCCTGATGCTCTCGAGGAGCTGGCGCGCACGAGCCTCGAGGTGGGCAGCAGATGGCGCGTCCGCAGCGTGTTGCTGCTCGACGCGCTGGACGCGGCATCGGTCGCGGAGCTGGGTGACGTGCCCATCGACCGTGCCCCGGCACGCGAGCTCGCCTCGGTCGGCGCCCAGTTCGTGGCCGCCGGCGAGGCAGTCCGATCATTCGCGCAGGCCCTGCGATCGGTCGATCGCGTCGTCGACAGCAGTGGAGTGGTGGCGGCATCCGAGGCCTCGGTGGTGCGATGGCTTCGCGTCGACCGCTACGACCCGACCGATCCTCGGTTCGCCGAGATCATCGGACGACTCCCCGATGGGCGACGACGGTCGCTCGAGGACTTCGAGCAGATGTCCGCATCGGAGCGCCAACGCTGGGTCGATTCGTTCGCGGACACCAGCCGCGACAGCCGCCACCGGGCGATCAGTGGCGTGCTCGCCTACCTGGCCGACTCGCCGGCCATCCGCGGCGACGACCGCAGCGCGTTCGGCGACACGTGGTGGAGCGTGGCCGATGCGGCGGTGCTCGTGGTGATCCAGGACGGCTGGCTGCGCCACCACGGCCTGCCACCCGCGATCGAGCGCTCGGTCGGCACCCGTGGCCCCCGCAGCGAGGCCTACGAGGCGGCCGTCGCCGCGTGGCAGGACCACGTCGAGGCCACCGAGCGCGCAAACCTCTCCGATGACGAGGCCCTCGAGTCGTGGATCCGTGCCGAACAGGCCGGTGTCGAGTTCGCGGAAGTCGAGGTCGCACACGCCTGGGCGCACGATCCCACCTTCGTGCGACCGAACGCCCAGGAGTGGGGTGCGATCACCGAACTGGTGCCGGGCACCCATACGTTCCGCCTCTCGATCCTCGCCGGGACCGAGCGCGCGTTTCTGTTGACGATCGTCGATGCGGTCATCGAACACATCGTCGACGCCATGGTGCGCGACCCGACGGCCGGAATGATGTTCTTCCCGGTGGGCCTGCTCCCGACCCGGTTCGCCGAGGAGTTCGGCGACCGCATCACCGACGTGGGCGGCGGGTGGGGAGACAACTGGGGACTGGGGGCGATCACCAGCGTGGTGGGTGGCGCGCTCGGGGCCGGGGCTGCGCTGCAGCGCCGCGGCAGCGAGGCCACGACGTCGGCCGTCGAGTTCGGGATCAGCGAGGCGGCGCAGGGCCTGGCCGCAGGCATCGAGTTCCTCACGCCCGACAGCATCGAACGAGAGATCGCCGAGGCACTGGTCGACCCGACACTCGTGCCGTCGGAGGCGCTCCGGCACGGGTTCGACCTGGTGTTGGGGACGGACCGGGCCGAGGAGGGCCTGTCGTTCACCTACTACTTCCCGATGCTGATCGAGGCGGGCTGGCTCCCGCCGCTGCCCGATTCGTGGGTCGATGCCGACGGCGTCCGCCATCGCGTGGCGCCACCCGTGCAGGCCGGCGCGCTGCGTGACGGGTGAGCGTCAGCGGGCCAACGCCCCCCCACTCGCAGGTGATGTGACGATCGTCACATGTTGTGCTATCCTGGGAATCGGGTTCGCCAACGGCGACGGACCGACACCAGCGCACGCCACGCAGGAGGCCCGTTCATGCTCGTATCCCATGTCCTCGCAGACAAAGGTGACCTCGTCGTCACCATCCATCCCGACACCTCGCTCGAACATGCAGCACGCCAACTCGCGCAGTACGGCTTCGGCGCGCTGGTGGCGTCGGCGGACGGATCGACGATCGCCGGCATCATCTCCGAACGCGACATCGTGCGCCGCATCGCCGAGCACGGCCCCGGCGCCCTCGACGTGCCCGTCCGATCGGTGATGGTCAGCGACGTCGTCACCTGCCGTCTCGGCGACACCCTCGACCACCTGATGCGCCTGATGACCGATGGTCGGTTCCGCCACGTGCCCGTCGTCGAGGACGGCTTGCTCCGGGGCATGGTGAGCATCGGCGACGTGGTGAAGCGTCGGGTCGAAGAGCTCGAGGTCGAGCGTCGCGAGCTCCAGAACTACCTCACCGCAGGCGCTTGAGCGGCCCGCGCGGGTTCGTCGATCCGCCGCCGGACCGGACGCCGTCTCACTCGACGTAGAGGCGGACCTCGTCCGGGTACGGAAAGAACTCCGGGACGGCCTCTCGTGTGTGCAGTCGTTGCAACGCCCGCCAGGCGTCGGGAGTGCAGAGGTCATCGTGGCGGGCGAAGAACGCCTCGCCGACGCCGTCGGGAAATCGGAAGAACCGGCGGAACTCCTCGGGAAACACATCGTCGGGACCGACCGGGAACCACGGTTCGGCGGCCATCTCGTCGTCGTAGTCACGCGACGGCGGGATGTCGCGGAAGTTCACCTCCGACAGCAGCATCAGCTCGTCGTAGTCGTAGAAGATGACGCTGCCGTGGCGGGTGACCCCGAAGTTCTTCGTGAACAGGTCACCGGGGAAGATGTTGGCGGCGCACAGGTCCTTGATGGCATCGCCGTAGTCGACGGCAGCCTTGCGGGCGGCCTCGGCCGGCATCTCGCGCAGGTAGAGATCGAGGGGGTACATGCGCCGTTCGGTGTAGACGTGATCGAAGATCACCTGCGTGTCGGTGATGGTGACCGTCAGGCTCGCTTCGGCGGCGAGCTCCTCGAGGAGCTCGTCGGTGAAGCGTTCCTTCGAAAAGGTCAGGTTCTCGAACACCTGCGCATCGACCATGCGCCCGACGCGGTCGTGGGCGAACACCAGGCGGTACTTGTCCATGACCTGGGTCCGGCTGGTCCGCTTCGAGGCCGGGAACGTGTCGCGGATGACCTTGAAGACCACCCCGAACGACGGCAGCGTGAACACGATCATCACCATGCCCTTGACCCCGCGTGCCGGACCGAAGCGGTCGGTCGAGTTGTCGAGGTGGCGATAGAGCGCTCGGAAGAGACTGGTCTTGCCGTGGCCGCTGTGGCCGACGGCCGTGTAGAGCTCGGCGACGGGCTTGATGGGGATCAGTGACTTGACGAATGCGATGACCGCGGCGGGTTCCTGCGTGTCGACGTGGAAGTACGAGCGGGTGAAGCCGAAGATACGGCTGGTGTGATTCTCGGTCAGCAGCACCGCATCGCACGCGATGCCGTCGGGCAGCGACCGCAGGGCGATGACCAACGGCGACACCCGATTGAGGTGACGGATCCGACCCACCAGATAGGCGCCACGGTTGCGGTAGAAGACCGGTTCGACCATGTCGACCTCGACCGGCATGGCCGACTCCCACGTGGCCTCGAGGTGCTCGTCGATGGCGTCGGCCACCCGGGCGGCATCGCCGGGCAGGTCGCGCCACGGCGCCCGCAGGTCGTAGCGGGCGAGGATCGCCTCGACGAGCTCGCGCGTGGTGCCGCGACGGCGGAAGGTCGCGACCTCGCCCTGGCCAGGATCGACCACCGGCAGTGCGATGCCACCGAACCAGCGGAACTCGAGATCGTCATCGATCCCGACCACGGTGAACACCCGCCGTGTGACCGAGTTGAAGAACGTCTCGGCGAGCTCGGAGTCGGCGCGCCAGGCGATGGCCTGGGCGAAGAGCTGGCGCGCCTGGAGCCAGACGCTGCGCCGTTCGGCTTCGTCGAGGTCGGCTACCAGCGGCTGCACGGCGCCGACGCAGGACTCGACGCAGCGGCGGTGCAGCACGAGGCGCTCGGCGGCATCGGCCTGGTGCTCGGCGAACTCACGGAAGGCGAACCGGCGGGCGGCGCGACGGCTGATGCCACAGAACTCGCTGTGGAACGCGACGAAAGCCTGCTCGATGCGGGTCGCGAGTTCGACCGCGACCGCCTCGTCGGCGGGACGCTCCGTCTGGGCCCAGGAAGCCTCGAGGCGAGACCGGCTCGGAATGGCGCCCTCGCGATGGCGTCGGGCCCGGCGGCGGAGCCAGCTCGGCGAAACGGCCGATGCGAGGTCGAGGCCGTGGCGACGCAGCAGCTCGGCGTCGGTGAGCAGCTCTGCGGGGGTGCCCTCGGCGACGATGCGCCCCTCGGCCAACAGCACGGCACGGCGACAGACCTCGACCGCGAGCGTCGGGTCGGCCGACAACACGACCACAGCGCCGCGGCGGTCGGCCAGAGCCCGAACCACGCCGGCGGTGGACCGGGCATCGAGGCGCGCCGTGGGGGCGTCGAGCAACAACAGCGGCGGGTTGTGGGCGAGCTGGACCGCCAGCGCGACGCGGTAGCGCTCGCCGCCGCTGAGCTCGCTGATCTGGCGGTTCCCGAGATCCGCAGCCAACCCGACCGAGGCGAGAAGACGGCCGATGCGATCGTCGTCGAAGCGGTTCCCGAAGAAGTCGGCGACCGTGCGTTCGCGCGATTCCCCCGCCATCTCCATCGTGGTGGCCACGTCGTCGGGGCGACGACAGCTGCCGGAGATGACACCGGCGCTGGGTTCGAGCTCGCCGGACAGGAGCCGGCCGAGGGTCGTCTTGCCGGAGCCGTTGGCCCCCACGACGGCGAGGCGTTCACCCGGGTCGATGCGCAGGTCGATCCCGGCGAGGACCTCGTGGTCGCCGCGCCGAACCGAGACGTCGGCGAGTTCGAGCAGTGGGTCTCGGTCGTTCATGCGCCGAGCATGACACGTCGGTCGCAGCGCGCTCGAACGCGCGAGCCATCGACCAGGCGAGGTGACCGATGGGTAACGATCTCGTGCCGAAACACCGGCGTGACTTGCGTCACCCAGCGAGGATGGTCACACTACGCTGTCCATGCGGCCCGGTCGACACGATTTCGGGCGCTCAGGAGGGGACTCATGACCGACGCCAAGACGAGCTGGATACGACTGCTCGCCGTGCTCTTCGCATTCGCACTGGTGGCCGCCGCCTGCGGAGGCGACGACGACGACGGTGCTGATGGCGCAGCGTCCGGCGAGACCGGCGACGAGGCGACCGGCGATGGCGACGGCAGCGGCGACGACCCCGAAGGCGATACCGCCGAGGACGAGGGCATCGGCGTCCAGGAGATCGAGGACGAGCCCACCGACGAGACCCCCGTCGCTGGTGGCACCCTGCGCTTCGGTATCAATGCCGACGTCGATGGCATCAACCCCACCACCTCGGCGCTGTCGGCACCGGGCCTCACCATGGGCAACGCGGTGTTCGACACCCTCGCCGCCTACGACGTCGACGGCAACGCCGTCCCCTACCTCGCCGAGTCGATCGAACCCAACGAGGACTTCACCGCCTGGACGATCACCCTGCGCGAGGGCATCACCTTCCACGACGGCACGCCGCTGAACGCCGACGCAGCCATTCTCAACTTCGAGACGCAGTTGGCCGATCCCCTCGTGGGTATCGCCGTTCGGGCATTCACCGATCCCGACCGCGGCGCCGAGAAGGTCGACGACCTCACCTTCACCATCAACCTGATCCGACCCTGGCGCTACTTCCCGGGTGTGCTCACCGGCCAGTTGGGTCTCGTGGCGTCGCCGACGTGGCTCGCCGACGCGCTGGAGGACCCGACACTCAACCAGGAACCCGTCGGCACCGGACCCTTCATCTTCGAGTCCCGCAGCCAGGACTCGGTCACCCGGTTCGTCCGCAACGACGACTACTGGGCCCGTGAGGTCCTGCTCGACGCCGTCGAGTTCGTCATCGCCACCGACGACGACATCCGCAACACACTGTTCCTCGAAGGCGAGCTCGAAGGTCTCCACACCAACGGCAACGCGAGCATCGACGTACTGCTCAACACCGAGGGCGTCCAGAACGCCATCGACGACACCGGTGAGGAGCAGCTCGACCTCATCAACACCACGGCACCACCGTTCGACGACATCCGCGCCCGCCAGGCCCTCACCTATGCGACACCACAGGAGAACTACGTGGCACTTCTGGGCCTCGGCGTGGCCCGCCGGGCCGATCAGTTCTTCGAACCGGGCAGCCCGTACCACAACCCCGATGTCGTCCAGGAAACCGATCGCCCCGACGATGCCGTCGCCCTGGCCGCCGAGTACTGCGCGGACTTCCCGGAGAACTGCACCGACGGACAAGATCAACATCACCCGCCAGACATCGGGCCCATCGGTCGAGCAGACCCGCGAGGCCGAGATCCTGGCCGAGGGCTGGAGCGTCGCCTTCAATGTCAGCTTCGAGGAACTCGCCGAGGACGCACACATCCAGGACATCGCCCTCGGCCTCTACCAGGTCGCCGACTGGCGCCAGTTCGGCGCTGTCGAGCCATCGGTCGACAACACCTGGCTCGTATGCGCCACGATCGGTGGCATCTCGCTCAACTGGCCCCGCCTCTGCGACGAGGAACGTGATGCGCTGCTGTACGAGGCACAGGCCGTCGAACCCGATGCCCGCCCGCCGCTCTATCAGGACGCCGTGGCCAGGATCCAGCAGGACTACTCGTACCTCTTCCACATCCACACCGTGTGGGACATCGCCTACCAGGAGAACGTCCGAGGCGCATGCGACCGCACCTCGCCCGAAGGCATCGAGCTGCGCTGCCAAGTGATCGGGCGAACGTTCTACGACACCATCTGGTTCGCCTCCTAGGCCACCGGAACCGACGACCGAGACCGGCACCCCGTTGCGCTACATCCTCCAGAAGCTGGGCATGGCCGTCCTGTTGCTTCTGGCGGTGTCGATGCTGACGTTCGGCGCGATGAACGTCCTGGGCGACCCACTGTTCAACATCCTCGGTCCCGTCGCCGGCGACACCGAGAATCCCGAGAGCCTCGCCCTCATCGAGGCTGCCGAAGCCCAGTACCACCTCGATGACCCGCTGCCGGTGCGCTATGCGCTGTGGCTCGGAGACTTCGTCCGAGGCGACATGGGCGTGCAGTTCTCGACCGACGGCCAGCCACCGGTCACCGACCTGGTGTCCGAACGCCTCCCCCGGTCCCTCACCCTCATGATCATGGCCCAGACGATCGCGCTCGCCATCGCCATCCCCTGGGGAGTGATGAGCGCAGCACGTGCCAACAAACCGGCCGACCGAGCATCGACGGCCGTGTCGTTCGCGCTCGTCTCACTGCCGAACTTCGCGCTCGCGGTCATCTTGTTCTACGTCTTCGCCGTCAGGCTCGACTGGCTCCCCGACACCTACGTCGCAACCGACCCGTTCGTCAACCGCCTGCACCAGTTGGTCCTCCCGGCGCTGACGCTGGCGCTGCCCACCGCGGCGGTCTATCAGCGGCTGCTACGGACCGATCTGATCACCACCTTGCAGGAGGACTTCATCCTCATGGCACGAGCGAAGGGCGTGCCGCGCCGACGGGTGCTGTTCCGCCACGCGCTCCGCCCGTCGATGTTCTCGGTGATCACGGTGTTCGGGATCACCTCCGGCGCGCTCATCGGCGGTGCCCTCGTCGTCGAGAGCTACTTCCGGATCCCGGGTGTCGGGCTCTCGATCGTCGAGGCGATCCTGCGCGAGGACTTCCCCGTCGTGCTCGCGCTGGTGATGATCATCGCCGCCGGGTTCGTCATCTTGAACCTGCTCGTCGACATCTTGTACTCCATTCTCGATCCGCGGGTCCGGCGATGAGCCTCGACGCCGAACCGACCGTGACGACGGCGGAGGTCCCCGCCGACACCGTCTCGAAGAAGACGCTCGGTGTCGGCTTCTGGATCGCCATCACCTGGATCGTCGTCGTCATCGGCATCGCGCTCCTGGCGCCCTGGCTCCCGATCAAGGACCCGGACCAGAACTACATCCAGACCGGCCAACGGCCCGCCGTACCCGCCGTCGTTCGAGCACTGGTTCGGCACCGACCAGGACGCACGCGACATGTTCTCGCGCACGGTGTGGGGGGCCCGGGTGTCGCTGACCGTGGGCTTCTCGGCGATCGCGTTCGGCATGCTGATCGGCGGCAGCTTCGGGATGATCGCCGGGTTCCTGCGAGGTAGATTCGACCGGGCCGTGTCCTTCCTGTTCCTCGTACTGCTGTCGTTTCCTGCACTCGTCCTGGCGATCTTGATCACCGCGCTCGTCGATCGCAGCCTCTTCACGATCTCGCTGACGCTCGGCATCCTCTCCATTGCTCCGGTCGGACGACTCGCACGCGCCGCCACGATGGTGTTCGCCGAGCGGGAGTTCGTGATGGCGGCGCGCACCATCGGAGCCAAGAACTCCCGCATCCTCATTCGGGAGCTACTCCCCAACGTCGTGATCCCCATGAGCGCCCTGGCGTTGTTGGGCGTGGCCGTGGCGATCGTCGCCGAGGGCGGCCTCGCCTTTCTCGGGCTCTCGGTCGAGCAGGGCACCACGTGGGGCAAGCTGATCCTCACCGGCTCGGGAACGCGCACGCTCGAGGATGCGCCCTGGGTCGCGTTCGCGCCGATCCTCGTGCTGTTCCTCACCGTCGCGGCCCTCAACTTCGCGGGCGACCGACTCCGCGACTACTTCGACGTCAAGGAATTGGCCCTGTGACCACGACCGAACCGCTGCTGGTCGTGGATGACTACCACGTCGGGTTCCGCACCGAACGGGGCCTGGCCAAGGCGGTCGACGGGGTGTCGTTCACCCTCGAGGCCGGCAAGACCCTCGGCATCGTCGGCGAATCCGGGCTCGGGCAAGTCGGTGCTCAACCGCTCGATCATGGGTCTCGTCGCGAGCTCCCGCCAGGTCGAGACCGGGTCGGTCCTCTTCGACGGTGAGCAGATGGTGGGCAAGGACCGCCAGCCCTACTGGGGGTCGCGGATCGGGATGATCTTCCAGGACCCGATGACGTCGCTCAACCCCGTCATGAAGGTCGGCAGGCAGGTGTTCGAACCGCTGCGCATGCACCTCGGCCTCGACAAGGCGGGCGCGCGCAGCGGGCCGATCGAGCTGTTCACCTCGGTCGGCATCCCCGAGCCGGGCAAGCGCCTCGACCAGTACCCCCACGAGCTGTCCGGCGGCATGCGCCAGCGGGTGATGATCGCCATCGCCCTGGCCGGCGAGCCCGAGTTCCTGGTGGCCGACGAGCCGACCACCGCCCTCGACGTCACCGTCCAGAAGTACATCCTCGACCTGCTGACCTCGCTGCAGCACGAACGGGGCATGGCCATGACGCTCATCACCCACGACCTCGGCGTCGCCCGGGGCCGCACCGACGAGATCCTGGTCATGTACGGCGGCCGGGTGATGGAGCACGCCCCCACCGAGACGCTCTTCAGCGAGATGCGCCATCCCTACACCGAGGCCCTGCTGGCGTCGATCCCCCGACTCGACCACCCCAAGCACACCCGGCTCACGCCCATCCCGGGCGCGCCGCCCGACATCGTCGATCCGCCGCCGGGCTGTCGCTTCGCGCCACGCTGCCGGTACGCGCAGGCGCGGTGCGTCGACGAGACACCCCATGCCCGACCACGGCGGCGAGCATCGCTTCGCCTGCTTCTTCCCGGTCGGCACCGATGCCGGGGCCGACGCGCTCGAGCGCAATCGCAGCGCCGGCGTGACCGCGGTCGGGCTGCCCATGTCGCTCGTCGAGGTCGCCTGATGGCCGGCTCGGGCACCGCCCATCCTCCGCACCCGACGACCCGGACATCATCGTTGCACGTCGACAACCTGGTGATGGAGTTCCCGGCCGGCAAGGGCCGTGTCGTGCACGCCGTATCCGATCTCAGCTTCGACATCCGCGAGGGCGAGACCCTCGGTCTCGTCGGCGAGTCGGGCTGCGGCAAGTCCACCACTGCCAAGGCCCTCGTCCAGCTGCCACCACCGACCAGTGGCACCATCGACCTATCAGGGTCGCGAGCTCACCGCCCTCAAGCGGCGAGGAGCTCCGGCGCATGCGCCCGAGATCCAGATGATCTTCCAGGACCCGGTGTCGTCGCTCAACCCCCGCCGCAAGGTGTTCGACATCGTCAGCGAGGGCGTCCAGGTGTGGGGCGGACGCAAGGGCGGCGGATTCAGCGAGGACCGTGTCGCCGACATCATCCGCGATGGTCGGCCTCGACCCCGAGGTGGCGCGTGCCAAGCGTCCGCACGAGTATTCCGGCGGTCAGTGCCAGCGCATCTCGGTGGCCCGGGCCCTGGTGCTCGACCCCAAGATCGTCATCTGCGACGAGCCCGTGTCGGCGCTCGACGTGTCGGTGCAGGCCCAGGTCCTCAACATGTTGGAGGACATGAAGGCCCGCTACGGGCTCACCCTGGTGTTCATCAGCCACGACCTGTCGGTGGTCAAGAACATCAGCGACCGTGTCGCGGTGATGTACCTCGGCAAGCTCTGCGAGATCGGCGACGGCGACCTGCTCTACGACGAGCCCGCACACCCCTACACCCGCCTGTTGCTCGCCGCGGTCCCCGACCCGGAGAACAAGCACGCCGTCAACAGCGAGGTCCTCGAAGGCGAGCTGCCCTCCCCGATCGACCCGCCGAGTGGCTGCCGGTTCCGCACGCGCTGCCCCCGGGCGCGAGGCGATCTGCGCCGAGACCGAACCGACCGTGCAGCAGGTCGGTGACCGGGACCACTGGGTGGCCTGCCACTTCCCGCACGTCTAGCGCAGGGGTCAGATCCCACTGGATCAGAGCAGCGTGGCCAGGGCCTGACGGGTGGCAGCCATCTGATC
The DNA here is from genome assembly GCA_963716795.1 of uncultured Acidimicrobiaceae bacterium. Taxonomy (GTDB): domain Bacteria; phylum Actinomycetota; class Acidimicrobiia; order Acidimicrobiales; family UBA8592; genus CAVQUE01. Next base: position 403,582 of record CAVQUE010000008.1, on the reverse strand, counting down.
ACGGGGGCCGAACACGCTGGCGACGACCTGGGTGGCACCCGCGTCGACGAAGGACTGCAGACCTGCGGCGACGGTGTCGAGGTCACCGACCACGGCCAGGTCCGCGGGACCGTCCATGCCCTCACGGTCGAGCATCGCCCGGTACGAGGGCAGCTGGCCGTAGATCGCGAAGTCCTTCGCGGCCCGCTCGCGAGCTGCGGGGACGTCGTCGGTGATCATCACGGGCACCGCGGCGATGACCTGCGGGACGCCACGGCCCGCAGCCTCTGCGGCTTCGGTGATGGTCGGTGCCGTGAGCTCGCCGATGGTGCGCGGTCCGGTCATCCAGGTGAGGGTGCCGTCTGCGACACGCCCTGCGAGCTTCAGCATCTGCGGGCCGAGCGCCGCCACGTAGACCGGCGGGGCCTCGGCCTGCAGCCCGAGCGCTCCCCTGCCGGTGACCTGCTCGCCTCCGTGGGAGACCTGCTCGCCGTGCAGCAGCGGCATGAGGATCGCGAGGTAGTCGCGCATGTGGCCGACCGGCTTGTCGAACGACAGCCCCCACATCCCCTCGACGACCGGTTGGTGCGACAGTCCGATGCCGAGATCGAGACGGCCACCGCTGACCTGGGACACCGTGAGGGCCTGTTGCGCCAGCATCATCGGGTGGCGCGGATAGGTCGGGACCACGGCGGTGCCGAGGCGGATGTCGGGCACGTCGCGGCTGATGACCGCCAGCGCGGTCAGCGCATCGAGATCGAAGATCTGCGGGGTCCAGTACGTGCCGAAGCCGAGCTCGGCGGCCTCGGCGACCTCGTCGCGCAGGGCATCGACCGTGGTGGCCGATCCGAAGAGTCCGATGTGCATGATCTGTCCTGTCGGTAGGTGCTGTCGAGGAAGGGCTCGGTGGGTCCAGTCGGCCATCTGCGCGTCACTCGGCATCCGCGGTGTCGAGCAGGTCGCGTAGCTCGCGCTTGACGAACTTGCCGCTCGCGTTGCGCGGCAGCCCGTCGTCGAGGAACCAGAGGTAGCGGGGGATCTTGTACTTCGCGATGCGTTCGGCCGAGGAACGCCCGCAACTCGTCGGCCGACAGCAGATTGCGGCTGCCGGCGAGCACGACCGCGGCGCCGACCTCTTCGCCGAGGCGGTCGTCGGGCACCCCGAACACGCTGCACTCGGCCACGGCGTCGTGTTCGAAGATCGCGGCCTCGACCTCGGCGCAGTAGACGTTCTCGCCACCGCGCAGCACCATGTCCTTGGCGCGGTCGACGATGTAGATGAACCCGTCGTCGTCCATGCGGGCGATGTCGCCGGTGTGCAGCCACCCGTCGGTGATGGTCTCGGCGGTGGCCTCGGGCTTGTTCAGGTAGCCCTTGATGACCTGGGCGCCCTTGACCCACAGCTCGCCCACCCCGCCGACGGGCAGCGCCTCGCCGTCGGCGTCGACGATCTTGGCCTCGAAGCACGGCATCGGCGGTCCCGCGCTGTCGGCACGATCGACGAAGAAGTCGGCGCCGACGGCGGTGATGATGCCGCAGGTCTCGGTCATGCCGTAGCCGGTGGTCGGGCCGTGCGGTGGCGACGGTCTCGTCGATCTTGCGGACCAGATCGGGCTGGAGCTGCGCTCCGCCGCCGCCGAGCGACTGCAGGCTCGAGGTGTCGCGGGTGGCGAAGTCGGGGTGGGTGATGAGCTCGCGCGACATCACCGGCACGCCGCTCATCGTGGTGATCCGTCTCGGCCTCGATGAGGCGCAGCGCCTCGCCCGCATCCCAGCGGTACATGTGGACGAGCTTGCCGCCGACGAGCGTGATGGTCTGGGCGACGCAGTTGTTGGCGGTGACGTGGAACAGCGGCGTCGTGAGCAGTGCCGCCGGCGCGGCGCCACCGGAGAACGAGCCCGCCTTCGCCTCGGGCTTGGCTGCAGCGAGCGCAGCGCCCTGCACCGTGTTCGTGAAGGCCATGCTCATGACGTTGGTGACGCAGCCGCGATGGGTCAGCTGGGCGCCCTTGGGCTGGCCGGTGGTGCCGGACGTGTAGAAGATGCAGGCATCGTCGTCGGGGTCGATCGCGACGTCGGGCAGCGGCGCATCGCCGGCAACGACGTCGGACCAGGCCACGATCCCGTCGTCGGTGGCGTGGTCGGTGCCCTCGACGCGCACCCCGACGATGATCCGATCGCCGAGCTCGTCGGCGTGGGCGAACAGCCGGTCGAGGCGCTCGGCGTCGGCGATGATCACCTTCGGGTCGGCATCGTCGACGCCGTAGACCATCTCGGGTCCGGTCCACCAGGCGTTCATGCCGACGGCCGCGACGCCGACGGACACGCACGCCCAGTAGGCGAGCATCCACTCGGGGTAGTTGCGCATGGCGATGGCCACGCGATCGCCGGGCTGCACGCCCTGATCGAACAGCCAGGCAGCGAGCGCGGCGACCTGGCGGTGGGCGTCGGCGTAGCTCAGGCGGGTGTCGTCGTACACCAGGTACGGCTTGTCGTCGTGGCCGGCGGTCAACAGCCAGAGGTCGCGCAGGGTCGGCGGTGCGTTCTTGTACTCCCGCAGCACCTGACCGCGCACCTCGGTCTCGACGATCTCGAACTGGCCCCCGGGCCCGGTCAGCGCCTGCCAGGCTTCGCGCAACTCTGCGTACATCGGGTGCGACTCCCCCTCGTCATGTGGTGTGGCTGGGACTGTAATCGACGACACCCGCTGCCTCGGCTGCGATGACCAGCGACGCCCGGGGACAGCCGCGGAGTGCCCCGCGGAGGTCGTGGATCTGCTGAGCGGCCGTTCCGACGACGTACCCTTGGCGCCCGTATGGGGCCCCTGAACGACGACGCAGAGCGGGCACGCCAGCTCCGGTGGAGAAGGCACGGGCCACCGGCCTGTTGATCTTCGCCGCAGTCGTGTTCGTCGTCATTCGAGCCACTACCGACGGCACGGTTGGGCCGGCTACGTCGAGGCCGCAGCCGAGGCCGGCATGGTCGGCGGGTTGGCCGACTGGTTCGCCGTGACCGCCCTGTTCCGTCATCCGCTCGGGTCTGCCGATCCCGCACACGGCGATCATCCCCACCCGCAAGAACGACATCGGCGAGAGCCTCGGCGATTTCGTGCAGGAGAACTTCCTCGACGACGACCTGCTCGTCGAGCGCATGCACCAGTTCGGCCCCGCCGAACGTGTCGGTCGATGGCTCACCGACCCCGCCAACGCCCAACGCCTCGCCGGCCAGACATCGTCGCTGATCGAGGGCGCCACCGGGGTGCTGCGCGACGACGACGTTGCGGCCGGCCTCGAGGCCGTCGTGACCCGCCGCCTCGAGACCGTCGACCTCTCGCCGATCCTCGCCCGCGGGGTCGACATCGCCGTCGAGGGGCGCCACCACCAGGCCGCGCTCGATGCCGGCCTGCGAGGACTCGACAATCTCCTCGTCGAGAACACCGAGCTCCTGCGCCGCCGGCTGCGCGACGAATCGCCGTGGTGGGTGCCCGAGGTCATCGACGACCGGGTCTTCGCCAAGATCAGCAGCGGCGTCCGCAGCTTGGCCGCCGACATCCTCGCGAATCAGGACCACGAGCTACGCGGGCACGTCGACGCTCGCACGAGTGATCTCGCGCACCGCCTGCGGAACTCACCGGAGCTGATCGCCACGAGTCGAAGAGGTCAAGATCGAGCTCCTCGACCACCCCGAGGTCCGGGCGTGGATGGGCACGCTGTGGGAACACATCAAGCGTGCGCTCATCACTGCGGCCGACGATCCCGGACTCCGAGCTCCGTCGGCGCATCGAATCGGCGCTGACCGGCGCGGGTCAGAGCCTCGTCGACGACCCCGAGCTGCGTGCCAAGGTCGACACGTGGCTCGAAGGCGTGGTGCGCTACCTGGCGACCCAGTCCGAGGGCGAGGTCGCCGACCTCATCGCCACCACCGTCGCCGGGTGGGACGCCGCCGAGACCAGCCGCCGCATCGAGCTCCAGGTCGGCCGCGACCTGCAGTTCATCCGCATCAACGGCACCGTGGTCGGCGCCCTCGCCGGCCTGGCGATCCACTTCCTCGTGAGCGTGTAGGAAGCACGGGGACCCCAGCGGTTCGTGGGGTTGCGAGCTGACTCGTGCCGTGTCAGGCAACGTTTGCGAGGTTCCGGGCGAGCCGGCTTCGTCGCCCGCAAGGCCGCAGGAGGCAGCCCTACCCCATAGCCGTGAGGCAACGACGACAACGCAGCCAGCGGCGAAGAAGGCCGGTCTGAACCCACAAGGATTGGCTGATGCGGTACTAGTCCTCGACGATGACGGTCAGGGCGGCGGTGTCGCAGAGGCCGGTGGTGTCGCAGAGTTCGTAGAGGACCACGTCGGTGCCGGTGCGGTTGGCGAACGGCTCGTAGGTGATGGTCCCGTCGGAGGACGCAGCCGCATCGGCGGCGCGTCCCGCGCCGGCGACGATGCGCAGAGTGCCGAGGTCGAGATCGCCATCGGTATCGGTGTCGTTGGCGACGACGTAGGAGATGACCCGTTCGTTGGTGGCGGTCGCGGCCCGGTCGTCGCCGAGCGAGGGACGGTCGCCCGACACCGCAACGGGGGCGACCGTGACCGTGAGCGCATCCCGTGCCGTGGTGTCGTCGGCGAACACGGCGACGAGCTCGAAGGTCGCCTCGGTGTCGAGATCCTCGGGAACCCGAACCGTGGTGGTCAGTGCGCCGGCATCGCCGGTGTCCAACCGCAGCGACGACGGTGTGGTCTCGACCTGCAGACCTCCGGTGGCGTTGCGTGCGGTCACCGACGACGGTCCGGGTGCCGCCCGCGATGTTCTCGACGAGGTGATCGATCGTCAACGTCTCGCCGGGTGCGGCGCGGCGTGTGGTCGGACCGAGCAGCGCGATCGGTGGCTCGACCATGGCCAGACCGTCCGGAGCGTCTCCTGCTTCGGCCGTGGCGGTCACCACCGGGGATTCGACCTCGGGACCGGCCTCGGGTTCGGCCGCACCGCCGCATGCGCCCGCCAACAGGGCAACGCCTGCGATCAGGGCTCGGCTACGCGTCATCGGTTCCCATCGACCGCCGCACCCGTCATGTGAGGCGCCGGGTCGACGGCTGGTGCCGACTGACCACTGCGCGCAGTACCGCACGGACGGCGCCCGGTACGTTCTCGTCCATGGCCATCGATGCAGACCCCGTGACCGGTTCCGACGACACCGATCTCACCGCCGCCGACGTGCGCTGGGATCTCGACCCGCTGCTCGACGGCGCCGACCTCGACCAGCTCGTCGCCGAAGCCGACGCCATCGCCGACGAGCTCGCCACCCACCGGGGCAACGGTGGCATCGTTCGATGCCGCGGCGCTGGCGTCGTACATGCAGCGATCGGCCGACCTCGCGGACCGGATGGGCCGGGCCGGCAACTACGCGTCTCTGCTGTTCGCCGTCGACACCGAGGACCCCGCCAACGGCGCCCGGATGCAGCGCTTCCAGGAGCAGGCCACCGCCATCGGCACCAAGCTGGTGTTCTTCGATCTCGAGTGGGTGGCGGTGCCCGACGACCAGGCCGATGCGCTGCTGGCGGATCCGTCGCTCGAGTTCTGTGCCCACCACCTGCGGTCGCTTCGCCGCTACCGCGATCACGTCCTCACCGAAGCCGAGGAGAAGATCGTCTCGGAGAAGGACGTCACCGGTTCCTCGGCATGGGTCCGGCTGTTCTCGGAGCTGACGTCGTCGCTCACGGTCGAGCTGCCCGACGAGAGCGGCGCCGATGGCGCCACCCGCACCGCCGGCCTCGAAGAGGGCCTGTCGATGCTGGCCCACCCCGATCGAACCGTCCGCCAGAGCGCCGCCGCGGCGGTCACCGCCGGGCTCGCGCCCGGTGTGCGGACCCGCGGCTATGTGTTCAACACGCTGCTGGCCGACAAGGCCACCGAGGACCGGCTGCGGGGCTACCCATCGTGGATCTCGTCGAGGAACCTCTCCAACGAGGCGTCCGACGAGTCGGTGCAGGCGCTGGTCGACGCGGTCGTCGGACGCTACGAGATCGCCCGCCGGTGGTACCGCCTCAAGGCCCGGATCCTGGGCATCGATCGCCTGGCCGACTACGACCGCATGGCCTCGCTGGCCGAGAGCGAGACCCGCATCGGCTGGCGTGAGGGCAGCGAGATCGTGATCGAGTCCTACCGGTCGTTCTCACCGACGCTGGCCGACGGGCGCGCAGCGTTTCATCGACGAGCGTTGGATCGACGCCCCGGTCCAGCCCGGCAAGCGTCCCGGTGCGTTCTGCGCCTACACGGTCCCCGAGCACCACCCGTACGTCTTCTTGAACTGGACCGGCCAGCGCCGCGACGTGCTCACCTTGGCCCACGAGCTCGGCCACGGCCTCCACGCGTTGCTGTCGCGCCCCCAGGGCGTCTACCACCAGTTCACGCCGCTCACCCTGGCCGAGACCGCGTCGGTGTTCGGCGAGACCGTCACCTTCGAGCGGCTGCTGGACATGACCGACGACCCCGACGAGCGCCTGGCGCTGCTGGCCGAATCGGTCGAGGGTTCCATCGCCACCGTCTTCCGCCAGGTCGCCATGAACCGCTTCGAGGACGCGGTCCACACGCACCGACGCGACATCGGCGAGCTGTCGGTCGAGGACTTCGGCGACCACTGGGCCCGGACCCAGCAGGACCTGATGGGCGACGCCGTCGAGGTCACCGACGACTATCGGAGCTGGTGGAGCTACATCCCGCACTTCATCGGCACCCCGGGCTACGTCTACGCCTACGCCTACGGCCAGCTCCTGGCGCTGTCGGTCTACCAGCGCTACACCGAGACCGGCGAGAGCTTCATTCCCCGCTACCTGGAGCTGCTCGCCGCGGGCGGCTCGCTGCCCCCTGGCGAGCTCGGACGCATCGTCGACTGCGACCTCGAGGACCCCGGCTTCTGGCAGGCCGGCCTCGACCTCGTCGAGGGCCAGGTCACCGCCGCCGAAGAAGCCGCGCAGGCCGCCGCAGGCCGCATCTGAGCGGTACACAGGGGTCAAGTCTCGCTTTCACCCTTTCTCACACGGGATGCCAGCAGACTCGACGAGCTACCGAGAAGGGAGAAGAGAGACTTGACCCCAGCGCTACTTGGGGCGGGCGATGACCATCACGATGTCGCCGAGCCAGCCGGTGGGCAGGCGGGGATCGACGACCTTGGTGACCGGGTCGAGTGCGGCACCGAGGGGGCCCAGCACGTCGGCGCCACGTTCGAGCACGTAGCTCATGTTGAACCAGCGTGGGACCGTGGCCCACTCGACGGCGTCGAAGCCGGCGACGTCGAGGTGATGCAGCAGCGTCTCGGGCGTGTAGTACCAGAGATGCGGGCGGATGAACCACGGCCAGCGGTCCTTGCGGAGCCGACCGTGGATCGAGTCGATGTTGATCGTCGACACGAGCAGCGCGCCGTCGTCGTGCAGACAGCGTCGGGCGGCGCGCAGCGCCTCGATCGGATCGACGACGTGTTCGAGCATGTCGAACATCGCCACGGCGCCGAAGGGATCGGTGGGTGTCTCGACGTCTTCGATCCGGCCCTGTTCGATGGCCACGCCGAAGCGGGCGCGCCCGGTCTGCACCGCCCAGGCCGACGGCTCGATGCCCCGGGCCATCCAGCCTCCGGCTCGTGCCGTGTCGAGGAAGAGCCCGAGGTGACTGCCGAACTCGAGGAGCCGCTTCTCGGGGACCGGGTGCGCGTTGAGCCGCTCGACCGCCCATGCGAACAGCTCGCGCCGGGCGTCCTCCTGTTCGAGGTAGATCTCGTCGGCGGTGTCCTCGTACAGCTCGGCGATGTCGCCGGTGGTCAGGTCTGGCAGCGATCGCACGATGCCACAGCCGGTGCACTGGACGATGTCGTCGTGGTTGTTGACCTTGTCCGACGTGCAGGTGAACTCGTCGGCCGTCACGTCCTCGGCCGGATCGACCGTCGAGGGGTAGACCAGCGCGTGGCGTCGGGGACCACACGTCGGACAGATCGCCTCGACCGGGCCACGTGCCGGGAGCCGCCGCGGGGTCTCGCCCGCCGCGCTGCAGCGGCGACCGCGCACCCTCGACGGCCCCGCGTCAGCGAGGCCCTGGCCGCGGCCCCGACAGACTTCGAGACATAGCGCAGCGACGGGCCCACGGCGATGGACGACGACTCGCGGCTGTAGCGCGTCGGGATCGGCACCTCGACCACACGCAGGTTGGCGGTGATGGCGTCGCAGATGAGCTGCGCGTCGAAATCGAAGTCGTCGGAGTACCCGAGGAACGGCAGGCTCTGCAGGCAGCGACGGCTGTAGGCCCGCATCCCGCTGTGGAGCTCGGAGAAGCGGGTGCCGAGCAGCGTGTTCTGCACCGTGGTGGTGATGCGGTTGCCGTAGAAGCGGAACCAGGGCATCCCGCCGCGGCGCGGGTCCGACATACCGGCGAAACGAGACCCGAACGTCATGTCGGCATCGCCCGACAGGATCGGGCCGATCAGCAGCGGCACCGCCCGCGGGTCGTACTGGTAGTCGGGGTGGACCATCACGACGATGTCGGCGCCCTCGGCGAGCGCCGTCGAGTAGCAGGTCTTCTGGTTGCCGCCGTAGCCCTTGTTGGTCTCGTGGCTGACGACGGTCAGGCCGAGCGACCGGGCCACCTCGACGGTGTCGTCGGTGCTGGCGTCGTCGACGACGATGACGTGCTCGTGCAGGTTCGACGGCAGGTCGGCGAGCGTCTTCGCGAGGGTCTGGCCGGCGTGATACGCGGGCATGGTGACGACGACCTTGAGTGGCCGATCGGTCGGGATCGCCGACGGCACCCCGTCGGTGCTGCGCCGCGCCGCGGCCACGGGGCTGGTCGAGGTCGAGGCCTCCGGCGAGGTGGCAGCGTCGGCGGAAGCCGAGGGCGACGGGTTCGTACGGGTCGATCGCATGACGTGCCAATCGGCAGCGCCGAGTCGGCCATGAGCCGTTCGGCCCAGCCGTGGATCGCAGCCGCCGTCCGTGGGTGGGCTCGGCTCGGCCGGGCCGTCAGGCGCGATCGCTGCGGTGGGTCGGGCCCAGCGCTATGCCCGAGGTCGAGCCCGACATCGAGTCGGCGCAGCTCCCGGTGCTGTGGCAGTCACCGCACCCGTCGCCACAACCCGATGCGACCCGGTCGACCGAGAGCTCACCGGCGCGGCGCAGCGCATCGGTGACGACGCGTACGAGATCGACGGGCAGACCGGTGGTTGCGGCGATGGCGTCGACGGTGTTGGCGCCGCCGGCGACGGCGTCACGCACCATGGTGGCGGGACCGCTCATGTGACCAATACGCCGATCTGGAACACGGCGACCGCTGCGATCCAGGCGCTGGCGAGGTTGATTCCCACCGACGCAGCCGTCCATCGCAGGCCGATCTCGCGCTTTTGGGCGGCGAGAGTCGCGACGCAGGGCGTGTAGGCCAACAGGAACACCATGAAGGCCAATACCGCCGCGGTGGTGTGGCCGCCGGAGGTGCGTTCGAAGTCGGCTTGGAGGAAGTCGCCGAGGCGGCCGGGCTCGTCCTCGGCTGCGGGCTCGGCGGCGCCGTAGGTCTGGGCCCAGGTGGAGATGACCGCCTCTTTGGCCACGAACCCGGTGATGAGCGCCGCCGAGGTGTGCCAGTCGTCGAACCCAGCGGGCGCGAACACCGGGGAGATCTGGGCGGACACCTCGCCGTAGAGGCTGTTGCGAGGTTCGACTTCGCCGAACGCAGCGCCTCCTCGGACGGGGATGGAGATGAGCAGCCAGATGACGACGACGGTCACGACGATGATCCCCGACGCAGTCTGCAAGAACCCTCGGAGGCGCATCCACGTCATCGACACCAAGATGCGCGGCAGCGGGAACTGGTAGCGGGGCAGATCGATGAACAACGGGTCGTCGGGCAGACCGCGGATGGCGGTGGCCTTGAGGATGAGCCCGATGACGACGACGAACAGGATCGACACGAGGTACATCGCGAAGACCACGGTTCCGGCGTTGCCGCCGAAGAAGGTGGTGGCGACCAGCACGTACACCGACAGCCGAGCCGAACACGACGTGTAGGGGACGACGAGGGTGACGAGGAGCCGCTGGCGGGCGTCGGGCAGCACGCGTGCGGCACTGATGGCAGGGACGTTGCAGCCGAAGCCGACCACCAACGGCAGGAACGCCCGGCCGGGCAGGCCGATGAGGCGCATCAGACGGTCGGTCACCACGGCGCCGCGGGCGAGATACCCGGAGTTCTCGAGGGTTGCGAGGCACAGGAACATCAGGCCCATGACCGGTACGAAGGTCAACAGCATGCCGACGCCGGCGATGAGGCCCTCGACCACCAGTCCCTCGACCACCCCGCCGCCGAGGCCGATGGTGTCGAGCGCGGCGATGGCCGTCTCGGTGACGGGACCGGACGCCAACCGGTCGAGGGCGTCCTGCATGGGAGCGGCGACGGTGGTGGTGACCTGGAAGACGGCCCACATGACCGCCAGGAAGAGCAGCGGCCCGATGACCGGTGCCAGCGCGATGCGGTCGAAGCGATCGCTGGCGGTCCGGCGCGGCGTGCCGGCGTCGCCGCTGGCGGCCTCGGCCACCGCAGCCACCCACGCGAACCGGTCGTCGAGTAGCGCCAGGGCGTCGGGGTCGGCATCGGGGGGCCCATCGGCGACGGCGACCGGCCAGGCGACGGGCCGAGGCTCCGGAACTGCGCCGACGCGCGCGGTGACGACGGCATCGGCCAGGCGTTCGATGCCCAACGCCCGTCGGGGATCCACCGGCACCACGGGGACGCCGGCGGCGTGGGCGAACGCCTCGAGATCGACATCGATGCCCGCGGACGTCGCGAGATCGGTCATGGTGAGCGCCACGACGATGCGCAGCGGTGCTTCACGCAGCTGGGCGAGCAGATACAGACTGCGGGTCAGATTGGGGGCGTCGACGACATGCACCACCACGTCGGGAAGCTCGTCAGCGGTGCGGCCGACCACGAGATCGGCGGTGAGCTGCTCGTCCGGCGAGACCGAGTCGAGGCTGTAGGCACCCGGCAGATCCAGCACCGTCAGCAGCTCGCGTCCGCGGAGGGTGCCGCTCCCGACCTCGACGGTGGTGCCGGGCCAGTTGCCGACGGTGCGCCGTGCACCGGTCAGTGCGTTGAACAGCGTCGATTTGCCGACGTTGGGATTGCCCACCAGTGCGACGACTGCGGTGTCGGGCTTGCCGGCCGTGGCGACCTCGTGGCACGAGGGAGCGAGCAGCGACGGCCGGCTTCGTCTGCTCACCGTTGCTCGGCCTCGGAGGCGGACTCGACGTCGGTTGTGCGTTCGGTCACGACGATGGCGGCCAATGCGGCCTTGTCGAGGGCGAGGCGGGCGTTGCCGACACGGACGACACGTCCACCACCCGAGCACCGTTGGACGCACTCGATGTGGACGCCCGGGCGAATGCCGAGCTCGGCCAGGCGTATGGCGTAGGCGGCAGCATCATCGATCGAGATCACCGTGGCCTGGCGACCGGTGCCGACATCGCGGAGCTGCATCACCAGCCGAGCGTAGCGCGGCCGGTGGGAGTCATGTCCACAAGGTGTTAAGGATTCCTACCACCGTGTCCCGGACGGCGCCCCTCAGGCGAAGTCGCCGGCACTGCGCCGCAGTGCCGTGATGTCGGTGTCGAGGCGCGCCAACTGATCGTCGGTGAGACCGTGGAACCCGAAGTCGACGTCGGCGAGTGCCTGCGCCGCCTCCTGCACCGCCGACCGACCGAGATCGGTGATGCGAGCCAGGGTCGTGCGTCGATCGGTCGGATGCGCGACACGGGCCACCAGCCCATCGGCTTCGAGTCGGTCGATCGTGTTGGTGACGCTCGCCGGGTGGACCTGGAGGCGTTCGCCGATCTTGCCGAGCGGCAGCTCGCCGTCCCGGGTGAACTGCAACAACGCCAATGCCTCGAATCGGCTGAAGTTCAGACCCCAGGGCGCCAGCACTTCGTTGATGCGCCCCAGGATGATCTGGTGTGCACGGGTGATGCTGGTCGCTGCGGCCATGGCGTCGACGTTGCCCCACCCGTTGCGCTCCCATTGCCGGCGAGCCTCGGCGATGGGGTCGAACGGCAAGCGGCATGCTGGTGTACGCTAGGGCCAATTACTTGGACGTCCAAGTAATTCGGGCGCGGCAGCGAACCCGCCCGCACCATCACACGACCGCCCGAGACTGCCCAGGTGAGCACATGAGCGACAACCCCCGGCACCAACGACGAGATGAAGGCCGCCTGGCTCGAGGCGTTCAACGCCACACCCGTGCGCGACGTGCCGTTCGAGACCATGTCGGGCGTTCCCGTCGAGCCGGTCTACGGCGACGGGCCCCTACCCCGGCCAGTACCCCTACACCCGTGGCGTGTACCCCACCATGTACCGGTCGCGGCTGTGGACGATGCGCATGTTCGCCGGCTTCGGCACCGCCGAGGACACCAACGCCCGGTTCAAGGAACTGCTGCGCAACGGCGGCACCGGCCTGTCCACCGCGTTCGACATGCCCACCCTGATGGGCCGCGACTCCGACAGCTCCTGGAGCCTCGGCGAGGTCGGCCGGGCCGGCGTCGCCGTCGACACCCTGGCCGACATGGAGGACCTGTTCGCCGACATCGACCTGTCGGCGGTGTCGACCTCGATGACCATCAACGGCCCGGCGGCGATCCTGCTGGCCATGTACGTCGCCGTCGCCGAGAAGAACGGCGTCGCCCCCGAGCAACTGGCCGGCACCATCCAGAACGACATCTTGAAGGAGTACCAGGCCCAGAAGGAGTACATCTATCCGCCGCGGCCGTCGATGCGGATCGTCACCGACATGGTCAAGTACACCACCGCCGAGATGCCCAAGTGGCACCCGGTGTCGATCTCGGGCTACCACATCCGCGAGGCCGGCAGCACCGCCGCCCAGGAGCTGGCGTTCACCCTCGCCAACGGCTTCGCCTACGTCGAGGCGGCCATCGCCGAGGGCCAGGACGTCGACGAGTTCGGCAAGCGCCTCAGCTTCTTCTTCAACTCCCACATCGACTTCTTCGAGGAGATCGGCAAGTTCCGCGCCGCCCGTCGCATCTGGGCCCGCTGGATGAAGGAGCGCTACGGCGCCACCGACGAACGCGCCATGCTGTGCCGGTTCCACACCCAGACCGCCGGTGTGTCGCTCACCGCCCAACAGCCCGAGATCAACATCGCCCGCGTCGGCATGCAGGCGCTCGCCGCGGCCATCGGCGGCACCCAGAGCCTCCACACCGACAGCTACGACGAGGCCCTGGCCCTGCCCACCGAGAAGGCGGCCCGCATCGCGCTGCGGACCCAGCAGATCGTGGCCCACGAGACCGGCGTCGCCAACGTCGCCGACCCGCTCGGCGGCGCCCCCTACGTCGAGTGGATGACCGACGAGATGGAACGCCAGGCCGAGGCGATCTTCGCCCACCTCGACGAACTCGGCAACGGCTCGATCCTCGAAGGGGTCTACGAGGGCATCGAGAACGGCTACTTCGTCGGCGAGATCGCCGACGCCGCCTACCGCTTCGAGCGTGAGGTCAACGCCGGGCGACGCATCATCGTCGGCGTCAACGACTTCACCGAGGGCGACGACCCGACCGATCGCAACCTGCTGCGCATCGGCCCCGAGACCGAGGAGTACCAGCTCAAGCGGCTCGCCGACGTCAAGATGGAGCGCAACGACGACGCCGTCGCGCGACGCGCTGGCCAAGGTCAGCGCCGATGCCGCCGAGCCCACCGTCAACCTCATGCCGTCGATCATCGACGCGGTGAAGACCTACGCCACCGAGGAAGAGATCGTCATGGCCATGGAGTCGGTGTTCGGCACCTACGTCGAGAAGGCGATCGTCTGATGGCCGAACCACAGCTGCGCGTCATCCTCGCCAAGCTCGGCCTCGACGGCCACGACCGCGGCATCAAGGTCGTGGCCCGCATCCTGCGCGACGCCGGCATGGAGGTCATCTACCTCGGGCTGCGCCAGACCACCGACAGCATCGTCGCCGCCGCCGAGCAGGAGGACGCCGACGCCATCGGCCTGTCGATGCACAACGCCGGGCACCTCACGCTCGCCCCGGCGATGGTGCGGGCGCTGGCCGACGCCGACCTGGACCTGCCGGTCATCGTCGGCGGCATCATCCCCGACGAAGACGTCGACGAGCTCACCGAGGCCGGCGTGGCCGCCGTCATCGGTCCGGGTGCCTCTGCCGAGGCAGGTGGTGGCCATCGTCGCGCGACGCCGTCGCCGCACGAGCCGGCGCGTGAGCCGCCGCTCCCCCACAACCACTGCCCCGACCGCCCGCACGAGCAGGGCACGACGATGACGCTGCGGGGCCTGTCGGTCGCCGAGATCTTCGAACGGGCCCGCAACGGCGAGCGCCGGGCGCTCGGGCGGCTCCTGAGCCTACGTCGAACGTGGTGGCCCCGAGGCCGACGAGATCACCGAACTCGCCCATCCGGTGTCCGGGTCGGCGCACGTCGTCGGCATCACCGGCGCACCCGGTGCAGGCAAGTCGACCCTCACCGGCCAGCTCACGCGCCTGCTGCCCGAGATGGGCGTGCATCCTGCCGTGCTCGCCGTCGACCCGTCGTCGCCGCTCACCGGCGGCGCGATCCTCGGCGACCGCATCCGGATGGACGACATCGCCGGCGCCCAGACCTTCATCCGATCGATGGCCACCCGTGGCCACTCCGGCGGCCTGGCGCTCGCCGTTCCCGGCGCCGTGCGAGTGTTCGACGCCGCGGGCTACGAACCGGTCATCATCGAGACCGTCGGGCGTCGGCCAGGTCGAGGTCGACGTCGCCGGCGCCGCCGACACCACCGTCGTGGTCGTCACCCCGGGCTGGGGCGACGCCGTCCAGGCCAACAAGGCCGGCCTGTTGGAGGTGGCCGACGTCTTCGTCGTCAACAAGGCCGACCGCCCCGGCGCCACCGATGCCCGGCGCGACCTCGAGCTCATGCTCGATCTCAGCCACATGACCGGCCAGGAGGACCCGACCGGCTACCGACCGCCGATCATCATGGCCACCGCCCTCGACGGCACCGGCGCCCCGGAGATCTGGGAGGCGGTCGCAGGCCCATGCCGAGCACCTGCGCAGCAGCGGACGCCTGGAGGCCCGCCGCGCCGGGCGATTGCAGATGGAGGTCGAGAACCGGGTCGAGCAGCTGCTCGCCGCCGCCAGCGCAGAGGCGCTCACCGCAGATGCCGGCCGAGAAGCTTCTCCACGACGCCGCCGAACGCACCATCTCCCCCGCCGAAGCCGCCCGCCGCATCACCGAGGACCTCCTGGGCGGGTGACGCCGGGCCATTCCAGTCGAGGACTTCGTGCGGTTCTGCGAGCGGACCATCGATGGGATGGTCGATGCCATTCGCCGCCTCGACGACGCCGACCGTCAACGCCGTGCCCGACGAGCTGCCCGGCGCCAACGCACCGTTCGCGCTGGTGACCCACGCGCTCGGCGCGCTCGAGTGGTGGACGGGTCACATGGTGCTCGGCCACCCGTCGATCGCGCGACCGGGACGCGGAGTTCGCGGCATCGGGCACGGTGCAGGACCTGCTGGCCTCAGCCGAAACGGCCGCAGCACGCGTCCGGGCACTGGCTCCCGAGCTCGCCGCAGCGACCACGATCGCCGGCACACCCCGGACCTCCAAGCCTGCTCGATGGCGACTGGACCATCGGCGCCTGCCTGATGCACGCCTACGAGGAGCTCGCCCAGCATCTGGGGCACCTCGAGATCACCGTCGACCTGCTCGAACGGCGACCGATCGTTCCACCGACCCAGGTCGACGACCCATGACGCCGCGCATCGGTGTCGTCGGTGCGGGTCAGCTGGGCCGCATGCTGCACCAGGCTGCGATCGGTCCGGGCATCGAGCTGTCGTTCCTGGCGGCATCGCCCGACGATTGCGCACTGGGCGTCGCAGGCGACCACATGATCGGCTCTGCGCTCGACGCGGCGGCGCTGCGGCGCTTCGCCGAAACCGTCGACGTGGTCACCTTCGAACACGAGGTCGTCGACCTCGCAGCCCTGGCCGAGCTCGCCGCCGACGGCGTGACGCTGCGACCGGGACCGACAGCGATGGGCGCGGTCGCCGACAAGTTGGCCATGCGCGCCGCCGTCGGCGACGCCGGCCTGCCGATGCCGCCATGGCGTCGAGCAGACACCGTCGACGACGTGCTCGATGCCGTCGGGCGCTGGTCCGACGCGGTGATCAAGCTCAGCCGCGGCGGCTACGACGGGCGGGGCGTGTTCATGGTGTCCGGTGTGGCCGAGGCCGAGCGGGTGGCGACCGAGGTGTTGGCCGCGGGCGTCCCACTGCTGGTCGAGCCCCGCCTGGCCTTCGATGCCGAGGCTGCGGTGATCGTCGCCCGACGACCGGCGGGCGAGACCGTCGTGTACGACCCGGTCGTGACGACCCAGATCGATGGGCAATGCCGCCAGGTCGTCGCACCATCGGGCCTCGGGCTCGACCTCGACGCCCGGGCACGCACCATGGGCCTGGCGGTCGCCGAGGCGCTCGACGTCGTCGGGCTGGTCGCCGTCGAGCTCTTCGTCGTCGACGGGCGAGCTGTCGGTCAACGAGCTCGCCGTTCGCCCGCACAACACCGGTCATCACAGCATCGATGCGTGTGTCACCTCGCAGTTCGAGAACCATCTCCGCGCCGTGGCGGACCTGCCGTTGGGTGATCCGTCGCTGCGGTCGCCCGCAGCCATGGTCAACGTCATCGGCAACGGCGACGTCGATCCTCGTCGACAGCTCCCCGCAGCCATGGCGATCGACACGGGTGCCCGCATCCACCTGTACGGCAAGGGCCCGCGTCACGATCGCAAGCTCGGCCACGTCACGGTGTGCGACGACGACGTCGAACCCGCTGCCGAGCGAGCGTGGCTCGTGGCCGCAGCGCTGGGAGCCCAGCACTGACCGAGGCTGGTCGCCCGCTCGGGTCGTCGTGCCATCATTGGCCCCGATGGATCGATCAGATGACCTCCTCGCTCGACGCCGCCGCCTCTACGACGAGTTCGGCCCTGCGCCGATAGCGGCTTCATCCGATGGCGCCGTTGCGCTGATCTCGGGGCCGCTCGAACTCGGTGTCAAGCCGGGTTCGTTCGCAGATCATCGAGGACCCCGACGGCGCCCGCCTGGTTGCGCAGGTGCGCTCCGCCCGGATCGTCGAGCGTGAGGGACCTACCGTCGACGTCGGCGACAGCGCGGCTGGGACGGGGCGGTCTCGACCCACTACCGCGCCGTGCTCCGATCGATCGCGGGCGACGCCCAGGTCATCGGCTCGTTCGACGCCGAGGGCAACTTCTCGTCGGGGACCGCCGGGCCGTTCGGTGAGTCCGTCGTACGGCCTGCATCGCCGGCCGAGGTCGCAGCGATCGCCGACGGCCTCCTCGCGAGCCGTCCCGCCATCGACATCGGCGCGCTCAGCCAGGCGCCCGACGTCGGCGCAGCCATCCGTTCGGGGGGCTTCGCCCGGCACACCTTCATCTGCGGGCAGTCGGGATCGGGAAAGACCTACACCACCGGCGTGCTGTTCGAGCGATTGCTGGCCGACACCGAACTCCCGATGGTGGTCATCGACCCGAACTCCGACCACGTGCACCTCGACGAGCTCGCCGATCCCGAGTCCAGCCACCCCCTTGCCGACCGCTTTCGATCCGTGACCGACGACGTCGCCGTCGTGCGCGGACGCGGGAGTGGCGGCACACACGTCCTGCGGGTCCACCCGAGCGACGTGCCGCTCGATGTCCTGGCCCGGGTCCTGCGCCTCGATCCGATCCGTGAGCTCGACGAATACCACTCGTTCTGCGCCATCGCCTCGGGGCTGGGCGTGCCCTTTTCGTTCGACGACGTCCTCGAGGCTGCACACTCCGCCGACGCGGCACCGCTCGCACGTCGGATCGAGAACCTCGGGGTCGCAGAGTGGGATCTGTGGTGCCGTCCCGGCGAGGAATCGGTGATCGCGCTCCAGGGCACGGGCTCGCGCTGCATGGTCATCGACGTCGGCAGTCTCGCGACCCCGACGAGCGCGTCGCCGTGGCGTTGACGATCCTCGCCAACCGATGGCATCGCCGTCACGAGCGCCAACCCGTCCTCCTGGCGATCGACGAAGCCCACAACCTGTTCCCGGCACACACCGACGATCCGCTCCTCGATGCCACACGCGCCTACGGCGCACTGATCGCGGGTGAGGGGCGCAAGTTCGGGCTGCACCTCTTCGTGGCATCGCAGCGGCCGGCCAAGATGGCCGAGAACGTCCTCAGCCAATGCGACAACCTGATCCTGATGCGGATGAACGGCGCGACCGACGTGCACGACCTCGAGCACACGTTCTCGCACGTGGCCCCCGAACTGATCCGCCAGTCGCTGACGTTCCGGTTGGGCGAGGCCCTGATCGCCGGTCCCCTGTCACCGGTGCCGATGATCGCCAGGATCGGCACGAGGGTCACCCCCGAAGGCGGCGGCGACGTCCCGACGACCTGGACGTCGGCCGGCGAGCGCTGACGGGCCCGGACCAGTCGTTTGCAGCACCGACCGCGAACGCCCATGCTGTGCCCCATGCGTGTCGCCGTGGTGATGGGGAGTTCGTCTGACTTTCCGACCATGGAACCGGCCATCACGACGCTGCGCGAGTTCGGTGTCGACGCCGATGCCCGTGTCGTGTCGGCGCACCGCAGCCCCGAGGCCATGATCGCCTTCGGGCGCGATGCCGCAGCCAACGGCTACGACGTCATCATCGCCGCTGCCGGCGGGGCGGCACACCTGCCCGGCATGCTCGCGTCGGTGACCCGCCTACCGGTCATCGGCGTGCCCGTGCCCATCACCGCGCTCGACGGCATGGACGCCTTGTTGTCCATCGTGCAGATGCCCGCCGGGGTCCCGGTGGCGACGATGGCCATCGGCGGTGCGATGAATGCTGCGCTGATGGCGGTGCGCATCCTCGCCGTGTCCGATCCGGCGCTGGCCGCGACAAGCTCGACGACCACCGCGTCGCGCATGCAGGCCAAGTCCGCAGCCGGCGACGCCGAGGTCGCCGAACGCACCGGCCGGGTCGATGACTGAGCCGCCCCGGTGTGGGGCCGCCGACGGGATTCGCAGCCGTCGCGGCCGTCGTGCTGGCGATGATGGCCGAGCTGACCTTCGGCTGAGAGCACCGATCCATACGACCAGGAGTGCAGTCATGGTGACCCAATCGATCGATCCCGACATCGCCCGGTCGCTGTGGCGGGTGATCGAGCCGACGCATCAGCTTGCGTACCGGTCGCCCGAGGCGGCCGAATCGCTCGCTTCGGTCGGGCTGGACCGGCCCGAGCTCCAGTACTTCGGAGGTCGACTGGCAGCGATGGGGCCCATCGGCGCCGAGCTGGCAACGGCGGTGCTCTTCGGATTCTCCCCGACCTACATCGCCCGAGCCGTGCCCGAGGTGTGGACCCGAGCATCCCCGGCGGCGATCAGCGACGCTCGGAAGATGGGAGCCGCCCGAACGCTCGCCCGGGTCGTGCCCGACCACCTGAGGGCCGCGATCGACGAAGCCGCCGACTCTGGCGCGCAGCGGCTGCGGAAGCCGCCGACCTCGCCGGGCGCCCGCTGGCAGCGGCCCACCTCGGGCTCGGGTGGCCCGACGATCCGGCGCTGGTGCTGTGGCACGCCTGCACCGTCCTGCGCGAGCACCGAGGCGATGCCCACTGGGCCGTCACGTCGGCCTACGGGCTCGACGCGGTCGAGTGCCATGTCCTCCACGCCGCCGACGGCCACATGCCCGACGACCTGCTGCAGCGGGTCACGGGCTGGGACGACGAGGCCTGGGCGGGTGCATGGGATCGGCTCCGGACCAGAGGACTCGTCGACGGTGCTGCGGCCACCGTCGAGGGATCGGACCTGAAGACGGCCATCGAGCATCGCACCGACGACATCGCCATCGAGCCCTTCGCCGCCATCGGCGCCGACGGCTGCCAGACCCTGCTGGATCTGCTGCGACCGATCGCCGACTGCCATCACCGCATCGGGGATCATCGGCGCCTGGGCGATGCGAGAAGAACTGTGGCGAGACCTGCCGCCTCGGCGCAGCTGAGCATCCCGCCGGCAAGACCGACGGTGTAACCGGCCCGCGCTGGTCGACGTCATCGTGATCCAGCGCCCGCTGACCTGGACGACCCCCATGACGCCACTCGACGACCGCCCTCGATCCCGCTGCCGCCCCGGTCGCGTCCGACGAACGACCCGGAGCGAGCGGTGAGTCAGCCGGCGGGCTGGTTCCCCGACCCCGACGGCGAACCCCGGCGCCGGTGGTGGGACGGCTCGGCGTGGACCGACCACTACCTGGAGTACGACGCACCGGTTCCGGTTGCGGAAGCCGAGGCGGCCGCACGACGGACCCTGATCGGCAACGTCGCCGCCACTGCGTTCCTCGCGCTCTTCGTCGGGCTGTTCAACGGGTTCCTGCTGCTCGGCACGCTCTCCGCATACGGACCGACCACCGTCGAGGCCGCGACGATCGAGGGGCTGGACATCTCGACGGGTTCGACCACCAACCGGTCGGCCGAACCGACCCGCTGGGTCGAGGGCAC
This sequence comes from uncultured Acidimicrobiaceae bacterium, assembly GCA_963716795.1. Taxonomy (GTDB): domain Bacteria; phylum Actinomycetota; class Acidimicrobiia; order Acidimicrobiales; family UBA8592; genus CAVQUE01. The sequence goes on along the minus strand of CAVQUE010000008.1, from coordinate 383,052 downwards.
GACCGAGAGCGGCACCTCGTGGCGCTTCGCCTCCGACGAGATCTACCGACATCGCCCGAGGCCGAGGGCTTCCCGATGGCGGTCGAGGTGACCATCTCGGACTGGGCCGACGTCGTGGTCGGGGTGAAGGGCGACTCGTTCGACATCGAGCGACGAAGCCTCGCCGATCGGTTGTTCTGGCCGGCGCTGCTGGTGCTGGTCACCGGCGGCGCCGTTCTGGCCGCCGTGTTGGTCCGCAAGGTGGACAACGGTGTGGTGCTCGTGATCACGCTGGTCGCTGGCGTTCGCCGTCGGGACCTGGCTCGGGCCTGCCGATCGGGCAGTGGATACGGAGCTGACGCACGCGTTCGGCGTCAGCTGCCGGTGGGCCATTCGGCGAGGCGCCGTCGATCGATGTCACCGACCTGTGCCGGCAGATCGTCGTCGGTCGGGGTGCCGCACCAGCGGCCGGCTAGGTGATGCGTCGAGCGCCCGGGCGAGGGCGACCTCGTGCTCGACGGTGATCCCGGTGATCCTGTTGAAGATCCACAGGCGACGGGTGCCGTCGGTCAGCCACAGGTCGATGCCGGTGTAGTGGACCCGCGTGCTGGTCGACACCCCGTTGATGGTGGCGCCGCCGGTCGTACCACCGATGATCGGATAGACGGTGAACGCTGCGATCGACGACAGCGGGACGGGGTCGCGGGGATGCGCGATGACCTCGGCGGCACCGTCGACGCCCAAGACGCTGCCGTCGGTCCAGACCCGCTGGGTGGGGATGCGCTTGCGCAGCCAGTACATCGGCTCGATGGCCAGGGCGGCGATCACCAGCACGATCGCCGGATACACCAGACCCCACACGCCGAACGAGATGACGGTCAGCGACAGCAGCGCCGCCACCGCACCGGCGATCATCCACCGCTTCTTGCGCGTTTCGCGGCGTGGGCCGCTGGGTCGTCGATCGCGGCCTTCTCCCACAACACCTGCATCGGCGGCATGGTGCCATATCGACGGCGGGGCCTGCCAGACCGCGGATCGGTCGTCGGCGCTCGCGCCGACCCGGGTCCGTTGACGTCGCCGCGGCTAGCGTGCGAGCCCATGGCGACCATCGAGACCGTGTCCCTTCCCGGCGATGGCACCGGCGCTGCTGGCCGTGTCCGCAGGGTCCGGGACCACGACCCCGGGGTGCTGGTGCTGCACGAGGCGTTCGGGCTCAACGCCGACATCGAGCGCATCACGGCCCGGTTCGCCGACAACGGCTACGTCGCGCTGGCTCCCGACGTGTTCGGTCCCGGCTGGCGACCGACATGTCTGGTCTCGACGTTCCGTGACCTCAAGCGGGGCAGCGGTCCGGCATTCGATCGCATCGACGCGGCCCGGCGCTGGCTCGCGGCGACTGCGACGACGTCGACGCGGACCGCATCGGGGTGGTGGGCTTCTGCATGGGCGGCGGCTTCGCGCTCCTCCACGCGGCCCAGGCCGACATCGCCGTCGTGGCCGCCTACTACGGCGACGTGCCCAAGACCGCCGAGGCGCTGCGTGGCATCCCGCCGTGCTTCGGTGGCTACGGCGCCGAGGACAAGCCGTTCGCCCGTCAGGCGCGTTCGGCTGCGATCGCATCTCGACGAGCTCGGGCGTGCCGAGCGACGTGCGGGTCCACCACGGCGTCGGCCACAGCTACATGAACGACGCGGACAACGTGCTCGTGCGCCTCGCGCGCCAAGGGCCCGATGAAGGTGGGCTACGACCCGACCACGGCCGAGGACAGCTGGGAGCGCATGCTCGCCTGGTTCGCCGAGCACCTCGGCTGACCCGCTCACGAGGACGTCCCGCAGTGGTGCGGATGCTCTGGCGCCGAGAATGGCTGCCCTGGCGACCCGTTATGGCGCCAGCCCTGCAATGCCGCGCTCTGGCGCCGAGAACGGCCGCCCTGGCGACCATTCCCGGCGTCCCCGGAGCCGTAGCTGCAGACCGAGCGGTCAGCGACGCCGGACGGCGTCGCGGAGCTCGTCGCCGACCTCGGTGAAGGTCGCATTCAACGCATCGACGAGCAGCGTGGCCGACTCCTTCGCATCGCGCGTACGGCCTCGTCGTCGACCGCATTGCCGAGGGCCTCGAAGGCATCCTCGATGGCCTCGCCGATGCGTTCGAGGCTCTGCCGGACGCCGGGATCGTCGGGGTCGGCGATCGTCGTCGGCCTCTTGTCGGTAGTGGAGCTTCAGTTTCAGCCCGAGCGACGAGAGCTTCGAACCCAACTCGTCCCAGGACTCGCGTGATGTCGTCATATGACGATCGTCGGGCACCACGTCGGGGTCGACCAGAGTCCGACGACCCGAGCGACGACGTCGTCGGCGCCTCCCCACCTGGCCGCGAGACCGAGCCGGCGCCGGAGCCCGAGTCGGCGCCCGAGAGGATGGCCTGCGCATTGGCACGTGCGCACCAGCGCAGCGAGGATCGCTCCCATGGCCGATTGGGACACCGAGACCTACGAGCGCTTCGCCGCCGAGCGTCGTCAGCCCTTCGACGATCTCGTTGCGGCCTGCACGCCGGTGCCCGACGGTCTCGTCTACGACCTCGGATGCGGCACCGGCACGCGCACCGTCGATCTCCCCGACGCCCTCGGCGCTCGACTCGTGGTGGGAGTCGACACGAGCATCACGATGCTCGACCGGGCCTTCGCCCTCGATCATCCATCCGTTCGATTCGAGGTCGGCGACATCCGCGCATTCGAGCCGGACGAACCGGTCGATGTGGTGTTCTCGAATGCCGCGCTGCACTGGGTGGAGGACCACGCCAGCGTCCTCGCGAGCTGGCGGCGGCACATCGTCGACGGCGGTCAGCTGGCGGTTCAGGTGCCGGCGAACTTCGACCACCCGACGCAGACGATGATCACCGAGGTCGCCGCCGACCACCTCGATTGGTTCGGCGACGACGGCCCGCCGACGCTCATCAGCACGAACGCCGAGGCACCCGAGCGGTACGCCGAGATCCTCCATGATCTGGGTGCGTCGAGCCAGCGGGTCTGGCTCGCGGGTCTATGCGCACGTGCTGCCCGACACACTCGCCGTCGTCGACTGGCTCCAGGGCACGACGCTGCGCCCCTATCGCAGCCGTCTCGACGACGAGCAGTACCAGCGGTTCCTGGATGCGTTCTCTGCCCGACTACTCGACCGCTACGGCGAGCAATCGCCGTTCCTCTACACGTTCAAGCGCATCCTGTTCCACGCCACGTTCTGAGGCTCACCCCTGGGTTGTGACGTCGGCCGCAGCGGCCCGCCCGGCGCGAATCGCCCCGTCGATGTAGCCGGGAAACAGTGCGGCGATCTCGGTGGAGGCGAACGCCACGCGGTCGAGGCCCTGACGCAGCACGTCGTGGGCGTCGCGGGCATCGGCATCGACCAGCACGGACTGGTAGCCGCCGGCGCCGAGATCGTCAGGCGGCCAATCCCGAGCGATCCACGAGATCGGTCGGAGCGCCTCCGGCCCGAGCGCATCGGCCAACAAACCGAGGACGACCGCGCGACCATCGGCCGACGCCAGGGTCCGGACGTGTTCGGCGAGGGGACCTCCGACGAACGCGACGAGCCCGGCACCCTCGGCGTCGGTGGTGGCCGATACGTAGAGGGTGGTGGGGTCGGTGAACTGGACGGTGCAGCAGTGACGGCGATGCGATCGTCACTGCGATGGAGCGCAGTGACACGGACACCGGTGCGCACGGGTGTGGCCAGGCTGGCCACCATCCGCAGTGCGAGCTCGTGCATGGTCTCGGCGACGTAGTACTGGAGTTCCTCGGTCTGGATGGGCGCTCGAGCGAACATGTCGGCGATGTGCCACGCCGGAAACCGATCGGGATCGACACACATCGTGCTCTGCGCGCCGGCGCGCACGCCCACGCGGACGTCGGCGGGGTAGCCCCGGGCGACGTCGCCGAAGGATGCGTCACCGGTCTCTCGAACGGCCTCCGCGAAGGCAGCCTCGATGGCGTCGAGGTCGCCGACGGGGTGTGCGACTGCCCGACCTCGCCGGTCGGGGGCAACGAGGGTCAGACCGTGGTGGCCGATGAGGTCCAAGACCGCGGTCATGTCGTCACAGACCCACTGGCCACCGAGATCGACGCGGCGGCCGACCTCGTCGAGTCCGGAGGTGACCTTGCCGCCGATGCGGTCACGGGCTTCGAATACGAGCACCGAGCGGCCGTGCGCCTCGAGGTCGGTGGCGGCCGCGAGCCCGGCGAAGCCGGCACCGACCACGATCACGTCGTGCATGTGAGATCCTGGCCGAGGCAGGTCAGGACGCCGAGGCGTCGAGTTCGGCGATCAGGCGTTTGCCGGCTGTGAGTCGATACGAGGCATCGAGCAGCTCGCCCACCTCGCTCCAGTCGGCGTCGACCGTGAGATCGACGCCCAGCCACCCGGATGGCCCCATGTAGGCCGGAATGAAGACCCGATCGTCGGCCAGGAGCGCCTGGCGTTCATCGTCGTCGACCTGAACCATGATCGACTGGGGGTGCTGCACCCATTGGTCGTCGACCTTGATCGAACCCCCGTAGTAGGCGAAGACCTTCTTGGTGAAGAAGGCCGGACGGCCGTGTGAGATCTTCTCGTCGGCGCCCGGGAACGCCAGGGCGAGCTCTCGGACGCGGGCGAGGACGGGGTCGTCGTCGTCGAACATCTGCGCGTGCGCCATCGCCCCACCGTAGGGCTCCGCAGACGTCGAGATCTGGATGGCTGGGCTGTCTGCGGGGACCCAGATATCCAGATCACGCAGGACCGTGCGGCCTCAGAAACCGAGTGCGGCCAGCCACTCGACCAGGGCTGCAGCGACGTCCTCGCCCCGGTCGTCCTGGAGGAAGTGCCCGCCGGGTCGGAGCTCCTGATGGGGTTGACCCGCGGCGCCGGGCACCCGATCGGCGAACAGCGACTGACCCGATCCCAGCACCGGGTCCTCGGGACACCAGATCGTCAGGAACGGCTTGGTCCACGTCTCGAGCGCCGTCCACGCGGCAACGTTCTCGGCGACCTGTGGATGGTCGGGCGTGATCGGCACCAACGCGGGGAAGGCGATCGCGCCGGCCATGTGGTCGAGGTCGGGGAACGGTGCCCGGTAGCCATCGATCTCTGCGTCGGTGAGCTCGCGCCCCTGCACGGCCCGGCCGATCAGGGCACCGACATCGGCGAAGGCCGGGCTCTGGCTGAACGCCAGCCAGGCGTCGAAGCCGGGTCCGGCGCCCTCGCCGACGGGCAGCGCCGTGTTGCCGATGGCCACGGCTGCGAAGCGATCGGGCTGTGCGGTGACGAGGCGAAGGCCGATGAGTCCTCCCCAGTCCTGGGCGAACAGGACGATGTCGTCGAGACCGATGGCGTCGAGGAACTGCTGCATCCAGGAGATGTGGCGGGCGTAGGTGTAGACACTGCGATCCAACGGCTTGTCCGAGCGCCCGAACCCGATCAGATCAGGAGCGATGCAGCGGTACCCGGCATCGAGCAGCGGCGGGATCATGCGGCGATACAGGTAGCTCCACGTGGGTTCGCCGTGCATCAGCAGCACGATCTGGGCGTCGGCGGGACCCTCGTCGACGGTGGCCATGCGCAAACCGTCGACCTCGACGTAGGACGGCTCGTAGGCGAAGCCGTCGAGATCGGCGAACCGTTCGTCGGGCGTACGGAGGTAGGCGAGGCCGGTGGATGTCGTGCGGGTCTCCATCGGTGGAGCCTTGCAGGCCCTCTCGACGAGTGCGAGGAGCGGCCGCTCAGGGGACGTTCGTGACCGTGTCGTTGGCCCGACAGGCGCAGGAGTCGACGCCGGAGCCGCCGTTCACCCGGTCGGCGCCCCCGCCGGGCACGATGCGATCGCGGCCTCCGCCACCCGACAAGTCGTCATCGCCACCCCTGCCGATGAGACGATCGTTACCGGGCCCGCCGACGAAGCGCTCGGCGGCGGAGTTCCCGATGAGGACGTCGTTGCCCGGCCCGCCCTTGACGGTGATGGTCGCGAACGGCCGGGTGCCCAGGGTGGTCGGGTAGCGGAACCGGTCGTTGCCTCCGCGCAGGTCGACGATGGGCAGGGTGGAGGTCTCGACGTTGGTACTGAAGACGAACTGTCCGCCCCGGCGCATGGACAGGGTGCCGCTGCCGCTGGCGTCGACGAGGTCGCGTTGCGCGGATCCTCGGAGAATGATCCGGTCCGGGCGACCGTCCTGGATGTGACCGCGCAGGTTCAGACCCACCGGGATGGTGAAGTCTCCGCCGGTGGACCAGCGGGTGGAGGCATCGAAGACGAGCGTGTTGGTGGAGGCCTCGCCGCCGTCGAGCACGTCGACGATCCCCCGGCCGAGGACACGGCCACAGCTCGTTCCGTCGACGATCAGACGTCCGTTTCGGAACTGGAACACGGTGCGCGAGTCGTTGTCGCCGATGGTCACCGCGATGGACTGGACACCGTCGGTGCCATAGGTGCGACACGTGGTCCCACCATCGAGCCCCGACGCCGTGGCGCCGGTCGGAGCAAGGCTCAGCATCGCCCCGAGCAGTGCCATCAGTGCCAGCAGTGATCCGATCCGTCGCACCCGAGTTCCTCCGTCACCGGTAGCCATCGACAGATGATATGACGACCGCTGCAGCCGAGGCCGGACCCGAGTCCCGCAGCTCGCTCGTGCCATGACCACGAACGCTCGCTTGGGCTATCGAGGCACCGAACCGGGCTCCCATGGCGCGCCGAGGAGGTGTACTCGGTCACGACGGCGGGGCGACGGAACGCAGCAAGCGTGGCTTCGCGGCACGAGGAGGCTGCTGAGCAATGCCGGTGCCGAGATCGGTGCCTTGTATTGCTCAGCAGTCTCCTAGATCGACTCGGCCACGAATCGACGCAGCGCTCTGCGGTAGGCGAGGCCGGGCCGGTCGTGGCGGCTGTGGACCTGGAGTTTCGGGTCGAGGGGGAATCCGGCGGGCAGGGTGTCGAGCACCGCTTTGTCCTCGAGCTCGACGGTGCGCTCGAACTCGATGACCGCGTCGGTGTCGGCCGGCTCGTCGACGTCGTTGCGCAGGACCGTGAGGTGCACGTCGGTGCGACCATCGTCGATCGGCGTGCAGCCCTTGACGAGCACATGGCTACTGCCGTCGGAGTAGTGCATGCGCCCGACCTGGGTGAACGGCAGCCACATCTCGGTCACCGCACGCCGCCATCCGGGCCGACCGGTGCCCGGCGTACTGGCCACGGGCATCTCGTCGGAGGTGACCTCGATGCCGAAGTCGGTGTCGATGACCGCGCTGAGCGCGATGCGCGGGTCCTGATCGGCGCCGAAGGACGCAGCGTGCACGAACGCCACATGAGTGGCATCGGTGTTGTTGTCGATCACCGCCGCGGCGCTCGTCTCGAAGGTGACGACGCCGATCGGGATCGACCGAAACCCGGCGTCGTCGAACTCGGCGATCGCGGGAACGGCGGTGTCCTCGGCGGCGGCATCGAGGCTGATCCAGACCATGCCGTATCGCTCGGTGCAGCGGACCATGTCGAGCCACGCTGCGGAGGGCGGGGGCACGTCGGCTTCGATCTGAGGGAGCACGACGGCGCGACCATCATCGCCGAATCGCCACCCGTGGTAGGGGCACTGGATGAGGCCGTCGACGATGTGACCCGGCGACAGGCGGGCCCAGCGATGCGGACAGCGGTCGAGCGCAGCGTGCGCCGCACCCCCGGTCCCGCGCCACACCACGATCGGCGTGGCGAGCAACGTGCGCGAGATCGGTGCGTCGGTGAGGTCGTGTGAAAAGGCGACGGGATGCCAGCAGGCCCGCAAGACTGCTGATCGGGTGACATGGAGAACGGCGAGGTCGCCGGGTGTTTCGCCGCTCGACGATGGATGCGGGGGCATGGGTTCCTGCTCTCGACGTTCGAAGACCGCACCACGCAGCCGGCTTCTCGGACGAGCAACGGAGAGTAGCTGCGCACGCCGGGCTCGCCGACCCGTTGCCCGAAGCCGGCGGCTCCGCGCGGCCTCGGCAGGCGTCCATGTCTGACGAACGCCCACACGCCCGCGGCCACGTCTGCGTTGACGGACACCTGCTCAGTCGCCGAAGCGGGCGTCCGTGATCTGGTAGTGGAAGAACACGCTGTCGTCCTGGTCCGGTGCCCCGCGGTTCCAGCCCACGGTGCCTTCGCCGGCGATCCGAACACCATCGGCGTCGAAGGTTCGGGTGACCATGCCACCGAAGGCCGTGAACGCCGGCGGCTTCGCCGAGTCGTTCCAGCGTTGCAGGGAGAGCTCGGTGATCGCACCGTCGGCGTCGACCGTGACGTCGACCTCGGTGGGGCCGTCGGGACCATCGAGGATGACGGTGGCCCGGCGGTCGTCGAGCGGCCGCCACTGGGCACCGGCCTGCGGGGTCAACACCTGCGGAAGCCAGGCCACGGTCTCGGCGGCCAGACGCCCTGCGGCGCTGCGATCGACGTCTGGTCCCGAGGCGTCGACCACCGTGATCCGGTCGTGGAGGCGGAATCGCATGCGGGCCCCATCGGGTCCGAGCGCATCGGCGCCGACGAAACGGACGAGCCGGCCGCCCACCACGGGCTGCCACACGAACCCGCGACCGGCCACCAGGATCTGTCTTGCCGTGAACGGGAACCAGATTCCGAGCTTGATGCGACCGGTCATGTGGAGTTCGACGCGTCGGTGCAGGGGCGACCCAGCGGGGATCGCCGCAGCGAGGAAGCGCCGTGCGGGACCTGGGAGCCCGTCGAGCGTCGACGGATCGAAGCGGGGCAGCTCTGCAGTCTCGGTGACCGACCCAGCGGAGGATCGCAGGGCGCTCCAGGTCTGGTCGGCGAAGGTCGTCGCCATGGTGGTGGCTCCTCTCAGCTCGGTTGTCGCCGCCCCTGATCCTCTGCCAGATCGGCCCGGAGCGACCAGGGCCGACGGTCACGAGGGCGTCCGCCGGTTCGCGCAGACCGGGCGAGTGCGGCGCCATCGGTGTCGGGGTCGACGACCGGCGAGCGGGTCGCGGGGCTCAGCGCGATGGCCAGGACGATCAGCGCAGCGGCCACGAGGTGCGCGCCGCGGATCGGCTGGCCGAAGAACAACGCCCCGATCACGAACACCGTCGGCAACTCGAGGGCACCGGCGACCGTGGAGCGAGCGGCCCCGATCACCGGAGCTGCCACGGCGTACACGATCATCGGCACCAGGGCGCTACACAGCCCGAGACCGACGATCGACGCCCAGTCGATCGCCCGGGTCGCAACGACCTGGTCGAGTGGCAGCGTGACGACGAGCGGCGTCAGCACGACGGTTGCACCCAACGCGGTCATGCCGATGCGTTCGAAGGGATCGAGCGGCCCCATGCGTTCGGTCAGGACCGCGATCGCGAACCCACAGCTCGCCGGCGCCGCGAACGTGATGAGCGGCAGGTTCCCGCCCCCGACGCCCAGGGCGACGACGGCGGCGACGACGACGATCGTCGCGCCCAGCACCTGACGGCCGGTGGGAGCCACACCGAACACCAAGGCCAGCGCAGCCACGGCGAAGAGCGGGTACGTGAGGTAGGCCACGCCGGCCAGGGCGAGGTCACCGTCGCCGACGGCTCGGACATAGGCCACCCAGCCGAGCGCCAGGGCCACGCCGCTCACGAACGCCCAGGCCGCAGCCCTGCGCCGCAGCGGACTCGGCCCGATACGCAGGAAGGGCGCCACGAGCAGCGCGATCAGTGCGAAGCGGGCCAGCGCCACGGTGGTCGGTGCCAGACCGGCATCGGTGAGCCGCCGGGAGAAGAACGAGGCGAACGCGTATCCAACAGCGGTCATGGCAATCGCGGCGGTGGCCACCGCCGGACTCGGCTGCCAGGCCCGCACGGCATCGATCGGACCCAGCCGTGTCGGATGCTGGATCGGGGGTCGGAAGCAGGGGTCGGGGTCCACATCCCCACCATGAGCGCATCCGACTCATTCGTCCAGCGCAAAGTATGATGCTAACTGATGCAAGGAACACACGAGTCGCTCGATCGGCGCCACCTCGAGCTGTTGATCGCCATCCGCCACACCGGCCAGCTCGGCTTTGCCGCCCAGACCCTCTCGCTCAGCCCGTCGGCGGCCAGCCGTCGTCTGCACGAAGCCGAGCGTCGCCTCGGCATCGACCTCACCGTCGCAGAGGGACGCACCCTCCGACTCACGCCGGCCGCACTGCACCTGACCGATGTCGCCGAGGTGGCACAGACGTCACTGCGCAGCGCCGAGGAGACCGCCCGCTGGATGGCCTCGGCGGCGCGCCCGACCGTGCGGTTGGCGCTGGACTTCTACGACACCGCCCCCTGGTTCGAGACACTGCTCGGCACCGACGGCACCACCGACGTGGACTTCGTGCGGGTCGGCTACGACGAGTCCCACGATGCCATCGAGCGCCGACGGGCCGACCTCGGCGTCGTCGTGGGCCCGACCTCGACCGACGAGCCAGGTCCCGATCACCTGTGCTCCGACGAGCTGGCCGCCGTCGTCCGGTGCGACCATCGGGCCGCCGCTCGCGGCGAACTCGAACCGGGCGACCTGCGCAGAGCCACCTGTCTCACTGCGGGTAACAGGCCCCAGGACGGCTTCGAGCATCACCGGTTCTTCGAGCCTGCCGGCATCCGACCCGACCGCCTCCGCAAGGTCGAGTCGCTGGCCATGATCTTGCGCTTGATCCGCTCGTTCGGCGGGATCTCGGTCCAGCCCCGGCTCGCAGTGCGCGACGCACCCCTCGACGACCTCGTCGTCGTGCCCCTCCAGGCCACCGCCATCGCGGTGCGCTGGAGGTTCGTGCGTCGCCGCGACGCCGGCGACGACGTCGACGAGGTCGTCGCCGCCATTCGCCGTCTTGTCACCTGACGCGAGCGCGAACTCGGTGCACCCAGGACCGTCGCTGGCAGCGACGCCCGAGCTCCGCTCGGCCATGGCGAAACCGACCACGGCACTGCCCGAACCGTTCCGCGAGGGCGCGGTGTCGGCCGCGACATCCATTCGGATCGACCCTGCGGGGCTGGGGACGGACGGCCAGGACCGAACCCCTCGCCTCCCTCGACCCGCTCGTGCATTCGACCAACCCGGCGTGACACTGCGCCGCTCGACGCCGCTCAGCCCATGACGTAGCCGGACCAGCGGGCGCTGAGTGCGGCTCGGGCATCGTCGGCCAGAAGCTCGTCGACGGACTCGATGGCAACCGGCTGCGTCGGCTCGGTCGCGAGCGCCGCTGCGAAGCGTTCGGCCACGACCTCGAGGTCGAGCGCACCGTCGCCGCGCTCGGCTGCTGCACGGGCCTCGGCGGATTCGTAGACCTTCGCCTTCCATGACAGCGACAGGCGAATGTCGTCGTCGCCGTAGGTGGCCAGCGTGACGCCGTCGTCGACGATGCACCACGAGGCTCCGTCGTGGTCGAGGTGGGTGTCGATCGTCATCCCCGCAGGCGGCGTCGAGCCGGGCGCTCCGACGCGCTCGACCTTGTGATGCATGAAGTCGTTGTCACCAACCACGGCGGTGTTCCACATGGACTCGTGCCGGACGCTGTCGGCGTCGCGCCCGTTCGGCCAGTAGCGGAAGAAGCCACGGTCGCCGGTGTGGAACCAGGCCACGGCAGTGACGATCGTGATCCGGGCATCTTCGAACAAACGCGACGATCCCATGGCCTGCAGCAGCCAGCCCGGCGCATTGGTCCGGTCGACACCGACGAACTCGGGGATGTCGACGTGGGAGAACGCCTGGCCGCCGCTCGGCGCATTGAGATTGACGAAGACCTGTTCGGGCACGATGACGTCGGTGCCACACATCTCGGCGGTCGCGGCCAGGAAGCCCGGGTGATGCAAGAGCGCGTCGGCGCCGTCGACGAGGACATCCCCGCCGAAGGCCCAGTCGCCACGAAAGGTCGGCCCGATCAGACCGGCGGGCACCTTGTCGTCGGCGGCCTCGTCGTCGGCGGCCGCAGCTGCGGCCGAGGAGCGCACCAGGTAGCGGGCCGGCATGAAGTACGGACCATTCGCCCGCGCCATGGCGCGGATGGCGCCGGGATCGTCGACCACGGGGTCGATCAGCACGGGACGCAGGCATGCACCTGCAGGACGGCGGGTGGCGATGAGACTCATGACCCTCGACGGTAGGTGACCTGCGAGCGAGCCGCCTGCGCGACGTTCCTCACAGACCGAGCGCGGCGAGTGCCGTGGCGAGTGCGGTGCGGTACTCCGCGATGCGGCGGAGCTTGAGGTCCTCGTAGCCGCGGACCTGGTCGGCCAGGGCGGCCAGCGCCACGGCCTGATCCAGGTTGTCGGCCGTGAGCGTCCCGAGCGCCTTGTCGATCGCCGCGGCGTACTCGCCGGGGAGTTCCTGCTCGAGGCGGCGGAGTTCGGTGCGCCCGAACGGATCGGCCGGCGTTCCCCGGAGCCGCTTGCCCCGGGCCAGGAGCCGCACGCCCGGCTCGGCCCAGGCGCCCACCGAGATCTTGCCCCCCATGCCCAACGCCTTCAGCATCGGCGGGTGCAGCTTCCACGCGACCCGATCGCCCGGCTGGGCGACCGACGCGACGACGGCGGTGCCGTCGGGATCGGTCATGAGACGGGCGACCTCGTACTCGTCCTTGTAGGCGGTCAGCGTGAACAGGTTCGCGGCGACCGTCGCGGTGAGCTCGCCCCGGGCGGCCGCCGTGACACCAGCCGTTGCGAGCTCGTGCTCTGCCGCCGACACCCGTTCGACGACATCGAGCCACCCCGACGCCACCGGCTCGTCACCCCAGGCGATCAGTTCGACTGCGAACAGCGCCAACTGGGAAACGAGCTCGGGGCGGCCGAGCGCGTCGATGCGCGCTGTGATCGGCCCCGGCAGCGCAGGGGCCGCCACGTCCGTGCCCGCGCCACCGCTGTCTTTGCCGTGTGATCGGGCCGCAACGACTGCGGCCGGGTCGGCGATCTGCGTTCGGCCCCACCGGAACGCCGCCGTGTTGGCTTCGACCGCGACGCCGTTGAGCGCAATCGCTTCTTCGATGCGAGCCGGATCGACCGGGAGGCATCCGGCCTGAACGGCCATGCCGACGACGAAGACGTTGGCCGTCGTGGCACTGCCGAACAGCTCGGTCGTGATGGCCTGGGCGTCGGCCCAGTGCTGCGCGTCGGGTCGGGTGACCGAGGCGATGCGGTCCACCAGGTCATCGGGATCGGGCAGAGAGATCTCCGGATGGGCGATCATCGCACCGGTCGGCACCGGAGCGACCGATCCGACCACCGTCGTCGCGGTCGGCGATGCCGTGAGCAGGCCCTTGTCCGATGCCGCGACCAGCTGATCGAACGCGAGCAGCAGGTCGGCCTGACCCGCACCGAGTCGGTTGGTGGCCATCGGCGCCGACCGCGACAGCCGCACGTCACTGACCACGGGTCCGGCCTTCTGCGACAGACCGATCTGGTCGAGGCCGCGCACGTGGTAGCCGTCGAGCGTCGCCGCGGTGCCGACGATCTGGGCGACCGTGACCACGCCCGTGCCCCCGATCCCGCAGATGCGCACCGCATAGGCGTCGGTGGGCACGACCGGCTGGGGTGGCGCCAGCGTCGACGGCGGATCGCCGGGGCCGGCCCGCTCGCGCATGCTGTCCATCGGCGACCTCGTCGTGATGGTCGTCGGGGCGGCCGGGCCGGAGACGGCGCCACAGCGACGCGAGTCGGCCCGGGCTCGGCGACGTCGACGGTCATGAACGACGGGCAGTCACCCTCGAGGCACGAGTAGTCGAGGTTGCACGTGGTCTGGTCGATCGTGGTCTTGCGACCGAACGGCGTGTCGATCGGCTGCACCGACAGGCAGTTGCTCACCCTGCCGCAGTCGCCGCAGCCCTCGCAGATGCGGTGGTTGATCACGACACGCTGCGTGGGCGTGGGGACGAGGCCCCGCTTGCGGTCGCGGCGGGCCTCGGCCGCGCAGCGCTGGTCGTGGATCAACACGGTCACGCCGGCGACGCCGGCGAGCACCTCCTGGGCATCGAGTAGACGATCGCGGCCCCAGACCTCGACACCGGCCGGCAGCGCCTCGTCGCCGGAGCGGTACCGGTCGAGGTCGTCGGTGGTCACGAGCACCTGTGTCACGCCCTGGGCCAGCAGCACCTCGGCCACCTTGCCCACCGGTAGCTGCCCCTGCGGTTCCTGACCGCCGGTCATCGCGATCGCACCGTTGTAGAGGAGCTTGTAGGTGATGTCGACACCAGCCGCCACCGAGTTCTGCACGGCCAGCTGCGCCGAATGGAAGTACGTCCCGTCGCCCACGTTCTGGATGAAGTGGTCGCGCTCGACGAACGGTGCCATCCCCACCCACTGGGCCCCCTCGGAGCCCATGCACGTGACACCGGCGATGTCACCGAAGCGTTCGGGATCCATCAACACCGCCATCGTGTGGCAGCCGATCCCGGCGCCGATCAGCGCGCCCGGCGGTGCTGCGGTGGAGCGATTGTGGGGGCATCCCGAGCAGTAGTACGGCGTCCGGTCGACCGACAGGGGTATCAGCTCGCGCCGCGGTGGCGGCTCGGGCGCCAACCGGTCGCCGACCCTCGGGGCGAGGCGGCGACGCAGCGGCCCGACGATGGCGTCGGCATCGAGCGCGCCGTGCTCGGCGAACAGCCGCACGCCCGCCTCGTCGTGTTTGCCCACCACCACCGGCCGATCGACGAGGTCATACAACGTGTCCTTGATGAGCGACTCCATGGTGGGTCGCTTCTCCTCGATCACCAGGACCTGATCGAGGCCACGGGCGAAGCCCCGGATCGGTCCGCGGGTCGAACGGGAACGGCATGCCCATCTCGAGCAGGCGGATCCCTGCTCCGGCGATCGCGTCGTCCGAATCGAGCCCGAGGCGGCGCAGGGATTCGCGGACCTCGCGTGCGGTGATTCCCGAGGCCACGATGCCGATCCATGCGTCGGAGGGATCGACCGCGACCCGGTTGAGCCGGTTCTGCGAGGCGTAGCGGGTGGCGAGCTCGTAGCGGACCTCGACGATCTCCCGTTCGATGTCGAGGGTGTGTGGCGTCAGCAGCTTGCCGTCGGGGGTGTGCCGATACCGCTCGCCGTCGATGGTGGGGATGACGGGCGCGATGCGGTCGGGGTGGAGATCGACCGATGCGGTCGCGTCGGCGACGTCGGCCACGATCTTGAGTGCGCACCACAGGCCGGTCGTCCGCGACAACGCGACGGCGTGACGCCCCAGGTCGAGGGCCTCGGCGGGGTCGCCGGGATAGAGCAGGGGCATGTGCATGTCGGCCAACAGGCCCGCCGAGCTCGACGGCACCGTCGAGCTCTTGGCGGCGGGGTCGTCGCCGACGAGGGCCACCGCTCCCCCACGCACCGAGGTACCGGCGAACACGGCATGGCGGAGTGCGTCCGCGGCCCGTTCGACGCCGGGCGCCTTGCCGTACCAGATGCCGATGATCCCGTCGTGGCGGCAGTCGGGCTGCACCGATGCCAGCTGCGATCCCATGACCGCGCTGGCGGCGAGCTCTTCGTTGAGGGCCTGGCGGAACACCAGCGGCAGACTCGGGCGCCAGCGCCGCGGCCTCGGCCACGGCCTCGCCGTAGCCCCCGAGCGGCGAACCCGGATAGCCGGTGACGAGGGCCCCGGTGCTCCAACCGGCGGCGCGGTCGGCCCGCAGTTGGTCGAGCGGCAGCCGCGCCAGGGCCTGGATGCCGGTGAGGAACACCGAGCCGTGTTCGGCCAGGTAGCGATCGGTCAGGGCGTAGGGCTGAGCGGACCGAGATGACGATGGTGCAGCCATGAGAGGAGCCTCCGGACGTCGAAGGTCCAGTATCGCGGATCCGCCGGTCGGGTGTGACCCGAGGCACAGCATCGACGCAGCGCCGCACGGCACTCGATCGCTCGGCTACCGACCGGTATCATCGGCATCCTGCCGCAGTCGCCAGAGCGAGGATCCGCCGTGACCGAGTACTCCGCACCCGTTGCCGACATGTTGTTCACACTCGAGCGCGTCGTCGGGGTCCAGGGCCTCGCCGACCTGCCCGACTTCGCCGAGGTCGGCCTCGAGGCGCTTCCCGACGTCCTGGCCGAGGCCTCGCGCTTCTTCGGCGAGGTCGTCTCGCCCACCAATCGTGCCGGCGACACCCAGGGCAGCCGCCGCAACGACGACGGGTCGATCACCACACCCGACGGCTTCGCCGAGGCCTATCAGGCCTACGTCGACGGCGGCTGGGGCGCGATGAGCTTCGAACCCGAGTTCGGCGGCGGCGGCTTCCCGTGGGTCGTCGGTCTGGCCGTCCAGGAGATGATGACCGCCGCCAACATGGCGTTCTCGCTCAACCCGATGCTCACCCAGGGCTCGATCCATGCGCTCAGCGCGCACGGCGGCGAGGAGCAGAAGCTGCGCTGGTTGCCCAAGCTCATCAGCGGCGAGTGGACCGGCACCATGAACCTCACCGAGCCCCAGGCCGGTTCCGACGTCGGCGCGCTCACCGCCAAGGCCGTGCGCCAGGACGACGGCAGCTACCTGATCAGCGGCCAGAAGATCTACATCACCTGGGGCGAACACGACCTCACCGACAACATCGTGCACCTGGTGTTGGCCCGAACCCCTGATGCGCCCCCGGGCACGCGGGGCATCTCGTTGTTCATCGTGCCGAAGTTCCTGGTCAACGCCGACGGCAGCCTCGGCGAGCGCAACGACATCGAGTGCGTGTCGATCGAGCACAAGATGGGCATCCACGCCTCGCCCACCTGCGTGCTGCAGTTCGGAGACAACGGTGGCGCCGTGGGCGAGATCATCGGCGACGAACAGTCCGGCATGCGCTCCATGTTCACGATGATGAACCAGGCTCGCCTCGCGGTCGGTCTCGAGGGGCTGGCGGTCGCCGACCGGTCCTACCAGCAGGCGCTCGAGTACGCGCTCGAACGCCAGCAGGGTCGCCGCGCCGACACTCCCAAGGGCGAGTCGGTGGCCATCATCGAGCACCCCGACGTGCGCCGGATGCTGATGACGATGAAGTCCCAGATCGAAGCCCTGCGCTGTCTCGTGTACCTCAACGCATGGGCGGTGGACGTCGCTGCGCACCACCCCGATGAGGACGAAGCCCGCCGGGGCCAGGAGCTCTGCGATCTGTTGACGCCGCTGTCGAAGGCATGGGGAACCGACCTCGGCAACGAACTCACGAGCCTGGGCGTCCAGATCCACGGCGGCATGGGCTACGTCGAAGAGACCGGCGCCGCGCAGCACTACCGCGACATCCGCATCGCTGCGATCTACGAGGGCACCAACGGCATCCAGGCCATCGACCTGGTCGGACGCAAGCTCGCCGATGCGCGACGGCGAGGTCGTCGCCGAGACGATCGGCGAGATGGGCAAGACCGTCGCCGAGCTGCTCGAGGTCGGGCTGAACGAGATCGCCGACCGGCTCGAGACCGCAGCAGCCGACCTCCAGGCGGCGAGCCGATGGCTGCTCGACAAGGGAGCCGGCGCCACCGACGACGGGCTGGCGGCGGCCACGCCCTATCTGCGCATGTTCGGCACGACGGTCGGCGGGTGGCTGCTGGCGCGGTCCGCGATCGCGGCACGCCGGCTGCTCGACGACACCGACGGTGTCGGCGATCCCGATGCCGGCCACGACGCCGCGTTCTGCGAGGCCAAGATCACCACGGCACGCTTCTACGCCGGCCAGATCCTACCCCAGGTCCACGGCTTGTTGCCTGCGGTGATGGCGGGCGCCGATGACCTCTACGCCATCGACCCCGCCGTGATGCGCTGATCCGACGGTCCGGTCCCCCCGCCGACGACGATCACCGACGTCAGAACGTTCTGGCGCCAGAAGGTCCTGAGCGGTCGGGCACGACCGACTACGCTGCCGCACACATCGCAACGGGGGTTTCATGGGGCAACTGCGCATTCTCGCCGACGCCGACACACAGGTCGACGCCGTGTGGCACGACGGCCGGCCCGGGGTCGCCGTCGCCGATCTCGACACCGCCATCGGCTGGACACTCAAACCCGAAGGCCTCTGCCGAGGCGACGTCTGCGTGCCGGTGGCCGACCGGGCGGCGCTCGACCACCCCGCCGGGGTCGACCTCGTCGCCGTCGCCGACGCACTCGATCGTCCCGCAGTCCTCGACGAGTCTCTCGCCGCAATCGCCATCGGCGCACCCGCCGCAGACCGTCGAGCGGCCCTGCGCGACCGTCAGGCACCCGACTTCACCCTCGGCGACCTCGACGGTGTCCTCCACAGCCTGTCGGGCTTCACCGGCAAGAAGCGCCTGCTCGTCGCGTTCTCCAGTTGGTGAGGATGCGCCTTCGACCTGCCCGGGTGGCAGGAACTGCACGACGAACTGGCCGACGAGGGATTCATGGTCATCGCCGTGGCGATCGACGAGAACACCGAGGCCATCCGGGGACTCGCCGAGAACATCACCTATCCCGTCCTGATGGATCCGCTCCACGTGCTCACCGAGCTGTACGCCATCAGCAACGTGCCCTCGGTGGTCTGGATCGACGAACACGACCGCATCGCCCGCCCCAACGCCGGCGAGTTCGGTTCGGACATGTTCAGCGAGATCACCGGCATCACCCGCGAGGGGCACATGAACGCCGTGCGCGACTGGGTGCGGACCGGGGCGCTGCCCGACGACGCCGCCTTCGAAGTCGCCGACCTCGACGACGACGAGATCGCCGCTCGCCTGCACTTCAAGCTGGCCACCCACGCCCGGTCCACCGGCGACGATGCGGGCGCCGCCCGCCATTTCGATGCGGCCATCGCGTTGGCGCCACTGGACTTCACCATCGCACGCGCAGCCATCCCCCTGCGCGGCGGCGACCCCTTCGGCGAGGACTTCTTCGCGCTGTACGAGCGCTGGAAGGCCGAGGGCACCCCGTTCCACGGCATCCCCCGCGCACCCGCCGACTCCTGAGCATCGCCATGAGCACCATCCCCACAACCGCCGCCGCCATCACCGCGCCCTGGCTGACCGAGGTCCTGGGGCGCCCCATCACCGGCGTCCGTCCCGAGAACCTCGGCGAAGGCGTCGGCATCATGGCCGAGGTCACCCGGCTGCATCTCGACCACGACGACGACGGCAGCGACACCCTCATCGCCAAGACCGTCTCGCCGGCGGAACAGAACGTCGACACCGCGCGGAGCTACGGCTTCTACACCCGCGAGGTCTCGTTCTACCAACAGGTCGCCGACACGATGGATCTGCAGGTCCCGGTGTGTCGTCACGCCGACATGGGGCCCGACGGCATCCCGTTCGTGATCCTGCTCGACGAGGTGGCCAACGCCCGCCACATCGACCAACTCGCCGGCGTCGAGCTCGCGCGACGCCGAGCGCATCGTCGACGAGATCGCCAAGCTGCATGCCACCTGGTGGGACGCACCCGCACTCGGCGAGCTCGACCTGGCTGCCGCCGGTCAACAACGACCTCTACAAGGGCTACGCCCAGGTGCTTCCCGATCTCGCCGATCTGCTCCAGGCCGAGTGGTCCGACCGGCTCGACGGCGCGGCGATGCCCTGGCTCGATCACCTGCGAACCAGCTACACCCGCTACCTCGACTGGTGGATCGACTCCGGTCCGATCACCTTCACGCACTACGACCTGCGGCCCGACAACGTGCTGCTCGATGCCGACGGCGATCCCGATGCGCTGTGCCTGCTCGACTGGCAGCTCGCCGTGCGTCACCGGGGCACCTTCGACCTGTCCTACTTCCTGGGTCAGAACGTGCCCACCGCGTTCCGCCGCGAGCATCAGGACGGCCTGCTGCGGCGCTACCACGACGCGCTCGTGGCCCACGGCGTGACGGGCTACTCGTTCGACCGGTGCTGGGACGACTACCGAGCCGGGATGCTGATGCATCTCGTCAGCGCCACCCAGCTCCAGGTCCTCGCGGGCGGCAACGACCGCGGCGCCGATCTGTTGACCGCAATGCTCACCTGGGGATGGCAGTCGGCGGTCGATCTCGACGCCGGCGAGGTGCTCGACAAGCTCTGAGCCCTCAGAGTGGCTCGAGACCGTCGACGACGGCGAACACGCCTTCGGGGTCGTCATCGGGAATCTCGACCGGAACCGACGCGCCGGCCCCCCACGCCGACCCATCG
The DNA here is from genome assembly GCA_963716795.1 of uncultured Acidimicrobiaceae bacterium. Lineage (GTDB taxonomy): Bacteria > Actinomycetota > Acidimicrobiia > Acidimicrobiales > UBA8592 > CAVQUE01. Next base: position 363,006 of record CAVQUE010000008.1, on the reverse strand, counting down.
GGCGCGAACACAGCGAAGCCCTCGATGGAGCCCACGTCGGCACTCGCCTCGTCGGCGACGACCACGACCCACCGCTGATCGGGATCGGGGGCAGGAACGCCGCACAATCGGGCACCGCGACATCGATGACGAGATCGATCGACGCGTCGCTCGGGTCGGGTTCGCGCAGCTGCACCGCACACAGGACCTCGCCGTCCGCGTCGATCGCGCCGACGACGACATCGAGGTCGCCCACATAGGGATGGGAGATCACGATCACGACCTCGGGGTCATCGCTCATCGGGGTCGCCGCCGCGAGCGGCGTCGAGGGCCACACCCGTCGGGTCAGCGTCGGGGAGCGCGATGGACTCCGCCGTGAACGGATACCGGATGCCGTCGGGGCCGACCAGGACGGCACTGTCGATGGTGCCGGTGTCACCGTCGAGGGTGTCGGCGGCCGTGAGCGTCCAGATCCGGTCCGGGGCCGGCGGGTACAGGTCGCCGCAGTCGGCCATCGACGCCTGACCTTCCAGGTTCTCCGACGCATCGAGCGGGTCGGGAGCCACCAGCACGACGCGGCAGAGCTCGTTGCCCACGCCGTCGGTGACGGTGCCGATGAGCGACAGGTCGCCGATGTAGGGGTGAGTGATGGTCACATCGACCGTTGGCAGTTCGACCTCTGCCCCCTGGCCGGCTCCGCCTGCCTGACCGGTCGAGCTCGACGCACCGTCGAGGAGCACGACGACGCCGTCGACGTCGTCGTCGGGCACCGACACCGGCAGATCCGTGGCCTCGAACACGTCGCTGTCGGTTCCCACGGCGAAGGCGACGATCGATCCCTCGTCTTCGCGCGGCGTTGTCGCTCACCTGGAGGAACCACCGACTGTCAGGGGACGGCGGGTAGAACTCGGCACAGGCGTCGAGCGAGACGCTGCCCTCGATGAGCCCATCGGCGGCGTCGGTCGGATCGGGTTCGAGGACCGGCACCGTGCAGACGATCGTGTCATCCGCTGATGCGACCCCGACACGGACCGAGAGGTCGCCGTGGTAGGGGTGCTCGATGGCGACCTCGGCGGTGACGGCCCCGGTCGACCCGAGTCCCTCCGCACTCTCGACGCCACCAGAGGCGCCGGTGGCGTCGACGACAGCCACCGATCCTGCCGGGTCGGCGTCTGCGATCGGGACCGGCAGGCCCGCCGCCGGGTAGGTGTCGACGCCGTCGACCACGGCGAACCCGAGGATGCGGCCCTCGTCGCCGGGGAGGACATCGGTGACCGACAACACCCAGCGTCGGTCGGGGCTCGGCGGGACCAGCCGCCGCGCAGTCCTCACCGGTCAGGTCGACGAAGCCCGAGAGATCCTCGCCGTCGTCGTCGGCGTCGGATGCGAACAGCAACGTCGGCTCGCAGAGGTCGACGAAGTCGGCATCGACGACACGCAGGACGACGTCGAGGTCGCCGCGATAGGTGTGGGCCACGTCGAGATCGATGCCGACCACCGCACCACCCGCCGGAGCCGACGGAGGGTCCGAGCTGGTCGTCGGCGTCGACCATGGTCGACGCACCAGCGAGCCCGCGCCGCTGCGAACACCGCCTCGATGACGTCGCGGTCGGCGTCGTCGAACTGGGCTTCGTTCGCCGACAGGTAGGTTCCGGCGATCTCGGGCATCGTCATACGCGGCGTCAGGTAGTAGTTGGCGGCGAGCGCCAGCGTCAGGACCCGGTCGCGGACGTCGGCGCACGCGTCGCTGCCCGGGCACGACGCGATGTCGAGGCCCTCGGCGGCCAGGAGCTCGGTGAGGATCTCGTACACCGCACCTGACAGGATCTGGCCGTCCTCGTGGACCTGACGGGCGAGATCGTCGGGGTAGCGACGTTCGGTGTCGAGGCGGCGCAGGCACACGTCGTCGGTCCATGCGAACAGGCACGGCGCGTCGCCGGTCCGGAACTCGAGGGTCGTCAGGAAGGCGAAGATGTCGCCGAAGCCTTCGTGGTAGGCGCCGACGTCGCCGCCGACCAGCAGGTCGCGGTTCACTGCGTCGAGCAGCGCATGGCCGTACTCGTGGAGGATGCCGCTGGCATCCTCGCCTTCGTCGATGCCGTTGGATCCGACGCCGAGGTAGATCTGCTGTTCGGCCGAGGTGTAGAACGCGTTGTCGACGGTGGCCGGGTCGACCGAGACCACCGGGAACGAGCGGTTCAACAGGTTCGTGAAGCCGAGGCGCTGCACCGTGCGCTGGCCGTAGTCGATCCAGTAGTAGGCGTTCTGGGCCTCGAAGCCGCGATCGGCACGGCCATTGCCCCAGCGAGCGTCGGGGTCGGGGTCGAAGCGCTCGGGGGCGCCGTCGGGGTCGAGGTCGGCGAACTCGCCGACGAGCCGGCCCGACGCAGGATCGTCCAACCCCAACAGCGGCACCGGGGTCAGGAAGTCGTCGGCTCGAGCAGGATCGCCGAGGCTGCCGCCGGCAGCGAAGACCGGGTCGGGCCGGAACACGCACGCCGACGGCGACGCAGGCAGATCGCAGCGATCCTGCGGCGTCTGGGCCACGAGCTTCGCGGTGCGGCCGGTTGCGGTCGACCGCAGCTGGGGGTGGACGACGCGGCGGCCGAGTTGGTCACGCTCGACACGCACGACGGTCGATGCCGTGCCGTCGATGACCACCGACCAGGACCCGAGCGGGTCGGTCGTTCCGAGCTCGACTCGCCAACCGGGAGCGAGCACGCCGCCGGTCGCGACCCAGATCTCGCGCGCCTCCACGGCGGTGATGGTGCCGTCGACCGCCTTCTCGGCGATGGCGACCGCTGCGTCCTCGGTGATCGACATGGGCTCGCCGTTGGGCACCGCAGCGGTCAGCGACGGGCTGGCTCCCTGGACCTCACCGGAGCCGAGCAGATGCACCACGACCCCGGCGCCGTCGACGCTGACCCCGTCGAAGACCTGGGCGTAGCGCACGTGCGATGCCCGGCCGACCGCTTCGACACCCACCAGCTCGAGGCTGTCGACGACGGCTGCGTCGAGACCCGACGACGACCGGAGCCACTCGTCGGCCGCTGCGATGCGTTCGTCGTCGGCGGCAGCGGAGGTGTCGGGCGGATCGGTGGCGCCGCCCGTGCCCTCTGATGCACCGTCGGGTTCGACGGTCGGGCGCGGGCAGAGAAGGCACCCGGGTCGTCACTGGTGCTGCACGACGCGGCGATGATCGCCGAGGCCACGACATGCGCCGCGATGATCCTGACTGTGGCCCTGCCGCCGCATCGGTTCGCTCCTGTCTGCGGCACCCCTGCCGGTCCCTCGGTCCGACACCCTAAGGGGTCGGTGCGCAGCGGCGCGACCCACTGCCGTTTCGCGCACCAGTGCCGCGTCAGCCACCGTTTGCCGCGTCAGGCCGGTGTGAACCCGCAAACGGTGGCCGATGCGGTACTAGGTTGTCGATTCGACCGAGGAGGGACCGCCGATGACCAGCGATCACCGACACGCCGACTTCGACGAGGCCTGGGTCGAACACGATGCTCTCGTCGTGCGTGGTCGGGCGCCGCAGGGCGCGCCGCCGAGGCTTGCGCCGCGCCGGTACAAGTCGCCGCCGGCATGGTTGGTCGTCGACGTCGTCCACGACCCCGCGACGACCGTGCCGGTGCCAGATCAGCCGGAGGAGTTCCGGCTCACGTGCTCGACCGACGGACCTCGGGGCGTCGCACGGGATCTGCGTGGCAGGGCTGCGGCACCGACGCCTGGTGCCGTTGCCGTCGGCGGTGCCTCCACCGGCATCGTGACCCATCGCGTGTCGGTCCCGAGTCGGCGCCGACCGGGCGACGTGTGCTGCGCCGGGTCGTGTTCGTCACCATCATCGTGCTCCAGCTGGGCGCGATCGTCGCCGCCTACGGCAACGATCACCGGCTGTTCGGCTTCCAGATGTTCCCCGAGGCCAGCCGGTGGCGAGCCGAGATCGTCCGGGTGCAGCCTGATGGCAGCCGGATCGCGATCGACGACGACTGGGAGTACCGGTGGTCGGATCTCGTACGCGGCCGTGGGCTGACCCGCCCCGACCGATGGTCCCACGCCGACTCCGGCCTGCGATCCCAGCTCGCGTTCTTCGAGTCGGCATTGGACTGGGTGGCCGCGAACACGCCCGACGACACCACCACGCAGTACCTCGAAGCCACCGTGACCTTCACCGACAACGGTCGTGAGCCCGAAACGGTCGTGTTCCGCTCGCAGGAGCGACCGATCGCATCCGACCCAGAGCACGGACCCCGACCCATGACCGGCGCGACCACGCCCACCTGGGTGCGCCCGTTGGGTCACCTCGACGACGTGGGCGACACGCGCGGCCTGGCAGTGCTGCGCATTCTGCTGGGACCCATCGTGTGGCTGCACCTGCGACCATTCGTCGACAACCTGCGCGACGGCATCATCTGGTCGGACCGGTTCACCGACCCGTGGGTGAGCTGGTATCCCGAACCCGGCCGGGCCCTGTCGGCGGTGCTGTTGTGGACTGCGCTCGTGGCCGCGGTGGCCATGAGCCTCGGGCTCGCGACGCGCCTGGCGTGTGCGACCACGGCGCTGATCGTCACCCACAACCTGTTGTTGTCGACGACCTTCTTCGCGCACAACCGGGCGTTCCTCGTCATCTTGTTGTGGTGTGTCACCGTCGTCCCGTCGGGCGACCACTACTCGATCGACGCCGCCATCCGTCGGCTGCGCGGCCGTCCTCGACCCCCGTTGCGTCCGTTGTGGTGGCTGTACCTGGTGCGCATCCAGGTGGCCCTGGTGTACCTGGCGTCTGCGGTCTCGAAGCTGCTCGACGGCGACTGGTGGGGCGGCCGGGTCCTCCAACTGCGTGCCATCGACGGACGGGAGCTGGCCATCGACCAGGGGGCGCCTGCGTGGATCCTCGACGTCTTGGCCGACGACGGGTTCCAGTGGTGGTTCTCCAAGGGAGCGGTACTCACCGAGGTGTTCATCGGTGCCGGACTGCTGATGCGCCGCACCCGCCTGGCGGCGATCTGGGTGGCGATCCCGTTCCACCTGGCGATCCAGATCGGCGCCAGCGTTCAGGTGTTCTCGTGGGCCGCACTCGCTGCGCTGTGCATCTGGGTGACGCCGCTCGCGGGTGATCGACGGCTCGTGGTCCCTGCGTCACAACGTCGGTTCGCCTCGATGGTGACCATGCTCGATTGGTTCGGCCGCTTCACGGTCGAGATCGACGACGGGCGCCGCCTCGTACTCGACGACCGGCCGCCGCACAGAGGCTCACCGCCGGTGCGCCGCACCAGCGCCGATGCCCGGTGGACGACGCTCAGCCGGCTGCCGGTGACGTTCTGGTTCGCCTACCCGATGCGCTGGTGGGTGCGGCGCCGCAGCACGGCGTTGCGGCCGGCGAGACCGACGGCGCCCAGCGACACCGCCCGATCTCAGCGGGTATCGAGGTAGCGGCGAGCCGCAGCGCGGGCATCGGGGTCTGCGAGCGCGGCGCCGAGCACCAGTGCGTCGGCCCATGCCCCGTCGGTCGAGGCCATCTCCTCGAGCGCCGTGTGCACCTGGCGTTTGGTCGCCCGCAGCACACTCGGGGCCTTGGTGATCAGCGACTGCGACGAGTTCGTCCACCTCGGCCTCGAGGTCGTCGTCGCCGACGACCCGGTTGACGAAGCCGAGCCGATGGGCCTCGGCAGCATCGAAGGGACGGCACGTCATGACGAGCTCGCGGGTGGCGGCCGGTCCGATCTCGCGGACCAGTCGCGGGATCCCACCCCAGGCGAGCGGTATGCCCAGGTCGACCTCGGGGATCGCAAACCGGGTCGTGTCGGCGGCGACGCGCAGGTCGCAGGCAGCAGCGAGCACGAGGCCGCCGCCGACGCAGTGGCCACGGATCGCCGCGATGGTGACCGCGTCGGCGGCCTCGACGGCGTCGGCCATGCGCCGTCCGAGATCTGCGGTGGCGGGCCCGTCCTCGGAACCTGCCGGCCCAGCGAACTCACGGAGGTCGAAGCCCGCCGAGAACGCCCGTCCGCGCCCGGACACCACCACGACAACCGCGCCCGCAACGTCGAGCTCGCCCACCGCCCGTGCGATCTCGCGCAGCACCGTGGCCCCCAACGGATTGAGCACCTCGGGCTGGTCGAGCGTCAGCCGCCCGACCCCGCCATCGACCGTCACCTCGACCGTGTCGTATCCCTCGAGTGTTGGCACGCATCGATCATGCCAGAGAGCGACGACGCAACAGGGCTGCATGGCCGAGCGGCGGGAGGAGCACCACACGAGGCCACGAGACCTGAACGCAGGTCGGCGCGCTCGCCGCTCCCGAGACGGCTGGGCACCCCACCGGAGGGTTTCGGCACCCCCGTGGCCGTCTCGGCTCGACGCCGCTGCTGCGCACCACGCCGACACCAGCCGGCGACGTGCACGGGAATCGAGCGTCAGACCACACGAGACCGAGGATCCCGGCGCGAGCCCGGCAGAGACGAGCCGGCCAGCCAGCCCACGACGAGCCGGCCAAACAAAACAGACCCGGCGGGTGTCACCCCGGAGGGGAGAGGGGTGACACCCGCTGGTGGCGCAGACGCTGCTCAGCCCTTGACCGATCCTGCGAGCAGGCCGCGCACGAAGTGTTTCTGGAGGGCGAAGAACACGATCAGGGGAACGATGATCGTCACGAACCCTGCGGGGAATCGCAGGTGTGCGTTCTGGCCCTGCTCGCCGACGATGTTGACCAGTGCCACGGTCATCGGCACCTTGTCGCCGTCGAGGAACACCGATGCGATCAGGAAGTCGTTCCAGGTCCACAAGAACTGGAAGATCCCGAACGCAGCGATGGCAGGCGCCGACAAGGGCAGCACCAACCTCATGAAGATCGTGAAGTGGTTGGCTCCGTCGATACGGGCAGCTTCGAAGATGTCCTTGGGCAACTGCGAGATGTAGTTGTGCAACAAGAAGATGGCGAGCGGTAACCCGAACGACGTGTGGGTCAACCACACCGCTGCGACCTTGCCGTTGATGTCCAGGTCGGGGAACAGCTTCAGTGTCTGTTCGGTCCCCGGGATCGTCCACGTGGCGCCGTTCTCGAACATCTGGATGAGTGGGATGAACGTCATCTGGTTCGGCAACGCCATCATGGCGATGAGCCCGACGAAGAGCCAGTTGCGGCCCTTGAAGTCCATCCATGCGAACCCATAGGCGGCGAAGGTGGCGATGGAGATCGGGATGATCGTCGCCGGCAGCACGATGGCCAATGAGTTCAAGAAGTACGTCCACATGGACTCGCGACCCGCCGAGTCCTGGAAGAGGATCTCGTCGTAGTTCTCGAGCGTGAAGTCGCCCCAGTTCTGTGGCAGGACCGCTTCCCACCAGCCCGTCGACAGCGGCCCGGCGATCTGTTCGACCGGCCGGAACGACGAGACCAACAAGCCCAGGGTGGGGATGGTCCAGACGATGACGATGAGCCACAGGAACCAGGTGGGGATGGAGCTGATCAGGCGCTTCATGCGCTGGCCGACGGTCTGGGAGGCCGCAGCTTCGGCGCTGAAGACGCCGGGTTCGCTGGTGTCGATGCTCATCCGGCCATCTCCTTGAGATTGCGACGCACATTGAAGATCATCACCGGCAATACCAATACGAAGATGACCGTGGCGAAGGCCGCCGACAGGGCGAAGTTCGACACCCGGAGCTGATCGAACATCTCATTGGCCAACACGTTCGTACTGTTGGCCCCTCCGGTCGTCGCCTTCACCAGGTCGAAGACCTTCATCACGATGATGATGAGGGTCGTGACCACCACGACGATGGTGGTGAGGATCTGGGGGATGATGACCCGCCAGAAGACCTGTACCTCGGTGGCGCCGTCGACTCGTGCGGCTTCGAGGAGCTCGTCGGGTACGCCCTTGATGGCCGCCGAGAGGATGACCATGGCGAACCCGGTCTGGATCCAGACCATGATCAACATGATCCAGAAGTTGTTCCACGGGATCATGGTCGAGTTGATGAAGAACCCGCGGGGCTGGAAGCCCAGCCCACCGAGGACAGCATTGATGAGCCCGGTCTGATTGCCGCTGGCCTGGAGCTCGTACATGAAGTCCCAGATGACGGCAGCGCCGACCATCGAGATGGCCATGGGCATGAAGATCATCGTCCGGGCGTACTTCTCGCCCTTGGCCCGGTCGGCCAGGATGGCGAGCAACAGACCGAAGACCGTCGACAGGCCGGTGACCGTTGCCACCCACCAGAGGTTGTTCCACACCACCGATTGCAGCGACGAGAACAACGCCAGTAGCAACAAGATGGCAGCGACGACGAACAACACCGATGACGACGGCGCCCCGAGGTCGAGCTGCTGGGTTCGTCGGTTCTCCGACATCAGCATCAGCAATGCAGCGATGCCGAGCGCGAACAGGGCGAGCGACACTGCTTCGGCGCCACTCACGGCGCCACCGATGCCCAGCACCACTGCGATCGCCGCGACTGCGGCCAGGATCGATGGGCCGACCATGGTGCGGCCGGCCGAACCGACACCGGCTGGGGTTGCGGTACCGCGCCCGGCGGTGCTGGCTCGGGCTTCGACGATCAGGTAGGCGCACAACCCGAAGAACGTGGCCACGAACACCCAGAGCGTGATGGGGCTCGACACGAGCGGCGTGAGGATGTTGTCGAAGATCCAGGACTGGTTCGGCTCGCGGATGACCCCTTCGATGAAACCGACGATGACGAGACCGCTCAGGACTGCGAGTGCCCCCCCGATGACACGGACCACGGTCCGGGTCTGATCCGAGCGCTTGGTTCCCAGGAGATCCTGGGTGCTCGCGTAGGCCATGATGATGGCGAACACGACCCCGGCCAAGCCGATGATGAAGAGCCGGCTGGTGAAGATGCGGTCGAAGTTCTCGATGTTGAACAGCGAGTCGTCGGTGAAGATCGTGTCGTAGTTGGTGATCGAGAACGATCCCTCGCCCCGCCGGCCGCCACGGAAGCTGATGACCAACGTCTTGAGTGCCGGGAAGACCAACCCGACGAGCACGAAGAACACCGCAGGTCCGACGAAGACCACGGGCCGCCAGCGGTGTTCAGACCGGATCCGCGTGGCGAGATCAGGAGTACGGGCGGTCCCCAGGGCATACCCGATGCCGGCGCCGATGACGCCTCCCAGCAGAATCGTCAACCACCCGTCCTTGAGGGGACCTCCGACGTCGCCACCGAGCTTGATCCACCCGTTGTGCTGGATGATCGCGCCGACGAAGAGGCCGATGAAGCCGCTCAGGCCGGCGACCGCGATCGGCCACCGGTCCTGGGTCCGATCGATGAGCCAGTTCGCTCCGAAGAAAAGGCCTCCGGAGATCACGACGGCGAGCACCACGCTCACGATCGTGGTGATGAAGACGTCCACGCTCTTCCCCCACTTCTGTCTTGCTTGCACCTGCTCCGATGCGATCCGCCCGGAGAATCATTGCGAAAAGACCCGCTGGGCGGTGCCTCACCCCGAAGGGTGCGGCACCGCCCAGCATTTCACATCATGACGATGCGCAGGACCGTACCGATCTAGGACGGCCAGGCGTTCTGCACGTTGTCGAGGAACTCCTGGAGTTCGATGGATCCGGACACGTAGTCGGTACCGGAGCTCCACCACTCGCCGGAGCCGACCTCGCCTGGCATCAGGTCGGAGGCGTCGTACCGTGCCGGGGAAGCCGTCACGAGCAACTCGGCCAACTGCCGATCGAGATCGGCGCTGTAGGCCGTTGCATCGTGGTTCAGGTTCGGCGACAAGAAGCCGCCCTTGTCCGCAGCGATACGAGCATCGGCGTATTCGGCCGAGCCGATGTACTCGATGATGGCCATCACCTCAGGGCGGTCGACGAAGGCAACGGCGTAGGTGCCCGCAGTGAGAAGCACGTCGCCGAAGTCATCGCTGATCGTGGGGAGGTAGAAGATATCGACGTCTTCGCCGATGGTTGCGCCGGCATCGACGAACTGGGCGGCGTAGAAGTTGGCCTGGCGATGCAGGCCGCACGACCCGTCGAGGACACCGAGACCGCCCTCCTGGAAGCCGGTCTGGGCGATGATGTCACGCCCGCCGAGCACGTTGCCCTCTTCGAACCAGATGTCGGCGATGAACTCGACGACCTCGGCCACCTCGGGCGAGTTGAACGGCAGCTCGTTGGACACCCACTGGTCGTAGACCTCGGGGCCCTGGAGGCGAAGCATGACGTCTTCCATCCAGTCGGTGAAGGGCCAGCCGGTGGCGTCGCCCGAACCGATGCCGATGCACCACGGCGGGATGCCGTCGGCCTTCATCTGCTCGCTGAGGGCTTCGAGTTCGTCCCAGGTGGTCGGGATCTCGTAACCATTGGCCTCGAAGGTCGCTGGGCTGTACCAGACCAGGCTCTTCACGTCGCCCTTGTTGGGCATGCCGTACTGGGTGCCCTCGTAGCTACCGGCGTCTATGACGCTCTGCTGGAACGAGTCGCTTGCCCCGTCGACGATGTCCTGGGGAATGGGGATCAGGTTGCCTGCCTCGGCGTAGCCGAAGATGCGGCCAGGCTGGGGGATGATGCCGATGTCGGGAGGCGAGCCACCCTCGACGGCGAGGTTCATCTCGGTCGTTGCGTCGCGGCTGCCGCTGTATTCGACCTCGATGCCGGTGGCTTCGGTGAAGGGCTCGAAGGCCTCGACGAAGCCGGCGGCTTCTTCACCGGTCTCGGGACCGAGGATGGTCACCGTGGTGCCGGCGAGATCGCCGGTCGCTTCGCCACCATCGTCGGTCGCTTCGCCACCATCGTCGGTCGCTTCGCCACCATCGTCTTCGGTGGTGGTGTCACCACTGGTGTCGTCGTCATCGTCGCCGCAGGCCGCTGCGATCAACGCGAATGCGAAGAACACGGCGAGCAGCTTGAACAAAGTCTGCTTCATCTGGAATTACCCCTCCTGCACCGGGACCGTCGTACACGGGACCCCGATGGTGGATGTCTGCTTGTGCAGGGTCGGGTGACCCATGCGGCTGTAAACGCTTACATAGGTCGGCGACGATTGCAAGGCATGTCGTCTCAACCCCGTGTCAATGCGCTCGTCATCTCCGCGACCGTTCCATGGGCGGCCCGGTCGACGAGCGCACCACGAGCGCCGATTCGGCGACGTGCACGGTGGGCTCGTAGACGGCATCGGTGGACGAGGCAGTCAGCCGCGCCACCAGCAGGCGAGCCGCGACCGAGCCATGATCCGCGACCTGTTGTCGGACCGATGTGAGACCCACCACGGTGGCGAAGTCGTGGTCGTCGACACCGACGACCGACACGTCGCCGGGGACGCGCAACCCCCGAGCCCAGACCTCGCGCATGACGCCGAACGCCATCTCGTCGGACATGGCGAAGATCGCGGTCGGTGGCTCGGGCAGATCCAACAACGTGGCTGCGGCCTCGGCCCCACCCTCGACCGAGAAGTTGCCGTGCACCTCGAGCTCCGGGCGCGTCACGAGCCCTGCGCCGGTGATCGCCCGTCGGTAGCCGTGCTGGCGCTGCGCCGGCACGGCGAAGCGCAGCGGATCGTCGGTCAAACCGCCGACGAGGCCGATCGACCGATGGCCGAGATCCACGAGGTGGCCGACCGCCTCCTCGGCGACGCGTTGGTCGTCGACGATCACCGACGACGCGCCATCGACGACGAAACCGATGCTCACCAGCGCCACCTCGCCGAGCGCGGCGACCTCGTCGTCGGGGATCCGCAGATCGACCAGGATCAGCCCGTCGGCGCGCTTGAGCAGCGGCCCACCGAGCACACGCCGACGGCGGTCGTCACCATCGATCGCGAACGTCAGCACGTCGTAGCCGGCCTCACCGAGCACGGCCTCGGCACCGGCCATGACCTTGGAGAAATACCAGCTGTCGAGCAACGGCACGGCCATCGCCACCGTGCGGGTCCGTCCTGCGGCCAGGCGCGACGCCGACGGGTCGGCCCGATAGTGGAGCTCGTCGGCGACGGACTGCACGCGCAGGCGCGTCGAGGGCGCCACGTTGGGTAGGCCGCGCAGCGCCCGGCTCACGGTCGCCACCGACACCCCCGCCTTGCGGGCGACGTCTTCGATCGTGGCCGACCGGGCCCCGGCTCCGCTCATGAGATCACCCGGCGGAACATGTCTTCGTCAGAGGCGACCTCGGCACGGCCCGCGACGTCGCCGGAGCTGCCGGCGAACGATCGCAGGGAGATCTCGTAGCCGTTCGCGCCGGTGGGCGTCGAGGTGGGGCGCCGCGTTGCGCCACCGACGGGTCTCGTGATCGTCATCTGGGTCCTGACCGAGAGTTCTGCTGTCGTCGAGATGAAAGCGCTTTCACCACACGATGGCAAGCGCGTCGCCGCCGAGTAGGCCGATCGCTGGGTCGGCTGGCCGTCACCTCGTGGCGGGCAGCTCGGCGGTCGAACCGCAGTTCACCGGTGTCGGGACCGTCACATCGTGACCCCCGGCGGCCGGGCCTGCCAGACTCACCGGTCGTGGATCCAACCTTCGACTTCACCGGCCGCTCGGTCATCGTCACCGGCGGCACCAAGGGCATCGGCCGCACCATCGCCGAGCGATTCCTCGCCGCAGGCGCCGACGTCACGGTGTGCGCCCGCAACGCACCCCGATCCGCCGTTCACGGCGGCGATGCCACGGCACGGTTCGTGGCCTGCGACGTCCGTGACCCCGACCAGGTCGCGGCGGTCGTCGACGCCGTCGTCGACGCCACCGGGCGCGTCGACGTGTTGATCAACAACGCGGGCGGCGCACCACCGGTCCCGTCGGCCGACGCGAGCGCCCGATTCGACGAACGGGTCCTGGCGCTCAACCTGCTGGCGCCCATCGTGTTCGCCCGGGCCGTCCACGGACCGATGGTCGCAGGCGCTGGCGGTGTCATCGTCAACATCGCCAGCGTGTCGGGCATGCGGGCCAATCCCCAGGGCGTCGCCTACGGGGCGGCCAAGGCCGGTCTGCTCAACGCCACCGAGACCCTCGCCGTCGAGTGGGCGCCGAAGATCCGGGTCGTCGCCGTCACGGCAGGCCTCGTGCTGACCGACGATGCCCGGTCCTTCTACGGCGACGATGCCAGCGTGGCCAAGGTCGCCGCCACCATCCCTGCGGGGCGACTCGGCGAGCCCGGCGACATCGCCGAAGCCTGCCTGTTCGTGGCCTCCCCGACCGCGTCGTACATCTCGGGCGCCAACCTCGTCGTGCACGGCGGCGGCGAACGCCCCGCCTACCTCGACGCCACCGACGCGATCTGACCCGCCGGGGCTCGAGCCCTGGAATACTGCCGAGCATGGCTGTCAACCACGTCACCGACATCGACCCTGCCTACGGCAGCGCCGTCGAGCTGAGCCCCATGGTGCGCCGGGTGGTGGCGAACAACCCCGGTCGCTTCACCTTCACCGGCACGGGCACCTACATCATCGGGCGAGGCCAGGTGGCAGTCGTCGACCCCGGGCCCGACGACGACGATCACGTCGCCGCCATCCTCGCGGCCACCGCCGGCGAGGAGATCACCCATCTGGTGATCACCCACACCCACCGCGACCACTCCCCCGCCACGGCTGCGCTGCAGACCGCCACTGGGGCCACGACCTACGGCTTCGGCCCCCATCCCATCTCGGACCCCGACGACGTGGTCGCCGCGACCCCGACCACCTGGGATCGACTCATGCCGACGCCCGAGGAGCTCGAGGAGTTGCGGGCCAGCATGCCCAAGCGGGCCCCGAAGGACGGCGCCGAGCACGCCGAGCAGGAAGAACCGGGCGACATGGCCTTCACGCCCGATGTCGAGGTCGGCCACGGCGACCCCATCGAAGGTGGCACCTGGACGTTGCGCGGCCTGCACACTCCCGGCCACATCTCGAACCACCTGTGTTTCGCGCTCGACGGCGAGGACGCGTTGTTCACCGGCGATCACGTCATGGGCTGGTCGACGAGCGTCATCCCCCCGCCCGACGGCTCGATGGCCGACTACCTGACGAGCCTCGAGCTCCTGCTCGACCGCCACGACCGGGTCTACTACCCGACGCACGGACCACCGGTGACCGAACCGGTCGACTACGCCCGGGCATTGCTCGCCCACCGCCACGACCGGAGCCGCCAGATCCTCGACTGCCTGGCGTCGGGCCCCAAGACCGTCCCCGACATGGTCGAGGTGATGTACACCGCCACGCCGCACATCTTGTGGATGGCGGCGGGCCAGTCGGTGCTGAGCCACCTGTTCCATCTGGCCGAGACCGGCCGCATCACCGTCGACGGCGGCGGCGCCGTGACCGCCGACAGCACCTACCGCCTCGCCTGACGCCACACGCGAACCGGCGACGGTCTCCTCGTCTCCGGGAGGCCGTCGCCGGCGATGCGTCTGTGGTCGGTCAGCCGCCCAGTTCGGCCAGTCGGCTCAGACTGATGCCGCAGTCCTCGAAGGCCTGCAGCGGGTCGGCGTTGGCGGGATCTTCGAGGATCGGACCGGCGAGGCAGCGAGCCTCGTCCTCGGTGAAGCCCTGACGCACCAACTCGGAGACGAACAGATCGATGGCCTCGGGCGGGAGATCGCTGCCGCCGGTCGAGGGAGCGACGTCGGGCATCTCCTCGAGCAGATCCTCCACGGACTCTTCGCCGAGTTCTTCGCCGAGGTCCATGTCACCGAGGTCGTCGCCGCCCATGGCGCCCAGCTCAACGAGCTGTTCCAGGGAGACGCCGCACGCATCGAGGGCGTCGAAGAACTCCGCCGGAGGGTTGTCGGCGGATTCGCCGAGTTCGATGAGCTGCTCGAAGCTGATGCTGTCTGCGAGGCAGTTGGCCTGGCCCGGCTCGAGCCCGGCCTCCACGAACGCCTCGGCCACCAGACCATCGGCGACACCGGCGTCCTCAGCCTGCTCCTGGATCTGCTCTTCGGACAGCTCTGCTTCGGAGTCGGAGATGCCGCACTCGCGTTCGATGAAGGATTCGACACGATCTTGTGCCGCCGCTTCCTCATCGCTGTCCGCCAACAGGCTCTCGTCGACGGCGGTGAAGTCGAAGTCGACGTCGTCGAGAGCGTCACGAATCTCGCCGAGCGATTCGACGCGTGCAGCGAAGTCGTCGCTGACCTCGTCGGGTGCGATCTCGGCGGCTCGCTCGGTCAGACTCACCAGTTCGTTGAACGCGGGACGGATCTCGTCGGGTTCGAAGATGTTGACTTCGCCGCCGTTCACAGAAGCATCGAGGTCCTCGAGCTGTTGGGCGAGGTCGCAGAACGCCTCGATGCTGTCGTCGGAGTCACCGCCAGCGCCGAAGGCGCTGCCGTCATCGTCGTCGCCACAGGCCGCGGCGACCAGGGCAAGTGCCAGCAGCAGTGCAATCCATCGGGTCGTTCCTCGCATAGTTCCCACCAGTTCCCTTCGATCGGCGGTCTCGGCCACGCAGCGTGGTGCTGCGACGACCGTAGTCATCGATCGGCCAGACGCCGGGGCACCTGAGTGGTTACGTGGCAGGGGTCACGCGACGACACCCGCGGCGCGGAGCGCAGCGATGCGTTCGGCGTCGCATCCGAGCTCGGCGAGCACGGTGTCGGTGTCCGCGCCGGGCGCCGACGATGCGGTGGCCGGCGTGCTGGGTGTCGCGCTGAACCGGGGCGCCGGGGACGGTTGCACCACACCACACGGCTCGAAGAACGCGTTGCGCTCGCTCGGCCTGGTGATGCCCAGGAGCCTCACCCATCGTGAGCACCGGGGTGACGCAGGCGTCGCGGTCGGCGAACACCGTGGTCCACTCCGAACGGGCATGGGTCGCAAAGATCGCCGCGAACCGCTGCTTCGTCCCCGGCCACGCCGACCTGTCCATCTGCTTCGGCAGGTCCTCGGCGGCGAGGCCGAGTCCATCGAGCAGCTCGGCGTAGAACTGGGGCTCGATGGCGCCGACCGCCATGTGGCCGCCGTCGCTGGTCTCGTATACGTCGTAGAACGGTGCGCCCGAATCGAGCAGGTTGGTGCCTCGGTCGTCGGTCCAGAACCCCGAGGCGTGGGCGGCGTACAGCGGCGACAGCAGGTAGGCGGCGCCATCGACCATGGCTGCGTCGACGACCTGGCCGGGGTCGCCCCCGCGCACGGCAAACAATGCACTGACGATTCCGAGGACCACGAACGCCGAACCGCCGCCGAAGTCGCCGACGAGGTTGAGCGGCACCGTCGGCGGCGCCCCGGCCCGGCCGATGTGGGCCAGCGGCCCGGCGAGCGAGATGTAGTTGATGTCGTGGCCGGCTCGTTGGGCCATGGGCCCGGTCTGGCCCCACCCGGTCATCCGGGCGTAGACGAGCGCCGGGTTGCGTGCGAGGCACACGTCCGGGCCGACACCGAGACGTTCGGCCACGCCGGCTCGGAAGCCCTCGAGCAGCACGTCGGCGCCTGCCACCAGATCGAGGACGACCTCGACGCCGGCTGCCTGCTTCAGGTCGACGGCAATGGCCTGCTTGCCGCGCTCCATCGGCCCCGAGCCCGATGCCACCGGGTTGCCCGAGCCGCCGACGCGGTCGACGCGGACGACCTCGGCGCCGAGGTCCGACAGCATCATCCCGGCGAACGGCGTCGGGCCGATGCCGGCGAGCTCCACGACGCGCACGCCTGCGAGCGGCCCCGTCCTCCCGCTCATGATCGCACCCGCATCGGCGCCGTGCCCGTCCACGCACGCTCGTCGATCATGGGTGTTGGCTGCTGACCGAGACGACCTCGCCGGTCATGTACGAGCTCAGGTCGCTCGCCAGGAAGACGATGACATTGGCGACCTCCCACGGCTCGGCGCCGCGGCCGAAGGCTTCGGCGGCCTCGAGCTGGGCCAACAACTCGGGGTCACTGACCTTTTCGAGGAAGGGGTGGCTGGCGAAGCTCGGCGCCACGCAGTTGATGCGCACCCCGGCCTCGGCGGCTTCGAGCGCCGCGCAACGTGTCAGCGCCATGACGCCCGCCTTGGCCGCCGCGTAGTGGCTCTGGCCCTTCTGGGCCCGCCAACCGATGACGCTCGAGTTGTTCACGATGACGCCGCTGCCACGCCCGATCATGTGACGCATCGCGGCGCGGGTGCAGCGCATCGTGCCGTTGAGGGTGACGTCGAGCACCATGTCCCACGCAGCGTCTTCCATGGCGACGAGCTCGGCCGTGCCGCCGAGGCCGGCGTTGTTGACCATCACGTCGATGTGGCCCATCGCGTCGATGGCCCCGTCGAACAGCGCCTGCACGTCGCCTTCGTCGGTGACGTTGCAGACGATCCCGACCGGCTCGTGCTCACCGATGCCGCGCAGAACGTCGACGGCCTCGCCGAGACGGCGCTCGTGGATGTCGGAGATCACCAACCGGGCTCCCTCTTCGGCGCAGCGCTTCGCCGTCGCGAACCCGATGCCCGAACCGGCAGCCGCGGTGACTACCACGGTCTTGCCGGCCAATAGGTCGCGGCCGGCGGGATAGGACGGAACCTCGACGGCCACGATCAGCCCGTGCCTTCCTCGGCGGCCTTCTTGGCGGCGTCCTCGGCAGCCTTCGCCGCCATGTCGGCCATGCGACGCTCGAGGTCGGCGATGAAGGGGTTCGGTTCCTGACCGATGGTGCGCGGCAGCGCATCGGCGATCTCGTCGACGGTCCACGCGCTCCCCGAGGCGAACATCGTGCGGACCTCCTGGGGTTGATTCCACACCGAGATCCGCGGCCCGACGACGGTGTAGACCTGTGCGTTGACGTCGCGGCCGGCGTCGGACAGGAGGTAGATGGCCATCGGCGCGATGTCGGAGGGTTCGCCCGTCTCGATCTCGAACGGGACGTTCTCGCTCATGCGGGTCTTGGCCACTGGTGCGATGCAGTTGGCGTTGATGCGGGGTCCGCCGCGCAGCGAGATGCTCGCTGCGGTCATCGCTGCAGACCGGGTGAGGCTGACGATGCCACCCTTGGCCGCGGAGTAGTTGGGCTGGGCGGTCGACGCGGTGAACGCCCCCGAGGTGAAGCCGATGATCGATCCACCGGTCTCCTGCTTGCGCATCACCGCCATGGCGTGGCGGTACAGCGTGAAATGGCCCTTGAGATGCACGGCGACCACGGCGTCGAAGTCCTCTTCGGACATGTTGAACAGCATCCGCTCCCGCAGGATCCCGGCGACGCAGACGATGCCGTCGATGCTGCCCCAGGTGTCCACGGCTGCGGCGACGATCGCCTCGCCGGTGCCCATCTGCGACACGTCGCCGGCGACCGCGACCGCGGCTCCGCCGGCGGCTTCGATCTCGGCGACGGTGGCATCGGCCACCTCGCTGCTCGGGTCCTCGCCTGCGAGGCCGACGCCGTAGTCGGCGACGACGATGTTGGCACCCTCGGCGGCGCAGGCCAATGCCAGCGCCTTACCGATGCCCGATCCTGCGCCGGTGATGGCGATGTTCTTGCCGGCGAGGACGCCGGCTCCTGGTGTTGCGCTCATGCAAGCTCCATGGGTCGAAGGCGAACGGCCGACACCGTACCGTCCCATCTGACGGTGCGTCAGAACCAGTGCCGCGGTGCGGGGGGCATACTCGGGTGATGACCGAACCGGCGGGTGACCCTCACCAGGACGACGACGCCGATTCACCGCGCCAGCGCTGGGAGCACGGCGACGACCTCGATGCAGACGCCCGTCGCGAGGCCGCCGGCCAGATCGGCCGCAGAGCGACGATCTGGTTCGTCCCGCTGGTGTTGGTTGGACTGTTGCTCACCGGGCTCGGCATTCCCTGGTGGATCAGTCTCGCCGCGATGACGGTGGTGCTGGCCGTCCTGGTGTTCGAGATCGAGATCTGAGCAAGGCTGTCCCTGCGGCGAGACCTCGGCCAGGCGCTGCGACGCCACGACCTTCGTCAGGTCGACGCGAGCTCGGATCGCGTCGAGATCGCGTCGCCGATGCGCAAGCGCAGCCAGCACCATCAGCGCCACGACCGACCCACCACGACCCCGAGCCCATTGGCCACCACATCGGATGCCTCGTAGGCGCGGATGTCGGTCGTCGTCTGTTGCACGAACTCGATGACCACGCTGGCCGACACCAACACGGCGGCGATCAGCGGCGCCCAGCGCATGCGTCCCACTGCGACGATCACGCGAACGCCAGGGCCGCCCACCCGACGAAGTGCAGGACATGGAACGGATCGATACCCCGCGACGCCGTCACGCAGACGCACCGGAACCTGCAGCCGAACGGACCGCCGAACGAAGACGCACCCGGAACCCGATCCGACAGGCTCAACACGATCGTGGCCACGACCGCGAAGGGCAGTCGTCGCCACGATCGCCAGCGCAGCCGCGTCGCCGACCGCAACACGACGGTCGTCGGCGACCGCATCGGCCGAGGGCGCGCGGGATCGGAGTCCGACATCGACGCCGACGGTACCGCAGGTCGTCCACCGGCGGACGCACCTGGCGCGCAGCCGCCGGCCGACGACCTGCGGCACTCATGGAGTCGGCGTCTCCATCAGCCCATCCGCTCGAGCACGACCGCGATACCCAGCGAGCCGCCCTGACACATGGTGATGAAGGCCCGCTCGCCGTCGATGCGCTCGAGCTCGTGCAGGGCCGTGGCGATCAAGCGGCTACCGGTGCAACCAACGGGGTGACCCAGCGCGATGGCGCCGCCGTTGACGTTGACCTTGTCGAGGGGCACCTCGTGCACCTGCGCCCACGACAACAGCACCGCGGCGAACGCTTCGTTGCATTCGAAGATGTCGAAGTCGCCGATGGTGTAATCGGTCTGGTCGAGCATCTTCTGGGTGGCATCGACGGGCCCGTCGAGCAGATAGTACGGATCGGCGCCCACCATGGTGTGATACGTGATCCGGGCTCGTGGCGTGACCCCGCGGGCGGCAGCCACATCGGCGTCCATCCACAACACCGCAGCCGCACCATCGGAGATCTGCGATGAGGTGCCTGCGGTGTGGAGCTCGCCTTCGATGACGGGCTTCAGCTTCGCGAGCGACTCGACGCTGGTCTCGCGGAGTCCCTGGTCGCGGGCGACCGTCATGGTCTCGCCGGTGGGTTGGCCGTCGCCGTCGATCTGCACGGCATCGGCGACGGGCACGATCTCTCGGTCGAAGCGGCCCTCGGCCCAGGCCACGGCGGCCTTCTGCTGGGATGCCGCGCCGAGTTCGTCGAGGTCGGCGCGGGTGAGACCCCGGCGTTCGGCCACCCGCTGCGCGGCGCCGAACTGGCCGTTGGGCGGATCGTCCCACGGCCAGGTGTCGTCCTTGTAGTAGCCCCCGCCGCCGCGCGCTGCGGTGCCCAGCGGCACCTGGGACATCTGCTCGACGCCGCAGCCGATGGCGATGTCGGCGCCACCGGTGGCGATCAGACCCATGGCGAAGGTGTTGGCCTGCGCCCCTGAACCGCACTGGCAGTCGACGGTGGTGGCGGCCGGGCTGTAGTCGACACCCATCGACAGCCACGCATTGCGGGTCACGTTCGAGGCCTGCTGTCCGGCCTGGGTCACGCAGCCGCCGACCAGCTGGTCGACATCTCCGGGCTCGACGCCGTTGCGTTCGAGCAACGCAGCCTGGGCGACCGCCAACAACTGGGGGGCCTTGGTGCCGGCGAGCCAACCGCCCCGGCGCCCGATGGGCGTGCGAACGGCGTCGACGATGACGGGATCGGGCATGGGTGCTCCTCGAGCTGACTGATCTGACGGTGCGTCAGATGGTATCGCAGCCGACGTCGCAGACCCGTGGGTCCCGCTCACCCACCGGTCAGCGGACGGCTTGGGAACGCAGCGCCGCAGGCAGCTGTGCCTTGCGGGACAGCTTCACCTGGTACATCGCGGCATCGGCGACCGTGACCAGATCGTCGGAGCTGCGGGCGTCGTCGGGATACAGCGCGACCCCGATGCTGGCCGTGACCCGCAGGGTCCGGCCGTCGGCGAACGAGACCGGGAGATCGAGCCTTTCGTGCAGACGATCGGCCAAGCCCCGCAACTCGTCACGGTCACCCACGCGAGGCACGACCACCGCGAACTCGTCGCCGCCGAGGCGGCAGGCGAGCTCGTTGCGACGGGTGACCTCGCCCAGACCGGCGGCGACGCGACGCAGCAGCCGGTCGCCGGCGGAGTGCCCGCCGGTGTCGTTGATGGCCTTGAACCCGTCGAGGTCCAACAACAGCAGGCCGACCCGGGTGGCATTGCGCTCTGCGCCGGCGAGGGCCTCGTCGAGACGGAGGTGGAACTGTGTCCGATTTGCGAGACCGGTGAGGTTGTCCGACATGGCCATGGTCCGGGTGCGTCGCATGTTCCTCCGCACGCTCCCGAGGGAGGTCCAGCCGAGCGGCACCAACGCGATCACCAGGGCCAGGAAGCCCCCGGCGAAGAGCCAGGCGAGGCTGCGGCCGCCCGCCACGGCGGCACCGACTGCGGCATCGTCGGTCACGTCGACATCGAGCACCGCGACCGTGCGGCCGTCGAGGGCGACCGGGATCGCGTAGCGGGTCGGTTGACGGGAGTCCCCTGCGGCGTTGCTGACCGCTGGAGCGATCGCGCCACCCGGCACGCCGTCGAGCGCAGCCCGTCGCAGGTCGTCGATGGTGATGTCGGCGCCACCCAACGGCCACACGACGCGCCCGAGCGGGTCGATCACGCGGGCGTCGACGGCGCCGACGGGCGTGGCGAGAATCGGGTCGATGAGTTCGGCAATGGCCGCCTCGACGATCGCCGGGTCGGCGACGGCCACGACGGGCTCGCCGCGCTGATCCTCGGTCGTGTCGATCGCCGGCGCGATCACCGAGTCGACGAGCCCGGACAACGATGTGGCCTGGGCGTCGAGTGTCCGGTCCACGGTGTCGCCGGCGACGAACCACCACAGCACCGCACCGATGGCGATGATGGGGACGGCAACGCTCACGGTGACGCGCACCAGGAAACCCGCCATCGAGAATCGGGTCTCGCCGTCACGCGTCGGTTTCGGGGCAGCATCGGGGGGCGCAGGGGACGGGGTTCGTGCCACGGAGGACCATCGGCTCGCCCGGGGCCGACATGAGGGCGCCGGCGCCGCCCATCCTGCATGCGCCCGCTCCCGGGAGAGCCGGGCACGGCGTTCTTTCGGCTCACCGCGGGGGTGCGTTAGCATCTGCCGGCCGGTGCCCTGCCGGCTGGGGAGGATCACCGATGGCGTCGAGCACCGAGGAACTGCTGGGGGACATTCCGATCTTCGCGGACCTGTCGAAGAAGGAACGCAAGAAGATCTCGTCCCTCATGACGCTGATCGAGGTGCCGTCGGGCCGCGCCATCATCACCCAGGGCGAGGTCGGCCGCGAGTTCATGATCATCGTCGAAGGCCAGGCCGACGTTCGTCGCGATGGAGAGAGCATCGCCACGCTCGGCCCCGGCGACTTCCTCGGCGAGCTGGCGGTCCTGTCGGGCGCGCCACGCACCGCAGACGTCGTGGCCACCTCCGACATGGTGCTCGAGACGTTGAATCGCCGCGAGTTCATGAGCCTGCTCGACGAGAGCGCCTCGATCGCCAAGAAGATCCTGATCGGCGCGGTGCGGCGTCTGCACGATCTGGAGACCGACGCCTCGTCCTGAGCACCCGGGCGGCCTTCGCGGGGTCGGCTTGAATCGGTGGGCCGTGCGACCTAGCGTGCGCGCACCATGCCGATCTGGATCGCGTTCGTCGTCTTTGCCGCTGTACAGCTGTTGAGCCTGTACCTGCTGCGTGCGTCCGGGACGTGGCAGTTGCTGTTCGGTGAGATGGCCGATGTCGCCCGTGCCCCGACGCCCGATCCGCTCCAGGACTCCGACCGCGACTGGATCGACAATCACGAGTTCTGGGAGCTGCACCCCGACATCGACGGCGAGCTCGCCGACGAGGCCGCGGCGTTCTGGGGAACCGGACACAGCGAAGCCGGCTGATCCGGGGCCACCGCCCCGCTCTGGGTCGTGGCTGCTCCGACCCCGGGGCTACCTCGCCCGAGCCCGCGCCACCAGTAGCATCGGTGATCGCCATGTCCGATCCTCAGCTGTTCATCGCCTTCGGCGCCATCATGTTGGTGATCGCGCTGGCCGGGGTGGCGGTCGACTGGTTCGGCAAGCCGCTGCGGCACCGCAAGTTCATCCCGAAGGTCTACCGCTATCCCGACGAGCGACGTCCCCGGGGCTCATCGGTGCGGGCGACCGAGTGGTCGGACCGTTCCTTCGTGCTGCCGGTGGCCGCCGCCCCACCGCGCCCGGGCCTGGCCCCGGCGTCCGATGGTTCCGACCCCGGCGCAGACCGCGCCGCCGTCGGTGCACCCCGGTCTCAGCGTCTTCGACCAGGACACCGACGACGAGGGCCCGCCCACCGAGGCGGTCCAGACCACCCCGGAGCCCGCGACGGCCTGGGAGCCGGGCGACTCGGTGCATCGGCTGGACGACGACGGCGAGCCACCGACCCCAGCGCTGATTCGTGAGCGGTACTGGCGCAACGTGGCCGCCACCGCCGGGGCCGTCATGTTCGGCGACGACAACGTCGACCGCATGGCTGCCGGACGTGGCCCCCGACGACGCAATCCGCGCACCGGCGAGGTCGAGACCATGCGCCTCCCCGACGTCGGCGGTGCGTCGACCTCGCTCCCGGTGCCGTCGTGGCCCGGCGACGCGGTCGACCCCTTCGCCGAGCCCGCCGAGGGACCCTGACCGTGGCCGTCCAGCCCACCTTGGCCGAGCGCTTCGAGCGCGAACGCACCGACACCGTGCACCACCATGGCAAGATCGTGCGCGCGGTCGCCCACCTGCCCGTGACCGACGGCGCGCAGGTCACGGTCCGCTTCGTCCACGCGGGAACCACCCGACCCCAAGGCGTCAAGCTCGGCCTCGACGACGGCGAGCTCGAGGTCAACGGGTGCCGTGCACCGGTCATCGTGTTGTGGGCCGGGTCGTGCCCACCCGAGGTCGGGGTCATCGTCCACGGCGCCGAGGCCTCGACACTCGACGTCTGGAACTGCTGGTCGCTCGGCGGGGTCGACACCGCCTGGATCGGCAACGCCGGCATGGTGAGCCGAACCGGCACCCGGGCCGACGCCACCACGGCGGTGACGCTGCGGTGCAGCGACGGGGTCGGACCCGCCGACTTCGACGATCTCGAGGTCGAGATCGTCGTGCGCTGACCAGCGGGCGTTGCACGCCGGTGAAGGCAGCCACGGCGAGCCACGCGGTTGCAATCGTGTGACGTTCTGCTAAGCAATGGGGCGGGCGGGCTCCTCACGCGCGCCGATCTCGTCGAGACGGGCACGGTCAGCATGCGTCACATCCGAACAACGGTTCCCATCGTTGCGTTGATCATCATGATCCCTGTCGCGCAGATCGTGCTGTTCGGAAGCGACCCCGCACCGGTGAACACCGAGCTGCTCGCTCGGGAGCCGACCCCGACCACGCCGATCGTGCGTGAGCCGATCGGAGACCGATCATCGGCTGACCTCGACCCGGTGCCGACGCCCACCATCGAGTTCGCGATCACGTTCGATCCCCCCGAGGTCCTCGGCGAGCAACTCGACCGCGACGATGTCGATGCGATCGTCGACGACTTCTTCGACCGCGAGGACCCGACGCCGACGCTGCGCCCCGCGCCGACGGCTACCCGGTTCCCCGTCGTGGGACCTGCGCCCACGGCTCGACCGACCACCAGGCCGACGGCCACCAGTCGTCCCGTCGCGGCCGACGCCCCGACCGACCCCGACCGCGGCCCACCGTGCGCCCGCAGCCCACGGCGACCACGACGACCGACCTCCACCGCGGTGCCGACCAGCACCCCGTCGCCTCGCCCGACGGCGACCTCCCGGCCCACCTCGACGCCCACGCCGCGGCCCACCGCGACGCCGCGGCCCACCGACCGACCGCCACGGCCCACCGCGACCCCACGGCCGACGCCGACCAACACGCCACGGCCCACCGCGACCCCCGGCCGACGCCGACCAACACGCCACGGCCCACCGCCACGCCGACCAACACCCCCGTACCCCCGACGCGCGACCGCTCGCCCGAGCACCCCGAGCGGTGGTGGTGGTGGCGGCGGCGGCGGCGGTGGCGGCGGCGGCGACTGAGGTGCGACCGGGGCCTGCGATCAGGACCGGTTGAAGATCGCGACGAAGTCGCCGCTGGTCTCGAAGGGGCTCAGCACCACCAACGCGCTCGCCACGTAGCCCACCACCGAATCGAGCGCCGCCCAGGGGGGCACGGCGACGACGATGCCGCGTCGTTGGTGGTCCTGGACGACCACCCAATCATCGGGCAGCGTGATCCCGCGGGCACCGAGCCGGGGGATGGCGTTCTTGCCTGCTGCGTGCGCGATCCCGAGCTGGGTCGGCTCGGTGGCGCCGCGTCGGTCGTGTTCGGGGAACCAGGTCGCCAGCGGCACGACGGGGCCACGACCGGAGAACAGTCGCCCGACCCGACTCCCGGTCGCGATCTCGTCGTCGTCGACATCGGGGGTGATGTTCACCCAGCGACGACCATCGGCCCCGACGGCGAACCGGGTCATCTCTGCGACCACGGTCTCGAGGTCGTTGCGGTGGAAGCGGGTGACCGTCCGATCGATGGCCATCGACGGCTACCGGTTGCGCCCGTGGCACTCGTAGGGCACCGCTGGGCGATAGATGCCGCCGCTGACCTGCACGAGCGCCAGCCCACCCGTGCTCTGCAGCTGGAGTCGTCGGGTGTTGGCGGCACACGGGCCACCGGCCAATCCGGGGTCGTAGCGCACGCCTTCGGTGACGTTGGTGCGATGAAACGACGCCGTGTCGAGGTCGGGGCCCACCGCGTCGAGCAACGCCACGGCGAGATCGGCCGACCAGTACCCGACACTGATCGCACGGCTGTAGACGAGCGGTCCGCCGACCGCGTCGACGTCGGTGGCCACGACGCCGGTGACCTCGCGGTACTCCTCCTGGGGCGGCAATTGCGTGAACGAGAACCCGCCTTCGAGTGCGGCGGCGGTGGTCACGTCGCCCAACAGCCCCGGCAGGTAGGTGACCTCGTCGACGACGATGGCGTCGACGCGCCCGACCAGGTCGGCCTTGAGGGCGATCGCCCGGTCGAGAGGCACGGCCAACAGGACTGCGTCGGCGCCGGACGCGTTGATCTGCTGGGCCAGGGTGTCGGTGTCCTCGGCGGCGACCTCACCGTTTCGGCCGATGCGAATCACCGCGGCGAGGCGGTCGCCCCACAGGGCGTCGGCCTCTGCGGTGGCCGCATCGCCAGCGACCGTGGTCGGAGCCACGAGGGCGACCTCGGCGGGTCGATCGAAATAGGTGTCGAGGACGTCGCGCCGACTGGTGTCGAGCCGGGCACCGTCGACCCCGCGCACGGCGCGCTCCGACGCATCCCGTGAAACCGAATCCCCATTCGTTCGGGGCGCAGAAGCCGGACGCGAACCCCCATCCGAAGAACGGCACGGCACGCCGCGCCAGGTAGTCGGTGACCTCGGGCGACGGCACGGCCGAAGCCAGCACGATGGCGAAGACGCGCTCTTCCTCGACGAGGCGTCGCACCGCGGCCAGCGTCTGCTCCGGGTCGCCCTCGTCGTCGACGACGGCGGCGATCTCGAGGTCTCGTCCCCCGACCCCGCCCTGTGCG
The DNA here is from genome assembly GCA_963716795.1 of uncultured Acidimicrobiaceae bacterium. Taxonomy (GTDB): domain Bacteria; phylum Actinomycetota; class Acidimicrobiia; order Acidimicrobiales; family UBA8592; genus CAVQUE01. The sequence continues at coordinate 336,488 of CAVQUE010000008.1, read as the reverse complement.
TTCGCACGAGCGACGCGTGCCCGCACGCCGACGTCGACGTCACCGAAGACCTGGCCGGTCGTCACCACGCCGAGCCGCACCGTGCTCTCGCCGACCCCGCGGCGTCGTGCAGGCACTGGCGTTGCAGTCGGTTCGGGGGCAACGGTCGGGGCGGGACCAGCGGTCGGCTCGGGCACCGGGGTGGGTTCGGCGGTCGGCGTGGGCGCCGGCGTCGAGGTGGGCACCGGCCCGACCAATTCGGGGTCGGCGCCCGACGAGCAACCGGCGAGCAACACGGCGACCAACAATCCGAGAAACGGGAGAGGTCCCGAGCGGTGGGAGAACATGGAACGATCGATGGTACCGGCGGAGCGTCGACGGCTCGACGCGGGCAGCAGTCATGCCTCCGCGGCGCAGGCTCCGGTACCTTGCACCCTGTGTCGAGCACCGAACCACAGCCGCCGACGATGCCGGATCGCTTCACCGAGTGGCTGGCCCATCACGACGACGTCGATCGACCGCTGATCCCCGCAGCCACCGTCGTGGTGGTGCGCGACGCACCCGCCGGTCTCGAGACGCTGATGATGCGACGCAGCTCGCGCCTGTCGTTCGCCGAAGGCATGTGGGTGTTCCCGGGCGGGCGCATCGACGACGGGGATCATCCTGCGGACGGTCCGAACGAGGCCGCTGCAGCGGTGACCGCAGCGGCGCGCGAAGCCAAAGAGGAAGCCGATCTCGACATCGACCCGGCCACGCTGGTGCAGTACTCGCACTGGGTGCCGCCGCGTCAGGCGCCCAAGCGGTTCTCGACCTGGTTCTTCCTGGCGCAAGCCCCACCCGGTGCAGTGACCGTCGACGACGGCGAGATCCTCGAGCACGCGTGGTGGCGGCCGGCCGAGGCGCTCGAACGTGCGCACGATCGCCGAATCGAGATCCTGCCGCCCACCTGGATGACCCTGCACGATCTCGGCGGGTTCACGACGGTGGCCGACGTGTTGGCGGCGGTCGTCGAGCGCGGGCCGCGCGCCTACGCCACCCGCATCGTGCCCACCCCGGCCGGCGCAGCCGCCGTGTGGGAGCCCGACGCCGCCTACACCACCGGCGACCCCGATCTCCCGGGACCTCGTCACCGGTTGGTGATGGCAGACGGCCCCTGGCGTCTCGAGATGACATGAGCGGAGCGGAGGCCCGCCCGGCCCGGCCGCAGGCCACGAGGGCGACAACCATGAGCGGAGCGGAGGCCCGCCCGGCCCGGCCGCAGGCCACGAGGGCGACAACCATGAGCGGAGCGGAGGCCCGCCCGGCCCGGCCGCAGGCCACGAGGGCGAAACCATGAGCGGAGCGGAGGCCCGCCCGGCCGTGGCTGCAGCGGCTGTCGATGATGGTGGACCGGATCCCGAGCGGGGGCTGAGCGCGGCACAGGTCGCAGCCCGTGTCGAAGCCGGGCTGGTCAATGCCGAGCCGCCGGGAACCTCGCGCAGCACGAGCCAGATCGTGTTCGCCAACGTGTTCAATCCGGTGAACGCGATCATGTTCAGCCTGTTCGTCCTGATCCTGATCGCTGGTTTCCCGGCCGACGGGCTGTTCGTCGGGGTGGTGGTCTCGAACAGCGTCATCGGCATCGTCCAGGAGCTCTACGCCCGTCGCGAGCTCCATCGTCTCGAGCTGCTCAACGCGCCGATCGCCACGGTCCTGCGCGACGGCGAACGCGTCGAGATCACGGTCGAGGACATCGTCGTCGACGACCTCGTCGTGCTCGCACCGGGCGAACAGATCGTCGTCGACGCAGAGGTCGTGCGCGCCGAGGGCCTCGAAGCCGACGAGTCGCTGCTCACCGGCGAGGCCGATCCCATCGACAAGGCGCCCGGCGACGAGGTGCTGTCGGGCAGTTTCGTCAGCGCCGGCTCGGGCCTGTGTCGGGCGACGCATGTCGGCGCCGCGTCGTACGCGAACAGCCTCGCAGCCGAGGCCAAACGCTTCGAGTTGGTCAACAGCGAGCTGCGACGCGGCATCAACGTCATCCTGCGCGCACTGGTGTTCCTGATCCCACCCACATGCCTGCTGTTGTTGTTGTCGCTCCTCGAGGTCGAGGATCGTTGGCAGGAGGCGCTGCAGGGAACCGTCGCCGCCGCGGTCGCCATGGTTCCCGACGGGCTCGTGCTGTTGACGAGCCTGACGTTCGTGGCAGGGGTGATCGCGCTCGCCCGCCGCCAGGCCCTCGCCAAAGAACTGGCAACGGTCGAGTTGTTGGCACGCGTCGACACCTTGTGCCTCGACAAGACCGGCACCATCACGACCGGGGAGATCTCCTACGGGTCCACGGTGCCGCTCGGCCGTCACCGCGAGGCCGAGGTCAGCGACGTCCTGGCTGCGCTCGCGGCCTCGGACCCCAACCCGAACGCGACCATGGCCGCGGTGGCGAGTGCGCACGAGACCGCGGTGGACTGGAAGGTCGTCGCCACCGAACCGTTCAGCTCTGCCCGCAAGTGGTCGGCCACCGAGTTCGCGGGCCGCGGCACGTTCTTCTTCGGTGCCCCCGACATCCTCCTCGACGAGGACGACGTCGCCGCTCGGGCAGCGGGTGACCCTCGAGTCCGAGCAAGGACGCCGTGTCCTGCTCGTCACCCACTCCGATGCGCCCTTGACCGGCGACCTGCCGGCCGAGCGCGATCCGGTCGCGCTCGTGTTGCTCGAAGACACCGTGCGCCCCGACGCCCGCGAGATCCTGGGGTACTTCGACGAACAGGGCGTCACCCTCAAGGTCATCTCCGGCGACAACGTCGCCACGGTGGCTGCGGTCGCGGCCAAAGCCGGCATTCCCAACGCCGATGCGAGCATCGATGCCCGGGAGCTGCCCGACGACCCCGACGGCGCTCGCGGACGCGCTCGACGGTCACCACGGTCTTCGGTCGGGTCACCCCGCACCAGAAGCGGGCGATGGTCGGCGCCTTGCAGGCCAAGGGTCGCGTCGTCGCGATGACCGGCGACGGCGTCAACGACGTCCTGGCCCTGAAGGACGCCGACATGGGGATCGCCATGGGCAGCGGCTCCTCGGCGTCACGGGGCGTCGCCCAACTGGTGTTGCTCGACAATCGCTTCGCCACCCTGCCCGAGGTCCTCGCGCAGGGTCGGCACGTCATCAACAACATCGAACGCGTCTCGAACCTCTTCGTGACCAAGGCCGTCTATGCCGTGTTGTTGACCGCCATCATCGGCATCCAACAGGTCGAGTTCCCGTTCCTGCCCCGCCAGCTGACCCTGATCGGCACGTTCAGCATCGGTCTGCCCGGCCTGTTCCTGGCCCTCGCGCCCAACGTCAACCTGGTCCGGCCGGGGTTCCTCCAGCGGGTCCTGCGGTTCTCGATCCCGGCCGGAATCGTGGCCGGTATCGCGACGTGGAGCGTCTACCAGTACGCCCGGGATGGAGCTGCGGCCGGGCAGATATCCGACGCCCAGCTGGCCGACGCCCGCTCGGCCGCCACCATCACGTTGTTGGGCATCGGCCTGGTCGTCCTGGTCGTTGTGTCACGGCCGCTGCGGTTGTGGAAGATCGGTCTGGCGGCATCGATGGCGGCGATGTACGTCCTGGTGCTGGCGTGGGACCTCCCGCGCGACTACTTCGAGTTGACCATCCCCCCCGCCAACGTCTGGTTTGCGTCGGGAGGAGCCGTTGCGGCGGCGGGAGCCACGATCATCGCCATCCCGCTCGTGGTTCCCGGGCTGCGATTGGCCGAACGGATCGCGCCCGCGTCCTGACCGGGCGAGTCGCCGCGCCACCGAGGAGGAACAGGCCATGGCACCCACCCCCGACGAGCGCCTGCGCTCCGGCACCGATGCCGACGGACCGCCCCACGTCCGGACCGAACGGCACGGCGCGGTCCTCGTGGCCACGCTCGACCGGCCGGACACCCTCAATGCGTTCACGGGGCGCATGGGCCGCGAACTCAGCGCCGTCTACGAAGCCGCCGACACCGACGACACGGTCCGCGTCGTGGTCGTGACCGGAGCCGGCCGGGCGTTCTGCGCCGGCGCCGATTTCAGCGGTGGCTCGTCGGTCTTCGCGGCCCCGGGCGACCGCAGCGGCTTCCGGTCCGACCCCTTCACGTTCCACGCCTGGGATGTCCGCAAGCCTGTCATCGCCGCCATCAACGGCGCCGCAGTCGGTCTCGGCCTGACCATGACCCTGCACTGCGACCTCCGCATCGTCGCCACCGACGCCAAGCTCGGCATCGTCCAGAACCGGCGCGGCGTCCTCCCCGACCTGCGGTCGCACTGGACGCTGCCCCGCCTGGTCGGACATGCCCGAGCCGCCCAGATCATGCTGACCGGCGCGATGTTCCGCGGCGTCGACGCCGAACGCTGGGGCCTGGCCACCGAGGCGCTCCCCGCCGAAGACGTGCTCTTGCGGGCGATGGCGCTCGCCGACGAGATCGCAACCCACACGGCACCGCTGTCGGTCGGGCTGTCGAAACGGCTGCTGTGGATGCACCAGCCCGACGCCGACGAGGTCGATGACCTCGAACGCGCCATCCACCTGCACCTGATGGGCCGGCCCGACGCCCGCGAAGGAGTGCAGGCGTTCCTCGAACGCCGGGACCCCGACTGGCAGGGACGGATCGAAACCGACTGGCCGCCAGGGTTCTGAACCTCGTCGGCACCCGAGCTCCCCTGGTCCGGCATCAGCCGACGTGACGCGGCACTACGGTGCGAGACCATGACCGCAGACCTCGACATCGATCGCGTGATGGAGTTCCGCAGCACGCTCGCCGACAACATGAATGCCGCAGCCACGGTGTTGATGATGTCCATCGGCCACCAGACCGGGCTGTTCGACACGATGGCGGGCCTCGAGCCGTCGACCCCGGCCGAGATCGCCGATGCGGCCGACCTCGACGAGCGCTACGTCCGCGAGTGGCTCGGCTCGATGGCTGCGGCCGGCGTCGTCGAATATCACCGGACCGCCGACGCGTTCTCGCTGCCTGCCGAACACGCGCTGTTGACCACGCCGGGCGTCGGGGATCGCGAACATGGCCACCTACATGCAGTTCATTCCGCTGCTGGGCCAGGTCGAAGAACAGATCATCGACAAGTTCCGCACCGGCGGCGGCATCCCGTACCCCGAGTACGCGGGCTTCCATCGTGTGATGGCCGACGTCAGCCGCGCCCGGTTCGACGCCGTGCTCGTCGACCAGGTCGTCCCGCTGGTACCGGGACTGGTCGATGCGCTCGAGCGCGGCGTCGAGCTCGCCGATGTCGGCTGCGGTTCGGGTCATGCGATCAACGTGCTGGCGCAGGCCTTCCCCCACAGCAGCTTCGTCGGGTACGACTTCTCGGCCGAGGCCATCGCGAACGCCACCGCCGAGGCCGAGGCGCTCGGCCTGACGAACGCCCGCTTCGAGGAACGCGACGCCGTCACCCTCGACGATTCGCACCCGTTCGACTTCATCACCACCTTCGACGCCGTCCACGACCAGGCCCATCCCCGAGAGATGGTGGCGGCGGTGTATCGCGCCCTCAAGCCCGGCGGGTTCTGGCTGTGTGCCGACATCTGTGCGTCGAGCCACGTCGGCGAGAACCTCGACCTGCCTTCAGCGCCCTTCTTCTACGCAGTGTCGTGCATGCACTGCATGTCGGTGTCGCTCGCCTACGACGGCGAGGGCCTCGGCGCGATGTGGGGCGTGCAGCTGGCCCGGGAGATCTTCACCGACGCGGGCTTCGACCGCATCGAGGTGAAGTCCATCGAGCTCGACCCCTCGAACAACTACTACGTGTGCCATAGATCCTGAGCCGGCTCGTCTCCGGCGCCCACGCGCCGGGACCCTCCGGCTGTCGGAGTCGCACGGTCTGTCCGGGACGCACGTCGCCGGCTGGTGTCGGCGTGCTGCGCAGCAGCAGCGACGAGCCGAGACGGCGCAGGGGTGCCGAAGCGACCCACCGGGGTACGTCGCCGTCTCGGGGGCAGCGAGAGCGCCGACGTGTCTGGGGCCGCCGCGGCCTCTGCCAGAGACGCTCGGTGTCCGGCCGCGGTGGCCGGGAGGCCGCCAGCGAGGGGGGTCTGGGGGGACGGGCCTCCGGCGGTCCCCCCAGCGTCTGCCGAGCACTCCGGCGGACCGCCGGAGAACAACGGAGCCTCGGTCGGCAGACACAAGACAGCGCGGCGTCAGCCGCTCCGCATTCAACTCGGGTGAACGGAGAGACCGAGCGCAGCGAGGGAGCGAGTGAACCCGATACCGACACAGGTTCGTCATGGTGATGTCACCGGGGGCACATGTGGGTGCGCTGTAGTGACGGTGGCGGAGAAGCCCCTGAGCGGAGGAGCTGGGCGAATGGGCCAGGGCGAGCAATACAGGACCAGCGGGACGAGTCCGCTGGGCCGACAGTGACGAATTCGATCTTCCCGAGGATCGGAGTGCATCCTTTGACGAGGACGCACTCTTGGAGGCGATGCGCGACTACCGGCGACGTGAGTTCGCCGAGCTGTCGCAGCTCGACTCATAGACCTCCCATCCTCGGGAACAATCCAACGTGGACGGCGAGCCTGCGCGGGCGCTTGCCGTCCACGTTGCGCGTCCGGGCCGGCGCCCGTCGACGGGAAGCGACCATCACATCGGGAGGGTCTCGCGCCGTCTAGGTTCTCGAGCGGCTGCGCATGCGGCTGTAACCCGAGCGCCGACCCGACGTCTCGTCGTTCCGTCAACCCCAGGGGTTGGCTGCCGATGGTGCCCTGCGGTCCATCGCCGGGCCACCCCGTTCCTGAGGAGAACCCCATGAAGACCCCCCGCCTGTTCGTTGCCGCCCTGATGCTCTTCGGCGGCCTGTTCCTCGCCGCATGCAGCGAAGACGCCGAGGACTTCAGCGACGAGGAACTGCGCGAGCGGCTGATCGAGCTGATCCAGAGCGACGAGGTCGACGAGGCAACCGCGACCTGCACCATCGACTACCTGTTCGACAATCTCCCCCGTGAGGACATCAACCAGCTCGCCAATGCCGAGACCCAGGACGAGGCCAGCCAGGAACAGGTCGATGTGCTCGTCGACGGCGTGACCCAGTGCGTCTTGGGTAGCGCCGAGTAGCGACCGCCCCGACTCGCAGGTGTCCCCGAGGGCTCAGACGTAGGTCGAGCCCTTGGGGGCGCCGACGTCTTTGCGGATCATCACGTTCACCAGCGCCGGCTTGCCCGAGGCCAGTGCCCGCTCGATGGCCGGTCGGATCTGGTCGGGTTCGGTGACGCACTCGCCGTGGCCGCCCAGCGCCTCGACCACCAGGTCATAGCGCGTGGGTGCGAGCTCGGTGGCGACCAGGCGGTCGTCGCCGTAGAGCATCGCCTGCGGGCGCATCATCTGGCCCCACGCGGCGTCGTTGCCGATCACGCCGACGATCGGGAGCCCGAACCGGACGGCGGTGTCGTACTCGAAGCCGTTGAGCCCGAACGACCCGTCGCCGTAGACGATGAGCACCCGGCGGTCCGGGTGGGCGAGCTGCGCGGCCAGCGCAAAGGGCATGCCGACACCCAGCGTGCCGAGGGGACCCGGGTCCATCCAGGTGCCGTTGTCGGGGACTCGGAGGACCTTCGAGGCCTGGGCGACGATGTCGCCACCGTCGCCGATGACGATCATCGTGTCGTCGGCAGCGACGACCTCGGCGATCTCGGCGCAGAGCCGCAGCGGATCGATGGGCACTTCGTCGCTGCCGAGCTGGGTGGCCAGGTCGGCCTCGGCCGCGTCCTCGATCGAGCGCAGCTGCGCTGACCAGTCCGAGAAGTCGACCCCGCCCCGCTCGGCGAGCGCAGCCTCGAGCGCCGCGAGGTTGGCGCCGAGGTTGCCGACCAGGCCGACATCGGCGGCGCGGTTCTGGCCGATGAGCGTCTCGTCGAGATCGAGCTGGACGATCTTGGTGTCGGGCGGGATCGATGCGCCGAAGCGCATCCGGAAGTCGAGCGGGGTCCCGGCGAGGATCACGACGTCGGAGCCGCCGAGGGCGTCCTTGCGGCTGCGGTTGAAGAACTGCGGGTGGCTCATCGGGAGCTGGCCGCGGCCCATGCCGTTGGTGAAGCACGGGCGTGTTCGTGGCCTCGACGAACGATCGCAGCGCCGGCGCGCCTTCGGACCACTTGAGCGCCGTGCCGGCCATGATCATCGCCCGGTCGGCTCCGGCGATCAGCTCGGCTGCGGCCTCGACGGCATCCGGCTGCCGCCGCCGATGCGACCCGGACGTCTCGGAACGTGGGCACGGTGACCGCATCGACGTCGACGGGCCCGTGCAGGACGTCCATCGGCACCTCGAGGAACGCCGGTCCGGGGACGCCCGACAGGGCGGTGCGGATGGCGAGCTCGACGTACTCGCCGAGGCGTTCGGTCTGGTAGCAGGCGTCGGCCCACTTGGTGATGGGGCGCATCAACCCGACGTGGTCCATCTCCTGCAGCGAGCCCCGCCGCAGATTGGCGAACGGGCCCTGACCGCCGATGACCAGGATGGGCGAGTTGGCCCGCCAGGCGTTGGCGACGCCGGTGACGCCGTCGGTGACGCCTGGCCCGGCGGTCAGGATGGCGACGCCGACCTTGCCCGGGTTGAGCCGGGCCCAGGCATCGGCGGCGTGCGTCGCCGCCTGTTCGTGGCGCACGTCGACGACACGGATGCCCTCGTCGATGCAGCCGTCGTAGATGCCCATGACGTGCCCGCCCGAGAGCGTGAACACGCACTCGACGCCGGCAGCTCTTCAGTGTCGCGGCGACGAGCCGCCCCCCGTGTGTCATGGGGTCATGTAACCACAGGGGGCTGTTCTTCTGGGCCGGCTCGTCTCCGGCGGGCTCGCGCCGGGACCCCTGGGTCCGCTGACGTCGCACGCTCGAATCCGGGCGCACGTCGCCGGCTGGTGTCGGCGTGCTGCGCAGCAGCGGCGGCCAGCCGGGACGGCTCGGGGGCGCGGAAACCCTTCGCTGGGATGCCCAGCCGTCACGGGTGAGGCGAGGGCGCCGACCCGTGTCCCCGGTCGTCTTGCAGGGTCACGCCAGCAGCTCACGCTGGCCAGTTGATGGCCTGGATCTCGCTGTAGGCGTGCAGGCCCCAGATGCCCCGGTCGCGGCCGACACCGGACATCTTGAAGCCGCCGAAGGGGGCCTCCATGTGCGGGGCGACGCTGTTGAGCGCCGACGTTGCCGGTCTCGAGGCTGCTTGGCGATGTCGTAGGCCCGGGTGGTGTTGCCGGCGTACACGTAGCTGAACAGGCCGTACTGGCTCTGGTTGGCGAGCTCCACGGCATGGTCGTCGCCGTCGTGGGCCATGATCACCACGACCGGCCCGAACGCCTCTTCCTGCACGACGTGCATGTCCGGGGTGCAGTCGGCCAACAGGGTCGGCGCCACGAAGTAGCCGTCGAGCGCCGGGCGCTCGCCGCCCACGACCACGCGGGCACCGTCGTCGATGCCGGTCTGGATGAACGCCTCGACCCGGTCGCGGTGGGTCTCGGTGATGACCGGTCCGACCAGCGTGGCCAGGTCTCGCGGGCATCGCCGGGACTGCAGGAACGCAGCGACGCCTTCGAGCGCAGCGATGGTCTCGTCGTAGATGTCGCGGTGACAGATGACCCGGGTCGGCGCCGTGCAGATCTGGCCGCTGTGGAACCCCCACACGCTGGCGATGCCACCGACGGCGGCCTTGACGTCGCGTCTTCGGTCATGATGAGTGCACCCTTGCCGCCGAGCTCCATCAGCAGGCGCTTCATGGTCTTGCCGCCGGCTTCCATGATCTTGGCGCCGACGGGCGAGCTCCCGGTGAAGCTGATCATGTTCACGTCGGGCGAGTCGACCAGCGCGGCACCGACCTCGGGGCTCGAGCCCACCAGGACGTTGACCACGCCGGGCGGGAAGATCTCGTCGAGCAGCTCGCCCAGCAGGATCGAGCCCAGCGGGTCCTGGGGTGCGGGCTTGATGATGCAGGTGTTGCCCATGGCCAGCGCCGGTGCGATCTTGCCGGCGACGTTGACCAGCGGGAAGTTGTACGGCGTGATCGCGGCGACGACGCCGACGGGCTGGTGGATGACGTTGCCGCTGATGAGTGCGGCCGGGGCGAGCGCCGTGGCGGGCGAGGCCAGCGGCTTGAGGGGCACGTCGAGTTCGCGGGGCCGCGAGTAGTAGCGGAACCGGTCGATGAACGCGCCCGAGACCTGCATGGTCTTGGCGACGTTGATGGTGGCGCCGGTCTCGGCCTGGACGATGTCGACCCAGGTGGGCGCCACCTCGGCCAGGCGCTCGGCGGCGCGGCCGAGGTAGTCGCAGCGTTCGGCCATCGACAACGCCTTCCACCCCGCCAGGGCCTCCTTGGCAGCGGCGGCGGCAGCGTTGGCGTCGGTCGACCGTGGCCTCAGGGGCCCGACCGACGACCTCGGTGGTGTTGGGGTCGACGATGTCGTAGGTGGCGGCGGTACTGACCGCCTCACCTCCGATGCGCAGCGTCCATTCGCGGTCGACGTCGATCGTGGTCACGGTTGCCCTCCCGGTGTTCGGCGGCGCTGATCCTAGTGCGCCACGCTGCGAGCTGACGCCCCGTCAGATCACGGCGCTCGGTCGGCCGCGTCCGGGCCGATGCATCACGTCGGGTGAAGACGGTGCGCTCGGTTCACCGGGAGTGCAGGGCGTCCCAGACGTCACGGTGTGGGGCGGACGACTACGGTTGGGTGTCACGCATCGAGGTCGACGACGAGGTCGGCCAGACCCCAGGGGGAAGCACCGTGTTCGACGTCATCATCTCCGGCGGCGACGTGATCGACGGCACCAACGCGCCGCGTCGGCGCGCCGATGTCGGCATCGTCGGCGACCGCGTCACCGCCATCGCCGACCTCGCCGACGCCGAGGCGGCGCAGCGCATCGACGCCACCGGCAAGGTCGTCGCGCCCGGCTTCGTCGACGTCCACACCCACCTCGACGCGCAGGTGTTCTGGGACACCACGCTGTCGCCGTCGCCGCTGCACGGCGTCACCTCGGTCATCGGCGGCAACTGCGGCTTCACCATCGCCCCGCTCGGCGACGACCCCGCCCACGGCGACTACCTCATGCGCATGCTGGCCCGGGTCGAGGGCATGCCGCTCGAGACCCTCCAGGCCGGCGTGCCGTGGAACTGGTCCAGCACCGCCGAGTACCTCGACGCCCTCGACGGACGGCCTGTCGATCAACGCCGGGTTCAAGGTCGGCCACTCGGCGCTGCGCCGGGTGGTCATGGGCGACGACGCCGTCAAGCGCCCGTGCACCCCCGACGAGCTCGCGGCGATGCAGGACCTGCTGCGGGCCGGCCTCGACGCCGGTGGCATCGGGTTCTCGTCGTCGTGGGCACGCACCCACAACGACGCCGACGGCCACATGGTCCCCAGCCGCTACGCCGAGGCCGACGAGCTGATCGCGCTGTGTTCGGTGCTGGCCGACTACGAGGGCACCTCGATCGAGTTCATCCCTGCGCTCGGCCCGTTCGACGACTGGGCCGTCGAGCTGATGGCCGACATGTCGGCCGCCGGCGCAGAGCCCGCTCAACTGGAACGTCATGAACGTCAACGCCCGCACCCTCGACGAGGGCCGCGGCAAGCTCCGGGCGGGCGACGTGGCCCGCGAACGCGGCGGCAAGGTCGTGGCGCTCACCGTGCCGATGACGTTGTCGCTGCGGCTCAACTTCATCAGCGGGTTCATCCTCGATGCCCTGCCCGAGTGGGAGATCTTCGTCGCCAAGAGCGTCGACGAGAAGCTCGCGATCCTGTCCGACCCCGCCGGGCGCAAGGCCCTCGACGAGCTCGCCCAGCAGGACGGCCCGATGCGCAACGTGGCGCACTGGGGCGCGAAGACGATCTTCGAGACCAGCGCCCCCGAGAACGCCGGCCTCGCCGGCAAGACCGTCTACCAGGTCGCCGAGGAGCGGGGCACGAGCCCGTGGGACACGCTGTGCGACATCGCCGTGGCCGACGGGTTGACCACGTCGTTCGGCAACCCGCCGCCCGACGAGCCCGACGTCGACTGGGAGGCCCGCATCGAGATCTGGCGCGACCCCCGTGCCGTCGTCGGTGCGTCCGACGCGGGTGCGCACCTCGACCTGTTCCTGTCGAGCAACTACGCCACCCACATGCTCGGCGAGGCGGTCCGCCGCCGCGGCCTCATGCCCATGGAAGAGGCCATCCACCTACTCACCGACGTGCAGGCCCAGCTGTACGGCCTGAAGGATCGGGGCCGGCTCGCCGAGGGCTCCTACGCCGACGTGGTGGTCCTCGACGAGACCACCATCGGCTCTGGCGAGATCACCTACCGCGACGATCTGCCCGCCGGCGCCAGCCGCCTCTACGCCGAAGCCAACGGTGTCGAGCAGGTCCTGTGCAACGGCGAGCTCATCGTCGAGCACGGCGAGTTCACCGACGCCCGCCCCGGCACGCTGTTCCGCAGCGGCTCCGACACCGTCAGCCCCTCGCTCGACTGACCACAGGGGTCAAGTCTCTTTTCCTCCCTTTCTCGGCGCACTCGGCAGCGGAGTCTCACCGACCGAGAGAAAGGGAGAAAAGAGACTTGACCCCAGCCCTTCCCGAGCCTCAGATCCCGGCAGGGCGCTGGGTGTGCTGACCGATGCGGGCGGCGAGTTCGTCGGGTTCGTACTGCGGGACCGGGTCGGCGTCGAAGTCCTCTGCGCTCGTGGCCGTGTCGGGCAGCGGCAGGTAGTACTCGTTGCCGTCTCTGGCCCACTCCCCCACCATCTCGAAGAAGGCCGGCCCCTGGGCGTCGATGCCGCGGATCGGCATCGAGCCGCGACGGATCGTGAAGTCGTGTGGCGCGAGCTCGCCGGCACGGACGAACCAGGCCTCGGCGGCCTCGGGACGGCCCTCCTTGACCAGATGCCAGCCAACTGCGAACGCGGCGCGGGCCTCCTGGTCGGTCGCCGTCGGCACCTTGGTGTCGGCGGCCACATCGCCGGCATAGGCCGGCGCTTCGCCGCGCACCCACGCTCGCAGCGCCTCGATGGGCTTGCGGCTGTGGAACTGGGTGATGGCGGCGAACTCGTTGGAGACGTAGTGGACGTCCTGGGGACGCACGATGACGCCGTCCTCGTCGATCCACAGCACCGTGGGGACGTTGACCATGTTGTAGAGGTCGGCCACGCGGTGCTCGGTGTCGATCAGGCTCGGGTGCGTCGCCTGGGCCTTTTCGATGTAGGGCCGGGCGTCTTCGGGTGACCGGTCGATGGCGACGGTGATGACAGCCAGGCCCTCATCGCTGAGCTCTTCGTGGATGGCCTGCCACACGGGCAGGTCGTAGCGGCACCCTCACCAGCTGGCGTAGGCGTAGAGGACGACCTTCTTGCCACGGAAATCGCTGAGGCGATGCGTCGTGCCGTCGAGATCGGCGAGCTCGAAGTCGGGAGCGACCCCCGAGCGCAGCGCCTCGGCCCGCTCGGCGGCCGGCGCGGCGAAGGCTGCCACCCGCTCGACCGAGTCGATCGCTGCGGGGCGACCCAACAGCGTTGCGAGCGTGCCGGCCGGGATCGGCCCGTCGGCGACGTCGGGCACCGGGATGCACACGTCGCCGCGGCAGAGGCCCTCGGGCTTGCGTTCCCACCCGAGCACAGCCGGGTCGAGAGCCAGCTCGTCACCGCCCTCCACCGCGTGGGTCTGTTGTTCGTCGATGACCGTCCACGTCGCCATGGACGAACGCTACCCCGGCCTGCACGCTCCCGCCGGAGGGACCACGTGCGCACGCCGCGACGACCCAGCGGTAACCTGCCAGGCGTTCCCCCTGCACGAGGAGATCCCCATGCCCGAAGCCGTCATCGTCGCCACCTCTCGCACCCCGATCGGGCGTGCTGTCAAGGGGAGCCTGGCCGACGCCCGCCCCGACGATCTGTCGGCGTTCATCCTGAACGACGTCGTCGGCAAGGTCGAGGGCCTCGACATCACCGACGTCGAAGACGTCATGTGGGGCATCGGCCAGCCCGGTGGCGAGGGTGGCTACAACATCGCCCGCGTCATCTCCGCCATGAGCAACGTCGAGATCCCCGGCGTGACCGTCAACCGGTACTGCTCGTCGTCGCTGCAGACCATCCGCATGGCCGCCCACGCCATCAAGGCCGGCGAAGGCGATGTCTTCGTCGCCGGTGGCGTCGAGACCGTGAGCCGCTACGGCAACGGTGCCGCAGACACCGGCCCGCACAACCCCGCCTTCGCCGACGCCGAGGCCCGCACCGCCGAGCGCACCGCCGAGGGTGCCGACGCCTGGGCCCCGCCGGCCGGGCTGCCCGACATCTACATCGCCATGGGCCAGACCGCCGAGAACGTCGTCCAGGCCACCGGCGTGAGCCGTCAGCGCCAGGACGAGTTCGGCGTGCGCTCCCAGAACCTCGCCGAAGCCGCACAGGCCCGGGGATTCTTCGAACGGGAGATCACCCCGTACACCCTCGCCGATGGCACCGTGGTGAGCACCGACGACGGCATCCGCGCCGGCACGACCTACGACAAGGTGTCGCAGCTCTCGCCGGTGTTCCGCCCCGACGGCACCGTCACCGCGGGCAACGCCTGCCCGCTCAACGATGGCGCCGCTGCCGTGGTGGTCATGAGCGACACCAAGGCCGCCGAGCTGGGCCTGCAACCACTGGCCCGCATCGTCGCCACCGGCGTGTCGGCCCTGAACCCCGAGATCATGGGCATGGGCCCTGTGGGCGCCATCACCCAGGCGCTCGGTCGCGCCGGCATGAGCATCGGCGACATCGACATGGTCGAGATCAACGAGGCCTTCGCCGTGCAGGTCATCGCCTCGGCGGATGAGCTCGGCATCGACATCGACAGCCAGCTCAACCTCAACGGCGGCGCCATCGCGCTCGGTCACCCCTTCGGCATGACCGGCGCCCGCATCATGACCACGCTGCTCAACGGCCTCGAAGACGCCGACAAGGAGTTCGGCCTCGAGAGCATGTGCGTCGGCGGCGGCCAGGGCATGGCCATGATCGTCCAACGCCTCCGATGAGACCACACACCACCGAGCCGTCGACGCTCCTCACGAGGGGTCGGGTGGCCGGGAGGAACGTCATGTGCGTCGGCGGCGGCCAGGGCATGGCCATGATCGTCCAACGCCTCCGATGACCTCCGGCGCGCCCGCCGAGACCGACATCGATCCGGACAAGCTGAAGCTGTACTCGTTCGGCGTGTTCACCAAGCTCGAGGGCGCGGTCACCTCGGGCATGATCCACCTCGGCGATCAACTCGGGTTGTACCGGGCGCTGGCAGATGCGACCGAATCGATCACCACTGCCGAGTTGGCCGAACGCACCGGACTGCACGAGCGTTGGGTTCGGGAGTGGGCGCACAACCAGGCCTCGGCGCGTCTGATCGAGGTCGACGACACCGGCGAGCAGTTCAGCCTCACGCCCGAAGCGGTCGCCGTGTTGGCGACGCCGGACCATCCGGCGTTCGGGATGGGTATGTTCCACCGGCTGCCTCAGACCATGGCCACCCTGACCGCGATGCCCGAGAGCTTTCGCACGGGACTCGGGCACGACTACGACAGCCATGGGCCCGAGGGCGCCGTCGGCATCGAACGCAGCTTCGAGCCGTGGAATCGGGCGTACCTGCTGCCCACGGTGCTGCCTGCGCTGGAGGGTGTCGTCGCCAAGCTCGAGGCCGGAGCGACCATCGCCGACGTCGGGTGCGGAGCCGGCGGTGCCGTGCTGCTGATGGCCGATGCGTACCCCGACAGCGTCGTTCACGGCTACGACATCTCGCGCTACGCGCTGGGACGCGCCGAACAGAAGCGGGAGGAGGCCGGTGCCACCAACGCCCACTTCCACGACCCGCGCCAGGAGCCGTTGCCGTCGAACCACTCGGTCGACCTCATCACCACCTTCGACTGCATCCACGACATGACCGACCCGCAGGGGATGATGCTCGCCCTGCGCCAGGCCATCGCTCCCGACGGCACGTGGCTGCTGGTCGACATCAAGGCCCATGACTCCTTCGTCGACAATGCGACCAAGAACCCCATGGCGCCGCTGATGTATGGCATCAGCGTGCTGTCGTGCATGTCGTCCGCGTTGAGCGAGGCGGGTGGCGCGGGGCTCGGCACGCTCGGTCTCTCGATGGCCAAGGCACAGGACATGGCCCGGGACGCAGGGTTCACGCAGTTCCGCAAGCTCGACGTCGACCACTCGGTCAACGCCTTCTACGAGATCCGTCCCTGACGCGACAGTCCCCCTGCCCTCGGCAGGGGGACTGGTCTGGGTTCTTCGATGCCGGCGGGGCTGACGCCCCGGAGTTCACTCGGCGGGCGTCGGGCCGTCGTCTTCACGGAGCTTGTCGGCGAGGTCGTCGACCTTGTCGAGGTGATCGCTGAACTTGCCATCGGTCTTGTCATCGACCATGTCGGTCGCCTTGTCGACGCCGTCGGCGATCTTGTCGCCCTGACCCTCGACCAGATCCGTGGCCTTGTCCTTGGCCTCGTTGAGCTTGTCCATCATTCCCATGGGGTGTCCCTTCGTCGTCGGATGCCGCGTGCCCGCCGGTGGTGCGACACGTCTCATTGTGGTGCGCCGATGAACCCTGCACAACGCCCCGGCGGGCGCATGGGGCAGGGCTCCACCGGGCGACGCCGGCAGGACGGGTTCGCCGGCGGTCGGGTCGCTGAACGGCTCGGCGACGACCAACTACCCTCGGCGGCCGAGCGGGAACGAAGGCGAATCCACCTGCGACGAGGAGCACCCCGATGACCGACACCCCCCGCGGCCACCTGCACCTGGGTGGTGTGATCGATGCCGCCACCGGCGAACGCACCGACGAGGCCGTGCAGTACGAGGCTGCGAACCTCACCACCCACGGGGTCATCGTCGGCATGACCGGGTCGGGCAAGACCGGCCTCGGGATCGTGGCACTCGAAGAGGCCCTGGCCCAGGGCGTCCCCGCTCTGGTCATCGATCCCAAGGGCGACATGGGGAACCTGCTGTTGGGCTTCGAGAACCTGAGTGCTGCCGAGTTCGAGCCCTGGATCGACGCCGTCGCCGCGCAACGAGACGGTGTGTCGGTCACCGACCGAGCCGGCGAGACCGCTGACCTGTGGCGCAACGGCCTCGCGGGGTGGGGCCTCGACGGCAGCGACATCGCCGCGCTGCACGACCGCGTCGACTTCGCGATCTACACCCCCGGTTCCAACGCCGGCATCCCCCTCAACGTCATCGGCTCGCTGCGGTCTCCCGGCACCGACGATGCCGAGACCATCGCCGATGAGATCGAGGGCTTCGCGTCGTCGATCCTGGGCCTGGTCGGCATCGACGCCGATCCGCTGTCGAGCCGCGAGCACATCTTGATCTCCAACATCGTCAGCCACGCCTGGGGCAATGGTCTCGAGATCGACCTCGCCGGGCTCATCGGCGCCATCCAGACGCCGCCGATGCGCAAGCTCGGCGTCATCGACCTCGAGACCTTCTATCCCGCCGCCGATCGCATGAAACTCGCCATGACCCTCAACGGGCTGATGGCGAGCCCTTCGTTCGCGGCGTGGATCGAGGGCGTCGAACTCGACATCGGTTCGTTGTTGTTCACCGGCGACGGCAGACCCCGATGCGCCATCGTGTCCATCGCCCATCTCACCGACGCCGAGCGCCAATTCGTGGTCACGCTGCTGCTGTCGAAGATGGTGACGTGGATGCGCTCCCAGCCCGGGACCACCGACCTGCGGGCGCTGATCTACATGGACGAGGTGTTCGGCTTCGTGCCGCCCTCGGCGATGCCACCGGCGAAGAAGCCGATCCTCACGATTCTCAAGCAGGCCCGGGCCTTCGGTGTGGGCATGATCTTGTCCACCCAGAACCCTGTCGACCTCGACTACAAGGCCATCTCCAACGCCGGCACCTGGATGATCGGCCGGCTCCAGACCGAGCGTGACAAGGCCCGGCTGCTGGAGGGCATGACGTCGAGCTCGGGCGCGGTCGACATCGCGGCAATGGACGCCACCATCAGCGGCCTCGGCAAGCGCCAGTTCGTGCTGTATTCGACCAAGGCCCCGACCCCGCAGATCTTCACCACCCGGTGGGCCCTGTCGTACCTGCCGGGACCGCTGACCCGCGAGCAGATCAGCGTGTTGATGGATCCGCGTCGAGACGAGCTCGTGCCCGCCCCTGCGGCCACTCCGTCCGGCACGGGCCAGGTCATCGCCGGCACCCCGACGGCCGAACCCGAACTCGCCGACGACGAGACCACGACCCCGCCACCGGTGGCCGACGGCACCCGCGTCGCGTACCTCGACCCCGCGGCACCATGGGCAACCGACCTCGGCGCCGTCGCCGGTGGCACCCGCCTCCAGGCGGCACTGGTGGCGCGGGTGAAGCTGCTGTTCGACGAGACGGTCGGCGATCTCCGCCACGAACAGGAGTGGGAGGCGGTGCTGTTTCCCCTCGAGGATCAACAGGCCGACATGGACGACGCCATCGCCGTCGACTACGACGATCGCGACCTCGGCGGCACCGCACCCGAGAACGCCCGGTACGTGTTGCCCGCGCCAAGATCAAGAACAAGACCTACTACTCGAAAGCGACGACCGACCTGCGCGACCGGCTCTACCGGACCGAGACCCTGTCGCTGCTGCAGAACACCGAGCTGAAGGTCATCTCCCGGCCCGACGAGAGCCCTGAGGACTTCCGCGAGCGGTGCCGGCGTCTGGCCGACGACGAGCTCGATGCCGCCGCCGACAAGCTCCGCGACAAGTACGAGACCAAGATCGATCGCGAACGAGCCGCCATCGCCAAGGCCGAGGACCGCCTGCGCGAAGCCGAGGCCGACGCATCTCGGCGAGGCAGCGACGAGCTCATCTCCGGCGTCGGCGACGTGCTCGGCAGCCTGTTCGGTGGCCGGAAGTCGGCCAGGTCCATCGTCAGTGGCCTGCGCCGGGCGGGCTCGAAGCGGGGGATGCGCGACAAGGCCCAGGAACGCGTCGAGACCGCCCGGAACCGCCTGACCGAGGAGATCGAGGATCTCGAGGAGCTCGAAGAGGACCTCGCCGAGGATCTCTTCGAGCTCGCCGATCACTGGGAGGACGTGACCGAGGCCATCACGCCGCTCGAGGTCACGCTCGAAAAGACCGACATCGACGTCGACGAGATCACGCTGGTCTGGATCCCCACGGCCTGATCGGCCGCTTCCCGCGGCCCTGATGGGTCGTCAGATAACCTCGGCGACGCATGAGCGCAGGCCGGAGCACGGCCAGAGGAGGCAGTTCCATGGGTTCACTCGACGGCAGGATCGCCATCGTCACCGGCGCAGGCAGCGGTGTGGGCCAGTGTCATGCTCTGGCGCTCGCTGCAGAGGGAGCGAGCGTCGTCGTCAACGACATCGGCGAAGCCGCCGACGACACCGTGGCCGCGATCGTCGACGCGGGCGGCGCCGCCGTCGCCCACCACGGCAACGTGGCCGACTGGGGCACAGGCGACGAGCTCGTCGCCGCCGCCACCGACGCCTTCGGCGACCTCCACATCGTCATCAACAACGCCGGCATCACCCGCGACGCAATGAGCTTCTCGATGACCGAGGAGCAGTGGGACAGCGTCGTCGACGTGCACCTCAAGGGCCACTTCGTCTGCGCCCGTGCCGCCGGTGCGTACTGGCGCAACCAGGCAAAGACCGGCGTCGAGGGACCCCGACGGCTGATCCACACCACCAGCGAATCGGGCCTGTTCGGCTCGGCTGGTCAGGGCAACTACGGATCGGCCAAGGGCGGCATCTTGACGATGTCACTGGTGTTCGGTCGCGAGCTCGGCAAGTACGGCGTCACCACCAACGTCATCGCTCCCCGGGCCCGTACGGCGATGACCGCAAACACGGCCTCGATGGCGGCGCCCACCGACCCCGACGCCTTCGACACCTATGCGCCGGAGAACGTATCGCCGTTCGTGGCGTGGCTGTGTACCGACGACGCCGCCGATGTCACCGGCCAGACCTTCATCGTCGGCGGCAGCGGCGTGTGGCGCATGCAGCCCTTCAGCCACCTGGCGTCGCTCGAGCTCACCGGCAAGCGCCTGACCGTCGCCGAGATCTCGGCCCGACGCGACGAACTGTTCGCCGACGTCGAACCCAGCCTCCCCGCGTTCCAAGCCCCCAAGTTCGGCTGACCAGCCGAGAGCTACTCCTCGGGACCGGGGATGGGGTTCTCGCCCCCGCCGAGGCTGTCGTCGGCGATCTCGGCGTCGGCTTCGACGTCGACGGCGACGTCAGGCGTGCTGTCGAGGTCTTCGGTGAACTGCAGCTCGACGAGGTTTTCGGGGCGGCAGTTCATGGCGCCGCGCCGCGCCGGGAACGTGCGGTCCCACATCCCGTCATCGAGGGTCAACAACGTGAAGCACGGCGAGGGGATCGCCTCGGCCGGATTGGCGACGCCCTGGAGGCCGTTTGCGTCCCATTCGGTGATGGTCCGGGCTGCGGCGATGACGCCGGCGCGACTGATCGAATCGGGGTCGTAGTCGGCGGTGCCGGTGCCGAGGGAGCGCTCGACGGCTTCCTGGAACAACAGCCCGGCCGCCCACGCCTCGACGCCGACGACCGTCGGGACGGCATCGGGATGCACCGTCGGGAGCGCGAACAGGTATCGGGCGAGTTCGGGCGAGAACTCGGCATCTTCGAAGGGAAGGATCGGCAGCCACACCGACACGCCGTTGCCGAGCCGGCCGGCCTCGTCCACCCAGGTCCGGGAGTAGCAGGCCTGGCCGCAGTCGACGACACGGAAGCGGCTCCGACCGGATCCGAGTTCGTCCAACAGTCCGAGGAGACGGTTGGCGCTGTTGCGCCAGACCAACGCACGAGCGCCCTCGTCGACGAACTCCTCGACCTCGGCGGCGAAATCGGTACCGGGGTCGGCGGTGGGGCGGGCCACGAACTCGAAGCCCTGCGCCGAGGCCGCTTCGATCATGCGCTCGCCGTTGACCTGTGCCGGCGGAAAGCTGAACAGCACCGTCGCGGCTTCGTCGACCGCAGCGGGATAGGTGTCGTGGTACCAGCGGGCCCACCCGGCGTTCCAGATCTGCCCGGCGATGGGGTTGGACACGAACGTGCCCGACGATCGGAGCCGTTCGACGGTGCTCGCAGCCGCCGGGAAGTCCGGCAGCGCACACTCGGCGCTCGTCAGCTGATCGAGCCCTGCGCCGTCATCGAGGGCTGCGGAGCCGACGAGCGCGAAGACGTCGCTGTTGCAGGCCAGGTCGATCTGCTCGGCGTGACGGACGACCTGGGAGTCGAACCGCACCACCTCGATGGTTCTGCCGCCGGCCATGCCGCCGGTGGCGTTGACCGTTGCGGCCCAGGCGTCGACGGCTTCGAACGCGCCGAGGTTGTTCTCGGCGCCGAGCTCGGCGGTGCCGCCCACGTCGGCGATGACTCCGATGCGGATGGTGTCGGCGGTGACGCCGGGTTCGCTGTCGAATGGTGCCGGAGTGGGTACCGGCACGGCCGGCGCGCTGGTGGGCTCGGGGGTGGCGGTCGGAACCGGCGTCGCCGGCGCCGCGACCACAGGGATCTCCGGAGACGCACACGCACCCGCGGCCAGCGCTGCGAAGGCCAGCGCTGCTGCGGTCTCGAGGACTCGCCGACGTCGCACCATTGGTGCGTCAGGGTACGGCCGCGCCGACCCGGGTGCACGTCACCCCACCCGATGTGGCTGCTCGGTCTGCCCCGGCGATGAGGCGGGCTCGGCACCGGCCCTCGACCACGCCGGGTATCGTCGGCGCGTGTCGAACAGCTCCCAACGCACGGTGTCGTGCGGGTGACCGAGCCGACGACCAGATCGCGCGGCGCGGCGTTCACCGCATTCCAGACCCCGGCCTTCACTCGCTTCTACATCGGGACCCTGGTCTCCCAACTCGGATTCTGGTCGTCGCACATCTCGTATCAGGATCTGATGAGCGACCTCACGACCGACGAGCTCTGGGTCTCGCTGCTGTTCGTGTTCGCGTTCGGGCCGGTGCTGGTCGTCGGTCCGATCGGCGGCGTGCTCGTCGATCGCCTCGACCGCAAGCGGGTGATCCTGGCGGGCTACGGCGCGATGATGCTCACCGCTGCGGTCCAGGTGACGATCGTGGCAACCAACAGCGAGACCCCCGAGCTGCTCCTCGTCACCGCCCTCGGTGTCGGCACCACCATGGCCATCATGGGGCCCGCCATGCAGGCGGCGACCGCCAACGTGGTCCCGGCCAGCCAGCTGGCCAGCGCGATCTCGTTGCAGTCCCTCGGCGCGAACCTGAGCCGCATCGTCGGTCCTGCGCTCATCGCGCCGATCATCGCCGCCGGGCTCTTCGAGGTCTCGTGGGGTGCCTACTTCGTCGCCGCCGGTATCGCCCTGGTGTTGATGTCGGGCGTCGATCTGTCGAGCCAGGAACGTGACACCGCCAAGGTTGGCTTTCGCGAACAGCTCGTGTCCGGTGTGCGCCACGCCCGGGAGCGCCAGCCTGCCCTGGCCGCCCTGTCACTGGTCGCCGTGGTGACGATCTTCGGGGTGTCGCACATCGCGCTGCTCCCCTCGTTCACCGCCGATGCGCTCGACCACGACAAGGGCGACTTCGTGTGGCTCGGCGTGGCCACGGGTGCCGGTGCGCTGCTGGGGGCGCTCGCCGCAGGCACCCTGGCATCGGGAGCCACGCTGCGGCGTGGCGCAGGACTCGCGGTGCCCTACTGCGCGCTGTTGTTGGTGTTCTCGCGGCTCTCGTCGTTCGAGGTCGCGCTGGTCACCCAGGTCGTGGCGGGCTTCTTCTACATCGCATCGTTCACGACGTTGCAGGTGTTGATCCAACAGCTCGTCGACGACCGCTTGCGCGGCCGGGTCATGTCGCTGTTCCAGATCGTGTGGGGCGGATGCGTGCCCATCGGCGCGTTGGTCATGGGCCTGCTCGCGGGCTCGGGCGGGTTCGACCTCGGGTCGGCCGACACCATCGCGTTGACCTCTGCGGTGGCGATGGTGTGGGCCGCGTCGATCGCCATCGCCGCCCCTCGGTGGCGCGGCGCCCTCGAGGTCACCGACCCACGGCCGGACGCTCCCCGCGCCGGCGCCACCGTGTCGGACTGACCGGAAGCACCCGACCGGCCTCGTCCCCTCCTGCGTCTCAGACTGCGGCGAAGCCCTTGTCGAGGTCGGCGATGATGTCATCGATGTGCTCGAGCCCCACCGACAGGCGTACCAGGCCGGGGGTGACACCGGTGGTGGCCTGCTCCTCGGGGGTGAGCTGGCTGTGGGTGGTCGATGCCGGATGGATCACCAGGCTGCGTACGTCGCCGATGTTGGCGACGTGGCTGTGCAACTCGAGGCCCTCGACGAACTTCTTTCCTGCCTCGAGGCCGCCCTTGATCTCGAACGCCGGGATGGCGCCATACCCACGGCCACCGGTGAGATCGGCAGCGCGCTGGTGCCAGGGACTGGAGGCGAGCCCGGCGTAGGACACCGACTCGACCTGGTCGTGAGCCATCGAGATACTCGGCGACGGCCAGCGCATTGGCGCAGTGGCGTTCCATGCGCAGGCTCAGGGTCTCGAGACCCTGGAGGAACAGGAACGAGTTGAACGGCGACACCGCAGCGCCCAGGTCGCGCAGCATCTGCACACGGGCCTTGATGATGTAGCTGCCGGCGCCAAGGGCGGGCCAATAGGCGAGACCGTGGTAGCTGGGGTCGGGGTCGGTCATGGTGGCGAACTTGCCGCTGGCCCCGAAATCGAAGCTGCCGCCATCGACGATGAGCCCGCCGATGGAGGTGCCGTGGCCGCCGATGTACTTGGTGGCGGAGTGCACGACGATGTCGGCACCGTGTTCGAACGGGCGCACCAGCCACGGGGTGGCGGCGGTGTTGTCGACCATCAGCGGCACGTGGTTGGCGTGAGCGACCTCGCTGACGCCGGCGATGTCGAGCCAGTTGTTCTTGGGGTTGGGGTTCATCTCGCCGTAGAACAGCTTGGTGTTGTCGCGCACGGCGGCCTGCCAGGCGCCGAGGTCGTCGGGGTCTTCGACGAAGGTGACCTCGATGCCGAGCTTGGGCAGGGTGTAGTTGAACAGGTTGTAGGTGCCGCCGTAGAGCGACGAGCCGGTGACCATGTGGTCGCCGGCTTCGAGAATCGTGAGGATGGCGAGCATCTCGGCGGCCTGGCCCGACGCCACGGCGAGCGCACCGGGGATGCCCACCGCCGTCGCCGTCGCTCCCTCGAGCTCTGCGATGCGAGCCTCGAAGACCCCGGTGGTGGGGTTCATGATGCGGGTGTAGATGTTGCCCATCTCGGCCAGGCCGAACAGGTTGGCCGTGTGGTCGGTGCTGTTGAACGTGTACGACGTCGTCTGATAGATCGGCACCGCCCTGGCGTTCGTCGCGCTGTCGGGCTCCTGCCCGGCGTGGATCTGCTTGGTCTCGAAGCCCCAGTCGGCGCTCATGTGTTCGCTCCTCGTCGTGCCCGCCGTGCGCGGGCTTCCCTGCGTGTGCTGCGGTGCAGGACCCTAGACGACAAATCCCGAGTTGAACAGTCGTGATTCGTTGCCGCTGACGCAGCGACGAATCAGCGCAGCGACCAGAAGTCGACGACGTCGCGGGGCGACTCGCCGGCGAACAGCGGCACCACATCGGTGTCTCGGTGGCCCCACACCGCAGGGAGGCCTCGGCTGCAGTGCCGTGACCACATCGACATCGTGTAGGCGCCGACGTCGCGGATCAACACCAGGTCGCCGCGGCGCGCCGGCGCGAGCGGGCGACGCCGCGCCAGCATGTCGCCGCTGAAGCACAACGGGCCGGCCACCGAGGTCTCGATCGGTCGGCCGGGGCGTGGCACGCCATCGGGGTCGAGGACCACCATCTCGTGATCCCACGATTCGGGCTGGTACACCCGACGAAGCAGCAGGTCGGCACCGAGGTGGACGACGAGGGTGGGGACACCGTCGATCTCCTTGACGGCCTCGATCCGGCTGAGCGCCCACCCCCGACCGGCGTGCACCCAGCGTCCCAACTCGGTGAGGACGGTGCGCCGTCCCCACGACGGCATCGTGGACAGCGCATCGGCCCACTGGTACAGCGTCGGCGGTTCGGGATCGTCGTCGGTGTACCGAACCGGGAGGCCCCCGCCGACGTCGATCCAGTCGAGGTCGATTGCCTCGACCATCTCCGACACCGCCCGCGACGCCGCAGCGATCAGCTCGAGGCCGACGCCCTGGGAGCCGGTGTGGACGTGCAGTCCCGACACGAACGGATACGCCGCGACCAGCTCGGCGGCGCGTTCGAGGGGGACCCCGAACTTCGCGTCAGCGGTGACGGTGCTGGTGAAGCCGATCGATCCCGCGCCCGATGCGGGGTTGACCCGCAGCCCGATGCGGGCGTCGGCGGGCACACCGATCCGTGCGATGCGGGCGAGCTCGTCGTCGTGGTCGGCGTTGATCCACGCACCGAGCGCGAGGGCGGCCCGCAACTCTTCGTCGGTCTTGGCCGGCGAGTCGAAGATGATCCGGCTGCCATCGCATCCTGCGGCTCGGGCGAGCTCGACTTCTTCCCATGAGGCCGCTTCGAGACCGCATCCCGCCTCGACGATGGCGCGCAGGACCTCGACGAGGGGGTTGGCCTTGATGGCGATGCCGTGGACGGCTCCTGGGGGAAACAGCGTGCCCAGCAGCGCCAGGTCGGCCTCCATGCGACCGAGGTCGTGGAAGAGCACCGACGTGGTGGTCGGTGTCCAGGCGCCGGCTCGGCGGGCGGCATCGAGAACGGGCGCCACTTCCTGCACCGGGAGGCGCCGCTCGATCGGCGGCGGCGTGGATCGAGCCGGGCTGCCAGTGGCGTCGTCAGCCATGCCCGACGCCGGTGAGGTGTTCGATCTTGCGGAGCAGGGCACTCGCGCAGGAGCGGAACCACTCGAATCCCCCATCGGGCGCATCGGCGTGCTCACGCACGAGCCGGGCCCCCAGCGCCACCCGCAGCACTGCGACCGGTTCGTCGTGCGGGGGTCCCAGACTGACGGGCTGGCCGAGGTGGAATCGTTGCGCCAGCGCCGGGTCCTCGCCTACGACGGGCGTGTCGAGTTCGGCGTGCAGGGTCCGGAGCCGGTCGGCGCCGAGCCAGCCTTCGTCGTCACGGATGCGGATGCTGAACACCGACGGGAAGGCCCCCAGGCCACTCGCGAGCTGGTGGACCGGCGGCATGGGGATGTCGAGCTCGACGCTCGGCGCCGGCCCGAAGACGCCCATGAAGGCTGCGGCGAAGGCGTGGTAGACGATGCTGCGTTGCTCGGGACCAATGGCGTGGTACGCCTCGATCTCGGCGAGCGCGGCTTCCCATCGGGCGATCAGTCCGGGGTTCGCTTCGACGGCGAGGTGGCCCCGGGCACCGTGCCAGTCATCGGGGAGGTCCGCGGCGGCGAGCCAATCGACGAGACCGTCCGGTAGCGGACCCGGGTCGCCGTGCCAGATCGGTGGCAGGAACAGCGCCCCGCTGAACGGCGGCCCCGAGTAGAACTTCGATCCGGTGAACAGCACCACATAGTCCATGGTGAGGGCGCGGCGGATGTCCACCGGCGCCACGCGCCCCTGTGCGGCGTCCATCAACACGATGACCTGGTCGCCGTGGCGTTCTCGGAGCTGGTCGATCTGGTGGACCGAGGGGGCACGCAGCCCCGTCTTGGAGTGGGCCACCATGTGCACGATGACCGTGGCGCCTCCGGCGACGGCAGCGTCGGTCGCTGCCCCCACGGCGGCATCGACGATGGCCGGCTCGAGGCGTTCGCCACGCTCGGAGCGCAGATAGATCGGTTGGGCGGTGCAGCGATCGCTGAGACCGGCGAGGCCTGCTTCGAGCTCGCTCAGAGGGCTCGGCGCCATGGTGTTCGCAACGGCCTCGGCCACCGGCGGGTCCTCGGTGAAGGTGTCGCCCCTGGCGGCGCCCAGGGTGCCGCTGCCGAGCTCGCCGGCACCGACCACGAGGTGATGGACCCGGTCCGCGCCGCGAGCCAGGGCCAACGCCGAGACGACGAACACGGCGTCGGTGCCCGAGGGCGTGAGTACGACGGCGCCCTCGGGGTCGAGATCGAACGCCTGCCGCAGCCGCTCCCGGGCCTGGGTTGCAGACCTGGCGACTGCAGCCGCTGGTCCGTCCGCGCTGTGCTGCCACTGCGTCTGCACGTCGCCGGCTGCGGCCCATGCCAGGTCCGAACACCACGACGCGGTGCACGATCCCAGGGGCACGCCCTCTCGGGGTGCGCTCCGGACCCGGTAGCCGTTCAATCCGGTGGCGGGGTCGACGGACTGGCGGTGGTCGCCGCCGCTGCGGAGCAGGTCACCCAGGGGACGACCGATCAGGTCGTCGAGGCTGGTGTCGTGGGTCTGCATGGGGGGCTCGGTGGGCGAGATGTCTCGACGATATCCCGGGCTGATCGCCGCCCGGCACTACTACCCTCGGCTGGGTGCATGCCGTCGAAGCCATCGAGCTGACCAAGGTCTTCGGACAGACCCGTGCGCTCGACGGGCTCAGCCTCCACATGGAGCGGGGCTCGATCCTGGGTGTGCTCGGACCCAACGGTGCGGGCAAGACCACCACCGTCAAGGTCCTGACCACGCTGCTGCGACCCGACAGCGGCCGCGCCATCGTCGATGGCGTCGACGTCCTGGCAGACCCGGTCGAGGCTCGCGGCCGTATCGGCCTGACCGGCCAGTATGCAGCCGTCGAAGAACGCCTCACCGGTCGCGAGAATCTCGAATACGTCGCCCGGCTGTTCCACATGTCCCATGCCGACAGCAAGCGGCGGGCCGCCGAGTTGCTCGACCGCTTCGATCTCGTCGACGCCGCCGAGCGCACGGTCATCGGTTACTCGGGCGGGATGCGCCGCCGCCTCGACATCGCCATGAGCCTGATCGCCAAGCCTGCAGTGTTGTTCCTCGACGAGCCCACCACCGGCCTCGACCCGCGCAGCCGCCTCGCCATGTGGGAGCTGATCGAGGAGCTGGGGACCGAGGGAACCACCACGTTCTTGACCACGCAGTACCTCGACGAGGCCGAGGCCCTCGCCAACCGCATCGTGGTCATCGACCGCGGCCATGTGATCGCCGAAGGCACCGCGGATGAGCTGAAGGACCGCATCGGTGGCGACCGCCTGGTCGTCACCATCGCCTCGATGGCCAACGTCGCCCGAGCCGCCGAGGCGCTCGCGCCGCTGGCGTCGGGCCCGATCGAGACCAGTGCGGACGAGCCGGTGTTGTCGGTACCGATCCATGCCGGCGGCGGCGTGGTTCCCGACGCCATCCGGGCGCTCGACGCGTGCTCGTGCCAGGTCGTCGACGTCGAGACCCGCCGCCCGAGTCTCGACGATGTGTTCTTGACCCTCACCGGTGCCTCCCCCGACGATTTCTCCGCAGGAGCGACCACGTGACCGCCCTCTCCCCCGACCCGGGCGCACGAGCCGCCGTCGAATCAGAAGTCGACGCCGACGCTGCAGCCGCCGATCGGGCGGCCGTGCCGACGGGGCCCAAGTGGATGTTCATCGACGCCTGGACCGAGGCCCGGCGCCACCTGCGGATCATCCCCCGCAACCCCGAGTTGCTGATCTTCGCGTCGGTGCAGCCGATCATGTTCGTGCTGTTGTTCGTCTACGTCTTCGGTGGCGCCATCGAGGTCGACGGCTTCGATTCCTACAACCAGTTCCTGCTGCCCGGGATCTTCGCCCAGACCGTCACGTTCGGGTCCGCGAGCACCGGCGTCGGCCTCGCCGACGATCTCAGCAAGGGCCTGGTCGACCGCCTGCGGTCCCTACCGATGGCCCAGTCCGCGGTCATCGTCGGGCGCACCGTCGCCGATCTGGTCAAGAACTGCTTCACGTTCGTGATCATGTTGGTCATCGCCTTTGCCGTCGGGTTCCGCTTCGAGGGCTCGCTGGCGGCGGCGGCGCTGGCGACGTTCCTGCTGTTGTTGTTCAGCTACGCCCTGAGCTGGGTGCAGGCGCTGATCGGCATGTCGGTTGGCTCGGTCGAGGCCGCGAACTCCGCCGGGTTCATCTGGATGTTCCCACTGACGTTCGTGTCGAGCGCCTTCGTCGATCCCTCGACGATGCCCAGCTGGCTGCAGCCGATCGCCGAGAACAACCCCTTCACGATCATCACCAACGCCAGCCGGGCGCTCTACAACGGCTTGCCGTCGCAGAGCCTGGCCCTGCAGTCGCTGGCCTGGTCGACGGGCATCATCGTGGTGTTCGCCACCCTCAGCATCCGCAAGTTCCAGGCCACCAGCTCCCGCTGAGCGACCCGCCGAGGTCGGGCGGCACCACCGAGGCTGCGGCTGGGACAGGGCAAACCGAGACGCATGGCGGCGCGGACGGGTGCGCCGCTCCCTGCGGTTGCGGAGGTTGCGCTTGGCCGGACCCGCACCATCGCCTACTCGCTGGCCCACCCCGCGGGCGGCCCCGACGCGACAAGGATCGCAAAGCGAGAGTCGAGCTTCGTGAGCCATACGGGAGCTCCGGAAGACCGCTACCTGGCCGAGAGCGTGACTCGGGCCCTGGCACGCGGCGCGAACAAGCACTTCACCTTCGGCCACGTCGAGAGCACGATCGTCTACTTCCACCGCAATCTCCACGCAGCGCTGGAGGAGCCGGAGGAGGGAACGGACCGGGGAAGTCGGTCGGGTCGCCATTGTTCTGTTCCAGATACATGAAGAACGCATCGCCGTATTCGACGACCCAATCCAAGAAGTCGCTCTCGAACTCGATCTGTTCATCGGTGCAGACGGCATCTCGCGTGGTATTCACGAAGACGACGACTCCGTTCCCGAAGTCGGGAAAATCGGTCCCGACGAACTCTTCACTCCGATCCGGTGGCGCGGCACCGGCCGAGGCACTGACGCTCGCCACCACGACAACCGCCAAGAACGCTACGAACAACCGTCGCATGAGACCCTCCTACGGGTTGGTTTTCCGAACCCCCGTCGGGGTCCGTGCCTATGGTGCAACAACGACATCACAGGTCGATCACAACGCGTTCGCAGCCGAGGCGACGGCGACCACACACAGCTCACCGTGCGCGCCAGAGCAGCCGCCTAGCCCCCACGCCGGCCGGCTCGGCACGACGCCGCTGCTGCGCAGCACGCCGACACCAGCCGGCGACGTGCAGCCCGGATCAGACGTGAGACGTCATGAGACTCGACGATCCCAGCGTGACGGAGCCGGAGACGAGCCGGCCCAGCAGCGCGAGCCCAGGCCGCCAGCCGGGGACACACGTCGGCGCTCCGCGCCGCCTCCGAGACGGCTGCGCACCCCGGCAAAGGGTTTCCGCACCCCCGTAGCCGTCTCGGCACGACGCCGCTGCTGCGCAGCACGCCGACACCAGCCGGCGACGTGCGCCCCGGACCAGGCGTGCGACGTCACGAGACCGCGGATCCCGGCGCCTGCCCGCCGGAGACGAGCCGGCTCAGAAACTCAGCCCTGGCCGCCGCTGGTGTCCTTGACGCTGGCCTTGCCGGCGGTGATCCACGGCATCATCGCGCGCAGTTCCTTGCCGACCTTCTCGATGGGCATGTCGTGGCCGGCCGCCTCGAGTTCGTGGAACCGTTTGCGGCCGCCCCGGGATTCGGCCACCCATTCCTCGGCGAACGTGCCGTTCTGGATCTCTTCGAGGATGGTCTGCATCGTGGCGCGGACGTTGTCGTCGATGACGCGCGGGCCGCGGGTGAGGTCACCGTATTCAGCGGTGTCGGAGACCGAGTAGCGCATGCCGGCGATGCCCTCTTCGTACATGAGGTCGACGATGAGCTTGAGCTCGTGGAGGCACTCGAAGTAGGCGATCTCGGGCTGGTAGCCGGCGGCGACGAGCGTGTCGAAGCCCGAGCGCACCAGCTCGGTGGTGCCGCCACAGAGCACGACCTGCTCGCCGAACAGGTCGGTCTCACACTCCTCGGTGAAGGTGGTCTCGATGACCCCGGCGCGGGCGCCGCCGATGGCATCGGCGTAGGCGAGGGCCAGGCCCTTGGCGTTACCGGTTGCGTCGTTCTCCACGGCGATGAGGCACGGCACGCCGCCGCCTTCGACGTAGGTACGGCGCACGAGGTGGCCCGGGCCCTTGGGGGCGATCATCGCGACATCGACGGTGTCGGGCGGGGTGATGAGATCGAAGCGGATGTTGAAGCCGTGGCTGAAGAGCAGCGCGTCGCCATCGGCGAGGTTCGGAGCGATGTGTTCGTCGTAGATCGCGGCCTGCTCGGTGTCGGGCAGCAGGATCATGATGACGTCGGCCCAGGCGGTGGCATCGGCGATGGAGTGCACGGTGAGGCCGGCCTCCTGCGCCTTGGCCACCGAGGCCGAACCATCACGCAGCCCGACGACGACGTCGATGCCGGATTCTTTGAGGTTGAGGGCGTGCGCGTGGCCCTGGGATCCGTAGCCGAGCACGGCGACCTTGCGGTCGGCGATGAGGGATCGGTCGGCGTCGGCTTCGTAGTAGATGTTGGCCACGGGAATCGCTTTCTGTCTTCGTCGGATGACGACGGTTGGGGTCTGGGGTGCTGCGGGCACGGCGCCCGCAGCCATTCGCATCGATTGTGGGTGTCGGGACGCCCGAGGGCGCTCCGGCGAGCGGGCCCGAGGCTACCGGGCCGCAGCGCGCAGGGTCATTCCTTCGGCAGGCTGGCGAGCGCGACCTTGCCGGTGCGCTGGAACTCCTCGATGCCGAACGGGCGCAGCAGCGCCTCGAAGTCGTCGAGGCGGTTGGGCGAGCCCGACAACGACACCATCATCGAGCCGAGGCCGACGTTGAGCACCCGGGCCTCGAAGATGCGCACGAGATCCATGATCTGACCGCGCTGGTCGGCGGCGACACCGACGGTGCACAGCATCAGCTCGCGTTCGACCGAGTCGCGCGGGTCGAGCTCGCGGATCTCGACGACGTTGATCAACTTGTCGAGCTGCTTGACGATCTGTTCGAGCGGCGCCGATTCGACGTCGACGACGATGGTGATGCGGCTGAAGCGCTCGTCGTCGGTGGGCGCCACGGCGAGGGAGTCGATGTTGTAGCCCCGTCGGGCGAACAGCCCGGCCACCCGAGCGAGCACGCCCGGCCTGTTCTCGACCCGCACCACGAGGGTGTGATAGCGGGTGTCGTACCCCTTGGCGCTCATCGTTGCCCCTTCGGTTGTGTGCACTCCCTGCGAAATCTGGGACTTGTGCCGGAGATCTGCAGGCACAAGTCCCAGAATTGGGCATACCTCGCAGCACGGGTGGTGCTCATCGTTCCCGTCCTTGCTGGCTCGGGTCGACGATGACCTCGCTGTTGGTCGCGCCCGACGGCACCATCGGGTACACCTTCTCGCTGGGCTCGGTCCGGAAGTCGATGACCACCGGGCGGTCGTCGATCTCGTTGGCCTTCTCGATGGCCGGCAGGACCTCGTCGGGGTCCTCGACGCGGATGCCGACGCAACCCATCGACTCGGCGAGCATCTTGTAGTCGGGCAGGTCCGACCCCAACAGCACCTCGGAGTAGCGCTCTTCGTAGAACAGTTCCTGCCACTGGCGCACCATGCCGAGGTAGGCGTTGTTCAAGATCGCGATCTTCACGGGAATGTTCTCGACCTTGGCGGTGACGAGCTCCTGGTTGGTCATCTGGAAGCAGCCGTCACCGTCGACGGCCCACACGGTGCGGTCGGGCATACCGACCTTGGCGCCGATCGCGGCCGGCACGGCGAACCCCATCGTGCCGAGACCACCGGAGTTGATCCAGGTGTAGGGATGGTTGAAGTGCCAGTGCTGGCTGGCCCACATCTGGTGCTGACCCACACCCGACGCCAGGATCGTGTCGTCGGGGGTGTTGTCTCGCAGGGTCTCGAGCACGAACTGGGGCTTGAGGCGTTCGCCGGGGGCCTGCTCGCCGTAGGTGAGCGGGAAGCGTTCCTGCCAGCCGCTGATCCGACTGCGCCAGGCGCCACGGTCGGGCTGCACTGCGCTGCCACCCAGCTCCTGGACCGCCTTGATGAGCGCCTCGATGGTGAGGCGCACGTCGCCCTGGATGGCGACGTCGGGTCGGCGGACCTTGCCGAGCTCGGCCGGGTCGATGTCGGCATGGATGATCTTGGCGTCGGGAGCGAACCCGCCGACCTTGCCGGTGACCCGGTCATCGAAGCGAGCGCCGAGGGTGATGAGCAGGTCGGACTCCTGCATCGCGGTGATGGCGGTGTAGTTGCCGTGCATGCCGGGCATGCCGAGGCAGAGGGGGTGATCGTCGGGGAACCCGCCACGGTTCATGAGGGTGGTGACGACGTGGATGTCGAGCAGCTCGGCCAGTTCGCGCAGCGCCTCGGCGCCCCGGGCCTTCAAGATGCCGCCGCCGGTGTAGAGCACCGGGCGTTCCGATGCCAGGATCAACTCGGCCGCAGCGCGCACGGCCGCCAGCTCGGGCTCGACCTGGGGGTGATAGCCGGGCAGATCGTGGCCGCTGGGGCTGTAGGCCTCGAAGTGCGACCTCGGGTTGGTCGGGTCGACGATGTCCTTGGGGAGATCGACCAGCACCGGCCCGGGACGGCCCGTGGTGGCGATGTGGAAGGCGTCGTGGATGACCTGGGGGATGTCGGCGGCCTCGGTGACCAGGAAGTTGTGCTTGGTGACGGCCATGGTGATGCCGGTGGTGTCGCACTCCTGGAAGGCGTCGGTGCCGATCGCTGCCGTCGAGACCTGGCCGGTGATCACCACCAACGGCACCGAGTCGAGCATCGCGTCGGCCAGGGGCGTGACGATGTTGGTCGCGGCGGGGCCGCTGGTCACCATGGCCACGCCGGGGCGGCCGGTGGCGTGGGCGAACCCCTCGGCCATGTGGCCGGCGCCTTGTTCGTGGCGCACGAGGATGTGACGGATCGACGACTCGAGGAGCGGGTCGTAGACCGGCAGGATGGCTCCACCGGGAAGGCCGAAGATCACATCGACGCCTTCGGCCTCGAGGCTGTCCATCAGGGCTTTTCCACCGTTGGTCTGCATGGTTGTCTACCTGGGTTGAATGGCGGGTTGGGTGGCTGGCTGGGTCGCTGGTACCGAGTGCGGAGCGGGCGCTGGGCTCGCGATCGTGCCCGAAAACCGAAACGACCTCCCGGTGAGGGAGGTCAGCGCGCGCACCACGGGTGTGGTCGGGCGCTAGGTCGATACGAGCAGAATGGCCGGAATGCGCATACGTCGACCAGTATGCCCCGTCAGGGACGAGATCGACAAGACGGGCGTCCCGACCCCGATTCCCTTCCGAGGACTGTGGTGACCAGCGCCATCCGAGCACCGCACGATCGCAGCCTGCCGGCCGGCTTCGCGCTGGTCGCCGCCGGGCGCTTCATCAGCAACGTCGGGATCCGGAGCATCTACCCCTTCCTGCCCACCATCGCCGACGGGCTGGGGGTCTCGTTGACCGCACTGGGTGCAGCCGTCGCGCTGCGCGAGCTGGTCGGCATCGCAACGCCGCTCTACGGCGGGGCCATCGACCGCGCGCACCTCGGACGAGCGATGACCTTGGGCCTCGCGGTCGTGGCCGTGGCCGCCACCCTCGCCGCGGCGAGCGCAGGAATCGTGCAGTTCACCGTTGCGCTCGCAGCGATGACGATCGGCAAGAACGTCTTCGACATCGCTGCCACGGCCTGGATCTCCCGGGGTGTGCCGTTCGCGGTCCGGGGCCGGGCCATCGGCATCGTCGAGCTCACGTGGGCCGGATCCTTCCTCGTCGGGATGCCGATCCTCGCGGTGGTGATCCGCGCCGGCACCTGGCGATCGGCGATGTTGTTGATCGCGCTCGTGGCGGTTCCCATCGCCGTCGCCACCGGACGCAGGACCACCGATACGGCCCTCGACGTGCCCAGGTCCTCGCCAGGGGCCAGAGCCCGGTTCGCATTGCTCGCCGCGCCTGTTGCTGCGATCGCTGCGTTGGGTGTGGGACACCAGGCGATCCTGGTGAGCTTCGCGGCATGGCTCGAGGACACCCACGGCTTCACCGTCGCGTCACTCGGACTCACTGCTTTTCTGCTCGGTACCGCCGAGTTGGCCGGCACGGTGGGTTCGATCCGCTTCACCGATCGCCTGGGCAAGCGGAGATGCGTGTTGATCGGCGGCATCGCACTGCTTCCCGCAATCGCCGTGCTGCCCGCAGGCAGTGCGTCACCCGTCATCGCGATGGGCCTGTTGTGCGTCGTGTTCGCACTGTTCGAGTTCACGTTCGTATCGTTCCTCCCGCTGTTCACCGAGCTCGATCCCGGCGCGCGTGCGACGGTCATGGCCTGGGTGTTCGGTGCCTATGGAGCCGGCCATGCCCTGGGCGCCACCCTCGGCGCCGTGCTCTTCGAGTGGGCCGGTATCGGGGGGACCGTGGTGCTCGCCTGGTCTGCGTTCGCGGTATCGATGGCCGTCGTGTTCACCAGACTCTCGGAGCCGACGACATGAGCGACGCGAGGGCCGTCGGGGAGCCGGGAGACGAGGGCGACACCATGAGCGGGCTGCGAGCCGTGTATCCGGGGACGTTCGATCCGCCGACCGTCGCCCACCTCGCCATCGTCGAGGCCGTCGTCGCTGCCTACCGACCGTCGACGTTCGATCTGGTGCTGTCGCGGCGTCCGATCCTCAAAGAGCACGTGGAGCGTCCCCGCCTCGACGATCGGATCGAGGTCGTGGCCGCGTCGGTCACCCACCTCGCATCGGTGTCGGTCACGGTCACCGAGCATCGCCTCATCGCCGACATCGCCGCGGGCTACGACCTGGTGGTGATGGGTGCCGACAAGTGGCACCAGATCAACGACGTGGTGTTCTACGACGACCATGCCCACCGCGACGCCAGCCTGGCGGCCCTGCCCACCGTCGTCGTGGTCGGACGCGGCGACGACCGGCTGCCCGACGACGGGGCACACCACCTCCACGTCGACATGCACACCGTGTCGTCCACCCGTGCCCGCCAGGGCGATCGGGCGGTCATGACCGACGCCGCCCGAGCATTCGACGACGCCACCGGCGCCTGGTCAGACCCTGCCCGGTACGACGACTGGGCGCGTCGACGCGACCGCTGAGCGACGCACGAAGCGGCGGCTATCGTGATCGGCCATGCGTTTGCGGAGCTTTCTCGCCGGTGTGGTGACGACCGTGGGGGTCGGCGCCATCGCCGCCCGGCTCGGTGAGCGGCGCATCGTGCGCCGACTCGAACGGACGCCCCCGCCCCCGGGCTGGACCAGCCCCCGCTTCCCCGCCGACACCGAGGTCATGGTCCCCACCGATGACGGCGCGGAGCTCGTGGTGGCGATTGCCGGACCCGCCGATGGCCCGCCGGTCGTGCTGGTCCACGGCCTCACGTCGAATCATCACGATTGGGGTCCCGTTGCGTCCCGCCTCGTCGAGCGCGGTCACCGGGTGATCGGCGTCAACCAACGAGGCCACGGTGGGTCGACGGTCGGTGGCGACGGGTTCGGCCCGACCCGCCAGGGCGCCGACCTCGGCCAGGTGCTGCGTGCGCTGGATCTGCACGACGTCACCCTCGTCGGACACTCGATGGGCGGCATCGCGGCATTGTCGCTGTTGATCCTCGCCCCCGAGAGCGGCGCCGACCGTGTCGGGTCGCTCGTGTTGGTGGCCACCCTGGCGTCCACCACCGGCGTCGATCGACGCAACGGGCTGAAGGTCGCACAGCGCGAGGATCGCGTCATCGTCGATCATCCGGTGCACGGACGTGTCTTCGCCCGAGCGGTGTTCGGCTCATCACCGAGCGTGGCGATGGTCGACGATGCCCTGGCCTCGGCGGCGCGATGCCCCGACGCCACCCGCATCGGGGCCGCCAGCGGGCTCATGGGCTACGACATCCGCCCTGGACTGCCCGACATCGCGGTGCCGACGACGGTCGTGTGTGGCGACCAGGACCGGTTGACGCCGTTGTCGGAGAACAAGCGGATCGCTGCGGCGATCCCGAGCGCACAGCTCGTCGTCGTTCCCGACGCCGGGCATCTCGTGATCTGGGAGGCGCCCGACGTCGTCGCCGATGCGATCGCCGACCGCGCGGCTGCCGACGTCGTCATGGAGATCGACTGAGCACGCTCGCCGCCCGGCTGCGTCCGACCGCAACCGATCGCGAGATCGCTCGCCTCGCCGTTCCGGCGCTGGGGGCGCTCATCGCCGAGCCCCTCTACGTCCTCGCCGACACCGCGGTGGTGGGCAACATCGGCACCGCCGAGCTGGCAGGTGTGGCCCTCGCGGGCCAAGCGCTGCTGACGTTCCACGCGATGATGATCTTCCTCGCGTACGGGACCACTGCCGCCGTGGCTCGTCTGCTGGGTGCCGGCAGGGAACGAGACGCTGCGGAGCAGGCGGTGCAGAGCCTGTGGATCGGCACCGGGGCCGGCGTCATGGGAGCGATCCTCTTGTGGTTCTGGACCGATCCGATCATCGCGCTACTCGGCGGGAGCGGCGACGACGCCGAGGTCATCGCCGGCTTCGCCCGCACCTACCTCCGCATCAGCGTCTTCGGCCTGCCCGCGATGCTCATCATGTTGGCTGCCGTCGGCTATCTCCGGGGCCTGCAGGACACCGTGCGGCCCCTCATCGTGGCGATCGCCACCGCGGCCGCGAACCTCGTGCTCGAGCTGGTCCTGGTCTTCGGGTTCGGTTACGGCGTGGGTGCCTCGGCCCTGTCGACGGTGGCGGCACAGTGGTCCGGGGCGCTGGTGATGGTGGTGTGGGTGGCCCGTGCGGTGCGCCGCCACCGCGTGTCGGTGGCGCCACGATGGGCGCTGATCCGGGCGCAGGCCGTCGTGGCCGGCGACCTGTTCTTGCGCACCGCCGCGCTCCGGGGATCGTTCACGGTCGCCGTCGCAGCCGCGGCGCGCATCGGCACCGTCGATCTCGCCGCACACGAGATCGCCTTCCAGCTCTGGTTCACCATGGCGCTCGCCCTCGATGCGGTGGCCATCGCCGGCCAGGCCCTGATGGGCCGGTTCCTCGGGGCCGACGACGTGGTCGGGGCCCGACGTGTGGGCAATCGCATGGTGGGCTGGGGACTCGTCACCGGCGCGACGTTCACGGTGCTCCTGCTCGCGCTGCGGACCCTGCTGCCCGACGTGTTCAGCGACGATCCTGCGGTCGTGGCCCTGGCCGGGTTCTTGATGATCCACCTCGCGCTGATGCAGCCCATCAACGGCCTGGTGTTCACCCTCGACGGCATCTTGATCGGCGCCGGCGACATGCGTTTCCTGGCCTGGGCGATGATCGGAGCCGCCGCGCTGTTCGTCCCGCTGGCGCTGGCTGTACCCGCCCTCGACGCCGGCATCGGCTGGCTCTGGGGTGCCATCTGGGTGCTGATGATCAGCCGCGCCATCGTCTTGTGGATCCGCTACCGCAGCGACACCTGGCTCGTCACCGGCGCAGGGAGCGTCGGCGGGTAGCGTCGGCGGGCGATGGCGACGACGAGCACTGTGGATACCGGCGTCGGCCGGCAGGGGCGCGTGTTCAGCGGCTGGTGGGTGGTTGCGTCGGTCTTCGTGCTGTTCTGCGCGAACTCCGGGTTCGCGTTCTACGGGCTCGCCGTCTACCTCGATGCCATCACGGCCGATGCGGGGTTCTCGACCAGCTCGGTGTCGCTGGCGACGTCGATGTTCTTCGTGATCGGCGCGCTCGTCGGACGTCTGGCTGCCGGCTGGATCGAGTCGGGCGATGTCCGGGTGGTGGTGGCGATCGGTGCCGTCGTCGGGGCCGGGTCGCTGGCCATGCTCGGCCAGGTCGACTCCCCTGCCGGTCTCTACGTCACCTACGGGTGCTTCGCCGTCGGGTACGCGCTGTGCGGGCTGGTTCCGGGCACCACGCTCGTCACCCGCTGGTTCCACGTCCGGCGATCGCTCGCGCTGTCGGTGGCGTCATCGGGTCTGTCGGTCGGCGGGCTCGTCGTCACGCCGCTGGCGAGCCGGCTCATCGACCAACGCGGCCTCGAGGACGCAGCCCCGACCCTGGCCGGCGCGTTCCTCGCCCTCAACGCCGTCGCCCTGCTGGCCATGTGGCCGCGCCCCGAGCTGCGCGGCGAAGTGCCCGACGGCCACCGCTTCCACGCCGCAGCCGGCACCGTCAGCGCCGCGCCGTCGGGCACCTCCTACGAGGTGGCGGTCCGGAGCCGTCTGTTCTGGACCATCACGGTCGGGTTCGGCTGCATCCTGGGCGCACAGGTGGGCGGCATCGCCCACATCGCGAAGCTCGGCACAGAGCGCATCGATCGTCCCACCGGCGCCCTGGCCGTGTCGGTGCTGGCCCTGTCGAGCGTGATCGGCCGTCTGATCGGCGGCTGGGTCGCCACCCGCGTGTCCCTGGCAGCGATGACGGTGGCGCTTGCATTCTGGCAGGCGCTGACCCTGGCCTCGCTCGCCTTCGCCGATGGACGCACCGCCCTGTTGGTCTCGGCAGCGCTGATGGGCGCATCGGTCGGGAACCTGCTGATGCTGCACGCGCTCGTCGTGGCCGACACCTTCGGTGTGGTCGCCTACGCGCGGATCTTCGCCTACAGCCAGCTGCTCACCATCGGCGGGGTGGCCGTCGGGCCGTTCCTCTTCGGTGCGCTGCACGACAGTGCCGACTACCAGGTGGCGTTCCTGGCCGGAGCGGCTCTGTCGGCCACCGGCGCGACGATCGCCGCCGCCGGCTGGTTCGGCGTCCGTGCGTCGAGCCCCACGACTGTGCGCTGAACTCGGAGGCATCGGTCGGCGGTAGGACGAGCCACCTCAGGACACGACGCCCGCTTCGCGCAGGGCGGCGATGTCGCCGGCGAGGCCGAGTTCGCCCAACACCGCGTCGGTGTGTTCGCCGAGCGCAGGGGATGCGCCGGTGAGCGTGGCCGGCGTCCCGGCGAACTGGGCGGGGTGGCGTGGCAGCCGGGTGGGACCGACGACATGGTGGTCGGCATCGACGAACAGGCCCATGGCAACGGCGTGGGCGTCGCGGGTGAGCTGGTCCGGTGTCAGGATCATCGCGAAGGGCACCCGCTCGGCCTCGAATCGCTCGGTGGCCTGCGCCATCGTGAGGTTCGCAGCCTTGGCGTAGACCATGTCCATGATCGGCGACAGCACGTCGCGGTTCTGGATGCGTTCGGTCACCGTGGCGATGCGTGGATCGTCCCAGCCCTCGACCTCGAGGGCCTTGCACATGCCGGCGAAGTCGTGGTCCGAGGTCGGGGTGACGATGCCCCAGCCGTCGAGGAACCGCATCGGTTGGAAGCCTGCGACGAAGCTCGAGTTCTGGGTACCGTCGGATGCGAGCAGCACCTCGTTGGCGGCGGCGTCGGCCCACAGGAACGACACGACGGCATCGGTCATCGACAGCTCGATGTGTTGGCCGCCACGGCCCTGCCCCCGAGCGAACAGCGCGGCGGTGATGGCCTGGGTCGCGAACAGCGCCGTCACCTTGTCGGCGGCTGTCTGACGCAGGAAGGTCGGCGTGCCGGTGTCGGCATCGGCCTGATTCGCGGCGAAGCCGGCATAGGCCTGGATGACGGTGTCGTAGGCGCTGCGATCGCGGTAGGGGCCGACGGGCCCGAAGCCCGACAACGACGCGTAGACGACATCGGGGTTGACCGCCCGCACGTCCTCGTACCCGAGCCCGAGGCGATCCATCACCCCGGGTCGGAAGTTCTGGATGACGACGTCGGCCTCGGCGGCGAGGCGACGCACGATGTCGGCTCCGTCGGGCTGTTGCATGTCGACCGCGATCGAGCGCTTGCCTCGGTTGCACACGAGGAACAGCGAACTCATGCCATTGACGGCAACGCCGACATAGCGGGCGATGTCGCCGATGCCGGGTCGCTCGACCTTGATCACCTCGGCACCCTGGTCGGCCAACAGCGCCGCCGCATACGGCCCGGTCAGCGCGATCGAGATGTCGAGCACGCGGATGCCTGCCATCGGTCCGGCCATGTGCACTCCCCCTGGTGGTCGCTCGCGACCGCTGGTCAGTCCGCGAAGACCGGTGGGCGGCCTTGCTTGCGGGCCCGCACCGCTTCTTCGAAGTTCTTGGTGGTCAAGCGAACATACAGCTCCGTGTGGGTCTCCATCTCGATCGCGGCCCGCACGCTGCTCATCTCGAGTCCAGCCCACATGGTCCGCTTGGTCAGTGCCGTGCCCTGGGTACTCGCGCTCGTTGATCCGGTCGGCGAGATCGAGCGCCCCGTGTGCGGGCGGGGCTCGTCGATGAGAACGAGGTC
The DNA here is from genome assembly GCA_963716795.1 of uncultured Acidimicrobiaceae bacterium. Classification (GTDB taxonomy): domain Bacteria; phylum Actinomycetota; class Acidimicrobiia; order Acidimicrobiales; family UBA8592; genus CAVQUE01. The sequence goes on along the minus strand of CAVQUE010000008.1, from coordinate 295,369 downwards.
GGTTCGCTGGTCGCCCTTGTGTCGGCAACGGAGCCTGGCCTCGGACACGGTCGGGGATGCCGGTCGGCTCACCGACCCGACGCCCGCCTCAGGGCGACGGGAGTTCGACGGTGGTGACGATGATGCCCCCGACGCTGGCGTAGCGGCCCTCGAAGGCACGCAGGGGGCGGTCGTCCACCACCGGCGCATCGACCAACAGGTGGGCGACGAAGCGCTGTGCCGCAGTGTCCAGTTCGAGGCGGGCGTCGAGGAAGCCCAGCCACTCGCCGGTCAGCGGGAACCACGCCTTGTAGACCGCCTCCTTCGCGCTGAAGATCAACCGATCGACGGCGGCCACCCCGGCGTCGCGGTGCGCGAGCAGGTGCTGCTCGTCGGGTCGGATGATGCGCCGCTCGACCCCCTGGGGCAGGGGCTCGTCGGCTTCGGCATCGATGCCGATCGCCCGCACCGCATCGCTGCGGGCCACGGCTGCAGCGACGTACCCATCGGTGTGGGTGATCGCGCCGACCAGACCCGTCGGCCACCGAGGCTCGCGTCGCTCGCCCACGAGGATCGGCTGCGGTTGCCGGCCCAGCGCCTCGATGGCGAGGCGGGCGCAGCGTCGACCGATGACGAAGTCGTGGTAGCGAGCAGGGGCGACCGACGCGACCAGCGCTCGCTCCTCGTCGAACAGCAGCGAATCGTCCACCAGCGAGGGATCACTGCCGCGGGCGACGACCGGTCGGCTCTCGATCCCGGCAACGGCGGCGCCGGTCAGCTGGTCGACGACCGCCGACTGGTCGCTCACTGTTCGCAGGTGCCGGGGTCGAGGTCCTCGACCAGGCCTGGCCAGGCATCGTTGCCGACCTTGGTGACCGATTCCTCGAGTGCGAGGAGCTCGTCGGGTCCGAGGCGGAACGACAGCATCTGCAAGATGAGTCCGTCCTCGGGCATCCATCGCAGCAACCACGGCCCGTCGCCGTCGACGCCGACGTCGGCCACCACCCCGATGCCGCCTTCGATGTCGACCCTACGGCTGTCGGCGGCCCGGAACCGGAGCGCCTCGAGCGAGTCGGCGTCGCCGGCTACGCCGAACAGGGTCAGCTGGTCGTCGAGATCACCATCGTCGTCGCGGAGCTGATAGTCGGCGCTGAAGCGGAACTGCGGACGCCCTTCGAGCAGGTAGAGGTCGCCCAGGTCGACCGCCTCGATGGGAAGGACCGCTGGATCGATCGATGCCACCGCGCCGTCGATCGTGACCGCTTCGGCGATGGCCACCAGGTCGGCGTCGTCGTCGTTGCGGACGACGACCTGTGCGGTCCGACCGTCGGGCAGGTTCCAGACGATCGCCCGTGCCGCGTCGGGGGGCAACGAGGCGAGCTGCACGCTGTCGCCGCCACCGATGCGCGCCGGGGCCCCGTCGACGGTTGCCTCGCTGCTCTCGATGGTGTCGTCGACGAAGAGATCGTCGAGGGGAGCCGAGTCGAAGATCGCGATGCCGTACAGCGGGCCCTCGTAGGGATCGTCGGCAGTGGCGTCGCCATAGACCCGCAGGCTCGCGGTCTCGGCCGGGCGCAGGCTCAGCGCCGACGGCACCGTCACCGCACAGAGCTCGTAGCCCTCGGGCGGAATGCCGATCGTGTAGCCGAACTCCGAGACCGGCGCAGCGTCGTCGTCGTTGTTCGCTTCCTCCGCGGGTGAGGTCAACCCACCCGAGCACCCGGCCAGCACCACCAGCGCGAGCACCACCATCACCAGATCTCGTGCGGTTCTTCCACCGTGGCGGTGGATCAGCATGATGAGATCTGCCGTTCCTCAGGCATCGGCGCGTCGACGCAGGAGCTGGTTGACGACCTTGCCGTCGGCCTGGCCCTGGGTGGCCTTCATGACCTTGCCGACGAAGAACCCGCCGATCTTGGCGTCGCCGTCGCAGAACCGGGCCCACTCGTCGGGGTGGTCGGCGATGAGACCATCGACGAGCCCTTCGAGCTCGCCGGTGTCGACGGATTCGAACCCGAGGGTCTCCATGGCCTCGGCGACCCCGCCGCCGTGTTCGGCCAGATGCGCCAGCAGCGCACGGGCCTGGTTCGACGACACCGCGCCGGCGACCTCGCGTGCGATCAGCTCGGCGAACACGTCGGCGCCGAGCGCGCCCGGGCCCTCGACCAGGTTGTTGGCGAGATGCTTCGCGACCGCGCCGGCCGCCGCTCCGGCGTCGACGACTGCGATCGCGTACTGGTCGTCGCCGCGCTCGACGACCAGCGCCGCGTCGTCGACGGCGACACCGAGATCGACGAGAGTTCTGCGTCGCCTCGCCGGGAGCACGGGCATCGCGGCGTCGATCGCCGCGATGGCCTCGGCTGTGGGCACGACGGGCAACAGGTCCGGTTCGGCGAAGTACCGGTAGTCGTCGGCGTCTTCCTTCGAGCGCCCGGCACGGGTCCGCCCGCCGGCCTCGTCCCAGTGGCGGGTCTCCTGGCGCGGCGCGTCGCCGGCGCCGTAGAGGCCGATGTGGCGCTTGGCCTCGTACTCGATGGCCCGACCGATGGAGCGCACGGAGTTGACGTTCTTGATCTCGCAGCGCGTCCGCAGCTCGTCGCTGCCCCGGGGGCGCACCGACACGTTGGCGTCGACGCGCATCGAGCCCTCTTCCATCTTGGCGTCGGAGGTGCCGGTGGCCAGCAGGATGTCGCGCAGTTCGGTGACGTAGGCCTTGGCCTGGTCGATGGTGGCGATGTCGGGGCCGCTGACGATCTCGACCAGCGGCACCCCGGCGCGGTTGTAGTCGACCAGGGAGTGGCTGGCGCTGCTGATGCGACCGTCGCCGCCGACGTGGGTGGACTTGCCCGTGTCCTCTTCGATGTGGGCCCGTTCGATGCGGATCACGGTGCCGTCGGGCAGCTCGAGCGAGCCCTCGACGTTGGTGGGCTGGTCGTACTGGGTGACCTGATAGTCCTTCGGCATGTCGGGGTAGAAGTAGTTCTTGCGGGCGAAGATCGAGCTCCGTACCTCACAACCCAGCGCCCGGCCGAGGGTCATCGCCAGCTCGACGGCTCGCTCGTTGATCACCGGCAGCGAGCCCGGCAGGCCCAGACACACCGGGCAGACGTTGGTGTTGGGTTCGTTGCCGAACACGTTGGGGCAGCCACAGAACAACTTGGTGGCGGTGTGGAGCTCACAGTGCACCTCGAGGCCGACCACCAACTCCCAGTCCTCGGGAAGCGTCGGCTCGTGCGCACGCGTCGTCTCGGCACTCATGCGGCCGCCTCCTGCGCTGCGGCCGTTTCGAGCACGGCCGCGACCCGGTACATCACCGCATCGCCGAGCGCGGGCGCCAGGATCTGGACGCCGATGGGCAGGCCGTCGTCGCCGACACCGAACGGCACCGAGATCGCCGGGTGGCCGGCCAGGTTGGACGGGATCGTGCACACGTCGTTGAGGTACATGGTCATCGGGTCGGCGGTCTTGTCGCCGAGGGCGAATGCGGTGCACGGCGAGGTGGGACTCAGCAGCACATCGACATCGGCGTACACGCGGGCGAAGTCGTCGGCGATGAGGGTGCGGACCCGCTGGGCCTTGCCGTAGTAGGCGTCGTAGTAGCCCGCGGAGAGCGCGTAGGTACCCAGCATGATCCGGCGCTTGACCTCGTCGCCGAAGCCGGCAGTGCGGGTGGCGGTGTTCATCTCGGCGACGTCAGCGCCGTCGACACGCAGGCCGTAGCGGACGCCGTCGTAGCGGCTCAGGTTGCTCGACGCCTCGGCGGGCGCCACCAGGTAATAGGCGGACAGACCGTAGATGGCCGATGGCACCGAGACCTCGGTGACGACCGCGCCCGCGGCGGCCAGGGCATCTGCCGCAACACGGGTGCGGGCCAGGACATCGGCGGCGATGCCCTCGATGGGTGTGGCCCCGCCGCCGGTCATCTCGGCGATCACGCCGACCCGCAGCCCTGCGACTCCCCCGCCGACCGCGCCCGCGGCGGCGTCGAGATCCTGGGGAATGCTGGTGGAGTCCCGCGGGTCGTGGCCGGCGATGACGTCGTGGACCAGCGCGGCGTCGGCGACGTTGTGCGCAAAGGGACCGATCTGGTCGAGTGAGCTGGCAAAGGCCACCAGTCCGTACCGGCTGACGGCGCCATAGGTGGGCTTGGCGCCGACCACGCCACACAGCGCAGCGGGTTGGCGGATCGAGCCTCCGGTGTCGCTGCCGAGTGCGACAGCGGCGAACCCGGCCGCGACGGCCGCCGAACTGCCACCGCTGGACCCGCCGGGCACCCGGTCGAGGTCGTGGGGATTGCGGCTGGGGCCGAACGCGGAGTTCTCGGTGGAACTGCCCATCGCGAACTCGTCCATGTTGGTCTTGCCGACGATCACGGCGTCGGCGGCCCGGAGGCGTTCGACGACGGTGGCGTCATAGGGCGGGCGCCAGCCGTCGAGGATCTTCGACGAGCACGTGGTGGGAATGCCGCGGGTGCACAGGTTGTCCTTGAGGGCCACCGGCACACCGGCCAGGGGTCCGACCGGTTCGCCGGCGGCGACGCGGGCGTCGATGGCATCGGCAGCAGCGCGGGCCTCGTCGGCCAGGACGGTCACGAATGCGTGGACGGCGTCGTCGTTCTCAGCGGTGCGAGCGAGGTGCTCGTCGACGATCTGGCGTGCGGATCGGCGCCCGGCTGCGACATCGGCAGCGATCGAGACGGCAGTGTCGTCGGTGGTCGGGACGAAGGCGGTTCCGGTCATCAGGGCTCCTCGCCGAGGATGCGCGGCACACGGAAGCGGCCCTCCTCGGGAGCCGGCGCCTGGGCCAGGACCTCGTCACGGTCGAGGCTCGCCACCACGACGTCGGGTCTGGCCACGTTGACCAATGCGATGGGGTGCGCCATGGGCTCGACATCGCCGATGTCGAGGGCCTCGACATCGGCGGCGTGATCCAAGATGTCGTCGAGTTGATGGGTGAACCGGTCGAGCTCGTCGGCGGTGAGCTCGAGACGGGCGAGTCGGGCCACGTCCGCGACCTCGGCGGCGGAGATGCGAGCGGGACCGGACCGGGACGCGTCGGGGGTGGGCGCATCGGTGTCGGGCATGAGCGCTGATGGTAATGGCGCCACCGACGGGTGCAGCGCCGTCCCGCCACGACACCGGCCACACCGCAGAGCTCGACCCGGACCCACCCGGCTACGATCTGCGCCGGTGAGTATCTACGAGTTCCTGAGTCCCGAATGGATCGATGCGGCCATCGCGTTGCGTGACGAGTACGCCGATCGGCTCCCGGAGCCGCCGGCGGTGGTGCGCATGAACCTGGTCATCACCGAGGTCCCCCACGGTGAGTCCGAGATCGCTGCGTCGGTCGACACCGGCGATCACGGCCTGCTGCCGGTGCTCGGCCACCTCGACGAACCCGAGCTGACCGTCACTCTCGAGTACGAGGTCGCCAAGGCCCTCTTCGTCGGACAGGATCCCGAGGCCGTGGGCCAGGCGTTCTTCGGCGGCCGGATCCGCATCGATGGCGACATGAGCCGGATCTTCTTGTTGCAGTCCTTCCAGCCCACCGAGGATCAAAAGGCACTGGCCGACGAGGTCAACAGCCGCCTGCTCGCCATGACCCTCTGACCGCGGCCGCTGCGTCGCGAGCGCATCGGGGCCGCTCGGTCAGCCCGTCGAGGTGACCGACTCGGCGGCCCGGCATGCAGCCGGGCAATCCGTCACGCCACGTTCACCCGTTCGGCGTCTGCGGTACGTTCGAGAGCTTGGCCACGACCACCCCCACCGAGCTGCCTGCCATCGCCACGAGGGCGTGGCTGGTGCTCGCACTCACCAGCGTCGGCCAGATGCTCACGACCTTCGCCGGCTCGGCACTCAATGTCGGGTTCCCCGTGATCAGTGCCGATCTCGACGTCGATCGCACCACGCTGGCCTGGACGATCTCGGGGTATGCGATCGCGGCTGCGGCGCTGCTGCTCGTGGCGGGTCGAGCCGCCGATCGGATCGGGGGCCGGCGCGTGTTCCTCGGTGGCCTCGGGCTGTTCACCATCGGCTCGATCCTGTGTGCGATCACCCCGAACGTCGGGGTCCTCATCGGCGCCCGGGTGCTCCAGGGCATGGGAAGCGCGGCGATGATCCCCAGCTCGTTGTCGATCGCCCTGTACGAGTTCCCGCTGGAGCGACGGTCGTTCGCCGTGGCGATCTGGGGCGCGGTCGCAGCGATCGCCGGGGCCTCGGGTGCGCCCCTCGGTGCGCTGTTGATCGAGCTGGGCGACTGGCGGTTCGTGTTCGTCCTACTCGCCGTGTTGGGTCTGGTGACGATGGCGGCGAGCCTGCGCTATCTGCGCGACCCGCCATTGCGGCCGACCACGGGCCGCGTCGATGTCGTCAGCGGCCCGTTGGCGTCGGCAGCCGTCGGGCTGGTCATCGCTGCGCTGCTCCAGAGCGACGAATGGGGCTGGAGCGATCCCCGGATCCTGGCGGCCCTCATCACGGCTCCGATACTGCTGTCGATCGTGGTGATCCGGTCACGCACCCACCCCAATCCGATCATCGATCTCCGCCTGTTCCGCCATCGCAGTTTCGTCGTCGCGTCGTCGATGACGACGGTGTACAACGCGGCGACCGGCGGCTACTGGCTGGCAGCGCCGCTGTTCCTGCAGACGGTCTGGGGCTGGAGTGTGCTGGCGTCGGGCCTGGCCATCGCGCCCGGGCCGCTGGTGCATCTCAGCACCGCGCGGACCATGGGGCATCTCGCCGAGCGTGGGTACCACCGAGCCCTGATGATCGGGGGCACTGCGCTCACCGCGTGCGGTATCGGGAGCATGGCGCTGTTCGTCACCGAGACCTCGAGCTACTGGACGACGATCCTGCCGGCGGCGCTGGCCACCGGCCTCGGCGGTGCCATGGCGTGGCCCACGTTCACGTCCGCAGCGCTGCTCGATGTCCCCGCCGACCAGTACGGCGAGGCCAACGGCGTCAACCTGACGATGCGCCAACTCGGCGGCGCCATCGGCATCGCCGTCGTGATCACCGTCATCGGCAATCGCGCGGACGCACAATTGTCGGCGTTCCACGCAGCCTGGACGCTGCTCGCCGTGGCGCTGTTCGCAGCGAGCGCAGTCCTGGCATGGGCGTACCCCCGACGTGATCCCGCCCGGTCGGGGTGACCCGGCTGCTCACGTGACCTCGGCTCCGACCGCTAGCCGAATTCGCTGGTGATGATCCGGACCGGGAATCCGAACTGCACGGTGGTGCCCGCCGCCGGGTCGGTGGCGATGACGGTTGTGTCGGGCGGGCCGTCGGTGTCGCCGATGTTGAGCCCCGCATCGCGCAGCGCCGCCGCAGCCGAGGGCACATCGAGCCCGGTGACGTCGGGAATCACCACGGGTTCGGGCCCGTCGGAGACGGTGATGTCCACCGAAGAGCCCCGCTCGACCCGGGTTCCGGGCTCGGGCGCCACGGCGATCACGATGCCGGCCGGGACCTCGTTGTCGAACGCGTCGATCCGATTGGCCTGCAGGGACTCGGCAGACAGCTGGGCCTCGGCCTCTTCGAAGGTGAGCCCGATGAGCGTCTCAGGGATCTGGCGTGGCCGCGGACCACGCGACACCACCAGGTCGACCGGCTCACCCGTGGGCAGCTCGGTGTCGGTCGTGATGACCTCGATCACGACGCCCGGCTCGGCCTGCTCGTCGAAGCGTTCCTCGACGGGCTCGCCCAGCGTCAGGCGGGCACCGACGAGGAAGGCCTCGGCCTCCTCGAGCGGGAGCCCCACCAGGTTGGTGGGTACCGGTCTGAGCTCGTTGCCCTGCGACACGAAGTATTCGACCGTCTCGCCCTCTTCGAGCTCGGTGCCGGCTACGGGGTCGGTCGACACGATGGTGCCGGGCACGCTGTCGTCGAGGCGGACGAGTGCCTGGTCGAGCACCCAGAAGTCCCCGACTTCGGCGCTGAACTGCTCAGGCGTCATACCGACGGCGTCGGGCACCAGATCGGTGGCGGTCTCGGTCGAGCCCAGCGCCAGCCAGGTGCCGACCCCGGCGCCGCCGAGCAGCACCAACGCCAGGAGCACGAGGGGCCAGCGACGCCGTCGACCCGCCTCGCCGGCTCCCGAGGCCGTCGGCGCCCTGGTGCGACCGCTCGGCCCATCGGCGCGTGCGGCGCCGGGCGCTGTGATGACCTCGGGGGCATCGGGGTCGCCGGCGAGCAGCGTGTGGTCTCGTGCACCACCGGCGATCGGGTCGAAGGCGATGGCACCGACCAGCGGCAGCGGGTCGGGCCGGGGCATGTTCTCGGCTGCGGCCATGAGCGCCACGCTGAGCTCGCCGGCGTCGGGCCGCTGCGTCGGGTCGACGGCGCAGGCGCGACCGACCGGGCCCCGGAGCGGGCCGAGGGCACCGTCGAGCGGGACCTCGGTGTCGACGCGTGCCATCAACGTGGCGATGGGCGTGTCGGCTTCGAACGGCAGCTCGCCGGTCACTGCCTCGATCAGGGACAGACCGAGCGAGTACACATCGCTGGCGGGCTCGACCCGCTTGCCCTGAGCCTGTTCGGGCGAGGCATAGCGCACGGTGCCCAGCACCTGCCCACTGGGCTCGGTCGCCGACGCTTCCGCCAGGGCCTTGGCGAGCCCGAAGTCGGCGATGCGGACATGACCGTCGCCGTCGAAGAGGATGTTGGCGGGCTTGATGTCGCGCTGGACCACGCCGCGCCGATGGGCGAAGTCGAGGCCACGACTGGCTTCGAGACCGATCAGCAGCGCCTGGGACGGCGTGATGGTGCCGCGGGCGTCGAGCATCGAGCGCAGGCTCCCACCCGACAGATACTCGGTGACGATGTACGGCACCTCGTCTTCGCCCCAATCGAACACCGACACGATGTGTTGATGGGTCAGCCCCGCTGCGACCTGGGCCTCGGCGCGGAAGCGGCGCAGGAAGACCTCGTCATCGGCGAGATGACGGTGCAGGACCTTGACCGCCACCTGGCGGCGGAGCTGGGTGTCATCAGCGAGGTACACCTCGCCGCTGGCACCGATGCCGATGAGCGCGATGAGGCGATATCTCTCGCCGAGCACGCGCCCGATGTGCTCTGGGCCTTTGGACTCGGACATCGTCGACGATGGTAGGTGCCCGGCACCCGCCATCCGTGCCAATGGTTTCCGAGAGGGCATCGCGACCGGCCGCAAGCGGCCGCGAGCTTCGCCGGTCGGCCGGTCACCACGACCGGTCACCACGACCGGCCACCACGACCAGTTTCCGGGTCGTGGGGCGCCCGACCGTGGACTCGGCTCCGACGCGGTGCAGACTGGTGTCATGTCCGTGCTCGACCGTCTCAGTGCGTCCCAACGACGTGCACTCAACCGTGGCGTTCCGTGGCTGCTCGCCGTCGCCGGTGTGGCGTTGTTCATCATCGGGTTCGCCATCACCACCACCGGCGACCCCGAACAGCCGATCGTGGCAGGGAACCCCGCCGTCGAGGAGCTCATCCCCGCGCCCGGGGCCGAGGTCCTCCAGCAGTCGCAGGTCGGCATCGACCTCGTCGCCGGTTACAGCGCCCAGCTGTTCATCAACGGCACCCCGATTCCCCCCGACGAGGTCAACGTGTTGCGCGACGTCGAGGACCCCCAGGTCAGCGCCGAGCAGGCCGCTGCGTTCGACTCGACGATCAACCGGTTCGTCTACCAGCCGCTCGCGGGACGCGCCGTGCCCGAGCTCGTCGGCAACGAGAACTGCGCCGTCGCAGAGTTCTGGCCGCTGTCGGACCCCGATTCGATCCAACGCGTGGAGTGGTGCTTCACCGCACTCTGATCGCCGTGGGCCTGCCGGCAGCCGCTCCGGACAGGCTCAGTCCGTCTGCGGATCCGGCGCGACCCCGAGGAGCTCCAGCAGCTCTGCGGCTGCGTCGAGAGGGTTCTCCCCGACGAGCAGTGAGGTGATGCCGACCTCGGTCGCGGCGGCGACGTTCCCGGGGTGATCGTCGAGGAACACCACCTGGTCCGGGGTGAGCCCACCGAGGCGCTCGAGCGCGAGTGCGAAGATCGCCGGATCGGGTTTGCGGACCCCGACCTCGCTGGAATCGACCACGTCGTCGAAGAGTCCATCGGGCAGCAGACCACGCCAGCGCGACGAGAACTCGACGATGTTGTTCGACAGCACGGCATTGCGCCGCCCCGAGGCCCGCACCTGTTCGACCACGGCGAACATCGCCTCGCGGTGGGTGCCGCCGTCGACACCGCCCATGGTGGCGAAGAAGGCCTTGATGTCGAACCCCTCGACGCCGGACTCGGCGGCGAGGAGGGTGACCTCGCGGGCGGCATCGGCGAGGCTCAGCTCGCCACGTTCGAGCCGGTGCCAGGGATGGTCGCCGTCGTCGAGGTGGTACCCGAGCACCAGATCGACGAGTACGTCGGCCGTCGATTCCAAGGTGGCGGCGTAGTCGTCGAGGTGATGGAACGGCGACTGGGTGAACACCCCGCCGAAGTCCCACAGGACGGCGTCGATGGCGGTGCTCACGGTGTCGGATCCTCTTGGTCGGGGGACGGGGGGACGTCGTCGCCGGCGTCGCTCGGGCCGTCGGGGAGCTCACCCGTTGCGAGCAGCGTCTCGAACGCCGACTCGTCGATGATGGGCACCCGGAGGTCCTCGGCCTTGGTGATCTTCGAGCCACCCGGCGATGCGCCGGCGACCACGGCGTAGGTCTTCTTGGACACGCTCCCGGGCGACGATCCGCCTCGGGCCTTGATGGCTGCCGCGGCCTCGTCGCGCGAGTAGCCCTCGAGGCTGCCGGTGACCACCACGGCGCAGCCCGCGAGGGTCTGGTCGACGGCGATGACCTCGGGGCCGACGAAGTTCACGCCGGCGGCCCGGAGCTTGTCGATCAGCGTGCGGTTCCGGGGGACCCGGAACCACTCGTGGACGCTGCGGGCGATGATGGGCCCCAGACCGTCGACGGCGACGAGCTCGTCGAGCGACGCGTCCATGACCGCGTCGAGGTGCCCGAACGATCGCGCCAACAGCTCACCGGTGGTGGAGCCCACGTGGTTGATGGACAGTCCGAAGATCAAGTTGCCCAACGGGCGCTGCCGGGACTCGTCGATGGCGCGCCGGAGGTTGGCGACCGACGTCGCGCCGAACCCCTCGAGCGCGCCGATGCGGTCGAAGTCGAGGGTGTAGAGGTCGGCGACATCGCCGAGCAGGCCGAGCCCGACGAACAGGTCGACGCTCTTCTCGCCGATGAACTCGATGTCCATGCACGACCGCTGCGCGAAGTGCTCGATGCGGCCACGGACCTGGCGGGGGCAGTCGTAGTTGGCGCATCGGGTACGGGCCTCGCCGCGGGGCCGCACCAGCGGCACCCCGCACACGGGGCAGTCCTTGGGGAACCGCCACTCGGGCAGGTCTGCGGGCCGTTCCGCGAGCACCGGGCCGACGACCTCGGGGATGACCTCGCCGGCGCGACGCACGATCACCCGGTCGCCGGGCCGGACGTCTTTCTCGCGGACCTGATCCTCGTTGTGCAGCGTCGCGGTGCCGACGGTGACGCCACCGACGAACACCGGCTCGAGGCGAGCGAACGGTGTGGCCGAGCCCGCGGCACCGATCGAGACCTCGATGTCGAGCAGCGTCGTGACCTGCTCCTCGGGCGGCAGCTTGTAGGCGATCGCCCAGCGGGGGGCGCGTGCGGTGGAGCCGAGCTCGCGTTGGTGGGCGAGATCGTCGACCTTGACGACGATGCCGTCGAACTCGTAGTCGAGCTCGTGGCGGCGGGCGGTGTACTCGTCGACGTAGGCCACCACGCCGGCCACGCCGTCGGTGACGATGCGGGCGTGGTCGTTCACCGGAAGGCCCGAGCTCGGCGAGCCACTCCAGGGTGGCATGGTGCGACGCGAACGACGGGCCGCCCTGCACCTCGCCCAGCTGGTAGGCCCAGAACGACAGGTTGCGGGTCGCGGTGACCGCAGCGTTCTTCTGGCGCAGCGACCCGGCTGCGGCGTTGCGGGGATTGACGTAGCGGCGCTCGCCCGCCTCGTCGGCTCGCCGGTTGAGCTCGGCGAAGTCGGACAAGCGCAGGAAGACCTCGCCACGGACCTCGAGCACCGGCGGGGCATCCGGTATGAACGTCGGGATGGTGGCGATGGTGGCGACGTTGGCGGTGACGTCCTCGCCGGTGCGGCCGTCGCCGCGCGTGGCCGCCCGCACGTAGCGGCCGTTCTCGTAGCGGATGGACATGGCGAGACCATCGAACTTGAGCTCGCAGAGCCAGGCGCCGACGTCGGTGTCCTCGCCCAGCCGGCGCTGGAGGCGCTCGGCCCACTCGGTGACCTCGTCGATGCTGAAGGCGTTGTCGAGCGACATCATCGGCACGGTGTGCGCGACCGGTGCGAACGTCGTCGACGGGGCCCCACCGACGGTCCGGGTCGGCGAGTCCGGCATGACGAGATCGGGGTGGGCGTCTTCGAGCTCCCGCAGCTCCCGCATGAGTGCGTCCCACTCGGCGTCGGGGACGTCGGGCTCGTCGCGTTCGTAGTACGCCTCGTTGTGGCGGCGAATCACCGAGCGGAGGGCCTCGATGCGCTCTGCGGGGTCGGTACTCACCGGCCGCACGATATCGGTGTCTCGGGACGAGGGCCCGACCCCCTCGATCCGAGCGCCGCCGGTCGACGGGAGCGACCTGTTGCGGCCGGGCTGGTTGGCGCCGGGACCCCGGGTGGAGCGAACATGGGCCGCCATGGCCACCTCCCCCGACGTCGCGACCCGCCCCAGCCGCTGGGCAACGGCGTTGCCGTGGGTGGTCCGCATCGCCTGGGCCTCGCTGCCGTTCACGGCCGGCCCCCTGTTCGGCCAGGCGTTGGATTCGGCATCCGCCCCCGTCCAGCGAACGGCGACCATCGGGCTCTGGGCGCTGTGGATCCTCGGGGTCGCCGCTACGGCGATCCCTCATCCGGTGACCATGACCGCCTTTCGGATCCTGGCGCCGGCATCGTTCGCCGGAGCGATCTGGGCTGCCGTCGTTGACGGCTCGTCCGCCGCAGCGGTCGTCGCGCTCGCCGCGACGGCGGTGGTGACGATGGTGGCGCTGCTGCCCGAGATGGGTGCGTGGTTCACCAACGGCTCGGCCTACGGCGACGAGCGGAGGGTGCCGCTGCGCCCGCCCGGACCCATGCTCGTGGGTCCGATCCCGATCGCCTGGGCGCTGGTGGTCGCCGGCACCGTCGCCGGTCCCCTGCTCTTGGCCGCCGAGCAGTGGATCCTCGGCGGCATCGCCCTGGTCGTCGGGGCGCCGATGGCGGTGTTCCTGATCCGGTCGCTGCATGCCCTGGCGCGACGCTGGCTCGTGTTCGTCCCTGCGGGCGTCGTGGTCCACGACCATCTGACCGTGGCGGACCCCGTGCTGTTCAAGCGCAGCGCAGTCGCGCACCTCGGGCCGGCGCTGGCCGACACCGACGCCACCGACCTGACCATGGGCGCATTGGGGCTGGCGCTGGAGATCGAGGTCGACCGGCCCGTCACGCTCGCGCTGCGGGTGGGGCGATCGCCGAGGGCCGAAACGGTGGAGCTGACCGCAGTGCTGGTGTCGGTGTCACGGCCCGGCGATGTGCTGGACGAGGCCCGCCGCCGCCGCATCGCCGTCGCCTGAGCCCACTGCCCCGTTCTCGTCATGTTCATCCACCTCCGCGGTGGATCAACATGACAAGAACTGACGGGCCATGGCCGCGAGGCCGCGTGGATCGTCGACGTACATGCTCCACAGAATCTCCTGGATGTTCCATCCGTGGGCCTTGGCCCGATTGCGCTTGCGTCGATCACGCTCGACATCGGTTCGACCGAAGTGAAACGCAAGCCCATCGAGCTCCCAGGCCTTCTTCAGCGCCGGCCAGGCCAGGTCGGCCTGAAGGATGAGATCGCCCCGATCATCGACGATGCGGTACTCGAGCTCGGGGGAAGGCACCCCGTGACTGTCCAACAACTGAGCGACGAGCCGGCTGAAGTCCGACAGCGGAATCGTCCGGTCCACCAGACGGTGCTCGAGCAACCGCCGGAGCTTTCCGCACCCGGTACGGCCCTGCACCGAGTGGTCCTTCAGCACGCCGAGCAGCCCGACCCACGAGGTGTGCTGCTTTCGGATCGCGGCCTCACTCAGCCGCTCCAGCTTGCGGTAGGCGATCACGCCGGCGGCATCCAAGATTGTCCGCTCGACGCCGGTGCAGGGGATGGCACGCCGTACGGCCGGCGCCCGTCGATCCCATTGCGTGCTTCGGTGGAGGCGCACCCCCTCGAGGTGGAGCCACTGCCCGTGCGGCACGGTGATCTCCGGCGGCGGCTGGGTGAAGACCTCGAGGTCCCACAGCGCGGCAGCGGCCCGGTGCGATGCCAGGCCCCCGGAGCTCAGAACCGGGCCGAGGAGATGACTCTCCCAAGTCGGCGGCACCGCTGCGAGTCGGAAGACACGCGGGTGCTCTCGAACCCACGAACCGGTGGCGACGCGGCGATCGATCTGGCGGTCCGACAGACTCTGTCGAGCCTGGCCGCGACTGATCAGCCCGTGTTGGATCCGAAATCTCTCGTCGACGTGCACCTCGACTCCCTCCGACGGCGACTGCAGAGGGGGAGGTGGGATCAGCGTAGGACCCAAAATCGCCGATTCTCGTCATGTTCTTCCACCTCCACGGTGGATGAACATGACGAGATCGGGAACATCAGGCGGCGATGGCGCTGCCGATGACGAGACCGTCGCAGTAGAAGACCAGTGCCTGGCCGGGGGCGACCTTGCGATGCGGTTCGCTCCACTCGACGCGGGCCCGGCCGTCTGCCTCGGCATCGTCGCCGGTTTCGGAGACGGGGACGACCCTGGCCTCGGCGGTGGTGCCGTGGGCGCTGGTCTGGACCTCGACCGTGCCGTCGACGGGGGCACCGACCCAGGCAAGCGTGTCGACGGGGCTCGCAGCGCAGAACAGATCGGCTCGGCGGCCGATGGTGACCGTCGCCCCAGCCACATCGACGTCGACGGCATAGTGGGGTTCGCTCTCGCCGGACACGCCGAGACCCTTGCGTTGGCCGATGGTCACGAGTTCGACGGCGTCGACTGCGCCGACCTCGGCGCCTGCGTCGTCGATCACCCGGCCCGGGGTCAGCGGCAGGCGATCACCCAGGAATCGCTGCCGACCCCCGCCGGTGGCAGTGATGAAGCAGACGTCCTGGCTGTCGGGCTTGTCGGCGGTGCGGAGACCCAGATCGGCCGCCAGGACGCGCACGTCGTCCTTGGTCATGGATCCGAGGGGCAGCTCGATGCGATCGAGCTGCGCGGCGGTCAGCATGTGCAGCACGTAGGACTGATCCTTGGCGTCGTCGGCTCCGCGCCCGATGCGGGGGCCTGCTGCGGTGTCGACGACGCGAGCGTGGTGCCCGGTGGCGACTCGCCCGAAGCCCAGGGCGTCGGCGCGTCGCAGCAACTTGTCGAACTTGAGATGACGGTTGCACTCGATACAGGGATTCGGGGTACGTCCTGCGGCGTGCGCGGCGACATAGGGGTCGACGACGTGGCGGTCGAACTCGTCGCCGAAGTTGAACACGTGGTGATCGATGCCGAGCTGGTCGGCCACGCGGCGGGCATCGTCGACGTCGGACACCGAGCAGCATCCCGAGTCCTGCGCTCCGCCCCACAGCTTCATCGTGACCCCGACGACCTCGTGGCCCTCCCGGGCCAACAGCGCCGCGGCCACCGACGAGTCCACACCGCCGGACATGGCGACGAGGACCGGGCGCCGGTCGGATTCGGTCGTGGTCATGATCCGGCCGCTCGCAGGTGCGCCACGGCGTCGGGAACCACGGCGAGCACATGGTCGACGTCGGCGTCGGTGCTCGCATGGCCGAGCGACAACCGCAGCGACGCTCCCGCCAGCGCCCGGTCGTAGCCCATCGCGGCGAGCACGTGGGACGGGTCCTGGGCGCCGCTCGAACACGACGAGGCGGCCGAGGCCATGATGCCGGACTGTTCGAGGACGAACAGCAAGGCCTCGCTCTCGATGCCGGGAAAACACAGATGTGCGCTGCCGGCGACCTTGCGGGAGCGATCCGTCCGGCCGTCTGCCGGCGTGTCGAGCCCGGTCTCGACCACATCGGCGACCTGCGCGCGGATGCCGTCGACCAGCCGGTCGCGTAGCGCCGACACCCGTTCGACGGTGGCGGGTCGTTCCGCCACGGTGGCGGCAGCGGCGACGCCCATCGACACGATGCCCGGCGTGTTGTGAGTGCCGCTGCGCAGGCCCCGTTCCTGGCCGCCGCCGAGGATCTGCGGCCCGAGCGGGGTGCCCGACCGCACGGCCAGTGCGCCGACGCCCTTGGGGCCGCCGAACTTGTGGCCTGCCACCGAGATCAGCTGCGCCGGCGCGGCCATCGTGGCCACGTCGAGCCACGGGAACGCCTGCACTGCGTCGGTGTGCAGCACCGCCCGAGGGGCATGCTCGGCCATGACGTCGGCGATCTCGTCGAGCGGTTGGATGACGCCGGTCTCGTTGTTGGCGAGCATGACCGACACCAGACAGACCGTGTCGTCGAGGGCGTCGGCGAGGGCATCGAGGTCGAGGCGACCGAGGCGGTCGACACCGACGACGCGGCCGCCCAGGTGCTCGACCGGATGCAGGACGGCGTGGTGTTCGACCGCGCTGCACACCACGGTGCCGCCGGTGGCGGCGGCGACGCCGAACACGGCGAGGTTGTCGGCTTCGGTTCCGCCGGCGCAGAAGACGATCTCGCCGGACCGGCAGCCGAGCCCGTCGGCGAGGATGTCGCGGGCGTCGTCGATGTGGCGGCGCGAGGTCCGGGCGAGACGGTGGGCACCGGAGGGGTTGCCGTAGTCGGTGTCGAGCACCGCGATCATGGCCTCGGCGGCCTCGGGGCGCAGCGGCGTCGAGGCGGCGTGATCGAGGTAGACGACCGGTGGAGCCATGGAGGCCAGGCTACCGGGCGCCTCCGTCAGCCGAAGGCGAAGGCGGCGGGGGCGGCGGAGGCGGCCCGGCCGGCGGTGGCGGCGGCGGCCGCATGGCCGCCCGAGGTGGCGGTGGTGGCGGCGCGTGGGGCGATGGGACGACCGCGGCTGGCACCCCGAGTGGCGGCGCGAGCGCACTGACGGCGACGCCGGCCGGCGGCGGCGGTTGGCTCGTGGCGCCGGGAAGCATCGTCATCGATCGGCGCTGGTGCGCCAGTCCGGCCGCATGCAGGAACCACTCGGGATGCAGATCCCCCGGGCGGGCGACGCCGGTCGTCGTCGTGACCGCCGCAGCGAGCCGGTCACCGATCTGCGTGCGCGCGGCAGGCGACAACGTGGCGGCCCGTTGCAGGAAATTGCGCAGTACCTGGTACTGGCTCGAACTCAGCGGCGAGAGGCTGAGCGCCGCCAACACCTCGCCTCGCCCGGGCGGTTCGATCATCACGGCGACCTCGGTGGGGCCACTCACGGAGCGCTCACGCACCACGATGGTGCCCGCCGCCATGTCGCCCAGCCGCTGGTCGCGTGGGCTGGCGAGCACGCTGAGCACGGCGACCGGGCCGAGCGGCGGGGTCAAGAAGTCGACGAAGCCCACCATCGACCGGATGGCGGCGTGGCGGAACCGCACGGGCGCGCCCTCGACGGTGACGACCCGCAGACCCATCGCCGCCTTGCCCGGCGTGCGGCCACGCATGAGCGTCTCGGTCAGCATCCAGTACCCGAACAACATGAAGAAGATCATCACGAACACCAAGATGATCGACAGCACCACTCCCCCGGCGGGGCTGATCGCCAGGACCGGGATGACGCCGAGGGTGATCGCGATGAGGCCGAGCCAGAGGATGACGCCGTCGATGAGTCGGGCGATCATGCGCGACCCCACGCTGGCGGTCTCGAACTCGAGCACCACCGCCTCCGGGGTGATGATCCCCGCAGGACGATGCGCCATGGCCGTGGGCATGGCCTCACCGTAGCGGCCGGGCGCGATTACCTTGAGCGTTCCGCACTCGATCTGATTGGCCGTCGTCGGTGATCGACCACTTCATCGCCCGCAACGAACCGAGCTGGGTGCGCCTCGAGTCGCTGAGCCGGCGGGCTCGTCGGCGCCGCCCCGATCTCAGCCCCGACGAGCTCGACGAGTTCGTCCGCCTGTACCAACAGGCCAGCACGCATCTGGCCTACGCCCGCACCGAGGTCCGCGATTCGGCGCTGACGACGCGCCTGACCCGTCTGGTCGCCGAGGCCAACGGCGCGCTCTACGGCCGCAGCGGCAGCGCGGCCAAGGGCCTCCGGACGTTCTTCACCGTCACGTTCCCGGTGGCGGTGTGGACGTCGCGTCGTTTCGTCGCTGCGTCGGCGCTGTTGTTGTTCGTGCCGGCGCTGGCGATGGGGACCTGGCTGGCGGTGTCGGACCAGGCGGTCGAGACCATCGGCGACGAAGCCGCACGCGAGGCCTACGTGACCGAGGAATTCGAGGACTACTACTCGTCGGCCGCAGCGGCGCAGTTCTCGTCACAGGTGCTGATCAACAACATCCAGGTGTCGTTCATCGCGTTCGCCATGGGTGTCTTCGCCTGCATCGGCACCGCCGCGGTGTTGATCTACAACGGCGTGAACATCGGCCTGGCCGGTGGGTTGTTCCACAACATCGGCGAGCCCGCGAAGTTCTGGGGTCTGATCCTGCCCCATGGCCTGTTGGAGCTGAGCGCCGTGGTGGTGGCCGGTGCCGCAGGGCTGCGCATGGGGTGGGCGGTGATCGCCCCGGGTGACCGGACGCGGCTGACGGCGCTCGCCGAGGAGGGCCGCCGATCGGTCGTGATCGCGCTGGGCCTGGTGCTCGCCTTCGTGGCCGCCGGCCTGATCGAGGGCTTCGTGACCCCGAGCGGCCTGCCGACAGCGCTGCGGATCACCATCGGGGCCGTGGCCCTCGCCGTCCCGGTGATCGCCGTGGTGACCCTCGGCCGAGCCGGCGCCGCCGCCGGCTGGACCGGCCAACTCGGCGAACGAGAACCAGCCCCGGGCTCGCAGCCCCCCGACCACCCCGTGCAGGAACTGACCGCCTCGACGTGAGGCCGCACGAGCCCCGGACACGTCGGCGCCCGCGCCGCCCCCGAGACGGCGACGCACCCCGGTGGGTCACTTCGGCACCCCCGAGCCGTCTCGGCTCATCGCTGCTGCTGCGCAGCACGCCGACACCGCCCGGCGACGTACAGCCCGGACCGACCGTGCGACAACACGAGCAGAAGGATCCCGGCGCGTGGGAGCCGGAGACGAGCCGGGCCAGCAACACAGCCCAGCATCAGGGCGGCCGCACGAGCCCCGGACACGTCGGCGCCCGCGCCGCCCCCGAGACGGCGACGCACCCCGGTGGGTCACTTCGGCACCCCCGAGCCGTCTCGGCTCATCGCTGCTGCTGCGCAGCACGCCGACACCGCCCGGCGACGTACAGCCCGGACCGACCGTGCGACAACACAGAGCCGGGGATCCCGGCGCGTGGGAGCCGGAGACGAGCCGGGCCAGAGATCACAGCCTTCCGGTTGCCTTGATGCCGAGGTAGACGTCGGCGAGGCGACCGGCGACGGCGCCGGCGGGCTCGTCGATGACGGTCACCCCCATGGCTTCGAGACGGGCTGCGGCGCGGCGGCGGTCGGCGAGGGTGGCCAGCGCGCCGGCCTGGCGGTAGACCTCGTCGGCATCGGCGGGCGCGGCGGTCACCCAGCGGGTCACCTCGGGGTCCTGGACGGCCACGACGACCACGACGTGGTGGGCAACCACCAGCGGCAGCGCCGGCAGCAGGCTCTCTCCCACCGCCTGTTCGACGAGATCGGTGAACAACACCAGCAGGCTCCGCCGTCGGAACCGGGCGAGCGTCTCGCGAAAGGCGCCGCGATAGTCGGATTCGTCGAGCGACGGCACCAGGTCGAAGAGAGCCTCGGTGACGGTGCCGACCTGGGACCGGCCCGATGCCGGCGGCACGACGGCCCGCACCTGGCGGTCGAAGGCCACCATGCCGACCCGGTCGCCCAGGTGGCCGGCAACGGCGGTGAGCATCATCGCTGCGTCCATGGCGTGTTCGACCCGGGGGACGTCGTCGACGCGACCGGCCATCACCCGACCGTTGTCGACGAGCATCACCACGACCTGGTTGCGTTCGGCCCGGTAGGTGCGCACGATCGGGCGACCGGCCCGGGCGGTCGCAGCCCAGTCGATGCGGCGGAACTCGTCGTCGGGTTGATAGTCACGGAGCTGGTCGAAGTCGGTGCCGCCGCCACGGCCTCGGGTCGAGCGCAGCCCGACGTCGAGGATCCGGCTCTTGGAGATCCGCAGTTCGGCCTCGTCACGGGAACGGAAGGGTGGATTCACCCGCAGCAGCGCCGGGAGGCGGCGAGCGTTCTGGCGAGCGGCGAGCCGCAGCGGCCCGGCCACCCGCACGACGAGCTCGTCGATTGCGAACGCGCCGCGCCGCGTCGGCTGGAGTTCGGTGGTGATCTCGGCTCGGGCGCCGGCGGGGACGACGACGGCGAAGCGACGGTGGGCTCGCACCGAGCGACGGAGCGAACTCGTCCGCGACCGACACCGACAGGCTCCGATCGTGCGGGTGCTGCACCACCCAGTCGATGCGGCCGCGCTGGCCGACGGTGAGGATCGACGGTGCGATCCGGGTGACCTCGATCGATGCCGGCGTCGGCGCCAGCGCGGCGTCGATGACGAAGAGGCCGACCAGCAGCCCGTTGGCGATGAGCGCAGTCGCCAGCAGCGACCAGGGCGACACGAGCCCGACGAGCGCGACGATGATCGCGGCGACGGCCAGGCGTGGGAGCGGGACGGGCACAGGGTCGGGTCAGCGAGGGGCCGGGACCGACGCCAGGATGGCGTCGAGCACGCCGTCGGCGGTGCCACCGTCGAGTTCGACCTCGGGGCGCAACGCGATGCGGTGGCGCAGGGCCGGTTTGGCGACGGCCTTGACCTCGTCGGGGGTGACGAAGGTGCGTCCGGCCAGGAACGCCCAGGCCTTGGCACTGTGCAACAACGCGGTCGAACCGCGTGGCGACACCCCGAGCGAGACGGCGGTCGAGGTCCGGGTGGCCCGCACGAGATCGACGATGTACCCGACCACGGGTGGTTCGACGACGATCTGGCGGACGACCTGACGGGCCTTGGCGAGGTCGGCGGCGCCGGCGACCGCAGTGACGCCGGCGCCGGCGACGTCGTGGGGATCGAAGCCGCGGTTGTGGCGTTCGACGATGGCGCGTTCCTGTTCGGCCGACGGATACGGCACCTGGAGCTTGAACAGAAAGCGGTCGAGCTGGGCTTCGGGGAGCGGGTACGTGCCCTCGTATTCGACGGGGTTCTGTGTGGCGATGACGATGAAGGGCTCGGGTAGCGGACGAGCCGCTCCCTCGGTGGACACCTGGCGTTCCTCCATCGCTTCGAGCAGCGCCGCCTGGGTCTTGGGGGGCGTGCGGTTGATCTCGTCGGCGAGCAGCAGGTTGGTGAACACCGGGCCCTCGCGGAAGGTGAAGGACCCGCCGTCGTAGATCACCTGCCCGACGACGTCGGAGGGCATCAGATCCGGGGTGAACTGCACGCGGGAGTACTGCAGGTCGAGGGCGCTGCTGAGCGCCTTGACGAGCAGCGTCTTGGCCACGCCGGGCACGCCCTCGAGCAGGACGTGGCCGCGCACCAACAGCGCGGTCATGACGCCCGACACGATGCCGTCCTGGCCCACGACGACCTTGGCGACCTCGTCGCGCACGGCGGCGAGGGTGTCGCGGGTGGCGGCCGCGTCGTCGGCCTGGGTGGGGTCGGTCATGGCTGGCTCCTGGGGTCGGTCGCCGCAGCTACCGTCGGCCGGCGCGATCGGCGGACGATGTCGGCTCGGCTGGTGCCGGGATCTGGATGCGCGGTCGGATCGGATCTGCCGGCGACCGCGTGGCTGGGGTCGACGAGGCCGGTGAGGTCGGCGAGTCCGGCGGCGACGACCAACAGGTCGGCGTCGGTCGACACCGGGTCCGCTGAGCAGATGCCCGACCTCGGTGAGGGCGAACGCCGGTCCGTTCGGCGACCCGGGCGGCGAGCACGTCGGTGCCGGTGTCCGGTGCCGAGGCCAAGGGCGCGGGCCAGCGTCCGGTGCGCATCGGCTGCGGAGCTCGGCTGCCGGCGGCTGCGGGGTTGCGGAGCCCGGCCAAGAGTCGCCCACGTGCCGCGGCGAGCTCGGATCCGGCGATCTCGACGGGGACCGGTTCCGGCACCGGGCGGCCGAGGCGTCGAGCCTGCCACAGGGCGATCACCACGAAACCGACCGCCGAGCTGGATGAGCAACAGCCACACCGGGTCCCCGACGAGGTCTTCGAGATTCTCACCTGCCACGACCGCCAAGCGGGGCTCGAGGAACGAGACCCTCGTCCCGGGCTGGGGCGCGAGGACGGACACGGCGAGCACGGCGTTGTCGGCGGCTGCGAGGTTCTCGTTGAGCAGCGGGCCGGGGCCGCCCAGCGCCACGATGACGCCGTCGCCGAGCGAGCGGACGACCACGCCGCCTCCGTAGCACGCCGTACCCGTGGTGTCGTCGGTGGCGTAGGCGCCCTCGAGGCCGGTGAGGCGACGCGCGCCGCGACAGCGCAGACACCGAGCACCCTCCCGCGCCGAGTGCGGGGCGAACGCAGCCGATGGCCGGCGTCAACGGCGAGCCGGGATCGGCGACGAGGAGGCGGCCGCCGGCTCGGACCCAGTCCTCGAGCTGCGGCGCGCCCGGCGATGCCGTAGGTGTCGGCCAACAGCACCGCGACCTCGGCGTCGGTCGTCGGGGATCTCGATGCCGATGTCGACGTCGGCCCCGGCGCGTTCGGCGACGTCGACCAGGGCGCGAGCCCCATCGGGGGCCACGCTGCGCGGGTCGAGTGGTTCGCGGTTGATGTCGCCGGTGACGACGACCGCCACCACGACCAACGCGACGACGAGTCCGCCCCAGAACACGAGCATGGTCGTGCGTGAGCTCATCGCGAAGCCCCGAGCGGGGCGACCGAGGCACCGATTCGTCACGGCGGAACTGCTCGTAGTCATCGGGGCCCGCGTCGAGGGGCCCGTACCAGACCAGCTCGAAGAGGTCGGTCAGCTCTGCGAAGGTCGCCGCGCCGGGCGCCTCGTCGGCGAGCACCCGGCGCCGGTACTCGCCCGGGGTGGTGCCGGCGACGTCGTCGAGGACGCCGGTGGCGACCAGGTCGGCCACCACCGCCCGGTACCGGGCACGGACGGCCTCGTCCCAGGCCTGTGCTGCGGCGAGCCGGTCGGCTTCGGCACGCCACGCCGCGGCGTCGCGCTGGTCCACGGTCTCGCCGACGATGGTGGCGTCGACCGGCGCCGAACCGGAGAAACGGGGCAGAGGCCCGAAGGCGTTGCGGAGCAGCCAGAGCAGGCCGAGTACGCCGACGCCGAGGATCACCCAGGCGACGACCGACCCGGCACCGCCGGTCGTGAGCTGCTGCAGGACCCGCCCGAAGGCCTCGCCGATGGCTCGCAGCGCCCGGTCGAGGAACGGCTCGGTGTCGCGGTAGACGGGATCGGCCAGCACCTGGTCGGCGAGTCCGTCGGGCCTCGCCGGGATCGACCGCCGGTTCGGGGAGTTGCCGGGCGACGAGGAAGCCCGCGAGGGCGATCACCGCCCGAACGCTTCGTCGATGGCCAGCTCGAGATCGAGTCCTTCGGTGCGGCTGCGCAGATCGAAGTACGTCAGTGCGGCCGCAGCCGACACGAAGGGCAGTGCGATCAGCGACGTGGCGATCGTTGCCGCTGCGACCACGATCTCGCGCCCGGGGAGCCCGACCAGCTCGACGATGGCGACCGGGAGCAGCGGCAGCAGCGACGAGAGCAGGCCCGAGACCAGGGCCACCATGAGGCAGATCCACAGCACCGCGAGGAATCGGCGTTGCACGAGTCGAGCCGACCGGACCAGGCCCGCGATCGGACCGCAGCGTTCGATCGCGATGACGGGCGCCGCGACACAGAACAACGCCATCGCCGCGAGTCCGGGCAACACGAGCAGCACGGACCCGACGATCAGGGCGATCCGGGACAACACGAAGGCGATGGCGAGCCAGAGCCAGCCGATCCCGACGGCCCGAACGGCTTCGAACACGCTCAGGTCTCGTCGGAGGTACCAGGCTTCGAGGATGCGGCTGAGCGGTGCCGCGATCGCGGTGACCAGGAAGGTCTGGAGCGTGGCAGCGAGGATCGTCGTGGACCAGCCGGTGCCGGTGCCCGTCGCGGAGGCCTCGGGATCGTAGGTGTCGGGGTCGAAGAGCACCGACAACGAATCACCGCCGAGCGACCCGATGTCGATCACGGCCACGATCAACCCGACGGGCACGACGAACAGGGCGGCGAGGCCGATCACCGTGCGGGGGCGGGCCTTGATCACCGCGAAGGCGCCGTCGAGCAGGTCGGCGAGCGAGAGGGTGCGATGGAACACCCAGAGATCCGGCGGCTCGTCGGGCTCGCCTCGTTGCGGCTGCGGCACACCCGGGTCCCCGGGGTGGTCGGAGCGGGGGGTCGCACGATGGGGCGAGTCGAAGACGACCCCAGGCGGCTGCGGGTCAGCGGTGGGTGCTTCCTCGGGCATCGCCCATCCCCGCTCGTCCATCGCGCCATTGTTGCCTGCGGGAGGTGTCCGACGTCGCACCCAGGCCCGGCGCGCCTGCGCGACTGCAGCCGATCGCGCTGTCGGCGTGTGGGCAATAGCCTGCGGACGATGCTCGGGCCCGAGAGCTACGGCGAGGCGTTCGCCGACGTGTACGACGACTGGTACCGCGACGTGTCCGACGTCGATGCCACCGTGGCGGCGTTGCGGGCCCTCGCCGGCGACGGACCGGTCCTCGAGCTCGGCGTCGGGACCGGCCGGATCGCACTGCCGCTGGCTGCGGCAGGCACCGCCGTCGATGGCATCGATGCGTCACCGGCCATGCTGTCGATCCTGGCCGACAAGGACCCTGCGGGGTCGGTGTCGGCCCTCCTCGGCGACATGGCGACTCCGCCGGTGCGGGGGCCGTATCGGGCCGTGTTCGCCACGTTCAACACGTTCTTCAATCTGTGGCGCGCCGAGGATCAACTGCGTTGCGTGGCGGCATCGGCGTCGGTGCTCGGACCCGAGGGTGTCTTCGCGGTCGAGGTGTTCGTGCCCGACCCGTCGATGGGCGAAGCCGGGGCGCCCGAGCCCGAACACGTCGACCAACGCGACGACGGTGCCGGCGGCCACGTCATCCGTCGTACCCGGCGCGACCCGGCCGACCAGACCGTGCGCGGCGTGCTCGAACACCACCGGGCCGACGGGGTCGTGATCGCACGCGACTGGATCATTCGCTACCTGTCACCGACCCAGCTCGACGCACTGTGCGCCGACGCAGGTCTGGTCTTGTGGCAACGCTGGGCCGACTGGTCGGGGGCACCGTTCCTGCCCGACGAGTCGACCCACCACGTCAGCCTCTACCGCCGCTCCCACTGACGCGGATGCGCCCGGACGATCCCACGGCGGGCCCGGGGTACGTGTGACGCACCACACGGCCTGGCGGCGGGGTGGACACCGAGGCGCCACGACACGGGCCGTACGATTGGTGGATGGCAGACATCCGTGTGAGCACCATCATCGAGGCCGACCCCGCCGTGGTCTGGGAGGTCGTCGAACCCATCGAGCGTCACATCGACTGGATGGCCGATGCCGAGGCGATCCGCTTCACGTCCGAGCAGACCCGCGGCGTGGGGACGACCTTCGAGTGCGACACCAAGGTCGGTCCCGCGAAACTCACCGACCTGATGGAGATCACCGAGTGGGTCGAGGGCGAGGTCATGGGCGTACGCCACACCGGCATCGTGACCGGCACCGGCCGCTTCACCCTCGAGCCGGCGGGCCCTGGCCGCACCGAGTTCCGCTGGGAGGAAGAGCTGATCTTTCCGTTCTGGATGGGCGGCCCGCTGCGCGACCCGGTGGGTGGACGGATCCTCGAATGGATCTGGCGTCGCAACCTGAAGAAGCTCAAGGCTCTGGCCGAGGCCCACGTCCCCGCCGGCTGAACCGCCGTCGCGCCGCCCGACTCCGGATCACCGTCTCGGGAACTGGCAGGTACCCGGCCCGCAGCCATGTGGGACATGATGGCGTGCATGGAGCGCCACACGCATCGCCGGTTCGTCAGCTACATCGACAAGTCACGCGAGTACTACGCCGCGCAGGGCTTCGAGCACCCGTACCGGTGGGCTCGCCTCGACGACGTCGCCTTCAGCCCGCTGTCGACGCCCGTCTCCGAGGCGCGGGTCGGGATCGTCACCACGGCGTTCTTCCCGCCGGGGTCCGAGCCCGACGGTGTCGCTCCCCTGCCCCCCAAGGAGCCCTACGCCGCCGCCGTGGCCCATGCACCGGATGCGGTCTTCACCGACGATCTGTTCTGGGACCGCGAGGCCACCGATCTCGACGACCAGGGGACCCATCTCCCCGTCGGCCATCTCGCGGATCTGGCCGCCGCAGGCCGCATCGGGTCTGCGTCGCCACGCTTCTACGGGGCGCCGACCGAGTACTCCCAACGGCGCACGCTCGAGGCGCACGGGCCCTGGATCGGCGATGCCATGGCCGCCGACGACGTCGACCTCGCCCTGCTCATCCCGCTCTGACCGGTCTGTCACCAGACCGTGAGTCTGGTCGCGAACCACCTCGAGAGCCGGGGCATCACCACCGTCGTCATCGGATCGGCGCGCGACGTCGTCGAGGAGTGCGGCGCCCCCCGGTTCGTGTTCACCGACCACCCTCTCGGCAACCCCCTGGGGCGACCCGGTGACGTCGCCGGCCAGCGGGCCGTGCTCGAGTTGGCGCTCGACGTGGCCGCGACCGCCATTGCGCCTCGGACGACGGTGCAGGCACCCTCGGTGTGGGACGACGACGCCTGGCGGGAGAACTACATGGCCATCCGCGACCGCGAGGCCCTGGCCCGTGCCGGCGAAGCCCGCCGCGCCGCCCGCACACGCGTGTGAAGCGCCGGATCTCGTGATGTTCATCCACCGTGACGGTGGATGAACATCACGAGATCGTCAGAAGATGGGGTTCTGCCAAGTGGTGGCGGCCCAGAGTGCGCCGACGAAACACGCCAGGCCGAGACCGGCGATGATGGCGTCCACGGCGTATTTCGGGGGCTTGGCCCGACGGGGCAGCTCGTAGCACAGCCAGCCGCACGCCAGGCCGACGACGAAGCCGCCGACGTGGCCACCGACCGAGATGCTGCTGACACCGAAGGTCAGCACGAAGTTGATCAACAGCACCGTGCCGAGGCCCGTGTCCCACACGGAGCGGCCGGCACTGCGATGCGCAAGCACGGCGACGCCGAAGAGGCCGAAGATGCCGCCGGACGCGCCTGCGGTCAACGCATTCGGTGTCACCAGCAGCGCCCCGAACGAGCCGCCGAGGATGCAGGCGAGGTACACCAACACGTAGCGCAGCCGCCCGACGCTGCGTTCGAAGTCCTGGCCGAGAATCCACAGGGCGTACATGTTGAACGCCAGGTGGAACAGCCCGAAGTGCAAGAAGCCACTCGTGAAGACTCGGTACCACTCGCCTTGGAGATCGACGAGCACCCCGGCGACGGCGCCCTCGATCAACAGCCCGTCGGACGCGCGGGTGCCCATGAGGCCATCGCCCATCGCGACACTCAGTGCGAACACTGCGAGGTTGATGCCGATCAGGATCTGGGTGATCAGGGGTCGGGTCCCGGCGAACACCGCGGGGCCGCTGACGACGGTCTGTCGGCCGGACTTGGCGCAGTCGGGGCAGTGGAAGCCGACCGATGCGCTGTTCATGCACGACGGGCAGATCGTACGGTCACAGCGCTGGCACCGAACTCCTGCAGCCCGGTCCGGGTGGCGATAACACGTGTTGGCCGGCGGCGCCGGTGGCTGGTCGGGGCGATCCATGGCCTCCGATTGTCGCATCTCGCCGTCCGATCTCCTCGGCGGAGCCACCACTGACCGCAGGCCACCACGGTGCTGGTCACGGCAAGGCGCACTGCGCAGCGGCCGATCCCCGCCCACCGGCTACCGTCGTGACCGTGTCGACCTTCGCCGCGATCCTCGCCCACCAGGGCGGCTGGGACGAGATCCTGATGGTGCTCGGCCCGCTGGCGATGCTGTTCGTGTTGTTGTTGGTCGCCAACAAGCGGGCCCGCTCCCTGGCGGCCGCACGCGACGCGGAGACCACCGAGGCCGCCGACGTGGGTTCGGACCCCTGAGCGGAGCGCGGACGGGCGGGCGGGCGTCGCCCGGTCCGTCTCTGGCTGCTATCCGTCCGACCGAGTGATGTCCGCGCCCAGGCCGGCCAGCTTCGCGACCAGGTCGTCGTAGCCGCGGTCGATGTGGTGGGGGTCGAACACCTCGGTCTGGCCGTCGGCGCCGAGGCCGGCGACCACCAGCGCCGCCCCGGCGCGGATGTCGTGGGACCGCACCGGCGCACCCGACAGCCGTTCACGGCCCCGGATGACGGCGTGGTGGCCTTCGGTACGGATGTCGGCGCCCATGCGGACGAACTCGTCGATATAGCGGAACCGCCCCGAGAACAGGTTCTCCGAGACGATGCTCACGCCGTCGGCGACCGACAGCATCGCCACGAGGAACGGCTTGTAGTCGGTGGCCACACCCGGATAGGGCAGCGTTGCGACGTCGGTGGCGCGCAGGCGCTTCGTCGCCATCGCCCACAGACCATCGGGATCGGTCGAGGTGCGCACCCCCATCTCGCCGACCTTGCGACACACCATGTCCATGTGATCCGGTCGGGCGCCGACCAGGGTGATCTCGCCCCCGGCCACACCGACAGCAGCCAGGAACGTGGCGGCCTCGATGCGGTCCGGAATGACGGTGTGCTCCACCGGGTGCAGCTCCTCGACGCCGTCGATGGTGATCGTCGAGCTGCCGGCGCCGAGGACCATGGCGCCCATCCGGTTGAGGAAGGCCGCCAGGTCGGCGATCTCCGGTTCGCGGGCGGCGTTGTCGATGGTGGTCGTGCCCTTGGCCCGCACGGCGGCCATCATGATGTTCTCGGTGGCACCGACACTCGGGAACTCGAGCATGATGTCGGCACCGATGAGCCCGTCGGTCCGGCCGCCGATCGTCCCGTGCGACGACTCGACCTGCACGCCCAGAGCTTCGAGGCCTCGGAGGTGCATGTCGATGGGGCGCGGTCCGAAATCGTCGCCACCGGGCAGCGCAACCCTCGCCTCGCCGACGGCTGCGAGCAATGGGCCGAGCACCACGATCGACGCCCGCATCTTCTCGACCAGCTCGTAGGGAGCCTCGGGCACGATGTCTGCCGGCCGGACGATCTCGAGCGTCCCGGGGCCCTTCCACGAGACCGTCGACCCCATGGCACGCAACACGTCGGCCATGCAGTCGACGTCGCTGATACCCGGCACGTTGTGGATGACGAAGGTGCCCTCGGCGAGCACCGTTGCCGCCATCAGCTTGAGCACCGAGTTCTTGGCTCCGCTGATGGGGACCTCGCCGTGGAGCGGCCCACTCGGACGGATCGTGATGCGGTCGGTCATGGGTGTGCACACATGGCGGTCGGGCTCCTGGGTCGGGAAGGGCCTGCTGGCGGGCGGCGCCGTCGACGTCGCAGTGACGGCGCCGCGGCGCATGGCCGGGCGATCGGGCGCCACCAGTATGCTCGGCTCGTGCCCGGTCGGTGCGGCACTCGGGTGGCCGTCGCCCGGCGCACGGCCCTGCCGCCCTCATGCCGGTTCTGACCAGACACCACCTCGTCGACGACAACGGCCTCGCCATGCTCCGTGCGCCGCGTCACGACGTGCTGGTCGCCGAGCGTCGGGTTGCGTCGGCGGCAGGTGCCACGGTCGCCGGGGACGAGGCCGATACCGCGGTGGAGACGAGCGCATTCCGCCTGGCCGACGGCCCCTTCGATCGCTACCGCCGCGATCTCACCGTCACCGAGGCGCCGACCGGTTGGCAGGTCACCGAACGCATCGACTTCCGGTTGGCGACGCCGCTGTGGCGGCCGCTGCTGACGATCGGCGCTCGGCGTGAGCTCGGACGCAGCCGCCCGGGCGATCACGTGCCGTGGTGGGCGCCACCGGACCGATTCGATGCCGTCGCCGCCCGCACCGTCAGCCTGTTGTGCATCGCCGCGCTCGTCACCGGTTATCTCGGCACCCTCATCGGCCAGACCGCCACCTTCGCGAGCGACGAGTTCGCCATGTCCGACAGCGCCCAGGGATGGCTGTTGGCCGGAGTGCGGATCGGCACGGTCATCACCTTGGTGGTGTCCGTGCTGGCGGACCGTTCGGGTCGCCGTCGGTGGCTGCTCGCATCGATCCTGATCGGCTCGGCGGCAACCGTCGTCGGCGCCGTGTCGACCGGCCCGTGGACCCTCGGGGTCTCGCAGTCGATCGCCCGGGGGTTCGCGACCGCGATCGCCGTGTTGATGGGCATCATGGCCGCCGAGGTCGCCCCGCGGAACTCCCGGGCGTACGTGGCCTCGGTGCTGACGTTGTGCGCCGGGCTCGGCGCGGGGATGGCCGTGTGGTTCCTGCCCCTCGCCGACCTCGGGCTCCGGGCGTGGCGCATCCTCTACGTCGTGCCGCTCATCGGGCTACCCCTCGGATGGTGGATGGCCCGCAACCTCACCGAGACCGACCGCTTCTCCGCACACCTCGACAGCGCCGGCGCACCCGAGAGCGAGGCCGATGCCATGCTGCGGTCGCGCCTGATGCTCGTTGCCGGGGTCGCGTTCTTGACGCTGTTGTTCGCAGCTCCGGCAAGTCAGTTCCGCAACGAGTTCCTCCGCGACGAGCGCGGGTTCACCGCCGCCCAGGTGAGCCTCTTCGTGTTGATGACCAACACGCCGGTCGGCATCGGCGTTGCGATCGCCGGCAAGCTCGCCGATCGGCGCGGTCGCCGACCCGTTGCCGCCATCGGCGTGGCCGGGGGTGCGCTGTTGACCGTCGCCACCTACACCTGGGCGGGTTGGGGCATGTGGGCGTCGAGCGTGTTTGCGTCGATCATCGGCGCCATGGCCGCGCCCACCCTGGGCGTGTATCAGGCCGAGCTCTTCGGAACCGGCCGTCGCGGTCGCGCCAACGGCATCATCACGGTCATCGCCCTGGCCGGCAGCGCACTCGGTCTCGTCATCGTCGGCGAGCTCTCCGACCAACTGGGGAGCTTCGCCGCAGCGTTCGGCATCGTGGTGATGGCACCACTGCTCGTCGTGCTCTTGGTCCTGACCCGCTATCCCGAGACCGCCCACCGAGAGCTGGAGGACATCAACCCGGGCGACCGCCGCTGATCCCGCGACAGCACCGACCATGGTCAGGCCAGGGCGCGCACCCAGTCGACGACCGACCCCACCAGCAGGTCGTCGTTCTTCTTCGGGTCGTGTGCGTCACCGGGCAACTCGACGAGCTCCACGGGCCCGCCGATGACGCCGAGGTGCTGGCGCAGCTCGTCGAGCGTACCGAAGGGATCACGATCACCCGAGACCGCAAGGGTGGGCACGCCGATGTCGGGGAGGTGCTCGACGCGGAGCCTGTCGGGCTTGCCCGGCGGATGCAGCGGGTAGCTCAACAGAACGAGGCCCGCCGCGGGGAGGCCCTCGGCCACCGCCATCGAACAGACGCGACCACCGAGCGAGCGTCCACCGAGCACGATGCGACCGGTGTCCACCCCGAGCTCATCGGCCCAGGCCGTGGCGGCGTCGACGACCTCGGTCACCAGTCCCGGCACCCGCGACGGCGGCTGGCGGGGGCCCTTGGCCCGATAGGCGAAGTCGATCCGGCGCACCGGCACCACCGGCTCGGTGGCGAGCGCCGATTCGAGGCCGACGAAGACCCGATGGTCACGGTGCCCCCCGGCCCCATGGGTCAACAACAGCCCGGCGACGGTCATGGTCGGCAGGGTAGTTGCTCGGTCGTCCTCAGGAGCTGAGCAGAATCCGACGAGCCTCGGTGAGATCGGCGATGCGTTGCGCTGCTTCGGCGTCGGTACCGCCGGTGTCGGGGTGCGCCGTTCTCAACAGCTCGCGGAATCGCTGCTGGATCTCGATGCGCGGTGGTGCGACTGCGTCGGCACCGCCCAACCCCAAGGTGTCGAGTGCCCACCCGACCGGGTCGGCGAACCCATCAGCGGACACGAACGCATCCTCGCGGCCGGTGAGGTGAGCGATGAGGCGACCATCGACTGGCCCCTGCCACTTCGCACCACGACGCATGATCTCCATGACCTCGGGGCGGTCGGAGTACGCCAGGGCGCCGGCGGCATAGGCAGCACCCAGCACGTACTGCTCGGGGCGACCGTTGGTGGACTCGAACACGAACGTGAGCTTGCCATCGCGGCGCTCGAGGCGGTGACGGCTGCGGGTCATGCCCACCGTGTCGACCTGGAGACGATGCCGCAAGCGGGGTTGGGGGATGCGCTCACCGCGCTGGAGTTGATGCAACAGCCGCAGATAGTCGTCTTGGAACTCGGCGTCGACATCGCGCAGAAACCGGGCCACGATGCCGGCCAACAGGACCCCGCCGGGGCCTGGCGTCGGATCGATCGGCAGGTCCGTCCGGCCGACCGCAACGCGTCGCGTCGGTGCGATGGGGCGCGAGTGGTAGATCTCGATCTCGGCGAGGCGCACCTGGACGACGCTACACAGTCACCGGCGCCGTGCCGGAGTCGCACCGCAGCTGGATCCGGCGACCAGCGCCACCACTAGACATAGGGATGCAGGGTGGTGCGGAGCGTTGCGGCGTCCTCTTCGATCTCGTCGTCGCCGGCCTCGAGGCGTTCGGCGATCGAGGTGGACAACGCCACCACGGTGCGCCAGAGGTTGGCCTCGTAGCCGAACGGCAACGGCAGCTGCGGCGCGAGCTCGGCGGCATCGATGAGCTGATGCTGCGCCTTGGGGTCGCGCGGGCTGCGCCGAAGCACGTCGGCGGCCAGGAACAGCGACTCGACGACCTCGTGGCTCGTGACGCCGGCGACGCCGGGCCCGAAGGTTCCCCGACCGGTCAGCTCGGCCTGCGCGTCTTCGATCATGTCGCCGACGGCGTCCTCGTCGCCGGGCTCGACCAACAAGAAGCCGTTGCCCAGCAGTTCGTGACCCACAGCGGCAGCATCGAGACGTGCGACGACGGCATCGTGCAGCGTCGTGTTCCGCGCCCCCAGGTCGAACCCGACCCTGCCCCCCTCGATCTCGGTGGCCTCGGCGGCCGAGGTGGCCATGCGGTCGTCGATGGCCTCGATGATGTCGTCGACCTCGGTCTCGTCGGCCTCGCGCACCATCAGCGTGGGTCCCTGCCAGGCGTGCACCACCTTCGCCGACCACAGGTCCCTCGCGACCTCGGCCCGGGCGGGACCGTTCCACCCGTGCAGCTCGTAGGCCACCTGCGCGCCACCGTCCGCGGCGACTGCGTCGAGCGACCCCGGCGGATGGGGCACGGTCGGGACGGCGCACTCCACGCATTCGGCCACGTCATCGGCGTATTCGAGCCCGCATTGGAAGCACCATGTCGCGATCATCGACGCCCATTGAACCAGCTCGGTGGCTGGGTACGCGACCAGCCGTCGAACCCTTCCCCGGCGCAGGGACCGTCACGATGCCCTCCGGCGTCGGCGTGACGCCGGGCCGCACGCAGTGAGCAAACCAGCCCCGAACGACACGATCGCTCCCCCACCGCCGTCGGGTTCGGTACCTTGGGGAACGACAACGACGTCACGAAGGTGAGGCAGCAATGGCCGACAAGGAATCGCCCGATCGCAACCTGGCGATGGAACTGGCACGGGTGACCGAGGCGGCCGCCATGGCTGCAGCCCGATGGATGGGGCGAGGCGACAAGGAAGGCGCCGACGGCGCCGCCGTCGACGCCATGCGCACCATGCTCGACTCCGTCCAGATGGACGGCATCGTCGTCATCGGCGAAGGCGAAAAGGACGAGGCGCCGATGCTCTACAACGGCGAGATCCTCGGCGACGGCACCCCGATCCGCTGCGACGTGGCCGTCGACCCCATCGACGGCACGACGCTCACTGCGCTCGGTCGTGCGAATGCGATCGCCGTCCTCGCAGTCAGCGACCGCGGCACGATGTTCAACCCGGGCCCGTGCGTGTACATGGAGAAGATCGCCGTGGGTCGCGACTGCGTCGGCGTGATCGATCTCAACGCCCCCATCGGCCACAACCTGGCCGCAGTCGCCAAGGCGAAGGGCGAGAACGTTCGCGACATCACCGTCGTGATCCTCGACCGCGACCGCCACACCGACATCATCCGCGAGGTCCGCGAAGCCGGTGCGCGCATTCGTCTCATCCCCGACGGCGACGTCGCCGGCGCGATCTCGACCGCATGGGAGGATTCCGGCGCCGACATGCTCCTCGGCATCGGCGGCACGCCCGAGGGCGTCATCAGCGCTGCTGCGCTCAAGGCCATGGGTGGCGAGATCCAGGGCCGGCTGTGGCCCCGCAACGAAGCCGAACGCAAAGCCGCCATGGACGAGGGCTACGACCTCGACCAGGTGCTCACCACCGACGACCTCGTCAAGGGCGACAACTGCTTCTTCGCCGCCACCGGCATCACCGACGGCGATCTGTTGCGCGGCGTGCACTACGGACCCGACTCCTGCAGCACCCAGTCGTTGGTCATGCGGTCGAAGTCGGGAACGGTGCGGCTGATCAACGGTCGCCACGTCCTCGACAAGCTGCGCGACTACGCCATCATCGACTACTGATCGTCGCGGCGGCGGAGCTACGTTGCCGTACTGGACCGCGAGGGAGCACCCCATGACCACATTGAGCGGCGCGCACGCGCTCGTCACCGGTGGCGGCACCGGTATCGGCGTCGGCATCGCGCAACGCCTCGCCGAAGCCGGCGCAGTCGTCACCATCGCCGGTCGCCGCATCGACGTCCTCGACGCGGCGGCAGCCGACCTACGCAACGCCACCGGTGCCGAGATCCGCGTGATCGGCTGCGATGTCACCGAACCCGACCAGGTCGACGCCGCGATCGCCCATGCAGCCGATGCCGGGGGTGCGTTGCAGGTGGCGGTCGCGAACGCGGGGTTCGGCACCGGTGGACCGTTCCTGGCCACCGAGGCCGACACGTTCCGCGAGGTGCTCGACGTCAACGTCGTCGGGGCATTCTCGACGATGAAGTCGGCAGGCCTCGCGATGCGCGAGTCCGGCGGCTCGATCATCGCCATCTCGTCGATCGCCGGCGCCCTCGGCGGCCGGTTCCGTGCCGCCTACGCCTCGTCGAAGGCGGCGCTCGACATGATGGTGCGCAGCGCCGCCGACGAGCTCGGCGGGTTCGGCATCCGGATCAACTCCATCCGGCCCGGGGTGGTTCGGTCCGAGGCCACCGCGACCATGTTCGACCACCTGCCCGAGGTCATCGACGACTATCGCCGACAGATGCCGCTCGGGTTCGTCGGCGAGGGAACCGACATCGGCGATGCGGTCGTCTGGCTGGCCTCCGACGCCAGCCGCTGGGTCACCGGCCAGGCCATCGCCGTCGACGGGGGTCACACGCTTCGGCGGGCACCCGACCTCGAGGGGCCGCTGCGGGCGCGCATGGGCGAGGACGTCTACGCCCGGTTCGTGCGGCCCGGCTACGGTCCCAACGGCACCTGATCGAACCCAGCCGGAGATCCTCATGGACCCTGTCGTCGACACCAGCCGCTTTCTCGTCGCACCGGGAGCCACGGTCGACCTGGACCAGATCGACGCCGACGTCGACGACGGCTGGTCGAAGTCCGAGCTCAAGGATCTCGTCGAACCCCTGAACGACCGGCTCGAGGAGCTCCAGGAGCTGCTGTACGCCAACGCCTCGCACCGGGTGCTGGTGGTGCTGCAGGCGACCGACACCGGCGGCAAGGACGGCACCATCCGCCACGTCTTCGACGGCACGAATCCCCAGGGCGTCAAGGTGGCATCGTTCAAGAAGCCCACCGACGAGGAACTGGCCCGCGACTATCTGTGGCGCGTCCACGAGCACGTGCCGGCCGACGGCGAGATCACCATCTTCAATCGCAGTCACTACGAGGACGTCCTGGTGGTGCGGGTCCACGACCTCGTACCCGAGGAGCAGTGGGCGAAGCGCTACCGCCACATCCGCGAGTTCGAACGCCTCCTCGCCGACGAGGGCACCACGATCATCAAGATCTACCTGCACATCACCAAGGACGAACAGCGCGATCGCCTGCAGTCACGCCTCGACGAGCCACACAAGCACTGGAAGTTCGCCAAGGGCGACCTGGCCGAGCGGGCCCGGTGGGACGACTACCGCCATGCCTTCGAGGCGATGTTGACCGAGACCTCGACCGAGTGGGCGCCCTGGTACGTCGTGCCCGCCTGCGACAAGCGCTACCGCAACCTCGTGATCAGCCAGCTGCTGGTCGAGACGCTGGAAGCGTTCGACCTGGACTGGCCCGAACCCGAAGACGGCCTGGACGACATCGTCATCGACTGACCGGCCCGGGGGCCGGTCACGGCGTTCGCAGGACCGGTCAGTTCGGTGACTGGTCGGGCGGGGTGAAGATCGACGACGTCGCAGCAGTCGACGGGTGCGCGGTGGGCGCGCTCGGCGGTGCCGGGCTCGCAGCGACCTGCTCTGCTTCTCGCAGATCGATCAAGGTCTGGTCGATGATGTCGTCGTCGAGGGCGTCGGGTGACAGGGCCGTGTTGTCGAGTGTCGACTCCATGGCCGTGAGGTCGCCGCGCAGCGACGACAGCGCCGCGGCGATGTCGTGCTTGCGGCGCACCAGGCTCTGGAGCTCGGCTCGGGCCGATCGCACGATCTCGCCGGCCTGCTCGCGGACACGCTGCTCGCCGTCGCTGCGCAACAGCTCGGCGTGGTGCTGCGGCATCGCCGAGCACCCGATCGGCTTGTTGGCGGATGGTGTCGGCCTGCTCGGTGGCGTCGGCGAGGATCCTGGCGGCTTCGATCTCGGCGTCGCGTCGCAGCTGCTCGGCCTCGGCCTCGGCGAGGCGTCGACGCTCGCCGACCTGGGCGTGGACGTCGCGCACGCAGCGCAGCCATCTCGGCGCCGGCGGCCTCGAGATCGACGTTGGTGCCTTCGGCCTGGCGAACCCGAACATGCAACGATCCGGTACTCCTCGGCGATGGCTCGCAGGAACCGGTCGACTTCTTCGGTGCGGTAGCCCCCACGCTTGACGGTCGAGAACGCAGCGCTCTCGATCTGCTCGGGTGTCACGCTGGTGTTCCTCCGTGGGCTCGGGGATGGCCCGCAGCACTGCTCTGGGCGATGGTCACGGCAGCGATGAGGACCCGCTGCCGGTTCAAGTTCGGGACACTAGCAGCATCACGACGATCCCGCTGCGGGACCAGTGCGGCTGCGTCGGCGCGAAGCCGGAGGCGCCAGCGACACCGACCGATCACCAGATCGGCACGCGTCGAGGCGCGCCGTCGGCACGACGCCGACTCAGGCGTCGGCGCCGACGGCGCGCAGGCGAGCCCTGGCACGGCGCATGGCCGCGGTGGCCTCGCCGTCGCCGGGGTCGGCGGCCATGGCCGCCTCGGCCCGTGCCAGCGACTCACGAGCCCGGGCTGCATCGATGTTCTCGGCGAGTTCGGCGACGTCACACAACAGCGTGAGGTGGTCGTCGGCGATCTCGATGAAACCGGAGTGCACGGCGATGCGCTGTTCGCCACCGGCGGTGAGCACGAGGCGGACCACCGATGGCAGCAGCGTTCCGACGAACGGCACGTGACCGGCCTGGAAGCCGATCTCGCCGTCGCTGGTGCGCGCCACCACGAGTGACGCCTCGCCCTCGTAGACGGTGCGCTCGGGCGACACCAGCTGGACCTGGAGCGCCATGGTCAGTCGCCTGCCTGCAGCTCGGCAGCCTTGCGCTCGGCGTCCTCGGCGCCACCGACCATGTAGAACGCCTGCTCGGGCAGGTGGTCGAGATCGCCGTTGACGAGGGCCTCGAAGGAGTCGATGGTGTCCTCGACGCCGGTGAAGATGCCGGGCTGGCCCGTGAAGACCTCGGCCACGAACATCGGCTGGGACAGGAACTTCTGCACCTTGCGGGCCCGGTCGACGGTGACCCGGTCCTCTTCGGAGAGCTCGTCGAGACCGAGGATGGCGATGATGTCCTGCAGCTCCTTGTAGCGCTGCAGGATCTCCTGCACACGACGGGCGACGGCGTAGTGACGGTCACCGACGACCTCGGGCTGCAGGATCGTCGACGTCGACGACAGCGGGTCCACGGCCGGGTAGATGCCCAGCGCCGCGATGTCGCGGCTCAGCTCGGTGGTGCCGTCGAAGTGCGTGAACGACGTGAACGGCGCCGGGTCGGTGTAGTCGTCGGCGGGCACGTACACGGCCTGCAGCGACGTGATCGACTTGCCGCGGGTGGAGGTGATGCGCTCCTGGAGTTCGCCCATCTCGTCGGCGAGCGTGGGCTGGTAGCCCACCGCCGACGGCATGCGACCGAGCAGGGTCGACACCTCGGAGCCGGCCTGGACGAACCGGAAGATGTTGTCGATGAACAACAGCACGTCCTGGT
Source organism: uncultured Acidimicrobiaceae bacterium (assembly GCA_963716795.1). Lineage (GTDB taxonomy): Bacteria > Actinomycetota > Acidimicrobiia > Acidimicrobiales > UBA8592 > CAVQUE01. The sequence goes on along the minus strand of CAVQUE010000008.1, from coordinate 256,880 downwards.
TCTGGACGTCGCGGAAGTACTCGGCCATGGTCACCCCGGCCAGCGCCACGCGCAGACGCACCCCAGGCGGCTCGTCCATCTGACCGAAGACCAGGGCGGCCTTGGACAACACGGTGGCGGCGTCCTCGCCGGCACCCATCGTGGCCTCGCCCATCTCGATGAAGAGGTCGGTGCCCTCACGGGTGCGCTCGCCCACGCCGGCGAACACCGACACACCACCGTGGTTGGAGGCCACACGGGTGATCATCTCCTGGATGAGCACGGTCTTGCCCACGCCGGCACCGCCGAACAGGCCGATCTTGCCGCCCTCCTTGTAGGGGGTGAGCAGATCGATGACCTTGATGCCGGTCTCGAACATCTTGGCCGAGGGCTCGAGCGAATCGAACCGCGGCGCCGGGCGATGGATCTCCCAGCGGGTCTCGATGTCGAGGGTGTCGGCAGGCGACGTCGAGCGGCTCGCCGATGACGTTCCACACGTGGCCGAGCGTGACGTCGCCCACCGGCACCGAGATGCCGGCACCGGTGTTCTTCACCACGGCACCTCGGGTGAGACCGTCGGTCGGCTTCGAGGCGATGGCACGCACCCGGCTGTCGCCGATCTGCTGGGCGACCTCGGCCATGATCGTGATCGGCTCGCCGTCGACGACCACCTCGAACGACAGGCGGTGTCGATCTCGGGCAGCGCGTGCTGGGGGAACTCGACGTCGATCACCGGGCCGGCGATCGAGACCACACGGCCGTCCTTGAGATCGGGGTGGCGTCGGTGATGGTCATCGTGTGCTCCTCGATGGGAAACGTCTGGGGTGGCGGTGCGGCCGGCCGCGTGGGCCGGTCAGTCCTTGGGGTCGGGTGTCGGTCAGAGCCGCATCGCGGCCTCGTGGTGGCGGATGCCGTGGTCGCCGCCGATGTGGCGCGACGCGATGTGCTGGGTGCTCAGGTGATCGAGCAGCAGATCGTCGTCGGTGCCGCGGTCGTCGCCGAGCGCCTCGGCGCCGCCGACGATCTCCATGATCTCGGTGGTGATCGCGTCCTGGCGGGCCCGGCTGAGCGCCCGGCTGAGCTTGGTGATCAGCTCTTCGGCGTTGTCGGTCGCCGCCTTCATGGCCCGCTGCCGGTTGGCGTGTTCGGACGCCGACGCGTCGAGCAGCGCCGAGAACAGACGGGACTCGACGTAGCGAGGCAGCAGCGCCGACAGCACACCCTACGGGCGAGGGCTCGAACTCGAACTCGGCCTTGGCGGTGGCATCGCCGCCACCGGCGGTGGCGACCACATCGAGGCGCTCGAGCGGCAGGAACCGACGCACGGCCACCCGCTGGGTACCCATGGAGACGAACTCCTGGTAGACGAGCACGACCTGGTCGACCTCGCCGGCGACGAACATGTCGCGCACGGTGATCGGCGACCTCGCGGGCATGTTCGTAGGTGGGGCGTCGGTCATGCCCTCGAAGATGTGGGCGATCTCGTAGTTGCGGAACCGGAAGTAGTCCCGGGCCTTCTTGCCGATGCAGCACGAGCCGGTACTCGCGGCCTTCGGTCTGGTCGGCCATGATCTCGCGCTCGGTGGCGCGGATGACCGCCGAGTTGTAGGGCCCGGCCAGGCCACGGTCGGAGGTGACCGCGATGTAGGCGACACAGCGGACGTCGTCGGCCTGGCGCAGCAGCGGATGCTCGACACCGGTGCCCTGGGCGGCGAGATCCTCGATGACGCCGGTGATGCGCGACGCATAGGGCCGGGCCTCGTTGGCTCGCTGCATCGCCTTGACGACACGGGTGGCGGCGATGAGCTCCATGGCGCGGGTGATCTTCTTGGTCGACTTGACCGAGGTGATCCGGCGCTTGAGGGCGCGTTCTTGACCGCCTGGCATGGCTCAGTGCCCCTCGCCCCGAGCGATGTCCTCTTCGGGGAGGGTCACGTCGGAGTCGACCACCGTGGTGGTGGCCTCGGGCTGGTCCTCGGGCGTCACGTGGATGCCGCTGGTGCCGTCGGAACGCACGAACTGGTCGGCGAAGGCTCGACGATGGCCTCGAGTTCGTCCTCGTCGACCTTGCCGGTCTCGGCGATGCCGTCGAGCAGGGCGCCGTGACGGCCACGGACGTGGTCGAGCAGCTCGGTCTCGAACCGGCCGACGTCGGCGACCGTGATGGTGTCGAGATAGCCGCGGGTGCCGGCGAACAGCGACACGACCTGCTCCTGGACCGACATCGGGCTGTTGATGCCCTGCTTGAGCAGCTCGGTCAGGCGGTAGCCACGGTCGAGCTGACGCTGCGACACCGGATCGAGATCCGAACCGAACGCCGCGAAGGCCTCGAGCTCACGGAACTGCTGGAGATCGGACTTGAGCGTGCCCACCGCAGTCTTCATGGCCTTGATCTGGGCGGCCGAACCCACGCGGGACACCGAGATGCCCACGTCGACCGCGGGACGGACACCGGACTTGAACAGATCGTCCTGGAGGAAGATCTGGCCGTCGGTGATCGAGATCACGTTGGTGGGGATGAACGCCGACACGTCGCCGGCCTTGGTCTCGATGACCGGCAGCGCGGTGAGCGAGCCGGCGCCGAGCTCGTCGCTGAGCTTGGCGGCACGCTCGAGCAGGCGGCTGTGCAGGTAGAAGACGTCGCCGGGGTAGGCCTCACGACCGGGCGGGCGGCGCAGCAGCAGCGACATCTGGCGGTAGGCCTCGGCCTGCTTGGAGAGGTCGTCGTAGATGACGAGGGCGTGCTCGCCGTTGTCCATCCAGTGCTGGCCCGATGGCGCACCCGGCGTAGGGAGCGAGGTACTTGAACGGTGCGGGATCCGACGCCGGCGCGACCACGACCACCGTGTACTCCATGGCGCCGAACTCTTCGAGGGTGGCCACGATCTGGGCGACCGTCGAGGCCTTCTGGCCGATCGCGACGTAGATGCACTTCACGCCCAGGCCACGCTGGTTGATGATCGTGTCGATGGCGATGGTGGTCTTGCCGGTCTTGCGGTCGCCGATGATCAGCTCGCGCTGGCCACGACCGATCGGGATCAGCGAGTCGATGGCCTTGATGCCGGTCTGCATCGGCTCGTGCACGGGCTGGCGGCCCATGATGCCGGGCGCCTGGACCTCCATGCGGCGGGTCTGGGCACCGCTGATGGGCCCCTTGCCGTCGATGGGTTCGCCGAGGGCGTTGACGACGCGGCCGAGCAGCGGGTCGCCGACGGGCACCTCGAGGATGCGGCCCGTGGCACGCACCGTCTGGCCCTCTTCGATCTCGGTGACCGAGCCGAGGACCACCGCACCGATGGACTCCTCGTCGAGGTTCAGGGCCAGACCGATGGTGCCGCCCTCGAACTCGAGCATCTCGTTGACCGCGGCGTCGGGCAGTCCGGAGATGCGGGCGATGCCGTCGCCGACCTCGATGATGCGTCCCACCTGGGTCTGCTCGACCGACGGCGTGAAGCCCTCGAGGTTCTTCTTCAGCGCAGCGGCGATGTCGCCGGTGTTGATCGTGAGTTCAGCCATGCTCTCTTCGCTTCGTGGTGGGTGCGGTGATACGCACGTTCGGTCGTGGCTGGTGGGCCTAGAAGGCGTCGCGCAGCTGCGCGAGTCGGGAACGGACGGAGCCGTCGAGGACGGTGTCGCCGATCTGGGTGACGATGCCGCCGACCACGGTGGGGTCGACCTGGACCTTGACGTCGAGATCGCTGCCGTGGGCGCGGGTGAGCGCGTCGGTGAGTCGGGCCTTCTGATCGTCGGTGAGCTCGACGGCCGAGCGCACGATGGCGACCTGACGGCCCTTGTTCGAGGCTCGCAGTTCGACGACGCGGTCGGCGATCTTGGGCAGATCGTTGGCCCGACCGGCTGCGACGACCATCGACACGAGGCCGACGGTGATCTCGCTGGCCTTGGACCCGAGGAGGTCCTCGACGATCTGTTGGCGTCGAGCGACCTCGATGCGAGGATCGGCCAGCGCCGAACGCAGCTCGTCGTTGCCGTCGATCGCACGGGCGAACCGGAACAGTTCGTCGGTGATCTCGTCGGCCTGCTCTTCGGCCTCGGACACCCACAGGATCGCCTGGGCGTAGTTGGTCACGCGATCGCTCATTGCATCGGTCTCCTGGTCGGGCGGCCACGCTCGCTGCGCTCGCTCATGAGATCGCTCCGACCTGGTCGATGTACTGGTCGATCAGCTGACGCTGGGTGTCGTCGTCGAGGCTCGCCCGCACGACGTCCTCGGCAGCCATCAGCGTGCGCCGGTTCAGATCGGTCTGCAGGTCGGCAGTGGCCTGGGCCCGCATCGCTCTCGGCATCGGCGGCGGCCCGGGTCCGGATCGCCTCGGCGTCGGCGGCGGCCTTCGATGGCACTGTCGGTCTTGAGCTTGTCGGCGGCGACCCGGGCGTCCTCGACCAGGCGGGCACCGTCGGCGCCGGCGTCGCCGAGACGGGCATCGCAGCTCGGCGATCTCGGCATCGGCGGCGGCCTGGGCCTCGGCTGCGGCGTCGAGCTCGGCACGGACCTTGTCGCCGTTGGCGGCCAGAGCCGTCGGAGATGACCGGGCCCGAGCTTCCAGACAGGAACGCGAGCACGATCAGGAACGCCGCACCGCCGAAGTACAGCTCCTTGGGGTCCGACGGGATGAACCGTCCGTTCGGGCCCTTCGGCCGCGAGTATCCAGAGGGTGCTCATCGGAGGTCTCCTTGGAGTGCACGCTCGACCGCTGGTCGGGCGGTGCCGGCATCGACGGATCGTCCGACGATGCATCTGCGCTGCCCCGGCCGCGACGCTCGCCATGTCGTCGGTGAGCGAGGTCATCGCGCCGGTCCGTGCGGCCTCGAGATCGGCGACCGCTGCGGCCCGGATCTGCTCGGCGTCGGCTTCGGCTGCGCCGACGAGCTCGGCGCGGTGTGCCTCGGCCTCGGCGCGGGCGGCATCGAGGATGGCGTTGGCCTCGCTGCGAGCACCGGCCATGGCCGCGTCGTAGTCGGCCTGGGCGCTGCCCATGTCGGCCGATGCGTTGTCGGCGGCATCGTCGCGCTGCGGCGATCTTGCCCTCACGCTCGGCGCGGACCTTGTTGATCGGCGGCAACAGCACGTACTTCATCGCCGCCCACAGGGCGACGAAGAAGATGAAGGCGTAGACCATGTCGAACCCGGTGGGCAACACCGGGTTGACGGTCTCTTCGTCGCCTTCGACCTCTTCGCCTTCTACCTCTTCGACGAACGCGACGAGTTCTTCGCCGACGATTTCGTCGAGCGTTGGGTCATAGACCAACACGCATGGCTCCTCTTGGGCTCGGGGACCGACCCGTCAGGCTCGATGCCTGCGACGGTGGTCCGGGGGGATCAGACGAACTTCAGGAGGATGAAGACCACGAAGCCGATGAGGGCGAGGGCCTCGGTGAAGGCGACGCCCAGGAACATCGTGGTCTGGACCTGACCGGCGGCCTCGGGCTGGCGGGCGATGGCCTGGACGGCCTGGCCGACGAGGTAGCCGATGCCGAGGCCGGGGCCGATGGTGGCGACGGCGTAGGCGAGACCTGCCATGCCGGCGGCTTCGACGTTCTGCGCGTCAGCCGGATCGACGTCCGGAAGCAGCTGGGCGAAGGTGGCGAGCGTGCTCATCTGATGTCTCTCTCCTTGGATTGGGCTGCGTCACCCCGACGAGGCGACACACTTGTTGTCTGATCTCGACGATGCGTGGCGAACGATTGCTAGTGCGAGGGGTGCAGTGCGCCGCCGATGTACACGGCGGCGAGGATGGCGAACACGAAGCCCTGGATGAGGCTGACGCCGATCTCGAAGGCCGTGAAGGCGATCAGACCGGCGAAGGCCCCGAACCACGGGAACGATCAGCGCGGAGGCCTCGAAGGTGGCGATGCTCAACACGCCGAAGGTGATGAGCAGGATGTGGCCGGCGAGCATGTTGGCGAAGAGACGGACCGCGTGGCTGAAGGGCCGCACCAGGAACGTCGAGAGGAACTCGATCGGCGTGATCAGGATGTAGAGGGCCTTGGGCACCCCGGGAGGGAACAGCACCTCTTTGATGTAGCCGCCGCCGTGGTGCTTGATGCCGACCGAGATGAACATCGCCCAGGCCGTGAGCGCGAAGACCAGCGGCGGACCCATGCGTGCGTTGAGCGGCATCTGGAAGAACGGGATGACCTCGAAGAGGTTGCCGATGGAGATGAACAGGAAGAACGAGGCCAGCAGCGGCACGTACCGCTCGTAGCCGTGGCCGATGCCGGGCTTGGCGATGCTCTCCTCGACGAAGCGGACGATGCCCTCGACGAAGGACTGGAACTTGCCCGGGATCATCTCCTTCTTCGACACAGCGAAGGCGATGGTCGGCACGGCGAAGCAGATGACGCAGATCAGCCCGATCTTGTTGAAGCTGATGGCGTCGATGATGTTGGGCCACTCGACGAGGTTCTCGACCGGCGGGAAGGCGACCCCACCCTCGGACTTCAGCGGCGAAGATGCTCACGGTTGTGAGTGCTCCTTGTTCGTGTCGGACGATTCGGACTGTGTGCTCGGTGGCGTCATCGACGTCGTCGGTGATCGGCTGGACTCGCCGGGCTCGACGATGACCGGGCGGAACGCGTTGGACTCGGGTGGTCTGGCCGCCGACGCCGGGCTTGAGCCCGGGGTAGGCCATCGAGAGCGACACGTAGCGAAGCTCCCAGAACAGCAGCCCCAGGTGGGTGACGATGATCGTGAGCCCGAGCGCCAGCAGGTCGATCCAGCTCGCATCGCGGACCAGGTACACGGCGAGGAAGATCACGCCGAGGCGGATCAGGAAGCCGAACATCACCCCGCCCATCAGCAGGGCCAGCGAGATGCGTGAGGTGGCGGCGATGATGCCGGCGGCGATGGCGAAGTTCGCGAGCACCAGGACCATGCCGTAGCCGACCGAGAAGAAGCCCGCGGTGCTCCAGATCGCGGCGCCGATGCCCATCATGACGGGCGCCACCCACAGGCCCCGGCGCACGATGTCGCGGGCGATCTGGGCGACCGGCGAGGGCCCCTCGAAGCGTGTGGTGAACGGATCGGCGGTCATGAAGTCTCGCGCTCACGGGCGAGTTCGGCCATGGCGTGCTGGTACCGGAAGTAGATGCTGACCGCGGCCCCGAAGAAGCCGAAGACGGCGAAGACGACGGTGAGCCAGGGGGTGGTGCCGATCGTGCGGTCGACGAGCAGACCGAACAACGCAAAGATCACCGCACCGAGGACGAGTTCGTAGGAACCCGTCGATCGGTGAAGGCTTTGGGTCAGGTCGCTTCGTTGCGAGACATCCACCAGGTCCACCTTCGGACAGCACGCGCCGCTACCCCGGCGCAGGAACGGACGAGAGACTAGCGCTTGTGCGCCCGTTCTCAAATCAATCTCGCGACATGCACCACCCGCGGCACCAGTCGAGCCGATCGGCCGACGTCGGGCCCGGGCACCAGCGCGGCCCGGCTGGGTCGGTCGGCGACCCAACGTGACGGGTACCCTTGCGAGCCATGGTCAGTGACACCACGACTTCTTCTCCCGCCGAGCGTCGGTCCGCGGCACCGCCCCGCACCCACGCCCGAGGCCACGGCCTATCGCGCCGCGCTCGAGGTGATCGGCGCGGTCGAGCCCGACCATCGCCGACCACATCCGTGGTGAGCTCGGCAACCAGCGCAGCCAGCTCAAGCTGATCGCCGTCGGAGAACTACGCGTCGCCGGCGGTGCTGCTGGCGATGGGCAACTGGTTCTCGGACAAGTACGCCGAGGGCACGCCCGGCCACCGCTTCTACGCCGGATGCGAGTTCGTCGACAAGGTCGAGACCCTGGCCGCCGATCACGCCAAGGCGCTCTTCGGCGCCGACTACGCCTACGTGCAGCCGCACTCGGGCATCGACGCCAACCTCGTCGCCTTCTGGTCGATCCTGGCGCACCGGATCGAGGCGCCGTTCCTCGCCGAGCGCAGCCTCGGCCACGTCAACGACCTCACCGACGCCGACTGGGACGACGCTGCGCCGCGCCATGCGGCAACCAGCGCATGATCGGCATGAGCCTCGACGCCGGCGGCCACCTCACCCACGGGTTCCGCCCGAACATCTCGGGCAAGATGTTCGACCAGCGCTCCTACGGCGTCGATCCCGACACCGAGACTGCTCGACTACGACGCCGTCGCGCCGCTGGCCCGCGAGTTCCGGCCGCTGATCCTGGTCGCCGGCTACTCGGCCTATCCCCGCAAGGTGAACTTCGCGAAGATGCGCGAGATCGCCGACGAGGTCGGCGCCACCCTCATGGTCGACATGGCGCACTTCGCCGGCCTGGTCGCCGGCAAGGTGTTCACCGGCGACTTCGACCCGGTCGCCAACGCCCACATCGTCACCTCGACCACGCACAAGTCGCTGCGCGGGCCACGCGGCGGCATCGTGTTGTCGAACGACCCCGAGCTCACCGAGTTCATCGACAAGGGCTGCCCCATGGTGCTCGGCGGTCCGATCAGCCACGTGATGGCCGCCAAGGCCGTGGCCTTCGCCGAGGCCCGCCAGCCGGCGTTCGTCGGACTACGCCCACCAGGTCGTCGACAACGCCGTCGGCGCTGGCCGAGGGCATCGCCGAGCGCGGCGGACGCATCGTCACCGGCGGCACCGAGAACCATCTCGTGCTGGTCGACGTCCGCGGCTTCGGGGTCACCGGCCGCCAGGCCGAGATCGGCGCTCGAGGACGCCGGCGTCATCGTGAACCGCAACTCGATCCCCAACGACGCCAACGGCGCCTGGTACACCTCGGGCATCCGCCTGGGCACGCCGGCGCTCACGACGCTGGGCATGGACACCGACGACATGGACGAGGTCGCCGACATCATCTGCGGCGTCCTGCGCGGCGCCGAAGCCACCACCACCGCAGCGGGCGCACCCTCGAAGGCCAAGTTCACCCTCGCCGACGACCTGCGCGACACCACCCGAGCCCGCGCCGCCGATCTGTTGGCCGACAACCCCCTCTACCCCACCCTCGGCGCCCTCTAGCGCGTCGGCGGTGCCGGCCCGCCGGATCAGGTCGGTGCGAGGGGAATGCGCCGCCTGGCGATGACGGCGGTGCCCGAACCCGCGGCGAGGGCAGCGACGCCGAGTCCGAGTCGCCACCGCGCCGGCTCGACACACTGCCCGAAGTCGCCCAGGGCCTCCGTGTTCGGCGCATACGCGAACCACCCGGTATCGGCCAGGTCTGGCTCGGAGCGGAATGCCCCCACGATCGGGCTGGCGCATGCGAAGGACTGCGCCCCCGGCACGAGTTCGTCCGCCCCGTCGTCGACGACGAGCGCGACGTCCTCGGAGAACGGCAGGAGCGCGAGCATGAGGCCGGCCCCGGCGAGGAGCACGCCGACCGTGGCGAGGCCGACCCAGCCGAGACCGGGGCGGAGTTCGTTGGCGATGGCGGTCATCGGTCAGCTCTTGGGGAGCAGTGCGTCGATCTTGGCGACGCGCCCTTCGTGGCGGCCACCTTCGAAGGCCGCGGCGAGGAAGGTGTCGACGGCTTCGCGGGCGACCTCGGGACCGACGAGGCGTTCGCCGATGCAGATGACGTTGGCGTCGTTGTGCTCGCGGGCGAGGTGGGCGGAGGTGACGTCGTGCACGGTGGCGGCGCGGACGCCGGGGATCTTGTTGGCCGCGATGGCGATACCGATGCCACTGCCGCAGATGCAGAGCCCCAGGTCGGTCTCGCCCGAGGCGACGGCCCGCCCGACGGCGGCGCCGTAGTCGGGATAGTCGACCCGGTCGACGCTGTGGGTGCCGACGTCGACGACCTCGTGCCCCGCGGCGCGCAAGTGGTCGACGAGCGCGTCCTTGAGGTGGAAGCCGGCGTGGTCCGAGCCTGCAGCGATGCGCGCCATGGCGAGAAAGCTACTACCCGAGCGCTGTCGGGCCGTCACGTCGGCGGCCACACCGGCGCCATCGCCGACATCGGCAGCGGGGCCTCGAGTCCGTCCTCGCCGTGCTGATCCCGTTCGTGGTGCTGGCTGTGCGGTCGTTCCGCACCGCCCGTGCGGGAGCCACCGGCGCCACCGATCCGACTGGCCGGGCGTCGTCGACAGGCTGACGGCCGATCGGCCCGCACCACCGACGCGGCGCCGCGGCGACGCTCGTTCAGGGGGCGCGGGCGCGGACGATGCGGGGGCGACCAGCGAGATCGTCGATGACCTCGACGTCGCGGTAGCCCACCGAGATCGCCTGCGACGCGACGGTGTCGGTCTGGGTCGGCGCCATCTCGAGCACCAACGACCCGTCGGGGCGCAACCACGCCGGCGCCGTGTCGACGATGACGCCCAGGTGGGCCAGGCCCGCGTCGGGAGCCACGAGCGCGGACGTCGGTTCCCAATCGGCGACCTCGGCGGGCAGGTCGTCGTCGGGGGCCACGTAGGGAGGATTCGACACGATCATGTCGATCGACCCGGCGAGCCCCGGATCGAGCGCCGCGAACCAGTCGCCCTCGACGATGGTGACCCGTGTCGCTGCCGACCCGATCCCGGCGAGGTTCGCCCGCGCCACGGCGAGCGCATCCGGTGACGCATCGGTCAACACGACGTGCGCGTCGGGCCGCTCGACCGCGATCGACAGGCCGATCGCGCCCGACCCCGTCCCGAGGTCGACCGCGACGAGGCTGGTTCGTCGTCCACCGATCATGCGATCGAGTTCATCGATGGCGACGCCCGCCAGTACCTCGGTCTCGGGACGGGGGATGAGCACACGCCGATCGACCAACAGGTCGAGCGTCCGAAAGCCCCATCGGCCGAGCACGTACTGCAGCGGTTCGCCGGCGAGGCGGCGCGCCAGCATCGCGTCGAACGCCGTGACCCCACGGACGGTCGCCGGCTCGCGCAACCCCAGCGTCAGCTCGGCGCCCTCGAAGCCCGACGCCTGTTCGACGATGCGTCGGGCGTCGCTGTCGGGCGAGGCGACGCCCGCCGCCGCCAGGGCGGTGCGGGCCTCGCCCAGGAAGTGCCGCCACGGAACGGTCTGCCCGTCGGGGTCATACCCGTGCGGGGTCACGTCCATCGGGCCACTCGTTCACGACATGGCGCGCCGCACCGGTGACGCACCGCTCGCATGCGAGCCCCATCACGTGACCGGACCATCATGGCCACGCTCAGGCGTTGCCGCCGTCGAGCTCGGTGAGCTGGCGGGCCCGCTCGTCCTCGACCAACGCGTCGACGACCTCGTCGAGCTCGCCACCCAGAACCCGGTCGAGCTTGTAGATCGTCAACCCGATGCGGTGATCGGTGACCCGGTTCTCCTTGAAGTTGTACGTCCGGATCTTCTCGGAACGTCCTCCCCCACCGGTCTGATCCCTGCGCGCCGCGGACTGCTCGGCGGCGACCCGATCCTGTTCGGCAGCCAGGATCCGGGCCCGCAGCACCTGCAGCGCCCGTGCCTTGTTCTGGAGCTGGCTCTTCTCGTCCTGCATCGACACGACGATGCCGGTGGGCTTGTGGGTGATCCGCACCGCCGAGTCGGTGGTGTTGACCGACTGACCGCCCGGACCCGACGCTCGGAAGACATCGACCTGCAGGTCGTTGTCGTCGATCTTCACGTCGATCTCGGCGGCCTCGGGCAGCACCGCGACGGTGGCCGACGACGTGTGGATGCGCCCCTGGGCCTCGGTGACCGGCACCCGCTGCACCCGGTGCGGACCGCCCTCGTGCTTCATGCGGCTCCACACCGACGCGCCCTCGAGCATGAACGTGACGTCGCTGTAGCCACCCATGTCGGATTCGTGCGCACCGAGGACCTCGAGCTTCCAGCCCTGGCGGGTGGCGTAGCCGGCGTACATGTCGAACAGGTCGCGGGCGAACAGGTTGGCTTCCTCGCCGCCCTCGGCGCCGCGGATCTCGACGATGACGTTCTTGTCGTCGTTGGGGTCCGTCGGGAGCAGCAGCTCGCGCAGCTCGGCATCGAGGCGCTCGATGGCGGTCTCGGCGTCGTCGACCTCGGCCCGCAGGATGTCGCGGTCGTCGGCGGAGGCATCGGAGATCATCTCCTTCGCCGTGCGGAGATCGTCGTGGGCCTGGCGAAGGCCCTGGATGCGTTCGACGATGGCCTCGAGCTCGGAGTACCGGCGTGCCGCCTGGGCGTAGGCGGTCTGGTCGGCCAGCAGGTCCTGGTCGCCGAGGCGCGACTGCAGGTCGTAGAACTCACGCTCCAGCTCGTCATGGATGTCGGACACGGTCCGGAGGGTACCGCCCCGGCCCCGCAGCCGAGAGCCCGTCGTCGACGGTGCGCCGGACAGCACACCACCGAGATCCTGACCCTTGGTCAGACCGGCCAGGGTTCGTCGATGGCGACGAGACGAGCCGGGGCCGCGAGCATCTGCATCGACGTCTCGATGACGGCGTGATGGTCGCGCGCGGGCAGCACGAGCACGACCTCGTCGGGCTGCTCGTGGGCCACGTGGCCGGCAGCGGCCGGCACGAGGTCGAGGTCGATGCCCGCCGAACACACCACCAGGGCCGTGCCGGCGTCGCTGACACCGAGCGCCGCCGGCGGCTCCGGCTCGTGGATCCCACCGCGAGGTTCGAGCGGCGCGAGCGGCGCGAGACGCTGACAACCGCACCAGCGACGGGTCGGCGACCACGACCGACCGCAGCCAGCGCTCGCGACTGAAGCGGTTGAGCGGATGCAGCCCGGCGGTCGCGGTTGCGTTGGGCGCGGACCTGTTCGATGACCTGCGCCAGGTGCTCGGGCGTCGGCAGGTCGGCGTTGATGACCGAGTGGGCTTCCTGGTCGTAGAGCCCGACGCCGATGCGCACGACGGCGATCGCCGTCGGTCGTCGATGGCGATGCGGGCGACCTCGAGACCGGCGAGCTCGCCCACGACCACGCCGTGCTCGACGATGACGTCGAGACCGGCCTCGGCCAGCAGTGCGCCTGCGGCGATCGGCGGCAGCGGGTGGTTCGGGCGGCTCGGGGAGATCGACGGCGGCGACGGGCTCGATGCGTGCGTGCCGGTCACCCGCCACACCGTCGGGGCGGGATCGAGGCCTCGCGTGCACGCGACCAGGGCGTCGTCGACCTGGTCGAGGACGCAGATCGAACTCGTCGGCGTCGCGGCTGGAGCCCCATGCGACGAGTGCCGCCAACGGCGACGGCGAGCGCTGCGGGTCGGGTAGGTACACGACGGCTCGTCGCCCGATCGATGAGCCCGGCGCCGCTGCCGACGGCGGAGGCATCGGCGTCGTCGATGGTCGCGCCGTCGGCGAAGTGCTCGGCGACGATCGCCCGCAGCTTGGCGAGCGCCAGCGCGGCCCGTCGGTCGCCGGTGATCACGCGGGAGTCCTCAGCCGGTCTCGGTGGCGGAGCAGCGATGACGGAGTGTCGATGGCTACTCGGTGGCCTTGGCGGCACGCTTGCGCTTGCCGTAGCGACGCTCGAAGCGCTCGACGCGGCCGGCGGTGTCGACGATGGTCATCGTGCCGGTGAAGAACGGATGGCTCGCCGCGGAGATCACGACCTTGGCCAGCGGGTAGGTGTTGCCGTCCTCCCACTCGACCGTCTCGTTGGTCTCGATGGTCGAGCGGGTGAGGAACGACGTGCCCGCGGTGGTGTCCTGGAACACGACATAGCGGTAGTCGGGATGGATGTCGGCCTTCATGAGCGCTCCTGGGAATGAACCGATCGACGAATCTACTGGCTGGGGATGCCGAAACCGTCAGCGGTGACGGCTCGCCCGTGCTAGCCGACGGCGTTCTTGGCGATCTCGACGAGGAACTCGTCGTTGCTGTTGAACGTCTTGAGACGATCGATCAGCAGCTCGAGGCCGGGGGCGTTGGCGCCGTCGGCCGCCATGCCCGACAGCACCCGCCGCAGCTTCCACACCTGCTGGAGCTGCTTGCGCTCGAACAGCAGCTCCTCGTGACGGGTGGAGGACGCGTCGACGTCGATCGCCGGGATAGATGCGCCGCTCGGCGGTCTTGCGATCGAGGCGGAGCTCCATGTTGCCGGTGCCCTTGAACTCCTCGAAGATCACCTCGTCCATCTTCGAGCCGGTCTCGACGAGCGCCGTGGCCAGGATCGTCAGCGAGCCGCCTTCTTCGACGTTGCGGGCGGCACCGAAGAACCGCTTGGGCGGGTACAGCGCGCCCGAGTCGACACCACCGGACATGATGCGCCCGGTCGCCGGCGCTGCGAGGTTGTAGGCCCGGGCCAGGCGAGTGATGCCGTCGAGGATGATGACGACGTCCTCGCCCATCTCGACCATGCGCTTGGCCCGCTCGATGGTGAGCTCGGCGACCATGGTGTGCTCGTCGGACGGCCGATCGAAGGTCGACGCGACGACATCGCCGTTCTTCAGCCACCGCTTCATGTCGGTGACCTCTTCGGGACGCTCGTCGACGAGCAGCACCAACACCTTGACCTCGGGGTTGTTGAGCTCGATCGACCGGGCGATCTCCTTCATGATCGTGGTCTTGCCCGCCTTGGGCGGCGACACGATGAGGCCGCGCTGGCCCTTGCCGACCGGCGAGATGAGATCGACGATGCGCGCCGTCATGTTGGTCGGATCGTCGGCACGTTCGAGCTTGAGCTGCTCGTCGGGGAACAACGGGGTGAGGTCCTCGAACCGCGGGCGCTTCAGGGCGAGCTCGGGCGCCTTGCCGTTGACCTCGTCGAGGCGCAGCAACGCCGGGTTCTTCTCGGATCGGCCTGCGGGGCGTGACGCACCCTTGAGGTAGTCGCCCTTGCGGAGACCGAACTGGCGGGCCTGCTTGACCGGCACGTAGACGTCGTCTTTGGACGGCAACATGCCCTTGACCCGCAGGAAGCCGTAGCCGTCGTCGCGCAGGTCGAGCCAACCGGCGACCTCGACGGGCTCGCCGTCCCAATCCTCGGGGGCACCGCCGCCCTGCTCGGCCTGATCGCGGTCGCGGTTGCGGCCGCGGCGACGGCGCTTGCGGTTGCCCGACTCGTTGGGGTCGTTGTTCTGGTTCTGGTTGTTCTGCTGTTGTTCTGGTTCTGGTTGTTCTGGTTGTTCTGACGGGATTGCTGATCGTTGCGGCGCTGATCGCCGCCCTTGGCCTGATCACCACCGGTTCCTTGGCCTGATCACCGCCCTTGGCCTGGCCATCACCATCGTTCCCTTGGCCTGATCACCGCCCTTGGCCTGGCTCGCCGCCGATCGGCTCCCGTCGTCTCGGGACGTACCCGTCGATGTCGCCGTCGGGCTTGACCCGTCGCGGCGTCGCCGTCGGCGGCGCCATCCGGCGCCGGTGCATCGGTGGACGATGCGTTCGACGGTTCGGGCTCTTTGGCCTCGCGAGCCCGCTTGCGGTCGGCCTCGGCGCGGGCGTCGGCCATCGGGTCGAACGAATAGCTCTGCGTGGGGGCCGCCGTGGGACGGGGCGAGGCGTCGGCTTCGTGTCGGTCGAGGTCGCAGCATCCACGGTCGTCGCGCCGGTCGCCGGCGCATCGGTGGAGGCCTTCTTCGCGCTCGATGCACCGCGTCGCCGTTCGATGGCGCCGAGCCGCCTGCGAGGTCGAGGATCAGGTCGACGATCTCGGCCTTGCGTGCCCGCGACCCGGGTTTGGCGCCCATGGCATTCGCGATCTGGTGGAGCTCGTCTTTGTCCTTGGACTGGAGCGTCGAGCGGTTGAGCTCAGTGGTGCTCACGGTGGTACCTCGCGGGTGCGCAGTGGACGGCGACCGGTGCGGCGCACCGACGCTGTTCCGGTGGTGTCAAGGCTCGGCGCGGTGATCGCAGAAACCGAGCAGGTGCTGGCGGAAACCCCGGTGAGAACGCATGCAGCGTCGTCGAGGAGAGTGAGAAAGGGGCCGAGCCACGAACGAAGGGTCGTGGCCGACAGCACCGTGAACTGTAGCGATCTGGCGGCCGGTCGGCAACAGCGCTGCGATCGACGCAGCGGGCAGATCCGGCGTCGAGGACGGGCGCGCGGCCCCGATCAGGTGATGACGAGATGGCCACCGAGCAGGTCGTGGCCCGGTACCGGTACCGCATCGGCGATCGCCCGCTCGCTGTAGACGCCGCCGGGGCCGTCGTGCTCGCTGTCGACGAGCAGGTACGGCACCGGATCGCTCGAGTGGGTGCGCGTGGCGAGCGGCGTGGCGTGGTCGGGCAGCAGCAGCATCCGCCAGGGTCCGATGCTGTCGAGGCCGGACACCAGATCGGCCAGGATGCGCCGGTCCCAGTTCTCGAGCGCCCGGATCTTCTCCTCGATGTCGCCGGCGTGGCCGGCCTCGTCGGAGGCCTCGACATGGATCACGAACAGGTCCGCGCCGTCGGCGAGGGTCTGGAGCGCGGCGTCGCGCTTGCCCTCGTAGTTGGTGTCGTACCAGCCGGTCGCACCCTCGACCTCGACCACGGACATCTCGGTCAGCACCCCGAGCCCGCGGACCAGATCGACCGCGGTGACGAGGCCGGCGTCGACGCCGTGGCGGCTCTCGAAGCTCGGCATCTGGGGCTGGCGACCCTGACCCCACAACCACACCATGGTGGCGTCGAGGTCGAAGTCGGCGATGACGTCGCGCGACGCCTCCATGATCTCGACCAACGCCGGGCCGGCCGGACCGGTGGGCAGGCACCGCGGGCTTGCCCGTGATGTCGTGGGGAGGCGTGCAGGTCGCATCGAGCCAGGACTCGGGCGCGACCATCGTGTGGCGGTACTGGACCCCGGCGTGGAATGCGACCTCACCACCGAGTTCGCGGTCGAGCGCCGCCATGACCTCGGCCGCGGCGTCGATGTCCGGGTGCCCACCTGCGAAGTCGACCATCGTGCCGTCGTCGTCGACGGTCACGAGATTGGCCCGGTACGCGATCTGGTCGGATGCGAGGCGCAGGCCCAACGCCGCGGCCTCGATGGGGGCGCGGCCGGTGTGGTACTCGGCCGGGTCGTACCCGAAGATCGACATGTTGCCGACGTCGCTGCCCGGAGGCAGCCCGGGTGGGATCACCGCTGCACGCCCGACCGTGCCCCGTGCTGCCAGGGCATCGAGCACCGGCGTCTGGGCCACCTCGAGCGGCGTGCGCCGTCCGAGCTCGGCCAACGGCTCGTCGGCACAACCGTCGGGGACACACACGACGTACTTCACGATCGCTTCATCCACTCCTGGCACGGCTAGGAGGCCGCCGAGCAGCACCGGCGGCCCGACCACCCGGCGGAACCGCCACGTCGTGCGGCATCCGATCCGCGACCCGTCACGTCGGGATCGGGGATCGGGCGACGAGTCGTGTGGCGATGCACCGTGGTCGGCTCGTTGGGCATGGAGTGCTCAGTGGTCTCCTGGGGGACGTTCCAGCGCCAGAGTCTGGCACACCGTGGCGTTCCACAACCGGTCGAGCCGGTCATCGAGCGTTCACGCAACCGCGGACGTGGGCTCGACCGCTGCGAGATCGGCGGCGAGGAGGTCGAAGTGCTCGTCGAGGTCGGTGATCGCAGCGAGGCGTTCGGGCATCGACGGCGGCTCACCGAGTGCCTGCTCGATGGCGGCGCCGAACTTCGCGGGATGAGCCGTGGCGAGCGTGACGAGGGGGATGTCGCCGAAGCGACGACAGCGCGCGGCCGCAGCAACGCCGACGGCGGTGTGGGGGTCGAGCACCTCGCCGGTGCTCGGCTGCGACGGCGGTGATGGTGGCGAGGGTCTCGTCATCGTCGACCCGCACCGAGTCCCACGTCTCGCGCAACGCACCGAGTCGGTACGGGATCGACGGTGACCGCGCCGTCGTCGGCGAAGCGGGCGAAGAGGTCGGCCAGTGCCTCGCCGGAGCGGCCGTGCAGCTCGAACAGGAGACGCTCGAGGTTGCTCGACACACCGATGTCCATGCTCGGCGACAGCGACGGCGTGACGGGTGAGCGGACCATCTCGCCGGTGTCGAAGAAGCGCGGGAGCACGTCGTTGTGGTTGGACGCCACGATGAACTGCGCGACGTCGAGGCCCATGCGTCGGGCGGCATAGCCGGCGAAGACGTTGCCGAAGTTGCCGGTCGGGCACACAGAACGCAGATGGGCTCGTCGATGCGGTCGAGGCGCAGCGCCGCCCAGAAGTAGTAGACGATCTGGGCCATGACCCGGGCCCAGTTGATGGAGTTGACCGCCGACAGGTGCACCTCGTCGCGGAAGCTCGGTGTCGGCGAACATGGCCTTCACCAGGTCCTGGCAGTCGTCGAAGGTGCCCTCGATGGCGACGTTGTGCACGTTGGGGGCCACGACGGTGGTCATCTGGCGACGTTGCAGCGGCGAGGTGCGTTCGTGGGGGTGCAACACGACGATGTCGATCGCATCGCGGTCGCGGCAGGCCTCGATGGCGGCCGAGCCGGTGTCGCCCGAGGTCGCGGCGACGATGGTGATGCGTTCGCCCGCCGGGCCAGCTCGTGATCGAAGAGCCGTCCGACGAGCTGGAGCGCGACGTCCTTGAACGCCAGCGTCGGACCGTGGAACAGCTCGAGGATGCGTGACCGTGCTCGCCGAGATCGACCAGCGGCGCCACATCGGGGTGATCGAAGGTGGCGTAGGCGTCGGCGACGATGGCTTCGAAGTCGCCGCGCTCGATACTGCCCTCGACGAAAGGCCACATCACCTCGGTCGCGAGCGTGACGTAGGTCGGCGTCCGCGCCGTGCGTGGCGACGAAGTCGGCCAGCGAGAACGTCGGCCAGTACTCTCGGGCACGTACAGCCCGCCGTCGTCGGCGAGACCGGTGAGCAGGACATCGCCGAAGTCGAGCGACGGCGCGGCGCCGCGTGTCGAGACGTAGCGCACCTCAGGACCTCCGGTGGGGCCGCGCCCCACACCCATCGGTGCCGGGCTCACTGGCGTTCGCGCCACCACCCTGCCCTGCCCGCTGCGCTCGCACGTCAGGCTCCGATGACGCGCAGCATCGAACCGATGCGATGCACGCTGTCGAGCGCACGCAGCTCGGCCAGGGTCGCTTGCATGTCGCGTTCGCGGGCGCTGTGGGTGATGAACACGATGCGGGCGTCGCTGCCGAGGCCTTCCTGCTCCATCGAGCGGATCGACACCTTGTGGCGGCCGAAGATGCCGGCCACGGTGGCCAGGACGCCGGGCTCGTCGGTGACCTCGACGTTGAGGTAGTAGGCGGACTCGATCTCGTCGATGGGCTGGATGCGCGGCGTCACCAGCGCCCCGATGCGGTCGGTGGCACCGGTGAGGGAGTTGGTGGCGGCGTCGATGAGGTCGCCCAGCACCGCGCTGGCCGTCGGGCGTCCGCCGGCGCCACGGCCGTAGAACATGAGCTCGCCCGCCGCGCCACCTTCGACGAACACGGCGTTGAAGCTGTCGCGGACCGAGGCCAGCGGATGGGTGACCGGGATCATCGCCGGGTGGACACGCACGGCGATGAGCGGCACGCCGTCGTCGTCGCCGAGATGCTCGACGATGGCCAGCAGCTTGATGGCGTAGCCGAGGCGCTCGCGCGAACGCGATGTCGGCACCGGTGACCGCGGAGATGCCCTCGTGGTACACGTCGCCGGCCACGACACGGGCGCCGAAGGCGATGGTGGCGATGATGGCGGCCTTGGCGCCGGCGTCGTAGCCCTCGACGTCGGCAGTCGGGTCGCGTTCGGCGTAGCCCGAGGCTCTGGGCCTCGCTGAGCGCGGCCTCGTAGGACACGCCGTGTTCGGCCATCTGGCTGAGGATGTAGTTGGTCGTGCCGTTGACGATGCCCATCACCCGGGTGATGGGCTCGCCGATGAGCGACTCGCGCAGTGGCCGCATCAACGGAATCGCCCCGGCCACCGCAGCCTCGAACAACAGGTCGACACCGGCGGCTGCCGCAGCGTCGTAGAGCTCGGCGCCGTGGTTGGCCAGCAGCTCCTTGTTGGCGGTGATGACCGGCTTGCCGGCAGCGAGCGCAGCGAGCACCAGCGTGCGGGCCGGTTCGATGCCACCGATGACCTCGACGATGACGTCGATGTCGGGATCGGCGACGACGGCCGCTGCGTCGGTGGTGTAGACGCTGAGGTCGACGTCGATGCCCCGGTCGCGGGTGGTGCTGTGCACGGCGATGCGGCTGATGGTGAGGTCGACGCCGGTGCGCGCGGCGATCTCGGTGCGCTGCTCGGCCAACAGCGTGACGAGCGCGGCGCCGACATTGCCGCAACCAAGGAGACCGACGCGTACAGGTGTCACCGACATGGCCGCCAACCTATCGGCTGACGTGGGGTGCTCCCGGGGATTGCGACCTGATCGACGAGGCGGCTTGTAACCCGGCAGTCAGGGCTGCGTCTCGCCGGCCATGAGCAACGATGACCTCACCCCCGTGGGCGACGCCGAGATCCGCATCGCGATCGAGATCGGCGACAACGCCCACACCACCCAACGCGTCAAGGACGCCATCGGCGAACTCGCCGACGCCCTCGCCGAAGCCGGCGACGACGACGTCAGCGGCTTCGCCCTCACGAGCCTCGAGAGCGGGTCGCTTCGGTTCTTCAACCCCATCGGCGTTCCGGTCGAGAATAGAGGCACTGTCGGCCAGAAACAGGAGCCCTATCTGAAGTACTAGTCCCACGGCGGCCTTGGCAATTGGCCGTCGGCACGCGCCGACAGGGGTCCCTGTGAGGAGCGGCCGTGCCCGACGAGCATGAACGCCGCTATCCGGCAGCGGCGGATGGCTGCAGCGGCTGGTGGCCGGTCAGGAGCTGGAACGCATCGACCCTCTCGCCGATCGGGGGCTGCCCGAGCTCGAACAAGGGGAAGGGCGAGTCGAGCAACCCCCATGCGATGTACTCGGCTGCGTGTTCGCCGGCACGCTCGTTCCACGGCACGGACTCGTGGTTCCACACCTCGAGGCTCATCGAGGACATGAAGGCGTCGCGCACCGCTTCGGTCAGGTACTCGTCGGTCCACACGTGCGCGAGCTCGTGGAGGATCGCCCGCCGCGCGGGGAGGTAGAAGGCCGCGCACTCGGGCGAGCGACAGACGAACTCCTCGTCCATGCACAGCACGATCCGCCAGCTGGGACCGGTCGCCGTGTCCTGACGGAAGGACCGCCCGCGCACGTCGGCGCAGTAATCGGCGAACCTCGTGAACGTCACCGCCTCGACGCTCGGGATCGCCATGCCGGCGCGATCGAAACGCGACAACGCCCATTGGGTGAGCGATTGGAGGGTCGGCGTGCCGTTGCGGATCTCGGCCGCTACGCCACCGACCTCGATGGAGCCGGTCACCGTCTGTAGGTCTTCGTACGGGGGTGCGGTCGGGCCCGACGCCGGCAGGTCCCTCCACCATCCGGACGGCAGCGGTCCGCTGTGGCAGCGACGGGCATCCTCGATCGCCCAGAAACGCCGCTCACTCTCGACGCGCCCGTCGTCGTCGACGGTGAGCCAGACGACCTGGCGGCCGGGGCAGCCGCCGCCATCGTCGCCCACGACGGTGAAGGCAGCGCCGGAGAACAGATGGAGCCGCTCGCTGTAGGGATACGCCGCCCCGACACCATCGGAATCGGCGAGCGTCCACACGACGTCGCTCGCAACGGCGCGGCGAGCGTCGATGGCCGAACTGCCGCTGAGGTCGAGCCCGCCGATGGAGTCCTCCAGGGTCGCGTCGGGCGCGTAGACGAAGCCGCCTCGATCGTCGGCTCCTGGTGACCAGGCGGCGACCCACGCTCGTGCGAGCTCCTCCGCCCTCGTCGGGATGTCCTTGTCACGCCACGATTCGTCGCGCCATTGCTGCGCAACGTCCACGATGGTCTCGGACTCGATCTTGCCCGCATCGATCGATGCGCGGATCACGATGACCGGTTCCACGATCGTTTCCTGGTACGGGAAGTCGAACACCATCGTGCCCTTCGTCGCGGACCCCGTCGTGTCCACGAAGACGGGACCCGAACGGCTCCAGGTGAGCTCGCCCTCATCGAGCAGCCGGAAGAACGGGTCGGCCCGCAAGACCTCATCGAGCCCTTCGTAGTGAGCCATGCCGATCGAGCGACGGTCGATGGTGACGTCCTCCGCGTAGTAGGGGATCTGCGCGAGCCCATCCCCGTTCTGGAGCAGGGCAAACAGCTGGTCGTCGTGGCCGACGGCCGCACTCGCCCATGCCGCATCATCGTCGGCGACCTCCCCGTCGGTCGATCGGGCGCCGGAGTCAAGATCCCGGGGGCCCGAGCCACACGCCGCGGGAACGGTCAACCCGAGGATGCCGACCGAGCACATCAGGACGCGCAGCCACGGAGCCATGGACCGATCGTCGCTCGCTGCCCGCAGATCCGGCAGGGGCGAACGACCCACTGGGCGGCTGGCCGGGCTCCTACCGCCGTACCGGGCGTCGGTGCTCGCTGGAACCGAAGGTGATGACCTGGGCCGCTACGACGTCAGGGTCCGGGCCCAGGATCAGGATCAGGATCAGGATCAGGGTCAGGGTTCAGTACAACGCGTCGGGGGCACCGGTGTCCGACGCAGTGGTCATCGGAGCGAGTGCCAGCCCCAGACCGTCGCGCATCGCGACGTTGTCGGCGGTGACGGTGACCATCCGGAAGCCCATCTCGAGCCGCCGTGGCGTCAGCGAGGGTGTGGCATGGATGCCGGGCACGACGCCGTGGTGGTTGCATGCGGCGACGATCGATTCGAGCGCCTGGACGAACACGGACTCGTCGTCGTTGTTGCCGGGCGCCAGACCGAGGCTGACCGAGAGGTCGGCGGGACCGACGTAGATGGCGTCGATGCCGGGCACGGCGAGGATGTCGTCGAGCGATTCGAGCGCGGCGACGGTCTCGATCATGGGGATGCAGGCAACGTGATCGTTGGCAGTGACGAAGTAGTCCGGGGAACGGAGTGAGGCCCGGGTCGGCCCGTAGCTGCGGGTTCCGTCGGGGGCATAGCGGCAGGCCCGCACGGCGGCCTCGGCCTCGGCGACGCTGTTGACCATGGGGATGATGATGCCGTCGGCGCCGGCGTCGAGCATCTTGCCGATGATCCCGGGTTCGTTCCAGGGCACCCGGACGATGGGGGTGGCGTCGCCGCAGTCGATCGCCTGGAGCAGCCCGACGGTGCCGGCGTAGTCGTTGATGCCGTGCTGGTTGTCGATGCAGACGTAGGCGAACCCGGCGCGCGAGAGCATCTCGGCGGCCAGCGGGCTGGCGAGCGTGGCCCATCCCCCGAGGGTGGGTTGGCCGGCGCGCCAGGCCTCTTTCAACGGATTCATCGGTAGGTCGCACTCGTCAGACGGTCTTCCATTGCCGCAGTGTCTAGCAGGGCGACATCGCACCATCGAGATCGTGCGTGCGGCCGACTGCTCCGGTGGCCGCCCGACCTTGCGAAGGTTCCGGCGCCATAAACGGTCGCCCCCACGACCATCCTTGGCGCCAGACCGCACACACCACCGCACCGGCGCCAAGAACGGTCGTCCCTACGACCATTCTTGGCGCCAGACGCATGCTGCCGCGGACGGCCGCCATGTTCAGGCAGCCCGACGGTGGCCTCTGATGGCGCGACGGACTGCGGCAACGACGTGCTCGGGGCGGCGCCAGACGTCGCTCTCCCACACCTCGAGCACCGTGAAGCCCGCATCGGCGAGCGCTGCGGTCCGACCGACGTCGTCCTCTTTGGCGGTCAGCGATCCGTGGTATCGATCGCTCTGGACCTCGATGACCAGCCCAGTCCCCTCGACGAGGAAGTCGACTCGACCCGCCCAGTCCCGGCCCCCAAGGTTCACCTGCCGACGGATACGGCCGATGCCGGCGTCGGTAAGCACCCTCGACAGGCGGCTCTCGAGTCCCGACGCCGGCGCCACGTAGTCCGGACCGCGCTGTTCGATCAGCCCGCGGAGCATGCCGATGCCGCGTCGGCCGGGCACGTGGAGCGCCGACACCACCGCGTCGAGATCGGCGTAGGTGACGACCCGGATCGACCATGCCTTGTCGAGCCACCGCTCGAGACGCGCCTTCGGCGTCCACGCCGCAGCATCAGCCAACGCCCGAGCCGGGGTGACGACTGCGAAGCCCTCGTGCGCCGTGACGTGGTCGCTCGGCATCCGTCGGGTCTCGTGCGGAACGACGCCATCGGTCTTCGGACGATGCGAGTTCGTGTGGCGTACACGGGTGACGTGCAGCGGCTCGAGGCCATCGTCGACGACACCCCAGAGCGCGAGCGCAGACGTGTGGCTGACGCTCCCGCCGGGGCCCGATCGCAGGAACCGGGCCATGGCGAGAGCCATCGTGGTCACCGGCGCCCCGGCGACGATGCAGACCGAGCCGCAGATCGGCTCCCAGCGACCCGAGCCCAGCTCGTGGCGGACGGCCGATCTGGTGGCCATCGATCGGCACTGGAATGGGGCCACGACGCCGTGCTGGCGGCGGGCGAGACGGGCGAGTTGCGCTCGGAGGACTTCGGACATGACGACTCCCTGACAGGGTGGGCCTGAATCGGGGGAAGTCCTTCCGGCGTCGGTGATGCCTACGCCCGACCACCCCGACGATACCGGCCTGGCAGAACCGCAAGCATCCAGCCGGTTTCTGGCGCCATAACCGGCCGCCCCTGCGACCATCCTTGGCGCCAGTCGACCCCACCGACCGCACCGGCGCCATAACCGGACGCTCCCAGCGACCATTCTTGGCGCCAGTCGACCCCACCGACCGCACCGGCGCCATAACCGGACGCTCCCGCGACCATTCTTGGCGCCAGTCGCATCGATGGTCCTGCCGCTGCGTCCGACCGGACGAACGCGGCGGGCTTGGGCCCGAGTGCCCGACCACTCAGCCGCAGTCGGTGGCCAACAGGTCGTCGACGGTCTCGCGACGGACCACCAGGCGGGCCTCGCCGTCGCGGACGAACACCACCGGCGGGCGCAGCACCTTGTTGTAGTTGCTGCCCATCGAGTGCCCGTAGGCACCCGTGACCGGCGTCGCCAGCAGGTCGCCCACCGCCAGGTCGTCGGGCACCCAGGCCTCGCGCACCAAGACGTCGCCCGACTCGCAGTGCTTGCCCACGACCCGCACCGGCTGCGGCCGCGGCATCCGCCACCGCCCGCGGCAGGAACGTCTCGTAGCCGCTGCCGTAGAGCACCGGTCGGGGGTTGTCGCTCATGCCGCCGTCGACCGACGACGTAGGTGCGGATGCCGTCGAGAGCCTTGATGGTGCCCACCTCGTAGACCGTGATCGCAGCTGCCGCCGCGATCGTGCGGCCCGGCTCGGCGGTGACCCTGGCGGTGATCCCCGCACCCCGGCACGCCTCGTGCACGATCTGTGCCCCACGCCGGGATCGGCAGGGTCTCCTCGCCCTCGACGTACGCGACGCCGAGGCCGCCGCCGACCGACAGCTCCGGCAGCCCCAGCGGGTTCGAGAACTGCCGCCAGGACCTCGACGGCCTGGCGGAACGAGTCGAGACGGAACACCTGGGAACCGATGTGGGCGTGGATGCCGACCAGATCGATGGCCGGCGAAGCCAGCGCCCGCTCGACGGCGGCCGCGGCCACACCGGTCGACACGGTGAACCCGAACTTCGAGTCGTCCTGACCGGTGGCGATGAACTCGTGCGTGTGGGCTTCGACGCCGGGCGTCACCCGCAGCAGCACCGTCGCCACCTGACCCGTGGCGGCATGGATGGCTTCGATGCGGTCGATCTCGTCGAAGCTGTCGATGACGATGCGGGCGACGCCGGCGTCGAGCGCTGCGGCCAACTCGGCCACCGACTTGTTGTTGCCGTGCATCACCAGGTGCGAGCCCGGGACGCCGGCCGCCAGCGCGACGGCGAGTTCGCCGCCGGTGGCCACGTCGAGATGCATGCCCTCTTCGTAGGCGAGGCGGGCCATCGCCCGGCACAGAAACGCCTTCGTGGCATAGGCGACGCCGTCGCCGAACGCGTCGACGGCTTCGCGGCAGCGAGCCCGCAGGTGCTCCTCGTCGTAGACGAACAGCGGGCTGCCGTACTCGGCGACCAGGTCGTCGATACGCACGCCACCGATGGTGAGCATGCCGTCGCCGGCCACGCCGGCGTGGTCGGGCAACAGCGACAGCGGAACGGGACCGGCCACGATCTTGCGCCCCTACATCGAGTCGGGCGCCGAGACGCCGACGAGATCGAGACCGGCTGCGAGACCGGTCCGTGCCGCTTCACACAGCCACAGACGGGCCTGGGTGAGCTCGGGCGAGACGCCGTCGCCCATGACGTAGCAGTCGTGGTAGAAGCCGTGCACGGCCGAGGCATGGTCACGGAGCCACGCCACGATCTTGTGCGGAGCGCGCTCGCGCGCGGCGATGAGCACCAGCTCGCGGAACTGGTCGAGGCTGCGCAGCACCTCGAGCTCGCGTTCGTGCACCAACGGGCGTGAGATCGACGTCGGCGAGCGGCGCAGTCTCGACGCCGGCTTCGGCGGCCTTGGCCTGGATCGACCGCAGGCGGGCGTGGGCCATCTGCACGTAGAAGACCGGGTTGTCCATGTTCTTCGACGCGGCGAGCACGAGGTCGAAGGTCTGGGGGGTCTCGACCGACTGGGTCAGATACGTGAACCGGGTCGCGTCGGCACCGATCTCCTCGACGATCTCGCGGAGCTCGATGATGTCGCCGGTGCGCTTGGAGAGCTTGACCTCGTTGCCGTCGCGCATGAGACGCACCATCTGGGTGATCTCGATCTGGAGCTCGTCGGGATCGTGGCCGAGCGCCTGCATCGCCGCCTTCATGCGGGCGATGTAGCCGTGGTGGTCGGCGCCCCAGATGTTCACGAGCCGGTCGGCACGGGTGAACTTGTCGCGGTGGTAGGCGATGTCGGGGGTGATGTAGGTGAAGTCGCCGTCGGAGCGGATCAGCACCCGGTCCTTGTCGTCGCCGTAGTCGGTGCTGCGCAGCCAGGTGGCGCCGTCGTGTTCGTAGACCACACCGTGCGCGCGCAGGTCGTCGAGTGCCTCGTCGATGGCACCGGTGGCGATCATCGAGCGCTCGCTGAACCAGGTGTCGAAGACGATGCCGAGATCGGCAAGCGTCTGTTCCTGGTAGGCCTTGGCATGCGCATAGCCCCACTCGAGCGGGTCGGCGTCGTCGGGCATCTCGGTCGGCCCAGTCGATGATGTAGCGGCCCCGGTACCCGTCGTCGGGAGGCTCCTCGCCGGCCTTGCGAGCGGCGAGCGACGCTGCGTAGGTCTGCATCTGCACGCCGCGGTCGTTGATGTAGAACTCGCGCTCGACCTCGATGACCGACCGCCTCGAGCAGCCGGGCGACGGTGTCGCCGTAGCAGGCGCCGCGGGCGTGGCCGGCGTGGAGCGGCCCGGTGGGGTTGGCGCTGACGAACTCGACGTTGACCGTGACGCCGGCGCCGTGGTCGTGGCGGCCGAAACGCTCGGGACCCGCAGCGACGACGGTGCGCAACACGTCGTGCAGCCAGGTGTCGCGGAGTCGGAAGTTGACGAACCCCGGGCCCGCGATCTCGACGGCCTCGACGTGGGGGATCGATGCCTTCGCCAACTCGGCGACGAGCTCGGCGGCCATCTCGCTGGGGATTGCGGCCGGCCGCCTTGGCCGTGGCCAGCGCGACGTTGGACGACCAGTCGCCGTGCTCGCGCCGAGCCGGGACGTTCCAGACGCGATGGAATCGGGAGGGGTCACGCCGATGGCGGACAGCGCGGTGCGCAGGGCGTCGGCGAGCGTGTCGGTGATCATGAGCGGCTAAGCGTACGGGCGGGCGCGACCGCCTGCGAAGCTTCCTACGAAAGTCCCTGCCGCCACGTATTGGACCCGTGGCACACTCCGTGCGCACAATGATCCAGCTGCGAACGGCCGGGGCGCGTGGGGAAGCGTCGTGGGGCACCGCAACAACGCGATCGAACCGTGCGGCAACACCGCCGACGGCGAAGCGAGGGGGACACCATGGAGCAGTTCTGGCGCAACACCGCCATCCGCCTGGGCAAGCACTGGACCGTGGTGCTGCTCGCCTGCCTCGGGATCACGGCGGTGCTCGCGTTCGGACTGACGCAACTCGAGTTCGCAACCGGTCAGGACAGCTATCTCGACGCCGACACCCAGGCGGCGATCGACAACGTCACCTATCAGGACCAGTTCGGTGGCGAGACCGTGGTGTTGTTGTTCTCCGGCGACGACGACGTCGACATCACCGATCTGTTCAGCGGCGACAACCTGGCCGAGCTCGAGCGCATCACCACCGAACTGCAGGCCATTCCCGAGGCCGCCAACGTGGTCACGCCGCTGATCTCGCTGCAGTTCAGCGACACGCTCATCTCGAACGCCGGCCGCAACGCGTTGATCTCGGCGTCCCAACGCGACCCCGATCCCGATGGACAGGCAGCACGCGCCGCCGACATCAGCGCTCGGCCTGGCGCGCCTCGGCGCAGTCGACAACCAGGAGATCGGTGACCCCGCGTGGGCCGATCTGCTGATCTGGGGCAACGACGGATTCGTCAACGGTGACGACGGGGTCGTCGCTCCCGCGCAGGAGGATCTGGCGATCCGCCTCTCGCTGGCATCGACCTTCC
The DNA here is from genome assembly GCA_963716795.1 of uncultured Acidimicrobiaceae bacterium. Lineage (GTDB taxonomy): Bacteria > Actinomycetota > Acidimicrobiia > Acidimicrobiales > UBA8592 > CAVQUE01. The sequence goes on along the minus strand of CAVQUE010000008.1, from coordinate 228,488 downwards.
CCGATCAACAGACCGCCGTTGGTGGTGTCGTGCTCGAGGGCAACGCCGACCTCGACAGCCTGTCCGCAGGCACCGAAGCGGTCGTCGACATCGTCGACACCGCCGACTTCGATGGCTTCGAACTGATCGCCACCGGCTCGCCGGTGTTCCTGCGCGAGATCAACGATTACCTCCAGGGCGGCATGATCACCCTGGGCCTCATCGCCATGGGCGTGATGGCGGTCATCTTGTTGGTGATGTTCCCGGTGCGGTGGCGCCTGCTGCCGCTGCTCAGCGTGCTGGTGGGCATCGTCTGGGCCTTCGCGATCGTCGGTTACGCCGGCATCGACCTGTCCCTCGTGACGATCTCGGGTCTGCCGATCCTGATCGGTGTCGGCATCGATTTCGCGATCCAGATCCACAACCGGGTCGAAGAAGAGGTGGTGCTCGATCGAGCCAAACATCCGATCGGCGAGACGCTGGCCAACCTGGCACCGGCGTTGATCGTGGCCACGATCGCCGGGGTGCTCGCGTTCTTGGCACTGCGGGTGTCGCAGGTGCCGATGATCCGCGACTTCGGTGTGCTGTTGGCGATCGGCATCGTGGTGCTGGTCATCACCGGGCTGACCATCCCGAGCTCGGCGTTGGGTATCCGCGAGTACACCGCCCGGACCCAGAAGCGTGATCGTTCGGTCGTCGAACAGATCGTGGTCAAGCTCGGATCGGTGCCGTCGAAGGTGGCGCCGCCGCTGATCGCGTTGGCGGTCGTCGCGTTCACCGTCGGCGTGTTCGTCGAGGGCGGCATCAAGATCGAGTCCGATCCGGTGAAGTGGATCGATCAGGGCAGCCAGACCGTCGCCGACATCGACCGACTCGAGGACGAGACGGGCTTCGCCACGACGCTGGGCATCCTCATCGAGTCCAACAACATCGCCGCCGACGAGGTCAACCAGCTGGTGTGGGACTTCACCCTCGCCGCCGAGGAACGACCCGAGGTGGTCTCGACGTCGAGTCTCGCCAACACCCTCGGCAAGATCACCCTGGTCGAGGGAGCGACGCCGCTGGCGCCGACCGCCGCCGACATCGAAGGCGCCATCGCCGACGCGCCGCCCGACATCCGTCGGGCGCTGGTGTCGGAGAACCAGACCGCGACCCAGATCAACCTGCGCCTCGCGCCTGCCAGCCTCGAAGACCGCGCCGTGCTGATCGACGAACTCGAAGCCGACCTGCAGGAACGCATCGACGGCCTCGAGATCCCCGACGACAGCGTCTTGCTCGTCGATCTCGGCGAGAACGAACAAGCCATCAAGGCCGTACCCGCGGGCCTGGCCGTAGTCGGTGTCAGCCTGCTCGACAACCTCAAGGCCAACCGCGCCGTGCTCACCTACCTCGGGTTGGCCGTGGTGTTCTTGTGGCTGATCGCCCGGCACCGCAGCCTCGCCAGGGCAGCGATCGCGATGGTGCCGGTCGCACTCGCCGTGGGCGTGTCGTCGATCGTCGTCGGTGCGTCGGGCATCGTGTTGAGCCCACTGACGACGGTGAGCGGGCCGCTGGTGATCGCGACCTGCACCGAGTTCTCGGTGCTGATCCTGGCCCGGTATCTCGAGGAACGAGAACACGGCCTCGAAGCCAAGGCCGCAACCGACCAGGCCGCCTCACGCACCGGCCGGGCGTTCTTCACCTCGGCAGCCACCACCATCGGCGGCTTCGCGGTGTTGATGGTGTCGCCGTTGCCGCTGCTGCGTGATTTCGGCATCATCGTCACCCTCAACGTGGCGATCGCCTTGCTTGCGGCACTGGTGGTCATGCCCCCGATGCTGGTGTGGGCCGACCAGAAGGGCCTGCTGTCGATCGAGCGCCGCTCCCAGGACCAGGCTGTGAAGCTCGCGGCGAAGGCCCAGGGGCCGACGTTCGTGACCGCGATCGTCGGGTTCGTTGCGGTGGCGGCGTTGGCGATCGGGCTGTTCGTGTCGGCCGACGAATCGACCGGCGCGACCGAAGAGCTGGCGTTCACGCCCGTGGCACTACCGACACCCACCCCCGAGCCGACACCGGAGCCCGAACCCGAGAGCGACGCCATCGACGTCACCCAGTTCGGCACCGATCGGCCCGACGGCCTCATCGGCGGCATCCTGTTCGACCTGTTGACCGGCCAGGGCGTCGATCCCCAGCAGGCGGTGTGCACCGCCGAGACGCTACTGACCCGCACCACCGAGGCCGACCTGTTGGCGGCGGGCATCGCCACGTTCTCCGAAGAGGCCGTGGTCCCGGTCGTGGAGGCCGCCACCGACTGCGGGGTGCCCGCCGAGCAGATCGACGCCACCCTGGCGGCCGCCCGCGCCGGGTAGCCGCCGCGGGTGGCGCCCGCCCCAGCCCATGCAAATGGCAGACACGTGGTAGCGCTCTGGTACCGTAGTGGCCATGCGGACGACGATCGACAAGGCCGGGCGCCTGGTGATCCCCAAGGCGCTGCGCGATCACCTGGGTCTCGTGCCCGGCGACGTCGACGTCGAGATCGATGGCGCGGCGCTGCGGGTGCAAGCTGTGGGCGATCAGGCCGAACTGATCGAGGAGAACGGCCGGCTCGTCATCGCAGCAACCGGCACACCCCTGAGCGCCGACACCGTGCGCGACCTCATCGACGAGGACCGAGCACGAGCGGACCGATTCACGACCGAGTTCGACGATGGTGCAACCGGCGCCTGAGCCTGACCCGTCACCGATCGCACTCGTCGACACCAGCATCGCCGTTCCCTTGGTCATCAGCGATCACGAAGCTCACGAGATCGTGACAGCCGCCGTCGACGGTCTTCGGTTGGGCCTCGCCGGGCATGCTGCCTTCGAGACCTACTCGGTGCTCACCCGACTGCCGGCACCGTTGCGCTTGCATCCCGGCACTGCTGCGTCGTTGGTGGCTACGACCTTTCCCGAGACGCGCCACCTTCCCGCCGATAGCGCGGCCTCGTTGATCGACCGCTTGGCCACCGCCGGCATCGCCGGCGGTGCGATCTTCGATGCTCTGGTCGCCGCCGCAGCACAAGCGCACGACTTGAAGCTGGTGACTGCTGACGGCCGGGCGCTGCGCACCTACCGGGCTCTGGGGGTCGAGCCGGTCGTCGTGCGCGTCTGACTCCGGCTATCGCCAACGACACGGCCGTTCGCTGCCGAGCGGGTTCGCTCTAGCCTGACGTGATGGCTGTCGACAACGGACTCCCGGCGCGCACCGACGTGAACGCGCCCGTCGCGGCTGCGGCGCCGGGCGAGTTCGCACCGTTGCAGGTGGGCCCGCTCGCAGTGTGGCCACCGGTGGTGTTGGCGCCGATGGCCGGGGTCACCGACACGCCGTTCCGGGGTCTGTGTCGACGCTTCTCGGCCGAGCCGTTCGGGCCCGCGCCCGACGCGGGTGCCCGGTCTGTTCGTCAACCAGATGATCACCGCCCGGGGCCTGGTCGAGGGCCATGCCAAGACCCTGAAGCTGGCCGAGTTCGGTGCGGACGAGTCGCCACGTTCGATCCAGCTCTACGGCACCGATCCGACCTATCTGGCCAAGGCCGTCACCCAGTTGCTCGATGCCGATCACGTCGATCACATCGACATGAACTTCGGCTGCCCGGTCCCCAAGGTCACCCGCCACGGCGGTGGTGGCGCACTCCCCTACCGGCGCCGGTTGTTCGCCCGGATCGTGCGCGCCGTCGTCGGCGCAGCGGACGGTCGGGTGCCGGTGACAGTGAAGTTCCGGATGGGCATCGACGACGACCACCTCACCCACCTCGATGCGGGCCGCATCGCCGAGGACGAGGGTGTCGCTGCGGTGGCGCTGCACGCCCGCACCGTCGAACAGCTCTACTCCGGCGATGCCCGCTGGTATGCCATCGGCGAGCTGAAGGCGCACCTCACCTCGATTCCGGTGCTCGGCAATGGCGACATCTGGGAAGCCCACGATGCGCTGCGCATGCTGCGCGCCACCGGCGCCGACGGCGTGGTCGTCGGCCGCGGGTGCCTGGGGCGGCCATGGCTGTTTCGGGACCTGACGACGGTATTCGAAGGCCATGATGTCGCACCACGACCGACGCTGGCCGACACGGTCGAGACGATGCTCGATCATGCTCGGCTGTTGGTCGACTGGATGGGGACCGAGGATTCGCTCCGGGGCTTCCGCAAGCACGCCATGTGGTATCTGACCGGCCTGCCGGTCGGTGGCGAGGTGCGGCATCGGCTCCAGCGGATCGGTTCGCTGGCCGAGCTCGAGGAGATCGCCGGCGAGCTCGACGGCTCGGTCCGGCTGCCCCTCGATGCCCTTCGGATCGCTCGTAGTCACAAGGGTGGCCCGAAGCCCGTCTCCCTTCCCGAGGGATGGTTGTCCGACCCCGGCAGCGACCTGGCGCTGAGCGAGGAAGCCGAGGCGCTGGTGTCGGGTGGCTGACAACCGCCCCCCACAACTGGTGTTGGCGTCGGGTTCGCCGAGGCGTCGATTGCTCTTGGCCATGCTCGGCGTGCCGTTCCGAGTGATCGTGCCCGACATCGCCGAGCCCAACGATGGAGATGCCGACCCCACCGACAACGCCATTGCGTGCGCACGGCGAAAGGCATCCATGGCGGTGCGCATCGCCAACGCTTCCGACGACACCGTCGGGTTGCTGACACTGCCGGTGTTGGGTATCGACACCGAGGTGATCCTCGACGGCGTGGCGCTCGGCAAGCCCGACGACGACGAACACGCCCGGGCCATGCTGCGACGACTGTCGGGCCATTCGATCGAGGTCATCAGCGGCCTGGCGCTGATCGAGCCCAGTCAAGGCTCCTTCGTGACGGCCTCGGCCCTTTCCGTGCTGACTGTCGACACGCTCGGCGATGCCGCCATCGACGAGTACCTGGCCACCGGCGACCACATGGACAAAGCGGGAGCGTTGGCCGTGCAGGGAGCGGCCAAGGAGTTCGTCACCGTCGTCGACGGCACCCGATCGAACGTCTACGGCCTGCCACTCCCCGAGACCGCGGGTTTGCTGGCCGGCGTGGGCATCGCTGTGCGCCAACGTCGCGGCGGGGCGCTCTAGCAACGACGGCGCGCGCCGGCCGATCGCAGCGATCATCCACAGCAAGCGGACATCCTCCGACAAAGCCCACGTGGTCGTGTGGGCCCGCGATCGTCAGCCCTCGAGCTCGGGGTTCCAGCCGAACGCCGCAACGCTGAGGTCTCGCCCATTGCGCAGGGCCGCCACGCGCAGGACCACGTCTCGGTCAGTGGCCTCCGGATGGCGAGAGCGGACACCGGCCTCGGCCATGCGATCGGTGTCCCGGTTCAACTCGGCGACGATCTCGAGCTCTTGCGACGGCGTCATCGCCCGCCAGATCTCGACGAGCCCTTGCTGCATCTCCGGCGACGTGTCGAACGCCATGGCGGAGACTCGAGGAGAGCCCGACGACAGTCGATGAGGCGTCCGCCACGATTATCCAGCGCACGCATCGGCGTGCGCCAACGCCGGAGTGGAGCCCTATGATGAGCGGCCCGGCCCCATGGACCGGGGTCCCCGCCCTCGTAGCTCAGGGGATAGAGCATCGGCCTCCGGAGCCGTGTGCGCAGGTTCGAATCCTGCCGAGGGCGCGCAGTGATGTCTCGAGACATCGGAACCTCCTGAACCTGCGGTTCGGGGGGTTCTCCACTTTTTGAAACCTGGTAGGTAGCCGCGGTTGGGGTCGAGGGTGAGGGATCTCCGTGTCGGCGCAGCCGGCGTGGGATCGTCGACACCGACACGATGTGGCCTTCGTTGGCGAGGTGCCACCGGATGGCCTCCGGTCCGGTGTCGAGGCCCCGGCTGGGACAACCCCTCGACCTCGACCGCCGAGATGATCATCTGTGGGGGATCTCCCGAATGCGGAAACGCACGAAGTCCTCGGGGTTGCCGACCGGCACGCCGTTCTCGACGATGAGGTCGGCCGAGCCGCGTACCCGGTACCTGGTGCCATCGGTCCCGACGACCCTGCCCCGTGAGACATTGAAGACATCGACGACACCGTCGGGCTTCACGATCACCCGAGACCGCACGCGTCCCTTCCCGGAGGCGAACGGCTCCAGCACGGGGCCACCGTCGAGGTACGAGGCGCACACCTGCTCGATCCATGGCGGTGCCTCGGGGAAGTCGATCTCATACAGGTTGATCGGTTGACGCTTGGTCTTCAGCCTGATGACGACCGTGCCGTTGGCGCGCTCGCGGATCCGCTGGGTCGCGGTCCCCGGCTCGGCGTTGAACGGGTCGTCGGGATTGGCGTCGCAGAACTCCTCGGCAGTTCCACCGACCAACATCGCGATGTTCGGACTCTCGTTGAACGTTCCGTAGAAGAACCCCACCCCGGCCGGGACCCTCATTGGCCTGTCTTGTTGGGCGCCAGCGGGAACGACGAGAGCAGCCATCACGGCCGCGGCCGCAAGAATTGCGCCCGCCACCCAACGTATGGAATGTCGCTCGCGTCCTGATCGTGGTGTTGTCATGGTGGTTCCTCCCTCGTTGGCGGGTCGCTGCAGCGACGGTTCGTCGATCTCGCAGTCCGACCCTGCGCATGGTGCGCTCCTCACCCACACCAACGAACGAGGACGGCGAAATCCCTCACCGGCGTTTACGTTCACCGGAAGGATCGGCAGACGCTCCTCCGCACAGCCGACCAGGGCCAACCAATGCGCCGGCGTCGGGGAACCATCTGCCCCAGAGATCGGGTTGGTCTTTTCGACGACCGATGCCGCATCGCCACGGCGTGCGTCAACGACCAGCAGCAGGTCCCACCACCGACGTACCGACTCGGGCGAGACCGGAGATGATCCGCCGCCAGCCGACCCGCAGCGCCTGGCCGTCGTTGGATGCCACGGCAGGGTCGACCACAGCGAGCAAGGTCGACGTCGCGCTCCGGGCCAACGCCATCGCCGCAGCAATGGCCCGCGTCGCGTACGGAACGTCGATGGCGACGTCTTCGAGACGGGCGAGGGCCAGGTCCGGCGCGCCGGTCCGGCAGAGTGCGAGCGCGCAGGTCACCGTCGTTTCGCCGCCGTCGGCACCCGACGCGGCAACGCGCGCCAGCCTGCTCGAGCGCCGTCAGCAGTCTGCGAGCGCACCGAGGGCGCGACAGATCTCGTCGCGCCCTTGCACCCAGGCGCGCCGGCCATCAGCGGCCGAGAGCACGACGGCCGTCGCCGGCGAGGTCACCGCCGGCATCGAGACGGACCCGGTCGGCGAAGCGGTGGCCCGCGAGCAGGCCATCGCCGTTCGACACCGACGTGCGCAGCGTGCCCAGCCGGGGGAAGGCCTCGGCGAACGCCGCCTCGACGGCATCGTCACGAGCAGCGAGAACGGGCAACAGGTCGTCGCCATGACATGCGGCGTGGTCGGCTCGCGCCGCCGCCGACGCTGCGGCGAGCCGCTGCGCGACTCGGCCCGCGAACCCGTTCCAGAAGGCATTGCGCCACCCCCGCGTCGATCCCTCGACCTCGCCACGACGGCTGGCGGCGAGCACCGCACCGGTGCCCTGCACCAACAGCGACGTGTAGAGGACCTCGACCAGGTGCAGGTCGTCGCGATGGCCGATCACGCTGGCGACCTCGAGGCCACCGTGCCAGCACGCACGGCAATGGTTGGCCCGGGCGATGCCGGACAACAGGACGTACTTCGCGCGGGCGTACGGCCGCTCGATCAGGACCCGACGCCCGCCCGGGCATGTCGGCCACGTCGCCCAACAGCGCTGCGTCGATGGCATGGCGGGCGATGAGCTCCTGTGCCTTGGCCGTGAGCGCCTCGGCTTCGGCCTCGAACGCCGTCGACTCGGCCTTCGCGAGCAGGGCACGCACCCTGGCCAGCACCGAGGGGTCGGCCCCGCCGACGCCGGCGATGCGAGCCGCTTCGGTGGGCGGGGCCTCGAACGACGGCATCGGCGGCGAGGCGTCCAACACCGCAGCGATGGTGTCGGCGCTGCGGGCGACCCGCAGCGGGTGCACCTCCAGCCGGTCGGCCACCTGGGTCCAGTAGGGCAGGGAGCGGTCCCACCACGGTGTGGCCGCCCCGAGGCGCTCGGCCTGCTCGGCCCACAGAGAAGCCGCTCGCGGGTGCCACCGCTGACGGTCGATCACCACGGCATCGACGACCACGCGCCGACCGATCGGCTCGCCGAGGGTGTCGACGAGCCGGGCGGCATCGAGCGGTTGCCAACCTTTGCGCCACAGCGCACCGAGCGCGTCGGCGAAGGACTCGACCGGGCGACGCAGCCTCGAGGTCGACCAGCGCCGACACGCCGGCGTCAGAAGCCGACGAGGTGGTGGTGGTGGAGGAGGAGGAGGGACGGGACGACGATGACATGGTGGGCTCCACTGCAGACCGGCGTGACTCGAGGGGGAAGCCGACCCGACACTACGACGGGGCTGTGACAGCAACCGGCGAGCCCACGCCGACAGGATGCGCATCGCACGGGACCGTTCGATCCGACGACTCGACGTCAGTCCCAGCGGAAGGTGAATCGGGCACGGACTCGCCGAGGATTCCGTCGCGCGCCAGGCGTGAACGAGATCAGCACGGCGCCGAGGTGCACCGGCACATCGGAAGCATCGATCGCCGACGGGTGCCTGGTCACCGTCGCGATCTCGTCTTCGTAGTGCCGCAGGATCCAGCGGTTCGCCCGACTGAAGCGGTGCTTCTCCCCGAGATGGAGCGTGAAGCCGTACGTCTTGCCGTTGATTCCGTATCCGCCGACCACGACCGACGACAGCGCGATCTTGCGCTTGCGGTCGTCGAGGATCGCTGGACAGACCGCTCCCCCTGACCCGAGTGACGATGAGCCGCCACCGGCTTCCGTCGGCCAGCTCGATGCGCTGCCCTCGACCGAGGAACACCTTGATCCACCCGATCCGACCCATCGACGCCAGCACGACGTCGTCCTGGACGAGTGCGTACACGGGAAACCGCACTCTGCCGACACGCCGCAGCTCGGCGCGTCCCTGCATCTCGTGCGATGGCGAGAGTCACCGCCCCGGCAGCAGATCCCATCCCCCATGCTCGTGCCCCGAACCGGCGTCGGCTCTGGCTGCCGTCAGACGTCGGAGGTTGCGCTGAGCCGTGCTGGACAGACCGTGTCGTGCTCGTGATGCTCGCGTATGCGGAGCGCCATCGGCGGCCACGCTCGTGGCAGCGGGATCACGGGTCGAGCCGCACACGTTCGCCCGGACGAGGCGCGACGGCGTTCTGGCCGATCGCTTCCAACGCATCGACGTACGCGGCCGATGCGTCCGGTTCCCCGTGATTGACGTAGATCATCCGGGGAGCCGGCGAAGCCGACCGTGCCCAGTCGAGCAGGTCGCTCTGGTCGGCATGCGACGACGAGCGCGACCGAGGTGACATCGGCCCGGACCGGGAAGTGGCGGCCGAGCATCTTCAGTTGTCGGGCCCCCGACCGGAGGGCGTCGCCCCGAGTTCCCGGGGCCTGGAAGCCGACGAGAAGGACCGCATTGCGATGATCACCGACGCGGTGCGCGAGGTGATGGATCACTCGTCCGCCGGTCGCCATGCCCGACGCCGAGACGATGATCATCGGGCCTCGTCGCGAGTTGAGAGCTTTCGATCCTTCGACGTCGGGGACCTCGGTCAACTCGAGCGCCGAGAACAGCTCGGTTCGATGGAGCTCGGGACGGATCTCGGGAGACCCGGCGGCGACCTCTCGCTTGTAGACGCCGAGGGCTCGCAACGCCATCGGACTGTCGACGAAGATCGGGATGTCGGGAACGCTGTCCGCCTGCGACGAGGCGATCGAGGTGCCACAGGACCACCTCGGTGCGATCCACCGCGAAGGCGGGGATGATCACGACACCACCGCGCCGGGCCGCGCCGGCGACCACGTCGGCGATGACGTCGTCGGGGTCACCCTCGGGATGGTTCTCGTCTCCGTAGGTCGACTCGGTGATCACCACGTCGGCAGCCCCGATGTCGGCCGGCGGCAGCAACAGCGGATGGGTGGATCGCCCGAGGTCCCCGCTGAAGACCACGTGCTGGTCGCAGCCGGAGAGCTGGAGATGGATCGAGGCCGCCCCGAGGATGTGTCCGGCTCGACGCCAGGTCGCGTCGACGTCGGCCAGAACGGGAATCGGCGCATCGAACGACACGGGCACCAGTTGACCGAGGCAGTCGATCGCATCCTGCCGGGTGTACAGCGGGAGCGCCGGCTCGTGCTTGGAGTACCCGCGCCTGTTCGCGTAGGCCGCCTCCTCCTCGTGGAGGTGACCGCTGTCGGGCAGGACGATGCCCGCCAGCTCCGCCGTGCCCGACGTGCAGTACACGGGTCCGCGAAAGCCCGAGCGCGCCGAGGCGCGGAAGATACCCGCAGTGATCGATGTGCGCATGTGTCAACAGCACTGCATCGATCGACTCGGGTGGGACGGGGAAGGGATCCCAGTTCTGGAGTCGCAGGTGCTTGCGCCCCTGGAACAGGCCGCAGTCGACGAGGACCCGGCCGCCGGTGGTCTCGATCAGTGACTTGCTCCCCGTCACCGTTCCCGGCACCGCCGATGAACGTGAGCACGGGAGCCCGTCCCTGCGTCGTCTCCTGCATGGTGTCGGGCTCCTTCATCGAAGTCGGGCAACGGCGACCGCGCTCGCTGCGACTGCGGTCCTCTGCGATCTTGGGACTTCCGCTCTGGGAGCAACAGAGGAAGAACGACCCTTCTCGGCGATCCGGGCCCGGACGAGGCTGGAGGCGATGGTTCTTCGTCTCAGCGAACTCTTGGAGCGGGTGCGGCCAGCTGGCGCGCCCGGCGCGCCCACCGAGGGCGACCTCCAGCGCAGGGATGCCGCCGAAGCCGAGGAGTTGGCCGACCTCGCGGCTGTGCTGAGGGCCTTCGACGACGAGGCCGACGGCGTGGTCGCCGCTGCCGCGCACAGAGGCCGCCCGGATCCGATCGGATGCAGAACAGCGAGCGAGCCGGATTCGAGTGGAGCTGCCGGACCGCATCGCCGCCGCCCAAGCGACCACCGTCGAGGAGCATCACCGTCTCGACGAGGACACCCGGGAGCGCGTGGTTGCCGACGCCGAGGCACAGAGCGAGCAGCTTCGTCGCGACTTCGAGGAACCGATGCCGGCGACGGTCGATCGGGTGATTTCACTCGTGTGGGATGACATCGGGCCCGACGATGCGACAACGCTCGGGGCGTCGCCATGACCGCCGGATGGGTCGCAGCCGCAACGCGGGGTCGGGCGTTGCTCGGCCGCCTCGTCGGATCGGCCGGTGCTCGTGCGATCGCCGCCTCCGGCTCGTGGAACGACGCCGGCGCGCCGCCGACGCGCCATCGAGGAGCGTCTGGTGCCAGGCCTCGACGCCGAACTCCACGATCTCGATCTCCATCTGGACGAACTGGATCGTGAGGAGGCGCTGCGCGTGCGTCTCGCCACCGATCGACAGGAACGGAACCGGCAATGATGAACCGCATCCTCGCCGCCGGCGTCGCTGCGACCGAGACGCAGACGCACGGTCGTCATGCCTTCGAGGCGATACTCGATGCGGCACGACAGTGGAACGCGGATCTGATCGTCATGGGGAGGTCGGACGAGCGGGGCCCGGGCCGACCGTACGTCGGCAGCCAGACCGAGCACGTCCTCGAGTTCACCGAGATCCCCGTGCTCGTCGTCCCTCTGCTCAGCTGACCCCCGGAGACACCGATCGACCGAGGGGGCGCCTCAGGCGCTCGTGAACTCCTCGTAGGCGCGGAGCGCTTCGGTCCCATAGACCGCGGCGGGTCCGCCGCCCATCAAGACGGCGACTCCGATCGTCTCGGCGACCTCTTCTCGTGTCGCCCCCGCACTGATGGCGTCGTGGACGTGAAAGGCGATACACCCGTCGCAGCGGACGGCGACCGCGATGGCCAGTGCCATCAGCTCCTTGGTGCGTTCCGTGAGCACACCGTCGGTCACGGCATTGCGGTGCAGTCGGGAGAATCCGTCCATCACGCCCGGGGCGACGTCGGCCAAGCCGGCGAGTCCCGTGGAGAGCTCGTCGTAGCGTTCGGATGCGGTGGTGCCATGATGCAGCTCCTCGATCGGGGACCGTGTCCCCCACACGATGACGCCTGCGCATCCGAGGCGACCAGTGCCGTTGGGCCTGTGCGTTGGTGAGGACGTTGTGCCCTGGTCCGGACCACATCTCGGGCGCAGGCTGCCTTCATGGCCACGCAGGACATCGCCGCCGCCGAGCCGAACCTCGAGGACTACGAGACGATTCGCGTCGACATTCACGTGGGACCAGGCACGGAGCCGGCTGGCGGGGCGACCCGACGGCGGCCTCAACATCGCGTACGAAGCAGTCGACCGCCATGTGGACGATGGCCGGGGCGACCTGACCGCCATCCGGTGGATCCCGCGACGCGGCGACCCGCTGGATCTCACCTACGGCCGAGCTGCGCGAGCAGACCAGCAGGTTCGCCGACGCGTTGACGACGTTGACCGGGGGCATCGGGGCCCGGGTCGCCAGCCTGGCGGGCCGGGTACCGGAGCTCTACATCGCAACGCTCGGCACGCTCAAGGCCGGCGGGGTGTACACCCCGCTGTTCTCGGCATTCGGGCCCGAGCCGATCCGTCAGCGCGTCGAGCTCGGCAGCATCGAGGTGCTCGTCACCACTGCCTCGCTCTACCGGCGCAAGGTCGCACCGATCCGGGACCAGCTGCCGAGCCTGCGCCACGTGATCCTGATCGACGGCGACAGCGTGGCCGACCAGCCCGGTGTCGTGTCGTGGGCCGCCGTGATGGCCGACGCGTCGCCCGACTTCGCCACGGCGCCGACCCGTGCCGAGGACCTCGCGTTGCTGCACTTCACCAGCGGGACCACCGGCACCCCGAAGGGCGCCATGCACGTGCACGGCGCGGTCGTCGCGCACGAGGCCACCGCCCGCATGGTCCTCGACCTCCACGACGGCGACGTCTTCTGGTGCACCGCCGACCCTGGCTGGGTGACCGGGACGTCCTACGGCATCATCGGTCCGCTGGTGTGTGGGGTCACCAGCATCGTCGACGAAGGCGACTTCGACGCCGACCGGTGGTACCGGATCGTCGACGAGCAACGCGTCACCGTCTGGTACACCGCACCGACGGCGATCCGCATGATGATGCGGGCCGGGCTCGACGCCGTCGCCGAACACGATCTGTCGAGCCTGCGCGTCGTCGCGAGCGTCGGCGAGCCCCTCAATCCCGAGGCGGTCGTCTGGGGCCGCGAAGCGTTCGGTCTGTCGATCCTCGACAACTGGTGGCAGACCGAGACCGGCGGGATCATGATCGCCAACTACCGGGCGATGGCCGTCCGAGACCGGATCCATGGGGCGGCCGCTGCCCGGGCATCGACGCCGTCCTGCTGCGAACGAGGACCGGACGGCGAGTTGGTCCTCGACGACGCCGGCATGCCCATCGAGGTCACCGACCCCGACGTCACCGGTGAGATCGCCATCCGTGCCGGCTGGCCGTCGATGTTCCGGGGCTACCTGGGCATGGACGAGCGCTACGCGAAGAGCTTCGTCGGACCGTGGTACCGCAGCGGCGATCTGGCCCGCCGGGACGACGACGGCTACTTCTGGTTCGTCGGGCGCGGCGACGACGTGATCAAGTCCGCCGGTCACCTCGATCGGCCCGTTCGAGGTCGAGTCGGTCCTGATCGAGCACCCCGCGGTGTCCGAGGCCGGCGTGATCGGACTCCCCGACCCGACGATGGGCGAGATCGTCAAGGCGTACGTCGCCCTCGCCCCCGGCTACGAGGAGTCCGACGCAGCTGGTCCGCGACATCATGGGATTCGCCCGCTCCCGGCTGGGCCCGGCCGTGGCGCCCCGGTCGATCGAGGTCGCCGAGGCCCTCCCCAAGACCCGCAGCGGCAAGATCATGCGGCGCCTCCTCAAGGCACGAGAGCTCGGCCTCCCCGAGGGCGACACCTCGACGTTGGAGGCCCCCGGATGACCGCCCGCGATCCCCGATGCCGAGATCGGCCCGGCGTCTCCTCGCCGACATGATCCGGATCCGGGTCACTGGAGGAGCGGTGCGCACAGCTCTACGGCGAGACGAAGATCCGTGGCTTCCTGCACCTCTACATCGGCGAGGAGGCGGTGGCCACCGGGGTCATGAGCTGCCTCGGCCCCGACGACGCAGTGTTGGCCACCTATCGCGAGCATGGCCACGCGCTGTTGCGGGGCGTCAGCGCTCGCTCGATCATGGCCGAGATGTTCGGCCGGGTCGACGGCTGCAGCGGCGGCCGTGGCGGTTCGATGCATCTGTTCGATGTCGCACGGCGCTTCTACGGCGGCAACGCCATCGTCGGCGGCCACCTGCCGGTGGCCGTCGGGCTCGGGTCTGGCCGCGAAGATGCAGGGATCCGATGCGGTGACGGTCTGCTTCTTCGGCGAAGGCGCCATGGCCGAGGGCGAGTTCCACGAAGCGATGAACCTGGCGGCCCTGTGGGACGCACCCGTCCTGTTCTGCTGCGAGAACAACCTGTACGCCATGGGGACGTCCCTCGAGACGTCCGAGGCCGAGACCAACCTGGCCGTCAAGGCCGCCGCGTACGAGATGCCGGCCTGGACGGTCGACGGCATGGACGTGCTGGCGGTCCGCGATGCCACCGACCGAGCGCTGACAGCGATCCGTGGCAGCGGTGGCCCGGTCTTCCTCGAGCTGCAGACCTACCGGTTCCGGGCCCACTCGATGTTCGATCCCGACCTGTATCGCGACCGTGCGGAGATCGAGCAGTGGCGCGCAGCGCGACCCGATCCCTGCCTATGCATCGGTCCTGGTGCGAGGCCGGCCTGCTCGGCGAGGACGACCGCACGGAGATGGAACGGCAGGCCGAAGGCCGAGATCGACGACGCGGTGGCGTTCGCCGATGCGAGCGGACTCGAACCGGTCGAGGACCTCGGCGTCGCCGTGTACCGACGTGAGGTGGCGGAATGAGCGAGACGCGAGATCCTCCTACCGCGACGCGCTGCGCGAGGCCCATCGCGCTGCCCTCGCGGGCGACGATCGCGTCTTCGTGATGGGCGAGGACGTCGCCGACTACGGCGGGACCTACGGGGTCACCCGAGATCTCCACGTCGAGTTCGGGCGCGACCGGGTCGGAACACGCCGTTGTCGGAATCGGGCTTCGTCGGGCGCGGGGATCGGCGCTGCGCTCGGCGGCATGCGCCCGATCGTCGAGATCATGACCGTGAACTTCAGCCTGCTGGCCATGGATCAACTCGTCAACACCGCAGCCACCCTGCTGCACATGTCGGGCGGGCAGTGCAACGTCCCGATCGTGGTCCGCATGGCGACCGGCGCCGGCCGGCAGCTCGCCGCACAGCACTCCCACAGCCTCGAGTGCTGGTACGCCCACGTTCCCGGGCTGCGTGTCGTCGCGCCGGCGACGGTCACCGACGCACGGTGGATGCTCGCTGCGGCGCTCGACGATCCCGATCCGGTCATCATGTTCGAGCACGCGATGCTCTACGCATCGACCGGCGAGCTCGAGAGCGGCCCGGTGGACCTCGACACTGCGCGGGTGCATCGGCCCGGCGAGCGACGTGACGATCCTCGCCTACGGAGGATGTGTCGCAAAGGCGCTCGACGCCGCGTCGTCGCTCGCCGACCGCGGCATCGACGCCGAGGTGATCGACCTGCGGAGCCTGCGGCCGCTCGACACGGCGACCATCGTCGACAGCGTTGCCCGTACCCGCCGTGCGCTGGTCGTCGACGAGGGCTGGCGATCGGTGGGATTGAGTGCCGAGATCAGCTCCCGTATCCACGAGGCCTGCTTCGAGGTGCTCGCTGCGCCGGTCGGGCGGGTCTGCAGCGCCGAGGTACCGATCCCCTATGCGCGGCACCTCGAGATCGCCGCGATCCCCCAGGTCGACGACATCGTCGCCGGCGCCGAGGCGGTGATGTCCCGTGGCTGACACGACGGACCCGGCCGTGATCGAGTTTCGCATGCCGTCGCTCGGCTCCGACATGGAGTCCGGCACGGTGATCGCCTGGCGCGTCGCCGAAGGCGACACCGTCTCCAAGGGCGATGTCCTGCTCGACGTCGACACCGACAAGTCCGACATCGAGGTCGAGGTGTGGCGAGATGCCCGCGTCGACCGCATCCTCGTCGGCCCCGGTGAGACCGTCGCCGTCGGCACACCGATCGCCCGCCTCGCGGTCGGCACCCCACCTGCGGCATCGAATGCACCCCCGACGCGACCGCCGAACCCGACGCCGCCACCGGACCTCGGCGTAACCGACGGAGCGGCCGCCGACCCGGCCACGACGGAACCGTCGCGACCGATCGAGCACCCACACGACGTCGCCGCCCCGACGACCCGGACCGGTCCGGGCGTCGAGCCCTCGCCGCTCGTGACGCCTCGCATGGTCTACTGGCCCGCTTCGGCGGCGGTGGTCACCGCGACGACGCCATCACCGTCGCAGCCCTCCGACGCCGGCGGCGAGGCCCGGCCCGTGCGCCGCCAGAACGTGGTCGCGCTGGCGATGGAGCAGTCCAATCGCGAGATCCCCCACTTCCACCTCACCAGCGAGATCGACCTGGAGCACACGATGGCCTGGCTCGAGGCGGCGAACGACGAGCGCCGTCCCCCCGATCGGATCCTGCCTGCCGCGCTCTTCCTGCGGGCTGTCGCCCTGACCGTCAGGCGACATCCGACGTTCAATGGCGCCTGGGTCGACGGCGGGTTCGTCGCGGCCGACTCGATCCAGCTCGGCGTCGCCATCCACATGCGCGACGGCACGCTCATGACGCCGGTGCTTCCCGACGCCGACCGACTGGGCTCTCGACGAGCTGATGGCGTCGTTCCGGGCCCTCGTCGGGCGGGTCCGATCCGGTGGGCTGCGGTCGACCGACATCGCGCTGCCGACGATCACGGTCACCAACCTCGGTGACACCGGTGCCGACAGCGTCGCCGGGCTCATCCGCCCGCCGCAGGTGGCGCTCGTGGGCTTCGGCCGAGTCCGACCCCGGCCCGATCGTGGTCGACGACGGCGTCGAGGCCCGCCGGACCGTCCTGACCACGCTCTCGGCCGATCATCGAGCCAACAACGGTCAGGCCGCCGCCAGCATTCCTGACGACGCTCGCCGACGTCTGTCCGATCCCCCGAGGAGCTCTGACCGATGCAGCCCCGACACCTGACGGAGGCCCGAAACCGATGAGTGACCGAACCCGTGGACCACCACGCCGTCATCGTCGAATCGATCGAGTCGGTCGCGCCCGACGCCCAGGTCGCCGACCTCGACATCGACGTCGCGTTGGCCGATGAGGTCGATCTCGACTCCATGGACCTGCTGAACATCGCCGCGGCCATCTACGAACGCACCGGCGTGGACATCCCCGAACGCGAGTACACGAAGTTCGAGACGCTTCGCGACTTCATCGACTCACCTCGCGAGCGCAGCGCCGTCGACCGACGTGAGCGTTGCGGCTGCGTCGCGCCGACGAACGCCCGACCGGTTCCAGGACGCTCAGGTCGCGGCTGCGTCGTCCGCAGGTCGATCGTGGCTTCGGCCTCGGCGACCGCGGCGATCGTTCGAGCCAGCGCATCGGGGGTCACGCTGATCGAGTCGATCCCCTCGCGGACGAGAAACGCAGCGAACTCGGGGTGATCCGATGGGGCCTGGCCGCAGATGCCGATCTTGCGGCCGGCTTCGTGCGCCGCGGCGATGACCATCGAGCACGCCCGGGTCACGGCCCGGTCCTGCTCGTCGAACAGATGCGCCACCGACTCGGAGTCGCGGTCGACGCCCGAGGGTCAGCTGCGTCAGATCGTTCGAGCCGATCGAGAACCCGTCGAACACCTCGGCGAACGCATCCGCCTGCAACACGTTCGAGGGGATCTCGGCCATCACATAGACCTCCAGACCGTCCCGGCCCTGGACGAGCCCGCCCTCGGCGAGGACATCGATCGACCGCCTGGCCCTCGGCCGGGGTGCGACAGAAGGGGATCATGACCTTGAGGTTCGTGAGCCCGAACACCTCCCGCACCCGACGAACCGCTTGGACCTCGAGCTCGAAGCCGTCGCGGTAGTCGGGGTGGTGATAGCGGCTCGCACCGCGCCAGCCGATCATCGGGTTCGGTTCGGACGGTTCGAACGTCTCTCCCCCGAGCAGGTGCGCGTACTCGTTGGTCTTGAAGTCGCTGAACCGCAGGATCACCGGGCGAGGCCAGAACGCCGCAGCCAGCGTGCCGACGCCCTGCGCGACACGATCGACCAGGAACTCGGTCGGGTCGTCGTAGCCCACGGTCCACTCGTCGACCTGTCGGCGGACCGACGGTTCGAGCGTGTCGCGTCGCGTCAGCGCGAGCGGGTGAACGCCCACATGGCTCGCGAAGATGAACTCCATGCGGGCGAGCCCGATCCCGCTGCTCGGCAGCCGGGCGTGGCGGTACGCCTGGGACGGATCGCCGATGTTCAACATGATCTCGGTCCGGGTCGTCGGCAGCGTCGCCAGGTCGACCTCGTCGACCTCGAAGTCGACAGCGCCCTCGAACACCACCCCGATGCTGCCGGTGGCGCAGCTGACGGTGACGGTCTGGTCGTCGTGGAGCCGCCCCTCGAGATCACCGGTCCCGACGATCGCCGGGATGCCGAGCTCGCGGGCCACGATCGCCGCGTGCGATGTGCGGCCGCCTCGTTCGGTCACCAGCGCGGCGGCACGCTTCAGGACCGGCTCCCAGTCCGGGTCGGTGATCTCGGTGACGAGGACGTCGCCGTCGGCCAGCCGCTGCATGTCCGCCGTGTCGTCGATGCGCCGGACCCGACCGGTCGCAATACGCTCGCCGACGGCGAGGCCTTCGACGAGTCGGCGACCCGACCCGGTGAGGCGGTAGGTCTGGCTCGTGCCTGCGTCCTGTTGGCTGTACACGGTCTCGGGCCGCGCCTGCACGATGAACAGCTCGCCGGTGAGACCGTCCTTGGCCCACTCGAGGTCCATCGGCACCGGCTCGCCGCGTAGCTCGCTGTAGTGGTCCTCGACGATGACGGCCCAGCGCGCGAGCTGCAGCACGTCGTCGTCGCTCACGCAGAACGAGGAACGCTCGCTGGGCGTGGTCGGCAGGTTGGCCAGTCGGCCGCGCATCGCGGTCGAAGACCATCCGCAGCTCCTTCGCGCCGACGGTCTTGCCGACCAGCGGGGCGAAGCCGTCGCGCAGGCGCGGCTTGTGGACCACGAAGGCATCGGGCACGACACGACCCTGCACGACGTTCTCGCCGAGACCCCATGCGCCGGTCACGTACACGACGTCACGGAAGCCCGAATCGGTGTCGAGCGTGAACATGACGCCACTCGATGCCAGGTCCGAGCGCACCATGCGCTGCACGCCGACCGAGAGCGCCACCCCCTCTTCGGCGATGCCCATGTGATCGCGATAGCTGATCGCCCGCGCGGTGTAGAGACTGGCGAAACACCGACGAACAGCATCGATGAGCTCGGCGACCCCCCGCACCATCAGGAAGGTCTCCTGCTGGCCGGCGAACGACGCCTCGGGCAGGTCCTCGGCGGTGGCGCTCGAACGGACCGCCACTTCGACGGCCGCCGTGCCTGCTTCGGCTGACAGTGCGTCGTAGGCGGCCGAGATCTCGCCGACGAACGCATCGGGCAGATCCGCCGACAGGATCAGCGAGCGGGCCCGGCGGGCTCGTGCGGTGAGATCGTCGACGTCGTCGGGATCGCGATCCGCCAGGATCGTCGAGATCTCGTCCTCGATGTCCGTTGCGGCCAGGGTCTCCCGGAACGCATCCGATGTGCTCGCGAACCCGTTCGGTACCCGCACGCCGGCTGCCGCCAGCTCGCGATACATCTCGCCCAGCGAGGCGTTCTTGCCACCGACCTCGGCGACATCGCCGATCGCGACGTCGCCGAACCATCGGATACGAGTCGAGCCGTCGTGGGTCTCGTTGTCGATGTGCCCGCTACTACCCATGGTGGTTCCTCTCGAACGCGTGCTCGGCCACTCCAGCAGTCGTCGACGCGACGCCGTTTCGGCAGAGTCGAACGTCATCGGCTGCGCAACGCCGTGGTCTGCGCGGGCGTCAGCCTGCCAGACCCCTCCAGCGCCGAGGCGACCTCGTCGACGTCGATGAGCTCGATCCAGCGTTCAGCGACAGCGAAGCCGGCCGACCGTCGGGCCAACGTCGCAGCGGCTCCCTCGGCGGCGGTCTGGTCGCCCATGTCGAGGAGCAGAATCATGTCCCAATCGCCGACGTTGGTGAGCCAGATGCCTTCGACATGGCCACCGGAATGCTCCACGAGGTGCTCGATGAACTGCTGCCGCGTAGCCGGGTCCGTCGGCGACCATCTTGGCGGCCTCTTCTTGGGAGACCCGGATCAGTCCCATGTAGCGAGTCATGATCAGTCCCTTTCTCTCGGCTCGACGAGGCGAGCACCGGTGCGGCGCTCCCGCTCAGGGACACGATTGCTCGAAATCGTCGTCGACGAACAGGGCCGATCTGCCATTGGTGTGACGACGAGCCCCTGCATGAACGACTTCGTGACCTCCAGCCCTGGTGTGCGCGTGCACAATCGACTCGGCTGAGGACATGGCAGCTGCGATCGAGGCCGAGGCGCGTCAGGCCCCTCTGAGGCTGGGCCGCGACGGGCTCGCGCTGATCGTCGATGCTCTCCGCGCGTCGGGACGACGGGTTGTCGGCCCGGTCGATTCGCGACGGTGTCATCGCGCTCGGGCCGGTCGACTCCGACGCCGACCTGCCCACGGGCTGGCGAGACGACCAGGAACCCGGCCGGTATCGAGCCACCTCGACCGGCGACCGAACCCGATTCCAGTACGCCGCCACGGCGCAGCCGTGGAAGCGCTTCGTCCACCCGGAACGCGCCCTCCTGATCCGTTCGAGACGCACCGGCCGCAGCATCGCCATCGACGACGATCCTGCTGGCGAACAGGCACTGGCCTTCGTCGGGATCCGCTCGTGTGATCTCGTCGCCCTTCACCGCCTCGACGTCGTGCTCGGATCCGACGCCGGCTACCGACAGCGCCGAACCGACCTCGCCATCGTTGCGGTGGCGTGCACTGCGCCGGCGGCAACCTGTTTCTGTGCTGCAGCGGGCACCGGTCCTCGCCCGGGACCCGACGCCGATGTCGTGCTCACCGAACTCGACGACGGCACGCTCCTCGCGACGGCGCAGACCGAGCTGGGTCACGAACTGATTGCATCGTGCACCGGCGCCGAAGCGGCCACACCCAGCGAACTCGCCCACGCCGGGGCGCTGATCGATGGGTGTGCCAGCTCCCAGACCAGGCACCTCGACTCCGCCGACATCGGACGCGCTGCCGCACAGCTCGACCATGCCGGCTGGAACGACGTCGCGGAACGCTGCCTCACCTGCGGGAACTGCACCATGGTGTGTCCGACCTGTTTCTGCACGTCGGTCGAGGACCGCACGTCGGTCGCCGACGACAGCGTCGAGCGGTGGCAGCGGTGGGACAGCTGCTTCTCGCTCGACTTCTCCCACGTCCACGGCGGCTCGGTGCGAACCAGCGCGTCGTCGCGCTACCGGCAGTGGTACACCCACAAGCTCGTCACCTGGCACGACCAGTTCGGCTCGTCAGGCTGCGTCGGTTGCGGTCGCTGCATCACCTGGTGCCCGACAGGCATCGACATCACCGCAGGCGGTCATCCCATGAGCGCGGCATCGTCCGAGCGAGGCGACGCAGAGGCGATCGCAGGCGAGCTGCGCACGCACCCGTTGTTCGGAGCGCTCGTCGCCGAGTTCCGTGACCTCGTCGCCGAGTGTGCATCGCCGACCGCCTTCGCCGCAGGCGAGCGTCTGCTGTCGGCCGGTGATCCTGCCGATCACTTCTGGTTGATCGGTTCCGGTCGGGTCGACGTCGAGATCCATGGCTCGGCACACGGCACGCTCACGATTCAGCGTCTTGGGCCCGGCGACCTCGTCGGCGTGTCCTGGATCGCTCCGCCGTTCCGGTCCGAATTCGACGCGACCGCGAAGGAGGCCGGACGCGGTCTGCGCTTCGACGCGCGATGCCTCCGAACCAAGTGCAGCGACGAACCTGCGCTCGGCCACGAGCTCTATCGCGGATTCGCCGGGCTGCTGCGTGACCGCCTCCACGCGACGCGGCTGCAGCTCCTCGACCTGTACGAGGGCCACTGATGAGAACGGCGTCTACGAGCCCCACGATGACGCCGCACCTGGCGGCCGTCGAGGCCGTGCGGGGCGAGCTCGCGGACACCGTGACGATCGCTCTGTCCATGCCCGCCACCCTCGCCGATGCCCGAGCCAGGCCAGTTCGCCATGCTGTGGGTGCCCGGCGTCGGCGAGGTCCCGATCTCCTACAGCGCAATCGGCCCGAGGCGCGCCGTGGAACACACGGTGCGAGCGGTGGGCGCATCGACGGTCGCGCTGGCCGCACTCGAACCCGGTGACCTCGTGGGCGTGCGAGGCCCGTTCGGACGAGGCTGGCCGATCGACGACCTCGCGGGTCGTGACCTGCTGGTCATCGCCGGTGGACTCGGTTCGGCCCCGCTCCGCCCGGTGATCGAGGCGGCAGGACGGGGTGAACTCGCAGCACGATCGGTGCGCATCCTGGTCGGCTCGCGGCGTCCCGAGACACTGCTGTTCGCAGAGCTCATCGAGCACGAATGGTCCCACCTCGACACGCAGGTGACCGTGGATGCGGCGCCGTCGTCGTGGCAGGGAGCCGTTGGACCGGTCACCGTGCTCTTCGAGCGCACACCCATCGACGCGCCGACGACCCTGGCGCTGGTGTGCGGTCCCGAGATCATGATGACCGCCGTCGCCAGGCGGCTGGTCGACGCCGGTGTCGACGCGTCGGCGATCCATGTGTCGCTCGAGCGGAACATGCAGTGCGGCGTCGGCCACTGCGGTCACTGCCAGCTCGGTCCGCTGTTCACGTGCGTCGACGGACCGGTGGTCGATTGGGCCGTTGCCGCGCCGCTGCTGACCGTGCGGGAGCTCTGAACGATCGATGGACGGCACGACCTCACATGTCACAGGAACAGCGCCCACTCGACCACGTGTCGCCGTCTGGAAGTTCGCCAGCTGCGACGGCTGCCAGCTGACACTGCTCGACTGCGAGGACGAGCTGCTCGATCTCGCCGAACGCGTCGAACTCGTCCACTTCCTCGAGGCATCGTCGGCCGTCGGTGACGGTCCCTACGACCTGTCGCTCGTCGAAGGCAGCATCTCCACGCCCGAGGACCTCGACCGCATCCGGCACGTGCGTGGCCTGTCCCGCCATCTCGTCACCATCGGCGCCTGCGCCACCGCCGGCGGCATCCAGGCGCTGCGCAACTTCGGCGACGTCGATGAGCTGCTGCGCATCGTGTACGCCACACCCTCCTTCCTGTCGACGCTCGACACCGTGACGCCGATCTCCGACCACGTCCCGGTCGACTTCGAGTTGCGGGGCTGCCCGATCGACAAGGAGCAGCTGCTGGAGGTGATCGCAGCGTTCCTGGTCGGACGCCGCCCCGAGGTGCCGAGTCACCCGGTGTGCATCGAATGCAAGGCTGCGCACGTTCCGTGCCTCCTCGTCGCCCACGGCACCTCGTGCCTGGGACCCGTCACCCATGCGGGTTGTGGCGCCCTGTGTCCCCGGTTCGCACGGGGCTGCTTCGGCTGCTTCGGCCCGATGGACAGCGCCCGTCCGGCGCCGCTCGTCGAGCTCCTGCGGTCGCAGGGCGTGCCCGACGACGAGCTGTACCGGCTCTTCCACACCTTCAATGCGTGGTCCGTGCCGTTTCGCGATCAGCCGGTCCCGGTCCCCGTCGACGCTCCGACCAGGAGGCCGTCATGACCCATCGAGCCCGGGCGGGACGACTCAGCACCGGTGCACTGGCCCGTGTCGAAGGCGAAGGCGCGATGCACGTGGAGATCGCCGATGGACAGGTCGTCGACGTCCAGCTGCGGATCTACGAACCACCCCGCTTCTACGAGGGCTTCCTGCGCGGCCGGGCCCACACCGAGCCGCCGGACATCACCGCACGCATCTGTGGCATCTGCCCCGTCGCGTACCAGATGTCAGCGTGCCTGGCGGTCGAAGACGCCTGCGGGGTCGACGTGCCGGCTCCCATCACCGAGCTCCGGCGCCTTCTGTACTGCGGCGAATGGATCGAGAGCCATGCGCTGCACATCCACCTGCTCCATGCCCCTGACTTCTTCGGCGTCGACAACGCCATCCAGCTCGCCGCGCTCGACCGCGGCGCGGTCGAACGAGGCCTCGAGCTCAAGAAGATCGGCAACGAGATCCTCGAACGAATCGGCGGGCGCGCCATCCACCCCGTCAACGTGAAGGTCGGCGGATTCCATCGCGCTCCCGCACCGGTGGAACTGCGCGACCTCCGCCGTCAGATCGACCGGGCACTCGAACTCGCTGTCGACGTGGCGCACTGGGTGGCGGGCTTCACCTTCCCCGACCTCGAGACCGACCACGAGCTCGTGGCGCTGGCCGACGGCGATGCCTATCCCCTCCTGGGGGACCGGATCGTCTCGGATCAGGGCCTCGACATCGCCGTCGCCGACCTGCTCGATCACGTCGAGGAGTACCAGGTGGCGCACTCGACGGCGAAACATGCCCACCTGTTGAGCGGCGGCAACTACCTGGTCGGGCCCCTCGCCCGGTTCTCACTGGCACGCGATCGGCTCGGATCGGTGGCGTCCGATGTCGCCGACCAGTCCGGTCTCGGGGCGACGTGCAGGAATCCGTTTCGCAGCATCATCGTGCGCGCCGTCGAGGTCATCCATGCCTGCGAGGAGGGGCTGCGGATCATCGACGCCTATAGCGCACCATCGTCGGCATCGGTCGCCGTGCCCGCTCGCGCCGGCACCGGCCATGGAGCGTCGGAGGCGCCGCGCGGCCTGCTCTACCACCGGTACGCACTCGACGAGGAGGGCATCATCCTCGACGCCGAGATCGTCCCGCCGACCTCACAGAACCAGCCGGCCATCGAACACGACCTCTTCCACTTCGTCGAGGCCAACCTCGCCATGGCCGACGACGACTTGCGCCGCGCCGCCGAGGTCGCGATCCGCAACCACGATCCCTGTATCTCCTGCGCGACCCACTTCCTCGACCTCACCGTCGATCGGCACACCGCGGCAGGTGCACCGTGAAACCGCTGGTGATCGGGATCGGCAATCGGTGGCGTTGCGACGACGGCGTGGGTCCGCCGCGCGATCGAGGCGCTCGCCGGGCGGCTCCCTGCGGACATCGACCTCCTCGTCCTCGACGGCGAACCTGCACGTGTCGTCACGGCCTGGCGGGATCGACCCTGGGTGCTGGTCATCGATGCGATCTCCACCGGTGCCGGAGCGGGGACCATCACCGTGCTCGGTGCCGAGGAGCTGCACGGGTCGGCGGGCTCGTGTCCCAGCAGCCACTCGGCCGGGCTCGACACCGCCGTCGCTCTCGGTCGAGCGCTCGACCGGCTACCCGACGCACTGGTCATCGCCGGCATCGAGCCCGCCGACCTCGATCACGGGGACACGCTGTCCGATCCCGTCGGCTCGTGCCTTCGAGCCTTTGGTCGATCGCATCGAGGCGGAGGTGCTGGCGGCATGTGCCTGAGCGACCTCGGGCGTGTCGTGCACCACGACCGACGCTCCTCGATGGCGACCGTCGAGATCGACGGCCGAGAGGTCGAGGTCTCGACCATCGCCCTCGGACTCGATCCGCCTGCGCTCGCATCGGGCGACTGGCTCATCATCCACACCGGTCTCGCCATCGAGCAGATCAGCGACGACGAAGCCCGCGCCATCCGGCGCGCCCGAGACGACCAACCCGCACCAGTGACCGCAGCCCGAACGGAGGATCACCCATGAACCTGATCGCTCGCCCGCCTGCTCGCGCTCCGTCGAGTCCCGCAGTGACCGGGTCCGACCGCAGCCTCGGCATCGCACTGGCGGGTCTCACCGCACTGATCTCGGGCGTCTCGGTCTTCGTCAACGGCTACGGCGTGCGCCGCTTCGACGACGCCACGACCTACACGACCGCCAAGAACCTGATCGCTGCGGCGGTGATCACCTCGGTGTTCGTCGTGGCACGCCGATCCAAGGCGTCCGTGCCGCGTTCGACCGCGTCGTCGGCGCAGCTACTCGGTCCCAGGCAGCGAACGCTGGCCCTCGTCGCGGTCGCCGTGGTCGGTGGCAGTGTGCCGTTCGTGTTGTTCTTCGAGGGTCTCCAGCGTGCGTCGTCGACCGACGCGGCGTTCATTCACAAGACGCTCGTCGTGTGGGTGGCTGTTCTGGCCGCCACCTTGCTGAGGGAACGGATCGGCCCAGTGCAGATCCTGGCGTTCGCCCTGCTGCTGTGGGGCCAGGCTGCACTCACCGGTGGTGTCGGATTGCCCGAGATGGGCCTCGGCGAGGTCCTGATCCTGGCAGCGACCCTCTGTTGGGCCGTCGAGGTCGTGATCTCGCGCCGTGCGCTGGTCGGCGGAGTCGACGAGTTCGTGCTCGGCACCGTCCGGATGGCCGGAGGTGTGTCGCTGCTTCTGGTCTGGGCAGTTGCACGAGGTGCCGTGGCAGACCTCTTCGCGCTGCGCATCGACCAGTGGGGTTGGGTGCTGCTCACCGGCGCGTTCCTGGCCGCCTACGTGATCAGCTGGCATCTGGCACTCGCACGCGCCCAGGCAGTCGACGTCACCGCCGTGTTGGTCGCCGGGGCCATCGTCACCGCGCTGCTGAACAGCGGGATACGCGACGTGCCGGTGCGTCCGGTGGCACTCGTCCTGCTCGGCGTCGGGGCCATGTTGACCGTGGTCGGGGCGCTGCGACCGACTCGACCGTTGGCTGCGTCGTGACGATCGGCGGCGCCTTGCGCTTCGCGCGGTTCGCCGTGCCGCCCAACGAGCGAGGCTACTGCGGTCCCGATCGTGCCGGCGAGCTGGCTGCGTATCGGGCGGGCGAACTCGCAGTCGACCACGGCCTGGTCGAGTTGGCCCGGGGTTTCGAGGGTGCGTGGCCCTATCTGGAGCTGCTGGCCGGGGCAGCAGGGGTCGACGACCCGCTCGACGATCGTGTCGTCGAGGCTTACTGGATCGGCAACGAGCTGTGCGGGCGGGTGACCGACAACGACTGGGGACTGCACTTGATCGATCGCTTCGGCCCGCGAGCCGGCCGCGATGGAGCGAGGGTCACCGCTGCGGTCGGGCACGGTGCCGTGGCGAATCATGCCTTCCACGTGTTCTGCGTCTACCCGTGGGTGGGGCTGTTGCGTGAGGGCCGCGGTGGCGCAGACCCGCTGCGGATCCTGCGTGACTGCCACATCAGCTGGGGTCGGGTGATCGGTCGGTGTGGGGACGAGCTGATCATCGAGGGCCCAGGCCTGACATGGGAGGACGACCGTCTCGAACTCGGGCCCACCGTGGTTCGGACGGTCTGGCTCGATCCGCGCCTCCGCGCTCTATCGACTCGCATCGCGGTCGGCTCAGTAGTGGCGGTGCACTGGAACCACGTGGTCGACGTGCTCGACGAGCAGCAGCGCCGTTGGCTCGATACGACGACCCGGACCCAGATCGGTGCGGCGAACCGGGCGGGCGTTGCCGGCATCGGATGACACGGTGCCGGTCGATGGCGTCGGGCCCGGACAGGCTCAGTTCCGTGACGTTGCCACGGGAACCGCGGGCACGACGAACTCGTACGTCACGAGCACGTCGCCTTCCCAGTTCCTACCCTGCAGCGACACGCTGAGCGGGTCCATGCCATTGTCGAGGACGTCGAGCGTCAGGAACTGGCCGCTTCCGGGGAACGCGCCCTCGCTGTAGGGGCCACCCTTGAGGTGGCCCGGCCGGTCGAGCGCTGCGGCGTGGGCCACGACGAAGCCGTCGTCGCCGCCGGTGGAGAAGTCGCTGTTGGTGCCGTCGTCGATGGCGACCATGTGCGCGTCGCCACTGAGCATGAGGAGATTGTCGATGTCGTTGTCGGCGATGACGTCGGCCAGTTCGGTGCGTTCCGTCGAGTAACCGCCCCAGTGGTCAGCCCCGTCTTCGGTCTCGGCGATCCACGGGACGGGGTTGACCCACACCACCAGCGCATGGGTTCGTGACGACTCGATCAGCTCGCGTTCGAGCCACGCCTTCTGCTCGGCGCCGAGCATGGTCTTGGTCGCATCGTCGGGGTCGGCCGCTGGTGATCGCTGGGAGCGGACATCGGTCAGGATGAACCGGACCCGCCCCACCGTGAAGGCCTGATTGATCGGTCCGGTGTCGTCGGCCAGCGGGTAGTGCGGCACGACCTCGCGGTAGACCTCGGATACGGCTCGACGGCTTGCAGCGGTTCGGTCGGACCCGTCGCCGCCGAAATCGTGGTCGTCCCAGACGTAACCGATCGCAGTGGATCGATACAACGCCGACGGCGCGGGCTGCGACAGCGTCAGGTCCATGACGGAGCGCATCTCGTCGGGGTCGTCGGCGTCGATGTTTGCATAGTGCAGATCGCCGGTGATCAAGAAGAGCAAGGGGTCCGTGTCTGCGATCGCGTCGAAGACGGCGCCGTTGGATCCCACTCGTGCGCAGGAGCTCGCGGCGACACTGAACGAAGCGGGTCCCGACGGGAAGGTCCGGAAGCGTCCGACCGGCTCGTCGCCGTCTGCGGGTTCCAGCGTGTAGTGATACTCGGTTGCGGGGTCGAGGTCCGTGATCTCGAAACGGACGATGTCTCCCCGGCGCAGCCCTGCGATGACCGAGGCGCCGGCCCTGAGATCGGGTGATGTCGACACGACGAGTCCCACCGGTTCGTCGTCGGGCACGCTCGCCACGACGACTGCCGATGACGTGGTGACCGAGCCGACCCATGACCAGCTGGCGCGCCCGTCGACCGCGGCGGTGCTCGACGACGGGTGCGTCGGGCCGTAGATGTCGCGGTGGATGGCCTGGGCGACGCCTCCCCCGGCAATCACCGACGCGACCACCAGCAGGAGCGCCAACATCGACAGTGCCGGCCGGAAGTCGTGCAGATCGACCACCACCCACAGCAGCCCGGGAACGGCGAAGGCCACGATCACGATGGCTGCGCTGGTCGGCTCGAGTTGGTTGACGCTGAACACGGCAAGTCCTGCGGCGGTGAACGATGCCAGGGTCCCCCCCGCGATCTCCCAGCGCCACGCGATCACCAGGGCAACGACGAAGCCGGCGACGAACACGGGCTGCGCAGTGACGGCGAACGCGCTGCGGCCCGGTTGGGTGTCGACCAGGTCCCACCGGGTCGCCAGCTGGAGGCCGATGACGGCCACCAGTGCCCAACCCAATGCGATCCTGCGCAGCCGACGGGTCGCCGACTCGGAGAACCCGAGCACCGGCTCGGCAGAGCGAAGCCATCGGCCCAGCGCGGTCATGACGGCGGGGCTCCGGAAGGCGTGCTCCAGGGGCACTGGTGACAGTGCTCATGCGCCGTGGGCTCGGCGACGACGGCGTGGATCACCAGGACACCGGCCACACCGAGGCACGCACCGGCGATGTGATCGGTTGGCCAGTGTCCGCCCTGGAGGACCTGGTCGACGACCAGCACGAGGGCTGCAGTGGTCGCCGCGAGACGAGTCAGCACCGCAACCGTCCGTCGACCGGTCATGACGTGGACAGTCAGGGGAAGCACGCCGGCGAGCAGCACCACGGTCAAGATGTGGCCGCTGGGGAAGGAGTCGAGGGCGGCGGGGTCCGACGCGCCGGGCGGTCGTCGTCGACCGACAACGGCCGCCATGGCGACGTTGACGGTGCCCGCCACGACGATGCTGAGCGGGAACAGCAGCGAGAGCGGGCGGCACCGCAGCGATCCGATCCCGATGCCGACCGCCATCGGGATCACCATCCGCGGCCTGCCGAACCAGCCGAGCCATTCGGGGCCGAGTCGTTCGTTGTCCGAACTCGCTCCCATCAAATCATAGACGTGGCGATCGAGCGGTGTCAGGGCAGCGGGGGCCCAGAGATGGACCACCATGAACGCAACGAAGGCGCCGGCCAACCCGATCGCCCACCAGAGAACCGGACCCGAGAGACTCCGGCCGGGGTCCCTGGGCCAGTGTCGAGCGGGCCAGTATCGGCGCAGGACGAGCGGCACGTCGGGCCACCGCCAGGCGGCCACGCCGGCGAGGACGCCCAACAGCGCCACCTGCACGCTCGTCGTGAGCGTGATCGCCCAGATGACCGTCTGCCAACCCGCCGGAGGCGCGTCGAGGTAGCGGGCCGAGGCCTCGACGGCGACGATCACCGCCGTGAGCATCGCCACGATCGCCAGCCCCAGGTGGTCGCGTGCCGGCCGCAGCCCGACCGGTGCGTGGGCGGTGGGTCCGATGCCGTCGATGGTCGCCGTCGATGCCGAGACGGCGACCGGTCGGGCCCGGCGATCGAACCGGCGCTCGGCGCGCTTGCTGCCCACGGCTTCGGTGAGGGCGAAGAGCGCCGACATGATCGCGCCGGCGCCGATGAGGCCGGTGACGAACACGCCGAGCGGTGCCCCTTGGCTCTCGGTGATGCGCGGCGCCTGGCGCGCCGGAACGACACCCGCACCGGTGCTCGACGTCGGCGGGTCCGCCCCTGCCGGTGCGCGGTCGCTCCCACCGCGGACATCGGTGAGCGCACTCGACGGAACGGAAGGGTGTACGACGATCTCGCCGCCGAAACCGTCGACGCGGATGTCCAGAGCACCCTCGTCGGCCGCCACCCGTGTGCAGATGCCCGGCACGTTGACCACCGCCGGTACTCCGAGTTCCCGGGCGACGATCGCCGCATGGGACAGCGGCCCGCCCTCCTCGACCACGATCGCGCCGGCGAGCAGGAACAGCGGAGCCCAGCTCGCATCGGTGTTGCGGGCCACGAGCACGTCGCCGCGCCGCAGTCCCGAGTGGGACACATCGGTGACCAGCCGAGCGGGGCCCTCATAGGTCCCGGGGCTCGCGGCCCAGCCGGTGAGGCGATCGCCGACCGGCGCCGCGGCGGGTGCGCGCGGGGAGCGCCGACGAACACGTGCGGCAGTCCGCCGGCGTCTCGTGCGGTGCGTCCGCGCCGGATGCGTTCCGCGAGCTCTTTGGGACTGGGTCCCCCACCGTCGAGGAGGTTGCGGACTTCTTGCGCCGTCACGACCTCGATGTCGACCGGGTCGAGGCGTCCGGCGGCGACGAGGCGTCGACCGAGCTCCCGATCGAGGCGCCACACCAGCCCACCGAGGCGCAACAGGGCCGCTTTCGTCCGCTCGCGTCGGGCGAGAAATGCCGCAGCCTCGTCAGCTTCGCGACGAAGGAAGTGCCGGCGGACGTCGACGAACTGCCCGCGGATCGCACGTTGGAAGCGCCAGGGCGCGTTGCGTGCGAGCAGCGTCTCGATGCGTTCTGTGGCTGCGGCGCGTTGCAGGGCGTCGGCGTCGGGCAGGTCGGGATGGATCGTTGCCAGCCAGGCCAGCTCGGGGACCTCTCGCCAGGTCGGGCCACCGAACACCGACGTCGAGCCGCTTCGTTCCAATGCAGCTTCGAAGTCGGCGATCCAGAGGCGTCCCTCGGTGCTGGTCGCCAGGAGTTGTCGGGCGGTGGTCCAGTCGGGTTCGGCCGTTGCCCGCTCGATGGCCGGGTCGGCGTTGGCGAGGACGCGCAGCGGCGGGAGGTCCAAAGCGGGGCCGCCATGGTGGTGGACCGGCGCGGCTGCCGTGAGCTGCTGAGCCGCCGTGCGGGGATCGAGCTCCGGCAGGTGATGGGCCACGAAGCTCTCGACGCTTCGGTAGCTCGCGGCGGCCATGGCCGCGACGGCCATCTCGGCTGCCATCGCGCGTCCTGCGAAGTGGACGACCCGCACCCGCAACGCCAGCAATTCCTCGTCATCGAGCTCGGTGAGATCCGGTTCCGCGGCAGGATCCGGTCGACCGTCTGGATCGTGATCTCGGACTCGATGGCTGCGGTCGTGCGGGCCCGAAGCGTCCGTATGCCCTGGCGCATGGCCGCGACGTGCGATGGCGGCGGCAGTGGCCTGGCGTGTGGAGTGTCCTCGTCGCCGAAGTACTGGTGCTCGAGCTCCTCGGCCGATCCGCCGGGGATCGACCCGACCGCTCGCTTCATGGTGTCCAGATCGAGGACGGCGCGGCCCTGGACTCGGACCACCAGCGGCGACGATGGATCGGCGAGCACCGGGTCGGCGGCGCCGAGGCTGGCGAACAGGCGTCGAAAGCCCTCTTCGAGCAGCGGTTGGTTCAGGCTCCACAGGCGCGGACAGAGGTGCCCCGGGACCATCTCGGCGACGCCTGCAGTGGTGAGGGTCGCATCCGGTGCGCCCCGCACGTCGAACCCATCGTCGGTCGGGTTCGTCGCCCGACTGGTCGTGATGGGACGCGCCTGGACGAGAAACACGCGGTCACGCTCGACGGCCCACTCGATGTCCTGGGGTCCGCCCATGGCCAGCTCGGCGCGCAGGGCGACGTCGACGAGCGCGGGCAGGAACGGTGGATCGTCCGGCGCGAACGCCGGCTCGGTTCGGTCGATCAGGCGGACCGCGGGCGTGGCGTCGCCGGAGACCAACTTCTCGGCCAGGCCCTCGACGATCTCGATGCGCATGAGATCGCCCGAGCCGAGCGGATCTGCAGTGAAGGCGACCCCGGCGTGTGACGGCGTCAGCATCTCCATGACCACCACCGCCATGGCGAGATCCTGGTCGTCGACGCCCATGAACCGCCGGTACGCGCGCGGTGCGGGGTACCAGGCCGAGGCCCACACGAGTCGCACGGCCCGTTCCAAGCCCTCGGTATCGACGTCGAGATACGACTCGTACTGTCCGGCGAAGGAGGCCTCGCCGAGGTCTTCTGCCGTTGCCGAGGACCGCACCGCCCACGGTCCACCCATGCTGGGGCCGCCGAGCACATCGTGGAGCGCCGTGCGGACCGCCTGTGGCATGGGTGCCGTCAGGAAGCACCCATCGACAGCGTTGCGTGCAACGTCGGTGGCGGCCCCGATGTCGACGGCCTGGCCGACCAGCTCATCCAGCAACGCGGCGACCTCGGGCTGAGCAACGAACGCCCGGTAGGCCTCGGTCGTGACGACGAACGACCGCGGCACCGTGAAGCCGGCGCCGATCAGGCGGTCGAGCGCTGCACCCTTCCCGCCGACCAGTCCGGACTCGAGGCCGTATCCGGCGAGGGGGGCCAGGTGGGTCACCGGCGCCCGTTGCCGTCGCCGCACGCCTGGCGGTACGCGCCGACGGCGCGATCGGTGACGATCTCCACCGACTCACCGGTCACGGCAGCGGCCTGACGGAGCCACGTCTCGTTGTCGGGACGCAACTCTCGCGCGGAGCGGCGAGCAATGAGCGCCCGGATCAGCCCGAGCAACGCGAGCACGACGAAGAGGGTCGCGACGGCCGGGCGATCGGATCGCAGCGCGTCGATGCCTCCGACCGCCGCCACCACGATGCCGATGACTTCGAGTGCGACGATACGAGACGGTTCGTGCATGTCCCCATCCTCGAACGGGCCGGCCGCATCGCCCAGAGCCCTAGGTCATGCGCGCGACTTGATCTGGCGCAGTGGCCGGGGTTCACGCCGCTCGAGGGCGACCCTTTCGAGTGTGGCCACCGGTGACATGGCCGACCCCTCGTCGAGCGAGCCGACGGCGCTCACGCCCGAGCGCGGTCATCACCGCGAGGGTCGGTGACGTCCGGATGCAAACGTCGCCGAGCGGGCGTCGCTGGTGAAGGGGAACGCAAGCTGACGCGGTGTAGCAGCGAAGCAGCTCGCTCGGGCGGTAGCTCATCGGGTCCAGGGTCGTCTCGGCATGGATGCCCGTCTCGGGGTAGACGGACGTGTCTCCATTGTGGGTGCCGAACAGCCGGTCCCAGAACGTGAAGATGTTTGCGTAGTTCGAGTTCCAGTGCTCAGGGTCGATCGAGTGGTGGATGCGATGCGATTGCGGCGTCACGAAGATGTGGCGAAGGGGTCCCATCGTCCACGCGACGTTCGAGTGCTGAAAGCGGATGTGCCAGGTCATGGCCAACAGGAACAGCGCCATTGTCGAAGCCTCCTCGGTGAGTCCCGGCGCGATGAAGTACGCCGGCAAGAACCGAATCAGGAGCCCGATGAACGAATCCACCGGGTGGGCACGATTGGCGGTGAACAGGTTCAGGTTCGCCTGTGCGTGGTGGATCATGTGGAACCGCCAGAACCAGCCGACCTTGTGGAGTACCAGGTGGCTCAGCCAGGCCAAGAAGTCGGTGAACATGAGTCCAATGGCCAGGACCACGACCGCAGGGAGATCGCGGCTGCTGTCGAGGACCATCCAGCCGGCATGGTTGTCGAGTAGCTCACGCAACGGGGCCATGACGGTGATCAGCACCGCGAGCACGATCGGCAGATGGACGAAGACATAGAAGGCATCCATCACGTAGCTGGGGCCCATGATGCGCTGGTCGGGTCTCGCCGGCCAGAACCGCTCCGCTAGCAGGATGAGCGCAATGAGCGCTGCTGACTTCGCCGACGTCAGCGCTCGCAACACGATGTGGAAGTTCTCCTGGAGTTCCTCGCCGAGCACACCCGGCTCACCGGCGACAGCCATCGCTCCACAGGCCAGGAGCGCACCTGCGACCAACCCGACTCCCACCTTCGACATCCAACGCTTCGCTGGCGCGTCGCTCCTGACAAGCAACCCTCGACTCCTCGTTCGCCCTGGCGAGGAGGATAGAGCAGCACGAGCCCACGCGGCCGTGCCAGAAGACACTGGTTTCCACCGTCGCGCCTCGTGGCGACGCGTTCGGCTGAACAGGCTCCATGCCGCTGGGGTCGTTGTCCTCTGCTGCATGCGTTGGCTCGGCGCAACGATGCGGATGAAGCCGAGACATGGAGGTGCGTTGTGAGCACGACGACAGCAGCGACGATTCGTGACCGTCAGGTCGCCGAGGTCGCCTTCGTGGGCGGACGCCTCGATGAAGTGCGGCGACGCCTCGCCGGGGCCCCCGACGAGGTTCGGGCCCTGTTCGGTGAGCACCTCGACCGTGCCGAACGCCGCGGAGAAGACCTCTCCGACGAAGTTGTCGCGTGGGACGGCGTGGAGGTCGGCAATCAGACCCGACTCGACGACCTGGCCGCCGAGGTCGACACGCTCGAAGCTGACCTCGATGCGGCCCTCGCCCCCGACACCGACAGCTACCGCGCCGCGATGGACCGTCAGCTGCGAGTCTGGCGAGCGCGATCGGATCGTCTCAACGTCCAGGCCGAGCTGGGTTCGATGGAGTTGCGTGACGGGCTCGAGAGCGCAGCCCGTCGCCTCGACGAGGTGCGAGGCGCCGTACTCGTCGGTATCACGCGCGCAGGGGACGACATCTCGACGGTGGTCGTCGACATGCGCCGCGACGTGGGTGCGGTCATCACCGACGTGCGGCGCACCATCGAGCGCACGGTGGACGCGCTCGTCGGCGACGACGACTGACCTGCGGGGGCCTGCGCGCGATGGCGCGCTCCTGAATCCGATCGGCGGTCGGGAGGAACGGCAGCCGACTCAGAGGTCGCGGGCCGGGATGATCGTGACGGGGACGTCGGCGCCACGGGCGATCTTCTCGGCCATGCTGCCGAGGCGCCAACGGGTCATTCCCGTTCGTCCATGGCTCGCCATCACGATCGCATCGGCGTGTTGGCGATGTGCAGCGGCGAGGATGCCTTCGCCCGCGTGATCCTCGAAGCGGACTTCGATCGTGCACTCCCTGTCCGGCGCGTACACGTGCGCGAGTCGCCGCAGCTGCGCCTCGGCAGCATCGGGCACCGAACACTCCTCTGCGGTCGCGTACTCCTGCAGAGCAGCGCGTTCTGCGTCGTCGATGTTGGTGAACAGCACCAACTGCGCATCGAAACACGCTGCGAGCGTCGCGGCGTACTCGATCGCCACCTCCGAGCGATGCGACAGATCCACGGGCACGAGGATCTTCTGCGGTGTTCGATGACGGTTGACCGAGATCGTGGTGCTCATGGTCACTCCTCGCGCATTCGTGGTTGCGCCGCATGGGCCGGGGATCCAGATTCTCGTCGGGGTGCTGGACCCGACCAGGGTCCTTCGACATCACGGGGACGGGCTCGGAGGCACGCCGCGGCGGTGCACGTGCAACGCCACTCCCCGAACCACCGAGCTCGGGACCGCCAGGCCCGCACACCGCGACGCGTGCACCAGTTCCTCGGGCGCGAGCACAGAAATCGCTCGCTGGTCCGCCACCATCGACGGCCATCGTGGCAAGCTCACCAGCTGGTGACAGTGTCCTCGGCGAGCCCCACGGATCAGCACAGTGCCTCGGCGGTACCGACGCACGAGCCGATGGCACCTGATCGTTCGAGCGAGCTCGTCGACCTGCGAGCGCACACCGCAGTCGCGGCATCGCTGGCCGCTGACCTCGGCATCGGTCCGAGCGAGCTCGTCGCACGCCTGGTCGAGGTGTGGCTGACCCAGGTCACCGAGGCCACCGAGTTGGTGGTGATCGACGACGGCATCGCCACCGTCGTCCCGATCGATTCGGCCGCGCCGGTCCAGACCATGCTCGCCAGCGGCCGCATCGCCATCTCGGTGCCCCGCATCGATCGGGACGACAGCGGTCTCCTTCCTCGCCTCACCGTCGCCGTGCCCGGATCCCGCGCTGCCACCGACGGCGGCCAGGACGTACGCCGGCGAACCCTCATCGCAGCATCGGTGCTCCTCGCCGAGGACTCCGCCGTGCTCGATCCGCCCACCGGCCTGGCATGGTGCGGCCGGGGCGGCGACGAATCGCTGCACGTGGCCATCGGCGCGGACGGCCACCACCTCACCGTCGGCGGCGCTGCGGTCGATCCCGCGGTCATCGGTGCCACCGCAGACTCGCTGCGGGCATTCGTGACCGCAGCGATCCACGTTCCATCGACCCCGGTCAGATCCCTGCCCCTCGTCGGACCGGCCGTGCACGACAGCCTGCTGCGCGCCTGCAACGACACCGAGGCGCCGTTCCCCGGCGACGAGCGACTCGACGAGCGGGTGTGGCGCTGGGCCGACGCCCGACCCGAGGTCGTCGCCCTGGCCGACGGCGATGCCACCCTCACCTACCGCGGCCTCATCGACGCAGCCGATGCGCTGGTCGATCGGCTGCGGCGCTGCGGCGTCGGATCCGGCGACATCGTGGCCATCTCGATGCCACGCTCGTTCGAGCTCGTCATCGCGATCCTGGCCGTGGTTCGGTGCCGCGCTGCCTATCTGCCACTCGACATCGCCGCCCCGCCGCGTCGCAACGAAGCGATCCGGGCGCTCACCTCCACCACGATCGAGCTGGTCCGACCCGACGACGGGGGCGTCGAGATCCGACTCTCGCCCGTCACCGCGCCGCCGCTGCAGGTCGGGCCCGACGTCGCCTGCGTCATGCACACCTCGGGCTCCACTGGGCACCCCAAGGCCGTCGAGGTCACGACTCAGGGCATCCAGCGCCTGATAAGCGCGGCCGACGTTGCTGCGTTCGGACCCCAGACCGTCATGGCCATGGTGTCGAGTCCGGCGTTCGACGCCCTCACCTTCGAGCTGTGGGGCGCCCTGGGCAACGGTGGGCGGCTCGAGGTCATCGCCACCGAGGATCTGGTCGACCCCCGACGCTTCGCCGACGCGCTCGCCGACCGGTCCGTCACCACCATGCTGCTGACGACCGCAGTCTTCAACACCGTGAGTACGCACGAACCCGCAGCCTTCCGCGGCCTTCACGACCTCGTGGTCGGGGGCGAAGCGCTCGATCCGGGCGCAGTTGCCCGGGTGCTGCCGCAGGGCCCGACGCGCCTGTCGAACGTGTACGGCCCGACCGAGTGCGCCTGTCTGACCACCATCGGACCGATCGCCAGCGTCGGCGACGCAGCGACGACGGTTCCCATCGGTGGCCCGCTGTCCAACACGACCGTCGATCTCGTCGATCGCGTCGGGCGCCTCGTCCCGTTCGGTTTCGAGGGCGAGATCCTCATCGGCGGCCCCGCCGTCGGCTGCGGCTACGTCGCCGACCCCACCGCCACCGCTGCAGTGTTCGTGGAGTCGCCGCTGCGACCGGGGCGGCACTATCGCACCGGCGACATCGCCCGGCGCCTACCGGATGGCCGCATCGACTTCGTGGGGCGCCGAGACGCCCAGATCAAGCTGCGTGGGCACCGCATCGAACTCGGCGAGATCGAACGGGCTCTGATGAGCCTGGACCAGGTGCGCACGGCTGCGGTCATCGTGCAGGGCACGGGAGCCCACGGACGGCTCATCGCGCATGTCGTCGGCACCCACGCCGACGTCTCGACCCCCGACATCCGTACCGCGCTGGCGGCACGCCTGTCGCCGGTCATGGTGCCCGCCGCCGTCGTCGTCCACGACGCGCTCGCCGATGACCCCGAGCGGCAAACTCGACCGGCGTGCCCTTGCCGGCGCCCCGACCCTCGATGCAACGGACACGGCCGGCATCGACACCGAACCGGCGGCTGGGGCGGGACCCTCGCAGGCGGCGATGCAGACCTGCTGGGCCGAGGTGCTCGGCCTCGGCGGAGTCGACGCAGACGCAGACTTCTTCGACCTCGGCGGCAACTCGCTGTTGGCGGTCGAGCTGCTGGGGCGCATCGAGCACCGCCTCGGCGCCCGGCTCCGTCTCGCCACCCTCTTCGACGCCCGAACCCCGGCGGCGCTCGCAGCCGTCATCGATGGCGC
Organism: uncultured Acidimicrobiaceae bacterium; assembly: GCA_963716795.1. Lineage (GTDB taxonomy): Bacteria > Actinomycetota > Acidimicrobiia > Acidimicrobiales > UBA8592 > CAVQUE01. The sequence continues at coordinate 189,874 of CAVQUE010000008.1, read as the reverse complement.
CGACGATCCGCGTGCCGGGATCGATCGGGCAGCGACGGCGCCTCGCGGTGTGCCGCCGCACCCGGTGGTGCGATTGCGGGTCCGTGGCCCGGTCGATCAGCCCCCGCTCTGGATGATCCACCCCGCCGGCGGCAACCACCTGCTCTACGAGCCGCTGGTCGCCCGCCTCGCCACGGCCCGCTCGATACTCGGCGTCGATGCCATCGGCCTCGATGGAGCCGTCACCCCGCTCGACACCGTGGACGCGCTCGCCGACCACCAGTTCCGCTGGATCACCTCCGTCCAGCCCTCGGGACCCTACGCACTCGTCGGCTACAGCATCGGCGGTCTCATCGGCCTGGAAGTGGCTCGCCGACTCCTCGCTGACCGGAGAAGAGGTCGCCTATCTCGCCGCGATCGAGTCCGACCTGCCCGGCACCGTCGACGACGAGTTGTTCCTCGACCGCCTCGAGTCCTACCGCCGTCTCGTCGCGGCCCGTGACCTGTCCGGCGTCGCCCACCGTCTGGGCGACAACGTGCGGCGACGCCTCGAGAAGGTGGCCACCCGACGCCTCGGTGTCCGGCCATCGGCGCGCCAGATCGACGAGAACGTTCGCCTCGCCATGGTCGACGCGTACTGCGCCTACGAAGGCGAACCCGTCGACGTCGCGATGGACGTCATCCTCGGCACCGACAACGCCCCTGCGGACGTCACGGCGATCCTGGCGGCGTGGGAACGCCTGGCCGTCCGAGGCGTCACTCCGGTGCGTGTGCCGGGCTGCCACGACACCGCACTCGTGGCACCGGCTGTCGATGCGGTCGCTGCGGTCATCGACGGCCGCCTCGCCGATCTCGAGCCGACGGGCACCCGCGACGACGTCGTCACGCCCTTGCCGACCTCCCGCACTCGTGGACCCGGCATGTCCCCCGCCGCACGGCCCGCCTGAGTCGACACCCGCCACACCTGGTGCCGGGCGAGATGGCGATCACGCTGCGGTGATCAGTGCACCGCCGACGACCACCATCGACAGCGCCGCCAGCACCCGTGGGGTGCGCTCCTGGGCACCGAAGAGCACACCGGCCAGCACCACGACGGTCAGGTTCTGCACTGCGTTCGAGAGCGGTGCGACCACGCCGACGCGGCCGCTGTCGAGTGCGGCCAACAGCAGCGGCAGGGCCAGGCCGATCGCCACGCCCGACGCGAGGAACTCCGGCACCGCAGCGGTGTACTCCGGCTCGCAGCCGACGCCGTTCCGGCGACACCAGCACGATACCGGTGAGCACGATCGAGGCCATGCTCAGCACGAGCGCGCCCGACCACCACGACGACACGTCGCTGTCGCTACCGAAGCTGCTGGCGACGATGTCGCGTGCGGCGAACGTCAGCGCCGCCGCAACGGCGTAGACGACCCCGACCCGGCGCCACGACTGGCCGGGCTCCCAGCCGATCAGACCGCCGCCGACGACGGTCAGCAGCGTGCCGACCACGATGATCGAGGCTCCAGGACTCGTCCAGGAACACGATCGCGCCGAGCATCGAGAACATCGGCGACGTCCCGACCAGCACCGAGCTGCGGGCCGGACCGATCGAGCCGATCGACGCCACGAACAGCCCCTGCGACGACCCCGGTGCGATGGCACCGACCAGCGCGAACCGCCAGAGGTCACCGCTCGTGGGTCCCGTACTCCCCGAGGCAACGGCGATCGTCGAGCGCAACGACCGCGGCGACCGAGATCCCGACGGCCGCACCGATCAGTGGCGGCGTGCCGGTGCGGGGCAGCGCCCACCGCACGACGATGATGTTGAGCGCCCAGCAGACGCCCGAGACGGCTGCGAGAACGAGTGCCGTCTCCATTGGCCGGCACGCTACGCCATCGGTGGGTCGCCCGAGCGCCACGGGCTCGAGCAGCCTGGCTGTCGGGTGGCCGCGTCGGGCCGAGTGCTCAGTGACCCGCGCGGACGAGCCGGCCGGGCCGGGCGCCGGTGTCGGCGCCGTCGCGACGGGTCACCACGCCGTTGACGATGGTGGCCACGTAGCCGGTGGCGTCCTGGAGGATCCGTCGACCGCCGGCGGGAAGATCGTCGACCGATCGCGGCGCGTGCAGGCGCAGGTTGGCGAAGTCGATGATGTTGAGATCGGCCTTCTTGCCCACCTCGATGGTCCCGCGGTCGTGCAGGCCCACGGCACGCCGCGGTGCCGGCCGTCTGCTTCGCCACCACGGTCTCGAGCTCGAGCCGATCGCCGCGGGTCCGATCCCGAGCCCAGTGGGTGAGCAGGTAGGTCGGCATCGACGCGTCGCAGATCATCTTGACGTGTGCGCCGCCGTCGGAGAGCCCGATGACGGTGTCGGGGTGGTCGATCATCGTGCGGAGGTGGTCCTGGGAGCCCTGGGTGTAGTTGGTGAACGCGCCGAGCAGTAGCTCGCCGGCCGCCAGGTGGTCGTAGAGGACCTCCCACGGGTCACGCTCCGTGGCCTCGGCGATGCCGGCGATCGACCGGTCGGCCGTGGGCTCGTAGTCGGGTTCGTCGCCGAGCGGGAACATGAGGTGGAACATGTACGGCGTGCTCTCGGTCAGCCCTTCGAACTGACGATGGGGATCGCGCGGCAGGTCGTCCTCGGCGAGGATCGCGGCCTTGATCTCGGGGCGCCGCAGCTGCTCGAAGAGCTCGTCGAGCGGCAGCGACTCCTCGAGACGTCGGAACGTCGGGCGCCGCATCAGGCCGTGATAGCTGACGACGCCGAGCAGCATCCCGCCCGGCCGCGCCGCCACCTGGGGCACGAGCCGCGCGCCGGATGCCGTTGGCTGCCTCGACGCGATCGAGCTGGGCGCGCCACAGGTCCGGCGCGCCCATCGACTGCACCATGCAGGAACGACACGTCGACCTGCGGCCGATCGCGAGACCGCGGCCATGAGGTCGACCTCGCCGAGGATCTGGTCGGCGTCGTCGCCGGTCTCGCCGGTGGGTACGACCTCGAACAGGCCGCCGCCGGCCTCGACCACCGCCCGGGCGAGGCCCGTGAGCTCGGCCTCGGCCGGCGAAGGTGCCCGGGACGAGCTCGCCGTCGAGGGACTTGTGGTTGAGCGACCGTGACGTCGAGAACCCGACGGCGCCCGCCGCGATCGCCGCACGGACGTGGACCGCCATGGCCTCGATGTCGGCGTCGGTTGCGTCTTCGTTGCCGGCGCCGCGTTCGCCCATCACATAGACACGGAGCGGCGCATGCGGCACGAACGCGGCGACGTCGAGTGCGTAGCTGGCGGCGATCGAGCGCGTCGAGGTACTCGGGGAAGGTCTCCCACTCCCACTGGATGCCTTCGTGCAGGGCCGTGCCGGGGATGTCCTCGACCCCCTCCATCAGCTCGACGAGCCAGGCCTCCTGGCCCGGCCGCACGGGGGCGAACCCGACGCCGCAGTTGCCCATGACCACCGTGGTGACCCCGTGGCTGGCCGACGGGTCGAGCACCGGATCCCACGTGGCCTGGCCGTCGTAATGGGTGTGGATGTCGACGAACCCCGGCGTGACGAGCAGGCCCGTCGCGTCGATGGTCTCGGCAGCGTCGCCGTCGAGATCGGAACCCACGGCCACGATCACGCCGTCGACCACCCCGATGTCAGCGACGAATCGGGCTGCGCCCGTTCCGTCGACGATCGTCCCGGCCTTGATCAGCAGATCGAACATCGTCGGATCCTAGAACGAGCGGGAACCACCGGGCCCTACCGGCTACAGCTGGGGCAGGACGTCCTCGGCGAGGCGGTGGAGCTGCTCGGCGACGTTGTCGTAGCGGTCGCCGGGCATGGCCGGGAAGATGATGAGGTCCTCGACGCCACCGAGGTGGTCGCGGTACCAGGCGATCTGTTCGGCGACGTCGTCGGCGGTGCCGACGAGCCACACCTTGTTCTCGATCGACTCCTCGAGCGTGGGGATCAGGCCGGCCTGCGGCCGGCTTGCCGCCCTCGCCCATGTAGCCCTTGGACCAGCCGTAGGGGCCGAGGAACTTCCAGTACTCGTCGTGGCCGTTGCGCACCGCAGCCACCGCCTCCTCGTGGGTGTCGGCCACGCAGGTGTTGAGCACCAGCATGCGCTTCTCGCCCGGTGCGAGCTCGGTGCCGTGGGTCTCGGCGTAGATCTCGGCGTAGCGATCCCAGAACTGCTTCATGAAGTCGTAGTGCTTGAGCCACATGACCCCGCCCCAGCCCTTGCGGGGCACGGTCTCGAGCGTCGGCGGCGACGTGATCGCCTGCCAGGTGTCGTAGGGGTACAGCGGGCGGGGCAACAGGCTGAGCTCCTCGACGAACCCGCCTCGGTCGGGGATGCCCGGCACGGGGTAGGTGAAGACGTCGCCGTGGTAGGAGAAGCTACTCGTTGTCGAGCGCGAGGTGGATGACCTCGACGGCCTCGTCGAACTGCTTGCGGTTGAACTCGTCGGCGCTGGCCTGATCGGGATTGTCGAAGCTGCCGATCTTGGTGCCCAGGTTCTCGGCCTCGCGTGGCACCGTGCCTCGGGCGATGCCCAGGATGCCGCGCCCACCCGACACGTTGTGCATCGTGGCGAAGTCCTCGGCGAGCTTGAGCGGATGCCACTGGCCGACCACGTTGAACATCGTGCCGATGCGCAGGTTGGTGGTGCGTTCGGCCAGGATCGCGCCGGTCATCAGCCCGTTGGGCACGACCTCGTAGCCCTCGTACTGGAAGTGGTGCTCGGTGAGCCAGAACGAGTCGAACCCGAGCTGGTCGCAGAGGACGCCGGTCTCGAGGATCTGCTCGGTGGCGCGCCAGACCTCTTTCGCGCCGTACCGCCGATCGGTCGGTGCCGGCGGTCCGGCACCCGCATCGTCCATCTCGACACCACCGAAGAGGAAGATTCCTGTGCGCATGGCACGAACTGTAGGAGAGTGAACCGATGAGTGCAGCACCTGGCCGCGACGGATTCACGCCCCCGCAACACAGCACAGACCCGGGCGACCGATCGACGCCTCCCCCGGCGGTCACTGCGCCGCGGCGTCTGGATGTACCCCGGCGCCCCGGCAGGTGCCCTCGCCGACGCCGTCGTCGCCGCCGACGAACTCGGTCTCGACGAGGTGTGGATCGCCGACGAGGGCGTCGCCCGCGAACCGTTCACGGTCCTGGCCGCTGCGGCGCGCCAGACCCGCCACGTGCGGCTCGCCATCGGCATCACCTCTCCCCTGCTCCGCCATCCGGGTGCGATCGCCGCGACCGCCGCCACCCTCGACGAGCTCAGCGACGGCAGGGCCGTGCTCGGTCTCGGCGTCGGTGGCCACGAATCACTCGAGCCGTTCGCCATCGCTGCGGATCGCCCGGTCGCCGTGCTGCGCGATGCGATCGCGACCGCACGGGCCGTGCTGGCCGCGAGCCGACGGGCCGGGCTACGTGGCGCCTCCCCACGCCTTCGGGCCCCGGCTCGGTGCCGATCTGGGTCGGTGCCCGGGGCCCGCAGCTGACCCGCCTCGCGGCCCGGGTCGCCGACGGTGTGTTCTTGTCGGGCTGCACGCCGAACCAGCACCGTGGAGATCGTCGAGCGGGTGCGGGCGATCTCGACCGTCGACGTGGCGCTCTATGCCTCGGCGTCGAGCGATCGATCCATGGCCAACACGTCCGCCTGGGACGACATCGCCACCGTGCTCGCCACCGAAGCCGCCCACGACGCACCCGGCGCGATCGGCATCAACCTGGTCGAGCTCGCCCGCCCGGGCGCCGACCCGGTCGCCCTGGTCGAACGTGCGGCCGCGGCGCTCGCCGCAACGCGGCTGACCGCACGCTGCGCAGTGTCGGCGTCGGCTCGGTAGCGCTCCCGCACCACGTGGTAGACCCGCATCGTCGGCTCGACGAGCAGCTCACCCATCGAGCGGTCGACCTCGGCGACGGTCTCCATCGAGATCGCCTTCCACGGCTCGTAGCCCTCCCACCAGATGACCGCATGGATCTCGTCCGTGGCGTCGGCGCGACTCCCAGAGCTCCTTGCGCACGAACCCGGGCTGGGCCTCGAGGAACGTGCTCCAGACCTGCGCCCTCCCGCTCGATCCACGCCTCGCGTCGATCGCGCGGGACCCGGCAAAGGTGAGGAACTCGACGACCATGACCGACCGTAGCGCCGATCGGCCGGTCCGCCGGCCCGGCACGATCTCGGGCCGGCGCCGCCGACCGTCCCGGTCCATCTGCCGTCGCTGGCCCGTGAACGTGCTATGAACGGGATGTTTCGGAGTGCTGACACGCCCGAATCGGTCCGGTAGGTTCCCGACCTGCGCGGGCGACCCGCATGGCCGACGAGTCGGAGATAAGCCAGATGGCCACGACGACGAATCCAACCGAGACGCGCACGGGGACGGCGGCGTTGTCGTTCTCGGACATCGGGATGACCTTCCCCGACGGCACCGAGACGCTGCGCGACGTCAGCTTCACCGTCGACAAGGGCGAGTTCGTCACCATCGTCGGTCCATCGGGCTGCGGCAAGTCGACCCTGCTGAAGATCGCCTCGGGCCTGCTCGAACAGACCGAAGGCACGGTCGCGGTCGACCGCGACCGTATCGGCTACGTGTTCCAGGACGCCACGCTCCTGCACTGGCGAACCGTGCAGAAGCAACGTCGAACTGCTTCGGCGAACTCCACGGCATCCCCAAGAGCGAGCGCACCAGGTTGGCCTCCGACGCCATCGAGCTCGTCGGCCTCCGCGGCTTCGAGAACCACTACCCGAAGTCGCTGTCGGGCGGCATGAAGATGCGGGCCTCGCTCGCTCGCACCCTCACGCTCAAGCCGCCGGTGTTCCTCTTCGACGAGCCCTTCGGCGCGGTCGACGAGATCACCCGCGAGCACCTGAACGACGAGACCCAGCTGCTGTTCCAGCGAGAGGGCTTCGCCGGGCTGTTCATCACCCACTCGATCTCCGAGGCGGTGTTCATGTCGACCAGGGTGCTGGTCATGTCGGCCCGGCCGGGCCGCATCGTCGCCGAGTTCGACATCCCGTTCGAGTACCCCCGCAACCCCGACCTGCGCTTCGATCCCGACTTCGCGCGAACTCAGCGGCGAGATCTCCCACGCCCTGCGAGGTGCCCACTCATGACCGCGACCGAGCGACGACCGATCGTCGAGCGTGGTCGACATCAGCCGACGGTGCCGGCGCCCGACATGCCCATCGTCGCCGATGCGCACGCAGAGCCGCATCGCGATCGCTGGTCGGCGCAGCTCCTGCCGCCGATCGTCCTCGGCGCGTTGCTGATCGGCTTCTGGTACTTCGTCGTCCTACGTGATGCTCGACGAATCAGCGCCGATTCCTGCTGCAGCCCGCCACACGAGGTGGTCCGGGTCGGCTTCCTCGACTGGGACAACTTCTCGGAGATCCTCGATCGGTCTCTGGTCGAGCACCAAGGTCGCCATGCATCGGGCTGTTGATCTCGATCGTCATCGGCTTCGTGCTGGCCACCATCATGAGCCAGGCGAAGATCGTCGAGCGGGCCATCTTCCCGTACATGGTGACGCTGCAGGCCATCCCGATCCTGGCGCTCGTCCCGCTGATCTCGTTCTGGTTCGGCACCGGACCAGACCTCGCGGATCATCGTGTGCGTGATCATCTCGCTGTTCCCGATCATCGTGAACACCCTGTTCGGCCTGCAGTCCGCCGAACGGGGCATGCACGACCTGTTCACGCTGCACGGCGCCAACCGCGTGCACCCGCCTGCGCAAGCTGATGTTCCCCGCGGCGATGCCGGCGATCTTCGCCGGACTGCGCATCTCCGCCGGCCTGTCGGTCATCGGTGCCATCGTCGGCGACTTCTTCTTCGGTCGCGGGCGACGCCGGCATCGGTCAGCTGCTCCGAAAGTACGCCAGCCAACTCGACGGCGAGCAGCTCCTCGCCGCGGTCATCATGTCGTCGGCGTTGGGTGTCGCGGTGTTCCTGCTGTTCGGCTGGATCCAGAACCGCGCCATCGGCAAGTGGTACGACCCCAAAGGCGTCTGACCACGAACTCGTTCGACACCGTCGTCGACGAATCCCGCCACAGATCTCCCGTGGCACCGAAGCAACCAACTGCACATCCCTTGGAGGGGAACCCTGATGAGAAGTACCTGGCTCAGACTGCTGGCGATCCTGCTGGCGTTCGGTCTCATCGCCGCTGCGTGCGGCGACGATGACGACGACGCCACCGAGACCGAAGAAGAGACACCGGCTGCAGAGGCCGAAGCACCAGCCGAGGAGGCCGAAGCGCCAGCCGAAGAGGAAGAAGCTCCCGCCGAAGACGACGGCGCGATGGAAGAGGGCGACGACGGTGCGATGGAAGAAGGTGCCGAAGAAGGCGCCCTGGCCACCGACCTCGAGCGCCGTCTGCCCGAGCCCGCTCGTGATCCAGTCCGACTGGTTCCCCGAGGCCGAGCACGGCATGCTCTACGAGCTGATCGGCCCCGGCTACGAGGTCGACGTCGACCAGAAGGTCGTCCGCGGCCCGATGACCCTCGACGGCGAGGACCTCGGCATCGACGTTCGAGGTGCGCACCGGTGGTCCGGCCATCGGCTTCTCGCCGGTGTCGTCGGTCATGGCCACCGACGACGGCATCCACCTCGGCTACGGCTCCACCGACGCCCAGATCCTGCAGTTCGCCGAGGCCCCGCTGCTGTCGGTGCTCGCCCCGCTCGAGATCAACCCCCAGATGATCATGTGGGACCCCGAGACCTACCCCGAGATCGAGACCCTCGCCGACCTCGGCGAGGCCGGTGTCACCATCAACGTCTTCGGTGGCGGCGTCTTCTCGGAGATCTTCGTCGGCTGAAGGCATCTGGTCCGAAGACCAGGTCGACCCGTCCTACGACGGCTCGCCGGCTCGGTTCATCTCCGAGAACGGCGCCATCGCCCAGCAGGGCTTCGCCTCGGCCGAGGTCTACACCTACGAGAACGAGTTCGAGGACTGGGGCAAGCCCGTCGCCTTCGAGCTGCTGCACGACTCAGGCTTCGAGGTCTACTCCCAGACCATCGCCATCCGTCCCGGACAGATCGACGAGCTGCGGCCCTGCCTCGAACTCGCCGTGCCGATCATGCAGCAGCCATCGTCAGCTACGCCAACGACCCGGCCGAGGCGAACGCCATCATCGTCGACGCCGTCGAGCAGTACAACGACACCTGGGTGTACACCCCCGAGCTGGCCGAGTTCTCCATCGGCATCCAGCTCGAACTCGGCCTGGTCGGCAACGGCCCCGACGACACCGTCGGCAACATGGACGAAGCGCGGATCCAGGGGATGATCGACAAGATCACCGCTGCCGGCCTCGACGTCCCCGAGGGTCTGACCCCGGCGGACATCTACACCAACGAGTTCATCGACATGAGCATCGGCTTCTAGGACAGGCGCAATCATGCGATCATCGCTGCGATGATCGTCGAACACTGAACACCTGAGAGAGGCCGGTGCCTGCGGGCACCGGCCTCTCGCATCCACGAGAGGGGCCCCTGATGGCCAGCTCAGAGACGCCGGTCGACATCGACGACGGCCGGGCGTACGGCCGCGACCACGGGCCACTGGGACACCGACCTCGTCGAGGTCGGTGCCGGGCACGCCCAGCGGCGAACTGCTGCGTCGCTACTGGCATCCGGTCGCGCACGAGCGACGAGGCCACGACGGTCCCGCGCGAGGTGCGCCTCCTCGGCGAGGACCTGATCCTGTACCGCGACGCGTCGGGAACGCCGGGCCTGCTCGAGCCCCGCTGCTGTCATCGCGGCACCAGCCTGTACTTCGGCCGTGTGGAGGAGACCGGCATCCGCTGCCCGTATCACGGCTGGCTCTTCGACGCCGACGGCACCTGCCTCGACCAGCCGTGCGAGCCCGACCGGGGTCGCAACAAGGACTCCTATCGCCAACCCTGGTACCCGGTCGTCGAGTACCACGGCCTGCTCTTCACCTACATGGGCCCGGCCGAGCGCCAGCCGGTGTTCCCGCGCTACGACATCTTCGACGACCTCGCCGACGACGAAGAGATCGTGACCTTCGACCGCTTCGCGTTCGGTGGTCCCGACGTGGCGCCGTGCAACTGGTTCCAGACCCACGAGAACGCGATGGACCCGTACCACGTGTTCATCCTGCACAACGCGATCAGCGGACCCCAGTTCGATCCCCGCCTCGAGATCTGGCCCCGCATCGACTGGCAGCGCCACCCGTGGGGCGTCACCGCCACCCAGGACCGCCAACTCCCCGACGGCACGACCCTGCACCGCATCACCGAGATCCGGGTTCCCACGATGCGGGTCATCCCCACCCCGACGCTGGCCTACCTGGGCCGCACGAACAACCTGTCGTGGGCGATCCCCATCGACGACACCCACACCCGGGTCATCGCCATGATCCGCAAGCCCAAGGGCGAGGCCGCGCAGGGGCTGGCCCTCTACGACGGCGATCGGAGCTGGTTCGACCTCTCCGACGAGGAGCATCAGCGGTTCCCCGGCGACTACGAGACCCAGGTGGGCCAGGGGCCCATCACCCGCCACAGCACCGAGCGCCTGTCGTCGACCGACCGCGGCGTGTCGATGGTGCGCCGCCAGTTCAAGGAACAGGTCCAGATCGTCGCCGACGGCGGCGATCCCGTCGGCGTGGCCTTCGACCCCGACGACGCCGTCGTGTCGGTCATCGCCGGCAACTACATCGTCGGCCCCGACACCGACCTGGCGTCGCTGCCCCTGGCCGAGACGTTGGCCTGACCCCAGTCCTTCCAGCGCTCAGCGGTACACGGCGGTCGTCTGGGTGGCTTCAGCCACCAGGCGGCCGTGGCGGTACACACGACGCGACATCGGGGCATCGGCGATAGCGCCACGCACGCTCGGTGCGTCGATCGCAACGGCGTCGAACACATCGCCGACCGAGAACGTCACCGCCGGGAGTCCCATCGCCTGGCGCACGTTGGCGCTCACCATGTCGTAGGCCACGTCGGGAAGCTGGTGGCCGGCCATCACCATCAGCGCCGCGGTCTCGAGCGGGTCGCTGCGACCGACCAGGTTGAACGGGTCCTGCACGTTGTCGGCCCCCGCTGCGACCAGCGCACCGGCGTCGCGCAGCGCCTGCACTGCGGTGAGGCCACGTGGTGTCGCCGTCGGATCATCTCGGCCCTGCAGGAACAGGTTGGTCTGCGGGAGCGGGAACACCGCGATCCCGGCCTCGGCCACCTCTGCCGGCGACGGCGGCCTGCACCTCCGGGGTCTGCATGCCGAGGGTCACACAGTGGCTCGCGGCGACCGAACCGGCGAACCCGGTGTCCATCACCTGACGAGCGAGCTCACGCAGCGTCAGCACCGACGGATCGAGCATCTCGTCGACATGGAGGTCGATGCCGATCCCGGCGTCGGTCGCCACGGCGATGGCGTTGGCGATGAGTCCCTCGGGGTCGGGATCGAGATGGGGGCACCCGCCGACGAGATCGATCCCGGCCTCGACCGCGGCCACCAGCGCCGCCCGATTGGCGGCTCCGTCGCTGCCCGTCATCGGGCTCGCGGTCAGGGCCACGATCTGCACGTCGAGCAGACCGTCGAAGCGATCCGCGGCCTCCTTGATCGGCAACGACGTTCGCGGCGCCGATGTCGCCAAGAACGTTCACGTGGGTTCGCACGGCCGTGACCCCGTGGACCAGCAGCAGCTCCATCGCTGCGGCCGCCCGCTCGCACGGTGTCGTCGTGGGTGAACATCCCGGTTTCGGCGGCCGCGATCCAGGCCTCGATGGCACCCATGAGGTCGCCCTTGGGGTTGGGTACGGCCTCGGCGGTCAGCGCCTTGTCGAGGTGTGCGTGGGGTTCGGCCATCGCCGCCAGCAGCAACCAGCCGGCCAGCTCGTCGACGGCGACCGCGGCGGTCGACGTCGGTGATCGGCGCAGTCGGCCCGACCGACGCGATGCGGCCGTCGTCGCCGACCAGCACATCGACCCGACGGCCATCGGTGAGCAGGGCATCGTGGAGAAGTCTCGACATGGAACGAGACAGTAGACGGTGCACCGCGATGTTCCGCCCGGCCTTGCGTGCGTCTTGCGTGCGTAGTGCGTCCAGCCCGGCCGGGCGCTGCTCGCTCCGCACTACGGTGGCCCGCATGGCCATCGACGACCTCCGCAGCTACATCGCCGCCCTCGACGCAGCCGGCCAGCTGACCCGCATCCCTGTCGAGGTCGTCGCTGGAGCACGAGCTCGCCGACGTCGGCGCAGCGCTCGCTCGGTCCGGCATGGGCGCCGGGCTGTTCGACAACGTCGCCGGCTCGGCGTGGCCGATCTTCTGCGGTGGCGTGGCATCGCACCGTCGGGCCGCGATCGCGCTCGGGTGCGAACCCGACGAGATCATCGACACCATGGACCGGGTCCTCGAAGCCGACCACGGCATCGCGCCCGGTACGCGTCGAGCGCGCCGCCTGGCAGGCCAACAGCGTCACCGGCGACCGACATCGACACCGCGGTGCTGCCGATCCCCACCCACAGCCGCGGCGACGGCGGTGCGTTCATCACCGGCGCCGTCACCGTGGCGAAGGACCCCGTCTCGGGTCGCGGCAATCTCGGCTACAACCGCATGCTGCGTCTCGGGCCCACGACCTTCGGGTTCAACGTCAACGAATGGCGCGACGTCGGCACCTTCTGGAAGTCACGCGACGACCCCGACGCCCCGTTCCCGGTGGCGATCGCCATCGGGCTCGACCCGGCGATCATGATTGCAGCCGGCGTCAAGACCCCGGTCGACGAGCTCACCATCGCCGGCGCCATCCGAGGGCACGGCATCGAGGTCTGCCGTGGGCTCACCGTCGACATCGACATCCCCGCTGCCGCAGAGATCGTGATCGAAGGCCACATCCGGCCGGCGATGCGCCAGGACGAAGGGCCGCTGGCCGAGTTCCACGGCTACCACGGCGAACCGTGGCACAGCCCGACCGTCGAGGTCTCGCGCGATCTCCTGGCGTGACGAACCGATCTACCAGACCATCGTCCCGGGCTGGTACGAACACATCTACATCGGCAACGTGTTGCCCCGCGAACCGCTCCTGCGGCGGTTCGTGCGCCACCTCGATCCGCACGCCGACGTGCACATCCCGCCCTACGGCAACGGGTTCCTGGCGCTCATCCAGATCGACCGGGACAATCCCGGCACCCCGAAGAACCTGGCGATGGCCGCCATGGCGGCCCACATCAACATCCGCAACGTCATCGTCGTCGACCGCGACGTCGACATGTACGAACCCAGCGAGATCCAGTGGGCACTCACCAACCGGGTGCACTGGCTCGACGACGTCTTCACCGTGCCGATGGCCCAGGGTCACGAGATGGATCCGGTCGCCACCCAACGCGGCGTCGGCACCAAGGTCGGCATCGATGCCACCTACAAGCGCGAGCGCCGCGAATACGGCGAGCGGGTGGCGTACAAACCGATCGACCTCGCGTCGTATCTGGACCAATAATGGCGGACATGGACGCAACCGAAGACATGAGCGCCGGCGCGCCCGGCGCACCGACGCCTGGCTCGACGAGCCGTTCGCCCTCGATCGAAACCTCGTCGAGGCCTTTCGCCGCCACGGACACGTCTGCGTGCGTGGGCTCGCTCCCCACGACGCGCTGGATCCGTATCGCGCTGCCGTCGAGCGATGCGTCGCCGAACGGACCACCCATGTCGAGGAGCTGGCCGATCGCGACACCTACGGCAAGGCGTTCCTGCAGGTGATGAACCTCTGGGAACACGACGCCACGGTTCGGCGACTCGTGCTCGCGCACCGCTTCGCCGGTGTCGCCGCGGCACTGATGGGCGTCGACGCCGTGCGGCTGTACCACGACCAGGCGCTCGTCAAGGAGGCCGGGGGCGGCTACACGCCCTGGCACCAGGATCAGAACTACTGGCCGCTCGAGACCGACCACACCATCACGATGTGGCTGGCGCTGGTCGACATCGGCTCCGAGGTCGGCTCCATGTCGTTCGCGAGCGGCTCGCATCGAGACCACGACGTCGGCGCCGGGCACATCTCCGACGAATCCCACGACGCGGCGGCAACACGCATCGCCGATCGTGGTCACGTCATCACCACCCATGGCGCCATGGCGGCCGGCGACGCCACGTTCCACGGTGGCTGGACGCTGCACACCGCACCGCCCAACCCCACCAACACCCGGCGCACGGTCATGACGGTGATCTACGTCGCCGACGGCACCCGGATCGCCGAACCCACCGATCAGCAGCACTTCGATCTGATGCTGTGGCTGGGCGGCCGATCCCCCGGCGACCTCGTCGACTCGGAGAAGAACCCGCTGCTCTGACGGGGCTCAGATCGAGCCCGGCGCCATCGCCACGATCTGATCGACCGCTCGGTCGAGGTGCAGCACCGGCAGCTGGAACTCGTCGATGCCGTGGCCGGCCATCAGGTCTGCGAGCTCGGCGCGGGCCTCGGCAGGGGTCCCGCAGATCACGAACTGCGGCACCCACTCCTCGCGGACGTGACGAGCCGCCGCCGCGGTGCCGCCCTCGGCGAGAGCTGCACGGATCGCAGCCGTGTCGGCGGCGGACATCCCGATGCGCTCCTTGACCTCGGCCGGCGAGTCGACCAGCCGGAACGTGAGCCCGGCCCGGGCCTCATCGAAGTCGGCGTCGGTCGTGACGATCATCGTCGAGTACGAGATGACGAACGGCCTGCCCGCCGGCACCGGCCCGCAGAGCTCGGGCGTGGCCGCCCGAGCAGATCCTTGTGGATGTAGCTGAGGTTGAATCCGTCTGCAGCTGAGGCACCGAGCGCCGTCATCTTCGGACCGCGTCCGGCCAGGATGATCTCGATGTCGGGTCGCGCGTAGTCCAGGTGCGCGTCGCGCAGCGAGAAGGTCGCGCCCGTGTGCTCCACCCGTTCGCCGGCGAACAGCGCTCGCAACGCAGCGACCATCTCGCCCACGGTGGTCAGGGGCTTGCGGCGCTCGATGCCGAGGGGTCCCAGTGTCAGGCCCGCCGCCCGCGCCGATGCCGACGAAGGCCCGTCCGCCGCTGAGCTCGTCGAGCGTCGCGATCGCCGCGGCGGTGGCGCCCGGGTGGCGCACATACGGGTTCGTGATGCCCGGCCCGATGCGAATGGTGTCGGTGGCCACGGCGATGGCGGCGAGGGTGACGTAGACGTCTCGGGTGACGAGGCCCTCGTCGTAGACCCAGCACCGCCGGTAGCCGAGCTGTCTCGGCCAACACCGCGAGCTCGACGACCTGCGCGACCGGTCCCTCGGGCATCAGGTTGACCGAAGACGGGGAGCGCCACGATCGGGCCTCACCCGGCGCCGACCCTGGCTGCTGCGGCACCGACCGACGCTGGTCGCCGCCTTGCGAAGCGGGGCGACGCGCCGGCCGACCCGGCCACGTAGATCGGCGCGCACCACCGCGGCGGCGTTGCGTCCCGACGCCCCGAACACGCCGGCGCCGGGGAACGTCGCCGCGCCCGAGAGATAGAGCCCGGCGATGGGCGTCCGGTAGCGGGTGAGCTCGTGGGTGCGCCCGACCAGGGTGTGCAGCGGCGACGATGCGAACGCCGGCGTGTGTCCCCGGTGCATCGAGAACTCGGCCTCGTAGCGGTCCGGCGTCATGGCCCGCCAGCGGTCGACCAGGTCGAGGGCGCCCGGTTCCATGGTCGAAGCCCACAGCTCGAGCCACCGAGCCGGCTCGGTCGATCCGGGCCATCCGCCCTCGAGCGCATACGGCGTGAAGAGCACCTCGACGCTCAGGACGTGCTCGCCCGGTGCCGCCATCGACGGGTCGAGCACCGACGGCATGTTGACGAGCATCGTCGGCTCCGGCGACACCCGGCCGGCATCACGGAGCGCGAACGCCTCGGCGAGCTGCGCACGAGACGGCGACATCACCGTCGTGGGGCCGAGCAGCTCGGCACCGGGATGGGTGGCGTGCAGGCGCTCGGCGACGCGCGGTGTGGGCAGACCGGTGAGCACGGCGTCGATCTTGGACTCGTAGCCGTCGTGGACGGGCTGCGCCCGCCAGCGCTCGACCATGCGCTTGGCGGCCGGCGGGACCTCGTCGACCCAGTCGACGAAGCACGCGCTGGGGATCGCACGCTGCGACGACGACATCGGCGAGCGAGGCGGGTGCCGTCGACGAGGCGCACGCCGGTGACCGAACCCGTCGACCACCTCGAGACCGGCGACCCGGGACCCGCAGCGGAGCACGCCGCCCGCGGCGAGGAAGCTGTCGCGGATGGCGTCGGTCAGGGCGCCGCTGCCGCCACGGGGCCGACCGGTCTTGACCACGTGGCGGGTGGCGTACCCGGCGGCGGCGAGTCCCGGTGCCGGGCGTCTCGGGCGGGACGCCCCACACCGTCGGGCCGATGCTGATGGCGGGCATCGTCAGGCGCCAGTCGTCGAAGTAGTCGCCGAACACGTCGTCGACGCTGCGGCGGCTCCAGTCGAGCATCCGCCTGCCGCACCGGCGGCGACCGCCGGCGCCGGCGCCCCGGTGGCGCCGACGGCGACGCGCGCCGACGGCACCCGTCGGGCCATGTCGACGACGAGCTCGGCGATCGGGAGGGCGTCGGTCAGGTAGCGCCGGTAGCCGTCGACCTGGGTCGGGTACGCAGCGGCGATGCTGTCGAGCGTGCGTTCGACGTCGTGGAACTGCAGCCAGGGATCGCTGTCGTCGTGGAACAGCCGTAGACGAACCCGACGTCGTTCTCGAGGTACTCGAGGCCGTGTCCGGCGAGATCGAGTTCGTCGATGACCGGCATGGCCCGGACCAGGCCGTGGTCGCAGTTGCAGATGTTGAACCGGGCGCCGAGGTCGTGCTCGGTCGATGCGCAGCCCGCCGACCGCGTCGCGGGCGTCGATCAGCATGGTCTCGATTCCGGCCCGGGCCAGGTAGGCCGCGCAGATCAGCCCGTTGTGCCCTGCGCCGACGACGATGACCTCTGCTCGATCCATCGGGCCATCGTAGGGCTGGCCGACCGCCGTCGACAGGTGGCGGTCGCCGTAGGTTCACGACGTGTTCACGCGGCCGCCGACGGCTCTATCGTCTGGGCCGTGTCCCGCTTCGACCAGCCCGATCTGCTCGTGCCCGTGCGAGGCCGCGTGCGCTGCCGCCGGCGTCGCCTGGTCGACCCGCCCGCCCCTGCCGGCGTGCCACGATCCCGCGGCACCGGCGGTGCCCGACCCGATCGACGAACCGCATGGTCGAGGTCGACCATCCGCGCCATCGTGACGATCCCGGCCTACCTGCTCGGGTGGCTGGTGCGATGCCGCGACCCGACCAGTGGCTGCGCGCCGACGTCCACGACCGGCTGTGCTCGGCCGCAGAGTCGTTGCCCGACGGGTTCGGGCTGGCCGTGCTCGACGCCTGGCGTCCGCTGGAGCTCCAGCACGAGCTCTACGCCGCGGCCGTGGCCGACCCACAGGTGCCGCCCGAGTTGATCGCGGCACCGAGCACGGACCCGGCGACGCCGCCCTCCGCACCTCACCGGCGGTGCCGTCGACGCCACCCTGACCGCTCGCCGGCCGACCGCTGGCGCTCGGAACCGGGTTCGACGATCTCACGCCTCTGCGCCCACATCGGCGGCATCGAAGCGACACCAGGTGTGGCCCGCGAGCTCCGGCGGCTGCTGTACTGGACGATGCAGCGCCACGGGTTCGTCGTCTTCGACGCCGAATGGTGGCACTTCGAGTTCGGCACGAGACGGTGGGCAGCGATCACCGGCGGCGTCGCTCGCTACGGGCCGACGACACCTCCGTAGGGCTCGCGACGAAGTCGGTCACGCATTGGGTGATGTCGGCCAGGGGCATAGCCTCCCTCGAATGCAGCAGTTCTTCAGTCGGCTCTTCTCGACCACGGGCGGCCGCATCGGTGTCGGCGCCGTGCTCGCGCTGATCATCACCGCCATCGCCGTGCTGTCCACCGGTGGCGGTGGCGACGACACCGACGCCACGGGCGATCCGACGCCCACGGCCGAGCCCACGGCCGAGCCGACGGCGACGCCCGAGCCCGAGGCCACCCCCGAACCGACCGCAACACCCGAGCCCGAGACGCTGTCGCCGATCAACGGGCTACCGGTCGCCGATCGCGTGCCCGACCGCCGCGTGCTCGGCTGTCAAGATCGACAACGCTCCCGAGGCCCGCCCGCAGTCGGGCATCGAGCAGGCCGACGCGGTCATCGAGATCTGGGTCGAGGGCATCACCCGATTCCTCAGCCTGTGGCAGGACGCCGACACCGACTACGTGGGGCCGATCCGGTCGATGCGCCCCACCGACTTCCACATCCTCAACGCCATGGAGGCCACGTTCGTGAACTCCGGCGGGCAGGGCTTCGTGCAGGCCATCGGCAACAACAGCAACGTCGAGTACTTCCAGGAACCCGCCGGTTCGTTCCGGGTGCGGGCACGCTTTGCGCCCCACAACCTCTACGGCGACACCGAGGCGTTCCGTGAGCTCGACAGCCGTGGCACCCCGCTACGACGAGGCGCTCGAGCCGCTCTGGAACTTCGGGCCGATGCCTGCCGACGCACCACCCGCCACCGAGATCACCACCAACTGGCCCGGCGGATACGTGGTGTCGTGGTCCTGGAACGGCGAGGAGTACGAGCGCTCCACCGCCGGGGCTCCCCACGAGTGGATCGCCCAGGACGGCACCACCGGCCGCGTCACCACCGACACCCTGGTGATGCTCGAGATGAGCATCCAGACCGTCGGTGGCGGTTCGGGATCGGCCGTCCCCGAATCGGTCACCACCGGCTCGGGCACCGCATGGGTGTTCGCCGACGGGCAGGTCCAGGAGGGCACCTGGGCTCGCGACGTCGACACCGAGTGGTTCACCCTGACCGCCGCCGACGGCAGCGAGATGACCGTCCCGCCCGGCCGGCAGTGGCTGGTACTCCCCCAGCCCGGCGGCGTCGTCGCCTCGTAGAGCCGCCTACGGCCGGTCGGCGGCTGTCCGGCCGAGCGCCGCACGCCGGTGATCAGCACGGCCGTGGCGTCGTCACGGTCGATCCGGCCGTCGCGTCGGGCGGCGATGACGCCGGCGAGGCCGGCCGTTCCGGTGTGGTCGGCGTCGAAGCCGGCACGCGTCGGCGAGGACGTTGGCCCGGGCGATGTCGGCTTCGGTGGCCACCACGCTGTCGCCACCGGTGCGCAGCAGCGCTCGGGCGATGCCCAACCAGTCGTAGGTGACATCGTCGAGGATCCCGGTGGCCGCGCTGGTCGGTTCGGACCAGGGCACCATCAGCTCGTCTGCGTGGGTCGCAGCCCACGCCAGCCGTTCGTCGATGGTGCCGTCGGCGGGGATGGACCGCCAGGCCCGGTCCAACGGCGCACAGCCCTCGGCCTGCACGGCCCACACCGCCGGCGCCGCCCGCAGCGGCCCGAGGGCCGTGGCTTCGAGCAGCCCGATGGCGCAACTCGTCAACAACGCGCCGCCCCCGACCTGAACGAAGAGGTGGGCGACGGCGTCCGTCGCGGCGAACTGGTCGGCGAGCTCCCACCCGATGGTGCGGCCGCCGTCGAGGGTCCAGCGGTTCTCGGTGGCCTGCACCCCGAAGGCCAGCGCGCCGTCGGCGACGGCCTCGCCGAACCGGGCCATGCACGGATCGCCGTCCGGGTCGCCGGCGCGGCGTTCGCAGACGTGGATGGTGGCCTCGAGGGACTCGAGCGCGGCGACCACGGCCGGGTCGGCCCAGGTGGGGATGAACACGTCGATCGGGCGCCCTGCGGCGCGGGCGACGGTGGCGGCTCCGAGCGCGGCGTTGCCGCACGACGAGATGGCCAGCCGGGTGTCGGTGGCGACGGCGTCGACAGCGAGATGGAGCAACAGCCCCATCAGGTGGCGAGCCTTGTGTGAGCCGCCCACGTTGTGGGTCTCGTCCTTGGCGAACAGCCGAGCGGGGGTGTCGTCGGCGACCAGCGCCGGCGCCCAGGCCGGCGGGCGTGATCCGGAACCCGGTGCCGTCGACGCCGGCGACGGCCTCGTCGAGGCCGCGCACCATGGCGACGAAGTCGTCATCGGTCCAGCCCGCCGTCCATGGCCCGTCGATACGACCACAGCAGCGACCGCCAGCGGACGTAGGGGTTCGGCCTCGTCGCCGGTCGTCGGACCAGCGAGGCACCGGGTGGCGTCTCGAGCCACGACGGCGCCCAGGTGTCGGGGACCGGCGTCGCCGGGCGCGTCAGGGGCGTCGGGCACGGCGTCAGTCGACGGTGACGCCGGTGGCAGCGTTGAAGTCGTCGATCATCGCGTCCCAGGCCGGGGCCATGGTGTGGAGCTCGTCCCAGAACGCCTGGTCGCGACGGGCGTCGAAGTCGGCCATGCGACACACCCTGTTGTTCGACCCAGGTGTAGTAGCCGAGGTTGAAGATGCGCTCGCGGCCGACGGCGTCGAGCTCCTCGAGGTGCTCGGTGTCGGCACCCTTGAGGTGCTGGGCCACGATCTCGGCGGCGTCGATCTCGCCGAACCCGTCGGGATAGCGCGTGGCGAGCAGGTGCTCGGCCTCGGACTCGTAGAGCTCGGAGCCGTCGGTGGCGACGGTCATGATGACGTCGTCGGAACCGAGCTTGAGCTCCTTGGCGGTCTTGATGGCCGCCAGCATGTTGGCGATCGACGAGAACCCCATGTGATGGAGCTGATCGACGATGGCCGGATCGACCCCCATGCGGTCGCGCAGGTAGGCCTTGCCGGCATCGGTGGTGAACACCAGGTTGAGCCCGTCGGTGGCGTGGTCGCTGATGCCGGTGACGATGTCGGTGTTCATCACGTTGTGGATCAGCGGGATGTGCTTGTCGCCGATGCCCTGGATGTTGTGTTCGCCGTAGCCGTTGTAGAGCATCGTCGGGCACTCGAGGGCCTCGACGGCGACGATGCGGGCGCCGTAGTCGTCCTTCAGGCGGTCGCCGGCGCCGAGGGTGCCGGCCGATCCCGACGCCGACGTGAACGCCGCCATCCGCAGCGCCGGGTCTCGGTCGCGCAGGGTGTCGAACACGTGGCCCGAGCGCCCGACCGGTGACGGTGTAGTGCCCGATGTGGTTCGCGAACTCCGAGAACTGGTTGAGGATGAAGTTGCCCGGGTCCTTCTCGAGCTCGTTGCAGGCGTCGTAGATCTCCTTGACGTTGCTCTCCGAACCCGGCGTGCGGATGACGTCGTCGGGGTCGGGCACCCAGCGTTCGAGCCACTCGAAGCGTTCGCGGCTCATGTTCTCGGGGAGCACGGCCACGCCGCGGCTGAGCATGAGGCGGGAGATGGCGACGCCGCCGCGGGCGTAGTTGCCGGTGCTGACGGCCAGATCGCCCGGTGACGGGTGGGGTCGAACTGGCCGCTGACGACCACGCGGGCACGAGGCAGTTGTACGCGGCGAGCACCTTGTGGGCATTGATCATCGGGAACCGGTTGCCGAACACGGCCACGATGCGGGCGTCGACGCCGGTGAGCTCGCTGGGCAGCTCGATGTGTTCGGGCACGTCGACGAACCCGTCGTGATCGATGGAGTTGTACCAGTGGACCCGGAACAGATTGAGCGGGTGGGCGGCGTTGCGGTCGACACCGGCGAGCGCAGCCGTGACGGCGTCGGGAATGGTCGACGGGTCGGCGAGCTGGGCCATCGTGGGCAGCAGGATCTGTGCCTCGCGGAACCGGGCCACCGACCGGTCGTAGCTGTCCTGGTCGACCACGGACTGGAGAAGGCCGTAGCGGGCGGTGTCGATGCGTGAGGCTCATGGGCTCCGACGCTACCGGCCCCGATCCGTCAGCTCCGCGTCGTGGCGAGGCCGGCTGCCCCTGGTCGGCCGAGTTCGCGTACGATCTCGCGCGTGACTGCATCGACGACCACCGATTCCGCCGCACCCGACGCTCGCGTCATCGACCTGCTCGAGGGCGAGTTCTACGCCGGCGACCCGTACCCGCACCTATGCCTGGATGCGCGCCAACGCACCGCTGTACTGGGATCCCATCAACGAGCTGTGGGGCGTCTCTCGCTACGACGACATCGTCGAGATCGAAAAGCGCAAGGAGGTCTTCATCAGCTCCG
Source organism: uncultured Acidimicrobiaceae bacterium (assembly GCA_963716795.1). Classification (GTDB taxonomy): domain Bacteria; phylum Actinomycetota; class Acidimicrobiia; order Acidimicrobiales; family UBA8592; genus CAVQUE01. The sequence continues at coordinate 167,911 of CAVQUE010000008.1, read as the reverse complement.
ACCAGGCCAAGGGCGGCTACCGACCCAACATCCCGGCCGACAAGTCGATCATCGGTCTCGACGACCCGATGCACGTCGTGCGCCGGGTGCTGGTGTCGCGGCGGTTCACCCCGCGCAGCGTGCTCGAGTGGGAGGGCCACATCCGCGGCGCCGTCGAACGACTCTTCGACGATGCGCTCGGCCACGACGGCCCCATCGAGATCGTCGGCAGAGCTCGCCGCGCCTCTGCCCGCGATGATGATCGGTCACCTGCTCGGCTTCCCCGACGAGCTGTGGCCCAAGCTCCAACAATGGTCCGAGCGCACCATCGCCCTCGGTGGCGGGCCCCGCTACCACGACGAGGACGGCACCATGGCCGTGTTCGAGTTCGTCGAGGCCTGTGTCGAGCTCTACAACGCCCGCAAGGGCGATCGACGCACCGATGTCATGAGCGCCTGGATCGACGCCGAGGAGAGTGGCCTGCGCGACGGCAGCGAGTTCGGTCTCGATCAGATCATCAGCGACTGCCTGCTGGTCCTCGACGGCGGCGCCGAGACCACCCGCACCGTCATCGCCCGCACGCTGGTGAACCTGGCGTCGCGGCCCGATCAATGGGAGCTGTTGAAGAACGGCGCCGATCTCGACATCGCCGTCGAGGAGTTCATCCGCTACGTCACGCCCATCCACAACATGTGCCGGGTCGCCACCCGCGACTACGAGATCGGCGGGACCACCATCAGCGAGGGCCAGCAGGTGGTGTTGATGTACTCATCGGCCAACCGCGACGAGGCCCACTTCGACGACCCCGAGTCGCTCGACGTCACCCGTGACCCGAACCACCACATCTCGTTCGGGTTCGGCACGCACTTCTGCCTGGGCGCGTCGCTGGCTCGGCTCGAGATCAAGCTGTTCTTCGAGGAACTCCTGCGTCGGGTCGACAGCCTCGAGATGGCCGGCGAGGTCGTCGAACAACCCAACGCCTTCGTCTACGGCATGCGCAGCGCGCCCATGCGCCTGACTCCGAGCTGACCCGGGGACCTACCCGGCGAGGCCCTGGCGGACCAGGTCGACGAAGCCGTCGGCGTGGAGCTCGAGCTGGGCGCGGATGTCGTCGGGGGTGAGCCCGGCCACGTGCACCCGGACGTTGACCGTGTCGCAGTGCGACTCGTGGAGCACGGCGACCAGCTTCTCGGCGGCCTCGGAGGCCGTCGCGCCGACGATGGTGCTGTCGCCGTCGCCCCAGTTCTTCACGGCGCGATCGGGCGCGTAGCTGCGGTAGTGCTTCATCTGCGCCTCGATCGCTGCGGCAGGCGGCTCACCGATCCAGACACGCCGGATCAGCAGCGTCGGTTCGGTGCCGCCTGCCTCGCGATAGGCGTCGGAGAGGCGAGCGGACACCCCGCTCGTCTGCAGTGAGTCATAGAGCACGCCACAGCCGAGGCGCGCCGCACGTCGGCACGCAGCCGGGCTCTGGGCTGCGATCACCATGGGCACCGGATCCTCGACGCACCGCTGGACTGCTGCGTCCTGGGCCAGTGGACCCTCGACGTCGCCACGAAGCGCTGCGACGGTCCAGGGCAGCGCGTCCTTGAACCGGTCGACGACCTCGTCGAAGGGGACCTCGGCCAACTCGAAATCCACCGGCAGCGCACCGGCGGCGAAACCCGCACCGACGCGACCCGGGTAGGCCGCTGCGAGCCAGGCGATCTCCTCGACGATGAGGGCCCGAGCCTTGAGCGGCAACAACAGCGGGCAGGGAGCCACCCATCCGGTGCCGCCCTCGGCGAGCAGGAAGGCGGCGAGCTGGATCGGATTGGGCAGATAGCCCGGGAAGCCGGCGTGGTGCTCGCTGACCATCACACCGTCGTAGCCAGCGGCATCGCCCAGCAGGGTCTCGGCCCGCAGCTCGTCGATCTGGTCGGCAGGGGTGCCGGGGCACGGGTACAGGCGCAGCGACACCGAGCCGTTGGCGAGCGGGGTCGCGGCGCCCTGGGCGACAGAGGTCACGGTGCCACCGCCTCGCGGATGGCGGCGGCCATGGCGACGGTGGCCTCGGTGGCGGCGTCGACGAGGCCGATGAAGTTCCAGAATCCGTGCACCATGCCGTCGTAGCGGACGAGGGTGACGGGCACGCCGGCGGCTTCGAGCGCAGCGGCGTAGGCCTCGCCCTCGTCGCGCAGCGGATCGAATTCGGCGGTGACCACATAGGCCGGCGCGAGGCCGGCGAGCGACGAGGCTCGCAGTGGCGAGACCCGGGGATCGTGGGCATCGACATCGGCGCCATCGTCGACGTAGTGGCGCTGGAACCACTCCATGGTCTCGCGTTCGAGCAGATAGCCCTCGGCGTTGTCGGTGACCGACGGGTAGTGCGCGCGGTCTGCGTCGACCGCCGGGTACATGAGCGCCTGCAACGACGAGCGTCGGGCCGTGGTCGCGAGCGTGCTGGGCGACGACGGCGGCCAGGTTGCCACCGGCGCTGTCACCGCAACGACGAGGCGGCCGGGATCGATGCCGAACCTTGCGGCCTCGTCGGACACGAACGACGTGACGGCGATGCAGTCCTCGACACCGGCCGGGAACGGATGCTCGGGGGCGAGGCGGTACTCGACCGACACCACGACCGCACCCGCCTCTGCGGCGAGGAGCCGGCAGATCGGATCGTGGGTGGCGATCGTACCGATGACGAAGCCGCCGCCGTGGAAGAACACGATGCCGGGCATCGGTGCGTCGCCATGGGGTCGGTAGATCCGGATGGCGACGTCGCCGCCGGGACCGGGGAGCGACGTGTCGGTGACCGCGGCGAGATCGACCGACGGGGCGAGGTCGGCCACATCGACAGGCCGGCGTCACCGACGGCGCGGGCCGCGGCCGGTTCGAGTTCGGTCATCTTCGTGTCGCTCGCCGCCATCTGGTCGAGCAGGAACTGGCACTGGGGATGGACAGGCATGGCTGCGGAGACTACCTGCGTGGCCCGACGTCGATCATGATTCGGGCAGGGCCCCGTGGAGGACGTCGTCGCCGAGTCCGGCGAAGAACTCGGTGAACTGGGGACCGCGCCGCAGCGAATGGCCGCCGTCGATGTTGATGCACTGGCCGGTGATCCAGCGCGACTCGGGGCCGATCAGGAAGCGGGCCAGATTGCCGACATCGGCGGGCTGGCCGACGTCGCCCAGCGGCGTGTTCTCGATGTAGCTGTCGTAGACGCCGCTGTCGCGCGGGATGCCCTCCATGATCTCGGTGGCGACGAACCCGGGACGGATGGCGTTGAAGCGGATCTTGGCCGGACCGAACTCGTCAGCAGCGTTGCGCATCATGGCTTCGATGCCGGCCTTGGCGACCGGGTAGGCCCCGAACCACGGGTGGGTCACGTGCCCGGCGATCGACGACATGCCCACGAACGAGCCGCCCCCGGCGGCACGCAGCATCGGGATCGCGTGCTTGACGCAGAGCATCGTGCCCATGACGTTGAGGTGCAGCACACGGATGTACTCCTCGGTGTCGAGCAGGTGCATGGGACCCATGCCGCCGCCGCCGCCGGCGTTGGCGACGACGCCGCGCAGGGCGCCGGTGGGCTCGGCCGCTGCGGCCAGCGCGGCCTGCACGTCGGCCTCGTCGGTGACGTCACAGACCACGTGGGCCACCGATCCCCCGCCGGCGGCTGCGGTAGCGATCTCCTCGGCGGCGGCGACGAGCTTTGCCTCGGTGCGCCCGCAGATCGTGACTGCGGCGCCATCGGCAGCGAGCGCCGCAGCACAGGCCTTGCCGATGCCGGTGCCTCCGCCGGTCACCAGCACCCCGTAACCCTCGAGCGGTCCTGTCGTCATGGCGTCGTACCTCGGCCTCGTCTGGTCGTGCGGCGACCGGACTGTCGCCGCGAATGCCGAGGAGTTTCGCGCGCATCGGGAACCATCGCCGAGATGTGGGGCTTCGACTCCGATGCTCCGGTCGCCGAGATCGAGGTGACCCGGGTCCGCTGATCGGCCCGACGTGTTCGGTGGGGTCTGTCCGCCGCGTCCGTCTTCGCGATGGGGGCCACCGGCAGATAGGTTCAGCTCGTGCCTGTCGTCGCGGTGGTCAACCAGAAGGGCGGGGTCGGTAAGACGACCGTGTCGCTCGGTCTCGCAGGGGCTGCGACCGCACGTGGCCTGTCCACCCTCGTCGTCGATCTCGATCCCCAGGCCAACGCCACGACCGGACTCGGGATCTTCGACGACGACCTCCCGACCATCGCCGATGCCCTCGATCCCGACTCCGACGAGCCGATCGAGCGGGTCGTGACCGCCTCCTCGTGGCCGGCCGACCGTGCCGCAGTGCCGGACCTGACCCCGGGTTCGCCCGAGCTCACCATCGCCGAGCGCCATCTCGGCGACGACCCTCTCGGAGCTCAGGACCGCCTCGCATCGCTGTTGGCGCCGCTGCGTCACGAGCTGGTCATCATCGATTGCCCGCCCTCGGTCGGGCTGTTGACGATCAACGCGCTCTTCGCGGCCGACCAGGCCCTCGTCGTCACCGAACCGGCCGCCTGGTCCCACGATGCGGTGGCCCAGGTGCTCGACACGATCGCCCGGGTCGGTGCCCGTCGGCGCGGCTCGCCGATGGTGTCCGCCGTGGTCATCAACAAGTTGGGCCGGACGCGGGACAACCGGTACTGGGCCACGCAGATCGCCGACGCCGTCGAGCCGACACCGAGTCCAGCGGTTCGGCTGCGAGCTGCGGTCGGCGAGGCCGCAGCACAGAGCCTTCCCGTCGATGCCCTCGGGCGGCGCTCGGGTGTGGCCGAAGCCCGTGCCGAGCTCGACACGCTGCTCGAACTGGTGCTCGCCTCGGCGACGCCACCCCAACGAGCCCGATGAGCCGGTACGACCCCCAGCGCCGGCGACGCCTGACGACCCGAGCGAACACGACCGCCGTCGAGGCGCTCCTCGACGGCGAGCCGGCCCGCCCCCGGCGCCGCACCGACGACGAGTCCGGGGCAGTGCGGCCCAGCGCCGAGCAGCAGCCTGCGAACGCCCCGTCGGCAACCCCGCTGGAGGCGCGCAACGGCTGCCTGACGGGCCTGCTCACCCTCGGGCGCCGCTGAGCGGCTCCCATCGGCTCGGCGGCACTGGGAGACTGCCGGCGCAGACGGATGGGACGCAGCATCATCGTCGATCAGCGCGGGACCGGCCGACGCAATCGTGTGCGCTGCGCAGTCGATGGGTACCTTGGCCGGCATGGGACAGTCACGGGTGCAGCAGCTCGGCGAGCGCATCACCGAGAGCGAATTCGTTCGAAACGTCATCGGCCCGAAAGTGCTCGAACCCGTCACGGTCTGGTACGAGCAGAACCTCCGCGACGGCGACGACGAGCCACACGACGACATCGACCGGTCCCCGGACGCGACCGGGTCGAGCGGCGACGCCGGCGTGATCGACGTGACGCACCAACCGCAGGATTCGACCCCGAACGGGGTCTCGGCGACGAACGGCTCCGACCCTGCGGCCTCGCCCGGCCTCGAGTCCGCACGTGCCGCCGAGCGATTCCTCGAAGGCGACGGGCAGGATCCGCCCGCATCGCCCGGCGGGCGCGCCGTCGTTGCGCCCGGTCCGGCCGCATCCACCCTGGTGGCCACATCCGATCTCGATGCCACCACCGAGATGCCGGCAGCGCCCACCGTGCCGGACTCGCGCCCCGACGTCGGGGGGTGGCGCGGCGCCCGGGACATCGCCATGCGGGTCAAGGACCGCGTCAAGCACCACAACCTCAACGTGGTCGCCGCCGGCATCGCCTTCTGGAGTCTGTTGGCCATCCCGGCCGTGCTGACGTCGATCATCTCGATCTACGGGCTGGTCGCCGACCCGGACGAGGTCGAGGATCAGATCAACAACCTGCTGTCGGGCATCTCCGCCAGAAGCCCAGACCGTCGTCGGCGAACAGCTGAAGAACATCACCAGCAGCGACCCGGGTGGCCTGCTCACCGTCGCGATCTTCGGCATCGTGCTCGCGCTGTGGAGCGCGTCGGGTGCGGTCGCGAAACTCATCACCACGATGAACACCATCTGGGAGGTCCGTGAGGACCGGAAGTTCTTCGCGTTGCGCGGCGTGGCGGTGGCGCTGACCTTCGGGGCGATCGTGTTCTTCTTGTCCACCGTCGCGGCCCTGGCCATCGTGCCCGCCCTCCTCGGCCAGACGGCTCTGGGCGACGTCGCCCGCTGGACCATCAACCTGGCCCGCTTCCCGGCGCTGCTGGTCTTCATGATGGTCGGGCTGACGTTCCTCTACTGGTTCGGGCCCAACCGACACGCCAGGTGGCGGCTCCTGACCTTGGGGGCGTTCATCGCCACGGTCGGCTGGCTGCTCCTGTCGGGCCTGTTCAGCATCTACACGGCGAACTTCGCCGCCTACAACGAGACCTACGCAGCGATGGGCTCGGTGGTGGTGCTGTTGCTGTGGATGTTCATCACGGCGTTCATGGTGCTGGTCGGGGCCGAGATCGACGCCGCCCGTGAAGAACGCGACGCCGAACTCGCAGCCTTCGACGCCGCCGCCTGACCCAGCGCCCCCCGCCGCCGAGATAGGGATATCTGGTGCGCCATGGACGGCACAGACATCCAGATGTCGCAGAGCGTCGTGGTCAGGTGGGGCGCTCCTTGCGCTGCTTGGCGAGGTCTTCGTACTGCGCCATGCGGCTCTCGAGCAGCGCACCCATACCGGGGAACCCGGGCAGCTCGCGCAGGCGATGGCCCAGGTAGCCGACCGACCCGAACAGCACCAGGGTCGTGAACGGCCAGTTCACGAAGAAACGGATCAACAGGTAGCCGTCGACCGAGGCGTTGTTGAACAGCCACACGTCGAAAGCGGCGCTGATGATCTGCGCGCAGCCTGCGGCGATGGAGATGTGGTTCATGGCGCTGCGGTACGGCTCGCTCGACGTCGTGGCCCGGTCGAACCCGAACACCAGCGGGGCGTAGGTGGCGATGAGGTTGCGTCCGATGAGGGCGGTGACGATCAACACGACACCGACGCCGGCCTTGGTGGCGATGCCGATGCCGAAGTACACCGCCTCGGAGTCGGTGATGATCCCGATCAGGCCACGGAGAAGGATGCCGACGGTGATGATCGGCAGGAACTTCCCGATCGGCATGCCCCGCCGTTTGCGGGTGACCGCTGCCTTGACCGACCAGGCGGTGGCACCGGCGATGGCCCACGACAACCCGACCAATCGGTTGACGATGATGAAGATGATGACCGGCATCGCCGAGTCGAGTCCGCTGCCCATGACCAGCGGCGGCGGCGCCGCACCGCCGCCATCGTCAGGACGTCCGGCGGCGTCGTCGTCGGCTGGGGGGTCGGCGGCGTGCACCCGCTCATTGTGGTCGAAACCCCGGCCCGACACGCCCCGGTACCGCAGGAATCCGCAGTGATGGGGCTCAGTCGCCGCGACGCGCCTGGGCACCGAAGCGGCTCACCGCCACCGGCAGCACCACGCTGCACCCGATGAGGACCACCAACACGAACGCGGCGAACCCACGGATCAGCGCCAGGAGAAACCCGATCGACAGCACCGGCGCCGCGACCAGGACGCCGACCTTGGTGGCCTCGTCGGGATAGGCCCAGCCGAGGATCGCGCACGCCGCCAGGCCGATGATCAAGGTCACGAAGGCATTGAGCGGGATGGTCGCCACTGCGAGCACGACGCCGATGACGAGCGCTATCTGCGCCGGGCGATCGAGACGACCCCACAGTTCGCGCATGCCTTCTCCTGGTCTTCGACGACGTCTGGAGCGTATCGCTCGGCACCCCACGCCGGTCGACGACCGCCGTCGACGCGACCGGGCGCGTCGGGCCCTACGATGCGGCCGTCGCCGAACCAGGAGCAGCCATGGGCACGATCGTCATCACCGGATCCGCGTCGGGTATCGGCGCAGCAACACGGCGCCTCGCCGAAGCACGTGGCGAGCAGGTCATCGGCGTCGACCTGCGCGACGCCGAGGTGATCGCCGACCTGTCGACCGCCGACGGACGAGCCGCTGCGCTGGCCGAGGTGCTCGAGGCCTGCGGAGGAACCCTCGACGGACTGGTGACCTCGGCGGGCGTGGGTCCGCCATTCGATCCCCACGGCATCCTGTCCATCAACTGGTTCGGCACCGAGGTGTTCCTGACGGGGCTGCGTGACGCTCTCGCCGCCTCCGCCGGCGTGGCGAAGGTCGTGGCCGTGTCGTCGAACTCCACGACGACGAGCCCCAACGTGCCCGACGCACTGGTCGAGGCCTGCCTCGAACTCGACCAGGCCACCGGCGATGCCATCATCGACGACCTCGGCGACATGGCCATACCGACTGCCTATGCGGGGTCGAAACTCGCCGTCGCCCGGTACGTGCGTCGCCATGCCCCCTCGCCGGACTGGGCCGGGGCGCGGCATCAACATGAACGCCGTGGCGCCCGGCGCGACGCTGACGCCGCTGCTCCAGGGCGGGCTCGACGACGAGCTCTACGGCGAGCTCATACGCGGCTTCCCCGTCCCGACCGGCGGCTTCGGGACACCCGAGCAGATCGCCGCGTGGATCGATGCGATGCTCGGCCCGATGGCCGACTTCATGTGCGGATCCATCGTCTTCATCGATGGCGGCACCGATGCCCTCGTGCGTCCCGATGCCTGGCCGGCGACCTACGAGATGAACTTCTGAATCCCGACCCGACGACGAGACCATGACGATCAGCATCGACACCGTCCGCATCTTCATCCACGTTCTGGCCGCCAGTGTGTGGGTGGGCGGCCAGATCGTGCTCGGCGCGCTCGTGCCCACGTTGCGCCGGATGGGAGACGACGCACCGAAACAGGTCGCGCAGGCGTTCAACCGCGTGGCGTGGCCGGCATTCGGCGTGGCGGTGGTGACCGGCGTGTGGAATCTCAACGAGATCGGCATCGAGGACACGAGCTCGGGCTATCAGGTCGCGATCCTCATCAAGCTGGCCGTCGTCGCCGTGTCGGGGGTCGGTGCCTACCTGCACACGACGGCGACGACGAAGTCGGCGGTGGCGATCTGGGGTGCGGTCGGTCTGGTGGGCGCGCTCGCAGCGATGTTCTACGGCGCCGTGCTTGCCACCAACGCCTGAGCACCGCCACCTGAGGTCACGCCACCTGAGGTCACGCCACCTGAGGTCACGCCACCTGAGGTCACGCGACGCTCAATCCTCCACGGCGGCGGCGAGACGCTCCAGCGTGGCGCTCATGGTCTGGCGATTGCGCTCGGTGCGATCATCGATACCCGAGGTCGCCTTGGAGAACTCGATGGCGGACTCGGGCCGGAGATCCTCGGTCCACTCGGTGACCCGGCACCCGCCATCGGTCGCCTCGATGCGGTACCCCCACGTGGCGTAGTGGAAGTCGACCATCGAACACGCAAAGGCGAACGCCCGACCCGGCTCGGCCTCGATGACGGTGCCCTGGGTGGTCCATTCCTCGTCACCGTGACGGTTGTGTCCGTCGAAGGTGGCGCCGACGACGGGGCCGTCGAAGCCCTCGTGCCATGCGCAGGCGTGGCACTCCGGTGACCACTCCCCCATCCGGGTGACATCGGAGATCGCCGCATAGACGGCGTCGGGCGATGCGGCGATGTCTCGGGTGATCTCGACGATGCCGGCCATGGCGAGCAGTCAAGCACATCGCTGTGGCGGCGCACTGCGTCCCCACGCGACCCGGCGGCAGACGGCGCAGCCATCACCTACGATCCGTGCCGCTGCGAGCTCACCACGAGGAGTGCGATGTACCCCGGAGTCCATGCATCGACCACGCCGGACAAGGCGGCCATCGTCATGGCCGACGGCGGCGAGTCGATGACCTACGCCGAACTCGACGCCTATGCGCACCGGCTCGCGAATCTGTTCCAGGCCCATGGGCTCGAACCCGGCGACCACGTCGCACTGTGCATGGAGAACCGGCTCGAGTTCCTGCCGATCCTGTGGGGCGCCCACTACGCCGGGCTCTACTACACGGCCATCAGCTCCCGGCTCACCGCCGGTGAGATGGCGTACATCATCGGCGACTGCGGCGCCCGGGCCTACGTCACCTCGCCGTACAAGGCCGCCGAGGCCGCCGCGCTCGATGGACCAGACCGACGGCGTCGAACTGCGTCTCGGTGTCGGCGGCGCCATCGACGGCTACCAGCCGCTCGAACAGCTCCTCGCCGACCAGCCCACCGAACCCCAGGGGCCCCGGGTCGAGGGCAACGACATGCTGTACTCCTCGGGCACCACCGGCCAGCCCAAGGGCGTGAAGGTCCCCGCCAGCGGCGAACCGCTCGGCACGCCCGACACCCTCGTGCCGCTCCTCGGCCTGTTGTTCGGTGCCACCGACGAGACCATCTACCTCTCCCCCGCGCCGCTCTACCACGCAGCCCCGCTGCGGTTCTGTCGCACGATGCATCGCTACGGCGGCACGGTCGTGGTGATGGAGCGCTTCGACCCGGTCGACATGCTGGCGGCCATCGAGCGCCACGGCGTCACCTTCATGCAGGTCGTACCCACCATGTTCGTGCGACTCCTGAAGCTCGACGACGAGGTCCGGTGCCCGCTACGACGTGTCGTCGCTGGAGTGCGTCGTCCACGCCGCAGCGCCCTGCCCCGTCCCGGTCAAAGAGCAGATGATCGACTGGTGGGGACCGGTCATCCACGAGTACTACGCCGGCACCGAGGGCAACGGCTTCGTGTACTGCAACAGCGAGCAGTGGCTGGCCCACAAGGGCACCGTCGGCGCGGCGATCAACGCTGTCCTCCACATCTGCGACGAGTCCGGCAACGAGCTCCCCACCGGCGAGGTCGGCACGGTCTACTTCGAGAGCCAGGCCGACTTCGAGTACCACAACGACCCCGACAAGACCGCCGACGCGAAGCTCGCCAACGGCTGGAGCACCCTCGGCGACGTCGGCCGCCTCGACGAGGACGGCTACCTGTACCTCACCGACCGCAAGGCGTTCATGATCATCTCCGGCGGGGTGAACATCTACCCCCAAGAGGCCGAGAACGTCCTGACCATGCACCCGTCAGGTCCTCGACGTGGCCGTCTTCGGCGTGCCCGACGACGACCTCGGCGAGGAGGTCAAGGCGGTCGTCCAACCCACCGACATGGCCGACGCCGGCCCCGAGCTCGCACAGCGAGCTCATCGACTACTGCCACCAGCACCTGGCCAAGATCAAGTGCCCCCGCAGCATCGACTTCCGCCCCGAACTGCCCCGTCACCCCACCGGCAAGCTCTACAAGCGTCTGCTGCGTGACGAGTACTGGGGCGACCGGACCCAACGGATCTGCCACACCCCCAGGAGCATCACCACCATGGACATCACCGAAATCGGCGACCGCCTCGAGATCGGCCAACTCCTCGTCCGCTACGTCGACGCCATCGACACCAAGGACTGGGATCTGCTCGACACCGTCTTCACCGCCGATGCCCGCCTCGACTACACCAGCTCCGGCGGCCCCGACGCCGTCGGCGACTACCCCACGATGAAGGCGTGGCTCGAGACCCAGCTCGCCATGTTCCCGATGACCCAGCACCTGTTGGGCCAGTCCGCGGTGATCTTCGAGGGCACCGGCGACGAGCGCATCGCCCGGTGCCGCACGCTGTTCCACAATCCCATGGGGGCGCCCGTCAACGATGCGGGAACCTTCGATCTCGAGGGCACCGGCCTGGGCGTGTTCACCGTCGGCGGCTGGTACCGCGACACCTGCGTGCCCACGCCCGACGGCTGGCGGATCTCGGAGAAGATCGAGGATCAGGCGTTCATGCGCGACTTCCCGATGTAGGGCCCGATGGAGGGCCCCAGGCCCGCACCCAGGCGTACATGGCGATCCCGCTGGCCACGCCCGCGTTGATCGAGCGCGTCGACCCGTACTGGGTGATGGCACAGATCATCGACGACGCCTCCTGCATCGCCGGCGACAGGCCCGGGCCCTCCTGGCCGAACACCAGGACGCAGCGCTCGGGCAACGCCGTCGACTCCAGCGGCACGCTGCCGGCGATGTTGTCGATCCCGACGACGACCACCGCGGCCTCGCCGGCCCACGCGGCGAAGGCGTCGACGCTCGTGTGGTGATGCACGTGCTGGTACCGGTCGGTGACCATGGCGCCCCGCCGGTTCCAGCGGCGCTTGCCCACGATGTGCACCGCCGCGGCGCCGAACGCGTTCGCATTGCGCACGACCGTGCCGATGTTGAAGTCGTGCTCCCAGTTCTCGACCGCGACGTGATAACCGAACCGGCGGGTGTCGAGATCGGCGATGATCGCATCCATGCGCCAGTACCGGTAGTGGTCGGCGACGTTGCGGTGATCACCCGCTGCCAACAGCTCCGGGTCGAGGCGGTCGTCATCGGGCCAGGGTTCGCGATGCGGACCGACCCCGGGACCACCGGCCTCGGGACCGGCGTCGGATGCGTCAGCCACGGGGGATGATCGCCACCCACATCACGACGTAGTGGGTGGTGGCGGCCAGGACCACGAACGTGTGCCAGATCTCGTGGTACCCGAACGTGCGCGGCCAGGGGTCGGGCCAGCGGGCGCCGACCACCAGTGCGCCCATCGTGTAGAGCGCGCCACCGAACGCGATCCACAGGAAGGTCGTCGGCCCGAGTTCACGCCACATGGCGGGCGCGGTGAGCAGCGAACTCCACGCCAGGGTGATGAACAGCGCGTTCATCATCCCGTAGGGAGGACGGAAGGGTGCGAAGCGCAGCACGATGCCGAGCGACGCCCCCGACCCAACCGGCCACCAACAACAGCAGCTGCTGCCACCCGTCGAGCACCAACATGGCGATCGGGGTGAAACCCGCCGGCGATGCACAGGTAGATGCCGACGTGGTCGAGGCGCCGGAACCGGTACCAGCCGTGATCGTCGAAGGTCGTGCGGTGGAACAGGGCGCTGATGCCGAACATCGCAGTGGTGCAGAACGCGAAGATCCATGCCGCGAACGTCGCCCGACCCGTCGGGGCGGAGACGCACCAACCCGACACCGACAGGGAGGGACACGACGAAGCACCAGACGTGGAGCACACCACGAAACCGCGGCCGATCGATGGCGTTGGCGCGGATGACGTCGTCGTGCACCCTCACGGAGCTGTCGTCCCCTCGGACGCCCCGGCGTGGGGACCACTGTGCAACCGTGGCAGCAGCGCATCGACGAACTCGCTGATGTCGGTGGCGCAGGCATCGAAGACGTCCTGGTCGCCTCCGGCGGGATCGACCACCTCTTCCCAGTCCTCGACGGTCACCTGGGCGAGATCCATCGCGGCGAGGCGCTGGCCCAGCGGCGCATCGCCGGGGTCGAGCTCGCGCAGCAACCGAGGCAGTGTCGCGGTGATCGGTGCGGCCTCGGGATGATGGCGCCGCACGTAGGCGACGTGTTGGGGTTCGAACCCGACGATCAGGTCGGCCCAGACGGTGTCGGAGGGCTCGAGTTGATGGCTGCGATGGTGCGGATCGTCGAGCCCGTGGGCGCGCGAACGCCGCGCGGGTGCGCTGGCTCATCGGGAGGCCCGGGATCGACAGGGTGCCTGCACCACGCACCTCGAATTCGGGGGCGCGGGCCCGGGTCATGGTGACGGCCATGACCGAGCGTGCCGCATTGCCGGTGCAGACGTAGAGGACGCGGGCGGTCACAGCTCTGCGGCGGGATCGTGGAAGTGCAGTCGGACCTCGCGATCGATGGAGCGCTCGAGCAGGCTGCGGCGCTGCGGTCGCGGTGTACTCCTCGAGGGAGTACCCGAACCCGGGGGCGACCTCGACGTGGATGTCGACGGTCTCGTCGTCGGCCGTCGCCGTGAGTGCCGTCACGCCGCCCTGGCGCGTCCGGTCGAGCGCGATCGCGATCCGCAACATGCCCGCAAGGGTACGGACCAGCGCCTGGTCATCGGGCGACAGGGCCACGAACTCGGCGTGGGAACTCTTGGGCGCGCTCTTGCGGTGATACCGGGCGATCTGGGCGATGAGCTCGATCTCACGGTCGGTGAATCCGGCGAGCTGATCGCTGTGGCGGATGACGTAGTAGGAGTGCTTGTGGTGCGCGGCGTGGGAGATGAACAGTCCCACGTTGTGCAGCAGCGCCGCCGCCTCCAACAGGTCGCGTGCGGCGAGGTCGAGACCGTGGGCCTTGTCGAGCGCATCGAACAACGACAACGCGAGATCGGTGGCGGTCTCGATGTGCGCGATGTCCTCGTGGAAGATCTCGGCCATACGCAGCACCGACTGGCGGCGGATGTCGCTGAGGTGACGGAACGACGGTTCGCCGTTGCGCATCGCCACGTCCAGGAGCACCCCCTCGCGCAGGGCGGCCTCGGACATGGTCATCGATTCGATGGCGAGCCCGTCGAGGATCTGCTCGAGCAGGATCGCGCCGGCGACGATGATGTCGACACGCTTGTCCTCGAGGCCGGCGCATGCCCCGCCGGTCGTCGGCGGTCGACCGGCTCACGATGTCGTCGACCACCGCTGCGAGCTCGTCACGGGTGAACACGACGCCGTTGGTGGGGGCGCCCGGATCGCCGCCACGACGGGCGACGGCCATGGCCCCGAGCGTGTTGATCGTGCCCGGACGATCCGATGGTCAGGAACGGTCGGTACTCGCGGACCCGACGGATGGTCGGGCACCGAGCAGCGACCGGACATCGGTCCGACAGTCCCGTACGGCGCTGCGCCTTCACCTTGCCGCCGGGGAAGAAGCGGTCGGTCAGGCGGATGGCGCCGAGGCGTGTCGAGTGGGCCGAGCGGACCTCGCGACCGCGGCCCACGAGGAACTCGGTGCTACCGCCGCCGATGTCGACGACGAGGACCTGTTCGTCGAAGACCGGCAGCGCTTGGAGGACACCGAGATGGATCAGGCGCGCCTCTTCGACACCGGGGATGACCTCGACGTCGATGCCGGCCTCGGTTCGGGCCCGTTCCAGAAAGGTCGCGCGATTCGATGCCTCGCGCAGGGCGCTGGTCGCGACGGCAGTGATCGGGGCGTCGAAGCCCCCGGCGATGCCGGCGAAGCGGACCAGCGCGTCGATGCCACGGTCCATGGCGTCGTCGGCGAGCATGTGCATGTCGCCCGAACCCGACCCGAGACGAACCATCTCCTTCTCGGTGGCCAGCACGTCGAAGCGACCCTCGACATCGATGCGCGCCACGATCAGGTGGAACGAGTTGGTGCCGAGATCGATGGCCGCGGCCACGTTCGTGTCGGCGCGCGCCGCGTGGATCGACTCCGGCCTCACGACCGACCCCCCGTGTCTCGCTGCTGCACCGATGTCATGGACTCGACGGGCGCACGAAGAGCCCTTCGGCGTCGGCGGTGACGCCGCCATCGGCGGTGGTGCAGGTGGCCGCCGTGGTGATGCGGCGGTCACGGTCGTCGGTGATCCATCCGGTGAACACGAGGGGCTCGTCGATCGGGGTCAGGGCCCGGTAGCGAACGGTCAGGCGACCCGTGTAGCCGCCGCCACCACGGGCACGACCCTGCACCGCGCCGAGCAGCTCGTCGAACAGCCCGGCGAGGTAGCCGCCGTGCACCGCACGTGGCGGCCCGCCATAGAGCGGCGGGAGGGTGACGGTGAACGCGAGGGTCGGCGCATCGGCGACGGGCTCGACGTCGATCCAGCGCAGGGTCGGCGAGAAGGGATGCAGTGCGCCCTGGAACAGCGACCGATGGCGATAGGCACGCAACCCCAGTTGGTCCTGGGGCACCGCGGGGCCCTCCCACCAGGGCGCCAGCCGCTCGACCATCGAGCAACGCAGCAGCCTCGGCGACCAGGTCGACGGGCGGCGGTGAGGGTCGCCGGGTCGTGGTCGACGCCGGTACTGGCCATGGCGAGGTCGTGAACTGCACGACGCAGCGCTGACGGCGGCGTCGAGCACCGCGTTCGGGGTCCACCGAAGACGCCTCGATGGCATCTTTCTAGCGTCGGCCACGCCCTCGTGACCACCTCGAACCCGAAACCGGTTCGGTCAGAGCCCGAAACGCAGCTGCGGCATGGTCTCGACCAGATCGACGACCGGGATGAGAACGGGCGACTCGGCGTGGACGCGCGCCACGCTCACGCAGGGCACGGCGATGTAGTGCGCCGCCGGCCACCAGGCCCCGCAGGTGACCCCGTCGACCCCGGGTACCACCAGCCGTCGTTCATGGTGTCCGCGAGTGCCTCGCCGGTGAGCGGTGGCGGCGTCGCGGCCAGGGCCTGGACGAGGACATCGGCAGCGGCGTACCCACGGACGAAGTCGAGGCCGATCTCGGCCGGGGCGACATCCACGCCGGCCGCTGCCGCCAGGATCGCGGTCCAGCCGTCGCTGGTGCGGCTGGCGAGATCGAGACCATGGGTGACAACGGTCAGCGGCGCGAGTTCGGCACGGGTGTCGGCATCGGCGACATCGAGGGGATCGACATCGCCGACGAGCACGATCTCGCCGGTGAAGTCTCGGGCTCGGAGTGCCGCGGGCAGGCCGTCGCTGATCCCGCCGTCGAGGATGACGGTGTCGGGTGCGGCATCGAGCACCGCAGTGACGACCGGCGCCCAGCTGGTGGGCACGCCGTCGGCGAGGTCGGGTAGCGCAGGCCCGGCGAGCGGTTCGGCGAGCCCGGCGAGTTCTGCCTCGAGGCGTCGTGAGGCGAGGACCGCGTCGCCCTCAGGACCGCTGGGGGTGAGCACCAACACGCTGCCCAGGTCGTTGCCGGTCGCGGTGAGGGCACTCAGCACGGGAGCCGAGAGCACCGCGTAGCCGCGGGCGTCGAGCACGGGACAAGCGATGGCGCCCGCCGTGCCGAACCCGAACGGGGTGTGGCGACCGCACCAGGCCGGGAGTGCGCCATCGCCGATGTGGACCATCGCCGCCTCGGTGAGGATCTCGTCGGCGAGAAACGCGACCGACGACAGCGGCGCAACAGCGAAGATGTCGTCTCGCACGAGCGACCCGGCCAGACCCTCCGCGACGTCGGCGCGGCCGGTGTCGTCCTGGCAGGCCACGAAGTCGATACGCCGCGACAGCTCGCTGTTGACGTTGGCCTGACGGTACCGCGCCTCGGCCCCGAGACAGGCGGCGCCCCGCAACGGCGCCCCGGCCAGGCTCGACGACACGATCGCACCGACCCGGATCGCGTCACGGGTCACACCGCGGTCGGTTGCCGACGACGCAGCGAGGTCGGTCGGGAACGGGCGGGCGGCGGCGCGGACCAGCATCTCGCTCGGGATCGTCATAGAGCGACGGACCCCCGGGCACCGCCGGCAGGGGCAACGGCAACGCCACGAGGGCTCGGCTGTCCTCGGCGAGGCCGATATCGGCTTCGGTGGTATCGGCATCGAGGCTGTCGTCAGGGGCGTCGCCATCAGGGGCGTCGTCGTCGGTGGTGTCGCCGTCGGCGACGTCGGTGCCCTCGACCTCGGCGGTCGAGTCGTCGACCATGGCCAGCACCGGCGGTGGTCCCGTCGGTGGGTCCAGGCCCAGCAAGTCGGGTGCGACGTTGTCGGTGATGGTCGGATCGTCGTCGACGATCACCTCGAGCGCGGCGGCGGTCCGCTCGGCGTCACCCGCGGCTCGGCCGGTCGATTCCAGGCGCGGCGGGCCGCCGGGTTGTCCGCACGCGGCGACCAGGGCGCCGACCCCCAACAGCGCCACGACCGGCCGCACTCGACGCTTGTTCGTGGGGGCCATCGGTGTTCGATCGGCCGATCCGGCCGGGGCTTGAGGCCAGTCGTGTCCGATTGGTCCTTCAGACCACCCGGCGTACTGCCGATGGATTCGCGTGAGACTGCGCCATTCCACCGGGACGATCGAGCTGCGAGCCCCTCAGCGCCGAGCAGGCCCGACTCCTCGTCGCTGCGACCCCCGGCCCCGTCCTGGTGTGCGATGTCGCCCCGGACGAGCGGTTCCGGATCGTGGCCTCGGGTGGCGTCTTCTCCCGCATCGTCACCGGTGCGGTCCACCCGGCAGGACCGCACCCCGGCGAGGTCCTCGATGCGCACGGCTTCGGACTGCTCGGTGTCGACCTCGCGCACAGCGCGGCCAGCGGCGAACAGGTGGTGACCGAGGTCCCCGTGGGCGATGAGCCCCGCTGGTACGAGATGGCCGTCAGCCCGGTGGTCGTCGATGGACGAACCGCCCAGCTCCTGGTGATCGGCACCGACCGGACCGCCGACCACGACATCGAGGCCCGTCAGCGCCGCGCGGCGCGGCGCTTCGAGGCCATGGTCGCCCATGCACCCGGATTGGTGCTGCTGGTGGACAGCTCGGCACGGATCCTGCGGGCATCACCGAAGGCCGCGACCTCGCTGCAACTCGAGGGCGAACTGGTGGGGCGGCAACTCTTCGAGCTGGCCCACCCCGACACCCTCCACACGGCCGCGGCTGCGTTCGGCGAGATCCTGATCCGCCCCGGCGAGGCCGTCGCCATCGACGATTTCCGCCTGGTCCGCCGCAGCGGCGCCACCATGTGGTGCGAGGCCACCGCGACCAACCTCCTCCATGACGACGACGTCGCCGCCATCGTCATCAATGCCAGCGACGTCACCGAGCGACGCATCGCCGAGGAGCGTCTCGCCGTTGCGGTCACCCACGACGAGGCCACCGGTCTGGCGAACCGTCGAGCCCTCGACGATCACCTCGCGGCGATCGCCTCGGTGGCGGGCACGCGGCGGCGCGGTGGGGATGGCCATCGTTGCCCTCGACGGATTGTCCATCGTCGACAGTGGCGCCGGCGCGGCGGTCGCGGCCTCGGTCGCCCGGCGCATCTCCCGGCTCGCCGGCGTCGACGCGTTCGTGGCCCGGACCCGATCCGATCTGCTGGCCGTCGTCATCGATGGCACCACCGAGGCCGCGACCACGGCAGCGCTGGCCGAACTCGCCCGCGGCATCCATGCGACGCTGCGCGAAGGCATCGTGGTGGGTGACGACGAGGTGTTGGTGCGCGCAGCGATCGGCACCGCGGTCACCCGACCCGACGAAGCCGCGGTCACCACGCTCTACCGCAGCGCCGAGTTGGCCGCCCAGCGCGCACAGTCCCGAGGACCGGACACGACCGAGGTGTTCACCGAGGCGATCCGTCGGGCCGCCGAGGCACGCCTGCGTCAGGTGACCGAACTGCAACGGGCATTGCGGACCGAGCGCCTCCGCCTGGCATACCAGCCGACGCTCGACGGTGAGGGCACGATCGTCGGCGCCGAAGCCCTCCTGCGCTGGGAGCGCAACGGCGAACTGCTCGCCGCCGAGCGAGTTCCTGGCGCTCGCCGAGGAGACCGGGCTGATCGTGCCGATCGGCGCCTGGGTGATCGATCGGGCGTGCGCCGACGCTGCGGCGATGGCGCGCACCGTCGCCTCGCTGCGGTGGGTCTCGGTGAACGTGTCCGCCCACCAGCTACGCGACCAGCGCTTTCCGATGCTGGTGCATCGGGCGATGGACGCACACGGCGTCGACCCCGGCCAGCTCGCCCTGGAGGTCGACGACGACGCCGTCATCGGCGAACCGGGCCACGATCTGCCTGCGGCGATGTCGGCACTCACCGACGTCGCGATGATCGTGACGTGTCACGACCTCGCCGGTGACCAGCGGGTGCTCGATCGCCTGCGGGACCTACCGATGACGGCTCTGAAGCTCGACCGGAACCTGGTGAGCCAGCTGGACGTGGAGATCGACGGCCTGCACGCCGCACTGGTCGGCGCAACGGTCGATCTGGCCCGAGAGTTCGGGGTGGAGGTCATCGCCCAAGGCGTCGAGACCCGAGCCCAGGCCGACCGCCTCCGAGTCCTCGGCGTGCACACCCTCCAGGGCTTCCACTTCGCCCCACCCATGGACCTGGCATCCCTGCTCACCACCGCCAGGGCGCGAGGCCACCGAACGCGGTAGATCGGGTGCACTCGAGGCGGCCGGCCGCCGGAGACGAGCCGGCTCAGAGAGAGACTCAGCCACTACCCGACGCTGCTCACCGGCGCTGCCCCAGGCCGCGGCGAGGGCCCAGCCTCGCTTGAGCCAGAGCTGGAGGTCGTACTCGACGGTGTAGGCGATGGCGCCGTGGCACTGCAGCGACGACCGGACAGGCCAGATCGACGGCGTCGGAGGCCAACAGCTTGGCCATCGCCACCGCGCTCGCGACCGCGCCGGCGTCGAGACCCTCGGCTCCCAGGCACCACGCCGCCCGGTACGTCATCGGTCGGGCGAACTCGATGGCCTTGCCGACGTCGGCCAGGTGGTGCTTGACGGCCTGGTTGACGCCCACCGGCGAGCCGAACTGGCGGCGTTCCTGGACGTAGTCGACGGTCATGTCGAGCAGCTGTTGGGCGATGCCGACGCACTGCGCCGCAGCCGCGACGGCGGCCCGCTGCTGCGGCTGCGGGCGATGACCGCGGGGTCGTCGGTGATCTAGCGAGTCGGCCGTGGGGGTCCAGTCGACCGACGCCAGGCGCCGGGTCTCGTCGACCGATGCCTGCGGCGTCAGCGTGACCTCGGCGGTGGGCACGGCGTGGAGCTCGTCGCCGTGGCGCAGGATCACCAGGTCGCTCTGCGCTGCACCGAGCACATAGGGCGAACCCGACGACGCCGTCACCCGGGCCTCGCCGGCTGCTGCCGGGGCCAGCCACCGATCGGCGATCGGCTCGGGCGCCGTCGGCGAGCAGCGGCAGCGCGACGGCGGTGTGTTCGAGCACGACCTCGGGGCACGCGGCCCGGCCCGATCTCCTCCATGATGAGCACCAGGTCGAGGTCGGCCATGGCCAGACCCGCCGGCGGACTCGGGGGCGGTGAGGCCGATGACGCCGGTGGCCGCCAGGGTGTCCCACAGGCCGGGCACGGTCCCGGTGTCGTTCTCCCAGGCGTCGCGCACCGCCGCCGGCGGGCACTCGTTGGTGAGGATGTCGCGGACGGTGTCGGCGAAGAGGACCTGGTCCTCGGTGAAGCGGAAGTCCACGGTGCCTACTTCCTCGGCAGGCCGAGGACCCGCTCGGCGATGATGTTGCGCTGGATCTCGTTGGTGCCGGCGTAGATCGGCCCGGCCAGGGCGAACAGGTAGCCGGTCATCCAGGCGCCGGCGTCGGCGGCGTCGGGGGCGGCACCGACCAGCTCGCCCCGTTCGGCGAGCATGTCGAGCGCGGTGGCGTGGATGTCGACGTCGAGCTCGGACCAGAAGACCTTCATGTAGCTGGCCTCGGATCCCATCGTAGCCGCCGTGCATCAGCTCGGAGGCCTTGCGGTAGACCTGCCACCGATAGGCCTCGGCGTCGGTCAGGGCATCGACGACCCGGTCGCGCAGCGAGTCGCCGAGGACGACGCCGCCGGCCAACAGGCCCCGGTACAGATCGACGAGCTGGGAGGCTGCGGCCAGGAAGCGGCCCGGCGCCCGCAGGTTGAGGCCGCGTTCGCTGCTGGCGGTCGCCATCGCCACGTTCCAGCCCGCGCCCTCCTCACCGAGCAGGCCGCTGACCGGCACCCGACAGTCGTCGAAGAACAGCTCGGCGAACGCAGGCTCGCCGTCGAGACGAGACACCGGGCGTCGGGTGAGGCCCGGCGCGTCGGCAGGCACCAGCAGGTAGCTGAGGCCGCGATGGCGTTCGCTGTCGGGATCGGTGCGCACGATGCAGAAGATCCAGTCTGCCCACGCACCGCGCGAGCACCAGGTCTTCTGGCCGTTGAGGACGTAGTGGTCGCCGTCGCGCACCGCGGTCGTCTTGAGGCTGGCGAGATCGCTGCCCGAGTCCGGCTCGGACCAGCCCTGCGCCCAGATCTCCTCGCCCGACGCCATCGGCGGGAAGAAGCGGTCCTGTTGGTCGGGGGTGCCGAAGCCGAACAGGGTGGGGCCCAACAGGGTGATGCCGTTGGTGTTGACCCGACCCGGGGCGCCCGAGAGGTAGTACTCCTCTTCGTAGAGCGAGCCATTCGATCAGGCTGCACTCGCGCCCGCCGTACTGGTTCGGCCAGTTGGGCACGGACCAGCCGGCGTCGAACAGGGTCGTCTCCCAGCCGCGGTGCTGTTCGAATCCCTCCTCGGTGTCCATCGGGGCCCAGGACTCGGTCGGGGATGTTCTCGGCGAGCCAGGTACGGATCTCGTCGCGGAAGGCGGTCTCGTCGACCGAGAAGGTGAGATCCATGACGTCAGCGGGCTCCTTCGGCGGCGGCGCCGTAGCAGTCTCGAGTCGGGTGAGCACCGCGGTGGCCTCGGCCACGATGGCCGCGATGATGTCGGCCACCGGCGGCGCCTCGTCGATGACACCGAGCCCGACGCCGGTGGGCATGATGCCGACCTCGCTGCGGCCGTCGACCATCGTGGCCTTGGTGAGCATGGGGGCGTTCGCGGCGAGGGCGAGCTGGGACCAGGTGAGGTCCTGGTTCTTCTTCATCGCCAGGCCTTCCTTCACCAGCTCCGTCAACGGGGTGCCGGTCAGGGACCGGAACCGCAGGGCGTTCATCGCGGCCTTGGGGAACCGGGTGAAGCGGGCCTTTTCGAGCTCGTCGACCATCTCGGTCCGGATCACGCGCTGGGGCACGCCGTCGATCGAAGTGGTCCGGACCGTGCCGTTCACCGGGGTGGCGAAGTAGACGGCCTTGACGTCGTCGGGCACGTCGCTCTCGGCGGACAACAAGAACCGGGTGCCCATGGCGATACCGGCCGCTCCCCATGCGAGCGCCGCGACGAGGCTGCGGCCGTCGGTCATGCCGCCGGCAGCGAGCACGGGGATGTCGACCGCAGCGGTCACCTGGGGGACCAGCACCGAGGTGGGGACCTCGCCGGTGTGGCCCCCGCCCTCCTGGCCTTGGGCGATGACGGCGTCGACGCCCCATTCGGCGACCTTCTCGGCGTGGCGGCGCGCGGCGATGGTGGGGATGGTGACGACGCCGGCGTCTTTGAGCTTGGCGACCATGTCGGGCCGCGGGCGCCTGCGCGAAGCTGACGACCTTCACGCCCGGTGGCGACCAGCCAGTCGAGGCGCTCGCCGATGTCGGGGGCGTCGGTGCGCACGTTGACGCCGAAGGGCTTGTCGGTGGCGTCGAGGATGTCGTGCACCGCCGTCTTCATCTCGTCGAAGGTCAGCGTCGCCGCGGCCAGGAAGCCGATGCCGCCGGCGTTGGACGTCGCGGCGGTGAGCCGGGCGGTGGACACCCAGCCCATGCCGGTCTGCACGATCGGGACCTCGATGCCGAAGAGGTCACACGCCGGGGTCTGCAACGCCGGATGCAGATCGGGGTACAACGCCGGGCCGGTCGCCGCTCACGACGGCACCTCCTCGTGGCGCAGACCCGTGGGATCGATGATGTCCATCAGCGCGAGTTCGTCGTTGGTGGGAGCGCGCGATTCGGCGCACGTCGTCGGGGATCACGAGCTCGAACGACGTGGCCTCGACGATCTCGTCGACGGTCACGCCCGGGTGGACCGAACGCAGCCGCATCGTGTTGTCGGGCGTCTCGAAGTCGAACACGCCCAGGTTCGACACGACCCGGCGGATCTCGTGGAACCGGTTGCCCGGGCGCCCCGACCTCGCGCATGCGGTCATAGCCGGGGCCCGACACCACGTCGACGGTCTCGACGAAGCTGCGGGGACCGTGGTTGGGGACCCAGTAGCTGGTGGTGTGGTTGATGAGGTTGCCGGGGGCGCCGCGCAGGCCGAGCAGCTGCGCCTTGGGCCTGGCGCCAGTCGCCGATGGCGGCGATGTTCTGGTTGCCGTAGCGGTCGATCTGGGTGGCGCCCATCATGACGTGGCGCCGACCGGACCACACGATGTCGAAGATGGTGCGGTACGGGACGTAGCACTCGACGACCCGGGGTGCGTCGGCCACGCCGATCGGCAGGGTGTTGGCGGCCAGGACCGACACGGCGTCGGTCATCACGACGTCGGGGGCGAAGGTCGCCTTGGCGAGGCGACCGCCGATGATCGGGCTGGTGCCGATGGGGTTGACCAGGATGTCGGCGTCGCCGCGGAAGCACTCGGCGATGGCGATGACACAGATGTCGGATCGGTTCATGACTGCCCTCCGGTGGTGCGGGCGTCGACGGCGGCCAGGTAGGCCTCGTGGCTCGGGAGCTTCGAGGTAGGTGCTGCGGAAGGCGTCCCAGTCGTCGGGGTTCTTCGCTGTCGCGGCATAGGCCGCCTGGAACGACTTCGTCGCGGTCGTAGTCGGGCGGGCACTCGGTGAAGTGGGCACCGCGGGGGGCCTCGACGACGCCATCGACGAAGATCCGCGGGATCCGCACCGTGTGGAAGGTGCCCTCGTCGAGGAACGACTCGGTGGGGATGACCTTCTCGCAGCTCATGACGGTGCGGGCGCCCGGCCATGGCGAACAGGTCGTCGAAGAAGAGGTCGGGGCCGAGGAACTGGCCGTTGCCGCCGGCGTCGGCCCGGTTCATGTGGATGAGCGCCAGGTCGATCTCGAACGCCGGGATGGCGACGAGCTCTTCGCCGTCGGCGCCGTCGGGTCCCGGGTAGGGCGAGCGCACGGTCCGCAACGCGGGGTTCATGGTGAGCATGTCGGAGCCGAGCCCGGCACGGGTCGGATAGAACGGCACCCGGTGCGCTGCGGCGAGCAGACCGAGGTAGAAGGCGCCCTCGTCGTATTCGATGACCTCGATGGTGCCGGTCTGGCGGGCGACCCGGAAGTGGGGCTCGAGGGGGATCGAGTCGAGCGACACGAAGCCGTAGATGGCCCGGCGCAGCTGGCCGGTGGCGGCGAGGATGCCGATCTCGGGGCCGCCGTAGGCCACGACGGTGAGATCCTTGACGCCCGGATCGGACGATGGCGCGCACGAGCGACATCGGCTTGCGCCGGGATCCCCAGCCGCCGACGCCGATGGTCATGCCATCGCGGAGTTCGCCGACGAACTCGTCCTCGGTCATGCGCTTGTCGGTGGTGGGCGTTGCGGTGGTCGGTCTGTCGGTCACGATGCTCCCCGGACGGCGGTGCCCGCGTCGATCATCGTCCGGCCACACAGCCGGGCCGACGCGAACCTGACACAGCGTCAGATGCTAGTGGCTGCGCCGAGAGTGCGACGAACCCGCGTCCGCCGTCTGCCGGTGGCCCGGCACATCCCTACGTCCAGTCTTTCTCCGCGCTGGTTGCGATGGGTGTAGCATTCCGGCGGCTGGAAACGCTTACATCAGTGGGGGGACATCGTGGCTTCGGTCGTACTCGACGGCATCGACAAGATCTATCCGAATGGGTTCCAGGCCGTCACCGACCTGAGCCTCGACATCGCCGACGGCGAATTCCTCGTCCTCGTGGGCCCGTCCGGCTGCGGCAAGTCGACGGCGCTGCGGATGATCGCCGGTCTCGAGGAGATCTCCGGCGGCGAGCTGCGTATCGGCGACGAACGTCGTCAACGACATGGAGCCCAAGGATCGCGACATCGCGATGGTGTTCCAGAACTACGCGCTCTACCCCCACATGACCGTCTACGACAACATCGGTTTCGCCCTCAAGCTGGCACGCACACCCAAGGACGAGATCGACCGCCGCGTGCGCGAGGCGTCGCGCATCCTCGAGCTCGACGAGAACCTCGACCGCAAGCCCGGTCAACTCTCCGGTGGCCAGCGCCAGCGCGTCGCCATGGGCCGCGCCATCGTCCGCCAGCCGGCTGCGTTCTTGATGGACGAGCCGCTGTCGAACCTCGACGCCAAGCTGCGTGTCCAGATGCGCGCCGAGATCGCGGCGCTGCAGCGCGAACTCGGCGTCACCACGTTCTACGTCACCCACGACCAGGTCGAAGCCATGACGATGGGCGACCGGGTCGCGGTCATCAAGGACGGGCACCTCCAGCAGGTCGACACGCCCCAGTCGCTCTATGACCACCCCAAGAACGTGTTCGTCGCCGCCTTCATCGGCTCGCCGTCGATGAACCTGCTCGAGGGCACCATCAACCTGGTCGACGGCGGCGCCGACGTGACCCTCGGCAGCCAGACGATCTTCGTCGGCGACGACGTCCTCGCCGAGCACGAAGGAGTGCGTGCCCTCGACGGCAAGAAGGTCATCGTCGGTCTCCGCCCCGAGAACATGAACGACGCGACCATGGAGACCGACCATCCTGCGAACCAGCGGCTGAAGAGCACCGCCACCCTGATCGAGGCGCTCGGCGCCGACATCTTGGTGCACTTCGACCTCGATGCGAAGCCCGTCGACAGCGGCGACCCCGATGCCGTCGAAGAGATCGGCGAGAACGCCAAGTGCGTCGCCCGCTTCGACCCCCGCAGCCCCGCCCGGCTCCGCCAGCCCGTCGAGATCGCCGTCGACGTCTCCTATATCCGCTTCTTCGACCCCGACACCCACCTGGCGGTCTAGGTTCCGCTTTCACTCGCTTCGCTCCGTTCAAGCGAGTTGATTCGAGCGGCTGACGCCGCGCTGTTTTCTGTCTGCCGACCGAGCACCGGGATCCCGGCGCGTGGGCGCCGGAGACGAGCCGGCTCAGAGAGAGAGCTTTGCGTGCTCGATCTTCGGCAGGACGTGCTCGGCGACCAGGTTGCACTCGTCGATGTGCGGGTAGCCGGACAGGATGAAGGCGTCGATGCCGACGTCGCGGTAGGCCTCGAGCTTGGCGACGACCTGATCGGGATCGCCGACGATGGCGGCGCCGGCGCCGCTGCGGGCCTTGCCGACACCGGTCCACAGGTTGGCCTCGGCATAGCCCTCGTCGTCGGCGGCGTCGCGCAGTTCGCTCTGGCGCGAGACGCCGACCGATGCGGTGTCGAGCGACTTCTGGCGGATGGCCTCGCCGGTGTCGGGGTCGAGCTTCGAGATCAGCCGCTGGGCAGCGGCGCGGGCCTCGGCCTCGGTCTCACGCACGATCACGTGCGCCCGCAGCCCGTAGCGCAGCTCGCGACCGTGGTTGGCGGCGAGCGCGGTCATCTCGGTGACGGTCTCGCCGACGGCGGCGACGGTGTCGGGCCAGGTGAGGAAGACGTCGGCTTCCTGGGCTGCGGTCTCCTTCGCGTCGGGGCTGAACCCGCCGAAGTACATGGGCGGGCACTGCCCGCTGACGGTGCGGATGCGCGGCGGGTCGATGTCGAGATCGACGAAGTCGCCGTGCATCTCGAGGTGGTCGCCGTTGAGCAGGGTCCGCAGCGCCGCCATGGTCTCCCGGGTGCGCTGGTAGCGCGGGCCGCTGTCGAGCTTCTGGCCGGGCATGTCGCTCGAGATGATGTTGATGTTCAGCCGGCCGCCACACATCTGGTCGATGGTCGCGAGTTGGCGGGCGAGCTGCGGGACCCACATCTCCCCCACCCGCACGGCCAACAGCAGCTTGATCTGGTCGGTCATCGGCGGCGATGCCGCCGGCGAAGGCGACCGAGTCGATGCCGAGGTCGTAGCCGCTACGGCAACAAGATGTTGTCGAAGCCGTTGTCGTCGGCGGTGAGGACGATGTCGCGACAGTGATCCCAGCTGCTGCGCAGCGCCGGGTCGGGGACGCCGAGGAACTCGTAGTCGTCGTCGCAGAGGGCCGAGAACCAGGCGATCTCGGGTGCGGGGCGTGCGGTGGTGTCGGTCACGGGAGTGGCACTCCTTCGGAGACTTCGATGATGTCGTAGACGTCGTTGCGGTCGAGGTGGACGCCGAGGGCGGCGGTGGCTTCGGTGATGCGCTCGGGAGTCTGGGTGCCGACGATGCACACGGGCTCGGACTGGGTGGGCCAGCACGAAGGCCATGGCGACGGTGGCCCGGTCGACGCCTTCGCGCTCGGCGAGCTCGTCGAGCTTGGCGATGAGATCGGCTGCGACGTCGACGCCGCTGGCGATCCGCCCACCGCCGAGCGGGCTCCAGGCCAGGGGCACGATGCCATGGGCCATGCACTGGTCGAAGGTGCCGTCGCGGAGCGGGTCGAGGTGCGCTGCGGAGTACTCGGGCTGGTTGGCGGCGATCGGGAAGTCGAGGTGGGCCTGCAGCGCGGCGACCTGGGCGGGCGTGTGGTTCGACACGCCGACCTCGCGGATCTTGCCTTCGTCGCGCAAGCGCGGTCAGGGTGGCGGCGACCTCGGCGGGGTGCGTGAGCATGTCGGGTCGGTGGATCTGGTAGAGGTCGATGACCTCGACGCCCATGCGCGTCGAGCGATGCCTCGCACGCGCTGACGCAGTGCGACGGAGCTCGAGTCGTACGGAATGGGCGGAACGATGCCGCCCTTGGTCGCCAGCACCATGCGGTCCCGCAGGTGTGGAGCCTGGGCGAGGACCTTGCCGAGCAGCTCCTCGACGCTGCCGAACCCGGTGCCGCCCCAGTCGAAGCCGTACACGTCGGCGGTGTCGATGAGGTTCATGCCCGCATCGAGCGCGGTCTCGATGAGCGCTTGGGCCTCGTCGACATCGGGGGTCGTGAAGCGCCAGAGCCCGTAGGCGAGCGGTCCGACCTCGAATCCTGCCTCGCCGATCGTGCGTGTTCCGGTCGCGACGATGTTCGCACCGCTGCCGGTCGGGGTCTCGGCCATTGCTGGGTCCTCGCTGTCGTGATCGTGACGCCTTCCAGTGTGCCAAAGGGCACTGGCGCACTGGTACGTTCGTCCGAACAATTCCCTCACAACGCCGTCCGCGTGCGGGCGGTGAACCGAGGACGAACAGGGAGAGACCCATGGACGAGATCCGCTACGGGATCATCGGCACCGGCATGATGGGTATCGAACACATCGAGAACATCAATGCCCTACCCGGCGCCGCGGGTGACCGCCATCAGCGACACCGACGAGGCGTCCCGCAAGACCGGCGCCGCGGCGTGCGCCGACGCAGGTCGCGCGTGTTCGACGACCATCGAGCGATGCTCGATGCCGGCGGGTTCGACGCCGTGGTGGTCGTCACGCCCAACATGACCCACGTCGACATCCTGGCCGACGTGCTGGCGGTGGCCGATCTCCACGTGCTGGTCGAGAAGCCGCTGTGCACGACGGTCGAGGACTGCGAACGGGTCATCGAGATGGCCGAGGGCCGTTCGGGCATCGTGTGGGTGGGCCTCGAGTACCGCTACATGCCGCCGGTCGCCCGTCTGATCGACGAGGTCCGAGCCGGCGCGGTGGGCGCGCCGCACATGGTGGCGATC
Organism: uncultured Acidimicrobiaceae bacterium; assembly: GCA_963716795.1. Lineage (GTDB taxonomy): Bacteria > Actinomycetota > Acidimicrobiia > Acidimicrobiales > UBA8592 > CAVQUE01. The sequence continues at coordinate 138,938 of CAVQUE010000008.1, read as the reverse complement.
CGCGAGCACCGCTTCCCGTTCCTGATCAAGGTCGGCGACTGGAACCGCTTCAACGCCAACACCGGCGGAACCCTGGTGGAGAAGTGCTGTCACTTCTTCGACCTCATGAACCTGCTGGCCGACAGCGACCCGGTGCGGGTGTACGCGTCGGGCGGCCAGAGCGTGAACCACCTCGACGAGATCTACGACGGGCGGACGCCCGACATCTTGGACAACGCCTTCGTCGATCGTCGACTACGCCAACGGGGTGCGGGCGCTGCTCGACCTGTGCATGTTCGCCGAGGCCACCCACAACCAGGAGGAGATCTCGGTGGTGGGCGACGCGGGCAAGGTCGAGGCGTTGCTGCCCGAGAGCGTGTTCCGGGCCGGACGCCGGGGCGAGCACTGGATCGGCGGTGTCGACGTCGAGACGATCCACGACGACTCGATCGGCTACGAGGGCCACCACCACGGATCGAGCTTCATCGAGCACGGCAAGTTCTGTGACGCCATCCGCAACGGCACCCCACCCGAGGTCACCCTGCAGGATGGTCTGCGCTCGGTCGCACTCGGTGCCGCAGCGCATCGCAGCATCGACGAGGGCCGCCCGATCGAGCTCTGAGCTGGTCCTGCGCTCGGCTCAGATCGTCTTGTTCTTCCCTCGTCGTGACGACGACGCCCCGGCGGCAGGTCCGGAAGTCCGGAGAATCCTCTCGGAGGTCCGAGCTTCAGCGACACCGCCCCGAAGTCGCCGTCCATGCTCGGACGCTTGCCTCGGCGCCGAACCCGACCACCTCGTCGTCGGTGCCCATGCGCCTCGGCGGAGATGCGCTGCCATGGTGCGCAGCGCTTCCCACTCGCCATCGGTGAGATCCATGCTCGCCAGCTTGTCGGCCAGCGAGTCGACGTCGTCATGTGTGAAATCCATGGACGCCACGACGTCTCGCCCCACCGATGGTTACGAGCGGTCGCGGATTGGGGTTGGGCACCGACCATCTGACCGTCGGCCTCGGTCGCGGGGCGTGAGAGGTCCAACCGCTGGCGTTCGGTGGGGTCGGGGGCGTCGGTTCAGGCGTACGGGGGTGGCCCGGAGTCGGGTTCGGCGCCGGCTTCGGGGCGTCGGGTGCAGTCGGTGGTGCGAGTGCGGGGCGTTCCCGCGGGAACGTGTGAGCGGACCGTGGTGTCGGGGTAGTTCTGGGCGTAGACCGAGACGGCGTAGTCGAGGTTCAATCGATCGCCGCAGCCTCGCGACAGCGTGGCCGGCGTGAGCTCGAGCTGGGTTCCGAGGTGTTCGACAACGCCGCGCTCGCCGGCGATGGGTGCGACGGTCATGGGTGAGTCGTCGGGGCGAAGGAACACCGGGTGGTTGCCGTCGCCGGCGATGCGGTAGCCGCCTTCGTGGACCAGGCGGTGATGCGCACTGCATAGCGTCGTGAGGTTGGTGAGGGCGTGGTCGCCGCCGCAGGCCCAACGGATGATGTGGTGGATCTGGGTGAAGAGGGTGTTGGTGCAGCCCGGGAACTGACAGCAGCCCTTGTCGCGCCGCGTGACCGCCCGGCGGGTGGCCCGGTTGATGGTGCGCACCACGCGGTGACGCTTCGGGCACCGGGACCGGATCCGCAATGGTCTTCGCCAGGGCCTTGGCCATGTCGTCGGTGATGAACTCGGCTTCCATCAGTTGGATCGGCTCGTCGTCGGGTCCGGTTTCGTGGCCACCACAGTTGCAGGCCACATCGGCGTCGCCGGCAGTGGTAGCGCCGCTGGCCGGATCTGGGCTCGCGGGGCTGTGGAAGATCTCGAGTTCGGCGTCGCAGGTGAGCCGGCGGGCGGTTTCGGCGGCGAGGGTGGGGCCGTTGCGGACCTGGCAGGTGCCATCGGCGTCCTGGGACAGGACGCGTAGGTCGACATCGAGGCTGGCCCGGACCCGGTCGGCGCCGTGACGGACCCCGGTTCGGTCATCGATGAGCGCCATGAACGCATCCGCGCGGCGTTGGGCCAGCGTGGCCCGCTCCGCAGGCTCGACCGGTCGTGACCCGGCGCCGGTGGGTCCGTGGTCGGGGTTGGTGTTGTCGAAGGGTCCGGGGTCGATGTGATCGAGCCAGGCATCGATGCCATCCATTGCGCGACGCAGGTTTTCGGGGGCAGTTTCGATGGTGATGACCCCGTTGCCGTGATCGTTGATCCGCGTCGTGACCCCGCGTCGTTCGTGACGGGTCGCGGCCCGGTCGGGGTCGTCACGGTTGATGGCCTTGGCCCATTCGGAAACGGTGCGTTCGAGCTGGGACGCGGTGCCGTTGAGCGCCAGACGCACCAACGCCCGTTCATTGTCCGCGTCCGCGACCCGGGTCATGGCCCGCACCTTCGAAAACGAGATCCGCCCCGCAGCGAAATGGGCGCGGGTGACCGGCAACTCCAGCAACGCCAACGCGACCCGGACGTGCTCGCGGGCGGTCCCCGGTGACAGCGAGCACTGCCAGGCCAACCAATGCGCCGGCGACGCCAGCCCCCACCCCCGATGACCGTCGCGGCGACAGAACTCGCCCACCAACGCCATCCAGTGCGCCTCCGCTGCGGCGATGTGGCCCGCCCAGGTGCGCAGATCATCCATCAACTCATCCAACGGCACCTCCTCGAGCGCAGTGCCCACGGGCGCAACCGCGAGCGCATCGCCGGTCACGGCATCAGTGGGACGGGACGACGTGGCAACACCGCTATCGAACATACGTTCTACCCTACCGACCCCCTCTGACAGCGGGATCAGCGGCTTCACCGGCGTTTCATGCGCTTGACCTCGCGGACGACCTTGCCGAACTGGCGGTCGGCGCGTCTCGCCGCCGCCGGGTCGGCTCGGAGCTCGACCGAGGCGGCCTCTCGGCGCAGCGCTCGCCACCCGTCGAGCTGGGACGACGCGAGGTCGCCGCGCTCCACCGCGGCGAGGACTGCGCATCCCGGCTCGGTGTCGTGGCCGCAGTCGGCGAAGCGACACTCCACGGCACGCGACGTGATGTCGTCGAACGCCTCGTCCACTGCGTCGACCCCGGCCCACAATCCGACCGCACGCAGGCCTGGGGTGTCGATGATGCGCACGTCCCCGCCGACCACGTGCAGTTGCCGTGCGGTCGTCGTGTGGCGGCCCTTGGCATCGCCGCTGCGCACAGAGCCCGTGGCCGCCAGGTCGGTTCTGGCGACGGCATTGAGCAGCGTCGACTTCCCGGCCCCGGACTCGCCGACGAAGGCGACGGTCCTGCCGGTGAGCTGTGCGCGTAGCCGGTCGATCCCCGACGAGTCGACCGACGACACCGCCACGACGTCACAGCCCGGCGCGGCAGCCTCGGCCGTGGCGACGGCATCGTCGATGTCGTCGGGTTCGAGGTCGGCTTTGGTGAGCACGACGAGCGGAACTGCGCCGGCTTCCCACGCCAGGGTGACAAAGCGCTGGATCCTCCCCGGACGGATCGAGCGGTCGAGCCCGCACACGATCGCGACCACATCGACATTGGCCGCCAACAGCTGGGCGTCACCGGTCGACGGGTCCGAGCGTTGGAGGAGCGAGTGGCGGGCCAGGACGTCGGTGACGGCATCGACTGTCGGGTCGACGCGCACCCAGTCGCCGACGGCGATCGGCGGCGTCGACGCCCGCAGGTGCACATGGCGAACGTCGTCGGCCAGGCCGACGAGGAGTGCGTGCCCATCATGACGGAGCACCCGTCCTGCGACGCCATCGCTCGCGGCTCCGGCCGCCAACGCCTGCCAGCGTGGGCTCCAGCCGTAGCGTTCGAGCCCGGCGGTGTCGGCATCCACGCGATCCACGGTGGCGCCCTCCGCCCCGGTGCGCAAACGATTTGGGTCGAGCCCGGCGGCGTCGGGTTCGGTCGTCGAGCCGGGTGCTGGTCGCTCCGATGCTCCTCGCTGCCCGACCGGCGTCGTCTCACCCCCTCACTACCGTCTCTCACACAGCTGATCTCCAGCTGCTCGCGGCCTCGGCCTGCCCCTTCGTTGCATCTCCAGGCAGGAACACTTCGATGACCGCACACGACCACGCCCCCGACCCGACGCTCATTTCCTTCGGCTGCATCGACGATGCCGTCTCGCTGGCGTTCGATCTCGCCGCCCGCGTCGACCGTGCGCAGCTGGCCGCGTTGAGCGACGGCGACAATCTGCTCGAGGCCACGGCGTTCACCCACCCCGACCACACCCTCGATCACGCATTCGGTTGGTCGCTGTCGTTCGCACATCTGCTCGGTGTGGACCGGCCGGTGATGACCTTGTTCTCGGTCGTCGACTACGACGTCGCCGAGCTCCGCGAGGGCGACCTCGCGACGTTCCGGCGCTATCGGCGCATGGTCCAGCCGTGGCTCGAGGTGCGCGACTGGCTCGTCACCAACGGCCAAGAGGTGCGCTCGATCGGCATCGTCGCGCTCGGGCCGTCAGCATGGCCGAACTGCACCGATGGCCAGTGCGCCACATGGGACGGCGACCCGGACATCGGCCTGTGGTGAAGGACAGGGGACAGCACGCCGACACCGCCCGGCGACGTACGCCCCGGACCCACGATCAGACCACCAAGGACGAGGGGTCCCAGCACCAGAGCGCCGGAGACGAGCCGGGCCATAGATACAGTCTCGGGGTGATTCTCGACGACCTCGAAGCTGTGCTCGTGGACCGCCGGTCGGCCGATCCGGGCGAGTCCTACACCGCCCGCCTGTTGGCCGATCCCGAGGTCATCCAGCGCAAGATCATGGAGGAAGCGTTCGAGGTCTGCCTCGAACTGCAGCGCCCCGACGATGGTCGTGTGGCCGATGAGGCTGCCGACCTGCTCTACCACCTGCTCGTGGGGCTCGTCGGTGCGGGCGTCAGCGTGGCCGATGTCATGGCCGTGCTCGAGGAGCGCCGGACATGACCCGCGTCGCCGTGCCGTCGAAGGGGCGTCTGCGCGAGTCGGTGCTCGAGCTGTTGAGCCACGCCGGCTACCAGGTGTCGGCAAAGCGAACGAATGCGTCCGCCGTGCTCGACGGCGTCGAGTTCATCGAGATGCGTCCCAGCGATGCTGCGGCATGGCTCGCGGCCGGCCGCCTCGACGCTGCGTTCATCTCGACCGACACGGCGCTCGAGAACGGGGTCGAGGACTGGGCCCACATCGATCTCGGATTCTCCCGCTCCGCAGCTCGTCGTCGCCTGCCGCAAGGACGCAGCCGTTCACGGCTGCGGCCGATCTCGACGGCCACACCGTCGCCACCCACCTACCGAACTGGACGCGCCGCTGGTTCGCCGAGATGGGCGCGTCGGTCGACATCGTGGCGATGGGCGGTTCGCTCGAGGGCATCTGCGCCCGCGGCCTCGCCGACGCCATCGTCGATCTCCGCGAGACGGGCAACAGCCTCGTCCAGAACGGTCTGCATGCGATCGTCGAAGGTCAGCAGTGCCAGGCGATCTTCACCATGGCGACACCCGATGACCCGGCGATCGCCGGCATGCGCCTGCGGATCGAGGCCGCCCGTGCGGCACGCCGGACCCAGTACGTGATGCTGCACATCGCCCCCGACAAGGTCGACGACCTCGGCGGGGTGTTCCCGGGCCTGGCCGCGCCGACGCTGCTTCCCCTCGCCGGCCGTGACGATCTCGTCGCCGCCCACATGGTGGTCGACCGCAGCGATCTCTGGGCCCGGCTGGCCGACCTGCGGGCGCTCGGGCGCCAGCGGCATCGTTGCGCTGCCCACCGACGCCATCGTCGACTGACTCGCTGAGCCGAAGAGGGCTCAGACGTCAGGCGCCGAGGCGACGAGCCAGCGGTCTGGCGAACTCGTCGGCGGTGAGCCGTTCGTGGTCGGCGACGACCATCGAGACGGGGTCATCGACGTCGTCGCCGAAGGACTCGGTCACGGTGTCGAGTACCCGTCCGCTCTGCTCGTCGATGATGCGGAGCGTGCGACCACCCGGGTTGCTGGCCATGTCGAAGCTCACGACGCTCGCGACCAGGATCACGACCGGCGCCCAGATGCGTCGCCAGCGTGAGGCGGGGATGATCTCGAGCCGGTAGACGTCTGCGGCGTGCTCCATCGGCCATGATCGAATCGCATCGTAGGCCCCTGCGCAAGCATCGACCGCGCACGAGCAGGCTGCACCTTCGGCGTCGTCGCGTCGGACCCGAGCACCGATCGGCACGCTCGGGGCTAGGTTCGGCCCGCCCCACCGACACCCCGACCGAGACGAGGCAGCACGCACCATGACCAGCTACGGCGAGACCACGGCGAACCCCACCAGCGGGCCGGGCCCCGAGATCCCCCTCGACCCAGCGAGCGGCGAACCGGTCGTCGTGGTCGACGATCCCATCCCGGGCGTGCGCCGCATCACCATGAACCGGCCCGACAAGCGCAACTCGCTCACCCACCGTCTGCGCGGCGCGGTGCTCGGCCAGCTCCGGGCCGCCGATGCCGACGACGACGTGCGGGTGATGATCGTGCGCGGTGCCGGGCCGACGTTCTCGGCGGGCTACGACCTCGCCGGCGCGAACGGTGACGACGAGCTGCCGTTCTTCACCGCCGCCGGCGAGGGCCAGTGGCCCCGCCACGTGACCGAGGGCTGGATGAGCATCTGGGATCTCTCCAAGCCCGTCATCGCCCAGGTGCACGGCTACTGCCTGGCCGGCGGCAGCGAGCTGGCGACCTGCTGCGACCTGATCTACATCGCCGAGGACGCGCAGATGGGCTACCCGGCCACACGCTTCGGTGTGCCCGACATGCACTTCCACGCCTGGTTCCTCGGGCATGCGCCGCGCGATGGAGATGATGGTCACCGGCGACTCGATCACCGGCGTCGAGGCCGTCGCCGAGGGATGGGCCAACCGGGCGTTCCCGGCCGAGGACCTCGAGGTCGAGGTGCTTGGCCGTCGCGGAGCGCATCGCGGCGACGCCGACCGATGTCGTGCAGCTCAACAAGCGCACGGTGCACCGCCAGATGGAGGTCATGGGCCTGCGGTCGGGCATCCGTGCCGGCACCGAGCTGTGCGCGCTGGGCATCCACACCGAGTCGATGAAGCGCTTCGTCGAGGCCATCCAGACCCAGGGCCTGACGGCTGCGCTGACCGATCGTGATTCGACCTACGGCGACTACCGCACCAGCGACGAGCAGCCCAAGGCCCCCGAATGAGCCGGCGTCCCGGGGTGGAGGCCCGGCACCTCACCCGGTACGACGAGCGTCGTCAGCTACCGGCGTAGGCGCCCGACTCGAGGTCCTCGCGGTCCTCGTCGAGGGCTCGGGTCAGGGCACGGCCTGCCGATAGCCGCACGAGCGGTGCGGCGAGCCGAGCGAGTCCTCCGCTCTCGGAGCGCAGGGTTGCCTGCACCCGGGTGGTGTCGCTGCCCTCGGCACTGATGTCGAAGGTGATGCTGCCCGGTGCCAGCGCACCCTCCACGAGCTCGTTGACCTGGTGGGCCGGGTCGTCGCGCTGTAGCTCGAACCGCTGTCGCAGGCGCACGGGTCCGACCCGGGTGGTCTGGTCGTAGACGCACGTGGTGCCGTCATCGGCGACGACGACGAAACGCACACCCTTGTGGGGACCCGTGCGCTCGTGATGGCCGACATCGCCGAACTGCTGCTGCACCTCGGCTACCGGTCGCCGAATCACAACGCTCTTGCACACCTCGACCATGGCACGAGCATGTCACGCTGATCGCCGTGATGGCGGCGGATCCACCCACCCCTGATCGATGACGGCCTGGTTCTCCTCGTAGAGCCAACACTCGGTGAAGCGGTCGCCGGCGATCCGATACCGAACAACGCGTCGGATCTCGTGGGAATGCGCGCCGACGATGATCGACTCGCGAGCCACGAGCACAGCAGCGCCGGGGCCGACGAAGATCTCGCCGTTCGGCGACTCGACGTTCGGCATCGAAGCGGGCTCTGCCGGTCGTGTCCATGGCGCACGACGGTTGGGCCACGCCGGTCCGGCGGTCGATGACCCGTGCAGGTCTTGGCGAGCCGCTCGGCGACATCGCCGGGTCTGGCGGCGCAGACGTCGGGGTCGGCCCGATGTGGTTGCCCCGCGGGTCGACAGGGTTGGCGTCGCCGGCAACGTGGGTAGGGTCCGGCCGTGATCGAACTCGAACCGTCCCGCGCCGCGAATCTTCGGAAATGGAACCTGGGCCTGACCGTCCTGCACGCCGTGCAGGCGGTGGCCATCCTGATCCTGGCGAGCGACTTCGCCATTGCGCTCACCACCGCGCCGCCCGACGGGCCGCCCGGCACACGGCTGCCCGCAGCCGAGACGCTGGTCGATGTCCGCATCGGGGCGGCGATCGCGATCTTCCTGGCATTGGCAGCCATCGATCACCTGGTGACGGCCACGGTCGCTCGCGGCACCTACGAGCGGGACCTGCGCCAGGGCATCAACCGGTTCCGGTGGGTCGAATACTCGTTCAGCGCCACGATCATGGTGCTGTTGATCGCGTCGTACTCGGGTATCACCGAGATCACCGCCGTGATCGCCATCGTCGGCGCGAACGTGGGCATGATCCTGTTCGGTTGGCTCCAGGAGAAGTTCAACCCGCCCGAGCGCACCGAGACCACGATGATGCCGTTCTGGTTCGGCACCCTCGTCGGACTGGCACCGTGGGTGGCGATCTGGTTCAACACGCTGCGGGCCGACGAGGTACCCGGATTCGTGTACGGGATCATCATCGCCCAGTTCATCTTCTTCTTCAGCTTCGGCCTCAACCAGTGGTTGCAGTACCGCAAGGTCGGTCGCTGGGCCGACTACATCTTCGGCGAGAAGACGTACCTGGTCCTGAGCCTGGTCGCGAAGTCCGTCCTGGCCTGGCAGATCTACGGCGGATCGCTCGGCGACTGAAGAGAGGACGCAAGCCCGCCGCAGGCGAGCCGACTCAGACACACCTCGCCCCAGCAGGGCAACGGCGGCCACCAGACACGTCGGCGCAGCACGCCGCCCCCGAGACGGCGACGCACCCCCGTGGCTCACGTGGGCACCCCTCGGCCGTCTCGGCGAGACGCCGCTGCTGCGCAGCACGCCGACACCAGCCGGCGACGTGCATCAGGAACCCACAGCGAGACGACCAAGGGCCAAGGATCCCGGCGCGAGGGAGCCGGAGACGAGCCGGCTCAGAAAGAAGGAACCTTGCCGAGCACGACGGTCCCGTCTCCCGGTACCGAGGTCACCGTGATCGTGCCGCCGAAGGCGCCGACTCGGTCGGTCATGTTGGCGAAGCCCTGGCCCCGAACGACCGTCGTTGCATCGAACCCGACGCCGTCGTCGGCGACCTCGAAGGTCACGTTGCCCGACGCCACACCGACCACGATGTCGACCGAGGTCGGCGCGCCGTGATGCACAGCGTTCTGGAGCGCCTCGAGGCAACAGAAGTACACCGCGGCCTGGATCGCCAGCGGCGTCGCCGGCAACGGATCACAGCGCACGGTGACGGCCAGGTCGAAGCGGTCCGCTTCACCTCGTAGCGCTGCGGCGAGCCCGTCGATGGCGAGCGACGAGGGATACAGCCCGTGCGCGAGACGCCGCAGTTCGCTGCGGGCGTCGGCCAAGTGGTCGCGGAGCTCCTCGACGTCGGACTCGATCGGGAGGTTGTCCCGTGCGGCTCGCGCCTGGATCCGACCGAGGCCGATGGCGAGCGCGGTGAGCCGCTGCTGAGCACCATCGTGGAGGTCGCGTTCGATCCGGCGCCGCGCCTCGTCGCTGGAGGTGACCAGACGGGCCTGGGCCTCGCGTAGCTCGTCTTGGCTCGCCATGGCGGTGTCGAGCGCCTGACCGAGCGTGTCGATGGTCTGGTAGAGGATCACTGCGGTGAGGCCCACCATCACCGGCGTGAAGAACAAGATGACCAGCTGCGGGATCCAGCTCGGGAGGTCGTCCTCGATACCGACGACGTCCTGCAGGGTTGCGAGTGCGACCACCGCGGTCGCCACGATGATCGTCACGGCGACGACCCGGGGCAGCTGCGATCGACTCACCACCGGCGCCGCCAACGCCGCCGGCAGCAGGGAGATGATCAACAGGACCGGCATCGCGAAGGGCGCAGCGGTGGCGGCGACCAGCGCGATGGTCCAGTTCGTCACGGCGAAGAGCCAGAAGGCGACCGCCACCCTTCCCTGGGACAGGAGGCGCAGGGCCGCCAACAGCCCGACTGCGACGAGCCATGTACAGGCCGCGAGCAGCGCCACCCACCTCGAGGTGGAGACGGTGAAGTGCACCACCGTCATGAAGACCGCTGCCCCGACGCCGACCGCAGCATCGATCCTCAGGAAGAACTGGAGTCGTTCCAGTCGATCGAGCGACCATTGGTCGTTCGTGGCTGAACTCATGGCGAGGTCCCGGTGCCGCGGGGCGTCACTGCTCGGCCAGGTACAACAGCACGGCCCGCACGCGACGGTTCGTCTCGGGGTCGCTCGTCAGCCCGAGCTTCGAAAAGATCGAGTTGATGTGCTTCTCGACAGCATGGGACGACACGAACAGGCTGGCGGCGACCGCCGCATTGGACTTGCCCGTCGCGAGTTCGTAGAGGATCTCGCGCTCGCGTGGGGTGAGGCTCGCGAGCGGGGTGTCCTGACCGCTGCGGCGCCGCAGCAGCACGTCGACCACTGCGTCGTCGACGAACGAACCGCCCGTGGCCACCGCCCGGATGGCCCGCTCGACCAGCGCCACGTCGTCGACATGGTCCTTGAGCAGGTAGCCGCGCCGATTGGAGCCGTCGTCGAGCAGACGCAGCGCATACGCCGGCTCGAGATACAGCGACAGCGCGACGACGCCGACATCGGGGTGGGAGCGGCGAAGGGCCTGCGCAGCTGCGATTCCTTCGTCGGAGTGGTTCGGTGGCATGCGAATGTCGGTGACCACCACGTCGGGCTCGACGTCATCGACCGCAGCGAGGAGCTCGTCGAGGGTGCCACAGGCGGCCACGACCTCGAAGTCCTCGACGTCGCCCAGCAAGCTCTCGAGCCCGGCGCGCACGAAGACATCGTCGTCCGCTATGACGAGGCGCGTCGGCATCGGGCCAACTGTAGGGATCGCCGCCGCTGCTGTCGGTAGGGATAGCCGGAGTCGAGAACTCCGGTCGCCACCATCGATGTGCGGCGCCTGCTTCGTTCACGGTGGAGCGATCGAACCGTGATGCTGCGAGATGCGTGGCCGGTAGGAGGACATGTCATGAGGACCAAACGAGCGCTCGCGCTACTCGGCGCCTTCGCGATGCTCGCGCTGGTGGTGCCGGTTGCATCGGCCGCACCGGGCGATCCCGGCGAACCCCTGCCGCTGAGCGGCGTGGCGGTTGCCGACCGCGAGGTCGACGAGGCCCGGCTCACGCCGGACGGCAGCCGGGTCGTGTTCACGATGGACGACGCCGAGGACAACCGTCACGAGCTCTTCAGCGCGCCGGTCAACGGCGGCCCGCCGGTCAAGTTGAGCGGCGATCGGGTCGCCGGCTCGGACGTGACGGACTTCGAGATCAGCCCGGACTCCTCGACGGGTCGTCTTCCGGGCAGATCAGGAGGTCGACGGCGAGGTGCGCCTCTACTCGGTTCCGGTCGCCGGCGGTCCCCGGGTTGGTCTGAGTGGTCCGCTCGTGGCGGCGGGCGACGTTCGGGCCGACTTCGTGATCAGTCCGGATTCGACGCGCGTCGTCTACCGGGCCGACGCCGACGTGAACAACGCGGACCAGGCCTTCTCGGTGGGTATCGACGGGGGCACTCCGGTCGAGCTCAACTCGCCCCTCGGCGCCGGGGAGGACGTCATCGGGCCGGTGTTGATCACCCCGGACTCCTCGACGGTGCTGCTGCGCGGCGATCTCACCCTCGATGGACCGCGACGAGGTCTACCGCGTGTCCATCGACGGTGGCTTCATCATCTCGATCAACGGTCCCCTGGTCGCCGGCGGCGACGTCACGGACATGGTGTTGAGCCCCGACGGCCAGATCGCTGGCGTTCCGGGCCGACAAGGACGTCGACCAGCAGGCCGAGCTCTACGTGAGCGCGCTCGGCGGCGCGTCGGTCACGAAAGTGAGCTGGCCGATCACGCCTGCGGCCGGTGACGTCCGTACCGACTATCGCTTCACGAACGACAGCAGTCGCCTCGTCTATCGCGTCGACGCCGAGGTCGACGAGGAGGTCGAGCTGTACTCGGTCCGTACCAACGGCGGCAGCGACACGAAGATCAGCGGCCCACTCGCCCCCGGGGGCCGGGTGACCGAGTTCCAGGTGACGCCCGGCGGCGGCCGCGTCGTGTACATGGCGCGCAGAACGGCACGGACACCGAGCTGTTCTCGGTGCCGACGACCGGCGGCACGGTGACGCAACTGAGCCCGGATGTGGTGACGAGCGGCGACGTCGCCGACTTCGAGATCTCGCCGTCCGGCGACCAGGTCGTCTACCTCGGCGACCAGGAGGTCGGCGGGCGCAACGAACTCGACGTCGTGGCCACGACTGGCGGGCCCCAGCGCAAGATCAGCGGGCCGATCGCAGCCGGTGGCGGAGTCGTCGAGTTCGCCATCTCGCCCGACGGTGTGCGGGTGGCCTTCACGTTGCGCCAGAGCGGCGGGACCGCCGACGCGCTCTACTCCGTGCCGCTCGCCGGAGGCGACCGGCTCGAGTTGGCCCCCGCGCCGATGACCGATCTGCGCTTCGTCGAGGGGTTGGGCTTCACCCCCGACAGCAGCCGGGTGGCGTTCCTGGCCGATCCCACCATCGCCGGTTCGCTCATGGTGTTCTCGGTGCGGGCGGGCTACGAGTGCGCCGGGCGGGCGGCGACGATCGTCGGGACCAGCGGGCCGGACGTCCTCACCGGCACACCTGGTCCCGACGTCATCGTCGGCCTCGGCGGGGCTGACACCATCCGCGGTCGCGGCGGCAACGACATCATCTGTGCCGGCGGCGGGGCGGACACCGTCAACGGCGGCGGAGGCAACGATCGCATCCTCGGTCAGGGCGGCCGCGACACCCTGACCGGGCGCGCCGGGAACGACATCGTCGTCGGCGACGCTGGACGCGACACCCTGCGCGGCAACCGCGGCAACGACATACTGCGCGGCGGCGGCCAGCGCGATGAGCTCCGAGGCGGAGCCGGCAACGACCGCCTCAACGGGGGCGCCGGCTCGGGATCGCTGCTTCGGCGGCCCCGGCACCGACCAGGGCCGACGCTGCGAGACCCGTCGCAGCATCCCTTGATCGGGTGCGGTCGGGTCTGGGCTGGGAGGGCATCGCGGCAGCGAGCGCTGCGGCGCACATTCTCTGACCGAGGTCAGGCAATGTCTGACGACGTCGGCGAGATCAAGCGCATGTGGGTGCACGCTCGTTGGCGCGGCCTCGGCATCGGACGTCGCCTGCTGGCAGAGCTCGAGAACCACCATCGGCACCTCGGCCATCACACCGTCCGACTCGACACCAACAGCGCGCTCGCCGAGGCCATCGCCATGTACGAATCGAGCGGCTATCGGGCGATCGGGCGGTACAACGACAATCCCTTCGCCCGCCACTCGTTCGAGAAGTCGCTCGCCGGAGGGTGACGGGACCGCTGCGCCGAGCGAGGGCCACGCTGCCCTGTGTCACGTGAGCGTTACGACCCGGAGAACGCTGCGTGTCGACGGGTTCGGCCCGAGAGCCACTCGCTAGGTTCGCCGCCCAGAGATCGTTTTCGCTGAGCCGGACCATCTCGCAGTCACCGTCACCCGCACAGGATCGAGACCGAGATGAGCGCCAACGACCTCCGCAGCGATGCCATCGCCGCCATCACCGACCGGAGCGGCACCGACACCGTCACCGGCGGACCACTCAGCGAGATCTGGGCATCGGATGTCTTCAGCCTGGCGACCATGGAGGAATGCCTCTCCAAGAGCGCCTTCAAGGAGATGAAGACGACGGTCCAGACCGGTGCGCCGCTCGACCCGGCCACCGCCGATGTCGTCGCTGCGGCCATGAAGGACTGGGCGCTTGCCAAGGGCGTCAAGTTCTTCTCCCACGTCTTCTTCCCGCTCACCAACATCACCGCCGAGAAGCACGACGGGTTCATCGTCACCAACCCCGAGGGCAAGGCCATCACCGAGTTCACCGGCTCGCTGTTGATCAAGGGCGAACCCGACGGTTCGTCGTTCCCCAACGGCAGCCTGCGCATGACCAACGCCGCCCGGGGCTACACGGCGTGGGATCCGACGAGCCCGGCGTATGTGATGAACACCGCGAACGGCGCGACGCTGATGATCCCGAGCGTCTTCTTCTCCTGGACCGGCGAGTCGCTCGACAAGAAGATCCCGCTGCTGCGCTCCAACGCCGCCATGAACGACGCCGCCCAGCGCGTCCTGGCACTGATGGGCGAGACCGAGATCGAGACGCTCAACTCGAGCTGCGGCGCCGAGCAGGAGTACTTCCTGATCGACGCGCACTTCGCCAACAGCCGCCCCGATCTGCTGCTCGCCGGGCCGGACCCTGTTCGGGGCGCCGTCGCCGAAGGGCCAGGAGTTCGACGACCACTACTTCGGCGCCATCCCCGAACGCGTCCAGGTCTTCATGCAGGACTTCGAGGACACGCTCTACCGGCTCGGCATCCCCGCCAAGACCCACCACAACGAGGTCGCGCCCGGCCAGTTCGAGATCGCTCCGTACTTCGAGGCGGCCAACGTCGCCGCCGACCACCAGCAGCTGATGATGACGATCATGAAGTCGACGGCGAAGGCCCACGGCTTCGTGTGTCTGCTCCACGAGAAGCCCTTCGCCGGTGTCAACGGATCGGGCAAGCACGTCAACTGGTCGGTCGGGAACTCGACGCAGGGCAACCTGCTCGATCCCGGCAGCACCCCCCACGAGAACCTCAACTTCCTGGTCTTCTGCGGCGCGGTCATCCGCGGCGTGCATCTCTACGGTCCGCTGCTGCGTGCCGTCATCGCGTCGGCGGCCAACGATCATCGCCTCGGCGCCAACGAGGCACCGCCGGCGATCCTGTCGGTGTACCTCGGCGATCAGCTCGAGGCGGTCTTCAACGACATCAAGGATGGCAATGTCGCCACCTCCAGCGACGGCGGGATGATGGACCTCGGGCTCTCGCAGATCCTGCCCTTCACCCGCGACCCCGGCGACCGCAACCGCACCTCGCCGTTCGCGTTCACCGGCAACCGCTTCGAGTTCCGGGCCGTCGGCTCGTCGCAGTCGGTGTCGGGCCCGCTGGTGGCCATGAACACCATGCTCGCCGATTCGCTCAACTGGATCGCCGACAAGCTCGAAGCCGAGTTCGCCGACGGCAAGAGCCAACTCGAAGCGGTGGCCACGGTCCTCAAGGAGCTGATGGAGCTCCACGGCGACGTGATCTTCGGTGGCGACGGCTACTCCGAGGAATGGCACCGCGGCAGCGGTCGAAGAACGCGGCCTGCGCAACATCCCCACCACCGCCGACGCCCTCCCGGCGTTCCTCGACCCGGCGGTCATCTCGTTGTTCGAGGACACCGGCGTCCTCTCCCCTGCCGAGCTCGAGAGCCGCTACGAGGTCTACAGCGAGCAGTACATCTTGTCGATCGGCGTCGAGGCGAAGCTCACCGTCGAGATCGCAAAGACCATGCTCTACCCGGCAGCGATGGCCTACCTCGCCGAGCTCGCGAGCACGGTGAAGGACGCAGGCAAGCTCGGCGTCGAGCTCGAGCCCACCCAGATCAAGGCCATCGGCGGCGGTGTCAACGCCATGCTCGGTGCGGTCGCGGAACTCGAAGCCGCCATCGAGGTGCACGACTTCGATTCCACCGAGGCGCACATGAAGTACTGCGCCGACACCATCCGTGCGCTCATGGACACGGTGCGTGCCCACGCCGATGCCCTCGAGGCCGAGGTCGCCGACGCGTACTGGCCGCTGCCGAAGTACCGGGAGATGCTCTTCATCAAGTGACAGGAGGCGGGCTCGACCCGAAGCCTTCGGGTCGGTGGAGGACCCAGCCCAGGGTCTGCGCTCACGCTGTCGAGGGAACGGCACCGCGCACGGCTGTGCCCTGACCCGGGATCGACGCAACGTCGACGGTTCCACCGAACGCGCCGACACGATCGGCCACGTTGGCGAAGCCGTGCCCCTCGCTGACCTCGGACGCCACGAACCCGACGCCGTCGTCGCCCAGCTCGAACGTCACCTGGTCGAGCGATGTCGCGGCGGCGATGGCGACCATCGTCGGCCGGCCGCTGCGGGGCGCCGTCATGGAGGTCGTGTTCGATCCGGCGCCGGGCCTCGTCGCTGGTCGTCACCAGGCGTGCAGGTGCTCGACGGAGCTCGTTGGGGCTCGCCACGGAGGCGTCGAGCGCCTGTCATCACCACCAGGCGCCAGCGCTGTTCCTCGGCGTGTCGCCCGCTCGACGAGGTCGACGTCGTCGACGTGATCCTTCAGCGGGTAGCCGCGCCGATTCGAGCCGTCGTCGAGAAGACGAGAGACCAGCGTCGTCGCGGACGGTAAGGAAACCCGGAGTCGCGAACTCCGGCCGCCCTCATCGACCTGGCGGGCCCGACCGCTCACGATGGATCCGACCACACCGAGATCGGTCGCGAGGTGCGACTCGTGAGAGGACATGCGATGAGGACGAAACGAGCGCTCGCCGCCTTCGCCGTGGCGATGACGCTGGCGACGATGGCTGCTGCCCCGACGGCGTCAGCGGCCCCGGGCGACCCGGGCGAGCCGAGCCTGCTCAGTGGTGCAGCCGTCGCCGACCGAGAGGTCGAGCTCGTCGAAGCTCACCCCTGACGGATCACGCGTCGTGTTCACGATGGACGATGTCGAGAACGACTCCTATGAGTTGTTCAGTGCGCCGGTGGGCGGTGGCCCACGCGTGAAGCTCAGCGGCGACCGGGTCCCCGGATCCTCGGTCCTGGCCTTCGAGATCACCCCCGACGGCACGAGGGTCGTCTTCGTGGCCGACCAGGAGGTCGACGGTGACCGACAGCTCTACTCGGTACCCGTCGGCGGAGGCCCCCGCGCCGGCCTGAGCGGACCGATGGTCCCGAACGGGGACGTGATCCTGCCGTTCACGATCAGCCCGGACTCGTCGCGGGTGGTGTACCTGGCAGATGCCGAGGTGGACGGCGAGGCGAACGCCTATTCGGTGGGGATCGCCGATGGTCCGCCCGTGCGGCTCAATGGTCCGCTGGGCGCAGGCGAGAACGTCACGCTCCCGCTTCTCGTCAGCCCCGACTCCGAACGGGTGTACTTCCGAGGCGACCTGACAACCGACGGGGTCACCGAGATCTTCTCCACGACGATCGGCGGGGGTGGCTTCGTCGGCTCGCTCAGCGGCCCGCTGGTCGCCGGTGGCGACGTGGTCGACATGGAGCTGAGTCCCGATGGCCGCCGGCTCGCCTTTCGAGCCGACAAGGACGTCGACGACGTCAACGAGCTGTTCGTCCGCGACCTGCCGGCCGCCGCCATCACCAAGGTGAGCGGGCCCATCGCGCCCGTCGGGGGTGACGTCTTCTCCTACGACTTCACCCCTGACGGGGAGCGGCTGGTCATCGTCGGCGACCTCGAGACCGACGAACTCCGGGAGATCTACTCGGCGCCGTCGGCCGGCGGCGCGAGGACGAAGGTCAGTGGACCGCTGGCGCCGGGGGGCACGGTGAACTCTCTCGCCATGACGCCTGACGGCAGCCGTGTCGTGTATCGAGCGACACAGGACGGGGCCCTCTTCGAGCTCTTCTCGGCTCCAGTGACCGGCGGTGCCGTGGTCCAGCTCAGCCCCGACATCGTGACCACCGGGCAGGTGAGCCGGTTCGTGATCACACCCGATGGCACGCAGGTGCTGTTCACCAGCGATCAGGCGGTCGGTGGAAACTTCGAGCTTCTCCGTCGTGGGTGTCGGCGGCGGTGCGATTCGCAAGGTGAGCGGTCCGATCGGCGCCGGCAGCGGCGTCGGCGACATCGCCGTCTCGCCCGACGGCGTGCGGGTGGCGTACACGTCGCGCCAGGGCGGTGCCATCGCCCCAGCCCTGTTCTCTGTGCCGATCGCAGGCGGCCGTCCGCTCGAGGTGGCTCCTGCGCCGCTGAGCGAGCTCTACTTCGACGGAGCGGCGTTCACGCCCGACAGCCGACGGATCGTCTTCCTGGCGGACCCTGCCTTCGCCGATGCGCTCGGCGTCTTCTCGGTCCGGGCGGGCTACGAGTGCGCCGGGCGTGCAGCGACGATCGTCGGGACCGGTGGACCGGACGTCCTGACCGGTACTCCGGGTGCGGACGTCATCGTCGGCCTGGGCGGCAACGACACGATTCGTGGCCGCGGTGGCGATGATGTCGTCTGCGCCGGCACCGGCGCCGACACCGTGAACGGAGGCGGAGGCGACGACCTCCTCCTCGGGCAGGGCGGTCGCGACCGGCTCACCGGGCGCGCCGGCGACGACACGCTGCGCGGAGGTCGCGGGCCCGACACGCTGCGCGGCAACGCCGGCAATGACGTCCTGCGCGGCAACGGCCAACGCGACGAGCTGCGCGGCGGCGCCGGCGACGATCGTCTGCGTGGCGGTCCCGCTCGGGACCGCTGCCTGGGCGGCGCAGGCACCGACCGTGCAAGGAGCTGCGAGGTTCGCCGAAGCATCCCCTAGCCGCCCCGTTCTCGTTGCGGGAATCCACCGCCACCGTGGGATCCCCGACGAGATTCCGGTTGCACTGTCACACCCACGAACTAGTGTTCGTGCGCATGGCGCTGATCGATCCTCCGCTCGCCCCGGTCGCTGCTCCGCCGCCGCCGCCGACCGCGGCGGCCCAGCCAACCGACGCTCGACGCCGAGTTGTTCGACCCCCTCCGCCTGGCCGGGGTCACGCTGCGCACCGACCTCGTGCCCGGTGTGGCGTTCCATCCGGCGGTGGCCCGCTGGTTCGAGCAGCGGTTCCCACAGGGCCCCACCCCGCCCCAGGTCGAGGGCTGGCCCCACATCGCCGCCGGGCGTTACACGCTCATCGCGGCGCCCACCGGGTCGGGCAAGACCCTCGCCGGGTTCCTGATGTGCATCAACCGGCTCTACGTCGCCCACGCCGCCGGCGAGCCCACGTCGGGCACCCGGGTGGTCTACGTGTCGCCGCTCAAGGCGCTGGCCGTCGACATCGCCGAGAACCTCGAGCGGCCCCTGGCCGAGATCGCCGCGCTCGCCGCCGAGCTCGGGCCTCGACCGCACCGGCGCTCACCGTCGGGGTCCGCACCGGCGACACCACCGGCGTCCGAGCGCGCAGGCCATGGTGCGCAAGCGGCCGCACGCTTCCTCGTCACCACCCCCGAGTCGCTGTACCTGATGGTCACCGCGGCCAAGAGCCGCGAGATCCTGCGCGCGCGTCGAGACGGTCATCGTCGACGAGATCCACGCCATGGCCCGCGACAAGCGGGGCGCGCACCTCGCCCTCACCCTGGAGCGCCTCGACCACGTCTGTCGCCGCGCCGCCCGGCCCGGGTCGGGCTGTCGGCCACCCAGCGCCCGATCGAGACCGTGGCCCGGCTGCTGGTCGGCACCCGGCGCCGACGCACCAGCCGGGGACCGGCCGGATCGCCTGCGCGATCGTCGACGCGGGCCATCAGCGCGCCCTCGATCTGGCCATCGAGCTCCCCGACGGCGAGCTCGAGGCGGTCGCCTCCGCACGACCAGATGGACCAGCGTGCTCGACCGCATCGCCGAGCTGGTCGGCCAGCACCGGACCACGCTGGTGTTCGTCAACACCCGCCGCCTGGCCGAACGCCTGGCCCACCAGCTCGGCGAACGCCTGGGCGACGACGTGGTCGCGGCCCACCACGGCAGTCGCTCAGCAAGGACCGCCGCCACCGGGTCGAGCGCCGCCTGCGCGCCGGCGAGCTCGGGCCCTGGTGGCCACCGCGTCGCTCGAGCTCGGCATCGACGTCGGCCCGGTCGAGCTGGTCTGCCAGATCGGCTCGCCCCGGTCGATCGCCACCTTCCTGCAGCGGGTCGGGCGCTCCAACCACACCCGCCACGGCACGCCGACGGGCCGGCTGTACCCGCTGACCCGCGACGAGCTCGTCGAGTGCACGCGCCCTGCTGGCCGCGGTGCGCGGCGGGCGTCTCGATGCGCTCGACCCGCCGACGGCGCCGCTCGACATCCTCGCCCAGCAGATCGTCGCCGAGACCGGCGGCCGAGGAGTGGCAGCGCCGACGACCTCTTCGACGCTGGTGCGCCGGGCCCACCCCTACCGCGACCTCGACCGGGACGACTTCGACGAGGTCCTCGACCTGGTCAGCGACGGCATCATGACCGGGCGGGGCCGCGGGCCGCCTGGGTGCACCACGACGCGCGTCAACGGCGAGGTCCGGGGTCGCCGGGGCGCCCGGCTCGTCGCGCTCACCTCCGGCGGCGCCATCCCCGAGATCGGCGACTACCGGGTCATCGCCGAACCCGACGAGACCTTCATCGGCACCGTCAACGAGGACTGGGCCACCGAGTCGATCGGCCGGCGACATCTTCCTGCTCGGCACCAACTGCTGGCAGATCCGCCAGGTCACCGGCGGCGAGGTCCGGGTCACCGACGCCGGCGACGCCCCGCCGACGGTCCCGTTCTGGACGGGCGAGGCCCCGGCCCGCACGATGGAGCTGTCCGAGGAGGTCTCGGCGCTGCGCGCCGGGGTCGACGAGCTCCTCGCCGCCGGCGACCCGGCCGGCGCCACCGCTGGCTGGTCGAACGCTGCGGCATCGAACGCGACGCCGCCGCGCTGATCGTCGCCTACCTGCGCGGCCGG
Source organism: uncultured Acidimicrobiaceae bacterium (assembly GCA_963716795.1). Lineage (GTDB taxonomy): Bacteria > Actinomycetota > Acidimicrobiia > Acidimicrobiales > UBA8592 > CAVQUE01. Next base: position 118,263 of record CAVQUE010000008.1, on the reverse strand, counting down.
CCGGGCCGTGCTCGGGCGTCATGCCGACCTCGACCGATCTGGTCATGGAGCGGTTCTTCGACGACGCCGGCGGCATGCAGCTGGTCATCCACTCGCCCCTGCGGCGGGCGCATCAACCGGGCCATGGGCTACGCCCTGCGCAAGAAGTTCTGCGTCGGAGCTTCAACTTCGAGCTCCAGGCCGCGGCCAGCGACGACGCCGTGGTCATCTCGCTCGGGCCCCACCACAGCTTCCCGCTGGCCGACGTGCCCCGCTGCCTCACGCCCGACACCATCCGCGAGACGCTCACCCAGGCGGTGCTCGACCAGCCGGTCTTCCAGTCGCGCTGGCGCTGGAACCTCAACCGGGCGCTCATCGTGCTGCGGTTGCGCAGCGGCAAGCGCAACCCGCCGCCCATCCAGCGCATGGAGTCCGACGACATGATGGCGGCGCTGTTCCCCGACGCCGCCGCCTGCCAGGAGAACATCACCGGCCCCATCGAGATCCCCGACCATCCCGCTGGTGCGCCAGACCGTGCACGACACCCTCACCGAGGGCATGGACGTCGACGGCCTGCATCGCGCTGTGGCGTCGCCTCGAGGACGGCGCGGTCCGGTTCCACTCCCGTCGACACGACCGAGCCGTCGCTGCTCGCCCACGAGATCCTCACCGCCCGGCCCTATGCGTTCCTCGACGACGGCGAGGCCGACGAGCGCCGCACCATGCGCGGTGCCGCTCCGGCGGGGCCTGCCCGTCGACCCCGGCGACATGGGCCGCCTCGACCCCGACGCCATCGAGCAGGTCCGCGCCGAGCTCACGCCCGACCCGCGCACCGCCGACGAGCTCCACGACCTGCTGCGCGACGCCGTGCTGCTGCGCGCCCGGCCCGACTGGCAGCCGCTGTTCGACGAGCTCGCCGCGCGAGGGCGCGGGCCAGGTCGCCGTCCGGATCCGACGCGATGGCCGCGACCTGGTGGCACGCGGAGTCGAGTCCGCCGACGGTCGCGTCGAGGCCGCTCGCTCGGAGTCGGGCACGCCCGCCGGCGAGGTCACGCCGCGAGCAGGTCGCGGCCGACGATGCTGCGCGGCCACCTCGAGCTGTGCTCGCCGGCACCGGTCGACGCGCTGGCAGCCGAGACCGGTCTCGGCGCCGACGCTGGTGGCCGTCGGCCTGGCCACCCTCGAGGCCGAGGGTTCGATCATCCAGGGCCGCTTCACCGACCCCGACGCGACCCGACGTCGAGTGGTGCGCCCGCCGGCTGCTGGCCCGCATGCACGGCCTGTCGCGGGCCCGGCGCCGCAAGAGCGTCGAGTCGGTCACGTCCCGAGGACTTCGTGCGGTTCCTGACCCGCTGGCACCACGTCGCCCCCGGCACCCGGGTCACCGGCCCGGCCGGCCTCGCAGACGGTGCTCGAGCAGCTGCAGGGCTGGGAAGCGGCCGTGGCGTCCTGGGAGCCCGACCTGCTGGCGGCTCGGCTGCGCGACTACCAGCCGGGCTGGCTCGACCGGCTGTGCCACGACGGCGAGCTCGGTTGGCTGCGGCTGCATCCGAGCTGCCCCGACGACGTCGACCGCCGCAGCTCGGGGCCATCCAAGGCCACCCCGGTCAGCCTCGTGTACCGCGACGAGCTGCGCTGGCTGCTGCCGGCGTTCCGCGGCGAGGCCGCGCCCCCGCGCCCGACCGTCGGGTGCGGTGGCCGAGATCATCGAGGCCATCGCTGCCAACGGGCCCCGCTTCCTCACCGAGCTGGCCACCGACACCGGTCGGCTGCCCACCGACATCGAGGCGGCGCTGTGGGAGGGCGTCGCCCGGGGCCTGCTCACCGCCGACGGGTTCGCCGCCATCCGGGCGCTCACCTCGGGCGCCGCCGCGTCCCGACCGCCGCGAGCGGGCGCTGTCGAAGCTGCGTCGCAGCGGTGTCCGCGCCGCCCACGCCGCCGGCCGGTGGTCGCTGGTGCCCGACCCGCCGGCGCCCGAGGACCGCGACGAGCTCGTCGAGGCGCTGGCCGATCAGCTGCTGCCGCGGTGGGGCGTGCTGTTCTACGACCTCGTCGCCCACGAGAAGCCTGCGGTGCCGTGGCGCGACCTGCAGTGGGCGCTGCGGCGCCTCGAGGACCGGGGCCTGGTGCGCGGCGGCCGCTTCGTCAACGGCTTCAGCGGCGAGCAGTTCGCGCTCCCCCAGGCCGTCGATGCCCTGAAGGCCCTGCGTCGCCAGCCGGCGTCGGGACGCACCGTCACGGTGTGTGGGACCGACCCGCTCAACCTCACCGGTGTCATCCTCCCCGGCGACCGCATCCCCGCCCGCCGCACCGAATCGGTCGAACTGCCGGTGTAGGGCCGGGGTGGTTCCCCATCCCGCCCGTTCAGACGAGCTTCCCCAGCTCGGTGATCAGGGTGTCGAGCTCGGCGTCAGTGGTGAAGTAGTGGACCGAGGCGCGGACGGCGTCGGTGATGCCACGGCGGCCGAGGTCGAACTGGGCCGAGGTCGGCGATGCCACGCTGGTGTTGATCCGCGCCGTACGCAGCGCCGCGCCGACCTCGGCCGATGGGTGCCCGTCGACCGTGAAGGTCACGATGCCGCAGCGTTGACGGCCCTGATCGCGCACGGTCACGCCGTGGACCTCGCCGAGCAGGGCCCGGAGCCGATCGGCCAGGGCACCCACTCGAGCTGCGATGGCGTCGAGCCCCCACGCCGAGCGCCTCTTCGACCGCGACACCCAGGCCCAGCTGTGCCGCGATCGGTGCCTCGAAGACCTCGTAGCGGGTGGCCCCGGGTGCGAGCTCGTACCGATCGGGCGCCACCCAGGTCGCCGATACGCCGTCGATGAACACCGGGTCGAGCAACCGGTCCAGCACCGTCGTGCGCACGTACAGCGCTCCCGTGCCGCGGGGCCCGCGCGACGAACTTGCGACCGGTGAAGGCCAGGAAGTCACAGCCGATCTGGTCGACATCGAGGGGCAGCTGGCCGGCCGACTGACACGCGTCGAGCAGGTACAAGGCGCCGTGGGCACGAGCGATGGCGCCGACCTCGGCGGCGGGGTTCACCAGTCCCCCGCTGGTGGGCACGTGGGTGAGCGCCGACCAGCCGAACCCGGTCGTCCATCGCCGCCGCCAGGGCATCGAGGTCGATCTGGCCGGTGGGGTCGTCGTCGATGACCTCGACCTCGATGCCACGGGCACGGGCCTGGATGAGCCCGAACGCGTTGGAGACGTATTCGCTGCGCCCGACGAGCACCCGGTCGCCGGCGACCAGGGGCACGGCACTGAAGGCCCGCCACCACGCCTCGGTCGCATTGGTGGTCAGAGCGATCTCCGACGCGTCAGCGCCGAGCAGCCGGCCCACCGCATCGTGCACGCCCGCCAGCTCGGCCTCGACCACCGCAGCGGCCTCGTACCCACCGATACGCGCTTCGAGCTCGAGGTGGTCGATGACCCGGTCGAGGGTTCGACGCGTCGGTAGTGACGCCCCGGCGTTGTTGAGGTGCACCACCTCGGTACAGCCCGGTGTCTCGCGGCGGGCGCGGTCGACGTCGATGAGCGACGCAGCGGCGTTCATGGGCTGCGACGGTAGTCCCGGGAGGCGGGTGTGACCGGCCGGGGTTCCCGGCCGGCCGCGACCGCCGATTGCTCAGAGCAGTTGCCAGATCGAGGCCTCGAGTGAACCCATCGACGAAGAGACCCTCGGAGCGCTTGAAGAACTCCATGTAGGCCGGCGTCGCCGGTTGAGCGCTTCGCCGAGCTCGCCGAGCGCAGCCATCGAGTCGGCGTGGCTGACCCACATCAGTCCGGCGCGTGGCCCGGTGACCGCGGTGATCACGCCCACCTGCGTGCCGTGGTTGTCGGTCACGTACTGCGCGATCTCGAGTGCCAGGCCGACGGCTTCGGCGACGTTGGGCAGGCTCATCATGGCGATGTTGACCGATGCGTACGCCGAGCGGTCGCCCGGCGGCACGTGGATCTTGCCGATGGTGTCCTGCGCGCTGACCATCAGGTCGGCGGCCATGCGGATCGCGCCCTGGATCTCGGGATCGCCCATCAGCGAGTTGCGGGCCGTCTCGTAGTCGCCGAGGCTGGCCCAGGGGCTGGCCAGGGCCAGCGCACTCGGATCGCCGCCGACGTTCACCGAGACCGAGAAGGTGCCGCCGTGCTCGCTGTTGAGACGGCTGGGCGACGTGCTGGAGCAGGCCGATCGCCTCCGGCATCTTGCCCGGCGCAGCGATCATGTTGCGGAACGTCATGTACATGGTGTTTCCCCCGTTGTTCGTGATCCGGGCGGCGAAGGTCGCCGCTCGATGAACCGTGGAGGTACACACGTCGCCAGATTTCGGTTGTCGCAGGCACCCGCCAGGGCCGAGTCCGACCCTAGCGCACTTCATCGCTGCGGCACGTTGGCCCATCGCTGCGACCGATCATGCGGCCGAGCTCGGGCGTCGAATCGCTCGCGAGCCGAGCCGGCGTCAGGGGCAACGGCGAAGCGGCACCGGGCGCAGCCGACAGGCTCGCCCGCCGACATTCGCCGTAGCCTCGTGCCATGCATCACCGCCGGAGCCGGGGCCGCGACCTGGCGGCTGCCCCTTCACCGCCGCCCCTCGCACGCCGATGGGCACCGATGCAGCCACTCTCGCTCGGCGCTCCGTGATCCGCGCATGAGCACCCAGGCTCGTCGCCGCTATCGCAGCCGATTCGCGCCCTATCGGGCGCGCACCATCGGCGCGATCGTCTTGTCGATCCTGCAGGCGGCGCTGCTGATCCCGCTGCCGATCCTGATCGGCCGCTCGATCGACCAGGCGCTGCCCGACGAGGACACGGGCCAGCTCGTGGCGATCGCTGCAGCAATGGTGCTGCTGGCCGCGGGGAGCGTCGCCACTGCAGATCGCCGCTCGTGCCATCGACCTGCGGGTCACGATGCTCGTCAGCCGTCAGCTCCGCCATGACCTCTACCGCCGTCTGCTCGAGCTCCCGCGCAGCAGCTACGACGCCAGCTCCACCGGCGAACTGCACGACGTCATGGTGTCCGACACCACCCGCGTGCAGACGATGGCGTCGACGATCATCACCACCCTCGTCCCGAGCGCCGTGCTCACCGCCGGGATCAGCGTCATCCTGCTGTCCATCGAGTGGCGGCTCGCGCTCGTGACCCTGGCGTTCGCGCCGGTGCTGTTCGGCGCCGGTCGGATCATGACCGCACGGATCCGCCGTCGAGGCCGACGAGTTCCATCCGGCGCATCAACGCACCGCGACCCGGTCATTGCTGATGCTGCGCAGCCAGGATCTCATCCGCCTCGCCGGTGCCGAACAACACGAGCTCGACCATGCAGGCGTCGAGCTCGACGAGCTGCGGCGCACCAACAACGCGGTCGCGTTCAGCTCGTCGGTCCACCAGGCGATCCAGCAGGGCATCATCGCCGTGGCCGGCGCCGCGCTGCTGCTGGCGGGCGGCTACGCCGTCATCGAGACCTCGATGACCCTCGGCGATCTGCTGGCGTTCTACGCAGGCTTCGCGATGCTGCGAGGCCCGACCGGGGAGTTCGCTGCGAGCTACGCCGCGATCGTCGAGGGCCAGCAGGCGCTCGAACGCATCGACGAACTGCTGTACCACCCGGTCGAGGAGGTCTACACCGGCGACCGCGACCACCGAGGTGGACGGTCACCTGTGCGTCGACGCCGTCACGCTCAGCTATCCCGCCAGCGGGCGACCCGAGCCCGTGCTCCACGACGTGTCGCTCTCGCTCGCGCCGGGACGGATCGTCGCCCTGGTCGGCCCGAACGGGTCGGGCAAGAGCTCGCTGGTCAACCTGCTGCTCGGCTTCTACCGGCCCGACAGCGGCTCGGTCCGCGCCGACGGGGTCCCCTATGCCGACATCGACATGCGTCGGCTTGCGGCCCCAACTCGGCGTCGTCACCCAGGCGCCGTTCCTGTTGCCCGACACGATGGTGGCCAACATCACCTACGGCCGAGACTGGACCGACGACGAGCTCGCCCGGGCCCTGCGGCTGTCGGGCGCCGACGCGGTCGCCGAGTTGTTGCCGGCGGGCCTCGACACCCGTCTCGGCGAGGACGGCGCCCGCCTCTCGGGCGGGCAACGACAACGCATCGCCCTGGCCCGGGCCCTGCTCGGCGACCCGAAGGTCCTCATCCTCGACGAGCCGACCAACCATCTCGACGAGGCATCGGTCCGCACGCTGATCGCCAACATCCGCTCGATGCGCGACGACATGGCGGTGCTGATCGTGAGCCATCACGCCGACGTCGGCGACGCCGCCGACGAGGTCATCCGCCTCGGCGACGGCCGCGTCGGTCGCATCGGACCTGAGGCCGCGGCCTCAGGCCGTCGATCTCGCGCAGCGAGACGCCGACACGAAGGCGTCGGCGCCGCCGTCCGGCCGCATCGCAGCGCGAGCCATCGACTGCGAGCCGCTGCTGCATGGCCTCGTCGGCGAGCAGCGCGTCGATCGTTGCGCCGAGCTCGGCCAGACGTCGCTGCCGCGAGGCAGCGGCCGAGGCCGGCGGCCTCGATCCGCATCGCCGAGGCCGGCCTGGCCGATGCCCCCGGCCGGCACGAGCACCTGGGGCACACCGAACCACAGCGCCTCGTGCACGCTCGCCACACCGCCCTGACCGACCATGAGATCGGCGCGCGCCGAGCACCTCGATCTGGGGCACCTGACGCGAACACCTGCGACGTTCGACGGGCAGCGTCGGTCGACCGCCACCGCTCGGCGTCGTCACCGATCGAGAGCACCACGTCGAGGTCGGTCCGGCCACCGAGCTGGTCGACGATCGCCGAGACGAACGCGTCCTGGTCTCGGCTGATCGTCCCGGTGCTGGCGTAAACGAGCCGACGCGTCGGAGCCGCACGCGTCGCGTCGTGCGGCGATCGTCTCCCAGCGGGCGGTCCTCGGCCGGTCGAGCAGCGCCGCGCTGCGATCCGTCGTCGACCACGGCGCCACAGATGATCCCGCTGCGATCGTCGCCGGGCAGCAGGAGACCCGCGACGATGGGTCGCACCACCGGAACGCCCGGGTAGCGGTGGTACATGTAGCCCGCCGTCGACGATCCGATGCGCCGCGAGGCCCTCGCCGCGCAGCGAGCTCGGCGAGCACCGACGCCCGATCGGCCCCGTCGAGCCACCAGCCGCTCGAGTCGGCGCTCGCAGGGCGAACCGGGCGCGCCAGCAGCCCGCCACGCAACGGTGGCACGCATCCGGGCCCGGGTGCTCGTGCCGCCCCGCGCGGTGCTGCCCGCCGGCGGGGCGCCCGGACCGGGCATCGGTGCCGTAGAGGTCGTCGACGAGCACCAGCGGCAGATCCGGCGCCCAGCAGCGCCCGGATGTCGCGGTGCTGCTCGAGCTCGGTGACGACGACGTCGGGAGCGCATGCCGGCGCACCGCAGTCGAGCAGCTCGTCGGTGTCGAGCAGAACGTCTCGTCGGGCTCGGCGCAGCGGCCGGGCGCGGACGCCGGGGCCGGCCGCGAGGCCCGGGATCCGATGCAGCACCCGGCCACCCCGAGGCCAGTGGGGTCCGGGGAACGTCGCTTCCCATCTGGCGCCCTGGTCGACGAGCTCGACCACCTCCACGCCCTGGCGCCGGGCCAGAGCGGCACCGTCGGCATCGGCGGTGATGAGCACGAACCGGTGGCCCTGCGCACCGCACTGCGCGGCGACCGGGCACGATGCGATGGACGTAGCTGGCGATTCCCGAGGCTCACCCACACGATGGTGCGGGCGTCGAGGTCGGTCACGGTGCCGCGCTCGTCGCCGTCGAGGACGGCTCGCACGCACGTCGGCGACCTCGTCCACGGCCGGGGCGACCAGCACCGTGTCGTGCCAGCCCGGCACTCGGCGCAGCGTGACGCCGCCCGTGGCGAGGCGACCCCACGCCGTCATCAGTGCGTCGATGACGTGGTCGGGATTGTCGAGTCCCATCGTCAAGTGCATCGCGATGTCGAGCGGTGCCGCCGTCGTAGTCCCTGAACGCCTCGCACCATCGCCAGACGGACGGCCTCGTCGACACGTCGCGGCGACGGCCGAACGCCCGAGCCGCCGCACGGCGGCCTGCTCGAGGCGGCGCGACAGGTTGTCGACGAAGCGGTCCCGCACGCCGCGGAGGTCGCGGTGCGCGTAGCAGGGCGGCGTAGGTCCCGAAGCGTGTCGCGCTCGGCGAGCGCCGGGGCGGCGCCGGGCGCGCCTCCGCAGACCACGCCGAAGTACTCCACTGTCTCGCCGGCGTCGAGCAGGCGGCGAGCCGACCTCGAAGCCGATGAGACCGCCGACGCTGTAGCCGACGATGCGGTACGGCCCGTGCGGTTGGCGGACCCGCATCCAACGCACCTGGTGGTCGGCGAGGTCCTCGATGCGCCGCAACGGGGCCGCCTCGCCGTGGATGCCGATCGCCTCGACGCCGAGGATCGTCAGTGCAGGGTCCAGTCGGGCGGCGAGCGGCTCGTACAGCAGGTGGTTGCCACCGGCCGGGTGTATCAGCCACAGCGGCGGCTGCGATCCATCACCGGGCACGCAGCACGACGACGGGAGCCCGACGAGCGGACCGTGCGTCCTGGGTGCTCGGGCGCGCTCACCGGCTGGTCGACCCGCCCGCCGAGCGAGGCGTGCGCGAGCGGCGAGGGGTGCGGTGCGTCGAACAGCGCCGACAGCGGCGGCCGGAGGCGCCGGTGTCGCGTTCGATGCGGGTCATCAGCTCCACGGCGAGCAACGAGTGGCCGCCGAGGGCGAAGAAGTCGTCGTCGGGTCCGACGCTCCGACGCCGAGCAGCTGCGGCCCAGCGGGCGCCATGCGAGCGACCTCGGGAGTGCGTGGCGACCTCGGTTTGCCCGCCGGACGGGCGGGATGCCGATCGTGTCGGCCGATGCCCCGAGCAGACCGTCGAGTGCCCGCCGGTCGAGCTTGCCGGTCGGAGTCAGCGGGAGCTCGTCGATCACGGTGACCGTGGCGGGGACCATCGACGGCGGCAGCTGGTCGGCGGCGTGGCTGCGGATGGCCGTCGGGATCGAGCGGGCGCCGGTCGACGGCGACGACCGCGGTGGCGAGGCGACGCCCGGTGCCAGTTCCGATGACCGTGGTGGTGGCGGCGGCGACGCCGGGGGCGGCCGCGACGACCCGGTCGATCTCGGTGAGCTCGATGCGGTGGCCACGCAGCTTGACCTGCCGATCCCGGCGGCCGACGAACTCGATCCGGCCGTCGGCGAGACGGCGGCCGACGTCGCCGGTGCGGTAGCACCGATTCGCCGGGCCGAACCGTCGACGGAACGAACGCCGCGGCCGTGCGTTCGGGATCGCCGATGTAGCCCGCCGCAACACCGGGGCCCCCGATGACGATCTCGCCCTCGGCGCCGACGGGCACGAGCCGGCCGTGGCGATCGACCAGATCAATCGTGGTGTTCGCGATGGGTCGCCGATGGGGATCGAGATGGCGTCGTCGGCGACTGCGGTGATCTCGCCGGTTGCCGCGATCACCGCGGTCTCCGTCGGGCCGTAGGCGTTGACCAGGCGGTGCGGGCCGATGGGCAGCACCCGGGCGACCGCCACCGGGTCGAGCGCCTCACCGCCGACGAGGAGATCGCGCATCGGGGCGAAGGCGTCGGGTCGGCGCCGGCTGACCAGATCGAACACCGAGGTGGGCACGACCATGGTGGTGATGGCCCGGGTCGCAATGGCCTCGGCGAAACGGTCGGGGTCGAGCAGGGTGTCGGCATCGATGAGCTCGAGGCGGCCGCCGTTGGCGAGCGCGCCCCAGAGCTCGAAGGTCAGGGCGTCGAAGGCCGGGTTCGATGCGAACCCCATGACCGTGGTGGCGTCGAGCGTGACGTAGTCGGCGTCGTGCACGAGGCGCTGGATCCCGGCGATGGGTGACCATTGCGCCCTTGGGGGTGCCGGTCGACCCGAGGTGAACATGACGCACGCGACGGGGCATCGCCCTCGAGGGGACCGGTGTGGGGCGTCACGGCGAAGCGCGAATCGGTGCGCCGGCGCGATCCGGGCGCGGATGCCGTCGATGCCACCCGCCCACCAGCATCGCCCCGGCACCAGCCGTGGTCAGCATCTGCTCGGACCGAACCGGCGGCGCCGAGGCATCGAGCGGGCAGGTAGACGGCGCCGGCGCGCACGACGCCACAGATCGCTGACCACGAGATCGATCGAGCGGGGGAGGTCGATGGCGACGACGTCGCCGGTACCGATGCCGGCGTCGGCGAGTCGCTCGGCCAGGGCATCGGCCCGCCGACCAGCTCGCGGTAGCGCACGCGGTGGTGGCGTCGGCGACGGCGACAGCGTCGGCGCTGTTCGGCGGCGATACGTGCGAGGCGATCGCCGAGGAGCTCGTCGGCCGGGAAGGGTCGAGCGGTGGCGTTCCCGGTCTCGACCAGCATCAGCTGTCGTGCTGCGTCGACGAGGGGCAGCTCGGCGACGGTCCGGGACCCCGGCCACCACGCAGTCGGTGATGGCGTCCAGCGTCGTGGCGAACGATGCAGCGAGCATCGGTACCGCCGAGGGTTCGATGACGCCGGGATCGAATCGCAGCGCCAGACCCAACCCGCCGTCGACGATGCCGCCCTTCGACCATCACGTCGTGAGCAGACCCCCGACCCACGTGTCGCGACCGTCGGGCGTCCAGGTCAGTCCACCGGCCGAGACCGGATCGGTCGGATCCGGGGTCGAACACCGCGCAGGTCACGTCGAAGAAGGGCAAGCCGTCGAGATCGCGTGCGGCTTCGAGTGCGCGGACGACGCGCATCGAAGGGGACCTCTGCGTGGTCGACGGCGTCTGCGACGCGCCTGCGCGGCCTCATCAGCGTCAGCGGACGGTCGCCGTGGGATCGATCTCGGTCCGGTAGGTGGCCAGATTGACGAACGGGCCGACGACGTCGATGACGTCGGCCGATCGGCGTTCGGTCACGGGGCCGCCGACGGCCACGTCGGCGACGATCGGTCAGGGCCGCGAGCCAGATCTGGGTGAGCACGACGGTCGCGGCGTCGGGCGTGAGCCCGAGCGCCGCGCGTGGCTCGAGCAGGCGTGCCTCGACGGATGGGTCCGTGATGACCGTGGCCACCTCGACCGACCCGGTCGGCTCGGCTTCGGGCCGGCGTCCGGGAAGCCGGGTCGGCTCGAGTCCGGCGAGTTCGTCGACCCACCAGTCGCATGCGTCGTCCAACGCGCCGGCATTCGACACGGGCACGTTGGCGGCGGGCGACATCGCCGAACCCGGTGACGCCGGGCGGCCCCGACACCGGCTGGATCCGTGCCCGCCCGATGGCCTCGTAGGCGATCCGAAGATCGTGGGCGACGATCTGCAGCGAGTGCCCGTCCACGGCGATGTGGTGGAACACGATGCCAGCCGATGACGATCCGCCGAGGTCACGGAGCCACGCCCGCAGTGGCCAGGAACGCTCGGCCAGGTCGAACGGCGTCGGTTGCGAGCGATCCTCCTCGTGCGTCGCCGCGGCGACTCCGTCATCGTGATGGTCGGAGACGCCGTCGACGATCGGGACCGGTCGGCCCCGATCGTCGGGCACGATCCGGGTGCGAAGCGCCGCATGGCGGGCGGCGACGCGGCGAGCGCCTGCTCGAGCAACGCCCGATCCAGCGGGCCCTCGATGATGAGCTCCAGCCGAAGCAGGTACGGCAGCGTCTGCGCCCGCACTTGCTGGTGGAGCCACAGCCGCTGCTGGCTCGGCGAGAGGGGGTACTCGGCTCCGCCCTTGTCGCCTGAGCCCCCGATCATCAGATCGCCATCGTCGTGGTGTCCGGCGTCGAGGACCGGGACCGCGCCGTGGTCACCATCGGCCAACGCCAGCGCGAGCAGACGCGGCGTCATGCCGCCGACGATGTCTGCGAGCGCCAGTTCACGGCCCGTGCTCCGGGCGACAGCATCGGCGAGGCGGAGGGCGCTGAGGGAGTTGCCGCCCGCGTCGAGGAACGAGGTGTCGGGGCCGCCGGTGCCGCCGGTCCGCCGAGGACAGCCGCTGCGCCGGGCCCGATGGCCTCGACGAACAGTGACTGCGCTCGTTCGAGCCCGCTGTCGGAGCCCGGCTCGGGCGACCCCGCCGGAGCAACCAGCGCGGTCGGGATGCTCAGGCCCATCGCTGCGGTGCGGTCGAGCTTGCCGTTCGGTGTCCGAGGCAGCGATGCGTGGGTGACGAGGATCGATGGGCGCGCCGGCGCCGGCAGCGCCGCACGCAAGGCGTTGCGGACGTGGTCGAGGTCGACACCGTTGGGCGCTTCGAGGTGCGCCACCAGTGCGGGTGCTGCACCCACCGCATCGACGAGCGCCGTGCGCAACGCACGAGCAGGGTCTGCGGTCGGTTGCGGCGGCTGCGGCCGCCGCGACGATCTGCGTCGGGCGCCGCCGCGGAGAGGAGTTCGTCGATGCTCCGAGGGTCGACGGCGCCGACAGCCGCCGTCGCGACCCCGGCGACGCCGACCAGAACGAGCTCGATCTCCTCGGGTTCGATGCGCACGCCGCCGACGTTGAGCTGGTTGTCGATACGTCCGAGGAAGTGCACCGCGTCCCTCGTCGTCGACCACCGCCCGGTCGCCGGTGGCGAAGGTCGGACCCGGTCCGGCATCGGGGTGGCTCCCCTGGCTCGCGCCGATCGTGACACCGGGACCGCCGATGACCAGCTCGCCGGCCACACCGAGCGGTCGGGGTCGACCGGCCTCGTCGACCACAGCGATCCACGCGCCGGGCACGGGCGCGCCGATGGGCACCGACGCGCTCGTCTGCCGAGCAGTGGTGGTACGTGGCCCAGACGCTGGCTTCGGTGGGTCCGTACTCGTTGGTGAGGCGGCTGGCGGGCCGGCGTCGGTGGTGTCGCTCGACCAGCGCCGGCGAGCACGCCTCACCGGCGACGATGACCTGCGCCGGCCACGCGAGGCGCCGAGCCGCAGCGATCCAGCAGCCCCTGGTAGAGGGTCGGAACCATCAGGGTGTGGGTGACGTCGTGGCGCTCGAGCAGCGACGGCCGAGCGCATCGAGATCGTGGACCTCGGCGTCGGTGGCGATGACCAGGGTGCCGCCGACGGCCAGGGTCCAGAACAGCCCGACGACGGAGCTGTCGAATGCGATGCTCGACACCAGCAGGAACCGGTCGGGGTCGTCGCCGTAGGCAGGGCCACGCGACCGGGTGCTCCAGCTGAGGTTCTGCCCGCGACACCGTGACCGCGCGGGGCGTGCCGGTGGATCCCGAGGTGAAGATGACATAGGCGGGATCGTCCGGTCCGGCGGTCCCGCCAGGGCCCGCCTGCAGCGCGCCGCGCATCGTTCGACGAGCCGTCGGTGTCGATGATCGTGCCGTCGGGGCCCAGGATCAGAACTGATGGCGGCCCGTCGACGACCGCGGAGCCGGTCGGCACCGCGTGGGGTGACCAGGTGGCCTGCGGCCGTCGGACGTCAACACGGCCACGGCACCGGCCACCTCGATGCTGCGACCAACGCGATCGGCAGGTTGTGCGGGATCGATCGGCACGTAGGCCGCACCGCACCGCAGGACGCCGAGGATGGCGGCGGCGAGCGCCGGCGTTCGTTCGATGGCGACGACGACCCGGTCGCCCACGCCGACCCCGCGTCGGGTCAGGTGCGTCGCGACCACACGCGATCGGGCGTCGAGTTCCGCCCAGCTGAGGCGCTCGTCGCCGCAGACCACGGCCGTGGCTGCGCCGCCGGTCGAGCAGGTGGCGTTCGATGTCGTCGAGGAGGTCGCCGTCGGTATCGGCGCCGAAGGACCTGCCGGTGACGATGGCCGGGTGCGGCGGGACACGATCGAGCGGGTGCAGGGGCGTGTGGACGAGCGCGACCAGCGCGGTCTCGATCGCGTCGAGCAGACGGGATGCGGCGGCTGCGCCGATGACCCGGCCCGAGTACTCGACGGCGAGGACCACGACGTCGCCCTGCACCTGGACGAAGAACGGTCAGATCGGTCACGGCCACGCCGTTGGGCAGCACTCGGTGGTCGGCGGGGATACCCCCGATGACGATCTCGTCGTTCTGTTCGTAGGACAGCAGCACCGACGGCGCCGGCAGCGCACGGCCGGCGCGGCGGGCGTCGTCGACCATCGACGCGAACGGGTAGTGCCGGTGGGCGAGGGCAGCGGCCGCGACCGCTATCGGCGCGGGCGGCCAGCGTCGCCCAGGTGTCGTCGGCATGCAGCTCGATACGGGTAGGCAACATGTTGAGCCGGTAGCCGACGCTGCGGTGCGGCGGCGCGCCCGGACCGAGACCGACAGGCCGAGTTCGGCGGCGGTGGGGTCGCCGTGGGCGCCCAGTACCGAGCTGACCGCAGCGAGCGCAGTCGAGAACCCGGTGGCGCCGGCGCCCTGGCGGAGCTCGGAAGCCGAGCACGGCGAGCTCGCGGCGGACGTAGCCGTCGGGTTCGACAGTGGGGGGTGCGACGATGGCGAGCCGGACGCCTCGGAGCTCGTCGACCACCTGAGCCCAGTGCGCCGCGTCACGCTCGTTCGCGACGACCTCGGCTGGGAGCGTCTCCGGTTGCGACATGGCTGCGGGGTCGACCCCGCCGAGGAGGTCGTCGAGGTCGCGCCAGATCGCCGCGAAGCCGGCGGCGTCGGCGGCGACGTGGTGCACGACCAGGCCGATCATCGTTGCGCCGTCGTCGAAGGGCGCGACCAGCGCCCGCACGAGCGGCCCGTGAACGGGGTCGAGGAGTTGGCGTTGGAGGGCGGCCACCGCAGCGTCGCCCGCCGCACGCTCGAGCGGGTCGTCGGATGTCGTGGCCACGAGGGCCGCATCGAGCGTCAGTCGGCGGTCGGTGCCGTCGTAGCTGCGGTGCAGGGCGCGGTGGCGTTCGACGATGGCCTGCAGCGCCCGGTGCACCGTTGCCGGTTCGAGGGCTTTCTCGACGATGACGCGATGAGCCACGTTGTAGCGCAGCCCGGTCGGGTCCGATGCGGCGTCGAACAACAACGCGGCCTCGTAGGGCGTGAGGGCGTCACCCTCGACGGCAGCGACGCTCGCTTCGGCAGCGGGCGCCGGGACGACGTCATGGTCGTCGATGTGCGCAGCGAGGTCGCGCGGGGTGGTGTGGAGGAACACGAGCTCGTCGAGGACCTCGATGCCGAGCGCGTCGCCGACCGCGGCGGCCATGGCGAGCGCTGCGAGCGAGTCGCCGCCGAGCGCGAAGAAGTCGTCGTCGACGCCGATGGGTTCGGTGCCGAGCACCCGCTCCCACACCGACACGATCGTGGCCTCGAGTGGCGACTCGGGGGCGACGTGCAGCGCACTGCCGGGTCGGTGGACTCGTTCGGGGGCCGGCAGCGCCGCGACGTCGAGCTTGCCGTTGGTGGTCATCGGCAACGACGTCGACGGTCACGAACGCCGCCGGGATTGCGTGCGCCGGCAGCCGTTCGGCCAGAAACGCCCGGAGCTGCGCCGGTGAGGGCACCGGTGCCCCGTTCGCCGGGGTGACCCAGGCACAGAGCACGTCGCGCCGTCGTAGGTTCGTAGCCCACCGTGTCGAGCATGGCGGCGACCTCGTCGAGGTCGGACCGGTCGTCGAGCTCGGCGAGCGCCTCGTCGCGGGTCTTGTGCCCGAGGCGCACGTCCCACGCGTAGGGCTCGGCGTAGTTGTGGTAGCCCTGCTCGGTCAGGTGGGTGTGGATGCCGGCCGCGTTGATGAGACAGTTGGTGGACCGGCCCGTGTCGGTAGGGCGAACCCAGGGCGCGTTGGCGTCGAGGTAGGCGTAGAGCTCGGCTGAGTTCGACGATCGACGTAGCGGTAGAAGTCGACGTAGCGGATCCGGTCGAACACGGCGTCGTCGTCGAAGACCGAGGTGTCGAGCAGCCGGTTCGGTCCGTCGTCGACGCGGTGGTACACCTTGCGGGCCTCGATGACGGCCCGGTCGATCGCGGCCACGTCGACGCCGGAGCCATCGGCCGTCCCGGTGCCGGCCCCCGCGAACTGCGCCGGTATCAGGCGGGTCTCGAACAGCTGGCCGCGCGACAGCCCGGTGACGATCACCGGGATGCCGAGCTCGACCGCCCGGGTCGTTGCCAGCGTGTAGATGGTCTTGTAGCAGCCGTGGCAGACGTTGGAGTGGCGCTCGAGGCTGTCGCGGAAGATCTCGTTCATCGACTCGGTGGTCGCGAACTCGTGGCGAACGCCGAGCGATGCGCAGGTCCGGCGGACGTTGTCCTTGGCCTGCTCGGAGATGAAGCCGTTGTCGAGGGTGAGGGCGTAGACCTCGAAGCCCATCTCGACGAGTCGGTGGAGCGCGTACGTCGAGTCCTTCCCGCCGCTGAGAAGATGCAGACAGTCGTAGTCACCGGTGCGGATGTGGCGGGCCTCGTCGCGGACGGCGACGAGGTCGTCGGGTGTTCCGAAGTAGCCGCGCGGCGTCGGCCACCCGGGCATAGGCACGGCAGGTCGAGCACACGCCGGCGTCGTCGAAGCCGATGCCCGGGACGCTCGACGCCAGGCCACAGCGGACGCAGTGGCGCACATCGTCGGGAGCGTGGGGGCTCCAGAGTCGGACGGCCACCGACTCGATGGCGGGATGATCGGCGATGCCGGCCTCGACCTCGGTCGGGTCGAGGCGGATCCCGCCGACCTTCAACTGCTCGTCGGCTCGGCCGAGATACACGCACGTGTCGTCGTCGGCGAGACGGACGAGGTCGCCGGAGCGGTACCAGCGGCGTCCGTCGAACTCGACGAAGCGATCCTGGTCGTCGTCGCGGTCGAGATAGCCCGCCGTCAGCCCCCGATGGGAGATCAGCAGCTCGCCGACTGCCCCGATCGGCACGGGCGCCAGCGTGGCATCGACGATGCGGAGCTCGACGCCCGGGGCGGGGCATCCCGATGGGCACATCGGGTCCGGCGTGTAGCGGGATCGCCACGATGGACCATGCACCCGACGACGGCTTCGGTCGGCCCGTACTCGTTGAAGATCGCCAGATCCGCCACTCGTGGCCCACAGCGCCGTGGCCAGTGGGGTTCCGAACGCCTCGCCGCCGACCACGAGGGTGCGGAGCCCGTGATCGTCGGGCAGGTCGCGGGTCAGCACCCGCAGGTGCGACGGCGTGGCCTTCATCCAGGTGAGCTCGCGGTGTCGGGCGATCTCGGCGAGACCGGCTGGGCCGTCGGCAGCGATGACGACGATGCACCCGCCGGTCACGAGCGGGAGGAACAGCGAGGTCACGGTGAGATCGAAGGTCAGCGCGCCGAAGAGCGGCGCGACGGGACGCTCGCCAGGGTCGAGATAGGCATCGCGGGCGAAGGCGATGTAGTCGGCGAGGCCCCGGTGGGTGATCGGGACACCCTTGGGTCGCCCGCTCGAACCCGACGTGAACAACAGGTAGGCCTCGTCGACGGCCGATGCGGCGCCGTCGGCGACGTCACGGGCGCCGGCGACCAGGGCGTCGAGATCGCCGGGTCGCAGCACCCGATCGCATCCGGCGCGTTCAGCCAGTCGCCGCAGCCGTTCGGCGGGCTGCGCCGGGTCGAGCGGCACGTAGGAGCCGCCGGCGAGGAGGACCGCCAGGATCGCGGTCACGGCCTCGGCGCTGCGGGGCATCTCGATCCCCACCCGGTGGCCGGGACCCACCCCGGAGGCGGCCAGCGCGCCCGCAGCCGCCTGGGCGCGACGCCACAGCTCGTCGCCGGTCAGGCGCTGGTCGCCGTCGCGCAGCGCGACGTGATCCGAGCCGGCCAGCGAGGCGCGTAGCGCGTCGACCACCAGGGGCGGATCGGATGCACGTTCGGCGCCGGTGCCCCACCGGTCGAGGAGCTCACGCTCGTGATCGGTGACGATCGTCGGGCCGGCGATGGCGCCGTCGGGCGTCGTGATGATGTCGGCCAGGATCGTGCGGTGATGCTCGGCGATGCGGGTGCAGTGGGTCGCGCCGACGGCGCCGGCGTTGGCGTCGAGGGACAGTTCGGGTGCACCGCCGTAGGTGGTGAGCTGCACGCGCAGCAGGTTCGACGGGTCGGCTGCGTCGGTGTCGACCCAGGTCGTGGTGGTCTCGATCCCTGCGAAGGATCCCAACCCGGCACGAGGGATGACGTTGACGATGGCGTCGAAGTCTGGTTGGGTCGGAGCCGATCCGGGCGTGGCGTTGCGCAGCGTCGTGGTGACCGCACGGCCGATGCGCTTGTGCAGCGACCGGTGTGTGTCGTCGGGCTCGATGGCGACATCGACCGGGTAGAGCTCCATCAACGGTCCGACCAGCGACCGGCTGGTGGCATCGGTGCGGTTGTGGACCGGCAGGCCGATGGCGAACTCGGTTGCGCCGCTCAGGCGATGCACGTGGATGGCGGTCGACGTCGCCAGCAGCACCGTCCAGGCGAGGTCCTCGCTGAGCATGCGGTACGAACCCGCCATGGCATCGGCGATCGGGTTCTCGAGGCCGCCGAGGGACACCGGGATCCGCACGCTGTCGGACGTCGGCCGTCGCACCGGCTGGTACAGCTGGGCGGGTCGGGGTGCCGAGGCGCTCGGCCGCCGCCAGAAGGCTCGGGCCTTGGCGACCTTGGGCGGCGCATCGGCCTGATCGAGCGACCGGGCCCAGTCGTAGTAGGACGCGAACTCGGCGCGACGCCGTCGGCGTAGGCAGTCGGCGGTGGCCTCGAACACGAGCGCACGCGAGGCGGCGTCGGTGACGGTGTGGTGCAACGCCAGGTACCAGGACCAGGTGCGGTCCTCGTGGCGCAACAGGACGCTGTCGTGCGCGTGCACGGCCATGTTCACCGGCGACGAGGCTCGCGACTCGGGCCCAGTCGCTGCGTCGGCGAGCGCCACGTCGACCACGGCGGTGGGCGCGGCTTCGTCGGACAGCACCACGACGGGTCCTGCGCCCTCGTCGACGATGCGGTCCGCAGACGCGTCGCTGGCGGCGACCACGGACGCGAAGGCCGCGCCGAAACGGGCCGGGTCGATGTCCGCTGCGAGATGCGAGCGCAGTGCCAGGTTCTGGAGCGGCGCGTGCGGTTGGCGCACCTGCGACGACCACAGCCCGCTGCATGGCGTGAGTGGACGGCCACGGCGGAGCTGCACCGCCACCGCGCGTCATGCGGCTCGGATGGTGATCCACGAAGTCGACCATCGCGGCGACGGTCTGGAAGTTCTCGAGGACGACGTCGACGGGATCGACCTCGATGCCCAGGCGATCCTCGATGAACTCGACGATCTGGATGACGCCGAGCGAATCGACCATGCCACTGAGCAACAGGTCGGTGCTCCGCCGAGTCCTCGTCGGGATCGAGGAGCTCGTCGCCGATGAACGTCGATGATCGGATCGCCAGAGCCGGCCGTCACGATCGTTGTCGCTCATGTGATGCTTCGAGGAGGAGGGTGGCGGCCGCGGATCGGTCGACCTTGCCGTTGGATGTCTCGGGGAGGGTCATCGACGGCGACGAGTCGTGTCGGTAGTGCATACGACGGGAGCAGGTCCCGTAGATGCACGAGGGCCGTGGGTTCGTCGATCGGCGATGCCGGGCCTCGTCGGCCGGGCTCGCCGGTGACGACCAGACCGATGATGGTGTCGATACCGTCGGCGCCGGGCACCACCAGGGCCGCGGCGCGCCCGACCACTCGGGAATCGATGCGAGCGCCATGTCGACCGCTTCGAGCTCGACACGTTGACCGCGGACCTTCACCTGATGGTCGCGTCGACCACAGGAACACCAGGCGGCCATCGTCGCCGTCGTCGACGAGGTCGCCGGTAGAGTACCAGTCGCCCGCCCGTCGGGACCCTCGACGAACGCCGTCGCCGTCGAGGTCGGGCGCGGTGCCAGTAGCCGGTCCATCACCGTGTCGGTGCGGACCAGGAGCTCGCCGTCGACGACCGCGAGCTCGGTGCCGGCCCACGCAGCAGCCGATGGGGATCGGCGCGTCGCCGGCGAGGGCTCGTCGAAGTCGTACACCGTGCACTGGTTGACCTCGGCGGGGCCGTACACGTTGCTCCAGCGAGCGTTCGGCAGGTGCGCCATCAGCGTCGCACCGTGGCCGGGGCGATGACCTCGCCACCGAAGAGCACCCAGCGCAGCGACGACAGGTCGCGTCGCATCGAGCGCGCCTCGCTCGGCGAGCATCGCCAGCACGGACGGCACCGAGTACCAGACGGTCGGCCGTTCGGTCTCGACGAGTTCGGCCAGGCTGGCCGGCAAGCCGCAGATAGGGCTCGGGCACGAACAGCGCCTCGGCGCCGCTGATGGGGGCACAGAAGAGCTCGAAGGTGGACTGGTCGAAGTGCAGCGGCGCGATGTTGGCCAACAGATCGCCATCGTGGAGGCCGTAGTGCGCGGCGGCACGGTGGGCGTAGGCGAGGCCACTGGCGATTGGTGTGCGCGATGCCCTTCGGTCGGCCGGTCGAACCCGACGTGTACATCAGATACGCCAGGTCCTCGGGGCGACGGCGCACCGGCGCCGGACCCGCGTGCGGCCGGTGTCGTCCAGCTCGGCCGGTTCGATCACGATCACGTCGGCGCAGCGCGCGCGCAGCTCGGCGATGCGACGAGCCTTGACACCGGCCAGTACCACGCGTGCACTGGGCGTCGCGCACCAGGCCGGTCACCTGGGTCGACGGCTGCCGCGGGGTCGAGCGGCACGTACACGGCGCCGACCCGGAGCACCGCATGGACCGCCGCCATCGAATCGACCGACTTGTGCAGCCAGATGCCCACCCGGTCACCGGGCTCGACACCGCACCTCGCGAGCGCGCGGCCGAGCACGCGCGCACCGGGTGTCGAGCCCACCCCAGGTGCGGCTGCTGGTCGCCGCTGCGGACGGCCGGGGCGTCAGGGTCGCGCTGGGCCCGGTCGGCGACCAGTGCGCCGAGCGTCGTCACTCGGTACTCCAGGAACTCGTAGGGGTCGTAGGGATCGACCGGGCGCGGCTGCAGATCGATCTCGACGCCGGCGCCGATGCGCTCGGCGTGATCGAGCACGAGCTCGGCGGTCGACGAGATCCTCGAGCGCCCATCCGGTGGAATCGAACACGCTGAGCGCGGCCCGCGCGGCCTCGTAGCGCCGCGCGATCGGCGACCAGCCGACGAGGTCGGGGCCGAGCTCGTCGACGCGTCGAGCTGCTGCGCCTCGCCTTCGAGCAGGCACTGCGCCGTGACGTCGGGGCACACCAGCGCCCGCCGGAGCATCGACAGCGGCAGCTCGCGCTTGCCGGGGAAATCCGCGCCGACGGCGTTGATGTGCAGCCACGGTCGATGGGCGCCGTCGTCGATGACCGGCGACGCGTCGACGTCGACCGACGTCGCCGTGCAGACGATGTCGGACTCGGCGAGCAGCCGGCGCCCGGTCGGACGTGATCGACGACCTCGACGTCGACGTCGCAGCGCAGCCGCGAGGCGAGCGACGCCGCGACCGAGCCGTCGGCGTCGTGGGCGAGGACCCGTTCGATGGGGCGCACCCGCGAGATCGCGTGGATCTGGGTGACGGCCTGTGCGCCGCAGCCGACGACACCGAGCACGCGGGCATCGGGCACCGCGAGCACGTCGGATCGCCACCGCCGATGCGGCGCCGGTGCGCAGCGCCGTCAGGAACGTGGCCTCGGTGAGGGCCAGGAGGCGGCCGTCGGTGGTGTCGTACAGCGAGGTCGTGGCCAGCACGCTCGGCGTCGCCCGCTCGGTCGGGTTGGTCGGGTGATAGCCGACCGTCTTGATCGAGACCCGCCGGCCGAGCTCCATCGCCGGCATCCACTCGACGAGCCCCAGCGCCGGCTTGGTGTAGTGGAAGCCCGTGCGATCGACACTGACGATCACACTCGGGGTCGTGGTCGCAGACACGCGGCGACGAGCCGGGCGATGAGCTCGTCGTAGAGCGCGTCGAGGCCGACGTCGGCGACGACGTCTCGCACGGCGTCGAGCCCGAGAAGTCTCGTGGTCACGATGGGTGGCCTCCTGGATCGGACGGACTCGACGCGGGCGCGTCGAGTCGGTGATGCATCGCAAGCGCCATGGACTCTGCGCAGCTGTCGAGAGTGTGTCCCGACGGCTGGCGATTTCGCCAGCCATTGGTCAAGATGTCCCAGTGCGGGCGCAACGGCGAGGCGACGAGACTGAGGTGCATCGATTCCCTCGCTCGTGTCCCATGAACGTGCCCGAGCACGCCGCACTGAGCGCCAACGGCCACCCCATCGCGCCCTGAGTCGTTGGGCCCACTCGTGCCTGCAGCGGACCTGCTCGGCGACCCGCGAGGCCCTCCGCTCCGCCATGGACGACACGGGGCTATCTGTTCTTCCCCGGCCTCATCGACCGCGAGCGTCGTCCTCGACGGCGCGTCGCGAGATCCTCACGAAGTACGCCATCATCGGCGAGATCGACGACCGCGGCATCGACGGCGTCCGGTTCGGTCATGGACGCGATCGCGGCCGACGCCGACCGGGCCTCGACCACCGTCAACCTCCGGGCCTTCAGCCACAGCGTCCGATCCGGGCTCGCCTACACCGCGGTCGTCGAGGCCGAGCCGCTCATGGCGATGTACCGCGACCTGCTCGGCGGCGAACCCCGCTGCTACGACTTCCGCTGGCCACGATTCGTGCGTCCCGGCGAGGGATGCGGTTTCCACTGCGACGGCCCGTACATGAACCGCGGCGCACAGCGACCTCTACTCGAGCTGGATCCCCCTCGGCGACGTCGCCCGCCACGAGGGTGCGCTGATGGTGCTCGCCGACTCGCACCGCAACGACGCGCTGCGCCGACGGCTACCTGTCGAGGACGCCGACGACGACGGGCTCGTGTGGCTCGACGACGACCCCGCCGAGGTGCAGCGCCGCTACGGCAGCCGTTGGTTGTCGCGCCGACTTCGCAGCCGGCGACGTGTTGTGCTTCACGATGGCCACGCTGCACGGTGCGCTCGACAACCGCTCCCCGGTCGGGCGCTGCCGGCTGACCTCCGACAGCCGCTACCAACGTGGCGTCCGAGCCCGTCGACGACCGCTGGAACGACATGGACGCCCTGGGGCGAATCAAGGGACACGGTGGCGATCGGGTGTTCTACCCGGGCCTCGGTCGCTGGCAGAACGCCGACTTCGCCGACGAGTGGAAGTACGTCGACGAGACGGGCCGTCTGGCCCACCCGAGGCCGTGCGATGACGGTGACCGACACCGGACCATCGACCGGCGGCGCCACGGCCCGCGATGGGCTCGCAGCCGGCGCCGTGCGTTCGAGCGAGCGCGGCCGCTGCCGAAGCCATGGCTGACCTCGCGCACCCGACCAAGGTCGCCATGGCCGAATGGGCAGCCACGACCTTCGCCGACGACGACGTCGTCGCCCGCGACGACCAGAGCCAGCATCTTCCGAGCGAGGCTGGCAGCGCTGCGCCGACCACGGCGTCCTGGGCCTGCGGGTCGACGCGAGCGCTACGGCGGGCAGGGATCGCGGCCTCGTCCACGCGCTGCTCAGCCTCGAAGGGCTCGGCAAGGGCTGCCGCGACAACGGCCTGACCTTTGCGCTCGCCAGCCAGATCTGGACCATTCAAGCGCGCCGATCGAACGTTTCGGTGACGACGAGCAGTGCCGGCGCTGGCTGCCCGCGATGGTGTCGGGCGAGACCCTCGGCGCGTTCGCCATGACCGAGCCGGCAGTCGGGTCGGACAGCTTCGCCGCCACCACCACCGCCGAACGCATCGACGACGACGCGGCTGGCGCATCAGACGGCACCAAGGCCCACCTCACGATGGGGCCGCGGGCCGACGTGGTCCTGGTGTTCGCGTCGACCCGACCCGATGCCGGCCGCTGGGGTCTCAGCGCCTTCTTCGTGCCGACGCGACCTCGCCCGGGGTCACCCAACACCCGAACCGGGCGAAGATGGGCATGCGGACGACCCCGTTCGGCAACATCGACTTCGACGGTGTCGAGGTCGACCGCGACGCCGCTGCTCGGCCAGGTCGGCGCGGGTGCCAGCATCTTCGCCGCAGCCATCGAGAGCGAACGCGCCTACCTGTTCGCCACCAGCCTCGGCGCCATGGAGCGTCAGCTCGACGCCACCGTCCGCCTACGCCCGCGTCGCGCCAGCCAGTTCGGCCGACCCGATCGGCGACTTCCAGGCGGTCTCGCATCGCATCGCCGACATGAAGGTCCGCCACGAGAGCGCCCGGCTGCTGCTGTACAAGGCGGCGCTGCTGCGAGGTCACCGGCCGACCGGTCACCGACGTCGCGGCGATGGCCAAGCTGGCCGTCAGCGAGGCCGGCGTCGCGTCGGGCATCGACGCCACCATGATCCACGGTGCGCTCGGCTACATCTGCGACGAAGGCATCGAGCGCGACCTCCGCGACGCCGTCGGCGGCCTCGTCTACTCCGGTACCTCCGACATCCAGCGCAACATCATCAGCCGCTACCTGGGCGTCGGCTGATGATGCCCGCCCACAGCCGAGCCCACCAACCACCACCGACGATCCGCGGCGATCGCTGCAAGGAGAGGCGTTCCCATGTCCCGACCGAACCGTCGCCATCTGATGGTGGCCCTCCTCATGGCCATGCTGGCCAGCATGCTGCTGGCCTCACCGGCCGGCGCACACCGCATCGAGGAGAGCTACATCTACGTCGACGTGTACGACACGTCGATCGAAGGCCGCCTCGAGTTCAACGCCAAGGAGCTCAACAGCGTCCTGGGCCTCGCGATCGACGAGGAGAACGTCGAACTGGCCGGCCCGGCGGCCGAGGCAGCTCGCTCCCAGATCGCGGCCTACGCCGAACCGCGCTTCGGGATCGGTACCGACGGCACCGAATGGTCCTACGACTTCGGCGCCATCGAGGTGTTCGAGACCGAGAACGGCGTGTTCGCCGCGCTCCCCTTCGACGTGAACGAGGCGTTCGCCCAGACGCCGACCGAGCTCGACGTGCGCTACGAGATCTTCATGGACGAGGTCGCCGGCCACGCCGCGCTGTTCCACATCGAGACCTACTGGGAAGGCGCCATCTTCGCCGGCGGCGAGAACCCCCTCAACCTGGTGACCCCCTTCTCGGCCAGCAACACCAACCAGACGTTCGATCTGGACGATCCGAGCTTCTGGAACGGCTTCCAGGCCGTCGTCAAGCTGGGCGTCGATCACATCAAGATCGGCACCGACCACATCTTGTTCATCATGGCGTTGCTGTTGCCGTCGGTGCTGATCTTCACCGGCCAGGGCTGGCAGCCATCGGCCGGGTTCAAGCCGGCGCTGTGGCGGGTCACGAAACTCGCCACGATGTTCACCGTCGCCCACTCCATCACGCTGTCCTTGGCAGGGTTCGGGATCATTTCGCTGCCGGCGAAACCGGTCGAGGTCATCATCGCGTTGTCGATCATCGCTGCGGCCCTGCACAACCTCCACCCCATCGTGGCCAACAAGGAGTGGGCCATCGCGTTCGGGTTCGGGCTCTTCCACGGGCTCGGCTTCGCAGGCCTGCTCGGTGACCTCGGCCTCGATCGCTCGAACGAGGTCTGGTCGCTGCTCGCGTTCAACCTCGGCGTCGAGGTCGGCCAGCTCGCGATCATCTTGTTGACGTTCCCGGCCCTCTATCTGCTGCGCCGCACCCGGATGTACGTGCCCGGCATGAAGCTGGCGTCGGTGGCGATCGCGGTCATCGCCTTCGGCTGGATGATCGAGCGGGTGTGGGAGACCGATCTCGGCGTCAATCGTGTGGTCGATCCCATCACCGAGACACCGCGTGCCTACGCGGCGATCGCCGTGTTCGACCCTCGCAGCTGCTGCGTGGCGCCAGTTCGAGGAGTCACGGGGTCGCCTGATCGACCCGGCCGAGCCCGACGACACTCCCGAACCCCCCGAACGCGAACTGGTCGGCGCCGGCGCCGTCGACTGAACCGGCTGACGTGCCCTGGTCGGCGACGCTGACGGTGGCGTCGGTCAGGGGCTGGCGGTGGGTCGGTGCATGGCGGACTCGACATCGTGCGGGGCCGAGCGGCCGGCTGAAGCGGTACCCCTGGAGATGGTCGCTGCCGAGCTCGGCGAGCAGATCGGCCTGTTCGTAGGTCTCGACGCCTTCGGCGGTGACCGACACCCCGAGCAGGTGACCGGTCTCGACGATGAGCTTGACCAGCGACCGGTCATCGGTCGCGATCGAGGTTGCTGACGAAGCTGCGGTCGATCTTCAACACGTCGACGGGCAGGCGGCGCAGGTGCGCGAGCGACGTGTAGCCGGTCCCGAAGTCGTCGATGGCGACCCGGATGCCGTGCGCTCGGAGCTCCGACAAGCGCCGGGCGGCCCGGTCGAGATCGCCCAACAGCGCGCTCTCGGTGATCTCGAGGACCAGTCGCTCGGGCGACACCCGATGACGTTCGAGCGCACCCATGACATCGGTGACCAGCGGTCGGCGCGCACAGGTGGCGGGCCGAGAGGTTGACGGCGACCGGCAACCGCCCGAGGTGGGGATGGTCGGTCCACGCGGCCATCTGCCGCGGCGGCGCGGTCGAGTACCCACCGGTCGACCTCGATGATGAGGTCGCTGCGTTCGGCGATGGGGATGAAGTCGTCGGGGGGCACGAGCGTGCCGTCGGGACGGACCCAGCGGACCAGGGCCTCGAGCGAGACCGGCGAGACCGGTGTGGGCCTCGGTCACGGTCTGGTAGTGGAGGACGAGTTCGTCGGCGGCGATCGCGTCGCGCAGCGTCGTCTCGATCGTGGCCCGGTGCTCCAGGCTGCTGCGCAGCTCGGCGTCACAGATCTCGATCCGCCCTCGACCCGCTGCCTTCGCCTGGTAGACGGCGAGGTCGGCGTCGCGGATCATCTCGTCGGCCGACAGATCCGCCGACGCGCCCAGTGCGATGCCGATGCTCGCCGCCGGGCGAGACGCGTGGTCGAGCCGATGCTCACCGGTCGGGCGATCTCGACGAGGATGCGGTTGGCGATGGCGATGGCCTCGTCGAGGTCGGCGACGGGCTCCGCGATCACGACGAACTCGTCGCCGCCGAGGCGGCCGACGTGGTCGCCCTGGCGCACTGCGGCGCCGATGCGTTGGGCGACCGCACGCAGCACCCGGTCGCCGGCGGCGTGGCCCAGTCGGTCGTTGACGGGCTTGAAGTCGTCGAGATCGACGAACAACACCGCGAGGTCGCTGCCCGAACGACGCACGCGTGCCAGCGCCGAGGTGAGCTCGTTGAGCGACGCCGTGCGGTTCGCCAGGCCGGTCAGCCCGTCGTGGGCTGCCTCGTGGGCGAGGCGTTGGCGGTATTCCTCACGCTCGGTCGAGCGAATCGGCCAGTCGACCGACGGCCGTCCGGAGCGAGGCCCCGAGCGCGCCCGGTGGCTGGGCGGCGAGGACCGGATGGTCGAGGTCCTCCTCGGCCAGGGCGAGGGCCTGACCCTCGGCGAGCTTGAGGTGGTCGGCGGCTTCGTTGAGGGCGGACGCCGCGGAGCGGACCTCGTGGGGTCCTGCGACCTGTGCGTGGGCTCCGAGCTCGCCGTTGCGCATCTGCTCGGCGACCTCACCCATGTGGCGCAGCGGCACCACGATCCATCGCCCTGCGACGACCAAGGCGACCAGTGACAGCACCGAGACGCCGAAGACCATGAGCAGCGCATCGTTGCGCTCGTCGATGGCGGCTGCCTTGACTTCGTCGGGAGATCTCGGAGATCTCGGTCGCGGCGGCATCGACCAACGCCACGTGGCGGGTCACCGCCCCGATGCTCGACAGGAACAGTTCGCCCTCGGCGTCGGTGTCGATCTCGGAGAGCACGACATCGGGCGCGGTCGTCGGGACGCCGGTGCGCAACACATCGGCGACGGACTGATCGACACGACCGAAGAGGCTGGCCACCGAATCGTCCTCGAGCGTGTCGCTGACCAGCCCTGCGATCGAGGGATCTGCGATGGCTTCGAGCCGTTGCAGCGTCGACTGGTACCTCAGCGCCGATTGCAGCATCTTCTCGGCGTCGACGGCCGGTCCGTCCGGGCTGCCGTAGCGGATGCCGAACAGGCTCGAGGTCAGCTCCGAGGTCTCGTTGCGCAACCCGTTGGCGAGCCCCAACACGTCGATCGCATTGGCGAGTCGTCCCGAGTCGGCGGCCGAGCCCGCCGCAGCCGAGATCCCGACGAGATCGATCGCCGCCTCCTCCTCGACAGCACGACGCAGCGCGACGTACGTATCGATGACGTCGGCCATCGTGGCGCCGTCGGCCGACGTCGCGATCCGTGCGGCATCGAGCTGGGCACGGGCCTCGGGCAGATCGATGGCGTTCAGACGGCCGTCGACCGCCTGGGTAGCGGTCTCGTATTCGCCGACGATGTCGAACCCGACGATCTCGTCGACGAGATCCAGGGGTACGCCGAACCCGGCGACGACCACCGTCGCCGTGGCCCACCACTGCTCGGTGGTCAGATCGGCTGCGAAACCGAACAGCTCGTTGACCCGATCGACGTCGCCGTCGACGGTGGCCAGCTCGTCGGCACGGTGGGACGCCTCGGTGATGCGCAGCGTCGACAGGGCAACGAGACCGATGAGCGGCAACAACGCGACCAGTGCCAGCACCGTCCGCACACCGGGCACCCGTCGTCTATGTCGGCTTGATGGCACTGGCGCCCATCGGCATCCGACATCCGCTGTTGAGAATTGGCAGTCTTGCCAGCACTGCTTGTCGGGTGACGAGTCTCCCCCGGCGATGGCCTGGGATTCGCGGCCTGCGGCGGCGAAGATTTCCTTGGCCATGTGGCTCGCCTCGACGCTCCGTGGCGCCAGATGGATCTCGGATCGGGCGCCGTGCACCGCCCGGTCCTCAGGCGCTGCGGCCGCAGCCCGTGCCGTGGTGCAGGTCGATGTCGAGGGCGCCGACCTGCAGGCGCAGATGGTCGCGATCGGTGATCTCGGGCCCCACCACATCGGCCGGGAGGAACCGGTGCTGCCTGAACGCGCGACAGCGGCACGACGAGCGTTACCGGCCGATCCCACACGCTCGTGGCACCGGCCGTCGGGCTGTGGCCGACAGCCTGGTTGCCCGCTCGTCAGCGCAGCGGTAGGCGCGCTCGTACGGTCGACCCGCTCTGGCCGTTGGTGAGCTCGATGGTGCCGCCGACCTCCGACGAGCGCTCGCGCATGGACGACACCCCGACGCCGGGTGCCCATGCGTGCGGTGACGTTCCGAAGTCGCGGACGGTCACCACGAGGTGGCCGCCGTCGTGTTCGAGCTCGAGTCGAGCCTGGTCGGTGCCGCTGTGACGGGCGGCGTTCGTTACGGCTTCGGTGGCGATGCGGTAGGCGGCGACCTCGACCGATGCAGGCAGCGGGGGCAGATCGTCTGCCTCCACCGTCACCTGCATCGGTCGGCCGGTCGAGGTCCGCACCGTTGCGAGTTGCTGGTGGAGTGCGGCGACGAGCCCGAGCTCGTCGAGTGCAGGTGGACGCATGTCATAGACCAGCCGCCGGATCTCACCGACGGCGCCCGCGGCGTCGGCGCGGAGCTGACCCAGCAGCTCGTCCGCAGTGGCCGGATCGGTGGGGATGCTGTTGCGGGCGGCGGCGGCGGTGTGTGCGATGCCCGACAGGGTCGGCCCCAACCCGTCGTGGAGATCGCGGCGCAGCCGGCGGCGCTCCTCTTCGATCGCCGAGATGGCTGCCGCTCTCGATTCGGCGACCTGGAGCGCGAGCGAGCGGGATCGCAGTGTCTGGGCGAGGAGCGCGCCGACGATCCGCAGCACGTGGTGGTCCTCGGCCGACAGGCGCAGCTGCCCTTGGCGGAGTCCGACCTCCATCTCGCCGATGGTGTCGTCGCCCAGCCTGAGCGGCACGCGGGTCACGTCGGTCACGGGAGTCCCCGAGCTGGCGACCTCGGCGCCGTCGACCGTGATGCTCGCGAACGGAAGCACGAGCGCTTCGCGGACGGCTCGGAGGGTGAGCAGCGGGTCGTCGCCGATGCGATCGGCTACCTCGGTGGCGGCCACGAGCGGGTCCGGTCGGTCGCCGAACAGCAGCTCGTCGATCAGACCCCGCAGCACGACGCGCAGCGGGTGGAACCCGACAGCGAGGACCAACCCGATGACCGCGAAGACGGTCGGGGCGACGTCGTCGATCCCGATCACCTCGAGGAAGGCATCGGCTCCGATGAACATCGACAGGTAGCTGAGGGCGACCACACCCAGCACGACCGTCGACACGACGAGCGACCGGATATTGGTGAGCTCGGGCCGGCGGACACCGATCGCCATGCCGGGTGCCACGGCGGCTATCGGCAGCACACCCGCGAACAGGGTCCAGTCATCGGGCGGGCTCCACGCAATGAAGGCGACCGCGACGATCGCCGCGACCAGAGCGGCCCATGACAG
This sequence comes from uncultured Acidimicrobiaceae bacterium, assembly GCA_963716795.1. GTDB lineage: Bacteria > Actinomycetota > Acidimicrobiia > Acidimicrobiales > UBA8592 > CAVQUE01. Next base: position 88,048 of record CAVQUE010000008.1, on the reverse strand, counting down.
CCAGAGTGCCGCCAACCGGTCCTGCTCGTCGCCGCTCTCGAGCACCCGCCAGCCGTGCGCCACGAGTGCGATCCCGACGATCGAGCCCAGCGGGAGGGACACACCGGTATCGGCGGCGGCGAAGGCAGTGGTCAGAACACTGCCGGCCGCGACGATCACCCACAGGCAGAAGTCGAGCGACTGACGCGCACTCGGCGTCGGAAACGCCAGGATCGCCAGTGAGTAGGGCAGCAGGGCACCGACGGCGATGTACGTCGCCACGGTCGAGTCGTCGACGAGCGTTGCGACCACCGCCGCGAGCAGTCCCGTCGCCGCGAGCAGCAGCAGCGCACCGGATGCGCGGGCACGACTCGGGAGGAGCAGCAGACCACCTGCGCCCAGCACCAGTGCCGGCGCGACCGGAGCCAGCTCGGCCGCGAGCTCGTTCATGTCGACGTGCCCAACCCACCTTCGCGCGCCCGGACGATCGCCTCACCCCGGCCGGCGACCTGCAGCTTGGCGAAGATCGAGGTCAGGTGGTTGCTCACCGTCTTGGGCGACAGGTACAGCTCGGCCGCGATGTCGGCGTTGCGCAGGCCCTGGGCCAGATGATCGAGGACGAGGCGCTCGCGTTCGGTGAGCTCGGGGAACGGGTCGTCGAGTGCCGTCGCGACCGGGGGCTCGGCGAAGTAGCCGAGCACCCTCGCCGCCACCCCGGGGCCGAAGATGGCCTCACCGGCGACCACGCCACGCACCGCCCGGACGATGTCGTCCGGCTCGGCCTCTTTGAGCAGGTAGCCGTGAGCGCCGGCCTTCATGGCGGTGAAGAGCGTTGCGTCGTCGTCGTACATCGTGAGCATCAGCACCCGGCAGTCCGACGCGCTCGCCCGGATCCGGCGGGTGGCCTCGATCCCGTCCATGCCCGGCATCCGGACATCCATGAGGACGACGTCGGGCTCGTGGTTCGCCACGGCGTGCAGGGCGCTCTCGCCGTCGGCGACCTCGTCGACCACGTCGAAGCCGGCGATCGTGCGCAACAGCGCGACCAGCCCGCCACGAACCACGGGATGGTCATCGGCGACGACGATCCGGATCTGTTGGTCGGCAGGCACGCGATCATGTTGCCACTCGCAGCGATCGACGACCCGTGAAGAACCTCCCGATTCCTTCCCGACTCGATCGGGACGATCTCGGGTGCTTCGCATCTGGCCTCGGGACGGTGTCGAGGATCAGAGTTCGAACCCGTACCCGACGTCATCCACACGGATGCCAGCAAGGAGCACCATCATGACGACCATCACCGCCACCTCGACCACCACCGCACCGCCGAGCCCGGTGCGCGCCGGACTCGCGATCTCCGCCATCGTCGGCGCGAGCCAGGTGCTCTTCCTCCTCCCCGGCATCGACTGGGGCGAGTCCGACCCGGGTGTGCCGGCCATCGCACTCGGCGCCGCCATCGGCCTGGTATCGGTCGTGTGCGCGATCCTTGCGTGGAACTCGGGGAACCGGCGCCTCATCCGCATCAACGCCGCCGCCCTCATCGTCAACGGTCTCCTGATCGTGCCGGGACTCTTCGTCGACACGACGGCATTCATCAGGCTCGCGACCGCCGTCACGCTCGTCGCAACGGTCGCTGCCGTCGTGCTCCTGATGCGGCGACAGCACGTGCCCGCACCGGTCGTCGACTGACCGACCCACATCGGAGGACCGTCGCAGCGACCGACTGGGAGCCGACCACGCGGCGCCCGCGGCATCGGGCGCAGACGCAGCCGGCTCAGCGTCGGGCGAAGGTGGCCTTGCCGGGGCCGTGCTCCAGGAAGCTCGCGACGCCGGTGGCCTGGTCCTCGGTCTCGAAGCAGTCGCCGAAGGCCTCGGCCTCGACCCGCACGGCCTCCGCGAGCGGCAGCGCCAGGCCCTCCATCATCGCCCGCTTCGCGAAGCGCAGCGCGGCGGGTCCGGCGGCGTACTGGCTCGGCGAGCTCGACCGAGCGGCTGTACACGTCGTCGTCGCCGACGATCTCGGACACCAGGCCGATGGCGAGTGCCTCGGCGCTCGGGACCTGACGGCCCGAGTACACGATCTCCTTGGCCTTGGTGATGCCGACGAGGCGCATGAGGCGCTGGGTGCCGCCGGCACCGGGAATGATGCCGAGCAGGATCTCGGGCTGGCCGAAGGTGGTGCGCTCGCCGCCGATGCGGAAGTCGGTGGCCATGGCCAGCTCGCAGCCGCCGCCGAGAGCGAAGCCGTTGACCGCCGAGATCGTGATCTGCGGGCAGTGACTCGAGGGCGAGCAGTGCGTCGTTGAGGCCCTGCGAGAAGGCGATGGCCTCGTCGCGGCCGGAGATCTCGGGGAACTCCTTGATGTCGGCGCCCGCTGCGAAGATCTTGGGCCCGCCCCACACGACCACGGCGCCGATGTCGTCGCGGCCGGCCAGCTCGTCGGTGATCTCGCCGAGCTCGGCCGTGACCTGGCGGCTGATGGCGTTCATCGGTGGCCGCTCGAGGCGGATGGTGGCGACACCGGCTGCGGTGTCGTCTTCGAGGCGGACCAGTTCTCCCATGGGGCACTCCATCGTGTCGGGGCGGACGGTCGAGGTTCTCGCCGCACCACGTCGGCGCTCGCCCGGCCGCAGCGGACCGAACGCCGGATCGGTCCGAGCGCTCGTCAGATCGCAGGTCTCAGTCGCCGGCCGGCCCGGACCGAGCGACGACGATCTGGCCGGGACGGTTCGTGGTGATCGAGTCGACGCCCATCGCGACGAGCTCGTCGACGCGATCCTGATCGTCGACGGTGAACACCCAGATGGTGCCGCCCGAGGTCGTGGACGCCGCGCCACCAGACGGGCGTCGACCCAACCGTGGGGCACGTTGAGCCCGACGATGCCGTCACCGAACACCCGCCGGTACCGGCGCAGCAGCCAGCCGGTGCGCAGCCGACGCCACCGGCCGACGACGACATCGAGCGCGGTCGAGGTTGACCAGCAGCGCGACCCGATGGCCGTGACGGCGCAGGGTGCGTGCGGGCCCGGCGGCCGGTGAGACCCGACAGCACGGCCCGGTCGTCCATCGATCGCCCGACGAGCTCCGTCGATGACCGCGTCGACGATCGCCGGGATCCTTGATGTCGCAGTTGACGGCGAGTGTCCCCCGCGGCGTCGAGGGCCTCGCGCGAGTGTCGGGGATGGCCTCGGTCGTCGACCACGCCACCGTCGCGGTCGCGCAGGCGATGGGTGACCAGCTGCGCGATCGATCTGGTCGGCCACCCGACCGGTACCGGTGCTCCACCGGTCGAGACGGGGACCGTGGATCACCACCGGTGCGCCCGTCGAGCGCTCGCGCACACGTCGAACTCGATCATGTCGACGCCGAGCGTCGCTGCCGCGCGAATCGATGCGACCGAGTTGTCCGGGCCCTCGCGGATGTCGCCGCGATGAGCGATCAGCTGCGGGGTCCGCCGCGGCGTGTAGGGCACGTCTGCCGATGGTAGTGCCGTCGTCGGCCCGCCGTCGCCGCGACCGCGCCGACGTGACCGAAACGGCCGTGACCGACCGCCCGGACGGTCGGTACCACGGCGATACCCTTCCGCGGGTGCTGAGCCTGTCCCGGATCTCCAAGGCCCATGGGGCGCGGGTGCTGTTCCGCGACCTGACCCTGCAGATCCGCGCCGGACGACGCATCGCGCTCGTCGGCGGCAACGGGGTCGGCAAGACGACGCTGCTCGAGATCCTGCTCGGCATCCAGCCCGCCCGACAGCGGCGAGGTGATCCGTCCCGCCGGCACCCGGGTCGGGTACCTGCCCCAGGACCTGGCCACCGAGCAGCGCGGCACCGTGCTCGAGGAGGCCCTGCGCGGCGCCGAGCACATCACCGAGATCGCCGAGGAGCTCCATCGCCTCGAAGCGCGCGATGGCCGATGTCGGCCACCCCGACCACGCCAAGGCCATCGACCGCTACGGCGAGGCCCAGAGCCGCTTCCAGCAGCTCGGTGGCTACGCCATCGAAGCCGAGGCCCACCGGGTGCTGGCCGGGCTGGGCTTCGCCCCCGACGCCGGCGACCGGGCCGTCACCGAGCTCTCGGGCGGCTGGCGCATGCGTCTCGCACTGGCCCGCCTGCTGTTGTCGGACCCCGACGTCCTGGTGCTCGACGAGCCCACCAACCACCTCGACGTCGACTCGGTGGCCTGGCTCGAGAACCACCTCGCCGAGTGGAACGGTGCGCTGCTGTTCGTCAGCCACGACCGTGACTTCATCGACGCCGTGGCCACCCACATCGTCGAGCTCGCCGACGGACAGGCCGTCGAGTACACCGGCGGCTTCGCCGAGTTCGTCGTCGAGCGCGAGGAACGCATCGAGCGGGTGCGGTCCCAGGCCGCCAACCAGGCCCGCAAGGTCGCCCAGGTCGAGAAGTTCGTCGATCGGTTCCGCTACAAGGCCACCAAGGCCCGTCAGGTGCAGAGCCGCATCAAGGCCCTCGAGAAGCTCGAGATCATCAACGTCACCGACCGCAAGGAGATCAAGGCCCGGTTCGCGTTCCCCGAACCGCGCCGGGCGAACCGGGTGGTCGTCGAGGCCCACGGCGTCGCAGCCGGCTACGACGGTCAGGCCGTCCTGGCACCGTTCGATCTGACCATCGAGCGGGGTCGCCGCTTCGCGATCATCGGCCCCAACGGCGCCGGCAAGACCACGATGATCCGCACGCTGTTGGGCGAGATCCCCGCCGTCGCCGGCGAGGTGGCGCTCGGCTCGAACGTCGACGTCGCCCGCTTCGAACAGCACCAGGCCGAGGTGCTCGACCAGTCGAAGAAGGTCCACGACGAGTTCCGCAGCGCCATGCCCAAGGGCGACCCCCGCAACCTGCGCACGGTGTTGGGCTCGTTCGGGTTCTCCGGCGATGCCGCCGACCGCCGGGTCGGCGAGCTGTCCGGCGGCGAGCAGACCCGCCTGGCGCTGGCCAAGACCATGGCCACCCCGGTGAACCTGCTGGTACTCGACGAGCCCACCAACCATCTCGACCTGCCGAGCTGCGACCTGCTCGAGGACGCGCTCAGCGCCTATCCCGGCACGGTGCTGCTGGTCACCCACGACCGCCACCTGATCCGCAACGTCGCCGACGGCCTCATCGACGTCCGCGACGGCACCGTGCGCGTCATCGACGGCGTTCCCGAGGAGATCCTCACCCGCACGGCCGCCCAGGCCGCAGCGTCGAGCCCGGGCCGCCAGGGCGCTGCAGTGGCCGCAGGGGCCACGAGCCGCCAAGACCCGCAAGGGCGCCAAGTCCTCCAAGGCCGCGCGGCAACGGCCGCCGTGACGCTGTCCACCGCGCCGAAGACGGGTGGCCGCGGGGGTGACCGCAGCCTGCGGCCCGCGCGCAGCGGCGGCGAGCCATCGTCGGGGAAACCCGAAGAAGGGCACGGCGTCGAAGGAGCAGCGCAAGGAGCTCAACCGCGTCGAGCGGGCGTGGGAGAAGGCCGAGGCCAAGGTGGCCGAGCTGTCGGCCCGCCTCGGCGATCCCGAGATCTACGCCGATCCCGACGAGGTCAAGACCCTCGTCGCCGACCACGAGGCAGCCAAGGACGAGGCCGCGGAGCTCATGGAACGGTGGGAGCGCCTCTCGGCCGCCGTGGCGGCTGAGCAGGACACGGCCGGCAGCCGCGCGGTGCCGGGCAGTTGCCTCTACCCTTGCCAGGTGACATGGCCCGACCACCCCGACGCCGCGACGGCGTCCGATAACGAGCCGGCGTCGGACGATCCGGCGCTGCTGTGGTCGGCGCGCGTGCTCGACGGGGTCGCTCCTCGACGCCGACGGGACCATCGTCGGGCCCCCTGACCGACATCATCGTGTCGCCCGCACTGGCCGGTCAGGCGCCCACCCTGCGCGGCTTCACCGTGCAGGTCGACCGCCGTGAGATCTTCGTCCACGAGGCCCGCGTCGACGCCGTCGACCGCGACGGCGTGCACCTGCGTGGCGGCACCGTCGATCTGCGGCACTTCAAGCGTCGCGGCGGCGAGCTCATGGTCAAGGCCGACATCGTCGGCACCGCAGACGCCGCACGGCCCGGTCGTCGACGTGGGCTTCGTCGAGAACCCGCTCCACGACGGCAGCTGGATCATCGACGCGGTCGCCGTGGGCGGCAGCCGGCTGCGTCGCCGGGCCCCCGACCGTGCATCCCTGGTCGATGGTGGCACCGACCTTCGTGCCCGACACCGTCACCGGCGACCTCGCCCGGTTGAGCTCGATGCACAAGGCCGATGCGGCGTCTGCGTTGCGGTCGCTGTCGGACGAGCGCCGCGCCGAGCTCACCGCAGCCCTCGATGCCAGCCGCCTGGCCGACATGCTCGAAGAGCTTCCCGAGGCCGAACAGGTGGCCATCATCCGCCAGCTCGACCGCGACGACGCCGTTGCGGTCATCGAGGAGATGGAGGCCGACGATGCCACGGACCTCCTGAAGGAGATGAGCGTCGCCGACCGCGAGGTGCTGTTGGCCGAACTCGACGACGACGACCAGGCGCAGCTGCGGTCGCTGCTGTCGTATCGCGAGGACACCGCCGGCGGCATGATGACGCCCCAGGCCATCATCGTCGCGCGCCGACACCAGCGTCGCCGAGGCCATCGCCCGGCTGCGCGACACCGAGGTCCCTCCGGCGCTGCAGGTTCGGCTGTTCGTCTCCGACAAGCCCACCGCTCCCCCGACCGGTCGCTACCTCGGCTCGATCACGCTGCCGCGGCTGTTGAAGGAGCCGCCCACACGACCGGTCGGCGACTGCCTCGACACCACGATGCCGACCGTGACACCGTCGACACCCGAGAACGAGGTCGCCCGCCTCCTGGCGCGCTACGACCTCATCGCCGTGGCGGTCGTCGACAACGCCCATCGCCTGGTCGGCGTGGTCACCATCGACGACGTGCTCGTCCGGCTCGTCGGTCCGGTCAGGCGCTGAGGGGCCACCGTGCGGTTGCGTGACGAGGCCGTCAGCCGGCCCGGGCGGGTGGGCTCGAGCTCGCTGACGCCGAGCTACGACGCCGACGCCATCGGCCGGTGCGTCCGAGTCGATCGCCCGCTACCTGGGCACGGGCCGCTATCTGTTCATCCAGACCGTGGTGGTGATCGCCTGGATCGCGGTCAACGCGGCGGCGGTGTCGTTGCGATGGGACCCGTACCCGTTCATCTTGTTGAACCTGTTGTTCAGCACCCAGGCCGCCTACGCGGCGCCGCTCATCCTGTTGGCGCAGAACCGCCAGGACGCCCGCGACCGTGCGCTCGCCGAGCGCGACCGCGAGGTCAACGCCCGGATCCTCAGCGACACCGAGTTCTTGAGTCGCGAGCTGGCCGCCATCCGCCTGCGTCTCGAGGCGGTGGCCACCACCGACGAACTCGACGCGATGCACGAAGAGCTCGCAGAGCTCATCGGACCGGATCCGGATCGTCCCGACGGCCGAACCCGACGCGCCGGCCGATGGTTCGGCGCAGCGCCCCGCGTCCCGGGGCCTGACCGCACCTACAACCAGGCGGGGCGGGTACCGATGACGCCGTCGGCCTCCCACGCGTCGAGGGTGGCCTCGTCGATGCCGACGTCGCCGAGGACGTCGCGGGTGTGCTCGCCGAGCAACGGTGGGCGCCGGTTCAACAGCTGGGGACCCCAGGCCGAGAACGTCACCGGGAAGTTGGGGTACCCGGCCGTCCCGGTGACGGGATGGTCGAACGCGCTGCAGGACCTGGCGCGGCGGTGAACTGGGGATGGTCGACGATGTCGCCGGACCGTCGCATCGCCGCTGCGGGTACGCCGACGTCGAGCAGCTGTCGTTCGGCGTCGCCGACCGCGAGCCCGGCGGCCCACGCCTCGATGTGGTCGGCGATCTCGCTCGGCGTGGGCCCGGCGGGCGCCGACAGTCGAGGTCGCGGATCGAGCGCCGGTCGCTGGTCGTCGCCGATCACCGAACACAACGCCCGCCACTGCAGGTCGTCGGTGACCTCCACGCCGAGCCACGCATCGTCGCCGGCACAGGCGACGAGCACCCGCGGCCAGGTGGCGGGCACCGACGAGCGGTCGAGCACGATGCCATGGACGCTGTGTTCCACCACCGGCTCGACTGCGATGTTGCAGGCGACCTCGAGCAACGGCACCTCGATGTGCTGGCCCTGCCCGTCGCGGTCGCGGTCGGCGAGCGCGGCGTGGATGGCGACGAGCGTGTGGACGCCGCCGATGGGGTCGCACGGACCGCGGGGCACGAGCGGCAGATCGTCGTAGCCGGTGGTCCAGGCCAGACCGCTGGTCTGTTCGATGGTCATCGCGAACCCCGCCCGGTCACGCCACGGTCCATCGAGTCCGAATGCGGGCATGCGGACCATGATCAGGCCGGGGTTGCGGGCATGGAGGTCCTCCCAGGAGATCGAGAAGTTCTCGAGGACCCGCGGCGTGAAGTTCTCGATGACGCATGTCGGCGCCGTCGAGCAGGCGGTCGAGCGCGTCCCTGCCGGCATCGTTGGACAGATCGAGGGTGACGCTGCGCTTGTCGGTGTTGACGCCGTGGAAGACGAAGGAGCGTTCCCACGGTGCGTCGAGGTCGAAGCTGCCCAGGAAGCGGATGCCGTCGGGGCGTTGGATCGATTCGACCTTGATGACGTCGGCGCCGAGTGCCCCGAGGTACTGGGTGACGAACGGCCCCGCCCAGAACGCCGTGAGGTCGACGACCCGCAGACCCGCGAACGGGCGCTCGGCAGCGTCGGCATCGACGCCCGGCAGCGCCGGGTCGGCGGGCGCCGGACCGCTCTGCCCGGTCGGTTCATCGGATGCGCCGTCGGGGCCCGTGGCGGACTCGACCAGCGTGCTGTGTGAGAACCGGTACGGCGGCCGTGGGCGTCGCAGACCGTCGGCGTCGAGCGAGTACACCCCTCGGGCGACGAGCTGATCGAACTGCCAGACCGTGGCCCCGGTACCGACCGGGGTCACCGGGATACGCATCGCCGCGGCCAGTTCGACGATCTCGTCGACCGTGCGGCTCGAACAGAACTCGTCGATCGGGCCACGGAGGGTGTCGATGGCGGCCATGCGGGCGTCGGAGGAGTTGAACGCCGGGTCCTCCGCCAGGTCGGGGCGCCCGATCATGGCGCAGAAGTCCGACCACTGCTGGGCGGTCTGGGTGCAGAAACCGACGGGCCCGTCGGAGGCGGCTTCGATGGACGGCACCTCGATGACACGCGGCATCGCCACGCCCGCGAACCACTGCGCCGACATCACCCGGTACGGGCCGTTGAGACACGTCACCGCGGCTTCGAGCATGGACACATCGACGAGCTGACCGGAGCCGTGCAGGCTCTGGTGACGCCAGGCGCTGACCGCGCCGAGGGCGGCGAACGATCCCGCGAGCCAGTCGACGAGATCGCCCCCGACGGCGACCGGCGGACGCGGCGGTGCGCCGCGCCGATCGACGGCGCCGCTGTCGACCTCGGCGGTGAAACCCGTTGCGGGACGTTCGGCCCACGGGCCGTCGAGCCCGTAGGGCGTGATGGCCACGACGATGCGGTCGGCATGTGCCTGCTGCCAGTCGCGCAACCGATGGCTGCCGGCGACGGGAGTGCGATCGTCGATGACCAGCGCTGCGGTGTCGAGCGCCACCGCCACGACCGGGTCGGCGAGATCGGCGGGATCCGCGGTCTCGTGGACATCGACCAGGGCCCGCAGGTGACGCCACAGCGGCGAGTCCTCGCCTGCCGCCCGCGAATGCGGCCCGGGGACCCGTCGCCGCAGCGGCGTGCCGCCCGGGGGCTCGTAGGCGTGGACGGCGGCGCCGAGGTCGGCGAGGACCTTGGCGGCGTACGCGCCCGCGATCCCCGACGAGACGTCGACCACCGTCAGGCCGTCGAGCGGAGGTGCGGGGCGGCGCGGCGCAGCGTGCTGGTCGGTCATGGCGGGCAGTCTCGCGCAGCCACGTCGAGCACGAGACGAGCGTCTCGGCGACCACCGAACACCGACGACAAGGGGTCGTTGGACCCTACGGCGTCACACACCGCCTTTATCCGTCGCCGATACCATCGCGTTCGTGGCTGGAGAGACTGCGGGCACGATCTTCACCGTGCTCATCGCCGCCGGCATCGTCGGCGTGGTGTGGGCACGGTGGTTCGCGCCTGCCCACCTCCGGCGCGAGGTGGCCGACGCGGCGTTGCCGCTGGCATCGCTGGTGGCGGTCGGCGCCACGCTCGGCAGCCTCTACTTCTCCGAGATCGAGAACTTCACGCCGTGTGAGCTGTGCTGGTTCCAGCGCATCGCGATGTATCCACTCGCGGTGATCCTGCCCATCGCCGCACTGCGCCGTGACAATGGCATCCGGCCCTATGCCATCGCGTTGGCCGGCATCGGTGCGGTCATCGCGGCCTATCACATCCAGCTGCAGTTGTTCCCCGGCCAGGGTTCGTCGTGCGCGGCCGATGCCCCGTGCACCTTCGCATGGCTCGACATCTTCGGCTTCGTCAGCATCCCGTGGCTCGCGGGCGCCAGCTTCGTCCTGATCCTGTTGCTGATGACGATGCCCGCGAGCACGGGGCGACCCCCGTCATCCGTTTCCACCGAGACCGGCGCCGACATCACGGCCGCCTCACCCCCCACGAGGAGTTGGCAGAGAGATGAGCAACCGTCCCAAGAGTCAGACGACGCGGGCCCAGACCCGCTCGACAGACGGCCCGACAGAGAAGTCGGGTTCGTCGTTGGTGTGGATCGGCGTGGCGGCGATCGTCGGCATCGCCGTCGTGGTCGGCGTCCTGGTGTCGCTCGGCGGCGACGGCGGTGGCGAGGGGTCGGACTGGGCCCTCGAGACCGGGTTCGCCGAGACCATCGGCGATCCCCTGCCGCCGCTCGCCGGCGGCGGCACGGACCCCGCCGTCGGCACGCCCGCCCCGGTCCTGCGTGCACAGTCGGCCCGCACCGGTGACGTCGTCGACGTCATGCCCGACGACGGCAACGTCAAGATGATCGGTTTCTTCGCGCACTGGTGCCCGCACTGCCAGCGTGAGGTCCCGAAGGTGGTCGCCCGCCTCGAGGCCGAGCCACTTCCCGACGGCGTCGAGATGATCGCCGTGTCGACTGCGGTGGACAGCGGTCAGCCCAACTATCCGCCATCGGACTGGTTCGTGCGCGAGGGCTGGACCAACGAGGTCCTCGTCGACAGCGAAGCCGGATCGGCAGCCGACGGATACGGCCTGTCGGGATTCCCGTACTGGGTCGTCGTCGACGGTGACGGCACGGTCGTCGCTCGCGCCGGTGGCGAGCTCACCGACCAACAGCTCGACGACCTCATCCAGGTCGCAGTCGACGCCCGCTGAGTCGCCGACGGCCGCCACGTCACAGAGCGGCGCCACTGCGAAGGCCCCCGGCCATCATCGCGATCGCTTCGGCATCGCGTCTCGGGTCGGAGCCGTCACTCGACATCCCGATCTCGATCCCCACGACACCTGACACCGAGCACCAGGGAAGCGCAAGGTCGAGCGCCAGCTCGACGCCGGCCACGACCGGGTCGCGTGCCCTCGAGAGGACGTCGCGCCAACCGGGCGGAGCGTCGACGTTGGCATAGCGATCGAGACGGTCGCAGTCCTCGGGCGATACGACCAACGGCGCCACGACGAGCAACGGCACCGTCACGCCGAGCGCACGGCAGGCGGCTGCGTAACGCGCCAACGTCTGGGTGTCGGCGGGGTGATCGACCATTGCCAGTTGCGCACCGGCCCGAACCTTCTCGGCGAGGCGTCGGGGACGGTGGTCGACGGGCCAGGCGCCGATCGCCGCGGCGACGGATACGACGAAGCCCATCGAGCGGGCCAGCGACGCGATACCGGTGCCGTCGAGGTCGAACACCCCTGCGGTGTCGGGCCGGTCGCCGCTGACGGGGTGATTGCCCGTGACCGCGTGGATGCCGTCGACGCCGAGCGCCGCCAGCGCCGCCAGTTCTGATTCGATTGCCACCCGGTTGCGGTCGCGTCCGTTGATTCCGGGCCAGGGACGGAGTCCTGCTTCGAGGACCCGAGAAGCCCGGAACGACGGCGGGTAGCGGACCCGATCCCAGTTGACGTCGCCCAGCAGTACGGCGTCGACGCGACCTCGCAGCGGTGCGGCAACGGCGTCGACGCCGACCGCGTCGTTGCGGCTGGGTTCGGGGAAGTCGGCGATCACGAGCGGGCACGCGTCGCGCAGCCACGTCGGCGGCGACGCCACGGGTCCGGTCGATCCGGTCCATGACGGCACCGTCGTGAACGGACAGCGAAGCGGCACGACCTCGCAACCTCCGTCGGGCCGCACGTCGCCGCACGGCCCGACCGTCACGCCTTTCGGGCACTCGGCATGCGGCTCCATGGCCCGACGGTACTGCGCTGGTTCATCGCCTGTTCACAGGCTCGATCCGGAGCTGTCACAGGCGCGTTCTAGGTTGAGGGGCAACCTGATGAAGGAGCCGCCGTGGCTGCAGCAGTGCTCTTCCCACCCGAGATCTTCGTCGATCATCTCCTGGTCGCCGTGCGCGATGCCGCATTGCGCCTGCCCGGGTCGAACGTCCCGTACCACCGGCACGCCCGCCAAGCAGCGGCGATCGCTGCAGCCGACCCCAACGCCTCCGACGAGTTGGTCGCCGCTGCGCTGTTGTCGGGCATCGGCGAGGTCATCCTCACCAGCTTCGCCCGTCACCCCGCCGCCACCGCCGACACCACCGCGACGTCGGAGCAGCCACGCGGCCGAGGTGGCCCGGTCGCATCTGAGCCTGCACTTCCCCGACGGCGTCACCGAGCCCATCGCCGCGTTGCCCCAGGCCCGCCGGTATCTGCGTGATGCCCGGCGCGGACCAGCCGATGCACCCCTGATGCACCCATTCGAACGGGCCCGGTTCGAGTCCGAGCCCGCAGCGGTCGACGCCACGACGCTGGCCATCATCGACGACCGCGCCGGACGCGAACCCATGGTCTGTCCGCCGCTCGACACCCACCGCGACCTGCTGCATCGGTTGTGCCTCGGCGAGAGCCGGCCGCGGCGCTTGCGCCTCATCTCCTGACGGCGGCTTCGGCCCGGCCAGCGACGCCCCACACCGACAAGGCACCGGGCCCGCTGGATCTGACGGTGCGTCAGATTCCTCGCTACGCTGAGCGAGCCGACACGAGGAGCGAGCCCATGGCCGAGATCCCCCGCATCATCTCCGTCGACGATCACGTCGTCGAGCCCCCCGACCTGTGGACAGAACGTCTCCCATCGTCCTACGGCGATCGGATTCCCCACGTGGTGCGCGACCGCGCCACGTTCAGCTTCGAAGGCGGGGTCTTCTCCTACGAAAAGGGCGCACCCGACGGCGACTGGTGCGACTGGTGGATCTACGACGACCTCGTCTATCCCCTGCCCAAGCTGTCGGCCGCCGTCGGATTCGACAAGCTCGACGTCACCCCCATCACCTTCGACCAGCTCCGCCCCGGCGGCTGGAAGCAGGCCGACCGCCTCGCCGACATGGACGACAACCACGTCGAGGCGTCGGTGTGTTTCCCCAACGTGTTGCCACGATTCTGTGGCCAGGCGTTCCTCGAGCGTGACGACAAGGACCTCGCACTGTTGTGCATCCAGGCCTACAACGACTGGATGATCGACGAGTGGTGCGCCGGCGACGGCAAGGGTCGCCTCATCCCGATGGCCATCGTGCCGCTGTGGGACCCGATCGCCGCCGCGGCCGAGATCCACCGGTGCGCCGCGCAAGGGCTGCTTCGCCGTGTCGTTCTCGGAGAACCCCTATCCGCTCGGGCTGCCGTCGATCCACGACAAGGATCGCTTCTGGGACCCGCTGTTCCAGGCATGCCAGGACACCGAGACCATCTTGAACATGCACATCGGGTCGAGCTCGAAGATGCCGACGACCTCACCCGATGCCCCGTTCGCGGTCAGCTCGACCATCACCTTCTCGAACGCGATGGGATCGCTCTGCGACTACGTGTTGTCGGGCGTGTTCGACCGCTTCCCCGGCCTGCGCATCGCCTACGCCGAGGGCCAGGTCGGCTGGATGCCGTACGTGATCGAGCGCATGGACAAGCTCTGGGAAGAGCGCGACGCCGACTCGAGCTTCGGTGTGCAGCTCGAGAACCGTCCCTCGAGCTACATCCCGGGCCACATCTGGGGCTGCATCTTCGACGACGAGGTGGGCTTGCGGAACCGCGACCTCATCGGCATGGATCAGATCTGTTTCGAGGTCGACTATCCCCACGCCGACACGACCTTCCCCCACACCAAGGAAGTCGCCACCAAGATCGTGGCCAACGCCGGGCTCGACGAGACCGAGATCTACAAGCTGTTGCGCGGCAACGCGATCTACGGCTGGGGCCTGCACCGCTTCGGCATCACCGAATAGCAGCACAGGGGTCTGACCCCACTCAGAGGCCGCGGCCGCGACGCTGATTCCAGCGGCCGAGGGTCGAGTACAGGATCCGGGCGACGATCACCAGCGCCCAACACAGGAGCAACACCCGCAGCCACATGAGCTGACCCTATGGCCGCTGCGCCACGGTCCTCACCCGACCCGGGCCCGAGCGGCCCGTGAGCCGAGCGAACAAGAGCGGGAGATGGCGGAGCCGGGTCCGCCGGTGCGCCTAACCACGCAGCGCCTTGCTATCTGTGTCTCCACCCAGTCCCACAGCTCGGCGCGACGTTCGGGCGTGTCGGTCTTGCGGGTCGTGGGCAGCTTGTGGATCGAGCGCTCGCGACGGTCGTGCCAGAAGCCGCCGCTGACGTGCGCCGGGTCGCCGTCGTCGACGGCCAGCCACACGGCGGTGTCGGCGCCCTCGGCAGGGCTGCGCAGGACCGGTCCGAGCACCTTGCGGAAGGTCGGCAGCGCCGCTTCGACGCCGGGCGTGTCGGCCCAGCCGGGATGCAGGGCATTGAACACGCACCTCGGTGGCGTCGATGCGTTCGGCCCACATCTCGTTGAGGGTGACCTGGGCTCGTTTCGCCCGGGCGTACTGCTCGGCGCCCTTGTAGGAGCTCTCGTCCATCTGCAGCGACCGCACGGTGAGCCCGGCGGTGTACATCCCGCCCGACGACATCGTCAGGACCCGACCGGGAGGATCGCCGCGGAGCCGGTCGAGCAACAGCGTGGTCATGAGGTGGGGACCGACGACCTGGGATGCGACGGTGGCCTCGATCCCCGAGGGCGCCGTGCGGCGTTCGTCGCTGAGCGCACCCGCGTTGTGGAGCAGGACGTCGAGGCGTGAGGTCCGCGCCACGATCTCGTCGCAGGCCTTGCGGACCTGGTCGAGATCGCCCATGTCGGCGGCAACCGCTTCGATGTCGGGGTTGTTCGTGGTCCGGGTCAGCTCGGCGCACACGCCGGCGGTGCGTTCGAGGTCGCGGCCGATGAGGATCAGGCGGGCGCCGCACCGTGCCAGCTGATCGGCGGCGGCCCGGCCGAGGCCGCTCGTGCCGCCGGTGACGACCATGACCCGACCGGTGACGTCGTAGTCGTTCAGGTCCGTCCAGGAATCGAGCCGACGCCGGGCGTCGTAGCCGATGGAGGTGAAGCTGGGGAAGACCGGCGCCTCGATGGCGGCGTCGATGACCGATGCCAGGTTCATGACTGCGCCCGCGCCGAGCCGAGCACCCGCCGCAGGCCCTTCGCAGCCCGATCGCCGATGCCCTTGAAGGCGAGGCCCAGCGCCGGATCGAACAGCCGCAGCGGACCGTTGAGATCGAGTTGGGCGTCGTAGGTGACCGAGCAGCCCGTGTCGGTGGCCTCGATGACGATCTCGTCGAGCGACATGAACATCGTCGTGTCGGCGCGCACGATGACCCGCTCGTCGGGGGTGTACTGCAGGGTCTTGTAGCGCATGTCGATGGAGCCGACGACGCCCTTGACCGCCAAGACGTATTCGGCGTCGGGTCCGGGTTCGCCGCCGGCGACGAGCTCGGCGCGTCTTCACCCCGGGATCCCAGTCCACGAAGTTGCGCATGTCGGCCAGGTAGGCGAACGCCTCGGCAGGCGACCACGGCGAGGCCACGGTAGTGGTGTAGTGAGCCATCGAAACTCCCATCGGTACGGGTTCGGGACATCTTGGTGGCGCGCCTACCCTCGACGCGCACCCGAGCGACGTGTTTGTGACGTCACCCCTGCGAGCTACCCAGCACCATCGTGACCGAACCCCCCACCCTCCCGCCACTGCGACGGCAGCGAGCGCCGATCAGCGTGGCGCGCATCGCATCGCTGGTGTCCAAGGGCGTGGCCAACGTCGACGCCACCGTCGAGCCCTTCGCCGCCGAGTGGGATCGACGCAACGCCGAGGCGTTGGCGGGTGACGGACCGCTGTGGGTGGCGCTGGGTGACTCGGTCACCCAGGGCATCGGCGCCGGTGACGTCGACGCCAGCTATCCGGTCATCGTGCACCGGTGGCTGTGCGACCACAGCGACGAACGCTGGCGGCTGGTCAACCTGTCGATGAGCGGCGGCCGCTTCGCCGACGTCGTCGACCACCAGCTCCGTGTCCTGCACGAGGCGGGCCTCGAACCGCAGCTGGTCACCGCGCTCGTCGGCAGCAACGACCTGATCTGGCGGCGAGACACCGACGGGGTCATCGCCGACGCCCGTCGCCTGGTCGAGGCGCTCCCGCACGGCACGCTGCTCAGCCGTGTGGCCGAGGGACCGAGCGATCGCCGCCGCCTCGGCGTGAACCGGGTGTTCACCACCGCCGAGGCGGCCGGGCAGGTGCAGCTCTACGACGCCTGGGACTGGCCCACCGCCACCGGCATGTGGGCCGAGGATCGCTTCCACCCCAACGACCGCGCCCACCTGCACCTCGCCGAGAACCTGATGGAGGGGTTGGCTCTGATTTCCTGAGCCGGCTCGTCTCCGGCGCCCTCGCGCCGGGATCCTCTGCTCGGTGGCGTCTCACTCCGTGTCCAGGACGCACGTCGCCGGCTGGTGTCGGCGTGCTGCGCAGCAGCAGCGACCAGCCGAGACGGCCACGGGGGTACCGAAACCCTTGACGGGGTGCGCAGCCGTCTCGGGGGCGGCGCGGAGCGCCGACGTGCTGCCAGGCCGCCGCTGCCCTGTGCGGTGCCGCGGCTTCTGCTGGAGCCGGCTCGTCTCCGGCGCCCTCGCGCCGGGATCCCCTGCTCGGCGGTGGTCGCACGCTCGGTTCCGTCAGCACGTCGCCGGCTGGTGTCGGCGTGCTGCGCAGCAGCAGCGACCCGCCGAGACGGCCACGGGGGTACCGAAACGCTTTGGTCGGGGTGCCCAGCCGTCTCGGAAGCGGCGAGAGCGCCGACGTGTGCCGGGCCGCCGTTGCCCTGCTCGGAGCGCTCGATGTGCCAATGCGTCGTTGCCCTGCTTGCGCTCGGTCTCCACGCGCGAGAGGCCTGGCATAGCCTGTTCCCCATGGCAACCGACGAGAGCGGTCACGTCCGATCCTGATGCGTCGTTGCGACGTGACATCCGGCGACTGGGGACCCAGCTGGGCGACACGCTGGTCCGTCAGCACGGACGGGAGCTGCTCGATCGGGTCGAACAGGTGCGGACCCTGTCCCGCGGGCTGCGCCGCGGGACCGATCAGGGCGGCGTCCTGGCCGAGATGCTCCACGACGTCGACGTCGCCGACGCGATCCTGCTGGTCCGGGCCTTCACCACCTACTTCCATCTGGCGAACACCGCCGAGCAGGTCCACCGAGTCGACGACCTCAGCGCCACCGCCGCCGACACACGCCGCTTCGCCGACACCGTCGGCTCGCTCATCGAATCGGGCGTCGGCGCGTCCGAGATCGTCACCACGACGCGCACCGCCGACCTGCGACCGGTCTTCACCGCCCACCCCACCGAGGCGTCGCGGCGCTCGATCCTCGACAAGCTCGCCGAGATCGCCGAGCTGATCGAGACCCGCAACGAGACCCGCACCGCCGCCGGCGATCAGCGACGCATCGATCGCCGCGTCGACGAGCTCATCGACGCGATCTGGCAGACCGATGAGCTGCGGCGCGAACAGCCGAGCCCGATCGACGAGGCCCGCTCGATCCTGTACTTCCTCGACGAGATCGTCCGCGACGGCGTCCCCGAGCTGCTCGACGACATCGACGCCGCGTTGCGCGGCATCGGCGGCGAACTCGACTGCGACCGGGTGCCCATCCGCTTCGGGTCCTGGGTTGGCGGCGACCGCGACGGCAACCCCAACGTCACCGCCACGGTGACCAGCGAGGTGCTCGACTTCCAGCGGTCGCGGGCGCTCCGGCTGTTGATCACCGAGATCGAGGCGCTGTCGACCGAGTTGAGCATCGGCATCGCGGTGAAGCCGATCTCCGACGAGCTCGCGGCGAAGCTCGACGAGGACCGCGACCGCTTTCCCGAGGTGGTGTCGAGGTTCTCGAAGCTGAGCGCCGGCGAGCCCTACCGCCAGCGCTGCTCGGTCATGCATCATCGTCTCCAGGTCAGCCTCGACCGGCCCGACCATCCCGACGCCTATCCGGGACCCGACGAGCTGGCCGAGGACCTGGCCGTGATGGCCCGCTCGCTCGAGGCCAACCGCGGCGAGCTGTTGTCGCGGGGCCGGCTGGCCCGGGTGCGTCGCACGGTCGCGATGATCGGATTCCACCTCGCCGTGCTCGACATCCGCCAGCACGCCCGCGTCCATCACGAGGCGCTGGCCGCGCTGTTCGAACCGCTCGGTGTCGACTACGCATCGATGACGCCCGACGAGCGGGCCGAGCTGTTGGCCGACCGAGCTCGAGAGCCGTCGTCCGCTCGCGCCACCGGTGACCGATCCCGATCCGTCGTCGGCGGTGGCGCTGTTCGCGGCGATCCGGCGAGCGCTCGACCGCAACGACGACGTCATCGAGAGCTACATCGTGTCGATGACCCGTGGCGTCGACGACATCTTGGCCCCGGCGGTGCTGGCGCGCGACGTCGGCCTGGTCGACCTGTCGGCGGGCGTCGCCCGCATCGGGTTCGTGCCGCTGTTCGAGACGATCGACGATCTGCGGGCCATCGGCGGGGTGCTCACCGCACTGTTCGCCGTGCCCGCCGTACCGCCGGCTCGTGGCGTTGCGCGGCGACGTGCAGGAGGTGATGGTCGGCTACTCGGACTCGAACAAGGACGGCGGCATCGCCACCTCGCAGTGGGAGATCCACAAGGCGCTGCGATCGATCGCCGAGGTGTCCGCGGCGACCGGGGTGCGCATCGTGGTGTTCCACGGCCGGGGCGGCACCATCGGCCGGGGCGGCGGCCCGACCAATGCCGTCGATCATGGGCCAGCCCGCCGGTGTCGTGAACGGCGCGGTGAAGGTCACCGAGCAGGGCGAGGTCATCGCCGACAAGTACGGCCTGCCGCGCCTGGCCCGACGCAACCTCGACCTGGCGTTCTCGGCGGTGGTCGAGGCCACGTTGTTGCATCGGCGCCCCCGCCACGACGCCGCGACCACCGCACGGTGGAGCGAGGTGATGGAGCTGGTGTCGGGCGCGTCGCTCGCCGCCTACCGGGACTTCCTCGAGACCGACGGGCTGGTCGAGTACTTCCGGACCTCGACGCCGGTCGAGGAACTCGCCGAGATGAACATCGGGTCGCGCCCGGCGCGGCGCAGCGGCGCCGGATCCGGCATCGAGGACCTGCGGGCGATCCCGTGGGTGTTCGGGTGGACCCAGTCCCGCCAGATCGTGCCCGGATGGTTCGGTGTCGGCAGCGGCTTCGCAGCTGCTCGTGCGGCCGGGCACGGCGACACGCTTGGCCGAGATGCTCGAGCGGTGGCAGTTCTTCGCGACGTTCGTGTCGAACGTGGAGATGACGCTGTCGAAGACCGACCTCGACATCGCCAGCCACTACGTCGAGCACCCTGGTCGATCCGTCGCTGCATCATCTGTTCGACACCGTGGTCGCCGAGCACGACCGCACCGTGGCCGAGATCACCGAGCTGACCGGGCGGTCGCTGCTGGCCGACCTGCCGGTGCTCGGGCGAACGCTCGCGGTGCGCGACGCCTACCTGGACCCGATCAACGTGTTGCAGGTGGAGCTGCTGGCCCGCCGCCGGTCCGCTCGGCGACGACGCCGACCCGGCCGAGGCGGCACGCCTGCGTCGGGCGCTGCTGCTGACGGTGAACGGCGTGGCCGCCGGCCTCCGCAACACCGGCTGAGCCAGGCACCGCTGCGATGGGCAGTCCGACCGGCGCCATGAACGGTCGCCCCCACGACCACTCTTGGCGCCAGAACCGGCAATGCGTGCGACCGGCGCCATGAACGGTCGCCCCCACGACCATCCTCGGCGCCAGAGCGCTGGCTGGACCCGCGCGCTGGATCGGCGATGCAGCGAGAGGACGTCAGTCGTCGAGGGAGGGCCGACGCCTCTGCCGCTTGACCTGGCTGCGTTCCTTCTTGGCGGCGACGCGTCGACGCTTCGAACCCTTGGTGGGCTTGGTGGCCGTGCGGCGGCGCTCGCGGCGCATCGCCTCGATCGACCCGCTCGGCGAGGCGATCGCGGGCGATCGTCCGATTGCGGGCCTGTGATCGCTCGTCGTCGACCACGACGCGCACGACAGGCCCGATCCGCTCGATCAGCCGCGCCCGTCGCCGCCTCGGTGATGGCGGTCGACGAGGCGATGTCCCACCGCAGCTCGACCCGCGTCGCCGCCTTGTTGGCGTGCTGCCCACCGGGCCCACCCGACGACGTGAATCGCATGTCGAGCTCGGATTCCGGAATCCGAACCCCCGACGACGTCACCAACACCATGCCCAGGAGGCTAGACGGGTGGGGTTTGGATTCGAGCGGCTGACGCCGCGCCGTCTCGGCCAAGCGGTCGAGGCTCCGGGCCGCCACGGCCCGACACTCGGGCTCGCCCGACGGCGCCACCGGAAGGGTTTCCGCACCCCCGTGGCCGTCTCGGCTCGTCCGCCGCTGCTGCGCAGCACGCCGACACCAGCCGGCGACGTACGTCCGGACCGACTGAGACAACACCAGCGGGGATCCCGGCGCGAGGGAGCCGGAGACGAGCCGGCCCAGAAACATCGCGACCCAGCCAGGCCCCGGCCGACCCGGGACACGTCGGCGCTCCGCGCCGCTCCCGAGACGGCTGGGCACCCCGGCAAAGGGTTTCCGCACCCCCGTGGCCGGCTCGGCTCGTCGCCGCTGCTGCGCAGCCCGCCGACACCAGCCGGCGACGTGTGTCCCGGAGCAAGCGTGCGACAACGCTCAGATCCCGATGTCGGCGGCCTGGAGCCGGTGACGAGCCGGCCTACGAGAGAGGCGCGTCGCTTCTCTGCCAGGTGCCGGGGGCGTGCTGGCGGAGGTGGGCCATGGTGCGGCCGGCTGCGTCGAGGAGGTCTCGGCCGTTGCTGTGGCCGTCGGTCATGGCGACACCGAGGTTGGCGCGGATCTCGACGGCCACGCCGGCGAGGTGGAAGGGCTGGTAGGTGACCGACAGGATGCGGTCGGCGATGGCTTCGACCTGGGCTTCGGAGGCGAGGTCGTAGCAGACGACGACCATGTCGTCACCGGACCAGCGGGCCAGGAAATCGCCGGGGCGGATCACCTCACGCAGCCGCCGGGCGAGGTCGACGAGCATGTCGTCGCCGGCGGCGTGACCGAAGCGGGTGTTGACCGAGTCGAAGTCGTCGATGTCGAGCCAGGCGACGGCAGCGCGACTCGATGGGCCGAGGCGGTCGAGCTCGGCGTGGAGGGCCTGCCGATTCCACAGGCCGGTGAGGTCGTCGTGGGTGGCGACGTGACGCACGGTCGCACGCATCGACTCGAAGTGGAACGCGAGCCCCAGAGCATCCGTCAGCCGGTCGAGCGCGACCACGACTGCGGGGTCGGTGAGGCGTTCGGTGCGGTCGGCCCACACCATCATCACCGCGGCATCGTCGCCGACGATCGCGTGGATGGGCACGGCGACCGCGGCGGTGATGCCTGCGTGGCTCGCGGCCATGCGGAGGCCGTCGGCCAGGGTGTCGATGGCGATGGGTCGGGGCTCTTCGGCGATGGGGACGTCCCAGGGATTGGTGACGTCGGGAGCGGCAGCGGCGTGGTCGACGGCGGCTTCGAACGCCTCGTGGCCGATGGCGGCGGTGACGCTGCGTCGCCGACCACTGCCGTCGCCTCGGTGGTGGACGCTGATCCCGACGGCCGGCGTCGTGGCGGCGAAGGTGTCGGTGGCGCGGCGGATGATCTCGTCGGGTCGGCGCTGGTCGATGATGTCGGCAGTGACGGCGTTGAGCGGGTCGGCGATGACGGGCGTGAACGTGCAGCGGATGCCGTCGGTGTCGGTCTCGAACGAGGCCAGCGCCGGGGCCCAGCCGCCGGGGCCGCGGACATCGACGGGGATGGCATGGGCGACGGACCGATGCGCGACCGTCCACTGGAGGGCGTGGACCACGGTGTCGTGGTCGTCGGGATGGATGAAGTCGGCGAGGTTGGCAACGGCGGGGCGGCCCGCGCCCGCCCATCGGCCGAGGACGGATCGCACGGACCCGTCGGGATGTACGACGAGGCCGAGCAGGCCTGCCTGGGTGGCGGTGGCCGAGGCCTGGCTGGTCATCTCTGCGGAGCTCACACAGGAGCCATCGGCAGCGGAGGCGGCCACTTGAGAGGACGATGACCTGCGTCCGATGACTCGAAACCCCAGTGACCCACACCGAGCCCGGCGTCGGCGTCGCCGTCTGGTCGACGGCGTGTCATCGGCCGTTCACCTGGTCGGCGCACGGGCGTTCGGCCGAGGCCAGTAGGGTCGCCGTCATGCGCATCTTGGTGACCAACGACGACGGCATCGATTCGGTGGGGCTCCATGTGCTGGCCCGGGCGGTGGCGCCGCTGGGCGACGTCGTCGTGGCTGCACCCGACAGCGAGTACTCCGGGGCCTCGGCGGCGTTCGGGGCGCTGCATCTGATTCGTCCGGAGATGCACAAGGCCCACATCGAGGGCATCGACGAGGCCTGGGCCATCACCGGCCCGCCTGCGCTGTGTGTGATGTTCTCCCGCATGGGCGCCTTCGGCGAGCCGTTCGATCTCGTGGTCTCGGGCATCAACCCGGGCGCGAACGTGGGTCGGGCGGTCTATCACTCGGGCACCATCGGTGCGTGTGTCACGGCCCGTTCGGGCGGCGTCAGCGGTGTCGCCGTCAGCCAGGAGGTCACCCTGGGTGGCGTCATGGGGCAGGGCTGGGACGAGATGATCGAGGGTCAGATCTGGGAGACCGCCGGCACCGTGGCCGCGACCGCGGTGCAGGCGCTGATCGACAACCCGCTGCCCGAAGCGAACGTGTTGAACCTCAATGTCCCGAATCTGCCGCTCGAGGAGATCAAGGGCTGGCGGCGCACCGACATCGGCACCCGACCGATGCGCTCGATGACCACCGTCGACGTCGAACCCAAGGTCGGCCACGAGGGCTCCTACTACGTCAAGTTCAAGTGGGGCTCGGGCGAGCCGGCCGAGCATCCCGTCACCGAGGACGTCGGCGCCGTGGCCGACGGCTACGTCTCGGCGACCTGGCTGAGCACGGTGCACCCCATCGACCCCGAGGGCAGCTCGGTCACCGACGACGCCCTCGACGCGCTGCTCCGGCGCTAGGAGACTGCTGAGCAATGCCGGTGCCGACTCGCTGTTCCTGCGCGAGAGATCTGGGTCTGACCGCTGCGGTCCGCTATTCTCGGCGCCGATGAAGGTAGCCGTGCTGTATCAATCGCTGCGTGGGGGCACCGAGCGTGCCGCCGAGCAGATCGCCGACGAGTTCCACTCCCGCGATTGCACCGTCGGGTGCTATCCGGTCACCAACTTCGACGCCCAGTTCCTGTTGCGGGCGGACCTGTTGGTCATCGGGACCTGGACCGATGGACTGTTCGGTCTCGCGGCCCGTCCCGCCCAGATCGGCAAGCTCATGACGCTGCCGCCGATCGCGCACAAGAAGACGGCGGTGTTCGTCACCTACGAGATCAGCGCCAAGGCGTCGCTGCCGAAGCTCGTCGACTGGGCCGAACGCCAGTCCGCCGCAGGTCGATCGGCGCCGCGGCGTTTCATCGTCGCAAGATCGACGAGAACGTGGCCGCGTTCGTCGACGAGGCCTCGGCGCGCTGGAGCCGTCCCCTGCCTGAGCCCGGCGACACCCCTCCCGGCGAGCGACCTCTGGTCGGGCTACGCCACCGAGGACTTCTTCGACGAGGCCGTCGCCGCCGACGGCACGGTGCGCGAGCCGTACCGTGCGGTCGTCGACTGGTTCGCGGGCCGCGACGCCGGCGGCGATGCGCGAACTGGAGCGCCACCAGGTCGATTCGTTCCGCAGCCAGGGCATCACCTTCACCGTGTACGGCGGCGACGAGGGCACCGAACGCACGTGGCCGATGGATCTGTTTCCCCGGATCATCGCCGCCGATGAGTGGTCACGGGTCGAGCGTGGTCTGGTGCAGCGGGTCACGGCGCTGAACCGGTTCCTCGAAGACCTCTACGTGGGCGAGCAGGCGGTGCTGCACGACGGGATCGTGCCGCGCTGGCTTGTGGCGTCGTCGGACGGGTTCGAGCGCGAGGCGGTCAACATCTCGGTGCCCCACGGCGCGCGCTGTCTGGTGGCAGGCATCGATGTCGTCCGCGATGACCAGGGCACCTACCGGGTGCTCGAGGACAACCTCCGCAACCCCAGCGGCATCTCCTACGTGCTCGAGAACCGGGCGGCGATGACGCGGGTGTTGCCGTCGGCGTTCTCGGACCAGGCCGTTCGCTCGGTCGATCACTACGGCCGGTCACTGTTGGCGGCGTTGCGGTCGGTGGCGCCACCGGCCTGTGGCGACAACCCCTGCGTGGTGGTGCTGACGCCGGGTGTCTACAACTCGGCGTACTTCGAGCATGCGTTCCTGGCCCGCCAGATGGGTGTCGAACTCGTCGAGGGTCGCGACCTGGTCGTCGACGACAACGTGGTCGCCATGCGCACCACCCATGGCCTCGAACGTGTCGACGTCATCTACCGCCGCATCGACGATGCGTTCCTCGATCCGGTGGTGTTCGATCCGACGTCCACGCTCGGCGTGCCCGGGCTGATGGCAGCCGCACGTGCCGGCACGGTGACGATCTCCAACGCGGTCGGCAACGGCGTCGGTGACGACAAGGCCATCTATCCCTACGTCAACGAACTGATCCGCTACTACCACGGCGAGGAACCGATCCTCGACAACGTGCCGACCTATCTGCTCTGGGACGACGATCAGCGCGCCGAGGTGCTCGGCCGTCTCGATCAGCTGGTGATCAAGCCGGTCGCGGAGGCCGGCGGCTACGGGATCGTCATCGGGCCCCATGCAACCGATGCCGAGCTGGCCGAGGTCGCCGAGAAGGTCGTGGCCGATCCTCGCAACTGGATCGCGCAGGAGGTCGTGTCGTTGTCGCGGATGCCGGCGTGGACCGGCGAACGCATGGCTGGTCGCCATCTCGATCTGCGACCGTTCGTGCTGACCGGCGATCACACCGAGGTCATCCCCGGAGGCCTCACCCGCGTGGCGATGCGCGAGGGCTCGTTGATCGTCAACAGCTCCCAAGGAGGCGGGTCCAAGGACACCTGGGTGCTGATGCCCGAGCGCGAGCGTCTCGCCGCTGCGGAGGCCGACGACGCTCCGCCAGTCCGCATGACCGCCGACGCAGTCGCCGGCCGGCGCCGACGACGCTGCATCGCGCCGGCTCCGAGCCGGGCGGTTCGTGATGCTGGCTCGCCACGCGGAGAACATGTTCTGGGCCGGCCGCTACCTCGAACGCGCCGAGGACACCGCTCGGATGCTGCAGGCCACGCTGCGCAGCTCGGTCACGTCGGGTCCGGGCGCTGCGTCCGAGCACACCATCGACCTGCTGGCGACGTTGCGCGTCGTCGACGAGGGCGAGGCAGAAGCCGCTGCGCCGCTCGGCACCACCGCACTGATCGATCGCCTGGTCGCTCGGGCCGATGCGCCGGGTTCGATCGTGCACAGCGTCGGGCAGGCCCGCGAGAACCTGCGGAGCCTGCGCGAGCAGATCCCCTCCGAGCTCTGGGAGCACGGCAACCGGCTTCATCTGCGGGTGCGTCAGCCTGGACTTCGGTGACCGGCTGGCCACCGAACCCTTCGACACGCTCGACATGGTCAAGACGAGCTGCCAGACCCTGGCGGGCATCGTGGCCACGGCCATGGCCCGCCACGAGGGCTACCGGTTCCTGATCCTCGGACAGACCGTCGAGCGGTCCCTGATGACCTGCCGACTGTTGTCGGTGCGGGCACCGTTGCTCGTCGACCGCAGTCCTATGACGAGATGGCGTTGACCTTGCGGTCGGCGTCGGCGCTCGAGGCCTACCAGCGCAGCTACGTGGCATCTGGCGACCCCGATCAGGTCGTGCACTTCTTGTTGCTGAGCGACCGCTTCCCCCGCGCGGTGCTCTACTGCCTCCGCCAGGCCGAGGATCAGCTCGATGTCGCTGGGCGACACCGGGACCCGGGCGATGCGGCTGATGGGCCAGGTCCGGTCCCAGCTCGAGTTCGCCGATTTCGACGAGCTCATGCGCGACCTTCCCGCCGAGCTCGAGCACCTACGAGGACCAGATCCGCCACGTCGCCGCAGCCATCGGTACCCAGTACTTCCGTGGCGCCGAGGAGGTCGACCTGCGGAGCCAGCTACTCCTGCCGGGTGCCGGCATCGAACTCGCAGCAGAGAGGCTCCGGTAATGCGTCTCGACATCCGCTACCGCACCGTGTTCGAGTACGACGTGCCGGTGCGCGAGTCACAGAACGAGCTGCGCGCCTGTCCGGTCTCCGACGAGCGCCAGCAGCTGATCGCCTACCGGGTCACGACGTCGCCGTCGGCACGGACCCTGTCCTACACCGACTACTGGGGCACCCGCGTCGATCACTTCGGGATCCGCGAGCCACACGTCCGGCTCGAGGTGCTCTCCGAGGCGGCGGTGGACACCTCGCCACGGCCGCCGATCTCGGCGATGCCGACGCTCGCTGCCGCTCGACAACCCGGCGTTCCGCGATCTGCACGGCGAGTATCTCGAGCAGTCCCCGCACACCGAGTGGGGCGACCGCATCGGCAACGAGGCCCGCCGCATGGTGGAGCTGAACGGCCCCGACGTGGTGCGCACCGTGTTGGCGATCCACGGCTGGGTCGGCACCCAGCTGCGCTACCAGCCCGACAGCACCGACATCGGACAGCCGATCGAGGAGATCCTCGCAGGCGGCACCGGCGTGTGCCAGGACTATCGCCCACCTCGCGGTGGCGATGTGCCGGTCGGTGGGATCCCGGCGCGCGTACGTGTCGGGCTATCTGTTCAGCCGTGACGACGCGACCGGCGAGATCGCAGGAACCGGCGAACTGGTCCGGGTCCAGACCCATGCCTGGTTCGAAGCGGCGATTCCAGGCGTCGGCTGGTTCCCGCTGGATCCCGACCAATCAGCTCGAGGTCGGCTTCCAGCACGTCAAGATCGGCCACGGCCGCGACTACGACGACGTTCCCCCGATGCGCGGCACCTACGCGGGCCACGGCATCCCGACGGTCGACGCCTCGGTGGAGATCCGCCGCATGGACCCCACCCGCCAGCCTGCCACCCTGGTCCAGCCGTCGGCCCCCCGAGCCCTCGAAGCCCGCAGGATCGAGGAACGCCAACAGCAACAGCAGTAGCCGGCTCGTCGCAGCACGGGAGCGCACCGCAGCCCGGTCGCATCCTCGGTCGCTTGCCCTGATCGGGACCTGCGGCCCTGTGGCGGAGGTCGATGCGGGACCACGCTGACTCTCGTGGACGATGCAACAGCCGGTGAACCGAGGAGCCACGTGCACGGGTGCGGGTTCGTGGGCGGCAGACGATGAGCGCCGTTCAGCTCCCGACGCCCTTGGGCGAAACCGATGAGGGCGGATCGTCGCGTCGGATGCTCGGCCTCCTCGGACTCCTCGCCGTTGCGTGGATCGGGGCCTATGCGCTGAACGAATGGCTGTGGGATGCCGCGGTCGACGCCCTCGGGTGGGATCTCGAGGATCGGGTGGTCGGCGCCGTGCACTTCTTCGCCTACGACACCGTGAAGATCTTCCTGCTGCTCACGGGCCTGATGTTCGTCGTCGGCCTCGCCCGGGCCAGCCTCGATCTCGACCGGGCCCGCGACTACCTCGCCGGCCGAGGCCTGTTCGTCGGCCTCGTCCTGGCGGTCGTGCTCGGTGTCGTGACGCCGTTCTGTTCGTGCAGCTCGATCCCGCTGTTCATCGGGTTCGTCGCCGCCGGTATCCCGCTGGCGATCACCCTCACGTTCCTGATCGCGTCGCCGCTCGTCAGCGAGATCGCTGCGATCATGATCGGCGACCAGTTCGGCTGGGACATCGCCGCCGCCTACGTGCTGGCCGGTAGCGCGCTCGTCGATGCTGATCGGCTGGATCCTGTCCCACTTCGATCTCGACCGCTGGGTCGACCCGGTGGTGCACGCCGGAAAGGTCGCGTCGTTGCGCGCCGACGGTCACGTCCCCACCCTCGACGAGCGCGTCGCGGCCGCCCGTTCCGAGGCCGTCGAGATCTTCCGTAGCGTCTGGCTGTGGGTGCTCGCCGGTGTCGGCATCGGTGCCGCGATCCACGGCTGGGTGCCCGCCGACGCCTTCGCCCGGGTGGCCGGGCCCGACAACCCGCTGGCCGTGCTGGTCGCCACCGTCGCCGGTGTGCCGCTCTACGTCAACGGCGCCGGGGTCGTGCCCATCGCCGAGGCCCTGTGGGCCAAGGGCATGTCGCTCGGCACCGTGATGGCGTTCGTGATGAGCAGCATCGCCTTGTCGATCCCCCAGGGCGTCATGCTCGCCCGCGTGATGCGCCCACCGCTGCTGGCCATCTTCTTCGGCACCGTCGCCGCCGGGATCGTGGCCATCGGTTTCCTGTTCAACATCGTCGCCTGATCACCGCCCACCCACCCCCGGAGCGGGCCATCCCCGCCCGAACGAAGGAGCAATGCCGTGCACATCAAGATCCTCGGCCCCGGATGCCGCAACTGCCACACCCTCGAGGAACGCACCCGTGCGGCGCTCGCCGAACTCGGCCGGGAGGCCACCGTCGAGTCGGTGACCGACTACGGCGAGATCGCGGCCGCCGGCGTGATGCAGACCCCGGGCCTCGTGGTCGACGACGAGCTCGTGCTGTCGGGAAAGGTCCCGAAGGTGAAGGAGCTCCAGGCGCTGCTCGGGGCACGCTGACACCAGCCGGACACCTGCACCCGGAAGGCAGGGTGAGGCGGCCGAACCCCAGGGCGCCCGGCGCGAAGCCCCGGACGCGAGGGGCACGATCGCCACTGCGCCTGGGGAGATGATCAGGGCGCACAGGCGGCGTCGTCCGGCACAGACGCCCACACGCAGAGGCTGACCCTCATGGGCCCGGGGCCACCGGTAGGGACGTAGGCAAGGTACCGACCATCGTCGTGGAGAGCTTCGAGGCGCGTGTCGTCATCCACGACGATCTCGCCCCAATTCGACAGCTCTGGCCGGTAGACCCCGAGCATGAACTCGACGCCTTCGCCCAGGGCCGAGTAGTTCACTCGGATTCCCTCGTCGTCGGCTGGGTCGATGCTGAGCTGCTGCGGCAAGCCCTCGACGTGTGGCGGGACGTCGGGGTCGAGGGCCAACTCGGCCTGCACGTCGCAGTCGCGTTCTGACAGATCGACATCGGGGATCTGCTCCGGCGAGATCGGCCCGGTGAACGTTGCCCCTATCCAGACGACGCCGCTGACCGAGTGTGGTGCCGTCACCGCAGCGAGCATCGTCGAACCTTCTGCGCTCAGTGACTCGAGGTCGGCATCGGTTCGGAGGAAGTACACATCGCTGCAGATGACCAGGTCGTCGTCGGTGTCGGCCAACAGGAACGGCGAGAAGGTCTCACATCCGGTGCCAGCCGAGATCGGCGCGCTGTACGCACGCGGTCGCCCACCGGCGTTCGAGAATCTGGCCTCGAGGCAGTTCCGCCCCCGGTCTTCGAAGGGACTGAAGCCGATGACGAGCGATCCGTCGAGTTCGAACAGCGATACGAGGATCTCGAATTCATCGGGCAGGTCGTTCTTCTCTACCACCAACTCCTCACGGTTCGAGGCGACCGCTCCGAAGTCGGCGGCCGGCAGCGCGATCCCGACGTCGGCGAGTCCGGCCTCGGTTGCCGACGCCTCGTCGGCGGCCGTGGTTGCAGACTCCGGTATCGCCTCGCTCGTGGTCGGCATGGCTTCGGTGTCGACCGAGGCCGTGTCGGACCCGCAGGATGCTGCGAGCAACGCAAGGATGATCAGCAGACGCGTGAGCTTCATGGGTTCTCCTGGTTCGCTGGTTCGGCGGGGTCGATCTCGACGAGCTCGGCAGTCACCAGTCGGTCCGGGCCCGGCGCGGAGCCCTGCACGACGTGGCGCACGACGCCGACGTCCGCATCGATCCAGAGCGACATCTGCAAACCGAACGGATCGGTGAACCCGGAGGCGTCGATGTCGACTCGCACCGCCGAGAACACACCGGCCGCAACGGTGACGTCCTCGGCGACTCCCGACCAGCGGGCTCGGACGGCGCCGATGATGGTCCGGCCGTCGCACTCCGCCGAGACGGTCTGCTCGGTCTGACCGGCTCGAGCGAGATCGGTCCGGGTCGGGAGGCGGAGCGGTTCGGCATCGGTGCAATCGGTCGGCACGCGCCAGGGTTCGAACAGCTCCAATGGCCATCCGACCTCGCCACTCGGTTCGACCGCGAGGCCAGCTGCGTACCCGATCTCGTATCGAGCCAGCGGGAGTTCGATGTCGCTCTCCACGATCGTGTAGGTCCAGGCCTCGATGTCATCGAACGGCAGGACCGCCTGTCGGCTGCGGCCATCGGCCGTCGCATCGATGGTCTCGCCCATGGGGCGATCGGCAACGATCGCGACCAGTCCGACGATTGCGGCCAAGCCGGCCAGCACGAGGACCGGACGTACGCGGCGGCGAGGTGGAACTGGCCGTGGTGGTCCCGACACCGGCAGCGGACGATTGTGGGCGAAGGCACGAATCTCTCGAGCCGCCTCGGTCATTCGCTGGTCAAGAGACATCATTGCCCCCTTCTCCGAGCGCCGCTCGGAGATTGGCCCGACCCCTGCTCAGATGCGTCTTGACCGAGCCGGGCGACAGGTCGAGGAGCTCGGCGATGTCGGTGACCGGACGGTCCTCCAGGTAGTGGAGCGCCACGACCTGGGCCTGACGTCGCGGGAGTCGACGCACCGCGGCCCAGACTTCTGGATGGGGAAGGGGCACCTCCGGCGTCCGATCGTTTCGGAGGAGCTGTTGGATGCGGCGATGGTTCTGCAGGCGACGGACCCACGAGGCAGCTTTGTTGGCGACGACGCGGCGAATCCACGCTGAGGGGTTCGGATGCCCCAGCAGTTCATTCCAGGTGGCACTCGCGGCGGCGAACGCCTCCTGGGTGATGTCCTCGGCCGTACCGACGTCGCCGGTGAGCGCCAGAGCGATCGTCAGCACCGGTCGGTACTCGTCTCGGTACCACTGGTCGAATCCTCCCGCGAGGGAGCCATCTGCGACGGTCAACGCAATCCCCGCGTCTTCGGACGTCTGCTCCATACTCACATGTCGCACGGGGTAGCCGGCCGGTTGACGCGACCGGCAGAAACTCAATCCATCCTGAGCCCGCCGTCGACGTTGAGGGTCTGGCCGGTGATGTAGCCGGCGTCGTCGCTGGCGAGGAACGCGACGGCTGCGGCTTGTTCGGATGCCTGGCCCTGGCGGCCCCAGGGGACGCGGCCGGCGGTGCCGGCCTTGACCTTGGCGAACTCGATGCCGCGGGCCGCGGCGGTGCGGCCGAAGGTGCCGTCCATCATGTCGGTGTCGGTCGAGCCGGGGCAGATGCAATTGACCCGGATCCGGTCGCCGGCCAGTTCCATGGCGAGTTGTTGGGTCATGCCGATCATCGCCCACTTGGTGGCGCAGTACGCGCCGTAGTTGGGCAGGCCCTGACGGCCGGCCATCGACGAGATGTTGACGATGCAGCCGCCGTCGCCCGCCTCGCGCATCATCTGGCCGAAGGCCCGGGTGACGTGGAAGAGGCCGTTGAGGTTGACGTCGACATTGCGCAGCCAGAGGTCGGCGTCCATGTCGAGGATGGGCGCGACACCGGCGTCGCTCGGCAGGGCGGCGTTGTTGACGAGCACGTCGACGCGGCCGAAGGCGGTGCGCACGGCGTCGGCCATGGCGTCGACATCGGCCGTGTCGGCGACATCGCCGTCGACGGCGAGTGCACGCCGGCCCATGGCCTCGATCTCGGCGGCGACCGATGCTGCGCCGAGCCAGCCGATCTCACGTTCGTGGTCGGGGAAGTGCCTCCGGTGGCGCCGCGAGCCCGTGACGACGACGTCGCAGCCTTCCTCGGCCAACCGCAGGGCGATGGCGCGGCCGATGCCGCGCCGGCGTGCGGCGCCGGTGACGACGGCGACCTTTCCCTCGAGTCCTCGCATGGCGTCTCGCTCCCCCGGCGTCGGGACTCGACGCCATCGATCAGGCTCCGGCGCACGGCGAGCGCAGTCTGCGCCACACTGTCGCCATGTCAGCTGCGAACCGTACTGCGCGAGACCTCGGCCCCGACGACCTGGTGTGGGACCACTTCTCCCGCCCCCGCACCGACGACGTCGTCGGGCGCATCCATGCCGCCTCGAAGGCCGGGTTCGCGGCCATCGGGTTGTTCTTCAGCGAATGGATGAGCCACCGCGACGACCCTGCGTGGGTCGAGGCCGTCGACGCCGCGCTCGACGAGACCGGCATCGTCATCGCCAACATCGAGGCGCTGCGGGGGTGGGCATCGCCCGACCGGGCCACCGACGAGTGCCTCGCCCACGAGGCGGTCGTGTGGGAGATGGCCGATCACTTCACCTGCCGGTACCTCCAGGTCATCGGCGACTACACGGGCACGGTCGCCGAGGCGGGTGTCGGGTTCGGGGCGCTCTGTGATCGCGGCGCCGAGCACGGGATGCTGGTGGGGCTCGAGGCCGTGCCGTCGATGACCAACATCGGCACCCTGGCCCTGGCCAGCGAGATCGTCGAACGGGCCGACCGCGCCAACGGCGGCATCTGCTTCGACAGCTGGCACCTGACCCGCTCGACGAACGACCTCGACGACATCGCGATCATCGGCGGCGACCGGGTGTTCGCCACCCAGTTCAACGACGGTCCCATCGCCCCCGACATGGACGACTACTACATCGACTGCCTGTCGAATCGGGTGTCACCGGGGCGCGGCGAGTTCGCATTGGTCGAGATGGTGCGGCGCCTCGATGCGATCGGCTCGAAGGCACCGATCGGGCTCGAGGTGTGCTCGACCGAACTGTGGGAGCTCCCGGTCGACGATGCGGCGCGGATCGTCGCCGACGACATGCGCGCGGTGTTGGCCGAAGCCCGGGGCTGAGCCGGGCCCGGGCGCAGCAGCGACAACCGGGGCCGACAGCGTCAGCACTCATCGGATACCACCCTGTTCGCGGACGAGCCGAGCCACTAGGGTCCCTCGCCACACCGGCGGGCGGACCTAGCAGGGGGCATCCGTGCCGAAACTTCTCGACACCATCGCAGTGGAGCGACCAGACGACGAGGCGCTCGTCGACGAGCACGGACGTACGACGTGGGGCGAGCTCCACGAGCGAACCCGGCGCCTGATCAACGTCTTGCGCGACGCCGGGGTCGAGGCCCGGCGACACCATCGCGATGATGCTGGGCAACCGGCGCGAGGCCTTCGAGGTGTTCCAGGCGAGTGCGCACCTGGGATGCACCTACGTGCCGGTCAACTGGCACTGGGTCGCCGACGAGCTGGCCTACGTGCTCGAGGACTCGGGCGCCACGGTGCTGATCGTCGATGCCCGCTTCGTCGACGTCGCCGCAGGCGGCACTGGCCGATCCTCGCAGCGCCGGCGTCACCCGCACCATCGTCGTCGGCGGCACGGCCAGCGTGAACGCCGTCGAGGGCGCCGTCGCCTACGAGGACGCACTGGCCGCGGCCGGTACCGACGATCTTCGCCGACGACGCGCAATGGCTGGGCGGGCCGATGTTCTACACCTCGGGCACCACCGGTCGGCCCAAGGGAGTGCGGGGCGCATTGTCGGGATCGACGGAGATCCCCACCGAGATCATGAGCCTCATCGCGTCGGGCATGAATGCGTACGTGCCCGAGGCGGGACGGTCGCTGTTGGTCGGGCCCGTCTATCACTCGGCACAGTGGGCGTTCACGTTCATGCCGATGGTCAGCGGCTCCACGGTGGTGATGCGCCACAAGTTCGATCCGGCCGAGACCGTGCGCCTCATCGGCGCCGAGGCGGTCACCAACGTCCACCTGGTGCCCACGCAGTTCAAGCGCATGCTCGATGTCCCCGAGGCCCAGCGAGCCGAGCTCGACGCCACGACCCTGGCTGCGTGCTGGCACGGTGCGGCGCCGTGTCCACCGGCGTGGAAGCAGGCGATGATCGACTGGTTCGGACCAGTGGTGCACGAGTACTACGGCTCGACCGAAGGCTCGTTCATCTCGGCCATCCGTGCCGACGAATGGCTCGAGAAGCGCAGCAGCGTCGGCAAGCCCCTCGAGACCGTCGAGGTCATCGTCGTCGACGACGAGGGCAACCGCCTCGGTGTGGGCGAGGAGGGCACCCTCTACTTCCGCAGCCTCATGGGCATGGACTTCGAGTACCACAACGCGCCGGACAAGACCGAGGCCGCCCATCTCGAGCCGGGCGTGTTCACCACCGGCGACGTCGGGCTACATCGACGACGACGGCTACCTGCACCTGTCGGACCGCAAGATCGACATGATCATCTCGGGCGGGGTCAACATCTACCCCGCCGAGATCGAGGCGGTCATCGCCGAACACGACGGCGTCGCCGACGTCGCGGTCATCGGGGTCCCCAACGACGAGTTCGGCGAAGAGGTCAAGGCAGTCGTCGAGCTCTCCGAGGGCGTCGAGGCCACCCCCGAGCTCGCCGAGGAACTGCTGCGGCGCTGCCGCGACACGCCTCGCCGGCTACAAGCGCCCCCGCATCGTCGACTTCGTGGTGTCGATGCCCCGCACCGGCACCGGCAAGATCCTCAAGCGCGAGCTGCGCGGCCCCTACTGGGAAGGCACCGGCCGCTCGATCTAGGGCTGGGGTCAAGTCTGTTTCACCAACTCCGGACGTCGGGCCCCTGGGCGCGGCGAGTTGAGTTGGTTGAAAGCAGACTTGACCCCAGCCGTTCTCGGGTTCGAGGCGCCCCAGCAGAGGTGGCGTCAGTCTGCGATAATTGACCGTTCGATATGTACGACACCCCAGGGGGAACACGTGGGTACGCAGGTCCCGATCGAGGAAGGCCTCTTCACCTGGCCGTCCGACGAACCGAAACTGATCGGTTCGGAGTGCGCCGACTGCGGCGCCATCATCTTCCCGGCCCAGTCGGGATGCCCCCGCTGCGCCTCCGGCGACACCCACGAACGTGAGCTGTCCACCCGGGGCACGCTGTGGACCTGGACCATCCAGGGCTTCCCGCCGAAGGCGCCGCCCTATGCAGGCGACGTCGAGAACTTCGAACCCTTCGGCGTGGGCTACGTCGAGACTGCCCGGTGAGGTCAAGGTCGAGACCCGCCTCACCACCGCCGACCGCGAGCAACTGAAGATCGGCATGGACATGGAGCTGGTGTTCGTGCCGCTGTACACCGACGACGACGGCAACGAGGTCATCACCTTCGCCTTCGCCCCGGTCGAGAGCTGAGGAGCCACACCATGTCCAAACCAGAAGTCGCCATCGTCGGCATCGGGATGCACCCGTTCGGGCGCACCCCGAAGGCGAGCCGGCCAGGAGCAGGGCGTCTATGCCGTGCGCGAGGCCCTCAAAGACGCCGGGATCGAATGGTCCGACGTGCAGTTCGCCTTCGGCGGCAGCGCCGCCGCGGGTGCCGCCGACACCATGGTCTCCAAGCTCGGCCTGACCGGCCTGCAGTTCATCAACGTCGCCAACGGCTGCGCCACCGGCGGCTCGGCGCTGTTCAGCGCCTACAACACCATCGCGTCGGGCGCCTACGACCTCGGGATGGCCGTCGGCTACGACAAGCACGAGCGGGGCGCGTTCCGGGTCAACACCCGCGGCGCCGGCCTCGGCGACTGGTACGGCAAGTCCGGCATGGCGCTGACCACCCAGTTCTTCGGCATGAAGATCAACCGCTACATGGAGCAGTACGACATCTCGCACTCCACCCTGGCGAAGGTCTCGGCCAAGGCGTTCCGCAACGCCGAGCACAACCCCAACGCCTGGCGGCGCCAGCCGATCAGCGAGGAGCAGATCCTCGAATCCGAGATGCTGTCGTACCCGCTGACCAAGTTCATGTTCTGCTCGCCGGCCGAGGGTGGCGTGGCGCTGCTGCTGGCCAAGGCCGACAAGGCCCACCAGTACACCGACACCCCGATCTACCTCAACGCCGCCGCAGTGCGCAGCCGCCGATGGGGCTCGTTCGAGGTCATGTCGCCGTGGATCGCCGCCGACGACGGCCCCGGTCCCGACCGTCGACACGTCCAAGGCCGCCTTCGAGATGGCCGGCATGGGTCCCGAGGACATCGACCTCGCCCAGCTGCAGGACACCGAGGCCGGTGCCGAGATCATGCACATGGCCGAGAACGGCTTCTGCGAGCACGGCGAGCAGGAACGCATGATCCAAGACGGCGAGACCGAGATCGGCGGCCGCTTCCCGGTCAACACCGACGGTGGCTGTCTGGCCAACGGCGAGCCCATCGGCGCGTCGGGTCTGCGTCAGGTGTACGAGAACGTGCTGCAGCTGCGGGGCCAGGCCGGCAAGCGCCAGGTCCCGAACGACCCCAAGGTCGCCTACACCCACGTGTACGGCGCCCCCGGGATCAGCGGCGTCACCATCCTCAGTCGCTGACCGGGCGCCCACCAGCGCCCTCGCCCGGCGTCGCCCAGCAGGACCCCTCCCCCGCTGCGAGCGATGGGCCGCCCCGGCTCAGCCGGCGGCGGCCCCGCCGGGGCGTTCGATCAGTTCCACTGCCACATCGTCGATGTCGACGGTGCCTGGCGCCCGCGTGGACCGACACGGCTCGGGCATCGGCGGGCGACGCGAATCGATCGATCTGCCATGCGCTGTGCAATGCTCTCGTCCATGGCACATCCACGTCTGGTGGTGCGGACACCGGACGCCACCCGCTCACCGTCGTCCTCGACCACACCCTCGAGGTCGGCCGCGAGGCGGCCGGGCTGATCATCGACGACGCCAAGGTGTCGCGCCGCCACGCCAGCTTCGAGCCGGTGTCGGCGACCTCGGTACGTGTCAGCGACCTCGGCAGCTCCAACGGCACCAGCGTCGACGGCGTCCGCCTCACCGACGCCGCTCGTCGTGCGCGCCGGCGGCACGATCGAGCTCGGCGATGCCGTCATCGAGGTCCAGGCGGCTGCCGACGTCGTGCGACCCGCCGCACGCCAGACGGTCACCGCGACCGTCGGCGACGGGCGGACCACGTCGATGGATCTGGTGGCCACCGCCGTCACCACCCAGGGCATCAGCGCCGATCTCATCGGCGTCGCCGACGAGCCCGGCACCCTCACCATCGTGTTCAGCGACATCGAGTCCTCCACCGAACGGACCCTCGCCGTCGGCGACGTGCGCTGGCTCGAGATCCTCAACCACCACAACGACCTCATGAAGGCCCACGTCGCCGCCCACCGGGGCCGGGTCGTGAAGAACCAGGGCGACGGCTACATGCTGTGTTTCCCGAGCGCCCGCCAGGCGCTGTTGTGCAGCATCGGCGTGCAGCGCGACCTCGACCGCCTCGAACGCGAACGGCCCGATCTGGCCGTTCGGGTCCGGATCGGCATGCACACCGGCGAGGTCCTCCTCGACGACGAAGGCGACCTGTTCGGCCGCCATGTCCTGATCGCGGCCCGGGTCGGCGCCGCTGCCGACGGCGCCGAGATCCTGGTGTCGTCGCTGGTGCGCCAGATCGCCGAACCACGCGGCGACCTGCGCTTCGGACCCGGGGTCGAGCTCGACCTCAAGGGCATCGACGAGCTCACCACGGTGCACACGGTGGACTGGCGGAGCTCACCGGTTGGCTGATAGCACAACGCCTATGAAACTCGGCATGGCCATCGAATACGCCCGTGACCCGCTCGCCCAGCTCGCGAAGGTCCCCGAGTACGAAAAGGCGGGCATCGATCTGGTGTGGGTGGCCGAGGCCTACGGGCTCGATGCCGTCAGCGTCATGGGGTACCTGGCGTCGCTGACCGAACGCGTCGAGATCGCATCGGGCATCCTGCCCGTCTACACCCGCACGCCGTCGCTCATGGCCCAGACCGCCGTCGGCCTCGACACGCTGTCCGACGGCCGGTTCGTGCTCGGCCTCGGCGCATCGGGCCCCCAGGTCATCGAGGGCTGGCACGGCCTGCCGTACAAGAAGCCGCTGCAGGCGACGCGCGAGATGATCGAGATCTGCCGCAAGATCTGGCGCCGCGAAGAACCGGTCACCTACGACGGCGAGATGTACACGCTGCCGTTGCCGCCCGAACAGGGCACCGGGCTCGGCAAGCCGCTGAAGATCATCAACCATCCGAAGCGCCCCGACATCCCCATCCTGTTGGCGTCGCTCGGCCCCAAGAACGTCCAGCTCACCGCCGAGCTCGCCGACCGGTGGCTGCCGGTGTTCTTCGTGCCCGAACGCGCCCACGACGTCTGGGGCGACGACCTCGCCATCGGCGCCGCCCAGCGCGACCCGTCGCTCGGCCCGCTCGAGATCGTCGCCGGCGGCGTCGTGGCCATCGGCTCCGAGGACGAGGTCGGTCGCTACCGCGACCTGGCCCGCCCCATGGCGGCGCTGTACATCGGCGGCATGGGCGCCAAGGGCCGCAACTTCTACAACAGCCTGGTGCGCCGCTACGGCTGGGAGGAAGAGGCCGAGCTCATCCAGAACCTGTATCTCGACGGCCGCAAGGAAGAAGCGATGGCGGCCGTGCCCCAGGAACTGCTCGACGCCACCAGCCTCATCGGCGACGCCGGCTACGTTCGCGAGCGTGTCGACGCCTACCGCGAAGCGGGCGTCACCACGTTGAACATCACCCCGGTGGGCCCGGACCCGCTGGCCGTCATCGACCAGCTCAAGACCCTCACGTCCTGACCGTGCTCGACGCGTCTCGCGTGCCGACGTGACCTCGTGCCCGGTAGCGGACCCGGCGTCAGAGGACCTGGCGCAGGCAGGCCGCTGACCCATGGGTCGATTCACCGCTGGCGCAGCAGGGGCGAGCGCCCACAATCGGGTGGCGTGGACACCTGCGACCTCGATTCGCTCGCCTGGCGCGCGAGTCGAGCTCGCCGTGCGACGCCGACGACGATCCCTCGCCTGATCGTTGCCACCCCGACGATCCCGTGGCCCCACTGCAACGGCGCGGCTCGTCGCCGGGCTCTGCAACGCTGCGGCCGGGCGGCGTGCCGTGGCGCTGTTCGGCATCGACGGCACCGACATCGTCGGTCTCGACCGAGGCCCCCGAGCGATGGCTGGATCGACAGCATCGTCGCTCGCTTTCCCGGTGTCGTGCCCGTCCTGGCCGTGCACGACGATCGACGCCGACGGCGCGCTGATCGTCGCTCTGGCCGCCGCAGGATCCGGGCACGCTCGTGGTCGCGACCCGGGCGGGCCGGGCGGTCATCCCGTGGTTCGACGGCGACTCTGGCCGACCGGCCACCGGTCTGCGCAGCCGACGACGACGGGCCGCCGCCAGGCCGCGTGCGAGCTGCGTTCCGGCTGGCTCGAACGCATCGAGGCCTGCCAGTCCGACCCCGCGCACCGCCGACCACGACGGACCGCTCCACGGTGGAACCTGCCGATGCTGCCGGTGTCGATGGTGCTGGCGTGGCGTGCTCGACGTCGCCCTCGCAGGCTCACCGGACGACTGGCGGGTCGACGCGCGAGGCACGCACCGACCGCCGCGATGGTC
Source organism: uncultured Acidimicrobiaceae bacterium (assembly GCA_963716795.1). Classification (GTDB taxonomy): domain Bacteria; phylum Actinomycetota; class Acidimicrobiia; order Acidimicrobiales; family UBA8592; genus CAVQUE01. Next base: position 48,178 of record CAVQUE010000008.1, on the reverse strand, counting down.
GGCTTGGTGATCGACGACCGGGACGTGTCGGTCACGTTGCTGGCCGATGCACGCGCCGTCAGCGCTGTCGCTCGACGTCCAGATCCACCCGGCGCCCGACGCAGGCTCGTCCGCACCGCCACCGGGGTCCTGGTCGATGCCGCTGGTCCCGTGCGGCTCTACCTGGCCGCAGCCGCCTCGACGAACCGACGGTCGATCGACCGCGGCGGGATGGTGCGCTGCTGATCAGCTGCGTTCCCGGAGGCTGCTTGATCAGCGTGCGCCTGCCCGGCGACGACGCGCCTCGTCGCCACGATGGTCACCGTTGGCGCCATCGGCCCCCGGCGCGAGCCCCGAGGCGCCGGCGCTGCGGTCGGTCCTGCTGACGTCGCCGCACGACGCGCGCGAGGTGCGGGCCGCACGGGCCGAGGCGAACTCAGCGGGTTCGGCGCTGATGGGAAGGCGGGCGCGTCCCCACAGGAACGGCGCACCGATGCGTTCGGGTTGCGCCGGCGAGCGCCAGGCGGGGCAGCCGTTCGACGAGGACCTCGAGTGCGACCCGCCCGGTGAGGCGGGCCAGATGCGAGCCCAGGCAGAAGTGGGCGCCCCACCCGAAGGACAGATGCCGCTTGGCCTCGATGAGAGGCCGGTCCATCACGAACTCGTCGGGCTGGTCGAACATCGCCTCGTCTCGGTTGGCGGAGGCATAGAGCACCATGACCTTGGTGTCGGGGTCGATGGTCGACGCCGTGGCGCTCGACCGCGACGTTGTTGGTCTTGCACAGGCCCAGCACCGGTGGATCGTGCCGGAGGCTCTCCTCGATGACGTTGGGAACCAACTCGGGTTCGGCGACGAGGCGTTCCCAGCGTTCGGGCACCTCGAGCAGGCGCCAGACGGCGTTGGCGATGAGCGAGGTCGTGGTCTCGTGGCCGGCGACGAGGAGTTGGCCGACCATGGCGGCGACCTCGTCGACCGGCATGATCGTGCCGTCGTCGAGGGCGTGGCAGGCCAGGTGGCTGAGCAACCCCTCGGGCACGACGGTGCCGACCGGGTCCTCGCCGGGTGCGACGTCGGCGGCCGCGGCACGGCGCTGTTCGATCTGCGCTCGGGTGTAGGCCGACATCGCCCGTCGAGCGTCACGGGCCTGGTCGGGGTAGGTCATGCCGATGGTGAGCGCGTCGGCCCAGGTCTTGAAGTCGTCGGCGGCCTCGTCGTCGATCCCCATCAGCGCCGTGAAGGCCCGCACGGGCAGAGGCAGCGCGTAGTCGTCGTGGAGCTCGATGACCTCGCGACCGGCGAAGCTGTCGACGAGCTCGTTGGCGAGCGCCGCGATGCCGGGCCGGGACGCGTCGACGGTTCGGGGCAGGAACGGCGCGCGGAGGAACCGACGGCGGGTCTCGTGCACCGGCGGGTCGTAGCGCTGGAGGTCGCCGACGTTGTCGTCGCTGAAGCTGATGCCGGGGCCGTAGCGGTTCGACCACGTGGCCTGATCGGTCAGGACCCACTGCACGTCCTCGCGACGAGAGAACGTGAGCATGGGGTTGTCGAGCCCGTCGTGGTGATGGACCGGGCACCGGGCGCGCAGCTCGGCGTAGGCCGGGAACGGATCGTCCAGCGTGTCGGCACCGACCGGGTCGTAGTCGACCGCGTCGGTTGCGGCTTCGGTGCTCGCTGGCGTGTCAGCGGTGTCGGTCATCGTCGTGTGTTCCCCCGGGATACGTCGATCGGCACCCTCGACAGTAGAGCCGGCGGTCCGCCTGCGCATCGGGACGGGCGCGCCTCGCCTACCCGATGGCGCGGCGGCGGATCTCGGCGAAGCGGTCCATCTCGGCCAGGACGTGGTCACCGTCCTCACCCCAGATGGTGAGCACGGCCCGGTCGATGCCCTCGTCGCCCAGCGAACGGAGGCCGTCGGGATCCTCGGTCGCGCCCATGACCGTGACGCTGATGGTCGACGGGTCGCGACCGGCCTCGACCGCCGCGGCGTGCACGAGCTCGAGACGGCTCGCCAGCGAAGACCGCGCCGAGATGGGCATCCAGCCGTCGGCCCAGTCGCAGAGGTGCGCGAGCAGCTTCGGGCCCCACCCGCCGCCGAGGATGACCGGCGGCCCGCCGTCCTGTGCGGGCTTCGGGTAGGCCCACGACGGTTCGAGCGACCGCAGCTGGCCCTCGTATGCGGCGGTGTCCTGGGTCCACAGGGCCCGCATGATGGCGATGTTGTCGCGGGTGATCTCGCGTCGGCGGGCGAAGTCGACGCCGTGGGACGCGCATTGCTCGCGGTTCCACGCGAAGCCGACGCCGAGCTCGACGCGTCCGCCGCTGAGGTGATCGAGCGTGGCGATCTGCTTGGCCAGCCAGACGGGGTCGTGCTGGGGCACGAGGGTGACGGCGGTGCCGAGGCGGATGGTGTCGGTGACCGCCGCCGCCATGGACAGCCCGACGATCTGGTCGTTGAGGTGCCAGTAGTAGTCGGGCAGGTCCTCGTTGCCGGGCTGGGCGCCCGGGCCAGCTGCGTCAGCCGGCTGGCCGGGATGTGGCTGTGTTCGGGAAACCAGATCGACTCGAAGCCACGATCCTCGGCCTCCTTGGCGAGCCGGGCCGGCGGCAGCGTCCGACAGGTCGGAAAGAGCGTGAGCCCGATTGCAGGTGCAGGCATGGGGACTCCTCGAGCGCTCGGTCCGTCGGCGGTCGGCGCCAAGAATGGTCGCCGAGCAGCCATTCTCGGCGCCAGGTTGCCACGCCGAGCGGTTCCGGCGCCAGAACGGTCGCCAGCGCCGGTCTCGGCGCCACTCGACCACCCCAGGTTCCGGCGCCAAGATCGTCGCCTGGCAGTCATTCTCGGCGCCGGACCTGCTGACTCCGGGCCCCGGGCCCGGCTCAGGCGGTGATCTCGGCCTTGCCGTCGGGTTGGACACGCACCGTGCGGCCGACGTGGTCGGTGGTCTCCATCGCCGCCATCGTCGCCGCATCGTCGGTGGTGGCGAGCGCCCGACGGCCGTCGGGCATGATCGCCGTCACCAGCGCCTTCTCGGCGCCATCACGACCGTGCAGGACGGTGAAGCTCTCGACGACGCCCTCGCCGTCGGGCGCCATGTCGACCTCGCGACGTGGGTAGGCGTCGATGGCCTCCTGGACGTTGGCACGGACGAACGGCGTCGACGGTGGTTCGGGCAGGTACACCGCGCAGCTGTGCTTGGTGATGAAGCCGCCGTTCGCGTGCACGAACCCCGGCGTGGCCGACGCCCGCACCGCCTCGACCGTCGACGCGATGGCGTGCACCACATAGCTGTTCATCGGACCACCGAAGAACTGCAGACCGCCCGTGGTGGTGAACACCCGATCGTCGCTGATGCCGAGCTCGGCCATCGTGATCTGCACCACCGACGGGAAGCACGAGTACAGGTCCATGGGCCCGATGTCGTCGATGCCCACGCCCGCGAGTTCCAGGGCCAGCCTGCCGGTGTGGCGGATCGCAGGCGAGGTGTGGAAGTCGTCGCGTTCGGAGAACAGCAGCGTGGCGTGGCCGTCGGTGGCGCTCGCCGGGAACACCCAGAGATCGCGCTCGATCCCGAGTGCCGCGGCCCGCTCGGCCGACGTGACGATGATCGCGCCGCCGTAGTCGACGAAGGAGTTCGAGTTCAGGGCCTTGGTGTAGGGCGTGGCCACCATGCGGTTGTCGGGACCCGGCGTCCGGATCTGTTCGGGGGTGAGCGGCAACCGGTTCCAGGCGTGGGGGTTGCCGACCGATACGGCATTGGCCCGCGCCCACAGCTCGGAGATGTAGGCGGCGTGGTCGTCCATGGACCGACCCGCCGCGGCGCGCACGGCCGATTCGAACAGCGGGTAGACGCTGGTGGGGCGATCGAACCCGAGCGATTCCTCGTGGTCCGACGACATGGTGACGTCCTCGCCGTAGGTCGCGGCCCGCGGCAGATCGGCCCCCGTGCGCGGCAGCGTGCGGCCGAGCGCGCGGAGCTTGTTCTTCGAATAGGTGGCCTCGCCGCCCGCCACGACGACCACGTCGGCGTCGCCGGCGACGATCAGCTCGGCGGCATGGGCCACCGTTGCCTGGGGCATGTTGCCGCCCTGCGCGCTCAGCAGCGTGGTGGCCTGCGGGGAGCCGACCGCATCGGCGATCACCCGTCCCGGGTCCGGGTAGCCCCAGATCCCGGAGATCACGGCCATGACGTCGATCTGGTTCAACAGCGCCGGCGCGCCGGCGTCGGCAGCGGCCAACAGGGTGGCCCGTTCCATGAGGACGGCCTGTTCGAAGGGTTCGGCGTCGGTGTAGTCGCGGAAGCGTTGCTTCACCTGACCGACGCCGACGATGACGGGGGTACGAGGATCGATCGAACTCATGCTCCGGCCGCTCAGCTGACGATGTCGGCGGCGAAGCGCACCAGGTCGACCGGACCCGACACCAACAAGGTGTTGACCACCGACTCGTCCCACATGGCCAGTTCGTCCTTGATCTTGGCGGGCGGGCCGATCAGCGAGATGGCCTCGACCATCTCGGTCGAGACCGTGGCGATGGCGGCGGGCTTGTCGCCGGCCAGGTACAGCTCCTGGATCTTCTCGCACTGCTCCTCGAAGCCCATGCGCACGAACACGTCGTAGTGGAAGTTCTGGCCCTTGGCCCCCATGCCGCCGACGTAGAGGGCGATCATCGGACGGACCATGTCGGCGCAGGCCTCGACGTCGTCGCCGGGGATCATGATGGCGGTGGCGGCGACCTCGAAGTCGTCGAAGCCGCGCTGGTTGCCGCCCGCGTCGAAGCCCTTCTGCAGGGCGTCGCGGTAGAACTGGTCGTCCTTGGGCGCGAAGAACAGCGGCAGCCAGCCGTCGCAGATCTCGGCCGACAGCGCCACGTTCTTGGGGCCTTCGGCGGCGAGGTAGATCGGGATGTCCGTGCGCAGCGGATGCACGGTGGACTTGAGCGGCTTGCCGAGGCCGGTGCCGCCGGGGAAGGGCATCTGGTAGTGCTTGCCCTGGAAGTCGACGTAGTCCTCGCGGGCGAAGATGGTGCGCATGATCTCGACGAACTCACGGGTGCGTTCGAGCGGGCGCGGGTAGGGCTGGCCGTACCAGCCCTCGACCACCTGAGGACCCGAGGCGCCGATGCCCAGGATGAAGCGACCGCCGCTGAGGTGATCGATGGTCATGGCGGCCATGGCGGTGGCGGCCGGGGTGCGCGCCGACATCTGGATGATGGAGGTGCCGAGCTTGACGTTGGTGGTGTTGGCGCCCCACCACGCCAGCGGCGTGAGGGCGTCGGAGCCGTAGGCCTCGGCGGCCCAGATGTGTTCGTAGCCCAGCTTGTCGGCCTCGGCGATGGCCTCGACGACGCCCTTGGGCGGTCCCGAGCTCCAGTATCCGGTGTTGTAGCCGAGGCGCATGGCATCTCCTGAGGGTGGTCGTGATCGAGACGAGCACTCAAGCATGCCCGTTCCCGCTCGAGCGTGCCGGATCGCGTCGCCTCAGCCCATGAGGGCCACGATGTCCGGTCGCCGCGAAGCCCGTAGGATCTCTGGCCATGACATCCGCCACACCGATCCCGGGCAGTGTTGCCGACATCACCGTCGACTGGCTCAACACGGTCCTGCCCGACGACATCGGCACCGTCGCCTCGATGCGCTGGGAGGACCTGGGCGAGGGTGTCGGGATCCTCGGCGAGGTCAGCCGGGTGCATCTCAGCTACGCCGAGGGCCAGGACGGGCCGGCGTCGATCATCGCGAAGTGCGCCTCATCGGCACCCGAGAACGTCTTCTTGTGCCAGGCGATGGGTTTCTACGACCGAGAGATCAGCTTCTATCGCCACGCCGCGTCGTCGATGCCGGTGCGCACACCGCGGTGCCTCCATGCCGACATGGCCGAGGGCTCGGTGCCGTTCGTGCTGCTGCTCGAGGAGATCGCCGACGTCACGGTGATGGACCAGATCGTCGGGGCCGGTGTCGACGAGACGGCGTCGGTGTTCTCGATGCTCGCCAGGGTGCATGCCCACTTCTGGGGCGACGACACCCTCGATGCCCATCCGTGGCTGCCACCGATGAACAACGACATGTACAAGGGCTCCGCAGCCCTGGCGGCCGACCGCATCGGCGCGTTCCGGGCACGCTGGGACGGGGTTCTCGATGCCGACACCCTCGACGCCGTCGAGGCGTTCATCCCGCGCTACGCCGGGCTTCCTCGACTGGGCCGTCGACGAGGGGGCCCTCACCATGGCCCACACCGACAGCCGCTGCGAGAACTACCTGTTCACCCCCGACGGCGCGGTGACCATGATCGACTTCCAGTTCGTCACCCGGTTCTGGGGTGCGTGGGATGTCGCGAACTGGCTGGCCGCGTCGATGACCGTCGACGACCGCCGTGCCCACGAGACCGACACTGGTCGAGCGCTATCACGGCGAGCTGATCGCTCACGGCGTCACCGACTACCCGCTCGACCGATGCTGGCGCGACATCCGGGCCAGCTTGATGGTGCAGGCCTTCAGCCAGGTGGTGGTGTCGGACCTCGACGGGTCGAACGAGCGGGGCGCGTCCCTGCTCGACGAGATGGTCACCCGCACCTTCGCTGCGGCGAGCGACTACGACATCGCCCATCTGGCCGACACCACTGCGTACTGACGTCGCCGGCGGCGCCGAAGCGTGCCGTAGTGTGCGGCGTCGACGTCGTCTGACGACGAGCCGAGGCTCCTCCGCCGGTCGACTGACCCTGCTGAATCGATGATGCGAGCACGCTCGCGAGGAGATGACCACCACATGGCATCGGTGCTGTTGACCAATGACGACGGCGTGCAGTCGCCGGGTATCCACGCCATGGCGGTCGCATTGCGCGACGCCGGCCACGACGTGATGATCGTGGCGCCATCGGGTGAGCGGTCGGGCTGGGGCGCCGGGGTCGGCACGCTGCTCGACGGGGTGGAGGTCGAGGTCACCGCGCACCGCGTCCCCGATGCCGACGACATCGTCACCTGGGCCGTCGACGGGCCGCCGGCGTTCTGTGTGCTCACGGCGATGCTCGGGACCTACGGGCCGCGTGCGGAGTTGGTCGCGTCGGGCATCAACGACGGCACCAACTGCGGCCGGGGCGTGCTGCAGTCGGGCACGGTCGGCGGGGCATTGATCGCCCAGAACTTCGGGCTGTCGGCGCTGGCGATCAGCCAGAAGGACACCGACGACCCCATGATCTGGGAGACCGGCGCCGCGGTGAGCGTCGCCGCGATCGACTGGCTGGTCGACGCGCCACGCAAGACGGTGCTGAACGTCAACGTCCCCAATGTGGCGTTGGGCGACATCGCCGGGGTGCGCTGGGGACGGCTGGCGGCGTTCGGGACGACAACGACGAGCCTCGAGGGCTCGGTGCCCGGCACGTTGACGGTGCGCATCACGCCCCGTGACGTCGAGCTCAAGGCCGACACCGACACCGCGCTCGTCGACGCGGGCTATGTGGCCGTGACCGGCCTGACAGGCATCCGTGCCGAGTCCGAGGACTCGGGCTCTGCCGCCGGCTTCATGGAAACCGCGCTGGGCTGACCCGACACCGGGTGGGGCCGTGAATCCTCGCCATCGGGCTGGGTCACGTACGATTCGCACTCATGGAACGCACGATCTTCACCGCCGAGCACGACCTCTTCCGCGAGAGCTTCCGCCAGTTCGTCGAGCGCGAGGTCGTGCCGAACAACGAGAAGTGGGAGGCGGCGGGCATCGTCGACCGGTCGCTGTTCGAAGCTGCCGGCGCGGCCGGGTTCCTCGGCATCGCCGTGCCCGAGGAGTATGGCGGCGGCGGCAGCGACGACTTCGTCTTCAGCCTCATCATGGGCGAGGAGCTCGACGCCGCCGGAGTGGCCGGCGCCGGGTCGGGCATCGGGTTGCACAACGACATCGTGCTGCCGTACTTCATGGAGTACTGCACCGACGAGCAGAAGCAGCGGTGGCTGCCGGGGCTGTGCAGCGGCGAGCTGATCTCGGCCATCGCCATGAGCGAGCCGGGCGCGGGCTCGGATCTCGCGGGGATGGCCACCACGGCCGTGCGCGACGGCGACACCTACATCGTCAACGGGTCGAAGACGTTCATCTCCAACGGCATCATCTCCGACGTCGTGGTCGTCGCGGTCAAGACCGACCTCGAGGCCAAGCACCGGGGCATCACGCTGTTGGTCCTCGAGCGGGGCATGGAGGGGTTCGAGCGGGGCCGCAACCTCGACAAGATCGGCCGCCACAGCCAGGACACCGCCGAGCTGTCGTTCACCGACGTGCGGGTGCCGGTCGAGAATCGTCTCGGCGAGGAGGGCAAGGGCTTCTACTACATGATGTTCAACCTGCCCCAGGAGCGGCTGAACATCGCGATCTCGGCAGTTGCGGGCAGCCAGTACGCCTTCGACGTCACCCTCGATTACGTCAAGGAACGCACTGCGTTCGGCCAGCCCGTCGGCAGCTTCCAGAACTCGAAGTTCAAGATGGCCGAGATGGCCACCGAGCTCGAGATCGCCTGGGCGTTCCTCGATCGCTGCGTGCTGGCCCACAACGACAAGGCCCTCACCGCCGAGGAGGCGGCGATGGCCAAGTGGTGGACCACCGAGCTCCAGAAGCGGGTGACCGACCAGTGCCTGCAGCTCCACGGCGGCTACGGCTACATGGAGGAGTACCCCATCGCCCGCGCCTGGCGCGATGGTCGGGTGCAGAGCATCTACGGCGGCACGACCGAGATCATGAAAGAGATCATCGGCCGCAGCCTCGGCCTCTGACCTCGATCCCGACCGCTCACCACTCCCGCCGAAATCTGGGACTTGTGCCGGACATCCGCAGGCACAAGTCCCAGATTTCGCAGGATCAGTCGGTGAAGTAGCCGCCGTCGGGGTGAAGGATCGTGCCGGTGACGTAGCTCGACTCGTCACTGGCCAGGTACAGCGCAGCGTCGGCGATCTCGCCGGGGCGGCCCTTGCGGCGCAACGGCACGGTGTCCTCGAAACGGGCCTTGCGCTCCTCTTCGGGGATGAGCTCGAACACGGCAGTCATGTGGGTCTGGATGAAGCCGGGCCCGATGGCATTGACCCGGATGCCGGCGGGGCCCAGCATGCGGGCCGCCTTCTTGGTGAGCATCCAGACCCCCGCCTTCGACGTCGTGTAGGCCAGCGGCCCGGCGTCGGGGTTCTTGGCGGCGACGCTGGCGATGGTGACGATGCTGCCGCCGGTGCCCGCGTCGAGCATGCGCGCCGCACACGCCTGCATCCCCATGAGGGTGCCCTTGAGGTTGACTGCGTGGACGAGGTCCCACTCGTCGAGATCGGCTTCGACGAAGTCCCATCCCGGGCGTTCGATGTAGGGGATGCGCCCGGTGAGCATCTTGATGTCGGCTTCGAGGTCGCCCGAGACGTAGTTGCCGTGGCTGATGCCGGCGGCGGTGAGCACGACGTCGAGGCTCCCCCAGGTGTCGACGGCCAGCGCGGCCATGGCCTCGTTGTCGTCGCGGCTGGTGACATCGACGGCGAGCGACATGGCCTCGCCGCCGGCGTCGATGATGGCTGCGGCGGTCTCGGCGGCCTTGTCGGCCTGGACGTCGGCGACCACGACCTTGGCGCCGTGCTCGGCGAAGCGCATGCTGCTGGCAGCGCCGATGCCGTTGCCGCCGCCGGTGACGACGGCGACCTTGCCGGCCAGGCGTCCCTCGGAGCTGGTCATGGCATCGCTCGCTTGGTCGGTCCGTGCTGTTCGATCGTGCGCATCGGGCGATGATGACACAGCGGGCTGGAATGGTGGCGACTGGGCTGGCGGCGGGCCGGGCGTGATCGATGCGCTGCGAGGCCACGCGGTCCAGCGCCGAGAACCGTCGTCGGAGCGACCATTCTCGGCGCCAGCGCATGCCAGCGACGTGGCCGACCGGAGATCGAACGCCGTGACCATCCTCGGCGCCGGCCGCGCTCGGTAGCACTGCGCGATACCGACCGCGAGGGCGGCCGTTGGGTGGGTCTGACCAGCGCGACCTGGCTGGGCCGTCGGATCGGCGGAGTCGGTCCATGGCGCACGTCCGGGCGGGCGGCGGCCCGACGAACGGCAGGCTCAGGCCGATGACCCGTACGGATAGCGGCCCTGGACACAGGCAGCCCCGCAGGCGAGCAGCGGCCCGCTGGCGAGGCGGCGCGTCAGGCCAGCGAACCGGCGTCGACGGCGAGCACCGACCCGGTCATGTAGGCAGACAGGTCGCTGGCGCAGAACAGGGCTACGCGGGCGATGTCGTCGGGCACGCCGCCCCGCCCCAGCGGGTTGGCGGCCAGGCGCTTCTCGATGTCGAGGCCTGCGGCCTTGAGCGGTCCCATCTGGTCGGCGACACCTGGGGTGGCGATGACCGACGGGGCGAGACCGAGCACTCGGATGCCCAGGGGGCCGAGCTCGATGCCGAGGTTCTTGGTGATGCCCACCACGGCGTGCTTCGACGCGACGTAGGCGCTGATGCCGGGCGCGGCCTTGAAGCCGGCGGTCGACGCCAGGTTGATGATGACGCCACCGTCGGCCATGCGTTTGGCGGCTTCGCGGGCGCCGACGTAGGTGCCGCGGACGTTGACGGCGAGCATGGTGTCGAGGAACTCGTCGGTGACCTCGAGGGGGTCGCCGGTGGTGGGAAAGATCCCGGCGTTGTTGACCCAGATGTCGAGGCCGCCAGCAGCAACAGCGTGGTCGGCTACCGCGGCCATCGACGCAGTGTCGGTGACGTCGAGCTCGGCCGCCTCGATGGTGGCGCCGGTCGCCTCGCTGATGGCGGCTGCCGCGGCGGCCGCGCCGTCGAGGTCGATGTCGCCGATGATGACGTCGGCGCCGGCCTCGGCGAACCGGTAGGCGATGCGCTCGCCGATGCCCTTGGCGCCGCCGGTGACGACGGCTCGCCGTCCCGCGAGCGAGGTGAGGGCGGCCAGCGGGCTGTCGGTGAAGTCAGGTGCAATCGTCATGGTCGAACTCCTCGGGGCAGTACGGGTGAGTGGCTGGTTGGGCGATCGTGTCGCTCGCTGTCATGCGGCCATTCGGTCTGGCGCCGAAATCCGTTGTCCTGGCAGCACTTTTCGGCGCCGGACCCGATGGCCAGTCGGTCTGGCGCCGAAAACGGTTGCCCTGGCGACGCTTTTCGGCGCCAGCCGGGACGACAGGTGTACGGCCCATGCGTCGAGACGTCAGACGACGGGTGGCCGCAGGTCGCCCTGCCAGCCGTCGCGGTGGATGACCTGGTCGAGGGGGACCCGGTTGACGGGGCCGAACTTCGCGTCGGGCCACCCGACCGGGATCATGCAGCCGATGTGCACGTCGTCGGGGATGTCGAGCGTGTCGCGGATGACGGCGTCGGCGACGCCCTGAAAGGTCGTGAACGTCGTGCCCAGCCCCAGGGCTCGGGCGGCGACGATGAGGTTCTGCGCCGCCGGGTAGATGGACGACCAGACGAAATCGACCCGCGGCGACTGCGGCGGATAGACGGCCTTGCCACACACCAGGATCAGGACGGGACACGTGGCAATGGACCGAACGAGGTGCGCGGTGCCGTCGAGCATCAGCCGGTGGGTCTTGTCGGGGCGTTCCATGGCGTCGACGCGGGCGGCCATGGCGGCTTCGATGGCGTCGCCGATCGCCTGCTTCTTGGCCTGGTCCCGCACGACGACGAAGTCGCGACCCTGGGAGTTGCCGGGGCTCGGGGCCCGGATGGCGGCGTGGATGATCTTGTCGATCAGCTCGTCGTCGACGGGGTCGGGCTTGAGATACCGGATCGCCCGGCAGGTCTCCATGGCTTCGAAGACGTCCATGGCTCGGCACCGTACCTGATCCGATCATGTCGGGCCCGGGGCCGACTGGCCTCGGCGTCAGCCGGCGGCGTGGCCTGCGAGATACGCGGTGAGCTTGTCGAAGGCCATCTGCCAACCCATCGCTCCGGGAGAGTCGCTCGGGATGCCGGCGTGGGTCATCACGACGCGTGTGGTGGTGCCGAGGTCGGTGAGTTCGACGGTGACCGTCGTGGTCGTGGGGTGCCCGGCGGGCATTCCCATCGCATCGGGTGCCAGCACCTCGCCGTGTTCGTCGGCCATGGACTCGGTGTAGACGAGGCGCGCCGGCGCGGCGACCTCGACGTACTCGCCTGCGAACCACATCGACATCGCGCCGTCGGGTGTCTGCATCTCCATGCAGATCAGGCGGGAGCCGCCAGCGCGGACGTCCATCTGCGCCACGGGAATCGTCGCGCCCGGCGGGCCGTACCAGGCGCTGAAGTGAGCCGGGTCGGCCCACATCTGCCAGACGAGGTCGGCAGGCGCATCGAAGGTTCGTTCGATGACGACGGCATCGGTGGTCTCGGGTTGATCAGTCATCGTCGGATCCTTCTGCTTGCTGGGATTGGAGGGTGTCGAGGTAGGCGTCCATGCGATCGAAGCGCGCTTCCCAGACGGGTCGGTACTGCTCGGCCCACGTCGAGACGGCTTCGAGTGGGGCGGGGTCGAGCCGACAGGGGCGATACTGGGCGCGCTGGCCCCGGGTGATGAGGCCGGCGCGCTCGAGGACCTTGAGGTGCTTCGAGATGGCCGGCAGGGAGAGATCGAACGGCGCAGCGAGGTCGTTGACGTTGGCCTCGCCCTTAGCGAGACGAGCCAGGATCGCCCGTCTGGTGCCGTTGGCCAGCGCAGCAAAGGTCTCGTCGAGGCGCTCGTTGTCGATGGCCGTCGTCACGATGGACGCCCTCGTACTTTCCCTAGTGGTTATTTAACCAAATTAGCAACTATGGCTCCTCGGCACAAGCACATCGATAGGGGCAAGTCGCCTGGGTCGGGTTCGCCCAGGGCCTGGCGGGTGGCGCGGACGGGTTCGAACACGCGAGGCACCTGCGACAGCCGGCCTGGTCGTGGTCGCCGGAACCGGGTGACGAAACCTGGCGCTAGCGTCGGGAACGTGGCCAACGAGCGCAGCGCCGTCGATCGGCTCCTGTCGGAGAGTCGGGCGTTCGTCGAGCTGGGCGGATTCGCCGCCGCCTATCCGTGGTTCCCACTCCTCGGGCGCGGCGACGGCCACCGCGTCCTCGTGCTGCCGGGCTTCTCGACATCGGACCGGTCGACGATCCCGATGCGCAATGCCCTGCGTCTCCTGGGCTACCGCAGTCACGGCTGGGGTCTCGGCGTCAACCGTGGACCGGATCGTGCGGTGCTCCGGGGGATGCGGGACCGACTCGACGCCCTCCACGAGCGCGACGACGCTCCGGTCAGCATCGTGGGCTGGAGCCTCGGTGGCGTCTACGCACGCGGCCTGGCGCGCCGCGACCCGGACAAGGTGCGTGGCGTGATCACCCTCGGCAGCCCGTTCCGGCCGATCGAGGCGGCCCGGGGATGGTCGCCACCTCCGGTCCCGTCGACCGCGGTGTTCTCTCGACGCGATGCCGTGGTGCGCTGGCAGGACGCACGCGACGAGCCCGGACGGCACCGGGAGAACGTCGAGATCGACAGCAGCCACTTCGGCCTCGGTCACAACCCTGCGACGATCGTGGTGCTCGCTGACCGCCTCGCGCAGGAACCCGGCTGCTGGCGTCCGTTCGAGGCGCCCCGTCCGCTTCGGCGTTTCTTTCCTGCCGAGCCCTGACCGGGCCGCTGCCCCGACGCGAGCGACCGTCCGGCGACGGCCCCGGCCTTTGGTACGTTTGGCGACAGGGGGATGCCATGGGCATGAGGTATGCGAAGCCACCGGTCCTGCTCCACGACGTCATCGATGATCTCTCCGAGGTCGTCCACCTCTTGGAGTCGCAGGCGCCGTACAGCCCGCTCGGCGGCTGGTACAACCCGGGCGCCGACCCCCATGCACGCACGCGGCCCCTGTGGTTCCAGAACGACTGGGTCCACGACACCTTCCATGCGCCCGGCTCAGACCTGTTCCTCCGCCACCCGACGTACCTGCAGGCAGCACGATCGTTCTACGACGCCGAGGTCGTGGAGCCCCACAGCGTCTACGTCAACCTCATGACCGCCATCGCCGACGGTGGCCCGGCCCACACCGACAACCCTCGTTTTCACGGTCGCGACCGCACGAACACGCCGATGTGGCTGCTGCGAACGATGCTGTGGTCGGGCCTGTTCGGGGAGCACGAGATCCTCCAGGCCACGGCCATCTGGTGGATGAACGACGTGGAGGGCGGCGGGCTCTACTACTGGCCCGACGGCCCCGACCACCCGCCCCACCACCATGTGGGTGCCATGGCGAACACGGCGCTCTTCGGCGACAACCACGGCATGTTCCACCAGGTGGCCCCGATCGGACCGTTCGACGCGGGGACCCGACGGGTCACCCCGAGCGCGGTCCTCGAGCCCGCAGGCGACGGCACGGGGGACTGGACGGTCACCGATCACGGCGCCCTCGAGCTCCGCGGCACCGCTCGACGACATCCGTGTGAGCGTGTTGTGGAAGGCCGACGTCTACCGCACGGCAGCCGAACGCGACGCACGTGTCCGCAGTCCGTTGTCGATGCGCGACGTTGCCGACATCTTCGACGACGACCTCACCCGGCGCAGCCTGGCAACGCGATTCGATCTCGGGCGGATCGACGATCCGGCACTCAGGTCAGAGCTCGCCGCCATCTACCCCGAAGCCGTTCCGGTCGGCGCGCTGCGATCGGTCTTCGCTCCCGCCTGACCGGGAGACTCTCGTCGCAGGTTCGACTCGCTCGGGATGCGTGTCCGGTGCCGAGGCTACGGCCGCCGGGGACACCCAGGTTCTCCAGCGAAGGGACGATGCGCGGGACGAGCGGCAGTCCTTCGACGGTGGCGCGGCGCCTCGGGGCTGTCATGCGACGAGTCCGGCCGGCTTGCGATCACCCTCAGCCACCGAGGGTGGCGACGGCCTGGTACTCGCGCACCTCGAGGGGCACCGGGGCTGCCTCCCGGCCGACGGCGCCGATCGCGCCGCCACCACACGACGACTCCCGGACCCCGTCGAGGTCGGCGTCGAAGGCGCAGCTCCAGGTCAGCGACCAGACACTCGTGACCGTCACCGGGAAGCCGCCGTCGTCGGAGGGTTCGATGTAGACGTGACCACAGTTGTCGGCGTCGAGCTGGGTCTCCCAGGCGACGCCCGGGTCGTAGGCCAGGCCGGGTCCGTCGCAGTCGACGACGTCGCCGCCGTCACCCATGTCGGCGGTGACGGTGTCGAACACGGCGACGACGGTGGCGCAGGCATAGGTGGCGGGCGGGATGCAGGCCGTGGCGCTGAGCGGTGCGGTGTCGGCGGGTTCCATCCACACCCAGGTCTCGATGCCGACGACCTGGAAGTCCTCGGCGGCGGGCGAGAAGGTGGCGTCGGGCAGCGGGATGCGCAACGCCCGCTGCGCAGCCTCGAGCATGCCGGCGGTGGGCGGCGGGTCGCCGAGCTGGAAGACGTCGACGATCGCGCCGCCGGAGTAACTGGTCGGGCATTGCACGACCACCCAGGGCGGCTCGATGACGATGGTGGGTCCGTCGCCGTCGTCGCCCGACTCATCGGGGTCGTCACGATCACCGGACGGGGCGCCGGGCAACGTCGATCCGATCACCGCCTCGACGACCTCCGGCGGCCCCACCGTGTAGGTACACGGATCCTCGCCGGCGCCGACCCCGCGCTCCCCCGGCCCCGACGACCCGACCACGACCTGCCCGCCGGTAGCGGTGGTCGAGCCGGACGCATCGACTGAGCCGCAACCTGCCGCCAGTACCACCAAGGCTCGGTCCGAGCTGCGCCAGCACGGGCTCAGCGACGAGCACCATGGCAACGCAGAGCGACAGCACGAGCGACAGTGCAGCACGAGCTGACTGCGATCAGCATGACGCCGGCCCGAACTCAAGTGCTGCGACCAGCCAATCGCCGTCGGCTGAGGATCAACGCGGCCCGCGACGAGCTCGGATCTGCCTTCTCCGTCAAGCCGACTGGTCGCCATCTCGATCTGCGGACAACGAGATCGATCATCGATGCAGATCCTCGACGACGCCTGCGCCATCGTCCCTGAGCTCACACCGATGGTTGCACGCGAGGTGCATCGACCCATCGACGTATCGGCCCATGCAGCCTGCACGTCGGCGATGACCTGGATCAAGCGCTTCCTGCGCTCCGCCGATCACGTAGCTGTCGAAGTCGAGGGCTTCGGGGCTGGGGTCCTTGCCTCTGGCTTCGATGCTCAGGCGGAGGTAGCGCTCCCAGGCTTCGATGACCTCGGCTTCGGGGCTGGGTTCGGGGGTCGCCGTCGGCGTCACGGTGGGTTCGGCTGTCGGCGTCGGGGCAACGGTGGGCTCGGAGGTCGGGGTCGGCGCCGTGGTCGCCGTCGGTTCGGATCCGTCGATGGCCGTGCCCTCGGCGCTCGCGGCGGCGTCGCCGTTGCCGTCCGATCCGC
The DNA here is from genome assembly GCA_963716795.1 of uncultured Acidimicrobiaceae bacterium. Lineage (GTDB taxonomy): Bacteria > Actinomycetota > Acidimicrobiia > Acidimicrobiales > UBA8592 > CAVQUE01. Next base: position 31,835 of record CAVQUE010000008.1, on the reverse strand, counting down.
TACATCCCGCCACGGCCAGCGCCAGCGCACACAGAGCGATCGCCAGCCGAGCTCCTCGTCGGCACGAGTGCACCGGCCCCGATGACCGTCGGCCCGGACGAACATGCTGCGGCGACCGTCCGACCGAACGCGCCGGCGCCGGTGGCCGTCTCGTCGAGCGCGGGCGACCGACAGATCGTCGATCATCCGGTGTCACGGGCCCGCCCGCCACGACTCGATCTCCACCGTTCACCATCGAACCTCTCGCGCGGTGCGGGATGGCGACGGTCGGCCGGCGCCGCCCGCCGCGGTGCGCTCGACCAGACCGGAGCCGTCCGATTCGTCTCCCGATGCTGCCCTGTCGGCGCCCCCGGCAGCAACTGAGCAAACACTCCCGACCGCCACCGCACCGTCGGGCTGCGCCCGCCATGGGGTTCAGCAGTCCCCTCGGCCGTGCTCGACCTCGGCGACCGACCAACGCTCGCCGTCGAGCAGCTCGAGACGGACCCGCACCCGCTCGCTCGTCACCTCCGCCTCCGATCGACGACCGTTGATCTCGAACGCGCCCATGTCGGTCACCACGCAGGGCTCGATGGTCGCCGTGGCATCGTCGACGATGGTGACGACGACGTCCTCGCTGGTCCGGGTCGACGGGATGTGCAGACCGAGCATCGACATGAACCCGGCCTCGAGCACGAGGGCGTCGGTGGCATCGCCGTGGCTGTACTCGTCGACGGCGAGCGCTGCGTCGCTGGGGTCTTCGTCCAGCAGCTCGGTACTGAGCTGCAGGTAGCGGTCCCACGCCGCTTCGATCTGCTCGGTTGTCGACGACCCCGACGAAGAGCACCCCGTCGCCGCCACGATCGCGGCGGCAACCAGCATCCACGCCGCACGCCGCCTCCACGCGTGGCCTCCCACGTCGGTGACCCGCCGGTCGGCCGCGCGTGCGTCGCCCACTTCCGCTTGTCCGCCCATCACGACGCTGCCTGAAAGATCATGAGAGCATTCAAGGATACCGCAAAGACTATTTCAAGTCTTTTCGATGCTTCTCGGCATCCACGGGCGCAGAGAGGGGTCAAAAGGCCTAGCGCGTCCACGCGGACCGTGGCGCAGATCGAGTCGGCGGCCACCCTTCTCGTCGCGGCTTCGTCCATCAGGGTGGCCAGCCGCGACGAGAACGGAGAGGCGGGCTCAGCCCTCGGGCGACCAGCCGGGGCGGTTCCACACGTGGCCGAGCTTGTTCCTCCAGCCCTTGGCGGCGCGGACGTCGCGGGCGATCTCGGCGAACTCGTGGTAGGCGATCTTCGCCGGGTTGAAGGTGTCGATGTTCTTCGTCAGGCCGTACTTGATGCGGCGGACCTCGGGTTCGAAGGTGCCGAAGAGCTTGTCGAACACGATGAGGATGCCGCCGTAGTTCTTGTCCAGGTACTGCGGATTGGCGCCGTGGTGGACCCGATGATGCGACGGCGTGTTGAGCACGGCTTCGAGCGGGCGGGGCAGGCGATCGATGGCCTCGGTGTGGATCCAGTACTGGTACAGCAGGTCGAGCTGGCCGGCCTTGGCGACCTGGGCGGGCGTGAAGCCCACCAGCGGCATCGGCAGGTACACCCAGGCGAGTAGGAACCCCGACCAGGGCTGGCGCAGCGCCGTCGAGAGGTTGTAGCGCTCGCTCGAGTGGTGGGTGACGTGGTTGGCCCAGAAGATCCGCTTCTCGTGTTGCCAGCGGTGGCTCCAGTAGTAACAGAAGTCCCAGGCCAGGATCGCGGCCGGGAGGGCGCCGGGCTTGGAGCCGAGGTCGGCGATACGGCGGCCGAACACGAAGCGGCTGAGCTTGCCGAGGACGGTCATGGCGGCGAAGCCGACGGCGATGTTGCCGGCCAGCATCGAGAGGCTGGCGACGGTGTCGCGGCGCTCGTAGCCGACCGGGACGAGCGGGTCGGGCGGCAGCGAGGGGTCGGACAGTTCGGCGGGGGTGGCGTCGTCGAGGTCGCCGGGGAGGCGGAGTTCGGGACGGCGCTTCAGCACCTGGGCTTCGGCCACCATCGTCGCCGCGAACATCGGCAGGGACAGCAGGTCGATGGTGTCGACGGGCAGCGATCGCTTCATCGCTGCGTCCAGGTCATGGGCTCGCCGCTCCCGCTCATGGACCGATGATAACGACCATTACGACGCCAGGTCGGTCGGCGCTGCACCCCGGGAGGGCGACCCGGCGCCGAAAACGGTCGCCAGAGCAGCAATTCTCGGCGCCACCCAGCACCGCCAACGGTTCTGGCGCCGAAAACCGTCGCCCCAGCAGCCATTCTCGGCGCCGGCCGCTGCACGCTAGGTTCGCGCTCGATGGATCAGGATGAGCTCTTCGACGCCCTCGCCCGCCAGCGCACGGCGTTGGCGGACATGCTCGACGACCTCGAACCGAACGAGTGGGATGCCGCGTCGTGGTGCGAGGGTTGGCGCGTGCGCGACGTCGTCGGCCACTGCGTCAGCCTCATCGAGGTGCCGATGCGGACCTTCTTCTTCGGGTCGATCCGGTCGTTCGGCTTCGATCGATTCGTGGCCCGGATCGCCGTCGACAACGGGTCGCGGTCGCTCAGCAGATCTGCGGGCGGCCTACCGAGCCACGGTCGATGTGGACAAGGCGCCGCCCTACGTCGGCCCCATCGCGCCGTTGGTCGACGTCGTCGTGCATGCCGCCGACATCGCAGGCCCGCTCGGTCGCGAGACGCCGCTCGACCACGATGCGGCCAGATTCGTGCTCGAGTACCTCGCCGGCGACAAGACGGCGTCGTTCCTACCGAGCGTCTCGACGAAGGGCTTGGGCTTCGCAGCGCCTGATCTCGATTGGCGCAGCGGAAGCGGTCCGACCGTCGAGGGCCCGCCAGGCCCTCTGGCCGCAGCGCTGTCATGTCGACGACAAGCGCTCGACCATCTCAGCGGCGACGGTCTCGACGAGCTCACCCGGCGCATCGGCTGAGCGTCGTCACCGCCATCGCTCCGCACCGCATCCCGCGTGCCGGGCGGCGCATCGAGGTCAGGCCCGCCAGGTGAGAAGCTCGCCGTGGCCTTCGAGCATCAGCGTGCCGGGCGATGACCCGGAGTCGGTGGGGGTCGAGGCGCCATCCGGCGAATGCAGGTGCGGTCGGGTCTGTCCCAGCCCGGGATCATCGACGGGTCGTAGCCGACGGGCGCCGGCGCCGTCGACGAAGCGTCGCCACAGCGCGGTGCGCCCGTCGTCGTCGGTGATCCAGGTGGCTTCACATTCGGCAGTGCACGTGTCCTGGGTGGCATCCCAGTAGGTGAGCGACACGTGCGGCGTCTCGGCGATGCCGGCCGACTTCACCGGCGTCGGGCCGGTGGCGACCCACCCGGTCAGGCGCTCGCCGTCCCACTCCCAGAGCGGATGCAGGACCCGGGTGCGGGGACGGCCGGTGCCATCGAGGGTGGCGACGGTGCACCACACGATGCGATGGGCCATGTCGACGAAAGCAGGAGCGATGGCGTCGAGCGATGTCATGGACGTCATGGTCGTCGACGCAGGACGGCCCGACAACCGACTTCGGACATCGGCATCGCCGAAGCACCCGCACCGAGCTTCCGGCGCCATGAACGGTCGCCCCGACAACCATCCTCGGCGCCAGACCGACCGCGCCAATGAACCGGCGCCATGAACGGTCGCCCCGACAACCATCCTCGGCGCCAGACCGACCGCGCCAATGAACCGGCGCCATGAACGGTCGCCCCGACGACCATTCTCGGCGCCAGGCCGACGTGCCGACGCCGTCCCACCGAGGTGCTGCCCGACAGGGCCGCAACGACGGCGGCTGGGTTCAGCCGACGGCGGCCTGGATTCGAGCGAAGGCGTGGTCGCGGGCAGCGATGTTCTTCTTGCTCCAGACGGGCGTGAAACGGGAGTGGCCGATGTTGATCGCCATCTCGCCATCGGCGCTGCGGATCTGCAATGCGGCGCGCCGAACCGAATCGACTGCGATCTCGCTGATCTCGTCGAAGCCGAGCGAGAACCCGTACCCGTCGATCCAGCGCTGGTCTCGCCAGCCGATGGTTCCCGTCGGGAGCTTCACCGGCTGGAAGATCAGTCGCCGGTCGGTGAGAACGAGCGACCCGCCGACCTTGGTCGTGTTGGACGTCTTGCCGTGGGCGATCCCACCGATCCATGCGGCTTGGACGGTCTCGCCTTCGGCCAGGTCGAGGGCGCGGAGTTGGCGGTCGGACACGTTGTCGGTGGTCATGGTGTAGGTCTCCGGTTCTCGTCGGTTGTCTTCGGTCGCAGGTCGGCCCGCTGCAGTTGCGCCAGCCGACCGACGGTCGGGCCGACCCGCGGACGGCGGGCCGTCTGTTCTTCAGCGCGCCCAGCTACTGATTGCGCCGCACGACGATGCCGACGTGGGCGGCACCGACGAGGCCTGGCACGCGCGGCGCGAGCCGGTCGAGTATCCACGACGGCTCGAACACCGGCGACTGCTCGACGGCGACGGTGACGCCGCGGTGATCGATGGCGTCCAGGACATCGCCCAATGGCTGTCGGCCATCGTCGAAGGTCGGTGTCGAGCGCCAGCACGATGCCGACGCCGCCGGGCGCCAGCAGCTCGATGGTCTGCTCGATGAACCGGGCTGGGAGTTCGGTGCCCGTGGGGCCGCCATCGGCGAAGGTGATGGTACGGCCGAGGTCGTCTTGGGGGTAGCGGGGCGACCAGGGGGCGTTGGCCACGACCAGGTCGAATGCTGCGGGGCGCAGCGCCGAGCCGATGTCGCACCGGACGACTGCGCTCGGGCGGCCGCGGCCCCGGTTGGCTTCGAGGGTGAGGCGGGCCCAGTGCAGCGACGGCTCGTGGATGTCGGTGGCGATCACGCTGCGATAGCGCGACACCAGGTAGGAAGCCACGAGGCCGTTGCCGGTACCCAGTTCGGCGGCCCGCTCCCCCGGCCGTCCGTGGGCCCACGCGAGCTGCAACAGCCAGACCGAGTCCGCGTTGAGGTAGACGAGGTCGGCGTCGAGCGCCTGGCGTGCGGGCAGGATCGACACGATGCCGTTCACCGACCGGCAGGACACGGTGAGCACCAGCGGTGCCTCGGATTCGCACACGTCCGCTGCACCCGACGGCCGGGTGCCGATGCCTGCGGATGCGTCTGGACCCGATGCGAGGGGCGCAGGTGCGCTCGTCGCCTCGGGTGCCTGTGCGAGCTCCAGCAGGTTCTCGCGCCGCAAGGCATCGAGGATGGCCGCCGGCACGTGGCGCTCGACGACGCCGCATGGCGTCGGCAATCCGGCACCAAAGGCCGCAAGGGGGTGGTCCTCGTCGCACGTTCGGCAGGCCTCGACCACCCAGCGGAGACCGGGACCGAGTGCTGTCGGCTTCAGCCCCCGACCTTCCATCCGGCGTAGCGGGCTGCCGACGTGAAGCCGTCACCCATCTTGAGGTTCAGGTGAGCTTCGCCGGAGTCTTTGCGGACCTCACCTTTGATGTCGCCGAGCTTCATGAAGAAGCCGTCGACCTCGGGGATCTCCCCTGCGGCGGCGGTGACCATGGCCCGTTCGGCCTCGGTGAGGTCGGCCTCGGGCAGGTCGCTGAAGTCTCCGGCCGCCATCCGATCGGCCGACTCCGGATCGGCGACCATCGTCTCGAGTGCAGTTCCGACGTCGTTGCTTCCCATGGTGATCATGCTCCTCGTGTGTCGGGCGTTGTCGTTGATGACGGGGTGCAAGACGCCGACTGCCTGCCCCGGTTACGGGCTGGCGTGCTGCCGGCCGCCATCGACGCCATGCAGCCAACGCGACCGGCGCCAAGAACGGCTGTTCGAACGACCGTTCTTGGCGCCAGAAACCCCACCCGCCACGACCGGCGCCGAGAACGGTTGCCCCCACGACCATTCTCGGCGCCAGTCCCGATGGCGGACCCCACGCGACGCGCCTGCCTGCGGCGCCGTGACCGGGGTCACGACTACGATCCGGCGATGGCCGACCGTCGCATCATCACCGTCCTCGAACCCGAGGACGAGTACCCCCACGAGCCCGACGAGGCCACCAACTACAACGAGTCGATGTACTTCAACGCCTTCGATCTCACCCAGGAGACGGGCGGCTGGTTCCGCCTGGGCAACCGGGTCAACGAGGGCTACGCCGAGATGTCGGTGTGCATCTATCTGCCCGACGGTCGGGTGGGGTTCATGTTCGGTCGGCCCCGCATCGAGACCAACACCGAGATGAACGCCGGCGGTCTGCGCTTCGACGTGATCGAGCCGTTCGAACGCCTGAAGGTCTCCTACACCGGCGAGGTGTGTCTGCTCGACGAGCCCCGGCAGATGGCCGACCCCCGCACGGCGTTCCGGGAGAACCCCAACGTCGAGTGCACCGTCGAGCTCGACTGGCAGGGCGTGTCGCCGATGTACGGCGGCAAGCCGATGTACGACGACGGCACCGAGATCGAGACCGATTCGTCGAAGTCGTTCGCCAAGGCCCACTACGAACAGCACGGCACGATGAAGGGCACCATCACCGTCGGCGACGTCGCCATCGACCTCGACGGCCTCGGTCTGCGCGACAAGAGCTGGGGGCCCCGGTACTGGCAGGCGCTGTCGTGGTATCGGTGGTTGCCGATGGTGTTCGACGAGGACTTCGCGATGATGTTGTCGATCGTCGGCCGTGATGCCGGCGACACGGCTGTGCGCGGGTCGGGGATGGTGCTCGAGGGCGGCGAGTACCACCTGATCACCGAGTGCCGGATCGAGTCCGACTGGGACGACGACCACTATCAGACGCAGATGCGCTGCTGGGCCCGCACCGACGAGCGGGAGTACGAGGTGACGGGCGAGGTCCTGTCGCTGATCCCGCTGCGCAACCGTCGCAAGGACGCCGACGGCGAGCAGATGGTCACCCGCATCACCGAGGCGATGGCCCGCTACGAGTGCGACGGCAAGGTCGGCATCGGCATGAGCGAGTACCTCGACCAGATCGTCGACGGACGCCCCATCGGCCCCGATGTGACGACAGGCGTCGCGGGCTCGCCCCGGCCGACCCCGTCCGCGTGAGGTCAACCGTTCTGGCGCCGAGAAGCGCCGCCTCAGCAACCGATGTCGGCGCCGATTCCACTGGCCAACGGTTCTGGCGCCGAGAAGTGTCGCCCTGGCAACAGTTTCGGCGCCAGACACGCTGGACCACACCGTGCGCGCCCGATAGGCCCCGGGGGTCGACGATGAATGCCGCTGACGTCGTCGCCGCGGGGCTGGCCGAGGTGCTCGAGCCCGCACTCGGCCAGGTCGACATCGTCGAGCTCCAGCGCCTGTCGGCGGGAGCCAATCGCGAGACGTGGTCCTTCGACGCCGTCGCCGCCGATGGCACGACCCACGAGCTGATCGTGCAGCGCGACCGGGCCGGGGTGGACCGCCTCATCGGCACGTGCGCGAAGGAGGCCGAGATCCTCAGGGTCGCCACCTCCCACGACGTTCCGGTGGCCGAGGTCGTCGTCAGCGGCCTGCCGCCGGGGCCGTTGGAGCGCAGCTTCACCGTCAACCGCCGCATCGCCGGCGAGACCCTGGGCAAGCGGTTCCTGCGTGACGATGCCTGGGCGACGGCACGCGAGCGGTTCGTGGTGGATTGCGCCGCAGCGATGGCGCAGATCCATGCGATCGACCTGTCCGCGCTCGCCCACATCGACCTGGTCGACACCCCCGACCCATTGGCCAGCCAGCTGGCCGTCTACGACGCGCTCGCCGATCCCCACCCGGCCTTCGATCTGGGCTTCCGGTGGCTCGACGCCAACCGCCCCGATCCGCTGGGCGACTGCCTCGTCCACGCCGACTTCCGGCTGGGGAACCTGTTGTTCGACGAAGACGGCCTGGCTGCGGTGCTCGACTGGGAGATCACCCACACGGGCGATCCCGGCGAGGACCTGGGCTGGATCTGCGTGCGGGCGTGGCGCTTCGGCGGTGAGCATCCCGTCGGCGGGGTCGGCACCTACCAGGAGCTGCTCGATGCGTACGAGGCGGCCTCGGGCACACGCGGTGCCGATGGAGACGCTGCGCTGGTGGGAGATCTACGGCACGTTGCGCTGGGGCGTCATCTGTCTGCAGCTCGGCGGCGACTTCCGCGCCGGGCGCTCCCACTCCGTGGAGATGGCCACGATCGGCCGCCGGGTGGTCGAGAACGAGTACGACCTCCTCCGGCTCCTGCCATGAGTCGACGAGCAGACGGAAGCGAGGCGACGCCATGAGCGATGCGACCGGCCCCGACGACACGTGGGCGTTGCCCGAGCGGACCAACGAGCCCTACGACGCACCGTCGGCGGGCGACCTGATCGAGGCGGTGCGGGCCTATCTGGCCGATGATCTGATGCCGCGCAGCAGCGGCGCCGATCGCTGGGTGCTGCGGGTCGCGGCGAACGCGCTGGCGATCGCCGGCCGTGAGGTCACCCATGGCCCCGACCATCGCAACGCCCATGCGCAGCGTCTGGCGCAGTTCGATGCGACGACCGACGCCGAGCTGTCGGCGCTGATCCGCAGCGGCGCCCTCGACGACCGCTGGGACGAGGTCAAGGCCGCGGTCGAGGCCACCGTCAGCGACAAGCTCGACGTGGCCAGCCCCGCCCACCGAGAGAGTTGAGCCGGCCGCAGCCACACTGAGCGGGACCGGGTCGAGGCTCAGATGGCCACGATGTCGACCAATCCCTCCAGCGCAACCAAGTCGCTGGGATTCCTCGTGGAGAGCGGGAGCTCGAGTGAGCGGCCGCAGCGATCATCAGGTCGACCGCACGTACGCCGCATGCCTTGCGGCCGGCGACCGCGACCGCGACCGCGGCGTCGATGCGACCATGGGCCCGGGCAGCTTCGTCGTCGAAGGGCAGTGGGGAGAACGCTGCCTCCGCACGCTGGAGTCGGTCTTGGCGGCGAGCTCGCTCTGTGAGGTCGGCGGCCGCGTGGGGTCCTGCTGCGAGTTCGGCCATGGTGAGCGATGTGACCGCAACCTCCGACGGGAGCGCGGCGACGTCGATGCTGTCGAGGTCGATGACGACGGATGTGTCGAGCACGCCGCGGGCGACGCGCTGATCAGGCACGCGGTTCGGTGCCCTGGCCGGCGAGCGAGTCGAGGTCTCGTCGGAACTGCTCGCCAGCAATGGTGGGCGCTGCCCGAAAGATGTGTGCGACGGATTCCGCCGGCACGAAGCGCAGGCGCCGCAGCGGAGTCAGTTCGCCCACGGGTACGCCGTTGCATGCGACGACGAAGGACTCGCCCTCGTCGAGCCGACGCATGATGTCCCCGCTGGCGTTGCGCAGTTCTCGTTGGGTCACGACCTGGCGCATCGCACCGTCGTAGCACGCCGTGCTCCGGCAGGGTGAGGCCGCCGTTGCCGCCCGAGGCTTCATGGACGCCAGGGTCACCAGCCCAGCGACCGAGGCGCCCCTCGGGGCTCAGAGCCAGGTGAGGTTGCCGTTGCCGCCGAGGCGGAAGCAGCGGGGGCCGACGACGTCGGTGTTGGGGAGCCAGCGGCTGGAGCCGTCGGCCTCGTCGTAGTCGTAGTAGGTGACGCTGCCGGCGTGCACGCAGTAGCTGTGGCCGGTGCGGACGTAGTCGACGCGGGCGCTGACGGGGCCGGGGCGATCGCGTGGTGCCATGTCGGCGATGCCGCTGATGCCGGGGCCGCCGGTGGAGAGCTGGCAGGCGAAGGGGTTCTTCAGGTCTTCGATCGACGGGTTGGCGGCGTTGCAGAGGAACCCGACGGTGACGTTCTCGTCGCTGCCGGCGAGTCGGGGGGCCACCTGGGTGGAGGTGATCTCGACGGTGCAGAAGGTGCCGCCGGAGTACCAGGGGTTCTCGCCGGGGTAGGCGGGGCTGCCGACCGAGTGGCAGGCACCGACGACGCGGGCGTCGACGCCGCGGGGGGCGACGGGCACGTCGGGCCGGTTGCCGGGGGCGCGGGCGGGAGCGGGTGCGGCTGGCCGGTGCCGTTACCGCCGCCGCTGGCGGCGGCTCGGGGGCGACGGCGTCTTCGCAGGTGATGGCGCGGCCGCGGCCGGGTTCGCAGGTGTCGTTGCCGGCGTTGCCGTGGACGGTGTCGTTGCCGGCGCCACCGCGGAGGGTGTCGTCGCCGGCGCCGCCGCGGATGCGGTCGGGCCGGCGTTGCCGTCGATGGTGTCGTGGCCACCGTTGCCGATGAGCAGGTCGCGGTGGGCGCCGCCGGCGAGGGTGTCGTCGCCGGGGCCGCCGAGGACGGTGTCGCGACCGGCGCTGGCCCGAACGATGTCGTCGCCGCCGAGGCGCACAGATGAGGTCGTCGCCGCCGCGGCCGTCGATGCGGTCGGGGCCGTCGGTGCCGACGATGACGTCGTCGCCGTTGGTTCCCATCAACACGGCGCCGTTGCCCGCGCCGACGATGGTGGCGACCTGGCCACGGCAGGTGGGGGCCTGGCGAGTGCTACCGGCGTCTTGGGCCGCTGCAACCGTGGGGACCATGGCGAGAATCGCCACGAGGGTCACCAGCAGTTGTCCGTTCCTTCTCCGCATGTACTTCCCTTGCCTGGGCAACGGTCGGAGACCCTAACGCGGTCGCCGGGGCGAATGCGAGATGGTCGTCATCTTTCCGTAACGGAATCGGCGTCGGTGGGAAAAACTTGAGCGGCGCAACGGGGTGGAGGCGCGGAGCCCAGGACGTTCGGCCCTGATCCGCATGCACTACCCGTCGCCGAGTGGCCACGGAGCGTGTGTTGACGATGTGGCGCGTGTTGCCAATGATGACGAGCAGATGACGGAACGACACGAGGCGGGCCCCGGCACTGCGCCGTCACCGGTCTCCTACACTCGCCTGCGAGTCGCAGTCGGCTTCGAAGGGACGACCAGCACATGGCGCGCATCGTGGTGACCGGCGGGGCGGGGTTCTTGGGGTCGCACCTGTGTGCCGCGCTCGTCGAGCGTGGCGACACCGTGGTGAGCGTCGACAACCTCATCACGGGCCGGACCGCCAACCTCGAGGCGCTGTTCGGTCACGAGCGCTTCGCGTTCGCGCACGGCGATGTCTCGAACTACCTGTGGGTGCCGGGCGAGGTCGACGTCATCATGCACCTGGCCAGTCCGGCGTCGCCGAAGGACTTCTCGCGGCTACGGCATCCAGATCCTCAAGGTCGGGGGCCTCGGCACGCACAACTGTCTGGGCTTGGCGCGGGCCAAGGGCGCCCGCTTCTTCCTCAACTCCACGTCGGAGGTCTACGGCGATCCGCAGGTGCATCCCCAGCCCGAGACCTACTGGGGCCACGTGAATCCGCTGGGGATCCGTGGCGTGTACGACGAGGCGAAGCGCTACGCCGAATCGATGACGATGGCGTACCGCAGGGCGCACGGCATCGACGTGTCCATCGTGCGGACGTTCAACACCTACGGGCCGCACATGCGCATCGACGACGGCCGGGTGGTGTCGAACTTCATCACCCAGGCCCTGCGCGGCGAGCCGCTCACCATCTATGGCGACGGGTCGCAGATCCGCAGCTTCTGCTACGTCGACGATCAGATCGCCGGCCAGTTGGCGTTGCTCGATTCCGGGGTGCCGGGTCCGGTCAACATCGGCAGCGACATCGAGCACACCGTGGCCGAGCTGGCCGAGCTGGTCATCGAGGTGACCAATTCGTCGAGCACCATCGTCAGCCAGCCGCTCCCGGTGGACGACCCGAAGCAGCGCCGTCCCGACCTGACCCTGGCCCGCGCCGAGCTCGGCTGGGAGCCGAAGGTACCCCTGCGCGACGGCCTGGAGAAGACCGCCGCCTGGTTCGCCGAGCAGCTGCGGGCCTGACCAACGGCGAAATCTGGGACTTCTGCCGGTGATTCGCAGGCACAAGTCGCAGATTTCGGCGATGTGCTGGCCCAGGGGTCAGCGGAGAACGGACAGGGAGACGCCGAAGTCGTCGGCGTCGTCGGTCCACCAGCTGACGATGTCCAATCCGGCTTCGGCGAGTTCGGCGGCGATGCCCTCGGGGTGGAACTTGGCCGAGACCTCGGTGTGAATGGTCTCGCCCGCGGCGAGGTCGACGAGCAGGTTCAGCTCACCCACCCGGACGGTCTGGTCGACGGTGGAGCGCAGGTGCATCTCGATCCATTCGTCGTCGGGGTTCCAGCGGGCGACGTGGTCGAAGGCCCGGAGGTCGAAGTCGGCGTCGAGCTCGCGGTTGAGCACGGCCAGGACGTTGCGGTTGAACGCGGCGGTGACGCCGGCAGGGTCGTCGTAGGCGAGCTCGAGGCGTTCGGGCGACTTGACGAGGTCGGTGCCCAACAGCAGGTGATCGCCGGGTGCCATGGTCGAGGTGATCGCCGCCAGGAACTCCTTGCGCTCGACGGGCGGGTAGTTGCCGATGGTGCCGCCCAACAGGATCACCAGGCGTCGTCCGCCGGTGGGGATGTGGCCGAGGTGGCGGTCGAAGTCGCCGACGACGCCGTGCACGGCGAGGCCCGGGTAGCGCTCGGACGAGCTGGTCGGCGGCAGCGGCGAGGAACTCGGCCGACACGTCGAAGGGGATGAACCGCTCGAGCGTCCCCGCAGCGCGGCCGGCGTCGAGGAGGAGTTTGGTCTTGTCCGAGGTGCCCGAGCCGAGCTCGACGAAGGTGTCGGCTGCGGCGGTGGCGATGATCTCGGTCGGCGTGGTCGGTGAGGATCTCGCGTTCGGCGCGAGTCGGGTAGTACTCGTCGAGGCGGGTGATGGCGTCGAACAGCGCGCTGCCGACCTCGTCGTAGAACCACTTGGGCGAGGTCGACTTCGGTGTCGACGTCAGGCCGTCGGCGACGTCGTCGCGCATGGCCTGGGCGAGGTCGTCGGGGTCGAGCCAGATGTCGATGGTGGGGTCGAGGCTGACGACGATGCCATCGCCGGCGGTGCGGTCGCCGGCGCTGGTGGTACGGCCCAAATCTGGGACTTGTCCCTCGAGATCTCCGGCACAAGTCCCAGATTTCGGGCGGAGTGGTGGTGCTCATGTGAGGTCCTTGGCGAGTCGGAGGCCGCCGAACATCCAGCGGGATCGGGCGGGGAAGAAGTTGCGGTAGGTGGGGCGGGTGTGGCCGGCGGGGGTGATGGCGGCGCCGCCGCGCAGGACCTGTTGGTCGATCATGAACTTGCCGTTGTATTCGCCGACGGCGCCGGGCGCGGCTCGGAAGCCGGGGTACGGGCACGTAGGGGCTGGCGGTCCATTCCCAGACGTCGCCGAACAGCTGTGCTGGCCGGTCCGGTGTGGTGTCGGTGCAGGAGCCGGATCCGCCCGAGGCCGTGAGATCGACGTCGGCCGCTTCGTCGCCCAGCCGGCCGGCGGATGCAGCACTCGGGCGACGCGGCGAAGCATCGGGCCGACCGGGATGCGTGCCGAGTGGCACCGGATGCAGCGGGTCGGTGTCGTGGCCGCAGAGGACGTTGCCGACGACGGGCACCGCTGCGGCATGGACTTCCCATTCGGCTTCGGTGGGCAGGCGGGCGCCGGCCCAGCGGGCGTAGGCGTCGGCTTCGTAGTAGCTGACGTGGACGACGGGTTCGGCCGGGTCGACCGGTCGGAGGCCGGCGAGGGTGAAGATCTGCCAGCCGTCGTCGTCGTGGTGCCAGTAGTCGGGGGCGTCCCAGCCGTTGGCCTGCACGGTGGCCCAGCCGTCGGAGAGCCAGTGTGCGGCGGTGCGGTAGCCGCCGTCGTCGATGAAGTCGAGCCATTCGCCGCAGGTGACGAGCCGATCGCCCAGCGCGTGCGGCGTGAGCAGCACGTCGTGGCGGGGCCCTTCGCAGTCGAAGGAGAACCGGCTGTCGGGCGCGGTGCCGGCGGATGACGGTGGACCGTCGGCAGACGCGGGCGGTGCGACGCCGATGGCGTCGATGCCGCCGGGGTGCTCGATCCAGCCGAGCGGGCCGACGTCGACACCGGCGGGCCCGGTCCAGCGGGTGGCGTCGTAGGCGGGCAGGGTCGGGTTGGTCGAGAACAGGTGCTTGACGTCCATCAACAGCAGTTCCTGGTGCTGTTGTTCGTGGTGCAGCCCGAGGGTCACCAGAGCAGCGAGGTCGGGACGGTCGGCGACGACGGTGTCGATGAGGCGGACCATGGCGTCGTCGACGCAGGCCCGGTAGTCGCCGACCTCGCTGCAGTCGGGGCGGGTGATCAGGCCCCGGTGGGGGCGGGCGTGACGGGCGCCGACGGCTTCGTAGTAGCTGTTGAACAGGTACCGGTAGTCGTCGTCGACGCAGCGGTAGCCGGGCAGGTGCGGGACGAGGAGGAAGGTCTCGAAGAACCAGGTGGTGTGGGCTCGGTGCCACTTGGCCGGGCTGGTGTCGGGCATCGACTGGACGGTCTGGTCCTCGGGTCCGAGGGGCCCGGCGAGGCGCTCGGTGAGGTCACGGACCCGGCGGTAGCCGTCGATGGTGGGGGCGGGCGGGGCAGGCGTCGGCGGGGTGCGCGGCCGACGGGGGACGGTGGTCGCTGGTGGTGATCGTCATCGGGTGCGGCCGACGGTGGCGGAGAGCCACTCGGGGTCGCGGACGGGGGGAAGGTGCAGGCACGCATGTGGCCGCATTGCGGTCTCCTCGGGTCGGTTTGGCGCAGGAACGCCGGGGTCGCCAGTGGCTTCCCCAGCGCTGTGGGGTCACAAACCCGCTCGGCAACGGATTCGTTCCGACCTGCACAGCACATCGACGTGGCCGACGCCGGGTGTGGTGGTGAACTCCTCGGTGACCGTGGAACCGCCGGTGGGCAAACCGACCCGCGTGGAGATCAGGGCGTCGACCCGAGATGGACGAGCTCGAGCCGTTCGAACCTGCGAAAGTCGGCGTCGAGCAGGATCACGTGGCGTGGTCCCACAGGGCGCTGCGGTCGGCGAGGTCGAGCTTCGGTCCGCCCCGACGAGTCGAGACCGGGAGTTCGACCACGCTGGTGGGTGCGCTGCGCACCACGGTCCGCAGACCCTCGGTGACGAGTTCGGTGATCGTCGTCCCGTGACGGGCTGCGTAGTCGGCGGCTTCGCGCATCAACGGGTCCGGAATATGCACGGTCAGCTTCACACGGAAGAACCTACGCGCCGCCCGGCTGCTGATCCGGCGTTCACGCCGCCTTCGCCGAGACGCGACGAACCACGTTGGTCGCCTGCGGGTTGGTTCGCCGTCACTGCGGGCGCAGGCCGGCGAACATTGCGTCGATGACGTCGGCGGCGACCGCATCGGCGACCGGTGGCGCCACGAGCGAGACGGTGGCGACGCCGTGCATTGCCGCCCAGAGCGTCAGCGTGAGCTGCACGGGGTCGCGATCGACGAGGGCCCCGTCGGCGATGGCTCGGCGAACGTCGTCGACGCCGGACTCGAACACGTCGGTGGCCGCACCCAATTCGTTGTCGGCCTCGATCGCAATCGCATCGGGTCGGAACATGAACATCAGGGTGAACAGTTCGGGGTTGGTCTGTGCGAACGCGACGTAGGCGATGGCTCGTTCGCGCATCCGCTCGATCGCGGTGTCGGCTGTGGTCGAGTACGCGGCGCGGAGGTCGTCGTATCCCGACGCTGCGACCGCACGCAGCACTGCGTCCTTGGATTCGATGTGGTCGTAGATCGCGGGCGCGGTGACGTCGAGGCGGCGCGCGAGTCCCCGCACCGAGAGCCGTGTGTGGCCCTCGGTGCGGACGATCTCTCGTGCTGCGTCGACGATCCGCTCCGCAGAGAGGAGCACCATGGCTCAGTCGGCGATCCAACTGCCGTGGAACCCGGCGGGGACTCGGCGCGGCAGATGGACTTCGGCCAGCGGTTCGGCTGCGATGTCGGAGGCATCGAGGATGCTGAGGTGCGACGTGTCGGTGGTCTCGTCGTGGACGAAGGTCATCAGGTAGCCGTCGTCTTCGGCTGTGGCGTTCTCGGCGGCGACGAAGCGCGCTTCACCGGGTGTCTGGCCCTTCGGGTAGCGGTGTGACGTGCGTGCCGCGCCGTTGGCGAAGTCGTACTTGAAGATCTCGCCGGCGTCGCCGTCGAGGGTGGTCGACATCGAGTAGCCGTACCTGCTGGCCAGGCCGACGTTGGCATCGGGGACCTGAGGGAACTCCGACGGGCGATCGTCGAGTTGGTGTTCGCGCACGGCCCCGGTCGCCCGGTTCAGGCGCCATTCCCACATCGTCGGCATGTCCTCTGCGGTTGTGCTGTCGGGGTCGCCGATGTCGGCGCTGTCGCGCCAGATCTCGTTGATCCGACACCCGCGGACGACGGTCTCGTCGCCGTCGTCGTGGGCGTTGAGGGAGTGGAACATGTAGCAGGGGTCGACGTCGAACCACTGCACGTCGGCATCGCTGCCGTCACGGGGCATGACGCCCATGCGGGCCGGATACTCGTCGCTCCATCGGATCGGCATGCCACCGGACATCGCGAGCTCCATGTCGAAGATCGCCGGGAGGTCGAAGAAGACTGCGTGGTCTCGAGAGATGGTGAAGTCGTGCATCATCGTCGGCCCGCCGACGGTGATCTCGGTGGACTGCACCAGCTCGCCGGTGGCGCTGACGCGGTGGTACGTGAGGTAGGGCGGCAACGAGCTGTACCCGAAGAACAGCAGCTCGCCGGTGACGGGGCAGAGCTTCGGGTGTGCGGTCATGGCCGTGGTCAGTCTGCCGTCGAAG
Organism: uncultured Acidimicrobiaceae bacterium; assembly: GCA_963716795.1. GTDB lineage: Bacteria > Actinomycetota > Acidimicrobiia > Acidimicrobiales > UBA8592 > CAVQUE01. The sequence continues at coordinate 15,255 of CAVQUE010000008.1, read as the reverse complement.
GTGTGCACCCCGACGGTGTCGAGGTCGGCGTCGATCTCGTAGGGGAACGAGCCCTCTTCGAGCGCGAGGATCCGCCCGGCGTGGCTGATGACGTGGGTGTTCGCGACACCGACCTCGAAGTTGAACTGGAAGGTCTCGGGGTCGAGGTAGAGGTCCATGCGCTCGACGCCGGGGTTGGCGAACATCGGGGTACGGACGTAGCGGTTTCGGTACCAGTTGGCCTTGCCGTCGGCCAGCTCGATGCCGTGGATCATGCCGTCGCCCAGGAACCAGTGTTCGGAGTGTCCCGTCTGGGGGTTGGCGCCGTTGCGGAAGTAGCGACCCCGCAGCTCGGCGGGGATGGATCCGCGCACCTCGAGGTCGGTCAGCGTGACCTCGTCGGTGACGGGCGCGCGGTTCTCGCGGAGGTGCCAGGCGAGGTCCTCGCCTGAGGCGGGCGTGTCGATCGTGGTCATCGTGAGCTCCTGGGAGTGTCGGGTGTCACAACCCTAGCCGATCGACTGAACAGTGTTCAGTTGGTCGACTCCCACTCCCCTCCCCAGGGTCCCCGATCCTGGAGGTCGGCGGCGGCGTTCAGCAGCCGTCGTCGGCCCAGGGGTTGGCGTCGGCGCCGTCGAAGAACGCGGCGTCGATCGTGTTGCCGATCGAGCAGTAGCCGCCGAACTCGTCGGCGAGGTTGTAGACGAGCACGAAGCGTTCGAAGGAGTAGGTGTCCTCGGTGAGGCTCATCATCTCGGCCCACGCCGCGGTGCCGTTGGCGTAGGTCGACGTGAACCAGGGGTGGTCGACGCCGTCGAGCATGGCGTCGATGACGGCGACCATCTCGGACGTGGGTTCGTCGGGCAGCGCCGGGCAGGCGAAGTCGAAGTAGGCCAGGCCGGCTTCGGGCCGCACCATCATCAACATCGTGTCGGCGAGCGCTCTCGGCGGGGTGGCACTGGGCGCCGTGGTTCTCGAGGAAGTACCACTGCGCCCGGGCGGCGGCGCCGCGGTCGGCTGCCAGGCCGTGGGTGCGCTCCCACACGTGGGCGAGTTCGTGGATGATGACGTCGACGTCGTCGATGTAGTCGGGGTGGATCTTCATCGACGTGGCCCGGCACCGCGGGTAGGCCGGCGTGTGCCGCCACACACCGTGCGGACCTGACCGGCGACGAAGGGCCCGGGGTTCTCGACGAGCACATCGCCGTTGGTGTCGATGTAGTTCCAGGCCTGCGACCAGCCAGGGGTTGGCGGCGCCGTAGACGCCGAGGACGTCGTCCTCGATGGTGGCGACCAACGCGGCGAGCTCCGGATCGATCGCCGGGGGCTCGTCGCCGCCCGCTCCCCCGTCGCCAGTTGCCTGCCCATCGTTGCCTGCGCCGCCGTTGCCGGGGTCGTCGGGGGCGGATCGGCGATGACCGGCCCCTCGGGCTGGACGGCGACCGGGGCGGGCGTGGATGGGTTCATCGACGCTGCAGCGGCTGCGGATGTCGCGGGCGGCGGTGCCGCAGTCGTCGTCGCCGCCACCGCCGATCGAGACGATCGCGGCCGCCGCCGCCATCGAGGCGATCGATGCCCGGGCCGCCGGCCAGGCGATCGGGGCCGGCGCCGCCGATCAGGTCGTCGCGCCCGGGTCCGCCGATCAGGCGGTCCCGGCCCGCCTTGCCGAGCAGTCGGTCGTTGCCGCGGCGGCCGAGGCCTCGGTCCTTGCCGGGGCCGAGGTCCACGGTGTCGTTGCCACCACCGGCATCGACACGGTCGTTGCCGCCGCCGCTGCAGACCAGGTCGTCGCCGCCGCAGCGAGCGGATGATGTCGCGGCCCGGGCGTCCCGACGATGACATCGGGGCCCTGGCGTGCCGATGGTGACCTGCCGGCCGTGGCGACGATGGTGGCCGGTTCACCGAAGCACCGTCGGCGTCGGCTTGCGCCGTGGCGCCGGGGTGACGGCGACCAGGGCAGTCGGCACCAGCGTGATGCGACCAGTCGACCACGAACGCAGTGCGGCCCGGCGCGCGGTGCCCTTGGTCGTCATCGGTTGACCCCCGCACCCGCGCACACGTCCCGATCGGCAGCGCCGTCGCCGCCGGTGATCCGATCAGGCCGATGTCCCATCTCAACGGTCCCGACGGCCCAGGTCTCAGGGCCCAGGGTCAGGAAGGGCTGGGGTCACGTCGGCTTTCCGACCTGCTTCTCCAGCCCGATGACCGATGCGGGCAGCTCGACCTGCAAGGTCGACGATGAGAGTTGCCCCTGTCGGATTCCCGCCGCCGCTACTCGCAGCCGACGAGACGATTGGTCCCGGGGCCGCCGTCGCAGGTGTCGCGGCCGGGGCCGCCGACGAGGCGGTCGTTGCCGGGACCGCCGCGACAGGGTGTCGTGGTCCCTTGCGGCCGAGCAGGCGGTCGTGGCCGCCGTCGCCGTCGAGGCTGTCGCGGCCGGCCTTGGCGTCGATGCGGTCGTTGCCGGGACCGCCGGCGGCGGCGTCGTTGCCCGCCCCGAGGTCGATGATGTCGCCGCCGCGGCCACCGGTGACCAGGTCGCGGCCGTTGCCGGCGATGATGCAATCGCGGCCGCCCCGGCCGTCGATGACGTCGTCGCCGCCACGGCCGATGATCACGTCGTTGCCGGGCGTTCCCCGCAGGACGTCGTCACCGCTGGTGCCGACGATGGGGTTGAGCGGTCCGAGGCGCTCAGCAGCTGGCGAACACGCCGCCGGTCGGGGTGGTGGAGGGGTCGCAGGCATCGCCGATGCCGTCGCCGTCGAGGTCGGACTGATCGGGGTTGGCGACCGTCGGGCAGTTGTCGACGTCGGTGGCGACCCCGTCGAGATCGACGTCGCGGCTGCCGCACCCGGCCGGGTTGGCACAGGTGCACCAGGCGAGCCGTCTCGTTCGGTGGCGTCGAGGTGCACGACGATGGGGTTGCCGCTGGCCGTCGAGGGCCATGGACGGATCGACACCGACGTCGCCGGCCAGGTCGGGCCGCGTGGGGCCCTGTGGGCCGGAGCAGTCGCGGTTGGTGCAGTGCAGCACGGCGAGGTCGCCGCCCGATGCGAAGCGGTAGGCGACGACGGGTCGGTCGAGGCTGCTGATGGCCAGCGACGGGTCCTGGCCATGGACGCCCGAGGACGGGTCGGGCGATGCGAGGCTGCGGGCGACTTCCCAGTTGCCGACGGTGTTGCGTTCGACGCAGTTGACGGTGCTGCACCGAGCGACCACGCAGCTCGGCTTGTCGCGGGCTGGTAGTAGGCGATGACGGGACGGTTGCCGGCGGCGAGAGCGATGTCGCTGACCACGGCGCCCGAGCCGGTGGCGTCGTCGATGACGGCGTTGGGCACGTCGCTGAAGTCGCCCTGGCAGTTCGTGTTGGGACAGCGCAGCACGCAGCAACCAGTTCCGCTCGGACGAGTGGTACGAGATCACGGGCCAGTCGCGACCGTTGAGGACGAGCGACGGGATACAGCCCGTCGATGCCGCCGACCGCCGCCGTTGCGGTCACCCGCCGCACGGCGGTGCGTGCGCCGCTGATGAGCGTGCCCGAGCAGTCGATCTCGCGACAGGTGAGGACCTTGAGGTCGCCGAAGGAGGCGTCGTAGTAGGCCACGACGGGCGTGGAGTCCGATGCCAGGGCCAGCGACGGCCAGTTGCCGACATCGCCGGTGCTGTCGGCGACGATCGGCTCGGGCGAGTCGGTGCAGCGGATGGTGGCGCAGCGGACGATCTTGAGGTCGCCGTTGGTGGCGTCGTAGTAGGCGACGACCGGGCGATCGGAGTCGTCGAGCGCCAGCGACAGCGCCGAGCCGACGTCGCCGGCGCCGTCGAGCAGCACCGAGGTCTGGGGTCCGGTGCAGGCCGGCGTCTCGCAGCGCAGCAGCCGCAGGTCGCCGTTGGCGTCGTCGTAGTAGGCGACGACGGGCCGCTCGGCGCGGTCGAGCTGCATCGACACCGCCGTCGCGTCGTCGATGCCGGCGATGGTGATGGCGGTGTCGGTCTGGCTCTGGCCACCCGCCGGCGATGCCGCAGTCAGCGCCAGCGCCGCCAGCGGCCGCGAAGACGAGCGCGCAGCGATCATCTGCCAGTACCGTTGCCGGATCGTCATGACGCTTCCCCTTGGTGACCTCGCTGCTGCCGACGCCCGCCGGAGGCCGCCAAGTCTTCCACGAGACACCCCCCTCTGGGCGACACGCCGCTGAGTCGAACAGCGGACGACGCCGCGAGGTGGTGGAAGGGCTGGGGTCAAGTCGCTTTTCCCCCTTCTCCGAGCTGCGCTGCCCACCGGACGACTGGATGAGAGAAGGGAGAAAAGGACTTGACCCCCGTGGTTTCCGAGCGCACTCGAAGCGATGGTTGCAAGGCCGACGAAGCGAGGCGAGGCTGGCGATCCGTGGGCATCGGTCGGGCTGTCGTCGTCACTCTGGCCCTGATCGCCCCGCTGATCGTCGCCACCGCCCCCGCGGCCGGCGCCCGGCCCGAGCGGCCGGCGCCGCTGTCCGACACCGAGGTGGGGCGCCTGTTCGACGCCCCGTTGCCGGGCCTGTCGGCGCCGGCGGCGGTTCCGGTCATCACCGGGAATGCGGCGGCGGATCGACGCATCGTGCGCCTGGCGACCGCGCGCGGCTATCGGCCCCGCGGCGAGCCGCTCGATGGCCTCGGTTGGTATCAGGGCCGCCAGCTCCACCAGCGCGCCATCGATGATCTCGTGGCGTTGCAGGCGGCGATGCGGGCCGAGGTCGGCGTGTCGTTGAGCCTCACCAGCGCGTATCGCAGCGTGTCGACGCAACGATGGATGTTCGTGCGGCGCCTGCCGTCGGCGTCGGCGATTGCAGCAGGTACCGCCGATGGAGCGGTCGATGCGGCGATGCGGTGGGTGGCGCCGCCGGGCTTTTCGAAGCATCAGACGGGCTATGCCGTCGACGTGGCTTCGGGTGGCGTGGGCGGGTCTCGCATTTGCGAACACGACGGCCTATCGCTGGCTGAGCGCCGATCGGTACGCCAATGCGATGCGGTTCGGCTGGATCCCGAGCTATCCGCCGAACGCCGTGGCCCAGGGCCCCAACCCCGAGCCATGGGAGTGGGTGTGGATCGGTCGCACCGCCGCGGCCTGTGCCCGGGACCGGTCCTGCCCGGTCGGCGACGTGACGGTGAGCGAGGCCGGGCGACGGGTGCGCCTGGAGGGCTGGGCACTGAGCGAGCAGCGGCTGCGCCCGAGGATCAGGGTCGTGACCGCCGCCGGCCCACGGGTGTTGGGCGTGCGGCGGGTCGACCGTTTCGACGTCACCGACGTCTACGGCACCGACCGACCGCGGGTCGGGTTCAGCGCCACCATCCGGCTTCGACCGCAGCAGCCGGTGGTTCTGCATCGAGGTCCAACCGAGGGGCGACCGCTGGCAGCGACTGACCTGTCAGACCAGGTAGGGAAGGACCGGGGCGGTTCAGTCCCTCGCGAGCAGCTCAGCCCTCGGTGGACGAGCGGCGGGGGCAGCCGCCAGCGACTCACGCCCTTCGGCGTAGGTCATCCAGCGGTGCTCGTCGAAGTCGTAGAGCTTGCAGGCCTTGGTGTTGGTGCGCACGTCGCGCCAGCGGAGCTTGCGTTCGGGCACCGGGGAAGTGCTCGACCATGGCCTGGCCGGCCTCGCGCAGGTGATACATCGGGATGCGCATGTCGACGTGGTGGGGCGAGTGCTCGAGGATCTGGTGCAGGAACAGGTCGAGCCAGCGGGGCGTGGATGATCGTGGTGCCCTCGACCTGGCCGTGGTACTTGGTCCATTCGCGTCGGCCGTGCCATTCGATGGACTTGTCGATGTGGTGGACGTGCACGACCCAGCCGATGACGTAGCAGAACAGCACGAAGGGCACGATGCCGACCTTGAACAGCATCCAGGCCGAGCCGAGCACCGATCCGTAGGTGGCCCAGCCGAGGGCCAGCAGGCCGATGCCGGCGGCGCCGCAGACGCCCATCATCAGCCAGCGAGTCGCGCTTGATGTCCTTGGCGTGGCGGCCGGTGGGGTCGAAGGCGATCATCTTCTGCCACCAGACCTGGCGCATGTAGTAGATGCCGTAGCCGAAGATCGACCATTCGATGCGGTGCACGAGCTTCGACCAGCGGGACTTGGCCTCGTACTCCTCGGGCGGTCTGGGGGTGCCAGACGAAGTCGAAGCCGGCCTTGATGGTGTGGCCGTGGTGGACGCGGTTGTGGCCGAGCACCCAGGCCTCGAAGACGTGCAGCGACGGCAGCATGGCGATGCGTCCGACGATGCCGTTGAGGCGGCGGCTCTTGAACAGGGCCTGGTGGGCGGCGTCGTGGCCGACGACGAAGAGTGCCGCTGACGGCGAGGCCGGCCAGGATCCACAGCGGGATGACGAAGTACCAGCGGTCGGTGAGGATGAGGCCGGCGACGGCGAGGCCGTAGAAGACGAGGTCGCGGGCGAACACGGCGAGGCCGCGCCAGGTGGGGTTGTCGTAGCAGGAGTCGGGGATGACGTCGATGACGGGTCGGAGCGAGCCGGCTTGGCGGGCGGCTTCGGCATCGACGGGGCCATCGGTGACGGTGGGGGATTCGGTGATGGTCACGGCTTCTCGATGTGTCGAAGTGGGCGGTCTCTATACGACCGCAGCGATGGGCACGAAAGGTTACGTCATCGCGATGAGCGATCGGGGGTCGGGGCGATGCCCATGACAACGATCGTCGATAGCAGACGTGCGCGGGCGGTGTCGAAATGGCGTGCGCGTGCCGAGCGAGGCAGAATGATCTCGGCCAGCGAGTGGGCAAGGGGCCTACACCTCGGCGCCACCGGTGCCGGGACGAGCCGCTCGCGGCCGACCCGGCACCGGGCCGAGGGCGCTCCGAAAGTGGATTCGCCCGATGCCTTCGCCGCTTCGGCAGCCTTCGTTCTCTCCCGCCGTGCGCCAGTCGTTGTCGCAGCAGCCATGACCATGGGCCTCGCCGTTCCGTTGCTGGCGGTGGACTTCGCCGCACCAGGGTCGTCGTCCTCGCCGAGGTTGCGGCCTTGCGCTTGCGCGTGCGCTGGCAGAAACCGGGTGCGATGCCCCAATGCGCTCGATCTACGCAACATGGCCCAGGTCACCCTGGTCGACACCGAGTTCACGTGTGTGATCCATCCAACGGGCTCGCCATCTACAACGTCGACACCGCCGTCGTGTCGGGCGCACGTGCCCACGGCAACCTGGCCGACGGCCTCAACTATCACAGCCCGCTGAAGCCCTCGATGGAGGTCCTCGAGATCTTCTCCGACGGTTCGGACAACGGCGTCAACCGCTTGTGGAACTCACAGGGTTCCACCGCCCACGAGACCGTCGAGATCATCCGGGTCTGGAGGCACCTGCGCCCGGTACCCTGACGAACATCTCCGACGTCGGCGTCGGCGAATCGTGGAACATCGGCATCACGACCGCCGATGCGCAAGCGAACACCCAAGGTGGCTATATACCTCAACTTCAACATCACCGGCTCGGTGTCGGGCTGGATCATCGGTGGGAACCACAGCGCCGGTCACTGACCGTCGTGCACGGCCGCTCCGATTCGGTGCTCCGCTACGTCAGCCGATTCGGCACCCTCGACGGGGCGACCCTCACCGGCAATGCGGCGATCGTCGACGATGACCGCCGGCGCCCGGCCGCACCTTCGCCGCCACCGCCCCCATCGACGAACTGTTCGACGTGATGCGCCTCGGCAAACTGCGCGCCGGGGTGAACGCCATGGCAGTTGTACGGGAAGGGCTTCCTGATGTGGTCGTGCCTCAGAACGTCCATCGACGCTTCGATGACCCAAATGGTCTGCCGGACGAATGAGCTGATCGCCGTCGTGCACAGGAACGATCAGTGGTTTTTCTACGACAACGGACGTCGGCTGACACCCTTCACCGCGGATTCGACTGCCTGCTGGCCCGGCAGCCAACTTCACCAGGGACAAGGCGAAGGTGCTCCGGGGAGTCGATCGCAGAATCCACGGCATCGACGCCGGGTTCTCGTCGGGCCGGTTCCGGGTCATCCCGCGACCGCTGGAACGGGCGCTTCAACGCCAACGAGTTCACGGTGCGGGCGGGCAAGCGAGTCAAGAAGGGCTAGAGAGTTCGGTCGGACTGACGACTGCCAAGGCGTGCGAGATCAGATGGGCTCGACCAGGGCCTCCGTCACGGGTTCATCAGGCGCTGCATGGCCGCTTCGAACAGCCCCTCGCCGGCGGGCGTCATCTCGAGGTACTGGTTGCCGTCGCCGGGGTCGTCGACGAACACCAACAGGCCCATCCACGGCGCCACCGACGTGAAGCGCTGTTCTTCTGCCGCGGTGGGCGCCGGCATGGTGATCGTCGAGCCCGGCGGCACGTAGACACCCAGCGCCGCCTCGGCACCGGTGTCTCCCACGTGGCGCAGGAAGTACTGCGCGGCCCCGCCGGTCGAATAGTCCATGACCTCGCGCATCGCCGCCTCACCACCGAAGCGCGGCGCCGTCAGGACCTCCACCGGGCCGACCGGCTGGTCCCATTCGATGACATCGGTGTTGTCGTAGAAGACCTCCGTCGAGGTCTCGCCGAAGCCCGAGAACCGCGGCCCGACGACATCGTCGCCCCACGGCAGCATGTACCGGCGATACCAGGAGTACCGGGCCATGTCGAGCATCGGCAGCGAGTTCGGATCCGACGGGAAGTACAGCAACGAGAACTCGAACGACGGCGAGAACAACAACAGATCGATCCCCGGATTGTTCACCGCGTTCACGATCGGCTCCGCCGTCACCGTGAACGGCGCCGACCGTGTGGCCGTTGCCCTCGAGCATCGCCGGTCAACGACACCTCCTGCGGCCGTCAACGCGCCGGCATCGGCCACCATCAGCGCGATCGACAACGGGTTCTCGGAGATCGTGGTGTCGACGGCCTCGCCGCCGTCTCCGGCATCAGCCGCACCGTCGGCCTCGCCGCCCGCAGCGCCGTCATCCCCGCCACCGGGCTGACCCTCCGTCTCGCCATCGGCGGCAGCATCGGCCCTGTCGTCGGTGGTGCCGTCGGCGCCGCCGTCCGCCTCGCCGTCGGTTGCGTCGCCTTGCTCGCCACCGGCTTCGCCACGGGCTCCGTGACTGCGCCGTCGGTCTCGCTGTCGGCCTCGGCCTCGGGTCTTGGTCGTCGCCAGCGCCATCGGCCGCCTGGTCGTCGTCGGGATCGGCGAGGAGACCATCGTCCTCTGACGCTTCGACGGCTCTGACCGTCGCCGTCGGCGGGGTCGTCGCCGCTGGTCACCACCAGCACGATCCCGACCACCAGCGCGACCACGGCGACACCGGCCAGCCAGCTCCACCGAGGCAGCGACACGGACTCGAACTTGGATGCCATCACGAACCACTCCCTCGGGCGGCGGCTCCCGACGCTCGATCACCGGCTCCGATGCCGACGACCGGCGGGCAGACTCGCCGACTGTTCCAACGCACAGGATGACCGAAAACCCGGGCGAAGCAACCGCACCCGGGCGTCCCATCGGCCCCGGCGACCGCCTGAGTAGCCGTTCGGACCACCCGCACCGCACCGTCGCCCACAGCCACGGGTCGCGCCCTCACGCACGGCTGGCCGCTGCACCTCGGCCCGGGCCGCTGCGCTCGGACGGGTTCGTGCCGACCCGGCATGCTCGCCGAGGCCGGCCGCTACAGACCCTGCAGGCGCTCCACGAAGCGATCCGGGTCGACCAGGTGGGGGTAGTGGCCGTGCTCGGGCCAGAGCTCGACCGTGGCGCCGTCGATGCGTTCGGCCAGCCAGGCCTCGTAGCCGTCGCCCGGATCGACGCCGAACAGCGCCAGATAGGGCGTCGCGTAGCCGGCCAGGGCAGCGTCGACCGTTGCCGCCACCTCGTCCTCGCTCTGCTCGAGCAGCAGACCCCACACACCCAACGCCACCTCCTGATCGGGACGGCGCAGGGCATCGATGCGGGCCCGCTCCGTCGTGCGTCGAGCATCGTGCCGGCCAGCTGATCGAACAGGCCGGCGATCACCAGCGGGAAGGTCTCGGGGTCGCGCAGCATCGCCTCGACCTCCATCAACGCAGCCTTGAACGCCGCCAGGTCCAGCGACTGATCGACACACGTCACGCTGCGCCGCCGCGCCGGTCGCTCCCACCGCCGAGACCACCGCACCACCGAGCGAATGGCCCACCAGATGCGGGCGCTCCGCACCGGCCGCCTGGGCGACGGCGATCACGTCACCGGCCATCGACGCCAGGTCGTACGTCGCCGCATGCGCGGATGGCCGTGGCCACGCAGATCCATGGCGATCACCCGATGCGTCGCCGCCAGACGCTCGGTCACCGGCGCCCAGGACTCGTGGCTCTCGGTGATGCCATGCACCAGGATGACCGGCGGGCCGTCGCCGTGGTCTGCGAAGTACAACTCGGTGCCGTCGGGGGCATGCGTCGTGGGCATGGGCGAGATGCTCTCACATCTTGTTTGCCCTGCTCCTCGGCGGCTCGTCAGCTTCTTCAACCGCTGGGGTCAAGGCTCGTTTCTCACCTTCGCTCGTCCCACTGCCCACCAACTCCTCAGCTCGGAGAAGGTGAGAAACGAGGCTTGACCCCTTCCTTCCCCACTCCGGCTGCCCGGGGCGACCTCGGGCTGCTCGAATCGGCGTTCCGGAGGTTCGTGAATCCCTCAGGAGGTCACGAGGTGTTGCAGGGCTGCTTCGAACAAGCCCTCGCCGGCCGGGGTCATCTCGAGGTACTGGTTGCCGTCGCCGGGGTCGTCGATCGCCACGAGCAGGCCGATCCACGGCGCCACCGACGTGAACCGCACGTTCCTCTCCGACCGTGGGCGCCGGCAGCGTGATCGTCGAACCCGCCGGCACATAGACCCCGATCGTCGCTTCGGCATCACTGTCGCTCCCTTGGCGCAGGAAGTACTGCGCCGCACCGTTGGTCGAATGGTCCATCGCCTCCTTCAGCGGGGCCTCGCCCGAGAAGCGCTCGCCCGTCAGGACCTGCACGAAACCCTCCTCCTGGCCCTCCCACGCGATGACGTCGGCGTCCTCGTAGTACACGTTCACCGAGGTGTCACCGGTGCCCGAGAACCTCGGTCCGACGACGTCGTCGCCCCACGGCAGCATGTACCGCCGGTACCAGGAGTACCTCGCCATGTCGAGCATCGGCAGCGAGTTCGGATCCGACGGGTAGTACAGCAGCGAGAACTCGAACGACGGCGAGAACAACAGCACGTCGACCCTCGGGTTGTTGCGCGCGTTCACGATCGGCTCCTCCGTCACCGTGAACGGCCTGACCCTGTGCCCGTTGCCCTCGAGCATCGCCGTCAACGACACCTCCTGGGGCGTCAAGGCGTCGGCATCGGCCACCATCAGCGCGATGACCAGCGGGTTCTCCGAGATGGTGGTGTCGACAGCAGGAACGTCGGCCTCGCCGTCGGCCGCTGCTGCATCGTCGCCTCGCCATCGCGCTGCGGCATCGTCGTCCAGGGCCTCGTCGCCGCCCGCCCCGCCGGCGATCCCATCGCCTGCGGGCTCGTCGGCATCGCCGGGCTCGCCTGCGCGCGGTTCGATCGTGGGGATCTCGATGGTCGTGTCGACGCCCGGCCCCGCCAACGTGCGGGTGCCTGCGTCGTCGCCGCCGGTCAGTGTCGTGACCGCCACCACGCCGACCACGAGCGTGGCGACAACCGCAGCAGCGGGCCCGGCCCACAGAGGCAGCGAGAACGACCCGAACCTCGATGCCATGAACACCCGCTCCCTTCGATCACCGACTGCTGACGGTCGTGCGACCGCCCTCGAACAACGACGGCGCGCCGAGTGGCGCCCGCACGCCCCGCACAGGATGGCCGAAGACCATGCCCGAAGCCACCGCGCCCGGCTCGGAGATGGAGAAGAAACGAGGCTTGACCCCTTCCCACCGCCCACCGGCTACCATCGAACGGGTGTTCTATCAGGGGTCGTTGCTCGCCGGAGATGCGCCGTCGGTACCCGACGACGACCGCGCCATCGAACGGCTGCCACCTCGACGGACGATCGTGGATCGACCACTGCCCCGGATGGCTACGCGGCGCCGACACCGTGTTCGACCAGCTCGTCGACACGCTCCCCTGCGGCAACGCACCGACATCCCCATGTACGACAACCTCGTCGACGAACCCCGCCTCACCCACTGGTGGCACGCCTACGGCACCGAGCCCGTCCCGCTGCCCATCCTCGGCGAGATCCGCCGCAGCCTCACCCGCCGCTACGCCAAACCCTTCGACGCCATCGGCTTCAACCTCTACCGCGACGGCAACGACAGCGTCGCCTGGCACGGCGACCGTCACCGCCACCACGTCACCGACCCCGTCGTCGCCATCATCAGCGTCGGCCAACCCCGCCCCCTGCGCCTCCGCCAACGAGGTGGCGGCGTCAGCCGCAGCTGGTCACTCGGCCACGGCGACCTGTTCGTCATGGGCGGCCGCTGCCAACACGACTGGGAACACGCCGTTCCCAAGGTCGCCCACGCCGGACCCCGCCTCTCCATCACCTACCGCCACGGCGCCCGCTGAAGGCCGTCCCCCGAGGGCCGGGGTCTGACCCCACCAGGTGAAACCACCCAGGACCGACGGCCGGGGCCGATCGCCCCGACGCGCTCCATAACGGTCGGTGTGCGCCGATCGAACCCACGACGCCACAGCCGGCGAACCCGACACCCTGGAGTACCCCATGCCCTCACGCCCACGCCGCATCATCGCCGGAGCCGGCCTCGCCGCCGGCCTCCTCGTCGGCTCCATCGCCCCCGCCGCCGCACTCCCCCGCGAACCCAACGACCGCCACTGCGAACGCATCGAACGCTTCGAAGACCGCGCCGAAGCCCGCATCGACCGCCTCGAAGCCCGCATCGTCCGCGCCGAAGCCATGATCGAACGCTTCGAAGACCGCGCCGAGGCCCGCCCTGCACGCGCCGACCGCTTCGAGCGCGCCATCGCCCGCATGCAGGCCCGGATCGACCGCCTCGAAGGCCGCATCGGCACCATCACCGAGCGCTACAACGCCATCGCCGAGCACTGCGGCCTCGATCCCCTCGGCGGCGAGCCGGCAGGCGACACCACCGACGACACCACCGGCGGCGAAGAGCCCACCGAGGCCGAGACCCCCGTCGACAACACCCTCAAGCCCGACGTCGGACCTGCCACCAGCACCTGAGCACGCCTCCGATCACACCGGGGCCCACACCCGCCCCACCCACCCTGCGTCGCCACCCGGCGACCGTGATGTGACAGACGGCCCTGCCCGGCAGCGTCGACCGCCCCTAGCAATGCCCTGCGGGCCAGGTCGGCGAAGCACGGGCGGGGCCGTCGCCATCACGACGTCGAGCCTCCTTCGACATGGACCATCGCCGACCACCCCAGGTCCCGCGACCGACCACGAAGGAGCACGACCATGGCCAGCGACCACACCCCGACGAGCCCCACGCCACGCAGCCGCATCCCCGGCTCACGCATGGCACTCGCCATCACCTGCATCATCGTCACGGCTGTCGTCGTCGCCGGCAGCCTCGCCGGCGCCCTCCCGGGCCGCAATCGCGTGCAACGCGACGACATCGCCCGCGGGGCCGTCGTCACCCGCCACATCGCCAACAACACCATCCGATCCGCCGACATCCGAGACGGACAGGTCACCTCGAGCGACATCGCCCAGGGCGGCATCGACATCTCCAACCTGAGCGACGACCTCCGCCCCCGCTACGCCCGCATCGAGTACACCGGCGGCACCGCTCCCACCTCGGCACAGCTGCTGGCCGGATCGGGCGTCGCCGACTGGAGCCGCGTCGCCGAGGGCATCTATCGCGTGCAGTTCGACACCGATGTCCGCCCCTGCGGATGGACCACCAGCCGCAACGACGCCGCAGCCGGCGCCGTCAGACCAGGCCTGATCGGATCCGAGCTCGCGTCGACCGCCGAACCCGACACCCTGTGGATCCGCACCTGGGACACCGACGGCACCGCAGACGACCTCGAGATCGGCGACGCCTTCACCGTCACCGTGACCTGCGCCCGCTGATCCCAGCCACGCCCCGCCAGGCGCCGGGCGCTAGCGTCGGCGCCCATGGAGGGCGATGACCACCGCACGCTGCGGCGAGCACCGAGCCGGCGTCAGGTCCTCCACGGAGGCCTCGCCGTCGGGCTCGTCGCCCTGACGGGGTGCGCATCGGACCCCGGGCAAGCCCAGCTGGTCGCCGCCCGGCCCCTGCTGCGCAGCCACGCCCAACTCCTCGCCGACGTCTACGGCATGCAATCGGTCAACGGTCGCGCCCTCACCCTCGACGACACCCCCGACGCCGTATCCGCCCTCGCTGCCACCGTCCGCCGTCAGGTCCGGACCGACGAACGCATCGACACCCTCGCCAGCGTCGCCCCCGCACCGGATCTCACCGTCGCCCGCCCCGCCCCGACGCCCCGGTCGACCCGGACGCCCCGCCGGAGATCGCAACCGTCGATGCCCTCGTCGAACCCGACGAACTCCCCCGGTCCGGGCTCGCCCGCGGCGGCCTCACCCGATCGCTCACCATCGTCCGCACCCAACGCGACACCCTCGACGCCACCGCCATCCACAACAACGACGGCCGCACCATCCAGGCACCGTTCATCGTCGCCCACGGCCTCGCCGAGCTCGCCGCCCACCGCATCGCCCTCGACACCGAGACCATCACCGACGCCCAACTCCCCTGGTGGATGCCCCGCCTGCGCGAGAAGTACCGCCAAGCCAACGCCATCACCGCCTGGCAACTCACCCAGGGCGACACCGAACTCACCCGCACCGGCCGCTACCGCGTCGACATCGCCGGCACCTGGACCATCGAGGACACCACCCAGACCACCGGCGAGCGCCACGTCCAGATCGACTGGCAACCCTCCCGATCGGGCTCACGCAGCTCCGTGCTCACCATCCGCCAGGGCAGCGTCGACGCCAACCGGCCTCGCCACCTGGAACGAACGCTTCACCACCACCATCGCCTACGACCACGACCAGCTCTGGGGACCCTGAGGCGCACGCTGCGATGGCCGCGACGACTGGCCGAAGTGATCGTCGTCGACGCAACCGTGCTCATCGCCTACCTCGACCCCGACGACGCTCACCACCACGAGGCCGTCGCCCTTCTCGAAGTCGCGACACCGCCGGTACTCGTCCATCCCATCACCGCAGCCGACCTTCTCGTCGCACCGACCCGAGCCGGCGTCGCAGCCGCCGCCTGGGCCGATCTCGAGGCCATCGGTGTCGAGCTCGACACCGATGCGCTCGACCCCCACCAACTGGCC
>CAVQUE010000007.1:0-512928 GCA_963716795.1 uncultured Acidimicrobiaceae bacterium | reverse complement strand
GCGCGGTTATCCCGGCAGCCAGGCTGGCGCACAGCACAGAGGCGATCGTCATCGCCACATTTGTACTGATCTGGCATGTTTATCACGTGCATATCGAACGCCTCAACCTGAGCATCTTCACTGGACGGCTCAGCGAGGATGATATGCGCAAGCACCACACCCTGGAATACGACCGCTTGCTGGAAGAAAATAATTTATCCCCCCAGGAAGAGGAGGTTGAGCTGGATGCTCAATAGCCATACAAAAATCCAAATCCCGCTTGGGATATTAATTTCACTTATAGTGGTTTTTATCGTAGTTATCTCGGGTGTTTTGGCATCACCACCAGTTCAGGAAACAAACCCCACTCCCCCTGCCGGTCAGGATATGAGCAGACACTGTCGGGAATCTATCCATCAGTGACGAAGTCTGCCTTGAATGTCACGGACAGCCCGGCGTCACCATGGAGCTCGAAAATGGGGACACGCTCGATCTTTTCGTTCCTGCCGAAGCCCATCAGAATTCCGTTCACGGCGAGATGGGTTATGCATGTGTGCAGTGCCATACCAATGTTGGAAATTACCCCCATCCAGAATTTATCGCCCAGGACCTGCGAGACGCTACTTTACAGCTTAATGCCTCCTGCCAGCGCTGCCACCGGAGTCAGTTCGATCTGACCATGGACAGTGTACATGCTGCCGCGTTGGAGGATGGCAACCTTGAAGCGGCAGTGTGCAGCGACTGCCACACAGCGCACGATGTGAGAAGGCTGATCGATCCGGAAACCGGTGAACTGCTGCCGAATGCGCACGCCTGGATTCCCCAGACCTGCGCCCGCTGCCACAGTGAAATTTACAACAAGTATCTGGGCAGCGTGCACGGTTCTGCCCTGCTTGAAGAGGGTAATCCGGAAGTGCCAACCTGTATCGACTGTCACGGGGTACATAATATCGAGGACCCGACCACCGCAAAGTTCCGCCTCAATTCACCACAGATGTGCGCAGAATGCCACACCGATCCAAAGATTATGGACAAGTACAGCATCTCCACACACGTTCTCGATACCTATGTAGCCGATTTCCACGGCACTTCAGTGGTCTTATTCGAACAAGACACACCGGACGCTGAAATAAACAAACCGGTTTGCTTCGACTGCCACGGAGTGCATGACATCGCCAGCGCAGATGATCCCCAAAAAGGGCTGCAGGTGCGCCAGAACCTGTTGGTGCGCTGCCAGGTTTGCCATCCTGATGCCACTGAAAATTTCCCGGATTCCTGGATGTCGCACTATATCCCCTCCCTGGAAAAAAACCCTCTGGTCTACTATGTCAATTTATTTTACATAATCATTATCCCTGTAGTGATCGGCGGCATGGGTGTACTGGTCGTGATGGACGCCGGGCGCGCAGGGCTCAATCGCTACCGGGCGCGTAAACCGGAAATGCTGTCGAAACGGATGTTGAAAGGAGCCAAGAGGAACCGTTTTCCGGGTCCGGCTCTCAAGGTTCAGAACAGGATGATGTGGAGGCTGGTGATGGATAATCAAGACACCATGCCCGTAAATAGTCAACAATCCGATATGGAAAACAAGCCGCTCATCCGCTTTGACCTCGTTCAGCGGTCTCCCACATCGTTATGCTGCTTTCCTTTACGCTGCTGGCGATCACAGGATTACCGCAGCGATTTCCAAATTCACCGCTCAGCCAGTGGATCCTGAACGGATTTGGCGGTATCGAATCGGCGCGCCAGGTGCACCACGTTTCAGCTGTCGTTCTGGCCGCGGTGAGTATTTTCCATTTGCTGGACCTGTTGTACCGGCTGTATGTCCTTAGAACCCCGATAACCATCATTCCGGCAGTCGAGGATTTTAACATCTTTATCAGGATGTCCTCTACTACTTGGGATTTAAAAAGCGCAAAGCCTATTACGGGCGCTATAACTACGCCGAAAAAGCGGAGTATTTTGCGGTCGTCTGGGGCACCCTCCTGATGGGTGTAACCGGATTTTTAATGTGGAACCCGATCACCAGCACACAGTACCTGCCCGGACAGATCATTCCCGCCGCTAAAGCTGCCCATGGCGGTGAGGCTATCCTGGCTGTCCTGGCGCTGATCGTCTGGCATTTCTACCATGTCCACCTGAAACATTTTAACAAGAGCATCTTTACAGGGAAGATCAGCAAACACGAGATGGAAGATGAGCATCCAGCCGAATTGGCGCAGATCGAAAGCGGTCAGGCATGGCAGCCGCCCGTCCAGGATGTCATCCACAAAAGGCGCCGGGTTTATTACCCGATGGCAGCAATCTTAACAATTGTTTCCGTATTTGTAATGTATGAATTTGTGTCCATTGAAACGACCGCCATCACTACAGTTCCGAAAATTGAGACTGCCGAAGTGTTCGTACCGCTGACGCCCACACCCAGACCAACTCCTGAACCCACACCCACCCCTGAACTGAAGGAAGGCGTTTCGCCAGAGTCCTGGGAAGGTAAATATGACGCCATTTTCCGCAACCGCTGCGGCAGCTGCCATGGCTTTACTGCCGTGGGAGGTCTTTCGCTGGCGACTTACCAGGAAGCCCTGGATGGCGGGGTATCCGGCTCATCCATCGTCCCCGGAGATCCGGACGCCAGCACACTCGTGCAGGTGCAGTCAATAGGGGATCATCCTGGCCAGCTGACCATTGATGAACTCAACCAGGTCATCGAATGGATTTCAGCCGGCGCGCCTGAACGTTGATCTCAAATCGGTGATGGCGCTGTGATTGCAGCCGCAGATTTTTTCACCCAAAACATCATCCTGGTTTACTTCATATACGGTCTGGCCTTCTTTTCTATGGGGTTGGCGGTTCTATTGGAACTGGGCCATACTTCTGAGTTGGAATTTGCCTATGCGCTAAGACCATTGGCAGCCTTCGGCTTGCTGCATGGCGCCCACGAGTGGTTTGATATGTTCCTGGTAATCCAGGGTAATCTCCAGGACGAATTCTCCAATCTGTGGTTGTCCCCCCTGCGTGTAATTCTCCTGGCGGTTTCTTTTATGATGCTGATTGCGTTTGGCGCTCGATTGATCGCTGGACCGGGAGCGTGGAAAACGCAGTGGATTATGATGCTGGCGCTGTTTTTAATCTGGGTTTTGGGATTAGTGTGGGTTTTAAGTATAGGAACACTGAGCCCCCAGCGTTTGGTTGCCGCAGATGTGTACACCCGTTATTCGCTCGCTATTCCCGGGGCAGTATTAGCCGCCTGGGGTTTACTCCTCCAGCGCCGCCGGTTTATTCGTATGGGCATGCCGGATTTCGGAAGGGACGTGCTCTTCGCAGCCTTGGCTTTTGCGCTTTACGGATGTGTTGGGCAGTTATTTTCATCATCCAGTTTGATATTTCCTTCCGAATACCTGAACCAGGACGTGTTCGTGCGTACTTTTGGGATTCCGGTGCAGGTTTTCCGGGCGCTTATGGCGGTCTTTGCAGCGGTATTCATTATCCGCTCCATGCGCGCCTTCGAAGCTGAAAACCGGCGCAGAATCGAAGAACTGCACGAGAACCAATTGGGGCAGCGCAAACGATTGGAAGAGACGCGCGCCGAACTGCTTCACCGCACAGTGATCGCACAGGAGAATGAGCGCAAACGCATCGCCCGTGAATTACACGATGAGATCGGTCAAACACTGACAGCGCTGGGTTTGGGATTGAGAGGTCTGTCACAATCTATTGGATCAAAACCGGGACGGGCTGTCGAGCAGGCTAAACAATTGGAAGACCTGGCTGTATCCGGTCTGGATGAATTGCAGCGTCTGGTTTCCGGATTACGCCCGCCGCAGCTTGACGACCTGGGGCTGCTGGCAGCTTTGAGATGGTGTGCAGGGGAAATGTCGGAGCACTACAAAATACCGATTGAAGTTGTGGGAAAAGAAAATAATATAAAACTCCCTTCAGATATACGCGTGGTTCTTTTTCGTATCGCCCAGGAAGCGGTAACAAACGCCATTCGCCACTCCGATCCAAGCAAGGTGGTCATCCGATTGCTCAAGGAACCAGAACAGGTTAATCTGTCCGTTGAGGATGATGGAACCGGGTTTGATTACGAAAAAACCCTGCAGGGGGCAGTGGCGGTTGAACATTGGGGACTGCTGGGGATGATGGAAAGAGCAACCCTGGTTGGTGGTGAACTGGACATTTCTTCAAGACCGGGCAGCGGTACAATACTGAAAGCGAACATACCCCTGACCCAGGAAGGCGAAGATGTCTGACATAAATTTACTGCTGGTTGACGACCACGAAGTTGTACGAACGGGGTTAAAAATGCTGCTCGATGAACAACCGGATATGGTTATCGTAGCGGAAGCCGATACGGGTAGTGAAGCGCTCAAACTTGCCGAACAGTTTAAACCGGATGTGGTCGTGATGGACATCACCCTTCCCGATATTTCCGGTATTGAAGTTACCAAACGCCTGAAATTAAATAATCCAGAGATATCGGTAGTCGCCCTGACCATTCATGACGATGAACAATACTTCTTTGAAATGCTGCAAGCCGGCGCTTCGGGTTACGTTCCCAAACGGGCTGCGCCCGAGGACTTGATCAGCGCAATCCGGGCAGCCTATGCGGGCGAGACTTACCTGTATCCATCTCTTGCGAAAGCCCTGGTTTCAGACTTTGTGGGACGAAAATCAGAAGGAGATAATCAGGAAACGCTCAACGGACTGACGACCAGGGAGCAGGAAGTGCTGGAAAAACTTGCCCAGGGACTTACCAATGAAGAGATCGCCGTTGAGCTGGTCATCAGTAAACACACTGTAGCCAGGCATCGTGAAAACATTATGCACAAGTTGAACCTGCACAACCGCAGCGAACTGGTTAAGTACGCTATCCGAAAAGGGGTCATTGTCCCTTAATTTCCCATCCCCCTGCATCAATTTAATAGGGTATACCTCCCAATTTGAAATACTCAATACAACCTATTGACTTTCGATCTTCATTTATGTATCCTATAAGCAAATATAATTACTGTTTATAGCTAATTGTTATAATAATTGACTTTATATTTAGTTATGGAGGAGGAAAAAATGCGTAATTTTCAAATATCTGCAGTTTTTTGGACACTTCTGCTTGCTGTACCGTTCACCGTCTTGGCTCTGACTATGGCTGCCTACACCACCGAGAACCTGAGTGAAATTATGTACTGGTTATCTGAAACCAGCAGGACTTCTTCATTTACCGGCCGCGGATTGCTGATCGAATTCTCGGCACGCTGGCCGGAACTTATGGGTATGGTGGTAGGTCAGATAATAATTCTGATCATTGTACTTTTCGCCTGGCAGGCTGGTATAACGGAGGAGAAAAGCCAGACCTGAGTTGGTCATGTATTTATATTGATTAGTTGCCCGAATGCAAGCAGGGGGAATTTAAAATTTCAGCTGTTCAAGACCACGGATGAATTCACGGTCTGGTAAATAAAATCCAATATATCGGATTAAACAATTCCAACGTGTTTCAACACGTTTCATTTATCAGACACCAAATTCATTTGGTGGAGCTTAATGGCATCTTGTCCCCTCAACCATGCATGATTTCACAGCATCGCAAATAAAATCCGATTTATCGGATTAATAAATTCCAACGTGTTTCAACACGTTTCATTTATCAGACACCAAATTCATTTGGTGGATATGATTCGCTTTTTTTACGAAACACCCCTTTCCACGAGGCTATCGCATCCAAAACATTTTCTATGATAGAACGCACCTGGAACGAATATCATAAACTCGGGTTATAATACCTGGAAAGGTATATTAATAGTACCTTAGCATGAAAGTGGGAGTAACCAATGAGACGTTTTTTTACACGCATTAAAGATTTTTTCTTTCCCCCGGATGATACTCCAAGATGGCTCAAAGTGCTTCCATATGCGCTTCTGGGTTTACTTACTTTAATATTATTGTCTGGCGCGGCGTACGGTTGGGAATACACAAATTCGCCAGAATTCTGCGGCCAAGCCTGCCACACCATGCCGCCAGAGTACACTTCTTACCTGACCTCCCCGCACGCGCGCATCGATTGCGTTGATTGCCATATCGGGAAGGGTTTCATCGCCACGCGTGTTACCCGCAAGGCTGGCGACCTCAAACATGTCACCAAGACAATTTTTCATGACTACGAATTTCCAATTCGGGCGCACGACCTGCAGCCAGCACGCGAGACATGCGAGCTTTGCCACCTGCCTGAAAAATTTTCGGATGACAGTTTACGCGAAATTCAACGCTATGAAAACGATGTAGAAAATACGCCTATCTCAACATATTTGACCATGAAGACAGGAGGCGGCAGCCAGCGCGCTGGGCTGGGTCGCGGCATCCACTGGCATATTGAGAACCCGGTTTATTATTTCGCTTCTGATCCAGAAAAACAGGAAATCCCGTACGTAAAAATGGTCGATGTGGAAGGTACCGTGACTGAATACTTCGACACTGAAGTTGACTTAGAATCAGCTGACATCGATGAAACACAACTAGAGCAAATAGACTGCATCACCTGCCACAACCGCATCACGCATCTTGTCCCCGCTCCTGAAGATACAATCGACCAACTAATCGCCCGGGGCGCTATTTCAGATGAAATTCCCGAGATTAGAAAGAAAGCCCTGGAGAGTTTCAGCCAGATTTTTGAGTCGACAGAATTAGGCATTAACAATATTGGGGGATTAGATGGATATTATAAAACCTATTACCCTGAGTATTATGCAAAGAATGAGGCTGAAAGTCACCGAAGCGATTGTAGTCCTGCAAGATGCATACGCGGCCGGCGTGTACCCTGAACAGAATTCAGATTGGACCTCACATCCGAACAATGTCGGTCACAAGGATTCACCCGGCTGTTTCCGCTGTCATGATGGCAAGCATCTGAACGCCGAGCAGGAAGCTATCCGGTTGGAGTGTAACCTGTGTCATTCCATCCCGGTTGTAGCCGGACCTTATGATTTCACTGCTAATCTTGAGATCAGCCGCGGGCCGGAACCGCAGTCTCATCTGAACGAAAATTGGATCAGCCTGCACCACCAGGTATTTGATGCAACGTGTGAGAACTGCCACACCACCGGCAATCCGGGAGGGACGGACAACTCCTCCTTCTGTTCGAACAGCGCCTGTCACGGAACGGAATGGGTTTATGCCGGCTTCGATGCGCCTGGATTACGCGAGATCCTGATATCGCAGCTGCCACCGGCGCCAACACCTGAGCCGCTGCCTGTTGGAGGCGCTTTAACTTATTCTGAAACAATTGGCCCTTTGTTAACGGCGCGCTGTGGAAGTTGTCATGGTGAAGATGGGATACAAAGCTTAAACCTGAAAACCTATCAATCTATGTTAGAAGGTGGAGAAAATGGACCAGGAGTAGTCCCAGGAGATCCACAAGCGAGCTTGGTTGTCATCAAGAATTCTGGTGATGTACCCCATTTCAGCCAGTTATCGCCAGACGAATTGGATCTGGTTGTCCAATGGATATTAGACGGAGCGCCGGAAGAATAAAAATTTTTCTGTCGAAGTAATTCATCTTTAAAAAAAAAGATTCGCAGGGTAAACGGATGGACAATAATTCAAGCGAGGAAAAGCAAATAAACCGGCAGGAATTTATGGCCTTATCGACCTGGGCAATCGGAGGGGTTATCGCCCTCGGTTTAGGCTTACCAGCCGTAGCCTACTTAGTTGGTCCCGCAATATCAGGTGAAGATACACAAGTCTGGATCAGAGTGGGTTCTGCGTCGAAAGTGGAACTCGGCACCCCCACCCTGTTCAAAATTAAAATCGAACGTAAGACAGGATGGATCGTTGATGAAGAGGAAATTTCAGTCTACGTCCTGACGGACAACGGGCGCGACTTTCTGGTTATGTCGAATATCTGCACCCATTTAGGCTGCCGGGTGCGTTGGATTTCCGATCAAAACCAATTTCTCTGTCCATGCCACACCGCCATCTTTGATAAGGTCGGGAATGTCGTCGCAGGACCGCCGCCGCGGCCTCTGGACCGGTTCATGATGAAGATAGAGGATGGCCAGATATATATTTTAGGGAGTTGAAATGGGCACACGATTAGGCAACTGGCTGGATGAGCGCATAGCGTGGCGTCAGGTTTGGGAAGCGATATTCCTGCGCAAGATACCAAAAGTCAACTGGTTGTTTACGCTTGGCAGCGCTACATTTTTTATGGTGATCCTGCAGGGATTTACTGGTATCTTGCTGACGATATACTATGTGCCCACCCCGGATTTCGCCTACGATAGTGTCGTTTATATCACCACTCAAGTGCCAGCAGGTTGGTTGATACGCGGACTGCATCATTGGGGCGCCAGCGCCATGATCATCCTGGTCGGATTGCACATGATCAGGGTAATCTTATATGGAGCTTACAAATTTCCGCGTGAAGTCACCTGGTTTACAGGCGTAGCGCTGCTCCTGGTGGTGATCGCATTTGGCTTCACCGGATATCTCCTGCCGTGGGATCAAAAAGCTTATTGGGCGACTATTGTCGGTACACTTATCGCAGGAACCCCGCCTGGTATCGGGGTATGGGTGCTGCGCATTGTGCGCGGAGGTGATGATCTTTCGGCAGTCACCCTGGCGCGCTTCTTTGGGGTCCATGTTTGGGTGCTTCCAGCCGCGTTGATATTTCTTACCAGCGCCCATATGTATCTCGTCATCAAATTGGGCATCAGTGATGTCCCCAAAAAGGGGCAATAACCGATGAATGAGAAAGAAAAGCAAGAATATTTAGAGCAGTATCAAGAAGCAAAAAAGAAAGGAGCGCCCTTCTATCCGGACATCCTCTTTAAAGATGCGGTTATCTCGCTGGTTATTTTCCTGATACTAATTGGTCTGGCTTATTTTGTAGGAGCGCCGCTGGAAGCCCGGGCGAATCCCGCCGACACAAGCTACACGCCCAAACCGGAGTGGTATTTCCTGTTCCTGTTCCAGCTGCTCAAATATTTCCCGGGAAATATTGAATTTTTGGGAGTTGTTGTACTCCCCACTTTGGTAATAATCCTGCTTTTTGTACTGCCATTTTTGGATCGCAGCACTAAAAGACATTTCCTCAGCCGGCCGGTTATTTCAGGACTTACCCTGTTTGCCATACTTGCAGTAGCATTTCTCTCTATCCAATCCTACCTGGAAACGCCGGTACCTGTTGAAGCCGCCCAGGGCGATCAAATTGCTGCATTGTATATTGAGAACTGTGCAGGTTGTCATGGCGCAATGATCGAAGTAGGCGAGGACACAAATTTGCACTCGGTGATCGCACAGGGCGAGCATGAGGGCATGCCAGCCTGGAGCGCTGATCTATCGTCTGATCAAATTGATGCGTTGGCAGGATTTATCTTATCTCCTGGAGGAAGCGCGCTCTTCGCGGATAATTGCAGCGAATGTCACGAAGCTTCCCAATTAGTCGCAGGAGACCCCCTGGATTTGAAAAACGCGCTTGACCAGGGGTCCAGTTTCCTGCCTCATGCAGGTGTTAAAGTGCCTGAATGGCACGAGATACTGGGACAAGAAAGCAGGACCAAACTGCTCAATTTCCTGGTCGCCCCGGATGGACAGCGGCTTTATTCCATTAATTGCTCGCCTTGCCACGGTCAGTCCCTGGCATATACAGGCGAAGTGGATGATTTAGAGTTGATTATTACGCAGGGAGGAGGCCATCTCGAAATGCCTTCCTGGCAGGGACGGCTGGACCCATTGGATGTGGATGCTCTCGCAAAGTTTGTCGTTGATCCAGCTTCAACCAGCGGGGGCAAAGAGTTATTTGAGGGGTATTGTTCCGACTGCCATGGAGAGCTTATCCCGAAGGCGGATGAATTTTATGCCGCCCGGGATATCATCCGCAGCGGTGGAGCACACCAGGTTATGCCTGTCTGGGGAGAGTTATTGACAGATGAGCAATTGGATGCCCTGGTCAGCTACACAATCAGTGTAGCAAAAGGCACCTCTTTTGAAGCCGGTCAGCAGCTTTACGCTTCGAACTGCGCATCCTGTCACGGCGAATTTGGAGAAGGTGGACCGAACCCAGCCCGTACAGACGATATCATCGCTCCCATCAGCACTGCTGAATACCTCAACACACGTGACGATTTCTCATTGAGAGCCGTAATCAGCCAGGGTCAGCCCAACTTCGGAATGTCGCCTTTTGGAAGCAGTTCTGGCGGTCCTTTAGAAGACGACCAGGTGGACGCTATCGTGGCATATATCCGGTCATGGCAGGCAAATCCTCCCGTGGAACTGCCTCCTGAAGTGAGAACTTCATCGCAGGAAATCGCTCTCGCTGGATCTGATATCTATAACGATTTATGTTCTCAATGTCATGGACCACAGGGTCAGGGCGGGATTGGACCTTCGTTAGCGGCACAACAGTTCCAAACTGAAAACAACGACCAGGACATATTCGACACCATCAATCTCGGTCACGATGCCACTGCCATGATTGCCTGGGGAGAGGTCCTGTCCAGCCAGCAAATTCAAGGGCTTGTTGAACATATTCGGACTTTTGATCTGGTAGAAGCACAACCGGAACCCTCCGAAGACGCACAAGCGCAGACCGTTGAAGTGCCGATCTCGTTCAAAGAGCATGTACTGCCGGTTTTTGAAGAGAAATGCATCGCCTGTCATGGGACATTGGGGGGATGGGATGGTTCAAGCTACCAGGCAGCCATGACCACCGGGAACAATGCCCCGGTCGTTATTCCGGGCGATGTTGAAAATAGTTTATTGGCCCAAAAAATCCTGGGGACCCACACCGAAGGAGATATCATGCCTCCTGGAGGCAAAATGTCTGATTCCCTGATCGAAATAATTTTAGACTGGATCGAGGCCTGGCGCACCTGAATAAAATCCAACGTGTTTCAACACGTTTCATTTTTCAGACACCAAATTCATTTGGCGGGAACGCACATTCAATACTCACAACCAATCGCATTAAAACCAATTAATCCTCCTTCATTTATTTGGAATAAATACACGACAATGTCACATATTATTGTATTATTAGATTAGAAATCATGATTTTTAGCAAATTCCCCTTATCTAAAACTAATAATAGTATATAATTGACAAATTGGTGTCTGTAGGGTCAATTTGGATTTTGAAGACAGGTGCCTGAACTGTAAATGGGTTTTGGTTTTAGCGCAAAAAGGAGAAACAGAAAAACAAATTTACAGGTGAAAATTCGAGTGAGAAAAAAATTATTGTTTAGAGGAGAATGTGTATGAAAAAAAAATATTTTCTTGCAGGCGCGTTACTGCTCCTGCTCGTCCTGGTTTTAGCTGCTTGCTCGCAGCCAGCCCAGGCTCCTCCCGCGGAACCCTGTCCGGATTGCCCAGATTGTCCGGATGCGGAAGCTCCCGAATGTCCCGAAGCGGAAGCTCCCGAATGTCCCGAATGCCCGGAGGCTGAAGTCCCAGCATCCGTGGTGGCAGTCGTCCCCTTTGGTGACGCGTGGGCGGAATCGCCTCACAACGACGCCGAAGCGGAGGCTTTCGTACATTGGGACGAAGACGATCCAGCAGTGGTCCCGGAAGACTGCGCCAAGTGCCACAGCACACCCGGATTTCTTGATTTCCTGGGTGATGATGGTTCTGAAGCCGGCGTAGTCAACAGTACGGCTGAGATCGGCACAACCATCACGTGCGTTGCTTGTCATAACGAATCTGCAGAGGCTATGACCAGCGTGACCTTCCCCTCTGGTGTAATGGTGGAGGGATTGGGTCCTGAAGCGCGCTGTATGCAGTGCCACCAGGGACGCGCCTCGCTTGTCCAGGTGAATGAAGCCATTGAAGCAGCCGGCTTGACCGAAGATGTGGATGCGTCCAGCGAAGACCTGGGTTTCATCAATATCCACTACTTTGCCGCCGCGCCGACTCTTTACGGCACGATCACCAAAGGCGGTTACGAGTATGATGGTAAATCCTACGACTTCAAGAACGATCACGTTGAAGGATACGATACCTGCATCGGCTGCCACGACCAGCACACGTTGGAACTTAAAGTCGAGGAATGCACGGTATGTCACACGGACGTAGCCAGCGTTGAAGACCTCGCAAACATCCGTATGGCTGGTTCCAAGGTGGACTATGACGGTGATGGGGATGTCGATGAAGGCATTTCCCAGGAGATTGCTGGACTGCAGGAGATGCTTTTGACTGGTATCCAATCCTATTCTTCTGAAGTCGCTGGTACAGCCACGGCTTACGATTTTCATATTTACCCGTACTTCTTCATCGATACCAACGAAGATGGTGAAGCAGGTGAAGATGAAGCCGTATTCCCCAACGCATTTGCAAGCTGGACGCCGCGTCTGCTTAAAGCGGCCTACAACTACCAGACCTCGATCAAAGATCCAGGGGCATTTGCCCACGGCGGAAAGTACATCATCCAACTGCTGTATGACTCGATTGAGGACCTGAACGAGGCCATCTCAACCCCGGTTGATCTGTCGAACGCTAACCGCATCGACGCCGGTCACTTCGCTGGTTCGGAAGAAGCTTTCCGCCATTGGGATGAGGATGGTGAGGTTGAAAGTGCATGCGCTAAATGCCACTCGGCAGCCGGTTTACCCACGTTCCTGAAGGAAGGCGTCAATGTATCTGAACACCTGGCTAATGGACTTGTATGCGCTACCTGCCATGACGACCTGACTACATTCACCCGCTTTACAGTGGATGAGGTTGGATTCCCGAGTGGAGCCACCTTAACTTTCGGCGAAGCGCAAGACTCTAACCTGTGCATCAACTGCCACCAGGGACGCCAATCAACTGTCGGCATCAACAGCAGGATAGGCGATCTGGGTGACAATGAGGTTTCGGAAAGTTTGAGCTTTTCGAACCCGCACTACTTCGCTGCCGGCGCTACCCTTTTCGGTACAGATGCCAAAGGAGCCTATGAGTTTGATGGGCAATCCTACAACGGTCGCAATATGCATGTTGCAGGATTCGACACCTGCCTGGCCTGCCACGACGGTCATGCTCTGGAAGTCAAGGCTGAAGCCTGCAGTGCATGCCATACCAACGTGTCCTCTGTAGAGGACCTGGAAGCCATCCGCATAACCGCGGGTGATTTCGATGGTGATGCCGATGAAGCTGAAGGTATTGCAGGTGAGATCGAAAGCATGAAAGAAGCGCTCTATGGTGCACTCCAGGAGTATGCAGCCAGCACAACTGGGGCTGGAATCATCTTCGATCCTGGGAGCTATCCATACTGGTTTATCGATACCAATGCGGATGGAGAAGCAAGTGCAGATGAAACAGTCGGTGACAATGCATTCGCTAGCTGGACACCGAATCTGCTGCGTGCCGCATATAATTACACTTGGGTCGAAAAGGATCCCGGCGCATTCGCGCACAACCCGCTTTACATGATGCAGGTCTTGTATGATAGTTTGCAAGCCGTTGGCGGTGATGTAAGCGGTATAACCCGACCACCAGTTACAGCAGCGCCTGAAGGATAATAATACTCAAAATTGACCCTGATGAAAATCCCCCGTCTTGATCTAAGGCGGGGATTTTTATTTTACTGTGATGCTGAAGGGAGCAGTCTTCACTCAAGGCAGAAGTAAGCATTCCATATTTAAGCTGGAAGTATTGCTGCTTGGATGCCATCGTCCCCGAAAGCATGGCTTTCGGACTCCATAATCGCTGGACTCCATTATTGCTGACTCCATAATTGCTGACACCATAATTGCGGGGAGTAAGGTTTATCCCTTGCGGGAGATCCCAAAGGATTCCTTATTTATGCCGTTTCGTATGCCTGGCGGATCTCCGGGATATCCCTTTCAATTGGATAGTCCATGCTGGTGATAAACTCCCAGAAGGATTCCTGGGCTGTTGTTGATTGGCGGCGCGTGTGCCGGCCGATTTGAATTTCACGTTTTATATCCAATCCACGTATTTTTATCGGAAAGACTTGACCTGGGTTCAGGATATCCACCACAATCTGGGATACAAATGCTACACCTAACCCCTCCTGCACAGCCAGTGCGATCGCCTCCGAATTGCCCAATGTAAGCAGCGTCTTCAGCTGGGTGATATCCACACCGACCTGCCCCAGGGCTTCTTGCACAGTACTGTAGGTCCCCGATTCTGGTTCACGCATGATGAAATCCGTATCGAACAATTCATCGGGTGAAATCACTCCCGTTACAGACCATGGATGCTCCGCTGGGGCAATTAAAATGACCGGGTCGCTCATAAAATTTCAGCCCCTGTATTGGACGCTGCTCAGCCGGATGCAGACCTGGTTGCAGTATTCGACGGTGTGCGCAGCAATGTTCCCGAAGGTCACGGCGTTATGAAAGTCGAAGATTTGAACCTGCTCCTGGCTGAAAGCCCGGACCTGATTCTGATTGACGGGAGCCGAGCTGAAGAACTGGCTGAGAATGGCGTCATCGACTCGGGTGAAGCTGAATTAATCGCTATCCCGTTAGAGGAAATGGTTGCCAGCAAGGACTAGTGGCCGGCAGACATGGCATCTGAAATTGTTACCTACTGCGGCAGTGGTCACCGCTCGACAATGGCTATGACCATGCTTTGGTCATACCTGTACGAGAATGTCAAAAGCCTGAAAGGCGGATTTAGTGAATGGGCTGAGGCCGGTCTGCCAGTCGCAGAGTTTGAAACGGCTCAATAAAATATATAATCTGTATTAGCAAAGACAGACCCTTCTGAGATCAGGAGGGTCTGTTTATTTAACCCGCGAATTTTCACTAATCTTATCTATTCGTCATTCCG
Organism: uncultured Acidimicrobiaceae bacterium; assembly: GCA_963716795.1. Classification (GTDB taxonomy): domain Bacteria; phylum Actinomycetota; class Acidimicrobiia; order Acidimicrobiales; family UBA8592; genus CAVQUE01. Next base: position 498,181 of record CAVQUE010000007.1, on the reverse strand, counting down.
ACCGCAGGGAGGAATTCCTGTGACGCAGCATTCATCTATGATTCGAATGGCAGTAATTGAATTCGAATATCCATTAACCATCAGATTATTCTCTCCCCGCCCAAATCATCGTCAAGCCAACCCAGCAGGAATCCCTCAACTTCCTTCTGGATGACATGAAGAATACCGTCATTCCGACCGCAGGGAGGAATCCCTATGACGCAGCATTCATCTATGATTCGAATGGCAGTAATTGAATTCGAATATCCATTAACCATCAGATTATTCTCTCCCCGCCCAAATCATAGTCATGCCAACCCAGCAGGAATCCCTCAACTTCCTTCTGGCTGACATGAAAAATACCGTCATTCCGACCGCAGGGAGGAATCCCTGTGACGCAGCATTCATCTATGATTCGAATGGCAGTAATTGAAATCGAATATCCATTAACCATCAGATTATTCTCTCCCCGCCCAAATCATAGTCATGCCAACCCACCAGGGATCCCTCAACTTCCTTCTGGATGACATGAAAAATACTGTCATTCCGACCGCAGGGAGGAAATCCCTGTGACGCAGCATTCATCTATGATTCGAATGGCAGTAATTGAATTCGAATATCCATTAACCATCGGATTATTCTCTCCCCGCCCAAATCATAGTCATGCCAACCCAGCAGGAAATCCCTCAACTTCCTTCTGGATGACATGAAAAATACCGTCATTCCGACCGCAGGGAGGAATCCCTATGACGCAGCATTCATCTATGATTCGAATGGCAGTAATTGAATTCGAATATCCATTAACCATCAGATTATTCTCTCCCCGCCCAAATCATAGTCATGCCAACCCAGCAGGAATCCCTCAACTTCCTTCTGGCTGACATGAAAAATACCGTCATTCCGACCGCAGGGAGGAATCCCTGTGACGCGACACGAATTTAATAATTGAATGGCAGCAATTGTATTCGACTGTCTTAATCACCATTGGAAAATTCTTCTCCCCGCCAAAATCATTGTAATGCCGATCCATCAGGGATTCCTCGGCTCCGCTCGGAATGACAAATCCAAAAATGTCATCAGCAAAAATAAACCTTTGCTCCATTGCGCCAGTGTTACAATAGTCTAGAAACAAGAAATTTTCCAGCGATGCTTGATGAAGGTATTAAAAATATGAGACAAATGGCGCGCCAGCTGGCTAACCTGCTTATCATTATCGGCGTCGTTTTCCTATCGGGTACAGCCGGCTATGTATGGATAGAAAAGTGGTCGCTATTAGACGCGCTATACATGACCGCAATTACGTTTACAACAGTCAGCTTTGGTGAAGTTCATCCGCTGTCACAGGTGGGCCAGATATTTACCATACTGCTCATCATGACCAGCGTTGGTTTGGTGACTTATGCCTTCGCCACGTTCAGCCAGTACCTGCTGACACCCGGAGTCATGGATCAGTCATGGAGAAATTACATGCTTCAAAAAATTGACCGGATAGCAAAACTTGCCATGCGCCCGCGGGTGATGGAATTCCTGGAGTTTGTCACCGTCCCCGGCGATCTGGAATTAGCCCTGGAGGAATTGACGGTAAACCCTAATTCAGAATTGATCGGAAATTCCCTCGCAGAAGCGAACATTCGCCAGCGCACCGGCGCGACACTTGTATCAATCCACCGCGGCCCTTAAAATGAAACCTTAACTTTTGAATGACGATATCCGCTTTGAAGAGGGGGACGGCCTCATCGCCCTTGGCACGTTTGATCAACTGGCTTCCCTTGAAAACTTTTGTCTGAATAGAAATTGATGAAATTAATTCCTCAATTTTCGATAATCCATAAATTCAATTTCATTAGCTCGAAGAAGGAGAACTCATGAAATACCGCACATTTGGACGCACCGGCTGGCAGGTCTCGGAGATCGGCTTTGGCGCCTGGGCGATCGGCGCCGACTGGGGACACGTCAGCGAAGCGCAGACGCCATGGCCGCCCTGCATGCCGCCATCGACCAGGGCGTCAACTTCATCGACACTGCCGACGTTTACGGCGATGGGCGCAGCGAGCAGCTGATCGCCCGGCTGCTCAAGGAGCGCGGCGAACGAAGTCTACGTCGCTACCAAAGCCGGTCGCCGCCTCGACCCGCATGTCGCCGAAGGCTACAACCGCCAGAATCTGACCGCTTTCGTCGAGCGCAGCCTGCGAAACCTGGATGTGGAAACCCTCGACCTGGTGCAGCTGCACTGCCCGCCCACCGAGGTCTACTACAACCCGGAAGTCTTCGACGTGCTGGATGACCTGGTGCAGGCGGGCAAGATCAAGTACTACGGCGTCAGCGTGGAAAAGGTCGAAGAGGCGATCAAGGCGATCGAGTATCCCGGATGTCAAGAGCGTGCAGATCATCTTCAACATCTTCCGCACTGCGCCCAGCAGAGCTGTTCTTCAGCTGGCCCAGGAGCGGCAGGTCGCCATCCTGGCGCGCGTGCCGCTGGCCAGCGGGCTGCTGAGCGGCAAGATGACGCCGCCAGACGACCTTCACCGAAGACGATCACCGCAACTACAACCGCTACGGGGAGATGCTTTCGACGTGGGCGAGACCTTCTCCGGCGTGGATTATGAAACCGGGTTGGAAGCGGTGGAAGAGATCCGGAATGCTGGTGCCGGAGGGCATGACCATGGCGCAGTTCGCCCTGCGCTGGATTCTGATGTTTGATGCAGTCTCAACCGCCATCCCGGGCGCCAAGAACATCAAACAGGCTGTCGACAATGCACAGGCCAGTGATTTTCCACCGCTCAGCGATGAAGTGATGGCTCAATTAGCGCAAATCTACGAGGCTAAGATCAAGGCGCAGGTCCACCAGCGCTGGTGATCTTACTTTATCAGGTTCAACACGCTTGCAATAAAAACTTTTTCTAAAATTGCGCTTCCAATCACCTAGTGCAGGTCACACTGGTTGGGAGCGCTTACCCAGTATGTAAAGATTATCCAGTGTACGATTAATACAGGCTGTCATCTTAAACATTTCCAGCAGTGTATTATTACCAGGCATTTGTCCCATTGGAGATGTGTGTTTTCACAAGGATATTTCGATATTTTCAGCGGGGATGATGATCGTTTTTGCCAGTATGGTTATGCCGGGTTATGGTTAGCAGGTATAACCAGCGGTCAGCAGGCGCTTTTCAGCGCAAGCGGAGGGAAAATACGCTATGAATAAATGGATTATATCCCGTCTTCCATTAATCCTATCTATTTTTTTCCTGGTCACACCGGTATTAGCCGCCAGCAATCCTATCTGGTCCTCACCGGTAAATGTCAGCGGGTGGCAGCAGTACATGGAACCCTACCGGATAGTGGGGGGCATAGACGGCACGCATGCGGTCTTCTATCCAATTTTCGATCCAAGCCTGACGAACAGTTCGTTATGGGGACGGGTGCGTGATCCAGGCGGGGGTTGGACGCAGCGCGGTAAATATCTCCGGCGTGGTCAGCCCGGGGACGGTTTGGAATTATAAGTTTTGGGATGCAGTCGTATCCCCGGACGGTACCGCCTGGGTGATTTGGTCACTGCTGGATGGCTCCGCGCCCGCTGGGAAAGATGCATTTGTGTCCGAATCTCACGCGGCCTCCTGGCGGTTCATGGAGCGCGCCCCGCCTGCTTTCCGCCGGCGATGCAACCATCCGCGGGGTGGATTTGCACAGCGGTCCGGACGGTCATCTAGCCGCGGCCTGGGTGGAATGCGACACCACCAGCTCTGACCTGACTCAGGGCAATTGTGACGTGAATGTCAGCCGCCGTTCCCCGGGAGCCGCGTCCTGGGAAGCCCGCAAAAAAGTCGACCAATCAACAACCGGCGTCAACGAGGTCTACACGCTTGTCGGACCCGGAGGCCTGGTGGTCGTAATCTGGAGCGAGGGTTCCTCGGCCTTTCCCCTTCCCCGCTTTATGGTAAAAGCCAATGAATATAACCCTGGTTCCGGTTGGCGAATCAACCCGTCAGATGTCTCGGATTGGGCCAAGCCGCGCCAGGATCGCCTGCTTTCCGACCCGGTTATGGATGGGGGCGGCACAGTGACTGCCGCCTGGTATGCAGCCTCACCGCCTGGATACTCTTATTCAGCGATTTTCAGCAATACCCGCACTAACGCTTCCGGCTGGGGGACGAATTTCACCAGGATCTGCGCCGACACTACCAATACCCTCATCGAGCCGCTGCTGGCAGTCGCCCAGGACGGAAGCGTGGCGGCAGTGTGGTGGCGGGCGATATCCAGCGCCCCGAAATCTCAAGCGGTGTCAGCCAACGCCCGTGATCCAGGTGGAAACTGGGGAGCATCGGAGGTGAACATCTCCAACTGGGAGGATCAAATCCGGCTTACCGGTCTGGATTTGTGGCCGGACGGCACTGCTGTAGCCCTGTGGAGCGTCCGGGATGAAACAAAACCTGCCTCGGCGGACAGCGCAGTGTTCTGGAGCGCGCGTTACGGTGGCCTCTGGGGCGGAGGCGGTAAGGGAAGACTGGGGGACTGGGTCCCGGACATTTTTGGCTCCGCTCTCAAGCTCAGCCATGATGGGGGTGCTGCCGCAATTTGGGCTGAAGAGGTTTCCACGATCCAGTACCGGGTGATGTCAGCCAGCTGGCCTCCAGGCGGTCCATGGAAGGCGCCGGATACGATAGATGACGGGTACGGTTTCGCGGCTGTTGACCTGAGAAGTCTGGCGCTTGGCCCAGGAAGCCGGGAATACGGGGCTGCCTGGTACGCCAACGATAAATCGATCCCATTGAAAGTCGCTTTTTTCTACGCCTCCACCGCTGGTAATTCCATCTTTCTGCCCTTATCGACCAGGTAGCGGCAAAATTGATCGCCATCCTTTAAGGAGATTTGGTAAAATACTAATAATTTTCATCGTCTATATCCACAAATATCATTTACAAATATTCACAATATACTCACCAGGGAGAATCTCTTGTTTAAAACTAAATACTTTGTCCTGCTGTTGATCTGTTTTACCATTATTTTTGTGTTCAGCGTGGAAACGGCGCAAACTCAATCCGGGGACGAACCAGTCCCGATACTGCCCATTAATGTGCCGCCATACCGCATCCTGTTTGAATTCGACCCGGAACTCAGCGCCGCCCAGGTTGACCAGAGCGCCATCGTCCTGGAAACGCTGGACGGTACACCCATCCCTGGTGAAGTGATTTTCGAATCAGGTTACGCCACCTTTGTCCCCTCCGTCAGGCTGGATTACGATACCACCTACATCGTCCGCGTAAAGCCGGACCTGGGAGAGGCACGCTCGGTATCCGGCATGTCTCAGGAGAGCAGCGCCGCCTGGACCTTCACCACCGAAAGCCTGCAGGCGGTCGGACCGCTGGTCTACCACAGCTATACCATTGATGATGATAATACTGGAGACAGCAGCGGAAACGGGGATGGGGATGTCGACCCGGGCGAGACCATCCAGCTCCGCGTCTTCCTGGGTAACTCCGGCGAGTCCACCGCTTCGTCGGTGAACGGATCGATCAGCAGCACTGACCCAAATATCAGCTTTCCGGGAATTACCAGCAGCGGGTACAACGATATCCTGGGCTACGGCACGCAAGGCAATAACAGCGATTTCCTCTTTTTTGTAGATCCGGGCGCGACCTGCGGGTACCAGCTGCCGTTCAACATCGATGCCAGCGCGGCGGGGGGCATCAGCAGCCAGGATTCCTTCGCTGTTCCGGTATCCTGTAATGCGCCGGCTATCCCTGCCAATCCAACTCCTGCACAGGGGAGCACAGGCGCTTCGCTTAATCCAGACCTGGGAGTCACGGTCTCAGACCTAGACAGCGACCAGCTGACGGTCACATTTTACGGCCGTGAAAAAATCATGCCGGCAGCAGACGATTTTGAATTTATCATTATTCCCGATACGCAGTACTACTCATGCAATGGAAATTTACTATCCTGCCCTCCGCTCGTACCGAATATTAACGACGGGCGCATCACTACCTTTATCTCACAAACGCAGTGGATCGTCGGAAATCAGGCTTCCATCGCCTACGCGCCTCACATGGGCGACCTGGTGCAGAACGCGAACTGGTTTGAGCAGGAATGGATTAACGGCAATTCCGCCATGGATGTTCTGGAAACAGGGGCCCCCCAGATCCCCTACGGTATCTCCCCTGGCAACCATGACCTGAGAAACCTGTACGGCGTTAATCCGGAGGTCACCGGCGATACCTTCCTGAACCAGTACTTCGGCGTTGACCGCTTTAACGGCAGGTCCTACTACGGCGGTCACTTCAGTTTCAATAATAACAACTATTACGTCCTGTTCCAGGCTGGCGGGCTTCAGTTCATCGGAATCCATATCGAATACAGCCGCGAGTATGACGATGCGCTGCTGGCATGGACGGATAGTTTAATCAAACAGTATCCCACCCGGCGCGCGATCGTGGTACGGCATGCCTTGATCGACCAGGACGGTAATTTTGTGGAAGGCGGCGACCTTTATTACCAGACCCTGCGCGAAAATCCCAACCTGTTCCTGATGCTGAGCGGGCACATCGACGGCGAATTCATCCGCTCGGACGCTTACAACAACGGCACAGTCTACACCATCCTGTCCGATTACCAGAACGAACCCAACGGCGGCGACGGCTGGCTGCGGCAGCTCAAGTTTTCGCCTCAAGACGCCAAGATCACCGTGCGCAGCTACACTCCGCTAACCGACCGCTGGGATTGGGAAAACCCGCTGGCGACCGGGGTGCGGGAACTATCCTACGACATGAGCTACCGCACCGTCGAAGTCGGAAAGCAGAGCGGGGTGTCTTCCGGCTCGACGGTCAGCGTCCCGTGGAACGGACTGCTCCCGGACACCAACTACGAATGGTATGCGGCGGTCAGCGATGGGGTCAACACCACCATCAGCCCGGTATGGAATTTCACCACCGGAGCCTGTTATCCCCTGGCGCTGGGCAGCACGAGCAGCGGCGGACCACCCACTGCTTTGCCAGCCAATTCAGACGGCTGCCCCGTTGGGGAGTATGCCGCTGGTGAGACCATCGAACTGACCGCCCATCCCGCTGTTGGTCACCATGTCAGCGGATGGACGGGTACACAGGACGATGCCAGCTTTGACCTCACCAACCAGCTGGTCATGCCGGCCGGGAGCCACACAGTCCTGGCGCATTACGAACAGGACTTGCCTTCATGCCGTACCCTGTCGTTGGGTTACACTGGCAGTGGAGATGTTCCGACGGCTTCGCCAACTAACTCGAAAGACTGTTCCGTAGGGAATTATTTGGCAGGGGAGACAATCGACCTTAGCGCGCATCCCGCGCTGGGACACCATGTCAGCGGCTGGTCAGGCACAGCAGATGATGCCAGCGTCTCCCTCACCAACCGGGTGGTCATGCCTGCTGAGGATCATGAGGTTGTGGTTCATTATGAAGAGGACTTTATGATTTACCTGCCGGCTGCGAGCAAAGAAGGCAATTAAAGTTTTCGGATAAAACCTGGACAATCGCAATTAAGAGAAAATTTTCTTCCATATTCAGCCAATCACGGACATTGATATGAAGCATTTCGTTTCGATAACCATCAGCGTCATACTATTTCTGAGCCTCGGATACCGCGCTGCCCAGGCATCAGCGGAAAATCAAATCGCAGGGCAAACCATCAGCGGTTCAATTCTTCATGATGGATTGCAGCGCGATTATATTCTGTATGTCCCCGGCAGTTATTCGCCGGATACGGCTGCGCCCCTGGTAATAAATTTACACGGCTATACCTCTTCAGCGCAAAGCCAGATGGATTCCGGGGATTTCCGGTCCATTGCTGATACTGCCGGTTTTCTGATCGTGCACCCGATGGGTACAGAGGATATTCTAGGCTATCCGCATTGGAATAATACCGGTAATGGGGATGATGTGGATGATATTGGTTTCATTGAAGATTTAATCGACGCGCTGTCGGCAGGATACAACATCGATAACAACAGGGTTTACAGCACAGGCTATTCCAACGGCGGCATGATGAGTTATACGCTGGCGTGCCAGCTGAGCGACCGCATCCGGGCAGTCGCCTCGGTTGCCGGGAACATGTACAACGGCCAGCCGGACGAATGCAGCCCTGGCCGCCCGGTTCCGGTGATGGAGATCCACGGCACATCTGATCCAGTTGTATCGTATACCGGAGGATTAATCGGGGTACCAATCCCAAATATCCTCAGCTTTTGGAAGGGTTTTAATAACTGCAGCCCTGATCCTGTTGTAACAGATATAACGGACAGCGACCCGAATGATGGATCGACTGCACAGCGCCAGGTATTCATCAATTGTGATGAGGGCATTGAAGTCGAACATTATAAAATTAACAACGGCGGTCATACCTGGCCTGGAACTGCCCACATTTTTCCTTTTTTGTATGGTCCGACCAACCATGACATCGATGCTTCCGCTGAGATCTGGCGCTTCTTTGCCCAGTATGGCAATCCGGTAGGAGAAACCTGCTACCCCTTGACACTGGGTAAGACCGGCAGCGGCGATCCTCCCACGGCAGCGCCATCGAATTCGGAAAGTTGTTCCGTTGGGGAATATGTGGAGGGAGAGGCAATTGAATTGACCGCCCATCCGGCTTTGGGATACCATATCAGCAGTTGGACAGGTACGGCGAACGATGCCAGCGCTTCGCTTATTAACCAGGTAGTCATGCCGGCCGGAAACCACGAAATCCTGGCGCATTACGAACAGAACCTGATTGCCTGCCATGCCCTGGCTCTGGGTTACACCGGGAGTGGAGACATTCCGACCGCTTCGCCTGCTAACTCGGCAGGTTGTTCGATTGGGGAATATCTGGGAGGAGAGACGATTGACCTGACCGCGCATCCAGGGGAGGGACAGCAAGTAAGCGGCTGGAGCGGTTCAGAGAACGATGAAAGCGTCTCGCTCACTAACCAGGTGGTTATGCTAGATGAGGATCATGAGGTGATTGTGTACTATGAAGAGAGTATATTAATTATGTTACCTTCAATTTATAAATAGAGTGATTTGGCGGGTTAATGGTATCAACTTCCAAATCTTACACGAGTGTATTAGCTATCGAAAGAATTGTTTACTTTTTCCTTGCCCTAGTGAAGTTTTTCCATTATATTACCTCTAGACTGATAGGCTACCGCATTGCCTATCTGCATCCAGGATAGGTATGGAAACAACTAACCTCATAACAACCCAGACCAAGCAGATAAAAACAGAAGCATACTTTGATCGTCTCGTCGACATCTTAACAAATAATGATCTCGACTTTCACGACAAAGGGAGCAAGTACGCATCTCACAAATTTCACTCATTTCCTGCCAAATTTCCCCCTCAATTACCTCAACTATTCATTGAGGCTCTTACTCAGCCCGGTGAAGTCGTTCTCGATCCTATGCAAGGATCAGGTACAGCTATACTTGAAGCGGCACTTTCTGACCGGTTAGCTTACGGATTCGACATCGATCCACTTGCAATTCTCATTTCAAAAGTAAAAACGACCCCACTGAATTTATTAGAATTAAAAAGATTGGGAATCGACATCGTTCAAGAAGCTCGCTTATCAGCAAGCGAAAGATCGGAGCATGTTTTACTAAATTTAGAAAATCGATGGGATGAAACCACTCGAGACTTCATCGATTATTGGTTTGATTCAGATACCCAAATTGAACTTATGGCTTTGATGCTGGCGATTGAGAAAATTCAAAATATAAAGGCGAAACAATACTTTCAGTTAGCTTTCTCTGCAATCATTATCACCAAATCTGGGGGGGTATCCCTTGCTCGCGACTTAGCGCATACACGACCTCATCGTGCTAAATTGATATATTCAAAGACAGGTGAAATCATCGAAGGAGATCAATTCCTGAAAGATCCTCCTAAAAACATTAAATATAATACAAAAAAATTAAAATCTCCAATAGATGAATTCGAACAACGAATATAAATTAATTTAAGAGGTTCACTTGAACTCGGTCGCCCAAAATCAAATGCAATATTATCTTACGGGGATGCACAAAATATTCCATTATCAAAATCCTCTGTTGATCTCATAGTTACCTCTCCACCATATGCTTCTAATGCAATTGATTATATGCGTGCCCATAAATTCTCTTTAGTTTGGTTAGGATACAAAATTAAAGATCTTGCCGAAAAACGCAGGGAATATATTGGCGGCGAAATGTTAAACCATTTCTCCTTTGAAAATCTTCCTAATTCTTCAGCAAAAAAGGTGGCGGAAATATTTGAATTAGATCCCAAAAAAGGACAAATATTGTTTCGATATTATTCGGAAATGACCCGTGTGTTACGCGAAATGTATCGTGTTCTAAAACCCGGAAAAGTTGCCATTGTCGTTGTGGGTAATTCGGATATGCGTGGTCGTGACACCGAAACCCAAAATTGTCTTGCTGAGATTGGGTTTTCGATTGGATTTGACATACCAGCGATTGGAGTGCGAAACCTGGACCGCAACCGTCGCATGCTCCCTGCTGGGAATCAAATCGACCACAATTCCCAAATTCAAAAACGAATGCATAAGGAATTTGTCATCGGATTTCACAAGCCGATTTAATATAAATCACAAAGGGATGTATTTATGGAAATGGGATCCTTCGAAAAAATTATCATCAAAAGGTTTGCAAAGAAGTTATTCGCATCAACAAAAAAGGGGATACCGAATATCCAAATTTTGCAGACGGGTCAAACACCAACAGCAGGAAAATTGCCTGGGGGATAGTCAATCTATTAGATTACCAACAAAACGATACAAGAATGAGCGGTCAAACTGCCGGGAAGCTTTTCGAAGAGATTACTGAGGAAATATATATCGCGATCATTTCAATTATTAATGCATCTCAGACCAGGCAATTGGAGATATTCCACCAAATTGCGGATCAGCGAGTTCGAACAATATGAGCATTTAGCATATATTGAGGAACTAATTAATGAACATAGAAGTTTAGAAGTAGCGCTCCGAGGTGGGTATATAATCAAACCTGATATTGTTGTCGGGCGAATTCCGGCTTCGGATGAGGAAATAAATATAAACGCCAATTTACTCGATTCGTCTGATCTAATAGCTAACTTAACACCGTTGAGAGCAAAAAATCGTGAACCTTCGAAGATGATACTCCATGCAAGTGTCTCATGTAAATGGACCATTCGTAGTGATACATCTCAAAACACGCGCACCGAGGCTCTCAATTTGATTCGAAACCGAAAAGGTCCCTTGCCACATGTTGTAGCAATAACAGCTGAACCCACGCCTCACAGGTTGGCTTCATTGGCATTGGGCACGGGAGATCTCGATTGTGTTTATCACTTTGCTTTAAATGAACTCGTAAAAACTATTGAAGGTCTCCAACTTCAGGATGCTCTAGAGGAAATAAGAATGATGGTGGAAGGCAGACGTCTCAGGGACATCAGTGACCTACCATTTGACCTCGCCATATAGTTGGTAAACATCACAAAGATAAATTTATTAACTCGAACGCTGTTTTTATCTATATCGCTAGAACCTCAACTACATCAAAAACCTGTCCCAATTACCAAAATCGAGCTTATCCTAATTCTATCCTCGAAAACCACCTTACCCCTAAAACGGCCAGAAAATCGGCAGAAAGATCATCGAAACCACGAACAGCACGACTGTCAGCAAAATCCCCACCTTGGGATAATCAAAGAACCTGTACCCGCCAGGCCCGAACACCAGCACATTCACCTTATGCCCCACCGGGGTCAAAAAGCTGGTCGCCGCCCCGATCACTACCGCCATAGTGAAGGTCAAATAGTTAACTCCTAACCCTAAAGCGGTATCCACCGCGACCGGCGCCATCAGCACCACCGCGGCTGAATTGGGCATCGTCTTGGTAATCAGCACCGAGAGCAGGTATATACCTGCCAGCACATCCAGCTCTCCATTTTCGACCCGAATGGTGATATTTCCACTCCCTCATGGGATATAGTTCAAAAGCAGCAGACCCCCGTCTCCATCCGCCACGCATACCAGCTCTCCCTGAACATCAATGCCCATTGCCAGGCCGGGATTTTGGTACATTTCTACCATGCGAGGATTCGCCGGATCGCTCACGTCCAGCGCCAGGACAGCCCCATAGCCAGCGATGAACAACCAATTCCCGGAGACCGCCAGGTCCATGAACATGGGATACTCAGTCCAGTTTGCCAGCCGCTGGGGCAGGTTCGGATTGCTGATGTCAATAATATGCAGTCCGGAATAGGGGTCCCCCAGGTAGAGAACATTTCCCTGCACCGCCAGACTGGACAGCCCCGCCCCCATGGGTATGCCCGCCAAACCCTGGCTCAGGTCTACCGGCGCCGTGCTGGTTGTATCGTACCTCCCGACCTGCACCGGCTGCGTGGAGCTGCTGACATCAATCACCCGCAGCTCGGTCGGGCTGCCGCGCTCTTTCATTTCAAGCGTGTCAGGATAAAACACGAGGTTCCCCTGAAGTTCGATCCGGTAGGCGTTGTATGGCAGCGCCAGCCGGCCCACTTCGTACGGCGCTGATGGATTTGTAACATCCAGGACGCGAAAACCACGCTGCTGGTCAGGCCGCGGGTCGTGGTAATTCATGGTTACATATACATGGTTTCCCCCGACTACAACGCTTTCAATTTTTCCGTTATCCTCAGGGTTGAACGAGCCGATTTCATTGGGCTGGTTTGGATTGGAGACATCGTAGATGCGCAGACCATGATTGACATCCGCCATGTAGACCAGGTTTCCGACCACCGCCGCCTGGCGGGGAGTCCTCAATCCAGCCTGTACCGTGCTGTAATCCGTACCCAATTCGTGCGGTTGGGTTGGGTTGGAGATGTCCACAATGCTCAACCCAAGCAGGTCCAGCAGTGCAAATGCCCTGTCCGAATTGCAGGTCACATCCATCGGGAATCCATGCACAGGAGCATTGTACACGCCTTCCAGATACGCGCTGCCCGGGTTGGAGGCATTCACGATTAATAGCCCTTGATTCTTGTCCGCAATAAGCACCATTCCATCTTGTGCCAGCATCTGGCGCTGTGCAGGTAATCCCTGACCCAATAACCGCTCTGTTACAACCGCTGCCATCTGCGGGTTGGAAGGTACCGAACGCTCAAACACCATCAATCCGGCCACATTGTCCGCCAGGTAAACCGTCTTCTCATCGACAGCTACTCCGTCAGCCCAGGCTGTTTTAAAGGAATTGACCTTAACCGGATTCGTGGGGTCGTTCAAATCGAAAACCACCAGGCCTTCTGTTCCGCCCGCCACGTATGCAAATCCATCTGAAATAGCGATTGAACTTGCCAGCTGCCCTACCGGTACGGATTTAAGGCTGACCGGGTTGGCTGGGTCGCTGGCATCCACCACCTCCAGGCTGCCGGATGAGTTTGTGAGGTAGACATAATTACCGTATACCGCGATCGAGAACGCCGGAAGCTTAAGATTTAATCGTCCCCAAAACGGTAGGGTTAAGCGGGTCGGAGACATCCGCAATCCACAGTCCCTGCGGGTTGTCAGCGACGTACAAGCGATCGCCGACCTTCAGTGGGTGCTGCGCCCACTGAAAATCATCCAAGCGTGTGCCGGCTGCATGTTCCTGGGATCGCGGATATCCAGCACGTAAAGGTGTGCTTTGCCGGCAGCTACATAAGCATAATCCCCTTCAACATCAACCCCGTAGACAATGCCGGCCAAAGCTTCAGTTTCGCCGATATAATTAGGATTGGATGGGTTTGAGATGTCGATCGCCATCAAGCGCGGTCCAACACCCAGGTAAGCGGTACCCCCTTGCTGGTCAACAGCATAACTGACGCCGCCCAGCTGGCCCTGATAATTTAGAAACTCGCTCAGGTCGAATCCAGGGGTGGTTGTGCTCTGCTGCCAACCGGGATCGCCTCCAGACCGGGGGTCTGCAGCGGCATTTCAGTCCCAGGCAGCCCACCTTCTGAACCTGAAACCGTTTCTCTTGAATGCGGCGGAATGATGATGGATGTCGCTCTGCTTTGCTCCCCTCCCCCGCTGAACAGCTTGCAGCTTAATGACGCAACTAGTATGAGCAGGGTGATCAGTATGTAATGGACAACAACACGATGATTGTGCGTGATTCGCCTCTACGGTCAAACCCTTCGGGTTTCCTTGGAACACCCGCTGACTGAATCAAATTTAGGCTCCTCCATTTTTGGATCGCGCGAATTTATCACAATTCATAAAAAATGAGTAAATGAATTCCTTGATTTAATCCAACTGGATTGTCACCTCAGCTGAAGGTTCGCGCTCCTGTGATATGGCGTTCAACTGGATGCAATCCCCGTAAAACTCCAGCTGCATAAAATGCGTGCGCGGCACGTAGTTATGTCTTACTGCATGGCGCGCTGCTACAATTCCCAGGGTTGAAAATCCCACGTCCACTATAATGTACTTAATTTCAATTGCGCTTAAACTCTCGAATTGCCGGAAAAACCCGCCAATCAACCAGCAATTTTCATTTAGATCGGCTATTTTTCCGGCAGTGTGATAATCCTCACGGTGAAAACCATTGGAAGTATGTTGATGAAAAAATGGGAGTTAGCTAAATCCTAAAAAATCTCTTTAGCCAATAATTCCAACCCTTCAAAATCATTCAGGTCGTACCAGACCAGCATTATCTTCTCCAACCCCGCTTCCGCCAGCTGAGATATCCGCTCGACAAAACACCCGCCGTCACCGGTGATTACTGCGCGTTTCATTTCTGGCGGCAGGTCTCTGGGAATAAGTGATTCAATTTTATTTTCAACGATACTTTTTTGTGTCCCAAAGACGCATCCAGTCAACATTGAACGAGATACATTGATCGGTTCACGTCCTTCCATTTTTATTAATTCATCCAAATACGCATTTAATTGAATGAATCTTTCACTGGTTTGGTATACGCAGTTCCATTCATTTCCCAATCGTGCGGCAATCGGGAGTGTATACTTTTTTCCATTCCCTCCAATTAAAATTTTGGGACCACCTGGTCTTTGCGGCCTCGGCAACAGAATCGCCTCCCGAAGATGATAAAATTCACCGCTGTAATTAACCGGCACATCGCTGGTAAGCAGCAACTTTACAACTTCGACCCCCTCTTTGAATTGCGCCAGGCGTTCCGGGATACCAAGCAGGTCGTATCCAAACATGCGGTGTTCACGCCTCCACCCGCCAGCGCCCAGACCGAGGATCAAGCGCCCATGTGATAAATCATCGACCGCGGCCGCGGTGCGGGCGGTTATGTTTGGATGGCGAAACGAAAATGGCGTTACGAGCGGACCAAATTCGATAGACTTCGAATGGTCAGCCAGCCAGGTCAATGAGACCCATAATTCCAGAGAAGATTTATCAGGCGGCGTTTTTGAAGTGAAATGATCGGATCGGTACAAGCCGTTATATCCGCATTCTTCGACTATTTTGGCTATCTGCTTCCAGTTAGACCATGTTAAACCATCCGATCCTTCGATGGTTATCCCAACCTTGATGCCTGAATTATTCTTCATCTGTTTTAATGGCGATCACATCCAATTCAATACAGGCGCCTTCTTCAAATCCACCGGCTTGAATTGTTGTTCTAGCAGGCCGGTCCGTTTTAAATCTCTCCAGGTAAGCCGTGTTAAACTGACCCCATTTTTGGATATCGTCCAGGAATACAGTAACCTTGACGACGTTATCCAAATTACTCCCTGCGGATACCAAGCTGGCTTCTATTCTGTCTATCACGATATTGGTCTGGGCTTCAATATCGTCTGCGCCAAGGTAATAACCGTCAGGATGTTTGCTGGTTGTTCCTGATAGAAATATAAAATCTCCTGCGATAACCGCTTCCGGTGTTTCCCATTCAGGTGAAGAGATGCTTTGCTTTTTCATGTATTAATCTCCAAATTCATTAGCATATAAGTTATAGAAAATATTCTTGGTGATTAAGACTAATTTAGGGGCAGGCCGCCCTGGTCCGTATCCAATAGGAGTAATTGATTTTTGGACGCCTCTGTAATGAGCGCCCTGCTGTTTCCCGGTTGATCAAAGGCTATATTCGTGGGCAAATCCCCCTCCAACTTTATCCTCTCTTTAATTTTTCCTCCTGTATCCATGATCGAAATATCTCCCTGTACCAGCACAGCGACATATAAATTTCCGCTTCGATCAAAAGCTATACCATCCGGACCCGCAATTCGGGCCGTACTCCCGGGGGTCTTTTTCCATCACATTACCGAAAATTCGCCTTTCAATTCTCGAATAATCTGCTTCAAGGTCATACCGGTATATATTTCCGGTTAAAGTCTCGGCGACGTACAAATCATTCCCATTGGGTCCAAATGCGATCCCGTTTGTCAGTCTCAGACCGCGATCGATAATTTCTATTTTATTTGTACCAGGCTCTATCCTTAAAACCTTTCCGTCATACACAAGATCATATGCATCCATTGGAGTACTCAGGTTTGCAAAATCCTCCAAAAGTACACCTGAATCCGTCATATAAATGGCGTTTTCCGGACCAAAACATAAATCATTGGGTAGTAAAAATGGAACTTCTTCACTTCCTGTAGATACTTTGGTAATTCTTCCCGAGAAATTTACCTTGACTAATGCCCTCCATCTGGCATCAGCCACCCAAATATTATTTCGGTTGTCAATTGTTAATCCATTCGGCAATCCAGTCCTGGCAATTTCCCGTTTCGTTGAGCCATCTGCGCTGACATGGCTGATCATGTTTAAATCCATCTCAGTGATCAACCAGCTGCCATCCGCCAAACTCACAGGTCCCTCGGGATTTTCTACATCGTTTCTAAATACGTTCACAGCCACGGGTAAATACTCCTGATTATCGATCCTGCAGGAACAGGCGATCTACTTTACTTCTATTTGGTATGGGTCTGACCGCGCCGCAGCCTGTTGTTGTCAGCGCAGCGACTATATTTGCATATCTTGCACATTCGTTATAGTTATAACCTCTCAAATATGCTGTAACAAAACCGCCGTCAAAGGCATCACCTGCACCTATTGCATCAACCACTTCAACTTGATACGGCTCGATGTAAGTAGTTTCATTTTGCGTGCCAAATAACACGCCGTTATTACCCAGCTTTAAGGCAACAACACGCGGCCCTTTCTCCAGGAAGAATTCCAAGATCAATTCAGGATCTTCCAATCCACAAAGGATCACCGCGTCCTCCAAACTTGGAAAAACAAAATCTGCTAATCCGATGGATGCCATCACGATTTCACGCGCTCGGTCTACCTCCCAAAGCTTCAAACGTAAATTTGGATCATAGGAGACCAGTACATTTGCACTGAGAGCGATTTCCATGGCATAAAAAACAGCCTCACAGGCTGAAATCGCTGATTGCCTGGGTTATACCTGAAGTGTGGAATATTTTTGAATGAGTTATATACCCGGTTGGAATATCCTTTATGGACAGATGGCTTGCTGCAGAGTCTGTTCGATAATAAGTAATCTGGTGACTGCCTTCATGCCTGGATATAAAATATATCCCAGTGACACCGTCTTCTTCCTTGACCACATATTTTGTATCAATTCCTTCCACGGCGCCACCATGCGAGCCACCGCGGCAGCGATGAGTCGGGGGCGTTGGAAGGAGATGGGTGGCGGCGAGCGTGCCGAGGTCATGTCCGACGCCGAGCTGATGGACAGCATCGACTACACGCTGTTCCCCAACTTCCATCCCTGGGGTGCGTTCAACCGAATCGTGTACCGCTTCCGGCCCGATGGTGACAACCACCGCAGCTGCATCATGGAGTGCATCTTCCTGGCCCCGTGGGAAGGCGACGAGAAGCCGCCGCCGGCCCCCATCCACTGGCTCGAGGATCACGAGATCTTCTCCGATGCGCCCGAGTTGGGGATGCTCGGCAAGGTCTTCGATCAGGACCTCTACAACATGCCCAAGGTGCAGAAGGGTCTCGAGACCACTCGCAAGCCGGGCGTGACCTTGGCCAACTACCAAGAAGCCAAGGTGCGCTGGCTCCACGACAAGCTCACCGAGTGGGTCGAGGGGGACTGAGCGATGCTGGGCATTCACCATCCCTTCACCGGCGCGCTCTACGAGCGTGGCGAGGACGGCACCATCGTGGTCACCGACGGCGACCGGCGCGGCGTGTTCGCCCGTGATGGCCGCTGGATCGACGGCGACATCCGCGAAGCCGATCCGCATCTGTGTGGCTGGATCGCAGGGCCGTTGGTCGCGAACCACCGGGTCGGCAACGCTGCAGCTCAGGAGAGCCACCGAGCCTCCGGCTGACGTCTCTCGTCTGGATATCTGGCGCTGGCGCACCAGATATCCAGATTCCGCCGAATCGGGAGGTTTCTGACGCTGCGTCAGATTGTGTGCTGGAATCGGACGATGGCACGACGCGTCGATCATCCGACCAATCCCGACATCGACCTGCTCGCCGGCTCCTTCTACGCCGGCGACCCCCACGCCGGCTGGAGCTGGATGCGCGAGAACGCACCCGTCTACTACGACGAGCGCAACGACGTGTGGGGTATCGCCAGCCACGAGCTGGTGTTGGCCGCGTCGAAGGATCCGACCCGGTTCTCCAACGCGAGCGGCATCCGGCCGCACAGCGAGAACCCGGTCGACTCGATGATCGACAAGGACGACCCCGAGCACAAGGCCCGTCGGATGCTCATCAACCGGGGCTTCACACCGGGGCGCATCCGTGACAAGTCCGATCACATCCGCACGATCTGCAACGACATCGTCGATCAGGTGTGCGAGCGCGGTGAGTGCGACTTCGTCTGGGACATCGCAGCACCGCTGCCGTTGTTGTTGATCGGCGACATGTTGGGCTTCGAGCGCGACATGGCCGACACGCTGCTCGACTGGAGCGACACGATGCTGCGGTCGCTGTCGACCGAGGCCGACGATGCCGCACGGGAGCGCACGATGATGGCGGCCCTGGGCTTTCGCGAGTACCAGCTCGGCGTCATCGCAGACCGCCAGGCGAAGCCGCCCCAGGACGACCTCGTGTCGATCCTGTGCCACGCCGAGATCGACGGCGAGCGCCTGGCCGAAGAATCGCTGGTCATGGAGGCCCTGCTCATCTTGATCGGCGGTGACGAGACCACCCGCCACGTGATCTCCGGCGGGATGCACCAGCTGATGACCCACCCCGATCAGCGGGACCAGCTCATGCGCGGCGACGCGGCGCTCGACGTGGCCATCGAGGAGATGCTGCGCTGGGTCACCCCCATCAAGAACATGAACCGCACCGCGACCTGCGACATCGAGATCGGCGGCCAGGTCATCGGTGAGGGCGACCAGGTCCTGTTGTTCTATCCCTCGGCCAACCGCGACGCCGCCGTGTTCGACGACCCCTTCGCCTTCGACATCACCCGTGACCCCAACCCGCACCTGGCGTTCGGGTTCGGGACCCACTTCTGCCTGGGCAACGCCCTGGCTCGGCTGGAGCTGACCATCATGTTCGAGACGCTGTTCGAGCGCATGCCCGACCTGGCCCTGGCGCCCGATGCCGACCTGCCGGTGCGCGCCGCGAACTTCGTCGTCGGCTTCGAGGGCATGCCGGTCGTGTTCACCCCGACCGAACGACGAGACGCGGCATCGACGACGGCGGTGGCCCGATGAGCGCGTCGATCTCCAGCACGCTCCCCAGCGGCGTCGGCGTCATCGAGACGATGATGGGCACCCGGGCCGGTCCCGGCGCCAAGGTGCAGTACCAGAACCTCACCGGCGTCAAGGACGCCGACTCGGCCAGCGATGAACTTCCCGGCCCAGTACATGTTCAAAGACGTGCCCTACAGCGACCAGGCCCGCGAACCGGAGCAGGTCGCCGAGCCCGAGGCGCTCGAGGGGGCCGACTTCGTCCTGCCGTTCATGGACAAGCACGGGATCGAGATCGCGATGATCGGCGTGGGACCCGACGACGTGAAGTCGCCCGCACGACGGGCCATCGACGACTACCCCGACCGGTTCGTCGGTGCCCATGAGCCCGATCCCGAACGACGTCATGGGATCGGTCCGCACCCTGCGTCGCCTCCACGCCGACGGGTACCTCCGTGCGGTCACGGCGTTCCCGGCGGGACGCGACCCCCAGGTGGCCATCGATGATCCGCTGATGTATCCGATCTACGCCCTGTGTTGCGAGCTCGACATCCCGATCTTCTGTTGCGCCGGCATTCCCGGGCCCCGGGTGCCGTTCGCGCCCCAACACGTCGAGCGCATCGACCGGGTCATGTACGACTTCCCCGAGCTCGTGTTCGTCACCCGACACGGGTGCGAACCCTGGGAGGACCTGGCAGTCAAGCTGATGCTCAAGTGGCCGGGGCTGCACTATTCGACCTCGGCGTTCGCGCCGAAGTACTACCCGAAGGCCATCATCGACTACGCGAACACGCGGGGCGCCGACAAGATCATCTACGCGGGCTACTTCCCGATGGGCCTGCACATCGACACGATCTTCGAACAGCTCCCGCACGTGCCGTTCCGCGACCACGTGTGGCCGAAGTTCCTCCGCGAGAACGCAGCGCGGGTGCTCAAGCTCGACGTCTGACCGTGTACCGGACAACTGTCGACAGTTGCATGGTGGCACGGATGATGGCTACCGTCTGCGCACTGGTCAGGGGGTGACCAGTCACCAGACGGCTTCGACGCCACCACCGGCGCCGGAGCCCATGCACTGCGGGGCTGCAGCCATGGGGGGCCGGCCCCGCAGTTGCGCGCTCGGATCCCGTTGCCCGTCGGGGCGGCACCCGATCAGCGCCGGCCCGCTCGTGCTACAACCTCACGATGCCCGCACCCCGGATACCACCCCTCGCCGACGACGAGCTCTCCGACGCCGCCCGAGCCGTGCTCGCCCCGATGCTCGACGACGGTCGGGCCTGGAACGTCTTTCGGACCATGGCCAATCACCCCGACCTCGCCCGACGCTGGATGGTCTTCGCCAACCACGTCCTCGGCAAGTCGACGCTGCCGGTGCGCGAACGTGAGCTCGCGATCCTGCGGATCGGCTGGCTGTGCGGGTCGCAGTACGAATGGGCGCAACACGTCGAAATGGGGATCGATGCGGGGCTCACCCGCGACGAGATCGATCGCATCGGCGTCGGCGCGGACGCCCCGGGCTGGTCCGACCTGGACCGGCTGATCCTCGCCGCCGCCGACGAGCTCCACCACGATCACCGCATCGGCGACGCCACCTGGGCCGGTCTCGGTGCGCACTGGGACACCGAACAGCTCATGGACCTGGTCTTCGCGATCGGCCAGTACACGTTGGTGTCCATGGCGCTGCGGACCTTCGAGGTCCCCCTCGACGACTTCCTCGTCGAGGGCCCCGGCGTCGCATCCTGGAGCGAGCGAGGCGCCGGGTGGACCTGATCCTCGGACTGCCCACCGATCACGTCGACGCCCGCGAGGACTTCGGCACCGTCGAAGCCGTCGCCGAGATGGCGCGCACGGCCGAGGATCTCGGCTACGCCGGCGTGTTCGTCACCGACCACCCCGCCCCGCCGGCCGACTTCATCGCCGCCGGTGGCCACCACACCCTCGACCCCATGGTGGTACTGGCCGTCGCGGGCGCGGCGACGACCACCCTGCGGCTGATGACCAACCTGTACATCGTCGCCTACCGCAACCCGTTCCTCGCGGCGAAGGCCGTGGCGACGCTCGACTCGATGACCGGCGGACGCGTCATCATGGGCACCGGCGCCGGCTACCTCGAGGGTGAGTTCGCGGCACTCGGTGTCGACTTCGAGCACCGCAACGACGTCCTCGACGAGCACCTGCGCATCATGCGCGACGCCTGGACCGGAGCCCCCGTGCACGCCGAGGGCGACGGCTATGCGGCCGATGGGGTGCTCGGTCTGCCCACACCGATCGATCGCAGTGGCGCAACGGCGCCGCCGGTCTGGGTGGGCGGCAACAGCCGACGGGCGCTGCGGCGGGTCGCCGCGCTCGGCGACGGCTGGATGCCGATCGCCACGCCCAAGGGCATGGCCGATTTCGTGCGGACGGCGTCGATCCAGACGCTCGACGACCTCGCGGCACGGATCGATCTGTTGCGCACCACCTGGGACGAGGCCGGGCGGACCGGCGACCCCGTGATCGCCATCGAGCCCTGGGACGCCGGCCGCTACGGCACCGATCGCTTCGACGCCGTCCGCTATCGAGATCGCCTGGCCGAGCTCACCGACCTCGGTGTCACCTGCGCGCCGGTCATGTTGAGCTCGATCGGCCGCGGCCTCGATCTCGACCGCGCCGGCTTCCTCGAGCGGGCCGCCGGCTTCATCGCCGAGGTGGGCTGAGGGAACCACCCCACTCGGCGGGCGCCGTCGATCAGCTCCCAGAGCTCGTCGACGTGGCGTCGTTCGGTCGAGGTCGAGCCGATCGACACCCGGATGAAGGCTCGGTCGTCGATGACGCTGGGCGTCACGTAGGCCCATCCGGATGCGTTGATGGCCTGGGCGAGCGCGGTGGTCGCGTCGTCGCCGTCGAGGTGACGGAACGACACCAGCGCGAACGGGGTGGGGGCGACGAGCTCGAGACGGGGATGGTCGACGACGTGGCGTTCGAGCATCCGGGCCCAGTCGAGGTGGTTGCGGATGTGGGCCCGCAACCCCTCGGCGCCGTAGGACCGCAGCACGAACCACAGCTTCAGCGCCCGGAACCGTCGTCCCAGCGGGACGTGCCAGTCGCGGTAGTCGATGACGTCGCCGGCGTCGGACGCGGCGTTGCGCAGGTACGGCGGGGTGATGCTCAATGCGTCGACCAGCGTCGCCCGATCGGCGACCCAGAACGCCGAGCAGTCGAAGTTGGTCAACAGCCACTTGTGCGGATTGGTGGTGTAGCTGTCCACGAGCTCGAGGCCGTCCTGGTGGTGCCGCAGCTCCGGGCAGACCATGGCCGTGCCGGCGTAGGCCGCGTCGACGTGGTGCCACATCGCCTCGCTCCGGGCGATCTCGCCGACGGCGCGCACCGGATCGACTGCGGTGGTCGCCGTGGTGCCGACGGCGGAGCACACCCACGTGGGCACCAGGCCCGCCGCCCGGTCGGCGGCGATCATCGAGGCCAATGCGGTAGGCGACAGGGCGTAGGTGTCATCGACGTCCACGGCCCGGATGTGTCCGTAGCCTGCGACCCGGGCACCCTTCTCGATGGACGAATGCGCCTGGGCCGAGCCGTAGGCGACGAGCCGATCGGTGTCGTGGCCGGCGGCGCGGGCCCGGATCCGGGCCACGACCAGAGCGGTGTGGGTGGCGTCGGAGGCGCTCATCTGCAGCACACCACCGCCGGGGCCGGTGTCGATGCGCCAACTCGTCGGTAGCCCGAGCAGATCGACGAGCCAGTCGAGCACGGCCGATTCGATCTCGGTGGCAGCCGGGCTCGTGGACCACAACATGCCCTGCACGCCGAGGCCGGCAGCGGCGATCTCGCCGAGGATCGATGCCGGCGACGACGACGCCGGGAAGTAGGCGAACCAGCCGGGATGCTGCCAGTGGGTGATGCCGGGCATCACGACACGGTCGAGATCGTCGAGCACGGCGTCCATCGACTCGGGTGCCTCGGGTGCGGTGTCCGGAACCATGGCGCGCACCTGGCCCGGTACCACCTGGTGGGTGACCGGGCGTTCCTCGAGACCCTCGAGGTAGTCGGCGATCCAGTCGATCATCCGATGGCCGAGGCGTCGGAACTCCTCGGGCGACTGGTGCGGTACGGGCCGATCGGTCACGACGGGGGCCCGGTCACGAGGTGAGATCGCAGAACACGGCGTCGAGCACCTCGGCGAAGGTAGCGGGCTCGACGACCACCTCCATGCCTCGTCGACCGCCGCTGACGTGGATCGTCTCCCACAACTCGGCGCTCTCGTCGACGAAGGTGCGATGACGCATCCGCTGACCGAACGGGCTGATGCCCCCGGCCACGTAGCCCGTGCGGCGCTCGGCGACGGCGACCTCGGCCAGCGTCGCCCGCTTCGCGCCGGCGGCGCGGGCGATCGACTTCAGATCGAGCTGACAGATCACCGGCACGACCCCGACGACGAGTTCGCCGGTGTCGAGCGCGGCGACGAGTGTCTTGAACACCTCGGACCCATCGAGCCCGAGCGCCTCCGCGGCCTCGGCGCCGTACCCGGTGGTGGCGGGATCGTGGTCGTAGGTGACGACCTCGAAGGTCACGCCCGCACGTTCGAGCTCGGCGACCGCTGGGGTCACGACCCGGCAGGTTCGGAGCGGTCCATCGCCACTCAGGAGCGGGGATGCAGCCGGACGGGAAGGGTCTTGAGCGAGTTGTTCAGATTGCTGTACTGGTGGGCCGTCGGGCCCGTGCGCTCGATCGTGGCGCAGCGGGCCAACAGCTCCTCGAAGAACACCCGGCCCTCGAGGCGGGCGAGGTGGACCCCGAGGCAGAAGTGCTCGGCGATGCCGAACGAAAGGTGCGGGTTGGGGTCGCGGGTGATGTCGAAGGTGTTCGGACGGTCGAAGACGTCCTCGTCGCGATTGGCCGAGGTGTACATCATCGCCAGCTTCTCGCCGGCCGCGATCGGGGTGTCGCCGACGTGGGTGTCGGCGATCGCCGTGCGCCGGAAGTAGTGCAGTGGGTTCGCGTACCGCAGGATCTCCTCGACGGCGCCGGGGATGTGGGCCGGGTCGGAGCGCAGCAGCGCCATCTGGTCGTCGTGGTCGAGGAGCGTGTCGAGCCCCGACGACAACATGGTGCGGGTGGTGTCGTTACCGGCGGTGACGAGCTGCACGAAGAACGCCCCGAAGTCCGGGTCGGTCATCGGTGCACCGTCGACCTCGGTCGCGAGGATGACCGTCGTCAGGTCGGCGGGCTGTTCGGCGAGCGCAGCGACGGTCGGCGGCGAAGGCCATGGCGTACAGCGCCATCTCGATCGAGGAACTGCGCTCGTCGCTGGGATCGGGGTTGATGTCGGGATCCTGGCCGCCGCTGTTGCGTTCGGCCATGGCATGCAGCTTGGGCCAGTCGGCCTCGGGGAGCCCCATGAGCTCGCCCAGCACCTGGCTCGGCAGCAACGAGCAGACGTCATGGACGAAGTCGACCTCGCCCGCGTCGGCCGAGGTGGCCAGACCGGCGTCGATGATGGTGCCGCAGATGGAACGGATGCGCGGTTCGAGTTCGGCGATGACGCGGGCCCGGAACTCCCCCGAGACCTGTCGTCGGATGTCACCGTGGTGGGGTGGATCCATGGCGAGCAGCATCTTGCGCATCGAGGCCAGGCTGTCGCCTTCGAGGTCCTCGAGGACGACACCCGCTTCGGCGGCCGAGAAGACCTCGGTTCGGCGCGACACGTCGACGACGTCGGCGTGTCGCGTGATCGCCCAGCACGGTGTGCCGTCGGGCGTGATGGCCCGATGGACCGGGTCGTTGGCCCGCAACCAGGCGAAGTGGTCGTGGGGCGGTCCGTCGGCGTAGACGGCCGGGTCGAAGACGAGGTCGGTCCCCGCGGTGGTGGGGCTCATCCGCCGGCACTCTGACCCGCGAAGATCGCAGCGAGCACGCTGGCGATCATCACGAACACGAGCACGGTAGCGATGATGCGTTGGGTCGATCGCGACATTGCCATGGTCTCCCACGTTACTGAACCCGCCGGCGCCCCGCAGGTACTCCGTGTCGGGTCTCACCGAGATGTGACGACCAGTGGGCGTTTTCGTGACGATTGCCGAGGTCGCGTACGCATCCGCCCCGCCATCTGCTGCGATGTGGCGCATCGACCACGATGTGGCGCCCGGATCCCGGCGCCGTGTCGAGCCCGCCCGGGGCCTCGTGGAGGGGGAGCCCCCCGGGCGGGCTCGGGCCCGAGCGGCCGGTGAGCGGAGCGAATCTGAGCGGGGAGCAGACCCGAACTACGCTCGCTCGCCATGGCCCCATGGCAGACGATTCCCGAACTCGTCGACGACGCAGCGGCACGGTTCGGCGACGCCGACGCCTTTGTCGACGGTGACACCCGCTTCGACTTCGTCGGGTTCGCCGACGCAGTGCACCGCTCGGCCCGGGCGATGATCGCCTCGGGCGTGGGGCCGGGCGACCGGGTCGCCGTGTGGGCGCCCAACACCTGGGAGTGGGCCGTTGCCGCGCTCGGCGTCCACGGCGCCGGCGGGGTGCTGGTGCCGATCAACACCCGGTTCAAGGGCCGCGAGGCCGGGCTACGTGCTCGACCGGGCGGGCGTCGGCACTGCTGTTCTGCGTCACCGACTTCCTCGACACCGACTACGTGGCGCTGCTCGAAGCCGCCGGTGCCGGCGCCGGACTACGCGAGACGGTCGTGATGCGGGGCCGCATCCCCGATGGCTGTGTCGGGTTCGATGCCTTTCTCGCACGGGCCGACACCGTCGACGACGCACGAGGCTCGGGCCCGCTGGGACAGCGTGCAGCGGCGACGACCTGTGCCACATCATGTTCACGTCGGGTACCACCGGTGACCCCAAGGGCGCGATGTTGACCCACGCAGCGATCTGTCGGGGCTACAACGACTGGGCCGACGTCATCGGGCTCGAGGCCGGCGATCGCTACCTGATCATCAACCCGTTCTTCCACTCGTTCGGACTCAATGCCGGGGTGCTGGCCTCGCTGATGAAGGGCGCGACGATGCTGCCGCACCCGGTGTTCGACGTCGCCGCCGTCATGGAGCGGGTGCCCGTCGATCGCATCACGATGCTCCCGGGACCGCCGGCGATCTACCAGACCATCTTGAACCACCCCGACCTCGACTCGCTACGACCTGTCGTCGCTGCGTCTCGCGGTCACCGGCGCGGCGACCATCCCGGTCGAGATGATCCTGGCGATGCGCGACCGGCTCGGCTTCGAGAAGGTCGTGACCGGCTACGGCCTCACCGAGGGGTCGGGTCTGGCGACCATGTGTCGCCACGACGACGATCCCGAGATCATCGCCACCACGTCGGGCCGGGCGATGCCCGGGATCGAGGTGCGCGTCGTCGACGACGACGGTGTCGACGTCGAGCCGGGCACGCCCGGCGAGGTCGTCGTCCGGGGCTACAACGTCATGGTCGGCTATCTCGACGATCCCGAACAGACCGCCGAGACCATCGACGCCGACGGATGGCTCCACACCGGCGACATCGCGGTGATGGATCCGGCGCGGCAACATCGACATCACCGACCGCAAGAAGGACATGTTCATCAACGGCGGGTTCAACGTGTATCCGGCCGAGATCGAGAACATCATGGCGGCGCACCCCGACGTCGGTCAGGTCGCGGTGGTCGGGATCCCCGACGACCGAGTCGGCGAGGTCGGCTGCGCGTTCGTGGTCCCGCGGCTCCGGGACCGATCCCGACCCCGACGCGATCCGGGCCTGGTGTCGCGACGAGATGGCCAACTACAAGGTCCCGCGTCGGGTCGAGATCGTCGACGACCTGCCGCTCAATGCATCGGGCAAGGTCCTCAAGTACGAACTGCGCGACCGGGTGGTGGGGGCGTGACCACCGGCGTCGAGGTGCCCACGTCGGTCCCGTCGACGATGCGGGCGGTGGTGCTCACCGACAAGGGCGGACCCGAGGTGTTGACCGATCGCCGAGGTGCCGGTGCCGACGCCTGGTCCCGAAGAACTGCTCGTCGCCGTCCGGGCCACGGCGCTCAATCGCGCCGATCTGCTCCAGCGGATGGGCTTCTATCCGGGTCCGCCGATGACGCACGAGATCCCGGGCATGGAGTTCGCCGGGACCGTCGTCGCAGTGGGCGAGCGGGTGGTCGCCCACGAGATCGGTGATGCCGTCATGGGCATCGTCGGTGGGGGAGCCGACGCCGAGTACCTGGCCGTGCACGAACGTCAGGTCATGGCCGTACCCGCCGTCGGTGGACCTCGCCGACGCCGCGGCGATCCCCGAGGTGTGGATCACCGCGTTCGACGCCATGGTCGTCCAGGCTGGTCTCACCTCGGGCCGCACGGCGCTGGTGCATGCCGGCGCGTCGGGTGTGGGCACCGCGGCCATCCAGATCGCCAAGGCGATGGGTGCGTTCGTCGTGGTGACCGCCTCGGCGCCCAAGCTCGACGCCTGTCGTGCGCTCGGCGCGGACCTGGCCATCGACTACCGCAACGACGACTTCGTCGAGGCCGCGATGGCCTTCACCGGGCGGGCGAGGTGTCGATGTCGTCCTCGATGTCATCGGCGGCGACTACCTGGCGCGCAACCTCGCGCGGTGGCCGAGAAGGGCACCATCATCCAGGTCGGGGTCATGGGCGGCGGGGCGACCGCCATCGACCTCGGTGTGGTGCTGCGCCGGCGCGTGCGTCTGATCGGCACGGTGCTGCGGTCACGGCCGATCGAGGAGAAGATCGCGATCACGCAGCGGTTCGCCGCAGAGGTGCTCCCGCTGTTCGATGCCGGCCTGGCTCGGCCGGTCATCGACAGCCGGTTCGAACTCGACGACATCGCCGCAGGCCCATCGGCACATGGAGGCCAACGCCAACGTGGGCAAGATCCTGATCGACGTGGGTCGCTGACCCATCGCAGTGGTCAATTCCGTGACAATCCTGCGACGGGTGCTCCGCCCGCCGGTCTGGCCTGCACTACCTTCGCTCACTGGGCACACAGATGTCCCGAACCAAAGTGGGTCGAGTCCGGGCGGACATGAACACGAGGGCGAAAAGCACCGATGTGACGCGCGTCGCTGACGCAGTCGGTGCGTCAGCTGTCCTGGCCGAGGAGCCGTGGATCCGGCGTGTGGTGCAGTGGGTCGGCGAGCTGGGCGACTCGGCTGCTGATCGTCGGCGTTCCTGGCGGTCTGCTCGCCGTCGGCACCATGATCCGCCACCAGGCCGATGCCATCGTCGGCGCTCCGTCGCCGAGCGGCTCACCCGACGTCGTCTACAACGACGATCTCGAGGCCACCCCGGTCGTGTCGACCGGTCGACGAGATGACCCAGGGCATCGAGGTGCCTCCGGGCACGGTGGTGCTGACCTTCGACGACGGTCCCGACCCACGCTGGACGCGCCCGATGCTCGATGTCCTCGACCGCCACGGCGTGCCGGCGACGTTCTTCATGATCGGCGAGCAGGTGCGCGCCAACCCCGAGATCGCCCGCGACGTGGTCGACCGCGGCCACGAGATCGGCAACCACACCCACTTCCACTACGAGATGGGGCGCCTCGACGAGCGCCAGCTGCGCATCCAGCTCGATCTGGCCCGTCTGGCGATCGTCGATGCCACCGGGGTCGAGACCGACCTCTATCGACCGCCCTACTCGAGTCGGATCGACTCGCTCAACCCCGACGAGCTGTCCAGCGCCCAAGCGGCACTCGACATGGGTTGGCGGATCGTCACCACCGACCTCTCGCCGGCCGACTACGACCACTCGCTGTCGACCGAGGAGATCCTCGCGCAGGCGATCCCGCCGGCAGGGGCCGGCGCCATGATCACCCTGCACGACGGCGGTGGCCCCCGCGAGTCGCACCGTCGAGATGCTCGACCTCCTGATCGAGCGGCTCGATGCGGCCGGCTACCGGTTCGCCACCGTCGGTGAGGTCGTCGCCGATGCCACCGGTGAGGCGGTCGTCGCGCCTCGGCGGACCCGTGGGAGCGATTCCAGGCGTCCACCCTGGTGGTGGTCCTGTGGCTGTCCACCATCGTCGAACGGATCGCCGTCATCGCTGCGGTGACCTACCTGTCGCTGTACGTGCTGCGGATGACGATCCTGGTCGTGATCGGACTGCGGGATCGGCGTCGTCGGCGCGAGCCAACCCGCCGCCGAGCCCTACGACGGGCGGGTCACCGTGCTCGTGCCCGCGTACAACGAGGCCGTCGGGATCGCCGACACGCTCCGGTCGATCGAAGCCAGCGACCATGACGATCTCGAGATCATCGTCATCGACGACGGCTCGACCGATGACACCGCCGCAGTCGTCCGTGCGCTCGATCTGCCCCGGACCCGGTTGATCGAGAAGGACAACGGCGGCAAGGCCTCGGCGCTCAACGTCGGGCTCGCGCACGCAACGGGCGAGGTCGTCGTCATGATCGACGGCGACACCGCTGCTCGAGCCCTCCACGATCACGCACCATCGCGGCGCCGTTCACCAACCCGGTGGTCGGTGCGGTGTCGGGCAATCCCAAGATCGGGAACCCCGACCGGCTGCTGACCCGGCTGCAGGTCAGCGAGTACCTGTTGGCATCGAGCCTCGAGCGCCGGCTGTTGGCGCCGGCCGGTCTGATCACCACCGTGCCCGGCGCGATCGGTGCCTGGCGACGGTCGGCGGTGCGCGAAGCCGGCTTCGTGTCGACCGACACCCTCGCAGAGGACACCGACCTCACCATCGCCGTCGGCCGGGGCGGGTGGCGCGTCGAGTACTGCGCCGGCAGCTCGGGGCGGACCGAGGCGCCGTCGACCTGGCGCGCGTTCTACAACCAGCGGGTCCGCTGGACCTTCGGCACGCTCCAGGCGCTGTGGAAGCACCGCGACGCCGTGTTCGATCGCGGCCGAGGTGCCCAGATCGGCCGCTTCGCCATGCCCTACATGGCTGGTGTCCGGCTACCGTTGGCGTTGCTTGCACCGGTCATCGACATCATCCTGCATCGCCAACATCCTGGTCGGACGGTGGCAGCTGGCGGCGATCTCGTGGACGGCGATCGCGTTGGTCGGCGCCATCGTCGGGCTGGTCGCGGCCCGACTCGACGGTGACGCTCGACGGGATGCGCTGCGAGTCCCGCTCCAGCAGGTGATCTATCGGCCGCTGATGCATCTGGTCACCGTGGTCTCGATTCGCAAGGCGCTGACCGGTCATCGTCAGGCCTGGGGCGTGCAGACCGGCTCGGTAATCTCCGGGCGGGCGACGACGAGCAGCCGAGGCGCCTGCGCTCGACGCGGGGGTTGCTGCGTGAGCACCTTCTCGCCCGGTGGCGACGCCGACACGAGACCACGACGTCCGCATCGCCGACGCCGGCGCCGCGCGACGAACCGTCGGTCACGGCGGGGCACGTGTCGAACCGCACACGGCGGAGGCGGAGGCAGCCTCGGCCGATGAACTCGCCGTGATCGCCCACGATGGCGACACGGCGACGGTCGAGATCGACCTCACCACCGATCCGCCGCGCGTCGTCGAGACCGTCCGGGCCGAGCCGGCCCAGGTGTTCGCAGGCGCCGCTGTCTACCGGCCCGTCGTCGTGTCGCTGGTCGTCGCGGTCGCCATCGTGGTCGGCTACGGCGTGGTCGTGCTCGGATCGCTCTTCTTCGACGGTGTCTCGCCCGACACGTCGCCCTTCGACAGCGCCCTGCCCGACCGCACCATCGTCGCCAGCCGCGGATCGGTCACCGAGCCCGGCCAGTGCAGCGAGGTGAGCGGCAGCGTCTTCGTCGACGGCGACGGCAACGCCATCGCCGACCCGTGGGACCCCGAGCACGACTATCGGGGCATCGAGGTCGATGTCGAGACCGCCACCGGCATCAGCCGCCGGCTGCCGGTGGCCGCCGACGGTTCCTGGACACTGACGCTCGATCAGCCGGCAGTGACCTCGGTCGCCGTCGTCGGTCTGGCGGACCTCGCGACCGCCGGTCTGTGGCCGGGTCCGCGCCTGCTCGACGAGGCCGGCGAAGCCCCGACCATCGGCGAGACCTGCACCCTCGACCTCGGGATGATCTGGAAGCCCGCCGGTGCGCCGGCGCCATGGGTCGGGCCCGCCGATGCAGTCGCTCCGGTCATCGGCGCCGAGGTCGCGGCGGACGCCGCCCCGTCGGGATGGCGGGCCGGCATCCAGGTGCACGGGCGCATCGGGAACGACCTCGACGGCGATGGGCGGGTCGGGCCGGCCGAGCCCGGCGTCGAAGGCGCCACCATCGAGCTCCGGCGCGAGGACGGCTCGCTGGCGGGGACGGCAGTCACGGGTGCCGACGGGGCCTATGCCCTGGCCAATCTGCGTCCCACCGCCATCTACACGGTCTCGGTCACGGCGGACGACAGCGGTCACGGCTGTGCGGGCCATGGGTGAGCCGCTCGACGTCGAGGACCCGCTCGCAGCTCGCGATCGAGACATCGGCGGCCGGCATGAGCGTGTGGGGACTCGACTTCGCGCGTCGGGGGATCACCGGCTCCGACGGCGTCAGCCGGTGATGATCTCGGCGACACCGACCGCCGAAATCGCGACGGGTCCTGAGCGGACGATCCTGCCGAAGATCAGCGGGATGTCGCCGTCGATGCGAACCTCGATGGTCGGGTCGCCGTCGGCGTCGCTGCCGATGGTGACGACGGGAGCGCCCGTGCCGTCAGGGAGTTCGTGTGCCCGTATCGAGCGGTCGACGGCGCGACGCACCCGGGCCGGGTCGAGCACCAACTCGCCGGTCGTTCGCAGTGACTCCCTGGTCGATGCCGTAGGTGACGGCGTCGTTGGCGGCGGAGTCGGCGGCATCGGCCAGGCGGCGTTGTTGCAGCCACACGTTGCCGAGGTCGACAGCGATGGCGCCCAGCACGATGACGATGATCAGACCGACCGGAAACAGGAACAGCACCGAGCCGCGAGACCTGGGGGGTCGATCGGGAGGTGGTCACGGGGTGACGCATCGGGCCTCGCCCTCGAGTCCGGCGCGGTAGGGATCGACGATCTCGCTGTGGCTGGCGCTGACCTCGAATCCCGACCCCCAGCCCACGCCTCCCGGCAGCGAGAGCGCCGGCACCCGGTAGCGATAGGTCACCGTGATGCGTCCGCAGCGCTCGAAGGTGCCGACGGCGCCGGTGAACGACAGCCCGCCGGGATCGAGTCCGGTCGTCGCGGCGAACGCAGCGCGTCCGGCGGCATCGGCGGTGCCCAGGTCGCCGTCGGATTCGACGAAGGTCCGTGCGGTTTCGCGTGCGGCCGAGCTGACGGCCATCTTCGCATCGACGACGGCCCAGGCATTGGCCATCACCAGGGCGCCCACCACGAACACCACGATCCCGAAGATGAGCGCCTCGGCGCCGCCGACGAACCCGTCGTCGCCGTGGAGCCGCTGTCCCCGAACTCCCAGCCGGGCACGCGGGGTGTCATTCGACGAACTGCTCACGGCGGATCTCCAGTCGGCGATCGATCGATCCGAACGGCAACGTGCGGGCGAAGCGATCCGGCAACAGGGTCGGGTTCTCACCGCTCACCGTGACCACCACGGTCTCGTCGCCGACGGCGATGGCAACCGTGGCGTCGTAGCCGCCGATCGTGCGGGCGAACCGTGCTGCGCCCGCGCCCGGATCGCCGGTGCGTGCGCTGGTGCGCCCGGCGTCGTAGGCCGCCGCAGTCACCACCGACGTCGCGTACATGCCCCAGAGCAACTGCATGGCGAACAGCAGGAACACCAGGAAGAACATGACCCCGAACGCCGTGCTGAACAAGCCGGCGCCCCGGTCGGGACCGCCCGCCCGACGCCCTCGACGGAGCGCCGAGATCACCCGCCGATGCTCGAGATCTGGCTCTCGGCGGCGGTGGTGGTGTTGGTGAACAGCGCATCGAACGCCCCGTAGGCGACGACGCCGAGCGCAGCCATGATGAGCACGGCGATCGCGACCGAGACGATGCCTTCGCCGCGTTCGGAGCGGCCCGAGACGCGCGGCGGCGAGTGCTTCGCGGCATCGGATGGCCGTGGCCAGGACCACGCGGCTGGGCGCAGTCGGGGAGTGGGACATCGTCTGGTGGTTCATGAGGTGGCCTTTCGGTGTGGTGCTGGTTGTGGTGGGGCGACTGGTGCCCGAGCGGCGATCAGCCGCTCGAGAAGGTGCGCATGGCTTGGACGAAGGGCACGGCGATGAGGATCGTCCCCGGGATCAGTGCGGCGATCGCCACCGGGACCCAGACCTGTTGGTCACGTCGTTCGATCGACTCGATGAGGCGACGGTGGCTGTCGCGTCGGACCGAGCGGGCCTCTTCGGCGATGAGGGTGCCGAGGTCGCCGGCCTCGCGGTTGAGGGCCAGCACGGCGACGAGACGGCCGAGCGCGTCGACGTCGGCGAGCTCGGCCCACTCGCGCAGGGCATCGGTCTCGGTGAGGCCCTGGCGCATCCGACCCAGCACCCGGTGGAGGTCCTCGGCGATCACCCCGCTGCCCCGTTCGGCGATGCGGTGCAGCGCCGCGCCCAGCGAGTACCCGGCCGACAACAACATCCCGAGCTGTTCTGCGACGACCGGGAGCTCCTGGCGCAATCGTTCCTGACGGGCCTCGGAAGCCGCGACGACGCGGTGTTCGATCAGCAGGAACGTCAGCATCGGCGCCGCGATCGCGGCCAGGAGCAGGGTCGGCGCTGCAAACCCGAGCGCAGCCCCACCGCCGGTGGTGACGATCATGACGGCGAGGCTGAAGCCCACCTGGCGGGTGCGGAACTCGCCGCTGTCCATCGGGCTGTGCAGGCGACGGAGCTTGATATCGAGTTCCTCGCTGACACCGAACAGCCGGGAGAGCGCAGCGCCGACGCCGCGTGACAGCGGAGCCACGACCTCCTGGAAGGACTCGACCGACCAGATCCCCCGCGCCGGAGCTACGCCGAAACCTCCCGGGCTGTAGGGCCGCAGGCGTTCGACGACCGGTGACCGGGCGAACCACCGGTGACGCGACAGCACGAGGCAGACGCCGACGAACAGGCCGATCCCGGCGAGGGTCTCGATGCGGGTCATGGGCTGGTCCCGGTGCGCTCGGGGAAGGCACGTTGTTCTTCGGGAAGCGCCATGATCGCCGAGGCCGCCACCCAGCAGATGATGGTGAGCACCAGCGCAGCCACGACCATGACCTGGCCGTAGTCGGTGCGGTACGCGGCGCGCCCGTCGCCGATCGACATCCCCACGGCACCCATGCCCAGAGGCACGACGACGGTGAACCAGCGAGCGAACCGTGCGCCGGCCTGGCGGGCGATGGCGTCCTTGCGACCCTGGGCGTCGACCCGGCGGTCGTCGGCCAGCGCCACGAGACGCTGATCGAGGTCGGTGCCGCCCAGGTGATGAGCGATGAGCAGCGTCTCGCACGTCGCATCGGCGGTCGGATCGGCGAGGCGGGCCTTGAGGACATCGAGCGTGCGGTCGAAGTCGGTGGTCAGCAGCCACTCGCGCTGCGCGGCATCGAAGGCCGGCCGCAGTTCTTCGGGAGCTCGACGGCCGACCTCGAACAGTGCCTGGGGGATCGACCGGCCGGTGGCGCCGGTCATGATGCGAATCTCCTCGATCATGCGAGGCCAGGCCTCGTGGGCACGGGCGAGACGGCGGCGACGTCGGATCCGATAGGACGCCAGCGGCGCAGTGGCCGAGAAGAGGCCGAGGATCGCGGCGGGCACCACGCCGGCGAACACTGCGTATCCGACCGCCGCGCCCGAGCGCACCCAGCCCGGCGGTGGCTGCGGCGAACTGTGCGGTGCCGACGTCAACGAGTCCGGCCTGGACCAGCCACCGGTCGGTGGCCGACACCTGCGTGAGGGGCGCCGCATCCGTTGCGGGCGCCGGCGCGAGCGTGCGCCAGCGGTAGACGACGGCGGTGTAGAGATAGTGGACGCCGAGGCCGCCCATCAGCGCCAGGATCAGGGCGGTCATCACCGAACCTCGTCGACGGCGGACGGATCGGCGAGCGTCGGCGCGGTCGAGCAGCTGCGTGGAGGTCGATGCCGTGGCTGGTGAAGGCCTGCTGCGCCCGGGACGGGATCTGGCCGGTCCAGCTCAGCGGGTCGTCGTGGGTGCGGCGGACGAACACCGGCG
The DNA here is from genome assembly GCA_963716795.1 of uncultured Acidimicrobiaceae bacterium. Taxonomy (GTDB): domain Bacteria; phylum Actinomycetota; class Acidimicrobiia; order Acidimicrobiales; family UBA8592; genus CAVQUE01. The sequence continues at coordinate 462,547 of CAVQUE010000007.1, read as the reverse complement.
TCGTGGTGAACTGGGTGGCGTCGGCACCGCCCTGGAGGTCCTCGACCGCGATGATCTCGGTGACCCTGGGGCCGGCTGCGGTGCGGGCGCAGTGCACCACGACGTCGATCGACTCCGACACCAGCGCATTGAGCGCGGACAGCGGCAGTTCTGCGCCGGACCCGGCGAGCTGTGCGACGAAGCGGAGCCGGGTCAGCGCCTGGCGGGCCGATCCGGCGTGGATGGTCGTGAACCCGCGAGACGCCCGAGCTCAGCGTCAACAGCAGCGGCAGGGCTTCGCGGTCACGAACCTCGCCGACGATGGCGACATCGGGCGCCATCCGCAGGAACCCGGCGACGAGCCGTCGCAGATCGACGGGCTCGCGGTCGACTCGTGCGGCACGGGTCTGCATGCTCGCGACGTTGGCCAGCGGCACGTCGGCCTCGAAGACCTCCTCGGCGATGACGACCCGCTTGGTGGGGTCGAGCTCTGCGGCGCAACACGACAGCATCGTGGTCTTGCCCGACCCCGGCGAGCCCGACATCACGATGGTCTGGCCCGACCGTACGGCTGCGCGGAGGAACGCCGCAGCCGGCCGGCTGATCATGTCGCGATCGACGAGCTGGTCGAGCGAGGTGTAGGCGACCCCGGTGAACTTGCGGATGTTGACCATCAGATGGCCGCCACGGGCGATGTCCTGGTGCACGATGTGGAGCCGGGCGCCGCTGTCGAGCTGGGCGTCCTGGAGGCCCTCGGCAGCGATCGAGCTTGCGGTGCGCCGTCGATGCGTCGTCGAGGAGTTTGGTGAGGGTGCGCACGACGTGGTCGTCGTCGTGAAACGCCTCGTCGTGATATCCCGAGGTGCCCCGATGACGCCGCACGAAGATCGCGTCGGGCGCGTTGATCATGATCTCCCACACGTCGTCGTCGTCGAGGAGCGCGGTCAGGGGGCCGTACTCGGCGAGATTGCGGTAGGCCCGATCGGCCAGATGGGTGACGTCGACCAGCGACATGGGTCGTAGGCCGCGCTTGTGATCCTCGTTCCACTGGGTGATCTGCCGGCGGACGAGCTCTCGCAGAGTCGCCCGACCGTCGGTGGTGTCGAGGTCGACGACCTGATGTTTCGCCTGCTTCCTGGACCCGTCGCTCGATCTCGACCAGGGGCGCCACGCGTGGTGTCGGTCGGTCATGGCCTGGGTCCTCGTCGGTGAAGTGGCCGAGGCTCCCGGGCACGACCGCGACCGGTTCGGGCCTGCGCCGTCGAGGCGCGGCTCGGGGTGCGCTCGAGCGCAGCGACGACCGCCGCAGTGACGGGGTCGACGAGCTGGGTCGGGAGCGCGACGCCGTCGCGGATCGTCGGCGTCGAGACGGCGTCGGTGACGTGACGAACACCGGCGGCGCGAGGTCCGCGCTGATCGGGGCGGCCAGATCCGCGAAGGCGCCGGTGATCTCGGCGCGGTGGCGGCCGGGACGGCCGGCGCGGTTGCAGATCGTCACGATCCGGTCGGGCGCGACGCCGTGATCGGTCAGCTCGGCCAGTACCCGCAACAGGCCGTGGAGTCCCTTGAGATCGCCGGTGCCGACGGCCACGACGACGTCGGCACGTGCCACGGCCGTACGGGCCAGTTGGTTGCGTTCTTCGACCTCGACCGCGCCCACCTCGTCGTGGCCCTCGAGGTCGGGCTCGACGTCGCACACGACCCGTCGGTAGCCCGCCAGCAGGTTGGTGATGGTGGTCTCGATCGCCCGGGGGCGCAGCGCAGCCCAGTCGCGGTGCCGGCGCAGCCCGAGGAGCAGGTGGTAGCCGCGCTCGTCGGTGTCGAAGACGAACCGTCGCAGTTCGCTGGGCGACGGCGTTCCGGTGCGGTGTGCCTCGACGATCTCCTGGAGGCCGGGCACGATGTCGCGGGCGTCGTGGTACATGGCCAGGTCGGCCCGCAACGCCAGGTCGGCGAGCAGCACGGACCCGCCGTGGCGGGCATCGGCGGCAAAGCCCTGCGCCAGGGCCATGGCCAGTGTCGACGAGCCGGCGCCGGTGTCGCCGGTGACGGCGACCAGGCGGCCCGACCACGTCAGCGGGCCACTCCCGTCCCAGTGACTCCGCCATGGTGGCGCGCTCGACCGTACGCCCGTGGCGAACGAGTTCGTCCATGAGTTCGCCACGGCCGAGATCGCCCGGCAGGACCGCGGTGGCGCCCGAGTGCGACCCAGTCGCGTTGGTGGCGCCCGTCGTCGACGACCAGGGTGGCCACGCCGTTGGCGCGGGCATGGTCGAGGACATCACGATCGAGACCGAGCACGCCGCTGTCGATGAGCAGCGCCGAGTACACCCCACCGTCGTCGAGACGAGCATCGACCTCGTCGAGCGAGACGCAGCGGATGAAATCCATCGGCACGATCGCGCCCGTGGCCCACCGCCCCACGTCGCGGAACCACGGAGAACGGGGGCCGGCGAGCCCCAGCACGACGAAACGACCGCTCCGTTCGTCGCTCACGATCCGTCCTCGGTGTCACCGGCGCAGAAGCTGCCGTCGATCGGCGTCTGCTGGGCCCTGGTGGCGCGCACCACCGTCACGTCGGCTTCGTCGACGGCGTGCACGACGGCGAGCACCTCGTGCCGGGTCGTCGATACCGACGGTGACCGTCAGCGAGCCCGAGGCGCTGGTCAGCAGATCGTCGCTGCCGCCCGTACTGCGCGATGATGCGGGCGCGGTCGGCGACCACGCGGGTGCAGGCACGTGCGCCGCTGTCGAGCGTGGCGATCACATCGACCAGTTCGCCGGGACGCAGCGCGCGAGTCCAGCGCTCGGCTGCGGTCCAACGCCAGCGACACCTCGAAGCTGCCGCCGTCGCCTGCGGTCGGGTCGGTCGGTGCGAGGAGCGCCGCGGCCGACAGGAGCTGTCCGGGATGCAGCGTCTCCACGGCGATCGCACCGACGGCGTCGTCGATGCGGGCCACGGATCGGGCGCCGACATCGTCGGGGAGATCCATGGGCATGGCACGAAGGTGGATGGCCTCGATCGCCGTGCCGGCCGGGACCGTGGTGGTGACCACGGCGTAGGTGGTCGTCGGCGCCCGTTGGGCGCGTTGGTTGGCGACGAAGAGGCCGATCACCGAGACGGTGATGAGCATGGCGCCCACGACGGCGCGCCCCGATGGCAGCCCGACCCGGCGCACGATGCGCCGTGGTGGGGTGCGCTCGTCTGCGTCGCTGGAAACGCCAGCGGCTCCGCCGTGCATGTGCCCTGCCCTCTCGTCCTGGGTCCTCCCGCCGACATCCATGACAGAGCCCGAGGGCCGATTCGGCATCGGCCGATCGGCCTGTCGGGGCGGGGAGAACTTCCCGTCTCACGCTCGGATCGGGGCCGATCGGCCGACCCCACGGGGGTGCGGCTCGGAGTCGCCCGGAGGGGTGAGCGGGTGGTTGCTGGAGAGGTCGGGGCGCTTCCCCCCGACGACAGTGCTCGCAAATGCTACACCGAAAGGATCGAAATGGCATCGGAGCGCGTGTAGGCTTTCCGACCGTGAGTACAACCGAGTCCCATGCGGCCGACGACGACGCCACCTCCGCCCCGGCGGGCCCCGGCACCCGAGCAGAGATCGTCTGGTTGAGTACCGGCGATGCGGCCAAGCGTCTGGGGGTGACGACCCGCACGCTGTACCGCTTCATCGACGAGGGTCAGCTGCCCGCCTACCGCTTCGGTCGGGTCATCCGCCTGAAACAAGACGAGGTCGACCGGTTCATCGACGATTGTCGTATCGAGCCCGGCACCCTCGAACACCTCTATCCCGAGGCTGTCGCCGCCAAGGACTGAGCCTCCTCGACGGCGTCCGCTCCCGGTCAGCGACCGGGCGCGTCACCTCGCCCACGGCACCGAACGGCACATAGACGGTCGCCCGCGCATCGCCGTCGAGGCGCAGCGTCACCAGATCGATGCCCATCGACACCAACTCGCCGGTCACGTGTTGCGCCGCGCCCGTCGGTCACGGTGATGCGTGGCCGGTCCGTGGCGAGTTCGACCAGGACCTCGGCGAGGGTGAGGCCGAGGTCGGGTGCACGCATCGATCGCATCGGTGGGTCACCCGGTTCGGCTGCGCACTGCCGTGACCGACCCGTGCGGGCACCATCACCAAGGCCCCGTAGTCGGTCGACGAGCGCGACGAAGTCCGCCACCGAGCGCAGCGATACGGCCCCGATGGCGGCTGCCGGTCACGCTCTGGACCAGCACCGGCCGGCCCCGGTCGGCGAGGTCGGCGAGGACCGCGGCGAAGGTGGTCGACGCAGCGGCCTGCTCGCGGAGCCAGCCCTGACGGGCCCGAGTCCGTGCGGCCTCGTCGACGCGACCCTCGGCGATCCAGCGGTCGAGGCTGCTCCACGGCTCGCCGCCTCCGAGGTCGGGTCGCGGGTCGCCTGGCCATGGGCGGCGAGCGTAGTGGCTCGGTCCCGACGGTCGCTTCGTGGTCGGTCTCGCCGGACGATCGCGTCACGAGAATACGAACCTGCTTGGCGGGCGACGGCGGTGGGCATACGCTTGGCGCACCCATGCAGGACACCACCATCAGGATCAGCGTCCCCGGCAACCATCTGATGCCCGGACTCCTCGGCTCGCACGACGAGCACCTCAAGGCCATCGAGACCTCGTTTCCCGGCGTCGACGTGCACGTGCGCGGCAACGAGATCACCGTCGCCGGCCCCGGCGCCGCCGAGGTCGCCGCACTCTTCGACGAGTTGGTGGTGCTGCTCGAGCGCGGCCACCTGATCGACGAGGCATCGCTCGGACGCTCGATCGACATGATCATCGCCGACGAACGTCCTTCCGAGGTCCTCAGCACCGAGGTCGTCCGCGCCCGGGGCCGCGTCGTGCGGCCCAAGTCCGCCGGCCAGAAGCGCTACGTCGATGCCATCGCCCGCAACGTCATCACCTTCGGCATCGGCCCCGCCGGTACCGGCAAGAGCTGGCTGGCCGTCGCCATGGCGGTCCAGGCGCTGCAGCGCAAGGACGTCAGCCGCATCATCCTGACCCGTCCCGCAGTCGAGGCCGGCGAGCGTCTCGGCTTCCTGCCCGGCGATCTCATGGCCAAGGTCGATCCGTACCTGCGGCCGCTGTACGACGCCCTGCACGATCTCGTCGACGACGACGCCGTCGAACGGATGCTCGAGCGCAGCACCGTCGAGGTCGCGCCGCTGGCATTCATGCGTGGCCGGACCCTCAACGACAGCTTCATCATCCTGGACGAGGCCCAGAACACCACGCCCGAGCAGATGAAGATGTTCCTCACCCGCATCGGCTTCGGATCGAAGGTCGTCGTCACCGGCGACCTCACCCAGGTCGACGTCGCCGGTGGCCGCAGTGGCCTCGGTGCGCTCGAACGCACGCTGGCCGACATCGACGGCATCGAGTTCGTGCACCTCGGCAGCCGCGACGTCGTGCGTCACCGCATCGTGCAGGACATCGTCGACGCCTACGGCCGCGTCGATGCTGCGAACGACTGATCCCGGCGAGGTCGATGGCGCCGAGTCCTGACGCGTTGGTCGTCACGGCCGAGGTCGCGGTCGACGATGCCGACGACCCCGGCGGAGACGTCGACCACGAACGGTGGCGCGTCCTGGCCGAACAGGCCCTGCGGACCGAGGGCGTCGCCGACGGGCGAGCTGCACCTGGTGTTCGTCGACGAGGCCACCATGGCCGAGCTCAACGCCACGCACATGGACGGCGAGGGGCCGACCGACGTGCTGGCGTTCCCGCTCGACGCGCCCGGCGAGGACGCTGGCCGGCGGCCCGATTCTGCTGGGCGATGTCGTCGTGTGCGCGCCGGTCGCGGCCCGCAATGCGCCCGGATGCGTCGACGACGAGATCGCCCTGCTGGTCGTGCACGGCGTCTTGCACGTGCTCGGTCACGACCACGTCGACGCCGACGAGACCGAGCTGATGCGAGCCCGAGAACAGGCGCTGCTGGCCGCCCACCACCGATCATGCACATGACCCGGGGTTGCGCACAGCGGTGCGCGTCGGCGAGGTGCTCGTGACCGGGGGCGAGATCGTGGCGATCATCGCCGTGGTGGTGATGGTCGCGTTCGCGGCGCTGCTCGCCGCGGCCGAGACGGCGATCACCCGGGTGAGCACCGCTCGAGCCGAGGCCCTGGTCGAAGAGGGCCGTCGCGGCGCAAAGGTGCTTCGCACCTTGATCGACCAGCGTGAGCGGGTCCTCAACCCGCTCCTGTTGGTGGTGCTGGGATGTCAGCTCGGCGCGGCCACCATCGTCGCCGTGGTGGTCGATCGCCGATGGGGCACCGATGTGCTGGTCGGCGGTCTTCGTCGTTCGAGTTGTTGTTCGTCTACGTCGTGGCAGAGGCGATCCCCAAGAGCTGGAGCCTGGCCTATCCCGACCGCAGCGCCACCGCCATTGCACCACTGGCTCGGCTGGTGTCGTCGATCGCGCCGCTGCGGTGGATCGCCAACGGTGTGGTTCGTCTCTTCGGCGCCGGCACCGAGGACCCCCACGGCGACGTCGCCGAGGAAGAGCTGTTGGCGCTCGCCGAGGAGGCCGCGGCCAGCGAGGCGATCGACGAGGACGAGCGCAAGCTCATCGAACACATCATCACCTTCGGCGACACCGTCGCCAAAGAGGTCATGGTGCCGCGACCGGACATGGTGGCGCTCGAGACCGACTGCCTGGTGCGCTCCGCGATCGAGATCGTGATCCTCAACGGGTTCAGCCGCGTGCCGGTGTTCTCCGAGAGCATCGACGACATCGTCGGCATCGTGCACTCCAAGGACCTGTTGCGTGCCGGCCAGGACGACCGCACCGACGAACTGGTCACCACGCTGATGCGTGAGCCCCGGTTCGTGCCCGAGTCCAAACGCATCGCCGAACTGCTTCGGGAGATGCAGGGAGAGAAGTTCCACATGGCCATCGTCATCGACGAGTACGGCGGTACCGCCGGCCTCGTCACCCTCGAGGATCTGATCGAAGAGGTCGTCGGCGAGATCGTCGACGAGTTCGATGTCGAGCAGCCCATGGTCGAACAGGTCGACGGCGAGCGTCTGCGGGTCAACGGGCGGGTGCCGCTCGACGATCTCGGCGAGCTGCTGGGTCGCGAACTGCCCGAGGGCGACTGGAGCACCGTGGGTGGGCTGATCTTCAACTCGCTCGGCCACGTCCCGACCGTCGGCGAGATCTGTGAGGTCGACGGGCACCGCTTCCTCGTCGAGCGGGTGCAGGGCCGTCGCATCGCCCGGGTGTTGGTCACGCCGGCGCCGGTGCGCCAGCCCGACGAAGTCGAGGTCTCGTGAGCAGCGACGAGCACGAAGACGAATCCGATGACGACGAGGTGCCGTTCGACTTCGACTCGCTGCCCGCCGATGCCGAGGTCGGATTCGACGTGGGTTCCATGGATCATGGCGGCCACCGATCGGGCTTCGTGTCGATCGTGGGGCGCCCCAACGTCGGCAAGTCGACGCTTGCTCAACGCCATCTGCGGCGAGAAGGTGGCGATCACCTCCGACAAGCCCCAGACCACCCGCCACCAGATCCGTGGGGTGTTGACCCGTCCCGACGCGCAGATCGTGTTCGTCGACACCCCCGGCATCCACAAGCCCCGCACCAAGTTGGGCGAGCGCCTCAACGCGACCGCAGCCGCGGGCTGGAGCGACGTCGATGTGGTGTGCCTCGTGATCGACGCCACCGGCCCGGTCGGCCCCGGCGACCGTTTCGTCGCCGGGCAGCTGCCCAAGGACTCCATCGTCGTCGTCAACAAGTGCGACATCGCCAAGCGGGACCAGATCGTCGATCAGCTGGCCAAGGCCGGCGACTTCGACTTCGCCGAGTACTTCCCGGTCTCGGCGCGCACCGGCGAGGGCGTCGACGACCTGGTCGAGCACCTGCTGTCGCTGCTACCGGAGGGACCGCGGTACTACCCCGACGCCGAGGTCCGCGAGATGCCCGACCCCCAGTGGGTGGCCGAGCTGGTCCGCGAGCAGCTGCTGCGCATCACCCGCGAGGAACTGCCGCACTCGATCGCCACCAGGGTGACCGAGTGGGACTGGCCCCGTATCCGCGTGGAGATCCTCGTCGAGCGCGACTCGCAGAAGGGCATCGTCATCGGCCACAAGGGCGAGGTCCTCAAGAAGGTCGGCACCGCAGTGCGATCCCAGCTCCCCGAGGGTGTGTTCATCGAACTGCAGGTCAACGTGGAAAAGGACTGGCAGCGCCGCCCCGACGCCATCGAGCGCCTCGGCTACTGACGCACGCTCACGCAGGGGTCACGGTCGTACCCGACGCGGCGGTGGCTCGGGCCCTGCCGGCGCAGCGCCAACAGTCCTCCGTCGGATCGAGCGGATCGCGGTGGACGTTGAGCCGTTCGGGGCGGACGACCTGGTGCTCGGCATCGAGTCGGATGGCGACGTTGTTGTTGCCCCGGCGTGCGGTGTCGACGATGACCACCTCGCCGTGCAGGAGTGCCGCGTCGGGATCGAAGGCGTCGTGGACGAACACGGCGTCGCCGGTGTGCAGGGCGTTCCATTGGAACCTCACCATGGCTTCGCCTGCGATCGAACTCGTGGGGCCTGGCGACACTGCGGCGATGAACGAATAGGGGACACGTCGAACCTCCTGGAAAGGGTTCACCACGCGACCAGGGTCCGGAGCAACGTGAGCGAGAGCGACAACGCTCTTCGCTCACACTACGCCTTCACCGTGCTGGTCATGAGATCCAGGAACCGACGAGAGCCTGACGACGCCTATCCGTCGACGACTGCGCAGTACGCGGACGCGTTGGAGGAGGTGCTCGATGACGGCAGCGGAACCGTCGACACCGAAGTCGTCTTCCATGTCCTTCCCGGGGCGACCGCCGCTCGACAACGCACGCAACCCGTGCACGACGTGGTCAGGCCGCGCGGCAGTCGAGGACCATGGTGGGGGAGTCGGCGACCCGGGACACCTCGACGAATCCGACGGATCGGTAGAGGTGGATAGCGGGATTATCGGCCTCGACACTCAGGCTGATGCGCTCGACCGCTCGGCGATGTGCGTCGCAGGCGATCTCGGACAGCATCAGCGCCACCATCACCCGGCCATCGCCAGCAGCAGGAAGGCCTGAGCAAGGGTCTCGTGGCCATAGACGGCTCGCGTCGGGGCGAGATGGCCTGGCTCGGACATGGCGACAGTATCGCCGGGGGCGGTGAGGGCCGTCAGCGCTTTTCGATGAGCTCTCCGGCCCTCCGTCACCGCGGTTCCCTGTGGGTCGCGTCAGGGCATCCAGAGTTCGGTGTCGGGGTGGAACTGGCTCCAGGCGAACCAGAACGCCTGATGGCTGGCGATCGCAGCGCCGCCAGTCTCGGCGGCCAGGCCGTCGCCGACTGCGACGATCGTGATGCCGGCGGCTTCGACCGGATCGCCCGCAGCGAGGGCGTCTCGTGCGGCCGCGGCGGGGAACGCCACCGGCGTGCCGTCGTCGGTGATGACACCCACCACCTGCTCCTGCACCGGGAGCCGCTCGTCGGCGTTGCCGATCGGGAAGATCGGCCCGTCGTCGTCGCGACCGCGCAGCGGGTCGAGGTCGTAGCTGCGGCCGATGCCGCCGTCCTCGGCGACGATGCGGGTGGTGGGATTGGTCGCACGCCAGTCGGCCCAGGTGGTCGTCACCACCGTGGCCTGGGGCAGCATCACGCCCGCTTCGCGCAGCGGTCCGCTGATGGCGTCGCCGGTGAAGGTGTCGAACACGCTCTGGGAGTCGAGGTCGTACATGACCTTGTTCGACCGCGACAACAGGCCCGATGTCCGCAACACCGGCGGACGGTCGACGCCGTCGACCTCGTCGGGCACCAGGTCGGTGAAGAACGCCTGGGCCGAGCCACACAGGGTGCAGTAGGGGATGGCCACGCGGCGGTCGCCGATGGTCATGTTGACCATCTCGTGGACCTCCATGATGTTGCGCGGGAACGCAATGGCGTCACCGTCGATCTCGATGCCGAACACCACGGCGTCGTCGGGGTACCAGTCGCCCTCGTCGGCGGGGGTGAGCGCCGGGTCGTCGAGGGCAGGGATGCAGCCGGCGGGGCAGCGGTCCGGGTCGCCGAGCGGACGATCGTCGATCGGGACGCCGCCCCAGGACACCAACCGGTAGTCGATGTCGGCGTCGGCGTCATCGAAGATGAAGCTCCACCGCGGGTCGGTCTGGGAGAACAGTGCGCCCTTGTGCTCCTGGTAGCCCGGGTAGTCGGGCAGGTCCCAGGCGATCAGCAGGTCGGTCAGGTCGCCCCACGATCGCTGCGGATCGATCGGTTGACCCGTCAACGCCTCGGCGGCTTCGACGATCGGCATCGACTGCGGCGTCCCTTGCACGAATCGCAGCAGATCTGACAAGAACCACGTCGCCCGCACGTCGCCTGCCTCGGCGATGACGGCGAACGCTTCGGCCCCGAACCCGAGGTCGAGGGAGTTGATGACGCCGCGGATCGCTTCGTCGGCGTCGGGGTCGAGACCGCCCTCGGGAACGGTGGCGGGTGGGGGAGCGAACACCCGTGGGGTCGCCTCGGCCATCGGGGTCGAGGCCGGGGCTGCATCATCATCGTCGTCACTGCCGCCGCACGCGGCGGCCATCAGCGCAACGACGAACACGGGGATGAGGACGCGGGGGAGCGACGAGGCCATGGGTACGCAACTCCGCAGCGCGGCCTGGGGTTCCCACGACGCCGACGTTTCGCCCGAGGATCGTCGAAACGGGCTCGTCACAGCCCGGCAACGGTGGGTTCACGCCGGTCTGAGATGATGTCGGCGCCGAACCAACGGAGCTGCCGCATGGATCTCAGGACCGCCAACCTCGTTCCCCGCATCGCCACCTCGCCCCAGCACGCCCGTGCGCTCGTGGGGCTCGACGGCGCCGCACTCGTGCAGGGCATAGGTTCGGTCGAGGAGGCGATCGCATTCGGTCGAGCCATGCTCGGTCAGCGCACGGTGCAGGTCCGCCCCCAGTTCGAGGCCACCAAGCAAGCCCAGGAGGCCGAGGCCGATGTGGTCCTGGCCCAGCCGCCCGACGAACGTGGCCGCCGGCGCGAACGGGTGCCGATGGACGGCCCGCAACCCGCACACAACGACGGGTTCGCGTTCGGGGACTTCTCGCCCGATCACATGTTCTTGTGGTGTGAGCGCCCCTGCGACATCGGTGGTGCGTCCTTCCTGGTCGACGCCCTGCGTCTCCTCACGATGCTGTGTGACGCCGATCCGGCGTTCGCGACCTTCGCCTGGGAGACCCCGATCGACCACAGCATGCCGAACTTCCCCCAGGGCTCCTTCCATCCGATCGCCCGGATCGCTCCCGGCGGTCGCATGCAGGTCCGCGCCCACCCCGATCAGGCGTCGGCGCCCGGGCCCGACGAAGCCGCCCACGAGGCCCAGCTCGAGATCTGGCGGCAGGCCGTGTCGACGGCACGCACGAACGGCGCCCATTTCCGGGCCTCGGCCGGTGACCTGCTGTGCATCGACAACTACCGCATGCTCCACGGCCGGAATGGATTCGTCTCGCCGGATCGCAAGATGGTGTCGATCTGGGCATGGACCACCGACGCCGTCGCCATCCCCGACGGCGAGCTGAGCATCGCCCAACCCGACATGGACCAGCTGCGCTCGATGGTCTGAACCCCCGGCGCAGCCGGTGAGCGCTGCTGAGCCACCGGTCCGCCGGGCTCAGGCGGGCACGTCGCCGGCGCTCGCGAGGTCTTCGTACTGCTTGGTGGAGTCGTAGCCATTGTCGATGTTGGCCTGGTTGCGCAGGTACCACGATCGCCCCGTATGGGGTTCGAAGCGAGACGATTCTGGGTCGGTGATCAGCTCGGGCAGCGGCGCGATCCGGGCATCGAGGCCGGGCTTGAAGAAGAACGGTGTGGACATACGTGCGGTCTTCGGGGCATCCGCCGGGGGCTGGAGCACCCGGTGCGGCGTGGCCGGAAAGCGCCCGTTGGTCAGGCGGGTGAGGATCTCGCCGGCGTTGACGATGAAGGTGTCGTCGACGGCTGCCACGTCGAGCCAGCCGGCTTCGCGGTGGTACAGCTGCAGGGGACCGGGTCCATCGTTCTGGGAGAGCACCGTGATGAGCGAGCCGTCGTGGTGGGCCTTGAACCGGTAGGGCGACGGCTCGTGGCCCGAATCGATGTCGTCGGAATAGTAGTTGATGACCTGGGTCGACAGGTGGTGCTCCAGCATCGAGGTCAGGCTTCCGGGTGCTGTGCCGAGGCCCAGCTCCACCATCTCGAGCAGACGCTCGACGAGCAGCTCCATGTGCGCGTAGTACGCCCGCACTGCGGCACGAAAGCCCGCTGGCTCTCGCGGCCAGAGGGCCTCGAAGAACAGCCCGTCGAGGTCCTCGGGGTAGCCGTGCGCGACGGCCTCGGCGATGGTGTCGAAACGGAACACGTTGTAGGACTGGCGCTCGCTGGTGTGATCGCCCGGGTTCGGGCCGGGGTGGGCGTAACCCTGGTAGAGGTTGTGGACCGGCGACCGGACCGCTCGTTTCTGGTCGAGCGGGAGTTCGAAGAATGCCCGCCCCGCAGCGTAGATGCCGTCGATGACCTCGTCGGGAACACCGTGGCCGGCCACGACCAGGAAGCCGATCTCCTCGAATCCCGACGCGACCTCGGCGGCGACCCGTTGGCGGTCCGGGGTGGAGGCGGATCCGAACGGCGACACGTCGACGACCGGGACGGTCACTGTGGTCGGCAGCGACCCGCTGCTCATGCGACGGGTACTTCCGCGTCGCCGTGGGTCGTCGGCAGCAGCGCCGGTGTCCAACGCCGGCCAGGTGCCGTCGACGATGGACCGGTAGAGCTTGCGAACGGCGATGGTGCCCCGGTCGACCTTGATGTGCGCGAGCTGGTTCAAGGTGAGCTCGTAGTCGGGCTTGGTCTGTTCGAGCAGCCACTTGTCCTCGAGCGTGACCGCACGGTCGAAGGCCACCACATCGTCGGCCGTCACCTCGACTTCGGTGTCGTTGCGCCACGCCCACTGGACGAGACGCAGGTGGGTGTCGTCGACCGGCGCGATGCCGGTGACGAGCACGTGGTGCAGGCCCGTCGGGTACGTGATGGACATGACCCGCAGGAACGGAGCGACCAGGCGGCTCTCGGTCATACGGACGGTGCTCTCGTCGTCGATGAGGTTGGTGCGCTTGGACAGTTCGAGATGGTTCTCGACCTCGAGCGCGGTGCGCATCACGAGGCCCTCGTCGGTGAAGACGATCTCGGGGACGGGGATCCGGGCCCGTTCGGGCGTGCCGAAGGTGTCCTGGTGGACGTACGCGACGTGCGCGGGGTCGAAGGAGTTGTCGACGAGGCGCGGCGCCGCAGCGGACCAGACCTCGTCGAACTGGCGCACGAACCGGTAGGTCGGGTCACCGGAGACGTCGACCTCGGGCAGCCCGCCGACAGGATCGTCCAGCGCGACCCACACCACGCCGTAACGCACCGTGCAATGGGCCGTCTGCAGGGTCGCCTTGGGCGGGATGGGCACGCCGTCTTCGAGTTGGGGGATGTGGACCGCGGGCCCATCGGTCCCGAACTGCCAGCCGTGGTACGGGTCGACGAGGTCGGGTCGCAGGTACAGCAGCATCGACGTCTCGCTGGCGCCGCCGTGGATGCCGAACCCAGCGTCGGGATCGTCGGCCCCGTGGTCGCCGCCGTGGTCGGCGGGCAGGCTCGGGTGGAGCAGGAACGTCAGCAGGTCGTGTTCGATTCGCAGCTCGCGACAGGCCACGTCGAGCAGGCTGGTGTTGCCGCCGTGGCCGTTCAAGAACACCAGGCGGCGCGCCGGCAGCGTTGCGAGCGATCGGCCGATGTCACGGAGTACGGCCAGCAGGGTCTCGGGGCTCAGCCACACGGTCCCGGCGGCCCAGGCGTGCTCGTTCGATTTCGTGAACGGCAGCGCCGGCAACAGCCAGAGATCGAGTTCGTCGCCGTACTCGTCGACGACGGCGCCGGCGATCTCGTCGACCATCACCAGGTCGGTCGACATCGGCAGGTGCGGGCCGTGATGCTCGACGGCGCCGAGGGGCAGGATGACGATCGACGATTCGGACAGTCGCGCTGGCCGCCTGCTCCGTGGACAGATCGGCGAGCTTCCGGGTGTCATCGGTGCGGCTCATCGCACGCCGACCGTCTCGCCGATGGTCACGCCGGTGACCGTGGCGTCGGTGGCATCGGTCGGGGCCTCGCCGGCGTGGCTCTCGTCGATCAGGCCGGCGAGCCACCGGCGGTACTCGATCGAGGCCTTGTCGGTCTTGAGGTGCACGTTGTCGGTGACATCGACCCGGTAGTCGGTCCAGCAGTGTGCGAGCACTGCCACATCCTCTTCCCACACCTGCGCGTCGAAGGCGACGATCTCGGCCGCCGGCCGGTCGGCCTCGGTGTCGTTGCGCAGGACCATCTGGAGCTGGCGGGTGGTCGTCGCCGTCTCGGGTGTGCAGGCCTTGACCATCAGGTGCACGACGCCGTCGGGGTAGGTGATGCGGTTGAGCATCAGAAAAGGTCCGTACAGCTGATTCGTGGTGCTGCGCACGGTCGAACCCACTTCGCCCGGACGGGCCTCCCTCGAACCGTCCGCCGCAAGCTACGAGTGGTCTGTTTCCTGTTCGTTTCCTGTCCGTAACGAGGCCGATGCAAAATCGGGTCCGGCGCCCGAGATGGGCGGTGGTGGCAGCGTCACCAGGGCGTGGGGTCGCCGAATCGATCGAGAAACCGCCCGGCGTGGTCGGGTCCGAGACGCACGAGAAGGTCCGCGATCTCGCGTGTGGTCTGCTCGGGTTCGAGGGGTGCGTCGACGCCGCCCATGTCGGTGCGGATCCATCCGGGGTTCAGGCTCACGGTCACGATCCCGTCGGGACCGAGCTCTCGATCGAGCTGCACGGTCGCCATGTTGAGCGCCGCCTTCGAGCAGTTGTAGGCGTAGTCCATGCCGACGTTCCCCTGGAGCGAACCCAACAGCGACGAGACGTTGACGATCACGCCACCCGGGCGGCGCAGCACCGGCACCAGGTGTTGGGCCACGAGCACTGGTCCGACGGCGTTCGTCTCGAGGACTGCCATCATCGCCCCTCGCTGGAGTTCATGAAGCGGCCCTGCGGAACGTGACCAGGCCAGCCCGGCGGCCTCTTTGATGCCGGCGTTGTTGACGACGAGGTCGAGGGTCTCGACGTGCGTACGCACCCGCGCTGCCAACCCGGCGAGGGATGCGTCGCTCGAGACATCGAGCGCGACGACCGCCGCACCGGTCGTCCGCAGCTGCTCGGCGGCACCGGGATCTCGGCATGCTGCGACCACGGTGTGGCCGTCGCTGCGGAGGTGGCGAACGAGCCAGAGCCCGACACCACGCGCGACGCGCCGGTGACCAGGACCGTCTTCGGCTGCACGGTGGTCAACGGAGGCCCCGCACGGCCGCGAGGTCGTCCTCGTCGAGCTCGTCGGCGGGTCCCGCGAGGATCAGATCGGCGAACCCGTCGTCGGGCGTCATGGTGGTCAGGGCGACCATCCGGCCCGGTCCGGCGTTGCGGATCTGGTGGACCGATCCGGGCGGCAGCACCAGCAGATCCCCGGCTCGGCGCCGGCGTGACGTCCACACCGATCGACGCGAGCCATCCGTCGCCGTGGCAGAAGTCGTTCTGCATGTCGATGATGACGAGGGCGGTGCGGGCCAGGTCGAGGCGCAACGCTGCAGGCTCGGCCGGGATCTCGACGATCACGGCTTCTCGATCATCGCCGAGGAGCGAGACGCCGCGGCCGCTCGCAGTCCAGGATCGCCTGCCCGGCCCTCCGATCAGTCCGGTCACGACGTCGCCCTCTCGCTTCGACCGACGTGTGCGTGTTCGATGCGCCATCCGTCGGCGTTGCGTTGCCACAACTGGGTGCGTTGGATGGTCGCCGGGCCTCGGTGGAGGATGGCGAGGTGCAACGCGAGATCTGGTGTGAGGACCCGTACCTCGTCGTGGATCCAGGTCGGAGCCGCGACAGGCTCGGTCCTGGCTCGCAGCGCGGCGACCTGGTCGGGCCCGGCCTGGTGTCCCTCGGGACCGAACCGCGACACCGTGTCGGAGGGCGCGAACCATTCGGCTGCTGCCTCGGTGTCGCCGCGGACCAGCGCAGCTTCGTAGTCGTGTGCAGCGGCCCGCACCTGGGCAGCGGTGTCGGTATGGTCGGTCCCATCGGACATCGATTGCGAACCTAGGGCGCATTCGTGTCGTCGATGTTTCCGACGCGTCGAATTCAACCATCGACGTGACCAGTTCAGGAAAGGGCCGACGTGAGCGACGCGACCATCCACCAGCCTTCGCCCGATCGCTACGACGACGTCGACTACCGACGTGTCGGGCGCACCGGGTTGCGGCTCCCACCGGTTTCGCTGGGGCTCTGGCAGAACTTCGGGGCCGATGCCGACGACGACGAGACCCGAGCCATGGTGCTCGGTGCGTTCGATCGCGGTGTGACCCACATGGATCTCGCCAACAACTACGGGCCCCCGCCGGGTTCGGCCGAGGAGCGGTTCGGGCGCATCCTGGGGACCGACCTGGCCGGGCATCGCGATGAGCTGGTGGTGTCGACCAAGGCCGGCTATCTGATGTGGCCCGGCCCCTATGGCGAATGGGGTTCGCGCAAGCACCTGCTGTCCAGCCTCGACCAGAGTCTGCGCCGGATGCAGCTCGATCACGTCGACATCTTCTATTCGCATCGCTTCGATCCCGACACGCCGCTCGAGGAGACCATGGGTGCGCTCGACAGCGCCGTCCGCTCCGGACGGGCGATCTACGCCGGCATCTCGTCCTACGGCCCGGCGGCGACGCAGCGAGCGCTCGAGATCCTCACTGAGCTGGGGACGCCGTTGTGTGGTCCACCAGGCGTCGTATTCGATGTTGAACCGTTGGATCGAAGACGAGTTGCTCGATGTCCTCGACGACGCCGGCGTCGGCTGCGTCGGCTTCTCGCCGTTGGCGCAGGGCCTGTTGACCGACAAGTACCTCGACGGCATTCCCGAGGGGTCACGGGCGTCGGCGCCCGGCCCGCTGCGCCCCGAGTTCCTGAGCGAGGCCAACCTCGACCGCGTCCGGGCACTACGCGCCGTCGCCGCTCGTCGTGGTCAGACGCTTGCGCAGCTCGCGGTGCAGTGGACGCTGCGTGACCCGCGGGTGTCGACGGTCATCGTCGGCGCCCGCACCGTCGCGCAGCTCGACGACACCCTCGACGCCATGTCGAGCCCCGACCTCGGTCTCGACGAACTCGCCGAGATCGACCAGCACGCCGTCGACGGCGACCTCAACCTCTGGGCTCGATCCAGCTCGCAGAGCTGAGCGGTTCGCGCTCGGCATCGACGTCAGCACCTCTGTGGCGCAGCAGCGGATGCCACGTGGTGTCCGGTCGCAGCGGACCCGATTCCGCGGCGAGGTCGGCGAGTACGCGGCGGTATTCGAGCGTCATGCGGTCGGCCTTGGTGTGCAGCTCGGTCGAGGTCTCGATGGGGAAGTCGCTCGGTAGGCCTTCGAGCAGCTCTTTGTCCTCGGCCTGGATGGCTTGGTCGATCGACACCATCAGCGCCTGACGCTCGGCGTCGGGTGCGTCGTTACGGGCGATGAACTGACAGAACAGCGTGCGGTCGTCGTCGATGGGGGTCGCCGTCTTGTAGAGCACGTGGCGGAGACCGTTCTCGTACTCGAGCACCCCGCGAAACACCAACGGCTGGACCAGCTGCGCGTGGGTGGTGCGGGTCGTGGTGTCGCCGGTCAGACCGGTGTTGCGTTTCATCTCCTCACTGACCGCCGAGGTGTAGGAGACGGAGAAGTCGACCACGGTGCCGGTGCGCACGACCGTGAAGTCGCTCATCTGCGGTTGGCTGGCGTCGCCGACGGTGTTGCGATGCACGAACGAGAGGTGGCTCACGTCGAGAGCGTTGTCCATGCAGCGCGGCGCCGAGACCTGCCACGGGTCCATCAGCTCGTGGACGAGCGTGAAATGCGGATCCTCCAGCTCGGGCAGTGTCGGAATGGGCTCGCGAGGCCGATCGGCCAGGCAGACCCACGTCAGGCCGTAGCGGTCGTCGGCGTGCACCGGCGCGAGCCGCGCCCGGCTGGGGATGCTCGACGCTTCGGGGTTCTGGGGGATGCGGGTGCAGTGTCCGTCGCCGGCGAAGGCCCAGCCGTGGTACGGGCAGACGATGCAGTCGTCGTCGAGCCAGCCCTGGGACAGGCGGGCACCGCGGTGGGGGCAGATGTCGAGGGCGGCATGGACCTCGCCCGCGGTGGTGCGCCACACGACGATGCCTTCGCCGAACACGACGGCTCGCGCCGGCGTGTCGCCGACATCGGCGGTGTAGGCCACTGGGTACCAGTACTCCCGTAGTGCCGGGATCTCGCTCACGAGCACGACCGCCACGGTAAGGACGGCGTGCAGTGGCATCAACCGCTCTTCGTTGCGGGGGTGTGAACAACGACCTCCACGTCGATCGGTGATCGCCGTCACGACGGATCGCTCGGGGTCGTCGGGGTAGCGTCGCCCGATGGTTGCAGACACCCACCGCTCGTCCGCGGCGACGCTGCTCGCCATCGACTCCGACGGCGGCGTCGACGACATCGCGGCGCTCTGGTACGCACTCGAGTGCCCCGACGCCGAGGTCGTGGCGATCTCGGTCACCGGCGGCAACGTGGCCGTCGAGACCGCATCGGGCAACCTGGCCCGCGTCACCCATGCGGCAGGGCGCCCTGGCATCCCCATCGCCCTGGGCGACCCTGCGCCCTACGGACCGGTCCCGGCGCTGCGGCAGGCGACGGGCATCCACGGCATCGACGGGATCGGCAACACCGGCCGGAAGGCGCCCGAGTGGCAGCCCGATCCGGCGGGAGCGACCGCGTCTGCTCGCCCGAACCGTCGAGGCCCGCCCGGGGCAGGTCACGCTGGTCGCCCTCGGCCCGCTGACCAACATCGCCCGGTTCGTCGACGAGCACCCCGCTGCGGTACCCCTGGTCGGCCAGCTGGTCGTCATGGGCGGCGCAATCGCCGTGCAGGGCAATGCCTTGCCGATATGCGAGGCGAACATCGCGGACGATCCGCGCGCGGCCTCGGTGGTCGCGCAGGCGGCGTGGGCTCGATCGCCGCTGCTCGTCCCCCTCGATGTCACGCTGGCGGCCACGTTCACCGCTCGGGAGTTCGAGGCGCTCGCGGCGCAACACACGACGGCGGCTGCGGATCTCGCCGAGCCGATGGACTTCTATCGGGTCCTGGGCTCGACGTTCTCTCCGGAGGGCGAGAGCCCGTGCCACGACCTGACCGCAGTGGTCGTGGCGATCGAGCCCGACCTGGTCACGGCGCCCGTCCTGCCATTCGGCGTCGATGACGCCGGCGGACTTGCGTGGGGGGCCACCATCGTGGATCGGCGACAGCCGTTCTTCGATCGCGCCGGCTCGGCTTCTCATCAAGGGATGTCGGCGGGACTGGCGCCCTGGCGGATCGGGCTCGAGGCCGACGTCGAGGCCATCCGCGACCGCTACCGCACCCTGTTCGAGGGCTGGCCGACCCCGGCCTGACGAGCCACGGCGGGTGGCTCCGAGCCTCGACGGTCAGGCGACCTGGTCGAGGTCGATCACGAGCTTGCCGAAGAACGACCCCGCCGCCATCGCCGCCTGGGCATCGCCGAGGCCGTCGAAGGGCCACACCGAGTCGATCACGGGCCGCAGGCCGTCGGCTTCGAATGCTGCGAGCATCGTGGCGAAGTCGCCGGGGCGGTAGCCGCCGGCACCGATGAGCCGTCGACCCCAGTGATAGACCGCCGGTAGATCGACGGTGACCTCGCTACCGGTGGTGGTGCCGCAGAAGACCATCCGAGCCTCGAGCGCCATGGACCGGATCGACGCGTCGAACAACGCGGGGCCCACATGGTCGATCACCAGGTCGACGCCCCGGCCGTCGGTGGCCTCGAGCACGCCATCGGCGACATCGGCGGCGTAGTGGTCGATCACGTGCGAACAACCCAGCTCCAGCGCCCTGGCGATCTTGGCTTCTCCGCCCGCGGTCCCGATGACGGTCGCCCCCCGAGCCAGCGCGAACTGGACGACCGCGATCGACACGCCCGCGCCGGCCGCGTTGATCAGCACGGTCTCGCCCGCCTGGACCTGACCGACCGTGACCAGAGCATGCCAAGCAGTCATGTAGGCAACAGGGAGGGCCGCGGCTTCGGTGAGGCTCGTGCTGCTCGGCAGCCGATGACAGCTCCGAGCCGGCACCACCACGAACTCTGCGAACCCACCCGGCCGCGTCGACCCGACCGTGCGGAGATCTTCGCAGTACGGCTCGTACCCGGCTACGCACCGGTCGCACACACCGCACGTGCTGACCGGGTCGACCACGACGGCGTCGCCAATCGCAGGGCCGTCGTCGCCGACCTCGGATCCGACGGCCACGACGACGCCTGCGACATCCATCCCCGCGATGTGGGGGAGCGAGAAGCCACGCACGAGGGCCGCCTCGCGTTGGAGCAGATCGAGCCGGTTCAGGCCACAGGCCCCGACGTCGACGAGGACCTCGTCGACATCGGGGGAGGGAACCGGCACCTCGACGATGGGCAAGGCGTCGTCGCCCGCGAACCTGGTCTGGACCTGGGCGCACATCGTCGTGGGCAGATCGTTCGCAGCGGTGGTCATCGGCGTGGACTCGCTCCTGGCTCGTGGTCGCGATACGGGTGTGGGTGTGGGTGTGGGTGGGGCGGACCGGGTGGCTCGAGGTATCGATGGTCGCTGGTGGCGACGCTCACGCGTCGCGCAGCCTCCGCAGGAACGCTTCGACCTCGTCTCGGTCTCGGGTCCGGCGATAGGGAGGCAGGGCACTGATGAGGTTCCACCGGTAGCTCTTCGAGGTCGCCAGGCGCCGGTCGAGCACGGCGACGACCCCCTTGTCCTCGGCCGAGCGGATCAGCCGTCCGGTGCCCTGAGCGAGCATCATCGCAGCGCGGGGAAGGTCGACGAGCCCGAAGGCCGCAGCGCCGGCACGTTCGCGACGGGCCTGCAACAGCGGGTCGTCGGGGCGAGGGAACGGGATCTTGTCGATGACCACCAGCGACAGCGCCGCGCCGGGGATGTCGACGCCCTGCCAGAAGCTCATGGTCGCGAACAGACAGGAGTCGGCATCGGACTTGAACGCATCCAACAGCGCCGGCTTCGGCAGCTCGCCCTGCGCGAGGACGGTCCACGGCAGCCGAGGTCGCAGGGTCTCGACCGCCGCGTTCATCGCCTTCCAGCTGGTGAACAGCGCCAGGGTACGCCCCCCGGCGGCGACGATGAGGCGCTCGAGTTCGGCCACCGAGGCCTCGGCGAATGCCGGATCGCGCGGCTCGGGGAGATCGACCGCGCAGTACAACAGCGCGGCGTGGTCGTAGTCGAACGGGCTGCCGACGTCGACGAAGCGGAACTGATCCGGTCCGAGACCCAGCTGGTCGGGCAACACGTCGGGCACGGTCGCGCTGGTCAACACTGCGGTCGGTTTGTCCCACAGCGTCGACCGCAGGGTGGAGCCCACGTCGATGGGAGCGATGCGCAGGCTGAGCCGGCCGGGTGGCCCGGCGACGTAGGCGACGTCGTCGTCGGTGATCTCGTTGGCGCGATCGATGTCGCCGATGAGTGTGGTGGCCGACTGCTGGGCACGCTCCTTGCGGGTGGCCACATCGGTTCCGGCGTCGTTCGGGACGGCGCGCAACGCCGCCAGGAGCGCGTTGGCTGCCTCTCGCCCGGCGGTGATGGCCCGGTGGAGGTCGCCGTCGACACGGAGCTCGATGCGGCCGTCGCCGGCATCGTCGAGCGCTTCGTCGAGGGCGCGACCGGCATCGTCGATCGCGTCGGCGAGCGCATCGTCGGCGACGATGCCGCGAGCACGTCGGGCCACGTCGCCGAAGCGGCTTCCCGACAACTCGACGCCGGCCGTCGCAGAGATGATGTCCTCGAGCTGATGGGCTTCGTCGATGACCACGATGTCGTGGTCGGGCAGGATGCCGTCGCTCGCCAGGTGGATGCCGTACAGATGGGTGTTGACGACGATGATGTCGGAGGCCGCGGCCCTGGCTCGGGCGGCCTCGGCGAAGCACACCTCGCCGCTGGGGCACTTCGTGGCGCCGGGGCATTCGTCGGAACCGACGCTCACGGTGTTCCAGGCCGCAGCGCTGGGTTCGACGGCGAGCTCGGCGCGGTCGCCGGTCGCCGTGGTCTGTGACCACTCCACGATGACGTCGACCTCGTCGTCGACGCGGGTCGAGTCGACCCCGGTGAGCGCGAGCTGGCGATCGTCGGCGACCTCGGACAAGCGCTGGACACAGACGTAGTTGGCCCGGCCCTTCAGCACCGCCCAGGAGATCCCGAGATGGGTACGCAGGAACGGCAGGTCCTTGCCGGCGAGCTGATCCTGGAGGGCTTTGGTGGCGGTGGCGATGACCGTCGTTCGCCCGGCCATGGCGACCGGGACCAGATAGGCGAGCGACTTGCCGGTGCCGGTGCCGGCTCGGGCGATCAGGTGATGGCGACCGGCGATGGCGTCGTGGACAGCCCGGGCCATCTCCTGTTGGCCGTGGCGGTCCTCGCCGCCACCGTCGAGGTGACCGGTCAACGAGACGAGGGTCTCCACCATCCGCTCGGCCGGTGCGAGCGCAGTGGAGCCACCGACGGGTTCGGCGAGGGCAGGATCTCCCGCCGTGGTGACGGGTTCGGGGGGAGGCTCGATGGTGGTGCTCATGGCGTCCGGGCTCCTCGGAGGTGCGGAGTCGTGCGGGAGGCGCCAGCAACCTGGCCGCGAGGACCACGACGACGTGGTCGGCGCCCGATCCTACCCGCGCCGCTGCCGGGGATCGGTGCGGTGGCCCTCGGATCCGCTGGCGATCGTGGCCCGGCCGGTAGCGTTCGATCCGTGATCACCCCACGTTTCGAGCGCAGCGCCATCGAGGCGCTCGGCATCGACCCCGATGGCATTCCGCGCCACCTCGCCGTGGTCATGGACGGCAACGGCCGCTGGGCGACCGAGCGCGGTCTCAGCCGCACCGAAGGGCACCTGCGTGGCGAGGAAGCGCTGTTCGAATGCATCGAAGGGGCCCTCGAACTCGGCATCGAATGGGTGACGGTGTATGCGTTCTCGACCGAGAACTGGCGCCGCCCCAAGGCCGAGGTGAAGTTCCTGATCAACTTCAACCGCGACACCATCCGTCGACGACGCGACGAACTCCACGAGCGGGGCGTGCGCATTCGGTTCATCGGCCGACGCAACTGGCGGGTGCCGCGCAGCCTCATCCGCGACATGGACGTCGCATCCGAGCTGACCGCCGCGAATCGGCGCATGACGTTCACGATCGCGTTCAACTACGGCGGACGGGCCGAGATCGTCGACGCGGTCAGGGCGATCGTCGCCGACGGGCGTCCCGCCCGACAAGATCGACGAACGCACGATCTCCGCGCACATGGGCGATCCCGAGATGCCCGACCCGGACCTCGTCGTACGCACCTCGGGCGAGACGCGCCTGTCGAACTTCTTGTTGTGGCAGGTCGCCTACAGCGAGCTGCTGTTCCTCGAGACCAACTGGCCCGACTTCTCCCGCGAGACGCTCTACGAGACGGTGCGCGACTATCAAGCCCGCTCACGCCGCTTCGGCGGGCTGTAGAACGACCGCCCATGGCCGAGCGGACCTTCACCGCACACGGCATCGTGTTGCGCACCTACAAGCTCGGCGAGGCCGATCGCATCGTCGTGCTGATCACCCCCGAGCGGGGCATGGTCCGCTCGGTCGCGAAGGGCGTCCGCAAGACCCGATCGAAGTTCGGTTCACGCCTCGAACCGCTGAGCCACGTCCGCGTCCAGCTCTACGAGGGCCGCAGCGACCTACTGACGGTCACCCAGGCCGAGAGTGTCGATCACTTCCGGGCCATACGAGAGGACATCGACCGCCTCACCAAGGGCCTGGCGATGCTCGAAGCCGTCGATCACGTGGCCCTTCCCGACGAGCCCGCGCCGGAGCTCTACCGGATGCTCCTCGGTGCGCTGCGGACCCTCGCCGCCAACGACTCGGCGTTGGTGACCGCCGGCTTCTTCCTCAAGCTGTTGACGCTCGAGGGTGCCGGACCCCAGGTGGGGGAGTGCGTGCTCTGTGGCGATGCCGAGGATCTCGTCGCCTACAGCGAGGCCGACGGCGGGTTCGTCTGTCGGTCCCATCGTCGGGGTCTGCCCGTCAGCGCCGATGCGATCGTGTTGACCCAGCGCATCCTGGGTGGCCAGCTCGGTGCTGCGCTCAACGAGCCGACCTCGCCCGCCACCCACGAGGTCGAGGTCGTCGCCACCCGGGCGCTCGAGTACTTCCTCGAACGGCGGATCCGCTCGACCTCGACGATGGGCGGGTAGTGGCCCGAGCGGCCCGTGGGCGCAGCGAACAAGAGCGGGAGATGGCGGTGTTGGATGCGCTGACCTGCACCTGTCCGTCGACGTGTCTGGGGCCGCACGGCCCTGGCCGGGAACGTGCTCAGCCGGCGAGACCGAAGCGAGCCTCTCGCGGCCTGGTAGGTCCCAAATGCCCTACCGGGACGGCCTCGCGCGCGGTCGACGATGGTGCTGCGCACCGACGAGACCACGGAGGTGGGCCATGGCAACCACACCGAGCGAACGCACCGGCCAGACGGCACCGGCGCGGGACTTCGATCATCACGGCATCACCTCGTGCGCGGTGTGCGGCCGACGCAACCGGGTCCCGGTCGTCGCCGACGGGCGGCCGCGGTGCGCCGAATGCCACGCCGATCTCCCGTGGCTCGTCGACGCCGACGGGGCGACCTTCGATGCCGCCATCGCCGGACCCGGCGTCGTGTTGGTCGACTTCTGGGCCCCGTGGTGTGGCCCGTGCCGCACGATCGCCCCGATCCTCGAGAACCTCGCCGCCCGCTACGCAGGCAGGCTCAAGGTCGTGAAGCTCGAGGTCGACACCGCACCGGCGCTCGCGGCGCGCCACGGCGCACAGTCCATCCCGCTGCTCGTGCTCTTCGATGCGGGCCGAGAGATCCAGCGGGTCGTCGGCGCCCATCCCGAGCCGCACCTCGATGCGGTCGTGCAGGCGGCGTTGAGGGAGTAGCCCCTCAGGAGCCCAATGCTGGTAGGTCGGGGCAGTCGAGCACGCCGTAGGCGGCCGCGTCTGGCTCGTCGAGTCCGGTCTCGCTGGCCGTGTCGACCTGCACCAACTCGGTGCCGTCGAGTCGATAGGTCACCCCGTCGACGCGAAACACCGTCGTGCCGTCGGCTGTGGTCCCGTCTGGGAGGCCGATCCATCCGGTGACGCCGTCGACGGCTCCATCGCCGTCATGGTCGCTGCAGGCCAGGCCACTCACCAGCATCGGCCGTGATCCGATCGGAAAGGACAGCGATGCGCCGCCCACGCTCACCGGCACCAGAGCACATCCGACCCGGGCATGGATGGTGACGAGTTCGGCGCCGGGGGCATCACCGACGATGCTGAACAGTTCGGTGGTCCCGTCGCCGTCGAGGTCGGTGGCCCCGAGGGGGCGGATCGCGCCGGACTCGGGGTCGGTGGCCAGATCGACCTGGAGCGGGGCATCGATGGTCTGGCCGTCGTCGGCTTCGATCCGGATTCTCCAGTCTCCCGCATCGTTGCGATGCACACGCAGCAGGCCGCCGGTGGCGTCGTCGAGCGCGATCGTCTCGACTGCGCCTGCGTCCGGGCCGACCGCATCCGCGAGACAGCCGTCGTCGGTGGCCTCGGTCGTGCCCGAGGTGCCATCGGCGAGATCGGTGACGGGGTCGACGGTCGGCGTCGGGATCCCGGTGCTCTCGAGCGTCGGGCCTGCCGCAGCACATCCGGCGAGCATCGCCGTGGCGACCGCGACCAGAAGCGACGCACCCGCAGCGGCTCGCAGCCGCCTCACGGGGCCACCGCGAGGCGATCGCCTCGGGCGAGTTGCTCGACGGTGGATCGCACGACGGCAGCGTTGCAGAGCCCCGACCCGTTGCCGACATCGAGTGGCGCAGCAACAGCCGCGAGCCACGCGGGCGGGACCCGCCCGCTCGTGCCCATCGCGGCCGATGGCCGGGTGGCGCCGTTACCCTTCCGCCTCATGACCACCACCGATTCCGACGCCGCCGGCGACCTCGAGCCGGGCGTAGCCGACTCCGCCCCCGACCACGGTGGAGCGGGCCGCGGCATCGACGACCTCATGGACAAGGTCGTCAACCTGAGCCGCCGCCGCGGCATCGTGTTCCAGTCGGCGGAGATCTACGGCGGGTTCCGCTCGACCTACGACTACGGCCCGGTCGGTGCGCTGCTGTTGCGCAACGTCAAGGACGCCTGGTGGCGTTCGATGGTGCAGCTGCGTCACGACGTGGTGGCCCTCGATGCATCCATCCTGTCGCCGCCGGCGGTGTGGGAGGCCAGCGGCCATCTCCAGAACTTCACCGACCCCCTCGT
Organism: uncultured Acidimicrobiaceae bacterium; assembly: GCA_963716795.1. Taxonomy (GTDB): domain Bacteria; phylum Actinomycetota; class Acidimicrobiia; order Acidimicrobiales; family UBA8592; genus CAVQUE01. Next base: position 436,112 of record CAVQUE010000007.1, on the reverse strand, counting down.
CGACTGCCGCGAATGCAACGAACGCTTCCGCGAGGATCAGCTCGAGGACCCGTCGCTGTGCCCGAACTGCGGCGCGAAGGACTCCTTCACCGAGGCCCGTGCCTTCAACCTCATGTTCAAGACCCAGGCCGGTCCCGTCGAGGGCGCCGGCCACGATGTCTACCTGCGTCCCGAGACGGCGCAGGGCATGTTCGTCAACTTCAAGAACGTGCTCGACACCAGCCGGAAGAAGCCGCCGTTCGGCATCGCCCAGATCGGCAAGAGCTTCCGCAACGAGATCACGCCGGGCAACTTCGTGTTCCGGACCCGCGAGTTCGAGCAGATGGAGCTCGAGTTCTTCGTGCCGCCCGAAGAGGCCGGCGAGTGGTACGAGTACTGGTGCCGCGAGCGGCGCCAGTGGTACATCGACCTGGGCATCCCGGCGCAGTCGTTGCGGTTGCGGGCCCACGACGACGACGAGCTCAGCCACTACAGCTCCGGTACCGCCGACGTCGAGTTCGCGTTCCCCTGGGGCTGGGGTGAGCTCGAGGGCATCGCGAACCGGGGCGACTTCGATCTGCGCCAACACGCAGAGCACTCGGGTGAGCGCCTGACGTACTTCGATCCCGAGCGCAACGAGCACTACGTGCCCCACGTGATCGAGCCGGCGGCCGGGGCCACCCGGTCGATGATGGCGTTCCTGCTGGCCGCCTACGACGAAGACGTCGTCAACGACGAGACCCGCACGGTTCTGCGCTTCCATCCCCGTCTGGCGCCGTACAAGGTCGCCGTGTTGCCGTTGTCGAAGAAGGACACGCTCACCCCGCTGGCGCACGAGGTCTTCGACTCGATCAAGGTCCGCTGGCAGGCCGACTACGACGAGACCCAGAACATCGGCAAGCGGTACCGCCGCCAGGACGAGCTCGGCACGCCCTACTGCGTGACGGTCGACTTCGACAGCCTCGACGATCGTGCGGTCACCGTGCGCGACCGCGACACGATGGCCCAGGACCGGGTGTCGCTCGATCAACTCGTCGGCTATCTCGCCGAACGCCTGGACTGAGGTCACCGCGATGACGGCACACCAGCGCATCACCGAGGCCGTCATGGCCACCCTCGCCGGGACCCAATCACGCGATGACGCGCTGCGGGCCGTCAGCGAGGCCGACCTCGCCGAGGTGCTGCATGCCACCATCGGCGACCAGGCGGGCGAGCTGCTCTGCGATGGCATCCCGGCCTCGCCGGGCGTCGCCGTGGGCAAGATCTGCCTGAGCGTCGACGCCGTGCTCGACGCGGTCGACGCCGGCGACGAGGCCATCCTCGTCGCGTCCGAGACCGGACCCGAGGACGAACCGGGCATGCGCTGGTCGTCGGGCATCGTCACCGCCCGCGGCGGGCTGGCCAGCCACGCAGCGATCTTCGCCCGGGGCATGGGCCTGCCGGCGGTGTGTGGCGCCGAAGGGCCTGACGATCGATGGCACCGACGTCGTCGTCGGCGACGTGCGCATCGCGCGAGGGCGAGTTGGTGACCGTCGACGGCAGCAGCGGCCAGGTGTTCGTCGGTCAGATCCTCGTCGATCACCAGGAGCCTCCCGACGAGCTCGAGATCCTGCTGACCTGGGCCGACGAGGTCCGTGCCGGGCGGGTCGGGGTGCGCGCCAACGCCGACACCGGCGAGGACGCTGCCGTCGCCCGACGCCTCGGCGCCGAGGGCATCGGCCTGTGTCGTACCGAGCACATGTTCCTCGGGACCCGGCTGCCGGTCGTGCGGCGGGTCCTGCTGGCCACCGACGATGTCGAACGCGACGCCGCGCTGGCCGACCTGTTGGCGGTGCAGCGCAGCGACTTCGTCGAGGTCCTCGACGCCATGGACGGCCTGCCGGTCACGGTGCGGCTGCTCGATGCCCCGTTGCACGAGTTCCTCGAGGACTCCCACGAACAGAACCCGATGCTCGGCCTGCGCGGGGTGCGCCTGGCGCTGTCCATCGAAGGTCTCTATCGCACCCAGGCGCGGGCGCTGCTCGAAGCGGCGGCGCTGCGCCGCGAGGCAGGGGGCGACCCGATCATCGAGATCATGGTGCCGCTGGTTGCGCTCACTGCCGAACTCGCCACCGTGCGGCCGTGGATCGACGAGGAGATCGCCGCCGCCGGCGACGCCGGGTCGGTCAAGGTGGGCACGATGATCGAGACGCCCCGTGCGGCGTTGCGGGCCGGCGCGTTGGCGCCGTACGCCGACTTCATGAGCTTCGGGACCAACGACCTCACCCAGATGACGTTCGGCTTCAGCCGCGACGATGTCGAGAGCAGCGTCATCGGCGAATACCTGCGGCGGGGTCTACTCCAGCGCAGCCCGTTCGACGCGCTCGACACCGGCGGTGTCGGCGAACTGATCTCGCTGGCCGTCGAGCGGGCCCGTGCGGTCGACCCGGACATGAAGATCGGCATCTGCGGCGAGCACGGCGGCGACCCCCGGTCGATCGCGTTCGTGGTCGCTGCCGGCATCGACTACGTCAGCTGTTCGGGGCCACGGGTGCCGGTCGCCCGCCTCGCCGCAGCGCACGCCCTGCTCGGGGTCACGTGAGCGGGGCCGTCGCGGGCGTGAGCTGAGCCCACCATCAGCCCACGCTGGTACCGTCGCGGAGACCATGGGGATCGCCGACGATGACATCGCGAAGGTGCGCGCTGCGACCGACATCGTCGCGGTCATCTCCGAGCACCTGCAGCTGCGCCGGGTCGGCCAGCGCTGGACCGGGCTGTGCCCGTTCCACAACGAAAAGAGCCCGTCGTTCTCGGTCAATCAGCAGTTGGGCTTCTACCACTGCTTCGGCTGTCAGCGCAGCGGCGACGCCATCACCTTCGTCCGCGAGATCGAGGGTCTCGACTTCGTCGGTGCGGTCGAGCGCTTGGCCTCCAAGGCCGGCGTCACCCTCACCTACACCAGCGCCGACGAGGGCAAGCACCGGCGCAGGCGGGCGTCAGCTGGTCGAGGCCGTGGCCGTAGCCGTGGACTGGTACCACCGGCGGCTGCTCGAAGCCCCCGATGCCGGTGCGGCACGCTCGTACCTACGGTCGCGTGGCATCACCGGCGACGAGGTCCGCACCTACCAGGTGGGGTGGGCGCCCGACGACTGGGACCAGCTGGCCCGCGAGCTGAAGCGGCGCAAGATCCCCGACAAGGTGCTGGCCGAGGCGGGTCTGGCGTTCACCAACAAGGCCAACCGGCTCCAGGACACCTTCCGGGCCCGGATCCTGTTCCCGATCTACGACGTCAACAACGACCCCGTCGGGTTCGGCGGCCGCAAGCTGCCCGACACCGACGGCCCCAAGTACAAGAACTCCTTCGAGTCACCCATCTACGCCAAGTCCCGGCTCCTCTACGGCCTCAACTGGGCCAAGGAGCATGTCGTGCGCGCCGACGAGGTGATCGTCTGTGAGGGCTACACCGACGTCATGGGCTACGCCAAGGCCGGCGTGCCGCGTGCCGTGGCGACCTGCGGGACGGCGCTCACCGAAGAACACGTCAAGATCCTCAAGCGGTTCGCGTCGCGGATCGTGTTGAGTTTCGATGCCGACGCAGCCGGTCAGGCCGCCGCGGACAAGTTCTACGAGTGGGAGAAGCGCTACGAGATCGACGTGCGGGTCGCTGCGCTTCCCCCGGGGGTCGACCCGGGCGACCTCGCGCAGCGCGACCCTGCGGCGTTGGCTGCGTCGGTCGAGGAGGCGCAGCCGTTCCTCGGGTTCCGGGTGGCCCGCGTGCTCGAAGCCGGCGACCTGACCACCGTCGAGGGGCGGGCTCGGGCCGCTGAAGCCGCAACCGCGCTGGTGACGGCGCACCCCAGCGAGTTGGTGCGCGACCAGTACCTCATGCAGATCGCCGATCGCTGCGGTGTCGAAGTGGGTCGACTCCGGGCGATGCGCAGCGGTGCCCGCCCCCGGGCCGCCGCCCCTGGGCACCGACGCGGCCCCCGGCCATGGACTCGGTGGAGATGCAGGTCCTGCGTGTCGCCGTCCACCGACCCGATCTGGTGCCCGGCTACATCGATGCGCGCCTGCTGGCCGACCCGGTCAACCAGCGGGTCTTCGCCGCATTGTTGGGCGCGACCTCGATGCCCGATGCGCTCGATGACCTCCACGAGACCGGCGACGACGTCGCGCATCGGCGCCTGGCCGAGATCATGGCGCTGCCGCCCGACGACGGCGAGCTGGAGGGCACCGTCGCCGGTCGCCTCGCCGGCCAGCTCGTCCACGGGGCAGGGATGCGCTGGGTGCAGGAGCTCGGCCGCCGAGCCCAACGCACCGACGATCCTGCGCTCGGCAGGGAGGTCTCGGCGATGAAGCTCGCGCTCGACACCATGCGCGAGCACAGCTGGGAGATGCCCACCGACGGTGTGCTGGTCGACTGGATCAACGGACTCGCCGACCCCTCTGCGCTCCCGGAGGCGTCGTGACCGACACGACGGCGTCGTTGGAGTCGCCCCTGGTCGAGATCCCCGACCCCAAGTGGCGGGCCCTGATCAAACGCGGCGACGCTCGCGGCTGGGTCGACATCGACGATGTGATGCGTGCGCTCGAAGACGTCGAGCTCAGCGCTGACCTGATCGGCGCAGTGCGCGCGGAGTTGGCCCGCCGCCAGATCTTCCTCGACGAGGACGACGACGCCCTCGATGCCGTGCCGGCACCTGCGCCGACGCCGGCCGGAACCGACGACGTGCAGGCGCGCCTCGCTGCGCGACGGCGCCGGCGGGCCGGAGCAGCCGGCGCCGAGGGTGGGTCCACGGAGGACCCGGTGCGGATGTATCTGCGCGAGATCGGCCGGGTCGACCTGATCGATGCCGCGACCGAGGTCGCGCTGGCCAAACGCATCGAAGCCGGTCTCGGTGCGGCGCATGAGCTGGCGCATCTGGTCGAGACGGGCGCCATCGACGATCTGGGGGCCGCCGAGCTGCGTCGGCTGCGGCGTACCGTGCGCGACGGCGAAGCCGCCAAACGGCACCTCACCCAGGCGAACCTGCGGCTGGTGGTCTCGATCGCGAAGCGCTACGTCGGTCGTGGGATGGCGCTGCTCGATCTGGTGCAGGAAGGCAACCTGGGCCTGATGCGGGCGGTCGAGAAGTTCGATCACACCAAGGGCTTCAAGTTCTCGACCTATGCCACATGGTGGATCCGCCAGGCGATCACCCGCTCCATCGCCGACCAGTCGCGCACGATTCGGATCCCGGTGCACATGGTCGACTCGATCAACCGGGTCCAGCGCACGCAGCGTCAGATGATGCAGGAGCTCGAACGCGAACCCACCGTCGAGGAGCTCGCGCACAGCTGCGATCTGACCGTGGCGCGGGTGCGCGAGATCCTGCGGATCTCCCAGGATCCGCTGTCGCTCGACTCCCCGGTGGGCGAGGACGAGGCCAACCTCGGGGACTTCATCGAGGACCCCAACGCCGACGTCCCTCTCGACGTGGCCACCAAGCACCTCCTCGGCAAGGCGGTGGTCGAAGCCCTCGACGATCTCAACGACCGCGAGCGCGAGGTCGTCCAGATGCGCTTCGGACTCAACGACGAGGGCAAGGCGTACACCCTCGAGGAAGTCGGCCGGGCCTTCGGAGTCACCCGCGAACGTGTCCGCCAGATCGAAGCGAAGACCCTGGCCAAGCTCCGCCACCCCGAGCGATCGAAGAAGCTGCGCGACTACCTCGACGACAGCTGAGGTCGGTGACGCTTCACGGATGTTCTCCGCTGATGTCACGCCTCCTCGGCATCATGTGCGCATGGGCAACCGTGGACATCTCGACAAGCAGGACCGGGCCTGCGAGCTCCGGGCGCAGTCCTGGACCCTCGCCGAGATCGAGGAGTGCAGAGCCTGGGCGTCGAGCACGATCGGTTCGATGAGCGAACGCGACCTCTTCATGGCCGGCATCGGCCTGTACGCCGGTGACGGAGCGAAGACGGGCAGCGAAGTCCGGTTCGCGAACAGCAATCCCGAGCTGGTCCGGCTCTTCTGCCGATGGCTCCGGCGCTTCTTCGAGATCGACGAGTCTCGCCTCCACGTGACGCTCTATCTCCATCAGGGCCTCGATCTCGAAGCTGCCAACGAGGCGTGGTCCGAAGTCACCCAGATTCCGATCTCGCAGTTCTACAAGCCTTGGCGAGCTCTCCCTGACCATTCGATCCGCCACAACAAGCACGAGTTCGGCTGCGCTCACGTTCGCTACGGCAGCAAGCGGACGCTGCGAATGGTCACCGGATTGCTCGAAGCATTGGTAACGTGATCGCTGCCTTCCGGGGTAGCTCAGCTGGCAGAGCACCGCACTGTTAATGCGATTGTCGTGGGTTCGAGCCCCACCCCCGGAGCTCTGCATTCGATGGCCCTCTCCGCACGGAGAGGGCCATCGTCGTTGACGGGCAGCTCAGGTCAGCTCGCGTGGCCCGGCTGGGGCGACCACTAGGCTGCCGCCGGGCCTGTAGCTCAGTGGTTAGAGCAGGGGACTCATAATCCCTGGGTCGTGGGTTCGATCCCCACCAGGCCCACGAACGTTTCCGCAGTCCACAGCATTGATGACGCGCCGCGGCGGCAGTATGAGACGGCATGGAAGTAGCGAGGCGGGCGACCCATTCGGCGGCGGTGGCGAACAGGACCCGATGCCCGGCTTTGCAGGCCCGGATCGAGATGCCGGTCGCGAGGTGGGTTCTGCCGGTGCCGGGTGGTCCGAGGAACACGACGTTGTCTCGGGCTTCGATGAAGTCGAGCGCGCCGAGGTGGGCGATGACGTCTCGTTTGAGGGAGCGTTGGTGGTCCCAGTCGAGGTCCTCGAGGGTCTAGCGGGCCGGGAACTTGGCGGCGCGGATGCGGAGCTCGCCGCCGTTGGCTCGGCGGGCGGCGACTTCTCGCTCGAGGCAGGCGGCGAGGAACTCTTGGTGGGTCCAGCCATCGGTTCGGGCCCGTTCGGCGGGCGGTCGACAGCCGACGCGAGCGTCGGGGCCTTCAACGCTCGGTACAAGTGAACGAGATCTTTGGCGGCGGTCATGACGCGATCCGGTCATAGATGGCGAGGTCTCGGACCTCGACGCCGTCGTCGGTCTCGGCGGCGGCATCGGCGGCTCTGGCTTTGGTGCGCATCTGGCGCAGGACCCGGGCATGGTCCGCGGCGAGGATCGTTTGATGGGAGGCGAGGCAGCGGCGGTGCCGTGCGACCTCGGTGCCCTCACAGGTCCGCCCCTATCGGCTCGAGCGACCGAACCAGGCGATCCACGACGGGCCGGAGACGGGCACCCCCTGCTGGCGTCGGTTCCTCGTCGGGGATGACGATGAGGCCTTCAGCATGATCGTCCGGGCGGGGTGCGCGCTCGGCGCCGGCGACGGACGGTTCGATACGAGTGCTCATGAGTTCCTGCTTCGCGTCCGGGTTCGTGCATGCAGCGCGGCGACGCCCATCGTGATCGCGGTGTCGTCACCAAGGCAGTGCCGAACGTCCCCCGGGTCCGTCGTCGTGCCGGAGACGGCTCCGCCCTCGGTTGCTCGACGGTGTTCGCTCAGGTGGCGAGCGCAATGGCGATGAACACCGGATAGCCGGCGATGAGGACCGCCCCCGATGGTCGATCGAGGCGATCGTTTCTCGTCGACAGCACCCGTGCGCCGGCCAGCGGCGGCGAGCCCACCGAACCCGTAGCGGCGGATGCGCGGTCCGAACGGCACGGTCGTGACCAGTGCGCCGACGCCGAGCGCCACGGTGACGATGGCGGCGTTGGCGCCGATCACGTCGCCGAACGCGACGCCGTCGACCCCCCGGGCGGACGCCGTGATGACCGTGGCCAACTCCTCGGGTTCGGCTCCGGCCAACAGCAGCGCGAGGGCGAACGCGGACAGACCGAGTCGCGCCGAGGCCGCTGCGAGATGCTCTGCGAAGAGCTCGGCACCCCACACGATGGCAGCCGTACCGACCGCCAGAATCGAGAGCCATCCCATCATCGCCATGCCGCCATCTCAGCCCACTGCGGAGCCTGCGTGACTGATGCCGTCGCAGAGGCGGCCGGCTCTGGGGTCCGACCCTGACCGAACGACCATACGTCACCACTTCCCGGGCATGCGGGCCGCGAGACGCGTGGTCCCTGCCGGCATCGACGAAAGCGCCGCCATCACGGCGCAACGGGCCGCAGAGGGGGATTCGGTGCGCGAGCATGAGGTGATGGAGTCAGCGACGATCCCAACGGTCGACCAGCACGAGATGCAGGGACGGGCCGAGGTCCGGCGCGTCGGCCGGGTGCGGTTCCCGGTCTTCGAGCTCGTGCAGGGCGATGTCGTGCTCGCGTCGATGGGTCGGACCGGGTGGGTGAAGGTGTTCCTCGGTCGAGGACAGCGGATCGAGCTCGCAGACGGGAGCCGGTGGCGGCTCACGTCGCTCGGCGCCGGTGGGGCGATCTGTCCGGCGATTCTCGACGACGCCAAGCGCAAGATCGCCGTCTCGTCGGTCGCGGTGGGCGGCTACGGGATCAACGGCATGACGTTCGGCTTCACGCTCCATCTCGGAGATCGGAACCCTTTCGGTCGGGCGAATCGTTGGGTTCTTCGCTTCTACGAGGACGAGATCGCCACCGTGATGCGGCATCCGTCGGGTGTCGATGCGGCAGTGCCCGTGCATCTCGGCGCAGTGCTGATCGCCTTCGCATTGGCGCGCTACGGCATCGTGGGCGAGTCGCGCCCCCGATTCTCGTTCCGTTGGGACTGATGCACGGCGGGCCGAAGGCCGCGGGTGCCGGCACTGCGCCTTCGCGACTATTCGCCGCGGACGATGACCTTGCCCACTGCGGCGTTCGTCCCGACGCGGTCGATGGCGGCCGGCACCTGCTCGAACGGGAACACACGGTCGACCGGTGTCCGGATCACACCGGCTTCGGCCCATTCGCAGAGCGCCTCGTGGTGGAGGAGTGCCTCCTCGGGGGTGCGGGCGCCGGGAAACGCGCCGACCAGTGAGTAGCTGCGCAGCACGGCGTGCAGTGGGTCGATGTCGGCCCACGTTCCGCTCGAGTAGCCGATCAGGACAACACGCCCGTGGCGAGCGATGCACTTGACGGCCTGATCGTACGCGGCGCCACCGACGGGGTCGAAGACGACCTCGACACCCTGGCGTCCGACGATCAGCGCCACGGCCTCGTTGATCGGCTGGTCGCGGTAGTTGATGACGTGGTCGGCGCCGAGGGAGCGGCAGAAGTCGGCCTTGTCGGTGGAGCTGACGGTCGCGATGACCGTTGCCCCGACGGCCTTGCCGAGCTGGATCGCGGCCGAGCCCGAGCTGCCTGCTCCGCCGAGCACCAGCATCGTCTCGCCGGGCTGGAGTTGTCCGCGTTGGATCACGCCGACATAGCCGGTGTGGAACGGGATCCAGAAGCCGGCTGCCTCCTCGCTCGACATGCCGCTCGGGCGCCGGAAGGTCGAGCTCTCACGCACCTGACAGCGCTCGGCGAAGCCGCCCATCCCCTCGGCGAAACGCGTCGAGCTGATGACCTGGTCGCCGACCTGCCGTGAACATCCTGGGCCGACCGCTGTGACGGTCCCGGCGATCTCCTGCCCGGGGGTGACCGGCGGCTGGCGGACCGCCGGGTAGTTGCCACGCACCATGAGCACGTCGGGGAGCCCAACGCCGGCTGCGTCGACGCGCAGTTCGAGCATCCCGGGCCCGAGCTCGGGGAGCTCGCGCTCGGCCAGCGCCAGCACATCGCGGGCTTCGCCGAAGGACTCGGCTGTCCAGTACTTGATCCGATCGGGGCGCATGGGCAGACCCTATGTGTTTTCGACGCGGTCGATCGCAGGTCGCTGCGAGGTGGATTCCACGGAAGCCGAATCCGAGTAGATGTTGCATTCCATGGAATCGACATCGGTGCCCAGGGCAGTGGCGACCGCCGAGCTGGCGGTGGTGTTCAGCGATCTGGTGCGGTTGGAGACCGAGCTGTGGGATCTGGTCGACCGGCGCCTGCGTCGTGATCACGATCTGCCCTTGTCGTGGTTCGAGCCGATGGCGGTCATCGATCGTGTGCCCGACTGCCGTGTCGCTGACATCGCCGAGGCCTTGTCGATCACCGTGGGTGGTATCAGCAAGCTGATCGACCGCATCGAGCGTGCCGGCTGGTGCCGCCGTGCACCGAACCCCGGCGACGCCCGATCGTCGGTTATCGCCCTCACGCGCGCAGGACGCGGCCGGTTCGAAGCTGCGCGGGGCTCGTTCGAAGGCGAACTCGCCACATGGCTCGGAGGTGCTCTGCCGCCCGAGGAGTTGGTGGCGTTCTCGTCTGCCGTGCGTGACGTGCGACGACACCTCGCCGAGAGAGTAGGAGAGGCCCGATGACCGAGATCCCGACCTCCATGCGCGCCGCCGTGCTCGACGCACCGGGGCCTCCCGAGGCGTTCCGGATCCGCGAGCTGCCGATACCGGTACCCGGGCCGGGCCAGGTGCTCATCGAGGTCGAGGCGTTCGGGCTCAACCGGTCCGAGCTGCACACCCGGCTCGGCCTCGCCGATGGTGTGACCTTCCCTCGCGTGCTCGGCATCGAGGCGACCGGCGTGGTGGTCGACTGCCCGGGTGGCGAGTTCGCGCCGGGAAGCCAGGTCGCGGCGCTGATGGGCGGCATGGGTCGGACCTTCGACGGTGGCTATGCCGAGTACACCTGCGTGCCGGTCGCCCAGACCATTTCGTTCAGCAGTGATCTCGATTGGGCCACGCTCGGTGCGGTGCCGGAGATGCTGCAGACGTCGTACGGTTCGCTCACGGTTGGCCTCGATGCTCGACCCGGTCAGTCGATCCTCATCCGAGGTGGCACCTCATCGGTCGGCATGGCGACCGCCGTTCTCGCCCTGCGCCTCGGCATGACGGTGTTCTCCACGACCCGCGACCCCGGTCGCGGGGCGTGTTGCGGGGCATGGGCGTGCACCACCCACTGGTCGATGACGGCGATGTGGCCGCGCAGGTCCGCACCATCGTCCCGGACGGCGTCGACACCGCGCTCGAGCTCATCGGGACGCCGACCCTGCCCGACACGCTGCGAGCGACACGGGTGCACGGCGTGGTGTGCTTCACCGGGATGCTGTCGAACCAGTGGACCGTGCGCGACTTCTACCCGATCGAGTACCTCCCCCGTGGGGTCCGGCTCACCGCATATGGCGGCGACGCCGATGATCTGCCGTCTGATGTCCTGCAGGAGTTCCTCGACGACGTCGCTGCAGGTCGCGCTCGCGTGCCGATCCACCGGACCTACCGGCTGGACGAGATCTCCGAGGCGCATGCCGACATGGAGGCCGGCCGCGCCACGGGGAAACTCGTCGTGCTTCCGTGATCGCTCCCGATCTCATGGCAGCGAAGCCGTGGATCGCAACGATCTCGGCGCCGCTGAGGCGGATCTCGACCGTGTCGCCCTCGGTCGCACTACCGACCTGGCCACCGTCAGCTATCTCAGTGGCCGCATCCGCTGACCGCAGCGGCGTCACCTGGCCATGTGGGTGCGGATGCGGGATTCGAGATCGGGTTCGATGACCGTGTCCGGGTCGCGGAGGCGTCCGAGCTGGTCGTGGACGCCGACGAGGGCCGCATAGAGCGGCGGGCAGGTCGGGCACGTCTCGAGGTGGCTCTCGACGAGGGCGACGGTTGGCGGGTCGAGTTCGCCGTTGAGGTAGTCGCTGATGTGTTGGCGGGCATCCCAGCACGGCATGGGGACTCCTCGGAGGGCGAGTCGGCGGCGATGGCCGGTGGCGAGGGCGCTGACGAGGGCCATGCGGCCGCGGCGGAGTCGCTGTTTGGCGGCGGGGAGGGAGATGTCGGCGATGGTGGCGATGTCGGCGACCCGGAGGCCCTCGATGTCGTGGAGAACGACGGCAGAGCGGTAGATGAAGGGGAGCCGCTCGAGGGCGTCGAGGAGTTCTTCTCGGGTGGCGGCTCGCTCGGCGACGGCGGCCGCGTCGACGGTGTAGGTGTCGTCTCGCCAGTCTCGCTCCACGGTGTCGACGGGGATCTCGCGGTCGGCCCTGCGGGCGCGGTCGATGATGAGGTTGTGCGCGATGCGGATGAGCCAGTGCTCGAGGGGGGCGTCGTCGCGATACTGGTCTCGTCGTTCGATGGCACGGACGACCGTGTCCTGGACGGTGTCGGCGGCGAGGTCGGGGTCACGTGTGACGCCGACGGCGTAGCGGAAGAGCATGTCGAGGTGTTCGGTGAGGTCTTCGGGTACGAATCCCATGGCCCTAGTCAAGTCGTTCGTCGTGTGAGCCCGGCACGCCCGATCCGATGCGGGCGTGTGCGCCTCGGCGAGCGACCGCCCGGCACGCGCCGCGCCGAGGGGCCCGGGTCGCGATGACCACGGACCCCACGATGGCCTCGGCGGGCGGCCTTGTCGGTGACGGTCCCACGGCGGGTCCGGTCAGTGGGAGGCGGCGTCGCGGTGGGTCCCGTTGGTGCGGAACCCGAACAGCGAGTACAGCGGGCACCAGCCGGATAGCCCGGTGAGCAGGGGCACGAAGCCCACGATCCCGACGATGACGCCGGCGGTGCCGTCCAGGATGGCGAACCCGACGACCAGCAACGCGACGCCGAGAGCGATCCGGGCGACTCGTTCCCATCCTGCTTCGTTGACCATGACGATCCTCCTTGGCTGAGGTTCGGACCTGCTCGTCAGGTCCGTCACCGAGGAGACGAACGACCGCACCGAAGGGATACCGGATTTCTTCGTGGAGGGGTTCAGGGGGTCGAGCGGTCCTGTTCGTCGCCCAGGCGGCGGTCGAGTCGCTCGGCTCGACATTTCACACCGCGGAGCATGTCCCTGGCCATGACGTAGCCGGCGGGAACGATCGCGAGCCAGCCGGCGGCGGTGAACAACGCCGGGTGCGTGGACCACCGCGACCGGAAATGGAACCTGGTGCGGCGGCCGTCATCGAGCGGCGTGAGGGTGAAGGCCCAGGACCAGTCGACGCTGGCGTAACGGCGCCAGCTCTTCCGGAGGTGGCTGTTGGAGTGCAGGACGAGGGCGCGCGGGGTCGAGGTGTTCGACGGTCAGTCCGCACTCGGTGTGGGGTGGGCCGTCGGGAATGAAGGTGCCGACCTCGATGTCCTGGAGTTCCGTGATGATCCGGTTGGCGCTGGGGCCGTTGGCGGGGAACAACAGTCGGTCGACCCATCGGGCGGTGTACCAGCCAGCTCGTCCCCAGCCCATCTGGACGAGCCAGGGCCACACGGCCCACGGGGGCGCATCGATGGTGATCGCGTGATCGGTGATCACGTCGGGATCGACGACGATGTCGTCACGCGGCAGGGCGGCCGCTCGCTCGGCCCTGGTGGAGCCATAGGTCCGTCCGAGGTGGATCAGGGTCGCCTCCGACACGATCGCCGTGCGGCGGCTGCGCCGGCGATCCGGCGGGTCTTCATCGACATGGGAGTCTCCCGAGATGTCAGCGGAGGTGATCGTCGAGGAACTCGAGGACGTGACGGCGCCACTCGTCGGGCGCGGTGGTGAAGCCGCCGGTGTGGTCGGCGTCGTCGACGTTCCAGATGGTCACGCGGTCGGGTGTGTCGGCGCCGATGGCCTCCTCGGCTCCCATGGAGAAGCCGACGACACCGATGCGGTCCGGGTCGATCCCGGGGCGTGAGGCGAGGTAGTCGGTCTCGGCGGCGATGTCCAGGTCGCCGTACCAGCCGAAGTCCATGGCGGTGCCGTCGCTGTCGCCGTGGCCACGTGCGTCGATGAGCAGCAGCGAGGAGCCGGCATCGGCGAGGGCGGCCGACTGCTCGAGCACGTCGGATCGGGTGGAACCGGCGCCGTGCATGACGACGAGGCCCGCGCGGTTGGTGCCGCCGATGTACCAGGCGGCGAGCTCGGCGTCGTCGCTCGTGCGCAGGGTGACCGCCTCGGCGTCGAGCCCCACCGATGCCGGTGTCGCGGTGATCTCGGTGGGTGCGACGCGGGTCGCGGCGACCGCCGGTGCGACGACCGAGACGGCGAGCGCGACGAGGACGACCGTGCCGGCCACGGTCGTGAACCGGCCGAGGATGCCCTGGTCGCGCCACGCCGAGCGGGCACCGGTGAACGTGAGGGCGAACCCGCCGATCAGCACGGCGACCGCCGTCGCGGCCGTGAGGGTGACCTGCGGGTGGAGGAGATGCGGAACCAGACCGACGCCGACTGCGAGGACGATCGCCCCGGTCGCGACGAACAGGATGCCCCTCGACAGCGGGCCGAGGCGGAGCCGGTGCGACGTCGCGACGAGACCGGCGCCGACGGCCAGGTACATCGGCTGGAACATCGAGAACGCCTGAAGGATGAGGACCTGGACGACGATCCAGCCGATCAGCATCACCCCGGTGACGAGGGCGAGCCGATCGGTTCTGGCCGACCGGGTCCACGCCGCTCGCGGCGAGCGCGGTGAGGGGGACGGCCATGCCCAGGGCCAGCGCGATACCGGCGAGCACCTTGCTGTCGAACGGCAGACGTTGGTCGATGCCTTCGCCGAAGTCGGCCCATCCACGGTCGCCACCGGTTCCTCGCCACCACCCGGCAGCCGCCGCGCGCGCGACGAACAGCGCGATCAGGCCGCCGGGGTCCCGTACGCTCGGACGGGACGGTTGTCCGAAAACCGGTCACCGGGATGTCCCGATGTCCGGTCCGGCCCGACCTGCAGGTGAAGAAGAGCCCCCGACGACAGGACCACTGACGAGATGCCCACCACACCGGAGCTGTTCGACCTGACGGGGGAGGTTGCCGTGGTCACCGGAGGCGGCCGCGGCATCGGTGAGGGGATCGCCATCGCCTTCGCAGAGGCGGGCGCGGCCGTGGTGGTTGCCGCTCGCCGGACCGAGGAGATCGACCGGGTGGCCGCATCGATCGTCCATGCCGGTGGCCGAGCGATCGCCGTGACCACCGACGTCACCGACGACGATGCGGTCGACGCGCTGGCTCGGGCCGCGGTGTCCGAGTTCGGGAAGCTCACGATCTGGGTGAACAACGCCGGCGGCTCGCCGCTCAAGGTTCCCGCCACGGAGCTTCCTCGAGAGGAATGGGACCGCACGCTTGCGCTCAATGTGACGGCGGTCTATGTGGGTTGCCTCGCTGCGAAGCGGTACATGGACACGGGTTCGATCATCAACATCACCTCCGGTGCCGGGTCCGGGCCGGTGCCCGGAAGCGTCCACTACGGCGCGGCAAAGGCCGCGACGAACTCCATCACCTGGACGCTGTCGGCGGAGTTCGCACCGGCCATTCGGGTCAATGCGGTCGCCCCGGGCGCCATCCCGACCGAGGTGATGCTCCAGGCCATCGGTCACGACGAGTCCGAGCTCGACGAGGTGCTCGCCAAGTGGAACATCCCGATGGGCCGCCTCGGTACTCCGCAGGACATCGGCGCTGCGTGCGTCTATCTGGCGTCCGACGCGGCCAGTTGGGTGACGGGCGAGATCGTCCGCGTGGGCGGGGGAGCCAAGCCGCGGTAGACGGGTTCGGGGCTTCGGGCAGAAGCTCCACACCGGCGGCGGTCCGCCGACGCCGGTGACACCGGCGGCGACCTGACCGTGATGGAACAACGCGCTCGGCGAGGGTTCTCGCCGCCGTTGCACGTCCATCATCGGGAGGACACCGCCCTCCTGGTGCTCGACGGCCGGCTCACGGTCGCCATCGACGGCGACGATCGGGTCGTATCCGCCGGGGGCTTCGTCTGGCTACCCCGGGACGTACCGCACAGCTTCCGGATCGACAGCGACGAAGCCCACTTCCTCGAGCTCGCGACCCCGGCCGGCGTCGAGGGGTTCCACATTGAATGCGAGCGACGCTGCGCCGGCCCCCACCCTGCCGCCCGACGCCGAACCCGATGTTGCCTGCATGCTCGGCGCCGTGTCCGACTACGGCATCGACATCATCGGTCCCCCGATGGCCTGAGCGCACGGCCGGGTTGCCATGGCGTCGATGCTCGGCGCTGCGAGGT
Source organism: uncultured Acidimicrobiaceae bacterium (assembly GCA_963716795.1). Taxonomy (GTDB): domain Bacteria; phylum Actinomycetota; class Acidimicrobiia; order Acidimicrobiales; family UBA8592; genus CAVQUE01. Next base: position 420,190 of record CAVQUE010000007.1, on the reverse strand, counting down.
CAGCGGAAAAGGGGCTCGGCTACCGGTCGCGCAGGCCCTTGCCGTCGAGGATCTTGGGTGCGCACTTGTCGATCCGTGCCCGTCGGGTCGAGACCTGCTTGGCGGCCGAGATGTGCAGGTTGTACTCGCGTTGGTAGCTCCAGGTGCCACACGCCTGAGCCAGCTGACCTGAAGCGTCATGAACGCGTCCCCCTCGGCTCTCTCCGCATCGTGTTCTCCGGTAGGCGGGCTTCGTGGTCCAGCTTGCGGCAATGGGCGGTGGCGGTCAGCACCCAAGAGCGTTCGGCCGGTTACGCATTCATGTCATCGGATCTGCGGCGGTTCGGCGACATGGCTCCGTTGCCTCAGCCGGAGTTCGGGCCCGTCGGGTGGCCCGCGCCGAGTGTTGGTGTCCTTCGCGACCCTCACCGAGCTTCGGTTCGGTGCGATCAACGCGACCTGGTGTCAGATGACGCTGCATTCGTCGATGCTCCGGGCCTCTCGGTGCTGACCACGCGCTCTGTCTGATCGCCGGGGTCGGTCACCGGCCGCTGGAGATCGGCTCCGCGTGGCCCAACCTCCGAGTTCATCCAAGAATCCATCCAACGAACTCAACGGATTGTGTTCGATTCAGCCGGACCTGTTGGATTGCCGCACGGACATAATCCCTGCTCAGGGGCACTACCCGGACTCTGCTGGACACTCGGAGGGCGACTCATGATCCCTGGGTCGTGGGTTCGATCCCCACCAGGCCCACTGCGAACTGCTCCTCGCCGGCGCTCGTCGCCGTGGTCCTGGCCGGCTGCGGTCTTGCTCCCTCTGGGGGCCGTTCAGTCCTCAGCCTTGTGGTCGACGACGCTCGGAGTGCGTCGGGCATGGGCGATCCAGTCGTAGTCCAGGAGCGAGCTGCCGCGGGCCACGTTGGTGCGAACCCTCGGCGAGATGGCGTAGTCGATGTCGACCGTGAAGCCAGTGACCTCCGTGCTCGAGGTCGCGTCGTCGAAGATCGAGTGGAGCGCAAGCCGCTCTGCCTCGGTCAGGTCGAGGGCATCGAGCTTGGAGACCAATGATCGGACGTCTTCGTCGGTGAAGTTCATGGTCGACGAGGACGAGTCTCGGGTCGGTGGGTTACAGCCGGCGCACGCGCCCGGTCGCTGCTCGGCCCGTCGCTCAGCAGTCGAGCCAGATGCCGGCGCCGGGGCTGCCGATGTGACGGGCGGGGCCGAGGTGCTGGGCCCATCCCTCACGCTGGCGAGCGTTCCTCCAGGCACTCCACGACATCCACGAAGGTGCGGCGGCGATGTTCAGCAAGGGAAAGAGCGCCGAGAGCAACGCCGATCGGACCATCGGCCGGCACGAGCAGCTCCTCGGCCACATCAGCGACGGCGACGGCGATGCCGCCGAATCGTTGTGGCGCGACTCATCGGGAGCAATTCACCCGCGGCGGTGGCACCGCCATCGTCGATGTCTTGAACGCTCGGCGCTGAGCCCAGGGGCTCGGCGCGTGCGCTGGCCGCCGGCTCGCGACGGATCCGCCACGCGTGGGGACCGGCGCGCCGAGACGCGCGTCGGTTCAGCCTGCGGGCACGAGCACCAACTGGGGACCGTCGCCCGATGTGTCGACGTCGATCTGGGTGCTCTCGAGCGCCTCGGCCACCTCGGGTGCGACACAGATCGGCATGCCGTGCGCGCTGCCCGTGTGGTCGCCGTTCAGTGGCTCATCGACGAAGCCGACGCTGAGGTCCTGGTTCTCCCCGGGGGCGACACGCAGGACAGCGTTGTCCGCGATGCCCTGCTGCGATCGTGACCGGGCGAGCACCGTCGCAGCGTCTTCGGTAAGGGTCAGCATGTGATCATCCTCCTGGATGGTCGCCGTTGCGTATCGGGGCCCGTACCCGCAGGCCAGGTGGCGCAAACCGATCCGGATGAAACGCTGGCGGCGGAACCGACCAGGGGAGTGGACGGCATCGAGGTTCGATCCCCGCCACGCGGTCGTGGCCCCTCCGGGCGCCGTTGGTCCTCGGCCTCGTGGTCCACGAACGCCGTGCCCCGATTGCGCCCGGAGCCGGTGGTCCTCCCCAGCTCGGGTGACCGTTGTCGAGCGGCGGTCTCCACCCCGTCGTCAGATCGGTGGCAGGATCGCGAGCGCAATCCGAGTCAGTAGGAGGCGAGAAGCATGCAGGTGACGATCGGCATGGCCGTTCATGCCAGCGACGGCGAATGGGGCGAGGTCGGCGACGTCGTCGTCGACCCGCTCGCCTGGCGTGTGACGCATCTCGTGGTCGAGCCCAGGCACCATCACGAGGACGCTCGCCTGGTCCCGGTCGAGGCGATCGTCTCGTGTGCAGACCACGTGGCACTCGCATGGTCGCTCGAGGAGTTGACGGCCGCGCCGCTCGTGCAGCAGAGCGACTTCTTCGTCGTTCGGCCCGACGATGGCACCGGGGAGTCTCACGACCAGGCCGTCGGCACGGCCGCCTGGCCCTATTTTCCGAGTGCAAGCGAGGCTCCGGGTCTGGGCGGCGCATACGGCTTCGGACCAGGCTTCGGTGAGCGGTCCGACGGCCCGCGCGTCGTCACCACGCGGATCGAGAAGCTCCCGGCGGGCACGATCGAGATCCGGCGAGGCGCCGAGGTCATCGCAAGCGACGATCACGTCGCAGGGCACGTCGACGGGTTCGTGGTCGACGCCTCCGGTGGGATCAGCCACCTCGTACTCGAGCGAGGTCATCTGTGGGGTCACCGGGAAGTGACCGTCCCGCTGTCGGCGATCCGCAGCGCCGGCTGGAACCGGATCCATCTCTCGGTCCCGCGGCGGTCGGTCGCTCGGTTCCCGTCCGTGCCGTTCCATCGCCACCACTGATCGTCGGGTCACCCGGTGCCCGGTGAGCACGATTGGTAACGTCTCGCCCGACCGCCAGGAGGCACCCGCGCATGGCCGATCAGGACTTCGACTTCTTCTCTCCGGCGTTTCGCACCCAGCCGCATGCGGAGTACGCCCGGATGCGCGAGCAATGTCCGGTCGCGCATGCCACCGAGCCCTACGACTGGTACGCCGTCACCCGCGAGGCCGACGTCAAGGCCATGCTGCGCAACTACAAACTGTGGTCCAGCGCCGAGGGGCCGGGCCTCGCCTACAACGGGGGCAGTGTGCTGGTGAGCGTCGACCCACCCCAGCACACCTCGGACCGTCGCCTCGTCGCCGCAGCGTTCAACGCCGAGGCGCTCGTGGCGATGGAACCCGCCATCCGTCAGTTGATCAGCGACGAGATCGACCGCTTCGCGTCCCGAGGCCACGGCGACCTGATGGAGCTGCTCGCCACGCCCGTGCCGCTCATCGTCATCGCCTGGCTGCTCGGACTCGACGTCGACTACTGCCGCGAGATCCGCCCCCGCGCCGACGGGGTCGTTGCCCGCCACGCCGATGTCCAGTCGACGCCCGAGGGGCGCGCCGACACCAGCCGCCTCGACGAGGTCACCTACTTCTCGACGATGATCGCCGACCGTCGTTCCATGATCGCCGCCGGCCAGGAGCTCCCGGCCGACACGCTCAGTGCGCTCATCACCGCCGAGCTCGACGGCCGGGTCCTCACCGATGCCGACGTACTCGGCTTCATGATGTTCTTGTTCATCGCCGGCAGCCAGACGACCACCCAGCTCATCGGCAACATGGTGTGGCGGCTCCTCCAGCACCCCGACCAGCTGGCGCTCCTGCGCGACGACCGCAGCCTCATCCCTCACGCCGTCGAGGAGAGCCTGCGCTACGACTCCCCGGTGCACGGGCTGTTCCGCACCAACACCGAGCCGACCGAGCTCCACGGGGTGGAGCTCGCCGAGAACACCAAGGTCATGTGCAGCTTCTTCTCGGCCAACATGGACCCCGACGCCTGGGATCGACCCGAGGAGTTCGACATCACCCGCGATCTCGACACCCTCAAGAAGCACTGGGCGTTCGGCAAGGGCATCCACCTGTGCATGGGGGCACCGTTGAGCCGGATCGAGGGCTCGGTCGCGCTCGAGATGATCCTCGACAAGCTCCCCGGCCTGCGCCTCACCGGCGAGCCGACCATGATCTCGGCACCCGTGCTCCACGGGGTGGAGACCCTGCCGGTCGCCTGGAATGTGCCCTGACATGGCGAACAGGAAGGTGGCGACGGAAAAGCGACGCATCGGCGAACTCGAGGTGACGGCACTGGGGATCGGCTGCAACAACTTCGGGATGAAGCTCGACGACCGGGGCACCGATGCGGTGGTCCACGCTGCGCTCGACCTCGGCATCAATTACTTCGACACCGCCGACGCCTACGGCGAATCCGAGGTGTTGTTGGGCAACGCGCTGGCGGGCCGTCGCGGCGAGGCGGTGATCGCCACCAAGTTCGGCTCGCCCAGCGCCGTGCCCGACGGCGAGGTCCCCGGCAGCGCGACGTGGGTGGCCAAGGCGGCCGATCGGAGCCTGCGACGGCTCGGTGTCGATGTGATCGACCACTACCAACTCCACAAGCCCGATCCCTCCACACCGATCGTCGAGACGCTCGCCGCGCTCCAAGAGCTCATCGACGCAGGCAAGGTCCGCGAGATCGGGTGCAGCAACTTCTCGGCCGACCAGCTCCGCGAAATGGCCGCGGTCGCTGCCGCCAACGACCTGACCCCGTTCGCGACCGTGCAGAACCACTACAGCGTGCTCACGCGCCGACCCGAGCTCGACGGCGTGCTCGATGCCTGTGATGAACACGGCGTCGGTCTGGTGCCCTACTTCCCGCTCGAGTCGGGCCTGCTCACCGGCAAGTACCGCAAGGGCGCCGAGCTGCCGGACGGCTCGCGTCTGCAGTCCTGGCAGGATCTTCCGCACGGCGCGATGTTCCTCACCCCCGAGATGTTCGACGCCGTCGAGGCACTGATCGCCCATGCCGAGGCGCAGGGACACACCATCCTCGAGCTCGCGATGTCGTGGCTCGCACGCCGCCCCATGATTCCAACGGTCATCACAGGCGCCACGACGCCCGAGCAGGTCAAGGCCAACGCCGCCGCCATGGCGTGGGATCTCGACGACGCCGAGTTGGCAGCGATCGACGCGCTCCGGCCGTCATGAGCGCTCGAGCCGCCATTCTCGATTACGGCGGTGTCATGGCCGCCTCACCGGTCGGGCGCATCCACGACCTGGCCGATCAGCTCGGCATGGCACGCGAGGTGGTCGTGGAGACCATCTTCGGCGGCCACGGTGACGGCAGCGACAACCCCTGGCACGACCTCGAAGCCGGGCGATGTGGGTTCGACGACGACTTCGCCGCCCGAATGCAGGCCCGCTTCGATCCCCACGGCGTGCGGTTCGATCTGCCGTCGTTCGTGAGCTGGGTGACCGATGCGACCAACGAACCCCAGCCCCGCGTCGTCGAGACCGTGCGCCGAGCCCGCGCCGCCGGCCTGCCGACGCTGTTGCTCACCAACAGCGTCACCGGCTTCTTCCCCGTCATCGAGGCGACCATTCCCGTCGACGAGCTCTTCGACCACGTGCTCGAATCCTGGCGTATCGGTGTTCGCAAGCCGGCTCCGGAGGCCTATGCGATCGCTGCGGAGACGCTCGGCGTGTCGCCAGCCGACTGCGTCTTCGCCGATGATCAGGCGGTCAACGTCGCCGCCGCCGAAGCCCTGGGCATGACCGGCCTCTTCGTTGCCGACGACATCGAGGCCGCTCGGTCATTGGCGTCAGCTCTGGGACTCGCCGATCCTGGACCACGCTGAGGACTACCGGGCGGGCACAACCGTTCGCAACGATGCCAAGTGGGGGCGATGATGGGGCATGGCTGAACTGAACTTCGGGCGACTGCTGCGCCGCACGCGCCCGTTCGCACTCGATGTCGCCGTCAAGGACCTGGGCACCGGCCACGAGGTCACCTACGCCGAACACCTCGAGCGGGTCGGCCGGTTGGCCTCGGCGATCGGTTCGCTCGGTGTCGCCCCGACCGACCGGGTCGCGGTGCTGGCCGGGTCGAGCCACGTCTACGTCGAACTCTGGCACGCGTGCCTCGCCGGCGCCGCAGTGATCAACCCACTCAACCAGCGGCTTTCACCCGACGAGCTGGTCTACATCCTGCGCGACTCGTCGTCGGAGGTGATCTTCGTCGACGCCAGCTTCGCACCGGTCATCGCCGAGCTACGCGCGCGGTTGCCCGCTCTGCGGACGGTGGTGCTGATCGGCGACGCAGACGGCGCATGCGACGTGCGCCTCGACGACCTGCTCGCAGCGGCGCCCACGACGTCGCTGCCCCCAGAGCCCCACGACGACGCACCTGCAGTCCTGATGTACACCGGCGGCACGACGGGGCTGCCCAAGGGCGTCGTCCTCGGCCAGCGGGCCCTCGTCTTGAGCGTCTACCGGATGCAGAGCGTCGTCGACGTCGGGCTCACCCAGCACTACCTGGCCTTCATGCCGATGTTCCACATCGGCGGGATCGCGAGCTGGGGTCTCTATCTGCCCTGCGGCGGGCGGGTGGTGATCCTGCCGGCCTTCGAACCCGGGGTGGTCAACGCCGCCATACGCGACGAGGGCATCACCAGCATCGGCGCCGTCCCCACGATGCTCGCGTTCATGCTGCAGCACCCGGACTTCGAGCCGCAGATGCTGGCCTCGCTCCAGTTCGTCATGTACGGCGCGGCACCGATGCCGCCGCCGCTGCTCGAGCAGCTGATGGACCTGTACCCCGACATCGCCTTCCATCAGGCGTATGGCATGACCGAGATCTGTGCCATCGGCACGGGCCTCACCCGTGCCGATCACGTGCGTGGCGGCGACATCCTCGCGTCGGTCGGTCGGCCGATGCTGGGCGTCGACCTCGAGATCCGCGATCCTGCGACGGGCGCGCCGACACCACAGGGCGAGGTGGGCGAGATCTGGCTGCGGGCCGACTCGATCATGACCGAGTACTGGAACAAGCCCGAGCAGACCGCGTCGTCGCTGGTCGGTGGCTGGTATCGCTCCGGCGACGCCGCCCGCATCGACGAGCGGGGCTACGTCTACATGGCGGACCGGGTGAAGGACATGATCGTCACGCGGCGGCGAGAACGTGTACTCGCTCGAGGTCGAGAACGCCATCAGTCCCCATCCCGCCGTCAGCCAGGTCGCGGTGGTCGGGGTCCCCGACGCGACCTGGGGCGAACGAGTGCACGCGGTCGTCGTGTGCGAACCCGGATCGGTGACCGCCGAGGAGCTCGAAGCCCTGGCCAGAGACCGCATCGCCGGCTTCAAGGTCCCGAGATCGTGGACCTTCCAGTCCGATCCGCTGCCGCTGTCTGCCGCCGGCAAAGTGCTCAAACGCGACCTTCGTGACCAACTGGCCGACGAGTCCTGACACCCATCAACGGCTCCCGACCAATGGCCCTGGCGGTCGGCCGCTCCAGCAGGCAGGGTGTCGAGCAGGCAGTGCCCGCGGGCCTGCCGCAACCAGGGAGACGGACCGATGAGCGAGATTCCGAGCAGCGAGGAAGCACCGGTCGAGGACGACCTCCTTGTGGTCGACTCGCCCTACGAGGTCGCACGGTGGCGACCCCTCGTGCACTGGGTGCTGTTCATCCCCCACGGCATCATCCTGTACGGCCTGCGTGCGTTCGCCGGCGTCGTCGGTCTCATCTACTGGGTCGCCCTCATCTTCACCGGACGGCTTCACCCGGGCATGTACGGCATCCTCACCCTGCACGAGCGCTACAACGCTCGGGCCACCGGCTTCTTGTACGGCTTCTCCGAGACGTACGCGCCGTTCGACTTCGGGGTGGGGCCTCGTGACAACGGGGTCTATCCGCCGATTCGCCTCGAGTTGCCCGAACCGCCCGCGTCCACGCCACGGACCGCTGCCTTCAACTGGTTCCTGGCGATTCCCCACTACATCGTGCTCGGGATCATCGGCATCGCCGTCGCCGTCGTCGCGATCATCGGCTGGTTCGCGGTGTTGATCACCGGCGCATGGCCGAGCGGGATGCGCGACTTCCTGGTGCGCTGGGCCAACTACTACTACCGGGTGTGGATCTACGTGGTCATGGTCGAGACCCGCTACCCGAGATTCGGCCTCTGATCCGTCCAGAGCCCTCGGCGTCTTCCCGGTGCCGGCGTACGTCACCCCATGGCACCGCTCGAATCGAGGTGTCAGTCGTCGGTCTCGCCAGCGTCGTCACTGCCAGACTCGGCTTCGCTGCCGACCACTGCGAACGCCTCGTCGGTGCGCTGCTGATCGGCCTCGAGTCGTCGCGATCGCGGGCACGATCGCCGGGCTGGCCATCGGCACGGTGATGAGCGTGTACCTGGTGGCGGTCCTGCGCCCGCTGTTCGAGCTCGACCCTCGGGTCGTGCTGCCGCCGGGTCCGCTCGCAGCGCTGGTCGGACTCGTCGCCGTCGCCACGCTCGTGTCGGCCGCCGCCGGCTCGCGAGTGATCGCCCGCCTCGAACCCACCGAACTGCGTCGCGACGAGTGACGTCTCCGCCTGACGCCCACCGGGTCATCGGGGCAACGCGGACCGATCGGCAGGATGAATCACCCATCGATCACCGGGCCATGCGAATCATCTGGCGCACCGCCGCCGGAGTGCGCTCAAGCGAACCGCCCGGCGCGACGAATCCGAGACGTGCACAGTTCGAGGATCAGCGACCGACAAGACAACGGCAATGGGGGATTCGTCGTGGGGAGAACGATGGCCGGCAGTGCGACACTGGTCGCAAGCCCCGACGAGGCCGCGGACCCGATCGAGCGAGCCCTCGAGGGCGTACACATCGCCGTCACCCGTTGGTCGCCTGCGCTGCAGCTCGAATACCACAGCCCCGAGTTCGAGTCCCTCGTCTCGATCGGCACGGATCTCCTCCTGTCGGAACCGACGCTCGACCTCCTGGAGCTCGAGCTGGCCGCATGGCAGACGTGGCGCGATGCACTCATGAGCGTCGTGGCGTCGGGTGATCCGGCCGAATTCGACTGGGAGACCGCCGACGGGCGATTGATCCACTCTCGTGCGATCGCAGACCACGCCCCCGAGATGGGGGTCGATCACGTCCTCGTCGTGTCCCACGATGTGACCGAGGAGCGAGCCCGCTACGAGGAGCTGTCACGTCGGGCGCTGCACGACCCCCTGACCGGTTTGCCCAACCGGGCGATGCTCGTCGCGACGATCGAACGCAGCATCGGTCGCCGGGAGCGCACGGCCACCTCGGAGGTGCTGATCTTCATCGATCTGGACGACTTCAAGCCGGTCAACGACGGGCTCGGTCATGCGGTCGGCGACGAGGTGCTCGTCACTGCCGGCCGCCGACTGGCGGGTGCAGTGCGACCCAACGACGTGGTCGGTCGCCTGGGAGGCGACGAGTTCGTCGTCTTCCTCGAACAGATGGCGGGCATGGAGGACGTCCTGAGCATCATCGAGCGGCTCCGGCGGGCGCTCACGGCGCCGATGACGGTGAGCGGTCGGGAGCTGCGGATCTCGGGAAGCTTCGGTGTTGCGTTCGCGCACGCTCGAGGCGACTCGGCTGCGCATCTGCTGACCCGGGCCGACGCTGCGATGTACCAGGCGAAGGAGCGCGGGGGCGGGCGCGTCGAGTTCTATGACGACGAGCTGCGTCATCGTGCCGAGCGGCGGATGCAGGGCGAGGCGGCGTTGCGGCGGGCCATGGCAAACGGGGACATGGAGGTGCATTTCCTGCCGGAGTTCGAGCTCGCCACCCGACGCATCGTCGGCGCCGAGGCGCTGGTGCGCTGGCGGCATGCCGAACGGGGTCTGATCCCTGCGGCGGAGTTCATCGCCCTGGCCGAGGAGTCCGGTCTACTGGTCGACCTCGGTGGCGAGGTCCTCCGACGCGCCTGCGAGCTCGTTGCGGACTGGACCCGGAGTTCCACGGCCGACGACGCCTTCACGCTGCGGGTCAACGTCTCACCGAAGCAGCTGGCCCAGCCCGCGCTCGTCGCCACGGTCGAGCGCATCCTCGCCGACACCGGGCTCGCCCCAGAGACGCTCTGCCTGGAACTCGCCGAGTCGACCCTCGCGGGCTGTCGGCCCGAGCTCGGCCATCAGCTGGGCCGGCTGCGCATGCTGGGGGTCCGCCTGTCGATCGACGATTTCGGCACGGCGTCGTCGTCGCTGGCCTTGCTCAAGCAGCTACCGGTCGACATCGTGACGATCGACCGCTCGTTCGTCCTCGGGCTCCCCACCGACGAGACCGACCGCGGCATCGCTGCGGCGATCCTCGGGCTCGGGCAGGCCTTCGGCATCGAGGTCATCGCCGAGGGCATCGACGACGAACACCAGCTCGACCACCTGCTCGAGCTCGGATGCTCGCGCGGTCAGGGCTACCTGCTCAGCCCCGTCCTCGGCCCCGCCGAGCTCGAGCGCCGCTGGCTCTGACCTCGGTCCCCGGGCGCCCCGCGATGTCGTGCAGGTCGCCCCCGGCTGATCCGCCGGGACCCGTCGGTCGACCCCCATCCCGGAGGCTGTCACACCCCCTGGCCACAATGGCCACATGAACACCACCGCACTCCTGATCATCTTCGTGGCGTTGCTCGTCGGCCTCGGCCGTCGGTGCGGCCGTCGCGGCGTGGCTGGTCGCTCGCCAGCGTACCGCCTCGTCCGAGCTCGCCGAGACCCAGCAGGCCGCAGCGGTCGAGACCGCGGTCCGTCAGGTGCTCCTCGAGCGCCGGGCCACCGCCGAAGCCGTCACCGCCGACCGCGAGCAGATGGTCGCCGCCGCGGTCGATCACGCCGTCAAGATCGCCACCTCCACCCTCGATGCCAAGCTCCAGGAGGGCTCACGAGAGCTGGGCATGCGCTCGGACACCTTTGCCCAGAGCGTCGGGTCGGTCACCGCAGCAGCTCGACAAGGTGCAGCGCCTCATCGCCGAGCTCCAGCGCGACAAGGCTGCCCAGCACGGCACCCTCGTCGAGCAGCTCCAGCAGAACGCCCAGCGCAGCATGGAGCTCCACGCCACCACGGGGCAGCTGCGCGATGCGCTGGCCAGCCCGAAGTCCCGAGGGCAGTGGGGCGAGCGCATGGCCGAGGACGTCCTCGCCGCGGCCGGCTTCCGCGAGGGCATCAACTACCGCAAGCAGACCGCCGTCGCCGGGGGAGGGGTGCCGGACTTCACATTCCTGTTGCCCCGCGGCCTCGAGCTCGACATGGACGTCAAGTTCCCCGTCGACAACTACCTGCGCTTCCTCGAGGCCGCCGACGACCTCGAGCGTGACAAGTGCCGCTCGGCGTTCGCACGCGACGTCCGGGCTCGGGTCAAGGAACTGCGTGATCGCGGCTACATCGATCCCGAACGCACCGTCGACACCATGGTGTTGTTCATCCCGAACGAGAGCGTCTACGCCTTCGTGCACGAAAACGATGCCGACCTCATCGACGTCGCCCTCAAGCACAAGATCGTGCTGTGCTCGCCGCTCACGCTGTTCTCGGTGCTGGCCATCATCCGCCAGGCCGTCGACAACTTCCGCCTGGAGCGCCGCAGCGGCGAGATCCTCGAGGTCCTCGTCGACTTCCGCAGCGAATGGACGAAGTTCAGCGACCATCTCGACAAGGCGGGCCGCCAGCTCGACACCTTCAACAAGTCCTTCGACGGACTGACCGGCACCCGCCGCAACCAGCTCGAACGACGCCTGCGAACCATCGACGAGCTCGAAGCCGAACACGCCGGCCGCGCCGAGTTGGTCGAGCTCGCCGCCGCCGACCACGACGGCGCTGCGACCGGCACCGCTGCCGATGTCCCGACGGCGGTCGCCGCGCCGCCGAAGGACACGCCGCGCTGGGACACCCCGGCAGGCGACGACGCGGGCTGGGGGGACGCCGCCGCCAGCTGAGCCGGGTGCGGCGTGGTCGGCGGCCTCCGACGCCTCGGTGGCCGCCGGTAGCCTGCACGCCCATGAGCACTCCCGTCCTCGTCGCCGTCGCCTGGCCCTATGCGTCGGGGTCGCGCCATCTCGGCCACCTCGCCGGCGCCTACCTGCCGGCGGACATGTTCGCCCGCCACCAACGGACTCCTCGGCAACGAGGTGCTCATGGTCAGCGGATCCGACGTGCACGGCACCCCCATCACCGTGCGCGCCGACGCCGAGGGGGTCACACCGACCGACATCGTCGAGCGGTACCACGGCGAGTTCTGCCGGCAATGGGACCAGCTCGGCATGTCGTGGGATCTGTTCACCACCACCGGCACGGCCAACCACACCCAGGTCACCCAGGAGATGTTCCTGGCCCAGCTCGCCAACGGCCACATCGACAAGCGGGTCAGCGACCAGTTCTTCGACCCCGAGGCCGGGCGCTTCCTGCCCGACCGCTACATCGAGGGCACCTGTCCCGCACTGCGACTACCCCGAGGCCCGCGGTGACCAGTGCGACAACTGCGGCCGCACGCTCGACCCCATCGAGCTGGGCTCGCCTCGCTCGAAGCTCTCGGGGGCGACGCCGGAGCTGCGAGCCACCGAGCACTTCTACTACCGGTACTCCGACTTCAACGACGTCATCGGTGACTATCTCGGGTCGCGCACCGGCTGGCGCAACCACGTCCTGAACTTCGCCAAGGGCTGGCTCGACGACGAGGGCCTGCTCGACCGGGCCATCACCCGCGACCTCGACTGGGGCATCGACCTCCCGTCGACGATCTCGGTCCCGGCAAGCGCATCTACGTCTGGTACGACGCGGTCATCGGCTACCTCTCGGCATCGAAGGAGTGGGCCGAGCCGCCCAGGGCGACCCCGAGCGGTGGCGGCACTGGTGGCACAACGACGACGCCCGCCACGTCTACTTCATCGGCAAGGACAACATCCCGTTCCACGCCCTGTTCTGGCCGGCGCAGCTGCTCGGCGTCGGCGACGGCATCGGCGGTGCGCCCCTGCACCTGCCCGACGACATCCCGGCCAACCAGTACGTGACCTTCAAGGGCGGCAAGGCCTCGGCGAGCCGCGGCATCGGCCTCACCATCGAAGAGGGTCTCGACCGCTTCGAACCCGACGCCCTGCGCTACGCCCTGGCCGCGGCGTTCCCCGAACAGGCCGACACCGAGATCTCGGTCGCCGAGATCGCCCGGCGCATCAACGAAGAGCTGGTGGCCACCTGGGGCAACCTCGTCAATCGGGTGCTGTCGATGATCCACAAGACCTGCGACGGCGCCGTGCCCTGCGCTCGGCGAGCTCACCGACGAGGACCGGGCGCTCGTGGGCCACCATCGACGCAGGGCTCGAGACCGCCGCGCACCAGTTCGACCGGGTCGAGCTCCGCGCTGCGCTGCGGACCGCGATGGACGGCGCCCAGGCGACGAACCAGTACCTCAACGCCACCGAGCCGTGGAAGCTGGCCAAGACCGATCCCGAGCGAGCCCGCACCGTGCTCGGCGTCGCGCTCGGCGCCATCAACGGCGTTCGGGTCGGCCTGTCGCCGTTCCTGCCGTTCTCGTCGGCGGCGCTCGACGAGATCCTCGGGTCGCCGTCGGGCTGGCGCCGAGACGAGGTCGCGGCCGGCACGCCGATCGATGCGCCGACGCCGCTGTTCGCGAAGGTCGAGCTGACCGACGAGGACGTCTGAGGCCCATGACGACCGAGGCCGGCTCCGCGCCGCCGCCAGCAACCGAAGGCGCTGCAGCCACCGAGCCCGCACCCCGTGGCGGTCCCCGGTGGATCGACAACCACTGTCACCTGCCGCCGGGTCATGTCGGCGACGAGGTCGTCGCCCGCGCCGTGGCCGCCGGTGTCGCCCGTTTCGTCGACGTCGGGACCGACCACGAGCGCTCACGCCAGGTCATCGCCTCGGCCGCGCGCCACCCGGCCGCGGTGTTCGCCACCGTCGGCGTCCATCCCCACGATGCCACCGAGGGCACCGACGGTCTCGCCGAGCTCGCGGCCCACGCCGTCGGTCGTCGCCATCGGCGAGTGCGGTCTCGACTACCACTACGACCATTCGCCGCGTGACAGTGCAGCGGCGGGCCTTCGCCGTCGCAGATCGCGCTGGCCCACGAGCTCGATCTGCCGCTGGTCATCCACACGCGCGAGGCCTGGGACGACACCTTCGCCGTGCTCGACGCCGAGTCGATGCCCGTCGCGCACCGTCTTCCACTGCTTCACCGGTGGGCCGGCCGAGGCCGAGGCGGCGCTCCGACGGGGACGCGCTCCTGTCGTTCTCGGGCATCGTCACCTTCGCCAACGCCGACGACCTGCGGGCCGCAGCCGCAGCAGTGTCCGGTCGACCGTCTCATGGTCGAGACCGACAGCCCGTACCTGGCGCCGGTGCCCCACTGCGAGGCAAACAGAACGAGCCGGCGAACCTGCCGCTCGTCGGTGCTCGCATCGCCGAGCTCCACGGGCTCACCGTCGCTGCCTGCGCCGCAACGGTGTGGGAGACCACCCACCGGTTCTACGACCTGCCCCACGCGCTGACCCCGTCGACGCCCGATCCGGCGCCGGCGGCCTCCGAACGCCTCCGACCGGGCATGGCATCGGTCGCACTCCGCCGTCCCGTGCGCCTGGCCTGTGCAGCAGTCGGTCGACGCCGGGCGCGGCCGCGAAAGTTGCGTTTCCGTTACGGAATCCCGTACATTCGCAACCGCATTTGCAAGCGGAGCGGAGGAACTGCGCTGCACATCGGACCCGGGGCGTCGAGCCCCTCGATGTCCTGCGCGCCTCTTGGCGGGCTGCGGCCTCGTCGCTCGTCGCGCTCGTGACCATGGCGTTCGTCGCTGCAGGCACCCGACGAACCCGTCACCTCCGACGTCGTCGCCGGCGGCGGCGACGAGCCCGTGACCGATCGCGACGCGGTCGCCGACGGCGACCACGCCCACCGGCCACCTCCACCGCCGCGGTCGATGCCGCGGACACCGCCGAGCCCGCAGCGGCGCAGTCGACGAAGAGGTCGTCGACACCGACGCGGGCCCGCACAGCCGATGGATCCCGCCGTCGGCGCCGATGACGTCGTGCCGGAGGACTTCGTTCCCGTCTTCGTCGACGACGACCTCACCGACACCGGCGCCCACACGAGCGCCACACCCGTCCCGGCAGCGCCGCAGCTCGCCGGTCGCGCCGGAACCCGTGCTCCGCACGCCGCGAACCGACGCCGCCGCCGACTCCGACGGCCCCGAGCCGCCCCCCACCGCCGCACCGACCCCGACACCGACCCCCGAGCCCGGCGGCGCCACCGCCGTCGGCTCCTGCGCCTGGCGATCCCCGGCGCCGACCGGGGGTCGGCGGCCAGCCGAGGCGGCCGACTGGGCGGCGTTGCGTGAGTGTGAGTCCGGTGGCAACTACGGCATCAACACCGGCAACGGGTACTTCGGCGCCTACCAGTTCAGCCAGTCGACCTGGGACTGGGTTGCATCGACCATGCCCGCCCGGACCTCGTCGGTGTCGTGCCCTCCGATGCGTCACCCGGCGATCAGGACGCCCTGGCACTCGCGCTCGTACCGAGATGCGCGGTGCTGCGCCCTGGCCGACCTGTGGTGCCCATCTGCGCTGACCCCGGCCCTCGCTGTGCGACTCGGCGGCGGTGACATCGGCGATCTCCTGGCCCGGCACGGCCTCGAGCCCAGCCGCGCGCTCGGGCAGAACTTCGTCACCGACCCGAACACCATCGACAAGATCGTTCGGGTCGCCGGTGTCGAAGCCGGCGATCACGTCGTCGAGGTCGGACCCGGTCTCGGCTCGCTGACGCTGGGCCTGCTCGACGCCGGCGCCCAGTGCTGGCCGTCGAGGTCGATCGGCACCTCGCGGCGCCGCTCGGCGAGGTCATCGGCCGATCCGGTGCCGACGCCTCCGCTCGGGCCGAGGTGCTGATCGACGGATGCCATGACGATCGACTGGGCGGCGACGCTGGCGCCTCGGCACGGCGGCGTCGTGGTCGATGGTCGCGAACCTGCCCTACAACGTCGCCGCGCCGATGGTGCTGCGTGTGCTCGACGAGGCACCGATGGTCAGCCGCATCGCCGTGCTGGTCCAGCGTGAGGTCGGCGAGCGGCTCGTCGCCGGCCCCGGGTCGGGCACCTACGGCATCCCGTCGGTCAAGGTGGCCTACTGGGCCACGGGCTCGGTGGTCGCCAAGGTGCCTGCCGGTGTGTTCCATCCGGTCCCGCGGGTCGATTCGGTGGTGGTGCGCATCGACCGTCGGCCGCACCCGGCCACCGACGCCGACCCGGACCTGCTGTTCTCGCTGGTGCGCCGAGCCTTCGGCCAACGACGCAAGATGCTGCGGCGATCACTCGCCGGGGCTGGTCACCGACGCAGGCTTCGCCGCTGCCGGCGTCGACCCATCGGATCGCGCCCGAAGCGCCTCGACGTCGTCGCCTGGGGCCGTCTCGCGGACGCATGCGACGGCCGCTGCGGTCGGCTCCTGAGCGATGGCCGCCGATACCGTCGTCGGCCGTGGAGCATCTCGCACCCGCCAAGCTCACGGTGTCGTTGCGCATCACCGGGCGTGCGCGGCGACGGCATGCACCTCATCGACGCCGAGATGGTCAGCCTCGACCTGGCCGACCGGCTCCGCTTCGCGGGTCGCGGCGTGCGCTACCGGGGTCCCGCAGCGCCCGACGACCTCGACCCCGACGTCGATCTCGTTCGGCGGGCCCTGCGTATCGTCGGCCGCGCGGACCAGGGCGTCGATGGTCGACAAGGTCATCCCGGCCGGTGCCGGGCTCGGTGGCGGTTCGAGCGACGCTGCGGCCGTGCTGCGCTGGGCCGGCGTCGACGACCTCGACGCGGCGGCATCGCTCGGTGCCGACGTCGCCTTCTGCGTGGTCGGGGGCCGGGCCCGGGTGCGTGGGATCGGAGAGGTGCGTCGACCCGTTGCCGTTCGTCGAACGGACCTACACGCTCATCACCCCGCCGTTCGGCTGTTCCACGCCGGCGGTGTATCGGGCGTGGGACGCGCTCGGCGGTCCACGGGGCGACCAACGGCAACGACCTCGAGGCCGCCGCGCTGGCCGTGGCGCCCGAGCTCGCGCGTTGGCGTGATCCGGATCATCGACCGCACGGGTACTCGTCGCCGCGCCTCGCCGGGAGCGGTTCGACCTGGTTCCTCGAGGGCGCCCACGACGGCCCGGGATGGGTCGTCGCGCGCACCGTCGCCGGCCACGGCGACGCTCGACCGATCGAGAGTCGGCGGCGGCGTTGTGGAACGGTCAGCGGCGCCACTAGCGTTGCCCGTCCTATGGGTTCACTCGTCAAGAAGCGCCGGAAGCGAATGCGCAAGAAGAAGCACCGCAAGATGCTCAAGCGCACCCGTTTCCAACGCCGCGCCCGCGGCAAGTAGCACGGTTCGCTCGCCGCCCTCGACGACGCACGGTCGATGGCGGCGTCGTTCGGCGACCCCTCGGCCGGGTCACCTCCTGCCGGCGACCGCTCCCACCCGCTCCGGCGCACGCCATGGCCGGCGACGAGAGCCTTGCCCCGGCCGTCCCCGCTGTAGTGTGGCCGAATCAGGTCGCGCCACCCGTGAGGCGATCCGTGCGAGGTCGGCTCACGCGGCTCGTCGCCTCGATGGCCGGTAGTTCAACTGGTAGAACGCCTGACTTTGGATCAGGAGGTTGCAGGTTCGAGACCTGCCCGGCCAGCCGAGAGGCGGGGCATTCATCGCAGGGAGCGGCCATGACCACACGTCCGATGTCGGCGATCGTCCTCGCCGCCGACGGGGCAGCCGGATGCGTTCGACGCGTCCGAAGGCGCTGCACCTGTTGTGCGGTCGTCCGATGGTCCAGTACGTGATCGACGCCCTGCCGCCGACGCTCGTCGACCGCATCGTCGTGGTCGTGGGCGACGGCGCCGACCTCGTGGCCAAGAAGCTCGGCGAGACCAGCGCCGATCCGCGCGTCGTCGTCGTCGAACAGCGCGACGCCTGGGGGTCGGGCCACGGCGCCCTCGTCGGACTCGAGCCCTTCAGCGACGACGACGGCGACGACGACATCCTCGTGGTGGCCAGGCGACATCCCGCTCGTCGGCGCCGACGATCATGGCAGCAGCTCGTCGACGCACCACCGCGCATCGGGGGCGGCGCGGCACCGTCGCCACTGCGCCGCTCGAGCTCGCCGGCAGCGCAGTTCCGGGTCCGGACCGGCCGGGACGACACCATCGATGCGCTCGTCGGACCTCGATGCCGACCGCCGACGACGATCGACGCGCGGTGACGGCCACGCCGATGTGTCGGTCGGGCTGTATGCCTTCCGACGGTCGCTGCTGGCGCCCTGCGTTGCGGAGGCGTGACCGCCGATGTCGACACCGGACGTGTTCGCGCTGCGTGACGTCGTCGGCGGTCCTCGCCTCGACGGGCAACCAGGTCCGGGCCTGTCCGATCGGCGATGCCAGACGACCTCGCGCCGGTCGTCCGATCGCATCCATCTGGCGCACGCCGAACGCGAGATCCGTCGCCGCACGAACGAGGCGTGGATGCGGGCCGGGGTCACGATGCTCGACCCCGAACGCACCTACGTCGACGCCACCGTTGCCCTCGCTCCCGACGTCACGCTGTTCCCCGGCACCCTGCTGCAGGGGAACACCGTGGTCGGCGCCGGCGCCGAGATCGGTCCCGACACCCGTCTCGTCGACTGTGCGATCGGCCCGCACGCCGTGGTCGAGAAGACGATGGGTCGCGATGCCGAGGTCGGCGAGCACGCGCGGGTCGGTCCCTTCGCCGTGCTCGACCCCGGTTCGCAGGTCGAACCTGCGAGCGTGACCGGTCCCTTCTACCATGCGTCGACCGACGAATCGCACTGACCCCGCCCGACTGCGAAAGCGATCGCCCATGGAACTCGTCACCAAGAAGCGGCTGCACCTCATCTCGGGGCGGTCGAACCTCCCGCTCGCCACCGAGATCGCCTCGCACCTGGGCGTGGCCCTGTCGGATCCGAACCTCGCGCGAGTTCGCCAACGGCGAGATCCACTGCCGCTTCGGCGATTCGGTCCGTGGCGGCGATGTGTTCATCATCCAGAGCCACGTGGCGTCGCACGGCGCGCACCATCAACGACTCGATCATGGAGCAGCTGATCATGGTCGACGCCGCCCGGCGGGCATCGGCCAAGCGCATCACCGTCGTCTGCCCGTTCTACGGCTACGCCCGCCAGGACCGCAAGGCCGAGGGCCGCGAGCCCATCACGGCGCGGCTGTTGGCCGAACATGTTCGTGGCCGCCGGGACGGGGCGGATGGTCAGCGTCGATCTCCACAGCGGCCAGATCCAGGGCTTCTTCGACAAGCCGGTCGACCATCTCACGGCGATGCCGGTCCTCGTCGACTACATGCGCGGCCTCGGCGACGATCTCGTGGTCGTGTCGCCCGACGCCGGTCGGGTGAAGGTCGCCGAGCGCTACGCCAACGACCTGCACGCCGACCTCGCCATCGTGCACAAGCGGCGCGTGAAGGGCGAGAAGAACCTCGTCGAGGCCAAAGAGGTCGTCGGCGAGGTCGAAGGGCGCGTCTGCGTGCTCATCGACGACATGATCGACACCGGCGGGACCATCGTCGCCGCTGCCGAACAACTCGCCGAGCGGGGAGCGGCGGCCGTGCACGCCTGCACCACCCACGGGGTGTTCTCGGATCCGGCCATCGACCGGATCAAGAACTCGGTGATCGAGCGGGTGGCGATGACCAACACGCTTGCCGCTGCCGCCCGAGAAGCAGTGCGACAAGATCGAGGTCCTGTCGGTGGCCCCGATCATCGCCGCGGCGATCGACGCCGTGTTCGAGGACACCTCGGTCAGCGAGATCTTCGGCGGACGCAACCTCAGTAGCTGCACGGCCAGCTACCATGGCGGGCTGTTCTCCCGCAGGGCCACGCGCCACCCGGCGTCGGCTCTGCGGACCATCGACGGGCGCGCCCGGCCGGGCACGCCGCAGCCAACCGGAGTCGACAACGCCATGGCCGAATTGCACCTTCTGTCCGAGACGGGCCGCCCACCGGGCAGCCGCGCCTCGCGCCGGCTGCGTCGTGAGAGCCAAGGTCCCCGGCGTGCTCTACGGTCTCGACGCCGAGCCGGTCTCGGTCGCGGTCGACTACGGCGAGCTCCGCCAGGTCCTGTCCACCGACGCCGGGCTCAACGCCCTGATCGAGCCTCGAGGTCGACGGACAGCGCTACCTGTCACTGGTCAAGGAGCTGCAGCGTCACCCGGTGCGCGACGAGGTCATCCACGTCGACTTCGTCCGTATCGACGCCACCGCCGAGCTGTCGGTCGACGTGCCCATCGTGCTCGAGGGCGAGGCCCGCAAGGTCACCGACGAGAACGGCATGGTCGACCAGACCCTGTTCATCGCTCACCATCTTCTCGGCGCCGAACGCCATCCCGAACGAGCTCGTGGTCGACATCAGCGACCTCGAGATCAACGACGCCGTCCGGGTCGGCGACATCGCGCTGCCCGCCGGCGTGCGCACCGAGGTCGACCCCGACGAAGCGGTCGCTGTCGGCACCGTCACCCGCTCGACGATGGAAGCCATCGCCGAGGACGAGGCGGCCGAAGCCGCCGAGGCAGCCGAGGGCGACGGACCCGCTGCCGCCGCCGGCAGACGACGACGGCGACGACTGACGGTCGTCGCACCCGTCCGCTGATCTGTCACCTCGCCCATGGTCTTCGGTCGCAAGGCGTCGCGGACCGAACGGGTCGGCACGCCCGCAGATCTGTTGGTCGTCGGGCTCGGTAATCCCGGGCTCGCAGTACGAAGGCACGCGTCACAACATCGGTGTCGAGGTGGTTCTCGAGCTCTGCGACCGCCACGGCGGTCGACTGCGCAAGACCAAGGAGCTGGCCCTCGCCGACGAGCTCCGCATCGGCGACCGCCGCGTCGCCGTGGCCTTTCCCCAGACCTACATGAACGAGTCCGGGCCGTTCGGTCGTCCCAGCTGGTGCGCCGGCACGGGATCGAGGACATGGCGAACCTCGTGGTGGTCCACGACGAGCTCGACCTCCCCGTCGGCCGTCTGAAGGTGAAGCTCGGTGGCGGTCTCGCCGGCAACAACGGCCTGAAGTCGATCACGGCGCACCTGCACAGCCAGGACTACGGGCGGGTGCGTGTCGGCATCGGCAAACCTCCCGGTCGCTCCCAGGGGCGCGACCACGTCCTGAAGCGCCCGGGCGCTGCCGAGCGGACCGAGCTCGACATCGTCGTGCGCGAGGCCGCGGACGCCGTCGAGATGATCCTGGCCGAGGGCTACGAGGCCGCCATGGGTCGATACAACGCTTCCAGGGAATGACACCACCATGGTCCTGAGTGACATCGCCACCCGGCTCCACGACCACGCAGCCATTCTCGCTGCGGTGTCGCGGTCGTCGCCGACGGTCGCGATACCCGAGCCGGCCCGGCCGTTGGCCCTCGCCGCCATCGCCGCAGGCGGGCGAGCGCCGCCCGATCGTGGTCGCCGTGCCGTCGAGCGCCGACGCCGAGCGTCTCGAACGCGACCTCGTCACCCTGATCGGGCGCGACCGCGTCGAGCTGTTCCCGGCGTGGGAGACGTTGCCGTTCGAGCGGGTCAGTCCGGCGCTCGAGACGATGGGGCGCCGCAATCAGGTGCTGGCGTCGCTGGGGACGCCCAGCCAGCCCGACGTCATCGTGGCGCCCATCATCGCGCTGGTGCAGCGCCTGGCGCCGGGCAGCGGCGCCGATCCGGTCGTCGTCGGCGCGGGCGACGTCATCGACCTCGACGACATCGTCCGGGATCTCGTCGCCATGGGCTACCGGCGCGACGTGCAGGTGGAGCACCGCGGCGATCTCGCGGTGCGCGGCTCGATCCTCGACGTCTATCCCTCGACTGCCGACGCGCCGGTGCGCATCGACCTGTGGGGCGACGAGGTCGATCGCCTCAGCGAATTCTCGGTCGCCGACCAGCGCAGCACCCGTGCCCTGAGCGAAGTCGCCATCCATGCATGCCGCGAGCTGATTCCCGACGATGCGGTGCGCGCCCGTGCCGAGACGCTGATCGCGACGCGAACCCTGGGGTCGCGAGCACTGGCAGCGCCTCGCCGACGGCGAGCTCTTCGACGGCATGGAGTCGTGGTTGCCGTGGCTCGCCGACGACGCCGATGTCCTGTTCGACCGGCTCGGCGCCGATGCCCAGGTCGTGGTGCTCGATCCGCGGCGTTGCCGGGACCGGGCAGCCGACATCCTCGCCGAGGAGGCCGACCTCGCCGAGTCGCTGTCGCGCACCTGGGGTATCGGCGATCACGCCGAGTTCCCGCCGCTGCATCTGCCCTTCGATCGCCTCCTCGCCATGACCGACGCCCCGCTGGTGAGCTTCACCGGCGATTCCCGAGGGTCCGTCGGTGCCGGTGCTCGAGGCATCCGGGTGGGATCCCGGCAGCGGCCGCGCCGCGGATCCGGCGACGTCGGTCCGCCAGTTCCTCGACGACGGCTGGACCGTCGCTGGTCGCGGCCGACGGCGCCGGCAGCGCCGGTCACCTGACGCGTCTGTTCGACGAGCAGGGCCTCGCGTTGGCCGTCGTCGATGGCGACGATCCCGCGCTCTCGGCATCCGGGCGCACGGATCGCCGTCGCGCCGCTCGAGCGGGGCGTCGTGTTCCCCGAGCTGCAGATCGCCGTGGTCGCCGAAGGCGAACTGACCGGCCGTCGTCGGTCCCATCGCCGCCAACGAGCCCGCCGCCGCGACGCCCAGTCGTTCTTCGACGACCTGCGCACCGGGTCCTACGTCGTGCACGCGCAGCACGGCGTCGCCCGCTACGGCGGCATCGTCAAGCGGGCCATCGGCGGGACCGAACGCGACTACCTCCTGCTCGAGTACCGCGGCGGCGACAAGCTCTATGTCCCGAGCGAGCAGATCGACACCGTTCGGCACTACACCGGCGGCGACACCCCGACGCTCAGCCGCATGGGCGGCGCCGACTGGAACAAGGCCAAGGCCAAGGTCCGCTCGGCCGTCCAGGAGATCGCACAAGAACTCGTCGTGCTCTACCAGAAGCGCGTCACCACCGAGGGTCATGCCTTCGCCCCGGACACGCCGTGGCAGGCCGAGGTCGAGAACGCGTTTCCCTATCAGGAGACCCCCGATCAGCTCGCAGCGATCGATGCCGTCAAGGAGGACATGGAGCGCACCACGCCCATGGACCGCCTGGTGTGCGGCGACGTCGGGTTCGGCAAGACCGAGGTGGCGCTGCGGGCGGTGTTCAAGGCCATCCAGGATGGCTTCCAGGTCGCCGTGTTGGTGCCGACCACGCTGCTGGCCCAGCAGCACTTCCAGACCTTCAGCGACCGGTTCGCTCCCTACCCGATCCGGGTCGAAGTGGTCAGCCGGTTCCTCACCCCGGGGCAGGTCAAGAAGGTGCTCGCCGATCTGGCCGCCGGCAAGGTCGACCTCATCATCGGCACCCACCGGCTGCTCTCGGCCGACGTCGAGTTCGCGAAGCTGGGCCTGCTCGTGGTCGACGAGGAGCAGCGCTTCGGCGTCGGGCCACAAGGAATCCATCAAGGAGATGAAGGCCGAGGTCGACGTGCTGACCTTGAGCGCCACGCCGATCCCGCGCACCCTCGAGATGAGCCTCACCGGTATCCGTGACCTGACGATCCTGAACACCCCGCCGGCTGATCGCCAGCCGATCCTGACCTATGTCGGCGAGTACGACGACCGTGCGGTCGCCGAGGCCATCCGCCGCGAGCTGCTGCGCGAGGGGCAGGTGTTCTTCGTGCACAACCGGGTGGCCGACATCGACCAGGTGGCTGCCGATCTGCGCGATCTCGTGCCCGAGGCCCGCATCGCCGTCGCCCACGGCCAGATGGACGAGGGGTCGCTCGAGCAGATCGTGATCGACTTCTGGGAGGGCGCCTACGACGTGTTGGTGTGCACCACCATCATCGAGTCCGGCATCGACATGCCGACGGTCAACACCTTGGTCGTCGACCGGGCCGACCTGCTGGGGCTCGGTCAGATGCATCAGCTCCGCGGTCGGGTCGGGCGGGCCGGGTCGCGGGCCTACGCCTACCTGTTCACCCCCCAGGACCGTCAGCTCAGCGAGGAGGCCTACGAGCGGCTCAAGACCATCGGCGAGGCGACCGAGCTGGGTTCGGGTTTCAAGATCGCGATGCGTGACCTCGAGATCCGCGGCGCCGGCAACCTGTTGGGCACCGGCCAGAGCGGCCACATCGCCGCAGTCGGCTACGACCTCTACTGCCAGCTCGTCACCGAGGCGGTGGCCGAGCTCAAGGGCGAGGTGCCCGAGGAGGCGCCCGAGATCAACGTCGAGATTCCCGTCGAGGCCCATCTGCCGATCGCCTACGTCCCGAAGGAAGAGCTGCGCCTCGAGGCGTATCGGCGCCTGGCTGCGGTCACCACGATCGCCGGGGTCGACGACATCCGGGCCGAGTGGGAGGACCGGTACGGGCCCGTGCCCGAACCCGCCGAGGCGCTCCTGGCCATCGCCCGGCTGCGCGCCAACGTGTGTGCGTCTCGGCATCACCGACGTGTCGGTGACCAAGGGGCCCGGATTCGGCGGACCG
Organism: uncultured Acidimicrobiaceae bacterium; assembly: GCA_963716795.1. GTDB lineage: Bacteria > Actinomycetota > Acidimicrobiia > Acidimicrobiales > UBA8592 > CAVQUE01. Next base: position 395,784 of record CAVQUE010000007.1, on the reverse strand, counting down.
GCATGGCTCGCGAAGATCTCGCCGGTCACGTTGCGTATGAGCAAGGCCGTCCGGCTGGACCGGATCTACAAGGGCTCGTTCTACAAGGAGGATCAGCGCACCCTGCACCTCGCGTTGAAGTCCAAGGTCGGCGCGGCACAGGCGATCATCGATGCGCTCGACGATCTCATCCCGGTCGAGGAACCGGTCGCCGTCGCCGCCTCGGTGGGGAGTGAGCCGGCGATGACTTGACCCTCTGGTCGAGGTGCAGGTCACCTGTGGGTCGGTCGCCGAAGCCGACACGATCGCCGAGGCCCTCGTCGATCGTCACCTGGCGGCGTGTTGTTGGATCACCCCGCTGCGCAGCGTCTACCGCTGGGAGGGCGAGGTCTGCCGAGACGACGAGGTCCTGGTGTCGGCCAAGACCACCGCCGCCCACGTCGACGCGGTCACCGACGCCGTCACCGAACTGCACTCCTACGACCTCCCCGCGATCATCACCGTGCCGCTCGGGGCCAGCGCCGCGTACGCAGACTGGGTCCGCACCGAGGTCCGCTGAGCGGTGTGGTTCATGCCCGCCCGCGCATGACCGGTACCCTCTGGCACCGTGCGCGTACGACTGATGGTTTCTGTCCTGGCCGGTCTGGTGTTCCTCGGCGGCTGCGCCGGCGCGGGTACGCCGGCCGCGACCGTCAACGGGGTCGACATCGACCGCAGCACCGTCGACGACCTCATCGGGGCGGTGCAATCCGGCGACGACCCGGCGCTGTCCGCGCAGTTCGAGCCGGTTCCGGGTGTGTTCCCCACCGAGTTCGCATCGCAGATCCTGACCGTCCTCATCCAGGACGAGGTCCTCGACCAAGCGGTGCAGGATCTCGGGCTCGAGGTCACCGGCGACGACATCGCCGATGCGGCTGGGCAGCTCCAGACCTCGGGATTCGACGAGATCGACGAGCTGACGGCCCGGGTCACCGCGAACGCCATCGCCGTCGGTGACCTCGAGGAGTTCTTCACCGGCGCCGAGGTCGCGGTCGATCCGCGCTACGGCGTCTGGGATTCGGCTCGTGCCGAGGTCGTTCCCCCGGCGCTCGCCGACCTCGTCGGCTGAGGCCCATGGCCACCCAGGCCGACGCCGGCGAACCCATCGTCGTCGTGGTCGGGCTCGGTCCTGCCGGGCCGGAGCTGATCACGCCCCAGACGACGGACCTGCTGACCGGTACGGCCCCGCGGTTCGTGCGCACGCTGCGCCACCCGAGCGCGTCGGTGTTCGCCGACGCCGGCCTCGAGGTCACCAGCTTCGACGAGCTCTACGACGCCGCCGACACCTTCGACGACGTCTATGCGGCCATCACCGATCGGCTGGTGGCAGCCGCGGAGGGTCACGGGCGGGTGGTCTACGCCGTGCCCGGTTCGCCCCGGGTGCTGGAGCGCTGGTCGAACAGCTCATGGCCGATCCGCGGGTCGCCGTGGAGCTGGTGCCGGCGATGTCGTTCCTGGATCTCACGTGGGCTCGCCTCGGAGTCGATCCGATCGAGGCCGGCGTCCGCCTGGTCGACGGTCACGTCTTCGCCACCGCTGCAGCCGGCGAACGTGGCCCGCTGTTGGTCGCGCACTGCCACAACCAGCGGGTCCTCTCCGACATCAAGCTGGCCGTCGACGAGCCGGGAGACACACCCGTCACCGTCCTCCAGGGCCTGGGGACCGCCGCCGAGACCATCACCACCGTGGCCTGGGCGGACCTCGACCGATCGGTTGCCGCCGATCATCTCACCAGCCTCTGGATCCCCGAGCTCGCGTCACCGGTCGCCGCCGAGCTGGTCGCCTTCGACCAGCTCGTGCAGACCCTGCGCAGCGAGTGTCCCTGGGATCGTGCGCAGACCCATGCGAGCCTGCGTCGCCATCTGATCGAGGAGGCCTACGAGCTCGTCGATGCCATCGACGGGTTCGATCCCGACACCGGCGCCGGCGCCGACCATCTCGAAGAAGAGCTGGGCGATCTGTTGTTCCAGGTCGTCCTGCACGCGGCCATGGCCGCCGAGGAGGGCTGGTTCGAGCTCGCCGACGTCGCCCGCGGCGTCCACGACAAGCTCCGCGACCGCCACCCCCACGTGTTCGGGCCGACGAGCTCCGATGGCGACGCCGCGGCGGTGACCATCGAGGAGCTCACCGTCAGCTGGGAGGCGTCCAAGCGCACGGAGAAGGACCGGGCCTCGGTCATGGATGGCATCGCCGCCGGGCTTCCGGCGCTGGCGCTGTCGGAGAAGGTCCTGAAGAAGGCCGGCTCGCTCGGTCTCGAATTCGCCAGTGACGCCACGGCCACCGCCGCACTCGCGGTGGTCATCGATGCCATCGAGGCCGGGGCACCGATCGGGGAGCGCCAGCTCGGTGCCGCGGTGCTCGAGCTCGCCGGGTTGGCGCGTCGGGCCGGTCATCGATGCCGAGATGGTCACCCGGGCCGAGGCCCAGGCCGTGGCTGCACGGGTGCGTGTCACCGAGGCCGACGGCGAACGTGGCGGCAGCGCCGGCTGAGCGCCGCGCGCGGAAAGTGACATGGATGTAGTTTGTTCGACCCACCGTCGAACAGGTGTGCGAGGGCGCTCGTCGCGTGCGGAAATTCGGGTTTGATCCCTTCCAGTGGGCGATTCCTGCGACTACGGTGGCCCCGCTTTCGCACACCAGCCACACGAGCAACACCGGGCGCCAGACCACATCCCTCCCGAATTCGCGCGCATCGCGCGAATCCGAGATGTGTGGTGTGAATCGTCGTCTGGAGCGCTCGCCCCCCACCAAGGAGCCTCGCGTGAACGGCGATCTCTCGAGCACGATCGACACGGTCCACGGACGGGAGGTGCTCGACTCCCGCGGCAATCCGACCGTCGAGGTCGAAGTCCTGCTTGGTCTCGGGCGCCGCAGGGCGCGCCGCGGTGCCCTCGGGCGCCTCGACCGGTGAGTTCGAAGCCGTCGAGTTGCGCGACGGCGGCGACCGGTTCGGCGGCAAGGGCGTGGCGACCGCGGTCGGCAACGTCAACGGACCGATCGCCGAGCTGCTCGAAGGCTTCGACGCCCTCGACCAGCGCAGCGTCGACCAGGCCATGATCCTGCTCGACGGCACCGACACCAAGGCCTCGCTCGGCGCCAACGCCATCCTCGGGGCCTCGCTCGCCGTCGCCAAGGCCGCGGCGGCGCACTGCGAGCTCCCGCTGTACCGCTACGTCGGTGGCGTGAACGCCCACGTGTTGCCGGTCCCGATGATGAACGTCATCAACGGCGGCGAGCACGCCGACAACAACGTCGACCTCCAAGAGTTCATGTTCATGCCCGTCGGCGCGGCATCGTTCTCCGAGGCGCTGCGATGGGGGACCGAGTGCTACCACGTCCTCAAGAAGGTGGTTGCCGATCGGGGCCTGTCCACCGCGATCGGTGACGAGGGCGGGTTCGCCCCGAACCTCGGATCGAACGAAGAAGCCGTGCAGTTGCTCGTCGAGGCCATCGAGATCGCCGGCTTCACGCCCGGCGACGACATCAGCCATCGCCCTCGACACCGCGAGCTCGGAGTTCTTCTCCGATGGCGCCTACCACCTCGCCGGCGAGGGCCGGACTCTGACACCGGTCGAGATGGCCACGTATCTGGCCGAGCTGAGCGAGCGCTACCCGATCGTGTCGATCGAGGACGGCATGGACGAAAACGACTGGGAGGGCTGGGCGGCGCTCACCGAGGCCATCGGCGACCGGGTCCAACTCGTCGGCGACGACCTGTTCGTGACCAACACCGAACGTCTGGCCCGCGGCATCAGCGAGGGCGTCGCCAACTCGATCCTCATCAAGGTCAACCAGATCGGGTCGCTCACCGAGACCCTCGATGCGGTCCACATGGCCACCCGCGCCGGCTACACGTCGGTCATGTCGCACCGCTCCGGCGAGACCGAGGACACCACCATCGCCGATCTGGCCGTCGCCACCAACTGCGGCCAGATCAAGACCGGTGCCCCCGCACGAAGCGACCGGGTCGCCAAGTACAACCAGCTGCTGCGCATCGAGGAGCAGCTCGGCGAAGCCGCCGCCTACTGGGGCCACGAGGCATTCCGCACCCGTCGTAGCTGAGTCGATGCCGTCACCACCCGCACGGCGTCGGCCTCGTTCGTCGCCTCCTGCTGCCAGTACTGGCCGGGCCCGGACGGGTCGCGCCGCCAAGCCTGCGGCGCGCCGCACGACCTCGGCGCTGACGGCCGGCCTGCGTCCCGCCGCATCGTCTGATCCCACGACCAAGGCGAAGCCGAAGACCAAGGCGAAGACCAAGCCGAACGGCGGTGCGCCCGATCGCTCGGCGGCGCGACGCGAGGTGGCGACGGCCGCACGCCGGGCACCCGCCGCGCCGCGGCACACACTGCGCCGTTGGCCCGCGTCGCCGGACGCGTGCTGCTGCCGCTGCTGATCCTGGCGTCGATCGTCGTGGTGCTCGGCTACGCCGTGTTCCCGACCCGGACCTGGCTCGACCAGCGCGCCACCATCGCCGAACGTCAGCAGGAGCTCGCCGCGCTCGACACCGAGATCGCCGAGCTCAGCGATGCGGTCCGGATGCTCGGCACCGACGCCGAGATCGAACGCATCGCCCGGGTCGATCACGGCCTGGTCAAACCCGGCGAGGAGGCCTACGCCGTGCTGCCGGCCGCGCCCGAGCCGGTCCGGATGCCGCCGGCCTGGCCCTTCGTCACCCTCGTCAGCCAGATCGACTGACCGCCGAACCCGCATGCGGCTCGATGGGTCCGGACACGTCATCGCAGGGGTCGTGGTCGCCGATGTGGCAATGTCATGGCTCGTGACCTTTCCGATCGAAGCCTCCGGACTCCAGCGTTCCTTCGGATCGGTGGTGGCCGTCGACGGCATCGACCTGGCCGTCGCCCAGGGCGAGATCTTCGGCTTCCTCGGCCCCAACGGCGCCGGCAAGTCCACCACGGTGCGCATCCTCACGACGCTGCTGCGCCCCACCGGCGGTACCGCCCGGGTGGCCGGTCTCGACGTCGTCGCCGACGCAGCGGCCGTTCGGCGACGCATCGGTGTGGCCCTCCAGGACGCGGCCATCGACCCGCTGATGACCGGCGACGAGCTGTTGCGCCTGCAGGCCGTGCTGCACGGCATCGGCCGTGAACGAGCCCGCCGGCGCATCGACGAGCTGCTCGAGCGGGTGGGCCTCATCGAAGCCCGTGGCCGCAGGGTCGGGACCTACTCCGGTGGGATGCGGCGGCGTCTCGACCTGGCGATGTCGCTCGTGCACGAACCCGAGGTGCTGTTCCTCGACGAGCCCACCACGGGCCTCGACCCGACCAGCCGCATGGCCCTCTGGGAGGAGGTCCGGTCGCTCAACGCCGATCACGGCACGACGGTGCTGCTGACCACCCAGTACCTCGAAGAAGCCGACGCGCTCGCCGAGCGGGTGGCGATCATCGACGGCGGCCGCATCGTCCGCCAGGGCTCGCCCGCAGAGCTCAAGGCCGCCGTCGGCGCCCCGACCCTGCGGATCGATGTGGCCGAGCACCAACTCGACGAGGCCCGCCGCGCCGTGGCGCCCTTCGGTGAGGAGCGGCCCGCTCGTCGGGGGCGCATCGCCATCGGGCTGGCTGCCGGAACCATCGGCATCACCGACGTGATGCGCGCACTCGACGACGCCGGGATCCCCATGCGCCACGTCGAGTTGGTCGAGCCCAGCCTCGACGACGTCTTCGCCGAAGCGACCGGACGGCGTCTCGAGGGCGGCGAGCCGGGCGCGGCCGCATGAGCGCACGCACTGCGTCACGCCCCGTGCCGGCCCAGGCCTCCGACGAGGTCGGATGGTGGGCCGCACTCGTCGAGCTCTCGCGCCGTTCGATCATCGGCACGGCCCGCAAGCCCCAGAACTGGTTGCCGGGGATGTTCTTCCCGTTGATGCTGGCAGCGGTCTACTCGTCGCAGTTCGCGAAGGCCGTCGAGCTCCCGGCGTTCCCCTTCGACGACATCAGCTTCCTCGACTTCATCTTGCCGGCCTCGATCCTCCAGGGCGTGGCCTTCGGGTCGGTCGGGGGCGCCAGCGATCTCGCGATCGACATCGAGAACGGGTTCATGGACCGCCTGGTCTCCTCGCCGGTGGCGCGCCCGGTGATCCTGCTCGGCCGGCTCGCCGGTTCGGTGGCGTTCGGCATGACCCAGGCCGTCGTGTTCCTCGCGATCTTCCTGGCCTTCGGTGCCGAGCTGCGCGGCGGGGTGGCGTCGGGCGTGGCGATCATGCTGGTGTCGGCAGGGCTGGCGCTCGGGCTCGGGGGCCTGGGCGCCGCGATCGCCCTGCGCACCGGCTCGCAGGAGGTCGTCCAGAGCGTCTTCCCGGTCATCTTCGTGATGATCTTCGTCAGCTCTGCGTTCTTCCCGGTACCGCTCATGGAGGGCTGGTACGGCGACCTCGCCGCAGCCAATCCCATCACCTGGATCATCGACCCGACGCGACGACTGAGTGTCGAGGGCTTCACCTGGGCCGACGCAGGCCAGGCCATCGGACTGGCCGCCGCGCTCGGCGCGGTCGGCATCGCCGTCGCATTCGGTCAGCTCCGCCGCAGGATGGCGCAATGACCGCCGAGACGACGGCCCGACAGGGGTCCACGTCCGACGCCGCGACCACCTCGTTCCCGGCAGTGGCGGCTGCCATCTCCCAGCGCGGGCTCGTGCGCATGCTGCGGCTGCCGTCGTTGATCTTCCCGGCGATCATCATGCCGGTCTTCTTCGTGGTGGCCTTCAGCGGATCATTCGCGGCCGCGGTGCAGATCGAGGGCTACGGAACCGACAAGGCCGTCAACTGGATGACGGCGTGGGCGGTGCTCCAGGGCGGCGCGTTCGCCGGCGTCGGCTCCGCCGGCGCTGCGGCCACCGACCTCGAGAACGGGTTCTTCGATCGCATCCGTCTGGCGCCCGTGAACCCCCTGGCGGTGGTGGTCGGCCTCCTCGGCTACTCGCTGATCCGGGCCCTCGTGCCCGTGTCGACGGTGCTCGCGGTGGCGTTCGTGTTTCTCGATGCCGACATGCCCGGCGGGTTCCTGGGCTTGGTGATGGTCTATGTCGGGCGCACTCGGGATGGCGCTGGTGATCGCGCTGTTGGCCATGACGGTGGTGTTCACGTTCAAGACCATCCAGTCGCTGGCGCTCGTGCAGATCCTGACGTTCAGCCTGATGTTCCTGTCGATCGGCCAGGCGCCCCTCGTGGCCATCCAGGGGTGGTTGCACGCCGTGGCCACGGTCAATCCGGTCACCCAGGTCATCGAGTTGACCCGACAGGGGTTCCTCGGCGACGTCACCTGGGCAACGACCTGGCCGGGCCTGGCTGGCCCTCGCGTTGATGAGCGCGGTGTTCGGCGTCACTCGCCCTGTGGCGCTACCGCACCATCACCTGACCGCGACCCCGCCGCCGCCTCCGCCCCGGAGTGCCGGGAGCCGAAGCGGGCGCCGGTGCCGGGCGCCCCGGGGACCGGGCCTCGCTGGGTGATTCGGCGGCCACGATCGTCGAGGCCGTCGAACACCATCACGGCGCCGGCGTTGCGGTTGGTTCCGACCCGCTCGCCCGGGATGCCGACGGCCAACTCGGCTCGGCCGTCGCCGTCGACGTCGGCGATCCGGAGCGCAGCGCCGAAGGCATTGCCGGCGCCGGGGCGGCCGGGCGTCGGACCGAGTCGGTCGAGCGACACCGCTACGGGCGGCGTCGGGTCCCGCCCGGCCCCCCGGGTAGCACCGCCACGCGTCCGGCTGCGGGCGCGGACCGCAGCGTCTCGCCGGCGACACCGACGGCGAGGTCGGCGATCCGGTCGCCGTCGAGATCGCCGATGGCCAGGGCGCCGCCGAACTCGTCGCCGGCTTCGGATGCGGCGGCACCGCTGCCGGACTGGACCAGCAGAACGCCGTCGGGGCCCAGGCCCCGACCGGTGCCGGGCACGATAGAGCACCGCGCCGGTGTCTCGCGCCCCCGGGAGGTCTTCGCCGGGCACACCGATGGCCAGGTCGCCGTTCCCGTCGCCGTCGAGGTCGCCGATGGCCAGCGCTGCGCCGAGGCGGTCGCCGGCCTCGGGCAGGTCGGGTCGGGAGCCGCCCTGGGTGATGACGGTCGGTCCGGCTGCGGTCGAGCCCGGTCGGGGATCCGAACACGACCACGACGGCGCCTGCGGTGGCACTACCGCCGGGCGCGCCGATCGCCAGGTCGTCGCGGCCGTCGCCGTCGAGGTCGCCGGTGGCCAGGGCGGCCCCGAAGGCCTCGCCGGCCACGGGATCGCCGGGGATGGCACCGCGTCGGCTGATGGCCAGCGAGCTGTCGGTACGGATGCCGCCGGGTGAGCCCTCGAGCACCGTGACCGCGCCTGCGCCGTTGACACCACCGACAGTTTCGCCCGGGGCGCCGATCGCGACGTCGTCGATGGCCGTCGCCGTCGAAGTCGCCCGTCGGCCACCGCCGACCCGAAGGCATCGCCGGCGCCGGGGCGACCTGCGACCCGCCCGGCTTGGGTGAACGTCTGGCTCGACCGATGCTCGAGACCGTCGGTCCGGCCGCAGACCACCGTGATCGCGCCGGCATCGGTGACGCGGCCGACGTCTTCGCCCGGGCTGCCCATCACCACGTCGGTGGTGCCATCGCCGTCGACGTCGCCATAGGCGATCGGCCGAGGCGAACCCGTCACTGCGCTGTGGGCCGGCGCCGTCGAAGGTCCGTTGGGTGCGGAACTCGCCGCCGCGGGGCGACAGGCCACGGCCGGAGCCGAACAAGGCGACCGCGGCGCCGGCACCGGCGCGCGCGACGCACCGTTGCACCCGGCGCGCCGACGACCAGATCGTCAGCGCCATCGCCGTCGAGGTCCTGGTCGTCCGGGTGTCGGCCCTGCGGGGGCCGCAACCCGCAGGACGCGGTCGCTGTCGGTCGTCACGTACAGCGCGCCGTCGGGCCCCTGCACGGGGGTGCGCAGCCGCCCGAACACGCCGTCGGTCTCGCGCGGGGTGACGAGGCGATCGAAGCGATCGCGATTGTCGAACGTCGAACACGTGCAGCCGTGCGTCCTTGAGCGTGGCGCCCGCCAACTGGCCATCCCACGCACCCCACTGTGCGCCACGGAGCCAGCCGACGCCGCTGAGGGCGATGGTGCGCGCCCCCGAGGACCACTGGGCGCCGATCTGGCGGCCCGGTAGCGACTGATCGGTCATGGGGACCCGCTCGTTGTACCCGGGCACCGGATGCCAGCCGTAGTCGCCGCCGCGCGATCAGCAGGTTGATCTCGTCGTCGACCGACGGTCCGTGCTCGGCGCTCCACATCTGATCGGTGCAGGGTCGGCGATCGAGGCCCTGGACGTTGCGGTGACCAATGGTGAAGATGCGGCCGTCACCGGGCGGTTGAGATACGGGTTGCCCCGGACGCCACGGCCAGTCGTCGGATCGACGCGCAGCGTCTTGCCGGCCAGCGAGGTCCGGTCGCGTGGGGTGGTGCCGGTGGCCGCGTCGCCGGTGGCGATCCGCAGACGTCCCTCGTGATCGAATCGCAGACGGCAACCCGAATGGCGCCCACTGGCGATGCGGTCGATGCCCCCCACCAGCGGATCGTCGATCCGCGTCGCCGTGGCCCGTGAGGCGTCGAGCCGCCACGAGACGACCTGCACGGCGCGCGATTCGCTCTGACAGGTGTAGAAGCGGCGGTTTCGGTCGTGATCCGGATCGATCACCAGGCCCATCAGGCCGCCTTCGCCGGCGGGATCGAGGTCGGCCATGTCGGCCGCGACCTGGGTCTGGGAACCGTCGGGTCGGCGCAGGGTGATGATGCCGCTGTCGCGTTGGGGGATCAACGCCGAGCCGTCGGGCAGGAACCCGATGTCCCAGGCGCCGGACACCCCGGATGCCCAGGTCGTGACGTCGAGGGACGGGGTCGACATCGGGCTCGGCGGCACCGGCGCCGCCCGGGGAAGCAGCCATCGTCGCCAGGACGCCGAGCACGGCGCAGGTGGCGGCGAGCTGGCCGGACAGAACGGGTGCGGGTGAACATCGAGACCTCGGGACGTGGGGGGATCCGCGCGCGGCGAGATCGTAGGGCATCGTCGCACCCGTGCGACGTCGACTCCACCGATGCCGGGCGCGGTGTACTACATTCCGAGCCCGTGGCCGGTCGTCTGATCGGCTGATTCGAGCTGGGGGAGGATCTCCGTGGAAGTATCGGTCACCGTCAACGGGACGACGCAGACGCCACGACGTGGAGCCGCGGACACTGCTGGTTCACTACCTGCGTGAGGCCTGCGGGCTGACCGGCACCAACGTGGGCTGCGACACCTCGTCGTGTGGCGCCTGCACGGTCCATCTCGACGGCGAGTCCGTCAAGTCCTGCACCGTGCTCGCTGCGCAGGTCGACGGCCAGTCCGTCACCACCATCGAAGGGCTCGCCGAGGCAGACGGCACGCTGCACCCGATGCAGCAGGCCTTCCACGAGTGTCACGCCCTCCAGTGCGGGTACTGCACGCCGGGCATGGTCATGGCCTCGATCTCGCTGCTCGACGAGATCCCCAACCCGAGCGAGACCGAGGTGCGTATCGGGCTCGAGGGCAACCTGTGCCGCTGCACGGGCTACCACAACATCGTCAAGGCAGTGCTGAGTGCAGCGGGGGCGACCACGTGATCCCCGCAGCATTCGACTACGTCCGGGCCGGGTCGGTCGACGAGGCCATCGCCGCGCTCGCCGAACACGGCGACGAAGCCAAGCTCATCGCCGGCGGCCACTCGCTCATTCCGCTCATGCGGTTCCGCCTCGCGGCGCCGGCGGTGCTCATCGACGTCAACCGCCTGGACGATCTCAAGTACGTCCGCGATGCAGGCGACCACCTCGCGATCGGTGCGATGACCCGCCACCGCGACATCGAGATCGACCCGCTCGTGCTCAGCCAGGCCGGGCTGTTGGCCGAAGCCACTGCCAACGTCGGCGACAACCAGGTGCGCCACCGCGGCACCATCGGCGGCGCGCTCGCCCACGCCGACGCCGCGTCGGACATTCCCGTCGGCGCTGTTGGCGCTGCGTGCCACCGTGGTCGCGCAGGGTCCCGACGGCACCCGAGAGATCGCCATCGACGACTTCTTCACCGGGTTCCTCGAGTCGGCACTGTCCGAGACCGAGATCGTCACCGAGATCAAGGTGCCGAAGGTCCCCGACGCCACCTGGTCGTTCCAGAAGTTCAACCGTCCGTGCCCAGGACTGGGCCATCGTCGGTGCGTCGATCCTGGTCGACGGCGATTCCTGCGGGGTCGGCCTGGTCAACATGGACTCCGTCCCGCTGCGCGCCGCGGCGGTCGAAGCTGCCGTGGCCGGTGGCGCCAATGCCGCCGACGCCGCGCGCTGGCGCCGCCGAGGGGGCCTCACCTCCGGCCGACCTGAACGCCACCGTCGACTACCGCGAGCACCTCGCTCGCGTGCTCGTGCGCCGGGGCCTCGAGGCCGCCGGGCGTTGACCGACGGCGAGGAAACCGACCGCGCGTCACCGTGGACCGGTCCGATCCCGGCGACGTCGACGCTGTCATCGCAGGGCTGGCCGGCCAGGGCTACCTGGCCGGCCAGGGCGTCGCCACGGCGCTGTTCCTGGCCATGGCGCTGCAGCGTCCGCTGTTCCTCGAGGGCGACCCCGGCGTCGGCAAGACCGAGATCGCCAAGGCGCTCGCGGCGTGGACCGGCGGCGAGCTCATCCGCCTCCAGTGCTACGAGGGCCTCGACGCTGCCCAGGCCGTCTACGAGTGGGACTACACCCGCCAACTCCTGCACCTGCGCGCCGCCGAGGCCACCGGGCGAGCCGCCGGTGTCGGATGAGACCGCCCTCGAAGACGAGCTCTACGACGAACGGTTCCTGGTGCGCCGGCCGCTGCTCGCGGCCGTGTGCGCATCGCGATCCGGTGCCACCGGTGCTGCTGGTCGACGAGGTCGACCGCGCCGACGACGAGTTCGAGGCGTTCTTGTTGGAGGTGCTGTCCGACTACGCGGTCACGGTGCCCGAGATCGGCCGGTTCCACGCCGACGTGCCGCCACGGGTGATCATCACCTCGAACCGGACCCGCGACGTCCACGACGCACTCAAGCGTCGCTGCCTCTACCACTGGGTCGACCATCCGGGCTTCGATCAGGAGGTCGCGATCATCACCTCCCGGGCACCCGCCACCGGCGACGGGCTGGCCCGCCAGGTCGCCGCGGCCGTCGAGGAACTCCGGGATCTCGGTCTCTACAAGCCGCCGGGCGTCGCCGAGTCGATCGACTGGGCCGAGGCCCTGGCTCGCCTCGGGGCCTCCGGCCTCACCGAGGCGACGCTCGAGGCCAGCCTCGGAGCAGTGCTCAAGTACCGCGAGGACCACCAACGGGTCCTCGACGCGGGTGTGCCCGAGCTGCTCGCCCGGGTCATGGCCCGCGCCGGGTAGCGACACCACGAGGCCGAGCCCTGATCACGTCGTCGATCCCACCCGTCCCGAGGCCATCGCCGCGGCGCTTCGTCGCGGCCCTGCGCCGCGTCGGGTTGGCCGTGCCCGTCGGATCGGCCGTGGCGTACTTCGAGGCGCTGGGTGCGCTGGGCCTCGACGACCGCGAGCGGGTCTACTGGGCCGGGCGGGCGACGCTGGTTCCCGACCGCGAGGACGTGTCGCTCTACGACCACGTGTTCCGGGCGTTCTGGGACGGTCACGCGCTGATCATCGACGATCGCGACCCGGGCGAGGACTCGCTGACCGTCGCCGTCGACGACGACGAACCCGACCCCGGCGACGCCGCCGGCGACGACGACGCCGAGATCATCACCCTGCGCTACAGCGCCACCGAGGTCCTCGGCACCAAGGACTTCGCCGCCTACGACGCCGCCGAGCTGGCCGAGGCCCATCGGCTGATGGCCCAGATGGTCGTCGTCGGTGGTCGGCGATCGTCGCGGCGGCGGATACCCACGTCCCGCAACGCGGGCCGTCCCGACCTGCGTCGCACGGTCCGACGGGCCATGCGCACCGGTGGCGAACCGATCGAGCGGCGGTTCACGGCACGGGCGATCGGCCACGACGGGTCGTGTTCCTGCTCGACGTGTCGGGCTCGATGGAGGCCTACGCCCGGGCGCTGATCCGGTTCGCCCAGGCCGCGGTCTCCGGTCGGCGCCGTGTCGAGGTCTTCACGCTCGGTACCCGCCTGACCCGCGTCACCCGGGAGCTGTCCACCCGCGATCCCGATCGGGCGCTCGGTCGCCACCACCGCAGCGGTCGACGACTGGTCCGGCGGCACCCGCCTCGGCGAGTCGTTGGCTCGGTTCAACGACGAATGGGGCCAGCGTGGCATGGCCCGGGGCGCCACGGTCGTGATCCTCTCCGACGGCTGGGATCGGGGCACCCCCGAGCTCATGGACGAACAGATGGGCCGCCTCGCCCGCGTGGCGCATCGCGTCGTGTGGGTCAACCCCCTGAAGGCGTCGCCGGGCTACCAGCCCCTCGCCCAGGGCATGGCCGCCGCGCTGCCTCACGTCGACCAGTTCATCGAGGGCCATTGCCTCGACTCCCTCGAGATCCTCACCGGCCTGCTGGCCGAGTGAAGGGCTGGGGCAGACTCGGCCCCGATGCTGCCACAATGGGCGCCATGCGCGAGATCATGAAGGACCTCGATCGGTGGCAGCGGCAGGGACGCCGGTGCGCAGTGGCACGGGTGGTCGACGTCGAAGGGTCGGGTCCCCGCGACGCCGGCGCGTCGATGGCGGTCGCAGACGACGGCGAGGTCGTCGGGTCGGTGTCGGGAGGCTGCGTCGAAGGCGCCGTGGTCGCCGAGGCACTCGACATCATCGAATCCGGCGAGCGGCGCATCGTGACCTTCGGCTACAGCGACGACGAGGCGTTCGCCGTGGGCCTCACCTGCGGCGGCACCATCCACCTGTTCATCGAACCCTTCGACTGGTAGCGGCGATGGCAGAGGACACCTCCCGAGCCGAGCCCAGCCTCTACGAGCGGCTGCGGCGCGCCGTGGTCGCCGAGGACCCGGTGGCGCTGGCCACCGTGGTCGAGGGTCCGGGCACCGGCGCCAAGCTCGTGGTGTCCCTCGACGGTGAGGCACACGGCAGCCTCGGCAACGACGACCTCGACCGCGTCGTCGCTCGCGATGCACGTGGTGAGCTCGCCGCAGGACGCACCGGGATCCGCCACTACGGCGAACGCGGCGAGGCCCGCGAAGAGGCCGTGTCGGTGTTCATCGAGTCCTACGCCCCGCCGCCGCGGATGGTGATCTTCGGCGCGGTCGACTTCACCGCCGCGCTGGTGCGGGTTGCCAAGGTCCTCGGGTACCACGTGACGGTGTGCGACGCCCGACCCGTGTTCGCCACCAAGGCCCGGTTCCCGACAGCCGATGTGGTCGAGGTCCGATGGCCCAACGACCTGCTCGACGAGATCGGCGAACGGCTCGGCCAGCGTGACGCCGTATGTGTTCTCACCCACGACGCGAAGTTCGACGTGCCCGCCGTGGTGGGGTCGCTCGCGCACCGAGGTCGGCTACATCGGTGTGATGGGCAGCCGTCGAACCCACGACGACCGCACGACTGCGCCTCGTGGAGGCCGGCGTCGACGAGGCGGGCCTGGCGCGCCTGCTCTCGCCGATCGGGCTCGACATCGGTGCCCGCACGCCCGAGGAGACCGCGGTGTCGATCTGCGCGGAGATCATCGCATTGCGCACTGGCCGCGACGCCCCGTCGCTGCGCGATGGCGCCGGTCCCATCCACCGCTGACCGTCGCACCAGATCGGCCGTCGCTCATGGCGCCAGCCCGTCGAGAAACGCGAGTGTGGCCTCCACGATCTGGCGTTGGGCATCCGGGCGGTCGATCGTTGCGACGCCGTCGCCCTTCTGGAGCCCGTAGTCGCCGAACTGCGAGTGGATTGCGCCGTCGATTGCCGTGAAGACGGCGTCGGGTGGCAGCTCCGGGACCGAGTCCGCGATGTCGCTCGGTGTGGTGATGGCGTCCCGGGTGCCCCACACGGATGCCACGGCGAGGTCGCGTTGCGACATGTCGTCGGCGGGATAGGCGGCATGGAGCAGGAGGCCGGTCAACTCGTCTCGGTCGGTGACCGCATACCGCGCTGCCATCGCACCGCCGAGCGAGTGACCTCCGACGACCCAGACGTCGATGGCGTCGTCGGGGTCACCGATCACGGCGTCGGCAGCGTCGATGTCGAGGACGGCGAGGTTGTACGGCTGCTTGAAGACCACGACGGGGTACCCCGCTTCGGCGATGGGTCGCAGGATCCGGGCATACGCCCGGGGGTCGACCTTCGCGCCGGGATAGAACGCCAGCCCGACCGGGGCCGGGTCGCGGGGTCGCATCGTGATGCGGGTCGCATCGTCGTCGACGCTCACGCGGTCGTCGTCGGAAAGGGCCGCCACGGCGACGGGCTCTGCTGTCAACGGTTTCGTGTACACGACGATCACCACGGTGGCGCCGACCAGCACGGCCGACACCGCACGAACCGTCCACGTGCGCGCCGCCGAGCGTTCCGGGCGGGGGCCGGCGATCATCGACCACGCCACCATCGCCGCGCCGGCACCCGCTGCGACCAGGAGCGTCAGTCCACCGATGGGGTTCGAGTGGCGCACGCCGCCCCATGCGGTGACTGCCACCCAGGCCGAGACGGCAACGAGGAGGAGGCCCAGGCCGAGCGGCCATCGGCGCACGCGCCACCCGGCAGGCGCGGCTGCAACGGCTTCGGACGGTGGCGGGGGTGCTCTGTCGTGCTCGTCATCCATGTGCGTCGAACCGAACCGTGTAGGGGCCGCTCGGCTGCGCGGCCAGGTGGCACGAGTGTGCTCCCACGGAGTCGGCGGTGCCACACGGCGATGCCTCGGCGGTGGACGCAACGGCACGGGATCGGCTGAGAGGTTGCCGTCGCGGGTCCCGGCCGTTCACACTGCGGGGGTGTCCGACTTCGAACGACCGCCGATCCGCTCGACCGTGGCGGCGGTGATCCTCGCAGCGGGCGGTGGCACTCGCTTCGAGGGCGATTCCCACAAGCTGTTGGCGCCCTTCAAGGGGCAGGCCGGTCGTGCGCTGGGCCATCGATGCCGCGCTCGAGGCCGGCTTCGACGAGGTGTACGTCATCGCCGGTGCCGTCGACCTGACCGACGTCGTCCCCGACGAGCGTCGTCCTGGTCGAGAACCACAGCTGGGAGGACGGCCAGGCGACCTCGCTGCGCACGGCGGTGGCGGTGGCCGAGGCCGACGGGCACGACGCCATCGTGGTCGGCCTGGGTGACATGCCGATGGTGCCGACCGAGGCCTGGCGGCTGGTGGCCGAGGCCGAGGGCGATCTGGTCACGGCGACCTTCTCCGGGACGGCGCAGCCCACCGGTCAAGATCGGGCAGGAACTGTGGAGTCTGCTGCCGCTCAGCGGCGACGAGGGGGCCCGGTCGGTCATCAGGTTACGGCCCGACCTCGTCGAGGAGGTAGCCTGCCCAGGCCAAGCCGTCGACATCGATACCCGAGGTGACCTGAGCCGATGGAGCTGAACAACGACATCGAGGTGAATGCGCCCATCGATCACGTGTGGGATGCGTTCAACGACGTCGAACGCATCGCGCCGTGCCTTCCCGGAGCACAGCTCCAGGAGATCGAAGGTGAGGAGCACCGTGGCATCGTCAAGGTCAAGGTGGGGCCCGATCACCGCCCAGTACAAGGGCGCAGCCGTCTTCGTCGAGCGCAACCACGACGACTGGAAGGTCGTCATCAAGGGCGACGGACGTGACACCCGTGGTGCCGGCAACGCCAGCGCGCTGATCACCGCCACGCTGCATCCGGTCAGCGACGAGGTCACCAAGATCGACGTGCACACCGACCTCACCATCACCGGCAAGGTCGCCCAGTTCGGCCGTGGCGCCATCGCCGACGTCTCCACGAAGCTCATGGGTCAGTTCGCCGAGAACCTCGAAGCGCTGCTCGACGAGACACCCTCCGCCGATGCGACGCCGACGACGCAGCGTCGGCGGACGCACCGCCACCGATGCCCCTGGCCAGTGGCGACCGGCGACACGGGCGTGGCCGCCGCCGCATCGGCGGCCGCCACCTCGACGATCCGCAAGATCGACTCGCCCGAGCCCGAAGCCGTCGATCTGCTCGACGTCGCCGGTACGCCGCTTGCTCAAGCGCATCGCGTTGCCTGTCGCGATCATCCTGTTGCTGTTGATCCTGCGTCGCATCCTGTCGAGCAACGACTGATCCCGACGCCACGAGTGGTCGAATCTCGACGACGCCCTCGACGCCGATCAGCACGCTACGACACCATCCGCGGCCGATGATCACGCCGTCGTCGCCGAGCTGCTGGGTCGGCCACCCCAGTGCGACTTCGAGGTCGTCGTCCGTGACGACCGACGGCGTGCCCCGAGTGATCCGCAACGCCGCGTTCCTCGACGACGGCACGCCCATGCCCACCCGGTACTGGCTGGTCGGCGCCGAGGATCGTCTGGCCGTGTCGCGTCTCGAGTCCACCGGCGCCATCGCCCGCGTCGCCGCAGACGTGCGCCGAAGAGGCGATCGCCGACGCGCATCGTCGCTACGCCGACGAACGCGACGCGGGCATCGCCGCCGATCACACCGGGCCCCGGCCCAGCGGCGGCGTCGGCGGCACCCGTCGGGGCCTGAAGTGCCTTCACGCCCACTACGCCTGGTACCTCGCCGGTGGCGACGACCCCGTCGGCGCATGGGTCGCCGACGCGATCGCGCCGTGGCGACGCAGCCGCGCCGTCGAGCGACACGCTGAGGCCGACTTCGATGAGCACCCGGACGGTCGCCGCGATCGACTGTGGCACCAACAGCACCCGCCTGCTGGTCGCCCGCGTCGGCGACGACGTCGTCGGCGAGGGCGGCCGCCGGGGCATCGAGACGCTCGAACGCGTGACGACCATCACCCGGCTCGGCCAGGGCGTCGATGCCGACGGCTCACTCGCCGAGCGAGGCCATCGACCGGACGGTGACGGCCCTCGCCGCCTTCCGGCCCCTGCTCGACCGTCACGAGGTCGACGCCGTCCGGATGACCGCGACGTCGGCAGCACGCGACGCAGTCCAACCGCGACGAGTTCTTCGCGGCTGCCGAGGCGGTGGTCGGCGTGGTCCCCGAGCTGTTGTCGGGCACCGCCGAGGCCGAGCTGTCCTTCGCAGGCGCCGTCAGCGATCTCGACCCGTCCGACGGTCCCTTCCTGGTGGTCGACATCGGGGGTGGCTCCACCGAGTTCGCCTACGGCACCGACACCGTGCTCGGATCCCACAGCGCCGACATGGGCTGT
This sequence comes from uncultured Acidimicrobiaceae bacterium, assembly GCA_963716795.1. GTDB lineage: Bacteria > Actinomycetota > Acidimicrobiia > Acidimicrobiales > UBA8592 > CAVQUE01. The sequence continues at coordinate 377,516 of CAVQUE010000007.1, read as the reverse complement.
GTGCGGATCACCGAGCGGTACCTCGAGCACGATCCACCGCGGCCCGAGGAGCTGCACGGCGGCGTTGTCGGTCGTCGAGCTGCACCTCGACGACGTCGTCCGCGAGATCCCGGGTGTCGACGGGGCGCGGCGCCTGCGTCGGTCTCGCCGGCACGGTGTCGGCGGTCGCCGCGATCGAACAGGGCCTGGCGGACGTACGACCGCGACCGGATCCACCACTTCGAGCTCACCAAGGACGCGGCCGAGGACGTCTTTCGCACCCTGGCCACCGAGACGCGGACGCAGCGGCTCGAGAACCCGGGCATGGAGCAGGGCCGGGTCGACGTCATCGTCGGCGGGATGATCGTCCTCGTCCGCATCATGCGTCAGTTCGGGTTCGCGTCCTGCCTCGTGTCCGAGGCCGACATCCTCGACGGCCTGGCCCTGAGCCTCGGCTGATCGGGCCACGGGAACGCTGATCGCCGGGTGTGGGGCGAGCACGGTGTGGCCGGCGGGCGCAGGGTACGCTCGGCAGCCATGCCGCTGACAGACCGCCTCCTGATGGGTCCCGGGCCCTGCAACCCCTATCCCGAGGTCGCCGAGGCGTTCGCCCGGCCGATGCTCGGACACCTCGATCCCGAGTTCATCGCGCTGCTCGACGAGCTCAACGACCGCCTCCGTGCCGTGTTCGCACCGCGAACGAGCTGACCTTCCCGGTCAGCGGCACCGGCTCGGCCGGCATGGAGGCGGCGTTCGTCAACTTCGTCCGACCGGGCGACGTGGTCGTCGTCGGTGTCAACGGCGTGTTCGGCAACCGGATGTGCGATGTCGCCGCACGCTGCGGCGCCGAGGTCGTGCGGGTCGACGCGCCGTGGGGCCGACCCGTCGACCCGGAGGCGCTGCTCGAGGCGCATCCATCGCCCGGCGATCATCGCCGTGGTCCACGCCGAGACGTCCACCGGGGTGCGCAGCGATGTCGCGCCCGCTCGGGGCGCGGTAAGGGCGACGCCCTGTTGCTGGTCGACACGCGTCACGTCGCTGGCGGGTATCCCGCTCGAGGTCGACGAGTGGGGCATCGACATCGCCTACTCCGGCACGCAGAAGTGCCTGGGGGTGCCGCCGGGGCTGGCGCCGCTGACGGTGTCGCCGCGCGCGCTCGAGCGCCTCGTCGAACGACCCCGGAGCTGGTACCTCGACCTCAACATGATCGCCGGTTACGTCACCGGTGCCGGCGCCCGGGCGTATCACCACACCGCACCCATCTCGATGCTCTACGCGCTGCACGCCGGGCCTCGGCGCGATCCTCGACGAGGGGCTCGAGGCGTCGTGGGAGCGCCACGCCGCGTGCGGCGCCGAGCTCCAGAGCGGGCTCGAGAAGCTCGGCTTCGAGCTCTTCGCCGCCGAGGGGCATCGCCTGCCCGACCTCACCACCGTCCACGTGCCCCTCGACCGTCTGCCGGCGGGAACCGACGAGGCAGCGGTCCGGCGACGCCTGCTGGACGAGTACGGCATCGAGATCGGCGGCGGGCTCGGCGACTACGCCGGCAAGGTCTGGCGCATCGGCTGCATGGGCCACACCGCACGGCGTCGCAACGTGGCGACGCTGCTCGGGGCACTGGCCGACCTGGTTGCATGAGACTCGGACGGACCCGGTCCACCATGCGTGAGGTCAATCCCAACCTGCGCGGTCGGCGCGTGTCCTGCTGCGCCCGCTGGTGCCGTCCGACTTCGCGGCGTGGCGCGAGGTACGGGTCCGCAACGACGCCTGGCTGACCAAGTGGGAGCCGCAGCCGCCCGCCCGGGAGCCCCGACGTCGTGCACGACCGCCATGCGTTCGCGGCTCGCTGCAACGCGCGCGAACGCGAGCGGCATCTGGGCAGCGGCTTCGGGTTCGGCGTCTTCGTCGACGGCGCGTTCGCGGGTGAGATGAACCTGTCGTCGGTGCAGCGCGGTCCGTTCCAGAACTGCTACGTCGGCTACTGGATCGACGAGGCGCTGGCGGGCAACGGCTACACGCCCGAGGCGCTCGTCGTGGTCATGCGCTTCGCCTTCGAGGACCTCGGCCTGCATCGGGTGCAGATCGCCATCATCCCGCGCAACAGCGCGAGTCGACGGGTGGTCGACAAGCTCGGCATTCGCGAGGAGGGCGTCGCCGTCCGGTACCTCGAGATCAACGGCGCGTGGGAGGACCACGTGCGGTACGCGGTCACCGCCGAGGAGTGGGAGCAGCGGCGCACCGACTGGGTCCGCGACTGGATGTAGCGTCCGACTACGTCACTTCGAGCTGATCGAGCTGCGGAGCCTGGTGACCAGCTCGGTGAACTCCGGCGACTGCATCGATGCCAGCTGGGGACCGAGTTCGTGTTCGACCGAGTCGGGGGACGTGTCGACCGTTGCCAGGCCGTGCATGGCTGGCCTTCGTCGCATCGGGCGAGCTTGGTGGGGAAGCCTGCGGCGCGGCGAGCCATCGACTGCGCCGTCTCGAGCAGCTCTGTCGTCCGGCGACGCACCGCCAGGCCAGGCCGATCTCGGCGGCCCGGTCGCCCGAGAGGATCTCGCCGAACAGCACCATGGCCCGCATGGTCTGGTCGTCGGTCTTGTTGCGCAGACGCCAGGTGTGGCCGCCTCCGGGATGGATGCCGATGTCGAGGAAGCGGCTGTCGAAACGGGCCGACTCGGCGGCGAGGATCACATCGCAGGCGAGGGCCATGTTCATGCCGGCGCCGACAGCGGCGCCGTTGACCGCGGCGACCGTGGGGATGGGAGAGTGCGCGATCCGTAGGAAGCCGCGATAGATCTCGTGGATGTTGCCGCGGTCACGGGCGTCGAGGAGGTCGCCGAGATCGGCGCCGGCGCAGAACGCCGGCGGGGCGCCCGTGACCACGATCGCGTTGACGTCGCCGCTGTTCTCGAGCGCCTCCATGGTGTCGACGATCTCGTCGTTCATCGCCAGGTTGATGGCGTTGCGCTTGTCGGGATCGTTGATGGTGAGGGTGGCGACGCCGTCGGCCACGTCGCTGAGCAGGAAATGCCATGTCCCGATTGTGGCAAACCCAGACCGTCGTCGCTCCCGGCGGGTGGGTTGCCCGTCCAGTGACCGGAGACCCTGTCACAGGGGCGCGCGAAGATCGAGTCCCGTCATGGAATCACCGACCCTTCGCTTCGCCGCCACCGCCCGCATCCTCACCGCGGCCGCCCACCACAGCGGACACCGCGCTCCCACCTTTCGGAGTCCGCCGCGTGTGAAGGGTCGCATGCGCACCATTCGGCGCCACGCCGATGGTGGCGCCACCGTGTCGCTGGTGCTGCGTGATCGGCCATGGTCGGCCGTCGTCGGCGACATGATCGAGGGTTTCGTCGTCGTGAACGACGGCGATCCCGTGGGGGCGGAGCGCTTGCGTGACCTCCTCTGGGGTGCCCTCGACGAGATCGATCTGCGTGCCGATCCGCAGCCCGGAGCGTCGGTCTCCGCCCTCACCGGCGGGTCTCCCGACGCCCCGCTGCACATCGTCGACGCGGCATGATCCGTCCGGTGACGGCCGCGGATCTCGACCGGCGGTTCCGCTGCGGCCCGCGGTCGGTAAGACTGGACGGGTGAGCACCCATCGGCCCGTGCTGCCCTACGACGTCACCCTCGACGACGGCACCCGCCTCCACCTGCGTCTGGGCACGCCGGCCGACCGTGAGGCGCTGATCGCAGGCTTCGAGCACCTGTCGCCCGAATCGCGGACCAGCCGGTTCTTCACGGCGATGCCGCGCCTGGCGCCGACCTTCGTCGATCGGCTCCTCGACGTCGACCGGTCGCGCCATGTCGCGATCGCTGCCTTCGATCGCGACCGTCGCAGGCGAAGTCGGTGACGACGGATTCGGCGTGGGTGTGGCCCGCTATCACCGCAGCGCCGACGACCCGACCGAGGCCGAGGCGGCGGTCGCGGTCATCGACGAGTACCAGGGCCGTGGTATCGGACGGGTGCTGCTCGACGCGCTCGTCGCCCATGCCTTCGGTGAGGGCATCGAGACCTTCACGCGATGGTCCTGACCGTCCAATCAGGCGATGCTGCACGTGTTCGCGGAGATGGGTGCCTCCATCGAATGGGATCCCGACGACCGTCAGGTCGTGCACCTGCGTGTCCCGGTCGACGCCGACCATCTCGAGCAATCGGCGCTGGCTGCGCTGTTGCGCCATTCGGCCGCCCGGGCGGCTGGCAGCCCGGCGGCGACTCAGGACTGAGTCGTCGCGGTGCCGATGGTCATCCGATGGACAGCGGACCTGGTCGGATCGACCCGCACGCGCCGATGTGGCGGCACGCGAGCGCCCTGCCGCTTCGCGTTCGTGGTCTTCGACGCGCGGCGGTCGATCCTCGACTGCAACGATCGCCTCCTGAAGCTGCTGGTCGGCTCACGGCGAACACGATCGGTCCGAGGCGCTGGCTGTCTCGGGCACCGGTAGTGATCGGCGGCGAACGTCCTCGACTTCGTCCATCCCGAGTGACCACGACTACGCCGTCGAGCTGCTGTCGTTCAGCGTCGGCCTGCCGGGCCGGGTGATGGGGCCGGTGCGTCTGCGGTACCTCACCGTCGACGGCGCCGAGCGGTACACCGACTTCTGGGTCGAGAACCGCGTTGGACGATCCCGAGGTCGGTGGCTACGTCGTGGTGCTGACCGAAGAGGCGACCCAGCATCGTTTCGCCGAGGCGGTTGCGCTCATCGCCGCAGGCGCGGCATGGCGCGACGTCTTCGACACGGTCGCCCGGTCGATGGCGCGGCCATCCGATGGCGGCGGTCGGTGTCGTGATCGGCGAACGAGCCGACGGGACGATCGGCCCGCTGCACGACACGCCGCTCGATCCGCGTTGTCGGGTCTCTATCCCGGTGATGGTCCGGGCCTGCTGGCCGGCGAGGACGATCCTGCCGCTCGAGTGCGACGATCGATCGCCGGAGACGCTCGGACCACGGGTGGCCGCCGCTGCGCACGCGGCCGGGTTCGCAGGCTGTCTGGCGTCGCCCGGTTCCGTCGCCGACCGGGCCGATGATGCTGGTGTGTTGGCGTCGCGAACCGGGGCCGGCGAGTCCGAACCAACAGGTGCATCTCAAGCAGGCGGTCGACATCTGCGGCCTCGGCGGTGACCCAGGAGCTCGAGTCGTCGCCAGCTCGAGACGCTGGCGTACACCGATCCGTTGACCGGGCTCGCCAATCGCGCCCGTCTCGACGGCGGTCGATGCCGGCGACCTGCCGGGCAGCGCAGTGCTCTATGTGGATCTCGATCGCTTCAAGACGATCAACGATCAGCTGGGTCACGAGGTCGGTGACCTGGCTCTGCGTCATGTCGCTGAGGTCATGCGTACCGTCGATCCGGCGGGGCGACGAGGTCGTCCGGGTCGGTGGCGACGAGTTCGTCGTCCTGTGTCAGCCGCCGTGCGGTCGTCGGGATCTCGCCGCGGTCGCCGATCGGCTCATCGCCGCGGTGAGCGAACCCGTCGAGTTGGCCGGCCGGATGGTCGCCCTCGGTGCGAGCGTCGGCATCGTGCACCATCGCGATCACCCCGACCTCGAACGGCTCATCCAGGAGGCCGACGCGGCGCTCTACCTGGCGAAGGCGAAGGGCCGCGGCAAGTGGTGGATGGCTCCGGCCGAGTAGCGGTTCACCAGAGCATCTGTCGCGGTCACCGCATCACGATGCGGCGCCTCGCCTGAACGACACGCGGGCCTCCGGCTGGTGCGCACCCCCGATGGGGATCACGCCTGGTGGCTGCACGAGCGCCACGACTCCCGGGCCGTCGTCGAGTTCGACGGGAAGGTACGAACACCACAGTGCGGTGTGGTCGGTCGGGGTCTCGGCATCGACCATGTGGTGACGTGTCCGCCCGGTGCTGACCACGTCGGCGAGGATCGGTGTGACCTCATCGACGAGGGGATCGAACAGCTCGGGCCCGGTGCGGCCGATGTGCGCCGGTGCCGGGAGCGCGTTGATCTCGGCGAGGCGCTCGTTGACGTAGCGATAGCGCAGGTCGGCGTCGTGGATGGCTGCGCCGAACGGGGCGCGATCCAGCGCCGGTGGCAACGCAGTGGAGACGTGATCGAGCTGGCTGGTGAGTCCGCACCGGGCTGCGGTCCGGGCCATGGTGGGCCCGGTGACGATGCGGTCGGCGGGTCGGTTGACGCCGATCAGTGACCGGAGTCCGGCCGGCGAGACCCGTGAGACGAAGCGGCAGTCGACGACATCCACCGGCACCGGGCGTTCGGCGAGAAGCGTCACGAGTCGGGGGGCTCGGTCAGCGTCGAGTTCGCCGAGCATGGTGGCGACCAAGCGCCCGTGGTGGTCGATCTCGGCATGCACCGGCAATGCAGTGGGGGAAGTGGGCGACCCACACGGGCCGAGGTCGTCTGATCGCTCCGAAGCGATCATCAGCGGACCCGTGCCTGTGCCAACGGCGCCAGGTCCAACTGCTCGAGATGCAGCCAGACAGGCGCAGAGATGATGATGTCGACCGGCGAGCGGCGGTCACGCGCCCAACGCTCGAGTTCCGCCGCACCCTCGACGGAGAATTCCCGCACGCGGGTCAAGTCAACCGTTGCGCAGTCATTCGCAGCATCGAGGGCGTATCGGAACAGATGCAGCGTCGATGCGTCGACCAACCCCGCCATGCTCAGGCGAGCACCGTCCACCGAAACGGCGAGTCGAGGCTGCGATGCAGGCGCGGCTGGAACGGAGACCATGGTGATCCTCTGAGGTGGGAGACCAGACTCAAAAAGACCAGCTGGTGGCTCAACCGGCGAACTGACGTTATCACGTGCGGAAATGGCGGTGGCCGACTCGATCAGCCCCGTCGAATGCGGTGCCGCCGGCGGTACGCTCGGCCTTGTCGGTTGAGCCAAAGCCTTCACTCCATTTCGATTTCGATGCTGCCCGGCCCTATGGCTCGGGCACGCGGGGGTAGCTGGCAATGGCCGAGGACGTAACCGAGCAGTTGGCTGCTCTGGGCCAGGTCCTCATCGTCGAGGACGGTCTCGAGACGACCCTCGAACGCGTGGCCACCCTGTCGGTCGCACTCATCGCCGCATGCGACGCCTGTGGCGTGGCCCTCGTCAAGGACGGGCTGGTCTCGTTGCGAGCGGCGAGCGATTCCACTGCCGATCGCATCGATGCCGTCCAGTATCAGCTCGGCACCGGACCGTGCCTGCTCGCGATCGACGCCGGCGAACCGGTCCGTGTCGACTCCTTCGCCGGCGAGGAGCGCTGGAAGGACTTCATCGAGTCGGCCATGCAGGAGGGCGTCCGGGCGTCGTACTCGATCCCCCTGGTGATCCGCGGCGACGTCGTGGGATCGCTCAACCTCTACAGCCGAGACCACGCCTTCGACGACGCCGACGAGCGCATCGGCGCGCTCCTGGCCAGCCAGGCCGCAGTGGTGCTCCGCAACGCACAGACCTTCGACGATGTCCTGCAGCTCGTCGAGCAATTGCGTGAGGCCCTGGCATCACGCGACGTCATCGGCCAGGCGAAGGGCATGCTCCGTGCCCGGCTGGGTCTCGATGACGAAGAAGCGTTCGGCGTCCTGCGGACGCTGTCGCAGAGCCGCAACGAGAAATTGCGAGATGTAGCCGCGAAGATCGTCGACGGATCCATCGATGCCGCTCTCGAGGTCGGCGAACGCGGTCGAACGGCCTGAGCCTGCGGCGCCCCTGGTGTCGGGGCGCCCATCCGAGCGGAACACCGACCTGGCGGGCCCGACCGATCACGTCGGGGCTATCCCGTCCCGTGCGGCGGCGGCATGTCTGCCGGCTCGGCGAGTGGACCGAGCTCGATTGTCCATCGGCCTCGGCGGGGGTCTGTGGCGTCCTGGCCGAACGCAACGGCGCCGCTGTCTGCGATCCGGCACACGGTCACGAACCGCTCGTCGTCCACCTGGTCGTCGTCGATGCTCCGGGAGCGCAGCCCGACGCCTGCGGCGACCAGCTCGTCGAGCGAACGGGCGCTGAGGGCCCCCGGCAAGATCTCACGCGGGGTGATCGTCGCATCGGGTTCGACCACGGCGTCGCCGGCGTCGTCGAGCATCGATGCGGCGAACACGTTTGCTCGTCCCACCGACGACGCCAGGCGTTCGGTCACGTAGCGGTCGAGATGTGCCATGCCCGACAGCGCGACCACGCGTGAGATGCCCACCAGATCGGTTGCCTCGGCCAGATCGTCGGTGTCGAGTCGTCCCTGGAAGACCAGCAACCCGCGCTCGAACGCCTTGTCGGCCACGTCGTCCTCCACGCCGACGATGATGACCGGGACGTCCCGTGCGGTGAGGCTGTCGGCGAGCGCCAACGTGAAGTGGTCGCCACCCACGAGCGCGACGCCGACGGGATCCGGCCGTGCAACCCGCAGCCGCAGCGCTGCGGTGCGGGCCGCGAGACCCGCCACCACCACCGTCGCCACCACGACGGTGAACACCGCCGGCACCATGGGTCCCGGGTCGATGCCGTGGTCCTCGAGCTCGATCGCGAACAGCGACGCAACGGATGCTGCGACCACCCCGCGCGGCGCCAGGCTGGCGAGGAACCCTCGATCTCCCCAGGTCAGGCGGGTTCCGAGTGTGGACACCAGCACCGCCAGGGGGCGGGCCACGAGCACGAGAGCTGCTGCCAGCGCGAGCGATCCGGCCAGCGGCTCGAGCAGGTCGCCGATGTCGGTCCGAGCGCCCAGCACGATGAACAACAGGCCCAACACGGTGGTGCCCAGATGCGCGCTGAACACCGTGATGTGTCCCGAGGCCGCTTCGCGTCGATTGGCCAGCACGATTCCCAGGACCGTGGCGGCGACGAGTCCCGACTCGGGTCGCATCTGGTTGGCCAACGAGTAGGAGAGGACCAACAGCGCGAGCGACGCCGGCACCTGCAACGGATCCGGAATGCGGTGGGTGCGCAACAACAGCACCATGACGAGCCCGGCGATGGCCCCCGTGCCGAGGCCTGCCCCCATCGTCGTGAGGACCCGCAGCGCGATCGCAGGTCCGGCACGTTCTTCGAGGACGGCATCGAGCACCACGACCGCCAGGGCCGCCCCGACGGGATCGATCAGGATGCCTTCCCAGCGAAGGACCGAGGCCACAGGCTCTCGTGGGCGGACGATGCTGAGGATCGGACCGATGACCGTCGGCCCGGACACGGTCACGATCGCGCCGATCAACAGCGCGATACCCGAGTCGACGGACAGGAAGAGACCCGCCGCTGCGGCACCGACGGCCCAGGTGGCCAGGAGCCCGAGCGTCACCAGACGCACGACGGGTTGGCCGGCGTCGCCCAATGCCCGGAACCGGAGCCCGAGGGCGCCGTCGAACAACAAGATGGCGACACCGAAGGAAACGACCGGGAAGAGCAGGTCGCCGAGGAGGTCGTCGGGGTCGACCACGGCGCCGATCGCCAGTCCGGCCGACAACAGGATCAGCACCGATGGCACGCGCAGGCGGGTCGCGATCCATTGGCTCGCCACCGCTGCGGTGACCATGACACCCAACGCAGTGGCGGGATCGGTGATCATGAATCGGAGCGAGACGAAGAAAGGAACAGGCAACGAACCTAGCGCGCTGCGTGCAGGCGCCCCGATGGGCGCCACCGGTTGGCGATGGGCAGCCGGTCGAGCGTTCTCGAGGCTCGTCGAGATTCTCAGATCTTCTTCTGTCGAACAGCGTGATTTCGGCCTTGTTTGCCATACCCCAGAACTCGCGTTCGATGGATGAGTCAGGCCGCCGCCGATCTCATGGACCCGGCATCGACTTCCGCGACTTCGATCGCCACGTCCGCTCCTGGGCCGGCCCGCACCCCCGCACAACGACGCTGGGACGCACTCCCGCGCTGCAGGTCGATGAACGTTCAGGCGGCGATGCGGTACCGCACGGGGAGCGTCTTGCGGCCGACGATGAAGCTCGAGAGCACCTGACGTGGTGGGCCGGCGGGTTCGAGGACTTCGACGCGGGCGGCCATCTCGGTCAGCAGCGCATGGATGCTGGCGCGGGCGAGGTGCGCGCCGAGGCAGTAGTGCTCGGCCCACCCGAAGCCGAGGTGACGGTTGGGGTGGCGGCCGATGTCGAAGCGCAGCGGATCGTCGAACACGGTCTCGTCGCGGTTGGCCGACGCATAGAAGAGCGCCAGGTGCTGGCCCGCCTTCAACTCGGCGCCGTCGAATTCGACGTCGCGGGTGACGGTGCGCTTCATGTAGTTGACCGGCGCACTCCAGCGGACGACCTCTTCGACGGCGCTGGTGACGAGGTCGGGGTTCTCGCGGAGGCGCTGGAGCTGATCGGGGTGCTCCACGAAGGCCTCGATGGCCGCGCTGAGCGAGTGGCGGGTGGTGTCGTGGCCGGCGTTGAACACGATCAGGTAATACCCGAGCGTGTCGGTCATCGACATCGGCGTGCCATCGTCGAAGGTCGCAGTGGCCAACATGGTGGCGAGGTCGGGCTTGGGATTCGCTCGGCGGTCCTCGATGATCGTGTTGAACATCTCGAAGAACTCGAGCCCGAGGTTCCGGCTCGCCTCATGGCGGTCGTCACCCTCTCGTTGCAGGTCGGGGTCGTCGGAGGCGAGCAACTGTGAGGTGAGCTCGAGTAGGTGATCCTCCTGGTCTCGGGGGACCCCGAGGATGGTGCACAGCACCCGTAGTGGGTGACGCTGGGCCAGGCGTTCGACGAAGTCGGCCTCGCCCTCGGGGCCCAGTGCATCGATGACGTCTCGCGCTGAGGTGGTGACGACCTCGTCGAGTCGTTCGATGCCCTTGGGCGTGAAGAAGCCGCTGGCGACCTTGCGCAACACCCGGTGATCGGGCGGGTCGGTCTCGATGACGGTCTTCATCTGGCGCAGCGGGTTGTCGCTGTTGTGCTCGCGTTCGACCTGGTCGTCGTTGAGGATGACGATGCCGCTCGTGTTGGAGAACAGCGCCGGCTGGCGAGAGATCTCGATGATGTCGCGGTGCCGGGTGATCGGCCAGAAGGCCTGGAATCCCTCGGGTTCCATGTAGTGCAGCGGTTCGGTGCGCAACTGCGCCCAGGCGTCGTGGGGCGCACCCTGGTCGCCATAGCGGGCAGGGGAGATCAGATCGAGGGGGTCGATGGCCATGGCGCACACGGTAGGCCAGCACCGATGGGCCTGCTGACGGGGTGTCAGATGATGAGGCCACCGTCGACGACGATCTCGGTTCCCGTCACGTAGCTCGCGTCGTCGCTCAGAAGGAACATCACGACCGAGCCGACCTCGCCGGGTGCGGCCGGGCGGCCCATGGGCACCGCCCCCACCAGGCGATCGATGATGGGCTGGCCGAGGCTGGTCAACATGTCGGTCTCGATCGCACCAGGGTGCACCGAGTTGACCCGCACGCCGTGTGGCGCGAGCTCGAGCGCGGCCGATTTGGTCATCCCTCGCACGGCCCACTTCGACGCGACGTAGGCGATGGAGGTCTGGCCCCGCATCCCGGCGACCGACGAGATGTTGACGATGCTGCCTGCGCCCTGATCGCGCATGACCGGCGCAACGGCGGCCATGCCGAGGAAGACGCCGTGCTGGTTGACGTCGATCACCAGCTTGAAGGTGTCCTCGGTGCCGTCGAGCAAGCCCTCTCGCCGGAAGATCCCGGCGTTGTTGACCAGGCCGTCGATGCGCCCGTGGTCGGTGATGACGGCGTCGACGACCCGTCGCCAGTCGGCTGCCGAGGTGACGTCGAGATGGTGATAGGCGCCGCCGACCTCGCCGGCGACCGTCTGGCCGTCGTCGTCGAGTACGTCGGCGACGATGACGCTCGCCCCCTCGGCGGCGGCCTGGCGGGCCTCGGTGGCGCCTTGGCCCCTGGCCCCTCCCGTGATGAGGATCACCCGTCCATCGAGTCGGTTCGTCATGGCCAGCCCCCTGCAGTGGTCGTGTCGCCGCGAACGTTAGTGTTGCGGCGAGGCCCGGGTGGCGGAACTGGCAGACGCTGAGGGCTTAAACCCCTCTGACCCGCAAGGGTCGTGCGGGTTCGAACCCCGCCCCGGGCACTCCCTGACCTGCGGTTCTGGGGTTTCAGGTGGGTGTCGGCGATCACGGACCACCGGGGTATGAGCCCCTTGGTGTGGTGGGGTTTCGGCGGGTTCCGCCATGGGGTGAGCCACCGGCGTGATGCTCGGTGTGTACCTACCAAAGTGCACACCAAGGAGAACACGCCGATGGCTCTGAATGAGTCTGCCGTAGAAGAACTACTCGACGCGATCGCGGTCGAGGACGGAACCGATCTGATCCGGGAGTTGGCCCGGTGGGCGCTCCAGCAGCTGATCGAGAACGAGGCCTCGGTCAAGATCGGGCCGGGTTGTGGGAGCGCTCGGGGAGCGGGTCACGCATCGCAACGGGCACCGGCCCCGGGTGCTGTCGACGATGGCCGGCGACCTGGAGTTGGGGATCCCGAAGCTGCGCAAAGGCTCGTTCTTTCCTGAGATCTTGGAACCGCGTCGCCGGATCGATCAGGCCATGTATGCGGTGGTGATGGAGGCCTACGTCCACGGCGTCTCCACACGCGCCGTCGATGACCTCGTCGCCGCTGCCGGGGTGAACACCGGGATCTCCAAATCCGAGGTCAGCCGGATCTGCGCGGGGCTCGACGAACGCGTCAACGCGTTCCGGAACCGCACTTTGGGTCATGTCGGCTTCCCGTACGTGTATCTCGACGCGACCTATGTGAACGTCCGCGACGACGCCCTCGGCCAGGTCGTGTCCCGAGCGGTTGTCGTCGCCACTGGGATCACCGCCAACGGTGACCGCGAGGTCCTTGGTGTCGAGGTCGGCGACTCCGAAGACGAAACGTTCTGGACGAAGTTCCTCAGGTCGCTCAAGAAGCGGGGCCTGGGCGGTGTGCGACTCGTGATCTCCGACGCGCACGAAGGCCTCAAGGCTGCGATCCGGAAATGCTTTCAAGGGTCGTCGTGGCAGCGTTGCCGGGTCCATTCCGCCAGGAACCTGCTCGCCAAGGTCCCCCGGGTGTCGGCGTTCACGTAATCCATCGCGTAGGGGCTGATTCGTTCACGTAATCCCCCGGGTCGGCGTTCAGGTAATCCATCGCGAGGTTCGTGGTGGTGGGCGTCGGGGTCAGCGGGCCCGGTTCCTTGTCGGAGTAGTTGTTTGTCCTCAGCCCAGCGGCGAGGAGGAGCGTGTTGGCAAGGAGAGCGTTTGACGTGATTGACGTCGTGGAGATTCTGCAGCATTGGTCCGCGGGCCGGTCCAAGTCCGGGGTCTCGCTGGACGCTGGGATGTGCGTGATCTCTCATATGAGAGGCATGGAGTTCGTTGAGTTCGGCACGACCCGACGAGCTTCCCGGTCGAAATTTTGGGTTCAAGCTGTAACTGCGGATTTGGTTCGTCGTCTTGGTTGGCGAAACGGTTGGATGAACGGGGGATTCCATGAGCGACAGCGGAGATGGACCGCAGGAAGCCGACGGCGAGCCGAGTGGGTTCGTGATCGAGCTCCGCAAGAGCGGCGACTACGAGTTACCCAACGGAGTGGTTGCGGCGCTCGAACAGCTCGAGGCGGCGCTTGTCGAGGTCGAAGCTGATACGGCCGAAGTCAGCGGGTTCGGGTACAAGCCACAACTGAGGATTGGCGAACTCATGCCCAAACTCACCATCCGTGGCGGCGGCCTGGCCCTCACCTGCACCAGTGAGTACGAAGGTACCGGTCCCGACGGCACGGGTGGCCATTGCAAGACGACCTTCACGTTTCCATGAGATGACAACTGTGCCCGACCGACCCGCACCAGTAGGAGTAGTCGTATGAGTTCCGAAGACCAGGACGAACCGAGCGCACCGACGTCGGTCCAAGATGCCACCGTCAACGGCTTTGCCGTCGCGATTCGGACCACGGGTGGCTACGAGCTACCGGACGCTGTGGTTGCGGCGCTGGAGCAGCTCGAGGCGGCGCTTGTCGAGGTCGAAGCTGATACGGCCGAAGTCAGCGGGTTCGGGTACAAGCCACAACTGAGGATTGGCGAACTCATGCCCAAGCTCACCATCCGTGGCGGCGGCCTGTCCCTCACCTGCACCAGCGAATACAGCGACGAACCAGCGGGGACCACAACGTGCAAGACCACATTTCTATTCTGACCGGAGCTGGTGTTCATGGCAGCTCGGGGCGAAGCGGGTCCACTACAGCCGGAAGGCGAACCGATGGGTGAAGACGACGACGGTTTCTCGATCGAGATCCGCAGGAGTGGTGCATTCGTTCTCCCACAGGGAGTGGTGGCTGCGCTGGAGCAGCTCGAGATCGCGCTGGTGGACATGGAAGCCGAGGCCGCTGAAGTGAGCGGCTTCGCCTTCGAGCCGAAGCTGCGAGTCGGTGAACTCATGCCGAAGCTCACTACCCCCGATGGTGGACTCTCGGTGAAGTGCTCGGGCACGTACTCCGTGGACCCATGGGGCACTCCGAAGTGCAAGACCACCTACTCCGCCTAGATATGCATGGCGAGAATGGAACACCAATGACGATCATCGGCAAGCGGAGCCCCGGCACCGAGACCTCCACCACCGCACGAGACACATTGCTTGGCTGGTCGAGGTACAACACGTTTGTGGAGGTCGAAGGGCGGCACTTCGTCTACAACGGGCTCGCTGGCCACTTTCGTGAGCTGGTCTGCGACCACAAGGCGAGGCTCGACGATTTCCTGTCGGGTACGGGTGGTCTCGATGGTCTGGCCGACGAGCTCGAGGTCCTGGTTCGCAACCGGATGGTCGTCCCGAACACCTTCGACGAGCTCGACTTCCTGCGGATGCGCTATCAGCGCAGCCGGAACGGAAACGGCACCTTGGGGTTGACCATTCTCACCAGCCTCGGCTGCAACTTCGACTGTCCCTACTGCTATGAGGACAAGACTCCGGCGTTGCTCAGCGATGGGGTTGCCGGGCACATTCTCCGCCTCGTCGACGATTCGTTGCCGAACATGAGTCGACTCGACGTCACATGGTTCGGCGGCGAACCGTTGCTCGGCAAAGACCAGCTTCTCCGGCTGAGCGATCAGTTCATCGCCCGCTGCGAGGAAAACGACGTCGACTACAGCGCCTCGATCATCACGAATGGCTGGCACCTCACGAAGGACACGGTCCGTGAGCTTGCCGACCGGCACGTTGTCCATGCACAGGTCACGCTTGACGGCCCCCCCGACATCCACGAGAAGTACCGCCCAGTCAAAGGTGGTGGGCGCAGTTTCCAAAGGATCGTCGACAACCTTCAGGCGGCTGCCGATGCGTTCGATGTCCATGTCCGGGTGAATGTCGACGCCGGAAATCTCGGCTACAGCGAGGAGTTGGTGCAGATCCTTGCCGCCGAGGGGTTTGCCGGTCGGCTCATCATTTACCCCGGTCGCATCATAAATGAAACCGATGTCGCTGCAGCGCCGGCAGCAACCTACAGCGGGGCGTGCTTCTCCGGCGAGGATTTCAGCGAGATCGAGATCGAGTTCTTTGCGATGGTCGAACGCTACGGCTTTCGGTCACGCGCTCTTCCGCAGCCCATCGCCACGCCGTGTGTCGCCGTTCGTGCCACCGACCTGATCATCGGGGCCAAGGGCGAACTCTGGAAATGCTGGGACAACGTCGGCGACGAAGCAAGCATCATCGGCAACATCGAGTCCTATGAAGTCATCAACTCCGGGCTCGACAAATGGCTTGAATACGACCCGTTCCAAGATGAGGAGTGTGTCGACTGCGTTGCGCTACCGGTGTGTATGGGCGGCTGCGCGCACCACTCCTTCGCCAGCGAGGATCGTTCCGCCCGATGTGTCTCGTTCCGACACAATGGTGTCGATCGAGTGGTTGACACCGCTCGCCGCACGCTCGGGTTGCCTGGCCTGAATGCCGAGGGAACTCCGATCATCGACTCCTTCCGGCCGCTCTCGGGCGACAGTTGGGTGACGGCCACGCCAGTAGCGCTCACAACGAAGCCCTAGCACTCAGCTTGGGAAGAGTGGCGGCTGGGGCTGCCACTAGTTCCACGCGGCGCCTTCGAAGCCCTGCAACATCGAGATCTCGACATGACGGTGGTGAGCGGGCCAGGCCGCGGGATTCGCTCGAACTCGGTAGCGTGGTCGGGACGATCGAGACGTTCGTCCTCGGCGGACTCACTCGGCCGGGTTCGACGTGCACAAAAGGTGCACAGGATTTCCGGTACCAGGCCGTTGTCAACGTCGGCTGAATTTTGACCCCCTGGCGTCGGCCGAAAACTGACCCCCCATTGGGGTCCGGGGTGGTCACTCTGTGTCGTTGGTGGTGGGGAGGCTCCTTCCGAGGTCTCGGTCCTTGAGCCGGTAGCTGTCGCCTTTGAGGCTGACGACTTCGGCGTGGTGGACGAGGCGGTCGATCATGGCGGCGGCGACGACGGGATCGCCGAAGACTTCGCCCCAGCGACCGAAGGGCTTGTTGGAGGTGACGATCACGCTGGCGCGTTCGTAGCGGGCCGAGATCGAGCTGGAAGAACAGGTTCGCGGCGTCGGCTTCGAAGGGGATGTAGCCGACTTCGTCGATAACCAGCAGCGGGTAGCGGCCGAGGCGTCGGAGCTCGTCGTGAAGGGTGCCTTGATTGTGGGCGGTGGCGAGTCTGGCGACCCATTCGGCGGCGGTGGCGAACAGGACCCGGTGGCCGGCTTGACACGCCCGGATGCTGATGCCGGTCGCGAGGTGGGTCTTGCCGGTGCCAGGCGGGCCGAGGAACACGACGTTGTCGTCGCGGCTTCGATGAAGTCCAGGGCCCCGAGGTGAGCGATGACGTCACGCTTGAGGGAGCGTTGGTGGTCCCAGTCGAAGTCCTCGAGGGTCTTGCGGGCCGGGAACTTCGCAGCGCGGATGCGGAGCTCGCCGCCGTTGGCTTGGCGTGCGGCGACTTCACGCTCCAAGCACGCGGCGAGGAACTCCTCGTGAGTCCAGCCGTCGGTCCGGGCCCGTTCGGCGAGCCGCTCGACAGCCGACGCGAGCGTCGGGGCTTTCAGGGCTCGGCACAAGTGAACGAGATCTTTGGTGGCGGTCATGACGCGACCCGGTCATACACGGCGAGGTCGCGGACCTCGATGCCGTCATCGCCCAAAGCGTCGGCGACGGCCTCAACAGCTCGTGCTTCGATACGCATCTGGCGCAGCACCCGGGCGTGCTCGGCGGCCAGGATCGTTTGGTGGGTGGCGAGGCAGCAGCGATGGCGGGCGACCTCGGTCCCGTCGCAGGCCACGACCACCTCATCGAGGCTCAAGGCGACCTCGACTCGGCGGCCAACGAAGCGGGGGTTGACCGAGTAGTCGTTGGTCTCGACCCGCACGTAGTGATCACGGGGCAGACGGATGCTGTGGCGCCAGGTGACGTCAGGCATCGCAGCCGGGAGTTCGAGCATCGAGCCACGGTCTTCGACGATCGCTTCGGCGGGACGGACGCGGGTCGTGGCATGGACACGCACGTTGGCCCGTTTCGTCAGCCAGCCTGTGAGCTGCCGGTTGAAATCAGGGACGTCGTCGAAGGCCCGGCCCGGCAAGAAGCTGGTCTCGAAGTAGCCGTTGGCCCGCCAACACCAGGGGTTACGGCCGGACGGGAGCGCACTCGACGGACGCAACGCCCGGATTCTGCGCGTTTCTACGGGCCAGGGCGTATCAACCGGACGTTGTTTGGGGAACTTAAACCCCTCTGACCCGCAAGGGTCGTGCGGGTTCGAACCCCGCCCCGGGCACTCCCTGACCTGGGGTTCTGTGGCTCTCACGGTGGTGGTCGGCGTCACGGGCCGGGCCCGAAACGGACCCGTTGTCGCCAACGACTTGTTGCGACGCCGCGTGAGTCAGCCGATAGCGGCGCACGCTTCGTGCGACGAAAGGCCCTGGCCGCATTGTGTCGGTGTCCCTACCGTCCCTCCCAGGTCCCACCACGCCTACTTCGCGGAGAAGCGATCGTCGCGAGGTCTTCCCGATCGACAAGGCCCACCATGACTCCCGAATCGCTCGACGTCCCCGACACGAACTCCGACGAGTTCCGCGCAAGCCCCGCAGGACATGTCTACGGCATCGTCGATGAGCCCCTCGAAGCCGTTCCTGCAGCGGTCTCGGGCCTTCTCGCTGCCGGCGTGCCACTCGACGGGATCCACGTGTACTGCTGCGCCGCCGGCGCCCGGGCACTCGATCCCACCGGCGAACACGGAAGTAGGCGCGAGCGAATCAGCCGTGCAGTCCAGGCATTCCGATACAGCAACGACCATCAGGCATTGATCCGTGACGAACTCGAAGCCGGCCATGCGTTGATCGGCGTGGCAGTCGATGACGCCGACCGAATAGTTGTCGGCGCGGTTCTTGCAGACAACGGAGGCCACGACATCATTCACTACGGCAAATTCAGTTGGGAGTACTTGAGCGATCCCGGCGCCGAAGGGCACGCGACCTCGCCTCGCTGAGGCCGCAGTCAACAGCTCGGGACGGTGGCCATGGTCGCGAAGCGAAGGTCGCACCCTCATGCGGAGTCGCTGTGCGGTCGGGTTTGCTCAGGGCAGGGGGACGGTCCAGCTGACGGTCGTGCCGTGATCGGCCGCCGAGGAGATGGTGGCGGTGCCGTTGAGGGATTCGGCTCTGGCGGTCATGTTCGCGACTCCATGTCCGGTGAGTGTGGTGTGGCTCTCGGCGCCGACAGCGGCGGAGAAGCCGACTCCGTCGTCTTCGATGTGGACGTCGAGGTGGGCGGTCGTGACCTCGACACTGACGATGACCGCGTTCGCCTGCGCGTGCTTGGCGATGTTGCCGAGAGCTTCTTGGATCGTCGCCAGCAGTTCGTCGCCGATGCGTACCGGGAGCTCGTCGATTGCCCCGTGCAGCTTGACCGTCGGCTCGAAACCGATGAGGCGGCTCCTGTCGACCACTACGGCGAGGATCTGCCCTCTCAGCCCCTCGCCCCAGTCCGTCTGTGATCGGATGCCGTAGATCGTGGTTCGGATCTCGTTGATGGAGGTGTCGATCTCATCCGCGAGGGCGCTGAATCGTTGTCGGAGCGCAGGGTCGTCCAGCCGACCGATCGATGCCGCGATGCTCATGCCGGTCGCGAGGAGCCGTGCGATCACGGTGTCGTGCATGTCGCGGCCGATTCGAGCGCGGTCTTCGAGCACCGAGGCTTTGCGTTGTGCTGCGGCGAGAGCTTGTTGGATCTCGAGGTCGAACGCCTCGGCGGCAATCCGTTCACTGACGTCGCGGACGGCTGCGATCACATGGAGTTCGCCGTGGAGATCGACTGGGCTCAGATTGACCTCGACGGCGATCTCGCTTCCGTCGGCTCGGCGTGCGAACAGGCCAGCGCCGGAGCCCATGGATCGCATCTCGGGCGTGGCACCAAAGCATGTCCGGTGTGCGGTGTGGGCTCGGCTGATCCGCTCGGGAAGAAGCACCTCGACTGGCCGGCCGAGCAACTCCCCGCGGTCGTAGCCGAAGAGCAGTTCGGTTTGACGGTTGGCTAGTTCGATGAGCCCGTGTCCGTCGACCATGACGACGGCGTCGGGTGACGCGTCGAGGATCGCCCAGGCGGTCGATGCCTCGGCTTCGGTGACGTCGCTGAGCGGCCGAGGTCCGGGCCCGATGACCGAGGAACTGCCCGATTCGGCGAGGTTGGTGCTTCGTGGTGGCTGCATCCGAGCTCCGTGGGTAGCTGCGATCTGAGATCGCGCTACCGGGGTTCGGAGCAGCGCTGGTGGTCGAGGCCGAGGTTCGTTGGCCAACCACCGCGGCCCGGCAAAGCAGGGCTGTTGCTCGTCACCGTACCTCGCGGGTCGGGCACACGGAGCCTCGCAGTGGCTTGCAAAGCGGGATCGTCCTCCGTTTGCGGCAGCGATGCCTTCGCCGCCAGCCAGCCATCGAAGCCGCTGGGCCAGCCCTTGCCGACGGCGGCGTCCGGGCCGTCGTCGTGCTCGCGATTGCCGCGGGCCTGCTGACGTGGGGCAACCACTTTGCCGCCGTCTACGTCGGTGACGAACTCTCGTCGCAGAACACCACGTTCCCGTCTGCTGACGAATTGTCCGCCCAGGGCCGCGACGACCTGACTCAGTTCGGTGGCCAGGCCCTGAACACCGGCAAACCACTGAACCACCAATCCTGCAGGGCTCGCCAGCCTGCTCGAGCTGGCCAAGCACGGTGGCGACCGTTGGGCTGAACCCCAGATTCGCGTCGTTCGTCCGCCCCGGGAGAAGCTCGCCCTT
Organism: uncultured Acidimicrobiaceae bacterium; assembly: GCA_963716795.1. GTDB lineage: Bacteria > Actinomycetota > Acidimicrobiia > Acidimicrobiales > UBA8592 > CAVQUE01. The sequence continues at coordinate 357,344 of CAVQUE010000007.1, read as the reverse complement.
GCGTTCGGCCGTCGGTGGCGTACGGTGAACGGGCGAGGGCCTTTCGCTCTCTGTCACGTTGCTCCAGACCCTGGTTGCGTGTTGCACCCCGCCAGGAGGCTCAACGTGTCGGATTCCCGTACGCCACCGCACCTCGGCGATCTCTTCGATCGCTGGGCCGAAGCGTTCTCCGGGGCGATCACGCCGAGGTCGATCTCCTCGTGCGCCAGAGCCACGACGCTCGGGTCGTGGCCTCGACCGCGGGGCGACTGGGCGGCGTGCTCGGCCAGGTCGGTCCGGGTGCTGCGAGCAGCAGCATCGGATGAGCGCTTGGACGCCCCGCCGCGCGGTTCGGCCATCCCGACGGGAGGGGCGGTTTGGACGGTGAACGCTCGGCCCGCGTCGCGGCTCGGTTCGCTCCCGGCATCGGGACGCCTCCGAACGCCAGTCTGTGCTCGCGCTCGGTCGAGGTCCTCGGGGTCGACGGTGCCGGGATCTCGATCATGAGTGGCCACAACAGCGGTCCGGTGTGCAGCTCTTCACAGCGCGTCAACGAGCTCGAGGATCTCCAGTTCTCCTTGGGCGAGGGGCCCTGTCACGACGCGTTCACGCTCGGATCGACGATCGTCGAACCCGACATGGTGGGGAACCGGACGAGCCGGTGGCCGACCTACACGCCGTCTGCGCTCGACCTCGGGGCGTGCGCGGTCTTCGCGTTTCCGCTCGAGATCGGTGCCGGGATCGTGGGCGTCCTGACCCTCTACAACGACACGGCCGGGATGCTCAGCGAAGACCAGGCAGCCGACGCCCGAGTGCTGGCTCGGATGCTTCCCGGGCTGATGGCAGCGATCCAGTCCACGCGCACCAGCCTGTGTTGTCGGGGGATCTGAGCGATGTCGATGCGCATCGAGCCGAGGTGCACCAGGCATCGGGCGCTACGGCGGTGCAACTCGGCGTCGGCGTCGACGAGGCGTTGGCCCTGATCCGGGCTCACGCGTATGTCACCGGCGCCACGGTCGCTTGCGTTGCCGAGGACGTGCTCGCACATCGCCTCTATCTGGGCGACGATGACCCCAACGAGACGGAGCCTCTTCATGACGAGTCCGGGTGAAGCCACACCCAACCGAGAGCTGGCCGTCATCGAGACGTTCCTCGAGCTCGCCGACACCCTTGTTGCCGATTTCGACATCATCGACTCGCTGACCGTTCTCGCCGCACGGTGTGTGGAGATCCTCGACACCGCGGCGACGGGCATCTTGGTGTCCGATACCGATGGGCAGCTCCGAGTGATCGCAGCGTCGAGCGAACAGGCCCGACTGCTCGAACTGTTCCAGCTCCAGAACGACGAAGGCCCCTGCATGGAGGCGTTTGCGTCCGGGAACACCGTCGTGCACGGCGACCTCAGCATCGCCATCGGGCGATGGCCACGATTCGCTCCGTACGCTCGACCGCGCGGGCTACGAGTCGGTGTGCGCCATTCCCCTGCGGCTCCGAGGCACCGTCATCGGCACGCTCAACTTGTTCCGAGCGCACCCCGGACGCCTCGACGACGGCGACGTCGCCCTCGCTCGAGCGCTGGCCGATCTGGCCACCATCGCCATCCTCCAGGCTGCGGCGAGCGCCGAGGCACGACGACGCGAAGCGCAGCTCCAGTCCGCGCTGGACAGTCGCATCATCATCGAACAGGCCAAGGGCATGCTCGCCGAGTACGCGCACCTGGACATGACCTCTGCGTTCGATCAGATCCGTGCTCGGGCCCGCAACACCAACACCAAACTCACCGACGTGGCAGCACGCATCGTCAGCGGCGAACTCGACCTCGCCGCCCTCAGCGCCCCCCGACCCAACCGCTGACCCACACCCGACGGGAGCGACCCGACGGGCCATCCGACTCGGCCAGCAAGGACTCATCGCAACCCACTCGACGGTGGCAGCGTCCGGTCAACTCCGCCGATCCAAGGGCCCGAGTCCAGACCCTGATCCCGTTGCTTGCCAGGACGCCCGCACCGCGGCGAGCATCGACCGCCTTGATCGAGAGTTGACCGGGCAGCGACCACGACGTGAGGGTCGTCGGTAAGTATCCGAGCATGGCTACGACCGAAGTGCAACCTCCCGTGTATGTCACAACCGCAGAAGTGCAGCGGGTCTGTGCGGAACTCGGCATCCACGATTGGACTGCTGTCGTCGAATCGACGGTGACTGGCGAGGACGCCGAGATCATCCGAGCGCAACTCGGTGGGGAGGCGCTCGACGTGCCGACCGAGGAGTTCCGTCAGGGGCTCGAGGTCGAGCTGGAACACGGGTTGCGGTTCGCCGACGCCAATGTCACCAACAACCATCCGTTGCTCACCGGCAAGATCGTGCTCGCCCACCTGAAGGAGATGCTGGACTACTACGTCCGTCTTCGACTCGCGGAGCTGGAGGGTGACATGTTCAATGCGCGGATCGAAGGTGATGCCGAGAAGATGTCGTCGATCTTCTCGAAGATCGTCGTGGCCCGAAGGGAACTGGCTGATTCCGAGTCACGTCGTCTCGCGAGCGTCGTCTGATTCGTGCGTCGCAGCGAGGCTGAATCGCCGGCGTCGAGCGGCCGCATAGGCGATACAGGATCCAGCATGCGCGCATGTGGCGGTGGCCGCTGGACGCCTTCGACGCCCTAGCCCTCGGCACGGGGCCAATCGTGATCGGTCGGGTTGGTCCAGGAGACGACGAGATCGTCGTCGGCCACGTCGACGGTGATGACCGCGCCGTCGTGGACGTCGCCGGCGAGCAGCGCCCGGCCGATACGGGTCTCGAGCTGGTGCTGGAGGAACCGCCGGAGCGGCCGCGCTCCGTAGACCGGGTCGAAGCCCTGTTCGGCGATGTGGCGGGACGCTGCCTCGGTCAACACGAGATGGAGTTGACGGTCGGCGAGACGGCGGCGGAGGTCGTCCACCAGGAGTCCGACGATGCGCTCGATCTCATCGATCTGCAGCGGCTTGAAGAGCACGATGTCGTCGAGTCGGTTCAAGAACTCCGGCCGGAAGTGGGCCCGGAGTTCGGCCATGACCGCGTCGCGGGCATCGTCTTTGATCTCACCCGAACCCGTGATGCCATGGAGCAGGTGGTGCGATCCGATGTTGGACGTCATGATCACCACGGTGTTGCGGAAATCGACCGTTCGGCCCTGGGAGTCGGTGAGGCGCCCGTCGTCGAGGAGTTGCAGCAGCGTGTTGAACACGTCTCCGTGCGCTTTTTCGATCTCGTCGAACAGCACCACCGAGTAGGGCTTGCGGCGGACGGCTTCGGTGAGTTGGCCGCCCTCGTCGTAGCCGATGTAGCCCGGGGGTGCGCCGATGAGGCGACTGACCGTGTGGCGTTCCTGGTACTCGCTCATGTCGATGCGGACGATGTTGTCCTCGCTGTCGAACAGCGCAGCGGCGAGCGTCTTGGCCAGCTCGGTCTTGCCGACGCCCGTCGGGCCGAGGAACAAGAAGCTGCCGATGGGTCGGCGAGGGTCCTTCACCCCGGAGCGGGCCCGGATGACGGCGTCGGCAACCAGCTGCACGGCTTCGTCCTGACCGATGACCCGTTCGTGCAGGATCTCGTCGAGTCGCAACAGCTTGGTCGCGTTCGCCTTCCATGAGGCGACTCACCGGAATGCCCGTCCAGCGGCCGACGACCTGAGCGATCTCCTCCTCGGTGACCTCCTCGCGCAGCAGCCGACCCGTGCCCTGCTTGTCCTGGAGTCGGGCCTCTTCGGCTTCGAGGCGCTTGGTGAGCTCGGGCAGCCGTCCGTGGCGGAGTTGGCCTGCGGTGTCGAGGTCGTAGTCGCGTTCGGCGCGGTCGGCCTCGACCCGGACCTGTTCGATCTCTTCGCGCAACGCCTGGACTCTGCGGATGGCTTGGCGCTCGGCCTCCCATTGGGCGTGCATGGCGTCGGCCTCGCCGCGCTGGTCGGCGAGCTCACGGCGCAGCTCCTCCAGCCGCTTCTTCGACGCAGGGTCGCTCTCCTTGTCGAGCGCCGATTCCTCGATCTCGAGACGAGTCACCCGGCGGGTTATCTCGTCGAGTTCGCTCGGCATCGAGTCGATCTCGGTGCGCAGCATCGCGCACGACTCGTCGACGAGGTCGATGGCCTTGTCGGGAAGGAACCGGTCGGAGATGTAGCGATCGCTCAGTGTGGCCGCAGCGACGAGCGCACTGTCGAGGATCTTGACGCCGTGGAACACCTCGAGCCGTTCTCTGATGCCCCGCAGAATCGACAGGGCGTCCTCGACGGAGGGTTCGTCGACGATCACGGGCTGGAAGCGGCGTTCCAGCGCCGCGTCCTTCTCGATGTGTTTGCGGTATTCGTCGAGGGTGGTGGCGCCGATCATGTGGAGCTCGCCGCGGGCGAGCATCGGCTTGAGCATGTTGCCCGCGTCCATGGCGCCCTCGCTCGCGCCGGCCCCGACGACGGTGTGCAATTCGTCGACGAAGAGCAGGATCTGGCCCTCGGCTGCCTTGACCTCGCTGAGCACCGCCTTCAGACGTTCCTCGAACTCACCGCGGTACTTGGCGCCGGCAACGAGCGATCCCATGTCGAGCTCGAACAGTGTCTTGTCTCGGAGACCGTCGGGCACGTCGCCGCGCATGATGCGGTGGGCGAGTCCTTCGACGATGGCGGTCTTGCCGACACCGGGTTCGCCGACGAGGACCGGATTGTTCTTCGTCTTGCGAGACAGGATCTGGATGACCCGACGGATCTCGGTGTCGCGACCGATGACGGGGTCGAGCTTGCCGCTGCGGGCGTCCACGGTCAGATCACGGCCGTACTTCTCCAGCGCCTCGTAGGACGCTTCGGGCGTTGCGGACCTGACCCGCTGGTTCCCGCGGATCTGGCTGAGTGCACCCAAGAACCCATCGGTCGTGACCCCGAACCGGGCGAGGAGATCAGATGCCGAGCCGTCGTCGAGCAGCGCGAGCACGAGATGTTCCACCGACACGTAGTCGTCCTTGAGGCGACGCGCCTCGGCATCGGCGGTCTCGAGCAGGTGGCTCAGGCGCTTGGTGACGAACACCTGACCCGGTGATGCGCCGGGGCCGGTCACTCTCGGCCGGCGGGCCAACGACTGCTCGGTTGCGGCCAGGAGCGCAGCGACGTCGACGTCGAGTTGTCCGAGAAGGCGCGGGACGAGCCCGTCGGGCTGTTCGAGCAATGCGACCAACAGGTGTTCGTCGTCGACCTCGGTCTGGCCGAGGCGCGTCGCAACCGCCTGGGCCGCCCCGAGCGCTTCTTGTGATCGCTGGGTGAGTCGTTGTGGGTCCATGTCAGTTCTCTTCTGGGTGGGGTGCGCTCCCGCGGGCGCTGCGTTCGAGGTCGTCGATGCGATCGAGCAGATCCAACACGAGCCCGAGCGCGGCGTAGTTGAGGGACAGGTCGCTGCGGAGGCGCTGCATGCGCTCCACCCGGCGAACCTGGGCTGTCGCGAACAACAGCTCCGCGCCCGATTGCGTGGCCGGTTCGATCAGCCCGAGTGCCACGAACCGGCGAACCAGGTCGGGGTGCAGTCCGCACCGAGCGGAGAAGACCTCCAGGCGCAACAGGCCGGGTCGAATGGCAGGAACACTCATCGCTTCGTCCTCGGGTCGAAGCTGGACGCCTCGGCCAGCTCGGTGAACAGTTCGCGTTCTCGCTCCGTCGGGTCGGCCGGGACCACGATCTTCAGCACGGCGAACAGGTCGCCGTCGGCGCCGCTGGCATTGGGCATGCCGAGGCCTCGGAGCCGGAGCTTGCGGCCACTGGAGGATCCGGGCGGGACCTTCACCTTGGTGTCGCCACTGGGGGTGTCGACCACGACCGTTGCCCCCAGGACTGCCTCCCATGGGGTCACCGGGAGATCGACCGAGATGGTGCGACCGTCGACACGGAACCGGCGATCGGGTCGCAGCCTGGCCGTCAGGTAGAGGTCGCCGGCAGGGGCCCCGCCGCTGCCGGGCGCTCCCTGGCCGGCGAGGCGTATGCGTTGACCGTCGATGACACCGGCAGGGACGGCGACGGTGTAGCTCCGCGAGCCCGACGATCCTGTGAGCGTGATCCGGTGGCTGCCGCCGCGGTAGGCGTCTTCGACCGAGAGCTCGATCTCGGCTTCTTGATCGGGGCCGGGCCGGGGCCCCGATGGTCGGCGTTGGCCGAACAGCCCGCCGAGGAGATCGTCGATGTTGGCCGATCCTGCTTGTCCACCGACGTCGCCGAAGTCGACGAAGACGTCGCCCGTGTCGCGCGGTCCCCGCGCTCCGCCGGGCCGTCGGGCATTGGCGCGCTGGGCCCGGGCCCACGCCTCGGGATCGACATCGTCGGGAACCCGACGGAAGTCCTCGCCGAAGGCGTCGTAGCGTTTGCGCACCTCGGGATCGGACAACACGTCGTAGGCGGCGCTGATCTCTTTGAAGCGATCTTCGGCTTCGGGGGACTTGTTGACATCGGGGTGCCACGCTCGTGCCAGCGTGCGGTAGGCCCGCTGGATCTCGTCTGCGGTGGCGCCGCGAGGGACCCCCAACGTCTCGTAGAAGTCCTGCTGGGTCATTGGTCGGCCTCCCGGGCGACCACGACCGACGCAGGCCGGAGGAGATCCTCGCGAGTGCCGTAGCCGGGCTTCACGACCGCAGCGATCGTGCCGGCGGGGTGCGCGTCGCTGGCGGGCACGGTGCTGATCACTTCGTGCAGCCCGGCGTCGAATCGGTCGCCCACATCGCCGAAGCGCGGATATCCCAGAGCGGCGATGGAGGCCACCGCGTTGGTGACGATCGCTCTGAGGCCATCGACCGACGCCGCCGTGGAGTCTGGCTCGCCGCCGTAGGAGAGCGATCGATCGAGATCGTCGAGCATCGCCACCCACTGCTTCGTCACCCGGATCCGTTCGACCGTTCGTTCCCGCGCCACTTCGCGAGCGAACCGTTTCTGAAGGTTGTCGAGATCAGCGGCAGCGCGCCGCCACTGCGCCTCCGCCAGGTCTGCTCTGGCCGTCTGCGTGATGAGGTCGTCGACGTCGCCGTCGGAGCGATCCTCCTCTTTGTCGTTGGTGTCCACGGAGCCGCTGGTGTCAGCGGACGTGTGCGAGTCGGTCATGGTGCTCGACCTCACTCGGTGCTGAACTCGGCGTCGATGACGTCGTCACCAGGGTGGTCGCCGCCTCCGCCCGCTGTCGCTCCGACCGTCGCCCCTTCGGCGGTGAGCCCATGGAAGACCTGCTGGAGTTCGCTGGTGTGGCTTCGGATCCGAGCCAGGTCGTCGGAGTGCTGCTCGACCAGTTCGCGAGCCTCGGCGTTGAGAAGCTCGGCTCGGGATCGGTCGTGACTGGGCACATCGGCGCCCAGCTCGTTGAGCCGGCGTTCGACCTGGTACCGCGCGCTGTCGAGTTCGTTGCGGGCGTCGATGAGCTCTCGCAGCTTCTTGTCGTCGGCTCGGTGTTGTTCGGCGTCGCTGACCATCCGGTCGATGTCGGCTGTGTCGAGGTTGGTCGACTCGCTGATGGTGATCTGTTGGCTCGCGCCGGTGTCGGTGTCGCGGGCGGACACATCGAGGATCCCGTTGGCGTCGATGTCGAAGGTGACCTCGATCTGAGGCACGCCCCTCGGGGCCTCTCGGATGTCTTCGAGTTGGAAACGACCGAGGACGCGGTTGTCGGCTGCGGCCTCGCGCTCGCCCTGCAGCACCACCACCTCCACAGCAGGCTGGTTGTCGGTCGCAGTGGTGAAGGTCTCGGAGCGGCGGGCGGGAATCGTGGTGTTGCGCTCGATGAGCTTGGTCATCACCCCGCCCATCGTCTCGAGGCCGAACGACAGTGGCGTCACGTCGAGCAACAACACGTCGGCCATGTCTCCCGTGAGGACCGCGGCTTGGATGGCGGCGCCGGCGGCGACGACCTCGTCGGGGTTCACCGTCATGTTGGGTTCGCGCCCGCGGTGAGCCGCTTCACCAACGCCTGGACGGCCGGGATCCGCGACGACCCGCCGACGAGGATGACCTCGTCGATGTCGTTGGCGGTGAGCTTGGCGTCCGAGATCGCTCGTTCGACCGGTCCGCGGCACCGTTCGACGAGATCGTGGGTCAGCTCGTCGAACTCCGAGCGACGCAGGGTCTTGTCGAGATGCTTGGGACCGTCGGCGTCGGCGGTGATGAACGGCAGATTGATCTGGGTCTGGCTGGTCGCGGACAGCTCGGTCTTCGCCTTCTCTGCGGCCTCGTAGAGCCGTTGCAGCGCTTGGGGGTCCTTACGGAGATCGATGCCGAAGCTGCCCTGGAAGTCGTCGGCGAGCCAATCGACGATGCAGCGGTCGAAGTCGTCGCCGCCGAGGTGGGTGTCACCCGCGGTCGCCCGCACCTCGATCACGCCGTCGCCGACGTCGAGCACGCTGACATCGAAGGTGCCGCCCCCGAGGTCGAACACCAGGATGGTCTCGTGGTGGGCCTTGTCGAGCCCATAGGCCAGCGCTGCCGCGGTCGGTTCGTTGATGATGCGCAGCACGTCGACGCCGGCGATCTTTCCTGCGTCCTTGGTTGCTTGACGCTGGGCGTCGTTGAAGTAGGCAGGAACGGTGATGACGGCGTGGGTGATCTTCTCGCCGATGAACTTCGATGCGTCGTCCACGAGCTTGCGCAGGACTTGCGCCGAGATCTCCTCGGGCGCGTACTGCTTGTCGCCGATCGTGAAGCGCACCGTGTCGTCGGGGCCGGCAGCGACCTCATAGGAGACGGACCCGCGCTCCGATTCGACTTCGGCGAACCGTCGCCCGATGAAGCGCTTTGCGGAGGAGACCGTGCCCTTGGGATTGAGGACGGCTTGACGCCGGGCGAGCTGGCCGACGAGTCGCTCGCCGTCGCGAGCGACGGCGACCACCGACGGGGTCGTCCGATCACCCTCGGCGTTCGCGATGATGGTCGGCTGTCCGCCCTCCATCACCGCGACGACCGAGTTGGTGGTTCCGAGGTCGATGCCTACTGCGCGTGCCATGAGGGCTTCTCCGTTGTGTGTGCAGGACTTGTCAGAGCCCTTTGCACAACCTTCTCCGGGGCTCGTCGACCTGGCGTCATGGGCGTCTCAACGTGGTCTCAACAAGCCGAAGCGTTCGACGGCGATCCGACCACGACTGATGAGCACCGGGTGCCCCTCCCGACGGAAGCAGGGTGCGCTCGTCATCGCGCAGGGCTTCGAGCTGAGGTCGTCCCGGGCAATGGGCGCTCGGCGATGTCGCTCTTGCTCGGTGGCTGCCAGGCTGAGGCCCGTCGCGTCATCACTCGATCAAGGAGCCCCACGTGTCGAACGAGTCCGAGCAACAAACGCTCGCCAAGCATCTCGAATTGGTGTCGGTGGATGCGGACAACGTCGTCGCCATGCTCGAAGCACATCATCGCGAGGGTGGCGACATCCATCCCGAGGCGCTGGCTGCGGCCGAACGACTCCAGACCAGCCTGCAGGACGTCATCCATGCGCTGACCCACCACGAGCACCTGGCGATGGACCCCGACGATGTCTGGGCCGTGCTCGGCCGCAAGCACCAGGATCACGGCCAGGGCTACTCCTGAGCAGCGAACCCATGCAGCCGGGGTGGCAATCGACAGTGAACTGACGCTCCCGACCGACGCCGGGGTAGGCCAGTCATCGCGCCGGTTCCCGACCTGCTCGGTCTGCGCTGCGGTCGGCTGGTTCACGCTCGGCTCGTGCACGCTCCCTGCGTGCGCGGTCCCCGCGTGCGCGGTCCGGAGCCGGGGCCGCCGGTGGCTGGTCGAACACCGACCGGACCCGCCAGGCCGAGTCTTGCTGCGGTGGGCGGACTGGCCCCATCGGATGCTCCTCTCCTGGTTCAGTCGTTCCCGGCGGTCTGGGCCAAGACGGTGTCGGTCATGTAGGCGACGAATTCGTCGGGCTGTTCGAACAACGGGCGGTGGCCCGAGGTGTCGAGCACGGCGAGGTCCTTGATGGGGGCGTCGACCATGGGGTACCAGTCCGCGAACACCTCGGCGCGGCCGTCGGCTTCGTGGGCGCCCTGGACGAAGAACATCGGCACTGCGAATTCGGTGGCGGTCTCGCGGAAGTCGATGTCTTGGAGCTGGGGGTAGAGGACGCTGAAGGTGTCCATGAACGCCCCGAGGACATGGACCTGATCGATCAGGGCGTACTCCTCGACGAACAGGTTCTCCGACATCTGCCCCTCGCCCTCGGCGTTGGGGAAGTGGTCATAGGCGTAGACGTCTTGTTCGTTGGCGAGGGCTGTCTCGTAGTCGAGCATCCGCTCATAGGGCGGAGGGCCGATGGCGGTGAGCTCGTCGACGAGGTCGGTGTCATCGTTGGTCCGGGCCCACTCGAGGGTGTCCTGATAGAAGATGGTGTCGGTTGCGACTTGACTGACCATCTGGCCGGTGCCGATGAACGCTCGATACAGCGAGGGCTGTTGCTTGACGGCGAGCACGCCGAGGGTGGTGCCCCAGGACTGGCCGAGCAGGTAGATGGCGTCCTGGTCGAACCGGTCGCGAAGGTGATTCGTGAGCGCGATCGTGTCGTCGAGGGCGCCGTCGAGGGTGAGGGTGTCGGTGGGGTCGAGTTCGTCGTAGGACTTGCCTGAGCCGCGCTGGTCCCAGGTGACGACGGTGACGTGTTCCTCGAGTTCGGGGAGGTGGCGACGCATCGCGCCGAGCTCGGAGCCTCCCGGGCCGCCGGCCAGGAACAACAGCACCGGGTTGTCGACGCTGTGGCCGCGGATCATGAGGTGAAGGTCGTGGCCGTTGATGTCCACGGTGGTGAGTTCGGCGATGCTGCCGGGGATCTCGTTGCCGGCGGCGTCGACGATCGGGTCAGTGCTCGCCGGTCGGGCCAGCAGCGCCGTGAACGCGATCAATCCCAACCCCGCGAGCACGGCGGCGCTCCGCCGGGTGGTGCGCCACCACGAGCGGCCGGCCTCGGTGAAGATGGCGGGAGATGCGGTGGCCCATCGGGCAGCGCCGGCGCCGAGCGTGGCGCCGAATGCGAGCGGGAGCAGGGAGACCAGGGCATGAAAGCCGCGACCGGTCGCGAAGGCGAGCAGGCCATAGAAGCTGGTCTCGATGCCATCGACGGTGGGTCCGTCGGTGCCGATACGAACCAGTTCGAACACGACGGCGAAGGTGACCGGCGCGGCGAGGATCGCCCACCGCGACCGCATCGACAGTCCCGCGACGCCGCCGACGAGGAGGCTGATGACGATCGACCAGATCGCCTCGCTGGTGTTGAGCGGCCCGCGGGGTGTCCACCACCCGGCGATGGCTCCCCACGCCCCAGTGCCTCCGATAGCGGTCGCCGCGCCAATACGCCGGTCGCGCCACAGGGGTGTCGGCAGGGCGGCGAGACGGGCACGGGAACGCTGGGGCCGGCGCCGCCAGGGCGACGTCATCGGGTCGTCGCCGATGACGGTGATGGCGCCGGCGGGTCGGGTTGCCCCGGTGTCGGTGGTCGGGGTCGGGTGGTCGGTGCGGGTGCTCATGACGGGCTGTGCTGCCGCTCTGGTTCGGGCGACGCGAGGTCGATCATGTGCGGCGTCGTGGGTGGGTCCGGAGGTGTGGGGTCTGCTGGTTCGGCGCCTCCCTGGTCGAGTCGGAACGGCGGGTACTCATCGGTCAGGAAGAAGACGTACGCGATGACTCGGTAGATCCATCGGTTGAACCCGACGATCAGGTCGAAGAGGGCTCGGGGGTAGCGGCCGGTGAACAACAACACGCCGCCGGCGACGAGCACCAGGAGCCCGAGCAGGCCGCCGCCGCCCGTGGGATCGAAGCCCACCCGGTCGCCGTCGAACGCGAGCCACCGCACCGATGAACCGGCCAGGAGCGCCACGATGATCAGGTGGGGGATCGCGAGGATCCACTTGACGAGGGGCAGCCATCGCGAGAGCGACTCGGGGTAGGCGACGTCGAGGTGGGCTGGGTCGCCGGGTTCGGGTCGAAGGCTGAAGGGCGGGTAGCGGTCGGTGCCGATGCCGCCGGTGGTGGCGTAGTAGGTGACTCGCCATGCCCATCGCATGACACCGACGTTGAAGTCGAAGATGCCTCGCGGGTAGCGGCCGGTGAAGATGATCGCGACGGCGGCGGCGATGCTGAGCACGACGAACGCGATGCCGAGCGCGACGAGGACGATGAAGTGGGGGATGGCCAGAAACCACTTCACCAACCACATCCAGCGCGACAGGGTCGGATCGAGCGTCGCCTCCAGCGAGACCGGATGCTGCGCAGGCACGGCCTCGGCTGCGTGCGCTGCCGGTGTGCTGGGGTGGGGCGGGGTCGGTGATTCGCCGGGCTCAGAAGCGCCGGCGGCTCCGGCGACGATGAGGGCCACCGCAGCGGCAGTGAAGACCGCGCCGACCGCGAGCATGATGAGCGCCAGGGGCAGGACGAAACCGGCCTTGACGCCGACGTTCACGTCGGCGGCGACGCCGGGGGTGCCGTCGGCGTTCATGACCACGACCGACCAGCGGCCACTCTGGGCCTCCCACGTCAGCTCTCGAGTGCCGGGACCGTCGGCGGAGGCCGTCCAGATGTCCTGATCCGTCGGTGGGGCGATTGCATCGGTGCCGCCGAAGCTGCGATAGACGGGTTCGAGGCCATCGTCGAGTTCGGTCACCTGGGCATGGGCGACGCCGGCCAGGTAGGCGTCGACATCGGCTTCTCGGCCGATGCCGACGAACACGTCGCGGGTGGTGTCGGCGCTGGTCACCCGAAGCCGCACGTCGGCATCGAGCGCGTCGACGATCCAGTCCGGCGAGCCGGGTTCGGCCGCGAAGGTGATGTCCTCGGCCGTCACCGCGACGGTGTCGGTCTGCACACGGTCGAGGGTGGCGTCGAAGTAGCCGTCGTCACCTCGGCCGAAGGCGTAGCCCAGACCGAGGGCTCCGCCCCCCAACAGCACTGCGATCGACGGGATGACCAACAGGCATCCGATGACGAGGGCGACGATTCTTCCTGGTCTCATCAGAGGTTCTCCTTCAGCGGACGAACGATGGACACATCGAGCGGCGACGGAACGAACCCGAGAGCCGGGTGCTCGACGTCGAGATGCACTCGACTTCCAGTCTCTGGGGTCGAACCCGATGCCCACAGGGCCGAATGTCCATCGGCGTCGCGTCGTACCGGGGTCGTTGGCACGAGCCCTTCGGGTCGATGCTCGACCGTGACCGAGAGGAGACCGGCATGACTCTTGACGACCGCATGCCCACAGCAATCCCGACGGCAGCTCCTGCGCACGGAGCGACGACGGCTACTGGCTCGACATCGATCACGTCACGAAGCGCTACGGCAAGCGGACCGTTGTCGATGACCTCACCCTCCGGGTGCCGCCGGGACGGGTCACCGGCTTCCTCGGACCGAACGGGTCCGGCAAGTCGACGACCATGAAGATCATGCTGGACCTCGCTGCGGCCGACCGACGCCACGCCGGCGCCTACTCGCTCGGCATGCGCCAACGGCTCGGCCTCGCCGCTGCCCTTCTCGGCGAGCCGCCCGTACTCGTCCTCGACGAACCGGGCAACGGCCTCGACCCCCAGGGCATCCGCACGTTGCGCGACCTGCTCCGCCGCCATGCCGCCGACGGTGGCACACCAGCACCAAGATGCCGCTGGCGTTCCTGGTGGTGCTGGCAGCGATCGCGGCCATCAACGCCTTCGCCGTCGTCGCCGGTATGACCATCGTCGCCGTGGCGGTGTCGCTGCCGAGCACCGAGTACGGCTTCACCGCAGCAGCCATCGTGGCCATCGCCGCATGGGCCATCGCCCCGGCCCTCATCGGACTGCTCGCAGTCCAACACCGAGACGTCGTCTGACGCAGGGATCCGTCCGATCTGGCCGCTCGAGACGCCCCGGGCGGCGCTGCGGCAGCCCGGTGATCCCGGAGGCGAGGGCCCAACAGACGAGCGTTGGCGTAGGGTCGCCGCGGTGAGTTCGAACACGACCCTGCATCCTCCGGTGGAATACGACGCCCCACTCGGCACGGCCGAGCGGCCGTCGTGGCGGGGCCGACTGCACCTGTTCGCGCTGGTGACGGCGTTGCCGCTGGTGGTCCTGTTGGCGGTCGGCTCGGACGGCGCACGGGCCCGCGCAGGGGTGATCGTCTACGGCGTCGGGTTGTGCGCCACGTTCGCGGTGTCGACGACCTATCACCGCTGGGTCCACACCGTTCGCATGCGTGCCGTGTGGCGACGCCTCGACCACGCCACGATCTACGCGGCGATCGCCGGGACCTGTTCGGCGGTCGCGCGACGACACTGAGCACCGGTTTCGCAGTGCTGGCGATGGTGGTCATCTGGGCGGCGGCCGTCGCAGGCGCGACGCTCAAGGTCGTCAGTTTCCACCGTTCGCACCGATTGGGCGCCGCGCTGTATCTCGCCCTCGGGTGGTCGGGGGTGGCACTCGTGCCGGCAGTCTGGAACCGCGGCGGGCTGGTCACCGTGGGCTTGCTGTTCGCTGGCGGCGTCCTCTACTCGGCGGGTGCCGTGGCGTTTGGTCGGCAGTGGCCGACGCTTCGACCCGACACGTTCTCCTACCACGAGATCTGGCACACGATGACGATCGCGGCTGCGGCCCTGCACTTCGCAGCGATCGTCGGCCTCGCCATCTGAGGATCACGCGCTCGACTCCGCAAGGTGATCCGAGTTCAGACCACCCTGTGCCGGGTCTGAGTGTCGGCTCCAATGCACGGTGGGACTGGTGGGCGCACCCGCTGAGGCGCCGCTCAGCGGCTGCGCCGCAGCAGAACCGCGCCGCGCAGCAGGGCGATCAATCCGGTGAGGACCAGGCCGCCACGGGCGAGTCGGTCGACGTCGACAGAAGGCTTCCACTTCAGGACGCCGCCACGAATCTCATAGACGCCGACGGGGTGGGCGCCGATACCGAACCCGGTCCCGAAGCCGCGTCCCTGTTGTTCTTCGGGGCCGGTTCCTTCGCCGCCTCCACCGCCTCCGCCGCCTGCCACCCGGGCAACGGGGATGATCGTGACGCCGTCGACCGTGTACGGATCCCCGAAGACCCGTCGCACGGAGATGGCGTCGCGGGTGCCCTTGAGGTCGCGAAGGACGGCGATCTCGGCATCGGTCGTCTGGGTGATGGTCATCGTCGGGCTCCTCGGTTCATCTGCTCGTCGTCGCCTGCGACGGCGATGCAGTGCTCAGCCTGGTGCGCCTCACGGATGCGCCGAAGGGCCGAACGTCACTCGCCTCGTGTGACCGGAGCGGGGACTTCCGGCTCTGGGCGTTGGGGGGCTGCAGGCCCAGGCTCGAAGGCTCCGGTGGCCGCGACTCGCGTCAGGTCGCAGCGACGGATCCCATCGACGAGCCCGAGGAGGCCGCTCACATGGTTGATGACCTGGCGGCAGTCGACCTGTACTGGATCCCACTCGGGGCGGGCACTCCGGTGGTTGCCTTCAGCGGCAGGGTCTTCGAGCGAATTGCTGCGCTCCGGGAGCGGCGTGACCCGTGTGACCTCTACCACGCCGCCCTTCAGGTCCGGACTCCCGAGGGTCGCTTCGTGATCGAACAGGCGCCGGTCCCGGACGCAGCCGCGTCGGCCCGTGGCGTTGTCGCCACTGGCCCGGTAGGGCTGGCAGCGGCCGGGCGGTTCCGGTTGTTTCGCTACGAGGTCCGGTGCTGGATCGACGGCACGATCCCCGACATCGTCTACGCGGTGGACAGCCCGATCCGGCTGAGTTCGGACCCCGACACTGCGGCGGACATCCTGGCGGCTCTACCGAGGGTGCCGACACTCGTCTGGGGGAGAAGCGTGGCTGGGACCGGCGACATGTGGAACTCGAACTCGATCGTCTCGTGGGTTCTGACGAGCAGCGGAATCGACACCGAGGGACTGGAACCCCCTCGACCCGGACGCGCCCCGGGATGGACTGCGGGTCGAACACTCGCGCTGACGGGAGAACGAATCGGCGATGTCTGAGCGGTTCGTAGCGGGGACGAGGCAGCCTCGCGACACGGCGACGCGCGACTCCCACGAGATGCAGGGACGATCCGAGGTTCGGCGCGTCGGCCGGGTGCGGTTTCCGGTCTTCGAGCTCGTGCAGGACGGGGTCGTGCTCGCCTCTCCCTGGAACCGCAACGGCGACACGGCCACCCACAACGGACAGATGCTCTGCGGCCCCGCCAACCGCGCCAAGAGCGACCACATCGAACACCACCCCGACACCCACCGCAGCGCTGGCGCCGACCCGGGCGACGACACCCTCGACCCACCCACCAGCCGAGCCGCATAGACGAGCCCTCGCCCGCACCCACCACCCCGCCCCAACGGGGTCATCGACGCGCCCGACGCAGTGGCAGGCAGCCCGCGGAGCTCGCCCCTCCAGCGCATCTCGGAGTTGCAGACGAATGCAGGCGATTCTCACTCGAGTCGAGTCTGCAACAAACGCTCGACGCATCGGAGCTGTGGCGTCCGAGCATCGTTTGAACGACGACACCTACTGTGGGGCGATGGTGGCGTCCGACAACCCGACCCTGGTGCGGCTGTGGCGTGGCGATGCGGTCGAGTCGATCCACCGTGGGGTGTGGGTGGTCGCCGACATCGACGGCCAGGTGGTCGCCAGCGGCGGCGACCCCGATCAGCTCGATGTACGCCCGCAGCAGCCTCAAGAGCATCCAGGCGCTGGCCTTCGTCGAATCCGGTGCCGCCGATGCGATCGGCGCGGGAACCGCCGAGCTCGCCGTCGCCATCTCGTCCCACGACGGCGAGCCGATCCACCTCGACGCCGCCCGGCGGATCCTGCAGCTCGCGGGCCTCGACGAGTCGGCGCTGCAGTGCGGGCCGGCGCGGCCCAAGGCCGCAGGTCAGGATCATCCCCTCGCCGCGATCGCCAACAACTGCTCGGGCAAACACGCGGCGTTCCTCGCGACGGCGCTGCATCTGGGCGACGCGCCGGCGCACTACCTCGACGCCGGGTCGGCAGTGCAGCGCCATGTCCATGCAGCCGTGGCGGACTTGTCGGGCGCCGGCGCCGAGTTGTCCACTGCGATCGACGGCTGCAGCGCGCCGACCTTCCGTCTGCCGATCCGGTCGCTGGCGACGGCGTTGGCCCGCATGGCCAACCCCGACATCCCTCGACCCCACTGCGACGCGCTGCATGCGCTCGGATCACCGACGCCGCGGCGCTGCCATCCCGACCTCGTCGCCGGAGCACGGGACGCGTCGACACCGAACTCCTGCGGGCCTCGCAGGGCCGGTGGTTCGCGAAGAGCGGTGCCGAAGGAGTTCAATGCGTCGGCGTGGTCGGCGTCGGCATCGCGGTCGCGGTGAAGATCGACGACGGCTCGGCACGCTGCCGCAGCGCCGGTGGCG
Organism: uncultured Acidimicrobiaceae bacterium; assembly: GCA_963716795.1. Lineage (GTDB taxonomy): Bacteria > Actinomycetota > Acidimicrobiia > Acidimicrobiales > UBA8592 > CAVQUE01. The sequence goes on along the minus strand of CAVQUE010000007.1, from coordinate 340,049 downwards.
ATGGCACTGTTGGATGCGTTCGCCGGTCTCGATGACGCGTCACCCGGGCTCGATCAGTGGCGAGCCGGCCCTCGATCGAACAGCGCCGGCGTGCAGGTCGGGCGGCTCGAGGTCTGCCTCGACGTCGCAGGCTGAGGCGCCGTCTGGTCAGCGCGCTCGCGAGACCTCTCCGGAGCGCATCGATCGACTCGGCGGACTCGCGCTGGACACCTCGGCGGTGCCGATGAGGCTCGATCCGTGGAACGTGCCCGGGTAGGAGTGCAGTTCGACCTGGACCCCGGCCTGCAGCAGCCCCAGCGCATAGAGAATGCCCTCGTCACGGAGCGGGTCGAACTCCATCGTCGACACGTACGCGGGCGGCAACCCGGCCAGGTCGGTGCACCGAGACGGCGCAGCCGTGTAGGGGACATCGCCGCCGTACAGGTCGCCGAGGTAGTGCTTCCAGCTCCACTCGGCGTTTGGCCGGTTCCACAGCGGCGTGTCGGTGAACTGGCGCATCGAGGTGGTCGCGAGTCGGTCGTCGAGTTCGGGGATCTGGAGGAACTGGAAGCACACCGCCGGTCCGCCCCGATCTCGGGCGAGCAGTGCGGTCGCCGCGGCGAGACCGCCGCCGGCGGATCCGCCCCCGACGCCGACACGAGCGGGGTCGACACCCAGATCGGCGTGGTTGTCGTGCACCCAGAGGAGGGCTGCGTAGCAGTCGTGGAGGCCGGCGGGGTAGGGGTGTTCGGGGGCCAGGCGGTACTCGACCGAGACGATGACGGCGTCGAGGGTCTCGCTGTAGCGCTGGCACGGCCCGTCCATCATCTCGATCGACCCGAACATGAACCCGCCGCCGTGGATGTACACCAGTGCCGGGCGGGCCTCGTCGGCCGGTGCAACGGGTGCGTACACGCGCACGGTCACGTCGGGATCGCCATCGTGGCCGGCGATGGAGTGATCCGCTTTGGACACGGTCGCCAGGTCGGGCTGGTCGCCGAGCATGGCTTCGAGGCCGGGCCCTTCGCGAGAGGCGGCGATCGCGGCCGGGTCGCTGAGGTCTGCGAGCGCGGTCGGGAGCAGCTCGATCATCGGCGCGAGCTCGGGGTCGTAGGCGTAGGCCACGGATGCGACTCCTGGTCGGGGAAGGGTCAGGGAAGGCAATCATCTGCCGGGGGCACCGTCAACCGCTGCGGTGGGCATGGCGCGACGCACGCAACGGCGGCTGGTGGCCGAGCACCGGGTTCGCGTGCGGCAGCGATCAGGGGGTCGGCCACCTCGATCGCAGTTGCCCAGGCGCGGTCGTCGGCGCGGAGGCTCGAGGCGAAGACGACGCCACCGAGGCTGCCGTCGTCGGCGAACAGCCCGGCGCCGCTGTCGCCGCGCTCGATGGCGGCCTCGAGTTCGTAGCCGGCGCGTTCGTGGACGCCTTCGTCGTAGATGTCGGAGAAGCGGATGGTCACCGCCCGAGCGATGCTCCAGTCGAGGTCGCCGCGAGTGCCGAGCCCGTAGGCGGTGCCCTCGTCGCCAGGTTCGAATGCCGCCCGAGGCACCCGTGTGGCATCGAGGCCAGGTACGTCGAGGACAGCGAGGTCGCGTTCGGTGTCGATCGCCGCGATGCTCGCTTCGAGGGCCACACCGTTGCGATCCGTGACCGTGATGGCTTCTGCGCCCGCGACGACGTGGGCGACGGTGAGCACGGTGTCGGGCGTCGATGACCGACCCCGATCCCAGCTCGGGGAGGGTTCCTCGACAACCCGACGCACGGATCTCGACCTGGCGCTGGCGCCACGTCGGTGGCGTCGTCTCCGCCGCTGCAGGCGCCGAGCACCGTGGCCAGTGCGACCACGACGCCGAGCATGGCCCCGATCGCGAGGACCGGTGGCCTCATCGGTCGCGTCGAGCGAACGGGTGCCGGCCGGTGGGGCACTGGGTCATCGGGGGTCAGAGGTACGCAGCGGTGGTGCCGCCGAGCGGCATGGGGTCGAGACCGAGCTTGCGATGATCCCAGGACCGGACACGGGTCGGGATCGACGCGGACCACCACGCGCTTGTTCATCATGAACTCGACGATGGGGCGCATCTCCTCGGAGTAGGGACCCTGATACCGCTCGAAGACGCTGATGCCTGCAGCCCAGTATTCGTCGGCGCCGGTGTCGTCGATGATCGTTGCCGTGCCCTCGACCGACACGCCGCGGAGCTGGTCGTAGGTGTGGCCGGCCTCGGCCGAGCAGGTGATGCGAGGGTCACGACGGAGGTTCGCGACCTTCTGGGACTTGGCCTTGGTCTCGAAGTAGATCACGCCGTCGATCAGGCCGTACCACATGGCCACCAGGTGCGGCGTGCCCGTCGGGCCGATGGTGGCCATGGTGATGGTGCGCTGGTGGTCGAGGAACTCGGCGACCTCTGTCGTCGGTCATGACGATGTCGCTGCGCTGGTTTGCCATGGGGGAGTCCTCTCGGCGTCGGACGAGGCGGTGGTGATCGCGGCCGCCACCGTAGGCCAGCCCGGCAGGCCGTCGATCACCGGGAGCCTCCGCTCATCGATCCACCGCGCGTTCGGGACCGAGGTCCCTTTCGGGGTCGGGACGACGCGACCTACGGTCGGGAGCGTGATGTCACCCCCCGAAGCGCCATGGGCGCGCCCGAGACGAGAGCCGAGCACATGACCGCGCGAACAGTGGGTATACCGATTCGACCAGCTCGACGCGGCCGAGACCGCAGTCGACGGGGACTGGGAGGCCGTCCGTGGCCTGCTCGGCGGCAAGGGCGCGAACCTGGCCGACATGACCCGGCTCGGCATTCCGGTGCCGCCGGGGTTCACCATCACCACCCGGGCCTGCAACGCCTATCAGGCCGCCGACGGCCAATCGCCCGAGGGCATGTGGGACGCAGGTGCTCGATGCCATCGCGCACATCGAGGCATCAGACCGGCAAGCGCTTCGGCGATCCGGCCAACCCACTGCTGGTCGCAGTCCGATCGGGCGCGAAGTTCTCGATGCCGGGGATGATGGACACCGTCCTCGACATCGGCCTCAACGACGAGGTCGCCAAGGGCATGATCGCCGCGACCGGCGACGAGCGCTTCGTGCTCGATTCGTACCGCCGGCTCATCCAGATGTTCGGCACCGTCGTGCTCGGCCTGCCCGACGATCCCCTCGAAGCCGTCCTCTCCCAACGCCGCAAGGCCAGCGAGGTCGCCACCGACGCCGAGCTCGACGCCGACGACCTCCGCCAGGTGGTCGGTTCGTTCCGTGAGATCACCGAACGCAGCGGCGCAGCTCCGTTCCCCACCGACCCCCACGAACAACTCCGCATGGCCATCGAAGCCGTGTTCGAGAGCTGGCGGGGCAAGCGGGCCCACGACTATCGGGTGGCCGCCGGTATCGCACACGACCTCGGCACGGCGGTCAACGTCCAGGCCATGGTGTTCGGGAACATGGGCGACGACTCCGGCAGCGGCGTGGCCATGAGCCGCGACGCCACCACCGGCAAGCCCAACCTCGAAGGCGACTACCTCATCAACGCCCAGGGCGAGGACGTCGTGGCCGGTATCCGGCCCACCCTGCCCATCAGCCAGCTGGCGATCGACATGCCCGACATCGCTGCGGAGTACGCCGCGATCGCCGACGCGGCTCGAAGCCCACTACAGCGACATGCAGGACATGGAGTTCACCATCGAACGCGGCAGGCTCTGGCTGTTGCAGACGCGTGCGGGCAAGCGAACGGCCCAGGCTGCGGTCCGCATCGCCGTCGATCTGGCCAACGAGGGCCGCATCGATCAGCGCCAAGCCCTCCAACGTGTCACACCCAACCAGGTCGACTTCTTCCTCCATCCCCAGTTCTCCCCGGCAACGGTGGCAGCGGCCGTGCCGCTGGCCACCGGACTCAACGTGTCGCCGGGTGCTGCCGTCGGGGTCGTGGCCTTCGACGCCGATCTCGCCGAGCGGTGGGCACGCGACGGACGCGCCGTGGTGCTCGTGCGACCCGAGACCCGGCCCGACGACGTCCACGGCATGCTCGCCGCACAGGGCATCCTGACGTCGAGCGGCGGCCGCACCAGCCACGCCGCGCTCGTGGCCCGTCAGTTCGGCAAGCCCGCTGTCGTGGGTGCCGCCGAGGTCGAGATCGACCTGGTCCGCCGGACCTTCACCGTCGGTCACACCGAGGTCCACGAGGGCGACTGCGATCTCGGTCGACGGCACGACCGGCAACATCTACCTCGGTGCCCTCGAGACCACCGCGCCCGATCTCGACAACGAGTGGCTGACCACGCTGTTGGGGTGGGCCGACGAGGTCCGCACGCTCGACGTGCGTGCCAACGCCGACGAGCCCGACGAGGCGGTAGCGCGGCACGCGGGTTCGGCGCCGCGGGGATCGGCCTGTGCCGAACCGAGCACATGTTCTTCGCGTCCGACCGGCTCCCCATCGTGCAACGCATGATCACTGCGTCGACGCCATCGGAACGACGCGAAGCCGTCGCACGCGCTCTTGCCGTTCCAGCGCAGCGACTTCGTCGGCCTGTTCGAGGCCATGGCACGGCCAGCCCGTCATCATCCGGCTGCTCGACCCGCCGCTGCACGAGTTCCTGCCCAGCTACGACGAGCTCAGCCGCCAGGCCGCCGATCTGCAGATCCGACTGGTCCGTGCCGGCGACCTGGCATCGATCGATGCGCTGGTCGACGAGCTCTCGGCGGTACGTGAGATGCTCGGCCGGGTCGAGGACCTACGCGAGGCCAACCCGATGCTCGGCCTGCGTGGCGTGCGCCTCGGTCTCAAGATCCCCGAACTGATGCGCATGCAGACCCGCGCCATCGTCGATGCGGCGCTCGAGGTGCGGCGCGTCGGCGTGGAGGTCCGACCCGAGATCATGGTGCCCCTGGTGAGTCACGCCTCGGAGATGGCTGCGGCGCGCGCCGATCATCGAGAACGAGATCGCCGCGGTGTGCACGGCCCGTGGCGAGTCGATCGAGGTGCCCATCGGCACGATGATCGAGGTGCCCCGTGCGGCGCTTGACGGCCGGCGAGATCGCCGAACACGCCGACTTCTTCTCCTTCGGCACCAACGACCTGACCCAGACCACCCTGGCGATGAGCCGCGACGATGCCGAAGCCGGGTTCTTGTTGTCCTATGTCGCCGACGGAATCCTGCCGGTCAACCCGTTCCATTCGATCGATGTCGCCGGTGTCGGCCGGCTGATGCGCATCGCCATCGAGGACGGACGGGCCACGCGGCCCGACATCGCCATCGGCATCTGCGGCGAACACGGCGGCGACCCCGCGTCGATCGAACTGTGCCAACAGCTCGGCCTCGCCTACGTCAGCTGTTCCGCCTACCGCGTGCCGGTCGCCCGTCTCGCCGCGGCGCACGCGGCGATCGACGCAGCCTCGTAGCGCCGAGCCCTCTGTGCCGGATCGGCGTCGACGACACGGCGTCAAGCCGAGTCGCGGACCACGAGCTGTACCGGTAGCGGCAGCGGTTCCGACACGGTGTCGCCCTCGGCGATGATCTCGTGCAAGGTCTGCCACGGCGAGACGCCCCAAGCCGTGACGATCCATCCGGATGGTCGTGAGCGCAGGCGTGATCAACGAACCGAGCGAGATGTCGTCGAATCCGACGACGGCGATGTCGTCGGGCACCCGTCGGCCCCCAGACGTGAAGGCCTGGATCGCGCCGATGGCCATGAGGTCGTTGTAGGCGAAGAGGCCGTCCACATCGGGGTGTTCGGCGAGGAGGCGTGCTGCGGCCTCGGCGCCGCCGTCGATGGTGGCCGCTCCGGCGACGCACCGGTGCGCGTCCACACCCGCGTCGGTGCAGGCGTTGCGGAAACCGTCCTCGCGCCACCGGGGCCGATCTCGGGGAAGGTCGGCGGTGATCATGGCAAGCCGGCGGCGGCCCGAGGACGCGAGGTGGTCGACGGCGAGGGATGCGCCGTGGGAGAGGTCGGCTCGGACCGAAACGACTCTCGGGTCCGAGAGCCGATCGTTCACGACGACGATCGGAACGGCGTGGCTTGCGGCTTCGATGAGTGAACTCGTCGCCGCCGGTCGCCCGGAAGGCGATCACGCCCTCGACCGCGTGCGATTCGAGTTCTCGCAGGATTTGCCGCTGGGTGGTCGCGTCGTCGGCGGAGTTCGTCAGCACCAAGGTGAGTCCGGCGTCGGACGCAGCGGCCTGGACGCCTTCGCCGAACTCGGGGAAGAAGGGATTCGCCATCGAGGTGACGAGCAGCGCGATCATCCCGCTTCGCTGGTTGATGAGCCCCCGAGCGAGCAGGTTCGGGCGGTAGCCGAGCTCGTCGATGGCGGCCTCGATGCGGACCCGGGTCGGCTCCGACACGGTCGCTTCGCCGTTCACGACGCGTGACACCGTACGTGCCGACACGCCGACCAGATCGGCGACGTCGTGGAGCGTCGGTCGGATCGTGGAACGGGGCACGAGCGCTGATCGTAGCGGGGTCACTGGCGGAGGAATTGCTGACGTGATCCTTGCGTCGAGCCCGCGGCAGCCGTAGTGTCGGCCACCCGATGTCAACGTTGACATTCCGTCACGTCGCACCTCGCACGGGTGCGATCCGACATCGGCCGAGAGGGGGGCCGGCTCGACGCCGGTCCGGAAAGGCAAGCTCATGCAACGATTCTGGAAGCTGCTCGCGATCCTGGCGGCGTTCGCGCTGTTGGCCGCGGCCTGCGGCGACGACGACGAGGGCGGGGGCGAAGAACCCGTCCCCGCCGATGAGGGTGCTGCCGATGACGGTGCCGCAGATGACGGTGCCGCCGACGACGGCGCGGCTGACGACGGTGCCGCCGATGACGGTGCCGCCGACGAAGCTGCGGCGGGCGACGACGAAGCTGCCGCGGGTGGCGACGAGGTCACCCTGCGCTGGCGGACCCGGCCCGACAACCAGGCCGAGATCGACGTCTACCAGACCATCTCCGACGACCTCGCCGCGGCGAGCGACACCTTCGAGCTCACCTACGAACCCGGCGGCTCGGAGACCTCGAGCTACCAGGACGTGCTCAAGACCGAACTCGCCTCCGGCACCGCGCCCGACGTCTTCTGGATCCCCGGCACCGACATCGCTGACTTCGTCGGTCGCGGCCTCCTGCTCGACCTACGCGACCAGGCCGAGGCCGCCGGTCACTACCGACGACGAGTTCTACCCCGGTCCCATGTTCCACCTGACCTACAACCCCGAGACCGGCAACACCGGCGAGACCCTCTGGGGCCTGCCCCGCGACGTGTCGACCTTCGCCATGTACGTCAACCTCGACCTCATCGCCGAGGCCGGCGCCGAGGACCCCCGCGACCTCGCGGCATCGGGTGACTGGACCTGGGAGACGTTCAGCGAGGTCGTCTCCGACGTCGCGGCCCTCGGTGGCGAGGTCAAGGGCTTCGGCAGCGACAGCTGGTGGGGTCCCTACGGCGTGTGGATCAACGGCGCCGGCGGCTCGTTCTTCAGCGAGGACCGCACTGCGTGTGCCCTCGACTCCGCCGAGTCGCTCGAAGGGCTGACGTTCGCCAACGAGCTGTTCACCTCCGGCGACACCCTGCCCTGGGGCGAAGGCGCCGAGGCGCCGTTCCAGGCAGGCACGCTCGGCATGTTCATGAACGGCCGCTGGGCCACGCCCGGCATGCGCGCCGCGAACGACTTCAACTGGGACGTCGTCAACATCCCCGCCGGCCCCGCTGGAGCCAGCAACTGGCTGTTCTGGGGCGCCTACGTCGTCAACGCCGAGACCGAGCATCCCGAAGCCGCATGGGAGCTCGTCCAGGCGCTGACCACCGCCGAGACCCAGGCCACCATCTCCGAGCTCGGCGCCAACATCCCGAGCCGGGTCGGCGAGGACGCGATCGATGCGTTCTTGACCTTCACCCCGCCGGAGAACAACCAGGCATTCATCGACGGCATCTCCACCGACGCCGTCGCCGAGGGCCCGCTGTGGGACGGCAGCTGGCCTGACTTCGACGCCACGATGGGCAGCGCCGTCTCGGCTGTCATCGCCGGCGACACGCCCGTCGAGGACTTCGCCGACACCATCTGTGCCGAGGTCGACTCGGCCGCCTTCGGCTGATCCGTCCGACCTGGTCCCCCCACCGAAGCCGGTGTCCCGGCTCCAGCCCGAGGGCTGGGGTCGGCGACACCGCCGGTGGGGACCGGGCCATCCCAGGGGGAGCAGCAATGACGTTCGTGGGGGAAGACCTGGCCGAGGACGTCGCCACTGCGCGTGTCGATGGACCGCAACCCGATCGAGCCGATCTGACGCTCCTTCGGAGCTGGCACCTCGCGCTCGTCGTGGTGAGCGGCGCTGGGTCTGGTCGCAGTCCTCGCTGCCGGCGAGGACCTGCCCGCGCCGATCCAGGTCGCTGCTCGCCGTCGCGGGCGCCGCCGGTGTGGCCGCCAATGCGTGGGCGGTCCGCGCCATCGGTCGACGGAGCCAACGGCGGTCGTACGGCGTCCATCGTCGTCAACTACCTGTTGTTCGTCGGCGCGGTCGTCGCGCTGTTGTCGATGCTCGACGTGTTCACCGGTCTCGACGAGGTCGCCGAGCGCTTCGAGTCGGCCATCTGGTGGTTGATCCCGCCGGCGCTCGGCTGGGGATGGCGCATCGTGGCCGCACAAGCTCCCCCCGTCGAATGCCTCCAGCTATCTCGAGCGTGCCGGGAACGTCTTGATCATCGCCGGGTCGGTGGTGTTCGCGTTCGCCGTCGGCATCATCGACGGCGTCGCCCACATGCTCGGCGAACTCGTCGCCCCTTGGCCCATCGTGTGTCTGGCGGCTGCTGCGATCGCGCTCGTCGCCCTGCGATTCCTGTGGCGACCCGCCACGCGGACCGCCTTCTCGACCACCTCGGGTCAACAAGAACAGATCGAAGGGCTGCTCTACCTGTCGCCGAACCTGCTTGGGCTTCCTCGCGTTCTTCGCCGGTCCGCTGGTGTTCTCGTTCGTCATCAGCTTCTTCGAGTGGGACGCCCTCGGCGACAAGTCCTTCACCTGGTTCGCCAACTACCGCGAGCTCTTCAGCCTCGACCTCGCGTTCATGGACGGTTCGAGCGAGCCCGCCAGTGCGGCCCTCAAGGACGGCTACGCCCAGCTGTGGCGCTTCGAGCTGTTCGGCTCGAACATCATGATCTCCGCACGCGACAAGCTGTTCTGGATCTCGCTGCGCAACATCGTCTGGTTCATGGTGCTCGCCGTGCCGCTCAGCGTCATCCCGGCGCTGCTGTGCTCCAGCCTGCTCAACTCGAAGCTGCGCGGCATGAAGATCTATCGGGCGGTCTTCTTCATCCCGAGCATCGCCGGGGTCATCGGCATCTCGCTGATCTGGCGTCAGATGTTCAACGCCACGGTCGGCTGGCTCAACTACCTGCTCACCGAGGCGCTCCCGGGCGACGTCTCCATCCAGTGGCTGTCGGACTCCTCCACGGCGATGATCTCGATCGTCATCGTCTTCGCCTGGATGACCTTCGGGTTCAACACGATCCTGTTCGTCGCCGGGCTCCAGGGCATCTCGCCGTCGATGTACGAGGCCGCGAAGCTCGACGGCGCGAATGCCTGGCAACGCTTCCGCTACATCACCGTGCCGTCGCTGCGTCCCACCACCTTCTTCGTCGTGGCGATCACCACGATCCAGGCCATCCAGCTGTTCGACATCGTGTTCGTGACCGTCACCCCCAACCCCGCCGGCCCCCAGGACTCCACCCTCACCCCGGTGCTGTACCTCTACCAGGAGGGCTTCCAGCGCTTCTCCCAGGGCTACGCCTCGGCGGTCGCGTGGGTGCTGTTCGCCCTGATCTTCGGGCTGACGCTGCTGCAGTTCCGACGTCAACAGGCCGAAGTGGAGGCCGCACGATGACCACCAGGAAGACCGGCACGAAGACCCGCCGTCGCCTCGCATCGGCTCGGCACCTACCTGGCGCTGACCGTGTTCGCGGCGATCGTGCTGTTTCCGTTCATCGTGGCGTTCAGCACGTCGCTCAAAGAACCCGAGGACGTGTTCAACTACCCGCCGACGCTCATCCCCCGCACCCCGGCCACGACCGTCGTCGAGGGCATCGACGGGCCCGTGCCGCTGTTCGAGGTGGACGTCGAAGGCGAGACGCGCCAGTTCGCCCTCGTCGAAGACGGCGTGGCCATCGGTGTCTACACCCTGGCCGCCGACGAAGGTGCCGACGACGCCCAGTTCCAGCTCGATGACGAGCTCGTCACCCCCACCGGCCGCGAGGTCACCATCCTGGTCAACGGCCGCGAACGCGACCGCGAGGTCGGCACCGCCGAGATCGACGGCGAGACCGTCGAGGTGGTCCGCGTCCGCGGCACCACTGCCGGGCTGTTCGCCGACCCCGACGACCTCGACGACAACGTCGTGGCCAACGTCAACGACGCCACGCCGGTGCAGCAGACGTCGTCTTCGCACCGAGAACTTCTCCGACGTCCTCGAGCTCCAACGCCTCGACCGCGCCCTCACCAACACGGTGCTCGTCACCTGTTGGTCGTCGGCGGGCAGGTCCTGACCTCGATCATCGGCGGGCTACGCCTTCGCACGCCTGCACTTCGCCGGACGCGATCGGCTGTTCCTCATGTACCTCGGCTCGATCATGATCCCGTTCGTCGTGCTCATCGTGCCGCTGCACCAGCTCGTCGTCTCGATCGGATGGATCGATCGGCTCGTATCGTTGATCGTGCCGTTCGTGTTCACCGCCTACGGCACCTTCCTCATGCGCCAGTTCTTCATCACCATTCCGCCCGAACTCGAAGAAGCGGCGCGCATCGACGGTGCGTCACGTTGGACGATCCTGTGGCGGATCATGGTGCCGCTGTCGATGCCCGCCATCGCAGCGCTGTCGGCCTTCGCGTTCCTCTACGCCTGGAACTCCTTCGTCTGGCCGCTGGTGGCCATCAACTCCGGCAACCTCGACAACCGGGTCCTGTCGCTCGCCCTGCAGGTGCTCGGCGGTCGCGCCGCCGACAGCCCTAACCTGATCCTCGCCGGCGTGATGATCGCGGTCATCCCACCCATCACTGCGTTCCTGCTGGCCCAACGCCACTTCGTCGAGGGCACGGCATCGCAAGGTCTCAAGGGATGATCCGGCGAGCCGACCGGTAGACGATGCGCCGCTGCTCCGTCTGGCCGACTGACCGGGTCTGCGTCGTCGTCGACGCCGCAGGCGTGCCCGCGGTCCTCCACCTCGGCTCGACGGCGTCGCCACCGACGGCCTCGTTGGCCGACCGCGTCGGTCGTGCCCGGCGGCGAGTTCGACGAGGCGGTGCCGCTCACGCTCGTGCCGTCGGCTGCGTCGGGGTTCCCCGGTCGTCCGGGCATCGAAGGCCGACGCCGCGACGGGACCGGCTTCGCCCCCGACTTCGAGGACGGGACATGATCGATGCACGGGTCTCAGCTCGTTCGTCTGGGAGGGCGTCGACACTGCGGCTGGGTTGACGCTGCGCCATCGAACTCGTTCTCGACGCTGTTGGAGTGCTCAACGCGTCCTGTGCACTCACCAACGACGGCATCGACGTCTACCAGTTCCACCGCTGCACGCTCACGCTACCCATCGCGACGAGGCCGACGAATGCCTGCGCTACGTGGGCCGTTGGGCGCACGAGTTCCAGACCGTGCGCCTGCCCTGGCCGCACGGCAGCCTGCTGATCGAGAATCGGCGGGGTCGGACCTCCCACGACAACCACCCCACCGTCGTGGTCGGAGCAGCTGGGTTCGGTGAGAGCATCCGGCGAGGTGCTCGGCGCTGCATCTCGGCTGGAGCGGCAACGCCGAGGTCCGCCTCGACCGGCTCGTCGACGGTCGTCGCCTCGTGCAGATCGGCCCGGTGTTCGCTCCCGGGCGATCTCGACCTCGAACCCGGCGAGACCTGGACTTCGCCGATGCTCCACGTGGCGTGGGCGCCCGATGGCCTGAACGGGCTCAGCGATGTGTTCCACCGCCACCTCCGGTCCCGTCCCGGCCATCCGACACGACCCCGCCCGGTGATGCTCAACACGTGGGAGGCCGTCTACTTCGACCACGACCTCGCAACGCTGTGCCGCCTGGTCGATCGGGCCGCCGCAGGTCGGGGTCGAGCGCTTCGTCCTCGACGACGGTTGGTTCCGGGCCCGCAAGGACGATCGGGCCGGCCTCGGGGACTGGACCGTCGACCGCACCGTCTGGCCCGACGGACTGCACCCGCTCGTCGATCACGTGCGGGACCGCGGCCTCGACTTCGGCCTGTGGATCGAGCCCGAGATGGTGAACCCGGACTCTGATCTGTTCCGGGCCCACCCCGACTGGGTGCTGTCAGCCACGCCGATGCGCTGCTGGCCCGCAACCAACTGGTGCTCGATCTGGTGCGCCCCGAGGTCGCCGACCACCTGTTCGGCGCCATCGACGCCCTCGTCGATGAGTACGACCTCGCCTACCTCAAGTGGGACGCGAACCGCGACGTCCTCGACGCGACCCACCCCGGTCGCGCCGCTGGGCATCGCCAGGTCGAAGCCGTCTATGAACTCATGGACCGGATCCGGGCTGCGCATCCGGGCCTCGAGATCGAGGCCTGCGCCTCGGGCGGCGCCCGCGCCGACTACGGCGTGCTCGGTCGCGACCGAGCGCATCTGGACCAGTGACAGCAACGACGCGCTCGACCGCCAGCGCATCCAGCGGGGCGCCTCGCTGCTGTTTCCGCTCGAGGTCATGGGTGCCCACATCGGACCACCGGTCAACCACATCACCGGTCGACGTCACACCCTGGGATTCCGTGGAGCGACGGCGCTGTTCGGCCATCTCGGCATCGAGTGGGATCTGCTCGCGGCATCCGACGACGAGCTGGCAGCGGTCGCCGACATCGTCGCGGTGTACAAGGCACACCGGGCGCTGTTGCACACCGGCCGGCTGTGGCGCCTCGAGGCCGACGCCCCCGACATCGCTGCGTCGATGGTGGTGGCCGACGATCGCTACGCGGCGCTGGTGTCGATCGCCCAGCTGGTCACACCGACCGCGTCGACGCCCGGTCGACTGCGGCTCGCCGGTCTCCACCCCGATCTCGTCTACGAGGTGGCGGTCGTGTCGGGCGTCGGTGACCGCCTCGGGGATCATGCGTCGGTCCCCCTGCATGGATCGACGCCGGGCTGTCGGCATCGGGCGCCGACCTGATGGCCGTCGGACTGACCCTTCCGGTGATGCGTCCCGAGACCGCCATGGTCGTCCACGTCAGCGTCGTCTGACCCGAGGCCCGGCATGCGGCCGCAGGGGCGGATCACGACTGCGCGTCGCCGGTGACCACCAGCCGGTGATCGCGGCTGAAGAGCTGCCGTGACAGGCCGATCGACATCACCGCGGTCGTCGTGGCCACCGACCCGAGGACCAGGTACATCACTGCGGCCTGCACCTTCACCGCCTCGGTCGGGTCGGCTCCCGCGAGGATCAGACCCACCATGGCGCCAGGCAGGAACACGATGCCGACGGCCTTGGTGGTCTCGATCTGGGGAATGAGCGCCTGACGAACCGCAGCCCGCAGGTGCGGGGCAAACGCTGCGGATGCGTCGAGTCCCAGCGCCAGGCGGGCCTCGATGCGCGCTCGTTGCTCGCGTGCCTCGTCGAGGACACGGGTGGCCGCCAGGACGGTGGCCGCCAGGGAGTTGCCGACCATCATCCCGGCGAGCGGCACGAGCGTGCGCCCGCCGAGTTCGAAGACCCCGAACCCGAACAGCACACCGAGGCTGACTGCAGCTGCGGCGGTGAACGAGCCGATGGCGAGGCCGAACAGCCGCATCGCGCCGAGCTCGGCCGCCGACGGGCTCCGGGCCCGGATGCGCTGGGTGGTCGTCCAGGACGCGAACACGACCATCGCCACGACCCAGAGCCAGGCCAGCAGGATCGAATCGTCGTCGTCGACCACCAGGTGCAGGGCCGCGCCGACCGCCAACAGCTGCACCAGCGCCCGCAGGCACGCCCAGAGCACCGAGCGTTCGAGCCCGAGGTGCCGCCACAGCGAGATGGCCACCGCGACCGCCACGAGGATCCCCGACGCAGCCAGGCCCGCCGTGCTGATGTCGGCGGCCGAGGCCGCTGCATTCGCCGATCCCGTCATGTCGCCGGCCCCGGCCCGGCGATGGCCCGGACCTCCGGGGACGGATGCGATCGCAGCTCCAGAGGCGACCCGCTGGCCACGACGCGTCCGCCGGCGAGCACCACCAGATGGTCGGCCAGGCGACGGATCTGGTCGTGGCTGTGCGAGACCCAGATCCACCCGATGCGGTCGCCGCCCTCGTCCTGCGAGGTGGCGATGCGCCAGGTCTTCGAGTGTCCGAGCCGCATCGGTGTCGAGCGCCGACGTGGGCTCGTCGGCGAGGATCACCCGCGGTCCGGTGGCCAGTGCCCGGGCCACGTTCATGCGCTGGGCCTCGCCTCCCGAGAGCGACTCTGCGTCGCGTTCGGCGAACCCGTCGAGCCCGACCCGGTCCAGCAGTGACGCAACGCCGAGGTCGTCGAGGTCGGGGTCGGCGACCCGCAGGTTGTCGGCGACCGAGCCGGCGAACGCCACCGGATGCTGGAACACGAACCCGACCGTTCGACGGAGCCGACATGGATCGATGCCGTCCAGGTCGTCACCGTCGAGGGTGATACGTCCGCTCGACGGCGCATCGAGGCGATCGAGCAGCCGGAGCAGCGACGACTTGCCCGAGCCCGAGGGTCCGGCGACGACGGTGATGCCATCGATCGGCAGATGCAGATCGATCGACTGCAGCACCTGGCGGCCTGCCGCCACGGTGCTGACGTCGCGGAGGTCGAACCCGGCCCGCTGGCCCTGCGAGGCCGTCATCGGCGATCAGCGGATCCGGCGTACGATCGCGGGGTCCGGCGCACCCACGCCGTGGAACACGGCCGCCGAACTGCTCGACGGCGTCGACCAGGCGAGGTCCCGGGCGCACCACGCAGGCATTGGCGTCGATGGCCCAGATCTGGGCCTCGGACGGGAGCTGGTCGATCACTCCGTCGGCCTGGGCAGCGGCGTCGTCGAGGGCGAAGCCGCACGGTGCCACCACCACGACGTCGGGCGCGGCGTCGGCGATCGCCTCCCAGCTGGTGGTCGTCGAGCGCTGCCCGCCAGTGGACAGGACCGGTTCGCCGCCGGCCGCTGCCACGAGGTCGGGGATCCAGTGACCGGCCACGAATGGTGGATCGGACCACTCGAGCACGAAGACCCGCGGCTGCGGCCGCCCGGCGACTGCGCGTGCGACTGCGCCGACGCGCTGTCGGAGGTCGGCGACCAGGCTGCGACCCCGGTCTGCGACACCGGCTGCGTCCGCCACGGCGTCGATGGCGATGAAGACGTCGTCGAGGCGCATGGGGTCGAGCGAGACCACCGCAGCCCGGCACCCCAGATGCTCGAGCGCAGCATCGACATCGCCCGATGGCAGCGCGCACACCCGGCACAGATCCTGGGTGAGCACGAGGTCGGGGTCGATACGCCGGAAGGCCTCGACGTCGAGGCGGTACATGGGCTCGCCCGACGCCGCGAGGCGGCCGACGAGTTCGTCGATCTCGGCTGCGGTCTTGCCCTCGACATCGAGCCCGTCGACGAGGATCGCACGTCCGTCACGCACGCCGTGTGGTTCGTCGCACTCGAAGGTGACGCCGACGAGATCGTCGAGGAGCCCGAGTGCCCCGACGATCTCGGTGGCAGCGGGCAGAAGCGAGACGATGCGCATGGGTGTCATCGTGCCAGCAGTGACGCCGGAGCGGCGAACGCCGGGTCTGCGGGGCCTGTGGCGGCTGGGGGTCAGAACGTGATGACCAGACGGCCGCGGGTGCCGCCGGCCTCGAGGCGTCGGTGCGCGTCCGGGGCCTGCTCGGGTGGGTAGGTGGCCGCCACCCGGAGGGTGACCAGGCCGTCTTCGACCTGCTGGCGCAGGATCTCGAGCAGGTCGGCCCGGTGGTCGTACTCGCTCACCAGGGTCTTGTGGAACGTGATGTCACGCTCGGGCGGGGGGCTCCAGAACCGCACCGATGCATAGGCGCCGCCATCGCGCACGGCAGCCACGGCCAGTTCGTTCTGGACCGACGCCGTCGGCCAGGCCGTCCACGCCGCCGGGCACGAGCGCCCGGATGGTGTCGGCGATGTCGTCGCCACGCCGCACCACCTCGTCGGCACCGAGCGATCGGACCAGCTCGACGTCGGCCTCGCTGGCGTCGGCGATGACCCGCAGGCCGTCGGCCTTGGCCAGCTGCACGACATAGCCGCCGTAGGACCCGGCGGCGCCGGTGACCGCCAGGGTCTGGCCCGGCGACAGTGCGAGCTGATCGAGGCTGAGCCGGGCGGTGAGGCCGTTCATCGGCAGCGTCGAGGCCTCGACATGGCTCGAGCCGGCCGGAGCATGGGCCACCTGATCGGCATCGAGCACGATCGAGGACCGATAGGCGCCCTGGGTGCCGCTGGGAATGACCATGGCCATGGCCGCGTCGCCGACCTCGAAGCCGGTGACACCGTCGCCGACCTCGTCGATGACCCCGGCGCAGTCCATGCCCCCGATGTAGGGCGGGGGATCCTTGCGCAGGCCCTCGGCGCGTGAACCATTGCGGTGATAGGTGTCGGTCGGGTTGACCGTCGCCCCGTGGACACGGATGCGCACCTGCCCGGGTCCGGCATGGACCTCGGGAAGGTCGACGACCTGGAGGGCCTCGGGCCCGCCGAACTCGATGACTCCTACTGCCTGCATTGCTGTCTCCCTGCGGCGCGTGCGCCGTCCGGCTATTCGAGGATGGTGACCGTGCCGGCGCCGCCGTCGATGGCGACGAGCATGCCGTCGCGGATCTTGCCGGTGGCGCCTTCGACGCCGGTGACGCACGGGACGCCCAGCTCGCGGCTGACGATCATCGCGTGGCTCATGGGCGCGCCGACCTCGACGATCACGCCGCCGGCGGTGACGAACAGTGGCGTCCATGCGGGATCGGTGATGGGTGCGACGAGGATCTCGCCGGGCTCGATGCCCCGCGGATCGGACGGGTCGGTGATGATGCGCGCCGTGCCGGTGACGACACCGGCAGCACCGGAGATCCCGGTCAGGACATCGCCGACCACTGCGGGCTCGGCCCCTGCGCCGCGCATCGGCCAGCTCGATGGGTCCGGTAGCTCCTCGTAGAGGATGAACGGCTCCTGGCGACCGGCCAGGTCGGCGAAGCGTTCGAGGCGCTCGGCGATGGTGTCGCTGAACGACGCCGGATCCGCGACGAATGCCTCCAGCTCGGTGTCGAGCAGCATCGTGACATGGCTCGGCTCGGCGACGACGCCGCGTTCGACCATGCGGCGACCGAGCTCGTCGATGGGCATGCGGACCTCGTGGATGGCCATCATCTCGGTCAGCTTGGTGCGCTCGCGGCCCTGGGTGAACACCGTCGCGAGGCGCACACCGAGGTCGATCGCCGCAGTGGCCTCGTCGTCGCCGGCGTGATGGGCACGGAGCGTGGCCTCCGCGGCCTCCCGGGCGGCGACCGCACGGCTGTGCCGGGCGGTGGGGGAGAGGTCGTCGTCGGCGAGGCGCAGGCGATCGACCAGGGCCAGGACGAGCTCGGGGCGGGTCTCCCAGGTGGGGCTGGCGATGTCCCACTCGATGGGACCGCGGGCGCCGTGCTCGTGGCGCAGCGTGGCGAGGTCGGCGAGGAACCGTGCGGCGTCGGACGCGCCGTCGTCGCTCGAGGCTGCGACGGCGTCGAGGCGATCGGCGAGCGCCGTCGAGGCCGTCGTCGAAGGCGGCGGTCAGCGCCGCCGACGAGCGGACCAAGCGGCCCGAGGTCCCAGATGGCCTGCGACGGTGGGACCGAATCGACGCCACCGATGCCGGCGATCAGCTGGGACGGGATCTGGGGGTCGAGGCCCTCGCACAGCGGCGCCAGCACGCCCATGGCCATCGACGACGCCGAGCCGTAGACCATGTACGGATCGAAGAACTCCTGGATCAGCGGGCTCAGCGACAGTGCCCGCTCGACGAGCTCGGCGTCGGTCGCGGACTCCAGTTCGGGTCTGGCGTCGCGCGCCGCCAGCGCCTTGGCCCGATCCTCGGCGAGCTCGTCGGGCAGTTCGGTCATGCCCATGAGCCAGTCCATGGTGCCCTGGATGCGGCCCTCGGCTCGGGGGTCGTCGTCGTCGGGATGCGCGACGTAGGGCGGGATGTCGGGGTGGGTGCCGAAGAAAGCATCGTCCATGAGCTGGGCCGACATGCCCGGCGAGCGCTCGCCCTGGACGCGGACCATCGACCAGCAGTGGTAGATGTAGCCGCCGAAACAGGCGAACTGGAGGTCGTCGGGGCCGAGCTCGCCGTCGACGAAGCTGCCCCAGCGGACGTGGCCGTCCTCGTAGCCGGGCACGGTGCCGTTGCGCCAGACGATCTGCCAACCCAACGGACTCATGGGGTTGGGCGCCACCTCGCCGGTGTTGGCGCGGGTGTAGAAGGGGAAGCGGGTGCTCGGCGTGGAGTCGGTGATCCAGCCGGTTGCCGTGTCGTCGCCCGCAGGCGCGAGTGTCATCACTCATGGCGCACAGGCTGCCACAGCCGCCGAGGCGCTGCTGTCGAGCTCCTGTCGGTGCGCTGGTGTGTGCGTTCTGGCGCTCGACGCACCGCCGCCAGTGTGGCAGCGCCTCGCCGTCGCTCGGAACCGGCGGCTCGGTCCCTGAGCCGGCGTCGACACCCGGTTCGCCCCACACAGATCGCCGGCCACAGCCGGGCCGGCCGGCGATGCCGTTGTCTGTGGGACACTGGTGTCCGATACTGGTCACCCACGCCGCAGCGCAGGAGCAGTGCACACCATGGTCTACCGACCCACCCGGGGCGACGCCCCACCTCGTGTCGGACCCGACCTGCCGCTGGTGCCCGAGGGCACCGTCGGTGGCGTCGTCGACGCATCGGTCTACACCGACCCCACCCGCTACGAGCTCGAACGCGAGCGCGTCCTGCGCGCCAGCTGGATCATCGGCGCCCGCAGCAGTGAGGTCCCCGACGCCAACGACTGGGTGCTCTACGAAGGCCACGGCGAGACGGTCGTCATCTCCCGCCAGGCCGACGGCTCGCTGCGAGCGTTCCACAACGTCTGTCAGCACCGCGGCGCCCGGCTCAGCCGCGGCGAGACATCGGGATGCGACCGTCGCTTCACCTGCCCCTGGCACGGCTGGGTCTACGACACCACCGGCGCATTGGTCGGTGTGCCCGAGCGCGAGGACTTCGATCCGCTGCACGTCACCGGCATCGAGATCCCCTCGGTGGCCGCCGAGGAGTGGGGCGGCTGGGTGTGGATCAACCTCGCCGGCGACGAAGCCCCGCCCCTGCTCGACTGGATCGGCCCCGACATCATCGACGATCTCGGCCGCTTCAAGATGGAGGACATGATCCTCCACGAGAAGATGGTCGTCGACATCCCGGTCAACTACAAGGCGATCGTCGACGGCTTCAACGAGGTGTACCACGCCACCGAGCTGCACCACACGCCCCCGGAGTTCACCAAGGCGGCCCGGTCCACGCACTTCTGGCTGAGCGGTCTCAACTCCATGATGTTCGTGCCTCGCGCCGACAAGCTCGACCGCCTCGCCGAGACCGGCGACCACCTGCAGAACACCATCTGTCACTATGTCGTGTTCCCGAACACGGTCTTCAACAACAATCCCGACCACATCCAGTGCTTCAACCCGATCCCGCTCGATGTCGACACCACCCGGTTCATCTGCTGGGAGCTGATCTATGCCCCCGACGGCGCCGACGATCCCGAGTACGAGCGCTACCTGAAGCACACGATGGCGCACTGGGCCGCGCTCAAGGACATCGTCGCCGAGGACCTGTTCATCTTCGGTGAGCTGTCGGGCACCAAGCACTCGATGGGCTACCAACGCAACGTCCTGTCCACCCGCGAGTGCAAGATCGTGGCCTACCACCAGCACATGGACGAACGCATCCGTGACTGACCCGCGCATCCTGGCGACGCGCCGGGCCGTGCTCGGCGCCGCGCTCGAACTCGTGGCCGAGCGGGGCTTCGCGGACACCACCATCGAAGCCGTCAGCGAACGCAGCGGAGTGGCCCGCAGCACCATCTACCGCCGTTGGCCCGAGCCCAACCGGCTGTTCCTCGAAGCGTTCTGGCCGATGACCTCCGGCGAGACCGCACTCGTTCGCACGGGCGACACCGCGACCGACCTGCACGCGTACCTGGCCGACTACGCCCGGCGCATGAACGACCCCGTCTACTTCGCCGCGCTCGTCGCCCTGATCGACCGCGCCGCACGCGACGACGACTTCGCCGCCATGCATCGTGCTCTCACCGACGCCCGACGCTCGCGGGCCGCCGGCGTCATCACCGCCGGCGTCGACGCCGGGCATCTCGCACCTGCCATCGACCTCGACGCCGCGCTCGAAGCACTGACCGCGCCGTTCCTCTACATTCGGATGATTCGCCACGACGAGGTCGCCGAGACCGACATCAAGCGGGTCCTGGTGGATTTTCTCGACCGGTTCGGCAACGCCTGGGCGTCGCCGACCCCGCTGACGCCACCACATCGTCGAGCCTGACCGCCGAGCAGTCGGGCTCGGCACCAGCACCAGCACCAGCACACGAGATCGCAACCGGGCACCAGCCCACCACACAGCAGGGGGAAATCTGATGGCTCACGACATCGTCATCAAGGGGGGCACGCTCGTCGACGGCACGGGCGCCGCTCCCATCGCCGGAGACATCGCCGTGCGCAACGGCACGATCACCGAAGTCGGCGGGTCGATCGATCCCGGCACCGCGCAGGTCATCGACGCGGACGGTGCCATCGTCACCCCGGGCTGGGTCGACGTCCACACCCACTACGACGGTCAGGTCAGCTGGGACTCAGAGATGGCGCCGTCGTCGCACAACGGCGTCACCACCATCGTCATGGGCAACTGCGGTGTGGGCTTCGCGCCGGTGCCGCCCGGCGGCGAGCAGGAACTCATCGAGCTGATGGAGGGTGTCGAGGACATCCCCGGCTCGGCGCTGCACGAAGGCATGGAATGGGGCCGGTGGGAGACCTTTCCCGAATACCTCGACTACATCGACGGCCGCCAGTACGCGCTCGATGTCGGTGCGCAGATCGCCCACGGCTCGGTCCGGTTCTATGCCATGGGCGAGCGCGGCAAGCAGAACGAAGATGCCACCGCCGACGACCTCGCCGCGATGGCCCACATCGTCCAGGAAGCCGTCGAGGCCGGCGCCGTCGGGCTTCTCGACCTCGCGCACCATCGGCCACCGGTCGCTGTGGGGGACGCCTGTGCCCGGCACGTTCGCGCCCGAAGAGGAACTGCGTGCCATCGCGCTGGCCATGAAGGCAGCCGGCAAGGGCGTGTTCGAGATGATCCCCGCCGGCACGGTCGGCAAGATGGAGGCCCTGGGCGGCGAGAAGACCACCCAGGAGGCCGAGCACGAACTGATGACGATGTTCTCCCTGGTCAGCGGTCGGCCCGTCACCTTCACCCTGGTCCAGTCACCGGACTACGACCCGGATCTGTGGCGAGAGATCCTGCGCCGCAACGACGAGGCCAACGCGGCCGGCGCCCAGCTGCGCCCGCAGGTGTCGTCGCGGCCCATCGGCTTCCTCACGGGGCTCAGCGCTTACCACCCGTTCATGCGCAAGCCGACCTACATCGACAAGCTGGCCTCACTGCCCCTCGACGAGCGCGTGCGGGCCATGCACGACCCGGCCATCCGCGAGGCGCTGATGACCGAGGACAGCATCCGTCCCGAGGCACCCGGCTCCATGGAGAACGTCTACGGCCTGTTCGGCCAGGCTGCCGCAGTGCTGTATCCGTTGACCGACCCGGTCGACTACGAACCGGAGATGTCGGCGACGATCGGCGCCATGGCCGCCGCAGCGGGCCAGGACCCGCTCGACTATCTCTACGACTTCCTCATCTCCGACGGCGGCACGCGATTCGCATCGCTCAGCGGCGTCGACCATCACGAGCGGATGGAGGTGCTGCGCGAGATGCTCACCCACCGCGACACCGTCACCGGCCTCTCCGATGCGGGTGCCCATGTCACCCTCATCTGCGACGGCACCATGCCGACCACCCAGCTCACGCACTGGACCCGCGACCGGACCCGGGGCGAGCAGATCCCCCTCGAGTACCTCGTGCGCAAGCAGACCCTCGGCAACGCCGAGCTCTACGGCTTCAGCGACCGCGGCAGCCTCGAGGTCGGCAAGCGCGCCGACATCAACGTCATCGACCACGCCAACCTGACGGTGTCACCGCCGGTCGCGCACCACGATCTCCCCGCCGGCGGTACCCGCCTGATGCAGCCGGTCCAGGGCTATGTGGCCACGTTGTGCAACGGCGAGGTCGTGCGCCGCGACGACACCGACACCGGAGCCCGCCCCGGCCG
This sequence comes from uncultured Acidimicrobiaceae bacterium, assembly GCA_963716795.1. Taxonomy (GTDB): domain Bacteria; phylum Actinomycetota; class Acidimicrobiia; order Acidimicrobiales; family UBA8592; genus CAVQUE01. The sequence continues at coordinate 317,689 of CAVQUE010000007.1, read as the reverse complement.
CCTCGTCCGAAGCTGAAGGGCAGGGGTCAAGTCTCTGTTTCTCCCTTTCTCTGGCTCCACCAGAGACCAGGCTCGGTCGGCTCGGAGAAAGGGAGAAAAGAGACTTGACCCCAGCGGTTTCTCTGGCTCCACCAGAGACCAGGCTCGGTCGGCTCGGAGAAAGGGAGAAAAGAGACTTGACCCCAGCGGTTCCTACCGCGGCAGCAACACGCGGTCGTCGTCGCCGACCGGCATGTCGCCGGGACCGTCGTCGCCTGGCCCGTCCTCGTCCTCGACCCGGGCGCCGTCGTGGGTGCGGTCGCTGCCCTCGACGTCGATGTTGGGCAGGATCCGGTCGAGCCACTTCGGCAGCCACCAGTTGCGGTCACCGAGGAGTTCCATCGTGGCCGGGACCAACAGCATGCGGACGATGGTCGCGTCGAGCGCGATCGCGCTCGCCAACCCGAAGCCGAACAGTTTGATGATGCGGTCGGTCTCGAGCAGGAAGCTGCCGAACACGAACACCATGATCGCCGCAGCTGCGGTGATCACCCGGGCGGTCGACGCCAGGCCGTCGGCGACAGCGCGGGCGTTGTCGCCGGTGCGGTTGTACTCCTCACGGATGCGTGAGAGCAGGAAGACCTCGTAGTCCATCGACAGGCCGAACACGATGGCGAACAACATCATGGGGATGAACGGCTCGATGGGCCCGCCACGCCCGACGCCGATGACCTCGCTGAACCAGCCCCACTGGAAGACGGCGACGACCATGCCGTAGGCGGCGCCGATCGAGAGCAGGTTCAAGATCACGGCCTTGAGCGCCACGACCACCGAGCGGAACACGGCCATGAGCAACAGGAACGACAGCACCAGCACGGCGGCGAAGAAGATCGGGATCCGCTTCGCGAGGTAGTCGGCGAAGTCCTGGCAGATCGCGACGTTGCCGGTGACCTTGACGTCGAGGCCCTGGGCCTCGGCCGCGTCGAGCAGCTCGCTGGACCGGAGGTCGTCGACGAGCTGCGCAGTGGCTGCGTCCTGGGGTGAGCTCATGGGATAGACCCGCCACAGCACCGCCGGCAGGGTCAGTCGGGATCGTTCGGGAACGGCGGCGTGACCTGAGCGACGCCGGGGACCGCTGCGAGCTCTGCGGTGATGGCCTGCGAGGTCGGCGGTCGACCCGTCCAGTTCGCCGACGAGGACCAGTGGTCCGTTGAAGCCCGGGCCCGAATCCCTCTGCCAACAGGTCGTAGGCCTCGCGTGCGGAGTTGCCCTCCTCGAAGTTGCCCTCGTCGGAGAAGCCGAGGCGCAGCGACAACGCCGGGATCGTCAACATGATGAGGATGCCGACGCCGATGATGGCGATCGGGCCGGGGTAGCGCTGCACGAAGCGGCTCCACCGGTAGGGCAGGGTCTCCTCGGTCGGCTTGACCTTGCGGGGCGGCAGCACCCGATGCAGGAACGGGACCCAGCGTCCCGCCAGCAGCACCAGCAGCGCTGCGATACCGGCGATCGGCGCGAGGCCGCTGAACCCCAGGCCGATGGAGATCAGCACCACGGCCACCAGCGACGCGGCCACCAGGCCCCGGACCCGGGTGACCTCGACGCGTTCGGCGACGAAGCCGAGCAGCGCGGGCAGCAGCGTCACCGAGGCGATCATCGTGACCAGCACGGTCAGTGACGCACCGATGCCCAGGCCCTGCACGAACGACAGTCCGATGAGCAGCAGGCCGAGCAGCGAGATGACCACCGTGGTGCCGGCGAAGAGCACGGCCCGCCCGGCGGTGTCCATGGCGACGCCGGTTGCGTCGGCCGACGTGCGTCCGCTGCGCAGCTCGTCGCGGTACCGGGTGACGATGAACAGGGCGTAGTCGATGCCCGACACCGAGGCCGATCATGATGCCCAGCGTCGTGGTGAACTCGGGCATCTCGACGATGTTCGACACCAGCGACACCACCAGGGTGCCCGACGCGATACCGGCGAGCGCAGTGCCGATCGGGAGGCCCATGGCGACGACCGAACCGAACGAGAAGATCAGGATGAAGATCGCGAAGGCGAGGCCGAGGATCTCGGATTCGGGCGGCTCGAACTCGAGGAAGAGCTCCTTGCCGAACTCGATCTGGACGCCGTCGAGTTCGGGGGCGAGCTCCTTGAGCTCGGGTCCGAGCTCGGCGATCTGGGTGTCGGAGATGTCGCGGGGGACGTCGACCTCGGCGAAGGCAACCGTCTGTCGGGGGAGATCTGGCCGAAGGCCCGCTCGTCGTAGGGGCTGTTGACCGTGACGTTCTCGAACGTCGCCAACTCGTCGAAGAACTCCTGCATCGGCCCGGCGACCGCGGGGTCGGTGACGTCGTCGGCCCGGAACACCACCGTGCCGGGTACGCCGCTGCCCTGGCCACCGAAGTAGGTGTCGATGAGATCGAACCCGTCCGCCCCCTCGCTGTCGGGGGTCTCGAACCCGGCGCCGAAGTTCGATCCGACCGAGCCGACCAGGGCGCCGAGGGCAATGATCACGCCGACCCACGCGATGGCGACGATGCGTCGCCGTTCGTGGCACCAGCGGCCGAGGTCGTACAACATGGCAGTTCTCCGAGGTCTACAGCGTGGGCCGGGGCGCCGGCGCACCGACCCAGTCCACCACCTCATCGGCATCTCGCGTCCGAACAATGCCGATTGGGGGCTGTGGCATGAGTCACGCCCGCTGACCGCCAGCGTCGGTCGGACCGGCATCGGACCGAGTCCTCGGGGCCGCCCCGCTAGGGTCTGACGGTTCGTCAGATCACACTCGGGGGAGCCAGCAATCGTGAGCGAAGCCAACCAGCCCTATGCCGGGTTCGAGGGCACCGTCGGACGGATCTTCTCGACGTCTGAGCCGTCGTGGACGCGGCCGCCGACCGCCCCTGACGGGGCTCCGAACGTCATCGTCATGCTCGTCGACGACCTCGGCTTCGCCGATGTCGGCTGCTACGGCTCCGAGATCGACACGCCCAACATCGACCAGCTCGCCGCCGATGGTGTCCGCTACGTCAACTTCCACGTCAACCCGATGTGCTCGCCGACGAGGGCCTCGATGCTCACCGGGCTGAACCACCACATGGCCGGCGTCGGCCACGTCGCGCACTTCGATCCCGGCTTCCCGGGCTACGCGATGGAGATCCGAGAGAACGCCGTGACCATGGCGGAGCTGTTCCGTGACAACGGCTGGGCGTCGCTCATGGTGGGCAAGTGGCACCTCTGCAAGGACGCCCACCTGAGCGAGGCCGGGCCCCGGCACTCCTGGCCGTTGCAGAAGGGCTTCGAGCGCTACTACGGCATCCTCGACGGCTTCACCAACTTCCATCAGCCCCACCGCCTCTACGAGGACAACCACGCGCTCGACATCGACACCTATCCCGACGACTACTACTTCACCGACGACCTCACCGATCAGGCGCTGAAGATGATCGGAGAGGTGCGGTCGTCGCATCCGACCAAGCCCTTCTTCCTCTACTTCTCCCACGGTGCGGTGCATGCGCCGCTGCAGGCCAAGGCCGACGACATCGAGAAGTACCGCGGCCGCTACGAGGCCGGCTGGGACGAGATCCGGCGCGAGCGGTTCGAACGCCAGAAGGCCGCAGGGCGTGATCCCGGCCGGTGCGGTGTTGCCGCCGCGCAACACCGAGGCCGGCCACGAGGTCCGCCCGTGGGACGAGCTCAGCACCACCGAGAAGGAGCTCTTCGCCCGGTATCAGGAGGTCTTCGCGGCCATGGTCGACAACGTCGACCAGAACCTCGGCCGGCTCCGTGCACGCCTCGAGGCCATGGGGGAGTGGGAGAACACCATCGTCGTGTTCACCTCCGACAACGGCGGATCGCGCGAAGGCCAGCAGATCGGGACCTCGGCGTACTTCCGCACCCTGCTGGCTCAGGCCATGCCCACCGGCCTCGACATCGTCGACGTCGACCACGCCCGCCTCGACTCAGCTGGGTGGCCCCGAGACCCTTGCGCACTACCCGATGGGCTGGGCGATGGTGTCGTCCACACCGTTCCGGCTCTACAAGATCAACACGCACCAGGGTGGCCACCAGGTGCCGTTCATCGTGTCGTGGCCCGCCGGCCTGCGCGAGCGTGCCGGCGAGATCCGCCACCAGTACCAGCACGTCACCGACCTGTTGCCGACGCTCACCGAGATGTGTGGCATCGAGGTCCCGACTTCGAAGGCCGGCGAGGCGCTACCCGAACCGGCGGGCGCGAGCTTCACGGCGACGCTGGACGATCCGGGCGCCGACTCGGCTCATCGCGAGCAGTACTACGAGATGATCGGCCACCGCGGCTTCTACCGCGACGGCTGGTCCGCGGTGACCTGCCGCCAGCCCCGCACCCCGTTCTCCGAGGAACAGTGGGAGCTGCACGACCTGCGGGCCGATCCCACCGAGAGCCACGACCTCGCTGCGGCCCACCCCGATCGGCTCGCCGAGCTCCAGCAGGCATGGGACGACGCCGCATGGGCCAACCAGGTGTTCCCGCTCGACGAGGGCAACAACGTCAAGGGCATCCTTCGGCCTCCCTGGGACGAAGACCTCGCCGGCGAGGTCCGACTCCTGCCCGGCATGCCGCAACTCGAGCGGTGGCGATCGCTGCAGCTCATCAACTTCCGGACCTGGGCGTTCACCGCGGCGTTCGACTGGCAGCCCGGACAGCAGGGCACCCTGGTCGCTCACGGCGATCAGGGCGGCGGCTACGGGCTCTACATCGAGGACGGCCGGGTGCTGTTCGTGCACAACGGCTACGGCGACATGACCGAGATCGACGGCGGCGCGTTGACGCCCGGCCACCACGAGGTCACGGTGACGATCACGCCACCGGATCGGCTGATCTGGGATCTCGAGATCCGCGTCGACGGTGCGGTCACCGCCGAGCACCCGGGCCTGGTGTGTCTCACCGCGATGGCCCCGTTCCAGGGCATCGACGTCGGCATCGACCGTCGATCACCGGTGAGCTGGCGCCTCTACGACCAGCACCGGTCGTTCCCCTACGACGGCACCATCGACCACGTCACCTACTCGCCGGGCGAGCTGTCGGCGTTTGCCGGCTCCCTGTGGCTCGAGGTCCTCAAAGAGGCCGGCACCAAGTTCGAGTGACACGGTGTGCGGCGGGCGATTGCGCGGAGGGGATCGGCCATGGCGGGCGTCGTGGCCGGTGTGGCAGGATATTCGGACCGGCCGGGAGCTGGGTCCCGCCGGTCAACGGGGGAGGCAACCATGCCTGACGACGACGTTCTGTCCACACTGGCAACGAAGCTCGATGCGCTCGAGCTCACCGATGCCGAGGCCGATCTGCTCTCGGCCATCATCGACGCCGCCGGATCCGATGAGGAGTCCGAGGTCGACGGTTTCGCCTTTCGGCCGTCGGGCCTGCGCGGCGGGCGATTCGGGAGCCAGCTCGGTGGCTTCGATGTCGGTCGGATCTCGGTTCCGGTCTACCGCCAAGAGATGCCGGAGGAAGAAGAAGAGCCCTTGGGCTTCCAGCGCTGGTGACCGAGCGGCATACGGCTCAGGCCTTCGCCAGCGCCATCGCAGCGTGCATGGCGACGCCGGCGGTCATGGCGTCCTCGTTGAGGCGCATCCGATTCGAGTGCACCGGTGCCGCGGCGAAGGAGTCGTCGAGATCTGCGGGGCACACACCGAGTAACGCCATCGCGCCGGGCACACCGGCCAGAACGTAGCTGAAGTCCTCGGCGCCCATCACCGGCGTCGGCATGTCGACGTAGCCCCGCTCGCCGAGCACCTGACGGGCGACGGCTGCGGTGAGTGCTGACTGCCCGGGATCGTTGACCGTCACCGGGTAGCCGTGCTCGATATCGACCGAGCACGTGCACCCGTGCGCTGCGGCGATGCCGCTCGACACACGGTGGATGCCGTCGTGGATCGTCGCCCGGCTGGCCTCGTCGAGGGCGCGCACCGTGCCCTCGATGGTGGCGGTCTCGGGAATGACGTTGGTGGTGGTGCCGGCTTCGATGCGGGCGACGGTGAGTAGTCCGGGACGGTTGACGTCGAGGCTGCGGGTGATCATCGTCTGGAGTTCGCCGACGACCGAACACGCTGCGGGAATCGGATCCGTACAGAAGTGGGGACTCGACGCATGGCCGCCCCGCCCGACCACATCGACGCGGAACTCGTCGGCGCTGGCCATCAGCGGACCCGGACGGGTGGCCAGCATGCCGGCGGGGATGTTGGGGGTGATGTGGATGGCGAAGGCCCGGTCGACGCCGTCGAGAACCCCCTCGTCGATCATGTGGCGGGCTCCATGGAATCCCTCTTCGCCGGGCTGGAACATGAACCGCACCGAGCCGGTCAGCTCGTCTCGGTGCTCGCTGAGCAGCCGGGCGGCGCCGACGAGCATCGCGGTGTGCGCATCGTGGCCACAGGCATGGGCGGCGCCCTCGTTGGCCGATCGGAACGGCTCGTCGGTGTCTTCGTGCATCGGGAGCGCGTCCATGTCGCCGCGCAGCAAGACCCGCGGTCCGGGGCGTCCGGTGTCGAGATCGGCGACGACCGAGGTGCTGGATCTCGCCGAGGGTGATGTCGAGGCCGAGGCCGTCGAGGGCATCGAGCACCCGGTGGCGGGTGCGCGGCAACTGCAGCCCGAGTTCGGGGTCGGCGTGGATGGCCCGGCGAAGCTCGACGACGACGTCGTCGTGGCCGTGCGCCGCAGCGATGAGCTCGCCGGCGACCTCGGGAGCGAGCGCGGCGTCGGGATCGGTCGGCGTCGTCATGAACGGAGCCTGTCGCACCAGGAGCCCACTGTCGAGTGATTCGTCACCGCCGGGTCGGGCCGCTGCGGTCATCTACACTTCGACCAGCCGACGGCACCGCGACCAAGGGGGGACGCATGACCGCCACCGAGCCCGTGGACGATTGGGCCGAGGACTTCGAGCTGTTCGATCCGGCGTTCGTCGCCGATCCGTACTCGATCTGGAGAGACCTGCGCGATCAGGGCTGTCCGTTCGCCCGGACCGAACGCAGGGCCGTGACCTACATGCCCACCACCTACGAGGGTGTGCGGGCGATCGCGGCCGACACCGACACGTGGTCCTCGACCTCGGTGACCGTCACCCCGGTGCCGCCATCGCACGACGCCGAGGGAAATCGGATGCGATCGATCATCACCTCCGACCAGCCCGAGCACACCCCCGAGCGCCGGCTGATGCTGCCGTTCTTCTCGCCGAAGTCGGTCGAGCGCTACCGCCCGCACACCGAGGAGCTGTGTCGTCAGCTGATCGGCGGATTCATCGACGACGGCCGCGCCGACCTCGCCGAGCAGTACGCCCGCCAGATCCCGCCGCGCATCATCGCCGCGATCTTGGGCATCGACCCCGAGCGTGCCGACGACTTCACCACCTGGGTGCAGGGCGTGCTCGAGTTCGGCCTGACCGACGACCGGCTCCGCAAGCACTACGGCGACATCATCCGCGAGTTCTTCCTCGAACAGATCGCGGACCGTCGCCAGCACCCCGGCGACGATCTGATCTCGTTCCTGCTCGAGGCCGACATCGACGGCGAACCGGTGCCGATGCACGTCATCCGGGGCAACATCAGCCTCATGTTGATCGCCGGGATCGACACGACCTGGAGCTCCATCGGCTCGGCGCTGTGGCATCTGGCGTCGCACCCCGAGGACCGCCGACGACTCGTCGAGTCCCCCGAGCTCATCCCCACTGCCATCGAGGAGTTCCTCCGGGCCTACTCGCCGGTGACCATGGCCCGGGTCGCCACCCGTGACACGACGCTCGGCGACCGGCAGGTCGCGGCGGGGGAGCGGGTCGTGCTGACGTTCCCGGCCGCCAACCGTGACCCGGCGGTGTTCGAGGACCCCGAGGAGGTCATCATCGACCGCCAGCGCAACCGCCACATCGCCTTCGGGTCCGGCATCCATCGCTGCGCCGGGTCGAACCTGGCCCGTATGGAGATGACGGTGGCGGTCACCGAATTCCTGGCCATGGTGCCCGACTTCGAGCTCGAGGATCCTGCGGCGGTCACCTGGGCCGGCGGCCAGGTCCGCGGTCCCCGCAACCTCCCCGTCCGGTTCGGCTGACCCGGTTCTCGTCATGTTCTTCCACCGTCACGGTGGAAGAACATGACGAGAACGGGAAGACTTCGGCGATGGCAACCCTGGAAAGCGACGGCGAGACGTACCTCCTGGTGCTCGGCGACGGCGAGAACCGTTTCGACCGCACCTCCATCGACGCGTTGAACGCAGCCCTCGACGAGGTCGACCGTGCCGAGGGGCCGCGTGCGCTCGTCATCACCGGCGAGGGCAAGTTCTTCTCCAACGGACTCGATCTCGACTACCTGGGATCGGGCGCGGAGCCGGCGTCGACATTCGTGCGCGACGCGATGACGTTGTGGGGCCGTGTCCTGGCTTCTCCGGTACCGACGGTTGCGGCAATCAACGGGCACGCCTTCGCCGGCGGCGCCATGTTCTCCCTGGCTGCCGACCGGCGGATCATGCGCGCCGACCGGGGCTTCTGGTGCATCAACGAGATCCAGCTCGGCATGGTCCCCGCTCCCGGGATGCGCCTGATCATCCAGGCTCGGCTGCTGCCCCAGATTGCGCACATCGCCATCACATCGGGGCACCGCTTCGGCGGCGTCGAGGCCGAGGCTGCCGGCATCGTCGACGAGACGGCGACTGCAGACGCCCTGATCGGACGGGCGATCGAGCTGGTCGCACCGCTGGCGCCGACCGCCGGTGCGACCCTCGCCGGCATGAAAGAGGCCATGTACGCCCCGACGCTCGCCGCGCTGCGTTCGGGTGAGGGCCCGCCACCGACCTGACGGTGTCGATTCCAGCGGCGGCGGGGCGAGGCCCCCGCCGGTCGGTGGCACGGCACGGGCGTGCCTCGGTGTCCGATCTCCTCGGCCCCAGCGCCGGCGGTCCTGCTCCGATCGGTGGTGCACGCGGCGATCACCGATCGCGAGCCCTCGGTGCTCCCCGGATGCTGCGACGGCCTCCGCTTCCCGGGCTGATGCCTGTGCTCGGTCGCGTCGGTGCTGGGCGTGTCGGCTCAGGAGCCGTCTGGCTCTGGCTGTCCCTGCCCCGCGCTGAAGACGGCGCGCAGGTCTTCGAGACCCGCCGGCAGCTCGATCGGCGGATCCGGGAGCTGCTCGACACCGCGTGCCGCGAGCACCTGGGCCATGAGCTCGGGTGTGTCGCTCCACGATCGGGGGTCGCCCATCATGACCTCGTAGAGCTCGACGCCTTCCGGTCCGGCGACGAATGGCCCGAAGGCGGCGCCGAAGGGCAGTTCGATATGGCTTCCGGGCCCGCACACCACGTCGCCGCACGTGAACTCGCCCGAGAGCACCGTCAGGACGTGGGGGCTGTAGTGGCCGTGGTGGCGCACGATCATGCCGGGGTCCCAGCGTGCAAACAGCGCCAGATAGAGCGGGTCGGTCGAGAACGCCACCCAGCGCTCCCACACGCTCGACTCCGAGCCGTCGGGGTTGCGCTGGCTGCGAACGGCGATCCACGGGACGTCGTCGGCGCCGCCGGGATGCACGATCGTGTGTGTCCGGCCGGGAATACGTGGCGAGGAATCGGTCATCGTGCGAGCTCCGGGTCGGTCTGGGTGGCGCGGGTCCTGATCGTGAAGACACTGTCGCCCGACAACACCCCGCCGCGACCGAACAGGCGGCCGTGCTGCCAGTTCGACAGGCCGAGCTCCGGCCGATCGAGGGCGTACTGGCCGTCGACCCAGCGGGTGAATCCGTTGCCGACGAAGGGCGCATCGATGGCGGCGTAGAAGCGGTCGTGTTCGGCTCGGTCGTCGGACACCAGACTCGCGGTGAAGCGGGGGGAATGGGTGTTGCAGAGTGCGATCGCCTCATCGACCGACTCGACGACGATCAGCGTGACCTCCGGTGAGTCCTCCCACTCCCACTCGACGCCGAGGTCGTCGCGGCCGATGGTCTCCGTGCGAGCCTCGGTGACGATCCCGTGGGCCCGAGCGACCGGCACGTCGACGTACCACTCGATGGGTAGGTGATGGTGCGTGTTCTCCTCGACATGGAGCTTGGCGATGGTGTCGCGGCGGCGTCCGGCCCGGTCCAGCGCATCGAGGAACACCGGAACCAATTCGCCGGCACGCGCCGCCGGGATCGCGCAGGTGTTGAGGGTGTTGCAGACCTTGCGGTCGAGCGAGTGGAACACGGCGGCGCCGAACGCATCGGCGTTCGCGTCGTCGCCGGCGATGATCCACGCACCGCCGGTGCCGTGCAGGCTCACCGGCGTGCCGGCCTGTTGGGCGACGGCGCCGAGCTGCGCGACCGCCGGGCCCGAACCGCGGGCAACGGCGAGCGCCAGTCGGGTGTCGGAGAACATGGCGTGGCCCGCGGCTCTCGAGGCGCTGTCGACCAGCACGGCGACGCCGTCGGGGAGGCCGGCCTCGATGCGGGCGGGTTCGAGTGCGTGATCGACGATGGCCCGTGCGGTGCCGAGCGCGTCGGACCCGATCCGGAACACGACGGTGTTGCCCGAACGGATGACGCCGCAGGCATCGGCGAACACATTCGGTCGGCCCTCGAACACGAAGCCGACCGGGCCGAGCCCGGCGCGCAGGAGATCGACCCGCCAGCCGTCGTGCTCGACGGTTTCGACGATCTCGCCCCGAGCCGACGGTGTATCGCGCCAGGTCCGGAGGCCCGCGATCATGTCGGCACGCATGGCCTCGGACAGGATCAGCCGCGTGACCGACCGACCCCGGCGACGTGCGTCGTCGACGTCGGCGGCGTTGGCTTCGCCGATCGACCCGAAGACGGTGTCGTCGGCCAGGCGCCGGGCGAACGCGTCGAAGAAGGCGGTGATGGCGTCGTCGCCGACAGCGCCCATGGCGGCGAAGGCACCGTGGGCTCGGCCGACCGCAGCCGTGGCGATGTCCCAGACGTCGCCCGGCACGTGGAGGAGGTCGCCGGTGGTCTGCACCACCACGAGGCGATCGCCGGCGGCGAAGGCCTCGGCCAGCGCTGCGGGGACCGTGGCGACTCGGTTGCCGCCGAAGACGATCGGCGTGCCGGCGGTCAACGATTCGAGACGAGAAGAGCCTTCAGCCATGCGCGCGAAGGGTACCGGCCCCGATGCGGGTCGGCCTGCGCTGCCGCTCGGTGCGGTCGACGGTGCTGTCACCGAGAGCGGTCCACCGAACGGTCTCTGAGTTTCTGACGGGTCGTCAGGTACGGCCGCGCGCGTGGTACCTTGCGAAACGCCGGACCGGGGGGTTCGGGAAGTGACAAGGGGGGAAGTCAATGTCCAGACACCTGTTCCTGCGGATACTCGCACTGTTCCTGGCGTTCGCACTCGTTGCCGCAGCCTGCGGCGATGACGACGACACCGGCGACCAGACGTCGGCCGACGACAGCGGCACCGACGGTGCCGACGCCGACGGCGGCGATGCCGACGCTGATGGCGCCAGCGACACCGAGAGCGATGGTGACGCAGCCGATGACTCCGGTACCGACGGTGCCGAACCGGCAGACTCCGGTACCGACGGCACCACCGAGGCTGCTGCTGGCTGTGAGGCCACGGTGCCGGGCACCCAGATCGACTACGGCACGTTCGCTCCGAACCGGGCCTTCGACCCGACCCGCAGCAGCGGCGCACTGGTCGGCGGCACCGAGATCGCAGCGGTGTACGACGTGTTGTTCATCTTCGATCCCGAGACCGCCGAGATCGTCCCGCACCTCGGCGAGTCGCTCGTACCCAACGAGGACTTCACCCAATGGACGCTGACGCTGCGCGAGGGCATCACCTACAGCGACGGCACCCCGCTGACCGCCCAGCTGGTCTCCGACAACATCGACCGGTACTCCGAAGAAGGTGTCACCAACACCTCCGGCGGCTTCTTGCAGTTCATCACCGACCGGACGGTCGTCGACGATCTGACCCTGCAGATGACGCTCAGCACACCCATCGCCGAGATGGGGCTGATCTTCGCCGACGAACCCGGCATGATCGTCAACACCAATGCCATCGGCGACGACATCGACGCCTTCGGTGTGCAGCCCCCCGATGCGGCGGGCCTCGGCCCCTACGTCGTGGAGCGCAACATTCCCGGTGAAGAGACCGTGCTGACCGCGCGCCAGGACTACTGGGGCGGCCCGGTGTGCATCGAGACGCTCCGGTTCGTGTGGATCCCAGGATCCCAGCCCACCTATGAGGCCTGGCAGAACGGCGACCTCAACGTTGCGTTCCTGCGCGACGCCGTGGTCATCGCCAACTCCCGTGAGGCCGGCGACCAGGGCTTCTACTTCAACCAGGACGGTGGGCTGCTGTACAGCTTCAACCACAGCCCGGAGCGTGGCACATCCGATCCTCGTGTCCGCGAAGCCATCGCACTCGCCGTGGACGAGAACATCCTCAACGACCGCGGCTACCAAGGACAGCTGGCCGTGAGGAAGTCCTACATCGGCGAAGAGTCGAGGTACTTCTCCGATGCCGTCGAGGCCTTGCCGACCGACATCGAGCGTGCCGCTCAACTCGTCGAAGAGGCCAAGGCCGATGGCTGGGACGGGAGCATCCAGTTCGAGGTCCAGAGTTCGCCGCCGAGCCCCGACGTCGCCTTGGCGATGGAAGGCATGCTCGAGGCGGTCGGCATCGACGTCGAACCATCGGTGCTCCCCGTTGGCGAGAACATCGCCAAGCTCGGCGAGGGTGACTTCGACGTCATCCAATCCGGTTTCAACTCCGGGCCCGGCACCGCTGTGCTGTCGCTCGTGCGGAACCTTTCGAGCACCAGCCCGAGTAACCGCAACGCCTACTCGTCTGCCGAGATGGACGTGCTGCTGGAAGAGGCGCTCGCCACCCCAGCAGCCGACCTGTCCGATGTCATGGCCAGGATCAACGACCTCATCAACGAGGACTTCGTGGTCCTGCCGATCGGGACGCTCGACGAGGGCATCATCTGGGCCGACGACATCAGCGGCATCGTGCCGACGGTGTCGACGATCTATCTGTTCCACGATGCCGTGATCGGCGGCTGAGCCGCCAACCGTCATCAGGGTGTGGACGGGTCGGCCGACCCGTCCACATCCGTGATCGCAGGGGAGGGGGCCACCCGAGGTGCTCGCTGATCGCACGCAGGATGCTGCGCCTGATCTTCGTGTTGTTCGTGGTGTCGTTGGCGACGTTCTTCATCGTCGATCTCGTCCCGGGCGATCCGGCCATCGCCATCCTCGGGTCCGAGGCCACCCCCGAACAGGTCGCCCAGGTCCGCACCGAGCTCGGTCTCGACGAACCGGTCGTCGAGCGCTACCTCGACTGGATCGGCAACGCCCTCACCGGCGATCTCGGCAACTCCCTGGTCCGGCCGGCCTTCAGCGTCACGGAGTTGCTGGCGCTGGCGATTCCCATCACGTTGCAGCTCGCGGTGATGGCACTCGTGATCGCGATCGTCGTGGCGATCCCGACCGCCATGTGGGCGGCCTACCGGGAAGGCGGAGCGTTCGATCGTGTGACCAGCGTCATGACGTCGGCGCTCATCTCGGTGCCGAGCTTTCTCGCCGGGTTGTTGCTCGCGTTCTTCTTCGTCTTCCACCCCGACGTCCCGCGTGATGTCTTTGCTGCGATCGGCGGCGCCGCCGGGGTCGGCACGATCGTGGTCGCGGTGCGCGACCGTCAGCGCCTCGAACCCAGACGTCTGCTCGGACACATCGGCCTCGGCGTCGCCGTGCTGGTGGTGACGGCGGCGATCACGGCGTCGTTCCCGAGCTTTCCCCGATCGGGCTTCGTGCGTCTGACCTCCGATGAAGGCATCGTCGAGAACCTCCGGAGCGCCTTCCTGCCCGCGCTCACCATCGCGCTGGCCGAGATCGCAGTGTTCACCCGCCTGTTGCGTGGCGATCTGATCGCCACGTTGCAGGAGGACTTCATCCTCGCCGCCAAGGCGAAGGGCGTTCGGCCGGGACGGGTGCTCTGGCACGAAGCGCTGCGACCGTCGTCGTTCTCGCTGGTCACATTGTTGGGGGTGAGCCTCGGCCGGGCCATCGGCGGCACCGTGATCGTCGAGACCATCTTCGGGATCCAAGGGGTGGGCCGGCTCGTCGTGAACGACGGCGTCATCCCGGGCGATTACCCGGTCGTGCAGGGAGGGGTCCTCGTCATCGCGGTCTTCTACGTCGTGATCAATGCGATGGTCGACATCACCTACCTGTGGCTCGATCCGAGGATTCGACGTGGCTGAGACGTCCATCACCGCAGGGAGCGCGCGCTCGACGGTCGTCGGCAAAGGCGTCCGGGTGGCATTGCTGCCGATCGGGGTGGCGGTCGTGTGGTTCGCGCTGGTCACTCTCGGACCCCATGGTGCGCAGATCCAGGCGCCGGTGGTCGCGGCCGGGCTGCTGGCGTGCTGGTTCGGAATCGACGCCGCATTGGTGGCGGTGTTCGGTCGCAGGGTCGAGACCGGGGTCTGGCTGTCCGCTGCGTGGGTCGCCGCAGTGGTGCTGGCCGCAGTGTTCGCCGATCTCTTGCCGCTCGCCGAGGCTCAGGACGTGTCGAAGACCCTCACCACACCCACACGTCTGCGTCCCGATCTCTTCTCGGCGCACCCGTTGGGAACCGACGTCCAGGGTCTCGACATCTTGGGTGGGGTCATCTACGGGGCCCGGGTCTCGTTGCAGGTGGGACTGCTCGCCGTCATCATCGGCACCGTCCTCGGCGGACTCATCGGTGTGGCGGCGGGCTACTTCGGCGGTCGCCTCGACGCGGTCGCCGGTCTCGCGACCGACTCCTTGCTCGCGTTCCCGCCGCTCATTCTGCTGCTGGCAGTGGTGAGTGCCGTCGACCCCGGTGTGATCGTCATCTCGGCGTCGCTCGCCGTGCTCGGCATCCCGACCTACATCCGGCTCGCCCGAGCGAACACGCTGACCTTCGCGCAACGCGAGTTCGTGATGGCGGCCAGGGCCTTGGGTGCACGACCATCGCGGCATCATCATGCGGGAGTTGGTCCCCAACGTGATTCGGCCGGTGCTGTCCTATTCGTTCATCATCATCGCGGTCCTCATCGTCGCGGAGGCCTCGCTGAGCTTTCTCGGGGTGGGAATTCAGCGGCCCACGCCCACCTGGGGGAACATGATCTCGGCAGGCCAGGGCGAGATCCAGACCTCACCGCACCTGGTCTTCGTTCCCGGCGTGGTCATGTTCTTGACGGTGTTCGCCCTCAATCGCCTGGGCGACAAGGCCCGTGAAGTCTTCGACCCCCGGGACAGCGCGCTGTAGCTGGACTGAGAATGCTGCGAGAAGCACACCGCGGAGGACCACGAGTCGCAGCAATTCGGGACTCGCGCTGCGTCTGGCAGGATCGGGGATCGTGAGCACGACCGATTGGAATCCGATCCTGCGGGATCAGTTCGACGAGCCGTACTGGGCGGAGCTGCAACAGTTCGTCTACGACGAGCGGACGCGCCACGACGTGTATCCGCCCCACGACGAGGTCTTCGCTGCGCTGCATCTCACGCCGTACGCCGACGTGAAGGTGATGATCCTCGGCCAGGACCCCTATCACGGTCCGGGCCAGGCGCACGGGCTCTGCTTCTCGGTGCGCGACGGGGTGCCGCCACCACCGTCGCTGCAGAACATCTTCGCCGAGCTCGCCTCGGACCTGGGCATCGCCCGGCCCGACCACGGCAATCTCGAACCCTGGGCCCGCCAGGGCGTGTTGTTGTTGAACGCCACGCTCACGGTGCGGGCCCACGCCGCAGCATCGCACCAGGGCAAGGGCTGGGAACGGTTCACCGACGCCGTGTTGGGTGCGGTCGACGCCAAATCCGAGCGGGTGGTGTTCATCTTGTGGGGCGCATCCGCACGCCGCAAGGCGCAGCTCATCGACACGTCGCGCCACGTGATCATCGAATCGCCGCACCCGTCACCGTTGTCCGCGCACCGGGGATTCTTCGGCAGCCGCCCCTTCTCGCGTGCGAACGCCGCGCTGGTCGAAGCCGGCCGCACGCCTGTCGACTGGACGCTGTAGTGCGCAGCGGCGGGCCCGCGACGAGCCGCCGGAGAACGAGCCGGGTCAGCTCGCAGGAGCGGGGCCAGGAACGCCGTCACACCGGCTCGCGAGACTGGGCACCATGATCTTCACCACGTCCTGCAGCTGCTGTGGACGGGCCGGTCCCGACCCGTGTGCCGGGTGCGTCGACGCCATGGTGGTGCTCGCGGCGCACGATCTCGACGACCTCGATCCGCTGCTCGGCGAGGTCTTCGATCGCTGCCTCGCCCTCGTCGACTACGACGACACGGTCGCCGAACTCGTCGCCGGGCTGAAGTTCCGCCGGGTGCGCAGCGCCGTCGGCTGGATCGCCATGGCGATGGCCGATCGTCTCGTGGCGGCGGGGGAGCGTCTCGACGTCGTCACCTGGGTGCCCGCATCTCGCAAGGGCCGCCGACGACGGGGCTACGACCAGGGCGAGGTCGTTGCCCGTGCGATCGCCCGCAGACTCGGCATCGATTCCTGCGACCTCCTCGCCCGACGGGACACGCACAGCCAGATGGGTCGCGATCGCAGCGGTCGCCTCGACGGTCCGAACCTCATCGCCCGCTCATCGCGGCGGTCGACATCGGTCGCCGGGGCCGCAGTGGTGGTCATCGATGATGTCGTCACCACGGGTGCGTCTCTGGCCGCCGCGGGCCGGGCGCTCGATGACCTCGAGCCGGCGCGCCTGGTCGGCGTTGGCGCTGGCACACCGCCGGTTCGTGCCCGGCGAACTGCGGCGGCCCGGGCCGCCTCCGACCGGCCGGTGACCACACGACGACACGGTCCCTTTCCCGTGACCCCGGTCACGCCTACCATGGGCGGACAACCCAAACCCAGGAGGTATGTCGAGCGTGGACATCACGATCAGCAGCCGAGGCGTGCGAGTCACCCCCCATCTCGAGGAGGTCGTGACCGAAAAGGTCAGCCGCCTCGAGCGCTACCTCTCCGGGCTGGATCGGGCCGATGTCCACTTCTTCGAAGAACGAAACCCCCGCATAGCCGACAAGGACGTGTGCGAGATCCACGTCGAGGGTCACGGCCATCACGTCCATGCCAAGGCTGCGGGCCCCGACGAACTGACGGCAATCGATCGTTCGCTCGACAAGGTCGCCCGCGGCCTGCGCAAGCTCAAGACCAAAGAGGTCAATCGGCTGCACCACACCGGCGGCCGCCACGACAAGCACCAGGAGGCGTCTCCCATCGTGATTCCCGAGGCCGAAGACATCGAGTTCGTCAACTCCAAGCAGCTGGCCAGCGCCCCGATGAGCGCCGTCGAAGCCGTCCAGCAGATGGAGACCATCGGCCACGACTTCTTCCTGTTCACCTCGAGCGACACCGGCAAGGCATCGGTGGTGTACCGGCGGCACAAGGGTGACTACGGCCTGCTCGAACACGTCGAGGCCAGCTGACGGGCCGCCCTGACGCCGCTGCACGCCCCGGCAGCGCCTCGTCCCTGACGGATCCGGGGCGACGGCGCGACGGCCACAGGGTGCAGCGGCGTCGGCGCGGGCGGTGCCGCAGGCGGAGACGGGTGCAGCGATAGGCTCGTGGGTCTGATGTTGAACCCCATGAAGAAGCTCCTTCGCACCGGCGAGGGCAAGAAGCTGCGTGCCCTCCAGGCGCTCGTGCCCGACATCGGTGAGCTCGAGCCGCAGATGCAGGCCCTGTCCGACGAGGCGCTGCGAGCCAAGACCGCCGAGTTCAAGCAACGCCACGACAACGGCGAGGACGTCAACGACCTGCTCATCGAGGCCTTCGCCGTCGTCCGCGAGGCCGCGAGCCGCGTCATCGGCCAGCGCCACTACGACGTCCAGATGATCGGCGCTGCGGCGCTGCACTTCGGCTGGGTCGCCGAGATGAAGACCGGCGAGGGCAAGACCCTCACCTCCACGGCGCCGATCTACCTGAACGCACTCACCGGCAAGGGCGTCCATGTCGTCACCGTCAACGACTACCTCGCCGCACGCGACGCCGAGTGGATGGGCCAGATCTACGGGTTCCTCGGACTCGAGACCGGCCTGATCGTCCCGGGCAACCGCGACAGCGCCCACAAGCGGGCCCAGTACGGCGCCGACATCACCTACGGCACCAACAACGAGCTCGGATTCGACTACCTCCGCGACAACATGGCGATGAGCAAGGATCGCAAGGTCCAGCGCGGCCACAACTACTGCATCGTCGACGAGATCGACTCGATCCTCATCGACGAGGCCCGCACCCCGCTGATCATCAGTGGCCGCCTCGCCGATGCGGCCAAGATCTACTACCAGTTCGCGTCGATCGTGCGCGGTCTCAAACGCGACGACCACTATGACGTCGACGAGGAGAAGCGCACGGTCGCCCCCACCGAAGAGGGCATCCACGCGGTCGAGCGAGCCCTCGACATCGAGAACCTCTACGACGCCGTGTCGGCGAACCTGGTGCATCAGTTCCAGGTGGCGCTCAAGGCCAAGGAACTGTTCCACCGCGACAAGGACTACATCGTCGCGAACGGCGAGGTGAAGATCGTCGACGAGTTCACCGGCCGCATCCTCGACGGCCGCCGCTGGTCCGATGGTCTCCACCAGGCGGTCGAGGCCAAAGAGGGCGTCAAGATCAAAGAGGAGAACCAGACGCTCGCGACGATCACGTTGCAGAACTACTTCCGGCTCTACGACAAGCTCGCCGGCATGACCGGCACCGCCGAGACCGAGGCCGCAGAGTTCTTCAACACCTACGGGCTGCACGTGGTGCCGATCCCCACCAACAAGCCCCTCGTCCGCAACGACGAGGTCGACCTCATCTTCCGGTCCGAGGCCGGCAAGTTCGAAGCCGTCGTCGAGGACATCACCGAGCGCCACGCCAAGGGCCAGCCGATGCTGGTGGGCACCATCTCGGTCGAGAAGTCCGAGTTGCTGTCGAACCTGTTGACCAAACAGGGCATCGCCCACGAGGTCCTCAACGCCAAACAACACACCCGGGAGGCCCACGTGGTCGCCCAGGCCGGGCGTCTGGGTTCGGTGACCGTGGCGACGAACATGGCCGGACGCGGCGTCGACATCATCCTCGGCGGCAACCCCGAGGGCCTCGCCGAGCGCGACGTCGCCGCCGAGGGGCTCGAGCTCGACAGCGAGGAAGGTCAGGCCCGCTTCGAGGAGCTCCACGCCAAGTACGCCGAGCAGTGCGGGGCCGAAGGCGACGAGGTCAAGGCCATGGGCGGCCTCTACGTCGTGGCCACCGAACGCCACGACAGCCGTCGCATCGACAACCAGCTTCGTGGTCGTGCCGGACGCCAGGGAGATCCGGGCGAGACCCGGTTCTACCTGTCGCTCGAGGACGAGCTCATGCGCCTGTTCGCGACCGGCGCGATGGACTGGGTCATGAAGAAGGCGCTGCCCGAGGACGTGGCGATCGACTCCAAGATGGTCACCAAGGCCATCGAGCGGGCCCAGAACACCGTCGAGCAGCGCAACGCAGAGATCCGCAAGAACGTCCTCAAGTACGACGAGGTCATGAACGAACAGCGCCGGGTCATCTACCGGCGCCGTGAGCAGATCCTCGACGGCGCCGATCTGCGTGCCGAGGCGCTCGAGTACATGGCCGACGCCGTCGACAGCATCATCAGTGCCCACTGCGTGTCCGACTACCGCGAAGAGTGGGACATCGAGACGCTCGCCACCGAACTCGACACGTTGTGGCCCAACGAGATCACCGCCGCCGACATCGAGGGCTTCGACTCCACCGACGACATCTACACCTACGTCATGGCCGAGGGCGTCGCCTTCTACGAACAGCGCGAGGCCGAGATCGGCGACGACGTGATGCGCCAGATCGAGCGCCAGGTGATGCTGCGGATCATCGATCAGCGCTGGCGCGAGCACCTCTACGAGATGGACTACCTCAAGGAGGGCATCCACCTGCGTGCGATGGGGCAGAAGGATCCGCTCATCGAGTGGCAGCGCGAAGGCTTCGACATGTTCGGCACGATGATGAATGCCATCGCGCAGGACTTCGTGCGCTACGTCACCCACATCAAGGTCAACGAGGAGTCCGAGGACGCCGCTGCCGCACCGACCGCGCCCGACGCCCCGGCCGAGGCCAGCAACGTGTCCTACTCCGGCCCCGAGGCCGACACCGATGGTTCGGACCGGATGAAGGCTGCGGCCACCGCCAGCTGCGGCGACCGCAGCTGCGCCCGCGGTCGCCGAGGAGAGCGAGCCGGTGCAGCGAACCCCGGTCGTCAAGACCGAGTGGGAGAAGACACCGCGCAACGCGCCGTGCCCGTGCGGGTCCGGCAAGAAGTTCAAAGTCTGTCACGGGGCCTAGCTCGGTGGCTGAACTGAGCGATCTGCTCGCGAGCGCCCGCAAGCGCCTCGCCGAGGCCGAGATGTACCTGCGCATCGACGAGATCCGTGACCGTCGCATCGAACTCGAAGACGTGGTCGGTCAGCCGGACCTCTGGGACGATGCCGACCGGGCCCGCGCCATCAATCGCGAGCTCGCCGAGGTCACCGAGGACACCGACCTGTTCGACTCGCTGACCGAGCGCATCGACGATGCCGAGACGCTGTGGGAGCTCGGACGCGAAGAGGGCGACGAGGCGGCCGTCGTCGAGGCCCAGGCCGCATTGGCGGCCGTCGACGCACAGTTCGACGAGCTCGAGCTGCGCTCGCTGTTCACCGGCGAATGGGACGACTCCGACGCCGTGTGCTCGATCCAGGCGGGCGAGGGTGGCACCGACGCCCAGGACTGGGCCGAGATGCTGTTGCGCATGTACAAGCGATGGGCCGAACGTCGCGGCTTCGAGTTCGAGCTCACCGCCGCCAACGACGGCACCGAAGCCGGGCATCAGCTCGGCGGAGTTCATCGTTCGGGGCCGCCGGGCCTATGGCCTGTTGCAGTCCGAACACGGCGTGCACCGCCTGGTGCGCATCTCGCCGTTCAACAAAGAGGCCAAACGCCAGACCGCGTTCGCGTCGATGCACGTCGTGCCGTTCTTCGAAGACGTCAGCAACGAGATCGACATCGACGAGACCGAGCTGCGCATCGACACCTACCGTTCCTCCGGTGCCGGCGGCCAGCACGTCAACGTCACCGACTCGGCGGTGCGGATCACGCACCTGCCCACCGGACTCGTGGTGTCGTGCCAGAACGAGCGCAGCCAGCACCAGAACAAGGACCGCTGCATGCAGATGCTGGCGTCGAAGCTGCTCGACCTCGAGCGCCAGAAACGCGAGGACGAGCTGGCCGCGATCTCGGGTGAGACCAAGAAGGTCGGCTTCGGCAGCCAGATCCGGTCCTATGTCACCCAGCCCTACCAGATGGTCAAGGACCTGCGGACCAACTACGAGGTCGGCGATGTCGACACCGTGTTCGACGGCGGCGTCGAGCCGTTCCTCGAGGCCTACCTGCGCTGGCTGCGCGGCGGCGGCGCCGACGAATAGCCAGGGGCGCGCCGGGGTCAAGTCCCTCTTCTCCCTTTCTCGGGGTCACTGCGGCCCAGGGTCGATGGTGCGGAGAAAGGGAGAAAAGAGACTTGACCCCAGTGGTGTCGCGGCCGATGGGTGGGCGCGTGGGTTCGGCTGCGACCCGGTGGTAGCGTTGACCCCTGCCGTGCGGCCCTCTGCCCGCCCCCCAGGGAACTGGAGCACGTCGATTTCATGATCAAGCTCGAGAACGTCACGAAGGTCTACAAGGGCGAGGTCCTCGCCCTGCACGAGGCGAACTGCGACATCCAAAAGGGTGAGTTCGTGTTCCTCGTCGGACCGTCGGGATCGGGGAAGTCGACCTTCCTGCGCCTGCTCAACAAAGAAGAAGAGCCCGACAAGGGCCAGATCTTCGTCGCCGGCAAGGACATCGGTAGCCTCAGCCGGTGGCGGGTGCCGTATCTGCGGCGCAACATCGGGAGCATCTTCCAGGACTTCAAGCTGCTTCCCAACAAGACGGTCGGGCAGAACGTCGCCTTCGCGCTCGAGGTCATCGGCCGCCCCAAGCACGTCGTCAAGACCCAGGTGCCTGCCATCTTGGAGCTCGTCGGGTTGTCGAAGAAGATGCACAACCTGCCCCATGAGCTCTCGGGCGGCGAGCAGCAGCGCGTCTCCATCGCACGTGCCTTCGTCAACCGGCCGCTGATCCTGCTGGCCGACGAACCCACCGGCAACCTCGACCCCGCCACCTCGGTGGGCATCATGCGGCTGCTGGACCGCATCAACCGCACCGGCACCACCGTGGTGATGGCCACCCACGATCGCGGCATCGTCGACACGATGCGGCGGCGCGTGGTCGAACTCGATCGCGGACAGATCGTCCGCGACCAGGCGCGGCGGCGTCTACGCCTGAGTCGCTGCCATGGCCCTCAAACTCGACTACGTCGTCCGCGAAACGGGACGCAACCTCCGCCGCAACCTGACCCTGACCCTCGCGTCGGTGCTGACCGTCGCCGTGTCGCTGAGCCTGCTGGGCGTGGCGTTGTTGCTCCAGCGCGGCGTCGCCAACGCCACCGATCGCTGGGAGGACGGGGTCGAGTTCATCATCTTCCTCCAGCCAGAGATCACCGAGACCCAGCTCACGCGCATCGAGGGCCTGTTGGTGCAGGACCAGCCCACCTTTGTGGATCGCTTCCGGTTCGTGAACCAGCAAGAGGCCTACGAGGAGTTCACCAACGACTTCTTCCCCGACGCCGACGAGATCACCGACCTGGTCACCCCCGACATCTTGCCGCCGTCGTTCCGGGTGGTGCCCACCGAACTCGACGCCGAACAGGTCGAGGTCCTGGCGACGTCGTTCGAGGACGAACCAGGGGTGCGCAAGGTCATCCGTGCCACCGATGAGATCCGCAAGATCGAGCGCGCCACCGATGTCGTTCGCTGGATCGTGCTGGGTGCCGGGATCATCTTGTTGGGGACCGGTCTGTTGTTGATCCTCAACACCATCCGCATGGCGATGTTCGCTCGCCGGCGCGAGATCGAGGTCATGAAACTCGTCGGCGCCACCAACTGGTTCATCCTGGTGCCGTTCATGATCGAGGGGACCATTCAGGGCATCATCGGGGCCGCGCTGGGTGGAGCGTCCGTCTACTTCGCGAACGAGGCGTTCGAGCGGTGGCTCGCCAGTGACGACGTGTTGAACATCCTGCAGAGCTTCGCCGTGCAGTCCGGCGAGGTGTGGAGCATCAGCTTGTTGTTGCTCGCGATCGGTGCAGCCGTCGGCGCCATCGGGTCCGCCATCGCGGCGTACCGCTTCCTCGACGTCTGATCCGCAGTCCCATCTGGGCCCATCGGCCCGGGCCGATGTGACCGTCGGTCGCTCCAGGGCTCGCTCGGACGCTCCGACGAGCCGATTGCCTTGGCGATGCACCTCGATCGTCGGCGCGTGGCGCCCCTCCTCGCGCTCGTCGCGCTGTGTTCGCTGCTCGCTCCGGCCACCGTGGCAGCCCAGGACGCGCCCGTCGCCGACGAGACGCCTGCGATCGATGTCGCAGGCGACGGATCAGGCGATGTCGGCTTCGCCGACGAGGCCGACCCCGACCGATGCGTCGCAGACGCGGCATCTCGACCCGGCGACGAATCTCGACCCGGCAACCGCCCGGCCCGCGATCCCGGTGGTGCCCGCCCGAGCGGCGGCGGTGCCGGATCGGGCCAGGAGAGCGCCGACGGCGACGCCGGTGAGGACCCCTGCGCCCCACCGCGCTGCGGGACCCTGGTCGATGTCACCCCCGACGCCGACGAGCCCACCTGCATGGAGCCGGCTCGTCTCGGCGCACTGCTCGCGGACTTCGAGGCGACCGCCGCCGAGGAGGTCGAGGCCCTCGCAGAGCTGAGCGGCGTGCTGGCCGAACTCGACCAGCTCAACGTGCAACTCGAGGCGCTGATGCTGCGGGTCGGCGAAGTGCGGCTTCGCATGGCCGACGCCGGCATCGACGCCCGGTTCGCTCGGCTACGCCATGACGTCGCCGGTGAGGGGCTCGACGACGTCCGCGCCGTGCTGGCCGACGAAGAAGATCGGCTCCGCCAGCAGGCCGTCGATTCCTACATGGGGGGCGGCGAGGTCGAACTGGGCGTCGAGAGCGCGCTGGCCGACATGGACGCCGGCAACGAGAGCGAGATCGCTCGCGAGTACGCATCGGTCGTGATCGACGACCAGCTCGACACGGTCGATCGCGTCGACGCGCTGCGCCAGGCGGTCGAGCGTCTCGAGTCCATCGTCGCCGATGTCGAGGCCTCGGCGATCGCCGACGAGGATCGCATCGCTGCGATCACCGACGAGGCCACACAGCTGGCCCGGGCGCAACGCAACCTCGTCCGTGGCGCCGAGGCCGAGGCCGCAGCGCTCGCCGAACGCATCGCCGAGATCCAGGAGCGCAAGGCCTCCTACGCGTCGCAGTTGTCGATGTCGGGCGCCGGCGGCGGATCGATCGGCGGCGTGCTCGCTGCCGCCCAGGCCGGCCAGACGCCCCCGACCCGGATCGCCGGGCTGTTGGCCATGCCCCTGGAGAACACCCGGATCGGCTCCCCGTTCGGACCCCGTGTGCACCCGATCTTCGGCGGCACCCGCATGCACACCGGAATGGACCTCTCCGGCGCCAGTGGACAACAGATCTATGCATCGGGCGACGGCCTGGTCGTCATGGCCGGCGAGATGGGTGGCTACGGCAACGCCGTCGTGATCGATCACGGCAACACCGTGGGCACGCTGTACGCCCACATGACCGCCGACGCCGTCGAGGTGGGCCAGACCGTCGAGGCCGGCGAGCTCATCGGCTTCGTCGGCAGCACCGGCTTCTCGACCGGGCCGCACCTGCACTACGAGGTCCGCATCCTCGGCCAACCCGTCGACCCGATCTCCTACCTCGACTGGGGAGCGCCCGACGCTGCCGAGTGAGGCCGCCGTCGACGACTGAGGCATCCGCTACTGTCGCCTCGTCATTGCCGACGAGGAGGTCGTAGACAT
This sequence comes from uncultured Acidimicrobiaceae bacterium, assembly GCA_963716795.1. GTDB lineage: Bacteria > Actinomycetota > Acidimicrobiia > Acidimicrobiales > UBA8592 > CAVQUE01. Next base: position 292,777 of record CAVQUE010000007.1, on the reverse strand, counting down.
GCCCCAACAGGTTCGAGGCGTCATCGCCCGTGCCCAGGGTGAGCCCGTGACGGTGGAGACCATCGTCATCCCCGATCCCGGACCCGGCGAGGCCGTCGTGGCCATCGAGGCGTGCGGGGTCTGCCACACCGATCTGCACTACCGCGAGGGCGGCATCAACGACGAGTTCCCGTTCCTGCTCGGACACGAGGCCGCTGGACGGGTCGAGTCCGTCGGCGACGGCGTCACCGAGGTCGCCCCCGGCGATTTCGTCATCCTCAACTGGCGCGCCGTGTGCGGCGAATGCCGGGCCTGTCGCCGCGGCAAGGCCGCAGTACTGCTTCGCGACCCACAACGCCACGCAGAAGATGACCCTGCTCGACGGCACCGAACTGAGCCCTGCGTTGGGTATCGGCGCCTTCGCCGACAAGACGCTCGTCGCGGCGGGCCAGTGCACCAAGGTGAACCCCGAGGCCGGTGCCGAAGCCGCCGGGCTTGCTGGGGTGTGGTGTGATGGCCGGCATCGGCGCCGCCATCAACACCGGTGAGGTCACCCGTGGTGACTCCGTCGCCGTCTTCGGCTGCGGCGGTGTGGGTGATGCCGCGATCGAAGGTGCCCGCCTCGCCGGCGCCCACACGATCATCGCCGTCGACATCGACGACACCAAGCTCGAGTGGGCGAAGGGCTTCGGTGCCACCCACACGGTCAACTCCAGCCGCGAGGACCCCGTCGAGCGCCATCCGGGCGCTCACCGACGGCAACGGCGCCGACGTGGTCATCGAGGCCATCGGCCTGCCCCAGACCTACGAGCAGGCCTTCTTCGCCCGCGACCTCGCCGGCACCGTCGTGCTGGTGGGGGTGCCCCGGCCCGACATGACCATCGAGTTGCCGTTCATCGAGGTCTTCGGTCGCGGCGGTGCGCTCAAGTCGTCGTGGTACGGCGACTGCCTCCCCAGCCGGGACTTCCCGATGCTCATCGACCTCTATCTCCAGGGCAGGCTGAACCTCGACGGGTTCGTCAGCGAGACCATCGATCTCGATCAGGTCGAGGCCGCGTTCCACAAGATGGAGGCCGGCGAGGTCCTGCGTTCGGTGGTGGTGCTGTGAGCGTGCGCGTCGATCATGTCGTGACCGCAGGGATCTTCTCGCTCGACGGCGAGGACTTCGAGGTCGAGAACAACATCTGGCTCGTCGGCGACGACAGCGAGGTCGTGGTCGTCGACGCGGCGCATGATCACCGTCCCATCCTCGACGGCATCGGCGGCCGGCGGGTCAAGGCCATCATCTGCTCGCACGCCCACAACGACCACATCAACGCGGCCGCAGCACTGGCCGACGACACGGGTGCACCGATCCTGTTGCATCCCGACGACACCATGCTGTGGGAGGTCGTGTACCCCGACCGCCGCGTCGACGAGTCGCTGCGCGACGGCCAGACCCTCGAGGTCGACGGTGCCGAGCTCACCGTGCTGCACACGCCGGGGCACTCCCCGGGCGGGGTCTGCCTGTACCTGCCGAGCGAAGGTGTCGTCTTCAGCGGCGACACGCTCTTCCACGGCGGGCCGGGAGCGACGGGTCGGTCGTTCTCGGACTACGGGACCATCCTCGACAGCATCGAACGGAGCCTCTTCACGCTCCCGATGCCACCGAGGTGCGCACGGGCCACGGCGACAGCACCACGATCGGAGCCGAACGCCCGAGCCTCGCGAGCTGGCGCAGCCAGGCCTGAGGAGGCCTCAGGCCGCGCCCTTGGGTAAGGCGATCGTAGCCACCATCACGTAGTGGACGGCGATGGCCGCGACCACGAACAGATGGAAGATCTCGTGGAAGCCGAACCAGCCCGGCCAGGGGTCGGGGCGCTGGGTGGCGTAGACGACCGCGCCGGTGGTGTGCAGGAGACCACCGATCAACAGGAGTGCGAAGCCGGCCGGCCCGAGGCCATGCCAGATGTCGTCGATGACGAGCATCGCAGCCCACCCGACCGCGATGTAGAGGCTCACGGTGAGCGCCCGTGGTGCGCCCGGCCACAGCAGCTGGGTGCTCACCCCGATGGCAGCACCGACCCAGGCCACTGTCAGGATCAACCGTCCCGGGCCTGGTGGGAGCACGGCGATGGCGATGGGGGTGTAGGTCGCGGCGATGGCGACGAAGATCATCGAGTGATCGAGGCGCCGCAGCACGGTGTGCATGCGAGGCCCCCACCAGAAGCGGTGGTAGAGGGCGCTGATCGCGAACAGGCCGATGGTGGCCCCGGCGTGGACGGCCGCCGCTGCACGGACCCCGGGTGAGAAGACGATGACGATGGGGCACAACGCGATGGCGGCCATGGCGGCCACGGCGTGGGACCAACCCCGCAAGCGGGGCTTGGGCGCCAGGTGCATCGGTACCGGCTCGCTGATGGAATCGGTACTCGCCATGACGCTCATGCGACGACGCTACAGCACCGCGTCGGCGCCGGTCGCACCGGCCATGGGTCACATGATGCTGTGCACCCGTTGGGAGAGCGGCTGGTGGGGGAGCGGCGTGGCGTCGTGGTCGGGTGCCGCCGGCCGGTACCGTTCCGGCGATCCGCCCCGAGTGCGGATCTCTGCCGGACCGCACGAAGGAGCGGCGCATCATGCGACAGCGCGACGAGGGGATGCGGGCGCCGACGACCCTGCCCGGCGCGCCGAGCTGCTCGTTCGCGAGCGACAACACCGCCGGGATCGCGCCGGCGGTTCTCGATGCACTGGCAGCGGCGAACGAGGGCCCGGCCTCTCCCTATGGTGCCGACCGCTGGACCACCGCCTTCGACGAGCGCATCGCCGATCTGTTCGGACCCGACGCCACCGGCCTGCTCACCTACGGCGGGACCGGCGCGAACGTCGTGGCCTTGGCGACCCTCGTGCGGCCTTGGGAGGGTGTGGTGTGCCCGTCCTCGGCGCACATCAACGTCGACGAGTGCGGCGCCCCCGAGCGCTTCACCGGGTGCAAGCTCATCGATGTCGAGACCGTCGACGGCAAGCTCCGACCCGATGACGTCGAGGCCACGCTCGGCTCTGTCGGCTTCGTGCATGCGGTCCAGCCCGGCGCCATCTCGCTCACGCAGGTGACCGAGTACGGCACCGTCTATTCGGTCGACGAGCTCGCCGCCGTCTGCGCCGACGGCGCGCGACGCCGGACTCCGGGTCCACATGGACGGGGCGCGGATCGCCAACGCCGCGGCGGCGCTCGGGGTCGCGGTGCGGGAGTTCACCGTCGAGGTCGGCGTCGACGTGTTGAGCTTCGGGGCCACCAAGAACGGTGCCGCCTTCGGCGAGGCCGTCGTGGTGTTCGACCCGGCGCTCGCAGAGCCGGCCGCGTTCCTGCGCAAACAGGCCGGCCAACTCGCATCGAAGATGCGGTTCGTGGCCGCGCAGTTCGTGGCGCTGCTCGACGACGATCGCTGGCTGCACCAGGCCGCGCACGCCAACGCCATGGCGCAGCGCCTCGCAACCGGTGCGGGCGCCGTCGACGGTGTCGAGATCACCCAGGTCCCCCAGGCCAACGCAGTGTTCGCGCGCCTCCCCCGACCGGTCATCGACGAGCTGGCCGCGTGGAGCCCGTTCTATGTGTGGGCGCCCGACCGGGAGTCCGAGCTGCGCGGGGAGACCCCCTGCGACGAGGTCCGCTGGATGACCAGCTGGGCCACCACCGCCCACGACGTCGATCGCTTCGTCGCCGGCATCGCCGCGGCTTGCCGATAGGTCTGGGGTCAAGTCTCTTTGTCCCTTTCTCGAACCTGCGACAGCCCGAGGCCGGCGATTCGGAGAAAGGGAGAAAAGAGACTTGACCCCAGTGGTTGTCAGCGCACGGTGAGCCAGTGGTCGACGAGCGCGCTGACCGAGGTCCGGCACAGGGCCTCGAGATCGGCGGGTTCGGCCATCGCGTGACGGGTGCGCTCGTCGATGCCGGCGACGTCGATGGCGGCCCAGAGTTCGTGGGAACTGTGGGTCGGGGTCTCGGGGTCGGTGCGGCGCAGCGCCAGGACCAAGAAGCCGGCGATGGTCGCCAGGATCGACCGCACGGCGTCGCGGACGTCGTCGCCGTCGAGCCCGGCAGCGGCGAACTCGCGCACCAGGGCGATCTCCTGGGGGAGCTGCAACATGGCGCTGGCGCCGGTGGTGTGGGCCAGCCCCGTCATGCGGGGATGCGCGAGGGCCGAATCCCAGGTGTGCATCGCGGCGTTGACGATGCGGTCGGCAGGGGTCTCGCCGCGGACTTCGTGGACCGCCATCAACCGGCTCTGGCGTTCGATCACGGCGGCGACGATGTCCTCGCGCTTGCCGACGTGCCAGTACAGCGTGGTGGGCGTCACGCCCAGTTCGGTGGCCAGCTTGCGCATGGTGAGGGCGTCGGGGCCCTCGCTCTCGACGAGCCGGCGGGCGGTCTCGACCACGTCGTCGCGGTCGATGCCGGCATGGCGGGTGCCGCGCTCGCCGTCGCCCGGCTCCGGTGCGGCGCTCCCGGTGCTGCGCCGGCTCATCCGCAGGCCTGCCGAGGCCGCCGATCGCCGCGCACGATGGGCGTCGCGCGGCGACGCGGACGCGTTGCGCTTGTCACGTCTGAGGGGCATGTGGAACACTGTACAAGAGCGTCTGTAACGCTGTCCAAGGGGGGACCCATCCTGGCCCCCACCCGCATGCGAGGAGCCCGGCCCATGTCCGAGATCGACACCACCAGCCCGTACATCATCGTCTCGTCCGACACCCATGCCGGGCTGCAATGCGAGGAGTACCGGCCCTACCTCGATTCGTCCCTGCACGACGAGTTCGACACCTACGTCGCCGAACGCCATGAGCATCGTCGCCTCGCCGAAGAGGTCAACGCGGAGTTCATCGAGAAGTGGGAGGGCGAGAACGCCGAAGGCCTGCGCGGCGCCTACGACCCCGAGGTGCGCGACAAAGAGCTCGACGCCGACGGCATCGCCGGCGAGATCATCTTCGCCGACGGCGACGCCGTCACCGGCCAGGAGTCGCCGCCGTTCGGCGCAGGGCTGGCCGCAGGCCAGATCACCGACCCCCGCCTCGCCTTTGGTGGAGCCCGCGCCCACAACCGCTGGCTCGAGGAGTTCTGCGCCACCAACCCCACGCGCCGCGCCGGCGTGGCGCTCATCCCGGTCGTCCACGATGTCGACGAAGCCGTCAAGGAGGTCGAGTCGCTCGCGGGCAAGCCCGGCATCAAGGGCGTCATGATCCCCACCATGTGGCATGGATTCCCCGCCTACGGCACCGATCACTACGACCGTTTCTGGGCTGCCTGCGCGGACACCGGCCTGGTGGTGCACACCCACTCCGGCGAAGCCGATTTCCCCTCCTATGGCGAGAACGTCGCCATGTACGTCGCGGAGGTGCCGTTCTGGACCCATCGGGCGCTGTGGCAGCTGCTCTTCAGCGGGAAGTTCGACACGTTCCCCGGACTCAAGTACGCCGTCGTCGAGTGCGGCTCGTGGTGGGTCGGCGACCTGTTGTGGAAGACCGACGTGAACTTCGGTGCCAGCAACAAGATCAAGAAGATGAGCTCGCGTATGAAGGGCCTGCTGACCAAGCTGCCGTCGCAGTACTTCGGCGAGAGCGTCTTCATCGGCGCCTCCACGATGTCGCGCTATGAGATCCGCAAGCGCCATGTCAACGGTATCGATGCCCTGATGTGGGGCACCGACTACCCCCACCCCGAGGGCAGCTGGCCCCACACCGTCGAGCGCCTCGAGAACGACTTCCGCGACGTGTCCATCGAGGACACCCGTGCCCTGCTCGGCCTCAACGCCGTCGATTGCTACGACCTCGACCTCACCGGTCTCCAAGAGGTCGCCGACCGGGTGGGCCCGACCCCGGAGAGCCTGCACCAGGACCCGACGCTGCGGACCCCGCCCGATGCCAAGCGCACCGCCCGTTGGTGGTTCGACGAGTACGGCATCGAGTGGCAGGACTGAGCGGCCGACCGAGGAGGAGAGTGCACCGATGACCACCAATGACCGTTTCGACGTCGATGCCATGGAGCATCACATCGTCATCTCCGCCGACACCCACTGCGGTGCGGACATGCGGGCCTACAAGCCGTACCTGGAGCAGAAGTACCACGAGGACTTCGACGTCTGGGCCGACGCCATGGACGAAGCAGCCGCCAAGACCGAGCAGCTCTTCGCCGGTTCGGCACGCTCGACCCGCAACGTCGGCGTCGATGGCGATCCGGTGCTCGACGGCGACCGCAACTACTCGAGCGAGCGCCGCCTGCGCGAACAGCAGGAGGACGGCGTGGTCGCCGCGGTGTTGTTCCCGAACACCCAGCCCCCGTTCGCGCCGCCGGCCGCCACCCAGTTCGAGGCCCCGCCCTACAGCGATGACTTCGAGCACCGTTGGGCCGGGCTGCGTGCCCACAACCGGTGGCTCGCGGACTTCGTCAGCGAAGCGCCCACCCGGCGTTCGGGCATCGCACAGATCTTCCTCGGCGACGTCGAGGGTTCGGTCGCCGAGATCGAATGGGCTGCCGAACACGACCTGCGCGGCGGCATCCTCATCCCGGGCGCGCCACCGGACTCGCCGTTCGAGCCGCTGTACTCGGCGTCCTACGAGCCGATCTGGGCCGCTGCGGCCGCGCACGACATGACGCTCAACCATCACGCCGGGGGAGCGACCCCGAACTTCGGCAACCACTTCCCGGCGTCGCTCGCGATGTTCATGCTCGAGGTGTCGTGGTGGTCCCAGCGGGCACTGTGGCACCTGATGTTCAGCGGCGTCTTCGAGCGGCACCCCGAGCTGCGTTGGGTCAACACCGAGACCGGTACGGCATGGATTCCCGAGACCCTCGCCAAGCTCGACTCGTTCTACCACCGGATGAAGTACTCCCAGTACGGCTCGGAATCGATCTTCGGTGGGATGGCGGTCAAGGACATGTCGCTCACGCCCACCGAGTACTGGCAGCGGCAGTGCTACGTCGGCGCCAGCTTCCTGCGTCCGGTCGAAGCCCCGATGTGTCGCGAGATCGGCATCGACAACGTGATGTGGGGATCGGACTACCCCCACATCGAAGGGTCGCACCCGCACACGAAGGAACACCTGCGGCTGACCTTCGCCCAGCTCCCGATCGCCGAGACCACCAAGCTGCTCACCACCACCGCAGCCGAGGTCTACAAGTTCGATCTGGCGGCGCTCGCCCCCCTCGCCGAGCAGTGGTGCCCGACCAAGGCCGAGGTCGCCACGCCGATCGACTACGCCGACATCCCCGAGACGGCCAAGGGCTGTCCGGGCATGAATCCGCTGAACCAGGTCGAGGCTGCCTGATGAGCGATCTCGAGCCCATCACCGTCGACGGTGCGGTCGCCGTGGTCACCGGCGGTGCCAACGGCATCGGTAAGGGCATCGTCAAGGCGTTGCTCGAACGCGGCGCCACCGTGGTGATCGCCGACATCGAGGCCCCGGTGCTCGACGCCACCGTCGCCGAGCTGTCTGAGCTCGGGCCCGTCAGCGGGTGGCAGACCGACGTCAGCGACATCGCATCGGTCGAAGCGCTCGCCGACCACGTCTTCGAGACCCATGGCCGTTGCACGCTGTTGTTCAACAACGCCGGTGTGGGCGCCGGCGGCGGCGGCAAGGCCTGGACGCATGAGCCCAACGACTGGAAGTGGTGCTTCGGCGTCAACGTCTTCGGCGTCGCCAACGGCGTGTATGCCTTCGTGCCGCGGATGATCGAATCCGGCGAGCCCGGCCACGTGATCAACACCTCGTCGGGCGACGGAGGGTTCGCCCCGGTGCCCATGGCGTCGGTCTATGCATCGTCCAAGGCTGCGGTCAGCTGCTTCACCGAGGCATTGCATCACCAACTCCAGGCCGAGGCGCCCCAGATCGCGGCATCGGTCTTCTATCCGTCCGGTGGCCTGATGAACACTGGACTGTTCAATGCCCAGCGCAACCGGCCCGCCGAGCTGGCCCGGGTTCGCGACCCGAACGCCCGGACCCCGATGACCTTCGAACAGCTCAAGGAGCTCATGGAAAAGGGCGGTCGCGAGGTCACCGTCGCCGATCTGGACGAACTCGGGCACTTCGTCGTCGACCAGGTCGCGTCCCGCACCTTCATCATCGCCAAGGACCTCGACGACACCGTCGATCTCCTGCACCGCCGTGCCGACGCAATCGGCCGCTTCGAGGTCCCCCCGCACCACCAGATGGGCATCTGAACCGCTGGGGTCACGTCTCCCTTTCTCCCGATCGCCCGTCGACAGGTTCCGACGAGGTGGAGAAGGGGAGAAAAGAGACGTGACCCCTGTCCTTCCGCGAGACTGGCCGGCATGGACCTGGCACAGGCAGAGAAGTTCACCGATGCCGTCGAGCGCGATGGCGCACGGCTCCTCGAGGTCGCACCGACCGATCTCACGGCGGCGGTGCCGGCGTGCCCGGACTGGGACGTTGCCCGACTCGTCGTGCACGTGGGCCAGGTTCACGGCTACATCGCCGGCGTGCTCGAGAACCTCTCGACCGATCCGCCGACGCATCGCTTCGAACGCCCCGACACCGACGACGTGGTCGCGTGGGCGGCTGACGCCCGTGCCCGAGTGGTCGCGGCACTCGGCGCCACCGATCCGGTAGCACCGTGCTGGACCTGGGGCGAGGACGCCACGGCGGGATTCTTCCACCGGCGCATGGCGGCCGAGACCCTGGTGCACCGCCTCGACGCCGAGGACGCGCTCGACCAGCCCAGTCCGGTCGACAGCGACCTCGCAGCCGACGGCGTCGACGAACTGATCGACGTCGGTCTGCGGTCCTCGACCAACCCCGACAAGCACTTCGCCTATCCCGACGGCTCCTTGCACCTGCACCGCACCGACGGTCCCGGCGAGTGGCTGCTACGCGTCGAATCCGGCGCCTTGGTGGCCACCCGCGAGCACGCCAAGGGCGATGCCGCGGTGCGTGGCAGCGGTGGCGACCTCCTGCGGTTCATGTGGAACCGGCCCGGCGCCGAGGTCGAGATCCTCGGCGATGCCGAAGTCGCCGCGGCGTGGCGGTCGCTGGCGGGGTAGGTGCCCGACCCGGCGTCAGCGCACGGCCTGGTAGACGTCACTCCTGCGGCGGGCCCGGGTGAACACGATCTGCCACAGTTGGATGGTGCGCACCCGGAACGACGCTGCCGAGCCGAGCAGGTAGTAGCGCCAGGTGCGCCGGAAGCGTTCGTCGTAGTCGGGCAGCTCGTCCCATGCGGTTTCGATGTTGGCGTGCCAGGCCAGCAGGGTCCGGTCGTAGTCGGGCCCGAAGTTGTGCAGGTCCTCCACGACCCAATGCTGTCGTGCGGCCCGCCCGATCTGTTCGAGCGACGGCAACACGCCGCCGGGGAAGATGTGGCGATCGAACCACGGGTCGCTGCGATGCTTGGTCTCGTTCGAGCCGATGGTGTGGTGCAGCATCATCCCATCGGGTGCGAGCAGCCGATCACAGGTAGCGAAGAACCGGTGCAGGTTCTTCGGGCCGACGTGTTCCATCATGCCGACCGACACGATCCGGTCGAACGAGCCCGTGAGCTCGCGGTAATCGGCCAGGCGGATCTCGACGGGGAGGCCGAGGCAGCGCTGTTCGGCGATACGTACCTGTTCGATCGCGGGAGAGACGCCGGTGACGCTGACGCCGTGCTTCGCGGCGGCGTACTCGGCCAGCCCACCCCACCCACAGCCGATGTCGAGCAGCCGCATGCCGGGCTCGAGTCGGAGCTTGCGACAGATGAGCTCGAGTTTGGCCTCCTGGGCTGTGGCCAGGTCCTCCGCGTCGCGCCAGTAGGCGCAGCTGTAGATCATGCGCGGGTCGAGCATGCGTTCGTAGAGGTCGTTGCCGATGTCATAGTGGGCACGTGCGTTGCGTGGCGCCCGTCGACGCGACTGGCGGTTGACGAGGCGTGCCTGGGCGCTGGCCGCGAGCAACGATGGATGGGATCGCACGTGGGCGGCGAGATCTGCGGCGATGACCCGCTCGAGGAACTCGTCGACGCGTTCGGCGTCCCACCATCGGTCCTGGTATGCCTCACCGAGGCCGAGCTCCCGCTCGGCGAGCACCCGCTCCCAGACGCGCTCGTCGTGGATCTGGATGTCCCAGGGCTCGGGCCCACCGGGTTCGATGCCGGCACGAGCGAGCAGTTCGCGCCCGACGTCCTCGGCCCGTCGTCTCGGTGACGTGGCCCGCAGGGAGCCAGACCGGTCATGGTCGCTCGTATTGGTTCGCAGCAGTGATGCCATGGAAGCCCCCCTCCACGGGTGCGGCGGGTACTCGGGCCCGCCACGTCGGGTTCAGCTCATGAACTCCAGTCCACCATGATCGAGCGCCGCGGTGAAATGCCGGTTGGCCATCGTGGCGATCAGCGCCTTGCCTCGTTCGTTGGACAGGTCGAGGGTGCCGCCGGTGAAGATCGACGTGGCCAACCCGCCCAGGCAGTGCGCGAACCCGTAGTCGGCCCGGCACGCGTCGAGGTCGTAGCCGCTCACCCCGCATTCGACGAGGCGCTCGTGGTAGGCGGCGACGAGGTCGTCTTCGTGGGTGCGGCGGTCGTCGATCGTCATCGAGCCACCGAGGAGGTAGGACAGGTCGTAGGCGCCGGGGCCGCGCCCGATGCCCTGCCAGTCGATGATGACGACCTCGTCGATGCTCGGGTCGCCGAACATGATGTTCTCGACGCGGAAATCCTGGTGGGCGAGGGTCCATGGGGAACGCGCCGACAGCACCTTCTGGAGGTCCAGGTAGGACGTCGCGAACTTCTGGCCGAGTTCGGCACCGCCTTCGGGCAGCGCGTCGGCGAAGTTCGCCTCGAAGAGGGGATAGATCTGGCCCATCAGACCGCTGACCATCTCGATGCGCGGTCCTACCATCGAAGGGATCCACTCGAGCTCGTCGGTCTGGACCTGGTCCCACCAGGCCGCGTGCACCTGCGCGAGCACGCGCACCGCCGCCCGGGCTTGGGCCGGTGACATGCCGCGCGACTGGTCCACCATCTCGAGGCGGCTGAGATCCTCCATGACGATCACGAAGTCGCCGGTGCCGGAGACGATCGTCGAGGCATGGATGGACGGAAGGCCGGTGCCGGTCCGTTCGCCGAGCTCGTCGTAGAAGCGGACCTCGGCCTCGTACATGCCCAGGTCGATGCCTTGCTGGCGGTTCTCCTCGAAGCGTGACGGCAGCTTGACCACCACCGATGCGGGCGCGTCGCCGGCATCGCCTTCGTAGGTGAGCGCGACGCGGTGGATCTCCCCCATGATCCCGATGCCCTCACCGATCTGGATGGGTCGCAGCACCGCGACCGAGGTGTCATCGCCGATGACGCCATCGGTTCGGAGCACCTCGGTGATCCAGGCCGGCGTCACCCCGGCGATCGATGGTGGGATGGTGGGAGTGGTCATGGCACCCTTTCGCTCGCGTGTGGGCGCCGATCGTAGTGCTGCGCCTGCTACCTCGCCGCAACCGGCGTGAAGCGGGCGGTCATGTGCTTGATGCCGTGGATGAAGCTCGACGCCAACGGCTCGGGTTCGCCGACCTCGATGTCGGGGAGGCGATCGAAGAGCTCGCGGAACATCACGGTGATCTCCCGGCGAGCCAGGTGTGCGCCCATGCAGAAGTGGGGGCCGGGACCACCGAAGCCGCAGTGGTTGTTGGGGTTGCGGCGGACGTCGAAGCGGTAGGGGTCTGCGAAGACGTCTTCGTCGCGGTTCGCGGCCAGATAGAACATGCACACCTTGTCGCCGGCGGCCATGTCGACGCCACGGAACGAGGTGTCGGTGGTGACGGTGCGGCGCATGTAGGTCACCGGGCTCGCCAACCGAACGATCTCTTCCACCGCGGTCGGGGCGACGGCGTCGAAGTCCTCGGCCCAGATGGCGCGCTGATCGGGGTTGTCGGTCAGGTACTTCATGCCCCACGAGATGGCGTTGCGCGTGGTCTCGTTGCCGGCGACGGCCAACAACACGAAGAACGAGGCGATGTCGCTGTGGCTGAGGCGATCGCCGTCGAGTTCGGCGTTGACGAGAATGCTCGTGAGGTCCTCGCCGTCGCCGCCGACCTTGGACGCCGCCACCTCCTCCATGATCTGGCCGAGTTCGACGCCGGCGTTGAAGATCGCTGTGACGACGTCGCTGACCTCGGCGACGTACTCGGGGTCGCCGGCGCCGAGGATGACGTTGGAGCAGTCGAAGACGCGTTGGTAGTGGCGGTCGGGGATGCCCATGAGGTCGCAGACGATGCGCAGGGGCAGGGCTGCAGCGATGTCGACGACGAAGTCGACCTCGCCTCGTTCGCAGACCTCGTCGATGATCTGGGATGCCACCGACTGCACCGAGTCCTCGAGGCGCTTGAGCATCTTGGGAGTGAACCCCGGCGACACCAGCCGACGGAGGCGGGCGTGGCGAGGGTCGTCCATCGAGATGATCGAATTGAAGAACTCGTTGAATTCGGGCGGTGCGTCCATCAAGGTGATGCCGCTGGCACTCGAGAAGACCTCGGGATTGCGGGACACCTCGAGGATGTCGGCGTGGCGGGTCACGACCCAGGCCCCCGACCCGTTCGGGATGCCGAGCTCGGGGGGGAGCTGCTGTTGGGGCCAGAAGCTGACGGGGTACTCGGCTCGATAGCGGGCGAGGTCGGCTTCGATCTCGGCCCCGTCGCGAACCCAGAACCGCGAGAACAAGATGTTGGCGAGGTCGGTGTCGACGGCAGTCATGGCCCGCAGCGTACGCCGGATGGCCACATCGTCGGACCGCGTCGAACGCGGTTGGGCTGGGAACGCCGGCACCGGGCCATCTACGGTTCCGCGTTCCGAATGCCACATCCCCGTCGAGAAGGGGACCAGGAGGCTGTCGTGACAACCGATCGCATCGAACTCGTCGGAATCCGTGCCGTGGGCACGATCGGCCTGCTCCCCGAGGAGCGGGTCCGGCCCCAACCCTTCGAGGTCGATCTCGTCATCGAGGTCGATGTCCGCGGGGCCGGCCGTACCGACGATCTCGAGCTCTCGGTCGACTATGGGGTGGCGATCGAGTTGGCCACCAAGGTCATCGAGACCGAACCGACCCTGTTGTTGGAGCGCGTGGCCACCCGCATCACCGAGGAGGTGCTCGCTCTGGCCCGAGTCGATGCAGTCGAGGTCGTCGTCCGCAAGCTCCGGCCTCCGGTTCCCCAGGACATCGCCTCGACCGGCGTGCGGGTCCGCCGCACCCGCGCCGACCTCTCGGTCGCGCCGCGGGCGACTACGACGGCCTACGTCGCGCTCGGCTCCAATCTGGGGGACCGGCGCGAGCACCTTCGCTACGGCGTGCGTGCGCTTCCCGGCGTCGTCGGGGTGTCGCACCTGTACGAGACCGATCCCGTCGGCGGCCCCGAGCAGGGTGCGTACCTGAATCTGGTCGCGAAGCTCGACACCGAGTTGTACCCGTGGGAACTGCTGGACCTGTGCCTGGCGATCGAGGCCGGTGCCGGGCGCGAACGCACGGTGCGGTGGGGCGCCAGGACGCTCGATCTCGATGTGTTGTTGTGGGGAGATGCCCGCATCGAGTCCGAACGTCTCACCGTGCCGCACCCGCGAATGTGGGAACGCCGCTTCGTGCTCGAGCCGCTGCACGATCTCGCCCCGCAGTTGCTGCCCGACGACTGGAACGAGCGGCTGCCGTCGGGTGGGATCAGCCGGGTGGACGACCTCGAACTCTGAGGACCCGGCCGGGCGCCGCGGCGCTCAGCTGCGACGCGCCGCCTCGGCAGCGCGGACCCGGTCGGGATCGTGGCTGCGTCCGTACTCGGGCTGCGCGTCGATGACGATGTCGAGCAGTTCCCAGTGCTGAGGCGTGTCCTTCCACGGCAGCGCAATGTAGATGGGCAGGTCGTAGACCCGTAGGCGATCGAGTTGGCGATACACCTGCCTCTGGTAGAGGTAGCGCTCGTCCCAGGGCCAATCGTGAGGGGCGAAGCCGGTGCCGGGGTCGATCACCATGTTCTGGCGGACACCCGCGTCGGCGGCTCGAGCGAGGGCCGCGTCGAAGAAGTCGAGGAGCACCTGCACGGGATCGTGGTCGGTCACCTTCTCCATCCGCAGCGGGTCGGGACCCGACAGGAACGGCAGCACCACCGGGCAGTCGTACTCGGCGGCCACGGCGATCATCGCGTCCTGCTGGAGCCCGTCGGCGGCATTGAGCCAGCTCACGCCGGCGTCGAGGGCCCGTCGAGCGGTCTCGGGACGCCATGTGTCGACGCTGATCGGCACGTCGTAACCGACGAGCACCTCGATGATGGGCGCCAACCGCTCCCATTCCTCGTCGAGGGTGGTCTCTCCCGCAGCGTAGGTCGATCCCTGGCCGCCGAGATCGAAGCCGAACGCACCGTTGGCCAAGAGCCATTCGGCGCGGGCCGCGGCCTCGGCCGGCGTGTGCACGATCGATGCGGTGTGCAGCGAATCCGGTGATGCATTGATGACCCCGAAGAGCTCCATGGCGCCGAACCCTAGTGAGCCGGCGCGGCGCGGCCCCGGTTCAGCCGCCCGTTGTTCCGGCGACGAGGTCCTCGGGGAGCAGCGTGACTGCGGCGAAGCCGGTGAAGAAGGCGTCGAGGTCGGTGACGATGGTGTCGACCTCGGTCGAACAGTCGACGTTGAAGGGCACGAAGTCGCCGTAGTCGTCGCCGAGGGTGGTCTCGACCACGCCTTCGAGTTCGCCGGTGTCGGCACAGCTCGGGATGTTGATCGACACCACCGGCGCCAGGCCACCGGGCTCGCGGGCCTGGAGTTCGTCGCGGTTGGCTTCGATCCATTCGATGGCGACGGGCACGCCGACGTCGAACTCGGCTTCGACCGTGATGCCGCCCTGGCTGACGGCGAGGCCGGGAATGCCCTCGCGGGCGCCCGTGCGGGCGGCGCCGACGGTGCCCGACACCTGGGCGAGCGGGCCGATGTTCTCGCCATCGTTGGAGCCCGACACGATCAGGTGCGGGGGTTCGGTGACGATGTTCTCGAGCGCATAGAGGACGCTGTCGGCCGGCGTACCGGTCACCGCGATCGCCTCGACGCCGCTGGCCGTCGTGGCCGGAGCCGAGGTGACCTCGCCCTCGCTGCGGGTGTCGGAGCTACCGCTCTGGTTCTCGGCCGGGGCCACGATGGTCACCTCGACGTCGGGGAGTTCGACCAGCGCATTGACCAGCGCGTCGATGCCGGCCGCGCCGATGCCGTCGTCATTGGTGACGAGGATGCGGAACGGCTCGGCGGTCTCGGGGGTCGGCTCGGGCTCGGGTGTGGGGTCGGGATCCTCAGCCGGAGGCTCCGGCGCCTGGGCCTCCTCATCGGGGGTCTCCTCGGCTGCGCTGTCGTCGGCGTCATCGTCGGTGGCGGCCTCGGACCCCTCGTCGACGGCATCCTCGGACGTCTCGTCGGTGGCGGGGGAGCTATCGCCGTCGGTGTCGTCGTCGTCTCCGCAGGCCGCGAGACCGAGCAGGGCGAGCAGTGCGACGGCAAGGATCGTCAGGCGCCGTACGGCGCCCCGGTTCGCGAGAGCGGTGGTCATGGGCCGAGATCGTAGACCGAGCGGCTGGGCTGTTGGGAACCATGCTCACGTCGGGGCGGATCGGCGCAGGATCCGTCCGGAGATGGCATCGGCGTAGCGGGCCAACAGGGGTCCGCCGATGGCGAGGATCAGCACGTAGGCAGCCGCCAGCGGTCCGAGGTCGTCCTCGATGCCCTCGGCCACGGCGATGCCGGCGATGACGATCGAGAATTCGCCACGGGCCACGAGCGTCGCCCCTGCGCGGAACCGACCCGGGCGTGACACGCCGGCGCGGGCTGCGCTCCACCATCCGGTGGCCATCTTGGTCGCGGCGGTCACGAGTGCGAGCCCGAGCGCGATCGGAAGCGCAGGCGGCAGGCCGCCCGGGTCGATCTCGAGCCCGAAGAACACGAAGAACAGCGCCGCGAACAGATCTCGCAACGGCGAGAGCACCTGCCGGGCGCCGTGGGCTGCCGAGCCGCTCACGGCGATACCCACCAGGAACGCACCCACGGCGGCCGACGCCTGTACGGACTCGGCGATGCCGGCGATCACCAGCGTGATGCCCAACAAGCCCAACAAGAAGTGCTCGTCGGATCGACTGAGGATGACCGACGACAGCTGCGGCCCGAACTTCACCGCAGCGATCAATGCAACGAGGACGATCCCCACCGCCGCAGCGACCTCGAGGCCGATGGTCGTCGCGCTGCCGCCGATCAACAGTCCCGCCATGAGTGGCAGATACAGCGCCATGACGAGATCCTCGGTGACCAGCACGGCGAGGATCGCCGGGGTCTCGCGGTTGCCGGTGTTTCCCAGGTCGTCGAGCAGCTTCGCGATGATGCCGGAGGAGGAGATGTAGGTGATCCCGCCGAGGAGCAGCGCCGCCCGGTAGTCCCACCCCGACACCAACCCGACCACCAGACCGGGGGTGAAGTTGAGGACGAGGTCGACCGCGCCGGCCGGTGCGTGTTCGGTGAGTGCGTCGGTGAGCTCGCCGCCGGAGTACTCGAGGCCGAGCAACAACAACAACAAGATCACACCGATCTGGGCTCCGGCCTCGATGAACTCGCCGGCGATCTCCACGCCGACGACGCCACCGTCACCCAGTGCGAGACCTGCGAGCAGGTAGAGCGGGATCGAGGGCAGCCCGATGCGTCCTGCGAGCCGGCCGAGGACCGCGAGCACCAGCAGCACCGCGCCCAGTTCGACGAGGAGCGCGGGGGAGGCGCCCGCGGCGATGATCATGCGGTGGTCGTCAGCAGCGCGACGGCGGCGTCGATGCCCTCGGCGGTGCCGACCACCACAGCGGTGTCGCCGGCTTCGAGCATCAGCTCCGGACCGGGCGCGGCGATGGCGGTGTCGTCTCGCACGAGGGCGACGATGGACACGCCGGTACGGCTCCGCATCTCGGTGTCGCCCAGCGGTCGTCCGACGAACGCCGAGCCCGCCGGTAGTGGCAGCCAGTCGATGGCGAGCCCCGCGATGTGTTGGCGAAGGTCGGCGAAGCGTTCGGTGACGGTGGCGCCGCCGAGGAGTTCGGTGAGGACCGCGGTCTCTGCAGGGTCGAGGTTCGCGCAGGCCTTGACGCGGTCGGGGTCGTCGGGGTCGTAGATCACCAGCTCGCGACGGCCGCTGTGATGGGAGATCACGCCGATCTCGTCGCCGTTCGTCGTCGCGAAGTCGTGGCGGAGGCCGACGCCGGGAAGCTTGGTCTCGTTGACGGAGGTCATGACCTCATTGTCCATCGTTCCCGTGTCCGAACCAAACAGCGGCCTCAGCGGCGAGTGTGCCCGTCGGTCACCGGCCTTCCGTGCCGGATTCGGGTGCCTCCACGACGGTAACCAGGCGTGGCGATGCATAGAGACGGGTGGCGGTTCCGTCGGCCCAGAGGACCTCGTATGCCGCAGGGTCGTCGTTGCGTACGGCGACGACGACGCCGCGTCGAGTGGACCCGTGTGGACCGGCGCGTACGTCGATGGTGTCGCCGGGTCGGATCGGCTCGGGTGACGTCGTCGGCATCGCTTGCCTCGCCCTTGGGATCGGCGCAGTTCGTGCCATGCAGCATCGACGGCTCGGGTCGACGCCAGGTGACGCTGCGCTCAATGCCTGCTCAATGCGTACTCGATGCAGCACGGATGCGGCACCGATGCGCTCAGGGGGCGGAAGCCTCGTCCGCAGCGCGCGGTACGTCGTGCCTCGATGGCCGCGATGAGGACATCGTGGGGCACGGGCTTCGCGAGCACGTCGTCGGGACCGGCGTCAGGCACCGCTGCCTCGCCGGCGTAGCCGGTGACATACAGGATCGGCAGGTGGGGCCAGCGCTGTGCCACGGTTGCCGCCAGCTCGACGCCGCTCATCTCGGGCATGACGGCGTCGGTGACGACGAGATCGACCACATCGGATGCGAGGATCTCCAGGGCTTCGGCACCCGACAGTGCGGTGTGGACCCGATGGCCGTGGGCGCGCACGGCATCGGCGGTCAGCTCCAGCAGTTCGGCTTCGTCCTCCACGAGCAGCACGGTTGCTGTGTGCGCCGACCGACCGGGAGCAGCTGGGAGAGGCGCGGGGTCGATTCGGGGGTCGTCATGGGCAACGAGACGGTCATGGTCGTGCCCACGTCGGGCACCGAGTCGACGTCGATGGTGCCGCCGGCGGCGCTGACGGTGGCCAACGCATTCGCGAGCCCGAGGCCGGTGCCGACGCCGGGTGCCTTCGTGGTGAAGAACGGCTCGAATGCCGACGCCGAGGTCGTCGCATCCATCCCGACCCCGGTGTCGCGGACCTCGAGCACGGCCCACGACTGGATCTCGTCGAGTCGGATCGGTGCGCACCGAGATCGTCAGCGTCCCGCCCGACGCCATCGCATCGCGAGCGTTGGCTGTCAGGTTCAACAGCAACGCCTCGAGGCGGCCCCCATCGATGCGGACTGTGAGGTCGTGGTCGGGCGCGTCGACCTCGAACGCGATGTCTTCACCGAGGAACTGGGCGAGGGTGGGTGCGAGATCGAGGACGAACGCGGCGAGGTCGATGTCAGCCGGGCGGTTCGCCCCTGGGCGCCCCAGGGCCATCAGCTGGCGAACGAACGACGATGCCCGGTCGACGGACTGCTCGATGGCAGCGAGGCGTCGCTCGGTCTCGGCTGCGTCGGGCGTCGTGGTGGGTGGGTCCCGCAACAGCTCCACATGGCCGCGGACGATGGCCAGGCACGTTGTTGAAGTCGTGGGCGACGCTGCCGGCGAATGCGCCGAGGGCCTGCATCTTGGCCCCGTGGACGAGTTGATCCTCGAGCTGTCGCTTGTCCGAGATGTCGACGTCGGCGCCGATCATGCGCTGCGGGCGGCCGGCCGGTCGCGTGCGACGACCCGACCGCGGGTGCGGTACCACCGCCAGGCGCCGTCGCCGGTCCTCAGCCGGTGCACGCACTCGCAGAACGAGATCTGGTCATCGAAGTGCACGCGCAGCTGTTGTTCGAACGCAGCCATGTCGTCGGGATGGACGATGCGTCTCCAGTCCCACGGGGTGCTCCCGAGTTCGTCGGGATCGTGACCGAGGTGGTCGAGCCACTCCCGGGAGAACGTCGATCGACTCCTCCGCCAGGTTCCAGTCCCAGGTACCGGTGGTGGTGGCTGCCAGGACGAGGCGAAGGTGGTCCTCACGTTCTCGCAGCAGGCGGTCCGAGCTGCGGAGGTCGTCGATGAGCGCCTGGATCGGGGACACGTCCTGGACGATGCCGAGCACCCGGGTCACCCTGCCGTCGTCGCCGGCGATGGCGTCGCCGGCGATCCGAACCCAGGCGTCGCGGCAGGTCCGCACGGGTGCGCAGGGTGATGTCGAACGATCGACCCGTGCCGACTGCGGAGCGGACGGCTTCACGGACCGAATCGACGTCGTCGGGGTGGATCATGGCCAACACGTCTGCGGCGGTGCGCCCGGCGCGCAGCTCGGGCCAACTGCGATCGTCGGCCACCAGGGCGAAGCGGTCGTCGATGACGTCGTAGCGCCAGCTGGCCATGGAGGCGGCGGCGAGGCTCTGACGGAGCTGTTGTTCGGAGTCGACGAGGGCGGTGGTGCGAGCATCGACCTCGGCGCGCAGACGGGCCTCGGTGTCGCGGTGGAACTCGGCGAGTTCGACCTGGGCGCTGACATCGATCAGGTGTGCCAGGGCCAGGGCATCGCCGCTCGGGTCGTTGGCCAGCAGCCGGCTCGACAGATCGCACCAGACGCCGCGGCCAGTCCGGTGGCGGTAGCGCTTGCGCCGCACGTACCGGTCGGTCGTGCCGGTGGCCATCGCAGACGCCGCAGCGCGATCGTCGGCTTCGTCGTCGGGGAAGGTCACGACGTCGAAGCCCATCCCGAGCATCTCCCCGACGGAGTAGCCGAGCAACTCGCCGAGTGCGTCGTTCGCGGCACGGATGATGCGATCGCCGTCTCCTGTCAGCTGGACGACCGCGATGGGGGTGGGGGAGCGCTCGAACGCGCTGCGGGTCCACGCCGTCGCGTCGACCCAGGCCTCGAGGGGCTGCATCGTGGCCAGCATCTGATCACCCGACCGGTCGATGGGCGCGAGGTCGACCACGATCAGGCGATCCTCTCCGCCGATGAGCGCAGGCACGACCCGGTGCGCTCGCCGGCGGGAGTCCGATGGCTCGTGTGTCATCGTCTGGCGCAGCGTGCGATGGTTGGTGCGGGATCGTGCCGGCAGGAGCTCGTCGACGCCGAGGCCGATGAGGTCGTCGAGGTCGCGTGCGAGCAGCCGCGCCTGCGGCCGGATTGGCGTAGGTGATCGTTCCGGCATCGTCGGACCGCACGACGAGCACTGCGTCCGGCGTCGCCATCGTGGCGCGACGCCACGCGATCCAACGGGTCGGGGCTCACGGCACGAATCGGTAGCCTGCGCCCCGCAAGGTCTCGATCCAGCGCGGTGCTGCCGGGTCGGGTTCGATCTTGCGGCGGAGCCGGTGGACGTGTTCGGCGACGGTACTGGGGTCCTGCCAGGACGGGTCCGACTCCCAGACGTGGCGGAGCAACTGATCACGAGAGAACACCTGCCGGGGCGACGAGGCCAGGAAGGCGAGCAGGTCGAACTCCTTGGCGGTCAGCTCGACCCGTTCGACGCCGACGGTCACGTCGCGACAGCGCCGATCGATGGAGAGCCCGGCGAACTCGAGGACATCGCCGTCGGGTGTGGGGCCGGTGTGGTCGCCGGTTCGTCGCAGGACCGCCTTGACGCGTGCGGTGAGTTCACGCAACGAGAAGGGTTTGGTCACGTAGTCGTCGGCACCCATCTCGAGTGCGATGACGCGATCGGTCTCGTCGTCGCGAGCGGTCAACACGATGACCGGCACGGGGCCGGCGTTGCGGATGCGCCGCAGCACTTCGAGACCACCGAGGTCGGGGAGCCCCAGATCCAGCACGACCAGCGAGATCTGGCCCGCGGCCGCGATGTCGACCGCGGAGGCCCCGTCCGCGCACTCCAGCACGGTGAATCCGTGCTCGGAGATCGCTTCGCGCACCAGAGCCCGCAGCTCCGCCTCGTCGTCGACGACCAGAATCGTCGACGAGGCGCCTGCTGTCGATCGATCCGTCACGGTTCCGCACCGTACTGGACGAGGCCGGGTGACTCCCAGGGACCAAGGCCCCGTCGTGAGGTCGATCGGGCGGGGGCCGGCGCCGCCCCGGGGCGGAGGAGGAGCATGCGGGGCGACACCGGGAGCCCGCGCCCGGCATGGGTCCCAGGGCGAGGCGGCTGCTCCGCTCGCGCTCAGGCGTCGCTGTTGCCCGAGCGGAGCAGCAAGAACACTTGCAGCCGTCGCCATCGGGCGCCCGATGCTCGGGTCCCCCGGCGCCGGCGTCAGCGTGCGCCTACGTTCGCAGGGCCATGTGACGGTCGCGTTGCCGGGAGGTCAAGCTGGGATCAACGATGGTCGAGCATCGGCCCCGGAGCCGACGGGAGTTGATCGGGCGTTGATTCCTCGTGGACGTCGAGCGAAGCTGCTCCGGCGACAGTGGCTCGGGACGATGGCGGCGCGGAGGCGACCATGTCGATAGGGATCACCGGTGACCCGCACGGCAGCGGAACGAGCGATGGCCCGTTGCGGATCGGCCTCATCGCCCCGCCGTGGGTGCCGGTGCCGCCGCCGCATTACGGCGGCACCGAATCGGTCGTGGATCATCTCGCGAGGGGCCTGCAATCGGCCGGCCACGATGTGGTGCTCGCCACGACCGGCGATGCCACCTGCCCCGTGCAGCGTTGCTGGACCCTGCCACGCGCGCTCGGTACCGATACCGATCGGACCCACGGCGAGCTCGTGCACGCACCCTTCGCGCACCGCTGCCTCGTCGAGGCCGGCTGCGACCTCATCCACGACCACACGGTGCTCGGACCCCTCTGGTGGGCGGTGACTCCCGGGCCCGTGCCGGTGGTGACGACCCACTACGGCGTGTTCGACCCCGCGGCGGTGGCGCTCTACGAGCGCATCGCGTCCACCGTGCCGGTCATCGCCATCTCCGACCACCAACGAGCCACGGCACCGAGCGTGCCCGTTGCGAGGGTCATCCACCATGGCGTCGACGTCGACCGGTTCGACGACGGCGCCGGCGACGGTGGGTTCGTGCTCTTCCTCGGACGCATGAGCGCCGACAAGGGCGTGCATCGCGCCATCTCCGCCGCACGCCTGGCCGGCCGACGCCTGATCATCGCCGCGAAGATGTGGGACCGGGCGGAGCGCTCGTACTTCGCCGAGATGATCGAGCCGATGCTGGGGCCCGACGTCGAGTACGTCGGTGAGGTCGGCGGATCGGCCAAGCGGGAGCTCCTCGCCGGTGCGGCGGCGCTCGTCAACCCGATCTCGTGGTCCGAACCGTTCGGCCTGGTGATGATCGAGGCACTGGCCTCGGGGACACCGGTCGTCACGTTCCCGGTCGGGGCGGCACCCGAGATCGTCGATCACGGCCGAACGGGGTTCCTGTGTCGCGACGAGGCCGACATGGCGATGTGGCTGACACGACTCGACGAGATCGATCGTCGCGACTGCCGGGCCGCGGCCCGCGAACGGTTCTCGACCGAGCGCCTGGTCGCCGACCATCTGGGGCTCTACCGACAGGTCATCGCCGACCGTGCCGACCACGAGCTCCTCGCCGCCGACCTCGGGCCCAGTGTTGATCTGCGATTGACCCAGGCGAGAGCTGTCGGTGATGGCGAGACGTCACTGTTGCCCTCATGACCGACACCACGGCTGCGCTGCGCGTCTTTCTGCTCGATGACCACGAGATCGTCCGTCGAGGTGTCGCGTCGATTCTCGACGCCGAGGACGACCTGGTCGTGGTCGGCCATGCCGGCTCGGCCGCGGCGGCGCTTCACTCGATCCCGCGCCTCGACATCGACGTCGCGGTGCTCGATATCAGCCTCGGAGACGGCAGCGGTATCGATGTGTGTCGCTCCCTGCGAGAGCTGCGCCGTCGGTGCGGTCGGTGATGTTGACCTCGGTTCTCGACGAACGCGCGCTGATCGCCGCCAACGACGCCGGCGCAGCGGCGTTCGTCGTGAAGTCCGTCGACACCTCGGAGCTGGTGCGCACCGTCCGACGGGTCGGCGGGGGCCATGCGTTGCTCGACTCGGTCGATGTCCGTCTCGCCGAGCGCAGCATGGATGCCCGCGGCGAGGCCTCGGTCCTCAGCCTCACCCCGCAGGAACGGGTGATCTTCGAGCTCCTGGGACGCGGCTACACGAATCGCCAGATCGCCGAGGAGATGCTCCTCGCGGAGAAGACGGTGAAGAACTACGTCTCGAACGTGCTCTCTCGTCTCGGGATGGCACGACGAGCCGAGGCCGCGGCGCTCGCAGCTCGGCTCGACGAGCGCGCCCGAGCCTGGGCCTGACCCGAGCTCGCCCCCGCGTCCGCCTCAGCCCCTCGGGTCGGGATCGGGGGCTCCCGTCACGAACACCGGGTTGGCGAGGGCGCTGAGTGCGAGGTCGTCATGGATCTCCACGGTCCAGAACGTCCCCGCAGGTCCCTCGCCGCTGCGGCGGTCTGCCACGAAACCATGGCGCCAGTCGTCGGATGTGATCGGGACCGCGACGACATCGCTGCCGTTGGCCCGCAGCACCAGTGTCTGGCCCGTCGCCCCGGAGACGTCGACGGTCACCTCCGCGGCCTCGGCCGCGATGGTGCCACCGAAGGAGACGCTGTGGGCATCGTCGTCCAGCGGTGCACCGGCGACCGATGCGTCGACGGCCGGGCGGGCGGTCAGCGCCAGGTCCGGGCTGGCGTGGGCGCCGCGGGCCTTGACGTAGGCCCGGCCGGCGATCAGCGCAGCTCGCAGCGCCGCCACGTCGAGGCGATCGGAGCCGATGACGGTCGTCGCACCGCCGTAGCCGCCGCCGAGCTTGTCGTCGGAGCCCGCCACCGCACAGATGCGATGTCCTGCCGCCAGCAGGGCTTCCCATCGCTCGATCGCCGTGCGCACGAAGGGGTTCGGGTGGCCGCCGATGACCGCGCCGACGGTGACGACCTCCATCGTGGACACCGCGGTCAGGTCCGTCTGATCCCACAGTCGGTACTCGCACCCCCGGCAGAAGTGCCCCCACTCCTCGACGGGGTAGGCGGTGGGGTGGGCGACGCCGAAGAGCGCACCGTCGGCGACGACCGCCGCCTGGATGTCGGCCATGGCGATGCCGTCGTGGCCGACCCGGTACTCCGCCGTCGACGGCGTCGGCCCGTAGGCCACGGCATGGCCGAAGTAGGTGATGATCTCTCGTGCGGGCCAGATGACGATGTCGGGGTTGGCCCGCTGAACGGCACCGAGCTGGCCCCAGTGGGCGGTGGTGGTGTACTCGGTGAACGCACAGACCTCGATCCCGGCCGTGCGCGCGGCGGCGATCGCGTCAGTCCCAGCCAGGAGCCTCCGGGTGGGAGTGCCAGCCGTGCATGTGCAGGTCTGCGTGGTACCAGCCGGGCTCGTCTCGGGCGACGTGGCGGGGATCGACCGGATCGTCGACGGCGGCTCGGTCGGTCTGCGCCGTCGAGCTGCAGGTGACCTCGACCCGCCAGGTCGCGCCCCTGCCGACATCGCCGAAGCCCAGCTCGATGCGCCAGATCCCCGGCTCGATGGGGCCCGGGAGATAGCCCCGCGTGGCGGCGCCGGTCTCCAGTGCCACCGGCGGCTGGCCGGCGTGGATACGACCTTCGCGGCTACCGGACCACCCTCGGAAGACCCCGCCAGGGCCCCGGACACCCAGGTCGATCACCGCGTCGTCGACCGGGTGCCAGGTGTAGGCGATCTCGAGGCGTTCGGTGCCGGGCGGCACCTCGACATCGACGAGGTGATAGGTCGACTGTGCCTCGGGGCTCACTGCGTGGTCGACGACGACGGGTCCGCCATCGAGCACGCAGCGCGGTGTCATCGGCGGATCACCGTCCGGTCCGTCGGGCGTAGTCGTCGAGCAGTTCGTTCGCAGTGGCCTCGAGATCGTTGATCATCGTGGCCGGGTCGAGGCCTTCGAGCAGCACCCGCTCGAACCCGAGCTCGAGCTCGTCGCGGATCAGCGTGTGCGGTCCCATGACCGGGCCACTGCTGGCGACGGTCTCGTTGCCCTCGAGCAACTGGTCGAACGGCACCCGGAACGCAGGTTCCTCCTCCCAGGCGGCGACGACCTCGGGGAGATCGGCCGTCGACTGGCGGATGGGCAGGTAGCCACTGCCGAGATGCCAGGTGGCCATCTGCTCGGGCTCATTGAGCCAACGCACGAAGTCCCAGGCCGCGGCGATCTCCTCGTCGGACTTGTCCTCGGTGAGCCACAGGGCTGCGCCACCCACCAGGGCGCCCCCGGCGTCGGGCGAGGTCAATCCCGGAAGGGGAGCGACGCCGATCTCGATGTCGGGTGCCAGCACGGGCAGCTGATCGAGAACCGACGACAGCGCCGCGCTGGTCTCGATGGTCATGGCCACCGGCGTCTCGCCGAGGAAGGCGAAGAAGTTGGCGGTCGCGTCGGGGTTGGCGCCGGTGTTCACGGCAAGGCCGTCGGCCTCGAGGTCACGGAAGAACGTGACGATCTCGACCATCTCTGGGGTGTTGAACACGACCTCCGTGGCCAAGCCGCTGCGGCCGTTGTCGTTGTTGGCGTAGGCGATGTCGGCCTTGCCGAGGATCTGTTCGACCATCCAGGGCATCCCGCCCGTGGCGAACGCGAACCCGCCACTGGCGACGCCGGATTCGACCAGGACCTGGGACGCTTCGCGGATCTCGGCCAGCGTTGTCGGCGGGGCGTCGGGGTCGAGGCCGGCCTCGACGAACGCGGTCCGGTCGTACCACAGCACCGGGTTCGAGGAGTTGAACGGCATCGGCCAGACGACGTCGCCGACGGTGAAGGCCTCGACGACCCGGTCGATGTGATCGTCGAAGGTGTAGCCGGCGGCGTCGGCACAGGCCTGGATCGGCAGCGCTGTCCCCGAGTCGATCATCGCCTGCACGGCGGTCTCTTCGAGCTGGACGATGTTGGGCCGGTCGCCGGCGGAGGCGTTCCGGAAGGTGTCGAAGTTCGTCGAGTAGGTCGACTGGTTGACCAGCGACACGACGACTCGGTCCTGGGAGGCGTTGTACTCCTCGGTCAGGGCGATGGTCGTGTCCTCGAGGCTCGCGTTCATGGCATGCCACAGCGTGATCTCGACCGGCGCGGTGGCGTCGTCGAGTGCATTGACCGGGCACCGGGCCTCGGCGAGGGCCTGCTGGGCCTCTTCCTCCTGGCGCGTCTGCGGCCTCGGCATCGACCTCGGTATCGCCGTCGGTGGACGTCGTGGCATCACCGTCGTCGGTCTCTGCATCGGCGGTGTCACCGGTGTCGGACGTCGCGTCGTCGTCGCCTCCACAGGCAGCGCCGATCAGCGCGAAGACGGCGAGCAGCGCCACCAGTGTGGTGTGCCAACGGCGGGGGCGGGTCATGGTGGGGACTCCTCGGAGGATCAGCGAACAGAAAGGATCGGGTGCGGGCGCAGACGCCGGCGTCGTGTCTGCACGAATGATCGCGCAGGTCGGGTCACCCTTTGACCGCGCCGGCGGTCAGGCCCCGGATGAGCTGGCGTTGGAACACCAACAAGATGATGATGATCGGGACTGCGGCGATGACCGTGCCGGCCATGACCAGGTTCAACTCGTCGAGGTTGCTCGCAGCGAGCGATCGGAGCCCGATCTGGACCGTGCGCATATCCGGATCGGTGGTGACGATGAGCGGCCACAGGTACTGGTTCCATGCCGACAGGAACGAGAACACGGTCAGCGCGCCGATCGCAGGTCGGGCCAGGGGCACGACGACGTCCCAGAGGAACCGCAGGTGTCCCATGCCGTCCATCTGCGCGGCTTCGCGCAGGTCGCGTGGCAGGGTCAGGAAGGTCTGACGCAACAGGAACGTCCCGAACGCAGTGGCGATGAACGGTGCGACGAGACCGGGGTAGCTGTCGAGCCAGCCGAGCGCTCGCACCGTCTGGAAGTTCGCGATGATGGTGACCTCGGCCGGCACCATCAGCGTGGCGAGGAAGACGACGAACAGGGTGCGCCGGAACGCGAAGTCGACGAACGTGAACGCATACGCCGCCAGAACCGAGGTGACGACCTGGCCGATGGTGATCGCGACGGTGACGATCGCGCTGTTGATGAGGTACCGGTCGAGGTTCGCCGAGGTCCACGCATCGGAGATCACGTCGAAGGTGATCGGCCAGGGCAGCAGCGATCCCGGGTAGTCGAGCACCTGCTCGTAGGGCTGGATGGCGCCGGTGAGGGTCACCCAGACCGGAAACAGCAGTACCGCAGAGGTCAACGCGAGCACGACGTAGCGGCCGGCGGTTCGACGCCGACGCGTCGAGGTGGCTACCGCGTCGGGGTGGACGCGCCGCGCGGGTGCGATCACGGCATCGGCGTCGGTGGCCCCGGGCGTGTCGATGGTGTCAGCCATAGTGCACCCGCCGGTCGAGGAGCCGGAACTGGGCCAGGCTCAAGGCGGCCATCACGCAGAACAGCCCGATGGCCTGGACCGAGGCAACCCCTTCGTTCTTCGCCTGACCGAAGGCATTGTCGTAGATCGAATACACCAACACGTTGGTCCGATCGATCGGACCACCCTGGGTGAGCAGGTCCACCTGGCCAAAGGACTGGAATGCGATCAGGCTCAAGACGATCACACCGAAGAACAACGTCGGCGACAGCAGCGGCAGGGTGATCTCGCGGAACTGGCGGAACGGACCGAGCCCATCGAGCTGGGCCGATTCGTAGAGGTCGCGCGGGATGGATTGGAGTCCGGCCGTGACGACGATGAACGTGAATCCCAGGTTCTGCCAGACGGTTGCGACCGACACCGAGATCAGCGCCGTTCCCGGATCGTTGAGCACGCCCGGCTGTTGGAGGACCTCGAAGGGCAACACGTTGGTCAAGATCCCGATCGCCGGGTTGAACAGCACCAGGAACATCACCGACGCGACCGCGACCGACGTCGCGATGGTCGACGAGAACACGGTTCGGAACGCGTCGATGCCCCGCAGCGGCTTGTCGGCGAGGACCGCGAGCCCGACCCCGAGTGCCAGGCCGGTGGGGACGGTCAGCAGCGAGTACAGCACGGTCAACCAGAGGCTCGACCGGGTCGCTTCCGAGGTCAGCACATTCCAGTACTGGGAGGGCCCCACCCAGATCCGATTGCCGCCGAAGAAGTCGGACTCGTACAGCCCCAGCCACGCCGTTCGCCCCAACGGGTAGTAGACGAACACGGCGAACAACACCAACGACGGAGCCAGGAAGGCAAGGGCGATCGCCAGGTCGCGTGGGCGTCGTCGGGTGCCGCTCACGACAATCGACCGCCGGTGGCGGCGTCGAACAGCTGGATCCGGTTCGGCGACGGAGCGAGGGCGACGTGGTCGTCCTCGGAGGGCACGGGCGTGTCGGCGTCGACCCGCACCGCGATCCGGTCGCCGCCGGCGAGGGCGCAGTGCACGAGTCGTTCGTGTCCCAGCGCCTCGACCAGCACGACCGTACCGGTCAGCGACCCGTCGGGGTCGATGACGACGTGTTCGGGGCGGAATCCTGCGTGCACCTCGCGTCCGACAGACTCGAGCCAGACCGCGCTGTCGCCTCGGTCGTCGGGGAACGAGAGCGTGCCGGCGTCGGTCTCGATGCCATCGGTGCCGATTCGCCCCGCGACCAGGTTCATCGGGGGGCTGCCGATGAACCTGGCGACCATCGTGTTGGCGGGGCGGTCGTAGACCTCCGAGGGGGTCCCGACCTGTTGGAGACGACCTTCTTGGACGACCGCCACCCGATCGGCCATCGTCATGGCCTCGACCTGGTCGTGGGTGACATAGACGAACGTGGTGCCGATGCGATCGTGGAGATCGACGAGTTCGGCGCGGGTCTGGACCCGCAGCGTGGCGTCGAGGTTGGACAGCGGCTCGTCCATCAAGAACACCGCAGGGCGGCGCACGATGGCGCGCGCCAGCGCGACCCGCTGGCGCTGGCCGCCGGACAACTGGGCCGGCTTGCGGTCGAGGTAGTCGCCGATGTCGAGCGCACGGGCCGCTTCGGCAACCATCTCGGCGCGTTCGGCTGCGGGGACTCTGCGGCTGCGCAGTGGGACCTCGATGTTGGCCCGGACCGTCTTGTGTGGGTACAGCGCGTAGCTCTGGAAGACCATGGCGACATCGCGCTTGGCCGGCGGGACGTCGTTGACGACGAGCCCGTCGATACACACCTCGCCCTCGCTGGGATCCTCGAGCCCGGCGATCAGACGCAACAAGGTGGACTTGCCACAGCCCGAGGGGCCGAGCAGCACCAGGAACTCACGGTCGACGATGTCGAGGGTGACGTCGTCGACGGCGGTGGTGTCGTCGAAGCGTTTGGTCACCCCGGACAGCGAGACGCCGGCCATCTCCGCTCAGCGCCCGTTCCGGCGCGTGCGGCTGATGCTCTCCAGGCTCTTCACGACGGTGCACCGTAGTCGCGCTCGGCAGTGCCGGGCCGCCGCCCGGCAGCGGTGGCGGCGGTGTCGCGACCTGCGCCCGGAATGGCCGTCGCTGGGGCCGTCTCGGGTCTACGATCCGGCGATGACGATGAGTGCACCGGTGGCGGTGTTCGGCAACGGGGGCGTGCTCGGGGGTGATGGGCGGGTCCACGGTGCCGTTGCGGTGTCGGCTGGTCGTGTCGTGGCGCTCGGCGCGGATGCGCTCGATCTGGGCCCGGTCACCGCCGACCTCGCCGGAGGACTGCTGCTGCCGGCCTTTCGCGATGGCCACGCGCATCCCCTGTGGGGTGGCATCGATCAGAACCGGCTACCGCTGACCGGGGTGGGTTCCGTCGAGGCGATCATCGCAGCCGTCGCCGCCTACGCCGCGGCGAACCCCGCGCTGACGTGGATCATCGGCGGCCCGTACGACCCCTCGGCGTTGCCCTATGGCCGCGGCGACGCCACCTGGCTCGACGCGGTCGTGGCCGACCGGCCGGTCGCGCTCTTCGCCGCCGACTACCACACGGCGTGGGTCAACAGCGCAGCGCTGGCGATTGCAGGGATCGATGCGGCGACGCCCGAACCCGAGCTCGGCGAGATCCTGCGACGCAGCGACGGCACGCCCTCGGGGATGCTCGTCGAGTTCGGCGCGCTGGAGATGATCGAGCGGCATTTTCCCGAACCGACCGACGCAGAGCGCTGCCGCTGGGCTCGCGACCGGTCTCGACCACTTCTCGCACCTCGGGGTGGTCTGGGCCCAAGACGCCGCCGCCACGGCGGTCGACGGCGCGACGTACCTGGCCGCGGCGCAGGCGGGCACCCTCCCGGTGCGGGTCAACGTCGCCTGGCGGGCCGAGCCCGACAAGTGGCGACGCGATCGCGACGCCTTCGTGGCGCTCTCGTCGCAGATGGCCACCGATCCATCGAGTGCCGGCCAGGTGAGCGCCGCCACGGTCAAGTTCTTCGCCGACGGGGTGATCGAACAGGGCACCGGGGCGTTGCTCGAGCCCTACGAGGACGAACCGCACTCGTGCGGGCTGCCCAACTGGTCGCCCGAGGCGCTGACCGAGGCGGTCACGTCCTTCGCCACGGACGGCTTCCAGATCCACGTCCACGCCATCGGTGACGGCGGTGTGCGGATGGCCCTCGACGCCATCGAGCACGCGCAGCGCATCGTCGGGCCACTGCGCCGACCCGTGATCGCCCACACCCAACTCGTCGACCCCGCGGACCGGCCGCGCTTCGCAACGCTCGGCGTCATCGCCAACTTCGAGCCATTGTGGGCTCGTCTCGACGCCGACATGACCGAGCTGACCATGCCCCGCCTGGGGCCACGCCGCAGCGCGCTGCAGTATCCGATAGCGACACTGCATCGCCTCGGGGCCTCGGTGAGTTTCGGCAGCGACTGGCCGGTGTCGAGTGCCGATCCCCTCCAGGGTCTCGCGGTGGCGGTGACCCGCCAGACCCCCGATGGAGAACCGGCAGGCGGGTGGCTCCCGGAGGAGCGCCTGCCGATCCTCGATGCCATCGACGCCTATACCCGTGGTAGCGCACACCAGGCCTTCGACGACGATCGTGGAGTCATCGCCCCCGGCATGGTCGCCGACTTCACCCTGGTCGAACACGACATCACCGCAATGCCCGGCGCCGAGGTCGCCGATGTCGGCGCCGTCGGCGTGTGGATGGCGGGCGATGAGGTCTGGCGCGCCTGACCGAGTCGGGTGCCCCAGGGATGCTGTCAGCCCTGCTGGTTGGATCCCGGCACGATGATCGAGGCCTCGGTCTCGGCGCTCGGATCGGGGTCGTCATCGAAGAAGCGGGTCGCCCGGAGCTCTCGGAACAGGTTCGTGCCGATGGCGACCAGCGGTGCGGCGAGCACCAGTCCGGCCATACCGATGAGGACGCCCCCTGCGACGGTCGACACCAGCACGACGACCGGATGCATGCGCAGCGTCGAACCCAACAGACGGGGTTCGAGGAGGTTCTCGAGCACGAGGTTGACGAACAACACGACGACCAGCGCGCCGATGGCCAGTCCGGTGCCGCCGCCGGCGAGCGCCATGATCACGGCGAACGCTCCGCCGACGACCGCGCCGAGGTAGGGCACGAAGGCCCCGATGAAGTTGACGACACCGATCGATCCGGCGAGCGGTACGTCCATCAACCAGAGCGCGAGCGACACGGCGATGCCCTGGACGGCGGCCAGGATCGTCCGTCCACGCACGTACCCGCGAATGCTCCCGGCAGCCTGGTCGACGATGCGCTCGGTCTGCTCGCTCGTCTCGGGTGTGGCCCGGCGTGTCGCTGCGCTCACGATGCTCGACCCGTCCTTGAGCAGGTAGTAGAGCAACACCACCCCGAGTACGAGGCCCGACAGGAACGCCGCCGCCGATCCGAGGACCGTGCCGATCCCGCGCCCGAGCCCCTCACGAATCGCGCTGCCGCCGTCGCCCG
The DNA here is from genome assembly GCA_963716795.1 of uncultured Acidimicrobiaceae bacterium. GTDB lineage: Bacteria > Actinomycetota > Acidimicrobiia > Acidimicrobiales > UBA8592 > CAVQUE01. The sequence continues at coordinate 260,863 of CAVQUE010000007.1, read as the reverse complement.
AGCGCAGGTCGGCGAAGAAGTCGTCGAGACCCCAGTTGGTGGCGAGGTCGTCGAGTTGCGCCTGGGCTTCGTCGAACCACAACGTCAGCTCGTCTGATCGGTCGACGATGCCGAAGACGACGATCGCGAAGGTGGCGACGACGGTCGTTGCGATCAGGCCGATGACGACGAGGGCTCCGAACGGACGAGGCACTCGTCGACGTTCGAGACGATCGACCAGCGGCGCGAAGACGATGGCCAGGAATCCGGCCAGGACCAGCGGAATGACGATTGCTCGCAACGTCGCCATCACGAAGAGGATCACTGCGATCGCGCCGACGAACCCGATGAACGACCAGCTGGCGATGCCGACGCGCGGGATCCACTCGGGAAGCCGCGATGGGCGGGGCGCGGTGTCGGTCATGGCGGCGACGTTAGTGCGGGCCCGGATGCCGGTCGGGGAGCACGCGCATCTCGCGCTGCTGCGGGGCCCCGGCGCCCACGTAGCCTCGGCGCATGACCAACCGTGCACGTCAGGCCGTCGACAGGGCGCTGCGATCGGCCCTCGGATTCGGCGCCGAGCGCGTTGCATCGAGCGAGCGGCTGATGAGCGTCGTGTACGACCTCATGAACGAGACCAACTTCGCCGGGTTGGCCGAACACGAGGAGATGCTCAGCGATTCGGTTCGTGTCGATGCCTACCACCGGGCCATCCACCGCACCGTCGAACCCGGCGACGTGGTGCTCGACCTCGGCACCGGCATGGGCCTGCTGGCCTTCATCGCCGCACGGGCCGGCGCCGAGAAGGTCTACGCGGTCGAACACTCCGAGTTCATCGAGGTCGCCGAGGAGATCGCACACCTCAACGGCTTCACGACCATCGAGTTCGTGCAGGCCAACAGCCGCGAGTTCACCCCGCCCGAGCCCATCGATGTCATCGTTCACGAACAGATGGGCGACGAGTTGTTCAACGAGAACATGCTGGAGAACCTGATCGACCTACGCGACCGGGTGCTGCGCCCGGGCGGTCGGATCCTGCCCAGTCGATTCCGGTTGTTCGTCGAGCCGGTCACCATGCACGACTCCATGCGGGTGCGTCGCTTCTGGAACATCGCCCTGCCCGACGGCATCGACCTGCGCGAGATGGAACGATCGGCGGTTGCCGCGCGGTTCGACACCGGTCGAGCCGAACAGTTCTGGGCGCGACCCGGTTCGGTCGCCACCGCGGTGGGCGAGCCGGCGCCGGTGCTCGAGTTCGACCTGGCCACCCTGACCGGCGCCGGGGCGCTCGGGGTGGAGCACGTGGTGGAGCGGACTGCATCAACGGACACGATCGTCGATGGTGCCTGCGTGTGGTTCGACGCGATCTTCGACGACGTGACGACCCTGTCGACATCGCCGCTCCGACCACCGACGAGCTGGGGGAACCGTGTGTTCCGCATCGACCGCGAACTCGCCGCTGCCGACGATCTGCGGCTGCACGTCCACCTGGGCAACCTGGTCGATCCGGCGAGCTGGAGCGTCGAGGTCCAGGAGAGCGGCTGAGCCGGCGGTCCGCCTACGGTCCGCATCCGTGTCTCGGAACGAGCCGAGGAGTATCTTCACGAGCCAGTTGTCCTCGGTGAGCCGCATGCGCCGGTTCTTTGGCCGAGAGCCCGAGGTCCGACAGCGGGAGCCAGTTGCGAATGCCTGATGCACGATCGCTGATGCGCCGCCTTCCGCCGTTCCGTTGGATCCTGCTCGCCGGGGTGCTGGTCGTCGCAGGAGCGTGGGTGGCGTCGGCCATTGCGGGCTCGCTGGCGAATGTGAACTTCGACGGGCTGGCCCATCCCTACTGGGTGATCTTCGGATTCGTGGTCCTCGACGCAGTCATCCCGGTGTTCCCGAGTGAGTCGCTGCTCAACACCGCCGCAACGCTTGCCGCTCAGGACAGCTCATCCATCGTGCTCTGGCGCTTGATCGCAGCGGGATCGCTGGGGGCGATCGTCGGCGATTCGCTTCTCTACTGGATCTCCCGCACCTTCCTCCGGACGTTCATGGCCGACCGCGTTGCGCAGGCGCAGCAGAACGAGAAGGTGTCCAAGGCCTTCGACGTGCTGAGCGGCCAGGCGCCGCAGCTGATCGTGTTCGGCCGGTTCGTGCCGGGCATGCGCTTCGTCGTGGGCGCCACGATGGGACTGACCCGCCATCCCTACCCCCGATTCCTGTTGTGGGATGCAATCGGGAGCACCCTGTGGGCATCGTTCGCGGTGATCTCCTCGGCGCTCGTCGCGACGGTGATCAGCGACCAGCCGGTGCTGGCGATGGCCGTCTCGATCGTGATCACCACAGCGCTGCTGGGGTTCTTCTACCGGTCGCTCAAGCAGGGCTGGCACGACGAGCCGGCCGAAGCCGGCTCGGCGGCATCGACCGACTGACACAACGGTCGATCGCCGCTGCGAGATAGTGACCGACTCGTTCGGTCGGGACACGCGGAGCAGCTCCACAAGCGTGCGATACCGAGTTCGAACGCTCGTGGAGCTGGGGACAACGTGGAGCTGGGGGGAATCGAACCCCCGTCCGTCGTGGGAGAACCGTTCGCGCTACGACCATTCCCGAGATGCGTGGCTTTGCGGTTGCCACCCTGCCGGGTCAAGTGGGCCCCGAGGGGCCACACCGCCGAATCTGTTCTTCGGTGTCAGCGGTCTTTCCAGCTGTCAGCGGTCTCTCCCTGCGGTCCATCGCTGCTTCTGTTGCCGGGCTGCAGTGATCAGGCCCCGGGAGCCGTTACCGGTCCCTATGACTCTCTTACACCTGAGTTAGATCAGGCGGCGAGAGCGACACGCTGGTTGCCGTGTCTTTGGTTGCCCCGTTTAAGGAGTCTGAGCAACTCCGGTCGCACGATTCGCCTCTCGGTCCACAACGTCGAAACCGATCAGCCCCTTGTCAAGATGCACCCCGGACCCAGAGGCCCGGGTGTCGGTGCCGTCGACCAGGTCGAACGCACCGTGGAATCAACTGTAGCGGTCGGCTGTGACCGCTCCCCGGGTCGATGCCGTCACAGGTAGCTGCGTGCGGTCAGCCAGCGGGAGGCGAACCAGCCGACGACCGGTGGGATGTACGCGGTCACCATCCGGTGGGTGATGGCCGCAGCCACCGCAGCTTCCTCGGGTACGCCGACGGACACGAGACCGGCGGTGATCGCGGTCTCGGCGATTCCGATGCCCCCGGGCACGGGCACGAGGCCGACGAAGAGTGACACCGCTGAGTTGACGAAGATCGCCTCGGCGAACGTGATGGATGACCCGTAGGCGGCGACCGACGCCGACAGCGTCATGGCGAAGAGCACCTTCTGCAGCAGCGTGCCGCCGGTCACCCGGAACAGCCGCTCCGGTTCGGTGATGCTCCCCTTCACCGCGAGGAAGCCCTCCTTGATGTGGGGGAGAGCCAGGGCCCGGAGCCTCGGCACGAGAGCGAACGCCGCGATGGCAACCACGGCGACGGCGACCACGACGACGATGAGCGTGCCGGCGGCGCCGAAGTCGAGATCGTCGACGTCGATGGAGTTCCCGACGATCGGCGCGGTCAGCAACAGCAGGATCACGTCGAAGCCCTTGCTGATGACCGTCAGCAAGGGTCCCTGCGCGACGGCGGCCGCAGCCGGCACGCCCAACCGCTGCTGGTAGCGGATGTTCATGGCGATGGCGCCCGCTTCGCTCGGCACTGCGAGCGACACGAACGAGAGCGCGTACCGGAACAGCATCGTCGGTCCGAAGGGCGCGGGTCGTCCCATCACGCCGACGAGGGTGACGTACTCGCCGAGGTTGGTGAGCTGCGCCAGTACGAACGCGACGAGCCACCCATCCCCAGGCTGCGCTCGCGAGTTCGTCGGCGATCGTGGACAGCCCGAGATCGGTCAGCGACGAGATCAGGGCGTTCGCCGCGATGAAGGTGAGGACGAGCATCGCGACGTTGCCCCACGTGACCCGGTGCAGCTGAACCATCTCCGGCGCGTTCCGCACCGAGGCGGTCGGCGACCCTGCTGCGCACCTCGTCGATGTCGATTCCGCTGTGCTTGGCGTCGCGCTGCAGCGAATGGCTCAGTGCGGGCGATTGCAGGAAGGGCAACGTGTCGATCAGGTCCTGATCGACGAGATGACGGTTCGCAGCCGACGATCGCACGCTCGCTGCCGGCGGCACACGCAGTGGCGATGAGCATCTGGGCCCGATCGGCGCAGCGATGGTCGTCCCCGGTGAGGATGTTGGCCTTCGAGACGTCGGCGATCACCAGCCGGTCGTCGCTGACGGCTAGCGAATCCCGGTCGATGGCTCCGTGGGTGATCCCCGCATCGTGAAGCTTCGTCAGCTCGCTCCAGGCGCCATCGAGCACGTCATCGGTGACATCATCGGGCTCGAGCTGTGAGAGAAGGCGACCGTCGATCCAGCTGGTGATCACCAGCATGTCGTCGGTGGACGCACGACTCCATCCGACGAGGCCTGCGGTGGAGACCCCGATGCGCGCTCGCACGTGAGCAGCATCAGGCTCTCGTGCTCGGCGAGCTGACCGTTCGTCGCCAGCAGTGGTCGCCGATCGTTGCGGTACCACAGCGCGCGCCACAGGCGTGACGCCAACGCAGCATCTGCGGCGTCACGTCCGTAGACCTTCACGAGCAGGTCGTCGTCACCCGCTCGGACGGCGCGGACGAGGCTCGCGCCTGCGGGCTGGACTGGCAGGAACTCCACACCGTCGTACGTCGAGACCCGCTTCCCGGAGCCCTGCTTCGATCCGCTGGCTGCTCGGAATCCCCGTTCCGGTTCCGAACACGTATCTGATCGTCGAGGACGCAGCCACACCCAGGAGCAGTCCACCGATGACGCCGGTGACGGTGCCGTAGATCAGGATGAGCGCTGCGATCGACAGCGCCACGATGATCCGGCGGCCCACGTTTCGCATGGGGACCGTGAGATAGTTCTGGCTGACGCGCAGTGCTGCGACGATCAACGCGAGGCGACCCGACGGGAACGACGGGTAGGTGCCGTTGTCCACGAACTCGGGGAGGAGATCGGGGAACTCGGGTCCCGCCAGGTACGACAGACCGATCAGGCCGGCCAGCGCCAGCGCGCTCGCGGCGATCATGTCGCGGGCGATGGCGAGGCGATCGCGACCGAACAGCCCGATCCCGAGGATGAGCCCGAGACCGTACAGGCCCCCGAGGACGTAGACGACCGTCGCCGTGCCGGACGAGCCAACCCGGTAGGTCACCATCGAACACGCCAGTGACCCGCCGGTCCAGGTCACTTCCGACCCGATAGTTCCACGCGAGAACGCAGGAGGACCAGCCACGAGATCGCCGCGGCGGTCGCATCGATCGGTCGGCGGCGCGAGGTTCATCGGCCGGCGCAGCGAAGAAGACGTCTCGTCGTCCTCCTCTCGCGTCACGTCGGCGGCGGTCGGGTGCACGACGAGACCTGCCGCATCGGCGGGAGCTGAGCGGTACGTCGCCGTGGCGGGCTGCTGCCGGGGCGCCGATGTCCGGTCGTGCCACGGTTCGCAGGATGTGCGTGCTCGCATCGATTCGGTCGTCACAGCAGCGTCCCTTCAGACGTCGGGATCCGACGGGGTTCGGCCCGCAGCGGACTGGTCGATGTGGTCGGCGCAGGCATCGTAGACGTTGCCGCAGATACGTCCTTCGCCGAGTCGGGCGACGACGCCGTCGCGCTCGAACACGTCGAGGACGGCTGGCTTGACGCGACAGAGGCGCAGCTGCGCGCCGTACGTTCTGGTCTGCTCGAGGATCTCGGAGATCTTCGCCGAGCCCTGCGAGTCGACGAAGTCGACGCCCTCGAAGGAGATCACCACGGTGTCGTAGCGCTCGTCGGGCTGCCCGCCGAGCTCGCGGAGCCGGTCGCCGAGCGCGTCGGCACTGGCGAAGAAGAGGCCGGCGTCGAAGCGGACGACGAGCAGCCCGGGGTACGTCACGCCGTCGGGATATCGTTCGATGCTGCGGAAGACCTGGGTCCCCTGGAGGTGGCCGAGGACCGGGACGTCGGGGGTGGCGTTGATGTACACGAGCCACACCAGGGAGAGCACGATCCCGATGATGACGCCGGCGAGAACGCCGGCGCTGAGCACGCCGAGGATCGCCGCGACCGCGATCCAGAAGTCGGCGGGCGCAACCCGACGCAGACGCGCGAGCGCGCCGACGTCCATCATCCCGAAGACGACCGCATCGATGATCACGGCCGCCAGGACGGGGAGCGGGAGCTCCGAGAAGACCGGCGCCAACAGGAGCAGGGTGAGGATCAGCAACACCCCTGTCGTGAGCGACGCCAGGGGTGTCTTGGCGCCGGACTCGTCGTTCAGCGAGCTCGCCGAGAGACTGGTCGCGACAGGAATCCCCTGGAGCACGCCGGAACCGAGGTTGGATGCGCTCTGGGCCACCGACTCCTGATCGATGTCGATGCGGTAGCCGTGCTTCGCGGCGAATGCCCTGGAGTCCGCCGCCGTCTGCGAGAAGCCGATCAGGAGGAGACCGACCGCAGCGGGTCCGATCGTGGCGAAGTTGTCGACGACGAAGCTCGGACTGGGGATCTTCGGTGCGGCGAAGCCGCGTGGGACGTCGCCGACGAGAGCGATGCCCCGTTCCTCGAAGTCGAGCCACACCGATGCGACGAGGCCGCCGATGACGAGGACGAGCGCGCCGGGGACCTTCAGCGGCGAGAAGCGGACCCCGATCACGACGAGGAGTGACACGACACCGACCAGCAGCGTCGTGCCGTCGGTGTCGCCGAGGGCGTCGATCCAGTCGCCGAGCTTCCGCCAGGAGTTGGCGCCGTCGGCGGAGGTCCCGGTGATCTTGGCCAGTTCCCCGACGACCACCTCGATGGCTGCTCCGAACAGGAACCCGGTGATGACCGCCTTCGACAACAGCAGCGAGATCCATCCCATCTTGAACACGGCGAGCAGCAGGAACAGCAGTCCGGTGACCACCGTGATCGAGGCGACGAGCTCGACGGCATCGTCTCCTGACACTCCGGCAAGGGTCACCGCGCTCGCTGCCACCGCTGCGAGGGCCGAGCTCGGGCCGGTGGCGATCTGACGGGTCGTGCCGAACAGGGCGTAGAGGATCGCGCCGGCCGTGGCTGCGAACAGACCGTGCTGGATCGGCACGCCGGCGATGCCGGCGTAGCCGAGCGACTTCGGGACCACCAATGCGGCCACCGCCGAGTCCGGCGATCACGTCGCTGCGCAGCCAGGCCCGCTGATACCGGGGCGCCCAGTCGAGGATGGGAAGGAACCGAGCGAGCCCGCTGGGCGGTGCCGCCTTCCCGGCTCCGTCGGTGGGCGTCGTCATGGATTCGCTCGCTTCGGCTCCGGGGTCGCCTCAGGGCGCCTTCTCGTGTCGCTCAGGCGTCGGATCGGATCGCCGGTGTCGACAGGGATCGTCGTCGCGAGCCATTCGGGATAGCTCATCGCCGACCATGCGGTCGAGGGTTCGCCGATCGGCGCGTCGCCACCGGACGTGAGGGTGCGCCACGCCGTCGCGATCGCGGCGGGGCGGCGGCCTGGCGGCCCGAATGCCGCGAAGGCGAACGTGAACGCATGGTGGCCGTCGACCGTGACTGCGGCGATCTCGACGTCACAGCCGGAACCCTCGGCCTGGTCCTTGGAGAACGCGATCTCGGTACCGTCCTCGGAGAACCGACGCTTCATCACGAGTTTGTCGACGTCCACCCAGTGCCCGGAGTGGGGCAGGTCGACGAGGCCGTCTGCGGGCGTCCACTTCCGCCACACCTCGAGCCGCCCGGCATGGTGGGGGCCGAGCTCGATCGACGGGCCGACCGACCAGCGGGCCTTGACTTCGAGAAGGGTCCCGCCACGGTGCTTGATTCCCTCGTGGGCACGGTCGTCGACGAGGTAGGTGTCGCGCCGCCGTTCGACGACACCGTGCGGGCTCGAGAACCAGCTCCAGATCTCGGGGGGAAGCGGCCCAGATGCAAACCACCGGATCTCGGTCGTGTCGACGATCGACGCGACGCCGGACTCGGCCTCGGCGCTCGTCGGGCGGCGCTGGGTCATCATCGCTCGGTCACCCGGATGCGTCCGTCGGTGATGGCGCGTTCGTGGGCGGCATGGTCCTGCTCGTCGAGGTCGGCGTAGCGTTCGGCGAAGTCTGCGAACACCTCGTCGGCGGTGTCGTCGTCTCCCAGGTAGCCGTGGATGGCGGCCCCGTCGCCGGTTCGAGCGTGGGCGAGAGCCAGGGCGGCACCGCAGGTCGCCGCGTAGCGGGCGAGGCGCTTCGGACCCATGCGATCGACGTCCGCCGATCCCTTGCCGTCCCAGAGCTGACGGAAGTAGAAGTCGATCCTCCGGTCGTCCGCATCGAAGTGCGACCAACCGAGCATGATGTCGCTGGTCGCCTGCATGAGCTGTTGCCCCCGCACGACACGTTCGCCGGCTCGCTCGTAGCCGCTGGCTTCCGGCGTAGGGCTCCAGGACGGAACGGGTCGCCTCCTTGAACTGGAGGAAAAGGGGTGCGCCCTGATCGGACTCGAGCAGGATGACGAAGCAGAGGGTTCCGACGCTGCCGACACCGACCACCTTGTGGGCGAAGTCGACGGGTCGGTACCGGCGGACGATCTCGGCGCGGTGCGGCGGCAGCGAGCCCACGTAGCGTTGGAAGAGGTCGGCGAGCCTTTCGGGACCGATGTCGTCGATCGCGTCGGTGAGTGGCACGATCAGCGGTGGCTTGGCAACGATCCGTCGCCGGCCGTCGACCAGGTGGGTCAACTTCTCGAGAGCGCGGACGCTGTCCTTTCGCGAGGCCTTGTCGACCGCCTTGCGGTTGCGCTTGCGAAGCTTCTCGTCCTGGTCGAGCAGTGTCTCGACATCGACCCGGAAGTAGCGGACATCCAGGGGACTGGTGGTCAGCGTGGCGGCGAGTACCCCTCGATAGCCGGCGACGGCGGCCTTCGTCGCCGCACGGATCTGCTTGCGCTCGAGCTCGTTGCCCCTGCCGGCGACGGTGACGCTGGCGACGAGCCGCTTGAGGTCCCACTCGAATGGCCCCGGCGACGTCTCGTCGAAGTCGTTGACATCGAAGACGAGGCGGCGGTCGGCTCCGTTGAACAGACCGAAGTTCGACAGGTGGGCATCACCGCACAGCTGGACCCGGAGATCCGTCGAAGGGGATCGGGAGAGGTCTGATGCCATGATCGCAGCGCCACCGCGAAAGAAGGTGAACGGCGTCGCTCTCATGCGGGCATGGCGGATCGGGACCAACGACTGGACCCGCTGCTCGTCCTGTCGGAGCAGCAGCGAGACGGGGTCTGGTCGGTCGTCGCCGGTGTCGAGGTCGGCTTGGGAGTCGAGCGGCACGCGATCGCGTTCTGCGCGCCCGGCATCGATCCGACGCTGGACAGCCTCGGCCGGTCGGGACGTGACATCAGTGGTCATCGTCTCCTCATCCGATGCTGCTGGTGTTCGGATCGGCTGACCGCCGGATCGCCATCGTCCCGTCATCGCCGAGGAGTACGTCGCCGTCGGTCACGTGCTCGATCACCCGCCCATTCTCTCCCATCGTGGCAGCGGTGCGAGCGTGGGGATCGATGATCGCGCTGATCACTGCGGATGCACCCTGCGTCAGCCTCCCGGTTCGTCGAAGAAGCCCTCACGGTGCAGCTCGCGGCGGACGTCCATGGCGAGCGCCCAGAGGGGAGCGGCGAGGACCAGCCCGACCATGCCGGCGAGCATGCCGCCGAGCGTGGTGACCAAGAGGACCGTGATCGGTCCGAGATCGAGGCTGTTCCCGAGCAGCACGGGCTGCAGCAGGTTCTCGAGCCCGAGGTTGACGACCAGGGTCACGGCGAGCATCGCGATCGCCGGACCCAACCCGCCGTCTCCGAGCGCGGGCAGCACGGCGACGGCGCCTCCGAAGAGCCCGCCGAGATACGGGACATAGGCGCCGACGAAGTTGACCACACCGATGGCTGCCGCTGCTGGCACCCCGAGCAGGACGGCCGCCAAGGCGATGACCGCACCGTTCATCACGGCGATCCCGGTCTGGCCGCGGAAGTAGCTGCGCACGTCTCGCACAGCGTCCTCGACGATCCGGACGTCGAGACGGGAATCAACGTCGGAGGGTCGTGCGATAGCGCCGGCAGGGCCCTCCTTGAGGAGGTAATACAGCACGATCAGAGCCAGGGCGGCGCCGGCCAGGGCACCGGTCGCCGAGTTCAGTACCGAGGCGACGCCGCTCGCGAGGCCGGTGGCCAGCCCCGGGCCGCTGTCGGCGACCGTGTCGGACACCTGATCGAGGAGTCCCGGGTCGATCGGGCTCTCCGCCAACCAGGTCTGGATCCGTTCGACCGCCTCGGCCGAGGTTCGAGCGCAGGCTGTCGGCCTGGTCGACGACCGCAGCGACACCGGCATAGACGGCGGCTCCTCCTCCTGCGACGAGTCCGATCAGGACGACGATCGCGGCGAGGGCGGGTGGAGCACCCCGGTCGACCAGCCACCGGGCGGCGGGATCGAAGACGATCGCCAGACAGACGGCGATGACGACGGGTGTCGTGACGGCGCTCGTCGCCGAGATCAGGACAGCGATCGCTGCAACCGCGAGAAGAAAGCCGACGAACAGCCAGCTGAACACGCCGACGCGACGCACCCACTGCGGCAGGCCAGGCTCGCTCTCCGTCATGGAGACCTCTCTCGTGTGTCGTCGAACGGTGCGTTCGAGACGAACCCCGGGTCGATTGGACGGGTCATCCCGGGATCCGGTCATTCGCGATCAGCTGAGGCTCCTGGCCTTCTGGGCTGCAAACTCGTCCTCAGTGAGGACGCCGCGATCGCGCAGATCGGTTGGTCGCTCGTCGAGATCGTCGAACAAACCGAGAAGCTAGTCAACGACAGCGCGATGCCAGGCATGCCGTGCGGGGTGAAATCGCCGATCACCCCGAACACGCGCTCGTTCGACTGCGAAGTGCAGCTGTCGGTGCCGAGGACGTCGGTCGGTCTGTCGATGACGATCGCCCGATCATCTGCCGCCCACGACGCCGAGACCGTACAGAGACGCAGGCTCTGCGATGATGACGGACCGAGCGAAGCGAACCATCGAGGGGGAGTCAGGCGTGACGATCGACGAGGCAACCGAACGATACGACGTGGTGGTGCTCGGCAGCGGTGCCGCCGGGCTGACCGCTGCCGTGACCGCCGCCGATGCGGGCGCGTCGGTGGGACTGTTCGAGAAGGCCGACCTCATCGGCGGCACTGCGGCGATGAGTGGCGGCATCATCTGGATGCCCAACAACCACCACCAAGCGGCTGCCGGCGTCGAGGACTCCCGTCAGGACGCACTGGCGTACCTCGAGAGCCTGTCACTCGGCCAGATCGATTCCGACATGGCGGCCACCTTCGTCGACGAGGGTCCGCAGATGCTGCGCTGGGTCGAGGAGAACACGCCGTGTGCGTTCCACCTCGTCGACGGATATCCCGACTACCACCCCGAACACCCCGGTGGTCTCCCGGTGGTGGTCGTTCCCTCGACAACGCGCTGTTCGCCTTCCCGGAGCTGGGGGAGTGGGCGGGCCGCATCCGCAACCAGCGCGGCGCGCACCCCGTCATGCTGACCGACACGCCGCTCGGCGGTGCCACGTCGATGCCGTCTGCGGAGATCCTCGGCGAACGCATCGGCGCAGGCCTCCACGGCATGGGCCTCGGGCTCGTCGGTGCCCTCCTCAAGGCATGCCTCGACCGGGGCATCGAGCCGGTGCTCGAGGCTCGTGCCCGCGCACCTCGTGGTGGCCGACAACGTGCGTCCACGGCGTCGAGTTCGACACGCCCGCAGGACGTCCGCACCGTCGACGCCGGCGCGGTCATCGTCGCCACGGGCGGATTCGAGTGGAACGACGAGCTCGTCCGCACGTTCCTGCGTGGCCCGATGACCGCACCCGCAGGAGCGCCCGACCAACACCGGCGACGGTCTGCTCATGGCCATGGACGCCGGCGCCCGTCTGGGCAACATGCGCAACGCCTGGTGGGTACCGGTCGCGCGGGTGCCCGGCGAAGAGGCATGGGGTGCTCCCGCGGTGCATCTGATCCTGCTCGAGCGCACCCGGCCCCGCTCGCTCATGGTCAACGGCAAGCGGCGTGCGGTTCACCAACGAGGCCGGCAACTACAACGCCATGGGCGGCGCGTTCCACGCGTTCGACCCCACGACCTTCACCTATCCCAACCAGCCCTGCTGGCTCGTGTTCGACCACGCCCACAAGCAGCGCTACGACGTGGCCGGCTGTCCGCCGGGCGACGACGTCCCCGACTGGATGCTCACCGGCGACACCGTCGAGGAGCTCGCGGCCGCGATGGGGGTTCCGGCCGACGCGCTGCGCAGCCACGATCGCACGCTTCAACGACCATGCTGCCCGGGGCGAAGACCCCGACTTCGGTCGTGGCACAGAGCGCCTACGACACCTTCAACGGCGACCGTTCCCTCCCGGGTGTCGGCCGCCACCCTGCACCCACTCGACACGGCCCGTTCCATGCGATGCCGCATCGAGAGCGGATCGCTCGGCACCAACGGTGGCCCCAAGACCGACACCCGTGGCCGGGTCCTCGCTCTCGACGGCGGCGTCATCGACGGCCTGTACGCCGCCGGCAACGTCATGGCCGCACCCACCGGCATGGTCTACGGCGGCGCCGGGGGCACGCTGGGACCGGCGATGACCTTCGGCTGGATCGCAGGGCCGTGATCGCGGCGGGTGCTCGGCCTACCGGTGGCCTGATCGGGCGCGCTCAGGCCCGGCGTGAAGCCATGAACGCGCCGCCGATCACCAAGGCGACGCCGACCAGCGCCAGCGGCGCCACCGTGTCGTCTCGAAAGGTCGTGCCCAGCGCGAGCGACATCACCGGGATCAGGTAGGTGATGAATGACGCCCGGGTCGATCCGACACGCCCCACCAGCGTCGCCATCAGCGCGAAGGCCAGACCCGTCCCCACCACGCCGAGCACGATGACCGCCGCCCACGGGCCGGCTTCCCAGGACGAACCGGTTGCCCCGACGATGCCGTAGGGCACGGTGAGCGCCGTCGCGAGCGCCAGCACCCGCGCCATCAGCGGCACGGCGCCGTAGCGGGCCTGGAGCGGCGCGGCGATGTTGATCGCGAACCCGTAACAGATCGTGGCGGCGATCACCATCACCACGCCGCTGGCCTCGTTGGCCCCATCGCTGATCGATGGCAACGAGATCGCCACGATGCCGGCGAAGCCGACCACGATGCCGATGACCTGGCTGCGGCCCGGGGGCTGGCGAACCAACAGCGTCGCGACCACCGCGGCGAAGATCGGCGTGCCCGCCGTTGAGCAGGCCGGTCACCGACGAGTTGATGTGTTGCTCGGCCAGCGGGAACAGCGTGAAGGGGATGGCCACCCACAACACCGCCAGGGTCGCCACCCGGAGGCGATCGTCGGGGTCGAGCCGCACCCGCGATCCGCGGCACGAGGTTGAGTGCGAGCGCCCCCAGGCCCGACCCGCACGAGGGTGATGAGGCCGGGTTCGATGGCGTCGAGGCCGATGTCGATGAACAGGAACGACGCACCCCAGATGCCGGCCACCGCGCAGAAAGAGCGCCCAGTCGCCGGCGGTGAACGCCTCGTCGTTGGCCGCTGCGCTGCCCGAGAACAGCCGCCGTTCGCCGGCAGCGGCGTCGGCGCCGGTCGACGGGGACCTCGGGGGTGGGCTCGACACGCGACACGTCGGCACGATACGCCCGGCACGTGGCGAACCCCGGCGGGTTTCGGTCACGTGCGTGCGGGGCGTCAGCACGTGCCGGGCCCGCCCGGACGGGTCAGCGGCGGCGCATCCCCTGCGACATCGCCCGCTGGGCCTCGCGGTCGGCCTCGCGCTGCGCGAGCGTCTGGCGCTTGTCGACCAGGCGTTTGCGGCGAGCGAGCGCGAGTTCGAGCTTGGCGCGACCGTCACGGAAGTACAGCGACAACGGCACCAGCGTCAGACCCTTCTGGTCGACCTGGGCCTGGAGCCGGATGATCTCGCCCTTGTGCATGAGCAGCTTCTTGGGGCGATCGCTGTCGTGGCCGAACGCCGCGGAGGAGTGCTCGTACTGGGAGATGTGCAGCGAGTTGACCCAGACCTCGCCGTTGTGGATGCGCGGCATAGGCCTCGGCCAGCTGCGCCTTGCCGGTGCGCAGCGACTTGACCTCGCTGCCCTGGAGGACCATGCCGGCCTCGATGGTGTCGAGGATCTCGAACTCGCGGCGCGCCTGCCGGTTGGTCGCGACGATCTTCGCATCGGGAGGGGCCATGGGGCCGAGGCTATTGGCTGGCGTGGCGACCGCGCGACGGCGATGGGCGCTGGAGAGAACCGTTGACTCGGCGCGGTAGCGTGCACGCCGATGCTGCAGATCACCGCCGATGTGCGGGCCGCCATGGTGGCCCACGCCCTTCGGGGCTTGCCCCACGAGGCCTGCGGGCTCTTCAGTGGGTCGCCGAGCGACGCCGTGGCCACGGGTTTCCACGCCATGACCAACGTCGCAGCATCGTCGGAGCTCTACCAGCTCGACGGCGCGGAGATGATGGCGGTCGAACGCCACGTCGACGAGGTCGGCGACCAGATCCTCGGGGTCATGCACAGCCACACCCACACCAGTGCCTACCCGTCGCCGACCGACGTCCGTGACGCCTCGGCGTTCGATCCCTTCGGTGCGTTCCACTACGTGATCGTGTCGCTCAAGGACCCCGACCCGGTGCTGCGCAGCTACCGCATCGTCGACGGTGCGATCACCGAGGAACGGTTGCTCGTCGTCGAACCGGGGTAGACCCGCTGCGTGGACGGGCCGTCTGACGCCCGTCTGGACGAAGAAATCCACAAATCCCCATCGGTTCAGTCGACATTCGGCTGTCCGCCGCGCAATACTTGGTGACGTCATGTCCGTACATTCCTCGATCCTCGACCTCGTCGGCGACACCCCCGTGATCGACGTCAGCCAGACGAGCCCCAACCCGCGCGTGCGCATCTACGCGAAGCTCGAAGGGCAGAACCCGGCCGGCTCGGTGAAGGACCGCATCGCCAAGGCCATGATCGAAGAGGCCGAGGCCGACGGCACCTTGACCCCGGGGCGCACCATCATCGAGCCGTCGTCGGGCAACACCGGCATCGCGCTCGCCATGATCGCCCGCATGAAGGGCTACCCGATCAAGATCGTGCTGCCCGAGAACGTCTCGATCGAGCGCCGACAGCTGCTCGAGGTCTGGGGCGCCGAGATCATCCCGTCGCCCGGCGAAGAGGGCTCCAACGGCGCGGTGCGCCTGGCGCAGCGCCTCGCCGACGAGCATCCCGAGTGGGCGTTCCTGTACCAGTACGGCAACGAGTCCAACCCCAACGCCCACTACCGCACGACCGGTCCCGAGATCCTGCGCGACGTCCCCGACATCACCCACTTCGTCGCCGGACTCGGCACCTCGGGCACCCTGATGGGCGTGGGTACCTATCTCAAAGAACACAAACCCGAGGTCAAGATCCTCGCCGTCGAGCCGCCGACGGGCGAGAAGGTCGAGGGCCTCCGCAGCCTCGACGACGGCTTCATCCCGCCGGTGTTCGACAAGTGGGGCGGCCTCGACCTGCTCGACGGCAAGCGCATCGTGCGCCCCATCGAATCGATCGAGTGCACCCGGCGCCTGGCGAACGAATGCGGCATCTTCGCCGGGCTGTCGTCGGGAGCGGCGCTCGCCGGGGCGTTGCGCGTCGCCGAACGCATCGACGAGGGGTCGATCGTGTTCATCGTCTGCGACGGCGGCTGGAAGTACCTGTCGACCGGGGCCTGGACCGACCCCCTCGACGAGGTCGCCGCCAAGGCCGACGCCATCGTCTACTTCTGACCCGTGACCGCCCCGGGGCGTCGGGTGCAGCGACCACGCCAGTGCCCAGCGGTGCATGTGGTCAGCGCACATGCGTCGGTGACGACACGAGCAGCTGCTTCGGTGGTCACCGTCGGTCTCTCGGGCCACCGTAGCATCGTGCGCCGTGGCCGACGTTCGCCCGATCGGGATCTTCGACTCCGGCTTCGGGGGACTGACGGTCAGCCGAGCCGTCATCGACCTCCTGCCGGGGGAGGACACCGTCTACTTCGGTGACACGGGTCGCTATCCCTACGGTCCGCGGGCCCTCGACGAGGTCGCCGGATTCGCCCACGAGATCGCCGAGCACCTCGTCGCCGATCACGACGTCAAGTTCCTGGTCGTGGCCTGCAACACGGCGTCGGCGGCGGTCGACCTGGCGGATCTCGAAGCTGCGGTCGGCGTCCCGGTCGTCGGTGTGATCGAGCCCGGGGCCCGGGCCCTGGTCGAGGTCACCGAGACGGGCCGTATCGGGGTGATCGGCACCGTCGGGACCATCGGCAGCGGGGCCTACCAGCGCGCCATCGCGTCGCTCGCGGGTGGAGGATCGGTGGAGCTGACCTCGGCTGCGTGCCCGGGCTTCGTCGAGTTCGTCGAGCGCGGCAAGTTCTCCGGCGATCAGATCTCGGTGCTGGCCGAGCGGTTGCTCGCGCCGGTGGTCGAGGCCGAGGTCGACAGCCTGCTGCTCGGCTGCACCCACTACCCGTACCTGGCTCGGGCGATCACCGCCGTGATGGGCCCCGAGGTGATGCTGGTGTCGTCGGCCGACGAGACGGCGTTCGCGCTGAAGGCGCGTCTGGAGGCCGACGGTCTGACGTCGGGTCGCCCCGACGGTGGGTCGCACCGCTTCGAGTCCTCCGGCGACGTGGCGTGGTTCGCCGATCTCGGGCGTCGGCTCCTCGGTCCCGAGCTCGCGTCGGCCGACGCCCACATCTGGCAGCCCCCCACCCCCTGAGCCCGCACAGGGGTTCCGGCGCCGAAAATGGTCGCCAGGGCGACCGTTCACGGCGCCGAGTCGGTCGTGGGTGCGGGTGGCGCCGAGAACGGTCGTTCGAGCGCCGTTCTCGGCGCCGGAACGTGGTCGGCGTCGCAGCGCTATCCTGCCGGCCGATCCCGCCGCCCGTTGCGTCGCCATCGGTACCGCCCTGGACACGGCGCCGGCCATCGCATCGACCACCGCCCTCCCCCGATCGCATCGAAGGAACCGACATGCGCCCCGACAACCGCCAGCCCGACGAGCTGCGACCCATCACCTTCCAACGCGACTTCACGACCATGGCCGACGGGTCGGTCCTCGCCACCTTCGGCGACACCAAGGTGCTGTGCACCGCCTCGATCGACGAGGACGTCCCCCGCTGGATGCGCGGGTCGGGCGAGGGCTGGGTCACCGCCGAGTACTCGATGCTGCCCGGATCGACGCCCGGGCGGGCCAACCGCGAGACCCGGGGCCCGAAGGGCCGCACCCAGGAGATCCAGCGCCTCATCGGTCGGTCGCTGCGAGCGGTCTGTGACATGACCAAGCTCGGTGAACGCCAGGTCATCGTCGACTGCGACGTCCTCCAGGCCGACGGCGGGACCCGCACGGCGTCGATCTGCGCCGGCTACCTGGCCCTGCACGACGCCCTCACGCGGCTGCGTCGCCAACGGGCTCATCGCCGAGAACCCCCTGGTCGAGGCCTGCGCGGCCATCTCGGTCGGGATCGTCGAGGGCGAGGCCCGCCTCGACCTGCCCTACATCGAGGACGCCAACGCCGAGACCGACATGAACGTCGTGATGACCGAGGGCGGTCGCTTCATCGAGGTCCAGGGCACCGCCGAGTCCGAGGCGTTCACCCGCGCCGAGCTCGACGCGCTGCTCGCGCTGGCCGAGAAGGGCATCGCCGAGATCGTCGCCAAGCAGCACGCCCTGCTCGCCGAGCCGCCCGCGCCCCGGTGAGCGCCAACGACGGTTCGGCCGGCGCCGACGGAGCTGGTCGCCGCGACCGCGAACCCGAACAAGCTCACCGAGATCGAAGCGATCATGGATGGCGGGTGGCGCATCCTGCCCCGGCCGGCCGATCTCGGTGATGTGGTCGAAGACGCCGACACCCTCGAGGGCAACGCCCGCCTCAAGGCACGCGCCGTCGGCGACCACACCGGTCGGCCCGCGGTCGCAGACGACACCGGGCTCGAGGTCGACGCGCTCGATGGCGCACCCGGGGTGCACTCGGCCCGCTACGCCGGCCCCGACGGCGACAGCGCCGCGAACCTCGCCAAGCTCCTCGCCGCACTCGACGGTGTCGACGACGCAGCACGCACCGCCCGATTCCGCACGGTCGCGCTCGTCGCCTGGCCCGATGGCAGCGAGACCGTCGCCACCGGGGTCGTCGAGGGCCACATCGCCCGCGTGCCCGCCGGCGACGGCGGGTTCGGCTACGACCCGGTCTTCGTGCCGGTCGACGGCGGCGGGTTGTCCTTCGCCGAGATGTCCGATGCGGCCAAGAACGCCATCAGCCATCGTGGCCGGGCATTCCGGGCCCTGGCCGTCGGGCTGATGGCCCGCTGATCGCGATCGAGCCCGCGACCCCACCGGCCGCCGCCCCGCCATGTGATCGCACGCGGCAGCGTCGGTCCGGGTCGTGATCATTCGAGGAAGCGATGCGCGGCGATCGCGCCGTCGGGAGCCAGGACCAGGACGGTCTCGCCGTCGTTGGACCACACGGGGAGCTCCGAGCACCAGAACACCGTCCGATCCGAGTCCTGGCCGCATCCGGTGACCAGCGTCAGCTCCTCGCCGGGTCCGAGTCTGCCGTCGGCGAACACGAAACGGTTGCCGGTCGACTCGTCGCGGACCTGCCATCCACCGAGCTCGAGCGGTTCGGTCCCTGCGTTGGCGATGACGACGAACTCCTGATCGAGGTTCTCGTCGTCTCGGCCACGCGGGTCGGGTTCGGCATCGACGACGGCCAGGTCCTCGATGACCGCTGCGCACCCGTCGACGGTGTCGGCCCACATGCCCGCGTCTGCGTCGGCGGCATCGCGCATGGCACCGACGTAGGCGTCGCCGTCTCCGTGGATGGCCAACGCCCAGCCCTGACGCACCATCGCCTCGTTGACCGACAGGTCGTCGACTGCGAGCTCGACGAGGAGCCGATCGAAGCGGTCGGTCTCGGAACCCGCCACCTCGATCGTCCCCGAGCGCAGCAGATCGGCCCAGTGCCCGGCCTGCGGCGGGCCCCTGGCAGTCGGCGAGCTCGGGTGCATTGATGCCGAGCAGACGGACCTCGACGGTCTCGCCGTCGATGGAGAGCTCGAGGGAGTCGCCGTCGATCTCGCGCTCGATCTGCACCGAGACGCCGTCATCGCCATCGGTTGCAGGGGGCGCATCGGTCCCGTCGGCGTCGTCGGTGGCGCAGGCCGACACGACCAGCGCCACCCCGGCGATCGCCGCCAGCAGCCGCCGGTGCAGTGAGGATCGGTGGGGCGCGGTCGAGGTCATGGCGCCTCCGACGCTAGCGGGAGCGCCCGGTAGGCTCCCACGTGCCGCGCCAGTGGCGGAATTGGCAGACGCGCAGGGTTTAGGTCCCTGTGAGCGAGAGCTCGTGTGGGTTCGATTCCCACCTGGCGCACACAACGGCCGTCGCTGTGGCGCCGGGAACAGATTGCGTGCCCCATCGGTTGGCGGACCCCTGCATGGCCACCGAACTCGGTGACCACCGCACTAGCCTGCGCCCGACTGCTTCGACATCACTGGAGACCCTCCTCATGACCGTCCCGCCGATCGCTCCTGCCATCGTCGCCAACTCGGGCCAGCCGGGCCAGTTCGGCCAGTTCGATGTGTACTCCCAGCTGCTCAAGAATCGCATCGTGATGCTCGGCACCGACGTCAACGACGAGATCGCCAACTTCATCACCGCGCAGCTGCTGTACCTCGAAGGCCAAGACGACGGCCAGGACATCTGGCTGTACATCAACTCGCCCGGCGGGTCGGTGACCGCCGGCATGGCCATCTACGACACCATGAACTTCGTCAAGCCCGACGTGGCCACGATCTGCATGGGGCTGGGCGCATCGATGGGCCAGTTCCTGTTGTGCGCCGGCGCCAAGGGCAAGCGGTATGCGCTGCCCCACGCCCGCATCATGATGCATCAGCCCTCGGCGGGCCTCCAGGGTCAGGCTTCGGACATCGCCATCCAGGCCGAACAGCTGGTGTACATCAAGCGGCTCATGGCGGAGCGCATCGCCGAGCACACCGGCCAGACCGTCGAGCAGGTCCAGACCGACTCCGACCGCGACCGCTGGTTCACCGCCGAGCAGGCCAAGGAGTACGGCATCGTCGACCACGTCATCGAGCGTCGGGGCCAGGTCGACTGAGCCCGATCTGACCACCGCTGCGGTCAGTCGTCGATCTGCAGCGGCGTCGGCGTCGGCGTCGGCTGCTGGGGTGCATCGAAGGTCAGCCCACAGCTCTGTTGGCCGAAGCGCTGGAGCCGCTGCGCGGGGTCGGCGGCCTCGTCGAGGCGAGGTTGCAGGTCTCGCAGCACATCACCGCGTGCTGCGGGAGCCGTCGTCGACACCGCCTCGATGATCGTCGCATAGACGTCGGCGACGACGGCGACGTCGTCGCGTAGGTCGCCCGGGGCGAGCTCGACGAGCGCCGCGAGTTCGCTGGTGGCCGCATCGAGGCTCGCAGGATCGCTGAGGTCGAGTTGCTCGATGGCGCTCGTCGAGGTGATCGAGCTCCGCAACGCGTCACAGAACGCCGAGGGATCCTCGGGGGTGTCGTCCGAACACGCACCGATGGTCAGCGTCAGCGCGAGACTACAGATCGCGGCCACCGGGCGAAGGCTGCGGCGGGTCATGCGGCAATGCACCGGCGTCTGACCCTCACGGCGCGCTGGTTGCGGCCACTGCGCCGGCGCGCAGCTTGGCGATCGCCGCTTCCGGGCCGTCGGGATCGCCGAACACGGCGCTGCCTGCGACGAACACGTTGGCCCCTGCCGCCGTCGCCGCCTCGATGGTGCCGACGCCGATGCCGCCGTCGACCTCGACATCGATGTCGAGGCCGCGTTCGTCGATCATCGAACGGATCTCGGCGATCTTGGGCTCCTGCTCGGCGATGTAACGCTGGCCGCCGAATCCCGGATTGACCGTCATCACCAAGACCAGGTCCACCAGGTGCAGGACGTGGCGGACCGACTCGGCGGGCGTCGACGGGGTCATCGTGACGCCGCACCGTGCGCCCGCATCGACGACGGAGTGCAGCGCTCGGTCGAGGTGCGGCGTCGATTCGACGTGCAGGGTCACCAACTCGACGCCGGCGTCGACGAACATCGGGGCCAACAGCTCGGGTCGGTCGACCATCAGATGGGCCTCGAACACGAGGTCGCTTCGATTGCGACAGGCGGCGACGACGTCGGGGCCCAGGGTCAGGTTCGGCACGAACACGCCGTCCATGACGTCCCAATGGATGCGGTCGGCGCCGGCGTCGCCGAGCATCGCGACCTCGTCGCCGAGGCGTGAGAAGTCGGCTGAGAGCACCGACGGTGCGATCTCGATGGGACGAGGAGTGGCCCGGGTCGGCTCCGTTGGCATCGCCCGAGCGTACTGGTGGTGTCGGGCTCCTCCGGCGCGCTCGACGAGGCGCCCGATAGCGTCGTCGGACGTGACGACGCTGTCGATCGACGGGCTGGCAACCGGTGGCGACGGCGTGGGCCGCGAGGCTTCGGGCCGAGTCGTGTTCGTGCCCGGTGCGTTGCCCGGCGAGTCGGTCACGGTCGACGTGGTCGAGGAGAAGTCGACGTTCGCACGCGCCCGGCTCATCGAGGTCCACGACGCGCATGCCCGGCGCAGCGACGAGCCCTGCGTGCATCTCGCGGAGGGGTGCGGCGGATGCGACTTCCAGCACGTGGCGCCGAGTCTGGCCGCCGAGCTCAAGACCACCATCGTCGCCGACACGCTGGCCCGACTCGCTCGCATCGACGATGTATCAGTGCGGTTCGGGGGGTCGGTCCCCGCCTGGGCGTACCGCACGACGGTTCGCGCCGCTGTGGTCGATGGGCGCGCCGGATTCCGCGCTCGTCGCAGCCACGACGTGATCCCGACGCCCGAGTGCATGGTCGTGCATCCCACGATCCAACGGGTCCTGGCCGACGGACGGTTCCCCGGCGCGACGGCGGCGACGATCCGCGTGAGCGCCGCCACCGGTGCGTGCATCACCCAGGTCGAGCCCGACGATCACGGCGCCTCCGTGCCGATCGGCACGCTCGCATCAGGGCTCGGCGCCGATCAGGACGACCTCGCGATCACCGAGACCGTCGCGGGTCGATCCTTCCGGGTCTCGGTCTCGTCGTTCTTCCAGTCCTGCCCGGAGGCCGCTGAGCTGCTCGTCGAGACCGTCGCATCGCTGGTGGGCGAGCGGCCGTCCGGTCCGGTGATCGACCTCTACGCAGGGGTGGGCCTGTTCGCCGGAACCATCGGTGCCGACGGACCCGTCATCGCGGTCGAATCCGACCGTGCGGCGGCCGCGGACGCCGTCGTGAACCTCGCCGACGCCGACGCCGAGATCGTGCGCTGTCGGGTCGAGCGGTGGCGAGCCCGGCGCGGTGATCTCGTCATCGCCGACCCGGCGCGTCGGGGCCTGGGTCGTCCCGGTGTCGGCACGATCGCGGCCACCGACGCAGCGACGGTGGTGTTGGTGTCGTGCGACGCCGCGTCGTTCGCCCGCGACGCAGGTCTGCTGATCGCCGCAGGCTACGAACTCGACCGGGTCGTGGCGCTCGACCTCTTTCCGCAGACCACCCACATCGAGACGGTCGGCCGGTTCGTCCGCCGCTGAGGACGCCCGCATTCCGAGGACGCACGCCACGGCGAGATCGTGAATCCGATCACGATCTCTGTGACGCTTGACACACCTCTGTCGACCACCCATAGTGGGGGTCAGGCACCGATCGCCGGACCTGCTCCACGAGGAGCAGGCGGTCTGGTCAGTCCGACGGCGGTGCCGAAGGAAACGGAGGCGCGATGGTCACAACTCCGGAGCGATCACCACCGATCGCTTGACGGTGCGGTCAGGACTCAGGCGGGTCCCCCAGTTCTTCTCGACCACCGACGCCCACTGCGGCGTCACCGGAAGAACGGTGTGACACCTGGTTCGGCCACCCACCGCCACCTCTTGTTGTCCCGTTGGGCGCCTGCACACATGTGCGGGCGCCCAACGCTGGTTTTGGCGGGTCGCCCGATTGCGTCAGGGCGTCGACAGGACCGCCGGATTGCACACGCCGGCCGGATCGAACGCGGCGCGGATCCGGGCGAACAGGGCCCGCTCGGCGGCAGTCCGGTTGAGGTGCAACCACGGCGTCTTGGCCCGACCGATGCCGTGTTCGGCCGAGATGCTCCCGCCGAGTTCGGCGACCAGGCGCAACACCGCATCGTCGACACGGCGGTCGTCGACGTCCACGCCGGTCACGTTCACGTGCACGTTGCCGTCGGCGCCATGGCCGAACAGCCACACCGCAGCGTCGCCCGCCACGGCGTGCACTGCAGGGCCGACCTCGTCGACGAAGCGATGCCAGATGGCGATGCGGCACCGTGACGTCGAGTTTGTGGGGTACGCCGACGGCGTTGATGGCCTCGGTGTGGGCTTCCCGGTAGCGCCACAGCGCCGCACGCCCGCGGGTGTCGTCAGCCACGGCGACCGCGTCGTCGACCACCACGTGATCGCCGAGGACCCCCGCCAGACGATCCAGGGCGCCGGTTGCGCCGGCGCACTCGACCAGGAGATAGGCGGGGCACCGCCGGGCGAACGGTCGCTCTGTGCCGAGGTGGTCACACACCAGCGTCCATGCCGGGTTCGAACATCATCTCGACGGCGCTCAGGTCGATCAGGCGTCGTCGCAGGTCACCGATGGCGCGCACCATGTCGGCGACCGACGCCAGTCCGACGAGGGCCACGGCGGTCTCCTCCGCAGGGGCGACGAGGCGGACGCACACCCGGGTGATCACCCCGAGGGTGCCCTCGCTGCCGGCGAACAGGCTGGGCAGGTGGTAGCCGGTGTTGTCCTTCACCAACCCGCGGAGGTCGCCGACGATCTCGCCGTGGCCGGTCACGGCCTCGATACCCAGGAGCTGGCGCCGGGTGTCGCCGTGACGGATCACGTGCAGCCCGCCGGCATTGGTGGCCACGGTGCCGCCGATGGTCGCGCTGTCGCGGGCGCCGAGATCGACCGGGTACATCCAGCCGGCATCGCGGGCGGCGGCCTGCACGGCGGCGAGCGTGGCGCCGGAGCCGGCCACGAGCGTGGCCGCATCGGCGTCGACGGTGATCTCGGTCATCCGCCGCGTCGACACGACGAGTTCGCCATCGAGGGGAACACTGCCACCGACGAGTCCGGTGTTGCCGCCCTGGGGCACGATCGCCACACCGTTGTCGGCGCACCACCGGACCACCGCTGCGGTCTGGTCTGCGGTCGAGGGAGAGATCATCGCCGGCGTCGAGCCCGACCACCGTCCGGTCCAATCCTTCACCACGCCGGCCAGGAGATCGGCATCGCGGACCAACCCGCCGGGATCCACCAGTGGTTCGAGGGCGTCGAGCTCCATCGCCCGCACGATAGGTGCCTGACGGGCCCCGTCGGGCTCGCAGCACCCGTCTGGTCGCGTGCGACACTGGCGAGATGACCGGGCACGCCGAGCGCACCTACCAGCTGTGTCTTCGCTTCATGGTCGAGCTCGCGGCCCTCGGGGTGCGCGAGGTGATGGTCTCGCCGGGTTCGCGGTCGACGCCGCTCACCCTCAGCGCGGAGGCATCGCCTCTGCGGGTCACCGTGCACCTCGACGAGCGGGTCGCCGCCTTCAGCGCCCTCGGCGTGGGCAAGGCCACCGGGGTGCCGGCCGTCGTCATCTGCACGTCCGGCACCGCGCTCGCCAACCACCTGCCTGCGGTGGTCGAGGCGCACCACGCGGGCGTGCCGCTGATCGTCTGCTCCGGCGATCGTCCCCCCGAGCTGCGCCGCCAGGGTGCCGGCCAGACGATCGACCAGATCGCGATCTTCGGAGGCAGCACCCGCTGGTCCCATGAAGCACCGGTCGCGTCGGAGGTCGACGACGCGGTCGGCCGTGGCCTGGCCCTTCGGGCGTTCACGCACGCAACCAACGACCGTGGGCCCGTGCACCTCAACTGGCCGTTCCGCAAGCCCCTCGACCCGGTCGGTGCGCTGGTCGCGCCCGCTCCGGATCTCGAGGCACCCGCCGCGGCGCGATCCGCGGCGTCTGGAGTGCTCGGCGAATTGGGCGCACGCCACGAACGCGGCGTCATCATCGTCGGGCCCACCGACGCCCAGGGGGCCACACTTGCCGAGGTCGCCCGGTTCGGTGCGCGCTGGGGCTGGCCGATCGTCGCCGACGCCGCGTCGGGCGTGCGCAACCTCGCGGCCGACGACGCCGCGGTGATCACCACCGCCGATCTGTGGGCCGACGACGATGCCCTCGTGCCCGAGCCGCCCGATGTCGTGCTCCGCGTGGGTCTGAGTGCGACATCGGCTGCGCTGGCGCGCCGGCTCGAGGCGTGGGCCGACGCTCGGACGGTGCTGGTGGCGCCGGGCATCGAATGGCCCGACCCGACCGCGGCCGCCCAGACCGTCGTCGCCGGGCCGCTCCCCGGGCTCTTCGGTGTCGGTGGCGCTGACCCAGGGCGGGGCGACACGGACTGGACTGTCCGTTGGCGTGATCTCGAACGACACGCCGTAGCGATTCGGACGGAGGCCCTGGCATCGGCGGGAGCCGAGGTGGCTGCGACCGCAGCGGTGGTCGCCGACCGGACCCACCGGCATCTCGTCGCCTCGAGTTCGATGCCGGTGCGGGTCGTCGAGGCGGTGGCAGGCCACGACCCCGCCGGCCTGCGGATCTGGTCGAACCGCGGTGCCAACGGCATCGACGGCGTCATCGCCACTGCCACAGGCGTCGCCATCGCCACCGGCGAGCCGACCATCGCGCTCGTCGGCGACGTGGCGCTGGTGCACGATCTCGGTGGTCTCGCCGCGCTCGCCCGGTGCAGCGCCGAGGTCACCGTCGTGGTGATCGACAACGGCGGTGGCGGCATCTTCTCGATGCTCCCGGTCCGTGGAGTCGTCGACACCGAAGTCTTCGACCGGCTCTTCTCCACGCCGCCGGGCCTGGACGGTCTCGCCGTCGCCACCGCAATGGGCATCGAGGCTGCGGCGGCGTCGCCCGATGGCGTGGCCGACGCGCTGGCACGGATCTCGGGTGGGGGGCCGCGGCTGCTCCACGTCGCAGCGCCCACCGAGCCCACCACCGCCGCAGAGCTCCAGGCACTACGACGACGTGCGACGGCCGCGATGGCGGCCAACGCGAGCGCTGCGGTAGCCGCGCAGTGACCGAGCCGGTCCGGCAGTGGCGCGAGCACACCGTCACCGTCGACGGTGTGCGCATCGTCGCCGACGACGCCGCGCCCACAGACCCCGACACCGGGCCGGCGCGCCCGCCGATCCTGGTCGTCCACGGGTTCACCGGCACGGCTTTGGGCATGCGCGATCTCGCGCTTGCCACTCCGGGCCGCCGTGTGGTGTGCGTCGACGT
The DNA here is from genome assembly GCA_963716795.1 of uncultured Acidimicrobiaceae bacterium. Taxonomy (GTDB): domain Bacteria; phylum Actinomycetota; class Acidimicrobiia; order Acidimicrobiales; family UBA8592; genus CAVQUE01. Next base: position 234,421 of record CAVQUE010000007.1, on the reverse strand, counting down.
GGTCGGTCACGGTCGCAGCGATGCTCCCGACGATGTCGACGCCTACCGGATGCCCTCCATCGTGGGGCAGCTCGCCGCACTCCTCGACTCGCTGTCGATCCCCGTCGTCGATCTCGTCGGCTACTCGATGGGCGGCCGGATCGCGTTGACCATGGCGGCGTCACGCCCTGACCGCGTCGCCTCGATCGTCACCATCGGTGCGTCGCCGGGCATCGCCGATCCCGTCGCTCGCGCCGAACGACGAACTCGCGACGATGCGCTGGCGGCGCGTATCGAATCACTCGGCATCGAAGCCTTCGTCGAACACTGGGAGACGCTGCCCATCTTCGCGACCCAGGCCACGCTGTCGTCGACGGCGCGGGCCAGGCAACGGGCGGAGCGACTCGCACAGCGTCCGACCGGGCTCGCCAACAGCCTTCGGGGTACCGGCACCGGGTCGATGGCACCCCTGTGGGACGGCTTGGCGGGCCTGCCCACACCGATGCTGGCGATCGCCGGGGCCGAGGACCAGGCGTACGTGGACATCGCACGGCGGGTCGAGCGGGTGGCGCCCGAAGCGGTGGCTGCGATGGTCCCGGGTGCCGGGCACGCCGCCCACCTCGAAGCGCCGGAGGTGGTGCGCTCGCTGATCGCGGAGTTCGTGACGGTGTCGGTGCCACCGAGACCCAGGAGCGCATCGTGACGCTCGAGGTCGCCGTCGAGCCGTTCCGGATCGGGCTTCGCGTGCCGGTGCAGACCGCCAGGGGGACCGTGCTCGAACGATCCGGGTGGATCGTGGTCCTACGCGACGGGTCGTACTGGGGTCGCGGAGAGGTGGCGCCGTTGCCGGGCTGGGCCACCGTCGATGCGCGCACGGCCCATGGGCAGCTGCGGAGCTGGGCCTCGCGTACCGCACTCGACGCTCGACTCGCGCCGAGTGCGCATCTGGCCCCGGAGGTCCGAGCCGGCATCGATGCTGCCCGACACAGCCTCGACGCGGCCCGGGCCGACGAGCCCCTGTGGCGCCATCTCGGCGGTGCCTCGGGCGAGGTGGCGGTCAACCACCTGGCGGTGGGATCGACGCCCGCGTCCCTGGCCGACCACGCGGCCGCCGAGGTGGGGCGCGGCGCTCGCGTGCTGAAGATCAAGCTCGGTCTGCGCGACGACGAAGCTCGACTCAGAGCCGTCGTCGCGGTGCTGGAGGACCTCGCTCCGGGCCAGCGCGCAGATGGGCACCGCGTAGTGCTCCGTCTCGATGCCAACGCCGCATGGCCGGTACCCGAAGCGATCGATCGCCTCGGCGAGATCCAGGCAGCGGTCGGCGACCGTCTGGACTACATCGAGGATCCCGTGGCCACCCTCGACGGGCTCGCCCGACTGCGGCGTTCGACGGACGTTCCCGTGGCGGTCGACGAACTGGTGCGGTCCCGTGACGATGTCGATCGGGTCGTCGGTGAGGGCCTCGCCGAGGTGGTGGTGATCAAGCCTCCGATGGTCGGCGGGATCAGTGCGACCCGCGAGCTGGCCGATCATGCTCGGGCCGGTGGCGTCGCGGTGGTCGTCTCGTCGCTCTACGACGGACCGGTCGGCCTCGCCGCGTGGTGCCACCTCGCCGCGTCGATCGGGGGAGGTCGCGCCCACGGCCTCGGTACGGCGAGCTTGTTGGCCGGCGATCTCGCCGGTCACCTCGAGCCCATCGACGGCCGCATCGTCCTGCCCGGCTGAGGGGCTACGGGCGCTCAGAGCACGTCGCGGCGGATCTTTCCGGAGGCAGTCGTCTCGAAACTCTCGACGATCTCCATGGTTCGTGGCAGCGCGTAGCGGGGAAGGGTCTCGGCGAGGGTGTCACGGACCTCGTCGAGGTCCGGGGGAGTCGCGGCCCGCGACGGGTTCGACGATCGCCGTGACGCGGGCGCCCCATTCCGGGTCGGGCCGCCCCACGACCGCCGACCGAGCCACCCAGGCCAGCGCCATCAGCGCGCGTTCGACCTCGACCGGCCACACCTTCTCGCCGCCGGTGACGATGACCTCTGCGAGCCGCCCACTGACGCGTAGCCGGCCGTCGGCGTCGATCGAGCCGCCGTCGCCGGTGGGGAACCACCCGTCGGCCAGTTTCGGGTCGGTGCCGTCGCGGTAGCAGCGCAGCAGCGTGGCACTGCGGAGGTGGATCTCGCCGTCGACGACCCGGACCTCGACTCCGTCGAGGGGGCGACCCTCGTAGACGACCCCGCTGCCGGTCTCGGTCATGCCATAGGTCGCCACGGTGCTGGCCGGGCGGTCGGTGGGGATGGCCGATCCGCCCACCAACACGGTGCGGAACAGCGATGCATCGATTCGCCCCAGCGCGGTGACCACGAGCGAGACCCTGGTCGCGCCCGCCCGCGCGGCAGCCTCGCACCGGGAGGCGTCGAAGCGCTCGTGGACCTCGAGCGGGGTGCCGGTGTGGATGGCGCGCGTCACGACCGACAGCCCGCCGATGTGGGCCAGCGGCAGGCAGGCGAGCCAGCGGTCGGTTGCAGGATCGATGCCCAGCGCCGCGCTGGTGATGGTTGCCGACGCGATGACGGCGTCATGGGTGAGCACGACGCCCTTGGGTCGGCCGGTGGTGCCGCTGGTGGCGACGACCAACGCATCGCGCTCCTCGGTCGGTCGGCCCGAGCCCTGGCGATGGACACCCGATGCATCGACCACCGACGCGGCTCCCATGGCCTCGACGAGCGCGCTGCGGCGTCGGGTCGGTTCGCGTGGATCGAGGGGCAGGGCCGCATCGCCGTCGTCCCAGATGCGGTGCAGGGCATCGACGAATGCGGGGCCGCCGGGTAGGTCGACGGCCACGAGGTTCGGCATCGACGGGACTGTAGGGGGCCGTGTGTGCAGTCGCCTCGCCGCATCGGGTGCGGTACTAGCGTTTCGCCCGTGACCGACCCCAAGACGATCTGTGTGTTCTGCGGCTCCAGTCCGGGAACCGATCCCGCGCATCGTGGCCTGGCGGAGGAGTTCGGCACGGCGCTCGGCGAAGCCGGTATCGGCCTGGTGTACGGCGGCGGTCATGTGGGCCTGATGGGTGCGGTCGCGGACGCAGCGCTGCGTGCCGGCGGCACCGTCACCGGCGTCATTCCCGAGATGCTGGCCGAACGCGAGATCGCACACCTCGAGCTCACCGAGCTGTTGGTGGTCGCCGACATGCATGAGCGCAAGGCCGAGATGTATCGGCGCGCCGATGCGTTCTGTGCGCTGCCCGGCGGCTACGGCACCTTCGAGGAGGTGTTCGAGGCCACGACCTGGAGTCAGCTGGGCCTGCACGAGCGCAGGGGAGTGAAGCCGGTGGTGTTGTACGACCCGGGCGGGTTCTGGGATCCCCTGGCAGGGTTCCTCGATCAGGCCGTGGACGCAGGGTTCGTGCGGGGCGAGAACCGGTCGCTGGTGCGGTCCGCACACAGCCTCGCCGAGGCCATGGTCGCGCTCGGCGTGGGGTCCGACGGTGCTGCTGCGGGCGCCTGAGGGTTCGTGGTGACCCATGACACTTAGCAAGTGCTTGAAATAGTTTGCAAGCGCCTCTAGAGTGATCCCTGTTGCTCCGCCGCCCGCATCGGGCGGCTCGCACATCCGAACACGAGACGCAAGGATTCCCTCATGCCCACCCTCCGCGAAAACCGGATCATCGACAGCGCCAAAGACGCCGTCTACACCGCTGTCGGGCTCAACGTCTTGGTCCTCGACGAGATCTCCGAACGCCTGAGCGGCCCCCGCAGTCAGCTCGAAGAGCAGGTCGAGATCGCCCGCACCCACGCCACCAAGGCCCGTGCCGACTGGCAGAAGCAGGCCGACGACGTCAACGAGAACGTCAAGAACCGACTGCCCTTCGACGTCGACCAGCTGGCCGACCGGGTCAAGACCTCCCTACCCTTCGAAGCCGATGACCTCGGCGGCCAGGTCGAAGAGGCGCTGCGCAGCAACGTGCGCCGGACCTGGGAGCTCACCGAGCCGACCATCACCTGGGTGGCGGGTCGGACGCCGGCTCCCCTCGACGAGGTCGTCAACGACGGTGTCGCCAAGCTCCGTGACCTCGCAACCGAGTTCGGCGACGAGCCCCCGGCCGCTGCAGCCGCCGCCAAGCCGGCCGCCGCCAAGCCGGCGACGGCCAAGAAGACGGCTGCTCGCAAGACGGCCGCCAAGACCCCGGCCAAGAAGAAGGCTCCCGCCCGCAAGGCAACGACTCCCGCCGCCTGATCGGCCGAATCCACGATCGTTCGATCGGCGCCGCCCCCCCAGGCGCCGATCGACGTGAGCCGAGGGTTCCCCCCAACCCTCGAGCGCTTTGCCCCGGCCTCCCCCCGGCCGGGGCGAAGGCGCGTCTCGCGGGTCGGCGACTAGCGATTGTTGGCCGAGACGTAGCTCCGGTAGACCGCGAGCAGCGAGGCCCGTTGATCGGCGGTGAGGTTCGGATCGGCGCCGATGGCCGACTCGACCGTCACCGTCGCTGCGGCAGCGGCCTCGGGATCCTCGTCGATCAGCCCGGCGCGCACCAACAGTGCATCCAATGGCAGGTTCAGCGCCGACGAGATCGATCGCAGCACCCGCATCGAGGGCTCGTGGAGGCCGCGCTCGATCTGGCTGATGTAGGGATTCGAGACGTTGGCCTTGTCCGCGAGCTCGCGCAGCGACATCTCGGCGGCCTTGCGCTGGGTGCGGATGAAATCGCCGAGCGAGGTCAGTTGATCGCTGCTGCCGTCGGATGCCATACGCCGAGGATCGTACCGGGCGTCGTCGTTCGGACGGAGGTCGACCGGGACCTTGCGACTTGGCGCCCCCGAGCGCGACGGTCACGATGGAGTGCATGGTGAACCCCGCCGACGAACCCCCGACCACGGTGTACGACGCCGTCGGAGGCGAGGCCTTCTTCGCCGAACTCGTCGAACGCTTCTACGCCGGCGTGGCCGCCGATGATCGGCTTGCGTCCCATGTACCCCGAGGAGGATCTCGGCCCGGCTGCGGATCGCCTCCGCAGCTTCCTGGTGCAGTACTGGGGCGGGCCGGCCACCTACTCCGAGCAGCGTGGCCATCCCCGGCTGCGTATGCGTCACGCCCCGTTCGTGATCGATGCCGGTGCCCGCGACGCCTGGCTCGAACACATGGACGCCGCACTCACCGCGATGGATCCCGAACCCGCGGTCGACACTGCGATGCGCGAGTACTTCTCGATGGCAGCCACCCACATGGTCAACACCCGCTGAGCGCCGTGTGCGTCGAGGCCTCGTCGACTGCTGACGGACCGTCAGATCGCCACTACCATCGGGACAGAACCCCGTAGGGAGGCCGCCATGTCCGAGCTCGAGTACCGACCCTTCGACTGCGACAACCACTATTACGAGGCGCCCGACGCATTCACCCGCCACGTCGACCCGGCCTGGCACCGACGCTGCGTGCAGTGGTGCGAGATCGAAGGCCGCAAGTATCACGTCGTCGGCGGCAAGGTCTCTCACGCCGTCGCCAATCCGACCTGGGATCCGATCGCCAAGCCCGGCGCACTGCACGACTACTTCCGGGGCAACCCCGACGGCCGCTCGCCGCTCGAGATGCTCAAGGACCGCGAGCCGCTCCCGGCCGAGTACATGGACCGCGATGCCCGCGTCGCGGTCATCGAGCGACAGGGGCTGTCCTCGGTGTGGTTGTTCCCGACCCTGGGCGTGCTCTACGAGGAGCTGCTCAAGCACGACGTCGAGGCCGTCAAGGTGCTCTTCCGGGGTTTCAACCGCTGGCTCGACGAGGACTGGGGCTGCAACTACCGCGACACGATCTTCGCTGCGCCCTACATCTCGCTCTGCGACGTCGACTTCGCGGTCGAAGAGCTCGAGTGGGCCCTCGATCGCGGCGCCCGGGTCGTGTGCATGCGGCCGTCCGCGGTGTGGACCGCTGATGGGCCGCGTCTCGCCCGCCAACCCGGTGTTCGACCCCTTCTGGGCCCGCCTGAACGAGGCCGGCATCCCGCTGGTGGTCCACGCCGGCGACTCGGGCTACTCGACACAGGGCTACGCCGACGACAGCTTCGGGACCTTCGGCAGCGGCGGCGGTTTCACCCCCTCCATCAAGGCCTTCAGCATCGAACGTGCCGCAGCGGACTTCTTGATCACCCTGTCGCTCGAGAAGCTCTACGAGCGCTTCCCGAACCTGCGCATCGCCTCGGTCGAGAACGGCTCGAGCTACCTGCCCGACCTGTTTCGCAAACTGCCCCAGCAGTCCAAGAAGATGCTCGGCTGGTTCAAGGAAGACCCGATCGAGAGCTTCCGCGAACACGTGTGGATCAACCCGTTCTGGGAAGACGACGTCCACGAGGTGGTCGAGTACATGGGCGCCGACCGCGTGATCTTCGGCTCGGACTGGCCCCACATCGAGGGCATGCCCCAGCCCCTCGACTACCTCGTCGAGCTCAAGGAGTTCGACGAGTCCACGCAGCGCAAGATCCTGCTCGACAACGTCACCGAGCTCAACACCCCCCGGGTGGCCTGAGGCCGGCCGCCTCGGTCCGCTCAGCGGCCGCCGCTGACGGTGATCATCTCTCCGGTCACCCACGAGGCGGCGTCGGACACCAGATAGAGCACCGCGCCCGCCATGTCGAGCGGGGTGCCGAGCCGTTCGAGAGGCACACCGGTGTCCTTCGCGTACTGCGGGACGTCGTCGGGGGTCATCTTCATCACCTCGTAGAAGATGTCGGTCGGCACCGCCCCCGGCGCCACCGAGTTGACCCGGATGTCCGGCCCGAGTTCGACGGCGAGCGTTGCGGTCAAGACATTCACACCCGCCTTCGCTGCGGCGTAGTGCGCGTTGTTGCGGCACCGCACCCCACGAGCTTCGGCTGGAGATGTTGATGATGCTCCCGCCGGCCATCCGTTTCGCCGCAGCCACCGACCCCACGAACACCGAGGTCAGGTTCAGCGCCAGGGACTGATCCCAGTGCTCGCGTGACAGCTCGACCATCGGTCCCCGTCCCGGGCTGCCGCCGGCGTTGTTCACCCAGATGTCGAGACGTCCGTAGGTGTCGATCGCAGCCTGCGCCAACGCCTCGAGCTGGGCATCGTCGGTGACATCGGTCGGCACCGCCAGCGCCGTGCCGCCGGCCTCGGTGATGGTCGAGACCACGTCGTCGAGGTCCTCGGCCCGTCGTGCGGCGACGACCACCGTCGCGCCGGCCTGTGCCAGCAATTCCGCGATTCCGCGGCCGATGCCGCGCCCGCTACCGGTGACGACGGCGACCCGCCCGGACAGATCGAACAGGTCGGCGACGGCGGGAGAGACGGTCATGGCAGGACCTCGGTGGTGGGGGAGAGTGGTCGGTCGGCGGCGATGGTAGGGGCAGGGCTGGCACCGCTGCAGCCGAGACCCGGTCATCGCCCTCCGCTGTAGGGTCCAGCGCTGTGACGAACGGTCGGTGGCAGGCTCTTCCGCTGTACGTCGGCGGCCTGATGGGACCGTTCGGCACGACCGTGATCCTGCCCATGTTCCCCGAGTTGCGCGAGTCCTTCGACGCATCCTCGTCGGCGGTCGGACTCGGGTTCACCATCTACCTGGTGCCCTTCGCCGCACTGCTGCTGGTGTCGGGCACGCTGGGGGAGCGGTGGGGTCGGCGCCGCACGGTTCGCACGGCGTACCTGGTCTATGTCGCGGCGTCGCTCGCCTGTGCGCTCGCGCCGACGCTCTGGATCTTTCTCGCCGGGCGGATCGTGCAGGGGTCGGCCAACGCCTTCATCACCCCATTGCTCGTGTCCGGTCTCGCCGAGATCACCGCCCCCGAACGGTTCGGGCGTGCGGTCGGCATCTACTCGAGCTTTCAAGCGCTCGGCGGGGTGATGGCGCCGATCGTCGGCGGCGTCACCGCCGACATCGACTGGCGGCTCGCCTTCGCCGGCACCGCGGTCGTGGCCCTCCTGCTGGCGCTGGCGCCACCGGTCGGCGAGCCGCGCCGCGACGTCACCGCCCCGCGGCTCGGGCCGCTGATCAACCGCCGCATGCTGCTGCTCGGCCTCGCGGCCTTCGCCGCGGCCGCAGGACCGATCGGCGTCAGTGTCGTCGTCGGCGTCGTGGCGCGAGACGAACTCGACGTCACCGGCACCGTCGCCGGGGCGATCCTCGTGACCGGCGCGCTCAGTGCCATGGCCACCGGGCCCCTGTGGGGCCGACTGCTCGACCGCTGGGGCCAGCGCCGCGCCGCGATCGTCGCGACATCCGGGGTGACGGGGCTCGTCGCCCTCATGGCCGCGATGGGCCGACCAGTCAGCCTGGCCATCGGCTGGGCCCTGGCCGGTGCGTTCGTCGGCTTCGTCGTGGTGGTGCTGCAGATCACCGCGGCCACGAGTTCCCCGGACAACCGCGGCGGCGCACTGTCGTTCATCTTGGCCTTCCGGTTCCTCGGTCACGGCATCGGTCCACTCGTGTGGATCCCGCTCGTCGAACGGTCCGCTGCAGCCGCCTTCCTGGGCAGTGCTGCGCTCGGGCTCGTGACCCTGGCCATCCTGGCCACGCTGCCCGCTGTCGCCGGCACATCTCAGGTGGGCCAACCCGCCACGACGGCGCTACGATCTCGGAGCCCGGACCGTTAGCTCAGTTGGCTAGAGCGTTCGCCTCACACGCGAAAGGTCACTGGTTCGAGTCCAGTACGGTCCACGCAGAAGCCGTCCTTCGGGCAGCGTTGCTCGTGTCCCGTTCTCGTACGGTGCGAGTGCGTGGCGCCGGGGACGAAGCCTGCGGGGACGCTGTGGCGCTATCCGTTGTCGAACCGGGGCGCGTCCTGGTCGATGCGACCACCGACGAGCGGATCGACCCGGTTGCCGCTGGACAATCGTCGTCTGCCGTTCCGATCCCGGCACCCGCGACGACTGCCGACGGCGTTCGTTCGCGGCGGCGCCGATAGGGTCCGGCGGTGGCGATTCTTCGGGAACGTGATGCGCGCGTCGGGTGCCTTGCCGTGCCCATCACGATGATCGCCGGGTTCGTCATCGGCACCCTGGGAGCGGCGTCGCTCGGGGCGGGGGCCACGACGTCGACCATCACCGGTGTCATCCTCGCAATGCTCGGTCTCGCCATCGCTGCAGTGGTGCTCGTACGCACCCGGGCCTGAGCTTCGCGACGCGTATCGCTGCAGCTGGGGACGCGAAGCGGTAGAACAACGGGGCACATCGCACATCCCCTCATCACGAAGGAATCCCATGGCTGAAGTCACCCTCGGCGGCAACCCCATCAACACCAGCGGCGACCTGCCCGCACCGGGCACCTCGGCGCCCGCGTTCACCCTTGCCAAGGCCGATCTCAGCGCGCTGACCAACGCTGACCTCGCCGGCCAGAACGTCGTGCTCAACATCTTCCCCAGCATCGACACCCCCACCTGCGCCACCAGCGTGCGCACCTTCAACGAACGCGCCGCCGGCCTCGAGAACACCACCGTCGTCTGCGTGTCGGCCGACCTGCCCTTCGCCCAGGGCCGCTTCTGTGGCGCCGAAGGCATCGAGAACGTCGTCACTGCGTCGACGTTCAAGAACACCGAATTCCTCACCGACTACGGGGTGCTGCTCACCGACGGCAAGCTCGAGGGCCTCGCCGCCCGGGCGGTCGTGGTGATCGGCCCCGACGGCACCGTCGCCCACACCGAGCTCGTCGGCGAGATCGCCAACGAGCCCGACTACGACGCCGCGCTGGCCGCCATCAGCTGACCTCGGCCGCCCGGCGCAGCCCGCGCCGAGCGGACCACATGTGGCCGCCTGACCGCAGCAGCTGCTCCCTCTCCAGTCCATCGGCATGTTTCGATCTATTTCGATTCATGTCACACTACGACGATGGACAGCCGCCTGCGGCACGACGCGCCGGTTCACACCGTGGATCTGGTGGTGCGGGTGGGCGCGGTCGAACGCGAGGTCACTGCGACCATCGGTGCCGAGGCCGACCTGGGTGACCTGGTCGATGCCCTCGCTCCCGCGCACGCCCGGATCGCTCTCGCCCACGTGGCCGGGGTGGCCGTCGGCGTCGACATGCCGCTCGCAGCGGTCGGTCTCGTCGACGGGACCACCATCGACCTCCTCTCGACCCCAGCCGGCGAGCACAACGAACTCCGGCCCGACCATGCGGCCTCGGTTGCCGCGACGTCCGGGGTCGTTGTCGCGGTGGTCGGCGGCGTCGATGCCGGGCGCTCGGTTCCCGTGCCGGTCGACGCCACCGGGCGAGGGTCGGTGGTCGTCGGTACCGATCCCACTGCAGACGCCCCCGTCGCCGATCCGACCGTGTCGACTCGCCATGCCCGTATCGAGCTCCTGGCAGGCGCCGGTGTCACCGTCACCGACCTGGGCTCGCTGAACGGCATCCGTCTCGACGGTGAACCGGTCCACGACCGTCTCGCGGTCCCGGCCGGGTCGGTGATCTCCCTCGGCGCAACCGATCTGATGGTCAGGTCGGTCGCCGACGACAGCGCGCCGGCACGTGCGCGTTCGGGTCCGTTCAACCGGCCGCCACACGTGCGGCCACCCGGCGCCGTCGACGCCGTGGCGGTGCCCGATCCCCCCACCGAAGGCAGCCGAACGGCGTTCGACCTGGTTGCGCTGATCGGACCGATACTGGTCGGTGCCGTCATGGTGCTCGTGCTCGGCAGCCTCCGATACGCAGCCTTCGCCCTGATGGGCCCGCTGCTCTTGATCGTCTCGCAGGTCTCCCAACGACGTCGCTCGGCCAAGGAGTCGCGCTCCTCGGCGCGGCGATTCCGGCGAGAGCTCGACGAGTTCGTCGCGGCGCTCGCCGCCGCCGGCGCAGCTGAACGCACCCGGCTCGAACAGATCATCCCCGATCCGGCCGAGATCGTTCGTCGTGCGACGAGCGGCTCGACCCGGCTGTGGGAGCGCCGCGCCGACCACGTGGACCACCTGGTGCTGCGCCTCGGTCGAGGCGCTCGCCCGTGGACTCCACCCGTCGACGCCGAGCGCGTCGCGCGCCGACCCGGCACTCGCCGAGGCGGTCTCGGGCGCATCGACGCTCCCGCGATGTCCCATCGAGGTCGATCTGCGTGACGACCCCGTCATCGGCATCGTCGGTCACCGAACGGGCGCGCTCGCCCTGGCGCGATCGCTGGTGCTGCAGGCCGCAGTGCTCCACGGCCCGGCCGACCTCACCGTCGATGTCGCGGTCGATCCTCGGACCGCATCGGACTGGACCTGGGCGAGCTGGCTACCCCACGCCCGTGCCGGATCCGACGGCGCCGGTCATCGAGTGCGCTGTGCTGCTGCGGCCGCGCGGGCGGCAGCGAGGGCCCTGGCCGCTGCGGAGCCGACACAGGGCACGTTCGCAAGCTTCGGTGGGCCAGAGACGACCCCGACGACGGCCACGTCGTTGCTGGTCGTGGACGCCCCCGACCTCATCGCCGGGCGTGGCGCGCCGGTGCGGCGTCTGCTCGGGTCCCCGACGACGGTCGGGGTGGTGATCGCATCGACGGTCGAGGACCTCCCGGGCTGTGTGTCCACCGTCGTGCGCATCGACGACCTCGGCGACTCCGTCGTCGAGCGGCCCGGCGCCGGCTGGTCGATTCCGCAGGTGGTCATCGCCGGGGTGGGGGAGTCCGTCGCCCGCACCGCTGCCCGGGCACTGGCGCCCCACGAGGACCCCGAACTCGACGACGTCGCGGCTGCGGTCCCGACCACCGTTGCGTTGCTCGATCTGCTGGGCCCGGCCGCCGCCGATCCCGAGGCCATCGCCTCCACCTGGTCCGGCGCGACCCGCTGTGCCACCGCGATCGGACTGGGGGCCGTAGGACCGGTCGTGGTCGATCTCGACGCCGACGGCCCCCACGCCCTGGTCGGTGGGACGACCGGCTCGGGCAAGAGCGAACTACTCCGCACACTCATCGCCGGGCTGGCGGCCGGGTCGAGTCCGGACGACCTGGTCTTCGTGCTCATCGACTACAAGGGCGGGAGCGCATTCGACGCCTGCGCCGCGCTGCCCCACGTCGTGGGCCTGGTCACCGATCTCGACCATCAGCTGGGGCGCGGGCGCTGCGGTCGCTCGAAGCCGAACTGCGGCTGCGCGAACGATGGTTGCGTGACGCGGGTGCCGACGGCCTCGACGCGTATCGTCACGCCGGTTCACCACGAGGGCCGATGCCGCGACTGGTGGTGGTCGTCGACGAGTTCGCGGCGCTCGCCGTCGAGCTGCCCGAGTTCCTCGGAGCGCTCGTCGGCGTTGCGCAACGGGGGCGCAGCCTCGGCGTCCACCTGGTGTTGGCGACCCAACGACCCTCCGGCGTGGTCGGCGCCGACATCCGGGCCAACACCAACCTGCGCATCGCGCTGCGGGTGCACGATGCCGGCGACTCCGTCGATGTCATCGACCGCCGTGATGCGGCCACGATCGACCGGTCCACGCCCGGGCGGGCCTACGTGCGGGTCGGCCCCGGCGATCCTGCGTTGGTGCAGACGGCGCTCGCCACCTCGCGCACCGCCGGTCGCCGCCATGCACCGGTGCGCGTGGATCCGAGGGTCGCCGTCATGGTCGACACGGCCGGCACCGATGATGCCCATGTCGGCGCCGACAACGCCGATGACCTGGCAGTCCTGGTCGAACGCTGTCGGGCGGCCTGGGCGGCCGCCGGCGTGGCGCCCCGCAGACCATGGATCGAGATGCTGCCCACCCGCATCGGCCCCGATGATCTCCTCGCAGTATCGGAGCCGGGCCTGGTGGCCATCGCGCTGGCCGACGACCCCGACAACCAACGCCGGACCACCACGAGCTGGGATCCGGCTGCCGGCCATCTCGGGGTCTTCGGCGCCGTCGGAAGCGGCACCACCAACGCACTCCGCTCGATCCTCGCCGACGCGATCGCTCGCTGGTCGGCCGATCAGTGCTGGATCTACGTCTTCGACTACGGCGGGGAGCTGGAGTCGCTGGCCTCGGCGTCGCAGGTCGGGGCGGTGGTGGGCGGCGATGAGCGCGAGCGGCGCCTCCGACTGGTGGCCTTCCTGCACCGCTGCCTCGAGGAGCGCCGCTCGGGCACCAGCGGCATCGTGCCCGAACGCATCGTGGTGGCGATCGATCAACTGCCGGCGTTGTTCGCCGACCTCGACGGGGCCGAGACCGTCGAGGTGGCGGCGCAGCTCCGGCGGGTTCTCGCCGACGGTCCGGCCTTCGGGATCGTTGCGGTGCTCACCGCCGAGCGTCCGGCTGCGGTGCCGACGGCGGTGCTCGCCTCGGTGACCGAGCGCTACCTATTGCGACTCGCCGACCCGATGGACGCTGCGGGGGCGGGGTTTCGCCCGCACGACCTCCCCAGCGGCGACCCGGGGAGGGGACTGCACGTGGGCAGCCGCCTGGTGGTCCAGTTCCCCCTGGCGGTCGACGGGGCGCCCACGGGGCGTCGCTCGGGCCACGCCGGCCTCGGCAGGCCTGGGTGCGCCCACGGCGAGGGAGCGCCACCGATTCGGTGTCTGCCCGACACGGTGACGTCGGCGAGCCTGCCCGCAGCACGCGTCGATGCCATGTCGGCATCGTTGCCGGTGGGTATCGGCGAACCCGACCTCACGGTCTACGAACTCGACCTGCGTGTCGGTGATCATCTCCTGGTTGCCGGGACGGCGCGCAGCGGGGTCTCGTCGACGTTGCGCTTCGTTCTGCAGAGCCTGCGTGGCGCCGACCCGGCGGCGGTCGTCGTCGTCGTTGCCGACGACCGTTCGCCGCTGCGACGTGATGGGGGGATCGTCGATGCCCTCGGCACCCTCGACCAGCTCGGCCCCGTCTTGGACCGTGCAGCGCACGATACGGCCCGGCGATGGTTGGTCGTGGTCGACGATGCCCACCGCATCAGCGAGGCGCCCGGCCTGGAGCGCCTCGAACGCCTGGCGCACTGCCGCCTGGTGGTGGGTGGTCGGTCCGACCGGCTGGGGTCGATGTTCGGGCACTGGACCCGCAGCGTGCGTGCCGGGGGGATGGGCATCTTGTTGCACCCACGCCTCGATGCCGACGGCGAACTGCTGGGGGTCCGTCTACCCCGCTCGACCGCCGCGCCGCTGGCTGCGGGTCGCGGCTTCGTGGTGGCCGGTGGCGATGCCTCGCTGGTCCAGGTCGGGCGTCCGCGCAACGAGAAATCGAAACATATTGATGTTGCATGAAAACCATCTCGGACTGTAGGGTCCCGGCGGGGCGTGGGGCCGCCGGATGAGGCGGTCGACACGAGGAGCAGACCAGATGTCAGATGTGAGTGGAGCCCTGATCGGGGGCGCACTGTCGGACATGGAGAACGTCACCGCGCGGCTCGCCGCCGCCGGTGGCGCATCGGTGACCCACGCCAGCGACGCCGCAGCCACCGCCCAGGTGCTCGTCGACGAGATCGGCGATGTCACCACGTACCTGACCGCGACGTTCATCGGCCTGGCCGAGGCGTTGCGGACCGAGATCACCGCAGCGCGCACCACCCTCGGTGCGGCGAACTGGAGCGGCCGCAGCCGCGGGGCCGCCGATGCGGCCGAGGCCGACCTGCACGCCCAGACCAACGCCGTGCTCGAAGCCGCGCAGCAGGGAGTCGACGAGCTCTCCGGCGTCCTGCAGCGCATGGTGTTGTCGTTCCACGGCGATGTCTCGGGCCAGTTCGCGAACGTGATGAACCAGATCAACGAGCGCTACCAGACGCTCGGTCGGGGCACGAACGCCTTCGCTGAGGGACTCCGCCAGGTCGACGGCACGATCTCCTACGGCTGACCCGAGCGGCACCGCCGACCGTCACATGGCGCCCGGTGCCGGCCGGGCGCCATGATGAGGCGATGCAGCGCACCCCCGTCGAGGTCCGGATCCTCGGATGTCTCGTCGAAAAGCACCTGACCACGCCCGACAACTACCCGTTGTCCACCAATGCCCTGGTCGCAGCATGCAACCAGCGCTCCAACCGCGATCCCGTCGTCGACTACGACGGGCGAACGGTCGATGCCACGATGATGGAATTCCGCGCCGACGGTCTGGCCCGCACCGTCACCGGGGGTCGCACCCCGAAACATCGCCACGTACTCGACGAAGCACTCGGCGTCGACGAGCGGTCGTTGGCACTGCTCGGCGTGTTGATGGTGCGCGGCCCCCAGACCGTCGGCGAGCTCCGGATCCGCACCGAACGGGCGGCGACCTTCATCGATCTCGACGAGGTCGAGTCCACCCTCACCGCGCTCGCATCGCGTGACCAGCCGCTGGTTCGGCGTCTCGAACGACGTCCCGGCCAGAAAGAACCCCGCTGGATCCACCTGCTCGGCGGCGAACCGGACGAGTCCACTGCGCCGGCCGGATCCGTCGGTCTCGGCGAGCGGCCCGCCCCCGGGGTGGCCACGTCGGGCGGGCAGCCACCGCACCAGCCGTCCGGACCCGACCCAGGCGAGATCGAGGCCTTGCGCACCGAGGTCGACGCGCTCCGAGGCCTCGTCGAGCACCTGTACGCCCTGCTCGACGAGCCCCTGCCCGAGCGGGCATCCCGCCCCGTGGGCGACGACACCGACGGCGAATCGCCCGACCCGTGACCGGTCCCATCGTCGTCGTCGGCGGGGGAGAAGCACCCGATCCGGCCATCGGCCGTCGACTCGCAGGCGCCGCCCTGGTCATCGCAGCGGACTCGGGCGTCGACCATGCCCGTCTCCTCGGGTTGATCCCCGATGTGGTGGTCGGCGACCTCGACAGCGCCAGCCCCGACGGACTCGCCTGGGCCGATGGCCACGGCGCCGACATCCAGCGCCACCCCGTGGCCAAGGACGCGACGGATCTGGAGCTGGCGCTCGATGTCGCACAGGCGGCCGCCGACGCGTCAGGCACGGTTCCGGTCGAGGTGGTGGTGGTGGACGGCGGCGGCGGTCGCCTCGATCATCTCGTGGGGAACCTGGCCCTGCTCGCGGCGCGCCGGCCTCCGCTGGTGGTCACGGGACTGGTCGGTCCGGCCACGGTGACTCCGATCCACGATCAACGGCACCTCGTGGGCTCGGTCGGTGCGTTGATCTCGTTGGTCGCCGTGGGTGGTCCCGCTGCCGGCGTCACCACCACCGGTCTGCGCTGGTCGCTGCACGACGCGGTGCTCGATCCCTTCACCAGCCTGGGGGTGAGCAACGAGTTCGCCGAGCCCGGTGCCCTCGTGCGACTGACGAGCGGCACGATCCTGGCCATCCAGCCGGGACCAGCCCGCAGCTGACGTTCTACGGCTGGGTGACGGCGAGGTGTTCGATGCGCCGGAGCGCCAGCGCGCACACTGCCAGATAGGCGCCCGCCGGGAGCGGCACGCCGAACCCGGCCCGGCATCGCCCGACGCCACGCGCCTCGACGGCATGGCTGGTGGCCGCGATGCCGGCGACGCGCCAGGACCACGTCCTGCCGGGATCCAGCTCGGTGATCTCGAAGGGCAGGTCGACGCCCGACCAGGGTCGTCACCGTGCCGGTCGAGCCGGCTGCGAGGTCGCCGGGGCCGTCGACGGTCGCGCCTCGGACCGATGGGCCCCACTCGGCCCACCGCTCCGGGTCGATCAGGATCTGCCACACGAGGTCGGCGGGGGCGTCGATGTCCCGCCAGGTCCACAGCATCCGCATCAGGCCATCCTTGCGCAGCGCGGCGCGTTCGTCAGGCCCGGTAGGCGGCCCAGCGGCCCCGTCGGTGTTCGAGCTCGACGTCGAGGCCGAAGCAGCGACCGAGATTGGCCGCGGTCAGCGTCGATGCGATCGGGCCTGCGGCGAGCACGCTGCCGGCGGCCATCATGAGCACATGGGTGAAGCCGGGCGGGATCTCCTCGACGTGGTGGGTGACCAGCACCATCGGCGGGCTCGCCGGATCGTCGGCGAGGTCGGCCAGGCTGGCGACGAGTTCCTCACGGCCGCCGAGGTCGAGCGCAGCGGTCGGCTCGTCGAGCAACACGAGGCCGGGATCGGTCATCAGGGTGCGGGCGAGCAGGACCCGTTGCCGTTCGCCTGACGACAGGGTCCCGAAGGTTCGATCCGCCAGCGCGCCTGCCCCGAGCCGGACCAGTTCGGTCCGGGCCTTGGCACGGTCGGCGTCGTCGTAGGTGTGCCACCAGGGCTCGAGCGCGCCGTGCTTCGCGGTCATGACCACGTCGCGTGCGGTCAGCTGGGGGCGCAACATGGCGGAGAAGCCTGCGCTGGTGAAACCCACGAGCGGCCGCAGTCTTCGGATGTCGCTTCGTCCCAGCCGCCGCCCCAGCACCTCGACCTCGCCGCGACTCGGATGGAGGTAGCAGCTCGCGATCTGCATGAGCGACGTCTTGCCGCAGCCGTTGCGGCCCAGGATCACCCAGCGTTGGTCGGCCTCGACGCGCAGGTCGACCCCGTCGAGGATGGTCACGCCGTCGCGGACCAGGCCCACGTCGTGCAACACCAGCGCAGCGCCGGTGCCCGGCGAGCCGCCTGCGTCAGGCAGGGTCCCGGTTGCGGTCAGGTCGCGTGGCTCATCCATGTGGCATGCATAGCGGCGTAGCGCCCGCCGGCGGCGACGAGCTCGTCATGGGATCCGATCTCGACCAGCCGGCCGTCGTCGATGACCGCGATCCGGTCAGCCTTCATCACCGTGGCCAACCGATGGGCGATGATCACCGCGGTGCGGCCTTCGAGCAGGACGTCGAGGGCCGCCTCGATCCGGGCCTCGGACTGCAGGTCGAGGTTCGAGGTGGCCTCGTCGAGCACCAGGACCCGGGGGCGGGCCAGGAACGCGCGGGCCAATGCGAGCAGCTGGCGTTCACCGGCCGACAGCGATGACCCCCGCTCGTGGACGACGGTGTCGAGCCCATCGGGCATGGCATCGACCAGGTCGTTCATGCCGACCGCCTCGATGGCTTCGCGGACCTCGGCGTCGGTCGCGTCGGGCCGAGCGAAGGTGACGTTGTCGCGGATGGTGCCCGCGAACAGGAATGCCTCCTGGGGGACGACGCCGAGCTGACGTCGCAGCGATTCGATGGTGACCGTACGCAGGTCGTGGCCATCGATGCGCACGCTTCCCTGCTGAGGGTCATAGAAGCGGGTGACCAGCTTCGCGATGGTCGACTTGCCGGCCCCGGTGGGACCGACGACGGCGAGGGTCTCGCCGGCGTCGAGATGCAGGTCGATGTCATGGAGCACCGGGGTGGCGTCGTCGTAGCCGAAGGTGACCCCGACGAGGTCGATGCGTCCTTCGACGGTGGGCAACGCAATGGCGTCGGCTGCCTCTTCGACGCTCGGCCGTGTCGCCAGCAGCTCACGAAGCTTGGTCATCGAGGCCTGACCCTGCTGGTACCCGTTGTAGAGCTGTGTGAGGGTCTGGATGGGCGCGAAGAACGCCGCGAGGTACAACAGGAACGCCGTGAGCTCGCCGATCTCGAGGGTTCCATCGATGACCATGGCGCCACCGATCAACAAGATCATGGCCTGGCCCACGATGGCGATGGCTTCGGTACCGGGCGTGTAGATCGACGCCGCCCGGATGGCTGCGAGGTTGGCGTCCTTGTGATCGCCGACCACGTCGGTGTGGTGCACCACGTTGCGCTGGCGTCGGTTGGTGGCGGTGATCACCCGCACGCCGGCCAGGCTCTCCTGGAGGTCCGACAACACCGCGGCGATGCGGTCGCGCACCGCGCCGTAGGACGCGTCGGACGCCTTGCGGAACCAGTTGCTCGACAGCAGCGTCGCCGGCAACACGACCAACAACGTGATCAACGCCAGCATGCGGATCGAGCCAGATGATCACCCCGGTGATCACCATCAACGTCAAGGCCTGCACCGCGAAATTGACGAGCCCCTCCTGGAAGAGCTGGCTCAGCGCCTCGATGTCGCTCGTCATGCGCGTCATCAAGACGCCGGCCTTTTCGTCGGTGTAGAACCCGAGGGACTGGCGCTGGAGGTGGGAGAAGACCCGGATGCGCAGGGTGCGGGTGAGGTTCTCGCCGAGGGTGCCCGTGACCAGGGTGCGGACGCTGCTGGTGGCGCCGTGGATCACGATGCTGAGCACATACACGAGCGAGACGGCGACGAGGACCCCACGGTTGCCGGGAAGAACGCCGTCGTCGATGCCGATCTGGGTCAGCAACGGCCCGGCCTGCAACGCCACCGCTTCGAGTACGACCAGCGCGGCGGCGCCGGCCATCGCCCGCCGGTGCGGCCACAGGAACGACCGCAGCGTGAACGGCTCCTCCTCGGAACTGCGGTGGTCGAAGGCGATCTCGGGGTCGGGATGATCGGGTTCGCGCGCCAGGACCGCGTCGACCTCGTCCTGGAGGTGCCCCGGCACACCAGCATGGGGGAGGCCGGCATCGCGCGATGCGGTGACGGAGTTGGCGCCGCCGAACCCGACGGGCGGTCCGAAGCCCATCAGCGCACCTTCGAATCGGTGTCGGCATCGGGCCCGGTGCCGGCCAGGGCCGCTTCGGGGTCGGCCTCGGCGAGGATCTGTACGTAGCGCGGCTCGGTCGCGAGCAGGTCGCTGTGGGTACCCTCGGCGACCACCACGCCGCGTTCGAGCAACACCACCCGATCGGCGAGCGCGATGGTCGACAGGCGGTGTGCGATCAGCAGCGTTGTGCGGTTCTCGAGCAGCGTGTGCAGCGCAGCGTGGATGCGCTCTTCGACCGTGACGTCGATGGCGCTGGTGGCGTCGTCGAGCACGAGGATCGGCGGATTGGCCAACAGCGTTCGGGCGATCGCGATGCGTTGACGTTGCCCGCCCGACAGGGTGTAGCCGCGCTCGCCGACCACGGTGTCGTACCCGTCGTCGAGGGCGGTGATGAACTCGTGGGCCTGCGCGGCGCGGGCGGCAGCGACGATGTCGTCGAAGCTGGCATCCGGCCGGGCGTAGGCGATGTTGTCGCGGACCGACACCGAGAACAGGAACGGCTCGTCGAAGGCCACCCCGACCTGGTCCCGCAGGCTGGTGAGGGTCACATCGGCGATGTCCTGGCCGTCGATGGTGATCGAGCCGCTGTCGAGGTCGTAGAAGCGGTCGAGCAACCGGGCGATGGTGGACTTGCCGCTACCGGTGCGGCCGACGATCGCCACGGTCTCGCCGCCAGCGACGTCGAGGTTCAGCCCGGCGAGCACATGGGGCCTGCGTTCGGCGTCGGCCGGTGCCGCCGACGGGTAGCCGAAGTGCACGTCGCGGAACGACACGGCCCCGGACTCGGCGACGAGATCGACGGCGTCGGGGGCGTCGCGGACGTCGGGTTCGGTGTCGAGCACGTCGTAGACCCGACCTGCCGACGCTGCGGCCCGTTGGCTCTGCAGCAGCAGGAATCCGAACATCCGGAACGGCGCCTGCAACATGATGACGTAGGCGTTGAAGGCGAACAGCGTGCCGACCGTGACCTCGCCGTC
This sequence comes from uncultured Acidimicrobiaceae bacterium, assembly GCA_963716795.1. Classification (GTDB taxonomy): domain Bacteria; phylum Actinomycetota; class Acidimicrobiia; order Acidimicrobiales; family UBA8592; genus CAVQUE01. The sequence goes on along the minus strand of CAVQUE010000007.1, from coordinate 214,117 downwards.
GATGGCCAACAGACCGCCGTAGAGCAGCACCATCGCCATGCCCAGACGGGGGAGCGCCTCGACCCAGGGGTTGTAGCGGGCCCGGGCCCTCACGGCCTCGATGTTCGCCCATCGCAGATGGTCGGCCGATCGGGCCAGCAGGTTGACCTGGCGTTCCTCGGCGGCGAAAGACTTGACGACTCGGGTGCCGTTGACGTTCTCGTCGACGATGGTGGCCATCTCGGCCATACGAGCCTGGCTGACCCACGTGAGGGGGAAGGCCACGTTGCGTAGACGCTGCCCGAAGAAGTACACGCCCGGCAGCGTCGACAGCGCCACCAGGGTGAGCGGGACGTTGATGGACAACATGAACACGAACGCCACGGCGAACGCGAGCACGCTCATGAGCACGAGTGGGCCGAACGCCAACAGCACCTGGATGGAGCGGATGTCGCTGTTGGCGCGCGAGATGACCTGACCGGACTGGGTACGGTCGTAGTAGGAGAACGACAGCGTCGTCAGGTGGGCATACAGCAACGCCCGGAGGTCGGTCTCGACACCCCACGCGAGTTGGAACAGCGCATAGCGATACATCGCGCCGAACCCGAACCTGCCCACAGCGGCGACGAGCAGGAGCACCACCCACTGTTGGAGAGCGCTGCGGTCGAGGTCGCTCGTGGCATCGATCGCCGATCGGGCCAACGCGGGAACCGAGACCTGGAGCACCAGGGCGATGACCCCGGTGATCACACCGATCACCAGCGCCCTGCGGTGGGCCCGCACGAGCGGCCACAACCGTCGCATCCACCCGAGCGTGGCATCCGGGTCGATCGTTGCCGTCGGAAACCCGTGCCGACCTCGTGACGCGTGTCGCCCGGGGTCGCCGGGCGGGTCGGTTCGCTGGCTCGGTTCGAGTCCGGGGCTCGTCGGCGGGGACGAGCCCGTCGGCGTGGCATGCATCGTCATGGGTCGATCGCCACGCTACCGCGCGATGACGGCGGCGCTGTCGGGGCTGTTCGAGCGTCCGACGCGGGGGCGACCACTACGGTGGGCGCGACATGGACACCGCATTGGGGCTCGTCGCCGTGGTGGCGCTGGTGGCGGCCAACGCGTTCTTCGTGGCCACGGAGTTCGCGCTGGTTGCGGTCGACCGCACCCGCATCGAGCAACAAGCCGGCGATGGTCGGCGCCGTGCCGCCTCGGTGTTGTCGTTGCTGACGAGGCTCTCGTATCACCTCAGCGGCGCACAGCTCGGCATCACGCTGACCTCGGTGGCGCTGGGCTTCATCGCCGAACCCACCGTCGCGCGACTGGTCGAACCGGCTGTCGTCGACGTGGCCGGGGAGCGAGCGAGCGGCACCCTCTCGGTCATCCTGGCGTTGCTGATCGCAACAGCGTTCCAGATGGTCATGGGCGAGCTGGTGCCGAAGAACGCTGCGATCGCCCGTCCCCTCGGTACGGCCAAGGCGCTGGCGGGACCGTTCCGCGCCTATGGGCTGGTGGCACGGCCCTTCATCTGGATCTCGGACCGGGCAGCCGAGCGGCTGACCCGTCGCCTCGGGGTCGAGCCAGCGCACGAGCTCACCTCGACCCCGTCGCTCGATGACCTCGAGTACCTCGTGCGCTCATCAGGCGACGAAGGCGTGCTCGACAGCGCAGAGGTGCAGCTGTTGACCCGGACCATCCGCTTCGGTGACAAGGTCGCAGCCGATGTGCTGGTACCCCGGGTGGCGCTCCACACCCTCGATGCCGACGCCAGCGTCGCCGATCTCGTCGCCTTGAGCGCCGACACCGGGCGGTCGCGGTTCCCGGTGATCGGCGACAGCATCGACGACGTGGTCGGCATCGTCCACGTCAAGGCTGCGCTCGCCGTCGCGCCCGACGAACGGGGCGACACCCCCATCACCTCGGTCACCTCGCACGCCCTCGCAGTCCCGGAGGGCCGCGAGCTCGTCGCGGTGATGGCGGACCTGCGGCGGTCGCGGAGCCACCTGGCCATCGTCGTCGACGAACACGGCGGCACGGCGGGGGTCGTGAGTCTGGAGGACCTACTCGAAGAGATCGTTGGCGAGATCGACGACGAACACGATGACGCCACCGAACTCACGGTGGTCGAGGACGAGGGCGTCACCGTGCTCGACGGCGGTCTGCACCGCGACGAGGTGGCCGACGCCTGCGGGTTCGTGATCGCCGACGGCGACTACGAGACATTGGCAGGGTTCATCCTCGACGCACTCCAACGGATCCCCGTCGAAGGCGAGGTGTTGCGGGTCGACGGGTGGCAGCTCGAAGTCGTCGAGATGGACCGCAACCGCATCGCGTCGGTGCGCCTCCACGAGCCGTGGCAGCAGCTGCAGGCTCGGCTCGGCCGACGGGTCCGAGGTCGGTCGTGACCACCGTCGCGCTGATCATCGCTGCGCTGTTGCTGATCCTCAACGGCGTCTTCGTCGCCACGGAATTCGCGCTCGATCGCCGCACGCCAGTCGCGTCTCGACGCCTTGGCAGCCGACGGATCGCGTTCGGCGAGGCGGGCGCTCGCCTCGATGCGCCGTCTGCCGCTGACGCTGTCGGGCGCACAGCTCGGGATCACGATGGCGTCGCTCGGGCTGGGCGCGGTGGCCGAACCAGCCGTGGCGGGTCTGTTCGAGGACGCCCTCCATCCCCTCGGCCTGCCCTCGGGGCTCGAGCACGGCATTGCATTCGCCGTCAGCCTGTCGCTGGTCGTGTTCTTGCACATGGTGGTCGGGGAGATGATCCCGAAGAACCTCGCCCTGGCGGCACCCGAACGGGTGGCGATGCGCCTCGCGCCGATCCACAACGCGTTCGTTGCGATGTTCCGGCCGCTGATCTGGTCGCTGAACGGGCTGGCCTCGCTGGTGCTGCGACCCTTCGGGGTGCGCCAACGCGACGAGTTCGGCAGCGCGCACACGGCCCGGGAGCTGATCGCGCTGGTCGAGGCCTCGCGTGGTGAGGGGATCATCGGCGACACCCAGCACCTGTTGTTGGCCGGTGCGCTCGACTTCCGCAACCGCAAGACGGCTGCGGTGATGATCCCGTGGGGTCAGGTGGTCACCGCCGAGCGTTCGGCGACCGTTGCCGAACTCGCCGCGTTGTCGGCTGCGAGCGGGCACTCGCGTATCCCACTCATCACGGGTGACCTCATCGTCGGATTCGTGCACGCCAAGGACCTGCTGACCATCGACGACCCGGCGACCCTGGCAGCGCCGGTGGATCCGGCGCTCATCCGCCGGATGCTGGTGGTGGCACCCGATCGGCGCGCTGCGCGACGTGCTGTTCGCGATGCGTCGTGCCCAGATCCACGTCGCTGCCGTGCGCCACCCCGCCGATGGGCGGGTCGGGCTGATCACCCTCGAGGACGTCCTGGAGTCCATCGTCGGCGACATCCTCGACGAGACCGATCGCCTCCGTGGGGTGACCCGGGTGCACGCTGCGCACTGATGCTCGTCGGCTCCGGGGCGTCGCTGCGCTCTGCGGGCGGGGTGGGGCCAAGATGGTCCGATGCCCACTCCAGACCGACCACCACGACTCGCTCCCGGCGCCGCGCCCGACCGGCCCCTCGCCGGTTTTCGGCCGGGCGATGGTGCCGTAGGCGAGCCGACGCCGGACCTCGTCGAGCGGCGAGAGGCAGTTGCGGAGCTGGGCGATGCGCTCCGCTCGCTCACGTCGGCCACGATCGGCACCGAGGTCGGCGTCGAGGTGCTGCGTGATGTCGCGCTCGATGCCCGCCGGCTGGCCGCCACGCTCGCCGAGGTGCAGCGTCGCGTCGACGAGCCCGCGTCGGTCGACGAGCTGCATCGGGGTCAACGATGGTTCAACCCGGTCGTCGGGGCTGGCAACCCCTCGCGCCACCCATGCGCGTGGAGATCGTCGATGGCGCAGCGATCGGCTCGTGCACCCTGGATTGGCGCTACGAGGGGCCACCCACCTACGCCCACGGCGGCATCGAGCGCGATGTTGCTCGATCAGATCATGGGCTACGCGGCGGCCGCAGCCGGCCACCCCAGCGTCACTGGCAGGCTGCAGGTGCGCTATCGCTCGACGGTGCCCCTCGACCGACCCCTGCGCCTGCAAGCCCGCCTCATCGACGTACTCGGCGTCCGGGCCGCGATCACCGGTTCGATCGCGCTGGCCAGCGCCCCGGACCAGGCGCTGGTGGAGGCCGAGGGTCGGTTCCTGGCGCTCCGGCGGGAGCAGGCGACTCGGTTGTTCGGTGGCGACCGACCACCGCGGGATCCGGTGACCTAAGGCCGTGGAGACGAGCGCCGAAATTTCCTAGGTTGGTGCGGGACTGCTCACACGAGGGGGACCGCGATGACCGATTCGCTCACGCTGACCGGCGCACACGTCGCGCCGGCCGGACTCGATCCCGACACCCTCGAGATGATGCTCGATGCTCTCGGCGAGTTCGTCGGCCACGCTCTCCCCGCCACGCTGCAACTCGAACTAGACCACGAGGACCGGTGTCCCGAGGACATCGTGCGGGCCATGAGCGACCCGAACCAGCTCGGGGTCCAGTTGGTGTTCGTGCCCGAGGCCTACGGCGGCATGGACGGTGGGGCGTTCGATTCCTATCGCGTCTGCGAGGTCATGGCCCGCCACGACATCGGACTCGCCACCGCCGTGTTCGCAACGTTCCTCGGCAGTGATCCGATCCTGTTCGGTGCCACCGAGGAGCAGAAGCAGCGGTGGCTGGGCGCGATCGCCGAGGAAGGCCTCGTGTTCGCCTACGGGGCGACCGAGCCCGACGCCGGATCCGATCTCGGCGCGATGAAGACCACCGCCGTGCGGATCGAAGAGGACGGCGTCGTCACCGGCTATCGCATCAACGGTCGCAAGCAGTGGATCTCGAACGGATCGATCGCCGACGCGGTCACCATCCTCGCCCGGACCCCCGATGGCCCGTCGTGGTTCGTCGTGCCCCAGGCGACGCCCGGCCTCACCGCCGCGCCTCCCGAGGACAAGCACGGTCTGCGGCTGTCCAACACGGCGGCGCTGTTCCTCGACGACGTCGAGGTGCCTGCCGACCACCTGATCGGTGCCGTCGAGGGCCTCGGGCTGATCCAGGCGCAGCAGGTGTTCGGGTACACGCGGGTGATGGTCGCGGCCTTCGGTCTCGGTGGCGGGTGGGAGGCCCTCGACCGGGCGATCGAGTACTCCCTCGAGCGCCAGCAGGGCGGTGCGCCCCTCGCCGAGAAGCAGGGGTTCACCCACAAGTTGATCGTGCCCCACGCGGTGCGCCTCGAGGCTGCGCGCAGCTACATCGAGGACACCGCGGACCGGATCGATCGCGGTCTCGGCGAGAACGGCGCGATGAACACCGAGGGCGCGATCGCCAAGCTGATGGCCACCGAAGCCGGCAACGCCGCGGCTGACGCCGCGATCCAGGCGCACGGTGGCTACGGGTACACACGCGAGTACATCGTCGAGAAGATCAAGCGCGATGTCAGGATCACCACGATCTACGAGGGCACCTCGGAGATCATGGAGATGACGATCGCCCGCGACCGCTGGCAGCAGCACCTCAAGTCCAGAGGCGACTACTACCGCGACCGCGCTGCAGACCTCGTCCGGCTCGAAGCCGATCACCCCACGGTGGGTGCCGGCTACGCAGCACTGGCGATGCAGGCGCTCGCAGCCGTGCTGGAGGCCTGTCGAGTCGCTCGTCTGACGCGCAACCAGCACATCTTGTTCCGGCTCGGAGACCTGATCACCCACGCCGAGTGCGCGGAGACCTTCGCCCGACGTGCGGCGACCGCGCTCGACGGCAACCGTCACGAGAAGAGCCTGGACCGCTTCGACGGCGTCGCCTTGGCGGCGATGAGCCGCGTGTTCGCCCGCGAAGCCGCCCAGAAGGTCGGCCACGAGGGCGTCGGCTGGGTCACGGGGTCGCTCGATGCGTCCAGTGCCGACGTCGCGCCGCTGCTCGCCACGGTTCCCGATGCAGCCATTCGTGCTGCACAGACCGGACTGCTCGCAGACATGGACGAGGTCGCCGCCGTGCTCTACGGCCGCAACCCGTCATGAGACGCGCCGTCCTTCACCATCGCTGTACACGTCCGCCGACGAGGGCCCACTGACACGGCCCAGGAGTTCCCACGATGTCCGACACCTTCGCCACGCCGAGATCACCGATCGCGGTGGTCGGCCTCAGCGCGATCATGCCCGACGCACCCGACGCCGATTCCTTCTGGGCGAACCTCACCAGCGGCCGCTACTCCATCGGCGACGTCCCTCCGGAGCGGTGGGACCCGGCGCTGTACTACTCGCCCGATCACGCCGAACCCGACAAGACCTACTCCAAGGTCGGCGGCTGGGTGCGCGAGTTCCCGTGGGATCCCATCCGCTGGAAGCTGCCGATCCCGCCGAAGGTCGCCGAGCAGATGGACGATGGGCAGCGGTGGGCCATCGCCGCGGCGCGTGCAGCGCTCGTCGATGCCGGCTGGCCGGATTGGAAGACCGACCCCGACAACGTCGCGGTCATCATCGGCAATGCAATCGGCGGCGAGAAGCACTACGAGACCAACCTGCGCATCGAGTTGCCCGAGCTGCTGCGTGATCTCCAGCACGCCGAGTCGTTCGCGGCGCTGACTGCCGATCAGCGCCAGCACATCCTCGACGAGACCAGAACCCATTTCCTCTCGCACTTCGGCGAGATCAACGAGGACACGATGCCGGGCGAGTTGGCCAACGTCATGGCCGGCCGGATCGCCAACCTGTTCGACTTCCGTGGCCCCAACTTCACCACCGACGCCGCATGTGCGTCGGGTCTCGCAGCGATGAGCGTCGCGGTCGAGGGCCTGGTCGACCATCGCTTCGACCTCGCGATCACCGGCGGCGTCGACCACAACATGGGCGTGGCGGCGTTCGTGAAGTTCTGCAAGATCGGCGCGCTGTCCGCGACCGGCACCCGACCGTTCGACGCCGGAGCCGACGGGTTCGTGATGGGGGAGGGCGCGGCGCTGTTCGTGCTGAAACGGCTCGAGGACGCCGAACGCGACGGCGACAGGATCTACTCGGTGATCCTCGGCATCGCGGGATCGAGCGACGGCAAGGGCAAGGGCATCACCGCCCCGAATCCGATCGGTCAGCGGCTCGCGGTCGAACGAGCCTGGCGCGCCGCCGGCGAGGACCCCGGCACGGTCACCGCCATCGAGGCGCACGGCACGTCGACCCGCGTCGGTGATGCCACCGAGCTGCAGAGCCTCACCGATGTCTTCGGTGCGGCGGGAGCGGGGCCCAAGAGCATCGCGCTCGGTTCGGTGAAGTCCAACATCGGACACCTCAAGGCCGCCGCCGGTGCGGCGGGCGCGTTCAAGATGGTGCGCAGCCTGCACGACAAGGTGCTCGCGCCCAGCCTCAACTTCGTCGATCCCAACCCGAACGTCGACTGGGAGACCTCGCCGTTCGTCGTCAACACCGCGCTGCGCGACTGGCCGGTGCCCCCGGGCGGAGTCCGCCGAGGCGGCGTGAGCGCATTCGGGTTCGGCGGCACGAACTTCCATCTCGTGCTCGAAGAACACATCCCCGGCAGGCACAAGCCACCGGCGAGGATCTTCGCCGGCGCATCCGTCGGCCAGCGTCCCGCGGTGGCCTCGCCGGATACTGCGGACCCCGGTTCGCTCGCTGCCGCGGCCGACGTGACCAAGCCGCCCCCACGCGGGGCCCTGGTGCTCGGCGCGCCCGACGACGCCGCCCTGCTCGCCCAGGTGCAGCGGGCGCTCGCCGACGCGCAGGCCGGCCGGACGCCGGCGGCTGGCCGTCCCGACCCCGCGGTCGGGCGGGCCGATCGCCGGATCGCAGTCGACTTCGCCGACGCGGCCGATCTCGCGAGCAAGCTCGACAAGGCCGTCAAGGCGCTGACCACGAACAACCCGGCGATGTTCCGGATGCTGCGCCAGCAGGGGGTGTTCGTCGGACGCGGACCGGCCCCGAAGGTGGCGTTCCTCTACACCGGGCAGGGCTCGCAGTACGTCAACATGCTCCAGGACCTGCGTGCCGGCGAACCGATCGTCGCCGACACGTTCCGCGAAGCCGACGAGGTGATGACGCCATTGCTGGGGCGCCCGCTCTCGTCGTACATCTTCGTCGACGGCGATGATCCCGCTGCGGTCACCCAGCTCGAACAGCAGCTGCTGCAGACCGAGATCACCCAGCCCGCCGTCCTCGCCACCGATGCGAGCATCAGCCGCCTCCTGGGCGCCTACGGGATGCATCCCGACATGGTGATGGGTCACAGCCTGGGCGAGTACGGCGCGCTCGTCGCTGCCGGCTCGCTCACGTTCGCCGCCGCCCTCGAAGCCGTGAGTGCCCGAGGCCGCGAGATGGCTCGCCTGTCGGTCGAGGACAACGGCGCGATGGCCGCAGTGTTCGGGCCGCTGACCGAGATCGAGCGAATCATCGACGCCACTCCCGGCTATGCGGTCGTCGCGAACATCAACTCGAACAACCAGGCGGTGGTCGGTGGGGCGACCGATGCGGTCCTGGCGGCGATCGATGCGTTCACCGCAGCCGGCATGCAGGCGGTCCGCATCCCGGTGAGTCATGCGTTCCACACGACGATCGTCGCGCCGGCCTCGGTGCCGTTGGTGGCCACGCTCGAGCGGCTCGACGTGCAGCCGCCGCGGGTGCCGCTGGTCGCGAACGTGACCGGCGAGTTCTACCCCTCGGACGCGACCAGCGACACGATGCTCGACTACCTGGGCCGCCAGGTGGCCTCGCCGGTGCAGTTCGTGAAGGGCCTGCACACCCTCTACGAGGCCGGCGCCCGCGTCTTCGTCGAGATCGGCCCGAAGCGGGCCCTGCACGGGTTCGTCGACGACGTGCTCGGCCACCACGACGATGTCCTCGCGCTCTTCACCAATCACCCCAAGCTCGCCGACGCCACGGCCATCAACCAGGCGCTGTGTGGTCTGTGGGCCGCAGGCGTGGGTTTCGAGGAACCGGCAGCTCCCGCCGCTGCGCCTGCCGCGGCCACGGCGGTTCCGCGCGTGTCGACACCCGCGACGAGCTCGGTCGCCCCGACACTGCCCGTGGCGTCCGGTGGCGGCGACGATCGCATCATGGCGCTCGGCCAGCTGTTCGCCGGCGTCATCGAAGAGGGCCTCCGGATCTACGGCGGCGAAGCGGCCGCGCCGGCCGAGCCCGCTCCGTCGGCTCCACCGGCCGGGTCCGGTGGGCGCGTGGACGCCGACCCGGTCGTGGTCACCGGCGCCGCGCTGGGTCTCCCGGGCGTCGACCAGACCTTCGACGACGCCAACATCGCCCGGATCCTGGCCGGCCAGCAGTTCATCGACACGCTCCCCGACACGGCGCGGGCCCGCATGGCCGACATGCACATCACCCGGCTGGTCAAGAGCGAGTCCGGCGGCGCGAGCTTCGAGACCATCGACGACCCCGCCGAGGTCATCAAGCTCGCCGGCCGCCATGCGCCGCTCGACATCGTCGAGCAGTTCGCGATCGACACGGCCCGCGACGAGGCCCTCGACACCACGACCCGTCTGGCGATCGGCGCCGGCTTCGACGCACTGCGTGACGCCGGGATCCCGCTGGTGATGCGCTACAAGACCACGACGATCGGCACGCAACTGCCCGACCGGTGGGGCCTGCCCGACGCACTGCGCGACGACACGGGCGTGATCTTCGCCAGCGCATTCCCCGGCTACGACCGCTTCGCCGAGGACGTCGAGGCCTACACCGCCGACCGGGCCCGACGTGAGCACCTCCTCGCGCTCGAGGGTGTGCGTGCCCGCATGGATGGCTCCGAGCCGGCCGCCGCCGAGGTCGATCGCCTGATCGCCAACCTCCGCGCCGAGATGGAGGCGCACCCCTACGGCTTCGACCGGCGCTTCCTGTTCCGGGTCCTGTCGATGGGCCACTCGCAGTTCGCGGAGATCATCGGCGCCCGCGGACCGAACACCCAGGTCAACGCCGCATGCGCATCGACGACCCAGGCGATCGCGCTGGCCGAGGACTGGATTCGCGCCGGCCGGTGCCGCCGCGTCGTCGTCGTGTCGGCCGATGACGCCACCGCCGACTCGCTGATGCCATGGATCGCCAGCGGGTTCCTCGCCAGCGGAGCGGCCGCCACCGACGAACACGTCGAGGACGCGGCCACGCCGTTCGACCGCCGACGCCACGGCATGATCCTCGGCATGGGCGCTGCAGCGTTCGTGGTCGAGGCCGCCGAGGCCGCTCGCGAGCGCGGACTCCAGCCGATCTGTGAGGTGCTCGGCGCAGTCACCGCCAACTCGGCGTTCCACGGCACCCGGCTCGACGTCGAACACATCGGTGCGGTCATGGAGGCCGTGATCGACCAGGCCGAGTCCCGCGGTGTCCGCCGTGGCGACATCGCCGGCGAGACCATGTTCGTCTCCCACGAGACCTACACCCCCGCCCGTGGCGGATCGGCCGCAGCGGAGATCCATGCACTGCGTTCGGTGTTCGGTCCCGACGCCGACAAGGTCGTGATCACCAATACCAAGGGATTCACCGGCCACACGATGGGCGCGGGGATCGAGGACGTCGTCGCCGTCAAGGCCCTCGAGACCGGCATCGTGCCGCCCGTCCCGAACTATCGCGATCCCGATCCCGATCTCGGAGACCTCAACCTGTCGCGTGGCGGCGCCCATCCGGTCCGCTATGCGCTGCGGCTGGCAGCAGGATTCGGTTCCCAGGTGGCCATGGCGCTGCTGCGCTGGACGCCGGTCGCAGACGGCCGGCACCGCGCGCCCGACGAGCTCGGCTACGAGTACCGCATCGTCGACGCGGCGGCCTGGCAACGGTGGCTCGACGAACTCGGGGGCCATGATGGCGCCCGTCTGGAGACCGACCATCGCCGTCTACGGGTGGCCGACGTCGGCGCCCCCACAGCAGCGGAGCACACCACGGCGGTGCCGGTGCCCTACGCCGGCCAGCTCGGACCGGTTGTCGAGCGGATGACTCCGGCCGCACCGCCCGCAGTCGCTCCGCCAGCGGTCCCGTCGCCGCCGGCACCGGAAGCGATCGTCCCCGTTGCTGCTCCGACGCCCGTGCCCGCCATGACGGCTGAGCCGGTCGCGGCCGCGCCGGGTCTGCGGCTGCGCCCGAACCGGTGGCGTCGGTGGATGAGGTGTTGGTGCGGGTGACGGCGGTTGTTGCGGAGATGACGGGGTATCCGAGTGAGTTGTTGGAGCCGGATCTGGATCTGGAGGCGGATCTGGGTGTGGACACGGTGAAGCAGGCCGAGGTGTTCGCGGCGGTGCGCGGTCACTACGGGTTGGAGCGTGACGAGAACCTGCAGCTGCGCGACTTCCCGACGCTGCGCCATGTGGCCGGGTGGGTCCGTGAGCATGCGGGACCGGGTGCGGCACCTGCCGCCGACGCGGCGCCGGCGAGCACGCCCGTATCGATGAGTGCGACGCCCGAGCCCGCGGCTGCGTCAGGTGGCGATGCTGGCGCTGATGGCTGCGGTGGATGAGGTGTTGGTGCGGGTGACGGCGGTTGTTGCGGAGATGACGGGGTATCCGAGTGAGTTGTTGGAGCCGGATCTGGATCTGGAGGCGGATCTGGGTGTGGACACGGTGAAGCAGGCCGAGGTGTTCGCGGCGGTGCGCGGCCAGTACGGGTTGGAGCGTGACGAGAACCTGCAGCTGCGCGACTTCCCGACCCTGGCCCACGTGGCTGGTTGGGTGCGCGAGCGCGCCGGACTCGGTGCGGCACCCGCTGGCGATGCTGCTCTGACGGACGCTGCTGCGCCGGCTGCCGCTCCCGCGGGCGACGGGTCTGCGGCTGCGCCCGAGCCGGTGGCGTCGGTGGATGAGGTGTTGGTGCGGGTGACGGCGGTTGTTGCGGAGATGACGGGGTATCCGAGTGAGTTGTTGGAGCCGGATCTGGATCTGGAGGCGGATCTGGGTGTGGACACGGTGAAGCAGGCCGAGGTGTTCGCGGCGGTGCGCGGCCAGTACGGGTTGGAGCGTGACGAGAACCTGCAGCTGCGCGACTTCCCGACCCTGGCCCACGTGGCTGGTTGGGTGCGCGAGCGCGCCGGACTCGGTGCGGCACCCGCTGGCGATGCTGCTCTGACGGACGCTGCTGCGCCGGCTGCCGCTCCCGCGGGCGACGGGTCTGCGGCTGCGCCCGAGCCGGTGGCGTCGGTGGATGAGGTGTTGGTGCGGGTGACGGCGGTTGTTGCGGAGATGACGGGGTATCCGAGTGAGTTGTTGGAGCCGGATCTGGATCTGGAGGCGGATCTGGGTGTGGACACGGTGAAGCAGGCCGAGGTGTTCGCGGCGGTGCGCGGCCAGTACGGGTTGGAGCGTGACGAGAACCTGCAGCTGCGCGACTTCCCGACGCTGGCCCATGTCGCGGGTTGGGTGCGCGAGCGCGCCGGACTCGGCACCCCGGCGAATGGGGCCGAGGCCGCGCCCAGGCCTGCGGCTCCCTCTGCGGATCAGGCTGCACCGAGCGTCGTCCAGGGCGACCTCGATGCCGTCGACGCCTTGCCTCGCCGGATCCCGATCCCGTCGCTGCGCCCGTCGGCGCAGGACTGCCTGCCCACCGGCGTCGATCTCGACGGCGCCCGCATCGTCGTGATGCTCGACGAAGGCGGCGTGGGCGCAGCCCTGGTCAAGCAGTTGGAGAAGGCCGGTGCCGAGGTGCTCTCGCTGGAGCCGGGCATCGCGACCGACACATTGGTCGGCCAGGTCGAGGCCTGGCACGCCCAACGACCGATCACGGGCGTGTACTGGCTTCCGGCTCTCGATGAGGACGGGGATCTCGCCGGCTACGACCTCGCACGCTGGCGCGAGGCGCTGCGCCGACGGGTGAAGACCCTGTACGCCACCATGCGGTGTCTGTACGACGCCAGCCCATTCCTTGTCTCGGGCACCCGCCTCGGCGGCTACCACGGCTACGACGTCGACGGGGCCACCAACCCGCTCGGCGGCCCGGTCGTCGGCTTCACGAAGTCGTACCGGAAGGAGCGTTCCGAGGCGCTGGTGAAGGCCGTCGACGTCGCCCCCAGCCGCAAGACTGCGGCGATCGCCGCCCAGCTGATCGAGGAGACGCTCTTCGATCCCGGGTGTGTCGAGATCGGGCGTGTCGAGGGCCGGCGCTTCGGCGTGGCGTTCGTCGAGGCGCCCTTCCCGGAGCGGGCCGACGATGGTCAGCTGGTGTCCGGTGCGGGCATGACGCTCGACGGGGACTCGGTCGTCGTGGTCACCGGTGCCGCGGGCAGCATCGTGTCGGCGATCACCGCCGACCTCGCCGCTGCGTCGGGCGGCACCTTCCATCTCCTCGACCTGACTCCGACGCCCGACGCCGCCGACCCCGATCTCTCGGCGTTCCGTGGGGACCGCGATGGTCTCAAGGTCACGATCGCCGAGCGGCTGCGAGCGGCAGGTGATCACCCCACGCCGGTGGCGATCGAACGCGAGCTCGCCGGGTTCGAACGGCTCGACGCGGCCCTCACGGCCATCGAGTCGGTGGAGGCAGCCGGCGGGACCGTGCACTACCACTCGGTCGATCTCACCGACGCCGAGGGCGTCGCTGCTGCGATCGACGACGTGCGCCGCATCAGCGGCCGCATCGACGTATTGCTCCATGCCGCGGGCCTCGAGATCAGCCGCATCCTGCCCGACAAGGAACCGCACGAGTACGACCTCGTCTTCGACGTGAAGAGCGACGGGTGGTTCAACGTGTTCCATGCGGCTCAGGACATGGAGATCGGCGCAACCGTCGTGTTCTCCTCGGTGGCCGGGCGCTTTGGCAACCAGGGCCAGACCGACTACTCGGCCGCCAACGATCTGCTCTGCAAGATCACCAGCAACGTCCGCAGGAGCCGACCCGCGACCCGTGCGCTGGCGTTGGACTGGACGGCCTGGGGCGGCATCGGCATGGCGACCCGCGGGTCGATTCCGAAGATCATGGAGATGGCCGGCGTGCAGATGCTGCCGCCCGAGGCCGGCGTTGCCTGGATTCGTCGCGAGTTGGTGTCGAGTGCGTTCCGCGGCGAGGTCATCGTCGCCGGTGAGCTCGGCCTGATGGCGGCCGAATACGACGATCGGGGCGGCGTCGATCCGGCCTCGATGGTGGGGGAGGAGTCCGACCACGGACCCATGATCGGGCAGGCGAGGATGAGCGTCCACGACGGCGTGATCGTCGAGACGACGCTCGATCCGCTCCAGCAGCCGTTCCTCGACGACCATCGAATCGACGGCACGCCGGTGTTGCCCGGGGTGATGGGCATGGAGGCGTTTGCCGAAGCCGCGCAGCTGCTGGCGCCCGATCTCCATGTGCTGGGGGTCGACGACGTCACGTTCGCCGCGCCGCTGAAGTTCTTCCGTGACGAGCCCCGCGCGCTGACGGTGCAGGCGGTCCTCGCTCCCGACGGCGACGAACTCGTGGCCCACTGCAGGCTCGGCGCCGAGCGCCGGCTGCCCGGACAGGAGCAGCCGCAGCACACCGTGCACTTCACAGGCACGGTGCGGCTGGGCGCCGTGGCGCCGGCATCGGAGCAGGTCGAGCCTCCGGGCGATCCCGGTGACTCGGTGCTCGATGCCGACCAGGTCTATTCGTTCTATTTCCACGGCCCGGCCTACCAGGTGGTGTCAGGGGCGTGGAGGAGCGGGGACACGTCGGTGGCGTCGCTGACGGACCCGCTTCCCGCCAACCATCAGCCGCCGGAGCAACCGCTCGTCGGTGCTCCGAGACTGCTGGAACTGTGCTTCCAGGCTGCCGGCCTGTGGCAGGCGGGTCTGGAGGACCGGCTCGCGTTGCCCCACCATGTGGGCCGGGCGCGCTGGTATGCCACGGCTCGACCCGAAGGGCCGCTTCGTGCAGTCGCAAGGGAGACCTCGCCCGGGGTGTACGACTGCGTCGTCGCCGATGCCTCGGGGACGGTCGTGGCCCGGCTCGATGGCTACGAGACGGTCCCGTTGCCGGCACCCATCCCCGAATCGGTCGCGGCCGCGCTGCACGCGACCTACCGACGGTGAGCGAGGAGGCGCCGACGTGACTTCCACCGTGGGTGTCCAGCGGCTGGCCGTGATCGATTCCGGCGAGACCGCGGTGCGGGTGCTCGACGCTGTCGCCGGACTCAATGACGCCGGCGACGCCCCGCCGATCACCACCGTGCTGTTCCACGACGACCCGGATCCCCGGCCGTGGTTCGGTCGCGAGGCCGACGAGGCGCGCTGGCTCTGCCGCGGCGTCGATCAACGCTCTGTCGCCGATGTCGTCGATTGCCTCCGAGCGGCGGCCATCGACACGGTGTGGCTGGGGGTATGGCACGACCACGACCGAGCGGCGTTGATCGAAGCCTTCGCCGCCGCAGACATCGGGGTCGTCGGGCCCGACGCCGACACGGTGCGTCGCGTGGCTGATCCGTCCACGCTTGCTGCTGTCGGCGATGTCGCAGCGCTCCTGGACGGCCGACCGCTCCGACGGGTCGAGGTCGATATCGTGGTCGACGACCACGGCACGGTCTGGAACCTCGGCGGCCGCGACGTGAGCGTCCGCCGCAGTCATCACTCCCTGGTCGCCGAGGCCCCGTGCGCCGCGATACTCGGAGGAGTTGCGGGCGGCGATCCGAGCTGCGGTCTCTGATCTGGCTCGAACCGTCGGGTACCGCGGCGCGGGAATGGTCACCGTCGTGCACGACCACACCGACTTCGCGGTCACTGCGTTCGATTGTGTCGCGCCACCCGATCACGCCACCGCCGAGGAGCGGTCGGGCGCGAGCTTCATCGGCTGGCGCCTGCGGCTGCACCGCGGGGAAGCGCTGCCCGCCGACGAGCCCGCTGCCGATGGCGTCGCCATGGAGGTCCGGCTGCTCGCCGAGGACCCCGACGACGACTTCGCCGTCAGTCCGGGCCGTGTCGCGCTGTTGTCGTTCCCCGTCGGTACCGGCGTGCGGGTGGACGCCAACCGGCGTGTCGGCGATCGCGTCGACGAGACCGACTCGCTGCTCGCCATCATCACCGCATGGGGTCCCGACCGGTCGGTGGCGCTGACCCGGCTCCGCCACGCGCTCGAGCGCACCACGGTCGTGATCGACGGCGGCACCACGAACCTGTCGCTGCTGTTGGCACTGCTCGACGACGAACGGTTCCAGCGCGACGAGGTGGACCTACGGTGGCTCGACCAGATGATCGCCCAACGGCCACCTGCCGGGCCCGATCCGTTGGTGTTGCTGGCCGCAGCCGTCGAGGCCTACGAGGCCGACCGGCGACGTGCCCAGGAGGCGTTCTACGCTTCGGCCGAGCGCGGTCGTCCCCAGCCCCCCGACCAGATCGGGACCGGGATCGAGCTGGGGTACCTCGGCGAGTCGTATCGCCTCGATGTCGATTGCATCGGGCCGCGTACCTATGCCGTGCGCGCCGGCCGCAGCGTTGCCCATGTCACCGTCGATGCACTCGACGAGTACGAGCGCCGCCTCACCTGCGCCGGCCGTCGCCATCGCCTGGTCGTGTCGCCGACCGAGCTCGGGTTCCGCGTGCAGGCCGGCCACGCCTCGCACGTGATCCATCGCGAGGATGGCGTGCTCGTACGCGCCGGCTGGCCGGCGCTGATCGTGAGCATGCTCGTCCAGCCCGGCGACACGGTCCTCGCAGGCCAGCCGATCGCCGTCCTCGAGTCCATGAAGATGGAGACGACCGTCGCGGCGCCGTTCGCGGGTGAGGTGCGGGAGATCCTGGTCACGGCCAACAGTCAGGTCGAACGCGGGGCGGCGCTGCTCCGGTTGCGCCCGCAGGGCGCAGGGACCGCCCCCGCGGGCGGCCCACGCGTCGACCTCAGCGGGTTCGGCCGGACGATCGACTTCTCGCGCAAGCCCTGCGATCGCGTGTACGAGCCGCTCGGCGACTATCTGCTGGGCTACGACCTGGCGCCCGCAGACCTACGAAGACTGCTCACCGAACAGCGTCGCCTGGCCGAGATCGCCGACCCTGCCGATGCGTCGCTCATCTCCTGCGAAGACGGTCTGCTCGACATCTTCGCCGAGCTCGGTTCGCTGTACCGGCCCCAGACCGAGACCGAGCACGACGACCTCGCGCCGAGCAGCGAGAACACCCAGGAGTACCTGGTGTCGTTCCTCCAGTGGCTCGACGCCGACCACGCCGGGCTTCCCGAGGACTACCGCGCGCGGCTCGAGCGTGCACTGGAGCGGTTCGGTGTCCGTGGGCTGCGCCGCACACCCGAGCTCGAGGCCGCACTCATGTGGTTGTTCCGCTCGTTCGCGCGGGTGAGCGAACTCAGCCCGATCGTGCTCGCGATCCTCGAACGCCGCCTGACCCACCGCGATGCGCTGCAGCCGTCGGCCGACGCCGAAATGCGCGCCCGGCTCGACCGGCTCGCAGCCGCCACGCAGGGACGCCAGCAACCAGTCGCCGATCTGGCCCGCGATGTCCGCTTCCACTTCTTCGACGAACCACCGCTCGCGGCCGCTGCCGGCGAGCTGTACGCGGAGATGCGCGACCACCTCGAGTATCTCGCCAACCATCCCGACGCCGCCGACCGCCCAGAACGCATCGCCCGGCTCGTAGGATGCCCGCACCCGCTGCGTTCGATGCTCCTCGCGTTGTGGCGAGCCAACGATGATGCGAGCGCATCGGCCCTGCACACACTCGTCCTCGAGGTCTACCTCCGTCGCTTCTATCGGACCCGGGCGATCGGCGACATCACGGCCGCGTCCTACGACCGGTTTCACATCGCCGGAGCCGACCTCGGCGACGACCCTGATCCGGTCCACGTCGTGACCGGGTTCCTCGGTCTCGACGACCTCACCGTCTGGTGCGCGGCGATCGTCGATCATCTCGAAGCGGTACCCCCGGACACCGCGATCGTCATCGACCTCGTCACCTGGAGCGACGACGAGCCCCGCGACATCGCCGGGACCGCCGCCCACGTTGGGGAGCTGCTGGAGTCGTGTGGTTTCCGACGCCGGGTGGACCGCGTCGATGTCACCGTCAGCAGCACCAGCGGACGCGACGCCGAACCGCGCCGGGCCCAGAGCGTGTCGTTCGTCGGCGACGACGACGGATCGTTCACCGAGGAGCCGCTGTTCCGCAACCTGCACCCGATGCTCGCCGAACGTCTGGAGATCTGGCGGCTCGCGAACTTCGCTCTCGAACGCCGCCCCTCGCCCGAGGACGTCTACCTCTTCGACGGCATCGCCCACGACAACCCGAGGGACCACCGCCTGTTCGCGCTGGCGGAGATCCGGGCGCTGATCCCGGCGCACGACCCCACCACCGGCGAGGTGACCTATCCGCAACTCGAGCGCATGGGGCTGCTGGCGATGGCGGCGATGCGATCAGAGTTGACGCGCTACACCCCGCGCGACCGTCCGGTCGCCAACCGACTCGTGCTCGATGTCCATGCGCCGTGGACGCTCGCCCCCGAGGAGTCCGACGCCCTGGCGAGACGATTCGCGCCGCTCGCGGCGCGCGTCGGGCTGGAAAAAGTCGTGCTCAAGGTCCGGATACCCGACGAGTCCCAGACGGGAGGTCTGCGCCAGGCGGCGCTGCACATCGAAGACGTCGGGCACGGCCTTATCGTCCACGAGGAACATGCCGGGGATCAGCCGATCCGGCCGTTGGGCGCCTACCAGCAGAAGGTTCTCACCGCGGCGCGGTTCGGCTCGCCCTACCCCTATGAGATCGTCCGGCTGTTCACCCAGCATCCACCCGGCCCCGGGCTGCCCGCCGATTCGTTCACCGAACTCGACCTCGACGCCGACGACCGGCTCGTGCCGATCCAGCGCGAGCCGGGCGGCAACAGCGCTCACCTCGTCGTCGGACTGTTGCGGAACCACACGGCGGTCGTGCCCGAGGGCATGGAGCGGGTCGCGCTGCTGTCGGACCCGACCCAGGGCCTCGGCAACCTCGCCGAGCCGGAGTGCCGTCGGGTCAATGCCGCCCTGGCCTACGCACTCGAACACGACCTGCCGGTCGAGTGGTTCGCCGTCTCGAGTGGCGCCTTGATCGCCATGGACTCGGGCACCGAGAACATGGACTGGATCGCGCTCACGCTGCGGCGTCTGATCGAGTTCACCCAGGCCGGAGGCGAGATCAACATCGTGGTCACCGGCATCAACGTGGGCGGTCAGCCGTATTGGAACGCCGAGGCCACGATGCTCAATCACACCAAGGGAATCCTGGTGATGACGCCGTCATCGACCATGGTCCTGACGGGCAAGCAGGCGCTCGACTTCTCCGGCGCGGTGAGCGCAGAGGACAACTTCGGCATCGGTGGCTACCACCGGGTGATGGGTCCCAATGGTCAGGCCCAGTACTGGGCGCCGTCGTTCGCAGACGCCTGCGAGCTGCTGCTGCGCCACTACGAGTTCACCTACGTGGTGCCGGGCGAACGGTTCCCGCGGCGGCGACCCACCACCGACCCGGTCGACCGCGACGTGCGCACGAGCCACCATGCGGCACTGGAGAACTGCCCGTTCCGCACTGTCGGTGATGTCTTCTCCGCCGAGCTCAACCCCGAACGCAAGCAACCCTTCGACATGCGCTCGATCATGCGCGCCGTGGCCGATGCGGACGCCTCGTCGCTCGAGCGGTGGAAGGACCTGCGCGACGGCGACACCTCGATCGTGTGGGACACCACGGTCGGTGGCATCCCGGTCAGCCTGCTCGGCATCGAATCGCACACGGTCGGACGTCAGGGCTTCGTGCCCGCGGACGGCCCGCCGGCATGGACATCGGGCACGCTCTTCCCCACGCGTCACGCAAGACCGCACGGGCGATCAATGCCGCCAGCGGCAACCGGCCGCTGGTGGTTCTCGCCAATCTGTCCGGCTTCGACGGATCGCCGGAATCGATGCGTCGACGTCAGCTCGAGTTCGGCGCCGAGATCGGACGGGCGGTCACCAACTTCGACGGCCCGATCGTGTTCGTCGTGGTCTCGCGCTATCACGGTGGCGCGTTCGTGGTGTTCAGCAAGGCGCTCAACGAGGAGATGGAGATCGCTGCGGTCGAGGGGTCCTATGCGTCGGTGATCGGTGGGGCCCCGGCGGCTGCGACCGTGTTCGCCCGCGAGGTCAAGCAGCGCACCGAACACGACCCGCGGGTCAGCGCGGCACGCCAAGCCGCCGCCGGCGGCTCGGATGCGGCCCTGCGCGCCGAGCTGGCGAAGACCACCGAGCAGGTGCGATCGGAGAAGCTCGGCGAGGTCGCAGACGAGTTCGACGGCATCCACACGATCGAGCGGGCCCTGCAGGTCGGATCCGTCGACCGGATCATCGCCGCCGCAGACCTGCGGCCCTATGTGGTCGACGCGCTCGAGCGGGGCATGGCGCGCCACGGTGTCACCGTCTGACCGACGCCCGCCCGTGCCGACTCGGGCTCAGCAGGTCGGGTCGTCGATCCAGGAATGCACCGGGACACCCGTTGCGAGATCGGACCCGGTCGGGAGCAGCTGGGGCGGGTCGCTGTGGCCGGCGGAGACGATGGTGAGCACGAAGACGCCGTCGCGTCGCCACCATCCGGGCATCGGGCCGTCGACTCCGGTCACCGTCATCGCCGCCCACCCGCCCGGCTGCGTGACGCCGAGCAACTCGACCTCGACCGTCCGGGTGTCGGCGCGCAGCCCGACCTGTCGGACCTTGAGGGCGGCCTCTTTGGCCGACCAGATGAGATTGGCGGCCTGGTCGCGTTCGTCGGGGTTCATCATCGCGAGCACGTGGTCGCGTTCGGTCCTGGTGAAGAAGTCGGCGACGAAGCCATCGCTGCGAGGCTCGACGACTTCGAGGTCGATGCCGAGCGGTCCGGATTCGGTGCGGTCCGGTGGCCCGACGAGGCAGACGGCCCAGCCGGCGCGGTCGCTCATCGACACCTCGACCGGTGCCGATCGTCCGTCTACGTGGACGTAGGGCGCGCCGCTCGGTCGGTGCCGTACCTCGATCCGGGCGAGCGACGCCGGCGTGCGATCGATGTCGAGCACCGCCGCGATCGCCTGCTTGGCGGTCCAGCGGCGGAGGAGGAACTCGGTGCGCCGCTTCGTGAAGCGAATCGACGCGCAATGGTCGGCCTCGTCCGGCGCCAGCCACTCGATCGACGGCGGCACGTCGTGCTCGCGATGTGCCAGCCACTGCATCTGCCCATCCTGGCGCGCGGCGCGCAGTCGCGTCGGCCGGCCGGAGTCGTCGGCTCAGGCGCCGATGGCGTGATAGCCGCCGTCGACGTGGATCATCTCGCCGGTCGTGGCCGGGAACCAGTCCGACAACAGCGCGATGCAGGCCTTGGCGACGGCGGTGGAGTCGTTGACGTCCCAGCCGAGCGGCGCCCGGCCGTCCCAGGCGTCCTCGAACTCGCCGAAGCCGGGGATCGACTTCGCCGCCATCGTGCGGATCGGCCCTGCAGCCACGAGGTTCACCCGGATGTCCTGGGGTCCGAGCGCCCGGGCGAGATAGCGCGACGCCGACTCGAGCGCGGCCTTGGCCACACCCATCCAGTTGTAGGCGGGCCAGGCGACCCGTGGCATCGAAGTCGAGTCCGACGATGGATCCGCCATCGGGCATCAGCGGGGCGACGACGTCGGCGACGGTCTTGAGCGAATAGGCCGAGATGTCGAACCCGACGGAGATGTCGGCCCATTGCGCGGCCATGAAGTCCTCACCGAGGCCGACCTCGGGCATGAAGCCGATGGCGTGCAGCGCGCCGTCGACGCGACCCCACGTCTCGGACAGATGGTCACGCACGGCCTCGACATGGGCGGGTTGGGTGACGTCGAGTTCGAGCACCTCGATCTCGCCGTCGAGTTTGCGGGCCGTGCGCTCGGTGAGGCGCAGCGCTCGGCCCGCGCCGGTCAAGACGATCTCGGCGCCTTCGTGCAGGGCCAACTCGGCGACTCCGAACGCGAGCGATGCGTCGGTGAGCACACCGGTGACCAGGATGCGTTTTCCATCGAGCAGACCCATGGGTTCCTCCGCGAGCGTCGTGAGCGCCCCGACGCTACCGGCGGGTTCGCTGCGCGTGTCGTATACCGCACCGACGGCGGGCCCACCACGTTCGTTGCCCGGGTAGGCTCGGCGCCCGTCATGACCGTGCACCTCTACGACACTGCTCGACGCGCCGTCGTGCCCTTCGAACCCGGCCCCATCGTGACCATGTACACGTGCGGGATCACGCCCTATGACGCCACACATCTGGGCCACGCATCTGTGTACGTCGGCTACGACGTGTTGCAGCGACGCCTGCGCGACCTCGGGCACGAGACCCGCTGTGTCCGCAACGTCACCGACGTCGACGACGACATCCTGCGCAAGGCCCGCGAGCTCGGCATGCACTACCTCGATCTCGCAGCCGCGGAGATGGCGCGCTTCGACGACGACATGCGCGCGCTCGGCATGCTCGACTCCTGGAGCGAGCCTCGGGCCACCTCGGCCATCGCCGACATCCGGCGTTTCATCGGCGACGTCCTCGATCGCGGGCATGCCTACCAATCGGGTGGCGCGGTGTACTTCGACGTCGGGTCGTTTCCGGGCTTCGGCGACATCAGCGGCTACGACCGCGACACCATGGTGGCGCTCGCAGCCGAACGGGGTGGCAACCCCGACGATCCCGCAAAGCGAGATCCGCTCGACTTCGTCCTGTGGCAGCCGTCGGCGACCGACGAGCCGGCCTGGGACTCGGCGTGGGGTCCGGGCCGGCCGGGCTGGCACATCGAGTGCTCGACGCTCGCCATGCGCGAGCTCGACTCGGCGACCATCGATCTCCATGGTGGCGGTGCCGACCTGATCTTTCCGCATCACGAGTGCGAGCGGGCCCAGTCCGAGGCCGCCACCGGCGAGCCCTTCGTGCGCCACTGGATGCACCAGGCGATGGTGCGCATGGACGGCGAGAAGATGTCGAAGTCGCTCGGCAACCTGGTGTTCGTCTCGGACCTGCGCTCGATCCACGACCCCGCGTGCCATCCGACTCGGCATCGTGGCCCATCACTACCGCGACTCCTGGGAGTGGAACGACACGATCATGCCGACCGCGGATGCGCGCCTCGAACGCTGGATCGCGGCCGGTACGGGCGATGGCGCGACTCGACGCGGTCCGGACCCGTCTCGATGACGATCTCGACACGCCGGGGGCCATCGCGGCGATCGACGACGCGGCGGCGACGGGCACGGGTGTGTCCACGGCGGCGGCGTTGCTGGGCGTCGACACGACGTCGCCGGTGGCGCTCGATCCTCCCGACCCGGCGCTGGTCTCGTGGCGGGCGAGGCTCTGAACGCAGCATCGTCCGATAGGTTCGACACCGAGCGTTCACAGAACGTATGAGAGCGGCGTCCACATCGAGGGCGCCGGAGGTGCCATCATGGGCACTCGACGAGGCGTGGGGGGTTGACAGATGGACGCAGAGCCAGGACGGCTCCAAACCCTCACGATGCGCGGGTTGGGTCCCATCTGCCGGACCTTCTGGAACGTCGAGGTCGAGGGTCTCGACCACGTCCCCGCCGACGGGGCGCGCCATCATCGCCCCGAACCACATCTCGTTCTGTGACTCGGTGTTCGTGCCCGCGGTGCTGCCCCGACGCATCAGCTACGTCGGCAAGGCCGAGTACATGGACGACTGGAAGACCAAGTACCTGTTCCCTGCCATGGGCATGATCCCGATCGATCGCGGCGGCGGCGACAAGAGCGCCGCCGCCCTCGACACCGCCGCACGGCTGCTGGCCGACGGCGAGCTGTTCGGCATCTACCCCGAAGGCACCCGGTCACGATCGGGCAACCTGCACAAGGGCCGCACGGGCGTGGCCCGACTGTCGATGCGGACCGGGGCGCCCATCGTGCCGGTCGGCCTGCGCGGTACCCGCGAGATCCAGCCGCCCGATCAGGCCTGCCCGAAACCGTTCATGACCGTGCAGGTCCGCTTCGGTCGTCCCATCGACCCGGCCCGATTCCGGGCCCGCGACGGCGATCCGCTGCTGTACCGCGAGATCACCGACGAGCTCATGTACGAGATCGGCCAGCTGTCGGGCCAGACCTACGTCCACGAGTACGCGTCGAAGCCGACCGAAGCACCGGGCACCGGGCCCGGCCTCGAGCCGGTCATGACCGAACGGTCCTCTGCCGACCTGCTGGCGACCCGCACCGGCTGAGTTCTCTGCGCCGGTAGCGAATCGCGCGAATTCCGCCGGGCCTGCCGAGGCGCGCCGGTACCATCGTCGCCCATGGCTGAGATCACGGTTGCCCTTCCCGACGGTTCCGCGCGCACGTTGCCCGCGGGTGCGACCGTCGCCGATCTCGCCGCCGACATCGGGCCGGGTCTGGCCAAGGCGGCGCTCATCGGTGAGGTCGACGGCACCGAGGTCGACCTCGTCACCGAGCTGCACGATGGTCAGACGGTCAGCATCGTCACCGACCGGTCCGACCAGGGGGTGTTCACGCTGCGCCACTCGACGGCGCACGTACTGGCCCAGGCGGTGCTCGAGCTCTATCCCGGCGCCACGTTCGCGATCGGTCCGCCCATCGAGCACGGCTTCTACTACGACTTCGAACTGCCCGAGGGCCAGACGCTCTCCGATGACGACCTCGAGGCCATCGAGGCCAAGATGCGCGAGATCATCGCCGCCGACCAGCCCTTCATCCGTGCCGAGGTCGACGCAGCCGAGGGCGCGACGCTGTTCGCCGACCATCCCTACAAGCGCGAGATCATCGAGGTGGCCGACGCGTCGGAGCTCGCCGATGCCAGCGTCATCACGACGTATCGCAACACCGACACGTTCGTGGACCTCTGCCGTGGACCCCACGTGCCCTCGACGGGACGGCTCGGACACTTCAAGTTGATGAACGTCGCCGGCGCGTACTGGCGCGGCGACGAGCACAAGCCGATGCTGCAACGGATCTACGGCACGGCGTGGGCCACCAAGAAGGAACTCAACGCGCACCTGCATCGCCTCGAGGAGGCGGCCAAGCGCGATCACCGCAAGCTCGCGAACGAGCTCGACCTCATCAGCTTCCCGTCCGAACTCGGCGGTGGCCTCGCCGTGTGGCACCCCAAGGGTGCGGTGATCCGCAAGATCATGGAGGACTACAGCCGCGACCGCCACGAGCACGGCGGCTACCAGTTCGTCTACACGCCGCATCTGGCGAACGCGAAGCTCTTCTCGACCAGCGGCCACCTCGACTTCTACGCCGACGGCATGTACCCGCCCATGGAGATGGACAACGGCGAGTACTACATGAAGCCGATGAACTGCCCGATGCACTGCCTGATCTTCCGCGGCGGCACCAGGTCCTACCGCGACCTGCCGCTGCGGTTGTTCGAGCTCGGCACGGTGTACCGCTACGAGCGCGCCGGAACGCTGCACGGCCTCATGCGGATTCGCGGCTTCACCCAGGACGACGCCCACATCTACTGCGCCGAAGAGCAGCTGGCGGACGAGATCGCGAGCCTGCTGGACTTCGTGATGTCGGTGCTGCGGGCGTTCGGGTTCGACGAGTTCACGTTCAACCTGTCCACGAAGGACCCGGACAAGTACGTCGGGTCCGACGACATCTGGGACAAGGCCACCGAGGCCCTGCGTGAAGCGTTGGATCGCAGTGGCCTCGAGTACTCGGTCAAAGAAGGCGACGCCGCCTTCTACGGACCCAAGATCGACATCGACGTGCGCGATGCCATCGGCCGGTCGTGGCAGCTGTCGACGATCCAGGCCGACTTCAATCTGCCAGAGCGCTTCGATCTGCACTACGTGAACGCGGCCGGCGAGCGCAAGCGCCCGATCATGTTGCACCGGGCGCTGTTCGGTTCCATCGAGCGGTTCTTCGGCGTGCTGGTCGAGCACTACGCCGGCGCCTTCCCGGCCTGGATGGCGCCCGTGCAGGCCGCGGTGCTGCCGGTGGCCGAGGAGCACGACACCCATGCACGCGTGGTCGTCGACCGGCTGCGGGCCGAGGGGTTCCGGGTGAGCTACGAGCGCCCGGACAATCCGTCTGGGCAAGCGCATCCGCGACACCAAGACCCAGAAGATCCCCTATGTGCTCGTCGTCGGCGGCGACGACGTCGCCCACGACACGCTGGGTGTGAACCCCGCGGGGGAGAGGTCGAGCGCGACGTCGCCTTCGACGAGTTCGTCGAGCGCTTGACCGCCGAGGTCGAGGCCCGCCGGTGACCGATCGCATGGATCGGCTGTGGGCGGGATGGCGCAGCAGCTACGTGTCGGGCGGCTCGGTCGAGCGCCCGGTGCCGCCGGGCGAGGGCTCGGTGTTCGAGCGGATCCTCGGTAGCGACTGGCCCGACGAGGAGACCTACGTCCTGTGGCGCGGCGAGCACTGCGCCGCGATCCTCAACGTGTATCCCTACGGCAGCGGCCACCTGATGGTGCTGCCCCAGCAGGCCGTGGCGGACCTGGTCGACCTGTCGATCGAGGCGCACACCGAACTGTGGGAAGGCGTCCGCATGGCGGTCGTGGCCATACGAGCCGCGTATGACTGCGATGGCATCAACGTCGGCACCAACATCGGCCGCGCCGGCGGCGCGAGCATCCCCGATCATCTGCACGTGCACGTCCTGCCCCGCTGGGCCGGCGACACCACGTTCCTGACCAGCATCGCCGAGACCCGCATGCTCCCCGAACCCCTCGACGAGTCCTGGCGCAAGCTCCGCGACGCCTGGCCCGGCTAGCGCCCCATGGATCCTCAGCCGAGCGGTAGTCCCGTCATCGCGTCGGTCGAGCCGATGTGGCTGGCGTCGTCGGCACCGCCGATCGCGTAGAGCGTCCGGCGGAACACCCCGGCGGCAAGGCCGTGGCGACCGCCGGGAAGCGGTGCCAGCTCGCTCCAGGAGTCGGTAGTGGGGTCGTACTGTTCGACCTCGTCGAAGACCGAGGTCGGCCCTTCGCCACCCAGGGCGATCAACGAGCCGTTGGCCCACGTCGCGGCCAGCCCGCCGCGAGCGGTGGGCATGGGTGCGCGCGCCTCCCAGGTGTCGGTCGCGGGGTCGTAGCGCTGGAGGTCTGCGAGGTTGCCGGCGGAGCCCGCCGGGAGCTGGCGCCCGCCGACCACGTAGACCATGCGGCCGTCGGTGGCTGCTGCGAGGTGCTCGGACACCACCGGCAGATCGGCCCCCCAACGCCACTCGTTGCCGTCGAAGATCTCCGTGGTCGTCATCATGTTGCCCGCTGCGTCCTGGCCGCCGGTGACGATGATCCAGTCGCCGACCGTGACCGCAGCACCCGCCACGCGTGGCTCGAGAAGCGGTGGCAGGTCGATCCACTCGTTCCCGTCGAGCATCAGGACCCGGTCGCTGGAGGCGACCTTGATGTTCTCGGCATCGCCGATCCAGCCGCCGAGCACCACGGGTGCGTCGCGGTAGTAGGTCGCCATGTGGTGATTGAGGGCGAGTGGCAGATCGCAGTCACACATCGTCCATAGCCGCAGCAGGGGGTCGTAGAACTCGACGGTCGTGGTCGCGTAGGCGAATGCGTCCAGCCCACCGGCCATCCAGATCTTTCCCTGGGGCGTGGTCACCGCGCTGAGCTGCTGACGCTCGACATTCATCGGCGGCAATGACTCCCAGTCGCCCTCGATCGGGGTGTACGTCGGCTCGGCACCGGTCTCCGGTACGTCCGGACCCAGGCTGTCGTCGGCAACGTCACCGAGATCGTCGGCCACGGGGAGCGCATCGTCCGGTTGCGGCTCGGCGGGCGCCACCGCATCGTCGCTCCCGGCCGGTGCGGCGCCGGCTGCCACGGGGTTCGCGTCGTCGCTGCCGAAGCCGCCGCCAAGGGCAAAGGCGCCAACCGCTGCGGCGGCCACGAGCGCAACGGCACCGATGGCCAATGGCAGACGGCTCTTGGCGGGCGCCCGTTGCTCGGCGGCGGGCGCGAGGGGAGGGAGTGGCGATGGTGCCGCCGTGACCGGTGGTGCCGCCGTGGCGGGCGGGGTCGCCGCTGCCCCGAAGGGCGGCGGCGTCGACATCGACACCACCCGGGTCGCACCGTCGTCCTGCGGCGTCGGGGCGCGGGAATCTCCTGCCAGCGGCAGCGCTGTCGGCACGTGACCCAGCGAACGCTGGACGTCTTGCAGTGCACGCCCGAGCTGTTCGGCCGATTCGTAGCGTTGGTCGGGGTCCTTGGCCATGGCCCGTTCGATCACGTCGGCCAGCCCCGGAGCGACGCCGATGGGTCGCAGGTCCGGGAGACTCCCGGTGGCGACGCGCAGCGCCAAGGCGACGATCGACTCGGGTTCGCTGGCGTCGCGAGACGCAAACGGCGCCCTGCCGGCGAGCAGGCAGTGCAGTGTCGCTCCGAAGCTGTAGATGTCACCACGCGTGCCGGGCCTGCGCCCTTCGAGCACTTCGGGTGCCGCGTAGTTGATCGAGGCCGTGATCACGCCGCTGCGGGTCATGTCGCCACCTTCGATGGAGGCGATGCCGAAATCGGCCAGGTGCGGTTCGCCGAACTCGCTCAACAAGATGTTCGCGGGCTTCAGGTCACGGTGCGTGATGCCCGCTCGATGCGCTGTCTCGAGCGCGCCTGCGAGCTTGACCGCGATGTCGAGCACCTCGGTGGACTCCAATGGGCCGCTGCGCTCGATGCGGTCCTCGAGGGATCCGCCGCCCATGAACTCCATGGCCAGGTAGGGCTGTCCCGCCGCCGTGAGCCCCGACGCGAACACCTGCACGATGTTGGGATGGTTCGACACGGGCCCGAGCGCCAGGCGCTCGCGTTCGAAGCGCCGCACGGTCTCGCTGTCGAGGACGGACAGCACCTTCAAGGCGACGGTGCGCCCGAAGGCCTCCTGGGTGGCCCGATACACGATCCCGAAACCGCCGCGGCCGATCTCGACGACGTCGACGAACTCCGGCAATCCGAGCTCGGTCATCTGTTGCCCCCTCTGTGCCCGACGATTCGGCGGAACGCAATCACAACGCTCGACAGGCCGGACCCGTCGCACCCTAGTGCGGTGCAGGTGCCCGCCGACGGCGGCGGGCCATCGACAGACGAGATCTGGTACACGACCCCGGTGGCCCGGTGCTGTGCCCGGTAGCGTTTGGGCCATGAGCAACCGCCCAGAGGTCGACCGTGATCAAGACCTCGACGAGGTCGACCCCACGGCCGGCGAGTCGGCCTCGGCCCCTGTCGATGATGGCTACGTCGACGAACTGCCCGAGGATCTCGACGTCACCGCCATCGCCGGGGTGTACGAGTTCCCGAACAATGCCAAGCGCCGCATCGCATCGCTGCTGTACCTGGCGACGGGGCTGTTGTGCGTGTGGCTCGGGTTCTTCGTCGATTCACCGCTGACCAACGCCGGCATCGGGTACGTCGGTGTCGGGCTCGTGGCCTTCGCCGTGTGGTCCTACGCCGTCGCGGTGCCGACGCGCTACGACGAGACCGACGCGCTGGTCGCCGCAGCACAGGTCACCGGCCTCGTGGCCGGCCCGGCTGCGGCGCAGATGACCTGGCGCGGCTGGCGCAGCCGGCCGGTGTGGCGGGTGCTGCTGTTCTCGGCCGAGGAACAGCCGCTGCAGCGTGCCATCGTCCTGGTCGACGGGGTGACGGGTGAGGTCCTCGAACACTTCGTCGAGGACAACCCCGAAGACTGGTCCCAGCTGTAGCTCCCACAGGCGGGCGGCTGCGCCGAGCGCAGCCCTCGAGCGGCTCGACGTGATGCTGCGCGCTGGCCGATGGGTAGGGCCCAAGGACTCTGGCGGCGCCATCGAAATGTACGGATATTCGTATCT
This sequence comes from uncultured Acidimicrobiaceae bacterium, assembly GCA_963716795.1. Classification (GTDB taxonomy): domain Bacteria; phylum Actinomycetota; class Acidimicrobiia; order Acidimicrobiales; family UBA8592; genus CAVQUE01. The sequence goes on along the minus strand of CAVQUE010000007.1, from coordinate 184,450 downwards.
ATGCATTCCGCGACCGTCGATCCGGAGGGACCGTCATGATCTTCGAGCAGTACCAACTCCCGTGCCTGTCGCTGTCGTCGTATCTGATCGGCGATCCGACCACCGGGCGAGCCGTCGTCGTCGACCCCCAGCGCGACATCAGCCGGTACCTCGCCGACGTCGAGACCCACGGACTCGAGATCGTGCACGTGCTGTTGACCCACTTCCACGCCGACTACGTGTCGGGTCATCTCGAGCTCGCCGCGGCGACCGGGCGCCGACATCTGCCTGTCCGCTGTTGCCGAGGCCGAGTTCGCCATCCGGTCGATCGCCGACGGCGAACGCATCGAACTCGGCGAGGTCGTCATCGAGGGATGGCAGACCCCGGGTCACACCCCAGAGTCGATGACCTACCTGGTGTACGAACACGCCGAGGACCCGGCACCGGTTGCGATGCTCACCGGCGACACGTTGTTCGTCAACGATGTGGGCCGGCCCGACCTGCTGGGTGCGATCGGCTTCACCGCCGAACAGCTCGGCGCGCAGCTCTACGACTCGGTGCACCGCCTCATGACCCTGCCCGACGACGTCCGCGTCTACCCCGGCCACGGCGCCGGTTCGGCCTGCGGCAAGGCGCTGGGTAGCGACCCCTTCACCACCGTTGGCGACCAGAGGACGGCGAACTACGCACTCCAACCCATGTCTCGAGACGAGTTCGTGGCCCTGGTGACCGAGGGGCAGCCGGCTGCGCCCGACTACTTCCTCCACGACGCCATCACCAACCGCAGAGACCATCAGGTCTTCGACGAGAACCGGGCGCTCGAGCCCGTCGACCTCGCCACGGCGCGCGACGCGATGGCCGACGGTGCCGTCGTCGTCGACACCCGTTCGCCGATCGAGTTCGCAGCGGGACACCTGCGCGGTGCGGTGAACGTGCCGCTCGACGGGCGGTTTGCCGAACAGGCCGGCATGGTCGTGCCCGCGGACGCCGACATCATCCTCGCCGGCGACGATGCCCGGTCCGCCGAAGCCATGGTCCGCCTCGGCCGGATCGGCTTCGATCGAGCCACCCGGTTCGTGGAGCGGTACGAGAGTGGCCTCGTCGAACGGCGTGACCTCGTGGACGAGGCACCGCGGATCACTGCCGATGCCGTTGCCTCGCTCGACCTGGCGGCGGTGCAGCTCGTCGATGTGAGGAACCCAGGCGAGACCGCCGACGGCGTGGTCGCCGGCGCCGTCGAGATCCCCCTCGGAGCGTTGGCTCGCCGGGCGGACGAACTCGATCCTCGACGTCCGGTCGTGGTGTATTGCGCCAGCGGCCAACGCAGCTCCGTCGCCGCCAGCTGGCTCCGATCCAACGGTTTCGGCGATGTCCGCGACGTCATCGGCGGCTATCAGGCCATCGGCCTGCTCCAGCGGAGCTGACCAGATCGATCCCGATCTCGTCGAGGCCACGGGCCGTGGCGGACCAGAGCCTGGCGAGATCGGGATCATCCCGGGCACGGGTGACCCGAAGCCGTCGTCTGCGCCTCACTACCATGGACGAGGTGCGCCGTCGTTCGCCCACGATCAGGCCGGCACGGACGCTACTGCGCCGCGTGCTGGTGCCGTTGCTCGTCGCAACGCTGCTCGCCCCGATCCTGACGTCTACGCCGAGCGCCGCTCAGGCTCCCGGACCATCGACGAGCGCATCGCAGCCGGCCACAGCTCGTGGTGCCGCCGAGGCCGTGCCCGTGCCCTCGTCGAGCGCTGCGCCCTCGTCGTGGGACGCCGTCGTGGGCGGCTCTGCACGTCAACTCGTCACCGAGCCACTCGACTCCTCGTCGACGCCGCTGCCGGGCGATCTCCGGCGCCTCCAGGTCAAGTTCACCGAGGACGCGGGCGTGACGCTCTCGGACGGCACGCTCGACGACGGAGCCGAGAACTCGACCCTCGATCGGATTCTCGCCGGCGTCGACGACCTCGCCGTCGAGGCGTTGTTCGCCGAGACGCCGAGCCAGTTGGCCACCACCGCGTGCGCTCGGCGAGGCTCGCAGCGGCGAGGCCGTCCCCGATCTCGCATCGTGGTTCGTCCTTCGAGGTCGATTCGGTCACCGAGGGCGAGGCGCTGCGCGATGCGCTCGAGCAGCTGGCCATCGTCGAGATGGTCCAGCCCGATCCCGAGCTCGTCGGCACCCAGATCGTCGACCCCGAAGAGGACAACCAGCGCTACCTCGACGTCGCACCGGTCGGGCACGGGACCGAGTGGGCATGGCCGCAACCCGGTGGCACCGGCAGCCGAGTGACCATCGCCGTGATCGACAGCGGCTTCGACACGTCGCACCCCGACGTCGACCGGGCCGACGCCCCCGGCGTGGCCATCCCCCACGAGCCGGCCCGCGATCCGCGCCACGGGCTGCAGGTGCTGGGCATCCTCGTCGCCGACGACGACGGCGCGGGCATCCGCGGCATCGCCCACGACGCCGGCATCCGCACGATCAACAGCGGCGACACCGGCGCCGACGTGGCCCGCGCCATCGGTCTGGCCACCGCGGCGCTCGGCCCCGGCGACGTCCTGTCGATCTCCCAGGGCATCCGTGCCGAATCCGGCAGCGACATCGTGTTGCCGCTCGTCTACTCCTCGGCCGCACGCGATGCGCTGCGGACCGCGGCGGCCAAGGGCATCATCACCGTCGTGTCGGCCGGCAACGGTGGCGCGAACCTCGACGCCTACGCCGACCGCCTCGGCAACGACAGCCCGGCGACCATCGTCGTCGGTGGCGGTGGATCGGGATCCGTGCCCGGGTGCGGTGGCGGCACCGCCGGCGCCCGGGTCGCGGTGTCCAACTACGGCAGCCGCGTCGACCTGCAGGGGTGGGGCGAGTGCGTGCGGACCACGACGACCGGCAACAGCTACACCTGGTGGGGCTTCACCAGTGCCGCGACGCCGATGGTCGCGGGCGCCGGCGCGCTTGCTGTCGTCGATGTACGAGGCCCAGCGTGGCGTCACCCCGACGGGTGCGCAGGTCCGGACGATCCTGCGGTCCACGGGTCTCGGTCAGGTGGGGCGAGCCACCATCGGGCCGCGCCCCGACCTGCGCAGCGCCATGGGCGTCGTCGGCGACATGCCCGACAACGACATGTGGGCCCGCGCCGAGCGTCTGCGCGACCTGCCGGTGCGGCTCGACCTCGACACGAGCTTCGCCGGCGTCGAGCTCGACGAACCCGATCCGGGGTGCGGGCCCATGACCGACACCGTCTGGTACCGCATCGACGCCCCGCGTGACCTCGACATCACCGTCGACACCATCGGGTCCGACCACGACACCGTCGTCGCGGTCTGGCGCCAGCAGGGGCGCACCCTGCGTCCCGCTCGGATGCAACGACGACATCGGCACACGCCGCAACCAGATCCCGCGTGCGCACCTCGATCGCTCGCGGTGGGACCTACTTCGTGCAGGTCGGTGCGGGCCGTCGCGGCGGTGGCTCGCTGGTCGTGCGGGTGCGGGCCGACTCGGTCGTCGGAGCGGGTTGCGACGTGGACGGCGATGGGGGCGCTGACCCGATCGTGGGAGTACCCGACGAGGGCGTGCGCCGCGCGGCCAGGGCAGGTCAGGCGGTCGTCTACCCCGACTGGACGAATCGCCGCCCCGTGACCGCGGCGCGCATCACCCAGGAGTGGCCGGGCATCGAGGGCGACTCCGAGGTCGGTGACGGGTTCGGACGGTCGCTCGCGTGCGGTGACTTCGACGGCGACGGCTTCGACGACCTCGTCATCGGTGCGCCGACCGAGTCCCTCACCGAGCGCGATCCGCCGGTGCGGTCAGGGTCGTCCGAGGCACGCCGGGCGGTCCGTCGCGCGCCGGCGCGACGACCTTCACCGAAGACGATCTCGGTACCGGCACGGCGGCGCGCCGGGATCGCTTCGGCGCTGCGCTCGCCGCCGGTGACTTCGACGGCGACGGCTTCGACGACCTGGCCGTCGGGACCCCGGGCGAGAACCGAGGCGAACGCGGCGCCGGCGCAGTCTCGATCATTCCCGGTGGACCCAGCGGCCTCGCGCTCGGTCGGGCTCGATCGATCGACGCCGACACGTCCGGCGTCCCGGGAAGGTCGCGGGCCAACGCGGCCTTCGGGGCTGCGCTCGCTGCCGGCGATTTCGACTTCGACGGCCGTGACGACCTGGCCATCGGGGTCCCCGGTCATCGCGTCGGCGCCCGCCGGGCCGCCGGCGCAGTGGTGATCGTGCCCGGTTCCGACGGTGGTCTCGACACCCGACGGTCCCAGCGGATCCACGAGAACAGCCAAGGGATGGCCGGGGTCGCCGTCGTCGGCGAGCGCTTCGGCTCGGTGCTGGCGGTCGGCCATCTCGGTGGAGACGCCTTCGCCGACCTCGTCATCGGCGTTCCCCGGCACAAAGAAGCTCGGCAACTCTCCACGGGTCAGGTCATCGTCGTGCGCGGCGCGCCCCGTGGCCTCCGCCCGAGTTCGTCGACGATCGTCGCACCTGCGTACGCGGGCGCCCGAGCGGGGGACCGGTTCGGGACCTGCGGTCGTCGATCGGCGACGTCGACGGCGACGGTTTCGGAGACCTGGTGATCGGCGCTCCCGGACGCGGTGACGCCACTGCGAGCAGGAGCGGCATCGCACAGGTCCGCTTCGCGCAGCGTGTGGGTGTCGCCGCGCCGAACGACCTGATCCTCGTCCCCGGTGGCGCCCGGTCTGGGCCGGTCGGGTCGAGCGGGCGATGGGTTCGGCATGGCGATCGTCGTGGCCGACACCGACGCCGATGGCGCCGGCCTGGTGATCGTCGGTGTTCCCGGTGCGACGGTCATCGGCCCGAACCGTGCGCTGCGCAACGTCGGACGACTCCTCGTCGTCGCCCTCGACGCGTCCCGCACGCCGGTCGGCGAGGCCGTGCCGGTCACGCAGCGACGCCCCGCAGCCGGCGCCGACGAGCGAGGCGACCGGTTCGGATCGGTGCTGTCGGGGTGAGGACCCCCAGCGCAGATGCCCGGTGACCGGCGCCACGGTGCGGCACCGTCACCGGGACCTGGTCCGGCCGCAGTACAGTTTTGCTCCGTGACGGCGCCGTCGCTCGCGCCCACGGAAGGATTCGTCCATGTTCGACGGAAACTGGCGGGAGACCGTCAACCGAGGCCTCGACCCGATCGGGTCGAGCCTGCGTCGCGCAGGGGTCACCGCCGACGCGCTGACCGTTGCCGGCATCGTCATCGCCGGCGCCGCTGCGGTCGTCATCGGCAACGGATACCTGACCCTCGGATTCGTGCTGCTGGTGCTCACCGGCATCCCCGATGCGCTCGATGGTGCGGTGGCCAAGGCATCGGGCACCTCATCGGTTCGCGGTGCCTTCTTCGATTCGGTCTCGGATCGGGTCACCGACGCCCTGCTCTTCGGCGGCATCACCTGGTACCTGGCGTCGAACTACGACGGGCGCATCTCGGTGCTGCCCGTCGCGGTGATGGGCGCGGCCATGTTGATCTCGTACCAACGAGCGAAGGCCGAGTCGCTCGGCTTCGACGCCAAGGGCGGCATCATGGAGCGCGCCGAGCGATTCATCGTGTTGGCCATCGGTCTGTTGTTCGGGCAGATCCTCATCCCGGTGCTGTGGATCATGTTGGTCCTCACGCTGGTGACCGCCGTGCAACGTTTCGTCAAGGTGTGGCGTCAGGCCAGCCAGGTGATGCCCGATCGCGCCCCAGCGTCGCCAGCGCCGGACCCGGGTGCGCGACGAGGCTCGGGCCCGACGTCGGGCCGCCCGCCGGACCCAGGGCTGAGCCCACGACGTGGTTCGCCCCGATCGGGCTCTGCAGACCTACAGGGCGGAGCCGTCCTCGCGCAGCACCTGCCGCGGCCGGTCGCCACAGCCGTCCGGCGGGTGGCCAGTTTCGCCACCGCCCGCTCGGGTGGTGAGCGTCGCTTCATGGTCGGCCGCCACCTCCAGCGCGTCACCGGGCCGGCCCTCACCGGCGGCGCGCTCGAACGCCGCATCGACGCGGCGTTCGATGCCTACGCTCGCTACTGGGTGGACTCGGCCGTCCTACAGACGGTGACTCCCGCCGCGGTCGACGCCGGCTTCAGCGTCGAGGGCTTCGAACACATCGAAGACGCCTTCGATCGCGGCGTCGGTCCGATCCTGGCGCTACCGCATCTGGGCGGGCTGGGAATGGGCGGGACGCTGGCTGACCTGTCGTCCCGGCTACGAGGTGACCGTGGTGGTCGAACCGCTGTCGCCGCCCGAGCTGTTCGAGTGGATGGCCGACATGCGTCGATCGTTCGGGATGCACGTCGTGCCGCTCGGCCCCGATGTCGCCAGTCAGGTCGTGCGCGCCCTCAAGGCCAACCATGTCGTCTGCCTGCTCTGTGACCGCGACATCGGCGGAGGCGGCGTCGAGGTCGACTTCTTCGGCGAACGCACCCGGATCCCGGGCGGGCCCGCCACCATGGCGTTGCGCACCGGCGCGGCCATCATTCCGGTCGGCGTGTACCAGCTGCCGACCGGCCGCCACCACGCCGTGGTCCGACCTGCGCTCGACGTCGAGCGGCAGGGGCGCCTGCGAGACGACGTGGCCCGAGCCACCCAGTTGTTGGCCCACGAACTCGAGTTGCTCATCCGGGCCCGGCCCGAGCAGTGGCATCTGATGTATCCGAACTGGCCGAGCGACGAGGTCGCGCTCGACGCCTTTCGTGCCGCTCGCGCCGCATGACGGCGTCACCGTCGCCGACCACGACGGGAGCTGACGATGCGTGTCGGCATGATCAGCCCCTACAGCCTGACGTTCCCGGCGGCGTGCAGGGTCAGATCCTCGGTCTCGCCCGCTCGCTGCGCGAGCTCGGGATCGACACCCGCGTGCTCGGCCCGTGTGACGGCCCGCCACCCGATGCCGGCGTCACCCCGCTGGGGAACAGCCTGCCCACGGCCTCGAACGGTTCGGTCGCGCCCATCGCGCCCGATCCGGCGGCGCAGCTGCGGGTGATCCGGGCGCTGCGTGACGAGGCCTTCGACGTGCTGCACCTGCACGAGCCCATGGTGCCGGGACCGACGATGACGGCGCTGACCCTCAAACAGGCCCCGTCGTCGCCACCTTCCATCGGGCGGGCGAGAGCCGGAGCTACCAGACCTTCGGCAGGGGACTGCGATGGCTGCGCGAGCCGCATCGAGGTCTCCGTCGCGGTGTCGGACGAGGCGGCATCGCTGGCTCGCAGTCAGCTCGGTGGCGACTACGACGTGTTGTTCAACGGCGTCGAGGTCGCCCGCTATCGAGAGATCGAGGCCCCGAAGGCGCCGCAGCGGACGATCCTGTTCGTCGGACGTCACGAACCCCGCAAGGGGCTCGGCGTGTTGTTGGCCACCCTGCCCGATCTACCCGCCGACGTGCGGATCTGGGTGGCGTCGGACGGCCCCGAGACCGCCGCGCTGACCAGCGATGTGGGCGGGCGACCCCCGTGTCGAATGGCTCGGTCGCATCTCCGAACACGACAAGGTCGCCCGGATGAAGGCGGCGACGGTGTTCTGCGCGCCGTCGCTCGGCGGCGAGTCCTTCGGCGTCGTGTTGCTCGAGGCGATGGCTGCCGAGACCGCGATCGTCGCCTCCGACCTCGACGGCTACGCCAAGGTCGCCCGACGCGGCGTCGACGCGCTGCTTGACGCCACCGGGCGACGTCGCGGCCCTCGCCGCAGCGCTGCGTGCGCGTCCTCGACGACGAGGCGCTGGCCGCCGAGGCTCGTGGCCAGCGGCCGGGCCCGAGCCGACGAGTTCTCGATGCGGCGCCTCGCCGAGGCCTACCTGGTCCGCTACGAACGGGCGATCGGCGCCGCGCCGGTCGCCACGCTCGCCTGACCGGCCGCCCGAGGCGGTCTCCCGGGTCGGGCCACGCGCCCGGGTACACTGGCGACGCTCGCTGCCAAGGGGAATTCCATGATCTGGGTCATCGTCATCATCGTCGTCGTGGTGCTGATCGTCGGCTTCTTCGTCCTGCAGTACAACGGCCTGGTCCGGCTGCGGAACCGGGTCGAGAACGCCTGGGCGCAGATCGACGTGCAGCTCAAGCGGCGCTACGACCTCATCCCGAACCTGGTCGAGACCGTCAAGGGCTATGCCAGCCACGAACGCGAGACGCTCGACGCCGTGATCCAGGCCCGCAACTCGGCGATGTCGGCGAGCGGACCGGCCGATCAGGCAGCGAACGAGAACATGCTGACCGGCACCCTGAAGTCGTTGTTCGCCCTGTCGGAGGCGTACCCGGACCTCAAGGCCAACCAGAACTTCCTCGAGCTCCAGGAGGAGCTGACCTCGACCGAGAGCCGCATCGCCTTCGCCCGCCAGCACTACAACGACAGCGTGCTGGGCTACAACACCAAGATCCAGACCGTGCCGTCCAACATCGTGGCGGGCATGTTCAACTTCACCGAACGCGAGTACTTCGAGGTCGAAGGCGACGCCCGCGGTCCCGTCCAGGTCGAGTTCTGATGACGATGACCGAGGCCGTCGAGCGGCCCCGAACGCGCCGAGATCGTCCGGCGCACCAACCTTGCTCACGTCGCGGTCGCGCTGGTCATCGCGCTGGTGATCACGGTCGTGGGCTGGCCGTCTGGGTCTGGGCATCTGGGCCCTGGTGCTGGGCATCGTCGTCGGTGCCGGTGTCGCGGCGCTCGCGTTCGTGCGCGGCGACCAGATGGCCCTCGCGGCGCTCGGCGCCGAGCCGCTCGCGCCCGGACGCTTTCCGCAGCTCGACAACATCGTCGAGGGACTCGTGGTCTCCAACGGGTTCCGGATGCCGATCTCTACGTCGTCGACGACGCCGCGCCCAACGCATTCGTCGTCGGTCGCACCACCCGTCACGGCGCACTGGCCGTCACCACCGGGCTGGTCGAGTCGCTTGCGCCGCATCGAACTCGAGGGCGTCCTGGCGCACGAACTCAGCCGCATCCGCTCCGGCGAGACACGCGCCGGTGTCACTGCGGCCACGCTGATCTGTCGCCCGCTGGGGTTCGCCGGCGGCCTCGCCGAATCGCTCGCCGAGCGCCTGGTCGATCCCGCTGCCGGGGTGCGTGCCGATCTCGCCGGCGTGTCGCTCACCCGCTACCCACCCGGCCTGGCGGCGGCACTGGTCGTCCTCGACGCCGACGGCCGCACCGTGGCCCGCAATCCCCGGGCCTATCGCCACCTGTGGATCGACCCGCCCGCCGACGCCATGGTCGGTGCACAGTTCTCGATGAGCGACCGCGTCGAGGTCCTGACCGAGCTGTGAGCCGCTCGCCTCGCGGCGGCGGATGCGAAACGACCACGGCCGCGCCGGTGCGCAGCGATACGCTTGGCGTCATGTCGACCGAATCCTCCTCACGTGCCACGGGCACCGTCCGTGTCAAGCGCGGCCTCGCCGAGATGCTCAAGGGCGGCGTCATCATGGACGTCGTCAACGCCGACCAGGCCCGCGTCGCCGAAGACGCCGGCGCCGTGGCGGTCATGGCCCTCGAGCGGGTGCCGGCCGACATCCGTGCCGATGGCGGCGTGGCCCGGATGAGCGACCCCGAGATGATCGAGGCGATCCAGGCGTCGGTGACCATCCCGGTGATGGCCAAGGCCCGCATCGGGCACTTCGTCGAGGCCCAGATCCTCGAGTCGCTCGGTGTCGACTACATCGACGAGTCCGAGGTCCTCACGCCCGCCGACGAGACCCACCACATCGACAAGTTCGCGTTCACGGTGCCGTTCGTGTGCGGCGCCACCAACCTCGGTGAGGCGCTGCGGCGCATCAGCGAGGGTGCGTGCATGATCCGCAGCAAGGGCGAGGCCGGCACCGGCAACGTCGTCCAGGCCGTGCGGCATCTGCGCTCGATCATCGGTGACATCCGCAAGATCACCCAGGCCGACGAGCCCGAGCTGTTCGAATGGGCCAAGCGCCTGCAGGCTCCGCTGCCGCTGGTGCAGGAGATCGCCGAGACCGGCTGGTTGCAGGTCCCGCTGTTCTGCGCCGGGGGCCTGGCCACCCCCGCCGATGCGGCACTGGCGATGCAGCTCGGTGCCGAGTCGGTGTTCGTGGGGTCGGGCATCTTCAAGTCCGCCGACCCCGCACCGCGTGCCAAGGCCATCGTCGAGGCCACCACCAACTTCCGCGACCCCGCCATCCTGGCCAAGGTCAGCCGGGGCCTCGGGCGCGCCGATGACCGGCATCGGCATGGACGATCTCGACATGCACCTCGAAGACCGGGGCTGGTGAGCGGCCGTCGCACCGTCGGCGTCCTCGCCCTGCAAGGGCGCGTTCGCTCGCCACATCGCCGTCGTCTCGTCGCTCGGCCACGATGCCGTCGCCGTGCGTCGGCCCGAGGACCTCGCCGGCGTCGATTCGCCTGATCATGCCGGGCGGCGAATCGACGACCATGTCGTTCCTGCTCGACTCCAACGAGCTCCGTGGCCCATTGGCCCAGCGCCTGGCCGACGCCATGCCGGTGTTCGGGACCTGCGCCGGCATGATCCTGCTGGCCCGGGAGATCCTCGACGGTCGGCCCGATCAGGAACCGCTTCGGTGCGATCGATCTGGCCGTGCGACGCAACGCGTTCGGTCGCCAACGTGACTCCTTCGAAGCCGACCTCGACGTCGCCGGTCTCGACGAGCCGTTCCCCGCGGTGTTCATCCGGGCGCCGGTCGTCGACAAGGCCGGCGCCGACGTCGAGGTCCTCGCCTCGGTGGGCGACCAGCCGGTCCTGTGCCGCCAGGGTCACGTGCTGGTGGCGGCCTTCCATCCCGAGCTCTCCGACGACGCTCGTATCCACGAGCTGTTCCTCGCGGCCGCTGATCGACTGCTGCGAGGACGTCCCCGAGTCGCGCGCGTCGCCGGTCGGCTCCGGGGAGGGTCCTGAGCCAAGCGGTACGATGTCGCCGCTGTACCAAGCTACTGCCGAGAGGTTCATTCTCGATGTCCGGACACTCCAAGTGGGCGACGATCAAGCACAAGAAGGGCGCCGCCGACAAGAAGCGCGGCAAGCTCTTCGCGAAGCTGATCAAGCAGGTCGAGGTGGCGGCTCGTCAGGGCGGCGGCGACTCGACGCCAACCCGACGCTGCGGACCATGTACCAGAAGGCCCGCGACGCGTCGGTTCCGCTCGACACCATCGACCGCGCGGTCAAGCGTGGCACCGGTGAGCTCGAGGGCGTCAACTACGAGAACGTCACCTACGAGGGCTACGCCCCGCACGGCGTGGCGCTCTACATCGAGACACTCACCGACAACCGCAACCGCACCGGATCCGAGGTGCGCTCGGCGCTGTCGAAGAACGGTGGTTCGTTGGCCGAGCCGGGTGCGGTGGCCTGGCAGTTCGAACGCAAGGGCGTCATCGTGTTGCCCGGCGACATCGACGAGGACGAGGTCATGCTCGTCGCGCTCGACGCCGGCGCCGAGGATCTGGTCGACGACGGCGACACCTGGCGCCTGACGTGTGAGCCGACCGACCTCAACGGGCTGCGCGATGCCCTGGTCGAGGCCGGCATCGCGTTCGAGTCGGCGGACCTGACGTTCCTGCCCACCCAGACCGTCCCGCATCGACGACGTGGGCGCGGCGAAGCAGGTCCTGAACCTGCTCGACGTGCTCGAAGAGCTCGACGACATCGACGAGGTCTACGCCAACCTCGACGTCCCCGACGACATCCTCCAGGCCGCCGCCGAGTAGCGGCCGAATCCGGATTTCGTCGACACCGTCCGGGGCGACCCAGATATCCAGATCTCGCTGTCGAGCCTCTCGCTCAGACCTCGTCGGCGACGCCGAGGAGGCGACCGCGGCGCACCGAGCGCATGCCGCGGGTCAGCGCCCAGATGGCGCCGATCCAGGCCAGGAAGCCGATGAAGACCGTTGCGCCGCCGGCGCCGAAGAGCGACCCGGTCGACTGGCTGTAGGCCACCACGATCAGCGGCAGCGTCACCAGTCCCGACGCCTGTTGGGCGGCTGCGGTCGAGCGCACCCGGGCCGAGAGGCGCAGGACCAGCGAGAGGGCGAAGCACAGGAACGGCGGGACGACCCACAGCATCAGCAGCCACCAGTCGGCGGTGGGGAAGAACCAGCCGCCGACCTTGGGGCCGACGATCGAGTTGACGATCACCGAGTAGATGCTGAAGCCGACGATCGTCGTGAGATAGCCGGGGACGAGGCTGGCGAGGAGCTTGCCGAGGTAGATCTCGTTCGTGGCGGCAGGGGAGTGGGCCAGGAACTCGCCGGTGCCCTTCTCACGCTCGCCGACGATGGTGGCCGAACCCACCGCCGAGGAGATCGTCAGCGGCACGATCACCGCGAGCGGAGCGAAGAGGTAGACGGCCAGCGCGTACTGGGTGCGGGCCGTGGGGTCCTCGCCCTGGATCGCCTCCTGGGCCCGGGGCGGGAGCATCTCGAGTGCAGACGAGATGTTCTGGATCTGGCCGATCCGGCCGATCGCGCCGATCGTCATCAGCAACAGGAACGGCAGCACGACGAAGAAGAGTGCGCCGAGGATGGCCATCGGGATCAGGAAGTCCTTCGACCGCAACAGCTGCTTGAGGTCATAGCGCGCGATGGTGACCACCCGACCCCAGTTGATCGACCTCATCGGCCACCGCCCGTCGGTCGCGAGCTCGGGAGGTGGGGGCTGGGTGGCGGTTCGTTCGCGGTGTTCTCGGCGCACGCGGAAGTACAGCTCCTCGAGGGAGGGTCGGTGGGGTTCGACCCGGGTCAGTCGGACGCCGCCGCGCGACGAGCTCGGCGACGACGTCTGCGACACGATCAGCGGGGATCTCGGCGGTGATCTCACGGTCGCGGCGGTAGTTGTGGACTCCGGCCATGGTGGTCAGGACGTCGAAGCGCCGCAGGGTTCTCGGCTTCGAGACGGACGACGGGTTCGGGCCAGTAGGTCCCGATGAGTTCTTCCTGGCCACCCGACAGCAAGTTGACGCCGTCGTCGAGCATGACGATCTGATCGGCGAGGCCTTCGGCCTCGACGAGGAGATGGGTGCACATGACCGCGGTGATGCCCTCGCGGGTCATCTCCCGGATCAGGGCGAGCACGGCGTGCGACGACTCGGGGTCGAGGCCCGAGGTGGGCTCGTCGAGCAACAGCAGCTCGGGGGAGTTGAGCAGGGCTCGCGACAGTGCCAGGCGGGTCTTCATGCCGGTCGAGTAGCCCCCGACGTGCTGGTCGAGGGCGTGTTCGATCCCGAAGCGGGCCGTGGCCGCACGGATCTTGGCTGCGACGTCGCCCTCGACGCCGTAGAGGGCGGCTGCGTAGGCCAGGTTGTCCCAGCCGTTCATGCGGTCGTAGAGCGCAGGTTTCGCCGACACCACGCCGCAGCGCCGCCGCACCGACTCGCCGTCGACGGTCGGGTCGAGCCCGAAGGTGCGCACGGTGCCCTCGTCGACGGGCAGGGCGCCGGTGATCGAGCGGATCGCCGTGGTCTTGCCGGCGCCGTTGGGGCCGAGCAGCACGGTGATGGCGCCGGTCGGGATGGACATGGTGAGCCCGTCGAGCGCCTGGACGCCGCCGAAGCGCTTGCGGACGCCGTCGAGGACGACGGCGGGGGGTGCGCTCGGCGCACGGGTGGCCGCCGGGGCGGTCGAGTCGGGGGCGGGCGGGGGCGCGAGATCCGGGGACGGTTCCACCTGTCCGACATCGGCCGCCCGGCTGCCGGGATGAGATGCCCACCCGTCGGGACCACCGTCGGGGCGACGAATGGGCCGAACGGCCCGGCACCGTCGAAACCGCACCCGACCTCTGGCGCCAAGAATGGTCGTGGGGGCGACCGTCCATGGCGCCGGAGTCGGTGGTGTGGCCGGGTGGCGCCGAGAACGGTCGTTCGAACAGCCGTTCTCGGCGCCGGTCGCAGCGGTGGGGCCCGGGGGGCTCGATGGCTCGGCGGCTCGGGGTGCACCGACGGGGGATCGCTGGGCGCTAGTCTCGTACAGATGTTCGTGCTGGGGATCGATCCGGGGCTGACCCGGTGCGGCTACGGCGCCGTGGTCGTCGACGGTCGCCGCAACCGGGCCGTCGCCGCCGGGGTCATCCGCACCTCGCCCGACGACGTCGTGCCCCAGCGTCTGTACGACCTCCAGGGCGAGATCCGCGCGCTCATCGCCGAGTTGTCGCCGACGGTGGTCGCCATCGAGCGGGTCCTGTTCCAGCACAACGTGCGCACCGCCATCTCGGTCGGCCAGGCCAGCGGCATCGTCATGGCCGAGGCGGTCGCCGCCGGCGCCGAGGTCGTCGAATACTCTCCCAACCAGGTCAAAGAGGCCGTCGCCGGCGACGGCAGCGCATCGAAGGAGGAGGTCGAAGCAATGGTGCAGGCACTGCTCGGCATCCGCCAGCCGCTGCGTCCCGTCGATGCTTCCGACGCCGTCGCGCTGGCCCTCTGTCACCTGGCCTACCGGCCGGCCCCCGAGCCCGGCCGGAACCAGGCCATCGCATGATCGCCTTCCTGCGTGGCGTGCTCGTCGAGCGCACCGGCGGCGAGATCGTCATCGACGTCGGCGGTGTCGGCTACCGCGTCACCGTCGCGCCCACCACCAACGCCACGCTCGGCGAGCTCGGCGCCGAGGTCTTCGTGCACATCCACCACCACTTCCGCGAGGACGACCAGACCCTGTACGGCTTCGCGGCACGCGACGAACGCGTCTGTTTCCAGGCGCTGATCTCCGCGCACGGGGTCGGTCCCGCGCTGGGTCTCGCCATCCTCGGCGTGCACGATCCCGGCGCCCTCGCCCACGTGCTCGCCACCGAGGACGTCGCCGCGCTCTGCCTCGTCCCCGGCGTCGGCAAGAAGACTGCGGCCCGGCTGCTCGTCGAGCTCAAGGAGAAGCTCGACGTCGGCACCTACGAAGGCGCAGCACCGAACTCGGCCGGCGTCCTCCGGCGCCGCCATCGGCGCTGGCCGACGTCCGCGAAGCCCTCGACGGGTTGGGCTACGGGGCGGACGAGATCACCGCCGCCATGCGCGAGCTGCCCCACGAGGGTGACAGCGCCATCTTGTTGAAGCAGGCGCTGCAGCGCCTGGCCGCCGGGGTCTGAGCGCCGTCGTGCGTGAGGAGATGCTGTCGCCCGAACCGAGCGACGACGACCTCGACCTCGAGCTCGCCGACAACGGCCTGCGGCCCGGCACCCTGGCGGACTTCGTCGGCCAGACCGAGCTGAAGGACCACCTCGAGATCGTGCTCGGCGCCGCCCGCAAGCGTGGCCAGGCCGCCGACCACCTGCTCTTCGCCGGCCCCCCGGGACTCGGCAAGACGACCCTCGCCCACATCGTCGCCACCGAGATGGGCGTGGCCATGCACACCACGTCGGGTCCGGCGCTCGAGCGGGCCGGCGACCTCGCCGCCATCCTCACCAAGCTCGAGGACGGCGACGTGTTGTTCATCGACGAGATCCACCGTCTGTCGCGCAGCGTCGAAGAGGTCATGTATCCCGCGATGGAGGACTTCCAGCTCGACATCGTGTTGGGCAAGGGCCCGGCCGCCCGATCGGTGCGGCTGCCCGTGTCGCGCTTCACCCTCATCGGGGCCACGACCCGCACCGGGCTCATCACCGGACCGCTCGCGTGACCGCTTCGGCCTGGTGGCCCGCCTCGACTTCTACGACGCCGACGATCTCGACGCCATCGTCACCCGGGCCGCCGGCATCCTCGGTGTGCGCATCGACAGCGCGGGCAGCCGCGAGATCGCCCGCCGGGCCCGGGGCACCCCCCGTATCGCCAACCGGCTGCTGCGCCGGGTGCGCGACTACGCCGAGATGAAGGCCGACGGGATCATCGACCACGCGGTCGCCGACGCCGGCCTCGCCGTCTTCGGTGTCGACCCCCTCGGTCTCGACAAGGTCGACCGGGCCATCCTGTCGTCCATCGCCGAACGCTTCCGCGGCGGGCCCGTCGGCCTGTCGACGCTGGCGATCTCGGTCGCCGAGCCCACCGAGACCGTCGAGGACGTCTACGAGCCGTTCCTCATCCAGCAGGGCCTGCTGATGCGCACCCCACGCGGCCGCGTCGTCACCGACGCCGCCTGGGAACACCTGGGCCTCGCCCCGCCGAGCAATGCCGCAGGCGAGTCCCTCCCCCCGGGCCTGTTCGACTGAGCCCACGTCGAGCGACGTGATGTGTCGACCTCGGTCACAGTCGGTCTACGCTTCGGCGCATGGGGGACACACCGGCAACGATCGACGATCATCTGCACGGGTGGTTGGCCGAGGCACTCGCCGCGCACGGCGACCTCGCCGAGTCGCACACCACGGTGATCGGTGCCGGGGAGGGGTTCGTCGGTCAGCTCGGCCGGGTGGCGCTCAGTTGGAGCGACGCCGCGCCTGGCGCGCCGAGTCGGTGATCGTCAAGCTGCCGACCGCCGATCCGGGCGGGCGTGCCGTCGGCCAGATGATGGGTCTCTACGAGCGCGAATCGCGCTTCTACGCCGAGCTCGCCGACACCATCGGCATCCGGGTGCCGCACTGCTACGTCAACGTCGGCGATCCGGCGGACGAGGGCTGGGCGCTGGTCCTCGAGGACCTCGCCCCGCTCGAGGCCGGCGATCAGGTCGCCGGCGCCGATGTCGCTCGCGCCCGGATCGTGGTCGAACGTCTGGCGCGCCTGCACGCCCGGTTCTACGGCGGCACCGAGGTGCACGATCTCACGCTGGATCCCATCGCTCGAAGGGCCGATGACCGGTGCGATCGTGCCGATGTTCGAGGACTCCTGGACGGCGTTCGCCGACCACTACGGAGCCACGGCGCCGGCGCGGGCTATGGACTGGATCGAGCGCTTCGCCCATCAGGTCCCGGCCTACATCGAGCGGCTACATCGACATGCCCATGACCATCTGTCACGGCGACTTCCGGCTCGACAACATGCTGTTCGGCGCCGACGGGTCGTTCGCGCTGATCGACTGGCAGATGGCGATGCGGGTTCCCGGCTCGAGCGACCTGGTCTACTTCCTGGTCACGAACCTCTCGCCCGAGGTGCGCCGCCTCCACGAGTGGGAACTGATCGACCTCTACCTCGACACGCTGCGTGCCGAGGGGGTCGGCGATGACCTGTTGTCCCGCGAGAGCGGTCGTTCGACGGCTACCGCGAGGGTGCGCTGCTCTTCGGGGTGATGTTCGTGTCGACGATGACCATGGAGCGCGCCAACGACCGCGGGCGAGGCGTTCTTCGACGCCCTGGTCGGTCGCACCGTCAGCTGCCATCGACGATCTCGAGTCCGGCGTCGTCGTCGGTCTCTGACCCACATCGCTGCGGCCCGTGGCCGTCCGAGGTGCAGGAGCTCCCGCGAGCCGGGTACTCGCGCTGAGCCGCCTCAGGTCACCGCGCCGCCGTTGACCGAGATCACCTGCCCGGTGATCCACTCGCCACCGTCGGAGGCCAGGAACGCGCAGGTCGCCCCGACGTCGCGACCGGTGCCGTGGCGGGGCACCGGGTTGCGTGAGCCGTCGCCGGGCAGCGCCCTCCATCTCCGCCGAGCGCCAACGCATTGCAGGTGACGCCCTTGGCGCCGACCTCGTGCGCGAGGTGCTTCATCAGCCCGATCGCGCCGGCCTTGGCCGCGCCGTAGAGCGACACGCGGATGGGCAGCCCCACCCGGCCCGGCCTCGGATGCGATGGTGATGACCCGGCCCCAGCCTCGGTCGCACATGCCGGGCAGGGCGGTGTGGGTGCAGTTCATCACCCCGTAGAGGTTGAGATCGATGAACCGGGCCCACAGGTCGGGGTCGGAGTCGACGAAGTCGACCTGGGGGAACCCGGCGGTGGGGATACCCGGCGTTGTTGACCAAGATGTCGACGGGTCCGGCCTCGGCGAACCCGGCCCGGACCGCGGCGAGGTCGGTGACGTCGAAGGCGACGGCCCGTCCCCCGACGTGCCGCCACGGCCTCGGCACGGTCGGCGAAGAGATCGTTGACGATCACGTCGGCGCCTTGTTCGGCCAACACCGCGGCGATACCGGCCCCGACTCCCTGTCCGGCGCCGGTGACCAGCGCCGTACGGCCCGACGAGCGCGCTCATCGGTCGTTCGCCGTCGAGGTCGTGGACCGTCAGTCCGAACTCGGCGATGTTGTCGAGGCTGACGCTGATGCGGCCGGTCACCTCCGGCGGGCAGTCGCAGAGCACGATCGTGCCCTCGACCATCTCCTCCATCGATTCGATCTGGTCGGGCCGCAGCTTGGCACCGACGAGCTCGTCGGCGCCCTCGCTCAGCACGGCGGCCCGGGGTTCGACGCTGTTGACCCGGATACCGGTGCCGTGGAGCTCGGCGGCGAGGCCGTTGGTGATGCGGTTCAGCGCGGCCTTCGATGCGCCGTACACCGTGATGGTCGAGCCCTGGGTCCCGAGCGTGAACGGCGGGCCCTCCCACAGTCGGGCGCTGCCGCTCGACAGGTTGACGATCCAGCCCTCGCCGGCGTCGCGCATCGCCGGGATGACGTCCTGGGCCAGGTCGAGCGGAGCGTGGACGTTGGCCTCGAACACGATGCGCGATCGCTTCAGCGGGTAGTCGGCCAGCGGCAGGTACATGGCCGCGGCCGCGTTGTTGACGAGGATCTCGACCGGGCCGCCGAGCGCTCGACGGCTTCGGGCACGATGCGGGCCCGGCCGTCTCGTCGGTGAGGTCGGCCACCACGACACCGACGGTCCCGCCGTAGGCACGCGAGGCGCTCGGCGGTCTCGGTCAGGCTCCCGGCCAGATGGTGATCGCCCGGCTCGAGGCTGCGGGCGGTGATGACCACGTCGGCTCCCTCGGCGGCGAGGCGCTCTGCGATCGCGGCGCCGATGCCGCGGCTCGCGCCGGTGACGAGCGCACGCCGGCTTCTCGAATCGTCTGGTCATGTCGTCGGTCCCTTCGTGGTCGGCGCCAAGTGTCGCGAAGTTGGGCCCCGCCTGCTGCCGGCACCGCCGAAATCCGACGCTTCCGGGTTCGACGATCAGCCGTCTTCAGTCAGCCCTTAAGTCGTCTTCGGTCGGCGTGTAGTGCGCGCAGTGATCCCGAAGCCCGTCCCTCGACGGTGCGGACATGTGGAAACACCTGCTCGCCATCGTCATCGGATCCGGCCTCGTCCTCTCGAGCGCCGTGGGACCCTCCTCGCCGGCACAGGAGTCGCTGCGGACGGCTCGACGACCGATACGCCGGCCGTCGAACTCGTCGACCTGCCCGACGCCGATGGCGGCCATGGCCGACTGGGCCATTGCACTCTTTGCC
Source organism: uncultured Acidimicrobiaceae bacterium (assembly GCA_963716795.1). Classification (GTDB taxonomy): domain Bacteria; phylum Actinomycetota; class Acidimicrobiia; order Acidimicrobiales; family UBA8592; genus CAVQUE01. The sequence goes on along the minus strand of CAVQUE010000007.1, from coordinate 165,284 downwards.
GACGCCGACCTGGACCTGCCGCCGCTGCGCTTCGTCCACCACGGTGAGGACACGACGGCCTGCGCGGGCCGGGTGGGGATGCATCACGAGATCGACGGCGTGAGCGTCGTCGAGCTGTGCACCATCGACACGGGCACACCCACCCAGATCATGATCCTGCACGAGACCGCTCATGCCTGGGCCGACCACCAGCTCACCGACGAGGCCAAGGAGGCCTTCCGTGAGCTGCGGGGCTGGGAGCACTGGCGGGACTACACCGCAGCGGCCTGGCACGAGAACGGCACCGAACAGGCCGCCGAGATCCTCGTCTGGGGATTGATGGACCGGCCGATCATGATCGCCCGCATCGATCAGAACAGCTGCGACGAACTCCTCGCCGGCTACCGCACCCTCACCGGCACCGACCCGCTCCACGGCTACCAGGACTTCTGCTGAACCCGATTCCCGATCTGGGGCCGGATCCCGCCGGCACTTCTCTTCGTACCCTGCGCCGTCTGCTCGCAGTGGAGGAGCGCCCGCTGAGGTCCGGCCCCGAGCACGAGCGTGGGCAACGCGGGGGTCAAGTCTCTCTTCTCCCTTTCTCCAAGCCGTCTAGCCGAGCCTGGCCGCTGAAGTGAGAAAGGGAGAAAAGAGACTTGACCCCAGTCCGGACGCCAGTCCGGCGCCCTGACCTGGGTGAATGCCGATCAGGGAACGGAGGCAGCGGGGGACTTCGCGTCCGTTTAAGTTCGGTCTAAGGAGCGTGGTCGATCCTCCAGGGCGTCGTCGGTGCCGGCGAGCAGACCCGTGACAACTAGGGTCTGGCGCTCGGCGGGAGGGTCGTATGGAGTATCGGGTTCTCGGGGAGTTGGCGGCGCTGCGCGATGGGGAGCCCGTCGAGCTCGGGACGTTCCGCCAACGGGCGCTCCTGGCATTGCTGTTGACCTCGCCGAACGCGGTCCAGTCGACCGACCAGCTCATCGATGCCCTCTGGGGCGAGGACAGCGGCATCGACCGGCAGAACTCGTTGTGGGTGTACGTCTCGGGTCTGCGCAAGGCCCTCGAGCCCGAACGGCAGAAGCGGACCGACGGCACCATCCTGCTCACCCGATCGCCGGGGTATCTGCTGCAGGTCGATCCCGACGACATCGATGCCGTCCGTTTCGAACGCCTGGTCGCCGAGGGCAGGGCCCTCACCGAGACCGACCCGGGGGCGGCGTCACTGGTGCTCGGCGAGGCACTCGCGCTGTGGCGGGGTCGGGCCTATGAGGACTTCACCTACGAGAGCTTCGCCCAGCCCGAGATCGCCCGTCTCGAGGAGCTGCGCCTCGAGGCCGTGCAGGCACGCATCGACGCCGACCTGCGGCGGGGGTTGAGCCGCGAGCTGGTGTCCGAACTCGAGACCCTGGTGCGCCAGCACCCGCTGCGCGAGGAACTCACCGGGCAGCTCATGCTGGCGCTGTGCCGCTCGGGCCGCCAGGCCGACGCCCTCCGTGCCTACGCGGTGTTGCGGTCCCGGCTCGGCGAAGAGCTCGGCATCGAGCCCACGCCGCGCCTGCGGCGTATCGAGGAGCAGATCATCACGGGGGAAGAGACTGCGTACGACGCCCCATCCGGGGGCGGGCGTACGGCGCCGGATGGGGCAGCGTCGGGGCTCACCATCCGTGGCTACGAGCTGCGCGAGGTCATCGGCGAGGGCGCCTACGGCGTCGCCTACCGGGCCTACCAGCCGGCTGTCGGCCGTGAGGTCGCCATCAAGGTGATCCGGCCCGAGCTGGCCGACGACCCGTCGTTCATCCGTCGCTTCGAGACCGAGGCCCAGCTCGTCGCCCGCCTCGAACACCCACACATCGTCCCGCTGTACGACTACTGGCGCGAGCCCGGCGCCGCCTACCTGGTCATGCGCCTGATGCGTGGCGGCAGCCTGGCCGACATCATCGACCGGAGTGCGCTCACCGCCCCTCAGGCGGCGCGCATCGCCACCCAGCTCGGGGGCGCGCTCAGTACGGCGCACCGCTCGGGGGTCGTGCACCGCGATGTCCGGCCCGAGAACATCCTCTTCGACGACGACGGCAACGCGTACCTGGCCGACTTCGGCATCGCGATCGATGCAGCCGACGATGGCGAGGTCGATGCCGGCGATCAGGCGCCGCTGCGGTCGATACGGGCTCCCTACGCCTCACCCGAACAACTCCATGCGGGCAGCGCCACGCCGGCGTCGGACGTCTACAGCATGGGTGTCGTGGTGGCGCAAGCCCTGACGGGCATGCGTGGTGAGCCGGGCCAGGTCGCGGGTGCGCTCGCCCGCCCGGTGGTCGAGGTGATCGACCGGGCCACCGCTGTCGAGCTCGACACCCGGTATCGGTCGGTCTCGACGTTCGTCGCGGACCTGACCGAGGCGCTCGGCTCCGAGGACATCGACGATGCCTCGCCGGTCGAGGTGGACAACCCCTACAAGGGCCTGTCCGCGTTCGAGGCCGCCGACGCCGCGGACTTCTACGGGCGCGAACGCCTGGTCGATCGCCTCGTGGCCCGCCTCGGCGAGCCCGGCGCACGGGGCCGGTTCGTGGCCGTCGTCGGGCCCAGTGGCAGCGGCAAGTCGAGCGTCGTGCGGGCCGGGCTGTTGCCCGCGCTGCGCGCAGGCGCACTGCCGCAGTCCGAGCAGTGGTTCACCATCGAGATGACGCCGGCCCCGCACCCCTACGAGTCGCTCGAAGAGGCCCTGCGCAGCGTGGCCGTCGACCCACCCGGTTCCCTGCTCGAGACGCTCGTCGGATCCGAACGGGGGCTGGTTCAGGCCGTCAAGCGGGTGCTGCCGCCTGGCGCGCAGCTGGTACTGCTCGTCGACCAGTTCGAGGAGCTGTTCACCCAGGTCACCCCCGAGATCTCGGCACGATTCGTCGACTTGTTGGTGCACTCGGTCCTCGACGACCAGAGCCCGATCCGCGTCGTCGCCACCCTCCGTGCCGACTTCTACGACCGGCCCCTGCGCAACCGAGGCCTCGGCGAGCTCCTGCGCGACGGCACCCAGGTCGTCACCCCGATGACCCCCGAGGAAGCCGAACGGGCCATCACCGGACCGCTCCAGGACCTCGGTGTCACCATCGAGCCCGGGCTCGTAGCCGAACTCGTCAGCGACGTGCTCGACCGTCCCGGTGCCCTCCCGCTGCTGCAGTACACCCTGACCGAACTCTTCGACGCACGCATCGGCAACCGCATCACCACGGCGTCGTACGAGGCCCTCGGGGGCGTCTCCGGTGCGCTCGTCACCCGCGCCGAGGCGCTGCTCGCCGGTCTCGGCGACGGTGCCGAGGACGTCGCCCGCCAGGTGCTGTTGCGCCTGGTCACCATCGGTGACGGGGCAGACGACACCCGACGCCGGATGCTGCGCAGCGAGCTCGACAGCCTGCCGGTCCGTCGTGACCACCTCCACGGGGTGCTCGACACCTTCGGGCGACATCGCCTCCTCAGCTTCGACCGCGACCCGGTCACCCGCGGCCCCACCGTCGAGATCTCCCACGAGGCGCTGCTGCGGGAGTGGGCGCGCCTGCGGGGGTGGATCGACGACGCCCGCGAGGATGTCCAGTACCAGCGTCGGCTCGCCGCGGCGATGCACGAATGGCGTGGATCGGGCGAACGCGACGACTACCTCCTGCGGGGCGGGCCGCTCGAACAGCTCCACGGCTGGGCGATGGTCACGACGGTCCCGTTGACCGACGACGAGCAGGCCTACCTCGACGCCAGCGCTGCCGAGCGCGATCGCATGGCGGCCGCCGAGATCGAGCGCGAGCAACGCGCCGCCGAGGCCGAAGAACGGGCCCAACGTCGGACGCGGCTGTTGGCCGGGGCCGGCCTCGCGTGCGTGCTCGTCGCAGGTGCGGCGATCTTCGGTCTGGTGCAGTGGCGGTCGGCCACCGAAGCTCGAGAGGACAACGACAGCCTGGTGAACGCGGCCGAGTTCGTGGCCGCGTCGCAGATCGCGCTCGACGAGGATCCCGAGTTGGCGCTGCTCTACGGCATCGAGGCGGTGCGCTCGACCGCAGACCTCGGGTTCGCCACCGAGGACGCCGTCGACTCGGTGCACTGGGCGTTGCAGGCCCAGGGGATCGAGTATCCGGTCGGCGCTGATGCCGAGGTCGCCGTTCGGAGCGCGCCTGCGGGACTCGCCGGGGTGTTCGTCATGGCGCCTGCCGACCTCGTCGAGCATGCGACGGCCTCCACGACGCGCACGCTGGCCGGCGCCGAATGCGAGGCTGCGCTCGGGCGTTCGTGCCCGGCGAACCCGGCCATCCCGCCCGATCTGCCGCTGCGCTTCGGCGACGAGAACTACGACATCGACCTGCCCGAAGTGCTCCCCAACGGCGCGACCTTCGGTACTGGGCCGTTGGCCGGGACGCGCATCACCTTCGCGGTCAGCGGCTCCGTCTCCATCGCGCCCGGATGGGAGGCCGAGATCGAGCGCTTCACCGAGGAGACGGGCATCGACGTCAAACTCGTGAACAACGACGACTTCGAAGGAACCATTGCGCTCGCGAGCGGGCAACTGGAGGCGACGCCCGACGTGGTCTCCTTCTTCGGTCCGACTCCGAGCTGGGCTCGGCCGAGAGCCGTGGATCTGTCGTTGTTCCTCGATGAAGACCTGCTGCGGGCTGACTACGGCGACTACCTCATCGACCTGTTCAGCGCGCCCGCAGGTGACGGCACCGCCGAGGTTCAGGCCATCCCAGGGGTCCTCGGCCCCAAGGGGCTGGTCTACTACCCGAAAGCCGCCTTCGACGCTGCCGGCTATGAGGTGCCGACGTCCTGGGCCGAACTGATCGCATTGTCCGAGCAGATGGTGGCCGATGGTCGGACCCCGTGGTGTTTCCATTGGGAGGGCGGATTCGCGAGCGGTTGGCCCGGGTCCGATTGGCTCGAGAACCTCGTGTTGCGTGTCGGCGGGGTCGAGGCCTACGACGCCTGGGTTACGGGTGACCTCGACTTCTCCAGCCCGGTCGTGCTCGAGGCGGCTGCGTTCGGTGAACAAGTGCTGTTCGCCCCCGGTTTCGTCGATGGCGGCGTCGAGTCGGTCAGTCGGCAGTTCTTCGGGACCGTGCTCGGCAACCTGGCCGAGGTCAACCCTTTCGACGGACAGCCCGGTCCGCAGTGCTGGCTGGTGCATCAGGCGTTCGCGCAGGCGGGACTCGTCGGGCCCGTCAACGATGCCGACACCGGCCCGGTCTTCGGTCGCGACGTCGACTTCTTCCCGCTCCCCACGATCGAAACGGACGGACCCCCGCTCACCACCGGTGGTGGCAACGTCGTGACGGCAATGGCCGACCGGCCGGAGGTGCGTGCGTTCATGCGCTACGTCGCACGCCCGACCTTCGGCGAAGCATGGGCGGGCGTCGCTCGCTCCACCGGCGATGCCCCGTTCATATCCGCGAACAGGCGGTTCTCCCGCCCTGCGTTCGACGCCGCGAGCGGCGATCGGGACGACTACGAGTCGCGTCTGGCGATGCAGGAGTACTCGCGCGCCGCGCTCGAGGCCGGGACGTGGCGGTTCGACATGTCTGACCAGATGCCCCTCGAGTTCGGCTCCTGGACGCCTGAACTCGTGCCCGGACCGATCTGGCAGGGCATGATCGACTGGGTCGACCAGACGAAACCCATCGGCCAGATCCTCGCCGACATCGACGCCGCCCGAGCCGAGATGGACGCCGCCGCAGGGTGATCCTGGTCGTGCCCCCTGTCGGTCAGGCGATCACTCGCACGCGGAACTCGAGCGCGCTGGTCACGTCCCCTGCTGCGCTGACGACTTCGGTGACCGCGTCGATGGCCTGACGGCCCGAGTCGATGCTGATCTCCTCGCCCAGTCCATCGACGGCATCGCCGAGCGCGCTCACGGCATCGGAGAGTGCGGCCACCTCGTCTCCCGCGATGTCCGCGCCACTCGAGCGCAGGTTCTCGACGTCGCTGCGGACGGCATCGAAGCGCTCCTGGAGCGCATCGGTGCCACCGGCGATGATGTCCAGATCGGCCAGGTCGGTGATGGATGTGCGGAGGCTGTCGCCGGCTTCGCAGAACGCCTCCTCGGGAGTGGCGTCGTCGTCGTCGCCACAGGCGGTGAACGCCAGGCAGGCGAGCGCGGTCATTGCGACTGCAAGGGTGCGCGAGCGTCGGCCGTGACGCGGTCGTGTGGCGGTGGCGGTGTGCGCTCGTCGATTCGATGGGACGACGCATGGTGGGGCTCCTGTGTCCGGCGGCGAGCGGTTCGCGGCGGAGCGAGAATCCTAGACGGAGGCATCTGAGGTGGAGTCGCGTGCGGTGAGGTTCTTTCGAAGGGGCGACGGTCGCGTCGGGCCCGCCATCTCGTCTCGTGACGGGCGTGCGAGCGCGGTGTGGCGATGCCAGACTGCGCACGGGCCATCAGAAGGGACATGCGTGCAGGTCGACGACGACAAGATGTACAAGGGCATCGAGATGGCGAGCACGCTGCTCGCCGCCCGGGCGGTCAGCGCGGCGACCTCGAAGGCGTGGACCAGAGCGCAAGGCCACCGACCCGCCGGTCAATCCCCGCCAGGCCGACGTGCCGTGGTTGCAGGCCATCCTGTGGTCGGCCGCCATCGGGGCCGCCATCGGCATCGCTCGACTCCTGGCCAGGACGGCCGTCGAGAAGTCCTGGGAGAAGCGAAGCTCCCGAGCCTGATCGCCGTTGCTGTCTGCGGGGGTCGGTGGGGCACCGGCGTCGGTAGCCTCGGCGCTCGTGGACAGCGCTGCGTTCGACTACGACCTCCCCGATGCGTCGATCGCCCAGCAACCGGCCCGTCCCCGCGATGCCTCCCGACTGCTGGTCGACGGTGATCCCCCGAGCCACGCCCGCACCAGAGACCTACCGGAGCTGATCCGGCCCGGTGATCTGCTGGTGCTGAACGACACGCGGGTGATGGCAGCACGTCTGCATCTGCGCAAGGACACCGGCGGCGCCGTCGAGGTCCTGGCGCTCGAAGAGCTCGCCGAACCCGAGGGCTGGTGGGAGGCTCTGGTGCGGCCCAGCCGTCGGGTCCCCGACGGCACCGTGCTCGTCGATCACATCGGCCTCCCCGTGCTCGAGGTCGGACCGGCGACGGGGGAGGGGAGCCGGCTGGTTCGCCCGGTCGGGGTCACCATGGCGACGCTGTTGGACCACCTCGGATCGGTGCCCCTCCCGCCCTACATCACCGCGCCACTCGACGATCCCGAGCGCTATCAGACCGTCTACGCAGCGCGACGCGACCTCGGTCGCGGCACCGACGGCGGGGCTGCACCTGACCCCTGGCGTGCTCGACCGCTGCCGCGCCGCCGGTGCCGAGATCGCCACCGTGCAGCTCAGCGTCGGGGTCGGCACCTTCCGGCCCATCGAGGTCGACGACGTCGACGGCCACACCATGCACAGCGAGCGCTACCACGTCGACCCTGCGGTCTGGGAGGCCGTCCAGGGCGCCCGGCGGGTCGTCGCCGTCGGCACCACCGTGGTGCGCACCCTCGAATCGGTCGCCGCCACCGGCGCACTCGAGGGCCGGACCGATCTGTACATCAGGCCCGGTCACGTCTTCGGCGCCGTCGACGCGCTGCTCACCAACTTCCACATGCCGCGCTCGACGCTGCTGGTCATGATCGAGGCGTTCATCGGCCCGCGCTGGCGGGACCTGTACGCGCTGGCCGTCGCCGAGGGCTACCGGTTCCTCTCCTTCGGCGACGCGATGTTCCTCCAGCGCGGGCGCTACGACAGGGTCACCGCCGACGCCGACGACGGTCGCTGATCGTCCGCGAGCCGGTCGTCGCATCGAGCTCAGACGTCGCGCACCGCAGCGATGCGTCCGTCGTCGATCGCCTCGAGGTGTGCTCGATGGTCGCGCTCGTTGCATCTGGCGTACGCCGACGCGAAGGCGGCGATGGCCTGGTCGAACGTGTCCTTCGAACCCAGATAGCCGGCGATGAGCGAGGCGTCTCCGGCGCGAGCGTGTGCCAGCGCGAGCGCCGTTCCGCAGTTGCCGCCGTAGCGATCGAGGTCGTCGCCCTTCATACCCGCCAGGTCGGCCGAGCCCTTTCCGTCCCAGAGCTGACGGATGTAGAAGTACCGCCGGTCGCCGTCCGGGTCGTCGAAGTGCGACCACCCCAGGAGGATGTCGCCCGTGGTCTGCATCAGCCGTTGGCCGATCACCACCCGCTCGCCGGGCTCGAACTCGCTGGCGACGAGGTGGCGCTCGAGGACCGACGCCGTCGACTCCTTCAGCTGCAGGAACAGCGGCTCGCCGTCGCCGCTCTCGAGGAGCACGATCAGACAGCGCGTCCCGACGCTGCCGACACCCACGACCTTGCGGGCGAGGTCGACCACCGTGTAGCGCTCGAGGAGTCGCCGTCGATACACCGGCAGCGATGCGAGGTACCGATCGAAGAAGGCGAGCGCGAGCGGGACCAACTCGTCGGCCGCATGGTCGTCCAGGCGGGTGATCAGCGGGGGATCCGCCACGATCCGCCGTCGCCCGTCGACGAGCTCGGTCAGTTTGGCCTGTGCTCGCATGCTGTTCTTCTTCGCGGCCTTGGTCGAGACCTTCTCGATGCGTCGTCGTTGTCGCTGGTCGGTCAGCATCGACGCTGCGGTCTCGACCTCGATTCGCCGGTAGTGCACGGCGAGAGGTCCCATGCGGGACAACTCGGCGATCGTGGTCCGATAGGCAGCGACCGTCGCCATCACGGCTCGGTCGATCCGCTTCGCCGACAGCTCGTTGTTCTCGCCGGCGACGGCGACGCTGGCCGCCAGACGCTTGACGTCCCAGTCGAACGGGCCGGGGTGGGTCTCGTCGAAGTCGTTCAGATCGAACACCAACCGCCGGTCCGGCCCCATGTAGAGGCCGAAGTTCGCCAGGTGGGCGTCACCGCAGAGCTGTACAGCGATGTCGGTGGTCGGCGTCTGCGCCAGGTCGGCAGCCATGATGGCGGCACCGCCGCGGTAGAACGTGAACGGCGAGGCGCTCATGCGTCCGTGACGGATGGGCACGAGCTCGGGCAGGCGCTGGTGATCCTGCCCCGTCAGGATCTCCACGGGATCGGCGCGGCGATCCGACGGGGGTACCGCGGCGTGGTCTGCGAGAGGTACGAGATCACGTCGTGCGCGACCGAGCTTGCGGCGTTGCTTGCGTGGCACCACGTGCTCGCGCCCGAGCAGACCTGGCTGCATGTCGATGGGCATCCGGCATCCTCGCACGACCATCGAGGACGCGCGCGTGCGCGGACCACGTCTCGAGTTCGTCCGTCAGGTGCTGGCGACGACGATGCGGCCGCGGCACGGCGGCTCGACACCGAGGCCGCGGAACGTCGCGGCGAGCACGTCGAGGGCACGGTGCTCCCGCCCCTGCTCGTCGAACGCGAAGACCTGTCGGACCGTCGTGGTGTCGGCCGGATCGACGTGCCAGCCGAGCCCGAGCCGATCGAGATCGTCTCCGTACGACGACACGAGGGTGAGGTCGCGGGTAGGGCCGACCTGGATGGTCGCGGTGCGCTGCCCGACCTCGCTCTCGAAACGCAGGTGCACCGAGACCGGGCCGGTGCTCAGCGACCACAGCAGCCCGTGCCAGAGCAATTCTCGCAGTTCCTGCTCGAAGGCAACCTCGACGTCGACGTCGAGTCCGGCTTCGAAGACGATGCCCAGCACCGGGCTCGCGGAGCCCGCCAGGCCGGTCGTGACGTCGAGGTCCCGGCTGTGATCGAACCCGTGCACGCGGTATGCGGTCGAGACGAGCAGGTCGGTGATGGTCTCGCGTCGGCGAGCGAGACCGAGGGGTAGCGCGAGCTCGGCGAGGTCGTCCTGGCCGGCGACGGTCGTCGCCCATCCCAGGTTCGCTCGCAGTGCCACGTCGGCCCGGCTCGTCTCGATGAAGGCGTCGCCGTTCTGTTCGACCAGCAGTTGCACGAAGCGGTTGTTGCCGAAGCCGATCACGACGAAGACGCCACGGTGCTCGAGGGCCCACCGCACGGCATCGTCGATGACGCCGGCGAGCGCATTGACATCGTCGACGCCGAGGTCGACTTCGATGTCGGGTAGCCAGTCGACGAGCGGTGCGGCGTCCACGATGGTGTGGGTGTCGGGCTCGCTCACCCGGATGGTCGCCCGTTGATCGAGTGGCGGCTCGGCCTCGGCGTCGATCAGGTCGCGCGTCGACCGAAGCGCGGTTGCGAAGTCATGCATGGACGTCGGTCGGTCAGCGGCCTCCTTCGCCAGCGCAGCGCCGAGCAGCACGACGAGAGCGTCCGGGAGTCCATGGCTCGCGAGATCGGGGAGTGGCTCGTTGCGGACGCGTCGAAGGAAGCCCATGATTCCTTCGTCGTCGCCTTGCACGTACGGCGGCGCGCCCACCCCCATCTCGTAGAGGGTGGCGCCCAGTGCGTACAGGTCGATCGAGTGCGGTGGCGGCTGGTCCAGGACGTCCGGTGCCGCATAGTTCGGCGTGAGGCTCAGGGCGGTCGTGCCCACAGCGCCGGCTTCGAGAATCTGCGAGATGCCGAAGTCGGCCACCAGTGGTCGGCCTTCGGGACCGATCAGGATGTTTGCGGGCTTGAGGTCGCGGTGGACGACGTTGGCCTCGTGGGCGGCTGCCACCGCACCGGCGACCTCGACCATCGTGGCGATCGCTTCGGCCCAGGTGATCGTGCCCCTCCGGTGGAGCTCGTCCTCCAGCGACCCGCCGGTCAGGAGCGGCATGACGAGATAGGGCTTACCCGTATCGGAGACCCCGCTGGTCAGGATCGTCACGATGCCGTCGTGTGCCGAGAGCCGGCCCATGGTCTTGCGCTCTCGATCGAACCGGCGAAGGGTCGCCTCGTCCTGTGCGTGGTGGAGCACCTTCACGGCCACCCAGCGATCGTGATCCACGTCGTGGGCGCGGTACACGACCGCGTTGCCGCCTCTGCCGATCTGCTCGGCGGCGCGCAGACCGGCGATTCCCAGGTCGATGTCGGCGTCACCCATCTTCCTTGTCTACTCGAACCGGACGACCGGGGTGGCCGATGGCACGGTGCACGACGTCGGCGTGCGCTCCCCGACAGATGAACGGCAACCTCTCCGCGCACCCGCTCCCGCTGCGTCGCGAACCGGTGCCGGCGCGCGATCTCGCAGGCCACCAGTGGGGTCTCGTGGATACGCGTCGGTGTCGCGAGCGCCGATGGGCGCCCGACCCGGCACTACCCTCCACCCGCCGCCTGAATCACCGCCGACCCCTGCGAGGCTCCGACACCATGAACGACAGTCCCTCGGCGGCCAGCGTGCCCGGTTTCGCAGTGGAGGCGACCGACGGCGACGCCCGCGTCGGACGGCTCTGGACCGATCGTCACGAAGTCGCAGACCCCGGTCTTCATGCCGGTGGGAACGCGCGGCGTCGGTGCGCACCGTCACCTCGGCCGACCTCGAGGACCTCGGCGTCGGCATCATCTTGGGCAACACGTACCACCTGATGCTGCGGCCCGGCGCCGATCGCATCGAGCGCTTCGGCGGCATCCACGGCTTCAGCGACTGGCATCGCCTGGTGCTCACCGACTCGGGCGGCTACCAGATCTTCTCCCTCGAGCCGAAGGTCGACGACTCCGGTGCGACCTTCAAGTCGACCTACGACGGCAGCACGCACCACCTCAGCCCCGAGGGCGCCGTCGACGTGCAGCTGGCGTTGGGTGTCGGACATCCAGATGGTGCTCGACGTGTGCCCGGCCCTGCCATCGCCCGATGCCGTCCTGCGCGCCGCGGTCGATCGGACCTCGATCTGGGCGGCACGGGGTCGCGCCGCATTCCTCGCCCGCCGCGACGACGTCGCCGGCCAACGGGCCCAGTTCGGCATCGTGCAGGGCGGACTCGATCACGAGCTCCGCCGACGGTCGGCCCACGAGATCATCGACGTCGGCTTCGACGGCTACGCCATCGGCGGGCTGTCGGTCGGGGAGCACCGCTCGGAGTGGATCGAACCGCTCGGCGTCACCACCGCCGAGCTTGCCCGCCGATCGGCCCCGGTACTTCATGGGTCTCGGCGACCCCGCCGGCATCGTCGAGGCCGTCGCCGCCGGCGTCGACATGTTCGACTGCGTCTGGCCGACCCGGCTGGCCCGCCACGGCACGGCACTCACCGCAGCAGGGTCGGCTCAACGTGAGTGCCGGTCGGTACGCCGACAGCGACGAGCCCCTCGATCCGGCCTTCCCCGACAGCCCGGCGAACCGGTGGTCACGCGGCTACCTCCGCCACCTGCTCGCCGTCGGCGAGCCCGCGGCGGCGCGGATCCTGACGCTGCACAACCTGGCGTGGATGCAGGACTTCATGGCGCGGATCCGCGCTGCGATCGTCGACGGGTCGTTCGCTCGGCTTCGAGCCGACGTCCTCGACACCTGGAGCTGAGGGCCGGACCGTACCAGCGGCCCTCGTGTCCGTCGCTCGAAGCGCCGCTCGGGGCCATGACGTGACTCTCGGATCTGCGCCAGTAGACTCTCCAGTCGCTCGATCCCTCGACCCCACTCGGTGCCATGGGCATTCTCATCCTCCCCGTCCTCATCCTGATCATGTACTTCATGCTGATCCGTCCGCAGCAGCAGCGGATGAAGGAACACCAGCGTCTGCTCGCCGCGGTCGACGTCGGTGACGACATCGTCACCAGCGGTGGGATCTACGGTCGCGTCAGCGAACTCGACGGCGACACGCTGTTCCTGCAGGTCGCCGACGGCCTCGAGATCAAGATCACCAAGGATTCCGTCGCCTCCATGGTGAACTACGACGACGCCGAGGCCGACGACCTCGTCGACGACGAGTGATCGCCCCGGTCATCGCTCGGCTCGCCTCGGCGGCCGACGCGCCAGCCGTCGTGGGTCCCGACACCGATCGCGGGGCGTCGTGAGGCGCTCGGGCATCGTCTCACTGGTCGGGATCCTGCTGGTCACCGTCGTCGCGCTCGTCGCCACGCATCGCAGCCGACAACGAGATCCTCCTCGGCATCGACCTCGACGGCGGCGTCGAGGTCGGCCTGGTGCCCGTCGAGGACACCGAACTCGAAGGCGATGCGCTCGACGAGGCGCTCACGGTCAGCGAGGCCATCATCCGCAACCGTGTCGACGGTCTCGGCGTCGCCGAGCCCGACATCACCCGTCAGGGCGACCGCATCGTGGTGCAGCTGCCCGGCATCGAGGACCAACAGCGTGCCCTCGAAGTCGTCGGCGCCACCGCCGAGCTGCGCTTCCGCCCGGTCTGTGCCGTGTTGCTGCCCGAGCCCCTCGACGTCGGCGCCGCCGACCCCGAGGGCGACGAGGCGCGTCGATCCGACCGATCTCGACGGCGACGGCGTGCGTGATCAGCCCTTCGGCGTCAGCCCGGCCGACATCGACGTCGCCGTGGGCGACGACGGTGGCATCGGCGAGGTCCCGCCCGGTGTCGGGTGCGAGGGCATCGGCATCGACGCCACCGATGCGCTGGCGCTGCCCGACACCGATCCCGACGACGAAGAGGCCGACCAGCCCGTCATCTTGTCGTCGCTTCCCGGTGACGACGGTGAGCCGGCGGGTCGCTACCTGCTCGGTCGCACCATGTTGACCGGCGCTGCGCTCGAGACCGCCGACTCGACGTTCAACGGATTCGAGTGGTCGGTGGCGCCGGTGTTCCGCTCCGGTCCCGAGGGCATCGACCTGTTCAACGAGGCCGCGGCCGCGTGCTTCAACGCCACCGCGGTGTGCCCGTCGGTCGGCCTCGCCGGCAGCCCGACCGCGCAGCTCGCGATCGTGCTCGACGGCGTCGTCCAGTCCGCTCCCACCATCCAGACGCCGTTCTTCGAGCGCGACTCCATCTCAGATCACCGGCAACTTCGACGAGGCCGAAGCCAACGACACGGCGCTGGTGCTGAAGTTCGGCGCCCTGCCCATCGAGTTCGAGGATCCGGCCGATCCCGATTCGCTCAGCACCGTCAACAACGTCTCGGCCACCCTCGGCCGCGACTCGTTGCGGGCCGGGCATCGTCGCCGGCATCGTCGGCTTCGCCGCCGTCGGCGCTCTACATGATCGCCTACTACCGCCTGCTCGGTGTGGCTGCCATCGCCTCGCTGGTCGTCTCGGGCACGCTGTTGTACTGCATCATCGCGTTCTTGTCCGAGAGTCGAGGTCTCGCGCTGACGCTCGCCGGCGTGGTGGGCCTGATCGTCTCGATCGGGACCTCGCTCGACTCCAACGTCGTGTACTTCGAACACCTCAAGGAGGACATCGCGAACGGGCGCACGCTGCGCTCGTCGGTCGATCGATCGTTCCCCGTGGCCTTCAAGACGATGTTCTTCGCGAACTCGGCGTCGCTGATCGCCGCCATCATCTTGTACGTGCTGACCGTCGGGTCGGTTCGCGGCTTCGCCCTCATGTTGGGCCTGGCCTCGGTCCTCGACCTCATCGCCACGTACTTCTTCCTGCGGCCCGCCGTGAAGCTCATGGCCAGGGGTCAGACCCTCGTCGATCGCCCCGGTCTCTACGGCCTGCCCGAGCCAGGCGTCGCTGCCGACGCAAGCACGAAGACGGCCGAGCCCGCTGCCTCCGACGACCTTCCCGAGGAGGTGCTGACATGCAGTCATGCGACGGCCGCCCCCGGTGCGCCAGCCCGAGGGCACATCATGAGCCCTCAGCGCCATGTATCGAAACGAGACGGCCATCCCGTTCTCGAAGTACTGGAAGAAGGTCCTCGCGCGTCAGCGTCACGCTGGCGCTGATCGGTCTGCTCGCGCTGTTCACCCGTGGGCTCAACCTCGGGCTCGAGTTCGAGGGCGGTGTCGCCTGGCAGCTCCCGGCCAACGGGGTGACCATCGACGAGGTCCGTGACGACCTGCGTTCGCTGGGTCTCGCCGACGCCCGCATCCAGCTCGGCGACGACGAGCTGCGCGTCCGCGCCGAGCTCGACGAAGACGCCGATCAGGCCACCGCGGTCACCGAGGAGCTCTTGGCGCTCACCGGCGCCGACCAGAGCGAGCTGAGCTTCTCCAGCGCCGGTGCGTCGTGGGGCCGTGAGATCACCGAGAAGGCCGTCGAGGCGCTCATCGTGTTCTTCCTCGTCATCGCGGTGTACATCACCGTTCGTCTGCGATGGCAGATGGCCGCGGGAGCGCTGGCTGCGGTGATCCACGACATCGCGATCACCGTGGGCATGTACGCGCTGTTCCAGTGGGACGTCACGCCGGCGACGGTCATCGCCTTCTTGACGATCATGGGCTACTCGCTCTACGACACGCTCGTCGTGTTCGACAAGGTGCGCGACAACGAGCACCGCTACGCCAACACCGACATGAACCCGACCCAGATCATGGATCTGTCGCTGAACCAGGTGTTCATGCGCAGCGTCAACACCACGGTCACGTCGCTGCTGCCGATCGCCTCGGTGCTCATCGTCGGCAGCTGGATCATGGGAGCCGTGACCCTCCAGGAGTTCGCCGTCGCCTTGCTGATCGGCATCTTCTTCGGAGCGTTCTCGTCGCCGTTCGTCGCCGCGCCGGTGACGGTGTGGCTCAGCGGTGGCGGTGAGGCGGCCGACGATGCCGGACGTCGAGTTCCGCCTCGCCGACCGGGTCCGCCAGCGCGATCGCGACAAGACCCGCGCCGCAGCCCCGACCCCGGTCGCCGTTGCGCCCGGCACCGCCATCCCGCCGCGGCCCCGCAAGCAGGGCAAGAAGCGCTGATCCACGGAGCCCGACGCGGGCCCGCCGCGGTGACAGCGGTCCGAGAGGCCGCGGGCAGTACCATCGACGGATGGCGTGTTCCACCGGGTGGCTGCGACGACTGATCCGCGATGTGCCCGACTTCCCCGAGCCCGGCATCGGGTTCAAGGACATCGCCCCGCTGATCGCCGACGTCGACGCGTTCCGGTTCTGCGTCGATGCCATGGCCGATCGTTTCGCCGGCACCGCCATCGACCGCATCGTCGGCATCGAATCGCGAGGCTTCCTGTTCGCAGCACCGCTGGCCTACCGCTTCGGCGCCGGTCTGGTGCCGGTGCGCAAGCCCGGCAAGCTGCCCGGCCCGGTCGAGGTCGTCGAGTACCAACTCGAATACGGCACCGACCGCCTCGAGATCCAGAGCGGCGCGGTCGGTCCCGGCTGTCGGGTGCTGATCGTCGACGATGTCCTCGCCACCGGCGGCACGGCGGCCGCGACGGCGTCGCTCGTCGAGGGCCTCGGTGCCGAGGTCGTCGGCCTCGGCTTCGTCATCGAGCTCGCGTTCCTCGACGGCAGCGCACGCCTGGAAGGGCGTGAGGTGGTTTCGTTGTTGGAGTACGCCGACTGAATGCCCGACAGACGACCGCCTTGTCGTCGGAGAGGACGCACAGCACGATGACCACCGTGAACCGGGTGGCGCTCTGGGAGCGCAATGCCGATCCCAACGCCGAGATCGACGGGGTACTCGAGCTGTTCCACGAGCGGCACCCCGACGCGTCCGACGACCTGATCATCGCGGCCTTCGACGCCGCGACCGAGGCCCACTCGGGCCAGATGCGCAAGTCGGGCGAGTCCTACATCACCCACCCGGTCGCGGTCGCCGAGGTCGTGGCCTCGCTCGGTCTCGACGACATCACCATCGCCTCGGCGCTGCTGCACGACACCGTCGAGGACACCGGCGCCGGCCTCGACGAGCTCGAGCGGCGCTTCGGTCCCGAGGTCGCCGCCATCGTCGACGGGGTCACCAAGCTCGACCGGATCGAGTTCGACACCAAAGAGGCCCAGCAGGCCGCCTCGGTGCGCAAGATGCTCGTCGCCATCGCGAAGGACCTCCGGGTCCTGATCATCAAGGAGGCCGACCGCCTCCACAACATGCGCACGCTCGCGTCGCTGCCGCCGTGGAAGCAACATCGCGTCGCCCGCGAGACCCTCGACATCTACGCACCGCTCGCGCATCGCCTGGGCATGCAGGAGGTCAAGAACCAGCTCGAGGACCTGTCGTTCGCGGCGCTGCATCCCCGGCGCTACGCCGAGATCGACCACATGGTCGCCACCCGCACGCCCGAACGCGACCTCTACCTCACCCAGGTGCTCTCCGACGTCCAGGCCCGCCTGGCCGAGCTGGGCATCGATGCCGACGTCACGGGCCGCCCCAAACACCTGTGGAGCATCTACGAGAAGATGGTCCTCAAGGGCCGCGAGTTCGACGAGATCTACGACCTCGTCGGCATCCGGGTGATCGTGTCGTCGGTGCGTGACTGCTACGGCGCACTGGGCTGTCTCCACGCCAGTTGGAGCCCGGTGCAGGGGCGGTTCAAGGACTACATCGCGATGCCCAAGTTCAACCTCTACCAGTCGCTGCACACGACCGTGGTCGGTCCCCAGGGCAAGCCGTTGGAGGTGCAGATCCGCACCCGCGAGATGCACCAGCGCGCCGAGCACGGCGTGGCGTCGCACTGGGAGTACAAGGACAAGGGCGCCGGTAGCGACCTGGCCTGGCTGAGCCGCATCGTCGACTGGCAACAAGAGACCGAAGACCCCGGCGAGTTCATGTCGGCGCTCAAGCTCGACCTCGAACAGGACGAGGTCTTCGTGTTCACCCCGGCGGGCGGTGTCGTCACCCTCGCGGCCGAGTCGACGCCGGTCGACTTCGCGTACACGATCCACACCGAGGTCGGTCACGCCTGTCGCGGCGCACGCGTCAACAACCGTCTGGTACCGCTCGACACGGTGCTGACCTCGGGCGACACCGTCGAGATCCTCACCTCCAAGGTCGAGGAGTCCGGCCCCACCCAGGACTGGCTGCGGTTCGTGGCCACCCACCGCGCTGCGTCCAAGATCAAGCAGTGGTTCTCGCGCGAACGGCGCGAGGATGCAATCGACAGTGGCCGTGAGGACCTGGTCGACGGCGCTGCGCAAGCAGGGCCTGCCCGCCCAGAAGCTGATGAAGGCGCCGGTGGTGGGCGAGGTCGCCGAGCTGTTGAACTACCAGGACACCGACGCCATGCTCGCCGCGATCGGCGAACACCATCTCACCGCGGGCGCGGTGTCCGGGCGGATCGATTCGCTCCTGCGCGAGCGCACGGACACCCCCAACGACGAGGACCAGCTGCCGGCGAGCTCGGCAGCGCAACGCGACCGTCGGTCCAGTCGGGCCGGGCGGCGGCGTGGCAGCGCTGGTGTGGTCGTCGAGGGCGTCGACGACGTCATGGTTCGGCTCGCGAAGTGCTGCACGCCCGTGCCGCCCGACGAGATCATGGGGTTCGTCACCCGCGGGCGCGGGGTGTCGGTGCACCGTGACGACTGCGCGAACGCCGTGTCGCTCGCGGCTGGTCATGCCAACCGTCTCATCGATGTCGAATGGGACGAGAGCGGCGACGGCACCTTCGTCGCCGCCATCGAGGTCAAGGCCTTCGACCGCTCGAAGCTGCTGCGCGACGTGGCGAACGCCATGTCCGAGGCCCGGGTCAACATCTTGGCGGCCAACACCCGCACCGGGACCGATCGCATCAGCATCATGCAGTTCGAGTTCGAGCTCGGCGACGGTCGTCACCTCGATTGGTTGCTCCAGACCATCGGTGCCATCGACGGTGTCTACGACGCCTACCGCGTCGTGCCGGGCCAGGGCTGAGCGCACGCACAGGGTGCGAATCAGCCGCGACCTGAGCCGGTAGCCTCGGGCGTCGTGGCGAAGGCGACCTTTCAGGCCCCCCGGGGTACCCGTGACATCCTCGCTCCCGAGAGCGACCGGTGGCGCGCCCTGCTCACGGTGTTCGCCGATCTGGCGGGACGCGCCGGCTACGGCCAGGTCATGTCGCCGATCTTCGAGGACCTGGGCGTGTTCAAGCGCGTCGGGGAACACACCGACATCGTCACCAAGGAGATGTTCGACTTCTTCGACAAGGGTGATCCACCTCAGCACCTTGCGCTGCGGCCCGAGCTCACCGCCAGCATCTGCCGTGTCTACGCCGAGCACCGGCCGGTCCCGCCGTGGAAGGTCTGGTACGAGGGTCCCCAGTTCCGCTACGAAAAGCCCCAGGCCGGCCGGTATCGCCAGTTCAGCCAGGTCGGCATCGAGGTGCTCGGCGCCGACGATCCTGCTGTCGACGTCGAGGTCATCGCATTGGCGGCGCGCTTCTACGAGCGCCTCGGCCTGACGCAGGTGCGGCTGCTGATCAACTCCCTGGGTGACCCCACCGATCGCCCCGGCTACCTCGCGGCGCTCACCGAGCACTTCACGGTCCGTCACGACGAGCTCAGCGCCGCCTCGCAGGCCACGTTGGCGAAGAACCCGCTGCGGGTGCTCGACTCCAAGCGACCCGAAGACGCTTCGGTCATCGCCGATGCACCGCTGATGGTCGACTTCCTCAACGACGACACCGCTGCGCACTTCGCGGCCGTACGCGCCGGGCTCGATGCGCTCGGCATCGCATACGAGATCTCGCCGCGCCTCGTCCGCGGGCTCGACTACTACACCCGGACCACGTTCGAGTTCGCATCCGACGCGCTCGATGGCGCCCAGAACGCAGTCGGCGGTGGTGGCCGGTACGACCGCCTGGTCGCCGACCTCGGCGGGCCCGACACGCCCGGCATCGGGTTCGCGCTCGGCGTCGACCGCATCCTGTTGGCCTGTGACGCCGAAGGCGTCTTCGCCAGCTCCCGGTCCTCGCGTCGACGCGTTCGTCGTCGACATGGTCGACGGCACGGCCGCCACCGTCGTCACCGACGAACTTCGCCGCGCCGGCCTGGGCGCCGACCGTAGTTTCGGCGGACGGTCGGTCAAGGCCCAGATGAAGGCGGCCGACCGCTCCGGTGCCCGCTTCGCCGTGCTCATCGGCTCCGACGAACTCGACGCCGGCGAGGTCACCCTGCGCGACCTCACTGCCGGTGACCAGGAGCGCATTGCGCGGTCCGACCTCGTCGCCGCCCTACGATCCCGAATCGACACCCCTTCCCCCGAGGCTCCTCTGTCATGACCATGCGTACCGACTACTGCGGCGAGCTCCGTGCCGACGACATCGGCCGGGAGGTGACGGTCTGCGGCTGGGTCGACACCCGTCGGGTGCACTCCGAGCACCTGGCGTTCATCGACCTGCGCGATCACACCGGCGTCATCCAGTGCGTCGTCGACGAAAAGCTCGACCTGCGCTCGGAGTACGTCGTCGCCATCACCGGCACCGTTCGCTCTCGTATGGAGGGCAAGACCAACGAGAACCTCGCCACCGGCGAGGTCGAGATCGGCGACGCAACCGTCGAGATCCTCTCGGCGGCCGAGCCGCCGCCGTTCCCGATGCACGAACGCACCGACGTCGACGAGACCATCCGGCTCCGTCACCGCTACGTCGATCTGCGCAAGCCCCGGATGCAGCGCAACCTGCGTACCCGCGCCCGGGTCAACAGCGCCATCCGCACGGCCATGGAGCGCCAACGCTTCGTCGAGATCGAGACGCCGATGCTCATCGCCTCGACACCCGAAGGCGCCCGCGACTTCGTCGTGCCGTCGCGGCTGCACCCGGGTGAGTTCTACGCGCTGCCCCAGAGCCCGCAGCTGTTCAAGCAGCTGTGCATGGTCGGGGGCATCGACCGCTACTACCAGATCGCCCGGTGCCTGCGGGACGAGGACCTGCGAGCCGACCGCCAGTTCGAGTTCATGCAGCTCGACCTCGAGGCCAGCTTCGTGACCCAGGACGACGTGTTGGGCTTCGTGTCCGAAGCAGTGTCCGACGCCACCGAGGCCATCACCGGCGAGCGCCCCGCAGAGATCCCGCGGATGACCTGGCACGAGGCCATGGAGCGCTTCGGTTCGGACAAGCCCGACACCCGTTTCGGCATGGAACTGGTGGAGATGACCGACCTGTTCGAGGGCACCGAGGCCAAGGTCTTCCAGGTTCCCTGCGTCAAGGGCATCCGTTTCGAGGGCGGCGCCGAGAGCCTCGGCCGCAACGCCATCGACGCCCTCACCGACCAGTGCAAGCGCTGGGGCGCCAAGGGCCTGGCGTGGTTCCGGGTCCGCGCCGGCGGCGAGCTCGACGGTGCGCTGACGAAGTTCATGTCCGCCGAGGAGATCGCTGCGGTCCCCGAACGCCTGGGTGCGGTCGAAGGCGACATGGTGTTCATCATCGCCGACCAGCGTCGGGTCGCGAACCACGTGCTCGGGCTCCTGCGCCTCGAGCTCGGCCGACCCCCGGTCAACGACGGTGGCTTCCACTTCCTGTGGGTGACCGAGTTCCCGCTGTTCGAGACCGTCGCCGACGACGGCCGTCCCGTGCCGGCCCATCACCCGTTCACGATGCCCCACGTCGACGACATGGACCTGCTCGACACCGCCAGCGGCGACGAGTTCCTCGCCATCCGTTCCCAGGCCTACGACCTGGTGCTCAACGGTTGGGAGCTCGGCTCGGGCAGCGTCCGTATCCACCGTGGCGATGTCCAGAGCAAGATCTTCTCGCTGCTCGGCATCACCGAGGACGAGGCTCAGGCCAAGTTCGGGTTCCTGCTCGAACGCGTTCCGCTTCGGCGCTCCGCCCCATGCCGGCTTCGCGTTCGGGATCGACCGTCTGGCAGCGCTGCTGGCGGGCGAGGAGAACATCCGCGAGATCATCGCGTTCCCGAAGACCCAGTCGGGCTCGGATCCGCTCACCGAGGCCCCGAGCCCCATCGACGACAGCCAGCTCGAAGAGCTCGGCCTGCGCGTGCTGCCGCCGGCGACCTGAACCGATCCCCGACGCTCAGGTGTCGGGCGGGGTCAGCAGGTAGACGTGCTCGGCGGCCTTTTCGAGCGAGCCGTCGGTGCCGTAGGCGAGCCCCGAGAAGAAGTCGATGATCCGGCGACCGGTGGCCTTGTCGGCTGCGACGTGCACGACGATCGCATGACCGTCGCGGTAGTCGTCGGCCGGGGCGACCACGTCCGAGAACTCGGCGACCTCGTGTCGGGCCGGATCATGGGTGCTCACCGGTGAGAATCTAGCCCGACCGACCACCCTGGGCGGTGCATGCGCCGCACTGCGACCACGGAGGGCCGCCACGGCCGGGGAGGGTAGGGTCGTGCTGTGGCCGATGATCTGTTCAGCGCCGCCGCGACCGCGGCTCTCGACCGACGGTCGCCGCTGGCCGACCGGCTTCGTCCCCAGCACCTCGACGATGTGATCGGCCAGGACCACCTGCTGGCGCCGGGCCGTCCGCTGCGGGCGTTGATCGAGGCCGACCGGCTGTCGTCGGTGGTCTTCTGGGGTCCGCCGGGCACGGGCAAGACGACCATCGCCCGGCTCATCGCCCGCAACACCGCCAAGGCGTTCGTCCAGCTCTCTGCGGTCACCGCGACCGTCAAGGACGTGCGGGGCGAGCTCGCCCGGGCCGAGCAGCGCCTCGGCGAGCGCGACCAGGGCACCATCGTGTTCCTCGACGAGGTCCACCGGTTCAACAAGGCCCAGCAGGACGCCCTGTTGCCGTCGGTCGAGTCCGGTCTGATCGTCCTGATCGGCGCGACGACCGAGAACCCGTACTTCGAGGTCAACCCGCCGCTGCTGAGCCGCAGCACGCTGTTTCGGCTGCGCCCGCTCGACGACGACGCCATTGCGGTGCTCGTTCGGCGCGGCGTCGACGCAGAGGGCGCGACGATCGACGATGCCGCAGTCGCTCACCTCGTGGCCCGTGCCGAGGGCGACGGGCGTCGATCGCTCACCAGCACCGAGGTCGCGATCGCGCTCGCACGCGTCCGCGACGCAGACCGGATCGGGGTGACCCTGGCCGATGCCGAGGCTGCGCTCGACACCCAGGCGCTGCGCTACGGCGTCGACGAGCACTACGACACCGTCAGCGCCTTCATCAAGAGCATCCGCGGCTCGGACCCCGACGCCGGGTTGTACTGGATGGCCCGCATGCTCGACGCCGGCGAGGACGCCCGGTTCATCGCCCGCCGGCTGGTGATCCTGGCGAGCGAGGACATCGGTATGGCCGATCCGATGGCGCTGCTGGTCGCCGATGCTGCCGCTCGCGCCGTCGAGTTCGTCGGGCTTCCCGAAGCGCAGCTGAACCTGGCCCAGGCCGTCGTGCATCTGGCAACCGCCGAGAAGTCCAACCGGGCCTACACGGCGCTGGGTGCCGCGCGCGCCGACGCTCGCGCCGGTGGGGGAGCGGTGCCGGTGCATCTGCGCGACGCGCACTATCGAGGCGCCGCCGAACTCGGCCACGGTGCGGGGTACGCCTATCCCCACGACCATGCCGACGGCTGGCTGCCCCAGCAGTATCGCCCCGCTCACCTCGCCGATCGCCGATACTACGAACCGAGCCGGCACGGCTACGAGGCCGTCGTCGCCGACCGCATGGCCCGGCGCACCGAACCCACCGAGCCGCTCGACACCGATCCACCACCCCACGAAGCGAGCGATGGCGATGCCCCCGCCGACCCAGCCGCCACCCACTGACTCGCCATCATGAGCGCCATCGATCTCGCGGCGATCGTGTTGTCGGTGACCTGCCTGGCGCTCATCGCCGTCGCGACCCTGGTCATCGTGCGGCTCCGGAGCGCACTGACCGAGGTCCAGGTGCTGATCACCGAGATCCGCGCCGAGGCCGAGGCCACCAGCGCCCGCCTCGACACCCAGGCCGAAGCGGTCGAGGCCGAGCTGCACCGTGTCGACGGCCTCGTCGAGCGGGCCGAACGGGTGTCGGCACGAGCCGACACGTTGTCGCGCATGACCTACGGTGCAGTGGCGCGACCGGTCATCAAGACCGCAGCTGTGGTCAAGGGAACATCGCGGGCCGCGCAGCGGCTCCGGGGTGCCGCCCCCACGCCGCCAACGCAGACGGGTGTCGACGACGGGAGCGCCTCGGCGTGAACGGCGCCCGACACGAGGAGGAAGGTACGTGTTCAAGCGGGTGATCTGGATGGGCGCCGGCTTCGGCGCCGGGCTGGGCAGCTCCTACTGGGTGAAGCGCGCCGTGAACCGACGCGTCGAACGCTACGTGCCCACCGACGTGCGCAGGGTCGTCGGCTCGAAGGCGCGTGCCGCAGGGGCGACGGTCAAGTCCGCCGTCGACGAGGGGCGCACCACGATGCGCCAGTACCAGCGCGATGCCGAAGCGGCGATCGACGGCCCGGGGGAGTCGCAGCGACCTGCACCGCAACCCCGACGATTGCGAGCCGTGCCCGACTGAGGGCCCGCCCGCAGACGTCGGGCCGGGCTCTGAGCGGTCGCGGAGGTCGCGGAGTCTGACACCGCAGAGGGCCACCGGTATCGTGGCCCCACCATGCACGCCTCTGACCTCCGCGCCGCTTTCACGACGTTCTTCGCCGAACGCGACCACGCCGTGGTGGCGTCGGCCAGCCTCATCCCCCACGATGCCTCGCTGTTGTTCACCAACGCCGGCATGGTCCCGTTCAAGACGTACTTCCTCGGCGAGGAGACGCCGCCGTGGCCACGGGCCACCACGGTGCAGAAGTGCGTCCGCGCCGGCGGCAAGCACAACGACCTCGACGAGGTCGGGCGCACCAGCCGACACCTGACGTTCTTCGAGATGCTCGGCAACTTCAGCTTCGGTGACTACTTCAAGAGCGAAGCCATCCCGCTGGCGTGGGAGTTCTTCACCGAGGTGCTCGGCCTCGACCCCGATCGGTTGTGGGTGACGGTGCACCTCAGCGACGACGAAGCGGCCGAGATCTGGCGTGACGACGTCGGCGTTCCTGCCGAGCGGATCCAGCGCCTCGACGAGGACAACTGGTGGCGGATGGCCGACACCGGTCCCAACGGGCCGTGCTCGGAGATCTTCTGGGACAAGGGGCCCGACTACGGCCCCGACGGCGGCCCCGCCAATCCCGCCGCCGACGAACGCTACGTCGAGATCTGGAATCTGGTGTTCATGCAGTTCGACAACGCCGCGGACGGCACCGTGTCGCCGCTGCCGCGCCCGTCGATCGACACCGGCGCCGGTCTCGAGCGGGTGTTGTCGGTACTCCAGGGCGTCGACTCCGTGTGGGCCACCGACGAGTTCATCCGGCTCGTCGATGCCGCTGCGGCACTCGCCGGTGTCACCGAGCGCGACGACAAGTCGACGGTGTCGCTCCAGATCCTCGCCGACCACGCCCGATCGACGACGATGCTGGTCAACGACGGTGTGTTCCCCTCCAACGAAGAGCGCGGCTATGTGCTGCGCCGCATCATCCGGCGCGCCGTTCGCCACGCCTACCTGCTCGGCGTCGACGAGCAGATCATGGCGCCGCTGGCCGGGACCGTCATCGACATCCTGGGCGAGGCCTACCCCGACCTGGTGACCAACCGCGATTTCATCAGCGACGTGCTCGACCGCGAGGAGCAGAGCTTCCGGCGCACGCTGGCGTCGGGATCCGACATCCTCGATGCGGCCCTCACGGACGTGTCCGAGGGCGGCGAGCTCGATGGTGAGGTCGCCTTCATGCTGCACGACACCTACGGGTTCCCCCTCGAGCTGACGGTCGAGATCGCCACCGAACGCGGCCTCGACGTCGACCTCGCGGGCTTCGAGACCGCAATGGCATCCCAGCGGGCCCGGGCCAAGGCCGACCAGGCGGCCAAGGGTCCCCAGGTCGTCGCCCTCGGCGACCTCGCCGCCGTCGCCGAGGCACACGGCCCGACCGAGTTCGTGGGCCGCATCGACGATGTCACCACGGCGACGGTGCTGTTCGTCGACGACGAGTCCATCGTGTTGGACCGGACTCCCTTCTACGCCGAGTCGGGTGGTCAGGTCGGCGACACCGGGGTGATCGAGACCCCCACGGGCGTGGCGCGCATCAGCGACTGCGTGTACGGCGTGCCTGGCCAGCATCGCCATGTCGTCGAGTCGACCGAGGGCACGATCGAGGTCGGTCAGCAGGCCACGGCGACGATCGATGCCGACCGTCGCGCCGCCATTCGTCGCAACCACACGGCCACCCATCTGTTGCACTGGGCGCTGCGCGAGGTGCTCGGCGCCCATGTCAAGCAGCAGGGTTCGTGGGTCGGCCCGGATCGGCTCCGGTTCGACTTCAGCCACTACGAGCCGCTCACTGCCGATCAGGTGACCCGGATCGAAGATCTCGTCAACGGCGACGTGTTGGCCAACACCACGGTTCGGCACTTCGAGACCACCATGGCCGAGGCCAGCGAGCTCGGCGCCATCGCCTTCTTCGGTGACAAGTACGGCGATGTCGTCCGCGTCCTCGAAGCGGGGCCGCACTCGACCGAGCTCTGTGGAGGAACCCACGTCCGCGCCACCGGAGACATCGGTCCGGTGAAGATCGTCTCGGAGGGCTCGATCGGATCCAACCTGCGTCGCATCGAGGCCGTCAGCGGCCTGGCCACCATGGTGCTGCTGCGAGACGAGGAACAGCGGGTGGCCGAGGTCGCCGAGCTGGTCGGTGTCCCGGTCGACGGGGTGCTCGATGGCGTGCGCAAGCGGCTGGCCGAGCTCGACGATCGCAACGCCGAGATCCGTCGTCTTCGCACTGCAGCTGCCCGCGGACGATCCGACGAGCTCGTTGCCGGCGCCGTCGACGGCGTGGTGGTGGCTCGGGTCGACGGCGCGGGCCGCGACGATCTCAAGGAGCTCGCCATCGCCTTGCGCGACACCGACGCCGTCGACGCAGCGGTGCTCGGCGCAGCCCTCGACGGCGGTGGCGCTGCGCTCGTGGCTGCGGTCGGTCCGGGCGGTCGGTTCGTGGCTTCGGACCTCATCGCCGACGCAGCCAAGACCATCCGCGGGGGCGGCGGCAAGGGTGCGGACCTGGCGATGGCGGGAGGCAAGGACGCGAGCGCGCTCGACGAGGCGCTCGACCAGGCCCGCGCTGCGGCCGGGATCGCCTGAGCATCGTCTCGGTGACGGACCTGCGGGCGCTCGGCGTCGACCTGGGCTCGGTGCGCATCGGGTTGGCGATGAGCGACGCCGGCGGCGTGATCGCCACCCCCTACGAGGTGCTGCGACGCACGAAGATCCCGCGATGTCGACCACCGGGCCATCGCCGCGATCTGCGACGAATGGGACGTCGACGTCGTCGTGGTCGGGCTGCCGCTGTCGCTCGACGGCTCCCACACCGCTGCGGCCCGCAAGGCGGTCGCAGAAGCCCAGCGCCTGGGTGTCGTCACAAACCGCCCGGTCGAGACCTACGATGAACGGCTGACGACGGTCACTGCGCATCAGCTGTTGCGCGAGCAGGGCGTGTCGGGGCCCGACCGCCGCGACCAGGTCGACAAGGTCGCAGCGGCAGTGCTGCTGCAGGCCTGGCTCGATGCCCGGCGCCACGATCGGCCCGAGACCCCGCCCGATGACTCTCGAGACACACCATGACGACGCCCGACGCTGACGACGACAACCGCCCGCTTCGCCCCGACACCGTGTCGGGGGTCGACGAACCCGAGCAAGCCCTGCTCGGCGACCACGAGGATCACCTCGGCGCTCCTGCCGAGCCGCTCTATCCCGACGAGCCGCTGTATCCCGACGAACCGCTCTATCCCGACGAGCCTGCCAACGGCGCCGGCGGGAACGGCTCGGCCGACGATGGCGGCGGCTCGGTCTACCCGGACGGCCGCGCCGGGTGGTGCGGCGAGCTGGGGATGCCGGCGGTGTCGGCGCGGCGCGTCGCTCGGGCGCACACGATCCTGCGGCGGGTCTGGCGCTCGCACCGCAGACGATGCGCGACGCGTACGCGCCGGTCCAGTTCGATCCGGCCAGCGAGTTCGAGCCGCCCGAGGATCTGCCGCCCTGGTACGAGGACGAGTACTACGACGATCGCGACTGGGAACGGCTCCCGCGCGGAACGCAGCACCTGGTTCCGCGTCCTGGTGTTCGTCGCCATCTTCGCAACGGTCGTGGTGGTGTCTGGTTCGTTCATCAAGGGATGGATCGACGACCAGCTCGATCCACCGGGCGAGCCCGGCGCAGAGGTCGCCATCGAGATCCCGCTCGGTGCCGCGACCAACGACATCGTCCGCATCCTCGCCGACGAGGACATCGTGGCCAACAGCACCGTCTTCCGGTACTACCTGCAGTACAAGGACGCCGGGGAGTTCCAGGCGGGCGAGTACGTCTTCCAGGAGGACATGGCGGCCTGGGACGCCCTCGAGGTCCTCGAGGGCGGCGCCCGGGTGGCCGAGACCTTCTTCGTGACCATCCCCGAGGGTCTGACCGTCGCCGAGATGCAGGCCACCCTGCTCGAGCAACTGCCCGAGTTCGACCCCGTCGAGCTCGCCGACGCCATCGCGTCGGCACCGCGCCCGGAGGTCTTCGGCGAATCCCGGCTGGTTTCGGACGAGGGAATCTTCTTCCCCGCCACCTACGACATCACCGAAGACCTCGTCGCCGACGAGGCGTCGCTGATCGGCCGGATGGTCGACGCGTTCGATCAGGTGGCCGCCGAGACCGAACTCGGCCGCGCCCGGCGCATGGTCGGGGTGTCGCCGTACCAGGCCCTCATCGTTGCCTCGCTGATCGAGGAGGAGGCCAAGGTCGACGAAGACCGGGCCCAGATCGCCCAGGTCATCTACAACCGACTCGAGGCCGGCGAGCTCCTCGGCATCGACGCCACCGTCGTCTACGCCCTCGGTGGAGACCGCGAACTCTCGGCCAGCGACCTCGAGGTCGACTCGCCGTACAACACCCGACGCTTCCCGGGTCTGCCGCCCGGACCCATCGCTGCGCCGGGTCGCGCATCGATCGAGGCCGCGCTGAATCCCAGCGGCGGCGACATCTACTGGTACGTGCTCACCGAGGAGAACGGGCCCGGGCACCCACCGGTTCAGCGTCACCCAGGCGGAGTTCGACGAGGGCGTCGCGATCTGTCGCGAACGGGAGCTCGGGTGCTGATCGGATCTCGTCCGGTGTCGCTAGGCCACGTCGTGGCGACACCCCACAACCGATGACGGTGGTCCCCGGCGCCACCGCGCTTCGGGCTACCACCCGCACCGCTGCGGTCATCGGCCACCCCGTCGCCCACTCGCTCTCGCCGGTGATCCACAACGCCGCATTCGCCGCATGCGGCGTCGACTGGGCCTACCTCGCCTTCGACGTTGCGCCGGGCGGTGGCGCCGCTGCGGTCGCCGCGATGCGCACGCTGCACCTCGGTGGTCTGTCGGTGACCATGCCGCACAAGGGCGAGGTCGCCGAGGCCGTCGATCGGTGCACACCGGCGGCGCGTCGCCTCGGCGCAGTCAACTGCGTCGCCTGGGAGCAGGGCGAGCTCGTCGGGCACAACACCGACGGCGACGGCTTCGTCGACAGCCTGGTGCCGATCGCTGACCCGGCCGCTGTCGGAGCTGCGATGCCTCGTCCTCGGCGCAGGCGGGGCGGCCCGCTCGGTCATCGTGGCGCTGGCCGGCGCAGGCGCCGCCGAGGTCGCGGTCAGCAACCGCACCCGCCGACGAGCCGAGACCGCGGCGGCGCTCGGCGGATCGGCGCGCACCGTGGTGTCGCCGAGCGCGGCGCCCGACTTCGACGTCGTCGTGCAACGCCACGTCGGTGGGGATGGCCGGCACCGCCGGCGCACGGCATGACCCCGCTCGACATCGGCTTGTTGCACGAGGACCAGATCGTCGTCGATCTGGTCTACAACCCGCTCCGGACCCCGCTGCTGGCCGGCGCAGAGGCACAGGGCGCCCGGACCCTCGACGGCGTGGGCATGCTCGTGCACCAGGCCGCCCGCCAGTTCACCCTCTGGACCGGGCTCGACGCTCCGATCGAGGCCATGGAGGCCGCCGCCCGAGCCGGCGTGGCCGAGCGGGCCTGATCGTGACCGTGGTCGTCGCCGCGATCGTCGGCGCGGTGCTCGGACGGATCATGCGACCCGTGCTGGCCGACAACGGGGCGCCGATGGGCCGGGCTCCGGTGCCCGAGGCTGCTCACGGCCGGCTCTGTTCGCTGCGGCTGCGTGGCGGATCGACGGGCTGGCCGCTCGTCGCCGTCCTGGTCCTCATGGTCACGCTCGCACTGCTCGCCATCGTCGACCTCGTCGACTACCGCATGCCCGACGCCGTCCTGTTCCCGGGCACCGCCGCCGGCGCCGCGGTGCTGATCGTGGGCGAACTCGTCGACGGTACCGCCGCCCATCTCGGCGCCGCGGCGATCGGTGCCGCCGTCTACTTCGTGATCCTGCTGGTCATGCACCTGGTGAGCCCGGCCGGCATGGGCTTCGGCGATGTCAAGCTGGCGGTGCTGTTGGGCATGTACGTCGGATGGGTGGCCGGCACACGCCTCGACGCGGTCCGTGGCGTCATGATGGCGCTCCTCGTCGGATCGCTGCTCGGGGTGATCCTGGGTGTCGGGCGCATCGTCGCCGTCCGACTCGGTGCCCGCTTCCTGCCGGATCCCGAGGAGGGCAGCGCCGGCGAGGGTTGGCATCGCACGACGTTCCCGTTCGGCCCGCCGCTGATGATCGGTGCGCTCGCCGTGGTGCTGTTCCCGGCGACCTTCCTGGGCTGAGCGCGGGCCTCGGTCGACCTGCGAGTCCGAGGCCCCGACGCTCAACTGTCCTGGTGGGGCGCCGATGGTGAGCCAGTGCGATGGCCGCACAGGAGCAGCCGCCGTGGACGCAGCGACAGGACGACCAACCGATCACGCCGGCGACGACGACCGCCCACGATCCCGCCGACCTCCGCCCCGGTGGCGTCTACCGCCATGCGCAGCTCGCCGGTGTCGACCTCTCCGGGCGCGACCTGTCGGGCTGTGACCTCAGCGGCGCAGACCTCCGGGGCGCCGACTGCGCCGGCGACGAACTTCCGTGACGCCCGCTCAACCGGGCGACCTCGAGGGAGCGTCCTCCACCGTGCGATGCTCGATGGCGCCCAGATGCTCGATGCGTCGCTCGAGCGAGCCGACCTGACCTCGGCCTCGCTGCGCAGCGCCGTGCTGGGCCAGGCCCGTCTCGACGGGGCCGACTGCTTCGGCGCCGACCTCACCGACGCGACGCTCAGCGGTGTGTCGGCCGTGAACGCCGACTTCCGCACGGCGACGCTCGTCGATGCCCGCCTGCGGGACGCCGACCTGACCTCGGCGGTGTTCTCACGGGCCGACCTCGTCGGTGGCGGACTGCCACGGCGCGCTCGGTCGCCGGCGCCGACTTCTCCGATGCCGGTCTGCGTAGTGCGCACGCTCCGGGCGCCCTCGCCGGGTTCCGCAGCGCCACCTGGGTGGGTGTCGACATCCGCGACGTCGACTTCACCGGGGCGTACATGGCCCGTCGGGCGATCATGGACGAGAACTACCTGCACGAGTTCCGCACCATGAGCCGCCGCAACGCGCTGATCTACCGGATCTGGTCGCTGACATCGGACTGTGGTCGCTCGCTCGGCAGGTGGGGGCTGCTGATCGTCGCACAGATCGTGCTGTTCGCCGTCGCCTACAGCTTCGTCGATCTCGACTACGGCGACCACGGGTCGACCATCGCGCCGCTCTACTTCTCGGTCGTGACGATGACCACGCTCGGTTTCGGCGACGTCCTGCCCGGCTCCACCGCGGCGACCGTGCTGGTGATGATCGAGGTCCTCACCGGATACGTGATGCTCGGTGGGCTGCTGAGCATCTTCGCCACCCGCATGGGAAGGCGAGCCGAATGACGACGATCTGCCATCCGCCGATCCACGAGAGGAGCGTCCGGCGATGAAGCTGTTCCGACGTCGTGTCGAGGATCCGCTCGCCGCACTCGAGGAGCGTGCTCGGGACGGCGACGTTGCCGTCGTTCCCGGCAGTCGTCACCCGTGCGGTGTCGATGCTCGCATCGCCCGACACCGGCCTCCACGACGTCGGCGATGTCGTCGCCACCGACCCCGGCGTCACCGTGCACCTGCTCAAGCTCGTCAACTCCGCGACCTACTCGCCGCGTCATCCCGTGTCGTCGGTGCACCAGGCCGTGGCGCTCGTCGGGCGCAACCAGCTCGAGTCGCTGCTGATCACCTACGCCGTCGGCGACGTCCTGCCACGCCAGACCGACGTGCTGGACATGGACCGCTTCTGGCTCGTTGCCGCAGCCAGCGGGCCGTTGCCGCCGGATCGCTCGCCGGGTCCGATCGATCCGGTGCACCGGTCCGAGACCTTCACGGCGGCGCTGTTGCAGGACATGGCCCAGCCCGTCCTGGTCGAGCACCATCCGCCCTATGCCGAGCTGCTGCGCCACCTGCGACGGTGGTCACGTGGCGTTCGCCGCCGCCGAGTCCGACGCGCTCGGATGGACCCATGCCGAGGTCGGCACCTGGATGTGTCGCAGCTGGGGTTTCCCCGAGTCGCTGATCGCCGCCATCGAGGGCCACCACGACGAGATCACCGAGCCCTATGCCATCGTGCGGTGGGCCTCGCTGATCGGCGAGAGCGGCTACGACGCCGAACGCCTCGGCGAGCTGGCGGCGACCAACCTCGGTGTCGATGCCGCCGTTGTCGATGGCGACGCTGGCGCTCGCCGAGGAAGAGGGCGACTCGCTGGCCGCCATGTTCCGCTGAGCCCGATGGGTTGCTGCCCGGATCCGACCTGGGGTCGCCCGATGGCAGGCGGACTCGGCCGGGCCGGTAGCCTCGGGAGTCGTGGACACCGTCGTCGTCGAGGTCGAGCTGGGGGAGCGGTCGTACCCGGTCGTCATCGGCGCCGGCGCGGTCAGCGAGCTGGCTCGCTGATCCCGGCGACGTGCCAGACGTGCTGCGGTCGTCACCCAGGACCGGATCGGCGTCAGTCGTCGAGACCGGGATCGACCAGCAGACTTCGTGATCGGTGACGGCGAGGTCCACAAGACGCTCGTCACCGTCGAGGATCTGTGCCGGGCCTGGGCCCGATGGGGCCTCACCCGCAACGACGTCGTCGTGGCCGTCGGTGGTGGCATCGTCACCGACGTCGCCGGCTTCGCCGCAGCGGTGTACCACCGCGGCATCGATGTGGTCTACGTCTCCACCACCCTGCTCGGTCAGATCGACGCCGCCGTCGGCGGCAAGACCGGCGTCAATCTCGCCGAGGGCAAGAACCTCGTCGGCGCGTTCTGGCAGCCTCGGGCCGTCATCTGCGACACCGACGTGTTGGCCACGATGGACCCCCGCGAATGGCGATGCGGGTCACGGCGAGATGGCCAAGTACCGATTCCTCGGAGCCGACGACCTCACGTCGCGGACCCTGCGCGACCAGATCGCCCGCTGTGTCGAGATCAAGGCCGAGGTGGTCGCCGACGACGAACGAGAAGGCGGACGACGTGCGATCCTCAACTACGGCCACACCCTCGCCCACGCGCTCGAGATCGACGGCGGCTTCGATCTCCGCCACGGCGAGGCCGTCGCCGTCGGGCTGCACTACGCCGCCGTCGTCGCCAACCGGCTCGGTCGCATCGACGACGCCGCGGTTGCCGAGCACCGTGCCGTGCTCGCCCACTACGAGCTCGTCGACACCCTGCCCGCCAGGTGCCGACGCCGACCGCCTCGTCGATCTGTTCGTCGCGTGACAAGAAGGCCGTCGACGGGGTGACCTTCGTCCTCGACGGTCCCGACGGTGTCGAGCCGGTCCGAATCGATGATCGTCGGCTGCTCGTCGAGGCGATCGAGGCCATCCGGTGATCGCCCGCCGGCGAACGGGTGGCGGCACTGCGTCGGGAACTGGCTGCGCAGGCCGCTCGACGCCATCGTGGTCACCGACCCGACGAACATCGCGTGGCTCTGCGGCTTCGACGGCTCGAACGGCATCGTCGTCGTCGACGCCGGCCGGCATGCTGTCTGTGCACCGACGGACGCTACGCCGCGCAGGCCCCGGCCCAGGCCGCCGCGCACGGTGCCGAACTCGAGGTCATCGTCGACGTCGATGCGGTCGGTGCCGCAGCAGCGGCTGCTGGCCGAGGGCCCCGTCGCGCTCGAGGCCGACCACATCACCTGGGACGTGCAACGACGCATGGACGCCGCAGCGACGCCGAGCTCACCGCCACGACCGGGCTCATCGCCGGACTCCGAGCCCGCAAGGATCCCGACGAGCTCGACCGCATCCGTCGCGCCGCGGCCATCGCCGACACGGCCCTCGCCGAGGTCGTGGCCATGGCCGGCACCGCGCTGCAGCGAACGGGCGCTCGCTGCCGCTCTCGACGACGCCATCCGGCGCCACGGCGGCTCCGGATCCGGCCTACGAGACGATCGTCGCGTCCGGTCCGAACGCGGCGCTGCCGCACGCCCGCCCGAGCGACCGGATCATCGAGGCCGGCGACCTCGTCATCATCGACGTCGGATGCCTCTACCGGGGCTACCGCTCCGACATGACCCGTACCTTCGTCGTCGGCGAACCCGACGACCACCAGCGTCATCTCCTCGAGGCCGTCCTGGCTGCCCAGCAGGCCGGCATCGCTGCCGTCGCGCGCCGGGGTCGAAGCCCGTGCGATCGACACCGCATGCCGATCGGCGCTGGCCTCGGTGGACCTGGCCGATCGGTTCATCCACGGCACGGGTCACGGTGTCGGCCTCGACATCCACGAACGCCCGGCCATCAACAGCCGCACCGACGACGTGCTCGACATCGGCATGGTGATCACGGTCGAGCCCGGCGTGTACCTCGACGGCATCGGCGGGGTGCGCTGGGAGGACCTCCTGGTCGTCACCGCCGAGGGCGCCGAGGTCGTCACATCGAGTCCCAAGCCCTTCGCCGTGCCGGTCCCGGTCGGCCCCGTCGCCGGCACGACGCCAGCCGGCTCCGGTCGACCGGTACAGTGACGGGCCGAGTCCCGACCTCTCGCTGAACCGAAAGCCGCTGCGCTCGATGGCCACTGTGTCCACCAACGACCTCAAGAACGGCATGACGCCTGGTCCTCGACCACAACCTCATGCAGGTCGTCGAGTTCCAACACGTCAAGCCCGGCAAGGGCCACGCATTCGTGCGGTCCAAGTTGCGCAACGTGCGGACGGGCGCCGTGATCGAAAAGACGTTCCGCGCCGGCGAGTCGGTCGAACGCGCCACCATCGACAAGCGCGAGATGCAGTACCTCTACGCCGACGGCGACGGCGTCGTGTTCATGGACAACGAGACCTACGACCAGATGACGGTGCCCGAACGACACCCTCGGCGACGCCGGCAACTATCTGGTCGACGGGTCCACCGCCGTGCTGCTGATGTACGGATCCGAGATCGTCGGCACCGACCTGCCGGCCTCGGTCGAACTCACCATCGCCAGCGTGCGAGCCCGGCATCCAGGGCGACCGTGTCTCGGGCGCCACGAAGCCCGCCACGATGGAGACCGGCCTCGTGGTGCAGGTGCCGCTCTTCGTCGAACAGGGCGAGCGCATCAAGGTCGACACCCGCTCGGGTAGCTACATCAGCCGCGCGTGAGCGACTCGCGTGTTGCCCCAGCGGGTTCTCGCCGCGAGGGACGCGAACGCGTCCTCGGCCTGCTCTACGAGGCCGAATCGAAGTCGATCGGCTTGGACGACCTCGTCGCCGGGCTCCCGCTGCCGTTGACGGGCTACGCGGCCCGCCTGGTCGCGGGCATCGGCGACGATCCCGGCCGCCTCGATCCCTTGATCGAAGCCGTCAGCCACCGCTGGCGTGTGGCTCGTATG
This sequence comes from uncultured Acidimicrobiaceae bacterium, assembly GCA_963716795.1. Lineage (GTDB taxonomy): Bacteria > Actinomycetota > Acidimicrobiia > Acidimicrobiales > UBA8592 > CAVQUE01. The sequence continues at coordinate 129,859 of CAVQUE010000007.1, read as the reverse complement.
CCCGCCGTCGACCGCGCCGTGCTGCGCATGGCCACCCACGAGCTCGCCGAGTGCCCGGACGTGCCCGCGGCGCCGTGATCTCCGAGGCGGTCGAGTTGGCTGCGGAGTACTCCACCGAGGCGTCGAGCCGCTTCGTCAACGGGGTCCTGGCGCGCCTCGCCACCGACCTTCGTCCCGATGAGGCGACGGGTATCGCTGTCCCCGAGCTGGCCGATCCCGGCGACGGGGTGCGTGCCGTTGCATCGCCCGAGCTCCCGGCGGACACGCCCACGGGCTGACCGCCGCCACCGGCCACACGGCGTGCAGCCGTCTCGCCGCAGGGCCAGGCGGTACCCGGCGCAACGCCCGGGGGTACTACCATCTGGCCCGAGGTCGACGCGAGGGCGCGACCCGTACTCCCGGGGGGGACCATTGCGACCACAGCTCCTACGACTCCTGAGCATCTTGTTCGTCGTCGGCCTGATCGCCGCTGCGTGCGGCGGCGATGACGACGACGCCAGCGGTGACGATGGCTCGGCCGAAACCACCGAGGACACGGCCTCCGACGATGCTGGGTCCGACGACGGCAGTGATGGGGGATCCGACGATGCCGACGCCGGAAGTGACGACGGCGACGACGGCGAGGAGCCGGCCGACGGCGAGGCGCCGGTCGAGGACGAAGAGCGCACCGCGTCGGACGTGGGCATCACCGAGGACACGATCAAGATCGGACTCGTGATCTCGGACCTCGAGGGGCTGCGTGACATCGGGTTCCCGCTGCCGGAGGCGCTGACCAACGACCATCTCCTCGACCGGTATCGCAAGACGTTCGATCGGTGGAACGAGGCCGGTGGCATCAACGGACGGATGATCGAGACCGTCGATCTCACCTGGGATCCGCTCGACCCGGCCACGATGGAGAACGCCTGCACGCGGGGCACGCTCGACGAGCAGATCTTCATGGCGGTCAACGCCTCGGGGTTCTCCGCGACGTTCGTGCCGTGCTTCGCCGTCGACAACGACACGACGTTCCTCTTCGGTGAGGTCATCTCTCAGTCCATCATCGACCAGGCGCCCGAGCGGATCTTCAGCCTCAACCCCACCTCTGAGGTCGTGGCCGAACTGGGTGCCCAGCTCGCCATCGACCAGGGCCTGGTTCCCGAGGGAACCAAGGTCGGCATCTTGAGCTCCGCCGGCAACCCGTCGATCAACGCCGCCGGACAACGCACGCTCGAGGTCGTCGAGGCCGCAGGCTTCGAGACGGTGCTCATCGAAGCCAACACCGTCACCGACGACAATGCGGCGCTCAACGCCGAGACCGCGGCAGCGGTGGGGACCTTCAGCGCCGAGGGCGTCGGCCACGCCTTCATGCTCCTTCCCTTCACCAACGCCGCCGGCTTCTGGACCGAGGTCGAGGCCACCGATCCCGATTGGGACGTCACCATCATCGACGCTGCCTCGTCGAACTGCACGCCCTTCGGCGCCAGCCGCACCCCGGCCAGCGCCGCCGGGTCGGTCTGTGTGACGGCGTACAGCTCCTATCTGAACCCGGACAACACGTTCCGAGACGAGACCGAGTTCGAGGCGGCGTGTCGCGAGCAGTGGAAGCAGGACTTCGCCGAGGAGTTCGCCGGCAGCTCCGATCCCGGTGTGCCCTCGGGCGACATCATCGAGACCGTCGACGGTGAGACGCTCTATTCCGACTACGCGCCGGGCGAATGCACCCTGTTGCCCGCGCTCGAGCACGCCTTCACGAACGCAGGGGTCAATCCCACCCGTGACTCGTTCGCCGAGGCACTGCGCACCTACAGCGGCCCCAATGCGTTCAACAGCAACGGTGAGGGGACCTTCGGGCCCGAGAAGAACTTCTTCGCCACCCAGCTGTGGGCGGTGGAGTTCCGTCTGGCCGACGCCGAGACCCCACGGGGCGAGGACGGGACCTTCAACGGCTGCCCGGCACCCACCAACTGCTGGGTCCCGGTCACCGGCGAATGGCAGGCGATCGAGAGCTGACCCGCCGGTCGGTCAGCACAGCGGCCGTCGCGAGCCCCACGGGCTCGTGGCGGTCGCTGTGTCGCGTCCGGACCCCAGCGACTCAGCCGGAGCGTTCGATGGCCCGGGTGTCGGTGCCGAGGTAGCTGGCGATCACCGCCGGGTCGTCGCGCACGGCTTGGGGAAGCCCCTGTGCGATCACCGCACCCGATTCGAGGCAGTAGATGCGGTCGCTGATGGACATCACCATCGGCATGTCGTGTTCGATCACCAGGATCGAGCTGCCGAGCTCGGCATTGATGGCCTTGATCAAAGGACCGAATGCCTCGGTCTCCTTCTGGGCCACGCCTGCGGTGGGCTCGTCGAGGAGCATCATCTTGGTGTCGAGCGCGATCAGAGCGCCGAGCTCGACGATGCGTCGCGTGCCCGTCGACAGTTCCGAGATCAGCTGATCTGCGTAGCGGCCCAGTCCGAGATAGTGCACGATCTCGTCGGCTTGGGCGCGCTTGCGGCGTTCGGCGGGGATCGACGGGGGAACACCGAGCATCGACGGGACGAGCCAGGACCGTTCGCGAGCCTCGAGCGCGGTCATGATGGTCTCGCGCACGGTCAGCGACCCGAACAGTCGAGCGTTCTGGAAGGCGCGACCGAGGCCGAGTCGGGCCCGCTGGTGCGGCGCCAGGTCAGCGATCGGGCTGCCGTGGACCTCGATCGACCCGGTGGAGGGCACGAACCCCGAGATCGCATTCATCAAGGTGGTCTTGCCGGCGCCGTTGGTGCCGATGAGCCCGATGATCTCGCCCTGCGCGACCTCGATGCTGGCGCCGGCCACCGCCAGGCGGCCTCCGAACCGGACGTTCACGTCGGTGGCGACCAGCGCAGGTGCGCCGGATCGGTCGCGATCGTCGGCGTCGTCGCTACTCAGCGAGGATCGACCGGACAAGGAACCCACCGATGCGGTCTGGCCTCGTGCGGGTGGCGTCCAGCCCGTCCGTTCGGCCAACCAGGCCATCAGGGTGTCGCGGGCGTTGTGCACCAGGGAGATGAGACCCCCGGGGAAGTACATGAGCACGACGAGCATCCCGAGGCCGCTCGCGAAGAGCCGCACCTGGCTGCTGCTGTCGAACACGGTGGGGACGCCGATCAACAAGACGCCGCCGAGAATGCCGCCCGTCAGCGACGAGATACCGCCGACGACCGCGACCGAGACCACCTGCAGCGATTCGTCGAGCGGGAACTGCAGTGTCCGGACCGTGCCGGTCCCGGCCAACATGAGCCCGCCGGCCAGCGAGCCGATGGCACCCGAGATGGCGAACGCGGTGAGCTTCGCCCGGGTCGGCGAGATCGTGTACGCCGAGGCGGTGAGCTCGTTGTCGCGCACCGCGATCATCGTGCGTCCGACCCCCGACCGCCGCAGCCGGGCCATGAGGTACACGACTACGCCGAGCGCGACGAGGCAGAGGTAGTAGTGGGCGGCCTTGTCGGTGCGGAGATCGTAGGGACCGAGGAAGGGCGGGTCGATCACCGGCGGGACGATCTTGGCCCCGCCACCGGTGTTGGTCTGCAAGCGGTCGATGTTCAAGAACCAGCGCTCGACCACGAGTGCGAAGCCCAGGGTGACCACACCGAGGTAGAGGCCGCGTAGCCGCAGCGCCGGGATGCCGATGACGATGGCCGTGCCGGCACCCCACGCGACGCCCAGGGCCAGGGCGATGAAGTAGTTGAGCTCCTGTGCGTAGTAGGCGGTCATGAACGCACCGACGCCTGCGAACGCGAACTGGCCGAGTGACAGCTGGCCGGCCCAGCCGGTCAGCACCACCGCCGACAGCACCACCAGCATCACCACGATGACCTGGCTGTATGCGATGAGGCGTGACGGCGTGTCGACGAACCAGGGGACCGAGATGAGCGCCAGTGCGGTCAGTGCGCCACCGCCGCGGCTGAGCCACTTCATCAACGGATGTGCGGCGAGCTCCTGGCGGGCCGAGCGGATCCGTGGCGTCAGGACCCACGCCTGGTCGTCGCCGTCGGTGCTGCGGCCCACGAAGAGCAACAGTCCCAGCAGGAGCAGGAACACGGCGGTGACGTTGGCGCTCAGCCCGATGCCCCAGTCGCCCAGGAATCCCTGCTCCCGGTTGACGAGCACCAGGCGGTTCATGACACCGACCACCACGCCGCCCACGAGTGCCATCGGAAAGGACTGCAACCGCCCGAACATCGCCGCGGTGAGCGAGAACAGCAGCAACTCGGGTCCGAGGCCGCTGCCGATGCCGGCGGCGTCGAGATTCTGGATCGGGCCGATCAACAGGGTGGAGATGCCGCTCAGCGCACCGCTGATGCACCAGACCTGGGTGGACACCGAACGGATGGAGACACCGGCGAGCTGCGCGGCGCCGGGGTTGTCGGCAGCGGATCGGACGGCGAGCCCGAAGCGTGTGCGTTGGAGGAGAAACGCCAGGGCCAGCACCAGCGCCGGGACGGCGACCAGCGCGGTGAGTTGTTCGCCGCGCACCATGATCCCGAGACCGGGCACGTCCCAGTTGCCCGAGATCGGCGAGGGATATTCGACGCGTTCGTCGATGGTGGGCAGCCACAGCTGCAACAGGAACACGAGTTGGGCGACGCCGAGGGTGGCGACGAACAGCAGCAGCCTGGGCCGCGTGAAGAGCCGCCGGACGACGAGCAACTCCGTCGCAGTCGAGATCGATGCGCTCGCGGCGACGGCGAGGACTGCGGCCAGGGCGTAGGGAAGGTCGTAGTTGACCATCAACAGCGCCAGGGTGAAGCCACCGAAGGCGCCGATGGCGCCTTGCGCGAAGTTGATGACGCCGGTGGCCCGGAAGATGAGCACGAGACCGATGGCCACCAGGGCATAGACCAGCCCATCGATGAAGCCCTGGAACACGATGTCGTTGCTGTAGGTCAGGGCGACGATCGTCGAGCCCATCATGCGCCCTCACCGCTCAAGAACACGGCCCGGAGGAGGTCGTCTCGTTCGAGCAGCTCCGCGGCCGGTCCGGAGAATCGCACGCGCCCTCGTTCCATGAACACCGCACGGTCGGCCACCGACAGCGCGACGTTGACCGACTGTTCGACGATCACCATCGTGACGCCCTGGGCCTTGAGGTCCTCGACGACGCCGAGCAGCTTCTGGACCACCAGGGGAGCGAGGCCGAGCGACAGCTCGTCGATCAGGAGGATCTCCGGTTCGAGGAGCACGGCCTTCGACAACGCCAACATCTGTTGTTGTCCACCCGACAGCGATCCGGCACGGTCTCCCAACCGACCGGACAGCTCGGGGAAGGCCACGAAGACCCGTTCCATACGGCGGGCGCGTTCGGCGGGATCGTCGATCAGCCAGCTCCACACCTCGAGGTTCTCGGCGACGGTCTGGCTCGTGAACAGCGCCTCGCCGCCGGGGACCGACACCATGCCCATGCCGGCCCGGTACTCGGGATCGACGAGGGTGACATCGCGGCCGTTCATGCGGACGGCGCCGCGGTCGGGCATGTGGAGCCCGGTGACGGCCTTGAGCAGCGTCGACTTGCCTGCGCCGTTGGTCCCGAGCAGGGCGACGGTCTCGCCGCGGGCGACCTCGATGTCGACGCCGAACAGGACCTGCAGGTTCCCGTAGGAGACGTCGACGCCGCGAACCTGCAGCACGGGCACCTGGCCGGGGTCGGCGGTGGCCCGGCGCCGTTCGGCTTGTTCGTCGAGGAGCTCCTCGACCACCAGCGAGATGTCGCGCTTCATGAAACGCGACCCGTACATGACCAGCGCGCCGCCGATCAGCGCCGCAGGCGGGACCACGATGGTCAGTGCGGTCCGTTCGCCGTAGGCGTCGGAGAACGCACCGGTGAGCAGGCCGCCGAAGAATCCGCCCATCAAGAAGATGTACACGCCGATCAGTGCGAAGGCCTGGGCCCGCATGCGGTAGGGGACCACCGCAGAGATCGTCGGGCCGACCTGGGTGAAAGCCGCCCCCTGGCAGGCGTTGCCGAGCGTGTAGAAGGCGATGAGCCACACCGCCGGGCCGCTGCGGACGCCGATGGTCACGAAGACGCCGTAGAGCACGATGAGCAGGCCCATCAGCCACAGCGCCCGTCGGGGATCGCGTCGGAAGATCCGGTCGCCGAGCTTGCCGGCCACGGGGATCGCGATCAGCGCCGCAGCCCAGCTGATCGAGATGATCCAGCCGCGGGTGAATGCCCCGTAGCCGTACTCCTCTTCGAGGAGCAGACCCATGGTGGTCGGGACCGCGACCAGCGCGAAGCCGAGGACGCCGATGCCGACCACCAGGTAGTAGAACGACCGCACGTTCTTGAGACGCTGGAACGCGGAGGAGAGCCGCACCGGCGGATCGTCGTCGAGTTCGTCGAGCACGGCGCCGAGGACGGCGGTCTGTTCGTTGCGCCCCCGCTGGGGCTCGCGCAGCCGCAACGCTGCGAACGCGAGCAGGATCGCAGGGACAGCGAAGACGAACATGACGATGCGCCAGTCGTCGGGGTCGTCGCCGGCGAGCAGGACGATGCCGCCGGCGAGCAGCGGGCCGATGACCTGGCCGATCGGACGTCCGAGCGCTTCTGCGGCAAAGGCACGAGAGCGGATGCCGATGGGGTACTGATCGGCGATGAGCGACGGCGCGATGGGGATCTTCGCGCCCGCGCCGATGCCGGACCCGGCTCGGCCGATGGCCAACTGGAAGGCGTTCTGGACCACACCGGTGAACGCCACGAGCACACCCCAGAAGGCCGTCGCCCCCGCGAGGACGCGGGTTCGGTTGTAGCGGTCTGCGAGCCAGGCGAACGGGATGGTGGACAGCACCAGGACCACGCCACCGAAGCTCGACAGTCCCAACAACATGGTGTCGGAGATGCCGAGGGTGTCCTGGACATCGGGGCCCAAGACCACCAGCGCGATGCGGTCGAACTCTTCGACGACGCTGATGAGCAACAGCACGCTCAACATCGACCAGCCGCCGGCACGAACGCCCTCGGCCATCGACATCTCGGCGTCGCCCACGCCGGGAAGCAGATCGTCGGGAAGGATGACCTCGGCGTTCTGGGCTTCGAGCGCCTGTTGGCGGGCTTCATCCTCGGAGATGATCGAGGCGGCCAGTGCCGCAGCGTCGTCGCCGGTATCGGTGACTTCTGACATGCTCCCCCCAGAGCCGAGGTGCCAGGGCGCGGTGGATGGCCGTGGTCGGTCAGGAGTATTGCCCAACCGTCGCACTGCGGCCAGCGTCGTGGCTCATCAGGCCTGCGTCTGCGGGAGCGGTACCCACTGGCCTCGCTGGTAGAAGGGATCCGATGAACGTCGTCGCCGACTGGCCGCCCCTGCCCCTTCCGGAGCTGCGCGTCCTCGGCGAGGCCCTGGAGTTGCGTCCCTGGCAGGCAGAGGACGCCGCAGTGCTGGCGTCGGCGTGGGTCGAGACGGAGGTGGCACGCCGACTCCACCCGCCGAGCGGTGGTGTCGAGGCTGCTCGCCGTTGGATCAACGGCTGCGCCGACCGGCTTGCCTCGGGCGCAGCGATCGATGCCGCCATCGTCGTCGATGGCGCCGTCGTCGGTGAGGTCGGCTTCTCCGGACTCGACCGTTCGCGGCGTGCGGGTCTGGTGGGCTATTGGATCGGGGCCGATCATCGGGGGACGGGGATCGCTTCGGCCGCACTCACCGTGGCGACCGACTGGTGGTTCGCCACGGTTCGTGGCGAGGCGCTCATCGCCCAGTGCGCCGTCGACAACATCGCGTCGTGGCGAACTGCCGAATCGGCGGGCTACTCGCTGCTCGCAACGCGTGCCGGCGAACGCCTCATGGTGCGGCGCTGGTCCGATGACGGGCCGGCGGCATGAGCGGGCTCGACCTCGTCCTCGCCGCAGCGATGGTGTTCGTCGGCTCCGCCGTGCAGGGCCTCGCCGGGTTCGGCGCCGGGTTGCTGGCCATTCCGGTCGTCGCGCTGTTCGCGCCCGAGCTCGTCCCCGGTTCGATGCTGATGGCCATCAGCACCATCACCGTGTTGGGGGTGCGCCGCGAGCGCGGCGACGTCCAATGGGGGGTCGTGGCGTGGTCGATGGGCGGACGCATCCCGGGCACGGTGCTCGGCGGTCTGCTGCTGGCTGCGGTCAGCGAGGCGACCCTCGGGCTGTTGATCGCGATCAGCGTCCTCGTCGGGGTGGCCTTGTCCATGAGCGGTGCCACGGTCGCCAAGAGCCCGGCAACGCTGCTGTCGGCAGGGGTCGTGTCGGGTGTGGGGGCCACCGCCGCCGGGATCGGTGGGCCGCCGATGGCCCTGGTGCTCCAGCACGACGACGGGCCCCACGTGCGAGCCACCCTGTCGGCGATGTTCATGGTGTTGGCTCCGGTCAGCCTGGTGACCATCGCGCTCGCCGGGCGTCTCGACGGCGGCCAGTTCCTCGCGGGTCTCGCACTCGCGCCGGCTGCCGCAGCGGGTTTCTTCGCGTCGTCGTCGTTGCGTGGCCGCGTCGACCGCCGCGGCATCCGACCGCTCGTGCTGGGTCTGTCGACGATCGCTGCACTCGTGTTGTTGGTCCGCACACTCGTGTGAGCGCACACCGACGCCTCGACCGACCACAGCCCGGCGACTCTCGGACCGGAGTCGGTTGCGCTGCCCCGGCGCTTCGGTAGTGTGGCCTCGGTCGTGAAGTGGGTCCCGTGAGGCCCGGACGGCGAGAGAGGTTCAGCGTGGCCCAACGCGAGCGCAAGTCGACGACGCCCCCCGACGGGGGCGTTTTCTCTGCCCACTCCCAGGTCATGGACGCCGACGACGTTCGCAGGGCGCTGTGGCGGATGGCGCACGAGGTGGTCGAACGCAACCAGGGCCTCGATGGCGTCGCCGTCATCGGACTCCAGACCGGCGGGGTGCCGCTCGCCGAGCGGCTGGTCGCCAACCTGGCCGAGATCGAAGGCGTCGACGTCGCGTTCGGCACCGTCGACGTCGCGTTCTACCGCGACGACTTCGGGCTGCGGTCCATCGCCCCGGAGGCACCCACCGACATCGCCTTCGACCTCACCGACCGCAGCGTGGTGCTCGTCGACGACGTGTTGTTCACCGGCCGCACCATCCGGGCTGCGCTCGATGCGCTCGCCGACTTCGGTCGGGCTCGGTCGGTGCAGCTCGCGGTCATGGTCGATCGGGGGCACCGTGAGCTCCCCATCCGCCCCGACTACGTCGGCAAGAACCTGCCGACGCGGCGCGACGAGATCGTCGACGTCACCCTGGACGCAGTCGCACTCGGCACGCTCGGACCGCCGACGCCGGGCACAGCCGCCGACGATCGAGGCGGCCCGGCATGAAGCACCTGCTCACCATCGGCGACCTCGGCGCCGATGGCGTCGGCGAACTGCTCGACCTCAGTGACTACTTCCTCGAGGTCTCGGGCCGGCGCATTCCCAAGGTGCCGGCGCTGCGGGGCAAGACCATCGCCTGGCTGTTCTACGAGGACTCCACCCGCACCCGCCTCAGCTTCGAGACCGCTGCGAAGCGCCTGTCGGCCGACACCATGAACTTCAGCGTCTCCTCTTCGTCGGTCAACAAGGGCGAATCGCTGCGCGACACCGTCGAGACGATCTCGGCCATGGGCGTCGACGCCATCGTCGTGCGCCACAAGTCCTCCGGCGTGCCGCACCAGATCACACGCTGGACCGACGCGTCCATCATCAACGCCGGCGACGGCTGGCACGCACACCCCACCCAGGCGCTGCTGGACTGCTACACGATCCGCCAACGGTTCGGGTCGCTCGACGGCCGCCACATCGCGCTCGTCGGCGACATCAAGCACTCGCGGGTCGCCCGCTCGAACATCGAGGCATTCACCCTCCTGGGCGCCCGGGTCACCCTGGTGGCACCGCGCACGCTGTTGCCCGACAGCCTCGACGGTCTCGACGTCGACGTCACCGACGATCTCGACGCCACCCTGGCACGGTCGATGTGGTCTACCTGCTGCGCATGCAGCTCGAACGCCAGCACGAAGCCCTCGTCCCGAGCCTGCGCGAGTACACCCGACGGTTCGGTCTGACCGAGTCCCGCGCCGCGACGCTGGCGCCGCACACGATGATCATGCATCCCGGCCCGATGAACCGCGGCGTCGAGATCGCCGGTCCCGTGGCCGACCTTCCCGACGCCGTGATCGTCGATCAGGTCGCCAACGGCGTCGTCATCCGCATGGCGGTGCTCTATCGCATCCTCGGCGAGGGCAGCCTGGCACTCGCCGACGCGCCCGCGGCGGTCTCCCATGGCTGATCTCGTGCTGGCAGGCGGAACGATCGTCGACGCGACCGGCGAACGACGCGCCGATGTCGCCATATCCGACGGGCGCATCGTCGCCGTCGGCGACGGGCTCGACGGCATCGCGAGTCCTCGACTGTGGCGGCTGCGTCGTGGCCCCCGGCCTGGTCGACCTCGCGGCCGACCTCGGCGAACCCGGGCGCGAAGAGGCCGAGACCATCGAGACGGCCACCCGGTCCGCTGCGCTCGGCGGCTACACCGCCGTGGTGGCATCGCCGACATCGATACCGTGCATCGACGATGCCGCCATCGTGCGCGACATCGCGGCGCTGGCCGCCGGTGCGCCGGTGGACGTCGAGTGCGCCGCGGCGATCACCGTCGGGCGCGCCGGAGATCGGCTGGCCCCGATGGCCGAACTGGCCGCGCTCGGTGTCCGGCTCTTCACCGACGCCCCCGACTGTGTGCAAGACGACCGTCTCATGCGGCGCGCCCTCGAGTACGCGAGCGACCTGGGGGTGACCCTCGCCCAGCGGGCCGAGAGCGCCTCGCTGGCGGCCGGTGGCCACATGCACGAAGGACCTGCGTCGGCTCGGCTCGGCATCCCGGGCATCCCGTCCGAGGCCGAGGAGCTGATGGTCATGCGCGACATGGCGCTCTGTCGCCTGACCGGTGGCCGTCTGCACTACCGGCACCTCTCGGCAGCAGGATCGGTCGCCATCGTGGGTGCCGCCCGTGCCGGTGGTCTGCCGGTGACCGCGTCGGTGACGCCCCACCACCTCAGCCTCGCCGACGACGAGGTGGCGCCCTACGACGCGGCCACCAAGGTGGTGCCCCCGCTGCGAAGCGTCGCAGACCGCACCGCCCTGCGAGCCGGCCTGGTCGACGGGGTCATCGATGCCATCGCCACCGATCACACGCCCGTCGAACCCCACGACAAAGACGCCCCCTACGACGAAGCGCCACCGGGCGTGATCGGCCTCGAGACCGCGCTGTCGGTCGTGCTCACCCACCTCGATCTGCCGATCGCCACGGTCCTGGCCGCCATGTCGTGGGCGCCGGCAGCCATCGCCGGTCTGACCGGCCGTCACGGTGGACCGCTCGTCGTCGACGGTCCCGCAAACCTCTGTGTCATCGATCCGACCGCCACCTGGGTGGTCGAAGGAGCAGCAATGGCAAGCCGCAGCCGCAACACCGCCTTCGAGGGCCAGACCCTGCGCGCCAAGGTGCGTCACACCATCAGCCGCGGCGAGGCCGTGGTCATCGACGGAGAGGCGATGCGATGACTTCATCCATCACACCGGCGGCGCTGGTGCTGGCCGACGGCGCGGTCTTCGAGGGCGAAGCCATCGGCGCCGCGCCGCCCGGGGGCGTGGCGTCGGGCGAGGTGGTCTTCAACACCGTGCTCACCGGCTACCAGGAGGTCATCACCGACCCGTCCTACGCCGGTCAGATCATCACCTTCACCTACCCCCACATCGGCAACTACGGCGTCAACGACACCGACAACGAGAGCCGCCGGCCGTTCTGTCGCGGCGTCGTCATCCGCGAGCTGGCCAGGCGTCACTCGAACTGGCGTGCCGGCGGCGATCTCGACACGTTGTTGCAGCGCCACGGCGTGCCCGGCATCGCCGGCATCGACACCCGCCGCCTGACCCGCCACATCCGCGACCTCGGCGCCATGCCCGGCGCGTTCGGCACCGCCGACGAGGCCACGCTCGCCGCTGCTGCGGCCGCCGAACCCGGCACCGACGGCATCGACCTCGTCGCCACCGTCACCTGCGAGGCGCCCTACACCACCGAGACGACCACCGGGCGCGCCACGGCGGATCGTCGCGATGGACTTCGGCATCAAGACCACCATCGTGCGTCACCTGGCCACGCTCGGCACCGTCGAGGTCGTGCCGGCGTCGACGTCGGCCGACGAGATCATGGGCTCGAGAACCCGATGGCGTGTTCCTGTCCAACGGGCCCGGCGACCCCGCCGCGGTCGCCGGTGTCACCGGCACCATCGCCGAACTGTTGGGCCAGGTCCCGGTGTTCGGGATCTGCCTCGGCCACCAGCTGCTGGCCCGCGCCATCGGCGGCGAGACCACCAAGATGCCGTTCGGTCATCACGGCGGCAACCATCCGGTCAAGGACCTGAGCACCGGTGTCATCGAGATCACCAGCCAGAACCACAACTTCGCCGTCGACGCCGACTCGGTCGCCGGACGAGCCGAGATGACCCACGTCAACCTCAACGACGGGGTCTGCGAGGGCATCGCCCTGCGCGACGTGCCCGCATTCAGCGTCCAGCACCATCCCGAGGCCGGTCCCGGCCCCCACGACAGCACGTACCTGTTCGACCGTTTCGCCGAGCTCATGGACCGAGTGGCGAGCCGATGAGGGGAGCACCATCTCATGCCACGTCGTGACGACATCGACAAGATCCTGCTGATCGGATCGGGCCCGATCGTCATCGGTCAGGCCTGCGAGTTCGACTACTCGGGCACCCAGGCGTGCCGCGTGTTGCGCGAGGAGGGCTACACCGTGGTCCTCGCCAACTCGAACCCGGCGACGATCATGACCGACCCGGACTTCGCCGACGCGACCTACGTCGAGCCGCTGACCTGCGAGGTCCTGACGGCGATCATCGAGCGCGAGCGCCCCGACGCACTGCTGCCCACCCTGGGCGGCCAGACCGCGTTGAACCTCGCGATGGAGCTGGTCGAGGCCGGCGTGCTCGACCGCTACGGCGTCGAACTCATCGGCGCCAACGCCGAAGCCATCGCCACCGCCGAGGACCGCGAGCAGTTCAAGGTCGCCATGATCGAGGTCGGGCTGTCGGTGCCGACCTCGGGCGTCGCCCACGACATGGACGAGGCCCGGCGCATCGTCGCCGAGGTCATCGGTCTGCCGGTCATCATCCGTCCCGCCTACATCCTCGGCGGCAAGGGCACCGGTATCGCCTCGACGCCCGAGGAGTTCGAGAGGATCGCCGCGAACGGCCTGGCCGCGAGCCCGATCGGCGAGATCCTGATCGAGAAGTCGATCAAGGGGTGGAAGGAGTTCGAGCTCGAGGTCATGCGTGACCACGCCGACAACTGCGTGGTCATCTGCGCGATCGAGAACGTCGACCCGATGGGCGTCCACACCGGCGACTCCATCACGGTGGCCCCCTCCCAGACCCTCACCGACGTCGAGTACCAGCAGATGCGCGACCAGGCCTTCACCTGCATGCGCCGCGTCGGGGTCGAGACCGGCGGCTCGAACGTGCAGTTCGCACTCAATCCCGACAACGGCGACATCGTGGTCATCGAGATGAACCCCCGGGTCAGCCGATCGTCGGCGCTCGCGTCGAAGGCCACGGGCTTCCCGATCGCCAAGATCGCCGCGAAGCTCGCCGTGGGGTACACCCTCGACGAGATCCCCAACGACATCACCCGCAAGACCCCGGCGAGCTTCGAGCCGACCATCGACTACGTCGTCACCAAGATCCCGCGGTGGGCCTTCGAGAAGTTCCCCGGCACCCCGCCGGTGCTCGGCACCCAGATGCAGTCCGTCGGCGAGGTCATGGCCATCGGGCGCACGTTCCCGGAGTCGCTCCAGAAGGCGCTGCGGTCGCTCGAGTTGGGCCGCGCCGGTCTCAACGCCGACGCCGCCGAGAACGTCTGGGACGACCTCGACGACCGGCGAGCTCCTCGACGTCGCGGCCGTCGCCACCCCCGACCGGATCCTGGCGGTCGGTGAGCTGTTGCGACGTGGTGTGGGCGTCGACGCGGTGCACGACGCGACGGCCATCGACGTCTGGTTCCTCGACCAGATGGCGATGATCATCGACGAACGGCACCATCTCGCGTCGCCTCGGCGGACCTGCGGCGATCGAGCGCAGCGACCTGCGGCGAGCCAAGCGGCTGGGCTTCGCCGACGCGCAGCTCGCCCACCTGTGGTCGGTTCCCGAAGCCGACGTCACGGCCCGGCGCGTCGAACTCGGCGTGACCCCGACCTTCAAGACCGTCGACACCTGCGCCGCGGAGTTCGCAGCCGAGACGCCCTACCACTACTCGACCTACGAGGACACCGACGAGATCGCGGTGTCGGACCGGCCCAAGGTCATCATTCTCGGGGCCGGACCCAACCGCATCGGCCAGGGCATCGAGTTCGACTACTGCTGCGTGCACGCCAGCTTCGCGCTGCGCGACGCCGGCTACGAGACGATCATGGTCAACTGCAACCCCGAGACGGTCTCGACCGACTACGACACCAGCGACCGGCTGTACTTCGAGCCGCTGACCTTCGAAGACGTCTCGAACGTCATCGCCGCCGAGCAGGCCTCGGCCGCCGCCGGTGGGGGACCAGGCATCGCCGGCATCATCGTCAGCCTCGGCGGCCAGACGCCGCTGAAGCTCGCCGGGCTGCTCCCCGCCGAGCTCATCGCCGGCACCAACCCCGACTCGATCGACCTCGCCGAGGACCGCGAACGCTGGAATTCGGTCTGCGCACAGCTCGAGATCCCCCAACCGCCGGGCGGCACGGCCGTCAGCGTCGACGAGGCGCTCGCCGTCACCGCACGTATCGGGTACCCGGCGCTGGTGCGACCGTCCTACGTCCTCGGTGGTCGGGCCATGTCCATCGTCTACGACGACGACGAACTCGCCGACGCCATGGCCGAGCTGAGCCATGCCGGCAGCCTCGGACGCGAGGGCGGCCTGTCCGCCGAACGTCCCGTGCTGTTGGATCGGTTCCTCGAAGACGCCGTCGAGGTCGACGTCGATGCACTGCGTGACCACACCGGCGAGGTCCTCATCGGCGGGATCATGGAACACGTCGAAGAGGCCGGGCGTGCACTCCGGCGACTCGGCGTGCATGCTGCCGCCCCAGAACCTCAGCGCAGGCACGATCGCCACGCTCACCGAATACACCACGCGCATCGCCGAACGTCTCGAGGTCGTGGGCCTGATCAACGTCCAGTTCGCCGTCAAGCGCATGGGTGAGGCCCAGCAGGTCTTCGTCATCGAGGCGAACCCCCGGGCGTCGCGCACGGTGCCGTTCGTGGCGAAGGCCACCGGTGTGCCCCTGGTCAAGGTCGCGGCGCGCATCATGGTCGGCGACACCCTCGCGCGAGCTGCGCGACGAGGGCGTGCTGTGCGAGCGGACCGAGAGCCCCCACATCGCCGTGAAGGAGGCGGTGCTGCCCTTCAACCGCTTCCCGATGACCGATGCGGTGCTCGGCCCCGAGATGCGCTCCACCGGCGAGGTCATGGGCATCGACCTCACGGCGGGCCTGGCGTTCGCCAAGAGCCAACTCGCAGCCGGGACTGCTGCTGCCCGAAGGCGGCGCGGTCTTCTTGTCCCTCGCCGATCGGGACAAGGCGGCCGGTGTGGCCACCGCGGCGTCGCTCGCCGCGCTCGGGTTCTCGATCGTCGCCACCTCCGGGACTGCGGCGGCGCTGACCGATGCCGGCGTCGAGGTGGCCGAGGTGGTCGCCAAGCTCGACGACACCGAGGGCACCAACGCCGTCGAGCTGATCGAGTCGCGGTCGCGTGCAGCTGGTCATCAACTCGCCGCGTGGGCGCGGACCGCGTGCCGACGGCAACCACATCCGGCGTGCCGCGGGCGAGCACGGCATCCCGCTGCTCACCACCGCTGCGGCCGGCCTCGCGGCGGCCAACGGCATGACCGATCGGGCCGCGCACCCGCTGCGGGTGCGCACGCTGCAGGAGTACCACGCCAACACCGCCGTCGACGCGAGCGATCCGTCGCCGGCACCGGAGCCATGAACGGTCGACTTCGGCGCCGCCGATTCAGCCACGGCGGAGCCCGTGGCGGCGGCCGTCGACTGCGCCGCGACGGTCGGTTCGGTGCAGCTGCCCCATGCGGTGATGACGGCATCGGGTACCGCAGGTCACGGCGACGAGCTCGCGTCCTACGTCGATCTGTCGCGCCTCGGCGCGGTGGTCGTGAAGTCGCTCAGCGCCGAGCCATGGGCCGGGAATCCCGGCGCCGCGGGTGCACCAGACCCCGGCCGGGATGATCAACAGCGTCGGGCTGCAGGGGCCCGGGCATCGAGGCCTGGGCCGACCGAGGAACTGCCGGCGCTGATCGCCACCGGCGCCCGCGTCGTGGTGAGCATCTGGGGTCGGTCGATCGCCGACTACGCCGATGCCGCCGCTGCGGTCGCGTCACTGCCGCCCGAGGTGGTCGCCGTCGAGGTCAACGTCTCGTGCCCCAATGTCGAGGCCCGTCACGAGGTGTTCGCTCACTCGGTCGAGGCCACCCGGGCCGTGCTCGACGCCACCGCCGGGGTGGGTCGGCCTCGCTGGGCGAAGCTCAGCCCGAACGTCACCGACCTGGTCTCCATCGCGACGGCCGCAGCCGACGCAGGCGTCGACGCGGTCACCCTGGTCAACACCGTGATGGGCATGGTCATCGACATCGAGGCCCGCCGGCCGCTGCTCGGCGGCGGCGGGGGCGGGCTGTCCGGTCCCGCCATGCATCCGGTCGCCGTGCGGGCCGTCCACGACGTCCACGCTGCGCTGCCCCATCTCCCGATCGTCGGGGTCGGCGGTGTAGCGTCTGGGGCGCAGGCGATCGAGCTGATGATGGCGGGCGCGTCAGCGGTCCAGGTCGGAACCGCGACCTTCGCGGACCCTCGGGCGTCCGCCATCGTGATGGACGAGATCGAGCAGTGGTGCCGAACGCATGGAGTCGACCGGCTCGGCGATCTCGTCGGCGCTGCCCATGACGAAAGGTTGCCATGACCGAGACTTCCGAACCCGCTGCCACGCACCGGGACCGACCTGGACCCGGCCGAGCTGGCCGGGGTCACCGACGAGGTGCGGGCCACGCTGGTGCTCGCACTCGACGTCGACGACCTCGTCGTCGCCACGCGCATGGCTCGCGAGCTGTCCCCGTGGTTCGGCGTGGCCAAGGTCGGCCTCGAGCTGTACTCGGCCGCCGGTCCCGACGCCGTCGCCGCCATGCGTGACCTGGGCTACGACGTGTTCCTCGACCTCAAGCTCCACGACATCCCCACGACGGTCGGCCGGGCCTCCCGCGTACTCGGCGCGCTCGGCGTCGACTACCTGACCCTGCACGCCTTCGGCGGCGTCGACATGCTGCGGGCCGGGGTCGAGGGTCTCGGCGAAGGAGCGACGAACGCCGGGCTCGGAACCACCGATGGCGGTGGGCGTCACCGTGTTGACCAGCGACGGCGGTGCTCCCGACCACATCGTCCCCCAGCGCGTCCGTCTCGCAGCCGAAGCAGGCTGCGGCGGGTCTGGTGTGCGCAGCGAAGGATCTCGTCGACGCCCGCACGCTCGCACCGCGCCTGGTGCGCATCGTGCCCGGCATCCGCCTGGCCGGCAGCGAGGCGAACGACCAGGCCAACCCGGCCACGCCGGGCGACGCCATGGCCCAGGGGGCCGACCTGTTGGTGATCGGCCGGACGGTCACCGCGGCACCCGATCCCGCAGAGGCCGCCAACCAGCTCGTCAGCGAACTGCTCGGCTGAGGCCGCGGACGTGCGCCGGTCGCGACTCCAACCGCTGGTCAGGCCGGGTCGTGCCTCGGATCGACCCTCCACCACCTGCCGGTCCGTGCTCACTACGATCTCGGCCATGGCAGCACCCCCCGTTCTCACCGAGGCCCAGCGCAAGGATGCGCTCGAAAAGGCCGCCCACGCCCGGCGGGTCCGCGCCGAGCTCAAGGAGCGACTCAAGATGGGTTCGGTCGAGCTCGGCCAGGTCCTCGAGCTCGCCGACCGCGACGACATCATCGGCAAGACCAAGGCGCTGGCGGTCATCGAGTCGCTGCCCGGTGTCGGCAAGGTCAAGGCCCGCCGCATGATGGAGGAGATCGGCATCGCCGAGAGTCGGCGTCTGCGGGGTCTGGGAGATCAGCAGCGAGCGGCCCTGCTCGCTGCGGTCGGTGGCTGAGGACACCGCCGCCTCGCTGGTCATCGTGGTCTCGGGGCCCGGTGGCGTCGGCAAGGGAACCATCGCAGAGCGCCTGCTCGAACGCGACGCCGCGGCTCTGGCTGAGCCGGTCGTGGACCACGCGCGACCGACGACCCGGCGAGTCCGACGACGCCTACCACTTCGTCGATCGTGCGACCTTCGTCGCCCACGTCGATCGTGGCGGCTTCCTCGAATGGGCCGAGTTCCACGGCAACTACTACGGCACGCCGTGGCCGGACCCGCCGGACGG
The DNA here is from genome assembly GCA_963716795.1 of uncultured Acidimicrobiaceae bacterium. Classification (GTDB taxonomy): domain Bacteria; phylum Actinomycetota; class Acidimicrobiia; order Acidimicrobiales; family UBA8592; genus CAVQUE01. The sequence goes on along the minus strand of CAVQUE010000007.1, from coordinate 111,455 downwards.
GCACCGACGTGCTCCTCGAGATCGACGTCCAGGGCGCGCGGTCGGTCCGCCACCAGGACGACCGGAGCCCTGCTGGTCTTCGTCGATGCGCCGAGCCGTGACGCGCAGGCCGAGCGCCTGCGCGCCCGCGGCGACGACGAGGCCGCGGTGGCCCGCCGGATCGCCGCAGCCGAGCACGAGCGGGCCCTCGCCGACGAGCTCGGTGCCACGCATCGTGATCAACGACGACCTCGACACCGCGGTCGACGAGATCCTCGTCGTCTCATCGACGCAGCCCACCGCGCCACCTGAGCGCGCGCCGCGACCACGCCGTGTGGCCTGCGCTCGGCGAGTCGCGCTGCTATCCTTGCATGCGGCTCGGAAGCCGGGCGCGACCCGTTTGATCCGGCCCCTGTCCGCGACGAAAGACCTCACCATGCCCACTGCAGACACGACACCATGATCGAGCCGCCCGTCGAGGGTCTGCTCGATCGCGCCGGGTCGAAGTTCCGGCTGGTGACGTTGGGTTCGCGCCGAGCCCGCCAGATCAACTCCTACTTCGGTCAGCTCGGCGACGGCCTCGGTGCCAACGTTCCCCCGCAGGTCACGTCGGTGTCGCGCAAGCCGCTGACCATCGCGTTCGAGGAGATCTCGGCCGACAAGATCGTCGCCGGCGCCAAGGTCGAACCCGTCGAGGACGTCGAGCCCGCCGAAGAGGTCGCCGAGACCGCCGGTGACGACGCCAGCTGACTCGGCGACGGCCGGCGCCGGCTCGACCGGCGAACGGCACAGGGCCGCTCGCCGGCAAACGAATCGTTCTCGGTGTCAGCGGCGGTATCGCCGCGTACAAGGCCGTCGAGGTCGCCCGCCGTCTCGTCGACGCCGGTGCCCACGTCATCCCGATCATGACCCGCGCCGCGCATCGGTTCATCGGCGAGACCACGCTCACGCGCGCTGGCGAGCGAACCGGTCCGCACCTCGCTGTGGGACGGCGACGATCCCATTCCCCACACCCGCATGGGCCAGGGCGCCGATGCGATCGTCGTCGCGCCCGCGACGGCGCGCCTGATCGGCTCGTACGCAGCGGGCATCTCCAACGAGTTGCTGACCGCCACGCTGCTCGCGACCCGTGCGCCGGTGGTCGTGTGCCCGGCGATGCACACCGAGATGTGGGAACACGCCGCCGTGCAGGAGAACCTGGCGACGCTGCGTCGGCGCGGCGTCGTCGTCGTCGACGCCGAACCCGGCCGCCTCGCCGGCGGCGACGTCGGCCACGGACGCCTCGCGTCCCCGGCCACGATCGTCGCCGCCGTCGAACGTGCCGTCGGTCCCGGCGACCTGCGTCGGCGCGCACGTGATCGTCACCGCCGGCGGCACCCGCGAGGCCATCGATCCGGTGCGGGTCATCACCAACCGCTCGACCGGCAAGCAGGGCTACGCCCTGGCCGCCGCGGCCTACGCCCGTGGTGCCGACGTCACGCTCGTGACCACCGTCGACCGCGAGCCGCCCCCGGGCGTCACCGCGATCACGCGTCGAGTCGGCCGCCGAGATGCAGTCGGTGGTCGTGCCGGCGGCAGCTGACCGCCGACGTGGTCATCATGGCGGCCGCGGTCGCCGACTTCCGTCCGGCGCTCGTCGCGCCGACCACAAGATCAAGAAGGACGATGCGCTCGACGTCATCGCTCTCGAACGCACCCACGACTTCCTCGTCGATCTCGGCGAGCGCCGACCGGACGCACCAGGTCCTCGTCGGCTTCGCAGCCGAGACCGACGACCTCGAGCGCAACGCCGCGAGGCAAACTCGAACGCAAGCATCTCGACCTCATCGTCGGCAACGACGTGTCGATGGACGGCGCAGGCTTCGCGCACGACACCAACGAGGTCCTGATCATCGGCGCCGATCGGCGCCGCCACGTCGCCATGGCCGACAAGCGGGTCATCGCCGACGCCGTCCTCGACGAGGTCGTCGCCATCCGCAACGGTCGCCTCGGAGCACCGATGGCCAGCCGGCACCCATCCGCCCATCACACCCGCAGCCAATCAACAGAGGTAGCCAACCGTGCGCTCATTCACCTTCACGTCGGAATCGGTCACCGAAGGCCATCCCGACAAGATGGCCGACCAGATCTCCGACTCGGTGCTCGACGCGCTGCTCGAGCAGGACCCGATGAGCCGGGTGGCATGCGAGACGCTGGTCACGACCGGCTTCGCGCTCGATCGCCGGCGAGATCACCACCGAGGCCTACGTCGACATCCCCGGCATCGTGCGCGGCACGATCTGCGACATCGGCTACGACAACGAGGCGTTCGGCTTCGACGGCAACACCTGCGGCGTGATGGTCGCCATCGACGAGCAGTCGCCCGACATCGCCCAGGGCGTCGACGCATCCGAAGAGGTGCGCTCGGGCACCGCCGGCGAAGAGGACGAGTTCGACAAGCAGGGCGCCGGCGACCAGGGCCTGATGTTCGGCTACGCCTCCGACGAGACCGACGTCTTGATGCCCCTGCCGGTGCATGTCGCGCATCGCATGGCCGAACGCCTCACCGAGGTCCGCCGGAGCGGCGTGGTGCCGTACCTGCGCCCCGACGGCAAGACCCAGGTCACCTTCGACTACGAAGGCGACCGCCCGGTGCGGCTGCGCACGGTCCTGGTGTCGACCCAGCACAACGACGGCATCGACCGCGATCGCTCGATCCGGCCCGACCTCATCGAGCACGTCATCAAGCCGGTCGATCCCCGAAGAGTTCGCCGACGACGACTACGAGGTCTTCGTCAACCCGACCGGGCGATTCGTGATCGGCGGACCCGTCGGCGACGCCGGCCTGACCGGCCGCAAGATCATCGTCGACACCTACGGCGGCATGGCCCGCCACGGCGGCGGCGCCTTCTCGGGCAAGGACCCGTCCAAGGTCGACCGCAGCGCCGCCTACGCCACCCGCTGGGTCGCGAAGAACATCGTCGCTGCCGGCGCGGCGCGGCGCTGCGAGGTGCAGGTGGCCTACGCCATCGGCGTCGCGCATCCCATGTCGATCATGGTCGAGACCTTCGGTACCGAGACCGTCGACCCCGAGGCCATCTCCGACAGCGGTGCGTGAGGTCTTCGACCTGCGGCCCGGCGCCATCCTGCGCGACCTCGATCTGCGCCGCCCGGTGTTCCGCCAGACCGCCGCCTACGGCCACTTCGGCCGCGAGGGCGACGGCTTCACCTGGGAGGTCACCGATCGGGTCGACGCCCTGAAGTCGGCACTGGGGCTCTGAGCCGACCGTCGCCCGCTGCACCGACGGAGCCGGGCGCTGAATCCATCGCCGCCACCGGACCCCGTGGTGCGGGTGCTGCCCGATGTCCCGGCGCTTCGGCGCGAGTTCGACTACGCGGTTCCCGACGACTGGCACGGCGACGGCCGGGCCGGCGCAGATCGCCGTCGGCACCATGGTGCGTGTCGATCTGCACGGCCGGCGCGTCGCCGGCTGGGTCACTGCGCTCGATCCCGATCGCGACCCGTCGGTCGAGCTGCGGCCGCTGACCCGGCTGAGCGGCGTCGGTCCGCCGCCCGACCTCGTCGAACTCGCCCGATGGGCCGCGTGGCGATGGGCGGGCGCCGCCGTCTGCCTTCCTGCGCACGGCGAGTCCGCCCACGATGGTGGCGAGCGCGTCGAGCCGACCGCCCGACCGTCCGGCATCGACGGCGTGTCGCCGACGTGGGCCGCACGAGGCGTTCGACGGCGCGCGGATCGGTCGTGCGGGTACCGCCGCTGGGCGATCGATGGCCGTTGATCGTCGCAGCGGTGGCGCGCGGCAATGCCCTGGTCGCTGGTGCCGTCGGTCAGCATCAGGCCAGCGTCTGGTGGCGGGGCGCCTGCGCCGCCTCGGTGTCCGCGTCGCGCTGCATCCCCGGGACTGGGCGCTGGGCGCTGCGGGCGCCACGGTGGTGGGCGGACGCACCGCGGCATTCGCGCCGGTGGCGGGTCTGGCGGCGATCGTCGTGATCGACGAACACGACGAGGTGTACCAGTCAGAACAGGCGCCGACCTGGCACGCACGCGAGGTGGCCTGTGGAGCGAGCCGCGCGAGCCGATGTGCCGTGTCGTGGTGACCTCGCCGATGCCCACGCCCGAGGCGATGGCGGCGTTGCCGCTCCGCGAGCCGACCGATCGAGCGGAACGCGCCGGTTGGCCGATGGTGCGGGTGATCGATCTGCGCAGCGACGACACCGCACGCGGGACGCTGTGGACCTCGCCGCTGGTGCGGGCCATGGACACCGACGGCCGCGATCGCCGTCGTGCTCAACCGCAAGGGACGGGCCCGGCTGCTGGCGTGCGCCAACTGCGACGACCTCGCGACCTGCACCGAGTGCGGCGCTGCGATGCGCCAGGACGACGACGGGCGTGCTCGGTGTGCGCCAACGGCCACCGCGCCCGGTGGTCTGCGACGCCTGCGGCGCGATCGCGCTTCAAGCAGCTGCGTGTCGGGGTCACCAAGGCCCGCGAGGAGCTCGAGACGCTGCTGCGGGAGCCGGTCGCCGAGGTCACCGGCGACATCGGCGACGAGATGCCCGACGGCCCGGGTCCTGGTCGGGACCGAGGCGGTCCTGCATCGCATCGACACCGCTCGACGTCGTGGCCTTCGTCGACTTCGACCAGGAGCTGCTGGCCACCCGCTACCGCGCCGGCGAACAGGCGCTGGCGCTGCTCGTGCGGGCCGGTCGCCTGGTCGGTGGGCGTCGCGAGGGCCGAGGCGAGGTCGTGGTGCAGACCCGCCAGCCCGAGCACCCGTCGTCGCCGCCGCGGTCGCCGGCGACGTCGAACGCTGGACCAGCGGTGAGATCGCCCGCCGACGCCTGCTGCGGTATCCGCCGTTCGCCGCGCTGGCCCACATCTCCGGCGCGAGGGCCGACGAGCTTCGTCGAGCGCCTCGGTCAGTCCCGTCGGCGTCGAGGTCCGCGGTCCCGTCGACGGCACCTGGTTGGCCCGTGCGGCCGATCCGACGACGCTCGCCGATGCCCTGGCCGCGGTCGAACGGCCCAAGGGCCGCCTACGCGTCGCGGTCGACCCGCTCCGCATCTGACGACCCCGTCGCCAGCTCGGAGGCTGCCCAGCGCCCGCTGCAGCCGCCGAGCGGTCCGCCCGTGGTCACAGGAGACGACGGCGGCGCAGCCGACTGTGCCGGGCTTCTACGCTCTCGACCGATGGCTGTCTCTCGCACCCGCCGTGCCCGTGCGGCCCGCAAACGCAAGCGGCGCATGGACGGGCCGACAACGACCTCACCGACGAGCAGTGGGGCGCCCTCAAGACGGCATGGGGAGGTTGTGCCTACTGCGGCGCCGTCGACCCGTCGCCCCAGCGTGATTGCGTGCTCGCGCGTTGTCGCGTGGCGGCCGCTACACCCTGACCAACATCGTGCCCGCCTGTCGATCCTGCAACGCCAGCAAGTGCAACGACGAGGTCACCGGTTGGCTGCGGCGCAAGCGCCTCGACGAGCGCACGCTTCCTGGTCCGTCACGCCGAGATCAGCCGAACGCTCGAGAACCGGTTCGCCGAGTGAGGGGCAGCTCGCGAAGCCGCGTGCGCCGGTGGTGGATCCGCCGAGCTGCGCCGATCGGCTCTGCCGGCTCACCCGTGGAAGTGCAGGACCTCGTCGGCGAGCGCCGCGAGCTCGTGCGGCCCAGTCGTCGGGTTCGGTGAACGGCGCCACCACGAACTTGCTGGCGCCGGCATCGACGAACTCCTCGATGCGCGTCGGTGAGACCGTACGCGGCCGGCCACCATGATCGCCGCCGGGTCGAGGCCGGGACGGCGGGCCTCGACGGCCTGGCGGATCCGATCGGGGATGATGCCGTCGGTGGTGTAGCCGATGAAGGCCCCGAAGTGCTCCCGGTCGATCGGCGGACGGCTCGGCCGGCGGCGCTCGCGGCGTCGATGACCGGGATGCCCTCGGCGACGTCGTCGGCGGTGCAGAAGCTCGGCAGCCAGCCGTCGCCGAGGCGACCGGTGCGGCGCAGCTCCGATGGCGCGATGCCGCCGAGCCACACCTCGAGGGGGTCCTGCACGGGCTTGGGTCGCACCCGCACGCCCTCGAGCGAGAACCGCTCGCCGTGGTGATCGACGACGTCCTCGCTCCACAGACGACGCAGCAACGGCAGGGCCTCGTCGAACCACGGCGCCCGCTCGGCTGCGTTCGACCCCGAACGCCTGATGCTCGGCCAGGTTCACTGCGCCGAGCCCGAACGCCGGCAGCACGCGACCGCCCGAGATCCGGTCGAGGCTGGCGATCGACTTGGCCAACAGCACCGGGTTACGGCCCGGCACGACCATGACGCTCGGCCCGAACTTGAGCTTGGTGGTGCGCGCCGCAGCCCAGGCCATGGCGACGACCGGATCGAGCGTGGCCCCGGCGACCCGCTCGGAGAACCACACCGAGTCGAAGCCGTGGCGACTCGAGACCGTCGACCAGGGCGCCGAGGCTGACCGGTTCGTTGGTGAGGCTCGAGGTCCCGATGCCCGACACCGACACGGATCTTCATGGCACCGACTCCTCGGTCTGTTCGGGCCGAATCCGGGACATCAGTGTCCCGCGTCACGCCCGTCGACACTACTCTCGACACCAGGTGGCACCCGAGGTCGGGGCCACGGCCGATCGAGGGGGACCTCCGTGACCGACACCGCCGAGCCCGACACCCGACCCGAGCGGACGCCGGCGAGCCTCTGGCCGACGTCAGCTTCCTCGACCCGGTGGTGCAGGACGATCCGTTCGACGCTCTACGCCCGCATGCACGACGAGTGCCCCGTGTACCGCATGCCCGAGACGGGGCTGTACATGGTCACCCGGTACGACGACGTGCGCCGGGTGGCGTCGACACCGGCGGAGTTCTCCAGCCGTCCCAGCGGGGGAGCGGGCCGGAGCTCGGAAGCGAACGAGGCCCACCGCAAGGTGTTCGAGGAGAAGGGCTGGACCAAGGCATCGACGCTCCAGCGCACCGATCCGCCCGTGCACACCCGCTACCGCAAGCTGTTGAACCGGGTCTTCACCCAACGTCGTGTCAAGCAACTCACCCCGCGCATCGACGAGATCACCCACGAGCTCATCGACGGGTTCATCGACACCGGCTCGTGTGAGTTCATCGCCGACTTCGCGCTGCCGCTACCCGGCATCGTCATCTGCGAGCAGCTCGGCCTGCCCGCCAGCGAGTACCAGACCTTCAAGCGGTGGGCCGATGCCATGTTGGCCATGTCCCAGCGGGCGCTCAGCCCCGACGAGGCCATCGCCGCCGCCGAGGTCGAGCTCGAGGCCCAGCACCATCTGGCCGCAGAGTTCGAACGCCGTCGCGCCGAACCGACCGACGATCTCATCTCGGCCCTCGTGCACTCCCACGGCGAGGACGAGGACCCCCTCACGGTCGAAGAACTCCAGGACCTCATGCACCAGCTGGTCACCGGTGGGTTCGAGACCACCACCGCCGCGCTCGGCACCGGCGATGTGGCTCCTGCTGCGCCACCCCGACCAGATGGCGCTGCTGCGTGCCGACCGGTCGCTGCTGCGCAACTTCATCGAGGAGAGCCTGCGCTTCGACAGCCCCGTGGCGGGGCTGTGGCGCACCGTCGCCTGCCCGGTCGAGATGCACGGCGTCGAGATCCCGAGGGCGGGTCGTCGATCATGGCCCGCTACGCCGCGGCCAACCGCGACCCGCGCGAGTTCGACGACCCCGAGCACCTTCGACATCACCCGGCCGAACGCCCAGAACCACGTGGCGTTCGGCCTCGGCGCCCACTTCTGCATCGGTGCCGCGTTGGCCCGCGCAGAACTGATGAGTGCCTTCGACGCGATCCTCGACCGCATGGACGACATCGCCCTCGCCGGCCCGCTCGACGACCTGCCGCACGAGTTCAGCTTCTTCCTGCGCCCGATGAAGCAGCTGCCCCTCACCTTCACCAAGTCTGACATCGGGTCAGACCCCGCCTTCCCGCTTTCGCCTCACGGGTGGAGGTCGAGCGCGATGTGCCGAGAAGCGGGAAAGCCGGATCTGACCCCTGCGCTGGCCGGTCAGTGAACGCCACCGGCGTGCTGACGTCGGCGAAGAAGTCGTTGCCCTTGTCGTCGACGACGATGAACGCGGGGAAGTTCTCGACCTCGATGCGCCACACCGCCTCCATGCCGAGCTCGGGCCATTCGAGGACCTCGACCTTGCGGATCGAGTCCTGCGCCAGGCGAGCGGCCGGGCCGCCGATCGAACCCAGGTAGAAGCCGCCGTGGGCGGCGCAGGCATCGGTCACCTGCTGGGACCGGTTGCCCTTGGCCAGCATCACCATGCGAGCCGCCCGCGGCCTGGAACTGCTCGACGTAGCTGTCCATGCGCCCGGCGGTCGTCGGCCCGAACGATCCGCTCGCGTAGCCCTCGGGGGTCTTGGCCGGGCCCGCGTAGTACACCGGGTGATCCTTGCAGGTACTGCGGCATGGGCTCGCCGGCGTCGAGCATGTCCTTGATCTTGGCGTGCACGATGTCGCGGCCGACCACGAGGGTGCCGGTGAGCGACAGGCGGGTCTTGACCGGGTGACGGCTGAGCTCGGCCCGGATGTCGGCCATCGGCTGGTTCGAGGTCGATCTCGCACGACGTGGCTGGTGAGATCCTCCTCGGTGACCTCGGGCAGGTAGCCGGCGGGGTCGGTCTCGAGCTGTTCGAGGAACACGCCCTCGGCGGTGATCTTGCCGAGTGCCTGACGGTCCGCCGAACACGACACCGCGATGCCGACCGGGTTCGAGGCGCCGTGGCGGGGCAGGCGGATGACCCGGACGTCGTGGCAGAAGTACTTGCCGCCGAACTGGGCCCCGATGCCGAAGGTGCGGGTCAGCTCGAGGATGCGCTGCTCCCATTCGAGGTCGCGGTAGGCGTGACCCGACGCCGATCCCGACGGTCGGCAGGGAGTCGAGGTAGCGCGCCGATGCGTACTTCGCGGTCTTGAGCGTGAACTCGGCCGACGTGCCACCGATCACGACGGCCAGGTGATACGGCGGGCAGGCCGAGGTGCCGAGCGTGCGCAGCTTGGCGTCGAGGAACGCGATGAGGCTGTCGGGGTTGAGCAGCGCCTTGGTCTCCTGGAACAGGTACGTCTTGTTCGCCGACCCGCCGCCCTTGGCCATGAACAAGAACTTGTAGGCATCGCCGTCGGTCGCGTACAGCTCGATCTGGGCGGGCAGGTTGTTGCCGGTGTTCTTCTCCTCGAACAGCGACAGCGGCGCGAGCTGGGAGTACCGCAGGTTCGAGGTGAGGTAGGTGTCGTAGATGCCGCGGGCGATGGCCCGTTCGTCCTCGCCGCCGGTGAGGACGAACTGTCCCTTCTTGCCCATCACGATCGCCGTGCCGGTGTCCTGGCACATCGGCAGGACACCGCCGGCGGCGATGTTGGCGTTCTGGAGCAGCTCGGTGGCCACGAACCGGTCGTTCGGCGACGCCTCGGGATCCTCGAGAATCGCCTGCAGCTGCGCCAGGTGCCCGGGACGCAGGTAGTGCGCGATGTCGTGCATCGCCTCGGCGGTGAGCCGGGTCAACGCCTCGGGCTCGACCTTGACGAAGGTGTGCCCGCCAGCGTCGAAGGTCGAGACGCCATCGGTGGTCACCAGGCGGTACTCGGTGGTGTCGGGTCCGACGGGGAGCAGTTCGGTGAAGTCGAATTCGGCCATGGCGGCCACGTTACCGGCGGCCTCGGGCGCCGGCGGTCACCCGAGGGCAGGGGTTCCCTGGTACGGGCGTCGGATCCTTGGGGCCCGGGATCGCCGGACGGGTCCAGCTCATCACCGAGGCCAGCTCGTCGGCGACACGGCGCCATTCGCCGGGATTCCAGCCCTCGGCGCTCCCGACGACGCGGAGCTCGTGGTCGATGTGGACCAGCGCCGGCAGCCGCTCGAGACCGAGCGCCTTGATGAGCTCGCGTTCGGGGTCGGCGAAGGCCAGCAGCCGTTCACCCCACGGTCCCAGGAACTGGCGGGCCTGGTCGTCGTTGCCGGCGACCAGCCAGGCCACCCGACAGTCGGCGCCGGTGAACGCCTCGAGGATGCGTCCGGCGGTGTCGAGCAGCCAGCCGCTCTCGTGGGTGAAGGGATCGACGGCGACGACCACGAGATGAAAGGTCGTGACCCAGTCTTCGATGGGGCGTGCCTCACCGCCGACGGGGGCGAGGGGAACCTGCGCTGGCGGTGACGTAACCACGGGGCAGAAAGGTAGCGCACCGGCACCGGCCAACGGCACACCGTCGACCCACCGGCACCGCGCGGCTCACGGTAGGTTGATCGCCGATGCACCCGATCGAACGCCTTCGCTACGTCGCCCGGGCATCGGGGGTCCCGCAGGCGATGCTGGTACGCGAGGCCGCCGGTGCACTCGCGTCGTTCTCGCGCGAACCGCAAGGACTCGTCACCGCATGTCGGCGCATGCTCGCACGCCAACCCGGCTCGGCGCCGCTGCTGTGGCTCGCGGCCCGGGTGCTCACGGCCACCGATCCCTTGGCGGAGCTCCGTCGCTGTATCGACGCCCTCGACGACGACCCGACCGGCACCGAGCTGCGGTATGCGTTCCCCGACGGGGCCACGGTGGCCTTCCTCGGCTGGCCGGACGTGGCTGCGGGAGCAGTTCGCAGCCGCGGCGACATCTGTGCGCTTGGTCGTCGACACCGGCGGCGAGGGCTCGGGATTCGTGCAGCGCCTGTGGGACAGCGACGTCGAGGCCGTCGACGTCCCGCTCGCCGGTCTCGGTGCGGCTGTCGGCCGCTGCGGACCTGGTGGTCCTCGAGTCGCCCGCCATCGGCCCGACCGAGTGTCTGGCCGTCAGCGGCAGCCGCGCCGCGGCAGCGGTGGCGCACCACTGCGGCATCCCGGTGTGGCTCGTCGGTGGCGTCGGGCGGCTCCTGCCCGGCGCCCGATGTGGGACCACGCTGCGTGATCGCAGCGTCGATGCCGATGATCCCTGGGACGACGACGACGAGATCGTGCCGCTCGACCTGGTCTCCCACATCGTCGGACCCGACGGTCCGGCCCCCACCGCCGAGGCTCTGCAGGGCGTCGACTGTCCGGTCGTGCCCGAACTGCTCGGCTGAGCGTCCGGCGATACGATCGCGCCGATGCGGTTCGTGGTCGGATTCCTCGCAGTGCTCGGCGTGGTGCTGACGATCACCTTGGTGGTCGGCGCCCGACGAAGCCGGCGAACGCGCAGCCGACGAGGACCTCTTCGCCCAAGAGGCCGAGCCCCTGCTCGAACCGACCCCCGAGCCGACCCCTGCGCCGACCGCGACCCCAGCGCCGACACCCACGCCGACGCCGCCGCCCACGAAGACGTTGGCCTTCAGCGGCGAGGTGCTCAGCCACGGTCCGGTGATCAGCCAGGCAGCGGCCTACGGCTCGGGCCGCTGGCCCTACGACTACCGCCCGATGTTCGCCGAGGTGAAGCCGCTGTTCGATGCCGCGGACCTCGCCGTCTGTCACCTCGAGACGCCGATCTCGCCCGACAACACCGCACTCGCCGGGCTACCCGATCTTCAACGCGCCACGCGAGCTCGCCGAGGGGCTCGCGGCCTCGGGCTACGACGTCTGTTCGACGGCGTCGAACCACTCGTTCGACCGCGGTCCCGACGGCGTGGTGGCCACGGTCGATCGTCTCGAGGAGGCGGGCTCGGGTGGGCGGGTATGGCCCGCAGCCGGGCCGAGGACGACGCGCCGGTGCTCTACGAGGTCGGCGATCTCACCGTCGGGCATCTCTCCTACACCTACGGCCTCAACGGCTTCGTGCTGCCCGCCGACCAGCCCTACCTCGTGGATGTGACCCAGGTCGACGCCGTGCTCGCCGACGCGGCGGCGACGCGGGCCGCCGGAGCCGACCTGGTGGTGTTGAGCATCCAGTGGGGCAACGAGTACCAGGTCGACCCGAGCCCCGAACAACGCGAGCTGGCCCGCACATTCCTCGGCTCCGACGACATCGACCTCATCATCGGTGCACACGTCCACGTCGTGCAGCCCGATCGAGGAGATCGACGGCGAGTACGTCGTCTACGGGCTCGGCAACTTCTTGTCGAACCAGTCCGCCGAGTGCTGTCCGGCAGCGTCGCAGAACGGGATCATCGCCATGGTCGAGGTCACCGAGACCCCCGGATCGGGTTGGCAGGTGACCGATCTGTCGATCGTCCCGACCCGGGTCGACCGGTCGGACTACACGATCGTGCCGCTCCCACAGGCGCTGGCCAGCGACGACCTCGACGACGGAACCGAGGCGCTCTATCGCCAGGTGGTCGCCGATACCCGGGCGGTGGTCAACCAGCTCGGGGCGGGGGTGCGGATTCGTCGATAGGGCCGTCTGCGGCTCGGCGGGGCTCTGGTTCGGGACCTGATCGGCGCCAGGGCGTGGCTGCCAGGGCCGTCATGGGCTGCACGACCGCGGCGACCCGTCACGGCGATGCGCCATGCGGCCACTGCCATGAAGAGCAGCAGCAGCGCGAACAGCCCGAGTTGCAGCGAGCCGCCGCGATCGCCCGGACGTTCGGGGCGAGCGCCGGAGTTGGGTCCGGGAATGATCTGGCCGACGGGGCTGTCGGCATCGATCGCCGGGTCGGCATCGGACTCGGTGACGATCAGCGGTGTGGTCGGCGTCGGGACCGGCTCCTGCTGGGCCGCTGCAGGCCCCGTCGAGGCGACGGTGACACCGAGCATCGCAATCGTCGCGAGTGCGACGCGGACACGATGGCTCGGGCGGGCACGGGGATCGATGAGCGACATCGCTGCCAAGTCTGCCACGCAACGCGCTCGACGCGGCCGGCGCGCGGCCGAATCGGTGAGACGCTAGCGTCAGCGTCGTCGTGGCTCGCGAACACACCATCGACGTCGCTGGTCTCCAGCGTGCGGTCCTCGACTGGGGTGCGGGTGATGGGGCGTGATCTGCCCTGGCGGCGTACCCGGGATCCATGGGCGGTCCTGGTCTCGGAGTTCATGCTGCAACAGACCCAGGTGAGCCGGGTGGTCGAGCGCTGGGGCGTGTTCCTCGATCGATTCCCCGATCCGCCTGCCTGCGCCGCTGCGCCGGCGGCGGCGGTGATCGACGAGTGGCAGGGCCTGGGCTACAACCGCCGCGCCATCAATCTGCATCGCGCGGCCGAGGCGATCACGGACCGCCACGGCGGCACGGTGCCCGCGTCGCTCGATGCGCTGCTGGCACTGCCCGGCGTGGGCCCGTACACCGCGCGAGCGGTTCTGGTGTTCGCCTTCGAACGCGACGTCGGCGTCGTCGACGTCAACATCGCCCGGCTCCTGGCCCGGTGGGACGGCGTCGAACGCACGCCGCTCGGCTCGCCAGGCGCGTGCCGACGAGCTCGTCCCGGCCGGCGAGACCTGGGCATTCACCCAGGCGCTGTTCGACCTCGGCGCAACGATCTGCCGCCCGCGCGCAACCGCGATGCGACGCAGTGCCCCGTCGCAGCGGTGGTGCAGCTGGGCCGGGCGTGGCCCCGATCCCCACCGGCCTGGCCGCCCGCCAGAGCCGATTCGAGGGGTCGGACCGCCAGGGCCGGGGCCGTCTCGTCGACGCGCTGCGTCGCGGGCCGGTGCCGGTCGACCGAGATCGCCGCGACCGCCGGCTGGCCCGACGACCCCGATCGGGCCGGCGTCGTCGCTGCGAGCCTCGATCAGCCGACGGACTGGCGGTCCGCAGTGCTGGACGGGGGCCTCGACCTGCCGGGTCGGGTGCCGGAGTCGGGTTCGATCGCGCCTCTGGCGGCCGAGTGCGAGCCGTGAGAACGACTGCGCAATCGCTGAGCGCCGCCGAGGCCCGCCGCATCGCGCTCGGCGCGCAGGGCTTCGCCGACCCGGCACCGACGGGCCGTGTCGACCGCCGCCACCTGCGTCGCGTCATGGGGCGCCTCGGGCTGCTCCAGCTCGATTCGGTCCCGGTGGTCATCCGCACCCAGTACCTGCCGCTGTTCTCGCGCCTGGGTCCGTACCGGGCCGCGCTGCTCGACGAGATCGCCTACCGCGACGACGAGTGGTTCGAGGGCTGGGCCCACGAGGCGTCGCTGCTCCCGGTCACCGACGAGCCGTTGTACCGGTGGATGCGCGACCGGGCTGCAGCGGGCGCGACCTGGGGCGGCCTCGTCGAGCTCGCCGAGCGCGAGCCCGAGTACGTGGCCGCACGTGCTCGCCGAGGTGGCCGACCGGGGTCCGCTACGAGCCGCCGACCTCAGCGACCCTCGGCCACGGGCGGGGGAGTGGTGGGGCAACCGATCGGTGGGCCAGCTCGCGCTCGACTGGCTGTTCCGGATCGGTGCCGTCGGCGTGTCGGCGCACGCCGGGGTTCGCGAAGGAGTTCGATCTGCTCGAGCGGATCGTCCCCGCCGAGCGTGCGCGCCCGGCCCACACCCGAACCCGTCGAGGCCATGCGCACGCTGCTCGGACGAGCCGGCGCGTCGCTGGGCGTCGCCACCGCCGACGACCTGGTCGACTACCACCGGTTGCCCACACGCGAAGCGAAGCCGCTCATCGGCGATCTCGTCGAGGCCGGCGAGCTCGTCCCCGTCGACGTGGAGGGCTGGGAGGCGGCGGCGTACCGCCACAGCGACGCCCGCTGCCCGCGGTCGGTCGACGCGGTGACGCTGGTGTCGCCGTTCGATCCGGTGGTGTGGCATCGCCCCCGCACCCGGCGTCTGTTCGGCTTCGAGTACCGCATCGAGATCTACGTGCCGCAAGAGCGAAGCGGCCGCTGGGGCTACTACGTGTTGCCGCTGCTCGCTCGGCGACGAACTCGTCGGCCGCCTCGACTGCAAGACCCATCGCGACCGCGCGAGTCCTCGAGGTCCGAGGTGCCTTCGCCGAGGCTGGGCGTGACCTCGCCGCGGTGGCCGAGGCCGCAGCCCGGGCCCTCGGTGGCCTGGCCCGGATGGTCGGCGCCGACACGGTCGCGGTGAGCGACCACGGCGATCTGGCGGCACCGCTCGCACGGGCCGTGGCCGCGGCCGGACTCGTCGCCTGATGCGGCGCGTCAGGCCGGCCGCGTGAGGGCCGCGACGATCTCGGCGTAGGCCTTCTCGGCGATGATGCGCATCTCGTCGTCGGTGCGGTCCTGGATCGGGTGATCGGTGAACACCCGTGCCGCGTCGAAGCCGAGGGCATCGGCCTGGGTTGCCGCAGCGGTGACGAACGCGCCGGAGGCCACGAAGACGCCGGGGATGCCGCGGCGCTCGATGTCGCTGATGTCGTGCACACTGCACGACGTGCAGCTGCCTCAATCGGCGAGCGCTTCGATCACCGCATCACAGCTCGTGGCGATCTCCTGACGGAGATCGACCGGCGCCGGCTTGGTGAAGGTCGGTTTGGCCACCCGCATCGACGGTGACACCGTCGGCGACGAGCAGCTCCTCGATGCGGTCGAGGAACACGTCGCCGCGTGGTTTGGAGATGTCGAGCAACGCCACGGTGGCCCCCGACAGCGATGCCAGGCGTGGAGCGGCGGGCCGCGACGCAGGTCGGTGTTCGGCCGTCGGATCGAGCAGAACCGTCATGGCGTGATCTCCCTCGTGAGATAGCGGCTGCCGGTGGCGCCGGTCACCCAGCCCCCGATGATGGCAGAGAACAGGCCGGCCTCGCCGCCGGCATGAACCAGGACCAGACCGCCGTCGGGTCGGACCTTGGGCAGGTCGGCGCCGGCAGCGCGTTCGGGGCACCCCCTCGGCGATCCCGTCGACGCCGCGCAGGATCGCATCCGCCGGCCGGACGGAGTGGGCGACGATCGCGTCGATGACCTCGGAGCGAGACCAACCGGCGTCGGCGAATCGGGCCGCGTGTTCGGGGCTCAGCACGAGAATCGCGTCGAAGCCGAGCACCAGCTTGGGGTGCGTCGTCGCGTTCAGCGCCATGGCGAGGCTGCGGGCCAGACCATCGGCATCGCGGGTGAGCTGATCGACGACGCATCGCGGGCCCTCGCCGGCGAACACGGTGACGGTGTTCGTCCCGGGCGCGAACCCCTGCGCCACCGACAACGGCTCGAACGGCGACCCCTCCTCGTCCTCGGCGAAGCAGAAACCGATCTTGCCGGGATTGCCCAACGTCGCCCGGTCGACACCGCCGGGAGCGCCACCGCCGACGTTGCGCACGACCAGCTGAACGGCACGCCCGATGGTCAGGTTCGCCCGGTTGCCCTGTCCGAGCGCGTTGCCGCCGCTGTTCATCCCGATCGCATGGCGGATGGGACCGTTCACGATCAGGACCGGACCGACCGGCATCGTCGTGGCCAGGACGCCGTGGATGTTGAACTCGTCGGTACAGATCGCCTCCAGCGCGGCGATCACGACCGGCAGGTACTCGGGGCGACAACCCGCCATGACCGCGTTGACCGCGACCTTCTCGACGGTGCATTCGACGAGGTCCGGTGGCACGACGGCGACGATGTCGTGGGCGGCCCGGCTCGTGCCCGCCAGCATCGCGGCGACCCGTTCAGGGGTCGGCGGCACCAGGGGCAGGCCGTCGCTCCATCCACGATCGATCATGGCTTCGAAGGGATCCTCGGCCGAGGCCAGCTCGACACGGGCGCTGGCGAGACCATCGCCGTAGCGGGCCTCCAGGGCGTCGACCCGGTCGGGGTCCACGCTGAGGGACCCGCAACCCGGCCGATACGGCGGCAGCTCGTCGGCCTCGGTCAGCGCATCGCCCAGGAAGGCCCTCCACTGCTCGACGTCCCAGCCGGCGAGCCGATCGACCTCGACACCGTTGCGTCGGCGGACGAGCGTGGGGACGGTGTCGATCTGCGCGAACCAGCTCGCCGCCAGGTCGGTGTCGTCGACCAGGACGGTGCCGAGGACCGTCCGCCGATGCCGGGAAGTCCGGATCGTCCTGCGTGGCGATGGCTGCCACCTGCCCGCGCCCTGCCAGGTCCACGAGCAGTGGGCCCACGAGCTCGCAGGTCGGGCAGTCGCGTTTGACGAAGGCGACGATGCCATCGGGCATTGTGTCGGGAGCCGGTCGGGTGTCCATCGCGTCAGTCTCGCACGGCGATCGTTGTGTCCGATGCCATATTCACAGCGGTGTTGGTTCCCGGCTAGCGTTGATGGGAATGCCGCGTGGACCGGGCCCTCGGGTGTCCTTCTACGGCGTGCGGGGGTCGACACCGTGTTCTTCTGATCGCCTCCGCCGCTACGGGGGAAACACATCATGTGTCGTCGTCGAGTGCGACGACCGGCCGCCCCTGGTGTTCGACATGGGCACGGGTCTGCGGGGGTTCGGCGCCGAGATCGGCGGTGCGGTACCCATCGATGCCGCCATCTTGGTGACGCACCTGCACTGGGATCACGTGCAGGGCCTTCCCTTCTTCGGTCCGGTGCACCATCCCGACGCCCGCGTGCAGATCTACGGCCCGCCGCACGGCGACGATGCACTCGAGGACTGTTTCCGAGGCCTGATGACGCCGCCGTACTTCCCGATTCGATGCGATCAGCTTCCCCACGGCGTCGACTTCGTCACCGCCTGGGACGAGCGGATCGCCATCGGCGACACGAAGGTCACGGTGGGGTCCGTTCCCCACACCGGCCAGACAAACGGCTACCGGGTCGAGATCGACGGATTCGTCGTCGTCTACGTGAGCGATCACCAGGAACCCATCGGGTCGCCGACCCTGGTCGACGACGGGGTCCTGGAATTGTGCGAAGGTGCCGACCTCGTCATCCACGATGCCCAGTTCACCGCAGCCGAACTCGCCGAACGCCCCGATTGGGGACACTGCACGCCCACCTATGCAGTCGAGGTCGCGGCGCAGGCGGGAGCCGCTCGAGTGGCACTGTTCCACCACGACCCGTGGCACGACGACGACTTCGTCGATGCCCTGCACCGCGACGCCGTCGGCTACGGCAACGATCGTGGCGTGCCCGAGGTCATCGCCGCCGCAGAGGGCACCACGATCTGTTTCGAGTGAGCCGCACGCCCTGCAGCAGTCCGGTGCTGCGCCGAGCACGGCGCTCCCTCTATGGTTGCCCCTCGTGACCGACGAGACACCCTCCATCGACAGTGCGACCTTCCGGCGCGTACTCGGCAACTATCCCACCGGGGTCACGGTCGTGGCCGGCATCGACGACGGGCCCGTCGCCATGGTGATCGGCTCCTTCGGATCGGTGTCGCTCGATCCGCCCCTGGTCGAGTTCATGCCCGGTACCGGCTCGAGCACATGGCCGCGCATCGCGGCCTCGGGTGCCTTCAGCGTCAACATCTGTGGTGCGCACCAAGAGGATCTGGTCGGATCGTTCTTCGCCAAGGACGTCGATCCCTTCGCAGGCGTCGAGTGGCGACCGGGCCCGACGGGTTCGCCGCTGATCGACGACTGCATCGGGTGGATCGACTGCCGGATCAGCGAGGTCCACGAGGCCGGCGACCACTACATCGTCATCGGCGAGGTCGTAGCCATGGACTGCGACGACGGCGACGCACCGCCGCTGGTCTTCTATCGCGGGGGCTACGGCACGTTTTCCGAACTGGCCCAGGACTGAGCACTGATGCCGATCTACGCCCTCGGTGAGTTGGTTCCCGACATCGACCCCGACGCCTACATCCACCCCGAGGCGGTGATCATCGGCAACGTCGCCATCGGCGCCGAGTCCTCGGTGTGGCCCGGCGCAGTGCTGCGTGGCGACGACGGCGAGATCCGCGTCGGTCGACGCACCTCGATCCAAGACGGCGCCATCCTCCACACCACGGCGCGGTTCGCGACCATCGTCGGTGACGAATGCACCATCGGGCACCTCGCCCACCTCGAGGGATGCCGCATCGCAGACGGAGCCCTCGTGGGCACCGCGTCGGTGGTGTTGCACGACGCCGAGGTGGGGTCGTGGGCTCTGGTCGGCGCCAACGCAGTGGTCACCGGTGGCACCATCGTGCCGCCCGGCGCGATGGCGCTCGGCATTCCTGCCAAGATCCGTGAAGGCGCCGCCGATCGCGCCGACATCGAGGCGGGCATGAAGTCCTACGTGGCCCGGGCCGAGCACTACCGGGCGAACCTGCGCCGTCTGGATTGATCCGGGCCGTCGGCCCTGCGCCTCAGCGGGGCGGGACGAGGCGATGGCGCAAGGGGAACAGGTCGACGATCGCGTCGGCACTGAGGGGATCTGCCAGGGCCCGGCCCTGAGCCAGGTCGGCGCCGAGCTCGATCGCCTCCTGCACCATCGACGGGGTCTCCACGCCGGTCACCACCACACGTAGGCCCAGGCTGCGCCCGAGCGCAACGTGGCGCCCAACAGGGTCGTCGGCTGCGCCGCGTCGATGACGACCGAACGCAACGTGGCCGCGTCGAGCTTGATCAGCGCGAACCCTGCCGACGCCAGCTGGCGCAGCGCCGTGGCGTCGCTGCCGACATCGTCGATGGCGCTGGCGATACCCGCAGCAGCGAGCGCACTGACCCGTGCGGCGACGGCGTCGCCGTCGCGGGCGAGAAGATCCTCGGCGACCTCTACGACGAGGTCGCCCGTGCTGCGTCCGGCTGCGGCGCAGATCTGCGCGATGTCGCCGGGCAGCGATTCGCTGGCGATCGTCCGCGAGAACACGTTGACGTGGACCGGCGGCGCAGGACACCCGCTGTCGGCGGCCCAGCGCGTCGCATCGAGGAGCGCACGGCCCATCACCTGGACGTCGAGCGCGAGGTCGAGACGGGTCTGGACCGCGAGCGGGAGGAACTCGTCGGGTCCGATGAGCCCTTGGGTGGGATGCAGCCAGCGCACCAAGGCTTCGACGGCGGCGATTCGCCCCGAGTCCGTAGGTCGACGATGGGCTGGTAGAGGACGTCGAGGGTCTCGTCGTCGATGGCGGCCTGGAGTTGTTCGACGAGCTCGACCCGACGCTGGCGTCGGTCACGCATGACCTCGTCGAAGATCTCGATGCGCGAGCGTCCTGCCTTCTTGGCTCGGTACATCGCGGCATCGGCACGCTGGAGCAGCGATTGGCCGTCGGGGGAGTTGGCGCCGCCGGTGGCGACGGAGATGCCGATGCTCGCCGACACGGTGAGGTCGGTGTCGGCGACGGGCACGGCGGTGGCCTCGATGGCTTCGAGCAGGCGGTCAGCGATGGTCGCAGCATCGAGATCGCCGCTCAGGTCTTCACACAGGACCACGAATTCGTCGCCACCGAGGCGGGCCACCGTGTCGGAGGGACGCAGGACCCCTGCCATGCGGTCAGCCACCTGGACCAGGACGGCGTCGCCGGCGTCGTGACCGTGGTTGTCGTTGACCTCCTTGAAGCGGTCGAGGTCGATGAAGAGCAGCGCGACCGGCGTGCCTTCGCGTCGCGATCGGGCCAGCGCCAGGTCGAGGCGGTCCAACAGGAGGCCTCGGTTCGGCAGACCGGTGAGATGGTCGTGGGTGGCACGGTGCACGAGCTCTTCGATGGTGGTGTCGCCGTCGGACACGACGCGACCCATGACCGACAAGCGTCGAGGGGTGTCGTCGTCGCCGAGTTCGGCGGCGATGGTCTGCAGGACGCGCACCTCGGCGCCGTCGTGGCGACACATCGTGAGTTCGCCCGACCAGGTGTCGCCCGCCTGCAGGGCCGGCTCGATGGCGCTGCGGTACTGGCGTCGGGCATCGTCGGTGTAGAGATCGCCGATGCTCAGCTCGAGGGGCGCGTCGTCGTTGCCGGCGAACAGCACCCGTGCCGGATCGTTCAGGTAGCGGATCTGTCCGGTGTCGAGGTCGGCGATACCGATGAGGTCGCCTGCTGCGGCGAGGTCGAGGGCCCGGGCCGGATCGAGGTCCTCGACCAGCGCGCTGATGTCCTCGAGCGTCGCCACGTGGCCGACGACGCCGATGTCGTCATCGAGCACCGGTGACAGGCGCAGGTTCACCCAGGTCTCGTCGGCGATGCGGACGCGGACCGGCTCGCCGGAACGGGTCGCGACCCGCACGTCGATCTCGGTGGTGATGTGCGGGGTCGTCGGGTGCGAGCACGTCGTCGAGGCGCATGTCGTGCGCGTCGGGCACGTCGTGCCGTCGTCGGTGGTCGCCATGGCGCCGACGAGTCGGTTCCAGGCGGGATTGGCGTAGGTGATGCGTCGCTCGGTGGTGATGCGTGCGATCGCCACCGGGGACGCCTCGGCCAGGGATCGGAACAGGGCCTCGTTGGTCAACAGGATCCGGTTCTCGATGTGTTGTCGAGAGACATCCTCTGCGGTGACGGTGAAGTGGGCGCCACCGCCGAGTTGTGCGATGGCCAGGCGGGCCCAGAAGTCTCCGTGATCGGCCCTGGCGCGAACTTCGAGGGTGCGGCTGGTCTCGCCGGTGCGCTCGAGGTCGGCCAGTGCCGACCGCAGCGCGTCGCGACCATCGGGCTGCACCAGTGCGAAGAGATCGCCACCGGGTGCGATGGCGGCTGGGAGCTCGAACAGCGTGCCCCACCCGAGGTTGGTGTCGAGGATCTGGCCGCCGGTGTCGACCAGTGCGGCGGGCGTCGCCAGACGGCGGAGGTGTTCGGGCAGGGTCGGGCTGAGGTCGGTCTGATCGTCGCCGATGAGTACTGCGAGATCGAATCCGGCGAGGTGGCCGTCGATCTCGCGCCGCTGCGCGGACACGACCGCCTCGATGAGGTGACCGTCGGCGCAGCGCAGGCGACGAGGTGCGGTGGCGACGATCTGGCTCCGGTCGACCACCTCGACCAGGTCGGCGCCGAGTCGTTCGAGTGCGTCGGGGGCGATGATGGCGCTGAGCGGTGATCCCACGAGGTCGGCAGCGTCTCGACCGAGGATGGTCGCCAGCGCACCGTCGATGGCGGTGATCGTCGTGGCCGTGTCGGTCACCACGCGCATCGGTGGCGTCCCGAAGGTGCTCATGGTCGCACCCTCATCGCCTGCTCCGCATGGGCCCAACCCTAGTGCGGGTGCGCGTGGGGCCGGGTCGTTCCGGGTCGCCTGACCTGCGCCGTTGCGGCCACACGAGTCGCACGGTGCCGGTGCGGGCACCGTCGGTGAGTGCGACGGGCCGCATCGGGGACGCGACGAGGAGGGTCGGCTCCGGGTCGGACGGCTCGGTCGGCTGAGGCCGGTACCGTGGCGCATCGCCAGAGTGCTCGGTGATCTGCGCCGTCGGTGTGGCGAGGAGACGAACGAACATGAGCGAACGCGAACCCGTCGAGATCGTGGTCGAGATCCCCAAGGGGTCACGCAACAAGTACGAGATCGATCACGACACCGGGTTGCTGTGGCTCGATCGCCACCTGTTCACCGCGACCCAGTACCCGACCGACTACGGCTTCGTCGAGCACACGTTGGGCGAGGACGGCGATCCGCTCGACATCCTCGTCATGCTCGAGGAACCGACCTTTCCCGGCTGTCGGATCTGGGGCCGCCCCGTCGGGGTGTTCTGGATGACCGACGAGGCCGGTCCCGACGCCAAGGTCCTGGCCGTCCCCGAGGGCGATCCGCGGTGGGACGCCGTCCGCGACATCAGCGACGTCTCCGAGCACCTCAAGGGCGAGATCCTCCACTTCTTCTCGATCTACAAGGACCTCGAGCCGTCGAAGACGGCGATCGTCGAGCAGTGGCACGACCGCACGCGCCGCCTGGGCCGAGATCGACGCTGCCCGGGCCCGCTACGTGCCCTGACGCCGGCGCTCCGCCGAGGGCGTGCGTCCATCCGTGCGGCCCGATTCTCGTGACTTTGGTCCCTGCCCCGGCGCCGGAGCAGCTGCCAGCGTGCGGTGAACGATCATTCACCGCTCCTCAGGGGGGACGCATGCGACGACGCCAACACGCGCTCAGCCGCGCCATGTACGAGGTCACCGACGGCGGCAACGTCGAGGTCACCGCCGCCGACGGCACCACGGGGCTGTTCACACCCGACGGCGAGTGGATCTCGGGCGATCTCCGCCACGCCGACCCGCACCTGTGCGGTTGGCTCGCCGGCCCCCAACTCCCGCCGCGCATGGCGGTGCTGCCCGCGCTTTCGGGCGACCGGTACCGAGACGGTGGGGGCCTGAGATGACCACGATCGACTACACCCAGACCCCGTCGCTCACCTACCAGCAGCTGCTCGACACCGACACCCACGAGGTGCCCGAGGTGCTGCGCTGGTTCTCGCCGATGCCGCCGAGCACCGCCGACGTGCCCGTCGAGCGCTACACGACCGCCGAGTTCCACCAGATCGAGGTCGACAAGATCTGGTCGAAGGTCTGGCAGATGGCGTGCCGCGAAGAGGACATCCCCGAGGTCGGCGACCACATCACCTACGACATCGTCGGCTACTCGATCCTCGTGGTCCGAGCTGCGCCCGACCAGATCAAGGCCTACCACAACGTGTGTCCCCACCGCGGCCGGCTCCTCAAGGAGAACCCGGGTCGATCGCACGAGCTGCGCTGCGCCTTCCACGGCTTCGCCTGGGAGCTCGACGGCGGCCTCAAGCAGGTTCCCTGCCAGTGGGACTTCCCGCGCCTCGTGCCCGAAGAGTGGTCGCTGCCCGAGGTGAAGGTCGGCTTCTGGGGAGGGTTCGTGTTCATCAACATCGATCCCGACTGCGCGCCCCTCGAGGAGCACCTGGGTGATCTCTCGGCGCACTTCGAGCGCTGGCCGCTCGAGGACCGCTACAAGGAGGCCCACGTCGCCAAGGTCATGGACTGCAACTGGAAGGTCGCCCAGGAGGCCTTCATGGAGGCCTTCCACGTCGTGGCGACCCACCCCCAGCTCCTGCCGAGCATGGGCGATGCCATCTCCCAGTACGACGTGTTCGGCACCTTCTGTCGGGCGATCACCCCGAACGGCACGCCGAGTCCGCACATCAACTGGGTGCCGACCGAACAGGACATGTTCGACGCGATGAGCGATCGGAACCTCGACGAAGAGCCCAAGGGCATCGTCCCGGAGGGCGAGACCGCGCGGCACATGGCGGCCGAGGCCGCCCGCGCGAGCCTGCGCCCGGCCATCGGCGATCGCGTGGACGAGCTCTGCGACGCCGAGCTCACCGAGAGCATCTACTACACGGTCTTCCCGAACTTCCATCCCTGGGGTGCCTACAACCGGATCGTCTATCGCTTCCGGCCCTACCGCAACGATCACACCCGCTCGATCATGGAGTGCATGTTCCTGTCGCCGTTCGAGGGCGAGCGGCCCCCGGCGGCGCCCATCCACTGGCTCTCCGACGACGAGGACTGGACCGAGGCCCCCGAGCTGGGAATGCTCGGGCGGGTCTTCAACCAGGACGTCTACAACCTGCCCCAGGTCCAGGCCGGTCTCGCAGGCGATGCGCAAGCCCGGCGTGACCTTCGCCGACTATCAGGAGACCAAGCCGCGGCACTTCCATGCGATCTGCGACGAGTGGATCGCGCGATGACCGCGACCGACGTCCCGGGCGTCGACTTCGATCCGTCGAGCGATGCGGTGCAGCAGTGCCCGTATCCCTTCTACGAGCGGATGCGCAGCGATGCGCCGGTCCTGACGATCGACGGTGCGGTCATCGGCCGACCCGGCGAGACCGTCTACGCCGTGACCCGCCACGAAGACGTCTGCCGCGTGGCGCGTGACTGGCACACCTTCTCGTCCCGGTTCGGGTCGCCGGCGGCCAAACCGTCGCCGGCGCTGGCCGAGCGGCTGCGGGCGCGTGGTCGCAGAGGGATGGCCGAACGTATCGACGATGCTCACCGAGGACCCGCCCAGCCACTCTCGGTATCGAGGTCTGGTCTCGCGGGCCTTCACGCCCCGCCGGATCGCCGATCTCGAGCCCGAGATCCGCGCGATCTGCGCCGACCTCGTCAACGGCTTCGATCGGGCACCCCGGGTCGACTTCATGGCCGGCTTCGCCGTCCCGCTGCCGGTTCGGGCCGTCGCCGCGGTGCTCGGGGTCCCCGACACCCGCCAGGACGACTTCAAGCGCTGGGCCGACATGTCGGTCGCCGCCATCGGACGGGCGATCAGCGACGACGAACGCGTCGAGGCCGAGCGGGCCATCGTCGAACAGCAGCACTGGTTCGCCGGCGAGATCGAGCGGCGACGGGATCAGCCCGAGGACGACTTCTTGACGGCGCTGCTCCAGGCCGAGCTCCCGCCCGAAGAGGGCGACGGCGGGCCGGTCCGGCTGGAGATGGCGGAGATGCTGTCGATCATCCGTCAGATCCAGGTCGCAGGCAGCGAGACGACCACGTCGCTCATGGCCGATCTGATGGTGCAGTTCGCGCGCCATCCCGACGCAGTGGCGACGGCTACGCGACGAGCCCGATCGGATCACCGCCGTGGTCGAGGAGGCGCTGCGGTGGGCGAGCCCCAACCAGGGGCTGTTCCGCATCGCGACCGTCGACACCGAGATCGCCGGCACCCCGGTCCCGGCCGGGGCGACGGTGTGGGTCCTGTTCGGGTCGGCGAACCACGACGAAGCCGTCTTCGCCGATCCCGAGGCGTTCGATCCCGACCGCCCCGAGCTCCACTCCCACGTCGCCTTCGGCAAGGGCATCCACCATTGCCTGGGAGCGGCGCTGGCGCGCCTCGAGGCCCAGATCGCCGTCGAGACGCTCGTGGAGGCCATCGACACCATCACCGTGGTCGACGAGGCGTCGCTGCGGTACGCGCCGAGCTTCTTGCTGCGTGGCCTGACCGAGCTGGAGCTCGACCTCACCTACCGCTGACAGCGCTGGCCGATCGGCGCTCCGGGTCAGCCAGCCTGCGCGGTGCGCCCTACCCTGAGTCGATGGCCACCGCCCCGACCGTCGACGCCGACGAGCTGCTGGACGGGTTCGTCGAGCGCGTCATCGATCGGGGCCTCGACCTGTATCCGGCTCAGGAAGAGGCGGTCCTCGAACTGCTCGCCGGCAACAACGTCTTGTTGACGACCCCGACCGGGTCGGGCAAGTCGCTCGTCGCCGAGGCGGCGCACTACGCGGCGCTGCACCAGGGACGTCGGTCGTACTACACGGCGCCGATCAAGGCGCTGGTGTCGGAGAAGTTCTTCGACCTGTGTCGGTCCTTCGGATCGGATCAGGTCGGCATGGTGACCGGTGACGCGTCGGTCAACAGCGACGCGCCGATCATCTGCTGTACCGCGGAGATCCTCGCCAACCGGGCCCTGCGCCTCGGTGCCGACGCCGGCGCCGACGTCGTGGTCATGGACGAGTTCCACTACTACACCGACCCGCAGCGAGGCTGGGCCTGGCAGGTCCCGATCCTCGAGTTGGCCGACACCCAGTTCTTGTTGATCAGCGCCACGATGGGCCCGACCGGCAAGATCGCCCACGAGCTCGAGGCGCGCACCGGTCGCCCCACCGTCGAGGTCACCAGCACCAGCTCGTCCGGTGCCCCTCGAGTTCGAGTACCGCGAGACTCCCCAGCACGAGTCGCTCGCCGAGCTGTTGGAGCTCGGGCGCGCCCCGGTGTATCTCGTGCACTTCACCCAGGCCGAGGCGATGGCCTCGGCGCAGTCGCTGACCAGCCTCAACGTCTTGTCGCCCGACGAGAAGGAGGCGCTGCGCGAGGCCGTCGGCGGCTTTCGTTTCGACAGTCCCGTCGGCAAGGACCTCCGCCGCTTCGTGATGGCCGGCATCGGCGTCCATCACGCCGGCTTGTTGCCCCGCTACCGCCTGCTCGTCGAGAAGCTCGCCCAACAGGGTCTGCTGAAGCTGATCTGTGGCACCGACACCCTCGGCGTCGGCGTCAACGTGCCCATCCGGACGGTGCTGTTCACGAAGCTCTGCAAGTACGACGGCACCGAGACCCGTGTGCTGCGGGTGCGTGAGTTCCTCCAGATCGCCGGGCGCGCCGGGCGCAAGGGCTTCGACGACGAGGGTTTCGTCGTGGGTCCAGGCCCCCGAACACTGGATCGAGAACCGGCGCATGGAGGCCAAGGCCGGCGAGGACGCGAAGAAGCGTCGCAAGCTGGTCAAGCGCAAGCCCCCCGAGTTCGGCTACGCACCCTGGAACGAGGACACCTTCCGGCGCCTCGTCGACGGCACCCCCGAGCCGCTCGTGTCCAGCTTCGCCGTGAGCCACCAGATGCTGTTGAACGTCCTCGATCGGCCCGGCGACGGCTGCGCGGCCGCTGCGGGTCCTGCTGACCGACAACCACGAGCCGCGCAAGCGCCAACGGGCTCCACATCCGGCGGGCGATCTCGATGTACCGGGCGTTGGTCGACGCCGAGGTGGTCGAACAACTCGACGACCCCGACGCCGAGGGGCGGTCGGTCCGGGTCACCATCGACCTCCAGGACGACTTCGCGTTGACCCAGCCGCTGTCGTTGTTCGCGGTCGAGGCCATCGAGAACCTCGATCGCGAGGATCCGGGCTACGCGCTCGACGTGCTGTCGGTCGTCGAATCGGTGCTCGACGACCCGCGTCCGGTGCTCAAGTCCCAGCTCGACCGCGTCAAGAACGAGCTGGTGGCCCGGCTGAAGATGCAGGGCGTCGAGTACGACGACCGTATGGCCGAGCTCGCCGAGGCGGAGTACGACAAGCCGCTGCGGGAGTACCTGTGGGGTACCTTCGCCGTGTTCCGGCGGCATCATCCGTGGGTGGGCGAGGACACGCCACGCCCCAAGGCGGTGGCTCGCGAGCTCTACGAGATGGGCACCACGTTCCACGACTACGTCCGCCACCACGGACTCAAGCGCAGCGAAGGGGTGCTGCTGCGCTATCTCACCGACGCCTACAAGGGGCTCGTGCAGAACGTTCCCGATCGGGCCAAGACCGACGAGCTCGACGACCTCGAGGCCTGGCTCGGCGAGCTCGTCCGCCAGGTCGACTCGTCGATGCTCGACGAGTGGGAACGCATCCAGGCCGGCACCGACCTCGACACCGACCGGCACCGGTCGAGGTGGAGGAGTCGGGCGAGGTGGAGCGCCGCGACGTCACCACCAACCGTCGGGCGTTCGCGGTGATGGTCCGCAACGAGGCCTTCCGCTGGGTCGGCCTGTTCGCTCGCCGCGACCACGCCGCGCTCGCGGCGCTTCCTGCGGTGGGCGAGGGACGGTGGCGCAGCGCCGACATCGAGGCGCTCGCCGCGCCCGTACTGGGAGACCCACGACGCCGTGGGCATCGACGCCGACGCCCGCAGCGCCGCGTACTTCTCCTGGGACGCGGCCAGCGGAGCGGTCACCCAGATCATCTGCGACCCCGAGGGACACAACGAGTGGCGCCTGCGCGGGGTGGTCGACACCGCCTGCGTCGCGTGACGAGGGCCGTGCCGTGGTGGCGTTGGCAGGCATCGAGCGGCTCTGAGGCGCGACATCGTCGGCCGTGTGCCGCGTCCGATTCGAGCGTCCGGCTTGCCACACTGGGGGGGTGCCGATGCGACAGGACTGCCGATACTTCGAGAGCCGCACCTATCCGAACGGGGACACGGTCCGCAAGTGCGACCTCGACCTCGCGCCGGAGGCGCCGTGGCGATGTCCCGAGAACTGTTCGTCCTATGCGCCCCGCCTCGCCGACGTGAACTGGGCGCACGGCACGCTGGTCACGCCGCCGACGCCGGACGAGCCGCCCGGGCCTCGGCGAGGACGACTCCATCGCGGCGTTGCTCGACTCGGCCGAGGACATCGTCAATGCCGTCGGGCCCGTCGGTGCGCGAGGAGGTCGAGGCCGAACGGCTCGAGGCCGAGCGACGCAACCGCGGCGTCCGGGGTTTCCTGCGTCGCCGATTCGGTCGCAGCTGACGGGCTCGACGTCCGCGCCGGCACAGGAGACGACCATGGCCGAGTCCAACGGGACCACCCGGAGTGCGTGTCGGCTCGCTCGACGATCTCGAGATCGGCACTGCCGTCAAGATCGAGGTGGGCGACGCCAAGGTCGCGGTGGTGCGGGCCGGCGACGCCGTGTACGCAGTCGCCGACCGCTGCAGCCACGCCAACTACTCGCTCTCGGCGGGAGCGGTCGACCCCGAGGCCTGGGACCATCGCCTGCCCGAAGCATGGTGCGCAGTTCTCGCTCTGCACGGGCGACGCCCTCAGCCTGCCCGCCGTCGCACCGGTCATGACCTATGCCATCGAGATCAGTCGACGGTGACGTCTACGTGTGCGAGCAAGCCCGAACCACGCCGTCCTGAGCGGCCGCACACGGACGCATCTCGGTCGTGTGGCAGACTCACCCACATGGCTGAACCCGATCGGAAACGGTTGCTCGACGAGTCCGAGATCGAGGCCGCGTTGGCCGAGCTCGGGGGGTGGGAGCGCCGTGGCGATGCCTTCGCACGGTCCTTGGTGTTCGGCGACTTCACCGACGCGTTCTCGTTCATGACCGGTGTGGCGTTGATCGCCGAACGGCTCTTCCACCATCCCGAGTGGTCCAACGTGTGGAACCGTGTCGAACTCGCGATCACCAACCACGATGCCGGGGGCCTCACCGAACTCGACGTCGAGTTCTGCCGTCGGGTCGACGAGCTGGCGAGGCGCAGCGATGGCTGATGCAGCGGGGGCGTCGAAAGACCTGGCCGGCCGACGCGCCATCGTCACCGGCGGGGGTTCGGGCATCGGCGCCGAGCTGGTGTCGTCGCTCGTCGCCCGCGGCGCGGCAGTGCTCGCAGCCGACCTCGACGCCGACGGCCTCGACGCCGTGCGGGCGGCAACCGGTGCGGCGACCATGGTCGTCGACGTCGGCGATGGCGACGGTGCCAACGGCGCGATGGTCGCCGAGGCGGTGTCGGTGCTCGGTGGCATCGACCTGGTGTTCCTCAACGTGGGCATCCTCGGTCGCCCCATCGGTGATCAGGGCTCGTCCTATCGAGTCGGCGACCTCGACCCGGCGCGCTATCTGGCGGTCGCTTCGGTGAACATCGACGGCGTCGTGCTCGGCACGGTGGCCGCAGCGCAGGCCATGAGCGACGGGGGCGCCATCGTGGCCACGGCCTCTGCTGCGGGGTTGGTGCCCTGGCCCCCCGATCCGTTCTATACCGCCACCAAGCACGCAGTGGTCGGCTGGGTGCGGGCGATCGCCCCGGCGCTCGCCGACCAGGGCATCACCATCGACGCGATCTGTCCCGGCGGGGTCGCGACCCCGTTGGTCGGTGCGAGTGCTGCCGACGCGGCGGCCCGACCGAACCTGTTGGCCCCCGTCGAGGTGGCCGAGGCCATGATCGCCACGGCGCTCGAGACCGGCACAGGTCGTGCGGTGTCGGTGGTCGCGGGCCGCGATCCGGTTTGCCAGGAACACCGATTCGCCGACATCCCCGGGTTCGGCTGACCGAGGCGGAGCCGTCGGGCACGAGCCCGATCGGGTCAGGCGTCGGTGTCGCCGCCCTCGAGGACGAGGTCGAGGGTGTTCCAACCCAGATTGGCGCACTTGATCCGCACGGGGAACTTGACCACCCCGCGCAGCGCCTCGAGGTCACCCAGATCGACCTCGCCGTCGCCCGCTGATCCAAAGGCATCGGCGTCTGCGTCGTCGTCGGCGCCTTCGCCGATCTCGGAGCCGTGGGCGCTCATCATCGTCTTGAACGCTGCGATGAGCGATCGGGCCTCGTCGACGGTCTTGCCCTTGACCGCAGCCGACATCATCGACGCCGATGCCTGGCTGATCGAGCACCCCTGGCCGCCGATGCGGATGTCGCTGATGACGCCGTCGCCGTCGATGTCGGCATAGACGACGATCTCGTCGCCGCACAGCGGGTTGAACCCCCGCTCGACGACGGCCGGCGGTGTGCTCGAGCTCGCCCCGATTGCGCGGCGAACGGTAGTGGTCGAGGATGATCTCGCGATAGAGGTCTTCGAGTCCCGACACGTCGTGGTCTCCCTGATCTGGTGGGCGCTCAGAGCCCGAAGATATCGCCGGCCTCGGCCAGCGCATCGACGAACACATCGACGTCGGCCTCGTCGTTGTAGACGTACAACGACGCCCGGGTGGTCGCACCGACGCCCAACACCTCCATCAGGGGCTTGGCACAGTGATGACCGGCACGGACACACACGTTGTGCTGATCGAGCACCTGTGCCATGTCGTGAGGATGGACGTCGCGATACGCGAACGAGAGCACGCCACCGCGTGCGGCGGGTTCGGCAGGGCCGTGGATGACGATGTCGTCACCGTAGGCCTCGGTGAGGCGTCGCATCGTGTAAGCGGTGAGGGCCACCTCGTGTTCGCGCACCGCGTCCATGCCCAGGCCCTCGAGGTACTCGATGGCGGCAGCGAGACCGACGGCTTCGGCGACCATCGGGGTGCCGGCCTCGAACTTCCAGGGAAGCTCGTTGCAGGTGAACCCCTCCTTGGTGACCTGGAGGATCATCTCGCCGCCACCCAGGAACGGCGGCATGGCATCGAGGAGGTCGGCTCGCCCCCAGAGCACGCCGATCCCCATGGGGCCGAGCACCTTGTGGCCGGTGAAGACCACGAAGTCGGCGCCCATCTCGCCCACATCGGTCGGCAGGTGGGGTGTGTACTGGCTGGCGTCGACGAGCACGACCGCACCGGCGGCGTGGGCGGCCTCCGCGAGTTGGCGGACCGGGGTGAGGGTGCCCAAGACGTTGGACATCGCCGAGACGCCGAGGAGCTTGGCGCCGTCGAGCAGGGTGTCGAGACCGCTGAGGTCCAGGTGTCCGTCGTCGCCGACGGGGATCCAGCGCAGCTCGATGCCTCGCTCGGCTGCGAGCATGTGCCACGGAACGATGTTGGCGTGGTGCTCGAGTTCGGTGAGCACGACCGCATCGCCCGGACCGAGGTTGGCGGCGCCCCAGGAGCGGGCCACGAGGTTCATGGCTTCGGTGGCGTTCTTGGTGAAGACGATCTCGCGGCGGTCCTGAGTGCCCATGAAGCGAGCAACGACGTCGCGGGCGCCTTCGATGGCGTCGGTGGCCTCCACGGCCAGCTGATAGGAGCCACGGTGCACGTTGGCGTTGTGGTTGCGGTAGTACTCGCTCATCGCGTCGATGACCTGCGCAGGCTTCTGCGAGGTGTTGGCGGAGTCGAGGTACACCAGGCGCCGGTCGCGGATCTCGCGGCTCAGGATCGGGAAGTCGGCCTTGATCGCGTCGACGTCGAGGGGGCGGGTCATCGCCAGTCCTCGTCGGTTCGGTCGGCAGCGCTCACGGACAGGTCGTCGATCTCGAACAGGGGCGCAGTCACGGCCATCAGTTTAGGTGCCACACCCATATTTGCACTACCGACGTAGTGGTAATGCACGGCACGGGTCGACCGCATCCGCCCGGTGACCCATTGAGGTCGAAACGGATCGCCCGTACCGTTGTGTCATGCAGAACGACGCCCCGGGCAGCCCGCGAGGATCAGCGGCAGTCCCGATCCTGCTCTATCACTCGATCGGGCCCGGCACAGGTCGCTTCGGCGTGCATCCCGACGTCTTCGCGCAGCACCTCGACACCGTCGCCGCCACCGGACGTGTGTCGCTGCCCATTCGCGCCCTGGTCGACCGACCCGTGTCCGACACGCCGGTCGTGTCGGTGTCGTTCGACGACGGCTTCGCCGACAACCTCGAGGTCGCCGCACCGCTGCTCGCGGCGCGAGGAATCGAGGCGACGGTCTTCATCACGACGTCCTACGTCGACGGCAGTGCTCGAGCTCCCGGCGCGATGCTGTCGCCCGCCGGGGTGCGCGAGCTCCACGATGCCGGGGTCGAGATCGGCAGCCACGGGCGACGACACGTGTCGTTCCACCGGTTGACGCAGGCAGAGGTCCGCGAGGAGATGCGATCGAGCAAGAGCTGGCTCGAGGACCTTCTCGGCGTCGAGGTCGTGTCCTTCGCCTATCCCCATGGGCACCACGACCGACGCGGCCGCGACGAGGCCATCGCCGCCGGGTACCGTTCGGCGAGCATCGTCATGAATGCGGTTGCCGAGCCCGAGGCCGAGCCCTACGGCATCGCCCGGCTGACCATCGAACGCCGGCACGACACCACCGACGTGAGCACGATGATGGACCAGGCGCCCCCCGGTCCCAAGGTCAGACTCCGTGCCCGCGCAGGATCGATCCGTCGCATGGCCCGAGCGAAGGTCACAGCCGCCGCTCACTCGTGATCGCGGAGGTCCTCTTTCCAGGTCCGGAAGCGCTGGTGTGACGTGCCACTGGGCCCGGTTCCGTCGCCGGTGCCATCGGCGAACAGCCGGAAGGTGAAGACGCGATCGAGGTCGCGTGCATCGATCGCCACATAGCGGGCGTCGGCGCGGCGCGCCGGGCCAGCGCGCCACGAACAGCCAGGTGCCGAGGCGTCGCTTGTAGGCGATGGCGTCGACGCCGATGTCGTCACCGGACCGGAGCAGTACGTCCGGAGCCTGGCGCCATGCCGATGCGGGGATGTTGCGGTCGCGGATCGGGGTGTCGGGCAGGTCGTCGGTGTCGACCGGGGTCGGGTCGAAGGGGCGCTGGTCGGCCGGCAACGCCGCGGACGCGCCGTGGTCGCTGCCGTCGTCGCTCACCAGCCCCGCTCGATCCAGGCGTCGAGGTTCGGGCGTTCGGCGCCGATGGTGGTGTCGTCGCCGTGGCCCGGCAGCACGAGGGTCTCCTCGGGGAGGGTGAACAGACGCCGATCGATCGAGGTGATGATCGTGTCGAAGTCCGCATTGTCGAACGAGGTGTTGCCCGGACCGCCGGGGAACAGCGTGTCGCCGCTGAACAGCACCGGCGAGCCTTCGAGGCGGAAGCACATCGACCCCGGGGTGTGCCCAGGCGTGCTCAGCGTGTGCAGGCGCAGCCGTCCGACCTCGATGACCGATTCGTCTTCGAGGATCTCGTCGTAGCTCGGCAACATGTCGGCGTCCTCGGCGGTGACGTGGACCGAGTAGCCGGCGTCGCGGATCTCGGGCACCGCCTGGATGTGGTCCCAGTGGCCATGGGTCTCGAGCACCTCGCGGACGCCGAGCGCCTCGGCACAACTCGAGCAAGCGTTCGTGTTCGTTCGCAGCATCGAGGAGCACGGCGTCGCCGGTCTCACGGCAACGCAGCACGAACACGTTGTTGTCCATGGGGCCCACGACGACCTTGTGGATCTCGGCCTGATGGTCGTCGTAGTGCAGGGTGTCGATGGACATGGGGGCCTCCTCGTTCGCTGCACAAGGGTACGCCAGGGGTCGATGCCTGCAGTACCGTCGCAGATCATGGTCTGGGTGTTCATCGTCATCGGCGGCGTCGTTGGTGCTCGGTATCGCCTGGTTCGCGGTCTCGATGGTGACCGCCCGCCTCGAGGCCACGCCGTCGATGGCCGTCTTCGACATCGAAGAGGCCACCGCTCGACTCGCCGACCAACTGCCCGACCGGGTCTCGTCCCGCCTCAGCCACGATGACGTCCGGGTGCTCCTTCGGTGGCAGCTCACGTACTTCCGTGAACGCGGTGTTGCCAGCTACGGCGGGGTGGACCGCGCCGCGGAACGAGCGGCGCGGATGAACCGGGCGGTCGTCGCCGACGAGGACGACGTCGTCGACGAGTTGCTCCGGCGTTGCCGGGCTGAGGGCATCGACGCCGACGAGGTCGACATCGTCTGCGTGGTCGATCTCACCACCGACTACCTGATCGACATCGGCGCCGTGGGTGCTCCGGTCGACATCGCCGGTGCGCTCGGAACGCCGACGCCCGATGATGGCGCAGCGGCGCTGCCCGCAGGCGACGACGAGGCCGCCGACACCTGAGGTCCGGTTCGGGTGGGAATGGCACCCCATCGGGGGCTCCGGTGTGCTTTCATGGCCGGACCAAAGAAAGGAGGTGGTCCAACTGATTAGTCAAACTTTCGGGACCTTGGAGGTGGCCAGCCGCTAGGCAGGCTTCCTGGACCACCCAGTGAATCTCCACTGGTCACCGCCGGGACCGACGGCCGACACTGGTCCCAGTCGGCTCACGCTGCGATCGGCGAACGTCCGATCGTCGCATGAAACGTCCCCCGGATCTTCCAGGCATCACCGAGGCGCACCCGTGCCGCGGCGATGTGTGTGTACTGGCACAGGGAGGCCCCGACCACGGGGCCTCCCTTTGTCGTGTCCCCGACGTAGAGAACAGGAATCACCCATGGAGCGACCGACACGGGTCGAAGGTCACCGCTGGCTCGGCGACAAGCGCACCCAGAAGGTCTACGACCTCGACGCCATCAGCGATGAGTCCGTGATCCACGAACTCATCGAGTCCGAGCAGTATCTGGTGTTCGGCCCCGACAGCCTCGCCGAGGCCCGCAACCGCGGCTATCGACACCGGCAGGTCTGAGTGGGCGCGTCGGCGACGGCGGCCCATCACTTCGATTCCGACGGCTTCGACCTGGTCGGCCAGCTGGCCCGACCCGAGCGGGTCGGTAACGACGGCCTGACGGCACTGATCATCTGTCACGGGTTCCCGACGCCGTCGAACGGCCGACTCGAAGCGGGCCGCTCGTACTACGACCTGGCCGACCGTGTCGCCGATGACCTCGGCTGGCTGTCGCTGGCCTTCACCTTTCGCGGGTGTGGCGAGTCCGAGGGCGACTTCTCGCTCGGCGGATGGTTGCGTGACGTCCACAACGCCGTAGCCCACCTGCGGTCGATCCCGGACGTCTCCGGCGTATGGGTCGCCGGGTTCGGAACCGGCGGGTCGCTCGGCATCGTCGCTGCCGCCGAGGACCCGACGATCCGCGGGGTCGCCGCCGTCGCGCCACCGGCAGACTTCGACGATTGGAAGCACGCGCCGGACGGGCTCCTCGGGTACGCCCGCGAGGTCGGCGCCGTCAAAGACCCGTCCTTCCCTGCGGACATGGATGCCTGGACGGCCGAGCTCGGTGAGATCCGTGCCGTCAACGCCGCCGGGCGCGTTGGGGACCGTCCGATGCTCGTGATGCACGGTGCCATCGACGACGTCGTCCCCGTGTTCGACTCCCGGGTGATCGCCGACGCCCACGGCAGCGCCGACCTGCGGATCATCGAAGGCGCCGGCCACCGCCTGCGCTTCGACCCCCGAGCCGTCGCGGTCTTCCTCGGGTGGCTCGAACGGGCGAACCGGGGCTGAGCTCCGCCGACACGACGGACCGAACGGCTCCGAGGCCGGGTGCACCTCGACGAGCTCGATCGGCCTCCGAGCCGACCGCCGACATGTGGGGGACGACAGTGCTCACGAACGACCGCGGTACCTGGGAGGGCGAATGGGTCGGATCGATCCGCGGCGACGGCACCCACGTCACATTCGAGACGCTCACCGGCACCGGCGACTACGACGGCCTTCGCTACCGCTACTTCACCGTGTTCGGAGACCCGGTCGGGGAGTTCCCGGAGTCTCGAACAGGACAGGTGGGCTGGATCGAACCGACAGACCGAACGGGCGCCTGATCGGTCGCGTCTTCAGTTCGTCGATGCGACGTCGTAGGTGAAGGGGTTGGGGGCGTCGGGGTCGATGCCGTAGCGGGCGATGGCATCGGCGACGACCGAGGCGGGGAGTGCACCCTCGGCCACCAGGCCGCTCAGGACCGCGACCACGACGTGGCCGGTGTCGACCTCGAAGAACGCGCGCAGGGCTTCGCGGGTGTCGGAGCGGCCGTAGCCGTCGGTTCCGAGCGACAGGTAGCGGCGGGGGATCCAGCGTGACACCTGGTCGGGTACTGCCGCCATGTAGTCGGTCACCGCCACGATCGGTCCCTGGCTCGTCTCGAGCTTCTCGGTGACCGCGGCGAGGCGGGGCTCGGCGTCGGGATGCAGGCGGTTCCAGCGCTCGACCTCGAGCGCCTCTTCGCGCAGACGTTTGTAGCTGGTCGCGCTCCAGAGCTCGGCGCCGACGCCGTAGTGCTCGGCCAACTCCGCCTGGGCTTCACGAGCGGCCTTGTGGGCGGGGCCGGAGAACATGATGGTGGCCCGGTGCTCGGCATCGGGACCGCCGTCCCAGCGGTAGAGGCCGCTGACGATGTCGTCGTCGGAGACGTGGTCGGCCTGGGCCGGCATCTCGTAGTTCTCGTTGTAGATCGTCAGGTAGTAGAACTCGTCGTGGCCGCCGCCGGGTCCGTACATGCGATCCAAGCCATACGAGATGATCGACCCGAGTTCGTAGGCGAACGACGGGTCGTAGGCCTGACACGCCGGGACCGTCGATGCCAGCACCAGGCTGTGGCCGTCCTGGTGTTGGAGGCCCTCGCCCATCAGCGTCGTGCGCCCGGCCGTGGCCGCCATCAAGAAGCCTCGGGCCCGCGAATCCGCAGCCGACCAGATCAGGTCGCCGACGCGCTGGAAGCCGAACATCGAATAGAAGGTGAAGAACGGCACCATCGGCACGCCGAGGTTGGCGTAGCTGGTCGCGGCGGCGATCCAGCTGGCCATCGAACCGGCCTCGGTGATGCCCTCTTCGAGGATCTGTCCGTCGGTGTCCTCGGCGTAGGACAGCAACAGGTCGTGGTCGACGGGCTCGTAGAGCTGGCCCTTCGACGCATAGATCTCGAACTCGCGGAAGAGGCTGTCCATGCCGAACGTGCGGGCCTCGTCGGGCACGATGGGCACGACCCGGGGACCGAAGTCGTCGTCGCGCATCAGGTTGCGCAAGATGGCGGTGAACACCATCGTCGTCGAGACCTCACGCCCGCCCGAGCCCTCGTCGTACTCGGCGAAGATCTTGGGATCGGGCAGCTCGAGGCGACGCCGGGTGCGGATCATGCGCTTGGGGAGCGGGCCGTCGAGCGCACGGCGGCGTTCCACCATGTAGGTGTGGATGTCGCTGCCGACCTCGGGGCGGTAGTAGGGCGGGAGGTCCCCGTCGAGGGACGACTCGGGGATCTCGTCCTCGAGATACAGCCGGGCCCGCAGCTCCAGGAGCTGCTGCTTGGTCATCTTCTTGATCTGATGCGTCGAGTTGCGGCCCTCGAAACCCTCGCCGAGGGTCCAGCCCTTCACGGTCTTGGCGAGGATCACCGTCGGCGAGCCGACGTTCTCCGAGGCGGCCTTGTAGGCCGCGTAGAGCTTCTGGTAGTCGTGGCCGCCACGAGGCAGCGCCCGGATCTCGTCGTCGCTCAGGTGCTCGACCATGCGCCGCAGGCGGGGGTCGGGCCCGAAGAAGTGCTCACGGATGTAGGCACCGGACTCGACGGCGTAGCGCTGGTACTCGCCGTCGACGGTGGTGTTGAGCTTGTTCAACAACACGCCATCGACATCGCGCTGCAACAGCTCGTCCCACTTCGAGCCCCAGATGACCTTGATGACGTTCCAGCCGGCGCCGCGGAAGATGCCCTCGAGTTCTTGGATGATGGAGTTGTTGCCACGGACCGGGCCGTCGAGGCGCTGCAGGTTGCAGTTGATGACCCAGATGAGGTTGTCGAGCCCGGCACGACCGGCGAGGGAGATGGCACCGAGGGTCTCGGGCTCGTCGCACTCGCCGTCGCCGAGGAACGACCACAGCTTCGATGCCGACGTGTCGTCGATACGGCGATCGTGGAGGTAGCGGTTGAAGCGGGCGTGGTAGATCGAGTTGATGGGCCCCAATCCCATCGAGACCGTCGGGTACTCCCAGAAGTCCGGCATCAGCCGCGGGTGCGGGTACGACGACAGGCCCTTGCCACCGATCTCCATGCGGAAGTGATCGAGCTGCTCCTCGGAGAGGCGACCCTCGAGGTAGGCCCGGGCGTAGACGCCGGGCGCGGCGTGGCCCTGGAAGTAGATGTGGTCGCCGGGAAGGCCGTCCTCCTTGCCCCGGAAGAACCAGTTGAAGCCCACCTCGTACAGCGAGGCCGAGCTCGCGAACGTCGACAGGTGGCCACCGATGCCGTCGGCGGTCTTGTTGGCCCGAACCACCATCGCGGCCGCGTTCCAGCGCACGAACGCCCGGATGCGCCGCTCGGCGAACTCGTCGCCGGGGAAGAACGGCTGGGCCTCCGGCGGGATGGTGTTGACGTAGGGCGTCGACACCATTGCCGGCATACCGACCTGTTGCTCCTGGGCCCGCTGGACGAGCTTGGCGAGGATGTAGCGGGCGCGGACCTTGCCGGCGCTCGAGATGAGCGCATCGATCGAGTCCATCCACTCCTTGGTCTCGCCGGGATCGATGTCGGGCAGAGCGCTCGTGAAGTGGTCGATCATGTCGGTCTCTCCTCGTCGCCGGCGGGGCGATCGGCATCTGTCCCCCCATACGCTACGCGGCCGAGCGGGCCGACCGTGACACCATGGCGGGGTGGCTGACCCGGAACGACTCGTGATCTACACCGACGGTGCCTGTTCGGGGAACCCGGGCCCCGGCGGCTGGGCGTGGATTCGCCCCGATGGCCCGTTCGCCGCCGGGCCCGACCCCGACACCACCAACCAACGCATGGAACTGGCGGCGGTGCTCGAGGGTCTGCGTGCCGCCGACGGTCCTGCGCACGTGATCAGCGATTCGACCTACGTCGTCAACTGCTTCCGCGACAAGTGGTGGGAGGGCTGGCTGCGGCGCGACTGGAAGAACGCCCAGAAGAAACCCGTTGCCAACCGCGACCTCTGGGAGCCGCTCATCGAGGTGGTGCGCGGCGGCGATGTCACCTTCGAATGGGTGAAGGGCCACGCCGGTGATCGCTGGAACGACTACGCCGATCGACTCGCCGTCGAGGCCGCGTTCACCCAGTCGCACCGATCCGGTGACACCACACCGACCGAGATCGGCGAACCCGATCGGGTCGATCGTCGCCCGGCGGCCGCGCCGGCATCGCCGCGTCGGGATCCGACCGGTCGTGAGGCCCCGGCGGGCCGTGGGCTGGTGGTCGCCGGACTGCGCACGCTGCCCTCCGATGTCGACGAACTCGAACGCACCGTCGCCGAGATCATCGCCGCGAAAGCCGAACTCCACGATGACCTCGTCGTGCTGTCGGGGCTGCGCGCCGGAGCCGAGGAGCTCGGCGCCAGGGCAGCGCTACGAGCCGGCGTGCCGCTCGTGGCGGTCCTGCCCTACCCGGATCCGGCGCGGGCGTGGACCGGCGACGCCCGGCGTCGCTTCGACGACCTCGTCGGCGCTGCGTCGGAGGTCATCGTGCTCCAGACCAAGACGCCGGCCGACCGCAAGGGTGCGCTCGGTGCACTCGCGCCGGCGCGACGCGTGGTTCGCCCGCAACGCGGCCGAAGCGCTGGTGATCTGGGATCACGACGACGCCGACGTCGGACGTCTGGTGCGCTCGTTCGAGAACGTGCTGGGCGAACTCGACGTCTGGGTGCTCGACCCGAGCCAACGCTGAACGCGCCGAGATGCACCGCAGCCGCTGCCGTCGTACGGTGACGCCGGGCAGGCAGGGAGCACGCCCAGGGAGGGCAACGATGCCGTATTCAGACGAGATCCTCGCGGTCGCCGAACGGGTCAACAACTGGGGTCGTTGGGGCGACGACGATCAGCGGGGAACGGTCAACTTCGTGACCGACGACGTGGTCGTGGCCGCGATGGCGTCGGTGCGCAGCGGCAAGCGATTCTCGCTGGCCTTCCCGCTGCAGAACGCCGGTCTCCAGACCGGCGCCATGCCGGGGCGCATCAACCCGCTGCGCACGATGGTGGCGCTGAACAATCCCGTCATCGGCGACCCGACGCTGTTCTGCACCAGTGACGACGTCGTCACGATGGGTCTCCAGGCGGCGACCCATTGGGACGGGCTCTGCCACGCCGGCTACGACGACCGCCTCTACGGGGGCCGCACGCTTCGCGAACATCGACGCCAACGGCGCCGCCGAGTGCGGGATCGAGGCCATCGGCCCGCTGACCTCGCGTGGGGTGCTCCTCGACATCGCGGCGCTGCACGGCGTCGACGAGCTCCCCGCCGGTCACGCGATCGGCCGTGAGGACATCGAAGGCGCCGAGGCCCGCCAGGGCGTCGAGCTCCGCAGTGGCGACATCGTCGCGGTCCGGACCGGCATGATGGCCAAGGCCCGGCAGCGGCGAGATCACCGCCTACAGCCACGGCGAGATGATCGAGGGCATGCCGTTCCCGGGCTTCCCCGGCATCGGCGTCGGGGCGGTCGAGGTCTTCTGGGAGCGCGAGGTCGCCGCGGTGGCCACCGACACCATCACCTTCGAGGTCCTGCCCTGGGATCCGGCCCACGTCGGCGCGATGTTCCCGGTGCACTGCCTGCACCTGGTCGAGATGGGCCTGACCCAGGGCCAGAACTGGGATCTCGAGGAACTGGCGGCCGACTGCGCGGCCGACGGTCAGTACGACTTCCTGCTCGAGGCCTCGCCCCAGCCCTTCGTCGGTGGCGTGGGATCGCCGGTCAATCCGGTGGCGATCAAGTGACCGCCTGAGCATCGACCGCGGCGTCGTCAGTCCTCGATGGTCACGCTCGGAGTAGAACGCCACGTGCTCGCGGATCTCGGCCGCCGCGTCCTTGGGTTCGGCGTAGGTCCAGGCGGCGTTGTCGAGGATCGTGTCGCCGACGGTGACCGTGAAGTAGGTCGCCGTGCCCTTCCAACCGCACACGGTGGTGCGCTCGGTGGGGGAGAAGTGCTCGCGTACCAGGCTCTCGGGCGGGAAGTAGTGGTTGCCCTCGACCACCACGGTGGTGTCGGACTCGGCGATGACGGTGTCGTTGACGATGGCGCGCACGGGAGCTCCTGGCTTGGCGGATCGGCCGTCCCGGCCCGGGGCCGCGACGATGTCTCGGTCATGGTGACGTGTCGGCGCTCAACCCGCCGGGTCGGGCCGGCCATTCCCTGTGGTCCCCGCGGCCACGAGCCGCCCGCTGCGGGTGACACGGTGCGGATGATCGGCCATCGCCAGCATGGCGTCGTCGCCGGCGGAGTTGCCGTACGCCCACAAGGCGCCGGTGGCGTCGCCCAGGAGCGCCGCGAGACGCTGGGCCTTGACGTCGCCGCGGACGTTGGGGCCGACCATGGCGCCGGTGTGGCGACCGGCGGAGGTCTCGAGCTCGACGGCGATCACGTCATCGAAGCCGAGCGCGCGTGCGGCCGGCTCGGCGTACAGCGCGAGCGACGCCGACACCAGCACGAGGCGGTGACCCTGGTCGCGGTGCCAGTCGACCCGGGCGACGCTGTCGGGCCAGAGCCGGTCGGCGAGTGACGTCGCGTACCGGCGTGCGATCGGGTCGACCGCATCGACCCGGCGATCGGCGAAGACCCGTCTGATCATCGTCGCCTTCACCCGGTCACGTCGCCGACCCGGGTCTCGTTCGCGCAGGTGAGGCGCACACGACAGCGCCGCCGCCGACCAGGTCATGGTCCCGGCGACGAGGCGAAGAAACGGGACGAGGGTGTCGCTGCCGGGTCAGCGTGCCGTCGAAGTCGAATGCGGCGACGCCGACGGTCACGCGGTGACGTGGCTCTCGAGACGCTCCAGCGTCTTTTCCATGTTGGCGGGATGCTTCTTCGGGTAGCCCATGAGCTCGATGAACTTGGGAGCCTTGGCCGTCGACCAGTCGAAGGTCTCGGTGACCCGGGTGCCCTCGTCGATCGGTTCGAGCTCGTAGCGCCACCGGTGGCCGCCGAAGTGGGCCCAGGCGATGAGGCGGTTCTCCTCGAACTCCACCACGGTGTTCGAGATCCGGTACGGGATCGCCGTACATCTTCATGCTCATCCCGAACTTGTCTCCGACCTTCTCCAGCCGCTCGGGCCCGAATTGCTCGCCCTTCACCGAACCCGAGCCGTCGATGATCGCGTGGCCGGCGGGAACGGCCAGTACATCGAAGATCTTCTCCGGCGGCGCGGCGATGACGCGGCTGACGGACACCTGGCGGTCACTCATGTGGGACGGTCCTGTTCGGTCGGGGCACCCAGTGGTGCGGCGTGGTTCATCGTAGGAGTCGGATCAGCTCCCTGCGTGCGATCTGTTCAGAGCAGGCCCGCGAATGCGGCGTCGATGGTGCTGTGGGCGAAGTCGTAGCCTGCCGAGGTGGCGACCTCGGGCAGGACCCGGGCGCTGGTGTAGAGCAGCTCGTCTGCGAGCTCGCCGCCGAGGAGCAGTTTGGGGCCGAACGACGGCACGGGCAGGAAGGTGGGGCGCCCGAGTGCCGAGCCGAGCGCCTTGGTGAACTCGGCGTTGGTGACCGGCTCGGGCGCGGTGAGATTGACCGGGCCCGTCACCTCGTTGTGGAGCAGCCAGTCGATCATCGCGACTTCATCGTTCAGGCTGATCCAGCTCCAGTACTGGCGTCCTGATCCGAGCTTTCCGCCGAGGCCGAACTTGAACAGCGGCAGCTGCTTCGCGAGTGCCCCGCCGTCGGGCGACAGGACGATGCCGGTGCGCAGGTGCGCGACCCGGATTCCAGCCGCTTCGGCGGGAGCGGTCGCGGCCTCCCATTCGACGGTGACGCCGGCCAGGAAGCCGTCGCCGTGGCTCGACGCCTCGGTGAGGCGTTCGTCTCCCCGGTCACCGTAGATGCCGATCGCCGATCCGCTGAGGAACGTCGTAGGGGGCGTGTCGAGCCCTGCCAGCGTCGCGCTCAGCAGCGCAGTGCCGTCGACGCGACTGTCTCGGATCGCTCGCTTGACCTCGTCGTTCCAGCGCTTGGCGCCGATCGGTTCGCCTGCGAGGTGGACGACGGCGTCGATGCCCTCGAATGCGGTCGCCTCGATGGTGCCGGCGGCCGGATCCCAACGGATGACATCGCCGGCGGCGCCCCCCGAGCGAACGACGGGCACGACACGATGGCCGGCTGCTTCGAGATGCGGGCCGAGTGCCCGCCCGATGAGACCGGTCGAACCGGTGATCGCGATATCCATGATGAACCTCCGAGCGAAGTTTCCGATTCTCTCAGAGCGACGCAGGTGACGTAGAGCCCAGCCGCGTCCGCTACCGTCACACCCAGATGGCGATGGCTCGCAGACGGGAGGGCGCCATGAGCGAACAGCAGGGTGTGGTCGACGGTGGACGGCGCGTCAACGCCCGGCTGATCCTCGGTGCGCTCGCAGCGGTGACCATCGTGTTGTTCGT
Source organism: uncultured Acidimicrobiaceae bacterium (assembly GCA_963716795.1). GTDB lineage: Bacteria > Actinomycetota > Acidimicrobiia > Acidimicrobiales > UBA8592 > CAVQUE01. The sequence continues at coordinate 67,764 of CAVQUE010000007.1, read as the reverse complement.
GGTCCAGAACACCGAACGCGTGCCCGTCCAGTTCCTGTGGATCGAGGGCGAGTTCCCGTTGTTCCTGTTGTTGTTGATCACCATGGCGCTGACCGTGATCCTGGTCCTCGGAGCGACCTGGTTCATGCGTCGGCGTTCGAGCTCCACGTGACCCTCGACGCCGAGCCCGGCGCGGCGCGAGCGCCGAACCTCCCGAGCCCGGCAACGGCGACTCGCATCGCCCGACGGTGCCGACACGCAACGACGAGGACGCGGAAGCCGACGCCACCGTCGACCCGCAGGCAGGTCCCGCGCCCGAACCTCGTCGTCGTGGCGGCGGGAGCGCAGGACTGCTCGGCGCAGCCATGTTGGCGGTCGGCGAGATCCTCGAGCCGGAGAAGACGACCGTCGAGATCATCCAGACCGACGACGAACCGCTCGACGATCTGCCCTTCTCCATCGACTTCGGGGATCTCCCTCCGCTGGAATGAGTCCGGCCAGGCCGGTGACGGCTGCCGGGTCGCCGTGGCCGGAGCTGGCGGATCCGGTTGCTCAGTCGACGAGGTGCAGGCGCTGCGCCAGGTCGCTGACGAAACGCCGATCGGGGTCCCACCGGTCGCGTACGGTGCGCCACTCGTCGAGCCGTGGGTACATCACCGGTACGTGCCGCGGATCGAGGCGGCCGTCCTTGGCGAGGTAGATCCTCCCGCCGGCCTCGGCGATGCGGGCGTCGAGCCGATCGAGCACCGCGTCGACGCCATCGGCGCGAGCCGGGATGTCCACCGCGAGCGTCCAGCCCGCGATGGGAAAGGACAGCGGTGCAGGGTTGGCGGATCCGAAGCGCTTGAGCACCGCGAGGAAGCTCGGCACCCGAGCCTCGGCGAGTTCGTCGATCGCGTCGGCGACCAGCTCCACCGCCTCATCGGGCACGACGAACTGCCACTGGCAGAAGCCGTCGCGGCCGTACAGGCGCGGCCATTCGGCGACGCCGTCGAGGGGATGGAAGAAGCGGGCGATGCTCTGGGGCTCGCCGATCCGTTGCGTCGGGCGCCGCGCGGAACCACGCGGCGTTGAACGCAGCCACCGTCGAGGCCCGCAGCAGGCTCCGACGGACCGAGGGACGGAACCGTCACCGTGCGGCCACGCGGCGCCCGGAGCTCGGCATCGACCTCGTCGAGACGGGCGAAGCGGCCCGTGGTCAACACCGACCGGCCGCGGCGGGGGCCCAGGCAGTCGACCCAGGCGACCGAGAACGGTGCGGTCGAGGTCGGCAGCGACCATCGCCGAGAGGAGCGCTCGAGCTCGTCGAAACGGTGCGTGTCGACCAGGACGACCGAGCTCTCGATCGGCACCAGACGCACGCAGGCCCTGGCCACCACCCCCGTGAGGCCGAGACCCCCGACGGTCGCCCAGAACAGCTCGGGCTCGCGGTCGGGCCCCACCCGCACGACGGTGCCATCGGGGGCGACGAGATCGATCCACGCCAGATGCATGCCGAAGGTGCCGTCGCGGTGATGATTCTTGCCGTGGATGTCGCCGGCGACCGCGCCGCCGATCGAGACCATCCGGGTGCCCGGCGTGACCGGCACGAACCAGCCCTGGGGCACGCAGACCCCGAGCAGGTCATGGATCGTCACGCCGCCCTCGACGATGACGGTGCCGTCGTCGGCGATCGGTCCGATGCCGCGCATCGGGCCGAGGTCCAGGACATGGCCGCCCCCTCGTTGGGCCTGGTCGCCGTAGCTGCGGCCTCGACCACGGGCGATGCCACCGCGCCGGGGAAGATCGAGGACGGCCTGTCGGAGTTCGTCGTCGTCACCGGCGACGACATGGTCGCGCGCTCGAGCCGATCGCCCGGCCCCACCCCCGCCACCGACGGTGCACCGATGCATCAGACATTGATCGCTGCTCCGTACGACGCGAGCCAGGCGACTGCGAGCACCTGCAGGCGGCGGTCTCGACGCAGGATCTCCTCGGGGTCCTCGCCGATACCGCCGATCGACCGAACGCTCGTATGCGGCGATCGATGCTGTGAATGCGAACAACGACAGACCCGCCAGCACGGTCGAAGCCGTGTCGTCGATCGCCTCGGCGGTGAACACCCAGGCTGCGTAGGCGACGACGGCGACCATCGCAGGCCACCAGACGCACTCGGGCGAGCCCGGTCGCGCTGTAGTGGGCGCAGGACGGCGCGCCCGTCGATGCCGTTGGTGCGTCGGAGCTCGGCGCCGCGCTTGGCGCTGACGATGAAGACCGACACGGCGGACACCACCACCACGAAAGCCGTCGACAGGGGTACGCCCGTGGCGCTGCCGCCGCCGACCGCCCGGAGCGCGAAGCCGCTCGCGACCGCTGCGAGCTCGATCACCGGCACCCGCTTCATGCCGAGCGAGTAGGCGATGTTCACTGCGAGATAGACGGCGATGACGGCGCCGAAGCCGGGCGCGGTGATCCAGGCCACCGCCAGGGCGGAGCCGGCCAGGAGCGCAGCGACCACCTGTGCGGTCACCGGATCCAGGCGCCCCGAGGCCACCGGACGGTGCCGCCTGGTGGGATGCAGCCGGTCGATCGCGGCGTCAGCGGTGTCGTTGCCGAGATAGGTCGACCCGGCTGCCATGGTGAACACCACGAACGCAACCAGCGTCCTCGCCGCGACCTCGGGGTCGCCGAGCTGGGTCGCAGCCGCCGGCGCGGCGACGACGAGCAGGTTCTTGGTCCATTGGCGCGGCCGGACCGCCTCGAGCAGCAACGCCGGCGCGGGCCACGGTCACCGCGCCAGCCGGCGCCACACGAACCCCGGGGCCAGGACCGAGCGCGTGCATGACACCGCGCAGGGTCCGGGGGCTCCACACGATGCCCGACCGTTGGCGCTCGATGGCCTCGACGACGTCCTGGGCCACCGCAGTCGGCGTCGTCGCCATCGGTGCCGGCGGGCGGCCTTCGGTCATCACGCCGTGCACGAAACCGGGCCGGACCAGCACCACGTGGACATCGGTGCCGTGCGTTGCGTCGATGAGGGCCCGGGTGAAGGCATCGAGGGCGGCCTTGCCGGCCGCGTACGGCGCGTTCTCGCGCCGGACGCGCTGCGCGGCCACCGAGGACAGGACGACGAGGGTGCCGTGACCCTGCGCCAGCAGGTGGCGGACGCCAGCATGTGCGGCGGCGCAGCCTGCCGCACCGTTGAGCTCGACCAGCGCTCGCGGTGTCGGCAGGGTCTGCGTCGGCGGTGAACGCGTCACCCAACTGCCCGAACGCAACGATGATCAGATCCAGGTCGCCATCGGCCGCGGCGGCAGCCACCACGGCCTCGTGGGCGCTCGGATCGGTGGCGTCGTAGTCGATGTGCTCGACCCGGTGGCGTTGCTCGGCTGTTGGCGTTGCAGACGGCGCCGCGTCGGGGCGCGCGTCGATCGACGACGGCCGCGCCGCCGACACGACTCGTTCGAGCCTGGCTTGGTCGAGCTGATCGACGATCGCGTGAGCGATCTCGGAGCGACCTCCGAGCACGAGGACGGACTGGAGCGAACCGGTTGCGCTGCGCACGCCGGTCAGTGTGCCCCCGCTGGGGCCGCCAGCCGTGGATGTCAGCGGTCGCGGCGCCGCCGCCGCCCGGGCACCGCGTCGGTGTTCCGCCCGTGCCCGGGCCGTTGGGACTTGACCTGGTACTGCGCCAGGTCGGCGCCGCTGAGGAGCGCGCCGGGCGTGGCAGCTCGTGCGGCGTAGGCGATGCCGCACGACAATCCGACGTCGCCTGCGACCGAGGTCGCGACACCGGCCGTGGCCCGCCGAGCGACGGTCTGGGCGTGCATCACCCCCCCGCTGCGCAGGACCAGGCAGAACTCGTCGCCGCCGAGGCGGGCGGCGAACCCGTCGAAGCCCTCGAGCGCTCGCTCGAGGACGCCGGCGACCGCGCGCAGGACGTCGTCACCCGCAGCGTGGCCGCGGGTGTCGTTGACGGATTTGAGACCATCGACGTCGCACATGATCAACGCGGCGTCGACACGATCGGCCTCGGAACCGTCGAAGATGCGATTGAGCTCGCCTTCGAGATGGCGGCGGTTGGCGAGGCCGGTGAGCTGATCGCGCCGAGCTTGGGCGGTCAGGTCGGCTTCGTGGCGGGTTCGCGCCAGCGCTGCGCCGACGGTCGCGGCGATCAACTCCAGGCTCTCGAGGTCGGCGAGGGCGGCGTGGGCGGCGGCGACAGCCGAGCGCGGCAGGCCCCACAGGGCCCCCCAGACGGCGCCGTCGGGTTCGATCACCGGGACCGCGACGATCCCGTCGGTGCGGACGATGCTTCCGGTGGTGATGTCGAACACGTGGGACAGGTCGACGTCGGGATCGGGACCGAGGACCACCCCTGCTGGTTCGGTGCCGTCGAGTCGGGCGAGACCCACCGAACCGAAGTGCATGGTCGGCCAGGCCTGGCGCAACAACCCATCGGCGAGCTCGACGGGATCGTGGACCTGGTGCAACAGGTGCGCCACCCCGGCGAGCCCGGGACTGGGCGCCCCGTGGCGTCCGACCACCGAGATCGCGACCTCGGCGGTCGCGGTCTCGACGGCACGACGGACCGTGATGTCGTCGACGGTGTCGTAGGCGAGTTGCGCCAGCGTGGGATCGAGCGCTGCGCCGGCGCTGTCCTTCATGGTCTCGATGCGCCGCTCCCAGTCCAGCGGGGCCCGCCGACTCCGACCGACCAGCACGTCGGTCACGGCGACGAGACGAGCCGCGACGGGGATGGCCGTGCCACTCAGACCGTGCGGATGACCGCGCCCGTCGACGCGTTCGTATCGGTGTTCGACGGCGGTGGCGACGTCGTCGAGTCCCGGAACCGAGCGCAACAACGCCGCGGTCTGGCGTGCGCCACCGGCTGTGGTCGATCGGGCGAGCGCACCGGCCAGATCGGCCAGCAGACAGGCCAGGACTCCGGTGCGACCGCCGGCGCGGAGCTCGTCGCGAACCGTGTGCTGCCGGGGGACGCCTGCGGTAGCGACTCCGCGGTGATCCGGCCAGACATCGAGCGAGGCGTCGTCGAGGTGGTCCAGCATCGCCTGAGCGAGCACGACACGGCGGGCGGCATCGCCGATCGGCTGCGGGTCGCAGGCCCACCGAGGCCCGAAAGAGCACGAGCGCCGCCTGGATCGCGTCGTCGTTCATCGGCCTGCCCTTGCCTTGCTTCGTCCGCCCGCACGGTGCCGCCACGTCGGCACGGCCGAAAACTAGCAGACGCCATCGGCTCATCGCAGTGCCGAGGGAGTCGCATCATGGGCCCATCGGGCCCCGGCGGTAGCTCTCGGATGGGTGAGTACCCGCATGCTGATCCTGGCGTCGCTGCTGTGCGGCCTGGCCATTCTCGTGGCATTCACCGTCCAGGTGTTGATCGCGACCTGAGCTGGCGCTTCACCGGTCCGCTATGCCTCCACGGCTCATACCCGACCACCCGCCCCAGGCTGGGAGAGTGCCCGGCGTGGTCGCTACAGTCCCAACCATGGCCAACGACGTGACGGATTTCGACCTGGTGGTGATCGGCGGCGGGCCGGGTGGCTACGCCTCGGCGCTCTACGGGGCAGCCGCCGGACTCGACGTGGCCATGATCGAGATGCACAAGATCGGTGGCACCTGCCTGCACGTGGGGTGCATCCCCGCCAAGGAACTCCTCGAGACCGCTGCAGTCCTGCGCACCGTGCGCGAGGCCGACGAATTCGGGGTGCGCACCTCGGAGCCGACCCTGGACCTCTCCAAGACGATGGAGCGCAAGCAGCGGGTCATCGATCAGCTCACCGCCGGCGTCACCGGTCTGCTCAAGGGTCGCAAGGTCACCGTCTTCGACGGCATCGGCTCCCTCGGCGCCGACCATCTGGTGTCCATCAGCGGCGGAAGCTCCGGCGACGTCTCGGTCCGCGGCACCCATGTCGTCCTCGCGAGCGGCTCGAAGCCACGCACCATTCCCGGCTTCGACGTCGACGGCCGCACCGTGGTCACCTCCGACGAGCTGCTGTCGATCGATCGGGTTCCGGCTTCGGCGGTGATCATCGGCGGCGGCGCCATCGGCTGTGAGTTCGCGTCGACCCTGGCGGACTTCGGGACCTCGGTGACCATCGTCGAAGCGCTTGCCCAAGATCCTCGGTGGCTGTGACGACGACGTCACCAAGGTGGTCCACCGAGCCTTCACCAAGCGTGGCATCGACGTCCGCACCGGGGTCACGGTCTCGGGCCACACGCCGCACGACGGTGGCACGGTGGTCGCGCTCGGCGACGGCAGCGAACTCGACGTCGAGATGGTCGTGGTCAGTGTCGGGCGACGGCCCTACTCGGACCTGCTGGACCTCGAGCGACACCGCCGTCGAGGTCGACGAGCGGGGTTTCGTGGTGGTCGATCAGCTCTGTCGCACCCACGAGCCGGGTGTGTACGCCGTCGGCGACCTCGTGGCCACGCCCCAGCTCGCCCACATCGGCTTCGCCGAGGCGATCCTGGTCGTCAAGCACATGCTCGGCGAGAGCCCGTCTGCCCATCGACTACGGCCGCGTCCCGTGGGCGATCTACTGCCATCCCGAGGTCGCCTTCGCCGGCCACACCGAGGCGTCGGCCGCCGAGGCGGGCTACGACGTCGTGGTGTCGAAGCATCGTTTCGCGGGCAACGGACGGGCGATGATCGTCAACGAGACCGACGGCATGGTGAAGATCATCGCCGAACGTCAGGGCCGACGGCACCGGAGGCCAGATCCTCGGTGTCCACATGGCCGGCCCGTGGGTGACCGAACAGCTCGGCCAGGGCTACCTGGCCGTCAACTGGGAGGCCACCGTCGACGAGGTCGCCGAGTTCATCCAACCCCATCCGACCATGAGCGAACTGTTCGGCGAGTCGGTGCTGGCCCTCACGGGCCGGTCACTGCACGGCTGAGCAGCACCCTGCGCCCACACCCGGTCCTTCGAGGAGAAGACATCCATGGCAGAAGTGACGATGCCCCAGTTGGGCGAGACGGTGACCGAGGGGACGATCACGCGGTGGTTCAAGGCGGTCGGTGATGCCGTCGCCGAGGACGAGGTGTTGTTCGAGGTGTCGACCGACAAGGTCGATTCGGAGGTGCCGTCGCCGGTCAGCGGCGTGCTGGCCGAGATCCGGGTGCCCGAGGGCGAGATCGCCGAGGTCGGCATGGTGCTCGCCGTGCTCTCCGATGGCGCCGACGCTCCCGCCACATGCCCCTGCGGCCGAGACGCCGCCCCGACTGAGGCGCCCGAGCCCGCGCCTGCGCGGCCGACCGCGCTGCCCCGCGCCAGTCCGGCACCGGCGCCCGGCGGCCGCTCCGGCGGTGCAGGCGCGGCACCGACGTGACGATGCCCCAGTTGGGCGAGACGGTGACCGAGGGGACGATCACACGGTGGTTCAAGGCGGTCGGTGATGCCGTCGCCGAGGACGAGGTGTTGTTCGAGGTGTCGACCGACAAGGTCGATTCGGAGGTGCCGTCGCCGGTCAGCGGGGTGCTGGCCGAGATCCGGGTGCCCGAGGGCGAGATCGCCGAGGTCGGCATCGTCCTGGCCGTCGTCGCCGATGCGGCCGGTGCTCCGGCACCGGCCGCACCGGCATCTGCGCCGGCCGAGCCGACGGCAGCTCCTGCGCCGGCGGCATCCGCCGCCCGACCGCCCGGCGCCTGCTCCTGCAGCCGGCTCCGCGCCACGCCGAGCCGAGCCGGCACCGTCCGATGCCGCCTCGGATCTGCCGCTGTCGCCGGTCGTCCGTCGCCTCATCAACCAGGCCGGCATCGATCCGACGACCATCACCGGCACCGGTGTCGGCGGGCGCATCACCCGCAGCGACGTCGAGGCGGCCATCGCAGCGTCCGGGCGTCTCGAGCCGGCCGCCGTCCGCAGCCGCGCCGGCGGCACCGACGCCTGCGGCCCCGCACCGCCCCCGGCTGCCGCGGCTCCTGCGCCCGCCCCGGCCCGCACCGCCGCAGGCTCGCGGCCCCTCGCACCGGCGTCCGCTCCGGCCGCCGACGGCGACGCCGACGAGCGTCGGGTGCCGATGAACAACATCCGGCGGCTCACGGCGCAGTACATGGTGCAGTCCAAGCAGATCTCGCCGCACGTGCTCACCGCCGTCGAGGTCGACTTCGAGGGCGTCGAGAAGGTGCGCCAGGCCCATCGCGCCGAGTGGAAGAGCCGACGAGGGTTTCAGCCTGACCTACCTGCCCTTCATCGCCCGGGCGCTGGTCGACGCACTGCGGGAGTTCCCGCACATCAACGCCAGCGTCGGCGACGACGAGTTGATCCTCCACGACGAGGTCAACCTGGCGATCGCCGTCGATCTCGACTTCCAGGGTCTGCTCGCGCCGGTCGTCAAGGCCGCCGAGACCAAGCGTCTGCGGGCGCTCAGCCGCGAGATCAACGACCTCGCCGGCCGAGCCCGATCGAAGAAGCTCTCCGCCGACGAGATCACCGGTGGGCACCTTCACCATCACCAACCCCGGCCAGTACGGCACGCTGATGCAGTTCCCGATCATCAACCAGCCCCAGGTCGCGATCCTGTCCACCGACGGCATCCGCCGCAAAGCCGGTCGTGGTCGACCGATGCCGACGGCAACGAGTCGCATCGGCATCCACTCGGTCGGGCATCCTGGCGCTGGCCTGGGATCACCGGGCCTTCGACGGCGCCTACGTCGCTGCGTTCCTCGATCATCTGCGCACCATCATCGAGACCCGCGACTGGTCGACCGAGGTCACCTGATGGCGGAGCGGTCCGACGCTGGTCGGCGCTCCGGCGACGATCGGCGATCGCCCGGCCGTCACCGCGCCCGGCCGCGAGCGGCCGACCGACCGCGCCGCTGCACGTGCGGTGGCTCGGCACGGTCGCCTACCGCGAGGCGCTCGCGCTCCAGCACGGCCTGTTCGTCCACGGCGATGCCGGACACCTGCTCCTGTGCGAGCACCCACACGTGTTCACGCTCGGCGCCCGCGGCGACCTCGCCCACCTGCTCGTCGACCCCGACGACGGTCGGCGCCGAGGTCGTGCACGTCGACCGTGGCGGCGACATCACCTACCACGGGCCCGGCCAGCTGGTCGGCTATCCGATCGTCAACGTCGCCGGCCGCCGTGGCGGGGGCATGGCCGACACCGCCGCCCACGTCGCCGCGGTCGAGCAGGTCGTCATCGATGCGCTGGCAGCAGCTGGGCCTGCGCCGGCTGCGGCCGCCTCGCCGACTTCCCGGGTGTCTGGGTCGAGCCCGGACGGACCGACACCGCGAAAGATCGCCGCGGTCGGCGTGCGCCTGGCCCGGGGGCGCAGCATGCACGGCTTCGCGCTCAACGTCGATCCCGACATGGCCTTCTTCGACGCGATCGTGCCCTGTGGCATCGACGGCAAGCCCGTGACCTCGACTGCGTGGCGAAGGCATCGACGCCGACATGCGGGCCGTCGTGCGACGCCGTCGCCGCGGTCGCCACCCGCCGCTGGGGCGGTCCGCGGCAGCACGCGACACGACGTGGCCTGGCGCCACCGTCCCGAGGACCTCAGCGCTTTCAGCCGCGGCGAGGGGCCCGGGAGCCGTGCCCCGGTCCGGCGCCCGACCCGACCACCGACGCCGGCGGCCCCGGACGCCGGCGTGTCGGTGCGGCTGCGGGGTCGCCTGGCCGAGGCCGGCGTCGGCGGCGGTCTCGACATCGGCGACCGCAAGCCCGAGTGGATGCGGGTCAAGGCCGACATGGGCCCCGAGTACCGGCGCATCAAGTCCGTCATGCGCGACCTCGACCTCGTCACCGTGTGCGAAGAGGCCGGCTGTCCCAACATCTTCGACTGCTGGAACGACGGCACCGCCACGTTCATGATCCTCGGCGAGCGCTGCACCCGGGCCTGCGGCTTCTGCCTGGTCGACACCCGCAAGCCCGAGGCCGTCGACCACGACGAACCGGCGCGCGTCGCCGACGCGGTCGAGCAGATGGGCCTCCGCCACGCCGTGGTCACGATGGTCGCCCGCGACGATCTCGCCGACGGCGGCGCCGCCGCCGTCGCCGCCACGATCGAGGCGATCCGCAGCCGGTGCCCCGACACCCGCGTCGAGGTGCTGATCAGCGACCTCCGTGGCGATGCCGATGCCCTCGACGTCGTCATCGCCGCTCGCCCCGACGTGCTCAACCACAACATCGAGACCGTGCCCCGCCTCCAGCGGGCCGTGCGGCCGTCGGCCGGCTACGCCCGGAGCCTGGCCGTGCTCGCCCGTGGCGAAGCAGGCCGGGCTGATCACCAAGACGTCGATCATCGTCGGGATGGGCGAACGCCCCGACGAGGTCGAGGCCACGCTCGGCCGACCTCGCCGCCATCGGCACCGACATCGTCACCATCGGCCAGTACCTGCGGCCCACGACCAACCACGTCCCGATCGACCGGTGGTGGCATCCCGACGAGTTCGCGGCGCTCGCCACCCAGGGCGAGGCGCTGGGCATCGGCCACGTCGAGGCCGGACCGCTGACCCGCAGCAGCTACCACGCGCATCAGGCGGCCGAGGCCGTGGCGAGCACCGCCGACGACGGCGAGCGCCGCGGCGGCGCCGCGACCTGAGGGTCGGCGCCCACCCAGTCGACCCGGCCGTCGTGCCCGAACCGATTCGTCCGGGTCCGCTTCAGGGGTTGGTCGTCAGCGCAGTAGCCTGGACGCGATGTTCGCCGAGCGACTCTCGCGTGCCCGCACCGCCATGGCCGATCAGGGCGTCGACGCCCTCCTGTTGTCCGTCGGCGCCGATCTGCCCTACTTCTGCGGCTACGAGGCCATGCCGCTCGAGCGCCTCACGATGCTCGTGGTGCCCGTCGACGCCGACGCCACCCTGGTCATCCCGGCACTGGAAGCCCCCCGTGTGATCGATCGGCCCGAGGTCTTCTCGCTGCGCCCCTGGGGTGAGACCGACGACCCCATCGCCATCGTCGACGACCTGCTCGGCGACGCCACCGATCGCCGCGATCGGCGACCAGACCTGGTCTCGGTTCACCGTCGACCTCCTGCGGGCCCGACCGTCGCTGCAGCTCGTGCGCGCCAGCGCGATCACGTCGCCGCTGCGGGCCGTCAAGACCGCCGACGAGATCGCACGCCTCCGCACCGCAGGCGCTGCGGTCGACCGGATCGCCGGGCGGCTCCAGCGTGGCGAGATCGAGCTCGTCGGCCGGACCGAGGCCGCCGTGTCCGCCGAGCTCGGCCGCCAGATCCTCGACGAGGGCCATCACCGCGTCAATTTCGCGATCGTGGCCGCCGGCGCGAACGCGGCGAGCCCGCACCACGAACCGGGCGAGCGGGTCATCGGACCCGACGAGGTCGTGCTGTGCGACTTCGGCGGGCACCTGGATCGGCGACGACGGCGTCGGGTACTGCTCCGACATCACGCGCTGTGTGTGGACCGGCACTCCCGACCCGGCATTCGTCGAGCTCTACGACGTGTTGTTCGACGCCCAGGCCCGACCAGGTCGCCGCCGTGCGGGCGGGCATCGAGGCCCAGGAGGTCGACCGCATCGGCCGCCGCCGGATCGCCGAGGCGGGCTTCGGCGACTACTTCGTCCATCGCACCGGCCACGGCATCGGCGTCGAGGCCCACGAGGATCCCTACATCGTCGAGGGCAATGCCGAACGCCTCGTCGCCGGCAACGCATTCAGCATCGAGCCGGGCATCTACGTGCCCGGTCGCTGGGGTGCACGGCTCGAGGACATCGTGGTCAGCACGGATGATGGCGTCGACGCCATGAACCGCGCCGATCACCACCTCGCCGTGCTCGGCTGAACCGGCCCGGCGACGCAGCGGGTCTCCATGATCGATCTCGACGCGTCCACGGTCCTGCTGCAGTGGGCCACCGGAGGTCTCCTGTTCCTGTGGGTGACCGGCCGCCGCCGTCAGGTCGGTCTGGGCTACGGCTGGACGATGCGGTTGTCGTTCGGCGCCATCCTGGCGATCTCGCTCGTGGTGGGGATCCGCTTCGAACCGGTTCCGGTCCGCGAAGCCGCGTCGGCGGCGATGCTCGTCGCCCTGGCCGTGGCGATGGTGGTCTCGTGGCAGCGGCGACGCGCCGGGGTGTCGGGGCAGCGAGCCGTCGATCGAGCGGCGCTCGGCGCGTGTCGCAGCGATGACCGGCATCGATCGCGCCGAGCAGCGATTCGACGACGACGGCCCCGAGTTCCCGCCATGGCTGGATCTCGTCGCGCCGGCCATCGGCGTCATCGGCTTGATCGCCGCTGCGATCGACGCCGGTGGTCCCGTGCTGTTGTCGCTCGCACGGATCCTCGTCGGCGCGGCGTTCCTCGGCGCGGTGACCGATGCGATGCTGCTCGGCCACTGGTACCTGGTGCAGCCCGGTCTGGCACGCGATCCCATCGAAGAGCTCGTCGACTGGACGGGCAGACTCTGGCTCCCGGAGCTGGTCGTGCTCATCTGGCCGATCGGGATGGTGTCGGTGCTCAACGGATCGATCGACGACGGCTACAACGGGCTGCTCGGATGGTTCTGGATCGCCATGCGTCATCGCCACGATCGTCCTCGTCGGCGTCACCAGCTCGGCGCTGCGCGAACGCCAGTACGCGGCCGTGATGGCGGCGACCGGGTTGTTGTACCTCGCGATCCTGACGGCGTTCGGCATGGACGTGGTCGCCCGCGTACTCCTCGACGCCTGATCGGTCGCCGGCGTGCGCCGACCCTCGTTAACGCGCTGTTAGCACCCATGCGAAAGAGTACGGTCGCACACGGGAGGGGAGGCCACGATGGCAGCGGGACCACGGCGAAGCGCCACACGAACTCAGGGACCGACGACCACCCAGGGACGACCGTGACCCCGAGGAGCAGGTTGCGGCGCGAAAGCGACGAGGAGCTGGTGGCGCGGCGTCGCGGCCGGGGAACAACCGGCCTGCGATGAGCTGTACCGCCGGTATGCGTCGCTGGTGCGTCACGTCGTCGGTGACAACGTCCGCGATCCCGACGAACGCGAGGACGCGACCCAAGAAGCGTTCCTGCGGGCGTTCTCGAAGATCTCGATGCTTCGTGAGGGAACGAGCTTTCGGCCCTGGCTGCTCCAGATCGCACGCCGAGTGGCGATCGACAGCCGACGGAAGCGTCTGCGGACGCCGGTCGCGGTCATCGACGACGAGACCATGCCCGATGTGGTCAGCCTCGACCCGGCGCCGGCGATGGTCGCCGAGGTGCGCCAGCTCGCCGAGCAGCTCCGGGCCGGTGTCTCGATGTTGTCGAGCCGCGATGCCGCCGTCTTGACGATGGTCACCGAGCTCGGCTTCGGCATCAGCGATGTCGCTGCTGCGCTCGACATCACCCACACGAACGCCAAGGTGGTCCTGCACCGAGCCCGCAAGCGCCTGCGCGAGAGCCTGGCCGACGAATTCGACGTCACTGCGTACGGCGCCGCCAGCGCCTGAGGCGTCGACCGTCGTGTCGACCCTCAGCCGAGATCCTCGGGATCTGCTCGCCCGATGACCAGCCGTTCGTTGCGGATCGCGCGGTTCAGGTGATCCTGCACCCGGGTGGGAGTCCAGGACTCGAATCCGGCGACCTCGTCTGCCTCCCACGCCTCGGTGACCGCCGGCGCCATCATCGCAGCGAACACCTGCCGCTCTTCGTCTTCGAGGGTGTCGATGAAATCACGGACCTTCGCGAGAAGGCTCGAAGCGGCATCGTCGTAGCTTGTCATGGGCTCGGATGCTCCTGGTCGCCGTGCCTGGGTTCGTGGTCTGATCGGCGAGACGAGCGAAATCCATGCCGGTTACATCGTCTGCATCGTTTTCGGTGCGCGGCCAGCGCAGGTAGTTCTCGAGGAGCTCGTCGAGGTCGCGATCGGCGACGAAACCCAGGGACTCGGCGTGCCGCGCAGTCGAACGCCGCTGGCCACGACGCGACGATCGCCTCGATGGTGGCGTCGGGACGGTCGATCAGTCGGGTCGGTCGCATCGTGGCCCGCCGTGCCGGCCGACGGCTGCGATGAGCTCGTCGACCGAGACCGACAGGCCAGGCATCGTCAGGCAGCGCTCGCCGCCGAGGTCGCCGCTCGCCAGCGGAACCGGCGTGCACGAGCTGGCCGATCGCCGCATCGGGGCTGGCGATCCACGCACGCAGATCTCGTGCGACCGGCACGACCGCTTCCTCTCCGTCGAGACCGGCACGCACGATGGTGGAGAGGAACGTCGATGTCGCTTCGTTCGGCGACGCGGTTCGGACCACGATGGTGGCCAACCGGATGGCGATGCCGTCGACGGCGCCGCGCCGCGTGTAATCGGCCAGGAGCAGCTCGGCCATGGCCTTCTGGGTGCCGTACGAGCTCCGTGGGGCCTGGCGGTGCCGGCTCGGGATCGGGGCCTCGCCGGCGTCGGAGAAGACCGCCACCGACGATGCGACCACCAGACGCGGCGTCCATTCGGGCGAGATGCGGGCGGACTCGAGCAGGTGCCACAAGCCGTGCACGTTGACGTCGTAGCCGGTCTCGAGATCGGCCTCGGCGGCGCCGGACACGACCGCAGCCAGATGAAAGACCACATCGGGCTCGGTGCTGGCCAACAGATCCGCGAAGTCGGCGTCGGCGATGTCGCCGACCAGCACCTGGTCGCCGGGTTCGTGGGGAGGCTCGACCTGGTCCGCCAGGACGAACTCGTCGACACGGCGCCCCCCGATGCCCTCGGCGCGCAGCGTCGACGTCAGTCGGGAACCGAGCATCCCGGCCGCGCCGGTCACGAGAACACGCACTGCGACATTGTACGGCGGCTCGACCCCTCCCTCCGTCGCTTTGCTCGCAGGCGATGCCACACTCGGGAGGAGCCCGCCACGAAGGACACCCCCTATGACCGACCTCGACCACTCCACCGCCGCTGACGCAGCCCGCCGCGCCGGACGCCGCCGTCTGATCGCCCTGGTCGCCGTCATCGGCGTCGCGCTGGTGGCCTTCGGTGTCTGGTGGTTCGTGCTGCGCGACGACTCTGCCGCCACGGTCGACTCCGACGCAGCCGAAGCAGCCCGCGACGAAGCGCTGAGCGAGAGCTCCGACGGCGCCACAGACGGCGGGACCGCGTCGACCGCAGACGGCGTCGAGGGAACCTGGACGGTCGACACCACCATCGGGACCTTCGACGAAGCCTGCCTGACCGAAGTGTGTGACACCACCTTCGTGGGCTTCCGGATCGACGAGGAGCTGGCCGGCATCGGCGCCAAGACCGTCGTCGGGCGGTCGCCCGGTGTCAGCGGCTCGATGGTCATCGAGGGCACCACCATCGTCTCGACCGACCTCGTGGTCGACATGACCCAGCTCATCACCGACAGCGGGGCCCGCACCAACGCCATCCGCAGCCAGGCGATCGAGACCGACGCGTTCCCCGAGGCGCTGTTCACCCTGACCGAACCGATCGAGCTCGGCGCCCTCCCGGCGACGGCGAACCGATCGATGTCGACGCCACCGGCGAGCTCACCATCCACGGGGTGACCCGAACCGAGACCATTCCGTTGACCGCGGAACTCGCCGGCGACGTCATCGTGGTGTTCGGCCAGCTCGGTCCGATCCTGCTCGCCGACTACGACATCGACGAGCCATCGGCCGCCGTCGTGCTCTCCGTCGAAGACAACGCCATCATGGAGCTGCAGATCTTCTTCCGACGCGGCTGACCGAGCTACCCCGGCTCCGACACGTTCACCTTCCCAGAGGAGTGCCCATGCCCCGAGCGATCTGGAGCGGAGCGATCAGCTTCGGGCTCGTGCACATCCCGGTGAAGCTCTATCCGGCGGTGAGTCGACAGGGCGTCAGCTTCAACCAGCTCGACCGGCGCACGGGTACCCGCATCAAGCAGCGACGGGTCAACCCCGACACCGGCGACGAGGTCCCCTACGGCGAGATCGTCAAGGGCTACGAACTCGGTGACGGCCGCTATGTGACCGTCACCGACGACGAGCTCGCCGGCCTCGACCCCACTGCCAACCGCACCATCGACCTGTGCGAGTTCGTCGCCCAGAGCGAGATCGACCCGGTCTTCTACGACGCCGCCTATGTCTTGGTGCCCGATCCGGTCGCACGCAAGGCCTATGCCCTGTTGGTGCGGGCCATGACCGAAGCCGATCGGGTGGGCGTTGCCCGCTTCGTGATGCGCACCAAGCAGTACCTGGCAGCCATGCGGCCGCGCGACGGGCACCTGGTGCTGTCGACGATGGTCTACGCCGACGAGGTCAACAGCGTCGAGGGTCTCGACGGCCTGGAGGGCCTCGACGAGATCGAGATCGGACCGGCCGAGCTGGCGATGGCCGAACAGCTCATCGACGGGCTGTCCCATCCCTTCGAGCCCGACAAGTACCACGACACCCACCGCGAAGCCGTACTCGAGCTGATCGAGCGCAAGGCCGCCGGGGAGGAGGTCGTGATCGTCGGCCGCCGGCGACGAGCCGGACACCGTGGTCGATCTCATGGCTGCGCTCGAAGCGTCGGTGGCAGCTGCCAAGGCCGCGCGTGAGCGGTCGACAAGAGCGCGTGAGAGGTCGCGCGCTGCAGCGATGAGCGAGCGGGTACGGGTCGAGATCGCGGGTCGGGAGCTGTCGCTGTCGAACCTCGACAAGGTGCTCTACCCGGCGTCGGGGACGACCAAGGCCGAGGTCATCGACTACTACGTCCGCATCGCGCCCGGTGATGCTGCGCGCACCTGAGGGGCCGGTGCATCACGCTGCGGCGCTGGCCCGATGGGGTGGAGGGCCCGTCCTTCTTCGAGAAGCGCTGTCCCTCGCACCGCCCCGGGTGGGTCCCGACCGCGGTCGGGCCCGGCGATCGGCGCGGCACCGTCGACTACTGCCGGATCGAGGAGACCGCCGCGCTCGCCTGGACGGCGAACCTCGCCGCCCTCGAGCTGCATGCTCCGATGGCTCGCAGCGTCGATCTCGACTGCGCCGACGATGCTGGTCTTCGATCTCGATCCAGGCGCTCCGGCGACGATCATCGAGTGCGCGCAGGTGGCCCTGCGGATCCGCGACCTCCTCGCAGGCTTCTCGCTCACCGGTTTCGCCAAGACGTCGGGATCCAAGGGCATGCAGCTGCGTGGTGCCGCTCAACTCGCCACACCGCCACGACCATGCGAGCGACGTCGCCCATGCGGTGGCCAGACTGCTCGAACAGCAGACGCCCGACGCGCGTGACCTCGACAGATGAAGCGGGCGCTGCGGCCCGGCAAGATCTTCGTCGACTGGAGCCAGAACAGCCGCCACAAGACGACGATCGCCGTCTACTCCCTGCGGGCTCGGCCCACGCCGACGGTGTCGACGCCGATCACCTGGGACGAGGTCGCCGAGTGCGCGGCCGGTCGCCCGCTGTCGTTCGAAGCCGGCGAGGTCGTTGATCGGGTCGACGAGCTCGGGGACCTCATGGCGCCGGCTGCTCACGATGGTCCAGCAGCTCCCGACCGGGCAGTGAGCGTCTCCGGATCGATCGTCCAGGGTTCGGTCGACCAGCAGCGAGGCATCGAACCGGGCGGCGAGGTCGGCGGCGAGTCGTCCGACGCCGTGGCATCGGCGAGACCTGCCGAGCGGGCGAGCAGCGCCCGCACCTCGGCCGGGGTCTCGCCCAGCGCCTCGCGGTCGTCGAGGGTGACGGCCCCGTCCCGCTTGGCGAGACGGGCGCCGTCGGGCCCGAGGACCAACGGAACGTGGGCGTGGCGATGGCGGGTCGAACCCGAGCGTCGCCGCCACATGGATCTGGCGGGCGGTGGCGTCGAGCAGGTCGTCGCCGCGGACCACCTCTTCGATCCCGGAGAAGGCATCGTCGACGACGACCACGAGGTTGTAGGCCGGCACGCCGTCGTTGCGCATGATCACGAGGTCGTCGACTGACGCCGTGGCGCCGGCCATGGAGGCGATCGACGACCTCGGGCGCTTCTGCCGGCGCCGCGCAGTCGAAGTGCAGCCGGTCGACCCGATGCTCGGCGGTCACGGCGGGCAGCCTCGCCGAGATCCCGACAGGTGCCCGGGTAGGACCCGGGCGCGGTGTGCGCCGTGGGGCGCGGCCGCGGCCTCGCGGATCTCGCGACGGCTGCACCAGCACTCGTAGACCGCGCCGGTGGCCCGGAGCTCGTCGATCGCGTCGCGGTAGCGGTCGAGATGATCGCTCTGGCAGCAGCTCGGCGTCCCAGTCGAGGCCCAGGCGTTCGAGCGAGCGTCGTTGGGCGTCGTAGAACTCCGGCCGCACCGTGGCCGCATCGAGATCCTCGAAGCGCAGCACGAAGCCCGAGCCCACCGAGCGGGCGAACAGCCAGGCCAGCAGCGCGGTGCGGAGATTGCCCAGGTGCAGCTCGCCGGTCGGGCTCGGAGCGAAACGTCCACGCACGGCGAGGCGGCGTCGATGCTCAGCGAGCCACGAAGTACTTGGCCCGGGGGTGATGGCAGATCAGCGCACTCGTCGTCTGCTCCGGCTGGTACTGGAAGCCCGTCTCCTCGGTGCACTCGAGGCCGATGCGTTCGCCCTCGAGCAGCGCCTGCACGGTCATGTTGTCCTCGAGATCCGGACACGCCGGGTAGCCCCAGCTGTAGCGGCCGCCCCGGTACTGCTGTCGGAACAGACCGTGGAGGTCCGGGCCGTCCTCGTCGGCGAAGCCCCATTCGGTCCGGATCCGGTGATGCCACAGCTCGGCGAGTGCCTCGGCCATCTCGACACCCGAGACCGTGCAGCAGCAGGTACTCCTGGTAGCGATCCGCGGCGAACAGCTCGGCGGTCCGTTCCGACACCGCTTCACCCATCGTGACGATGTGGAAGGCGGCGTAGTCGATCTCGCCGCTGTCGATCGGCCGGAAGAAGTCGGCGATGCACAGCCAGGGCTCGCTCGCCGCACGGGGATAGTGGAAGCGGGCCAGTTCGCTGGTGCGGTCGACGTCGCTCCAGATCACCAGGTCGTCGCCGTCGCCGTTGGCGGGGAAGTACCCGTAGACCAACTGGGGGACCAGCAGGTCGGCGGCCTTGGCCGCGGCGAGTTCGCGCCGCAGGATCGGCCGGATCCGGTCCTTGAACGATGCGTCGTTCTCGCCCTTCTCGGGCCGGAACTGCCACTGGTTGCGGAACAGCGCCGTTTCGTTGATGTAGGCCGCGATGTCGTCGAGCGCGACGCCGCGCACCACCCGTGAGCCCAGGAACGGCGGCTCGAACACGGGGTTGTCGGTGACCACGTCGGGCGAGCGGTCGGGGACCGATGTGAGATCGACGGGTCGCTCGGAGCGGCGTTGGCGGCAGGTTGCGCCCGGTCGGGACCCGACCGAAGTCGGGATCGTCCTCGCCGCTGCGCTTGAGTCTCCATGATGCGATCCATGGTGTGGAGGCCCTCGAAGGCGTCCTTGCCGTAGAACAGGCGGCCGTCGTAGACCTCGCGGAGGTCCTTTTCGACATAGGTACGGGTGAGGGCTGCGCCACCGAGCATGACCGGCACCGACGAGAGTCCGCGATCGTTGAGCTCGCTGAGGTTGTCGCGCATGATCAGCGTCGACTTCACCAACAGGCCGCTCATGCCGAGCGCGTCGGCGCCGGTCTCGACGACGCGGTCGATCATCTCGCTGATCGACACCTTGATGCCCAGGTTGTGCACCGTGTAGCCGTTGTTGGTCATGATGATGTCGACCAGGTTCTTGCCGATGTCGTGGACATCGCCCTTGACGGTGGCCAACACGATCGAGCCCTTGCCGGTGTCGCCCTCGACACGTTCCATGTGCGGCTCGAGGTGGGCGACCGACATCTTCATGGTCTCGGCCGACTGCAGCACGAACGGCAACTGCATCTCGCCGGACGCGAACAGGTCGCCGACGACCTTCATGCCAGCGAGCAGGGTGCCGTTGATGATCTCGAGCGCCGGTATGCCGGCGGCGAGGGCCTCGTCGAGATCGTCGGTGAGACCATCGCGGTCGCCGTCGATGATGCGGTGCTCGAGGCGTCGTTCGACGGGCCAGTCCGAGCGGTCCTCTTTCTCGATCGTGGTGGCCTCGACGTCGGCGAACACACCGAGCAGATGCTGGAGCGGGTCGTAGCCCGCATCGGTGCCGTCGCCGCCCTCGGTTCCCCGGCGATCCCAGATCAGGTCCAGGCACACCGCACGGTGCTCGTCGGGGATGCGGTTCAGCGGCATGATGCGCGCAGCGTGCACGATGGCCGAATCGAGCCCGGCCTCGACGCACTCGTGGAGGAACACCGAGTTCAACGCATGGCGGATCGCGGGCTTGAGCCCGAACGACACGTTCGACACGCCGAGGGTGGTGAAGGTGCCCGGCAGTTCGGTCTTGATCCGCCGGATCGCTTCGATCGTGGCGATGCCGTCGCGCCGGAGGTCGTCGTCGCCCGTGGACAGCGGGAACGTCAACGCATCGAAGATCAGGTCGCTCGATTCGAGGCCGTACCGCTCGACGGCGAGATCGTGGATCCGGTGCGCGACGCGCATCTTCCATTCGAGGTCACGAGCCTGGCCGGTCTCGTCGATCAACAGGCAGACGACCGCGGCGCCGTACTCCTTCGCGAGGGTGAACACGCGATCGATGCGCGACCCCGGCGCATCGCCGTCTTCGAGATTGGCCGAGTTGAGGATGGCGCGCCCACCGATGTGCGCGAGGCCGGTCTCCATGACCTCGGGCTCGGTGGAGTCGAGCACCAGCGGTGCAGCGACCTGGGTGGCGAAGCGCGAGGCCAGCGCATCCATGTCGACGGTGCCGTCGCGGCCGACGTAGTCGACGCACAGATCGAGCACGTGCGCCCCCTCGGCGACCTGGTCGCGCGCCATCTGGAGGCAGGTGTCGAGGTCCTCGGCGAGCATGGCGTCGCGGAACTTCTTCGAGCCGTTGGCGTTGGTGCGCTCGCCGATGATCATGAACGAGGTGTCCTGATGGAACGGCACCAGGCTGTAGATCGAGGTGGCGCCGGGCTCGTGCAGCGGGGTTCGGGGGGCCGGGGTCAGGGACCCGCAGCGCTCGACGAGGGCGGAGATGTGTTCGAGGGTGGTACCGCAGCAGCCGCCGATGACGCTGACGCCGAGCTCGGTGACGTAGCGCTCCATGTGATCGGCGAGCTGGTCGGGTGTGAGGTCGTAGTGCATGTGGCCGTCGACGACCGACGGCAGGCCGGCGTTGGGAATGCACGAGATCGGCACCCGCGACTGCTGGGAGAGCACCCGGAGGTGTTCGCCCATCTCGGCGGGTCCGGTGGCGCAGTTGATGCCCAACACGTCGGGGCCCGAGCGGGTCGAGCGCAGCGATGGCCGCGCTCATCTCGGTGCCGGGCAGCATGCGGCCGGTGAGTTCGATGGTGACCTGCACCTGCAGCGGAACGGTCCGTCCCGCGGCGGCCATGGCCTGGCGGCAGCCGTTCATCGCGGCCTTCGCGCCGAGCAGATCGAACATCGTCTCGATGACGAACAGGTCGACGCCGCCCTCGAGCAGCGCCGCGGCCTGGGCCTCGTAGGCGTCGCGGAGCTCGGCGTAGGCGATCTGGCCGAGGCTCGCGAACCGGGTACCGGGACCGATCGAGCCGGCCACGAACCGGGGCCGGTCGGTGTCGTAGCCGCGAGCCACCTCGCAGGCGATGCTGCGCCGCTGCGAGGTTGATCTCACGGACGCGGTCGGCGATGTCGTACTCGCCGAGAGGGATCGAGAACGCACCGAAGGTGGCGGTCTCGACGACATCGACGCCGGCTGCCGAGGAACTGATCGTGCATGTCGGCGATGACATCGGGCCGGGTGACGGCCAGGATCTCGTTGCATCCCTCGAGGTCGGCTCCGCCGAAGGCATCTTCGTCGAGGTCGAGCGTCTGCACGTGGGTGCCGAATGCGCCGTCGAAGACGAGCACCCGTTCCCGCGCCAGTTCGCCGTAGGACCGCCCAGCTGTAGCCATGGCGTCGAGAGTATCGACCATCGACCCCTCAGCGGGATGCCAGGGCGCTATTGCTCGTTCCTGGGCCGATCGGGCCGGTAGGGTCGACCAACCATGAAGGTGTACACCAAGACCGGTGACGACGGCACGACAGGACTGCTCTTCGGAGGTCGGGTCGCCAAGGACTCGGCGCTGCCGACCGCCTATGGCGGCGTCGACGAGGCCCAGGCGTCGTTCGGCGTCGTGCGGGCAGAGCTCGATGCCGACGACGAGTTGGCGCCGATGCTGGTCGCGATCATGCGGGACCTCTGGGTGCTCATGGCCGAACTCGCCACGCTGCCGGACAACCGCGCCAAGCTCAGTCCGGGCGCCACGCTCGTCACCGAGGACATGGTCGATGCCCTCGAGGCACACATCGATGCCATCTCGCAACGATTCGATCCCCCCACCGAGTTCGTCGTGCCCGGCCAGAACCGGGTCGCGGCACTGCTCGATGTGGCCCGGACGGTCGTACGACGGGCCGAGCGCGATGCGATCGTCGCGGCTGCGCCCGATTCGTTCGTCGTGCCGTACCTGAACCGGCTGTCCGATCTCGCCTGGACGCTCGCACGCTGGCGCGACGGCGAATCGCTCACCGCTCGTGGCGACTGAACCGGTCGCCGACACCACACATCCCCTGCCTTTGCCCTTTCCGGAGTACTCATGCCTCGTACCTTCACCCTCGCTCGCACCGCACCGGCCCGCGCCGAACTCGTCGCGGTTGCCGTCACCAAAGAAGCACTCGCCGCCACCGACGGCGATCTGGACTGGGACCTGCTGTCCAGTCGCGGCTTCGAGGCCGCGCCGGGCCAGGCCGAGGTCCTGCGCACCCCGCGCGGCCTGACCCTGGCCGTCGGTGCGGGAGCTGCCGCCGATGTGTCCGCGGCACGTCTGCGCCAGTGTGCGGTCGCTGCGGCTCGTGGCGCCGGACACCATCGGGCCATCGCCATCGATTTCGGCGCAGCGCTGAACGACTCGGTCGACGCCGATGCCGCCGTGCAGGCCATCGTCGAGGGTGTCGAGCTCGGCGCCTACGAATATCTCTCGCTCAAGAGCGATCCCGAACAGAGCGAGCTGCGACGCGTCGCCATCGTCGGTTCCACCGGCGCCAAGGCCAAGGCCGCGTTGGCGCGGGTGAGGCCATCGCCGCCGGCGTGGTACTGGCGCGCGATCTGGTCAACGAGCCCGGCGGTTCGATGACCCCGACCGCGTTCGCACGCCGGGCCACCAGCCTCGCCCGCGCCAAGAAGCTCACTGCGCAGGTGATGGACCTGGCAGCCATTCGCAAGGCCCGCCTCGGTGGCATCCTCGGGGTGAACCGCGGCTCGGAACAACAGCCCCGATTCGTCACGCTGCGCTACCGCCCCGAAGGTCGTGTGCAGGGCTCGCTGGCACTGGTCGGCAAGGGAGTGACATTCGACTCGGGCGGGCTGTCGATCAAGAGCGGTGCGGGCATGATGACGATGAAGTGCGACATGGCCGGCGCCGCAGCCGTGCTCGGGCGCGATGTCCGCGATCGCAGATCTGGCACCGGCGGTCGAGGTCACGGCCTACCTGCCGCTGACCGACAACATGACCGGCGGCGATGCCACCCGCCCCGGCGACGTGTTGACCATTCGCAACGCCAAGACCGTCGAAGTCCTCAACACCGACGCCGAGGGTCGTCTCATTCTCGCCGATGCGCTCTCGCTCGCGAGTGAGGCGAAGCCCGACGCCATCATCGATCTGGCAACGCTGACCGGCGCGGCGATGGCAGCGCTCGGCCCGCAGTATGCAGCGGTCATGGGCAACGACGACGCCTGGGTCGACCAAGTGCTCGGCGCCGGTGCCGAGGTCGGCGAGCGCCTGTGGCGTCTGCCGCTCGTCACCGAATACCGCACGATGCTCGACTCGACGGTGGCCGACATGAAGAACATCGGCGGCCCGCTGGCCGGGGCCATCACCGCCGGGTCTGTTCCTCCAGGAGTTCGTGGCCGACGGCATCGCCTGGGCGCACATGGACATCGCAGGGCCGGCGTTCACCGACAGCCCCTTCGACGAGCATCCCAAGGGAGCCACCGGCTTCGGGGTGCGTTCTCTGGTCGCGCTGGTCGAGAACTACGAGCCCGAGGGCGGCTGATCAACCGTCTCGCGGGTCGATCTCGATCGTCTCGAGCACACGGTTGAGCTCGGGGACCAGCCGGCGACGCAGGCCGTGGCTGCCGAGCACGGCATAGATGCAGAAGGCCCGCCCGCCCGAGCGCACGAACCGCTGCGCGCCGGACTGGCCCGGCAGCGGGCGTTGCAGGTTGGTCGGGCCGAACTCGCGGACCAACAGCCGCTGCGGAAAGCGATGAGCGAACAGCGTGCTGTCAGCCGATGCGTGTTCGTACTCCAAGACCGCAAGCAGAATGCCTGGTCGGCCCATGGCCTCCACGGCCGAGCTGCCGAAATCGCCACGGGCGCGCGGCAGGGCGAAGTTGGCGGCATGGAGCACCGGCTTGTTGTCGGTCACGGCGTCGGTCGGATCGCCGTCGAGGTCCCGCAGGAAGATCTCGCCATCCCAGCCGCGGGGAAGTCGGACCGACATGCCATGGGCGCGCAGACGGCTCATCGAGGGAGCCTGTTCATGACGCGATGACCGCCGTCACCACAGCCCCGACGCCGGAGGCGGCGACCGCCGCTCGGGTCAGGCGGGCCACCGACGGAGCCGAGGCATCCAAGCGTCGGTGCAGCGAACGCAGCTGAGCCGGTTGCTGCACGCTGCGTCCCGCGAAGATGAATGCGCCCCGGACGCCGCCGAAGACGGCGCCGATCAGCAGCGCGCCGGCCAGATTCCCGGTGAGGCTCGCCGCGAGCCAGGTCGACCAGACCGCCGAGGTGGTGACGATCGTGAGCACGCCGGTGCCGAGCTGGAACCCGAAACCGGCACCGACCACCCACCCTCGGTAGGTGTCGAGCCAGCGTTCGTTGACCTGGCGTCGCCACGACGGAACCGACAAGCCGGCGATGCCGAGGTCGCAGGCCAGACCGACCACGATCCCTGCTGCCAGTATCCACAGCGTGAGGTCGTCGGGTATCGCGAGAAGCGAACCCAGAAGGCCGGCGACGAGCCCACTGCTCATGCCCCCGGCGACACTGGCGAGCATGTAGGCCGTGGCAGTCGTCGCGAAGCGGTTGTTCCGGCTCCGTTCCCCGAACGGATGGATGCTCGAGAGCATCGACTCGCCTCACGGCGACCACGTCGAACGCACTGCAGCGATGACAGCCAGCAGGACCCCGAGGGCAACGACGGCGTTCACAGCGCATCCGGCTCGTGGTGCAACCGGGCGTCGCCGGGCTCGATGCCGGCGGCGCGCAGCTCGGCATCGGTGTCGGCCTCGCGTTCGGTGCCGCTGCGATGCACGGCACGGCCGGTGCCGGCAACGCCGGCCGTGGTCGTCGCCGACGACATCAGATCGCGGTCGGCCACCGCCCGGCTCAACAGATCGGCGACCTTGTCCCAGCTCGTGGCCGCACCTTCGCCGAGGACTGCACCCGATGGTCCGTCGACGAGCAGGAAATAGGGCGAGACGGGCACGGCGTAGTCGGTCCAGGCCGCCGAGGACATCACGACCGTGACGTCGTCGGGAGCCAGCGCCGCAACCGCACTGGGGCTCTCGGCCTCGTGGCCTTGGGTCACGATGACGAGGCGGGTGTCCTGGCCGGGCAGCCGAGGGCTCGTCGCGAAGGCGTCCCAGAAGTCTCGACAGGTCAGACAGCTCGAGGACAGGAACGCCAACAGGGTCGTGTGGCCGACGCCGACGACGCCCACACGCAACGCCCCGCCGCCCGGCGTCTGGCCGGTGATGTCATGGCCTGCGCCATCGAGATCTCCCTCGGCGCGGGGTTCGGGGACGTCGGGACGAGTTCGGGGCCGCGCCGAGGAGGCGGTACCTGCGGAGCCTCGGAGTTCGTCCTCGGTGATGCCGAGCGAGTGCAGCGCACGCAAGATGTCCGCGTGGCTGCGCAACAGCCCCGCAACCAACACGACGAGCAACGCGAGCACGACGGCCATCGCCGTCACGACGATCGTCATGGCGAGTCCCCGGGACCGAGTACCCGCTGGGCGACTCGGGTCCGGGCGCCGGTCGCAGGGTCGATGGCGATGACGGTCAGGGTCGACCGAGCGCGCCGAGGCCGACGCGGCAGTCGAACGCTGAGGTCGAAGCCGCCGTGGTCGGCGGTGCCGAGCACCCGAGCCAGTTCGGGTCGGGCCCGGTTGGCGCGGCGGCGGGCAACGGTCGTGCCGTCGATCCGCACGACGATGCGCATCGGCTCGGTGCCGCCGCGGACTGCGGCGTAGCCGGTCAGGTCCACCGAGTCGTCCCGGCGACGAAGGTTCTCGAGCGCCACCCGCGTGGATCGGCGGCCCGTCCGCACGGTCGAGCAGCCGATGAGAGGTCGTCGCCCGTCGCGACCAACCGCGTAGGCGCACACCTGCGACGTCTGCGCCGGCACGCTGATCGTCGCGTCGAATCCGTGGTTCTCGCCGACCGACGGGTACGTCGCACCGACGTCGGGGCGGTAGCGATCGGCGGTGACCGTGGCGACCACCCGGCCGTCCACTTCGATGTCGACGTCGAGCGGTCGCGAGCGGTCGGGTTCGAATGCCCAGCCGGCGACGCGGACGCGCCGCCCGTCGGCCTGGGCGGCATCGAGTGAACCCAACGGCTCGGCGCCGGTCTGTTCGAGACATGGTCGGTGATGCCACGCCGTCGCGGGATCGGTCCGGACGCTGCGTGAGCAGTTCGGCTCGAGGACCCACGGTGGTGTGCAGGTGACGACGCGGCAGATGATCGGGCCGAGACAACGTTCCTGCTGGTTGCACTGGCCGTAGCGGAAGTGTGTGCAGCCGGCCTTGCGATTGGCGCAGCTTCCCAGTCCGCAGCCGCAGGCGGTCCCGTTGCACGAGCCCGAACACACGCCGCTGGCGCCGCACCCGCAGCCGTTGCACGGGTTGTGGCAGTCGAGGTAGTAGCGGTTGCTGCCGCCGCAGTAGCTCGAGCCGCTCACACGCCACCAGCCGCCGTAGAGCGAGCCGGGGGGGCAGCCGTTGGTCCCGTACAGGGTGCAACAGAACTCGGTGTAGCCGTCGCAACAGAGCTGGCCGCACCCGCAGTCGGACCCGTTGCAGCGACAGACCTGCGCATATGCGGTGCCGGGTCGCAGGACATAGGACACCGGCGCAACCGCCATGGCGGATCCGACGACCGCGGTCGAGGTCAGGAACCCCCGGCGTGCGCTCCGGCGATCGAGGAACCGGGATGCCGCATCGGCGAGACGCCGGCTCACTCGCCGCCTCGCAGGGAAAAGGCCGGAGCCGGCAGGGTGTGGGGCGCCAACCGTGGCAGCAGCGTCAGGACGGACACCGCTGCAGCGGTTCCTGCCATGACGGCGACGACGTACGCAACGCCGGCGCCGGGTTGGTCGGCGAGCACGTCGGTCAAGCCTGCGGCGCCCACCGCAGCGAACGCCACCGCCGCCGCTACCAGATTGGAGCCGATGTGCAGGCCCGACACCGGGGTGTCGAGCGACCCGAAACAGCCGCATGAGGGGCCGCCTCGGCGCATGATCAACGCCACGACGCCGGCGAAGACGAGGTGGACCGCACCGACGAGCATCGGCAGCACCGTGCCGCCGACGACCACGGTGGCCACTGCGAGCGCCACTTCGATCGAGCCGAGAACCCGCACGGCGGGTGCCGGCACGGTCAGCCCGATCGACGTCAGCGCAGAGCGGGTGGGTAGGGGCGATACGACCTTGGCGAGGCCCGCGACGGCGAGCACTCCGCAGATCATCGTGAGGGGACCGACGAGCGCAGTCATCGCTGCCGGAGGGTAGCTCGTCGGCTCCGTGGCGCCGTGCCGCCCCGGACCCTTTGTGCCGAGTTGGGTCTCGGGGCTCGCTCGGGTGGTGCGGCGGTTTCCGGCGCTCCCACCGCCCGGTGGGGGCGCAGGGGTGGGGTGGCGATGGGAACGCCGGGAACCGCCGCACCGTCAGGCCGGTCGTCGGTCACATCAGGGCGGAGTGGCCGCCTGGGCGGCATGCTCGGCTCGTTGGTGCCGGCCGTGGGCCCAGCACAATGCAGCGTCGGCCGTGCGCGGCGATACGCCGAGCTCGTGGAGATGGCGTCTGGCCCGATCGGGCCGTTCGCCCACGGCGACCAGCGCCAGCGCCAGCTGGCGAGCGCGTCGGTGGCGCGACTCGTCGGCGTCGAGCTCGGCTGCGACGAGTGCCGCGTGGGTGTGCTGCAGCTCGCGTGGCAGACCGTTGACCTGCCGGTTCGTCAGCGGGGGCACGCTGCGCCGGACGCGGCAGGACGTCGGGCGCCTCGGCGAGCCGGAGGAGGCCGAAGCGACCCGCGCGATCGAGCGCTCGCGCGAAGGGGGAGTGACGCCCGTGACGGTTGCCGATGCCGAGCGAGGTCGCGACATCGTGCAGGTCACAGTCGTATCCCTCCGGACTGCGTTCGAGCCCCGCAGCGAGGTGGCGCACCAGCCACGTGGTGCTCGGGCCCAGCATGGGGAGCCAGTAGCGCTCGACGTAGCTGCTGCGGGCGTCGTAGCCCAAGCGCTCGATGGTGGGGTCAGCCCACTCGACGACGCGTACCCGCTCGCCGGCGAGCGTCGTCAGGTCCGTCGTGCCCACCGTGGGTGCCGTCATGGAAGGTGCCTCCGTCGTCAGTGCGGTCACCGATCCCAATGGCGGCGCCGAGCGAACATGTCGGTCCGGTGTGACCGGACCCTGCCGAGGAAGTGAGCGTCACCATACGTGAGGGTCATCGTCATGTCAAGACGGTCTATGCCGATGTGTATCGCGCGTCGATGATGCCACGGCTCGATCGGCGCGGTCGTGGGCACTACCCTCACCTGCGTCGTGGACCCATCGGACCTCACCACCAGTGTCACCGTCGCGAACGGGATCGTCGCTCGCTCCGAGCGCATCGTCGTCCTGACCGGCGCCGGCATCTCCACCGATTCGGGCATACCCGACTTCCGTGGCCCCAACGGGCTGTGGACACGAGATCCCGAGGCGGAGAAGGCCTCGCACATCGACACCTATGTGACCGATCCCGGGGTCCGTCGGCGCAACTGGGCCCGACGCGCCGACGGTTCGTTGTGGGCCGATGTCGAGCCCAATGACGGTCACCGGGCCCTCGTCGCACTCCAGGAACGCGGCACGTTGCACACCTTGATCACCCAGAACGTCGACGAACTCCACCAGCGGGCGGGCATCGATGTCGAGCGGGTCATCGAGATCCACGGCACGACCCGCAAGGCAGCGTGCCTGGGCGTGCTCGTACCGGGTCGAGATGGAGATCGTGCTCGAGCGGGTGCGCGGCGGCGAGGACGACCCGGATTGTCCGAGTTGCGGCAGCATCTTGAAGTCGGCGACGATCTCGTTCGGTCAGAGCCTCGTCCGAGACGATCTCCAGCGCGCCCAGCACGCGGCCGAGACCTGCGATCTGTTGCTGGCGGTCGGGACGAGCCTCGGGGTCTACCCGATCGCCAACGTCGTGCCCGTCGCGGCGCGCAGCGGAGCCGAGGTCGTCATCGTCAACGGCGAACCCACGCCATTCGACGATGCGGCAACCGCCGTCGTCCGCGGTTCCATCTCGGCCGTGTTGCCCGCCATCTGCGGCGCCGACTGACCCCTGGCTGATCCGGCGGCGGAGGGCCGTCGTGGCATCGAGGCTCAGCGGCGGAACACGACTGCCTGGTGTGGTCCGACGACGGGTCCGGCGGTCTCGGTCCATGTCGACCCGAACCTGTCACGGATCGCCCCGAGCTGGTCGGGTGGGCCGCGGAAGTGGACCCGGGTGATCACCACGACCGTGTCATCCGATGCTGCGAGCCTGTCGATGACCTGGCGCTGGTGGGCGGCGATGTCGTCGCCCGAACCCTTCGGCAGGATCACCACGTCGCCTTCGAGTCCGTAGTGTCCGATCGGCGCGCTCAGATAGGCCTCCCAGGACGGATCGCGCACCAGCGCGAGGTTCTCCAGCTCGACCAGGTCGGAGTCGATGGCGACCGTGACGGTCTCGCCCGCGGTCTCGGCATCGGCCCACTCGATCGCCTCGCGCCAACCCTGGCGCTGGAGCCCTGCGAATTCTGACACCGACCACAGCGATGCAGCCACCACCGCGGCCGCAGCGAGCGCCCGTCCGTGCGAACGGTCGATCCTGCTGACGCCCAGGCCGACCAGGAGTGCCAGCGCCGGTGTGCCGCTGAGCCGGTAGCGCTCGACCCACACCGACGCTCCGGTTGCATGCGACATGAGCCACGCCAGCACGGTCGGGGCGAGCGCCCAGGTACCGACGAACCGCAGCATCGCGCCATTGGCAGCGGAGTCGGCGCGAGTGCGCCACCCGCCCGCCAGGGCACCGATGGCCACTGCGGCGATGAACGCCACGGGTACGAGCGCAGCGAGCAGATCGGCGAGGTCGGGCATGGCGGCGATGACGATCTCCTCGCTGCGCCGGCTGAGGGCCAGCACCTGGGGGGCCAGCGGCAGGGCTGCCACCGCGCCCGCTGCGCACAGCGCCGGAAGCCGACGACGCCACCGCTCGCCATCACCGGGGTCGGCCGAGGCGGGGCCACGGGCGGCCAGGGGGATCGTCCGGCCGGCGGCCCGATCAGTGAGCGCGACCACGTGGGCGACCAGTGCCAGGGCTGCGAACGGCGTCATGGCGAGCGACGCCACCGCAGTGAGTACCCAGGTGATGCCCGCACGCCAGTCGCCGTCGGCGAGGAACCGCAGCAGCGACCGGGCCGACACCACGACCAGGAGCAACAGGAGTCCATAGGGCCGCGCGGTCGTCGCGGCGAGGAGTACCTCCACGTCGACGATCAGCACGAAGGCGGCGATCAGGCCGGTCAGGCGTCGACCGCCATCGAGGTCGCGGCCGAGGCGGGCCAGCTGCCAGGCTGCGGCGAGCGCACAGACCATCGACGGCAGCCGCAGGAGCCACTCGGCCGACCCGGCACCGGCGCGCCAGATCCACAAGAGCACGAAGTACAGCGGGCTGTTGCCCTGGTGGGTGTGGGCACGCTCCACCGTGTCGAGGAGCCCGTCGCTGCTGACCCAGGCGCTGAGCATCTCGTCGGTCATCAGGCCGACGGTCAGCACCGGGAGCCAGAAGGCGACGACGACGGCGATGGCGAAGCCGACCAGGGCGGACGCCGTCACCCGCTCGAGCAGAGCCCCGGATCGGTCGGTGGGCACGGGCGGCGCCGGGGAGGCCCCGGGGTCGTCGACGGTGCGTACCGGTGCGGACATCTGCCCCCATCGGCGGCGAGGGGACCCGTGTGAGAGCCCGGGGGTGTGTCGACGGCGGTGTGGGCGGTGTCAGTCCTCGAGGACGAACGGCCCTGGTACCGGCACCACGGCACCGCAGGTGCCGCACGTCCGTCGCGTCGCATCGCCGTGGAATGCGTCGAGCGCGGCTGCGAGTTCGGTCTCGATGTCGGCCATGTGGAACGAGACCTCGTGGACGACTGCGTCGCAGTCATCGCAGTACCACCGCAACGCATCGAACTCGTCGGGGGCGCGGATGCGCTCGATGACGAGCCCGAAGCTGTCGGCGGGGCGTCGCGGGGAGTGCGGCACCCCACCCGGCACCAGCAGCATCTCGCCGGCACCGAGCAGGCGGGTGATTCGTTCGCCGTCGACGACGAGATCCAGGCGCATGGTGCCGATGACCTGATGGAAGATCTCGTCTCCCGGATCGACGTGGAAGTCCGTGCGGGCATTCGGCCCACCGATGACCATGGCGATGAACTCGCTGTCGCGCCACAGGACCTTGTTCGCGACCGGGGGCCGGAACTCTTCGGCGTGCTCGGCGATCCAGGCGCGCAGATCGACGGGCACCATCGGCGAGGCGGGGGAGGAGGGAGCAGCCATGCGCGAAGTCTCGCACGGCGCGGCGCCTGGCGGCCGGCCGGCTACGCCAGGAGGCCGACGATCACCAGGACGACGATGGTGACGAGCAGGACCAGGCCTGCCAGGAGTGCCTGGGGGACCTTGAGCGAGTGGAGCTCGACCGGAGCCGACGGATCGAGCGGATCGACCCGAGCCGCGGCGAGCGGGGATGCTGGTTGCGGGTCGATGCCCGGCGGATCGATGCCTGCCACCTCGCCCGATCGCACCCGCTCGGTCCAGCGGCTGCCATCCCACCACCGCTGGGAATGGCGTCCGAACGGGTCGGCGTGCCAACCCTGACCTCCGGGAGCCGGGACGGGCTCGGGACTCATCTCGTCTCGGTCAACGCCGTGCCGAGACGACCCACGACGTCGTGGATGTCGGGCGCGCACTCGGCATCCATGGAATCGAGTGTGAACGAAGCCGTCGGCGGCGCGACCGTCTCGTCGATGACGATGAGCAACTGCGATGCAGCGGGCCCGCCATCGGTCAACAGCAGCTGGATCAGGCCGGCCTCGGGGTCGATGTAGCTCACGTCGCCGATGTCGTGCGCGGCTTCGAGCACCCGGACGAACACGTCGCCTGCGGGGACGGCCAGCGTGGGGGCCTCGTCGCCTCCGGGCGACGGAACGACCGACGGTGCCGGGGACGGCCGAGGAGCCGCAGTGCGCTGCGGCTCGGGCCGCAGCGGGCGTCGCCCGCCGTCGGTGGCGTCGGTCAGGATCGGCGAACGCGGCGTTGACTCGGGCGGCGCGTGCGGTGGCGTCCCGGGCGCGAGCCAGATCTGGATGGGTCCGTCGGATGCCGGCGCGATAGGCCCGCCGGACCTCGTCCCATGGTGCGTCCGCGGCGACGCCGAGCACGGTGCAGGCGTCGGCGACCGTCATGTCGGACCGGGGCGGACGCAGAGCCATGGCTCGAATCGTAGAGGGCGCGTCGATGTCGGGCGCATGCCGAGTTGTCGTGGAACACTGACGCGATGTTGCTTCGTCTGTCGGAGATCGCAGCCGCCACCGGCGGCACCCTGGTCGGCGATGACTGCGTGGTCGACGGTGTGTCGATCGACTCGCGCGATCTGGCATCCGGATCGTTGTTCGTACCCATCGTTGCGGCACGCGACGGCCATGACTTCATCGCCGATGCTCGAGCGGGCGGGGCTGCCGCCCATCTCGCCGGCCGACGGGCAGGCCCGGAGCCCTACGTCTTGGTCGGCGAGACCACCGAGGCCCTGCAACGTCTGGCGAACGCCTGCCGTCGTGCGCGCGACCCCGCTGTGGTCGGTATCACCGGCTCGGTCGGAAAGACGACGACGAAGGACCTCCTGCGTGCTGCGCTGGCGCCGTGCCGCCGGGTGCATGCCAGCACGCGCTCGTTCAACAACGAACTCGGCGTACCGCTCACGTTGCTCCAGGCTCCTGATGATGCCGAGGTCGTCGTCACCGAGATGGGAGCGCGCGGCATCGGCCACATCGCCCTGTTGTGTTCGATCGCGGAACCCTCTGTCGGGGTGGTGCTGGCGGTCGGCGCAGCCCACACCGAGCTGCTCGGCGACCTCGACGGCGTCGCTCTGGCGAAGGGCGAGATGGTCGAGAGCCTGGCGCCGAGCGGACACGCTGTCCTCAACGCCGACGATCCCCGGGTGATCGCCATGCGCAGCCGGACCGTAGCGACGGTGCTCACCTACGGCTCGGCCGGCGAGGTCCGGGCCCGGGACCTATCGGTCGATGCCGAGCTGCGCCCACGGTTCACCGTCGACAGTCCCTGGGGTCACGCCGAGGTGCGGTTGAGCTCGGCCGGGGTCCACACCGTCGGCAATGCCCTGGCGGCCATTGCCGCGGCGATGGTGGTCGGCGGAGACCTCGAGGCCGTCGCGGCCGGACTCGCGGACGCCGACGTCTCCCCATGGCGCATGGAGGTGGCTCGCACACCGAGCGGAGCGACCGTCGTCAACGATGCCTACAACGCCAATCCGATGTCGATGCACGCAGCCATCGATGCGTTGCTCGCGTCTGCCGGCGACACGGCGCATCGCTGTGCTCGGCGTGATGGCGGAGCTCGGCGCCACCCATGGCGACGACCACCGCGAGGTCGGCGATCGGTTGCGATCCGAGGGCATCGAGCTCGTGGCGGTCGGAACGACCGACTACGGCGGCGCCGTCGCCGGCGACGTGGACGCTGCGCTGGAGATGATGGATGTCGACCACGCTGGGTCCCGAGACGGCGGTGTTGGTCAAGGGGAGCCGGGTCGCAGGACTCGAAGTTCTCGCAGAACGACTGCTGACGCCGGCGGGGTGACCAGGGCCGCTGCTCGCGGGACCGGTATCGTCGGAGAGGTCTGAACCCCCAGTCGAGACCCCCCCATGGCCACCCACTACCAAACCCTCGGCGCCGACCCCGACGCCACCCCGCAGCAGCTTCGCCGTGCGTACCTGAGTCGCGCCCGACGGCTGCATCCCGACCAGTTCGTCGGGCGCCCCGACCAGGAGCGGCGGCGCGCCGAGCGCGCCATGCAGGAGCTCAATGCCGCATGGTCGGTGGTGTCGGATCCCGAGCGTCGTCGTGCCTATGACGCACGCCTGCGGGCGGGCTCGGGGCGACCGGTCGCCTCCGGCACGTCCCGCATCGTCGATGGCCGCAACGCGCCGCAGTGGGCGCCCTACGACCGCAGCGAACCCGCACCGGCACCGCCGCGCACCGAAGGGTCCGGAGGTGGCCGATGCCCGAGACATGGAGATCCGGGGCACGGCGAAGCTGCTGCGCCCCGGCGCATTGCTGACTCTGTTCGCCGTCATGGCGGCGGTGGTGGCACTCGCCGCTTTCGTCGCCGGCAGCGGCGACGACGCCCCGACCCAACCGGCGCCCGTGGTGCTGCCGACCGGCACGCCCATCGGCTGCCTCGACCTGTCGCCGGTGGCGCAGGAGGTGCCGTGTGGCGAACCACGACGCCATCGTCTGGGGCACGATCGCCGGTGGCGAGAGCTGCGAAGAGGAGTTCGCGGCCATCTACCGCCCGGGCATCGGCGGCGTCTGGTGCGTGACCCTCGTGGGCTGATCGGACCAGCTGGCCGGCGGGCCGTTCGTCACACATCCGTCGCGACGCTCCATCGTCACATTACGGTTTCATTTCCGGGCACCGACAGATCGGAGACGACCATGCGGACCCGCTGCTCCTCATTGCGCCCTGTCTCGGCGCGCCCTGACCCGATCCGTGACTGCGCCGCGCAACGGCCGGCTCGACCGATGCGCCGCCGCAGACCCGTCCGTGCCCTCGTCGTCGCGACACTGGCTACGGCGCTGATGATTCCGCCCGCCGGCGCCGCCGACCGTGACATCGACGGTGACGGTAGCGACGACCTGCTCGTCGGGGTGCCCTTGGAAGACCTCGGCAACCGGCGAGATGCCGGCCTGGTCCACGTCGCGTTCGGTCCCGCAGACGGCGCCGGACCCAGGATGCGTGCCTCGTTGCGACAGGGCGGACCCATCACCGGCATCGCTCAGGCGGGCGATGCCTTCGGGGGCTCGGTCGAGCTCGTCGACATCGACGCCGACGGCTACGCCGACGCCGCTGATCGGATCACCGGGCGAACGCGTGCGTGGGATCACCGGGGCAGGCGTGGTGCACCTCGTACCCGGCGGGCCACGTGGTCTCGATCGGAGCGCTACGCAGCGCCTCGTGGAGGGCCGCCGGGGCCTCCCGGGACGGCTCGGGGTCGACAACGCGTTCGGCTGGGACATCGCCGGCGGCGACTTCGACGATGACGGCTTCGGCGACGTGGCCATCAGTGCGGTCGGCGAACGATCCCAGGGGGCCACGGTCGCCGGTGCGGTGACGGTCATCATGGGCAGCGCAGACGGGCTCGACACCAGACGATCCAGCCAGTTCAGCCAGGCCGGACCGGTGCCGGGCCGCCCCGCCGACGGCGACAGCTTCGGGCGCTCCATCGCCGTGGGCGATTTCGACGGCGACGGCTTCGACGATCTTGCGGTCGGGGTGCCCGGCGAACGTGTCCGGGGGCAACGAGATGCCGGAGCGGTCAACGTCTTCTACGGAAGCCCGACCGGCCTGGGGACGACCCGAGATCGGCGGCTGACCCAACCGCTCGTGCGCGGTCGCGCCGAGCCGGGCGATCTGTTCGGATTCGCCGTCGCCGCAGTCGATCTCGACTGCGATGGTCGCGACGAACTCGCGGTCGGCTCGCCGAACGAGGATCTGCGCAACGATCCCAACACCGGCGTCGTGCAGGTCATCGCAGGCTCAGCCGACGGCCTCGATCGCCGGCAGGTCGTGCGCCTTGCGTCGGGCCGGCGTGGTCTGCCCGGGAAGCAAGCCCAACGCCGGCTTCGGCAAGGCACTCGGTGGCGGCGACATCGACGGCGACGGCTGCGGCGACCTCGTGGTCGGCGCACCCTTCGCAACGGTCAGCGGCCGTGCCGGTGCCGGCTCGGTCACGCTGATCAGCGGCGGACGGGATTGGCGCGACGAGATGGACGCGCAGCTTGTCGCCGCACCGAAGGCCCTCGGCCGAAATCCGGTCCCGGGGGACTTCTTCGGCAGTTCGCTGGCGATCGTCGACTGGAACGGCGACGGTCGTGACGACGTCGCCATCGGCGTTCCGGGATCGACCGTTGCCGGCCGCGCCGACGCGGGAGCGCTGGTCGTCGTCGAGGGAGTCGCGACGTGGGCTGCGCCCCGATCAGCGGACGGTGCTGACCCAGGGGGGCCGGCTGGCCGACCGGCCCGAGACGGGCGACCAGTTCGCGTCGACGCTCCAGGACGCGTTGTCCTGATCAGCAGCGGCGCCGAGGCGTCGATCAGAAGCCCGGTCGATCAGGCGGGAGCGCCGACACGGCAGGCGGCGAGGCGCCACATACCGTCGTAGACGGCCAGGTTCATGATGTGGGCGACCACGCCTGCGTCGCCGACGGCGCTCCGCAGGCGGGCGGGATCGATGGCGCGCACGTCGATGGCGAAGAGCTCGGCCAGCTCGACGACGACCTCGAGGGCGTCGTCGTCGACCGTGGAGGGCGGCGCCGCTGGAGCGAGGTCTGCGACGCCGATGAGTTCTGCCAGGCGACGGCGCGCCGCGACCAGCAGGTCGGTGTCGACACCGGGGAGTGCATCGATGCAGCGAACCATGTGCTGCCACGGCGCGGCGAGGTCGGGCCGTGACGCCAACAAGGCGATGACGGGATCGTCGACGTCGGCCGGGTCGACCTCGGTGCCGGTGGCCTCGGGGGTGGGCAGCACGGTGGTGTCCATCTGGTCGGGCTCGAGCCCGAGCGCGATGAGCATCTTCGAAAAGCCGTGGAAGAGCCCGAGCCCGAGCGCCAGCTCGGTCCATTCGCCGGCATCGAACTGATCGGCCATCGCCGCTGCGAGATCGTCGGGGAGCGGTCCGGGCGAGCTGAGGAAGTGGTCGGTGAAGGCGAGCGCGACCTTCCACTGCTCGGGTAGGTCACGCTGGGCGTACCCGTCGTCGATCTCGTCCGCGAGATCCTCGGTGAGACCCGCCTCACGGGCGAGCGAGAACCGGACGTTGCGTCAATAGCCGCAGTCGGTGATGCGGGCGTTGCGGAGCCGCACGATCTCCTTGAGTTCCTGGTCGAGGCGACCGCCCCGCCAGAACGTGCCGTACAACTCGAAGAAGGCCTCGCCTGCTCCGGGAGCGGCGGCGAAGAGTCCACTGCGTGATGCGCTCATGCCCCCGACGGTAGTGGCTTCTGCCGGTGCGGGCTGGTGTGCGTCCTGGCCGCTCGTCAGGCGACGACGAAGTTGACGAGCTTGTCGGGCACGACGATGACCTTGCGGATCTCGG
Organism: uncultured Acidimicrobiaceae bacterium; assembly: GCA_963716795.1. Taxonomy (GTDB): domain Bacteria; phylum Actinomycetota; class Acidimicrobiia; order Acidimicrobiales; family UBA8592; genus CAVQUE01. The sequence continues at coordinate 30,163 of CAVQUE010000007.1, read as the reverse complement.
CGCCGTCGAGCAGCTCGCCGACTCGCTCGTCGGCGCGCGCTGCCGCCTCGAGTTCGGCCCGGTCGGTGCCGACCGAGACGGTCACGCGGCTGCGGACCTTGCCGTTGATCTGGACGGGCAGCTGCACCACGTCGTCGGTGAGCCACGCCGGGTCGGCCACGGGGAAGCTCGTGGCCGTGACGGTGCCGTCGTTGCCGAGGCGCTCCCAGAGCTCCTCGGCGATGTGGGGGACGAGCGGTGCGATCATGCGAACCAGGGGGTCGGCGATCTCTCGCGGGGTGGCCGCATCTGCCTTGGTGAGTTCGTTGTTGAGCTCGGTGACGCGAGCGATGGCGGTGTTGAACCGCAGCGCGTCCATGTCCTCGCCGACCGCGGCGATCGTCCGGTGCAGGGCGCGCCGCAGGTCCTCGTCGGCGGGCGCGTCGGTCACGGTGAGCTCGCCGGTGTCCTCGTCGACCAGGTTGCGCCAGATCCGCTGGAGGAGGCGATGCGAACCGATGACGGACTTGGTCTCCCAGGGTCGGTCCTGGTCGAGCGGGCCCATGAACATCTCGTAGAGCCGCAACGTGTCTGCGCCGTAGTCGGCGTACATGTCGTCGGGGGTCACGGCGTTGCGCAGCGACTTGCCCATCTTGCCGAAGCTGCGTTCGACCGGGGATCCGTCGTGGACGAACTCGCCGGGCGCGACCTCGTCGACCTCGGTGGCCTCGACGTACACGCCGCGCTCGTCGGTGAACGCCGCAGCCTGGATGTAGCCCTGGTTGTAGAGCCGCTGGAAGGGTTCGGGTCCCGACACGTGCCCGAGATCGAACAAGACCTTGTGCCAGAACCGTGCGTAGAGCAGATGCAGCACGGCGTGCTCGACGCCGCCGACGTAGAGATCGACGCCGCCGATGCCACCGTCGGCATCGGTCATCCAGTACCGCTCGACAGTGGGGTCGACGAGGAACTCGTCGTTGGTCGGGTCCAGATAGCGGAGGTAGTACCAACACGACCCGGCCCACTGGGGCATCGTGTTCAGCTCGCGCCGGTAGCGCCGCCGACCCTCGCCGTCGCCGAGATCGAGCTCGACGGTCGCCCAGTCGTCTGCGCGCCCCAGCGGCGGTTCGGGTTCGCTCTGTTCGTCGAGCGCCCGGGGTGCCCAGTCGATGAGGCCGGGGAGTTCGACGGGCAGCGTCTGGGCGGGTACGGCTCGGGGCAGGCCGTCGTCGCCGTAGACGATCGGGAACGGCTCGCCCCAATAGCGTTGCCTGCTGAACAGCCAGTCGCGCAGCTTGGTGGTCACGGTGCCACGACCGGCATGCTCGGCCTCGAGCCAGTCGATGATCGCTCGCTTGGCGTCGGCGATGCCGAGCCCGTCCAGGAAGCCGCTGTTGATGGCCGGACCCTCGCCGATGAAGGCCGTGCCGTCGAAGTCGGGGCCCGGGTCGACGGTGCGCACGATCGGAAGGCCGAATACCTCGGCGAACTCCCAGTCGCGTTCGTCCTGACCCGGCACGGCCATGATGGCGCCGGTGCCGTAGCCCATCAGGACGTAGTCGGCGATGAAGACGGGGATCTCGGTGCCGGTCACCGGATTGCGGGCGTGGGCCCCGACGAACACGCCGGTCTTGTCCTTGTTCTCCTGGCGGTCGAGTTCGGTCTTCTGGGCAGCCGCCGTCCGGTAGTCGGCGACGGCAGCCGCCGGGGTCGGCGCGCCGGCGGTCCATCGTTGATCGACGTCGGGGGGCCATGCGCCGGCGGTGATCGCATCCACGAGGGGGTGCTCCGGCGCCAGCACCATGTAGGTCGCACCGAAGAGGGTGTCGGGGCGCGTCGTGAACACCTCGATGCGTTCGTCGTGGCCCGTGACGGCGAAGTCGATCGAGGCGCCCTCGCTGCGACCGATCCAGTTGCGCTGCATGATCTTGATGGCCTCGGGCCAGTCGAGGCGGTCGATGTCGCCGAGCAGACGGTCGGCGTAGGTGGTGATGCGCATCATCCACTGTTTCAGCGGTCGCCGGAACACCGGATGGTTGCCACGCTCGCTGCGGCCGTCGGCGGTGACCTCTTCGTTCGCGAGCACCGTGCCGAGGGCGGGACACCAGTTGACCGGGGCCTCGGCGAGGTAGGCGAGGCGATGGTCGTTGAGGGCGCGTCGCCGTTCGGTGGCGTCGAGTGTGGCCCAGTCGCGCCCGTCGTCGAGGCTGCGCTCGCCGGCGTCGAGTTCGGCGATCAACTCCGCAATGGGACGAGCCCGGTCGGCGTCGTGGTCGTACCAGCTGTCGAAGATCTGCAGGAAGATCCACTGCGTCCAGCGGTAGTAGTCGGGATCGATCGTGGCGATGCTGCGACGATGATCGTGGCCGAGGCCGAGGCGGGCGAGCTGGCGGCGCATGGTCGCGATGTTGGCGTCGGTGTTCTCGCGAGGGTGCTGGCCCGTCTGGCGGGCGTGCTCCTCTGCGGGGAGCCCGAAGGCGTCATAGCCCATGGTGTGCAACACGTTGTGGCCGGCCATGCGCTTGAACCGGGCGTAGACATCGGTACCGATGTAGCCGAGCGGGTGGCCGACGTGGAGCCCCGAGCCCGACGGGTACGGGAACATGTCCATCACGAACAGCTTCGGCCGATCGGCGACGGCATCGAACCCGTCGGCCAGCGGCCCGACCGGGTTCGGGGTCTCGTAGGTCCCCTGGTCGTGCCACCGCTTCTGCCACTTCTGCTCGATCGCGTCGGCGAATGCGGCGTCGTAGCGGTGTTTCGGCAGGTCGTCGGGGGCCTCGGTCGTCATGGCGCACAAGCGTAAGGCCGGGCCGTCGACTCGCGGACGATGATTTCGGGTGGACGTCGGGAACCAGGGAGCAGTGGAGACCGTCGGAGTCGGTGCTGACGGGGGAACGTCCACGTCGACCGGGGAGGGGTGCCATGATGAGTCTGCGTGACGCCGAGGAAGCGACGACGGCGACGCCGCGACCGCTCGGGCGGTGGCAACGGCGCTGGCGCCGATGGTTGGCGATCCTGTTCGTGTGCACGTTGGTGCTGGCCGCGTGCAGCGGCGACGACGATGATTCCGCCGAGACCAGCGCCGATCTCACGAGCAGCGGCGTGGCGACCGAGGACGCCGGCGAGGCGGCGAGCGATGGCTCGTTCGTGGCGGCCGAAGACGCGCCGGGCGCCGAGCCCGCCGCACTGGCCGATGATGCGACCGAAGCCACCGACGAGGCGGCAGCCGAGGGAGACGCAGGGAGCCAGGCCATCGGGACCGGGGGTGCCGATGTGGGGGCGCTGCAGCCCACCGACATCGGACGCGACATCGTGTTCACCGCCCAGATCGACGTGGCGGTCGATGACGTCGTCATCGCGGGCCAACAGGCCCTGACGGTCATCGAGTCGCTCGGTGGCCTGTTGTTCGGCCAGGAGACCTCGGTCGCCGATACCCCACGCACGGTGCTGGTGTTCAAGGTGGCGCCCGAGCAGTTCCAGACCGCCGTCGCGCGCCTCGGCGAGGTCGGCGTGTTGACCGACCAGGTGATCACAGCTGATGACGTCACCGAACGTCTCGTCGATCTCGAGAGCCGCATCGTGACCGCCGAGGCCAGCGTCGAACGCCTCCGGACGTTCCTGGCCGGGGCCACGGCCCTGAACCAGGTCGCCTCGCTCGAACGCGAGCTGTTGGCCCGCGAGACCGACCTCGAGCTGCTCCGGGGGCAGCGGCGGACGTTGCAGGGTCAGGTGGATCTGGCGACGATCACCGTGGTGTTGACCCAGGCTCGGCCCGAGCCGAGCCTCGCCGTCGATCTCGGCTACGTCGACGGACGTGACGACGCCCGGACGACGTGCGTCGGCGACGAGGAGCTGACCGTCGGCGAAGGCGACGACGTCACGGTGTGTGTCGAGGTCACCAACGACGGCGACACGCCCCTCATCGAGCTCGACGTCGTCCACGGCGACCTGGGCCTCGACATCGAGGACTTCACGATCGTCTCGGGCGATCCGGCGGCCCCGCTCGAACCGGGGCAGGCCATCGTGTTGGCAGCCTCGTTCGAGGCAGGACCGTCGATCTTCGGTGCGGCACGGGCGTCGGCGATCGCCGTCGATGCGAACGGCGTCGAGCTCGGCCTCGGCACGGTCGAGGCGACCGCATCGGGTCGCCTCGATGTCGACCAGGAGCTGACCTTGCCCGGTGTGGGCACGGCGTTCTCCACGGGCTGGAATGCGCTGGTCGTGGCCGTCAACGTGGCCGTGCTCGGGCTGGCGCTGGTGGTGCCGTTCCTGTGGATTCCATTCGCCATCTGGCTGGTCTGGTGGTGGCGGCGTCGCCGTTCCGAGGTCGCCGGCGCCCGTCGCTGCCCCGGACGAGGCTGCGTGAGCCGTCGGGTCAGGCTGTGGCGACACCGAGCAGGTCGCAGATCCGGGTCGTGATCGCCGGCTGGTTCAACGTGTAGAAGTGGAACGAGTCGGCTCCGGCCTCGGCCAGGCGCCGGCACTGGTCGGCGGCGAGCGCCGCGGATATCTCGGCTCGGGCGTCGGGTTCGTCGTCGAGGCCCTGGTACAGATCGTCGACCCAACCCGGAACCGACGCCCCGCACCGGGCGGCGAACGCATGAACCCGCTCGAGGTTGGCGATGGGCATGATCCCGGGAACGATCGGCACCTCGATCCCCACGGCACGGACACGTTCGACGAAGGCCTCGAAGAGGTCGGTGTCGAAGAAGAACTGGGTGATGGCGACGTCGGCGCCGGCATCGACCTTGCGCTTCAGGTTGTCGAGGTCCGCCGCAGGCGATGGGGCTCGGGGGTGGGTCTCGGGATAGGCGCCCACCGAGATCGTCACGTCACTGCGGGACCGGATGGCAGCGACCAGCGCGGCGGCATCGGGATAGCCGTCGGGATGGCGGCCGTCGTCGGAGCCCTCGGGTGGGTCGCCGCGCAGTGCGACGATGCCCGACACGCCGAGTTCGAGGTAGCGGTCGATGACGGCGTCGACGTGGGCGGCCGGATGGCCGACGCAAGTGAGGTGGCCGACGACGGCCAACGACGAATTGGCGATGATGCGCTCGATCTCGTCGATGGTGCGGTCCTGGGTGGACCCGCCCGCGCCGTAGGTCATCGACACATACCGGGGCCGGTAGGCCTCGAGGGTGGTGACGGTCCGCCACAGCTTGTCGGCGCCGGCGGGTGTGGCCGGCGGGAAGAATTCGAATGACACCTCGAGCCCCGGTGGGGGACCGTGCGCGGCTCGATCGTGGACACGGTCGAGCAGCGTGTGCGCCGGCGCCGACGTCGTGGCGGGTCGGGACGGGGGTGTCGTGGTCACGACGCGACCTCCAGGTCGGCTCGGTGGTGGGGGTTCGGGTCCGATGCCGTCCGGCGTGCGGTCCACAGGGACACGGCGAGCCCGTGACCCTCCGTCGGCTCCGGCGGATCGAAGAACTGCTCGTGGACGGCGCCGTAGCCCGCACCGTCGGCCCATGAGGCGATCTCGGCGGTACTCACGCCGAGGCGGCGGTGCGCGTGGTCGCTGGCGAGCTCTGCTCTCGAGTGCGGTACGAAGTCGACGACGGCGAGGATGCCGCCGGGGCGGAGCACCCGACCGGCCTCGGCGACGGCTCGGTCCGGTTCGTCGAGGAAGTGCACGACGTGGTGCAACACGACGCAGTCGACGCTGCCGTCGGCGATCTCGAGCGCGGTGATCTCGCCGAGTCGGACTTCACAGTGGTGCAGCGATCGGTGTTCGAGGCGGTCGCGGGCGATCGCGAGCATGTCGCGGCTGCGATCGATACCCAGCCCGCGTCGGATGTGGGGACCGGTGAGCTCGAGCACCCGGCCCGTGCCGGTCCCGAGGTCGACGAGGTCGATGCGGCCGAGTCCGACGACCAGGTCGACGAGGGCCCGTTCGGCTGCGACGTCGGCGGTGTGCCGATCGCGGATGAGGTCCCAGTCGGCGGCATTGCGGCGGAAGTAGGCCTCGGTCTGGCGCCTGCGGGCGCTGCGGATGTCGTCGAGTCGGTCCTGGTCGCGTCGGGCCTCGGGGCCGTCGACGTCGCCGGCGTCGAGGATCGCCCGTACGAGGCGACCATGCTCGCCGGAGCGTTCGAGGCGGAACAGCGCCGAGGTGCCTTCGGCGTGGCGATGGAGGACCCCGGCGTCGCAGAGCACACGGAGATGGCGGCTCACGCGGGGTTGGCTCTGGCCGAGGATGGTCACGAGCTCGGAGACGGTGAGTTCGTGGTGCGCGAGGAGCGTGAGGATGCGCAGCCGGGTCGGTTCGCCAGCGGCCTTCAGCACCCCGACCAGATCGTCCATGACATATAAACATAAGCATGTCTTTATGTTGATGCAAGCGATGCGCCGGCGGTGGAGTCGCGAGCCCGTCGATTCGGCCGGGTGGCCACCGGATACCGTCGTTGGTCATGGTCGACCCCGAAGAGCCCCACGTCGTGGATCTCCGAGCCGGACCGGACGACGCCGGGGACGAGACCGCCGAGTACCTGCGTGCTCGCCGGCCCGGGCTGGCTGTGGCCCTCGCCATCGCCGTGGTGTTCGCGGCCGTGGGCGTCGTCGTCCTCGCCGGCGGTGACGACCAGCCCGACGCCACCGAGGAGACCCCCGGTCCCTCGGCGATCTCGGTGGCCCCTCCGGGTGCGGACGAGTCCGCGGCAGCCGTCGATGACCGTCCGTCTGGCGGGGCGACGGGGCTCGTCACCGCAACGATCGCACCGGTTCGCACACCGGTGATGATGATGGTGGCCACACGCCCGATCGACGACGGTCCGCTCGATTTCGTTGCCGTGGACAGCACCACCGGCATCGCGACCTTCCTCGACAACCGGTCGCTGCTCGGTCTCGAGGCGATCGACGACGTGCGGTTCTTCGGACCGGATCGGGCGGTGGCGCAGCTCGTCGATGGCACCTACCTGACGCTGCGCCTCACCGAGGACCGTGTCGACGTCGATGCGCTCATGGACGTCGCCGCGACGGCGGCCGCGACGCCACTGGGTCTCGACGCTCTCAGCCCCGATGGCCGCTTCGCCTGGGTCGCGAGCCCGTACGGCTTCTTCCGCTGGGATCTGGCCGAGGATCGCATCGTGGATCGGTGGCTCGACCGCGACGGCGATCTCGAACGGCTCCCCGAGGCCCGGCTCGCCCTCGAGGCGGGCCTCGTCGTCGAAGCCGGCGGGGAGACCTATCTCATCGAGAGCAGCACGGCTCGCCAGCTCGCGGTCGATGGTGCCGTCGTCGCCGGCGCCGACGACTGGGTGCTGACGCGTCGCTGCGACGAAAGCCTCGACTGTGGCGACCTCGAACTGGTGCACGTGACCTCGTCGGCCACGATCGAGCTCCGTGACGAACGCTTCCGTCAGCGCTGCGGCCTGATGGCTGCGGTGCCCGACAGCGGCGGCTCCGCCGATGACGCCGTCGTGGTGGTCCTGCAACGTTTCGGCAGTTCAGCAGTGGTGCTGGCCGGGACAGACGGGATCGAATCGGTCACGCCGCTGCATCCCCTGCCGGTCGGTTGCGTCGATGCCACCGTCGTCGACGGTGGTCAGGTGGTGGTGTTCAGCGACACGACGATCGCCTTCGTCTCCGACGGGATCGTCGAGATCGCCACCACCTTCCCGCTGGGCCGCACCATCGCCGGTACGGCGTGGGCTGCGGACCGCTGAGAGCTGCAGGCGGGGGCCACGCGCTCAGTCGAGCGGTTCGGGATCGATGCCTGCGTCGGTCCATGACGCGACGAACGCAGCGGTGTGGCGATGGGCCGTCTCGACGAGTTCGTCGGTGCGGGCGAAGTCGAACGAGTTCAGGTCGGATGGGGTCACCTGCGGCAGCCCGACGATTCGGTGGTGCGACGCGAGTTCGTCGACGGCGTGGGACCGCTGGTTCCGCAGCATGATCGGCACCGTGAGGAGCAGGCTGGGCACGAGACGATCCGGTGGGCGATCGGTCGTGCGGGCCGGGTTCGCGTCGAGTACCACCACGCTGGCGGCACCGAATGCGATCGCCTGACGGATCGGGACGTTGGCCGACACGCCGCCATCGATGAACTGGCGGCCGTCGATCTCGACGCGGGGGAAGACGCCCGGGATGGCGGCACTGGCCAGCAGCGCCGGCCGGATGGCTCCGCTCGTGAGCAGCTCGGGTTCGCCCGTGAACAGATCTGTGGCCACGGCAGCGAAGGGCAGGGCGAGTCGGTCGAACGATGTGCCGTCGAGGTGCTCCTCGATGAGGTCGGCGAGCAGGTCGGGTCGACACAGGCTGGCGCGCGTGCGCAGCAGCGTGGCGAGCGCCCGCATGGTGCCGCCGCCGAAGATCGTCCGTCGGTCGATGCGTCGCCACACGTCGGTCAGACGCTCGGCTGCGCCGTCGGGGTGGGCGGCGAGGACGGCGCCGTTGAGGGCGCCGACCGACGAGCCCACGACGAGATCGGGGACGACGCCTGCCTCCTGGAGCGCCCGGAGCATGCCGACCTGGGTCGCACCGAAGGATCCGCCGCCCGACAGCGCGAACGCCAGCGGCCGCGGCCAGTCGGCGAACGGGTCGGGTCCGGGGGGATCCGGATTCGTCATGACGGTGCGCTCACAGCGTCGTCCAGGCGGCGGTCAGGCGAGCTCCAACGCTAGCGCGACCCCGAATTCTGCTGGAGATGGGCGCGACGGGCCTTGCGATTCGCGGATCCGGACTTCTGGGATCCCGACCGTCCCCCGCCCGAGCGCGAGCCCGATCCGTTCCCGTTCGACGAACCGTTTGCGCTGCTGCCGCCGCTGCGAGCGTTGCTGCGTCCCTTCCCGCCACGGCCTCCGCTGCGCCTGCTGCCCTGCTTGCGGCCGCCACCGCTGCCCTGGGAGGGACGCGGCGTGGCGGTACGGGTGTCGCTCGCGGCGAGCACACGCACCGGTGCATTCGACAGGTCCCGCAATGCGCCGGCGTCGGGGTCGACGACCGGCTCGTCGATGCCGACCTCGCGCTGGAGGCGCTTGGTGTCCTTGCGCTGATCGGGCTGGATCAGCGACAACACCACGCCGCCTTCGCCCGCCCGGGCCGTGCGGCCCGACCGGTGGACGTAGGTCTTGTGATCCTCGGGCGGATCGAAGTGGATGACCTGGGCCACACCGTCGACGTGGATGCCGCGTGCGGCGACGTCGGTGGCGACCAGCGCGTGCACACGTCCGGCGGCGAAGTCCGCCAGGGCGCGGGTGCGTTGGCCCTGGCTGCGACCGCCGTGGATGGCGACGGCCTTGATGTCGCCGCGTCCGAGTTGCTTGGTCAGGCGGTCCGACCCGTGGCGGGTCCGGCAGAACACGATGGTCGGCCACACGGCGTTGATGGCCTCGGCGGTGACTGCCGTCCGTTGGGCCTTGTCGGCATGCCAGAACACGTGATGGGCCGCAGTGATGTCGGGGGTCTCTTCACCGACCTCGTGGCGGACCGGGTCGCGCTGGTAGTCGCGGGTGAGCTTGGCGACGTCACCATCGAGGGTGGCGGAGAACAACACGGTCTGACGAGAGCGGTCCGTGGCGTCGAGGAGGCGACGCACTGCCGGCATGAATCCCATGTCGGCCATGCGGTCGGCCTCGTCCAGCACGACCTGATCGACGTCGCCGAGGGCCACGTCGCCACGGTCGATCAGATCCTCGAGGCGGCCGGGACAGGCGATGAGGATGTCGACACCCTTGCGCAGGGCGTTGACCTGCGGGCCGTAGCCGACCCCGCCGTACACGGCGGCGACCCGGACGTTGCCGGCGAAGGTGCGAAGCTCGGTGGTGATCTGTTCGGCCAGCTCGCGGGTGGGTGCGAGGATCAGCGCCCGGGGGCGACGGGACTCGGCCCGTTCGACGGTGGCGACCAACGGGATGCCGAACGCAAGGGTCTTGCCCGAGCCGGTCGGGGCACGGCCGCAGACGTCGCGACCGGCGAGGGCGTCGGCGATGGTGGCGGCTTGGATCTCGAAGGGCTCGGTGATGGAGCGACGTGCGAGCGCGTCGACGATGGCCGAGGGGACGCCCAGTTGGGCGAAGGTGGGGGGCATGGATCTCCTTGCCCCGGCGTACCGGGGCGTTCAGGGTTCGCGAGACGCACGAATTGCGCCGATGAGATGGACTGGGGGCGGCTCACGATGACCGGAAGAACCACTGCCCGTCTGCGAACCCACCGATCGGAGATCCCGACCGGAGCACTCCCGAGGGTAGTGCACGACCGCACCGGTGGCGTGTGACCGATGCGACACCGACGCCGGAGCAGGGGTGATCTACCCTTGCGCTGCGAGTCACTGCGCCTGGTCCTGCTCGGCGTCTGCCCGTCCGAGCCCCCGAGGTGTTCTGTGTCTGTCGCCGATTCCTTCCCGATGCGTGCGCGCATGCGCCCATCGGCACTGGTCCCGGGCCATCTGCGCCCCGACCGGTTCCGCGGCGAATGGATGCGCAACCCGCGCGTCGAGCTGCTGTCGGGCCTGGTCGTGGCCCTCGCGCTCATCCCCGAGGCGATCTCGTTCTCGATCATCGCCGGCGTCGACCCCGAGGTCGGCCTCTACGCATCGTTCTCGATCGCCATCATCATCGCCTTCGCCGGCGGACGCCCCGGCATGATCTCGGCCGCGACCGGGGCCATGGCGCTGGTGGTCGTGTCCCTCGTGCAGGACCACGGCGTCGCCTACCTGTTCGCCGCCACGATCCTCGCCGGCGTGATCCAGGTCGGCCTCGGCTACCTCGGGGTCGGTGCGCTCATGCGCTTCGTGCCCCGCACCGTGATGGTCGGGTTCGTCAATGCGCTGGCGATCCTGATCTTCCTGGCGCAGGTCCCGCACATCTTGTTGACCGACGACGCCGAGCATGCCGACGCCCGCATGATGAACCTGGTCTTCATCGGCATCGCTCTGGCGATCATCTACGGGCTGCCTCGATTGACCAACGCCGTGCCGTCGCCGCTGGTGGCCATCGTGGTGTGCGCGATCGCATCACAGACCATGGACCTGGGCCTGCCCACCGTCGGCGACATGGGTGCCCTGCCCGATGCGCTGCCCACCCCGTCGATCCCGGACATCCCGTTCACCTTCGAGACCCTCGGCATCATCCTTCCCTACGCCATCACCCTGGCCCTGGTGGGGCTGCTCGAATCGCTGCTCACCGCACAGCTGCTCGACGACATGACCGACACCGACTCCGACAAGTTCGTCGAGTCGCGTGGCCAGGGCGTCGCCAACGTGGCCACCGGGTTCGTCGGCGGCATGGCCGGCTGCGCCATGATCGGCCAGTCGATGATCAACCATCGCTCCGGCGGCCGCACCCGCCTGTCGACGCTGGCGTCCGGCGTCTTCTTGTTGGTGCTGATCCTGGCGCTGGGTGACCTCGTCGCCGACATCCCGATGGCCGCGCTGGTGGGCGTGATGATCATGGTGTCGGTCGGCACCTTCGACTGGTCGAGCGTCGCCCCATCCACGCTGAGGACGATGCCGCGACCCGAGACGGCGGTCATGACCGTGACCGTCGCCATCGTGGTCCTCACCCACAACCTCGCCTACGGCGTGGCGGCAGGCATCGTGTTGTCGGCGGTGTTCTTCGTGCGCCATGTGCGCCACCTGGTCGCGGTGACCAGCGTCGTCGATCCCGACAACGTCGAGCGGCTCTATGCCGTCACCGGCGAGCTGTTCTTCGCATCCAGCAACGACCTGGTGCACCTGTTCGACTACGACGCCGTCGAGGTGGACCGAGTCGAGATCGACATGACCGATGCCCGGGTCTGGGACACCTCGGCCGTGGTGGCCCTCGACACCGTGGTGGCCAAGTTCGCCCAACGCGGCATCCATGCCGAACTCGTGGGCATGAACCGCCACGCCGAACATCTCCACTCGCGCACCAGCGGGTCCGGCGTGGGCGGCCACTGACGACCTGGTCGGGTCAGATCACGTAGTGCTCGCCCGCGGCGCGCACGGTCAGATCGCTGATCACCAGGCCCCACGGCTGATCGATGACCATGACGATCTGGTCGGCGAGCTCGTCGGGGCTGATGGCCCAGTACGCGATGTCGTCGGGGTCGGTGCGCCCGCCGCCCTCGCCGGCCATGACCTCGCCGATCGCCGTCGCGAACTCGGCCTGGTTGGCGCCGAGGATGCCCGAGATCGCCGCAGGATTGACGATGCCGTCGCCGAGACCGGTTCCGGGTACGCCGGTCGGGCGCACGGTCGTGACCTTGATGCGGCCCTGGGACTCGATGCGCAGCGATTCCGACAACACGTTGACCGCGGCCTTGGTGGCGCCGTAGACACCGGCGCCGGCCACGGGGTAGTTGCCGTAGATCGACGACAGGTTGATGACGTGGCCGCGGCCCTGGGCGATCATCTGGTCGTAGACGGCGATGGTGCCGTGGAGCACGCCCTTGATGTTGATGTCGATGCAGCGGCTCCAGGCATCGGCGGCGTCGCGGTGATCGGCGTAGTAGGCGAGGGGCATGATGCCGGCGTTGTTGATCATCACGTCGATGGCGCCGTGATGCTCGACGGCGTGGTCTGCCAGCGCCCGCATGGCGTCGAGGTCGCGGACATCGGCGAGGCATCCCGTCGCTACGCCGCCGACGGCGATGATCGGATCGACGACCGCGTCGATACCGCTCTGGTCGATGTCGGCAACGACGACGTGGGCACCGTGCGCTGCGGTCTTCGCGGCGACGAGGCTCCCGAACCCCCCGGCTCCGCCGGTGATGACGATGACCTTGCCCGGCGAGGTGGTGGCCGGACGTGCGGGTGTCGGTGTGTTCGCTCATGGGCCGCAGTCTGGCAGAGCTGCTCGGGTCACAGCGGGAGTCATCTAGCATTCAGGTCCATGCATTCTCGTGTGACCTCTCCCCGTGCACGCCGCGCAGCAGCTGCGCTGGTGGTGCTCCTCGCCCTCGTCGCAGCCGCCTGCGGTGGCGACGACGACCCGGTCGCCGGCGGCGATGCCGCTGACACCGCCGAAACGAGCGGGAGCGAGGTCGTCGAGGAGCCCGACGAGGCAGCCGAACCGGCCGCGGAAGAAGAAGCGTCGGACGACGCCACCGTCGAACCCGCGACCGCCGATGACGACGATCCCGCGGACGGCGCAGGCGCCACCGAGCCGGTCTGGGAAGAGGTCCCCGGCGGTGACGACTGCATGTGCGCCGACGGCAGCGACTGGAGCTTCTGGGTCCGCGAAGCCGACCCCACCAAGGTCGTGCTCTATTTCCAGGGCGGCGGGGCCTGCTTCAACGCCGAGAGCTGCTCCTTCGACACCGGCAGCTACAAGGTCACCGGCGGCACCGAAGACGACCCGACCGGCGCCGGCGGCATCTTCGACTTCGACAATCCCGCCAACCCGCTTGCCGACTGGTCCTTCGTGTTCGTGCCCTACTGCACCGGCGATGTGCACCTCGGCGACAACACCCAGGACTACGGCGATGGCCTGGTCGTGGAGCACAACGGATTCGTCAACGGCGAGTTCGCGCTGGACTACACGGTCGAACGTTTCGGTGACGCGACCGAGGTCCTCGTCACCGGCTCGAGCGCCGGTGGTGTGCCGGCGCCGCTGTTCGCCGGCCTCGTCAGCGATCGGCTGCCCGATGCCCAGCGTGGCCGCGCTCGCCGATGGGTCCGGTGCATACGCAGACGCACCGGCGGTCAACGCGGCTATCGGCGCGTTGTGGGGCACGTTCACCAACGTGCCGGACTGGGAGGTCAACGACGGGCATCACCCCGGTCGACTGGAGCATCCCGGGGTTGTTCACCCAGGCCGGGCTCCACGACCCCGACCTGGTGTTGGCCCGCCACGACCATGCATTCGATGAGGTCCAGGAGTCCTTCGCCGCGGCCTCGGGCACGCTCGGCTCTGACGTCGCGACCCTCATCGACGCCAACGCCGCCGCCATCGAAGCCGACGGTGTGCCCGTGTCCACCTACGTGGCGCCCGGGACCGATCACACGATCCTGATGTCCGACAGTGTGTATACCCAGGGCGTCGAGGGCGTCGCGTTCATCGACTGGTTGACCGAACTCGTGGCCGGCGGCGAGCCCGCCGATGTGGCCTGCGTCGACTGCGGTGGACCCGACGGGGGCTGATCAGCTCGCCGTGACCGCGTCGTGGATCACGTCGGCGAGTTCGGCGGCGATCTCGGCCCCGATCAGGGACTGGGACTCCACCACGAGGTAGACGCCATAGCCGTCGTCGAGGTCGAGCCACGGGAAGGATCCGTAGGCGCCCGGATCGTCGATTCGGCCGGTGTCGCGCTGGAACCACCAACCCATCCCGTAGCCCCGATCGGGGGAGAACCCGTCGCCCCCGTAGGCCTCGGCGATGCGGTCGGCGTGCATCGCGTCGAGCGCGGCCTCCGACAGCACCTGGGTGTCGCCGCAGAGTCCGCCGCGCAGGTGCATCAACAACAGCTCGGCGTAGTCGCCCGGGGTCACGTAGGCGCCGCCCTCCATGTTCGGGTTGTCGGTTGGGGCGAGCACCGAGGGGTCGCCGTCGAAACCGTCGGGGTAGGAGAACCCGCCGGGGATCTGCGCGAAGTGGTTGTTGTAGGCCAGCGACTCGAGCCCGCACGGCTCGACATAGATCTCGGCGATGAGCTCGGTCCACGACTGGCCCGAGACCGCTTCGGCGATCCGCGCCGGCGACCTGCCACTGGGCACCGCCGTAGCGGAACTCGGTGTCGGGTGCGACCACGTCGGCGTCGTCGTCGGCGGCTGGTGAAGATCGCCTCCGCGCAGTCGCCCAGCACCTGGGTGTGATCGAATTGGCAGAGGTACGGGGGATAGGCCGGGTTGGTCAGCAGTCCGGGTAGTCCCGAGCTGTTCGAGATCAGCTGTGCCGGGGTGATGTCGGGGTTGGCCGATCCCCAGTCGACGGCATCGGCGATCGGTGCGTCGATGTCGAGCAGGCCACGGTCGTCGAGGTGCATCAGGACGCCGGCGGTGATCATCTTGGTGGACGAGGCGATGAGCGAGATCCGATCGGGCCCGAACGGTCCCCAGTAGGCCTCGTGGATGATGCCCTCGTCGGCGGTGACGATGACGAGTCCGGCGCCGTCGAGGTCGTGTTCGGCGAGGTTCGCCTCGACGATCGGCGCGATGGCGGAGAAGTCGCGCTCGGGAGGGGTGGGGGTGGCGGTCGGCTGCGGGGTCTCGGTCGGCGTCGGCTCGACGACGTCGGCTGCGGTGTCGTCGTTGCCGCCGCAGGCCGCTGCGACGACGATGGCGATCACGAGCAGGAACGAGATGCGGCGCATCGGTCCAGTCTTGCAGTGTCAGCCGACGGCCAGGCCCGCGTGGAAGCCTTCTCCGATGGCGCCCTCGATGTAGCCGACGCCCTTGCCGTCGCCGATCTCGACGACGTCGATGCCGCCGGCGCGCAGGGTGTCGGCAACCGTCGAGTCACCCACGAGGCCGGTGGCGATGATGACCGAATCGGCGGCGGTGGCGTGCTCGGCGTCGCCGACGGCGGTAGTGCACCTGGTCGGCGGTGATCCGGGTGACGGTGGCGTCGGTGACGAACTCGGTGCCATGGTCGCGGAGATCGGTGAGCACTCGCCAGCGGCGGGGGTGGGCCATCTCGGGGGCGAGGTCGGGTCCGGACTCGATGACGGTGACCGAGCGCTTGCGGTCGACGAGGAACTCGGCGATCTCGATGCCGACCAGCCCGCCGCCCACGATGACGACGTTGTCGCCGACGGGCATGTAGAGCTTGGTCAGCTTGGCCAGTCGTTCGGGGTCCTTGGTGAGGCCCAGCGCGCGACCGGCGGTGGCCGCGATCCGGCCGGTGACCGGCAGCTTGCGTGTGGCGGCTGCGGCATCGCCCGAGCCGGTGAGCATGGCCCGCAGGTCGTCGCCGTCGACCACGTGATCGAGGTCCGATCCCGGCGCCTCGAACGACCGCCGTGCGGCGCCGGTGGCCACGATGACGACATCGGGCTCGAGCGCGCGGACCGCCGAGACGGTCGCAGGGGTCTTGGTGCGGACGTCGATGGGGAGCGCCGCCATCTGGCGACTCATCCACCCGAGCAGCTGGAGATTGGGTTCGTACACCAGCGCCGCGAAGCGCAACGCGCCGCCGAGGTCGGCCGACGCTTCGAGCAGGGTGACCTGGTGGCCGCGGCTGGCTGCGACCCGTGCGGCTTCCATGCCGGCGGGTCCGCCGCCCACCACGACGACCCGCTTGCGGGTGGCCGCGAGGGATCGGTCGGCGTCTGCGAGCTCGACCTCGTGTGCGAGTGCGGGGTTGACCGCACAACGGACCTGTCGGTCGAAGAACGGCTGGGCCACGCACACGTAGCAATTGACGCAGGGCCGGATGTCGTCGCGGCGGCCCTCGATGATCTTGCGGGCGGTCTGGGGATCGGCCAGCATCTGGCGCCCCATGGCGACGAGGTCGGCCTGGCCGTTGGCGATCATCTCGTCGCCGGTCTCGGGGTCGATGCGCCCCACCCCGATGACCGGGATGTCGAGGATGGTCTTGAGGTCGGCACTCAGATGGGCGTGCTTGGCCTTGGTGTGGGGGAGGGTGCCGTCGGTGAAGGCAGGCCCCGAGGTCGTGTCGCCATAGGCGCTCAGATGGATGGCTGCGGCGCCGGCGTCCTGGGCGATGCGGGCGACCCGGCGGGTGTCGGCGAACTCGATGCCGTCCGGCGTGCGGTACTCGAGCGCATCGAGGCGACACCACACCGGGATCTGGCCCTCCACGCGGGCGATGGAGGCCTCGAGCACTTCGCGCAGGAACCGGGCCCGGTTCTCGACCGATCCGCCGTAGTCGTCGTCGCGTAGGTTCCACTGCTTCGACAAGAAACCCGACAACAGGTAGCCGTGCGCGGCGTGGATCTCGACGGCGTCGAAGCCGGCGTCGCGGGCGTGCCGGGCGGCCTCGGCGAAGTCGTCGGTGGTCGCAGCGATGTCGTCGATGGTCATGGGCTTGAGCTGTGCGGGACCGCCGCCGTTGGCGTTCATCATCAGCATCAGCTCGTCGTGGGTGAGGTCGCCGACCATGTCGAGCGATCCGTGCCACTCGGGGATCGACGGGACCAGCACGTCGCGTCCCGCCTTGACGTCGACACGCGAGACCTTGCCGTGGTGGACCAGCTGGATCGCGATCTTGGCTCCGTGGGCGTGGACCCGGTCGGTGAGGCGCCGCAACGGCTCGATGAACGCATCGCTCGACAGGCCGAGCTGATGAACCGAGTTGGCGCCACGGGGGTAATCCATGGCGCACACCTCGGTGATGATGAGGCCGACACCGCCGCGGGCGCGCTCTTCGTAGTAGGCGATGATGCCGTCGTTGGCCATGCCGTCGTCGCCGACGATCTCGACACCCATTGGTGCCATGACCATGCGGTTTCGCAGCGTCATCGGGCCGATGGAGACGGGGGAGAGGAGGTGCTCGAACACGTCGGCGAGCATAGGGCGCGAGGCCGCAGCGGGTCTGCCGGCGGGTCCTCCGGGAACGTGTCGCCGTTCGGCGACAGGGCGATGATGTCATGGTACGGCGACAGCGAACCCTTGTCGTCGAACGCTGACACTGCTACCATGTCACCGTACGGCGACATAGCAGCCGGGGCGCCCGACGAGGAGCAGGTCATGCGACCGATACAGACGACCAGAGCCTTCGGCGCCGCCGTCCGCCGCGCCCGCACCGATCGGGGCCTGTCCCAAGCCGAGCTCGCGACCCGCGCCCGCGTCAGCCGCCAGTGGGTCTCCGAACTCGAGTCGGGCAAGCGCACCGTCGAGCTCGGACGTGCCCTGGCCGTGTTGACGGCTCTCGACCTCGCCATCACCTTCGACGACGTCATGCCTGCCGATGGCTTCGGGATCGACCTCGGCCAGATCCTCGGCGAGGACACCTGATGGCCGCCGACGCCGTGGTCGTGCTCCTCGAGGGCCGACCCATCGGCGAACTCGAACGTCTCGCCAACGGATCGCTGCGGCTGCGCTTCGACGACACCTACCTGGACGACCCCGCGGCGACGCAGCTGTCGGTCTCCATGCCTGCAACCGAGCCCACCCACGGCGATCGTCGCATCACGCCATGGCTGTGGGGCCTGCTGCCGGACAACGCCGACGTGCTGGCCCGGTGGGGACGCGACCTCGGGGTGTCAGTGGCGTCACCGTTCCCGCTGCTGACGACCCAGGTCGGCCACGATTGCGCGGGCGCCGTGCAGTTCTGCGCCCCCGACGGGGTCGACGATCTGCTGGGCCGAAGCGGCGACATCACCTGGCTCACCGAAGCCGAGGTCGCAGCTCGGATCCGTTCGCTCCGCGCCGACTCCACCACCTGGTTGGGTCCGGGGTTCACGGGACAGTTCAGCCTCGGCGGCGCCCAGGCGAAGACCGCGCTGCACCACCGGTCGGCTACTGACGATCAACCCGGTCGCTGGGGCGTTCCGCACGGATCGGCGCCGACGACCCACATCGTCAAGCCGGCAGTCGCCGGGTTCGAGTCCCAGGACCTCAACGAGCATCTGTGCATGGCGGCCGCACGGAGCCTGGGTCTGGTGGCGGCCACGACACGGATCGAGACGTTCGAGGATCAGACGGCCATCGTCGTCGACCGCTACGACCGGACGATGCGCGACAACGTTCTGGTGCGGGTGCACCAGGAGGACCTCTGTCAAGCCATGTCGGTGTCGCCGGTCCACAAGTACCAGGCCGATGGGGGGCCGACCCCCGCCCGGATCGCCGAGCTCATCCGCACCATCATCCCGGGTGCCGATGCCGAGACCGATGTCTGGCGCTTCGCCGACGCGCTCGCCTTCAACTGGTTGATCGTCGGCACCGATGCCCACGCCAAGAACTACAGCCTGCTGCTCGCCGGCACCCAGATCCGTCTGGCGCCGCTCTATGACGTCGCGTCCTATCTGCCCTACGACGACAGCGACGGCTACGACGTCAAGCTCGCGATGAAGGTGGGGGATGACTACAAGCTCCGTCGCAGCGACCGTCGATCCGCGTGGGAGCACGCAGCCGACGAGCTGAAGGTCGACTCGGACCGCCTCATCGAGCGCATCATCGACCTGGCCGACCGCATCCCGGACGCCTTCGCGCAGGCGGCCAGGTCGACCGAGGTCGAGGGCCTCGAGACCGACCTGCCCGAGCGTCTGGTCGACCTCGTCGCCGCCCGCAGCGTCAGGTGCATCGCTGCGCTGAGCTGAGGGGCCGGCGATTCGGCCATCGGTCCTGGGGGAGGCCGGGCCGAGGCTGACGACCACAAGAGTAGACCCGTGAAGGGAACGAGCACCCTCGACCGGCCCGTGTCGCGGGTGGGTCCGTTGGGGACGGAGCTGGTCGCGCTGTCCGCAACGCTGTCGCAGTGCCAGTTCGAGCTGGTGACCACCGCTGCGGCGTTCGCGGAATCGCCGGAGTGGGTCCTGGGCGGCTCGCCGACGGCGGCGCATTGGTTGGCGGCGGTGGCTGGTGTGGAGGCGTGCACGGCGCGGGAGTGGATCTGTATCGGCAAGGCGCTCACCGCGCTCCCGGTGACAACGGCGGCGTTCGCGGAGCGGCGGTTGTCGTATTCGAAGATCCGGACCCTGACGCGCAAGGCGACCCCGGAGAACGAGGCCGAGCTCGTCGAGTTGATCGCCGACGTGCCCGCCGATGAGGTCGGCAGGGTGATTGCGGCTGAGAATTTCTGCGAGCGCGTAGTCTCGGTCTCGTCACACGGCCCGAGGGGTTCGCACGTTCGACAACACCGTCACCATCGCTCCAGCGCTCGACACTGCGTTCGGTGGGGCCGTGGCCGAGGGTTGGCGGAGCCGACGGCGGCGCCTGAAGAGTCCGAACGGTTCAGGGTTCGCCGCCGGCAACCGGCCGTGCGCGGTGTGCGACCGCGAAGGTGGGCGGCGATGACCGATTCGCCAACCGGCACGACGCCGGCTCCCGACCCGGCTGCGCTGTTGCGCGACCCGAGTTACGTCGGATTGGTGGTGCTGGGTGCGATCACGGGCGTCCCGGTCGCAGCGGCTGCGTACCTCTTCTTGCAGGGCGTCGCAGAAGTCCAGAAGTACGTGTTCGAGACGTTGCCGAGCGATGTGGGTTTCGACGCTGCCCCTGGTTGGTGGCCGATCTTGCCGCTCGCGCTCAGGCCACCCGGAGACCGGGCCTGACCTGGGGTTTCTCTGTGTACGCCCCCTGGGACTTGAACCCAGAACCTGCGGATTAAGAGTCCGATGCTCTGCCAATTGAGCTAGAGGCGCTTGTGTACGGGGACTGCGCCCAAAGGCCCAGCGTCCCGGGTGGAGCCGCCTGCCGAGGCAGGTGCTCCTCCGGGTGACCGACGGGACTTGAACCCGCGACCACCGCGACCACAACGCGGGGCTCTACCAGACTGAGCTACGGTCACCACGACTCGCCGAAGCGAGGCGGTGCCCCAATATAGGCCGTCGCACCGTCCCCGACACCATCGGATTTCTCCTGGGTCACGGCCGCGTCGCAGGATCAGCCCCGCAGCAGGTCTCGGATCGCCACGACCGCCTCGGCCTCGGCCTCACGGCTCGGCCCGCAAGGGGTCAGGTTCAGAACCGATGCGCCGGCATCGACGTACCGAGCCAGGAACGTCGCGATCTGTTCAGGGGTGCCGACGGGCGTGTAGCGCTCGAACAGTTCGAAGTTCAGCCCGTAGAAGCGCTCCATCGCCTGGGCCACGTGGGAGCGTCCCTCGGTGGGGTCGTCGCCGACCCCGACCCAGGCCTGTAGACCGTGGCGCCAGGTCACCCGGCGGTCGGTGGCGAGGTCGTCGATCTTCGCCGTGGCCTCGGCGGAACCGGCGTGGCGAGCACCAGGCCGCCAGCCAGCCGTCGCCGAGGCGAGCCACCCGGGACAGGGCCGCATCGCTGCGACCCCCGACGACGAACGGGACACGCGTCGGCGGCGTCGGGCGAATCCGGCCGGTCTCGAAGTCGAAGAACGTGCCGTCGCCGTCGACGGTCTCACCCTCGAGCAGGCGTCGAACCAGCAGCATGGCCACATCGGTACGGGCGCCACGGGTGGTGGGATCGACCTCGCAGACCTCGAACTCGTGGCGATCCTCGCCACCGACACCGACCCCGACGGTCAGACGTCCCGGTGCGATCTGCGCCAACGACGCGATCTGGCGGGCTGCGACCATCGGATGGCGCAGCGCCAACAGCATCACCCCGACCTCGAGGTCGAGCCGAGGTTCGAGTCCGGCGACGGCGGCCAGATGGGTCAGGCCGTCGATGCCGTGGCCGCCCACGAAGCTGACGTGATCAGCGGTGAACACGTGGTCCACGCCGCCATCGGCGAGGCTCGCCATGCGTGCTCGCTGTTGGTCGGGTTCGAGGTCCCACAGATCCCACGGCATGCTGATGCCGACTCGCAGTCCCATGGCGAGAGATCATGGCATGTGCCCAAGGCCCGCTCGATGACGCAATCGCTCGGCGCCCCGGTGCCCGGCGGTGAGGCCCGTCGACCGCACCATGGCCCCGGCGCTCTACGCTGAGCCGTCGGCCTCCGTAGCTCAGCTGGATAGAGCAGGAAACTTCTAATTTTCAGGTCGCAGGTTCGAATCCTGCCGGGGGCGCTTCTCTGACCAGCGGTTTCGCACCGACGGTGACCGCGCCGGGGGTGCCGGAATCACGGTCTGGTCACAGATTGGTCACATTCCCTGCGACAAGCGCCGCCGCTGCGGCTGCTGCCGCTGCCTGTTGACCGGGCAGAACGTGCGCGTACTGCTCGAGGGTGAACCCGACCGAGGAGTGCCCGAGCCGCTCCGAAACGACCCGAGGGTTCACGCCTGCGGCTAGTAGGTGCGTGGCGTGCGAATGGCGCAGCCCGTGCAGTGAGATCGCCGGGAGCTCGGTCTTGGCGACGAGGCGGGCGAACGCACGCGTCACCGCCTGAGGGTGCCATGGTGCGCCGTCGCCCTGGGTGAACACCAGATCCTCGGTGCTGCGCCAGCCGATACCCATGAGCAGACGCTTCTCGAGCTGCGCCACCCGATGCCGGCGCAGCACGTCGCAGGTCTCGTCGTCGATGTCGATGCGGCGACGCGCCCGTGCGGTCTTGACCGGGCCGAGGCCGACGGCGTGACCGTTCACGACCGCAGCACGGCTGACCGTCACCATCTGGGCCTCGAGGTCGACGCTCTGCCAGCCGAGGCCGCAGAGCTCGCCGCGTCGCATCCCGGTCAGCGCTGCGAGCCGGATCAGCGGGAAGTGCGGCGACCCGTCGACGGCGTCGAGGAACGCTGCGAGCTCGGTCGGGCTCCACACGGGCATCTCCTGCGCCGCACGATCCACGGCCGGGATGGTCGCCGCTGACACGACGTTGCGGATCACGAGCCCCTTCTGGGTGGCGTCCTTGAACGCCCGGTGCAGCACGGCACGACAGAGCCGCATGGTGGCGGGGGAGAGGCCACGGGCTGCCATCTGCGCCGTGATGGTGTCCACCTCGAGCGCCGTGACGGTCTGGAGGCGTGCGCCGCCGATCACGGGTCGCACGTAGCGGCGCAGAACCTTCTCGTACTGGTCGATCGTGGTGGGTCGCAGTCCCGCAGCCGGGAGGGATTCGAGCCACCGGTCGAGGTATGCGTCGACGGTGAGGCGGCTGGCCTCGACGAGCTCACCCGCACGCCCCTTGCCCTCGAGCTCGAGGCGGGCAGTGTGAGCGGCTGCTTTGGTCGGGAACCCTCGGCGCCGTGCCTGCCGTCGTCGCCCGTTCACGGCCGGGAGGTCGACGACGAACGAGTAGGTGCCGTTCGGGTCGGTGCGGATGCCTGCGTACTTGCTCACGGTGCCTTCACCTCGTGGTCGGCGAGAGTGTCGATGCAGAGCTGCGTGAGTTGACCGCCAGCGGCGCCGCGCTTGGCTGGCGCACTGAGCAAGCCCTTCTCGCGGCATCGGTAGATCAGGTTCTCTGCCTGCTTGCGGCTGACATGGAGTTCACCGGCGAGCGCCTTTGTCGGTGCCTGGTCGCCTGCGGCGTGGAGCTCGACGTACCGGCGGGCGATCTCGGCGTATTCGATGAGGCGGCGGCCCCGGCGGCCGCGTCGCTTCGTCGCAAGGCTCGCCGTCGGCAGATACGGCAGGTATCCGAGCATCTCGTGACATTGGAGCTCACGCACAATCTGCTCGAGCTGCTCCGCCTGGCGGAGCTGCGACATCCCGACCCGGTAATCCGCCCAATGGATCGTCGTGTGCGTGACCTCGAGTTCGACGTCATCGGCAGCGTCTTGTACTGCGAATGGCACGACGGCGTGGTGGGTCATGGTGCCGACGCCGGGCACCTCGACGGCGACCTCGACGGCGACGGCCTCGTCGACCTCTCCCCATCGAAACGTCCAGTCGGTCTTGAACTGCCCGAGCATCGGAAGGTGGTACTGCGGCTGAGGTCCGCGGCCATCTCCGATGTCGATCTTCATCCCGGTGGGTGGAGTCCGGCCAAGTCCCTGCTTTTCATCTCGCATAGCCAAGAGAGTAGGGACCATCGGTCACCATGTCAAACATGCAAACACCAGAAGACACCAACCTGTCGGACTGGCTGGACCCCCGAGTTCGGCCGACCATCACGCTCGACGAGACGTACCCGCTACTCGGCATCGGACGATCCACCGCATATGCGTGTGCTGCCCGAGGCGAGATCCCGACCCTCAAGCTCGGCCGGCGACTGGTCGTCCCGACGGCGGCCTTGCGGCGGCTGCTCGGCCTCGACCCGGCCGGCGATGACTTGGGCGACGCGGCATGAAGCGCAGCGACCCTTACCTGCGCCACCTCGAGCGTGTCGTGCGCCGTCTGGAGCGTGACGGTCACCACGGGTTCGCCGACGAGCTCCGCCAAGCCATCGCATCAGCCGAGGCCGCCACGCGCAACGCCCCGCCGGCCGAAAGCCATGCGGGGCGCTGCCACCAGTTCTCTGTTTCGGACCCGTCTGTGGCGGGCCCCACCGTGTCGGTCTCCGAGGGCGATTCGGGGGTGCGACGTGACCCAGTCTAGACCACCCGCCGCGATGTGGCGCGACCTCGGCGACGGCGACCTCGGCGTCTGGGTCAGCTACGACGACCGCCGCCACGCCAAAGCGCTACCGGGCGCACGGTGGGACAAGCACCTCAAGTGCTGGCGCATCGTCAAGATGTTCTCCGGCGAAGCCGACGCGCTCTGCCACCGCCTCAACGGCACACGCCCGAAGACCAAGCGCCAGGTCGAGCTTGACGAGACACTGACCCGGCTGTTCTCGGCGGTCCCGCAGGAGCTCCGCAAAGCCACCTACAAGGCCCTGTCGACGGCGTGGCATCCCGACCGTGGCGGCGACACCGCAACGATGCAGACCCTCAACCGGGCGTGGTCTGAAAGGCCGTTCGAGTGAGGTTCCCGACGATCGACCACGACGCGCCGCTGCTCGAGCGGGCCCTATGCCTGGCCGGCGCCGGGTTCGCCGTGTTCCCGGTGAAAGGCCGACACGGCGGCGAGAACCCGATGGCGTGGAAAGAACCCGTTCGGGCGTGCATGTGGGCCGACGTCGCAGCCACCGACCCCGACAAGGTGCGCGCCCTATTCGGCGACCTCGACGAGGACCACGGCATCGGCGTGCACTGCGGACGCTCGAGGATTGTCGTCATCGACGAGGACGAACCCGGCGCGCTGCGTGGCGCCGGAATCTCGACGTCTGAGGCCGTGTGCGTCGCGACCGGCTACAAGAACGGCCGCGAAGGTGAGCGGAAACATCACTTCGTGTTCGCGTCGGGCGGCAAGTGGGGCAACGGCGAATCCGAGTTCCCGGCAGGCGTGAACGTCCGCGCCGGCAACGGGTTCGTGGTCGCGCCGTCGTCGCCGCACCCCTCCGGCGCCACATACGAAGTGGTGCAGCCCGAGATACCGGCGCTGCCCGACGTACTGGCCGCGCTGCTCAAGCCACCGTCGGACGGGGTCGACCCGGTCACCTCCGAGGACGTCGAAGCGTTCTACAAGGCGACCGAGAACGTCGCCGACATGTGGGCCACCGTCCGCCTGGCGAAGCTCGACGGGCTGCTCGAGCACTACAAGAAACAACCGCCCACAAACCGGCATCCTCGCATGCTCGGGATCGTCGTCACCGCGATGCAGGAAGCCGCCGCCGGCGACTACCCGGCCGAGAAAGCCGCCGCCGCATGCGAGGCCGCGTTCCTCTATTCGCTCGACCAGGGCAGAGACGCCCGCAAACCGACGTCGGGCGAGTTCGCAAAGATGGTCCGGTGGGGGATCGGCAAAGCCAAAGCCGCCGACGACGGGCTCTGGTCGATGCGCCCGGTGCTCGGCCACATCCGTCAGGCCGCCCATAACAGGGCTGCGTCACCCGACGCTGTCCTCGGCGCAGTCCTGGCCCGTGTCTGCGCCATGACCCCGCACCGGTACTGCCTGCCCGCCGTCGTCGGCGCCCGAGGGTCGCTCAACCTGTTCGTGGCGATCGTCGGTCCCGTCGGCACCACGAAGACGACCGCGGCGACGATCGCCGAGGAGCTCGTCGGCGGCAGCCTCGAGATCGACGGCGTCGGCATCTCCAGCGGCGAAGGACTGGTCGAGCTCTACATGGGCGAGATCGACGACCCCGACAACCCGAAAGCCAAGAAGCGCAGCCAGGTCAAACACCAAGCCCACGTCATGGTCGACGAAGGTTCGACGCTGACCAAGGTCAGCAGCCGCGACGGCGCCACGACCATCGAGGTACTGCGCTCGGCGTGGAGCGGCGCCAAGCTCGGCCAGGCCAACGCCACCAAAGAACGGTTCCGGTACCTCGACCGGCACAGCTACCGGCTCGCGCTGTCGCTGTGCATCCAACCCGCCAAAGCGGCAGCGATCCTCGACGACGCCGACGGCGGGCTCCCGCAGCGCTTCGTCTGGTTCTCCGGGATCGACAAGTCCATTCCCGACGACCCGCCCAAATGGCCCGGCCCCATCGACTGGAAACCGCCCGTCGCCCTGTCCCACCCGCTCGAGCTGAAAGTGCCCGAAGACATCGCCGCCGAAATCCGGCGCCGGCATCTCGACCGTGTGCGAGGCAACGCTGGCGGCCTCGACGGTCACGCCGACCTCGGACGCCTCAAGCTGGCCGCACTGTTCGCCGTCCTCGACGGGCGCACCACCGAGATCGCCGCCGAGGACTGGGCGATCGCCGAAGCCGTCCACAAACGTTCCGCCGGCACCCTCGAGCGCGTCGTCGGCACCCTCACCGCCGAAGCTCGGCGACGCGACCGCGAAACCACCGAACGCCAGGCCCGCCGCGCCGCCACCATCGACGCCGTCGTCGAAACCAGCGCCGAGGAACGGGCCCTGTTGTCGATGGCGAAATCCGCTGCAAACCGCGTCCACAAACACGGGCCGCTCACTCACTCCGACGCCGTAAAAGCCATGAGCAGCAAACACCGCAGAGACCACGACGCCGACGCGGCTCTCGAGCTCGCCGTCGAACGCGGCTGGATCAAAGCCGACGCCGGTAAGTGGTTCGCAGGCGAGAGCAAACCGTCATGAGCGTGGAACAACCGTGGAACCGTGGAACCGTGGAACGTTCCACGGTGGGGGTCTCTCTGGCGGATCTCTCGATTGATCTGACGCTAGCTATTTATGCAGGTCACGGCGTTGCAGCGTCAGCGTCCGGCACCGCGTTTAGTGCTCGCATCCACCCCCAAACGTGGAACGTTCCACGTTTCCACGTTCTGAAAGGACCCACCCAATGACCGCCCGATCCCATACCCGCACCGCCCGCAGACGTCGACGCCGCGCCCGTGTCGTCAACGCCCGCCGCACCGAACGACAAGAGCGGCGGACCCGGTGACCTATCACCCTGAGGGCGTCACACCGTGGAGGCCCCACACTGGCGACGGCACCGACCGCGCCATCGTCGCGGCCGCCGCCGACTGGCTCGAGACGACCCTCGCGCAACTCGAGCGCCACGCCGAGCTCTGCAACCGGATGCGTGCCGGCGAAACCCTCTGGGGCGACGAAGCCAAAGAAGCGTGGGAGCTCCACAACATCGCCGACGCCATCAAGACGTTCGTGCATCCCGATGAGCGCGACCCCTAGACACCCCGCCCCGTCGGGCCGTACACTGTACGAACGGGCACGCCACCCGGGGCGCGAGACCAGCGCCCGACGCGAGACCAGCGTTAGCCACACCAGCAACGGACATGGCCGCGAGACCAGCGCCACGCCAGCGCGAAGCGCCACACCAGCGCATC
Organism: uncultured Acidimicrobiaceae bacterium; assembly: GCA_963716795.1. GTDB lineage: Bacteria > Actinomycetota > Acidimicrobiia > Acidimicrobiales > UBA8592 > CAVQUE01. Next base: position 3,026 of record CAVQUE010000007.1, on the reverse strand, counting down.
CCCTGTACGTGTGCGCCCCGAGGGCGCCCCAGAGCGAAAGAGCTCACCCCCATGCAACTCTCATTCACTGACACCGACCGTGCCGCCCTCGAGCGGCTATGCAGCCTCGAACGGGCACTGACCCCGACCGAGCAGGACCAGTTCCGTAGCCTCGAGGCCGCCTACGCCGAGCATGAGCGCGCCAAGGCCGTCGAGGCCGAACGCGAGAAGCTGCGCCTCTACGCCGGCGGCAGCCTCACCGTCGACACGAGCAGCGTCGACCGTGACCCGTTCGGCGATCCGGCCGACACGCACACCCCGGCCCGTAACCCGTGGCAGGGCCGGTCGTCGAACGAGACGCCACGCGAGACCCTCAGCCGTGCGCTCAGCGCCGTCGAGGCAACTCCGGGCATGGACGACACCCGCCGCGCCCGTGCCACCGACGCCCTGGACGCGTGGGGCATGCGCGACCAGGACCTCGCCCGCATGATGGTCGCCCTGTCAGACCCGCAGTACGTGTCGGGCTGGGCGAAGGCCCTCGCCGGTGACGTCGACATCCTCGACGCCAACGAACGCGAGGCAATCGCACGGGTCCGGACCCTGAAGCGTGCCGCGTCAGCCGGTACCGGCTCCGCCGGCGGCGACTGGGTTCCGCTCCAGCTCGACCCCAGCCTCTACATCTCCGGCGCCGGAGCGATTCACCCGTTCCGCGACATCGCGAACGTGCAGATGACATCGTCGAACGTGCATCGTGCCGTGTCGTCGTCCCAGGTGTCGGCCAGTTGGGACTCGGAAGCATCGGAAGCCTCGGACGACGCGACGACCCTCACCGAGACCGACGTCGCGTTGCATCGCCTGACCGTGTTCATTCCGTACAGCTGGGAGCTGTCCGCCTATTACGGCGGCCCGCAGTTCAACACCCCGCTCACGTCGGTCCTGGCGCAGCTCATCGGTGACGGTATGGCCGTCGCCGAGTCCGCAGCGTTCACGACCGGTTCCGGGTCGGGTCAGCCTGTCGGCATCGTCACAGCCCTCACCGGCGGCGGATCGGTCGTCGCGTCCGCCGGCGCCGACACGTTCGCTGTCGCCGACGTTTACTCGCTGATCGAGGCGCTGCCGGCACGGTTCCGGTCGTGTGCGCAGTGGGTCGCGTCGTTGGAGATCATCAACGAGATCCGCCAATTCGGCACCGCCGACGCGCACACGTTCCTGTCGCACCTCGACGCCGACAACCCGCCGGCGCTGCTCGGCAAGCCGTTGCACGAGGCGTCCGGCATGGACGGCACCTACGGCGCCGGCGAGAACTATGTGGCTGTCGTCGGTGACTGGTCGAACTACGTCATCGCGCAGCGCATCGGGTTCGAGCTCAAGAACGTCGACGTCCTGTTCGGCGCCAACCAGCGACCGACAGGGCAATCCGGACTCATCGGATACGGGTTCATTGGAGCCGACTCGGTGAATGACGCAGCGTTCAGGATGTTGAACGTGACGTGATGATCGCAGCGGCGGCACCCCGGGAAACTTTCGGGCTCGGGGGCGCCGCCGCTGTTAGCCAGGCGGGCAGGTCACCCGCCTGGCATCCTCTGGCCGTCGCAGCGTCAAATCCCCACGGCGCGGCGACGGCCAACCCACACCCGCCGACCCGTGCGAGATGACTCTCACGTGGAATATCATGGAAGACATGGGAAGGTGCCGGGGTGGCCTATCGACGGTCGTAGGCACCCCGCCGCAGGACGCCGACCACGTCAACCCCCCTCCGATCGCCCCATGTCGAGCAGGTGACCGAATGAAGCGACCGTACGACTCGAAACAGTGGCGTGATCTGCGTGTGCGGGTCCTCGAGCGTGACGGCTACGTCTGCCGACTGTGCGGCGGTAAAGCCGACGCGGTGGACCACATCATCAGTTGGCGGGAGGCTCCGATGCTGGCGTTCTCCGACGAGCATTGCCGCGCCGTCTGCACCGCATGCAACACCCGCCGGGCGAACCGGTCGCAGCGTGCCCGTGTCGGGGAGCGTCGGCCGTCGCGGGAGTGGTGATCAGATGTTCGGGGACCCACTGGCAGTTGAGCCGAACCGGCTGGTGGGTGGGTTCGGGTCGAACAGGATGTTGGGGGAGCCGCCTGCTTGGGAGGAGAAGCCGAAGGTGAAGGTGCGGGGGATTGTGGGTGTGGCGAAGCCGGTGACATCGTCGTTGTCGGTGTGTTCGTCGTCGAGGGCGGCGGCGAGTTCGGCGATGGCTGCGGCGGTGCGGGGTCCGGGTACGAAGTCGTCGTCCATGGCGATGGCGACTCGGATGCCTGTGGTGTCGTTCATGGTGATGGAGACGACGCAGCGGTCGGGGCGTTACATGCGATGCGCTACCGGGTGGCATGGTCGACGGTCTGCGAGCTCCACCGCACGCACCCTGCCCTCCCTTCCGTCGCAATGATCTACCGGTTCTGATTTCGTCGGGATTCGGGCTGCTCGAGGGCGACGGCCAGGGGCGCTACACCCCCGACGGCCTGCGGAAACGCCCCCACGGAGTCCCCCGCCTGTCCGTATCTATACGACCGAAAACGGCCCCGAAACCCGTTCACAAGCGCACAAGCTGTCGTACCTCGTCGCCATGGATCACGACGTCGAGCAGCTCTGCTCTACTTCTCCGCCCGAGGTCTGGGCCGATCAGACGCCGAGCCGGCCCCGGTGGCACGCCCGGCTGCGTGTCGTGGCGTCGGGGTCGACGTGTTCTTTCCCGGAGCGGGCGGCGGCGGCATCAGGCGTGGCGTGCGTTGTGCGAACGGTGCGAGGTGACGGCGGAGTGTCTCGAGGTCGGCGATGGTGTCGCCGTTGATGCAGGGCATTGGGCGGGCACGACGAAGGTGACCGAGCGAGCTGCGTCGTACGCTCGACCGCTGCGTAGACGCGGCGACTGGTCACGATCTGGTCACAGATTGGTCACAATTCGCCGTCACGGGCGACCGGAAATCGTGACCACGTAGCGTGCGAAGTGGGCTCTGACCTGCGGTTTCATAGAGACCCCATAACAGGCCAAAACAGGCCCGAGGAA
>CAVQUE010000006.1:0-12805 GCA_963716795.1 uncultured Acidimicrobiaceae bacterium | reverse complement strand
TCGACCCGGTCGTTGCCGAACAGGACTCGTGATCCCCATCATCCACCGCACGGTGTTGCTGCCCCGGGACAGGGCGTACCATGGCAAGCGTCATATCGGGTGCTGCCGTGCCCGAACCCAGAGCCGTGCGGGTGTCGCACCGCCCGTCCCCCTTGGAGTGAGCATGAAGTTGTCCTGGCGAGTTCTCGTGGCCCTGTTCGCCGTGACCGTGCTGCTCGTCGCTGCGTGCGGAGATGACGACGATGACGAGACCTACAGCATCGGGCTCCTCCGACAGTGGAAGCGAGTCCACCGACGACAGTGGATACCGAGTCCTCTGACGACGGTGGATCCAACGGTGAGACAACCCCGGGTCTGGACTCGGCGTTCGTCGAGCAGTTCCAGACGCAGTTGTCCGAGATCGGCTGCTACGACGGCCCCATCGACGGGATCGACGGCCCTGCGACCACCGCGGCCATCGTCAACTTCCAGCGGGCCCAGGGCCTCACCGAGGACGGCTCGGTCGGCCCCGAGACCGAGGGTGCGCTGCAGAATGCGGTCGACGCCGGTATCGAGGGCTGCACCGCCGACGGCGATGACGACGGCGGAGGTGGTGATGGCGGACGCGGCCGGTGGAGACGGACCGACGGTCACGGTCGATTCACCCGACTACGGCAAGGAGTTCGGCGTCACCGCCTGTGACAACCCGGGAGAGACCACGCTCGCGCTGACGGCGGAGGCTGATGACATCGTCCTTCAGATCGACGCCACCGACGGAATCGGCACACTGTTCATCAGCGGCGGGAACGAACAGGACGGTGTCGATCTGGCCGGCACGGTCACCTCGGTCACCGTGGGTGACGCCGGCAACCTCACGGTCGAGGGCGACTTCGACTCCGACGACGGCCAGGCGTTCACCATCACCGGCTCGTGTGCCGCTGGGTGACAGGAACGACGACGAGCTGGTGACCTCGGCCACCGGCTGAAGTGGGGCCTGCGTCCGCTCGTGGGGCTCAGCCACGATCGCCCCAGCGATTCCCACCGCGTCACCGCCTCGAACCCAGAGCCGCGAGGGCTGTTCGCGAAGGATGACGACGAGGCGCGGCAGGGCCTTCCGGTGACCGCTGACGCCACGCCGGCGGTGGGTGCTTACGTGGGTACCTGGCCGGTGGCCAACGGTGGACGACCATGGTGGTGTCGGGCTGCTCGATGGCCTCGGAGCGACTCCGTCGACTCACGTGCCCTCTCGTGCGAAGAGGATGTCATCGGTTCGTCCCGCCACCCGGCCTGCTGATGTGCGGTCGTGGCCTTCAGCGAGGTCCGAGCTGGCGAAGCGCGCTGGAGACCACGTCGGTGTAGACCTCGATACCTGCCATGTTCGGGTGCGTGCGGTCGTCGTGGAGCAGGCCGGGATTGTTCGATGTGGCGGTGTTCCAGTCGGCGACGATGGCGTTGGGATACTCCGCAGCGATCGAGCGAAGCGTCTGGTTGGTCGACGGCACCCAGAACGAGATGCCGACGACATCGACGAGCACGACGCGTCGCTCGGGACCGAGCGCATCCAGCGTCGCTCGCAGGGCATCGATGGACTCCTGGCTCTCGAGGCCGGCGTTGGTGCCGAAGCTGAGCACCACCACGGGGCGCATGACGCCGTCGCGCAGGAGTCGGTCGACCATGCCCGGGGCGTCGCGCCATTGCAGGTTCGGCGTGGCCTCGAGGTAGATCCCGTCGAAGCGACTGAACAGCGCAGGTGCGGCCCCCGACATGACCGAGTCGCCGAGGCCGACCATGCTCGTGCCGGCCGGAAGGTCGCGTCGGGGCGGCCACGCCGGTGCGGCCGGCGGGGTGATGTCGTTCGTGGCCTCAGCGGCGCTGCGCGTGATCGCCTCGGCGTCGAAGAGGGTCGGCGCAGCCTGGCTCTCGATGAGGGCCTGACCCTCCTCGACGCCGACCTGGACCTCGGTCTGGTCGGGTGCGCCGGCGAGGCCCATGGCCGCCATCGCCACGACGGCGACCGCTCCCACGGCTGCGAGCCGTGGCCACAGCTGTCCGCTGGCTCGGAGCCGGGCGCCCACCGCCGACACGGTGGCCCGGTACCCGTTGTTCCGAATCGGCGCTTCGATCCACTGATACGACATCTCGGTGAGCGCGAGCGTGATGGCGACGACGATGATCGCAGTGGAGGCGCTGGCGTCGAGCTCCGCGCTCCCGCTGCCGCGGAGCTCGATGACGATCAACAGCACCGGCCAGTGCCACAGGTAGAGCCCGTAGGAGCGCTCGCCGACCCATGCGAGGGGTCGGAGCCGCATCAGCTCGGTATAGGTGCTCGGTCGTCCGGGCAGGCACGCGACCAGCAGCAGTCCGGCCATCGAGGCCAGCACGAGGCCGCCCCGGTAGGTGAACGTCGACGAGCTGTCGAGCCAGGCGACCAGGGCTGCGAACACGGCGATGCCGACGTAGGGCAGCCCGACGCGGAGCCGCTGCCAGCGTCGGCTCACGAGCAGTGGCGCGGCACCGGCGAACGCATAGGCGACCGCGACGCCCGAGCATGAGCCCGAAGGCGTGGGTGTCGGTGCCGTAGTACACCCGGGTCGGCTCGCTGCCATCGACGAGCAGGGCCATCGCCAGCGCCGATGCGATCGCGAGCCACAGCGCGACCCGCCTGGACCGTGCGTGGCTCCACCCCAGGGTCGCGATCCCGAGCACGACCACTGGCCAGAAGAGATAGAACTGCTCCTCGACGGCGAGCGACCAGAAGGTCAAGAACAGCGGCTGGGTGCTCTGGTCGAAGTAGTCGGTGCCGGCGGCGATGTCGAGCCAGTTCGTGCTGAAGGTCGCCGCACCCAGGGTCTGGCGTTCGATCCCGACCAGCAGGTCGCCGCCGACGACCCACGCGGCAGCGATCGACACGGCGACGACGACCGCGAGTGCGGGTAGGAGCCGTCGTGCGCGTCGGATCCAGAAGCGCGTGAGGTCGATCCTGCCCGAGGAGTCGTGTTCGCGTAGGAGCAGGCTCGTGATCAAGAAGCCGCTGATGACGAAGAAGACGTCGACGCCGATGAAGCCCCCCGGCACGGCCTGGGGCCACAGGTGATAGGCGAAGACGGCCAGCACGGCGAGCGCGCGGAGCCCGTCGAGTCCCTCGATCTTGCCCGGTGGCAGCGCGCTCGGTGGTTGCGTGTACTCGACGGTCGGTTGGGGGTATTCGGATGGTGGGCGTCTGCGCGGCCGGCGTTGCGACGTCGTCGTCGTGACGGGTTGCCGTCAACGCCGAGGCCTCGCTGGGGTCGACCGCAGGGAGGCCGGACTCGTGGTGGTGAACGGTCGCACGGTTGCTCGCCAGGGGAGATCGGAAGAAGAATGCCCTGCGCCAGCATAGAGAATCGGCCGGTTCGTCGGTTCACCGTCCACGGCGACGGCGACGTCGGGTGGGCGCGTCCAGGGGGATCCTTGAATCGCGGGTCGCCAGCGGCCACGCTGGCGCCGTGGCACTGAGCGAGCGCCAGCGCGCGATCATCGATTTCGAACGAACCTGGTGGCAGATCGAGGGCTCCAAGGAGGCCGCGATTCGCGAGCGGTTCGCACTGTCGACAACGCGCTACTACCAGCTGCTCAATCAACTCATAGACTTGCCCGACGCCGCGGCCTACGACCCCTTGGTGGTGCGTCGGCTCCAGCGGTTGCGTTCTCAGCGTCGCCGAGCACGTTTCGGGGCATCGGCCACCCAGCCGCCTGCCCGCTGAACTCCGAAAGGCAAGCCATGTGTGAGATCCGAACCGCCGCTCTGGTGGCAACAGCATGAACAGCGCAACGCGTGGCGTCGTCCTCGCGATCTTCGCGGTCCTGCTCGGCGTGGTGATCCTCGGGCGTGGCTTCGACGACACCACCGCGGCCACCGGAGAGGCCAGCCCCACGGCGGCGCCGAGCGACGACGGCGGCGATGTCCCCGCCGACGATGGCGGCGACGCCACTCGCGACCGGTGACGGCACCACCGACGACACGACCACAGACGCTGCAGCCGACGACTCCGCCACCGACGCAACGGTCGACGGGGGCGACGACGACACCGACACCGGCGACGGCACGCCGACCGACGACGGTGCAGCCCCCGGTGACGACACGTCCAGCGACGACGGTACCGGCGGTCAGGTCAAGCCCCCTGCCGAGGAAGTCGCGGTCCTGGTGGCCAACGACACCACCGTTGGTGGTCTGGCCGGGACGGTGACGAATCAGCTCACCGCAGTGGCGTACGCAACGCTGACACCGACCAACACGTCCACCCAGGGCGCTGACGCAACGGCACCCTCGGTGGTCTACTTCCAGCCGGGCTACCGACCCGACGCGATCGCGGTGGCCGCGATCCTGGGACTCCCGGAGACCTCGATCGCGGAGATGCCCGAGACCCCACCCGTGGCGGACCTCGGGCGTGCGAACCTGTTGGTGGTCGTCGGCGCAGATCTGGTCCCGGCGGCCTGAGGCCGGCCCGGGAGGGGCCCAGGGCCCCACCCGATCCGCTCCACGCGTCGGTCGGGCCATCCTGGGTTCATGGACATCCTCGTCGCTCCCGACAAGTTCAAGGGCACCCTCACGGCGACCGCTGTCGCCGAGGCGGTGGCCGAGGTCTGTCGAGCCCGCGGTCACCAGGTCCGGATCCAACCGCTCGCCGATGGGGGCGATGGAACGCTCGCAGCGCTCGGCGGCGCCAACCGCACGACCACCGTGTCCGGTCCCGTTGGGCGATGCGGTCGAGGCCCGGTGGCGGTGGCGTCGTGACACCGCCGTGATCGAGATGGCCGAGGCGTCGGGTCTGGCGTTGGTGGGCGGCGCCGAGCACAACGATGCGCTGGCGGCCAGCACCGCCGGCACCGGCGAACTCATCGACGCCGCCGTCGTCCGCGGTGCCCGCCGAATCCTCGTGGGGGTGGGGGGATCGGCCACCACCGATGGTGGTTGGGGTGCGGTGCAGGCTCTTCACCCGGTGCAGCGCCTGCGTGGCGTCGAGCTCGTCGTTGCGTGCGACGTCCGGACGCGTTTCGTCGATGCCGCTCGCGTGTTCGGACCCCAGAAGGGTGCGGGCGAGGCTGCGGTGGCGTTGTTGCAGCGCCGTCTCGAGCGGCTGGTGCAGGTCTATGTCGACGAGTACGGCGTCGACGTCTCCGAGCTCGAGGGTGCGGGAGCGGCGGGGGGACTCGCCGGAGGCCTGGCGGCGATCGGCGCCGAGCTCGTCGACGGGTTCAGCGTCGTGGCCGACGCCTGTGACCTCGACGGCCAGATCGAGCGCGCCGACCTGGTGATCACCGGCGAAGGCCTTCTCGATGGGCCGAGTTTCGACGGCAAGGTCGTCGGCGGGGTCGCAGCCATGGCCGCCGACTTCGCGACACCGGTCGCGGCCGTCGTGGGCCGCGTCGACGACCGGGTTGCCGGTCGCGTGCCGGCCGTCTCGTTGGTCGACACCGTTGGCGAGATCGCAGCATTCGCCGACCCGAGCGCCGGCGTCGCTGCGGCGACCGAGGCGTTACTCGACCAGCTCGGGCTCTGAGCCGCGTTGCCCTGGCTCCGGGCCAGCCGCGGGAGGGGCCGGGCAGGGCGCCGATCGCGACGAGCGCCCTCTACAATTCCGACCATGGCAGTCACCATTCGTATCCCGACCACGCTCCGCACGCTCACCGCCGGCGCGTCCGAGGTCAGCGCCGAGCCCGGCACGGTTCGGGCGGTCCTGGCCGAGCTCGACGGCGCCCACCCCGGCTTCGCCGAGCGGCTCCTCGACGAAGAGGGCGCGCTGCGCCGCTTCGTCAACGTGTTCGTCTCCGACGACGACGTGCGCTTCATGGACGGTCTCGACACCCCGGTCGCCGATGGTGAGACCCTCTCGATCGTCCCGGCGGTCGCCGGCGGCTGATCCGGCCGGGCCGCCGTCGAGATTTCACCGCGCGCCCATTGTGAATCCCTGAGCTGCGTCAGTAGCATTTAGCAGTCTCGATACGAGAGTGCCAACGACCTCGCTCGTGGCACGCTCGCCAAACGAGCACTCCGGGCCGCCCGACCGTGTGGCCCGATCCAAGACGCATTCAGTCACCTCAGGGAGGCACGACTCCAAATGGCCAAGATCATCTCGTTCGACGAAGAGGCTCGGCGCGGACTCGAAGCGGGCATGAACAAGCTCGCCGACGCCGTGCGGGTCACGCTCGGCCCCAAAGGCCGCAACGTGGTGCTCGACAAGAAGTGGGGCGCTCCCACGATCACCAACGATGGTGTCTCCATCGCCAAGGAGATCGAGCTCGAGGACCCCTACGAAAAGATCGGCGCCGAGCTCGTCAAAGAGGTCGCCAAGAAGACCGACGACGTCGCCGGTGACGGCACCACCACCGCCACGGTGCTCGCGTGGGCGATGGTCCGCGAGGGCCTCCGCAACGTCGCGGCCGGCGCCAACCCCATGTCGCTGAAGAAGGGCATCGAGGCCGGCGTCGCCTCGGCGGTCGAGGCCATCCGCAGCCAGGCCACCGACGTCTCGTCGAACAAGGACCAGATCGCCAACGTGGCATCGATCTCTGCTGCCGATCCCGAGATCGGCGCCAAGATCTCCGAGGCCATCGACAAGGTCGGCAAGGACGGCGTCATCACCGTCGAGGAGTCCCAGACCTTCGGCATGGACATGGACTTCGTCGAGGGCATGCGCTTCGACAAGGGCTACATCTCCCCGTACTTCGTCACCGACGCCGAGCGCATGGAAGCCGTCCTCGACGATCCCTACATCCTGCTCGTCGGCTCCAAGATCTCCGCGGTGCGCGACGTCGTGCCCGTGCTCGAAAAGGTCATGCAGTCGGGCAAGCCGCTGCTGATCATCGCCGAGGACGTCGAGGGCGAAGCCCTGGCCACCCTGGTCGTCAACAAGATCCGTGGCACGTTCGCCTCCACCTCGGTCAAGGCCCCCGGCTTCGGCGACCGCCGCAAGGCGATGCTCCAGGACATGGCCATCCTCACCGGCGGCCAGGTCATCTCCGAAGAGGTCGGCCTCAAGCTCGAGAACACCACCCTCGATCTGCTCGGCCAGGCCCGCAAGGTCGTCATCACCAAGGACGAGACCACCATCATCGAAGGTGCCGGCGGCCGCGCCGACGTCGACGGCCGCATCGCCCAGATCAAGGCCGAGATCGACAACACCGACTCCGACTACGACCGCGAGAAGCTCCAGGAGCGTCTCGCCAAGCTGTCCGGTGGCGTTGCCGATCCTCAAGGTCGGCGCCGCCACCGAGGTGGAGCTCAAGGAGAAGAAGCACCGCATCGAAGACGCCGTCAGCACCACCAAGGCTGCCATCGAAGAGGGTGTCGTCGCCGGTGGCGGCGTCACGCTGCTGCGGGCGCAGGCCGCGGTCCTCGAGACCGCTGCCGGGCTCAAGGCAGACGACGAGGCCACCGGTGCGCGCATCGTGGCCAAGGCGCTCGAGGCTCCGCTGACCCAGATCGCGGTCAACGCCGGTCTCGAAGGTGGCGTCATCGTCGAGCGGGTGCGCAACCTCGAGGGCAACAACGGCCTCAACGCCGCCACCGGCGAGTACGAGGACCTGGTCAAGGCCGGCATCATCGATGCCGCCAAGGTGACCCGCTCGGCCCTGCAGAACGCCGGCTCGATCGCGGCGCTGTTCCTCACCACCGAGTGCGTCATCGCCGACGCCCCCGACGCAGGCGGCGCAGGCGGCGGCATGCCCGACATGGACTTCTGAGACACCGGCACCGAGACGGAGGGGCGTTCCCACGGGGACGCCCCTCCGGCGCGTCCCGGACCCATGGCGCGAGTCCCGGCTCCGGCGCCGATGTGCGTGCGTGGCCGGGCACGGTCGGCCAGGATGGAGCCCATGGCCGACGACCCGCCCCTGCACGCCGACCTCGAGCCGTTGGCCTTTCTCCTCGGGTCCTGGCGTGGGCGGGGCCACGGCGACTACCCGACGATCGATGCCTTCGACTACCTCGAGGTCGCGACGTTCAGCCATGTCGGGAAGGCGTTCATCGCCTACGCCCAGCGCACCAGCGATGCCGAGACCGGCGCACCGCTGCACGCCGAGACCGGCTATCTCCGTCCGCTCGACGACGCGTCCGCGGAGTTCATCGTCGTGCAGCCGAGCGGCATCGTCGAGCTGCACGACGTGACCATCACCGCGACCTCGCTGACCATGGTGTCGCACCAGGTCGTCACCACCCGTTCGGCCAAGCGCGTCGACGAGGTGCGCCGCCGTGTCGTGGTCGACGGTGACCGCCTCGACTACGAACTCGACATGGCCGCGGTCGGCGAGCCCATGCACCGCCACCTCGTCGCCTCGCTCGAGCGCTGATCGGCGCGCCATGAGCGACGACGGGAGCACGCGCATCGAGAGCTGGGCGTGGCGCGACGGCCGTCTGCGGGCGGGCGACGACGATGTGATCGTCGAAGAACCGCTGACCATTCACCTCGATGACGCGCTGGTGGCCACGACGATGCGCACGCCGGGCCACGACTTCGAGCTGGCGGCCGGGTTCTGTCATGCCGAGGGCGTGCTGGGCGATGCCCGCATCACCGGTCTCCGGGTGGGTGCGACGTGGATACCCGATGTCAACATCGTGACCGTCGAGACCGGAGGCCTGGCACCCGTGCCGACCCCGCGGCTCGGCGTGACCGTCGAGCGCCTGCGGCGTGTGCGGCAACGCCACCATCGACGACCTCGCAGCCCGCCTGCTACCGCTGCCCGAACCGCCGTCCGTTTCCGTTGGCGACCCTCGCAGCCACCCCCGAGCTCGTCGGTCCCCACCAGGAGCTGTTCGCGACCACGGGTGGCGTCCACGCCGCCGCAGCCTTCGACGCCGACGGCGAGGTGGTGATCGTGCGTGAGGACATCGGTCGCCACAACGCCGTCGACAAGGTCGTCGGCCGCCTGCTGCTCGACGATGCGCTGCCGGCTTCGGGGCTGGGGCTGTTCGTGTCGGGTCGGGCGTCGTTCGAGATGGTGCAGAAGGCCTGGGCGGCGGGCTTCGCGGCCGTCGTCGCGGTCAGTGCGCCGTCGTCGCTCGCCATCGAGGTCGCCATCGCAGCCAACGTCGTCCTGGCCGGCTTCGCCCGCGCCGGCGCCATGAACGTGTACGCGGGGTCGGGCTCCTACATCTGAGCGCGACCGTCAATCCGAGCGCGTGTGTCCTACACTGCGGTCCATGACCTCCCCGCTGTCCCCGACGTCCGGCCTGGGTGTCGTGCACCTGTTCTGCAAGACCGGGCCCCTCGCGGACCGAGCTGCCGCCGAGGCGGTGGTCGATGCCGCACGCGAGGCTGGCGACCAGGTCGATCGCCGTGGCCATGCTCGGTCACAAGGCCGACCTGGCGGTCATGGCGCTGTCGCGAGGACCAGTGGAGCCTGCGCGACCTGCAGACCGAGCTCGTCGCCGGGCCTCGACGTCGTCGACTCCTACGTGTCGCTCACCGAGATCTCGCGAGTACGCGGCCGGGCGTGCCCGAGGAGATGCGCAACGCTCGGCTGTACCCGCAGCTGCCGCCCGACGACAAGCCGGCGTGGTGCTTCTACCCGATGTCGCAAGAAGCGCGAGGCCGACGCAGAACTGGTTCACCGAGGACTTCGAGCGCCGCAAGGAGCTCATGTACGAGCACGGCGCCTCGGGCCGCAAGTTCGCCGGGCGGGTCCTGCAGGTGATCACCGGCTCGACCGGGCATCGACGACTACGAGTGGGGCGTGACCCTGTTCTGCGTGCATCCCGACGACCTCAAGGACGTCGTGTACACGATGCGCTTCGACGAGGCATCCTCGGTGTACGCCGAGTTCGGACCCTTCTACGCCGGCATGGTGGCCGAACTCGGCGAGGTGCTCGAGCGGGTGGCGCCCGGGAAGTAGATCCGGCCTCACCGCCGATTCCCTCGGGGTGGCGTGATCAGCGGGGGAGTCGTGGGCGGGGGCGCGCAGCGTTCGCAGTCGACCGTCGGTGGCCGACCGGTCAGGATCTCGAACCCTCCGCCCGGCGAAGGCACGACGCCGTCGTGCCCGACGGCGCAACCGTCGGCTCGCATCGAAGCCCCCATGCGAGGGTCTCGGCCGCCTGCTCGATGCCGCGTGCATGCCAGGGCAGGTCCGGGTCGTCCCAGGCAACGGCGCCGGTGTGGAGTCATGAACAGGTCGCGTCGGTCGGCATCGACGTTGTCGTGGATCCAGACGTGCGCGAGCTCGTGGAGCAGGCACCGCTTGGCCTCGTCGGTGAGCACGACGACACCTCGGAAGCCGGCACACGTGACCTCGAGGTCCGCACACAGTGCGACGACGGCCTCGTCGTCCTCGATCGACACCCATGCTCGACGACCACTGCACCCACTCTGGACGACCGCCACGATCGCGGCGACGTCCGGCTCGGGGAGGCGCTGTCGGCGGAAGCGCCCGAGCGCCCATTCGACAAGATGCCGAGGTCGCGACCGGTTGGTGCCTCGGCGATTCCGACCGGGGTCGGCGACCCCGCAGGCGTGGCGACGGGTGCTGAATCCGGGACGACGTCTCCGGATCCGCCGCCTGCCAGCAGGGTGGCGGCCAACGCCGCAGCGCACAGGAGGTAGGCCACGAGCGCACGGGTCGGCATGTCCTCACCGTCGCCCACCCTCGGTGCGCCAGGCAGGGTCCAACGTCCCGGTCGGCTGCGCCGCCGATCCCGTCGGCGGCCCAGCACGTCCTCTGCTCCGCTCGTGCGTTCGTGAACGGTATTTGCCGGCTGCTGTCTGTTCACCTCGAAGATGCAATAGCCTTTCGTCCCTGGCATCTCTGGTGCCGTTACCTAGGGGTCCGATCGGACCCAATACTCCCTGTGGAGGGAATCAACCCATGAGCAAGACCCTGATGCGGTTGCTCGCGATCTTCTTGGCCTTCGGCCTGATCGCGGCAGCCTGCGGTGATGACGACGACGAACCCACGGCCACCGAGCAAGACGCCGACGACGGTGAAGCTGCCACCGACGACGGTGAAGCCGCCACCGACGACGGCGAGATGGCCGAAGACGACGGCGAAGCCGCCACCGACGACGGCGAGATGGCCGAAGACGACGGAGCCATGACCGAGGCCGCCTACGGCCCCGGCGAGCGCTGTGGCGAAGCCGGCGATGGCCTCACCATCGGTACGGTGTTGCCCGCAACCGGTGCCCTTGCAACACTCGGCCCACCGATGATCGAATCCGTCTCCATGGCGGTCTGTGACATCAATGCCCACGGTGGCGTCAACGGTGCGCCAGTTGCTCTCGTCGAGGGCGACTCCGGCACCGACCCCGACATCGCCAACGCCACCGTCGATCGGCTTCTCGGCTCCGAGAACGTCGATGCCATCGTCGGCGCGGCGGCCTCGGGCATCAGTGGTGCGATCATCGACAAGGTCACCTCGGCGCCGGTCGTGCAGTGCTCGCCCTCGAACACCGCCGCAGGTCTCGGTACCGACGGCGACGATGGCTTCTACTTCCGCACCGCACCCTCCGACGATCTCCAGGCTCCCGCGCTGGCTGACCTCGTGCTCGGCGACGGCTTCTCGAACATCGCAGTGGTTGCACGCTCTGACGACTACGGCGTGGGCTTCACCGACTTCTTCGCTCCGGCGATCGAGGCCGGCGGCGGCACGGTCGTGTTCGACACGCCGTACGACATCAACGCCACCAGCTTCGACGACGTGGTCACGAGCGTGATCGAGTCCGGCCCCGACGCCGTGGTTCTGATCGCCTTCGACGAGGGCACCTCGATCATCCAGACCATGATCGAACAGGGCGTGGGTCCGGATGCGATCCAGATCTACATCACCGATGGCATGGCTGACAGTGAACTCGGTGCCAAGATCGACGAAGCAAACCCCGGTGTTGCTGAAGGAATCAAGGGCACGCAGCCATCGGCCGCCCCGGAGAGCGGTGCGGCAGACTTCCCCGGGAACTTCGAGGCGTACGCCCCGGGTGTCACGCCGATCTTCTCGGCGCAGGCCTATGACTGTGCGATCACTATCGCTCTCGCTGCGCAGGCTGCCGGTTCGAACGATCCCGTCGACATCGCCGCCGCAATGGTCGAAGTCACCCGTGGCGGCGAGACGTGCGGCAGCTTCAGCGAGTGCGCAACGCTGCTGGAAGAAGGCGCCGACATCGACTACAACGGCGCCTCTGGCCTCATCGACTTCCTCGATGTCGGCGAGCCGGGCGTGGGCGTCTACGACATCTACGATTTCGACGCCGACGGCGTCCAGCAGGTCCTCGAGCAGGTCACCTTCGACTCTGCGGGCTGATTCACACCGATTGCGTTCACTACGAGGGTCCCGGCTTCGGCCGGGGCCCTCGGGTCGTTTCCCAGGAGTTCGCTACGCCCGACGAGCCAGGGTGCCGAGGTAGAGCTCGATGACCTTGGGGTCGTTCAGCAGCTCGTCACCGGTGCCGTCGTACGCGTTCTTGCCCTGGTCGAGGACGTAGCCGCGGTCGGCGATGGCGAGGCAGCGGTGGGCGTTCTGTTCGACCATGACGATCGACACGCCCGTGGCGTTGATCGCCGACACGTTCTCGAAGACCTCGCCCTGATAGGCGGGGGACAGCCCGGCCGAGGGCTCGTCGAGCAGCAACACCGCCGGTTCCATCATCAGGGCCCGACCCATCGCGAGCATCTGGCGCTCGCCGCCCGACAGCAGCCCGGCTCGGTTGCGGGCTCGCTCGCCGAGCCGTGGGAACAGCTCGATGATGCCTTCCATGCGTTGGCCGACGATGTCACCGGACAGCTGGTAGGCGCCCATCTCGAGGTTCTCGATGATCGTCAACGACGGGAACACGTTCTCGGTCTGGGGAACGAACCCCACGCCC
>CAVQUE010000005.1:0-645314 GCA_963716795.1 uncultured Acidimicrobiaceae bacterium | reverse complement strand
GAGGCCGAGGTCACCCGGGTGATCGCCTCCGGGCTGCGCGACGCCCTCGGGGCGCAGGTCGCTGCGGTCGAGCGCTACCTGACCGATCGGACTCGGTGACATTCGCCCCTACGGATATCGTGAACGCGGCCGTACGTTCCGGTTGACGAAGGAGGCCCCCGATGCGGTTCATTCTGGCATCGTTCGTTGCGATCGGAACTGCCGGTGGCCACGCTCACGTCCCCCGGAGCGCAGGCACAGGAAGGCCCGCCACTCGCGCCCGAGACTCCGACGGCGACGTTCGGTTCGGCAGTCGCGGAAGCGTCGGTCGTCTACATCGAGGTGTACTACCGGATCTTCGTGCGCGATCCGGGCCTCGGTGTGTACATGAACGATGGGTTCCCCTACGAGCCCGTGGTCGGATGCACCGGTTGGGGCGTCGGCGAGAATCGCGTCATCACCGCATCGCATTGCACCCAGACCGACGTCGAAGCCGGCACAGCGCCCAGCGACATCATCGTTGGTCCCGCAGCGGACTTCGCCTTCGCCAACAACCTCTATCCCGGCCTGTCGCTGGCCGAGATCCAGAATCTCGCCGCAACCACCTGGACGGTCGAGGGCGACAGTGCGAACTCGGCGCCAGAACAGGAGATCTTCGTCAGCTACTGCACCGTGAGTTCGGGCCTCCGAGGTCAGTCGGAGATCACGCGCGGGTCGTCGACAACGTGCCGATCGACGAAGGCGACGTGGCATTGATCAGCATCGAGGACCCCGGCTCGCTCGCAACCGCTCCGATCCCGGTCCTCGAGATCGCCGACCGCACGCCCACCGTCGGGTCCGAGATCCTCTCGGTCGGCTATCCCGGCGCGGTCGGTTCGGCAACGACCGGTCAGGCTCTGGCGCCGAGCGTGCAGGACGGCCGCATCAGCTCGATCGCGACCAGCAGCTTCGGTGGCTATCAGGTCCTCGAGGTGCAGCTCCACGATCGACAGCGGCATGAGTGGTGGGCCGACCGTCGACTTCGAGGGACGAGCGCTCGGCGTGAACTCGTTCGGGGTGATCGGCTACCTCGACTCGTTCAAGTTCGTCTCTCCCACAGACCGCTACGTCGGCGAGCTTCTGGCCCGGCAACCCCGGCGTGTTGAACGGCTTCTCCATGATCTACATCTCCTATCGCCAGGCCCTCACGCAGTACCTCGAAGGCAACTACTCCGTCGCGATCACCCTCTTCGACGAAACGCTCCAGCGCATGCCTGCGCACTGTGGCGCCCAGGAGTACCGCATCGAGGCGGTTCGTCTGCGCGACGAGGTCGGCGGTCCCCCTGCCCCGACCGAGACCGTTCCCGCAGAGACCGAGCCCGCTCCCACGGCGGATGCGGCCACGACTCGCCTGCTGAGGTTGCTGCCGCCCCCATCGAACGCAGCGGAGACGGAGACTCCTCCATCCTTCCCATTGCACTGATCGCCGTCGGCGTGGCGGCGATCGGAGGGGCTGTCGCGCTGCTCTTCGGTCGCTCACGCACACCCGCGTCGCCTGCGGCGACGCCCGCCCTGCCGGTCGTGGTGGCGGCGCAGGGACAACCGGCCGGAGGCGAACACCATGTCCATGTCGGAGAGGAACTCTCGCAGTTGTCGGCGCTGCACAAGGCCGGCGAACTGAGCGACGAGGAGTTCGCCGAGTTCAAGCACCAGCTGCTCGAGCATCCCCCCGAGGACTGATCATGCCCACGCCAGACCATCCCCCGGGCTGGTACCCCGATCCGCTCGGCTTTGCCGAGCAGCGCTGGTGGGACGGCGAGAGCTGGACCGACGACGTCGTCGCGCCCCACGACCAGGGCCCCGACACCAGGGATATCCCATCGCCCGCGGCAACGCCTGCTGCCACCACCCCGGCAGGGCAGTCGGGCGAGTCGTCACCGACGATGCCGCCGACCGCGCGCTCGTCGTCGGGTCGACTGGTTCAGCGCCGGTGGTCGTGGGGCGAGGACCGGCCGATGATCGGACCCGAAGCCGGCGGTGGGCAGCACTGTTGGCATTGATGGGTGTGATCTCCGCGGTCGGTCGGCGTGATCCTCTACCTCGACGACGACCCCGTCCTGCCGCCCGCGAACGTGGCCGTGGCAACGCTCGAACCGGCCGGCTAGTTGCTGGCGAGCACCCCTTCGCCGACGATGCCCCCATCCCTGCGGTGGTCGAGATCCAACCCGAACTCGAGGCACCGCTCGACGAAGCTCCTCCCTCGGTCCCCGTCGTGAGTACCGCCACCCCCAGCGATCCCTCCGCCGGCAGCAGCGCAGCGGTCGGCGACGCAGCCGCGGAGGTGGGACCGGTCGTGCGCGGTCAGCGCCACAGCGCCAGGGCTCTATGGAGGAACCGAGGACAACACCCGATGTGACGTCGACCAGCTCGTGGAATTCCTCGCCGTCAACCCGGCGAAGTCGACCGCCTGGGTCGACGCCTTGAACGCCGACCCGACCGTGCGCTTCCGCGATGACCTCCTCGGCTCCGACGATGTCGGCGATTATGTCGACACGCTGACCCCTGCGGTCCTCATGGCCGACACCCTGGTGGTCAACCATGGATTCGCCGACGGCCGCGCCACGCCGTGTGATGCCGTTCTGCAGAAGGGTTCCGCTGTCCTGGTCGATGATCTCGGCGTCCCCCGCACCCGTTGTGCGTGCGGGAATCCTCTCACCCGACCGCCAACCGAGATCACCCAGGTCGAGCCGGTCGGGTCGCCCTGGCCGGGGTACAACCCGAACAAGGTCGCCGTTGTCGAGCCGCTTCCCGCAACGGTCACCTTCCTGCGTCTGATCGATCTGCGGACCGGTGCCGAGTTCGACCGGCCGGTGGGGACCAAGGGTGAGCGAAGACCTCCCCGTCGTCGAGGCGACACCGACACCGGAACCCACGGTCGTGGCCGAGCCGACACCCGTGCCGACGCCGACGCCTGCGCCCGCCGAGCCGACGCCTGCCCCCACGCCCGAGCCCACCGTGACCCTGGGAACCGGCGATGTGCAGGTGACCTTGCGGTGGAGCACCGACACCGACCTGGATCTGCACGTCATCGATCCGTCGGGAAGCGAGATCTCCTTCGGTGCTCGATCGTCGGCCACCGGGGGACAGCTCGATGTGGACGACGTTCCCGAGCCTGGGCGACACCGGCCCACACGTGGAGAACATCTTCTGGCCCGATGGCGGCGCCCCAGCCGGTGACTACCAGGCATGGGTGGAGCATTACAGCGGCTCCCCGAGCAGCTACCGCCTCATCGTTCGGCGCAACGGCGAGCGGATCCACACCGAAGAGGGAACGCTCGGCCCCGGCGAGGAGTCTCCGCGCTTCAGCTTCTCGTGCGACACGAACCGTTGCGATCCACCGGTGGGAAACGTCAGGCCCACTCCACGTCGCCGAGAGCCAAGCCCGTGATGGGTGGCGAGTCGTTCGGCCTCACCGGTGACGGCACGCAACGGGCGCCGACCGGCAGACGCCTCCAGGCCATTGCGGTGAGTCGGAACGTCTTCGCCGTCGCCCGCGGGCGCCACGTCCCGACGATCTCGCCATCGTGCACGTTGCCTGGCCGCCCGAGGACCCGCCACAGATCCTTGCGGTGGGCCTCGTCGGGGACCAGTAACGCTCGGTCCTGCAGCTGGAGGTAGGGGTCGAACGGGCTGAGCAATCGGTTCCTGCAACGGGGGCGTCCTCGGTTGCGAGGAGTTCGTCGAGGTCGTCCGCGAGCAGGGACCCGGCCTCGCCCGTGGACCGACGTCTTCGTCGACGATCGCCACCTCGACGACATCGTCGGGCCAGTGCGCGGTCATCGCCCGCATCTGGCGCGTCGGCGCATTTCGCGGCATCGGCGATGCGAACCGGGCCGGTGAGCCCGAGGAAAGCCCGTGCGAGGTCGAAACGTGGCTCCGCATCGTCGCCGAGCCGGGCGTAGTTCGGCGGTTCGAGGCCGACGACGTGACGCAGCACGGGCGGCGAGGTGCCCGGCACGCTCTCGAGTCCGGCCTGGAGCGCCGCGAGGCGAAACGTGTTCTCGAACAGGTGGGTGGCGTCACAGGGGCTACAGAACCGTAGGTACGGATCGGGCAGGCAGCCCTTGGTGAGTCGGCAGGACACCTCGCCCTTCGGCGTGGGTTCGGTGACGACGGACCGCGTGACCTCGGCAACGTGCCGGAGGGCATCGAGGACGTCGATCCCGGCCGCCACCAGGGGTTTCGATGCGTCGTAGACCCGGAGCGGGCATCGGCCTCGTTCAGCGGGGCACTGGCGGTCGCCACGGCTGCGATGTCGATGCGGCGATACAGGTGCGGCGCCCCGCAGCGTCCAGGCCAGCACCGTGTCGTCCGCATCGAGGGGGACGTGCGGCGTAGCGCCAGGGCCCAGCGGGCGCCATCGGGTCCGCTGTCGGGAACGCCTGCGTTCAGGACGCGTCGATCCCCGGGGTGTCGCCGGTCAACCCCTGCCGGCGAAGCCGGAAGCCCAGCACCTGACGGCGTGTCGCGATGCTCGCAACGGCAGCCATGGCATTCATCGTTGCATTCGACCGATCATTCGCGAGCCGCCAGGGTCGGTCGAGACGGTCGCGCTTGGCCTTGTTGTCGGGATCGCAGAGTGGTTGGAGATCGTCAGCGGCGCTCGGCCCGCCGCGTGCGTTGGGGACGACGTGGTCGGCTTGGAGCCAGTGATGGTGCCGACGGCGATCGCGGGCGTCGGTCTGCACGACGAAACGCCATCGACGGTCGCCCCATGACCGAGATCCCCGTCCACGGTTCCGTCACCGGCGGCTCGTTCCCCGCACAGATCTACCGGACGATCACCGAGGCGACCGACGACGGTCTCGGTGTCGAATCGTCGGCGTCGCCGATGCCGATGCCATCGGGAGCGCCGTTCAACCGGCTCGATGAGTTGGAGCCCGGGGACGCCATCGAGGTTCGAGCACCAACAGGCGCCTTCGAGTACGACGTGATTGCGCAACCAGACGGCGGCGGCAGTCGGATCGTCGACCCGGCCGACCTCGAGCCGATCGCTCCCAGCGACCGGGGACTGCTCACCTTGGTCTCGTATCACCCCGAGTTCTCGGCCCGCCAGTGCATCGTCGTGCAGGCAGAGGGTCAGCACCCCGATCGGGCCCGGTTCGGGGACCGATCTGCGTAACGGCGTCGACGAGTTGCCGCCCTCGTGAAACGCACCCGTCCGACGTGGCTGTGCCGAGTGCAACACGTCGAAGCAGCAGGGTTCGGCGCATCCAGTCGGCCATCGTGGGGCCGACGATGCCGGTGTCGCGGGCGAGCATCCCCCGGTGTGCCCGAACAGACGAGATCGTTCAGCGCATGCCGGCGGCGGGGTTGTCGTCGGGGGCAGGGGGGTGTTGCTCTCGATTACCCGCCGGATCTTCTCCGGGTCGCACTGCGGGCACAGGTACACCGTCGAGACCGACACGATGGACAGCGGTCACCCTACTTCTCCCACACGGCCTGGGCAGCGGCCCGTAGCTCGGTCTCCCCGCAGGTGGGGCACCGCGGGGTCAGCGCCCACCCATGTGATCGCAGGCCTCGCACCGGATGTGGATGACCTCGCCGTCGCGTTCGCCGCGCAGGTGGTCGTCGCTGTCGCACCCCGGGCAGATCAGGTCATCGGCCATCGATCCAGCATGGCACCGGGAACTCGAGCGGATAGGCCCTGGCAGATTTCGTCGGCACCGGGAGGCGCACGAACTGGCGGGCCATGAGCGCCATGGCCGACCTCGACCGTCTCGAACAGGATCTCGCCGACGTCGAGGTCGTCCTGGCCTGCCTCACCACCGACGGCCGAACGTCTGTGACACCTGCCGCGTCGCCCGGGCCGACGGCACCATCGCCGAGCGTCCTGCGCTTGCGGCCTGCGCCGCCGACAAGCTTCCGCTCGAAGTCCCGCTCGACTCGTCTGAGGCATGCGGCTCCACGCCGCGCCCGCCGGCGCTCGCCGACGGCTCGCAGTGCTCGTCGGCTCCACCCGGTCCGCGGCGCCATGCCACTCGTCGACGCCGCTCCGCTTCGCCACACTCGCGCCTCGCACGCTCGTTCCCGCCGCAGCCGGCGCTGTGCGCCTCGCTGGCGACAGTCGCGCTCGACTTCGCTGCCGACGAGGCGCGACGGGTTCACCTCGAACGCAGCCTTCGTATCTGGCGCCTCACCGCCCGCCGCGGCGTGGGCTATGGCGTCAACCGCGTCCGAGGCCTTGCGGCCGATGCGGACCGACGCGCCGAACTCGATCAGGCGTACGCCATCCGCAGCGCCGAGGACGTCGCCCGCGAGCTCGGGCACATGAAGGGCGCCATGATGAAGGCGGGTCAGGTCCTGTCCTTCGTCGTCGAGGGCCTCCCCGACCAGGCACGCGACGCCCTGGCGACCCTGCAGGCCGACGTGACGCCGATGGCCCCGACGCTGGCCGCCCAGGTCGTCGAGACCGAGCTCGGCGCCCCGCCCGAGCAGATCTTCCTCGACTGGGGCGACGAACCGGTCGCCGCCGCGTCGATCGGCCAGGTCCACCGCGCCGGTCACCCGTGATGGCCGCGAGGTCGCCGTCAAGGTCCAGTACCCGGGTATCGACGTCGCCATCGGCGGGGACCTCCGCAACGCCGAGTTGCTCTACCGGATGGCATCGTCGTTCGCCTTCGACAGCCTCGACGCCCGAGCGGTCGTCGACGAGCTGCGGGTCCGCCTGCTCGAGGAGCTCGACTACCGCATCGAAGCCGCCCGCCAACACGAATTCGCCGTGCGCTACGCCGGGCACCCCTTCATCAGGATTCCCGCCGTCGTGCCCGAGTTGTCGAGCAGGCGGGTGCTCACCACCGAATGGGCCGACGGCCAGCGGTTCAGCGATGTCGTCGACGACGGCGACCCGGAGCTGCGGGGCCGGTCCGCCGAGGTGCTGTTCCGCTTCGCCCAGGGCTCGGTGTATCGAGCCCGAGTCTTCAACGGCGACCCGCATCCCGGCAACTTCCGATTCCACGCCGATGGGTCGGTCACGTTCCTCGACTTCGGGATGGTCAAGCGCTGGAGCGACGACGACGTCGCGCGCCTGTGGCCCATCATCGATCCGCTCCTGGCCGGCGACGCCGACGGCACCGTGGCCTGCATGGCCGACGCCGGGTTCATCCGGCGCGACCACGGGTTCGATGCCGCTCGCGGTGTGGGACTACGTCGTGGCTCCGTACGTGCCCGTACCTGACCGAGACCTTCACGTTCTCGCCGGAGTTCACCAAGGAGTCGCTGCGCCACCTCGTCGACCTGCGCGGTCCCAACGCCGACATCATGGCGGTCGTGGACATGCCGGTCGCGTTCGTGATCCTCGATCGCGTGGTGTGGGGCCTGTGCGCGATGCTCGGCCGTCTCGAGGCCACGAATGCGTGGCGGGGAATCCTGGCCGAGTACCGCGAGGACGCCCCGCCGGCGAGCCGCCTGGGAGAGATCGAACACGCCTGGTGGATCGAGCGGGGCCGGGCGCAGCTCGCCGAGGCCGCATCCCTCGCCGTCCACGAGCCCGCACCCGACCTGGCGCCATAACCGGTCGCCGGCGTGGCCGGTCTCGGCGCCGACCGCGTCGGTAGTCGTGTCTGGCGCCGACGACGGTCGTCGCGCCAGCCGTTCTCGGCGCCGACCGCACCTCGAGCGGACCGACCGCCACCCGCATCACAGCTGGTCGGGGATCGTCTCTTCGTCGGCTCCGAGCAGGTGCACCCGTTCGCCCAGGCGCCAACCGTCCGAGAGCCCCGGCACGACGTCCCCGCCACGTCGCCATTGGTCGCGTCGGATCCGTCGTGGTGGAACCAGCGGCCACCGAGGTTGGCCACGCGCTCGAACTCGGCGCCGAGCGCACGCTCCAAGGCGTAGATGACCCCGCCGTGGCTCACCGCCACGATGGTCTGCGCACCCGTTGCCCGGAGCCGCTCCATCGCCTCGGCCAGGCGCACCACCATCACCTCGTCGTCCTCCCAGCCCTCGGGCCAGCGTCCCTCGTCGAGGTACCCGGGGAACCGGTCGTCGATCTCGGCGCGGGTCAGTCCCGAGAAGAGCCCGGCGTCTCGTTCGATGAGGTCACGGTCGCGCACGATGTCGCCCACGCCCACCACATCGGCGATCTCGTCGGCGGTCGTCGCCGCTCGCACGAGCGTCGACGACGCCAACAGATCGAAGGCCGGGAGATGCACCGCAGCGTGGCGGGCCTGGGATCGGCCCAACTCGGTGAGCGGTGGATCGGCCTGACCCTGCCAGCGCCCGAGGGCGTTCCATTCGGACTGTCCGTGGCGCACCAGCAGCAGATCGGTCACGGGCGGCCACACTACCGGCGTGGGTGCACCAGAGCCCTCCCGCGGTCCGCGACTCGACGGTTCCCGCAGGCCACGAGGTCCTCCGATGCCGGCGCTCGTGAGCACCGGGCGCAGTACGCATCGGTCCATGGCGACGCTGCGTCTGTTCGCATCGGCCCGCGAGGCTGCCGGAACCGGGTCGACCACCATCGACGGCTCCACCGTCGGCTGCCGTCATCGAGTCTGCAACCGCATCGTTCGGCCCCGCGTTCGCTGCGCTGCTGCCGACCTGCCGGATCTGGCGCAACGGCGAGCCCGCTCTCGACGACGATCCCGTCGGCCCCGACGACGAGGTGGCCGTGCTGCCGCCCGTCTCCGGTGGCTGACGCTCACCGCACTACACTCGTCCGATGCCCGTGCACCTGCCCGCCGCCCTGGCGGAGATCACCGCCCCGTCCTTCGTCGAGGACCTCGGGTCGTTGTCGCTCGACGAGCTGCGCGCGCGCCGCGACCGCGGCCAGGCTGTCGAGAACTCGCTGTCCTATGTGCGGCGCCTCATCCACGGGCGCCTCGACATCGTGCGCGGCGAACTCGAACGGCGCCGCAGCGGCGCAGCACGCGCCGATCTCGACGACATCATCGCTCGGCTGCCCGAGTTGCTCGCCGACGGCTCGCGCAGCGACTCGCTGCCGCGTCCGCCCCAGGACATGGCCCCCGGCGCCGACGCCGATGCACTCGTCGTCGACCTCGAGGCCCGCGTGCCGGCATCGGTCATCGGGTCGCTTCCCGACCTCGACGACGACCGTCTCGCCGAGGTCGCCGACACGCTCACCGCGCACGAGCGTGAGATCTCGGTCGGCCGCAACGACCTCCACGTCGTGATCGATCGGCTCCACGCCGAGATCATCAGCCGCTATCAGGCCGGCAACGCCACCGTCGACTCGCTGCTGGGCTGAGCCGCCCGCGTCGGGTGAGCACCGCTCGGCCCGTCGCGCTCGGCCCCGGTCGCGTTAGCGTGATCACCCGTGAACGCCAGCAGCTCCCCCCGCCGCAGCGTCGAGCATCGACGCGTCGCCATGCTGTCGCTGCACACCTCGCCGCTGTCCCAACCGGGAACGGGCGACTCGGGGGGCATGAACGTCTACGTCCGCGAGCTCGTCGCGGCGCTGGCTCACCGGGGGTCGGACTGCACGGTCTACGTGCGGCGCTGGGCCGATGATCTGCCCACCGTCGTCGACGTCGAGCCGGGCGTCCAGGTGGTCCACGTCGCCGCCGGCGATCCCGATCTGCCGAAGGAAGCGTTGCCCGACATCGTCGAGAGCTTCACCGACCAGGTCGGCGCCGACATCGTGGCCCGCGGCGGCGCCGACGTCGTGCATGCCAACTACTGGCTCTCGGGCGTGGCCGGTCATCGGATCAAGCACGAGCTCGATCTGCCGCTGGTCACCACCTTCCACACCCTCGCTCGCGTGAAGGCCGTGACCGGCGACGCCGAACCGCAGCGTCGCATCGACGCCGAGGCCGAGGTGATCCGCTGCAGCGACGTGATCACCGCCAACAGCCTCGCCGAGCGCAGCCAGCTCCAGCGCTTCTACGGCGCCGAGGCCGACCGGATCGAGATCGTCCCGCCCGGCGTCGAACACGCCCTGTTCTCCCCGGGCGACCAGACGGCAGCCCGCCGCGCCCTCGGGCTCGGCGATGCGCCACTGTTGATGTTCGTCGGTCGGATCCAGCCGCTCAAGGGCGTCGAGGTCGCCGTGCGCGCGCTCGCCGAGCTCGGCGACGACGGAGTCGGTAGCGCTCCGGCGGAGCTCGCCATCGTCGGAGGTGCCAGCGGCGCTGCCGGCGACCACGAGGTGGCCCGCATCCATGGCCTCGGTCGACGATCTCGGCCTGGCCGGCCGGGTGCACTTCGTCGCACCGCAACCCCACCACCTGTTGTCGAGCTGGTACCGGGCGGCCGACCTGGTGATCACCCCGTCGCGCTCGGAGTCATTCGGACTGGTCGCGCTCGAGGCCGCGGCCTGTGGCACGCCGGTCGTCGCCGCGGCCGTCGGTGGGCTTCGCACGCTGATCGATCACGGCCACACCGGCTTTCTCGTCGAGGGGCGCGACCCGATCGCCTATGCGGCCTACGCCGCGGAGATCATCGACAATCCGTTGCTGGCAGCCGAGATGGCGATGAACGCGGCCGAGCGGGCCCGCAGCTACACGTGGTCGGCGATGGCCGATCAGCTCACCGCGGTCTATGGCCGACTCCACGATCGCGCCCTGGTGAGCTGCAGCTGATAGCACCGTGGGCATGGACGGAACCGGACCCGCCAGCCCCGACGAACTCGACCGCCTCGAGGCGGTGATCGACGACTACCTGTCGATGCGCGTGGCACGAGGATCCGGCGGTTGCCGCGGTCGAGCGTGGCGAGCCCGGCCAGCGCCGCTGGTACGTGCGCATCCTCGGTGAGGCGAAGGACGTCTACAGCGTCTGGCTCACGCTCGGGCAGCGCACGCTGCACTACGAGACCTACTTCATGCCCGCACCCGAGGAGAACGCCGAGGCGGTCTACCGCCAGCTCCTGGTACGCAACGCCAAGCTCTACGGCCTGGCGTTCTCGATCGGCCAGGAGGACGCCGTGTTCCTGGCGGGTCAGCTCGGCAACGAGTCGATCGATGCCGAGGCCGTCGACCGCGTGCTCGGGTCGATCGTGGCTGCCGTCGAGCAGTGTTTCCAGCCGGCCATCCGCCTCGCGTTCGCATCGAAGTTCGCCGTCCGGGCCTTCTTCGTAGTCTTTCGTTGCTTTTCGATCATTCACCGTGCTAGTCTGATCTCAGCCGGTGGCGGGTGGATGCTCGTCGTTCGGGGAAGTCGACGGTCGGATCGGCTCGCCACCGGCACCACTCGACCCCGCCACGGGCGAGCCGATGTGCCCGTCGGGCTCCCCGGTCGGTGTGCGTCGGCGGCGCCGAGCGAATAGCGTGCCCGCCGATGTCCCGGAACCATCGAGCTCGTGCGGTCGCCGTCACGCTTGCCCTCGCTGCAGCGAGCCTCGCCGCGGTCCCGCTCGACGCACAGACCTCCGAGATCGAGGCCGCCAAGGCCGAACGTGAGCAGGCTCGTGCCGCAGCCGCCGAGGCCGCCGCCCGCCTCGATCCGCTGCTCGCAGAGGACGCCGAACTCGAAGAGGCGGTCGCCGATCTGCGGGCCCATGTGGCACTCCAGCAGGCTCGTCTCGACGCCATCCGCCAGTCGCTGCGCGCCTCGCGAGTCGAGGCCCGCGACGCCGCAACCCGCGTCGAGGAGATGTCGGGACGCATCGACGAGCTGCGCAGTTCGCTCGTGCGGCGAGCCGTCGAGGCCTACGTCGAGCCCGATGCGCAGCGGATCGACCCGCTGCTCACCACCGCCGATGTCACGGTCGCTGCGCACAAGTCGGCTCTGCTCGACACCATCTCCTCCAACGAGGCTGACATCATCGATCAGCTCCGCGGCGCCGAAGACCAGCTGGTCGGGCTCCGACGCGACGCCGACGAAGCCGTGCGTCGCGTGCGTGCCGAGGAGGCCGACGAGGCCGAGCAGCTGGCGCTACTCGAGGACGCCCTGGCCGAGCAACGTCGTCTCCAGCGGGCCCTCGATCGCCGCATCGACGACGTCCAGGCCGAGGTCGACGCGCTCGCCGCCGAAGAGGGCGAGCTCACCGTGCTCATCACGTCACTGATCGCCGAGGAGGACCAGCGTCAGGCTGCGTTGGCGCTGGCGCAACAACAAGCGGCAGCGGCGGCGGCAGCGGCCGCAGCCCAGCCCGACGATTCGGCCACGCCGCCCGATGTACCCACGCCGGCGCCCCTCCCGCCCCCTCCCGCTGCGAGCGGTATGAGCTGGCCTGCCGGCGGCGTGGTGACCTCGGGTTTCGGCCCTCGCTGGGGGCGCGCCCACCAGGGCATCGACATCGCCGCGCCGACGGGGACACCCGTCGCCGCCGCGCAGAGCGGCACGGTCGTGTCGGCTGCGCCCTATGGCGGCTACGGCAACATGGTGCTGATCGACCACGGCGGTGGTCTCACCACGGTGTACGCACACCTCAGCGCGTTCAGCGTCGGCGCCGGCCAGAGTGTGGGCGCCGGCCAGGCCGTGGGCCTGATGGGATGCACCGGGAGCTGTACAGGACCGCACCTGCACTTCGAGACCCGTGTCAACGGTGTCGCGCAGGACCCCATGCTCTACCTCGGCTGACCTGGGCCTGGCCACCGGGCCACGCCGAGGGCGCACGGAGCGCAAGCACGTATCCGTCGTTCGACCCATCCGTGGTCCGGTCGCCCTGCGGTACGATCGGCATCCGAGCGGACGTCCGTGCGAGGCGTCGGGTACAAGCCCCCGAACGGGCTGGAGGCTGCGCAGACCGATGGGCGAATCCACCGAGACGGCGTCCGAGTCCGCTCGGTCGGCCCACGGCCACGCTGCGCTCTGCCCACGCCACTTCGGCCCGCCGCAGCGTGTGGACGCACCCGACATCACCCTCGTGGTGAGCACGATCGGGCGTCCCATCGAGATGCGCAGAATGGTCGAGTCCATCACACTCGAGCTCGTCGACGGCCTCGACGTCGAGCTCGTGGTCGTCGACCAGGGGCCCGACGACCAGACCCGGCGAGTGCTCGACGAGGCCGACCTGGCCGTGCCCTGCTGTTACCTGCAATCCGGCATCGGCGTGTCCGCCGGACGCAACGCAGGCCTGCGGCTCGCCCGGGGGACCTATGTCATGTTCCCCGACGACGACACCTGGTTCGGTGGTGAACTGCTCGGGGCCGGAATCGACCGTCTGGACACCCACCCCGAATGGGATGGCCTCTGCGTGCGGCTCGCGACCGACGACGGCGGCGACAGCTCACTGCGATGGTCGACGCGACCGCGGTCGGTGAATGCCTGGAACTACCACCGCACCTCGATCGGCCCGGCGATGATCTTCCGCCGCGAGGTCGTCGAGGCGGTCGGCGCCTACGACGAGACCATCGGTACGGGATCCCCGGGCTGGTACGGCGCCTGCGAGGACTCCGACCTCGTGCTGCGGGTCGTCGAGGCGGGGTCGACCGTCCGGTACGAGCCCGATCTCGTGCTGCACCACCGCGAGGTCCGCTACGAGACCGGCCCCGACTCGGAGGCGAAGTCGGTGCTCTACGGCTGCGGAACGGGCCATCTCTGGCGGGTACACCGGTTCTCCCGGGCGTGGGTGCTGTTCCTGCTGGTCCGCCGCACGATCGGTTCGTTCCTCCAGGCTGCCCGTGGTCACCGCGACGTGGCACGGATCCAGCGGAGCTGGGTGCGCGGCGCCATCTGCGGCCTGATCGACAGCCGCCCGGCCGACACCATCCCCCCGACGTCGCCCGAGAACACGCCGGGACCAGGCCCCGACCGCAGACCGGGCGGCAGCGAGTTCGCCCGGTCCTTCTCCTGGCGGGCCGTCATGGCTGTCTCGGGCATCGTGGCGACGTTCGGCCTCACGGCGTACCTGGCGCGCACGCTCGACGACGCCGATCTCGCCTACTTTCTGGTACTGCTCGTCGCCCTCGCCCTGGTCCCCAGCCTCAGCCGTCTCGGGTTGAATCAGGAGGCCGTCCGTCAGCTCTCGCACACCCGGGCCATCGGCGACTGGCCCGCAGCCATCCGCACCGCCCGCGCCGCGGTGCGATCCTGTGTCGTCCCGACGCTCGTGACCGCAGCGGCGACCGCAGCGCTGGTGGCCCTTGCCGGTGACGGCAGGTTCTGGCTGCTGTGGGTGCTCACGGCAATCGTGCTCGGCGCCGAATCGTTCCGCCTCACCTACAGCGACATGTTGATGGGCCTCGGCCTGCCGGTGTGGAGCGCCCTACTCGCACACCACGTCCGGGCTGTCGCCGTGATCGTCGTCGTGGGCATCTACCACCTGGCGTTCGGTTCGCCGGACCTGACGGGCCTCCTCCTGCTCATGGCGGGGGTCGGGTGCGCGCTCGCAATCGTCGGACACGTCCGGCTGTGGTCCATCGCCCACGAGGCGGGCGCCGACACGGCCACGTCGACTGCGCTGTTTCGATGGGCGCCGCTGGGCGCGGGCCTTCCGTTCCTCGTCGTCGAGGTCGTGGGACTGGTGATCGCTCGCGCAGACGTGTGGCTGGCCTCGCAGGCCTTCGCCGAGGGCGATGCGGTTCTCTACGGCACGGCATCGACGTTCGCGAACCCAGGTCGGGGCCCCGGTCGGGCTCGCCAGCGTCGCGCTCGCCCCGCTGGTGGCCGGGTACGTCGCTCGCGGCCGCACCGAGACGCTCGAACGCTTCGTCCGCCGTCTGGCGACACTCCTCGCCGTGGTGCTGGTCCCCGTGTTCGCCGTGATTCTCGTCGCCGGCGACTGGATCCTGGCGACGGCCTTCGGTGATCGGTTCCGCGAGGGACATCAGGTGCTGGTCATCCTCATGGCCGGGAACTTGTCGTTCGTCGTCCTCGGGCTCAGCGCTGTCGTGCTCGTCATGGGCGGCTACCAGCGCTTCGCCATGGGGATCTCGGCGAGATGGATCGCCGTGGTGGTCCCGATGATCACAATCGCAGCGTTCGTCGGCGGACCAACGGCGCTGGCCGTCACCTCTGCGCTCGGCTCCACCGGGCTGCTCGCACTGCTGGGTCTCGGGGTGTGGGCGACCATGGGCGTACGCGTCTACCCGACGCTGCGTCCGAGGCACTGAGCAGCCGCATCACGGTTCGCCGTTTCGGCGGGGCCTCCGTTGGTCCCGGGTGCGCGGAACACCGGCGATGTCCTCGCCGGCGCCGACGCGGGGTCGGCGGCACCGCCGTCGGGTACCGTCGCACCCATGGCGCAGTTTGCCGTGGAGATCGGACCCAGCGGCGATGCGTGACCGGTTCTTCGACATCGATCCCGATCTCATGAATGCGATCGTCTCGTGGTCGACCGAGCGCATCGTCGGCGGCGAGGACCCGATGACGGGTGCCCGACCCGCAGCCGAGCTCGATGCGGCTCTGGCCGAATCGATCACGCCCCACGGGATCGGCGGCGACGAAGCGCTTCGGCGCTTCACCGAGGTCATCGTGCCCGCCACCCGTGCCCAAGGCCATCCGATGAACCTCGCGTACGTGCCGGCCGCGCCCACTGCGGCGGCGCTGACCTTCGACCTCGCAGTCAGCGCTGCGCAGATCTTCGGTGGCATCTGGGAGTGTGGCGCCGGCGCGATCCACGCGGAGAACCAGGCGCTGCGATGGCTCGCGCAGCTGGCCGGATGGGGTGATGACGCGGGCGGAACGTTCGTCCAGGGCGGCACCGTCGGCAACCTCAGTGCACTCGTCGCCGCCCGCCATCGCGCCCGCCGGCTACGCGGTGAGCCACGAGGCCGCTGGCGGATCGCGGCCACCGACGCGGTGCACTCGTCGATCGCAGCCGCAGCCGAGGTGATGGACGTCGACGTCGCATGGGTGCCAGGCGACGATGTCGGTCGTCTCACGGGTGAGGCGCTGCGTCCGGTGCTCGAGGCCGGGGGTTCTGACGTCTTCGCTGTGGTGGCCAACGTCGGGGCGACCAACGCCGGGCTCGTGGACGACCTGGCGGGGATCGCTGCCGTTTGCACAGATCACGACTGCTGGCTGCACGTCGACGGTGCGTATGGCCTGGCGGCCATCGTGGCCCCATCGGTCCGTCCCCGGCTGCGCGGCATCGAGCGCGCCGACAGCTTCGTCGTCGACCCCCACAAGTGGCTGTTCGCCCCCTACGACAGCTGTGCGCTCGTCTTTCGCGATCCGCGTGACGCAGCTGCGGCGCACGCCCAGCACGCCGAGTACCTCGAACAGATCGATCGCGACGAGTGGAACCCGTCGGACTATGCCGTTCAGTTGAGCCGTCGTGCCCGTGGTCTGCCCTTCTGGTTCTCGCTCGCCACCTACGGCACCGATCGCTACGCAGCTGCGGTCGAGACGGTGCTCGCGACGACGGCCGAGATCGTTGCGGGCATCGATGCGGACCCGGCGCTCGAGTTGGTCATGGAGCCCGATCTCAGCGTGGTGCTCTTCCGCCGATCCGGCTGGTCCGAGGACACGATGCGTGCCTGGTCGGCCGCCGCCGCTCGATCGGGCACGGTGCTGATCGTCCCCACCCGGTGGCAGCGCGAGCTCGTGTTCCGGCTGTGTCTCGTCAACCCCAGGACCGAGGCCGCCGACGTGTTGTCCGTGCTGGCCACGATGTCCTGAGGTCGTCGACCCATCGGCGGACGGCCGACGCTACGGTCCCCGCCATGATGCAGCTGGTCGTGGTCGGTGGCGGCAAGATGGGAGAGGCCCTCGTCGGAGGTCTCGTGGCGGCCGAGTGGGCGTCGCCGGGTGCGATCGTCGTCGTCGAGCCGGTCGGACGCCCGACGCGACGAGCTCGAGCGCCGTCACGAAGGCCTGGTGCTCGCCGCCGACGTCGACGATGCTCTCGCCGACGCCTCCGAGCCCGCCGACGTCCTGATCGCCGTCAAGCCTGACCAGGTGGCCGACGTCTGTGCGGCACTGCGCCCGCACCAGCCGTGTCGGGTCCTGTCGATCGCTGCCGGGATCACCACCGCCGCTCTGACATCGTGGCTTCCCGCCGAGACCCGCGTCGTGCGGGCGATGCCCAACACGCCGTCGCTCGTCGGCGCCGGCATGGCCGCGATCTGTGTCGGGGCCGGAGACGACGCCCACCACGGCGAAGACCTCGACTGGGCCAGCGCGATCATGGTGTCGGTCGGTGAGGTCGTCGTCGTCGCCGAGGACCGCATGGATGCCGTCACCGGCCTCAGCGGCTCCGGCCCGGCCTATGTGTTCGCGATGGCCGAAGCCCTCGTCGCTGCCGGGGTGGCGGCCGGCCTCGAGCCCGGCACGGCCGATGTGTTGACCCGCCAGACCATCCTCGGTGCGGCGCGCCTGCTGGCCGAATCCGGGGAGGATCCCGCGGTCCTGCGGGCCAATGTCACCTCGCCCGGTGGCACCACCGCCGCAGGACTCGACGTGCTCGCCGCAGCCGGCTTCGACGATCTGATCGCACGTGTCGTCGCCGCGGCCACGGCTCGCTCGGTCGAGCTCGGCAGCCGCTGAGCCCGACGTAGACGCTCCCAAACCCCCAGGCCAGCGGGCGATTCTGCGACTTTTGGCAAGCCGGGCCCAGTGACCTATGGTGGCCGCTGGCAAGCGGAAGGGGTTAGCAGAATGGCGCAGCCGGAAGGTCTCGCACGGTTCATGACCGTCGCCGAAGTGGCCACGCTCATGCGGGTGTCGACGATGACCGTGTACCGCCTCATCAAGGCGGGTGACATCCCGGCGGTGCGGGTCGGCAAGTCGTACCGCCTTCGAGAAGACGACGTCGATCAGTTTCTCTCCAGCCGATACACCCAGGCCGGCTGACCCCGGCGACGGTCCCGCGGCTACCGGACCCGTCCGGCCCCGGTGAGTCGCGGTCGACGCTCGAACCACTGACGCGCCTCGACGCCGGGCCGTAGCCTCGACACCATGAGCGAGCTGCGCTACGACACGGTCAGCTTCTTGAGTGACTACGGCCTCGTCGACGAATTCGTCGGTGTCGTGCATTCGGTCATTCGGTCGATCGCGCCTGACGTCACCGTCATCGACATCACCCATGGCATCGGTCGCTACGACGTCCGGGCAGGGGCGCTGGCGCTCGCCACGGGCCAGCCAGTACCTGGTTCCCGGTGTGGTCGTCGCCGTCGTCGATCCCGGTGTCGGCACCGATCGCCGGGCTGTCGCCATCGAAGTCGGTGACGGCCAGTCGGTACTGGTCGGGCCCGACAACGGTCTCCTCGCGCCGGCGGTGGCCATGGTCGGTGGCGCCACCCGTGCGGTGGTTCTGGACAATCCCGCCTACCACGTGCCCGCGCCGGGGCCGACCTTCGACGGGCGCGACGTCTTCGGGCCCGTGGCCGCGCACCTCTGCAACGGCGTGCCGCTCGGTGAGGTCGGTACCGACGTCGAGGTCACGAGCCTGCAGCCCGGCGTGATGGGTGTCGGCGGCCGCGACGGCGATGCGCTGGTCGGCGAGGTCCTGTGGGTCGACCACTACGGCAACCTGCAGCTCAATCTCGATCCCGACGACCTCGAGGGCTTCGGCTCGGGCCTGATGCTCACCGCCGGCGACCTCACCCGTCGCGTCGAGCGGGTGCGCACCTTCGATCAGATTCCTCCGGGCGGCGTCGGACTGCTGACCGACTCCTACGGCCTGTTGGCCCTGGCCGTGGCCGCGGGTCGGCCGCCGACGATCTCCGGCTCGGAGCGAGCGATCAGGTCCAGCTGCGCGACGGCGGCGACGACGCCGATGTCGCCGGGATGTCGACGCCGGTCACCCTGGGCCGCGGACCACGCGAGGTCGGCTGATGCGCCCCTGGACGACGCTGATCACCGCCATCCTGTTGGCCCTCATCCTCGGTGCCAGCGTGCTGCAGCTCTTCTTCCTGGCGCGCTGATCCCTCTCGGGGCCACAGAGCCCGGGGTCGCCCGTCTCAGGCCGAGGCCTCGAGCAGGACCCGCATCGTCGCCGTCAGGCGGTCGGGGTCCGTCGTCGGGGTATCGGCCGGCGTCGGTTCGCTCCGGTGGCCGCATCGGCTCGTCCGGGGCCGTCGTCCCCGAAGGCCAGCTCGATCGGTGGGGGAGCGTCGAGATCGACCGGCCCCGAAACGGGATCGGCGGTGCGGTCGGTGGCTCCGGTCCCCGGCGGGTGGGGAGGGCTGCGCCGGTTGGTCCGAGGCGCACCGGCGAACCGATGCGCGGTGTAGAGGACACCGTCGGGCGTCCGCACCACCCCCACGCCGATCCGGGTGAACGCCGGATCGAGGACGTTGGCCGCGTGCGAGGGGCTGGCCATGAACGCATCCCAGACCGCATCGACGGTCCCGCCTCGTCCGACGTTCTCGCCCGCCTTGGTCCAGTCGGCCGGGGCGCCGGTCACGATGTCGTCGGCGTGGCGGAGCTCGCTCTCGTTCGCCCATCCAGCGAGCCCATCCGCGGGCGGCCTCGACGAGGTCGTCGGTCGCGTCGCAGCGGTTCGAGGCCCGCGTCGACAGCGCGCCGCATTGAGGTGTGCGACGAACGCGTCCTCGGCGCGACGGCGACGCCGACACGAGCGAGGGTCGTCGACCTGCGCCGTGGTGGGGCCGATCGACGCGACGAGATCGCGAGCGTCGAAACCAGCCACGCGGTCAGGAGCTTCATCACGGCTCCGTCGGCGCCCGCGCCGCAGGTCCCATGGTCCATTCGTCCCGATCGGGCCGATGTGAGCCGCTCGACCCACTGCGACGAGCCGGCAGGCGCCGGCCTGGGCTGTCGGGCTCACGCTCGGACCCGGCCTCGTCGCTCCGTCGAGCCCGCCTGACCCCCGATGCCCTCGCAGGGCTACTGTGGGCGATTGCCGGTGTCGGAGGTCACGTGTCGCACCGGTACTCGCGGGTCTCGGAGGCTCCCATGAACATTCTGTCGATGCTCGACGAGCGAGCCGGGTCGGATCGACCGGCGCTCGTGCACCGCGGCCGTACGATCACCGTTCCGCGAGCTCGCGGACGACGTGGTCCGCTTCCACGCCGGTCTGGTCGACCTCGGGGTCGGGCCCGGCGATCGGGTGATGATCTTCGCCGGCACGACCCCGTGGTTCGTCACGGCGCTGTTCGCGACGCTGCACGCCGGTGCCGTCGCCGTCCCTGCCAACCCGTTGTCGCCCCCGCCGGAGATGTCCACCGAGATGGCCACCGTACGGCCTGCGCTCGTCGTCGTCGGCCCGGCCGCAGCCTCGATCGCCGAATGCTCGATCGATGCCCCCGTCCTGGCGCTGCCCGGCGCCGACGTGGCCGACGCCGTCGCCTACGAGGACGTCCTCGGTGAGCCCGGACCCGTCGCGGTCGAGCGCGAGCCCGACGATCTCGCGATGCTGCTGTTCACGAGCGGCACCGCCGGGTCGCCCAAGGCGGCGATGCTCACGCACCGCAACCTCGTCGCCAACCTCGAACAGGTGCACGGTGCCCGCTCCGCCCTCGTCGACCGCGACGACGTCGGGTTCGGCGTGCTGCCGATGTTCCACATCCTCGGTCTCAACGCGCTCTTCACCATGGTGCTGTTCAACGGCGGCTCGATGGTCCTCGTCGAACGCTTCGATCCGCTGCAGTCGGTGGCCCTGGTCCGCGATCACCAGGTCACCGTCGTCTCGGGCCCGCCGGCGATGTGGAAGGCCTGGTCCGACCATCCCGCGATCGGCGCCGACGACTTCACGTCGGTGCGCATCGGCATCTCCGGCGCGGCCGGGCTCGGCCGCGACATCGCCAACGCCGTGCACGAACGACTCGGTGTGCGCCTCTCGCAGGGGTACGGGCTCACCGAGGCGGCGCCGGTGCTGACACTCGGTGCCGGCACCGGGCGCCCGTCGACCTCGGTCGGTCGACCCGTCCCCGGCGTCGAGCTGCGCCTCGTCGACCCCGCCGGCAACGACGTTCCCGTGGGCGACGAGGGCGAGATCCTCGCTCGCGGCGCCAACGTGTTCAGCGGCTACTGGGAGAACGAGGCCGCCACCGCCGAGGTCCTGACCCCCGACGGCTGGCTCCGCACCGGCGATGTCGGCGTCGTCGACGACGACGGGTACCTCTACATCGTCGACCGCACCAAGGACCTCATCATGGTGTCGGGCTTCAACGTCTTCCCCGGCGAGGTCGAGGCGGTGCTGGGCGACCATCCGGGCATCGCCGAGGCCGCGGTGATCGGCGTGCGCGACACCGTCACCGGAGAAGCGGTCAAGGCCTTCGTCGTGGCCGCCGACGGTGTCGTGCTCGACCAGGACGAGATCATCGCGTTCTGCGCCGATCGCATGGCCAGGTACAAGTGCCCGTCGTCGGTGGAGATCGTCGACGATCTGCCACGTGGCAGTGCGCTGGGCAAGATGCGACGACGCGAGCTGCGCGCCGCCGACGCGGGAGCCCGTGGAGCTGGTCTCGGCCAGCGAGCCCTAGTGGTGGCCGCCCCCGCCGGATCGCGATCTCGGCTGGTTCGCAGGATCGTCGTCGGGTCGGGTGGTGGCCTCGGTCGTCCTCGGCTTCCTGGTCTGCGCCCTCGTCATCTGGAACCTCCCGTCGTCGGAGCTGCGCGACGAGTTGCGCCCCGGCGTCCGCCCGGTCATGTACGCCCTGGCACTCGACCAGAGCTGGTCGGTCTTCGCCCCGAATCCCACGACGACGTCGATCGCGGTCGAGGCCGACGTGTTCTTCGTCGACGGGCGCGTCGAGCGATTCGTGTTCCCCGACGGTGACGACTTCCTCGGCGCCTACCGCGAGTACCGCTGGCGCAAGTGGGAGCGACGGGTCCGACTCGACGATCGCAGCGAACTGTGGCGCCCCACGGCGGAGTGGGTGGCCCGCCAGTTCGACGAGCCGGTGGAGCGGGTCGTGCTGATCCGCCACTTCAGCGAGACACCCGAACCGGGCTCGGATACGAGCGGCACTGGTCCTCCGTCGAATTCTTCGACCACCGCATCGATCGCACCGACGCTGCCGATGCCGTCGAGGTCGAGGCAGGGTCATGACCATCGACACGCCCGATCGCCGCGACGTCGAGCCCGGTCGCCGCACGCTGCCGGGCCGGGCGAGCAGACCCGGCCGTGGTCGTCCGGTTGCTTGACGGAGGCGCAGCGCGATGGCTGTCGTTCTGGTTCGCGCCGGGTCGCTCGCTGTCGGTCACTGCGATGCGTGTGCTCATCGGTGCCTGCTCGCTCGCCTGGGCGGTGTCGCTCGTCGCCGACCTGTCGACGTTCTACTTCGACGAGGGGCTGTTGCCCGAGCCCGGCTACGCCGATCACCGTGTGGCGCTCTTCCAGTGGTTCGAATCCGACGCCGCGGTCGTGGTCGTCTTCGTGGCGCTTGTGGTCTCGTCGATCCTGGTGATGGCCGGTTGGTGGGTGCGCCTGAGCGCGCCGGTGCTGTGGCTCGCCATGACCACCATGCAGCTCGGTGCGCCCAGCACCCTCAATGCCGGCGACATGATGCTGCGCATCTGGACCGCCTACCTGGCACTCTTCGCCGTCGTCACGCCCGGGCGGTTCCTGTCGGTGCCGCTGCGCGGCGAGTCGGCTCCCGGTGGCGGCCGGTGGCCCATGGGGCCGGTGTGGTTCGTGCGCCTCGCCCAGATCCAGCTGACGGTGGTGTATCCCGCCACCGTCATCGCCAAGCTCGACGGCGACACCTGGCGCGAGGGCACAGCGGCGCTCTACGCACTCGGTCTGGTGGACTTCGAGCGGTTCTGGGTACCGACGTTCGTGCGCGAGAACCTGATCGTGGGCAACCTCATGACCTGGTACACGATCGGCGTCGAGATGGCGCTGGCCTTCTTGTTGTGGACCCGCCGGACCCGTTGGTTCGCGATCATCGCCGGGCTGAGCCTCCACGTCGGGTTCGACTACACGATGCGTCTGGGGTTCTTCCTCCCGGCCATGGCGATCGGCTACCTCGCCTTCGTCCGTCCCGAGGAGCTCGAGTGGGTCCTGCGGCGCCTACCGCGCGGCGGCGCCACGCCCCGGCCGACCGACACGCTGATTGTGCGCTCGTGAAGCGCCATACGCTGCCCATCGATGATCACCGAACGCAGGATCCCCGACGCGACCGTCAGCCGGCTCCCGGTGTACCTCCGTGCGCTCGGCGAGCTGCGCGAGGCCGGGGTCACGACCGTCTCTTCGGACCAGCTCGCCGATCTGGCGGGGGTCAACGCCGCCAAGGTCCGCAAGGACCTGTCGTACCTGGGCACGTACGGCACCCGAGGCGTCGGCTACGAGGTCGAGTATCTCCGGTTCGAGATCACCGGGCGCCTCGGACTGGCCTCGGCCACCGGTGTCGCCATCGTCGGTCTCGGCAACCTCGGCCGGGCGCTGGCCAGCCATCGGGGCTTCCGCGAACGCGGCTTCCCGGTGGTGGCGCTCTACGACGTCGACCCGGCCAAGGTCGGTACCGAACTGGCCGGTGTCACGGTGGCGCATCTCGACGAACTCGGTGCCGGGGGCGAACCGCTGGTGGCGATCGGCGTGATCGCCACGCCGCCTGCGGCAGCGCAGGGTGTCGCCGACCGGCTCGCCGCCGCCGGTGTGCGTGCGATCCTGAACTTCGCGCCCAGATCATCACCGTCCCCGAGGGCGTGACCCTGCGCGAGGTCGACCTCGCATCCGAGCTCCAGGTCCTGTCCTACTACCACCATCGCGACCGCACCGCGGCCACGGGGCCGCGGACGACGATCGGGCTGGGCTGAGGTGGCTCCCGGGCCCGCTGCAGGCGGCCCTCCCTGATCGCCCCGACGGCTGCAGGCTGAGGCTGCTCCCGCCATGCCGCTCGACGAACCGCTCTATCCGATCAACCTCCCGCCCGTCGCGGGCCACCGGTGTCTGGTGGTGGGGGCGGGTGCCGTCGCAGCCCAGAAGATCGGCGGCCTGCTCGCTGCGAGGCCGACGCCGTCGTCGTCGCGCCGCGGAGGTCTTCGACGCCGTCGACGCCCTCGCCGATCGCGTCGAGATCATCCGGCGGCCCTATCGACCACGATCTCGCCGGGATCGGTTGGTCGTCGCTGCGACCGGTGACCGGCCCTCCGGTGCGCATCCTGGCCGATGGGCGTGCCGCCGGCGTGCTC
Source organism: uncultured Acidimicrobiaceae bacterium (assembly GCA_963716795.1). Taxonomy (GTDB): domain Bacteria; phylum Actinomycetota; class Acidimicrobiia; order Acidimicrobiales; family UBA8592; genus CAVQUE01. The sequence goes on along the minus strand of CAVQUE010000005.1, from coordinate 621,407 downwards.
GTCAACAGCGCCGACGATCCCGCCAACTGCGACTTCACCTGCCCACCGGGTCGACGCGGTCCCGTGCTGCTGACCGCGTCCACCCAGCGAAGCCCTGCGCTCGCGACCTGGCTCCGCCGGCGTCCGGCGCCGACTACGATCCCGACACCGGGGTCGTCTGCGATCTGCTCTTTCGATGCTCGTGCAGCCATGTGCGATCAGGGACTTTCGTCCGAGGGTCTGGCTTGGCAGGAAGCTCTAGACTCGGGAATGCTTGATCTCGTCCGCGAAGGACGCCTCGTCGAAGCGAAGGAGCGCCTGCAGGCGTGTCTGTCGTCGTCATCGGAGTGAACAACCGAACCATGCCGCTCGACCTCTTCGAGCGTCTCACGATCACCCCCGACGCCATGCCGAAGGCGCTGGCGGACCTCGCGTCGCGCCGTCACATAAGCGAGGTCGTGCTCGTCTCGACGTGCAACCGCACCGAGGTCTATGCGTACGCGGAGAAGTTCCACGGCGCTTATCAGGACATTCGCGACTTCCTCGCCGAATCGGCCCACATCGCACCCGAGGACTTCGCCGACCACGTCACGGTGCACTACGACACCGAGGCGGTGCGCCATCTGTTCTCGGTCACCGCAGGCCTCGATTCCGCGGTGCTCGGCGAGAACGAGATCCAGCGACAGGTCAAGTCCGCGTGGGAGACCGCCCGCACCGAGGGCACCGTCGGCCCCTCGCTCAATGCGCTGTTCCGCCATGCCCTCGAGGTCGGCAAGGCCGTCCGAACCGACACCGGCATCTCGCGCAACATCGCCTCGGTGAGCCACGCTGCGGTGGCCATGGCCGACCGGCACTTCGGCGGGCTCGCCGGGCGTCGGGTGCTGGTCCTCGGAGCAGGCGAGATGGGTCGCGGCATGGCTGCGACACTCGCATCGGCCGATCTCGCCGCCATCACCTTCGCCAACCGCAGCATCGACCGGGCCCGAGCGCTCGCCGATCGGGTCGGTGGCGACGTCATCGCCCTCGGCGACCTCACCGACGCCCTCCACGACGTCGACGTCCTGCTGAGTTCCACGGGCGCACAGGCGCTCATGGTCGACCTCGGCGAGATGGAAAGCGTCATGGCCCGCCGAAACGGTCGTCCCCTGCTCATCGTCGACCTCGCCGTTCCCCGCGACGTCGATCCCGCGGTCGCCGCCCTCGACGGCGTCACCTTGTTCGACATGGACGACATCGGCGCCTTCGCGACGCCGGACGCCGCGAACGCGAGGCGAGCTCGGCAACGCCCGTGCCGTCATCGCCGCCGAGCTCGACCGCTATCTCGAGCTGGCCTCGGCCCGCCAGGTCGCCCCGCTCGTGGCGGCGTTCCGCAGCGATGCCGAGGCCATCCGCCAGGCCGAGCTCGCCCGCCACGCCGCCAAGCTGGCGCAGCTCGACGACGACGCCCGCGCCGCGTCGAGGCCGTCACGCAGGGCCTGCTCGGCAAGCTGCTCCACGAGCCCACCGTCCGGCTGAACCAGGCCGCGCGGCACGCCACGCGGCGAGCGTCTGGCCGACGCACTCCGCGAGCTGTTCGACCTGTGAGCCATCGGCGTCTGGTCCCAGACGCTGCGACGATCGACCCCGTCGTATCGGTGGCGATGACCCGCACGACAGCGTGACCCGCCTTCGTGCCGCCACCCGGGCCAGCCCGCTGGCGCGGTGGCAGACCGATCGCGTCGCCGAGCTCCTGCTGGCGCCACGACGGCGTAGGTCGAGCCGGTGGTCGTGTCCACCACCGGCGACGAGCGTCTCGACGTCCCCATCCATGCCATGGGCGGCAAGGGCGTGTTCGTCACCGAGGTGCAACGCGCCGTGCTCGACGGCCGTGCCGACATCGCCGTGCACTCGATGAAGGACCTGCCCTCGATCACCGAGCCCGGCCTGGTGCTGGCCGTGTGTGCCCGAGCGGGCCGACCCCGCGACGCCTTGGTCGGCGCCCGCCTCGCCGATCTGGCGCCGAAGGGGCGTCGGTCGCCACCGGCTCGATCCGCCGTCAGAGCCCAGTTGGCCGCCCTGCGGCCCGACCTCGTGTTCTCCGAGCTCCGCGGCAACATCGCCACCCGCCTGGCGAAGGCGAGCGGTTTCGACGCCATCGTCATGGCCGCGGCAGCGATCATTCGCCTCGGCATCGAGCCCGAGATCTGGGAGCCCCTGCCCGTCGACGTCATGCTTCCCCAGGTCGGCCAGGGGGCCCTCGCCGTCGAGTGCCGTGGCGACGACCCGGCCACGACGGCGCTGCTGGCCTGCCATCGACGACGCCGAAGCCCACCGGCTCACCGATGCCGAACGGGCGTTCCTCGCCACCCTGGGCGGCGACTGCGACCTGCCCGCCGCGGCGCACGCCACCGCCGACGACCCGGTGGGGCTGATCACGCTTGCGGTCGCTGCTGGCCGCCGAGGACGGCACCATCGTCCTGCCGCGACGACCGCGATGGCCACGACGGTGTCCGCCTCGGTTCGGCTGCCGCGACGGCGCTGCTCGACCGGCGGTGGCCGGGCCCTGCTGGCTATCGCGTAACCGCCTCCTGGGTACGGTCGGTGGCCTCGGCGCCGCGCTCGGACCCCCGAGCCGGTCGGCTACGACGCACTGCCGTCCGCGTACGCTCTCGCGCCATGACCGTCTACCTCGTTGGTGCCGGACCCGGTGACCCGGGTCTGTTGACCGTTCGCGGCGCCGAGGTGCTCGCCGCCGCCGACGTCGTCATCTACGACCGGCTGTCGGTCGCCGACCTGCTCGAGCTGGCGCCGGCCGGCGCGGAACTCGATCGACGTCGGCAAGACACCCGGCGGCCCATCGGTGCCCCAGGACGTCATCAACGAGCTCCTCGTCGAGCACGGTCGGCACGGCGGCACGGTCGTCCGCCTCAAGGGCGGCGATCCGTTCGTGTTCGCCCGAGGCGGCCGAGGAGTGCCTGGTGCTCGCCGACGCCGGCATCGACTTCGAGGTCGTGCCAGGCATCACCTCGGCCATCGCCGCGCCCGCCGGCGCCGGCATGCCGGTCACCCTGCGCGTACTCGTCGACGTCGTTCACGGTCGATCACCGGGCCACGAGGACCCGACGACAAGACGCCTCCATCGACTGGGAGGCCGTCGCCCGCCTGGGCGGCACGATCGTCGTGCTGATGGGCGTCGGACGCTGGCCGACAGATCGCCGCTGCGCTCCAGGCCGGTGGGCTCCATCGCCGACACCCCCGCAGCGGCGGTGCGCTGGGGGACCCGACCCGAACAGGTCACCGTCCGAGCGACGCTCGCGACGCTCGGCGACCACGAGCTCGCGGCGCCCGTCGACCATCGTCGTCGGCGACGTCGCCGCCATCGACGTCGGCTGGTTCGAGCGGCTGCCCGCTGTTCGGACGACGGGTCGTCGTGACCCGCACGCGCGCGCAGGCGTCGTCGCTCGCGCATCGTCTGCGTCGCCTGGGCGCCGAGGTCGTCGAGGTGCCCGCCATCGAGATCGCCGATCCCGACGACGGCGGTCGCGGCCCTGCGCGCTGCGCTCGTCGCGGCCATCGACGACTACGACTGGTTGGTGCTCACCTCGCCCAACGGTGCCGACCGAGTCTGTGCGCCCAACTGCGAGATGCCCGCCAGCTGGCCGGTGTGTCGAGTCGCGGCCATCGGTCCCGGCACCGCAGCGGCGCTGCGGGCCCACAACTCGAGGCCGACCTGGTGCCCGAACGCTTCGTCGCCGAGGGGCTCCTCGAGGCCTTCCCGGCGCCGCCGGCCGGTGGCGGGCGGGTCCTGCTGGCCCGTGCCGCCGAGGCTCGCGACGTCCTCCCCGAGGGGCTGCCGCCGCCGGGTGGGACGTCGACGTCGTCGCGGCCTACCGCACGTGCGCCGCCAACGATCGCCGACGATCGACGCGGCCGCGTCGCCGCAGCCGACACCGTCACCTTCACCTCGTCGTCGACGGTCACCAACACCGTCGCGGCTCTCGGCGTCGACGCACGTGCCCTCCGCGGTCGCGTGCATCGGCCCGATCACCGCCGCCACCGCCCGCGCGCTCGGCCTCGACGGTGACCGTCGAGGCCGCACGTTCACACCATCGACGGTCTGGTCGACGCCCTGTGCGCAGAGGACCCACGGCGACGTGCCCGAGCCGTCGGCGTCATGAACCCGTCTTCGACCACGACGTCGAGCCGGCGGCGTGGGACCATGCACCGTGTACCAGAGCTGAACGTCGAGAGGAGGGGCCGGTGGCGAAGGCCAAGCGTCGTGCATCGGTGTCGGGAGAAGAGACCCGAGCCAGGATCCTCGACGCCACCCTCGACACGCTCCAGACCGAGGGCATCGTCGGCGCCAGTGCCCGCACCATCGCCCGCCACGGCGACTTCAACCAGGCGCTGATCTTCTACCACTTCGGCAGCGTCGACGAGGCCATCGTCGCAGCGGTGGGCGAGCTGAGCCGGCGACGTCTCGAGCGCTACCGGGCACCGTTGCTGGCGACGACGAGCCTCACCGAACTGATCGAGGTCGCCCGCGACCTCTTCGAGCACGACCGGAGCTCGGGCGAGGTCACCGTGTCTCGCCCAGTCCTTCGCCGGCGCCATGCGCGACCCCGAGATGGGGCCGGCGCTGTTCGAGCACATCGACTCGTGGAATCAGCTGATCGCCGAGGTCGTCGAGCGTGCGATCGAGGCATCGCCCCTCGGTGGACATCCGATGGCGGCCATGCTGCCTCGCCAGCAGCTCGCGATGGCCATCTCCGCGCTGTTCCTCGGTATCGAGATGATCGGCGGCCTCGATCCCGAGCGTGCCCAGACCGATGCCATGTTCACCACCATCGCCACGATGGCGCAGCTCGCCGAGAGCATGCTCGAGAGCGGCATGTTGGCCATCGACCGCTGACGCCCCCGGTCGTCTCGCCCCGGGTTCCGGCGGGGGTCGAGACCGAGAGGCTGCGGGGACAGGTGCGACTCTGGGCATCCGATCCCGTCGTCTCCCGCCCGTGTTCGCTGCTTTGCGTTGGCGCTGCGGGACGCTGTGCTTCTCGGGCCACGGGCTGCTGTCCAGGGTCGGCTGGCGTCCTCGCCCATCCGCCAGCCCTCCTACACTGCGCGACGTGAGCTTCCCCGAAGGACCGCCCCCGCCGGCTCCGTCGCAGCGCGGCCATGCGTCGCCTGGTCGCCGAGACCCGGCTCGGGGTCGACGATCTCGTCGCGCCGCTGTTCGTGCGCGAGGGCATCGACGAGCCGGTGCCCATCGCGTCGCTGCCCGGCGTGGTGCAACACACCCGGGACTCGCTGCGCGCGCGAGGTCGACGAGCTCGCGGCGCTCGGGGTGCCGGCCGTCATCCTCTTCGGTGTCCCCGAGCGCAAGGACCCCGACGGGCTCGGGCGCCTGGGACCCCGACGGCATCGTGCAGGTCGCGCTGCGAGACCTGCGCGACGATCATCGGCGACGACTGGTGCGTCATGGCCGATCTCTGCGTCGACGAGTACACCGACCACGGGCACTGCGGCGTCGTCGACCGACGACGGCAGCGTCGACAACGACGCCACGCTCGAGCTGTACGCGCAGGATCGCCGTGGCCCAGGCCGACGCGGGCGCCGATGTCGTGGCGCCGAGCGGGATGATGGACGGTCAGGTCGCTGGCCATCCGTGCGGCGCTCGACGACGCCGGCCACGGCGAGATCCCCATCTGCGCCTACGCCGCCAAGTACGCCTCGGCGCTCTACGGGCCGTTCCGTGACGCCGTCGACGTCACCATCGCCGACGGTGGCGACCGCAAGGGCTACCAGCAGGACTGGCGCAACGCCCGCGAGGCGCTGGACGGAGATCCGACTTCGACCTCGCCGAGGGCGCCGACATGGTCATGGTCAAGCCGGCCGTCACCTACCTCGACGTCATCGCCGCGGCCCGGGCCGAGCTCGACGTGCCCCATCGCCGCGTATCACGTGTCGGGCGAGTACGCGATGATCAAGGCCGCCGCCGCCAACGGCTGGATCGACGGCGACGCGGTGGCGCTCGAGCAGCTCACCGCCATCAAGCGGGCCGGCGCCGACATGATCCTCACCTACTTCGCCCGCGAGATGGCCGACCGGCTGTCCGCGTGCCTGACACCCGGAGGCCGCATGACCACCAACGAAGCCCTGTTCGACGCGCGCGCCAGCGCCGTGATCCCCGGCGGGGTCAACTCGCCGGTGCGGTCGTTCCGGTCGGTCGGCGGCACGCCGTACTTCGTGGCGCGGGCCGAGGGCCCCTACGTCTTCGACGTCGAGGGCCGCCGCTACATCGACTACGTGCAGAGCTACGGCCCGGGCATCCTCGGTCACGCCCATCCCGGCGGTCCTCGAGGCCATCGCCGCGCTGCGGCGCAAGGGCACGACCTACGGGGCCCCGACGCTCGGCGAGATCGAGATGGCCGAGGAGCTCGTGCGACCGCATCGACGGTCTCGAGATGGTGCGCCTGGTGTCGAGCGGGACCGAGGCCGCGATGTCGGCCATCCGCCTCGCCCGGGGCGTGACCGGGCGCGACACGATCATGAAGTTCGCCGGCCACTACCACGGCCACGCCGACGCGCTGTTGGCCGCCGGCGGCAGCGGCGTCGCCAACCAGGGTCTGTCGGGCTGCGACGGGGTCCCCGCCGGCGCCGTCGCCGACACGGTCGTGGTGCCGTACAACGTGGTGCCCGAGCTCGACGACTCCATCGCCGTGCTCGTCGGTCGAACCCGTCGCCGCCGAACATGGGTCTCGTCGCCGCCTCGCGACGGGTTCCTCCAGGAGCTTCGCGAGGCGCTGTGACGCCGCCGGCGTGCTGTTGTTGTTCGACGAGGTGATCACCGGATTCCGGCTCGCCCGTGGCGGCGCCGACGGCCTGGTACGGCGTGCAGCCCGACGTGTGGTGCTTCGGCAAGGTCATCGGTGGTGGCCTGCCGGTGGGTGCGTTCGGCGCCGAGCCGCGAGGTCATGGCGTCATGTCGCGCCGCTCGGCGGCGTGTACCAGGCGGGCACCCTGTCGGGGAACCCGCTGGCCACCGCGGCGGGCCTGGCGCAGCTGCGCCTGCTCGACGACGCCGCCTACGCACAGCTCGAGGCGCACCGCCGCCCGCCTCGCCGACGGGCTGACGCGCCGCCTTCGCCGCGGCCGGGGTGACCGCGATCGTCCCCCGGGTCGGTCCGCTCGTCGGGCTGTTCTTCTGCGCGACGCAGCCCGACCGATTTCGACGAGGCCCAGGCCGCCGCCGACAACGGCATGTACCCGCGTTCTTCCACGGCATGCTCGACCGCGGCGTCGCGCTGGCGCCCGGTGCCTACGAGGCGCTGTTCCCGAGCCTGGCCCACACCGACGAGGTCATCGACGCCACCGTCGAGGCCGCGCACGAGGTGGCGGCGACGCTGTGATGCCGGACCCCATTCCCCATTCTCAGCGGTTGCGGGCGGCCCGGTACCGGGCGATGAGGGCGTTGGTCGACGCGTCGTGGGCTCCCGAGGCGGCGTCGCCGGTCAGGTCGGGGGCGATCTCGGTCGCCAGCACCTTGCCGAGTTCGACACCCCACTGATCGAACGAGTTGATCTCCCAGATCACGCCCTGCACGAACACCTTGTGCTCGTAGAGCGCGACGAGTTGGCCGAGCACCGACGGCGAGAGCGCCGGGACCATGATCGTCGTGGTCGGGCGGTTGCCCGGGAACGTCTTGTGGGCCACGCAGCTCCTCGGGCACGCCGAGGGCCCGGACCTCCTCGGCGGTCCTGCCGAAGGCCAGCGCCCGGGTCTGGGCGAGGGCGTTCGCCACCAGCAGGTCGTGCTGGTCACCGACGCCGCCCTCGACGGGCACCTCGTCGGCGGGATCGGGCGACGACGATGAAGTCGGCGGGCACGATGGTCGTGCCCTGGTGCAGGAGCTGGTAGAAGGCGTGCTGGCCGTTGGTGCCCGGTTCGCCCCAGATGACCGGCCCGGTCTCGCACGTGACGGGCGTGCCGTCGAGGCGCACCCGTTTGCCGTTGCTCTCCATGTCGAGTTGCTGCAGATAGGCCGCGAAGCGGTGCAGGTCGGCGGCGTAGGGGAGCACGGCGTGGGTCGACCAACCGAAGAAGTTCCGGTACCAGACGCCGAGCAGGCCGAGGATCACCGGCGCGTTCCGCTCGAGCGGTGCAGTGCGGAAGTGCGTGTCGACGGCATGGAACCCGGCCAGCATCTCGCCGAACGCCTCCGCGCCCACGGCGATCATCAGGCTCAGCCCGATGGCCGAATCCATCGAGTAGCGGCCGCCGACCCAGTCCCAGAACCCGAACATGTTGGCGGGGTCGATACCGAATTCGCCGACCTCGCGCTCGTTGGTGGACACGGCCACGAAGTGCTTCGCCACTGCTGCGGGATCGCCCAGACCCGTCGACGAGCCAGCGGCGTGCGCTCGTCGCGTTGGTCATCGTCTCGATGGTGGTGAACGTCTTGGAGCACACGATGAACAGCGTCGTCGCGGGATCGAGATCGGCGGTCGCAGCGACGAGGTCGGCGCCGTCGATGTTCGAGACGAAGCGGCACCGAGGTCCTCGTGGCGGTGGACCGCAACGCCTCGTAGGCCATGACCGGCCCGAGATCCGATCCGCCGATGCCGATGTTGACCACCGTGGTGATCCGCTCGCCGGTGTGGCCGCGCCAGGTGCCGTCGCGGACCGCTCGGCGAATGCTCCCGCTCGCTCCAGCACCTCGTGGACCTCGGCCACGACGTCGACACCGTCGAGCTCGACAACGCTGCCCGCAGGGGCCCGCAGGGCCGTGTGCAGGACCGCTCGATCCTCGGTGGTGTTGATGCGCGTCGCCGGCGAACATCGCCGCGATCCGTTCCGGCAGGCCGGCACGCTCGGCGAGGTCGACCAGCAGCCCGAGGGTCTCGTCGGTGACCCGGTGCTTCGACCAGTCGACGTGCACATCCACGGCGTCGACGGTCATGGCATCGGCGCGGCCCGGGTAGCTCGCGAAGAGCTCGCGGAGGTGGAGGTCGGCGACGATGCCCTGATGGCCGGCAACGGCCCTCCACTCGGGGAACACGGTCAGGTCGATCATGAGGGCCTCTCTCGACGGCATGCAGGGGTCACGCGAGTCTGACAGCCGGCCACGACGCGGGGCGAGGATCGACGGTCGCGGCTCGGTTACCCTCGGACCGTGACCGGAACCCTCGAGGTCAGCGGCCTCCGCAAGCGCTACGGCGACGTCGTCGCGCTCGACGGCGTGCACCTGCGCGTCGAGCCCGGCCGACTCCTCGGCTTCCTCGGCCCCAACGGTGCGGGCAAGACGACGACGATGCGGGCGGTGCTGCGACTCGTGGAGCTCGACGCCGGCACCATCACCTGGGGAGGTCAGCCGGTGGTGACGAGGCACGTCGGGCCATCGGCTATCTCCCGCAGGAGCGGGGCCTCTATGCCCGCATGCGCGTCCACGAGCAGGTCGCCTACTTCGGTCGCCTCGCCGGCCTCGGGCGAGCCGACGCAGAGGCTGCCGCTAACGTATGGGTCGAGCGGGTCGGCCTCGGGGATCGCCGCGACGAGCTGGTGCAGGCGCTGTCGGCCGGAAACCGACAACGCGTCCAGCTCGCGGTCGCTCTCGTGCACGCACCGAGGCTGCTCATCCTCGACGAGCCCTTCGCCGGCCTCGACCCGGTCGTGGTCGCCAACCTGCAGCGCATCATCGTGGAGCAGGTCGACGCCGGCGTGGCCGTGGTCTTCTCGAGCCACCAGCTCGAACTGGTGCAGGACCTGTGCGAGGACGTCAGCATCATCGCGAGGTCGCACCATTGCAGAGGGCACCGTGCAGGAGCTGCGCGCGGCATCGGCCGAGCGCATCGTCGACGTCGCCTTCGAGGACCGCGACATCGCATGGATGCCCGAACGCGCCGATGTGCGGCCCATCCGGGTGATGCCGGGCCGCACCGTGTTCGCCGTGCCCGCCGGCACCTCGGCGGTGGAGATCGCCGCCGCTGCCGGCGCCGTCGGCCCGCTCGCGGAAATCAGCTTCGCGCCCCCGTCGCTCGACGAGGTGTTCATCGAGCTGGTCGCCGCGTCCCCGAACCCCACGGCCGGGGAGCCGGCGTGATCGCGGAGATCGCCCGCCGGGAGATCGTCGTACGTGTCCGCTCGCGGACCTGGCAGGTGATCACGGCCCTGCTGGTGGCGCTGGTGGTGGTCGGCGTGGTCGCGGTCGCAGCGCTCGACGGCGACGACGGCGAGGTCGACCGTGTCGACGCCACGGTCGCGGCCGCCGCCGGCGTCGATCCCGGCCTCGAGGCGATCCTCGTGGACCCGAGCCGTTCGCGCTTCGATGTCACGGTCGTCGAGGCGACCGACGACGACACCGAAGACCTCGCCGATGCCGACGTCGTCGTACGCTCGGGCGAGCTCGTGTGGCCCGGAGAGATCGACGCCGAGCTGTCGTTCGTCATCCGCTCGGCCCTCGCGGAGCTCGACGTGCTCGCACGGGGGGCCGAACTCGGGCTCGATGCCGAAGCGGTGCGGGGGCTGCTCACACCGACCCCGGTGGGCGAGCGGGTCATCGACGACCCGGATGCGCCCGCCGACCTCGGGGCGGGTGTCGGGTTCATAGCGGCCATTCTGACCTTCGTCGGGATCCAGTCATACGGCTCGCTCGTCGTGCTCGGCGTGGTGGAGGAGAAGAGCAGCCGGGTCGTCGAGGTGCTGCTCTCCCATGTCCGCGCCACCGAGCTCCTCGCCGGCAAGGTGATCGGTGTCGCAGCCCTGGCCATCGTGCAGCTGATGGTGGTCCTCTTCGGTGCCGCCGCTGCGCTCGTGGCCACCAACGCCGTGGACGTCTCGCGGTCCACGGTGGCCGCGATCCCGCTCGTCGCGGTGACGTTCGTCGGCGGCTTCTTCTTCTACGCGCTCCTGTTCGCCCTCGCCGGGTCGCTGGTGTCGCGTCAGGAGGACGCGCAGCAGATCATGCTCCCGATCATGGTGCCGCTCTTCGCCGGCTACATCCTGGGGTTCGTCACCGCCGAGACCCCGGACTCGTTGCTGGCACGCACCGCATCGGTGGTGCCGTTCACCTCGCCGTTCGTGCTCCCGATACGCGTCGCCTCCGGCGATGCCGCCATCTGGGAGGTCGTCGCCGCCATCGGCCTCCTCGTCGTCGCCGCCTGGTTCGTGTGGGGTCTGGCCGGTCGGGTGTACGAGTTCACTCTCCTGCGGACCGGCAGCAGGATCCCGTTTCGCGACGTCGTGCGTCTCGCACGGAGGGAGCGACGATGAGCCCGTCCGCTCCGCTTCCCGACGAGTCCGTGCCAGAGGTCGTCGCCGTCGATCCCGTCGACGGGACCGTCTGGTCCGTCGATCGGGACTTCCTCGCGTCGCATTGGACGTGCGTCTGGGACAGGGGATGTCCGGGCATCGGGGAGACGGCGGCGCCCGAGCTCGGCCTGGGCTGCTGCTCGGAGGGTGCGGAGCTGCTCGACGCCGACGAGGCGATGCGGATCAGCGCGCTGGCGGCGTTCTGCGACCCCGAGCTCTTCGAGCACCACGAGCAGGCAGCGGCGGGCGGTGTGTTCGCAGACGAACGACGCCGGGCGACGCGGTCGTCGACGGGGCCTGCGTGTTCCTGAACCGTCCCGGCTTCGCCGGTGGTCACGGTTGCGCCCTGCACCTCGCGGCCGAGGCGGCCGGCGAGTCGCCGATCGACTGGAAGCCGTCGGTGTGTTGGCAGCTTCCGCTGCGGGTCGACCGGGGCGCCGACGTCGAGGGACGACCGACGGCGACGCTACGGCGTTGGCGTCGCGCCGATTGGGGCAGCGGCGGGGCCGCGATGGCATCGTGGTGCGTCGACGCCCACGACGCGCACGTGGGTTCCGGACCGGTCGTGGAGCACCTCCGTGACGAGATCGAGGCGATCGTCGGCCCGGAGGTCTCGGTGCAGATCCGACGGGCCCTGGGTTCGGAACGCTGAGATCACCCGTCGGCGGCAGCGACCGCCTCGGTCACTCGGCGGCCGCAGCGATCTCCTCGGCCAGTGCCGCCGCCTCGGGATCCGTGGCGAGGTACGCCTCGAAGTCGGCCTGTATCTGCTGGGGGAGCACACCGGCCTCCCAGTCCGGCACGGTGCCGCTCTCGGCCCACAGGACCCAGGGCTCCAACTCCTCTTCGGGCTGGAGGCCGTGCGTGACCCGCTCGTACAGCGAGACCTCGAGGTTCGCGAGTCCTCCGAGCGATGCGAATGCGGGCATCTGACTACCGAGGGCGCCGGAGATGTGCTGCCCGCCGGGCCGATCCGGATTGCCGTAGGGGGTGCCCGCGGCAGGCGAGCCGTTGACGACCCAGGCGACGTGCGACGCGACGTCCGGGAAGGTCAACAGGACCTGACCCTCGTTGAGTTGGTAACCGACGCCGCCGCCTCCGCCTGCGCCATGGCACGACGCACAGTTCGAGTAGATCTCCGACCCTGCGGCGATCGGTCCGGCAGCTTCCCGGGTGGGTTCTTCGAGGGTGCCGTAGACCATGAAGCCCCAGATGGGCAGGAACAGCGCGACGGGCGCCATCCACACGGGGATCTTCTTGCGGGCCTTCGCGGCCGCGACCCATGGAGCGATGGGCGCCGGGGACTCGTAGGTCTCGATCTCGGTGCCGCTGTCGGCCACGGGCGCCGGTGTGGCCGCCGCCGTCGTGGCCGGGACCGGTGCCGACTGGCCGGCATCGGCCGCCGGGGACGCGGCATCGCCGCCGTCGCCGGTCGACAGGCCGAGCGCGGCGCGGCGTTCACGGGAGCGCTGCAGGAGATAGTCGGGTACTTCGGTCAACGCTGTGCCTCCGTCGGCCTGGCGATCGATCGTCGATTCGATCCGAGGTGATGGACCACCCGCACGGACGGGTGTCGGTGCTCATCTCGAACCACGATCGCAGACTGTACGCCTCGCAGACGGTAGCGCAGCAAGCCGTCGCGCTCGTGGCCCTCCGGGGCGGACCCGTCGGGGATGGCCGACGGAGGGGCGTCGCGGCCGCGAGTGCGACGATGTGTCGGGTCGTCGGACGAAGTGCTAGACCAGACGACCGGGTGCGCCGCGAACGCAGCGGTACACTAGTTTGTGATCGGTTTCACGAGGAGAGCACGCGTGGCGCAGAAGCGGCCCATCGACATCGCCGTGTTGAAGGTCTACGGCGCCATGCTCGGCGCCACCATCGCCGTTCTCGGTGTGCTGACGCTCTGGGTCTGGCTCACGAGCGATCAGAACGGCCAGGATCCGCTGTACATGAACACGGCGTTCACACTCAGCTGGCTGATCGCACTGGCGATGGTCGCCGGGATCCTCGAGTACGCCAAGCGACGACCCGCCGACGCTCCGATGTCCTGGGGCGAGGCCAACATCGGTGCGATGTACGTCTTCCTGCTGCTGTTCTGGATCTACGGCATCGTCCCGCACCAGTTCCTCAGCTACGCCGACAACGAGCTGCCGTGGCGTGTCGACCGCCTCCTCGTCGGGCCGACCGGCCTGGGATTCACCGACGGTGAGGGGCTCCTGTCGTGGATCCTGCCGTTCGAGATCACCTACCTGGTCGTACGCGACATCTTCGCCGTGACCATCTACGGCCTCGCACTCGCAGGCAACATCGCCATGTTCGCCGTCTGGCAGGGCCGCGGCAAGGTCGCCCCCACCGAGGTCGTCGAACAGTCGACCTACGGCCGACCGCTCGTCCGAGAAGGGGTGTAGCGCATGGGCACCGATGCCAACCCGCCGATGCCGGAGTTCCGCGACGACTACGTCCTGCAGGAGGTCGACGCGGCCTGGCTGTCCCAGGCGGTCAAGCCCAAGCAGTTCATCCACATCGATCAGTCCGAGTGCATCATGTGCGAGGGCTGCGTCGACATCTGCCCGTGGAAGTGCATCCACATGGTCGCGCCCGGCGCCATCGACGAGGCCATCGGCACCGAACTGCCGGGCGCGGACCCGACCGACCACGTGATCTTCACGATCGACGACGACGTCTGCACCCGCTGTGCCCTCTGCGTCGATCGCTGCCCGACCGGCGTCATCATCCTCGGCAAGATCGGCGATCCGACCGCCGCAGGCGACGTCCACCAGAGAATGCCGAGCCACGGTTATGGCTACGGCATGCGTCTGGCCTAAAACCGAGTACGCACCAATCATTCCGCTCCGACCCGAAGACGAGACACGAGGAACCACAGCGTGCCCAAGCAACCCTTGAGCGAGCGGCTCAGCCAGAGCGCCAGCAACCTCACCGACCAGGTACAGAGCTCCCAGGCCTGGAACTCCATCTTCCGGCCCGGTTCCATCTTCCGCAAGGGCTACTCCGACAGCCCCCGGAACCGCTCCTACGTGATCATGAACAGCGTGCTGTACCACCTCCACCCGGTGAAGGTGAAGCGCCACGCTGTCAAGGTCAGCTACACGCTGTGTCTCGGCGGGCTCAGCTTCTTCCTGTTCATCCTCTTGACGGTGACGGGCATCTTCTTGATGTTCTTCTACCGGCCCGACCGCGGCCCAGGCGTGGGACGACATCTACACGCTGCAGACCTCGGTGACCTTCGGCCTCCTCGTGCGCAACATGCACCGATGGGCGGCCCACCTGATGGTGCTGTCGGTCTTCCTGCACATGGCCCGGGTCTTCTACCACGGTGCCTACAAGGCGCCCCGTGAGTTCAACTGGGTGATCGGCGTCATCTTGTTGACGCTCACCCTGCTGCTGTCGTTCACCGGCTACCTGTTGCCCTGGGACCAGCTGGCGCTGTGGGCGGTGACGGTGGGCACCAACATGATGGGCTACACGCCCGTGTTCGGCGATCAGGTCCGATTCGTGCTCCTCGGTGGCGTCGAGATCGGCACCGACACGCTGTTGCGGTGGTACGTGCTCCACGTGCTGCTGCTGCCGTTCGTGATCGTCATCTTCATGGCGATCCACTTCTGGCGAGTTCGCAAGGACGGAGGCATCTCGGGTCCCCTCTAGGGCGTCCGGGAAAGGAACACCATGACCGAAGTTCCCGAGCATCTCCTCAAGCGGGCGCAGGCGGCGCGAGAGCGCGCCGCGCGGTCCCGCCGACGAGCCGGCGGCAGTCGACGCCGGTTGCACGACTGCGGCTGCGTCGGGCGACGCCGCCGCCGAGAGCAAGATCCCCGCGCACCTGCTCGAGCGCTCGAAGTCGGCCGCGACCGGCCTCGGGCGCGGTGGCCACCACGCACGGCCCGCGCCGCCGGCTGCCGGCGGTGCGCGGTCGCTGCGGCCGCACCGCCCCCGTGGCGACCGGTCCCGGCGGCCACACCCAGCGCCTGCTCACCGTCGTCAAGTCCGGCTCGATCCAGGACGTCAAGCTGAAGCCGGTCGACAAGGTCCACGTGTGGCCGCACCTGCTGATCGTCGAGTTCGTCGCCGCGCTCGTGGTCACTGACCTTCACGCTGATCTTCTCGATCTTCGTGAACGCCCCGCTGCTCGAGCTGGCCAACTTCAACGAGACCCCGAACCCGTCGAAGGCCCCGTGGTACTTCCTCGGCCTCCAGGAGCTGCTCACCATGTTCCACCCGATGGTCGCCGGCGTGACCCTGCCGGGCATCGCGCTGTTCCTGCTGATCCTGGCCCCGTACGTCGACCGCAACCCCTCGAACAAGCCCGAGGACCGCAAGTTCATCATCTCGCTCATGACGATCCACCTGATGTTCTGGGCGGTCCTGACCATGATCGGCTCGTTCTTCCGTGGTCCGGGCTTCAACTTCATCTTCCCCTGGGCCGACGGCATCTTCTTCGAGCTCTGATGCCTGCGCCCGTCCCCCGCATCGCCGCACCCGGTGTGCGGCGTCACGTTAGGAGCAACCAATGGAACTGCTCGCGATCGTCATACCCGTCATCGTCGTGCTCGCCGGCATCGTGGTGTTCGCCTCCACGCGGCGTTCCGACGCCGACCGAGCCCAGGGCAACCTGTCCCGTGAGACCGCGCCAGCGTGACCGCAGTCGTGGCGCGGCCGCTTCGTCGACGAGGTCGAGACGAGCCCGCCGCCGCAGTGGTCACCGGACGCGAGGTCGAACGGGCCGCGGCGCTCGCCCGTCGCGATCCCGGCGACCTCGAGCTGGTCGGCTCCGGGGCCCCGGTGCCGTGGATCCCGCCGGACGAGGAGGCCATCGGCGTCGCCCGTCGGCAGTTCCTCAACCGCAGCATCATCGGCCTCATGGGCTTCTCGATCACGGGCTTCGGCGCCGCAGTCGTCGCCTTCCTCTACGGCGGTGGTGGCGGCGGCGGTTTCGGCTCCGAGATCGACGTCGGTGTCATCGCCGATGTCGAGGCCAGCATCGACGGGGCCAACGGCTTCCTGTACGTGCCCGAAGGCCGCATGTGGGTGACCCGGTATCCGGTGGGTGCCATCCAGAAGGCCGAAGCCGTCTACTCCGCGCCCGAGCTCGCCGGCATGCAGAACGGTCTGGTCGCGCTCTACCAGAAGTGCCCGCACCTCGGCTGCCGTGTGCCCGAGTGCCTGACCTCGCAGTGGTTCGAGTGCCCCTGCCACGGCTCCCAGTACAACCGCGTCGGCGAGAAGCGTGGTGGCCCGGCGCCGCGTGGCATGGACCGCTTTCGCCATGTCGATCTCCGGCGACAATCACTTCATCGTCGACACCGGCACCATCATCCAGGGTCCCCCGATCGGCACCAACACCACCGGCCAGGAGGCCGAGGGACCCAGTCTGCATCGGCGAATCCAGCCACTGACACCGACGCTCGCCTCGACCTGATTCATCGCGGAAATGGACCCAATGCTCATCCTCGCCAACTCGACCCAACGAACGATCGGCCTGGTCATCGCCTTGACGATCGGCGTGGCCTTCGTGGTCTACGTGTTGGTCAACGTGTTCTCGACCGGCAAGGACGAGATCGGTGCCGAGCTGGAGCTCGCCCCCAACCGCAAGCCGTACTTCGACGACGAGCAGCTCGAGACCAAGAAGCTCGACCTGTCGCTGGCGTTCGGCGTGGGCACGCTGGCGATCATCGCGTTGGCGCTCCCGCTGTACTGGTTGGGCGAGCCGGGTCGCCAGGAGGGGTTCGTCGACAAGGTCGATTCCGCCTGGGTGAACCGTGGCGGCCGAGCAGTACGAGGCCCTGTGCGCGCAGTGCCACGGCGCCAACGGCGTCGGCGGCGCTGCGGCCTACACGGTCCTCGACGAGCAGGGCCGCTTCGTCACCTCGGTGTCGTGGGCGGCGCCGGCGCTCAACAACATCTTCTACCGGTTCACCGAGGAGGAGATCACCTACGTCCTCAACTACGGCCGTCCCCAGTCGCCCATGCCGGCGTGGGGCGGGCCCGGCGGCGGCCCGCTGACCTCACAGCAGCTCGAAGAGCTGATCACCTGGATGGGCACCATCCAGCTGACGCCGGAGGAAATGCAGGCCGAGGTCCAACAGGGCATCCGTGACGCCGTCTTCGCCATTCCACGCGAGGAGAACCCCGAGCTGTTCGATGCCGTGAACCTCGACGACAGCGCAACCGCCGCCGACATCGTCGCTGCTCGAGCCGCCCAGCAGGAGATCTACGCGGTCTACAACGACCTCATCCCCGGGTTCGGCGACCTGCTGCGAGAGGAAGCCGAGCTGAACGACTCGGGCGATGCCTCGATCGAAGCGATCGAGGCCAACCGCACCGCCCAGCAGGAAGCGCTCGACGGCTACATCGAGACCCTCGCGGCAGGAAGACATCGAGGCCTACGGTGGGCTCCTCTTCAGCAACACCGCTGGTGCCGGGTCCTACAACTGCGCCCGATGCCACACCGCAGGATGGTCGTGGAACAGCGGCGACGTCCTTGCCGCGAACCCGGAGCTGGAGAACCTGATCACCGGCCGAGATCCCGGGCAGCGGTGCGTATGGTCCGAGCCTGATCGGCGTGGCCGACAGCTTCACGTCGGCCCAGGACATGCAGCGCTTCATCAGCGGCGGATGCTCGGCCAACCTCGCAGTACGGCATCAACGGGGTGTGCGAGGTGTCGGGACAGATGCCCGGCTTCGGCGAGTCCTCGACGGACGCGGCCGGCGCCATGCTGACCGAGGATCAGATCGCCGCCATCGTGGCGTACGAGAGGGGCTCGAATGATGGGGGGATCCGTTCTCGCCGCCGCAGGCGACGCTGCGCTCGTGCTCGGGGGCATCTCGTGGGAACCCGAGATCCGCGGCGCCCTCGTGGTGCTCGTCGGTGGAACCGTGCTCTTCGGCAGCGTGTGGCTGCTGTTGACGACCAACATCGGCAACCGTCTCGGTGCGCTCAACGCCCTGGCGGGGTTCTTCGGATGGATGTTCATCCTGGGTGTGGTCTGGTGGATCTACGGCTTCGGCCTCATCGGCGATCCGCCGGCGTGGGAGCCGAAAGAGGTCGTCTTCGGCGATCTCGTCCGACGGCCTCGACCGGCGATGTCAACGACCTCGGTGAGGCCACTCTGGTCGACGCCCCTGCGCTGGTGGAGTCCTACTGCCCGGGTCTCGTCGAAGCCACGGTGCAGGCGCAGCGGTCTCGGGTGGTCGACCCGGACGACACGTCCCTGCTCGAGGACTGTCTACAGCCCGCCCGCCGACCGGCCTGGTGCCTCGACCAGGAGCTCGGCGAGCTGCTCGCCATCGACGACGAGACGATCACCGAGAACCTCACTGCCGCCAACGAGGCCCTCGATCCCGAGGACCCTCGGTTCCTCGACGACGCGGCGCTGCAGGAACGGATCGACCGGACCGATCGACGACGAGTTCCGCCGCGACCAACAGCTCACCCTGAGCGCCGTGGCCTCGGTGTCGCCCGAGCTCATCGACGCAGCGAAGGCCGACGGCGACATCGACGCCCAGGGCTGGACGCTGATCTCCAACGCCGAGGCCGGTGAGGCGCAGGCCACCGCCGACGCCTTCTTGAACGAGACCTCGATCGATCCGTTCGACGAACAGCGCGCGACTTCCTCGTGCTCAACACCTTCCAGAAGGGCGGCAAGCCCGACCGCGCGAGCGACAGCGTCATCGACCGTGTCTGGAACGAGATCCGCAACACCGTGTTGTTCTGGCATCCCACGAACACCATCGTGGTGCAGGTCGCACCGACGATCGACAAGGAGACCGATGCCCGGCGCAGCCGCCTCCGTTCCCGGAGATCGACCGCGAGCGGTCAAGTCGTGTCGGTCGTCATGGAGCGCAGATCTCGGTACCCGGCGCCTACCTGCGGCCCTCATGACCATCGGCTCGCTCATCGTTGTTCCTGGCGCTGTGCTGGATGCTGCACATCCGCGACCAGGAGCTGCGGCGAGCGGCTCGACGAGTGGGATCCGCTTCGGCGGCCACTGAGCGACGAGACCGGAGGCACCTGAATGCTCGGACAGTACCTACCGATCCTCGCCCTGATCGTCCTCGGCGTGCTCTTCGCCGCGATCAGCTTCATCGCCTCGCGGCTGCTTCGCGCCGCGGCGGCTCGACGCTGGCGAAGACAGCACCCTACGAGTGCGGCATCGTGCCCAGCCAGGACACGCCCGAGCGCTTCCCGGTCAAGTTCTTCCTGGTGGCGATGATCTTCATCGTCTTCGACATCGAGATCATCTTCCTGTATCCGTGGGCGACCATCTTCGGCGAGCTGGGCCTGTTCGGCCTCGTCGCGATGCTGATCTTCGCCTTCGCGGTCTTCGAGTCGTTCGTGTACCTCATCGGCAACGGCGCCCTCGACTGGGGTCCGATCAACCGGGCGCAGCGCCACGAACTCGTCGATCCGGCGCGCACGGCGCACACCACGGTTCGTCGGGTCGGCCACGAAGGCCGCTTCCAGGAACTCGAACCCATCGACACCGAGGCCGCCTGATGCCATCGCTCCCGCTCATCGGTGAGGTCGGCAAGGTCGCCGACGAGGGGCTCGAGGGCCTCGACCACAACTTCCTGACCGGCCGTCTCGAAGACCTCGTCAAGTGGTCCCGGAGCCGGAGCATGTGGCCGGCCACCTTCGGGCTCGCCTGTTGCGCGCTCGAGATGATGGCGACGGGCGCGGCGCACTACGACCTCTCCCGCTGGGGCATGGAGGTCTTCCGGGCGTCGCCGCGCCAGGCCGATCTCATGATCGTCGCCGGTCGCGTCTCGCAGAAGATGGCGCCGGTCCTGCGACAGATCCACGACCAGATGATGGAACCCAAGTGGGTCATCTCGATGGGTGTCTGCGCCAGCAGCGGCGGCATGTTCAACAACTACGCGCTCGTGCAGGGCGTCGACCAGATCGTCCCGGTCGACGTCTACGCGCCGGGTTGCCCGCCCGGCCCCGAGACGCTCATGCACGCCATCCTCACCCTGCACGCCAAGATCGAAGACGGCGAGCTCACCCGGCGACGCGAGGCGACCGGTGCCGGTGCGGGCATCACGGTCGAACAGCGCGACGGCCAGACGGCCACCCAGGTCGTCATCAGCCGCTGACCGGAGCATGGACGGGCGTGCTCCCTCCGACTCGTCGGCACGCCCGCGTGCGGTGGGCGATGATGTCAGCGGCCACGACGCAAAGGAACGACGGTGGCACAGACGCACCAACCGATGAGGCCGAGATCGCCGAGACGATGCCGCCGAGCCGAACCATCGAGGTCGAGACGCGCCACGGCGTACCCGTGACCTGGTCGCGGGGCCAGGAGGTCCTCCATCCCGAGCCGCGAGCGAACTCGCTCGACACCGTCGCCGAGCCTCGGCGACGAGGGCTTCGGCATCTGCGTCGACGTCACCGCCGTCGACTACTCGGTGTCGCCCCAGCCGCGACCTGCCGGCCGGGACGTGTGCCCGAACGCTTCGAGGTCGTCGTGGGGCTGCTGTCCCATGCCGCGCCGGGAGCGGATCCGACTGCGGGTGCAGGTGCCCGCCGACGACCCGGTCGTGCCGTCACTGTTCGATCTCCATCCGGGAACCGAGGCGCTCGAGCGTGAGGTGTACGACATGTTCGGCATCGAGTTCGACGGCCACCCCGACCTGACCCGCATCCTGATGCCCGAGACCTGGGAGGGGCACCCGCTCCGCAAGGACTTCTCCGTGGGTCGCATCCCGGTCCAGTTCAAGGGCGCCCCCGGGCCCCGATGACGAGGTTCATCTCATGACGACCACCGACCTTCCCTCCACCGCGACCGACGCCGAATCGCCCCCCGACCTGGGCGACGACCGTCGGGTCCGCCTGCGCGACGACACCAGTGCGGTGCTGCGCCTCTCCGAGGCCGAAGCGACCGCGTTCGAACGCGACCCGGACGATCGCCGCATGATCATGAACATGGGGCCCGCAGCACCCGTCGACCCACGGCGTGCTGCGCCTCATGCTCGAACTCGAGGGCGAGACGGTCCGACGGTGCAAGCCGGTGATCGGCTACCTCCACACCGGCATGGAGAAGACCGGCGAGGAACTCAGCTACCTCCAGGGCCCCACCAACGTCACCCGCATGGACTACTCCTCGCCGCTGTTCAACGAGCTGGTGTTCTCGATGGCCACCGAGGAGCTGCTCGGCATCGAGGTGCCCGAGCGCGCGGTCTGGATCCGGATGCTCATGTGCGAACTCAACCGCATGAGCTCGCATCTGCTGTTCCAGGCCACCAACGGCATGGACATCGGCGCCGTCGGCATGATGATCTACGGCTGGCGTGAGCGCGAAGAGATGCTGCGTCTGTTCGAAACGATCACCGGCCTGCGGATGAACCACAACTACATCCGCCCGGGCGGCGTCGCCGTCGATCTGCCCGACGGGTGGCGCGACGACGTGATGCGCCGTGCATCGACACGCTTCCCGCACGCCTCGACGAGTTCGACGACCTGCTCACCGGCCAGCCGATCTGGCGCGAGCGCCTCCAGGGGGTCGGCGTCGTCAACACCGCCGAGTGTCTGGCGCTCGGGGTCACCGGCCCGCTGCTGCGGTCGACCGGGCTATGCCTGGGACCTCCGCCGCGACATGCCCTACCTCGCGTACGACCAGGTCGACTTCGACGTGCTCGTCGGATCGTATGGCGACTGTTTCGACCGCTACGCCATCCGTCTGAACGAGATCCGCGAGTCCATCCGGATCGTCCGCCAGATCGTCGACAAGATGCCGCCGGGTGACTACCGCGTGCAGGACAAGAAGGTCACCCCGCCACCCGGGCGCGCATCGACGAGTCGATGGAAGCGCTGATCCACCACTTCAAGATCTTCACCGAGGGCTTCAAGGTCCCCGAAGGCGAGGTGTACGTGGCGATCGAGTCCCCCCGCGGCGAACTCGGTTGCTACATGGTCTCCGACGGCGGTTCGCACCCGTACCGCATGCACATTCGTGGCCCGAGCTTCGTGAACCTCCAGGTGCTGCCCCACATGATGGCGGACTCGCTGGTGGCCGATGCCGTGGCCGTCATCTCGACGGTCGATCCAATCATGGGCGAGGTCCGTGATCGATGAGCCGGCTCAACGCGGACAACGAACGCCTCGCGCACGAAATCATCGGTCGATACCCACGCAAGAAGTCGGCGCTCATTCCGCTGCTGCACCTCGCGCAGGAACAGGACGGGTGGATCACCGACGAAGCCATGGCACACATCGCCGACCTCGTCGAGGTCACCCCGGCCGAGGTCCTCGGCACCTGCAGCTTCTACGAGATGTTCAAGCGTCATCCGGTGGGGACCTACCATGTGAACATCTGTCACGGGATCTCCTGTCACCTGCTCGGTGCCGACGAACTGTTGCACCACGCCGAGGAGCGCCTCGGCGTCAAGGGCGGCGGAACGACCGCCGACGGGACGTTCACCGTCGAGGGTGTCGAGTGCATCGCTGCATGCACCGAGGCCCCGTGCCTGCAGGTCAACTACCGCTATGAGAACAAGGTGAGCATCGGTGATCTCGATCGCCTGCTCGATGATCTGGCGGCGGGTCGCCGCGCCGACGTGCCGCCCCATGGCACCCTCGCCAAGACCCGCCAGTCGATTCCCGCCGACCGTGTCGCGGGCCCGTCGATGGTCGACGGCGCCACCGAACCCGCATGGCTGGCCCGCAACGCAGAGGCGAGCTCATGACCGACTTCCAACGCATCACCACGGCCCGCTGGGACGTCGCCGACGGCCACACCCTCGCCGGCTACGAACGCACCGGCGGCTACCAGGGCCTCAAGCGGGCGCTCGAGATCACGCCCCAACAGGTCCACGAAGAGGTCAAGGCCGCGAGCCTGCTCGGTCGGGGCGGCGCAGGATTCCCGGCCGGTATCAAGTGGGGCTTCTGCCCGCCGGGCGTGTGGCCGCGCTACCTCGTCGTCAACGGCGACGAGTCCGAACCCGGCACCTACAAGGACCGCGTGCTCATGGAGCGCGATCCCCACCAGCTGATCGAAGGCTGTGTCATCGCGTGCTACGCGCTCGGGTCTCAGCCAGTGCTTCCTGTACATCCGTGGTGAGATGGCCCACGCCCAAGAGCGTGTCGCCGCAGCGCTGAACGAGGCCTACGAGGCCGGCTACGTCGGCAAGAACATCCTCGGGACCGAGTTGTCGGTCGACGTCGTGCTGCACTGGGGCGCCGGTGCCTACATCGTGGGCGAGGAGACCGCACTCATCGAGAGCCTCGAGGGCAATCGCGGCATGCCGCGCCTCAAGCCGCCGTACTTCCCGGCCGCCATCGGCCTGTACGGCAAGCCGACCATCGTCAACAACGTCGAGACGCTGTCGAACATCCCGTGGATCGTCAGCAACGGCGGGGCCGAGTTCGCCGGCATCGGTGGCGAACAGTCCACCGGCACCCGGATCTTCGCGGTGTCGGGACACGTCAACAATCCCGGCGTGTTCGAGGTCGAGTTCGGGACCACGACCTTCCGCGACATCATCATGGGCGACGACTACGCCGGCGGCATCCGCGACGGCCGGGCCATCAAGGCCTTCATCCCCGGTGGCGCGTCGGCGCCGTGGTTCTTCGAGGAGCATCTCGATCTGCCGCTCGAGAAGGGCACGGTCGACCGGGCCGGCTCGATGCTCGGTTCGGGTGCGATCGTCGTGATGGACGAGACCACCGACATGGTCAAGGCCTGTCACAACCTGGTGCGCTTCTTCGCCCGTGAGTCCTGCGGCAAGTGCACCCCGTGCCGTGAGGGCACCTCGTGGCTCGAGAAGATCCTCCAGCGCATCATCGACGGCAACGGACGCCCCAGCGACCTCGACCTGCTGCTCGACGTGTGCGACAACATCTCCCCGGGCATCGCCTGGCCCCCCAAGCAGACCACCATCTGTCCGCTGGGCCCCTCAGCGGTGTCGCCGATCTCGTCGGCGATCACCCGCCACCGCGAAGAGTTCGAGGCCTACATCACCCGACCCGCCCTGATCCCGGTGGCCGTCGCCATCGGCGAATCGGACACCACCGATGTCGACCGAGGTGCCGCATGACCGCTGTCGAGGGGCCGCCCGAGACCGTCACCGTGACGGTCAACGGCCAGGCCATCGCCGCCGAGCCGGGTGCGTTGCTGATCGACGCATGCGAGGACGCCGGGGTCTACATCCCCCGATTCTGCTACCACTCGCGGATGAAGCCGGTCGGTATGTGCCGGATGTGCATCGTCGAGGTCGACACCGGTCGCGGTCCGGCGCTGCAGCCCAGTTGCATGCTGACCGTCAGCGACAACATGGTGGTCGACACCGAGTCCGACGTCACCAAGAAGGCCCAGGACGGCGTCCTCGAGTTCCTGCTCGTCAACCATCCCCTCGATTGCCCGGTCTGCGACAAGGGCGGCGAGTGCCCGCTCCAAGATCAGACGATGGCCTATGGGCCCGGCGAGTCCCGCTTCGTCGAAGAGAAGCGCCACTTCGAAAAGCCCATCCCGATCAACGACAACGTCTTCCTCGACCGCGAGCGCTGCATCTTGTGCGACCGCTGCACCCGGTTCGCGAAAGAGGTCGCCGGCGACCCGCTGATCCATTTCGTCGACCGCGGCAATCAGACCCAGGTCAACACGTTCCCCGACGAACCGTTCGCGAGCTACTTCAGCGGCAACACCGTGCAGATCTGCCCGGTGGGCGCGCTGACCGCCAAGCCGTACCGGTTCAAGGCCCGGCCCTGGGACCTCGAGGAGATCGAGAGCACCTACCCCAACGCGACGGGTGACCGCATCGCCGTGCAGTCGTCGCGCAATCAGGTGCTGCGGTTCCTGGGCGTCGACTCCGATGCCGTCAACTGGGGCTGGCTCGCCGACAAGGAGCGGTTTGCGTTCGAGGCCCTCCAGAGCGACGACCGCCTGACCAGCCCACTGGTACGCGGCAACGCGTCTGAACCAGCCCGACCCCGACGGCGAGGCCCTGGTCGCCGCCGGTTGGGGCCAGGCGCTGCGTGCGGCCGCCGACGCGATCTCGGCCGCCGACCCCGACCGGGTCGCCGTCATCGGTGGTGCTCGCCTGACCAACGAAGCCCAGTACCTCTGGGCCAAGCTGGCCAAGGGCGTCGTGGGCACCGACCACGTCGACGCCCAGCTCGGCGACGAGCTGCCCGCCCACGCCCTGCTCGGGCTTCCCCGGGCCACGATCGCAGAGGCCTGCCGAGACGGTGGCGCGGTGATCCTGATCGGCCCCGACCCCAAAGAAGAACTCGGCTCGCTGTATCTGCGCCTGCGCGACGCTGCGACCAACGGCGACGTGGCCCTCATCGAGATGACCCCGGCAGCCACCGGTCTGGGCGATGTCGCCGCAGCTGCACTCCACGCCCGTCCCGGCGAGGTCGGTGCCGTGGCTCGTGCGCTCGTCAGCGGCGAGGTCGCCGGAGCCGTCGGCGGTGTGTCGACCGACGCCATCGCCGAGGTTCGTGACCTCATCGCCGGCCGACCCATCACCGTCATCATCGGTCGGGGTTCGGTCGCCGAGTCCGCCGACGCGACCCTCGAGGCCGCCGCCGCGCTCTCCGAGCTCGACGACGTGCGCTTCCTGCCGGCGGTCCGCCGAGGTAACGTGATGGGCGCGCTCGACATGGGCATGAGCCCAGGTCTCCTGCCGGGTCGGACCACCCTCGACGCCGGGCGGAGCGCCTTCGCCGACGTGTGGCCGAACCTGCCCGCCACCGACGGGCTCGACACCCCGGGGATCCTGGCAGCCGCCGCCGACGGCGACATCGACGTCCTGATCCTGCTCGGCGCCGACCCCGTCGCCGACGCGCTCGACGCCGCGACCGCAGCCGAGGCGATCGATCGGGTCGGCACCGTCATCGCCGTCGATCTCTTCGCCAATGCATCGGTCGCCCGTGCCGACATCGTCCTGCCTGCTGCAGCCTTCACCGAGACGTCGGGAAGCCACACCAACCTCGAGGGTCGCATCACCGCTATCCGCCAGAAGGTGACGCCCCCCGGCACCGCTCGACCCGACTGGATGATCGCCGCCGAGCTGGCGCTGGTCCTCGGCGCCGATCTCGGCATCGAGGACCCCGACGACATCTGGGCCGAGCTCGCGCCGCGTTCGGCCGTGCATCGCGACATCGACGCCGGAGCCATCGATGCGGCCCCCGACGGCGTGGTGATCACCGCCACCGGTCGCGTGGCGTTCGCAGCCCCGACGACCACGGTGTCGATCGAGCCGGTCGACGCGTACTCGTTGCGTCTCGTCGCCCGCCGCAAGATGTACGACCAGGGCACCATGGTGGCCAACGCGTCGCACATGGACGGCCTGGCCGGTGCCGCGCAGCTGCGGGTGAACCACTACGACTTCGATCGTCTCGGCGTCGATGCCGGAGCGTCGGTCCGTGTGACCTCGCCGGCCGGTAGCGTCGACGTCGCCGTCGTCGCCGACGACGGGGTTCCCCGGGGAGTGGCCGTGATCGATCACAACCGTGCCGGCGCCGATTCCCGCCGTCTCATCGTCGCCGACGCCCCCAGTGTCGACGTCCGTATCGCGGCGAGCGGCGCCTCGTGATGCGCGTGCTCTCGGGGCTCGACCCGCTGTTCCTCGCCGATGTCGACACCTGGAAGGTGGCGCTCATCGTCGCCATCAAGGTGCTCGTGGCGTTCGTCGCGCTCATGGTGTCGGTCATGTTGATGATCTGGTGGGAACGCAAGTTCATCTCCGACATGCAGAACCGCATCGGTCCGAACCGCGCCGGGTCCCTTCGGCATCCTCCAGACCCTCGCCGACGGCATCAAGTTGTTCTTCAAGGAAGACCTGATCCCCGATCAGGCCGACCGTTTCGTCTTCAAGCTCGCGCCCTACCTGTCGCTGGTCCCGGCGTTCCTGGTCTTCACCGTCGTTCCGATCGCCGGCGACTTCAGCGATGGCGGCGACGGCACCGTCACCTGGTTCGGCGTCGACACCTTCGTCCAGGTCGCGGACCCGCACATGGGCATCCTGTTCGTGCTGGCGATGTCGTCGGTCGCGGTCTACGGCATCATGCTGGCCGGCTGGTCGTCGGGTTCGAAGTACCCGCTGCTCGGCTCGGTGCGTGCCTCGGCACAGATGGTCAGCTACGAAGCCGCACTGGGCCTGGCCCTGGTCGCCGTGCTGTTGCAGTCCGGCAGCCTGTCGACCCACGACATCGCCATCGGCCAGACGGGTGGCCTCGGCAACTGGAACCTGTTGGCCACCGGCATCGTGCCGTTCATCATCTTCTTCATCGCCACCACCGCCGAGCTCAACCGGCCGCCGTTCGACCTCGTCGAAGCCGAACAGGAGATCGTCGGTGGGTTCCACACCGAGTACAGCTCGATCCGCTTCGCGCTGTTCTTCCTGGCCGAGTTCATGAACGTGATCACCATGTCGGCAGTGATGGTGACCCTGTTCTTCGGCGGCCCCTCCGGACCGGACCTCGGGATCCTGCCCGCTGCGCTGTGGGGCTTCGTGTGGTTCTTCCTCAAGCTCTTCGCCTTCTTGTGCACCTTCGTCTGGCTGCGCGGCACCCTGCCACGGCTGCGCTACGACCAGCTCATGGACCTCGGATGGAAGATCCTGATCCCGCTGGCGCTCGGCTGGGTCATGCTGCTGGCCACCATCGACATCTTCGTCGATCGGGGTTGGGACACCTTCGGCGAACGTCTCCTCGTCGTCGGCGTGTCGCTGGTCGTGATGGCGCTGCTGTCGGCGCTGCTGCTCGCAGGGGTCCGATCCGGCCAACGTCGCCGAGCCCTCGACGGCGAAGAGGCCTTCGGATGATGTCGCCACGAGACGCAGACCACGGGAGGTCGTGCTGATGGGTGTCTTCGACGGGCTCAAGGGATTCGGCGTCACCATCCGCAAGCTGAACAAGTCCTCGGCGTCGGGCGCGACGGTCACCACCGACTATCCGAAGGAGAAGCGGCCCAAGGTCGAACGTCTCCACGGTCGTCACGTCCTCAATCGCTACGAGGACGGCATGGAGAAGTGCATCGGCTGCGAGCTCTGCGCCGGTGTCTGTCCCGCTCGCTGCATCTATGTGCGTGGCGCCGACAACGATCCCGACGATCCGACCTCGCCGGGCGAGCGGTACGGGTTCATCTACGAGATCAACTACCTGCGCTGCATCCACTGCGATCTCTGTGTCGAGGCCTGCCCCACCCAGGCCATCACCGAGACGAAGCTCTTCGAGTTCTCCTTCACCAGCCGTGACCAGGCGATCTACACCAAAGAGGAGCTCGTCGTCGGCGACGATGGCAAGCCCCAGCACCTTCCATGGGAGGACTGGCGCCCCGGCGAGGACGAGCACACCTCGGCCTGGATGCGGGCCACCTCACCGTCGGGATCGGCCGCCTACGAAGGTCGTGTCGGATGGAGCGGCGAGCTCGGCTACGGTGTCCGCCGGCCCGAGCTGGGCCAGAGTGCCGATGATCTGGCAGCCGGGCCCGAGCCCGTCGAAGACCGTGGGCACGGACACGACGAGCACGCACCGGCCGACGCCGGCGGAGAGGGGCGACATTGATCGAGGCGGTGGTCTTCTTCGTCGCCTCGGCGATCATCCTCGCCGGCGGCGTGGGTGTCATCGTCCTGCGCAACCCCGTGCACTCGGCGCTGTCGCTCGTGATGACGCTCTTCGGCGTGGCCGTCCTGTTCATCGACATGGAGGCCTACTTCCTGGCGGTGGTGCAGGTCATCGTGTACGCCGGTGCCATCGTCGTGTTGTTCTTGTTCGTCATCATGTTGATCGGCGTCGACCGCGACGAAGACGTCTCGTTCGATCCGATCATCGGTCAACGCCAGCTCGCGTTGCTGGCCGGCGCCGCCATGTTGTTGCTGGTGGTCATCATCGGCGCGGCCTTCTCCGGCGATGTCACCGGTACCGCGACGCCACCGGCGCATCCGATCGAGGTCTCCGAGGAGATCGACGGGGTGACGGTCCCCCCCGAGGACAACATCCGACAGCTCGCTCGCGTGCTGTTCACCGACTACGTCTTCGCCTTCGAGATCACCGCGCTGCTGTTGACCGTCGCGGTCGTCGGTGCGGTGGTCATGGCCCGCAAGCCCTCCGGCGAGCTCGCCCCGATCCCCGAGGTCGAGCTCCCGTGGCCGCTGGCGGCGCGACCCGACCCCGCTCCTGACGAACCCGCGGCCGGCGACGGCGACCCCGCCGAGGCCGACGGTCCCGATGGCGACGCCGAGAAGGCAGCCCCCTGATGGTCTTCGCACTCACCATCACCACGAGCTACTACCTGGCCCTGTCGGCGTTGTTGTTCGTGCTCGGTGCCGTCGGACTGCTGGTCCGGCGCAACCCGCTGGTGATGTTCATGTGCGTGGAGCTGATGCTCAACGCGGTCAACATCAGCTTCGTGGCCTTCGGCCGCGAACTCGGCGACCTCGGCGGTCAGATCTCGGTCTTCTTCGTCCTGGTCGTCGCGGCCGCCGAAGTGGTGATCGGTCTCGCGATCGTGGTAGCCATCACCCGTCGCCGACCCAAGGCGACCGCTGACGACATCGCGGTACTGAGGGGCTGACCATGGAACAGGCGCTCTGGCTCATCCCTGGTCTTCCCCTGCTCGGATTCGCGATCCTCGTGGTCGCGGGCCGACGCCTCGGCGAACCCCTGGCCGGGTGGCTCGCCACCGCCATGGTCGGCGGCTCGTTCGCCGTGTCGGCAGCGGTGTTCTTCACCATGCTCGGGCGCGATCCCGAAGCGCGCGTGCTCGAGTTGACGTTGTTCGAGTGGATCCCCTCGGGAGAATTCACCGTCGACTTCGGGCTGCTGGCCGATCCGCTGTCGATCGTCGATGGCGCTGTTCGTCACCGGCGTCGGGCGCGCTGATCCACCTCTACGCCATCGGGTACATGCACGGGGATCCGAACTTCTCGAAGTTCTTCCTCTACCTGAACCTGTTCGTGTTCTCGATGCTGATGCTCGTGCTCGGCGACAACCTGCTTGGTGGTGTTCCTCGGCTGGGAAGGCGTGGGCGCCTGCAGCTACTTCCTCATCTCGTTCTGGTTCGGCGAGGAGGCCAATGCGACCGCCGGCAAGAAGGCCTTCGTCACCAACCGCGTCGGCGACCTCGGGTTCATGCTCGCCATGTTCCTGCTGTTCTTCACGGTCGGGTCGCTGAACTTCGGCGATATCTTCGCCTCGATCGACGAGGTCGGCATGGCCGAGTCGACCGCGACCGCGATCGTGGTGTTGTTGTTCGTCGGTGCCGCCGGCAAGAGCGCACAGTTCCCGCTGTACCTGTGGCTGCCCGACGCCATGGCCGGCCCCACGCCGGTCTCGGCGCTCATCCACGCCGCCACGATGGTGACCTCGGGCGTCTACCTGATGGTGCGGATGAACCCCGTCATCGCCGAGGCCGCCGCCTGGTCGAGCGACCTCATCGCCTGGGTCGGGCTGTTCACTGCGCTGTTCGCCGCCATCGATCGCCGTCGCCCAGAACGACATCAAGAAGGTGCTGGCCTACTCGACGGTCTCGCAACTCGGCTTCATGTTCGTCGCCGTCGGGACCGGGCTCTACGTGGCTGCCATCTTCCACATGATCACCCACGCGTTCTTCAAGGCGCTGCTGTTCCTCGGGGCCGGTTCGGTCATCCACGGCATGGACGGCGAACAGGACATGCGCCGCTACGGCGCGCTGCGCAAGGCGATGCCCATCACCAGCGCGACCTTCATCGTCGGCTGGCTCGCGATCTCGGGCGTCCCGCCCTTCAGCGGCTTCTGGTCGAAGGACGAAGTGCTGCTGTCGGCCTACAACGACAACATCGTGCTGTGGGTGCTGCTGCTGATCGCCGCGATCCTGACGGCGTTCTACATGAGCCGGCTCGTGTTCATGACCTTCTTCGGCGACGCCCGCTGGAACGACCCGATCCCTGCCGCTGCCGGTCCCGGCATCGACACCGCCGTCGGCGACGACACCGAGGATCCCGACGAGGTCCTCGCCCGGGACGACAGCACCGAACACGCCGATCACCACGAGGTCCACCCGCACGAGTCGCCCTGGTTGATGTGGGTGCCCCTGGTCGTGCTGGCCGGGTCTGGCTGCCGGCGCGGGCGTCATGCAGCTGCCGTTCAGCAAGGACGTGCACTTCCTGGGGATCTGGCTCGAGCCCGTGCTCTTCGAGAACGAGGTCGAGATCACCGTCTCCGGCGGCACGAAGTGGATCATCGCCTTCGTGGCCATCGCCGGCGGGCTCGTCGGGATCCTGACCGCGGCAGCGATCTACCTGCGCCGTCGGGTCGACTGCGCGCGCCGTCGAGCTGCCGATCCTCGCCCGAGGCTGGCGCTACGACGAGACCGTCACCGCGTTCATGGGCGGACCGGGCCGGCGCATGTTCGACCTGGCCGCCTGGTTCGACAGGACGCATCATCGACGGCGTCGTCGTCGGCGTCGGTCGGGTCACCGAAACGGTGGGTACCCGCCTGCGGGCCACCCAGACCGGCCTGGTCCGTACCTACGCCCTCGGGGTCGTGGTCGGCACCATCGTCCTGGTCACGTACTTCGTCACGAGGACGTCGTTCTAGTGGATGCCCTGATGAACTCCGCCATGCTCGCCGCCACCTCCGACGTCTCGTTCCCGACGATCCCGGCGCTCGTGTTGATCCCTGCGGTCGGCGCCCTGATCGTCGCGCTCGTACCCCGGTCACGGGTCGGGATGCATCAGCTGCTCGCCGTGTTGTTCTCGTCGATCGTCGGCGCCATCAGCGTCTACGTCCTGGCGACCTTCGAGACCGCCGACTCCGGATTCCAGTTCGCCTCGAGTCACGAATGGGTGAGCGACCTCGGCATCGGCTGGGTCGCCGGCATCGACGGGATCTCGCTGTTCCTGGTCGTGTTGACCGGTCTGTTGTTCCCGCTGGCCATGATCGCGGTCGATCCGGGCCACGACCACAAGCCGTACTACGCGTGGCTGCTGTTGCTGCAGGCCGGATGCATGGGCGTGTTCGTGGCCCTCGACCTGTTCATGTTCTTCGTGTTCTTCGAGATCGTCCTGGTCCCGATGTACTTCCTCATCGGCCGGTGGGGTCACGGCAACGCCACGTACGCGGCGACGAAGTTCTTCCTGTACACGATGTTCGGCTCGGCGCTGATGCTGGTGAGCATCCTGTCGCTCGTGTTGCTCCACGCCCGCGACGCAGGTACGGCCATCACGTTCGACCTGGTGGCCATCGCCGAGAACCCGGCCATCGCCCAATCGACGGCACGGTGGCTGTTCCTCGGCTTCGCGATCGCCTTCGCGATCAAGGTGCCGCTGTTCCCGGTCCACACGTGGTTGCCCGACGCCCACACCGAGGCCCCCACGGCGGGTTCGGTCATCCTGGCCGGTGTCATGTTGAAGCTCGGGACCTACGGCTTCGTCCGGTTCGGGATCTACCTGTTCCCGGAGGCCTCGACCTACTTCGCACCGCTGTTGTTGACCTTGGGGGTCATCGGCATCGTCTACGGCGCGGTCGTGGCCACGATGCAATCCGACCTCAAACGCCTCGTCGCGTACTCGTCGGTCGCGCACCTCGGATTCATCATGTTGGGTATGTTCTCGCTCAACACCCAGGGCCTGCAGGGCGGCATCGCCCAGATGATCAACCACGGCCTGTCCACCGGCGCGTTGTTCTTGCTGGTCGGCTGGATGTACGACCGGCTCCACACCCGCCAGATCGCCGAGATGGGTGGCTTCCAGAAGTCGGCGCCGGTCTTTGCCGGCGTGTTCACCCTGGTGATGTTGTCGTCGATCGGTCTGCCCGGTCTCAACGGCTTCGTCGGCGAGTTCCTGGCGCTGCTCGGTGCCTTCATCGCCCACCGCTGGTGGGCGGTCGTGGCCGCGACCGGCGTCATCATCGCCGCCCTCTATCTGCTCTGGGCCTACCAGCGGGTCTTCCACGGCCCGCCCGGGCGAGAAGCACCCGGTCATGAAGGAGCTCACGCCGTTCGAGGGTCTGGTCATCGCGCCGCTGCTGATCGGCATCGTGTTCCTCGGCATCTACCCCAAGCCCATGCTCGAACGCATGGAACCGGCGGTCGATCGTCTGGTCGCCCACGTCGAGGCCCAGGTCGAGGACTTCGACGAGCCCGTTCCCACCGTCATCGCCACCGTCCACGGTCGCTGAGGTCGTCGAGGCCTTCCACGAGAGCCACGGCGGCGAGGAGGGCGAGGAATGAACGCCGTGCTCGCCCAGGCCCAGACCCTGACTCCCGAGGACATTCCCGACGTCGCCTGGTCGGGGCTCATGCCCCTGCTCATCCTCTCGGGCGCCGCGGTGTTGTTGTTGACGGTGATGTCGATCGCCCGCGATCGGCTGCCGTCGTGGTTCTCGATGCTGTGGACCTTCGCCGCAGGCGATCGCCACGATCGTGGCCTCGATCCCGCTGTGGATCCGGGTCCAAGACGCCGATCGGGGTGCGTTCGCGACCCTGGGCAGTGCGTACGGCATCGACGGCTTCTCCGTGTTCGCCACGATGCTGCTCGGCGCAGTGCTCGCCCTGGTGGCGCTGTTGGCGGACGACTACCTCGAGCGCGAGGGCCTGGCGCGCATCGAGTTCCACGTGCTCACGATGTTGTCGGTGGCCGGTGGCATCGTCATGGCCAGCGCCAACGACCTGATCGTGTTGTTCCTGGGCCTCGAGATCCTGTCGCTCGCCGTGTACGTGCTCGCAGCGATGCACCTGCGCCGCATCGAGTCCCAGGAGGCAGGCCTCAAGTACTTCGTGCTCGGCGCCCTGTCGTCGGCGTTCCTGCTCTACGGCATCGCGCTGGTCTACGGCGCGACCGGCTCGACCAACCTCATCGCCATCCAGGCGTTCCTCGCCGAGTTCATCCTGACCGACAACGCATTGCTGCTCGCCGGCTTCGCGCTGTTGTTGGTCGGCCTGGGGTTCAAGGTCGCTGCCGTGCCGTTCCACTCGTGGTCGCCCGACGTCTACCAGGGCGCGCCGACACCGGCCGTCGCCTACATGGCTTCGGGCGTGAAGGTGGCCGGATTCGCGGCGCTGATCCGGGTGTTCGTCGTGACCTTCGGCGACTACCGCACCGACTGGCAGCCGCTGGTCTACGCCATGGCCATCGCCACCCTGTTGGTCGGGTCGCTGTTGGCGATCGTCCAGACCGACGTCAAGCGGATGCTGGCGTACTCGTCCATCAGTCACGCCGGCTACATGCTCGTCGGCATCGAGGCCGCCACCGCCGAGGGCACCTCGGCGGTGCTGTTCTACCTCGCCGCCTACAGCTTCATGGTCATCGGCAGCTTCGCGGTCATCACCCTGGTCGCCGGTCACGGTGATGCCCGGACCCAGGTCTCCGATCTCCGGGGCCTGTCGCGATCGCGGCCGTTGCTGGCGGTCGCGTTGACGGTGTTCCTGTTGGGCCAGGCCGGCGTGCCGTTCACGTCGGGGTTCTTCGCCAAGTTCTACGTGATCGAGGCTGCGGTCGACGCCCGTTCGTTCCCGCTCGCGATCATCGCCATGTTGTCGGCGGTCATCGCCGCCTACCTGTACCTGCGGATCATGGTCAGTGCCTGGCTCGACGGCGACGACATGGACGACGCCGAGGTCGGCGACCTCCCGAGCGTCGATGCCCATACCGGTCGGCGCTGCGATCGTGTTGGTCATCACCGTGGCGTTCACCGTGGCGTTCGGCATCTGGCCGCAGCCCATCGTCGAGATGGCCCGCGACGCCGTCCCTGCCCTCGTCGCCGGCGGCTGATCCCCACAGGGTGAGCCCCTCGACGGCCGATGGCGGCACCGCTCGGCGCCGTCGTGGGCCTACTGGGCGCTGCGGCGGAGGGCGAGCGGCCGCGGGCGCGGCGGCGGTGGGTTCGATGCGGGCCCGGCGGATGCCGTCGGCGCGCAGCGAGCGTCGGATCGACCACACCTCGCGGAGGGTCCACAGGTACGAACTCGGCCGGACAACGCCACCGTCGACGTGGTGCCACCGCACCGGGACCTCGACGATGTCGTAGCCGATGGCACGGCTGCGGGCCAGGACGTCGATGTCGAACGCCCATCCGGTGGTCGCTCATGTCGGCGAAGACCTGGTCGGCGAGCGGGCCGGGGAAGAGCTTGCAGCCGCGCTGGCTGTCGCGGACGCCCGGTAGCACGGCCGCACGGATGATGGCGTTGCCGACGCGGCCGGCGGCGGAGCGGAGCAGCGTCTGGGATCGAACGACCTCGGCGCCGGGCACCCGCAGCGACGCGACGGCGACGCTGCGTGGCCGGTCGGCGACGGCGTCGAGGAGATGATCGATCTCGACCGGGGGAGTGGCGCCGTCGGCGTCGAGGAAGACCCGCCAGGCGCCCGTCGCCGCAGTCATGCCGGCAGCGACTGCTGCGCCCTTGCCGGGTTGGCGGGCATCGACACGATCCGCAGCGCCGGGAAGCGATCTGCGTGCGCGTCGACGACCCCGACGGTGGCGTCGGTGGAGCCGTCGTCGACGACGAGGACCTCGACCGCATCGGATCGACCCGCCACGTAGGCTGGCGAGGTCGTCGAGGAACGGTCCGATGCGCGCGGCCTCGTTGTAGGCCGGGACGACGATCGACAGCTGCACCCGGTGCCATCGGCATCGACGAGGGCGCCTTGAGTAGGCGGGCAAGATGGGCGCGATCGACGGGATCGAAGCGGTCAGCGGTGCGACGAGAATGCGCACGACCGCGCCGCCCCGCCGAGTAGGTTGATCGCGTCGCCTTGGCCCCGTTTCCGACAGATCGCTAGCATTCGACGCCGTGTCAGAGTTCCTGCGCAGCTACCTCACGGTCGCCATCTTCGGCGCCCTCGCCTGTGTCCTCGTTGGGGCATTCGTGGGCCTCAGCGCGCTCGTGCGTCCCGAACCGGCCACAGGCCCAGAAGTACATGACCTACGAGTCCGGTGTCGACCCGGTCGGCGAAGGCTGGGCCCAGAGCAACATCCGCTACTACGTGTTCGCGCTGCTCTTCGTCATGTTCGACGTCGAGGCCGTGTTCATCTTCCCCTGGGCCACCCGCCTCGAGACCTATGGCTACTTCGGCCTCGTCGAGATGGCCATCTTCATCTTCATCCTGGCGCTCGGGCTGTTCTACGCCTGGCGCAAGGGAGTCCTCAAATGGGTCTAGTCGAATCGGGCAAGCTCCCCAAGCCCCTCACCACGCTGCTCAACATGAGCCGCAAGTACTCGATGTGGGTCTACCAGTGGGGTCTCGCCTGCTGTGCGATCGAGATGGGCGCTGCCTTTGCGTCGCCGCGCTACGACGTCATGCGCCTCGGGGTCATCCCGTTGCCGGCCAGCCCTCGTCAGGCCGACTTCCTGGTCGTGTCGGGCACGGTCACCGACAAGATGGCGCCGTCGGTGCGGCGCCTCTACGAGCAGATGCCCGATCCCAAGTACGTCATCTCGATGGGTTCGTGCGCCAACTGCGGCGGTCCGTACTGGGACTCCTACTCGGTCACCAAGGGCGTCGACCAGATCATCCCCGTCGACGTCTACGTGCCCGGCTGCCCGCCGCGGCCCGAGGCACTGCTCGAAGGCATCGTGCTGCTCCAAGAGCGCATCCTCCACGAGGACATGAGTGAGCGTTGGCGAGGTGAACCCATTGTCGTCGAGTGACCCGACCGTGGTCGTCGCAGCCGACCGGGCGCCAGCGCAGGTGACGCGCCGATGACCGAGATCCCCGAGCACCTTCTCGCCAAGGCCAAGGCCGCACGCGAGAAGGCCGCAGCCAAGAAGACCGCGGAGTGGTGGCGACGAGCCCTCCGCTGCCGACGTCCACAGCGCCGCACCCGAGCCCGAGCCCGAGGTCGTCGAGCCCGACGAGAAGGCAGAGGCCGCCCTCGCCGTGCTCACCGAGCACCTGGGCGACGCCATCGTCGCCTCGCACATCAAGCCCCATCAGGGTCTGTGGATCCGCGTCGCCGCAGCCGATTGGCGCCAGGCATTCACCGTGGCCCGCGATTCGCTCGACTGCCGGTTCTTCGACTGGCTCTCGGCCATCGACTGGATGCCGTCGCCCTACGGGCGCGAGCTCGAGAGCGAGCAGGATCTCGCGCTCGGCAACGCCGAGCGGCGCGAAGCCGACGAGATGAGCTGGGGCTACACCGGCGGCGCCACCCGCTTCCAGGTCATCGGCCGTGTCCACTCGGTCACGCGCCACATCGGCGTCATGATCAAGGCCGACGTCGACGACGCCGACCCCCGCATCGCATCGCTCATCCCGGTCTATGCCGGAGCCAACTGGCACGAGCGCGAGGCGTGGGAGATGTACGGCATCGCCTTCGACGAACATCCCGATGTCCGCCACATCTACCTGCCGGGTGACTTCGAAGGCCACCCGCTGCGCAAGGACTATCCGCTCCTGGCCCGGCGCCTCAAGCCCTGGCCCGGCATCGTCGACGTCGAGGCCATGCCCGGTGACGACGACACCACCCCCGCCGAGGACGACGCATGACCGTCACCGAACGAGAGCAGCTCGCCTACATCGCCGGCCAGGCCGCCGATGCCCGGGTCAACGTCGAGATCGAGACCGACGAGGGCATGACCCTCAACATGGGTCCCCAACACCCGGCCACCCACGGCACGTTGCGCCTGGTCGCCAAGCTCGACGGCGAACAGGTCGTCGCCGCCGAGCCGATCATGGGCTACATGCACCGGGGCTACGAAAAGCTCACCGAGGTGCGGACCTACCCCCAGGTCACGACGCTGATCAACCGCATCGACTGGTTGGGGAGCTTCGCGAACGAGGTGCCGTTCATCCTCGCCGCCGAGGAGCTCATGGAGGTCGAGGCCCCGCCCCGGGCCCAGTACATCCGCACGATCCTGTTCGAGCTCGGCCGCATCGCGAACGTCGCGCTGTTCCTCGGCGACATGGCCGTGCAGATCGGGCGCCACCACCCCGGTGTTCTACGCCTTCCGTGACCGTGAGTTCGTCCTCAACCAGATCGAGCGCGTGACCGGCGGACGGTTCCATCCCAACTTCAACCGCATCGGCGGCATCAAGGACGACCTGCCCAAGGGCTGGATCGAAGAGACCAAGAGCGTGCTCGGTCGGATGCAGGACTTCTGCGACGAGATCGAGACGCTCGTCGCCGGCAACGAGATCTTCCAGATACGCACCCGTGGCATCGGCGTCATCCCGGGCCACATCGCCCTCGACTACGGGCTGTCGGGAGCGAACCTGCGCGGCAGCGGCGTCGACTGGGACCTGCGGCGCGACCAGCCGTGCGGGCTGCCCTACGACCAGGTCGACTGGAAGGTCTGGACCCACCCCGACGGCGACTCGTTCTCCCGTTTCTGGGTTCGGCTGCAAGAGACCCGCGAAGCCTGCCTGATCATCGAACAGCTCCTCGACCAGATCCCGTCGGGGCCGATCATGGCCAAGGTCCCGCGCATCATCAAGGTGCCGCCGGGCGAGGCCTACGTCGCCACCGAGAACCCGCTCGGCGAGATGGGCTACTACGTCGTCTCCAAGGGCGACCTGGTGCCGTTCCGGGTCAAGATCCGCTCGGCGAGCTTTTCGAACATGTCGATCACCCCCTGGGTGCTCAAGGGCGTGTTCGTGCCGGACATCATCTCCATCCTGGCGAGCCTGTACTTCATCCTCGGGGACATCGATCGATGAGTGACGAGCTCGCGAGGAACCTGGCCGGCCGGCCCGGCGCGAAGCGCCACGAGGCCGAGCGATGATCAGCGCGCTCACCAGTCCTGTCTTCGCGGACCTCGCGTACTGGCAGGAGACCCTCATCAAGGTCGGGATCGGTCTGGCCGCGGTGCTGTTGCCGGCTGGTGCCATCGTCTATCTGTACCTGTTCAAGATGATGAGCTTCATGCAGAGCCGGCTCGGGCCCATGGAAGCGGGGCCCTACGGATCGCTGCAGCTGCTGGCCGAGGTCGGCAAGTGGATCCAGAAAGAGGACATCGTCCCCGACCGCGCCGATCGGATCGTGTTCAAGGCCGCGCCGTTCGTGGTGTTGATGAGCACCTTCTTGTTGGTGCTCGTGCTGCCCGGTGGTCCCGACGCGGTGTTCATCGATCTCGACGTCGGCATCTACTTCGCGATGGCGGTGTCGTCGCTGTCGGTCATCGGCATCTTGATGGCCGGCTGGGCGTCGGCCAACAAGTACTCGCTGCTCGGTGGCATCCGGGCCGCAGGCCAGCTCATCGCCTACGAGCTGCCGCTGATCCTCGCCGTGGTCGGCGTGGTCATCCAGGCCGGCACCATGAACATGCAGGGCATCGTCATGGCCCAGGCCGACGGCGAGATCTTCGGCTGGGGTGGCATCGGCAACCCGTTCATCCTCACCCAGTTCATCGGTTTCGTCATCTTCATGATCGCCGTGCAGGCCGAACTCACCCAGGCCCCGTTCGACATGCCGATCGCCGAGTCCGAGCTCATCTCGGGGTACATGACCGAGTACTCCGGAATCCGCTTCCTGTTGTTCTTCATCGGCGAGTTCGCGACGTCGGCGGTGTTCTCGGCGATCGCCGCCATGCTGTTCCTCGGCGGCTGGTACGTGCCCGGGCATCGACCCCACCAACGACATCTTCAACATCATCGGCCCACTGATCCTGGCCGCCAAGATGATGCTGGTCGCGTTCTTGATCTACTGGTTCCGCTTCACCTTCCCCCGCTTCCGCGAAGATCAGCTCCAGCGGCTGGCGTGGAAGTTCCTCATCCCTCTCAGCCTCGCCAACATCGCCCTCACCGGCGTGTTCAAGGTGGTGTTCTAGATGCCGCAGGTACCTGGTCTGGTCAAGGGTCTCGGTGTCACGTTCGGGACCATGGTCAAGACGCTGTTCCCCGACGGGGCCAAGAATCCCATCCCGCGCCCGAGCGCGGGTGCCCACACGGTGCAGTACCCCCACGAGAAGGAGGCGCCGCCCACCCGGGCCCGTGGCGTCATCGCCCTCCACGAGGAGAACTGCACCGCCTGCATGCTCTGCGCACGCGAGTGCCCGGACTGGTGCATCTACATCGAGGGTCACAAGTACCTGGCCCCGCCACGGCGTGCCGGCGGCAGCCCGCGCCAGAAGAACGCCCTCGATCGCTTCGACATCGACTACAGCCTCTGCATGTACTGCGGGATCTGCGTCGAGGTCTGCCCGTTCGAGGCGCTCTTCTGGAGCCCGGAGTACGAGTTCTCCGAACTCAAGATCGCCGACCTGCTCCACGACAAGGACCGTCTCGGCGAGTGGATGCACACCGTGCCCGACTTCGAGGAGTACGAGGCCGGAGCGGACCAGAAGGTCAAGAAGGTCCCCCGATGACCTCGAACGAGCAACCGAGCGGCGCGCGCTGATGGTCGCGCAGAACATCTTCTTCGGGATCATGGCTGCGATCATGGTCATCTCGGCGTTGCGCGTCGTCACCACCAAGAACGTGGTGCACGCCGCGCTCTGGCTCGTGCTGGTGCTCGCCGGCGCCGCCGGGCAGTTCCTGCTGCTCGGTGCCGAGTTCATCGGCGTCACCCAGGTGCTCGTCTACATCGGCGCCGTCATCGTGTTGTTCCTGTTCGGCATCATGTTGACCCGCGCCAGCATCGACGGTGAGGCCAACGCCGATCTCCCCAACCGGATCATGCCCGCCGTGGTCGGGGTGCTGTTGCTGGTCGTCATGTCGGTCGCAGTCATCGACAACTGGACCGACACCGAGTTGCCGACCGAGACCCGCAGCGCCGCCTCCGAGGTGAGCGACTCGATCTTCTCGGACTACATCGTTGCGTTCGAGGCCACCTCGGTGCTGCTGCTCGCTGCGCTCATCGGGGCCATCGTCGTGGCCAGGAAGGAGTAGGCGCCGTGCTCCTCGTCCAGTTCCTACTGTTGAGTTCGGTGCTGTTCTGCATCGGCGTCTACGGCGTGCTCGCTCGCCGCAACGGCGTGCTCGTGCTGATGTCGATCGAGCTGATCCTCAACGCCGTGAACATCAACCTCGTCGCCTTCGCCGCCTTCCACGGCAACATCGCCGGCGAGGTGTTCGCCCTGTTCATCATCGCCATCGCAGCCGCCGAGGTCGGCGTCGGTCTCGCCATCGTGCTGCTCATCTTCCGCA
The DNA here is from genome assembly GCA_963716795.1 of uncultured Acidimicrobiaceae bacterium. Classification (GTDB taxonomy): domain Bacteria; phylum Actinomycetota; class Acidimicrobiia; order Acidimicrobiales; family UBA8592; genus CAVQUE01. The sequence goes on along the minus strand of CAVQUE010000005.1, from coordinate 580,120 downwards.
ACAAGCGCAGCGTCGACCTCTCCGAGGTCGACCTCATGAGGGGCTGACATGTTGGACTCCGTCGCCCTTGCCGCAGAGGGCCCATCGACGTTCGTCGACGCCTCGGGCTGGTTCCTCGAGAACGTCTGGATCATCGCGGCCATCCCGGCGCTGTCGTTCTTCATCATCCTGTTCTTCGGCAAACGCCTGCCGTTCAAGGGCGCCGAGGTCGGCATCGCCGCCGTCGGCGTCGCGTTCGTGCTGTCGATCCTCACCACGGTCCAGTGGATCGGCGAGGTCGACGGCGCCAAGGACGCGCTGAAGGACGGCGCCGGCGAAGAAGCGGCGCTCGTCGTCGACGATCCCATCGAGCTCGCCGGCGGGGAGACCTTGGCCATCGGTAGCCGCGGACGAGGTCGCGTTCGTCGAGGCAGCCGAGGGTGAGGAAGAGGAAGAGAAGGTCGGCGTACGCGCCGTGACCAACACCATGGAGTGGTGGTCCAACGGTGGGATCACCTTCACCGTCGGCACCATGGTCGACGGGCTCACCGTGATGATGCTGTTCGTCGTCACCGCGATCTCGCTGCTGGTGCACATCTACTCCACCGACTACGTCGCCGGCGACCGCCGCTACACCCACTACTACGCCTTCTTGAGCCTGTTCACGGCGTCGATGCTGTTCTTCGTCATGAGCGAGAACGTGCTGCAGATGATCGTCGGCTGGGAGCTCGTCGGCGTCTGTTCGTTCGCGCTGATCGGCCACTGGTGGGAGGAGAAGCCCAACTCCGACGCAGCCCTCAAGGCGTTCCTGACCAACCGTGTCGGCGACATGGGCCTGCTGATCGGCATGATCATCCTGTTCTGGTCGGCCGGCTCGTGGAGCATCATCGACATCAACACCCAGGCGATCGAAGGCCTGATCAGCCACAACACGCTGCTGATCGCCTCGCTGTGTCTGACTGGCGGCGGTCATGTCCAAGTCGGGTCAGTTCGTGCTCCACACCTGGCTGCCCGATGCCATGGCCGGCCCCACCCCGGTGTCGGCGCTGATCCACGCCGCGACGATGGTCGTGGCCGGCATCTACATGGTCGCCCGGCTCTACGGCGTCTTCTGGGACGGCTACTCGATCGCCGGCTCGAGCTTCAACGTGTTGGCCCTGGTCGGCGCGGTCACCCTCGTCGGTGCCGGCCTGCTGGCCTTCGTCCAGGACGACATCAAGAAGGTCCTGGCCTACTCCACCGTGTCCCAGCTCGGGTACATGGTCATGGCCCTCGGCGTCGGCGCCTGGATGGCGGCGATCTTCCACCTGTTCACCCACGCCTTCTTCAAGGCCGGGCTGTTCCTCGGGTCCGGCTCGGTGGCGCACTCCGTGCACAGCTTCAACATGAAGACCCACATGGGCGGCATGGGCAAGTTCATGCCGAGGACCAAGTGGACGTTCATCATCTGCTCGCTCGCGCTGATCGGGCATTCCGCCGCTCGCGGGCTTCTGGTCCAAGGACGAGATCCTGGTCGGCACCGGCGGCTGGGGCTTCTTCGGTGGCACCGACGCCAACGGCACCTACGTGTTCGCGCTGGTCATGGGCATCATCGGCGCCGCGCTCACCGGCGCCTACATGACCCGGTGCATCTACCTCACCTTCTACGGCGAGTGGCGCGGTGCCGAGCACATGCACCACGACGACCACGGCCACGACAGCGCCCACGCCGACGACCACCACGACGCGCACGCCCACGAGCCGCACGAGTCCGGGCCCCGCATCCTCGTCCCGCTCTACATCCTCAGCTTCATGGCCATCATCGGTGGTCTGCTTCAACCTGCCCCCGGGGTTCATCACCGGTGAGGAGGAGAGCTGGCAGGAGCGGATGTTCATCTACGTCGAGCCGACCGCCGAGTACTTCCCGGTCATCAAGCACGGCATCCCCAGCTACAGCCTGGCCATCTTCGCGACCTTCGTCGGCCTCTTCGGCATCGTGGCGGCGTACTACTACTACTTCGTCCGGGTGAAGGCGCAGAGTCCCGCGGCCACCGAGCTCGCCAACGGCCTCACCGCCCGGAACCCGCTGGCCAAGGCCGGTCACACGCTGCTGGTCAACAAGTACTACCTCGACCACCTCTACACCGACATCATCGCCGGTGGGACCAAGGGTCCGATCGCCGACGCCGCGTACTGGATCAATCAGCACGTCATCGACGAGGTCGTCAACCAGGCCGGCAAGCGCACCGTGCAGGCCGCCGACTTCGTCTACGACAAGATCGACCAGGGCCTCGTCGACGGCGTGGTCAACCTGTCCGGGTCGGCATCGGAGGGTCTCGGCGAGGCCAGCCGCAGCCTGCTGCAACGTGGCAAGGTGCAGCAGTACGCCGCCATCATGTTCGCCGCCGCAACCGTCCTCGCCGGCCTGTTCATGGTGTTCATCTGATCCGCCGTCGGATCGACGACACCGGACTTCGCGCCGCACACGTCCGAGTAGGAAAGCCAGGAGCTCGCAGCAATCATGGAAACCGACAACAACTGGGTGCTTGAGTGTGCTGACGTTCCTGCCGTTGGTGGGAGCGGCGATCGTCATGGCCATCCCCAAGGCCGAGGAGCAACTCATCAAGGCCGTGGCGCTGCTGACGGCACTCGCCACCGCTGGCGCGTCGGCGTCTTCCTGCTGATCGACTTCGACTACGACAACGGCGGCACGCTGCAGTACGCCGTCGACGAGACCTGGATCGACGTCATCAACAGCCGTTACATCATCGGCGTCGACGGCATGTCGCTGCCGCTGATCGCGCTGACCCTGCTCGTGGTGCCGCTGTGCATGATCTACACCTTCGGCCACTTCCCCGAGCCCCGCAACCCGAAGGCGTTCCTGTCGCTCATCCTGATCCTGCAGACCGGCATGATCGGCACCTTCGTCGCCCAGGACCTCATCCTGTTCTTCGTGTTCTTCGAGGTCGTGCTCCTGCCGATGTTCTTCATGATCGCTGTCTGGGGCGGCGACGACCGGCGCTACGCATCGCTGAAGTTCTTCCTCTACACGATGTTCGGTTCGGCGCTGATGCTGGTGAGCTTCCTGGCCATGTACTTCCTCGCCGACGGCACCGTGGTCGGCGACGAGGCCAACACCTTCGCCATGACCGCCCTGTCCGACGGTGCCACCCTCGGGCATCTCGCGCACGGCGCAGCTCTGGATCTTCGCGGGCATGTTCGTCGGCTTCGGCGTGAAGGTGCCGATGTTCCCGTTCCACACCTGGCTTCCCGACGCACACACGCAGGCTCCGACGGTCGGTTCGGTCATCCTGGCCGCGGTCCTGCTGAAGCTCGGTACCTACGGCTTCATCCGTATCGCCATCCCGATGCTGCCCGAGGCGGCCGCGGCATGGGCACCGTTCATCGGCCTGCTGGCGGTCATCGGCATCATCTACGGCGCGCTCGGGTGTCTGGCGCAGACGGACATGAAACGTCTGATCGCGTTCTCGTCGGTCGCCCACATGGGCTTCGTGATGCTCGGCATCGCCACCCTCACCGACTTCGGCATCAACGCCGCGATCTTCGGCATGGTCGCCCACGGTCTGATCACCGGGATGCTCTTCTTCATCGCCGGTTCGGTGAAGGACCGCTACCACACCCTCGACATGGGTCGCCTGAGCGGCCTGCTCATCAGCGCGCCGCAGATGGGCTGGATCCTCGGCTTCTGCGCCATGGCGTCGCTGGGCCTGCCCGGCCTGGCCGGGTTCTGGGGCGAGTTCCCGGCGATCCTCGCCAGCTACAACCCGGCCGAGATCCTGCCCGAGGAGACCTTCCGCGGCTACATGGTGGTCGCCGCGCTCGGCACCGTGCTCGCCGCCGGCTACCTGCTGTGGATGCTGCAGAAGACCGCGATGGGCACCCCGACCGAGGAGTTCGTCGACGATCCCGAGATCGTCGACGTCAAGGGCTACGAGTGGGTGGCCTGGACGCCGCTGCTCGCGCTCATCCTCTTCCTCGGTCTCTATCCCCGGCCCCTCTTCGCCACCACCGACGACGCCGTCGTGAAGTCGCTGGAGGTCAACGTCATGGACGGAGACACCGGACTGTCTCGCCCTCGACGCCGACGCCGGCCAGGTCTGCTTCGATGAGCTCCGAGGCCAGATCGTGGCGGCGGGCGAACCGATGAACCTCCTGGTTCTCGCCCAACAGGTCATCCCGCCCGATGGGTGGGAACGGCCGATCATCGACTGGCACGCGGTCGCTCCCGAGCTCACGCTGCTCGCGGTCGGCGCGCTGCTGACCCTGGTCGACATCATCTGGCTCGAGCGAGGCCGCCGCTACACCGCTCCACTCGCCGGCGTTCGGACTGTTGCTGCCGCTGATCCCGCTCGCCACGCTGGCCATCGACGGCGCCGATCGCTCGATGTTCGGCGGTGCCTACGTCGATCGACCAGTACTCGTTGATCCTCAAGGCCCTCTTCCTGCTGTCGGGCTACGTCGTGGTGCTGTTGTCGACCCACTACATCGCCGAGGGCGACTACTGGGAGAACGAGTACTACGGCATGATGGTGTCCTCGCTGCTGGGCATGGTCGTCATGGCCTCGGCGCGCGACCTCATCACCATCTTCGTGGCCCTCGAGCTGCTGTCGATCCCCGCCTACATGCTGGCCACCTGGCGCAAGCGTGACGTCCGCAGCAACGAGGCCGGCCTGAAGTACTACCTGATGGGTGTGTTCGCCAGCGCCATCATGCTGTACGGCATGTCGCTGGTGTTCGGCGTGGCCGGCAGCACCGTGCTGACCGAGATCAACGCGGCGCTCGAGCTCGAACGACTCCAGCACCGCGGTCGATCACCCTCGGCATCGTGTTCGTGCTCATCGGATTCGCCTTCAAGGTGGCGGCGTTCCCGTTCCACACCTGGGCCCCGGACACCTACGAAGGCGCGCCGACGCCGGTCGCTGCGTTTCTGGCCGTGGCGTCGAAGGCCGCCGGTTTCGTCGCCCTCATGAACCTGATCGTCGTCGGCTTCCTCGGCCGCAGCGACGTGTTCCAGCCGCTGATGTGGGTTCTGGCCGCGGCATCGATGACCGCCGGCAACGTCATGGCGCTGCGCCAGACGAACATCGTGCGTCTGATGGCCTACTCCGGTGTCGCCCAGGCCGGCTTCATGCTGGCGCCGCTCGCCGTCGCCGGCGAGTCCGTGTCGTCGGCCGACACCGCCGTGACCGCCGTCGTCACCTACCTGGTCATCTACGCGGCCATGAACCTCGGTGCCTTCGGCGTGATCATCGCCGTCTCGCGCAAGACCCGCAGCGCCGAGCTCGACACCTTCGACGGCCTCTTCGGCTACGCGCCGGTGCTCGCCGTCGCCATGACGCTCTTCCTGGCGTCGCTGGCCGGCATCCCACCGCTCGGTGGCTGGTTCGCGAAGTTCTCGGTGTTCACTGCGCTGATCGAAGCCCGGCACGGCGTGGGGCTATGCGCTCGCGGTCATCGCCGCGGCCAACGCCGTGATCGCGTTCGGCTACTACGGCCGGCTGGCGTTGCGCATGTGGGCCGAGGAGCCCTACCTCGGCGACCGCAGCCCCATCCGGGTGCCCGTGGCCCTGGTGTCGGCGCTGGCCATCACCCTGGTGCTGACCGTCGTCTTCGGCGTGCTGCCGGGTTGGGTCACCCACTTCACCGACGTCAGCCTGCTCGCAGCTCCTTGATCGGCGCGACCCGACCCGACCGTCGCCTGCGTCGGTGGGTTCCGTGGACCTGACCGACGTCATCGTCGCCGAGATCGAGACGTCGGGTCCGCTGCCCTTCGGCCGGTTCGTCGACCTGGCGCTCTACCACCCGACGCTCGGCTTCTACGCCGACGGGGGAGCGGGACGTCGTCGTGACTTCATCACGAGTGCCGAGGTCGGGCCGCTGTTCGGCGCCGTCGTCGCTCGGGCGCTCGACGCCGTGTGGGACGACCTCGATCGACCGGGGGTCTTCTCGGTCGTCGAAGTCGGCGCCGGTTCCGGTCGTCTGGCTCGTGCCGTGCTGGCAGCGTCGCCTCGGTGCGCATCGGCGCTGCGCTACGTGACGGTCGAGGTCAGCGACGCCCAGCGCAGCGGCCATCCCGCCGGTGTCGAGGCGCGGGCAACGCTCCCCGAGCCGGGCGGCGTGGGCGTCGTGTTCGCCAACGAGCTGTGCGACAACCTCGCCTTCGACCTCTACGAGTACGGTGACGGCGACTGGTGTGAGATCCGTGTCGGTCACGATGGCGCCCGCCTCGTCGAGGTCTTGGTCTCCGACGATGCTGCGGTGCCGGATTGGGTGCTCGGGCTGGAGATCACCGACGCCGTGTCGGCTCCATCAGGGCCGCGCCTGCGGGTACCCGACCAGTACGGCGCCCGAGCCTGGCTGGAGCGGGCACTGGTGCAACACGAACGGGGTCGGGTCGTCGTCATCGACTACGCCGTCGACGGGTACCCGGTGTCCGACGATCGCCGCTGGCTCCGCACCTACAGAGGTCAGGACCTCGGCGGGGACCCTCTCGACCGTCCGGGCACCCAGGACATCACCGTCGATGTCGCGATCGATCAGCTGCGCTCGGTCCGCGCTGCCGGATCGGGTCACCGTCCAGGCCACTGGCTCGACCTCCACGGCATCGAGGAGCTGGTCGACGAAGGACGCCGGATCTGGCGCGAGAAGGCGGCAGCTCCCGACGTCGCAGCCCTGACCGCCCGGAGTCGGGTCGGCGAGGCCGAGGCGCTCTGCGACCCGGGCGGTCTCGGGCGTTTCCGGGTGCTGGAGTGGGACGTCGCCAGCTGAGGCTCGCAGGCATGGCTGCGCCTCGGAGATCGGCGGAGGAGGGGCTGCACGCGCCGAGGGCTGCCGGCCGGTTCCTCCCGGCAGCCCTCGATCGCGTCGATGCGCGCGGTTGATCAGCTCCGTGATCCGAGACTGTCGCGGATCTCGGTGAGCAGATCGATCTCGCTCGGGCCCTCGTCCTCCTCCACCTTGGGCTTCTGCATCTTGTTGTATGCCTTCACTGCGAGGAACACGCCGGCGGCGACGCTGAGGAACGAGATCACCTGGGTGATGAAGCTGCCGATGAAGATGGTCCCGCCGTCGTACACCGTCCGGCCGAGGTCGTCGACGCTCTCTGGATCGCCCCAGTGGATGGAGATCCCGTTGAAGTCCGGCTGGCCGAAGATCGCTGCGACGATCTGCATGAGGATGTCATTCACGAACGAGTTGATCACCAACCCGAACGCAGCGCCGAGCACGACGGCGACGGCCAGGTCGACGACGTTCCCCTTGTTGATGAAGTCCTTGAATTCCTTGAGCATCGTGCTCTCCTGTCTCATGAGTTCCGTGACCCGGACGCTCCGCCGGGCCGAAATGGTCGCGCAATGTCCCTGCGGACCCCAAAAGGGGCGCACCGCCGGACGGCGATGCTCAGCTCCGGACTCTGGAGGACCCGGTCCGCTACTGTCGGACCACAGTGCCGCGATGCAACGGGAGGGACAGCTGCACATGGCCGACGAAGCGATCGAGGAGTTGTACGTCGAGGAGCGGAGCTTCCCGCCGCCGCCGGATTTCGTCGCCGAGGCCCAGGTCGCGGACCGGGCGCTCTACGACGAGGCTGCCGCCGACTACGAGGCCTTCTGGGCCCGCCAGGCCCGCGAGCATCTGAGCTGGAACACGGACTTCCACACCACCCTCGAGTGGGAACTGCCCTTCGCCAAGTGGTTCGTCGGCGGCGAGCTGAACGTCGCCCACAACTGCATCGACCGCCACGTCGCCGCGGGGAGGGGCGACAAGGTCGCGTTCCACTGGGAGGGCGAACCCGGTGACACCCGCACCATCACCTACGCCGACCTGCTCGACGAGGTCTCGCGGTTCGCCAACGTGCTGAAGGGCCTCGGCCTCGAGCGGGGCGACCGCGTGGCCGTCTACATGCCGATGATCCCCGAGCTCCCCGTGGCCATGTTGGCGTGCGCACGCATCGGCGTCGCCCACTCGGTCATCTTCGGCGGGTTCAGCCCCGACGCGATCGTCGACCGGTGCAACGATGCCGACGCCCGCCTGATCATCACCGCCGATGCCGGCTATCGCCGAGGCGAAGCGTCGATGCTCAAGCCGAACGTCGACGCCGCTCTCGAGATCGGCGCGCCCTCGGTCGAGCACGTCGTCGTCGTCGACCGGTGCGGCACCGAGATCGCGATGATCGAGGGCCGCGATCTGTGGTGGGACGACCTGATGGCGACAGCCAGCACGCATTGTCCCGCCGAACCGATGGACGCCGAACAGCTGCTCTACCTGCTCTACACCTCGGGAACGACCGCCAAGCCCAAGGGCATCATGCACACCAGCGGCGGCTACCTGACCCAGGTCGCCTTCACCCACCGCGTCGTGTTCGACCTGCGGCCCGACACCGACGTGTACTGGTGCGCGGCCGACATCGGCTGGGTGACCGGGCACAGCTACATCGTCTACGGGCCCCTGGCCAACGGCGCCACCTCGGTCATCTACGAGGGAACCCCCGACACCCGCGCGCCGAGATGCGGATCGGTGACGATCGCAACGACTGGGACAAGGACCGGCTCTGGGACATCATCGAGCGCTACGGCGTCACCCAGCTCTACACCGCACCCACTGCGATCCGCACCTTCATGAAATGGGGGGCGCAGGAGGTCGAGCGCCACGACCTGTCGTCGCTGCGCGTGCTCGGCACCGTCGGCGAGCCGATCAACCCCGAGGCGTGGATGTGGTACCACACCCACATCGGACGGCGAGCGTGCCCCATCGTCGACACCTGGTGGCAGACCGAGACCGGCGGCCACATGATCACGCCGCTGCCCGGGGTCACCGCGACCAAGCCCGGTTCGGCCACCCAACCGATCCCGGGGGTCTTCGCCGAGGTCGTCGACGACGCCGGCGAACCCGTCGACGGTCGGCGGCGGCTACCTCACCATCACCCGGCCCTGGCCCGGCATGCTCCGGGGCATCTGGGGCGATCCCGACCGCTACCGCGACACCTACTGGAGCACCTACGAGGGCCGCTACTTCGCCGGCGACGGCGCCAAGATCGACGCCGACGGCTACCTGTGGCTGCTCGGGCGCGTCGACGACGTCATGAACATCTCCGGTCACCGCATCTCCACCGCCGAGATCGAATCGGCACTGGTCGACCACCCCGCTGTCGCAGAGGCCGCCGTCGTCGGAGCGACCGACCCCACCACCGGTCAGGCGATCATCGGCTACGTCATCCTGCGCGGCAGGCACGTCGCGAGCGACGACCTGCGTGAGGAGATCCGCCAGCACGTCGGCACCAAGCTCGGCGCCATCGCCCGACCCAAGGCCGTCTTCATCGTGCCGGACCTGCCCAAGACCCGCTCGGGGAAGATCATGCGGCGCCTGCTCCGCGACGTCGCCGACGGTCGGGTCCTCGGCGACACCACCACCCTCGCCGACTCGTCGGTGGTCGCATGCCCTCCAGGAGGACGCCGATCGTCGCGACAGGCCGGAGCGCTGCCCGCACCCCGAGCTGAGGTTCGCGCCCGCATCGACCTGAGCAGGCCCAGGGGAGATTGCCAGGCGCAACCAGGAATAGGTTGATCTCCCGTCGGCGTTGCAGCGCCGGACACGGACAGGAGAATCGATGACCAATTCCATCAAGACCACCATGCTGCTCGCCGGCATGGGCGGGTTGTTCATGCTGATCGGCGGCCTCCTCGGAGGCGGGCCGGGGGTCGTGATCGGCTTCGCCATCGGCTTGGTGATGACCGGCATCAGCTATTGGAAGAGCGATCAACTCGCCATACGCAGCGCCAAGGCACAACCCGTCACCCGAGAGCAACTTCCCCAGTACTGGGCGATCATGGAGGAGCTCACGGCGAAGGCGGACATGCCGATGCCCGCGCTCTACGTCTCGCCCGAGCCCCAGCCCAACGCCTTCGCCACGGGACGCAACCCCGCCAACGCCGCGGTGTGCATCACCCAGGGGCTGGTCCAGTACCTCAGCTGGGACGAGATCCGGGGCGTGCTCGCCCACGAGCTGGCGCACATCCGCAACCGGGACATCCTGATCGGCTCGGTCGCGGCCGCCGTGGCCATGGGCATCAACTTCGCCGTCAACATCGCGCCAGTTCGGGATGATGTTCGGCGGCGGCGCGACGACGATCGTCCGAATCCGCTGGTGATGATCGCCGCGATGATCCTGGCGCCGATCGCCGCCGGGCTCCTGCAGATGTCGATCTCGCGGACCCGGGAGTTCAAGGCCGACCGCAGCGCCGCCCGCCTCATCGGTGACGGCGAGCCCCTGCGCACGCGCCCTCGAGAAGCTCGGCGCCATGTCGGGCCGGATCCCGTCGCACGTACGCCCCGAGCAGGCCAGCGCCTACATCGCCAATCCCCTGGCCGGGCAGAAGACCAGCTTCGCCGGGCTCTTCAGCACCCACCCGCCCATGGAAGCCCGCATCGCAAAGCTGCGCGACGGGAGCTGGGCATGAGCTTCGCCCTGACAGGAAACCGAACCTTTCGGGCGAGTCGGATTCGAGCGGCTGACGCCACGCCGTCGTTCCGGCCGAGCAGGGAGCCGAAACTCGCCAACCAGTGGACGCGAGCGGCTGAGCGTCGAAACTCAATCCCTGAAGTTGCCGAACTGGAGGGGGATGTCGAAGTCGTGCTCTTTGAGTGCGGCGATGACGGACTGGAGGTCGTCTCGCTTCTTGCCGGTCACGCGGACCTGTTCGCCCTGGGTCTGCGACTGGATTCCCTTGATGCCGACGTTCTTGACGAACTTGTTGATCTCACGTGCCTTGTCGCTGTTGATTCCCGCGGTTATCGCGGCGACCTGGCGGACCGTGCCTCCGGCTGCGTCCTCGACCTTGCCGTAGTCGAGCACCTTCAGCGACACCTTGCGTTTGACGAGCTTCTCCTCGAGGACGATGCGGAGAGCGTTGAGGCGATCCTCGCTGGCGGTGGCCATCGTGATCTCGGTCTCACCGAGCTCGATCGAGCTGTTCGTGCCCTTGAAGTCGAAGCGCTGGCCGATCTCGCGGGACGCCTGGTCGACGGCGTTGCGGAGCTCCTGCATGTCGACCTCGGACGTGACGTCGAAGCTGGGCATCGGTCGGGCCTCCTCGGGGGCGTCGTGGATGCACGGGCGTAGGCTCCCGGAGCTGGGAGCGGCGGCATCGTCGGTGGGGGGCGCTACGCTTGCCGGCTCCAGGGTCGGTGCCCGAGTGGCCAAAGGGAACGGGCTGTAAACCCGTCGGCATTGCCTTCGGAGGTTCAAATCCTCCCCGGCCCACCATCTCGCTCGGCGGCCGTTGCGGCGCGGTGCCCCTCCGCCCGCTGCGCGCGGTCCCATGCCACCGCAGGGCACCGATCGTAGGGCGGCGATGCCCCGCTCCGCCGGAGCCCATCGATCCGAGCCGTGCGGTGGTGTGGGACCCATCCGGAAGGGCTACGCTGTGGTCCGCCCGACGTGACGGGCCCTGCTCCCTTAGCTCAGTCGGCAGAGCGTCTCCATGGTAAGGAGAAGGTCGAGAGTTCGATTCTCTCAGGGAGCTCGCGGCGCAGGCCCGACCTGCGCCGATTCCCGTTCGCGCCAGCCGCGGACGCGGCGGCGTAGCTCAGTAGGTAAGAGCGCTCGACTCATAATCGAGAGGTCGACAGTTCGAGTCTGTCCGCCGCTACGGTCGGTCAACCGAGGCGACCCTTCGGGGCTTCGGTGGCCTGGAGCTCCGGTGGTCTGGGTCTTCGGTGGTCTGGAGGGAGCGTGGTCACGATCCGGTCCGCCCGCATCGACGATGCCGAGGCGATCCGCACCATCTACAACGTCGAGGTGATCACGAGCACCAGCGTGTTCGATCTCGAGCCCAGATCCCTCGATGATCAGCGACGCTGGCTCGAGGACCGATCAGGGGCCCATGCCGTCCTCGTCGCCGTCGACGGTGACCGTGTCGTCGGGTTCGGTTCGCTGAGCCGCTTCAAGGAACGCCCGGCATACAACACCACCGTCGAGGACTCGGTGTACGTCCACCGCGATCATCACGGGCGCGGCATCGGCCGTGCGCTGCTCGACAGCCTGGTCGCCACGGCACGCGGGCACGGTTTCCACACCATGATCGGTCGTATCACCGCCGACAACGGGCCCTCGATCGCGCTCCACCGGGCCGCGGGGTTCGAGTCGGTCGGTCTCGAACGCGAGATCGGTCGGAAGTTCGGCCGCTGGCTCGACGTGGTGGTGATGCAGAAGATGCTGCGTGACGGCGAACCATCCACCGCACGAGGTTCGCCACCATCGCCGGCAGCGCAATAGACTGCCGCCCGTGGCCGCCGCATCCGATCTCGCTCCGCTCGTCGACCGGGCCCGCGACGGCGACAACCGCGCCTTCGACGAGCTGGTCCGTCTCACCTACGGCGACGTCTATCGGCTCGCAGTCAAGTTGACCGGCAACGAAGCCGACGCGAACGACGTCGTCCAGGACACCTACGTGCGGGCCTTCCGGCACCTGCGCCGATTCCGTGGTGACGCCAGCTTCTCCACCTGGCTCTACCGGATCGCGTCGAACTGTGCCTCGTCGTTCCTCAGCCGCCGTGGTCGTCAGCGCTACGAGAGCCTGACGGTGGTCGAGGAGATCGCCGCCACCGACCTCGACGACGATCCGAGCCTCTCGGCCGAGGCCTCGTCGCTGCGGACGACCATCGAGCGTGCGCTCGAGCAGCTCCCGGCGCGTCTGCGGGCGGTGGTCGAGCTGCGTGAGCTCGAGGACCTCTCGCATCGGGAGATCGCGGAGCGGCTCGGCATCTCCGAATCGGCGACGAAGGTGCGGCTGCACCGGGCCCGCCAGACGCTGCGTCGGCTCATCCCCACCGCCGGCACCGACGCAGGTGAGGCCTCGACGCCGCCCGCACCGAGGCCCCGGCGAGGCGGGCGACGTGGCCGTCGACGCCGACGACGAAGCCGCCTGACCCGCCGCGCCGCCGCCTGCGGTTCCCGAGGGTCGTGGCCCGCGGATTCGATCCGGCCGGGCCGGTGGTATCCTCGTCCCCTCATGCGGATCCGTCGCCGTCGTGCCGGTGTCCGTTCCGGTCCCCGTGGTCCGGACCCAACCGAGGGCAGTGGCTCAATTGGTAGAGCACCGGTCTCCAAAACCGGCGGTTGGGGGTTCGAGTCCCTCCTGCCCTGCAACCATGACCAATGCATTCGGCCGTTCCGGCCGCGGAGCGCGCTAGCGACGTCCACCGGGCCCCGACGCCGGAGCCGATGCGGTGTCGGCCTGTCGAGGATTCCCATGGCATTGAACCGAGAACAGAAGCGGGCGCTGGCCAAGCGAGGCGAACTGGCCGAAGACGGCACGCCGATGGCGACACGGCGCCAGCAACCCGCATCGCGACCCCCGAAGGAAGAGCGGACCTCCGTCCGTCAGTTCCTGCGCGAGGTCCGGGCCGAGTTGCGCAAGGTGGCGTGGCCGTCGCGGCCCGAGGTCATCAACTACTCCATCGTGGTGCTCGTGACGTTGATCATCGTGACCACTGCGGTCGGGCTGCTCGACTGGGGGCTCAGCGAGGGCCTGCTCAAGCTGTTCGAACGTTGAGCGCCCCGATGACACGATCCACCCAGACGACGGAAGCGAGACCATGACCGACACCCAGCACGGTGACGCAGAAGACGCCGCAACGGCCGACCTGTTGCCCACGGGACCGGCCCAGCTCGACGTCGACACGGTCGACGAGCTGATGCCGACGCCCCCATCCTCGATCCCGCCGCCGTCCTCCCGGTCGGGCCTGCTGCAGACGCCGCCGACGAAGACGACACCCGAGCCGTGCGGCGGCCGCCGAGCCGACGCGACGTCGAGGTCCTCGACGAGGACGCCCTCGTCTACGAGCACGACGAAGAGCCGGCGCCCAAGCCCATCAGCCCCTATGACCGCCCGGGTCGCTGGTATGTCGTGCACACCCAGTCGGGCTACGAGAACAAGGTCAAGCAGAACCTCGAGGCCCGTACCCAGTCGATGAACATGGAGAACCGGATCCACGAGATCGTCATCCCGATGGAGGACGTCGTCGAGTTCAAGGCCGGCAAGAAGGTCACCGTCCAGAAGAAGGTCTTCCCCGGCTATCTGCTGGTCCGCTGCAACCTCGACGACGACTCCTGGTTCGTGATCCGCAACACCCCCGGCATCACCGGGTTCGTCGGCGCCGGCAACAAGCCGTCACCGTTGCCGCGCCGCGACGTCGAGACGTTCCTCGCAGGTCAAGGTCGAGGGTGACGAGACTCCGGCTCGCCGCTCCAAGCCCCGCCTCGCCTACGAAGATGGGCGAGACGGTCCGGGTCAAGGACGGCCCGTTCGCCGACTTCTCCGGCGAGATCGTCGAGATCAACGAGGACCAGCTCAAGCTCAAGGTCCTCGTCAACATCTTCGGTCGCGAGACCCCGGTCGAGCTCGAGTTCGCCCAGGTCGGCAAGCTCTAGCATCGGCTGACGCAAGCCGCTCGCGGCCGGACGTGCCGTCGACGGCAGGTCCGTAGACATCGGCGGCACAGCGTCGTCGACCGTCGCCGTGCGCACTCGACACGGGTCGCACGACCGGCCACTGGTCTGGCGCGAGCCAGCGAACCCGACGCCGAGATGGCAACCTGGACGGCCGGTTCGAGCCATCGACGCATCCCAGGGCGAAAGAAGAAGCAAGTCGACCGCAGTGGTCAAGATCCAGATCCCTGCCGGTCAGGCATCGCCTGCGCCGCCGGTCGGTACCGCGCTGGGCCCCCACGGCGTGGCGATCATGGACTTCTGCAAGGAGTACAACGCCCGCACCGAGGACAAGCGCGGCCAGATCGTGCCGGTCGAGATCACCATCTTCGAGGACCGGTCCTTCAGCTTCACGCTGAAGACGCCGCCGACCTCGTTCCTGGTTCGCCAGGCCGCCGGCGTCGAGAAGGCATCGGGCGCGCCGGGCCGCGACAGCGGCGGCATCGATCACCGACGCCCAGGTCACCGAGATCGCCCAGATCAAGCTGCCCGACCTCAACACCGACGACCTCGAGCAGGCGAAGCTGCAGGTCGCCGGCACCGCCCGCAGCATGGGCATCGAGGTCACCTGATTCGATCGTGCACACGGCAGGAGCACCTCCGCATCGACCGCCGGCAGCCGACGTCACCTGAGGGAGAACCCGGGAGGTTCGATCAACCATGGCCAAAGGCAAGCGATACGACGACGCCACCAAGGGCTTCGACCGCGACCATCAGTACGCGGTCGGCGAGGCCCTCGAGCTGTCGAAGGCGATGGCGACCGCCAAGTTCGACGAGACGATCGAGGCCGTGTTCCGCCTCGGTGTCGATCCCCGCAAGGCCGACGAGATGCTGCGCGGCACCGTTGCGCTGCCCTCCGGCAGCGGTCGTGGACGTCCGCATCGCGGTGTTCGCCCAGGGCGACGCCGCCGCAGCCGCACGTGAGGCGGGCGCCGACTTCGTCGGCGACGACGATCTCGCCGCCGAGGTCGAAGGCGGCATGCTCGACTTCGACGTCGCCATCGCCACGCCCGACATGATGCCCGTCGTCGGTCGTCTCGGGCGGGTGCTCGGCCCGCGTGGCCTGATGCCGAACCCCAAGACCGGCACCGTCACCGACGACGTCGGCAAGGCCGTCGAGGACTTCAAGGGCGGCAAGGTCGAGTACCGCACCGACAAGATCGGCAACGTCCACGTCCCGATCGGCAAGGTCAGCTTCGACCTGCCGGCGCTGCGCGCCAACTTCGACGCCGTCATCGACGAGCTGCATGCGGGTCAAGCCCGCGCGGCGCCAAGGGCCGCTACGTCCGCAAGATCGTGGTGAGCTCGACGATGGGTCCCGGTGTCAAGATCGACGAGGGCGTCTTCGCCGGCTGAGCTGCCGCCTCGGGTCCGCTCCGGTGGTGCCGGGTGGGACTCGACCGGCCGGCGCTAGGCCTCGCCGGTCACAATTGATCTGGTTGCCGAAGACCGCACGGTGCGCCGGGTAGCGCCCCGGCGCCGAATGGGACCCGAGTCCCGCCTGCCGAGGTGAACGTCGCCGAATTCGTTCGGGGTGTTCATGCGCGCGTCTGTTGCGGTGGACACCCCGTCGTCGCGTCGGTCGCGACGACCCACGAGAACGGGAACGACGACACGATGGACAACCCGAGGCCGGAGAAGGTCGCGGTGGTCGCCGAGGTGCGCGAGCGCCTCGACGACGCCGACGCCGTGGTGCTCACCGAGTACCGCGGCCTGAACGTCCGAGCCATGGCCGAGCTGCGCAACGTCGCTGCGCGCCGCCGGCGGCGACGATCAAGGTCTACAAGAACACCTGGTGCGCTTCGCGGCGCGCGACCTCGATCTCGACATCGACGACCTGCTCACCGGTCCGACCGCGCATCGCCTTCGCCGCACCCGCCGCCGACGGCGGCCGGGCGACCCGGTCGGCGTGGCCAAGGCGCTGACGCGAGTTCAGCAAGGACAACGACATGCTCGTCATCAAGGGCGGCCTGCTCGCGACAGTCGCCTGAGCGTCGACGAGATCGTGGCGCTGTCGAAGATCGCCGCCGCGCGAAGAGCTGCTGGCCCGCCTCGCCGGTGGTCTCGCCGCGCCGATGCAGCAGTTCGCTGCCGTGCTCGCGGCGGTGCCCCAGAAGTTCGCCTACGCGCTGTCGGCGCTCATCGAGGCCGGTGGCGCACCCGGCGCGCCGGCCGATGCCGCCGACGGCCACCGCGTCGCCGGAAGCCCCCGAAGCCGAGGCCGACCGACGAGCCCGCGGCCGAGGCTGCCGCCGAACCCGCTGCGAGCCGGCGACGCCGGCGCAGGCGAACCAACCGACGCGGCCGGTGACGACCCGACCGCCGACGACACCAGTGCCGGCGACGGCAACGAACAGGAGAGCTGAAACCATGGCAACCACCACGAAGAAATCCTCGACGCGATCGGCAACATGACCGTCCTCGAGCTCAGCGAACTGCTGAGCGCCTTCGAGGAGAAGTTCGGCGTGACCGCCGCTGCGCCGGTGGCCGTGGCGGCTGCCGCCGCCGGCGGCGGCGATGCCGCCGGCGGCCGAGGAGGAGAAGTCGAACTTCGACGTCGTCCTCATCAGCGCCGGCGACAAGAAGATCAACGTCATCAAAGAGGTGCGCAGCCTCACGAGCCTCGGCCTCAAGGAGGCCAAGGAGCTCGTCGAGTCCGCGCCAAGGCCGTGCTCGAAGGCGCATCGAAGGACGACGCCGAGAAGGCCAAGGAAGCCCTCGAGGCCGCCGGCGCCACCGTCGAGCTCGCCTGATCGCCCCCGACGCCGTCCCGGTGCCGACCGGGCGTCGCGAGTCGGAGTCGTCGTCACGTTCGCCGCAGCGTCCGGAAGCGGTCTTCCCGGCGCGGCCGGCGGCCGGTGCTCGTCGCCGCCGTGCCTTGACCGGTCGCCGTCCGGCGTTTACCCTGCCTCGCATCGGGCCCGACCCGCGCTCGCGTGGGGTGCCCGCATTGCGATCGCCCGCGCGCCCGGCCTATGCTGTCGTCGTCGTGCTCGCCCGCTCTCCGTCTCCGCACATCGGTCTCGGCGGCCTCCGCGCCTCGACGCGTGTCGACGGGCGTTCCTGGCGGGCTTCCCGCCACCTCCGGTGCAGCTTCGGCCGCTGCGCCAACTCCGCCGTCGACGCCTGTCGTCGCGGCCGTCCCCACTGTGTCGTCGCTGCGGTTCCGTCCGCATGACGGCGACCTGTTCTGCCTCCCCTTTGCTTCGACAGGAGTGACTCGTGCCCAGCACCCGCGAGCGGTATTCCTTCGCCAACCTCGACGATGTTCTCGAGCTGCCCGATCTGATCGCCATCCAGCGCGCATCGTTCGAGTGGTTCCTCCAAGAGGGGCTGGCCAACACCTTCCGTGACATCAGCCCGATCAAGGACTTCTCCGAGACCCTCCAGCTCGAACTCGAGTTCGACCCCGACGACGAGGACCTGCGCCCACCGCCGAAGTTCTCGGTCGAGGAGTGCAAAGAGAAGGACATGACCTACGCCGCGCCGATCTTCGTGCGCGCCCGGTTCATGAACGCCAACACCGGCGAGATCAAGGAACAGACGGTCTTCATGGGCGACTTCCCCATGATGACCGACAAGGGCACCTTCGTCATCAACGGCACCGAGCGTGTCGTGGTGTCCCAGCTCGTGCGATCGCCCGGGCGTCATCTTCCAGCCGGGTGAGCGCTACCGCCTCCGCAACCTGACCAAGCACCAGCTGGTCACCGGCACCATCCACCCCTACCGCGGCGAGTGGATCGAGTTCGACGTCGAGCAGAAGCCCGGCAAGGATCCGACGGCCGGCACCCGCATCGCCCGCAAGCGTCGGCTCAGCCTCTTCGTGCTGATCCGTGCCCTCGGCTTCGACGAGGAGAACGCGCCCGGATTCCTGCCTGCGTTCGTGCAAGCACTTCGACTTCCTCGAGCCCCAGTACGAAAAGGAGCTCGAGAAAGAGGTCGCGCTCACCCAGGAAGAGTCGCTGCTCGAGATCTACAAGCGGGCCCGTCCCGGCGAGCCGCCGTCGGTCGAGTCGGCGCGCAACTACTTCCGCAACGCCTTCTTCGAGAGCCGCCGCTACGACCTGTCCCGGGTCGGCCGCTACAAGCTCAACCGCAAGCTCGGCGCCGAGATCGACAAGCTCGAGCAGATCTTCGGCATCGAACTCGAGCGTCCCGAGCCCGACCAGGCCGGTGCTCAGCCCCTCCGAGGTCCTCGCAGCGTGCACCTACCTGCTGCACCTGATGAAGTTCGAGCCCGGCTACCGCCTCGACGACCAGGACCACTTCGCCAACCGTCGCATCCGCAGCGTCGGCGAGCTCATCCAGAACCAGGTCCGCATCGGGCTGTCGCGCATGGAGCGGGTCGTGCGCGAGCGCATGACCACCCAGGACGTCGAGGCCATCACGCCCCAGACGCTGATCAACATCCGACCGGTCGTCGCTGCCATCAAGGAGTTCTTCGGAACCTCCCAGCTGAGCCAGTTCATGGACCAGGTCAACCCGCTGTCGGGCCTGACGCACCGCCGTCGCCTCTCGGCGCTCGGCCCGGGTGGTCTGTCCCGTGAGCGCGCCGGCTTCGAGGTCCGCGACGTGCACTTCAGCCACTACGGCCGGATGTGTCCGATCGAGACGCCCGAGGGCCCCAACATCGGTCTGATCGGTGCGCTGGCGTCGTTACGGGCGGGTCAACAGCTTCGGCTTCATCGAGTCGCCGTACCGCATCGTCACCGACGGCACGGTCACCGACGAGATCGTGTACCTGGCTGCCGACGAAGAAGAGGAGTACGTCGTCGCGCAGGCCAACGCCCCGATCGACGAGAACGGCCACTTCCAGAACGATCGCGTACTCGTGCGCCGCTCGCCGCAGGCCGCGACGCTGCAGGGCCTGTCCGCGCAGCTCGAACAGGAAGTCTTCTTCGGCGCCACCACCGAGATCTCCTCGGTGCCGCCCGAGGAGGTCCAGCTGATGGACGTCTCGCCCCGCCAGATCGTCTCGGTGGCCACCGCGCTCATCCCGTTCCTCGAACACGACGACGCCAACCGTGCGCTCATGGGCGCCAACATGCAGCGCCAGGCCGTGCCGCTGGTGCGTCCCGAGGCCCCCTACATCGGCACCGGTATCGAGGCCCGGGCCGCGCACGACGCCGCCGACATGGTGATCGCCGCCGACGACGGTGTCGTCACCGCCGTCGACGGCAACTCGATCACCGTCGAGTACAAGTCGCTCGGCCGCACGGTCTACCGCCTGTTGAAGTTCGAGCGCTCGAACCAGGACACCTGCATCAACCAGCGTCCGCGCTGTGTCGCCGGCGACCGCATCAAGGTCGGCGACGTCCTCGCAGAGGGACCGTCCACCGACAACGGCGAGCTCGCGCTCGGCAAGAACCTGCTGGTCGCGTTCATGCCCTGGAAGGGCTACAACTTCGAAGACGCGATCATCTTGTCCGAGCGTCTCGTGAAGGACGACGTGCTCACGTCGATCCACATCCACGAGCACGAGATCGACGCCCGTGACACCAAGCTCGGCCCCGAAGAGATCACCCGGGACATCCCGAACCTCTCCGAGGAGATCCTCGCCGACCTCGACGAGCGCGGCATCATCCGCATCGGTGCCGAGGTCGGCCCTGGCGACGTGCTCGTCGGCAAGGTCACCCCCAAGGGCGAGACCGAGCTCACCCCCGAGGAGCGCCTGCTTCGCGCCATCTTCGGCGAGAAGGCCCGCGAGGTGCGTGACACCTCGCTCAAGGTGCCTCACGGCGAGAACGGCAAGGTCATCGAGGTCAAGGTCTTCAACCGCGACGACCAGCACGAACTCCCGCCCGGCGTCAACCAGCTGGTGCGGGTCTACGTCGCCCAGAAGCGCAAGATCAGCGTCGGCGACAAGCTCGCCGGCCGGCACGGCAACAAGGGCGTCATCTCGATCATCCTGCCGATCGAGGACATGCCCTTCATGGCCGACGGCACGCCCGTCGACATCGTGCTGAACCCGCTGGGTGTGCCGAGCCGCATGAACATCGGTCAGGTGCTCGAAGCCCACCTGGGCTACGCGGCACGCTGGGGCTGGGAGGTCGACGGCAAGCGGGTCGGCGACGATCCCATCCCGAACACCGCACGCAAGACGCGACCGACCACCACGCCGTCGACGCTGGTGGCCACACCGGTGTTCGACGGTGCGCACTGGGACGAGGTCGACCAGGCCGGCAAGCACCCGACCATCAAGTCGATCCTCACGAACCTCAACCCCGAGGCCGCCAACGGCACGCGTCTCATCCGGCCCGACGGCAAGGCCCAGCTCTACGACGGGCGCACCGGCGAACCGTTCGACAATCCGGTGATGGTCGGCTTCATGTACATCTTGAAGCTCGCCCACCTCGTCGACGACAAGATCCACGCCCGATCGACGGGTCCGTACTCGATGATCACCCAGCAGCCCCTCGGCGGTAAGGCCCAGTTCGGTGGGCAGCGCTTCGGCGAGATGGAGGTGTGGGCGCTCGAGGCCTACGGCGCCGCCTACTGCCTGCAGGAGCTGCTGACCATCAAGTCCGACGACGTGTTGGGCCGGGTCAAGGTCTACGAGGCCATCGTCAAGGGCGACAACATCCCCGAGCCGGGCATCCCCGAGAGCTTCAAGGTGCTCATCAAGGAGATGCAGGCGCTGTGCCTCAACGTCGAGGTGCTCGATCTCGCCGGACGCGAGATCGAGATGCGTGAGATCGACGAGGACGTGTTCCGCACCGCCGAGGAACTCGGCATCGACCTCTCTCGCCCAGAGCGGGGTTCCGACGAAGAAGACGCAGCACGCGAGGCCGCCCGCAGCGGCGGCATGCGATAAGAGAGGCACAACCACATGCTCGACGTCAACGACTTCGACCAGATCCGCATCGGTCTCGCCACCGCCGGATCCATCCGTACCTGGTCCAATGGCGAGGTCAAGAAGCCCGAGACCATCAACTACCGCACGCTCAAGCCCGAGAAGGACGGCTTGTTCTGCGAGAAGATCTTCGGTCCCACCAAGGACTGGGAGTGCGCGTGCGGCAAGTACAAGCGCATCCGGTTCAAGGGCATCATCTGTGAGCGCTGCGGCGTCGAGGTGACCCGCTCGAAGGTCCGGCGCGAGCGCATGGGCCACATCGAGCTCGCAGCCCCGGCCGTGCACATCTGGTACCTCCGCGGGACCCGGTCGTGGCTCGCCTACCTGCTGATGGGCACCGAGCCTCGCTCGGAGCTCAAGGCCAAGCAGCTCGAGAAGGTCATCTACTTCGCGGCGAGCCTCGTCACCTGGGTCGACGAGGACAAGCGCGACGGCGACCTCGCGAACCTCGAGGCCGAGATGCTCGAGGAGAAGGACGCGGTCGTCAAAGAGCGCGAGCTCCGCCTGGCCGAGCGCCACGAAGAGCTCGAGGCCGAACTCGCCGCGCTCGAGGCCGATGGCGCCAAGGACACCGAGATCAAGGCCCGCGCCAAGCAGGTCGACAAGGACCTCGCCGCGATCCGTGAGCAGTACGACGCCGAGATCGAGCTGATCGAGCGGTCCTTCGAAGAGTTCAAGGGCATGTTCAGCCGCCAGATCATCGAAGACGAGATGCTGTGGCGCGAGCTCGAGGATCGCTACGGCGACTACTTCGAGGGCGGCATGGGCGCCGACGCCATCGCGAACCTCATCGAGAAGATCGATCTCGACGAAGAAGAGATCAAGCTGCGCGACATGATCGACCCGCCAGAGGGCCAGAAGCCGCTGTCGGCTCAGCGCAAGCAGAAGGCCATCAAGCGGCTGAAGATCGTCAGTGCGTTCAACCGTCGTGACGACAACGGCAAGCGGGTCAACGACCCGCGGGCCATGATCCTCGACGTCGTGCCGGTGATCCCGCCGGAGCTGCGCCCCATGGTGCAGCTCGACGGTGGCCGCTTCGCCACCTCTGACCTCAACGACCTGTACCGCCGCGTCATCAACCGCAACAACCGCCTCAAGCGCCTCCTCGACCTCGGTGCTCCCGAGATCATCGTCAACAACGAAAAGCGCATGCTCCAAGAGGCCGTCGACGCATTGTTCGACAACGGCCGTCGTGGCCGTCCGGTCACCGGGCCGGGCAACCGTCCCCTCAAGAGCCTGAGCGACATGCTCAAGGGCAAGCAGGGCCGGTTCCGTCAGAACCTGTTGGGCAAGCGCGTCGACTACTCGGGCCGTTCGGTCATCGTCGTCGGTCCGAGCCTGCGCCTGCACCAGTGCGGGTCTGCCCAAGCTCATGGCCCTCGAGCTGTTCAAGCCCTTCGTGATGAAGAAGCTCGTCGACGAGGAGCTGGCCCAGAACATCAAGTCGGCCAAGCGCATGGTCGAACGCCGTCGCCCCGCGGTGTGGACGGTGCTCGAAGACGTCATCAAGGAGCACCCGGTGATGTTGAACCGGGCCCCGACGCTGCACCGTCTGGGTATCCAGGCGTTCGAACCCGTGCTGGTCGAGGGCAAGGCCATCCGCCTGCACCCGCTGGTGTGCACCGCGTTCAACGCCGACTTCGACGGCGACCAGATGGCCGTGCACCTGCCGCTGTCGGCCGAGGCCCAGGCCGAGGCCCGCGTGCTGATGCTGTCGGCGAACAACGTGTTGTCGCCCGCCAACGGCCGCCCGCTGGTCACGCCCACCCAGGACATGATCATCGGCGCGTTCTACCTGACCGAGATCGTCGAGGATGCGAAGGGCGCCGGCCGGGTATTCCGTCACGTCGAGCAGCTCGAGCGGGCGCTCGAGTCCGGCGAGCTGTCGCTGCACGCACCCGATCCAGTTCCGGTCTCCGAAGCTGATCGACACGCCGGCCAACGGCGCGGCTGCGACCTATCACCTGACGACGCCCGGGCGGGTGCTGTTCAACTCGACGCTTCCCGACGCAGTTCCCCTACGTGAACGAGCGGGTGACCAAGCGGGAGATGGGCGTCATCGTCGACGACCTGGCCCGCAACTACCCCAAGGCCGACGTCGCACGCAGCCTCGACGCCATCAAGGACCTCTGCTTCTTGTGGGCGATGAAGTCCGGTGTGACCGTCTCGGTCGACGACGTCAAGACCCCGCCCGAGAAGAAGGAGATCCTCGAGCGGCACGAAAAGGACGCCGACCGGGTCGAGCAGCAGTTCCGTCGCGGTGTCATCACCGACGGTGAGCGCCGCCAGAAGGAAGTCGAGATCTGGACCCAGGCCACCGAAGAGGTCAAGCAGAAGATGGAGGAGGCCCTCAAGGCAGAGGCCTTCAACCCCATCGACATGATGGTCGGCTCCGGTGCACGCGGCAACATGATGCAGGTGCGCCAGATCGCCGGCATGCGTGGCCTGGTGGCCAACCCCCGTGGCGACATGATCGCTCGTCCGATCAAGAGCAACTTCCGTGAGGGCCTGGCGATGCTCGAGTACTTCATCGCCACGCCGGGTGCCCGCAAGGGCCTCGTCGACACGGCGTTGCGTACCGCCGACTCGGGCTACCTGACCCGTCGTCTGGTCGACGTGGCCCAGGAGGTCATCATCAACGACCGTGACCCCTTCGTCGACGGCACGCCGCGTTCGGTGTGGATCGACGACGTGCAGCCCGACGGCTACTTCGACCTCGACGGCGCCTACGTCGGGCCGGCACCGCAGAACCCCGGCGATGCCTACCGCCGGACCTACGTCGAGACCCGGCTGTACGGCCGCACGCTCGCCGAGGACGTCACGCTGGCCGATGGGACCGTGTTCGCCAAGGGCACGATGGTCACCGAGGAGATGGGCGAGGCGATGCGCGACGACACCACCGTCGCCCGCGTCGCGGACCCTGTCGCCGTTGACCGACGACAGCGAGTTCGGCATCTCTGCAGCCAGCTACGGCATGTCCCTCGCCACCGGTGGCCACATCGAGGTCGGCGAGGCGGTCGGCGTCATCGCCGCCCAGTCCATCGGTGAGCCGGGCACCCAGCTCACGATGCGGACCTTCCACACCGGTGGTGTGGCCGGCAAGGACATCGCCGGTGGTCTGCCCCGTGTGGTCGAGCTGTTCGAGGCCCGCTCGCCCAAGGGCAAGGCACTGCTCGCTCGCACCTCCGGTGTCGTGCGCATCGCCGAGAACGAGGGCCGCGACCGGGTGATCACCATCGTCGGCGACGACGGCACCGAAGACGTCTACGACAAGATCCCGCCCGAAGCTCGTCTCGAGGTCGTCGACGGGACCGAGGTCACCGCCGGCGACGCCATGATCGAAGGCCCGCGCGACCCCAAGGAGCTCCTGGAGATCAAGGGCGTGCGCGAGACCCAGAAGTACCTCGTCGACGAGGTCCAGCGGGTCTACCGCGACCAGGGCGTGTCGATCCACGACAAGCACATCGAGCTGATCGTGCGGCAGATGACCCGACGGGTCGCCGTGCAGGACGCCGGCGACTCGGACTTCCTGCCCGGTGAACGTGTCGACGCACGGCTCTACGCCGAGGTCAACCGCCGACTCGTCGGCGAGGGCAAGAAGCCGGCCGAGGGTCGCCCCGAGCTGATGGGCATCACCAAGGCGTCGCTGGCCACCGACTCGTGGTTGTCCGCGGCGTCGTTCCAGGAGACCACCCGGGTGCTCACCGAGGCCGCCATCGAGTCCCGCTCCGATGGGCTGTTGGGGCTCAAGGAGAACATCATCATCGGCAAGCTCATCCCCGCCGGTACCGGGCTCGGGGTCTACAACGACTTCGACATCGAGGCCCCCGACTACACGCCGATGGAGTTCTACTCCTCTTCGGCCGACGACGAGGACCTCGCCGACTGGCTGGCCGGCAAGTCTGCGTTCACCGACAACGCCGAGGTCATCGACCTGGCGCGGGCGCAGGGAGACACGTCGCTGGGCTGAGTTTCGCAGCGAGCGCGTGTTTGTCGCCCGGGCGTTCCGGGCCTAGGCTGAGTCGTCGGCCTGCGAGCGCCATGGCGTTGGCAGGCCGTTCGACGGTCTTGCTCGGCTCGCCGCGCCATGTCGAGGTCAATCGGCTTCTCGTCGACATCATGTCGCCGGGCGCACCAGTCAGCACCCATCGCAATCCCGGCGCACGAGCGTGCGCCGGTGCACAACGAACACGACGAGCGCAGGCTCGGGAGAGAACCAGTGCCCACCATTCAGCAGCTGGTCCGCAAGGGCCGCGAATCGAAGTTCCGCAAGGAGAAGACCCCGGCACTCAAGGGCGCGCCGCAGCGCCGTGGGGTCTGCACCCGCGTCTACACCACGACGCCGAAGAAGCCGAACTCCGCGCTGCGCAAGGTCGCCCGTGTCCGCCTCACCAGCGGCATCGAGGTCACCGCCTACATTCCCGGCGAGGGCCACAACCTCCAAGAGCACTCCATCGTGTTGGTGCGTGGTGGTCGTGTGAAGGACCTCCCCGGTGTCCGCTACAAGATCATCCGCGGCACGCTCGACACCTCCGGTGTGCGTGACCGCAAGCAGGCCCGTAGCCGCTACGGCGCCAAGAAGGGGTAACACCGCCATGCCACGCAAGGGACCGGCCCCGCGCCGCGAGCTCCAGCCCGACCCGATCTACAAGTCGGTGCTCGTCACCCAGATCGTCAACAAGATCCTCCAGCGCGGCAAGCGGTCGACCGCCGAACGCATCGTCTACGACGCGCTCGAGATGATCGAGCAGAAGACCGGCACCGAGCCGGTGTCCACGCTCAAGCGCGCCATCGACAACATCCGTCCCCAGCTCGAGGTCCGGAGCCGCCGCGTCGGCGGCGCCACCTACCAGGTCCCGGTCGAGGTCCGGCCGCGGCGGGCCAACACCCTCGCCGTGCGCTGGATCGTCAGCTACGCCCGCGACCGCCGCGAGCGCACCATGGCCGAGCGTCTCGCCAACGAGATCCTCGATGCCTCCAACGGCATCGGTGCATCGGTGAAGCGCCGCGAAGACCTCCACAAGATGGCCGAGTCCAACAAGGCGTTCGCGCACTACCGCTGGTAGCGCGCACCGCTCATCACCCCCCTTCAGGAACCATGGCACGTCACGCACTCGACAAAACGCGCAACATCGGCATCATGGCCCACATCGACGCGGGCAAGACCACGACGACCGAGCGCATCCTCTACTACACCGGCAAGAGCTACAAGATCGGTGAGGTCCATGATGGCGCAGCCACCATGGACTGGATGGAACAGGAACAGGAGCGGGGGATCACCATCACCTCCGCGGCCACGACCTGTTTCTGGAAGGACCACCGCATCAACATCATCGACACGCCCGGCCACGTCGACTTCACCGTCGAGGTCGAGCGCTCGCTGCGTGTCCTCGACGGCGCCGTCGCCGTGTTCGACGGCGTCGCCGGTGTCGAGCCCCAGTCCGAGACGGTGTGGCGTCAGGCCGAGAAGTACCGCGTGCCGCGCATGTGCTTCGTCAACAAGCTCGACCGCACCGGCGCCGACTTCTACTACGTGGT
Source organism: uncultured Acidimicrobiaceae bacterium (assembly GCA_963716795.1). GTDB lineage: Bacteria > Actinomycetota > Acidimicrobiia > Acidimicrobiales > UBA8592 > CAVQUE01. Next base: position 553,265 of record CAVQUE010000005.1, on the reverse strand, counting down.
CGACACCATCAAGGATCGACTCAGCGAGAACATCGCCATCCTCCAGCTGCCCATCGGCATCGAGAGCGACTTCGCCGGTGTCGTCGACCTGGTGCGCATGACGGCGCTCATCTGGCAGGGCGAGGACCTCGGCGCGTCCTGGGACGAGGTCGAGATCCCCGCCGAGCTCGCCGACAAGGCCGCCGAGTACCGCGAGCTGCTGATCGACAAGCTGTCGGAGTTCGACGAGAACGTCATGACGAAGTTCCTCGAAGAAGAGGAGCTCACCGAAGACGACATCAAGGCCGCCATTCGCGAGGGCACGCTGCACCACGATCTGGTGCCGGTCATCTGTGGGTCGGCGTTCAAGAACAAGGGCGTCCAGCCCATGCTCGACGCCGTCATCGACTTCCTGCCCTCGCCGCTCGACATCCCCGCGGTCGAAGGCGAGACACCCAAGGGTGAGCCGGCCTCTCGTGCAAGCCCTCCGACGACGAGCCGTTCTCGGCGCTGGCGTTCAAGATCATGTCGGCACCCCAGGTCGGCAAGCTCGCCTACTTCCGGGTCTACTCCGGCAAGCTCGAGAAGGGCTCGCAGGTGATCAACCTGCGGACCGGCAACAAGGAGCGCCTCGGGCGCATCCTCGAGATGCACTCCAACAAGATGGAAGACGTCGACTGGATCTACACCGGCGACATCGCCGCGGCCATCGGCATCAAGGACGTCCGCACCGGTGACTCGCTCGGTGCCGTCGAGGCGCCGGTCGTGCTCGAGTCCATGACCTTCCCCGATCCGGTGATCGACGTCGCCGTCGAACCCAAGTCCAAGGCCGACCAGGAGAAGCTGTCCAAGGCCCTCCAGGAGCTCTCCGCCGAAGACCCGACGTTCCGGGTCCACACCGACGAAGACACCGGCCAGACGATTCTGTCGGGTATGGGCGAGCTGCACCTCGAAGTGCTGGTCGACCGGATGCTGCGCGAGTTCCGCGTCGATGCCACCGTCGGCAAGCCCCAGGTCGCCTACCGCGAGACGATCACCAAGCCGGTGATCAAGCACACCTACACCCACAAGAAGCAGACGGGTGGCTCGGGTCAGTTCGCCGAGGTCCAGATCGACGTCGAGCCGGTGCCGGCGGGCGAGGGCTACGAGTTCGCCGACAGCATCACCGGTGGTCGCATTCCGAAGGAGTACATCCCTGCCGTCGATGCCGGCGTGCAGGACGCGATGACCAGCGGCGTGCTCGCCGGGTTCCCGATGGTCGACGTCAAGGTCTCGCTCCAAGACGGCAAGTACCACGACGTCGACTCGTCGGACATGGCGTTCAAGATCGCCGGCACGCATGGCGTTCAAAGAGGCCTGCCGCAAGGCCGGCCCCGCGCTGCTCGAACCGATCATGGCGGTCGAAGTGGTCACGCCCGACGATTACCTCGGTAGCGTGGTCGGCGACCTCAACAGCCGTCGCGGCCAGGTGCAGGGCACCGAGCAGCGTGGTCAGAACCAGGTCATCAACGCGTTGGTCCCGCTGTCGGAGATGTTCGGCTACGTGGGCGACCTGCGCACCATGTCATCGGGACGAGCGAACTACACGATGCAGTTCGACTCGTACCAGCAGATGCCTGCCTCCGTGCAGGAAGAAGTCGTCACCCGCCTTCGCGGCGAGTGACACCCCCGACCAACCGGTCGGACCACCAGCCGGCCGTCGAGGTCGGAACACACACCAGCCGGCCGTCAGGTCGGACCGAACAAGGAAGCACCTGAGGAAGAGCCATGGCCAAGGCAACGTTCGAGCGGAACAAGCCGCACGTCAACGTCGGAACGATGGGACACATCGACCACGGGAAGACGACCCTGACAGCGGCCATCACAAAGGTCCTGAGTGAACACGTCGAAGGCAGCGCCTTCACGGAGTTCGAGAACATCGACAAGGCTCCCGAGGAGCGCGAGCGTGGCATCACGATCAACGTGAGCCACGTCGAGTACGAGACCGAGAACCGGCACTACGCCCACGTCGACATGCCCGGTCACGCCGACTACATCAAGAACATGATCACCGGCGCGGCTCAGGTCGACGGTGCGATCCTCGTGGTCTCGGCTGCCGACGGTCCCATGCCCCAGACCCGTGAGCACGTGCTGCTCGCCCGCCAGGTCGGCGTGCCGCGGATCCTCGTGGCCCTGAACAAGGTCGACATGGTCGACGACGAGGAGCTCATCGAGCTCGTCGAGATGGAGGTGCGCGAGCTCCTCGACGAGTACGACTTCCCCGGCGACGACACCCCGATCGTGCCCGTCTCGGCGCTCAAGGCCCTCGAGGGCGACGCCGACGCAGCCGCTCAGGTCCTCGAGCTCATGGCGCAGGTCGACGAGTGCATTCCCCAGCCCGAGCGCGAGATCGACAAGCCCTTCCTGATGCCGATCGAGGACGTGTTCTCCATCACCGGCCGCGGCACCGTGGTGACCGGCAAGGTCGAGCAGGGCAAGGTCCACACCGGCGACGAGCTCGAGATCGTCGGCATCAAGGACACCCAGAAGACCACCTGCACCGGTGTCGAGATGTTCCGCAAGCTCCTCGACGAGGGCCAGGCCGGCGACAACATCGGTGCGCTGCTCCGTGGCATCGACAAGGAGGCCGTGCAGCGCGGCCAGGTGCTCGCCGCTCCCGGCAGCATCACGCCCCACACCAAGTTCGAGGCCGAGGTGTACGTCCTCACCAAGGAAGAGGGTGGGCGTCACAAGCCGTTCTTCGGCAACTACCGCCCGCAGTTCTACTTCCGGACCACCGACATCACCGGCACCATCTCGCTGCCCGAGGGCACCGAGATGTGCATGCCCGGCGACAACACCAAGATGACCGTCGAGCTCATCAACCCGATCGCCATGGACGAGGGTCTGCGTTTCGCCATCCGTGAGGGTGGCCGGACCGTCGGTGCCGGTGCCGTGACGAAGATCCTCGAATAAGAGACACGAGACCCAATGGCTTCAGGACAAAAGATCCGCATCCGGCTCAAGGCCTATGACCACGAGGTCATCGACCAGTCGACCAAGAAGATCGTCGAGACGGTGAAGCGGACTCAGGCCGACATTCGCGGCCCGATCCCGCTTCCGACCGAGAAGCACCGGTACACGGTGATCCGGTCGCCCCACAAGTACAAGGACTCTCGCGAGCACTTCGAGATGCGGGTGCACAAGCGCCTGCTCGACATCCTCGAACCGTCGCCGAAGACGGTCGATTCGCTGCAGCGCCTCGACCTGCCGGCCGGCGTGGACATCGAGATCAAGATCCAACAGTCCTGACGTCATCGGGTCCCCCGGACCTGACGACGCCACACCAGAGCGACACCTCGATGGGGTCGGGCCTCACGGCTCGGCCCCATCGTCGCGTCCGAGTCTGCGGTCGCCGGAAGCGGCGGGGCGCCAGGTTGCCGGCGTCGGCGGCGACCTCGTGACGCAGGCCGCGCTCCTCGAGAGTCGTCGACGCGAACGCCTGGAGTACCGCCGCCGCGGGTAGCGCCAGCAGCGCTCCGACCGCACCGAGCAACCCTGCGCCGGCGAGTACCGATCCGAACGCCACGGCCGGGTGGACGTCCATCGTGTGCGCGGTGATGGGCGGGGCCAGGATGTAGTTCTCGACCTGCTGGTAGGCCAGCGACGACGATCGCCACCCAGATGGCGTCGGTGGGGCTGTTGAGGAGCGCGATGAGGATCGGGAGGGCGCCGGCCAGGTAGGTGCCGATGACGGGGATGAACTGGCTCATCACGCCGACCCACAGCGCCAGAGCCAGCGGGAAGGGAACGCCGATCAGTGTGAAGCCGATGAAGTGGACGACGAAGGACGCGAGCGCCAGCAGCCCGCGCGAGTACAGGTAGCCGCCGGTCTTGTCGATGGCCAGCTCCCAGGTGGCGAGCACCTGCGCCTGACGGTCGGCGGCGACGATCGACAGCACGGCCCGCCGGAGCCGCGGTCCGTCGGCGACGAGGTAGAACGTGAAGAGCCCGACGGTGAAGATCTGCAGCAGCAGGCTGAGGGCGGTGGTGCCGAGATCGACGAGATTGCCTGCCAGGCGTGTGGCGAGCTCGGTTGCGGCGCCGCCGGCCTGGAACTCGCTCACCAGCGCGTCGGTGTCCAGCTCGATGCCGAGGGTCTCGCTGGCCCACAGCTGGACCTCTTCGATGTAGCCGGGGGCCTCGTCGACGAAGGTCCCGAACTGGTCGGCGACGACCGTGCCGATCGCCCAGCCGAACAGCGTCAGCGCCACCGCGCTGACAGCGAAGACGATCAGAGTGCCGAGCGATCGCCGGAAGCCCATGCGTTCGAGTCGGTTGACGGCCGGCTCGAGGGCGAACGACAGGAACAGCGAGACCAGGATCAGGATCAGCAGGCCGCGTAGCTCACGCACGATCCAGGCGAGGACGTAGAGCCCGACCGCCATCGCGAAGAACAGCGCGATCGCCCGCGGCACCCACCGGGGCATCCGGTCGGGATCGGCTGCCGGCTCGGGAGCGGTGTCGGACACGGGCCCAGACTACGCGGCGCAGTCGGCGCGTCCGGGGACGGCCGTCACGCCCTCAGATGCCGCGACCGGTGCGGTTGACGAGGTTGACGGCCCGTGTCGCGCTCGAGCGCTCCCGATGCGACCAGCGCCGCGAGCGCCGCCCGCGGTTCGCGGGGGTTGCGGCTGCAGGGTCTCGCGGATCGCCGCGAACGCCTCTCGTCGGCGACCCATCCCGGCGAGCGCGAAGGCCTGTTGGCCGCGCAGCCGCGCGTACCCGCGATCGGAGGTCCGCAGGTCCGGGTGCTTGGTCACCAGGTCGTCGATGGCGTCGTGGATCATCTGCCAACGCTCGGCGAAGAACGATCCGACACCCCAGTGGATGAGCACGAGCGGCTGGGGCACGACGACGATGGGCACGACGGCGACGAGGCGCAGCAGGAGTTCGTAGTCCTCGGCGTAGCTGCCCGGCAGAGTCCTCGTCGACGAGACCGACCTTGTCGACCAGCAGACTCCGCGGCAGCAGGATCGTGCAGGGGTTGACCTCCATGATCCGGTCCTCGAGGAAGTCCTCGTAGCGCAGCTTCGTCTCGTCGGGCAGCCGGGTGGTCGTGATCCCCTCCCGCCGAACGTAGATGCCGCACGTCGCGATCGCCGGTCCGTCGTGGTCGTCGAGTGCGGTGACCTGGGCTGCGAGCTTGCCCGGCAGCCACTCGTCGTCGTCGTCGCAGAACGCGATGAGATCCCCGGTCGCTGCGATGATGCCCGTGTTGCGTCCGCCGGCGAGACCGGGGGTTCGTTCGTTGCGGGTGACCCGGACGGTGCGGTGGGGTGCGTCGCGTGCGAGGGACTCGTCGGGTTCGCTCTGGTCGAAGACCACGATGATCTCGAGGTCGCCCGGGTACTCCTGGGTGATGATCCCTCGTATGGCACGGCGGAGGAGTTGGGGACGGTCGCGGGTCGGGATGACGACCGAGACCGAGGGTGCGCGTGCGGTTCATGGCCGCCCTCTGCGTGGCTGGCGTTCGGACAGCAGTGCATTCACCTCGGTCGCGAAGCGAGCGATGCCGATCGGCTCACCGGAGAGCGCTGCCGCAGGGATCGGTTCGGTGCGCAGGTGGGCCTCGACCAGGTCGGACAGCTCGTCGGGCGTGGCTGCGAGATCGACGGCATCCATGCGGGCCAGCATGGCGGCGAAGTCCAGTTGGTGGCGGTCGACGTGTTCGCCCCGGCGTGGGTCGCGCGGCACCACGATCGGCCGTCCATGCCGCTCACGGACCTGGATGATCGACGCCGGCCCGCCGTGGGTGATCACCACGGCCGCTCGGTCGATCCACCCGAGGAGCTGATCGTGGTTGAGATAGTCGATGCCCGCGGCGAATGCCGGCGGGGTGGAGGTGCCGTACTGGATGACGCACTGCAGGTCGGCATTGCCGGCGGCGACACGATCGAGCCAGCGCACGAGCCGGTCGAAGGGGTGCTGATCGGTGCCGACGGTCGCGAACACGATCGGCGAGCGGTGGGCCTGGTGCTCACGGGTAGATGCTCCCGACGTTGATGCTGCCCGGGTACATGCGTTCCTGTTCGGGCCACTGGACGAGGAAGCGGGTGCTGAGGGGGTGACAGAGCCGCCCGGTCAACGTGCGCGACGAGACCCGATCGAACACCTCGAGGAAGACCGTGGCGATGCCCATGCTGCGTGCGATCGCGAAGAAGGGAACGGCGAGACCAGCGCCCGTCGACACCACGACGTCCGGTTGCACCTCGCGCAGGACCCGTCGTGCCAGACCGAGGTTCCGGACGAGGTTCTTGGCGCTGCGTGTGGTCGGGTAGTACGCCCAGTAGGTCGTTTCCTCGGCGAGGCGGGAGCGGGCATCGGGCAGATCGAAGGTCACCCATGCTCGTTCCATCGAGCGCCACCAGGGTTCGAGACGGACGAGGTGGTCGAGGTGACCGCCGCTCGAACCGACGAGGAGCGCGACAGTGCCCGGCACGCCGGGCGCGACGTCATCGACCATGTCAGGGACGGCGATCGTCTGCTGTGGGCGTTCGGAGATCTCGGTCATCGGCGGCGACTCGCAGGTCAGCGGGTGTGGGATTTCCCCTCCGATCGGCTTGTGGGCCGCAGTTGTGAGCCGATGGAGCAGCCAATGACGAAATCGCAACGGGCATCGCACGCCCGGGCGAGGAGCTCCATGCGATCCGATGACCCTCTCGAGTGGCTGAACTCGGTGCTGTGGCCGGCCGGCGACGGTGGCTTCGCGCGCGCCGCCGAACCCCATGCGGTCGAAGACCGGGGCGTCACCTGGTGGGCGACACCCGACGTGGAGCACCCGCACACCCTCGTGCCGACGGCGCCCCGACGCGCCGCCAGACGTGCGGCGCGGCGCTATCACGATGGAAAGTCGTGGTCGTCGAGGGCTCGGGTCCTGGCCGCAGAGGCCGCAGTTGCGAGCCCCATCGTCGCAGGCGTCGGGCCCTTCGCGCAGCGCATCGGTGCGACAGGCCTCGATCGAGGCGTGATCGGGTCGCTCCGGGAACTCCTCGGCGACGACCTGGTCGTGGCCGTGACCTTGGCCAGCCCGAAATCGAACCGCAAGCCGGTGCTGCAGCTGCTCGCGCCCGACGGTGGATGCCTCGGCTTCGCAAAGGTGGCGCCGGATCCGTGGAACGAACAGCTCGTGGCCAACGAGGCGGCATGGCTGACTCGACTCACCCCGGCGTCGCTCGAGACGCCGGACGTGGTCTCACACGGTCCTGCCGGCGGCCGCATGGTCCTGGTCCAGCAAGCGATCCTCCCACCGCGTGTGCTCCGCCGGCGTCCCCTCGACGTCCCGCCGGTGACGCTCTTCGCCGATGTCGCATCGCTCGGCGATCGACGGCGCGCCCCGGTCTCGGCGTCGGCCTGGGTGCGATCGGTCGAGGCGGTCCTCGATCACGCGAATCCGGCCGATCGGTCGATGCTGCAGCGCGTCCTGGCCGACTGCGACGACGAGGTCGAGCTCGGAGCCTGGCACGGTGACCTGGCGCCCTGGAACCTCTACACACGCCGCCGCTCGATCGCGGTGATCGACTGGGAGTTCGCCGCCGCCGATGTGCCGGTGGGCTTCGACCTGTGCCATTTCGGCGTGCAGGCCGCGAACGAACTGCTCGGACTCGATGCGGCAGCGTCGCTGCGATGGGCGCGCGAGCGCATCGCCGGACCGCTCGACGCGCTCGGCGTCGCGCCCGATCAGCACGGTTCGCTGTGGCGGCTCTACCTCGTCGAGCTGGTCCGGCGCCTGCTGGCGCTACGAGCGGCTGGTCTGTCGACCGCGTCCGTGCACCACGGCGCTGCTGCGCTCGAGTACCTGCGTGCGGTGAGCCCGACGTCGCGGATGGAGATCGCATCATGAGCCAGACGACACTGCAGCGAGTGGGGGCGCTCGGCGTCACCGAGGCCCCCGGCGTGCGTCGCCTCAAAGATGGTGCTCGCCTCGTGCGCGAGCGCTACTGCACGGCGACCTGGGAGTCGCGGGTGCTGCCCGACCTCGTCGTGGCCGGGGCGCAACGGTGTGGGACCACTGCCATCACCGAGGCGTTGTACCGCATGCCGATGGTCGCACGGCCTCGTCGGGGCAAGGGGTCGCACTTCTTCTCCTACAACTACTGGCGTGGCTGGAACTGGTTCCAGGGGAACTTCGCCACCACGGCGCGTGCCGAACGGGTGCGACGCGCCACCGGCCACGAGCTCCTGACGTTCGATGCCTGCCCGTACTACCTGTTCCACCCCTTTGCGCTGGAGCGCATGGCCGAGCACCTTCCCGACGTCAAGGTCATGGTGATGCTGCGTGACCCGGTGAAGCGGGCCCACTCGCATTATCACCACTCGGTGGCGCACGGCTTCGAGGATCTCGGATTCGAGGAGGCCCTCGAGGCCGAGCCCGAGCGTCTGGCGGGTGAAGTGGAGGCGATGGCCGCCGACGTCACGTACTGGAGCCTCGACCACGAACACCACAGCTACGTGGCCAAGGGGCACTACGCGACCCAGATCGAGCGGCTCTTCGCCCTGTATCCGCGCGAGCAGTGTCTCGTGTTCTCCGCGGAGCAGTTCTACGCCGATCCCGACGGGATGCTCGGCAGGGTGACGGACTGGTTGGAGCTCCCGCCGGCGACGTTGGCGCCGACCGACGAACGCAACGGACACCGATACGAACCGATGAGTGCGGCGACGCGCGACCGGTTGGCTGCGACGTTCGCTGCGTCGAACGAAACGCTCTTCTCGTTGCTCGGTGAACGGTTCAGCTGGACCACACCGTGACCCGGGCGGCCACGACGTCGGCCGATGAAGGCGTTCGATCCGCCACCCGGGGTTCAGCGATCAACATGGTCGGTGCGGTCATCACGACCGTTGCCGGGTTCGCCAGCCTGATCCTCGTCAGTCGCCGGTACGGGCAGGCGTCCACCGGCGTCCTGTTCACGGCGGTCGGGGTGTTCACGCTCCTGGCGAACACGGCGAAGATCGGGACCGAAGCGTCGATGACGTGGTTCGTCGCGCACGCACGCGCGAGCGGACGACGCGGCGCCATTGCTCGCGTGGTGTCGGCGGCGCTGAGCGGCTCGGCGTTGGCCGCGATGGCCATCGCGGTCGTCGCCGGGTTCGCCGCCGCTCCCTTGGCGACCCTGCTCACCGATGATCCGGATCTGGGCGAGGACATGCGGGCACTGCTCGTGGTGCTCGCGGTGGCGATTCCCGGATGGGCGCTGGCGCAGGCGTCGCTCGGTGCGATGCGCGGGTTCGGGTCGATGCGGCCGTCGGTGATGGTGGGCGCAGTCGTGCGTCCCGGCGTGCAGTTGGTGGTTCTCACCGTGTTGGTCCTGATGTCGGCGCCGTTGTGGGTGCTCGGGTTCGCGTGGCTCACCGCAGGCCTCGCGGCTGCGGTCGTCGGCCTGCGGTGGTTGGCACGGCGGATGGGGACGATCCCGGCCACCGCCGATGACGGCCGCGGGGAGTTCTGGGCGCATGCCCGACCGCGGGCCGCGTCGGATGTCCTCCACGGCGGGCTCGAGCGTCTGGATGTCATCTTGGTGGGTGCGTTGGCCGGTTCGGCGGCTGCGGGTTCCTACGCAGCTGCCAACCGGTTGGTGTTGGCCGGCCAGTTGGTCCTGATGGCCATCGCCCAGGCCGTCGCGCCGCCCGTTGCCACCCACTTGGCGTCGGGGCGCCCCGGGGATGCCGAGGTGGTGGTGCAGCGCGTGACCGGGTGGTCGGTGGTCCTGTTGTGGCCGGCGATGGCCGTGATGGTCACCGGTGCGCCGGGAATCATGACGGTGTTCGGCGAAGACTTCGCCGACACCGCGATCGTCGTGGCGGTGTTGGGCGTCGGCATGGCGTTGGTCTCGGCGATGGGTCCGGGCGACGCAGTGTTGTTGATGACCGGCGACAGCCGGGGTTCGATGCACAACCACGTGGCGGCACTCGTGTCGATGGTGGTCGTGGCCCTGGTGTGCATTCCGCCGTTCGGTGCCGTCGGGGCGGCGCTCGCGTGGGTCGTGTCGCGCATGACGCTGCGGGGTCTGTCGGTGTGGCGCATCCAGCGGGCGACGGGCATTCGTTCGGTCGGCCGGCAGGTTCCCCTGGCGGCAGCGCTGACGCTCGTTGCGTACACGCCGGTGGCGTTGGCCTGCTACGTCGCCGGGTTGCCCGGATTGGCGACGCTGGCGATGGTGGCGGTCCTGGGATCCGCGGCGTACCTGGTCGGGGCGTGGGGCCTTGCCGACGACTTGGCCATCCCAGAACTCATCGCAGCGTTGCGCCCGAGCCCCGCCGCCCCAGACCACAAGGCCGGTGGCCGCTCTTGATCAGGGGCTCTCTCGGCTATACGTTAGGGTCACCTTTCAGCTGATCGGAGGAGAGGCCGTGAACACAGCGGTTCGTCGGGGCGGCGCCCAGAGCGCGACCCAGTGTGGATGGCTGGTGACCGATGTCGAGCGCGCCGGGGACGCAACGGTGCTGCGCGGCCACAACGGTCAGATCGTGCGGATCTGCGTCGAGGCCGAGACGGATGCCGCGAGGCGCATGGCGTCGGCGTTTCGGCGGGTGCATCGCATCGAGATCGTTCTCGAAGACGGCACCGCTGTTGCCGCGGTGGTCGGTGTCGGCCACCGTCTTCCGGTTCGTCGCGTGATCCCGGTCGCAGTGGCGCTGGGCTTCGCGTGCTCGGGGAGCCCGACGTTCGTGCAGCCCGACGCGGCGCCCGCCGAGTAGAGACCCGAGAGGGTCGTCTGCCACGGCGAAGCCGTCGACGACGCTGCGGTCCGCCCGGTCATCTCCGAGGATGCCGCCGTGCGCGCGGTCATCTCCGAGGATGCCGCCGTGCGCGTGGTCATGTTCGAGGAGATCGCAGCAGATCCCGGCCGATGCGAGTTCAGGCGGCGCTGGCGATCGGGTCAGTTCGCCGAGGCGACGAGGATGCGCGCCTGCGGCGAAGGCGCTGACCCCGATCGGGTTGCCCTCGACCGAGACGGTCGTGGTCCCATCGGGTGCGACCGACAGCACCGAACCAACACGGCCTGGGATGAGCCCGGACGATTCCAGATAGGCGAGCTGGCCCTCTTGGAACTCGAGTTCTTCGGGAATGCGATGCACGACGAAGTCGCCATCGGAACCGAAGTCGATCAGCGGTAGCGCCCCCTCTGGTCGCAGATAGTCCGAGCCTGGGATCGGGTTGCCGTGCGGGCAGGTGGTGGGGTCGTCGAGGACCCGCACCATGGCGGCCTCGACGGTGGGGGAGATGACGTGCTCCCATCTGCCCGCTTCGTGGTGGGCCTCGGTCCAGCTCAGCGACAAGATGTCGGTCAGGAAGCGTTCGGCGAGGCGATGACGACGCACGACGGTGGTGGCGAGGCGGGTGCCCTCGTGGGTGAGGGTGATGATGCCACGGTCGTCGACCGCGACCAGGCCTTCCTTTTCCATGCGTCGGATCATCTCCGACACGGCCGGCCTCGACACCTCGAGACGTTCGGCGATACGCGCCTGGATGACCTCGACACCGTCTTCTGCGAGCTCCCAGACCGTCTCGCTGTATTCCTCGAATGCAGGATGATGCTCTGTGGGCTCGTAGGGCATGGGACGAGTCTATGCAGGTTGTGCGTGGTGGGTCGGGTCGGTCCTACGTCGCAGCCGACGAGGAGGCGTCCGTCGCGCGCGCGGGTGGGGCCGTTGGTACGCGGCGGATGATGTACCAGGCGCCCACCACGCCGGCGGCGACGATCCCGGCCTGCAGGGTCCGGTTGTCGGTGACGACGACGCTGATCGCGATGGCGACGGCCATCATCGACACCGCAGCCCTCTTTGCTCGTCGGGGCATCCCGAGGCCGGCTCGATGGTCCGAGACCGCACGGCCCACCCCCGGCAGGTTCAGCACCCAGCGTTCGAATCGCGGGCTGCTGCGGGCGAAGCACGCTGCGGCGAGGATCATGAACACGGTCGTGGGCAGCCCCGGGACGACGACCCCGATTCCGCCGACGGTCACCGCGAGCCAACCACCGCAGAACCAGGCGGCGCGCACGATCGGCGACCTGGCGAGCGGTGGGGCGGCCTGGAGCGTGGCGCCGTCTCCGTCGCTGGGGGAGGTTCGCACCCGGTCCGGCTCGCGGGAGACCATCGAGTTCAGCGTCGACGCAGCTGTGCGCTGAGCTTTCGTTCGGCCTTCGCTCGGGCTCGCCCGGTGAGCTCGCGCGTGGCCAGGCGGTCCGAGACCTCGGTGCTCGCGCCGGTGGCCAGTGCCACGAGATCCTTGCGGGCCTTGGTCTTCGCGAGGTCCTCGAACCAGCGGTACCGGTCGCCATCGTGCATGACGGCGGTCGGTCCGGTGCAGCTGCCCTGGCACTTCACGAAGTCCACGTCGCAGCCGCCGGCTCGAGCTCGCCTCGCCAGGTCGTCGAAGGCCGTGGGATGCTTCTTCGCGCAGTCCTTGCCGACGCAGAGCATCAGAGCGCTGGTGATGCCGGCCGCGGCGTCGGGTTCTGCCGCATCGTCGCCCGTCGACGGGGCCTTGAGCTTTGCTTGCTTCGGCGTGTTCGGCACAGTGAACGTACGGTACATGGCGCCCAGACACCTGGGCAAGGAGAAGGATCGATGCAGGACGAAGTGGACGAGACCGAGCTCGTGGCGGCGCTGAACGCCATCCTCGAGGCCGAACTGTCCGGCGTGGTGCGCTACACCCACTACTCGCTGATGATCGTGGGCCCCCATCGCATTCCGCTGGTCGACTTCATGAAGGCCCAGGCCACCGAGTCGTTGATGCACGCCCAACAGGTCGGCGAGATCCTCACCGGCTTCGGCGGCCATCCCTCGCTGGGAACCGCACCGATCACCGAGAGCAACGAGCACAGCCTGGAGGCGATTCTGCGCGAGAGCCTCGAACACGAGATCGAAGCCGTACGGCTGTACCGACACCTGCTCTCCGTCGTTGCCGACAAGTCGGTGTTCCTCGAGGAGTTCGCCCGAGGTCAGGTGGCCATGGAAGAAGAGCACCAGCTCGAGCTTCGCAAGATGCTGCGCGACTACGTCTGAGCGGCACCTCGACACCATGGCCGACCTGCTGCGGTCACGAGCCGGTCCCGCGGTCTCCTAACGTGTCGTGGTGATGCCTGCGGTTCGCCACTCCGTCGACCTGGTCTCGCTCCCGGCTCGACCGCGCGCACCGCTGTCCGCGATCGGTCGCCGCGTCGGCCTCGCGCTCGGCCTGCTCGTCTTCATCGCCGTCGTCGTGTGGCTCGGCCGCGACGGCTACGACGACAGCGCCGGCGGAACCATCGGCTTCCTCGACGCGCTCTATTACGCGTCGGTCACCGTCACCACCACCGGGTACGGCGACATCTCCGCGGTGACGCCTGCGGCCCGACTCGCCGCACTGGTGCTGATCACCCCGGCTCGCATCCTGTTCCTGATCCTGGTGGTCGGCACCACGGTCGAGGTGCTCACCGAGCGCTCGCGCACCTTGATGAAGACCCAACGCTGGAGGCGACACGTGCAGGACCATCACCTGATCTGCGGGTACGGCTCGACCGGCCAGGCGGCGACGAACGCACTGCTGGCGCAGGGGGTCGACCCCGCCGACATCGTGGTCGTCGACACCGACCTCACGTCGATCGCGATCGCTGGTGAGGACGGCATCACCGCCGTCCGAGGCGATGCCTCACGGGTCGCCGTGCTGCGTCAGGCCGCCATCGAGACCGCCCGCTCGGTCGTGGTCACCCCCAACCGCGACGACACCGCAGTCCTCGTCACCCTGACGGCACGCGAGCTCAACCCGACGCGCACATCGTCGCCGCGGTGCGCGAGCAGGAGAACCTGCACCTGCTGCGCCAGAGTGGCGCAGACGCCGTGATCGACTCCTCCGCTGCGGTCGGCAGACTGTTGGGGCTGGCCACGCGTGCGCCGAGCGCGCTCGAGGTGATCGACGATCTCCTCGACGCCGGCACCGACCTCGAACTCGTCGAGGTGGCGCCGGTGATCGCATCCGACGGATCGGTCGAGGCGCCCGAGTGCGCCTCGATCATCGAGATACTGCGCAATGGCGACCGGCTGGCGTTCGACAGCCCCGGTGCACAACCCATCCGTCGTTCGGATCGGCTGATCGTCGTCCGCTCACGCAACCCCAGATGAGCATCTCCCTGCCGGATGACCTTCGCTACGAGCGGGCCGACGACCTCGACGGCCGGTAGCGTCATCATGACGCAAAGGAGCGACTCTGATGGCAGACGTAAGCACTGGTGCGGCCCCCCATATCGACATCGGCATCTCCGAGGACGCTCGACGCGAGATCGCCGACGCGCTCGCGAGCGTTCTCGCCGACACCTACACCCTCTATCTGAAGACGCACAACTATCACTGGAACGTGACCGGTCCGATGTTCAACACGCTGCATCTCATGTTCGAGGCGCAGTACAACGAACTCTGGGTCGCGGTCGATCTCCTGGCCGAGAGGATCAGGGCATTGGGAGAGTATGCGCCGGGAAGCTACGCACAGTTCGCAGCGCTCACGTCGATTCCCGAGGCCGATGGAGTCCCGTCCGCCGAGGCGATGCTTGCGGACCTGGTAGCCGGCCACGAGGCTGTGACCCGCACGGCTCGTGCCGCCTTTGCGCCAGCCGACGCCGCCAGTGACGAATCGACGGCCGACCTGCTCACCCAACGGTTGCAGGTGCACGAGAAGACAGCCTGGATGCTGCGCTCGATGCTCGGCTGATCCGATCTCTGGCGGGCGCCGGCCGCGCAGGCCCTGCCGCTCGGGCTCGTCTGTGCCACGATGGCGGTCGCTGACCGAGATGAAGGCGGATGAGGCCGTGCGAGCCATCGGTGCCGGACTGGGACGGACGGGAACGAACTCGTTGAAGATCGCCCTCGAACGCCTCCTCGACGGGCCCTGCTACCACATGTTCGAAGTCCTGCATCGCCCCGACGACGTGGCCATCTGGCATGACGCCACCGACGGAGCCGACGTCGACTGGGTGCAGTTCTTCGACGGGTGGGAAGCCGCCGTCGACTTCCCCGTGGCACCGCTGTTCGATCAGATCGCGGCTGCGTTCCCCGATGCACCGGTCATCTTGTCGACCCGGCCGGGAGCAGACTGGTACGCGAGCGCGTCGGCGACCATCTTCGGAGCGGCACGGGTCACTGCGGGGGAGGACCCCGGGCCACTTCGCACCATGGTGCGGGCCCAGTTCGCACGATGGCTCGGTGCCGACCTCGACGACGCCGAGGCCACCATCGCAGCGTTCGACGCCCACAACGAGCGTGTCCGGGCGACGATCCCGTCCGACCGCCTGATCGAGTGGCAACCGGGCGACGGATGGGGACCGCTGTGCGCCGGGCTCGAGATCGCGGTGCCCGACGAGCCGTTCCCCCATGCCAACAGCGGTGAGGACTTCGCCTCGACGGTCAGCGCCGCGAGGCGTGGCGAGATCGTGCGGGGCCACCAGCGGCGATACGGGCCGTGAACGCCGATCGTCGACGGCACCGCGCGTTCTCGTGGTAGAGAAACGCGACCAGCGCCATCATGATGAACAGCTGCTGCGGGAGATGTCCGTAGAACGGCATCTGGACGATGCCCACCAGCAGGGATGCCTTGGCGAGCACCATCGACGTCGATCGCGAGGGCACGGCCAGGAACGTCAACACGAAGAACCCGACGTAGGCGGCGGCGGCGATCGCTCCGTGGGAGAACATCACCATCCACACCTGACCGTGGGTGCCAACCGGCGGGCCCCCCTCGAGTTCGGTCGACTGCCGGGGTGAGCCATACCCGAGCAGGGGCGATTCGATGGTCTCGGTGATGGTCTCGGCGTACAGCGCGGAGCGGGTCTCGTTGCTGTCGGTCGTGCGGGCCGACAGCTGGTCTGCGATGGCGCCGATGGCGCCGACGGCGATCGCGACGGCCGCCACGGCCGCCACCACCGCCAGGGCGAACACCACCATGCGCCGGTTTCGTCGCATCAGGTGGACGCCGACGTAGATCACGCCGATGCCGAGGGAAAGCCAGGCGCCACGGTTCAGTGACAACAGCAGCGGCGGCAGCGATGCGCAGAACAACACGATCACGATCGTGCGCGACATGCCGAAGCGGCGACCGGTCGCGGTCGCGATGGCGATCGGGGTCAGCAGGGCCACCGTCGAGCCCCAGTTGTTCGTGTAGGCGAACGGTGCACTCGGACGGCGCAGCACCTCGCCGCCCACCCGCTGGACCTCGGCCAGGGCGGGTGAGGTCAGGTCGACGACATAGGAGTTCTCGCGGACGATGCCGGGCAGCAGCGTCGCGAGCGGCCCCGTCCACGCCACATCCGACGCGAGCATGCCCGCCCAGCCACCGGCGATGGTGATGGCCCAGAGCCCCGTCAACGACAACCCGATGGGCACGGTCGCCTCGCGCTGGTTCAACAGGTACACCAGAAGCAGCGTCGCAGCGACGTACCAGCTGTATCGCAGCCCCCACACTGCGAGCGCGCCGACACCCTCGACCTGGATCACCGATGCGGTCAGGAACACCCCGAAGGTGGCCCACAGCCCGAAGTAGCGCGGCAGGCGCAACGTTCGCCACCCTCGTCGGGTCCCCCACACGAGGATCGGGGGGATGACCGCGATCCACACGAACGGAAACAGCCCGAGAGCCCACGCAGGAACGAGGGCAACGACCAAGGCCACCAGCAGCCCTGCGGGCATGCGGCCGTCGTCGGCGTCGCGCCGCCGCCAGCGCGAGGGTTCGGGCGACGACCCCGGAACCGGCATCGTCGACGTCGGATTCGTCATCGTCGGACGGGGATCAGCCGAGCGGAGGTGCCATGGCCGGTCGGGCCATGATCGACACGATACCGATCAGGGGGTGGTGTGAACCCATCACCTGCTCGAAGGCGGCCTCGGGAATCGACGCCGGGTCGGCGACGCCAGTGGTGGCGATGACGATGGCACCGGGCCAGTCGGTGGGAGCGGTCACGAGGTGCGAGTCCAGCACGTCGCCGGCGAAGACGACCACGGTGGCCTCGCGTGCGCAGGCGTCGACGAGTGCGACGTCATCGTCTGCGCTGTCACCCACCACCAGATCGAGGGTGGGGTGGTCGCGAACCTGGTGCCGTCCGGTCGCGACGTCGGCGAGCACGTCACCGCGCGGATCGATCAACACGCTCCGGCGGCCGCCGGCAGCGAGGTGGGCTGCCATGGCCACGGCGACGGGGCGCGCCGCGCCGTCGCCGCCGTCGACCACCACGACGACCCGTCGGTCGACATCCACGGCACGGGTCAGGTGATCACCGAGCTGGGCAACGGACGCGAGCGCCCGCTCGTGGAGGAGGTCGTCGAGATCGAGGCCGTCGTGGGGCTCGCCGATCCCGTTCGGTTCGAGGGCGTCGGGCAGCAGACCCGGTACCGGGGTCGTCTCGGGTACAGGCGACCAGCGGTCTCCGACGGCGCCGACGGTCTCGGCGCCGTGTCCGTCCGGGCAGTCGGGTCGATCCACCCCAGCGAAGGGGTCGGGAATCTCGTCGAGAGGAGCGTCGAGGCCCGCGGTCATGAAGTCGGCGGCCAGCGCATCGACCGGCGCCGGGTCATCGTCGAACGCCGAGGCGTCCCAGCCGGTGACCGCGTCCGCCGTGGGCTCCCACGCCGTCGCGTCGTCGACAGGGGCACGGTCGTCTGCGTCGGCACCGTCATCGACCCCGGTCGAGGCATCGCCCCAGGCCGTGGTGGCGGGTTCGGTCGACGACGGATCCGTAGCCGCGGCCATGTCCACAGCAGCCGGTGCAGGTGCGGGATCGGTGCCGTGGGCGGCGCCGAGACCGCGACGGCCTCGACGTCGTCGGCCGCGACCGCGAGCACCTGGCGGGCGGCGATCTCCTCGGCCAGCTCGTCGTCCTCGCCCCGGCGGCGGGCGGCGTCGAGCATCAGGGCCAGCCCGGCGGCGAGCACGAACCCGACGGCAGCACCGCCGACCAGCAGCGTCGGCATGCCCAACGACGAGGGGCTCTTGGGCAGCGATGCCGCATCGAGCACGACGGCATCGTCGGTGATCACGGCTCGCAGATCGGCCAGGCGTCCCTGGTTGACCGAAAGCTCGTCGAGCAGGGTCTGCTCGTTGATCGCCAACGCTGCGTAGGCAGCGCCGTCGCGTTCGGCCTCGGGAACCTCGGCCCGGCGGGTCGAGACATCGGTCAGCTCCAGCTGAAGCTGGGAGATGCGCTCCTCGAGGCGGCCGCTCGACACCTCGAGTTGCGACGTCGCGAGCTCGTCGCGATACGACAGGAACGCCTCGGCGAACGCCGCAGCACCGCGTTGGGCGATCTCGGGCTCGCTGGCGGTGAAGTCCATCTCGATGATGCGCGTGCCCCGGACCGACGTCTCGACCTGGCCGAGCAGGTCACGGGGATCCTTTGCCGGAGGTTGGCCTTCCAGGAGATCGTTGGCGCGCTCGGCCACCACGAGCGACGTCGCGACCTCGGCCTCCGTTGCCATGTCGACCTCCACCACGCTGGTACCCAGGCCGTCGACCGGGTCGCCGGAGATCGGCGAGACCAGAACCGACACGCTCGCGGTGTAGGTGGTGCCGCTGAGTGCGTAGGCGGCGAAGCCGAGACCTGCGCCCGCGAGCGCGCCGACCAGGACCAGAGGCGCGAATCGGCGGATCGGGTCGAGATAGCGCCGGACGCTGATCTGATCAGACGAAACATCCACACCCTCCCGATCGGCTGCCCCGGCGTCCTGTTGAGAAAACCGGTGATCACGCTCTTTGGTATTGCGTTCACGAGGCGCTATCGTCTTGCCTTCGTGCCGGGAACCTTCCTCGCACTCAATCGACGTCCAGGTAGGCCGGCGATCACATCGCCGGAACCGCATGGCACAACCGAACAGCGCTCCGCTGGGCCATGCCCATGCGGAGCGTTCGCGTGAGTCGGACGCTGCACCCGTCGTCCGACCAGGGAACGAGAAGAAGAGGCCATCCCATGGCGAGCAAAGCGATTGTCGGCTCCAAGGTCGGCATGACACAGGTCTGGGACGACGAGAACCGCGTCGTCCCCGTGACCGTGCTCAAGGTCAGCCCCTGCCGAGTCGTGCAGGTCAAGCGGCCCGAGACCGACGGCTACAGCGCACTGCAGGTCACCTTCGGCCAGCGTGACGCCGCCAAGCTGAACCAGCCCCAGGCCGGCCACTTCGCCGCTGCCGGCGTCGAGCCCGGAACCAAGCTGGTCGAGCTGCGTCTCGACGATGTCAGCGAGTACGAGGTCGGCCAACAGATCGGCGTCGACGTCTGGGCCCAGGGCGAGCTGGTCGACGTGACATCGGTCAGCAAGGGCAAGGGCTTCGCCGGGGCCATGAAGCGACACAACTTCAAGGGCCAGCGGGCCAGCCACGGTGCCCACAAGGTGCACCGCAAGCCCGGCGCCGTCGGCCAGTGCGCCACCCCGTCCCGGGTGTTCAAGGGCAAGAAGATGCCCGGCCGCATGGGCGCCACCAAGGTCACCACCTTGAACCTCGAGATCGTCCGCGCCGACACCGACAACGATCTGTTGTTGGTGCGTGGCTCGGTCCCGGGCCCCCGCGGGGCCACCGTCGTCATTCGCAATGCGGTCAAGGCGACCGCATCCACCGGAGGTGCCGCCTGATGGCCACCATCACCGTCGTGACCCCGAGCGGCAGCGCTGCCGGATCGGTCGACGTCGACGACGCCGTCTTCGGCGTCGAGCCCAACGTCGCCCTCATGCACCAGGTCGTCACCGCCCAGCTCGCTGCTCGTCGAGCCGGCACCCACAGCACCAAGACCCGCGCCGAGGTGCGCGGTGGCGGCGCGAAGCCCTGGAAGCAGAAGGGCACCGGCCGAGCCCGTGCCGGCTCGTCCACGGTGCCCAACTGGCGTGGCGGCGGCGTGGCCATGGGCCCCAAGCCCCGCGACTACAGCCAGCGCACGCCCAAGAAGATGAAGCGCCAAGCCCTCGCCGGCGCCCTGTCGGATCGCATGGCCGAGGGCAAGGTCATCGTCGTCGACTCCTGGACCTTCGAACGCCCGCGCACCTCCGACGCCGTCGCTGCGCTCGCCGCCATCGGCGCCGAGGGCAAGGTGCTCGTCGTCCTCGAACACGGCGACCACGTGGCGGCCAAGAGCTTCCGCAACCTCCCCGAGGTGCACGTGCTCAGCGCCGGTGAGCTCAACACCTACGACGTACTCAACAGCGACGTGGTCGTGTTCACCACCGCCACCCTGCCCGCAGCGCCTGCAGCCACCGGTGCCAAGGCCGCTGAGGCCGCCCCAGCGGCCGACGCCGCTGCCGTGAGCGACGAGATCGGCGTGCTCGACGATCCGTCGGTCGATTCCGACGCCGATGGCGAGGCCAACCCCGACGACGACACGCCGTTCGGCGCGGTTCGGCTCATCCCCTCGAGGGCGGCGCCGCACCGTCGGATGACTACACGATCAAGGGCAATGCGGATTCGATGCTGTACCACCCGCCCTCGTCGCCGTTCTATGGCCGCACCGTCGCCGAGGTGTGGTTCACCACCGCCGAGGCCGCCGAGGCCGCCGGGTTCAGCCTGCCGCCGAGTCTGCAGGCCGACGATGACGACACCGCCGATGCCGGCGACACCGAAGCCGCCGAAGGAGACGAGTCGTGAAGGATCCCCGCGACGTCATCATCAAGCCGGTCGTGAGCGAGAAGTCCTACGGGCTCATCGACACCAACGTGTACACGTTCACGGTCCACCCGAGCGCCACCAAGCCCGAGATCCGCGACGCCGTCGAGACCATCTTCGGCGTGCGCGTCACGAAGGTGAACACGCTCAACCGCAAGGGCAAGCGCAAGCGGAACCGCCGCAGTTTCACCTTCGGCAGCCGTCCCGACACCAAGCGCGCCCTGGTCACCCTCGCCGAGGGCGACTCGATCGAACTGTTCGACCTCTAGGTCCGAGGCAGAAAGCATCACCATGGCCATTCGCAGACGCAAGCCGACCAGCCCCGGTCGCCGCTTCCAGACCAGCCCCGACTTCTCCGAGATCACGCGCACCAGCCCCGAGCGGTCGCTGACGACCTCGAAGTCCAAGACCGGTGGTCGCAACGCCTACGGGCGCAAGACCTCCCGTCACCGCGGTGGCGGCCACAAGCAGCGGTACCGCCAGATCGACTTCCGCCGGAACAAGGACGGCGTCCCGGCCACGGTCGCCAGCATCGAGTACGACCCCAACCGCACCTGCCGCATCGCGCTGTTGCACTATCACGACGGCGAGAAGCGCTACATCCTCGCTCCGGCCAACGTTGCCGTCGGCGACGTGCTCCAGAGCGGCCAGGGATCCGAGATCCGTCCCGGCAACGCGCTGCCGCTGCGCTACATCCCGGTGGGTACCGTCGTGCACAACGTCGAGCTCCGTCCCGGCGGCGGCGCCAAGATGGCCCGCAGCGCAGGAGCGAGCGTGCAGCTGGTCGCAAAGGAAGGCGAGTACGCCACCCTGCGCCTGCCCAGCACCGAGATGCGTCGGGTACCCATCGACTGCATCGCCACCGTCGGCTCGGTCGGCAACTCCGAGCACGAACTCGTCAAGATCGGCAAGGCCGGCCGCAACCGCTGGAAGGGCAAGCGCCCCCAGACCCGCGGCGTGGCCATGAACCCCGTCGACCACCCCCACGGTGGCGGCGAGGGCAAGACCTCCGGCGGACGCCATCCGGTGTCGCCATGGGGCAAGCCCGAGGGTCGAACTCGCAACAAGAAGAAGCAGTCGCAGCAGCTCATCGTCCGGCGTCGTCGTACGCGTGGCTCACGTCGGTAGAGGAAGAGACACCCATGCCAAGAAGCCTCAAGAAGGGTCCGTTCGTCGACACCCATCTGCTGAAGAAGATCGACGCCCTCAACGCCACCGGCGACAAGCAGGTCATCAAGACCTGGTCGCGGCGTTCGACGATCATTCCCGACATGGTCGGCCACACCGTGGCCGTCCACGACGGTCGCAAGCACGTGCCGGTGTACATCACCGAGACCATGGTCGGCCACAAGCTCGGTGAGTTCGCCCCGACGCGGACCTTCCGGTTCCACGCCGGCCAGGAGCGGGGAGCGCGACGCTGATGGTGGGCCTCAAGACCAACGAACGCCCGGGCACCCGCGCGCAGGTCAAGTACGTCCGCTCGTCGGCCTACAAGGCCCGCGAGGTGCTCGATCTCATCCGCGGCAAGTCCTACGCCCAGGCCAGCGAGATCCTCACGTTCTCCGAGCGCGGCATCAGCACCACGATCTTGAAGTGCCTGGACTCTGCTGCGGCCAACGCCGAGCACAACGACTCGATCCCCGCCGAGGAACTGTTCGTCGCAGCCTGCTACGCCGACGAGGGCCCGACGCTCAAGCGCTGGCGCCCCCGTGCCCGCGGCCGGGCGACCCGGATCCGCAAGCGGACCTGCCACATCACCATCATCGTGGCCCGCTACAGCCCCGCGCAGCTCGACGAGATGCGAGCCCGCGACGAGGCCCGGGGTACCGGCGGTCGCGCGTCCAACGCCGCCGAAGCCCGCCGCCGTCGCGTGGCGCAGTCCCGTGCCGCCGCCGAGGCCAAGGCCGCCGAGGACGAGCACGAGCACGATCACGACCACGAGGGTCACGATCACGACCACGACGATGCCGCCTGCGGTGAGCGACGAGGTCAGTGCGACCGACGACGACGCCACCGAAGCAGACGACACCGCCGAGGTGGATGCGAGCGCCGATGTCGGCGACAGCGCCGAGGCGTCGATGCCGGCGACACCGCCGATGGGCCGACATCGGCGACACCGAGGCCTCCGAAGGGGAAGACAAGTAATGGGCCAGAAGATCAACCCCTACGGCTTCCGCCTCGGGGTCACCACCGAGTGGAAGTCCCGTTGGTTCGCCGAGCGTGAGTACGCCGACTTCGTCATCGAGGACTGGAAGATCCGCAACTACCTCATGACCGAGTTGCCCCACGCGGCCATCTCTCGGGTCGAGGTCGAACGCACCCGTGACCGCCTGCGCGTCGACGTGCACACCGCCCGGCCCGGCATCGTCATCGGCCGCCGCGGCTCCGAGGCCGACCGTCTCCGCAGCGGCCTCACCAAGATCACCGGCAACAACAAGGTCCAGCTCAACATCCAGGAGATCAAGCAGCCCGAACTCGACGCTGCGCTGATCGCCCAGGGTGTCGCCGATCAGCTCGCCGGTCGCGTCGCGTTCCGTCGGGCCATGAAGCGGGCCGTCCAGAACGCCCAGAAGGCCGGCGCCCTCGGGATCCGGGTCCAGTGCTCGGGTCGTCTCGGTGGCGCCGAGATGTCCCGCAGCGAGTGGTACCGCGAAGGTCGGGTGCCGCTGCACACGCTGCGCGCCGACATCGACTTCGGTTTCCGCGAGGCCCACACGACCTACGGCCGCATCGGCGTCAAGGTCTGGATCTACAAGGGCGACATCTTGCCCTACCGCGCCCAGGTCGAAGAGAAGATCACCAAAGAGGCCGCCATGGCCGTCGGCGAAGCCGCCGACCCCACCAAGCCCCGCAAGGTCGTGTCCTCGTCCGCAGCACGTCGTCGCCCAGCCGATGAAGCGGCCGCCGCGGCTCCTGCCGCCGAGGACGGTCGCCGAACCGGCACCGCTGATCAAAGAAGCCGACCCCGAGTTCGAAAAGCTCCTCGACGAAGAAGAGCAGATCGCACGCTCCACCAAGGAGCACCACGAGACCCCGCACTTCCGTCCCGGGGAGGCCGACTGATGTTGATGCCACGCAAGGTGCGTCACCGCAAGCACCACCGCGGTCGCCTCAAGGGCAACGCCAAGGGCGGCACCGAGGTCACCTTCGGCGAGTACGGCATCCAGGCTCTCGAGCCCGGGTGGATCACCGCCCGCCAGATCGAGGCCGCTCGTATCGCCATGACCCGCCACATCAAGCGCGGCGGCAAGGTCTGGATCAACGTGTTCCCGGACAAGCCGATCACCGAGAAGCCCGCCGAGACCCGCATGGGTTCGGGCAAGGGCAACCCCGAGCGCTGGGTTGCACCCGTGCGTCCGGGTCGCATCATGTTCGAGCTGTCGTACCACGACGAAGAGATCGCCGCGACAGGCCATCGATCGGGCCATCCAGAAGCTGCCCATCAAGGCGAAGTTCGTGACGCGTCAGGAAGGTTTCTGATGGCCAAGAAGAAGTCTCTGACCGAACTCAGCGATGGCGACCTGCTCGCCACGCTGGCCGAAGCCAAAGAAGAGCTGTTCAACCTGCGATTCCAGCTGGTCACAGGACAGCTCGACAACACCAGCCGCATCCCGGCGGTCCGGCGCGATGTCGCCCGGGCCATGACCGAGCTGCGTGCCCGTGAGATCAGCGCCGCCGAGGCGTTGGCCTCCCAGGGAGCAACGGAGGACCGCAATGGCTGAGGTGACCACCTCGCGCCCCAATCCCCGCAAGGTCCGCGAGGGCCTGGTGGTGTCGAACGCGATGGACAAGACCGTCGTCGTCGCCACCGTCGACCGGGTCCGGCACCGCCGGTACAACAAGACGGTGCAGCGCACGTCGAAGCTGTTCGTCCACGACGAGGCGAACGACCTCAACGTCGGCGACCGGGTGCGCATCGCCGAGACCCGACCACTGTCGAAGAACAAGCGCTGGAGGATCGTCGAGATCCTCGAGCGTGCCAAGTAGGAGGCTGCGATGATCCAGCAGGAATCGCGCCTCCGCGTGGCCGACAACTCCGGTGCCAAAGAGATCCTGTGCATCAAGGTGCTCGGCGGCTCGAAGCGCCGCTATGCCGGTATCGGCGACGTGATCGTCGCCACCGTCAAAGACGCCATCCCCGGTGCTGCGGTCAAGAAGGGCGACGTCGTCAAGTGCGTGATCGTGCGCACCAAGAAGCAGCGCCGCCGCCCCGACGGGTCCTACATCCGTTTCGACGAGAACGCCGCCGTGCTGATCAACGATGCCCAACAGCCCCGTGGTACCCGCATCTTCGGGCCCGTGGGCCGCGAGCTGCGCGACAAGAAGTTCATGCGCATCGTGTCGCTGGCGCCGGAGGTCCTGTGATGGGAGCAACCGCCAAGTCCATGAAGATCCGCAAGGGTGACCGCGTCGTCGTGCTGTCCGGCAAGGACCGCGGCAAGCAGGGCACCGTGATGTTCGCCTTCCCCGAGACCCGCAAGGTCATCGTCGACGGCGTCAACGTCGCCAAGAAGCACCAGAAGCCCACCAGCGCCACGATGCAGGGCGGCATCATCGACAAGGAGATGCCGCTCCCCGTCGACCGGGTCGCCGTGGTCAGCCCCCAAGACGGCAAGGCGACCCGCGTCGGGTATCGCTTCGACGCCGACGGCACCAAGGTGCGCATCTGCAAGCGCACAGGAGCAGACCTGCCATGACCGACACCATGACCCCACCGGTCACCGTCGTGCCCCGTCTCAAGACCAAGTACAACGGCGAGATCCGCGATGCGCTGCGCGACCAGCTCGCGAAGCCCAACATCATGCAGGTGCCGCGTCTCGACAAGATCGTCGTGAACATGGGCGTCGGCGAGGCCGTCGCTCGAGGTGCGCTGCTCGACGGCGCCGTCAGCGACCTGGGGACCATCACCGGCCAAAAGCCCATGATCACCCGGGCCAAGAAGTCGATCGCCGGGTTCAAGCTGCGCGAAGGCAACGCCATCGGCGCCAAGGTCACCTTGCGCGGCGATCGGATGTACGAGTTCCTCGATCGTCTGATCAGCCTGGCGATCCCTCGTATCCGTGACTTCCGCGGTCTGCCGACGAAGTCCTTCGACGGGCACGGCAACTACACCTTCGGAGTGACCGAGCAGCTCATCTTCCCCGAGATCGACTACGACAAGATCGACACCACCCGTGGCATGGACATCACGATCGTGACCACCGCCACCAGCGACGAGGACGGTCGGGCACTGCTCGATGCGTTCTCGTTCCCGTTCCGAGTTGAAGGACAGTAGGCAATGGCCAAGAAGGCTCTGATCAACAAGCAGCAGAAGACGCCCAAGTACAAGGTCCGCGCCTACACCCGCTGCCGCCGCTGTGGCCGGCCCCGCTCGGTGTACCGCAAGTTCGGACTGTGCCGGATCTGCCTGCGCGAGCTCGCCCACGCGGGTGAGCTGCCGGGTGTGACCAAGGCCAGCTGGTGAGGAGGGGGATGCAGCCATGACCATGACCGATCCACTCGCCGACATGCTCACCCGTATTCGCAATGCGAACGTGGCCATGCACGACGACGTCAAGATGCCGAGCTCCAAGCTGAAGGAGTCCCTCGCGGGCGTCCTCCAGGCCGAGGGCTACATCGGCGGCTACACCGTGACCGACAACAGCGATCGCCCCGGGCGCACGCTGAAGATCGACATGAAGTACTCACCTGAGCGCGACCGGGTCATCTCCGGGCTCAAGCGGGTGTCGAAGCCGGGTCTGCGCGTGTACAGCAAGTCCAACGAGATCCCTCGCGTCCTCGGTGGCCTCGGCGTCGCCGTGGTCTCGACGAGCCGTGGTCTCATGTCCGACCGGGAGGCTCGCCGTCGTCGCATGGGCGGCGAGATCCTCTGCTACGTCTGGTAGGAGCGCCATGTCCCGCATCGGAAAAGCCCCCATCACCGTGCCCAGCGGCGTCGACGTCACCGTCGACGGCGCGGCGGTGACGGTCACGGGCCCCAAGGGGTCGCTCAGCCACGAGCTGCCCGACGGCATCACCGCCGGCATCGACGACGGTGTGCTCACCGTCGAGCGTGCCGACGAAGAGCGCGAGACCCGTGCGCTGCACGGGCTGAGCCGCTCGCTGCTCAACAACATGGTCATCGGCGTCAGCGAGGGCTACACCAAGAGCCTCGAGATCGTCGGCGTCGGCTATCGCGTCCAGGCCAAGGGTCCGCGAGCGCTCGAGTTCCAGCTCGGGTTCTCGCACCCGGTCCAGGTCGAGGCGCCCGAGGGCATCGAGTTCGAGGTGCCCGTCCAGACCCAGATCAACGTGATCGGCATCGACAAGCAGCGCGTCGGCCAGGTGGCCGCCGACATCCGCGCCCTGAAGAAGCCCGAGCCCTACAAGGGCAAGGGCATCCGCTACGCCGGCGAACAGATCATCCGCAAGGCCGGAAAGTCCGCGAAGTAGGGAATCATGAGCGACAAAGCACAGCACAAGCAGCGTGGTCGCGTTCGACGCCACAACCGGGTCCGCCGCAAGATCCGCGGCAGCGCCGAGCGTCCGCGCCTGGCCGTCTACCGGTCCAACAAGCACATCTCCGCCCAGCTGATCGACGACGACGCCGGGCGTACCCTGGCGGCGGCATCGACCGTCGAGGCCGACCTGCGCACCGGGGCCACCTCGGGTGTCGAAGCGGCCAAGGCCGTCGGCGCCCGCGTGGCCGAACGGGCAAAGGCCGAAGGAGTCACCACGGTGGTGTTCGACCGGGGCGGGTTCCGCTACCACGGTCGCGTCGCTGCCGTCGCCGATGCAGCCCGCGAGGCCGGGCTCGAGTTCTAGAAGGAAGGGCCCCAGAGATGACCAGCCAGCACATGAGCAGCGTCCAATGAATCACTCTTCTGCACCCGGGGAACTCCGCGAGTCCCGAGTCATCAACATCAACCGCGTGGCGAAGGTCGTCAAGGGCGGTCGGCGGTTCTCGTTCACCGCACTCGTCGTCATCGGCGACGGTGCCGGGCGCGTCGGCCTCGGCTACGGCAAGGCCAAGGAGGTGCCTCTCGCGATCCAGAAGGGCACCGACGAGGCGCGCCGCAACCTGTTCACCGTGCCGATGGCCGGTTCGACCATCGTGCATCCCATCATCGGCGAGACCGGTGCCGGTCGTGTGATGCTCAAGCCCGCCGCACCCGGTACCGGTGTCATCGCCGGCGGCGCGGCACGCGTCATCCTCGAAGAAGCCGGCATCAGCGACGTGCTGTGCAAATCGCTCGGTTCGTCGAACTACATCAACATCGCTCGGGCCACCATTGCCGGCCTCCAAGGCCTGCGCCGCCCCGACGAGGTCGCCAAGCTCCGTGGGCTCGAGCCCGATGAGTTCGTGCCCGCCGGTCTGCTCAGCGCATACCGCGAGTCCGAGCGCGGCGGCGCCCGAGGGAGTGCATGATGGCGCTCAAGGTCACCCAGACCCGATCCTCGATCGGCACCAAGCCCAAGCAGCGGGGCACGCTGCGGGCGTTGGGGCTGCGTGGCATCGGCAAGTCCAATGTCCTCCCCGACCGTCCCGAGATCCGCGGCATGATCGCCCGGGTCCCGCACCTGATCACCGTCGAAGATGTCGACGACGCCACCCTCGACAAGGACGCGCCATGAAGATCCACGATCTCAAGCCCGCAGAGGGCTCCAACAAGCGTGCCAAGCGCGTCGCCCGGGGCATCGGCGGCGCCGGCGGCAAGACCGCAGGCCGCGGCACCAAGGGTCAGAAGGCCCGCAGCAAGGTCCCGGTCGGGTTCGAGGGTGGCCAGATGCCCCTTGCACGGCGGGTGCCGAAGCTGCGTGGCTTCAACAACCCGTTCCGGGTCGAATACCAGGCGATCAACCTCGACACCATTGCCGACAGCGGCCTCGGCGAGATCACGCCGGAGACACTGTTCGCGCAGGGCCTGATCTCCAAGGGTTCGCTGGTCAAGGTGCTCGGCCGAGGTGAGCTGTCGGGCGCGGTCACGGTGAAGGCGCACGCCTTCTCGAAGTCCGCTGAAGCAGCCATCGTCGCCGCTGGGGGTACTGTCGAAGTGCTTCCCGCACCGTGGGGCGATCGCCGCCCGCCGGCGAAGGGCAACGCGCTCACCAACCGCTGATCATCGTCGCCCGCTCGCCCGGGTGACCTGGAGGACTCGTCGTGGCAGCCAACGTGCTGAACATGTTCAGGGTGACCGATCTTCGCAACAAGATCCTGTTCACCCTGGCGATCATCGGGCTCTACCGCGTCGGCGCATTCATCCCGGCGCCGGGCATCGACATCGACGCCATCCAGGTGCTGCGCGAACGCAGCGAGGAGAACGGCGGTGCGCTGGCGTTCCTGCGGCTGTTCTCCGGTGGCGCGCTGACGCAGTTCGCGATCTTCGCGCTCGGGATCCTGCCCTACATCACGGCGTCGATCATCATGCAGATCCTCGGCGTGGTGATCCCACGTGTCGAGCAGTGGCAGCAGATGGGTGCGGTCGGCCAGCGCAAGATCACCCAGACGACGCGCTACATGACCATCGCCATCGCCCTGTTGCAGTCGACGGCGTTCGCCTTCTTGTTCCACAACGGCGGCGGGGGCTTCGGTGGTGCGAGTTCCGACGGAACCCAGCTCGACCTGCTCCCGAACTTCACGGTCGGGCGCGTGATCCTGGTGGTGTTGACGCTCACCGCCGGCACGGCGCTGCTGATGTGGATGGGCGAGCTCGTCACCCAGTACGGCATCGGCAACGGCATGTCCATCCTGATCTTCGCCTCGGTGGTGGCGTCGCTGCCCAACCAGGGTGCGCTCGTGCGCACCGACGCAGGATGGACGGGCGTCATCGGCGTGTCGCTGCTGTACCTGGTGCTGCTCGTGGCGATCGTGTTCGTCGAGCAGGGACAGCGGCGCATCCCGGTGCAGTTCGCAAAGCGGGTCGTGGGTCGCAAGCAGTACGGCGGCCAGAGCACCTACATCCCGCTCAAGGTCAACCAGTCGGGCGTCATCCCGATCATCTTCGCGAGCTCGGTGCTCTACCTCCCCCAGCTGCTCGCTGCGGTGCTGCCCGCCGACGACGACCCCGCAAACAACACCTGGGGCGAGAGCGTCCAGCAGTGGGTCAACGACAACCTCGTCGTCAGCGACAGCCCCTTCTACATCTTGTTCTTCGGGCTGTTGATCATCGGCTTCGCCTACTTCTACACCGCCATCACCTTCGATCCGGTCAAGCAGGCCGACACCATCCGCAAGCAGGGCGGCTTCATCCCCGGCATCCGTCCCGGTCCGCAGACCGAGCGGTACCTCGCGCGGATCCTCAACCGCATCACCCTCGCCGGTGCGCTGTTCATCGCAATGGTCGCGTTGTTGCCGACCTTCGTGTTGGCCAAGGTCCTCGACCAGGGCAACGTCGGAGCGGTGTCCTTCGGCGGGATCTCGATCCTCATCGCCGTGGGTGTGGCCCTCGAGGTCATGAAGCAGATCGACAGCCAGTTGATGATGCGCAACTACGAAGGGTTCCTGAAATAGTGCCGGTCGGACTCGTCATTCTCGGCCGGCAGGGATCCGGCAAGGGCACCCAGGCGTTGCGCATCGCGCAGGCCCATGGGGTCGTGCACATCTCCACCGGCGACATGCTGCGTGCTGCGGTCACTGCCGGCACCGAACTCGGCCTCGCCGCCAAGGAGATCATGGACGCCGGCGGCCTCGTGTCCGACGACATCATCAACGGCATCGTCCGCGAGCGTCTGACCGAAGACGACGTGGTGGCCGGCGGTTTCCTCCTCGACGGCTATCCCCGTACGCCGGGCCAGGCCGATGCATTGGCCGAGGCTGCAGGTGACCAGCTCGATCTCGCCATCAACCTCGACGTGCCGGTCGACGAGGTGACGTCGCGGATGATGGCCCGCGGTCGCGAGGACGACACACCGGAGTCCATCGGCCGGCGACTCGAGCTCTACGAGGCCGAGACGGCGCCGCTGATCGCCTGGTTCGAGGACCGTGGCATCCTGGCCGTGGTCGACGGCATGGGTACCGAGGACGCGGTCTTCGCTCGCCTCGACGCCCTGATCGCCAGCGTGAGCTGACGATGCGCGCCGCTACCACATTCGCCGCGCCGGGTGGTGGCATCGAGGTTGGAGCCGAGCAGGCCCCGCCGCTAGGATCATCTGTCGGCTCTGCGCCGGCCCGGGGCTCGCGCTCGCTCGCTCACCGCGGTCGGCACGGTGCCTCTCGGCGTTCACCGCGGTGCGGCGCCACTATCACCAACTGCTAACTCGTCGGACAAGGGGTCGGACAACTGCCGAAGTCAAAAGAAGATGCGATCGTCATGGAGGGCACGGTCATCGAGCCCCTCCCGAACGCAATGTTCCGCGTCGAGCTGGACAATGGTCACAAGGTCTTGGCTCACATCTCCGGAAAGATGCGCATGCACTACATCCGGATCCTGCCGGGCGACAAGGTCCAGGTCGAGCTGACGCCCTACGACCTCGAGCGTGGCCGCATCACCTATCGGTACAAGTAGCCCCGAGTTCAATCGTTCCTCGGTTGTTCGTCGCCACCAGCGACGACTCCCGCAAGTCGCCCGAGAGGCAAGAAGTTCCCATGAAGGTTCGTCCGAGTGTGAAGCGCATGTGCGACAAGTGTCGGGTCATCCGACGCAATGGTGTCGTGCGCGTGATCTGCACCAACCCACGTCACAAGCAGAGGCAGGGATAGCGCCATGGCCCGTATCGCCGGCGTCGACATTCCGCGTGAGAAGCGCGCAGTGGTGTCGCTCACCTACATCTATGGAGTCGGTCCCACGATGGCTTCGCACGTGTGCGAAGCCACCGAGGTCGACGAGAACACCCGTGTCCGGGACCTGACCGACGAGGAGGTCGCCCGACTGCGCAGCTACGTCGAAGGCGAACTGCGCGTCGAGGGCGATCTTCGGCGTGAGGTGTCCCAGGACATCAAACGCAAGATGGAGATCGGCTGCTACCAGGGCCTGCGTCATCGCCGCGGCCTGCCGGTGCGCGGCCAGCGGACCCACACCAATGCCCGGACCCGCAAGGGCCCGAAGAAGACTGTCGCAGGCAAAAAGAAAGTCAAGAAGTAGACCATGGCCAAGCCAGCAGCAGGTGGCCGTCGGCCCCGCAAGCGCGAGCGCAAGAACGTCACCCACGGGGTGGCGCACATCAAGAGCTCGTTCAACAACACCATCGTGTCCATCACCGACCAGCAGGGCAACGTCCTCGCCTGGGCGTCAGCGGGCAACGTCGGGTTCAAGGGGTCGCGCAAGAGCACCCCGTTCGCCGCGCAGATGGCCGCCGAGCAGTGCGCCCGTCGGGCCATGGAACACGGTGTCCGCAAGGTGGACGTGCAGGTCAAGGGCCCGGGTTCGGGCCGTGAGACCGCCATCCGGTCGCTGCAGAGCGCCGGCATCGAGGTCACCGGCATCAAAGACGTCACCCCGGTGCCGCACAACGGCTGCCGGCCGGCCAAGCGACGGAGGGTCTGACATGAGCCGTTACACCGGCCCCAAGGCACGCGTCTCGCGTCGCCTGGGCACCAACATCTGGGGCACCAAGGGCGAGACGATCGCCCTCGACAAGCGTCCCTACCCTCCGGGAGAGCACGGGCGTACCCGTCGGCGCGGCAACGTGTCGGAGTACCTGCTCCAGCTCCAGGAGAAGCAGAAGGCCCGCTTCACCTACGGCCTGACCGAGCGTCAGTTCCGCAATCTCTTCGCCGAGGCCAGCCGCCGCCAGGGCGTCACCGGCGAGAACATGCTCCGCTACCTCGAGCTGCGCCTCGACAACCTGGTGTACCGCGCCGGCTGGGCCGCCACCCGTCCCCAGGCCCGCCAGCTGGTCAACCACGGCCACATCGACGTCAACGGCCGCCGGGTGAACATCCCGAGCTACCGGCTCCGCAAGGGTGATCAGGTGTCGCTGCGTCCCAAGACCCGCGAAATGGTCACGGTGCAGTGGAACCTCGACGTCCTCGATCGCCAGGCGCCCGGCTGGGTCGACATGGTCGACGACGGCTTCGGGGCCACGGTGCGTGAACTGCCCGTCCGTGAGCAGATCGACGTGCCCATCCGCGAGCAGCTGATCGTCGAGCTCTACAGCAAGTAGGGCGACGCCCGCCCACCCCATTCACGAGTCCCACCCGACGCGGGTGCCTTCGGGCCCCGCAAGCGCCTCCACCACCGGCGGCACCATCGCAGAGGTAACCATGCTGGTCATTCAGCGCCCATCAGTTGAACCCGTCGACGAGGAGTCCGAGAACCGCCAGCGGTTCGCGATCTCCCCCCTCGAGCCCGGCTTCGGCCACACGCTCGGCAACTCGCTGCGCCGCACGCTGCTGTCGTCGATCCCGGGGGCAGCGGTCACCCAGGTGCGATTCGACGAGGCGCTCCACGAGTTCGACACCATCGCCGGCGTCACCGAGGACGTCACCGAGATCCTGTTGAACGTCAAGGACCTGGTGCTGGCAAGCCACTCCGACGAGCCGGTCGTGCTGCGTCTCGATGCTCGCGGGGCCGGCGTGGTCACCGCGGCGGATCTGGTCGGCAACCCCGAGGTCGAGGTGCTCAGCCGTGACCTGCACCTGGCCACCTTGAGCGAGGACGGACGTCTTGCGCTCGACCTCACCGTCGAGCGGGGCCGTGGCTACGTGTCCGCCGACATCAACAAGACCTCTGCCACCATCGGGGTCATCCCCATGGACTCGATCTTCTCGCCGGTTCGCCGCGTGAGCTTCGAGGTCGAGCCCACGCGCGTCGAGCAGTCGAACTCCTATGACCGCCTCGTCATCGAGGTCGAGACCGACGGCTCCATCAGCCCCCGCGAAGCCCTGGCGTCGGCCGGCGGCACGCTGCGGGCCCTGGTGCAGCTCGTCGAAGAGATGAGCGACGAACCCCAGGCCCTCGAGCTCACCGACGTCGCCGTCGGCACGGTCGGTTCCCCCGACCTCGAGCTGCCCATCGAGGACCTCGATCTCTCCGAGCGCCCGCGCAACTGCCTCAAGCGCGCCCAGGTCAACACCATCGGCGAGCTGTTGAAGAAGACCGAGGACGACCTGTTGGCCATCACCAACTTCGGTCAGAAGTCCCTCGACGAAGTCATCGTGAAGCTGGACGAGCGCGGCCTCCAGCTCACCCACAGAGACTAGGAACGATCCCGATGCCAGGACGACCGAAGAAGGGCCGCCGTTTCGGCGGCAGCGCCTCGCACCAGAAGGCCATGATGGGCAACCTGGTGGCGTCGCTGATCGCCGCCGAAGCCATCGTGACCACCGAGGCCAAGGCCAAGGCCATGCGGCCGGTGGCCGAGAAGATCATCACCAAGGCCCGCAAGGGCGGTCTGCACAACCACCGCCAGATCCTTGCGTTCCTGCGTGACCAGGAGATCGCCGACAAGCTGATGGAAGACGTCGGGCCCCGCTACGCGGATCGCCCGGGCGGCTACACCCGCATCTTGAAGGTCGGTCCGCGTCAGGGCGACAACGCCCCGATGTGTCGCATCGAGCTCGTCTGAGGCTGACGGCCTTCTGGCGTTTCGCCCGCCCTCACGACGTGGTGGGTTCGGCAGACCATCGCTGCTGCCGCTGCGCCACACTGCGGCGATGACCTCTCTCCCTGCTCGTCGCGTCGACCAGTGGCCGCGAGTTGTTCACCGATGACGCGGCCTCCCATGCCGCCGGTGGCGCCTCCTCTCGAGGGCGACGTGCGCTACCGGATGCTGGTCGCCTACGACGGTGCTGCCTTCCACGGGTTCGCGCCGAACCCAGGGGTGGCCACCGTGGTCGGCACGCTGGTCCAGTCGATGCGGCGCATCCTGGGCTACGAGCCCCAGCTGGCCATGGCCGGACGCACCGATTCCGGCGTGCACGGGTGGGGTCAGGTCGTGAGCTTCGACGCCTCACCGATGGACACCACTCGGTTCCAACACTCGATCAACGGTCTCTGCGCGCCGGCGATCGTGGTGCGCTCGATCGACCAGGCCCCCGACGACTTCGATGCCCGATTCTCCGCCCGCAGCCGCACGTATCGGTACCGGGTGCTCAATCGGGCGATCCCGGATCCGTTCCTGCATGCGCTGACCTGGCACGTCCACGAGCCGGTGGATCTGTTGGCGATGAACGCCGGGGCTGCGCACCTGCTGGGCGAGCACGACTATGCGTCGTTCTGCCGCAAGAAGCGCATCACCGTCGGCGACACCGAGATCGAGGCGAGCCTGGTCCGCGAGGTGCTGTCGGCCGAGTGGAGCGAGGCCGGTGACGATGTGGTCGAGCTGTGGATCACCGCCACGGCGTTCTGTCATCAGATGGTGCGCTCGATCACCGGCACGCTGGTCGATGTCGGCCTCGGCCGGATGGAGCCGGACGCGATCCCGGCGATCCTCGCCGCGCGCGATCGCAACACCGCCGGCCGTGTTGCGCCACCTCACGGCCTCACCCTCTGGTCGGTCGACTACGGCTGACACGGAGTCGTCGCCGTGATCGACCGCAGAAGGGCGGGAATCAGTCGACGGATCTCCGTTTCATGATCGAAATGCCGGATAGCGCGTGGGCTTGGAAGCCGTCCCCGGCGTCGATATGCGTGCCCTCGAACCGGCAGCGATCAGGGGCACCTCGGCGGGACCTCCGCCAGCGCAAGCGCTGGCGCCCTTGTACCCTTGTGAAACAGCCCCGCTCAGGATCGGGGGGATCCG
Source organism: uncultured Acidimicrobiaceae bacterium (assembly GCA_963716795.1). Lineage (GTDB taxonomy): Bacteria > Actinomycetota > Acidimicrobiia > Acidimicrobiales > UBA8592 > CAVQUE01. Next base: position 517,982 of record CAVQUE010000005.1, on the reverse strand, counting down.
ATCCCCATATCGCTGGCGTCTTCCGCGTGACGGCGAAGGGTTGACGCACCAACCATGATGTGTAACATAGGTGTATGGCTCGCACCAACATCGACATCGACGAAGAACTCTGCCAGCGAGTGATGGAGCGCTACCACCTCAGCACGAAACGCGAGGCAGTGAACATGGCACTGCGCCACGTCGCAGGCGAGCCTCTCGATCTCGACGATGCACGGTCGATGCGTGGAACCGGCTGGGACGGCGACCTCGATGAGATGCGTACGAGCAGAGCGTGATCCTCGTCGATACCTCGGCGTGGATCGAGTTCTTGCGCGACACCGGCTCAGAGGTCTGCGTCGCCGTCGACCGATTGCTCGATGCGGACCTCGCGATTTGTGACGCCGTGTCGATGGAGGTTCTCGCCGGCGCCCGCAACGAACGGCACCTGATCCAACTGCGCGGGCTGCTGGCCCGGGCAACAATGCTGCCCACGACTCCCGCCGACTACGACGCCGCCGCGTCGATGTACCGATCTTGTCGAGCCCGCGGCGAAACCGTCCGCAAACTCATCGACTGCCTGATCGGCGCAGTCGCCGTCCGCGCTGGAGCTGAGATCCTCCACGCCGACGTGGACTTCTCAGCACTCGCACGACACACCGATGTGCAACTGCACCCGGATTCCCGACGCTGAGATCTCCACTGCAAAGAGCTCAGAACATCACCGACCGACACTCTCCACACCAGCGAAAGATCGGCACATGAATGAGCGGGTCGCCCACGAGCAGCTGAGCGTTCTGGGCGGGCGTTGTCGATAGGGGCGCCGGTCTCGGGTGCCGATGTCTGTGTCCTCACCACCATTGAGGAGACAGACACCATGTCCATCAACGAAAACACCCTGTTCGGCCAGCTCACCCTGCCCGAACGCGAGGCGACAATCGACGCGGCGACGATCAAGCTGAATCGGGCGCTCGCCGGGTTCTTGGCCGGCTACGCCGGTACCACCCTTGACGCGTACCGGCTCGATCTGCGCCAATGGATCACTTGGCTTGCCACGTTCCACACCGACCCGTTCGCAGTCGAGCGTGCCCACATCGAACTGTACGCCCGCACCGCCGAGCAAGAAGGCAAAGCAAGGTCGACGATCGGGCGACGCCTGTCCACGGTCTGTGGCTTCTACCGGAACTGCGAACAAGAGCGGCTCATCGACCGCAATCCCGGAGCACATGTGCGACGCCCAAAGCAGGACGACGAATCGACCACGCTCGGACTGGATCGCAACGAGCTTGGTGCGTTCCTCGTCCAAGCGGGACTGTCGGGCGGACGCGATCACGCGTTGGCGTCGCTGCTTGCGTTGAACGGGCTTCGGATCTCCGAAGCGCTCGGCGCAGACATCGACAAGCTCGAAGTCAACCGCGGTCACCGGACCGTGTTCATCCAGCGCAAAGGCCACAAGACCGCCACCATCCCGCTCGCACCACGGACAGCAAGGGCGCTCGACCTCTACATCGGGGAACGAGAGTCGGGGCCGATCTTCCTCAACGATGAGGGCACCGCGCGTCCCGACCGCCATGCGTCGGCTCGGATCGTTCGGCGGTTGGCGAAACGGGCCGGGAGCTCCTGAATCGTCTTGGCAAGGTTGAGACCACCATCGAACCAGCTCGCCGAGTCCCACAGCTGGCGACACCCGGCGAGCGCGTGCGGATTGCCTCGCGCGAGCCCGAGACGTTGGAGCAACAGCAGCGTGTTGGTCGTCGATGTCCATTTCGGGCTGTACAGCGCAGCCGCCCATCGGCCGTCGCTCTCCTGCATCGCCAGCAGCCGGGCGCCCCAACCCTCGGTGACGACACGCGCCCGTTCCAGCGCGACCTGATCGGGGGTGCACCCGAGCAGGGCGTCCATCACGTGCCACCGCACTGCCGGATCACCCTGCATCAGCCACGACGACACGCCATCGATCTCGCCATCGCGCCACTCGACATCAGATTGGCCCACGAATCCATCGTCACAAACCGGGCCTGCCGACTCGTACCGGAGTCGAAGGTTGCCGATCGCAGACAGACGCCAGAGAAGTCGCTCGCCGCCGTCCGGAATCATCTCGTGTCATGTTTGGCCTGCCTGTTCGAGGCCGCGTGGCGTCAGCTCTGCTCGAGGATCCAGCTCGTGACGATGTCGAGCGCGGAGGGAGCGAACGTCTCGTCGATCCGGGCGTACTCGGCGACGGCGCCCGTGGTCGCGGTCTGGAAGAGGTGGTTGAGACCCTCCAGCTCCAACACCGTCGCCGCTGCGTTCGCTGCGAGCGCGTCGTCGAGCGCGGGAATGTTCTCCTCCGCCAAGACCTGAAGATCCAGGCTCCCGACGAGCGCCAGGACCGGGATGTCAAGGGCCACCAGTGCCGGCGCCGGGTCGTAGGCGAGGAAGAACCGCATCCACGGATCGGAGAAGATCTCCACAAACGTTCCTGCAAGTGTCGGAGAGAGCGGTTCGGTCACATCGTTGGGTGGGTTCGCGAGCGCCGCCGTGACGATGGCTTCGATCTCTCGGGCCGCGTCGTCGGCGGGGAGGTCCGATGCCGACACGTCCATGATCTGCGATCGCCAATCGAGCTGCCAGGCGATGTCGGCCTCGGACGCGCCGTCGGCGCGCATGAGGTCCTCCGTCTGCCGGAGCAGGACGTCGCGTCCCGGGAGGCCGGGGCCCGCCAGGAGCACGACGAACTCGACCGCCTCGGACTCCCCGGCGACTATCGAGCCGATGAGCCCGCCCTCGCTGTGACCGGCAATGCCGACCGATCCGGTCCGCGTGTCGACATCGAGGTAGGCGACCGCCGCGGCGGCATCGGTTGCCAGATCGGCCGTGGTCGCGCCGGCCTGGCTGCCGGTTGATTCGCCGACACCACGGTCGTCGTATCGGAGCGAGGCGATGCCACGCCGCGCGAACGCGTCGGCGAGCACGAGGAGGGGTCGGTGCCCGAAGACGGTCTCGTCGCGATCCTGTGGGCCGGATCCCGACACCAGCACGACGGCAGGGAACGGCCCGTCGCCGGCGGGGACGACGAAGGTGCCGGCGAGTGAGACGTCGCCGTTGTCGAACCTCACGTCGGTCGATTCGTACGGGAAGGGGGGAGCGGGCTCCTGCGGTCGCTCGAAGACGAGCGGCTCTTCACGACGTTGCATCGTGACCGGGAATTCGATCCCCGACTGGAACCACGTCCCGGTCAAGGTGTCGCCCGAGAACTCGCCCTCGAACACCACTGCGACGATGGGAATCCGAATGGTGAACGTCTGATCGTCGACCGATCCATCGATCGGGAAGGCCGGTGCCTCGCCGAGGGGGCTCGACACCGTGCCGGTGATCGTTCCTGCTTCATCGACGGCGAACTGGAGCTCGATGATCTGCTCGGCCACGTCACCGGCCCAGATCTCCAACTCAGGGCCAGGAGCATCCGTCGGCGTCGGCGTCGGCGTCGGCGGTGCCGTCGACGTTGAGGTGCCGCCCGAGCAGGCGGCGACGAACAACACGAAGACACTGGCAACCATCGAGATACGCGCCGATGGCATCCGTCCCCTCTCGCGCCACTCGACAGCAGATTGGCTCACGAATCCACCGTGGCACTCCGAATCGAGCGGTACCAGGGTCGAAGGTTGCCCATCACACTCCAGACGCCAACCAAGGCGCTCGCCGCCGTCCGGTATCACCTCGTGTCATGGTCGGGCCGCACCAAGCGACCGAGACTCCGGACCCCGTGATTCCGTTCGGCTGCCCTTGGTGAGTCGGGCGCACAGCCCCTTTTCCGGAACCCGTGCCGCGTGGTCGAGACGTTCGTCAGGTGAAGACGGTGGGACCATCGACGGGGCGCCCTGTGGCGATGACTGTGAACGACGGGGGTCTTGGCGACGCAGGCGTCAGCAGATCGCCGGGTCTCCTCAGTGGGCTCATCGCTGCCGGGCCCGTCGGCGGTCGGGCCAGGTCCTCCGTTCCGACCCGTGAGGTTACGAAGCGGATCGTTCCCAGTTCCACGCGTGCCAGACGATGATTGCGAGTGCGATCAGCATCAGGCCGATGTGGAAGTAGTCGTCGAGGTCGCCGGGCACACCGATCAGGAGGAGCCCGAAGAGTGGTGCGACGATGACGTTGGCCCACCGGTTCGCTCGGACCGGGAGCACCCATGCCATCAGCATCATCAGGATTGGTACTTCAACGATGATGCCCCCGAGGAGGAACATCGCGTCGGTGACTTCCCGCCCGTCGTAGATCCCGTTGAGCGCGTCTGCGAGGAACTCCGCCTTCACGATCTCGTGGAGATCGCGGAAGATGAAATTGAAGAGGACGAAGAGCCAGAGTGCGGAGAGAAGCGCCTTCTTCTCCAATCGGTTGATGCGCTGGTCTTGACCCGTCGGAAGGTCCTGTGTTGCCGTGTTCACGGTGTCACCCCGTCGTCGTTGCTCGGTTCGTTCGATGCCACGCCAGGTGCGGATGCGACGTCGACGGCGAGCTTGCCGACGGTGTGTCCGCTCTTGATTCGGTCGTAGCCCGAGCGCAGCTCCCCGATGCTGAGCGTGTCGCTCAGATGTGAGCGGACGAGCCCCTCATCGACGAGTGAGGCGATCTCTTCGAGGTACCGAACGTCCTCGCCTTGAACGAACCAATGACAGGACTGCGACCCGAAGCGCCAACGAACAAGCCTCGCCAGGAGGCGAGGGAGTGGGCCGAGCAGGCCGCTTGTGTTCTGGTCGCCGACCACGACCCATCGGCCGTCGTCGACAAGCGCTCCCCGGATCTCGGAGTCGCTGCGGTTTCCGATGCAGTCGATGATCGCGTCCCATCGTTCTTCTGTGAAGTCCGCCGATTCGTATTCGACGACCTGATCGGCGCCGAGGCCACGCACGAAATCTGCGTTTCCACTGGAGCACACCCCAGCGACCCAAGCCGCACCTCGTGCTTTGGCGATCTGGACGGCGTAGTGACCCACGCCGCCAGACGCGCCGTTCACGATGACTCGCTGGCCTCGGACATCGCCGAGCTCGATTGCTTCCAACGCAGCGGTGCCCGCAATCGGCAGCGCAGCACACTCGACCTCGGTCATCGTCGTCGGTGCGAGCGAGATGCGGTTCGCCTTGGCGATCGTGTATTCGGCGAACGCTCCGGTCACCCAGCCGAACACCGACTGTCCAACCTCGAAGTCGTCAACGCCAGAACCGAGCTGGTCGACCACTCCGCAGACTTCGCGTCCGAGGATCTGGTGTTTGGGGCGACGGAGACCCTCGGCGAGTCGCACGATTCCGGGTGTTCCAGTCGCGAGGTGCCAGTCCATCGGGTTGAGGGCGCTTGCGGCGACCTTGATCCGGAGTTGTCCTGGGCCTGCCGTAGGCACTGGACGCTCACTGGTCTCGATCGCATCGAGGCCGTAGGCATGCTGCACGACAGCAGTCATGCTGTCGTGGGACGGTGGGTTGTCGAGTGTCGCTCTTGCGGGATCACCATGTCCTCGTGCGGTTGTCGCAAGCTGGTGTGAAGTCATGAACGGGTCCTCTCGGGCCGGGTCAGGTATACGGCGTACACCGTTGGAGCCAGCATCCTAGGTGTACGGTGTAGACATTCCACGCGATGAGAGAAATCCGGAAGGAGCGGCGGTGGCCGTGAAGCGGGGACTCAGTCGGGATCGGATCTTGCAGGCCGCAGTCGGGCTTGCTGACGCCGACGGACTCGACGCCGCAAGCATGCGCCGCGTGGCCGAGGCGCTCGATGTCACGCCGATGGCGTTGTACAAGCACGTCGCCAATCGTGAGGAGTTGATCGACGGGATGGTCGACACGATCATCCTCGAGATTCCGCCGACGATCGAGACGCACGACCCATGGCAAGTTGTACTGCGCCGCCGGATACTCGATGCTCGACGCGTACTTGATGCACATTCCTGGGCGACCGAGGCGATCGAGACCCGAAAGGAGTCGACCCCGACGGTTCTTCGCTACATGGACAGTCTCATCGGCATCATGCTGAGCGGCGGGCTGTCGACGGACCTGGTGCACCATGCCATGCACGCACTCAGCTCTCGGATGTGGGGCCTCACCCGAGACGTCTTCCCGACCCCCGCCATGCCGACAGAACCTGCCGACCGCGCCGCGGCGCTGCATGAAGCTGCCGTCGAGTACCCCTCCATCGTGGAGATGGCGACGGCCGTCGAAGCGAGTGGGCACGGCTGTGACGCCGATACCGAGTTCGAATTCGCGCTCGACCTCTTGATCGACGGGTTCGAACGCCTGCACAAATCCGGCTGGGCTCCGTTGCGACCGTGACTCCTGCTCCGCCCGACGACCGCATCCGCCTCGAGCCCTCCGGCGGCAAGTTCCTCAGCGACCCCGGCGTAAACGGGTTCTTCGGATCTCAGCGTGAGTTCGTGAGCAGTGTCCAGTCGGGTCGGCCGGCCTAGAGCAGTGCTCGGGTGCGGTCGTTCGTCCAGTTGGTGATCCCGAACGCCACCCGCGCTTGACGCGTTTCACGATGTTGTTGGTGGCCTCGGTGGGGCCGTTCGTGAATCGGGCTCGGTGCCACGCGGAGATCTGCTGGCGCCAGCGGGTGATCGTGCGCCCGAACCGTTGGATCTCGGGCGGGCAGGAGTCGTCTTGGAGGTCGATGCCGAGCTGGGTCACGCCGACACGGCTGATGTGGGTGCGAGCTGTCGTGCCGGCTATCGAGCGGAGCCTGGCGGCGGCCTCCTGAAACGACTCGACCAGCTCGACGACGGTGATTCACTCTCCGAGGGCATTGGCACAGGACACACCAGTCGTCGAACGTCCACCCACATCGCTTCATTCCGCACCGGCTCATCGTCACCCAGCGTGCGCCGTCGACATGAGTTCAACCGAATGCCGGTCCGCCAGTGATCGGCAAGAGCACTCGGGTCCTCGAGCGCGGCGGTTCGGTGGCCAATGCCGTCCAGGTATCCGGGATGCGATGCGAACGCGAAGAACGCATCGAGCGACGCCTGGCGAACCAGCAGGACGTGATCCCACGACTCGCCGCTCGGCCCGATGAAGAACTCGCCGCCGGTGCCCTCGAACACCAACTCGCCGCCGCTCGCGATCAGGTGCGGCATCGTGTGCTTTGCGTAACGCCGGTAGGCCTCGGCTCCCGAGATCGGTTGGTCGGGAGCCAGCTCCGGGTCGCCGGAGTAGTCGGCGATGTCTCTGAACCGGAGCAGGTTCAGCATCGTGATCGGACCACTGATCTGACGACTGATCAACGCCTCGGCGCTCGCCTCGGTCGGCTCCAGGTACGGCATCGTCCCATCTTGCCAACGATCCCGGGTGGTTCGGCGCCCCGAGCAGTGGCGAGCTCGAGATCCTGGCTCTGCACCCGACGCCGCGCATGGTGAACACGACCATGCCGTCGGGCTCGGTTCGCCATTTCACGGCGCGGGAGGCGCGCTGGTGGGCGTCGATGTCCTCCGGGGGCAGGTTGCGGTTCATCCACGCCGCAATGGCTTTGCCGGCGTCTGCGGCGGTGATGTCGGCAATCAGGTCGACGAGTTCGGCCTCGTTCTCGGGCGTCGCCGTGCGGGTGAGGGTCCGGACCTGCGAATACGACAGCCGCTCATCCGCGAAGGCTGAGGTGGTCACCGGGAGCCTGGCCAGGGCCTTGCCGATGCGGATCCACTCCCGAGCCGTGCACGCCTCCACGCCGGCCACCGTGGCAAGCCAGTGCGCCGCCGTGGGGGAACCATCGAGCACCCACTCGGGTGATTCGGCGAATTGGGCGGCGGTGATGACCATCTCGTGCTGGCACTCGTTCCACGTCGCCGCGAGGGTCACGAGTTCGCTGCCCAATGGACCGAGCTTCGAGGCCGGCCGGTCGACGAGGCTGTGGTGTTTGTTCACGGACCTGCTCCTGGTGTCGTCGCTACGATCGAGCGAGAGGTGAAGAGCGGGGTCCCTCGATCGTAGCGACGACCAATGACATCTTGGCCCGCACCGGCCCGGCACCCAGAACAGAAGTCCACCGGAACGCGATCCGACCCCGGATGTGGCAAAACCCCTGGTCAGCGACGCGTCCGCGGACGCGTCCGCGCGGCTGGAGCAGCAGGGATCGACCCCGGCGGGGAACGTCATCGAACACCTCGCACCGCGACGCGCGCCCGTTGCGGCTCACCGCCTCCGGCGCACCGGCCGGAGGACCGCCCCGGGGTGGCCACGACCCGGCAGGTTGCGGTCCACGTCGAGCCGCCGCCGTGCGTCGGTCTCGCGGGGATCTGGCGCCAGTTGTCGCGCGGGGTCGCGACGGCGTATCGTGGTCGGCTGGCCTGGGCAGCGCCGCAGTGGCGGCTCCATGGCCCGATGCTCGTTCCGAGAAGAATTCGAGAGACACGCGTGCGTACCTACAGCCCCAAGGCCTCCGAGATCACCCGAGAGTGGCACATCGTCGACGCCGAAGGCCTCGTGTTGGGCCGCATGGCCACCGAGGTCGCTCGCGTCCTTCGTGGCAAGCACAAGCCCACCTACGCCCCGCACATGGACACCGGCGACCACGTGATCATCATCAACGCCGACAAGGTCGTCCTCACCAGCGAGAAGGCCCAGTCGAAGCAGATCTACCGCCACTCCGGCTACCCGGGCGGTCTCAAGAGCCAGACCTATGCCGATCTCCTCGCCAAGCGCCCCGCAGAAGCGGTCCGCCGGTCGGTGCGCGGCATGATCCCCAAGAACCGCCTGGGACGCCAGCAGCTGACCAAGCTGAAGGTCTACGGCGGCCCCACCCATCCCCACGAGGCCCAGAAGCCCCAGCCGCTCGTGCTGGAGCATGCCCGAGCCCGCACCGAGCAATCCTGAAATCGAAAGCGCAGCGCACACCATGACCATGCTTGCCCAGGCCACCGGACGTCGGAAGCGGGCGGTTGCTCGCGTGCGAGTGCGTCCCGGCGACGGCGTCATCACCGTCAACAAGCGGACCGTCGAGGACTACTTCCCCTCCGACACCCACCGCATGATCCTCACCGAGCCGCTGCGGATCACCCAGACCGACCAGGCCTACGACATCGATGTGTCGCTCCACGGCGGTGGCCCCACCGGCCAAGCCGGTGCGTTGCGTCTCGGCATCGCCCGCTGCCTGCTCGAGATCGACCCCGGCATGCGCGAAGAGCTGAAGAAGGCCGGATTCCTCACCCGCGATCCTCGCAAGAAGGAATCCAAGAAGTACGGCCTCAAGAAGGCCCGCAAGGCCCCGCAGTACTCCAAGCGCTGATCCCGGCCCGGGCGGCATCACCCATCGCCGCCGTGTGGCGGCATCGCTACCCTGAGCGTCGATGGCCCTCTCCTTCGGAACCGACGGCATACGCGGGCGCGCCCACGAGCAGCTGAGCATCGACCACGTCACCCGGATCGCCCGTGCGGCGGGCCGCGTGCTCGACGCACCCGCAGTCGCGATCGGACGAGACACCCGGGAGTCCGGCCCTGCGTTCGTGGACGCTCTCGCACGCGGGTTCGGCGACGTCGGCGTCGAACCCTGGGACCTCGGCATCGCGCCGACACCCGCAGTGGCCCACGCTGCGGCAGCCCATGGCGTGATCGGCGCCGTGGTGTCGGCGTCGCACAACCCGTGGCACGACAACGGCATCAAGATCTTCGCCCCCGGTGGCCGCAAGCTCACCGATGCCCAACAGGCCGCACTCGAGGCAGAACTCGCCGCCGAGGGTGACCAAGATCTCGACGGTGCCGCGACCGCCGATGGAGCAACCGTCGCCGTCCGCCACGAACTCGTCGACGCCTACGTCGACACCTGCGTCGGCGCACTCGACGGCTGCGCCGTCGACGGGCTCCACATCGTGGTCGACACCGCCAACGGCGCGGCCTCGGCGGTCGCCGGTCCGGCGCTCGCTCGCATCGGCGCCACGGTCGACGTCATCTGCGACGTGCCCGACGGACGCAACATCAACGACGCCTGCGGCTCGACCGACATGGCGGGGTTGTCCGCCGAGGTGGTCGCCCGCGGCGCTGATCTCGGATTGGCGTTCGACGGCGACGCCGACCGCCTCCTGGCCGTCGACCACCAGGGCCGCATCGTCGACGGCGACCACATCATCGCCATCTGCGCCCGTGACCTGCGCGACCGCGGTCTGCTGGCCGACGACACCGTCGTCGTCACGGTGATGACGAACCTGGGCTTCCGTCTGGCGATGGCCGAGGCGGCCATCACCGTGCACGAGACACCCGTTGGCGACCGGCACGTCCTCGAAGCGCTCGAGACCCACGGCTGGAGCCTCGGTGGCGAGCAGTCGGGCCACATCATCTTCGCCGACCGGGCCCCGACCGGCGATGCCCTGCTCACCGCGGTCCTGCTCGCGGACATCATCGCCCGCAGCGGCACGACCCTGGCCGATCTCGCGGCCGCCTCGATGACCCAGCTTCCCCAGCACCTCGAGAGCGTCACCGTCGCGGACGGCCCGGCCGCAGCCATGGCGCGCATCGCTGACGCCATCGCCGCGGTGCAGGCCGACCTCGGCGAGACCGGGCGCCTGTTGGTGCGCCCATCGGGCACCGAGCCACTGGTGCGGGTCATGGCCGAGGCCCCCGATCAAGCCGCTGCGGACGGCGCGGTCGCCACGATCGTCGCCGCCCTCGCGGGCAACGGCTGAAAACCGACCGAGCGCTGCCGATGGACGCGGAGAATCACGTGTGGGCACCCGTCGGTAGACTCGCACCCTCGCTTTCGACCGGCCCATCAGGGAGGCTGTGACACCCGTGTGTGGCATCGTTGCGATCGTTCGCCGTCGACCGACCCGGTCGACCCCGACCTCTGCTGAGCTCCTCGCTCTGGCCCCCGACCTCGCGGCCCTGCCGGGCGACGCCGACGGCCTCGCGGCGGTCGCCGACGACCTCGAGACCCTCGACGCACTCCTGCGCGGCGTGCCCGGGGTGTCGGTGCTGATGGCCGAGGCCGACACCACTGCGACCATCGCCCAGCGGATGCAGGTCCTCGAGGCCGCCATCGCCGACCTCGAGGCCATCCTCGACACGAAGGCCTCCTCGGAGATGCTCGAGGCGATCAACGCCCAACTCCTCCGGGTGAAGGACGGCGTCTGGGCTGTCGGACGCGACCGCATCCGCACCGCCCGTGCCGTCGACGACCTCTGCGGGGGCCTGCGTTCGGCTGCAGCGCTCGACGCGTTCACGTCGGTCCAAGAAGCCCTGTCGGCCCTCGATCGTCTCGAGGTCCGCGGCCGCGACTCGGCCGGGCTCCACCTGCTGGTGCGCTCGCACGGACTCGATCTCGAGGCCCCGTCCATGGCGGCCACGATCGCGGCGCGCTCCGCCGATCCCCACTTCGGTTCCGGGTCGGTCCGCATCGCCGACGGGCACCTGAGCTTCGTCTACAAGGCCGCGGCCGAGATCGGCGAACTCGGCGACAACATGCGCCACCTCCGGGCGATGATCCGCACCGACGACCTGTTGCACCAGGCCCTCGCCGGTGACGACGCCAGCGTCATCGTGTTGGGCCACACCCGCTGGGCCAGCGTCGGCATCATCTCCGAGCCCAACGCGCACCCGCTCAACTCCGAACGCCACGACGGCGACGGGTGCCCGTACGTCACGGCGGCGCTCAACGGCGACGTCGACAACTTCGCCGATCTCCGGGCCACCGAGGGACTGTCCATCGCGCCGGCCATCACCACCGACGCCAAGGTCATTCCGGCGTTGATGGGCAAACACCTCGGCGCTGCCGGCGAGCGCACCGAGCTCACCGGCATCGACGAGGCATTCCGACGAACCGTCGCAGCGCTGGAGGGCTCGGTTGCGATCGCAGCGTCGGCGGCAGCGTCGCCGAACCGTCTGCATCTGGCCCTGCGCGGCAGCGGCCAGGCGCTCTATGTCGGCCTCGCCGAGGACGCCTACATCGTGGCCAGCGAGCCCTACGGCGTCGTCGAACTCACCGCCCGCTACCTGCGAATGGACGGCGAGACCCCCGGCAACCTCGACAACCCCACCGCAAGTCGTGGCCAGATGGTCTCGCTCGACGGTGCAGATGCGGGCGAGCTCGCCGGCGTCCGCCGCGTCGCCTACGACGGCACCGAGTTGCACGTCACCGATGCCGATGTCGCCACCGCGGAGATCACCACCCGCGACATCGACCGCGGCGACTATCCGCACTTCTTGTTGAAGGAGATCTCCGAGGCGCCCCGCTCGTTCCGCAAGACCCTGCGCGGCAAGTTGACCGAACGCGACGGCCGCCTCGAGGTCCGCCTCGGGGCCCAGACCATCGCCGATGACCTCCGCGCCCGCCTCGCCACCGGCGAGATCCGTCGGGTCGTCGTCATCGGGCAGGGCACCGCTGCGGTGGCCGGGCAGAGCCTGGCGCTCATCCTCGACCGCGAGACTGGTGGGCGCCTGCGGGTCGAGGCCCTACCCGCCACCGAGATGTCGGGCTTCCATCTGCGCTCGAAGATGGCCGACACGTTGGCCATTGCCATCAGCCAGTCCGGGACCACGACCGACACCAACCGCACCGTCGACCTGCTCCGCGCCCGCGGTGCGTCGGTGGTCGCGATCGTCAACCGCCGGAACAGCGACCTCTGCGACAAGTCCGACGGGGTGCTCTACACCTCCGACGGTCGCGACGTCGAGATGAGCGTCGCCTCGACCAAGGCCTTCTACTCCCAGATCGCCGCCGGGGCGCTGTTGGCCGTCGCCATCGCCGACATCATCGCCGGCGACAGTGGCGGCGCCGACCCCGTCGGCCGCCAACGCCTGCTCACCTCGTTGCGTGAGCTGCCCACCGCCATGGAGCAGGTCATCACCATGCGTGAGGCCATCGGGACGGCCGCGGCAGAGTTCGCACCCTCACGGCGCTATTGGGCCATCGTCGGCAACGGTCCCAACGTCGTGGCCGCCCGCGAGATCCGGATCAAGCTCTCGGAGCTCTGCTACAAGTCGATCGCCGCGGACTCGACCGAGGACAAGAAACACATCGACCTCTCGTCCGAGCCGCTGATCCTGGTCTGCGCTGCCGGTCTGACCGGTTCGACCGCCAGCGACGTCGCCAAGGAGGTCGCGATCTACCGGGCCCACAAGGCCGCGCCGATCGTGGTCGCCGACGAGGGCGCCTCCTACCCCGCGGCACTGCACCAGATCTCGGTGCCCTCGGTGGATCCCGCGTTGGCCTTCGTGCTCTCGACCGTGGTCGGTCACCTGTTCGGCTACGAAGCCGCCCTGTCGATCGACGCGCAGGCGCAGCCGTTGCGCGCCACCCGAGCCGCCATCGAAGGCGCCGTGTCGAAGGATCCGGAACTCACCGGCGAAGCGATCCTCACCGACCTGGCGCCCGCGATGGCCCGTCATGCCCAGGCGTTCCTCGATGGACTCCGCGCCGGCGACTACAACGGCCACCTCGAAGCCTCGACGGCGACGCGCATGGCCACGCTGTTCCGCTACGCCGGCGGCACGATCCCGCTCGAGTCCTTCCAGAGCGACTTCGGCAAGGTCGGTACCCCGGCCACGGTGCTCGAGGACCTCAGTGCTGCACTCACCCAGGGCATCGAAGAGCTCACCCGCCCGGTCGATGCCATCAAGCACCAGGCCAAGACCGTCACCGTCGGCATCTCCCGCTCCGACGAAGAGCTCATCGAGGTCGGCCTGGTCAAAGAACTCCTGGCAGCCGGCGCGCCCCGCGATCGTCTCACCTACAAGACGCTGCGCACCCTGGCGTCGCTCGATCCCGCCATCGACCAGGTCATCGGCTTCACCCGCTACCGCATCGAGGGGTCGGGCAGCGGCGAGGCCCAGCTGTCGATCACCGATCGCGGCGGTGTCGCCCGCGATCTGCCCTCCCGCGTCGATCGTGACCCGGGCCTGCGTGGCAGCAAACACCTCGTGGCGTCCGAACGCGAGATCCTCGTCACCGCGGGCCGGCGCGACGCCCGCACCGTCGTCATCGTGCCCGAGGTCAAAGACGGCCAGACCGTCGGCATCACGTTGCTGCACGTCCAGCTGCCCGACCACCTCGACGCAGGCGTGGCCCGCGGGGTCCTCCAGGGTTACCGCAACCGCTATTCGGGTCTCCGGGACTTCGTCACCGAGACCGAGCCGACCTTCCGCGAAGACGTCCTGGCCAGGATCCCCACCATCGATCTGCTGGCCCGTCCTGTCACGGTCCTCGCCGAGCACTGGGCGTCGTAGGGCAACCACCCGGATCCCGCGCCGGGGGTCGTTCTCGCACCGGTCGGGCAGACTCTGGGGATGATCCCCATCGTGACGCCCGATGAGATGGCCGCCGTCGATGCGGCTGCCCCCGACCCGGTCGAGGTCTTGATCGAGCGGGCAGGCTCGGCGCTCGCGTGGCAGATCCGTCGGCTCCTCGGGGGCCTGTACGGCCGACGCATCGTCGTGGTCGCCGGTCCCGGCAACAACGGTGCCGATGGTCGTGTCGCTGCCGGTCGCCTCAGCCGCTGGGGCGCCCATGTCCTCACCGTCGACGCCCGCGATGCTCCCGCGACGCTTCCCGACTCAGACCTGGTCGTCGACGCCGCCTTCGGGACCGGGCTCAGTCGTCCCTACACGCCCCCCACGACCCAGGCCCCGGTGCTGGCGGTCGACATCGTGTCGGGGGTGTCGGGCCTGACCGGCGAGCCGATCGGGTCACCGAGCCATGCAGCCGCGACGGTCACGTTCCAGGCCCTCAAGCCAGGCTTGCTCTTCGGCGCCGGCGCTGATCTCACCGGAGCGATCCGCGTGGTCGACATCGGCCTCGACGTCTCGGCGACGCGAGCGCATCTCGTCGAGGCCGCCGATGTCGCCGCCTGGCTACCGCAGCGACCGACCGATTCCCACAAGTGGAAGGCGGCGTGTTGGATCATCGCCGGGTCCGAGTCGATGACCGGGGCTGCGTCGCTCGCCGCCTCGGCCGCAGCGCGGGCCGGTTCGGGCTACGTGCGGCTCAGCGTGCCGGGCGTGCGCGGCGTCGGACCCACCGAGGTCGTCGCTCACCCGCTACCGGAGACGGGCTGGGGCGCGTCACTCGACGGCATCGAGCGGTTCGGGTCACTCGTCATCGGCCCCGGTCTCGGCCGCAGTGCCGCGTCAGAAGCGGGCGTGCATGCCGTCCTCGGGTCGTGTCCGATCCCCACCGTGATCGACGGCGACGGCCTCGAGCGCGCTCGCCGGGCATCTCGGCCTGCTCGGTGGCTGCGCCACGCCGCCGGTGCTCACTCCCCACGACGGCGAGTACGAGCGCCTCACGGGCCGACGGCCGGGACCGGACCGCATCGCCGCCGCCCGTGCGCTCGCGGCGTCGGCCGGCGCCGTCGTGCTGTTGAAGGGTCCGGCCACCGTCGTCGCCCATCCCGACGGCGACGTCTTGGTGTCGACGAGCGGCGACGCCCGCCTCGCCACCGCCGGCTCCGGCGACGTGTTGTCGGGCATCATCGGCGCCCTGCTCGCCCAAGGCCTCGACCCCTTCCGGGCTGCAGGCCGCCGGAGCGTGGTTGCACGGGCGTGCCGCGGAATCCACCCTGCGCCATGGCATGGTTGCCTCCGACCTGCTGATCACCCTGCCGGAGGTGCTCGATGCGACCCACATGGGCTGACATCGACCTGGGCGCCGTCGCCCACAACATCACCACCCTCGCCGCTGCCGCCGATCCCGCCATGATGTGCGTCGTCGTCAAGGCCAACGGCTACGGCCACGGCGCCGTACCGGTCGCCCGCGCCGCCGTCGACGCGGGCGCATCGTGGCTCGCGGTGGCGCTGGTGCAGGAGGGACGCATCCTGCGCGACGCCGGTGTGCGGGTGCCGGTGCTGATCCTCTCCGAGCCCCGACCCCACGAGATGGTCGAGGTCGTCGAGAACGGCCTCACGCCCACCGTGTACAGCGGCGAGGGTCTCGCTGCGGCCGCCGCGGCAGCCAAACAGGGCGGCACGACGCTGAACGTGCACCTGAAGATCGACACGGGCATGCACCGCGTCGGCGCCAAGCCCCGCGACGCCGTTGCGCTGGCAGAGGCGGTCGCCGAACGCGACTGCCTCGAACTCGAAGGCGTGTGGACCCACTGCGCCATCGCCGACGTGCCCGACGACCCCTACACCGACGGCCAGCTGGACCGCTTCGACGAGATCGTCGCCGCGCTGACCGACGCCGGCCACCGCCCGCCGATCGTCCATGCTGCGAACTCTGCGGTTGCGATGGCCCACCCCCGCGGCCGCTACGACATGGTGCGGTGCGGCATCGCCGCCTACGGCCTCGCGCCCGGGCCGGCGCTGGCAGGCGCCCTGCCGTTGCGCCCGGCGATGCGGCTGAGCTCGCAGGTGTCGTTCGTGAAGCGCATCGAAGCCGGCGAGCGGGTCTCCTACGGTCTCACCTGGGAAGCGCCCCGCAAGACCCGGATCGCCACGGTCCCGATCGGCTACGCCGACGGCATCCGGCGATCGTCAGGTCGCCTCGGCGGCCAGGTCCTCATCGGTGGCGTGCGCATGCCCATCGTCGGCAACGTCACGATGGACCAGCTGCTCGTCGACTGCGGCGACCACGAGGTCCGTGCCGGCGACGAGGTCGTGCTCATCGGCGCCCAGGGCGACGACGAGATCACCGCCGACGAATGGGCCGAGCGTCTGGGGACCATCAACTACGAGGTCGTCTGTGACATCGAGAGCCGTGTGTCGCGCCGGTACCTCTGACCGTGCCGGCGATCTCGGTGCGGTCATGGGACGCGAGCAGATGGGGCGGGCCGGATAGCCGATCGCTGCGACAGCACCGATGAGGGTGCTCCTGGTCGAGCCCTGGTACGGCGGTTCGCACCGAGCCTGGGCGGACGGGTACGCAGCGCACAGCGCACACGATGTCGGCATGGTCACCCTGCCGGATCGCTTCTGGCGACGTCGGCTCCGGGTCGGCGCGGCCGAGCTGGCACCGCTGGTGCAGCGCTGGGTGGCCGATCACGGCCGGCCCGACGTCGTCCTGGTGTCCTCGATGGTCGATCTGGCGTCGCTGGCCGGCTTGTGTCGACGCTGTCTCGGGAGTGTGCCCGTGGTGCTGTACTGCCACGAGAACCAGCTGGTCTATCCCCATCCCGGCCAGGTGGCCTCGGTCGACGTCGACGCTGCGGCCCGGTCGTTGCAGTCGCTGCTCGCCGCCGACCGGGTCGTGGTGAACAGCCGCCACCATCTCGCCGACATCGGTCGCGGCGTTCGCCGCGGTCGGCCCCGCGCTCGGCTTCGCGTCGGGGCCGATCGAGCGCCGCCTGCGTGCGGTGCTCGATGCCGCCGTCGTCGTGCCTGTCGGCGTCGATCTCGGCTGGTGTTCGGCACCGTGACCCGGTCTCGTCGGACGACGCGCCGACCGATCGTTCCGGTGGTGCTCTGGCCGCATCGCTGGGACGCGGACAAGGCCCCCGAGGTGATGGTCCGATCACTCGAACGCCTCAGGGCCGAGGGCGCAGCGTTCGGTGTCGTCCTCGCCGGCGAGGACGGATGGCGAGGCCAGGCCCGTCGAGCCGAGGCCGTCGAGCGTCTCGGACGGATCCGTGCTCGCGCACGGGCATCTGTCCACCGAGGATTATCGGTACTGGGTTCGCCGGGCCGACGTGGTGGTGTCGACGGCGCGGCACGAGTACTTCGGCGTCGCGGTGGTGGAGGCGCTGGCATCGGGCGCCATCGCCGTCCTGCCTGATCGGTGCTCGTACCCCGAGATCGTGCCTGCGGCCTACCACGGCGTGGCGCTCTACCCGGACGGAGGCCTCGGGCGTCGCCTCCGGTCGGTCCTCGCCGACTGCGACACCGCCCGGGAGGCGACGAAGGGACTGGACCGGACGATGCGCCGCTTCGATTGGACCGTCGTCGCGGCCCAGCTCGACGACGCGATCACGATCTCGTAGCGGGCAGACCGGCGATCGGGGTCCGGCCCATGGCGGTGCAGATGGGCTCGCTGTAACGGGCGTCGCTGTTCGACGTCCGGTCAAGCATGGACAACGACACCGAGAACACCGATACCCAGCTATGCGTCACCGTCGAGGTGGCAGACGACTTCGAGCTCGGCGACCGCACCGCCGCCGCGCTGCAGGAGCTCGTCGCTGCGCTCGACGACGAGCACGGCGACGAAACCGCCGGGCTTCGTGGCGCACCCCGACGAGCGCTTGACCGCCCGGAGCTTCACCTACCGGGTCGCGCCGAAGTCGAGCTCCTTCGAGACGTGGCCGCAGAAGTGGAAGGTCAGCGGGTTCGACGGCAAGGGCAACGACACCATGGGTCGGTAGCCCCATGCCGCTGGTCCGCCACCCGGTCACCGTCGAGACACCCGACCAGCTCCTCGCGGAGGCTCGGCGCCTGATCGACGCCGAGACCGACCACCTCGGCCGCACCGGCGTCGTGTCCTGCGGGCCGCAGTGCAATGCGTGCTGCAACCACTCGGTACCGGTGACCCCGGCGGAGGTCCGGGCGATCCTCGGTGCCGTCGCTCTCCTCCCGTCAGCGGTGCGCTCCCACATCGCAGCCCGTGCCCGCCACGTCGTCGCCCGGGTCGACCGCGAGGTGACCCCGTCGCTCGATCCCGTGACCGCGACGGTGGCCCCGCCGCTACTTCGAGCTGACGCGAACCGTGTCCGCTGCTCGTCGACGGCGCCTGTGTCGTCCGGGCCGAGCGTCCGCTCGCGTGCCGCGACTACCTCGTGAGCTCGGACCCGACGCACTGCACCGATCCCGGCGGTGGCCAGATGGTCAGGATCCGACGTCGGGCACCGGTCGACGTCGGCTTCGCTCAGGTGTCGGCCGCGTTCGCTGAGACCGCACCCCGTCTCCTGGCGCGTGCGCTGCTCGAGCCGCCACCCCCGCCGCCACAGGGGCGGTCGCGTCGTGGCGCAGACCTCGCGGAGTTGCTGATGGCGCCGCGTTCGCGTTCGGCCGGCCCCACGGTCTGAGGCGCTCGGCCGGCGACCGCAGGCGACAAGGGACGTACCGCAGTCGCCAGGCGGCAGCTGTCGCAGGCTCTACGGTGCAGGCCATGTTGACCGAGATCGAAGGCATCCGGGTGGGGCACTGGACCGATGACGTCGGCCGCACGGGCTGCACGGTGGTGCTGTTCCCCGAGGGCACGGTGGCGTCGGGAGAGGTGCGCGGCGGCGCCCCGGCGACCCGTGAGTTCGCCCTCCTCGAACCCGGCCGCCTGGTCGAACGCCTCGACGCCGTCGTGTTGTCGGGCGGCTCTGCGTTCGGGCTCGCCACCTGCGACGGGGTCATGGAGTCATCTCGCCGACCAGGACGTCGGGTTCGAGACCAGCGCCGGGAAGGTGCCGATCGTCGTCGGCATGTGCCTGTTCGACCTGGGCGAGGGCGACGGCACCGTCCGACCCGGCGCGGCCGAGGGTCGCGCCGGCCGCGGTCGCCGCGCGACGACGGCACCGTCGCGCTCGGCCGTGTCGGCGCCGCCACCGGCGCGCTCGATCTCGAAGTGGCGCGGTCCCGACCACGCCCGCCCGGGCGGGCTCGTCGGCGCGGTCGCCCGCAGCGGCGAGCTGATCGTGGCCGCGCTCGTCGCCGTCAACGCCAGCGGCGACATCGACGACGGCACCACGACCGCTGCCGTGCTCGACGGCAGCTTCGTGCCGCCCGAGGTCATCCCGTTCGTCGAGAACACCACCATCGGCGTCGTCGCCACCAACGCCGGGCTCACCAAGGCCGAATGCCACCTCGTCGCCCAATCCGCGCACGATGGCTACGGACGGGCCCTCGTGCCGGCCCACACCGTCGGTGACGGCGACGCGGTCGTGGCGGCGGCGACCGGGACCGTCGAAGCCGAGGTCGCAGCCGTGCGGGTGATGGCCACCACCGTGGTCGAGGCAGCGATCCGGTCGCTGCCCGCCCCGCTCTGAGGGTTCGATCGGGTCGGTCACGACCGAGCGTGACCGAGGGTCCGAGCCTGCCGTCGATTCGGCGGCGGGGATCGCAGCCACATCCCGGTGCGCCGGTAGACTCCGCCACCATGTCCGTGCCGCGACCGACCCGATGATCGAGGCCCGCACCCACGAGGTCGCGCAGACCGAGGCCTTCGCCGCGGTGGTCTCGTCACTGTGCCGGCCCGGCGACCTGTTGGTGCTCATCGGCGACCTCGGTGCGGGCAAGACGGCCTTCACCCGGGGCTTCGCGGCGGCGCTCGGGGTGACCGACCCGGTCACGAGCCCCACGTTCACGCTGGCCAACGAATACCGCGGCCGCACTCGGGTGCATCACCTCGACGCCTACCGCATCGAGAACCTCGACGAGGTCCGCGACCTCGCCTTGCCCGAACTGCTCGACGGCGATGCCGTGACCCTCATCGAGTGGGGCGACACGATCGCCGCTGCGCTCCCGAACGACTACCTCGAGGTGAAGATGATCCTGGGCGATGGTGACGACGACCGCGACATCACGTTGCGCTGTGTCGGCGACCGCTGGTCGGCGCGCAGCCGTGCGCTGTGCGCGGCGTTGGCCGACTGGGTCGTGGCGCCGTGCTGATCCTGGGCATCGAGAGTGCGACCCGCCAGGTCGGGTGTGCGATCGCCGGCCACGAAGGCGTACTGGCCTCCGCGCATTCGTCGCGGGGTCAGCGCCATGCCGAGGTCCTGGCCCCCCAGATCGATTTCGTCCGCCGCCAGGCCCGCATCGATCTGTCCGAGATCAGCGTCGTCGCCGTCGATGTCGGACCGGGCCTGTACACGGGCCTGCGGGTCGGCATCTCCGCGGCGATGGCGACTGCGTTCGCGCTCGGGGTGCCCATGATCGGCGTGTCGTCGCTGGACCTGTTGGCGTTCCCGATGCGCCACAGCTCGCGGCTCATCGTGGCCGCCATCGATGCCCGCCGGGGAGAGGTCTTCCACGCGTTCTACCGGGCCGTGCCCGGTGGTATCCAACGCCTCACCGAACCCGGGGTCTCACCGCCCGGCGATGTCGCTGCCGAGCTGATGGCCCGCGGCGAGGACTGCCTGTTGGTGGGCGACGGCGCAGTGCGCTACGCCGCCGAATTCGACGGCCTCCACGGGGTCGAGGCTGCCGAACCGGGCCTGTCCTACCCGACGGCATCGTCACTCGTGCAGCTCGCCCACGCACGGGCGCTGCGCGAGGACTTCGTTCCGGTGTCGGACATCAAGCCGATCTATCTGCGCAAGCCCGACGCCGCCGAGGCTGCATGGACCAGCTGGGACCGCCCGTGAGCCTCCGTCGCGGCGAGCCCGCCGACGGCGCCGAGCCGGTCGAGATCGTGCCCCTCGAACGGCGTCACCTGCGGGCCGTCGCCAGCATCGACGCCCAGGTCTATCCCGAGCCCTGGAGCCGGCGGCTGTGGCTCCTCGAGCTCGAACGGGCGAACCGGGTCTACCTCGCCGCCGAGACCGGGCACGGTCGGTCGCGGACGCTGGTGGGCTACGCCGGCGCCATGATCTGCGACGAGGACCTGCACGTGATGACCATCGTCGCCGATCCCGCCGAGCAGCAGCAGGGCATCGGCACGCAGCTGCTCGCCGAGCTGACCGCGCGTGGCGTCGCCGCCGGCGCACGGGCGCTGACCTTGGAGGTCAGGGTGTCGAACGAACCCGCCAAGGCGCTCTACCGCCGCTTCGGGTTGGCTCCCGCCGGGGTCCGTCGGGGCTACTACGAACCCGATGGCGAGGATGCCTTGGTGATGTGGGCGCACGACATCGACACCGACGAGTACCGGGCCCGCCTCGACGCACTCGCCGGATCGCCCACGACCGAGGCCGCCCAGGAGGCACGCACGTGAACGACGAGACCGTCATCTTGGGGATCGAGACCTCCTGCGACGAGACCGCTGCGGCCGTGGTGGTCGGGGGAACCAACGTCTTGTCGTCGGTGGTCAGCAGCCAGGTCGACCTGCATGCCCGCTACGGCGGTGTCGTACCCGAGGTCGCCAGTCGGGCGCACGTCGAACTGCTGACGCCGGTGGTGGCGCAGGCACTGGTCGAAGCCGGCATCGACGCCCGTGACCTCGACGCGGTGGCCGCCACGCACGGACCCGGGCTGGTCGGATCGTTGCTGGTCGGGCTGTCGGCTGCGAAGTCGCTCGCGCTTGGTGTGGGACGTGCCGTTCGTGGCCGTCAACCATCTCGAGGCCCATCTGTATGCGGCCTTCCTCGAAGAGCCCGGGCTCGAGCTGCCGTTGGTCGTGCTGTTGGTGTCGGGCGGTCACACGATGCTCGTGCTCATGCGTGACCACGGCCAGTACGAGGTGCTCGGTCGGACCGTCGACGACGCAGCCGGCGAGGCGTTCGACAAGGTGGCCCGGCACCTCGGTCTGGGATATCCGGGCGGCCCGGCCATCGACCGCATGGCCATCGACGGTGAGGCGACCATCGACTTCCCGCGGCCCGTGCTCGATGACGGCTACCGGTTCAGTTTCAGTGGCCTGAAGACGGCGGTCGTGAACCACACCCGCCGCAACCCCGATGCGGTCATCGAAGACGTCGCGGCATCGTTCCAGGAGGCGGTGGTGGACGTGCTGGTCACCAAGGCCCGTCGGGCCGCCGCCGAGACCGGTGCACGCGGGTCTGTGCATCGGCGGTGGTGTCGCCGCCAACTCCCGACTGCGCGAGCGGATCCTCGACGCGTGTGTCGCCGACGGGCTCCAGGCCTTCGTGCCCAGTCGGGCGCTCTGCACCGACAATGCCGCCATGGTCGCGGCCGTCGCCGCATGGCGCCTGGCTGCCGACGGTCCGAGTCCGCTCGACACCGGGCGCCGATCCGAGCCTCGACCTCCCTCGTATCGCCTGAGTCGGGGCTGCGACCGTGGCCAGGAGTCGGTTCGACCGTCAGGAGCGGCGGGGGTAGACCCAGCCGTTGGGGCGACAGCCGTCCAGGTCGATCGTCTGTTGCATCATGATCGGCGCCAGTGCGCCGGGCTCGGGGCAGGAGTCGTGGTTGCCGCCGAGGATGTAGTGGCCGACCTCGTGGTTCACCAGGTAGCGGCGATACACCTCGAGCGATGCCGGCCACTCGGGCGTGGCGGTCATCCACCGATGCAGGTTGAGGGCGATCCAGCCGTTGGCCCCGCAGGAGTACTGCCCGGCGGTCTGGAGCGGGGCGCACAGGCGGTCGACGGTGTCGGGTGTCGCCACGACGAGGGTGAAGTCGACCGGCTCGTCGGGCCCGACCCGGCGGAAGCCGGTGATCCCGTCGCCGATCCAGCTGCGTTCGTCGGCCAGGACCGTGTCGACGAACGCAGCGAGTTCCTCGCTCGTCCACGCCGACGTCGGTCTCGACGGCGACGGCGAAGCGCCGATAGGGCGACATGCCGATGGGCCGCTCGGCAGCGGGCGCGGCCACGAACTCGCCGCTGCCGGAGGTGGGTAGGTCCTCGACACGTACCATCGGCATGGCCTCGGGCGCAGGGCTCGGGGTGGTGGTGGTCCCGAGGACCTCGGCGGTCGTCGATCGCTTGCGTCTGAGTCTGTCGCCGGGGCATCATCGGATCGATCACCGTCGGTTCCGGCGCTCGCTGCTGCGTCGTCCGCCCGGCGCTGTCGTCGGCACCGAGGTCGGCCGCATCCGTCGGGGCGTCCGATGTCGATGCAACGAGGGTCGGCGCGTCGCCGCCGCGGTCGGCCGCGACCACCACGATCAGAGACCAGGATGGCGGCCAGCACGAACGGCACCAGGGGCCACCGCCGTGGCGCTGCGGCTGCCGGCACCGGCGCGAGGGCGGGTCGCGGCCCGGCTCGGCGTGCCGCCGTCGGGGTAGGGGTCAGGCATCGGTGCTCGACAGCGTGGGTGCCACGAGGCTGCGCATGCCGCAGATGCTCGCAGATCGCGCCATCCGCCGCACTTCGGGGTGCTCCGCGGCCGCCGTCGTGGTGACGATCGACGCAATCGGGTCCCGCTCGACTGGGCTGGGTCATGTGGCCCATCAGACTCCCGCCACACAGGGCGAGCGGTGTAGTCGGTTCCTACATTCTGTGACATACGTCACGCATGGATTGTTGCGATTTCATGTCGGCGCGTCCCGTTGCGTTTAGCGTTCGCGGTCGGTTTGGGGGGCGAGCTGCTCGAACATGACGGGCGGAGAAGGAGCCAAGCCATGACATCATCACCTATTCACCGCCGCGCGCTCGCTGCGCTCGGCGCAGTCGTCGTCGTTGCCGGCGTCTCGGTGCCGACGGCACTCTCGGCCACTGGGATCCGACGCCGACACGGCCATCGGATCGCCGACGATCACCACCGTCGCCGCGGCTCCGACACCCGCCGTGGACGACGATGTCGCAGAGGCCGAGCTCGACGCGTCGGACCCGAGCTCCGCTGGCGATCGCGTTGCCCGACATCGGCGTCTCGTTGGCCGACGCCATCATCGAGCGGTCTGCGACTCCCCACCGGACCGGTGCTGGTGGCCCCGCCGGCTGCCGCCGAGCCGGTCCGTCATCCGAGCCCGTCGCCCCCGCCTCGCCTGCGGTCTCGCGCTGCGCCCGTGGCGGCAGCTCGCGCCCGCCGCCGCGCCGCCGGCGCCTGCTGCACCCGAACGGGACCGGCCGTCCCGCGACCGTAACCCGGCGCGAGCAACGGCCCCGACGACCGCATCGAGGTCGAGGTGTACGGCGCCGCCATCCCCGAGCCGCCCGAGGTCGCATCGAGCACCACGACCGAGACCGTGCTCGTCGCAGCCCGATCCATCGGATCCGTGGCGCGCCGTCCGTGAGTGCGAGTCCAGCGGCAACTACCGCGTCAACACCGGCAACGGCTTCTACGGCGCGTACCAGTTCACGATCAGCACCTGGAACTGGGTGGCGGGGATCATCGGTCGACCCGACCTCATCGGCGTGCGTCCCGACCTCGCGTCACCGGCCGACCAGGACCGGATGGCCCACGCCCTGGCCTTCGAGGTCCGCGGCGGCGGCCTCGGCCACTGGCCCGTCTGCGGCCGTCTCTACGGCACCTGAGGGCGCCGACACCCGACACCGAGGTCCCGCTCCCTCAGGAGCGGCCGATCCCGGCCGATCACATGACCATGAACGGCCCCGCGGCGACGCGCGCCTACGCCGACCTGGTGGGCGCGCTCGTCAAGGTCCTCGGCTGGACGGGCGCGGCCTATCAGGCATCGCCGATCGGCATGGCCGTGTGTGACGGGACCGACCGCATCCTCACCGCCAACGATGCCTTCGCACGGTTCCTCGGTCGACCCGATCGCCGAGCTCGTCGGCACCGACCTCGGCGACCCATCTCGCCGATGCGACTCCCCACGACCGGCGCTCGCCGTTCCATCTCGCCGACCGTCGATTCGTGCGCGGCGACGGCACCGAGGTGTGGGGTCGGCTGACCCGCACGCCGCTGCCCGACGACGTCGGGCCGTGCCATGACCTTCGTCCAGGTCGACGACATCACCGACCAGCGTCGATCGCGCGGCTCGCCTCGAGTTCGAGGCCAACCACGACGAGCTGACCGGGCTCGTCAACCGTCGGACCCTGTTGGCGCACCCTCGGCCGAGGAGCTCGCCGGCGCCGGCGGGCCGTGCGGGCTGCTGCTCATCGACATCGATCGCTTCAAGGCCGTCAACGACGCGATGGGTCATCCCGTCGGGCGACGAGCTGTTGGCCGCCGTCGCCGCACGGATCCGCCATGCCGTGCGCGCCGACGACGTGGTGTGCCGACTCGGCGGCGACGAGTTCGCCGTGCTGCTGCGGGCTGCGATGGACGCGGACGAGGCCGTCGCCGCGGCCGACCGGTTGTTGGCGGCGATGGTCGAGCCCGATCCCGGTCGCGGGCACCGAGCTGCACACGAGCGTCAGCATCGGCATCAGCATCAGCCGGCCCGGACACCACGCATCGACGGCATCTTCCGCGAGGCCGACGCAGCCCTCTACCGGGCCAAGGCCGCGGGCCGGAACCGCTGGGTGCGCTTCGACGACGAGATGCGGGCGTCGCTCGACGCGCTCGGTCGCGTCTCGAGGGCGAGCTGCGTCTCGCGGTCGATCGCCGAGGAGCTCACCCTGCACTACCAGCCGATGATGTCGCTGGTCGACGGTCGGGTGGTCGGGGTCGAGGCGCTCGTGCGCTGGCCGCATCACGTCATGGGCCTGCTCGGTGCCGACATCGTTCGTGGAGCTCGCCGAGGAGGTCGGCCTCATCGACGAACTCGGTCGATGGGTACTGGGAGAGGCCTGCCGGGCGCTGGCTCGCTGGAGCGACCACCCGGACCTCACCATGGCGGTCAACGTCAGCGCCATCCAGCTCGCACGCGACGTGCTGGCCGACGACATCGGCGCCGCGATCGAGGCCGGCAGGACTCGACCCGCACCGGGTCGTGATCGAGATCACCGAGACGGCGATCATGCGCGACGTCGATCAGGTCGATGAATACCCTGGCGGCGCTGGCCGAGCTCGGCGTGGGCCTGGCGATCGACGACTTCGGGACCGGGTTCAGTTCGCTGGCCCATCTCAAGTGGCTACCGGTCGACACCGTGAAGATCGACCGGTCCTTCGTCGACGACCTCGCAGCCGACGCCGACAGTCGTGCCATCGCAGCGACGATCATGCGCCTGGCCGACTCGCTCGGTCTGGACGTGATCGCCGAGGGCGTCACCACCAGAGGCCCAGCGCGATCTGCTCGTCGCGATGGGGTGTCGTCAGGCCCAGGGTCATCTGTGGGCCCGTGCGCTGCCCGAGCCCGACGCTCCTGGTCTTCCTCGCCACCTGAGGGGCGGTCACTCCCAGGTGGTCAGCGCCTTCATGTAGTTCGCCCGCTCGAAGGCGCTCGGGTCCGGCGACGAACGCTGGCTCAAGCTGCCGCGTGCCTGGGTCAGCGACTCGTAGCCATGGTCGTCGAACCAGCGCTGGACCGCGGCGAGGACGGTGGCGACATGGCCAGGCCCGTGCCGCAGCAGCGCCGATGCCATGGTGGTGACGTCGGCGCCGGCCAGGATGAGCTTCACCACACCGTCGACATCGTGAACGCCGGTCGTCGCTGCGAGCGATGCGTCGACGCGCCCGCACAGGATCGCCATCCATCGCAGCACCAGACGCATCTCGTCAGGCGAGCTCAATACGACTCTCGGCGTGGTCGTCAAGGTCTCGAGATCGATGTCGGGTTGCATGAACCGGTTGAACAACACCAGGCCGTTCGCTCCGGCATCGACCAACCGCCGGGCCATGTGTCCCGGGCTCGAGAAGTACGGGCCGATCTTCACCGCCAACGGCACGGTCACCGCATCGCGCACCGCAGCGACGAGTGCGAGGTACCGATCCTCGACCTCGGTCCCTGCGACGTCGACGTCGGCAGCGACGAGATAGATGTTGAGCTCGAGGGCGTCGGCGCCCTCGTCCTCGCAGACCTTGGCGTAGTAGACCCAGCCACCCTCGGACGTGCCGTTGAGGCTGGCGATGACGGGCACATCCAACTCTGCCTTCGCGGCGACGAGCGTCTCGAGATAGTGCGCAGGGCCGGTGTTGTAGGTCTCGAGCGTGGGGAGATAGCCGCCGAACACCTCGGCGTCGCGCTCGGCGCGCGACCGTCAGGCTCTGCAGCGCCAGGACATCGTGCTCGATCTGCTCTTCGAACAACGACGGCAACACGACCGCAGCGATGCCTGCCTCCTGGAGTTCGCACAATCGGTCGATCTCGCCGGTCATCGGCGACGCGGCGGCCACCAATGGGTTCGCGAGCTCCAGGCCCAGGTAGCGCGTCGTGAGGTCACACGCCGTGGTGGCGGTCGGGACGTCGGTTGCGTCGTCGGTGGTGCTCATTCCTCGATCTCCCCGAAGGTGGCGCTGCGTTCGACCTCGACCATCTGCTCGTAGAGGTGCCAGCGATCGTCGATGTCGCGTTGGGCCCGGGCGAAGAGATCCTCGGCTGTGGCGGGATCGGTTCGGGTCAACATCGCGAACCGGGCCTCGGACATCGCGAAGTCACGGAACGCGACCTTGGGCTTGCGGCTGTCGAGATGCAGACCGTGCTCGCCTCGTTGCTCGCGACGCGGGTCGTAGCGATACATCGGCCAGTACCCGCTGTCGGCGGCCATCTTCTGGTGGCCCATCATGTCGCTCATGTCGATGCCGTGTGCGATGCAGGGGCTGTAGGCGATGATGAGCGACGGCCCGGGGTGCGCTTCGGCCTCGGCGAACGCCTTCACGACCTGGGTCATGTTGGCGCCCATCGCGACCTGGGCGACGTAGACGTCGCCGTAGCTCATGGCGATCATGCCCAGGTCCTTCTTGCCGGTGCGTTTGCCACCGGCCGAGAACTTCGCCACCGCGGCCCGCGGGGTCGCCTTGGACGTCTGGCCGCCGGTGTTGGAGTAGACCTCGGTGTCGAGGACCAACACGTTGACGTCGCGGCCCGATTCGAGGACGTGGTCGAGGCCGCCGAAGCCGATGTCGTAGGCCCAGCCGTCGCCACCGACGATCCACACCCCGGTGCGGACCAGGTGCGTGGCGAGCGAGGCCAGCCGCTCGGTCGGGGTGGCGTGGGTGAGGCCGCCGTCGGTGACGGCGACGGATGCATCGCCGGCGCCGAGGACGGCGAGCAACGTCTCGACGC
The DNA here is from genome assembly GCA_963716795.1 of uncultured Acidimicrobiaceae bacterium. GTDB lineage: Bacteria > Actinomycetota > Acidimicrobiia > Acidimicrobiales > UBA8592 > CAVQUE01. The sequence continues at coordinate 489,521 of CAVQUE010000005.1, read as the reverse complement.
GCCGGCGTTGGGCGATGACCCCGGCCTCGGTCGACTGATCGGCGTCGAGGATCTCGCCTGCGATCGGACCGACCTCGTCGGCGAGCGACGCGAGCAGTCGCCGGGCCTCGGTCTCGTGATGGTCGAGCGCGAGCCGCATCCCCAGACCGAACTCGGCGTTGTCCTCGAACAGCGAGTTCGCCCATGCAGGGCCCCGGCCGGCGTCGTCGACCGCCCAGGGTGTGGTCGGCAGGTTGGCGCCGTAGATCGACGAACACCCGGTCGCGTTGGCGATGGTGATGCGGTCGCCGAACTGCTGGGACAACAGCTTCAGGTAGGGCGTCTCGCCGCAGCCCGCACAGGCGCCGGAGAACTCGAAGAGCGGACGCGCCTGCTGGGTGCCCTTGATCGACGCCAGGTCGAGCGTCGGCTCGATCGGCCTCGGCCAGCTCGAGAAAGTGGGCGAAGTTGATGCGCTCGGCGGCGAGATGGTCGTCGATGGGTGTCATGTCGATGGCCTTGTGTTTGGCCTCGGTCTTGCTCTTCGCCGGGCAGATGCTGACGCACACGCCACAGCCGGTGCAGTCGTCGGGTGCGACCTGGATCACCAGGCGGCGGTCGGCGTCGTCGTGGTCGCCGGTCCAGACCGTGGACCGGAACGTCGAGGGAGCATCGGTCAGCTCGTCGGCGTCGACCACCTTCATGCGGATCGCTGCGTGGGGGCACACCAGGGAGCAGCGCGCGCACTCGATGCAGATCTCCGGGTCCCAGATGGGGATCTCGGCGGCGATCGACCGCTTCTCCCACTGTGAGGTGGCCAGCGGGAACGTGCCGTCCACGGGCAGGGCGCTGACCGGCAGCAGGTCGCCCTTGTGGGCCAACATCATCGCCGTGACCCGCTGGACGAACTCGGGCGCCGCCTCGGGCACGACCGTCGTCATCGACCGGTCGCCGGCGACGTCGGCAGGCACCTCGACACGGGCGAGGGCGTCGAGCGCCCGGTCGACCGCAGCGTGATTGCGTTCGAGCACCAACGCGCCGGCAGCGGCGTAGGTCTTGGAGATGGCGGCCTTGATGGCCGCAATGGCGTCGTCGGGGCTCAACACACCGGCGAGGGAGAAGAAGCAGGTCTGCAGCACGGTGTTCACACGACCGCCGAGACCCGCCTCGCGGGCGACCCGACCGGCGTCGACCACCCACAGCTCGAGACCCTTGTCGAGGATCTGGCCCTGGACTTCGCGAGGCAACGACGCCCAGACGTCGTCGGGGCCGTGCGGGGTGTTGAGCAACACCGTGGCGCCGGTGCGCGCCACGCCGAGGACGTCGAGCGTCTCGAGGAAATCGGCGTGATGGCAGGCGACGAAGTCGGCCTCGCGGATCAGATACGAGGACGTGATGGGTTCGGGTCCGAACCGCAGGTGCGAGATGGTCATGGAACCGGACTTCTTCGAGTCGTAGACGAAGTAGCCCTGCGCATAGCGATCGGTCTCGGTCCCGATGATCTTCACGGAGTTCTTGTTCGCGCCGACGGTGCCGTCGCTGCCCAGCCCGTAGAAGACCGCCCGGACGACATCATCGGGTTCGGACCAGCGACTCTCGTCGACCGCCAGGCTGGTGTGGGTGACGTCGTCGACGATGCCGACCGTGAAGTGGTTCTTCGGCGTATCGGCCGTGAGCTCGTCGAGTACCGACCACACCATCGCCGGGGTGAACTCCTTCGACGACAGGCCGTAGCGCCCGCCGATGACCCGGGGCATGGCGTGCCCACGACGTTCGACCAGGGCAGTGACCACATCGGTGTACAGCGGCTCGCCGACCGATCCGGGTTCCTTCGTGCGATCGAGTACGGCGACCGATGTCGCCGTGGGGGGCAGCACTGCGTCGAAGGCCTCGGTGTCGAAGGGGCGGTAGAGCCGGACCCCGATGACGGCGACCTTCTCGCCTCGCGCCTGCGCAGCCTCGACGGCTTCGATCGCGGCACCGAGCCCCGAGCCCATCATCACGATGACCCGGTCGGCGTCGGGTGCGCCCCAGCGTTCGAACAGGCCGTAGCGGCGGCCGGTGAGCTCGAAGAACCGATCCATCTCGCCGCGCACGCCGTCGGGCACGGCGAGATGGAAGGGGTTGGCGGCCTCGCGTGCCTGGAAGAACACGTCGGGGTTCTGTGCCGTGCCCCGCAGGACAGGGCGGTTCGGGTCGAGACCGTGGAGCCGATGTCGTTCGACCAGGTCGTCGTCGACCATCGCCCGCACCACGTCGTCGCCGACGGCGGTGATGGTGGCGACCTCGTGCGAGGTCCGGAAGCCGTCGAAGAAGTGCAGGAACGGCACCCGGGTCCGCAACGTCGCCGCGTGCGCGATCAAGGCCATGTCCTGGGCCTCCTGTACCGACGATGCCGCCAGCATCGCCATGCCGGTCTGTCGGCAGGCCATGACGTCGCTGTGATCACCGAAGATGCTCAGCGCGTGCGTGGCCAGCGACCGCGCCGCCACGTGCACGACCGCCGGCGTGAGTTCGCCGGCGATCTTGTACAGGTTGGGGATCATCAACAGCAGGCCCTGCGATGCGGTGAAGGTCGTGGCCAATGCCCCGGCCTGCAACGCACCGTGCAGGGTCCCGGCGGCGCCCGCCTCGCTCTGCATCTCGATGACGTCGGGCACCGCGCCCCACAGGTTCTCGACGCCTCGTTGGGTCCAGGCGTCGGCCAGCTCACCCATCGGTGACGCCGGTGTGATGGGATAGATGGCGATCACCTCCGACAACCGATGCGCGATCCGTGCGGCGGCTTCGTTACCGTCGACGGTGATCTGTTGGTGCACTACACCGTCGGACACGAGAACCTCCTGGAGCTGCGATGACCGCCGAATCCCCCTCCGACCACATCGACGATCGCACGGGTTTCGCGATCCTCGACGCCGACGAGTGTGAGGCGCTGGTGGCGAGCCAGCCTCTCGGGCGCATCGGCTTCGCAGCCGACGGTGCCCAGGTGATCTTGCCGGTGAACTTCCTGTGGCACGACGGCACCGTGGTGTTCCGCACCCTCGAGGGCCAGAAGCTCGACGCTGCGATCTTCGCCCAACCCGTCGCGTTCGAAGTCGACCATTGGGACGGCGACGACCGGTCGGGTTGGAGCGTGTTGATCAAAGGCGTCGCCCACCGGGTGTCGGCGTGGGCCGAGGTCGAACAGCTCGAAGCCGAGGGCCTCGTGCCGTGGTCCAAGCGCGAGTGGCGTCCCTACTGGGTCAAGGTCGTCCCCACCGAGATCACCGGCCGCCGCCTGGTCTGAGCGTCGCGACGGCGGCGACGACGGCGGAAGGGGCATGACCCCGACCGTGCCAGGTTCGTCACCGTCGTCGGTAGAGCCCAAGGGCCCGTTGCCAGGGGCCGGTCGACCGCTCAGCTGCGGATGGCGCTGGCGATGCCGGCGACTGCGAGCGCCGTGAGGCCGACCACCCAGATCCAGGTGGCGTCGTCGACGACGGCCCCGGCAAGGTAGGTGATTCCGATGGCGGCGAACGCCAGGCCGAAGACCAACGGGGTGACACGGATCCGGCGATCCGGCGGCACGGGTGTGTCGAGGTCAGCCATTGCGCACGACCCCCTCGCCCATGCCGACCTCGAGCCGGATGACCAGCTCGCCCGGTTCGTCGGGGGTGTCGACGTCGTCCACGGTGGTCGGCGTCGAGCCGCCGTCGTCGATCTCTGCGGGGCGGGTGCGTTGCAGCTCGTTGCCGAAGCCGTTCTCCCAGAACTCGAAGAGGCGGATCTCGCCGATGCCGACGTCGCCGTCGACCACCACGGTGACGTCCGCGGGAACGAGGACTTCGGCCGATCCGATCCCGAGGTCGATCGTGGTCTCGACGACCGTGCCCGCCGGGATGTCGAGGCCGCTGAGGTCGACATCGAGCTCGCCGATCCCGAGCGTGTACTCGTCTCGGACGTCGCTCGGCGTCAGCGGCGCATAGGAGCGCTCGCCGGTTCCGTCCTCGATGAGGGGTTGGGCTGTGGCCGCGCCGGCGAAGGCCACTGCGAGCAGGAGGCCGATCGGGATGAGGCCGCGACCCCGACCGATGAACGCCGAGGTGATGGCGCCGACGCCCACGCCGACGAGGGCGATCGCCAGTACCGCAGGCACCGTCACATCGAACAGGTCGAGCTCGTTGGCGGCGATCGCGCCGGCTGCCAACAGTGCGAGCAGCGACAGGGTGAGGCGGGTCACGATCGCGGGCCGGCGGGGTTCGGGTGGAGGCGTCGGTGTGCTGTCGGCCTCGGGCCAGGACCACCCGGCAGCCGGCGTGTCCCACTGCGGGGATGCCGGCTCGTCGGCGCGGAACGGCGTCGTGGTACCGGCGGCTGCGGGGGCGCCGGCGCCATCGGTGAAGGCCATCGACGCGTCGCCGCCTGCGGGCGACGGCTCGCGTTGGCTGAGCAGCCAGATGCCGCCGGCGATCATCGCGAGCGGGACGAGCACACCGCCGCCGTCGGGTCCGGCGATGCCGAACATGACCGCCAGCACGAGCAGGCCGACCGCCAGTGCCGTGGTGGTGTCGATGCCGGAGCCGTTGCGCCGCACCCGCATCGGGGGCCGACCCGGGCCACTCGGGCCGCGCTGGGTCGTCTTCGGGGAGGACGATCCACGCGACCACATAGGCGATGACGCCGGCACCGCCGATGAAGATGGCCAGCAGGAAACCGAGACGCACCAGGGTCGGGTCGATGCCGAGATAGTCGGCGATACCGCCGGCGACACCGCCGAGCTTGCGGTCGCGGGATCGGGTGAGCCGTCGAGGTCCGGTCGCGGCCCACTGCTGTCCGGGAGCGGGGCCCGGCCCGGCCTGGGGCGGTGGCAGGGGCGTGGCGCCCCGGCCCGCCGGTGGAGGCTCGGGTGTGGGGGAGCCGGCGGCCGGTCGTGGGTGGTGCGAACAGCTCGCCGGCTGCGGGGGCGTCGGTGATGTCGTCGTCGATGTCGTCACGGCCGCCATCGGGCGCCTGTGGGTCGTTGGGGTCGTCTGTGTGCATGGCTCCATCATCATGACGGCGGTGCGGACCGACCATCGGTGATCACCCCGATGCGACCCCGAGCCGACCCGGGGTCACGCGCCCGGACTCGGGGTGATCCCTGATGGGTGCGGGCGCCATGGTCTGGGACAATGGGCCGCGTGCCGACCGCCGACCCCCATTCGCCCGCGGAGGCGACGCGCCGTTGGCAGATGCCGCGCCTGGCCACCGACGATCGCATGGTGGGTGGCGTGGCTGCCGGCATCGCCGACGAGCTGGGCCTCGATCCCATGGTGGTGCGCGTCGCGTTCGCCGTGCTGGCCGTGGCCGGCGGATGGGGCGTGGTCCTCTACGCCGGGGCCTGGGCCGTCGATGGCGACGTGGCCGCTCGAGCGATCGGCGGGCCCTCGACCCGCCAAGGCGCAGAGCCGCACCCATCGTCTCGCTCGGGTTCGCGCTGGTCGTGTTCGGCCTGATCCTGTTGGCCCGGAGCTGCAGGTGGTGCGTTCGTCCCCGGTCTGGTCTGGCCCGTCGCCCTCTTCGGCGCCGGCGTGGTCATCGCCCACGAGCAGGGCGTGGAGCTCCCGGGCCGAGCCGGCGAGGCGTTTCCGCTGCGCGCGGCAGCCGGCGCATTGGTGCTGCTCGCCGGGGTCGTGCTCGCCGATCTCGCTGAACTTCGATCTGGCCACCGCACGCGACACCTTCTTGGTGGTGGGCGTCGTCGTCGCCGGGCTCGGTCTGGTGCTGGCGCCGTGGGTCTCGTCGCTCGTGGGCGACCTCGCCGACGAACGTCGGGCCCGCATCCGCGCCGCCGAACGCGAACAGGTGGCCACGCACCTGCACGACTCGGTGCTGCAGACGCTGTCGCTCATCCAGCGCCGTGCCGACGATCCCGCCATCGTCGGTCTGGCCCGTCGCCAGGAACGTGAGCTGCGCAGTTGGCTCTACGGGCGCGGCGACACCTCGCCACACGGCGGGTCTCCGAGCCGCGATCGAGGCGACGATGGCCGAGGTCGAAGAGACTGCACACCGTGCCCGTCGAGGTGGTCGTGGTCGGCGACCGGTCCCTCGACGACGCGCACCTGGCCGCTGGTGGCCGCCGCCGCGAGGCCGCCACCAACGCCGCCAAACACGCCGGCGTGGACCGCGTCGACGTGTTCGCCGAGACCGGCGACGGCCGCACCGAGGTGTTCGTGCGCGACACCGGCACCGGGTTCGACCCCGCACGCCATCCCCGACGATCGTCGCGGCATCGCCGACAGCATCCACGGGCGCGTCGAGCGCATCGGCGGCCCGGTGGTCATCGACACCGCAGCCGGGTGTCGGCACCGAGGTCGAGCTCGTGCTGCCGTGGAGCGACGACGGGGCCACGAGCGGCGTCCCGTCACGGTGCCGGCACGATGTCCGAGGAGGAACCGAAGCCGTGACCGAACCCATCCGAGTCGTCATGGTCGACGACCACGAGCTCGTGCGTGCCGGCGTGCGCGCGGAAGTGGAGGGTGCGTCGGTGAACGGACGCGACCATCGAGGTGGTCGGCGAGGCCGACGACGTCGAGGGCGCCATCGACGTCATCGTCGGCACCCGGCCCGACTGTGGTGCTGCTCGACGTGCACCTTCCGGGCGGCGACGGCCCGGCGGTGATCGCCGGGGTCGCAGCAGCGGTCCGGTGCCGAGGTCGAGACCGATTCCTGGCGCTGTCGGTCTCCGACGCCGCCGAGGACGTGATCGCCGTGATCCGTGCCGGGCGCCCGCGGCTATGTCACCAAGGCGATCTCGGGTCCCGAGCTCGTCGAGGCCGTGGGGCGGGTGGCCGACGGCGACGCCGTGTTCTCGCCGCGCCTCGCCGGGTTCGTGCTCGATGCCTTCGCCGGGACCATCCCGACGGCGCAGATCGACGCCGAGTTCGATCAGCTCACTGCACGCGAGCAGGAGGTCCTGCGGCTGCTGGCCCGCGGCTACGCCTACAAGGAGATCGCTCGTCGCCTGTCGATCTCGGTGAAGACGGTCGAGTCGCATGCGTCGGCGGTTCTGCGCAAGCTGCAGCTGTCGAGTCGACACGAGCTGTCGCGCTGGGCCACCGACCGGCGCCTGCTGTAGCCCTCGGCGGCGGCGCGCGGTCGGGTTCGCTCGTCCGGCGGCGGTGGATCGCCGGTGTCACAATGGCGTCATGACCGACACCATCGATGCCCCACCAACGCCAGCCGGCGCCGACGCGGCGGCCATCGCCGACCCCGAGACCGCCCGTGTCGATGCTGCGATCTCGGCGTTCCTCGACGCCAACGACCCCGCGTCGATGAGCGATGTCGAGTTCCGCGGGCGGCGCTACGACGCAGGGCTGGCATGGGTGCACTTCGCCGAGGGCTTCGGTGGCATGGGCGTACGTCCGAATCTGAACGGGCGGGTCGAGAAGGCGATGCGCGCCGCGGGCGCGGCGCCGGGCGATCCGTCGACCTTCTTCATGGCGCTCGCGGGGCCGACCATCGTCACCCACGGCACCGACGATCAGAAGCAGGCGGTTCCTGCGGCCGATGTTCACCGGTGAGGAGAAGTGGTGCCAGCTGTTCTCCGAGCCCGGTGCGGGGTCGGACTTCGCCGGGCTCGCGTGCAAGGCGGTCCGTGACGGCGACGAGTGGATCGTCAACGGTCAGAAGGTCTGGAACACCCTGGCGCATCTGGGCGACTGGGGGATGCTGGTCACCCGGTCGAATCCCGAGCTGCCCAAGCACAAGGGCATGACGTACTTCGCCGTCGACATGCACGCACCGGGGGTCGAGGTCCGACCACTGCGCCAGATCACCGGCGAGGCCGAGTTCAACGAGGTGTACCTCACCGACGTGCGGATCCCCGACGATTGCCGTATCGGCGACGTCGGCGAGGGCTGGCGGGTGTCGCTCACCACCTTGATGAACGAACGGACCACCATCGGCGGCGGTGGGGCACCCCAGCGGGGCTCGGGTCCGATCGGCGATGCCGTGGCCATCTGGGAGGGGCTCGATCCGGCCGAGCGCAACCCTGCCGATCGGGACCGGCTGATGGCGCTGTGGGTACGCGCCGAGACGCTGCGCCTCACCAACCTGCGATCGGCGCAGGCCGCCAAGCTCGGCAACCCCGGTCCCGAGGGCTCGGTGGCCAAGCTGGCCTACGCGGAGTTGAACAAGGCGATCTACGAGCTGTGCATGGACCTGCTGGGACCGGCAGCGATGGTGGGCTTCGACTACTCGTTCCGTCGTCCCGAGGACTTGAGCACCGACGGCTCCCAGCACGGTCCCCGGCACGCGTTCTTGCGGGTGCGGGCCAACTCCATCGAGGGCGGCACGTCCGAGATCATGCGCAACATCCTGGGCGAACAGGTCCTGGGTCTGCCCGGCGAGCCCCGGGTCGACAAGGAGATCCCGTGGCTCGAGGTGCCCAGGAGCTGAGCGAGCGGGGTGCCCGAGCGTCGTTGCCCGACGAGCCGAGCGCCTTTGGGTCGGACCGCACCCAGGGGTTCTGGCGCCAAGAATGGCCGTCAGGGCGACCGTTTATGGCGCCACCTGTGCTCACGCGTTGCGCGTGCGTGAACGCGAGCAGCGCGAGGTAGGTCAAAAGACCTGGTCAGAGACCACGGAGCGTGTGGGATCCGTTCTCATTTTGACGGTACGCGCGAAAGCTGGTGGCCTTGAGTTCAGGGGAGCGGCGCGGCGCCGCCCGGCTGCGCCGCTCCCCTGAAGACCGCCAGTCGCTCGGCCCGTGTCGGATCCCGACATGTTGCGTCGGAGTCGACCGGGGGTCTGGGCCCGCCCGGCCCGCGCTCCGACCGAATTCGCCCTCGGTCGGAGCCGCGGGCGGCGCCCACCATCGACCGCTGAACCGCCAACCGCGCAGCACCGAGAGCCGAGCCCGGAGACTCTCGAACGGGGTCCTGTCAGCCTGCTGTGCTCGCCAGCGCAACGTGTGCGACCGCGATGCGGCACTCAGCGATGCGGAGGCAACCAGTGTGGGTCGCGGCCTGTCGTGGCGATCATCTCGGCGACCAGATCGGCGCCGTCGCCGAGCTCGACGGCGTCTTTGTACCGAGCAGCGTTCTTGGAACGAACGGCGGGCACCAACGCCTTCGCGATCCGCAGCACGTAGGCCGCGAGGTCGTCGTCGATGCCATGGCCGAGCCCGCAGGCTCGGCTGATGTCCCAGGTGAGGATCGTGGTGTCGAAGATCCGGGCGTTCAGTACCGCTCGGGCCTTGGCCTCACCGATCGTCGATGGTGCCATGCCCTCGAGCGCACCAGGGCGCCGCCAGGCCGCACGACACGCCAGCGCTGCGGTCTCGAACGCGCCGAGAGGATCGTCGCCGATGATGTCGATCGGGTGGATCAGATCGAGCGTCTCGTCGGGGCGTTCGCGCAGCCCGAACGAGGTGAAGACGTGGGTCGACGCCACCATCTTGTTGACGACGTCTCGGACCGACCACTCGTCGCATGGCGTCGGCAGGTCCAGCTGATCCGCCGCGATGCGCACGATCACCGACGCAGCGCCGGTCTGGGCGAGGTCGAGCATCCACAACGTGTCGGGTCGGGTCTCGGTGGTCACGGAGGCTCCTCGAGGCAGCGGGTCTGCGGGGCTGCGCCCCCCGGGGCGCGGCGCCAGCATCGCACACCCGCCGTGGCGCAGGCGCGGTCGGCGTCGGTCTGTCACGATGGTCGCTGCGACGGCGCCAGGGGGGTGCCGATCCCACACGGAGGAACCATGTCGCACGCAGCGCAGGCCCACGAGAAGCTCACGGCCCTCATCGGCGTCGATCCCGGACCAGGGGAGTGGTTCACGGTCGACCAACAACGCATCGACGACTTCGCCGACGCCACCCTCGATCATCAGTTCATCCACGTCGACGTCGCCCGCGCCACCGCCGAGACTCCCTTCGGGGGGACCATCGCCCACGGCTTCCTCACGCTCTCGCTGATGGTGCACCTCGTCACGTCGGTACCCGCCGAGATGCCCAAGCTCGACGGCGTCGTCATGGGCATCAACTACGGCCTCAACAAGGTCCGCTTCTTGAACCCGGTGCCCGCCGGCGCCCAGGTGCGCGCCCGGATGGTCATCAGCAGCGTCGATCTCAAGGGCACCGCCGTCGACATGACCCGCACCATCACCGTCGAGCTCGACGGCGCCGACAAGCCGGCGCTGGTCGCCGAATGGATCGGCCGTACCGTCTTCGACTCGTGACCGCTGCGCGCAGCATCGTCGGGCCGATCCTCGACGCACGGGATGGGTCGGGTCGCAGCGACCGGCCCGAGTTCCCCGCAGGTCCCGCTCGCGGTCCGGACTCGTCGTGATCGACCGACCCGCGCTGACGAGTCTGCTCGACGAAGCATTCGGATCATCCGAGCATGCGCCGTCGGCCGAGCTCGCCGAGTCGCTCGCCTGTGTCGTGATGGTCGGCGACGAGGTGGTCGCCGAACGCTACGGCCCAGGCCTGGGGCCCGAGTCGACGTTGCTGTCGTGGTCGATGGCCAAGAGCGTCACGCATGCGCTCGTCGGCATCGTGGTCGGCGAGGGGCGCCTCGACGTGGCCTCGCCTGCGCCGGTGCCCGAGTGGGCGGAGCCGGGCGATCCGCGGCACCGGATCACCGTCGACGACCTGCTGGCGATGCGGCCGGGGCTGTCCTTCGTCGAGGACTACGTCGACGACGCCGTCAGCGACTGCATCGACATGCTCTTCGGCGCCGGCACCGGCGACATGGGTGCCTACGCCGCCGCCAAACCGCTGCACGCAGAGCCCGACACGGTCTTCAACTACTCGAGCGGCACCACGAACATCGTCTGTCGGGTCCTCGCAGACCTCGTGGGCCGAGGGCCGGCGATGGAGGCCTGGATGCGTGCGGTGCTCTTCGAGCCGGTGGGGATGACCTCGGCGTCGCCGAAGTTCGACGATTCGGGCGTGTTCGTCGGCTCGTCCTATCTGTATGCGACGGCCCGGGACTTCGCCCGCTTCGGGTCGCTCTACCGCGATGACGGCTGCGTCGGCGGCCGCCGGATCCTGCCCGAGGGTTGGGTGACCCACGGCACCGCGCTGCGGTCCCGCGACGATGACGGCAGCGGCTACGGCGCCCACTGGTGGGTGTGGGACGAGCCCGTCGGTGCCTTCTGCGCCCAGGGCTACGAGGCGCAACGAACGCTGGTGGTCCCCGACAGCGACCTCGTGGTGGTCCGCCTCGGCAAGACACCGACCGAGCGGGCGCCGCGAGTCGACGCCTGGCTGCAGCGCATCGTCGCGTGTGTCGTCTGAGCCTGCAACCGGTGCGGCCACGGCCTGACACCGGCACCGTCGACGTGGTCCACTGTCGGCCATGGCCAAGAACGTGTTGGGAACCGAGCTCGAGACCTGCGGCACCGACCCGATGACCGGGTTCTACCGAACCGGCTGCTGCGACACGGGCGCCCAGGACCAGGGGGTCCACACCGTGTGCAGCGTCGTCACCGACGAGTTCCTCGCGTACTCCGTTGCCCAGGGCAATGACCTCGTCACGCCCCGTCCCGAGTTCTCCTTCCCCGGGCTGAAGGCCGGGGACCGTTGGTGCGTGTGTGCTGACCGCTGGCGTGAGGCCCACGAGGCGGGCGCCGCCCCGCCGGTGGTGCTCGAGGCCACCCACGCCCGCACCCTCGAGTGGGTCGACCTCGATGACCTGAAGGCCCTCGCCGCCGACGCCTGATCGCATCGTCGGTGACCTCGACGGTGGCGTCTGGGTGGCCGCACTACGGTGAACGCCATGAGCATTCCTGTCGAGGTCGAAGCGCTACCGGAGACCGTCGCCCGATATGGGCACGCCACGTTCCTGTTGACCACCTCCGACGATGGGCGCCCCCACGCCACCCACGTCGTGGTCACCGTCGACGGTGCGCAGCTGCGCTGTCCGCTGGGCCGACGCACCGCCCGCAACGGCACCGCCCAGCCGCTGGTGTCGTTCCTGTGGCCCCCCACCGAGGCCGGCGGGTACAGCCTGATCGTCGATGGCGAGATCGCCGTCGAGCCCGCCGTGGGCGACGGCGACCCGCACGGGGTCATCACCGCCACCAAGGCCGTGCTGCATCGGCCGGCGCCGGTCGAGGGCGCCGACGAGGCCGCCTGCGGCTCGGACTGCCTCACGATCGAGATCCCCGACGCCGATGCGGCCGGCAACGCCGGGGCCGGATCCGACTCGTGAAGCACACGACGCTCGGCCGCACCGGCCTGCAGGTGTCGCGCCTGTGTCTCGGCACCATGACCTTCGGCAACCAGTGCGACGAGGCCACGAGCCACGCCATCATGGACCACGCGTTGGAGCTCGGCATCAGCTTCTGGGACACCGCCGACATGTACCCCGCCGCCGGGCCCGACACCATCGGCGACACCGAACGCATCATGGGCCGATTCCTGCAGGGACGTCGGGACGAGGTCGTCCTGGCCACCAAGTTCTGGGGTCCCACCGGACCGAACCCATGGCAGCGCGGTGGGAGCCGCCGCCACATCATGGACGCCGTCGAGGGCTCGCTGCGCCGCCTCGACGTCGAGCGCATCGACCTCTACCAGATCCATTTCCCCGACCAGTCGACGCCCACCGACGAGACGCTCGGGGCGCTCGACGACCTGATACGCCAGGGCAAGGTCCACTACGTCGGGTGTTCCAACTTCCCCGCCTGGGTGCTGGCGCGGACGCTCGGACGCAGCGAGGTGTTGGGCATCGCCCGGTACGACTGCGTGCAGCCTCGCTACAACCTTCTCTTCCGCAGTTACGAGCGCGACCTGTTCGATCTGTGCGCCGCCGAGGACATCGCGGTCATCCCCTACAACCCGCTGGCCGGTGGGCTGTTGACCGGGAAGCATCCCCGTGAGGCACCCGTCGAGGGGTCGCGCTTCACCCTCGCCGGCGGACAGGGCGATCGCTACACCGAGCGCTACTTCACCGATCGTCTCCACGACGCCGTCGATGCGATTCGCCCGTTGGCCGCCGACGCGGGCATGTCGATGGCACAGCTGGCAGTCGCCTGGGTGCTGGCCAACCCGGTGATCACCTCGCCGATCGTCGGTGCGACTCGCCCCGAGCAGCTCGACGATGCCGCCGCCGCCGTCGAGGTCGGCATCGATGCCGACCTCAAGGCCGTACTCGACGACCTGACCGACGAGTTCCGCCTGGTCGACGCCGACCGCTGAGACCCGAACGGCTGCGAGTTGTGCACCGTCGAGGTCCACAACTCCCAGCAATGTGGGTTTGGGCGGGTCAGCTGGTGCGGCCCAGGTGGTCTTCGTCGGAGCGCTCGGCGTCGATCTCGCGCAGCATGTCGGCGATGGTGGCCATGAGGCGATCGGCGTCGGTCTGGGCGTCGCCGCTGTCGAAGGGCACGGGGCTCGTGCCCACCCGGATGGTGACGGTGTGGCGGCCGCGCAGCGGAAGCTTCGGGGGTCGGCCCCGGGGCCAGACGCGGTCGCTGTCGTGGATGGCGACCGGCACGACACCGGCGCCGGTCGCGGCCACGATGCGCGCCACGCCCGAGCTTCGGCGTGCTGACGCCGGTGGGGCGTTCGTCGGGGGGCACGAGGCGACCTTCGGGCATCATCGCCACGGTCTGGCCAGCCAGCAGCGTGTCGATGGCGGTCTGTTCGGCCTGCTCGCGTGTGGCGCGATCGGTGGGGATACAGCCGAGCTGTGTGAGCCAGCTGCCCACGACCGGCTTGGCGAAGATGTCGGCGCGCACCAGGCAGCGACAGCTCAGCCCGAACCGTCCGAAGATGGCCAGCGCGGCGGCGATGTCGAGAAAGCTGCGGTGGTTGGCCGCGAACAGGATCGGCTGGTCGGTGGGGAGCTCGAGGCGGTCCGGGAAATCCCAGCGCGTCAACGCCGAACCCCAGCGGTCCATGCGACGGCTGTGGCGCAGCATGTACTCGGCGTGGGGCGTCTCGACGGTGTTGGCGCGGTCGCGGAACTCGGGTGCGTGTTCAGGGCTCATGGTCGGGGCGAGTCGATCGGTCGGCGGCGTCAGGAGTGGTCGGTCGCCGCTCGGGCGGCGATCTGGTCGACGATGCGCTCGCCGGCTCGGGTCTGACCGCCCAGGTCGAGGAAACGTTGCATCGTGGCGCGAGACGACGGCAGGGCCATGGTCTGGTCGAAGTGCTACGATTCGGTGAGCAGTCCGTCGGTGGGGTCGGCGGTGCCGGCGAGCATCGCGGCCTTGGCGTGTCGAACGGCGTCGGGTGGGAACGACGCGATCCGGCGGGCCAGGCCGTCGACGAACGCGTCGAGTTCATCGGCGGGCAGGGCCCGGTCGAACCAACCCCAGCGCTCGCCGGTGGCTCGGCGTCGAGGTCGACACCGCCGGCGATGATCTCCATCGCCCGCCCCAGCCGATACGTACGGGCAGTCGCTGGGTGGCGCCACCGCCGGGCGTGATGCCGATCGGTACCTCCATCTGGTTCACCACCGCCCGGCCCGAGCGCGCCGTAGCGCATGTCGCACGCCAGGCTGAGCTCGGCGCCGCCGCCGCCGACACGGCCGGCGATCTTGGCGATCGTGATCTTGTCCATCGTGCGCAAGCGCTCGCACATGGTGTCGAAGGCGTTGAGCTCGGTCGCCGCGCACGACCGGCCGATCGACGGTGACGCCAGCAGCAACTCGACGTCGAAGTGCGCCAGGAAGAACTCGGGGTCGGCGCTCTGGAGCACCACGACCGTGAGGTCGGGATCGGCGACCAAGGACTCGCTGGTCTGCAACAGCGCGACGAACACCTCGCGTGTCATGACGTTGCACGGCGGTGCGTCGATGGTCAGCCAGGCGACCCGGCCTTCGCGGTGTTCTTCGACGACCCCCATGGGGAGGCGTCAGTCGCCGACGTGGACGACGACCTTGCCCCACGTCTTGCGATCGGCGAGGTCCTGCACGGCGCGGGCGCCGTCGGCGAAGTCATAGGGCGGGTAGATCAGTGGGTCGACGGCGCCCGTGGCCGCGAGGTCGAGAATGGCGCGCATCTGGCGGCCGAGGGCCTCGGGGTCGCGTCCGAGTGATGCTCCCCAGTGCACGCCGACGACGCTGTAGTTCTTCAACAGCATGTGATTGGCGGGCAGATCGGGGATGCCGGCCACGAAGCCGATGATGAGCAGGCGCCCGTCCCAGGCCATGCATCGACGCACCTGGTGGGTGGTGTCGCCGCCGACCGGGTCATAGGCGACGTCGACGCCGCCGCCGCTGAGCTCGCGCACGGTGTCGACCCAGTCCGGGGTTGGCGTGGTGGTCGACGACGTGATCGGCGCCGGCATTGGTCGCCTGGGCGGTCTTGTCGGCGCCACCGGCGACGGCGATGACTGTTGCTCCGGCTGCCTTGCCGAGCTGGATCGCCGCCGATCCGGTTCCGCCGGCCGCGCCGGTGACCAGCAGCGTCTCGCCCTCGGCGAGGTGCGCCCGGTCGTGCAGGGCGAACCACGTGGTGCCGTAGTTGACCGGCACCGCCGCGGCCTGGTCGCAGCTGAACCCGTCGGGCAGCACGAACACCGACGGCGCTGCGGTGACCACCTGTTCGACCAGCCCGCCGCCGAGCATCATGACCCGGTCGCCGACCGCGACATCGCTGACGTCGGGCCCGACCTCGGTGATGGTGCCGGCGCTCTCGCCGCCCGGCGTGAACGGCGGGACGGGTCGGGATCTGGTACTGGCCGCGACACTGCAACACGTCGGGGAAGGAGATACCGACCGACTCGATGGCGACCCGCACCTGGCCCGATCGGGGCGGTTCGGGGTCGTCGACCTCGTGGATCGCCAGGTTGTCGATGGGATCGCCGAGTTCGTGGAGCTGCCAGGCACGCATGGCGGCGACACTACCGGGACCGGTCGGCGCGTGTCGACGGTCACGAACGGCGTCCGGTGCGAAAGAATGCGTACAGGCAGTCGCATCGGGTTGTTCATCGCCAGGCGACGAGCGGGAAACGTGCGGCCCATAGCGTCTCCGCCATGACCACCCGGCACGACCGAGCGAGCCTCGACGACACGAGTCGAAACCACGCACCGGTGGTCGAGTCCGTGTCGCCGCTCGCCGGCGTCGACCTCGACGCGAGTCGGCCGCCACTACTGGTCCACGCGACGTGTCAGCTGGCCATGGCGACGTATGTGGCTCCGGACGTCGAACTCGATGGCGCGAGCGTCGGTGCCCGCGTCCGGACCCGTGATCCTGGCCGCCAATCACCTGTCGTTTCTCGACTCGATGGTGCTTGATGTACGAACTCCCCCGTCCGGTGACCTTCCTGGGCAAGGCCGAGTACCTGGCTCACCCGGTCAGCCGTCGCCTGTTCCCGGCGGCGGGCATGATCCCGGTCGACCGCAGCGGCCGTGGCGTCGCCGCCAGTCTGCGGGCCGCGGCGCAACGTCTCGATCAGGGCGACATCGTCGGCATCTTCCCCGAGGGCACACGCAGCCGTGACGGCCTGCTCCACCAGGGGCACGTCGGCGCCGCCCACCTCGCCCTGCACACCGGTGCACCCATCGTGCCGGTGGGCATCATCGGCACCGACCGGGTGCAGCCACCCGGCCGACGTCTGCCTCGTGTGCGTGGCCACGTGCAGGTCCGCTTCGGAGCACCGATCGATCTCGGTCGCTGGGCGGGCCGCGGCCGCAGCGCCGCCGTCAAGCGCGAGATCACCGAGGAACTCATGACTGCGATCGCGGCGCTGTCGGGTCAGAGTCCGCGCCGGCGAGACCGTGCGGCCTCGATCGCGAGGACCGTCATGGCTGTCGTGACCTCGTCTTCGGGCAGTGGCAGTGGCGACGACACCGGAAACCCCCCTCCGGTTGTGTCGCCTGCGCATGGTGGGCGGTCGTGCCCCGACTCCGGTCGGGCGCCCCCATGCGATGAGCTGACCCGAAACGACGCCGACGGCCCCACCCCGTACCCCCCCTGGGGTGGCGCCGTCGGCGTGAACTCGCCCTGCGATGCGGCCGTCGTTCCGTCGACGGCAGCGGCCGTCGACAGGATCCAGTCGAGGCGGAGCGTACGGAGCACGACGTCGGTCAGCCATGCGCTCGCAGATCGAGTCCTCGGCCGGCCGTCATGCGGCCGAGCAGCACGTTGGTCGCCATGGCCGACGTCGAGCCGACCATGGGTCGGGTTCGGTCGTCCTGCGTGGCCGATGTGCCTCGTCGAGCATCGTCGACGAGCGGTTCGGCGAATCGTTCGGAGAAGCGCTGCGACACGTCTCGACCGATGGCCGGCACCGCGCCGGTCGCCGACGCCAGCCACAGCGGGCCAGTTCGGGTTCGGTGCGTGCCCACTGGCCGACCCGAAGCAGATGCCGTCGCACCATGTCCTCGATGTCGATGTCGCCCGCAGCCAGATCGAAGGCGGCCTCCTGTCCGAGCGGGGCAGACTCTCGTCGACGGCGGCTTCGACCAACTCCGCCAAGCGTGCCGAAGGCTGCGACGACCGATCGCATCGACAGGCCCGCGGTCAGCGCGACGGCGTCGAGGTCGATCGTCGGCCCGAGGGCAGCGACGGTGTCTCGCAGCGCGTGCGAGCACGCGTTCGCGTGCATCGAGGAGTTGATCGACGTCGACGCCCTCGCGCCAGGCCGTCGGAGAGCGCGTCGGCGAAATCCTCGAGATGGTCGGCGACCGCGACGTCGGGCGTGCCGGCGGGTTGGGTGGCGACGGGCAGCAGGCACAGCGCGGTCAGCGTGAACAGCTCGGTCACGTCGAGCTCGGCCGGGCGCTAATGTCGTCGCCCTCGGCGTCGGGCGCGGTCGTCCGGCTGCTCGGCTGTCGGCGTCGCGGCTCGACCTCCAGTTGATGGCGCAGATACAGGCCGTCGGCGAGGGCCCGCATCGTGATCGAGGCCTTCTCGCCGGTCCATGGGCGGTCGGAAGCGCAGCCCGACGGCCGCGTTGAGGCGCTCGAGCAGTCGCCGATGGATGCGTCACTGACCGCATGGTGGTGGCGGTAGGCGTCCCCGATGACGTCGTCGTTGCGGCCGACGCACCAGGCGAGCATACGCATGGCGGGACGCGCCGAGGCCAGGGTCTCGTCGAAGGTGGCATCCACGAGCAGGGTTGCGCCCTCGATCAGATCGCCCTCGACGACGTCGAAGGCGAAACCGAGGTCGCCCGACTTGTCGGCGAGCGATCCGCGTTCGGCTCGAGATAGGTCAGGGCGACGGTCACGCAGCACGTCCGCTCGGTCGTCGAAGTGGTCGTAGAACACGCGTCGAGATCGCCCGGCGACACGGGTGAGCTCCTCTGGGCGAAGTCCATCGCAGACCACATCGAAGAGCTCGTCGTGCAGCACCGTGGCCGCCGCGGCGACGAGGCGCTCGCGTGGATTCTCGATGGCCGCGATCTCCTCGGCGGTGGGACTCCCGGCGGGCTCACGGTGCTGCGGGTCGCGTGCTGGATCGTCGCGAGTCCGCCGAGTCCGTCGTGCGGTGGCGTCATCGAGCCCGCGGATGACGGCATCGACCAGCCAGTCGGCGTCGGACGGCGACTCCCGGGATGAGGGTCGCCCCCAGTGAGCCGAAGGTCAACACTGCGGCAACCGGTTCGGTCATCACCGGCACCGCGAACTCGCGCTCGGCGCGGGCGCGGCGCAACAGCTCGGCAGCCGGGCCGATGACCGACTGCATCAGGGCGCTCACCGGCCTCGGACGGCTCGGTCACCGCACTGGCGACGGCGCCGGCGATGCCCGGGTTCGCATCGGACCAGCCCCGCAACCGGGCCAGGTGGCGTCGCAGCAGCGCTGCGGTGCCCATCTCGGTGGTTCGGCGATCGAAGTCGATCTCGCGGTCGAAGGGTGGGAGTCGGTCGGCGACGAGTTCTGCCAGAGGACGGCCGTGAGATCCCCGAAGCTCGCCCGCACCGTCCCGAGTCCGACGCCGGCTCGATCGGCGACATCGGCCAGGGTCAGCTGGTCGAAGCTCTGGATCTCGAGCGACGTCGGCGAGGGCATCGAGCAGTCGGCGTCGTGCGGTGACCGCAGCGGCGGGGTCGTGGCGTTCCCTGACGCCGATCGCTGCGGCTCGTCGCAGCGACGCGAGCCGGTCGTCGAGTTGTTCGGGCGGTTCGTCGAGGCGTTGCACGGCGGTGGCGATCAGCGTCGTCAACACCCGCGAGAAGTCTTCGGCGTGGTCGTCGTCTTCGATGCGCGCTCGGGCGTAGAAGCCGTCCGAGATCGCCACGATGGCTCGGCCCAGCTGTGCTGCGGTCCACGGCGGGCGCATCGCCAGCGCCCAGGTGGCCAGGGCGAGTGCGACGTTCTGCTCCCAGAGTTCGTCGATCGCATCGCAGGTAGACCTGCGATGCCGCGTGCGTCTGTCGGGTCGGATCCCGCTGTCGACCAGGCGATGGTCCCCACCCGGTCCCCATCGGAGAGGGTGTTGCGGACGTACTGGCGACGGGTCAGTTCGTCGATGGTGTCGAGCATGCTCGCACCCTCGTCGGTCACGATCGCGGCGAGCACGTCCTCGGCCAGCCGCTGGGTGGTCAGGACCTCCTCGGAGGGGTCGAGGTGGCGGGCGAACACCGCACGGAGGAAGTCCTCCTTGGTGTCGAAGTGCTCGTAGAACGTGCGCCGGGACCGACCGGCCAGCGCGGCGACTGCGTTCGGGGCTCAGGCCCGCTGCGAGGATCCGGAAGCCGTCGTCGATCAGCGCACGGGCCCCGGCGGCCACGAGTCGCTGACGGGGATCGGTGATCGACGCGATCTCGTCGATCGTGGGCACCTCGGCCACTGCGACCCTCCTCGCCGGGCCCCCTGGTCGGTCGCCGGGGCCGATGCCGTCACCGTAGCCGACTCGCGGCTGCTGTCTGCACGGTGTGTGTAGTCGGGGCACCAGGTGTGTGAAGACTGGCGATCCGGTCCGTGCGATGCTCGTCGATGTCGGCACCTGTGCCGACGTCGCCGCTCTGTGGCGGGAAGCGGGCAGTCGCCGTCGGCCGGTGGGAGTCGACGGCGGCCGCTCGTCGACACCGTTGCACGGTGGGCGACGATGCGGCGGCGAATCAGCCGGCCAGGATCGCGAGCACCTCCTGCCGTAGCGCTCGACCTTGGCGGGGCCGATGCCGCTGATGGCGAGCAACTCGTCGGTCGTCGACGGGCGGTAGTCGGCCAACTCGGCCAGCGTGGCATCGGAGAAGACCACGTAGGCCGGGACCCCGTCTCGCTTCGCATCGCTCGGTGCGCCACGCCCGCAGGTGCTCTCGTAGGCGGGCGACCTCGATGCTCGACGCCGCCGGCGGTGCCGCCCGTCGTGGGCTTGGTCGGTCGGGCGTCGCGGGCCGGGCCGGACGGGCCTCTGCCACGGTCGGCTCGGGTGCCGAGGGGTCGCGGGCGACCGTCATCTGGTCGACGAAGGGCGACGGCGGTTGGCCGCTGATGATCGTCACCGAGGACGAGCACCGCGTGATCGCGACGTGGAAGATGCGACGCTCCTCCTCGATGGCGTCGGCCAGGCGATGCGGCACGAGCCCGGCGGTGGCCTCGTAGACGACGACGTGGGGCCATTCCCGACCCTTGACCTTGTGCACCGTGGCCAGCCGCACGCCGTGGCGATCGTCGGCGGCACTGCGCAGCCGTTCGCCCAGCCAGTCTGCGAACCCTGCGGGGTCGGTGTGGAGGTCGGCGATCGACAGCAGCGCCGCGAGGTCGTCGCCGTGCGAGGACCGGTCGACCGACCGTTTGGAGGCATCGAGGCGTCGGTCGAGGGCGCCACCGAGGCCGACGTCGTCACGGATGGCCTCCAGCAGGCGGCGGGTCGAGGCGCCGTGCTCGGCGAGGCGTCGGACGGTCTCGATGTCGGCCACGAGGGCGCCGAGCTTCTTGGCGTCGCGCTCGTCGCGCATGCGTTGTGCGAGATCGGCGATCTCGCGCGTCGTGCGCTTCTCGGCGATCCAGTCGACGACACGCGGGGCGATGGCCCGCGGCGGGCGTCGTGCCGCCACGCCCAGCGCTGCTTCGGGCAGTGCCCGGCTCGGGGCCGTCGCCAACGCGAGCCACGCGAGGGCGGCGCTGACCCCGGTGCGCTCCATGAACCCGACGTCGACCGGCTTGGAGCAGGGCAGCCGGCCTCGTCGAGGGCGACGAGGGCGCCAACAGCGTGGCGTTGACCCGGGTGAGCACGGCGATGTCGGTGGGTCGGGCGCCGGCGGCGACGAGCGCCTGCACCCGCTCGACGAGCGCCGTGGCCGGATGGCTGGTGGTCAGCGCCACGATCGGCGGGCCCGCGCCGTCGGCGTCGACCCGTCGC
Source organism: uncultured Acidimicrobiaceae bacterium (assembly GCA_963716795.1). Taxonomy (GTDB): domain Bacteria; phylum Actinomycetota; class Acidimicrobiia; order Acidimicrobiales; family UBA8592; genus CAVQUE01. The sequence continues at coordinate 468,319 of CAVQUE010000005.1, read as the reverse complement.
TGCGGCCGGGTGCGGCGACGGATGGTCTTGACGACGCGTCGGCGGTTGTGGGTGAGCAGTGTCGACGCCGCCTCGACCACCGCCGGCGGGCAGCGGTAGTTGACCTCGAGATCGTGGCTGCCGGCGCCGGGAAACAACTCGGCGAAGTCGATCAGCCAGCGCGGTGACGCCCCGGAGTAGCCGTAGATCGTCTGGTCGTCGTCGCCGACGCCGAACACGTCGGCGCGGGGCCCGGCGAGCAGCCGCACGAGCACGATGTGGGCCGGGGTCAGGTCCTGGAACTCGTCGACGAGCAGCATCCCGCACACCCGCCGGGCCTGGGCCCGTGCCGCGGGGATCGGTCAGCAGGATCTCGATGGCCCGCAGGATCTGCTGGTCGAAGTCGACCAGGCCGGCGTCGTCGAGGCGTTCGACGAAGCGCGGCCCGAGCGTGGCGAAGTCCTTGACGTCGCCGCCGAAGTCGTCCTCGACGGTCTTCGGGTCGCGCAGGCCGAGCCGCGATGCGGTCAGCGCCTCGATCCACGCGGCGATGGGGTCGCTCATGGCCTGGCGCTTCACCGAGACCAACCGATCGAGGGTGCGGCGCACGTCGACCTCGGTGATGACGTCGACCCGGCGATGCCGGGTCGGGGTCGCGAAGGGCCCGGTGCCGTTGCAGATGGCCAACGCCAGGCTGTTGAGGGTGCGTACCTCGAGCCCGTCGAGGTCGGCAGTGCGTTCCTGCATCTCCTCACGGGCTCGCACGTTGAACGCGACCAGGCACACGGCGCGAGGGTCGATGCCGAGGTCGGCGATCAGATGACGGGCCCGCTCGGTGAGGACCCGGGTCTTGCCCGATCCGGCCGGCGCGATGATGCGCGCCCCGCCACCACGATGGGTGACCGCCGCCAGCTGGTCGGGCGCGAGCTCGAGCACGCCGGCTCGATCGCCGTGCACCGCTCCGAGTGGCGCGAGCGAGCCGACCGCCAGGTTCACCCACGGGACCACGGGTGCGTCGAGGCCGCCGAGGTCGTCGAGGGGTCCGCCGTCGCACCACGCGGGGCTGCCGTCGAGGTCGATGTCGCCGTCGCTGCCCGTCGCGGAGGGTCGCTCCGGCGGCGATGGCCTGCGCGAGGGGAGCGAACCGTGGCTCGGCGGGCTCGCGAGCGTCGACCGCGTTGGCGAACACCAGGTGAGCCAGGCGCTCGTGGCCGATCTCGACGTCGGGGTCGAGTTCCCACCAGGGCACGTCGAGCACCGGCGATCGGGTCGGGCTCGTCGACGACGTCGATGACGAGGCGTTGGCGGGTGGCCCACGCCGTCCTGGAGCCGGTCGAGGGTGGCCTCGTCCGGGCGCGACGTGACCGTCACCCGGATGGCATCGGACCAGGGCGCCGGCGGCGCCTGGTCGGGGACGACGAGGACGCTGCGGCCGAGCGCATCGGGCCCGGCCAGGGACTCGACGGTGACCGATGACGGCAACGGCGCAGGAGCACCGGCGGTGGGCGCCGTGGTGGCCCGACGGCGCCCCGTGCGGCGTGCGCCACGCCGCGGACCGCGCGTCGTGCACACGGCGACGACTCGCGGTCGCGGGTCTGCGGCGCTGGCGTCGGCCCCGCGGGGCCCGGGTCGCCGTCGAGGGAATGGTCCGCCGATGCGCTGTCGGGACTGTCCGAACACTGGCGGACCTCGGCCACCGTGGCGTGTCGTTCGCCGCAATGGCCGCAGAGGATGCCCATGGCCGGCCACCGTATCGGCGCGCACCGACACCCTCGCCGATACGGCCCGTGAGCGCAGCGAACGTGAGCGGGTGTGGCGGGGCGGGATCCGCTGGGGCCTCGCTCCGGCGCGGAATCGACTCCCTGGTTAGTATTCGGCCCGCACGTTCGTCGAAAGCGGAGAAGACACATGGAACTCGAAGGCAGGGTCGCGGCGATCACCGGGGGAACCCGTGGGATCGGACGGGCCATCGCCGAGGCCTTCCTCGCCGAGGGGGCCAAGGTCGTCATCAACGGCCGCTCACCGGAGAAGGGCCAACAAGCCCTCGACGAGATGGGCGCCGGCGACAACGCCATGTTCCTGGCTGGCGACGCCATGACCCGCGAGGGCTGCGAGACCCTCGTCGACACTGCGGTCGAGCGCTACGGCAGCATCGACATCATGGTCTGCAACGCCGGCGGTGCTGCCGGTGCCGCTCCGGTCGCGGAGATGACCGACGAGCAGATGCAGGACACCCTGCTGTGGAACTTCTGGCACACCTTCTGGTGCATGCGGAAGTCGCTCGGCTACATGATCCCCAACAGTGGGGCCGCATCATCAACATCAGTTCGGTCGAGGGCAAAGAGGGCAAGCCGGCGGTCTCGCACTACGTCGCCAACAAGCACGCCATCAACGGACTCACCAAGAGCTGCGCCAAAGAGGTCGGCACGCTCGGCATCACCGTCAACGCGATCTGCCCGGGCGCCATCGAGACCGACGTCATGAAGAGCGACGGTCCGGGCGCCGCCGAGGCCATGGGTCTGACCTATCAGGGTCTGCTCGACGTGTTCGCAGCGGACTCGGCCATCAAGCGACTCAACGAGGTCGAAGACGTCGCCCTCGTCGCATCACTGCTCGCATCCGAGGCCGGCGCCGGCATCACCGGCTCGCTGATCTCGGTCGACGGCGGCACGTCGCCCTACTAGGACGAGGAGAACAGATCATGGGAAAGCTCGAAGGCAAGGTCGCCGCCATCACCGGCGGCACCCGCAGCATCGGACGGGCCATGGCCGACGCATTCCTCGCCGAGGGTGCCAAGGTCGTCGTCAACGGACGCGACGAGGCGAAAGGACAGCAGTGCCTCGCCGAGATGAACGCCGGCGACAACGCCGCGTTCTACGCCGGTGACGCATCGACGCAGGAGACCAGCGAGGGCATCGTCGACTTCGCGATCGACACGTACGGCCAGCTCGACATCTTGTGCCTCAACTCCGGCGGTGTGCTGAACACCGCCCCCGTCGCGATGATGAGCGACGAGGAGTGGAAGCTCGAGGTCGACTGGAACCTCAACTCGGTGTTCTGGGGTATGCGCAAGGGTCTCCAGCACATGCTCGAACGTGACACGGGACGCATCCTCGTGACCTCGTCGGTCGAGGGCAAGCTCGGCAAGCCGGGCATCCCTGGCTATGCGGCCACCAAGCACGCCGTGAACGGCTCTGGTGAAGGCCGCGGCGCAGGAGACGGGCACCACCGGGGTCACGGTCAACGCGATCCTGCCCGGGCTCGATCGAGACCGACATCGTGCGTGCCACCGGCCCCGATTCGGCGGTGGCGATGGGTCTCGACAGCTACGACGCGCTGATCGAGATGTTCTCCGAGGAGAGCTGCATCAAGCGTCCGAACAAGGTCGAAGAGGTTGCCGCGGTCGCGGTGATGCTGGCGCAGCGATGCTGCCCGCAACTTCACCGGCTGCATGTTCCCCGTCGACGGCGGGACGATGCCCTACTGAGACCCGCTGGGGTCGGTCGTGTGGGGTGGCGCCATCGTGGGCCACTCGACACGACGGCTCCGCGGGGCCAGCGACACCGGAGGCCGGCTCACGGCCAAGGTGCTGACGCGGGTCAGCTGATCGGACTCGGCACTACCGGGTGATTCGACGCGTTGTCGGCCAGACTCGGCGGATGACCATCCCCTCGACGATTCGTGTCGCCACCTGGAACCTGTGGTGGAAGCACGGTCCGTGGGAGCAGCGGCAGGCTGCGTTGGCGACGACGATGGCGTCGGTCGGTGCCGATGTCGTCGGGCTGCAGGAGGTGTCGTTCCGCGATCCCGACCAGCCTGCGTGGCTGGTCGACCGCCTCGGTGGGCACGTCGGTCGTCGCGCCGCGCCGCGAGCGGCCGGGTCGACGGTCGACGATGAGGTCGCAGACGGTGATCAGGCCGCTGCCGCTGGCGCTCGCATCATGGGCAACGCCATCTGGTCGCGCTGGCCGATCATCGAGAGCGAATGGCGCTGGCTCGACGTCGGCGAGGCGCCCCTGCATCGGACGGTGCTGTGGGCTCGGGTCGCAGCACCGACGGGGCCGCTCGATGTGTTCACGACGCATCTGTCGCACGGGTTCCACCAGAGTGGGCTGCGGCGTCGACAGGTCGCCGAGGTCATGGCGTTCATCGCCGAGCGACGACGGCCCCGCCGCCGAGGGGTTCCCGCCGGTGCTGGTCGGTGATCTCAACGCGGTCCCGGAGTCCGATGAGATCCGGTCGCTGGTCGGGCTGTCGGCCCCGCCGGTCGATGGGCTGATCTTCAGCGATGCGTGGGCCCAGGTGGGTCGAGGGGTCGGGCGCGACGTGGTCGGTGGGCAATCCGTACGTGGTGGATTCGGCGTGGCCCGAGCGGCGCCTCGACTACGTGTTGGTGGGTTGGCCGCGAGCACGACCGGCGGGGAACCCGGTTCGGGCGCGCTTGTTCGGGATCGAACCGGTCGACGGCGTGGTGGCGTCGGATCACTACGGCGTGTTCGTGGACCTGGTCGTTCCGAGCGGTTGACCGCCTCTGGCGCCGAGAATGGTCGCCCCGGCAACGATTCTCGGCGCCGGTCTGGTGGTCGTGGGTGCTCGGCGGCCCGGTGCTCAGGGGCGCCAGTCGTCGCGGCCTTCGGTGCCGTACTTGTAGAGCACCAGAGCCTTCGATGGTGTGACGTCGATGAAGACGTGGGTGTCGGCCTCGGGGCCGCCGGGCTCGAAGGCTGCGAGGTCGTAGCCCATGCGGTCCCAGAGCGCCGTGCGACCCTCGACGGTGTCGACGATCGTCGCAGTGCCGTCGACGATGAGGCTGTCCATGTTGGTGGCTTCGCTGATGACCCAGTGCACCTGGATGTTCGGGTTCGAGCGCAGGTTGGTGACCTTCACCGACGGATTGGCCACGAATCCGACGATGTGATCGTCGACCCAGTTGACGACGATGGGTACCGAATGCGGTCGTCCGTCGGGGCGAACGGTGGCGACATACGCCATCGGCCCGAGTCGTGCTGCCGTTTCCTTCACCTGGTCGAGATCCATCGCCGGAGCGTAGTGCGGGTGCGGCGATCCGGCCGTTCGACTGGTTCTGGCGCCGAGAATGGCCGCTCTGGCGACCATCCATGGCGCCGGAGCACGACTGCCGCGGCGGACCCTCGAGCGCGGTCCGCAGGATCGATCGGCCTCCGAGGCGCGCCCGGTCGGCGGGGTGTCACAATCGGACCATGCCGCACCTCTTCGCCGACCGGCTGGGTCCTCCTGTCCAGATCGCCTACGCCGTTCCCGACGCGGAGGTCGGCCGCCGAGGAGTGGGCAGACGCGATTCGGTGCCGGTCCGTTCTTCGTTCGTCGCCACATCCCCGTCACCGACGTCGTCCATCGGGGCGAACCCGCAGTGTTCGATCACACCTCGGCCTATGGGCAGTGGGGCAGCGTCATGGTCGAGCTCGTCCAGGACCACGGGACGGGGCCATCGGCGGTGCGGGATCTCTACGGCCCGGACGAGTCCGGGCTCCATCACCTCGCCTACATCGTCGATGACCTCGACGAGACCACCGCGCTGCTCGACGGGTTCGGGTTTCCCCTGGCGATGTCGGCGCTCGCCGGGACGACGCGGTTCCACTTCGTCGATGCCGTTGCCACCCTCGGGCACTTCATCGAGCTGTACGCCGCCAACGACGGGCTGCTCGGCTTCTACGCCATGGTCGCCGATGCTGCCGCTGACTGGGACGGCACGGACCCGGTGCGGATCGTCTAGGAGCGTTGCTCGGTACCCGTGGTCACGGCGCCGGGCTCCGAGGTCGGGCGCGCAGCAGTCCGTCGGGCGCGCAGCAGTTGGTCGGGCTCGTCGCCGTCAGGCAGCTTTGGAGCGTGCCGAGCGGAGCTCGCGGCGGGCGTCTTCGAGCGCCATGCGCGAACGGCCGAGTTCGGTGACGTCGGGATCGGGGGTCCACCGCAGGACCTCGTGCTGATGGGCGGCATCGAGCAACGTCGTGAAGGTGTGATCATCGAAGGGGAGGGCGGTCGTGGTCATGTCGTCAGTGTGAACCAGATCGAGCTGCGTGTGGCACTGTTCTCGACCGCCTGAGGCCACTGATACAGTGAATCTCACTGTGATAGATGAGATCGACAGAGATATCATCCGGATCCTGCAGGTAGAGGGTCGTTCGACCCAGCGCGAGGTCGGTGCCCAGGTGGGGTTGAGCCCCAATGCCGCCGGTGCCCGGATCAACCGACTCCTCGAGCGCGGCGTGATCTCCGGTATTCGGGCCGAGGTCGATCAGGCGGCGCTCGGCCGCCCGATCGACGCGTGGGTCGACTGCTGGCTGGCCCCCGGCGGAGATCGAGACCGGTTCGAAGCCGTCGTGGCGACGACGAGCGCATCACCGAGGCCGCGCATCTCGACCGGCCGCGTCGACTTCCGGCTGCGGATCGCCGTCGGCGTCGCCGGCCGACCTCGATGATCTCCTCGCCCGGCTGCGCAACCGAGGCCGGCGTCGCCGAGACCGACACCCGCCTGATCCTGAATCGGGTGGATCTGGCCTGCCGCCCGCAGCTGACCGGCGCGCCGCCGCACGACGAGCCGTCGTGGGCCATCATGGCGAAACAGCGCCGCCGCATGCGGCGCCGGATGGCGCCACGACGGAGGCCTGTGATGACGAACCCGGTGTGCGACCTGTTGGGGATCGAGTATCCGATCCTGGCGTTCAGTCACTGCCGCGACGTGGTGGCTGCGGTGTCCAAGGCCGGCGGCCTCGGGGTGCTCGGCGCGGTGGCGTTCGGCCCCGAGCAGCTCCAGATCGAACTCGAGTGGATCGAGGACAACGTCGATGGCCGGCCCTACGGCGTCGACGTGTTGATCCCCGCCAAGTACGTCGGGGTCGAACAGGGCGGACTCAGCCGCGATCAGGCCGACGATCTCATCCCCGCCGAGCACCGCCAGTTCCTCGACGACCTCCTCACGAAGTACGGCGTCCCGGAGCTTCCCGCCGACGAGCGTCGGGCCGCCGGCATCGCGTCGTGGTCGCACTCGGGCGCGGCGCCGCTGGTGGACATCGCGCTCGATCACGACATCGCCCTCATCGCCAATGCGCTCGGGCCGGCGCCCGCCGACCTGGTCGACAAGGCCCACGCCAAGGACATCGCCGTCGCCGGCCTCACCGGCAAGGTGCAACATGCCGAGCGTCAGCAAGCCGTCGGTGTCGACCTGATCGTCGCGCAGGGCTACGAGGCCGGTGGCCACACCGGCGAGATCGGCACGATGGTGTTGATCCCCGATGTCGTCGACGCCGTGTCGCCCACGCCGGTGCTCGCCGCCGGCGGTATCGCCGGCGGCCGCCAGATGGCCGCGGCCATGGCGCTCGGTGCGTCGGGCGTGTGGACCGGCTCGGTGTGGCTCACCACCGAAGAGGCCGAGACCCATCCCGTGGTGAAGAAGAAGTTCCTCGACGCCACGTCGTCGGACACGCTGCGCAGCCGGGCCTCTACCGGCAAGCCCGCCCGTCAGCTCCGCACGGCCTGGACCGACGAGTGGGCCGACCCCGCCAACCCCGATCCGCTGCCGATGCCCCTGCACGGCGTGCTCATCGCCGAGGCCCAGCAGCGCATCGGCCGCTCGGCCGCCAGCAACCCCGGCGCCGAGAAGCTCGTCAACTACTTCGTGGGCCAGGTCGTGGGACGCATGAACAAAGAGCGCCCCGCCCGGGCCGTGATGATGGAGATGGTCGAGGAGTACGTCGACACCATCGCCCGCATGGGCGCCGAGCTCGAATAGCGGCGCCTCAGATGACGCCGAGGAGGCGACCGACCTGGCGGGCGGTGTCGCCGCCTTCGTCGATACCGAGCTCGATGGCAGCGGTCGACTGCTGGCCCTCGACCAACAGGCGGCAGACCTCCTCGGCGCCATGGTCGCTCCCGCCGCTGGTGGCGGCGGCACGACGCAACGACTCCAGGCGCTCGCTCGCGGTGTCGAGCAGCGCCGGGGAGTAGTCCCAGCCCTCGCTCCACGGACGGTCGAGCAGCATCAGGCGCACCGCCTCGGGCTCCCAGTCGCGCAACAGGTCGCGCAGGAACACCAGATTGGCGGTGGACTTCGCCATCTTCTCGCCGTGGACCCGGACGGTGCCGATGTGCATCCACGACCGGGTGTAGGGCGTCACGCCCGTCGCGGCCTCGGCCATCGCTGACTCGTAGGTGTGATGGGGGAACGCCAGGTCCTCGCCACCGGCGTGGACGTCGATGGCCAGACCCAGGATCGACGTGGCCATCGCCGCGCACTCGACGTGCCAGCCGGGCCGGCCCTCGCCGAATGGGCTCGACCAGCGCGGCTCGTGCGGGCCCGACGGCTGCCACAGCACTGCGTCGAGCGGGTGCTCCTTCGCCGGGTCCTCGGGCTGGCCGTGCGCCGCGGCGTGGAGTTCGATGGCCCGGGCCTCGTCGAGCCCGGCCCGCTCGGCCATCGCTGGCGCCGCGGAACCACACCGAGCCGTCGCGCTCGTACGCGGCGCCACGCTCGATGAGCGCCAGGATGACGAAGATGACCTCGTTGACGTAGTCGCGCGACAGCGGCTCGAAGGCGGGCTTGCGGACCCGGAGCTTTCGCATGTCGTCCTCGAACTGGTACAGCCACTGGTTGGCCAGCAGCTGCCAGGGCTCGTTCCGGCGCCGGGCCTCGGCCAGCAGGTCGTCGTCGACGTCGGTGACGTTGCGGCACACCTCCATGTGGGCGCCGACGTGATCCATCACGCGGGCCAGCGTGTCGACCCAGGCGAACGTGAACGCGTGGCCCAGGTGCGTGGTGTCGTAGGGCGTGATGCCGCACACGTAGGTGCGGAGTCGCCCCAACGGGGGCACGAGCGAATCGCCGATGCGCAGCTTCATGGCCGCCATTGTGCCCGGTGGCCACGCTCGGCGGGCCAGGTCGGCTGCCGACGCCTGCCTCCGCCGACACGGGATCGCAACGGCATCGTCATCGGAGGTCGGGAACCAGCGAGCAGCGTGGGGCCCGTCGGAGTGACCATGGACACGAAACGACGTTCCCGCTCGCTGCTGTTGCTGACCGCTGTGGTCGCCGCGCTCGCCCTGATCGCCGCTGCGTGCGGCGGCAGCGACGACGACTCCAGCTCCGAACCCGCCAGTCGAGACGATGGCGCCGATGCCGAGGAGTCCTTCGGCGGGAGTCGATCGAGCGACGTCGAGGAATCCTTCGGCGGCGGCGCCGAGCCCCGAGACGCCGAGGACGCCTTCGGTGGCGACGACGGCGCCACCGGGGCGAGCGACGACGGCAGCGAGGCCTTCGGGGGCGATCTCGAGGCCCCCGCCGAGGAGATGGCCGAAGGCGATGCCTCGTCATCCGATGGGGAGTCGGCGGCGGAGAGCTTCGGCGACGCCGATCGGGGCTTCGCCGATCCCGACGTCGAGCCGGCCGGTCCGCGCCGCGAGGTCGACGGCAACTTCGCCGACTACGGCATCCGGTCGTTCATCGACCCCGACGACGATCCCCTGTCGACCTTCGCACTCGATGTCGACACCGGATCGTTCAGCGTGGCCCGCCAGTGGTTGCGCAACGGCGAGCGCCCGCCGCCCGAGTCGGTGCGCCCCGAGGAGTACGTGAACGCCTTCGACTACCGCTACGACCAGCCCGACGATGCGCTCGGTCTCACCATCGACGGCGCACCGTCGCCCTTCGACGACGACAACGTCATCGTCCGGGTCGGGGTGCAGGGTCTGCGTGTCGACGACGACGACCGGCCCCGGGCATCGCTGACGTTCGTGGTCGACGTGTCGGGTTCGATGAACACCGATAACCGTCTCGAGCTGGTCAAGCGCTCGCTCATCGAACTGGTCGACGAGCTCGACAACGACGACACGGTCTCGATCGTCACCTTCAGCGACGACGCCCGCCTGGTGCTCGAACCCACCGAGGCCCGCGACGAGGACGACATCGTGCGAGCCATCCGGGGTCTCCAGACCGAGGGCAGCACCGACGTCGAGGCCGGGCTCCGCCTCGGCTACGAACAGGCCAACCGGGCCTACGACGCCGAGGGCATCAACCGGGTCATCCTGCTGTCGGACGGCATCGCCAACCGGGGTCTGACCGATCCCGACGGGTTGGCCCGCCAGCTGCGCGACGACGCCGACGAGGGCATCAACCTCATCACCGTCGGTGTCGGCCTCGGCGGCTTCAACGACGTGCTCATGGAACAGCTCGCCAACCAGGGCGACGGCTTCTACGCCTACGTCGACACCGTCGACGAGGCCGAGCGCCTGTTCGAGGACGACCTCACGGCCACGCTGTTGACCATCGCGATCGACGCCAAGATCCAGGTCGAGTTCGACCCCGACGTGGTCGACGAGTACCGCCTCATCGGGTTCGAGAACCGGGGCGTGCGCGATTCGGACTTCCGCAACGACGACGTCGACGCCGGCGAGATCGGCGCCGGTCATCAGGTCACCGCAATCTACGAGCTCGAACTCGACGACGACCTGGGCGACCTACTCGCGTGCGGCACCGACATCGGCGAGGTGTCGCTGCGGTGGGAGGACCCCGACACCGGCGACATCACCGAGATCGACACCGACATCGAGGTCGGTGACATCGTCGGGATCCTGGGGCGACACCGCCGACGATCTCCGCTTGGCCATCGTGGTGGCGTCGTTCGCCGAGATCCTCCGGGACAGCCCCTACCGGGGCGGCGTCGACCTCGGCGACCTCGAGAACGAGGCCGAGCGTCTGGCCGATCGCCTCGAGTCCGACGACGTCGACGAGCTCGAGGACATGATCGAAGCCGCCCAACGCCTCTGATGACCGGATCTCGTCATGGTGATCCACCGTGGAGGTGGATCACCATGACGAGAACGGGGGGGACCGGGCCTTGTAGCGTGCGGGCATGGGGGAAGCGTCGGAGCGTCCGAGCCTCGGGGTGGTGGCCCACCGGACCACCGAGCCCCGCGTCGTGGTCGATCAGGCTCGGGCCGCCGAGGCGGCCGGCTTCGAGGAGTTCTGGGTCATCGAGGACTGCGGCTACACCGCCGGGGTCAGCCTCGCCGCTGCGGTCCTCACGGCGACCGACCGCATCGGCGTCGGCCTCGGCATCGTGCCTGCGGTCGCCCGCAACCCGGTGTTCACTGCCATGGAATTCGCAACGCTGGCCCGGCTCGGCCCGGGCCGGTTCCACGGCGGCATCGGCCACGGCGTGCCTGCATGGATGGAGCAGATCGGGGCCGCAGCCACCTCGCCGCTGACAGCCCTCGGCGAGGTCACCGATGTGGTGCGGCGACTCCTCGCAGGTGAGACCGTCGACGTCGACGGTCATCACGTGCACCTTCGCGATGCAGCGCTCGACGTCGCGCCGGATCCGACTCCGTTGGTGTCGATCGGTGCGCACGGTCCCCGGTCGCTCGAGCTCTCGGGGCGGACGGCCGACGGCACCGTGCTCGCCGAGTTCGTCGGCCCGACGTTCCTTCGTGGTGCTCGGGAGCGCATCGCTGCGGGCGCCGCGTCCGCCGGACGTGATCCCGGCGCGCATCGGGTCACCGTCTTCGCCGCAGCTGCGGTCGACGCGGACGGTGACGCCGCTCGGCGGGCTCTGGCGCCGTTCCTCGCCGAGGTCGCGGCCGGCGGCTCGCGGGCGCTGGAGGCGGCACCGTTCTGGGACGATCTCGCCACGATCGGCGCATCGGACGAGTGGGTCGAGGCCGTTACGGCCATGCCCGCATCGTGGTGGGGTGAGATCGCAGCGGTCGGCACGTCCGACGATGCGCTCGACTACCTGCGTCGCATGGCACACGCCGGCGCCGACTGCGTGGCGCTCTTCCCGAACTCCGACGATCCGGTCCGCGGCACGGTCGCCCTGGCCGAATCGCTGGGGTTGTCGAGACCCTGATGGATCGGTGCCCGCTTTCCCGCTTCTCGTCGCGCTCATCCTCCGTCACGGGGGACACCTGCGACAGAAACGGGGAAGACGCCCGCAACTGTGCGGTAGGGTCGCCGCCGGGCCAGCACTCGGATCACCGCGAGTCGCGCGCTGTCCTTCGATCACGACCACGACGGGGGCAGGGCGATGGGCGACACGAGGACCGAACAGGGTCGGGCGCGTACACGGCAGCGACGGCTCGGGGCGGTGTCGATCGTCATGGTGCTCACGCTGCTGGCCACGCTGATTCCCGCGGCGGCAGCCGACGACCGCATCTACTGGACCAACGCCGACGGGGACTTCGACAGCATTGGTTCGGCGAACCTCGACGGGTCGGGCGGGGGCAGCGATTTCCGTCCCGGCGACGGGTCGGTGTTCGGCCCGGGTGGTCTGGTGTTCGACACTGCTGCGGGCCGCATGTACTGGTCGAACACGTTCGACAACACCATCTGGGGCGCGCCGATCGACGGGTCCGGCACGCCGACGCAGGTGAACACCGCCGGTGGCGAACACCAGCGGTGTGGGCGGTCTGGCCATCGATGTCGCTGCGGGGCGGCTGTACTGGGCGGCCGGCAACGGCGACGCCATCTCGTTCGCCCGCCTCGACGGCAGCGGCGGCGGCACGCTGGCGACGGGTGCGGCCACGCTCGACAGTCCCGTCGCGGTGGCGATCGATCCCGTCGGCGGTCGGATCTACTGGACCAACTTCGCCGGCGACACCATCTCGTTCGCCGAGCTCGACGGCAGCGGCGGCGGCGACCTCGTCACGGCGCCGGGGCCGGTGAGCGGTCCCCTGGGCATCGCGATCCACCGTGGGCTGGGCCGCATCTACTGGACGAACACCGTCGACGACTCGATCGCCTCGGCCACCCTCGCCGGCACCGGTGCCCGCACGGAACTCGACGCCACCGACGGCGTGCCCGACGGGTCGTTCGGACTCGCGATCGACGAGGAGGCGCAGCTTCTCTACTGGGCAGCGTTCGTGGCGCCGTCCACGATCGCCCGGACCACGCTCGACGCCGGCGGCGCAGCCTCGGGCGTCCAGGTGCTCACCGCCGGCGACGTCTCGCCGGCGACCCTCACCGGGCCCTATGCCGTGGCGGTGCTGCGCCAGCCGGTCGCCGGTGCGCGGCCGGTGATCACCGAATCCGAGCAGTACTCGTGCAGCACCGGCACCTGGGAGGCAGATCGACCCGGGGCCAACCTGTATCGGGGCCCGACCAGCTTCGCCTACCAGTGGACCCGCAACGGCACCGCAATCGACGGGGCCACCGCATCGCTGCACGTGCCCGCCGAGAGCGGCACCTACCGCTGCCGTGTGACGGCGACGAACCTGGCAGGCGAGGCCACCCAGGTCAGTGCCGCGACGGAGGTGACCATCACCCCCGACGTCGTGGAGGTCGACACGACGGGCCCACGTCTGACGGTCAAGGTGAAGGGCCCGAGGCAAGGTCAAGAGGGGCAGGAAGGCGACCTTCAAGGTGCGCGTCGCGCAGCGACGAAGCCTGTCGCGGCGAAGGTGACGGCCAAGGGCAGAGGGGTGAAGCGGAAAGCCTCAGCGCTCGTACGGTCGAGGGCCGATGCGACGCGAGAACCTTCAAGATGAGGGCGAAGTTCAAGAAGGCGAGGGAAGGTCAAGGTCACAGTTCAAGGTTCGATGCACCGATGCAGCGGGAAACAGCTCGACAAAGACCGTCAGGAAGAAGGTGAGGGTCAGGTAGCGGACCGAGGCACGTGATGCCATGGCGCCACTGCCGACTCGTGAGGCCCGATTCTCGTCGCGGACATCCACCGTCACGGTGGATCATCCGCGACGAGAACGGCGTGTGGTCAGTCGGCGGTGGCGGGTTTGCCGGCGAACGCCGAGCGATCGACGGGGACCGGGTCGCTCACCTTGGTGGCGTCGTTGGGGTGGAAGCCCCAGGCGCTGATGATCGCCAGCGTCGTGAAGCGCCACTTCCCGTCGTCGTCGAGGCGCAGGGTGCCCTCGTAGCGGCCGCCCTGGACGCCCTTGTTGGCGGTCGTCGTGAAGTACGCGGTCAGCGACGCGGTCTGGGCGTCGTCGGCGACGTCGATGGCGATGTTCGACGAGTTGTGACCGCCGGCGATGAGCTTCTCGCGTGACCCGAAGGGCTCGTACAGCGGCTTCATGGCCTCGCGGCCCTCGAAGTGCATGTCGATGCCGTCGGGCGGGAAGTTGACGACGTCGAGCACGCAGTCCTCGGCGTAGACGTCGAGGATGCCGTCGCCGTAGCCGGTGTCGAGCGAGTACAGGTACTGGTTGAACGTCGCGGTGATGCGCTCGCGGGCCCGCAGGCGGGCCACCTCGGCCTCGAGTGCGGCGATGCGTTCCTGGACATCGTGGTCGTCGGCTGTCGGTCATGGATTCCCCCTTCGTGTCGACCGCGGGGCGGTCGACGATGCGGCTCGTCGGTCCCGCATTGTGTCACCGCCGGCCGGCACGGAGTCGGCGGCCGACGGGGTCGGCCTACAGGTACTCCATCTCCCAGCCCTCGGGGGGCTCGGTCGATGTTGCGGCTGCGCTTGCGCAGGCGCGTCATGATGGTCGATGCCGCGCAGGGCTGCCTCGAGGCGGGTGCCGTCGTAGGTGATCCACTGCTGCGGGATCGAGCTCGATCACCACCCGGCTGGGGGTGTCGAGTCGGCGGATGAACTCGGCGTTGCCGGCGGCGTCGCCGGCGCGCAGGCGCGCGGCGAGCGCCGGATAGAACCAGGCCTTGGTCTCGGCGTCGTCGTGGATCGTCGCCAGCGTCTTGGCGGTGGTGGTGATGTCGCCGCCGAGCCAGGTGCCCTCGCTGGAGACGACCACCGAGCTCTGCGGCCTGCGCCCGCAGCGCCGGCACCCGTTTGCGCTCGGCGGTGCAGGTGATCCAGAACCTTGCCTCGTGCCACACGTAGCGATGCAGCACGCCGACCGGCCAGCCGTCGCGGGTGGTCCAGTTGACCACGCACTCGGTCTGCGCCTCGTAGAGGTGCTCGCGCTTGGCGTCGTCGATGCCGACATCGCTGACATCGGTGTAGTCGTTCTTGGCCATCACCGGGTCCCTTCGTCGTCGGTCCGTCAAGAGACCTGGATCACATACGTCGGGCCCGTGCGGTCGAACACACTTCGCCGCTGCGGGTCACTGGTGATCCAGGCCAGCGACAGCACCAGGATGACCAGGCCGGCGACCTGGCCGATGACCGGGATCAACGTGGCGACGTTCGGTGCCCAGCGACGGGTCGAGGTGAGCGCACTCGGAGGCATGGTGCCGTCGAGCTCGACGACACGCAGGCCGAGCACGAGCTTGCCGACCGTGCCGCCGAACATGGTGGTGAGGACGATCTCGTAGCCGGCGGTGAAGACCAGCGCCGGCCAGCGACGCGAACCGCCGAGGGGGTGGCGTCGCCGACGTCGCCGTCGATCAGGCCCGTCATGACGATGATGACCGCGACGTTGATCGCCAGGTCGATGAGCCGGGCCACGATGCGGCGGCCCGCGTCCGCCGATGGGCGCATCGATCCCGGCGACCCGACGATCGTCGGCCGACGGGATGGGTTCGGCGTCGCCGATCCAGTGCTCGCCGTCCCAGTAGCGATGGGTGTTCGGCGGGTCGTCGGGCGATCGATACCAGCCGGGCCCGGATCCTGGCGGCGGTTCATGCATGGGTGTGGGGTCTCCGTCGGTGTCGGCTGCGATGAACGGTGGACGCCGTGGAGTCAGTAGTTGATGACCGGCTTCACCGGTGGGCCACCGGTGGTGCGGTTCTCGGCCTGGCGCAGCGCCTGCTCGCCGTAGTGGGCGTGGGGGAGAATGTAGAAACGTCCGGCCCGCACCGCACCGACCACCTCGTCGGCCACGGCTTCGGGGGTGAGCTCCTCGGCGGCGCCGCCGCCGACGCTACCGGCCATCGGTGTCGGGTCGACGCCGGGTCGGTTGCGTTCGCTCTCGCCGATGCGTGTGGCGACGATGCCCGGGCACAACACCGACACGCTGACAGCTCGGTGCCGGCCAGCTCGTGGTGCATCGTCTCGCTGAGCGCCACGACGCCCCGCTTGGCGACGTTGTACGAGGCGATACCCGGGAAGGCCAGCAGCCCGGCGGTGGACGCGGTGTTCATGACGTGGCCGGGTTGGCCGTCGGCGAGCATGCGGGGCACGAAGTGGTGCACGCCGTAGATGACGCCCCACAGGTCGATGTCGATGACCCACTTCCAGTCCTCGAGCGAACCCCAGGGTTCGTGGCGGGTGACGACGCCGGCGTTGTTCGCGAGGAAGTGCACGCCGCCGTGTTCGGACCAGGCGTGGTCGGCCAGCGCAGCCGACCTGGTCGGCGTCGGCGACGTCGCACACCATCGTGGTGACCGTGGCGCCGTCGTCACGGAGGCCGGCAGCGGCGTCGTCGAGAGCCGCGAGCCTCGATGTCGGCCAGTACCAAGGTCATGCCCTCGGCCGCCAGCCGTTGCGCCAGCGCCAGCCCGATGCCGCTCGCGCCTCCGGTGATGACCGCTACCCGTCCCTCGAAGTCCTGCATGTCTGCTCCCTCGCTGCCGCCGCCGTGATCGGCGCAGCGGGGAGAGCTTGGCACAGCGACGGCCGGGTCGCCGATCGACGCAGCTGATCCGATCAGCCTCGAGACACGATCGGCCGCAGTCTCCGGAAGGGCTGGGGTCGAGGGCCGGCGGCAGGATCCGCTTGCGCTGCGACGCTCAGGCCTGGGTGCCGACCTTGAGCTCGCGGAACGGCACGCCCTTGTCGACGCTGGGTTCGCGGGGCAGGCCCAGGACGCGGTCGCCGATGATGTTCTTCTGGATCTCGTCGGTGCCGCCGGCGATGCTGGCCTGGAAGCTGGTGAGGATGAGCTTGGCCCACTGCTCGCCTCGGTCGCCCTCGACCCAGGCGTCGCTCTCCATGCCGACCAGGTCGTCGGCGAGGCGCCGCACGTCGCGCAGGATCCTGGCGCCGTGGAGCTTGCCCAGCGAGCCACCGGGACCGGGGGCCTTGCCGGCCTTCATCTCGGCCCGGGTCCGCATGGCGACACCAGGCTCTTGGCGACCTCTTCGCTGTAGAGCTTCATCAGCTCCTGGCGCAGCACGGGCTCGGTGATGCGCCCGATCTTGGTGGCGTGGTCGATCAGGCGCTTGGCGTGCGGGGTGGTGACGCCGCTGGTGGAGCCGCCGCCGATGGCCACCCGCTCGTACATGAGCATCGCGGTGGCCTGGTTCCAGCCGTTGTTGAGCTCGCCGAGCAGCCAGTCGGCCGGGATGCGCAGATCGGTGAAGAACACCTCGTTGAAGTGCATCCCACCGTCGATCTGGTGGATCGGGCGGATCTCGACGGCGGGGTCGCGCATGTCGACGATGAACATCGAGATGCCGGCGTGCTTGGGGGCGTCGGGGTTGGTGCGGGCGATGAGGATGCCGTATTCGCACACGTGGGCCAGGGTGGTCCACACCTTCTGGCCGTTGATGACCCACTCGTCGCCGTCGAGCTCGGCACGGGTCTGGAGGCTGGCGACGTCGGAGCCGGCACCGGGCTCGGAGAACATCTGGCACCACATCGTGCGTGCCGCGATGACGTCGGGCATGAACTCGCGCTTCTGGTCGTCGGTGCCGAAGTCGTTGAGCACCGGCAGGCACATGCCGTGGCTGATGGTCAGCTGCGCCGTCATGTCGGGGTAGTCGGCGAGGACCTCGCGGTAGATGCGTTCGTGGGTCTTGGTGAGTCCGGCGCCACCGAACTCGGCCGGGTAGTTCAGCCCTGCGAGGCCGGCCTCGGCGAGCTTCGCCCTGGAACTGGCGGGCAGCCTCGACGGCGGCGTCGCCGCGGGGATCGGCACCCCGGAAGGGGATACCCGTGGCGTGCTCGTCGAGGAACGCCCGACAGCGTGCCCGGAAGGCGTCGGCCTCGTCGGTGGTGAGTGTGTCGTCGCTCATGGTGCGCCTTCCCCCGGCGGAGCTGATCCGCCGCAACTGAGCGGGCCGCGCCCGCAGTCGTCTCGATCGACGACAAAGTACTCGGTCGGCTCGTTCGTGGGCCGATCCGAACGCCGGCCTGCACGTGCAGTGTTCAACCCGGGCGGCAGGGTTGGGAGCGCAGGGAGCCGCACGCCGGCGGCTCGGCGGGGACGTCGACACCGGGGACGACCGACAGCACCAGCGCCGAGGGACGCTCGGCGTCGTGGGCGATCTGGTTGGTCTCACCGGCGGCGATGGTGGTGTCGAACGCCCAGATCGGGCGGGCGCCGCCGGGCGCATCGACGGTCACCCGGATCGACGAGCCCGCACGGAAGACGTGCGCGAATGGGAACACCACGACCCGCATCGGGGTGAACGCATCCGCCGGCAGCGGCGCTGCGTCGGCCTCGAGGTTGGTGAGCGCCGGCCGGACCTCGGTGCTGGCTTCGTTGTCGAGGGCGCGTTGGCTGGCCCGCAGCCAGCCCGACTGCACGTAGGTCTCGGATCCGTCCGGGCCGATCTCGCTGATGGTGACCTCGATGTCGGTGTCGTCGGCCGACGATGCCAACCAGATGTCGAACGATGCCGTCCCGACGGCGACGACGGTCTCGTCGAGCGCCGGCGACGTCCACGCGGCACCCGTGCCATCGGGAATCGGCTGCCAGTCCAGCTCGACGTCGGCGCGCCACAGGTCGTTCTGGTCGCCGGTGAAGGTGGTGGCGGGTAGGGCATCGGGGTCGTTGACCCATGACGTCGGCTCGCCGGCGACGGGCGCATCCGACAGCGTCCCGTCGGCCGTGAGGTGCCAGCGCCGGGCGGTTGCTTCGGGGATCGGCCACGCGTCGAACCCGGCTTCGAAGCGCGGCAACGGTGTGCGTGGGTCGGTGCCGTCGGCGGCCCCTTGTTCGAACAGGATTCGGATGCGCGGGTCGGCTTCGAAGGTGGCGAGCGCCTCGTCGTAGGAGAGCCCGGCGAGGCGGTCGAGGTCGGGAATGGCGACGCTGACGCCGTACAGGCTCGGGGTGAGCACCGGACCGATCAGTCGCTGCGGCGGCGAGATCGGGGGTCTCCCGATCGACGTAGAGCTCGAGGAACTCGAGATAGCGGACCATGATCGCCGGCGACACCGACTCGGTGTGGGCACCGTTGACCATCGTGGCGTAGAGCTCGGGCACGTTCGTGAGGTCGTCGAGCAACTCGGGGAAGTGCCCACCGGTCTGTTCGTCCTGCCACGCCCCGGCCAGGAACACCGGCACCTCGATGCGATCGGCCAGCACCACCGGCGAGATCTCGTCGACGACGTCGGGCACGTAGTACGGCGTGTCCTCGATGAGCGCCCGGGCATCGGTGTTCTGGAGCCGCAGCGCCTGGTTGGCCTCACAGACGGTGTCGCCGGCGTCGACGAGGCCCTGCTCCCAGCCCTGGCCGTAGGGCGCGCTGTCGCGTTCGCGCTCGTCGGACCACGCCACTGCGAAGCCGGTGTTCAAGATGCCGCCCGGCGAGAGCGTCGATCGGGCGGCGTCGTCGAGCACCGACAGCGGGGTGATCGCTGCGAGGCTCGGAGGCTGCGCGGCAGCGACGAACAGCTGGGAGATGCCGGGGTAGGAGATGCCGACCATGCCCACCTCGTTGTGCTTGACCCAGGGCTGCGCGGCGACGGTCTCGATGACGTCGTAGCCGTCGGTCAGCTGCACCGGCTCGAAGAACTGGAAGGAGCCGCCGCTGCATCCCGTACCGCGCATGTTGACGCCGACCCAGGCATATCCGAGCGGTCCGAAGATGTCCTGCAGCCCCGACGCGTCGGGGTTCGACGGTCCATAGCCCGAGTACTCCACGACGGTGGGGTACGGGCCGTCCTCGGCGGGGCCGGGCAGCACGACGTTGGCGCTGAGTGTGGTGCCGTCGCGGGTGGTGATGTAGCCGAATCCGTCGACGAGGATCTGGCCCGTGTAGATCGTCGGGTCGGGCGGATCGTCGAGCGAAGTCACGACGGCGGGCTCGGACTGCTCGATGGCGGGGTCGCCGGCGGCCGTGCGGTGCGTACGAGGTAGGTGCCCGGCTCGACGTCACGCCACAGCAACGACCCGAACGCGTCGGCCACGCCGCTGGCGACGACGGTGCCATCCTCGAGCACCAACTCGAGAGAGGTTCCCTCGGCGGCATCGAGGACGGCGAGCTGTTCGAGGCTGGGTTGGACAGTGAAGCCCGCCGGCACCGTTGCCGTCGACGACGCCTCGGCATCGGCGGACCCGTCGGCTGCCTCGTCGGCGTCGGCTGGGGTGACGGCCTCGCCGAGCACCTCGGCGGCGGCCGGTTCGGCCACCGAGAGGTCGTCGTCGCTGCTGCTGCACCCGGCGGCGACGAGCGCGGCGACGAGGAGCAGCGCAGCCACCGTGCGGCGTGTCGCTCTGGTGGTGCGGTGGCGGTGGGTGCTGCGCTGCATCCGAGCATCGTCGCACAGGCGGCGCGTCGGGAGCGACTGCGTCGTCTGCGGCGGTGGGGCCGCGAACCCACGTCCGCCGGCTGACATGAGCGCTGCGTGGTCGCCGTACCATGAAGCGTCCGTTGCGGCCCCGTCTCGCACATCGGCCAGGCCCGTCGCAACCGCTGCACACGTCCAGGAAGTACGAGATGACCAGCTCCGAGATCGTCACCGAAGCGGCCCGCCGTCGCACGTTCGCGATCATCTCGCACCCCGACGCCGGCAAGACCACGCTCACCGAGAAGTTCCTCCTCTACTCCGGCGCAGTCGCCCAGGCCGGTGCCGTGAAGGCTCGCTCGGGACGCCGGTCTGCCCGGTCGGACTGGATGGCCATGGAACAGGACCGCGGCATCTCCATCGCATCGACGGTCCTGCAGTTCCCCTACCGCGACCACGTCGTGAACCTGCTCGACACCCCGGGTCACCGTGACTTCTCCGAGGACACCTACCGGGTGCTCGCTGCGGTCGACGCCGCAGTCATGGTGCTCGATGCCGCCAAGGGCATCGAGGCCCAGACGCTCAAGCTGTTCGAGGTCTGCAAGGCCCGCGACATGCCCATCCTCACCTTCGTGAACAAGTGGGATCGCCCGGGCCGCGAACCCCTCGAGCTGATGGATCAGATCAGCGACCTCATCGGTCTCGAGACCACCCCGGTCACCTGGCCGGTCGGCCAGGCCGGCGACTTCCGCGGCGTCATCGACCGGCGCAGCGGCGACTTCGTGCGCTTCGCTCGCAGCAGCCGTGGCGCCACCGAGGCGGGCGAGGAGATCGTCAGTGCCGTCGAGGCCGAGGAGATCGAGGGCGACGCATGGGTCAACGCCGCCGAAGAGGTCGCGCTGCTCGACGAGATCGGCGCCACCCACGATCCCAAGACGTTCATGGCGGGTGAGACCAGCCCGCTGTTCGTCGGTTCGGCACTGACCAACTTCGGCGTCCGTCATCTGCTCGACGCCGTGATCGATCTCGCCCCGTCGCCCGTGCCCCGTGAGGACGCCCTGGGCGAACCGCGCAGCCTCGAAGCGCCCTTCTCGGCCTTCGTGTTCAAGGTGCAGGCCAACATGGACCCGTCGCATCGCGACCGCATGGCGTTCATGCGCATCAACTCCGGCCGCTTCGAGCGGGGCATGCAGGTCACCCACGAGCGTCTCGGCAAGCCCTTCAGCACCAAGTTCGCGACCACGGTGTTCGGCGCCGATCGCGACACCGTCGAAGAGGGCTTCCCCGGCGACGTGATCGGTCTGGTCAATGCGTCGGACCTCCGGATCGGCGACACCCTCTACGACGGGCCCAAGGTGGCCTACCCCGGCATCCCCCGCTTCGAGCCCGAGCTGTTCTGGAGCGCCAGGCCCATCGACGTGTCGAAGTCCAAGCAGTTCCGCAAAGGCCTCGATCAACTCGACGAAGAGGGCGTGGTGCAGGTGCTGCGCGACCTCGATGCCCCCACGGCGGCGCCGGTGCTCGGCGCGGTCGGCCAGATGCAGTTCGAGGTGTTCGCGCACCGGCTCCAGTTCGAGTTCGGCTCCGAGGTCGACATGTCGCCGACGTCGTGGGCCGTTGCGCGTCGCACCGACGCCGACACGGCCGAGAAGGTGCGCCAGCTGCGCGGCACCCGCGTGCTCGGCTCGCTCGACGGCACGTTGTTCGCGCTGTTCGACTCGACCGGTCGCCTGACCCGGACCCTGGCGGACAACCCCGACTGGGTCCTCGAACGCGTCGTCGAGACCGCTGGCTAGCGCGAAGGTCGAGCGGAGGTGAAGGTCATGACGCCGTCGTCGATGGGGTCCTTGCCGAGCAGCTTGCGGTCGGCGTCGTAGCTCTGGGTGTTGCGCCACGGGTCTCGGTCGCCCTGGCGGGGCATGGCGTGCATCATGCGCTGCATGTAGCCCGCGGAGAAGTCGTCGATCCACGGGCGGGTGGGCATCGTGCGATCGGACAGCCGCAGGCGTGGCGTGGCGACGTCGGTGCCGGTCTCGGCCATGTGGTTCACCAGCCGGCACACATAGGCGCAGGTCAGGTCGGACGCGCAGCGTCCACGAGGCGTTGATGTACCCGAACGACGACGCCAGGTTCGGCACGTCGGAGTAGGCGAGGCCCTTGTAGGTGAAGGTCTGGGCGAAGTCGACCTGGTCGCCGTCGACGAAGAAGTCCATCTCGCCGAGCGTCACCATCTGCAGGCCGGTGGCGGTGACGATGATGTCGGCGTCGAGGTGCTCGCCCGATGCCAGGGCGATGCCGGTCTCGGTGAAGGTGTCGATGGTGTCGGTGACGACCGAGGCCGCGCCGGTGCGGATGGCCTCGAAGAAGTCGCCGTTGGGCACCAGGCACAGCCGCTGATCCCACGGGTCGTACCTGGGTGTGAAGTGGGTGTCGACGTCGTAGTCGTCGCCGAGCTCCTTGCGGATCCCGCCGAGCAGCAGCGTCTCGCACCTTGTCGGGCTCGGTGCGGGTCTGGTTGTAGAAGATCTGGCTGAGACGGATGTTCTTGAACCGGGTGGCGCCGTAGGCCGCCTTCTCGGGCAGGAACCGACGGAGCTTGTCGGCGATGGGGTCGGTGTCGGGGCGATTCACCATGTAGGTGGGCGATCGCTGCAGCATCGTGATGTGCGCCGTCGTCGTCGGCCATCGCCGGGATGATCGTGACGGCGGTGGCGCCCGACCCGATGACCACCACCCGCTTGCCGGCGTAGTCGAGATCGTCGGGCCACTGCTGCGGGTGCACGATCGTGCCGCCGAACCGCTCCCGGCCGGCGAACTCCGGCGTGTAGCCCGCCCTTGTAGGAGTAGTAGCCCGAGCACATGAACAGGAACCGGCAGCGGTGCCGGACCTCGGTGGCCTCGCCGGTCTCGGGGTCGACCCGGGTGGCGGTGACCGTCCAGCGGGCATCGTCGCTCGACCAGTCGGCACGGGTGACCCACTGGCGGTAGTGGATGTGGCGGTCGATGCCGTACTCGGCGGCGGTCTCGCGCAGGTACGCCAGGATCGACGGGCCGTCGGCGATGGACTTCGCTGCGGTCCAGGGCTTGAACCGATAGCCGAGGGTGTGCATGTCGCTGTCGGATCGGATGCCCGGGTAGCGGAACAGATCCCAGGTGCCGCCGAGGTCGTCGCGGCCCTCGAGGATGGCGTAGCTGCGGTCGGGGCACATCGCCTGGAGATGCCAGCCGGCACCGATGCCCGAGATCCCGGCTCCGACCACCAGGACGTCGACGTCGAGTTCGATCATGACGGCGAAACTAGTGCTGGGGTCAAGTCTTCTTTCTACCCTCTCTCTCGTCCTGTTGCCCGGTGGGCGGCACGGGTCGGAGAAAGGGAGAAAACGAGACTTGACCCCAGCGTTCATCCGGCGATGAGGTCGCCGAACGTCACGAGCTGTTCCTCGCTGTTGCCGAGCGTGAGCTCGAGCTGGCGGGCCATCAGGTAGTAGCGGTGCAGCGGGATAGTCGCGGTCGACGCCGACGCCGCCGTGCAGATGGGTCGCGGCGTGCACGACCCGGAAGCCGGCCTCGCTGGCCCACCAGCGGGCGATGGCGACCTCGCGCTCGGCGGGGCGGCCGTCGGCGATGCGCCAGGCGGCCTGGCGAGCGGTGAGGTTGACGCCCTCGGTGTCGATGTAGGCGTCGCCGGCTCGTTGGCTGACGGCCTGGAACGTGGCGATCGGCCGGTCGAACTGGTGACGGATCTTGGCGTAGTCGGCGGCGAGATCGGTGGCGGCCTTGCACGCGCCGGCCAGCGTCGAGCAGATGGCCGAGTCGACCCGCAGCCGGGTCCAGGCCATGATCTCGTCTGACGATGCGGTGCCGAGCCGGGTGCAGGGCGTGGCGTCGAGGATCAGCAACGCCTGGGGATGATCGGTGGTGGTGCGCTGAGGGGTGCGGGTGAGCCCGGACGCATCGGCGTCGACGAGCACCACGCCGTCGTCGGTCGGCACCAGGAACAGGTCGGCGTCGAGCCCCATCGGCACACACGGCGCCGAGCCCGACACGGTGTCGCCCGAACGCACGAAGCCCTCGCCGGGCACCAGCGCAGCCGTGGCGATCAGCGCGCCGGACGCGATGCGGGTGAGCAGGTCGGCCTGTTGGTCGGCGGTGCCGAACTCGGCGACGGGCAGCGCCACCATCACCACGGTCTCGAGCATCGGGATGGTGGCCGCGTGGCGGCCGACGAGCTCGCACACGGCGCTGACGGCCATGAAGCCCAGACCCGACCCGCCGTGGGCCTCGGGGAGGGCCGCACCGACGATGCCGGAATCGGCCAGGGTCAGCCAGGTGCTGCGGTCGAGGTGGATGTCGTCGGCGGCGAGCGTGCGCAGGTGTTCGTGGGTGACCTTGTCGCCCAGGATCTGAGCGGTCAGGTCGTAGATGGCCTGGTCTTCTTCGGAGAAATCGAAATCCATGTCGTTGGTCCTGTTCGTGCCTTCGAGCTGGGGTCAGACCCCGCTATCCCGCTTTGTCGGGAGGGGGGTGCCGGGTTGTCGGAGGGTCAGAGAACGCGGGAAAGCGGGGTCTGACCCCATTGGGCGTCTACCGGTCCGCCCGCGGGAAGCCCATGCCGAACATGGTGATGAGGTCGCGCTGCATCTCGTTGGTGCCGCCACCGAAGGTCAAGATGACCATCGAGCGGTACATCATCTCGAGCGAGCTGCCGAGGCCCGGATCCTCTTGCTTGAGGTAGCCGAGCTCGTTGTAGACCTGCATGAGCCGGCGAAACGCCCGGGTGTAGAACTCGGTGCCGTACACCTTGACCGCAGACGAGTCGGCGACGTCGAGGTGTTTGGCCGTCACCTGCCACGCGACCTTCCAGTTCAACAGACGCAGGTAGTCGAGCTCGGCGGTGACCTCGGCCAGGTTGCGGCGCACCCACGGGATGTCGATCACCCGGGTGCCGTCGGCGCGGGTGGTCTCCTTCGCCCAGGTGACGGTGGTCTCGATCGCGCGCTCGACCGTGGCCGACGAGCACAGCGTCACCCGCTCGCGGTTGAGCTGGCTGGTGATGAGGCGCCAGCCCTGGTTCTCCTCGCCGATGATCATGCTGGCCGGTACCCGCACGTCGTCGAAGAACGTGTGGTTGATGTTGTGGCTCGACAACAGGTTGAGCGGCTCGAGGGTGATGCCGGGCGTGTCGATGGGGATCGCGAACAGCGAGATGCCCTTGTGCTTGGACACGTTGGGGTCGGTGCGGGCCGCGAGCCAGATGTAGTCGCAGCCCAGCGCCAGGCTGGTCCAGGTCTTCTGGCCGTTGATGATGTACTCGTCGCCGTCGCGGACCGCTCGGGTGGTGAGCGACGCCAGATCCGTGCCGGCGTCGGGTTCGCTGTAGCCGATGCAGAAGTGCAGCCGGCCTGCGGCGATCTCGGGAAGGAACTGCTCCTTTTGCTCGGGCGTGCCGTAGTCCATGATCGTCGGGCCCACGGTGTTGATGGTCAGCATCGGCGCAGGCGAGCCGGCACGCATCGACTCGTCGTAGAACACGAACTGCTCGATGGCACTGCGACCCTGCCCGCCGTACTCGGTGGGCCAGCCCATGGCGATCCAGCCATCGGTGCCGAGCTGCTCGACGACCTTGCGTCGCAGCGGGCCCGTGCCCTCCTCGTGCTCCATCTCTCGACGCAGTTCGGGCGTGAGCAGCTCCTTGTAGTACTGGCGGAGCTCGTCGCGCAGTGCGGCCTGCTCGTCAGTGAGATCGATGAACACCGGTGATACCCCCGTGGACGTCCGAGCTCACAGTCTGACGCATCGTCAGATCCTGCGCACGCCGCAGCGCTGGGCGGCGTGGCGAACGGGCGGCTCGGGAGGGACGCGCACCTGCCCGTGGGTGACTCGGCGACGAGCCGGACCAGAGATTCAGGTGCCGGCGAGGCGGGCGACGATGGCGCCGGTGGCGTCGAGGTCCTGGTCGGGTTGGAACACCGGATAGCTGAAACCCCACCGGTCGCGACGCGCCTCGAGGGTCTCGCAGATCTCGTCGACCGAACCGACGAGGATGGCCGGGGTCTCGGCGACGTCGGCCTCGGACATCCCGAACATCTGGGCGACCCCGGCCAGCATGGTGGCGCGGTCGTCGGTGATCGACAACGACAACGACAGCGACGACAGCTCGAGATCGTCGAAGCGGTCGCCGGCGGCCTCGCGAATCCAGGCGATCTTCTGGTCGTAGCGTGCGGGAGCCGAATCGGCGATGGCGTCCTCGTCGACCGCGCCGCCTGCGAGGTTCGCGGTGACCCCGACGATGTCGGCGTGTTGGGCGGCCAGGGTGAGCATGCGCTTGCCGCCCCCGCCGATGAGGATCTTGGGCAGGTCCTGCACCGGCTTGGGCAGACCG
This sequence comes from uncultured Acidimicrobiaceae bacterium, assembly GCA_963716795.1. Lineage (GTDB taxonomy): Bacteria > Actinomycetota > Acidimicrobiia > Acidimicrobiales > UBA8592 > CAVQUE01. The sequence goes on along the minus strand of CAVQUE010000005.1, from coordinate 441,673 downwards.
TCGAGCCCGTCGATGCGGTAGTGGCGGCCCTCGAAGGTCAGCGGTCCCTCGGCCCACAGACCCCGGATGACGTCGAGGCTCTCGGTCAGGCGGTCGATGCGGATGCCCGGCCGGTCGTAGATCATCCCGGCACCGTCGTAGTCGGTGCGCATCCAACCGGCGCCGATGCCGAACTCCATGCGCCCGCCCGACACCACGTCGAGAGTGGCCATCTCCTTGGCGAGCACCACGGGGTGGCGGTAGTCGTTGCCGAACACCAACGCACCGACGCGCAACGTGCGTGGTCGCAGCCGCGGCGGCGGCGAGCGCAGGCACCGGCGCCAGCTGGTCTTCGAAGTGATCGGGCATCAGCAACGTCGAGAAGCCCATGTCCTCGACCCGCCGGGCCGTTGCGATCCAGTCCATCCCGGGGAACGGCTGGGCGAGCTGCAGCCCGAATCTGAATGACCGTGTCGCCATGACACCTCCCACCTCGTGCGTCGGCGGGCGCACGCTATCGGAGCGTCGGGCGATGATCCAGACGGCCCGGTCCGCGCCGCCGCACGTGCAGGCGATGGTGCGCATTGCCCATGGCCGCAGCGCACGCGGCGTGGTGCGATGGATCGGGTCATGGACACCTTCGCTCCCTTCGCTCCGACCGTGGTGACCGATCATCGCCCTGGCGTCGCCGGCGCTGCGCCGGTGGGGTTGCGGGGTCTGATGGCCGGCGCCGCCTGCCGCCCCCGGGTCGCCACCGATTCCGTGTCCCTCGCCCAGGTCGAGGCGATCGTGGTCTTCGACTTCGGCGCACTCGACGTCGAGACCCGCAGCGATTGCACCGGTCGTGCGGTCAGTCCGGTCAATGCGGCGTTGGCGTCGGTGACCGACCTGGTGCCCGATGTCCCGGTCTTGGCCCAACACGAGTCGGCGCAGGCACTGGCCGGTCGGGGACGGCTCGTGATCGATCTCGAGGACACCGCCCGCACCGCAGCGGGCCTCGACGCCGACGCCCACGTCGACACTGCGCAGGTGGTCGATGCGCTCGCGGGGCTCGTCGACCGGGCCGGATGGACCAGCATCGGCGTCGTCGCCCATCCGGCGCATCTGGCGCGCTGCGTCGCCACGTGTCAGCGCATCGGTCTGCGCGTCGCTGCTGCGCCGACCGAGCACCTCGCATCGTTGTGGGACCCGCGCTCGGCACAGTGGTGGACGCGTCGCCCGGTGCTGTGGACGACCCGCGAGGTGGCCGTGGTCGCCCACCAGATGGTCACCGGCCGCGTCCTCCTGCGCTGGTAGCTGCCTCTCCCGTCCGGGCGAAGGAGTCGGTGGGTCAGGTACCGGTGGTGGCGTCGATGATCTCGGCGCCGAAGAGTTCGGCGAACTTCTCCCGCCAGGCGGGGCCGTCGGCGACGAGGGTGCCGAGTTCGACCCAGTCGGCGTCGGCCACGACGTTCTCGCGCCCCGGTGCGAGGGCGTCGGCACCCCAGGCGCACGCCCAGCGCATCACGCCGGTGTCGTCGGCGATGGCGGCGGCGATGGTCTCGGCCACGACCTCGGCCCGGACGTTGGCGACGATGCCGGTGGCGTACATGTCGAGCATCCGCCCGTAGACGTCGGCGTGCGCGCTGTCCGGCGGCGTCTCGACGTTCTTGGCCAGGATGGCCGTGCGCGTCACGCCCGGCTCGACGATCTTGACCCGGATGCCGAACCGGGCGAGGTCGTGGGCGAGGTTCTCGCAGAGCCCCTCGACCGCCCACTTCGACGCCGAGTAGATGGGCTGGCCGGGCATCCCGATACGCCCGGCGATGGACGAGATCTGCACCAGGCAGCCCGAACCCTGGGCCTGCATCGTGGGCGTCACGGCCTGGGTGCAGCGCACGATGCCCCAGAGGTTCGCGTCGAAGAGCTCCTTGCCGGCGGCGATGTCGATGTCGTCGATGGCGGCGTTGGAGCCGATGCCGGCGTTGTTGACCAATACGTCGACGCGCCCGGCCTCCGCGATGATCTCGGCGAACCCCGCAGCGACGCTGCCATCGTCGGTGACGTCGAGCACCACCGGCGTGACCTCGACCCCGGCCGCCGTCGCCAGATCGGCGAGCTTCGTGCCCTTGTCGAGCGAGCGCATGGTGCCGTACACCCGGTGGCCGAGCCCGGCCAGGTGCAGTGCCGTGGCCCGGCCGATGCCGGAGTTCGCGCCGGTGACGATGCTGACGGGCGGCTGATCGGTCGAGCTCATCGGTGCGTCCTCTCCCGGATGATCACGCGCCGTCTCGCAACATGCGCCGCAGGATCTTGCCCGATGCAGACTTGGGGATCTCGTCGACCACCTCGACGGCACTGAGGCGCTTGTAGGTGGCGACGTGGCCGGCGACGAACTCCTGGAGCTCGGCCTCGGTGATGGTGTGGTCGGGCTTGGCGACCACGAATGCCTTGGGGAGCTCGCCTGCCTCGTCGTCGGGGATGCCGATGACGGCGACGTCGGCAACGGCGGGGTGGGTGATGATGAGCGCCTCGAGCTCGGCGGGCGCCACCTGGAAGCCCTTGACCTTGATGAGTTCCTTCACCCGATCGACGATGTACACGTGGTGTTCGGCGTCGATGATCGCGACGTCGCCGGTGTGCAGCCAGCCGTCGTCGTCGATGGTGGCGGCGGTGGCATCGGGGTTGTTCAGGTAGCCCGCCATGACCATCGGTCCGCGGATCCACAGTTCGCCTTCGCCTCCGACGTCTCGGTCCTCGCCGCTGAACCCGTCGACGATGCGGCACTCGGCGTTGGGCACGGTCACGCCCACCGACCCCGGCCGGTACTGCCCGGGCGGGGTGATGTGGCTCGCCGGGCTGAGTTCGGTCATGCCGTAGGCCTGCACCACGGGGCAGTCGATGCGGGCGGCGGCTTCCTCGGCGAGCTCGGCTCCGAGGGGAGCGGCGCCCGACAACACGAGTTCGAGCGACGAGAGGTCGTAGTCGTCGATCATCGGTTGCTTCGCCAGTGCGAGGATCATCGGCGGTACGGCGTAGAAGTGGGTGAGGCGGTGCTGCTGGATGAGGCCGAGTGCGCCGGGCAGATCGAAGCGAGGCATCGTCACCACGGTGCAGCCGTTGGACAGCAGGCCGTTCATCAGGATCTGCATGCCGTAGATGTGGAAGAACGGCAGGACGGCCAAGCCGCTGTGGCGCTCTTGGTAGCTCAGCACCCCGTCGCACTGGGCCAGGTTGGCCACGAGGTTGCGATGCGTGAGCATCACGCCCTTGGGGAGCCCGGTGGTGCCCGATGAGTAGGGGAGCACCATGACCTGGGTGGCCGGGTCGACGGGTACCTGTTCGATGGGATCGCCCATGGCATCGGCGAGCGACGTGGTCCCGTCCGGAGGCGTCTCGTCGGGCCCGCAGATGGTCAGGACCCGGGCGACAGACGTGCCCTCGATGGCCTCCAGGGCGACCGGGGCGAACATCGGCAGGGTCACCAGCACCGTCGCGCCGGCATCGGTGAGCTGGAAGCGCACCTCCTCGGCGGTGTAGCTCGGGTTCACCGTGGTCACGACGCCGCCCGCGACCGCGGTGCCGTGGAAGACCACGGCGTACTCGGGCATGTTCGGCGCCATCATCGCCAGCGTGTCGCCCGGCGCGAACCCCGACGCAGCCAGGCCGCCGGCGAAGCTGGCGATGGCATCGGCGAGCTCGCCGAACGTGACCACCCGGCCGCTCGGCCCCTCGATGAACGCCGCCTTGTCGGTCAGCGCTTCGGCGTGGCGCAGCACGTGTGCGGTGATGGTGACGTCGGGTATGTCGACGTCTGGCAATGGACTCGTGTAGATGATCGTCATGGCTCGATGGCTCCCCGTCTCGTGCATCGGCACTCGCGCGAGACCGTAGCTGAGCGTCGATGCCGTCGTGAGGCCTCGATCGGTGCCGGCGATCGTGTCGGCCACGAGTCGTTGCGCGTACCGCTCTGCCGGCCAAGGGCCGAGTCGCCGAGGTGGGGCCGTATGGGCCAACATGAGCCGCCGGTTCCTCGGAGGGATCGGCCCGACCGACACGAAGGTGAGAACGACGACATGGGTGCATTCGACGACAAGGTGGCGATCATCACGGGAGCGGCCTCGGGCGTGGGGCGGGCGACGGCCCGGCGGTTCGTCGCCGACGGTGCCCGCGGTCTACGGCATCGACATCAACAGCGAGGGCCTCGATGCCGTGGCCGCCGAGCTCGGCGACGCGTTCGTCGGTGCAGTGCACGACATCTCGTCGCGCGCTGCGTGCCATGCGGCGGTCGCCGACTGCGTCGAGCGTTTCGGCGGGGTCGACGTACGTCGCCAACGTCGCCGGCATCGCTCGGTCGCATCACGTCGCCGACGTCACCGAGGACGTGTGGCGCTTGATGATGGGCGTCAACCTCGACGGCATGTTCTGGCTCACCCAGGCCGCCATCCCGCACCTGCTCGAACGCGACGGCAACGTCGTGAACGTCTCGTCCAATGCCGGGCTGATGGGACAGGCGTACACGGTGCCGTACTGCGCATCGAAGGGTGCGGTGGTCAACATGACCAAGGCGTTCGCCATGGAGTTCATCAAGACCGGCATCCGTTTCAACTGCGTGGCGCCCGGCGGCATGGTCACCGGCCTCACCGAGAACTTCTCGATGCCCGACGACGTCGACTTCGAACTCCTGCAGCCCTACATGGGCTACCGGGGCATGGCCGAACCCGAGACCTGCGCCAACGCCATCGCCTGGCTGGCCTCCGACGAGGCGTCGCGCTGCACCGGGTCGGTGCTGTCCGTCGACGGCGGCCTCACCGCGGCCTGAACTGCGTGGGGTCAAGTCTCTTTTCTCCCCTTCTCGGCTGCGAGACCCGACCAGGGTCAGCGGTTCGGAGAAGGGGAGAAGAGAGACTTGACCCCAGTGGTACCGTTCAACGTCACACGCACATGCAGCCAGGGGGGTCTGGTGCAGGGGATCAAGCATCCGTTGACCGGTGAGGTCTACGAGGTCGAGGTCGTCGACGGCGCCGATGTCGTCGTCGTGACCGACGCACAGGGCCGGACCGGCACCTTCACCATGGACGGCCGGTACCTGCGCGGCGAGGTCACCGTCGCCGACGCCCACCTCTGCGGCTGGATGGCCAGTGCCCGCACCACCTCCTCGCTCGTGCCCGCCGACGCCCCGGGAGGCTCGTCATGACCATCGCCGAACCCCGATCGGTCGGGCTCAGCTACCAGGAGCTGCTCGACACCGACACCCACGACGTCGACCCGGTGCTCCGTCGCACCAGCGATGACCGCTTCGGCACCGCCAAGCTGCCGGTGGAGCGCTACACCTCGAAGGAGTTCTTCGACCTCGAGGTCGACAAGGTCTGGAAGAAGGCCTGGCAGATGGTGTGTCGCGAAGAGCACATCCCCAACGTCGGCGACACCTACGTCTACGACATCGTCGGCATCTCGATCCTCGTCGTGCGGTCGGCACCCGACGAGATCAAGGCCTTCTACAACGTGTGCCTGCACCGCGGCCGCCAGCTCCGCGAGTGCAGCGGACCATCGGGCGACGTCATCCGTTGCCCGTTCCACGCGATCGCCTGGCACCACGACGGCACCCTCGCCGAGCTGACCACGGCGTGGGACTTCCCCCAGGTCGAGCCCGAGGAATTCTCGCTGCCCGAGGTCCGGGTCGCCACCTGGGAGGGCTGGATCTTCATCACCATGGACCACGGCGCCGAGGACTTCGCCGCCTTCATCGGCGATCTGCCCGAGCACTTCGCCAAGTGGGCGCCGGCCAACAAGTACGTCTCGGCGCACGTCGGCAAGGTCTACCCGTGCAACTGGAAGGTGGTGCAGGAGGCGTTCATGGAGGCCTTCCACGTGGTGGCCACCCATCCCCAGATCATGGCGAGCACCGGCGACTGCAACAGCCAGTACGACGCGTGGGGCAACATCAGCCGGGCCATCACCCCCAACGGCACGCCCAGCCCCCACCTGCGCTGGGAGCCGACCGAGCAGGAGATCTTCGACGCCCTGACCGACCGTCGTCTCGACCAGGATCCGCTGGCCACCATCCCCGATGGCACGACCGCACGGGCGTTCGCCGCCGCCGGCGGCCGGGAGGGCCTGCGCGCTGCGGTGCCCGACATCGACTCGTACTGCGACGCCGAGATGAGCGACAGCATCTACTACACGGTGTTCCCCAACTTTCACCCCTGGGGTGCGTTCAACAAGATCAACTACCGGTTCCGACCGGTCGGCACCCGCCACGACCAGTGCCTCATGGAGTGCATCTACACCGACGAGTTCGTCGGCGAGCGTCCGCCTCCGGCGGAGTACATCGAGCTCGGTCTCGACGACGACTGGACCGAGGCCATTCCGGTCATCGGGCTGTTGGCCCGGGTGTTCCAGCAGGACAGCTACAACCTGCCAAAGGTCCAGAAGGGCCTCGAGTCCTTCCCCGGTGACGGCCTGACGCTCACCCGCTACCAGGAGCTGAAGATCCGCCACTGGCACCACGTGCTCGACCGGTTCCTCGACGCCTGATCGCCCGGGCCACGGGCGCCTCGGCGCACCGCACGACCGTTTTCTGCCCCCGAGCCCCCTGCAGGGAGATGGCGCTGCCGACAGGCGGCGCGCAGGCCGATCCGGGGCGCGGCGGTTCGCCTCAGAGGATCCGGGCTCCAGCGGCCGGACGCACCGGATAGAGCCGCAGGGGCGAGCTCGGCGGTTGCGCGGCCTCGGGCCGGTGGTGCTCTGGGAAGGCGGCTGGCGAACGCGTCGACGGCGTCGGTGTGCACCAGCGCCACGGCGCACCCCGCGAAGCCGCCGCCGGTCATGCGGGCTCCGAGACACCCAGGTGTGCTGTTCGGCGAGTTCGACGGCGGCATCGAGGGCGGGGCCCGAGACCTCGTAGTCGTCGCGGAGGCTCACGTGGCTGGCCGACATCAAGGCGCCGACCCGTTCGTGGTCGCCGGCTTCGAGTGCAGCAGCGGCATCGATCGTGCGGATGTTCTCGCTGATGACGTGTCGGGCACGGCGACGGCCGACCAGGTCGGCCGGATCGAGGCGGTCGAGATCGCCGAGCGTGGCGTCGCGCAAGGCCGGTACGCCGAGCGCGTGCGCCACCCGGGCGCAGGTCTGCTGGCGATCGGCGTAGGCCGACTCGACGAGCTCGCGTCGGGTGCCCGTGTCGATGATGACCACGGTGACGTCCTGGCGCGACGGGCACAGGGCGCAACGTCAGCGAGCGACAGTCGATCAGCGATGCCTGACCCTCGATCGATCCCGCCGAGGCCAACTGGTCGAGGATGCCGCTCGGCAGACCGAACACCAGGTTCTCGACCGCCTGGCCGACGTGGGCGAGTTCGATCGGGTCCGTCGATGGGCACGCTGCTGCCGGCGCCCGGCCATACCGGTGAACACGAGCGCGGCCGCGACCTCGAGCGCCGCCGACGACGACAGGCTCGCACCGGTCGGGATGTCGGTGGCGATGGTGCCGTCCCATGCGGCGATGGTGTGCGCCCGCTGCGGCGAGGATCGTGGCCGTGCCGTGGAGGTACCGGGCCCAGGTCTCGAGCGTCGACGATCCCTGCGGGGCGACTGCGTCGAGGCTCAGGCGGAGGTCGATTCGGGCATCGCCGAACCCCTCGGAGGCGACGTCCATGGACGCGCCCGTGCCGGCGTCGCCGCGATGGCCGTCGCCATCGGCAGTGCCATGGGCAGGCAGAACCCGTCGTTGTAGTCGGTGTGCTCGCCGATGAGGTTGACCCGGCCGGGTGCCACGGCGACCAGGGTCGGCTCGGCTCCGAAGCGGGAGCGATGCGCGGCGACGGCACGGTCGACGGCGTCGGGGAACGTCACCGACGCGACGTTACCCACGCCGCTGCGGGGGAGACCGGCTGCGCTGCGGCGACGGCCGGACCTCGTGTCGGCGCTCCTGGCGCCGACCGACCCGACCCCGTCACGCCGTCCGTGTGATCGGGTCCGGCCGCTACGGTGACCGCCGGAGCAGACCACCCCACGTTCAGGAGCACCCATGGCGGACACCACGACGATGCAGTATCGCAACCTGGGCCGATCCGGCCTGCAGGTCAGTGTCTTGAGCTTCGGGTCCTGGGTCACCTTCGACACCCAACTCGACGACTCGCTCGCCCGCGACTGCATGCAGACCGCATGGGATCACGGCTGCAACTTCTTCGACAACGCCGAGGCCTACGCCGGCGGCGAGTCCGAGGCCATCATGGGGCGCGTCATCGCCGACCTCGGCTGGGAGCGCCACTCCTATGTCATCAGCACCAAGGTGTACTGGGGCATCCACGGCGGCCCGAACATGCGCAACACCTTGAATCGCAAGTACCTGATGCACGCCATCGACGGCTGTCTCGAACGACTCCAGCTCGACTTCGTCGACCTGCTCTACTGCCACCGCGCCGATCCCGACACGCCCATCGAGGAGACGGTGTGGGCCATGCACGACATCATCACCTCGGGCAAGGCGCTCTACTGGGGGACGTCGGAGTGGGCGGCCGATGAGATCCGGGCTGCGTGGGAGATCGCCGAGCGCCACCATCTCCACAAGCCAGTGGTCGAACAGCCCCAGTACAACATCTTCGATCGGCGTCGGGTCGAGCGCGAGTACGCGCTGCTGTACCGCGACCTCGGCATCGGCCTCACGACGTGGAGCCCGCTCAAGTCCGGGCTGCTCACCGGCAAGTACGCCGATGGCATCCCCGAGGGCAGCCGCGGCGCCCTCGCCGGCTACGAGTGGTTGGCCGGCACCTTGACCGACGAGGCCCTCAACACCAAGGTCGCCAACCTCGCGCCCATCGCCGCCGAGCTCGACTGCACGCTGGCGCAGCTCGCCATCGCCTGGTGTGCCACCAACCCGAACGTGTCGTCGGTCATCACCGGCGCCAGCCGCGTCGATCAGGTCGAGGCGAACTTCGGGGCACTGCCGGTGATCGATCGTCTCGACACCGACGTGTTGGAGCGCATCGACGATGCCATCGCCTGACCGCGGCGGACGACCCCTTCCTCCAGGCTGCGATCGCCGAAGCGCGAGCCGGGCTCGACGCCGGCGGCATCCCGATCGGGTCGGTGCTCGTCATCGACGGCGCGATCGTCGGCCGCGGCCACAACCAACGCGTCCAGAAGGGCAGCCCCGTGCTGCATGCCGAGATGGACTGCCTGGAGAAGGCCGGGCGCCTCGGCGCCGCCGACTACCGCCGAGCGACGCTGTATTCGACGCTGTCGCCCTGCGACATGTGCTCGGGCGCCGTGTTGTTGTACGACATCCCCCGTGTCGTGGTCGGCGAGAACCGGACCTTCACCGGTCCCGAAGCGCATCTGCGTGCCCGTGGCGTCCAGCTCGACGTCCGCGACGACCCCGAGTGCCATCGCCCTGATGGAGGCATTCATCGCGCAACGCCCCGACCTGTGGAACGAGGACATCGGTGAGTGACCAGAACCCGCCCGTAGCCGACAGCGACGACGCCAGGCCTCGGGGCCTGGCGGGCCGCGTGCTGGCCTTCGACGTCGACGGCACCATCCTGGGCACCGACGGCCTGTTGGCCGATCGCACCGCCGACGCCATCGACGCGGCGGCGGCTGCCGGGGCGATCTGCACCCTGGCGACCGGACGCGACTGGAGCGGCGTGCACCGCATCCTCGACCGTGTGGGCGGGCTGTCTCATGCGCTGTGCGTCAACGGCATCGAGGTCTTCGAACGCGACGGCACCGAGCTGCTACTCGGTCGAGATCCCGCTCGACGCAGCCGTCGAAGCCGTCGAGATCCTGCGCCAGACCCTGCCCGACATCGCCATCGGCGCCGGGTTGGCGGGCGAACTCGTCGGCGAACCCGGCATCGTCGCGCTGATGGACGCCGACATCGGCGAGCTGACGCTCGTCGACGACGTCCTCACCGAGTTGCGGCCGGGCGTGCGCGACCTGGTGTTGTGGCATCCGACGCTCAGCGACAACCTCGACCGGTTCCACGGCGTCTGCTCCGAGGCGTTGCACATCAAGGGCATCGACGTCGCCTACACCGGTATGCCGATGATCGAGATCGTGCCCGAAGGATGCGGCAAGGACACCGGCCTCGCCTGGCTCGCCGACCACCTCGGTATCCCTCGTGCCGATGTCGTCGCGTTCGGCGACGGCCTCAACGATCTGGCCATGCTGCGTTGGGCCGGCCACGGCGTCGCCATGGGCCAAGCAGCGTCCGAGGTCCACGCCGTGTCCGACGAGATCACCGTCAGCAACGACGACGGTGGCGTCGCCGCCTGGATCGAGGCGCGCCTGTAAGGGTCGGGAATTGCTGGGGTCCTACCTCCGGCGGGAGCGGGTGCGCTTGGCCTTGGCGACCTTGACCAGACGGTCGTCGTCTTCGCCTTCGACGACGATGAGGCTGCGGGCCTCGGCGGCCTTCACGAACCCACCGAAGTTGCGGTAGCCGAGGTTCTTCTCGGAGAAGTCCGGGTCCTGCTTCTTCATGGCCGTCTTCAACCCCGTCAGCGGGACCTCGCCCGCAGCGGTCACCACCTCGACCAGCAGGGCCTCGGCCTGATCCGATGCAGACGCGCCCGAGATGGACACGTGGGGGTCGCCGGTGCCCTCGAGGGTGAGCAGGCCGTCGTCGGCGAGCGCCGCCAGGAGTGCGCCGAAGCCGCGGTAGCCGAGGTCCGCCTCGCTGAACGTGGGGTCCTTGCGGAGCACGGCACGCTTGAGTGTCGAGGCCCGCACCGAACCCGACGACCCCTCGAGCCCGGCCAGGGTGCTCAACACGATGGTGGTGTCGGAGCTGCCGGTGGTGATCGGGGCGTCGTCGCTGTCGTCGTCGGCGGATCCGCCGCCCGAGCCACGGACCGGGCGGGAGCCGACGAGGTTGTCGTAGAACAGGAACTCGTCACACGCCGGCGGCAGCAGCTTCGACGTCGACCCCTTGACCCCGACGCCGATGACGGTGCGGTCGAGCTCGCGCAGCTTCTGCACCAGGGGGCTCAGGTCGCTGTCACCGGTACAGATCACGAAGGTCGAGATGTACTGGCGGTCGAGTGCGAGCTCGATGGCGTCGATGGCCATCTTGATGTCGGCGGCGTTCTTGCGGCTGCCACCCATCTTCTGGGGGATGTCGATGAGCTCGACACCGTGGCGGGTGAGCATGCGCCGGTCGGAGTCGAAGTACGACCAGTCTGCGTACGCGCGCCGCACGATGGCGCGGCCCCGCTCGGCGATGGCGTCGGCGACGTTGGCGAAGTCGAACGCTTCGCCCAGGTTGTCGCGAGCGCCGATGGCGAGGTTCTCGTAGTCGAGGTACACCGCGATCCGTGGCTCGTGTTCATCAGCTGACATCGGTGCCTCCGGCGGCGGAACGTGCGGCCACTGCACTGTAGGCCCGACGCGGCAACCCTTCGCCGATCAGCCCCGTGCGGCGGCGACGATCCAGGCGAAGACGGGATCGGTCGCACGCGTCGTCATCATCTCGGGATGCCACTGCACGGCCAGGACGCGTCCGTTCGGTGGACTCGAGACCCTCGATGGTGCCGTCGTCGGCGACTGCGGTGACCTGCAGGTGCGCGCCGAGCTCGTCGACGGTCTGATGGTGGAGGCTGTTGACCTCGACCTGGGTGCCGTAGAGCTCATGGAGGATCGACCCTGGCGTGGTGGTGACACCGTGGGCGAGCAGGTCGGGCGGATCCTCGAAACGCGCGTGCGGCGGCACGTCTTGGTGCAGGCTCCCGCCGGCAGCGATGTTGATGAGCTGGAGTCCTCGACAGATGCCGAGCACGGGTAGCTCTCGCTGCAGGGCGGCATCGAGCAACGTCAGCTCGAACGCGTCGCGGATCGGCTCGGGCGGGAATCGGTCGGTCTCGGCTGCCTCTCCGTAGCGCGAGGGGTCGATGTCAGCACCGCCGGGCAAGACGATGGCGTCGAGACGCTCGGTGAGTGCCGCCGGGTCGGCGTCGACGGGAAGATGCACCGGTAGGCCCCCGGCCTCGATGACGCCGCGGGCGTAGTCGGCGAAGTACAGATCGAGTTCGCGGTCGAGCAACGTCTCGGAGAAGCCCACGATGTCGTGGCCGGTCTTGCGGCGGCCGGGCAGGCCGATGAGGGGGAGCGCCATGGGCGGTGACGGTAGTGCGTGGCCGGCGCGCCATCGTTGCTCGTGCGATGACGGTGCTCCGGTAGCGTCGGCATCGATGACCGCATCCGAGCTCGTCGACGTGGACGCAACGCCCATTGCCTACCGGGCCGCCGGCGATCCGGACGCGTCGCTCGTGGTGTTCCTGCACGGCCTGGGCGGCGGCCGCACCGCCTGGGACCCGCAGCTCCGGGCGGTCGCGTCGCGTCGGCACGGGGTCGCGTGGGACATGCCGGGCTACGGCGCGTCCGCCCCGGCAGCCGGCCGGCTGGATTTCGCCGCTGTCACCGGTGCGCTGGTCGGGCTACTCGACCATCTCGACGCCGAGACGGCTGCATCTCGTCGGGCTCTCGTTCGGCGGAATGCACGCCCAGCACGTGGCGCTCGCGCATCCGGAACGAATCGCCTCGTTGACGCTCGTCGACACCAGCCCTGCATTCGGCCTCGACGGTACGACCCGCGCCGAATGGCTGTCGTCTCGTCTGGATGCCATTCGACCCCGACACCGATGCACCGGCACGGTCGTTGGCCGACATCGGCGAGGCCGTCGTGCGGCGCCATCGCTGCGCCGGGCTTCGCGGGACCGGGTTTCGACGACAGCGTCGCTGCATTCGGTCGCATCTCCGTCGATGCGTTCCGAGCCGCATGTCACTGTCTGGTCGATCACGATCTCCGCGGCCGACTCGGCGGCATCGAGGTACCCACGCTGGTCGTCGTGGGAGCACTCGACACCGAGACACCGCCGTCCTACGCCGAGGCCATCGCCGGCCGAGATCCCCGGCGCCCGTCTGGTCGAGGTCCCCGACGCCGGCCACCTGGTCCCCGCGGAGGCGCCGGAAGTCTTCAACCGCCTGCTGCTGGACTTCCTCGCCGAGGTCTGACCCGGGCGTCGTTGTGCGCGAGGCTGGTCGGCCGAGGCGACGATCTCGCCCCGCACGTTCCCATGGAGGTTGTTGACGATGATCACCGCATTCGTGTCGATCGAGGCCGCTCCCGGCGCCATTGCCGAACTGGCTCCCGCGTTGGCCGACATCGACGGCGTCCGCGAGGCCCACTCGGTGGCCGGCGGCGACATCGACCTCATCGCGATCGTGCGGGTGCCCACCCACGAGGCCATCGCCACCGTCGTCACCGAGAAGATCGCAAAGCTCGACGGTGTCCGCTCGACCCGAACCAGCATCGCATTCCGCAGCTACTCCAACGATCAACTCGAAGCCGGCTACGAGGGCTTCGGCGACTGAAGCCCGAGCAGAGCTGTGGTTCCGGACCGCTGTGGTGGGCTCGGGTGGTCCCGATCGGATGCGGCGGCTCCCAACTGCCGAGCGCGGTCGAAGTAGGGTGACGCCGGATCCCGCGGGTGGGGTCCGGCCGCCGCTGACGCATCGTCGTGGTGGGCCATGACGAGTCGGGGGAGTCCCAGTGGAACGTGAAGCGTGGATCATCGATGCCGCCCGGTCACCGCGTGGCGGTGGCAAGCCGGGCAAGGGTTCCCTCTCGCACCTGCACCCCCAACGGGTCCTGGCCCAAGTCCTCGAGGGCTTGCGCGATCGTGTCGGCTTCGACCCGGCAGACGTCGACGACGTCGTCTGCGGCAACGGATCGCATGCCGGCGACCACGCGCACGACATCGGTCGCATGGCCGTGCTCGACGCCGGCTGGCCGATCTCGGTTCCGGGCGTCACCCTCAATCGGTTCTGCGGCAGTGGCCAACAGGCCGTCACCTTCGCCGCGATGGGGGTACTGGCCGGCCACCAGGATCTGGTGATCGGTTGTGGCGTCGAGTCGATGAGCCGCCCGGCGCGCAACGGCACCGACGGGTTCCACGCCAACAACGAACACCTGCTCGCAGAGCACCCGCAGGTGCCCCAGGGGCTGTCGGCCGATCTGATCGCCAGCGTCGACGGGTGGACCCGCGAGCAGTGCGATCAGCTGGGCGTCACCAGCCAGGAGCGGGCCGATGTGGCGATCCGTGAGGGTCGGTTCGAGCGCAGCCTGGTGCCCATCGCCAACGACGACGGCACGCTGGCGCTCGATCACGACGAGTACCCGCGTCCCGGCACCACCCTCGAGGCCCTCGCCGGCCTGAAGCCGAGCTTCCCGGCGTTCATGGACTTCTCGATGGAGCAGACCGAGGCCACCATGGCCGAGCTGATCGCGCAGAAGTATCCCGGCGTCGAGCTGCGCCACGTCCATCACGCCGGCAACAGCTCCGGTGTGGTCGACGGCGCCGGCGCGGTGCTGGTGGCTTCGCCCGACTACGCCAGGGCGCACGGTCTGACGCCACGGGCGCGGATCGTGATGTCGGCGGTGGCGGCCGACGAACCGCTGATCATGCTCACCGCCCCCGGACCGGCCGCGTTGAAGTGTCTCGACCGGGCTGGGCATGACCGTCGACGACATCGATCTCTTCGAGGTCAACGAGGCCTTCGCATCGGTGGTCCTGCGGTTCTTCGCCGACACCGAGGCCGATCCCGACAAGGTCAACGTCAACGGCGGTGCCATCGCGCTCGGCCATCCGATCGGGGCCACGGGCGCCATGTTGGTGGGCACGCTGGTCGACGAGCTCGAACGACGCGACCTCACCACCGGGCTGGTGGCGATGTGCACCGGCGGCGGCATGGGCACCGCCACGATCATCGAGCGCGTGTAGCGCCGCCATCGGAGTAGTGGCCGGCGCATCGGCATCGCGCGGCACGGGCCGAAAACGACGAACGCCCGGCCGATTCGGCCGAGCGAGTGAATAAGGGAAAGCTAGCACATCCCAGATTTCGCTGCCGGCGAAACTGGCGTTGTGCAGCGGATTTTCGTCAGATCGTTCCACTGCACGATCGCCTGAGTGATGCGGTTCGTACGCGAGACAACGATCGCTCGACGATGGTCGGATCCATCCATCTCCGGAGATCATCACGTCGGGCATGTCGATCTCCGACGCGTGATGAACAGCCGAGACGGCTGCGGCCGCTCCGGGTGACGGCGTCGCGCCGGCGTGATGGACCGGCGGGTCAGGCCGCGGCGCGGGTGCGGCGGAGGAGCGGGGTCGGCCAGTGCCAGGCTCTGGTCGGTGAGCCGCAGGACCCGACCGGCGGCACCGGGCGTCTCGTTGTCGACGAGATTGCCCATGACCTGCAGCGTCAGCCCCGCGATGGCCTGGGTGCCGACGGCCATGCGCAGCCCGCTGCGCAGGATCCAGCGGGTGCCCGATCAGGAACGAGAACCGGCGCCCGGTGCGCAAGAAGCTGTCGAAGCGTTCGCCGACCACGCTGGTCATAGCGCGCCGGTGTCGTGGCCGGATCGTCGAGGAACAGATCGGCGGCCAGCATCCCGGACTCGAGGCCGTAGTCGATGCCCTCGCCGTTCATCGGGTTGACCAGCCCGGCTGCGTCACCGATGGCCACCCAGCCGGCACCGTGACGTTTCGTGACGCTCATCGGCAGCCGCCACGCCCGGGGCTTCTCGAGGTAGTCGCCGATCTCCCACTCGTCGCGCACGAGGTCGCGGTAGATGTCGCAGAGATGGTTGAGGTTGAGCGACTTGAAACCCTTCATCGTGCTCAGTGCCCCGACGCCGAGATTCACCGTGCCGTCGCCGGCCGGGAACATCCAGCCGTAGCCGGGGATCGGAGTGCCGTCGGGGGCCTTCATCGCCAGCGACGCCTCGAGCAGGCGGTCGGTGTGGCGGGGACTCTCGACATAGGTGCGGATGGCGAGGCCGAAGGGCTCGTCGGCCACCCGTCGGCGCCGAGCAGGCGGGTGACCGCGCCGGGAGCGCCCGTGGCGACGACCACCAGGTCGGCATCCCAGCGTTCGCCGCCGACCTCGACGCCGGTGACCGCACCGTCGTCGTCGAGGACCGGCATGGCGGTGGCGTGATAGCACGATCTCGGCGCCGGCGGCGTCGGCGGCCTCGATGAGATGGGCGTCGAGCTTGCGTCGCGGCCAGACTGCGCCGTAGGGCGGGAAGCGACCCGTGCCGGGCCACGGCAGTTCGCGGCGGATCTTGCCGGCGATCATGCGCAGACCGTCGATGCGATGGGCGCCGTCGAGATCGATCTTGAGATCCTCGAGCGCAGCGACGGCTCGGGGGTGAGCCCGTCGCCGCACACCTTGTCTCGCCCGGGGCCGGCCTTTTCGAACACGGTGACGGACGCGCCGCCCCGCGCGGCCCGTATGGCAGCCGCGGCACCGGCGGGGCCGCCTCCGATCACGATCACGTCACGACGTTGCATGACCCCATCGTGCCCGATCCCTGCGAACGACGGGCAGTCGGCGAAGGGTGACGGGAGTCCCAGCTCTACAAGAAGCCCAGTTCCTTGGCTTCGGTCTCGAGGTGTTCCCGATGATCGGGATGGGCGATGGCGATGAGTCGTTCGCAGCGTTGGCGGATCGTCGTCCCCCGCAGTTCGGCGACGCCGTACTCGGTGACGATCTTGTCGACCGTGTTCTTGATGGTGGTGACCGCTGCGCCGGGGGTCAGCTGGGACGTGATGCGCGACACCGACCCGCCAGCGAGCCGTGGAATGCAGCACCACGAACCCCTGGCCGCCCTCGCTGTACATGGCGCCGCGGGCGAAGTCCGCCTGGCCGCCGCTTCCGGAGTACATGCGCGACCCGATCGACTCCGACGCGCACTGGCCCAACAGGTCGACCTCCAGGGTCGCGTTGATCGACACGAAGTTCTCCTCCTGGCCGATCACCCGGGGGTTGTTCACGTAGCGCACCGGCCACATCTCGACCGCAGGGTTCTCGTGGAGGAAGTCGTACAGGTCACGGGTGCCGAGTGCGAAGGTCCCGACGATCTTGGTGCGGTTGATGCGCTTGCGGCTGCCGGTGACCACGCCACGCTCGACGAGTTCGATCAGGCCGTCGCTGATCAGCTCGGTGTGGATGCCCAGCTCGCGGTGATCGAGCAGCCCGCTCATCACGGCGTTCGGGATGGCGCCGATGCCGGTCTGCAGCGTGGCGCCGTCGGGGATCCGCCGTGTGATGTGGCGAGCGATCGCGAAGTCGGCCTCGTTGGGGGCAGCGGGTGGGACCTCGAGCAGCGGATAGTCGGCTTCGCACCAGCCTGCGAGCTGGGAGACGTGCAGCTGCGCACGGCCCGCCGAGCGGGGCATCTGCGCGTTGCACTCGGCGAAGAATCGAGCCCGCCCGATGAGCGACGCCGTGTAGTCGGCGTTGGTGCCCAGGCTGATGTAGCCGTGCCGGTCGGGCAGCGACGCCGAGGTCAACACCAACGGGTCCTTGAGCGAGCGCAACAGGTCGGGGACCTCGGAGAAGTTGGCCGGCACCAGGTCGCAATGGCCCTCGGCGAAGCTCGTCCGGGTGATGTGCGACAAGAAGTACGCCACGTGGCGGAGGCGGTCGCCGAAGGCGCCGTGCAGGTATGGCCGGTCATAGAGGGCATGCATCTGGTGGATACGCACGCCGTCGAGTTGGTCGCCGACACGCTCGACCTCGTCGAGCAGCGTCTTGGGCTCACCCACGGCCAAGGGCACCACGATCTGGGTGCCGGCACGGATGTGATGCAGGACTTCGGAGGGGTCGCAGCTGCCGGGTACCGAACGAACCGGCGGAACGTCGGCGGGATCGAGGTGGGGGGCGATCGGCATCGATCAGGCCGTCAGCGCGGCCGGTCGCATGGCCAGGACCGGACACGGGGCATGGCGGACGACGTGCAGGGTCATGCTGCCGAGGATCGCGTCGGCGTCCTCGCCCGCGCCATGGGTGGCCATCGCGATGAGCGACGCCCGGGTCTCGGTGGCGCGGCCGACGACGGCGGCTGCGACGTCGTCGCCGACGAGCACCCGTCCCGACACGGGCTCGCCGATCTTGTCGGCCGCAGCGGCGGCCATCGTCTCGACCAGGTCGAGCGCCGCCGGATCGTCGGCGGCGACCACCGTGTCGATCTCGACGTCGAAGTCGAACACGATGCCGAATGCCTCGACCACCGGCAGGATGGCCTGGGAGTGGGCGTCGCTGCTGACGGTCGCGACGAGCGGTCCGTGGCAGCGGAACCGCCCGGGCGAGAAATCCGGGCCGATCAACACGATGGGGAGCACCGACTGGGTCAGCAGCGCCGACGCCAAGGCCCCGCCGGGCTCGCCGGGATCGGCACCGTGGCTGGCCATGACCAGCAACGCCCCCGGATGCTCGTCGACGAGTCCGAGGAGCTGGCTCGGCAGGTCGCCGCTCGGGTCGGCGAGGGTGAGGGTCCGGTCGACGTCGCCGAGATCGGACAACTGCGACTCGACGCGCTTGGCGAAGTCGCCGCCTTCGACGTCGATGGCGACCACCCGCACGATCGTGTCGAGATAGTGGGCGATGGCGCCCGCCGGTCCCAGGGCTCGCATGGCCTCGGGCGTGCCATCGAGGGGTACTACGACATCTCCGAACACGGATGCTCCTCTCGTCGGGCGCCCCACCGGGACACTCCGCTCCGCAGTGTCGCGCGCCTGACCCTGTCACGGGCAAGGGTCCGAGGTCCCGCAGCCATGAGCGTGCACCAGGGAATCGCTCGGGTCGACCCCCGAATGGCGTCTGTGCCGGAGTACTCTCGCCGACGTGCTCACCCCCGCCACGATCCGGCCCCGGTCGATCTCGACGTCGAGAACCATGCTGGTCGCACTCGTCGCCGTGTTCGCCCTGCTCGCCGCGGCGTGTGGCGGCGGCGACGACACGACCGCCACGAGCAGCTCGGGCTCCGACGCCGCCGCTGCGGCTGTCGCTCCGACCGCCGGTGGCGGCCAGATCGACTTCGGTGACCTCGAGGGCAGCCCGGCCATGTTGTGGTTCTGGGCTCCGTGGTGAACGACCTGTCGGCGAGAAGCCCCTGCGGTCGCAGCGGCACACGAAACCTACGGTGACTCGGTGACCTTCGTCGGTATGGCCGGACGCGCCGACGAGGGCGACATCGATGCCTTCATCGCCGAGTTCGGCCTCGGTGACTTCACCCACAGCATCGACGAGTCCGGCGAGCTGTGGGCGAGCTACGGCGTCGCCGGGTCAGCCCGCCTGGGTGTTCGTCGACGCCGACGGCTCCACCGATGTCGTGTCCGGCGCCCTCGGCGAAGCCGCGATCGCCGAACGGCTCGACGCACTCGTCGGCTGAGCGCGCGGCGGCCCGTTCACGCCGGCGACAACGAACCGCGAAGACCGCCACGCGCCGCTCATCGGCCGCTAGCGTCAGGGCTCGAAACCGTCCCGCCCACCGCACCTGCGAGAGGACGCCGCGCCCATGACCAACCGGACCTACCACGTGCCCGGCATCTCGTGTGACCACTGCAAGCGCGCCATCGAAACCGAGGTCGCCGGCGTCGACGACGTCACCGCCGTCGAGGTCGATGTCGCGGCCAGGACCGTGCACGTGATCGGCGGCATCGATGCCGCCGTGCGAGCCGCCATCGACGAGGCCGGCTTCGACATCGAGTCCGTGGTCGAGACCGCCTGAGCTCGGCTCTCGGCGACCTGTCGTCCCACATTCAGCCTGCCTGCGCCGCTGCCGATGATTGATGTGTGGCACCGCTTCGCGCGACCATTTCGCCGCTTCGGTCTCGGCGCCGGTAGCACCATGACGTCGCCCCCGAAACCGCCTTCGCCCCCGAGGTACCCATCGTGAACCCCCCGAACGCCGTCGCCCCCCGGGCCTCGATCGAGAATCTCGCCAGCAACCTCCATTGGAGCTGGGACACCGCCGCCGCAGAGCTGCTGGCGACCCTGCCCGGCGCCGAGCCCGGCGTGCACCCTGCCGTCGTGCTCGCCGGCCTCGACGACGAGACCGTCGCCGACTGGGCCGCCACCCACGCCGACGCCCTCGCCGAGGCCATCGCATCGCTCGACGCCGTCGTCGCCGCAGTGGACCCGCCCGCCATCGCCTACTTCTCGCCCGAGTTCGGCGTGGCCGCCGAAGTGGCCCAGTACTCCGGTGGGCTGGGCATCCTGGCCGGCGATCACCTCAAGGCCGCCAGCGACCTGGCCCTGCCGCTGATGGGCATCGGGCTGCTCTACCACGAGGGCTTCTTCCGCCAAGGCATCGTCGACGGCCGCCAGACCGAGCGGTACGAGACCATCCGACCCGAATCGATCGGCGCGATCGACACGGGTGAACGAGTGAGCGTCGACGTCGACGGCGTGCCCGTCGTGTGCGCCGTGTGGCGCCAGATGGTCGGCGCCACCCCACTGGTGCTGCTCGACACCGACCTCCCCGAGAACGCGGCGAAGTCCCGCCGCATCACCGACCGCCTCTACTCGGGCGACCGTCGCCACCGGCTGAGCCAGGAGCTCGTCCTCGGCGTCGGCGGCGTCCGGGCGCTGCGGGCGCTCGGCATCTCGCCGGAGGTGTTCCACCTCAACGAGGG
Source organism: uncultured Acidimicrobiaceae bacterium (assembly GCA_963716795.1). Lineage (GTDB taxonomy): Bacteria > Actinomycetota > Acidimicrobiia > Acidimicrobiales > UBA8592 > CAVQUE01. Next base: position 421,229 of record CAVQUE010000005.1, on the reverse strand, counting down.
CCACGCCTGCTTCCTGCTGCTCGAACTGCTCGGCGAACACGTCGACGCCGGCGCGACCCTCGACGAGGCCATCGCCGCGGTGCGTGCCGCGACCCTGTTCACCACCCACACCCCGGTGCCTGCGGGCATCGACCGCTTCGAACGCAAGCTCGTCACGCCAGAGATGAAGCCCTGGGCGGCACGCCTCGGGGTCACCGTCGACGAGATCTGCGACTGGGCGACGATGCCCGACGACGGTCCCGACCAAGCCGTTCAACACCGCGGCGCTCGCCATGCACCTGTGCGACCGGGTCAACGGCGTCAGCCAGCTCCACGTCGACCGTCAGTCGCGAACTGTTCTCGTCGCTGCCCCGGGCCGCGGGCATCGAGGGCATCACCAACGGCGTCCATGCCCGCACCTGGGTCGGGGCCCCGCTGGCGGCCTACTACGACGATGTGCTCGGCACGGCCTGGGCCGACGGCGACGAGGCGGCATGGTCGAAGGTCGACGCCCTCGACGCCGCTGAGCTCGGGCCGGCATCCGCCGTGAGGCCAGCGGCGTGCTGGTCGACCGCGTCGCCGCGAGCACCGGCGTCGAGCTCGATCCCGACGGCTGCATCATCGGCTTCGCCCGGCGCTTCGCCACCTACAAGCGAGCGGCGTTGTTGCTGCGCGACCCCGAAGCCCTCGAAGAAGCCCTCGCCGCCGGCGCCCAGTTCGTGTTCGCCGGCAAGGCCCATCCCGCGGACGCCGACGGAAAGGCCGTCCTGGCCGAGATCGCCTCGTTCGCAGCGTCGTCGGCCGCAGGCGGGCGCATGGTCGTCGTGCCCGACTACGACATCGCCGTCGCCCGCGACATGTACGCCGGCTGCGACGTGTGGCTGAACAACCCCATCCGCCCCCACGAGGCCTGCGGCACCAGCGGCGAGAAGGCCGCCCTCAACGGCGTGCTCAACTGCTCGATCCTCGACGGCTGGTGGGCCGACTGGTACACCGACGGCATCGGCTGGGCCATCCCCACCTCGTCGGCCCGCGACCTCGACGAACGTGACGACGACGAGGCCGAGGCCATGCTCGCCATCATCACCGACGAGATCCTGCCGTTGTACGGCCCGGCCGGCTCGGCTCGCCCCGAGTGGTGGGACGATGGTGCGGGCGAACCTCGCGCACCTCGGTCCGCTCGTCACCGCCGCGCGCATGGTGGCCGAATACGACCGCCGGTTCTATACCCCGATCCGCACCGCCTGACGATGAACACGCCACGCGACGCCGTGCCGTTGGCGGCCGACCCCGACTCCGGGCCGATCGATGGCGGCTGGCCGGTGCCGACGGTGCGGCCCGCTCCCGGCCCGAACCGCGACGTGCTCCTCGGCAGCGCCCATCCCATCGGTGCGCACTGGGACGGACACGGCACGAACTTCTCGCTCTACTCCGAGGTCGCCGATCGCGTCGAGGTGTGTCTGTTCGACGACGTCAGGCCGCGAAGAGCGCGTCGAACTCCCCGAGCGTCACGCCCACATCCACCACGTGTACCTGCCCGACGTCGGGCCCGGGCAGCGCTACGGCTACCGGGTGCACGGGCCCTGGGACCCCGGCCTGGGCTTGCGCTGCAACGCCGCGAAGCTTCTCATCGACCCCTACGCCGCGTGCCGTCGAGGGCAGCGTCGACTGGGCCGGGCCGGTCTTCGGTCACCGCATCGACGAACCCGGCCGGCCCGACCTGCGCGACAGCGCGCCCTTCGTGCCCCGCTCGCTCGTCATCGACCCCGCCTTCGACTGGCGGGGCGACGAGCCGCTGCTCACCCCGTGGCATCACACGATCATCTACGAGGCCCACGTCCGCGGCCTGTCGATGACCCACCCCGACGTGCCGCCGGCGCTGCGCGGCACGTATGCGGGCATGGCCAGCGAACCGATCCTGCGTCATCTGGTCGAACTCGGCGTCACCGCCGTCGAGCTCATGCCGGTGCACCACTTCATCCCCGAGGGCTTCACCGTCGACCGGGGCCTCACCAACTACTGGGGCTATTCGACAGCGGCGTTCTTCGCTCCCCACGGGCCGTACTCCTCGGCCGGTGACGGCGGCGCTCAGGTGACCGAGTTCAAAGAGCTCGTTCGGGCGCTGCATGCGGTGGGCATCGAGGTGATCCTCGACGTCGTCTACAACCACACCACCGAGGGCACCGCCGACGGACCCACCCTGTCGATGCGTGGCATCGACAACGGCACCTACTACCGCCTCGACGAAGCCGACCCCGGCCGGTACCAGGACTTCACCGGCACCGGGAACACGATCAACGTCCGCCACCCGGCCACGTTGGCGCTCGTGATGGACAGCCTTCGGTACTGGGTGCTCGACATGCACGTCGACGGGTTCCGTTTCGACCTCGCGTCGGCGCTGGCCCGCGAGCTCTACGAGGTCGACCGGCTGTCGTCGTTCTTCGACATGATCCACCAGGACCCGGTCATCAACCGGGTGAAGCTCATCGCCGAACCCTGGGACGTCGGCCCGGGCGGCTACCAGGTCGGCAACTTCCCGCCCCAGTGGTCGGAGTGGAACGCCCGCTACCGCGACGGCGTCCGGGACTTCTGGCGAGGCGACGACGAATCCATCGCCGACCTCGCCTACCGGTTCACCGGCAGCTCCGACCTCTACGACAACGAGAGCCGGCGGCCCTCGGCGTCGATCAACTTCATCACCGCCCACGACGGGTTCACCCTGCGCGACCTCGTCAGCTACAACCGCAAACACAACATGGCCAACGGCGAGGGCGGCCGCGACGGCCACGACGACAACCGCTCCTGGAACAGCGGCGTCGAGGGCCCCACTGCGAATCCCGACGTGATCGAGATCCGTCGTCGCCGCAGCTACTCGATGCTGGCGACGCTGCTGTTGTCCCAGGGCGTGCCGATGATCTCCGGCGGCGACGAGATCGGCCGCACCCAGGGCGGCAACAACAACGCCTACTGCCAGGACAACGAGATCTCCTGGCACGACTGGTCCAGCGTCGACGCCGAACTGCTGGCCTTCTGTCGGCGCCTCATCAGGATCCGGCGGCTCCACCCCACGTTCCGGCGACGCCGGTTCTTCAATGGCCGGCCCGTGCTCGGCTCGAACCTCGACGACATCGGCTGGTTCCGCCCCGACGGCACTCCCATGACCGACGCCGATTGGCGAGTGGGGTATGCCCGGGCGCTGAGTGTGTTCGTGAACGGCGGCTCGATCGTCAGCCAGGGACCACGGCTCGAGCCCGTCATCGATCGCAGCTACCTGGTGTTGTTCAACGCCAGCCCCGAGCCGTTGCACTTCACCGTGCCGGCGGGTCTGGGAGGCGAGCGCTGGCGCGTGGTCATCGACACCGCCGATCCGGGAAACCGGGACGAGACGGTCGCCACCCGAGACGACTGGGAGCTCGGCGCCTGGTCGTTGGTGCTGCTCGAACGCAATCGAGTGCAAGAGGTCACCACCAGCGGCGACATCATGCGCCTGCCCGGCGACGTCGAACACCCCTCCGACCCGTCTCGGGCGGCTGCCGCACACTCGGGTGGCGGGTCGTCTGCAACCGGCGCCAGTGGCGCTGCAGGTCCGTCGCCATCGGAATCGACCGATCCCGGACCGTCCGTGGCAGCGCCCCCAGCAGGGCCGACGCCGTGAGGATCCTGTTCGCCACCGCAGAGCTCCGCCCCCTCGTCAGCGCCGGCGGCCTCGGCGAAGCGGCGGCTGGTCTCGCTTCGGCGCTGCGAGCACTCGACCACGAAGTCGAGCTCGTCCTGCCCGACTACCAGCGCTGGCACCTCGACGACGCCCAGGAGATCGAGCTCGACCTGCCCGACTGGGCGTCGCCCGCGACGGCTCGCCGCGGCACCCATCCCGACGTCGGTCCCCTCGTGCTGGTCGACGTGCCCGGCATCGCCCGGCCCGATCCCTACGTCGACGCCGACGGGGTCGGCTGGCCCGACAACGACCGCCGCTTCGCCGCGTTCTCAGCGGCGGTCGGGGTGCTGGCCGACCGCCTCGACGTCGATGTCGTGCAGCTCAACGACTGGCACACGGCCTTCGAGCCGGCGTTCGCCCCGGTGTACAAGCCGACGGTGCTGACCATCCACAATCTCGGCCACCAGGGCTGGACCGACATCTCCTGGCACGATCGTCTCCCCGTGCACGCCGATGCGTACCTGCGTGGCGGCGGCATCAACGCGCTGGCCGGCGCCATCGCCGTCGCCGACAAGGTCGCGACGGTCAGCCCGCACCTACGCCGCCGAGATCGTCGATCCCGACGGTGGCATGGGACTGGCCGACGTCCTGGACTGGCGAGGGTCGGATCTGGTCGGCATCCGCAACGGCATCGACACCCGCAGCTGGGACCCGTCGATCGACCCGCACATCGCCGCGCCGTATTCGCTCGACGACCTCACCGGCAAGCTGACGTGTCGGTCGGCGCTGCTCGACGAGCTGGGCTGGGACGACACCGGCGAGCCGGTCATCGGCATCGTGTCGCGTCTGGTCGACCAGAAGGGCATGGACCTCGCCTTCGCGGCCGCCCGCTATCTCGACGGCATGCGGATGCGCATGGTGGTGCTGGGCTCGGGCGACCGGAGCCTGGCCGATTGGGGTCGAGCGCTGGCCGCAGAGCAACCCGACCGGTTCCACTTCACCGACGGTTTCGATGCCGCGTACTCGCATCGGATCTTCGCCGGGGCTGACCTGTTGGCGATGCCGAGCCGGTTCGAGCCGTGCGGTCTGGCGCAGATGCAGGCCATGGCCTACGCCACGATCCCGGTGGTCACGCCGGTGGGTGGTCTGGTCGACACCGTCGTCGACGACGACGCGTCACGTGGCGACGGCACCGGCTTCGTCGCTGCGACGATCGACGTCACCGGTCTCGTCGACGCCGCTGCATCGAGCCCAGCGCAGCCTCCGCCACGCACAGCGCCGGCGGGGCATCGTCACCCGCGGCATGAGCCAGGACTGGTCCTGGACTGCGCCGGCCCAGCAGTTCGTCGACCTGTACGAGGGCATCGTGCCGTGAGTCGGGTGCAGCGACTGGCGAAGCGGTTCAGCTCGGCCGAGCGGTTCGCCGAGATGGAGCGCGAGTCCCGGCAGTGGGTGATGGATTGCCCGTGCGGGGCGACGACGTCGGTCTGGGAGATGGGCGGGATCCGCTACGAGGCCGCATCGACCGGCAAGGTCACTACCGGCCGCTGTGCGACCTGCGACGCGAAGTTCCGAGGCCCGTTGCGACGACTCGACGAGTAGCGGTCCCGCCGTTCGCTCGGTGCCGGCGGGTCGCGCCAGAGACCTCGGCGGACCCTGCGCGTGCAGTGCCGTCGGGCGGGATCGTCAGGCCGAAGTGATGTGCAGGTCGAGGCGCTTCAGGCCGCGGAGGGCGAAACTGGGTTGGTACTCGTAGGTGTTGGTGTCGGCCAGTGCCACCGAGGCCAGCCGCGCGGTGAGGCGTTCGAGAGCGACGGTGCCCTCGAGGCGCGACAGGCTGGCGCCGACGCAGAAGTGGGTGCCCTTGCCGAACGCGAGATGCTCGCGGGGATTCGGGCGATCGACACGGAACTCGTCGGGATCGTCCCACAGCGCCTCGTCGCGATTGGCCGAGGCGAACATGATGGCCACCTTCGAACCGGCCGGGATCGCCACGCCACCGAGTTCGGTGTCGCGGGTGGCGATGCGGTACATCCCCTGGGTGGGGGCGCTGAGGCGCAGACCCTCCTCGACGGCGTTCGGGATCAGGGTCGGGTCGGCCCGCAGCGCATCCCAGCGCGACCGGGGTCGACGGCCAGGTGGCGCAGCGTCTCGGCGAGGAACTTGGTGGTGGTCTCGTTGCCGGCCACCAGCAGCATCTGCACGACCCGGACCAGCTCGGGCATCGACAGCGGTTCGTCGTCGGCACCGTCGTCGCCGGCGCCGATGTGGGAGTGCAACAGGTCGGTGAGCAGGTCGTCGGTGGGATCGACGCGGCGACGTTCGAACTCGCCGACGAAGAACTGCTGCATCTCGTTCACGCCCCGCTGGGCTGCGAGGTAGGCCTGCGGGTGAGAGCTTGGCGCCGATGGCGGCGATGTTGTCGTCGGACCAGCGCTTGAAGTCGTGGCGGCGCTCTTCGGGAACGTTCAGCGCCTTGGCGATGATCGCGACGGGTAGTGGTACGGCGAAGGCGTCGAGGAACTCGATGGTGTCGTCGTCGATCCATGCGTCGATGAGTCGGTCGCACGTGGCCTCGATGTCGGGGCGCAGCGCGTTGACCATCTTCGGCGTGAACGCTCGCGAGACGAGGCGACGATAGCGAGTGTGGCTGGGTGGATCGTTGTCGAGCATCGTCGGCGGCACCGGCAGGGCCGTGGCCATCATGGCGTCGTACTCGGCGCGGATCTCGGCCGGTGGTGGCTCGCGGTTGTGATGCCTCGACGAGAAGGTCGCAACGTCTCGTAGGACCTCGAGCACGAGATCGTTGGTGAGCACCAGGTACAGGTCGTTCGCCTCGACGTAGTGCACGCCGGCGGCGGCCCGCATGGTGCAGTAGTGCGGGTGGGGGTCCTGCTGGAGGTCCCGGTCGAACAGGTCGAACCCCGGTACGGGGGCGGCGAGATCGGTGGTATCGGTCACGTCGAGGATGGCGTCGGGCTCGGTGCGCTCGTCTGTTTCGGTTCGGTCGCTCACGTCGGCGCACGGTAGTGCAGTGTCCGATCGGCGGCTCCAACCGTTCTGGCGCCGTGGAGTGTTGCTCTGGCGACATTTTGGCGCCGGTTCGGATGGCTGTGGGCTCGACGGGTCAGGCCGATCGCGGGGGCGGTGGCGAAGTGCTCGGTGCAGAGTTCGGCGAAGCGTTCGGGGAACTCCTCGTGGACGAGCAACTTGCCGCCCTCGATCGTCACGAGGTCGGCCGACCCGGCGAACTGGGGCAGCATCGCCCGGGCCTCGTCGACGCCGAAGAACGGATCGTCGCTGCCCCAGATCAGCAGCGTCGGCGCCTCGATGCGAGTGTGGATGTCGGCCAGCGCATCGATCTGGTCGAAGCCGAAGCTGCGCAACAGCCGGACCTGATGTGCCATGAGAGCCCGATCCTCGACGAGCGGCTTCGTGAACAGTTCGTGGAACTCGCCGTCGAGCAGCGATCGTGTCGGCGAACGCACCGGCCAACGCGATGGGGCTCCGGCGGATGGGTCCGGAACCGCATCGCCAGTCCGCAGGTTGGCGCCGGTGAACGGAAGCCGCCCGATCAGCTTGAACATGCGGAGCTGCCAGGGACGGTCGTTCGGGATCTCCGAGCCGGTGACGACGAGCGACTGCACCCGATCGCCCAGGTCGGCTGCCACGTATCGGGCGATGAGCCCGCCGCTGTCGTGGCCGACGAGATGGAATCGGTCGATGCCGAGCGCGTCGACGACGTCGCGGATGCCGGTCGTGAACCCGTCGACCAGGGTGATGTCGGCGCCGGTCGGCGTCTCGCTTGCACCCGATCCGTGGTTGTCGATCAGGTGGCAGCGGTAGCCGTCGAGATGGGTGACGACGTGGCGCCACGTCTCACGGTGCAACGGCCACCCGTGGACGAACACCACGTCGGGCCCCTCGCCCACGCTTCGGACCGCCAGGCGGCTCGGTCCACTGGGAATCATCGTGTCGGTCATCTGCTCTACTCCTCGTTGCGTCGTGCTCGTCCGAAATCTGGAACTTGTGCCTGGACATCGTCCGGCACAAGTCCCAGATTTCGTCGTTGGTGGTCGACGCTAGGGAAGGGGTCGGCGGCGGGCGACTACCTGTCGGGGTAGGTGACCGGCCGGGACGGTGCTCCTACGCTCGCAGTCGTGACCCGATCCTCCGCAGACATCGCGCCGGCCGGCGACGCCGGCGAACGGGTCTTCCCGGCGCTGCTCAAGTACTGGCGCGGTCAGCGGGGGATGAGCCAGCTCGACCTGGCGCTCGCCGCCGAGGTGTCGGCTCGCCACCTCAGCTTCCTCGAGACGGCCCGGTCTCGGCCGAGCGTCGAGATGGTGCTGACGCTGGCCGAGACCCTCGATGTGCCGCTGCGCAACCGCAACGAGCTCCTGCGAGCGGCCGGGTTCGCCGCCCGCTATCCCGAGCCCGGCATCGACGCACTGCTGCAGGGCTCGCTCGGGGCCACCATCGACACCATGGCCACCCACCACGAGCCGTTCCCGATGGTGGTCGTCGATCGCACCTACCGGGTCGTGCGCCTCAACCGGGCCGCCCGGGCGCTGCTCGCCCTGACCGGCGCCGATCCCGACGCCGACGATCTCAACCTGTTGCGCATCACCTTCGACCCTGCCGTACGGCCGTTGGTGGCCAACTGGACCAGCGCTCAGCGCCGACGTCGCCCGCCGGCTCCAGCGCGAGGTTCTGCACAACCCTCTCGACGAGGAGCTCGCTGCTCTGCTGGCCGAGTTGCTGGCGACCGACGGCATGGACGAGCAGTGGCGAGCCGGCGAGGCGGCAGGCCCCGACGAGCCGGTGATCAGCCTCGACCTCGAGCTCGGCGAGGTGGCCATGTCGTTCCTGACGACGATGACGGTGTTCAACGCGGCCAGCAACGTCACCCTCGACGAGCTCCGCATCGAGAGCTGGTACCCCCGGGACGAAGCCACCGCCCGCTGGTGCCGAGAGCTGCTCGGCTGAGCTCAGGCCCCGCTGGGCGGCGCGGAGCCAGCGGTGTCGGGCGGATCGGCGGCTCGGCCCTCGACCTCGACGGGACCGCAGCGCCCGGTCTGGCGCCGAGAATGGTCGCCAGAGCGACCGGTCATGGCGCCGGTGCGGTCGGGCGTGCGCAGGTTCGCGATCACGCTCGGGGGATCGACCGGGGCGGTGAGGGGCCAGCCCGTCTCGCTCGGGCCGTTCGCTCGCAGGTGCAGGAGACGCTCGTATGCCTCGTCGAGGCCAGGCCGGGTGCCGGCGGGCGCCCACCAGCACACGGTCACGGCCTCGTCGGCGGCCTCGAACCACTCGCGGCGACGACGCAGATAGCTGGCGTGACCACTCTTGAACATGAAGTGCTTGAGCGCCTCGAGATCTGCCCAGATCGAGTAGTTGACGATCATCAGCGGATCGTCCTCGCCGGGGAGCCGGACGTAGCTCGACGACTGGCCGTCGTCGTCGGTGAGGCGCCAGACGAACCCCGGTGTCGCCTCGGCGAGCGCATTGATCGGCCCGAGCGCCGCCACGAACTCGGCACTGTCCGGGTGATCGAGCGGCTGGTTGAGACGGCCGATGTTGAGCTGGACGAGGTGGTGCTCCATGGGCGCCGCGACCGTATCGAACGCAGCCATGTGGCGTCCGACGTCGCCGTGACCCGACCCGACGCGTCGCGGGTCCGACACGGGGGGATTCGCCCGATGACGGTGCGCCGAGCGATCCGTACCGTTGATCCATGAGTCACAACCGGGTCCGGGCACGCGCCGGGCGCCACCATGCACTCGCTTCGGTCCTCGCCCTCGCGCTCGGGGCCCTCGTGTTCTGGACCACGGCCGCCGCCGGCGCGTCGACCTACGCCAACGACAACGACCAGTGCGTGGCGCACCGTCGGCGGCGATGTCCGGTCCCTCGCCGGCGACGACTCGGTCGTGTTCGTCGGCGGCTCGTTCACCGGCGTGCGTGCGACCGATGCCAGCCCGGTCGTCCCCCAGGGCCGCCTCGCGGCACTCGATGCCACCACCGGCGCGCCGATCGCCGGCTTCGCGCCCCAGCTCAACGGCTCGGTCCGTGCGCTGGCGCTTGTCGCGCGACGCGCGACACGCTCTACGTCGGCGGCACCTTCTCGACGGTCAACGGTGTGGCCCGCCGGGGCATCGTCGCCCTCGACCCCACCACCGGCGCCACCCTGCCCGGGTTCATCGCTCGCGCCAACCACGACGTCCTCGACCTCGCGCTCGACGGCGACGACCTCTATCTGTCGGGCCGGTTCTGGAACGTCAACGACATCAACCGGGAGAAGGTCGCCCGCGTCGACGCCACGACCGGCGTTCTCGATCCCATCTGGGCGCCGCGCTCCGACGACGGCACCGTCACTGCGGTGGCCGTCGACCCCATCCTCGACCGGGTCTATGTCGGCGGGTTCTTCTCCGGCATCGACGGCGTCGCGAACTCGGGACACCTCGCTGCGATCGATCGTTCGCACCGGCGCTGTCGTCGCCGGCTTCGACCCGAATCCCGACGGCGAGATCTACGACATCGTCGCCCGACCGGGGCGTCTCTACGCCGCCGCCGGTGGACCCGGCGGCCGCGTCGAGATCCTCGACACCGCCACCGGCGCCCGGATCGCAGTCGTACTTCGGTGACGGCGACCTCCAGGTGCTCGCCGAGGCCGGCGACGACATCATCGCCGGCGGCCACCACGAGACGGGGCTCGGCATCGGCACGCCGCTGTCTCCCGTCGCCCGGATCAGCGGCATCGACGACACGCGTCGACACCGACCTTCGGGCCGTCGCTGACCACCCAGACCGGGATCGGGGTCTGGGCGCTGCTCGCGACCGACACCCAGCTCTGGGTCGGCGGTGCGATCACGGCGGCCTCGCCCGTCGACGCGGTGGGTGTGGCCCGCTACCCGATCGTCGCAGCCGACCCGGCCGACACCACCGCACCGGACGTGCCACAGGGTCTGGACACCACGAGCATCAGTGACGTCACCGTCGCCCTCGCCTGGTCGCCGGCGGCCGACGACGGTCCGATGGTCGAGTACGTCGTCCGCCGTGACGGCGTCGCCCTCGGTGCCACCCGAGCGACGACGTTCGTCGACACGACGGTCACGCCCATCACAGGACCTACGACTACACCGTCACCGCCGTCGATCTGGCCGGCAACGAATCATCGCCCACTCCCGTGCTCGCGGTCACCACGCTCGGGCCCCTCGTCGGCGATCACCCCGGTTCCGTTCGGCTCGGCGTGGCGCTACCTCGACACCGGTCCGGCCCCCGCCGCCACCTGGCGCACTGCCGGCTACGACGACACGCGCCTGGCTCACCGGCCCTGCAGAGCTCGGCACGCGGCGACGGCGACGAGGCCACCGTCGTGGCCAACCGGCCCGTCACCTACCTGCGTCGATCGGTCACCGTCAGCCCCGACGTCGTGGTGGCGGCAGCGACGCTGCGCTACCTGCGCGACGACGGCGTGGTCATCTCGGTCAACGGCACCGAGGTCCAGCGCGACAACGTCGCCGCCCGGTCCGGTCACCCACACGACACCGGCATCGGCGTTCGTGTTCGGCGACCAGGAGACCGAGATCGTCACCGTCGAGCTCGACCCGACGCTGTTCGTCGCCGGCACCAACGTCGTCGCGGTGAGCCTCCACAACACCCCCGGCAGCGGCGACCTGTCCTTCGACGCCCAGCTCGACCTCCGGGTCGGTTCGGCGGGCCTCGACACCACGCAACCGTCCGCCCCGTCGGCGCTCACCGTGGCGTCGGTGTCGGAGGGCAGCGTCGGACTCACCTGGCAGGCGGCGACCGACAACGTCGCCGTCGTCGGCTACGAGATCCGCCGCAACGGCGTCGCCGTCGGCGACGACCGTCCGGCTCGGCGTTCGTCGACGGTGGGCCTGGCCCCCGAGACCACGTCCACCTACCGGGTGGTGGCGCTCGACGCCGCCGGCAACGTCGGCCCGCCAGCCGGGCCCGGTCGAGGCGACGACCACTGCGATCCCCGTGGGCGATGTGGTCCTCGTCGGCGCCGGCACCGAGTGGCGCATCGACGACCGCGGCGTCGCCCCACCGGCCGACTGGACGACCGCGCCGACAGCTCCCGCCATCTGGGCGACGGGCACGACCGAGATCGGCGCCGGCGACGGCGGCGAGACGACCGTGATCACCAACCAACCGGTTGTGTTCGCTCGGACGGTGTTCTCGGTGGGTGACCCGGCGGCCATCGGTGCCGCTGCGCTTGGATCTGCTCGCCGACGACGGCGCCGTCGTCTACCTCAACGGCGTCGAGGTCGTGCGGGACAACGTCGCGCCCGGTCCCGTCGACGAGAGACACACCCGCCGCAGGGTTCCGGTGGACGCCGGCAGACGAGACCACGTTGATCCCCTGGACGATCCCCGTCGGAGCTCCTGCAGTCGGGCTCGAACGTGCTTGCCGTCAGCATCCACAACGGTCCCGGCAGCAGCGACCTGTCCTTCGACGCCGTCCTCACCGCCAGCTACGGCCTCGGCCCCGACACCCAGGCGCCGAGCGCGCCGACGGGTGCTGGTGGTCACCGATGCGACGAGCGACTCGCTGCGGATCTCGTGGGACGTGGCAACCGACAACGTGGGGGTCGCCGAGTACCGGCTCCAACGCGACGGCGTCGCAGATCGCGACGCTTCCCGGCCGCACCTACCTCGATGTCGGTCTCGCACCGGCGACCACCTACACCTACACGGTCGTCGCCGTCGACGCTGCGGGCAACGTCAGCCCCACGAGCGCTGCCGGCCACGGGCCTCACCTCCGGCCCCATCGGCGACGCGATCGCCATCGACCAGCTCTGGCGATACCTCGACACCGGCGTCGACCCCGGCCCGGGCTGGCGCCGCACCGGGCTTCGACGACAGCGCCTGGCCGGCCGGCCAGGCCGAGCTCGGTGCCGGCGACGGCGACGAGGCGACCATCGTCACCAACCGTCCGGTCGTCTGGTTCCGCACGGCGTTCGCCGTCGACGACCCCGCAGCCCTGGCACGGGCGACGCTGGCGCTGCGAGCCGACGACGGCGCCGTCGTGTACGTCAACGGCGTCGAGGTCGTGCGCGACAACGTCGGACCCGGACCGGTGACTGCCACCACGCCGGCGCTGGGCTACCGCTGGACCACCGCCGACGAGTCCGCCCTGCGCACCTTCGATCTCCCGGTCAGTGCGCTCGTCGCCGGCACGAACGTCGTGGCGGTCAGCGTCCACAACGGCCCCGGCAGCAGCGACCTGTCGTTCGCCGCGACCCTCGAGACCGAAGGTGTCGCCGCCCCCGACACGACACCGCCCACCGTGCCGGGCACACCGATCATGTCGTGGCCGTCGATGCGACCACCGCATCGCTGGCCTGGACATCTGCGGTCGACGACGTCGCGGTCGACCGCTACGAGGTCCGGCGCGACGGCACCACGGTCGGCACGCCCTTCGCCGCTGCGTTCGTCGACACCGGACTCGACACCCGCGACGACCTACACCTACCGCGTCCGCGCCGTCGACGCCGCCGGGCAACGCCGGGCCGCTGTCGCCGCCGGTGACGGTCACAACGGAACCCGCCGTGGTCGGTCCCACGACGCTGATCGCCCCGAGACGCCCACTGGCGGTACCTCGACACCGGGCGTCGCGCCGGCCGTGCGGATTGGACCGGCTCGGGCTTCGACGACAGCACCTGGCTGGTGGGCGCCGCCGAGCTGGGCGCCGGCGACGGCGACGAGGCCACCGTCATCACCAACCGTCCGGTCGTGTGGTTCCGTCACACCTTCGACGTCGCCGACCCAGCGACGTTCGCATCGCTCGAGCTCGCGCTACAGGCCGATGACGGTGCCGTCGTGTATCTCAACGGCGTCGAGGTGCTGCGCGACAACGTCGGCGCCGGGCCCGCTCGATGCCACCACGCCGGCGCTCGACTATCGCTGGGGACCCGCAGAGACCGAACTGCGGACCTTCGCGCTCGACCCGGCGTCGCTGACCGCGGGGTCCAACGTCATCGCCGTCAGTATCCACAACGGACCCGGCAGCACCGACTCGAGCTTCTCGGCGTCGCTCGCGCTGCCTGACCCGGCGGGGTCGCCCGCAGCGAAGCGGACCTCGGTGCGTGCGCGATTGGGTCCCACGCTCGGCTGCCATGGGCTCGACCGTCGGCGACCGGCGGCCCGCTCGGTTCTCGCCGCTCAGTGCTCGATGACGTGATTCTTCGGAATCGCCACGACGCCCTTGTCCGAGACCAGGAACCGCTCGGCATCGGCGTCGTGGTCCCAGCCGACCCAGAACCCGGACGGCACCACGACGTTCTTGTCGACGATGCAGCGGTTCAGCCGGGCGCCGGGCTCGACGGTCACGCCCTCCATCAGGACCGACTGGCGGACCTCGGCGCCGCGGATGATGTGCACCCCGCGTGACAGCACGGACTCGTACACGGCACCGCCGGCGATGATCGCGCCGCTGCTCAAGATGCAGTTCGAGACCTGGCTGGGGCCCTCGGGGGCGTCGGAGATCTTGGCCGGCGGCTCGGTCATGCCCCGGGTGAAGATCGGCCACTGGTCGTTGTAGAGGTTGAACGCCGGCACCGGTGCGACCAGATCCATGTGGGCGTCGAAGTACGAGTCGAGCGTGCCGACGTCGCGCCAGTAGTGGTCGTTGCCCTCGGTCTCGCCGGGGACGACGTTGGTTGCGTAGTCGTAGACGTTGGCCGTCCCCTCGGCGACCATGCGAGGGATGAGATCGCCGCCGACGTCGTGGCGCGACGTCGGATCCTCGGCGTCGGCCTCGACCGCGGCGCGGAGCGCCTCGGAGTCGAAGATGTAGTTGCCCATCGAGGCCAACACCTCGTCGGGCGAGCCCGGCAGGGTCGGTGCATCGGGGTTCTTCTCGTGGAACGCCAGGATCCTGTCGCTCGTCGGCGTCCTTCTCGATGACCCCGAACTGGAACGCCTCGGCCTTCGGTTGACGGATCGCCGCCACGGTGACGCCTGCGCCGCTCTCGATGTGGGCGTCGAGCATCTGGCGGGGATCGAACCGGTAGATGTGGTCGGCGCCGAAGACGATGACGTGCTCGGGCCGTTCGTCGTCGAGCAGGTTGATGTTCTGGAACAGCGCATCGGCCGACCCGGTGAACCACCGAGGCCCACGCCGCATCTGCGCGGGCACGGTGGTGACGTAGTTGCCGAGGATCGTCGACAGTTGCCAGGTGAGTGAGATGTGGCGATCGAGGCTGTGGCTCTTGTACTGGGTGAGCACGACGATGTGGCGAAAGCCCCCGTTGACCAGGTTCGAGATGGCGAAGTCGATCAGCCGGTACTTGCCGCCGAACGGGCACCGCGGGTTTGGCCCGGACCTCGGTGAGCGGCATCAGCCGCTTGCCTTCACCACCCGCGAGGACGATCGACAGAATCGGTTTGCGAGCCAGACGTCGTCACCATGAGTCGCATGCTAGGGGCCGATGATCCCGCCGCTGGTGGGGACGAAGGTCGGGAACTGTTCGGCGCACATGCCGGCCTGGGCAGGCGACGGCGCCACCGGAGCGGACGCCGCGGCACTAGCCTCGCCGCATGGGTAGAGCTTTCGATGCCGACGACGCCTGGCACCTCGCTGCGGGCACCCACCGCCGACTGTGGGAGGTGCTCGGCGCCCACCCGCCGACGGTGGAACGACCTTCCGGGTGTGGGCGCCCAATGCGTCGGCGGTGTCGGTGCTCAGCGACGGCAACGGCTGGACGCCCGGGGCCGACCCCCTCGATCCCGACCCGTCCGGCGTCTGGCGTGGCGTGGTCGCCGGCATCGGTCACGGCGACACCTACAAGTACGCCGTCACCGGCGCCGACGGTCGTACCGTCGCCAAGGCCGACCCGGTGGCCTTCGCCGCCGAGCTCCCACCGGCCACGGCGTCGCGGATCTGGACGCTCGACCACGTCTGGGACGACGACGACTGGATGGCCATGCGCGGCGACGTCCAGCGCTGGGACCGGCCGATGTCGATCTACGAGGTGCATCTCGGCTCGTGGCGCTACGAGCCCGGCGGCTACCGGGCCATCGCCGCCCAGCTCGCCGAGTACTGCGTCGACATGGAGTTCACCCATGTCGAGCTGATGCCCATCTGCGAGCACCCCTTCTACGGATCGTGGGGCTACCAGACCACCGGCTACTTCGCGCCGACGTCACGCTTCGGCGATCCCGACGCGGCGATGGCGTTGGTCGACACGCTGCACCAGGCCGGCGTCGGCGTGATCGTCGACTGGGTCCCGTCGCACTTTCCCGACCGACGAACACGGCCTCGGCTACTTCGACGGCACCCACCTCTACGAGCACGCCGACCCACGTCAGGGCTTCCATCCCGACTGGACGTCGTACGTCTTCAACTACGGCCGCGCCGAGGTGCGCAGCTTCCTGCTGTCGTCCGCCGACTACTGGCTCGACGTGTTCCACGCCGACGGGCTGCGTGTCGACGCCGTGGCGTCGATGCTCTACCTCGACTACAGCCGCGACGACGGCGAATGGATCCCCAACCCCCACGGCGGCAACGAGAACCTCGAGGCCATCGGGTTCCTCCAGGAGCTGAACCGCTCGCTGTACGCGAGCACCCCGACATCGTGATGGTCGCCGAGGAGTCGACGGCGTGGCCCGGCGTCACCGGCCCCGTCGACGGCGGTGGACTCGGGTTCGGGCTCAAGTGGGACATGGGGTGGATGCACGACACCCTCGACTACCTGGCGAAGGATCCCGTCCACCGGGCCCATCACCACGACCGGCTGACGTTTCGCACGCGTCTACGCGTCGTCGGAGCACTACGTGCTGCCGCTCAGCCACGACGAGGTCGTGCACGGCAAGGGCATCGCTCCTGGCGAAGATGCCGGGCGACCGCTGGCAGCAGTTCGCGAACCTGCGGCTGCTGCTCGGCTATCAGTGGACGATGCCCGGCAAGAAGCTGCTCTTCATGGGCGGCGAGTTCGGGGTGCCGGGCGAGTGGAACCACGAGGAGGAGCTCGCCTGGGAGGTCCTCGTCGACGCCGATCATGCCGGCGTGCAGGGGTGGGTGCGGCGCTGCAACGAGATCTACCGCGAGCTCCCGGCGCTGCACCTCGTCGACCGCGACCCGTCGGGATTCCGCTGGCTGGTCGGCGACGACGCCGCCCAGAGCGTGTACGCCTACCTGCGTGAGGCGCCGAGCTCCGCGCGGAGCCCGCTGAGGCCGCGGTCCCCGGTGGGGGCGGTGCCCAGGTGTTGGTCGTGGTGAACGCGACACCCGGTGGTGCACGCGGGGGCTATCGCGTCGGCGTGCCGGTGGCGGGGGACTGGCGCCTGGTCGCGAACAGCGACGACGAGGGCTACGGCGGATCGGGCCGGAGCCCCGGGGCGGTCGTGGCGACCGAAGCGGTCGAGGCCCACGGCTGCGCGCAGAGTCTGTCGCTCGAGCTCCCCCCGCTGTCCGTCGTGGTGCTGACCCCGTCGGACGTGCCGGGTTCGGCGGCCGGCTGATCGCCCGGCGCCGAGAACCGTGCCGGGCGACCGGTTCTCGCGCCGGGAATCTCGGGCAGGAACCGCCTCGGCAGGTCTCAGGGTTCGGCGATGGACGTGTGGATCGACGAGCCGACGTTGATCGACGGCGCAGCGCGACTGCGTCCCATGGAGGCCGAGCGATCGTGACGCGGTCCTGACGCGGCGAGCGACGGCGACCTCTGGAACCTGTTCTTCACCAACGTGCCCGGCCCCGACACGATCGATCGTTACCTGGCGACGGCTGCCTCTGACCGGCACCCGAGGACGTGCATGCCGTTCGTCGTCGAGGTCGACGATGTCGTCGTCGGTGCCACGAGGTACATGCGGATGAACCCGACCCATCTACGTCTCGAGATCGGCACCACGTTCTACGCCACGTCCGTGCAGCGGACCGCGGTGAACACGACCGCCAAGCGACTGTTGCTCCGTCATGCCTTCGAGGTGATGGAGGCGCAATGCGTGCAGCTGCGGACCGACCGACTGCAACCACCGCTCACGGCAGGCGATCGAGCGCATCGGCGCCCAGCTCGACGGTGTGCTGCGCGCCCATGTGATGATGGCCGACGGACGAGTCCGTGACACGGCGACGTACTCCATCACCCGCCACGACTGGCCAGGCGTGCGAGCCAACCTCGATCACCTGCTCGACGGGTAGCTTCCGGCAGCGACTCGGACGCCGTTGGCGGAGAACCCTCAGTCGGTGAGATCGACGGTCGGCAGCGGCAGGTGAGCCAGCCCGGGCAGGAACCGATCCAGGTCGCCATCGATGTCGAAGGTGCGCATCTGGGCCAGGCTGCGCCGGCTGCCGAGGAACCGCATGAGCTCGAACCGATCGGCCCGCACCCGGAACTCGGGATCGCCCTCGCCGACGATCCACTCGACGTCGCCGTCGCCGAACTGCACGGCGGGGAGGCCGTTGGCGGCCAGGTCGCCGGCGATGATGCCGGCCAAGACGTCGAGCGACAGGTCGATACCGGACCCGCTGCGTTCGGCGGACCGGCCGAGCGCAGCGGCGAGGTCGTGTTCGTGGGCGACGACGTCGTAGAGCAGGCTGCCGAGCCCGACCGGGGACACGGCGATGGCGGCCTCGAACACCGGTCCGACCTCGTCCCACTCGTCGAGCAGTGCCGCGACGGGGACGTCGGCACGGTCGGCGACCTGGCGCGTCGAGCCATGCCTGGACGTCACCGTCGGGACGGCGCTGGGCGGCGAGGTCGGCGCACACGCCGGCCAGGTGGGCGACACAGTTGCGCACGGTCCAGTCGGGACAGGCCGGCACGACCACGTGCTCGTCGTCGGCGGTGATGCCCTCGAGCAGTGCTCGGGTGCGGCGACGGCAGTCGGCGTAGGCCGCCGCGCGTTCGGTGCCGTCGGCTTCGGGTACGCCCCGGCGGATCTCGGGCTCGGACAGGTGTCGGTCATGGCGGCAACGTAGTCGGCGGCGACCGGTGGCCTCCGCTGCCGTCGTCGATGGATCATGGCGACGGCTGTCGGTTCTGTGCTGCCGTGACGGCGGTTCTGGCGCCGAAGAGTGGTCGTCTGGGCGTTCTGACCGTTCACGGTGGCCGGTGGGCGCACCGCCCGGCCGTCGACGGCGGCGCGAGCCGTCGGCTCGACCCTCCGGCGCGGCGCCGCGTGACGGGCGGCACTACGCTCCGGCCATGACGGCGCCCGAGATCCGAACCGAACGCATCGACGTCGAGGGCGTCGGTCTGCAGGTCACCGTGGCCGGCGACGACGACGCACCCGCTGGTGGTCCTCGTCCACGGATTCCCCGAGCTCGCCTATTCGTGGCGCCATCAGCTCACGGGTCTCGCTGCCGCCGGCTACCGGGTCGTCGCGCCGGACATGCGCGGCTACGGCGCCAGCGACCGTCCCGACGCCATCGAGGACTACGACATCTTCCATCTCGTCGGCGACGTCGTCGGGCTGATCCGTCACTACGGCGCCCCGGCGACCGTCGTCGGTCACGACTGGGGCGCCATGGTGGCCTGGGCGACCGCGCAGTTCCGGCCCGACCTGCTTCGCGGTGTGGTCGGCGTCTCCGTGCCCTATGCGCCGAGCCTCGAGGTCAGCCTGCTCGAGCTGATCCGCATGTCGGTCGGGCCCGACGGCTTCCACTACATCGTGTACTTCCAGGAGCCCGGCGTCGCCGAGGCCGAGCTCGACGCCGATCCCATCGGAACCATGCGTCGGGTGCTGTGGATGGCGTCGGCCGAGGGCATGGCGAGGATCGAGGCCGACCCGTCGGCGGCTCCGACTCGAGCTTCCTCGGCGAGCAGTCCTGCCCCGGCGGGGCTGCCGAGCTGGCTGAGCGACGGCGACTTCGAGGCCTACGGTCGGGCGTTCACCGCGACCGGGTTTCACCGGCGGGCTCAACTGGTACCGCAACCTCGCAGCGCAACTGGGAGCTGTCGACGCCGTGGCGCCATGCGCCGATCACCGTTCCCGGCGGCGTTCATCGGCGGCCGCCAGGATCCCGTCCTCAGCCGCACCGGCGATCTCGACGGCACCCATCCCGATGCTCGAGCTGCAGGCGCAGTACTGCCCGGACCTGACGGTCACGCTCATCGACGGTGCCGGGCACTGGACCCAACAGGAGAAACCCGACGAGACCAACGTCGCGCTCGTCGAGTTCTTGGCCCGCATCCACGCCTGACGCCCGGTCGAGGTCCGGCGCCACGCAGCCATCGCTTCCGGCGCCGAGACGGTCGTCAGGGCGACGATTCTTGGCGCCATCGTCGTGCGCCGGTCGTCGACCGGTCTCCTGCGGGCGCCGGCCCGCGCCGTCACCTGGCGCGCGTTCAGCGCTCGAAGAGCTCCTCGCCGACGACGGGTCCCGGCCGCAATCGCATCGCTGCGGCCAGCACCAGGGCCGACGCGGCGCCGAACAACAGCACCGCGTTCAGCGAGGTCACCTCCACGATGGGTCCGGCGATGATGTTGGCGATGGGCACCGTCCCGCCGAACGACAGCACCCACAGCGCCGCCACCCGACCCCGCACCGTGTCGTCGACGTGCTCTTGCCACGCGGTGTTCAGCGTCGTCGGCAACACGAAATAGAACAGCCCGACCAAGAAGATCGCCCCGTACGCGACCCAGACGCTGCGCACCGTGGCCAACCACGCCAACGACAGCGCGAACGCCAGCAGCGTGGTGCGCGCCACGACAGGGCGTTCGACCTTCGCCAACAGCGTGGCCACCATCAGCGCTCCCACCAAGGCCCCCAACCCGAAGAAGGCGTAGAACACGCCGTAGGTGCCGCTCTGGGGATCGATGCCGAGGTTCAGCTCGGCGATGGCGGGCAGCTGGCCGATGAAGGGCAGGCACAGCATCGAGAACAGCGTCATGACCAGCAGCGGCCGACCCACCTGCGGGGCCCGGAAGGCCATCTTGAATCCACCGAACACCCGATCGCTGAAGCTGCGCGACACCGACGTCGGCGACGGCATCGGGGTGATCCACAACGCGACGATCACCACCACGTAGCTCGCGGCGTTGATGGCGAAGACCTCGGCGAAGCCGACCTGACTCGTCAACCAGCCGCCGATCGCCGGCCCGATCACCCGTGAGCCGTTGACCTGCGCCGAGTTCAAGGCGATGGCTGCGTTGAGGTTGCGCCGCTCGACCAGCGTCGGGATCACCGACGTGAACACCGGCGCGAAGATCCCCTGGCCCAGCCCGATCACGAACACCAGCGCCAACAGCATTCCCTCGCCGATGGTGTCGTCGATGACCATGGCCGCCAGCAGGAACGTCCACGCCATCTGCCAGACCTGCGTGCCGAGCAGCAGCTTGCGTCGGTCCACCGTGTCGGCGAGCGACCCGCCCAACAGGCTCAAGATGGCGAGCGGTCCGAGCTGGGCGAAGATGATCGCACCGAGATAGGCGCTCGATTCGGTGAGCTTCCACGCCAGGACCCCGAGTGCGGCCTGCTGCATCCATCGACCGGAATTCGACAGGAACGATGCGATGTAGATGCGCCGGAACGCTGGTTGCGGCCCAGGCGTCGCGAGCGGTGCCGGCTTGCGGCGGCAGGCATCGGCTCGACTGGGGTCGCGTGCGTCACGCGCCGCATCGTCGGAGGTGCCGGAGGCGTCGGCCTCCCCGGGTCTGGCCATCCCGACGACGATACGGCGACGACGGCAGCGTCGCTTCACGGTGGCGTCGCGCTCATTGCCGTGCAGGACGGGCACCGATGGTTCAGCCGCTGGTGGATCGGCGCGCCGACCGATGGTCACCAGCCGTACGGCGACCCCGACGGCGAGGATCGCCGGCGCCGGTCGAGACCGACTCCCACGGCAGCGCCAGCACCAACACGACGCAGCCGACGAGTCCGACGACGGCGATGGCCGGCGGCCAGCGACGCTCGGCGGCACGGCATACGCAGCGCCGACGCATTGGTGAGCGCGTAGTAGGTCAGGACCGCCACGCCCGACAGCGCGATGGCGTTG
Source organism: uncultured Acidimicrobiaceae bacterium (assembly GCA_963716795.1). Classification (GTDB taxonomy): domain Bacteria; phylum Actinomycetota; class Acidimicrobiia; order Acidimicrobiales; family UBA8592; genus CAVQUE01. Next base: position 399,629 of record CAVQUE010000005.1, on the reverse strand, counting down.
CGGAGATCGAGCGCGCACGATCAGCACGATCACCACCGCGGCGACGGTCAGCTCGGCACGAACGGGTAGCGACCGTTGCTCGTCGACGTGGGCGAACCAGCCGGGGAGTTCTCGGCGACGTGCCATCGCCAGGGTCGTGCGCGACACGCCGGGGACCAGGTTGAGCAGCACGCCCGAGCGCGGCGATGCCGGCGCCGATCCGCGTCAGGGGTGCCAAGGCATCGAGCCCGCCCGCCTCGACCACCAGTCGCAGCGGCGCATCGGACCCGGCCAGGGCGGTCGCAGGCACCACGGCCAGCGCCGTGACGCCGACGATCGCGTACAGCGCCAGCACGCCGAACAAGGCCCGTGGGATGGCCTTGGGGATGGTGATCTCGGGATCGCGGACCTCCTCGCCCATCGTCGCGATCCGGGCGTAGCCGGCGAACGCGAAGAACAGGAATCCCGCCGACTGCACGATGCCGACCAGGTCGCCGTCGAGGGGGGTGATGCGGCCCAGGTCGGCGTCGTCGGACGACCATCCCGAGATCACGACCGCAGCGATGCGCGAGGAGCGAGACGACGAGCAGCACCCGCGTCACCGCCACGGTCCTCGACAATCCGCCCAGGTTCACGGCCACGATCCCGACCACGGCGGCCACGCCGACGGCCTTGGCCTGCTCGGGCCACAGGTAGGCGCCGACCGTCAGCGCCATCGCCACGCACGAGGCCGTCTTGCCGACGACGAAACCCCAGCCGGCGAGGTGGCCCCAGGCCGGCCCGAGTCGGTGCCGGGCGTAGACGTAGGTGCCGCCACTCTCGGGGTGGACGGCGGCCAGCTGGGCAGAGGAGGTCGCGTTGCAGAACGCCACCACCCCGGCGATCGCCAACCCGATGAGCAGACCGGTGCCGGCGGCCTCGGCGGCTGGTCCCCATGCGACGAACACGCCGGCGCCGATCATCGATCCGGCGCCGATCACCACGGCATCGGCGAGGCCCAGATGCCGCGCGCAGGACTCCCGGGCTCGCCATGGTCGACACCCTATGACTGCCGCGATGGCCACCCATCGACGACGAGGTGGCCGGCGCGTGACGGCGCGATGAACACCGAACTCGGGCGCAGCGGCGCACCGGGCGCAGCGCAGCTCGGGCGGCGGCGGTGCCCGCGATCGCCATCGGCGCATGCGCCAACTACCGTTGCGCGCTGGTTCGCCGAGTACGGGCACCCATGGTGTGGGTGCGATCCCATGGCTCGGCGAAATCGTTGTTGTCGCCGACCCCACGAAGGAACCCGATGATCCGTCGATCCATCGCCGGTGTCGTGCTGGGCGTGTCGCTGCTGCTCGCCAGCCTGGCCTGGTCGGGATACCTGGCGCTGCGGACCGTGCTCGATCCCGACCGTTCCCGCGAGGTCGCCGAGGAGCTGCTCGACAACGACGAGGTCCGGACCCAGCTCGCCCAGAACCTGGCGACGGCGCTGACCGCAGGGGTGCCCGACGAGGTGCCGATTCCCGACGGTGTGGTCGAAGCTGCCGCGGTGCGGGTGCTCGAGGATCCCGCCTTCGAGGAGCTGGTGCTCACAGCGTTCGCCGACAGCCATGCGGCGTTCCTGGGCGAGGGCGACCCGCCGGAGGAACTCGACCTCAATCCGCTCGCCCAGAGCTTCCGAGCCACCGCCGTCGAGGCCGTGCCTGCGCTCGAGGGAGCCGCTTCCCGCCGACGTCGACCTCACCGTCGATCTGCCCACCGAGTACATCCCCGATGCGAGCCCGGTTCGGTCGTTTCTGCAGATGTTGGTGCCGATTCTCGCCATCGGGGCTGCGGCCGGAGCCGTCTTCGCTCTCGTGACCACGACCGATCGGCCTTCGGTTCTGCGCCGAGCCGGCACCTGGGGCATCGGTGCGACGATGTTCTATCTGGCCATCGGCATCGGGCTGCCGTGGCTGCTGCGCAACTACGCGCCCGACGGCGCCGAGGTCTTCGCAGCGCTGCTGACGGCGTTCCTGCGATCGGTGATCACGCCGTCGATCGTGCTCGGCGTGGTCGCGCTCGGACTGGTGGTCGTGTCGCTGCTCTGGCCCGATGGGGCCCGCGAGCGTGCACCCCGTCGGCAACGTCAGCCGCGGCGGGCGGCGCCCGAGCCCCGACGGGCCTCGGCCATTCCGACACGTCCCGCTCCCCAACGGGCCCGCCCGTCCCAGCCCCAGGGCGCACCGGTGGACGCCAGGCCCACACGATGCGGCAGGCGCAGGTGCGGTCGCGGGCGCCGGTGTCGCCGCAACCCAGCAGCGCCCCGCACGACCCGACCCGAGCGCCTATCCGAATCAGGCCTCGCCGTATCCCGATCAGCCATCGCCGTACCTCGACGGTCCGACCCAGCCGATACCGCCTCGGCCGCGCACGCTCGCCGATCCGCAACCACGGCCCGGGACCAGTGTGTTCGCCGACGCCGAACCTGCGGCGCCTGCGAATCGGCCGACGTCATCGACCGCCCACGCGGCCGGCACGCCGGTGGCGGCCGCCGCCGCCGGAGGGGCCGACCGCATGGCCGCTGCCGCCGCGCGCGGCGGCTGGCTGCCGCCACGATGGCTCGAAGGTCACGGCTGGGTGCTCGATCCGAGCGACCCCAAACCGCCACCGTCGAATGCCGCGCTGGGTCGACGGCGTGGGCCACGTCGTGCCCGGACCACCGCCATGAGCGACGCCAACCCCCCGAGCCACGCCGACGATCGCCATTGCGCACATGTCGATGCCGCGCACGCCGGCTGCCTTGCTCGCCGAGATGCACACGACCGGGCGCACCATCCCCGAGCTGCCCGACGGGCTGCGGCCGGGCACCCTGGCGGAGAGCTACGCGATCCAAGATGCGCTGCACGCGGCGCTGGCGGTGCCCGTCGGCGCGCTCAAGGTCGGTTGTACCAGTACGACCGCCCAACAGGCGCTGCGCATCGACGAACCCATCGCCGGCCGGCTGCCGACCACGACGCTGTATCCCGACGCCGCGACGATCGAGATCACGTCGTTCCACCACCCACCGTTCCTCGAGTGCGAGTTCGGGCTCCGTGTGGGCGCCGAGATCGCGCACGACGATCCGGTGCCGGCCGATGCCGACGCCACTTGGGCGCTCGTCGACGCGGTCGTCCCGGCGATCGAGTTGGTCGACAGCCGCTTCACCCAGACCTTCGGGGCATCGCCCCTGAGCCTGATCGCCGACAATGCGGTCGCCGCTGCGGCAGTGCTCGGCGAGCCCGTACTGGTCGACGCAGCCACGCCGCCGGCACTCGCACCGGTGGCCGTGACGTTGATCGTCGACGGTGTCGAGGTCGCCGCCGGCACCGGCGCCGACGTGCTCGGCGACCCGATCCGGGCCCTGCAGTGGGTGATCGGCCACGAGCTGGCGCCGGGGTCGCTCCATCGACGCAGGCACGGTGGTCATCACCGGCACGTGCACCGGTCTGGTGCCGGTCACCGCGGCTGCCGATGTCGTCGCCGACTTCGGGATCTACGGCCGGGTGTCGATGCGCCTCACCTGAGATCGTCGCCTGGCGGACCGGGCGATCGGCGGGTGGTGCCGGGGTTCGCCCGCAGCACCACCCGCACTGATCAGCAGAGCACCTGCAGGGTGAAGGCATCGTCGGGCTGGAGGTCGGCCAGAGTGCCGTCGCTGTCGTAGGTCCGGACCCGAAGATCCAGGTCGCTGCCGGGCCGATCGCGCTCGACCGAGATCATGCGAGCCCCCGCAACGCCCGAGTCGCTGTCGTTGATCGTGGCCAGCCAGCCGCAGTCGCGCACGATCGAGGTGCGGCGACGACCATGGCGGTGACGATGCACGCCGTGATCGCGACCGCGAGGTGCGAGCCGGAGCGTTGTGTCGATCGATGCATTCGGGGTGTCCTGACTGATCTCCGTCGCTCCATTCGGGCGGCTGCGGCGCGCCCTCGATCCCCACGGCGACCGGCCAGACGGCGACCGCGACGGCACGAGGTGTGACCCGCCGGGTCAGCCCTTGGCGCGGCCGCTGAAGCCGAACAGCGAGCCGGCGACCTTGCGGATCTGGATCTCCTCGGAGCCCTCGGTGATCCGGTAGCGGCGGTGGTGGCGGTAGATGTGCTCGAAGGGCATCCGGCGGTCGTAGCCCGCGCCACCGCAGGTCTGCATGCGCCCGATCGGCGGCGTCGCAGCAGAACCGGTTGCCGCGGTAGTTGCACATGGCCACCTTGTCGGTGATCTCCATGTGGTCGATGCCCTCGTCGAGCTGCCAGGCCGTCTTCCAGATCAGCGCCCGCAGCATCTCGGCTTCGGTGTAGAGCTCGGCGAGCGGGAACTGGATCGCCTGGTTGGTCGACAGCTTCTTGCCGAAGGTGGTGCGGTTGTTGGCCCAGTCGACGGCGACGTCGATGCAGTGCAGGCCGGCACCCGAGCGACGAGCGCCGCCTGGCGGATGCGGTTCTCGTGCACGAACAGCTGCGCCGTCTGCAGGCCCCGTCCCTCGTCGCCGAGGATGTCGTCGTTGCTGACCCGGACGTCGCTCGAGCACGACGTGGGCGTGATCGGTGGGCATGTTGAAGGTCCACATGAACTCCTTCACCTGGAACCCCGGGGTCTGGACCGGGGTGATGAAGCAGGTGATGCCGGTGCCCTCACCGGGGTTGCCCGACGTGCGGGCGAAGATGTAGTCGTGGGTGGCGTGGTGGAGCCCGGTGTTCCAGTACTTCTCGCCGTTGATGATCCACTCGTCGCCGTCGCGGACGGCGGTGGTCTCCATCCAGGTGGCGTCGGAGCCGTGCAGCGGTTCGGTCAGGCCGAAGCCGATGCGGGCCTCGCCGGCGAGCATCTTGGGGATCCACTCGGCCTGCTGGGCCTCGGAGCCGAACTTCTCCATCATCAGCACGGTCACGAGGTTGCCGACGATGGAGCTCTCGTTCTGGAGGTCGTTGTGCAAGCCGAGGCCCCTGCGGGCCAGGTGCTCGCGCACGATCGCCATGTCGAGGTTGGTGCCGTCCTTGCCGCCGAAGCGCTCGGGTAGATGCCAGCGGTAGAAGCCGGCCTCGTCCGCGGCCTTGCGCATGCGAACCAGCAGCGCTTCCCACTCGGCGTTGGGCAGCCCGTCGCGGTCCCAGTCGGTGCGGGCGTCCTCGCGGCGATGGTCGAAGAAGCGGATGTTGTCGTCCTCTTGCTCCATGGGCTCGATGACGTCGTCGATGAAGGCGTCGAGGTCGTCGAGGAGCTGCTGGGTGCGAGCCGGGATCGTGAAGTCCATGGCGGCGAAACTACTCCTCGCTGACGCTGCTCGCCGCAGGCGGACGCTGCCGGCCCGGCTCGAGCTCCGATCGGGTCGGGAAGCCCTACCATCGAGCCGGACGACGCAAGGGGGTCCGAACATGACTCGTGAACGACTGGTCGAGATCGCCAAGCGCAATCTGGCGCACCACCGCAACGGCACGGTCGATCAGGCCGACGACGTGTTCCGTGTGCCGTCCACCAACTACTACGACCCCGATCGTTGGCAGCGCGAGATGGACATGGTGTTCCGGCGCCTGCCGCTGGTGATGGGCTTTTCGGCCGAGCTGCGCGAACCCGGCGACTACAAGGCCACTCGAGGCGGTCGGCGTGCCGATCCTGCTCACCCGTCACGGCGACGGCGCCGTCCGGGCCTTCGTCAACATGTGCAGCCACCGCGGCGCCATGATCATGGAGGACGGCACCGGCAACACCCGTCGCTTCACCTGTCCGTACCACGCGTGGACCTACGACGGCAGCGGCGACCTGGTCGGCATCTTGGACCGCGCCGACTTCGGCGACGTCGACCCATCGTGCCTGGGCCTCACCCCGCTGCCGGTCGCCGAACGGGCCGGCATCATCTGGGCGTGCGTCACCCCCGGCGCGGCGATGGACATCGACATGCACCTCCAGGGCTACGACGAGCTGTTGGGTCTGTTGAAGCTCGACCAGTGCCACCACGTCGGCACCAACGTCGTCGAGGGCCCCAACTGGAAGGTCGCCTACGACGGCTACCTCGACCTCTACCACCTGCCGATCCTGCACCGGAACACCTTCGGCGCCGACTTCAACAACAAGGCCAGCTACGACGCGTGGGGCCCCCACCAGATGGTGAGCTCGCCGAGCGATCGAGCCGAGAAGTTCGAGGACCTTCCACCCGACGAGTGGCCCGACACGGCGCTGCTCGGCGGCGTGGTGACGATCTTCCCGCACATCTCGGTCGCCACCTTCGACGCCGGTGGCAAGGTCTACATGGTGTCCCAGCTGTTCCCCGGCGCCGATGCCGACAGCTCGATCACCATCCAGAACTTCCTCGCTGTGGACCCGCCGAGCGAGGAACGCCAAGAGGCCATCGCCGGCACCATGGCGTTTCTCGAACACGTCGTACGCGACGAGGACTACTACACCGGCAATCGCATCCAGCGTTCGGTCAAGACCGGCGCGAAGCCCGAGTTCCTCTTCGGCCGCAACGAGGGCGGCGGCCAGCGCTTCCACCGCTTCGTCGAAGCGCTCATCGACCACCGACGACGCCGACCTCCCGGCCCTGTTCGCCAACGGCGTCGACGCCACGGTCTGACGATCAGCCGCCGACCTCGGCGTCGGCAGCGCCCCGGGTGCCACGAAGTAGCGTGATGGGATGCTGCAGATGTTCGGGTTCGAGCAGGTCGCGATGGTGCTGAGCGATCTCTACTTCGTCGACCCGGCACCCGCGCCGGGACAGGAGGGCGCCGAACGAGGGGTCCGCCTCGAGCTCCGCCGACTCGTGGCAGGCGAGATCGAGGGGTCGATCTACGCAGCGCGGCCGATCACGGTTGCCGACCCGCTGTGGCGGATCGACCTGCTCGAGCGGATCGACGGGCCGCCCGGATCGTTCGATCGCACCCATCACCATCCGCGCTTCGAGGGCTGGGAACCGGGAGGGCGTTGCTTCGTGCCCGAGCTCAGCGCCGCACCACTCGACTGGCTCGAAGCCCGACTCTGCGATCTCGGTCCGGTGCTCGCCGAAGGGGGTGTTGGCGCCGACGACGAGCTGCATGCGGACATCGAGGGAATCCGAGATGCCGCCCCGGCGATCGTCGCCGCAACCCGAACGATGCTCGAACAGGTCCACGAGGGGCGCCTGGCCGTGGCTCCCGACGAGCACGCGACCTCGGCGCGGATCAGCTGGCTCTGACGCTGCCCGGGCGCGCACAGGTGGCGCGCCGGCACCCTCAGCCGGTCGAGATCGCGACGACGGAAGCCGGCGGCGCCTGCTGCCATCAGTGCCGAGGGCGATCGCCGAGACCACGGCGACTGGCGTCCAGGTCATGTCCTCGGCCGGTGCAGCGGGCAGCGCCTCGAACGGCGACAGGTCGAGCAGCCACTGGGGCAGATCCAGCAGGGGTCCGAAGATGCCGACGGCGACGATCACGGCGAACACTCCCCATGCGGCGACGGTGGCCCGGGGGAGCCACCCGAACAGCACCAGCGCGACGCCGATCAGGAACAGCACGGCCGGCAGCGAGACCAGGGCGGCGCCGACCATGCGCAGCACCTGGGAGGCGTCGCCGGTGACAGCGGCGTACGTCAGGCCGGTGCCGAAGCCGGCTGCGGTCACGATGACGATCGACCCGCCGACTGCGACGGCCAGCTGCGCTGCCATCCAGCGCCAGCGGCTGGTGGGGGTGGCGACCAGGAGCTCGGCGTGGCCGGCGGTCTCGGCAGACCGACCCCGCAGGATCGACGAGATCGCGAACCCCGAGGCGAGCATGGCCAGCATCGACAGTGACGTCGCCAGGTAGGCGTCGGCCAGCGAGGCGTCGCCGATGAGCGCCAAGAAGTCGGCCAGGTCCGGGTTGTCCTCGATGAGGGTCTCGATCTCCTCGCCGATCGAGCCGTAGACGGCGCCGATGGCGAAGAGGCCGACCGTCCATCCGATCAGCGCGCCGCGCTGGAATCGCAGCGTGAGGCCGATGGGACGGGTGATCCACGGCGCAGCCATCGGCGGGCCGGGGCGTTGCGCGATGATGCCGCTGCCGAGGTCGCGTCGCACCGACAGCTGGTACGCGCCCACCGTTGCGGCCGAGGGCGAACACCGCCAGCCCCAGCAGGGTCCACCAGCGTTCGTCGGCGAAGGCGCGCACGCCGAGGCCCCAGCCGAACGGGGTCAGCCACGACAGCGGCGACCACGCCACGTCGCCGATGCCGCGCAGGACGAACGCAACCCCGGCCAGCCCGGCGCCGAGGCCGAGAGTCGCTCGACCGGTGGGTGCGATCTGCGCGGCGCAGGCGGCGACCGCAGCGAACGAGATGCCGACGAGCCCGATCGAGGCGCACAACGCGATCGAGCCGGCCACCTCGAACCCCTGGGCGACGATGGCGACGCACGACGCGACGGCGACGATCAGGTTCGCGACGACGGCGACGACCAGGGCCGCGGTGATCGAGGCGTGACGGCCGACCACCGACGAGCGCACCAGGTCGGCGCGCTCGTCGTCCTCTTCGGCGCGGGTGTGGCGGTTGATCAGGAAGACGCTCATCAGCGTGGCGGCCAGCGCCATCCACGAGCTGGTCTCGTTGACGAGGATCACCCCGACATTCGGGATCGTCGAAGCCGTAGCCCGGTCCGGCGAAGACGACGAGCGCGGGGTTCTCGCCGACGGAGTCGACGTAGTTCTGGATCTGTTCGGGTGTCTGGTAGAGCGACTGGATCGAGTCGGCCGACACCACCATGAGCAGCGTGAGGCCGATGATCCACAGCGGCAGCCGGATGCGATCGCGTCGCAGGATCAACCGCGTGAGCCGCCAGGTGCCGGTGAGCGACGTCAGGCCGCGCGGGCTGCGGGGCGGGGGTCGCAGCGCGTACCGACGCGGTCTCGGAACGTGGGCCGGTGGCAACGCTGGTGGTCGTCATGGCGACGGGGTGGTGCCGTTGAGTTCGTCGTCGTAGTGGCGTAGGAACAGCGCTTCGAGCGTGGGGGGCCGGGCCTCGAGGGCGACGATGCCGAGTTCGCTGAGACGTGCCACGACCGTCGCCGATGTGGTCGTGGTCGACCTCGAAGGTCACCCGGCCGTCGTCGTGGGCCGAGGTCGACCACGCCGGGCAGCGTCGGCGATGGTGTCGGCATCGCCGGCGACCTCGACCGACACGGTGGTGCGGGTCAGGACCCGCAGATCGGCAAGCGTGCCGGTCTCGACGGCGCGGCCCTTGCGGATGATGGTCACCCGGTCGCAGAGCTTTTCGACCTCGGCGAGGATGTGGCTCGACAAGAACACCGTGGCGCCCCGAGCGACCGCTTCGTGCACGCACTCCTGGAACACCGCCTCCATGATGGGGTCGAGCCCGGCGGTGGGTTCGTCGAGGATCAACAGCTCGGCGTCCGACGCCAACGCAGCCACCAGTGCGACCTTTTGACGGTTGCCCTTGGAGTAGGCCCGGGCCTTCTTGGTTGGTTCGAGATCGAATCGTTCGATGAGCTCGGCTCGCCGCTGCTGGTCGAGCCCGCCGCGCAGGTTGCCCAGGAGGTCGATGATCTCGCCGCCGGTGAGGGTCGGCCACAGGTTGGTGTCGCCCGGGACATAGGCGATGCGGCGGTGCAGTTCGACGGCGTCTCGCCACGGGTCGCCGCCGAACAAGGTGGCCGTGCCGGAGTCCTGGCGCAGCAGGCCCAACACGATGCGCATGGTGACGCTCTTGCCCGCGCCGTTGGGCCCGAGGAAGCCGTGGACCTCGCCAGCGGTGACCTCGAGGTCCAACCCGTCGAGCGCCCGCGTCGCCCCGAACGTCTTGACGAGCCCCGCACACCGCACCGGTGAATCCATGCCAACGACGGTAGTGCGGTGGGGTCAGACCCCGCTTTCCCGCCTTCTCACGGGCGGGGTGGTGGCAGGTCGCGGCGGTTCGAGAAAGCGCGAAAGCGGGATCTGACCCCGTTCAGCGTGTCAGCTCGGTGGGGTGAACTCGCCGCTCATGTCGGTGGGGCCGCTGTAGAGGCTCGTCAGGGTGCGCTTGGCGAACTGCCAGTTGCCGTCGACGTTGCGGTACTCGTCGTCGTAGAAGCCCCACATGGTGCGGGTGCTGCCGTCGGCCATGCGCAGGAACTCCGAGGTGTACCAGCGGCCCGTGCCGGTGCCGGCGGCTTCGTCGAGGGTGGCGCCGCCGTTGTGCACCACGTGCACCACCGCAGGGAAGCCGCTCATGATCTTGGTCCACGTCGCAACCATCTCGTCACGGCCCGACATCTGCACCTGGCCCATGTCCCAGACGGCGTCTTCGGTCCAGGTGCTGCCCCACTGCTCGGCGTTGCGGGTGCAGACGGCATCGGCGTAGGTGTGCACGAGCATGCTGATCGGATCCACTGGGTTCCCCCTCGTTCGTCAGGCGTCGGTCGCCGAGGGCGAGCGTAGGTGGTCGGGCTCGCCTGCGCAGCGGTTCTCGTCAGCCTGCGGGGAGGGGGTCGACCCAGCCGACGACCCGCTGGGCCATGACCTCCATGAACGTGTCGTCGCTGTCGGCCATGGCGGTGTCGAGGACTTCGCCGGTGCCGATCATGCGGTGCGCCAGCAGCTCCTTGGTGGTGGTGACATCGGCGATGAGGTCGTCGTGGCTGTAGTCGTCGACGCCGGCGGCCACCAGCGTCGCGTGGTAGCGGCGCAGCAACTCGGCCTCGGCGCTGCGGTGCTCGGGCGACAGCGCGGTGGTGATGAAGTACGCCACGTCGCTCCCAGGGCGGCCGACGCCCATCAGCTGGTAGTCGAGCACCACGATGGCGCCATCGCTGCGGAACAAGATGTTGTCGAGGCGATAGTCGCCGTGCAGCAACGTGTACGGCGCCCGGGTGAGCGACCTGGTCATCTCGGGCAGGCGCTCCTGCACGTCGTCCATGCGGGCGATCATCTCGTCGCCCACCACGGCCCCGAAGCGTTCGACGAACAGGTCCCGTTGGCGCCGGTAGCTGGCCTGGAACACCTTGGGGGCCCGGTCGATCGGCCAGATGTTGTCGACCTGGTTGGCGACGCCGGTCATCCAGTTGCGGGCGTGGAAGCGGGCCAGCACCTCGAGCGGCGACGACGGCGTCGTCGAGCGTTCCGCCGGCGACCTGCGACGGCGGTCGGGCATCGGCGATGTCCTCGATCACCAGCAGGTATCGGCGTCTGCTCTTCTCGGCGAGCTGCAGGAACCGGTCGGTCAACCACTGCACGCCACCGATGGGAAGCTTCTCGAACAGCCACAGCGACGTCGTCGCGATCCACGGCGCCGGATCCGGATCGAACACACCGTGATGGAAGGCCGGCATGGGAAGGCCGAGCTGGTCGGCGAGGTGGGTGTAGACGTCGATCTCGCGCTGGTAGCCGCCGAGGCCCTCGCCGAGCGCCCGGTTGGTGGGGTTGGCGGTCGGGACCTTCACCACGACCGACGCCGGGAGATGATCGCCCTCGGTGTCCCAGGTCAGTCGGCAACGCTGGAGCTCGCCGACGAAGCCGATGCCCGCGCCGATCTCGGTCGTCTCCACCGACGGTCACCCGGGCGCCGCCGTGGTTGGGTCCGAGCGTATCGCTGAACCACTCGGCGGTCAGCTCGTCGGCGCGCTGGGGGATGTGGGGGCGGGCACGTGCGGCTCGTCGTGCGGCGTATCGCTCTCTGACTGTGGCCATCGCATGCCCCCCTCGGCAATGGACGGTCGTGGCCGACGGGACCCCTGGGTCAGGTCCCCGCGAGCTTGGCCACGACCGGTGCGAAATCGTCGAGCAGCCCGGCGCTCACCGTGACATAGGAGATGCCGTAGCGCTCGCGTCGTTCGATGAGCCCCTCGCAGATCTGGTCGACCGAGCCGATCAGCGCGTGGGGATGTGCGGCCATCTCCTCGGCGCTCATGCCGAAGCCCTGGGCCATGGCGGCAACGGTGGCCTCGGTGTGGTCGGTGACCGCGGTGAAGTACGCGGCGATCTCGATCTCGATGTCGTCGAAACGCTCGCCCGCGCCGTCGCGGATCCAGCTCGAGCTTCTGGAGTGGTGCGCTCGGCGGTGGAGCTGGCCAGGCCGTGCTCGCCGATCTTGCCGGCCGAGTTGTCGAAGTTGATCGACACGATGTCGGCCATCTTGCCGGCGATGCCGAGCACCTTCGGCGAGCCGCCGCCGACCATGATCTTGGGGCCGCCCGGCTGGGGCGACACGGGCAGGGCCTCGAAGCCGGTGGCCTGCACATAGGTGCCGTGGTAGTCCATCTGGCCGCCGGCGAAGAACTGCTTGGAGAACTCGATGTACTCGGCCATGCGGGCGATGCGGATGCCGGGCCGATCCATCGGGATGCCGATGGCCTCGTACTCGGAGGTGATCCACCCGGCGCCGAACCCGGCCTCGAGGCGCCCGTCGGACATGAGATCGATGGTGGCCATCTCCTTCGCGAGCACCACGGGGTTGTGGTAGTCGCAGCAGAAGACCCGACAGCCGATCTTGATGGTCTCGGTGACCGCCGCGGCCGCGACCATCGCCGGGACCGCGGCCACGCTCTGGGGCGGATGCGCAGCTTCGGTGTACGCCGTCGCCCTCGCCGAGGTAGTGGTCGGCGAGGTGGAAGGTCGAATAGCCGTGATCCTCGGCCTTGCGGGCCATGTCGCGCCACTCGCGCGGCACTACCCGGAGCGAACGACTTGATACCCGAATCGGAACGGCGTGGTCATCGGTGCTGGAGCCCCCTCGTCGGTCGACGGCCGCAGCGTAGTGGGCCGGTTCGGAGCGCGCCGTCGTCGGCTCAGGCCGTCGGCATCGGTTCGCCCAGCGAGCCGTCACGCCGCACGTCGTCGTCCTGGATGTCGCCGGCGTCGGGCGCGTCGCTGGTGATCAGCACCAGCAGGCTGGGCAGGACCACCAACGTGGCGACCAGCGCCATGACGATCATCAGCGCGGTCAGCAGGCCGTAGGCGGCGAACAGCGGCATCGGGGCCAGGGCCAGGATGCCGAAGCCCACCGCCGAGCTGGCCGCCGAGGCCACCAGCGCGACGCCGGTGCCCTCGCCGGTGACCGACACCGCCGTCGGCGCGGTCGCCGGTGCGGTCGAGCTCCTCGCGGTAGCGGGCGATGAAGTGGATGGCGAAGTCGATGCCGATGCCGATCGACACCGCGGCGATCGTGGCGGTCACCAGGTTGATGGCGTAGCCGGCGATCTCCATGAAGGCGTAGAGCCAGGCCACCACCATCAGGATCGGGACGATGCTGGCCAGCCCGTAGCGGATCGACCGCAGGAACATCGTCGCCACGGCCAGGCACAACAACACGGCGACCGGCAGCGACACCTGCAGCGCCCGGTTGGTGCCGTCGAGCGAACCCTCGCGGACGAACGGGCTGCCGGTGACCTCGCACGAAGGTGCCGCCGAGATCGTCCGAGATCGCATCGGCGATCGGGCCGAGGTCGGCCTTGGCCGCGGCGACCGACTCCTGGGCCCGGCTGTCGACCAGGCCGAGCTCGAACACCGTCGACGCCGACGGGCCCGTCGAGGCTCGACGGCGGTCGCGCACGTCGTCGGGGGTCAGGATCGAGCGCTCGGCGTCGAAGGGCACGCCGGTCTGTGATGCCACGGCGATCGAGCGCCTCGACCTGCTCGGTGGTGTCGGGGATGGTGTCGCCGTCGGTGTCGGTGAGCGTCACGCCGGTCTGGTCGGCCACGAGGGCCGCCATCGCCGGGGACTCCCAGGTGGCGGCGAAGACCTCGAACACGCCGCCGTCGATGTCGACCTCGCCGCTGTCGGTGCGAGCCAGCGACGGGGTGTCGAGGGCGCGGACCTCGTCGAGTCGGTCGGCCACCATCGCCGAGGTTCGCCGGGTCGGCGAGGTCGCCTTCGACGTAGAGCAGCGCGGGCTCGCCGCCGCGGTCGCCGACGTGGGCGTCGAGCTGGTCGAGTCCGACGACGAAGTCGGTGTCGGAGGCGAAGAAGTCCTCGACGTCGAACTCCGCCGGCACCTGCACGGCGAGCACCGCCGCAGCGGCGGTGACGGCGAGCGCTGCGGGCACGACGATGCGGGGCCGGCGGGCGATGGCGCTGATGACGCGCCCCACCGGCTCGGCGAGGCCGTGGCCGCCGTCGGCGACCGGCAGATCGCCGACGGCGACACCGGTGCCGCGACGGCGACGCTGGCGCAGGTACGGCACGACGGCGATGGTGGCGATGGTCGCCACTGCCGAGGACGTGCCGAGCCACGGCAGCAGGAACACCATCAACAGCACCGACCCCATCGTCATCGACGCTGCGGCGATGGCGCCAGCGATGCGCAGCGCGGTCGCCCGACGCCCGGTCGGTCGGCGGTGGCACGTCGGCTTCGATGCGGGCGACGACCAGCGGGGTGATCACGCCGAGCAGCACGTAGGCCGACGCCAGGGCGATGGCCGCACCGATGCCGAACTGGGTGATCGACTCGATGCCGGAGGTGACGTTGGCGAGGAACGCCATGGTGTCCGAGGCCAGCGCGAGCAGCAGCGCTCCGGACACCGCGGCGAGGCCGGCGACGATGGCCGGTGTCGCCGAGGCTCCCTCGGCCCGGCTCCTCTCGGTAGCGGCCGATGGCGTGGAACGCGAAGTCGACACCGAACGAGATCATGGCGATCGGCACGATCAGCGACAGCACGAGGTCGTCCTTCAGGCCGATCAGGTTGCTGATGCCCTTGAGCCAGACGATCAGCAGGATGAACGCGGTGCTCACGGCGGCGAGCACCCAGTAGCTGCGGAACGTCAACGCCGACCATCACCAGCACGGCGAGGATCGTGAAGCCGATGAACGGCCCGGCGATGGCGCCCTGCTCCTGGCTGGTGAGGTTGACGTCGATGGCGACGCCGTTGACCTGCAGGGTCTCGGCGGTGCGCAGCACGTCCTGGATCTCGCGGTCGTACTCCTCGGGTTCGGTGTCGCCGCCGAGGTTCACCGAGACGGCGCCGAAGCCGAGGACGGTGTCGTCGGCGAGCACGATCGGGGCTCACGGCCGGCACGATCCAGGCGCCGTCGGGTGCCTGGGTCGTCTGGGTGGACAGGCCAACACGTCGGAACGCACGCCGTAGCGCTCGATCAGCGTCGCGCCGGCGGCCTTGACCTGGTCGTCGGTTGCGCGTCGGCGAGCCCGATGCCCTCGGTGGCACGCAGTTCGGCGTCGACGAGGTCGGCGAGGCTGAGCACGCCGGTGACGTCGGTGGCGGCGTCGACCTCGAAGTAGGTGAACAGGGTCGGGCCGAGATCGGGATCGTCGCGCAGTCGTTGCTGCGCCGTCGAACAGCTGCCGGAGCGGCTCGGCCCGCAGCATGTCGCCGCCGGGGTCCTCGACGACGAAGAAGATCGGGCGCACCGTCGAGACGAAGGTGTCGTCGATGCGGTCGCGGGCGGTGAACACGTCGCCGGTCGGGTTCGGTGCTGGCCGACTCGTCGGGCGCCATCGCCAGGAACGGGATGACGAGCAGCGCGGTGACCGCGCCGACGACGGCGAGGGTGCGGCCGAGGTTGGCCTGCAGGGCGCCGACGATTCGGGTGGTGCGGGATGGCGGAGTGGGGGCGGGGGTGAGCATGGGGCCGTCGATCCTCAGGAGCTTGACGCTGGTAAGATGACACCGTAAAGATTGATCTTTCCATTGTCAACCGACCACACTGTGACGCGTGCCGCACACCCGGCACGGGAGCCCCGACGAATGCCAGACACCTACCATCACGGCGACCTGCCGAGCGCGCTGCGGACGGCCACGGCCGAGCTCGTCGCCGAACGCGGACCCCGCGGTTTCAGCCTGCGCGAGGTCGCCCGGCGTGCCGGCGTGTCGCACGCCGCGCCGGCGCATCACTTCGGCGATTCACGCGGCCTGCTCACTGCGGTCGCCGTCGAGGGGTTCTCGCTATCTCGCCGATGCGCTGGCCGCGGCGGCGGCAGGGCCACGCCGACGCCCGCGAACGCCTCCGAGCCTGCGGCAAGGCCTACGTCGCGACAGCCCAGGCGAATCCCGGCCACTACGCCGTGATGATCGACGAATCGATCCACGACCCCGACGACGCAGCGCTCAACGACGAGGGTCTCCGGGCCTTCGCTCAGCTGGTGGCCACCATCGAGGCCGTCCGCGACCAGGTCAACCCCGATCTCGACGTCGACAGCGCGGCCACCTTGTGCTGGTCCGCGATGCACGGCCTCGTCGAACTCGACGCGACGATGGTGCACATCGCCGAGAAGTGCGCCATGCCCGTCGTCGCCATCGAGGACCGGATCGACGGCCTGACCGACCTGATGTTCGACGGGTTTCGGCAACGCTGAGCCGAGCGGGCGCTCGGTCCGCACGATGGGTTCCGGCGCCGAGGATGGTCGCTCGAGCGACCATCCTCGGCGCCGCCCGCCATCTCGCAGCTCGCGAGGCTCGTCGCGCTGATCTGGTGTCGGGTGTCGGGCCATCCTGCACGGGGCGCAGTAGCTGGCCGTGGGCCGGGCGTAAGCAGCGCTGTGCCGAGAGCGGTGCGTGATCCGCCGACAGCCCGTCAGCCGAGCGGGTGGGAGGCTCCGAGGGCTGCGAGGATCTCGTCGATCTGGGCCGGTGCGATGCCTCGATGGCGGAGGACGAATTCGTCTGCCTCGCGGAGATAGACGACGAGCGCCCGTCGCCGATCCCCGTCCGAACAGAACCTCTGCAGCAGTCCCTGTTGCACCCGAATGGTGAACAGCACCCAGACCTCGCCGTCAGGGTCATCGGGCAGGCGGCGCAGCGTCTGACGTTCGCTGCGAACGACGAGCGTCGCCAGGGCATCCGCTGCGGCGATGACAGGGTCTCCGTCGGGCGGGGGCGCCGGCTGGAACAGGGTCGGCGTCGGGATGGATGTACCAGTTGCGGCGCATGACCGGCCGGTCGGTCAGCCGGTCGAAGAGACGGTCGACCTTCGATGCCAGCTGGTCGACATAGCCCTCGACCGGGCCATGGACCTCGGTGATGTGACGGCCGATCTTGTCAGCCAGGCGCCAACGCGACGGAAAGCACAGCGACGCCGCCTCGAGATACCAGCCGTCGTCGCGCCGGCGCAGCAGGCAGAGGTCCTCCTGGAGCGACCGGCCGGCCCGGTCGAGCGGATGCAGTCCGCCGCCCATGCCGTCATCGTCGAGATCTGGAGATCTGGGGCTCTCGGCAGGACCCAGATCTCCAGACTTCGGCCGAGTCGAGATCGTGGCTGCTGACCCAGGTCCGCTGGTGGTGAGTGGACGTGGCGCGGTCGCCTGGACGAGGCCGGAGCGGACGAGATTCTCGGCGGCTGCCCCCGCCACCTCGGTGCCCGGGAGCGCAGCGAACACCTCGTCGTGGCGTTCGGCGCAGAGCCGAGCCTTCAGCGCGAGCTCGACGTCGCGCTGTGCATCGGCGACCAGCCACGGGCGATCGCCGAGGGCGCGGGTGCCCATGACGAGCGACGAGCGCGTTGGGTCGAGGTCGATCTCGTCGAACCAGTCGTCATCGGAGGCCACCCACGCATGGTGCGCACGGACTCGGGCACTCGGGCGACGGTCGGGTCTCGGTCAGGCGCCACAACGGCGTTGCAGGCCCAGGAGTTGGCGGCGGACCATGACGCCGTCGCCGAGACACAGCATCGGCACCAGCACCCGCCCGAGCGGCCCGTCGATGCGGGCTCGCGCCCGGGAGACGAGTCGGGTCCGGGTGTCGGCTCCGGCGTGGGTCTGTTCCTCGGGTCCGAGGGGCGTGAGGCCGAACGCCAGCGTGAAGTCGATGCGATGGCCGGCGAGACGCTGGTCGAGCAGCGACAGGACGAATGCGTCGGGTGGGTCGACGATGCTGGCCGTGAAGTCGACCGGTCCGCCGGGCACCGGGTCACCGGCTGTGGTCACCTGCCACTCGGGATGGATGCGCGTGGCGCTCCGACGCCCGAGGTTGTCGATGAGGTCGTAGCTGTACCAGCCGGCCCTGCCGAAGCCCATCTGGGTGAGCCACCCGAAGGCCTCGTCGGGCGAGCAGTCGAGGTCGATCGCCCGGGTGGCCGACATCGGCGGATCGTCGATGAGCTCGTCGCCGGGCATCGGTGCGTCGATCTCGTCGGGGCGTGCCCCCCAGGTCTCGAGCGGAAGCGGCATCGAGCGAGCATGCCAGCCCGCTCGGCCGGCGCCGTAGCCGCATGGGAAGGATGCGGCGCCGTCCGGCGGTGTGCGGGGTTCTGGCGCCAAGAATGGTCGCTGGGGCGACCGGTCATGGCGCCGGGCCGCCGTCTCCGTGTGCTCCTAAGCTCGCCGTCGACGACTGCAGCCCGGAGAGCGATCACCATGACGAGCGACAGCACCAGTGCCACTCGCACCAGACACGTCAGGACCTGGACCGGCGACGTCGTGTCACTGGTCGACGCCTACCGAGCGGGCGAACGGACGCCGCTGCGACGAGGTCGAAGCCACCCTCGCCGCCATCGAGGCGTCGGACCTCAACGCGTGGTCGTTCGTCGACGCCGAGGGCGCGCTCGAGCGCGCCGCCGCTGCCGACGTCTCGCTCCCGCTCGGCGGCGTGCCCGTCGGGGTGAAGGAACTCGACCAGGTCGAGGGCTGGCCCGACACCGCCGCATCGCTGGTGTTCGCCGATCGGGTCGCCACTCACGACCGCACCTCGGTCGCTCGGCTGAAGGCGGCCGGTGCGATCCTCATCGGGCTGACGACTGCCAGCGAGTTCGGCGGGCTCAACGTCGGCAACACCAAGCTCAACGGCATCACCGGCAATCCCTGGAACCCCGAGGCCACCACCGGCGGGCTCATCGGCCGGGAGCGCCGCAGCCGTTGCCGGCGCGCATGGTTCCGATCGCCACCGGCGGCGACGGTGGCGGCTCGATCCGCATCCCTGCGGGCTTCTGCGGGCTCGCTCGGCATGAAGGGCACCGCCGGCCGCATACCGCGTGGCCCGCAGACGGCCATCGCTCCGATGACGGTCGTGTCGCGGTTGCCTCGCTCGATCCGTACGTGATGCGGCCCGCTACTACGACGTCTGCGCCGGCTTCGATGCCACCGACCCCTACAGCCTTGCCCAGGGAGTCCCTCGGCTGGGAGCACGGTCTCGGGTCGACCGACCTGCGCGGCAAGCGTGCGGTGATCGCGCCGACACTCGGGTCGGCCGTCGTCGCCCCGGCGGTGGTCGAGCGGATCATCGAGGCCGGAACCCAGCTGGTGGCCGACGCCGGTCTCGAACTGGTCGACGTCGACGTGAACCTGCCGCCCATCGACTGGGAGTGGGCCGTCGCCAATCAGGTGAGCCTGTGCAACGAGCTCGGCGATCGGTGGCCCGACTGCGAGCCGCTGATGACCAAGGCCATGGCGCACGGGATCAAGCTCGGCCTCGAGCGATTCGACATGCGCACCGCAGCCCGGGTCGAGGCCACGCGCACCGCAGCCAACGAGCGCATGGCTGCGCTGTTCGATCAGGTCGACGTCGTGATCTGCGCGTCGAATCCCGACGTGGCCTTCCCGGCCTGGGTCGAGGTCAACACCCGCGTCGCAGGCGAGAAGGTGCCTGCCGGCAACAACGGGGCGCTGACCATCCCGGCGAACATCTCGGGCAACCCGGCGGTGTCGGTGCCGGTGGGCCTCGTCGACGGCCTGCCCGTGGGGATGCAGCTGATGGCCCGCCAGCACGAGGACCGGATGCTGCTCGACCTCGCCCGGGTGGTGGAGCAGACGGCCCCCTGGCCCCTGGTCGCGCCGCCGCGCTGACCAGCCCGCCAGGATCGTCCTCGGCTGGTCGCGTCATGGTTCTGGCGCCGAGCAACGGCTGTCAGGGCGACGGTTTATGGCGCCGGATGCGTGGGATCGCCGTTCAGGCTGGGTGCTCGGCCTGGCTCACCACCGTCTGCCAGTGGAGGACCTCGTCGACGGGACGGCGGCGGACCGGGCCGAAGTTGCCCTCGGGCCAGCCGATCGGGACCAGCGCGTAGAGGCCCATGTCCTTCGGGAGTCCGAGCACGCGCCGGAAGTCCTTCTCGCGGAACATGTGCCAGATCGTCATCGTCGCTGCGAGGCCGTGGGCTCGGGCTGCGAGCAGCAGGTTCTGCACCGCCGGATAGATGCTCGACGCCTCGCCGAGGTTTGCGCTGACCCGCAAGCCCGCCGGCGAGGTTCGCCATACCCTTGGGGCCGAGCGCCTTGGCGAGGTCACGAGTCCGCTTGTCGAGCATCGCGCCGGCGCTCGGTGTCGATCGTTGATAGCAGGCAGCGATCAGCGCCGGGGTGTCGGCGAAGTGATCGGCCTGGTGGCGCAACGCGTCGGCCATGCGGGCGTGGCGGTCGTCCTCGAAGTCCGGCACGACCGTGCCGGCCATCAGCTGGTAGGTCTCGACGCAGCTGCGCCAGAGCTCGGCCAGCTCGGCCATCGGCTCGCGGTCGGTGACGACGACGAATCCGTACTGCTGGGCGTCGGAGCCGCTGGGCGCCCAGGTGGCGGCCTGCACGATCTCGCGCAGCAGGTCGGGGTCGACCGGGTCGGGCTTGAGTCGGCGCATGGCCCGCATCGTGGCCATGACGTCCATGATCGGTGCGTCGGCACCCATCGGCGGCTCGAAGCCGGTCGGGTCGCGAGAGTTCGGTCGCTTCGGCTCGCTGTGGTCCTGTCGTGCTCGGCCATCGGGTTGCTCCTTCGGGGTCGGGTCGGTGGTCTGGGGTGAGGTCGTCGCCGCGCCGTGGAGGGCGCGGCGCGAGTTCATCGGTTCTGGCGCCGAGAATTGTCGTCAGGGCGACGGTTTCGGCGCCGGACCGACTGGCCCAGCCCAGGCGAGCGCTCAGCCCTTGAGGTTCTCGAAGCCGACGAGGCCGCCGCCGTCGAGCACGATGGTCTGACCGGTGATCCACGAGCCGCTGTCGGCCGCCAGGTACAGCGCCGCCGCGGCGATGTCGTCCACCTCGCCCAGGCGCTTCAGCGGATACATCTGCGCCACCTGGTCGCCGCGGTCGCCCTCCCAGAGCATCTTGGCGAAGTCGGTCTTCACCAGCCCCGGGCACAGCGCGTTGACCCGCACCTGCGGCCCCAGCTCGGCTGCCAACTGCTGGGTCATGTGGATGAGCGCAGCCTTGGTGATGTCGTAGGGGCCGAGCACCGGGCTCGTCGTGAGCCCACCCACCGAGGAGATGTTCACCACGACACCGCCGCGCTCGGCCATGGCCTTGCGCCACGCCAGCTGGGTCCACACCAGCGGCCCCGTCAGGTTGACCGCCAGCGTCTTCTCCCACCGGGGCAGGTCGATGTCGATCGTCGGCCCCGCATAGGGGTTGGTCGCCGCGTTGTTGACCAGGATGTCGAGACCGCCGAGTTGGTCGAGGCAGGCATCGACGATGCGCTCGGCGTCGTCGGGCGACCCGGCGTTGCCCGCCTCCCACACGCAGCCGCCGCCGATCTCGTCGGCCGCGGCCTCGAGCGCATCGGCCTTGCGGCTGCGTGATCATCACCTGCGCGCCGGCCTCGGCGAATGCAGCGGCGATCGCCTTGCCGATGCCCTTGGAGCCCCCGGTGACCAGAGCCGTCTTGCCGTCGAGTCGCAGTTCCATCGCCGCAGCGTAGGTGACCGACGCATGCTGCAGTCTCCTGGGCATCGACGGCTGGCGCACCCCGGCCGCGGAGGTCCGCGACGGTGGCCTCCGACGACGGCTCCCGAGGCCTGGCTCCTGACCGACACGGCGCGACACGGACGCGGACCGGCCGAGTGCCCTGCCGGCCGCAGGCGTGGAAGAATCGGCGGTGCACGCTTTCCGAGGGGGAACGACATGACCGCGACCGAGACCGACCTGCCCTGGCACCTGCGGGGCAACTGGGCTCCCGTGCTCGACGAGATCACCGCCACCGACCTCCGCGTCGAGGGCACCATCCCCGACGTCCTCGACGGCACCTACATCCGCACCGGTCCCAACCCGGCGTCGGGCCGCTCGGACCACTGGTTCTTCGGCGACGGCATGGTGCATGGCGTGCGCCTGTCGGGCGGCAAGGCCGAGTGGTACCGCAACCGGTTCGTGCAGACGCCCAACATCACCGACCCCGACGGCGGCGACCCCATGGCAGTCGATGGGCGACCTGTCGCGGGGCTCGGCCAACACCTCGGTGCACGTCCACAACGGCCAGATCCTCTGCCTCGAAGAAGGCCACTGGCCCTGGCGCATCGACAACGAGCTCAACACCCTCGGCGTGCAGAACTGGGACGGCACGCTCACCACGTCGATGACCGCGCACCCCAAGATCTGCGCCGAGACCGGCGACCTCATGGCGTTCAGCTACCTCGGCATGGAGCCGCCGTACCTGCACTACATCCGCATCGGCGCCGACGGGCAACTCAAGCAGCTCGAGGGCATCGACATCCCCAACATGGTGATGATGCACGACTTCAACGTCACCCGGAACCACGCCATCTTCATGGACCTGCCGGTGTGCTTCGACCTCGGTGCGCTCGAGAGCGGGCTTCCCGTTCGTGTTCAACCGCGACGCCGGCGCCCGCCTCGGGGTCATGCCCCGCGAGGGCGCCACCAACGCCGACGTGCGCTGGTTCGACATCGACCCCTGCTACGTGTTCCACCCCGTCAACGCCCACGAGGAGGGAGACGACCGCATCGTCTTGCACGTGTCGCGCCAGCCCGAGGCCTTCGGCACCAGCAACGACGACTACGCCGAGGTCGGTCGGCTCTGGCGCTGGACCATCGACCTCACCGCCGGCACCGTCACCGAGGAACAGATCGACGATCGCCCCGGCGACTTCGGGCGCGTCGACGACCGCATGATCGGCCTCGACGCCCGCTACGGCTACCTGATGGCCATGGCCGGCGAGGGCAACGCCGAAGAACCCGTCTACGGCTCGGCGCTGTGGAAGTACGACCTGAAGTCCGGTCAGTGCTGGGAGCATCACCTCGGCGACGGCGTCCGTGGTGCCGAGCCCGTCTTCGCGCCCGCATCGCCTGACGCCGGCGAGGACGAGGGCTGGATCGTCACCCTCACCCACGACACCGCATCGGACGAGAGCCGCCTCATCGTCGTCGACGCCCAGGACTTCACCGCCCCGCCGGTGGCCACGGTGCACCTGCCCCAGCGGGTCCCCTACGGCGCGCACGGCACCTGGGTCGCCGACACCGCCGTCTCGTGAGCCGAGCCCCCGGCGCCCTGTGTCGACCCGGCGGATCGGGATGTGCGTGTGAAGGACATGGAACACGAATGTCGTGATCGAGTACCGGCAGGGGCGGCCGCAGGCTCGCCTGGTGTCGTGCGCCGGCACGCGGCCCATGTTCTCGGAAGGTGGCGGTGAGCTCGACAGCTGAGGCGAAAGCCATCGTCGGGGCGGTGCTGGCGGCGGGGGTCGTCGCTGCCGCCCCGGCCGTGTGGTGGTTGGCCGGTCTGCTGCCCGAGGAGGATCTCGACGGTGCCTCACCCGACTACGCGATCACACCGCCTGCCGTCGGCTCGACGGCCGAGCTGGTGATCGGACTCGTCGCCGTCGTGGTCCTGGCGGCTGGCGCGGTGGCACTCGACCGCGGCACCCGAGGTGGTCTGCTGGCTCGGGGATGGGCGCAGATCGCCGCAGCGGCAGCCCTCGCCGCAGGGTACGTCGGTCTCACCTACCGGGTCGGCGCCGAGCCGGTCATCGGCGCCAACATCGGCTACGGGATGTTGATGCTCGGCGCGATCCCGGTCTTCGTCGGGCTCGGTGTCTGGGCGGTGCAGGCGTTCCGCTCCCTCGATCGCTGATCTCGCACGAGGCGCTCGGCGTGGCCGGCTACGACCGTACCTCCCGCCTCGCTGGCAACGACTGTCTCGTCGGTGATGATGGCGGCGACAGGCTCCGGGACCCGCGAGCCGCGCCCGCGACGTCGGTTGCGCTGGCACAGCTACGCCGTCCGTGCTCAGATGCCGGGGTCCGAACCGCGGCGCCCGCACGGCGCGCCGCTCCGTCGTTTCGAACCGGAGGCACCCCATGGCGATCGATTTCACCCTCACGCCCGAGCTCGAGGAGCTCCGGATGCGGATCCGGAGTCTTCGTCGACGAGGTCATCAAGCCCGAGGAGGCCCGCATCGAGGGCCACGACGGCGAGCCCGCCGCTCGAGGGCAAGGAACGCCGCGATGCGCTGGTCGCGCATGCGCAAGCAGGCCCACGCCGAGGGCATCTGGTTGCCGCACATGCCCGACGGAGTGGGGTGGCATGGGCCTCGGTCACGTCGAGCTCGCCATGGTGCAGGCCGAGGCGGCCAAGTCCCGCTACGGGCCGTGGGTGTTCAACTGCCAGGCCCCCGACGAGGGCAACATGCACACGCTGCTGCACTGGGGCACCGACGCGCAGAAGGAGAAGTACCTGCGGCCGCTGTGCGAGGGACGGGTGTGGTCGTGCTTCGCGATGACCGAACCCGAGGTCGCCGGCTCGGACCCGACGCTGATCCAGACCACGGGCTACCCCGACGGCGACGAGTGGGTGATCAACGGCCACAAGTGGTTCATCTCCAACGCCCGCCGGGCGAACTTCGCGATCCTGGTGTGCCGCACCGAGGACAACCCCGACATCCCCCAGGCCGCCAACACGGCCTTCATCGTCGACCTGCCCACCGAGGGCTGGAACGACGTCCGCGAGATCGAGACCATGCACGGCGGCACCGGTCACTCCGAGATCGTCATCGAGGACCTGCGGGTGCACAACGACCAGATGCTCGGCGGTCGCGGCCAGGGTCACCTGCTCGGCCAGTACCGGCTGGGCCCGGCACGCCTGGCGCACTGCATGCGCTGGATCGCGCAGGCCGAGACGGCGCTCGACATGATGGTCGACCGCTCGCTCAACCGCTACGCCCACGGGTCGTTGCTGGCCGAGAAGCAGGGCATCCAGTGGATGATCGCGGACTCGGCGATGGAGCTCTACCAGTCGAAGCTGATGGTGCTGCACGCAGCGCATCTGATCGACACCAAGCAGGACTTCAAGGCCGAGGTGTCGATGGCCAAGCACTTCGTGGCCAACATGTTGAACCGGGTGATCGACCGGTCGATCCAGGTCCACGGCGCGCTCGGCTACTCGACCGACACGCCGCTGGCGCACATGTACCAGCACGCCCGCTGGGCCCGCTTCGCCGATGGCGCCGACGAGGTGCACCAGATGCGCATCGCGCAGCGCACCATCGCCGCGTACACCGACGAGGGCTCCACCCGCCGGGCGACCGGCAACCTGCCGATCTGAGCGCAGCGAGGATCGACATCCGAGGGGCGGGTCGGGTTGAGCGGTCTGCCGATCTGAGCCGGGTCAGTTCGCTTCAACCAATTCCGAGTCACCGAGCCTTGCAGGCGAGCGCCGTCGAGTTGGTTGAAAGCAAGACTTGACCCCAGTGGTACTGCCCGGTGGAGCTCACTCGTCGTTGGGTTCGTGCACCAGGAGCCAGGCGCCGTAGCCGACCACGGCGCCGATCAGCGGGAACACGATGAACGCCCACAGCTGCTCGAGGGCGTCGGTGCCGGCGAACACGGCGGCGCCGATCGAGCGGGCCGGGTTG
Organism: uncultured Acidimicrobiaceae bacterium; assembly: GCA_963716795.1. Taxonomy (GTDB): domain Bacteria; phylum Actinomycetota; class Acidimicrobiia; order Acidimicrobiales; family UBA8592; genus CAVQUE01. The sequence goes on along the minus strand of CAVQUE010000005.1, from coordinate 374,197 downwards.
ACCGAGGTGTTGTCCACCGGGATCGTGGCCAGGTGGATCATCGTCAGGGTCAGGCACCGCGACCATGCCGCCGAATCCGGCGGGTAGCCCTTCGAGGTGGTCGACAGCACCACGAACACCAGCAGGGCCGTGAACACGATCTCCACCACCATCGCCGATCCGAGCCCGTAGGGCACGCCGAGCGCGTCGCCCCATCCGTTGGCGGCGAAGACGCCGGTGGTGTCGAGGTCACCGCTCTCGGTGATGATGTACAGGATCAGCCCGCCGACGATCGCGCCGACGACCTGGGATGCCATGTAGATCGCCGGCGGTGACGGGCTCGATCTTGCTTGGCGACCAGGAACCCGAGGGTGACCGCGGGGTTGATGTGGCAGCCCGACACCGAGCCGATGGTGTACGCCATCGCGGTCAGCGCCAGACCGAAGGCGAGCGCCACCCCGAAGGTGCCGATCACGTCGGAGGCGATGATGGCGCTGCCGGGACCGATGAGCACCAACACCATCGTGCCGAACAGCCTCGGCGACGTAGGGTCGAGCTGTCGCCGGCACGGGCCCGACGGCTGTCCCTGTTCGGATCGTGTCACTCATGCGGTGCTCCCACGGTCGTGCCGCGCCGACGAGTGTGGCAGCTCGCCCGAGAGCCGTCGACGATGGTCGGTGGGGCAGGACCCCAGCGGTGTCCCGACCGGTTCGGGTCTCAGGTGGTCTCGTTGACGGCGTCGAGGTCGATGTCGACCTTGGGGCAGTGGTCGAGCACCTCGCCCACGGCGTCGCTGACCGACTGGAGGTCGACGCCGGCCATGAAGGTCGAGATGGTCAGGTGGCTCAGCACCCAACCCGGGTCGGCGACCCACGGCGGCACGAAGCGCGCCGGTACGGCACAGGCCCTGGGCGCGGAGTTCCGCCAGCGCAGGGATGGCCGAGATGTCGAGCTTGCCGGCGAACAGCAGGCCGAGCACGTCGGGCCGCTTCGCGAGGAACGCGGCCCGGACGAAGGTGGCGACGCTCAAGAAGCCCGACAGGTAGCCGCAGTCCTTGGTGAACGGCGCGCCGCCCTCGATGGGCGAACCCCGGAAGATGCGTCGGGTGGACTCGAAGGCCTGTTCGGGCGTCGGGGTCCGGTCGCGAACCACCGGTACAGCTCGATGAAGTCGGCGCCGTCGACGACCATCTGCACCGCGAGGACCCGGTCGGCGAGTCGCCGGAGCCGGTCGAGGTCGAGGGTGCCCGACACGTACTCGCTCCACACGGCGAGTCCCTCCTGGGTCCGGGTGGTGCCCGGGTGGCCGATGGCCAGGATCGGCAGGTCGACCTGCGCTCGGCCGTTGAGGCCGGTCGCGACGTGGATGAAGGCCTCGTGGTTGAGCAGCTGGGCCAGGTCCTTGTCGGTGAACTGGGCGTCGCGGCGGACCTTGATGCGGCTCGTCGAGGCGACGGCGTTGGCCGACAGCTCGTCGGCGATCTCGATCTTCGGCGCGTCGTCGCCGAAGTGCTCCTTCACGGCGATCTCGAGATGGGCGGCGACCTCGACGCCGCTGCGTGTGCGGGGAACGGGCCGCAGCAGGGAGGCGTCGTCGAGCTCGTCGAGGGCGGACTCGACCCGTTCGGCCAGCTCGAGCGGCGTGGTCGGGTCGAACCGCAGCGGCTGGGTCGGCACGCCGTAGAGCTGGCGGCTGTAGGCGTGGAACGCCGGGGTGCCGATGCTCGACAGCATCAGCGCGGTCGACTCGACGGCTCGGGCCTGGTCCTCGAGCCACACGTCGGGCAGCGTTCCGCCCCGGAGGAGTCGGCGGGCCGCAGCGACGCCATCGAGGACGGGGTCGGGGTCGATGGGCTGGTAGCGTGGGCTGGGGGAGCTTCGTGGCGCCGCCGGCGAGGAACTCGTCCCGCAGGTTCCCAGGCCAGGCCAACGCGGACAGGACGCGCATCGGCTTGGCGACGTCGTGGAGGATCGTGGCCGCCTGGCGGTACCGATCCTGTTCGGTGAGCGTGTCGCTCGATCGCATCTGGACATCGCCAGATCGTACGCCGCTGCGGCGCCGTTCGGGTGCCGCAGGATCGACGACGTATTCCGGTTCAGACGCGGCCGCTCGTCTGCGCCTTCTTCACCGCTGCTTCGACGACCGGGATCTCGTCGTCGGGCAACGGTGTCATCCAGCGTTTGCGTGCGAGCGCTGCGTCGATGAACGGCGCCAGCTCTGCGGCCTTGGCGGCCTCTCGGGCGGGTTCGTCGACGGTGAAGTCGTCCATGAGTTCGTCGGCGAACAGCTGCAGCGACGCGCAGATGTGGTCGTGGCGGTTGCGTCCGACCTGTTGGAGGAAGATGACCTGATCGACGCCGGCGTCGGCCAGGCCGCGCAGATGGCGTCGGGCGTCGTCGGGGGTGCCGATGCACCCGGCATAGTCGTCGCCCAGCGCGGCGGCGGCGGCGATGCGGGCGTCGACGGCGTCAGGGTCGCGACGAGCCTGGAACTCGCCCCACAGGTCGGTGCGGCCCGGCACCTGGTCGTGGGCCACCAAGGCATTGAGCGCGTAGCCGAAGAACTCGAAGCCCTCCTGGCCGCGGCGGAACGCCTCGGCCCGGTCGTCGTGGAGGGAGAACCCTGCGACGAGGGCGATGTTGGCGTTGACGGTGTGGCCGAGCGGGACGCAGCGGTCGCTGCGGATGATGTCGTAGTAGGTGTCGACCCAGGTGCGGGCCTCGTCGGGGTCGACGAAGCTGAACGCCAGTGCGCCGAGGCCGTTCTCGGCGGCGAGCTCGATGGTCGACCGGTTGGTGCAGGCGATCCACATCGGCGGGTGGGGCTTCTGGCGCGGCTTGGGCAGCACGTTGCGACAGGGCATCGAGAAGCCCTCGCCGTCGAAGCCGGGATAGGGGTCGAGGACCATCATGTTCGCGACCTGCTCGGCGGCCTCGAGCGACAGCGCACGCTTGCGCTTTGCCGGGATCTCGAACCCGTGGAGCTCGAGGCGCGGTGGCGCCTTCGCCGATGCCGAAGTCGACCCGGCCGTCGGAGATGAGGTCGAGCGTGGCGATCGACTCGGCCGTGCGGGCCGGGTGGTTGTAGTTCGGGATGACCTGGCGGATGCCATGGCCGAGGCGGATGCGGCTGGTGCGCCCGGCTGCCGCAGCGAGGAAGACCTCGGGCGCCGAGGAATGGGAGTACTCGTCGAGGAAGTGGTGCTCGACCTCCCAGGCGTGGTGGAAGCCCAGTTCGTCGGCGAGGACCACCTGGTCGAGGGCCTCGTGGAGGAGGCGGAACTCGTCGTCGGCCGACCACGGCTTGGGCAGCTGGTGCTCGTAGAAGACCCCGAAGCGCATGCCAGCTCACCACGGCTGGGCGCACCGCAATCGCTCGTGCCGGCAGTCTCGCGCTGGCGCCGAATGGCGCCAGGCGTTGTGCTGGCGCCACCGTCACTCGTTCGCCGGGGCGAGCGCCTCGAGCACGTTCCAGTCCAGGGCACCCATGCCGGTGGCCGGGTCGAGGGGCTGGATGCACACCTGGGTCGCGCCGGCGTCGTAGTGCGCCTGCACGCCGGCGCGCACCGCCTCCTCGTCGCCCCACACCACCACGGCGTCGACGAACCGCGGCGATCGATCGTCGATCTCGGCGTCGGTGAAACCCAACCGCAGCCAGTTGTTGCGGTAGTTCGGCAGCGACGCATACATCGACAGAGCGCTGTCTGCCGCAGCGCGTGCGGCCTCGGCGTCGGTGGTCAGACAGACCTTCTGTTCGACCAGCAACAGCTTGTCCGGTCCGAGGATCGAGCGGGCCTGGGCGGTGTGGTCGGGCGTGGTCCAGTACGGGATGCGCGCCGTCGGCGAGTTCGCCCGACAGGGCCAGCATCTTCGGGCCCAGCGCGGCGAGGACCGTCTTGGGCTGCTCGGGGGGATCGGGGATCATCGTCGGCGACGCCGCCATGGCCTCGAGATAGGTCCGCATCGTGGCCAAGCGGCTTCGACCAGTCGAGCCCGCGCAGACCCTCGACCATCGGCGCGTGGCTGACCCCGATGCCCAGGAGGAATCGGCCACCGGTCTGCTCGGCCAGGGTCTGGGCGGCCTGGCGCATGGCGCCGGGGTGGCGGTGGAAGATGTTGGCGATGCCGGTCGCGAAGCCGAGCGTCGTCGTGTGGTTGGCCAGGTGGGCGATGTGCGCGAACGGGTCGCGGCCCATCGCCTCGGGCAGCCACAGCGTCGAATAGCCGAGCGACTCGAGGCGGGCCGCGAACTCGGCTGCTTCGGTAGCGGACATCGTGTCGGTGAAGTACCACACGCCGGTGGTGGTGAGATCCATGCGAGCTCAGCCTGGCCCGTGGCGCACCACGCCGCCAGCCGGTCCGACCGGGCTCGCACGCGCTGCGATCGGGGTCGGCACGCCGGCCGTTGCGGCGAGCCGCCGCCTCCGGTCCGCTCCCGGGCGAGACGAGCGAGCACCGACCGGGTCTCGGGCTCGGGTTCCAACCCATCGGCGGCGAGGTGCGCGGTCAGGCGGGCAGCCGTCGTGGCCGCCGCCGATCGTGCCCCCAACGCGACCTGGGCCAGGATCTGGGATCGCACGGCGCGCTCGCCCAACGCATCGAGGGACTGTGCGTCGACGGCGAACTCCAACGCCGCCTCCGGTTCGCCACGCGCCAGCGCCAACTCCGCTCGTCGACAACACGCCGCGTACGCCAGCGTCGCCAGCCGCACGCGCTCGGGCTCGATGGCGTCGTCTGCGAACCCGTCGAGATAGGGACCCCGGTAGAGCGCACGCATCGCTGCGTAGTGCTCGTCGGCGGCAGACGGTGCGCCCTGGCTCTCGGCCTCGCGGGCCAGGCTCTGATGGCGGTCGAACACGTCGCGATCGATGGTGATGCCCTCGGCCGCGAGTTCGAGGCGATCGTCGCTGACCTGGATCCAGAACGAGCCCGTCGGACCGCGATCGGGCTCGACCAGGTCGAGGAGCTTGTGGAGGTTGACCCGGAGGTTGTTCGATGCCGCGCCGCCGGCCAGGTCCGGCCACAGCCGTGCCATCACGGTCTGACGGGGCAGCGACCGTTCGTGCACGAGCAGGCCCAGGAGCTGCGCGACGCGTCCCGATGGCGAATCGATCGCCACGCCGTCGCTGCGTTCGACGCGCAGGCCGCCGAGGGTGCTGATCGTCAGATCGTGCGCGGGCGCGCGGGCTCCGCCGACACGAGGTCGGTCGCTCGCGCAGCCAGCGCTGGCGTTGGGGTGCTCGACCAGGCGTCGCAGGTAGCGGTCGCGGCCGGTCATCGACTCGAGGTACCGGCACGCGGCCTCGTCGACCGTGCTCGCAGCCAGCGGCGAGCTCGCATCGAAACGGCGGGAGCACATGGACCTCGAGCGGAGCGGGATCGCTCCACGGCAATGCAGCTGCGCTCGACAACGGTGCGCCGCTGCGGAGCTCGGCGACCAGGCGCCCGGCGTCGACGGCGAGGGTCATCGAGGGCCCGAAGACCATGTCGTCGAGCGCCTCGGCACCCGGCACCACTGCCCGCAGCGAACACAACGCCGACAGGTACGGCCAGGGGGGCCACGGTGCGATCGGCCAGGATTCGAGCAACCCCTGGAACCGCTGCACCGCCTCCTCGTCGCCGTGCTCGACCAGCACACACTGCGCATCGGCGACATCGGCGAACAGCGCCTTGCGCCGGTTCGCCCGCGCCGCCAGGCGCAGTGCATCGTCGGCGAGCCGGCGGGCTTCGGCGACCGCGTCGGCGGCGAGCGCCACGCCCGAGACCGTCGCCAACAACGGGATCTCGACGTCGGGGAACCGGCGTTGGGCGTAGCGGGCGGGCAGTGGCGCGGCGATGGCCCAGGCGTCGGCGGCGCGGACCTCGCCTCGCAGCCAGACGGCCTGTGCCAGCACGGCCTGCGAGGCGCCGGTCTCGAGTACCTCGCCCAGCGATACCGGCACGTCCTCGGGGCGACCGAGAGCCACCAGCCGCGCTGCGTGGATCCCGAGCAGGATGCTCGGATCGGGTGCGTCGAGTTCGTCGAGGGCGGCGATCGCGGCATCGACGTCGCCGTCGAGTTCGGCGACATGGGACCGCACCAACGCGATAGCGGTCCGTGCGAAGGGCCATCCCGCTGCGGCGAGCCGACGAGCTCGGGTGCGATGATCCAGCCTCGCTCGGCCTCGACCGTCGGGTCGGTGCCGTCGTCGGGTCGTGCCAGTGTCGCCCAGGCCTGGTCGCGGGCCTCCTCGTCGTGCATGCGCTGCACGAGCCGCCACCAGGCGATGCTGCGCAACTCCTCGTCGTCGCACGACAGCGCCTCGGTCTCGTGCATGCGCAGGCTGGTGTGGGGATCGGCGTCGGCCCAGTGGGTGATGGCCAGCAGGCATCGGCCGAGCGGCCCATCGCGCACGTCGGGCGCCAGCAAGGCGCGAACCTCTTCGGTGGCCGAGCGGTCGAGGCCTCCGGCGATGGGCAGCGATGCCACGTGGCGAGCGATCCGCTCGACCTCGTCCGGTGCCCCGCCGCGGTCGAACGATCCGGCCGCTCGCACCAGATCGTCGCCGGCTTCGAGATGGCGGGCGGCCGCGCAGATGCGTGTCGCGACGGGTCGCGGCATCGAGTTCGTGGTCGAGCGCGGCCGACCAGAGGTCGTGGAGCCGGTCCTCGTCACCGATGCGGTCGACCAACGGCAGCCCGTCGAGCACCTCGTCGAGGCGGACATCCTCTCCGAGGACTGCTGCAGCCAGGTCGCGGTCGACGCTCGACAGGAGCGCGAGCCGGGCCAGGGCCTGGCGCCGTTCCGGTGCGAGGTCGGCCAGCAGCGCCTCCCACACGTAGTCGATGCCGGCGTCTCCGCCGAGTGAGGTGGTCAGGACAGCCAGTGCAGGCCATGCGGGGAGGTCGTCTGCAGCGCCGCTGTGGCCGGCGGCCCGGGCGATCTCGGAGCGCTCGGCGGAGGTGAGCTCGAGGTCGCGTTGATCGATGACGATCGCTGCGCCCCGGCTCTGGTGGAGGCGGACGCCGACGGGAGGCATCGTGCGGCTGGCGAGCACCAGGTGGGCGTTGCCCGGGAGTCGTGCCAGCAGCGCTCGCAGGACCTCGATCGACGGTGAGCCGTCGAGCACGTGCACGTCGTCGACGATGACGGCGACCGACTCGGGTGAACGCAGCACGAGCAGGTCGATGACATCGTCGATCGAGGCCGCCGGGCCCGGCATCGTGGCCTCGGTGTCGCCGGTGACCGTCGCGGACAGGCCGGCGAGGAAGTGGTCGGGGGTGCGGTCGCGGTCGTTGCAGCACAGCCAGACGTCACTGCCCTGGGGGTCGAGGCTGTTCTCGGCCATCGCCTGGGCCAGCAGGGTCGTCTTGCCGTGGCCGGCGCCGCCGACGATGACGGTCAGCGGGCGATCGAATCGGGTACTCATGATCTCGAGCAGGCGCAGACGTCGGATGGCGCTCGTCGGGTGTCGTCGGCGGACGAGACCGGAACCATCCGATGCTCGACTGCATGGTCATGCGTTGCCCCTCGACGCCATCTCGCTTCCTGCTGCGTCGACCTCCCGAAGGTCGACGCGCCGAACCGTAATGGTTCGGGGACCGAATCCCCTCGTCGACGGGTGCCGCCGAAGCGTTCGAACCATGCGGTCGACGATGCCGCAACGAGCCGGGGTCACGGCGCACGCACGGGTCCAAGCGGCGCGTCAGAGTTCGTCGAAGGCGACCACGTCGACGCCGAACAGCGCCCCCTCGGCGGGGCGGGCGATCGACTGGTAGCGGCGTCGCACGATCCGCCAGCCCTCGGCCGTGCGCCGGTACCGGTCCTGGTACAGCCCGAAGATCGTCGACCAGCCCTCGGTGCCGGCGTGGCCGTCGACGGTGGCGTCGACGGCGTGGCGGAACTCCGACATCCACATCCGCCCGGCTGCCTCATCGGCGTCGCCGCCGATGCCGACCTCGATGACGGTGTTGCGGATCGCGAACTGGAAGAAGTCGAACTGCTCGAGTGATCCGGCGATGAACGTCGCCGAGCGGGCCCGGCCCGTCGATGACGAGCTCGCGATCACGCAGGTCGAGGGTGACGGTGGCGTCGGGAACGAACAGCTCGTGGAGCTCGGGCCACGCCTGGCGGGTGCAGACGTCGGCGTAGCGGCGCACCAGTCGGTCGATGGCGAGTTCGTCGAGCAGCTGATCGGTCGAGGGCATGGCGCGCGTCAGCCCTCGTTCACCATCGGTACGACCACCTCGGCGAACGCGTCGAGCTGGTCGAGGTACTCCTCGATGGTGCGGCCTCGGAACTTCATGTGGAACGTGTTGGCGCCGGCCTCGCGGGCGGCGCGGATGTCGGCGGCGAGGGCCTCGGGACCGTGGACCCAGGTCATCGGGAGATCCTCGGGCACCTCGCCGGTCAGGTACGACCAGCCGGGCATGTAGCCGATGTCGAAGCGGGCGTCGTCACGGCCGGCCTCGGCGGCGGCCGTCTGGATGGTGTCGACGATCTCGGGGTACTGCGCCACCTGGTTGCCCATCGGGATGTAGCCGTCGCCGCGGCGCCCGGCCCGCTTCCAGGCGGCCTTGCCGGAACCGCCGACCCACACCGGCAGGCGGTCGCCGTCGACCGGTGCGGGCGCGACGCCGACGTCGGCGTAGTCGTAGAGGTCGCCGTCGAAGGACACGTACGGTGCGGCGAAGGCGCCGGCGAGCGCGTCGAGGGTCTCGTCGAGGCGCTTGCCGCGGGTGGCGAAGTCGATGCCGAGCGCGTCGAACTCGGCCTCGACGTGACCGGCGCCCACGCCGAGCACGGCCCGACCGCCCGAGAGGTGGTCGATGGTGGCGAAGCTCTTGGCGGTCTGGAGCGGATGGCGGTACGCCGCGATCCACACCACCGACAACAGCCGGACCCGTTCGGTGTGCGCCGCCAGGAAGGCGAGCGTGGCGACGGTGTCGTACCAGGTGGTGGTCATCTTCGACGCGTAGTCGTTGTCGGGGATGGCGACGTGGTCGCAGACGCCGACGAAGCCGTGGCCGGTGGCCTCGGCCTTCGTGGCGATGCGCACCAGGTCGTCGACGGTCGCTGCGTCCTCCCACGGGTCGGCGAGGGTCCGGGTGAGGGTCTGCACCGGCAGCTGCATCCCGTACATCCAGCCGCCGGGTTCGACGATCGCTGCCATGGCACTCCCTGGGTTCGTGCGGTGTTCTGACGGTGTGTCAGACCACGACGTTGGCACAGCCGGCTCGGCGTCGCCGCAGCCTCGTTCGGGACACCGGGCCGGCGTGACCGGAGCGTGGCTCGGACGGAGCGGGTCACGGCTCGAAGGGGCCGCGTCCCATCTGCTCGCGGACCGGGCACGACCGCCGGGTTGGTCAGCGACCGGCGCTGCCAGTTGGCGCCGTCGACCACCAGGGTGTGGCCGCTGATGAACCGGCCGTAGGGCGACGCCAGGAACGTGGCCGCCCAGCCGAGCTCCTGGCGTTCGCCGACGCGCATCGCCGGCTGGCAGGCGTCCTTGTCGTGGGTGCGGTCGAGGTTGCCGACGATGTCGTCGGTCATGTCCTCATGCGGCATCAGCCCCGGGCACCAGACAGTTCACCTGGATGCCCGACGGGCCCCACTCGACGGCGAGGCTCTCGGTGAGGTTCTTCACCCCGGCCTTGGCGGCGGCCGAGTGTGCGAAGCCCGGTCCGCCGGTCCATGCGTAGGTGGCGCCGATGTTGATGATCGACCCGGGCGTGCCCGCAGCCAGGTGGCGTCGGCCGAACTCGCGGGCGCAGAAGAACGTGCCGTTCAACGTGATGTCGACGACGGTGCGCCACGCGTTGGGTGACATGTCCTCGGCGGGCACCGGGAAGTTCGCCGCGGCGTTGTTGATCAGCACGTCGGGCATGCCCAGGTACTCGGTGGCGGCGTCGAATGCCGTGGCGATGGACTCGGGCTCGCGGATGTCGCATTCGACGGTCAATACGCCGCCGCCGAGCGCGTTGACGGCTTCGCCGCCGGCGGCGCAGGTGTTCGGGCTTGCGTGATGCGATGACGATCGATGCGCCGAGACGGGCGAACTCCAGCGCGATGGCCTTGCCGAGGCCGGTGCCGCCGCCGGTGACGAACACGGTCTGGCCGTCGAAGGTGCCGGGCCGCAGCGCGGTCTCGCCGAGCGGAGGCGGGTGGGGGAGTCCGGTGGCCATGATCAGCTCCCGACGAAGCGGGGGCTGCGGCCCTCGGCGCGAGCCGTGCGGAGTTCGGCGGCGTCGTCGGATCGGTTGAGGAACGTCTGGTAGATCAGCTCGTCGTCCATCGAGGCCCTGATGGGCGGGCGGGCCAGGTGCGAGATGACCCGTCGGGCCAGCTTGACCGTCAGCGGTGGGGCGGCGGCGATCTTGTCGGCCATCTCCCGGGCGGTGGCGTCGAGGCTCGTCGGGTTCGACGATGCGAGACACGACGCCGTGGGCGAGGGCCTCGTCGGCGCTGAGGCGCCGGCCGGTGAGCACCATGTCGCTGACCAGACCGTGGCCGCACATCTCGTACAGCACGGCCATGCCGCCGGTGTCGGGGATGACGCCGTGGCCGACCTCGGGCAGCATGAACCGTCGCGCCCGGCGTGCAGATGCGGATGTCGCACAGCAGCGCCCGCTGGAACGATCCGCCGATCGCCCATCCGTCGATGGCGACGATGATGGGCGCTTCGATGGCCCACAGTCTGCTGGATGCCGCGATGGCCGCGGCTCATGAGCTCGTGGTGGCTCATGTCGAGGGTGTGGTTCCCGATCGAGGACACGTCGCGCCCTGACGACCACGATGCGCCGACGCCGCGCCAGATCACCGCCCGGATGTCGGAGCGTCCCGCCAGTTCGCCGAGTGCGGCGAAGAGTTGGTCGTCCATGTCGTCGTCGAATGCGTTGTGTTTGTCGGGGTTGTCGTTGACGAGCGTCGCGATCGCGCCGTCGATCTCGAGGTGCACCGTTCCGGCCATGCCCGGCAGTCTGGCACGCATGCTCTCCCGCTGAAATCTGGGACTTGTGCCTCGGGACTTCCGGCACAGGTCCCAGATTTCAGCGGGTGCGGGTGGGAAGTCGAGCTGGTGGAGTCAGCCTGGTCGGCGACTGTGGAATACGTCGCGGCCGGCTCGGCCGCGCACGATGTCGTTGCTCCTTCGGTCCACGATCCAGTCGATGCCGCTTCCGCCGACAAAGACGTCGGCTCCCCATCCGCCGATCAGTCGGTCGTTGCCGCGACCACCACGCAACACGTCATCGCCGGTCCCGCCGAACAGCCAGTCGTCGCCCCCGCCACCGCGGAGGACGTCGTCGCCCCTGCCACCGAAGATGCGGTCGTCGCCGTCGCCGCCGATCAGCAGGTCATCGCCACCAAGGCCGATGATGCGATCGTCGCCGTCCAGACCGCAGATCACATCGGGCCCCTGCGTTCCCCACAGGCGGTCGTCGCCGCTCGTCCCGACGATCGTGCATTCGGGTGGATAGTCGACGACCTCCACGGTGAAGAGGGCGTCGAGGACCCGACCGCTCGGCGAGATCCCCTGCAGGGCGATCGTGTGCTGCCCGACCTCGGTGTCTTCGGGCACCTGAAGTACCGCGGCCACCGTCCCATCGCCGTCGGCCCGTAGCAACCCGAGTTGCACAGGTTCCGAGCGCAGCTCCGCACGCACCTGGCTGTTCGGCAGGAATCCCGACGCTCGTACGATGACCGGCGATCCGGGTCGAACCGTGCTGACAGGGGCGCCCGCCTGATCGGTGAGCTGTTGATCGCGGTTTGTGGTCACCGAGACGACGAACGTCGTCGACGCCTCGTTGCCTGCTGCGTCCACGGCACTGCACGTCACGGTCGTGTCCCCGAGTCCGAACGAGGTCTTGGCTGCCGGCGAGCAGGTGTGGGAGACCGCACCATCCACATCGTCGGTGGCTCGGATGTTCCAGGACACCAGGACCTCCGACTGGCGCTCGGGGATCGTGACGTCGAGGTCGGCAACGCCGATGAAGACCGGGGGTTCGGTGTCCAGTCTGACGGGCAGATCGTCGTCGTCGATGATGCGCCCGATGCCTTGGCCGTCGCCGATCACGGGATCCCCCGGCCCCGAGATGCCCCGCACCAACAGGTAGACGTTCTCGGTGGCCTCATCGGACTCGTCGCCGCGCACCGAGATCGTGACCTCGCGAGAGAGCGGCCCTCCTGGGCTGAACGTCGCGATGCCGAACGCGGCGTCGAAGTCTCGTTCGGCGAGTGGCCAACGCCGGATCATCAGGAGGCACACCGCTGATGCCGTGGGTCTTCCCATTGCACGCTGACCGTTCCGGAGGGCTCGGCGTCGAGGCCGAGGGTGAACGTCATGTCGATGGTGCCGGCGTCGCCCTCGACCACGTCGGCGGCGTCGAGGACCGACACCCTGCAGCGCGTCGTCATCGACGATGCGAACCGTGGCGGTGTCGTCGATCACCTGGGCTCCGTTGGCCGAGATGGTGACCCGGAACAACTCGTCGCCTTCGGCGATGGTGTCCCCCTGTACCGGTATCGAGATGGTTTCGGTGCCGCCACCGACCGGGAACCCGACCACGTTCCCGGTCGAACCCGTGAAGTCTGACGGGGTCGACGCAGGCCGTCCCGTGGCTCCCGCGGGCAAGGTGCGTGCGTTCCAGGTCACGGCGAAGGGTGTGGCGCCGCCGGTGGCCACGAGATCGACCTCGGCGAAGACTTCCCCGGCGTCGCCCTCCACGACCACTGCGTCGGTGACCGACACCCTCGGGGATCGAGTCGTTGGCGTCGATGATGGTGATGGGTACGCGGACGAGGTCAGCGAACGGCGCCCCGGCATCACGACGACGAGCGCGATGGAACCGTCGGGGTCGAGCAACCCGTCGGCACAGACCTCGACGGGCACGGAGAATCCGGTCGCGCCGGCCGGGAGGTTCACCAGCTCGGCGAGGTACTCGACGTCGGCTTCGCAGGCGCCGCCCGGGGCGCCCGGGACGGCACCACCGAAGACCGGTTCGAGGCGGACGAATACCTGGACGGGGCGGGTCGTCGGCTCGTCCAACTGGATGGGCACACCGACAACTCGTGAGTCCGAACTCGCGGGGGGTTCGTCGAGCTCGACCGGTGACGCGCTCGATCGCGACGGGGAGTCGTCATCGATGAGCGTGACGGGGAACGATTCGACGATCACACCCGACGACGCGACGTACTCGATGACGAATGGCTTGGGGGGCTCGGGGATGGGGTCGCCGCACGTCGTGAGCGTTCCCGTGCCGTTTGCGCCCTCCCAGGACCCGAGCTCGACGTCTCCGCCGAAGGCAGAGGAATCGGCGCAGGCCGGGACGAGCGCTGCCCCGACGCCACGCACTCGGAAGATCCGCCGGGCATCAGGGCCCAGCGTGTAGGAGTAGTCGTAGACGGTGCGCTCGGGGCGTAGCGACAAGGTGAGCAGATCGACCGGGAACGGGATGTCGTTCAGCTCGACGCCGCCCTCGACCACCTCGGTCGGGCCCTCGATCAGCACGAGATCGTCGTCGGACAGCACGAACATCGCGGATGCCAGCAGCTCCTGCGTGGGCTCGGCGAGGATCTCGACCTCGAAGCTGCCGACGCCTTCGGGCTGCTCGTCAGCGCAGATGAGGATCGGCAGCACGGTCGTACCCGGATCGAGCCGCTCGTCGAAGTTGTCGAAGGTCGCGACGTCGACGCCGGGATCGCAGTCGTTGTCGATCTGCAACAGCTCGGTCTGGGGGGTGGACGGCGGAATCGCCGTGACACGAACCTGCACGTCGAGGGGCTCAACGCGATCCAGGCTGACCTCGATCGGCCGATTCTCGGGGTCGAGCGGGTCTCCCTCGACGATGTCGACGGCGACGAAGCTGACGCCACCGACTCCGATGATCTGTTGGGCTTCGACCGCGCCGACGTCGCAGACCGGCGTCCCGTCGCCTGTGGCGTCGAACGGCCGGGCCTCACCACGTTGGTCGGTCGCAGGACAATCGACGCCGCCGGCGGCATCGAGGAGCGGGCTCCCGAACTCGCGCGCGTAGGTCGGCGTGGTGCCACCGTTGTCCGCGAGCGGGCCGAGCTGCGGATCCACGCCGAGGCCCTCGTTGTCGAGACACGAGCCATCGGAGTCCAGCGAGGCGGTGACCGTGAGGAACGAGGGACCGAGTCCACCCAGGGAGCCGCACGACTCGACGTAGCTGCCGACCAACGCGACCGAAGAGGCCCGCCGCCAGTCTCGAGGAGCTCGCCGATCACGGTGGAGAACCTGACCTGCAGGCCACGCCCGCGCTCGAGGTCGCCGACCACCGTGGCGTTGACGAGCTCGGTGTCCGAGCCAGGCCGGCCGAGCGCGATGACGCCGCCGCTTCGCGGTGACACGGTCGATTCCTCGATGAGCAGCTGCAGGGAGTTCGAGATCGCCCGAGCCGGTGACCCACGACCGCCTGATGGTCGTGTCGAACGCGCTCAGCGAACCGGCAGGCAACTGGACGCGGCTGTCCTCGATCAGGAGTTCGGCCGTGGCAACGACGGTCGTGTCGGTGAGCTCGGAGCGCCGCACCGTCAGCGAGGAACTCCCACGGACGCTGCCGTCCGAGCTCGTCGGAATCGCTCAGCGTCAGGGCGAAACCCGTCACCTCCGACGCCCTGAGTGTCGAGTCCGTGAGCTCGAGCGATGAACCGAAGACGTCGGCCCGCAGGGTCGACTCGTCGAGCTCGGACCCGGTCACCGAGGCAATCGTTTCGACCAGCAGCCGAGAGCGACACGCTGGTCACTCGGCTGTCACCGACCTGCAGGCTCTCGAAGAAGGACGACACCTCGGCCAGGTGGGCCGACGTGACCGTCAGTGCAGGGCTGCCGATGGCGAACCGATCGGTCGGTGGGGTCTCGAGGGTCAGCGAAGCCAGGTCGAACACCACGCCCGAGGTGTCCGGTGCCGTCCAGAGCAGGCCATCGATACGGGTCGCGTCCCGCCCTTCGCCGGTCAACGTCAGGTCGTCGGTCGAGAACAGGTCCGACGTCAGGGCGTACACGCCCGATGGCACGAGGAGATCCTGTTGGCCTGGCGCCGCGTTGGCCTCTTCGACCGCTGCGCGCAGCGAGCAGGCACGATCGCCGTTGGGAAGGAACGAACCGATCCAACAGATGCCGTCGCCGGGATCGGTGTCGCGAGCGTCTTCGGTGGTGTTGATCTCGACGGTGTTGCTCAGCGCGAGATCCACCGAGACCACGCCGACCCCTGGCGGTTCGGCGTCGTCCGCCACCGTGACGGTCACCGTGGCTGCGATGACGGAGCCGGCGTAGGTGTGCGCCAGGCCGTCGCCGGACTCGATCGAAGCCAGCGTGTCGACCGCACCGTCGCCCCAGTCGACGACGGCGGAATGGGTGTCAACGACGCCGGGGTCGGTGATCGAGACGGTGAAGCTCACGCTGCCGTCGGCGCCGACGACGGGCGTGTCCTCGACAGCCACCGTGGGCGCGACGTTCTCCACGGTCACCTGCACGGTGTCGCTGGTGCAAGCGCCGAGATCGTCACAGACCTCGACCTCGACCTCGGTGCTGGATTCGTTCTCGGTGGCGACGAAGGTCGCGGTCGGCTCGGTGCTGTCGGGTGCCCCATCGCCGTCGAGGTCCCACGCATAGCTGATCGGGTCGCCTTCGGGATCGGTGGCCGACACCTCGAGAAGCACCGGCGGCGAACCCTCGTCGACGGTGACATCGTCGATTGCGAAGACGGGCGCTGCGTTGAGTCCGACACGGATGTCGACCGCGGCGGAGGTGTTTCGGCGAACGAGGTCGTCGGTGACCCGCACGCGGGCTCGCCAGAGCGTCGGTGTCCCGAGGTCGGGCAGGACGGTGACGAGCACCGGGTCGGTCTGGTTGAACGTGATGGTGTCGGCCTGGGTGGGCGACCCGTCATCGGCCAGCACCTCTGCGACCAACAGGAATTCGTAGTCGGCGATGAACTCTGCCGGTGTCGAGTCGCTGGCATCGAGGGTGACCGTGAGTGGGGCGTCGCCGCGGGTCGGGTCCGCGGTCAGGTTGGCGTCGGGCGCTGGGAAGGGGTCGGGGATCTCGGTCGCGTCGATGGTGCACCGGTAGGCAGTCGCCGCCGTGAAGTCGACGATCCGCGCCGCAACGAGACCAGGAGGAACGGGCCCGTCCGACCCGCCGGCACAGTCGGCACCGAACGAGAACACCCACGTGCCGCTGGAGGGCGCTTCGACGAAGATCGATCCGACTGATGTGGGGACCGTGACCGTGCAGCCGGATTGCGCTACCGACGACAGGTCTTCGCAGTATTCGAACTCGTCGGATATGTCGTCGGCGCCGACAGCGACCGAGGGGGCGAAGACCGACCTGGCACGCGGCACGCCGTCGACGATCCATCGGTACTCGAACTCCACGACGCTGTCTTGGTCGACGGGTTCGGTGAATTCGGTGGCGGTCGGGTTCGCAGTTTTGGTTGATGATCAGGGTGACGTTGAACCAGCCGTATCGGGTGGCGTTCGAGGGGTCGGGCGCAGTCGTTGGCGTAGGTGAGGAGCCATTGGTCGCCGAGGGCTGGGTAGGTGACGCGGTAGCCGTCGCCGGGGTTCACCGGAACAGCTCGGTGGCTTCGCACGCGAGAGTTCGCAGGTTTGGGTTGATGATGGGGTGACGTTGAACCAGCCGTATCGGGTGGCGTCGAGGGGTCGGGCGCAGTCGTTGGCGTAGGTGAGGAGCCATTGGTCGCCGAGGGCTGGGTAGGTGACGCGGTAGCCGTCGCCGGGGTTCACCGGGACCGCTGCGGTGGCTTCACACACGAATATCGTTGCGCGTCCTGGGGTGGGCAGGTCGTGAACGGCAGGAGTGCGTCGATGTCGACCACGACCGGCGTGGTCGAGGTCGGGTCTTCGCGTAGCTCCAGGACTGCGGCTGGGGGTTGCGACCAGGATCCGTCCGCGTCGAGGATCGGGTCGAAGGTGACCACGAAGTCGACGACGCCGTCATCGGCTCCGCTGCCGCCGCCCCAGGTGTAGGTGATGTCGCAGGTTCCGGCGTTTGTGGGCGGCGAGGGTCGAATGTCGCGGCCGAGGCTGGTCCGATGCAGTCGCCGGCGAGCGACGCGGTCCAGCCCGTTGCCGGTTCGATGATCAGTGTCGACGAGGCCGGCTGCACCGCAACCGTGAGGTCGCAGTTGTCGTCTCGGATTCCGTCGTCGGGTCCGAGGCGGCCGCAGTCTTCGTTGGGGAACTCGACCGGTTCGCCGTCGAGGATCACCTCGGCTTGGCCGTCGGTGAACCCGTCACCGGTCACCCATGTCTGGCGCAATGTGACCGCCGCGCTGTCTTGGTCGACGGGTTCGGTGAATTCGGTGGCGGTGAGTTCGCAGGTTTGGGTTGATGATGGGGTGACGTTGAACCAGCCGTATCGGGTGGCGTCGAGGGGTCGGGCGCAGTCGTTGGCGTAGGTGAGGAGCCATTGGTCGCCGAGGGCTGGGTAGGTGACGCGGTAGCCGTCGCCGGGGTTCACCGGGACCGCTGCGGTGGCTTCACACACGAATATCAGTTGCCGCGTCCTGGGGTGGGCAGGTCGTGAACGGCAGGAGTGCGTCGATGTCGACCACGACCGGCGTGGTCGAGGTCGGGTCTTCGCGTAGCTCCAGGACTGCGGCTGGGGGTTGCGACCAGGATCCGTCCGCGTCGAGGATCGGGTCGAAGGTGACCACGAAGTCGACGACGCCGTCATCGGCTCCGCTGCCGCCGCCCCAGGTGTAGGTGATGTCGCAGGTTCCGGCGTTTGTGGGCGCGAGGGTGAATGTCGCGGCCGAGGCTGGTCCGATGCAGTCGCCGGCGAGCGACGCGGTCCAGCCCGTTGCCGGTTCGATGATCAGTGTCGACGAGGCCGGCTGCACCGCAACCGTGAGGTCGCAGTTGTCGTCTCGGATTCCGTCGTCGGGTCCGAGGCGGCCGCAGTCTTCGTTGGGGAACTCGACCGGTTCGCCGTCGAGGATCACCTCGGCTTGGCCGTCGGTGAACCCGTCACCGGTCACCCATGTCTGGCGCAATGTGACCGCCGCGCTGTCTTGGTCGACGGGTTCGGTGAATTCGGTGGCGGTGAGTTCGCAGGTTTGGGTTGATGATGGGGTGACGTTGAACCAGCCGTATCGGGTGGCGTCGAGGGGTCGGGCGCAGTCGTTGGCGTAGGTGAGGAGCCATTGGTCGCCGAGGGCTGGGTAGGTGACGCGGTAGCCGTCGCCGGGGTTCACCGGGACCGCTGCGGTGGCTTCACACACGAATATCAGTTGCGCGTCCTGGGGTGGGCAGGTCGTGAACGGCAGGAGTGCGTCGATGTCGACCACGACCGGCGTGGTCGAGGTCGGGTCTTCGCGTAGCTCCAGGACTGCGGCTGGGGGTTGCGACCAGGATCCGTCCGCGTCGAGGATCGGGTCGAAGGTGACCACGAAGTCGACCACCCCATCATCGGCCGACACCGCGGTGACCGAGATCGAGCGCGTCACCGGAGCGCTGATCGCCCCTTCGTCGTCGACCACCCGCAGCGTGATCTCGTAGGTGCCAGCCTCGGCGTACACGAAGGTCTGCGACGACTGGTCCAACGGCATGGCGTCGTCGTTCCACAGGTAGCCGATGATCGTGCCGTCGGGGTCCGACGATCCGGTTGCGCTCGCGGTGACGACGAGCGGGGCGAGGCCCCCGGGTGGGGAGACGCTGAGCGACGCGATCGGGGGCCTGTTCGCCGGCGAGACGACGACCGTGACGGTCACGGGTCCGCTCAGGCCGCCCTCGCCGTCACTGACCACGTAGGTGAACGAGTCCGTCCCGCTCGCCGCAGGGTCGGCGGCGTAGGTGAGATCGCCATCGTCATCGATGGCAACGGATCCCTGGGAAGCCGGTGTGAAGCTGTCGACCGCGAGCGCGTCGCCGTCGACGTCAGTGTCGTTGGCCAGGACATCGAGGACGAGGTCGGTGCCGGCCTCTGCCGTGTAGTCGTCGTCGACTCCCACCGGTGCATCGTTGACCGGCGCGATGGTGATGGTGACGGTGACCGGCGGGCTCGACAGGTCGCCGTCACTCACGACGTAGGTGAACGAATCGGTACCGAAGAAGTCCTGGTCCGGTTCGTAGGTGAACGTGCCATCGGCGTTTCCGGACACCGTTCCGTTCGCTGCGCCGCTGTAGGTGCCGGCCGTGAGGGCATCTCCATCGGGGTCGGTGTCGTTCGCCAGGAGGCCGGCTGCCGGGTCGGCGACCTCGAGGTCGGCGTCCTCATCGATGGCGTACGCATCGTCGACACCACTGGGTTCTCCGTTCGCCGCGACTACGGTCAACTCGAACGTCGTCGACGCGGTCGCCGCGCCGTCGGACACGACCACCTCCACGGTGGTGACGCCTGATGCTCCGGGGACCGGCGTGATGTCGAGACCGGAACCATCTGCGTTCGCCGAGGCCGTGGCCACACCCGTCGGCTCGGTCGTGGCGGTCACCACCAACGCTGCGATCGGGTCGTCCACGTCGTCGATGGCGATGGCGACACTCGTCGCCGTGTCCTGAGCGGTTGTCACGTCGTCGATGGCCGCGATCGTGGGCGCATCGTTGACGGGTGTGATGGTCACGGGCACGAACTCGAGCGCGAAGTCCGTTCCCGAGCCGTAGCCGATCTGCAGGGTCGTGGAACCGTGGGCATCCGGGGCGCCGGTGACGGTGACCGTACGAGTCGCCCCGGTCCCCGCAACCGCCACGGTGCCGAGTGCGGGATCGATCAGCGCACCCACGATCACGACATCGGACGGATCGCCGTCTGGGTCGTCGATGCTCACGACGACCTCGGCCGAGGAGTCCTCGTCGAAGATCAGCGTGGCCGGGTCGACGGCGATGGTCGGTCCGGCAGGCGTGAGGACCGTGATCGGCACCGTCGACTCGGTGACGAACCCGCCGCCGATTCCGTTCTCGCCGTTGTCGCGTGCCGCCAACCGTAGGGTGTCGGGCCCTGTGTAGCCATCGCCGGGGGTGTAGGCGACGGTGGCGAGGGCGGCGTTGATCGCGGCGAGTTCGCCTTCGATCGCCACGATGGCCGATCCGTTGCCGGTGATCGTGGCGCCCGCACCGTCGAGCACGGTGATGGTGCCCTGGTCGACGCCGAGGCCGACCAGCGGGACTACATCGTCGGCCACGAAGGGTGGACGATCGTCTGCGTCGACGTCACCGACCGAGACGGTGAACTCCACCGCCGCGTCGCGGGTCGTCTCCAGGGACGCAGGTGCCTCGATCGTCGGCGGGTCGTTGGTGCCGGTGACGGCGATGTCGACCACAGCCGGCTCCGACGACAGGTCTCCATCGTCGGCTCGATACGTGAACGAATCGGACCCGAAGTAGTCGGGGAAGGGCACGTAGGTGAAGCCACCATCGGCATCGAGGGTGAGTGTCCCGTGGCTCACGTCGTCTTCGAGGACGGCGGTGAGCGGGTCGTCGTTCGGGTCGCTGTCGTTGCCGAGCACCCCCGGCGCCGGTGCGACGAAGGTGTCGTCTTCGTCCACTTGGATGCGCACCTGCACGGCAGTCGGGGCGCTGTTCGGTGTCGAGAAGCCGCACGTGCCGTCGCTGTCGGTGCTGCCCCCGCCATCGACCACCGAACCCTGTCCGATCAGGCAGTCGGGAACGCTGTCTGCGAATGCAGCGTTGGTGGCGGTCGTGATGCCCCCTTGGGTCTCCAGCCCCGGTCCGGTGTTGTCGCGCACCGTCACGCCCGTGAGGGTGAGCGGTCCCGCGACCTGCTTGAGGATGCCTCGCTGGTTGTGGGCGATGAGCGTGCCGTCGACGAGCACCGGTCCGGAAGTGGGCCAGGCGAGTAGGCCGGTTGCGTTGCCCGCCGGCGCACCCGAGGGTGTGACCCCGATGCGGCCACGAGTCACTGTCATCGGTCCGATGGTCTCGATGCCGAAGCCGGGGTTGCCGTAGATGGCGGTGTCGACGATCGAGGTGGAGGCGGTCGTTCGGACGAACACTCCTGACGCGATGCTGGCGTCGGCGGAGTTGTCGAAGATCTCGCTCGCGTTGATCGACAGCGATGACGAGTTGGTCACCCGTACGCCGTGGATCGAGGAGCCACTGATCGAGACTCGATCGAGGACGAGAGCACCGGCGTCGACACTGACGCCGAAGCCGTCGGCTCGGGTGATCACGGTGTCACGAATCGTCACTGCCGATCCCCGAAATCCCTGGACCCCTGCGACGTTGGCCGATTCGGGATTCCCCGATCCTTCCAGGTTCGAACCGCTCACGGTGAGGGCCGTCGCTCCAGCGCTGATCAACGATGGGAAGTACCCGGCATCGCGAATAACGAGGTTCTCCAGAACCACCATGCCCGCATTGGTCATCGACACGACCGGGCGGGGACTCGTCGGTGACTGGCTGGTGTCGATCAGCACGGGCCGCGCTGCAGGGTCGGCGGCCCGAACGGTCAGCGAATCCGAGATCCCGGGCAACGTCGCGTCGTAGGTTCCGGCGCCCACGGTGATCACCTGCGGTCCGGGGCAGGAGTTGGTGCTCACGATCGCATCACGCAGGGCCTGCCCACCCGATCCGGCGGGCAGGTCGACATCGCCGCACGGCGGTGGCGACGCGTTGACCGTCACCTCCCCGATGGCCGTGCCGTCCACACCGTCGTCGATCTCATAGGTGAACGTCGTGCCGGTGAACGGATCGGGGGAGACGTACTTGACACCGAGTCCCTCGACGATCTCGGCAGACCCCACCGCCGGCGCCGTCACGATGCGCGTCAGCCTGAGGTTCTCGACCCCGCCGTCGTCGGTGTCGTTGGCCAGTACGTCAATGTTGATCGACGAACTGGGTCCGACCTCCACCACGTCAGGATTCGCGACCGGCGGTGTTGCTGCCTGCGCCTGTCCTGGCGCCACGACGAGGACCGAGACGAGGAGTGCGTGGGCGACGACCAAGCGCAGCGCGACCGACCACCGACTCCCGCTGACGCGCCGTCCTGGCCGCGTCGGCCTGGTGAGGTCGTTGCCTCGGTCGAGCAGTCGGTCGATCTGGTTCCCGCGCCCCGTCATCATCCCTGAAGCCAACCAGGGGGCGCTTATGCGATGCTTAAGCGGTGGGCCCTGTGGTGTGTGTGCTCGGCGAGACGCGGCTCCAGGCGGGGACCGAGACGCTGGCGATACCCGGCGCGCTCAAGCGCACTCTGCTCAGCCGGCTGGCGCTGACGCCGCAGCGGACGGTGTCTGCGAACGAGCTGATCGACGCGATGTGGGGTGACCATCCTCCGCGGCGCGCACGCCAGTCCCTACATGTCCACGTGAACCACCTCCGGCGCGCACTGCGCCCCCACGGTCTCGATTCGGTCATCGAGACCGTTCCCGGCGGGTACCGCATCGGGGTCACGCCAGACCAGATCGACACTGCCTGGTTCGAGGATCGGTATCGACGTGGTTCGGAGGCGCTGCGCCGTGGCGAGCTCCGGGCGGCACGCGACCGCCTCGTCGACGCAGTCGCTGGGTGGGGCGAACCGCTGATCGATCTCATGGACCATCCCGGCGCGCTGGGCGAGCGGTACCGGCTCACCGAGCTGTACGAACGTGCCACCGAAGATCTCGCCGAGGTCCACATCCAGCTCGGTGAGCTCGACTCGGCGATCCCGTCGCTGCGAGCCACGATCGCCTCTCGGCCACTGCGTGATGGCCCGTACCGGCTCCTCCACCGGGCCTACTCGCTGGCGGGGCGCGATGCCGAGGCCGAGACGCTTCGCTCCGAGGCCGAAGCGATGTACGCGCACGAGTTCGGAAGCCAGCCACCCGACGGCCTCTTCGAGCCGGCGAGCAGGCCCGGGTCGCTCGCGCCGGTTCGCCGTACCGCAGCGACGATCTGGGAGGCTGCGGCGGGCGCACACCGGGCGATCGCCGTATGTCTCCCACCCGGCTTCCGGTTGGAGCCGGTCTTCCACGACGTGCGCAGCCTGGCAGAGCGATCCCACCGATCATCGCTGATCACGCGGACCGACCGCCACGACGCCATCCCGCTCGGCGGGTTGGTCGAGGACTACTCGACGCAACCTCCAGATGAGGCCGGGACGTCCTCGGGTGGCAGGAGGCGCCATCTCCACCAGTCGTTGGCTGCCGCCATCGAGGACGCAGTCGGCTCTGGTGCTGTGGTCTTCGTCGACGAGGTGCAACAGGCCAACCACATGACCGTCGACTTCTTGGCTTCGCTGCTCACGCTCGGGTCTGCGCCGACGGCGACGTTCGTGCTCTGTTTCCGGATCGACCATCCTGGCGATGTCGCCAACCTCGATCGGTTGGGTCCGTTGTGCTCGCAGGTGATCCAGCTGGAAGGCGCCGGTTCACCGGTGCACTCGCGGGGCCTCGAACTCACCGGTCCTGAACGGACACTGCTGCAACTGCTCGAGCTCTGCGAGACGGCGGCGCCCCTGGAGGTGATCGCACGAGCGTTGGGCCTCGGGTTTGCGTCGGTCTCCGAGGCGGTCGACGGCTTGGTGAACCACGGACTCGCGGCGGTCGACCCGGCGGGTCGGGTGGAGATGACGGGACGCGTCGCACTGCCTCGACAACCGGGAGAAACCGACGATGCTCGTCCCATGCACCTGGCCTTGGCCGACGCGGTGGCCGACGCCGCAGGTGCCGGCGACACCTATCGAATCCTGGCTGAGGCGCGCCATCGCTTGGCCGCCCTTCCCCTCGCTGACCCGGAGCAGACCTGGGCGTGCGCCCGCCGCGCCGCCGACTACCTGGACGGAATCGGCGCACACGGCGATCTCGTGCGGCTTCTCGAACCATGCGCGCGATTGCCCGCTGAAGCGCCGCTGGACCTCGTCGTGCAGCTGGGTCGGTCCCAGGTTCGAAGCGGCCACCCGGACGCATCGGAGACGCTCGACGGCGTCGTCGACGCTGCGCAGCGCATTGGTGATGTCGCCCTTCTGGCGCGGTCGGTCCGGGCTCTGAACGAGACGCGGGCGCCTCAGACGATGACCGAGCAGCGTCGACGACTCACCGAGCAGGCGCTCGAAGGACTCGCAGACGACCCCGCGCACATCGATACGCGGGTTCAGTTGCTGACCGATCTCGCCAACGGCTTCCATCTCGATGACCCACCACGAGCCGAACAGCTCGGCCGCAGCGCGCTCGAACTGGCTCGGAGCAGCGGGGTCGGTGCCACGACCGGACGAGCGTTGACCGGATTGATCCAAGCGATCTGGCGGCCCGACAGCGTCGAGGAGCGACTGAAGCTCTCGATCGAGGCCCAGGAGCGTGCGCGCGGCAGCGACTCCGTCGAAACCCAGGTCCTGGCGTTGACCTATGAGGCTGCCGCACTGGTGGAGCAGGGGAAGCTCCGCCGAGCCGAGCCACCGCTGCTCTATGCCGCGTCGCTTGCTTCGGAAGTCCAGGTGCCGCGATTCCAGTGGTGGGTTGCGGCCTGGCAGGCGCTGATGAACTTCACCCTCGGAGACATCGACAACGCCGACGACGCGTTCCGGTCCGCCCTGGGCACCTGGATCTCCCCGGAGCGCACCGACGCCATCGAGTGCTACGGGGCCCAGATCGTCTGCCACCGGATGCTCGTCGGTCGAGCCGCTGAGATCGCCGACCTGGCGACTGGGATGGCCCGCGAGACTCGACGGCCCGTGCATCGAGCGGTTGCCGCCGCATCCCTTGCGATGGCGGGTCGGCCGGCCGAGGCGCGAGTCGTGCTCGACGACGTCCGGACGACCTCTATGCCACTGCAGCGCAACGCAACGTATGGCTCGACCCTGGCGATGCTCGCCGAGGCCGCATGGTCGTGCCGCGAGGAAGCGATGGCGAAGCCGCTCGTGCACGCCATCGAACCGATCGCCGACAACCACGCAGTCATCGATGTGTGGGGCGGCGGTGGTTTCTACTGGGGGAGCCTGCGTCACGGGCTCGGTCTGGTGCGGGCGCTGGCAGGCGACCGCGACGGCGGCGCTCGGGACCTCCAGTCGGCGGCGCTCCAGCACGCCAACGCCGGCGCATCGGCGTTCGCTCGCCGTTCGCAGGCTGCCCTGGACGAGATCTGATCGCCGACTTCGCCGATCGGGGGTGCTCAGAGGTGGGTGGCGGCGAGGTCGTGGGCGATCACCAACATGGCGTCGACCCGCTCGGCGATGGCGTCGACGGTGCCGGCACGCATGCCACCCGTCGCGCCCCGTCGACGCCGCGCATGGACGCCCTCGACGATGCAGGCCTGCTTCCACCAGCTGAAGACCTCGTACCAGCCGAGGTCCGACAGATCGAAACCGGTGGCGGCGCCATAGCGATCGATCACGTCGCTGCGGCGCGGGAACACCGGCGCCAGGGTCGGTGCGTCGGGCAGCCAGGTGAAGGCATCGCCGGGGTCGGCCCAGTAGCGAAGCGACCAGGCGAAGTCCGCGATGGGATCGCCGGTGGTGCACAGCTCCCAGTCGAGTACCGCCGCAACACCGAAGTCGTCGGTCAGGACGACGTTGTCGAAGCGATAGTCGCCGTGTGCGAGCGCGGGACGGGCCCGCTCGGGTGGGATGGTGGCGACGAGGCGCTCGTGCAGATCGTCGAGCAACGGCAGCGGCCGCAGGTCGGCGTGGTCGATCTGGCGTCGCCAGCGTCGGAGCTGGCGGGCGACGTAGCCGTCGTGACGGCCGAGGTCGCCGAGCCCGACGGCGTCGAGGTCGATCGTGTGCATCGCAACCTGGGCGGCGATGAGGGCGTCGGTCGCAGCGTCGGCCTGGGCCGGGCCGAGGTCGCCGACGTCGGCGGTCGTGCGCCAGATGGGGCCCTCGACGAACTCGAGCACCGAGAAGGGCGCGCCCGTGACGCGCCGAGTCGTCGCAGTAGCCGAGGCAGGCCGGCACCGGCACGACGCCGTCGGCGTGCAGCGCCTCGATGATGCGCACCTCGCGTGCCATGTCGTGGGCGGTCTCCAGTGCCCGTCCCACCGGGGGCCGGCGCAGGATCCGCACGGTGCCGTCTGCGTCGGTCACCCGATAGGTCAGGTTCGATCCCCCGGCCGCGATGAGCTCGTAGGCGAAGGGGGCGACGGCGCCGTCGACGTGGTCGACCAGCCAGGGCTCGAGCGCCGCCACGTCGATGCCGGCGAGCGGATCTGCGCTCACTCGAGCACCTGGTCTCGGAAGCGTTCGATCGTGGCGCGGTCGAGTCCGAGGCCCTCTTCGGCCATTGCCTGCCACGAGCCGTAGCGGGCGGCGACCTCGTCGTAGGTGGCGGCGAGGAACGCCTCCTCGACGAACATCAGGCGCCGGATGGCGTCCATCTCGTAGTCGGGGACGCCTTCGGGTTCGATGCCCCGCTCGATGGCGCGCTCGGCGCGCACGATCGCGAGGCGCCCGGCGACGGCTTGGCCGCGCACCTCGTTGGTCAACAGGTAGTCGGCCATGATGACGTCGCTCGGGACGCCGAGGAGTTCGAGCAGCGTGGCGGCCACGAAGCCGGTGCGGTCCTTGCCCGCAGTGCAGTGGAACAGGACCGGACGACGCTCGGGGGCGACGATGTCGGCGAACACGGGCCGGAACAACGGCAGCTTCGCGGCGACGATGTCGCGGTAGTAGGACACGCCGGCGTCGCCGATGTTGGCGGCTGCGGTCGGATCGGTGATGGTGTTGATGGCAACGGCGAACGAGTTGTCGGTGTCGGAGACCGAGTAGTTGACGTTGGTGACGCCGTCGAGCACCGGCGTCGGACGCAGGTCGATCTCGTCGGGCCGTCGCAGGTCGACGATGGTGGACAGCCCCAGCCCATCGAGCGTTGCGACCTCGTCGGGCGTCAGGTCGGCCATGTGCCCGCCGCGCAGCAGCAACCCCGACGCCACCCGCCGCCCGTCGGCGGTCTCGTAGCCCCCGAGGTCGCGCAGGTTCATGGACGGGATCACGACACGTTGGTCCAGCACGGCCGGCACCACTAGGCCGTGCGGCGCTCGGGGTGAGAGCCGCCGCTGGACGGTTCCCGGCCGGCTCGGCTGTCTCTCGCCGGCCGTTGTCGGTCAGTCCCGCCGGCAACAGAGATGCGATGATCGACGCGCGACCTGGGAGTCGACGAATGCGTCATCGAGCGGGGCCCCCGACATGAGGTGGCGGTAGAAGAAGCGCGCGGCGAACTGCTCGGCGAGGGCGTCGACATCGGCGTCGGCGTCGACCTCGCCGCGTGTCGATGCCCGCGCCGGAGCGCCGCGGCGACGATCGCGCGACGCTGCGACCCGACGCGCTGCATCGCCCGCCGAAGATCATCGTCGGCGGCGACCGCGCCGACCATCGACGGCACGGCGCGGCCCCATGCGCTGGTGGAGAGGCCTCGGGCCGAGCTCCGTGCCGATGTGGTGCAGGTCGCCGGCGACCGAGCCGGTGTCGGCGGGTTCGGGGCGTTGAGGCACATCTCGTCCCAGGCCTCGACGAGCAGGTCGGCTCGGTCGGGCCAGTTGCGGTAGATGGTCGATCGGGCGACCCCGGACCGCTCGGCGATGGCCTCGATGGTGATCTTGCCGAAGCCTGCCTCGGCCAGCAGGGCTCGCCGGTGGCGGCGATGACGACCTGGCGTGTCCGTTCGGTGCGCGGATCGAGCGTCGGGGTCGTCGCGCGCGGTGCGGGCGTCGGTGTCACGGGGTCGGCTTCGACGCTCGGGGTGCCGCCGGCGTCACGATCGAGCATCTCGTCGGTCATCTGCGGTGGTTCGGCTGCCCTTGCGCGGGTAGCGCCAGCGCGATCACGCGCTGCGGTGACCACCCCGATGACCGCAGCGGTCAGGAACGACCGGTGCATGCCGGTGATGAACGCCTCGCGTGCGGGCTGCGATCAGCTCGGGCATGTCGGCGCGTCTGGGCGACACGGAACGCACCACCGATGCCGTCGTTGGCCAGCTCGGCGAGCTCGGGCGGGAGGTCGTCGGTGCGTGTCGGCGATTCCGGAGCGGTAGCCGGCGGTCAGCACGGTGCCGAGCACGGCGATGCCGAGGGCGCCGCCGACCTCGCGGGTCGTGTCGTTCATGGCCGAGCCGACGCCGGCCTTGCTCGGCGGCAACGACGACACGATCGCCTCGGAGGCCGCCGGCATCAGCATCGCCATGCCGGCGGCGAGCATCACCAGGCCGATGGCGAGCAGCGACGTAGGGCGTGTCGAGCTCCATCCGGGACAGGTACAAGAAGCCGACGGCCTGCAGGCGTGAGGCCGAGCGTGATGGTGCCGCGCTTGCCGAGCCGGTGCGGCGATCAGCGGGCTGCGCGGGGCGACGAGGATCATGGTGATCGGGAACGGCAGGTTGCGCACGCCTGCGCCGAGCGCCGAGTGGCCCTGGCCGAACTGGAAGTACTGGGTGATGATGAAGAACATGCCGAACATCACGGCGAACGCGGCCGTGATCGTGAGGCTGCCGAGCCCGAAGGGGCGATGGCGGAACAGGCGGGGGTCGAGCATGGGCTTGGCCATGCCGGCCTCGTAGCGGACCCAGCCGGCCAGCAGCACCGCGGCGGCGATGAACGCACCGATGGTGACGCTCTGCGCCCCAGCCCTTGTCGCCGCCTTCGATGATGGCGAACACCAACATGCCGAGCCCAGCCGATCGACAGCAGCGAGCCGATGGGATCGAGGGGATCGTCGTGGGGCGAGCGCGAGCTGGGCACGATGAGCGAGATCATGGCCATGGCCGCCAGCGCGATGGGCAGGTTGACGAAGAACACCGATCCCCACCAGAAGAACTCGAGCAGCACCCCGCCGCCGATGATGCCGATGGCGCCGCCGGCGCCGGCGAAGCCCGGCCCACACGGCGATGGCCTTGGCCCGTTCGATGGGCGGGAACACCGAGATCGAGGATCGACAACGTCGCGGGCATGACCAGCGCGGCGCCGATGCCCATCGAGCCGCGGGCGACGATCAGCCATCTCGGCCGACGTGCTGTAGGCCGACCACAGTGCGCCGCGCAGCGAAGATGACGAGCCCGATCTGCAGCGCGCCCTTGCGCCCGTATCGGTCGCCGATCGCACCGGCGGGAAGCAGCAGTCCGGCGAACACGAGGGCGTAGGCGTCGACGATCCAGAGCGTCTGGGTGGCGGTGGGATCGAGACCTTCGATGATCGACGGGATCGCGATGTTCAGCGAGCTGACGCCCGCCACGACGAGGATCAGGCAGCTGCACATGATGGCGAGGATCTGCCATTTGCGTGGATGACCGGTCTCGGGCGGGAAGTCGCTGGTGGGTCTGGTGCATCGGTAGACCTCGGTCGGACGCGGAGCTGCGGCCCCGGCCACTGTAGGACACTGTGTTGCAGAGTGCGACAGGGTGTTGCAGAGCGCACGCCCGTCGGATGGCCGACTGCTGGAGTGGCTGCCGGAGAACTCGACCGGGTCGGGGGCCCGTGGTCGGCGCCGCGGTAGCGTCGGTACGACCCTCTGCGAGGAGCGACATCCGATGAGCGACGAGCTGCCGCCGGCGCCGAGCTGGCGTGGCATCAACCACCTGGCCCTGGTCACCCCCGACATGGACGCCACGACGCGGCTTCTACGCGGGCACCCTGGGCATGCCGCTCGTGACCACGCTGATGGCGGGACCGATGCGGCACTACTTCTTCGAGATCGCGCCCTGGCAACACGGTCGCCTTCTTCGAGGTCGAGGGTGCCGAGACCTTCCCGAAGGGCGCCGGTTCGCCGGGCCCGTATCCGAGCCAGCTCGATCATCTGTCGTTCAACGTCCCCGACGAGCACGCGCTGCTGGTGCTGCGCGACCGCATCCGAGCCGCCGGCTCGGAGTGCACCGACGTCGTCGATCACGACGTGATGAAGTCGGTGTACTTCACCGATCCCAACGGCATCGCGCTCGAGGCGTCGTACTGGGTCGTCGACGGCACCGGACGCGCCGATGGATGTCGACGACCGGGAGCTGTTCGCCGACCCCGACCCGGTGCCGGCGGTGGCCGAACTGGCCGGCGAGGGTCTGGCCGTCGCTGCCGAGCACGCACCTGGTCTGACGCACGGGCCGGGCCGGCCATGCGAGCCGGCTGGTGGATACGCCTCGCGTCGGTCGAGCGCGCTCAGCCCAGGCGGCTCTTGAGCTCGGCGATGTAGTCGATGTGGCCGTCGATGCTGTCGAGGCCCATGCCCATCGTGCAGACCGATGCGTGGGTGCCGCCGGCCTCGCGCCAGCTGTCGATGGTGGCGAGATGGGCGTCGATGCTGCGGTCGCGCAACATGACGAGATCGTGCCCGAAGGGCTCGTCGGCCCGGCCGGCTTCGGCGCGGTGGCGCTTCGACGCTGACGGAAGCCGTCGATGACCCCCTCGGTGTTGCCGGCGTAGATGAAGCCGTCGCCGACGCGGCCCGCCGCGGCGGAACGCCGGTTCGCTGAAGCCGCCGATCCAGATCGGGATCTGGCGCGTTCGGGTCGGACGTTGATGTTGCCGCGGTCGAGGCTGTCGAACCGACCGTCGAAGCTGAAGAGGTCCTCGGTCCAGTAGCGGCGCAGCAGTTCGATCTGTTCGCTCATGCGGGGGCCGCGGGTGGCGAAGTCCTCTCCGAGGGCGTCGTACTCGACGTAGTTCCAGCCGGTGCCGACACCGAGCCGGAGCCGTTCGCCCGACAACAGGTCGACGTCGGTGGCCTGCTTGGCGACCAGCGCCGTCTGGCGTTGCGGCAGGATCAGCACGCCGGTCACCAGCTCGATGCGGCTGGTGATGGCCGCGGCGTAGGCGAACATCGTGAGCGGGCAGTGGAACGGATCACGCTCGGTGTACGGGCCCCAGAGGGCAGGGTCGCGATCTGCATGCGCCGCACCGAGGACGTGGTCGTAGGCGAGCAGGTGGTCGTAGCCCAGCTCCTCGGTGGCGAGGGTGATGCGGCGCACGGCCTCGGGGTCGCCGCGCAGTTCGGTCTGGGGATAGACGACGCCGAGCTTCATGGGACCTCCGGAGCGGGTGTGCGTGCGCCGCCGAACCTATCCCATGGGCCAATGCTCGATTTCGGCGAGCCAGGGATGGCGTTGTCGGCGGGCGCCGCCGTTGACGGCCCTGTTGTAATGACCTACATTACTTCGAGCTGGTGACGGGGGTCACGCGGCATGCCACGACGTCGTGGCCGATCAGCTGGAGGAACGCACGTGGAATTCGGCATCTTCTCGAACGGATTCATTCCGGGGCCTGCGGCCCACGACACCGAATGCGAGCACACCGAGCTCATGCGCGAGGCCGAGTACGGCGTCTTCGCCGACAAGCACAACTGGAAGTACATCTGGTTCGGCGAACACCACGCGCTCACCGAGTACAGCCACATGTCGGCGCCGTCGCCGGTGATGGGCTGGGTGGCCGCACAGACCGAACGCATCCACATCGGGTCGGCCATCACCAGCCTGCCCACCACCAAGGAACACCCGGTCCGCATCGCCGAGCGTGCCGCGATGCTCGACCACGTCACCAACCGCCGCTTCGAGTTCGGCACCGGCCGCGGCGCCGGCAGCCACGAGCTCGCCACCTTCAACGGCACCACGCCCGACGTCACCAAGGCCATGTGGGACGAGGTCATCCGCGAGATCCCACGCATGTGGGAGCAGAAGGACTACGAGTTCCAGGGCGAGTTCTTCTCGGTTCCGCCGAACCACAACATCCTGCCCAAGCCGTACGGGCAGGGCCATCCCCCCATCTGGGTGGCGTGTGGCAACCCGCCGACCTTCGCCAAGGCCGGCTCGATGGGCATCGGTGCCATCGCGTTCAACTTCGAACCGATCCACAACCTCAAGGGCCGCATCGACGCCTACAAAGAGGCCGCCGCCGACCCCACCGAGATCGTCGGGCAGTTCCAGAACAACAACGTGATGATGACCAACGCGGTCATCTGCCTGAAGGACCGCGAGCGTGCCCGCGCCGTCGCCAAGCAGATCGGCCGCGGCTACCTGGTCACGATGGTGCACCTCTACCACGACACCATGCCCAAGGCCGAGGGCCTGCCCACCTGGCCCGAGCCCACGCTCGAGCCCGAGTGGACCGACGAGCTCCTCGATGCGCTCATCGCCGGTGGCTACATGCTGTGCGGCAACCCCGAAGAGGTCTGCGAGCAGGTCGAGGCCTACCAGTCCGTCGGGTGTGACCAGCTGACCTTCGGTCTGCCCGATCGCCGGTCTGAGCCACGACGAGACGCTCGAGCTGCTCGAGGTCTTCGGCCAGGAAGTGATCCCGGAGTTCGACAAGGACCCGGTGCACTCGACCGACCACATGCGGGCGACGGCCCAGCCGAAGTTCCCGATGTTCAACAACCCGCCACCCGACATCAAGATCGAGCGCATCCCCTCCAACGCGCTCCTGCCACTGCCGGCCTGAGCACTCGTCGACGCAACCGCAATGGGTCCGGCGCCATCCTGGCGCCTGGCCCGGAGCGGGCTCGGTCCCGATCGGTTCGACTCGCCGCGAGCTCGCCCGGAACGGGCTGATTGCGTGTGGCTCCGACCGGAGTGGGTTCGGGTCGCACGACGCGAAGCGCACGGTGGGCTCGAACCTGATGAGGGCGAGGGCGAGGGCGAGCAGGAGGAGGCAGCGTGCCGCGTGACAGCACCGAGACCCGGGCGCGGCTCGCCGCCGCTGCGGAGCGGCTCTTCGCCGCCGAGGGCCTGTACCGGGTCACCAACCGCGAGATCATCGAGGCCGCCGGGCAGCGCAACGCGTCGGCCCTCACCTATCACTTCGGTTCGCGCGACGGCCTCATGGTCCACATCCTCCAGGCCCACGGCGCGCCCCTCGACGAGGAGCGCGGGCGTCTTGGCCGCCGGCGTCGACGCCGACTCGTCGACCCACGAGGTCATCCGGGCGCTGGTCGAGCCCTACAGCGGTCGCCTCGCCACGCAGTCGGGCCGCGACTATCTCCGCATCGTCGATCAGCTGCGCGGTCGGCTGTCGGCGTGGCGGCGGGGTGCCGCGTCGGGCGACGTCCATCTCCAGCGGTTGCTGGGGCTGGTGCTCGAGCGACCGGCGGGTCTCGATGCGGACCTGCGTGAACAGCGCCTGGTGGCGATGATGATGCTGATGACCGCGGCCATGGCCGAGCGAGCCCGAATGATCGAGGACGGACGCCCGCTGGTGCCCGACCACGACGCGTTCGTCGTCAACCTCACCGACATGTTGGTTGGCATCGTCCACGCCCCGAGCGCGATCGCCGTGTGAAGCCGGGCCGGCGGGCGAAGCGTCGGCCGAAGTCGAGTCTGTCTCCCCTTCTCTCGGCTGTCGTCGGCGGCGCGACCGGTGGTCTCGAGCAGGCGATGCTCGGGAGGGTTCGGCCCCGGAGATTCATGCGCGCGTCGGGATCCGTGATCACATGTC
The DNA here is from genome assembly GCA_963716795.1 of uncultured Acidimicrobiaceae bacterium. Classification (GTDB taxonomy): domain Bacteria; phylum Actinomycetota; class Acidimicrobiia; order Acidimicrobiales; family UBA8592; genus CAVQUE01. Next base: position 340,926 of record CAVQUE010000005.1, on the reverse strand, counting down.
GGTCGGCGCCGCGATGTCGCGGTTCGCGACGGCGCACGTCGGCAAGGATCTGGAGGATCATCTCGGGGATCTCGCGCCGCCTCGGCCCGGTGACGCACTGAGCCTGGTGACCTGGAGCCGGCAGGTCCTCCACCGCCTCGCCGGAACCGATGGGGGCTACCGGGGCACCGGCCGGCCCGAGGTCAGGCGGTTGATGCAGTACGTCGAGGACAATCTCGACGGCTCGCCCCGCCTCGACGAGATCGCCGGCCACGTCGGGCTCTCGCCCCGCCAGCTGCGGCGTGACATCGCCGACCAGCTCGGCATGCCGTTCCGTCGCTACGTGTTGTGGCGCAGGCTGCGACGGGCGGTGCTCGCCGTGCACGAAGGCGACGACCTGACCACCGCGGCCGCCACTGCGGGGTTCGCCGACTCGGCGCACTTCAGCCGCGTGTTCCGTGGGCTCTTCGGTCTGACCCCCTCGGAGGTCCTCCCGCTGCTCGAGGTGTCCGACACCGAACTCGACACGACGGGCTGACCGGTTCGTTCAAGCGCAGCAGACCAGGCAGCGCTTCACTGCCGTCATGGAAGCCTCACTGCACGAACACTCCCGCCACTCGACGGCGACCGACGACGTCTGCGCCGATCGGCACCTGACCGCCACACCGATGCTCGACATCGACCACCCGGCGATCCAGCGGCTGTGTCGCCGACCGGGGCTGGCGGCATCTGGAGCCTCGTGCCCGCATCGGCGCGATCCACGACTTCGTCCGTGACGAGATCGCCTTCGGGTACAACGCCGACGACGACCTGCCCGCTTCGAGGGTCCTGGCCGACGGCTACGGCCAGTGCAACACGAAGGCGACCCTGCTCATGGCGCTCCTGCGCGCCGCCGGCATCCCCTGCCGGTTCCATGCGGCCACGGTGCGGCAGGAGCTCCAGGCCGGTGTCGTGCCCCAGCCGGTCCGCCGTTGGGCGCCCGACGAGATCCTCCATTCCTGGGTGGAGGTGCCCGCCGACGATGGCTGGGCCCGCCTCGAGGGCGTCATCCTCGACGAGGGCTACCTCGCCGGCGTGCGCCGCCACCTCGGACGGGAGGACGGACCCCTGCTCGGCTACGCCGTGGGCACTGCGGACCTGGGTTCGCCCCCTGTCGATTTCCGTGGCGGGCACACCGAGATCCAGATGACCGGCGTGGCGAGCGACCTCGGCGTCCACGACGATCCCGACAGCTGGTACGCCGCCGCCGGGACCAACCTGTCGGGCCCTCGTGCGTGGCTCTACCGGCTGGTCATCCGCCACGTCATGAACCGGCGGGTCCGCGCCATCCGCGCCGCCGCCCGACGCGGCATCGACGTCCGGGCGGTCACTCCGGTGGGCTGAACTGGAGCCACTCGTAGAAGGCCGTGACGTCGCCGTCGAGCGAGTAGACCGCGCGGTCGACCGTCGCGAACTGGGTGGCGGTGGCGTCGAGTTGCGCGAGCAGGCCGGCCGATCCGCACGACGACGACGCGTTGGGGATCGTCGACCGCAGCTCGGTCGCGAACGAGATGCGGGCCACGCCGTCCTCGATCTCGACGGCACGGAGCATGCCGGCCGTGTCGGCGGAGAACCAGCTGCCGAGCCCCTCGGCGAGCTCCGCGTCGGTGGGCCCGGCGAGCAGCTGGGTCATCGCGTCGCCGAGCACCCCCTCGACGGTGGACGTGCGCGGACGGGCCACGACCTCGTCGCACTCGCCGCCGTCGACGAGCAGGTACACGTCGTAGTCGACGGGTCCCTCGGGGTTCGCCGTGGGCTCGGGCGCAGCGGTCGGTTCGGCGGGCACAGCAGTCGGTTCGGCAGGTGTCGTGGGTTCTACGGGTTCCGCGGTCGGTTCGGGCTCGGCGGGGGTCGTCGGCTCGCCGCCTTCCTGGCCCTGACGGAAGAACTCCCATTCGTCCACCACCGTGCCGTCGGGCAGGCGGCAGAGGCCGGTCTGGGAGCCGTCTTCGGCGGTGGCGATGAGCGACTCGCCGCCCTGGGCGACGCAGTACTCGGCAGCCGGGTTGGCGATGGCGGCCGCATCGTCGCCTCCGTCGTCGTCACCGCAGCCGGCGAGGCCGAGCGCGCCGACCAGCACGGTCGCCAGGACGCCGAAGAACATGAGGACGTGACGATGTGCTCGCATGCGCGAGCATCGACCCTCGACACCCCCAGGAGCAGGGTCCGATGGCACACGCCGTCGCAGCGCCGGTCCGGCGTGCGATGCCGCTCCGACCGTGTCGGCCGAGGGCCCGGGCGTCAGCGCCTATCGTGCGGGGGCCGGCGACGACGCGTCGGGGAGGGGGAGCGGTGAAGCTCGGACTCGGACTCGAGGTCTACAACAAGGCCACGCTCGATCTGCCCGTCGACGCCGTCAGGCGGCCGAGGCCGCCGGCTTCCACTCGGTGTGGACGGCCGAGGCCTACGGCTCCGACGCGCTGTCGCCGCTCGCCTACCTGGCGGCGCTCACCGACCGCATCAAGCTCGGCACCGCCGTCGTCCAGTGCGCGGCCCGCACCCCGGCGGCCACCGCCATGCACGCCATGACCATCGATGCGCTCGCCGGTGGCGGCCGCACCATCATCGGCCTCGGCGTGTCCGGCCCCCAGATCGTCGAGGGCTGGTACGGCCGGCCGTGGGGCAGCCCCCACCACTGGCTGCGCGACTACGTCGCCATCATGCGCAAGGTCCTGGCCCGCGACGAACCCGTCGTCCACGACGGCAAGCAGATCGCGCTGCCGTTCACCGGTGAGGGGTCGATCGGTCAGGCCAAGGCGCTGAAGTCGATCCACCATCCGACCGACGGCATCGAGATCTGGCTGGCGTCGGGTGCACCGCTCAACACCGCGCTGTGCGCCGAGGTGGCCGACGGCTGGCTGCCCATGGGCTACGGCCTCGACGGCTGGGAGCAGCACGGACCGGCGCTCGAGAAGGGCTTCGCTCGGCGCGACCCGTCGATCCGGCCCCGTGAGGAGTTCGAGATCTTCACCAACCTCACCGTCGAGATCACCGACGACATCAAGGGCGCCATCGATCGGCGCAAGCCCCAGACCGCCATGTACGTCGGCGGCATGGGCAGCCAGCGAGAAGAACTTCCACCGCGACTCGATGGCCCGGCGGGGCTTCCCCGACGAGGCCCAGCGCATCCAGGACCTGTGGCTGTCGGGCGACAAGGAGGCGTGCCGTGCAGGCGGTGCCCGACGACTACATCGACATGAACGGCCTCATCGGGCCGCCCGAGCGCATCCGCGAGCGCTACGCGGCGTCGGTGCCGGCGGGCGTCGACCGGTCTGATCGTGCGCACCACCGACATCGCCACCATCGAGCTGGTCGCCGACATCGTCGAGAGCCACCACGGCCTGGACTGAGACGCGGAGCTGGGCCGATCGGGCGCCGGGGTGCGTGCCGGTCGACCTGCCAGCGCGCGAAATTCGCATCGGGCGGTCGTCGCGTACTCCTATCGTGTCGGGCGTGACTGACGCGATCATCGCAACCGGGCTGGCCAAGCGGTTCGGCTCGGTGCAGGCCCTCGCCGGGCTCGACCTCACCGTGCCCGAGGGCACGGTGCTCGGCCTGCTCGGACCCAACGGCGCCGGCAAGACCACGGCGGTGTCGATCCTGACCACGCTGCTCGAACCCGACGAGGGCGACGCCGTCGTCGCGGGCGTGTCGGTGCGCGACCGATCCGGCCGAGGTCCGCCGACGCATCGGCCTGTCCGGGCCAGTTCGCCGCCGTCGACGAGGTCCTCACCGGCTACGAGAACCTCGACATGGTCGGGCGGCTCTACCGCCTCGGCAGGAAGCCGGCCGCGGCTCGGGCCCGCGAGCTGCTCGAGCGCTTCGACCTCACCGACGCCGCCGACCGCAGCGTCAAGACCTACTCCGGCGGCATGCGCCGCCGGCTCGACCTCGCGATGGCGCTGGTCGCGTCGCCGCCGGTGCTGTTCCTCGACGAGCCCACCACCGGGCTCGATCCCCGCAGCCGCCTCGGCCTCTGGGACGTCATCCGCGAGCTCGTCGCCACCGGCGCCACGCTGTTGTTGACCACCCAATACCTCGAAGAGGCCGATCAGCTCGCCGACGACATCGTCGTCATCGACCACGGTCGCGCCATCGCACAGGGCACGGCGAGCCAGCTGAAGTCCCAGGTCGGCGGCGAGCGCATCGAGGTCGTCGTCGAGCCCGAGCACGATCGAAGCGGCGCGCGCGCGTGCTGGCCGGGCTGTGCGACCTCGAGGTCGAGATCGACCGGGCGACGTCGACGCTCAGCGCGCCGGTGGCCGACGGTCCGGCGACGCTGCGCCGTGCCCTCGACGCCTACGACGCAGCGGGGATCGTCACCGCCGAGATCGGCATCCGCCGCCCCACCCTCGACGACGTCTTCCTCAGCCTCACCGGCCACCACGCCGGCAACGACGTCGACGCCCCGGCTGCAGAGCCTCCAGGGCCAGGAGGCGAGATCATGAGCGGCTTCACCGACACGGTCAACGACGTGGCCGTCATCGCCAAGCGCAACACCATCAAGATCAGGCGGGTCCCCGAGGTCCTGGTGTTCGTGCTGTTGTCGCCCATCATGTTCGTGCTGTTGTTCGCCTACGTGTTCGGCAACTCGATCGAGATCGAGGGCACGAGCTACCGCGAGTTCCTCATCGCCGGGATCTTCGCCCAGACCGTGCTGTTCGGTGCGACGTTCACCGGCGCCGGCATCGCCGAGGACATGCAGAAGGGCATCATCGACCGGTTCCGGTCGCTGCCGATGTCCCAGGGCGCGGTCCTGGCGGGGCGCACCATCAGCGATGTCATCTACAACGTGCTGTCGCTGATCGTGATGGGCATCACCGGGTCTGCTCGTCGGCTGGCGGATCCGCAGCTCGTTGCTCGACGCCATCATCGGCGTGGTCCTGCTGCTGCTCTTCGCCTACGCGTTCAGCTGGGTCATGGCGCTGCATCGGTCTGCTCGTGCCGTCGGTCGAGGTCGTCAACAACGCGTCGTTCCTCGTGATCTTCCCGTTGACGTTCGTGGCCAACACCTTCGTGCCCTCCGACGACCTGCCGGGTCCGCTGCGCACCTTCGCCGAGTGGAATCCGGTCTCGTCGGTCACCCAGGCCAGCCGGGAGCGATTCGGCAACATCCCCGACGGTGTCCCCGAGCCCAGCGCGTGGCCGCTGGCGAACGCCGAGCTGTACACGATGATCTGGGTCGTCGTGACCATCGCGATCTTCGCACCGCTGGCCATCCGCCAGTACCGTCGCACCGCCCGCCGCTGACGGCGCACGCCTCGGTCAGCGCCGCAGCGGACGGGGGTCTGATTCGTCGATCGGCGCGTCCGCCATGTCGAGGTGGAGGCCGGTCGCCGGTGAAGGGGTGGGCGCGGGCGATGTCCTCGTCGAGCTCGACGCCGAGCCCGGGCGTCGTCGGGGATCTCGACGAAGCCGTCTCGCCACACCAGCGGCTGGTGCAGCAGCTCGGCGTGGAAGCCGCCGAAGTCCCGGATCGTCTCGAGCACGAGGAAGTTGGGCGAGCAGGCGGCCAACGCGATGTTGGCTGCGGCGCCGATCGGCCCGTTGTAGCAGTGCGGCGCGATGTGGGCGCCGAAGGCCTCGGCCAGCGCGGCGATCTTCTTGCCCTCGAGGATCCCGCCGCAGCGGGCCAGGTTGAGCTGCACGATCGATGCCGCTCGCGCCTCGAGCACACGGGCGAACTCGGCCTTCGTGGTGAGGCGTTCGCCGGCAGCGACCGGGATGGACGTTCCCCGAGCGACGAGCGCCATGGCCTCGATGTCGTCGGGCGGCACCGGCTCCTCGAACCACAGCGGATCCCACGGCTCGAGCTGTGCGGCGAGGCGCAGTGCCCCCGATGCGCTGAACTGGCCGTGGGTGCCGAAGCACAGATCGGCCGCGGTCCCGACGGCCTCGCGGATCGTGCGGACGAACGCCACCGACCGCTCGATCCGGTGCAGCGACGGCTGGTGTCCACCCATGGCGGTGTAGGGACCGGCGGGGTCGAACTTGACCGCAGTGAACCCGCGGGCGACCTCCTCCGCCGCTCGTTCGGCGGCGAGCTGGGGGTCGAGGTAGACGTCGGCCCGGTCAGCGGGCTCGGGGTAGAGGTAGGTGTACGAGCGCAGTGCCTCGTGGACCCGGCCGCCCAACAGCCGGTGCACCGGCTGGTCGAGCGCCTTGCCGAGGATGTCCCAGCAGGCCATCTCCAGACAGCTCGTCGCGGCCATGAGGGTGAGGTCGGGGCGTTGGGTGAAGCCGCCGCTGTAGGCACGGCGCCAGAACCGCTCGATCTCGAACGGGTCGTGTCCGACCAGGAGTCGGTCGGCGAGGTCCTCGATCCCGAGAGCGATCACCCGGGGTCCGAACGTCGCCGCGTAGGCCTCGCCCCAGCCGACGATGCCGTCGTCGGTGGTCACCTTGGCGAACACGAAGTACCGGCCACCGAACGACGGCGGCGGGTTCTCGACGACGAAGGTCTCGACATCGGCGATTCTCATCTCGACGTCCTGTCCCTCCCGTGCCCCTGCGTCGACCGTCGGCGACCGTACCAGCGGGCGGATCGCTGCCGACCGGTATCAGCGGCGGAGCTGGTCGACGGGGGCGAAGTCGTCGCGGAGCACGTCGGCGTCGCCGATGAACGTCTTCGGTTGCGGCTTCGTCGAGCACGACGCCGTCGTCGGGCGCGACCGTCGGCGTCGGCAGCGGTGCCTGGGAAGCCAGCAGGACCCAGTTGGACGACCGCCCGGTGTCGACACCGCCGGGCGGCGCGATCATCGTCACGTGGGCGAACACCTCGCGCAGCGTGGCGAGCTGGGCTCGGGCGAAGTCGTGGTCGGCGCTGTCGATGACGTTCATGACGTACAGGCCGTCGGCGCTGAGGACCCGGTCGATCTCGCGGACGAACTCGCGTGTCGTCAGATGCCAGGGCACGGTCAGGCCGCTGAATGCGTCGCCGACCACGAGGTCCATGGAGTCGTCGGCGACGTCGCGCACGCCGACCCGGGCATCGACGGTGTCGACGACCAGCTGCTCCGAGCGCACCAGGCCGAGCTCGTCCTCGGCGATGTCGACCAGGTCGGCGTCGATCTCGAAGACCAGGTCCGAGCTCTGTGGCCGCGTCGCCTGGAGGTACTGCGGGAACCCGAAGCCGCCGCCGCCGACGTGCAGCGTGCGCAGTGGTCCGCGGCGGAAGCGCATCGACGACGTCGGCGAACACCCGGATGTAGCGGATGTCGAGCACCGTCGGGTCGTCGAGATCGACTGCGGCGTTGCGCACCCCGTCGAGGTACAGGCTGCGCAGCGACGCGTTGTCGGCGTCGGCGACCACGACGACGCAGGCGTAGTCGGTCTCGTACTGGCACGGCGACGACGACAGCGCGGTGCCGAGACCTGCGGCGACGACCACCACGACGAGGCCTGCTGTCGGCTTCGCCCGGGTGAGCATCCACGACGTCGCGAGGCCGAGGAGCACCATCGTCGCGCCGATGCCGATCACCAGCGGCCGCACGGGCGCCGCGGCCACCAGCACGAACCCGGTGAGGAACGTCCCGGCCAGCGCCCCCAGCGTGCCCGCGGCGGACAGGCCCGCCGACGACGGCACCGGTCTCGTCGAGGCTGTGCAGGCGGAGCTTGGCGATCATCGGGCTCGCGGCGGTGAGCACTGCGGCCGGGTGCGAAGAACGCGGCGGCGGTCAACACGATGATCGACCCGGGCCCGGCGCCGAGCTCGGGACCGAGCGCGTCGACGATCGGCAACGACAGCCACGCCAGCGCGCCGCCGACCGCGATGGTGGGTCCCACGAGTGGCGCGGGGTCGCGGGTGTCGGCGAGGGCGCCGCCGGCCCAGGCGCCCACGGCGATGCCGGCGAGCATCGTGCCGATGATCCCGGTGAAGGTCTCGAGCGAGATGCCCACGTAGGGCGCGAGCAGGCGCCCCGCCAGGATCTCGAGGACGAGCACGGCGGCCGAGGTCGTGAACACCAGCGCCGTGGCCCGTGGTGGGGTCATGATCGGTCGAGCCGGGCTGGGCGCCCGATGCCGCCGGCTGATCGTCGTCGCTCGCTGCGGCGTCGGCAGGGCTCATGCGGACTCGGTCGCAGCCCGGCGAGACGCCGGCGGTCGCGGCTCAGAATCCGCGCCACACCGGGTCCCGGCGCTCCTGGAAGCTGCGGACGCCTTCTTGGCCGTCGTGGGTGCCGTTGTTGAGCTCGACGGCCCACGACTCCTCTTCGGCGATGGTGGTGCGGTCGACGTCGAGGCTGCGGTTCACCAGCCACTTGGAGAACATGTGGGCCTTGGTGGGACCGGTGGCCAGGCGCAGGGCCCACTCCTCGGCGGCGGCGTGCAGCTCGTCGCCGGGCACGACCTTGTTGCACAAGCCCAGCTCCAAGGCATGCGCCGCTGGGACGTCATCGGCGAAGAACATGAGTTCCTTGGTCTTCATGGGGCCGATGAGCCGGGGCAGGATCCAGGCGCCGAGGGCGTCGGGGACGAGGCCGCGGCGGGCGAAGATCTCGATGAACTTCGCGTTGTCGGCCATGATCACCAGGTCGCACATGAGCGCGAGATGGGCGCCCATGCCGGCGGCCGTGCCGTTGACGGCGGCGATCACGGGCAGTTCACAGTCGAGGATCGACGGCATCAAGGTGTGCTGGCCGCGCAGCATCATGCGGCGGGACTCGCCGACGGCCATGGCGGGCGCGTCGTCGGGGCGCGGCGCGTACTTCCGGCCCACCGAGATGTCGGCGCCGGGGCAGAACAGCTTGTGACCGCTGGCGGTGAGCACCACGGCGCGGGCGTCGAACTGTCCGTTGAGCGACTCGAACAGGTCGCGCATCCGATCGCGCATGCCGGGCGACATGGCGTTGCCCTTGTCGGGATTGTCGATGGTGATCCAGGCCACCTGATCGACGATCTCGAAGCGGACCTTCTGCTCGAGCTCTGCCGGGTCTTCCAACGGTGCGTCAGCCATCCCCGGAGGCTATCGGCGCGGCGCGGGCCGGAAGAACGGCAGGGTGATCTCGGCGCTGAGGGCGTGGAACTCGACGGTGACGGGCAGGCTCGTCGACGATCTCGTCGGGCGTGCACCCGACGATGGCCGACACCATGTCCCAGCCCTCGTCGAGGCGGACGATCGCCGGCGCGTAGGGCACGGTGAACGCCGGGGTCTGGGGGCGCCACACGACGGTCCAGGAGTAGATCCGGCCATGCCCCGACGACGCCGTCCAGGTCAGCGCCGCCGACCGGCAGGTGGCGCAGCGAAGACCCGGGCCGAAGTTCGCGGCGCCGCAGTCGCCGCAGCGTTGGTAGCGGAGCTCGCCGATGCGGGTGCCCTCCCAGTAGGGCGCCGACAGCGGTCCCGGCACCGGCGCGGGCACGCCGTCGACGTTCGGTTCGAGGATCACGGCCGCTCCGTTCCCAAGCAGCATGACGTCGCTGAACAGCGCGCCCGATCCGCCGGCCGAGCACAGCGCGACCTCGGCGCCGGGCACCTGCATCGACGCACACGTGCCGCGGAGCTGTTCGACGCCGCGGGCAACGCGCTGGAGTTGCTGGGCGATGATGCCGGGGTGGCCGTAGGACATCGTGCCGCCGTCGGTGGTGACGGGCAGCGCGCCGCCGGGTCCGATGGCGCCGGATTCGACGAAGGCGCCGCCCTCGCCGTCGGCGCAGAAGCCGAAGGCCTCGAGCTGGCGGATGATCTCGAACGAGAACGGGTCGTAGAGCTCGGCCACGTCGACATCGCCGGGACCCAGCCCGGACTGGCGCCAGACCGTGCGTGCGGCGCGACGACCGACCTAGCCGGCGGGGACGTCGTCGCCGCTGTGGGCGCCCCGCAGATCCCAGCTGGGGGCCTGGGAGTAGGCCGTGCCGAAGCTGTCCGAGGCCGATCCCAAGATGTGGACCGGCCGCTGGGCGAGGTCGCGCGGCACGATCGGCGTGGGTGAGGACGAGGGCGCAGCCGCCCTCGGAGGTCGTGGCGCAGTCGAGCAGGTGGAACGGGTCGGCGACCATCCGCGATGCCAGGATGTCATCGGCCGTGAACGGTCCTCGGCCCGAGTACACGGCGTCGGGATGGGCGCTGCCGTTGTTCCGGATGGTGGCGGCGACCGCGCCATCTGCTCGGGGGTGGTGCCGAAGTCGATCATGTGGCGGCGGGCCATCAGGGCGAACTCCGCGGCGGTGAACAGGCCGTAGCCGACGACGAGTTCGTTGGCGGGACGGGTCCAGGGTGCGGTGGCGCCGTCGTCGCCGAGGATGCCGGCACCGGCGCCGGCGACGACCACCGTGGTGGCCTCGCCGGTGGTGATCAGGTGCGCGGCGTCGCGCACGGCGGGGATGCCGACGTTGGAGAACAGCCGGGTGACCGGCCCGAGACCGAGGTCGTAGGCCAGCTCGGCCGGGCCCTGGCCGACGAGCCCGTCGACCGTCGGCCGACGTCGATGCCCGCGTCGGCGCAGGCTCCCTCGACGGCCTCGACCAACAGCGAGTGCACCGTCGCCCCGTCGATGCGGCGCGCCTGGCGGGTGTTGGCGATGCCGACGATGGCGACGTCGCAGTAGGGGTGCGGACCATCAGTCCGGCCGGCGTCGGCGGCAGTGTCGTCTCGGGTGGCGGGTCGAGCACGGCGAAGCCGCGCCGCACCGTCATGAACGCCAGGTAGCTCGCCATGAGCGCCGCGGCGATGACGAAGACCGTCTGGATGTCGACGATGTCGCCGGCCGCGCCGAACACGATGATGCCCAACGGGCCGAGCGATCCGTAGATCATCATCCACAGCGACATCACCCGACCGCGTACCCGGTCGTCGAGCTGGATCTGCAGCGAGCTCAACACGTTGGTGGTGATGTTGATGAAGGCCGCGCCGGTGACGAACATGCCGACCAGGGCGACGAGCAAGCCCGGCGCGATGCCGATGACGAGCAACCCGACGCTGCAACCGGCGACGCCCATCGACACGATCCGTTCGTAGGGGCGCTCGCGGGCCAGCAGCATCTGGATACCGGCCAGGATCGCGCCCAGCCCGAACGATCCGACCAGCACGCCGTACTCGGCGGCGTCGAGGTCGAGGGCCTGGGTCGCGAGGACCGGAGCGACGTAGGAGATCGGGAAGATGAGCAGCGCATTGACGCCGCCGGCGGTGAGCGCGACGCGGATCGGTCGGTCGCCGGCGGCGTAGCGGGCCCCGGCGACGATGTCGCCGACGACCGAGCGGTCCGAGGTCCGTTCGGGTGCGGGTCGTTCTTCGAGCGACCAGATGGCGGCCATCACTGCGAGGAACGACGCCGCGTTGAGCCAGAAGACCGTGGCGGCACCGGTGGCGTCGATCAGGAATCCGGCCACGGTCGGGCCGACCGCACGGCTGATGTTGAACTGCAGCGAGTTGAGCACCACCGCGCTGCGCAGGGCATGGATCGGCACCAGCGTCGGCATGATCGCCTGGTACACCGGCGCCCCGGCCGAGCCCGACGACGCCGCCGAGGATCGACGCGATGATCAGCCGCGGATAGGTGACCTGATCGGTGGTCACCATGATCGCGACCGCGACGCCGACGGCTGCCTGGGCGGCCAACGCAGCCAGCAGCATCTTGCGGCGCGACCAGCGGTCGGCCCACGCACCGGCGAACGGGCTGACGAGCAGGAGCGGGATCGAGACCGACGAAGGGCACCGCGGCGATCGCGGCGGCCGAGTCGGTGATGCCGGCGGTGACCCAGCCCGAGCGCAGCCAGGTACATCATCGACCCGGTGTTCGACACGACCGCCCCGGACCAGAACCGCACGAACTCCGGGTGCGCGAACGCGGGGATCCGTTCGCCGATCCTCATCGTGCGCTCCGGGTGTCCATCGCCTGACACTGTGTCAGATCGAGGCTGCACCGAGCGTGAGATGCGTCGGGCGGGGGACCATGGCGGCGCAGGCGACGACGACGTCGACCCCCTACCGTGCGGCGATGCCCGTGCTCACGCATCCACTACGACCTCCGCCATCCCGACGGCCTTCGGGGTCAGCGGCGCGGACCTCTACGCCGCTGCCCTCGACCAGATCGCCTGGGCCGACCGCCACGGGTTCGCCGGGTGAGCCTCGGCGAACACCACCAGTCGCCCGATGGCTACATCTCGTCGCCGCTGGTCGTCGCCGGCGCCGTCGGTGCGTGCACCTCGGACATCCGCTGCCTCGTCTCGACGATCGTGGCACCGCTGCACGATCCGATCCGTCTGGCAGAGGACATCGCCGTCGCCGACCTCTGCCTCGGCGGTCGCCTCGATGTCGCGCTCGCGGCCGGCTACGTCGCCGACGGACTTCGCCATGTTCGGTCGCGACTTCCACCGTCGGGGCGCGGCCATGGAGGAACTCTTTCCGATCCTGCGTGAGGCGCTTGACGGGCGAGCCGTTCGAGTACCGCGGCCAGACGGTGCAGGTCACGCCGCGCCCGGTGCAACAGCCGATGCCGCTGCTGATGGGCGGCTCGGTGCGTCGATCGATCAACCGTGCGGCCCGACTCGCCGACGGGTTCCGGGCGCCGATGCCGGGTCTGTGGAAGGTCTGGCGACAGGAGTGCATCGCAGTCGGCCGACCGGACCCGGGACCGTTGCCGCCGCAGGGACCGATCTTCCTCTGGGTCACCACCGAGGACGTCGACCGCACCTGGGAATGGTTGACGCCGCACATCCTGCACCAGATCAACTCCTACGCGGCCTGGACACACAAGGCGTGGGGGAAGGCGACCGGACCGTTCGTGCCCACCAGCGACGTCACCGATGTCCGCCAGGGCGGCGCCTACCGGGTCGTCGATCCCGACGAGTGCATCGAGCTCGCACGCGAGCTGGGCGACGACGGCGATCTGCGGTTCTCGCCGTTGCTGGCCGGTATCGATCCGGATCGAGCGAACGCGATGCTCTCGTTGGTGGAGGATCGGGTCCTGCCCGAGATCCGCCGAGCTGGCTGAGAGCACGCTGTCGGTCGCACCGATAGCGGACAAGCGGCGGCGGTAGCCTGCGGCGGTGTTCGAAGCCGTGTTGTTCGATGTCGCCGGGGTGCTGACCGAGGGGTTCACCCACGCGCTCGTCGCCGAGGCCATCGAGGCCGGCGCCGACTTCGGACTGCTGGCCGAGGCGCTGCTGCCGGTGTTCGCCGGCGAGGGCGATGGCGATACCCCCGGCAATCGCCTCGAACGCGGTGAGATGACGCTCGAGGACTTCCTCACCACCCTGGGCCCGGCCGAGCCCCACGCCCGGATGGTGCTCGATCCCGCCTCGCCGCAGTTCTTCGGCGCGGGCCTCGCGCCGAAGCTCGCGATGCACGCATTCGTCGACGAGGTCCGAGCCGCCGGGCTCAAGACCGCAGCGGTCTCCAACAACGTGCGCGAGTGGCAGTCCGTGTGGGATGCGGCCATGCCGCCCCACGAGCGCTTCGACGCGGTCGTGTTCTCGTGCCAGGTGGGCGTGCGCAAGCCGAACCCGGCCATCTACGAGCTCGCGCTCGAACGCCTCGGCGTCGCGCCCGGCGCTGCGTTGTTCCTCGACGACTTCGCCGCCATGGCCGAGGGCGCCCGCGCCGTGGGCATGACGGCGATCGACGTGGTCGATCACGACGAGGCCATCGCCGAGGCCCGGGCACTGCTCGGGCTGACAGCGCCACCCGAGCAGCCAGGACCCAGCTGATGGCCGGTCCGTTGCAGCTGTCGTTCGTCCAGTCGGCAGCGCGGCTCGATCAACTGCCCGACACCGAGCGTGAGCTCGCGTTGGTCGGGCGGTCCAACGTCGGCAAGTCGTCGCTGCTCAACGCCTTGGCCAACCGCAAGAAGCTGGCACACACGTCCAAGACGCCCGGTGCGACGAAGCTGCTGAACCTGTTCGCGCTCGAGGGCGTGGGGCCGGATCGGGCCCTCATGGACCTGCCCGGGCTACGGCTTCGCGAAGGTCTCGGCCAACGAGCGGGCTCGCTGGCAGGCGATGATCGAGGGATACCTGACCGGCCGCGAGTCACTGACCGGCGTGATGTTGTTGATCGACGGTGCGGTCGGTCCCACCGACCTCGACCTCCAGACCCTCGAGTGGCTCCGCTACATCGACGTCGAGGTGTATCCCGTCATCACCAAGATCGACAAGGTCCGGCCGTCGAAGAGCAAGGCGCGGCGTGCCGAGATCGTCGAGCGGTTGGCCGTGCCGAAACCCGAGATCAGTTGGGCCAGTGCCGACAAGGGCACCGGCATCGCCGAGCTGCGAACCAGGATCGTCGACCTGCTGAAGTAGCGGGCAGCACGGACCGGTGCGCACGGCGCATCCGGCCCAACCATCGCCCGTGCGACGTCGGAAATGCCGATCGGTTACACCCGAGACGGAACCGATGAGTCGGGCGTGGCGTTCTCCTCCCACGTGCCCGGCATCCCCGCCGTGCGCCGTCCCAACCCAGGAGACACCGATCATGCACACCCCCCGACCCCTGATTCGTCGCGCCCGAATACTCGTGGCGATGGTCCTCGCGTTCGCGCTCGTCGCCGCTGCCTGCGGTGACGACGACGACGGCGACGTCGCAACCGAGACCCCCGAGGAGGTCGATACGGCCGCCACCGACGAGCGGCGAAGACGACGCGATGGCTGAGGACGATGCGATGGCTGAGGACGATGCGATGGCTGAGGACGATGCGATGGCCGAGGACGATGCGATGGCCGAGGACGATGCGATGGCCGAGGACGATGCCATGGCCGAGGGCGGCGCCATGGTCGAGACCGCTGATCCGGCCGGTCCGGCCTGCAGCGCCATCCCCGCCGACGGCGACGGCTCGTTCGACGCCATGCGCTGCGGGCACCGCAGCCGACGCCGTCGCCACGAACCCGCTGCTCAGCACGCTCGCAGCAGCCGTCGAAGCCGCCGACCTCGGCGACACCCTCGCCGGCGACGGTCCCTTCACCATCTTCGCTCCGGTGGACGACGCCTTCGCCGCGGTTCCCGCAGCCGACCTCGACGCCTTGCTGGCCGATCCCGAGGCCCTCGCCGGCGTCATCACCTTCCACGTGGTGGCCGGCACCGAGTACCCGAGCGACGAACTCGCCGGGCTCGGCACGGTCGAGACGGTCAACGGCGCGTCGCTCGACCTCGCAGAGGCCGATGGCTCCGTCACCGTCGGCGGCGCAACCGTGGTCTGCACCGACATCCACACCAGCAACGCCCTCATCCACCTGATCGACGGCGTCCTGCTGCCGTGATGCTCTCCGCCGGGAACACGCCAACCCCTCCTGTGCGTGTTCCCGGCGGGCGATGCCCTGCCGTCGAGATCCGAGGCCTGAGGCCACACCATGAATCGCAACCCCACGCAACTCCTGGCACTGGCGGGCATCGCATGCGCCGCTGTCGTGATGATCGCCGTCTCGTCGGCGGCGACGACGAACCTGCGGCCTCGGCCCCGGGTCTCCGACACCGCCACGGCGGCCGACGTCGCTGCCGAGCCGGCCGCCGACGCGTCCGAAGACACCACCGCAGGCGAGCCCGCCCGCGACCGACCGGACGACGCCGAGCCCGATGCGCCCTCGTTCGTTCCACCCGACCTCGGTCCGGTACCCGAGATCGTGGACATCAGCGGCTGGCTCAACACCGACGGCACGAGCTTCGACGAGGTCCGCGACACCGTCACGATCGTGCAGTTCTGGACCTTCGGGTGCCACAACTGTCGAGCGACACTGCCGCATCTCCAGGAGCTCTACGCCGCCCGCCACGACGACGGGCTCGAGATCATCGGCATCCACGCCCACGAGTTCGACCGCGAACGCGACCCCGCCAACGTCGCCGAGGCCGTCGATCGATCTGGGCGTCACCTGGCCCGTTGCGCTCGACACGAACAAGACGAACTTCGTGGCATGGCAGGGATCGCCCCGCTACTGGCCACGGACCTACGTGATCGATGCCGGCGGTCGGGTTCGCTTCGATCACATCGGCGAAGGTGCCTACGACGAGCTCGCCGCCACCGTCGACGCGCTGCTCGCCGAGCACGACGCCGACGATGCCGGACCGCCATGATCGGTGTGTTCGGCGAGGGCGTCGAGGCGATCGCGCAGCCGTGCTCGCTGCCGATCCTGTTGTCGGCCGCGATCTTCGGTCTCGCCGGCGGCAGGAACCTCGGGCTCGCCATCGTGGCCCACACCGCCGGCCTGGCGTTCATGGCCTGGGCCCGATTCGCTCGTGTGATCACCGTCGATCTCGCCGATGGGCCTGCGTTGGTCGCCGGCTCGATGGTGGTGCTGGCAGCCGCTTGCCGGTGGCGATGACTCCCGACGGCCCGCAGCGTCGCCAGGTCGTGGGCGCCGGCGCGTTCGTCGGCGGCGCGATCGCCGCTGCGGTGTGGCAACCATGCGTCGGCACCGAACTGGCGGGCATCGTCAACGACGCCCCGACCGACCGCCTCGGGGCACTGATGCCGATCGCCGTCTACGTCGCAGGGACCGCGCTCGTCGCCCTCGCCATCGCGCTGCTGCCGACGGCCGTCCCGGCCGTGCGACGCGTCGCTCGATGGCCGCGCCGTCGCTGACCGCCGGCGCCGCGCTCGGGTGTCGCGCTGGGAGTGGCCATGGCCATGGGCGTGTGGGGCGACGTCGTCAACGAACTGCTCGAACGGAGCACCGCATGAATCCACGCCCGAAGTTCCGCCGACGTATCGAGAACGGAGCAGCACATGAGCCATCGACCAGCGAGCCGATCGCGGCACCGACCGGCCGAACCGGACGTGATCGTCCGTGAAGTGCACTCGCGGTCGAGCCGCTGGATGCACTGGATCAACTTCCCGCTGCTGTTGATCATGATCTGGAGCGGCCTGCGGATCTACAACGCGAACGACGTGTACGGCATCGACCTGCTGGGCCTGCAGTTCGACTTCTTCCCGCAGGGCGTCTACGACGTACTCGAAGCCGACCGCAAGCTCGCAAAGGGCCTGGCGTTCCATCTGACCTTCGGCTGGCTGTTCGCCATCAACGGCGTGCTCTACGGCCTGCACCTCTGGCGCAGTGGCGAGTGGCGGGACCTGGTGCCGGACCGCAAGGCCATCCGTGAGGTGCCCGATGTCGTCGCCCACGATCTGCACCTGCGCTCCGAGGAGGTCCCCCAGGGTCGCTACAACGCGGCGCAGCAGTTGGCCTACAGCGCCGTCATCGTCATGGGTGCGCTGATCCTGCTCAGCGGTTTCGCGATCTACAAGCCCACCCAGCTGGCACCGCTCACCTGGGCGATGGGCGGCTACGAGAACGCCCGGCTCATCCACTTCTGCACGACGCTCGGGTTCGTGGCCTTCTTCCTCCTGCACATGGTGCAGGTCGCCCGTGCGGGCTGGGGGAACTTCACGAGCATGATCACCGGCTACCGGGTCGAACGCGTCCGACCCGAACCATCGCCCGACGACGAGTCGACCGGTCGCGCGTCGCGCCCGGCGACGCCGACGAAGAGGAGCTGACCCGATGAGCGACCGTCGAGCAGCGTCCGACCACGGGAGACCCCCGACGAGCGGCGGCCACGACTGCGAGCCCGGGTCGAGGCGGCACCGACCATCTCGGTCGAGGACTACCGCCGCACGTCCCGTCGCTCCTTCCTGGGGTTCGGGGTCTTCGGCGCCGCGTCGTACCTCGGGTTCCGTCACGTCCAGAATCGCCCCGAGATCGACAACATCCCCGATGTGTTGCGCAAGGGCCTCGAGTTCAACGAAGACGTCTGGACCACCGTCGGCAGCGACACCCGCCGGTCCCGCACGTTCTCGATCTCGGATCGTGAGGACATCCGGGTGAACGGCAGACTCGGCCTGGCCGACGACCTCGACGCTGCGGCGTGGTCGATCGCGGTCGTCGACACCGTGGGCGCGGAGATCGACCGCCTCGACCTCGACGACATCCAGAGCCTGCCGAGCCACGACATCGTGTGGAAGCACAAGTGCATCGAGGGGTGGAGCAACATCGTCCACTGGACCGGTGCCCGGTTCTCCGACCTCGCCGCCCGCTACATCGACGCCGGTGCCATACCGGCCGACCACCGCTACGTCAGCTTCCGCACGCCAGACGAGCGCTACTACGTCGGTCTCGATCGCGAGACGGTGATGCACAGCCAGACGCTGCTGGCATGGGCCCTCAACGGCGAGACCCTCACCGAGGGCCACGGCGCGCCGCTGCGGCTGGCGTCGCCGGTGGTCTACGGCATCAAGCAGCTCAAGCGCATCGGCATCATCGAGTTCACCAACACCCGACCGGCCGACTACTGGGCCGAGCGCGGCTACGACTGGCACGCCCGCTTCTGAGCGGACCGCCGTCTCGTCAGGTTCAACCGCACGGGGATCAGCATGACGAGACGGGTGTCGGCAGGCCACAGCGACGCACGAGCTCGCCCTCGATGCGTGCCGGTTGTCACTAGCATCGGCGTGCGTGCGACGATCCGGGGGATCCATGACCGAGCGCTACTCCGCTGCCGACACCGAGCTGTCGGCGCGGTTCCCGATGTACACCCGAGCCAACGTCGGCGAGGTGTTCCCCGACCCGGTCACGCCGCTGACCAGCACCGGCGCACTCTGGCTCGCCGAGCTGGGTTGGCGCGACGCCTGGGAACGCATCGGGGCCTTCGATCCGGACGAGTTCCCCGCCGACGAGTTCTGCCAGCTCGGCGTCGTCGGCGGCTACTGCTATCTCAACGCGTCGCTCATCCGGATCTTCGGCGAGCGGGCGCCCGGGCTGTCCGCTGCGGTGATGGACGAACAGTTCTTCGGGACCATGCCCGGCATCCCGCCGTACGAGGCCGCAGCAGGGCGACGAGGACCTCGCCAAGACCGCGGCGATCGGCGAGACCTTCGGCTGGGTGCTGGCGCAGACCTCGCTGGGCGACCTCGACGAGCTCACCGCCGACCGCGAGCGCACGATCGCGCTGCGCGACGCCCGCCCCGACCTCTCGGCGCTGTCCGACGCACGAGCTCTACCAGCGCTACCTCGACCGACTTCCCGACCACCGGGTGCTGTTCGGTCATCACATCTTCACGACCTACATGGCCACGGTGCCGCTCGGGATCATCAGCGGGCGTGGCGACGGCGGTCGGGCGACCCGACCTGGTCATGCCGATCATCGCAGGCATCGGCGAGGTCGACTCGGCGGCGCCGTCGCACGCCATGTGGGACATGGGACGCCTCGTGGCGGCGAGCGACGAGCTGACGGCGCTGTTCGACGCCGGCGTCGGCGGCGTGCTCGATCGGTCGCGGCGTCGTCGACGTCCCGAGGCCGACGAGCGTTCGCCGATGCCTTCAGCGCGTTCGTGCACGAGTTCGGCTCGCGTGGCCCCAACGAGTGGGAGATCCGCTCGCCGACGTGGGAGACCCGCCCCGAGCTGGCGCTCTCGGCCATCGACCGGATGCGCCTGGCGCCCGACGCTGCGGCGCCGGCGCCCAGCACGCCGAACGGGCGGCGGCACGAGAGGCGGCTCGCGCCGGAGCTGCTGGCCGATGGTCGAAGGTGACGCCGAGACGCACGGGCAGCTCGCCGCGGCCATCGCGGCGTCGGTGGCGTGGCTGCCGGGACGTGAGCGCATCGAAGACCAACAACATCCGGCTCATCCACGAGATGCGGATGCCGATGCGCGAGCTCGGTCGCCGCATGGTCGACGCCGGCGGCTTCGACGAGATCGAGGACTTCGGCTTCGTCACCGATGCCGAGTACCCGGCATTCCTCGACGACCCATCGACCGTGCCGATCGAGACGATCCGCGCAGCGCCGCGCCGAGTACGTCGACCTCGCCAGCCGGCGAGCCGAGTTCGTGTTCGTCGGGCGAGGCGAGCCCACCGTCGACGTGGCCACTGGTCGCCGACGACACCGCCGACAAGCTCGCCGCCGGCGACACGCTCCAGGGCATGCCCGGCTGCGACGGCGTCGCCGAGGGCCGGGCGCGGGTCATCCTCGACTCAACGATCCCGGCGCGCTCGAGCCCGGCGACATCCTGGTCGCGCCCATCACCGACCCGTCGTGGACGCCGCTGTTCGTGCCGTCGGCCGCCGTGGTCGTCGACGTCGGTGCGCCGCTGTCGCACGCCATCATCGTCAGCCGCGAGCTGGGCATCCCGTGCGTGGTGTCGGCCACCGACGCTACGCGGCGCATCCCCGACGGCGCCACGATCCGCGTCGACGGCGGCACCGGCACCGTGACCGTGCTCTAGCCCGGATCTCGTCATGTTCTTCCACCGTGACGGTGGATCAGCATGACGAGATCCGGGCGATGGCGCAGGTTCAGCGGGGGATCTCGCTCCAGGGGACGTCCTTGTCGACGCGGACGTCGCCGGGCAGGCCCAGCACACGCTCGCCGAGGATGTTGCGCATGATCTCGCTGGTGCCGCCCTCGATGGTGTTGGCCCGGCTGCGCAGGAACATGCCGCTGACCTCGCCCATGCCCATGGCTTCTTCGCTGCGGGTCATGGGGTAGCCGGGCGCATGGAGCATGCCGTTGGCGCCTTCGAGGTCCATGGCGACCTCGTAGATCTCCTGGTTGATCTCGGCCGACATCAGCTTGCCGACCGAACCCTCGGGGCCGGGGACGCCGGCCTTGGCCAGGGTCTTGGCCCGCTGGTTGGTGAGGCGCAGCACCTCGGAGCGGATCCACAGATCGGCGACCTTGTCTCGCATGATCTTGCGCTCGGCCTCGTCGAGATCGTCGCGGCGCTTCGCCCAGGTGTTGGTGAGCGTGCGGATGGGACCGCCGCCCTTGCCGCCGCTGCCGCCGCCGAGCGCGACCCGCTCGTTCATCAACGTGGTGATGGCGACTCGCCAGCCATCGCCTTCGTCGCCGAGGCGGTTGGCGTCGGGGACGCGTACGTCGGTGAGGAACACCTCGTTGAACTCGGCCTCACCGGTGATCTGGTACAGCGGACGGACCTCGACGCCGGGGGCGTGCATGTCCAAGATGAAGTAGCTGAGGCCCTTGTGCTTGGGGGCATCGGGGTTGGTGCGGGTCAGCAGCATCCCGAAGTTCGACACATGCGCGAGCGTGGTCCAGACCTTCTGGCCGTTGACGACCCACTCGTCGCCGTCGCGGATGCCCCGGCTGGGAATGCCGGCGACGTCGGAGCCCGACGTGGGCTCGGAGAACAGCTGGCACCAGATGTCCTCGCCGGTGAAGATCTTCTTGAGGTGCTTGTGGTGCATCTCCTCGGTGCCGTGGTTCAGCACCACCGGTGCGCCCATGCCGATGCCGATGGGGTTGACCATCAGGTCGTGGTACGGCACCTTGGCCTCGCGCAGGACCTCGTCGATGACGGGTTGCTTCGAGCGGCTCAGGCCCAGTCCGCCCTTGCCCTCGGGGAAGTGCACCATGGCCAGGCCGGCGTCGAACTGCGCGCCACGGAAGGTGAACTGGTCGGTGGCGTGGGGGTCGACGGCTTCGATCAGCGCCGTGGTGCGTTCGCGCAACTCGTCGTCGGTGATCGTGGTGGGCTCGGTCATGGTCACGGCGTGCTCCTGTGCGTCCGGATCGATCGCAGCTGCCGGTGGCGCGCCGGCTCGGGTCGTGCGCTGGCAAGCGATCGTATGGTCGCATACAGTATGGCGTCAGCACGCCGGTGCTCGTCAAGCAGTACGACGCTCGATCTGCACCCGGCGACGCTCGAGTCCGAGCCACAGAAGTCCGAGAGGAACGCACATGCGTGAAGTCGTGATCGTCGAAGCCGTCCGCAGCCCGTTGGGCAAGCGCAACGGCGGCCTGTCCGCCATGCACTCGATCGACCTGCTGGGCGTCGGTGCAGGCCGAGCTGTTCGATCGCAGCGGTGTCGATCCGGCCGAGGTCGGCCAGGTCGTCGGTGGCTGTGTCGGCCAGGTCGGCATGCAGACGATGAACGTCACCCGCAACGCCTGGCTCACCGCCGGGCTGCCCCTCGAGGTCGCCGCCACCACCGTCGACGCCCAGTGCGGATCGTCCCAGCAGGCCACCAACCTCGCCTATGCGCTGGTGGCCTCGGGCGTCGTCGACGCCGCCGTCGGCTGCGGCGTCGAGTCGATGAGCCACGTGTTCATGGGCGCGACCATCCCCAAGGAGCCCTGCGGTCGGCAAGCCCGTCAACAAGAACTACTGGAAGCACTACGAGTTCACCTCGCAGTTCGAAGGCGCCGAGCGCATCGCCAAGCAGTGGGGCATCACCCGCGACGACACCGACGCGTTCGGCGTGCTCAGCCAGGAACGCGCCGCCCGGGCCTGGGCCGAGGATCGCTTCGCCACCCAGATCGTCGGCCTCGACGCGCCGGACAAGGGCGAGGACGGCAAGCCCGCCGACACGACCCACCGCGTCGAGCGCGACGAGGGCCTGCGCGAGACCACCCTCGAGTCCCTCGCCGGGCTCAAGACCAACCTGCCCGACGGCGTCCACACCGCCGGCACGTCCAGCCAGATCACCGACGGCGCCGGCGCCGTGCTGATGATGACGCGCGAGAAGGCCACCGAGCTCGGCCTCACGCCGATCGCCACCATCGTCGACAGCTGCCTCGTCGGCTCCGACCCGGTCCTGATGCTCACCGGTCCCATCGGCGCCACCCAGAAGCTGCTGGCCGACAACGACATGACGATGGGCGACATCGACGTCGTCGAGATCAACGAGGCGTTCGCCTCGGTCGTGCTCGCCTGGGAGAAGGAACTGTCTCCCGACATGGAGAAGGTCAACCCCAACGGCGGCGCCATCGCGCTCGGGTCACCCGCTCGGCGGCACCGGCGCGGTGCTCCTCACCAAGGCCGTCCACGAGCTCCAGCGCACCGACGCCGAGCACGCCATCGTCACGATGTGCTGCGGTGGCGGCCTCGGCACCGGCACCCTGATCCGCCGCGAGAGCTGAGGTCGCGCATCAGTGACGTCGGGTCACGAGCTCGACGCGCCGCCGTGGCTGCGCGTCGAGTCCACCATCATGGCGACCGCACGGGCGATCCGTCAGTGCTACGACCAGCGCTTCGCCGACCTCGGGCTCAACCTGTCCGAGGCCAGCCTGCTGGCGTTCGTCGAGGAGTCCGGCCCGCTGACCCAGACCCGTCTGGCGCAGCGGCTCGGCCTCGGCCGGGCGGCCACCGGCTCGGTCATCGACTCGCTGCGAGAAGCGCGGCCTCGTCGAGCGCCAGCCCGATCCCGACGATCGTCGGGTCTGGCTGGTCACCATCACCCGCTCCGGCAAGGACCTCGTCGAACAGGTCAATGCCAGCGACCAGATCCTGCGCAGTGAGTTGCGT
Source organism: uncultured Acidimicrobiaceae bacterium (assembly GCA_963716795.1). Taxonomy (GTDB): domain Bacteria; phylum Actinomycetota; class Acidimicrobiia; order Acidimicrobiales; family UBA8592; genus CAVQUE01. The sequence goes on along the minus strand of CAVQUE010000005.1, from coordinate 317,719 downwards.
GCCGGCATCAGCAGGGCCGACCGCCAACAGCTGGCAGCGTTGTTGGTGCGACTCCAGGAGAACCTCGCGGCAGTCCTCGACGACGGCCGGCCCGTCAGCACCGAGGCGCAGTAGTCGTCGCACGCTGCGGTGGGCCAAGATGGCGCACTGCGCGACAGAACCCGGGTCCGTCGGATCCGGAGCACACAACCGGGCCCGCTGGGCCCGACACCGATCCGGGGCCAACGGCGGTCCCGACAACAGGAGTGAATCAATGGATGTTTCCGGAGCTTCGGCCATCGTCACCGGCGGCGCATCGGGTCTGGGTGAGGCCAGCGCCCGCCAGCTCGCCGACGCTCGGGGCCCGCTGCGTGATCGTCGACCTCAACGAGGACAAGGGCAACGCCGTCGCCTCCGAGCTCGGCGGCGTGTTCGTCAAGGCCGACGTCGCCGACGAGGAGCAGGTCGCAGGCCGCGGTCATGGCCGCGTCGGAGATGGGCCCGCTGCGGGTTCTGGTCAACGGCGCCGGCATCGGCAGCGCCAGCCGCACCGTCGACCGCAACGGCGAGCCGATGGACCTCGAAGACCTTCGAGTTCGTGATCCGGGTCAACCTGATCGGCACGTTCAACTGCATCCGCCTCGCCGCCGCGGCGATGGCCAAGACCGACCCCGTCGACGACGACGGCCAGCGCGGCGCCATCGTCAACATGGCCTCGGTCGCCGCGTTCGACGGCCAGACCGGCCAGAACGCCTACTCGGCCTCCAAGGGCGGCGTCGTCGGGCATGACCCTGCCGATCGCCCGCGACCTCGTGCCGCTGGGCATCCGGGTCAACACCATCGCCCCCGGCCTCATCGACACGCCGATCTACGGCGAGGGCGAGGCCTCCGAGGCGTTCAAGGCCCACCTCGGCGCAGAGCGTGCTGTTCCCCAAGCGCCTCGGCCACGCCAGCGAGCTGGCCGCGATGGTCATCGCCTGCATCACCAACGACTACATGAACGGCGAGACCATCCGCGTCGACGGCGGCGTCCGCCTGCCCCCGAAGTAGAGCGCCTCGCCACGGCGAGCCGGGCGCCACAGCGACCACACCCGACACGACGACGAGAGGATCCGACATGGCTGACGAAGTACTCACCGAGGTCCGGGGCAGGGTGCTGCTCATCACCCTGAACCGACCCGACCAGATGAACGCGATCAACACCGACCTGGCCCAGGGCCTGCTCGCGGCGATCCAGCAGCTCGACGGCGACGACGGCCTCACCGCCGGCGTGCTCACCGGCGCGGGCCGGGGGTTCTGCTCGGGCATGGACCTCAAGGCGTTCGCCGCGGGCGGTCCGCCCGTCGGGTTCGACGAGTTCCTGCGCAACGGGCTCGGCCAAGCCGCTGATCGCCGCCATCGAGGGGTTCGCCCTGGCCGGCGGCCTCGAGGTCGCGCTGACGTGTGACCTGCTGGTCGCGGCCGAAGGGCGTCAAGATCGGCATCCCCGAGGCCAACGTCGGGCTGTTCGCCGCCGGCGGCGCGCTGCTGCGCCTGCCGCGGCGGCTGCCCTACGGCGTGGCGATGGAGATGGCCCTGACCGCCGACCCGATCACCGCCGAGCAGGCCTTCGAGTACGGCCTGGTCGCCCGGGTCGCGCCCAAGGGCGGCGCCGTCGACGTCGCGATGGAGCTGGCCGAGCGCATCGCCAAGAACGCGCCGCTGTCGGTGGCCGCGTCGAAGGTGCTGGTCCGCGAGCAGCAGGGCATCACCGAGGCCGAGTTCTGGGAACTCCAGAAGTCCCACACGGCCAAGGTGTTCACCTCCGACGACGCCAAGGAAGGCCCTGCGGCCTTCGCGCAGAAGCGCCCCCCGGAGTGGTCCGGCACCTGACCGAAGACCCTGGGGTCAAGTCTCTTCTTCTCCCCATCTCGGAGTCGACTGCCACGGAAGCTCCTCGGGCGAGAGAAGGGGAGAAAAGAGACTTGACCCCGGTGGTTCTGCAGCTCGCGTAGGTTGTGGCCGTGGATGACCTGAACGACCTCGAGGACTTCCGGGCTGCTGCCACTGCGTGGGTGGCGGCCAACGCCCGCGAGGCGCCGCCGGACTACGGGGCGATCCTGCCGCCCGACATGGTCGACGCCGGCGTGGCCTGGCAGCAGCGCCTGTTCGCCGAGGGGTGGGCGGGGATCCACTGGCCCACCGAGTACGGCGGGCGCGGGCTCACGCCCGCGCACCAGTCGATCTGGCTCGAGGTCTGTGCGCTCGCCGAGGTGCCGCCGTTCATCAACATGGTCGGGTTCGTGCTGGCCGGCCAGGGCTGTCAGGTCTACGGCACCGACGCCCAGAAGGCCGAGCACCTGCGGCCGATCATCACCGCCGAACGGCTGTGGTGCCAGCTGTTCTCCGAACCCGAAGCCGGGTCGGACCTGGCGTCGCTGCGCACCACCGCGGTGCGCGACGGCGACGAGTACGTCGTCAACGGCCAGAAGGTGTGGTGCAGCGGCGGCCGCTACAGCGACTGGGGCATCCTCATGGCCCGCACCGACCCCGACCTGCCCAAGCACAAGGGCATCTCGTTCTTCGTCGTCGACATGCACAGCCGACGGCATCGAGACCCGGCCGCTGCGCCAGATGACCGGCGAGGCCGAGTTCGACGAGGTCTTCTTCACCGACGTGCGCATGCCGGCCGACCGCGCTGCTCGGGCCCGAGAACGGCGGCTGGGGCGTGGGCATGTCGATCCTCACCAACGAGCGGGGCTCGATCGGCGCCGCGGCCATCGGCACGCAGCGTCGCCTCGATGCGATCGCCGCTCTCGGCGGCGACGACCTCGACGTGCACTCGCGCCAACGTCTCGCCGAGCTGTTGAGTCGGGGCAAGACCTACCAGTACCTCGGCATGCGCCAGGGCGGCGCGGCGTCGGTGGCGTCGTCGCTCAACAAGTTGGGCATCACCGAGTTGATGTTCGACGTCGCCGAACTCCGTGCCGACCTCGCCGGCGCCGACGCGATGCTCGACGGCCGCGGCGTCGGCGCGCTGCTGGCTGCGCCGGGCGGCCGCATCGCCGGCGGCTCCAGCCAGGTGCAGCGCAACATCATCGGCGAGCGTCTGCTCGGGCCTGCCCAAGGAACCCGAACGTCTGAGCCGACGCCGCTCGCGGTCCTGACTCGGGCCAGGTTGCGGCGCGGCGCGTCAGTTCATGAGCTCGTTGCGGCCGTTGTCGAAGCGCTCGGTCGCCGAACACCAACGCCACGGCGATGGCCACGAAGACCAGCATCGACACGGCGAACGGGGTGACGCTGTCGCTCACCATGCCGCTGGCGATACCACCCAGCACGGCGCCGCCGGCCATGCGGGCGGCGCCCGTGAGCGACGACCCGATCCGGCCACCTCGCCCAGCGGCGCCATCGCCGCGCTGTTGAGGTTCGGCATCAAGAACATGAACATCGACAGCGACACCCCCAGCAGCGGCATGAACAGCCAGAACGGCGGTCGCCCGTCGGTCGCCACGCTGAGGGCCACGAGCAGCACCGTGCCGCTCAGCAGCGATGAGGGCGACGCGATGGGTCAGGCGGGTGAGCCCGATGCGCCCGACGAGGTTGCCGTTGGCGAACGCGCCGAGGCCGAACAGCAGCGCGACGGCGCCGAAGACCAAGGGGAACTGGTCGCCGCGGCCGAGGATCTCGCCGATGATCAGCTCCGAGGTCGCCAGGTACGTGGTGAACACTCCCTGGAGGAAGACGGTGGCCAGCGTGTAGCCGGTCGTCAGTCGATTCGAGGCGACGGTGCGGTAGCCATCGGCGATGACTCTGGCTTCGAGCGGTCGGCGGTTGGCGGGGTCGAGGGTCTCGGGGAGCCGGAAGCTCCACACCGTGACGATTGCGGTCCACACCACACACGCCCAGAAGATCGACCGCCAGGGCAGTACGAGGATGATCCCGGCACCGAGCGTCGGCGCGATCACCGGGACCAGGACGAACACCGCCATGATCTGGGACATGGCCTTGGCCATGCGGGTCCCGGCGAACACGTCGCGCACGATCGCCGTCGCCACCACTCGCGCGCCGGCGGCGCCGACGCCCCAGACGAACCGGCTGACCAGCAGCCATTCGAGGCTCGGCGAGAGCGCCGACCCGACCGCGCCGATCAGGTAGATGACGATGCCGCTGTACAGGATCGGCTTGCGGCCGTAGCGGTCGGCGAGCGGTCCGTAGAAGAGCTGGGCGACGGCCAGGCCGAAGAAGAAGACGGTGATGACCTGCGCCACCTCGTTCGACCCGTCGGCCAACCCGAACTCGCGGCGCATGTCGTCGAACGCCGGCAGCATCATGTCGATGGCCAGGGCCATCAGGGCCATGATCGCCGAGATCATCGTGAGCAGCTCGCGCTCGCTCAGCCTGCCCACCCGAACGGGCGCGGTGCGTTGCGGTGCGCTCGGTCGGTCGGCGGTCGTGGTCACCGGGGCACGCTACGCCGCGGTCGGAGGTTCCGCTCGCGGTAGTGCGTGGGGTCACGCGATGACGAGGTACCCGTCGATCTCGGTGAGCAGGTCCGACGACGGGCGTTCGGGCAGGGCATGGCCGAGGTCGCGAGACCGCACTTCACCGATCCACTGGCTGTGTTGGTACTCGTGGTTGACGACGGCGGTGATCAGGCCCCGGGCGACGAGGTCGAGCTGCGCAGGCGCACCGACCTCGCCGGCAGCGATCGCCTGCATCCGGAATCGGAGCCGGTCGGCGGCGGCCTCGCGGTACGCCCGGAGTCGGGCGAGGTCGGGGAGCGCACCGCGCTCGGGTTCGGGTGTCGCGCTGTCCATCAGCCGGTCGAGCTCGGCATCGAGCGGGGGCTCGGCAGCGGTGAGGTTCCGCACCATGTAGTGCGAGACCGCGGCTTGGTGTCCGAGGTGCCAGCCGATGGCGCTCGCATGCTCGTGGGGGCGCCAGTGGACTTCGTCGACGGTGAGGTCGAGCCACAGCGCATCGGTGTAGGCCAGCGCCTGGTCGTAGGCGGCGAGCAGCTCGCCGATGGTGGGTTGCGACATGAGTTCCGGGTCCTCGTGATCTTCGTGGTCCGCGAGCTCGCATCATGGCGGGCAACGGCGAGTTCGGCCAGCCGATCCTGCATTCGAGGTCGGGTGGCCGGGGACCGAGGCTGCCGGCCGGCCATCGGGCCTGGCGCCAAGAATGGCTGCCAGGGCGACAGCTTTCGGCGCCAGTCCCGACGGCGTGGGAGTTCTGGCGCCGAGAATCGTTGCCAGGGCGACGCTTTTCGGCGCCGGACTCGATGGCCCGACGATCGATCCCGTGTCGGCGGGCACCAGACGACCGCTGCCGACAAAGGGGAGACGACCGCTGGCGGCAACCGCTACGTTCGCCGCCATGGACATCTCCTTTTGGGCCAACACCGGACAGTCGTGGGCCGACCTCCTCGACGGATGCCGCCATGCCGAGTCGACGGGATGGGATGGCATCTGGGTCGCTGACCACTTCATGCCCCAGCCCGGCGGCTACGGGCCCGAGGACGAGGCCGGTCTCGGTGCCGAGCTCGAACCGTTGCACGAGGGCTGGAGTCTGCTCGCCGCACTGGCGGCGGCAGTCCCTCGGGTGCGCCTCGGAGCGATGGTCACCGGCATCACCTACCGCCACCCGGCCGTCCTCGCGAACATGGCGGCCACGATCGACCACGTGTCGGGTGGCCGGCTCGTGGTGGGCATCGGAGCCGGCTGGCAGGAGAACGAACACCACCGCTATGGCATCGACCTGGGCACACCGCGGGAGCGCTCGGATCGCTTCGAAGAGGCGTGCGCGGTCTTGACGGGGCTGTTCGGCCAGGAGCGCACCACCTTCGACGGCCGCTACTACCAGCTCGACGAGGCGCCGTGTTCGCCGAAGCCCGTCCAGTCGCCGCTGCCGATCCTGGTCGGCGGAGGCGGCGAGAAACGGACGATGCGCACCGCCGCCCTGTACGCACACGAGTGGAACGTGTGGGGCACACCGGAGATCCTCACCCAGAAGATGGCGGTCCTCGACGCCCACTGCGCCGACGTCGGCCGAGACCCATCGGAGATCCGCCGCAGCGCTGCCGCACTGTTGATCGTCACCGACGACGAGGACCACACGACGCACCTCCAGGCGAAGATGGCCAACCGCGGCGGCCTGATCGGCACCATCGACCAGCTTCGCCAGCGGATCGACGAGTACGAGTCGGCCGGCGTCGACGAGCTGGTGGTCCCCGACTTCACCATGACCGTCGACAACCGAGCCGAGATCCTCGACCGTTTCCGCACCGAGGTGGCGGGTCGCTGATCTCGGGTCCGTGGCTCGAGCCACGTGGTCATCGACGTCCGAGCCACAGTCGACGAACGTGATGATCGGGTTCCTGCACACGCACCGCGCACACGTCGCGACCTTCGAGGCCCTCGTGGCCGAGCGCGATGCCGATCGTTCGTCGACGTGCGTCGTCGACGAGGGGCTCCTCACGCGTGCCCGCACGCACGGTCTCGACGACGCAGCGCTCGCGCAGGCGATCAGGGCGACCCTCGAGGAGTTGGAGCGTGGAGGTGCGACGGTCGTCGTGTGTACGTGTTCGACCATCGGCGGTCTTGCCGAACGAGTCGGCGCCGACCGCCCGGTCGAGGTGCTCCGTGTCGATCGGCCGATGGCCGAGCGGGCGGTGGCCTCCGGACCGCGGATCGGCGTGCTCGCCGCAGTCGAGAGCACCCTCGAGCCGACGGAGAATCTGCTGCGGACCGTCGCCTCGGCGCTCGCCGTCGAGGTGACCACGACAGCCCGGTTGGTCAGCGGCGCATGGGACTGTTGGGAGGGTGGCGACCGCGCCCGGTACTTCGAGCTCATCGCCGAGGGCTGCGAAGACCTGATTGCACCATGCGATGTCGTCGTGTTGGCCCAGGCGTCGATGGCCGGTGCCGTAGCGCTGCTCGCCGCTGACTTCCCGATCCCGGTTCTGTCGAGCCCTGCCCTCGCGGTGGACGCAGTCCTGGTCCGATGAGACGGGCCGGACTCCGTGCGAGCCCAGCCGGCGTCCGTGGTACGGCGTCAGCTCGAGCAGCTGAGCATCGAGCAGCCGGCGCGGACTCGGGCCCACTCCGGGCGTTTCTCGGCGAAGCGTTCGCGGCCCGGCTGGTCGGCATAGGGGGTGCGCAGCGTGTCGAGGAGTTCGTGCAGCAGGGCGGTGTCGCCGGCGGCGGCATCGTCGATCGCGAGCTGGGCCAGGTAGTTGCGCAGCACATAGCGGGGGTTCACCGCGTCCATGGCGGCGCCTCGGTCGGCGTCGCTGCGACCTTCGACCCGGACTCGTTCGCCGTAGCTGCGCAGCCAGGCGACCGTTGCGGCGCGCACCTCACCGGACAGCTCCTCGGGGGCGTAGTAGGCGTCGATGAGTGGCGCCAGCAGCTCGTCGTCGGACGGCCCTGCCGGCGTCACCGGCGGCTCCTTCGCCGCTGGCGCGCAGCGACCGGGACGTCGGCCAGGTTGCGGAAGAAGATCGTCATGTCGGTCTCGGTCGCGGTCAACAGCCCGAGGAGGGTGCCGAGCAGCTCCTGGTCGTCGCCGTCGTGGCCGTCGAAGGTGGCCAGGCCGATCTTGGCGCCCATCATGGCGGCGAAGGCGTCGTTGTAGCGCTCGACATAGAGGCCGAGTGCGTCCTGGAGCGGCTCGACCTCGCCGACGAGGGGCAGGATCGCGTTGGCCAGCTGCGCGAGGTTCCACTGACCGATGGCCGGCTGGTTGCCGTAGCGGTAGCGGCGGTTGGCGGCGTCGGTGGTGTTGGGCGTCCACTCCGGGTCGTAACCCTCGAGCCAGCCGTAGGGGCCGTAGTCGATGGTGAGTCCGTGGATCGACAGGTTGTCGGTGTTCATCACGCCGTGGACGAACCCGACGCGCTGCCAGTGCACGATGAGATCGGCGGTGCGCCGCACGACCTCGCGGTACCACTCGACGATGACCTCGGTGCTGAGGTCGCCCTCGGGGTCTCGGGCGTCGGCCGTGACGAGCTCGGGGAAATGCACGGTGATGGTGTGCTCGACGATCTGGCGCAACAGGTCGGTGTCCTGGCGGGCCATGAAGATCTCGAAGCTGCCGAATCGGATGAACGACGGCGCCGTGCGGCAGACCACGGCGCCCGGTTCCGCCGCGGGGTGCCCGTCGTAGAACATGTCGCGCACGACCTCGTCGCCGGTCAGCGCCAGGCTGAGGGCGCGAGTCGTGGGAACGCCGAGGTGGTGCATGGCCTCGCTGCACAGGAACTCGCGCACCGACGAGCGCAGCACCGCGCGACCGTCACCCGAGCGCGAGTACGGGGTGGGGCCGGCGCCCTTGAGCTGGAGCATGTGGCGATTGCCGTCGGCGCCGACGATCTCGCCGAGGGTGATGGCTCGGCCATCGCCCAGCTGGCCCGCCCAGTTGCCGAACTGGTGCCCGCCGTAGCAGGCGGCATGGGGCGCCATGCCCGGGAGCAGGGCATTGCCGGAGAACACCCGGGCGAAGACGTCGGTTCGCGCGGCATCGTCGCCGATGCCGAGGTCGGCGAGGACCTCGGGCGAGGTGATGAGCATGTCGGGCGCCGCGGTCGGGGTCGGCAGCACCGGCGACCACGCAGCCCCGAAGACCTGCCGGGGCCTGTTGAGATCGGAAGGGTCGCCCGGCAGGTCGTCGCTGAAGCGATTGTCGAACCTCAGCGCGTCGAGACCGGCGGCGCGGACCTCGTCGAGGTCGACGGTCTCGATCGTGGCTGCGGTGTCGAGCGGCGAAGACATGTCGTCCACCCTATTGGCCCGACCCGATCGCCCCGTTCCAGCAGTGCAACCGGTTCTGGCGCCGAGAATGGTCGCCAGGGCAGCCGTTCTGGCGCCGGAGCGGTGGTGGGGTGTGGGTGGCGCCGAGAATGGTCGCCTGGGCAGCCGTTCCGGCGCCGGTGCGTGGTCGGCCAGCCGAGAGCGGAGGCCTCGATCGACCGCGGGCTCGCTGGTCTACGATCGCTCGTCATGGGGACGACCGAGGGGGACGACCACGGTTCGCCGAGCACGTCACGGGACTCCGGTGACGCCGACGGTGGTGCCTGCGCCAGCGGCCGTCGACCCGTTCGCCGACCCCACGCCGGTCGAGGTCGCCGAGGTCCGCCCCGGCGAGGAGCTGAACTGGCCCGCCATCGAGGATCACGTCCGTGGACGCCTCGCCGAGCTCGACGACGGCCCCGACTTCGATCCGCCGCTCTCCGATGACGGTGCACCAGTTCCCGCACGGCTCGGCCAACCTCACCTACCTGATCGCGTTCGGCGACCTCGAACTCGTCCTGCGGCGCCCTCCGTTCGGCACCATCGCGCCGGGCGCGCACGACATGGCCCGTGAGTTCCGGGTGCTGTCGCGGCTGTGGCGAGTCTTCGACAAGGCCCCACGGGCCTTCGTGTTCTGCGACGACCACGCCGTCGCCGGCGCCGACTTCTTCGTCATGGAACGCCGCACGAGGCGAGGTCATCCGCGGCGTGATCCCCGAGTCCATGCGCCACCACCCCGACGTCGGCCGCCGCGTCGGTCTGGCCTTGGCCGACGCCATGGGCGAACTCCACACCGTCGACCCGGCATCGTGTGACCTCGCCGAGCTCGGTCGCCCCGACGGCTTCGTCGAGCGCCAGGTCCGAGGCTGGCGTCAGCGCTGGGACCTCGTCGCCGACGAGCGCTACGACACCCACATGATCGCCATCCACGAAGCGACTCGCCTCGACCATGCCGACGAGCCAGCGGGTGTCGATCGTGCACAACGACCTCAAGCTCGACAACGCCATGGTCGACCCGGCCGACCCCGACCGTGTCGTGGCCCTCTTCGACTGGGACATGACCACCCTGGGCGACCCGCTGATCGACCTCGGCACGCTGCTCAGCTACTGGCCCGACCCGGCCGATCCGCCCGGCGTCGCCCGTGCCAGCCACGACGGCATGGACCGTATGGGCCTGCCGTCGCGCGCCGAGCTCGACCGAGCACTACGCCGGTCGGTCGGGCCTCGACGTCGTCGGGGATCGGCTGGTACGAGGCGTTCGCCCAGTGGAAGACGGCGACCGTCGTCCAGCAGCTGCACCATCGGTGGGCTGTCGGCGACAGCACCGACGAGCGCATGGCCACCGTCGCCGACCGCATCCCGGCGCTGCTCGCCACCGCCGACGAACTGCTCGCCGGCTGAGATCGCTCTGGCGCCATAGCTGGTCGCCATGGGCGACCAGTTATGGCGCCGGTCGGAAATGCAACCGATTCCGGCGCCGAGAATGGTCGTCAGGGCGACCGTTTATGGCGCCGGTCAGCCAGTCGGTCGGCGCGCCCGGGTGGCCGGTTCTACTCGGGGGCGTCGTAGGAGAACTGCTCGCGCAGCTCGCGCTTCAGGATCTTGCCGCTGGGGTTGCGGGGGATGGTCTCGACGAACTCCACGGCCTTGATGGCCTTGAACGGGGCGACCTTGCCCTTGCAGAACTCCAGCACCTCGGCGGCCTCGAGTCCCTCTTCCTTGGGCACGATCACCGCGAGCGGCGACTCGCCCCACTTGGCGGACGGGATGCCGATGACGGCGGCATCGGCGATCTTGTCGTGGCTCAACAGCACGTTCTCGAGTTCGGCCGGGTAGACGTTCTCGCCACCGGAGATCAACATGTCCTTGACCCGATCGACGATCGTGACGAAGCCCTCGTCGTCCATCGTGGCCACATCGCCGGTGTGGAGCCATCCGTCGACGATGGTCTCGGCGGTGGCGTCGTCGCGGTTCCAGTAGCCGAGCATGATGTGCGGGCCACGGACCCACACCTCGCCGGCCTCGCCCGGTGCGCAGTCGTTGCCGTCTTCGTCGACGACGCGCACCTCGGTGAAGTAGAACGCCTTGCCGGTGGACCCGGCACGGGTCATGGCATCGGCGGAGGTGATCAGACAGGCCGGACCGCAGGTCTCGGTGAGCCCGTAGACCTGGTGGATCTCGGCGCCGAGATCGGCATAGGTCTCGATCAGGCTGACCGGTACCGGCGCAGCACCCGACATGATCCACCGCAGCGAGCTGGGATCGTGATCGTCGGTCTTGGTGAGCAGCATGAACTGCAGCATCACCGGCACCATCAGGGTGGTGTTGATCTTTTCGTTGGTGATGATGTCCCACGACGCTGTGGGGTCGAAGGACTTCATCATCGTCAGCGACACGCCGGCGTAGATACAGCTGATCACCGGCGACAGCGCGCCGACGTGGAACATCGGCAGCGAGTTGAGGTACTTGTCGCCCTGACGGAAGTCCGACGTCGCTGCGATGGTCAGCAGCGCCCACAACACGGTGTTGTGGCTGTGCATCACGCCCTTGGGCAGCCCGGTCGTGCCGGAGGTGTACATGATGAAGCACAGGTCGTCGTCGATGCCCGTCGCCTCGGGCTCGGCGTCGGATGCGGCGGCGATCCAGTCGTCGTAGCCGATCACGCCGTCGGCGGGTTCGCCCTCGACCTGGATCCAGTGCTCGACGGCGGTGGTGCCCCGGCTGCGCAGTTCGGCGGCGGTGTCGGCGAACTCGGCGCTGAACAGCAGCACCTTGGCGCCCGGCGTCGGACAGGATGAACTCGAGCTCGTCGGGCACCAGGCGCCAGTTGAGCGGGACGTTGACCATGCCGACCTTGGCCACTGCGAAGAACGACTCGACGAACTCGGCGCCGTTCATCAACAACAGCCCGACCCGTTCGCCGGCGCCGACGCCGAGGTCGCGCAGGGCGTTGGCGACCCGGTTCGATCGGGCGTTGAGCTCGGCGAAGGACAGCCGCCGATCGTTGGCGGGTTCGTAGAGCGCCTCGACCGAGGGGTCGCGGTACGCACGCTTGGTGAGGAGCTGGCCGACGTTCTGGGTCACGATTCGGTGCCTTTCGCTGCGCAGGCCGGCAAGCGGCGGTCCGCAGCCGGGTCGATGGGATGTGCCGTGCTCGCACGTGCGAGTGACCACGGTCACGCCATGATGGCGCATGGGTTACCGGTCGGTCTAGTTCTGGGCGACGGCCACGGACGGAGGCCCCGTGCGAGGTGCCGAGCATCCGTGCCGAGCCTCGGCCACAGACGCTCGCACTACCCTCGCGGCCATGCTCGAGACGTTGCGGTCGGTCCTGCAATTCCGTGAACTCCAGCTCGACCCGGTCGAGCGTCGTCTCGCCCGCACGGCCAACGTCGACGACCTCCGGGCCATGGCCAAGCGCCGCCTGCCGGGTGGCGTCTTCGACTACATCGACGGGGCTGCCGAGGACGAGCGCACCCTCGACCGCAACAGCGCCGGGTTCGCCGACCTGTCGAGTTCGTGCCCGCGCGTGCTGCGCGACGTCGTCGGCCATCGACACCTCGGCGACGGTGCTCGGTCGGCCCACTCCGCTACCGCTCGTGTTGTCGCCCACCGGGTTCAGCCGCATCGCCGACCCCCAGGGCGAGCTGGCCGTCGCCCGCGCCGCGGCCCGAGCCGGCCTGCCGTACACACTGTCGACGATGAGCACCCGCTCGATCGAAGAGGTCGGCGAGGCAGGAACCAGTGTCGGCGCCGACGCCCGGCACTGGTTCCAGGTGTATGTCTGGAAAGACCGCGGGCTGGTGAAGGAGCTGCTCGACCGTGCCCGCGACGCGGGCTACGAGTCGATCATGATCACCGTCGACACCGCCGTGCTGGGCCGGCGCGAACGCGATGTTCGGCGTGGGTTCACCCTGCCGCCCAAGATCGGCCTCGACACCATCGTCGACGGCGCCATCCACCCCAGCTGGACATGGGCGTTCGTTCGCTCCGACCCCATCCGGTTCGCGAACGTCGTCGGCAAGGACACCGACGACGGCAGCTCGGCCATCGACCTCGCGAGCCACGTGAACGCCCAGTTCGACCAGGCCCTGTCGTGGGCCGACATCGACTGGTTCCGCTCGGCGTGGGACGGACCCGTGGTCATCAAGGGCATCCAGTGCGTCGAGGACGCACGCCTGGCCGCCGACTCGGGTGTGCAGGCGATCGCCCTGTCGAACCACGGAGGCCGCCAGCTCGACTCTGCGCCGTCGCCGGTCGAGCTGATCGCACCCGTCCGCGACGCCATCGGCGACAGCGTCGAGCTGTACTGCGATGGAGGCATTCGCCGCGGCAGCGACATCGTCAAGGCGGTTGCGCTCGGCGCCGACGCCGCGATGATCGGTCGGGCGTACCTCTATGCGCTCGGTGCGGCGGGCGAACGCGGCGTCGACTGGGTGCTCGACTTCCTCGATGCCGGTGTCCGTCAGACCATGGCCCTCATCGGCGCCAAGACCCTCGACGACATCGGTCCCGAATTGGTTCGGCGTCGCAGCGGGAGCGCCGGCACCGCTCAGGCGTAACGGGCGAGGGCGTCCTCGACGGCGGCGACGTAGCCGCCACCGAACTTGATGGCGTGCACGACCAGCGGAGCCAACTGGTGCAATGCGACGCGGTCCCGCCAGCCGTCGTCGAGGGGAGCGGCCTCGCCATAGGCGCCGAAACAGGCCTCGCTGAACCCGCCGAAGAGGCGCATCATCGCCAGGTCGAACTCCCGGTGGCCGCCGTGGGCCGCAGGATCGATCAGCCAGCTCCGGCCGCCGGCGTCGACGAGTCGGTTGCCGGCCCACAGATCGCCGTGGAGGCGCGCCGCCGGGGTAGGCGGCCCGCCGAGCTGATCCAGGCGGTCGGCGATCCTCTCCAAGGAGTCGACCGCCCGAGGCTCCAGCGCACCTCGCTCTGCTGCGATGCGGGCGAGGGGGCGGAGCCGGCGCTCGGCGTAGAACTCGGCCCAGGTCGCCATCGGGTCGTTCGGCAGGGCCAGGCTGCCCGTGGTTCGGCGGTCGGTGCGGCCGAAGGCGTCGGCGCCCGCAGCGTGAAGCGCTGCCAGGCCCCGGCCGAGTGCTTCGTCGCCGGCGGTGCCGGAACGGCCACCGGTCGGGATCCACTCGAGGGCGAGGAATGCGGGGTCGCCGTCGTCGACCGCGAGGACCGTCGGCACGGGCACCGCATCGGCGTCCCGCAGCCAGGCGAGGCCTGCGGCCTCGGTCGAGAAGAAGCCGGCCGGCGGCGCAGCGTGGGTCTTGGCGAAGACCCGTCGGCCGTCGGCCAGCGTCACCGCGTAGGCCCGGGCGACGTCGCCGCCACCCAGCTCGGCCATCGACGCCACGTCGGATCCGAGCGCGGCTGCGAGCGCTTCAGCGAACGTCGTGGTCACATTCGATGACCGAGGCCGTCGGGGTCGACCTCGTCGTCGTAGTAGGCGGCCCAGCCCGTCATGGCCAGCACGGCAGCGGACGCGATCATCATCGTGCCCATCACCGCGACCACGATCCGTGGCCCGAACGCTTCCGAAGCCGGGCCCTGCACCAGCGCACCGATGGGCATGCCGAGGGTGAACACCATCAGGTACATGCTGAGCACCCGGCCCCGCATCGCTTCGGTCACCTGCAGCTGGATTGCCGTGTTGGTGGTGGCCGCCAAGGTGATGTGGGAGGCACCTGCGATCACGACACCGACCAGGCCGATGACGAACACGGTCGTGGAGACCAACAACAGCTCGCCGACACCGAAGGCGACGAGCCCGGCGAGCAGGATGCGCGAGCGTCGCAGGCGCGGGCCGACGGCCGCCAGCCACGGTGCGGCGGCGATGGCGCCGGTGCCGTAGGCCGCGACCAGTACACCGAACAGCAGGGCGTCGACCTCGAAGACCTCTTCGGCGAACAGCACGAGATGGACCTGCACCAGGGTGCCGCCGAAGAACGACAGCACCAGACCCGTCGCATAGCCGGTCATGATGCCCCGGTTCGACAGCGCGTACCGGCCGCCCGACACGAACGCACGGAGCGGGGACTCGCTCGATCCGTGGCGGGCTGACCGGGGGTGGGGGCAGGGTGGTCAACACGGCCACGACGATGAGGAATGACGCAGCATTGCCCGCGAAGGCCCAGCCCGGCCCGGCAGTGGCGAGCACGACGCCGCCGATGCTGGGGCCGATGGCCCGAGCCGCGTTGAACTGCGTCGAGTTCAACGTGATCGCATTCATCAGCAGGTGGCGGGGGACGAGGTCTGCGACGAAGGCCTGCCAGGCCGGCATGGAGAACCCGTTGATGGTGCCGTAGACGACGGACAGCCCGAGGAACGCCCATGGCTCCCGCACGCCCGCCCACCACGCCATGGCGAACACGAGCCCGACGATGGCGAGCACGGACTGCGCGACGAGCAGGATGGTGCGACGAGGCACGCGGTCGGCCAGCGGACCGGCCACGGGACCGACGAGCGCCATCGGCAGCATCATCGAGAACACCGCGGCGCCGACCCACGCCCCCGATTCGGTGATCTGGTACATCACGTAGGGCATGGCCAGTGCCTGGAGCCACGAGCCGCTGTTCGACGCGATCGCAGCGAACCAGAATCGCCGGAACTCGGGGATCTTCAGGGCGACGACGGCGTCGGCCAGGCGGGGTCGCGGTGGCGGCGATGCGGCGGTCTCGGTGCCGGTGGCCTCGATGTCGCCGCCGGGTCCTGGCGGGGCGTCGTCGGTCCGGGACGGGGCGCCCGGTCGGTCCGGTCGGGCGTGGTCGTCGGTGGTGGTCACCGCCGCCGGATCAGGGTCAGCCCGTCGCCGATCGGGGTGATGACCTGGATGGTGCGATCGTCGGCCGCGACGTGGGCGTTGAACGAGCGAATGGCCGCCGTGTCGGTGCTGGTGTCGGTTTCGTCGACGACGGCGCCGGACCACAGGGTGTTGTCGACGGCGATCATCCCGTCGGGCGCGAGGCGGGCGAGCAGTTCGTCGTAGTACGAGACGTAGCCGCTCTTGTCGGCGTCGATGAATGCGAAGTCGACGATGGTGTCCTCCGGGAGTGCCCGCAGCGTGTCGATGGCGGGCGCGATGCGCAGATCGATGCGATCGTCGACGCCGGCGGCGGCCCACGCACGGCGAGCCATGGCGGTCCATTCCTCGCTGACGTCACAGCACAGCAGCCGTCCGTCGTCCGGCAACGCCCGCGCGATGGCGAGCGACGAGTACCCGGTGAAGGTCCCGACCTCGACCGCGAACGACGGTTGCAGGATCGAGACCAGCATCGTCAAGAACGTGCCCTGCTCGGGCGAGATCTGCATGCCCGCCGCGCCGCCGAGCGCAGCCGTGTCGTCGATCAGGCGCTGTTGGATCTCGTCCGGCGCACTGGAATGGCCATCGACATAGGCCTGCAGGGCGTCCGACAGGCCGATCGATCGAGGAGACATGGTCCCACTATGCCCCTCTCGGCCGTTCCTGACACGCTGTCAGGTCGTGGCGTCGTCGGCGTCCTGGACGGCGGCGAGCACGCTCGGGTCCTCGCAGGCTCGGGCGACCGCGGCGATCCGAGCGTCGATGTCGCGCCGCGGCAGCCGAATCCCCATCGGGTCGGCGACGGGTGCGAGCCGACGGCCCCTCCCATGGGGAGTAGTGAGCCGATCGACTCGGTGAGCGCTCCCAGCGCACGTGGTACACCTGCGGACATGGATGGTGGTTCACGCGCCGGCATCGGCCTCTCGCTCGCGACAAGGCGCGGGCCGAGGGAGCGGGGCCGGCCGAGGTCGGGGAAACGATGCCGGGGGATGGCGGGGTGATGCACCGTCTGCGCGGCGTCGTCCGCGACTACGACTGGGGCGACCTGTCGTTCATCGCCCAGCTCCAGGGCCGCGCACCGACCGGTGCGCCCGAGGCCGAGCTGTGGATGGGCGCCCACCCCGGTGCGCCCAGTGTGGTCGAAGCCACTGGCACCACGCTGGACGACGTGATCGCCGAGGATCCTGCAGCAGCCCTCGGCGTCGATGTCGCCGACCGGTTCGCCTCGTTGCCGTTCCTGATGAAGATCCTCGCCGCCGCGAAACCGCTGTCGATCCAGGCGCATCCGTCACTCGATCAGGCTCGCATCGGGTTCGCCCGCGAGAACGATGCGGGCATTGCTCTCGACGCACCGACGAGGGTGTATCGCGACGCCAACCACAAGCCCGAACTCATCTGCGCGCTCACGCCCTTCGAGGCCAAATGCGGGTTCCGTGATCTGGACGGGACCCGCGAGTTGGTCGCGGCGGTGGCCGGCGGTGTGGTGTCGGGCGAGCTCGCCGAGTTGGCCGCCCGCCTGGCCGCGCCGGGTCCGGCGGCCGAGGTGCTGGCAGATGTCTTGGCCTGGCTGCTGCGGTCGACACCTGCCGAAGCGGCACATCTGGTCGCAGCGGTCGCCACCGGCTGTGCCGACATCGTCGACGGGCCCCATGCGGGCGCGGCGCGCTGGACCGAACAGCTCGCCGCGTCGCACTCCCACGACCCCGGCGTGGTGGTGGCGCTGTTGTTGAACCACGTCGTGCTCGCCCCCGGTGAGGCGGTCTTCCTCGGCGCCGGCAATTTGCACGCCTACCTGCGCGGTGCCGGCGTGGAGATCATGGCGAACAGCGACAACGTCGTGCGCGGCGGCCTCACCACCAAACACATCGATGTCGAGGAGCTGTTGGCCGTCGTCGACTGCACCCCGATCGAGGCACCGGTGCAACGCCCCCAGGAGTCGGTGCACATCTACGACGCGCCCGTCCCGGAGTTCGCCCTGACCCGCCTGGTCCTCGACGCCGACGAGGGTGCCGATGCCGACGGCATCGGCCGAGGGCATGGGTCGCCGGTCGCGGGCCCGGCGATCGGCGTGGTGACCGATGGCGAGCTCATGGCGTCGTCCGGCGCCGAGCAGTTGGGGCTGGGTGCCGGCGACGTGGTGTGGGCCCCCGCGGGCGATGCACTGTCGTTCACGGGAACCGGCACCGTGTTCGCAGCGACGGTCCCTGCTTGACCCCCGTGGTTTCCGGACCCGCTGGTTCACCCGAAGGTCAGCGCTCGCTCATCAGCGGTCGTAGCGGGTTGCGTGGTCGGTGCGGAGCTGGTGCTTCTGCACCTTGCCCATGGTGTTGCGGGGGAGCTCGTCCACCACGACGAAGGCCTTCGGGTGCTTGAATCGCGCCAGTGAGCGGTCCAACAGCACCAGGGCATCGGCGGGGTCGAAGCCGTCCTCGGCGACCACGAACGCGGTGACGGCCTCGCCGTAGTCGGGGTGGGGGAGACCCACCACCGCCGACTCGACGACGCTGGCCATGGTGTCGAGATGCTGCTCGATCTCCTTGGGGTAGACGTTCTCGCCGCCCGTGATGATCATGTCGCCCTCGCGGCCCTCCAGGGTGAGCCGGCCCTCGGTGTCGAGCGACCCGACGTCGCCGGTGATGAACCAGCCGTCGTCGGTGTGGGCCTCGGCGCTGCGTTCGGGCAGGTTCCAGTACCCGGCGAACAGGTGGGGGCCGCTGATCTCCACGCCACCGGTCTCGCCGGGCTTGCAGGCGCAACCGTCCGCACGCACCCGGAGCTCCATGGCGTCGAGCGCGAAGCCGACGGTGCCCGGTACCCGGTCGCCGTCGAGGGGGTTGGAGGTGATGATGCCGGCCTCGGTCATCCCGTAGCGTTCGACGATCCGATGTCCGGTGCGAGCGGTGAAGCGTTGGTGGGTGGCGGTGGTCATCGGTGCCGAGCCCGACGTGAACAGCCGCATCGACGCGCAGGCTGCGCCGTCGAGACGGGGATCGTCGAGCAGGCGCACATAGTGGGTGGGCACCCCCATGAGCACCGTCGAGGCCGGGATGGAGTCGAGGATCGCGTCGACATCGAATCGCGGCAGGAACCGCACCCGGGCCGTGCTGGCGAGCGCGCAGTGCAGCGCCACGAAGAGCCCGTGCACATGGAAGATCGGCAGCGCGTGGATCAGCACGTCGTCGGCGGTGAACCCCCACGCATCGACGAGGGCTCGGGCGTTGGCGACGAGGCCCCGGTGGGTGAGCATGGCGCCCTTGGGCCGCCCGGTCGTGCCCGAGGTGTAGAGCATTGCCGCCAGGTCATCGTCTCCGTCGGCCCGAGCCGGCGACGAGATCGTCGAGCGCAGCGAGGGGGTCGTCCGCCGTCGGGACGGCACGGACGGCCTCGGTCAGCGAACCGGACCCGTCGGCGTCGAGTGTGAGCGTCACCGCTCCACCGGCCCCGACGCGGTGCGTGGGATCGATGCCTTGGCCGCCCGCTCCGGCTGCGTGCGACAGCACCCTGCCGCCATCCAGGACGAGCACCGACGGTTGGGCGTCATCGACCTGGAAGGCGAGCTCTGCAGGCGGCGCGGCCGGATTGACGGGAACGAACACCGCCCCCATCGCGGCCGTTGCCAGGTACACCACGACGGCCTCGCGGGTCTTGGGGACCTGGACCACGACGCGGTCGCCGGGTGAGACTCCCGCATCGGCCAGGGCGATGGCGGTGGCCACGACCCGGTGCGCGACGCCGGCATGGGTCCATGCCATTTGGCCGGGCTGGTCGAGACACACGCGGTCGGCGGCATCGGACCAGTGCCGGGTGAGGTGACCGACGATCGTGGTGCGGGACTCGGGTGGGCCGAGCGGAGCAGCCACAGCGATCAGGCGCGGGCGCCGGGCATGTTCGCAACGAGATACGAGATCAGCCCGGCCGGGTTGCGCGACTGCATCATCAGCTCGCCGGGGCCGGTGAAGACGAACACCAGTCCCTCGCCGCTCTTCAGCGCGTTCATGGTGCCCGACGACGCCTTGCGGATCTCCATCTGCACGCTCTCGTCGAAGGCGACCATGTGGTTGGTGTCGACGATGACCTGTTGGCCGGCTGGGATGGTCATGCGGTCGATGGCGCCGTACGCCGAGAGCACGACATGGCCCTGCCCCTCGGCACGCAGCAGGAATCCGCCTTCGCCGCCGACCAGGTTCTTCATGCCGCCCCACTTGGTCTCGATCTCGACGCCCTGTTCGGCGCACAGGAACGAGCCCCGCTGGATGAACAGCGCCTTGTCGGGCTCGATCGTGCGCACGACGAGGTCGCCGGGGAGGTTGGCGGCGACGTCGACCCAGCCACCCTGGGGTCCGGCCGTCATCTTGGTTATGAACAACGATTCGCCGCCGAGGACGGATCGCTTGAGGCCCTTCATCAGGCCGCCCTCCATCTTGGCCTCGACGGTGGTGTCGGCCGCCATGGCCATCATGGCGCCGGCCTCGGCTCGGATGGTCTCGGAGGGGCCGAGGATGGCGCGGGCAACCGAGAAGCTCGGGTTGTGACGAAGCTGGATCTCCATGGCCGCCATTGTGTCGCATCGACCAGCAGCTCGAACGCCGAAATCTGGGACTCGTGCCGACAGGTCTGCGGCACAAGTCCCAGATCTCGCAGATGGGGAGGCGGTTGCGAGTGGGGCGCCACCAGCGACGGTGGAGGGGCTGCACGTCGCTGGGGCGCCGAGATCACATGGGTGGGGAGACCACGCGCAGGTGGCGCCTCCGGGTGCTCGACGGGGCTGTCGCGGGGACCGGTGCCAGCATCGATGGGTGCGGAAGCCGTGACCGTCGTGCATGCGCGGAACGCCGGCTCGCGAGATCGATCACCACTGCGATCGGCGGTCGGCGCTGATCGGTGTCTCGGGATTGCGCCACCATGACGAAACCGTGACAGAGCCGATGTAAGGACGAGCGAAAGACCGCAAGCCTGTGGCCCGCGGTCGGCAGACGGGTGACGCGCCGACCACCGCGCCGGGGCCGTCACCGCGACGAGTGTCGTGACGGGGAGGCTGCGCGGGGCCCGAGCAGATGGTCGATGACGTCGGGGGGACCGATCCGGCGATACCACTCGTAGCCGTAGACCGCGGCGAATGCAGCGGGTGTCATCGTCAGCGCAGTCGAGTCCGATGGGATCTGGCTTGCGTGGGCTGCCATCG
The DNA here is from genome assembly GCA_963716795.1 of uncultured Acidimicrobiaceae bacterium. Lineage (GTDB taxonomy): Bacteria > Actinomycetota > Acidimicrobiia > Acidimicrobiales > UBA8592 > CAVQUE01. Next base: position 296,973 of record CAVQUE010000005.1, on the reverse strand, counting down.
CCGCACGCTTGGCGTCGAGCACCGAGGTGACGTCGAGCTCGATGTCGACCTCGAGGGTCGCCGAGCCCAGGTCGGTGCCGGCCAGACCCAGCTCGCGGGGATGATCGGGCAGCCCCGCCTCGATCACCACGTGGGTCTCGACGAAGTGCAGATACTCACGATCGACGGTCGCCTCGTAGATCGTCGTGGGGGCCAGGCGATGGGCGACGGCATGACCGATCGCGTGCACGGCCACGTGGTCGGGATGCCGGTAGATGCCGCCGGGGTCGTACGTCACCCATACATGGGGCGCGATGCCGTGGTGAGTGAGCAGGTCGAGGACACGGTGGGCTGCGTCCCCGGTGTCGATGTGGGCGAGCCCGTCGGGGTTCTCGCCGTCGAGGCCGGAGTCCCCGAAGCCGCACGCCACGACGGTGTCGATCCCGAGGATCGCCGCGGCTCGCTCGGTCTCGGTTCGCCGAACCGTGGCGACCTCGGTCCGCTCGACGCCGCCATCGGGCCCCGTCTCGGAGGGGTCGATCCCGTGTTCGCCCGAGGTGGCCATGACCAGGACGACCCGATGCCCGGCTGCAGCCAGACGGATCATCGTGCCGGCGGTGAAGATGGCCTCGTCGTCGGGGTGCGCGTGGAAGAACGCGACGGTCTTCGGGGGAGAGCCCATGGGGCGGCGTGTATCGGTGAGATCAGCCGGCGCGGATGCGTCCGGGCTTGTCGGCGGGGGCCTCCCGGCGTGCCCAGCTCCCGGCGACTTCCTCGAGTGCTTCGATGGCGGGGGTGAGCTCGAGACCCTTGGAGGTCAGCCCGTAGCAGTTGGTGCCGTCTTGCTGGCACCGCTTGACCAGGCCTTCGGCTTCGAGCTCGCCGAGGCGGCTGGTGAGCAGGCGATCGGACAGTCCCGGGACGTTGGCCCTGATGTCGCCGAAGCGGGCCGGCCCGGCCGCGAGCACCCGCAGGATCACGCCCGTCCACCGACGCCCGAGGAGTTCGACGGTGTGATGGAAATATGGGCAGTAGCGAGGATCGGTCATGGGTCTCGTCTCTCGTTGCCGCAGCCGGAACTGCGCCGCCGCTGCACGATGGTACCCAGCGCGGCGCCTGCGGTGTCGGCAAAGTGCCTGGTCACGCCCTGGTGGGGCCTCGCCCTCGAAGGCCACGGTGCGGTGTCCTGCACGACCGGGGCCCGCGGCGCGTCCGTCAGCCGAGGAGGGCGCGGATTCGTTTGTCGCTGACGGTGCCCTTCGTGCCGAGGGACTGGGCGAACAGCGAGACGCGCAGTTCTTGCAGCATCCATGCGGCCTGTTCCAGCTGCGGCGTGAGGCCCCGGGCCTCGACCGCCCGGTCCCACTGGGCTTCCAGCGCTCGGCAGCGCGCCATCGCCTCGCGGTCCTTGGCTACCCGCTCGGGCAGGGCGTCGATACGACGTTCGATGCCCCACAGGTACCGGCGGACATCGGCCAGGCGATCGGCGCCCACGCCGGCGACGAACCCCGGGTAGGTCAGCGACGCCAGCTGAGAGGCCATGTCGGTGCTGGCGCCGGCGAACTGCGGGGCGGTCAGGTCGTACAGCGCGACCTCGATCGAGCGGCGCTCGGCCAGGATCGCTGCGGACGCCTTGGCCAGATCGGTGACCACCCGCGGCAGCCGGTCGCGCACGGCGACGCGCAGGCGATCGAAGTCGACGGCGTTCCAGGCCGGCGCATCGGCGTCGAGCATGATCGCGTCCACGGCGGCATCGAGGCAGTCGTCGAACCAGGCGCTCGGCGATGCGTAGGGCGAGGTCACCAACGCCAGCTTCACGTCGTCGGTCAGCACCGCCCGCAGCTGCTTCGACACCGATGGGCGGTGCAGCAACAACAGTCGGCGTGTGCCGAGCCACATGGCATCGGCCGCCTCGTCGGCGTCGGCGAACAACCGCACGCTCACGGTGTCGCCCTCGTCGACCAACGCCGGGTAGGCCCGCACCACGTGGCCGGGGGCATCGGACTCGATCACCCGGGGCAGCTCGCCGATGTCCCAGTCGGTCAGGCCGCTGCGCTCCACCCCGCTGGTCGACGCCGCCACGCTGGCCCGGAGGTCCTCGGCCAGCAGTTCCTGCAGGGCCTCGATGTCGTGGCCGTCGGCGATGATCACACCGCGGCCGTCGACGATCCGGAAGGTGGGGCGCAGGTGCGCGGGGATGCGCTCGATCGCGAAGTCCTCGGCCGCCACCGCGACGCTGCGGTGCCGCCCCAACTCGCCGGCGAGCTGGTCGAGCAGGGGACCGCCGTCGGGATCGAGACGGGGGAGCACCGCCGCTGCGGTCTCGGGCACGGGCGCAAACGCCTTGCGCAGGGCCTTGGGCAGCGTGCGGATCAGCTCGGTGACCAGCTCGAGGCGCAACCCGGGCACGAGCCAGTCGAACGGCGCCGGGTCGATCCGGTTGAGCGCCCCGAGCGGCACGTCGATGTTCATGCCGTCGAGATGGCTCGACGGATCGAGCTCGTAGGCGACCGCGAGTTCGAGATCGCGGTGGTGCCACACCTCGGGGAAGCCGCTGTCGTCGATGTCGTCCGCGTCGGGGACCAGCAGATCCTCGACGGTCATGTCCAACAGCGCGGGTGTGCGTTTCCGGGTCTTGTTCCACCAGCGGTCGAAGCGGCGGACGTCGGTGATGTCGTCGGGGATGCGCTGGTGGAACCAGTCGACGATGTCCTCGTCGCCCACCAGCAGATCGCCACGCCGCAGCCGGGCCTCGAGCGCGTGCACCTCGTCGATCGCGGCGCGGTTGTGGTCGACGAAACGGTGGTGGGTGTTCCACTCGCCGCCGACGAGGGCGTGGCGGATGAACAGCTCTCGGGCGTACTCGGCATCGATGCGGGCGTACTGGATTGCCCGGTTCGCAGCCAGCGGAATGCCGAAGATGCTGGCCGACTCGTGCGCCATCGCCGCGCCCCGCTCGGCGTCCCACCACGGGTCCGAGTACGTGCGGGTGATGAGGTGATCGCCGACCTGTTCGATCCACTCGGGTCGCACCGGTGCGATCACTCGAGCCCAGAGCCGGTTGGTCTCGACCAGCTCGCCGGCCATGACCCACGTGGGCGAGCGCTTCGAGAAGGTCGAGCCGCGGGCGATGATGAACCGGGCGTTGCGGGCGGCGCGGTACTCGGCGGTGTCGCGGTCCTTGACGCCGATGTGGGACAACAGCCCGGCCAGCAGCGCCCGGTGGATCGCATCGGGCGGCGCCGGTTCGCGGTTGCGGGCGAGCCCCAGATCCTTGCTGACCCGTTGGAGCTGGGTGTGGAGGTCCTGCCACTCGCGCACCCGCAGGTAGTGGATGAACTCGCTGCGACACAGCCGACGGAACCGGCTCGACGATCCCGGCACGCCGTTCGGTCTGGAGGTACTCCCACAGGTGCAGGTACGCCAGGAAGTCCGAGTCGGGATCGCGGAAGCGAGCGTGGAGCTGATCGGCCTGCTCGCGGTGCTCGGCCGGGCGGTCGCGCGGGTCCTGGATCGACATGGCCGAGACGATGATCTGCATCTCGCGCAGGCAGCCCTCGTCGGCTGCGGCCAACAGCATGCGGCCGAGGCGCGGGTCGATGGGCAGGCGGGCCAGGCGCTTGCCGACCGGGGTCAGCCAGCGTCGGGTGCCGACGGGCCGGTCGGCGTCGACGGCGCCGAGCTCGTCGAGCAGGGCGATGCCGTCGCGGATCGAGCGGGTGTCGGGCGGATCGACGAAGGGGAAGGCCTCGACATCGCCGAGGCCGAGCGCCGCCATCTGCAGGATGACCGACGCCAGGTTGGTGCGCTGGATCTCGGGTTCGGTGAACTCGGGGCGCTCGACGAAGTCGTCCTCGGCGTAGAGCCGGATGGCGATGCCGGGCCCGAGGCGGCCGCACCGGCCCGAGCGCTGGTTGGCCGAGGCCTGGGAGATGTCCTCGATGGGCAGGCGCTGCACCTTGGTGCGGCGGCTGAAGCGGGAGATGCGTGCCGTGCCCGGGTCGATCACCGAGCGGATGCCGGGGACGGTCAGCGACGTCTCGGCGACGTTGGTGGCGACCACGATGCGTCGTCCGGTGTGGCGGGAGAACACCCGGTGCTGCTCGGCCGCGGACAGGCGGGCGTAGAGGGGGAGGATCTCGGTGCCGCGCAGTCGGGCGTCGGACGTTCGCGAGATCGCGCAGCGCGTCGGCGGCGTCGCGGATCTCGCGCTCGCCCGAGCAGAACACCAGGATGTCGCCGTCGAGGTCGTCGACCAGTTCGGTGACCGCCCGGCAGATGCCGTCGGTCTGGTCGATGGCCCGGTCGGGATCGGCCGGGTCGACCAGCGGGCGGTACCGGATCTCGACCGGGTAGGTGCGGCCCGACACCGTGACGATCGGGGCGTCGGCGAAGTGGGAGGAGAAGCGCTCGGTGTCGATGGTGGCCGACGTGATGATGACCTTGAGGTCGGGGCGCTCGGGGAGCAGCCGTCGCAGGTAGCCGAGCAGGAAGTCGATGTTGAGGCTGCGCTCGTGGGCCTCGTCGATGATGATCGTGTCGTAGCGGCCGAGCGTGCGGTCGCGCTGGATCTCGGCCAGCAGGATGCCGTCGGTCATGAGCTTGACCATGGTGTCGGGCCCGACCTCGTCGGTGAAGCGCACCGCATAGCCGACGACGCCGCCGACCTTTCCTGCCCGCTCGACCTGGTCGGCGGTGGGACCGGACAATGAGGCGCCGGGTGGCTCGGGGCGCTCGGTCGGGGTCTCGCTGGGCCCGGCGGTGAGGGCGGCTGCGCTGCCCGCCGGTGGTGCGTCGACGGGTGCGGCTTCGGTGGCCTGGTCGCCGTCGGAAGCGAGTGATGCGTCGGCGGCCGCGGCGCGGGCCGCCTGGCCGAGTTCTTCGGCGACACGCTCTGCGATGGAGCGGGCGGCGATACGGCGCGGCTGGGTGTGGCCGATCAGGCCGTGGCGGCCCCGGCCGAGTTCGAGGCAGAGCTTGGGCAGCTGGGTGCTCTTTCCCGATCCGGTCTCGCCCGCGACGATCACGACCTGGTTGTCGCGGATCGCTTCGAGGAGGTCGTCTCGTCGCTCGGCGATCGGGAGCTCGGGCGGATAGGTGACCGTGAACCCGAGGTCGCGCCCGGCTGGCCGGGTCGGGCCGCCGTCGGAGGGTGCGGAGCCGTCAGCACCCGAGGAGCGCCCGCCGCGGCGGGAACGCGTGCTGCGCGCTCGGCCTGTCCGCCTCGTGGCGTCGGCACTGCTCGGCCCCGCCGCAGGCGGCGCGGTACGGATGCGGGTCGGCGCGCGGTCCTCGACGGACTCGTCCGCCCTGGTCGGCCTGGCAAGCGCCTCGTCCAGGTCGGTGGCGATCACCGCCAAGATGGCGTTGCGGCGCGCCAGGTCGTCGATGCGTTCGGCGCCGCGGAGCCGCTTGGCGAACCGTCGACGCACCGGTGCGTCGAGGTCGCCCAACCGGTTGCGCAGGGTCGTGATCGCTGCCCGGTCCTCCACGCCGGTCAACGGTAGGCCCGGCGTCGTTTCCCGCCACGGTCGGAGGTCTTGGCGATGGGTCGCGCAGTCGGCGCACACACCGCACCGACCCCGTTGACACCTTGCGATGCTTCGGGTTCAGTGTCATACCCTCTCGGTATTGTCGGTGTCATGACGTTGCTCGCTGATCTCGCGGCCCGGCGCGACACCGATCTCACGGGTCTCGACGATGCTGGTCTGGCGGGGTTGGGGTCGTTGATCGCGCGTGGTCGTCGTGATCTGGCGGCGTTCGCGACGGCGGTGGCGGTGGAGGCGAAGCGTCGGCAGGTGTCGGGTTCGTCGCCGTGTCCGGAGGATCTGTCGGATCCTGATGGTGAGCAGTCCCAGCGGAGCCGTGCGAAGGACTCGGCGCGCGGTGAGATTCGTGACGATCTGCCCGAGTCGGGTGCGGGTGCGGAGTCGGGTGTGGCGAAGACGGAGAACGCGGATCATCTCGCCGAGCGTCTGGGTCGGCTGTCGTCGTCGGAGAAGCAGCGTCTGGCTGGCCATGATCGGGGAGATCGCGAGGAATGCGAGGCTGTTGCGCCCCGAAGCGTTCCGGATGTGGCTGGCGAAGCTGCTGGTCACGGTCGCCGATCCGCCCGATGATGCTGATGGGTTGTCGGCGGCGGAGCGGGCGAAGGCCGCGGCGGCGTGGATGATGGTCCAGCGCCCGGACGGGACGTGGGCGGTCGCGGGGTCGATGGATGACGAGCGCGGCGCCCGGATGGACGCAGCGGTCACGGCTCGGGCTCGGGAGATCGCGAATCGGCGCCCGGCGGGCGAGCGCACGATCACCGCAAACGACCGGGCGGTCGCGGCGTTCGAGTTGTTGTGCGGTATCACCCTCGGTAGCGCTGGCGATGCCGGGCGCGGTGGTGACGGAACCTCGAGTCGAGACGCCGGCCTGAACCCAGACATCGGTTCGGACGGCGACGGCGGTTCCGGGCCCGACAGCAGCGAACCTGGCGCCAGCCCTGGTGATGGTGTCGAGCGGGTGATGGGACCGGGTCTGGCGGTCGGTGTCATCGTCGACGCCGCGACCTTGGCTCACGGCCCCCACGACGGCACGGTGGCCGAGACCTGGCAGGGCCGGCCGATCGACCCTCGGGCGGCGCAGCGGCGGGCATGTGACGCCGACTGGTACGTGATGCTCTACGACGCGCTCGGTCGCCCGAGCCGGGTGGGACGGACCCGACGTCACGCCACGCGTGAGCAGCGCCTGCAGCTGCGTGGCCTGTATCCGACGTGTCCGATCGATGGGGTCACGCCGTTTCACGGCTGTGAGATCCACCACGTCAACACGCCGTTCCACCCCGACGGCGAGACCGAGCTCCACAACCTCGTACCGATCTCGTCGACGTGGCATCACCGCATCCACGACGGCGGCTGGACCCTCACCATGGACAGCGACCGCACCCTGCGCCTCTGCCGCCCCGACGGCACCCTCGACCGGATCATCGACCCACCCACCCCCATCACCCGCCACGGCCCCTGACCCGGCGGGGGCGGCGATGGTGGGGAGCGCGGCACGACCGTGCGGCGATTCGGGCCGAGTGCCGGGGTTGCTACGGTGTCGGCGGTGGAGGTGGCCGAGGTCGATCAGCTCATCGAGCGTTATCGCTCGGCCGAGAGCCGCATCGCGGCCAACCTCGTCGAGCTCGACGATCACCCGACGTACGCGCTGATCACCTCCGGGGTCCTCACCGGCGCCACCCGGGCCCGAGCCGAGCCCCTCGCCGCCGGAGCGACCGGCATGTGGAACAGCCTCGATGCGCTTCGGCGCACCCTCGACGACGCCGAGGCCGCCCGCGGCGACAACCGCGTGCGCACCAACGAACGCCTGGCCGCCGCCGAGATCCTCACCGGGCCGTCGGTACTCGTCGAGACCACCGAGACCCCCCTCGCCGAGCGCGACCTGCTGGCATCGGGCAGCATCGAGCGGCGCATCACCATCGACGCGCTGCTCGACGAGCTCCGGGCCACCTACGAGCCGCTGCGCGACCTGATCGCCGACATCGATGCGTGTCTGGCGTGTCGTGTTGCCCGGCCTCGACGCTGCACAGCGGACCCTCGACGACCTCGACGCCCAACTCGCCGAGCTGGGCCTCGCCGAACCCAGCGTGCAACGAGCCCGTTCACGCCTCGACGATCTCCGGCGCACGGTCATGGACGATCCGCTCGGCCTGCCCGCCGATGCCGCACCTGCACTCGACGACGCCGTCATCGATGCCTCCCGGCGCGTCGGTGAGCTGCGAGCGGGCCATGATTCGCTGCAGGTCGACCTCCTGCGCACCGAGACCCTCGTCGCCGAAGCCCGCTCGGCGCGCGCCGCTGCAGCGGCGAGCCGTGCCGAAACCCTCGCCAAGATCGCCGACCCCTCCGGCCTGGTCGTGGTGCCCGCCGAGGCAGCCATCGACCGACTCGCCGCCGATGCCGAGACCCTGCGTGACGACGCAGCTGGGTCGCAGTGGCACCACGTGCGGGTTCGTCTCGACCCCTGGCTCGGTCGCGCCGAGCGCCTCGTCGAGCAGCTCCGATCCGCCGAGGCCCGCAACGGCGCCGCCCTCGAACGTCGCCAACAGCTCCGCGGCCTGCTGAGTGCCTACAAGGCAAAGGCCGCTGCAGTCGGGCGCATCGAACTGGCCGCGTTCACCGAACTCGCCGATGCCGCCCACGCCGAGCTGTACACGGCACCGACCGATCTCGAGCGAGCCGGCGCACTGGTCGCCCGACTCGGTGCGATGCTGGGCACCGAACCCGTGCACGGATCGGCACGCCCCGACCCCTTCGACGTCGCGCCGGAGTCAGGCGTGTTCGGCACCCCAGGCACCCCCGGCACGAGAACCAGGGCAGGAGACCGATGAGCGCATGCACCGAAGCGGGCTGTGGCGGCACGGTCGCCGCCGACGGCTACTGCGACACCTGCGGTATGGCCGGCGCACCTGCTGCGCCGGTGCCGTCGGGCACACCGATCGCCGCGCCGGCGCCGCCCGGTGCGAGCGCGTCCCGGACGGGTGCCTGCGCCGAGCCCGGCTGCGGCGGCACGATCGCCGCCGACGGCTACTGCGACACCTGCGGCATGGCCGGCACCCCCGGCACCTCGCCCGACCTCTGCCGAGCCGGGCGCCACCGCTCCCGGGCTCGGCCGCCACGCCGTCGATCGCCGCGCCCAGCGCCCCCGGTACGTCGCGTCGCGTCAGCGGATCGTCGCGCCGCACCACCCGGTCGAGCCGCACCGGCACCTCGCGCTCGGGCCTCGGACTGGGCCTGGTCACCGTTGCCCCCACCGACGTCGGCGATCCGGCGGCGGCCGTCATGTCGGCCGACAAGATCGCCGCGGCGCTCGGCGAGGTCCCCGAGGACGAACGGTTCTGCTCGTCGTGTGGGCGGCCGGTCGGACGCACCGTCGACGAGCGGCCGGGTCGCGTCACCGGCTTCTGCAGCAACTGCCGCACCCCGTTCGACTTCGTCACCAACGCCCCGAGCCTCACCGCCGGCGACCTCGTCGGCGGCCAGTACGAGATCCTCGGCCCGCTCGCCCACGGCGGCATGGGCTGGATCTACCTCGGCCGCGACCGAGCGGTGTCCGATCGGTGGATCGTGCTGAAGGGCCTGCTCAACCAGGACGACCCCGACGCCGCGGCCAGCGCCGTCGCAGAGCGTCAGTTCCTCGCCCAGGTCGATCATCCGTCGATCGTGCAGATCTACAACTTCGTCACCCACCTCGGCCGCGGCTACATCGTGATGGAGTACGTCGGCGGCGACTCGCTCAACGGCAAGCTCAAGGATCGCCGCCGCGCCAACGCCGGGGTGCCCGATCCGCTGCCCGCGGTCGACGCCATCGCCTACATCCTCGGCGTCATGCCTGCCTTCGCGCTACCTCCACGAGCACGGCCTGGTCTACAACGACCTCAAGCCCGCCAACGTCATGGCGGTCGGCGACGGCGTGAAGCTCATCGACGTCGGCGGCGTGATGCGCATCGACGACGACGACGCCGCCATCTTCGGCACCGCCGGGTTCCAGGCGCCCGAGGTCGCCGCCGACGGTCCGTCGGTGGCGTCGGACCTGTTCACCGTCGGGCGCACCCTGGCCGTGCTGATCCTCGACTTCGTGTTCCACGCCGGCACCTACCAGTACGCGCTGCCGCCGCCGCGCGACGCCGGCGTGTTGGCCCGGTGGGAATCGCTGCACCGGTTCCTGTTGAAGGCCACGGCGTTCCACCGCGACGACCGCTTCCAGAGTGCCGACGAGATGGCCGACCAGCTCACCGGTGTGCTGCGCGAGATCGTGGCGGTCACCGAGGCCGAGCCCCACTCGGTGCCGAGCAAGCTCTTCGGCGGCGACCGTCTCACGTCGCTGCTCGATCGCCGACCCGACCCTCACCGCGGCATCGCCGGACTGGCGATCGCTGCCGGTGCCGAGCATCGACCCGGCCGATCCGGCCGCGGCGCTGCTGGGCGAGCTCGAAGAGCTCGAACCCTCGGTGGCGCTCGACCTCATGGCCGGCGTCACCGACCCGGCCACCCTGGCGTCGCGTGAACTGCGACTGCGGCGGGCCCGGGCGCTGATCGCCACCGGCGCCGACCCCACGTCGCTGCTGGCCGAGCTCGAGACCGAAGATCCCTGGGACTGGCGCATCGACTGGTACCGGTCGCTGCACGATCTCGCCCGGGGCGACGCCGCTGTTGCCGCCGAGGGCTTCGGACGGGTCTGGACCGAGGTCCCCGGCGAGCTCGCCCCGCGCCTCGGCGCTGCGCTCGCCGCCGAGCTGGCCGGCGAGTACGCCCGAGCCGCCGCGTCTCTACGAGCGTGTCGTCGCCGTCGACACCACCTACGTGACCGCTGCGTTCGGCCTGGCCCGCTGCCACGCCGCAGTCGGCGACCGGGCCGCCGCGGTGTCGGCCTATGGGCGGGTGCCGCCCAGCTCCGCGACCTGGGAGGACGCACAGGTCGCGTCGGCCCGCACGCTCGTCAGCGGCGACCGGCCCGTTCCCGACGATCTCGCCGCAGCCGCGGCCACCGTCGAACGCCTCAAGCTCGACGCCAACGAACGCGCCACCCTGTCAGCGGAGATCCTCGAACGGGCTCTGGTGGGTGTCCGGTCGGGCACCTTGGCGCCGGCGCCGCAACGCGTCGGTGTTCGGTCACGCCCTCGACGAACGGGCCTCCAAGCCGCCCTCGAGGACAACTACCGTGAGCTCGCCCGCCTGGCCCGCGATCCCGCCGACAAGGTCGCCTGGGTCGATCGTGCCAACGCCATCCGACCGAGGACCCTCGTGTGACCTGCCCGACCTGCGGCGAAGCCGCGCTCGACGGTGCCACCTTCTGCGAGGCCTGCGGCGCCGAGATCGATCCCGCCCCGGGATGCGAATCCTGCGACGCCGGGCCCGACCAGATCGACGGCCACGGCTATTGCCTGCAGTGCGGGCACAAACAGCCCGACCCCCGCGACCACCTCGAGATCGACCTCGCCGGCGTTGCCATGGTCACCGACAAGGGCCGCCGCCACCACCACAACGAAGACGCCGGCGCCATCGCCGTCGTCGACGGCCACGCCGTGATGGTCGTCTGCGACGGCGTGTCGACCACCGAGAACTCCGAACAGGCCAGCCAGGGCGCCGCCGATGCCGCGCTCGCCGTGCTCTCCGCGGCCGTCACCGCGGGCGACGACCTCGCCGAGGCGATGGTGCAGGCCGCCGCCGCTGCCCAGCAGCGGTCCTCGACGTGCCCGGCGATCGCCCCGAGATCAGCCCTTCGTGCACCTTCGTCGCCGCCGTGGCGCCGCTGCGCAACCTGGTGCCCGAACCCCCGGCCGGCCACCAGATCGTGGTCGCCTGGCTGGGCGACTCGCGCGCCTACTGGCTCGGCGCTGATGCCGAACTGCTCAGCCGGGATCACTCGTGGGCCAGCGAGCTCATCGCCGGCGGGTACGCCCGCCCGCCGAAGCGCACGCCCACCCGCGGGCCCACACCATCACCCGCTGGCTGGGCGCCGAGGCGCCCGACATCACCCCCGAGGTGCTGACCCGACCTCTGACCGAGCCCGGCATGGTGCTCGTGTGCAGCGACGGGTTGTGGAACTACGCCGAGGACGCTGCCGCGCTGCGAGGTCGGCCCGAGCTCGATCTCGGGACCCCGCTCGAGCGGGCTGCTGCGCTCACCGCGTTCGCCAACGAATCCGGCGGGCATGACAACATCACCGTCGTGATCGCCGACGTCTGATCCGAGAGGAACACGCCCCATGGTCGAACTGAGCGCCGAGGTCTTCCAGAACGAGTATCTCGCCCAAGGCGCCGAGGTCGTCGACGCCGTCGTCACCGTCACCGCCACCGGTGGGACGGCCGGTGGGCGGACCACCGGCGAGACCGTCGAGGTCATCGTCATCGACACCTCGGGGTCGATGTCGGGCGACCGCGGCCGCAAGATCGTCGCCGCCCGCGAAGCCACCAAGGCCGCCATCGATGTCCTGCGCGACGGTGTGCTCTTCGCCGTGGTCGGTGGCACCGAGGTGGCTCGGACCATCTATCCCACCCAGATCGGGCTGGCTCGCGCCGACGCCGCCACCCGGACGAAGCCAAGGCCGCCGTCGATGCGGTCCGCGCCCAGGGCGGCACCGCGATCGGCACCTGGTTGCACGCCACCTCGCAGTTGGTCGACATGGCGCCCGGCGCGCTCGCGCACGCCACGCTGTTGACCGACGGCAAGAACGAATCCGAGTCCGACGCCGACCTCGACGCCGCCATCGCCGAATGCATCGGCAAGTTCCAGTGCGACGCACGAGGTCTCGGCACCGATTGGGTGGTCGAGGAACTGCGCCGGGTCTCGTCCGCGCTGCTCGGCACCGTCGACATCGTCCCCGATGCCAGCCAGCTCGAGGCCGAGTTCCGGGCCCTGACCGAGACGGCGATGGGCCGCGAGGCCATGGTGTCGCTGCGGCTGTGGAACCCCAAGGGCGCCAGCGTCGAGTTCCTCAAGCAGGTGTCGCCGAGCCTCCAGGACCTCACCGGCGGCACGATCGCGGTCGATGCGCTCACCAACGACCATCCGCTCGGTGCGTGGAGCGGCGCCGAGGAACGCGACTACCACCTGCGGGTCCGGGTCCCACCGGGCAACGTCGGCGACGAACGCCTGGCAGCCCGGGTGACGCTGGTGGTCGACGACGTGCCCCAGGCCCCGGCACTGGTCAGGGCGATCTGGACCACCGACCAGGGCCTGTCCACCCGCATCAATCCCGAGGTCGCCCACTACACCGGTCAGGCCGAGCTCGCCGATGCGATCCACGAGGGTCTCGCCGCTCGGGCGGCGGGCGACGAGGCGACGGCAACCGTCCGCCTCGGTCGGGCCGTCCAGCTCGCCCACGAGGCCGGCAACAGCGACACGGTGCAGTTGCTGCGCGGCGTCGTCGAGGTCGAGGACCCCGTCACGGGCACGGTCCGGCTCAAGCGCGAGGTCGGCGAGGCCGACACCATGGCGCTCGACGTGCGCTCGACCCGCACCGTGCGGGTCAAGAAGGCATGACCTCGGAGGCAGAGACATGAGCGACGAGCGTGCGAGGAGCGTGGCCCGCCGGCCCGCCCCGGAGGGGCAGGAGGCAGAGACATGAGCGACGAGCGTGCGAGGAGCGTGGCCCGCCGGCCCGCCCCGGAGGGGCAAGAGGCAGAGACATGAGCGACGAGCGTGCGAGGAGCGTGGCCCGCCGGCCCGCCCCGGAGGGGCAGGAGGCAGAGACATGAGCATGCGCTGCCCTGACGGTCACGACTCCACCGAGTCCGACTACTGCTCGGTGTGTGGCCTGGCGATGGCTGGGTCGAGTGCGCCGTCGGGCGTGGCGGCCGCGTCACCGCCTGCGACGCCAGCTCCGGCGGCGCCCGCTGGGGGCGGCCCGGCGTGCGCGAACTGCGGCGAGCCGCACGGACCCGACGACGTGTTCTGCGAGAACTGTGGCTTCGACTTCGCGTCCGAGACCCTGCCCGAACCCGAGCCAGCGGTGACCTCGATCGCGGGCGGCGCCGATCCGGTGCCCACGAGAGTCGGCGAGGTCATCGCCACGGTCACGGTCTCGACCGACGCCGCCCATCACGCACGCATGGACAGTGAAGGGGTGCTGGCGTTCCCCGATCCCGAACGGGCACCGGTGGTCATCGAGCTCCGGACGCCCATCGTCACCATTGGTCGGGCCAAGGCGTCGCGTGGTGTGCACCCCGACATCGACCTGGCGTCGGCCGCGCTCGAGGACCCGGCGGCGTCGAGCCGCCACGCCGTCATCGAACACAAGCCCGACGGAACCTGGTGGATCACCGACCTGGGCTCGACAAACGGCACCTACCTCGGCACCACCGATACTCAACTCGAGCCCGACACCCCAACGGCCTGGCTCCCCGGCACCCCGGTGCTCGTCGGCGCCTGGACGAAGCTCGAACTCAGCCCGACCTGACGTCAGGCGCAGCCCGGCTCGTCACAGCCCCCGGTGCACTCGCAGCGCGTCGTCGAGATGATCGAGGACGTGGTTCGGCACCATGCCCAGCACGGCGCCGAGCCGTTCGACGGCGACGGCCCGGATCTGTTCGGCTCGGGCCTTCGAGTCGACCTGTAGGCCGGTCTCGGCGGCAACCAGGAGGACCTGAAAAGGGTAGATGGTGTCGGTGTTCGACGTCACGGGACCACGGTCACGACGGCGGCCCACTCGTCGAATGCGGCTGCGTAGTCGTCGATCAGTCGCGGATCGAGAAGTACTCGATGGCGCGGGTCTGGACGGCCTCGTCTGCCTTGTGGAGGGCGCCGGTGTCGAAGGGGGGCTGGGGGTCGTATTCGATCATCAGCTGTGATGCCTCAGCGGCGGTGCGGTCGACGAGGATCTCCAGCAGCCGCAGCGCCATGTCGATGCCGCTGGACACGCCCGCCGCGGTGATGATGCGGGCGTCGAGGTGTTCGACCACCCGGTCGGGCACGGGGGTGGCGCCGTAGTCGGCGAGCGAATCGCGCATCCCCCAGTGCGATGTCGCCGTCAGCCCCTCGAGGAGCCCGGCTGCTGCCAGCACCAGCGACCCGGTGCAGACAGAGGTCGTGAACGTCGAGGTCTCGTGCGCGGTGCGGACCCAGTCGAGGACGGCCTCGTCGGTCATGAGCGGGCGGGTCCCGACGCCGCCAGGGAACACGACGATGTCGGGCGAGGGCATCTCGTCGAAGGTGGCGTCGGCCTCGATGCCGAGCATCGCGTTGTCCGAGCGCACCACGCCGCGCTCGGCGGCGATGAAGGTGACGTCGATCTCGGGCACCCGTTGGAGCACCTCGTAGGGCCCGATGCCGTCGAGCGCGGTGAACTTCGGGAACAGGGGGATCGCGACCTGGATGCTCATGGGGATTCCTTCGTCGGGTGTTGATCCCGAACCGCTGCGAGTTGTGCACCCCGGAGGTACACGGCTCTCAGCACTGTGGGGATTCTGATGGGGTGGGGCCGGGGGTGGGCGGTTGGTGGGTGAAGCGGGCTCGGTAGGCATCGGGGCCGACGCCCAGATGGCGATGGAAGCTGCGGCGGAGTGTCTCGGCGGTGCCGAAGCCACAGCGTCGAGCGATGACGCCGACGGTGTCGTCGGTGCGCTCGAGGTCGTGGCGGGCAGCGTCGATGCGAACGGCGGCCACCCAGCGGGCCGGTGCCATGCCGACGTCGTCGGTGAACCGGCGGACGAAGTGCCGGTGGCTCATCCCGACCGCCTCGGCCAGGACCGCGACGCGGTGGTCGGCGCCGGGGTCGGCCACCACGAGATCCTGTGCGGAACGGACGGGGGCGGTGGTCGCCTGCCGGGTCCAGGCCGGCGTCGCGAACTGAGACTGGCCGCCGGGGCGACGCAGGTACATGACCAGCCAGCGAGCCACCTCCTGCGCATTCTCGGTGCCGTGGTCGGCCTCGACGACCGCCAGGCAGCAGTCGATCCCGGCGGTGACGCCTGCCGAGGTCCACACATCGGGTCCGCCGTCGGCCCCGGTGCCCGAGTGGACGTAGATCGGGTCCGCATCGACGGTGATGGCGGGGTGGTCAGCGCCGAGCCGATCGGCGCGGGCCCAGTGCGTGGTGACGCGGTGCGTGTCGAGCACGCCGGTGGCCGCCGCGAGGACAGCGCCCGAACACACGGTGACGAGACGGCCGCTGCGGGCGATGAGGTCGGCGACCGTGGCCATGAAGCCCGCATCGTCGCGCAGGTGCCAGACCGAGAACCCACCGGGGATGATCAGGGTGTCGATGCCGCCTTCGACGGTTGCCGCAGCCTCCGTGGCGAGCACGACGGCGCTCTCGGTGCCGATCGGTCCACCGTCGACGGAAAGGACCGTCACGTCGTAGCGCTCGGCGCGTGGCGGCCCGACGTGATCGAGAGCCCGGTTGGCGCCGGCGAACACCTCGGCGGGCCCCGCGACGTCGAGCGACTGCACGCCCTCGAAGGCGAGGACCACGGTTCGGTGCATTGCGCCAGCATCGACCGCTGGTGGTGTGGCGTCAATGACACACTTCGGACGATTCGGGCCATTCGAGGAGAAGGCCGGCACGGCCATGGTCGGGCGGGCCGAGGGCGGTGTGCTCGTCCGGCCGGACCGGTGCTGTCGGGACGAAGCCGGCGGGCATGTCGCCATTCGGTGGAGCTGGTTCAGGTCGGCTTCGTGGCGACGAGATCGATCAGCGCGCTCATGCCGGCGTGCCCGGTTCCTTCGGTGATGGTCGCGTCGTAGCTCTCGAGCAGTTCGATCTGGAGATCGCCGAACGCTGCGGTGAGGAGCTCGTCGGTGTACATGTTCTCCCTGGTCGGCGGTCCGCCGGTGCCGTAGTCGACCTGCTCGGGCCGGTAGCCGTGCACGAGCACTGTGCCGCCGGGGCGCAGGGTCCGCTTCATCCCTTCGAAGACCTGCGGGCGCTGCTCGGGAGAGAGGAACTGGAAGAAGATGCCGACCACGAGGTCGTGGATCTCCGGCTCCCACTCCCAGGTCACGATGTCGGCGACGTGGAAGTCGACGGTCACGCCGCGCTCGGTGGCCAGGGCCCGTGCCTTGGCCACCGCGATCTCCGAGCCGTCCATCGCCGTCACCGCGACCCCCTGTTCGGCCATGAACACCGAGTTGCGGCCCTCGCCGTCGGCGATCGCCAGTGCCGTGGCGCCGGGGCGAAGCCGGTCGCGGTGGCGTTCGAGGAACGCCGCGGGAGCCGTCCCGAACAGGTAGCCCTCTTGTGCATAGCGTTCGTCCCACATGCGGTCTCCTCGGTCTCGTCCTGCCATGCAGGATGCCATCGGGCGCGCGAGCCGCGTGACCGATCGAGCACGACGGAGGGCCGACGCCCGCACTGCGGCTGCCGAGGGCCCCTGGTCGCGGTGACCCAGGATTCCTGCTGGTTGGCCGCCGAGCGGATTCTCCTGCGCGCGGTCAGAGGCCGAGGGTGCGGCGCAGGACGTCGGGGCGCAGGCCGAAGGCTTCGTCATCGGGTCCCTCGAATGAGTCGATGAGCCGACGTACCTGTTCCCGCCTGGTGGGGTCGGCGGCTGCGTCGGTGGGGGTCCAGCCTCCGAGCGCGGGGACGGGTTCGGTGAGCCAGTTGTGCTCGAGGCGTTCCTGGATCATGGTGCGGACGTCCTCGGGGAGCTCCGCCGGGCTCAGTGCGCCGTCCGGTCCGGGCCCACCCGATCCGGATGTCGCCGAGAGCCCTGGCAGCGACGCGGCACTGCTGCTGCCGCCTGTCGGGGCTGCGCCGAGGTCGAGCACCGTGCCCTCGTTGCGGACGATCACCAGACCATCGATCGCGCCCCGCAGTGCGTCGATGACCCGGTCGATGCGCTCCCGGCTGTTCGCGTACGCGACCAGGCGCGACGCCTCGAGGGTGAGCGTTGCCCGCACGACCCTCTCGTCGGCGTTGAGCTCGTGCAGTTCGGCCCAGGCCTCGTCGTCGTCGGTATCGGTTCCGCGCGGGCCATAGAGCTCGTCGAGTGCCCGCCGGGCCTGAGCGGGATCGCCGACGTCGGCTTCGACGACGAACGAACCCGTGCGCTCGCCCTCGCGGTTGGAGAGCGTCGGCCGACGGCGCCGCGCCCCCTCCCAGGCGAGCAATCCGAACCCGTCGCCGTCGTCGCACAACGCGATGACATCGGACTCCTGTCCGGGCGCCACGGGCACCACCCCACCGATGATCTGGTGGCCGACCCCGTCGGGTACGACACGGGCGCACAGCATCTGGCCCTGCTGCGTCGACGCGCTGAGCGACCGGTCGCGCACGTCGGCGGTGTCGCCGGTGCGCAGGTCGCGCAGCACGAGCCCCTCGCCGGGCGCGGTCTCGACGACCTCGTGTACCGAGCGCTCGGCCAGTAGCCACGACTCGGCAAGGAGGCGCTCGTCGTCGGGCAACAGTGGACCCCGGTGTCGAAGGAACGTCGCGAACCCGCCCTCTTCGGTCAGCACCACGTCGACGATGAGCGGGTCGTCGGCGAAGACGCTGGGGTCGGGATGGTCGACGGTCGAGGTGACGACGGCTTCGTTCAGGACGTCCCAATAGCGATCGGATCGCTCGATCCAGCTGGTGGCCTTGCGGCACAGCCAACCGACCCGGTCGGGCAACGGCACCGAAGCCGGCGCACCGAGGTGGCACTTCTTGAACTTGCGCCCCGAGCCGCACCAGCACGGGTCGTTGCGGCCGGTGCTCGCCGCCGGCGTGGCCGCGGCGGCCTGCGAGCGGGCCATGGACAGCTCGCTCGGATCGGGCTCGGCGAGCATCGACCACAGGCGCGCTGCGGTCGCGGCATCGCCGCGATCGAAGGCGTACCAGGCGTTGACGTCGACGAGGGCCCCATCGTCGGGGTCGGCAGCGTGGCCGGCGCGGAAGCGTTCGTCGGCGGTGATGGGGTCGCCCAGGCGCTCGGCGACGATGCCGCTCATGTAGTTGGCGATCGCCCGATGGCGCGGGCTGCGGGCCGCTGCGAGGAGAGCGTCGGTGATCCGGACCGCATCGTCGGGTTCGCCCCACTCGAGGCCGGGGCCGAGGAGCTCGTCGAGTGTCAGGCGGCGCACCTCGGAGTCCAGGAGATCCCGCAGGGCCTCGGGTGCCTCGAGGTCGAGGTCGGTCCATTCGAGGCGATCGAGCAGCTCCATGGTCTTGTCGACGGCGGCGGTGTCGTCGCTCTGGCCGAGTAGCCGTCGCCGGCGACGGAACGTCTGCTGGGTGGACCACCGGGCGTCGTTGTCGGCGACCCAGCCGGTGCGCTGCTCCAGGCCACAGGCCGCGGCGATCTCGGTGAGCGGCGCCCGGGGCTCGGCGAAGGCGCTGCGGTCGCTCGCGTACATCGCCACGGCGATGTCTGTCACCAAGACGGGCTCGGCGGTGGCTTCGGCCTCGCGTGCGAACTCCTGGCCGAAGCGTCGCACCGTCGCTTCGTCGGGGGCGACGTCGTCGATCACCTCGATGGTCACCACGCCGTCGAGGTCGCAGCGAACAGCCAGGAGCTGGTCGGGTTCGTAGTCGGCGAGCCAGCCATCTGGGCCGCTCCAACCCAGGTGGCCCTCCTCGACCGAGAACACGCCCAAGTCGGTGCCGTCGGCGAGGACCGGCTCGGCGAAGCAGCCGAACAGTGCGAGGTCGCTCGCCAGGAACGACAGCGCCTCGATCTCGATCTCGGCCTCGTTGATGCGATGGGTCAGAGTCGATTCGGCCGCTGCGGTGCGGGCGTGGACGAGCCCGTCGTCGACGGTCATCGCCAGTTCGCCGTGCTCGATGAGGTGATCGAGGGCCATCTCGAGTGAGCCCGCGACGACCGGCGCCTCGGCGCCTGCCCCGAGCAGACGCAACGTCGCAGCGATGGCCTCCACGGTGTCGATGCCGGGCTCGTCGGCGATGGCACGTTCGAGGGCATCGCAGATCTCGTCGACGCTCGGCAGCGGGAGCCGCGCATAGAGGTCTGTCATCTCCGGCACCGGGTCGAGCGCGGCCTCGTCGTCGGTCGGGTCGCCCCGTTCCATGATGGCGGTGACGTGGACAGCGACCATCACCGAGAGCTGGTTCAACGCACGTTCGTCGTCGAATCCGGCCTCGCGCATTCGGCCGACCGCAGCCCACGCCTCGGGCGGGTCGTCGAACAGCACGTGGTTTGCCGCGATGCTCGCCCACAGGGCCCGCATCGCTGTGGTGTCGGGCCCGTCGTCGACGGGTTCGTCGTCGAACTCGTCGAGCTGCGATGCGGACGTCTCGAGGTACCAGTCGGCGAGGGCGCCGTCGTCATGGATGTCGACGGGCGCGACGTCGGTCCCGAACAAGAACCAACAGCGCTCGCGATCGGGTACGAAACTCGGATCGGGTTCGCCCTCGGACTGCCATTGTCGCCGACGCTACCGGTCGCCGCGTAGGCAGGGGCGACCCGTATCGCTCATCGAACGGTCACTGACATCGACGGCACATCATCCGAAAGTCTGATGGTCGCGCACCGTCGTGATGATCCCCCTGCCGACGGCAGTCCGTACGATTGGGCGCCACGGCCGGCACCCCATCGACCCGAACGCTGCCGGCTACTGCGGGCCTGGCGCTCGCCGGCCGCAGTGTGTGCTGGATCGACCCTCACCCTGTCCTCACGTGTCAGATCACTCGCAGCGCAGATCGCCGGGGCGGAGATGGGTGCGGGCGAGCGCGAAGGCCAGGACCCCGGCCGTTGCTGCGCCGATCAGGCCGACGCCGCTGCACCATGGGCCACGTCTCAGGGGTAGTGCAGCGGTGTCGTCGGATCCGGCTTGGCGGTAGAGGTGGCCGGCCAGGGTGCCGACCAGCGCAGCGCCGGTGACCGTCACCGCGACCGGGAGGCTGACGGTCCACAACTGGGCTCGTCGCAGGATGGCGCCCGGGATGCCGACGGCGAGCAGGTTGGCGTCGAGGGCTCGGCGTTCGACGGCGCGGTCGGCGGTGGCGACGACGACCGCGCCGAGGCCGATGACGAACGCTGCGATGGCGCCTGCGGTCACGAGCGCCGCGATCATGTCGCCGAGCTCTCGGCCTTCGGGCCAGTTCCCGGCGAATGCGGTCGGGTCGGCCCCGACCAGCGCTGCGGCGAACGCGTCGCGCTCGGCGGGATCGACGCGCACGTTCCATCCCTCGGACCGCCATCCCGACGACCGCCGTCGTCGAGGTTGCGAGACGATCGAGGGCCCGTCGACGATGGCGCTGGCAGGAATCCTCGAGGCCACTGCGCGAGCCTGATCGACGACCGGTGCACCAGTCAATCGTCGGCCGATCCGTCTGGATCTGCATGGTGGCGTCGTTGTTCGGATTCCACGCAGCGTCTCGGAATGCGCCGACGACGCCGTGGCCGACGCCGAGCGCGAACGTGGCGACGAGCACGCCGGCCAGGATGCGCCCCGCTGCCGAGGGTTCGTGGCGCAGGCGCCGGGCGACGAGCATCCGGGTCGGTCCCGAGGGGCGTTGGCCCAACACGGTCCCGAGCGCCTGGGAGGCCAACGGCGTGGCCAGCGTCGTTCCGATGGCTGCGGAGAGGCCGCCGAGCACCAGCAGGATGGCGAAGACGCTGTCGACCTCGTTGCGCAGGTTCGCAGCAACCAGCATCACGGCGCCTCCGACGAGCACGGCTGCCCACCAGGCGATCCGCACCGTCGCCACGCCCTGGCGTTCGGTGGCGAGTGGTTCGTCGATGGCGTCGTTGGCGGTGACCGTGCCCACCACCACGGCGGTCTCGACCATGGCGATCTGGACCTCGGCGTCCTTCACCTGCTGCCACTCGGCGGGGCCCCCGAAGCCGATCGGGGAGACGCTCCCGTCGGGGTCGGTCCCGACGTAGGCGACGAGCTGGCCGGGTTCGACCAGGCCGCCGTCGGCGATGGCGCCGACGCGCTCCTGGGAGAACCGTTGGGCCACGAGCTGATCGCGGTTCGCGAGTTCGACCAGCGCCGGCGACGTCACTGAGTCGATAGCGGCTGGCGTCAGCGATGGGCCGACACCGACACCCTCTCCACGAAGGGCGAGGTCATCGACCGCAGCAGGGCCGAGTAGCCGGGCCAGAACGCGAGCTCGTCGCCGGGGCGCGTCCGCTCGGCGGTGGCCACGACCAGGTGGTCGCTGCTGGCGGCCAGGATCTCGACGCCCGTGGGTGGCGTGAGATCGCCCGTGTCGGTGTCCTGGCGGCCGATGGCCAGGATGGTCTGCCAGATCGCCCCGCGGTCTTCGACCGTGATGCTCTCACCGAAGGAGTTCTGGCCGGCGGTGCCCCAGGGCTTGGACGGCTTGCGCTTCGACTCGATCACCTCGCCAACGAGCGAGAACGCATCGGTGCGCAGGCCCGGGATCGGGCGTCGGCGCAACGGTTCGCACCCGAGCAGGATCGCCTCGCCGATGCGCAGGTGGTTGATGCGCCCCGTTGGATCCGGCCCCGACAGCCAGTCGATGTTCGCCGAGTTGCCGCCGGACACGATCTCGATCTCGATCCCGAAGGTCGCCTCGAGCCCGTCCGCCATCGTCGACAGCTCGGCCATGTTCGCGTCGCTCGGTTCGATCCCGCTGCGACACGCCAGGTTCGCCCCGATGCCGGCCAGGCGAACGCTCCCGAGGCCGAGGACGTGACGCACCGTTGCGTCGAGCTGGTCGGCCATCACGCCCTCACGCAGATCGCCGAGCTCCACCATGATCACGACGTCGTGGATCCGGCCCTGCGCTCGGGCGGCGACGTCGAGCGCCGACACCACCTCGATCTCGGTGTTCAGGGTGGTCGTCCCGGCAGCGACGAGCCGCTCGACCTGGCTGCGCATCGGCGAGCGCAGCAGCATCATCGGCGCCTCGACACCGGCCGCTCGCATGCGCTCGATGTTCTCCAGGCGGGCGTCGCCGAGGCCGTCGACGCCGGCCGCGACCACCATTCGGGCCAGGTCGGGCGACCCGAGCATCGCCTTGGTGACGGCGGTGACGGCGATGCCTCGGCGGCCGCAGACCGCGACGAGTGCGCAAGCGTTGTGGCCGACGGCGTCGAGGTCGATCTCGAGACGCGGGCTGCTCACCTGGCGGCGATCGTCGACTTCTCGTCCAGGTCCGGGAACGCCGCGAACACCATGTCGAGCAGACGGTCGGTCGGGCGGGTCAGGGCATCGGTGGCGGGGATCGCCGAGCTCGAGTTCGTACATCGTGATGGCCGCGGTGACCTCGGCGTCGGTCATGTTCTCGTGGTTGATCGTCAGACCGATCACCGTGGTGTCGGCGAAGGTCTCGATCAGGTTGATCTCGCTCGCCGGCGTGGGCATCGGGAACATCGGGAAGTCGCTGATCGCCGTGCGAGCCGGGGCGTGCTGGAGGATGACCCCCGCAGGCCGGCTGCCGCGCAGGATCGCCGTCGAGCTCAGATACGTCGGGTGGCTGAGGGCACCCTGGCCCTCGACGATGATCACGTCGGGATCCTCGGTCTCGAAGGCGCCGACGACCGCGGCTTCGAGCTCGCCCGTGACGAACTGCGCAGGGACGGCATCGAGCGCGGTCCCGTGCCGTGCTCCCTGGATGAGGCTCGTCTGGCCCGTCCCCACCAGCACGGCGTGGACACCGCTGGCATTGAGGGCTCGGGTCAGGATGGTCGCCGTCGTGCGCTTGCCGATGGCCCCGTCGGTGCCCAGCACGGCGATGCGAGGACAGGTCACATCGAGGATGGCGCCGGTGAACATCCGTAGATCGACCTTCGCCCGCGGGCGGCGGACATCGCTGATCTCGACATCGTTGATCGCCGCAGCAGCGGCGAACTCGGCGTCGTCGTTCAAGAACTCGTGAAGACCGTTGACGAGGTCGAGCCCGTGGCTCATGGCGTCGAGCAGGACCCGACGTTCGACCCGTGACAACAGGCCGCTGGTCGGGGCGACGCCGACGACGAACACGTCGGCGCCCGCCGCACCTGCCCGCACCATGGCATCGCCGAGGTCGCGGCAGAGCGGGATGCCGTTGGTACGCCCATCGAGGACCATGCCGGTGTCCTGGCCGGCCAGGGCGCTGTCGATGACGGAGATGATCTCGAATCGCTCGCTGTTGCGCACCAGCCCGTTGGCCGTCTTGCCGTCGATGGCACCGAAGTTGCCCTCGCAGAACACGATGGCTCGGGGGCGGGGGTTCAGGGGTCTCGACACGGCAGTGGCGGGGGTCGGGGAATCGGACATGTGTTCTCCTCGATCGAGGCTCAGAGGAGGCGAAAGGGAGATGTCCGGGCCAGAACGTGTGGCCCCGTTGTCAACGAGAAGACCCCGCCAAGACGGCGGCTTGCGTGCTGAACAGTACCAGGCTGCCGAACCACCTCACGCGCCGACCCGGGTGGCAGGTCCGGCGAGACCCCTATGCGAGTCTGCCCAGCCACGTGTCGGCTTCGACGATGCGACGCTCGAGTTGGGCCACGGTGGCCTCGGTGATGCGGTCGATGCCCGCCAGCCGGTTCAGCTCGCCGTTGACGTGTGCATGGGACTGACCGGTCAGGTTCACGATGGCCCGCACCCGGTCGGCGTTGCGGGTCCGCAACCCTTCCTTCTCCTGCTTGCGGGTCCGGATCGACGCGAGCCCACCGGGCTCGGCACCATCGCTGCGGCCCGGCAACGGCGGAGGAGGCGGCAGATCGACCGGGTAGCCGACCATGTCGTCGGGGCGGGCCAGCAGATCCTCGTGGGGATCGAGGCCGTCGGTGGGCGGGGCCTCGGTGAGCACCGTCGACGACAACGCCGCGAACAACGACATCTGCTCCTCGCCGCCGGGCGGGCGGCGCAACTCGTCGAGCGCGGCCGGATCGTCGCCGTCACGTTCGCGCCGGCGATCGATGCTGTGCCGGCGCTGCTGCGCGATCGACGCGGCGTGGACCCGCAGCCGGGGATCGTCGGGCAGGTACATGTAGGCCCGCTGGCTCCGCATGCCGGCGGTCCAGCGGGCGATGCGTCCCACGGCCTGACGGAAGAACATCGCGGTGGTGGTCGTCGTGGCGAACACGCCGACGCGCAGACGGGGGATGTCGACGCCCTCGGAGATCATCCGCACCGCCACGATCCACGGGTCGGTGCTCTGCCCGAACCGCTCGATGACCTGCGATGCCTTCGGGTCGTCCGACAGCGCGATGGCCGGAGTCACGCCGTGGCGGCGTTCGAGCATCGAGGCGATCCCGCGTGCGTGCTCGTGATCGGTGGCGATGATCAATCCGGCGGCATCGGCGTGATCGGCGCGAATCTCGGTGAGGCGGGCGTGGGCGTGATCGACGACCGTGGGCAGCCACTGACCCTCGACCGACAGCGCCGGTTCGCAGGCGTGCGCCCCATTCGGTGCGGAGCACCTCGTCGTCGAAGGTGGCCGACCGTTCCTCGCCCTCGGCGCTCACCCACTCCATGTGTCCGTCGAACCGGGGGAAGAACACCGGCCGCACGACGCCGCCCTCCTCCAGGGCCTCGCCGTAGCCGTACTCGTAGTCGGGCATGGCCTCGCCGTAGTCGCCGAAGCTGTACTCGACGAACGGGATGGGGTTGTCGTCGGTGCGGAACGGTGTGCCCGACAACAACAGTCGGCACCAGGCCCCGCCGAAGGCCACGCGGACGCCGTCGCCCCAGGAGCGGTCGCTCGCGGCGTGGTGGACCTCGTCGAGGATCGCGAACCCGCCGTCGACGAGCTCGCGCAGCACCGTCGCCGATGACGCGGCCTGCGCATACGTGACGACGATGCCGTGCATGTCGGCGGGGAGGCGACCGCCGGAGGCCGACCAGTCGGGATCGAGGTGGAAACCGAACCGCAGGCCGGCCTCGGCCCACTGGGTCTTGAGATGCTGGGTCGGCACCACGACGACGATGGGGAGGTGCTCGCCCGCCAGGCGTTGGCGGGCCGCGGCCAGCGCAAAGGTGGTCTTGCCGGCGCCAGGGCAGGCGACGGCGAGGAACGACGTGGGTCGCGCGTCTGCGAATCGGGTCAGCGCTTCACGCTGCCACGCCCGGAGCGTGACGCTGCGGCTCATGGCGCAGGCGTGGGGTCCGGCGCGAGATCAGCTGCGGCTGCGGTCAACGGGGTGACCGGCATGGCCCGGCTGCCGCGGGCGATGATGCCGACGGCAGCGAGGATCACGGCGCCGCCGAGCACGACGTTGGCGCTGATCTGATCGCCGAACACCAGGGCGCCGCCGATCACGCCGTAGAGCGGAATCAGGTAGCTGATGGTCGACACCTGTCCCGTGGTGCCGATCTCGCTCGCCAGCAGCATCGCCCGGAACCCGAAGTAGTTGCTCAGCACGCCGAGGAACACGATGAGCGCCGGCAGGTGCCACCACGCATAGCCGCCATCAGGGGTCAGCGACCGTCCGAACATCGGCAACAGGATCAGTGCGGTGAGTCCGCCGATCGTCAGCTGTGGACCGATGAGGGCACGAGCGCCGAACCCCATCGCGTACTTGCGAGCGAGCGCCGCCGCGCTCCCTGCGCACGCCGTGCCCACCAGCGTGGCCACCAGACCCGTGGTCGACAGCTCACCGTCGGCGCCGGGACCCAGCGCCAAGATCGCCACGCCGCAGATCGCCAGCGCCAGACCGGCCCCCTTGACCACATTGAACCGCTCGTCTGCGAACATGAAGTGTGCGACGAGCGCGGTGAACACCGGCACGATGGCGATGATCAGCGTCACGATGCCTGCCGGCAGGTACTCGAACCCGGTGTTGAACAAGATGGCGGGCGCCGCTGAGGACGTGACTCCGAGGATCGCGGCAGGGACGAAGGCGCGGGGTTCGAGTTCGCCGCGGCGCTGCGCGATTGCGCAGGCGAACAGGCCACCGGCCAGGAATGGGAGCGAGCTCACGACGAACGGATCGACGCCGTCGTCGATGAGGCCCTTGCTCATCAACGCGCCGGCGCCGAGCACGGTGCCGGTGAACAGCACCAGACGCCACACCCGCATCGACGGCCCCGCGGCCGCGGCAATGGTGGGGAGTCGGAGCGAGGTCACCCGCTGACGCTAGCCGTGTGTCACCCGGCACTGGGGCGTCGACATCGAGACATGCGCCACAACGAGGTGCGTCTGCGCCCTGCTGGAGGTGATCAGATGGCTTCGGTGAGGGTGACCTCGAGGACCGCCTCGTCCTCGGCTTCGGTCTTGCGGACCTTGCGCCACGCCGACTGGCCGGCCATGAAGGCCTTCCACTTGAGGCCGTACTTCTTCTTCACCTGATCGGCGGCTTCGTCGGCTGCGGCCCCCTCGAGCACGCGGGCCGTGGCGGCGAGCACGGCGGCACCCGGCAGGATCGTGCCCCGGGAATTGCACACGGCGACCTCGACACGGGGGTTGTTGCGGATGCGTTTGACCTTGCCGCTCTCGGCGCCGGTCACCACCACGAACCGACCGCCGGAGCCCTGGAACCAGACCGGCGTCGGCACGGCGGTGCCGTCTCGCTTGGTGGTGGTGAGCAGGAGGTACTCGGCATCGTCGAGCGGTTCGATTCGCATCGCGACGATGCTTGTCGCAGATCGGTCCGGGCGCAACCTGTGTCGATGCGCACACGGCGGGCGCGCGATGCCAAGCTGTGGGGGTTCATCGACCGCCGGGGGACCGCACCATGACCGACATTCCGACCTCGCTCGCGCAGCTGACGCCCGACTGGGTCAACGCCCAGCTCGCCGCATCGAGCAGTCCGCTGCCGCCCGTTGCGCAGCTGTCGGTGGCACCGATGGGCGGCCACGTCGGCGCCCTGGGTGAGGTCGGCGTCGTGAGCGTCACCTGGGATGGCGGCGACGGGTCGGAGCCGACCCGCTTCGTGGCCAAGTGCCCCCTCGACGACGACATCGCTCGGCTCTACAACTCGGTCATGCAGTTCTACGTGCGTGAGTGCGGCTTCTACCGCGACCTCGCCGACGACCTGGTGGCCGATTCCGGGATGCGGATCCCGGGATGCCACATCAACCGGTACGACCCCGAGACCGGCGCCGCGTTCTTGTTGCTCGATCACGTCGACGGCACCCCCGGCGACATCTTGGTCGGCAGCGACGTCGCCACCATGCGCACCCTCGTGGGCGACCTGGCCCGCATGCACGGCAGGTTCTGGATGGACCCACGCCTGGAGGCCCACGACTGGATCCTCGACTGGCAGACCGAGAGCTTCAAACTCGGCATCGACATCACCCGCCAGAGCTGGCAGCAGCTCGCCGAGGCCGAACCCGACCGGTATCCGGGCGAGCTGTTCGACGTCTTGCAGCGCACCTGGATCGACGACACCGAACACGTCCTCGAGCTCTACGCGGCGCGACCGTGGACGCTCGGCCACGTCGACTACGAGCTCGACAACGTCCTGATCGACGCCGACGGGCCGATCATCGTCGACTGGCAGAGCGTCATGCGCACCCATCCCGGTCTCGACCTCGCCTGGCTGTTGGCGGTCTCGCACAACGACGAGACCTTCGAAGCCGAGACCGAGTTGTGCGACCACTACCGCGAGGTGCTCGCTGCGTCCGGTGGTCCCGACTGGAGCGCCGAGCAGCTCGAGGAAGCCCTGGCCTGGGGCATCCTGTATCCCGTGGCCTGCCAGCCGGTGCCGTATCTCCAGGACACCAGCGCCTACGGTGTCGACGCCGATCGGATGCACCGGCGCTTCGACAAGTTCCTCTCGGGCTCCATCGAGGGTGCGATGCGCTGGAACCTCATCGATCACGTCGGCTCGCACGCCCGACGCTGAGTCGCATCCGAGGCCGGCTCCGACACGCACCCGTGGCCGGCGGCCCGGCGACGCCTACGATTCCCGTCGACCACGCACCATCGAACCCCCCCGAGCAGAAGCCCCCATGGACCTCATCATCGTTCGTCACGCCCGCCCCGACCGTGAGGAACGAGGCGAGGGCGAAGGCCCCGCCGATCCGCCGCTGTCCTCGCTCGGCCGGGCCCAGGCCATGGCCGTGGCTGCGTTCCTGGCGGCCGAGCACATCGATCACATCGTGGCCAGCTCCATGACACGGGCTCGCCAGACGGCCGAGCCGCTGGCTGGCCTGCTCGATCTCGACGTCGAGCTCCGCGACGACCTGCGCGAGGTCGACCAGCATCGCAGCGTCTACATCCCCGCCGAGGAGATGACCCCCGACGAGCCCCTCGCCCAGGAGTTCATGTCGGACCCCCTCGCCATCTTCGACGGCGACTACTGGGGCTTCCGTGATCGTGTGGTCGCAGGCTTCGACGAGATCATCGCCGCCAACGCCTCCAAGACCGTCGCAGTGTTCTGCCACGGCATGGTCATGAGTGTCTATCTCCAACACGTGTGGGGTCTGTCGGATCCCTACCGGATGCAGCCCGACTACACCGGCATCATCCGCATGCAGGCGAGCTCGTCGAAGGGCTATCGCACCATCAAGAGCATCAACGAGACCGCCCACACCCGCGACATCCGCATCGGCTGATCGCAATGGTCGCCCCCATGTGACCGGTGTCGGCGCGAATCGCTTTGGGAGGGCCACCGGTAGCGTGAAGTGCACCATGGCCATCAGGAACGACCTCCGCAACGTGGCCATCGTGGCTCACGTCGATCACGGCAAGACCACACTCGTCGACGCGATGTTGTGGCAGTCGGGCGCATTCCGTGAGAACGCCGACATCAACGAACGAGTCATGGACTCGATGGATCTCGAGCGCGAGAAGGGCATCACCATCCTCGCCAAGAACACCGCGGTCCAGTTCGGCGACACCAAGATCAACATCGTGGACACGCCGGGCCACGCCGACTTCGGCGGCGAGGTCGAGCGGGCCCTCACCATGGTCGACGCCGTCGTGCTGCTCGTCGACGCCAGCGAGGGCCCGCTGCCCCAGACCCGGTTCGTGCTCCGCAAGGCCATGGCGCTCGCACCTGCCCGTCGTGCTGGTCGTCAACAAGATCGACCGGCCCGATGCCCGCATCGACGAGGTCGTCGACGAGGTGTACGAGCTGTTCCTGGACCTCGACGCCGCGCGATCACCAGATCGACTTCCCCATCATCTACACCGATGCCCGCAAGGGCACCGCCACCCTCGATCCCGACGAGCCCGGCGTCGATCTCCAGCCGCTGTTCCACACGCTGATCGAGCACGTTCCCGCGCCGACCTACGACCCCGACCACCCCCTGCAGGCCTGGGTGACCAACCTCGACGCGTCGCCCTATGTCGGCCGCATCGCCATGTGCCGGGTCCAGCACGGCACGATCCGCAAGGGCGCCAACGGTCGCGTGGTGCCGCACCGACGGCACCATCACCTGCCGCCAAGATCGGCGACGCTGAGCGTCACCGAGAACCTCGACCGCGTCGAGGTCGACGAAGCCGGCCCCGGCGAGATCATCGCCATCTCCGGCATCGACGACGTCACCATCGGCGAGACCCTCGCCGACCCCGCCGATCCCCGCCCGATGCCGGTCATCACCGTCGACGAGCCGACCCTGTCGGTCACCATCGGCGTCAACACCTCGCCGCTGGCCGGCAAGGACGGCGACAAGCTCACCGCCCGCCAGGTCAAGGCCCGCCTCGACGCCGAACTCGTCGGCAACGTGTCGCTGCGGGTGCTCCCCACCGACCGCCCCGACGCCTGGGAGGTCCAGGGCCGAGGCGAGCTGCAGCTGGCGATCCTCGTCGAGATCATGCGCCGCGAGGGCTTCGAGCTCACCGTCGGCAAGCCCGAGGTCGTCACCCAGGAGATCGACGGCAAGCTCCACGAGCCCACCGAACGCCTGACCATCGACGTGCCCGAAGAGCACGTCGGCGCGGTCACCCAGCTGCTGGGCGAGCGCAAGGCCCGCCTCGAGAACATGACCAACCACGGCACCGGCTGGGTCCGCCTCGACTACGTCGTGCCGGCGCG
Source organism: uncultured Acidimicrobiaceae bacterium (assembly GCA_963716795.1). GTDB lineage: Bacteria > Actinomycetota > Acidimicrobiia > Acidimicrobiales > UBA8592 > CAVQUE01. The sequence goes on along the minus strand of CAVQUE010000005.1, from coordinate 266,684 downwards.
TGCGCTCATCGGGTTCCGCACCGAGTTCCTCACCGAGACCCGCGGCACCGGCCTGCTGCACCACGTGTTCGAGGGCTACGAGCCCTGGATGGGCGAGCTGCGCACCCGCACCACCGGCAGCGTCGTCGCCGACCGCAAGGGGCCCGTGACCGCCTATGCCATCGTCGCCGTCCAGGAGCGCACGGCGCTGTTCGTCGACCCCGGCACCGAGGTCTACGAGGGCATGATCGTCGGCGAGAACCCGCGCAACGAAGAGATGGACGTCAACATCTGCCGGGAGAAGCAGCTCACCAACATGCGAGCAGCGGCGTCGGATCAGACCGTGCGCATCACCCCGCCGAAGCGCATGTCGCTCGAGCAGGCCCTGGAGTTCATCGCCGCCGACGAATGCGTCGAGGTCACCCCCTCGACGGTTCGCCTCCGCAAGGTCGTCCTCGACGCCGGCGAACGAGCCCGATCCCGCAAGCGCCTCAAGGCCGACCGCCAGTAGCGCCGACGGCTGGGGTCAAGTCTCGTTTCTCCCTTTCTCTCGGCCTGTTGCCCGGTGGGCAGCGCTGCTCGGAGAAAGGGAGAAAGCAAGACTTGACCCCAGTGGTTCCAAGACTCGAGCCCGCGCTTGCAGGTTCGTGTCACACCTGCTGCGTAGCGTGCGCGGCCATGGCACGAGCACTACGTATCGATCATCCGGGGGCTTGGCACCACGTCGTGCATCGCGGCATCGGCCGGGCCGACATCTTCCATCACGATCGTGACCGGGTGGTGTTCGTCGGGCTGCTCGGTGAGCTCGACGAACGGTTCGGACTCGAGGTCCACGCCTACGTCTTGATGGGCAACCACTACCACCTGCTGGTCCGCAGCGCAGAAGGGCAGCTGTCCCGAGCGATGCGGCACCTCAATGGCGTCTACACCCAGCGACACAACTGGCACCACGATCGCGACGGGGCTCTGCTGGCCGGCCGCTACCACTCGTCGCTGATCGAAGCCGACAGCTACCTGACGCGAGTGGCTCGCTACATCCACCTGAACCCGGTCACTGCGGGTCTGGTGCCGGCACCCGAACGCCACTGGTGGTCCAGCTACCCGGGGTACCTGAACCCATCGGAGGCGCCGGAGTGGCTGCATCGCGACCGGGTGCTCGGCTACTTCGGAGGCAGCCGATCGGCCCTCCATCGATCGACGGTGGCCGGCGACGCCGACTCCGCGCTCGACATCCTCGAACGTTCCGCGCCCCCGGCAGTGTTGGGTTCGCCAACGTTCGTCGCCGACGCGCTGGCAGCGGCGGACGACGGACCCGAGACATCCGCAGCACGACGGCAGGCAGCGGTGCGCCCGACGCTCTGGCAGATCGACGAGGTGGTCGCTGCGGCGTTCGGCGTGGATTGCGCTTCGCTGCTCGCAGGACGTCGAGGTCAACCCAATACCGCGAGAATGGTCGCCGTGTTCGTGGCGGCGGAGCGCTCGGGACGCAGCCACATCGACATCGCCGAGCACTATGGCTACAGGGGCACCAAGGGCGTCTCGTCTGCGCTGACCCGAGTCGCTGACCGGTGCCGTGACGACCCGAGGCTGCTCCAGCGCCTCGACGACGTCGGCGGCCGGCTCGTCCAGGGTTGAGGGCTGGGGTCAAGTCTCTTTTCTCCCGTTCTCTCGGCCTGTTGCCCGGTGGGCAGCGCTGCTCGGAGAAAGGGAGAAAGAGACTTGACCCCAGTGGTTCTTGACCGCGGTTCTCCGGTGGTTCAGTAGTCGACGCCGGTGAGGTCGACGCTGCGTTCCCACAGGGCGCGGGCGTCGTGGACGTCGTAGGCCTTGGGCTTGGCCTTCACCTCGACGGCCTTGCCGCGGAGTTCGCCGAAGCCGTCTGGGCCGAAGTAGGCGCCGCCGGTCGCATCCGGGTCACAGGCGGCCCGCACGGTCGGGAGCGCGCCGTCGGCTGCGGACTGGGTGAACACGGGCTCGAGCCGCTTGGTGACGCCGGTGATCGTGCCGAGGATGCCGTCGCTCATGCCGACGCTGAGGTTCGTCGATGACATGCCGGGGTGACATGCCAGTGCGAGGATCTCGTCGTCGCGACGGTGACGGCGGCGATGGAGCTCCATCGTGAACAACAGGTTGGCGAGCTTGCTCTGGCCGTACGCGCCGAAGCGCGAGTACTTCTTCTCGCTCATGAGGTCGTCGAAGTCGATTTTTCCCTGGCGGTGGGCCAGGCTCGAGACGGTCACGACGCGGGGGTCGTCGGACGCGGCGATCCGTTCGATCAGCAGGCCGGTCAGGGCGAAGTGCCCGAGATGGTTGGTGCCGAGCTGGAGTTCGAAGCCGTCAGCCGTCTGGCTGTAGGGGGTGGCCATCACGCCGGCGTTGTTGATCAACACGTCGATCGGCTGGTTGGTGGCGAGCGCCGTGTCGGCGAAGGCCCGTACCGACGCCAGATCGGCGAGGTCGAGTTGGGCGACCTCGACGGTTCCGGCGGGTTCGCTGCTGCGGATGTCGTCCAGTGCGGCTGCGCCCTTGTCCATCGACCGGCTGGTGATGAGCACGTCGCCGCCGGCGACGGCGAGCATGCGGGCGGCCTCGAGACCGATCCCGGAATTTCCCCCGGTGATGACGAAGCGTCGGCCGGTCTGGTCAGGGATGTCGTCGGCCGTCCAGCCGTCGCTCTGCTTCTTGGTCATGGCGCTGCACCGTAGCCCGCCGAAATCTGGGACTTGTGCCTGCAGATGTCCGGCACGAGTTCCAGATTTCGGGTCGCAGTGATGGCTGTCAGTCCCAGAAGGTCTTGGCGACGTCGATCCACAGTTGCGTGCTGAGGCCGAGGGACTCGATGTCGACTCGTTCGTCGTGGCCGTGGAACCGCTTGGCGAAGGTCTCCAACGTGACCTTCGGCGAGAACAGGCCGGCGCCGTAGGCGACGGCGTCGCGGTCGCGGAAGAAGCGGGCGTCGGTGCCGCCGACGATCAGGCCCGGCTGCAGCGGCGAACCCGGATGCGCCGTGTCGATGATGCGGGCGAGGGTGTCCCACATGGGTGTGTCGATCGGCGAAGCCGTCGAGGGCTCCTGCTGGATTGGTTCGACGTCGATGCGGTCGTAGAGGTCGCCCAGCGCCGTCTGCAGATGCGTCGTGATGTCGGCGAGGGTCTCGCCGGGCAGGATCCGGATGTCGACCTCGACGATGACCTCGTCGGGGATGACGTTGGTCTTGACCCCGCCGTGGATCACGTTCGGGCTGAACGTCGTGTGCGAACAGGCATGCAGGCTGCGGGCCTTGCGACGGTCGGGCAGGCCGTCGAGCGCGGCGTCGAGCGTGCCCGGGTCGAGCAGCGAGGCCTTCACGTCGTCGTCGTAGGGCAGGTTGTCGACCTGCACCCGCCACAGGTCGTGGATCCTGGGTGTGGGGCGGTAGTCGGCCAGACGGCGCACGATCTCCGCGGCGGTGACCAAGGCGTTGTCGGCTTCATAGGGCGCAGATCCATGGCCAGGGGTGCCCGTGACCTTGAGACGCTGCCAGCCCAGACCCTTCTCGGCGACGTTGATGGTGATGGCGTGGCCGTGCGCGGTGTCGGTGGGGAAGCCGCCGAACTCGGTGAGGACGTAGTCGCAGGCGATGGCGTCCCAGTGGTGATCGGCGATCCACTTGGCGCCCAGCGCACCGCCGGCTTCTTCGTCGGCCACCCCGAAGTAGATGAGGTCGCCCTTGGGGCGAAAGCCCGTGTCGGCGAGGTGGCGGTACGCGACCGCCATCGACGCGGTGAGGCACAACATGTCGACTGCGCCGCGACCCCAGACCTCGCCGTCGATGAGTTCCCCACCGAAGGGGTCCTCGTGCCAGCCTTCGGGCGACACCGGCACGACGTCGGTGTGACCCATCAGGCACACCGCAGGGGCGTCGGGGTCCGAGCCCTCGATGCGGGCGACCATGGATCGGCGCCCGGGCTCGGGTTCGAAGGTCTCGACGTCGAGGCCCGCACCCTCGAGGTAGGTCTGGAGCAGGTCGGAGTTGCGGACCTCGTGGCCGGACTCGGCGGTGCCGTCGTTGACGCACTCGTTGCGGATCAGCGCCTGCAACAGCTCGGTGGTTGCGGCGGTGCGGCGATCGTCGACGTCCATCGGCCGATCGTAGTGCCGTGCCAGGCAACGGTGGCGAGGGTCAGGGCCGATCCGAACCCGCACGCGTCGGCTGATGCGGCACGAGCTCCTGGCCATCTCGGGACTGCTCGGCGCAGCACCTCGCCAGGACTGCTCAGGCGCGCTCGCGGGGGTCGATGATCGTCACCGTCGCGAGCGTCGGCAGGTGGGGTCGCATGACGTCGAGTGCGACCTGCTCGAGGAAGGGGCGCGACATGACGCACTCGCGGCATTCGGCGGTGTCGAGCACCAGCTGGAGAGACACCGCAGAGCTGTCGGAGCTCGCGATGCGGATGTCGCCACCGTCGGCGGCCACGAGCTCGCGGACCTCGGCGACGGCGGCATCGAGCGCCGGGTTGCCGGTCGTCGAATCGGTCATCGGAGTCCTTCGTTGTTGGCGGGGCGGGTGCGGGACAAGAACGCGCCGGCGTCGGCGAGGATGAACTGCCCGGTGATGCAGCGCGCCAGGTCGCTGGTGAGGAACACGGCGAGGCGGGCCAGCTCGTCGTGCTCCACCATCGTTCGCAGGGGTGTCGATGCCACGATGGCCTCCATGCGTTCGTCGGTGAACGCGGCGGCGACGGTCTCGGTCATGGTCGTGCCGGGCGCCATCGCCAGGACCCGGATTCCCTCGGGCCCCAGCTCGACCGCCATCGACGTCACCAGGTGATTGATCGCCGCCTTCGCAGCGGCGTAGACGGCGTTGTACGGCGAGGGCCGGGTCGTCTCGCCCGAGCTGACGAAGACGATCACCCCGCCCTGGCCGTGGGCGATCATGGCCTCGGCCTCGGCGCGCCCGCACAGTGCAGCGAGGGTGAGGTTCTGGTCGACGATGTCTCGCCAGTCGTCGCCGCGCTGGTGCACGAAGGGCTTCGGTCGCCGCCCGGCCGGCAGCATCCCGATGTTGTTGATCGCGATGGTCAGCGGGCCGAGTTCGGCGCCGACTCGGTCGACCATGGCATCGATGGCGGCATCGTCGCGGCAGTCGGCGACGACGGCGATGGCCCGCCCGCCCTCGGACGTGATCTCGTCGACCACGGCGTCGGCGTGTGCGGCCCGGATGTCGTTCACGGCGACCGCGGCGCCGGCTCGGGCCAGCCACCGTGCGATCTCGCGGCCGATCCCGGCACCTGCGCCGGTGACCAGGGCGACCCGGCCGCTGTGGTCGATCTCGATGCTCACCGCGTCCGCCGGTCCGTCGACGTGCGTGCCGGTCGGGTGGGTGGACCTGCGGCGACCGGGGTCGTCACGAGACGGGGTCCACGAGCAGCCCCAGGGTGGTCTCCACCGCCGCATCCGCCCAGGCGAGCACGGTGTCGGGGTCGGTGCCGCCCAGGGGATGGTCGACCACGAGGATGCGCAGGTCGGCCATGCCGAGCGACGCAGCGACCTGGCGGGTCAGCGATTCGAAGCGGGTGGTGGTGACGACCACGGTGGGCCGCCCGGCAGCTTCGAGTTGGACGGCGTCGTGGACACTCCACGACGTGCAACTCCCTCAATCAGCCGAGCCGGTCAACACCAGCTCGACCTCCTTGGTGAGTCGGCCCATGACCTGGTCGGGTGCGGCGAGGGCGGCGTTCTTGGTTTCGGGGGTGGTCAGTTCGGCCCCGGTGCGTTCGGCCAGACGACTGCCGATCCGCCCCAGCAACAGCCCGGCGTTGGGCTTGGTGTTGTCGAGGATGCCGATGCGGCGACCGGTCAGGACCGGCAGCGGCGGCGCGAGTGTCGGCTCCAGAGCACCGACGCTCCCGGCAGGGGTGTACACCTTCATCGACGACTCCTGTGTTCTGGCCCGAATCGCTCCGACATTCCTACACCGGGGGTGCAGAACTCGCAGCCGTTCGGGATCAACGGCGTGCTCATGGTTCGACCGGCAGGGTGACACTGCGGGTCATACCCCAGCTGGGAACCACCGAGCTGTGCTTGCCGGCGCCGCCGACGACCAGCACCCGGATGTTGTCGGGGTGTTCGGTCATCGCCATCACGTCGTCGTCATCGAGGTGGCGCTGCCACGGTGCCAGAGCCAGCAGGTCGAACTGGCGACGCAGGTCGCCGACGGGCACCCGGGCCCGTTCGAACAGATAGGACGCGACGTGGCGACGCGTCCAGCCATCGGCTGCGCAGGCTGCGGCGTGCTCGGGACACAGCGCGACGACGTACTCACCCTGGCTGATGGGTGCGTTGTTCTGCCCCCAGGAGGTCATGGCCGAGGCGACCTTGTCGAGGATGCGTGCCGGGTGCGACGACTCCATGTCGTGGGCGTTGTGGGGGGCCTCGCCGCAGTGGACGGTGATGGCGGATGGCGCAGCAACGCCGACCGTGGCGGCGTAGCCGCCCCAGGGCGATTGCTCGAGGTTCTCGGCGACGCAGTAGCTGTACTTCGCCGGGCCGCCCTGGGTCGAGGCGTCTCCGGGGCCGGGAACGGCGCCGGCCACGTGGTGCAGGATCAGCCGCAGCGCCCGACCAGTGGTGGCATTCGCCCGGTTGCCCGGTCCGAACGCACCGAGGCCGGCGTTGTAGCCACCGGTCCTGGCGATGTCGCCATGGACGATGAGCAGCGGCGCGACCGGGTGGGTCGTGGCGTTGACGCCGCGCAGGTTGACCTCGGGTCGTGCGAGCGCCCGAACCGCCGAGATGAGCACGGGGAGCGCTGCGGCGTCGCACCCGGCGAGCACGGCGTTGATCGCGATGACCCGGCGTGTGGCCTCGCCCGATCGTGGGGGCAGGGTCGCGATGACCTCGTCGGGATCGACGTCGCCGAGGGTGGTGAGCATCGCCTCGACCCGCTCGGGGGTGGGCGGCACCAGGGGGAGTCCGTCGCCCCAGCCGTGGGTGGCGTAGGCGTCGAGGAGCGCGTCGGGATCGTCGGCGACGTCGATCTGGTCGACTCCGGGTGCAACACTGTCTGGGGCCATCAGTCCTCAGTCTGATAGCATCAGGCAGATGATGCAAGTGGTTCGTGAGCGACACCCGCACGATCCAGGCCGCACGCGGACCTCCCGACGACCACGTCCATGGCTGCGCGCGTCGGGCTGAGCCGCGACGATGTCGTCGCTGAGGCCATCGTCGTGCTCGACGAGGTCGGCGCGCCGTCCCAGGTCACCATGGCCGGCGTGGCCCAGCGGCTCGGCGTGCGGACGCAGTCGCTCTACGCCCACGTCGACAACGCCGAGGAGCTCGCCCGGTCCATTGCCCTCGTCGGCCTCGCCGAACTCGCAGCCGCGGTGACCGAGGCTGCGGTCGGACGAAGTGGACCATCGGCGCTGCAGGCAATGGTCCGCGCCCAGCTCGACTTTGCTCTCGACCGCACCGGGTTGTTCTGCGCGAGTCTGCGCCCACCCGGGGACGATCCCGAGCTGCGCGATGCGACCGGCGCGGTCGTGGCCCCGTTCGAGCGAGTGCTCGGCGACATGGGAGTTGCGGGCGCAGCCGCAGTGCACTGGACGCGGCATCACGCTCTCGGCGGTCTACGGCCTGGCGTTGTTGCGGCGCGACGGCCAGCTCACCGTTGCCGTCGAGGTCGCCGAGACCGTGGACCGACTCGTCGAGGTGCTGGCCGATTCGGTCCCGGCACATCTACGCGCCCCATGATCGATCCCGACGGGCCGTTGGATCGCTGCGTGTCCACGCTGATGCCCGCCCCGTTCGACCTCGACCGGGCGCAGCTGAGCTCGATCCTCGACGCCAGGCGCCGGCTCGTGTGCGCCCACGTCGCTCAGCCCGGCACGGGACCCGCCCTGCCGATCAGCGAATGAGGACGCCGAGCGAGAAGCTGCCGGCTGCGTCGCCGAGGAAGCTCGTGGCGATCTCGTAGCGGCCGTCGGCGGGTGCGGTGAAGGTCAGCTGGGCGTCGAGACCACCACCGGAGTCGTCGTCGCTCGCCACCGCAGTGTCGTCGGCATCGGTGACGGTGAGGAACGCATCGGCATCGGGACTGCGCATCAACAGCTCGACCTGTTGGCCCGCCACGAGGTCGATGGCGAAGCTGGACCGGGTCGCCTCGGGCATGGTCGCATTGACTGCGAAGCCCTCGACGTTGAACAGCCCGATCAACGTCACCGGCGGCACGACGGTGTACGCCGCAACCGAGATCAGCCCGGCCGGATCGGCGAGGAACGACTCGAGACGCGGGTCGAGGTCGCCGAAGCAGTCGTCGTCGGCGGCGATGACCCGCCCGTCGCCGGCACGAGCCACCAGGGACAGGTCGCCGTCGGCGATTGCCCACATGGCCTGGAATTCGGTGGAGGGTCGCACGCTGATCTGCATGAAATCGATCTCGCCCTCGGCGGGGACCCAGTCGGGCAGGGTGGTCAGGGTGTAGCTGCCGCTGCCGTTGATGAAGTCGATGTCGAGGCTGTACTCGCCGGTCACCGCCGTCTCGGTCACCAGAAGTGCGTCGGTGTCCGACAGCAATGACGAGCAGTCGTCGGCGCCGTTGATGGGGATGTCGTTCGGGCTGCGCAGGACGATGCGAGGGTCGCCGTCGGGTGAGGTCACCTCGAAGCGCACGACCTGGCCGGCCTGGGCCTGGAAGGTGTGGCGGGCGCCCTGCCCCGGGCTCAGCGTGGCCGTCACCGAGTCGCCGAGCACGATGGGACCGCCGACCGGAGCGGTCACCACACCCGGCGTCGGCGCGGGCGGCTCCGGCGTGGGCACGTCGGGCTCGGTCGTCGGTGTCGCCACCGGCGTCGGGGTCGTCGCCGGCTCGGTGGTGGGAGTGGGCGCAGGTTCCTCGGCCGGGGTGGGGTCGGCCGGCGTGGTCGCCTCGGGCGTTGCCGTGGTGACCTCGTCGTCGGGATCGTCGCCGCCGGTGAACGCCACCACGCCGACGATGCCGAGTACGGCGACCACCGCTGCGGCGATCGCGCCGAGCACCACCCGGTTCGGGCCGGTGCCCTCAGCGGGCGCGGGCGCGGGCGGCGGAGGCGCAGCAGCGAAGGGCGCCGAGGGGGTCGGCGGGGGGCCGGCGGCGGCGCCGGCCCCGGCGATCGGCACCCCTGCGGGCGGCGTCCACCACTGCGGGCCCTCGCCGGCCGAGGGACCGTCGGAAGCGCCGAGGGGCGGTGCCGCACCGGCGATGGTGGGGGTATCGGCGTCGATGACTGCGTCGCGTGCGGTGCCGGCCACCACCATCTCGCCGACCGGCGCGCCGAGCGTGCGCTGGGCCTGTTGGATCTGGCGGCCCAGTTCCTCGGCGCTGCGTTGGCGTCTGCTGGGGTCCTTGGACATGGCCCGCCGCAGCACCACGTCGAGTGCCGGCGGCGCACCGTGGGTCGACAGGTCCGGGATCTCCTCTTCGTAGACCCGGCGCAGCAGCGGCGCGAACCCCGTGTCGGCGTCACCGGTGAAGGGGGGACCGCCGATGAGCAGGTGCACGAGCGTCGCCGCGAGGCTGTAGACGTCGGAGGCCTGGGTGGGAGGGAGGCCGTCGAGGATCTCGGGTGGGGCGTAGGGCAGGCTGGCGGTGACGTGGCTGCTGGTGGTCTCGTGGCCGCCGGCGATGCGGGCGATGCCGAAGTCGGTGAGTTGGGGTTCGCCGTAGGTCGAGACCAAGACGTTGGCGGGCTTGAGGTCGCGGTGCAAGATGCCCGCACGGTGCGCGGTCTCGAGCGCGCCGGCGAGCTTGGTGCCGATGGTGGCGACCTCCTGCCACGACGGCGGGTCGGCACCGTGGGCGAGTTCGTGGAGGCTGCCGCCCTCCATGAACGCCATCACCAAGTAGGCCCGGCCGTCGGCGAGGAACCCGGCGTCGTAGAGCGTGACGATGTGGGGGTGCTCGGAGAGTGCACCCATCGCCTGGCATTCGCGGTCGAAGCGGGCTCGAGCCACCTCATCGGTCTCGGGCGCCGAGAGCACCTTGACCGCGACCGTGCGACGGAAGTCGGGCTGACGGGCCCGGTAGACCGACGCAAAGCCGCCGCGTCCCGCCAGCACGGCGTCGGAGAGTCCGCTGATGCCCAGGTCGATGGTCTCGTCGTCAGCCACCGTGGTGTGCTGCTCCCGCTGTGTCGTGTCGGTCTGTCGCCGTGGCGAGCGTAGAGCACCGAGCTCGGCCGGCTACGACGCCGTCTGGAGAACGGCGACACCGCCGCTGCGGTTCCCGACCGGACCGACCCAGTGCGGCCCGCAGCGTAGGCTCGACGCCATGTCGCACCCAGGCGGTCGCCGGCAGGTGACGCGGATCGTGCCCGCCCGAGCGGGCATCGTCGGCAACCCCTCCGACGGCTACGGCGGGCGGGTCGTCGCCACCACGATCGGCCAATGCTGCGCCCGGGTGACGGCGTCGACCGCTGCGGTCTCGACGGACCACGCCGGCCGAGGGCGCGGCGCTGCTCGGCGCCGCCCGCATCGTCGCCGAACAGTGGTTGACCGAGGAGGCCGCCGTCGAGGTGCAACCGACGACGCTGACCTTCGCCACCGAGATCCCGCGCCAGGTCGGCCTCGCCGGCTCGAGCGCCATCGTCATCGGTGCCATCGAAGCCCTGGCCGAGCTGCACGGTGCCCCGATCGATCCCACGACGGTCGCGCGCCTGGCGCTGCGCGCCGAGGTCGAGGTGATCGGCATTGCTGCCGGGCCCCAGGACCGGGTGGTGCAGGCCCATCGGGGCGTGCTCGACATGGACTTCGCGCAACCGTGGGATCCGGCTCGCTATCGGCGTCTCCCCGACGAGGCGGTCGCCGGCTTGGTCGTCGCCTGGCACCCGGACCCCGGCGACCCCAGCGGCGTCGTGCACGGCGACCTCCGAGCGCGATGGGACGACGGTGACCCCGAGGTCCACGAGGTGATGGCGGCGTTGGCCGCGTTGGCGGTGCGCGCCGCTGAGGACCTGGCGGCCGGTGGGGGCGACGACCTGGCCGACATCATCGACGCAGCCTGTGTGCTTCGTCGTCGCCTCTGGACGTTCTCCCGTGTCGACGACTCCCTGCTCGCCATCGCCGACGAGGCGGGAGCTGCAGCCACCCTCGCCGGCTCGGGCGGGGCCATCGTGGCGACGCGACGCAGCACCTGCGACCGCAGCTCGGCTCGCGACCGCGCCGCTGCGGCGGAGGAACTGTGCGCCGCATTCGAGGCGGCCGGTGCACGGGCACTGGTGCCTCGCCCACAGCAGCCACCGCCGGTTCCGGTCGGGTCGCCGACGTCGATTCGGGCTCAGCCATGACGGCCTGGTCGACCGTGGTGCTCGCTGCGGGATTCGGTGAGCGGCTCGCGCCGCTCACCGACCGGATGCCCAAACCGCTCATCCCCATCGGGGGCCAGGCCGCTCGTCGACCACATCGTGCGCCGTATCCGGACGTGCGGGCTGCCCGACCCCGTCGTCGTGGTCAACCACCGCCACCCCGAGCAGTGGGCGGCCTGGCGGTCGACGACCGCCGGCGGTCGATGCCGTCGTGGTCGACAACGGGGTGGTCGATGGCGCCGACCGCCGCGGCGCCGTGGCCGATCTCGCCGCAGCGATGGCGACCGTCGCCGCCGAGCCCGGCGGGCCGTGGCTCGTCGTGGCCGGCGACAACCTCGTCGCAGCCGAGGACCTCGCTGCGATGGTCGCCCGCTACGAGCGCGACGACGTGCCGCTCGTGGCCTGCCGAGACCTCGGCGACGCATCCGGCACGCAGTTCGGCGAGGTCACCCTCGACGCCGATGGCCGGATCCTGCGGTTCCGGGAGAAGCCGGCACAGCCGACCTCGTCGCTGGCGAGCACCTGCACCTACGTGCTCGGACCCGATGCGCCCGCCACGGTCGGGGCCGTACCTGGCCTCGGGCGGCGACGCAGATTCTCCCGGCCGGTTCATCGCCTGGCTCAGCTCGCAGCGCCGAGTCGACGCCCACCTGCTCACCGGCGCACTACCACGACATCGGCACGCCCGAGACCCTCGCCGCCGCTCGGGCATCGCTCCGATGAGCCGTTGTCTGCGAATCGAACGGACGGTGCCGTTCGCGACGTACCCTCTGCCGCGTGAGCCCCACCAGACACATTCCAGCGCACCCCGGCGAACTCTCCCCCGAATGGGTCACGAGCGCGATGCGTGCCGCAGGCACCATCGGCGGCGACGTCGAGGTCGTCGGCCTGCACCTCGAACCGCTCGGCGACGGTGGCGTGGGCCTCGCAGGCGAAACCGTCCGTGTGTCCCTCACCTACCGGGGACCGGCTGATGCCGTCGACGGGTCTGCCGGCGACGGTCATCGCCAAGTTCCCGACCACGCGAGCCAGCCAACCGGGGCATGATCGAGACCTACGATTGCTACGCCCGCGAGATCGTGTTCTATCGCGACATCGCCGCCGAGGTCCCGCTGCGGATCCCACGCCACCACGGCAGCGACTTCGACCCGGCAAAGATGCGACGGGTCAACGAGGCCGCAGCCCGGGCCGTGGACCGGTTGCCGACGCGAGCCCACCTGGTGATGACCCGCGACGTCACCAAGTTCATGCGGCCGACCAAGCGCCGGTATGCGCTGTTGTTGGAGGACCTCGGCTCGGGCATGGTCGTCCACGACCTCGTCGAGCCCCCGCCAGCGCGAGCGCCTCGAGCAGATCCTCGACGCCCTGGCGCTGCTGCACGCGACGTTCTGGGATCGCCAGGACCTGGCGGAGCATCCGGTGTCGCGTCCGCTCGTGAGCACGATGCCCGGGCACGTTCGTGAACGTCATGCGGGCCCGCAACATCCCCCTCGCCGAGCAGCGCTGGGCCGACTGGCTGACACCGGAGGACCGTGGCGCTGTTCTCCCTCTCGGGCGACCGCTTCGTCGACGATCTCGCCACGTTGAACCGCCCCATGACCTTCGTGCACGGCGACCCCCGGTCGGACAACATCTTGTTCGACGGCGGCGACCCGATCCTGCTCGACTGGGCCCAACCGGGCGTGGCGCATCCCGGCTTCGACGTCGGCTACCTGTTGGGCAGCAGCCTGCGGATCGACGAACGAGCGGACATCGCCGGCCTCGTCGATCGCTACCTTCAGGCACTGGCGGCTGCCGGTGTCGAACTCGACCAGGAGACCCTCGAAGCCGGCATCGGCGCCACCGCCCGTGCGATGATCGTGCAACAGCTCAACAGCCTGACGGTCCTCATCGGCGGCTACGGCGAGCACGGCGTCCCGGCCGATCTCTGGATGCCACGCCTGTTGGCAGTGGCACACACCTACACCTGAGTCACCACGAGGGGGAGACCGATGGGACAACTCGACGGAACGGTGGCCGTGGTCACCGGCGGCGCGGCCGGTATCGGCGCCGGCATCGTCGAGGCGCTGGCGCACGCCGGTGCCGACGTCGCCACCTGCGACATCCAGGCCGACAAGCTCCACGCGGTCACCGACCGGGTCGCCGCCGAGACGGGGATGCGGGTCGAGGCCACCGTCGCCGACGTCCGCGAGCCCGGTCGAGGTCAAGGCCTTCGTCGATGCGACCGCTGCGACCTTCGGCGGCCTCGACCTCGTCGTCGCCAATGCCGGTGTGTGGCGTCCGACCGACCCCTGCGTCGACGACTTCGAGACGGGCCTCGACGACTGGTCCCTGATGGTCGACACCAACCTGCGTGGTGTGTTCGCCACCGGCCGCGCCGCGATCCCGCACCTGATGGCCCGCGGCGGGGGCACGATCGTCAATGTCGCTACCGACCACATCTGCCCACCGCCCGGTGCAGCCACCGGGGGTGGCACCCGCATGGACGTCTACGACGCCTCCAAGTGGGGCATCAACGGGCTCACCCAGTCGTGGTCCAAGCGCCTCGCCGGCCACGGCATCCGGGTCAACGCGCTGTGCATGGACGCCGTCGACTCCGAGATGACCCGCCTGGCCGCGGGCGATCGAGCGACGCCGGAGGTGATCGCCGAGTGGATGACTCCGGCCCAGATCGCCGACCTGGTGTTGGCACTGGTTGCCGAAGGCCCCGACGGCCGCACCGGCGAGAACATCGGCATCTGGCGGGGCCACCCCGTCGAGCTGCCCCCACGCGCCGAGGTCCTGCCGAGCCGCCACCGCTGAGCCGGTGCGCGTCGGCGACGGGTGCAGTCGGCCGCGCCGGGTGGGCGATCGCCGTCGATCACCGCACCGGGTCGGGTCAGCGGGCGGCCACGAGGTGGGCACCGTACGCTCGGATCCATGCGCATCGGGATCTCACTGACGTCGTCGCTGGCCACGCCTTCGGGAGACCCCCGCGAGGGTGCCCGTTGGATGATCGAACGAACCCAGGCCGCCGAACGGGCGCAGCTGGATTCGTTGTCGCTCGGCGATCACCACGCCATGGCCTCGCCGTACTACCAGAACACCCCCATGCTCGGCCGGCTGCTCGCCGAATGGGGCGACCGTCCCGTGGGCTGCCTGTTCCTGTTGCCGCTGTGGAACCCGGTGCTCGTGGCCGAACACATCGGGACGCTGGCTGCGCTGACCGATGCGCCGTTCATCGTCCAGACCGGTATCGGCGGCGGCGACGGCCAGTTCGCGGCGATGGGCGCATCGATGAGGACCCGTGGCCGGGTGCTCGACGAGTCCGTGGCCGTGATCAAGGCGCTCGTGGCCGGCGAGTCCGTCGATCCTGATCTCGTCGCGGGCGACCCATCGATCAACCCGCGGCCGCATCGAGCGCGTCGAGTGGTGGATCGGCGCCGGGGGTTCGACAGCAGCGCTGGAGCGAGCCGGACGCATCGGCGACGCCTGGTACGGCGGCCCGACCGTCACCGTCGCCCAGGCGCCCGAGATGCTCGACACCTACCGGGCAGCGTGCGCCGAGGCGGGACGGCAGCCGCGAGCCATCGTCCGGCGCGACGTCATCGTGCTCAGCAACGGTGCCGCTGCCGACGAACTCGGCGCCGACGTGCTGGCCGCCGGGTACCGGGGCATGGGCCCCGACCAGGTCGTCGTCGGATCGCCGGCATCGGTCGCCGAGCAGTTCGCCGTCTGGGCCGATCTGGGCTTCGACGACGTCATCGTGCGATGCATGACCATCCCCCAACGCGACGCCGTCGAGACCATCGAGAACCTCGCCGAGGTCAGAGCCCTGCTCCGGTAGCGCAGTGGTCGCCGGTGCGGGTCAGGAACGGCCGGGGAAGTAGAAGCCGGGGCGTAGCTCGCGTTCGGTGTCGCGCCGGGCCCGGATGAGCTCGGCGCAGCGCGCCGAGAGGTCGGCGTCGTCGCCGGCGAAGACCGCGTCGATCGCGGCACCGAACGCCTCGCCCGCCAGGTGGTAGTTCTCGACCTGATCGTCGAGCGCGAGCGACTCGCTCCGCCCTGACCGGTAGGCGGCGAGCGCTGCCGTCGTGGCCTCGTCGCCGAGGCGATCGGCCACGTCTGCGGCGAAGGCCTCCATGTCGGCGCACTCGGCGGCCATCCACGCGATCTCGTTGGCGGAGCGGACCGCACACGTGTGCAACAGCTGCTCCACCATCTCGAGGTTCACCACCGAGCGCGGGATCGCCAACCGCCGGGATGATTGCCTCGCGCACCTCTCGTGCCAGGTCGTTCAGGATCTGTTCGGTCGTCGGTCGAGCCTGCATCGCTATGCCTCCATCGCCGCAGTCATGGCGGCCTCGAGCCCGTCGACCGCGTCGACGAACGCATCGTTGCCCACCGCCACCAGCGTCGAGTTGAATGCCACCGCAGGGCCCCGTCGTTCGCCCCGCGCCATGGCGGTCATGCCCCGGTACAGCGAGTCGACCGTGCCGATCGTCGACAGCACCGTGAAGTAGCCGAGGCTGACCGGGTTGACGACCTCTTCGCTCAGACCCGTGCGCTCGCGGAACCGGGCGAGGAACCGCTCGGTGTCGAGGGCGAGCAGATTGGGCGGCACGGCACCCGCGTACGCGTTGTAGTAGCCGAGGTCCTCGCGGGGGTCGCCGATACGGGAGAACTCCCAGTCGACGACCTGCCACCCGTCGGGGGTGGCGACGATGTTGCCCTGCTGGAAGTCTCCGTGGACGAGCCGCAACGGCATCGGCGCCGGGCGGCGCTTGTCGAGCCACGCAGCGATGTAGCGGACGATCGGGAGGGCCTCGCAGTGGTCGTCGGCGGCGGCGCGCCATCGTCCGATCAGCGTGTCGAGATGGTCGTCCCACGACGCCGGGCGGGGGATCTCGGCCGGCAGTCGATCGGGTTCGACGCCGGCGACGGCGGCCATCATGTCGGCGAACTGCTCGACGGTGTCGGCAGGCTCGAGCCCGCCGTCGAACGCGGCCTGCAGCGATCCGCCCTCGACGAAGTCGATGAGCAGTGCCTTGGTCCCGAAGAGCGACTCGTCGTCGATGAACCATCGCGCTGCGGGGGTGGGGATCTCGTCGATCGTCGACAGCGCCGACAGCAGCGCCCACTCGGCGTCGCGGTCGCTGTCGAGGGTGGCCTTGTCGGGCGGAGGGTCGCCACGCAGCACGAACGTCTCGGTGCGGCCGTCGCCCCAGCCGACCTCGACTCTGGCCATCACCCGGCTGAATCCGCCGGTCATGATGGTGTACGAGTCGACGGTGGCAGGTGCGACGTTCGCGTTCAGCCACTGCTCCAGTACGACACGTGCACGCTCGGTGTCGAGCAGGCTCATGGTTGGTCCCTCTTGGCCTGGCGGCCGGGCCGGAGGGCCCTCGCTGCGCTCATCCGTTCCCCCTCTGTCCGGGTCTCGGCGGGCGAGCGTAGCCCCGACCGGCCAGCGGCACCGGCGAGATGATCTGGTCGCTGCTCGACACCCGCCGACGTGCGGGATCGGCTCGGCCTCGACCTGCGGCGATCGATGCAGCAGCGGCTGCGGTGCGCGGCGGCGACCCGGAGCCGGCCCGCCGACTCGTGACCGACGACCTGTTGGAGGAGCTGATGATCGTGGCGAACCCCATGTGGTCGGGGCCATGCTGGCGGCGTTCGTCCGGCAGTACCGACCGTCGAGCGTGGGGTTGGCGATGATCCAGCCCGACCTCGGCCGGGGGATCGACGATGCTGCACTGGCCTTCGCCGAGATGCGGCGGTTGCTCGCCACCGACGCCGATCCCTGACGCCGACGATGGCCGCAGAGAGCAACAGGGGAGGGGATCGTCGTGGTCGGCGTGATCGGACACATCACCAATCCCACGATCGACGACGCCGTCGGTCTCGCCGTGGCCGCCGAGGACGCAGGCGCATCGTGGATGGCCTCGCCGACGCGTTCTGTCGGTGCCGCGGGCGCTACCGTCGGGTCGGGCCGTCTGCGTCCGAGGGGGACACGATGTCTGCGACCACCACCACGACCCGCCGGGTCCACCGCCGTACCTGCCCGTTGTGCGAGGCGACGTGCGGCCTCGAGATCACCACCGAGGGCGACCGTGTCGTTCGCATCCGCGGCGACCGCGACGATCCGGTGAGCCGGGGGTTCATCTGCCCGAAGGGCTCGACCCTGAAGCAGCTGCACGAGGACCCCGACCGCCTCACGGCGCCGGTCGTCCGCACCGACGACGGCTGGCGCACCGTCACCTGGGACGAGGCCTTCGCCGAGATCGACCGGCGCCTCGCGCCCGTTCTCGAGGCACATGGCCGCGACGCGCTGGGTGTGGTGCTCGGCAATCCCAACGTCCACAACCTCGGCGGCATGATCTACCTGCGCCACGTCATCCAGGCGGTCGGCTCGAAGCGACGCTTCTCGGCGTCGACCGTCGACCAGATGCCCAAGCACGTGTCGGCCGGCCTCATGTGGGGCGACCCGCGGATTGTTCCCGCTGCCCGACGTCGAACGCACCGACTACCTACTGATGCTCGGTGCCAACCCCTGGGAGAGCAACGGATCCCTCGTCACCATCCCCGACTTCCCCGGCCGTCTCCAGGAGCTGCGGGCCCGGGGAGGACGCTTCGTGGTCGTCGATCCGCGCCGCACCCGTACCGCGGACGAGGCCGACGAGCACCTCCCGATCCGACCCGGCACCGACGTGGTGTGGCTGCTGGCGCTGGCCAACGTGATCGTCGCCGACGGCCTGGTCGACGTCGGGCCGTCTCGCCGACCACGTCGCCGGTCTCGACGAGGCGTGCGCCGCCGTCGAGCCCTACTCGCCCGAGGTCGTCGCCGACCGTTGCGGCATCGACGCCGCGACCACCCGTCGCATCGCGCACGAGCTCGCCGCGGCGCCGTCGGCGGCCGTGTACGGCCGCATCGGGAACCACACCGTCGAGTACGGCGCCCTCGCATCCTGGGCGGCCGACCTGCTCAACGTCCTCACGGGCAACCTCGACCGCCCGGGCGGGGTCATGTTCGACTCGGGTCCGTCGGCGCGCATCGACGACCGGGCGCCCGGCGGTCGGGGCTTCTCGATCGGGCGCTGGCACAGCGCCGTCACCGGCCGGCCCGAGGTCCTGGGTGAGTTCCCGGCTGCAACCCTGGCCGACGAGATCGAGGGCACGCCCGGCAACGCCGGTGCCGACGGCATCAAGGCGCTCTTCCTGCTGGCCTGCAATCCGGTGCGGTCGTTCCCCAACAGCGAACGCCTCGACGCCGCGTTCGACGGGCTCGACCTGCTGGTGGCCGTCGACCCCTACATCAACGCCAGCACCCGCCACGCCCACGTCATCCTGCCGCCGACCTCGGCGCTCGAACGCAGTCACTACGACGTGTTCTTCGAGCGCAACATGATCCGCTCGTTCGCCCGGTACTCGCCGCCGGTGTTCGACGTCGACCGCCCCGGCGAACCCGAGATCCTGTCGCGTCTCGCCCTGGTCCTCAGCGGCTTCGGTGCCGACGCCGACCCGTCGCTGGTGCAGGGCGAGATGATGCGCACGCTCGTAGCCGCCGAGGTCGACCGCGCCGACGGGCCCCTGGCGGGCCGCGACGCGGAGGAGATTCTCGCCGAGCTCGGCCAGTGGGACTGGGCCGAGCAGGTCATCGACCTCCGCCTGCGTACCGGCCGCTTCGGCGACCGCTTCGGCGCCGACCCCGACGGCCTCACACTGGCGAAACTGCGCGACGACCATCCCAGCGGCGTCGACTTCGGGCCATTGATCGAACGGTTCCCGTCGGCCATCCGCACGCCGTCGGGCAAGGTCGAGCTGTTCCCCGAGCCCATCGCCGCCGACCTCGAACGCCTGGCCGCGTCGCCGCCGGGGGAGGCCGACGGCCTGGTGCTGGTGGGCCGGCGGCACCTGCGGTCCTGCAACACGTGGATGCACAACGTCGACGTGCTGGTGAAGGGCAAGGAGCGCTGCACGCTGCAGGTCCACCCCGACGACGCCGCACGGCTGGGTGTCGCCGACGGTGGTCGGGCCACGGTGCGGTCGCGGGTCGGCGAGGTCACCGCGCCGGTCGAGGTCACCGACGAGGTCATGGTCGGCGTCGTGTCGCTGCCGTTCGGCTGGGGCCACGACACGCCCGGCATCGAGATGCGGGTCGCCCGCAGCGCGCCCGGGCGTCAACAGCAACATCCTCACCGACGACACGGCCATCGACGAGCTCAGCGGCAACGCCGTCCTCAACGCCATCCCCGTGACGGTCGCGCCCGGCCTGACGGTCCCGCCGGCCCGCGCGTCCAGGGCCTCGTGCCGAAATCTGGGACTTGTGCCTGCAGATGTCCGGCACAAGTCCCAGATTTCGACGGAATGGGGCGGTCCGACCGTGGCGCACCTAGTCGGCCGGATGACGCTGCTCCATTGCTCCACGCCTCGATCGGCCCCTCGGTCGACGCCCTGGGTTACCGTCGGCGCCGATGGACGCTGCGATCAGCGCTCGACGAAGCGGTGGCACTCGACGAGGCCGACGCCGCTGTCGGCGATGCGGGCCGAGTTCCTGTCTTCCCCCGGGCCCCGACGGTTCGCCGGTCGCATACTTCGCCGGCAACAGCCTGGGGCTGATGCCCCGTCGGGCCCGCGCCGCGGTCGAGGCGGTGATGGCGCAGTGGTCCGACCTGGCCGTGGCCGGGCACTTCACCGGCGACGACGCCTGGTACGGCTACGAGGAACGCTTCGAGGACCTCCAGGCCCCCTCGTCGGGGCGCAGCCAGGAGAGGTCGCGCTGATGGGTTCGCTCACCGAGAACCTGCACGTGCTCATGGCGTCGTTCCATCGCCCCGGCGGCGGCCGACGCAAGATCCTCATCGAACCACACGCGTTCCCGTCGGACCGCTACGCCGTGGCGTCGCAGGTCGAGCTCGCCGGCGGCGACCCCGTCACCGATGTCATCACCATCCCCACCGCCGATCCCGACAGGGTCACCGTCGACGAGGTCGCTGCCGTCCTCGACTCCCATGGCGACGAGATCGCCACGGCGCTCATCGGCGGCGTCAACTACTACACCGGGCAGCTCCTCGAGCTCGGGCCCATCTGCGCACTGCTGCGCGCCCGCACGACATCACGATCGGTCTCGACCTCGCCCACGCCGTCGGCAACGTGCCCCTCGCACTGCACGACTGGGACGTCGACTTCGCCGCCTGGTGCACCTACAAGTACCTCAACAGCGGCCCCGGCTCGACGGCCGGCATCTTCGTCCACGACCGACACGGCACCGACACCACCATCGCCCGCCAGGCCGGCTGGTGGGGCAACGACCCGTCCACCCGCTTCGCCATGCACGATCAGGACCGATTCGTCGCCCGCCCCGGTGCCGCGGGCTGGAAGATGTCGAACCCGTCGATCCTGGCGGTGGCGCCCGTCGGCGCGTCGCTGTCGCTGTTCGACGAGGTGGGCATCGCGGCGTACTCCGCGAGCGGTCGCTGCGACTCACCGGGTTCCTCGAACGCGGGCTGGCGGCGCTGGTCGAGGCGGTCGAGGGCTGCGACGATCGTCACCCCTGCCGACCCCGGCCAGCGGGGCTGTCAGCTGTCGCTGCGGGTGCCGGGCAGCGCCAGCCGTCTCGAGGCCGCGCTGGCCGCACAGGGCGTCGTCGTCGATGCCCGCGACCCCGACATCATCCGCCTGGCCCCCACCCCGCTCTACAACTCCTTCGCCGACATCGCCCGGGCCGTGGACTCCCTCGGAGAACTGCTCGGCGGCTGAACACGGCCGAGGCGGTCGGCTCGCAGAGCTCAGGAGCTGAGGTCGGTGACCGCTGCGACCTTCGTGGGGGTCAGGCGCACCACGAGCTCTCCCGGCACGCCGTTGCGTGCGCCGTACTCGTCGGCCCGGTCGGCTCCCATGTAGCGACCCCCGAGGGCGGTGGCCAGGGCGCGGACGTGCGCCGGGTCGTCGTCGAAGCGCACGGTCGCGTCGATCTTCACGTAGCCGTACGGTGGCGACTCCTCGTCGACGACGAGGCACGCCCGACCCTCGCGTCGCAGAGCCCTGGCCTTTCCCGTGTCGACGTGCGTGTTGAACACGACATCGTCGCCGTCGAGGGTGAACCACACCGGCGCGATCGTGCGGTCGGCCGTGGCGGTCCACCCAGGCGAGCTTGCCGGTGCGGGTGCCCTCGAGCAGGAAGGCGCGGGTCTCTTCTGCGGTCATCGTTCGCATGGCGACCCGAACCCCGGTCGCCTCCGCAACCTTCCGTCGACGATTTCTGGCACGATGGCCGCGCATCGACCGATTCCGGGGGAACGCAATGCTCGTACCGCTCACCGTCCGCGACCATCTCGAGCGAGCCGCTCTCGTGTACCCCGACCGGGTCGGCATCATCGACGAGCCCGATCAACCAGCCGCACCGTTGCCCGATCTCACCTACGGCGAGTTCGCTCGGCGGGCCAAGGCCATGGCCAAGGGCTTCGAGAACCTCGGCGTACCTCAGGGCGGACGGGTCGCGATGGTGTCGCACAACTCGGCTCGGATGCTGACGTTCCTGTTCGGCACCACTGCGTGGGGGCGTATCGGCGTGCCGATCAACTTCCGGCTCAACCGAGCCGAGATCGCCTACATCGTCGAGCACTCCGGCTCCGAGGTCGTGCTCATCGACCCCGAGCTCGCCGACACCCTCGGCGACCTCGATGCCCGCCACGTCCTGGTGATGGGGCCCGAGACCGACGAGCTCCTCGCCGCCGACGGCGAACCCGAACCCTGGGAGGCCGGACGAGAACGCCACCGCCACCATCAACTACACCAGCGGCACGACCGCCCGCCCCAAGGGCGTCGAGATGACCCACCGCAACCTGTGGATCAACGCCGCGACCTTCGGCTGGACGGCCGGCGTCAGCGACCGCGACGTCTACCTGCACACGCTGCCGATGTTCCACTGCAACGGCTGGGGCATGCCGTTCGCGCTCACGGCGATGGGCGTGCCCCAGGTGGTGCTGCGCAAGGTCGACGGCGCCGAGATCCTGCGTCGCGTCGAGGCGCACGGCGTCACCTACCTGTGCGGCGCGCCGGCGGTGGTCGCGGCGATCCTCGACGCGGCAGCGACCTGGGACGGCCCCGATCCCTGGGTCCGGGCGGACCCGCATGGTCGTCGCCGGCGCGCCGCCGCCCACCTCGGTCATCGAGCGGGTCGAGACCGAGCTCGGCTGGGAGTTCATCCAGCTCTACGGACTCACCGAGACCTCGCCGTTCCTCACCATGGCCGCGCTCGCGCAGCGAATGGGACGAGCTCACGCCGACCGAACGAGCCCAGAAGCTGGGCAGGGCCGGCGCCCCTGCCCTCGGTGTCCAGATGAAGGTCACCGACGACGGTGAGCTGCTGCGCTCGGTCCAACGTCGTGCTCAAGAGCTACTGGGAGCAGCCCGAGGCCACCGCCGAGGCCATTCGCGACGGTTGGTTCCACACCGGCGACGGCGGGTTCATCGACGACGAGAACTTCGTCACCATCGCCGACCGCAAGAAGGACGTCATCATCTCCGGCGGCGAGAACGTGTCGTCCATCGAGGTCGAGGACGCCCTGTTCGCGCACCCGGCCGTCAGCGAGGTCGCGGTCATCGGCGTCCCCGACGACAAGTGGGGCGAGACCGTCAAGGCGCTGGTGGTCGCCACCGCCGAGGTGAGCGAAGCCGATCTCATCGCCTGGTGCCGAGACCGGCTGGCGCACTACAAGTGCCCCACCAGCGTCGAGTTCCGCGACGAGCTGGCCCGCACCGCGACCGGCAAGCTCCAGAAGTTCAAGCTGCGCGAGCCCTACTGGGCCGGCATGGACAAGGGCATCAACTGATGGGACTCGAGCTCGACATCATGTCCGCGCCCTTGCCACTGCGCGACATGGCCGTCACCGCGGCCCGGGTCGAGGCGGCCGGGTTCGGCGCATTGTGGCTGACCGAGGCGGGACGCAGCGCGTACCTGGCGTGCGGCGCGGCGGCGACCGCCACCGAACGCATCGGCATCGGCACTGCCATCGCGGTGGCGTTCCCGCGCAGCCCCATGGTGACCGCCCAGAACGCCTGGGAGCTCGCCGACGCCACCGGCGGCCGGTTCACGCTCGGGCTCGGCACCCAGGTCAAGGCCCACATCGAGCGGCGCTACTCGGCGGCCTATGCGCCGCCGGGGCCGCGCATGAAGGAGTACGTGCAGGCCGTCAAGGCGATCTTCGCAGCGTTCCGAGGCGAGGAGAAGCTGGCCTTCGACGGCGATCACTACTCGTTCTCGTTGCTGCCGGCGCAGTGGTCGCCCGGCCCCATCGATGCACCGGATCCTCCGGTGTTCGTCTCGGCGGTGCTGCCCTGGATGAGCGCCATGGCCGGCGAGGTGTGCGACGGCGTGCACATCCACCCGTTCCATTCGCCGCAGTACCTGACCGACGTGCAGATCCCGGCGGTCGTGCGAGGTGCCGAGAAGGCCGGACGGTCCCTGGCCGACGTGACGCTCGAGATCCCGATCATGACGGCAGTCGGCGACACCGAGGCCGAGATCGCGACGTCGCGTGAACACGCCCGGATGATGATCGCGTTCTACGGGTCGACCCGGACCTACAGCCCGGTGTTCGAGGTCCACGGCTACGAGGGCCTGTCCGATCGTCTCAACCAGGCCCAACGCGAGGGCGACATGGCCGCGATGGGGGCGCTGATCACCGACGACGTCCTGGATCACTACATCGTGTCGGCCACCTGGGACGATCTCGCCGACGCACTCGTCGACCGCTACGGCTCGATCGCCCCGACCGTGCGGGTCATGAGCTACACGGCCATGAACCAGATGAAGGCCGACCCCGGCATCGTCGACCGCTGGTCCGACGTCGCCGCCGCCATGCGCCAGGCCTGAGGTCAGGCCGACTTTCCGGCGCACGCGGCGGCGGTTCGTCGAGGCCCCGGCTAGCGTCGATCTGATGATCGACACACTCATCACGGGCGGAACGGTCGTCGACGGCAGCGGAGCGCCGGCTCGGGTTGCCGATGTCGCGATCGACGACGGGCGCATCGTCGCCGTCGGCACCGACCTCGGGGTCGAGGCGCGGCGCACCATCGACGCCGACGGTCGTCTGGTCACCCCAGGGTGGGTCGACATCCACACCCACTACGACGCGCAGGCCAGCTGGGACCCGTACCTCACGCCGTCGTCGTGGCACGGCGTCACCACCGTCGTCATGGGCAACTGCGGCGTCGGCTTCGCCCCGCGGCGCCCGATCGCCACGACTGGCTCATCGAGCTGATGGAGGGCGTCGAGGACATCCCCGGCTCGGCCATGGCCGAGGGCATCACCTGGGAATGGGAGAGCTTCGCCGAGTACCTCGACGCCATCGCAGCCCGCCCGCACGCCATCGACTTCGGCGCGCAGATCGCCCACGGCCCGTTGCGGGCCTACGTCATGGGCGACCGCGGCGCCGCCAACGAACCCGCCACCGCCGCCGACGCCGCCGCCATGGGGCGCCTCGTCGCCGAGGCCCTGCGGGCCGGGGCGCTGGGATTCTCGACCTCACGCACGCCCATCCACCGGTCGCTGTCGGGCGAGCTCGTGCCGGGCACCACCGCCGACGCCGAGGAGCTCTACGCCATCGCCGAGGCCATGGCCGAGGCCGGCCACGGCGTGTTCCAGTTCGCGCCCGACCATGCGCTGGTGCCCGACCAGGAGTTCCCGTGGATGCGCGAGCTCGCCCGGCGCACCGGGCGCACGGTGTCGGTCAACCTCAACCAGCCCGACAGCGACCCCGAGCTGTGGCGACGGGTACTCGGGCTGCTCGACGAGGCCCGCGCCGAGGGGTTGCCCATCGTCGCGCAGGTTGCCGGTCGGCTCGTCGGGCTGCTGGCCTGCCTGCGCGGCAGCATGCATCCGCTGATGTTCCACCCGGCATGGTCCGAGGTCGCACATCTCGACGTCGAGGCCCAGATCGCGGCGCTGCGCGACCCGGTCTTCCGGGCCCGCCTCGTCGCCGAGCCCGCCGCAGGTGAAGGCGACTTCTTCGCCAAGGTCGTGCTGGCCAAGCTCGACCGCTACTGGGCCGTCGCCGACGGCGACATCGACTACGAACCCACCGCCGACACCACCATCGCCGCCCGTGCCGAGCGCGAGGGTCGCCCGGCGATGGAGCTCATCATCGATCAGCTCCTGGCGCATGACGGCAACGGCATGCTGCTCACCCCGTTCTTCAACTACGCCTACGGCGACCTGTCGTTCACCCACGACGCGCACCTGCACCCGTCCACCCGTATGGGTCTCGCCGACGCCGGCGCGCACTGCGGCGTCATCTGCGACGGCGGCACCCCGACGTTCATGCTCACGTTCTGGACCCGCGACCGCACCCGGGGCCCGAAGCTGCCCCTCGAGCTGGTCGTGCACCGTCAGACCCGCCAGACCGCCGAGCTCTACGGGCTCATGGACCGGGGGCTGCTCGCGCCCGGGATGCGAGCCGACGTCAACGTCATCGACTACGACGGCCTCACCTTCGGCCCGCCCCGCATGGCCTACGACCTGCCCGCCGGGGCCCGACGTCTCATCCAGAAGGCCCAGGGCTACGACGCCACCTTCGTCGCCGGAACCCAGATCGTCGACCACGACGAGTTCACCGGCGAGCTGCCCGGCCAGCTGATCCGAGGCCCACAGGCAGGCTCGACCACCTGACCGACGCATCGGTGGGTCAGGCTCGTGCGAGCGGGTCGATCGTCGACGCGGCCGCGCTGATCCCACCGATCCGAGCCGGGACGGCCGGTCGACCGCCGAGTAGTGTCGGCCGCCAGCGAGCATCGACACGCCGGGAGGCACAGCGACGATGGCAGGTGACGCCTACGACACCATCAAGAAGTTCTGGGACATCCAGGACGCCGGCGACTACACCGCCACCGCAGCGCTGTTCGCCGAAGATGCGCTGTTCGTCGACCCCATCTACGGGACCTTCACCAGCCGAGACGACATCGCCGCGTTCATGGCCGAGATGAACACTGCCGTCGCCGCACAGAACGGCGTGTTCTCGCTGGTCGAACTGGCCGGCGGTGATGACAGTGCGTGGGCGCAGTGGCACTTCAGCTCCGACCACGGCGAGCGCGAAGGCGTCGGCGTCTACCGGGTCCGCAACGGCGAGATCACCTACTACCGCGACTACATGAACCCGCCGGCACCCGACGCCGGGTCCTGACCGGCGTCCGTCGCCCAGACCGCCATGGGAGACAAACCGCAGCTCCGTCTGCCTCCATCGGCCTCACCAGCGACGAAGGGCCCACGCTTCGTCTACAAGGTGATGGTCAACCAGATGCCGCGACAGTTCGAGTACGTCGAGGCGGCATCGATCGCAGAGGCCGAGCACCACGGCATCGTGGTGTTGCTGGTCGGCCCCGCCTGATCGCTCCGGACGCGCACACCGAGAAGCGCTCGACTGGCCGAAGCCGTCGCACCGGCCGCGTCCGTGCCCTGCGGTGCGGGGGTACGAGCCGCTCAGCGACAGCGCACGATCCAGTCGTCGATGAGCTGGCGGGCGATGCTCATGCCCGGCGGGATCATCGGCAGGTCGTCGTGGGCGAACCACTGGGCGTCGACGATCTCGTCGCCGTCGACGCAGATGTCGCCGCCGGCCCAGCGGGCGTGGAAGCCGAGCATCAACGAGTTCGGGAACGGCCAGGGCTGGCTGCCGAAATAGGTGATGTCGTCCACCTCGACGCCGGCCTCTTCGCGGATCTCGCGGTGGATCGTGTCCTCGAGCGACTCGCCGGGTTCGACGAAGCCGGCCAGCGTCGAATACATCGGCACGGGGAACCGGCCGCCACGACCGAGGAGCGCTCGGCCGTCATCGCGTTCGACCAGGACGATCACGGCGGGGGAGAGTTGGGGGTAGGCGCGGGTGCCGTCGTCGGGGCAGTGCATGGCCCGCTCGCCCGGGGCTCGCTCCATGGGGCCCGCGCAGCGCCCGCAGTACCGGTTGTCGCGATGCCAGGCCGACAGCTGGGTGGCTCGGCCTGCGATGTTCCAATGATCGTCGTGCATGCGCCCGTGGAGGGTGCGGAGGTTGTCGAGGACGTGCGCGTCGCCGGGTTCGACCTCGGCGGGAAGGTCCGCCGCCCAATAGACGGTGTCACCCACACGGCCGATGACGAGGTGCGGGTCGGCGTCGATGAGTGCGCGGGTCTCGACGAGGTCGAGGGGTCGGGCGATGTCGCCATCGGCGACGACGAGCACCGACGAGTCCCGGACCAGGAAGACGGCATGGGCGCCGTCGTGGTCGGGCGGATCGGTCAGCGGCTCGAACACCGCTGCCCTGCGCTGCCCTGTGACCAGGCCTGCCGGCCGAAATCTGGATCTCTGGGGCCTTCTGGGCGCACCGGATATCCACATCTCGGCGGAGCGGGGTGGGTCACGGGCGGGTGCCGAAGTCGGGGCGTTCGGTGCGGGTGCGCTTGAGCTCCCAGAACCCCGGGACGGTGGCCACCGCCATCAGGCCGTCCCACAGCTGCAGCGACAGCTCGGTGGGCGGGACCCGGGTGATGACCGGTCCGAACAGGCCGACCTTGGTGCCATCGGTGTCGGCGAATGCGATGATCGGCGTGCCGACGTCCTGACCGGTGAGCTCGAGGCCTGCGTCCATGCGCGAACGGATCCCGGCGTCGAAGGACTCGTCGTCCATGGCTGTGGCGTGGGCCGTGTCGAAGCCGACGGCGCCGAGCGCTTCGGCGACCTCGTAGGTGCGGTCCTTGTCGTGGTGGTTGCGGCGGCCGAGCTCCCAGTAGAGCTGCTGGACGCCGTCGTTGCCGTGCTCGGCCCGAACCGACTCGAGCACCCGTAGGTGCTGATGACTGCGCCACACCGGATCGTGATAGTCGGAGTCCGGCTCGGGCTCGTTCTTGAAGAACAGGCTGATCGGCTGCCAGGTGATGGTCAGGTCACGTGCTGGTTGTACTTCGTCGACGACCCAACGGGCCGTCACCCAACACCACGGTCATATGGGGTCGATCCAGAACTCGATGTCCATGGGCGGCCACGGTAGCCCGATCGCTGGTGAACGCATGAGGTCCGGTGAGCCGAGAGAACGGTCGACGACGGCTGATCACCGGGCCGCCGTGGTCGGCTCATCGGCGGACCTCAGCGGCGGGGATCGACGAGGACCTTCGTCTGGGTGCTCGTGCCCGAGGCCAGATCGGCCAGCGCCGCATCGAGCTCGGCGAGCGACACCGTGTTCGAGTGCAGCGCGTCGAGGTCGACGCGGCCATCGGCGACGTAGCCCATGGCCATCTCGAACTCCTCGTGGGTGTAGCCGAGCGCAGCCGTGACGGCGATCTCCTTCATCAGCCAGGCGCCCGGGCTGATGGGGGCATCGGCGACGGCGAGCCCGATGAGACACATCCGCCCGCCGCGGCGGGCCAGGTCGACGGCGCTCTGCACCGTGGCCGGGATGCCGGCGCATTCGTAGACGATGTCGGCGCCGAGGCCGTGGGTGTGCTCGGCGATGAGGGCCTGGGCCTCGTCGCCGGGGGCGACGACGTCGTGGGCGCCGAGGCCACGAGCGACCTCGCGCCGGGCCTCGCTGGGTTCGACGACGATGGTGCGCCCGGCGCCGCCGGCGAGCACCCACTGCAGGGTCGACAGGCCGATGGGGCCGGCGCCCTGGATGACGGCGACGTCGCCCAGGCGGGGGGCGGTGGCTCGCACGGCGTGGAAGCAGATGGTGGCCGGCTCGATCTGGGCGGCCTGTTCGTCGGTCGAGCGCGGGGTCGGCGTGCACGGCGCGGCCGTGGTGGACGGCCAGGCGGGGGGCGAACCCGCCGTGGGGGGTGGAGAAGGGGCCGCGCCCGACGGTGGCCAGGAGCACGGTCTGGCACTTCTCCATCTGGCCGGCATGGCACGCGGCGCAGGTGCCGCACGATGGGGGGACGGCGATGACGACCCGGTCGCCCTCGGAGATGCCGCGACACGGCGCCGCCGGCGGCGCTGACGGTGCCGACCCATTCGTGGCCACACGTGGAGGGGTTGGCAGGGCCGGGCGTCTGGTAGGCGTGCACGTCGGTGCCGCAGACGCCGCAGTATGCGATGTCGACCACGACCTGGTCGTCGGTGGGGACCGGGTCGTCGAACTCGACGAGCTCGAGGGTTTCCTGGTCGGTGATCAGCGCAGCCTGCATGGCGGCGACGTTACTCAACAACCGCCCCGCACGTCGGTGGAGCCGAGCCGCGTGGGGCGGGCGGCGCCGAGAATGGTTGCCGGGGCGACCGTTTCTCGGCGCCGGAACCAGCAACCGTGGCAGGATGACCGGCCATGGTCATCGTCATCGCCACCATCGACCTCGTCGACCCGTCGACCATCGACGACGTGCTCGAACGGTCCGCCCCCATCCAACAGGCCACCCGCGACGACGAGCCAGGCTGCCAGCAGTACGTGTTCGCAGCCGACCCGTGCACGCCCGGGCGTATCGTCGTTCACGAGGTCTGGGACGACGACGAGAGCCTCGTCGCCCACTTCGATCACCCCAACTACCTCGCCATGCGCGACATGCTGCACGAGTCGGGCATCGCCAACGGTGTGAACGCCAAGCACCTCGTCGCCGCCAGCTCGCCCGTCTACGCGGCTCCGGGCCGACCGGTCATCGGCTTTCCCGACGTCTGAGACATCCACGATCACCCCACTCCGAGGAGGAGCCCCATGATCATCATCGCCGGCACCATCGACCTGGCCGACCCGTCCATACGCGACGAGGTCATCGAGAAGGCGAAGCCGCTCCAGCAGGCCACCCGCGACGACGAACCGGGATGCCTGGCGTACGTCTTCTCGGCGGACCCGTGCATCGAGGGGCGGATCGCGGTCTATGAGCTCTGGGAGGACGAGGCCACCCTCGCGGCCCATTTCCAGCACGAGAACTACTTCAACATGGGTGGCATGTTGCGCGAGTCGGGCATGGCCGGCGCCGACAACAACAAGTACCGCGTCGACCTCAGCGAGCCCGTCTACGACGAGACCCACACCCCCGCGGCGGACTTCTTCACCGCCTGAGCTGCGCCACGGGCGACGAACCGCCGCTCCGTCGAGACAGTGCCACGACCGTGCGGTGGCTCGGGACCAAGGTCACGATCTCGCCATCCGAGGCATTCCCTGCACCCGCGTCCGCGACACTGGGGGGATGACACGCGTGCTCGAGGATCCTCCGTCTGCGCCGCCGGCCGAGGCCGACGACGATCCCGACGGGGTCGAGCAGGCCACGCGGCCCTGGTACGCCTCCTTCCTGCCCCGATCGCTGGCCCAGGGGATCGTCGGCATCGCAGCCCTGGCGTTCTTGGCCGGCGCTGTCGGATACACCATCGGCGTGCGCACCAGCCCCGAAGCCGGCACCCCCGGCGAGGATTCGGTCGAGGTCGGGTTCCTGCGTGACATGTCGGCTCACCACGAGCAGGCCGTCGAGCTGTCGATGACCATGCTCGACAAGAACGCCGATCCAGCCATCGAGGTGTTCGCCCGCGAGATCCTGCGGGCGCAGGCCTATGAGATCGGGCTCATGCGTATGCGCCTCGGCGCGTGGGGCTACGACCCCGCCTCGCCGAGGGGCGAGGCCATGGAGTGGATGGGTATGCGGGTCCCGGTGGACTCCATGCCGGGCATGGCCGACGACGACGAACTCCGGCTGTTCCGCGAAGCCGAAGGCGCCGAGGCCGATGCGTTGTTCGTGGCCCTGATGACCGATCACCACCGCGGTGGTGTGGCGATGGCGTCAGCTGCCGCCGCAGCGGCCGACGACTCCTGGGTCGCCGACACCGCGGCCGCGATGGCTGCGATCCAGACGTCGGAGATCTTCGAGATGGAGGCCGCTCGCGAGCGCGCCGGGCTTCCGGCAGACCCCCCGGGATTCCGCCCGGACTTCGAGGCCGATGGCACCCCCACCGACCGCTTCCACAGCAGCCACCTGAGCGACGAGGACTGACCTCGGCGTCGGTAGGTCGGCCCGCACGTGGTGGGTGGGCCGGAGACTCGAACCGGATCGTCGAGGCTCGGAACGGCTCAGGGGCTCAGGATGTGCGAGTCGCCCAGGTGCGCCGTCTCGTTGACCGAACGTACGGTGCGAATACCGGTGCTCGACGCCTGGACGCGGGTGACGCTGGCGTAGTCGGTGCGGAGTCCGAATGGGTTCTCGAACCCGAGGAGGCGTCGGAGGTACTGCATCGTCACCATGCCGTGGCAGTAGGCCACCACCGTGCGCTTGGGGTTGGCCTCGATGACGGACTCGAACGCGGCGGTGACCGTGTCGGCGAACTCGTCGATGTCGACGCCGTGGTTGATGCTGTTCGGGTCGTCGAGCACGGCCTGCCACGCCTCGCCGCCCTGGGCCTTGAGCTCTTCCATCGGGATGTAGTGATCGGCGTCCTTGTCGATCTCGGCGAGGTCGGCGATGACCTCGGCGTCGATGCCCGAGAGCATCGGCGAGCGGCTGGGCGGTCTGGCGGGCCCGCTGCATGGGGCTGGTCACGACGTGGTCGATCGGCTCGCGCAGCAGCAGGCGAGCGGTGGCCGCGGCCTGTTCGTGGCCGATGTCGGTGAGTGGCGGATCCGCCGAGGTCTCGGCGCCTTCCACACGCAGCGGTCGGCCATGTCGCACGATGATCAGATCCACGGGCCGGGAGTGTAGGGGTCGCCCGCAGTCGAGGTTTCCGGCGCCATGAACGGTCGCCGGGGCAGCCGTTGTCGGCGCCGGTCCGGTGGCGTCGGGGCTGGCGCCGTGAATGGTCGCCAGGGCAGCCATTCTCGGCGCCGGAGCGCTGCCGGTCGGCGGATCTCCGTCCTGGGTGGCGAGAGGTCCGAGGATGCGCCAGGCTCTCGCCCATGACGGATCTGGACTTCACAGGCACCAAGGCGGTCGTCGTCGGCGGTGGCGGTGGCGGCATCGGCACGGCGATGGTCGAGGCGCTGGCACGACGAGGCGCCGACATCGGCGCGATCACCATCGATGCCGACCATGCCGCCGACACCACCGCACGGGTCGAGGCGCTCGGGCGCAGCGCCGAGGTCCGGGTCGCCGATGTGACCGAACCCGGAGCGCTGGCGGCCGCGCTCGCCGACATCGGCGCTGCGCTGGGGCCCGTCGATCACCTCGTCAACGTCATCGGCGGCGCCGGCGTCGACGACTGGTGGCGCGCCCGCGACGTGCCGCTCGACGCCTTCGACCGCATCGTGGACCGCAACGTCCGGTACGCCATGATCAGCTGCCAGTGGTTCGCCAATCAGGTCATCGATGCCGAGCGCACCGGCACGATCGTCAACGTCAGCTCGGTGGCGACCCGCGCCGTGCCGCTCCTCGCCCCCTACGGCGCCGCCAAGGCCGCGCTCGAGGCGATGGGGCGCACCATGGCGGCCGAATGGGGTCCGCTCGGCATCAGGGTCAATGCCGTCGCCGCCGGCACGGTCAAGACGCCGCGCGCCGGTACGTCGGATCTCGACGAGGCCAGCGCCGGCATCCCGACACAGCGTCGAGGCACGCCCGACGACATCGCCCACGCCGCCATCTTCTTGTTGTCGGACCTGGCGGCGAACATCACCGGCCAGACGTTGACCGTCGACGGCGGCGGATCGCTCGGCGCCGTGGGCGAGACCCTGCCCGTCTTCGTGACGAACCCGAAGATCCGCGAGCGTTTCGCCGACTGAGGCTCCAGGCGCTCGATCGATCGACCCCCGTCGCGACTTCGGCATCCCAGCCAACGGGTGGTTTCTGGCGCCATTGCGGGTCGCTGGCGCCTGGGCGACCTCGACACCCCAGCCGACTGCTGGTTTCGGCGCGCTATCGATGGGGCAGCCATTCTCGGCGCCGAATGCTTCATACCGGGTGGCTGGTGTAGCCATTCACGGCGCCGGTTCGATGGTGGCGTGGGCGGCGCCGAGAACGGTCGTTCCAACGACCATTCTGCCCATTGCGGCGCCGGAGACGTTTTCTCGGTCGAGCTGTCGAATCCGGCGCAGGGCTGCGTCATGGGGGTGAGCGTCGGCATCGGGGTCGGCGCGGTGAACGACCGGGAGGTCCTTCCATGTCCCAGCCCACACCCGTCGACGTGTCCGTGACGCGCACGATCGACGCCTCGGCTGCCGAGCGTCTATGCCCTGGTCGCCGACATCGAACGCATGCCCGAGTGGAGCCCCGAGACCACCCGCACCGCATGGCTCGGCGACGCCGACCACGCCGAGGTCGGGGCTCGATTCAACGGGCGCAACGCCATCGGCCGCATCAGCTGGACGACCAAGCCGACGATCGTCGCGTACGACGCCTGGAGTCGAGTTCGCCTTTACGGTGCCCGGCAAGGCCGGTGCCACCTGGCGGTACACGTTCGCAGAGGTCGACGGCTCGACGGTCGTGACCGAGTCGGTCACTCAGCAGCGCCCGACGCCGGCACCGATCCGGTTCCTGCAGCGGCGAGCGGGCGTGACCGATCGGAGCGCGCACCTGCGCCAGGGCATGGAGACCACCCTCGAGCGCCTCGCCGCTGCCGCGGAGCGCTCGAGCTCACCCCGCTCACTCCCGTCCTGAGCGGCCGTCGGAGCGTTTCCACCCCAGCTGGCAGACCCGTCATCGACGAAGCCCGGCCGCGAATCCACAACGGTCGCTGCCCGACACGAGATCCCCGACCAATCACCATCGACGAGACTGCAACCCGAGGAGAACAAACCCATGGAATACATGATCATCAACAACACCGTCGAGACCGACGATCACCCAGAGCCCGGCACGCCCGAGTTCGGCGAGATGATGGGCGCCTGGATGGCCTACAACCAGATGCTCATCGACGGCGGACACTGGGTCGCGGGCGCCAGCCTGGCGCCGAGCAGCACCGCTACCACGCTGCACAAAGCCGCCGATGCCACGACGAGCGTCACCGACGGCCCCTTCGCCGAGACGAAGGAGCAGATCGGCGGCTTCTACCTGATCGAGGCAGCCGACCTCGACGAGGCCCTGCGCCTGGCCGAGGCCATGCCCATCCCCGTCGGCTCGTTCGAGATCCGCCCCGTTGCCTTCCGGCCCGACGCCGGCTGAGCGCGACCTCCCGGCAGCGTGCACGACGAACAGGTGAGTCGACGGTTCGGTTCGTCAGCGCCCGCGGCACCCGGCGAGGAGCCGGTTGCCGCGGCGTTGACGCGCCTGACCCGTGACCACGGTGGTCGCGTGCTCGCCATCCTCGCCAAGCGATTCGGCGACCTCGACCTGGCCGACGATGCAGTCCAGGACGCCCTCGTCGAGGCCGCCCGCACCTGGCCCACCGACGGGATGCCCGGCAACCCGCCTGGGTGGCTGCTGTCGGTGGCCCGACGTCGGGCCATCGATCGCATGCGGCGCCGCGACAGCGCCGATCGTCGGCTCGCCGCTGCTGCCCCCGACCTCGTCGGCCTCGACGATCCTTCCGACGCCGGCGGCACCGCCCTGATCGACGAGCTCGGCACCGTGGCCGACGAGCGGCTGCGGCTCGTGTTGTTGTGCTGTCACCCCGCGCTCGAGACCGATGCGCAGATCGCCTTGACGCTGCGGCTCGTCGGAGGTCTCACGGTGCCCGAGATCGCAGCGGCATACCTCGTGCCGGAGGCGACGCTGGCGCAGCGGATCGTGCGGGCGAAGCGCAAGATCCGCACTGCCGGGATTCCGCTGTCCATCCCCGAGGCGCTCGACGAACGCCTCGATGTGGTCCTCGGGGTGCTCTACCTGGTCTTCAACGAGGGGTACCTGTCGCGCTCGGCCAACGGTGGACCGGTCCGGATCGATCTGATGGCCGAGTCGATTCGGCTCACACGAGCACTCGACCGAGCTCGCGCCCGACAACGCCGAGGTGGTCGGGCTGTTGTCGCTCGAGCTCTTCGCTCGGGCGCGGGTGGCGTCGCGAGTCGATGCGGTCGGTGACCTCGTGCTCCTCGACCAGCAGGACCGGACCTCGTGGGACCACGCGGACCATCGCCGAGGCGACGGCGCTGTTGACCAGTGCGATGACGTCGATGCGGCCCGGCCCCTTCCAGGTCCAGGCGGCCATCGCCGCGCACCACGCCAATGCGGCCTCGGCGGCCCAGACCGACTGGAGCACCATCGTCGCCCTCTACGACCAGCTTCTGGCGATGACGCCCGTCGCCCGTGGTTGCGTTGAACCGATCGGTCGCTCTGGCCATGACCGACGGGCCGGCTGCGGGACTCGACGCCCTCGACGAGGTCGACGGTCTCGACCGCTACCACCTGTTCCACGCCGCCCGAGCCGAGATGCTGCTCCGCCTGGGCGATGACGAAGGGGCGACCGTTGCGTTCGGTCGAGCTCTCGCACTGGCGATCGCTCCGGCGGAGCGTCGTCACCTCGAACGACGCATCGCCACGAGCAGCCCGACCTGAGCTCCTGGCGTAACGGTCCCGGCTCGTCGAAGGTGACGACCGGGTTCTGGCGCCGAGAATTGCTGCCAGGGCGACCATTGTCGGCGCCGAGTCGTCGTGGCGACTCAGATGCGGCGGTGGCGGGCGATGTCCTCGGCGGTGATCGTCGAGCCGGCAGCGAGGCCGGCGCCGGAGATCGCGGGGTCGGCCAGCGGGGCGGTGTCGAAGTAGTCCGCGGCGTAGGTGATCCAGCCATCGGCGAAGCGGCGGACGCTCGTGCCCCGGAACATCGGGACCCGACTGCCGTCGGGCTGCACTGCGACCTGGAGCCACTCCTCGACCGAGGTCGACCCGTCGAACAACACCGGACCGACCGGGTCGAAGCGGATGTTGCCGATCTTGGGCATCACGTCGGCCAGCCACGTGTGGATGTCGGCACGGCCGCGAAAGTCGCCGAACAACGGATCGATGTACAGCGAGTCGGTCGGGTGCATCAGCGCGCCCAGCACGTCCATGTCGTAGGACACGTCGGGCTGGTGCTGGATCTGATGCACATCGAGGTTCGTGAGTCCCGTCGGGTCCTGACTGTCCAGATCGGGGCCGGCGTCGAGCCACGCCTTGGCGGCATCGGACAACGCCGGTGGCTGCCTCGGCTTCGACGACGGTCCACTGCGTGCGCGGCCAGTCGGGCAGGTCCGGTGCTTCGCCGTCGGGACCGGGCACCCGGAAGGCGCCGGTGTCGTAGACATCGGCATTCCAGGTGATCCAGCCGTCGCGATAGTGCCGGACGCTGACCCCGCGTGACAGATCCATGGAGTCGTCGCCGATGCGTGCGACCATGCGCCACTCGTCGACCGAGCTGCCACCATCGGCGTGCTCGAAGACGGCGGTCGGTTGCTGGGGAACGAAGTCGATGAACTCGATCTCCGCCATCGTCGGGATCAGCCAGCCTCGGATGTCGTGCTGGCCGTGGAACGCGCCGTAGATGGCGTCGTAGTACATCGAGTCGGTCGGGTGCATCAGATCGCACATGACCTCGAGCGCCTGCCGGCCGAGGCGTGGATCGGCGATCGCGGCGAGGATGCCCTGGGCATCGAGCCCACTCGACGCCGTCACCAGCCGATCGAGATCGGGCGATGCGCCCGCTCGATCGGCCAGGTAGGCCGTCACATAGCTGTCGGTTGTGGCCACGGGTCTCGCTCAGTCGGCCACGGTGGCGTCGACCCAGCTGCCGTGGAACCCGAAGGGCACGCGGGGCAGATGCACCGACGCCACGGGCTCGGCGCTCATCGTCGAGGCGTCGAAGATCGCGAAGTCGCTGCGGTCGGTGCCGGCGTCGTAGACGTAGGTCATCAGGTAGCCGTCGTCCTCGGCGGTGCCGCCCTCGGCGGGCACGAACACCGCCTCGCCGGTCATCTTGCCCTTGCCGAGTTCGATGCGAGGTCCGTTCGCCGGTCTCACGGTCGTACTTGAGGATCGCGCCGTCGGCGTCGAGGCCGTCGGAGTAGTCGAGGGCGTTCGCCCATGGCCATCTCGTAGCCGAAGCGGTGCTTGCGGCCGATGACCGAGTCGGCCACCCGCGGGAACTCGGCGCCGCGGTCGTCGACCTGTTCCTCGTGGACCCTGCCCGAGGTGGTGTCGATGGTCCAGCGCCACAGCACCGGGTCCGGGAAGTCCATCGGGCCGTCACGCCAGATGTGAGGGAAGCGAGCCACGTCGAGGATGATCTTGTCGCCGTCCTCGTAGGAGTTCATGGGATGGAAGACGTAGCAGGGGTCGATGTCGTACCAGACGACATCGGCGTCGGTGCCGGTGCGGGGCATCACGCCCAGGCGCGCCGGGTAGTCCTCGCCCCAGACGATGGGCATCTCGCCCTTCATGGCGAGCTCCATGTCGAACACTGCGGGGAGGTCCATGAAGACGACGTTGTTCTCGGTGACGTTGAAGTCGTGCATCATCGTCGGCCCGCCCACGGTGATGGGCTCGACCTGGACCAGGTCGCCGTCGGCGCTCACCCGGAGGTAGGTGAGGTAGGGCTCCATGAAGTAGTAGCCGAACGCCAACAGCTCGCCGGTGATGGGATCGATCTTGGGGTGTGCGGTGAACGAGCCGGTGAGCTTGCCGCCGAAGTCGGTGGGGCCGACGGTGTTCAGGTCGCCGTCGAGGACATAGGGGAAGTGGCCCTCTTCGAGCGCGAGGATCTTGCCGGCGTGGCCGATGACGTGGGTGTTGGCCTTCGACGACGCCATGTCGCCCATGCTGCTGACGTCGACGGCCTGCTTGGTGTGATCGGCGATGAACGGCGTCTGCACGTAGCGGTTGCGGTACCACTGGGCCTGACCGTCACGAAGGCGGACGCCGTGGATCATGCCGTCGCCCAGGAACGGGTGATCGCTCATGCCCGTGATGGGGTTGGCACCGTTGCGCAGATAGCGGCCGTCGAGCTCGGCCGGAATGGTGCCGGTGACCTCGAGATCGGTGAGCGTGAGCTCTTCGGTGACGGGTGCCCCGTTGCCCTGGAGGTGGGTCGGGATCTCCGATTCGAGTGCAGTCATGGGTTCCCCCCGGAACGCTTCAGACGGCGCTCGCTGCGCCGCGGAGGGAGAGTGTAGTGAAAACCGTCACACCGCGGGTCGGGTGGCCTGGCCGGGGACGGGACTCACCTCACAGACGCGACCACGTGGAAGCGATGGTCGTGCGCGGTGCGGTGATGGTGGGCCTCCTCGCGCTGGCGTCGTTGATCTTGGTCACCCCCGATGGCGCATGGTCCGCGCCGGGCGTGCGCAAGCAGCGCGCCGCGGCCACGTTCGAGTCCCGTGATCGGGGGCGTTGCGGCGGTCAGCGGGGTCGATAGACGTCGGACCGGTGGTCGATGGCGAACACGGTGACTGATTCGGTGTCCTCATCGATCTCGTAGATCACCCGGTAGCCGCCGACTCGTGCGCTGTGGAGTCCTGCCAGGTCGCCACGGAGCGGCTTGCCCACCCTGCGGGGCGCGTCGAGCAGTGGTCCGCTGACGAAGTCGAGCACCGCCAGTGCCACCTTCGACGGCAGTCTCTCGATCGCGCGCCGGGCGGGCCCTGCGACCGCGAGTGCGAACCCGTGGGTCACTCGCTGCGGTCGAGGAGGCGGCGTCGGAGGGCATCCAGGTCGTCAGCGGTGGAGACGTCGCCGCGCTCGACTGCATCACGGCCTTCGGCGATGGAGCGCATCATGGCCGGATCCGACAGGATCGCAAGCGTCTCCTCCATGGCCTCGAGGTCGTCGGTGCTGACGACCACCGCAATGGGTCGACCGTTTCGGGTGACCGTGACCCGTTCGTGGGTGCGGTCGACCTCGTCCACGACCTCGGAGAGTTTGGCCTTGGCCTCGGACAGCGGCAGCGTGCGCGACATGGTCTGAATTCTAGTCTATTTGTCGCCAATAGGTGGTTCGCCCGAGCCGGCCGGCGTGCGTTCAGAAGAACTGGTCGATGAGGACGGGGTTGCCGTCGGGGTCGACGACGGTGATGTGGGCTGCGCCCGAGGTGTCAGGATCGGGTTGCTCGCCCAGCTCGAGGCCCGCCGCGAGGAGCCGTGCCTGGATCTGGCGGATGTCGGTGAAGGACTCGAGCCGCTCCATCCTGTTGGTCAGCCCGGGATTGAAGGTGATGATGTTGCGGTCGAACATGCCGGCGAACAGCCCGATGGTGGACTCGCCGTTCTTCAGGATCAGGTAGTCGGCCTCGGGGTCCCCGCCGGTGACGACGAAACCCAACGCCTCGTAGAACGCCCGCGACGCAGCGAGGTCGGCCACCGCCAACGAGATCGACAGCGCCCCGAGCTCCAGCTCGCCGGGCAGTGACGCATCTGCGGCAGGGACACGGGGCAGTGCAGACATCGGATCATCGGCCATGGCGCACGCTAACGCGCGGGAGAACCCCGGGGCGAGGGTCCGAAACCCGCCGGACTCGGCCTGGGCGCGCTCCTAGAGTGACGCTCATGACTGCGCTCGACACCTCCGGGGACCACTCGACAGGTCCTCGGTACCTGCCATCACGACTGCCCCGACAGCTGCGGGTGGGTGGCCACCGTCGACGACGGCGGTGTGGCGGTGAAGCTGCGCGGCAACCCCGATCACCCCTACTCCCAGGGCGAGCTGTGCCCGAAGGTCAACCGGTTCATCGAGCGCGTCTACAGCCCCGACCGGATCACCACGCCGCTCATCCGCACCGGTGCCAAGGGCGCCGGCGAGTTCCGCCCCGCGACCTGGGACGAAGCCCTGGCGCTCGTGGCGCGCCGGGTGCACGAGGCCACCGAGGCCCACGGCGGCGAGACCGTGCTGCCGTGGTCCGATGCCGGCACCCAGGGTCTGTTGCAGTGCACGTCGCTCGACCGGCGGTTCTTCGCCCGGCTCGGTGCCAGCCGTCAGACCGGATCGCTCTGCGGCGCCACCGCCGGTGCCGGCATGGCCGAGACCTACGGGTCGCGCCTCGGTGCCGACCCCCTCGACATCGCGCACGCGAAGCTCGCGATCCTCTGGGCCACCAACACCAAGCTCACCAACCGCCACCTGTGGCCCTGGGTCGAGCAGGCCCGGGCCAACGGCGCCCACCTCGTGGTGATCGATCCGTTCCGGACCGTCACCGCCGAGGCCGCCGACACCTTTCTCCAGCCTCGGCCCGGCACCGACGTCGCCCTGATGCTGGCGATGATGCACGTGCTGATCCGCGACGACCTCGTCGACCACGACTACGTCGAGCGACACGCCACCGGCTTCGACGAGCTCGCCGCGCACGTCGCGGACTGGACGCCCGCACGCGCCGCAGCCGAATGCGGCGTGCCGGCCGACGAGATCGAGCGCCTCGCCATCGCCTACGGCACCACCACGCCGGCGTTCATCCGCACCCTCATCGGCGCCGAGCACCACACCAACGGCGCCATGTTCTTCCGGACACTCGTCGTGTCTGCCGGTGCTGACCGGGTCCTGGCGCCACCGCGGCGGGGGCGTGGCCCGCAGCGTCGGCTCCTGGGCCGAGGGCGAGGTCGACGACAGCGTCTTCGACCGCCCGAACCTCACCGGCGGCACGCCCCGGCGCGGCATCAGCATGAACGAGCTCGGCCGGGCGCTCACCGACGACACGCTCGACCCGCCCGTCACGGCGCTGTTCGTCTGGAACGGCAACCCGGTGGTCACGGTGCCGCGCGGCGGATCTGATCCGGCGGGGCCTCGAACGTGACGACCTGTTCTGCGTCGTCAGCGAGCAGTTCATGACCGACACCGCCCGCTACGCCGATGTCGTCTTCCCGGCCACCACCCAGCTCGAACAGACCGACGTCGTGCCGTCGTGGGGGCATCTGTGGCTCGGCTGGAACGAGGCCGCCATCGCACCCGTCGGCGAGAGCGTCCCGAACACCGAGTGGTTCCGCCGCCTCGCCGCAGCGATGGGCTTCGACGAGCCCGAGCTGTTCGAATCCGACGAGTCGCTGCTGCGCATCGGCGATGCCCACCGTCGACCTCGACGAGCTGCGCGCCACGGGCTGGAAGCGTCTCGACCTGCCCGACCCGCTGCTGCCCTACGCCGAGGGTGGCTTCGCGACTCCCGACGGCCGTGCCGCGTTGGTCAACCCCGCGATGGCCGAGCGCGGCCTGCCGGTGCTGCCCACCTACGTTCCTCCGGGTGCTGGAGCCGACGACGGCCCCGAGGGCGCCGACCTGCCGCTCGTGCTCCACACACCGAAGTACCACACCCGGTTCCTCAACAGCTCCTACAGCCACCTGCCTGCGCACGGCCCCCGAGAAGGCGGCCCATGGTGCGAACTCGCCGAGCCCGATGCGTCGGAGCGTGGCATCGCCGAGGGCGACATCGTCGAGGTCCGCACCGCGACGGCGAGCCTGCGGGTGCAGGCCCGTATCGGTGTCAGGGTGCAGCCCGGCATGGTCGCCGTGCCGTTCGGATGGTGGGGCGATCACCATCCCGATCAGCCGGGCGGGGCCGCCACCGTCAACTCCTTGACCACCGATGCGCCCACCGACTGGGGCGGCGGGCGTGGCCTACGGCGACACCCGCGTCGAGGTCGTCAAGGTCTGAGCGGTGCCGGGACCAGTGCAACCCTGGCCACGCCGTCGCCGACGGGCGACGCGATCTGTGCGAGCGCCGTTCCATCGGCGCTCCGGAACACCAGGGCTGCGTCCTCGACCGTGACGCTTGCGCCCG
This sequence comes from uncultured Acidimicrobiaceae bacterium, assembly GCA_963716795.1. Lineage (GTDB taxonomy): Bacteria > Actinomycetota > Acidimicrobiia > Acidimicrobiales > UBA8592 > CAVQUE01. The sequence goes on along the minus strand of CAVQUE010000005.1, from coordinate 224,870 downwards.
AGCGGTCGTCCGCGACGGCGAGACGAGGTGCGACCCCTACCTCGTTGACTCGTTCGAGCCAGCCATCGACCAGCCGGTAGGCGAGCGGCTGGCTGCCGTCATCGCTGGCCCAGGCCCGATGCTCGCCGTCGCCCAGCGGTTCCCACCGCAGGAAGCGATCGGCGAGCAACCGTCGTTCCGCGGTGTCCAGGCGCACCTGTTCGGTGCGGCACCTCAGGTCGTTGTCGCAGGTCCACACGACGAGCAGGTCGGGGCTGACGGCGAGCCCGTTCCCTTCTGCGACCGGCCGGGTCGTCCCGGTGATCGGGTCGACACCGACGATGGTCTGCGCGGCCTGCACGATGACCTCGCTCTCGCTGGTCACTCCGATCGTCGACGTGCCGAGTGGGGGTCCGTACACCCACTGCGACCGGCCGTCGAGGCCCACGCTGAGAATCTCCGACGGTGCGATCTTCCACCGGCGGACGACGACGTTGCGGTCACCGACGAGCAGCAATTCGTTGTCGGAGGTGCCCAATGCGATGGGTGTCCCGCCGTCGGCGGGTGCGAACGCAAGACGGCCGCCGATGAAACCCGCCATCACGACGCCACCGTCGACGCCGTGGAGCGCGCTCGGTGTGTTCTGGAGGTCGCGCCGGCTCCAACGCCCCGTCTGGAGGTCCAACAGGTACAGGCCGTCGGCGCCGGCAACGGCCAGGTGTGACGCGTCGAGCGCCGGGAGCATGGCCGGGTCGATGGGGTCGGCCCCCGCTGCCGAGGACATCGTGTCCGAGCGGCCGGTCGACCGCTCTGGCTCGATCGCGGACGCCGCATCCTCGTCGCCCGGTGGCACCGGCGACACTGCAGAGGTCGGCGTCGAGGCCTCGGGCGTGGGACGTTCCGACACCGGCACGGCGCTCGGGTCCGGCCCATCGCCTGCGGCCACGAACCACCACGCGCCGACACCGACGACGAGAACGGCCAGGGCGGTCAGCGCGTGCTTCCCGAGCCGGCGGGTGTGCCCGCCGGTTGCGATCCGTGCCGGGCCGGCGACGCCGGCCCGGTCCGGGTCGAGGTCGATGACCGTGGCGCCGACCGCGGTCCCGCATGAAGAGCAGTACCGATCACCCGCTGCAGTCTCGGCGTCGCAGATCGCACAGGTGCCGACGGCCATCGGGCCACCGTAGATTGCTCCGCGGCCGAAGATCCGGTCGGTGGGCGGGTCAGGCGAACGCTCGGATGCGGTCGCCGATCGCTGCCACGCCGGGGCGACGGGGCTGCGCGCTGATGCCCGGCGTTGCGCTCTTGATGGCGAGCCAGCCAGACCAGCGGGTCGCGGCTGCGGTCGAGACCGGGTTGGGCACGGGTGATGACGATGCAGCGATCGGTGCGCTTCTTCACCCAGGCCTCGGCCGAACCGATCCGCAGGTGCATCTCGACCCACTGATCCTCGACGAAGGCGCTCTGGTCGAGGTCGCCGTCGAGGTCGACGACGATGTTGGGTCGGTAGCGGCGCACGTCGCCGGCGCCCGGGCCGACCGTACGTTCCAGATGGCGCAACGTGGCGGTGGAGATCAGATGCAGACTCGACGTCGAGTCGAAGAACCATCCCGGTTGGGTGGTCGAACTCGAACACCGGCAGTTCGTCGGTCGGCGGGATCGTTCGCCCGTGCCGTCGTCCCAGTCGATGGCGATGGTGGACGTCTGCGCCGGGAACGGTCCGGGCCAGGTCGTACGTCGCCGGTCGAGCCACGCCGACAGCGCCCGCGTCGATGCCGGGATCGTCGCTCGCGAGCCTCGGTCGATGCCGCCGCCGTTGCGTGACGGGACGGTCACGATCGCAGCGGTCGCCGTCGAGGCGGGCCGAGCCGGTCAAGCAGCTCCGGGACCCGCTTCGCCGACAGCAGATGACCGGTCGCGTCGTCGATGATGCCCCAGGCCCGATCGCCCGGGAATCACATCGGTGATCTCGACCGAGGTGAGCTGTTCGCCTTGGAGTGACTTGACCGGGTACCGCCAGAGTTGGTCGATGATGCCGGTGGGGGCTACCACGGGTGGTCGGTGCCGTCCCAGCGGATGAATCGGCCGGAGTCCTCGATGGTGAGCCCGAGGAGCGAGTCCACGATGGCGCCGGCAGCTTCGGGGACCTCGAGCTGGGCGGCCTCGGTGCCCATGTCGGTCTTGACCCATCCCGGGTGCAGGGCCGACGAAGGCCACGTTCTTGTTCGTCGCCGCCGACATGACCGTGATCATGTTCATCGCGGCCTTCGACACGTTGTACGCCACATCGAAGGGCATGGCTGCGCCGATGACCATCGACCCGAGCTGGGACGAGGTGTTGAGTACGACCGGGTCGTTGCCGGCTTCGAGGAGGGGGAGTACGGCGCGGGTGATCATCATGGGGCCGAGCGCGTTGATGTCGAGCTCGCGCAACACGATGTCGGGGTCGACCTCCCACGGGCCGCACTCGCGGCGGTTGGCACCGAGGTCGTTGCTGGTGATGCCGGCGTTGTTGCACAACACGTCGATGGCGTCGGTCTCGGCCGCGAGGGCCTCACCGAACGCGGCGATGCTGTCGCGGTCGCCGATGTCGAGCTGCAGGATGCCGGCAGGACCGGCTTCGCGCAGCGCGTCGGCGCCGTCGGGGTTGCGCACCGCTCCGTAGACGGTGTGGCCGGCGCCGATGAGGATGCGGGCCATCTCGAGGCCGATGCCGCGGGAGGCGCCGGTGATGACGATTCGTCGTGCAGTCATGGCGGCACCGTAGTGGCTCGGTGCGACATGCGCTGCGACCGGTATCGGTCCTGCGATCGTTCGCTGACGGCGTCCGACATTCGATCGGACCGTCCGCCTCGCTGCCGCCAGGGTGGGAGGCGGCCTACTCCTCCGGCATGGGGTAGTGGATGCCGGGGATGCCGGGCTCGAGCGCCTGGTACCAGTCGGGGCGGGGCTGCACCGGCTCGTACGGCGAGGGCACCATCGGGGTGTCGACGTTCCACTCGTGATGGATCGGCGGGATCTGGTACGTGCCGTTGCTGGCGTTGGTGCCGCCGTCGACCAGCAGGTCGACGCCGGTGATGTAGCTGGCCAGGTCCGATGCCAGGAACAGCACGGCGTTGGAGACCTCGCCGGCCTCGCCGACGCGACGCATCGGGGTGCGGCTGGCGATCCACTTGTCCATGCCCAGCGCCTCGAGGGCGGGTCGGGTCATCTCGGTGACGATGAACCCGGGCGACACGCTGTTGACGCGCACGCCACGGTCGGCCCACTCACAGCCCAGCTGGTAGGTCATGTTGAGCAGGCCGCCCTTGGCCGCGGTGTAGGCGATGACGTTGCTCTCGTTGCCGCCGCTGGCCATGATCGAGCAGATGTTGACGATCGAGCCGCTGCCGTTCTCGAGCATGTGCAGGCCGCATTCGCGGGCGTAGAAGAACGCACCGACGAGGTCGACCGACAGGATCCGGTTGAAGGTCTCGGCGTCGAAACGCTCGGCGGCGACGCCGCGCATGTCGGCGATGCCGGCGTTGTTGACGAGCACGTCGATCGTGCCGTGGGCGGCCACGCCCTCGGCCACGACCCGCTTGACGTCGTCTTCGACCGACACGTCGCCGGGCACGACGGTGACCTTCGGAGCCCTTGGCCCGGCACGACTCGGCGACGGCCTCGAGCAGCTCGGCGCTGCGGGCGGTGAGGACCAGGTCGGCGCCGGCGGCGGCGAAGTCGTTGGCGAACACCTCACCCAGGCCGTAGCTGGCGCCGGTGATGAGCACGGTCTTGCCGTTGAAGTCGAACATGGTTGCGGCGCCCCCTGAGGCAGTTGCTGAACGGAACGCCCGAGAATGTACCGGCCGCCGCCGACGCTGCCGAAGGGCTGGGGGAACGGGCCTGTGGTTCAGCGGCCGGTGGTTCGGTTCAGCCGGCGGTGACGAGGCGGAGCATGGCGTTCGGGCCGGCTGCCGGGCGGTGCGACGATCGTCGCTCACGTCGCCGTCGGGCGTGGTGAACCGGATGGTGTCGACGCCGAGCTCGACGCTCGACGCCCGACTCGCGTCGGCGCGACGGCTCGGGCGACGTCGGCGCGCGCCGACCGTCGTCGTCGACCTCGGTGAGGACACCGTCGACGACGGCGAACACGCTGCGGCTCGCCGCCGGCTTGCGGGTAGCCGACGAACCGGCCCGATCCGGCGGGCTCGAACTACCAGCTGGCGTCCGAGATCGACTGCGGTGACGCCGGTGGTCCACGTCGAGCTGCGACGTCGCGCAGCGCAGCTGCTCGTCGCAGGACCACAACACCACGCGTCTCGTCGAAGGTCGTCACGAGCGTTGCCGGTGGCGACGACCCGTGGTGTCCCGGTGGCGCCGTCGAGGGCGACGATGCGCTCGGCGAGCCTGCACGATGACCTGCCCGTAGTCGGTGATGCCGAGCGGCCAGGCACCGGCCGGCAGTGGTGCCGTCCAGGCGACGGTGCCGTCGAACCGATGGGCCTCGAGACGGCCGATCGTCTCACCGTCGAACGGTGACCGTCACGAAGACCTCCTCGCCGACCAGAGTCCGAAGCCGGCGATCGCCGCTCTGCCGGAACGATCGCCTCGCCGCCATGGCGGACGCGAACGCCCAGGACCCGTCCGCGGACTGGACGACGACGCCACCACGGACGGCGTGCGCATCCATCGGCTGGGCCGACGCTGCCGTCGACTGCGTCCAGATCCCGGTGCGGAGATCGAGGAACTCGAGCGTCTGCGTTCACCGATCACCGCGAGATGGGTGGCCTCCATCGCCGGTAGATCCCCGGGATCGATCGGCGCCGGTGTCGCGACGGGGGTCGGGCTCGGGTCGCGGGTGTCGTCGTGGACGCGTGCGGTCGGGGTGGCGCTCGGGATCGGCCGGGGTGCGTCGTTGCGCAGCGTCCCGTCGAGGGTCGGAACGGGCCGTGGCCTGGTGGCATCGTCGGCCGGGTCGCCGGCGGCAAGTGCCATGGCGCCGACGGTCGCCGCGACGGCCATGAGTGCGAGGGGGACGATGCGTCGCACCGGGCGGCTCGATTCGATGGACTCCGCCCCGAGGTCGGCTGCGACCGTCTCGTCTGCGATGGGGGCCGGTTCTCGGCCGCCGGTGCGGCCGGGACGCCGTGCCAGGGGACGGCGGGTCGTCGCCGGTCGAGCGATCGACGACGGTGGCGTCGAGCGGGGCACCGCAGTCGGCGCAGAACCGCGCCGGCGTCCGGTGGCGACGTCACCGCAGACCCCGCACGACCGACCCGTCATCGCCCGATGGTACGCCTGCCTCGGAGCCGGAAACGGTCGGGAAGTGGTGTCCCAGCTGGTGTCGTCTCAGCCGCGGCCGACGAGGTCGAGTTGGCCGAGGATGGTCATCTCGGTGGCGACCCTCGCATCGAGCAGTGCCCGGAGTTCGGCGATGCGCGTCGGTGTCGCCGGCGGCCAGTGCGGCTTCGATCGCGCAGCTGAGCGCATTCGGACGCCAGGCTGTAGCGATCGAGCACATCGGCCAGGTGCAGGCTGTCGGTCGGCGCGGCGCGGAACGCGGCGAGGGCCTCGGCGGTGGCCGGGTCGGTGTCGCCGTCGACGGCGGCATCGATGGCGGCCATCTCCTCGTGCATCCAGGCGATCTCGTGGGCGGCCCGGCGGGCCAGCCTCCGCAGGAGCTGGTCGACCTGGCCGAGCAGGACCGTCGCCCGATCGTCGGTGCACGCAGGGGCGACGACGTCGCGCAGGTCGTTCGCGATGGCCTCGAGGACCTGGTCGGTGCTTGGTCGTGCGAGCATCAGTTGCCTCCGTCGAATGCGGCCTCGAGCGCTGCGGTGGCGCCCATCCAGGCGCCCTGGCCGAACAAGATGTTGTCCATGTTGAACGCGATGTTGGTCGAGCTGGTCTCGCCCCGGGCCATCGCTGCGCCGGCGTTGCGGAGCTGGTCGACCACGCCGATCACGCCCGAGCACCAGGAAGTACGTCATCACCGCGGGGTTGAGCTGGTCCTCGCCGTAGCCGGTGATCTCGCGGTAGCGGTTGCAGAAGCCGTCGACGTCGGCGTCGATGAGGTCCGGCGGCGCCGCCTGCGCGTAGGCCTTGAAGTAGCCGAGGTCCTCGCGGGGATCGCCGATGCAGGCGAGCTCCCAGTCGATGATGATCAGATCGCCGTTGTCGTCGACCAGCATGTTGGCGGTCGAGAAGTCGTGGTGGACGAGCCCGAGTGGCACCGGCGGCGGCCGATGTGCGTCGAGCCAGGCGGCGACGTACCGGAAGATCGGCAGGTCCTCGACGTGGGCGTCGGCCGAGGACTTCCACCGGGCGATCTGTTCGCCCATGGCGTCGCCGGTGGCGGGTCGGGGCAGAGCGTCGGGCAGGACGTCGACGGGGACCGAGTGGATGGCGCCGGCGAGCTCGGCCAGGCGGATGGGCAGATCGCCGATGCCGTGGGTCTCGATCCAGGGCAGGGTCGACATGGCCGGGCGAGAAGTCGAGCATGAACGCCGGCGTGTCGCAGTGCTCGCCGGTCCGCATCGAGGAAGTGCGCCCTCGGGGTGGGGAGATGATCGGCCACGCCGTGATGAGCGCGAACTCCTGGCGCCGGTCGGTCTCGATGATCGCCTGGCCGGGCTTCGGATCGCCCCGCAGCACGTAGGACCCCGAGTGTGTCGTGCCGTCGACGGTGAAATGGGCGTCGACGCGGGCCATGAGGCGCGAGTACCCGCCGGTCATGGGCGTGTAGCGGTCGATGCGGATGTCGGTTGCGCCCTGGGCCTCGAGGAACGCAGTGAGGCGCTCGGGCATGGTTGCCGGTTCGTGCATGGCCGCGAGACGGTACTCGCGCCCGGTGACCTCGGACACATCGTCGATGGCCGGACGTCCGGCGCCGGTGGGTTCCACGGCGGCGCAGGTCGCAGGGCGACGGGTCCGGCGAACGGGTACCGTCGGGCGCCATGACGTCGGTGCTGCTGATGACCAAGGGTCACCCCTTCGACAAGGCGGCGTTCTTCGCCGTCTTCGACGCCCTCGTCGCCGATCCCGCCAGTTCGGTCACGAGCTACACCCACGTCGAACAGCCGGCCGCCCAGGTGTTCTTCGATACCGAACGGGCCGAGCCCTACGACGTCTTCGTCATGTACGACATGCCCGGCATCACCTTCACCGGCGGCGAACCGCCGGCGGTGTTCGCCGACGCCGCCGTCGTCGTTCGTCGACGGTGCCCGGGCGCTGCTCGACGCCGGCAAGGGCATGGTGTTCCTGCACCACGCACTGGCCGGCTGGCCTGCGTGGGAGGAGTGGGCGCACGGGTCATCGGCGGCCGATTCCACTACCAGCCCGCCACCCTCGACGGCGTGGACTATCCCGACTCGGGCTATCACCACGACGTCACCCACACCGTCGAGGTCGTCGATCCCGATCACCCCATCTGCGCAGGGCTCCCGGCGTCGTTCGCGATCACCGACGAGGTCTACCTGGCCCCGGTCTTCGAGGCCGACGTCGAGCCGGTCCTGGCATCGACCCACTGCGTTCAGCGACGGCAACTTCTGGTCGGCCGACCTCGCCATCCGGGGCCAGCGCTACGCCCGCGACGGATGGTCGCATCCGCCGGGCAGCAACCTGGTGGGCTGGGTGAAACACGCAGGCCGGTCGCCGGTGGCCTACGTCCAGTTCGGCGACGGTGCCGACACCTACGCCGATCCCAACTATTCGCTGGTGCGTGCGCAACGCGATCGACTGGGCGGCCAGCGCTGAGGCCCACGCCTGGGCGGTCGAACGGCGCGAGCGCCACGGGCCGGTGGGCCTGAGCCTTCATCGGTTGCTCGCGGTGGCGCGTCAGCGTGGGGTCACCTCGAGGTCGAACGTGCCGGCGTCGAGATCGGTCGACGATGAACGTTCATCGAAGAGCTCGCCGGTGTCGGGGTCGGTGAGCAGGCAGGTGAACTCGGGGCTGGCCTCGAACACGACGACGGTGTCGCCACAGTCCATGACCGACGGCGTCGAGTGTGAGTCCCTGCTGTTCGTTGATCAGGTCGACCCCGGCAGCACCGAAACCGGCGAGGTCGACCGGGGACAGCAGATTGCGTGTGGTCAGATCGATGTGGTCCTCGCGATCGATCGACACCTGCGATCTCGATGACGGCGCCGTCGGCGGTCGTCGCAGTGCAGTCGAACTCGGTGCCGACCTCGGCGTCGGGGACCTCGGGGCAGGCGGCGGTGAGCTCGCCGAGTCCGATCTGGTCGGCGAGGTCGCCCTCGATCAGCTCCACCGCGGCGTCGTCGACCGATTGGCCGCCGATGCTGAAGCTGATGTCGCCCGAGCATGCGGTGACGACGAACAGGGTGGCCAGTGTGAGGAGCAGCGTGCGTGCTCGCAGGGGTCGCCGACGGCCTCGGCCGACGCGACGGGGGCCGCCGATGTCGATCGGATTCCCGGCGGCGGTGCGCGCGTCGGCGACGTGTGGTCCGGTTGTCATGGCGATCCAGACGATCGCGGAACCGAACGGTTACGTGCTCCGTCGGTCGACCCATGCGCAGCGATCGGGGGCGTGGATCCCTCAGGTGACGGGCAGGTGCTCGGCGAGGAAGGCGACCGTGTGTTCCCATGCGGCTGCGGCGGCGTCGGGGTTCGAGAACATCGGGTTGAACGAGTTGTCGAAGGCGTGGCCCGCGCCCGGCTGGACCACCACCGTTGCGGTGGTCACGTCGGCGAAGCGTGCCGCCACGGCGTCGGCATCGGCGTTGGGCAGGAACGGATCGTCGTCGCCGAAGTGGAACAGGACGGGACACGTGACCGACGCGGCCTTGTCGTCGAGGGCGCCTGCCACGCCGCTGCCGTAGTACGACACAGCGCAGGTCGGATCGAGGTCGGCGGCGGCGAGGAACGACACCGTGCCCCCGAAGCAGAAGCCCATGATGCCGACGGCGCCGGTGGACTCGGGCATCGATGCGGCGTGGGCGAACACGGCGTCGAGGTCGCCGGTCATGGCGGCGAAGTCGTGGCCGCCCATCTTGGCGTACGCCCGGTTCATGCCGTCCTCGCCCTCGTCGGGTTCGACGGTGAAGCCGGGCTCCTGGCGCCAGAACATGTCGGGGGCCACGGCCACGTACCCGAGCGCGGCGACGCGGTCGCAGACGTCGCGGATGTAGGTGTTGACGCCGAAGATCTCCTGGACGACGACGAGTGCCGGTCCCGAGCCGCTGTCGGGCACCGCGACGTGGGTGGCGAAGCTGCCGTCGGCGGTGGTGATGGTGTCGGTGCGCGTCGTCGTCATGGACGGCGACGTTAGCCGGGGCGGGGCCGCGGTGAAGGGCCCGCGACCGCGCCCCTGGATCGCCGAAACGCCTACCAGGTGTCCCAGTGCGACACGGCGCTGGCGGGCAGGCGCTCGGCCAGCTTGAAGTCGGTGCCCTTGGTGTAGGCGATCGGGAACAGGCCGGCCTGGGTGACGGTGTCGTAGGGGATCCCGAGCAGCTCGGCGACCTCTTTCTCGTTCGGGAGGTGCAGCGTCGTCCACGCCGAGCCGAGGCCACGTTCGCGCAGCGCCAACATGAAGCTCCACACGGCCGGCAGGATCGAACCCCACGCACTGGCCTGGCCGAACGTCGGTGTGTCGGTGTCGAGGCGGCCTGCGCCGGAGATGCACGGGATCAGCAGCACCGGGACCTCGTGGAAGACCTCGCGCAGGTAACCCGCCGAGTCCATGACCCGCGGGCGCTGGCTGGTGCGGGGATCGTCGTCGGCGTACTCGGGCTGGCCGGGACGGTTGGTGTAGATGTCGAAGTTGGCGCCGTAGTAGTCGGCGATGACCTTCTTCTTGTCGGGGTCGGTGACGAACACCCACTGCCAGCCCTGGGTGTTCGACCCCGTCGGGGCCTGGAGCGCGATGTCGAGGCACTCCTCGATGACCTCGCGTTCGACCGGTCGTTCGAGGTCGAGGCGCTTGCGCACCGAACGGGTGGTGGTGAGTACTTCGTCGGCGCTGAGTCCGAGCTTCATGGTGATGTCTCCTCGGTGATGGGTTCAGGTCAGGGGTGCGTGACGGGCAGTCCGGCCCCGGCGGGGTCGGCGAGAAGGTGGGCGCTCATGCGCGCTGCCGCGTCGGCCAGGCGCTGCGTGGCCAGCGCGGAGGTTGGCCAGGAACTGCTCGGCGGTCTCGGTGTGGTGGTCGACCAGGTCGGTGATCACCTTCAGCGCCGTGAACGGGCGTGCCGGTCTGCTCGCAGGTCCAGGCGACCGCTGCGGCCTCCATGTCCTTGGCCACCGCTGCGGTGCTGGTCGAGGGTGGCGAGGTCGACCTCGGGTGCGTCGAGCGCGTTGCCGGTCGAGACCGTGCCGGCTGGCGAAGCCGAGCGCAGCGGCGACAGCCCGAGAGGTCGTGGACGGGATAGTCGCCGACCCCGTAGCGGTCGAAGCCGTCGATGGCGATGCGACGGTCGTGGTACACGCAACGGTCGGCGAGGTAGACGGTGCCGATCGCGCCGCCCCGGGCCTCGAAGCCGCCGGCGGTACCCGCCGAGACCACGAGCGACGGGGCCACGGCCTCGATGGCGTGCAGCGCGGTGACCACTGCCGGCTGGGTCGCGATGGCGTCGACGTCGAAGCGGGCATCGGTGCCGTTGGTGGCCAGTGCCACGCCGTCGCCCCGCCAGAGCCGGGCAGGAAACGACCGGTGGAGCGCGGCGCCCGGTCCGTCGAGGCCGAGCGCGATGCGTACCGGTGCGGCCTCGGCCTCCATGGCCACCACGAACAGAACGGTCATCGGTGTCGTCGGGCGCGAGAGGCGGTGTCGGTCCGCTACTGATCGCCGTGGTCGGCGACCCACTGCGCAGTGGCCTTGCCCATCTTGCGCCCGTCGTAACCGATGCGCTGGGTCGGGGTGATCTTGAAGATCACCCGTCGCGGCGAATCGAGGAACCCGGCGAAGTTGCGGGCGGCCTGTTCGTCGTTGGGGCGGATGGCCTTGGCGAGGGCTGGATAGAACCAGGCCTTGGTCTCGTCATCGTCGAGGATCTCGCAGGTGCCCTTGTACGTGACGGTCTGGTTGGCTCCCAGCTCGGTGCCTTTCGACGTGACGCACACCGCGCAGCGCGGGTCGCGGCGCATCGCCGGCACGCGGGCACGCTGGCTGGAGAGCGTCATCCAGAAGCAGCCGTCGACGAACACGTACGACATGATGACCCCGACCGGCCACCCCTCCTTGTTCGACCAGATGAACGTGCATTCGTTCTGTAGCTCGAGCATCTTCAGCTCGTCGCCGTCGTCGAGTCCGAAGACCGTGACGTCTTCGTAGTTGAATTCGCTGGCCATGGATCCCCCTGAGGTGTGCGGGAGCGGGCCCCCGTCGCGCCCCGCTCGCCGAGAACATATCGCTCGGTTAATTTGCTCGACAGCACCGTAGCCGAACGCTCATCGAGGCATCTCGTGGACCTGTACGAAGCCATCTACACCACCCGGGCCATGCGCCGGGTCCGACCCGACCCGGTCCCCGACGACGTCCTCGCCCGCATCTTCGACGCCGCCGTGCGCGGCCCCTCGGGCGGCAACACCCACACCTTCCGCTTCGTCACGGTCACCGATCCCGCCACCAAGGCCGCCATCAAGCCCATCTACCGCGCCGCCTACGACGAGCTCCAGGCCACCAGCTACGCCGAGATGCGCGAAAAGCTCGAAGCCGCCGACCCCGCCGATCCGGCCATGGCCCAGACCCGGCGCAACGCCGGCTCGGCCGCGTACTTCGTCGATCACCTCGACGACCACCCGCTGCTGATCTTCGTGTTCGGCAAGGACCGCGGCGAGTCCACGACCTTCCCGGTGATCTGGAACCTGTGCCTCGCCGCACGCGCCGAGGGCCTCGGCACCTTCATCACCACGCTGTTGAAGCTCCGCAAGCGCGAGATCGAGGACCTGCTGGGCATGCCCCAGGGGTTCTGGCACATGCACGCCATGATCCCGGTGGGCTACCCCACGGGACGCTGGGGTGGCGCGCCGCGCCAGCCCGCCGAACAGTTCGTGTACGCCGAACGCTGGGACGAACCCGTCGACGTGGCGCGGCGAACCCAACTGGACCGAACCCGACGGCTACGGCCGTGCCCACCTGACCCAGACCACCGACCCAGGAGCCACCCGATGACCACGAACGACGCTGCTCGCATGCTCGACGGAAAGGTCGCGATCGTCACCGGCGGCGCCAGCGGCCTCGGCGAGGCGACCTGTCGCCTGATGGTCGCCGAGGGGGCGAAGGTGGTCGTGGCCGACATCCAGGACGAGCGCGGCGAAGCCGTCGCCGCCGACCTGGGCGACGCCGCTGTCTATGCGCACCTCGACGTCACCGACGAAGACGCCACAGCCGGCGTCGTCGACGACTGCGTCGCCCGTTGGGGCGGGCTCGACGTGATGTTCAACAACGCCGGCATCGTCGGTGCCGTCGGTCCCATCGACGAGATGCCCCTCGCCGAATGGCAGTTCTCGATCGACGTGCTGTTGAAGTCGGTGTTCCTCGGCTCCAAGCACGCAGCCCGCGTGATGAAGCCCCGAGGGAGCGGGGTCATCCTGGCCACGAGCTCGGTGGCCGGCGTGCAGGGCGGGCTCGGTCCACATCCCTACACCATGGCCAAGACCGCGGTCGTGGGGTTCACGAAGAACCTCGCCGCCGAGCTCGCCCCGTTCGGTGTCCGCGCCAACGCCATCGCGCCGGGCAAGATCAACACGCCGATGAACGCCGACGTGATCTACGGCGACCCCGACGCCACCGACAGGGCCGAGGCGTTGTTCGAGAACCAGCTCACCCCGTTGCGAGGCCGTGGTGGGCGTGCCTACGACATCGCCAACGCGGCGGTGTGGCTGTCGTCGGATCGGGCCGGGTTCGTGACAGGTCAGACGCTGGTGGTCGACGGTGGCCTGACCTCGGGTGCGGCAGAGGGCGCCGAGCCCGGCGGCGGTCGATTCGGAACCCACCAGCCGCTGCTGCGAGAAGGCGGCAAACGCGGCGTCGAGTGACGCGACACCCGATCCGACCGCGCGCCGTCGGCGCCTGGATGGTGCATGCGAGCGGTGAGCGCCCATCGGTGGCCGGTCACGGGCCGGCCGGCTGAGCGCGTGCCATGAGTTCATCGAGCCAGCGACGTGGCCCGATGGTCAGGTCGACCGTCCTCGTCGCCGCCACGGCAGGGTCTCGTCGGCTTCTCGGCGGGCCTCGGCCGCGAGCCGCTCGAGGTTGTCGACCGCACCCTGGCCGTCGTCGTCGAGGCGCAACGACAGGTACGCCGCTGCGCCCAGCGGAATCGGGATCCAGTAGTTGACGAGCCGCCACGACACCACGCCCAACAGCGCCACGCCCGGTGGGACGCCGAATCCGACCAGTGCGGCCGACAGCGTGGCCTCCATGACCCCGAGGCCTCCGGGGGTGACGGGGAGGATCGCCACGATGTTGGCGAGCCCGAACGCCACCAGGAGCACATCGGGCCGGGTCCAATGGCCGTAGGCCGCGAGGAAGATCCCGAGCGCCAACGCGTCGAAGAGCCAGTACGCGGCCGACCAACGGATGTGCCGCCACAACTCGCCGGGTTGATCGGCCAACTGGCGCAACTGCGATCCGAGCGAACGCAACAGCGCCTCGACCCGGTCTTCGTCGAGCACACGGGTGGCCTTTGCCATGCGCCTGGCCCGATCGACGGCGCCGTCCTCGCCGCGGGTGATCGCCAGCACCACGACGAACAGCGCGAGGAGCACCGCTGCGCCCAGCGTCGCCGCCAGGATGTAGGCGACGTTGAGCCCACCGAGCGGTATGGACACGACCGTGGCGGCGAACAAGATCGCCACGAGCACGGCGGCCTGCTCGAGGCTCTGGGTCGCGATCGAGAACCCCGCTTCGGATGTGGGCACGCCGCTGCGACGCAACAGCCGGTATGACAGCACGCCACCAGCTGCGGCACCCCCGGGCACGACCCGGCTGGCAGCCCGTCGACGCCAAGACGATGCGGTTGGTCACCCACGCGCTCGGGCCGGTGGGCATCGGCGACGAGCGTGCGGATCAGGTGCGCGACCGCAGCCAACGAGGCCGCCTCTGCAGCGACGCCCAACGCCAGCAGGCGCGGGTCCAGACTGCCGATCAACTCGACGGCATCGCGGGTCCCGGCCAGTTGCGGCAGTACGAACGTGTTGACGACGAACAAGAACGCGAGGACCTGGAGCAAGCGTCCGAGGGGTCGGGGTATCCGCAGGCGGCCTCGGCGCACGACCCGAGGGTAGATGCCGTAGGGCGGTTGTGGTGCCGCCTACCCCACAGCGACGGGCGGGCCGACGTAGCGCGCCGACGGGCGGATGATCTTGCCTGCAGCGGCCTGCTCGAGCAGGTGCGCGCTCCAGCCGACGATGCGGCTGACGGCGAAGGTCGGGGTGAACATCTCCTGGGGGATGCCCGCCAGGTGCAACACGATCGCCGCGTAGAACTCGACGTTGGTGACGATGACGGCGTCGGGCTTGGCGGCTCGGAGCACGGCGAGCATGCGGCGCTCGATCTCGACGGCCCGGTCGACGACGTCGCCGCCGATCTCGATGGCCGTCGACCGCAAGAGGACACCACGGGGGTCCTCGGCCCGGTAGACGGCATGGCCGAAGCCCATGAGCTTGCGGCCGGCCGCGAGCTCGGTCCGGGCCCACCGTTCGGTGTCGGCTGGGTCGCCGATGGCGTCGATCATGTCGAGCACCCGCGAGGGCGCGCCGCCGTGGAGGGGCCCCGACAGGGCGGCGAGCGCACCGGACAGGATCCCGCCGACATCGGCGCCGGTCGAGGTGATCACCCGTGCCGTGAACGTCGATGCGTTGAAGCCGTGATCGGCGGTCAGTGACAGGTACCGCTCGACGGCGCGGGTGCGGACCGGGTCGGCGGTGACGCCGGTGGTCATGCGGACGTGGTCCGCCGCGTGGCCGAGTGTCGGGTTCGGTGCGATGGGTTCGAGCCCGAGGCGTCGCCGATGGATGGCGGCGACCAGGGTCGGGGTGGCGCCGATGGCGGCGAGAGCCGCGGCACGGCGCTCGGCGGGGGAGAGGTCCAGCGTCGGCGTGGTGTCGACGGCGATCGACAGCAGGCTCCGCAGCGCAGCGAGCGGTTCGTGACCGGCGTCGGCGAGGCCCAGGGCGAACTCGACCAGTGCCGGATCGACCACCCGTGCAGCCCCCAGCGTGGCCCGGGTCTCGGGCTTCGGCGGCGGCGTCGGGCAGCGTGCCGTCGAGGAGGAGATGGGTGACGGCTTCGAAGCGTGTGGTTCGCTGCGATCTCGGTGGCGTCGTACTGGCGGTAGTGGAAGAAGCCCTCGCTGCCGCGCACGTCGCCGACGGCGGTGTCGGCGACGACGAGACCCTTCAGGCCGGGTGGCGCGACGAGCACTTCCGACGCCGCAGGCGAGCGGTGTCGTGCGGTGGGTGCGGGATGGTGAGGCGTGGCGCTGATCGTTGCTCCATCGGCAGGTGTCATGGCCTCACCTTGGCAACGGCCGGCGCATGTTGACAATCATGATTGCGTCAACGCTGATCAATCATGTACCGACGGGAGTCGGGTTGGCAGAGCTGAACGCAACCGAGGCCGCAGCCCGGTTGGGCGTGAAGAAGGCCACGCTCTACGCCTACGTGAGCCGCGGGCTGCTGCATCGACGCGTCGCGCTCGACGGTCGCACCTCGCTGTTCGACAGCGACGAACTCGATGCGCTCCGATCGGGTCGTCGACGTGTCGCCGATGGCGAGATCGGCACCGTCATCACCACCGGCATCACCGACGTCGTCGACGGGCGGGTCACCGTCGCCGGTCTTCGACCTCACCACGCTGGCGCGCTCGGGCGTCGGGTTCGAAGCCGTCGCCGAGCTGTTGTGGCGCAGCGCCGGCGGAGCCGGCACCCGACGGCCTCCGCCGAGGACCCTCGGCGTCGACGCCCGACCGAGTCGGTCCGGTGGCAGCCCGACCGGGACGCCCTCGCGGTGGCAGCGCGCACGGTGGCGGCGCTCGGCGCCGACGCGCCCGCCATCGAGAAGCTCCGCGTCGGCCTGCGCGGCGGCCTCGACGACCGACCCGCTGCGCGCCGACCTGTCACCGGCGGGTGTCGCAGCTGCGGGACGCCGACTCGTGCTCACGTCGGTCGCCGCGCTCGGCAGACGAGGCCGACGCCGCTCGATGGCAGCGTCGGGCGTCGCCGAGGCCCTGTGGCCGCGTCTGAGCCCGCTGCCGGCCGACGCCGCCGACGCGTGTCGGGCCCTCGACGCGGCGCTCGTGCTGTTGAGCGACCACGGCATGGCCACCTCGACGTTCGGCGCTCGCATCGCTGCCTCGGTCCGGGCGGATCCCTATGCCGTCGTCGCTGCCGGGCCTCGGGGTCGTCGGCGGTGCGCTCCACGGTGCCGCGAGCCGCGAGGTGCACCGTCTGGCGGTCGCTGCGGCCGCAACCGACCCCGCGGAGGCGATCGGCGACGCCCGGCAGCGGCTCGGCGCCTTCCCCGGCTTCGGCCACAGCGTCTACCGCACCAGTGACCCTCGTGCCGGGGTGCTCTTCGACCTGACCGACGCCGCCTGGGCGGACGACCGACCGCGGCGAGGTCGTCGCCGCCATCCGCCGCATCGTCGCCGAACGCAGCGATGCCGTCGAGAACATCGACCTCGCCCTCGGGACCTTCACCTGGCTCGCCGGCATGGACGAGACCGCAGGCGAGGCGTCTTCGCCATCGCCCGCATCGTCGGCTGGCTGGCCCACGCCATCGAGGAGTACGGCGAGGCGCCGCTGCGCTTTCGCCCCCGCCCCCGCTACACCGGACCCCGGCCCGTCCGGCATGAGAACCGCGCTCGCAACGCGATTCATCGTGCGAGGATGACGCTATGGCCGACTCCCCGCCGATCGTTGCGACCACCCATGGCCCGGTGCGTGGCCGCCGCCGCCGAGGCGTGCTGCTCTTCGCCGGCATCCCCTATGCGGCCCCGCCCACCGGTGCGCGCCGGTTCGCGGCCCCCGCGCCGGTCCGGAGCGGTGGACCGAGCCACTCGACGCCACCGCGTTCGGCCCGGCCGCGCCGCAGCTGCCCGGCGAGGGCATGACCAATGCCATGGCCGTCGATTGGGACGAGGACTGCCTGACCCTCAACGTCTGCACGCCGGCGGCAGACGACGGTGGCCGTCCGGTGATGGTGTGGATCCACGGCGGCGACTTCCGCCACGGCACCGGCGCCACACCCTGGTACGACGGGACGAGGTTCGCCGCCGACGGCGACCTCGTCGTCGTCACCATCAACTACCGCCTCGGTGCGCTCGGCTTCGCGGCCATCCCCGGCGCAGCCCACCTCGGCCATCAACGGGCTCCTCGACCAGCAGGCCGCGCTCGACTGGGTGCACCGCAACATCGACGGCCTTCGGCGGCGACCCGGCCCGCATCACCATCGCCGGCGAGTCCGCAGGTGCCTTCAGCGTCGCGTCGCAGATGGTGCTGCCGCGCCGGCGAGGCCACCATTCGCGGCGCCATCCTGCAGAGCGGCGCCGGTCACCACGTCCTGGCGGCCGCGGCAGCCGACGAGGCCGCCACCCGTTTGGCCGCCGAGCTCGGGATCGACCACGGCGACCTCGACGCGCTCCGTGCGCGTGCCGGTGCAGCTCGTGCTCGAGGCCCAACAACGCGTCGAAGCGACCGCCAGCGCGTTCCTCGGGGCCGCGCAGTCACCGTTCTATCCCAGCGTCGTGGCCGACCTGCTTCCCGACCGCCCGATCGACGCCATGGCCGCGCGGTGCCGGCCACGACATCGTGGTGCTCGATCGGGACCAACACCGACGAGACCGCGTTGTGGGGCATGCAGGCAGTTCCCGACGACAAGCTCGAGCGCATCATCGGTCGCTACGTCGACGACGCGCCGGCCGCTCATCGACGTCTACCGCCGGGCGATGCCCACCGCCACCGCCGGGCAGCTGGCGCTGGCCATCTCCACCGACCACACCTTCCGGATCCCGGCGATACGCCTCGGCGAGGCCCGCTCCGGCGCCGATGCCCCGACCTGGATGTACGAGTTCGACTGGAAGAGCCGAGCCTTCGGTGGCGCGCTCGGTGCCTGCCATGCGCTCGAGATCCCGTTCGTGTTCGCGACCCTCGAGGCGCCCGGTGTCGACCTCTTCCTCGGTACCGACGAGTTGCCGACGGCGTTGTCGACGACGATGCACGCGGCGTGGACCCACTTCGTTCGTGAGCTCGACCCGGGTATCGATGCCTGGGCTCCCTACGACATGACCGATCGCGTCGTCTACCGATTCGCCGAAGAGGGCTGCGCACTCGTCGCCGATCCTGCCGTGTCGGTCCGGGCGGCGTGGGACGGCATCCGCTGACGGTCGGCCGACTCGGTCCGGTCACGTCTCGTGCTCAGCGAATCATCATCCGGGTGGCGTAGACCGCAGTGGTGTGGCGGAGCATCCGGGCCGATGCGATCGCAGCGCCGATGGCGGGAATGGCCGCGCCGATCAGCAAGGTCGATCCGGGCCACCACGCGGGGAGCACGAGCGACACCACGGCCCCCGCGACGAACATGGCCGCGGCCTGGGCCCAGTACCGGGCGCTGGTGACCAATCCGGTCAGCAGCATCGCCAGGGCCAGCACGGCGAACCCGCTGACCACACCGACCGTGCGCCATTCACCCAACACTGCGTAGACGATGAGGATGGCTGTGGTGGGCGCAGTGAGCCGGAGCACGGCCTCGACGACGGGTCCGCCGACGAGAACCCCGGTCCACCCCTGTCGATCACGAAGACGGACCCGCTGGAGCTGATCGGGCAGCTCCGACCAGATCGTGGCGAGCCGCGCCGACGCCCACCAACCCGTCAACGACACGAACAACACGCTCGCAGCGGTCGGGACATCGGTACCGATCCACATGTCGAGATCGGAGGTGATCATCACGCCTGCCGATACCCCGATGAGCGCCGAGGCGAACGTCAGCGACAGTGGTTCGAGCACCGGTCGCTCGCCCTCGGCGCCCAGTGCGCAGATGTTGGTGATCACCGCGACGGCGGCCGTGCACGTGACCAGCGCGACCAGCTCATCGCCGCCGATCATGAACCAGAGGCTGGTGCCGCCGATCAGGAGCACGTACATCCACGCCCAGCCACGCCGGACGAACACGGCAGCTTCGCCCCAGATGACGGTGAGGCAGAGGCCCACGAGCACCGGCGTCGAGATGAACGACACCACGCCGATGAGCGCGGCGATCGCCAGGTTCAGGCGTGGCAGTTCGTCGCTGAGCGCACGCAGGGTGTCGACCGACAGATAGCGAAGACGCAACGCACGGTCGAGGCCCAGCGCCAGCGGCAACGCCCACACGATGACCTCGTCGAGGCCCTGATCGAGGATCCGTTCGAGGGGACGGATCCATCCGAATGCCGACGCCAGGATCGCGAGGAGGATGAGGAACTCGTTGACGTCGACCGAGTGGTCGGCGTCGGTTCGGCGCGGGGGACGGGGCAGCTCGGTGACCGGCGCGGGCCGGAGGCTACGTGCTTCGGGGAGCGCTTCGACCTGGGTGCGCCCGGCCCAGGCCTCGAGCACGACCGCGGTCTGGAGCGGATCCTGGGGTGCGCGTCCGAGGCGGACCTCGGCGACGTGGAGGGGATCGAGGCGGCTGCTGCGGCGACGGACCATCTACGCCACCGATCCGACCGCCGCCAGCGCCGACCCGGCGAGGGCTGCGTCGGCTTCGTCGTCGAGCACGCCGAGGGTGCCGTCGCGGGCATCGTGGATCAGCTCGCGATAGCGCTGGTGTTGCCGTTCGATCGAGAACCGACGGTGGACGCGTCGGTGCCCGCGTCGCCCGAGCATCTGCGCGAGGCGCGGCTCGTCGAGGATCGTGGTGATGGCGTGCGACAGCGCCAGCGCATCGCCTGCGTTGACGACCATGCCGCACCCGGCCACCACCTCGGCGCATCCGCCGACGTCGGTGGCCACGATCGGCCGGGCCTCGGTCATCGCCTCGAGCAGGCTGAGTGGGAGCCCCTCGGAGATCGAGGTGCTCAGGTACAGGTCGGCGGAGCGGATGACGCCGTGGGCATCGCTGGTCGGGCCCATGAAGACGAACTGGTCGCCGAGACCGAGCTCGTCGTGGATACGACGGCACATGCGGTCGTAGTCGCGGTTGTGCGGCGCTGCGGGTCCGTAGTGGCGGAACTGCACGTCGGGCATGCGGTCGAGGGTGTGACGCGCCGTGTGCAACATCGTGGCGATGTCCTTGAGCGGGTCGATGCGCCCCACCGACACCACGGTGCGGGCGTTGCGCGGCGGGGTCGGCCGATGGCTCGAGTCGATGCCGTTGACGATCGGTTCGATCTGGGCATCGGGGGCGCCGAGGTGGCGCTCCCAGGGGCGGTGGGCCGAGGTGACGGGGGTGATCTTGTCCGCCACGTGGTAGGCGAGGCGGGCGAGCGCCGTCGCCAGGCGGGTGGAGGACAGTTGGCGTCCTGCGGACACGCCGCTGCTCGATGCGCTCAAGTAGGCCTCGCGTACGTACACGCCATGCTCGACGAGGATGACCGGCGTGCCCGAGCGCTGCTTCTCGACGGCTGCGAGGATGGCAGGCCAGCCGGCCGCAGTGATCAGAAGCGCATCGGACGGCGGAAGCTCACGGCAGGCGGCTCGGGCGACCCACGACAACGTCTGCCACAGATCGGCAGCCTCACGTGCGGAGAACTCGACGTCGGTGAACCGATCGGTGCCCTGCGCGCTCGACAGTTGGATGAGCGTGCGCACGAAGCGATCCCAGGCCTCGATCGTGCGGAACGCACCGATGGCGTCGGGTCCTGCGGCCCGGCAGGCCGCGAGCGTCGCCGACAACGACTCGGGATCCGTCTCGGCCCAGAGCAGATCGCGGCACAGCCGAGCGGGTAGGTCGACGACACCGGCGTCGCGTCGCCGACGCAACAGACCGGCGGGTGTCCGGGTGCGACTCCACAGCTCGAGGCTCGGCTCGAGGGTTGCGTGTGGAGGAATGGTGAACAGCGATCGCCGCCGCCAGCCGCCGGCGGTGATGGGTACGACGGACCAGTCGACGTCGTCGAGGCCACGGACGAGTTGGTCGCACCAGCTCGAGACGCCGCCGAGTACGTGCGGGTAGGTCCCCTCGGTGATCAGGCAGACCCGAGGTCGTGCCGGGTCACTGCCGGGCACGGGGGTCGTCGGCGCGGGGCCGACCAGTGGACGTGACGTCGTGCGCACGCGGCGCTGCGTCTCGGGCGATCTCGACGACCCGCTCGCGGGTGGGATCGGGGTCGGCGTCGTCGTCCGCGAGCGCGGTCGCGGCTTGATCGAGGCCACGGTCGAGCCGGTCGAGGCGAAGCTCGAAGTCCTCGACGGCCCCCTTCAGCAGCGACAGCATCTGCGCCAGCTCGCTGCGAATCGCCAGCGCCGACACGTACATCGTCGCCGAGGAGTCGGCGGTGTCGGCGGCGACGTCGGCGCGCTGCATGGCTTCGACGAGGGCCCCGCCGGGGTGCACCCCCGCCTGCTGGAGCCGGAGGCGGTCGACTTCGTTCTCGAGCCGTGCGATCTCGGCGCGCAGATCTTCCGCCTGTGCGGCGTCGCCCGATGATCGTACGTTTGCGAACAGTCCCAACGAACCGCACCTTCCTCCGTGCCCGACCGGTTCAACGCGCGACCTTAGCGGCGGCATCACGCCATGGCGAAAGGCGAATGTGCCCAGGTGACGAGCGGGCGCGGACCGGCGCACGCACCGCACCGATACCGTATTGGCCGTGGCGCGAAGTAGGAACACGTCGTGAACGAGGCGACGACGCAGCCGACCTGGATTCGGCGCTACGTGCCGCTCGCGGTGGCCGTCCTGTTCGGTGCAGCGCTGGCGGTCTTCGCGGGCCTGTCCGCACGGGGAGACGACGAGCCGGTTTCGTCGGGCTACGAGGCGCCGGAAGCCGCAGCCGATCGGGCTTCACTCGTCGACGATGCCGTGACCGACCTGACGATCCCATCGCACCCGCCCCTGCAACTCGCTGCGGTCACCGATGACCCGCCATCGATCGAGGTGGACGGTCCGAGCGTCGACCTGCGGGTGCTGGTGCTCGTTCACGGAGCCAACCCAGACACCAACGCCGTCGATCAGCTCCGTTTGACGCTCGACGTCATCGGCATCGACTACGACGTGTTCGACATCGACGCGGACGAGCTGGACGAGTCCGCACTGCGTGACGGCGACCGTGGGTTCTACAACGGGATCATGCTGGCCGATGCAGAGCTGCGGAACGAACGCGGCGAGACGGGCCTCGGGCGTCGGCAATGGCAGCTGATCGATGCCTACGCGCGTGACTTCGACGTTCGGGTCGCAGTGCTGAGCGGCTTCCCCGGAGAAGAGGACGGCCGGTACGACTACGGGATGGCGGGGGCCGACACGGTCGAAGGCGTCACCGGTGAATGGACCGGTGCGGGCGCAGACGTGTTCGCCAGCGTGGCGACCGATCGGCCGATCCAACTCTCGGGCCCGGCATTCGCGTCGATCGTCCGCGCCGACGGCACCGGGCCCGACGTCGAGCCGCTCCTGGTGGACCAGGCGAGTGGCCAACCGCTCATCTCGCTCCTGCGCTATGACGATGGCCGCGAAGTCCTCCTGTCGAGCATCACCATGGGTGAGGCCCATCAGCACAGCTACGCGCTCGTCTACGACTTCATTGCGTTCGCCACCTCCGGGCTCCACATCGGTGCCCCCCGCACGCACCTCGCCGTCCACATCGACGATCTGTTCCTGGACTACGTGACATGGGACGCCGATGCCAATGCTGCGAGCGGTTCGGCCGTGCGCAACACCGCCGCCGACATCGACGGGATCGTCGCAGCACAGCGCCGTCTGGTTGCCGAACACGACACCCTGTCGTCGTTCGCCGTGGACTTCCCGTTCAACGGCGTCGGCGCCGACGTCCCCGATGCTGACGGCTCCGTCGACGACGCCTTGACCGAAGCCGTGCTCCGCCAGCGCGAACGACTGCGGTTCTTGAACCACACCTACGAACACCGAGACCTCGACGTGAGCGCAGGCGCCGGATTTCGCCGACGCTCGCGGCGACCTGTTGCGCAACCGGGTGATGTGGGAGCTGCTCGGCCTGCCGGAGGCGTCGGCGAACGCCTCGGTGGTGGTCACCGGCGAGCATTCGGGGGTCTGGGACGATCCGCTCGACGGTGACGAGTCGGCGCAGGTGCCATTCCCCGAGGGTCTCAACACCGAGATGGCGGCGGCGTTCGAAGAGGCCGGCGTGCGCTACCTGGCCGGTGATGCATCCGAGGGCAGCCAGGCCCGCGACCAGCCCGTTCCGGGCTTCGAGCTGGTGCTCTTGCCGCGCTATCCGACTGGCATCCTGCTGAACTCCTCGACGCCCGACGAACAGGTCGACCAGTACAACTGGTTCTTCCACGAGCGCTACCTCGACGAGGGCCGAGATCCGTGCACCATCCCCGCGGCGAACTGCGAGCTGTTCGATTACCAGGACGTGCTCGACGACGAAGCGATCGCTGCGATCCGCCACATGCTGTCGTTCCGGCGTTGGCCGCACTACTTCCACATGGCCAACGTCGTCGACTACGACGGCGAGGGGTCGACCGCTGTTGGGCGATTGGCTCGAAGCGGTCATGGCCGAATACGAGAGTCGGTCGTCGTTGCCGGTCGAGAACCTCAGCTTCGCCGAGATCGGCGAGCGAACCGAGGCCGAGCTCGAGGCACGTGCGGCGAATCCCGTCGGTGTGCTCGATCTCGACCGCGGCGAGGTCGTCCTGGCGGCGAGCCGCGATGTCGAGCTGCGCGTCACCGGCCTCGCAGGTGGCGAACCCTATGGCCCGGTCCTGCAGTCGACCGTGGCCGTCGGCCCCGAGCCGACTCCCTTCGCCGTCGGTTGACCGACCGCCGTCGCGCTCAGCCGGTCCCTTTCAGCCCACCGCGGTAGCGTCGCGCGCACACGCCACATCGTGACCCGGGGGGAACCATGTCCGACGCCGTCGATCCGGCGCTTGCCGAACTGCTCGACACCAAGGCCATCGTCGATCTGACGATCACCTATACGTGGCTGCTCGACCACGGGCCCCACGCCGATCTGGCGACGGTCTTCACGCCCGATGCCTACGCGCTGCTGGGCGGCACCGAATGCCATGGTGCCGACGCGATCATCGACCGGGTCGACCGGGCGCTGAACCGCCTGACGATCTCTCAACACATCGTCGCCAACCACCAGGTCGCCATCGACGGCGACGCCGCCACCTGCCGCTGCTACTTCCAGGCCCAACACGTCCTGCACGGCACCGAGGGCGGCGACAACTACATCATCGCCGGCCGCTACGACGACCAGCTCGTGCGCACTCCGGACGGGTGGCGCATCGCGCACCGGGTCCTCACCGTCGACTGGACCGAGGGCAACCCGGCCGTGGTCCACCCGCCCCGACCAGCCGAGGCCTCCTGAGATGCGGTTCGCGATCAGCACCTCGCCCCAACGCACCACCTGGTCCTGGCTGCGCGAGGTGTGGAAACGCGCCGACGACATCGAGCTGTTCGAGTCCGGCTGGACCTTCGACCACTTCTACGCGATCTTCGGCGACCCCGCAGACGACTGCCTCGAAGGCTGGATGTCGCTCGCCGCGCTGTTGCACGAGACCGAACGGTTGCGTGGCGGGGTCCTGGTCACCGGCATGCTCTACCGCCATCCGGCCGTGCTCGCGAACATGGCCGCGACCCTCGACGTCACCTCCGGCGGTCGCCTCGAGCTCGGCATCGGTGCGGGCTGGAACGAAGAGGAGTGCGACGCGTACGGCATCGAGCTGGGCTCGATGACCGAGCGCTTCGAGCGCTTCGAGGAGGGCGTCGAGGTCCTGCACCTCCTGCTCACCCGCGATCGAGCCGACTTCGAGGGCCGCTGGTTCCGACTGACCGACGCGATGAACAACCCCAAGCCGGTCCAGGATCCCCTGCCGATCTGCATCGGTGGCTCGGGTCTGCGTCGCACCATCCCGGCTGCGGCACGCTGGGCGCAGCACTGGAACTACGGCTCGCCGACGATGAACCTCGAGGACTTCACGATGCGCCATCGGGTGTTCGTCGAGGCCTGCGCAGACGTCGGCCGTGACCCGGCCGACATCACCGTGTCGTCCATCGTCCGCTACTCCGTAGATCCGTCGGTGATGGTCGCCGAGGCGCGTGGCTTCGCCGATGCCGGCGTCGACCTCGGCATCGTGTCGGTACCGAAGGACGCCGACCCGGCCGTGGTGGCCGACATCGCCGAGGCCCTGGCCCCCCTGGCCGAGTAGCGCGACACGCCGAAATCCGGGACCTTGCGCGCAGCGGTGCGCGCAGAGTCCCAGATTTCGTGTGTCCTGAGGCCGTGGAGTGGGGTGTGCGACGTCGACGGGACAGGAATCGATCGCCTGGTCGATAATGATGCCTGCGCTGCAGGCGCGACCGTCCGCACAACGACATCTTCCGAGGGGACCCGATGGCCGACACCACCACCGCACCGGATCTCGCCACATTCGAGGCCGAGGCACGCGCCTGGCTCGACGCCAATGCCGAGCGTAAGAAGTTCGACGACTCCGGCGAACGCGCCGTCGTCTGGGGCGAGGGCGAGTTCAGCGTCTCGGTGTTCCACAACCTCACCTACGAAGAAGAGCAGCGCCACCATCGACGAGGCCGCTGCCTGGACCCAGAAGAAGGCCGAGGTCGGCTACCACAAGATCACCTGGGAGCCCGACCTACGGCGGGATGGGCCTCACCAAGGACCACGAGAAGGTCTTCAACCGCCTCGAATCCGAGTACGTCACCCCCGGTGGGCACGAGACCCACAGCGTCACCATCGGGCTGATGGCGCCCACGATCCGCCTGCTCGGTACCGATCAGCAGAAGGCGGACTGGGTGGACTCCTGGGCCCGATGCGAGACGTTGTGCTGCCAGCTGTTCTCCGAGCCCGGCGCCGGGTCCGACCTCGCCAGCGTGGCCATGAAGGCCGATCGCGACGGCGACGAGTGGGTCCTCAACGGTCAGAAGGTGTGGAGTTCGGGCGCGCAGTTCTCCGAGTGGGGCATGGCCGTGTGCCGCTCCGACAGCGACCTGCCCAAGCACAAGGGCATCACGGTGTTCGTACTCCCCATGGACGCGCCCGGCGTCGAGATCCGCCAGATCCGCCAGATGAGCGGCGGGACGTCGTTCAACGAGGTGTTCTTCAGCGACGTGCGCATCCCCGACGCCTACCGCATCGGCGACGTCGGCGAGGGCTGGAAGGTCGCGCTGACGGTGCTGGGTTTCGAGCGCGGCGGCGACGGCGGCGGTGGCCGGGTCGGCGGCACCTGGGCCCAGGTCAAGGCGTTGGCCGACCACTTCGAGGCCTGGAGCGATCCCGTGCTGCGTGATGATCTCGCCAACCTCTACATCCGCTATCGCCTGATGGCCATGACCCGCCAGCGCATCGCCGCGCAGGTCGAGGCCGGTCAGGCCCCGGGCCCGGAGGGTTCGATCGGCAAGGTCTTCTGGACCGACTCGATGGCCTACATGAGCGACGTCGTGGGTCGCGATCCTCGGCCCGCGCCTGACCGCCGACAGCGGCGAGTGGGGCACCTTCGAGTGGAACGACCACGTGCTCGGCGCACCGGGCTACCGCATCGCAGGCGGCTCCGACGAGATCCAGAAGAACATCGTCGGCGAACGGGTGCTGGGCCTGCCGGGCGAACCGCGCGTCGACAAGACCGTCGCGTTCAAAGACGTCCCGAGATGAGCCCGGATTGCGCGATCTCGACAACGCGGCGCTCATCCACCAGATGCACGCCGATCGGGGCATCGCCGTCGATGCGCTCCACCAGATCGATCACCGTGCAGGTGGCGACCGACACCAGGGCGGTCGGCACCTCGTAGGCCGGTGCGGGCTCGCCGGGCACCTCGAGTTGGAAGACGACGTCGCCGGGCTCGGTGAACGATCGGCGCCGCCACCCGGGCTCGTCTCATCAGGTGGCTCCATGGTCCCCGGATTCTCGATGTCTGCGTGACCCTACCGGTGGGCCCGTGCCAGAGGGAGAGGCACCCTCAGGGACGTTCTGGGGTCGCGGCCACCAGTGCCTGCAGACGTGGGACGGCGCTGTCCACGTTCGATCCGAGGATGCGGTCGAGCAGCGGATCCCACAGGCCGCCGTCGTAGCCGAGGACGACCTCGACTGCGCTGGCGGGTTCGCCATGGCCGATGGCCCCGCCGACGACCGGCTGCAGTCGACGGCGGGACCGACGAGATCGCCACGTCGAGCACCCACGGCGAGTGCCTGCGGTCGTCGATCTCGCAGCGCTCGAAGCGCAGTGTCGTCGGTTCGGTCGGCGTTCGGTGCGCACCATCCGCAACCGCTTCGATCGCGCCAGCGGTCCCGACGGTCGCCCGCAGCGTGACCCACCATGCGGGCCCGGCATCGTCGTCGTGCGCGTCGGCGGGTTCGACCCGGCTGACGAGGTCCATCCAGTCGCCGTAGCCGTCGAGGTCGGCGAGACGGGCGTACACCGCATCGGGCGGTGCGGCCAGCTCTGCAGTGATCGTGCGACGCATCGGACCAGTATGGGCGACCGGCGCCGGCCGTCGCGCAGCCACCCGCTACTCGGCGCCTCTGCACCGGGAAGACCCCGGTACCGTCGCTCGGGTGCAGGATCTGACGACACGCATCGACGACGGACCCGAGCTTCGTCCCGCCGTCGCCGATCACCTCTTCTGGCGTGGCCCGGAACGGTCGATGGTCGGATGTGGCGTTGCCGCTCGAATCCACCTCGACCGGGCCTCGGGGTCAGCGGGCGTCGCAGCCGCACAGGTGGCCCTCGCCGACATCGTCGACACCGGAGCTGGAGACGCACCCCTCGTGGCGTTCGCTGCGTTGCCCTTCGACCCGATGCCCCCGGGCGAGCTGATCGTTCCCGAGGTCCTTCTCGACCGCCGCTCGACGGGTCGCGCCGGCTCACCGTCCTCGACGGCTCGTCGGTGGACACGGCCTTGGAGCGGGTGCTCGCTCGGCCTGCGCCGCCCGTCCAGCCGACGCACCACGAGCTGACGTCGGTGCTCGAACCCGAGGTGTGGCGTGACGAGATCGTCGCCGTCGTGCGCGACCGGATCGCTGCGGGGGAGCTCGACAAGGCGGTGCTCGCCCGGGAGCTACACCTGCGAACCGATCACCCGATCGACATCGCCGAGGTCGTCGGACGGCTCTGCGACACGCACCCGGCGGCCATGGTCTTCGCGGTCGAGGGCTTCGTCGGGGCATCGCCGGAACTGCTCGTCGGTCGCCACGACGATCGTCGTCACCGCCCACCCCCTGGCGGGTACCGCGCCACGTCGGGCCGATCCCGACGCCGATCGTCGGGCGAGCCGCCGACCTGTTGGCGTCCACCAAGGACCAGTGGGAGCACCGCATCGTCATCGAGTGGTTCCTCGACGAGCTGCTGGGCTTCACCAGCTACGTCGACGCCGAACCCGAGCCGACCATCATCTCGCTGCCGAACGTCCACCATCTCGGCACCCGCATCGAGGGCCGCTTGTCGTCGCCGCCGGCCTCGGTGCTCGAGCTCGTCGCAGCGCTGCACCCGACCCCGGCCGTCGGCGGACGGCCCGCAGCGCGCCGCCCTGGCATGATCGCCGACACCGAACGAGCCGATCGAGGTCGCTACGCGGGCCCGGTGGGCTGGGTCGATGCCGCCGGCGACGGCGCATTCGCCGTCGGTATCCGCTCGGCCGAGATCGACGGATCGACCGCCCGGCTGTTCGCCGGCGTCGGCGTCGTTGCCGACAGCGACCCCGAGGCCGAACTCGCCGAGACCCGGGCCAAGTTCGGAGCCATGATGGGCGCGCTGGTCCGACCCTGAGGAAGGTCGACGACGAGTCACCCACGACGGGGCTGTCGGGCATCGAGGCCCGTATCGTCGGACGGATGCGCTCGGCGTCGACCTTCACGAGACCACTGCTCAGCCTGCTGGCGCTCAGCGTCATGATTGCGTTCTCGGGATGCGGGATCCTGGACAACCCGTCCGGCGACGAGGCTACGGAGCCGACCGTCGAGGTCACCGACGAGATCGTCAGCTGCGACGCCGACGACCACGCCGGAGCAGGCCGCACGAGCATCGACCTCGGTCCATCGTCGTGGGCCCCGTCGCCGACGCCGAGCGGGTGGCGGTCGACGGCGGCACCGAGATCACCTTCGCCGTCGAGATCGAAGCCCTCGACGTCGACGAGGTGCCGCCACCGACGACGGACCGCCGCAGACCCTCGTCGCTGGCCATCCTCCAGGCCCGCACCGCAGAGAATCTCGCCGTGCTGCTCCGTGTCGACGCCGTGGCCGAGGCCGGTGCCGATCGACCGGGACCGGCCTCGGCGCTGAGCTTCGAGCGCTGCGCCGAGCCGGTCCGCCACACCGTGACCCTGCTGGTCACCGACCCGGGTTGTCTGGTTCTCGTCGGCAACGACCCCACCACGGGCGGCTTCACCGAGCTCCCCGTACGGGTGGGTGTCGATGCATGTGCGGCCACGCCACCGCCGGCTCCCGTCGGCTGAGCCGCCCCGCTCCGGGCTCGTGCGGCGGCGGAAGTCGCGGTGTCGATCAGCCCCGCGGGGGCCGCACGAACGTGCCCAGGAGGAGGCGCTTGACCCCGTCGACGGTGCGCTCGTGTACGACCGGGTCGCCCGAGCTGGCATTGACGAGACCCATCATCATTGCGGAGATGACGTCGAAGGCCGCTTGCTCGTCGGCCGGATCGATCTCACCGGTCTCGACCCCGAGGCGGATCAACTCGCCGAAGAAGCGACGTCTGACCTTCGGCCGTAGTCGAGGTTCGTCGCGTAGCTCGGGTGGCGTGGGAGGTCGGTGCGGACCGTCACGAGAAACGCTGCGAGCGTCGGGTCCTCGCGGTTGAGCTCGACCGCCGTGTCGAGCACCGCCACGATCTTGTCGGCAGAAGGTCTGTCCCGCGGCGGCACTGGCGCTGGCGAAGCGTTCGTAGACGACGGCCTGCACGGCCTCCTGCACGTCGCAGTAGAGCTCCTTCTTGGAGCCGAAGTAGTGATAGATGGCCCCCGTCGTGAGCCCGGCGGCGCCGGCGAGATGCTTGTTGGTGGCCCCTTCGTAGCCGAGCTCGGCGAAGCACCGGCGAGCAGAGTCGAGGATGCGAGCGCGTGTCGCGTCGCTGCTCGAGTCGGGCGGTCGCCCCAGTCTCGTCTTCGTCATGGTCCCCCTCACCGTCTCGCGCGAGCCGGGCTCGTCGCTGGCTGACCGTCGACCCCCGTCGTCGAGCCCGTGGCGAACCAATCGCACCGCACCAACCCCGCCAGTGCTGCCGTCACACGGCACTCGACGCGGTCGCCCGCTGTCCACCATCACTGGTGGTCGCCGAAACTGATCGGCTGGTCAATTCGTCACGGACTCTGCCTCGGGGGGCGTTCGCACATGGATCTCGGACTTGCCGGCAAGAAGGTCGCGATCACCGGCGGAAGCCGCGGCATCGGCAAGCGCCATCGTCACCCGCCTGCTCGACGAGGGCGCCAGCGTGTCGCTGTGCGCCCGTGGCCAGGACGGCGTCGACGATGCGGTCGCCGAGCTGTCGTGCCCACGGGACCGTCATCGGTTCGGCGGTCGACGTCGGTGACGGCGACGCGCTGCGCTCCTGGCTGGCCGACTCGGCCGAGCAGCTCGGTGGGCTCGACATCTTCATCGCCAACGCCTCCGGTGGTGGTGGTGGTCAGAGCGACGACAAGTTCGACGCCAACTACCAGGTCGACCTCATGGGTCTCGTCCGCGGCGTCGCCGCGGTCGAGGACCAGCTCGCCGCATCCGGCGAGGGCGCGGTGCTGATGATCTCCACCACTGCGGCCGTCGAGCACTTCGGACCCGGACCCAGCAGCTACATGTCGCTCAAGGCCGCTGCCATCGCCTATGCCGCCGGCCTCGCCCAGACCCTCGCCCCCAAGGGCATCCGGGTCAACACCATCTCGCCGGGTCCGATCTTCTTCGCCGACGGGCCATGGGACAAGATCAAGGCCGCCATGCCCGAGTTCTACGAGGCCAACGCCGCCGGGTCACCCGTCGGGCCGCATGGGCACCCCCGAAGAGGTCGCCAACGTGGCAGCGTTCCTGGTCAGCCCCGCCGCCTCGCTGGGTCACCGGCACCAACGTCGTCGTCGACGGCGGCTACACCAAGCGCATCGCCTACTGACCTCGCGTCGACGATCACGCACGCCACACACGTCGACAGGGGAGGAGTCGAGCACATGGACCTGGGTCTCGAGGGCGCACGAGCGGTCATCACCGGCGCTTCACGTGGCGTCGGACGGGCCATCGCCGAAGAGCTGCTCGCCGAGGGCGCCTCGGTGGCCATCTGCGCGCGCGGTACCGCAGGACGCAGCGCCGACACCGGGTCGCACGGCATCGCCGTTCGACACCGCGCTCGCCGAGCTGGGCGAGCTCGGTACCGTCACCGGTGCCACCGTCGACGTCGCCGACCACGATGCCCTCGCCGCCTGGGTCGGCGATGTCGCCGACAGTGGGGCGGCATCGACATCGTCGTCTCCAACGCCAGCGCGCTCGGTGGGCGTCAGCCGCGACAACGACGGCTGGCGCAAGAACTTCGAGGTCGACGTGTTGTCGGCCACCACGCTGTTCGACGCCGCCCTGCCCCACCTGCGGGCGTCGGACCGGGCCGTCGTTCGTGCAGATCGGCACCATCACCGCCGTCGAGTACCACGGCTTCCCCGGCGGCGGCCTCAGCTACGGCGCGCTCAAGGGGGCGCTCGTCAACTGGGTCAAGCAACTCGCCATCGAATACGGCGCCGAGGGCATCCGCGCCAACGCCGTGTCGCCGGGGCCGATCTTCATCGAGGGTGGCAGCTGGGACAAGATCCAGCGCCACCTGCCCGACTACTACGACGAGAACATCGCCCGCCAGCCCCAGGGCCGACTCGGGCTCGCCCCCGAGGTCGCCAAGGTCGTCGCCTTCCTCGCCAGCCCCGCGGCCTCGTGGGTCAACGGCGAGAACGTCATGGTCGACGGCGGCTTCACCAAGCGCGTCGAGTTCTGATGCGCATCGATCCATCACCGACGGTGGCCATGCGGCATCGGCCGCTGCCACCCACCCTGCGGTCTGCGCCGCTGCTCGACGAGGAGTCCTGCTGCCATGAGTGACGACAAGCCCACCACGGATCGACGCCTACCTCGTGGCCGGCGGTCGCTTCCACGACATCGACTACGCCCGGCTCCAGCTGCTGAACCTGCTGGCCGACCATCCCCACATCCGGGTCAAGGTCGGGCTCGGACTACGAGGACACCGACGTCCATCACGGCGTCGTCGTTCCTCATCTCCTACACCTGCGACGTCCGCCCCAGCGAGGCCGCGCAGGTCGCCATCCGCGACTGGGTCGCCGGCGGTGGCCGATGGATGGCGCTGCACGGCACCAACGCGGCGCTCGACTTCGATCCGCCCAACCCCGTCGGTGCGCCGCGGATCTTCCCCACGTGGGCCGAGACCCTCGGCACCCAGTTCATCTCGCACCCGCCGATCGCGCCGTTCCCCGTCGAGGTCGCCGACCCCGACCACTGGCTCGTGGAGGACATCGAACCGTTCGAGACCGACGACGAGCTGTACCTGTGCGACTACCACGACCGCGACTCGCTGCACCCGCTGCTGCAGACCACCTGGCAGGGCGAGACGCCCGGCTTCGTCGACGCCGACTGGACCGAGTGCGATCCCGGTGCACCTGGTCATGTACCTCAAGGACCTCGGCGACGGCGCGATCCTGTACAACAACCTCGGCCACTGCCGGGGCCATTGGGACATGCCCGAGGCCATGCCGTACTACCCGCGTATCGAGCGGTGCTCGTGGGAGATCCCCCAGTACCACGAGCTGTTGCGGCGCGGCCTGCGGTGGGCGCTCGGCGAGAGCGCCTGAGCGCTGGTGGCGCGCATCGGCGCCCGTCGTCTGCAGCCGATACGGTCGGCGCCACGGGATCTGGCACCCTGTGCGCTGACGGCATCGCCGACCGGTCTCGACATCCGCTGCTGACCACCCGCCGAATCCATGCTCACGAATCCACGAACGGAGACACGATGGCGACCACGTCCGCCGCACCCAAGAAGGCCGCTTCCAAGCGCACCGCACCGCCGCCGGCGCTGCCAAGGGCTCGATCCCCAAAGACGTCCTGTTGGACCTCCACCGGCGGATGCTGCGGATCCGTCTGCTCGAAGAGGCCGCCGGACGGCTGGCCAGCGAGGCCCGCATCCCGGGCTTCATCCACCTCTACGTCGGTGAGGAAGCCGTCGCCGCGGGCGGCTGCGTCGCCCTGAACGACGACGACTACATCACCTCGACCCACCGTGGCCACGGTCACCTCGTCGCCAAGGGCGGCCAGTTCAAGCCGATGATGGCCGAGTTCATGGGCAAGTCCACCGGCTACTGCAAGGGCAAGGGCGGGTCGATGCACATCAGCGACCTCGACCTCGGCATGCTGGGCGCCAACGGCATCGTCGGTGCCGGTGTGCCCATCGCCGCCGGCGCCGCCTTCGCCAGCAAGTACCGCGGCGACGGTCGGGTCACCATGGCGTTCTTCGGCGACGGCTCCACCAACATCGGCGCCTTCCACGAGGCTGCCAACATGGCCTGCGCGCTGCACCTGCCCATGGTGTTCATGTGCGAGAACAACGAGTACGCCGAGTACACCGCGCGTGAGCGGGTCATGGCCATCACCGACGTCGCCGACCGCGCCGTCGCCTACGGCATGCCCGGCGTCGTCGTCGACGGCATGGACGTCATCGCCGTCTACGAGGCCGCCAGGCGCGCGGTCGAGCGGGCCCGCTCCGGCGAAGGCCCGTCGATGATCGAGTGCAAGACCTACCGCTACTACGATCACGCCGGCGTCAGCGGCATCGGCAAGAACTACCGCTCCGACGACGAGGTCGCCGCCTGGAAGGCCCGCGACCCCATCGACGCGTTCGAGGCCCAGCTCGCGAAGAGCAAGGTGCTGTCGAAGGCCGCGGCCAAGAAGATCCGCGACGAGATCAACGCCGAGCTCGACGAGGCCATCGAGTTCGCCGAGAACAGCCCCATGCCCCGACCCCTTGACCGACATGTTGACCGACGTCTACACGGAGATGAGCTGAGATGACCGTCACCGAAACCGACCAGCGCATCATCACCTACAACCAGGCGTTCAACGAGACCCTGGCCGACCTCATGCGCGAAGACCCCGACATCTTCATCGCCGGTGAGGACGTCGGCCGCTACGGCGGCGTGTTCCAGAGCTTCGCCGGCCTCAACGCCGAGTTCGGCGACGAGCGCGTCGTCGACACGCCCATCGCCGAGCAGGCCATCATCGGTCTGGGCATCGGCGCCGCCGCGGTGGGCCTGCGCCCCATCGTCGACCTGATGTTCATGGACTTCGTCATGGTCGCCATGGACCAGATCGCCAACCAGGCCGCGAAGATGAAGTACATGTTCGGCGGCAAGGCCAAGCTGCCGCTGACGATCACCACCACCGGCGGCGCCGGCCTCGGCGCTGCGGCCCAGCACAGCCAGAGCCTCGAGGCGTGGCTGATCCACGTGCCCGGTCTCAAGGTCGTGTTCCCGTCGAACCCGCACGACCTCAAGGGCCTGCTGGTGTCGTGCGTACGCGACGACAACCCCACCATCGTCACGCTGCACAAGGCCATGCTCGGCACCAGCGGCCACGTGCCCGAGGGGCTCTACGAGATCCCGCTCGGCAAGGCCAACATCGTGCGCGAGGGCACCGATGTCACCATCGTCGCCATCGGCCGCATGGTCAACGAGGCCGCGACCGCAGCCGAGAAGCTCGCCGAGGAGGGCATCGACGTCGAGTTGATCGACCCCCGCACGCTCGCAGCCCTTCGACACCGCGACCGTGGTCGACTCGGCCCGCAAGACCAACCGCATCGTCATCGTGCACGAAGCGGTCCGCAACGGCGGCATGGGCGCCGAGATCGCCGCACAGATCCAAGAAGAGGCCTTCGACTACCTCGATGCACCCATCGCCCGGGTCGGTGCCCCGTTCTCGCCCGTGCCGTTCAGCCCTGCGCTCGAGCGGGCCTACGTGCCGAGCGCCGCGTCGATCGCCGACGCGGTGCGCGGCGTCATGGCCCGAGCCTGAACCCGACGCCACCGACCGAACCGGTGGCGATGGCGACCGTCGGGATCATCGCGAGCCCATCGGCGGGCAAGGACGTCCGTCGCCTGGTCGCCAATGCGGGCTCGGTCGGCGACGTCGACAAGATCGCATCGATCCGTCGCGCTGGCACACGGCGCCGTCGAGGGCGGCGCGACGCGCCTGCGTGATCCTCGACGACACCCGCCACCTCGTGCTGCGTGCCGTCGACGGGCTGGCCGATGCCAGCGGGGTCTCGATCGAGATCGTCGACGCTCGAGACCATTGGCACCGGCAGCGACTCGCGCCGCGCCGCGGCGGCGATGGCCGAGATGAACGCCGGTGCGGTGATCGTCTTCGGCGGCGACGGCACCAACCGCGACGTGGCCAAGGGCTGGCCCGACGCGCCGGTCGATGCCCCTCGCCGTGGGTACCAACAACGTGTTCCCCAGCACCGTCGAACCCACGATCGGTGGCGTCGCCGCCGGGCTGGTGGCGTCGGGTGCCGTGGCATTCGGCGAGGTCGCCCGACCGGGCCAAGCGCATCGAGGTCGCCATCGACGACCACCACGACGCCGCACTGGTCGATGTCGTGTTGGTGCGAGGCGACTTCATCGGCTCGCGTGCCGTGTGGCACCCCGAAGACCTGGTGGCGGCGGTGTTCGCGATGGCCGAGACCGACGCCGTGGGCCTCTCGTCGATCGCCGGGCTCATCGCTCCGGTCGGCCGCCTCGAGGCCGCCGGTGTGGCCGTCACCATGGGTCCGGGCGGCTCGGTCGTGCGCGCGCCCGATCGCACCCGGCACCTATGTCGACGTCGAGGTCGCGACCCACCGTCGTCTCGAGCTCGGCGACGTCGTCGAACTCACCGGTCCCGGTGTGCTCGCCTTCGACGGCGAGCGCGATCATGTCCTGTCACGGCGAGCCGTGGCCCGGGTGACGGTCACGGCCAGCGGCCCCTGGGTCATCGACCCCGCCCGGGCGCTGACCGCTGCTGTCACCGATCAGTTCTTCGTCACGGCATCGCCGTGACCACCACGTCCTAGAGGAGAGAGCCCGTGGCTACCCAGATCCTGATGCCGAAGCTCGGCCTGACGATGACCGAGGGCACCATCGCCGAATGGGTCGCGGACGCCGGCGCCCAGGTGAAGGCCGGCGATGTCGTCATGATGATCTCGACCGACAAGGTCGAGGCCGAGGTCGAAGCCGATGCCGCCGGCGTCGTGTTCCACACCGGCCCCGGTGGGCGAGACCCTCGAGCCCGGCGAGGTCGTCGGTTGGCTGCTCGCCGACGGCGAGGAACCCCCGGCCGGCGCCGCTCCCGCGGCAGCGCCTGCCGCCGAGGCCGCGGCCCCTGAGCCTGCTGCGGCGTCTCCCGCGCCGGCACCTGCCGGCGCCTACGCGGCGGCTGCGCCCGCTCTGGATGCCTCGGTCGCCACCAGAGACGCCGGCGGGCGCATCATCGCGTCGCCCAATGCTCGTCGGGTGGCCGCCGAACTGGCCATCGATCTCGCCACCGTCGCCGGTACCGGCCCCGGTGGTCGCATCACCGCCGACGATGTCGTCGCCGCCCAACCGGCGGGCCGTGGCCTCGGCGGACGCATCCTCGCGTCGCCCAACGCCCGCAGGGTCGCCGCCGACCACGGCGTCGACGTCGGCGCAGTCGCCGGCACCGGACCGGGTGGGCGCATCACCTCAGAAGACGTCGAGGCAGCCGTCGCCGCCGGCCTTGGCGCCGCGCCGGCCGCCGCTCCCGCACCTGTCGCTGCTGCGGCACCCGCGGCCGCCGAGCCGCGCCTCGATCGGTTCGTCCCCTTCGCTGCGGCCAAGGCCGCCGAGCGGCTCGGGATCGCGATCGACGACGTCGCCGGCACCGGGCCCGACGGGCGGGTCACCCGCCAGGACGTCTACACCCATGCCCGCGCCCACGGCGGCGCGACCCGGGCTGCGACCCCGGCCGCCGCACCCTCGGTCACGCCCGGCGAGTCGGTGCCCGTCGTCGGGATGCGCAAGATCATCGCCGAGCGCATGTACTCCTCGCTGCAGGAATCGGCGCAGCTGACGTTGACCATGGACGTCGACATGGATCGCTGCGTCGAGCTCCGTGACCAGCTGAAGGAGATCGGCGCCGACGAACTCGGCTCGGTTCCGGGCTTCACCGACTTCGTCATCGCCGCGTGTGCCAAGGCCCTGCGCGAACACCCGATGGCCAACGCCATGTGGGCCGGTGACACGATCCAGACCTACCCCGACGTCAACATCGGGATGGCCGTCGCCGTCCCCGATGGCCTCGTCGTCCCGGTCATCGCCGGCGCCGACATGCTCGGGCTCGCCGACCTGTCGATCGAGACCAGCCGTCTCGCCGATGCGGCACGCACCAAGAAGCTCACGCTGGCCGAGATGGAGGGCGGCACGTTCTCGGTCACCGCACTCGGGATGTTCGGCGTCGATCACTTCACCCCGGTCATCAACCAGCCCAACGCAGCGATTCTCGGCGTCAACCGCATCCGCGACGACGTCGCCTGGGACGGCGACACCCCCCGCAAGGTCAAGCGCATGGCCATCAGCCTCACCTGGGACCACCGGATCCTCGACGGCGCCCCCGCAGCGGAGTTCACCCAGACCGTCAAGCGCTACCTCGAACAACCCCTGCGCCTGCTCTGAACCGCTGATGGCTCGTCAGCTTCGTCGACGTGCGCCACGGGGAGGGCGCAGCGGGTAGCCCATGAGCGCTCCCACCGGAGCTGCGATGATGCTGGCGAGCCATGCATCTCGCCGAGACATCCCGGTTTGCCAGCGATCGTCGCGCGCGAGCGTCACCTCGGTACCGGAGAACCGATCGGCGTTGCCCCACGCGGAGTGGGTCGGATGCAACGAGACGGTGGTGGTCTCGTCGATCCTGACACCCGGCCCCACGTCGACACCGGTCAATTCCTCCAGGATCGCCAGCGATCGCACCGGGTCGGCGATCAGGTCCTCGTACCGGAGCCGCACGAAACGGTCGGGTGACTGTCGATCCAGCCAGGCCAGCGCCAGGTTCTGCGCCGACCAGAAGGCACTGCTGCGCACCACGCCTGCGCTCCACATGGCGTTGCCCTCGCCGTCGCCTGGGTTGGGCTTGGGTTGCGACCACGAATACGCCGTCGCTCGTGGGTCGCGGACGAGCTGCACCGTGCGGGCGTCGATGCCGGCACGGTCGGCCATGAGGGCGCCGAAAACCACGTTCTTGGAGGCATCGACGATGAGGTGTGCGCCGGTCACGCGGACGATGGCTCGGTAGATCGCTTCGACCTGCGAGGTCAGCGGGTCGAGTTCGCGCTGCATGCGTGCGCCGACGCGGGCCGATGAGATCGACGAGATGCCAGGTGGTCATCTCCCGAAGATGGCGATGATTGTCGCGAGCCGCGTCGCCGGCAGCGGCGAGCGAACCGTAGACATCGCAGAGCACCGTGGACCAGATCTCGCAGTCGAGCACGCGTCGGCCGCACCCGCACCGACCCCCGGCGGCGAGGCCCCGGTCCCACAGGAGCAGCACTTCGCCGGCAGCGAATACGTGCTCGGCTTGGCCGAGCATCCGGTCGAGCAACGTGCTTCCACTTCGTCCGCTCCCGGCCAGTTGGAGCACCCGGACGGGTCCGTCGTCGCATCGGCTCGTGGGCGCGTCCCGGTTCACGACGCCGCCTCCGATGAGGCGAGCTGACGGCCATGGACGGCGCGCGCCAGCCACATCGCACTCACCAGCCCTCCGATCGACTGACCGAGCACCCAGCCCGCTACGGCGCCGGTTGTTCCGGCGGAGCGTGTCCAGGCGATGCCCGGAACCAGGACCGCCACCGCCAGCGAGGCGGAGACGAGCAGGGTGCCCGCGCTGTCACCGACGATGCGTGCCGCACCGAGCGCAGTAGCCGTGATGCCATACGGGATCAGTCCGATCAGCAGGACGAGGAGGTAGCCGGCCGAGCGTTCGTAGTCGCTCCCGTACGCCCACGGCATCAGCACGAGCGCTGGTGTGGCCGCGGCGATGATGGCGATCGCCGCGATGGTGCACAACCCCATCGAAGCCCGTGCCTGGGCGGCGACGGGCGCCGCCGACGCCGACGAGGTGATCAACAGGGCCCGCCCGATGAGGGTGGGCACCAGAAAGGCGATGGCCGCGAAGCTCCAGGCGATGTGGAACGCCG
The DNA here is from genome assembly GCA_963716795.1 of uncultured Acidimicrobiaceae bacterium. GTDB lineage: Bacteria > Actinomycetota > Acidimicrobiia > Acidimicrobiales > UBA8592 > CAVQUE01. The sequence continues at coordinate 185,593 of CAVQUE010000005.1, read as the reverse complement.
CGTTGCGCTCCGGATCGACGATGGCGAACACGACCAGGGGCAACACCGTGAACGGGGCCAGTGCGAACAGTGCGCTCGCCATGTTCACGGCGCCGTAGTGCGTCAGGTCACGCCACGGGATCGGCCCGATGTGGAACGGCCCGAGATCCCGGCGATGGATGACCAGCGCGGCGAGTGCGAGCGGCAACGCACCGAGGGTCGTGCACATCCAGATCCAGAGGGCGTCGGGGTCGACGAAGGGCGTGGCGATGATCAGCAGGCGCCCGACACCGAAGATCGTGTGACGGATGAGGAAGCTCCTCTCGAACCCGAGCCCAAGCAGTCGGTTGTCGAGCAGCGTGGCGCAGCTCAGTCCGTTGATCGCGATGAAGACCAGTAGCCACCCGATGACGGGGCCATGGGCGAGCAGCGGCTCGGCGAAGGTGGCCGACGCCATCACGATGACCACGGTGGAGGTGAGCGCTGACGTGAGCGAGGTCAACAGGATGCCGACGGTGAAGATCGATGCGGCCTCGTCATGACGTCCGGTGGCGTGGCGGGCGATCACGATCGGGAGACCGAGTGACGAGACGTAGTCGCCGACGAGTACCAAGGTGACGAGACCGGCAGCCTCACCGACGACCGCTGCCGGGTAGAGGCGTGCTGCGAGCAACCAGAAGATGGCGCCCGTCGTCGCCATCACCGCCGCCTGGGCGACAAGGACCGAGCTGCTCGACATCAGCTGCCGATGGCCCGTCGTCGCATCGATCGCCCGGCCCCAGAGGCCACGGGTCGCGTCGCACGCCTCGGCCGAGTCCGACAGACGGGTCCGATCAGACATCGCGCGCCGGTTCGCGTCGGCTGCGTATGGGTCGCCGAGGACCCCGCCGTCGCCTTGTCGAGGAGATCACCCAGCGCCGCCGCGCATCCGCGGAGATCGAAGTGTTCGACGCAATGCTCGCGGTTCAAGGTGCCGATGGCATCGCCGGCCGGTCCCATCGCTGCGACCAGTCCTCGGCTCATCGCCGCGATGTCGCCCTCCTCGACGAGTGGGTTCCACGCCGGGACGACCTCGGGTATCGCGCCGCTCGTGGTCGTCACGACGGGCAGTCCGCTCGCCATGGCCTCGACCAGGACGTAGCCGAACTGCTCTTCCCACTTCCAGGTACGTTTCGAGCCGAGCGCCAATACACGCGAGCTGCGAAACAGGTCGGGTAGCTCGGCTCGATCCATCTGACCCGCCACCGTGACCCAGTCCGATGATTCGGTCCGGTCGCGGAGGCGTCGGGCGAGCGGGCCGTCGCCGACGAAGGTGGCCCTGAGATCCGGTAGCGCGCGCCGCGTGTCGATGCATGCCTCGAGCACGTCGAAGACACCCTTGTCGGCGCCGCGATCCTCGCGCAGTGCACCGACGAAGAGGACGTGGGGCGCCGGATGTCGGCCCTGGCGCGCCGGTCGGAATTCCTCGGTGTCGACGCCGAGGTGGACTACGTGGACCCGATCGGGCGGACATCCCAGCGCGATCGCATGGGAGCGGGCCCGCTCGGTCGTGCACACGACCGCGTCGGCGCCGATACCGACCCGCCGGGTGATGGTCCCGTACGGCGGGACGCGGTACAGCGGGTTGTCCGCCATGGTCTCTGCGACATGGACGATGTGGGGGACACCGAGGCGCTTGGCCAGTCGGTGGCCCTGCAAGGTCCCGATCGAGAACAGTTCGACCGACGCCACACAGGTCGTTCCCGGCAGGTGCAGCCGTTCGATGCCACGTAGCCACCGTGGCGTGGCCGCCCATCCGTCTCGCGCACGCAGCATCGGCAGACCGCGGCTCTCGAGGACGATCGTCTCGTCGCTGCCCCAGCCGCCACGATCGCCGATCACGGTCAACGACCAGTCGGGAACGGCTCGCCAGACCTCGCACTCGTGGGAGGTGCGGGCCGGAGGCTCGAGCAGGACGATGCGCCGCGGGGTCACCCGTCGGTACCGCTGACGTCGAACACCAACACGCAATTCCACATCGCCACCTCACGCACGATCGGCACTCGAGCGATCCATCGTTGCGACGGGTAGTAGCGGGGGTGGACGTCGATGAGTCGGGCACCCGGAAGGTCCTCGGCGCTCCTGAGCACGGGACCGATGTGGGTGGGCCACAAGCCGTCACCGGGACGATTGACCGATGGCTCACCGGCCAGGCGGCGCCACAGCGCCGGCCCGACCCGGGGACCGAGGTAGTGCAAGCCGATGATCTCGTGGCCGCCTACCGGCGAGTACCAATTCGTCCAGCTCACCCACAGCCAGCCGCCGGGTCGGACCACGCGGACCATCTCCCGGAGCAGATCATCGGGCCCGGGGGTGTGCTCGAGGACGTTCGAGCAGATCACGGCGTCGAACGAGGCCGAGGGGAACGGGAGCTGCCGCCCATCGCCACAGACGAGGGGCCCTCCTGGCGACGCGTGCCGGAGGTCGCTCGTCGTCAGGTCGATGCCGACGACATCGGCACCGGCCCCACCGAGCACCGCCGAGTCGGTTCCGGATCCGCACCCGACGTCGAGGATCGACAAGCCGTCGACGGGTCTGCCGATGTCGTGCAGCAAGCGGGCTGCCATTGCATCGAGGAAGGGTTCGGGGTCGCGTCGGTGACGGAGGTAGCGCGTGAACAAGGCGAGATTCGACGTCGGCGGCACCGCTGCAAGGGGATCGGAAGGCGCGCCAGCACGCGAGGAGGAAGCCTTTCGAGTACCCAGCACGGCGCTACGGTATGTCTTCGCCGATACAGCGTCCACCGCCAGACCAAGAGGATGGGGAAGACACCGCTGACGCCAGATCCCGCCTCTCGCACCCATCCGAGCTGGCATGAAGCCCTCGCTGTGCAGGGATCCGCGTGGCTCGAGCTGTTGCGAGACACGTGGACCAACCCCGGCAACGCCGGCCGCCGCGGCCGTGCCGTCGGGGCGGTCGTCGCCGGCGAAGTGCGGTCGAGGCTCGGCCGAGGCCTCGTCGCCACCGACCTCGGAGACCGAAGTCGAATCCTCGTCGATCCGCGCCTGTCCGGCCACCGGCCCCTCGGGGCCCGCCTGCCCGATCACGGGGAGTTGCGGTTCCTCCAGGAGGTGGTTCGCTCAGGCGACCTGTTCGTGGACGTCGGCGCCAACATCGGCGTCTACACCCTCGTGGCTGCCGAGCGGGGAGTGCGGGTCCTGGCCCTGGAGCCCCAACCCGCCGTCGCCGATCTCTTGGAGCGCAACGTCGCCGGCAACGGGGCCGGCGACCTCGTCGAGGTCCGCCGTGCCGCGGCCGGCGCGACCTCCGGCTCGGTGCCGTTCACCGAAGGCATCGGGCTGGTCGGGCACTGCGTCCCCGATGCCGACGTCTTGCGTTCGAGCCGCGCCGGTCCCTACACAGGGCGGTCGTCGACGCTGATCTCGGTCCCGTCCATCACCATCGACGAGGTCGTGGGAAGCGACGCGGTGATCGGTCTGAAGATCGATGTCGAGGGTTTCGAGTTCGATGTGTTGCAGGGTGCCCTCGGCCTGCTGACCGAGCGGCGCATCGGGTACATCCAGTTCGAGCGGCGACAGCTGGGTCATCGGCGACACGACGATGCCGAGGACCCGGGCGCCTTGCTGGCGTCGTTCGGAGCCGTGCTCTATCACGTCAACGACCGGGGCCGACTGGTCCACCACCACGAGGGATCCGACCGCCACGACGTCGTCGCCGTCGTCGACCATGACCTCATCGCCCGACGACTCGGCTGAGCGCGCGGCGGTCGTGTCGCGATCCGCCCGCCGCGCCGGTCTCGCCTGGGCTGTCGGTCTGACGGTCGCCGTGCTCGTTGCGCTCTTCGTGAGCCAACTCGGCGCGTACGTGGCCGACGGTCGATACGAAGTTGCCGCCGACCCGGTGAAGACCTTCTCCCTGGCCCAGCAGGCACGCGATGCCGAAGGGGGCCTCGGACGAGCTGCGAGTTCCGATCGGGGGCTCGTATCGAGCGGCGCCTACGTGGTGCTGCGATCCACGGGCGCACCCCCGTGGGTGGCTGAACGGCTCTGGCATGGGGCGCTGATCCTCCTGGGCGCCGGCGGCGCGGCCGTCGTGTCGCGTCGGTGTCTCCGTGGTGACGCAACGGCAGCAGGTCTGGCGGCGCTCGTGTACGGCGTCGGACCCGTTGCGTTGGGACTCCTGCGTCCGAGCCCGATCTTCATGGCCTATGCAGTCGCGCCATGGCTCGTGGCCGCTGCGGTGGCCGGGCCCGGCAGCCGCTCGGGGCTCGCCTGGTCGGCGGTCTTTGCTCTGGGGGCGGTTGCCATCGCCGAGCACGACCTACCGGCGCTCGCCTATGTCCTCCTGCTGGTCGGCGTCGTCGTCTGCGCCGACCGTTGTCGATCCAGCCGACCAGTCCCGGGGGTCGCTCAGGTGAGGTGGTGGGCCGCGACCGCAGTCGGGTGCATCGCCATCGGCGCCTTCGTGTGGGTGCGCCTTGCGCTCTCCCGAACCGAGCTGGCCGCACGCCTGGGCCTCACGGAGACCCCGGACACGCCGGCCATGACGTCGTCCTATGCCGAAGCGGTACGTGGAATGGGTCACTGGCTCACCTACTTCGGCCTGGGGGCCCCACCGCGTCCGAACCTGGCGCCGCTGCTGACCTCGCCGTGGGTCATCGGTGCGTCGTTCGCCATCGTGTTCGTGGCGATGGCGCACGCCCTGACGGGGACCGATCGGCGAACCGCGCTGTTCGGGCTCGTTCTGGTGGTCGGCGTGGTGGCCACCGTTGGTATGCATCCGCCGGACGCTCCGACGCCGCTGGGTCGGGCGATCGCCTGGGGGTTCGACAACGTCGGCGGGCTCGCAGCGCTCCGCAACACCTCAAAGGCCGGGCCTGCCGTGGCGCTCGGGACGGCGGTGCTCTTCGGGTCAGCCGTCGCCGCTGCGGCGGTCCGGGTCCGAGGACGCACGCGCCACGTCGTCGTGCCCATCGCCGTCGGCTGCGTCCTCGTCGCCTCGATCCCGATCTGGACCGGTGACATCTACCCGGATGTCGCGGCCGAAACCGACGTCCCGTCGTACTGGTTCGAGGTCGCCGAGTTCCTCGACGAGTTGCCCGACACCGCGTCTGTTCTCGTGACCCCGGGTACGGCCTCCACGCCGTACGAGTGGGGCTCGGTGGGTGACGACATCATCGCCGGTATCACCGATGTCCAATGGGTCCGCTCGAACGGATTGCTGACCAGCGCAGCGCGAACCGGCGACCTCATCGACGCCGTCGAGGCCTCGCTCACCGCTCGGCTCCGATCCTTCCAGTCCGTTGCTCCACTGCTCGATCGCCTGGGGATCGACTACGTCCTCATCCGCAACGACATCGATTGGTGGCGAGCACAGGTACCGCCGCCGCTGCAGTTCGATGCACTCCGGAGCGACCCGGGACTTCGCCCCCTAGCTGCGTTCGGGCCCGGCGACCGCCCGCAGGTGGAGCTCTTCGCCGTCGATCGGCGCGCTGGCGTGGCGCTGCAGCCTGCCGACCGCGACCTGATCGTGGTCGGCAGTGGTGATGGAGTTCCGGCCCTCGACAGCCACCCGGCGCTCGGCGTCGGTGCCCGTCGCTATCTCGGTGACCTCTCCGACGCCGAGGTGATCGCAGTGCTCGAGAGCGGCGGTGTGGCGGTCGTGACCGATTCGAACACCGTTCGCGCGCGTCGTGTCGCCGGCGCACGTGTCGCGGAATCGGCGCCATTGGCATGGAGCCGACGTCCAGGGGAGGCATCGGCGGTCTTCGGGGGCGAGGGTGCGACGACCGCCCCGACGTTCGGTGTAGCCGAGTGGATCGGAAGCGACGCGATCGTGCTCGGGTCTCCCTGGATGCGCCCGGAGCAGGCGTTCGACGATGCGCCCGATACCGCCTGGAGGGTGCCCGCGCTGTTCGCCGATCGACCGACGCTGACGATCGAATTCGACGAACCGGTCCGTCCCGGGAGCGTCGAGGTCGTCGCTGCTTCGGGATACCTGCGACCGGTCACGCTGGTCGGCGACGGATCGGTGATCGGTCGATTCGATGCGGCGTCGTCCGTGCGCTTCGACACCGGGGATCGCGAGGTGCGCGTCCTCGACCTGATCTTCGACAGCGTTGCCGATGGCGCCGACAACCCGCTCGCCGTCGCCGAAGTCACCGTCGGCGATCTGGACCTGCGGCCGGGCCGACGAGTGCCGACCGAGCTGTTCGACAGGGCTCAGGGGGACGCGGAGCTCGGGCAGGCACTCGCCGATGCCCCGCTGGCGTTCAGCTTTCGGCGCGAGGCATCTGTCGGCGCCGCACCCGTGGAGGTCGAACTCCGGCGGACCTTCCGCGGTCCACCGAGATCGCGAGTTCACTGCGACCGGATGGTTGGCCGGCTTCTTCGGCGAGGCCGGATTCGAGGGCTGTCGCGACTACCTACTCGTGAACGACCAGCCAGTGTCGGTTCGGGCAACCGGCCCGACCGACGTGGCGTCGGGTCTTACGCCGTTCGAGGGCTGCTCCACGATCGAGCTCGACGCCGGCGACCACGAGCTCGTGGGCGCACCGCTGGTCTCGCTCGAGACCCTTCTGCTGGGCGATGTCGATCTGCCCGACCTCGTCGCCGCCGGGCGCCGACCTTCCGGTGACGCACGAGTGCTGTCCGAGCGACTCGATGAGATCGTTCTCGAGGTCGAGGTGGCCGAACCGTCGCTCGTCTCCTCGGGGGCGGCCCATCAACCGGGCTGGCGGGTCACCGTGAATGGCACCTCCCGGCCCGTCGAGATGGTGGACACTTTGGCGGCCGTGCGGGTGGAGCCGGGCGCCCACACGATCGTGTTCCGCTACGAGCCGCAACGCTGGTTCCGTCTGGCGGTGCTGGTCACCTTCATCTCCTCGATCGTGGCGATGGTCCTCATCGTTCGAGCGCTCTGGCGTCGACGGCGCGGTGCGTCGTCTCCAGATCTCCATCAGGCGGATCAGCCGAGCGCCAGGCCGGACGGCAACGAGCCGGCGTCGACGAGCGCGATAGGGCGATCACCGGGATCGGGTGGGTGGCGACGATGGCTGGCGACCTCGATGGTCGTGCTGGTCGGTTTCGCCATGGGAGGCATCGTCGGCGGTGTCGCCGCAGCGGCGACCCATGGGGCCGTCCTCGCGGGCCGCAGAAGACCGGTGACGATCGTCTGCCTGTCCCTGCTGGGAGCTGCGGCGGTCCTGACGATGACCGAGGGTCCTCTGGTGCAGGCGAGCAGTTTCGCTCTCGACCGTCCGTGGGCGAATCGGATGGCGCAGCTGTCCCTGGTGGTCTTCGCGTCGGCAATGCTCTCGATCCTCGCCTCGTCGGGGCCGGGGGTGCGCCGGGATCCCGTGTCGGCCGCGACGCCGCGGCGGAGACGTCTGCGGGCAGGACCGGCGGCGCACGGGTGACGGTCACCTGAACCGCGGGTGTCGCCACTGGGCCTATGATCCCGCTGTGCATCATCCATGTCGGGCCACTGGATGGCTGCTCGTGGGCTTGGCCCTCGTCGCCGCCTGTTCGTCGCCGGCCGATGTGTCCGACGCCAGCGCACCGGCGTCGCGTGGTGCAGAGGACGCCGCAGGTGCAGGGGCCGTCCAGCAGCCGACCGCCGATGATGCCGGCCCGACGAACCCGATCGACGTGCCGGCGCAGCCCAACATCGTCGTGTTCTTGACCGACGATCAGACGGTGCACGACCTCCGGGTGATGACCGAGACCCTGGCCTTGTTGGGTGAGGAGGGCATGACCTTCACCCAGTCGGTGGTGAACCTGCCGGTGTGCTGTCCCTCTCGAGCCACGTTGCTCACCGGCCAGCATGCGTCGAATCACGGTGTGTTGCGCAACGGCGGCTTCCAGGGTGGCTTCGACGGGTTCGACGACCAGGAGCACACCCTGCCGACCGCGCTGCAAGACGTCGGCTACGACACCATCTTCGTCGGCAAGTACCTCAACGGCTACGGGTTCACCGAAGCCAACCGGGTCACGCCACCGGGCTGGACCGACTTCGCCGCGATGGTGTCGCCGACCGAGGTCGTCTATTCCGAACCGACGTTCTATGACAACGGCGAACTCGTCACCTTGACCGAGGAGCAGTACGTCACCGACGTCATGACCGACATGGTCGTCGACGGCATCAGCGACGCCGCCGACGCCGACCGGCCGTTCTTTGCGCTGGTCGGCTACCCCGCACCGCACGCCCGCGCCGGACTGCCGCTCGCCCAGATCCGACCGAATCGGCTCTTCCAGCAGATCGCACGCCGCTATCCCAACATCTTCCTGGCCAACCCCGTGCCGGCGCCGCGCCATGTGGGCGCGTTCGCCGACGAAGCGATGCCGGACACCCCGGCGTTCAACGAGGCCGACGTCTCGGACAAGCCGGCGTTCAATCGCCAGATCGCCAAGGGTCCCGCTCAGATCGAGCGAGCGCGCTCGTTCTACGTCAAGGTGCTCGAGAGCCTGCTCTCGGTCGACGAGTCCGTGGCGCGCATCGTCGCCGAGGTCGAGGACCGAGGACTGCTCGACGAGACGTGGTTCGTGTTCACGTCCGACAACGGGATCGTGTTGGGTGAACACCGCATCTTCGGCGCGAAGTACCTGCCCTATGAGCCGGGCATCCGCGTGCCGCTGGTGATCCGGGGTCCTGGCGTCGTAGCCGGTTCGGCCACGCCGGCGTTGGTCTCCAACGTCGATCTGGCGCCGACCATCGTCGAGCTCGCCGGCGCGGAACCTCCCCGAGCCTTCGACGGACGATCGCTGGTCGGCTTGTTGACCGGTGCCGACGATCCCTGGGCGCGGGCCGTGCTCATCGAGGGCTTCGAGTTCCGGGCGGCGTCACCGCCGTACACAGGCGTCCACACCGGCGACAGCGCGTACTGGGAGTGGGCCACGGGCGAGCGCGAGCTCTATGACCTCGTCGCGGATCCCCACCAGCTCGACAATCTCGCCGGTCGCCCCGAGGCCGAGGCGCTCGAGGCTCGCAACGCTGCTCTCCTCGACGAGCTGCGTGATTGCGCCGGACCGTCCTGTGCCGCCGTCGGAGCGGACCTCGAGCCACCGCAGGATCCGCTGCGGTAGTCAGGTCGCCGGCATCGGTGCTGGTGCGCCAGCGTGCGGCGACGAGGGCCGGGCTCAGCTCGCCGTGAGGTCGCGGGCCATGAAGATCGAGTGGGGGTTCGGGTCCGCGACCCAGGGATCGATCCGTTCGTAGCCGTGGCGCTCGTAGAGCGCCAGTGCGTCGGGCTGGCGGTCGCCCGTCTCGAGGACCACGCGGTGGGCGCCCCTGTCGGCGGCCTCGGCTTCGAGGCCGCGCAGCAGCGTGTGACCGATCCCGTGGCGACGAGCCGAGGGAAGGACATACATGCGCAGGACCTCGGCGATCCCCGCCTCGCGGTCGAGCATGCGCACCGCGCCACAGCCGGCGGCGCGGCGCTCGTGGTAGGCGATGAGCACAGAGCCAACCCCTTTGGCCTCGTCGTCGCCGAAGGGTGGCGGGTAGGGGTGTTCGGGGTAGAGGTTGGTCAGCTCGGCGTCGAGGTCGACGAGGAGCTTGCGGGCGGTGGCGCTGGTGAGCGAGGTCGTCATCAACGAGATGTCGGTGCTCATGACGGCTTCGCCGCCTCGGAATGACGCGGCCTCATCCGAGCGAGCCGCCCGCCCACCAGGCCTCGAAGCGTGGCCGGGCCCGGGCATCGACCAGCTCGATCAGCTGGCCGGTGGTCGCGCGGACGTAGGTGAAGGTGCCGTAGCCCTCGCCGTCGGGGGTGACACCCGCAGCTTCGAGGGTGCCGCCGGCGGCGAGCATGCGGTCGGTCTCGCCGGCGAGGTCGTCGACCCAGATGCCGACGTGGTGCAGACCGGGCCGACCGGTGCCGTCCCAGTAGGACCCGGGCTCGGCTTCGAGGAGCTCGACGTGCTGGGGTCCCTCGGCCGAATAGGTGAACCGGATCGAGGTCGTGGTGACACCCTCGGCGGTACGGACGGGCATGGATCGCTCCTGGATGCTGCACCAGGTGAGCCCGAGCTGGCCGCCGAGGTCGGCCATGGCGGCCTCGAGCCCTTCGGTCAGGAGCCCGACGTGATAGATGCCTTGGTAGTCCATTCGCCGCCTGCTCCCGCTCTCGGCTCGTCAGGACCACAAGATAGGGGCGCAGACCCCCCGCTGGCGATCTGATGGCCCGTCAGAGTGTCTGGCGCCGAGAATGGCCGTCAGGGCGACCGTTTACGGCGCCGGGCGCATCGGTGGGTGGTTCTGGCGCCGAGAATGGTCGTCGGGGCAGCCATTCATGGCGCCGCCCGGCCACAATGGCTCGCCATGATCGATTTCAGCCTGCCAGCAGACCTCGTCGAGCTCCGTGACCGCACCCGTGCCTTCGTCGCCGACACCGTGATCCCCTTCGAGGGCGACCCCCGCGCCGGCAGCCATGGCCCGAACGACGACCTCTGCCGCGAGCTCAAGGCGCTCGCTGCCGACGCCGGTCTGCTCAGCCCGCACATCGACGCCACCTTCGGCGGTCTCGGGCTCGGCCACGTCGGCCGTGCGGTCATCTTCGAAGAGGCCGGTTATTCGCCGCTCGCCAACATCGCCCTCAACGTCTCCGCCCCCGACGAGGGCAACGCCCACCTGCTCGCCCACGCAGGTACCGATGCACAGAAGGAGCAGTGGCTGCGTCCCCACGCGATGCCGGCGAGATCCGGACCTGCTTCGCGATGTCGGAGCCCCCGCCCGGCGCCGGGTCGGACCCGGCCGCGCTCATGACCACGGCGACACCCGACGGCGACGGCTGGGTGGTCAACGGCACCAAGAAGTGGATCACCGGCGCCGACGGGGCCGCGGTATGCATCGTCATGGCGCGACAGGTCGAGCTCAGCGACGAGCGGGCCCGAGCGACGATGTTCCTCGTGCCGATGGACCGCGAGGGCATCGTCATCGCCGAGTCGCTCGACACCCTCGACGACCAGTTCGCCGGCGGCCACGCCGTCATGCGTTTCGAGAACCTGCGCGTCCACGCCGACGAGGTCCTCGGCGAGCTGGGCGAGGGCTTCCGCTACGCCCAGATCCGCCTCGCCCCAGCCCGGCTGACCCACTGCATGCGTCACCTCGGCGCCGCCCGCCGGGCCCACGACATCGCCACCGCCTACGCCCAGGAGCGCCAGGCCTTCGGCAAGGCGCTCGGCGACCACGAGGGTGTCGGCTTCATGCTGGCCGACAACGAGATGGACCTGCGCACCTCACGCCTGCTGATCCTGCACACCGCCTGGATGCTCGACCAGGGCGAACGCTGCAACGAGGAATCGAGCCAGGCCAAGACCGTGGTGTCCGAGGCCGTGTGGCGCATCGTCGACCGCTGCGTGCAGATCCTCGGTGGCACCGGCGTCAGCGGCGAGACCGTCGTCGAACAGATCTTCCGCGACGCCCGGCCCTTCCGGATCTACGACGGCCCCAACGAGGTCCACCGCTGGAGCCTCGCCCGCAAGATCACCCGCCGAGGCGCCCCCGTCCCCACCTGACATGGGGTCAGACCCCAGTCGTGGTTCGCTCACAGCCCCTTCCACTGGGGGGGTCGCTTCTCGACGAACGCCTTGGCGGCCTCGGCCATCGAGCCCGTCGTGGTGATCATGATCTGGGTGCGGTTCTCGATGTCGAGGGCCGAGCGCAGCGATGGCGAGTCGAGGGTCTGCCACATCGTCTCCTTGGTCATCCACACCGCCAGCGGACTGTTCTCGCGGATCTGGCGGGCCGTGCTCGAGCGCCCGGTCGACGATCTGGCCGTCGGGGACGACATCGATCACCAGACCCATCGCCAGCGCCTCGTCGGCGTCGAAGATGCGCCCGGTGAGCATCAGCTCCGCCGACCGGGACGCCCCGACGAGGCGCGGGCAGGAAGTAGCTGGTGCCCATGTCGCAGTTCGACACGCCGACCTTGATGAACACCGCCCCGAACCGGGCCGACGCAGCCGCGATGCGGATGTCGCACGCCAGGCTCATCGCGAAGCCGCCGCCGACGGCTGCACCGTTGACCGCAGCGATCCATGGTTTGCGGCTGCGATGGATGTGCTCGTGCAGGGTCGCCAGATGGTCCTGCCACAAGAAGCTGCCGACCAGGCTGCTGGTGCCCTCGGCGCCGGGCGCGGGGTCGCCCGTGCCCTGCAGATCAGCGCCGGCGCAGAACCCCTTGCCGGCGCCGGTGAGGATGATCGCCCGGGTGTTCGGGTCGAGATCGACCGCCCGGACGACGTCGTCGAGATCGCTGATGAGCGCCGTGGAGATGGCGTTCATGCGCTCGGGTCGGTGCAGGGTGACCAGCACGATGTCGTCGTCGATCTCGTCGATGCGCAGCGTGTCGGTGTCGCCGAGTCCAGCGGGCAGGGCCATGGGGTTCTCCTGATCGGTCGTGCGGAACCACGATCACACCACAGCCGCGGTGACGACGCTGGTTGGTGGGCGCACCGACCGTGCGCTGCGCGATACTCGCCGCTGGCCGCGAGCAGCCGCGATCCGGGGGACCATGGACATCGAGGGCACGACCGTCATCATCACCGGCGCAGCGTCGGGGATCGGCGCGGCGTTGGCCCGTCGATTCCACGCCGAGGGTGCGACGGGGTTGGCGCTGCTCGATGTCCAGCACGGTCCGCTCACCGCGATCGCCGACGAACTCGGCGCCCTGGCCATCGTCTGCGACATGGCCGATGAGCACGCAGTCGCCGCCGCAGTCGACCAGGTCGAAGCCGCGCTCGGCCCGGTCGACCTGTGCTGTTCGAACGCAGGCATCGGCGGCGGTAGTGGCGGTCCCGAGGTCTCGAGCGCCGAATGGCAGCGAGCCTGGGACGTCAACGTCATGGCCCACGTCCACCTGGCGCGCGTGCTGGTGCCCCGTTGGATCGACCGCGGCCACGGCCACCTCATGGTCACCGCATCGGCGGCCGGGCTGTTGACCCAGCTCGGCTCGGCGCCCTACTCGGTCACCAAGGCCGCTGCCGTCAGCTTCGCCGAATGGGTCACCATCACCTACGGCGACCACGGCGTCACCGCATCTGCGCTGTGCCCGCAGGGCGTTCGCACCGCCATGACCGCCGACATGGAGGACAGCGTCGTCGCCCTCGACGGCATGCTCGAACCCGATGCCGTCGCCGACGCCGTGATCGAGGGCCTGACCGACGGACGGTTCCTGATCCTGCCCCACCCCGAGGTCGCCGACTACGTCGCCCGCAAGGGCACCGACCGCGACCGCTGGATCGGCGGGATGCGCAAGCTCCAGCGCGCCTTCCCCGACCCGGTGTTCTGACCCGACCACCACGATCACCCGACACTCACAGGAGACGGATCCTTGCTCGACATCGCCATGGCCCTACGCCTCAAGGGCATCGCATCGGCCGACCACATCGCCGACACCACCGGAGCCGACCCGGCTGCCGTCGAGGCCGCGCTGGCGCAGATGGTCGAGGCGGGCCACGCCCAGGAGACCCCGAGGGGCCTGCGGTTGATGCCCGAGGGCCGGACCTGGCTCGACGAGCAGCTCGCCGCCGAACGCGCAGGCGTCGACCACGATGCAATGGAGGCCGTGTACGAGCGCTTCTGCGAACACAACGGTGAGTTCAAACAGCTCGTCACCGACTGGCAGGTCCGCGATGTCGACGGCTCCCAGGAACTCAACGACCACTCCGACCCCGACTACGATCAGGCCATCTTCGATCGCCTCGCCGCCCTCGACGCCGCTGTCGAGCCCGTGTTCGCCGACGCCGTGGCGCTCGCACCGCGCCTGGTGCGCTATCCGGAGCGCTTCGCGACAGCACTCGCAGCCGTGCAGGGCGGCGATCCGACCTTCCTCGCCGCGCCGCTCAAGGACAGCTACCACACCGTCTGGTTCGAGCTGCACGAGGAGCTCATCTTGTTGTGCGGCCGCACCCGCGCCCAAGAGGCCGCCGAGGGACGCGGCGCCTGAGGCTTCGCCCGGGACACGCACGCCGTATCCACACACACCACACCAGGGGGACCATCCATGACCGCTCAAGCGATCACCGCACTGCAATCCGTCCATGCCGAGGTGCTGTCGCTGCTCGACTCGATGAGCGACGACGACTGGGCCAAGCCGAGCGCCTGTGCGGGCTGGCGGGTCCAGGACGTGTTCGCGCACATGACGTCGAACATGGCCGAGACCGTCGAGCCCACCCCGCCGCCGGCCGAGCCCGCGCCGGCGATGAAGGCCGAAGAGGCGATGGAGGCACTCGTCGCACCCCGCAAGGACTGGACCCCGGCCCAGCTGCGCGAGGAGTACGACCGCTTCTACGACGGGTGGATCGGTGCCATGGCTGCCCTCCAGGACGAGCCGATGGCCTCGACCGTGGCGCCGCTGGCCGACCTGGGCTCCCACCCGATGCACCTGATCGCCAACGCGTATGCGTTCGACCACTACTGCCACCTGCGCATCGATCTGCTCGAGCCCACCGGCCCACTGACGGCGACCCTGGGCGAACCCACCGACGACATGGTCCGCCCCGGCATCGACTGGATGATGGCCGGCCTGCCCCAGATGCAGCCCGACGAGCTGCCCGCGGTCGTGACGGCACCACTGCGTATCGAGCTGACCGGCCCCGGCGGCGGCACCTGGACCATCACCCCGGCGGGCGACGACGGCCTGATCGGCTGCGTCGAAGGCGCCGACGGCGACGTGGCGGCGACCGTGACGTCGAGCGCCCACGACTACGTCAGCTGGGGCACCAAGCGCTCCGACTGGCGCCCAGCATGCACCGTGACCGGCGACGAGGCCTACGCCGCAACGGTGCTCGACGTCATCAACATCATCTGAAGCTTCACAGAGGCCCCTGCGCTACGGCGCGAGGGCGGAGGGGGTGAACTGGCCGGTGTTGGCGCTGATGCCGCCGTCGACGGGTAGATGGACGCCGGTGATGAAGCTGGCCTTGGCCGACAACAAGAAGCTGATGGCGGCGGCGAGTTCGCTGGCCATGCCCCACCGCTGCAGTGGGATGCGGCGGCGCATGTCTTCGTAGGCGCCTTCGGCTTCTTTGATGCGGGTCGTCATGCCGGTCTCGGTGGGGCCGGGGCACACGGCGTTGATGCGGATGCCCGAGCCGGCGAGGTCCATCGACATGGCCCGCACCATGTTGATCACCGCCGCCTTCGACGTGTTGTACGGCCACATGTTCGGATCGCCGCGCATGCCCGACGTCGATGCGGTGGCGACGATGGCCGAGCCGGGCCGCATGACCCGCGCCGCGGCGCGCACGCCCAGCACGACCGCCCGGACGTTGACCTCGATGCATCGATCGAAGGCCTCCATCGGCAGGTCGAGCAGCGGACCCGACGTGGGGATGCCGGCATTGAGCACGGCGCCGTCGAGGCGACCGAAACGCTCGGTGGCGGCCGCGACCGCAGCATCGTTGTGATCGGGGTCGGTGACGTCGCCGGTGACGACGACGATCGATTCGTTGCCCTCGGCCCAGGAGAAGTCGGCCGTCGGGAGATCCGAGGCGATGACCCTGGCTCCCTCGGCGACGGTCTCCTCGACGCTCGCTCGGCCGATACCCGAGGCGGCGCCCGTGACCCAGATGACATGTCCGTCGTGCAGTCCACTCATGGTCGGCGACGCTACTCCCCGCCGACCAACGCCGCCGCGGTCAGGGTGTGACGCGGCCCGGGTGCGGGCCGAGCAGATGTGCGGCACGTTCGGTCGGGTCGGCGAAGCCCTCTCGCAGCGCCCGCGACCGGACCTCCATCGACATCGGGACCTCGGGAGCGAACAGGGCGGGGAAGCCCGAGCGCGTCGAGCCCGCCCTCGCCGGGCGGGCAGCGGTCGTCGAGAGCATCGATCGACGATCTCGCGGGTCTCCCAGCCGCGAGGCTCGGGCGGGCCGTCGCACCACTGGGCGTAGGGGAACAGGGCCGGATCGGCGGCAGCGATGTCATCGACCGAGCCGCCGCTGCGGTGCAGGTGCAACAGGTCGACGAGGATGCCGACCTCGTCCGAGCCCGTGGCCTCGACCACCGCGATCGCGTCGGCCAGCGTCCGCACTGCGGTGAAGCGCATGAACTCCAGGCACACCCGGATGCCGGCCGGGGTGGCCCGCTCCTGCAACTGGACCAGGCGCTCGGCGGCTGCACCCGGGTCGGCGAACGCCGAGATGGTCAAGATGTTGCGGGCACCGATCTCGGCGGCGGCGTCGACCAGGCGCTCGCCCTCGTCGGCGTCGGTGCCCATGCGGATGACCTCCATGTCGACCGGGATCATGCCGGTGTCGTCGAAGGCCGTCTTGACCGCAGCGGTGGTGGCATCGGTCCACGAGGCCGCATCGAACCAGATGCCCGCACCGGGCCAGCCGGCCTCGGCAGCCGTGCGGACGAACCGTTCGGGGTCGGCCTCGAGTTCGGTGGTGACGCCGGCGGCGATGGAGATCAGTCGTTGGTCGGTCATGGCTGGAGTCTCTCTTCGGGTCGATCGGGCGAGGCGACGGGGGCGAGGCCGACATCGACGGGGCGATGCGTCGTGCGTGCCGAGCGGGCCGCGTCGACGGCGAACACCGCGAGGCCACTCCAGATGATGGCGTAGCCGATCAACTGTCGGGAGTCGAAGGGCTCGTCGTAGACGAACCGGCCGATGAGGAACTGCAGCGTCGGGGTCAGGTACTGGAGGAGCCCGACGATGCTCAACGGGATGCGCCGTGCTGCGCTGGCGAACGCCAGCAGCGGCACCGCGGTGATCAGCCCGGTGGTGGCCAACAACGCCATGGTCGGTCCGGAACCGACGAGGTCGACGTCGCCGACCTGGGATCGCAACAGCAACAGCATCGCCGCCGGGATGGCGAGGACCGCCATCTCCATCCCGAGCCCGATGATGGGCCCTGCCGGTGCGACCTTGCGGACCAGCCCGTAGAGGGCGAAGGTCCCGGCCAGCGCCAGCGACACCCAGGGCAGGCTGCCGACGGCGAAGGTCAGCCAGGCGACCCCCGTTGCTGCGAGGGCCACCGCCGCCCACTGCGCGCGGCGCAACGATTCGCGCAGGACGACCACGCCGAGGAACACGCTGACGAGCGGGTTCATGAAGTAGCCCAACGACGCCTCGACGACGCGCTCGTCGCCGACAGCCCAGACGTACACCGCCCAGTTGGTGGCGAGGAGCAGGCCCGAGACCATCGCTGCGGCTCGGGCGGTGGCATCGGCAGCCATGCTCCGCATGGCGTGGACGCGGCCGGTCGCGACGATGACCGCAGCGGCGACGACCGCGGTCCACAGGATGCGCCAGCCCACCGTGTCGATGGCATCGACGTCGCCGAGCTGCTTCCAGAACAACGGCGACAGCCCCCACCACAGATAGGCGGTCAGCGCAGCAGCGACCCCTCGTCGCAGGTCGGGTTCGGGTGATGGCACCGACAGATGGTGCCAGAGCGGCGAGGGGTTCTCCTCATGGCGCCGCGGTCTGGCACGGCGCTGCCGTCGGGCGAGCCGTCGTCGTCAGGAGCGCCGGCGGCCGGTGATGATGTCGCGCCGGCTGGCCTTGATCGAGTCCTGGCGGCGACTCCCGATGATGCGGTCGCGTCCGCTGCCTCCGACGAGGCGATCTCGACCCTTGCCGCCGGTCAGGCGATCGCGGCCCTTCTTGCCCGACAACGTGTCCCGTCCGCCGTTGCCGATCAGGTTGTCGTTGCCGCTGCCACCGTCGATGCGGTCGTTGCCGCCGCCACCCCGGACGGTGTCGTCACCGGGGCCGGTACAGATGACGTCGTCGCCGCCGAGACCGCGCACCACGTCGTCACCGCCGCGGGTGACGATGACGTCACGGCCTCGCGTGCCGCGGATCACGTCGTCGCCGGCGGTGCCGACGATCGTCGCGGCCTGTCCCATGCACCGGGCACCGCCGCCCGCGCCCGCACCGACACGCCCGACGAACCCGAGCTGTTCGTAGCGGCGGCCGAGGACCTCGTCGGGATCGGCGTCGAGCCAGTCGTCGAGCACGGTCGCGTACACGGACCGGAAGTCGACGGCGTGGCGGAGATCGCCGCGGTCGTCGAGGCGGCCGAGCGACGGCTGCTCGCCGTACAGACCGCCCTTGACCCCCGAGCCGACGACGAACAGCGGCGCGGCCGTGCCGTGGTCGGTGCCCGATCCCGTGGGCTCCACACGGCGGCCGAACTCCGAGTACGTCATGATCATCACCCGGTCGCGGAACCGGGGTTGGACCTGGCGCATGATGCGATCGATCGCGCGGTCGAGCGACGCCATGAACTCGTCGTGTTGGGGACGCTGGCCCTCGTGATGGTCGAAGCCGTCGAGGCCGATGTGGATGACTCGGGCGCCGACGTTGAGGTTGATGAGGCGCGCCGCCAGCGTGGCGTCGCGCAGCAGGGAGTCGTCCATGTCCTCGAGCGGGTCGTCCTCGGGGAACATCGGGGCGATACGCGACCCCGTCTCGATCGCCGTGCCCGTCGCCTCGGCGAGGTCAGCCGCCCAGGGCCCGAGCGAGCGGCGGAGGTCGGCAGGTTCGAGGCCGAGCAGCGCGTTGTAGACCGGTTTGGTGAAGCTGTCGCGCTCTTCGAGATCCATGCCGAAGAGACCGCCGAATGGCGGGATCGAGGTCGATCCGCCTCGACGACGGGCGAGCACCAGCGGCGAACCCGAGTAGCCGATCGACACGCCCGACAGGTCGTCGGCGCCGAGTCCGTCGAGGTAGCGGCCGAGCCAGCCCGTGTACCACGGGGCGGCGGCGCCGGTGCCGGCCATCCATCGGGCGAGGTTGACGAAGTGGCTGCGGTCGTCGAGGGCATCGCCCACGCCGCGGACGATGGCGACGTCGCCGTCGTCGTAGCGGCCGGCGAGGCGAGACAGGTTGGGGTGCAGGTACAGGCCGTCGCCGACCCCGTGGGCGCCGCGTTCGCGTACGGCGAGATCGCCACGGGCGCGGCGATAGCGGCCGTCCTCGAGTGGCACGACGGTGTTGAGGCCGTCGTTGCCGCCGGACAACAGGATGGTGACGAGGATGCGTTCGTCGGGACCGAGCGGCCGGGCTTCGGCGTCGCCGGTGAGTTGGGGGATGCCGAGCGCGGCGACGCCGCCGACGGCGAGCATGCCCTGCAGGAAGCGCCGCCGATCGAGGTGGGAGGCGTCGGGAGGGGTGTGGAGACGCCGCGCGGCGTCGGCGAGTTCGGGGTCGGGCCCGTACCCGAACCGGCGCACGGTCGGGCGGGTGGGGAGCGAGTCCGTCGGGCGGGTGGGGAGCGAGTCCGTCGGGCGGGTGGGGAGCGAGTCCGTCGGGCGGGTGGGGAGTCCGCGGGTGGGTGTGGTTGTTCGTCATGGGTGACCTCACGCGACCTGGAATTCGGGGGACATGGTGGCGGCGATGATCACGTTGTGTTTTGCGGCCCATTGGTGGCGCCGGCCGTGGGCGCGCCAGAGTTGGGCGAGCGCGGATCGGGTCTCCGGCGATGCCCAGCCGATGCCGAAGTAGGCGAGCATCCGATCGACCGCGGTGTTGGCGTCGGGTTCGTCGAGGATGTCGTCGAAGCGGCGGTGGTAGTCCTCGTTCCAGCGCAGGCCGTTGACGAAGCGGGCCTTGCCCCAGGCGACCTTGGTGTTGACCCAGTGGCCGTTGACGCCCCATCCGGCGACCGATGGTGGCGAGAACAGGCCCTGGCCCATGCCGTCCATCTGCCATTCGATGCCGGAGTCCTCCGAACGCACGCCGGTGCGGCGCAACACGTCGACGACGAACTCGATGGGGGAGCGGACGATCTCGTAGCGGCTGTCCCAGAAAGCGGGATCGAGCAGCATCGTCCGCAGCAGCGCCGAGATGTCCATCGTCGGCTGCCACGAAGCCGCGCAGCGTGTCGATCTGCGCGTCGGTGGGCGTGTCGTTGACGAAGAACGTCCAGAGCTTGCGTGCCAGGAACCGTGCGCAGGCGTCGGCTCTGACGCCGGTGGTGAACAGCGAGAGGGTCTGGGGTCCGTTCCAGTTCGCGGTCTGGCCGAAGAGTGTCTTCGGGGTGCCGTCGTGGCGTTCGGGGTACCAGCGGTAGGTCTGGTTCCAGTTGCCGATGGAGCTGTCCCAGCCGACGGTGCCGTGTCCGGTCCAGGCCCGAGTCATCTCGACGACGTCGCGTTCGGTGAAGTCGCTGGGGCCCGATGGTGTAGAGCTCCATCAGCTCGCGGGCGAAGTTCTCCTGGGGCGAGTCGGCGGTGTTGAGGTGGTTGTCGAGAAACGACAGGATCGCGCCGTCGGTGCAGACGTCGCGGAGGAGGTCGGCGAAGGACCCCGTGCCGCCGCGACGCAGGATGTGTTGCTGGTCGTACATGGCCCGCAGGTCCTCGACCTTCTGGGCGCCGGTCGCGAAGTGGCTGTGCCAGAACAGGGTGAGCTTCTCGACGAGCGGGCTCGGGGTGGCGGCGGTGCGGTCGACCCAGCTGGCGTCGATCATGCGTTGCATCCACCAGTGCCGGAAGGTGCGGATGCCCGGCCAGGTGTTGCGGGTCTGGGCGAATCCGGGGCGGCCCGGGCAACGTGGGGGTGAGCGCGAGGATCTCGTCGACGGCGTCGGCCGCTTCGCGTCCCGCGAAGTGGTCGATCTCGGCGTCGAGTCCGGCGAAACCGACGCGGCGCAACAGGTGCGCTGCGTCGTCGGTGGACAGTGGCATGGGTGGTGCTTCCCTCTCCGGCCCGCTGAGGTTGGCAAACGGTGTGGCGACCCCGATGGGTCACGCACTCAATCGGGAGCGTGCGGAGCGTGCTTGAGCGCTGCGCCTCGTGTGGGGCCACACGGCCCCCTCCGTTCGACCTGCGCCGTGGCGGGCCGGCCGTCCGCCGCGCAGCCTCAGCGCACGCGGTGGAGAGCCCCGTCGACGGTGACCGTGCAGGCCGCACCCTCGGGGAGGGTGGCCGCCGGGGTGGTGTCGACCTGCACGGTCGAACCGTCGGGTTGGCGGACCCGGTGGCGCCACACCGCACCCAGATAGCGGCGCTCGACGACCTCGGCGTCGCCGCCTGCGGTCAGGGTGAGCTGATGGGGTCGAGCCACCAGGGCGCAGCCGTCGTCGCAGGCGAACAGGGCTGCTTCGCCGACGAAGGTGGCGACGAACCGGTCGGCGGGCTGTTCGTAGACGATGTCGGGCCGGTCGATCTGGATGATGCGACCGTCGCGCATCACCGCCACCCGGTCGCCGAGGGCCAACGCCTCGTCGCGGTCGTGGGTGACGAGCAACGCCGCGGTCTCGTTGGCGCGCAGCGCGGCGATGACGTCGGTGCGCAGCTCGTCGCGCAGCAGTTCGTCGAGGTTGGCGAAGGGTTCGTCGAGCAACACGATGCCGGGGTCGGGTGCCAGGGCACGGGCCAGCGCGATGCGTTGTTGTTCGCCGCCGGAGAGCTGATGGGGGTACTTGGCGCCGACACCGGGGAGCCGGACCATGTCGAGCAGCTCCTCGACGCGCTGCGCCCGTGCGGCGCGGTCGAGGTGACGCAACCCGAAGGCGATGTTGCGGTCGACGGACAGGTGCGGGAACAGCGCGTGATCCTGGAACACCAGGCCGATGCCGCGCTTTTCGGGCGGCAACGTCCCGACGGCGCGGTCGTGGACGGACACCGCGGCGGTGCCGGCGGGTTCGAGGCCGGCGATCAGGCGCAACAACGTGGACTTGCCGCAGCCGCTGGGGCCGATGAGAGCGACGAGCTCGCCGTCGGCGATGGCCAGGGCGACGTCGTCGACGATGGTGCGATCGCCGATGACGCGCTGGGCGCCCTCGACGGCCAACGCCGTGGTCACGAGACCACCGCGCCCCCGCGCTCGAGGGACCACAGCAGAACCGCCACGAGCACCATCCCGGTCGACACCATGGCGAGAGACGGTACCGCCGCCTGTACCCACAGGCTCTCCGATGTGGCCTGCCACACCCAGATCGACAACGTCTCGGTCCCGAAGGGCCGCAGCAACAAGGTGATGGGCAGCTCCTTGAGGGTGTCGATGGTGACCAGCGCCGCCGCGGCGATGATGCCGGCCCGGGCGATGGGCAACTCGATCCGTGTGGTCACCCGCACGGGCCCGGCACCCAGGGTGCGGGCGCTGGCCACGACGCTGGTCGGCACCTTTGCGAGGCTCGAATCGATGCCGGCGTACGCGACGGCGGAGAACCGTACGACGAGGGCGTACACCAGCCCGGTGAGCGAGCCGACCAGGAGCACCGAGCCGGGGACCCAGTCCTGGCGGTCGACTGCGGCGAGGACGATGACCGCGCCGATGGCGACGACCGGACCCGGCACGGCGTAGCCGAGGGTGGCGAGGCGGGCGATGACTGCGCCGGCGCGGTTGCGTCGCCGAAGGCTCGCAGTCAGCACGATGCCGACGAACACGCAGGTGACAGTGGCCAGCCCGGCGACGCGCAGCGACGACGCCAGGTGGAATCCCAGATCGCCGGCGACGGTGACGGTCTGGGAGGTCCGGCGCGCCTCGATGGCGAAGCGGATGAGCTGCACGATCGGAATGGCCACGGCGATCGCGAACACGCCCCAGGCCGCCAGGGGCGCGACGACCGCGGTGGTGCCGCGGCCCTGTTCGGGTGGCGCCATGCCGGTGCGCCCGCCCGTCTGGCCGTACCGGGCACTGCCGCGCATCAGCCGCTCGACGGCGATGAGGGTGATCGCCAGGCCGATCAACAGCACGGCGAGCTGCGCCGCACCGTCGCGGTTGCCGGTGCCGAACCAGACGCGCAACACGCCATCGGCGATGGTCGAGACGTTGAACAGCCGGACCGTGCCGACATCGGTCAGCACTTCCATGCCGACGAGGGCGGCGCCGCCGGCGATGGACGGCCGGGCCATCGGCAGCGTGACCCGCCACCACGCCTGCCAGGGGCTGCACCCCAGGCTGCGGGCGATGTCGACCAGATGGTGGGATTGCTCGCGAAAGGCCGCCCGGGCGAACAGGTACACGTAGGGGTAGAGCGTGAGGATGAGTACGAGCGCGCAGAGCCAGATGCTGCGCACGGCCCGGGCGCCCAGCGGTCCCTGGAGGGTGTCGAGCCACACGAATCCCGAGACATAGCCGGGGATGGCCAACGGGGTGACGAGCAGCCATCCGAGCAGGCGCCGACCCGGGAACCGGTGCGCGGTGACCAGCCAGGCGAGGCTGGTGCCGAGCACCAGGGTGCCGGCCAGGACCGCCGTCAGCAGGACGAGCGTGTCCGAGATCATGCCCGGCAGGCGGGTGTCCCACAGTTCGCGCCAGAGGTCGGCATCGGGGCTGGCGATGGACCAGACCGTCACCGCGACCGGCGCCGCCACGATGGCGGCGACGGTCACGCTGGCGATCCATGCGGGGACGGTGCGGGCCCGGCGGCCGATGAGGCCGCCGATGGGGGCGATCACTGGTAGCCGGCTGCGCTCAGCACCTCGACGGCTGCGGGCTGGTACTCGCCGAGTTCGCGGACCACGTCGAGGTCGGCGCGGAACTCACCCCAGGACACCACGGTGTCGGTCGGGGCCACGTCGGGATCGGCGGGGTACTCGGAGTTGACATCGCTGAAGGTCTTCTGGCCGTCGGTGGCGAGCCACTCGATCAGCGCCACGGCGCCCTCGGGGTTGGGGGCGTTGGCGGTGACGGCGGCCGTGCTGACGTTGACGTGGGCGCCGCGACCGTCTTGTTCGGGCCAGACGATCTCCACTGGGAAGTCCGGGTCCTCTTCGAGGAGGCGACCGAGGTAGTAGGTGTTGGCGATGGCGATGTCGCACTCGCCATCGGCGACGGCGTTGTAGATGTCGGTGTCACTGTCGATGTAGAGCGGATCGTTGGCGACCCAGGACTCGACGATCTCGAGCGCTCGTTCCTCGCCTTCGGCGGCGATGATGCTGGCGACGAGGGACTGGGTGTAGGGGTGGGTGCTCGGCCGCAGGCACAGCCGGCCCTGCCACTCGGGGTCGCCCACGCCGGCGTAGGTGGTGGGCGGCTCGGGGGCCCGCTCGGGGCTGTGGATGATCACGCGTGCCCGGCGGCTCAGGGTGAACCAGGTGTTGTCGTCGGCGCGGAGCTCTTCGGGGATGGCGTCGGCGAGGGCGTCGCTGTCGACTGGCGCCAACAGGCCTTCGGCCGAGGAGAGTTCGATGTTGGCGGCGTCGGCGGTCATCACGACGTCGGCCGGGGTGTTCTCGCCCTCGGCGAGGAGTCGTTCACGCAGCTCCGGGTCGGATCCGGTGGTGAATCGGATCTCGATGCCGGTGGCTTCGGTGAATTCGTCGAAGACCGGTTCGATGCCGTAGTGGCGGCCGGTGTAGACCGTGACGACCGAGGCGTCGTCGCCACTGGCACCGTCGTCGTCATCGCCGCCGCAGGCGCCGGCGATGAGGGCCAGGGCGACTACTACAGCCGCCACGAGGGGTCGGGTTCGAGGGATTCTCGTGCTCATAGTTTGGCGACCCTAACAACATGCGTCGTGGGTGACAAGTGCCAGCTATGAGGGCTGACGTAGTACCAGGTGTCGGGCCCTGTGGGTCACCCGCTGATCACGATGATTGCGGCGTCAGCGTCGGACAGGCGACCGCGCCGGCATCGCAGCGGTAGAAGATCTCGGCGATGCCGTCGTCGTAGATCGACGTCCAGTCGCCGACCTCGTCGAGCATCACGCCGAGTTCGGCGTCGGGTTCGAGCAACACCCATTGCACACGGGGCTCGTCGAGCGGGGCCCGCCAGCCGTCCTCGACGTCCTCGGCCTGGAAATACCACTCCATGAACTCGTCGCCGTACACGTCGGCTCGGCCGTCGATGTAGACGGGCAGGTCTCGCCAGATCAGATAGCCGCCCCATTGGTAGGCGTTGAAGCCCGGTTCGGCATCGAGGCCCGATGCGACCAACACGTCGACTGCGGCCTCGGGGTAGGACTCGGTGACGGCCTCGTCGTTCACCGCGACGGCCGAGGACACGACCATCGTCGCGATGAGGATGCCGACGCCGGCGACGAGCACTGCGATCGGTGCCGAGTCGGCGAGCCGGCTCGGTCGGCGGCGTGTG
This sequence comes from uncultured Acidimicrobiaceae bacterium, assembly GCA_963716795.1. Lineage (GTDB taxonomy): Bacteria > Actinomycetota > Acidimicrobiia > Acidimicrobiales > UBA8592 > CAVQUE01. The sequence goes on along the minus strand of CAVQUE010000005.1, from coordinate 160,613 downwards.
CGAGGTCGGCGGTCGAGCGCGATCTGGAGCTGCTCGGCCACCACCGGGATGGCGATGATCGCGAACAGCGGGATGTGGCGCATCGATTGCAACCCGGCGAGCGCAGAGCCGAGCACCAGCAGCTGTTGGGTCCAACCAGCCGAGCGTCGGCTGGCCACCATCGACACCGCCGTCACCGCCAACAACAGCGCAAACGGCCAGAACCACGGCGAGTGGAAGTCGGGCGAGTGCCACTCGACGATGTAGCGGCGCATGGCATCGGAGCGCAGTGTCTCGAACGGGTACGCCCACAGGTTCCAGCCGCTCGGGTTGGCGGCGGCGGCCGCGAACGCCGCCGCGGTCACCAGCGGGAGGCGCCGGATGACCTCGGCAGGCATGGCCCGACCCCCGGCCCGGCGGGCTTCGAGGCGTTCGCACACGGCGTAGACGCCGAGCACCACGACACCGGTCAGGTAGCCCGAATGCAGGTTCGCCCAGACGGTCGTCAGCACCGGCATGGCCCAGATCCAGCGAGGGCCGATCCGCCCGGCGCGCATCCGCTCGAGCACGAGGATCATCAGCGCGAGGCAGAACAGGTTGAGCATCTGGGGCCGCGGGGCGGTGGCGATCATCGAGGTCGCAGCCGCGAGCACCATGACCGACGACGTCACCAACGGACGGGCCCGGCTGGTGGCGAATGCCATGGCATAGGAGGCGACGACGATGGCGGCGAACGCCAGGATCAGCGCCGTCGCGCCGCCCAGGGACCACAGGCCCCACATGCCCACCTGGGTGGCCCACTCGTGGGTGACCCACGGGGTGCCCGCCACGGTGAACGACAGCGTGTCGACGCTGGGGATGCCGCTGTCTGTGATGATCTCGCCGGTGCGCAGGTGCCACCACATGTCGGGATCGATCGCGGTGGCCACCGACATCGCCGTGGTGATCCCGAACGCGGCAACGACGCCGCTGCGGTGGCCGATCGGGGTGGTGGTGCGGGTGCGGTCGCCCGAGGCCGTCGGATGGGTACCGGGGCGCTCGCCCGGCGCAGCCCGCGGTGACGGCGGGCGCCGGCTGCGCCGCGTCGGTGATGGTCATGCAACACAGATCGGCCGGATCGACCCGGACTGAAGGTGCCGGCCGGCGGACGATCCGGGCGCAATGGGTCGCCGGCACCGTGCGAGCGATACGGTTCTGTCGGTGCCCCTGCCATCGTTGCCGCCGATCCTGCGCACCCGGGCCGCGGGAATCGTCTCGATCACCGTGCTGACCGTGGCGATCATCGGGGTGGCGCTGGCCGCCACCCGGTCGACCGAGACGCCCACCGGCGTCGCTGCGACCGACCCGGCGACACAGTCGAGCGTCTCTTCGACGCCTGTGCCGACGTCCACGCCGGTGCCGTCTCCGACACCGATCGACTTCGCGCTCGCGCCCCTGGCCACGCCCACACCCGAGCCGACGCCCTTCGCGATCGAGCCCGCCGTGGCCGAGCGGCTGCCCCAACGCTGGCGCCCGGTGGCCCGGCCCGGGGCCGCCGCCGATGCCGGACCGACCCGGGCGTCGCCCGACGGGGGCGTGCTCGGGCCCTCCGTCGGTGGCTCGCGATGGGAGTACCGCGGCGTCCTCGGTCGTCTCCGCCCGACCGATGTCGTCGTTGCGCCGTTGGCATCGCCGCCGCGCACCGCGCCCGGGACCGAACCCCTGACCGGCCTGGCACGCCGTCAGCCTCCCGAGCGGCCGGCCGTGGTGGTCAAGATCGACAACGTGCCCGCCGCCCGACCCCAGAGCGCGATCAACGACGCCGACATCGTCGTCGAGGAGCTCGTCGAAGGCGGCATGACCCGTCTGGCCGCGGTGTTCCATGCGAACCGCCCCGACTCGATCGGCCCGGTCCGGTCGGCCCGGTCGACCGACATCGGCATCGCTGCGTCCTACCGCCGGCCGGTCTTCGCGAACTCGGGTGCCAACAGCATCTTCTCGGACCTCGTCGCCCGAGCCCCGCTGATCGACCGGGGCAATCAGGTGTTCGGGGGGTATTTCCGCGTCGGCGGCCGCCCGGCGCCGCACAACCTGTTCACGTCGTCGGCCACGCTGATCGGATCGGTCGACGACGCCTCGGGTCCGCCGCAGGCGCAGTTCGCGTACCGCGACGACGGCGATGCGCCGCATCCGACCGCGCAACGGGCGTCGACGATCCGGCTGAAGTACCGAACCGGGTCGAGCCCCGCCATCGAGTATCGGTGGGATCCAGACCTCGCAGGATGGCGCCGCTTCAACGACGGCGTCGCGCACACCGACAGCGACGGGCGGCCGGTCGCGCCCGAGAACGTCATCGTGTGGTTCGCGCCCTATGTCGACAGCGGCCTGACGGACAAGTTCGGTGAGGTGCTCTACGAGGGCGTGTCGGTGGGGCGGGGCGACGCGCTGGTGTTCACCGACGGCCGGGTGGTGCGCGCTCGGTGGAGCCGACCCAGCCTGCGCTCGCCGGCGACGTTCACCGACACCGACGGCGACCATGTGGCGCTCACGCCGGGGCGGACGTGGGTGGCATTGGTAGCTCCCGGCGGGGCGACCTGGCGATGACCACGGATCGCCGATCCGCCGGGCCTCGCATGGCGTTCGTTCAGCTCCGGGTGGTGTCCCAGTAGCGCCCGATCCGGTCGACGAACAGCCGTGTCGGTTCGGCGAGCAGGCGTCGTCCCAGGACCACGATGATGTCGGTCAGTTCGTCGCGCTGATGGCGAACCACGGCGGTCAGCAGGTCGATCTCGACGGGATCGGCATCGAGTTCGTGGGCTGCGAGTTCGGCCGCCAACAGGTCGAGGCCCCGGGCCTCGCCGACTGCGGCCTCGAGGCGCTCGGCGGCGTCGGCGGTCGCCGAGAGGACCTCGGGCCAGATCGAGCTGACGAGGTGGAGCTGGCGCGCCAGCACCCCGATGTCGCGTCCGAACCGCGCCAGGTCGACTGCTTCGGCACCGTCCATCGTGCGCCATGCTCGCCGACAACGCCGGTAGGCCCGGCCGAGGCCCGGCGCCACGCTGTCGTAGTGATCGGGCACGGGTTCTCGGTCGATGATGGTGGCGTCGACGGCGACGTCCACCGGCTGGGATGCGAACCGTGCCCGCGATCTGCGGAGCCGGTGCAGGGAGCGTTGCAGAGCCTGCCCCTCGGTCAGCGCCTGGAGCCTGCGAAGCTGATGACGCCGCAGTACCTGCTCGCGTACCCCGAGGAGGGCGCCGGGGGACAGGACGCTCGCATAGCGGGCTCGCAACAGGTCGATGGCGCGCAGCTCGGCCTGACCCGATTGCAGCGCGTACAACAGCTCGCGCGTCTCGTCGATGATCGCGATCTCGGTCTGGTAGATGTCGTCACCGAGTGCGTCGCGGACGAGCCGCAGCAGCGCAGCGGTCCGTGACAGGCCCGCCAGTGCGGCCGTCGTGGCGATGTGCATGTCGGCGCTGCGGTCTGCGAGCGCGTCGATGGCGATGGAGAGTTGGTCGGTACTCACCCGGTGGAGGGCTTCGGCGACCGACTCGTGGGAACCGAGGACGTAGCCACCCGTGTCCGAGCCGGGCAGATAGCGCGACCGCGCGTCGAGGGCGGTGACCGGACCGGCGTGCACGATCGTGGACATCCGACGATCGTAGTGGGCGGCGTTCCGCGGCCGATATCTGACGATCCATCAGATGTCGCCTGCCGCGGGTCCTAGACTCGGCGCCGTGCGAGGAATCCTGGCCTATGGCACCCATGTGCCCCGTTGTCGGCTCGACCGTGGTGAGATCGCCGCGTTCCTGGGAAGCGGGGGAGGTCGCGGGCACCGTTCGGTGGCGTCGTTCGACGAGGACACCACCACCATGGGCGTCGCCGCAGCTCGGCTCGCCCTCGCCGCCTCGGAGGTCGAGCCCGAGGCGCTCTGGTTCACGACCGCCGAGCCGGCCTATCTCGAAAAGACCAACGCCAACGCCATCCACGCGGCGCTGCGGCTCCCACCGTCGACGATGGCCCTCGATCTCGGTGGCGCCGTGCGCTCGGGCATCGGGACCATGCGGGCCGCTCTCACCGGCGCCGGCACCATCGCGGTGGTCTCCTCGGCCATTCGCACCGGCCTGCCCACCGGACCCGACGAAGCCGGCGGCGGCGACGGCGCAGCTGCGCTGATCATCGGTGACGAGTCGGCCGGACCGCTGCTGGCCCGCCATCTGGGCGGCGCCTCCCGCACCGAGGAATTCCTCGATCGCTGGCGCGAGCCCGGCGCGGCCCATGCCCGACAGTGGGAGGAACGATTCGGCGAGACCCGCTACGTGCCGCTCGCACGTGAGGCCTGGGCGGCAGCCCTCGCCGACGCCGGCGTCGACACGGTCGACCGAGTCGTCCTGGTGGGCATGCACACCAGGGCGCAGTCCCGCGTGGCCCGCCAGTTCGGTGATCTCACCATCGTCGACGACCTCTCCTCGACGGTCGGCAACACCGGCGCCGCCCATCCCGCACTGGTGCTCGCAGCGGTCCTCGACGACGCCGAACCCGGCCAGACCATCGCCGTGGTGTCGGTCGCCGACGGTGTCGACGTCGTCATCGTCGAGACCACCGATGCGCTCGCGACCGGTCGTCCGAGCCGATCGGTGGCGGCGCAGATCGCGGCCGGCGCACCCGTGCCCTACGCCAAGTTCCTGCAGTGGCGTGGTGTCCTCGAGGTCCAGCCGCCCAACCGGCCGGCTCCTGCCCGCGTGTCGGCATCGGCTGCCGCACGTCGCCAGGACTGGAAGTTCGGCTTCGTGGCCTCGGCAGGCGACGAGAGCGGCGTGGTGCACATGCCACCCGCCCGGGTGTCGATCCGGCCCGGCGACCACGACGACGCGCAGCTCGACGTGCCCATGGCCGACGCCGTCGGCACCGTCGTCACCTTCACCATCGACCGCCTCGTCTATTCGGTCAGCCCACCGGTGGTGTTCGCCGTGGTCGACTTCGACGGCGGTGGCCGGATGCCCATCGAACTCACCGACGTCGACGTCGCCTCCCTCGCCATCGGCGACCGGGTCGAGCCCACCTTCCGGCGCCTGTTCACCTCCGACGGCATCCACAACTACTTCTGGAAAGCCCGTCCGATCCCTGCCGGCTGAAGCGGGTCCGGACCCAACCGGCGGCCACGACCGCCGGACTGGTGTGCACTACGGTGCGCGCATGGAGACCGAATCGCCCGAACCCCGCCGTGACGACGCGGCGACCGGCCCGGAACGTTCCATCGTCGACAACCCGACGGCGCACCGCTACGAACTCCTCCACGATGGATCGGTCGTGGGTGTCGTGCAATACCGCATCGACGGCGACATCATGACCATCCCCCACGTCGAGGTGGCCGGACACCTGCGTGGTCAGGGGATCTCGGGCCCGTTCCTCGACGAGGTCCTGGCCCGCATCGACGCCCGCGACCTGAAGGTGCTCCCGACGTGCGGCTACGCGGCCTCCCACATCGCAGCGCGACCCGAGCTCGGCCACATGGTCGCCTGAGCGATCTCGGCAATTCGACCCACCGACCTCCATCGGCAGCGATTGCGGTCGATACTGAATGACATGAGCCGCATGCGTGCCCTGCTGTTGAGCGCCGTCGTCCTCGCGCTGGTTGCCGCCGGCTGCGGAAGCGACGGCACCGATGAACTGTCCGATCCCGCCGTTCGCCCCGGCACCGTCGGTGCCGATACCGGCCTCGCGGTCGCCGAGCCCGGCGAGGCCGAGGCGCCGGTCGAGGCGCCGGTCGAGACGCCGCCGACCGGTGGGTTCGTCCTCGACCTCCCCGAGGGATCCCTCCCGACGGGTCCGCCGCCCACCGGTGATGACGAGGGTGCCATCGGCGCCGCGCCGGCACCCACCGACGTCGCATTCGTCCAGCGCTCGATCGAGACCGTTGCCGAGCAGCGCTATCGCTTCGAGATGCGCTTCGCCATGTCCGCCGACGGCGCCGGTGAATCGTTCGACATCAGCCCTGCCGAACCCATCGCGACCGGTGCAGCCGATGGAACCCGCCAGCGCACCCTCGTCGATCTCGGGGTCCTGTTCGACGCCATGACGGCCGAACTCGGTGCCGACCTCGGTGATCTCGGCGAGCTCACCGCCCTGTTCGGCGACGACCTCGGCGTCGAGACCATCATCGACGGCACCGTCATCTACCTGCGGGCGCCGATGCTCGGCATGCTGGGCGCCTTCGGCGGAGCAGGCCTGCCGACCGAACTCGGCGAGCTCGGCGACGGGTGGGGCATGGTCGACCTGGCCACGGTGCCCGGCGTCAGCGCCGACGACATCGCCGCGCTGACCGGCGCCCAGAGCGGGAGCACCCCCGACCAGATCCTGGCGATGCTCGACGACCTCGGCACCCTCACCGAGGTCGGCCCGGCGACCATCGACGGCGACGCAGTCACCCAGTACCGCACCGTGGTGGACATCGAGGCCCTGCTCGCGGCCGAGGCTGCCGAGCTCGAGGCGCTCGGTCCGGCGATCACCGACGATGTCGGCGCGATGTTCGGCGATGGCCCGGTGATCGAGCTCTTCATCGACGCCGATGGCAACCTCCGCCGCCTCGCCATGACGATCGACGGCAACGATCCCGCAGGTCAGGGCGCCTTCTCGGTGTCCACGACCATCGACATGTTCGACCACGGTGGCGACATCACCATCGACACGCCCGACGACGCAGTGGATCTGACCGACGTGTTCGCACAGCTCGCCGCCCTGGGCGACGGCCCCATCTGGGGCGTCACCTTCCCGAACCGGGCGCCCACGGGGCTGCGAACCGTTCCGGTCAGCGCGACCCGTCACGCAGACGAACCACCCGGGCCGGTGAACCCACCGCGATCGCGTAGTCGGGCAGGTCGGTCGTGACCACCGAGCCCGCGCCCACGGCGACGCCGCGGCCGATGGTCACCCCCGGGAGCACCACCGCGTTGGTGCCGATCCATGACCCGGCGCCGATGCGCACCGGTTGTTCGAGCGCGCTCTGACTGCCGATCGACCGCTCCAGATCGTCGAGGGCGTGGTTCTGATCGGTCACATACACGTTGGGTCCGAAGTAGACCTCGTCGTCGATCACCACATCGAGGTGCGCGACGATGCTCGAGTGCCGCCCGATCAGACACCGGTCGCCGATGCTGACGATCCGATCGCTGATGAGATCCTGGCCGGGGGTCATGCCCGCGCTGAGGCTCACCCCCGGTCCGATCATCGTCTCCGAGCCGATGTGGATCGCGTGTTCGTTGAACAGCGCGACGGGCCGATACGCGATGCAGCTGTCGGCGCCGAAGCTCCCGAAGCGGGCCGCCCGCCGGCTTCCGGCGACGATCGTGCCGTGCCGTGCGAGCAGATCACCCATGCCCGCGATGACGTCACACGCCCGCAGCGGCGCCCGCATGCGGGCGAGACGACTCACGCCGGGCCGGCGATCACGCCGGCGTCGTGCAGCCGGCCGAGCTCGGCATCGGAGAGGCCGAGGATCTCGGCGAAGACCTCGTCGGTGTGTTGACCGAGCACCGGTGCCGGGTGGACGTCGCCACGGCCGAGACCGGTGAAGGCCAACGGCGAGCCCGGCGCCAGGTAGCGTGCCGATGCCGGGCTGGTCGACCTCGGCGAACATCGGGTTCGCGACCGAACAGCGGGGATCCTCGTCGACGAGTTGGCGGAACGACTGGTACGGCCCCCAGCACACCCCGTGTCGATCCCAGATCTCGCGGATCTCGGCGAGGGTGCGTTCGGCGCACCACGCCTCGATCGGCGGGTGGATCCGGTCGCGCAGGACGAACCGGTCGCCCTCGTTGGTGGCGAGGTTCCGTCCGGTCTCGTCCGCCAGCGCCGCCATCTCGGCAACGATGTCGCAGGCCTCGCACAGCGAGCTCCACTGTTTGGGGCTGACGGCGACGGCGATGACCCGTCGCCCGTCGGCGGTGGCATAGTCGCGCCCGAGCGCCCCGTAGAGCTCGTTGCCGAACCGTTCGCGTTCGGTGCCGAGCACCTGCGCCTCACCCACATGCCCCAGGGCTGCGACCGCGGCCAGCGCGACGTCGCTGAGGGCCAGGGTGACGAGCTGGCCTGCGCCGGTGCGGGTGCGGTGCCGTTCGGCGGCCAGCAGCCCGACCGCTGCGGCCTGTCCGCAGGCGATGTCCCAGCCGGGCATGACGTGGTTGACCACGCCGTCGAGACCGACGGGTCCGGTGACGCCGGGGTACCCGACCGCGCTGTTGACCGTGTAGTCGAGTGCGGTGGTGCCGTCGTGATTGCCGATGACGTTGAGCATGACCAGGTCGTCGCGGCCCGTCCGCAGTTGGTCATAGGACAGCCAGCCCGACGCCGGGAAGTTCGTCAGGAAGACGCCTGCGTCGTCGCCGGGCGCACAGATCAGGCCCCGCACCAGCTCACGTCCCTCCGGCGAGCGTAGGTCGACCTGCACCGACCGTTTGGCCTTGTTGAGCCCGCCCAGTAGATCGACACCCCGTCGTCGGTGACCGGCCACCGCGTGTGATCGATGCCGCCGCCGATGGCGTCGAAGCGGATGACGTCGGCGCCGAGTTGGGCCAGGGCCATGCCGCCCGAGGGTGCGGCGACGAACGCCGAGCCCTCGACGACACGCAGGCCTGCGAGTGGACCGGTCATGGGTTCTCCTCGAGTGGGTGCGGGCTCGAGGCCCAGGGAACGGCGGATGAAATCGAGCTGGAGGATCAGCAGGTTCTCGGCGACCTCTTCCTGGGGCGTCATGTGGGTCACCCCGGACAGCGGCAGCACCTCGTGGGGTCGGCCGGCTTCGAGCAGCGCCTGGGACAGCTTGAGGGTGTGCGCGGCGACGACGTTGTCGTCGGCGAGGCCGTGCACCAACAGCAATGGTCGGGTCAGCGCTGCCGCCTCGGCGGTCAGGTCGCATCGTGCGTAGGCGTCGGGATCGGTGTCGGGATGGCCGAGGTACCGCTCGGTGTAGTGGGTGTCGTAGAGGCGCCAGTCGGTCACGGGCGCGCCGGCGACCGCGGCGTGGAACCGATCGGGTCGGCGCAGGACGGCGAGCGCCGCGAGATAACCGCCGAAGGACCATCCTCGGATGGCGACCCGGTCGAGATCGAGCCGGTCGTCGCGTTCGGCGAGGGCCTCGAGCGCGTCGACCTGATCGTCGAGCACGGGCGCGGCGAGGTCGCCGTGGACCGCCCGCTCGAACCGGCCGGACCCCGGCCCGGGGTACCGCGGCCGTCGGTGACCACCACGGCGAAGCCCTGGTCGGCGAACCACTGCGACAGCGCCCCACACGCGCTACGGGCGCGCTGCACCCGTTGGGCGTGGGGGCCGCCGTAGGGATCGACGAGCACGGGCAGTGCCACGCCGGGCTCGGCGTCGGCGGGCAGCAGGAGCGCGCTGTGGAGGTCGTGTCGGCCGACCACGTGGAACGACACCCGGGCGTCGAGCACCGGCGTCTCGGCCAGATCGGCGATGGTGGCGACGTGTCGACCACCGCGGTCGCACGGTGGTGACCCACGCCATCGTGGTCCATGCCGGCCGCCGTGACGACGATCGCCGCATCGGGATCCGCGCGCGCACGGCGTGGGCGTTGTGCACGCCGGCCGCGTTCGGTGACGCCTCGTGGGATCCGTCCCAGCCGATCCGGAGGGCCGTCACGCTGGTCGGCGTCGGTGGAGGCCATCACGATCGCGCCGGTCTCGTCGGCGCACACCACCCGGCGGATCTGGAGCTCGTCGCCGGTGAGCGGCCTCGCCGTCGACGACGAGGCGTCGTGCCGGCCCCCGGTCCTCGACGGTCACCAGCCGGTGGCCGACCCAGACGGGTGCGCCGACCACGATGTCGATCCAGTGCTCGTCGATCCATCGGTAGCGCTCGGCCACCGCACCGGTGGTCGGATCGACGTCGAGCACGGCGCAACAGCGCTGGTCGCGGGTCTGGACCACCAGCGTGGCGCGGTCGTGGTCGTGCCACGCCGCGTCGACGAGGTACTCCCAGTCGCCGTGCGGGTTCCAGTCGACGGCGATGATGGTGCCGTCGAGTCCTCGGACCTCGAGATCGACGGTGGCGTTGGTGGTCCCGCTGCGGGGTACCGCACGCACCGACGGCTCGGTCCAGGGCTCGAGCAGCGAAGCGATGGTCCATCGGTCGACCCCGCGCGAGGTCGACACGGGTGACGAGCAGACGCTCGCCGTCGGGAGCCCACCAGTAGCCACGGGAGCGGCGCATCTCCTCGGCGGCGACGAACTCGGCGGTGCCGTAGATGAGGTCGTCGCGGTCGGTCACGGCGACGGGCCGGTCGCCGTCGGTCGAGGCTGGTCACCCGCAGCGATCCGCCGCTGACGTAGGCGACGTGGGTGCCGCACGGGCGACGGACGCGGATCGAACACGCCGCCGGTGGCTCGGCAGCCGTGCGGTCTCGCCGGTGTCGAGGTCGGTGCTGAAGAGTCGTCCGGCCAGGGCGTACACCGCGCCGGTGACGTCGGCATCGGTGACGAACGAGACGATGCCGCCACCGGCCTCACGCGCTCGTTCGCGCCGGGCCCGCTCCTCGGGCGGCAGGTCGCCGTCGGGTCGGCGTCGTCGCCGAGGAGATCGTCAGGGTCGGCGACCAGCCGTTCGCGTGGGTGCCGCGGTCGCCATCGAGATCGAGGACCCAGAGCCGGTGGACGGGGTCGTCGCCGGCGCCGGAGCGGGAGAACGCGACACGGCCGATCGTCGGCGGCGACAGCGAACGCCCGGGGGACACCGAGGGTGAAGCGACGGGTGCGGGCCTGCTGGCGGGGATAGCTGAGCTCGGGCACCGGGTCACGCTACATCGGTCGCCGCGGGACGTCGGTCGCTCGCTCATGGTCGGCGCGGCCCCGCCGATGTTACGGGGAGGGCCCGAGACGCGGGCCCTGCGGGAATCAGATGCCACGACCATCGATGGGTGCTCCGACACCCCGACACCGGCTTCGGCGATCGGAGCCTGACGGCGCTCGCATCGGCGCGCCCGTCGCACTACGCGCTGCGGCCGAGCCCTCGGGGCGGTCGTGTTGGCGATGGCGGTTGCGGTGCTGCCCGGTGTCGGTGAGCACCGCGTCGTGCTCGTCGCCTTCCTGGTGCTGGTGCTGGCACCGGTGATGTGGCTGGTCGAGGCCCAGACGGCGCCACGCGGCATGTTCTGGTCGCAGTCCGCGCTCGACGCCGGCGTGTGCGTGCTGTTCGCGCAGGTGCTGCCCGAGCACTGGATGGTCATCGCGTTCATCGGCGTGCTGGTCGTGACCGCCAACCTCAACCACCTCCGCCCCGCTCGGCTACCTCGCCATCATGGTCGCGCTCGGCCGCGGGGCTCGGCCTCTCGGCCGCACGCAACGACGTCGATGGCGGCGAGCTCGTCGATGGCGGTGGTCGTGACGGTCACCCTGCCCGTCGCTGCCTACAGCCAGTGGTTGCGCTCGCACGAACGCATGGCGATGCACCAACTCGACGACATGACCCACAGCGTCGCCGCGATCGTGTGGGAGGCCGACCCGGCCACCGGGCCGGCTCCGCCATCTCATCGGACCGACCGAGGAGGTCACCGGCCACGACCGCAGCGAGTTCGCAGCCCGGTACCCGGGGAGCCTCGTCCATCCCGAGGACCAGCCGCTGCTCGCCGCCGAACTGCCCGCCGACGGCACCCGTGTGGAGCGCACCATCCGGATCCGGCACGCGGACGGACGGTGGCTCTGGATCCGCGAGGTCGTCGGACGGGTCCCGGGCGAGCAGGGCCGCGAGTGGCATCGGGGCGTTGCGATGGACATCACCGATCTGGCCGAATCCGGCGAGGAGCTTCGCAGGCGGGCGGAGCAGGACACCTTGACCGGCCTGATGAACCGGGCGGCGATCGTCGACGACATCCGTCGCCGGCTCGCCGCGGGCGCATCGGTCGGGGTGTTGCTCATGGACCTCGACGGCTTCAAGGCCGTCAACGACACCATGGGTCATCTGGTCGGCGATCGGCTGCTGACCGTGCAGGCCCGTCGGCTCGAGTCGGTCGCCCGACGCGACGACGCCGTCGGACGCCTGGGTGGCGACGAGTTCGTCGTCGTCACGCTCTGCAGCGGGCGAGCAGGCGCTGCTCGGTCTGGCGCGACGGATTCTCGCCGCGTTGGGCCAGCCGGTGAGCCTCGACGGCGTCGAGGTCGGCTGTTCGGTGTCGGTCGGTGCGGCGTGGTCACCCGACCACGGGGTCACCCACGACGAGCTCATGCGCCACGCCGACGAGGCCATGTACCGGGCCAAGCGGGGCGGCCTCGGGGTGGCGGCGTTCACCAATCAGATCGACCCCGATCACGCGCAACGCATCGACCGTCTCGAGGCGTTGACGAGCCGCCTCGAAGAAGAGCTCGAGCTCTGGTTCCAGCCGATCGTCGACACCGCCACCCTCGAGACGATCGGCGGTCGAGGGCCTGGTGCGCTGGCGCCATCCCGACGAGGGCGTGCTGGCGCCGATCGAGTTCCTCGACCTGGTCGAGTCGTCGGGCCTGACGAGTCGCTTCGACGCCCACGTCGTCACCCTGGGCGTGCGCCACGCCGCTGCGCTCGCCGCAGCCGGCACGCCCGATGATCGTTGCGTCAACATCACGTCGCGGGGTCTGTCGGACCGCTCGTTCGCCCGGCGGTTCCGCGACGTCATCGCCGCGCACGACATCGACCCGGCGCTGATGGCGATCGAGGTCAGCGAACGGTCCGTCGACGACGACCAACAGGTGCTGTTGGAGACCCTCGCGGCGCTGCGTGCGCTCGGGGTCCGCATCGCCCTGGACGATTTCGGCACGGGCTACTCGTCGCTGACCCGTCTGCGTCAACTCCCGATCTCCGAGATCAAGATCGACCGGTCGTTCGTGTCGGCGATGACGTCGAGCCCGGCGGACGAGATCATCGTGCGCTCGACGATCGAGATGGCCCGCGAGCTCGGTCTCGGGGTCATCGCCGAGGGGGTGAGCGACGAGGCGACGCTGGCTCGCTTGCAGCAGCTGGGCTGCTCGCACGTGCAGGGATTCCTGTTCGCGCAGGCCACCCCGGACGGGCACCGGAACGATCCCTGGCCGGTCCGGGCGCGCCGCCTGGCGTGCCTAGGAGGGCCGGCGCCCGCTGATCGCGAGCGACAGCGTGCTCATCATGACGAATCCGGGTTCGTGGACCGCGGCCAGCGCGGCATCGAGCTGGGTCGGCGGTGAGCAAGCCGGCGTCGACGAGGCGGGGTCCGGCCCGCTCGAGCGCGAGGAACCACCAGTCGCCCTCGGGTTCGCCGGGGCGCATGGCCCACACGTCGCCGACGACGTCGAGGTCGGTGTAGCCCCGGTCGCGCAGATCGCCCAGGAGCTTCAGCGCGACATCGGGATCGCGCCATGCGGTGGTCGTGCCGGCGCAGATGAGTTCGTGGAGCGGCCGATAGGCGTCGGGGAGCGTCTGGTCGGCGAAGGCCAGGAAGTTGCCGTCCTCGAGGACCAGCCAGCCGCCCGGGCTTGAGTGCCTCGGTCAGGCGGTCGACGACGGCTGCGCGGTGCTCGCCGATGTGTTGGAGCACCGCCCGGGCGTGGACGAGATCGAAGTGCGCCGCCGGCAGGCGGTCGGTGCGGATGTCGTGGCGGCGGACGATCATGTTCGGCGTCGCGTCGACGTGGAACTGCAGGTCGACGTCGGTCGACATGACGCGGCCGTCGTCGCCGACGCGGTCGGCCATCCAGCGCGCCACCGAACCCGGTGCCTGCGCCGACCTCGAGGCAGTGCCAGCCCGGGCGCGATGCCGCACTGGTCGATCAGCGCGGTCGACTTCGGATCGCGGGCTCGGGCCAGCGAGATCGAGTCGTCGTGCCTCGAGCGCGACCTCGTCGTCGCGTACTCCGTACTCGTCGTCGGCCATCGTCGACCCCCCTCGGTGGCGACCCCCGATCGGCGTGGCCACGGGCGTGCCGACGCGACTAGGAGGCGTGGTGTGCGGGCCAGGGCCCGGGGGACCTGACGCAGTGTCAGATTTCGGTAGTCTCGGCGTCGTGACCGTGATCGATGATTCCACCCGAGACGACGATGACCGACGAGGAGCGCGCCTACCGGGCGGCGGCTCGCGAGTGGCTGTTGGCCAACACCGATCCGATCGAGACCGACACCGGCTTCTCGACGATGCATTGGATGATCACCCCCGAGGCCGAGGCCGCCCACCACGCCCGATGCGCGCGAGATGACCCGCAAGCTCCATGCAGCGGGCTACGCGGCGATCACCGTGCCGAAGGAGTACGGGGGCCAGGGTGGCGAGGGGTGGATGCAGCGGGCGTTCAACGAAGAGGCTGCCGACCGCAACGTCAACACCGGCTTCTACGGATCGATCATCGGCATGGCCGCGCCGGCGCTGTTGTACTTCGGCACCGAGGAGCAGAAGCTCGCACATCTGCCCGGCATGGTGTCGGGCGCGGTGAGCTGGTGCCAGCTCTTCAGCGAGCCCGGCGCCGGCAGCGACCTCGCGGGACTCGGCGCCCGCGCCGAGCGCGACGGCGACGAGTTCGTCATCAACGGCCAGAAGGTCTGGAACTCCGCTGCCATGTACGCCGACATGGGCATCTTGTTGGTCCGCACCGACCCCGACGCCGTGAAGCACGCCGGCATCTCGTTCCTGTTGTTCGACATGCGCCAGCCCGGCGTCGAGGTCCGGCGTCTCGTGCAGGCCAACGGTGCCGGGCACTTCGCCGAGGTCTTCCTGTCCGACGCCCGCTGCCCGGTGGCCAACGTGCTCGGTGGCGTCGAACGAGGGCTGGGGGCCCACCCGCCTGGTCATGGCCAACGAGTCGGCCGTCATCGGCGGCGGCGGCGTCGACACCGCCGCCAAGCTGGTCGAGCTTGCCCGCATGATCGGCCGCAGTCGGCGATCGCGTCATCCGCCAGCGCCTGGCCGACGCCTACACCCGCCAGCAGCTGCTGCGGCAGATGTCGGGGCAGATCTCGGCTGCGGCCCGCGAGGGTCGTCCGATGCCGATCGACCCGTCGGTGGTGAAGCTCTACGTGGCCGAGAACCGCCGGCGCGAAGGCGACCTCGCCCAGGAGCTGATGGGCGCTGCCGGGGTGGCCGTCACCCACGAGGCCAGCGAATGGGCGATGGAGATGCTGGTGTCGCGGTATCCGATCTCGATCGGTGGCGGCACCAACGAGGTGCACCGCAACAACCTCGGCGAGCGTGCGCTCGGCCTGCCCCGCGACATCCGTGTCGACAAGGACATCCCGTGGAAGACCATCCCGAAGGGATGAGGACACTGGGGCCCGACGGCGATGACGCCGATCAGGCCGACCGGCGCCGATACGTCCGCGGTGCACCTGCACCTCGACGCGGCGCACCCGTCGTGGCCCGGCGTCGTGCGCCTCGACGTCGCCGGTGACCAGTCGCCGTTCGTCGACCTGCGCGGCAGCGCCCCCGAACGGCCGCACTTCGCGGGGCTGAGCTGGACCGACGATGCGCCGCGGCCCCGGCGTGGGCGATCGCGGCTGGGTCGTCGATCGCCGCATCGTCTGGGATGACGGCCCGGGCGACGCCGACCCGGCCGGGTGGATCAAGCAGGTGTCGCTCGTGCGCCGCCGACCCGACATCGGCGTCGACGAGTTCGCCGACCCGGTACCTCGGCCACGGCGCCGTGGCCCGTGCCCATCACGGCATGTTCCGCTACGCCCAGAGCCTGCTGGTCGAGCCGATCCACGGCGTCGACGACGACGACGAGCGCGTCGACGGCATCAGCGAGCTGTGGTTCGCCGACCGGGCCGCCTGGCGCGATCGCTTCTATCTCCACGACGACAGCGCGGCGGCGGTGCGTGCCGACACCGAGACGTTCATCGACTTCGCCACCACCCGCTCGGCGATCGTGCTGGAATGGCCGGCCATGGGGCCGCTTCCAGCGCCCCGCTGACCGGGGGCGAGCCATGACGGACGGTAGCGCAGCGTTCGAACACATGACCGAGCTCGTGCCCGAGCCGTTCACGGTCTCGATCGCCCCCGAGATCCTCGACGACCTCCGGACCCGGCTGCGCTCGGCGCGCTGGCCCGACATCGTCGGCGCCGACGACTGGCGCTACGGCGTGCCCCAGGAGTGGCTGCGCGACATGGTCGGCTGGTGGGCCGACGAATGGGACTGGGACGTCGCAGGCCGACAGCGATGAACCGCTGGGAGCACCACCGGGTGCTCATCGACGGCGTGCTGATCCACTACCTGCGGGCGCCCGGGGTCGGCCCGGACCCCAAGCCGCTGATCCTCACCCACGGCTGGCCCTGGACGTTCTGGGACTTCCACGCGGTGATCGGCCCCCTCAGCGATCCCGGCGCCCACGGCGGCGACCCGGCCGATGCCTACGACGTGATCGTGCCGTCGCTGCCGGGCTTCGGCTTCTCGACGCCGCTGCGCGAGGCGGGCATCGGCGTGCCCCAGGTGGCCGAGCGGTGGGTGACGCTCATGACCGAGGTCCTGGGCTACGACCGCTTCTGCGCGCACGGTGGCGACTGGGGCGCCATCGTCACCTCGTGGCTCGCGCACGCGCACGCCGACCGGCTGATCGGCGCGCACATGAGCCTGCCGGTCATGCCCGGGATCAACCGCCGCGAGCTCGGCGACCGCTGGGCCGACGACGAGGCGTGGATGCCCGAGCGCGATGGCCGAGGTCGAGCCGCTCATCCGCAGCCACGTCACCGTCCACACCCTCGACCCCCAGACCCTGGCCTACGGCCTGGTCGACTCACCCGTCGGCACCGCCGCATGGCTGTGGGAGCGGCGTCGCAACTGGAGCGACTGCGACGGCGACGTCGAGTCGGTGTTCAGCCGCGAGCATCTCTGCACCACCGCAGCGCTGTACTGGTGCACCGGGGCGATCGGTTCGTCGCTGCGCCTCTATCACGAGCACTTCGGTACCCCGCCCGGTATCGCCCACGACCGCATGCCCCGCATGGAGGCCCCGTGCGCGTTCGCCATCTTCCCGAAGGAACTCGTGCTGCTGCCGCGTTCGGTCGCGCCGAGAATACAGCGATCTGCGCCGCTGGACGCTGATGGAAGCCGGCGGTCACTTCGCCGCCCCCGAACAACCCGCACCTGTTGGTCGACGACCTGCGCGCCTTCTTCGGCGGGTTAGGGCTGGGGTGAAGCTCTTCCCTTTCCCGGGCTACGGCCCAGGCTCGGCGTGCGAGAAAGGAGGACTGACCCCACGTTCAGGTGCTGAGCAGGCGGCGCGACTCGTCCAACAGGATGTCGATGCGGGTCTCGAAGCCGGCCATCTCGTCGCCGATGTCCTTGTCGCCCATGGCGCCCTGCGGCGAACCGGAACCGGACACCCTCGCTGATGGCGGCGAGGCGCCAGAACTGGAACGCCACGAAGTACGCGAGGTCCGACAGATCGCGGCCGCTCGCGGCGGCGTAGCGGTCGATCACCTCGTCGGGGGTCAACATGCCCGGCGCCAGCGTCGGGGCATCGGCCATGGCCCTGCTCGCGCCCGTTGGGTCACCCCACCACATGATCATCCCGGCCAGGTCGGCCCGGACATCGCCCAGGGTGCAGAGCTCCCAGTCGAGCACGGCGGCGACGGTGTGGTCGGCGCCGATCATGCAGTTGTCGAGTCGGAAGTCGCCGTGGACGATGCCGGCGCCCGTGCTGGGCGGGCATGCGCTGCTCGAGCACCGGGTGCAGCTCGTGCAGCAGCGGCAGCTCGCGGTCGGAGCCCGCGATCGATCTGGCGCTTCCACACGTCGGAGCTGGCGGGCCAGGTAGTCCTCCTTCTTGCCCAGGGTCGCCGAGACCGACCGCGTCGGGGTCGACGGTCGTGGAGCGCCACCATGGTGTCGACGAGCGATTCGCTCATCGTGCGGCACTGCCGGCGCGTCGAAGGGTCCCATCTCGTCGAGCTTCTTGAGGATGTGCCCGTCGATGTGCTCCATCACGTAGAACGGCGCACCGTTGACGGCCTCGTCGTCGCACATGCCGACCATCGCCGGCACCGGCACGTCGGTGTCGGCCAGGGCCGCGATGATGCGATGCTCGCGCCCCATGTCGTGGGCGCCGGCGAGCACGTGACCGGTGGGGGGCCGGCGCAGCACCCAACGACGCTCGTCGGCATCGGAGACGACGAACGTGAGGTTCGATCGGCCGTGGGCCACGAGATCGAACCGCAGCGGTGGGGCGATCTCGGTGTGGTCGGCGAACCACGCCGTCACGTTGTCGACATCGATCCCGGTCACCTGGTCGCTGCTCATGCGCCGGACAGTACCGGCCCACCGGCGACGGCGATGAAACGACACCGACATGGTTCGGCGGCCCGGAACTGACCAGCGACGGGCGGGTGTTGGGCGCCGCGGCGCCGCTACTGGCACCATGAGGGTTCCGTCGACGAACCCGGAGGAGCGGTCGTGGCCACGCGAACTCACGGACTGATCGGTGCCGCGCAGCGGGTGCTGCGTCGCACCCGTACGGCCGACGCAGCCGACGAGGCCGACCCGTGCGTGCGGGCGCTGCGTGACGCCATCGGCGCCGACAAGGTCCGCATCGACGGCGCCGGTCGCTATCCTGGCCTCGCGTGATGCGTCGATCTACGAAGGCGGCGACGCCGGACCGATCTGCTACCCGACCAGCGCCGACGAGGTCGTCGCGGTCATGCGCGTGGCCAACGACTTCGGCCGCGCCATCGTGCCGCGCGGTGCAGGCACCGGTCTCGCCGGCGGCACCGTGCCGCTCGGGAACCCCGTGGTCGTGTCCACCAAGCGCATGGAGCGTGTGCTCGAGGTCGACATCGACAACCGGATCGCCTGGGTCGAGCCCGGGCGTCATCAACCTCGACCTCACCCGGCACCTGCTGCCGCTGGGGTTCCACTTCGCGCCCGACCCGTCGAGCCAGCAGGTCTGCACCATCGGCGGCAACGTCGCCAACAACTCCGGTGGACCCCACTGCCTGGCCTACGGCGTCACCAGCAGCCACGTCGTGGCCGTCGACGTGGTCACCACCGACGGCACCCTGGTCCGCCTCGGCGGGCTCGAGGCCGACACGCCCGGGCTACGACCTGCGTGGCGCATTCGTGGGCAGCGAGGGCATGCTCGGCGTCGCCACCCGGGTCGCGGTGCGCATCACGCCCAACCCGCCGGCGGTGCGCACGATGCTGCTGTCGTTCGCCGACGTCGGCGCCTGCGCCGCGACGGTCGGGGCGATCATCGCCGACGGCATGGTCCCGGCCGCCATCGAGATGATGGATCACAACTGCGTCGTGGCCGTCGAGGACTTCGTCGGCGCCGGCTACCCCCTCGACGCCGCGGCGGTGCTGCTCGTCGAGGTCGACGGCCTGCCCGACGGGGTCGCCGAGCAGGCCGCGCGGGTCGAGGAACTGGGCCTGGCCCACGGCGCCACCGCCGTGCGCACCGCCGCCGACGACGCCGAGCGGGCGCTGCTGTGGAAGGGCCGCAAGAGCGCCTTCGGGGCGATCGCCAACATCAAGCCCGACTACTACCTCCACGACACCGTCGTGCCCCGCAACGCGCTGGTGCCGGTGATGCACGCCATCTACGAGATCGTCGAACGCCACGAGCTCATCGTGCTGAACGTGTTCCACGCCGGCGACGGCAACCTGCACCCCCTCATCGTCTACGACGCCCGCGAGCCCGGCGTGATGGAGCGGGTGCACGAGGCCGGCCGCGAGATCGTCGAGGTGTCGCTCGCGCACGGTGGCGTGCTGTCGGGCGAGCACGGCATCGGCGTCGAGAAGCGCGACTACATGGGTCTGTTGTTCACCGACGACGACCTCGACCAGCAGGCCCGCCTGCGCAACGCATTCGACCCGCAGTGCCGCGCCAACCCCGGCAAGGTCCTTCCGGGCGCCCACAGCTGCGCCGACATCATGTCGCTGTCGCGCCCACCCGAAGGGGTGTGGGGATGAGCGGCGCTGTCGGTTCCCACCCTGACCGTCGACGATCCGGTCCTCGACGGCCTTCGCCGCCGAGGTCGGTCCCGATCAGCCCATCGACCGTGCGCGGGGCCTCGACGCGCTGGGCGCTCGGCGGGTCTGCCGGCCGACGGCACCGTCGAGGTCGCCGCGCCCGGCGGGCATCGTCGCCATCGTGCCCGACGAGATGATCGTCACCGTGCGCGCCGGCACCACCGTGGCCGAGTTGCACGCAGCGCTCGCCGAGGTCGGTCAGCGCACGGCTCTGCCCGAACGTGGCGGCACCGTGGGCGGCGCGTTGGTGGTGGGCGAGAGCGGCATCGGCCGTCTCGGCGGCGGCCACGTGCGCGACGCCCTGTTGCAGGCCCGCTACGTCAGCGCCGAGGGCGCCATCGTCACCGCCGGTGGACCGACGGTGAAGAACGTCAGCGGGTTCGACCTGTGCCGCGTGCTCGTCGGGTTCGCTCGGCACGCTCGGGCCTGGTGGCCGAGGTCATCCTGCGCACCCGCCCGATCCCCGACGCCGCGATCTGGTTGCGGGCCGAGGGCATCGACCCGGCGGCGGTGCTCGGCAGCGTGTCGGGCGTCGTCGATCCTGTGGAACGGCACCACCACCTGGGTGCACATCGAGGGCTATGCCAGCGATGTCGCCGCGCAGCGCCGGGTCCTGCGCTTCTGCGTTCGGTCTGGCCGAGACCGACGCCCCGCCTGCGCTGCCGCCGCATCGGCGCTCGCTGAGCCCGGCCGGGTGCCTGGCGCTGACGCCCGAGGTCGACGGGCCGTTCCTCGCAGAGGTCGGTGTCGGCACGGTCCATGTCACGACGTCGACCGGGCCGCCGACGGTCGACGACGGTGTCGTCGAGCTCAACCGGCGGCTCAAGGCGTCGCTCGATCCCGCCGGTCGCCTCAACCCCGGCCGCGACCCGCTGGCGAGGGTCTGATGAAGCTCGGACTCGATCCCGACGACCTCGCGGCCTGTGTGTCGTGCGGGCTGTGCCTCCCGCACTGCCCGACCTACCGGGTGACCAACGACGACACCTATTCGCCGCGCGGGCGCATCTCGCTGATGCGGGCCATGCAGGACGACGGCGCGCCGGCGACGCCCGAGATCGTCGAGTCGATGGAGACCTGCGTGCAGTGTCTCGGATGCGAGACGGCGTGCCCGAGCGCCGTGCCGTTCGGTCGGCTCATGGAGGGCACCCGGGTGGCGCTGGCCACCGAGGGCCGGATCACGCCGTGGTGGCAGCGCCTGGGCCTGCGGGCACTCGGCCATCACCGCCTGCTGCTGGCGGGATCGTCGATGCTGGCCGCGCTGCAGCGGACCCGGCTCGTGCCCGTCGGCGCGATTCGGGCTGCCCGGCGCGGCTGCCGGTGCGGCGCGAACCGCTGGTCGCCTCGGGCGACGACGTGTGGCTGTTCACCGGCTGCGTGATGGATGCGTGGCAGCGCGACGTGCATCAGGCCGTGCAGCGGGTGATCGAGGCGACCGGCGCCGGGGTGCGCCCGACCGGCGAGCTCGGCCCGTGTTGTGGGGCGCTGCACCAACACGCCGGCCTGCGGCGATCAGGCGCACCGGTACGCCGAGCGGGTCATCGCCGACCTCGCCGGCGACGCGCCGATCCTGGTCGACTCCGCCGGCTGCGGCGCGGCGATGAAGCACTACGGCGAGCTGCTCGACACCGACGAGGCCCGGGCGTTCTCGGCGCGGGTGTTCGACGTCCACGAGTGGCTGGCCGGCCGGATGGACCGGCTGGTCGCCGCGCCGCAGCTCGGTCGCATCGCCGGCGCCGAGGCGCCGGCGCCGGGGTCGGCGATGCGCAGACGGGGTTCTGCCGTCTCGACCTGAAGGTCGCGGTGCAGGATCCCTGTCATCTCCGCCATGTCCAGCGCGCCCACGAGCCGGTGCGCACGGTGCTGGCGCCGTTCGTGCGCGAGCTGGTCGAGCTCGACGACGAGGGTCTGTGCTGTGGCGCGGGTGGTGCCTACTCGGTGCTGCAACCCGAGCTCGCCGGCGACGATCCGCGAGCGCAAGCTGGCGTCGATCGCCCGCAGTGGGGGAGCGGTGGTGGCCAGCGCCAACCCGGGCTGCTCGCTGCATCTGGCCGCCGCCGGGCCTCGACGTCCGTCACCCCCTCGAGATCGTCGACGCCGCGCTGCAGGGATCCCGCCCGCCCCGTTGAACCCCGCGACCCGGGCGCCAAGAATGGTCGTTCGAACGCCGGTTGCGTGGCGGCGGGGTGGCGCCATGCAGCTCGTCGATGCGCGTGGCGTCAGAATCCGATTGCGTGGCCACCGTCTCGGCGAGCTGACACGACACTGGCAGAGGTGACATTCGTCGACGGCGAGCTCGATGCGCATCGTCAGCAACGCGCCGACCGTCGGCGGCGAGACGCCGAGCACCCGACGGCAGTCGCGATGACGTGGCTCGCCCAGACCGAGCACGTCGCACCGAGCCGCGGGCCCGGACGCCGACGAACACCTCGCCACCGTGCTGGTGGCCGAGGACGACGCCGGAGTGCGCCAGTCGCTCGATCTGGCGCTGCGCTATGCCGGCTACCGGGTCGTGCTCGCCGCCGACGGCGGCGAAGCCCTGGCGGTGTTCGCCGAGGCCACACCCGACGTCATCGTCATCGACGTCATGATGCCCACCATCGACGGACTCGCCGTGTGCCGCACGCTGCGTCAGCGTGGCGTCTCGACGCCGATCCTGGTGCTCACCGCCCGCCACGAGATCAGCGATCGCGTCGCCGGCCTCGACGCCGGCGCCGACGACTACCTCACCAAACCCTTCGCGCTCGACGAGCTCCTCGCTCGCCTCCGGGCGCTGCTGCGCCGCACCGCACCCGCACCCGATGACGAACGCCTCGTCGTCGATGACCTGTCCCTCGACCCGCACGCCCGCATCGTCGCCCGCGGCGACCGGACGCTCGATCTCACCAAGACCGAGTTCGATCTCCTCGAGCTGCTCATGGACAACGCCGGCATGGTCCTCACCCGCGAGGTCATCTACGACCGGATCTGGGGCTATGACTTCGAGACGACGTCACGCTCGCTCGATGTGTACATCAGCTACCTCCGACGCAAGACCGAAGAGGGCGGCGAGCCCCGCCTGATCCAGACGGTGCGGGGTGTCGGGTTCTCGCTCCGGTCTGCGTGATGGCGTCGGCCGAGGCATGCCCCGAGTGCGCACGGCTCGCTCGCGTGCCGTCTCGCCGCCCTCACCGGCGTAGCCATGACGATCCCGGTGCGGGCGGATCGGGCCGCCCGGTCTTCGCCACCCTTCCAGATTGCGCACGCCGATGAGCCTGCGCTTGCGTCTGGCGCTCACCATGGGTGTGATCGTGGCGATCGCCGTCACCCTCGGGGCGCTCGGCGCCTACGCATCGACCCGATCGGAGCTGCGCAGCGAGATCGATGCGTTCCTGGAGCGGCGCGTCGCCTCCTTCGCCGTCGGGGGCGGGCGTGCCATCGGGCCACCCGGCTCGGCCCCACGCTTCGACAGACTCGACCCACGTGACCGCCTCGGCGATCTGCGCCTGACCGAAGCCGATTCGATCATCCAGATCATCGGCCCGAACGGTCGGGTGCTCGTCGTCGTTCGACGGGGCCGATCCGCTCCCGGTCGACGTCGACGTCGTCGACGAGGTCCGCCGCACCGGCGAGCCTCTGTACCGCGACGTCGAGCTCGACAGCGGCGCACACCGCATGGTGACGGCTTCGTTCGCCAACGATGCGGTGGTGCAGGTCGCACGGAGCCTGGCCGAGACCGATGACGCCCTCGCCGGGGTCCGCAATCGGCTCGTTGCGCTGGTCGCGATCAGCATCGCTGCGGCTGCGGCTCTGGGCTGGTTCACTGCCAGGCGCATCGCCCGACCCATCGAGGAGCTCGCCGACAGCGCCGAACGGGTCGCCCGAACCCAGGAGCTCGACACGCCGTTCGCCACCGGCGGCCCCGACGAGGTCGGTCGGCTCGCGGCGAGTCTGACGTCGATGCTCGGCGCGCTCGATCGGTCCCGCCGCCAACAGCGACAGCTGGTCGCCGACGCCGGACACGAGTTGCGTACCCCGCTGACCACGCTGCGAACCAGCGTCGAGCTCCTGGAGCGCAGCGACCTCACCTCTGCGGATCGTCGGCGCGTCCTCGACACCGTGTCGGCCGAGCTGGGCGAGCTGACCACGTTGGTGACCGAGATCGTCGACCTCGGCACCGACGCGGCACGCACCGAGCCGGCCCAGCAGTGCGACCTGGTCGAGATCGCCGAGGCGGTGGCCGACCGGGCCCGGCGCCGCCACGACCGTCGCATCGAAGTCACCGGGTCGTCGATGGCGCTGATCGGCCAGCCGGCGATGCTCGATCGGGCGCTGACGAACCTGGTCGACAACGCCGTGAAGTTCAGTCCCGACGGGTCGCCGGTGACGATCCTCGTCGAGGCCGGTCGGGTCTCGGTCGCCGACCACGGCCCGGGCATCGACGACGCCGACCTGCCGCACGTCTTCGACCGCTTCTACCGATCGACGGCCGCCCGCACGCTGCCCGGCTCCGGGCTCGGCCTCGCCATCGTCGCGCACGTCGCCGACGCGCACGGAGGCGTGACGTTCGCACGCAACGCGGAGGGTCGCCCCGGGCGAGCGCGGCGCCGTCGTCGGGTTCTCGTTCGACCCCCACCACCAGGCGGTCGCCGCCGGTGTCGCCGACCTACCCCCGGGCACACCTCTTACGGAGTTCTGACGAACCGGGAAGTCGGCTCTGACGGAGGCCGTCGAAGGTGGAGAGCGTCAGCCCACCACCCAGGAGATCCCCATGAAGAAGACCCTTGCCTCTGTGACCGTCGCTGCATCGCTGCTCGGCGGCGCCGCCGGCGCCATCGTGTTCGCGCCGAGTCTGGTGTCGGCGCAGGCCGAAACCGAAACCGAGACCGAGACTCCGGCCGAAGCCCCCGAGCGTGGCGCCTGGCTGGCCGAGGTCCTCGACGGCCTCGTCGACGACGGCACCCTCACCGCCGACCAGGCCGACGCAGTCGCCGACGCCATCACCGAGGCCCGACCCGAGCGCCCCTTCGGCCACTTCGGCCGCGGCCACGGGCCCGGCGACGGCCTGGCCGAGCTCTCCGACCTCCTCGGCCTCGAGCCCGCCGAGATCGGTGAGGCCCTGCGGTCCGGCGAGAGCCTGGCCGACATCGCCACCGCCCAGGGCGTCGATCCCCAGGCGATCATCGACGCCATGGTCGACGCCGCCGCCGAGCGCCTCGACGCAGCGGTCGCCGACGGCCGCATCGACGAAGACGCAGCCGCCGAGCGCCTCGCCGAGATCACCGAGCGTGCCAACGACGTGGTCAATGGCGACGCCACCTTCGAGGGTCGCCGTGGCGGCTTCGGCGAGCGCGGCGAGCGCCCCTTCGGCCCGGGGCCCCATGGGGGCGAGGACGAGCCCGCCGACGCCTGAATCCCGGCGCACTGGCAACGAGGAGGCCTGCGGCTCGCGCCGCAGGCCTTCGTCGCGTCAGTGTTCGGGGACGGCCACGAAGTCGATCAGGCGCTCGACGGCGTTGATCAGCGGCGTCTCGAGGTCCTTGTAGCTCGCCACCGCGCCGAGGGTCTTCTTCCAGAACAGCCCCGAGTTGTCCCGTACCCCGAGTGCGGCGAGCACGCCCTCTTTCCAGGGCGTGCCCATCGGCACGGTGGGCCAGGCCTCGATGCCGATGGTCTGGGGGCGGATGGCCTCCCAGATGTCGACATAGGGGTGTCCGGCGATCAACACGTTGGTGTCGTCGACCTCGGCGGCGATGCGGGACTCCTTCGAGCCCGACACCAGATGGTCCAACAGCACGCCGAGGCGGCGTCGGGGGCCGGGCTGGAACGATCGCACCAGGGCGGCGAGATCGTCGGCGCCCTCCATCTGTTCGACGACGATGCCCTCGATGCGCAGGTCGTCGCCCCACACCTTCTCGATCAACTCGGCGTCGTGGATGCCCTCGACGTAGATCCGGCTGGCCCGTGCCATGCGTGCGGGCACGGGACCGACGTCGATGGACCCCGATGCAGTGAACCGGACCTCGCCGTCGTCGGCGGCGACGAGCTTGCGCAGCGCGACGGGACGGCCCCCGAGCGCGAACGCTGCGTCCTCGGGCCGCCACTGGTGATCGCGTCCGGTCGCGTCGCGCAGTACGACGATCTGGCCCTGCACGTAGCGGGTGACGGTGCCCGTGGTGGCGGTGGCTCGGTGGGTCAGGACCATGCCGATCTCGACGTTGGTCGGCTCGGCCGATGGGCCGCGCCGACGGGGCGCGTCGGTGTCGATGGGGTCGGACAAGATGCCGTCGTTCATCGGTGAGGAAGGGTAGGGGCCGCAGTGATGCCGGTGGCGGCACGTCGCCGCGGTCAGGCGGAGACGACTGCCCGCAGGTTGGCGTGGTCCTCGGCGGTTCCCAGGGCGATGAGGACGTCGCCGGGGCTCGCGACCATCGCCGCCACCGGGTGATGCACGAAATTGCCCGAGTGCTGGCGGACGGCCAGGACGACGGCACCGCCGAGGTCGCACTCGCCGAGCGGCCCGCGGCACAGCTGCGAGCCGGACGGGACGGGCACCTCGGTGATGAACACTGCGAGCTCACGGTCGTGCATCGCGATGTCGAGGAACTCCGCGACATTCGGTTGGGTGACCAGCGCCGCCATGTGGGCCCCGCCGAGCTGATGGGGGTTGACGACCCGGTCGGCGCCGGCCTGGAACAGCTTGCGCTCGTCCGAAGCCGACGTCGCCCGGGCCACGATGAACAGCCCCGGCGTGGCGGAACGGCCGGACAGGGTGACGTACACGTTGTCGGCCGCGCTGTCCATGGCCACGACGAGCGACCCGGCCCGTTCGACGCCTGCGGTCGAGAGGATCTCGTCGTCGGTGGCGTCGCCGTGGACGAAGTAGTGGGCGTCGCGGGCCGAGTGCTCTTCGCGGTCGATGACGACCACGTCGCGGCCCTCGCCCTCGAGGGTCTCGGTGATGGCGCGCCCGACCTGGCCCCACCCACACACGACGATGTGACCCGAGAGGGCATCGATGTCACGAGCCATCCGTCTCCTCCCGAACTCCCTGGTGATGCGTCCCTCGATGAGGACCTCGATCATCGCGCCGATCGTGTAGAGCACGGTGCCGGCGCCCACCATGATCAACACGATCACGAAGACCTTGTACGCCCCGGTGACGTCGCCGACCTCGCGATACCCGACCGTCGAGACCGTCACCACGGTCTGATAGACGGCATCGAGGGGCGAGAGCCCCAGCAGCATGTAGCCGACGGTGCCGAAGACCAGCACCCCGCCGAGGATCGCCGCGGCGGTGCGGGTTCGGCGCCGCAGCTCGGCGTCGAGGGGCCGCTGCGGCCGTCTGCTCCGCTTCCTCAGCACGCCACAGCCTGCCACGACAGTCGCGGGTCGAGGGCGCGATGGGATCCGGCCACTGCGCTCTCGCCGCATCGAGGCCACGCGTTCGCTCCGACGACCCCGATCACACCAACAGCGCGTCGGTGACGACTTCGATCAGTGACGGACCTCGATGGGCCAACGCCACTGCGAGTGCGTCGTCGAGGTCCGACGCGTCGGTGACCCGTGTCCCCTGGGCGCCGCAGAGTTCGGCGAAGGCCGCGAAGTCGGGGTTGACGAGCGAGGTCTGCCAGACGTCGAACTCGGCGCTGCGCTGCTCCTTGGAGATCTTGCCGAGCTCGGCGTTGTGCGAGCACGACATGGGTCAGGTCCATGTCGTACTTGACCGCGGTGGTGAGTTCCATGGCGTACTGGCCGAAGCCCGCCGTCGCCGGAGATCGAGACGATCTGGCGATGATCGCCCACGGCCGCCCACGCCCCCAACGCCGCCGGCAGCGCAAAGCCGATCGAGCCCAGGTACCCGGACATCAACACGTCCTGGCGGTCGCACTCGAAGTAGCGGCCGAACGAGTAGGTGTTGTTGCCGACGTCGACGCACAGCACTGCGTCGGGGTCGAGGTGCCGGCCCATGGCCGCGAACACCGACGGCGGCATTGACGCCGTGCCCCTGGTCGTCGACCAGGCGGCGGTCCTTCTCCGCCCGCCAGATACCCCAGCGCTCGGCGACCTCGGCAGCACACGCCTCGGTGCGGGCGGGGGTGGCGTCGAGGCGGTCGGCCAGCAGCCGGGCCGTCACGGCGATGTCGCCCTGGACCGGCACCTCGACGGGATGGAATCGGCCGAGCGCCATCGGGTCGCGATCGACCTGGACGATCGGCTTGTAGGCGGCGATGCCGGTGTGGTTCGAGAACGAGGCCCCGAACACCACGACCAGGTCGCACTCGTTCATGAACCAACTGGCGATCGGGGTGCCGCTGCGGCCGAGGACCCCGCAGCCGAGCGCATGATGGTCCGACACCAGACCCTTGCCCCGGAACGTCGTGGCCACGGGCGCACCGAGCGATTCGGCCAACTCCAGCACGGGCTCCATCGAACCCCGGGCGCCGTTGCCGACGATGATCATCGGGCGCTCCGCCGCCACGATCGCTGCCACGGCCGCGTCGACGGCCTCGGCTGGCGGGGCGATGGCTGCGGGCCCGACCCGGCCGGTCGGACCGCCGGCGGCCTGGTCCGAGGGCAGTTCCTGGACCTCGTCGGGCAGCACCAGGTGGGCGACGTCGCGCTCGACGAGCGCCGTCTTGGCCGCCAACGTCATCAACTCGGCGTGGTCGGATCCGGCGAGCACCGTGGCGCTCGAGCGGGCGACGTCCGCGAACGCGCCGGCGAGGTCGACGTCCTGGAAGGCGCCGCGCCCGCGTTGGCGTGATGGCACCTGCCCCGAGATCGCCAGCACCGGCGCCCGGTCGACCTTGGCGTCGTACAGGCCGGTCAACAAGTTGGTCGACCCCGGTCCCGCGATGGCGAAACAGGCGGCGAGCTCGCCGGTCAGCTTGCCGTAGGCGCCCGCAGCGAACGAGGCGGCCCCTTCGTGACGGATGCCGAAGTACCGCAGGTCGCCGCGATGCTCGGCCGCCCGCATTGCGTCGGCGAAGCCGAGGTTCGAATGCCCGACCATGCCGAACACCGCACGGACGCCCCACGACGTCATGGTCTCGACGAGGACGTCGGACACCGTCCGCCGACGCAGGGTCTCGGCGGGTAGCGCGACGTAGACGCCGTCGTCACGGGTGTCGACGGCGTAGGCGTCGGGGGCGTCGTCGAATCCCGCCGGGGGCCGCCCGTTGCAGGGGCTGTAGTCGTAGCCGTGCCAGGGGCATCGCAGCCATCCCTTCTCGATCGACCCTTCGCCCAAGGGCCCACCCTGGTGTGGGCACCGGTTGTCGAGTGCGCCGTAGGTGCCATCGACGTTCGTCATGCACAACGACCGTCGCCCGACGGTCACCGTGGTTGCCCGACCCTCGTCCAACTCGTCGAGGCCCAGCACCCGATGCCACTCGTGGGGTTCGTCGGGAACGGCGACGAGCTCGTTCGACGGGGGAGAGGTCGGTGCCATGGGTGCTCCTGGGTGGTCGACGCAGCAGCGCCCATGGTGGCATCCGAGCGCAGTCGGCGCAGAGGGTGTTCCCCTCGACGGTCGTGCGGGGCTATCCTCGGCGACCAGGCCTGCGGTGCGGAGGCGCGGTTGCTCACGCGACCCCTCCGATCGACCAGAAGGCCCGGCCCATGCGCAAGACGATGATGTACGGCATGTTGATGCTGTTCATGTTGTTCCTGATCACGGCGAACCCCAGTGGCACCGGTGAGAACGGGCGTGAGTTCCTCGGCTGGCTGTCGACCGGCTGGGACGATGCCCGCGAGTTCGTCAGCTCACTCGTGGGCGACGAGACCGCCGATCGCAACGAACTCGGTGAGGTCCCGATCCCCACCGTCGGCCCTCAGGTGGTCGAGTAGGCGACGCCGGCCGCTCCGAGAACCGAGGTCCGTGCGATGCAGTGGCTCCTGGTCCCGTTGTCCGACGGCGACGTCCTCGTCGCCGGCGAGCGCGTGCTCTACCGCAGCCGCCGCCACTGGATGGCGGTCGTGCCCGAGATCGCCCAGTTCCTCGCCGTCGCCGTCATCTACCTCATCGTCCTGGTCGGCGGCACGATCGGCCCCGGCGTGGTGCTGATCGCGCTCCTCGCCATCGCCGCTGCCGTGCTGTACCCGCTGGTGAACGGAATGCAATGGCAGCGCGTCGTGCCGGTCGGCATCATCGGCCTGGTCGTCGCGGCACTGGTGCTGGGCCTGTCGCCGACCGGTATCGCATCGCTGGTCGTGATCGCCATGGCGGCCCGCGCCGCGATCCGGGTGCTGCGGTGGTCGTCGTTCCAGCGCACCTATCTGACCGACCGGCGCATCATGGAGGTCGACGGCTTCCTCGGCACCAAGGTCAACTCGATGCCGCTCACCAAGGTCACCGACGTCATGCTGCACCGCTCTGCCGTCGGTGAAGTGCTCGGCTACGGCACCTTCCGGGTCGAGAGCGCCGGCCAGGATCAGGCCCTCGGCCGCCTCGACCACCTCCTCGAACCCGAACGCTTCCACCAACTCGTCGTCGAAGGCCCCAACTGGTTGTAGCGGCGTCTACCCGATGACCAGCGCAGCCAGGGCGAGGGTGGTGGCGCAGTACAGCAGGATGGTGGCGAAGTCCACGATGAAGGGGCGATCGCCGCTGACATGGATCAGCCGACCCCTGCCGGCGACGGCGACGACGGTCAGCACGGTCGTGGCCGCGACGAGCGCCACCAGCCCGGCGCGGTCCCCGAACCACATGCTGGCCACCGCCCATGCGGCGTAGACGAATGCGATGGCGACGGCGTCGTAGAGCAGGTCCTCGGTCGCCTCGACGGGCGTCGTCAACGTGTGCTCCGACGGTGCAGCCATGGGATCCATCGTCCCGGCGGCGGATCGACGGCGCCATGGGTGAAGCCACCTGCGCCACCCGGCGTGGGATGTGTCCGCCGGGCGGGCGACGTGCGCGCCGGACCGACCATCCGACTCCCACGAACCGGAGGACCCCGGCGCGTGGGCGCCCGGGACGGGCCAACCCAGAAACACAGCACAAGGGCAGACCAGCCCGAGCCCACCCGTCGGCGCTCACGCCACACCCGAGACGGCGACGCACCCCGCCAAAGGGTTTCGGCACCCCCCTGGCCGTCTCGGCACCACGCCGCTGCTGCGCAGCACGCCGACACCAGCCGGCGACGTGCACACCGGAAACCAGCATGCGACAACACCGAACCGAAGGATCCCGGCGCGAGCCCGCCGGAGACGAGCCGGCCCAGGAACACCGCGTAGGATCGAAGCCGTGAGCGCGCCGTTCGATGCCGACACCGGTGCCGCCGTCGTGGACGTCGTCGACACCATGGTCACGGTGCCGTCGTCACGCGATGCCTGGCAGAGCACCTTTGCCGGCCTCATCCGTGATCCGGCGAGCGCTGGCGGGGCGCACCCGGCGTCGCATCTGTTCGGCGAGGTGCCCGTCGTCGACGGCACGGCGGACTTCATCGCCTACCTCCTCGCCGAGATGGACCGCTACGCCATCACCACTGCGCTGTTGCCCGTCGCGGAAGGCGACCTGTGGGGGTGCCGGGGTGTCACCGAGCATCCCGACCGACTGGCCGGGGTGGCGATGGTCGACCCGAACGACCGCGCCACGCTGGGGGCGCTCGATCGCCTGGTCCGCGACCGGGTGGCCGTGGCGGCCGCGGTCTTTCCCGCCGGTACCTCACCCCAGGTCGGTCTCGGCGATGCCGCGATGTATCCCGTCTACGCCCGGTGCGTGGAGCTCGAGGTGCCGCTGCTGGTCAATGTCGGGGTTCCCGGGCCGCGTCTGCCGCTGGCGACCCAGCGGGTCGAACCCCTCGATCAGGTGTGCCGCGGACTTCGATGATCTGGTGATCGTCACCCGCCACGGCGGCGAACCCTGGGAGCGGTTGCTGGTCGAGCTGATGCGCCGACACCCGAACCTGCACTACTCCACCAGCGCCTTCGCGCCCCGGCACTATCCGCAGGCGATCATCGAGCACGCCAACGGCGACGGCGGCGACCAGGTGCTCTACGCCGGGTACTTCCCGTCCGGGCTCAGCCTCGATCGCATCTTCGCCGAGCTACCGGGCGTGCCGTTCGCGCGATGGGGTGTGGAAACGGTTCCTGGGCGGCAACGCACGTCGGTTGTTCGACCTGGGCACGGCCACGACGAGCGCCGATCAGGCGTAGACGACGCAGGTACCCGCGGCGAGGTCGTGGATCGCCCGACGCTTGCCGAAGAAGTAGATCCCCACCGACAGTGGCAAGGCCGGCCACATCACCAGTGCCCGCACGCAATGCCGGCACCAACCCTGGCGGACGCGACCGGTCACGCTGGCGAACCACGCGCGATCCCGTGACCACGTGGCCGAGGCTGCGGCCGGCCAGACCGACCAGCAGGACCCGGTTCACGAACCAGAATGCGCCGATCGCCATGAGGATCTCTCGGGAGTCACGCCAGGCATCGAGGTCCGAACCCGGATGGGTGGCGCCCAACGCCGCGGCGATGCCGGTGATGATGACCACCGGTGCGATCGCGTCGATCACCAGGCCGAGACCGCGGGTGAACCAGCCGGCCATGCGCCAGCGCGCGGAGGAGTCCGTGCGGACGGATCCCGACCGGCGCGTGAACACCGTGACGGTCTCGGGGCGTGCCGATGAACTGCTCGCCATCCCAGAACCGCCGAGTGCCGGCGGGGTCGCCGGCAACCTGATACCAGCCCTCGGGCAGACCCATGGCAGATCTCCTGCGTTCTTTGCCGTCCGAATCGGCGCCGCGGCTCGCCGAGTTGACCGCGTCGGGCCGCACGATGGGCCGAATGGCCCCTGCCACGTGCCACGGGCCCGGCATCCATGGGTGCACCGTGTTCGCGCCGGTCGGGTCCCTATCGTGTGGCCGTGGTCCGCTCTCCGCTCCCGCCTCCGCCGCTGCTCGACCCCGGCTGGTATCCCGATCCGACGGGTCGCTACGAGGCGCGCTACTGGGACGGTCGCAAGTGGTCGAGCCACATCTCCCACTACGGCGCCACGGGTTCGGATCCCGTCATGCGGGCGCGCTTCGATCTCTGGTGGCTCCGCACGGCCTTCAAGCTCGCGCTGTGGGGGCTGGTGATCCTGGCCGGGTGGTGGGCGTACGGGCGGTTCTGGCCCACCGACGACCGCGACCTCGAAGCCGACGCCGAGCTCGCCCGGGCTGCCGTCGTCAACCAGCGCTCACTCCCGGCGGGGTGGACACCCGACGGCCGGTCGGCTCTGTCGCCGCTGTCGCTCGAGGTCGTCGACGGCGAGGTCGTGCCGGCCGCGTGTGAGCCCTTCACCGACATCATCGACGACGCCGCCGACGAGCCCGTCACCGTTGCCGCATGGGCGTCGCCCGACAAGGTCCGCGGCGTGGCCGAGGAGCTGATCGTCTGGGCAGGCTCGGACGCAGCGTCCCGGCACCTCGACGAGTTCGGCGAGCCCGAGGCCGGGCCGTGCCTGGCGGAGCTGTGGGTCGCGGCGCTCGCCGAGGAGGATCGCCAGCTGATCGTGACCGCCACCGAACCCCAGATCGACCCGTCCTTCGGCGACGAAGCCGTGTGGTGGCGTCTCGTGGGCCAGCTCGAGTCGGGGCTGGCCCTCGACCTCTACACCGACGTGGTCGTCGTGCGCGTCGACCGGGTGGTCGTGACCTACCGGTTCGCGTCCACCCTCGAACCGGTCGCGGTCGACGTCCAACGCGACATCGTCGCGGGGCACGTCCAACAGATCGAGCTGCTGCTGGCGGCCATGGAGTTCGAGGCCGACGACACCGGCGACGACGACACCGGCGACGACGACGCCGTGAGCGCCGCAGCCGACGCCGACCGGCGCGACCCGGTGCTGTGGATCCTCGCCGTCGTCGCGGTCGTGGTGGCTGTCCTCGCGATCGCGACCCGCAGTGGCGACACCGCCGACACGTCGTTCACCGAGGTCACCGCCGAGTCGACGGCGGCGGTGCCGACGCCTCAGGTCCTGCCCACGCCCGAGCCGACACCGGCCACACCGGTCGCAGCAGCGGGAGTCGAGGTCGCCTACAGCACCGAGTCCATCACCATCGGTGGGACCGTCCCAGCCCCGCCGCTGCGCGACGGCCTCATCGCAGCTGCGGCCACGCTCGTGCCCGCCGACGCCGTCATCGACGCGCTCATCGTCGACGAGACCACCAGCGCCGACGGTGCCACGGTCGTCGCTCACCGGCATCGTGGCCGACGACACCGAGCGCGCCACCGTCGTGTCGGCGTTCGCCGACCTGGGACTCGTCGTCGACGACCGGCTGACGTTGGCAGGCGCCGACCGCACCGTCGCCGACATCCTGGCCGACACGCCGCGGCTGTCGCAGTTCGCGGACTTCGTCAACCTGTCGGGCCTCGACGACGAGCTCGCCGGGCCCGGCGAGGGCGGAACCACGGTCTTCGCACCCACGAACCGGGCGATGCTGGATCTCGACGTCATCGCCCTGGACGATCTCACCGACATCGCCTCGCTCGACCAACTCCTGCGCACCCATGTCGTCGCCGGCGCCGTCACCGTCGCCGATCTCCAGCCCGGTTCGTCGCTGACGAGCCTGCAGGGCGAGGTCCTCGACATCACTGCCGGCGACTCCGGTGGTGTCGAGGTCGCCGGCGCGGCGCTGGTGACCACCGACATCGTCGCCACCAATGGAGTGGTGCACATCGTGGACCTGGTCCTGCTGCCCGGCACCCTGCGCACCGAGGTGCGACTGAACGAGATCGTCGGTCGACGCCCCGTCCAGTTCGCGAGCGGCAGCGCTGTCATCGAGGATCGATCGCTCGCCATCTTGGACCGGGTCGCGCAGGTGCTGATCGACAACCCGGCCGGCAACGTGGAGATCCAAGGCCACACCGATACCCAGGGCGACGAGGACATCAACCGCGAGCTCAGCCAGGAACGCGCCGACGCGGTGCTCGACTACCTGGTGGCCGCCGGCGTCCCGGCCGACCGGCTGGTCGCCCGCGGCTTCGGCGAGAGCGTGCCGTTGGTGAGCCCGGAAGCAGACGCCGTCGGACCGGGCCACGAACCGGCGCATCGAGTTCCGGGTCCGTCCCGGCTGACCTCGCGCGAGAGCTCGGCGACCGCGAGGGAACGTCGTGGACCCGAGCCGGGTTCTGATGCCGCACTAGCGTGCACACATTCGTCGATCGGAGACAGACATGGGCCTTTTCGGTAGAGACAAGACCGCGATGATCACCCCCGAAGAAGCGTTGTCGGGCCGGAGCGAATCGATGCCCGTGGCGCCACGCCATCTGGTGCTCGATGCGCCGCTCGCCGCACCGTTCCCCGACGGGACCGAGCAGGCGTTGTTCGGCATGGGCTGCTTCTGGGGCGCCGAGCGCATGTTCTGGCAGCTGCCCGGCGTGGTCTCGACCGCCGTCGGGTACGCCGGTGGCTACACGCCCAACCCCACCTACCACGAGGTCTGCTCGGGCCAGACCGGCCACAACGAGGTCGTCCTCGTGGTCTTCGACCCCGCCGAGGTCTCCTACGAGGAGCTCCTGCGGGTGTTCTGGGAGGGCCACGACCCCACCCAGGGCATGCGCCAGGGCAACGACGTCGGCACCCAGTACCGCTCAGGGATCTACTGGTTCGACGAAGCCCAGCGTGAGGCTGCCGAGGCCACTCGCGACGCGTTCGCCGTGCGGCTTCGTGATGCCCGCTACGGCGACATCACCACCGAGATCGTCCCGGCGCCGGCGTTCTACTACGCCGAGGACTACCACCAGCAGTATCTGGCGAAGAACCCGGGCGGCTACTGCGGCCTGGGTGGCACCGGTGTCAGCTGCCCGATCGGGGTCGACCTCGCCACAGACGAGGCCACGCCCGCCGACGCCTGACCGGACCGGTACCGATCACGGGTGTGGCGCCCCGAGTGGGCGCCGCACCGCTCGTTCGCCGATGGTGCGTTCGCCACGGTCGCTGGATGCGGCACTAGCGTCTCTGCGATGCATTGCCGCCGCATCTTGTCGGTCTTGGTCGCTGCGTTCGCGCTCGTCGTCGGGTTCGCCGGCGCCGCCGCTGCGCAGGACCTCGACGCCATCATCGACGACGTCGCGTTCCGGGGCTACGCGATCGAGGTCGGCGCCGATGCCGACGTCAACGAGATCGAAGACGCACTGGCATCGATCGGTGACGATGTCGCCCTGGTGGTGCTGGCCGACGACGTCGCCGCCGGCAACGACCGGATCGCCGACGAGGTGCGCGCGGCCATCGCCGACGCCCATCACGGTGCTGGTCATCTCGCCCGGCGAGGTCGGCGCCACGAGCGACGTCGCCGATCGATGCCGCCCTCGATGGCGCGCTCGACGGGGTCGTCGACGACCTGAACGCAGGCCGTCGGCCTCGGGGCGACCACCGTGCGCTTCGCCGACGCCGATCGGCGCCGATGTGGCATCCGTCGACTCGGACGGATCGGCCCCGGCGACGTCGCAGGATCCTGCGGGCGGCGCGCAGTCCGCCGACGACAGCGGCGGCTCGGGGCTCGGGCTCCTGGTGTTCGTGCTGGTCGTGGTGGGCATCGGTGCCGGGTTGTTCTTCTTCCTGCGCAGCCGGGGGCGTCGAGTCGACGACCGCGACGTCGAGACCGCCAAGGCCGAGATCCGGGCCCAGCTCGCCGCGGTCGCCACCGAGATCGTCGAACACGAGGACGCCGTCGACCTCAGCGGCAATGACGACGCCATCGCGCTGTTCCGTGAAGCCAACGCCACCTACACCCGGGTCAGCGACGAGATCGACGACACCACCAACCTGTTGGATCTCGCCGAACTCAACGACGACATCGACCATGCCCGGTGGCAGCTCGAGGCTGCGGAGGCTCTCGTCGAGGGGCGCCCTCCACCGCCGGCGCCCGAGCCCGACGCTCCCGGCCGCGTGTTTCTTCGATCCCACCCACAAGCCCGGCACCGCCGAGGCCACCCTGCGCACGCCGGCGGGCGAGAAGGAGGTGCGGGTCTGTCGCAGCTGCGCCGAACGGCTGGCGCGGGGCGAGCAGCCCGAGCCCCGGATGATCGACGTCGGCGGCAGCCGCGTGCCGGCGGCGAAGGCCCCCCGGTCCCACGGTGGTCTGGGGATGGGCGGACTGTCGGTGTTCGAGATCATCCTCGGGGGCCTCGCGGCCGCAGGTGCCATGCGCGGTGGCCGCGATCGCCGCGAGCCGGTCGGTGGCGGGACGGACTGGGGCGACATGCTCCCGGGGCGGGGCTCGCCGTCGTCGCGCCTTCCGCTCGTCGGGTCCGTTCGGCATGGATCGCCTGCCGTCGCGGCCCACGTGGGCTGCCGCGCACACCGGCGTCGCGCCCGTCGGGGCAGCGCAGCCGGAGCTCGTCGTCCAAGGGCGCAGCCCGAGGCCGGGCTCGCCGTCGCCGCTGAGACCGCACGCGCAGCGGCCACGGACGGCGTCCGCGCTCGGGCCGCACCGCGTAGGATGTCGCCGCCAACCGTGTGAGGAGTGGGACATGTTCAAGCGCATCGTCGGGTATCTCAAGACCCTGTTCCGGGTGAAGGCCGAAGCGGCCATGGATCCCGAGATCGAGATCGAACAGGCCATCCAGGAGGCCCGCAAGCAGGATCAGGCGCTGCGCAACCAGGCCGCCAAGGTCATCGCGCACCGCACGACCATCGAACAGAAGGTCGAAAAGGCCGCCGACGACGTCGGCGAGGCCCGCGAGACGGCCAAGCAGGCGCTGTTGCGTGCCGAGCAGGCCAAGGCGGCCGGCGACACCGACGGGCGTGCTCAAGTGGACCAACGCGGCGCAGAGCCTGGCCATGAAGCTGCAGGCCTCCGAGAGCAACCTCGACAGCTTCACCCAGCAGTACGAGATCGCCGTCGCGCAGGCCGAAGAGGCCAAGCGGGCCGTCGAGCAGAACGCCATGCGCACCCAGGAACTCGCGGCCAAGCGCATCGAGCTGCTGGGCAAGATCCAGCAGGCCAAGATGCAGGAGACGGTCAACTCGGCGGTCGAGTCGATGTCGGCGACGCTCGAGATCGAGTCACCGAGCCTGTCCAAGATCGAGGACAAGATCCAGGGCCGCGTCGCCGAGGCGTCGGCCAAGGCCGAGCTGCGTGGGTCGACACCCGAAGGCGCCGAGGCCGAGCTGCGCGAGGCCGTGTCGCTGGCCCGTGCCGACGACAAGCTCGCCGAGCTTCGTGCCGAACTGGGTCTCGACTCGGTCGCGGACAGCACCGGCGAACTCCCGGCCTGATCCTGCGCTGCGCCTCCCGCAGGGCGCGGCCGGCGAGGACTACCCGGCGAGCGCGTCCACCAGGATCCACGCGGTGCTGGTTCCCCAGATCACCTCGGCCCACTGTTCGTCCTCGACGCCGGCCCGGTTGCCGGTCAGGCCGACGCGATCACCGGGACGCACGACGCCGAGCTCGGGTGAACAGGCGGTCCGGAGCCGAGTGCACGCCGACGGCGCCGGCTCCGGTCGCGATCGTGCCCGTCGCCGGAGCCACGGACTGATCGACGAAGGCCAACGATTCCGGGATGTCCGGGGCGAGCCCGACTGCTGGTCCGGGCACCGCCGAGATCGGCTCGTCGGGTGTGGCGTCGCGGCCGTCGCGGTCCGCCGCGCACCCGGCCAGCATCGCCACGGCAACCCCGGTGGCTGCCACCGCTCGCCACGGCCGGGACTGCATCATCGTCATGGGCGGCCATCGGAGCCGCTGCGGGGTGGTTGAGGCTCCGCCGACGGCTGAGGCCGGATGGATCGGGTCGGTGGGCTCAGGACCCTCGGGACCCTGGCGTCGCTCAGGCTTCGAGTTCGCCCGACCGCAGGCCCGCGCCGACGGGGACCGGTGCGTTGTCCGGGCCGCCGACCTCGACCACCGAGCGCAGCTCGAGCTGGTGCTCGATGGCGTCGGCAGGTCGGGGCTTCGCGAAGCGATACCCCTGGAGTCGGGGCGATCCGAGCGAGCGCAACACGTCGAGCTGTTCGTCGGTCTCGACACCCTCGGCCACCAACCCGATCCCGAGCCGGGTGGCCATGTCGGCGATCGCGCCCACGACCGCGACCGAGGCCGGCGTCGCCGGGGATCTTGTCGATGAACGACTTGTCGATCTTCAAGAAGTCGACCGCCAACCTGGTCAGGTACGACAGTGACGAGTAGCCCGTGCCGAAGTCGTCGATGGCGATCTGCACACCGAGGGCCTTGAGGCGTTGCAGCGACTCGAGCGACGACTCGGTGTCCTCCAACAGGAATCCCTCGGTCACCTCGATGACGAGCTGGCGCGGATTGATCCCGGTGGTGTCGAGCGCCTGTTCGACCTGTTGGACGAACCGGGCGAGGTTGCGAGCCGACCAGTTGGTGGTGATGTACAGGTTGCGGGCCACCGGGAACCGGGCCGACCAGTCCGCGATGCGATCACAGACCGTCGTCAAGGCGAAGGCATCGACGAGGTCCATCAGGCCGGCTTCTTCGGCCGCCGGCAGGAAGGCGCCCGGCCCGAGCAGACCCTTGGTGGGGTGGTTCCATCGCACCAGCGCCTCGTACCCCGTTGCCAGGTGCGTGATGGGATCGACGATGGCCTGGTAGTGCATCACGATCTCGCCGTTGTCGAGCGCCTTGCGCAGCTGCGAGCCGATCTCGAGTTGCTGGACGATGGCGTGACGCATCGAGGCGTCGAACAGTTCCGACCGGTTCCGACCGGCAGCTTTGGCCCGGTACATCGCCGCGTCGGCATCGCTCAGCAGCGCTTCGGCAGAGGTCGTGGCCTCGTCGTCGAGGGAGATCCCGACGCTGGCCGATGCGAACGTCGGGACGTCGCCGAGTTGGATGGGTGCTGCCAGCGAGGCGTGCACCCGATGCGCGACGGCCAGGGCCTCCGAGGGTCCGTTGACGTTCTCGCAGAGGACGACGAACTCGTCGCCACCGAAGCGTGAGACGGTGTCACCGCCGCGGATCGCGCCTTCGAGGCGGCGTGCGATCTCTGCGAGGAAGACGTCGCCCATCTCGTGCCCGAGGCTGTCGTTGACGTACTTGAACCGGTCGATGTCGATGAACAGCACCGCGACATTGCCGGGGTTGCGGTCGCTGCGCTCGCAGCGCGTGCTTCAGTCGATTGAGCAGCAGCACCCGGTTCGGGCAGACCGGTCAGGTCGTCGTGGAGAGCCTTCTGCATCAGTTGCCACGCGCTGCGGCGCTGCGCCGTGACGTCCTGGCACTGCAACATGAAGCGGCCCCGCGCCGTCCGGGCGACAGCTGA
Source organism: uncultured Acidimicrobiaceae bacterium (assembly GCA_963716795.1). Classification (GTDB taxonomy): domain Bacteria; phylum Actinomycetota; class Acidimicrobiia; order Acidimicrobiales; family UBA8592; genus CAVQUE01. Next base: position 120,502 of record CAVQUE010000005.1, on the reverse strand, counting down.
ATGGTCGAGATGCGCTCGTTCGACCCAGACCTCGCGACCGCTGCGTGAGCGGTAGCGGTGCTCGCTCTGGGTCTCGGCGACATCGCCCGACCGCAACGATGCCAGGCGAGCGGCATGGTCGTCGCGATGGCGTTCGTGCACGATCTGGCCGAGGTCGCGTCCGATGACCGTGGCGCGTTCGGCCTCGAGGATCTGGCACATCGTGGCGTTGAGGTCGATCAGCCGGCCCTGGTCGTCGAGTTCGGCCATGCCGATCGGGGCCCGGGCGAAGGTCGCCTGGAGGCGAAGCTCGGTTGGCGTGCCGCCGCTGGTCGGCCGTGCGCGCCTCGTGTTCGGTTCGGTGATGGCGCACCAATGCCGCACGGGCGCCGGCCGCGGCTGCGGCCGCAGCCGCGACGCCGAGTACGGCGAGCAGCACTGCGTTGGCGCGCACGCCGATCGCTGCGCCCGTTGCCATGAGACCCAACGCGAAGACGACGACGGCGCCAAGGATCGGTGCCGGGGCGCGGTCGGGTCGGGCCAGCCCCCGCCGAGGTCTCAGCACGTGAATTCCCCATGGGATGGTCATCGGCCCGTGCGGTGGAGTCGTGAGGGGATCGTGGGCGACGGGTCGAAACGCCCAGGCTGCACGGGGGGCGCCGGTCGGCGGCCTCTCAGCGCAGGGTGAGGACGCCGTTGTCGAGGACGACCCGATCGCCGGCGAAGGTGCGGTACAGCGCCCGGTCGCCATCGACCCAGATGTGGACGTCGAGGGTCTCGCCGGGCATGACCGGCGAGCTGAAGCGCCCCTCCATGGCGGCGAAGCGGTCCGGGTCGCTGTCGCAGACCGCATGCAGCAGCAGCCTGCCGGTGAACCCATAGGTGCAGAGTCCGTGCAGGATCGGCTTGGGGAAGCCCCCGAGTGCCGCGAACTGAGGGTCGGAGTGCAACGGATTGCGGTCGCCGTTGAGGCGGTAGAGCAGCGCCTGGTCGGGGCGGGTCGCCGCGGAGGCGACGTGATCGGGATCCCGGTCGGGGAAGACGATGGGTTCGGCGTCGCCGCGTTCGCCGCCGAAGCCGCCTTCGCCGCGGAAGAACAACTTGGAGGTGTTGGTGAACAGCGGCTGGTCGTCGGCGGTGTCGACGGCGGTCGACTCCAGCACCACCAGCGCAGCCTTGCCCTTGTCGTAGATCGCGCTGACCATGCTGGTGGATCGCACGGTCGCCTCGACCGGGCAGCGGCTTGTGCAACGTGATGGCCTGCTCGCCGTGGACCATCTTCGCGAAGTCGACGTCGCCGATGTCGCGCAGCGGCGAGTCGGGTCCGCCCGAGCCGAGCACGACGGCCATCGTCGGCAGCGCCCGCTGGGTGACGCCGGAGGTGTTCTCGGTCGTGAACTCGAGTTCGGAGCCGGTCGGGTCGCTCGCGCCTGCGCCGACGCCGAGGGCGTACAACAGGGCGTCCTTCGATCCCCAGGAGCTCTCGTGGGGCTGGGTCTCGCGGCCGACGATGTCGAGGTTGATGGGCACGACGGATTCCTTCCTGCCGGTCGATGCCGGCGCTCGCTGGGGGCACAGTAGCCTCGCGGCCCATGCCAGCACTGCACGATCGCCTCTGCGCCCGGGGCTGGCGCATGACCGTGCAGCGTCGCGTCGTGGCGGACGTCGTGTCGGGCGAGAACCTGCACCTGACCGCCGACGAGGTGCACGAGCACGCGACGCGTGCGCTGCCCGACATCAGCCGGGCGATTGTGGACAACACGCTCAACGAACTGGTGTCGATGGGCGAGGTCGCGCAGGTCGTCAGCAGCCGCCCGTGATCACAGCTTGCGGAGACGCACGCCGCTGACCCGGTGGTTGGCGCCCTTTTCCAGGATGAGATCGGCGCGTTCGGTGGTGGGGGCGATGTTCTCGTGGAGGTTGGGGCCGTTGATCGCCCGCCAGATCGAGCGGGCCTCGGCGACGGCCTGGTCGCGGGTGAGATCGCCGTAGCGACGGAAGTACGACGAGTCGTCCTGGAAGACCGTTGCGCACAGGGCGAGGAATCGATCGACGTACCACTGTTCGATGTCGGCTTCTGCGGCGTGGACGAAGACGGCGAAGTCGAAGAAGTCGCTGACGAACACCGACGGCGCCCGGGTGCCGTCGCCGCGGGTCTGGAGCACGTTGAGGCCCTCGACGATCAACACATCCGGGTTGCGCACGATCTGCCACTCGTCGGGGACGATGTCGTAGACCGTGTGGGAGTAGACCGGCGCGCGGACCTCGCCGACGCCGGCCTTCACATCGGCCAGGAACTCGATCAGCGCTGCCTGGTCGTAGCTCTCGGGGAAGCCCTTGCGGTGCATGATCGACCGGGACTCGAGTTCGGCGTTGGGGAGGAGGAACCCGTCGGTCGTCACCAGGTCGACGCGGGGGGAGTTGGGCCAGTGGGCGAGGAGGGCCTGCAACAGCCGGGCCGTGGTGCTCTTGCCGACGGCGACGCTGCCTGCGATGCCGATCACGTAGGGGATCGGCGCCGGCAGGGCCCCCACGAAGGTCGAGGTGACCTCGGCGAGTTGCTGGGTGGCGGCTACGTGGAGGTTCAGGAGGCGGCTCAGGGGCAGGTACACCTCGACGACCTCGTCGAGGTCGAGATGTTCGTTGATGCCGCGCAGGGCGGCCAGGTCGGCCTCGCCGAGGGTCAGCGGCGTGGCTGCACGCAGCGCCGCCCAGTCGGACCGGGTGAAGGCTTCGAATCGGGAGGCGACGCTGCTCATGGGTCTGCCAGTGTGGCTGATCGCCACGCCCGCCGCGGTATTGCCGGCGCCTTCACCGCGGTGTCGTCCTGCGCCTTCGGTGCAGCTCCGTGGGCCATGATGGCCGCTGTCGCTCTACGAGGAGGAACCACTCGTGGTCACCATCACCGCCGAGGCCGTATCGGATTACCGGATCGAGATCACCAACGGACGCCATCAGTGGCTCGCCGACGAGCCGGTCGATCTCGGTGGCGACGACAGCGGCCCGTCGCCGTACGAGCTGCTGCTCGGTTCGCTCGCGGCCTGCACGTGCATCACCTTGACGATGTACGCCAAGCGCAAGGGCATCTCGCTGACGTCGGTCTCGGCGAGCTACACCTACGACCGCATCCACGCCGACGACTGCGGGTTCTGCGAAGAGGACGCCGACGGCTTCATCGACACCGTGCGCTCACAGATCTTCCTCGACGGAGACTTCGACGACGCCCAACGCCAGCGACTGGCCGACGTCGCCAAGCGGTGCCCGGTCCACAAGACCCTCGAGCGGGGCATCACCTTCACCGAGGAGGTCTTCGTCGGCTGATGGATGCCCTCGACGCCCTCGCCACGACGCGGGCCATACGGCGCTACACCGATGCCCCCGTCACCGACGATCAGTTGGCGACGATCCTGTTCGCGGCCACGCGGGCGCCATCGGGTTCCAACCGTCAGCCGTTCCGCTTCGTGGTGCTGCGCGACGGCGAGGTCGCGGAGGCGGCGAAGGCGCTGGTCGGCGACGCAGCGGCGCAGCTGTGGGCGTCGAAACGCATCCGTGACGGCTACGACGAGGGCAGCGGGGTCGATCCCGCGAGCCCCAAGGCCCGGATGGCCGCGACCATGGAGCACTACGTCGCCAATCTCCACCGCGTGCCGGTGCTCGTCCTGCCGTGTCTCGTTCGCTATCGCGAACCGACGCCGACCGAGGGGGCGTCGATCTATCCGGCCTGTCAGAACCTGCTCGTCGCAGCGCGGGCCATCGGCCTCGGTGGCGTTCTCACCAACTGGCACGCAGCCGCCGAACCGGCCCTGCGCGAGCTGCTGGCCATACCCGACGAGGCCGCGATCTCGGCCACCATCACCCTCGGCCATCCCGCCGGTTCGCACGGCCCGGTGCGGCGCCGACCCCTCGACGAGCTGGTCTTCGCCGATCGGTGGGGCCATGCCCCGGACTGGGCCCAGGACCCGCCCGGAACCCGACACACGAGCGCTGGACCGCGCCGTCGCGCGGCTGATCGCTCCGCCGTTGCGAGGCTCGGTGGGGCGAGCGCCCCGTGCCCGAGATCGGACCGCGTTGTCAAATCACGAATAGAGATCCAACCATCTCGACTATTCATGTAGCAAGATCGTGACAGGGTGCCTGCGTCGGCCTAGCTTGACCATGGGCAGCGGACAGAACCGGCAGGAGCGGGAACAATGACAGCAGTCGATTCCGGCGAGCACGATGTCCAGGCGCGTCCGTGGTGGATGGACCACGCAGATTGCCGAGGGAAGTCCTCGCTGTTCTTCCCGCCTCCGGGCGAACGGCCCGCAGCACGTGATGCACGAGAGAACCGAGCCCGACGGGTGTGTCTGAGCTGCCCGGTCCTCGGTCCGTGCCGTGAGTACGCCCGCACCAGCCGAGAACTCGGCTTCTGGGGTGGCGAGTCCGAGATCGAACGTGCCGAGGCCGGCTTTGCGCCGACTACACCGGTCATCGGCCTCCGGCGCCACCGCGCCACCCGCCCCGCCTGACCCACGCGGTCCGCCATCGCGGGCGGCGGTCGCTCGCTCACGCCCCCGGTTCTCAAGCTCCGCCGGCCACGCGTGCCGATCTGATCGGTGTGGACACCGAGGCCGAGCCCGAACCCCAACCGCCGGCTGTCGCCGAGCTTCCCCCCGAGGCAGAAGCGCGCCTGGCTGCGCTGCTGCCCGTCGATCAGCGCCGGGCTCGTGCCGACGAGGACGCACGGCGCCAGGCCCGCCGACGGCTGTGGCTGACCCATCACTGGCCCGAGGAGTACGACCGGTGCGCGGTCGTCGGCGGTCGGCACGTCTGTCGCCGGTGCCTCGCGCTCTATCCGGTCGCCTTCGTCGTGGCTGCGCTCGTGGCGTCGGGCATCGTGGCCTGGCCGGCTGCGCTCGATCCGTGGCTCGTCTGGGTGCTGTGCGTCCCGGCCACGGTCGAGTTCCTGGCCGAGAAGCTCGCCGGGGTCGACCTACGACGCCCGCCGGCAGGTCGTGGTGACGCTTGGCCGTCGCCATGGCGCTCGGCCGCGGCCTGGCGCTCGAGCTCGACGACCGATGGTCGCCGACTGTTCTGGGGGCCGGTCATCGTGTTCGGCTCGATCTGGTTCCTCGCCGCAGCATCAGCCGCCCGCACGAAGCTGTTCGAGGCCGCGCTCGAGCAGTCGCGACGCGACGCCGACCCGACGTGAGCGACCGGCCAGCGAGGGCGCAGCCGTCGTTCAGCGACCGCCGGGGTCGGCGCTCGAACCGTGTGGAGTCGACCGGTGGCGGCCTCCTGGCCACGGCACATCCGATCGGCGGTCGACCGATCGACCGGTGCGCCGCCCACGCCGGTGATCATCGTGAATCCGTGCCCGAAGGCCTGATGACTGGACGCCGTTGTCCGCTGCTCGGTCATGAGTGAGGTCCTCCTCGTCGACGGTCTCCCGTCGGTCCCCCCGTGCTGGTATTCGAGTGTGCGGCATCGGATTCTCGGTATCCATGAGGAATCCGACCCACGGGTCGACCCGACCGCGCTCGGTAGCTTCGGCCTCCGTGAACGAACCCCAGGCCATCACGGTGCCCTCGAGCGATGGCGTCACCGTCGTCGCTCACGACCACGGTGGCGACGGGCCCCCACTGGTGTTCTGCCACGCCACCGGGTTCTGTGGTCGCTACTGGGACCCGATCTGTCGACGGCTGGCCGACCGCTGGCGCTGCATCGCCATCGATCTGCGCGGCCACGGTGACTCCCTCGTGCCCGCCGGTGTCGGCTACGACTGGCTCGGGATGGCCGACGATGTGCTCGCCGTCATCGACGGCCTGGGGCTGGCCACGCCGGTGGCTGCGGTCGGCCACTCCATGGGCGGCTGCGCGATCGTGCTGGCCGAGCTCGCACGACCCGGCACCATCGGCGGCGCCTGGCTGTTCGAACCCATCCTGATCCCCGCCGACGGTGGCGGCGATTCTTCGCTGCCGACGGGCCGAACCCGATGGCCGAGAGCGCCCGGCGACGGCGCGAGGTGTTCGAGTCCCGCGATGCCGCCTACGAGCGCTACGCATCCCGGCCCCCGTTCTCGGCGACCGATCCCGAGGCGCTGCGCGCCTATGTCGACCACGGGTTCGCCGATCAGGCCGACGGCACCGTCATCGTGAAGTGCCGTGGTGCCGTCGAGGCCGCCGTGTTCGAGATGTCACGCACCGATGCCTTCGACCGCCTCGGTCGAGGTCGACGCCCCCGATCGTCGATCGCCGGATCCGGCGACGGCCAGGGCCCGGCCGCGATCGCTCCCATCGGCCGCTGCGGCGCTGCCGCAAGGACGGTTCGAGTCCTGGCCCGACCTCACCCACTTCGCGCCGATGGAGGACCCCGAGCGCATCGCAGCCGCCATCGATGCCGCAGCGCTCGGCCGACGCACGCCGGTCGGCCGGGCCGGACTGCCGATGGGCTCGGCCCGGGGCCGCTATCAGGCGGTCTCGACCGCCACGCCCAGCTCGTCGGCCAGGTGGAGCGCCTCGGCGCCCCAGTCGGCCAGCCGCTCGAGCGCCACGCCGCGTTCGGCGTAGAGCACGTCGGGGTCGGTCTCGCGGCCGTAGGCGTAGTGGACCGGTTCGTCGCAGCGGGCGAGGAAGGTCGGGACCAGCCAGTGGTACTTCACCGCCGACGCCGTCATGGCCAGGCGTACCACCTCGTCGGGCCCGTCCCAGCCGCCGTCGCGTAGCCCGGCGAGGTAGCCGTCGAAACCGGCGCTCGAGTTCGTCGATGTCCGCTGCGGGCACCAACAGGTCGAGCACCGCGTCGGGGATCGAGGTTGCCGATGTCCTCGCCGAGGGCGCCGTCGCCGACGAAGGACCAGTCGAGCAGCGCCGGGGAGCCCGACGGTCGGATCACGAGGTTGTTGGGCCAGACGATCGAGGTGGCAGACCCGCCGGGGCAGCGTCCGCCAGGATGGCGTGGAACCGATGGCGCTGATGCCACAGCTGCGCGCATCCGACCCGCACGCGACGGGGACCAGTTGCGGGCGACGAGGGGGTGCGCCCAGCGGCGTCATCGTCGTCGAAAGGCCGTGATCGACTGGTTTCGAGGCGGCGTACTCGGCGATGAACCCGCGGCTGAGCCACTCGTCGTCGGGCTGGTCGCGGCGAGGCCTGCGCCCGACCGATGGCGTTGCGCTACGCCCGCGAGGCCGGCGATGCCGATGTCCGTCGCCGGTAGTGCCCTCGATCGCTTCGAGCCACAGCGCCACGGCGCCGTCGGCGAGGTCGACCGACGCCGAGCAGCGACGGGGCGTCGAGTCCGAGGCGTTCGGGCAGATCGGTCCGGTAGGCGAGGATCTCGCGCTGCCAGAAGTTCCAGGCCGATCGGATCCTGCGACGCGCGCCCAGTGCGCCGCACCGTCGCCGTGCGGCGTGATCACCTTGCGCACCGCGCGCACCACCGTCCCAGACGACCCGGTCGATCGATCCCGTGATGGTGTTCAGCGGATTGTGATCGAGGGTCGCCGCCGTCGATGTCGTCGCCATCGATGAGGCCCAGCGATCGTGCCTCGGCCGCGAGCGCCGCGAGGTCGTGGCGGTGGCTCCGGGGCCGCTCGTTGGCTTCCATGGTGTCGCCTTCTGCGTTCGCTGCGCTCCTGCATCGGTCGCGAGTCGGTGGCGGTATCGACGTCCCCTAGCCTCGGCGGGCATGGACGCTCGCTCGTGGCTCGGACTCCGGCCCACCCACAATCCGCACCGATGGTTCCTACCGGTCGATCCGGGAATTGCCACCGGGCATCGGTTCCTGTTCGGCGGATGCGGCCTCGGGGCTGCGATCTCGGCGATCGAGGGCACCACCGGACGCCCGATCGTGTGGGCGACCGCGCAGTACCTGTCCTTCGCCGGGGTCGGGATCGGTCGTCGACATCGACGTCACCGTGGCCGTCGAGGGCCACTACACCACCCAGGCGCGGGCCGTCGCCCACGTCGGCGGGAGCGAGATCATCACCGTCAACGCGGCGCTCGGCGCCGCGACGCGATGCCCGAGGTCTGTCATGTCGCATCCGCCCGACGGTGCAGCCGCCGGAGGCATCGTCCGCTACGGCCGCGCTACAGCGACGCCACCGATGCGCTCGAGTACCGGCTCGAGCAGCGGTGGGCGCTGCCGTCGGTGTCGCCGAGCCCACCCTGCTCGGTCCCGGGCAGCGTCGCGGTGTGGACCCGGATGCCCGATCTGCTGGCGCCGAGCGCGGCGTCGCTGGCAGTGCTCGGCGACTACGTGCCGATGGGCATCTCGGTCACCAACGACACGCCGCTGTCGTCGACGAGCCTCGACAACACGCTTCGGGTGATCGAGTCGGTCCCGAGCGACTGGTACCTGCTCGACATCCGCATCCAGCAGCTCCACAACGGCTTCGGCCACGGTGACATCTCGATCTGGAGCGAGACCGGCGAGCTGTGCGCCATCGGGAGCCAGACCTGCATCGTGCGGCCGAGGACCGAGGACCTCGACCGGCACGTGCGTCTGCCGTTGCCCTGAATCGAGCCGTTCTCGGTCGAGCCGCTCTGCGTCGCCGCCGGCCGGACCCCGGGGCTCAGACCGGGTCGCGGTAGGTCGTCGGGAGGCGCTTGCCGATCGGTTGCATGTCGCGTTCGTCGCGCACGTCGTAGGCGACGGCCAGCTCGGCGGTCGTGAACACCTGGCCGCTGTAGCGGGCCCGGTCGTCGTCGCCGGCGAGCGTCGCGATGACGCGGCCGGTGTAGAGCGGGGTCTCGGCGTGCTCGGCGTCGAGTTCGATGTCGCCCTTGTCGATGGACGCGACGATGAACTCGGTGAGGACCTGGCTCGGCCACAGACCGACCACCGTCAAGCCGTCCTCCTTGCCCTCGACCGCGAAGTCGCGGGTGAGGCGATCGGTGCCGGACTTGGCGACGCCGTAGCTGGCGCTGAACGCATAGCGCTCCGATCCCGACGACGAGATGTTGACCATGAGCCGCAGGCTGTCGGGGGTGTCGACCATGAGCTTGGCGCCGTGGACGCTGGCCACGTAGCCGCCGCGGAGACCCGACGCCGACCTGGTCGTCCCACACGCTGATGGGGTGCTCCCAGAACTTGCCGCCCCACACGGGCGGATCCGGGATCTTGAAGGCGTTGTTCACGTGGATGTCGAGCCGGCCCTGCTCGGCGCGGATGCGATCGAACAGCGCGGCGACCGAGGCGTCGTCGCTGTGGTCGCAGACCGCGGCGACGCCGTGCCGCCGGCCTCGGTGACCTTGCGCTGCGGTGGTGTCGATGGTGAGCTCGCCGTCGCCGGTCGAGCGGCCGGTGACGTACACCGTGGCGCCGGCCTCGCCGAGGCCGATGGCGATGCCTCGTCCGATGCCGCGGCTCGATCCGGTGACCACGGCGACCCTGCCGGTCAATGGTGCGTTCATGGGGCGACTCCTCGATCGGGCTCTCTCGTCGGGCGCCGACAGTAGCGGAGGCGCCGCCAGCGGTCGGCCGGTGACGCCGAACGTGGTGACACGGAACCGGTGACATCAAACACATCGCTCAGCAGGGGTGCAGCGCTCGTCGATGCGATACTGTTGAGCACTCGATCGTGGTCGACCCGTCCGGGGCGATCTCCGCAGCCAACCGAGAATCACCAGGAGCCCCTCCATGCGCCGTCCGATCCCCCAGAGCCATGCCGCCCGTCTGTACGGCGCCTCCGTCGACGAGGCTCGAGCTCGCCGCCTTCGAGTCGCTGACGACACCGCTGCGGGTGCTCGTCGGGCACCGTGCTGATGCGCCAGGGCCAGTTCGGCAACGAAGCCCACATCGTGCTCGAGGGCGAACTGCTCGTCGAGCGTGACGGCCAGGTCGTTGCCATGGTCGGCGCCGGTGCCGCCGTCGGCGAGCATGCCCTGCTGCTGAACGAGCCCCGCAACGCCACCGTCACCGCGGCCAACGACGCAGTCGTCGCTGCGATGTCGCGGAGCGAGTTCTCCACGCTGCTCGAGCAGTGCCCGACCATCGGTCGCCAGCATCCTCGAGACCGCGCTGCACGCGTTCGACGAGCCCCACGCCTGACGGGCGCCTGCGCCGGCGGCGCCGTCGCCGACCCGGGCACCGCTGACATGACAGGATCGGTCCCATGACCGATGCCACTGACGCCCAGCCTGCCGCCGACCTCCCGCTGGTCCCCGAGGACTGGGATCGGGCGTTGGCCGTGGTCGCGCACCCCGACGACATGGAGTACGGCGCCGCAGCCGCCGTAGCCCGCTGGACCGGGCAGGGCAAAGCACGTCGCCTATGTGCTCGTGACCCGGGGCGAGGCAGGCATCGCCACGATGGCGCCCGAGGAGGTCGGGCCGCTGCGCATGGAAGAACAGCGCCGCAGCTGCGAGGTCGTCGGGGTCACCGATCTCGAGTTCTGCGACTTCCCCGACGGTCTGGTGCTCGAGGGGCTGCCGCTGCGGCGCGAGCTCGCCCGCCACATCCGGTTGCAGCGACCCGACGTGGTCGTGTCGATCAACCATCGAGACCAGTTCGGCCCGGGCAACTGGAACCACGTCGACCATCGTGCGGTCGGGTCGGTCGCTGCTCGACGCCGTCCGTGATGCGGCGAACCCGTGGATCTTCACCGATCTGGGCGAGCCGTGGGACGGCGTGCGGTTCGTGGCGTTCAACGCATCGCCCGAGGCCACCCACGGCGTCGACATCGGCGCCCACCTCGACGTGGGCATCGAATCGCTGTTGTGCCACGACGTGTACCTGCGCGAGCTCGGCGGCGACATGGCCGACGCCGGATCGTTCCTGCGCACCAACGCCGAGGCCGTCGGGCCCACGAATCGGTGTCGAGTCAGGCGACGCTGTTCGAGGTCGTCTGGATGTGACGCATCCGCCGCACGCCGGTCGCTTCGAGGCCCGGCACTACCCTTGGCGCTCATGAGCGGCGTCTGATCCCGCAGTCCCCGCGTGCCGCGTGACCGCGGTTGGCGATCTCCGCTGGTGCTCGCGGTCGTGGCAGTGGTCGGGCTGGTCGGCCTCGCCGGCGCGGCGCTGGTGGTCCAACGGTTGCGAGCCTTCGAGCCCACCGAGCAGCCACGCATCGTGTTCCCGCCGTTCGTGCCGCCCGACGACGCACCCGTGATCGAACCGGCGCCTGTGCCGGTGGTCGATCTCGTCGACGAGTACACGTTCGAGCCCCTCCAGATCGGCGGTGGAGGGTACGTGACCGGCCTCGAGATCCACTCGTCGGGCGTCAAGGTCGCCCGGACCGATGTCGGTGGGGCCTTTCTCTACGACGAAGCCGCGAGCCGCTGGGAACCCCTGCTGGTGCTCGACCGCGTCGCCGACCCGGTCCCGAGTGATCACCAGGTCGAGTCGGTCGCCATCGCCCCGAGCGACCCTGACCGCATCTACCTGGCCGTAGGCGAGAACTTCACCGATCCCGGCGGACGGGTGCTGGTCTCCGACGACGGAGGTGCGAGCTTCACCGCCGGCGAGCAACGCTTCGCCATCGCCGGCAACGCCGAGTGGCGAACCGGCGGCGAACGCCTGTCGGTCGACCCGACCGACGCCGATGTGGTCTGGCTCGGCACCCGCACCGAGGGGCTGTGGCGCTCGGTCGACGGGGGTGGCACGTTCGCGGCGGTCGAGGGTCTGCCCGACGGCACGGCGTGGCGACCGGACCTGAATCCCACCGGCATCACCTTCGTGGTGGCCTCCGAGGGCGCCGTCCACGTCGGCGTCGCCGGGTCGGGCGTGTGGCGCAGCACCGACGACGGCGCCAGCTGGACCCAGCTCTGGGCCAGCACCGGCCTGCCCTACGACGCCGAGATCGACGCCGCCGGACGCCTGTGGGTCGCCGAGCCCGACGACGAGCGGGTCCAGCGCTTCGACCCGGCCACCGGCGAGGTCGTGACGCTCCGTCCGTCTGGCGGGCGCGAGTACGCCGCGGTGGCCACCGACCCGGCCGATGCGTCGCTCGTGGTGATCGGGCCCCGAGAGGTCGCCGACGGTCGGTCGATGTGGCGCAGCACCGACGGTGGCGAGTCCTGGGACACCGTCGGTGTCGACGTGGCCTGTCCCCAGGAATGGCTCGAGACCTACGGATCGGGGTTCTTGTCGGTGGCGTCCATGGAATTCGATCCCGTCGTGACCGACCGGCTCTGGTTCCCGGAGGGTTTCGGGGTCTGGCGGGCCGACGGTGCGCGCGACGGCGATCTCGCCTTCGAGTGCGACACCTTGGGCATCGAAGAACTCGTCGCCACCGACATCGTGGCCGCGGTCGTCGGACAGCCCGGTCAGCTCGTCGTGGGACCGGGCGTTCTTCGGTCATCTGCCCGGTGGGCCGACCGCCGCGGTGCATGGTGCCCTCGCCGCGGTTCAACTCGGCCTGGGCGCTCGCGACCTCGCCGGCTGCACCTGGGCGGGTGTGGGGCATCGTCGGCGATCACCGGTTCTGCTGTGAGGACGACGGCGACGCCTACTGGGCCGGCTATACCGACGACGGAGGCGCCACGTGGCAGCGGTTCGGCTCCTTCGACGGCGATCACCCCCGCGACCTGCGCTTCGGCAACCTGGCGGTGTCGTCCACCGACGCCGACGTCATGGTCTGGCTCCCGACCTTCGATCGGCCGCTGCACCGCTCCGTCGACGGCGGCGACAGCTGGCAGGAGGTGATCCTGCCCGGCGTCGAGGATCGTTTCGACGAACAGGGTCGCCGCCTCGGCGGGTCGCACTTCGCGCACTTCCTCGACCGTCATGTGCTGGTCGCCGACCCCGTCGAGGCGGACACGTTCTACCTGTTCCACACCGAGCTCGGCCTCATGGCCTCGGTCGACGGTGGGGCCGACCTGGGAGCAACGGTCCGGTGACGCGCTGGCGCTCGGTAGTGCCCGGGCGTTCAACGCCCGCCTCGAAGCCGTTCCCGGCCGGAGCGGCCATCTGTTGTTCACGCCCGGCGACATCGAAGGGGTGTCGTTCCCGATGTACGAGTCCCTCGACGGTGGTCGCAGCTGGGTCCCGATGCCCGGCACGGCCGACATCGAGAGCATCGGGTTCGGCGTGGCGGTCGAGCCCGACGGCCCGCCGGTGGTGTTCGTGGCCGGTCGCATCGACGGTGTCCGGGGTCTGTTCCGCTCGGTCGATGATCTGTCGTCGTGGGAGTTCGTGTCGCCCGCCCCCAACGGCAACTACGGCCGGGTCACCACCGTGGCCGGTGATCCTGCGATCCCCGGACGGGTCTACGTCGGCTTCGACGGCAGCGGCTTCGCCGTCGGCACGCCGACCTCCTGACCCGACCCGGCCAACCTGCACATCGCCCAGATCTGGGACTTCGCGTGCACCAGCCGGGCGCGAAGTCCCAGATTTCGGCGGACCCGGCGCGAGATCTGGCTGGGCGGGCGGTGGTGTCTCCTAGAGTTGCGGGCGTGTCCGATCAGATCCTCCCCCTGGCCGATGCGGCCCCCACGGTCACCCGAGACGACTGGCTCGCCGCCGTCGACAAGATCCTCGAGGGCCGCAGCATCGACCGCATCCGCACCACGCTCGACGACGGGATCGTCGTCGAGCCGCTCTACACCGCCGCCGAGGCGTCGACGGTGGGCGCGTGGCCCGGCACCGGCGATGCCCGCCGTGCTGGACGCCCCGACGGATCGACCAGCGGCTGGGACATCCGCCAGACCCACGTCGTCGCCGATGGGCCCGACAGCGATGGGGACGTCAACGAGCTGATCCTCACCGATCTGGTCCGTGGCGTCACCAGCATCGAGCTGGACACCCGCACCACCCTCGACGTCGACCGTCTCGACGCCATCCTCGACGAGGTGCTGGTCGATCTCGCACCGGTGGCTCTCGTCAGCGCCGACGATGGCCTGGCCAATGCCCGGGCGTTCTGCGAGCTCCTGGCCAGGCGGCAGGTGCCGGCCGGAGAGGTCACCGCCGATCTCGGTTGCGATCCGATCGGTCGTCTCGCCGATCGTGGCGGTCTCGATCGCCCCGTCGACGATGCCATCGCCGACGTCGCCGCCTTCGCGGCGGGCCTGGCTGCGAGCCATCCCGGCGTGCGGACGATCCGCGTCGACGGTGCACCGGTCGCCCGCGGCGGAGCGTCGGCGGCCACCGAGCTCGCGACCATCGTCGCCGGCGGCGTGGCGTGGTTGCGGGCGCTCACCGAGGCCGGGCTCTCCGTCACCGATGCCATCGGCCGACTCCAGTTCGTGGTCACCGTCGGCACCGACCAGTTCGCCGACCTGGCCAAGCTCCGGGCCCTGCGGGTGATGTGGGCCCGCGTGGCCGAGGCCAGCGGCGCGCCGGGACAGATGCCCGAGATCCAGGCATCCATGCTCGACACCGTGCTCAGCTCCTATGACCCCTGGGTCAACATGTTGCGCGGCACCGTGGCCTGCTTCGCGGCTGCAGTCGGTGGCGCCGATGCCGTCGTGGTCGCCCCGTTCGACACCGCTCTCGGTCGCCCCGACGAGCTCGGCCGCCGCATCGCCCGCAACACCCAGCTGATCCTCGCCGAGGAATCGAACCTGCACCGGGTGATCGACCCCGCCGGCGGGTCCTATTACGTCGAGACGCTCACCGACGAGCTCGCCGACGCGGCCTGGTCGCAGTTCCAGGGCATCGAAGCAGCAGGCGGCATCGTGGCGGCATTGCGTACCGGCATCGTCCAAGACGCCGTGGACGCCACCTGGGAGGATCACCTCGCCGCCATCGCCACCCGGCGGGCGCCCATCACCGGTGTCAGCGAATACCCCCAGCTCGACGCCCGGCCCCTCACACGTGATGCAGCGGCTCCGGCGCCCGCACCCGTTGGGGACCCCGAGGCCCGGCCCATCGCTCGCCGTCGCCCCGCCGAGGCCTACGAGGCGTTGCGTCGAGCAGCCGACGCAGCCGCCGAGCGACCCCGGGTGTTCCTCGCGAACCTGGGTCCGGTCGCCGTCCACACCGCTCGTGCGTCGTGGGCCACCAACGCCTTTGCCGCCGGTGGCATCGAAGCGGTCGGCAACGACGGCTTCGCCTCACCGGACGACGCAGCGGCGGCGTTCGCCGCCAGCGGCTGCGCTGTCGCCGTGCTGTGCTCGTCCGACGCCGTCTACGCCGAACACGCCGTTGCCGCCGCCGAGGCGCTGAAGGCAGCCGGGGCGCGGCGGGTCTGGCTGGCCGGCGATCCCGGCGACCGACGCCCCGCCGAGGAAGCCGCCGGCGTCGACGAGTTCGTCCACGTCGGCGTCGACCTGGTGGCTGCATTGCGGCGAGCCCATGCCGCCCTCGGCATCGAGCCCCCGCCCGATCAACCCTCCGCCCCGACCGCCTCGACCCCCGCAGGTGCGCCATGATCCCCGACTTCACCACCCTCGATCTGCGAGATCACGCCGCCGAGCCCCGGGGCACCGCCGAGGACTGGGCCGCGGCGATCGAGGCCGCCACCGGCAAAGCCCCCGACGCGCTGGTGTGGGAGACCCCCGAGGCCATCGACGTGGCCCCGCTGTACACCCCGGCCGACACCGCACCCCTGGACTTCTGCGACACGTTCCCGGGCTTCTCGCCGTTCGTTCGTGGCCCCTACGCCACGATGTACACGAACCAGCCCTGGACCATCCGTCAGTACGCGGGGTTCTCCACGGCCACCGAATCGAACGCCTTCTACCGTCGCAACCTCGCCGCAGGGCAAAAGGGCCTGTCGGTGGCGTTCGACCTCGCCACCCACCGGGGCTACGACTCGGACAACCCCCGGGTGTCGGGCGACGTCGGCATGGCCGGGGTGGCCATCGACTCCATCCTCGACATGCGCGAGCTCTTCGACGGCATCCCCCTCGACGAGATGACGGTGTCGATGACCATGAACGGCGCGGTCCTGCCGGTGATGGCGCTCTACATCGTCGCCGCCGAAGAGCAGGGCGTGTCCCAGGCCGCAGCTCGGCGGGACCATCCAGAACGACATCCTCAAAGAGTTCATGGTCCGCAACACCTACATCTACCCGCCGGGCCCGTCGATGCGGATCATCGCCGACATCTTCGCCCACACCTCGGCGCACATGCCGAAGTTCAACTCGATCTCGATCTCGGGCTACCACATGCAAGAGGCCGGCGCGACCGCCGACCTCGAGCTCGCGTACACCCTCGCCGACGGCGTCGAGTACATCCGCGCCGGACGCGAGGTCGGTCTCGACATCGACGCGTTCGCGCCCCGGCTCAGCTTCTTCTGGGCCATCGGCATGAACTTCTTCATGGAGGTCGCCAAGCTCCGCGCCGCCCGGCTGCTGTGGGCCAAGCTCGTCGCCCAGTTCGACCCGACGAACCCGAAGTCCTCGTCGCTGCGCACCCACAGCCAGACCTCGGGATGGAGCCTCACCGCCCAGGACGTCTACAACAACGTGGTCCGGACCTGCATCGAGGCCATGGCTGCGACCCAGGGCCACACCCAGTCGTTGCACACCAACTCCTTCGACGAGGCCCTGGCGCTGCCCACCGACTTCAGCGCCCGCATCGCCCGCAACACCCAGCTGTTCCTCCAGCAGGAGAGCGGCACGTGCCGCACGGTCGATCCGTGGGGCGGCAGCTGGTACGTCGAGCGCCTCACCCACGATCTCGCCAAACGGGCGTGGGACCACATCAGCGAGGTCGAGTCCACCGGCGGCATGGCGGCCGCGATCGAGGCGGGGATCCCGAAGCTGCGCATCGAAGAGGCCGCAGCACGGACCCAGGCCCGCATCGACTCGGGCCGCCAGCCCGTCATCGGCGTCAACCAGTTCCGCCTCGATCACAACGAAGACATCGACGTACTGAAGGTCGACAACGCCGGAGTCCGCGCCGAACAGATCGCCAAGCTCGAACGCCTGCGAGCCGAACGCGACGACGATGCCTGCCAGGCCGCGCTCGACGCGCTGACCCGCTGCGCCGACACCGGCGAGGGCAACCTGCTGGCGCTGTCGGTCGACGCGGCCCGCGCCAAGGCCACCGTCGGCGAGATCAGCGACGCCCTCGAGAAGGTGTACGGCCGCCACGTCGCCGAGATCCGTACCATCTCGGGCGTGTACCGAGCAGAGGTCGGCGAACAGAGCAGTCAGGTCGAGGCCGTGCGGGCCAAGGTCGCCGAGTTCGCCGAGGCCGAGGGGCGCCGCCCCCGGCTGCTCGTCGCCAAGATGGGCCAGGACGGCCACGACCGTGGCCAGAAGGTCATCGCCACCGCGTTCGCCGACCTGGGATTCGACGTCGACATCGGCCCGCTGTTCCAGACCCCGACCGAAGCCGCACGCCAGGCCGTCGAGGCCGACGTGCACGTCGTCGGCGTGTCGTCGCTCGCTGCCGGGCACCTGACGCTCGTACCCGAGCTCAAGGCCGAGCTCGCGGCGCTGGGCCGGCCCGACATCATGATCGTGGTGGGTGGGGTCGTGCCGCCCCAGGACTTCGACGAGCTCCGTGCCGCAGGCGCCGCCGCCATCTATCCGCCGGGGACGGTCATCAGCGAGGCCGCCGCGGAGCTGCTGGATCAGCTCGCGGCACGCTCGAGCGAGGCGCGGTCTCGTGGTCCGGGCATTCGATCTCGACGCGTGCATCGACGGTGTCGCCGCGGGCGACCGGACCTGGATCGGTCGGGCGATCACCCTCGTCGAGAGCACCCGGCCCGACGACCGGACCCGGGCATCGGAGCTGCTGCAACGTCTCCAGCCCCTCACCGGCGGCGCGCACCGGGTGGGCATCACCGGCGTCCCCGGCGTCGGGAAGTCGACGTTCATCGACGAACTCGGAACCCGGCTGACCGCTGCTGGTCACCGGGTCGCGGTCCTGGCGGTCGATCCGTCGAGCTCGGTGTCGGGCGGGTCGATCCTGGGTGACAAGACCCGCATGGCTCGCCTGTCGGTCGATCCCATGGCGTTCATCCGGCCGTCTCCATCGTCGGGCACCCTGGGTGGGGTCACCCGATCGACCCGCGAGACCATGCTCGTCCTCGAGGCCGCCGGCTACGACGTGGTGCTGGTCGAGACCGTCGGCGTCGGCCAGAGCGAGACGATCGTCGCGGAGATGGTCGACTTCTTCTTGGTCCTCATGCTCGCCGGTGCCGGCGACGAGCTCCAGGGCATCAAGAAGGGCGTGCTGGAGCTGGCCGACATGATCGCGGTCAACAAGGCCGACGGCGACAACACGCTGCCGGCCGAGCTCGCGGCCCGCGACTACCAGGCGGCGCTGCACCTGCTGACCCCGGCCAGCATGAACTGGACGCCGCCGGTGGTGACCTGTTCGTCGCGCACCGGTGACGGCCTCGATGCGCTCTGGACCCAGATCGAGCTCCACCGCACCAAGCTCACCGCCACGGGCGAATGGGATGCCCGCCGCCGCGACCAGCAGCTCGGCTGGATGTGGGCGATGGTCACCGATCGTGTGCTGGACCATCTCCACCGTCACCCCGGCGTGGCGGCCCTGGTGCCCGACATCGAGGCCGCAGTGCGTGCCGGGGACCTCTCGCCCTCCCTGGCGGCCGACCGTATTCTCGCGACGTTCGAAGGCCCCTGAGGCCGACCCCACAGGTCGATCGCGAGCCACCGGAACACGACCAACCCCTGCTGGACCCTGCGCAGGAACGCAGTGTCGGATCGCTCGGTGTTCGGTGCGAGCGCATCCATGGGGCGCTCGCATAGGGTGTCGTGTCCATTTCGGTCGGGGAGTGTCACGTCGTGAAGGTTCGGTTCGGGTACACGATCGGGCCCGAGGTCGCGCCCGAGGACTACACGTCGTTGGTCGACGATCTGGAGCGCTTGGGGTTCGATTCGGTCTGGGTTCCCGAGTCGTTGCAGCAGGCGACGCTCGATCCCATCGTGGCGCTCACCCATGCGGCCGCTCGCACCACCAAGCTCAAGCTCGGCACCCACCTGATCCTGCCGGGCCGCCAGCCCGTCACCCTGGCCCGCCAGCTCGCGCAGCTCGACCGGTTGTCGGGCGGGCGGCTGCTGCTCCTGGGCGTGCTCGGCCTGCCCGAGGAGGCCGACAGCGGCGCGCAGGGCATCGATCGATCCCAGCGCTCGGCTGCTGTCGAGGAGATGGTGCCGCTGCTGCGGCGTCTGTGGGCAGGGGAGACCATCGATCACGACGGCCCGCTCTACCCCATGGCGGGAGTGTCGATCACGCCGACACCGATGCAGGAGCCACTCGAGCTGTGGTTGGCCGGACAGGTCCCCGGCGCGCTGCGGCGGTGTGGCCGTCTCGGTGATGGCTGGATGCCGGGCCTGGTCACCCCCGACGAAGCGGCAACGCTGCGGATCACGATCGAGGACGCCGCAGCCGCTGCCGGTCGGGTCATGGACCCCGAGCACTACGGCGCCAACCTCTTCTATGCCCCCGATGGCATCCCCGATGCGGTTCGGGACCGTCTGGCGGCCCGCAGGCCCGGTGGCGGTGTCGACGCCCTCGTGCCGACGGGTCCCGAGGCGCTGCGGCGCCGAGTCGACGAGTGGGTCGACGCCGGCTTCTCGAAGTTCCTGGTGCGGCCGATGACGCCACCTGCCGATCCGACGGCCGCGCTCGAGGATCTCGCCGCCGAACTGTTGCCGCTCACGACCTGAGCACGCCGGGGCCGGACGCGCCGATGGGCCGGCGCCAGAGCGCCGGCCCATCGGAGACGTCGGTGTGGTGCGCTCGGTGCTCAGCGGCGAGCGTGGGCTGCGACCTCGACCGGGTCGACCCGTCGGCGCAGCGTGTTGACGATGATGCCGGCCGCCAGCATCGTCAGGCCTGCCAGGGCCAGGTGCCAGCTCTCGACACCGGTGACGGCCAGTTCCTGGCGCTCCTGGGCAACGCCCTGCACCGCCGTGGTGGTGGTGGTGCCACCGCTGCTGCCGCCGCTGTTGTCGACCCCGCCGCTCGGGGTGACCCCCGGGGTCGGCTGGGTGGTGGGCTCGGGGGTCGGTTGGGTCGTGGGCTCGGGCTCCGGTTGTTTGGTGGCCTCGGGCTCGGGCTCGGGTTCGGTCGTGGGCTCGGGCTCGGGTTCGACCGTCGGCTCGGGGGTCGGTTCGGCCTTGGCGCAGGTGCCGTTGGCAGGCACGAAGTCACCAGGCGAGTTCGCCAGGTACCAGTTCGCCGTCCACGGGTCGACGCTCACCAGCTTGTGGCCGTCGTCGTAGACGTGGCAGATGCTCACCGGAGCGTTGCCGGGGCAGTCGCTTGCCGAGCTCACGATCTTTGCGTTCGCTGCGTTGGCGACCCACCAGTCGGCGTCGGCCGCCGACATCGACTCGACCTTCCAGTAGTCGTAGGGGGTGCCGTCCCAGAGGTTGCACACGAGCACCGTCGATGGGGTCGGCTCCGGCGTGGGGGTTGCGGCGGGCGCCTGCGTCGGCGTCGCCTGGCGGTCGGGGGTGTCGTCGGCGGCAGCGGTGCCGGTGAACAGCAGCGCGCCCAGTAGTCCGACGATCGCGACGATGATGAGTGGTCGCCTGGTGTGCATGGGTTGGATCTCCTTCTCCCGCAGCCCGAAGGGCCGCTTGTCGAGCGTCCGGCCCCTGTGGGTCGGACCGTCACCACGCCGTTGCCGGCTCACGGTCTCGATGGAGATGGGCACGCCAGCGAGACCGATCCGAGGGCCGGTTTCGCATCAGCTCACGTCTGGACTGGAGGCGACCAATGCGTCCAGACGGTCGTTGCTTCCCTCTGGGATCTCACGGTACGGAGTCGTTCCGTCACGGTCGATGGGATGAACTGCCCACAGCCCACCACGGCACGAAAACGCATACGACCCGGCCGAGTGGCCGGGTCGCATGTCGTCGGGGAAGTCCGACGTGGTGGGGGAGCGTGAGCGTCAGAAGTCCTCGTCGAAGGCGACGTCGCCCTGCACGCCCACCTGATAGGCGGCCACGGTGCGCTCGAAGAAGTTCGTGAGCTCCTGGACGTCCTGGAGCTCCATGAAGCTGAAGGGGTTCTTGGCGCCGTAGGTCGGTTCGAGGCCGAGCTGCACCAGGCGTTGGTCGGCGACGAACTGCAGGTACGTGTGGGTGTCGGCCAGGCTCATGCCCTGCACGCCGTCGGCGAGTACGTCCTGGGCGAAGCGGTACTCACAGGCGATGGCTTCGTCGAGCATCTGGCGGATCTGGCCGGCCATCTCTTCGTCGAAGAGCTCGGGCTGCTCGGAGCGGACGGTGTTGAGGACCTCGAGGGCGAAGTTCATGTGGCAGCTCTCGTCGCGGAACACCCAGTTGGTGCCGGCCGCCAGGCCGTTGAGCAGACCCTTCGACCGCAGGAAGTAGACGTAGGCGAAGGCGGCGAAGAAGAACAGTCCTTCGATGCAGGTGGCGAAGCAGATCAGGTTGAGGACGAACTTGCGGCGGTCGGCGTCGGTGCGCAGCTCGTCGATGTCGGACAGCGAGCCCATCCACGTGAAGCAGAACTCGGCCTTCTCGCGGATCGACGGGATGTTCTCGATGGCGGCGAACGCCGCGGCGCGCTCGTCGAGATCGGGGATGTAGTTGTCGAGCAGCGTCAGGTAGAACTGGACGTGCAGCGCCTCTTCGTAGAGCTGGCGGCTCAGGTACATGCGGGCTTCGGGCGCGTTGACGTGCTTGTAGAGGTTGAGCACCAGGTTGTTCGACACGATCGAATCGCCGGTGGCGAAGAAGGCCACGAGCCGGTTGATCAGGTGCTTCTCGGCCGGCATGAGCTTGCGGTCGAGGTCGACGAGGTCGTCGGAGAAGTCGATCTCGTCGACGGTCCAGGTGTTCTTGATCGCGTCGCGGTACATCTCGTAGAACTGCGGGTAGCGCATCGGGCGCAACGTCAGGTTGAAGCCCGGGTCCAAGATGTTGGCCGGCGCCGTGGTGGCGTCGGTGACGCTGGCGTCGAGCTCGGCGTGGCTGGGCTCGACGACGAGTGGCTCGTCGAGTTCGTAGAGATGGTCGTCGGTCAGGGCCATGGTGGGGTCCTCTCGGGGCCGCGGTCGCCGGACGGCGGCTGGGGTGCGGTGGTGAAGATGCGAATGGGAAACGGGTTCGTCTGGGTGGGGCGGGGGGTGCAGGAGCAGCGATCGAATGAGCCACACCGGCGACGGCGAGCCCGGCCGAGCCGGGATCGCCGATGCGCCGGGGGAAGCTCAGTCGCAGGCCTCGCAGGTCTCGGGGTTCTCGAGACTGCACGCGATCGCCTCGTCGTCGGTGAAGCTCTTCGTCGGCTTCGGCGGCGTGGGTTCGGCCGGGCTCGGTGCCGAGCTGGCGCTGGTCGTCTGGTTGATGCGCGTCGCCGGCCGGGACCGCAGGTAGTACGTGGTCTTGATGCCCTGCTTCCAGGCGTACATGTACATCGAGCTGAGCTTGCCGATGCTCGGCGACTCCATGAACAGGTTGAGCGACTGGCTCTGGTCGATGAACGCCCCGCGGTCGGCGGCCATCTCGATGAGCGCCTTCTGGGGGATCTCCCAGGCGGTGCGGTAGATCTCGCGCACCTCGGCGGGGATGCGGTCGATGCTCTGCACCGATCCCTCGGACCGCTTGAGCTCGCCGATCATCTCGTCGTCCCACAGGTCGAGGGCCTGGAGTTCACGCACGAGGTATCGGTTGATCTGCATGAACTCACCCGACAGCGTCTCGCGCTTGAACAGGTTCGACACCTGGGGCTCGATGCACTCGTAGCAGCCGGCGATCGACGCGATGGTCGCCGTCGGCGCGATGGCGATGAGCAGCGAGTTGCGCAGCCCGTGGGCGGCGATGCGGTCACGGACCTGCTGCCAGCGCTCGGTGTCGGTGGGCTCGATGTCCCAGAGATCGAACTGCAGGTCGCCCTGGGCGGCGCGGGTCTCGGCGAAGGTCTCGTGGGGACCGTCGGCCTCGGCGAGCTCGGTCGAGGCCCACAGGGCATTGAAGTAGATCTCTTCGCTGATGCGCTTGGAGGCGTCGCGGGCGACCGGCGAATCGAAGGGCACCCCGAGCTTGAAGAAGACGTCTTGGAGACCCATGAGCCCGAGGCCGACCGGACGCCACTTGTCGTTGGAGAACCCGGCTTCGGGCGTGGGGTAGTAGTTGATGTCGATGACCCGGTCGAGGAACGGCACGACCTGGCGCACGGTGGCGCCGAGGCGGTCGTAGTCGATCTCGGGGCCGTCGGCGCCGTCGATGACGAACTCGCCGAGGTTGAGCGACCCGAGGTTGCAGACAGCGGTCTCGGCCTGGCTGGTGACCTCGAGGATCTCGGTGCACAGGTTCGACAGATGCACGACGCGGGGATCGCCGTCGGTGCCGGTGCCGCCGGTCTGGTTGCACTTGGCGTTGGAGGCGTCCTTGAACGTCATCCAGCCGTTGCCGGTCTGGGCCAGCGAGCGCATCATGCGGCTGTAGAGCTGGCGGGCCGGGACCTGGCGCTCGTAGAGGCCGGCCTCTTCGGCTTCGGTGTAGGCGGCTTCGAACTCCGGGCCGTAGAGGTCGACGAGGTGCGGGACCTTCTTGGGGTCGAACAGCGACCACTGCCAGTCGTTCTCGACCCGCTTCATGAACAGGTCCGGCACCCAGTTCGCGATGTTGAGGTTGTGGGTGCGGCGGGCGCTGTCGCCGGTGTTCTCCTTGAGATCGAGGAACTCCTCGATGTCGGCGTGCCAGCTCTCGAGGTAGACACACGCGGCGCCCTTGCGGCGGCCGCCCTGGTTGACCGCGGCGACGGAGCTGTCGAGGGTCTTGAGCCACGGGACGATGCCGTTGGAGAGGCCGTTGGTGCCGGTGATGAGGCTGCCCTTGGCGCGCACCCGGTGCCAGGCCACGCCGATGCCGCCGGCGAACTTCGACAGGCGGGCGATGTCGGTGTAGCGCTTGTAGATGCCCTCGAGGGAGTCCTCGGGCGAGTCGAGCAGGTAGCAGCTCGACATCTGGGGGTGGGCGGTGCCGGAGTTGAACAGCGTGGGGCTCGACGGCAGGTAGGCCAGCGACGACATGAGGTCGTAGAACGCAACGGCTTCGTCGGCGGTGGTGGACAGCCCGCAGGCGACGCGGCAGGAAGAAGTACTGCGGGGTCTCGACGACCTCGCGGGTGTCGGGGTGGCGCAGCAGGTAGCGGTCATAGACCGTGCGTAGGCCGAAGAACTCGAAGTGGCGGTCGCGGGTGGAGTTGATGGCGGCGTTGAGCGTGGGTGCGTTGGCGGCGACGAATTCGGCGACGTCGTCGCTGATGAGCCCGATGGCGTGACCGCGGGTCACCGACTCGGTGAACCAGGGGATGTTCTGGTTGCGGACCTCTTTGTCGATGTAGGTGGCCAGCAGGCGGGCGGCGAGCTTGGAGTAGCCAGGTTCTTCGACGATGAGGCCGGCGGCAGTGCGGATGGACAGCTCGTCGAGTTCGCGGGTGGTGGCGCCGTCGGCGAGTGCGGAGATGGTGCGGGTGGCGACGCGCATGGGATCGACGCCGCGCAGGCCTTCGGAGCACGAGGCGACGGCGTTGACGATCTTGTTGACGTCGACCGGTTCGAGTTCGCCGTTGCGCTTGCGGACGCGCATGCCCACGGCGGTGTCGATGCCCGCGGCGGGGCCGGAGTCGGGGATCAACTCGATGCCGGCGGTGGCGATGGTGGGTGCTGCAGGGGCGTCGGTGCTGGCCTGATCGGTCGGTTCGGTGGTGCGGTCGGTGGGTGCCGACTGGTCCGTCAATGCCAACGCTTCGTCTCCTCGGGGTTCCCCGTGGCCGGCGGCCGGTGGGGTTCGTCTCGTGTTGCCCTGCTCGCGTCGGGTGCCCGTGGACAGCGAGGGGACGAGACCGGGCGACATCGTTGTCGCCGAGCGGCGGATCCGAGGGCGCAGAGAACAGACCGGTTCCCCGATCCGCTCGCTGGATTCGCCCTGGTCCGATGCGTGATCGGTCGGTCTGTACTGGGTTGCTGCCCGTGCCCCCGGCACTGGCGCGGGAGCACCGGGGAGACATGATTACAGCCGTGTAGTTACACCGGTGTCAAGAGGTCTGTCGGGTTTGTTCTGCCACCCCGTGCTGAAATCTGGGACTTCGTGTGGCATCGCAGGTGCTCGCAAAGTCCCAGATTTCGGCGGCGGGGCGGAGTCGAGAGCCCTCGGAGGGGCGCACGCAGGCGGTCGCCACCTTTGCTGTCACACCTGCTGCCTAGGGTCAGCGCAACTTCCCCAACCTACGTCAGGGCCGCATGGCGGCTGATCTCGAGAGGGGAATGCCATGCCATCACTACCGGCGATGCCGGCTACGTTGGCCGATCACCTGAGCGGCCACCATGGCGTCGCGGCGCTGGGCACGTTCGCCGAGTTCGGCGTGACGCCGACGCAGATCCGCACGCATGGTCGATGCGGGGCTCTTCGATCCGCGTGCACCGGCAGGTGTACCTGATCCGGTCCAGCCCGTTGACGTTCATGGCTCGTTGCGTCGCGGCCTGTGCGCGCACCCGGAGCTCGTGATCACGAGCCTCTCGGCCGGGCGAATCTGGGGACTCGGCGCAAGCTGGGCGGCCCATGGATCCTGGCGCCCGAGAGGTCATCACGGCAACGGCGCCGGTCCGGAACGCACCGAGTCTCTCCGGCGTGCGCGTCCGACGGTCGACCGACCTCGTCTCGACCGACTGCGTTCGACGCGACGATGGGATTCGAGTAGCGACGCCGCCGGGACGTGGTTCGATCTCGGGGCCGAGGTGAGCGACCGCGGCATTCGATTCGATCACCGAACAGGTCATCGACCGATACTGCTCGATCCCGACGCTGTGGGCCACCCGACGTCGCCTTGCTGGCCGTGGACGTGACGGCGCTGCTCGTGTGAACCGGGTGCTCGAGTCCCGGCCCACGTGGCACAAGCCGGCCGGCTCGGACCTCGAGGTTCGAGTACTCAGGGCGATGCGGTCTCGGAACGTGGAGCTGGTACCGCCAGTACCGACTGCCGACTGCGCAATGGGGCAGCGGTGATTCATCTCGACGGTGCCGATCCGACACTTCGTTGGGGTGCTCGAGGTCGACCACGTCACCTGGCACGGCGGTCGCTTCGATGCCCAGGCGACAAGGCCCGGGACCGTCAGGCCGGACTGGTCGGTTGGAAGTCGATCGGGTCACCGACGATGATGTCGAGCGCGATGTCGTCGGATGCTCGACGAGCTCGGCGAGCTGCGGAACGACTGCGAGCTGCGTAGCGACGTCGTCGCGGGATCGGCCCGCCGCCAAATCTGGGACTTGTCGCTCGCGATCAGCGGCACAAGTCCCAGATTTCGGCATGGGTGAAGGCGACGGAGAGGCGGTCGGGGGGTGCGGGTTCGGCCTGAACGCTCAGGTGGGGCTGGGGCGGGTTGCGAGTTCGGTGAGGCTGTGGCCGTAGCCGGACTTGGTGAGGGGTTCGGCGAGGGCGAGGAGGTGGTCGGTGGTGATCCAGCCCTGTTGGTAGGCGATCTCTTCGGGGGAGCCGATCTTGAGTCGTTGGCGGGTCTCGATGACGCGGACGAATTCGGAGGCTTCGACGAGGGAGGCGAAGGTGCCGGTGTCGAGCCACGCGAAGCCGCGTCCCATGGGCACGACGCGTAGGTCGCCGCGGCGGAGGTAGGCGTCGTTGACGGCGGTGATCTCGAGTTCGCCGCGTGCGGAGGGCTGGGTGTCGTGTGCGATCGCCACGACGTCGGCGTCGTAGAAGTAGAGCCCGGTGACCGCCCAGGTCGACTTCGGTTCGGTTGGCTTCTCCTCGATGGAGGTGGCTCGTCCGGCTTCGTCGAAGTCGACCACGCCGTAGCGTTCGGGGTCGGGGACTTCTTTGGCGAACACGCAGGCGCCGGATGGTGGTCGAGGCGGCGTCGCGGAGCAGCGCGGAGAGGCCGCCGCCGTAGAAGAGGTTGTCGCCCAGCACGAGCGCGCAGGGGTCATCGTCGATGAAGTCCTCGCCGATCAGGAACGCCTGGGCGATGCCGTCGGGGGAGTCCTGGGTGGCCCAGCGGATCGAGATCCCGAACTGGCTTCCGTCGCCCAACAGGCGCACGAAGGCGTCTTGTTCGACGGAGGTGGTGATGATCAACACGTCACGGATCCCGGCCAGCATCAGCGTGGACAGCGGGTAGTAGATCATCGGCTTGTCATAGACCGGCAACAGTTGCTTCGACACCGCCAACGTCAACGGATGCAACCGGGACCCGGTCCCGCCGGCGAGGATGATGCCCTTGCGGGTGCCGGATGTGGTCGGTGGGTTCATGGTGAGGTCCTTCCGGCCGCCTCGGCCAGCTCGGCGCGCACGGCCGGCATCGTCGTCGACCAGCCGGGCAACACGATGCCCGCTGCGGCGGCGATGGCGGTGGAATCGAGGCGACTGTTCGCGGGTCGGGCGGCGGGGGTGGGGTAGTCCGAGGTCGGGATCGCCCGGACGGTGAGGCGGCCCGACGCGATGGGTTCGGCCAGGATCGCGCAGGCGAAGGCGTGCCAGGTCGCCTCCTGGGGCGACGCCAGATGGAACGTGCCGGTGAGTTCGTCGCCGTCGAGGCCGGCGGTGACGAGCTCGACGATCGCGGCGGCGATGTCGACCGCCGCGGTGGGGCAGCCGTGCTGGTCGGCGACCACGGCCAGCTCGTCACGTTCGTGCCGAAACGCGGAGCATCGTGGCCACGAAGTTCGCGCCCAACGCGCCGTACACCCACGCCGTGCGCAGGATCAGGTGCCGCTCACAGCCCGCAGCGGCCCGTTCGCCGGCGAGCTTGGTGGCCCCGTACACCCCGAGCGGGGCGACCGGGTCGGACTCGACATACCAACCGTCCTTGGTGCCGTCGAACACGTAATCGGTCGACAGGTGGATCAACCGGCAGCCGTGGCGGTTCGCCGCCGCAGCGAGATGCCCGACAGCGGTCGGCGTTGACGGCTTCGGCCAGGTCCGGCTCGGTCTCGGCACGATCGACTGCGGTGTACGCGGCGGCGTTCACGATCACATCGGGCGCGACGTCGGCGACCACCGCGTCGACCGCTGCCGGGTCGGTGATGTCGAGACCCGACCGGTCGACGCCGACCACCTGCACCCCGGCCGGCCACGCGGCGCGCAGCAGCTCGGCGCCGACCTGGCCAGCGGCGCCGGTGACGAGCACCGTCGTCATCGCGACACCCGCGCCCGGTGGCGCGGTTCGATCGGGTGGTCATCAGGTGAGGCCGAGGCGTTGGCCGGCGTCGGTGCCATCGAGGATGGGTCGCCACCACCACTCGTTCGCGAGATACCAGTCGACGGTGGCCGCGAGGCCGGCCTCGAAATCGACGGTTGGTTCCCACCCGAGGGTGTCGCGGATGTGCGACGCGTCGATCGCGTAGCGCAGATCGTGGCCGGGACGGTCGGTGACGAAGGTGATCAGGCCCCGACGCGATCCCGACGCCGGCACGCCGAGGCGGTCGTCGACGAGATCACAGATCGCCTCGACGACCTCGAGGTTCGTACGCTCGGCGTTGCCGCCGATCAGATACGTCTCACCGACCACACCCGACTCGACCACCTGCGACCAGCGCCCGGGCGTGGTCGTCGACGAACAACCAGTCCCGCACGTTCTCCCCGGTCCCATAGACAGGCAACGGCTCACCCGCGGCGGCCTTGAGGATGACCAGCGGGATCAGCTTCTCGGGGAAATGGAACGGCCCGTAGTTGTTCGAACAGTTCGTGATCATCGTCGCCAACCCGTAGGTCTCACCCCAGGCGCGCACCAGATGATCAGCCGACGCCTTCGACGCCGAATACGGCGACCGCGGGTCATACGGGGTCTCGGTGTCGAACGGCGGATCATCGGGGCCCAACGCCCCGAACACCTCATCGGTCGACACCCCCACGAACCGGAACCGCCCCGCCGCCTGCGCGTCGAGACCGGCCGACATGGGCCCGGGCGGCATCCAACAGCACCATCGTGCCCATCACATTGGTCTCGATGAACGCCGCCGGACCCGTGATCGAACGATCCACATGCGACTCAGCCGCCAGATGCATCACCACATCGGGCGCGAACTCGGCGAACACCGCCGCCATCGCCGCCGCGTCGCAGATGTCGGCCTCCACGAAGCCATACCGGTCATCGCCGGCCACCGACGCCGTCGACCCCGCCGTCGCCGCATAGGTCATCTTGTCGACATTGCAGACCACATGGTCGGTCTGCCCGATCAGATGCCGCACCACCGCAGAACCAATGAACCCACACCCACCCGTCACCAGAACCCGCATGCTCACCAGCCCGCCGCCGACAACTCATCCACCAACTCTGCCAACGGCGGCGCCGCCGCGTCCTTGGCCGACACCACCGCAGAGCCGGCATCGACGGGCCAATCGATCCCCAACGCCGGATCATCGAAGCGCACCGACCGATCCGCACTCCGGCGCGTACAACGCCGTGCACTTGTAGGCCACCACCGTGTTCGGCGCCGTCGTCGCGAACCCATGCGCGAACCCCGGCGGCACCCAGAACACCTCCGGCCGATCCCCCGACAACTCCACCGAACACCACTCCCCGAACGACGGCGACGACGGCCGCACATCCACCGCCACATCGACCACCGACCCCGGTCAACACCCGCACCAACTTCCCCTGCGCATGCGGCGGCAACTGCAGATGCAACCCCCGCACCGTCCCCACCGACGCCGACACCGACTGATTGTCCTGCACGAACTCGTAATCCACCCCCTCGTGCGCAAAGGCCGCCCGATTGAACGTCTCACAGAACGAGCCGCGGTCATCGCCGAACACTCGCAACTCGAAGAGCTTCACGCCGGGCATCGGTTCGTCGATCAACTGCATGGTCAGTCTCCCCGGTCGGGTTGCGCGTGTCGTCGAAGTCGGGATTCGACCTCGCGTGCGAACACCGCCGAGACCTTGCCCGGGTCAGCGTCGGCGGCGATCTCCAGCGCCCGCTGACGGGCGGCTGTGGGGTCGAGGTCGCGCCCGCGTCGCAGCGCGGCCTCGAGGGATCCGTCCGTCTCCGGGTCGAATGCGACGGCACAGGCCGGGTCCAACAGTTCGGCGATACACCCGATCGAGGGGGCGATGACGGGAAGGCCCAGGGAGTACGCCAACAGGACCGCGCTCGAGTTCAGGCCCGTGCGGTACGGGAGAACCACGGTGTCGGCGGCGCGGAACCAGCCCGTCAGCTCATCGTCGGGCACCTCCTCGAAGTGGGCCAGCACGCCTGGTGTGGCTCGGCACCGGCGTTCCAGCGCCGGAACCGACGGGTGATCGGGGCGTCCGGCAACGATGAGCGCGACCTGATCGTCCTCGCTGTGGATCGAAGCGAACGCGTCGAGCAGTGCGTCGATGCCCTTGTACGGCCGGATCGTGCCGAGAAACAGGTGCACGAACGAGGCGTGGTCGATTCCGAGCGCAGCCCGGGCATCGGCGGGGTTCAGGTCGCTGACGCGATAGTGCCCGCTGTAGGCGGGCATGGGGGCCACGAACACGATGTCGTCGTCGGCGCCGAATCGTTCGACAGCGATCGCACGAGAGTGTTCGCACATCACGTGGATCGCGTCGCAGCGCTCGGCGATCTGACGCCGCATCTGGAGTTCGATGTCCGGGTAGGCGCACTCGTGGGGGAGTTCGTTGTGGACTGTCCACACCACGCTGGCGCCGTGGCGGCGGATCCGGTCGAGTTCGTCGACGAACGCCACGCGCCGTCGGTCCGCGTCGGCTCGGTCGAACGCATCGCCGAGGATCGTCGACGTCCAGTGCAGATGATGGACATAGGACACGTTGCGAGCTGCCGCGAGATCGAGTGCCGTGACGTCGAAGGCGCTGGCTACGGGCGCAATCAGCGTGGACCGATCGAGTGCCTGGTAGAGCAGGTCCTGGTAGGGGTTGGTGCTCCGGAAATCCGGGTGGAATCCCATGACCCTGGTGATGGACGAGCGGTCGGATGTGAGGTCGCGCAGCATCGCCTCGAGGTCGGCAGCGCGCGCGGCCCACGAGTGCTCGCGCACGGATGTGGGCGCCGAGTTCGCGGGCGAGTGATCGGTACTGGCCTGCGGCGGCGCGACGACAGAGCGCAGCGAGCTCGTGGTCGTCGCGGTACACGGGGAGCTCGCCGACACCGAGTGCGTCGAGTCCGATGTCGCGTGTTCGTGATGACGATCGCGTCGCAGGCCAGGGCCTCGAGCAGGCGGGAGTTGATGTTGC
This sequence comes from uncultured Acidimicrobiaceae bacterium, assembly GCA_963716795.1. Lineage (GTDB taxonomy): Bacteria > Actinomycetota > Acidimicrobiia > Acidimicrobiales > UBA8592 > CAVQUE01. Next base: position 89,502 of record CAVQUE010000005.1, on the reverse strand, counting down.
CGAAGGGAGCCGTCGTGTGATTGAAGTCGTCGATCACGGCCTCGCTCCGCCGGTACAGATCGGGCAGGGCGAAGTAGTCGACCATGCCGATGTGGTGGTCGGCGAGGGGTGCGTCGAGTCGCACGTGGCCGGCAACGGTGAGGTCGAAGTCGATGGGGGCCGACCGCAATGCCCGGTACACCTGTCGTTCGCGTCCCCAGTCGTTCACGGTGGTGACGACCCCTCGGCGAGGGAGTTCACCGGGTGAGAAGACGCCGGTGTCGACGCCGAGGGGCAGCACCCGGGTCGGCCCACCGAACCGCTGCGCCATGGCCTCGCGGGAGGGCTCAGAACTGCAGATGACCGCATCGAACGCAGACAGCGATCGATGGCGCCGCCAGGTCTCGGTCTCGTTGCGGACCCATGCGACGGTGAACGCATCGACTGGCGCCTTCAGCGGATCGAACGTCTGAATCATCGCCACCACGACGTTCGTGCCCGGTCCGATGAGATGCCAGCGGCTGCGCGGGACGTATCGGCAGCGCCATCCGAGCGCTTCGAGCTCGAGCCCGAGTCCGACCGCCACGTAGATGTCACCGCGCCCCTCGGCGAGGTCGGTCGTGTAGACAGCGAAGACGATCGTGCCAGCGCCTCCATCGGCGTCGATGTCGTCGCCACGTGCGATCGCTGCCCGGTAACGCTCACGGGCATCGTGGTCGAGCAGCGGCATGGCAGGCGGATCGGCCGTGTCGTCCTCGCGCCGACGCCGTGCGATCGCGTTCCGGGCCGCAACCGCGGGAGTCAACACCGTCTTGGCCGCTCGCCCGAGCTTCCAGGTCTCGGACCCATGGATCTCGTCGATGCGGTGTTCGAGCTCGGCCACACGGCCGCGGGTCCGATCGAGTTCTGCGGCGATGTCCTCGCGCTCGATCTGGTGGCGTTCGTTGTCTCGGCGCGTGCGTTCGGCGAGCAGACCGCCGACATCGACGGGTTTCAGCACATCGTCGGGCGGGTCGTCGCGGGACACCGGCTCGCGCTCAGCGTGGGTCGGTCGGGCGTGATCTCGCGGCGAGCGGCCCGGCCGTCAAGGCATCGATGATGCGGGCCGAGGCCTTGCCATCCCAGAGTGCGGGTCGGGGATAGTCCTGCTCGGTGGCGAGGACCGACTGGGCGGTGGAGACGATCGTCGCGGGATCGGTGCCGACGACGTGGTTCGATCCGTCGGTCACCGTGATGGGTCGCTCGGTGTTGTGGCGCAGCGTCAGGCAGGGCACGCCGAGCATCGTGGTCTCCTCCTGCACACCGCCCGAATCCGTCAGCACGATCCGGGCGGCGTCCTGGAGCGCCACGAAGTCCAGGTAGCCGGCGGGATCGACGAGTCGGAACCGATCGGGAAGCGCACGTGTGCCGATCGCGGCTCGGGTCCGGGGATGAACAGGGAACACCAGCGGCAGGTCTTCGGCGATGCGGGTCAGGGCATCGAGGAGACCATCGAGGATCGCGGTGTCGTCGACGTTCGACGGACGGTGCAGGGTGACCAGTCCGAATCCACCCCGTTCGAGGTCGAGTTGCTCGACGATGGGGCGTTCGCGGGCCCGATCGAGGTTGCCGAACAAGGTGTCGACCATCACGTTGCCGACCAGGCTGATCTGGTCGTCGTGGTAGCCCTCGGCCACCAGGTTCTCGACGGCATCGGGCGACGAGGCCAACAAGAAGTCGCTCAGGCGATCGGTGACGACCCGATTGACCTCTTCGGGCATCGCCCAGTCCCGGCTTCGCAGACCGGCCTCGACGTGGGCCACGTGGACGCCGGCCTTCGCTGCCACGAGGCTGCAGGCCACGGTGCTGTTGACGTCGCCGACCACGACCACGACGTCGGGCGTCAGCTCGTCGACCACCGGTTCGAATCGCTCCATGATCCGCGCCGTCTGCGCAGCATGGCTCCCGGATCCGACGTCGAGGTTGACATCCGGCGGGCGGATCGCGAGCTCCTCGAAGAAGATGTCGCTCATGGCCGCGTCGTAGTGCTGTCCGCTGTGGAGCAGGGTGACCCGGAGACCCCGAGACTCGGCCTCCCACAAGATGGGGGCGACCTTCATGAAGTTGGGGCGGGCGCCGGCGACGAGCAAGATGTGCACGCCGTGAGGATAGGCCGCAGGGTCCTGCCGGCTGCGCGACCACCGTGGGGTCCGGTGCTCGTCAGCCGAGTCGGTTGGTGAGCGCCTCGAAGAACTGGTCCGAGATCAGCGCTGGTGCCCGCGAGGCGGAGGCGGCCTCGACCCCGGCGCGGTACCGGTCGAGGTCGCCGATGACGTCGGCGAGGGCAGCCGCGAGAGCGGTTGCGTCACCCGCGGGGACGACGCGTCCGACGGCGTCGGTGACCACTTCGGCGAAGCTCCCGCTGTCGGCGGCGATGACGGGTAGCCCGAAGGTCATCGCCAGTGCGCACACGCCGGAGTTGAGCCCGTCGAGGTAGGGGAGCACGGCGACGTCGGCGGCCCGCAGGAACAGTTGCATCTCTTCGGTGGCGATGTGGCGGGGCCACACCGAGATGCGAGGGTCGGCATCGCCGAGACCTTCGATGGCGCGTGCGTTGGCGTCGTCGATGGGTTTGCCCGCCATGAGCACGACCCAGTCCTCGTCGAGCCGGTCGAGGGCGTCCGCCACCACCTCGGGGCCCTTGTAGGCGCGCAGTGAGCCCACCATGACCGCAACCTTGGCGTCGGTCGGGACACCGAGTTCGAATCGGGCCTCGGCGCGCCCGACGTGATCGGGATAGACACCTGCGTAGCTGGGGTGGGGTACGTGGACCAGGCGATCGTCGTCGGGGAGCCGATAGTGCGCACCGACGAGGTCGGGTGTCGTCGCCGACAGTACGTGGATCATGGCGGCATGATCTGCGAGCCACCGCCGCAGGCGCTGCTCGGGTTCGAGGTAGCGGCATTCGTGCGGAAGCACGTTGTGCACGGTCCAGACCAACTCGACGCCTCGATCGATGGCCCGCTCCAACAGTTCGATGGCCTCGTCCGCAGCCCGATCGGCGTCGGTGTCGGTGTCGGCGGTCTGGATGATCGGACTGGTCCAGTGGATGTGCACGACCGTTCGGTACGGCCACCGGAAGCCTTCGAGCTCGTCGAGGTCGTGGAGCGGAACCGTGCAGATGCCGTGATCGAGTGCGCTGCTGTAGAGCAACTGCTGGTACGGGTTGCCCCGTGCCGGCGGGTTGTAGAGCAGCACGGTCGGATCGCCTCCGCCGGCTGCCGAGGCGATCGTGGCTGCGGCGACGGATTCGGCGAGGGTCTCGATGCGCAGGGCCCGTCGGTTGTAGCGAACATCCCACATCAGCGCGCGCTCCGGCGATCGAGGACGTCGGCGTAGAGCTCCACGTAGCGCGTCGCGTTCGCATCCCAGGTTCGTTCGGCTTCGACCCAGGCTCGCGCCGAGCGACCGAGTGACCGGCGGAGGTCCGGGCTCTCGACGAGCGGTGCGACGACGTCTGCGAGGTCTGCGGCATCTCCGGCGCGGAAGGACCGACCACGATGGGGCGGGTCGACGATCTCGTGCAGTGCCGGAAGGTCGCTCACCACCACAGCCCGCTCCAGCGCCATGGCCTCGAATGGCTTGATCGGGGTCACGTGCCGCGCTGCCCGGTCGTTGCGCCGAGGGACGACGAAGACGTCGATCAGTTCGTAGTACCGCTTGATCTCCTCGTGGTCGACAGGTCCGGGCAGGTGCACGCAATCGGCGATACCGAGCTCGATGGCCTGATTGCGCAGCGACTCGAGCTCGGGCCCGTCGCCGCAGACGAGACCTCCGACGTCGTAGCCGCGGCGGCGGAGACGGGCGATGCCCTCGAGCAGGATGTCGACACCCTCACGCCGCGACAGATTGGAGATGTACCCGATGACCGTGCGCCCTGCGAGGCCGATCGCCGCGGCCAGCTGCTGATCCTTGCCCTGCGGGCGGAAGTGCTCGGCGTCGACTGCGTTGGGGATCACGGTGATCTTCTCCCCAGGAATGCCCCGGTCGACGAGGTCGTCTCGCATCGACGTTCCGAGGGTCACCACGGCGTCCGCCCGTCGCATGCACTCGTTCTCGCGTTCGATGCGGAGGTGGTACACGGGAGCGCGTTCGGCGAGCGACTGATTGGCCGTCCATGTGGCCTCGTGGAACGAACGAACTTCGTACACGACCGGCAGTGCGTGGTGTCGAGCCAGGCTGAGCGCCACGACGGCGTTCTCGTAGCCGCGCGAACCCGACGCCGCATGGAGGATCGCGGGCCGCTCGTCCAGAACGACCTGGTGCGCGAGCGCGGCCCAGATGGTCAGCTCCGAGTCGTTCGGGACCGAGCGGAGGTCGAGGCCTGGCCCTGCATCGAGGCGGTGATGGCGGATTCCGTGGACGTGCTCGGGATTGGCGAAGTGGTCGACGCCGACGATCCGGGGGAACTGCAGCTGGGTCATCGCAACGGGATCGAGCCCTGCGGCAACCTGTGCGCGCAGGGTGTACATGCTCCGGGTCGTCGCACCGGCCACTTGGTGCGGGACGCTGCCCTTGAGGAGATGCAGGACCCGTTGGTCCGAGGCGGGGGAGAGCGGTTTCGGTCGACCCGGTAGCGGGGGATACCACGCCGGGTCGAGTTCGCGGACGAGACCCTCGGCGGCCCGGACCCGTCGCCGCTGCCCCGCGCTGTTGGCCATCCGTCGCATGGCGCGGGTGGCGTCTCGTGCCTCGGTGGGCCGCCCCGCCCGAACGAGCTGTTCGTTCAAGAGCGTGAGCGCCCGGTGGTTGGCCGGGTCGGTCTCGACTGCTTCGCGGAGCAGATCTGCCCGCTGGTCTTGGTCCTCGGGCTCGTGGAGCGCCTCGGCGCGATCGACGAGCATGGCGGCCGCGATGGCAGCATCGTCGTCCTCCCATGGCGCCTCCGGACGTGGCGGAACATCGGCGGGGTCGCGGAGGATGTGCCACAGGTCGCGCGGCAGGGCGAGCGCCTTGTGCCGGCTTCGTGCCGATGACGTGAGCGCTGTGCCGACACGCGTCCAGCGTCGTTGGGCGGTGATCTGCTGTTCCCAACGCTGCCACGGCGAGCTCGTGCGCGAGGTGGTCTCGTTCGTTCACTGGATCCGCTCGGCGATGCTGGGACGATGTCGGTGCCGCCGCTCCTGGGTCTCAGACCATACGATGCGGCCGCAGCCCATGCGCGGCACCGACCGCCGACGAGCCCGGGAGGCGGACCATCAACGAACCGAACTTCATGATCATCGGAGCCATGAAGGCGGCCACCACCACGCTCGCGACCCTGATCGGTACCCACCCGGAGGGGTTCATGACGGACCCCAAGGAACCCGGCTACTTCACCATCGCCGACCCAACCGCCGCTGAGCGGGACCACTATCGGTCGCTGTTCGCCGATGCGGGCTCGGCCTCGGCGGTGGGCGAGGCCTCGACCCACTACACCAAGGCCCCCCAGATCCGTGGCGTTCCCCGCAGGTTGCACCGAGCGCTGCCTGAGCTCCGGCTCCTCTACCTGGTGCGTGACCCGGTCGAGCGCATTCGGTCCATGTACATCCACCAGGTCGGCAACCGTCGTGAACGACGGCCGCTTGCGCGATGCCGTCTTCGCGGATCCCCGCTACCTGGACTACTCGCGCTACGGCTATCAGCTGAGCGAATACCTCGAGTGGTTCCCGAGAGACCAGCTGCTCGTCCTCCAGACAGCGGAGTTGGCGTCTGCGCCCTCGTTGATCCTCGAGCGGGTAGCCCGGTTCCTGGACATCAGCGATACATGGGCCCATTCGGTGTCCACGAGTCGGTTGAATGCCGCCGACCAATGGCGGATGTACCCAGAGCGGCTCGGACGACTCCGCGGCGTGATCAAGGCCACGGGCGCGGCTGACTATGTGCCGTGGGGTGTGCGCGAACGATTCCGATCTCGATGGCAACGTGAGCCGATACCGGCATCCTTTCTCGAACTCCACGACGACCAGGTGCGTGCCGTTCGCTCGGCTCTCGCGCTCGACTACCAGTTCATGGATTCCGTCTTCGGCACCGATCTGAGCGGCGACACCTCCGCTCGTAAGGAAGCGACATGAAGCGACCCACGGCATCGATGGCGCACGAGGCTCGACGACGGGCGATGACTGCTGCCGCTGCACTCCGCGCACGGTTGCGACGCGAACCTGCGGTTCCGCCCGCGGGTGACTCGACAGCCGATCTCGACCAGTTCGTCGCTCGATTCGCTGCAGCAGTGGAGGCCGATGACCGCCACGAGATCGGTCGGTTGACGCACAGCTACCGAGATCTGGCTTCGCAAATGGAGGCGTTGGTTTCGCCACGCAACGCCCGCAGCCGAGGACGTCCGCTGGAGCTCGTGTCTGGAACGCAATCGAAGCAGTTCATGATCGACCTCCTGCCCCATATCCAGGCGCAGATGGAGCAATACCCGAGAGGGGAGACCTTCGACGTTCTCGATGTGGGAGCGGGGACGGGCCACGGATCGAATCTGCTGGCCTCGTTGTATGCGAGCAGCGAGCTCGGCTATCGGCTTCGGGTGGTCGCGCTGGACATCAATGACCTCTATCGCGACGACATCTCAGTCGCCTGCCGGTACATCCGCTTTCGCAAGGACGACATCTTCGATCTCGATCGAACGTTCGACTTCGTGATCGCGAGTCATGTGATCGAGCACTTGACCGACCCGCTGCCGTTTTGCCGTCAATTGCAGCAGCTCGCCGCCAAGCGCGTGTTCGTCGTGGCGCCGTTCGAGGAACCGTCGGAGAACCTCACGAAGGGCCACGTCTGGTCCATCGGCCCACAGTTCCTCGACGAACTCGGCCCGGCAGCTCACGAGATCGTGCACAGTCGAGCCTGGGGTGCTTTCGCTTCGCCGCCCTACAAGATGCTGATCGCCGAGCTCGACGGCCTCGCTGATGGGTAGCCGTCGTGGTGGTCCCGGCAGCGATGGCCGCGTGAGCAGATCTGCGGCATCTGCCGGACGGGTAAAGGAGGCGCTGTATGCTCACCACCCGCTCGCACCTGGCACCGTCTGGATCGGAAGCGGTGTCACGTGGCACTCCGGTAGCGCCGCAGGAAACGGATGGTTCTCGTGAAGCTTGTCGTGGTCGGTCTGGGCTACGTGGGACTGCCGCTCGCACAAGAAGCCGTAGCGGCGGGGATGGATGTGGTCGGACTCGACGTCAGTACGAGGATCGTTGACGAGCTCAACGCCGGACACTCCCACGTCGACGACCTCTCCGATGCCGATGTGGCCGTCATGCATGCAGCGGGGTTCGTGGCGACAACCGAAGCCTCGACAGTGCGCAACGCGGACGCGATCGTGATCTGTGTGCCGACCCCTCTCGGATCGCACGGGTCACCCGATCTGGGCGCCGTCGAATCGGCGGCTGCAGACGTCGGCGATCACCTCTGCGAGGGCGCGCTCGTCGTGCTCGAGTCCACCACCTACCCCGGTACGACCGATGACGTGTTGCGGCCCATCCTCGAGACTCGCTCGGGCCTCGCTGCGGGCGCCGGCTTCGCGTTGGCGTACTCGCCCGAGCGCATCGATCCGGGGAATCCGCAGTTCGGACTTCGCAACACCCCGAAGGTGGTCGGTGGGTATACGCCCGTTTGCCTGGCTCGCGCCGTCGCGTTCTACGAGCAGGTCGTCGATTCGGTCATCCCCACGGTGGGGACACGAGAGGCCGAGCTCTCCAAGCTGCTCGAGAACACCTATCGCCACGTCAACATCGCGTTGATGAACGAAATGGCCATCTTCTGTCGTGAGCTCGGGATCGATCTCTGGGCCTCTATCGACGCCGCCAAGACCAAGCCGTTCGGCTACCACGCCTTCTACCCCGGGCCCGGTGTCGGCGGACATTGCATCCCCATCGACCCCAACTACCTGTCGTTCGCGGTGCGGTCGCTCGGGTATCAGTTCCGATTCGTCGAGCTCGCCCAGGAGATCTCGGGCCGGATGCCGGCCTACGTGGTGACCCGGGCCCAATCGGCGCTGAACGAGATGGAACGATCGGTCAAGGGATCGATGGTCGTGCTCCTCGGCGTGACGTACAAGGCAAACATCAGCGATGAGCGCGAGACCCCGGCCCGTCCGATCGCCCGACGCCTGGTCGAACTCGGGGCTGACGTGCGTTTCCACGATCCCTACGTCGAGTCGTTCTCGGTCGACGGCGTCGAGGTCGCATCGATCGGGATCGACCAGGCCATTGACGATGCCGCGCTTCTGATCTTGCTGCAAGCGCACGACTCCATCATGGGTTCGACCAATCTGGCGGCGGCCAACCACATTCTCGACACTCGGGGCGTCTTGACCGGCGCAAACATCGAGCGCCTCTGATGCCGCGCTCGATACGATCGCGATGAGTGCCGCCGTGCCGGCAGGCAAGGGATCGGACGACGAGCACGCCGAAGTCCTGGCTCGTATCGCCGCGCTCGAGGCGCGGATGGAAGCATTCTTCGCGACCCTTGGCCGTCAAGTCGCCCGATCGGCCGATTCGGGCTACTCCCAGGTCGAGGCCCTCGTGGGTCTGTATCGGGAGCTCGACGGGCGGCCCACGTTGCCGCCCATGCGTCGATGGGCGATCTCGCCCGATGCCGCGCGCGAGCTGCGACAACTCGTCGCCGATCGGCGACCAGCAGTCACCGTCGAGCTCGGGAGCGGCGTCTCGACGTTGCTCATCGGCATGGCCTTGCGCGAGCTCGGAACCGGGTCGCTCGTGGCGTTTGAGCACGATCCGGTTTTCTGGGTCGAGTCCAACCAACGCGTCGAGGCCTTCGGCCTGGAGGACGTGGTCAGCGTTCGCTACGCGCCGCTGGTCACCTGCACGATCGGTGAGCAAGAGTTCCTGTGGTACGACCTCGAAGCTTCGGACCTGGATGGATCGATAGAACTCGTTGTCGTCGACGGTCCCCCAGAGACCACCGGTCCCGAGGCCCGGTTTCCTGCGCTGCCGATGCTGCGGGATCGCTGCGGGCCGAACTGTGTGTTCTTCCTCGACGACTACGTTCGAGCGGGTGAACAAGCGATGGCTGCACGCTGGATCGCGGAGTACGGCGCAGAGCTGGTCGGGTTCTCGTCTACCAGCGAGAAGTGGACCGCCGTGGTTGCGGTGAATCCGACGGATGTCGAACGTTCCGATGAAGGGAATGAGCTGTGAGCCGCACCGAAGACCCGCGGGCGATGGATCATCTCGTCGCCAGAATCCGCGAGGCGGAACAGCGTGCCGCCAGGGCCGGCAAGCTCGAAGCAGAGATCAAGGCGCTCAAGGCGCGCATCTCGGCTGATGCCCAGGAGATTCGGGCGCTTCGAGCGGTGGCTGCGCGGGCTGAAGACAACGCACGACAGCTCGATGCCTCGAACGAACGTGCCGGCGACTTGCTCCGTCGTGTCGCCCGGTTGGAGAAGCGACGAGACGCCGCGGTGGCCGCTGAAGCCGAGGCTTGTGCTCGGCGCCGCGTCGCGGAGCAGGAGCTCTCCGACGTCATCGGCGAGCGTGATCAAGCCGTGGAGGACCTCCGTCGATTCCGGAACCTGCGTTGGAATCGGATGGGAATCGCACTACGCAAACCGGTCAATAGGGTACGTGCGCTGCTCGGTCGCTGACCGAACTCTGCAGAGCGTGCGCACGCAGGCGACCGAGCCAACCTAGGCTCCGTCGATGGTTCAGGACACGAGTCGGGGTACACGGGTTGGCAAGGCGTTCGCGGGAGTGGCCACGCGGCTCCCAGGATGCCGCGGCGAGGCCCTTGTGGCCGCGGCAGTCGCCGCCAAGGCTGCGGTACTCGGTCGCCCTGTTCCTGAGCCGGCTACCGAACCTGCAAAGCATCGAGCGCTTGTCGATCACAGCGCAAGGCTGCCCTTCGTCTCGAAAGGCGTTCGCGTCGGCGCTGCGCTGAAGCCACCCGAGCCCTTCGAAGGCGATTGGCGCGCACCCACGGTGAGTGGGACCACCGACGTAGCGTCGATCTACGAGCTCGGCGAAGGGCACCACGTCGAGTACGGCCCGGAACTCATCGATGAGCTGAACCTTGAGTACGAGGCGAAACCGATCGTTCCCAAGCCGCCGACCTACGACGCCGGCACGCTGGACTCGAGCGCCCGGCGGCGTCTCGAGTGGGTCCACAACATGATCGACCTACGCGACAAGCGGGTCCTCGAGATCGGCTGTGGCAACGGCTTCGAGGTCTGGTCCGCGGCGCAGAACTTCGGTGCGGATGGTGTCGGCGTCGATGTCCAGAAATACAAGCACTGGGACGAGTTGAGAGGACCAAAGGTCGATCTTCGGCTGCTCGACCTCTCGGCGGAGAATCCGTTCGAGCAGCGGTCGTTCGACCGGATTATGTCGTTCACCGTCTGGGAGCACGTAGCGCATCCCTACGCTCTGCTCGAGCAGGCCTATCGCTTGCTGCGCCCGGGCGGCCTCATGTTCTTGCGAGTGAACCTGTTCGGGGGGCCGCAGGCGTCGCATCGCTATCGCGACATCTACTTCCCGTGGCCGCACCTGTTGTTCTCGGATCAGGTCGTCCGCGAGTGGGACGTGCAGAACGGCCGTCCACCGGTTGGCCACTACTGGGTCAACCGCTTGACCTGGCGCCACTACGAGGCGTACTTCGCATTGCTGGGGTTTACGCTTCGTCACGTCCGCTTCGACCGCGTGCCCATCGACGAGCCCTTCTACGAACGGTTCGAACACATCTTGGGCCAGTACCCCCGGTGGGATCTCGAGACCGACTACTTCACGGCGGTGATCCAACGGCCGCGCCGAGGCAAGAAGAAGGGCGCGAACGCAGGCGGTCGTCCGGGCACATGACCGAGAGCAGGCCTGCGTTCAGCGTTCGCAGCTGATTGCACGTGGGCCCGTGGTGGGCCGGGTGCAGGTGTCGCGGCCCGGGCCGCCGTCGTTGCGATCGTTGCCTCGGGACCCGTCGAGCGTGTCACGTCCCTGTTGGCCGAAGAGGCGATCGTTCCCGCGTTGACCGGTGAGGGTGTCGGCGCCGGAGCCGCCCTCGAGGCGGTCTCGGCCTGCACCGCCGAGGATGCGGTCGCGTCCGCCCTGGCCGAAGATCTTGTCGTTGCCGGATCCGCCGCGGATGGTGTCGTTGCCGGGTCCCGCGCAGATGAGGTCGTTGCCGCCGCGGCCGCGGATGGTGTCGTTGCCGGCTCCGGCGACGATGACGTCGCGGGCGGGGGTGCCGCGAAGAGCATCGTCGGCGCCGGTGCCGACGATGGTGGCGAGGCGGCCATTGCAGCGCGGCCGGATGTCCACCGACCGCAGGATGCCGTCAAAGGTCAGTCCCGCAAACGGCATGCCGTTCGAGTGCTCGAGATAGACCACACGATCGCCCGATGCGCTCATGGCGAACGAATCGATGCGGTGGTCGGCGTCGGTCCCCGAGACGGCGGTGGATCGTCCGGTGGCGGTGGGTGCGATCGACAGTCCTCTGGTGATGCGATCGGTCGACGTCGCAAAGACCACCCGATCGCTGTCGGGTGTGAATGCGCCGGGGAGTCGGCCGGTGCGGTCGAGCAGACGGACGGTTCCGTCGGTCGATCGGAGATACAACCCCGCCCTCGTCACGCCGCTGCCAGGTGTGAATACGCCTTCGAGGACGTGGCGCCCATCGGGCGAGAAGCCGCCGGTCGCTGCTTCACTCGCACCGGTGTCCGGTCGGACCCGCTCGCCTGTCCTGGTGTCGATGAGCGTTGCGCCTCCCGTCGGCGCAGTCAGGACCCGCCCGACCGCCAGATGGTCTCCGGTCGGGTTGAGTGAGAGTTCGTGTCGCCCAGGGAATGGGGGGGCGAGGCGTGTTCGGCCATCACCCGGGAGCGTGTAGCGCATGAGTCCGGTGGTCGTCCCGGCGTTGTCGTTGACATAGAGGTGATCGGCATCGAGAACCAGTGAGGTACCCGGCTCCTCGGGGATGTCGCCGACGGTGATCGCATCGGTTTCGACCAGCCTGGGGCTCGCCGAGTCGACGGGGCTCGACCAGAGGAAGTACTCGTCGTCGAAGCCGTTCGGTTCTTCCGGCGTGGCGATGAAGTACACGGTGCTCGCATCCTCGGTCGCCGCATGGGTTGCATCGAAGCCCGCCGCAATGTCCACCGGGGTGCCCCCGTCGAGGGGCGCTGACCGGATCGACTGAGAACCGTCGGCCTCGGCTACCAGGAAGAGCGCCCGGGTCGAGTCGGCGGTGACGTCGAAGTCCACGCCATCGGCCGGGGTACCCAACTCCACGATCTCGCCGCCGCCCAGCCCAGCCGCATACACCCGGTCGCCGCTGCCGAGGTCGCCGACGAAGACGACGGTTTGCGAGTCCGGAGTCACCTCGAAGTGCCCGATCGAATCGACTTGCGCCAACACGGCCGTCTCGCCACCGGCGGCGGGTACTGCCACGAGGCTGCGAGTTCCGAGGCCGGTGTTGTCGCTGAGGAACACGACCGTGCGGCCATCCGGCGAGGTGGTCAACCATCGCAGCTCGATGGGTACGCCGTTCGCGACGTCGGTGCGATTGAAGGGCTCGGTTGTGCGGCCGAGGTAGGAGAGGCGGATGCCGGTGCCCAACCGCACGGCGGGGCCGCCGGAGGCAGGCTTCGTGAACACCCTCACCGACGCTCCCATACGCCGTGTGGCGTAGACCACGGTGTCGGTCCCGGGGATGATGTCGAAGGTCTGCACGTCACCGGTGGCGATCGTCCGGACGCGAGCATCGGTTGGTTGTGCCGATGCCGGCTGGGGAATCACCACCAGCGCCGGGAGCATGACGAGCATCGAGGCAATGGCGAGCCTGCCCTGCCGCACCTTGGACCGGAACCGCCAAGAGATCATCGTGCCAGTGTGGCTGATTCCGATGGGTGGCTGTCGTCGCCGAGCCCGCATCGGCGGCCGCGGCCGCATCGCGGACAATCGACGTTGCGTACGTGGGGACTCGGTCGCCCGAGCGTCCGGCGAGCGACCGACTGTGATCAGCCGGCGGTGACCGCGACCGGGCTGACGACGACGCCGTCGTCGTCGGCGTAGCACCACCATCCCGGGGCGAAGCGCACGCCCAGGAACGTGACGGTCGCGTCGATGACCCCGAGGTCGCGCTTGACGGACTTGCGCGGGTTGGTGGCCAGCGCCTTCACGCCCACGTCCATGGCGTCGATGACCGCCGAGTCGCGGATGGCGCCGTTGACGACGATGCCCGCCCAGTCGTTGTCGATGGCCAGCTGCGCGAGGTTGTCGCCGACCAGTGCGCACCGAACCGAGCCGAAGCCGTCGACCACCAGCACCCGCCCCCGGCCGGGTGCCTCGAGCATGGTCCGAACAAACGTGTTGTCCTCGGGCGCGACCACCGTGGCGATCGGTCCGCAGAACGCGGAGACGCCCCCGAACGACACCGAGCGCCGGCTCACACACGGCGAGGTCGGGATGGGCATCGAGCAGATCAGCGGTGGCGGGCGGAGCGGTGCGGTCGGTCATCGGCAGATTTTTCCAGCCCCACTACCCTGCGGCGGTGATGGTCCCTTCCCTCGCCATGCCTGACGCGCAACTCCGATTCCAGGAGTCGCCGAGCCCGACGCCCCCACCCGAGGTCTTCGACAGCGTGAGTCGCGTCGTCGATGCGTGCGGTGAGGAACCCGGTGGGTTGTGTCAGTGGGTGTTCGAGCGCACCGACAACGAGACGCTCGCATCGTTCGTCAACTGGTTCATCGACGTGCCGCTGCGGGTCATCTTCATCGTGGTCCTGGCGCTCGTCGTGAAGCGCCTGATCCAGCGGGGCATCCGCGCGTTCAGCGAGCACCTCATGGAGCAGTCCGAGTCCGCTCGCCTCGACGACCTGCGTCGCAACGCAGCCGGCCGGGTGCTGTTGTCGACCGGGACCGATGCCCGCACCAAGGCCCGGACCGAGACCATCTCGACGGTGCTGTCGTCGATCACGACCGTGGTGGTGTGGACCATCGCCTCGCTGTTGCTGCTGGGCGAAATGGGCATCAGCCTGGCGCCGCTGCTCGCCGGCGCGGGCATCGCCGGGGTCGCGCTCGGGTTCGGTGCCCAGACCATCGTCCGCGACTTCCTCGCAGGCTTCTTCATGCTCGTCGAGGATCAGTTCGGCGTCGGCGACGTGGTCGACGTCGGACCCATCACCGCAACCGTCGAACGGGTCTCGCTGCGGGCAACGGTGTTACGCGACGTCAACGGCAACGTCTGGCACGTGCCCAACGGTGAGATCACCCGCGTCGGGAACTTCTCGCAGCTGTGGTCGCGTGCCGTGCTCGACATCGAGGTGGCGTACGACACCGATCTTCGTCTCGCCCAGGGCGTGATCCAACGCGTCGCGGACGACCTCTGGCACGACGCCGACTTCACCGACGGCGACATCATCGAAGCCCCCGAGGTGTGGGGCATCGAGACTCTCGGCGCGGACAGCATCGCCATCCGCTTGGTGGTCAAGACCGCACCCTCGCAACAGTGGGTGGTGGCCCGCGAACTGCGTCTGCGCCTCAAGGAGGCCTTCGACGAGGCCGGTATCGAGATCCCGTTCTCGCAACGCACGATCTGGCTCAACACCGACGAGCGTGAGCCGCCCCCGGACCCTGCGGGCATCGAGGTGCGACCACCGCGTCGGGCATCCACACGGGGCGGACCCACTGCGGATTCATCGGCTGCCGGGACCGAAGCCCCCGAAGCCGACGATCGCTGAGGGGGGCTCAGGCCGAACCCTGCTCGATGTTCCCGTTGCTCCCCTGGCGGACCTTCGCTGCGCTGCCCTGCTCGATGTTCCAGCTCTCACCCTCTTCGACCTTCCAGCCCGACGCCTTGAAGCTCTCGATCATGATCCATCCCTTCTGGATCGGATCTCGCCGACTGGCGAAGCCGCTCACCTCGTCGTCGGTCGACGCGAGGACGGCGGTGAGGGCCTCGATCTCTGCGTCGGTCAACTCGATGCTGCCGAGCTTGTCGATGGCGCTGTCGAGGTCTTCGGTGGTGTAGCTCATGGGGGTCTCCGGTTCGGTTGTGCTGCCGAACGAGACGCCGGTCGATCGGGGGAGTTGCGACCGAAAGGCTGGCACCGACCCCTCGGGTCCACACCGGTGCCAGACTGACGCCCTTGACTCCGGAACTGTTCTTCCAGCCCGAGCTGACCGGGATCGGTCGGCTGCCCATGCGAGCACCGCTCGTCGCGCATCCCGACGCCGACGGCGCCCGCCACCACGACCCCGCGGCGTCGCCGTGGTGGCGCTCGCTCGACGGTGCGTGGCGGTTCCGCCTCCTCGACCGGCCCGCCGACGCACCGGCCGGGTGGGCCGAGCCCGACCACGACGACAGCGACGGTGCCGGCTGGCGCGACATCGACGTACCGGGCTGCTGGACCCGCCAGGGCACCGGGGATGGGCCGCACTACACGAACATCGTCATGCCGTGGCCGCTCGAACCGCCGGCCGTGCCCGACCCGAACCCGACGGGCCTGTATCGCACCACCTTCCGGGTGCCGCGGGGATGGCGCGGCCGCCGCACCATCGTCCACCTCGGTGGCGCCGAGAGCCTGGTGGCGCTGTGGTGCAACGGCACCTTCGCCGGGATGAGCAAGGACTCGCGACTCGCAGCCGAGTTCGACCTGACCCCCCATCTCGTCGCCGGCCCCAACTGCCTGGCGGTGATGGTGGTGCGCTACTGCGATGCCACCTGGATCGAGGACCAGGACCACTGGTGGCACGCCGGACTGCACCGCTCGGTGCATCTCGAGTCCCGCGGCCGGCGCCACCTGGGTGACGTCGTCCCCATCGCCGATCTCGACCCGGACACCGGCCGGGGCACCCTGACGGTCACCGCCCAACACGGCGGCGAACCGCCGCTGCCCGGCGCGGTGGTGCGCGTCACCGTCGAGACGGTGCGGGGTCGACACGTCGCCGGGCCCGTCACCGCTGCCTTCGCGCACCACGACCACTCGACCCCGCTCGCGGAGCTGGTGTCGGCCTATGCCCATCCCGGGTCGGTGGCGTCGGTTGTGTTCGACGAGCTCGGCGTGGCGGCGTGGTCGGCGGAGGATCCCACCCGCTATCGGCTGATCGTCGAACTCGTCGAACCCGCCACCACCGACGTGGCCGCTGAGGTCGACTCCCACGCGCCCGCCGTCGAGGCCGTCGCCTGCTGGATCGGGTTCCGCCGTGTCGAGATCGCCGATCGCCGGCTGCTCGTCAATGGCGAACCCGTGATGATCTGCGGTGTCAACCGCCATGACCATCACCCTGACACCGGCAAGACCCTCACCGTCGAGGACCTGCGCGCCGAGCTCACGCTGATGAAGCGCCACAACATCAACGCCGTGCGCACTGCGCACTACCCCAACGACCCGGCGCTGCTCGACCTCTGCGACGAGCTCGGCCTCTACGTCGTCGATGAAGCCAACGTCGAGTCCCACGCCCGCCTGGCGTCGCTGTGCCACGACGTGCGCTACCACCCGGCCATCGTCGATCGGGTCCAACGGATGGTCCTGCGCGACCGCGGTCACGCGTGCGTGATCGGATGGTCACTCGGCAACGAATCCGGCCACGGCGCCGCCCACGACGCCGCTGCAGCCTGGATCCGCTCGATCGACCCCACCCGCGTCGTCCACTACGAGGGATCGCTGCTGCCGGAATGGGGCCAGCTCGGTGCCGGTGATCACCGCCAGGTCGCGCCCAGCGCTTCCAAGCGTCTCGTCAGCGACATCGTGTGTCCCATGTACGCCTCGGTCGAGAGCATCGTCGCCTGGGCGCGTTGGGCCGACGACAGCGAGGAGGACGACCGCCCTCTCATCCTGTGCGAATACAGCCACGCCATGGGCAACTCCAATGGCGGCCTGGCCGACTACTGGGCAGCGTTCGAGGCCGAACCTGCGTTGCAGGGGGGGTTCGTCTGGGACTGGCGCGACCAGGGCCTGGCGGCCACCGACGACCTCGGCCGAGACTTCTGGGCGTACGGCGGCCACTTCGGCGACGAACCCAACGATGCCAATTTCTGCATCAACGGACTCGTCGGGCCCGACCTCACCCCGCACCCCGCGCTGCGCGAGCTCGCATGGCTCGCCCGACCGGTCACCGTCACGGCGACGGGTCGCACCGGCCGGGTTCGCATCGACAACCGCCGCTGGTTCCGCGACCTCGACGACCTCGTGATGGCGTGGCGCCTCGAGATCGACGGGGAGCGCGTCGACGACGGAGACGTCGACCTCACCGGTCTCGGCCCCCAGACCTCCCGCGTCGTGGATCTGGGCATCAGTCGGCCGAGCGTGGATCCCGATACCCGGGTCCAGCTGGTGTTCACCGCCTCGACCGCCCGTCGCAGCTCGTGGGCTCCCAAGGGTCACGTCGCTGCCTGGGACGAGGTGGAGGTTCCCATCCGCCGCAGCCTCCGCCGGTCGCCCCGGCGCACCCCGACTGTCGGCGAGGTCGACGTCGAGCGCACCGGCGACGCCACCGTCCTCAGCGCGGACGGGATCGCCGTCACCATCGATCACCGTCGCGCTGCGGTGACCGCCGTCGCGCTCGCCGGTCACGATGTGCTCGCCGAACCGATCGAAGCCTCGCTGTGGCGGGCCCCGACCGACAACGACGGCGTGGCACAGGGGTGGATGGCCGAGGTCGCCGGGGTTCGCCCCCAGTGGCTGGCATGGGGCCTCGATCGGCTGGCCCGCGACCCGGTCTCGGTCACCGCCCGGCGACGCAACGGCATCCCGGGTGTGGTCGTACGGGCCTGGCTCGTCGGCGCCGACGGCATCGCTGCGGAACACCGCACCCGTGTCGAGGTGCGCGACGCAGGCGCCGTCTTCGAAGAAGAGGTGGCGGTACCGGCTGCGTGGACGGACCTTCCCCGGGTCGGAGTCCGTTTCGGCGCCGACCCCGGCCTCGATCGGCTGCGGTGGCTGGGCCTCGGCCCCGACGAGACCTACCCCGACCGCCGCGCCGCCGCCGGCTTCGGGCTGTGGCGCACCACCGTCGCCGAGCAATACCACCCCACCGTCGTCCCACAGGAACACGGCGCACACGTCGACACCCGGTGGCTCGAGCTGACCAACCGTCGTGGTCGGGGCGTGCGTATCGCCGGCAACGAACCACTCGTCATGACGGCCCGCCCCCACACCGACGCTGCGCTCACCGCAGCCCGAACGCTCGCCGAACTCGAGCCGGCATCGGTCATCGATGTCCACATCGACCAGGCCATCCGCGGGCTCGGCACCGCGGCATGCGGACCCGACACGGCGCTTGCGTACCGCGTCGGCTCGGGCCGTCACCGATTCGTGTGGCGGATCACGCCGGCCGGGTGAACCGCTGCTGGTCATCGGGGCGAGCAACGAAATGTGAACAACAGGAGAAGGACAGGCCCATCGGGACCTCGGGCCCTTTGCTTTCGCGTCGATCTCGCACAGAATGCCCCCATGACTACGCCCGAAAACCTCCGCCATGACGGTCTGCGCTCCTGGGTGAGCGAGATCGCCGAGCTCACCAAGCCCGACGAGGTCGTGTGGTGCGACGGTTCCGACGACGAGTACGACCGCATGACCCAGCTCCTCGTCGACGGAGGCAGCTTCACGCCGCTGAATGCCGAGAAGCGGCCCGGCAGCTTCCTCGCCCGGTCCGACCCCAGCGACGTCGCTCGTGTCGAGGACCGGACCTACATCTGCAGCCGCAACGAAGGCGACGCCGGGCCCACCAACAACTGGACCGATCCCGACGAGATGAAAGAGACCCTGCGGGGGCTCTTCGACGGGGCCATGCGGGGACGCACGATGTACGTCATCCCGTTCAGCATGGGCCCGATCGGCTCACCGTTGGCGCAGATCGGCGTCGAGATCACCGACTCGGCCTACGTCGTGGTCAACATGAAGATCATGACCCGCATGGGCAGCGCAGTGCTCGACGTGCTCGGCAGCGACGGCGAGTTCGTCCCGTGCCTGCACACCGTCGGCGCGCCCCTCGAACCCGGCGCCACCGACGTGCCCTGGCCCTGCAACCCCGACGTCAAGTACATCGTGCACTTCCCCGAGGAACGCTCGATCTGGTCCTACGGCAGTGGCTACGGCGGCAACGCGCTGCTGGGCAAGAAGTGCCTGGCGTTGCGTATCGCGTCGACGATGGCCCGCGATCAGGGCTGGCTCGCCGAGCACATGCTGATCATGGGCGTCACCGAACCATCGGGCCGCAAGAGCCACGTCGCTGCAGCGTTCCCGAGTGCCTGCGGCAAGACCAACTTCGCCATGCTGGTACCACCGCCGACGTTCGCCGACGCGGGCTGGAAGATCACCACCGTCGGTGACGACATCGCCTGGATCAAGCCCGGCGACGACGGGCGGCTCTATGCCATCAACCCCGAGGCCGGCTACTTCGGCGTTGCGCCCGGCACGTCCTATGCGACCAACGCCAGCGCGATGGAGACCATCAAGGCCAACAGCATCTTCACCAACGTCGCACTCACCGACGACGGCGACGTGTGGTGGGAGGGCATGGACGGCGAACCCCCAGCCCACGCCATCGACTGGAAGGGCCAGGACTGGACGCCGGAGTCCGAGACCCCGGCTGCGCACCCGAACGCCCGCTTCACGGCCCCCGCGGCCCAGAACCCGGTGGTCGATCCGGCCTGGGATGACCCGAAGGGCGTGCCCATCGACGCGTTCGTGTTCGGCGGCCGCCGGTCCGGGACGATGCCGTTGGTGTATCAGTCGTTCAACTGGGCCCACGGCGTGTACCTGGCCGCGACGATGGGTTCGGAGACCACCGCGGCGGCGTTCGGCCAACAGGGCGTGGTTCGCCGCGACCCGTTCGCGATGTTGCCCTTCGCGGGCTATCACATGGCCGACTACTTCAACCACTGGCTCGAGTTCGGCCGCCACATCGCCAACCCGCCCCGCATCTTCGGGGTGAACTGGTTCCGTCGCGACGAGGACGGCAAGTTCGTCTGGCCGGGCTTCGGCGAGAACATGCGGGTCCTGCAGTGGATCGTGGGACGCGCCCACGGCGAGGCCTACGCCCTGGAGAGCCCGATCGGCTGGATGCCACGCTTCGGCGATCTCGAATGGGACGGCCTCGACGGCTTCGAGGAGGCCGATTTCGTCAAGGCGATGTCGCTCGACCGCGACGACTGGGACAAGGAGATCTTGTCCCACGACGAGCTGTTCATCAGGCTGAACGACCGGATCCCCAAGGAGATGCTGGCCATTCGCGACCTGACGTTGTCGGCGTTGTGGCGTTCACCCGAGCACTGGGAGATGAACTCCGACCCGACCTGATGGCACGGGGTCAGATGTCCACTCGGTGCAGCACTGCGGCACAATCAGCGAGCATCGCCGCGTCGACCGCAGCGCGGGCGCGAACGTCGTCGTGGCGAACCAGGCCTCGGCGGTGGCTTCGTCGAGGCCGTAGCGGCCGCTGACCAGCTCGACGCGGTCGGCCCGGCCGTGCAGCGCCGTGGCCTGGGCGACCACGGCGTCGACGACGGCGCCGACCTCGCTGGTGCGGCCCGTCAATGCGGCGGTGCTCGCGGCGATCACGAACGACGGCCATGGCGTGGGCTCGACCCCGACGCGACGGAACTCGCCGGCATCGACCAGGGGCTGGGTCATGTAGCGGTCCCACAAGAAGACGTCGGCGTCACCCGCGGCGAATGCCGCACGGGCGCCGTCGAGGCCACCGACGAGCACGAACTGCGCGTCGGCGAGCGCCCAGCCGTGGCGTTCGGACTGGACGTAGGCCATCAGGTGTGAGCCCGAAAGCCGTCGTGAGATCGCGATCCTACGGCCGGCACAGTCGTCGAGGTCGCGCAGCGACGACGCGGCAGGCACGTGGACGCCCCACTGCAGCGGCGACGCGACATAGGTCTGCACGACCGTGGCCGGCAGGCCGTTGGCGATCGCGGCCACCGTCCCCTCGGTGAGGATCGACACCACATCGAGCTCGCCCGCCGCGAGCGCGGCGACCATGGCGCCGGTACCGCCGGGCTGATCGGTCCAGGTTGCGTGCACCTGTCCGTCGAGGGCTCCCGATTCGAGTGCGAGGTGCCACGGCAGGTTGAAGTGCTCCGGCACGCCGCCCAGGCGCAGCGGGTCGGGGTTCGCAGCCGTCACGACGCTCCGGTCAGCCGAGCGCTGCGAGCGCGGACTCGGCGGCCGCCAGGTCGGCGCGGGCGGCGTCGAGCAACGACCGGGTCTCGGCGACCAGCTCGGGTTTGGCGTTGTTGACGTAGCCCGGGTTGGCGAGTCGACCCTCGAAACCCTTGACCTGTTTGGTCTTGGCTTCGATGACCTTGCTCAGCCGGGCCCGTTCGACATCGGCGTCGAGCTCGTCGACCAGACCCGACACCAGCACCTCGGCGCCCTCGAAGGGCAACGGGCTGGCCACTGCGGGACGCTCGTCCTCGACGGGGTGCACGGCACCGACCCCGGCGAGCGTCTCGACCGCTCCGCCGCACGACGCGATCAGCTCGCGCACCGCAGCCGGCGCGTGGACCGTCACCTCCTTGCGGGGGGCGACGTTGCGTTCGGCACGCAGGGTGCGGATCATCGCCGCCAGAGCATCGCCGCGATCGAACGTGGCGATGACGTCGCGGTCTCCGAGACGCTCGGCCACCACCGGCCAGGCGGCGCCGGCCAGCAGGGGAGCGGGCGGCAGGTCGAGACCGTCGATGTGGCCACGGCGAGCCTCCGACACGGCCGGCCAGAGGGCCTCGGTCACGAACGGACAGACCGGATGCATGATGCGCAACACCGCATCGAGCACCGCGCCGAGGACCACCTGTTGGGTGGGATCGTCGTCGATGGTGGGTTTGACCGCTTCGAGGTAGCGGTCGCACACGTCGCGCCACACGAAGTCATAGAGCGTGTCGGCGTACACGTTGAACTGGTACTGGCGCAATGCCCGCTCCAGGTCGCTCACGGTCTCGTGGAGCCGGGCCAGGATCCAACGGTCGACGAAGCGGGCGTCGTCGGCGAGGACGACGGCGTCGGCGGTCGCCGAGCCGTCGAGACGGCGGAGTGCGAAGCGGGTCGCGTTCCACACCTTGTTGGCGAAGTTGCGGCCGACGTCGAACTTGGCCGAGGTGTTGCGAGCCAGTGGCCGCTCGTCGCTGGCCACGACGGCACCGGTGGCCACGCCGTAGGCGGTGACCATCTCCTCGCTCGGATCGACCGGCGAGGTCTGGACCGGGGCGGTCACGACGTGACCCGCCGGCGTGGTGATGAACTCGGGCGTGAACGCCTGGCCGCTGTGGGGGCACACCAGATCGACCGGCATGCGGACGTCCTGGGTATCGGTGGTCATCTGCACCAGCGTGTAGCGCATCGCGTCGGCGCCGTGGCTGTGGATGATGTCGCGTGGATCGACGCCGTTGCCGAGCGTCTTCGACATCTTCTGACCATGCCCGTCTTGGACCATGGCGTGGATGAACACGTCGGTGAAGGGGAGCGTGCCGGACCGGAAGTATCGGTTGAACATCACCATGCGGCTCACCCACAGCGTGATGATCTCCCGGGCTGTCGACAGCACCGAGGTGGGGTTGAACGCGTCGAGCAGGCCCACCGTGTCGGGGTAGTCCTCGGGCCAGGGCCAACCCATGGTCGACAGTGGCCACAGGGCCGACGAGAACCAGGTGTCGAGCACATCGGGATCGCGGGTGAAGCCCTCGTCTTCGAGCGCGGCGACCAACGCCTCCTCGTCGAGCCCGCTGTCGTGGCGCGAGGCTCGACGAAGCGTCGAGTCGGGTGGCACGCAGACCGCCTCTTCGACCATGTCGTCGGTGAGGCGCCGCGCCAGGTGCGCGGCGCCTGCGTCGACCCACCGCGAACCGACCGGGACGCCGGCGTCGCCCTCGGCGGCGGCGAGTGCCTCGCGCACCTCGGGGGCTGCGTCGGCCGATGCGACGATGCGCACCCACACCGGGATCTGGTGACCCCACCAGAGTTGGCGCGAGATGCACCAGTCGCGGATGGAGTCGTGCCAGGCGTGGTAGGTCCGGGCGTAGCGCTCGGGGTGGAACTGCAGCCGGCCGTCGCCGGTGGTGTCGCCGCGCAGCGGTACATCGTCGGGCAGCGGCGGCGCCTGGTCGGGGTCGAGCGCCCGCAGAGCCGAACCGCGCAGCCGGTCGTCGGTGACGGCCACGTACCACTGGTCCGACAGCCACGGCTCGATCGGGACATGGCTTCGGTAGGAGTGCCCCACCGAGTGCGCGTACGGCCGCACCTCCTCGAGCAGCTCGTGCGCCTCGAACCAGTCGACGACGGCGCGCCGGGCGTCCTCGCGACTCAACCCGACGAAGGCGCGGGCGGCGTCGGCACCGGGATCGGCGTCGAGATCCCAGCCCCACTGATCGCTGATGGCACCGTCGGGGCCCATGATGTTGATGACGTCGAGGTCGTGGCGCAGCCCGATGTCCCAGTCGTTGGGGTCGTGCGCCGGGGTGACCTTCAAGAACCCCGACGCGAACCGGGCCTTGGCGTCGGAGCTGTCGGGATCGGCCATGACGACGTGGTCGTCGGCGACGATCGGGATCAGGCGATCGACGATGGGGAGGCGCACCATGGCGCCGACGAGCTGCTCGGCACGGGGGTCGTCGGGATTGAGCGCCACGGCGGTGTCGCCGAGCATCGTCTCGGGTCGCGTCGTGGCCACGGTGACATGGCCCGACCCGTCGGCCAGCGGGTACCGCAGGTACCACATGTGCCCGTCGACCTCGGTCATCTCGACCTCGTCGTCGGCCAGCGCCGTGCGGGTCACCGGATCCCAGTTGACCAGGCGCTTACCCCGGTAGATCAGCCCGTCGCGGAACAATACGAAGAACGCATGGCGCACGGCGGTGGCGCACATGTCGTCCATCGTGAAGCGGGTGCGGTCCCAGTCACACGACGCGCCCATCGCCTGGAGCTGATCCAAGATGACGGCCTCGTATTCGTCCTTCCACTCCTGGGTCTTGGCGACGAAGGCTTCACGGCCGATGTCGAGGCGCTTGATGCCCTCGGACAACAACCGCTTCTCGACGACGGTCTGGGTGGCGATGCCGGCGTGATCGGTACCCGGCATCCACAGGGTGGCATCGCCGCGCATGCGGTGGAACCGGACCAGGACGTCCTGGAGCGTGTTGTTCAGCGCATGACCCAGGTGCAGGGGAGCGGTGACGTTGGGCGGCGGGATGAGGATCGAGTACCGGTCGCGTTCGGGCTCGACGGGCAGATCCACCCCGAACACTCCGGCATCGGCCCAGCGTGCGCGCACGTCGGGTTCGGCATCGACGGGGACATAGGCCTTGGCCAGCTCGGCAGAGGTTTGGGGAGTGGCGGGGTCGGAGCTCATCGCCGAGCAAGGCTACCGGCCCCGGGACCGCTGCCCTGGCGCGACACTGCCCCGGGCCGAGCCCGGGGCAGGATGTCGTGCGAGAGCGCCGCGTCGTTCGCAGGTCGGATCAGGTGCCGTAGACGTTGGCCAGGGCGTCCTCCACCCAGTCCAGCTTGTCCTTGTCGTCCTCGCTCTTCGAGCCGATCATGTACTCGGTCTCGATATCGAGCTTGGCGAGCTCCTCGACCTGATCGGGGTCGAAGCGGAAGCGGATGTAGTCGGTCTCGCGGTCCTCGAGCTCGGAGTCGGAGTTGAGGCTGGAGTGGTCCGTTCGCGGGAAGTACAGGTCGACGTCCTTGTCGGCCGCCTTCGGGACGGTCACCCGAAAGTCCGTGAGGCTCGGAGCGATGCCGCGGTAGGTGATCTCGACCCACATGTCGCCGTCGATTCCGGGCCGGACGGCGCGATCGACGATCTGGTAGTCGTCACCCTTGTGGTCGATGACCGGCACCCGGATCTGCGTGCTCGCCTGACGTGACTCGCCGTAGGCGGTCCAGGTGAAGGAGATGTTCAGGTAGACCGCCTTCTTGGCGTCGGCCGGCACCGTCACCTTGAGCGCGGTCGAGTCGAGCCGGCCCTCGTCGATGAAGCTGCCCTGCATGAAGGAGCTGTGATCACCGGTGTTGGTGGGGTAGGACACCGTGGCGCCGTCGGTGCCGGTCGCCCGCAGCTCGAAGTCGGTGACATCGGTCAGGCCCTTCCACTGCAGCAGCACCCATGCGGTGTCACCGGCGGTGATGGACGCAGTGCGGGTGGTGTTGAGTTGCAGGCTCTTGTCGGCGTAGTCGGAGCCGCTCGACTGGGCACCGGCCGGGCCGGCGAGTCCGAGCAGCAGCGTTGCCACCAGGGCGATGATCACAGCTTTGGTCTTCATGGCTTCCTCTGCATTCATGGAGTGCGACGATCGGCCGCCCGTCGGGTGGGCGGTCTCTCGGTGTCGGCGCTGTGTCGACACCTACCCGATCGGTGGGTCGGCTTCGGCGTGTACCTCTTTGGGTGCCCCTACCCCGGTGGTAGGGCCGCATGGCCCGGGCTCTCGGACCCACGGCATCGGTCGGCTCGGATCAGAGACTGACCGGACCCTCGAGCTCGAGGTCGTTCCCACCGCAGTCGTTGTTCAGCTCGGCGACGAGCGACGCGAGCTCCGGCTCGGTTTCGAGTCGGGTCACGAACGCGTCGTACTCCTCGTCGGTCACGCCTTGCGCCTCTTGGAGTTCAGCGCGCAGCGTGTCGATCTCGCTGAGGTCGGTGAAGGCGAAGCGGGTCAGGTCGCACTGCCACGCGGCCTCGAACTCGACGAGGGTGCGCGTGTCGGCATCGAGCGCGGCCAGGGCCGCTTCGGTGGCTGCAGACGAATCGCCGGCAGATGCGCTGTCCTCGGTGGGTGCTGCACAACCACTGACGAACAGGCCGACCGCCATCCCGGCGCTCAGGCCGATGGCGGCGACTCGGCGTCGAACGGGCATCGGTGCCGGGCCGTGGGGGATCTGATCATTTCGCATTGCTGGTCTCCTGTTGTGGGGGAGGGAATGGGTGGACGGCGGGTGGCTCACGTCGACGCGAAGCCCTTGCGTTGTTGGGCTCCCCACTCGGTGCGTCCCTCGAGGAAGAGCTTGAGCCCCCAGAGGCGCCACACGGCGGTGGTGGGTCGGAACACGAACTGTTCGAAGACGACATGACCGACCAGGAGGAGTCGGTTGCGGGTGCCGCGGTAGGTCGCGAACACGGCCTGGTCGAGGATGAGGACCAGATAGGTGGCGCACATGCCGACGAGGTAGGCGCCGATCACGGGCGCGAGGTCGACCACGTCGATCCAGCCACCGGCGAGCCCGAGGAGCACCAGGACGGTGCCCAGGACCTCGAGAACGGGGGCCATTGCTTCGACGACGGTGAAGTACGGCAGCGCCAGGGTTCCTGCGGAGCCATACCGCGGGTTGCCGATCATGCGACGGTGCCGAAGCAGCACGTCGATCAGGCCGCGGAACCATCGGTTGCGCTGTCGCGCCAGGACGCGCACGGAGTCCGGTGCCTCGGTGTAGGCCACCGGATCGGGCGAGAACACCACACCGGCGGGCTGATCGTGTTCGTAGCCGTGGCGCCGCAGACGCACGACCAGTTCCATGTCCTCGCCGACCGAACGGTGTTCGTAGCCGCCGATGTCGAGGATCGCCGACCGCCGGAACAACCCGAACGCTCCACTGATGATGAGGTTGCCGCCGAGGGGGTTCCAGGCGAGGCGCCCGACGAGAAAGGCTCGTGTGTACTCGACGATCTGGGCACCGACGAGCAGGTTCGATGGCACGCGCAGCTGTTCGACACGGTGTCGATGCGCCTCGGCGCCGTTGACGAGGCGGATGGTTCCGCCCACGGCCACCGTCGATCCGTCGGCGAGGAACGGGGGAACCAGTTGCTGCAGCGCATCGGCCGCGACCAGGGTGTCGGCGTCGATCGCGCACACGAGGTCGCCCGACGCGAGGTTGATGGCGGCATTGAGGCTGTCCGCCTTGCCGCCGTTGTGCTTGTCGGCGACCACGAGCCGGGGCTCGACCGTCGAATGGTAGAGCTGGCGCACGGGTTGGGTGTCGATCACGCGCTGAAAAGCGGTGTGGACCGGCGCCAACTCGAACCGTTCGATGAGCCGCTCCATCGTCGCGTCCGATGAGCCGTCGTTCACGACAACGACCTCGAGGTTCGGATACGTGAGCGCCAACAGCCCGCCGACCGACTCGGCGATCGTGACGTCTTCGTTGTACGCCGGCACCAGCACGGAGATCTTCGGTGCCAAGGGCGAGGTCAGCATCTGGCGCCACAGCTGGTGGCGGTCCCGTTCACGGATGCGGCGAAGCTCGATGGCCGCAGCGATGTAGAGCGTGACCTGTCCGAGGACCGACACCGAGACCACGACGAAGAGGGACGAGACGATGATGTCGCCGGCGAGGTTCATGCCGCCACCGCCGCGGGAAAGGGATCGAGCCTCACCGGGATCTGTGCCGGCGTGACCGATCGCCCGCCGCGCGCTTCGACGTCGTCGAGAACCCGACGGGCCATGTCGCGTGCATACGGGTCGAGGTCGCCGAGATGGCTTCGCAACACGAGCGCGCCGACCGCACCCATGCCCACGAGCGCGAGTCCTGCGTGCTGCCGCACCTTCCAGGATCGATCGCCGAGCAGCCGACCGACGGCTGCTGCGAGGACTTCGCCACCACGTTCCGACGCTGCCGTTGCCGCCGCCGCACGGACCTCGGCGTCCTCGTCGTCGATGAGCAGCGTGATCAGATCGAGCCCGGCCCCCGTCGGGACCAGCGACCGCGCCGCCATTTCGCGTCGGCGGGGATCGTCTGACCGGGCGTGACGTTCGATCGCACCACGAAGTCGGGGATCGCGCAACGAGCCCGCGACCTCGAGTGCCCAGATGATGCCGGGTCCGTCGGCGTGGGTCAGGTACTCGCCGAGCGGCTCGATGATGCGACCGTCGCCCTGGAGCAGTGCGTGCTGTGCTGCGAACCGCACGGCGTCGCTGGGGTCGTCGAGCATCGCCAGCAGCCGGGGTCCGGCGTCGGCCACGTCGACGCGTTCGAGGTTCTCTGCCGCGCGGGCCCGAACGATCGGGTGGGGGTCGTGCAGCAGGACGGTCCGGCGCGGGTCGCCGAGCCCCAGCAAGGGGCAGAGCGCTGCCGCCTGGGCGCGGCGCCTCCAGCGGCGGCTCCGGAGCAGGCGGGTGATGACGCGGGTCGTGCCCGTCACGGCGACGAGGGTCCGGAGCCGTTCGTCGGCATCACCGTCGAGATCTGCGGCGAGGCGCTGGGTGACCGGCAGGATCAGCGAGGTCGGCAGCACGGCGAGCTTCTCGGCAGCGACCTCGGCCTCCTCGTCGTCGCCGAACAGGACGGTTGCGAGGTGAGCGCTGACCTTCGCCATGCGCCGTCGCCGAAGATGGACACGAACGTCGCAGACGGCGCCGATCGCGACGAACGCAACGGCCATGGCCACGGTCACCGTGACGATGATGCGCAGGTTGCCCAGCAAGGCGATGAGGTCCGTGGGATGCATCCTCAACGCTCCAGCAGCCGTCCGACACGGTGCGCGAGGAGCGTCGCCGAGAAGGGCTTGCGGATGATCTCGGCTGCACCGAAGTCGAACGCCATGCGGATGTCGGATTCGGCCGCCCGGGCGGAGACCACGAGCACCTCCATGTGGGCGAGGACGCCGCTGGGTCGCAGGCTGCGAAGCAGCGTCAGCCCGTCGACACCGCCGACGTCGACGTCGAGCATCAGGACTCTCGGCAGCGCATCGGATGACGACGTGGTCAGACGCTCGAGGGCGTCGCGACCGTCAGTGAGTCGGTCGCATTGGTACCCACGCTCGCTGAGCATCGCGAACACCATCTCGCTGAGGATCGGATCAGGGTCGACGATCAGAACGTCCACTGCGCGTTCGCCCTCGTTGCGCCACATCGTCGAGACCACCGCAGGTCCATCGGCGGCAACCGCGTGCGCTACTGCGGAATCTGCTGCGGCCACCAGTTCCTCGGCCGATCGGCCGTCGCTCGGGAACTCGGCGATGCCGACGCGAATGCCGATTCCATCGGGAGCGAGCCGTGGCGCAAGCGCCGCCATGCGGGTCACACCGACCCGTCTCGCTGCGCCCTGGAGCGCGACGACGAATCGTCGCTCGCCGCGTTCGCCGACGATGTCGCTGCGGCGGAACTCTCGGGTCAGCATCTCGTTGATCTGGCCCAGATGGTCGTCGGGGATCTCGTCACTGACCTCGATGGTGGCCAGGGACGTCGCAGTGCTGCTGCGTTGGGCAGCAACGAGCGACCGGTCGATGAGCACCTGGGCTGCGGGCCAACTGAGCAGACCGCCGGCCTCGCCGAGGGCGAGATCGACGTCCGCGGCCGCCTGACGCATCTGCGCGGCGATCGAGATGGCCACGCCGTCGTCGAGCGTCGCGCTGATCATGATGCCGAGGCGTTGGGCCTGGAGGGTCACGTTCGCCTTGTGGTCGCCCTCCCACACCACGGGTGCCTTGCGTGCCGCAGGAGTCGCCCGGATGAGACGGGTCAGCGCGAGGACGAGGCGCGAGGGAACGGCCGAGCCGAACACCACTGCGGTGCCGTCGTTGGCTGCAACGGCCATCAGATCATCGGGTTGGGGCACGATCGTGACATCGAAGCCGTGCGCTTCGAGGACCGGCCCGGCCTCGTCGGCGCCGCAGACGAGCGCAGTGAGATCGGCGTGTCGGGCGGCGCGTTGGCGCACGATCTCCTCGGACACCGTGTCGGGTGGTGTCGACAGGGGAAACAACGTCGAGCAGTACGACGCGAGGCGGCACTGGACCGCCAACGGGGCGTTGTCGTGCAGGACGATGATCTCGGCCCGGTAGGCCTCTGCGGCGGCGCGGAGAATCGTGCGCATCTTGTTGTTGAACGTCGTGCCGACTGCCGCCACGATGGCGGCCGGCTGGTCGCCATCGTCGGGATCGGGTAGCGCGTCGCCCTCGTGAAGCACGTGGTGGCCTCGGCTGGCGAGGTACCACAACAGCGCGTCGAAGTGTGCGCTCGACGTGCCGATCGCCAGCACCTGCCCGGCGCCGGTTCGGCCGTTCTCGAGCTGCGCGATCGCGCTCGCCAGCATGGTGCGCAGGTCCTCGACGGTCCCTGCGAGGTGGACACCGGTCGTGGCATCCGGTGTTCCCTCGCCGAGCGTGCTCTCGATGTGTCGTGCTAGTTGGGCGAGGCTGTGCTGGCGGAGGGTTCCCAGGCCGCGGGCCAACGATGCCGCGGCGGCCGATGCGGCGGCGGTCTCGTCATCGCTGAGTGGGCGATCGAGCAGCCGGTGTGCCTGGAGCTCGATGATGGCCAGTTGCTGTTCGACCCGCGCCCGAACGCGGGCCCAGATCTCTGCACCGTTCGCTTCGATTGCCTCGAGCGTCTCGACCGACGTCGCATCATCGTCGTAGAGCGCGTTGGCGGCACGCGCGGGTTGACCCATGGCCCACCCATCGGCGCCAACGGACCTTCGTTGAGGCAGCTGCGTTGTCCGCGCCGCGGGTCCGTGCGCGTCAGCGGCGCGTCGCCCACACCGCGTAGAGCGGGTCGACGCCGAGTCCGGGCGAGACGAGGGTCTCGACGGTGGCCGGGTCGAACGCGTCGGTGCAGGCCAGGTAGCGGGCCACGACGGCGCAGCGTCCTGCGTCGTCGAGGTGGAGCCAGCCCCGAATGGCCTTGGTCGGAAAGCACCGGTTCGAGAAGCTCGCGATGAATCGGCCGCCGGGCCGCAGCACCCGGGCGCTGTCGGCGAGGACGTCGATGGGGCGAGTGAGATAGTCGACCGAGACCGCACACAGAACGTCGTCGAAGGCGCCGTCGTCGAACGGAAGGAGCGGGTCTGTGTTGAGGTCGTGGACCACGCGCCGATCGGCCATCGGGTTGGCCTCGAGTTCGTCCGCGTTCATGCCGAGGATCGTCAACGAACGTGGGGCCTCGGTCAGGTGCGACACCCATGACGACATCAGGTCGCAGACGTCGCCGTCGACGCCCATGCGGGCGTAGAACGAGCCGAGTTCGGCGATGGCATGGTCGTCGATGTGGGTGACGAGGCGCGCAAACGAATAGAAGCCGGTGTCGTTGCTGGGGTCGGCCCGATCGAAGAAGCCCGCAGGGAACCCGTGGGGGTCGGCGTCGCTCACGGTGTCGGATCGGCGTCGGCGGCTTCGATCTCTTCGCGGCTGACGCCCAGGAGGAACAACACGGCGTCGAGGTACGGCACCCGTAGCGCCGTGTCGGCTGCGGCGCGCACCATCGGTTTCGCGTTGAACGCGATGCCGAGGCCCGCCGCTGCCAACATGTCGAGATCGTTGGCCCCGTCGCCGACGGCGACGGTCTGTTCGATCGGAATGCCCTCGGCGGCGGCGATGTGGCGCAGGTAGTCGGCCTTGGCGGCCCGGTCGACGATCGGTCCGAGCAGCCGGCCCGTGAGGTGCCCATCGATGATCTCGAGCTCGTTCGCCATGGCGAACGGGATCTCGAGACGGCGCCGGAGCCGCTCGGTGAAGATGGTGAACCCACCGCTGACGAGCGCCGTCGTGTAGCCGAGCCGGCGCAGAGTGCGACAGAACGTGCGGGCTCCGGGAGTGAGGGTCAGCGAGTGCCAGGCCCGCTCGACCGCCAGCTCGTCGAGTCCTTCGAGCAGCGCGACGCGTTCGATGAGGGCGTCGGCGAAGTCGAGCTCGCCGGCCATGGCGCGCTCGGTGATGGCGGCGACTTCGTCGCCCACGCCGGCCTCGGTGGCGAGGACGTCGACGACCTCGTCGGTGATGAGGGTCGAGTCGACGTCGAGCACCACCAGCCGCTTCGCCCGTCGGCTGAGGCCCTGGGGTTGGATGGCGACGTCCATTCCGGCGTGGTCGCCGGCGGCGCTGATCAATCCGGAACGGATGGTGTCGGGGTCGCCACCGTTGATGGCGAACTCGTAGCTCATGACCGGGTAGCGAGAGAGGCGCACGATCCGGTCGATGTTGCCACCGCCGGCAGCGATGGCCTCGGTGGCGGCGCGCAACTCGACGGGGGTGAGATCGGGGCCGACCAACGTGACGACGTGGGGTCGGCGATACTCGGTCGGCTGATCATCGACCTCTTCGACTTCGACCGTGAGGTCGCGCTTGAACCCGAACAGGAGCAGGTCCTTGAGGGCGTCGTCGCCGTCGGGAACCTCCAACAGCACCGCCAGGGTGAGACGGCGCCGGACGACGATCTGTTCGATGTCGACGACGGTTGCGCCCATCGAGTCGAGCACGCCGAACAGGGCGCTGGAGATGCCGGGTTCGTCGGGTCCGCTGACCCGGACGAGCACCGTTCGCAGATCGCTCACGGTTGCTCAGGGTATGCGGTCACAGGGGCGGATCGACGCAGCCGTCGAAGCCGCCGCCGCCCGAGTCGAAGGTGTCGACGAACGGCGGGAGGTAGCCAGAGCCGCGATTCTCGGTCCGGTACCAGCGTTCGATGCCGTCCGCGAGGGCGACGACCTGGGCTCGGCGGACGTCGTCGCGCATGAGCAGGCGAGCCTCGGGCCCGTTGGACAACATCAAGAACTCGGTGATCACCGAGGAGACGTCCGGTGTTCGCCGATGGATGCCGTAGAAGTCGGTGCCCTCGTCGTTGAGACGGGTGCTGACCCCGTCGAGCGCGTTGCCGACCCAGGCCGTGGGGAACCGGCTCGCAGCCGCGAACAGCTCCTCGTAGAGGATTCCCGCGGCGCGGCGCGACTCGGGGTCGTCGTGTTGGTAGTAGGTCTGGGTGCCCGGCACCGGCGTGCGTGCGGTCGCGCCACCGTTGTGGTGGATCGACACGAAGAGGTCGGGGCGCAGGGCGTTGGCGAGGTTGGCACGGATCTCGATGGGCAGGGTCATGTCGGTCGTGCGCGTCAGCACCACGTCGAAGCCGCGCTCGCCGAGTTCGTCGGCGACGTCGAGGGCGATGGCGAGGTTCAGGTCCTTCTCACTCAGACCGTTCGGGCCGACCGACGCGACCTCGGCGCCTCCGTGGCCGGGATCGAGCAGGATCTGGGTGGTGCGGATGCGGGTGCCTCCCTCGACCACGGCACGATTGCCGCACGGGGTACGCACGAGGTGGCGGCCGTTGCGCCTGATCGCCAGGATCTCGACCAGGACCCCACGTGGGGTGCGCAGGACGCCGAGCACGTCGTCGGTGGCAACCCGCGTGCAGGTCACCAGATCGTCGTCGGGTGCGGTGTGGACGCACACCCGGTGGGCGCCGGGCTCGAGGTCGATGGTGGCGTCGAAGCCGACGGTGTCGCGTGCCGCGGTGGCGGCGCCGATGTCGGGCCGGGGGGCGGTCGCCGGCACCGTGGCCACGGGTCGGCCGTCGACGCTGATACGGACCTCGGTGGCGGTCGGGTCGTCGAGGTCGACCGCCCAGCCGACGATGGTGGCCCGGCCGGCCTCGACGCTGACGCGGTCGATGGCGCCGAGCGCGCCGATGCGGATCTCGCGCGGGGCGTCGGGGATCGGGGTCGAGGCGATCAACCCGACAGCGCCGTCATCGGTCCCGCCGCGGGTCCCGGCGACCCCCAGCGTGGTGGCGAGGATCGCACCGCAGCAGACCATGGTCGCCGCGTGCCAGGACAGACGAGGTCGTCGGGGGCCGGCCACACGGCAACGGTAGTGGCCGGGGAGTGCTGACCCGACCATCGGACCGAGGGCACGGGCAACCGGTCCGTGAAAGCCGATGATCAGATGGTGGCAAGATGCGCGACACGCGCTCTTCACACTCCCACGTTCGCATTGTGTTCACGCCCCGGTCTAGGTTCGTTGGCCAATTCGACACCTCGGCTCGCGCCAGATCGGTGCTGCGCTGGGAATCGGTGTCGTGGAGGGAAAGACACTATGCAGAGCAAGAAGTTGCTCCGACTCCTGGCGATCTTGTTCGCCTTCACCCTCATCGCTGCTGCGTGCGGCGATGACGACGACTCGGCCGACGGTGAACCCGCGGCCGATGACAGCGCTGCTGCCGACGATGGCAGCGGCGACGACGATGGCACCGGCGACGGCGAAACGGCCGACGGTGACGACGGCGACACCGTCGAGCTCACCCAGGGCGGTCTCCTCGAAGCCGTGCGCGAACGCGGCACGCTGATCTGTGGTGGCAACGACTCGCTGCCCGGCTTCGGCATCGTCGATGACGCCGGCGAGTACTCCGGCTTCGACATCGACTTCTGCCGCGTGGTCGCTGCGGGCATCCTCGGCGACGCCAACGCCGTCGAGTTCGTGCCGCTGACCTCCGAGGCTCGCTTCACGGCCCTGCAGGCCGGCGAGATCGACCTCTTGATCCGCAACACCACCTGGACCGCCACCCGCGACGGCCAGGAAGGCGCGAACTTCCTGTTCACCACCTTCTATGACGGCCAGGCCATCATGGTCCCGGCTGCCAGCGGCTTCACCGAGCTCGACGAGCTCGCCGACGCCAACATCTGCGTGCTGTCGGGTACCACGACCGAGCTGAACCTGACCTCGGTGTTCAACGCCCGTGGCATCCCGTTCAACCCGGTGGTGTTCGCCGACGACACCGAGCTGCGCCCCGCCTACGAGCAGGGCCAGTGCGAAGCGTGGACCAGTGACTCCTCGACCCTGGCGGCGTTCAAGGCCACCATCGAAGCCGAGGGTGGCGAAGAGCAGTTCATCATGTCCGAGATCATCTCCAAGGAGCCCCTCGGCCCCGTCGTCCCCGACGGTGACACCGAATGGGCCCAGGCCGTCAACTGGGCGGTCATGGCTGCGGTCCAAGCCTGGGAGTTCGGGCTCGATTCCACCAACATCGGTTCCTACGACGGTGACGATCCCAACATCTTGAACTTCCTCGGAACCGACGGGTTCGATCCCGGTCTCGGTCTCGCACCGGACTTCGCGATCCAGATCGTCGAGCAGGTCGGCAACTACGCCGAGATCTACGAAGAGCACGTCGCTCCCCTCGGCCTCCCGCTCGAAGGGTCGGTCAACAACCTGTGGACCGAGGGCGGCCTGATGTACGTCCCGCCGTTCCGCTGATCGGTTGGACGTCGCAGCGATGAGGTGATGCATCTCGGGCGGCTCCGGTTCTTCCGGAGCCGCCCGAGATCACCTCGAACTGTGCCTTTGGTCACACCAGGGGTCGCGCTGTACTCTCGCCGCCACTCCCGAGAAGGGCTGATGTGACGATCACTGCTCCACCGGAGGCACCACCCCCGGTCCTGCACACCCGAGAAGCACCCGACCCGGCCGACGTACCGCAGCGCACGGTGTCGTACCGCATCCTGGCCCGGTTCACCGACCTGTGCCTCGACGTCGTGGCCTTCGCGGCAGCGTTTGCGCTCACGGCCTTGGCCGAGATCGTGGCCCGGCTCTTCGGCTGGATCGGAATTGCCGAAGACCTGTCGAACATCAGACTCAGCGCCAGCATCGGCGCCGCGGTCGTGTTCCACCTCTACAACAACGTCGTCGTCGTGGCCCGCTCCGGCGCGTCGCTCGCCAAGGCCGAGCTCGGGCTGGCCATCGACCGGGCAGACGCGGCACCCGACACCGAAACCGACCAGCGGGCCCCGGGGCTCGGCGCCGCAGCGGTGCGCGAAGTGGTCTCCCTGGTGCTCGCGCCGTTCCACCTGGTCGCAATGCTCGTCGACCCGCACCGGCGTGGTCTCGCCGACCGTGCGAGTGGCACGGTGGTGGTCAGCCGAGATGCCATCGCGGCGCCCGGGATCTGGCGCGATGTCCGGGCCCTGAAGATCCTGGGCCAGGTCGTCGCCGTCGCCGTCGTTGCCGCGCTGCTGCGGTGGCTGTTCGGCAACCTCATCGACAACCTCGATGCGGTCGGCATCCCGATCAACTTCGACTTCCTCGATCTCCCGACCAACTTCCAGGTCCCGTTCGACCCCGGCTTCGATCCCCGCAGCCCGGTCCGCAACATGATCTGGGTCGGGGTGAAGAACACCCTGGCTGCGGCATCGGTGGGCATCACCATCGCCGTCATCCTGGGCACGCTGATCGGCGTCGCCCGCCTCTCCACCAACTGGCTCGTCGCCAAGCTCGCGATGATCTACGTCGAGGTGTTCCGCAACATCCCGCCGCTGTTGATCATCATCTTCTTCGGGGCCGCCGTGTTCACCAATGGCCCGTTTCCGCTCCTGAGCCCCACCAGTGCGCCCACCGAGCTCTCGGTGCCGGGCAGCGACTCGAGCTGGCTCATCTTGTCGAACACGGTGTGGGGCATCCCGTCGTTCGCGAGCGACGGCAACACCGGCGCCTTCTGGATCGCCGTGCTGATCGCACTGGTGGTGGCGATCGGGCTGTGGCGCTGGCGCACCAAGGTCAACCTCGAGACCGGGCGCGACCACCACCGGGTGCTGTGGTCAGTGGGTGCCTTCACGGCGATCACCGCCGGCGCCTTCGTCGCCCTCGGTGCCCCCTACGTGTGGAGCTTCCCTGCGGTGGCCGAGAGCGGCCGGCGCATCGACGGCGGCTTCGTGTTGAACTTCGGCTACATCTCGATCACCGTGGCGCTCGGCCTCTACACCGCCAGCCACATCGCCGAGATCATCCGCGGGTCCATCCTCGCCGTCGACAAGGGGCAGAGCGAGGCCGCCAATGCACTCGCCCTGTCGGGGTTCCAGCGCTACCGGTTCGTCATCCTGCCCCAGGCCATGCGCATCGCCATCCCACCGATCATCAACCAGTTCCTGAACCTCACCAAGAACACCTCCCTCGGCACCGCCGTCGCCTATGCCGAGATCACCGCGCTCACGGCGTCGTCCATCGGCAACGGTCGCCCGGCCGTGCCGTCCCTGGTGGTGCTGATCGGCATCTATCTCACGTTCTCGTTCACGATCTCGATCGTGCTCAACCAGGTCAACAAGCGCTTCCAAGTGGTGGGACGGTGACGCGATGAGCATCGACTGGGGCTACACCGTGCCGCCCGATCAGGGCGGCGGCGAGATCATGACGGCCCTCGCCGAGGAGCCGCCGTCGAAGAAGCTCCCGCCCGGAGAATGGATCCGCAAGAACCTGTTCAACTCGGTGATGAACTCGGTGATCACCGTGGTGCTGGGGACGATAAGCCTCTACCTGGCGTACCGGTTCGCACGGTTCGTGTTCGTCACCGGCCAATGGGAACCGGTGCGGCGCAACCTGGAACTGTTCATGATCGCCCAGTACCCCCGAGAGGAGCGGTGGCGGATCATGGCCCAGCTCATCTTGATGGCGGGAGCCATCGGTGGCGCCGTCGGTGCGCTCCGGGCGGCGTCGATCGACGTGGCGAAGGACACCGGCGAACCCCGCAAGGTCGAGAGCTGGCGCACCTACGCCAAGAGCTACTGGGCGCTGGTGCTGTTCGTCGTCACCGTCATGGGCGCCTTCGTCCGCACGCCCGGACCCTGGCTGGCGCTCGGCGCTGCCGTCGTGCTCGGCGTCGTCATGTACCTGATCTGTGGCAACCTGCCGACCCGGCTCCGGCTCTGGCGCTGGACGCTGGCCGGCATCCTCGCCGTGGTGTCGTTCCAGATGGTCAGCGGCACCGGCGGCTGGGCCTGGTTCTTCCTCACCCTCGCGCTGACGCCGGTGGTGCGCGACGAGGTGGCCCGTGTGCTCGACCATGCCTCGCCCATGGCGAGCTGGATCCTCGTCGTCGTCGGGTTCGCGGCCGGTGTGTACGGCTTCGTCGAGGTCGGCGGCGTCGGCCTGTTCGGTCTGGCGTTCCTCGCCGCCGGGATCTACGCAGTGGTCCTGATGGTCACCGGCGACCGTCTCGACGCTGCGGGGACCGGCGCGGTCATGATCGTTGGCGCGGCCGTGTACGTGCTCTATGCGGCCATCGGGCTCGACGGGATCGACTGGGAGGACTGGGGCGGCCTGCACCTCACCATGGTCGCCACCGTGGGCGCCATCATCCTGGCCTTCCCGCTGGGCATGTTGCTGGCACTCGGCCGTCGATCGAATCTGCCGGCGCTGCGGATCATGTCGGTGGCCTACATCGAACTGTTCCGCGGTGCGCCGCTCATCACGTTCCTGCTCGGTGCCCAGTTCTTCCTCGGGTTCTTCCTCGACTCCGAGACCCAGCTGTCACTCATCACCCGGGCCATCGTCGCGATCACGTTGTTCAGCGCGGCCTACATCGCCGAGATCATCCGCGGCGGTCTCCAGTCGGTGCCCGCCGGCCAGATCGAAGCCGGCCAGGCCATGGGCCTGTCGCAGGCGAAGATCATGCGTCTCATCGTCATGCCCCAGGCGCTGCGGGCGGTGATCCCGGCGATGGTCGGCCAGTTCATCTCGCTGTTCAAGGACACGACGCTGCTCCAGATCATCGCCATCAACGACTTCCTCGGCGTCCGCACCCTCGTCCACAGCCAGTCGGACTTCCTGCGTCTGGGCATCGCCGAGACGCTGGTGTTCTGTGCCTTCGGGTTCTGGGCTGTCGCCTTCACCATGTCGCGTGAGAGCCAACGTCTCGAACGCAAGCTCAGCGTGGGCCGACGATGACCGACCCGACCAACCTTCCACCTGCGTGCCCTCGGAGGATTCGATGACCGACGACCAACCCCAGGACCCGGCACCGGTCGCCGATGGCGCCGACGACCGATGACGCCGCCACCGCCGTCATCGACCGCGACGCCACCGACATCGGCGAGCGCGAGGTCATGATCGACGTGTCCGGCATGGACAAGTACTTCGGCGACTTCCAGGCCCTGAAGCAGATCGACATGGCGGTCGGCAAGCAAGAGGTGGTGGTGGTCATCGGCCCGTCGGGGTCGGGCAAGTCGACGCTGATCCGCTGCATCAACCGCCTCGAGAAACACGACCGGGGTCGCATCGTCGTCGACGGGGTCGAGCTCTCCGACGACATCCGCAACATCCAGGAGATCCGCCGAGAGACCGGCATGGTCTTCCAGTCGTTCAACCTGTTCCCGCACCTCACGGTGC
Source organism: uncultured Acidimicrobiaceae bacterium (assembly GCA_963716795.1). Lineage (GTDB taxonomy): Bacteria > Actinomycetota > Acidimicrobiia > Acidimicrobiales > UBA8592 > CAVQUE01. Next base: position 50,702 of record CAVQUE010000005.1, on the reverse strand, counting down.
TCGACAACATCACCCTCGCGCCGCGCCAGGTCCGCAAGATGCCCAAGGCCGAGGCCGAGGACATCGCCATGGAGCTCCTCGAGCGGGTGAAGATCCCTGATCAGGCCCGCAAGTATCCGGGCCAGTTGTCCGGCGGCCAGCAACAGCGCGTGGCCATCGCCCGGTCGCTCGCGATGAACCCGAAGGTCATCTTGTTCGACGAGCCCACCTCGGCGCTCGACCCCGAGATGATCAAGGAGGTCCTCGACACCATGAAGGACCTCGCCACCGAGGGCATGACCATGATCTGTGTCACCCACGAGATGGGATTCGCCCGTGAGGTGGCCGACCGGGTGGTGTTCATGGCCGACGGCGAGATCGTCGAGGTCGGCACCCCCGAGCACTTCTTCACCAACCCACGCGAGGAACGCACCAAGCTGTTCTTGAGCCAGATCCTCTGAGCCGCAGCAGTGTGGGTCAGTGACCGCGCAGTCGCGCCCAGAGGCGGCGCAGGGGACCGGCCGCGTCTCTGATGCGCTCCTTGGCCTCGGCGGGGAGGCCGACGGCGAGCTTCTGCTTGAGCAGCTGGGACAGGTCGGGCCGGAAGGCGTCGAGACGTTCGAGCTCGGCGGCGGTGAGCCTCAGCGACGCGGCCGCCAGGTTCTGCGCGAAGTGATCGGGCGACGCCGTGCCGGGGATGGGCACCATCACCGGTGAACGGGCCAAGAGCCAGGCGAGCGCCACCGTCGCCGGCGCCACCCCGTGGGCCTCGCCGATCTCGAGGAGCGCCGGTGTGCCCGTCGTGAACCCGAAGCCCCCCAACGGAAAGAACGGCAGAAAGGCGATGGCGTCGGCCTCGCACGCCCGCAGGACGTCCTCGCTCGCGCGTTCGCGCAGGTTGTAGCGGTTCTGGACGCTGACGATGGGCACGATCGCCTGCGCTTCACGGAGCTGGTCGACCGACACGTTCGACAGTCCGACATGGCGCACCTTGCCGGCCTCGACCAGCTCGGCGATGGCGCCGACCGACTCGGCGAAGGGCACCGCAGGATCGGGGCGATGGAGCTGGTAGAGGTCGATGGTCTCCACACCGAGGCGTTCGAGGCTGCCCTCGCACACCGAGCGGAGATGATCGGGTCGCCCATCGGGGCTCCACTGCCCCGGGCCCTGGCGGACCAGGCCCCCCTTGGTGGCGATGATCAGGTCGTCGGGATAGGGGCGCAGCGCCTCTGCGATGAGGGTCTCGTTGACATCGGGGCCATAGGCATCGGCGGTGTCGATGAGGTTCACGCCGGCGTCGACGACCTGACGCAGCAGCGCCCGGGCCGCGTCGGGGTCCCTCGGCGGGCCCCACACCCCCTCGCCCGTCAGGCGCATCGCGCCGTAGCCGAGGCGGCGAACCGTGCGGGTCCCGCCGAGGCTGATCGTCCCGCAGGTGGCGTCGGTCAGTGGGTCCATGGCGTCCGTTCTACCGGACCGGAAGGCGGCGCCGTCGCCCCGGGTCGTCGACGAACCGGCCGTGCGGGCGCGGCGTCGGCGCTGCGGAGATGCCAACATGGCACCCGTCATCGACGCGATCGGCGCGTCGGTGGATCGACGAACACGAGGGGGCCGATGTGAGCACACCCACCGCAGACGAGGTCGAAGCCACTGCCGGCGCCTGGATCGACGCCAACTGGGATCCGGACCTGACCGTGGCCGAATGGTGGCAACGCCTCGCCGACGAGCGCTACGCCCATCCGATGCTTCCCGAGGAGGCCGGCGGTCGCGGCTGGAGCCGCGACCTCGCCCAATCCGTCCTGCGCGCCATCGCCCACCGCAATGCCCTCGGTCCCCCCGGTGGGCTCGGCATGATGCTCGCCGCGCCGACCATCGCGGCGCAGGGCACGCCCGAACAGATCGCGCGCTACATCCCGCCGATCCTCAACGGCCAGGCGGGCTGGTGCCAGCTCTTCTCCGAGCCCGGCGCTGGCTCCGATCTCGCCGGGCTGCAGTGCCGGGCCGACCGCGACGGCGACGAGTGGATCATCAACGGCCAGAAGGTCTGGACCTCGGGTGGTCAGGTCGCCGACATGGGCATGCTCATCGCCCGCACCGACCCCGATCTCCCCAAGCACCAGGGCATCTCGTACTTCGCGTTCGACATGCACCAGCCCGGTGTCGACGTCCGCCCCCTCACCGAGATGACCGGCCGGGCGCTGTTCAACGAGGTGTTCATCACCGACGGTCGTGTCCACAACGATGCCCTGATCGGCGGCATCTCCAACGGCTGGCGCGTCGCCAACACCACGCTGATGTTCGAACGCTCTCACCTCGGCAGCGGCACCGTGCCGGTGGCCATGGCCACGCCCGGCACCATCGCCGGCCAGCTCGACAAACGTGCCGGCGACTTCACCATCCGCCGCGGCGGCGAAGGCGTCCCGGCCGTCGGGCCCGCGCTGTTCGAGTCCCTCGTCGAACTCGCCCGCAAACTCGGCCGGAGCGACGACCCGGTCGTGCGACAGGAGCTGATGAAGCTCAACGAACTCGTCACCGTCAACCGGCTGAACATGCTGCGCGTCAAGGCCGGTGCCAGCCGCACCGGTGCCGAGGGCAACATCGGCAAGCTCATGGTCAGCGAGTTGTTCCGGCGCTTCCGTGATGTCGGCAACCTCGTGGTGGGCGCCGACGGCATGCTGACGGGGCAGTCGACCTCCTCCGACGGCTGGGTACACGAGATCACCCTGTTCTCCCCCGGTCCCGCCATCTACGGCGGCACCGATCAGGTGCAGCGCAACATCATCGGCGAACGGGTACTGGGCCTGCCCAAGGAGCCCGGCGCGGCCAAGGAAACGCCCTTCCGCGATCTGCCGAAGAACTGAGGAGCCGCGTGTCGGTCTGGACCATTCGCCGCCCCGCCGCGCGCGTCGTGTTGCTCGACGGTGAGGGACGCATCTTCTTGATCCAGGGGTGTGATCCCATGCGCCCCGACAAGGGCACGTGGTGGGAGATCCCCGGCGGTGGCATCGACAGCGGCGAGACCAGCGCCGAGACGGCCCGGCGCGAGCTCTACGAGGAGTGCGGCTTCCGCGACGTCGAGGTCGGGCCGTGCATCTGGACCCAGTACGTCGAGTTCGACTTCGCGATGTATCACTTCAACTCCGACGAGCGGATCCACGTGGCCTGGACCGACAAGGCCGGCGAGTGGAACCCCCAGGGTCTCGAAGCGCTCGAAGCCGCGGCGTTCGACGACGCCCGCTGGTGGCCCCTCGACGAGTTGTTGGCAAGCGACGAGGCCACCCTTCCGGCCCGCCTGCGCGAGTTCCTCCCCGCCATCGTCGCAGGCGACCTCCCCGACGAACCCGTCGACATCTCGCCCATCGCAGACGACCCCGCCGGCGACGTGCCCGCCTGACGATCAGCCGGCGCCTCCACTGGGTGTGGGCCGGATCGGGCACCGACCGCGTCCGCCGCTGTCCCTGATCCACGCTGCGGTCAGCGGCCGCGAACTCGAGCTCAGCGTTCGCCGCGCAGGCCGGCCCAGGTGACGGTGGTGAGCATCGTCGCGACGCGCTCGGCGTCGAGGCGGCCCACCGTCGACGCATCCGGGGAGTCGGCTGCGTCGTCTTCCATCCAGAACCGCACGGCACCCTCGGCGAGGCCGATGATGCCGTGTGCGACCAGACGCCGGTCCGCATCGTCGAGATCGTCGATGGTGAGCAGCGACGCGATGCGGTCGGCGACGACGTGTTCGACATGGGCGACCTCGGTCGCGAACTCGGGATCGGCACGGCTGGCTTCGCTGAACAGGACCCGGAACGCCGGGGGATGGTCGGCGAAGAACCGGACGAAGGCCTCGAAGCCCGACGCCACCTGGTCGCGCGGGTTGCTGGCATCGGCGGTGGCCTTCTCGATGGCAGCCACCATGCGCTGGCCGTAGTCGGTCAGCACCTCGAGGAACAGCGCACGCTTGGACACGAAGTGCTGATACACGACCGGTTTGGTGACCCCGGCCGCTGCGGCGATGTCGGCCATCGACGCAGCGTCGTAGCCGCCCACACCGAACAGCTCGAGTGAGACGTCGAGGATCTGCTGACGCCGCTCGACGCCGGTGAGTCGGCTCATGATCTCGCCCTCGTGGCGCTGGCGCGCCAGGCCGGGCGGCCACGCTCGCGTTGCTCGCTCATGCGTCGTCGCCCAGTCTGCCCATGGCGTGATCCTCCCGATGCGCCGATCGCACGGCATAGCCCATCACGATGGAGGGGGCCAGCACCAGCGAGCCGACGATGAGCGCTGCGCCGATGACGGTGACCAGACCATCACCGTAGGTGGTGGCGAAGCCGACGAAGAACAACACGATGGCGACGCCGAACAGCCCGTAGCCGATGCGCTTGCCGAGCCGCACCAGACGGGCGATGCGGATACGGCGTTCGAGCACGGGGTCGGTCACGGCGGTCATCTTCGCCCAGTCGTGGCGTCGTCGCCAACGGCGTCGGACGCCGGGGTCGTCGGCTTCACAGTTGGGCGTTGCGCATCGAGCCGGACAGCAGCTCGCCGTCGCCGGCGCGGACGTAGCACGTGACCGTCCGGTAGAGCCCCGCGGTCCATGCCTGTTCGTCCGGCACGATGACCCCGATCTCGAGCCGGGAGAGCTCGTAGAGCTCACCGACGAAGGTGGCGAAGTCGTCGTAGCAGACCTCGATTCCCCAGCGCTGCAGTTCGGTGCTTCCGGGGAACGCCACGCTGGCATCGGCGGGGTGGATGTGCGCAGCGTAGATCTCGCCGTCGTGTTCGCGACGGCAGTCGATCCGGGTGGTCAGCTCGCTCGACTCCCCCGTCTCGTCGTCGGTGAGGACGTAGTCGTTGAAGCACATGCCCGGCTCGAGGGCGAAGCGGTCGATCGTGCGCCCCTCGGGCCGACGCTCGTCCTCGCCGGCATCGGTGTCGGCGACCTCGGCAGGGGTCACGATGGCCGACGCCGGCAGGGTCTCGGAGTCGGCGCCATCGCCCGAACACGCCGTCGCGCCCACGAGCACGAACGCCGCAACGCCCCCGAGCAGCAGCAGTCGCACCCGTGCCCGGGCGCGCAGTGGTGTGGGGCGGGCACCAGCGGGCGGCATCAGTAGCTCGGGATCGCCTGGTCGATGTGCACGAAGCAGATGAACAGCACGGCGAAGAACGGAACGACACCGACCGCATAGGAGGGGATCCGTCGCCAGCGTGCTGCGGCGAACGCGGCCGTCGCCCAGATCGCCAACGCCGCCAGGCCCCAGGTGATGGAGGGCATGATGGCCGAGGAGTCGCCGTTGAGGCCTTCGCCGAAGTCGTCGGAGGCGCCGCCTTCGAGGAGCGCGGCGGTCGGGTCGCCCTGATCGGCGACGGGTATCGCCGCGCCGGTCGCATCTTCGGTGTCGTCGGTTGCCGTGGCCTCGTCCGCTGCCGCTTCGGCGGTGTCCTCGGCAGCAGCGCCGTCGGTGGATGCGCCCTCCGGGTCGGTGGCCTCGGCCGCAGGCTGGCCGGTGTCGCCCGCACCATCGACGTCTTCGGATGCGAGGGTGGCCTCAGCGAGGCCTTCGCCACCGGGGGGACCGATGAACGGCGTCGGCTCGCCGACGAGTTCGGCCACGACGATGATGCGTTGGGCGGCGCTGAACTTGGGGTGGCACGCCGTGAGGGTCAGCCGGTTCGGGTGTTCGACGAAGTCCTGGTCCAACACGTCGACCCGATCGGGGGTGACGATGAAGTGTCCCTTGCCGTTGTCCTGTTCGACGACGCGATACACGAACGTGCCCTGCACGGTGCGCATGGTGATCTCGTCGCCTGGATCGAGCTCGTCGATGCGGTTGAACGGCGCGCCCCAGGTGGTCCGATGGCCGGCGATCGACGCATTGCCGGGCTGGCCCGGCATCGGCGTGCTCGTGTAGTGCCCCGGGCCCTTGGTCAACGCATCGCTGTCGACGCCAGCGACGACGGTCCAGTCGAGGTTGATGTCCGGCGCGAAGATCTGGGCCACGGGCTCACCGTTGGGCTGCCACAGCAGCCGGGCGATGCGACGGCGCTCGGCGCGGCTCGGGCCGGTGTCGACCGATTCGGCGTCGGGTGGCGCAGCGGTTTCATCGGGCTCGGTCGGCTCGGTGACGCCGATGCCCTCGGCGAGGACCGGGGTCCCGGCTTCGGCCAGCAGGTCCTCGAAGTCGTTCTCGAGCGCGTTCTGCGCCTGGGCGGTCATGATGCCGGTGCCCCAGAGCTGATACGCCACGAACAACAGCGTCAGCACACCGAGCGAGATGAAGAAGCGGCCGAGGCCGCCGAGGATGCGAGACAGGAGCATGGGTCGAAACCGGTGGGGTGCAGGGACTGACGTGCGCCCGACGGGGGGCGAATCGGTGCGACACGAGGGTAGCTGTTGGTCAGATGGTGGCGGCGTCGGCGCGAACCACCCCAGGGCCCGGGCGGCGGGCGGGCCCGCGGGTACGCTCGTGGGCGTCATGGAACCTGCGTCGATACCGCCGTCACCTGCCGGGGATCCGGCTGTGTCGCTGTCGCAGGTGGTGGCCCTGCTCGGGCGGTTCCCGGCGCTCGCGGGCATCGATCTGCATGTCGACCGGGGCGAGGTCGTGCTGTTGCAGGGCCCCAATGGTGCCGGCAAGACCACGGTGTTGCGGCTGTGTGCCGGGCTGTTGCGGGTGGAGTCGGGTCGGGCCACCGTGCTCGGCCACGACCTGGCCGGCGATCGACGGGCCGTACGCCGCCGCGTGGGGCTGTTGGGTCACGCCACCGGGCTCTATGACGACCTGACCGTCGCCGAGAACGTCACCTTCTGGGCTCGGGCGTGTCGCGCCGACGCTGCCGAGGTCGACGCTGCGCTGGCGCTGTTCGGACTCGGCACCCGTCTGCGCGACATCGAGGTGCGCCGCCTCTCGGCGGGGCAACGCCGCCGGACGTCGCTGGCGACGCTCGTGGTCCGTCGCCCCGAACTCTGGCTTCTCGACGAGCCGCACGCGGCGCTCGACCAGCAGGGCCGCGATGTCGTCGATGGTCTCGTCGCCGACGCCGCCGCAGCGGGCGCAACGGTGCTCCTGGCCAGCCACGAACTCGAACGGGTCGCCGGCATCAGCCGACGCGTCGTCACCATCGCCGGCGGTCTCGCCGTCGGCGACACGGGCACTGCCGGCGGTCTCGCCGTCGGCGACACGGGCACTGCCGGCGGTCTCGCCGTCCGCGACAGCGGCGCCGCAGAGCACGACACCGAGGCAGCGTCGTGATCCACGATGCACTGCTGATCGCCGGCAAGGACCTGCGGGTCGAATGGCGGTCGCGGGTCATCACCAACCAGGTCGCGCCGTTCACGTTGTTGATCGTGGTGTTGTTCGGATTCGCCCTCGACGCCGACACCGAGACCCTGCGCGACACTGCGCCCGGGTTGTTCTGGGTGGCGGTGCTGTTGGTGGCCGTGCTGGCCGTGCAACGCAGCGCCTCGATCGAGACCGCCGACAACGCCCAGGCCCGGATCCTGCTGTCCGACATCGAGGCGCCGGCGGTGTTCCTGGGCAAAGCGCTGGCGCTGTTGGCCCAGTTGCTGGTGCTCGAAGCCGGGCTGCTGGTGGCGGTGATCGTGCTGTTCGACGTGTCGGTCGCCGACCCGATCCTGGTGGTGCTGGCGGCGCTGGCCGCGTCCGTCGGCATCGCCGCGGCCGGTACGATCTACGGCGTCCTGGCGCTGGGACTTGGCGTACGGGAGACGCTGCTGCCCATCCTGTTACTTCCGGTACTCGCGCCGGTATTGATCAGTGCGACGCGAGTGTTCGGCGATGCGTTCGAGCGAGTCGACGTCGACGGCTGGGCATGGCTCGCCATGCTCACGGCCTTCGCAGCGGTCCAGCTCGCATTCGGACTGCTCACCTATGGCGTGTTGTTGGAGGAGAGTTGAGCGTTGGAGGAGAGTTGACCACATCCGAGGTCCCCACCGGAACGAGCTCGCGATTCACCCGGAGTCTTGGTATCGCCATCCTCGCTGCGCTGCCGGTGCTGTTGTTGTTCGCGTTCGTGTGGAGCCCGCCCGATGACCTCATGGAGGACTCGGTCCGGCTGCTCTACATCCACGTCCCGATGGCCTTGCTGACCTACATCGCCTTCTCGATCACGGCGATCGGCAGCGTGATGGTGCTGTGGAAGCGGTCGCGCTGGTGGGACACCCTCGCCCACGCCTCGGCCGAGGTCGGCGTCGTCTTCTGTGGTCTCACCCTGGCCACGGGCAGCATCTGGGGGCGGCCGACCTGGAACACCTGGTGGGAGTGGGGCGACGTGCGCCTCGTCACCACGCTGGTCCTGTTCTTGACCTTCATCGGCTATCTGGCGTTCCGCCAGGTCCCCGGCGACCCCGACATCCGGGCGCGCCGGGCCGCGGTGCTCGGCATCGTCGGCGCCATCAACATCCCCATCGTCAACCGTTCGGTCGAGTGGTGGGAGAACAACACGCTGCACCAGCAGTCCTCGCTCACCGACGGCAAGCTCGAGAACCTCACGCTGTTCAGCTGGTTCCTGGGCATGGTCGTGTTCGGTGCCATCTTCGTGTGGCTGACCATCCACCGTTTCCGTGTGGCCTGGCTCGACGAGGAGATCGACCGGCACGGCATGCTCGATGCGCTCGACGAGCGCCGAGCCGAAGCTGCGGTCGGCGTCGAGGCGGCCATCGGCGGCCCGGTCGAGGGAGCCACCCGATGACCCACGCCGGCTACGTGTTCGCAGGGTGGGGCCTCGGCCTCGCCGTCATCGGTCTCTACGCCTGGTCGGTGCTGCGACGCGGCCGGGCGCTCAGCCGCCACGTGGCGCCCGAACGCCGCCGCTGGATGACCAGCGACGGCGACGCCGTCGTCCCCGGCGACATCCCCGACACCATGCGTGTCGGCCAGAACCCATCGATCGATCAGGTGACCGAACCGTCATGACCGACACCCCTCCACTCGACCTGACGCCGCGCCAGGCACCGGCAACGCGCCGGCGATCCGGCTTGTTGCCGTGGGTCGTCCTCGCGGTCATGGCCGGCGCCATCGCCGTGCTGGTGTGGGTGCTCATGACCAACAGCCAGGCCTTCCTCGAAGCCGACATCGCCGTCGCAGAGCGCGAAGAACAGGGCGACCGCCGCTTCCAGCTCCTCGGCTCGCCCATCGCCGATGCCGACAACGACGACACCCTGATCGTGTCGGGCGAAGAGGTCACCCCCTTCACCGTCGCCTTCGATGGGGTCCTCGTCGACGTGGTCAGCCAGGGCACGCCGCCCGACCTGTTCGAAGCCGGTGTGCCGGTGGTCCTCGAGGGTCAGTGGGTGCAGGGCGCAGCGCCGGTCGATCGCTTCGCCGGAGGTGCCAACGATGGCTGGTACTTCGCCGCGGACCGCGTGCTCGTCAAGCACGACAACGACTATCGCGAGGATCGTCTCGACGAGGCCGACAACCGCGGCCGGGTCGAATCAGCCGTCCCCTAGAGTCGGGCTTCACAGCACGTGGTGCGGTGATGCCTGACCCGAACCTCTCCGAGGAGAACACATGAACGCGGTCGTGGGGGCCACGGGGGTGATCCTGTCGCTCGTCGCGAGCGTCGTCGCGATCCCGATGCTGGTCGTCGGCATCCGCCGCGACCGTCCCGAACTGCTGCGCCTGGCGCACCGCTATGCCTGGATGGTGCTCGCCGGCATGGTGATCGCCACCTTCGCGATGCAGCGGGCGCTGATCACCCGCGATTTCACGGTGCTGTTCGTGGCCGACCACGGGTCGAGCCGCACGTCGCCGTTGTTCAACGTCGCCACCATGTGGTCGGCGCTGGAGGGCTCCATCTTGTTGTGGGGCCTGATCCTGGCCGGCTACGTGGTCATCGTGGCCCGCAAGTTCAAGAGCCGCATGGACGACCCCCTCGTCGCATGGGCGATGCTCACGATGTTCGCCGTCACCGCGTTCTTCATGTTGTTGATGCTCGGGCCGGCCAACCCGTTCACCACCTTCGATCCGCCAGCCGGCTACGACGGGCCCGGACCCAACCCGCTGCTGCAGAACCACATCCTCGTGGCGTTCCATCCGCCGATGCTCTACCTGGGCTACGTGGGGTTCACGGTGCCGTTCGCGTTCGCGATCGCGGCGCTCGTCACCGGACGCCTCGGCGAGGGCTGGCTGCTCGAGACCCGACGCTGGACGCTGTTCGCCTGGGGCTTCCTGACCGCCGGCATCGTCCTCGGCGCCTGGTGGGCCTACGACGTGTTGGGCTGGGGCGGCTACTGGGGTTGGGACCCGGTCGAGAACGCGTCGTTGCTGCCGTGGCTGACCGGCACGGCCTACCTGCATTCGGTGTTGGTACAGGAGCGGCGGGGCATGTTGCGGGTGTGGAACCTGTCGCTCGTGTGCGCGACCTTCTCGCTGACCATTCTCGGCACGTTCATCACCCGATCGGGCGTCCTGGCGTCGGTGCACGCCTTCAGCGAAGGCGGCGTCGGGCCCTGGCTGCTCACGTTCTTCGCGATCACGGTGGTGGTCACCGTCGGGCTGATCTTCTGGCGCGGTGACCGCCTCCGGGCCCCGGGCAGCATCGATTCGCCGCTGTCGCGCGAGGGCGCGTTCTTGGCCAACAACCTGGTCTTCGCGGCGTTCGCCTTCATCGTGTTGTTGGGCACCGTGTTCCCGCTGATCGTGGAGGCTCTCCAGGACCGACGGGTGTCGGTCGGGGTGCCGTACTTCGAGCGCATGACCGCGCCGGTCGGGCTCACGTTGTTGTTCCTCATGGCCGTGGCCCCGGCGTTGCCGTGGCGCAAGGCCAGCGGTGAACTGCTGGCCAAGCGCCTGGAGTGGCCGGCGTGGGGTGCGGTGGCGTCGCTGGTGTTCGCCGTGCTGGTCGGCGCCCGGGGCCTGGCCCCGTTGCTCGGGTTCACGATGGCGGGCTTCGCGGCCTCGGCTGCGCTGCGCCAGCTGGTGCTGGCCACGCGTCGCCAGGGGTGGCGGGGCCTGGTCGGGCGAGCCAACGGGGGCATGATCGTGCACCTCGGTGTCATCGCAGTGGCGTTGGGCCTCGTCGCCAGCCGCGTCCTACCTGCGTCAGGGCGAGTTCGAGATGGTGCCCGGCGAATCGGTGAGTCTGGGCGACACCGAGATCGTGTACGAATCCGCCCGCGTCATCGAGCATTCGAACCGCATCGAGGACGAGGCCACCATCATCGTCGGTGGCGAGGCGCTGACGCCGTCGCTCGAACGCTTCATCGCCAGCGGCCAGGTCGTGGCGTCGCCCGACACCCAGGCGACCCTCGCCGCCGACATCCAGGTGGCGTTGCTCGTCGCGCCCGAAGACGGCGACCCGAGCATCGTCATCCGGGCGACGCGCCAACCCCTCGTGAGTTGGCTGTGGATCGGCGGTCTGATCATGTTGGTGGGCACGGTGCTGTCGGCCTTCCCGGGCCGGACCTCGCGTCGGCCCACCGAGCCGGTGTCGGCACCGATCATCGACCTCGACGCCGCGGGGCGTTGACGTGGGCGCCACAGACGATCCTGTCGACGCGGGCCCCCTCGATGACGCCGACGGTCTCGACGACGAGGTCGTCGACCACGATGTGTACCTCGACGACGACCCGGCCTCGGGTCCGCCACGCGGGCCCTCGATCCGGATCACAGCCGGGGTGGTCGGAGCGGTCGTGGTGGTGTTCATCGTGTTGTTGGCCACCCGCCAACCCGCCGAGAACGACCCCAGCTTCGACATCGTCGGCGAGCCGTCGCCGCCGGTCGAGGGTGTGTCCTACGACGGTGCGGCCTTCGATCTCGATGCCGTGCTCGCGGCCAACCGCGAACTGCCGGCGGCCGACCAGACATGGGTGGTGGTCAATTTCTTCGCCAGCTGGTGCGCCCCCTGTGAGGCCGAGCATCCCGACCTCATCCGCTTCGACGACGAGGGCCTCGTCCGCCCCGACGGGACGGCCTGTTCGACCGAGCTCGTCGGGGTCACGGTGCGCGACGACGCCGACGACGTCGCCGCGTTCTTCGACCGTCTGGGCGGCGACTGGCCGGTCCTGGTCGGCGAGACGAACTCGGCTGTGGTGGACTTCGGCGTCACCGCTCCACCCGAGACGGTCATCATCGCCCCCAACGGCCTGGTCGTGCAGAAGATCGTCGGCCAGACCAGCTACGAACAACTCACCGAGGTGATCCCGTGTTGAACGCGCAACGGCTGCGCCGGCTCTCATGGACCCTGATGGCGGTCGTCGCCGTGATGGCGCTGGCCTATGGCGCCACCGACGACCGTGGTCCCCAGAGCGACGCCGAACGCGTCGCCGAGTTGGCCGGCACGCTCGCCTGCCCGCAGTGTTCCGGCCAGCCCGTCAACGACTCCAATGCGCCGATCGCCGAGATCATCCGCGCCGAGATCAAGCAGTCGGTCGACGCAGGCATGACCGACGCCGAGATCCGCAACGTGTTCGTCGAACGCTACGGCGAGTGGGTCGACCTCACGCCCAGCCGTTCGGGTCTCACCGGGTTCGTGTGGGTGGCACCGTTCCTCGCCATCGGGTTGGCGACGGGCGCGTTGGCGTTGGCGTTCTCTCGTTGGAAGGGCCAGTCGGCGGCTGTGGCGTCGGCCACCGACGACGACAAGCGTCTGGTCGCCGATGCGCTCGGACGCGCCGACTCGCCGTGACCACGACCCGGCGACCAGCACGTCGCCTCGACCCCGACGTGTTGGCCGCCCTCGAGGAGGAGCGCGACTTCCTGCTGCGCTCGCTGGCCGATCTCGATGCCGAGCACGCCGCCGGCGACATCGACGACGCCGACTACGAAGCCCTCAAGGACGACTACACCCGTCGGGCTGCGATGGCCATCCGGGGCATCGAGGATCAGCGGGCCGCGTTCGCGTCCCGGCCCGGGATCCGGTGGCGCCAGGTGCTCATCTGGATGGTCGGGCTGGCGGTGCTCGGCGGTCTCAGCGGCTCGCTCATCGCCCGATCCTCCGGCGCACGCGACGACGGTGACGAGGCCACCGGCGGTCTGCGCGAGAGCACGATCACGCTGTTGAACCAAGCCCGGTCCCTGCTGGGCCAGCAGGATCGCTGGGACGATGCCATCGGCCTCTACACCGAGGTGCTCGACGAGGAGCCGTCGAACACCGAGGCCATCACCTACCGGGCCTGGCTGGCGTACCGCAGTGGCGAACCGGCCGAGGAATCCCTCGACGCCTGGAACGAGGCCCTCACCCTCGACCCCGACACCACCGACGCCGCCGTGTTCACGATCATCGCCCTGAGTGACCTCGGCCGCTACGGCGAGGCCGCCGCGGCGCTCGACGAGATCGACCTGGCCACCGCGCCACCCGAGGTCACGGTGCTCATCGAACAGCGCGGCATCGTCGGCGAGGTCTACGGCGAGTCGCGCTTCGACCGCCTTCAGGAGGCCGGCCCCGCGCCGAGCCTCACCGAGCTCGGCCTGAGCATCGACCAGGCGCTCGCGGCTGCGGGATATCTGGTCAACAGCGACCGCCAGGGCGGCCCGGTGGCAGCGCTGAAGCTGTTCGAGGCCATCACCGAGATCGAGCCCACGAACCCCGCGGCGCTCAGCCGACGTGCCCTCATCCTGGCCCAGGTCGGCGAAGTGGACGAGGCGGCGACCGCGCTCGATCGTGCCGTCAGCGCGAATCCCGACGACGCCGAAGCGTTGTTGTCGCGGGCGTCGTTCTTGGCGGGGAGCTCGGACCCCGATGCCCGAGCCCGGGCCTGTGGCGACCTGGACGCCCTCGCTGCGCTGGTGGATGCGCCACCGCCGCTGGCCGAACGCGGCGAATCGCTCGCGGCGGCGATCTGTTGATCGGCCCAGCTCAGGGGCGGCCGCGGTAGCGGCCTTCGACGATGTGCTCGTCGGCGGTGCGCAGCTCCCAGATCGAGCCCTTCTGGCACTTGTTGCCGGCCATCGGGATGCCCAGCACCGACAGTGCGTCGAGCACCAGGGGGATCATGTCGCCGTGGCTCGACAGCACCGCTGAGGAGTTGGCGGCGACGAGGCGGTTGATCATCGACACCAGCGGTCCTGCGGGGCGCCCCTCGACGAGATCGGGCACGGCTTCGATGTCGATGCCGAGTTTCGTCGCGAGCGGTTCGACGGTTTGACGACACCGCACGGCGGGGCTGGTGAGGATGCGTTCGACGCCCGAATCGGCCAAGGCGTCGACGAGCCGGCGAGCCTGTTCGTGGCCCTCGTCGTCGAGCTCTCGTGCCAGATCGTCCGGTCCCGAACCTCGCGATCCGGCGCTTGCGTGGCGGACCAGATAGATGGTCACGCTGGTCGTCCCGGTCGATGCATCGCCGGCAGAGGGTACTGCGTGCTCCGGTGGCGACGCCAAACGACGGCGTCGACGGGGACGGTGGTCGCGGGATCAGATATCGACGGCGGTGACGCAGACGTCGTCGCCTGCGGCCCGTGAGCTCGACGTCGCCGGGCGACCGGCACCGTGGAGCGAGTCGAGCATGCCCTTGACCATGCCGCGGTCGACCGCACAGATGACGGGGTGTTCGATGGCAGCGCCCCCGAACGGGCAGTTCTCGGCGATGATCTGGAGCTCGTCGCCGTACTTCTCGGCGTGGGCTGCGAAGCCGTGGGCGGTCAGCGCGTCGGCGACCATGTGGAGTGATTGGCGGAACGATCGACCGCCGTCAGCGTCGCCCATGGCCGCGGCCATGGCCCGGCCGTACTCGACGCCGACCTCTTCGGCCATCTGTTCTGCTTGTTCGGCGCTGAGCATCGACAGGGCCTTGCCCAACAACGTGACCAGCACGTCGTGATGGCGGACGGGAACCTCGACGGTGATCTGGGGTTCGGCACAGCGATACACCTTCGAGGGACGCCCGGCGCCACCACCGGTGGAGCGGGAGACCTCGAGATACCCGCCGCCGGCCAACTTGTCGAGGTGGTGACGGGCGACGTTGGGGTGCAGTTCGAATCGCGCAGCCGTCGACGCGGCGGTGATGCCCTCGGGCACCTCGTGGGCGTACAGGTAGATGTCGCGCCGGGTCGGATCGCCGAAGGCCGAGGTGATGGCGGTGACGACCGAGGCGAATTCGGTGGGGGTGAGGGTGGCGGTGACGGTGTCGGTGGTCGCGGCGGCGAGCTCGCCGGCAGCTGGCGCGGCGTCGCGTGGAGCGGGAGAGGGTGCTGCGGCGGATGCCATCGCGTGGGCCTCGGGTTCGGCGAAACCGCCGACGACTCGGCGGGGCGTTGGGGAAGGACATCGGTAGTCTATGCGATCGAGGGTTTGCACTGTCTCCGTAGTGGAAATCCGCACGCGTGTCGCCATCGCAACCCGCCACGCGCCAGGCACGAGACCCCGACAGGAGAGCTGATCCGCCATGGCAGTCACCGAAGAACAGGTCATCGAGGTCCTGCGGCCTGTGGAAGACCCCGAACTGCACCGCAGCATCGTCGACCTGGGCATGGTGCGCGACATCACCATCGTCGACGGCGACGTCACCGTGAAGGTCGCGCTCACCATCGCCGGCTGCCCGCTGCGCAACGAGATCGACAATCGGGTCAACGGAGCGGTGCGGGCCCTCGACGGGGTCACCTCGAGCGCCATCGACTTCACCGTCATGACCGATGAGGAGCGCACCGAGCTGCGCCAGCGTCTCCACGGCGACCCGGCCGCCACCGCCGGCTCGCAGCCCGCACACGGCCACGCCGAAGGACGCGCCATCCCCTTCGCCGACCCCTCGTCGCGCACCCGGGTGCTGCTCATCGCCTCGGGCAAGGGCGGTGTCGGCAAGTCATCGGTGACGTCCAACCTCGCCATCGCGCTCGCGAACCGTGGCAAGAGCGTCGCCATCATCGACGCAGATGTCTGGGGCTTCTCGATCCCGCGCATGCTCGGCATCGACCGGGCCCCGGTGGTCATCGACGACATGTTGATCCCGCCGGAGGTGCATGGCGTGCGCGCCATCTCCATGGGGTTCTTCGCCCGCGAGGACCAGCCGGTGATCTGGCGCGGCCCGATGCTGCACAAGGCACTCGAGCAGTTCCTCACCGACGTCTTCTGGGACGATCCGGACTTCTTGTTGGTCGACCTGCCTCCCGGCACCGGCGACATCTCGCTGTCGCTGGCACAGTTCCTGCCCCGTGCCGAGGTCTACGTCGTCACGACCCCCCAGCCGGCAGCCCAGCGGGTGGCCCAGCGTGCGGCGTTCATGGCCGACACCGTCAAGCTCGAGGTCAAGGGCGTCATCGAGAACATGTCCTGGTTCACCGGCGATGACGGCAAGCGCTACCACTTGTTCGGGTCCGGCGGCGGCGAGGAGCTCGCGAACCGGCTCGAGGTCCCCTTGCTGGGCCGGGTTCCGCTGACCGAGGCGCTGCGTGAGGGCGCCGATTCGGGGAACCCGCTGGTGGCCACCGACCCGGATGGCGAGGCGGGTACGGTCTTCGCGGCGATGGCCGAGATCGTCGATGTCGAACTGGCACCGACGCGTCGCTACAACCCTGCCCTGAAGCTGTTGTGAGCCCGCAGCACCGGGCGACGAGACCGTGCCGTTCGATGCGGCACCGAGAGGAACTGTGATGATCATCCGTATCGGCGTGCGTGACACCGTCAAAGAGCTCGAGATCGACGTCGCAGACGCCGACCGCGACGAGCTGAAGGCCTCGATCGAAGCCGCGATCACCGGCGATCTCGGGGTCCTGTGGATCACCGATCGCCATGGTCGCGACGTCGGCGTGCCGAGCGATCGCATCGCCTATGTCGATCTGGGCGAATCCAACGGCTCGCCCCGTATCGGCTTCGGCGCCTGAGCCATGACGCAATCGCTGCTCGATCGGCGGTTGCTGTTCGTCACCGGCAAGGGCGGCGTCGGCAAGACCAGCATCGCTGCCGGTCTCGCGTCGCTCGCCGCGGGGGTCGGCAAGCGCACCCTGGTGTGTGAGGTCGACGCAAAGGGCGACATCGCCGCCGCGTTCGAGAGCGGCCCGCTGGACTTCGAACCCCGCGAGGTCGAACCGAACCTGTCGGCGATGGTCATGGACACCGAGGAATCCCTCAAGGAGTACCTGCGCATCAACCTGCGCCTGCCGATCGTGACGCGCCTGGGGCCACTGGCCCGGTCGTTCGACTTCGTGGCCTCCGCAGCGCCGGGCGTGCGGGAGATCCTGACCATCGGCAAGTTGGCCTATGAGGTCCGCGAACGCAACTACGACCTCGTCGTGGTCGATGCGTCGGCGACGGGCCACGTCGTCGGGCAGCTCGCCGCCCCGGCGGCCATCCACGACCTGGTGCGGGTCGGGGTCGTGCGTGACCAGACCCGGTGGATGCTCGACATCTTGCAGGACCCTGCGGTGTGCGGGACCGTCATCGTCGCGGTGCCCGAGGAGATGCCGGTCACCGAGACCATCGAGCTGAGTGCCCGGCTGAGCTCCGAAACCGACATCGACCTCGCAGCAGTGGTGGTCAACCGGGTCCTGCCCGAGCTGTTCGGCGACCGCGAAGAAGCTGTGTTCGCAGCGCTGCGGACCGACGCACCGGCAGCGCTGATGCGCAACGAACTCGGGCGCGACGTCGAGCGGGTCTTCGACGGCGCCGACCTCGCCGTGCGGATGCGTCGCTCCCGCACGGCCCACATCGCCCGTCTGGCCGACGAGCTCCCGGCGGGCACGCCCCTGGTGTTCGTGCCGGAGCTGTTCACCCGGGCCCAGGGCATCCGGGCCACCCGCATGGTGGCCGACGCGCTCGGCGACGAAGTCCTGTGAGCCACGAGGCCCAGGCATGAGCGATGAGGCAGAGTCATGAGCGACGACACGCTCGCGCAGCTGTTGACCTCGAAGGAGGTCGTGGTCGTCTGCGGGCCGGGTGGGGTGGGCAAGACCACGGTGGCGGCCACGGCCGGACTCCTCGCCGCGCAACACCTCGGCGGACGCGTGCTCGTGTTGACCGTCGATCCGGCGCGCCGGCTGGCGACGGCCCTCGGGCTCGGACACATCGGCAACGACGAGGTGCAGGTCGATCCGGCCCGTATCGCCGTCGACGGTGCCGCGCCTCGGGGCGAGCTCTGGGTCGCGCAACTCGACACGAAGGCGTCCTGGGATGCCCTCATCCGCATGCACGCCCCCGATGCCGCGACCCGCGACCAGATCCTGTCCAACCAGCTCTACGAGAACATCACGGGCACGTTCGTCCAGAGCCACGACTACATCGCCATGGAGCGCCTACACGAGCTGCATGCTTCCGGGCGATTCGACTTGATCGTCGTCGACACGCCACCGTCGCGCAATGCCGTCGACTTCCTCGATGCACCCGAACGCATGGCGGAGTTCTTCGGTTCTCGGCTGCTGCGCTGGCTCACCGTGCCCTACCGGTCGCGGCTGTTCACGGCGGCCTCGCGACCGTTCTACAGCGTCGCCGACCGGATCCTCGGCCAGCAGTTCCTGCGCGAGATCGCCGACTTCTTCGTGTTGTTCCAGACGATGGACGACGGGTTCGTCGCCCGTGCAGAGGAAGTCCAGCGCACGTTGCGTGACCGCCGGACCAGCTTCATGGTGGTGAGCAGCCTGGAGCCGGCGTCGGTCACCGAGTGCGAGTACTTCATCGACGCATTGGGCCGACGACGAGCTCCATCTCGGCGCGGTCGTCCTCAATCGGGTGCTGCCCGCTTGGTTCGGCAACACCCGGTCTGCCTCGGCGGCTCGCCGCATGCACCAGGACGCGGACGACCTCGCCGTGCAGATCGTTGCGGACGGGGCGCTCGGCGCCGACGTGGCGCCGGAGCTGACGGCCGGGGTCCTGCGCGAGATCGCCGAGAGCTACCTCAACTTCGGCATGGTCGCGACGCGCCAGCGCGAGTTGCGCAATGCGCTCGGTCACCACGCCGACGTCGTGGTGTCGTTGCCGTACCTGGCCGACGACATCGTCGACGTCGACGGCCTGGCCCGCCTCGCCACCACGATCGCAGCCGCCAGTCAACCGACGAGATCTCGCCTTCTATGCTCGGCGGCGATGGTGTCGCTGCCCGAGCTCTGTCCCGACCTGGCCCGCCATCATCAACGCCATCTGGCCCGCCTGATCCGGACCTGGGCGCCGTTGGCCGACATCAGCTTCGCCGACCTGCTGTTGTGCGTCGCGTTGCCCGGCGACGACGCAGCTGCGTACCGCATCGTCGGGCACGTGCGCCCCACCACCGCACGATCCATCTACCGGACCGACATGGTGGGTGTCGAGTTCGCCGCCGGCGCCCGGCCGCTGCTCGATCGGGCCCGGCTGACGGGCACCATCATCGACGGCGGCATGATCGGCCAGGCCGTGGCGCCGCGCCTGCGGACCCTGTCGGTGCCGGTGCGCCACAACGGCGAGGTCATCGCCGTGATGAGCCGCGAGTTCTCGCCCGACGAACAGCGCGAGCCCGGCGAACTCGAGATGACGTACTTCTTCACCTTCCGACGCCTGGCCCAGATGATCGCGGAGGGCTCCTACCCCTTCCCGGTCGACGAGGTCGAGGTCGAAGAGGCCCCCCGGGTCAGCGACGGGCTGTTGCTGCTCGATGCCTCGGCGCGGGTGCGCTTCGCGTCGCCGAACGCGGTCTCGGTGCTGACCCGCTTCGGGGTCCGCCAGATCGAAGGACAGCGTCTGGCCAAGGCCGGCGTCGAGCAACGCGCCGTGCGCAACGCCTTCGCCACCCGACTGCCCCACGCCGAGGAGATCGAACGGAACGACCAGACGGTCGTCATCCGAGCCATCCCCATCTCGGAGGGCCGTGAGCTCACGGGTGCGATCGTGTTGCTCCGCGACATCAGCGAATTGCGCAGGCGTGATCGGTTGCTGTTGTCGAAGGACGCCACGATCGCCGAGATCCATCACCGCGTGAAGAACAACCTGCAGACGATCTCGTCGCTGCTGCGCCTCCAGGGGCGTCGCGTGGTCGCCGCCGAGGCTCGCCAGGCCATCGACGAGTCCGTCCGCCGGATCCGGTCGATCGCGGTCGTGCACGAGATCTTGTCCCAGGAGGTGGCCAGCGACGTGCCGTTCGAGGACATCGTGCGTCCCCTGACCCGCCTGGTCGAAGAGGGGTACAGCTCGGCCGATCGGCCATTGCGCTTCACCGTGCGGGGCGACGCCGGCGAACTCCCGACCGATGTCGCGACCCCGCTGGCGGTCGTGCTGTCGGAACTGCTGCAGAACGCCGTGGAGCACGCCTTCGTCGGGGTGGAACGCACCACCGCCGAGGTCGAGATCCGATTCGAGGCCGCCGACGAATCCCTCGAGGTGTGGGTGACCGACGATGGCGTCGGTCTGGTCGCCGACTTCGACATGGCCGCCGAAGCAGGCCTGGGGCTCACCATCGTGCGGAGCCTCATCGAAGGCGACCTCGGCGGCGAGATCACGATGGCGGCGCGTGGTGCGCCCGACAGCGGCACCGTGGTGCACCTGCGCGTGCCCCGGATCGAGGGCCTGGGCGAGAACCTGGCGGCCCAGGTGGGCCGTGACGCCCCCGGCCGCACGCCGGGTGACCCGAGCCGCTGACGCGGTGCTGTGTCGCTCAGGCGGTGCTGGTCTGGCGGCGTGCCGCTGCGGCACGCTGGCGACGGATGACGCGTCGCTCCTCTTCGGAGAGGCCGCCCCAGACACCGGAGTCCTGGTTGGTGTCGAGCGCGAAGTCGAGGCACTCGGCCTTGGCGGTGCACTGCACGCACACGGCCTTCGCCGCAGCGATCTGATCGAGCGCGACACCGGTGGTGCCGACCGGGAAGAACAGCGCCGGGTCGGTGTCTCGACACAGCGCCATGGTGCGCCAGTCGGTGACAGCGTTGGCGAACGGCAGGATTTGAACGGTCACGGAGACCTCCACCAGAGGGTTTGGTCGGCCGGTCAGAGCCGGGTGCGGGCGGTGTCACCGGAGCGAGACGGTGACAGGTGCCGACTCAGCTGCGATGCTGGGTCGAACGGACCGGGGTGAATGTAGTGGGCCACACCGGCGAGACACAAGGGGAAGATGTTGGTCGTGTGGTTGTTGTGGGCAACGGCAGTGGATTTCGCGCCACCGGTGAGATCGGCCCTCTGTTCGGGGACGCACGGTGAGATGCGTGGCCGGGGTGGGTCGCGATGCGCCCGGGCCGACGGTTCGTGACATGACGTTCGTCATCGCCCATCGGGGTGCGGCTCACGATCATCGTGAGAACACCTGCGACGCATTCGCCGCCGCGGTGGCCCTCGGAGCCGACTGGGTCGAGCTCGACGTCCGGCGCAGCGCCGACGATGTCCTGGTGGTGAGCCACGACGCGCATCTGCCCGACGGTCGGACCATCGTCGAGACGGCCTACGACGAGCTGCCCACCTGGGTGCCGACGCTCGCCGAGGCGCTCGACGCCTGCGAGGGCGCGAAGGTCAACATCGAGATCAAGAACGACCCCGACGACCCCGACTACGACGCCGACCACCAGATCTCCGACGCAGTGGTCGGGCTCTCCCTCGCCTTTCGTCATCACGACGAGCTGCTCGTGAGCTCGTTCAACCTCGACACGGTGCGGCGCATCCGCGCCGTCGATGCCGACGTCCCGGTCGGGCTGGTCACCTTCGAGCTCATGAGCCCCGACATGGTGATCGAGCTGGCCGTCGCAGCCGGGCTGACCAGCCTGCACCCCTGGGAGCCCACCGTCGACCGTCGCCTGGTCGATCGCATGCACGGCGCCGAGCTGGTCTGTTTCCCGTGGACGGTCAACGACCCGGACCGCATGAACGAGCTGGTCGCCATCGGCGTCGACGGCATCATCAGCGACGACGTCGCCGCCGCCCGAAAGGCCGTGGATGGCGGGTAGGTCACCCGGGTAGCTGGTCTGCGAACACCCAGGTGTCGAAGAACTCGGTGAGGTCCTGGCCGCTGGTGTCCTCGGCGGTGGCGATGAAGTCGGCGGTCTCGGCGTTGGCGCCGCCGTGACGCTCGAGGTGTGCGCGCAACGTGGCGAAGAAGGCGTCGTCGCCGATGGTGCGTCGCAGCTCGTGCAGGGTCAACGCACCTCGGAAGTACACCGATGCGTCGAACAGGTCGGCAGCGCCCGGATCGCCGGGCGGGAGATCGAGACGGTCGCCGAGCAGTGCGAGCGAGGCCATGTCGGCGTCGAGGTCGTAGCCGGGTCGGCTGGCCTCGAGCCACAGATACTGGGCGTAGGTGGCGAACCCTTCGTTGAGCCAGATGTCGTCCCAGTCGCCGACGCTGACGTGGTTGCCGAACCACTGGTGGGCGAGTTCGTGGGCGCTGATGGCGTCGAGGTCGCGGCCGGGAGCGAACCAGTCGGTGCCGAAGATCGACAGCGTCTGGAGCTCGAGGGCGACCCCGAGGGGCTCGTCGACGACGAGCACGCCGTAGGCCTCGAAGGGGTAGGGCCCGAAGCGTTCTTCGAAGGCCTCGATCATCGCCGGGATCGTGGCGAAGCGATCGAGTTCGTCGACGAGGTCGCGGTCGGCGGCGTGACGGATCACGATGTCGCCGACCGGCGGTGCCGCGACGAGGTCGAGCTCGCCGATGGCCAGCGCCGTCAGATACGGCGCCTGGGGGTCGCGGGTCTCATAGGTCCAGGTGGTGGTGCCGTCGCCGTTGTCGACCTGATCGCTCAGCAGGCCGTTGGCGGCGACGGCGAGGTCGTCGTCGGCGGTGATCTCGAACCGGAACCGGGCCTTGTCAGAGGGGTGGTCGTTGACCGGATGCCACACCAGGTTGCCGGCGGGCTGGGACAGCGTGAACGCGACGCCGCCGTGGTCGTACCAGCCGCCGAAGTCGAGGCTGGTGAAGGTCGGCGCCCGCCCGGGCACGCCGGTGTGGTCGATCTCGGCGATGAAGTCCGTGCCGGCCGTCAGCGGCTCGGCCGGCGTGAGGGTGAGCTCGGTGCCGTCGCGGGCGATGGCGGCGTCGGTGCCGTCGATACGGGCGGCGCTGACGATGTCGCCGCCGAAGTCCAGGTTGAACGAGGCCAGGTCATCGGTGGCGGTGGCCTCGACGGTGGTGGTGCCGCCGAGCTCGCCGGTGTCGTCGTTCCAGGTCAGATCGAGCACGTAGCGCTCGACGTCGTAGCCGCTGTTGCCCAGGAGCGGGTAGTACGGGTCGCCGAGGCCGGGGGCACCGGCGACGAAGCCCGATGCCGCGACCTCCGGCGGCGCTGTGGGCGCCGCCTCGGTCTCGTCGTGCGCGCTCGTCGCCGGTACCGTCGACGGCCACACCATCACGGTCGGCTTCGGCCGTCGGCGTCGCTGCGTCGGGTCGAGCGTCGAACATGGTGGGCCCATCGTCGGCGCAGGCCGCCGCGACCAGCGCCATGGCCACCACGGCGGCGCCCAGCCCACGCCAGGCCCGCTCGGGCGCCCGCATCACGTGGGTCCGTCGCCGGGGCCCGACGACAGGATGCTCGTGTCGGGCACGACGAGCCGCAAGATGTCGGGCTCGTGGCGGAAGTGGAGGCTGGTGACCTCGCCGAGGTAGTCGCCGTCGACCTGATAGGGGAACGGGCGGTGTCCGTCCACCCAGAACTCGGCGAGGTCGGTGCGGTAGTCGACGCTGCGGTTGGTGCGCAGCGCGTCGCCGCTGCGCAGCGCCGACACCGCGAGAGGTCCGAGGCGAGCCAGGCGCAGGCTTCGCAACGTGATCATCACCAGGCCTCGGTCGAGGGTGGCCTCTGGTGCCAGGTCGAGTGGGCGGCTACCGAGGTAGGTGTAGGGGTTGGTGTTGAGCGCGATGGCGAAGCGGCCGTCGCCGACGATGTCGCCGTCGCCGAAGCGCACCGACAGTGCCGGGTTGCGCTTGTCGTAGTGGCGCAGCCACGTGTCGAGCGCCGCGAACACGAACAAGGGGTGGCTGGCGTAGCGCTTGAGCTGGCCGCGCTTTTCGACCTCGGCCACCACCGCGGCGTCGAATCCGAGCCCCGCGTGGAACAAGAAGTACCGGCCGTTGACCGACCCGAGACCGACCGGGTGGATCGCGCCACGATCGATGGCGTCGAGGAGGACGCCGGTGGCCTCGACGGCATCGTCGGGCAACCCGAGCGTGCGGGCGAACACGTTGGTCGACCCGCCCGGCAACGCGGCGAGCGCCGTGTCGGTGCCGGCCAGGCCGTTGGCGGCTTCGTTGAGGGTGCCGTCGCCGCCGAGCACGACCACCAGGTCCATGTTCTTCATGGCCGCGTCCTGGGAGAGCCGTGCAGCATGGCCGCGACGGCTGGTCTCGGCGACGGTGACGTCGTGATCGGCCGACAGGGCCTTCTGGATGACCACGTGGGTGCGCGGGGTCACCGACGATGCCGACGGGTTGACCACCATCAAGATCTTCACCCCTCCATGGTGCCCGCTCGGCGGGTGTCGCGGCGACCGCCCCGGCCGGATCGGGTCCGACGGACCCGGGGGAGGCGATGGTCGTTCTCGATACGGGCCCGTGCCTCGTCGGCGACTACAGTGCAGAGGCCTCTGGCGTCGTTGCGCACCCGATGCGCGCCGGTACCGGCGTCGAGGTACGCACTCGTCGCCGTCGAGCCACGAGGCGAAGACCCCCTGGCCGCAACGAGAGAATGAGAGCCATGAAGGTAGCTGTCTGCGTGAAACAGATCCCGGATCCTGCAGATCCCGGGGCCATCGATCCCGAGACCAAGACGCTCGAGCGCGACGTCAAGTTGATCCTGGACGAGTCCGATTCCTACGGCGTCGAGATGGCGCTCCAGCTCGTCGGCGGCGACGGCGAGGTCGTGTTGGTGTCCATGGCACCCAACGGCGAGGTCAACGGGCTGCGCACCGCGCTGGCCATGGGCGCCGACCGCGCCATCCTCGTCAGCGACGACGCCCTCGCCGGCTCCGACGCCCTCGGCACCGCCAAGGTCCTCGCCGCGGCCATCGCCCGCGCCGAACCCGACCTGGTGCTCGCCGGCACCGAGTCGAGCGACGGCTACACGGGCACCGTGCCCGAGCAGATCGCCGAGGTCATGGGTCTGCCGTCGGTCACCTTCGCCAAAGAGGTCACCGTCGCCGACGGTGCCGTCGCGGTGAAGCGCCAGACCGAGGCCGGCTACGACGAGGTCACGTGCCCGCTGCCGTGCCTGGTGTCGGTCACCGCCGGTGTGGTCGAGCCCCGCTATCCCTCGTTCAAGGGGATCATGGCGGCCAAGTCCAAGCCCGTCGACGAGGTCGGCATCGCCGATCTCGGCATCGACGCATCCGCAGTCGGCTGGGCCGGCGGCGGCCAGGAGATCATCGAGATCGCGCCTGCACCGGCGCGTGAGGCCGGCGAGGTCATCGAGGACGACGGTGAGAGCTTCGGCCGCATCGTCGCATTCCTCGAAGAGCTCAAGGTCATCTGAGGAGGCGACATGGGAACCATCTGGGTACACGCAGAAGCGACCGACGGAAAGGTCGCGACCATCACGCTCGAGCTGCTGGCCAAGGCCCGCGAGCTCGGCGACGTCGAGGCGTTCTACGCCGGTGACGGCGATGCCGTCGCCGCCGAACTCGGCGCCCATGGCGCCACCACGGTGCACGCCACCGGTGCGATCGATGGGCTCATCGGTCCGGCGTTGGCATCGGCTGTGGCCGGCGCCATCGACGGCGGCTCCGCGCCGACCGCGATCATGTTCGGCACCACCCAGGACGGCCGCGACACCGCAGCCCGTCTGTCGGTGAAGCTCGACGCATCGGTCATCACCAACATCGTCGATCTCGTCGACGACGGCGGCCTGGTCGGCACCGAGCCCGTCTTCGGTGGCACGACCAACGTCCGCACCCGGTTCACCGGCGACAAGCCCGGCATCTTCTTGGTGCGGCCCAAGTCGTTCGCGGCCGAAGCCACCGGCGGGGGCGCGGCCGCAGTGGCTGCGCTCGCAGTGCCCGATCTGGGTGCGGCCGGCGGTGCGAAGGTCGTCGACCGTTTCGTCGAGGAATCGACCGGTCCGAAGCTCGACGAGGCCGCGATCGTGGTCGCCGGCGGCCGTGGGCTCGGCGAGGCCGAGAAGTTCGACATGATCGAGAGCCTGGCCAAGCAGCTCAGCGGCGCTCCGGGGGCCTCACGGGCCATCGTGGACGCCGGCTGGGTGCCCTACAGCTACCAGGTCGGCCAGACCGGCAAGGTCGTCAAGCCCGACGTCTACATCGCTGCGGGCATCTCCGGCGCCACCCAGCACATGGTGGGCATGAAGGGGTCGAAGACGATCATCGCCATCAACAAGGACCCCGAGGCCCCGATCTTTTCGATCGCCGACCTCGGCATCGTCGGCGACGTCCACAAGGTCCTGCCCCAGCTCCTGGCGGCCCTCGAGGGCCGGTAGAGCTCTCGGGAACTCGCGCTGACGGCCCCTCGCGTGCGGGGGGCCGTCGACGTGCGACGCCAGGGCGATTTCGCCCGTGCACGATCCGGGGGTCGCGCTCTACACTCGGCGTCGTGGCGATGCTGTTGAATCTGGTTGCGCTCGGCCTGGTGCTCGGGCTGTCGTGGATCGGCATGATGTGGTTGGCCAGGCGCGTGCATCGCCAGCAGGGCCGCACCGTCGACGACACCGAGTGGGGCATCACCCGCATCGACGAGGGCGATCCGTGCCCCGAATGCGAGGGCGTCGGCGCCCGTCAGCGCCTGGGGCGCCTGGTGGTGTGCCCGTTGTGCGAGGGAACCGGCACCGTCTCGACCCTGCACTGATGGGGTCGCGCTGATGGACTGCGCGGGGGGGAACCGAGCGGCGTTGCGGATCGTCAGAGCTTCCATGACTCGCCGATCTGCAGTGTTCGTCTCGGTCCTGTTGGCCGTGGTGGCACTCGCCTCAGCCTGTGGCGCCGACGACAGTCCCGAGTTGGTCTCGGCCTCCGATGGCGCGCCCCCCGCCGAGGCAACCGCCGAGCCGACCGCGACGCCCGCACCTCCCGAGCCGACCCCCACGCCGGAGCCGACACCGACGCCGGCGCCACCGACCGTGCCGGCGGTCGCCGACCTCACGACCGCCGACTTCACCGAGGTCTACGGCTGCGGCTTCGGGTTCTGGGCCTCGAATGCCGACCAGACCGCAGCCGTCTTCATCGAGTTCACCGACTTCGAGGCCGCCACCGCAGGCCAGGTCCCGTCGGTGGGCGCGGTGCCCAGCATCATCTGGTCGGGCCGGGTCGACGTGGGCACGGACCTGTTCGCCAACTGGTGTGACGACGTCGTCGAACCCGGCGAACCCGAGCCCGCGGTCAGCGAGTCCTGGGAGATCGTCGATGCTGCGGTCACCATCGATGGTGCGGTGCCGGTGCAGTCTGTCGGTTCGCTGACGATGACCCTGACGGGGGTCACCCTCGCATCGCCGAGCGGCGAACAGGTGACCCTCGGCGATCTCACGCTGACCAACGACACCTGGGGTGCCTTCGCCGGCTGAGGTTCCCGTCGACCTCTCGGCGCTGCCCCCTCAGGCGTCGCGAGCGGACAGGATCCAGGCCAGGCCGTCGGCGGGATCGTCGACGCAGAGCTGCAGCGTCCAGCCGGTGTCGGCTTCGGAGGCATCCCACAGGAACCACCGGAGCTCGTCGACCACCTCGCCGAGTTCGTCGCCGGCGACGGGCCAGTCGTCGAGCAGTCCGGCCAGCGCGGTGACGAGCCACCAGACCTCGAAGCGCGCTGCGGCCATGCCCCGGCGCCGCCCGTGCGCCCCGCCCGAACCCGCCGCCCATGCCACGTGCGCCAACGCGGTCGCTCCCGGGACCTCGGCCACCCGGGGCCTCGGCACGCCGATGGCGCGCAGCGCATGGCGGTGGTCACCGGCCACGGCCAGGGCCTCGGAGCGGCCGTTCGAACGCTCGACCCAGTGCCCCACCACGCCGCGCAGCGCGGCGATGGCGTCGGGGTCCTCGACGGGCTCGACCGCCTCCCCGGCGATGCGGGGGCTGTCGAGTGCCTGCGCTGTCGGGAGATCCGGCGCGGGCGCTGCCACCTCGTCCGCGGCGTAGGTGGCGAGCGGGTAGCTGGGTTCCCATTCGAGCAACCGCAGGGGCAGGTCGGTGTGGAAATCGGCATCGAGGCCGAGCCCGCTGAGGTCTTCGCCGCGGACGACCCGCTCGAGCGCGAACTGCTCACGGCTCGGCCCGGGCTCGAGGTGGGGGGCCAGCTCGTCCCAGGTGTGGGTCGACGCCGCGACCTCGGTCAGCGGCCCCCAGGCGAAGAGCCCGCTGTCGGGATCGAGGATCTGAGCACACCACGCCCCCGGGGCATCGAGGGCCAGGCGGTACTCGGCGTGGGTGGCGGCCGGCCAGAGCTGATGGCCCCGGTCGATGGCGGCGCGGCTCAGGCGCCGTAGCCGCAGGACCTCATCCCAGTCTCCCTGGTCGCAGAGATCGTCGAGGAGGCGCAGGAGCCCGTCGAGGTCGCCGCGCTGGGCGAGCGCCTCGGTGGGGTCGGCGTCGGGCATCGGCTGGTCTCGGCGGGTGCGCCGGATCAGACCAGGGGCCAGGGGTAGCGATGTCCGCTGTGGTCGACGGGGAAGCGACCCTCGCGTACGAGGCCCCGCATGCGCGTCAGGAGGGCGTCGGTCTCGAAGGGATCGAGCAGCTCGGACAGCTCGTCGGGCAGCCCGCGCTCGAGCAGCGCCTGCATGTCGTCGACGATGTCGGCGGGGATGTCGTCGCCGCCGAAGTCCCAGATGACCGTGCGCAGCTTGAACTCGGCATGGAACGTCAGGCCGTTGTCGATGCCCCAGATGCCGTCGGTGCTGTCGAGCAACAGGTGCCCGCCCTTGCGGTCGGTGCTGTTGGCGGCGATGTCGAACGCACAGAAGCGCTGCAAGGTGTGGTGGTGGCGTTGCTCTTCGAGCATGTGGAAGTAGTGCACCGAGAAGTCGCACGGCACGAACAGCTGCAGCGATCCCGGCCCGACCGGGCCGTCGCGCAGCAGCGTCGGGGGGATGATCTCCCAGCCGAGCGCCTTCGCCAGCTCATAGGCCGCGACCTCACGCTTGTAGAGACCCGACGGGAAGTCCCACAGCGGCCGCTCACCCTTGTGGGGCTTGTAGATGCCCTGGAGGATCTGATCGCCGAGGGTCACGTCAGCGAGGAACGTCATGTTCGAGCTCCACGGCATGCGACCCAGCAGGTCGATCTCGCCATTGCCGAGGACGTCCTCGGCCAGCTCGGCGGTGACCGGACCCCGATCGCGGAACGGGGTGTCGTCGTCGTCGGCGGGGTGATGGCTCGACTTCATGTGGATGGCCCCGGCGGGTCGGTCGGTGGTGGAGGGAGCACGGGTCAGTTGTGACAGGCGCACCAGGTGCCGTCACCATCGAGGGGCCGGCCGCAGAAGTTGCACGGGGGCCGCCCGGCGGTGACGAGATCGCGTGCCCGGTCGATGAACGCTTTCACCTGGCCGGGCGAAATGCTCAGCTGTGCCGCCGCGGGTTCGACCTCGTCGTCGGCATCGTCGTCGAGGAGCTCTTCGACGACGAGGAGAAAGTGGCCGTCCTCTTCGCGGTAGGCGACGCCGATGGACGACACCGTCCACGCAGGCTGCACGGGGTCGATCAGATCGAGGGCCAGGGGCACGTCGTCGGGGGTGACGGGACCGGCGTCGTCGAGGAGCTGGTCGAGGAACTCCGCCAGGGCCTGGATCTGTTGCTTTTCGCACTTGAGCGAGACGATCTCGCCCACGTTGCCGAACTGGAGGTAGAAGGTGCGCTGGCCGCGCGGTCCGACGGTGCCGGCGGTGAAGTGCTCGGGGACCTCGAAACGAAACGATGCATTCATGGACTACGAAGGGACCAGCGTTGCCAGGTCGTCACCGGTGCTGTTGACCGCCAACACGATGGGGCCGCCCGCGGTGTAGGTGATGGCCGTGATCGAACACGGCGACACGACGATGCGCTGGAACAGGTCGAGGTGGGTGCCCATCGCGGCGGCGATGGCGGCCTTGATGGTGTCGGCGTGAGACACCGCGACGATGGTCTCGCCGGGGTGTTTGGCGACCAGCTCGGCGATGGCGCCGACCATGCGGGTCTGCATCTCGGCGAAGGACTCGCCCTTGGGGAACCGGAAGCCGCTCGGGTAGCGCTGCACGGTGTTCCACTCGGGGAGCTTGCGCAGGTCGGCGAGGTTCTTGCCCGTCCAGGCCCCGAAGTCGCACTCGAGCAGCCCGGGATGGGTGCGCACCCGCAGCTTGGTGGCCTTGGCGATGGGCTTGGCGGTCTCCTGGGTGCGTTCGAGCGGCGAGGCGTAGATGGCCTGCACGCCCCGCGGTGTCGCCGCCTCGGCGGCTCTGGCCTTGGCGGTCTTGGCCTTCTTCGGCTTGGTCTCGGCCTCGCCCGAGGGTGCCGCGCCGAGGGCGGCGATGCGTGCGCCGGCTCGTTCGGCCTGGGCCACGCCGACCTCGCCGAGGTGCAGACCCGGGGCCCGTCCGGGCAACACGGCGCCGGTGGTGGGTGTCTGGCCGTGACGGACGAGCAGCACCGTGGTCGGGGCGGGACCGTCGGAGCGGCTGCGGCGAGAAGATGAGGTGGTGCGCGAAGGTGCCATCGAGACCCCCAACCTACTCGGCCGATCCCCGGGACCGGTACGGTGCGCCGCGGTGAATGCGCTCACGGCAGTCCACGACGACGTGGCGATGTGTCGACGATGTCCGCGCCTGGTCGCCTGGCGCGAAGAGGTCGCCGCCACCAAGAAGGCCGCCTATCGCGACGAGACGTACTGGGGGCGTGGCGTGCCGGGCTTCGGCGATCCGGCTGCCACGCTGGTGGTGATCGGATTGGCCCCGGCAGCGCACGGCGCGAACCGGACCGGGCGGATGTTCACCGGCGACCGCAGCGGCGACTTCTTGTTCGCCGGTCTCCATCGAGCGGGCTACGCCAACCAGCCCGACGCGACCGGCCTCGACGACGGGCTGGAGCTGACCGGGGCGTACATCACCTCGCCGGTCAAGTGCGCCCCACCCCAGAACAAGCCGACCGCCGACGAGCGGGCGGCGTGTCGACCGTTCCTGCAGCGCGAGCTCACGCTGCTCGATCGGGCCCGCGTGTTCCTGGTGTTGGGTGGCATCGGCTACGCGGCTGCGGCTGCGGAGTTCGGGGTGCGGCCCCGTCCTCGGTTCGGCCATGGGGTCGAGGTTCCCCTCGGCGACGACCGCACCCTCGTGTGCTCGTACCACGTGAGCCAACAGAACACCTTCACCGGCCGCTTGACGCCTGCGATGTTCGACGACGTCTTGGCTCGGGTCCGCGCCCTGGGCGGATGACACCGCCCGCCGACTGCGTCTGCGGGACGGGTGCGAGGCGGTAGCGTGAGTCGCCATGAACCGCCGTCTCACGGGATCCAGCCGCCTGGTCGCCCTCGCAATCCTCGCCCTGCTCGTGGCCGCCGGCTGCGCCCAGAGTGGCGAGCCCACCGCCTTCGGTCAACAGTTGGGCCCGGTCGGCGAGGACGTCGCAGCGGCGCTTCCGGGGGTCGAGGCCGACACCCAGCTGCCCCTGCCCCAGCGCAACTTCCTCGAAGGATGCATCACCGGCAGCGCGCCACGCGTCGAGGGCGTCACCCCGGCCGACCGCGGTCCGGGTTGTCAGTGTTCGTTCGACGCGATCAGGGACTTCTACCTCGAGAACGCTGCCGGCACCGCCACCGAGGGCGAGACGGCCGAGGACATCGACCGCGCGGCCTACTCGGCCTATAGCGACCTCAACAACCAGCTCGAGGACGGGGTCACGCCCCTGCCGGCCAACATCCAAACGCTCGTGGATGCCTGCTTCTCGTGAGCGACGGTGGCGTCGGTCGAGCCCCGGCGGCCCGGCCACGCTGATCCGCAGCGTCGTGCTCGCGGCTGCGTGCACGATCGCGCTGGCTGGGTGCAGCGACAGCGGTACGGGGAGTGGTTTCGACGCCGAACCCGGCCCCATCGACCCGACGCTCGTCACCGCGCTGGGCGACGACGTCGATCCTCAGGCCGTTCCCGCGGTCCAGCGCGACTTCCTCGAGATGTGCGTCGAGGGGGTCGACGGGTCCACCGAGGATCTCGCTCCACTCGAGCGCAGCGGCTTGCTGGCGGTGTGTGGGTGCACCTACGACGCCATCGTCGAGGATCTGCGCTCCGAGGCCGACGGCGACACCGCGGAGGAGCGCGAGGGCGCCGCCTACCGCGAGTTCCGTGCGATCGAATCGGACCTGCGCGCCGGCAACGGTCTCGGCGACGAGATCGAAGGTCTCGTCGCCGCCTGCATTCGCGACGAGGCGGGCATCTAGGCGGCGTTGCCGGACGGGGGCCTACTTCGTGGTGGGCAGTCCCAGGCGGGCGTCCTCGGCAGCCCACTCGGGCCAGCGGCCGCGGCTCTTCGCCGCGAGCTTGTGCATCAACGCGATGGCACCGGGGTCGTCGTCGCCGGGGCGGGTCTCGATGGCACCGTCTCGGACCATGGCGTCGATGATCGCTCGGCCGAGGTCGGTGCGGATGATGGTGAGGGTCCAGTCGGTCTGCTCGCCGATGCCGCCGGTGGAGATGTCGGCGTGTTCGGCGGCGAAGTCCGGGCAGTGGTTGCAGCCCTCACGGGTCCAGGCGTGGCATTCCTTGAGGTTGATCTCGTGGTAGTCGCCGTTCTTCATCCACACCTGGAACACGCCCTTGATGTTCATCTTGGCGATGTCGTCGGCGGCGAGGCCGTACTTGACCCAGAACAGCTCGTCGAACATGGCGTCGTCGAAGCTCTTGGAGCACAAGAGCCCGATGTTCAACTTGATGGGCTTGGACACCTTGCCGACCTTGCGGTGCCACATCACCGGCGCGATGGAGGTCTGGCAGCTCATGCCCACCAGCGCCAGATCCTTCAGGCCACGCTCGACGGCCTCGGGATAGGCCATCGTGTTGGCCGAGTAGGTGTAGCGGCTGCCCGCGCCCTCGAGGACCTCGTCGCGGTTGGTGGCGACCATGGGGATGGCCTTCCAGCCACCGCCGTCGGTGCCGCCCTCCAGGCCCGACACCAGCGCGCCGTCGATGATGTTGTTCTCGAGGCACCAGATCAGGATCGCCGAGACGAGCCCGCCGTCCTGGCCGGTCTCGTAGACGAAGTCCTCGCTGGCGCGGGTCAACACGATGTCGGAGTAGATGCCGGCCATCTCGTCGTCGTTGCGGGTGCGACCGAACAGGTGGTCGTCGGCCTCGGGTTCCCAGCTGCGGAACCGCGGGCACGCACGGGTGCAGCTGGTGCAGCCCTTCTCGCCGTGGATGCAGTTGTCGAGGCCGAGTTCCTCTTCGAGATGGAACGGCTTGTACTGGCCCGGTTCGTGCTTGTAGCCGATGACGTCGTGGGGACACGAGATCACGCATCCGGCGCACCCGGTGCACAGCCCCGAGGTGATCACCTCTTCGTAGAGCTCTTTCCACTGGAACGACCAGCGTTCCTTCTTTGGTGTCGGCGTGGGGGTCTCGGTGACAGCCATGCCGCCGAGACTACCGGTCCGCGGCCGCCTGCGAATCCTCTTCGGCCGGTTCGTCGCCCCACACGTCGTCGTCGGCGGCCGGGTCGATGCCGTCGGCGGTGTCGGGCACGTGCAGGTCCTCGAGTGGCGACTGGTCGTCGTCGCCGAATGCAGTCGGGTGGTCGTCGATCGAGCCGACCGGCACGGGGTCGACGGTGGGGCTCGAGATCCGGGGCCGTTCGAACAGATCGGGCGGCGGCGCCGCATCGGCCTCGTCGTCGGGATCGGTGCCGGGCCGAGAGATCGACGGCGCCGAGATCGACGGCGCCCGGATCACCGGCTTGAGATCGACCAGCTCACGTTCGGGCTCGCGGTGTTCGACCGGTGCGAGGTCGACGCGTTCGCCGGGGTCGTCGCAACGATGATCGAGGTCCTCGGCACCGACCGGCGCGCTCGCCGTGCTGCCGGTCGGGGAGGCAGGCGCGGCGTCGACCGGCACGGCGGCTGCGGCGGCGCGAGCGGCCTTCTCGGCGCGTGCGGCCTCCTTCTTGGCCCGGCGGCGTTCACGCCAGGAGTCGCGCAGTTCCTCTTCGGGTTCTTCGTCGGTGGTGCGGATGCGCAGCCGGCCCATGACGGTGACGGCGTCGATCGAGATGGGTGGCAGGTGCGCCGGGGTGTCCGACACGGGCACCAGGCTGCGGGCCGAACCCAGGATGGCCATGCCCGACGGTCGGACCTCTGCGCCCTCGGGCACGATGAAGGTCACGCCGGCGAAGGCCGAGACGCACGAGAACGACAGCTCGTCGGCGGTGGTCTCGGCCTGGCGGAGATCGATGAGGCAGCGACCGAAGAGCGTCATGGTGCGCGTCGAAGCCGGGACCCGCCAGCGGCCGCTGCGCTTGGCGCCACCGATGATCGAGAAGATCTGTGCGTCGTCGTCCATCCCCATCGGGCGTTCCATCGGCGGCTCGGCGATCGATGTGAGGAACCGCACGGCTCCCCGACGCTGCGCGTGTCCCGTACGCTCTGCGTTCATGGATCTGACCTACCCGCCCGAAGCCGAAGCGTTCCGCATCGTCGTGCGCGAGTGGCTGCGCGACAACCTCCCGCCGGGCTGGTTCGACGACGGCTTCGCCATGAGCGCCGACGAGCGGGCCGAGTTCAATCGGGTCTGGCCCGAGAAGATGATCGAGGGCGGCTGGTACTGCGCCACCTGGCCCACCGAGCTGGGCGGGCGGGGCCTGTCGACGATGGAAGCCGTCGTGATGAACGAGGAGTTCCACGCCGCGGGTGCGCCCCAGCGTGGCGACTTCTTCGGCGACACCCTGGTGGGACCGACCATCTTGCAGTGGGGGACCGAGGAGCAGAAGGCCGAGTTCATCCCGAAGATCCTGCGCGGCGAGGTCGCGTGGTGTCAGGGATTCTCCGAACCCGACGCCGGCAGCGACCTGGCGGCGCTGAAGACCACGGCAGTGCGCGACGGCGACGAATGGGTCATCAACGGCCAGAAGATCTGGACCACCCAGGGCTTCGATGCCGACTACATCTTCATCTTGTGTCGCACCGATCCCGATGCGTCCAAGCACAAGGGCATCTCGTATCTGCTGTGCCCGATGGACCAGCCCGGCGTCGAGCCGCGCCGCATCGTCCAGCCCGACGGCGGCGGCGAGTTCTGCGAGGTCTTCTTCACCGATGCCCGCTGCCCGGTCGACAACGTGGTGGGTGGCGTGAACGAGGGCTGGAAGGTGGCGATGACGACGCTCGGCTTCGAGCGCGGGACCTCGGCCACCACCGGCTACCGCCGCTTCGAAAAGGAGTGGGAGGGCGTGCGCGATCTCGCTCGGGCCAACGGCTCGATCGACGATCCCGTCATCCGTCAGCGCCTGGCGGCGACGTGGTCGAAGGTGCAGATCATGCGCATCAACGGGCTGCGGACGCTGAGCTCGGTGGTGCAGCGACGCAAGGATCCCGCCATCAGCGCCCTCGGTGCGACCAACAAGGTGTTCTGGAGCAGCTACCACCAAGAGGTCATGGAACTGGCGATGGACATCGCCGGGATGGCCGGCCAGCTGCTCGCGGGCGACCCCGAGGTCGAGGAATCGGTGCCGGGTTACGGCCGTCGGTTCCCGAGCCCGGACTATCCCGCCACGGTGCTGCAGAGCTCGTTCTTCTTCAGCCGCAGCGAGACCATCTGGGGTGGCACCAGCCAGATCCAGAAGAACATCGTCGGCGAACGGGTGCTGGGTCTGCCGCGCGAGCCGCGCTGACGCCAGGCGGTCAACGCTCCTGGTCGCCGGCCTGGGTGTCGCCGTTGTCGAGGTGGTCCTCGATACGGTCGCGCAGCGTCGAGATCCGTTCCGAGATCGGAGTCGGGTCGGTGTCGAGGCCGGCGCGACGGGTGATGACGTCGTTGACCTCGGCGCCCACCAGCATGACGATGCTGAGCAGGTGGATGAGGGTCAGGCCCAACAACACCGCACCGACGGTGCTCTGGAGCTGGTTCCCGTCGGCGGAGAGCCGCACATAGACGGCGAAACCCTGGGTGGCGATCACCCAGCCGATCGTGGTGATGATCGCACCGGGCAGGTCGTAGCGCCATGGTGAGCGATGGTGGGGCCCGATGTGGAAGAGGATCATCGCCCACACCACCAGGCCGAGGATCGAGATCGGCGCCACCAGCACTTGCACGAACGTTCCGACCGGAAGCGACGGCAACAGGGCGATGGCGGTGGCCGCAGCGGCGACGACGACGATGGTGCTGATCCCGAGGCCGACCGCGGCGATCCTGACCCGCCACCAGCTGCGGCCCTCCTCGACCTCGTACACGATGTCGAGGGCCCGAATGAGCCCAGCGAAGCCGCGGCTGAGGCTGTAGATCGCCACGAGGGTGGCCACCGTGGCGACGCCCGCATTGCCGCCCGCGAACAGCTCGGTGACGGCGTTCTCCAGAGTCGTCGAGTCTGCAAAGGTCTCGTTGACGAAGTCGACGGCCGTCTGTTGGATGTTCTCGGCGATGTCGGCACCGACGACCGACTCGATGGAGCTGACGGTGCTCAACAGGGCCAGGATCGTGGCCGGGATCGACAACAGCGTCCAGAACGTGATGCTCGCGGCCAGGTCGCCGACGCGATCCTTCTTGTACTCCTCGACGACGTCGAACCCGAGCGTCCAGATCCACCGCAGCAGACGCATCGGCGCCAGCGGCGGCCGCGCGGTGCGCAGTGTGTCGTCGGGGGCCAGATCCATGTCCGATCGAGCGTAGGCGGCAGGTCCGCCCAGCCGGCATGGGGGTCGGCCGCGAGGTGGCCGACCCACCTCGAGTGGCCGACAGTCGACACCGTTCATCCGATGGGCCACGCTGATCGCGTGATCGCCGAGCGGCTGGACGCCGAGAACGAAGGTTCCCCGAGCGCGTCGGTGCCCGACCGGGGCGATCCGGTCGCAGTCACCGCAACGGCGCTCGTGGTCGGTGCCATGCTGGCCGCGATCATGCCGGGACCCGTGCTGGGTGGCGGCAGCCTCGTCAACCTCGACATGGTGGCGGTCGACCACTGGCCGTTCCCGCGCTCGCTCTGGGGCATCGGCCCGGAGCTCCCGCGCCTCGGACCGATCGAGCTCGCCATCAGCGGCATTGCCGCATTGAGCAGCGGCGCAACTGCAGTGAAGCTGCTGCTGTTCAGTTCGCTGATGGGCGCATACGTCGGCATGGCGCGCCTCGTTGCTGCGCTCGCGGCGCGTCCGGGCGCTGTCCCGCTCGGACGCACCGAGGTGCTGTTCGTCGCTCATGCTGCGGCCTTGCTGTACGCCACGAGTCCCTATGTGCTGACCCGGGTGGCCGTCGGCCACCTCGCGATGATCGCCGTCTATGCACTCCTGCCGTTCACGGCAACGACGCTGTTCCGTCCGAGCCGCACCTTGGCGGCGACGACACTGGCGCTCCTGGCGCACGCGGTCATGGGCTTCTACGGAGCGCTCATCGTGGGCCTCTGCGTCGTGGCCGGACTCGGCGCGGAATGGCGGGCTCGCCGGCGCCCGCGTCCGGTGGCGGTCGTCGTCGTCCTCATCGTGACGCAGCTGCTGTGGCTCCCGGCGGCGCTTGCGGTCCTGCGTGATGGCACCGACCTCCAGTCCTCGGAGGTCTTCACGCGAGGGGTGGATGGCGTGATCGATGCGGCGGCGGTGCTCGCCGGGTTCGGCTTCTGGCAGCCGATCCTGCAGGTCGGCGGCGACGGTGGGCCCGAGGTGCTGGTCGTGGTCGGCCTCCTCGTCGGGTTCGCTCTCGCCGGCCGACGCTGGAGCGACCAGGCCTGGAACTCTCCGAGCCAATGGTGCGCAGCCGGGGCGATCGCGACGGTATGGGCCATGTCGTGGACTCCGGTGGCCGATGTGATCGTTGCGATACCGGGCGGAGCCGCAGTGCGGGAACCGCAGCGGCTGCTGCCGCTGTATCTGTTGTGGCTCGCCCCGGCAGCGCTCGTCGGAGCCGTTGTGGTCTCGCGACGCGTGCCGTCATGGCTGCGAGCGACGATCCTCGCGGCACCGGTGATGGCATCGCTGGTGCTCGCAGTCCCAGGCGTGTGGGGTGTGCACGATCGTCTCGAGCCCGTCGAGCTTCCGGCCGGGTGGAGCGAGGCCCGCGAGATCATGCGGTCCGATCCCGGGACCGCGCTCGTCCTGCCGTGGCACCGCTACGTCGATGTCGCTGCTGCCGATGACCGTCGCGCCCTCAATCCGGCCATCCGGTTCTTCGGCCCCGACGTCGTGGTCGGCAACGACCTGGGTGACGAATTCACCGGCGGCGACGAAACCGCTGATCAACGCAATGCGTTCATCGAGGAGCTCCTGCCCTCCATACGAGCAGGAGCCCCGGTCGCCGGTGCATTGGCCGATCTCGGGATCAGCTGGGTGGTCATCACCCACGATGCCGACTACCTCCGCTACCTGCCGCTGCTCGATGATCCGGGTCTCACGCCGGTGCTCACCGACGTCTCGGTCGATGTGCTGCGGGTGCGCGGCGGATGGGGCCCCGCTCGGTCCAGCGTCACGTCCGAGCCCATCTCGGTCGAGCGGTGGGGTCCGGTGATCCGTCTCGGTTCGGATGACTCGATCGAGTGGTCCGTCGCGTCGGGCAGTGGGTGGCGTCGAGACGGGGTCGGCGTCATGAACGAGCGCGGGACCGCCACCGTCGCAGGGGGAGCAGGATTGCTGATCTTCTGGCCCGCAGGACTCGTCGTTGCGGGCGCACTCGCCGCTCTCGGTGCCGGTGTGTTCGCCGTCCGTGACCTCCGCCGCTCGCATCGGGGCCTGAATGCAGGAAACGACGACCAAGGCTTGCGGTGACGGGTCCAGGTGTGCGACAGTCCTCCATCTTCAGCTCCGGTGCTGGAGAGATGGTCCCTGGGGGAATGCAACAATGCGCCAAATCACCAAGCGGGCCCTGCCCCTGCTTCCTGTCCTCTTTCTCGTGCTGTTGACCGCCATCGGTCTCGCCAACGCGTTGCAGAGCGATGACGAAGAGGTCGACTTCGGACCCCAGGCCACCGACTTCAGGGGCGACGACGGCGAGGTCGACATCGCCGGGTACCTCATCGCGGTTGGTGCCTACGACGTTGCGCCTCCGGTGCCGGTCGATGAAGAGGTCGAGTTCCGTGTGTTCGGTTGCGCCGAAGGCGAACCGATCACGATCAGCATCGTGCCCCGCGGCCTGCTCGCTTCCGAACAAGAGGCCAACGACGCACTCGCGGCCGACGACACGGCGCGACTGCTCGAAGAGCCCGTCGTGCTCGTCGAAGAAGACGCCGCTCTGGCCGAGCCGGCCACCTACGTGGTGACCGTGCCCGAGCAGACCCCCAACGGGTTCGCTCGCCTGCGGGTGGAGTGCACCGGCGCCGACGGCGAACCCCTCGAGACCGACACCGTCATCGACGTCGTCGTGCGGGCGGACTTCGAAGCCGCCCAGGCCGACGCCGATGAGCCCGAAGAGATCGTGACCATTCTCGACGGCGGCGCCGAAGCCTGAGCCCGGCCGCCGGTCGACCATCACGGACATGGCTCGCCAACGGCTGCCAGAACCCAGCGATCGGCCGATGCGAGTCCTGATCAACTCGTGGCGTGACCTGGCGCATCCCCAAGCCGGGGGTAGCGAGGTCGTGATCGACGATCTGGCACGCTCACTTGTCGGCCGCGGCCATGAGGTCACGGTTCGGTGCGGAGGCCCGCTGGCCGACCACGACGACTACCGGGTCGTCGCAGGCGGCGGGACCTATACGCAATACCTGCGAACACCCTTCGATCTCTGGCGCCATGCCGGTGAGAGCGACATCGTCGTCGATGTCAACAACGGCATGGGCTACTACTCGCCGTGGTGCACCACGCGGCCGACCATCGGCCTGGTGCACCACGTCCACACCGAACAGTGGCGCATGTTCTTCGGGCCCGTGGTCTCCGCTCTCGGTCGAGCCCAGGAACGCCATCTGATGCCACGGGCATATCGCAACGGCCTAGTCATCGGGACATCGCCGTCGACGGTGCAGAGCTTGACGGAGCTCGGCGTGCAAGCCGATCGGATCCGCATGTTGCCGATCCAGTGTTCGATCGCGGAGGTGGCGCCGACGCCCCAACGCGAACCGCTGTTCGTCGCCTGTGGTCGCCTCACCGCTCACAAGCGCCACGATCTGCTGCTGAAGCTCTGGGAGCGGGTGCGTCCGATGGTCGGTGGGCGCCTCGTCATCATCGGCGACGGTCCCGAACACGCCCGGCTGGAGTCTCTCGCCGGCCCCGGCGTCGAACTCGTCGGTGCGGTCGACGAGACCACCAAGGCGTCGCTGATGACCGACGCCACGCTGCTCCTCCACACTGCGCCGTGGGAGGGGTGGGGCCTGGTCATCACCGAAGCGGGCCTGGTCGGATGCCCGGCGATCGGATTCGACGTCGTGGGTGTTCGCGACGCCATCCGCAACGGGCAGACCGGCATCGTGGCGGCGAACGAGGACGCCTTCGTCGACGCCTGGGTCGGACTCGCCCGCGACGAGCGCCGGCGTCACGAACTCGGGCGCGGCGCCAAGCGCTATGCAGAGGCGCTGACGGCAGTCGACCGGGGCGAGACCTTCGAGTCGATCCTCGCCGAATCGATCGAGCTCGACACTCGCCGTCGTGGGTCGACGGAGACGTCGCTGCCCCCGGGCCGACCGCCGGTGTCGGTCGTCGATATCCGTGTCCACACCGATCACGGCGGAAACTCAGATGGCCGGGCGTCGCGGTCACGGAATCTGTCGGTGATCGTCCCGGCCTACAACGAGGCGGCTCGCATCGGTGCGCTGCTCCATCGCCTGCCGGACTACCTCGACGATGCATCCACCGAGGTCATCGTCGTCGACGACGGCAGCACCGACGCCACCGTTGCCGTCGCCGAAGCCGCAATGGCTCCCATGACCCACGCACGCGTCCTGCGCCTCGACGAGAACCGCGGCAAGGGTGCGGCTCTGCGGGCCGGTGTGGCGGCATCGCGGGGTCGCCAGATCGTGTTCATGGACGCCGACGGTGCGACCGATCTGGCGTGCCTGGCGCCCATGCTCGCAGCGCTGGACGACACGCCGATCGCCATTGGATCTCGGAGCGTCGAGACCGCCGTCGTCGCCAATGGCCAGCGGCATCGTCGATACATGGCGGGCGCCTTCAAGGGTCTGGTGCATGCCGCCAGTCCGCTCCGAATCAGCGACAGCCAATGCGGCTTCAAGGCTTTCCGAGGGCCCGTGGCGCGCTTGCTCTTCCACCTGAGCTCCATCGACGGGTTCGCGCAGGACGTCGAGCTGTTGGTCCTGGCATCGCAGATGGGCTTCGAGATCACCGAGGTGCCGGTCACCTGGACCGCAATCGATG
The DNA here is from genome assembly GCA_963716795.1 of uncultured Acidimicrobiaceae bacterium. Taxonomy (GTDB): domain Bacteria; phylum Actinomycetota; class Acidimicrobiia; order Acidimicrobiales; family UBA8592; genus CAVQUE01. The sequence goes on along the minus strand of CAVQUE010000005.1, from coordinate 9,515 downwards.
GCTCGAAGGTATCTGTCGTGAAGGACTCCATCGCCATGGCGCGCGATGTCGCAGCGATGCGGGTCCGGGTCCCGACCGGACCCATCGTCTCGGGTCTCACGGTTCGGGCGGGCGACCGCTCGAGCTCAGTCGTCGCCAAGGAGGTCGCGTCGTGTCTTCGAGTCACTGACCCGGTCATCGACGACGGCGACGATGTGCACGTCGTACTTCCCGCAGTCGCGCGCGAGCACCTGCCGTTGCTGGCGGCGCGAGTGGAGGCCGCCGTGGGTACCGGCGAGCTGCGGACCTGGACGATCGATGCCCGCTCGCTGCGCCGGCTCGCACAGGGTCCGATGCAGTCGGCCTGGGCGTCGATCGGGTCCATCCGAGTCTGAGCGCGGCGGCGCCGATGTGGAGCCCCACGACCCGACCATGGCACACTGACACGTCGTGAGCCCCGTCACCCGCCTCGAGATCGCTCGACTCGCTGTCTCCGAGCGGTCCGATCCGGACCCCTTCTACGCCGCTCTCGCCGAGCTGACGGTGCGGGATCTGGCGTTCGACCTGCGCGGGCAGGTCGTGCTCGATCTTGGTTCGGGAACCGGTCACAACGCCCATGCGCTCGGCGACGCCGGTGCCGAGGTCATCACCATCGACATCGATCCCGCGTCGGCCGCCCGGGCCCACCGGAGCGGACTCGCGGCGAGCGCAGGCGATGCCACGGCGCTGCCGCTCGCCGATGCGAGCGTCGATCTGGCCTTTGCTCGAACGTGCTCGAACACGTGCCGTCGGTGCCGTCGATGCTCGGCGAGGTCGCTCGTGTCCTGCGAGATGGCGGGTCCGCATGGATCTCCTGGACCAACTGGTGGTCCCCCTGGGGCGGCCACAACATCACCCCGTTCCACTTGCTCGGTACCCGACTCGGGCCCCGCGCCTGGAACCGGCTCTTCGGCCCGCCGGAGAAGAACGTGCCCGGCGTCGGGCTGTTTCCGACCTACATCGGCCGCACCCTTGCGCTCGTCGACGAGATGGCCGAACTGGACCTCGTCGACGCCCGACCCCGCTACTACCCCCGACAACGGTGGATCGTGGGCGTACCCGGGCTGCGTGAGGTCGCCACCTGGAACTGCGCCATGACACTGCGTCGAACGGATCGCCCCGTCCCTTCATGAGCGCTGGCGAGGTGTTCGATCTGTCGTCGCTGCGTGCCGCAGGGAGACGGTTCCTGCGCCGCATCAAGTACTTCACCGGCGACCGGCCGGCGTTGCTTCGGTTCAACCTGCTGTTCACACCCGAAGGTCCGAGTCGCGTGATATCACCGATCGGACCGACATCGTCATCGAGGGTTTCCCCCGGTCGGGCAACACCTTCGCCGTGTTCGCCTTCGTGGATGCCCAGACAGCCGACGTGCGTGTCGCAAGCCACATCCATCATCTGGCTCCGCTACGGATCGCGATCCACCGCGGGTCTGCCTCTGCTGGTGGTGTGCCGCGAGCCGGTTGCGTGCCTGTCGTCGTATCTGGTGGCCGGACCCCATGCCCGGCCCGAGGGGGTGATCGCCGAGTACATCCACCACCACCGTGGTGTCTACGAGATGCGCCACGACCTGGTGGTGGCCACCTTCGATCAGGTCACGACCGATCTCGGTGCGGTGATCGAGCGGGTCAATGCTCGCTACGGCACAGACTTCGACGTCTTCGAGCACACGCCCGAGGCCGAGGATCGGGTCTTCGAGCAGATCGCGACCCATCATGGGGCGGTCCATCGCCGCAAAGACCCTCGACGGGTGGTGCCGACGCCACGACCCGGCCGCATCGAGGAGGCCGAGCAGCATGCCGCAGCACTGCAGTCGCCGGCCTGCCGGGACGATCTGGCGGTTGCCGAAGCGCTCTACTCGTCGTTGGTCGAGGTGGCGACGACGGAATCGTGACCGGCGATCGGGTCGGCAGTACGGTCCTGTAGCCTCCCGACCAGGACGCAGACCTGGACAGCTGCGGCGACGACCATCGCCGGAAGAGCAGGCGCCACGACTTCGCGTTCGCCATAGGTCAGTGCAGCGCCGAGCGTCGCCGCAGCGAGCAGGGCGAGCGCGATCGGTCCGATCGCAGCGCGCCCCGCCGACCGGGCGACGGTCAGCAATGCCAGAGCTGCCAGCGCGGCCTGGGCGACGGCTGCGACTGCGCCGCCGGGATTCGCCAGGCCACGGTCCTCTCGCCGCTCGACGGTGTTCCTGGGCGGCCACAGGTCCCATGCCCGCAGCGCTCGAGCAACCATCACCGGGGGCGAGAGGTGCCATCCGATCCGGTTGCGGAACTGCTCGAGTGCGGTGTCGGTAGCGTCGGCCTCGTCGTCGGGTAGGGGTGGATCGACTGCGGCGACCGATCCGATGTCGATGCCCCATCGCACGCTCGTGTCGGTGGCGGCCACGAGCGTCGGAGCAGCGGCGGTGGTGGGCAGTGCCGTGTCGAAGTTTTGGGCGACCCAACCCTGCCAGGGAGCCACGACGACCAGTGCTCCGATCGCAAACCACGCGAGGTCTCTGCGCCGCGGCGAGTACGCGGCCATTGCCGCGAGCACCACCAGCGCCATGATCGCCGCGGCGGCTGGCCAACAGCGCCAGACCGAGCAGGGCGCCGGTGGCGAATGGCCGAGCGAACCTGCGGGCTCGGGACGACCAGCCGAGTAGCGCAGCACACACCAGCGCCGTCACGAGCGCGGCGGGGAGCTGTTGGCCCCACAGGGCGGGTGCGACGATGGCGAGGGTGCCTGCCCAGAGACCGAGACGAGTGCCCCCCAGTCGAGTTGCGAGCACCGCGATGGCCACCACGATCGCCGAACCGATCAGCACCAACGCGAATCGAGCGCCGAAGGGCGCGACCGCCGCAGTGATCGGCGCGAGGGGGCTCACCCAGGCGGTCTCGGTGACCAGGAGTCCGGCGGGACGCCCGTAGGCGATGCCGCGTTCGATCGACTCGGCGACCTGGGCATGGATGGCGGGCAGCGGGGTCGGGCCCAACACCGCTCGGGCAGCCGCAGCGCCGATCGCGAGCACTGCGAGATGTCGTCGGGACAGCCGGGGGGTGGGGTCCGGTGAGACCGTCGTGGTCGGAGCCGTTCCTGGGACCGGGTCGGCTGCGGGCACCGGTGCGGTATCGGTATCGGCATCGCCATCGGCTCGGGCTCGTTGGGCGGCTACCACGACCAGCGCGAAGGCCACGACGGCGGCGAGGCGTGATGAGGTCGAAGCCAGCTCGTGTGCGACGGCGAAGTCGGAGCCGATCTGGCTGCGGTCGATCGGGGCCTCGAACATCGTCGCCAGTGCGGCGACCAGCACGAGCACGACGGGTGCGAGCCGAGCCGTCGCGGCGACGCCGCGACGAGGGTCACGGAGCGCGGTGACGGCCACCGCACCCAACGCTGCGCCCAGGAATTCGGAGACCAGGAAACCGAATATGGCGGCAGCGATGTGGGCGAGGTAGCGGCGCATGCTCACGGTCGTCGGCCCCGCAAGACGATGCCGAGACACAGCACCACCGACGCGAGCGTGATGGCCAGTGCGACCTCGAACTGTCGCTGCCAGGCGAAGCGGACCTCGACGACGCCGGAGCTCCCCGGCGGGAGCCGCCATGCTGCGGTGGTGTCGAGCTCGATCGGTTCTCCGAGGTCGGTACCGTCGAGCGTGGCGGTCCAGGCCGGGTGCCAGGATTGGCCGATGGACACCACCCCGCCGTCGGGCGCGTCCACGTCGACGGTGAACGATGTCGGCGTCTGGGAGATGATGGAGAACGCCGGTTGGGTCGTCTCGGTCGGGTCGGCGAAACCGACCGGGGCGAGCACTGCGGTGTCGACGGTGGCCGCGGGCAGGCTCTGGAGCTCGTGCACGCCGGGAGCCACCTGGATGGGCGCGCACGCCTCCCACGGGACGGGGAGCCCTGCCAGGACCAGTGCACGCGGGGCGTGCAGACGCACCAGTAGCGGGCGTCCGTCGAATTGCACCAGTCCCTCGATGCACTCGGGCGATGGCTGCTCGGGATCCACGGTGAGCTCGTTCACGATGCCGTCGATCTCGATCTCGTCGATGCGGATGGGTTGGCTGCCCTGCTGACCGGCTCGGTCGATGCCGGTGATGGTGACGGTCATCGAATCCACGTCGACGCCACCGAGGTCGGCCGTTGCAACGGCGGGGCATTGCGACGCATCGCATGGCTGGGCCTCGAAGGTCACGACGCTCGTGGTCGGCCCGGCCTCGATGCGCGCTTCGGTGATGGTGCTGAGACCCTCGCCGTGGCGGGCCTCGATGCGCACGGAGTCGACCTGGCGTGGCGCGAACGCGAGATCGATTCGGTTCTCGCCGTCGGGATCGGCGACCCACCCGGTCTCGGGGTCGCCGTCGACCATGAGACCCGCTCGGAACTGGAGCCCCCCGAGCAATCGGTTCGTGGCACTGATGCGTACGGCGGACGGCTCGATGAGCCCGAGGACGTCGTCGCCGGTCGAAGCTTGGAGTCGGAGACGCCCCGTCGTGCCGAGCGCATCGTCGCGGAACGCCACGAACCGTCGACGCAGAACGACCTCTTCGTCCACGGGACCTTCGCCGATGGCCCGTTCGAAGGCGTACGCCACGGGGGCCCGTTCGAGCGCGTTCACCAGCGGCGGATGCTCGGCCGCGGCCTGGGCGACGTCGGTGGGGCTCTCGATCCACTCTTCGGCGTTGACACCGAAGACGTTGACCTCGGCGAGACCGACCGGTGCCGTTCCGTTGCCGATGGTCCCCGTCACCGTGACCGTGAAGCTGTCGATGAGACGGGGAGTGAGATCCAACCGGTAGTCGCCGTCTTCGAGGTTTGCCGCAGCGACCGTGCCATCGCTGAAGGCGACCGTGGCTCCCGTGAGTCGTCGGGCGCTCGGCACCGCCGGCGTGGCGGCGAGCAGTCGCACTCCGCTGATCAGCTGTGGCTCCTTCAGATCGACGTGCAGGTTCTCGCCGACGGGGTCGAGCAGGCCGCCGACGAGCCAGGTGGTCGACGGGTCGCTGTCGAAGGCCTGAGCCGGTCGATGCCACGGAACCTGGCCTCCTCCGAATGCGACGGGTCCCGACGTGCGGATGATCGCGGCGTCGCCGTAGTCGGCGACGCTCTCGGCGCCGTCGGCATCGAAGAGCTCGAACGGCGGTCGCTCGGTGGTCTCGGTCGCTGGTCAAGGTCGCGCGACTCCTGCGCCGAGATCGTGATGGTCTCGACGTGTCGACGGTTGCTGTCGGTGATGACCAGGGTGACCCGGCCTCTGAGCACCTCGGTCAGCTCGTCGGGTTCGAGCCGTCCGGTGAAGCGCAGCCCCGGTGTCGCGTCGAGCCATCCGAGCGGTGCCAGCTGCGTGAAGGCGCCGCCATCGCCTGAGACCAGCATCTCGGGGGCCGGACCGTCGACGTGGACGATCTCGCCGGGGTCGTCGATCGCGTACACCTCGATGGGAGTCAGCGCTCGTTCTCGTTCGGCCTCGAGTGAGGAATCGGTTTCGGCGGTCGTGTTCTGACCCGGGCGGCCGAAGGTCGCCGACGAGCGTGGTCGTGGGATCGTCCCGTAGCTCGTCGTAGGTCGACGGCCGGGGCTGATCCCAGGACTCCCACGCTGTGGTCATTGCGGATCATGATGAGATCGATCCCCATGGCGCGTGCGCGAGCGGTCCGATCTCGCCCTGTTCGTACAGCCGGTCCACGAGGTTGCCGTCGAGGGCGGTGACGGCATCGGCCGGGACGGGTCGGCTGAGGTGGATCGGCACCTCGATGAGGTGGGGCCGGTCGATGTACGCGTCGAGCACGTCGTCGTTCACCCAGCCCCATCGGAACTCGCTGCGGTACGAGCGTGGCAGCACCAGGACCCGGCCGCTCTCGGGCTGGTCGTCGATCCACGAGGCAGCCTCGAACACGTAGTCGGGGACGGCATCGAGCGTCCGCGCCGGGGCGTAGAGCGAGCCGCGCCAGAACGGTTGGCTCACGCCGGCCAACAGCAACAGCATCAGCACAGACGTGAGCACCGGCACGGTGCGCTCGGTCAGGGTGTCGCCCCGGGTCTTTCTGCGCATCCACCCCCACACCGACTGGCTCGCCAGTCCCGTGAGGCAGGCGATCGCGATCATCGCGCCCGACCCCGCCTTGTAGTTGTTGCGGAGCACTTCCAGGCTGCCGACCGGTGTCGTAGGCGCTGGACCAGCAGATCGCCGTAGGGCGACGGGTCGTCGAGGGGGTAGAGGCCGACCATCATCACCAGGCCGAAGAGCATCATCGAACCGAACAGCACCCGATCGCGATCGCGGCCGAAGCTGATCATGGCGACCGCAGCGACCACCGGCACGAACGACGCGGTGATCGCCAGGGGGTCGGAGAGGAACGTGAGGACCTGAGGCCGTGCGAAGCCGGTGGAGTCGACGTGGTAGTGGAGCCAGTTGCCGAGGCCTCGCCAGGACTCGGCCCATGACGAGTTCCCGTTGAGGACGGTCGGACCCTCCGTCTCGCGGAGATTCTGATCGAAGACCTCGCCGCCCATCAGCGTGGTGAGGATGGTGACCGCGCTGCACCCCGACGGCGAGCACTCCGAACCGTGCTCCGAAGCCGATCACACGAGCCCAGGTCGTCGAGCGATCGACGTGCACGAGGAATGCCGTGATGGGTATGAGGTAGAGGAACGCATAGATCAGACCAGCGGCTTCGGTGTTGCCGATCGTGAACATCATCAGCGCGAGGCCCGCAGCCCACCGCCATGGATCGTTTGCCTGGGTGCCGCGGATAACCAGCACGAATACCCACGGCGCGAGCGCATAGTTCAGGTAGAGATTGCTGGGCAACAAGAAGCCGACAGAGTAGGGGCCGAACATGTAGACCAGCGCTGCGGTCACGTGCGCCAGGCCGATGCGGGGGAGTCGGAGCCGAAGGAACGCCGCGGTACCGATGCCGCCGCAGGCGATCAGTGCCGCGTGCCAGAGGTGCTCGGTCGTCGCACGCGAGACCCCGAAGATCCGCAATGCGCCGAGGGGCAACGTGACGCCCGGGCCAGAAGTCGACTCGGAGCCCGCCCAGGCCCTCGGTCGTGTCCCACACCGCAAGGCTTCGTGCGAGTCGTCGGCCGGGGTTCTCGTATTGTTCGAACCGGTTGTCCCCGATCCACGAGCCCGTCTCGTTGAACCAACCGCGATGACGGCGAGTACGGCCAGGCCGAGGGCGAGGGGCCAGAGTCGATTGCGACAGACCTCGACGATGTGGGTCCGGCGCCGCAGATCGCTGCGGTCGGTCATTCGGTTGGCTCGGGGCCGGCGGGTGTCGAGATGGTGTCGGGGTCGAGCTCGAGCACGAGGGCCGAGGTCGGGGTGGGTTCCGCTGCGGGTGGCACCGCCGGGCCGGGTCGATTGCGTCGATACCGATGGAGAAGAAGTCGTCCCATCGAGCCAGGATCGAGTCCTCGCCACCCGCGGTGAACCCGGCTGCGGTGGCCGCCTCGGCGAGAAAGCTGTCATCGACCTCGAGGCGGGCCCGGCCGTTGACGGTGGCGACTACCGTCGGATCCTCGCAGGCGCACGCCGACCGGCCGTGAACGGCTCGACCGCTGACGATGTCCGTGTTGCCGACTCGTTCGCGAAACGCCGTTCGATCGACCTTGACCAGGTTCCAGGTCGTGAAGTCGGCGCTGCGATCAGCGACCAGTAGTTCGACTCGATCCCGGTAGCGGAAGACGAGCCCGGCGTTGTTGGCGACATCGGGCATCGTGAGCTGGATCGAGCCATCGGGTCCGCCGGTGTCGGTGATTGCCAGCGAGGGGAACGGCCCGGCGGGTCCTCGGATCAGGAAGATCACCGTCGTCGACGGTCCAGCGTCCCTCGACGGTCCGCCACGGTCCACCGCTTGGGCGTCGAGGTCGGCGCTCGGCCCGTCGAATCCTTCGACGGATCGTGACGACGCTGGTGGGGCATCGGCGGCTGTCCGTCGTTGGACGGTGGTCCGACGGGGCCGAGTTCGTCGGTCGTCGCTCGAGCCGGAGCAAGCCGGCACCGCACGCGAGACGCGCACAGCACGGTCCGGAACGCCGGAGCAGCGACACGCGTCGTGCGTCGAGCCCTGGCGACGCCACCGAGAGCTCGCCCGCTGATCGCTCGCTGGCAGATCTGCCACGACGTCGTCGTCGAGGCGCCACTGTCGATAGCGCAGCGCAGTGACCGCAGCGGTGAGGCAGTTGCCAGCAACCAGCACCACGTCGCAGCGGCTGCGCCGTGGGTGGGCGCGAACGGCAGGGTCGGGAGCACCGTGGTGAGACGAACGTGACGCTGATCAAGACGATGTCGCCATAGCGCTCGCGCAGTCGCGATGCAGCCAGACCGATGGACGTGTACGACCAGGCGACGCCGGCACCGACCACGAGGGGGAGGTGATCCGCGACGCTCTCGAAGCCTTCGCCGTACACCGACGCGACGATGGGCGCAGCGACGCAGGCGCCGGCGGCGCACAGCGTGGTCAGCACAAGGCTCAGGCGCAACGCTCGGAACAGCAGCTGCACCCACGACGGCGATCGAACGGCCTCGCTCAGCACGATCTGGCCGATCATCTGGGGCAGCAGGAAGGTGATCGCCCCGAAGCTCCACGCGACGTAGAACGGTGCGTTCTCGCTGCCGTCGACGCTGAACGCGACGATCACCGGGACCATGAAGATCGGCCCCTGCGTGCACAAGAGCCCCACCAGTTCACGCCCGCGTAGCGGCTCAGGTGGGCGAGGTCGCCGGGTCGCCGTGGCACGCCGGCGGTCGGGCGGTCCACCAGAACCGCAGCCACAGCCACCGAGAAGACCCGAGGCTGCGACCGGGCCCGTCGCGAAGATGAACAGCGCTTGCACGGCCTCGTCGCCGGCGCCGTCGGTCGTGATGAACAACACGAGGGGAACCGGGCGATCCGCAACGAAGAGCGATCGGGCCGTCCACCAGATTCCAAGCCGCAACGTGATGAGCCGAGCCTCGAACAAGACCGACAAGCCGGCCCCGACGCTGAGGACGACATAGACCAGCGAGCCGGTGGATGTGCCCATCGCCCACAGGGGATCGAGCAGGTCGGCGGTCGCGGCCCGCAACGAGGAAGACGATGGCGGCAAGGGCACCGAGATCGGTCGCTGTCCCGCATCGCGAGGTCGGCGACGATGGGTGGCGCGGGGGTCCTGGCCGACGGCGAAATGGGCGATCAGGAGGATCGGTAGCCCCAGCGACGACGCGAAGTTGACGAACAACACACCCTGGAACAGCGCTGACGCATCGCCGACTGCGGATGCCTCGTGGAGGCGGGCTGCGATGAGCCAGAGCAGCAGGCCGCCGAGGGCATTGGCGGCCACCGAGACGAGCAGGGCGATCGAGCCGTGCGGCGAACGGCTCGCCGCTCGATTCATCCCTCGACCCGTCCAACTATCCCCCCGCGCGGTACACGTGAACCCCGGCGAGTCTATGCCTCGCCTTCGGCAGGGCGAAGCTCGCCGTCCACAGGGCCCACGTGGTGGTCACCGAGCGCAGTC
>CAVQUE010000004.1:0-492613 GCA_963716795.1 uncultured Acidimicrobiaceae bacterium | reverse complement strand
CGCGCCGGGAGGTCGTTGGCGGCGATCACCTCCTTGACAAAGCTCGACCTGCGGCGTGCGCCGCGTGCTGGGGGCCATCAGCGCGAACTCCGTGTCCTCCAGCCCCTGCGTCGCCAGGATGTCCAGGATCAGGGTCTTGCAGAAGACGATACTGCCTGCGCCGATAATCGCGACTTTGGTCATGATATACCTCCGGTTCTCATGGCGAAAAGCGAGCAGTCGATTAGGCGAGAAAGCGAGCAGGGATCAGGCAATCCGATAGGCGAATGGGCGGAAGCGAAGCGAGCAGGTGACCTGCCGGGCACTCGCCTTCTCCCTTGTTCGCCTACTCGCTTTCCCGCCTTTTCGCTCCTACTCCCCCAGGTTCTCGTACAGATACAGCCCGTCCTTGCCGGGGGCGACGATGTCGAGCCGGCCGTTGCCGGTCAGGTCGGCGACGGCGAAGTGGATGCCGCAGCCCTTGCCCTGTCCGGGCGGGCCGTAGTCGATGACCTGCTTGGCGAAGCACTCGCCGGTCCACTTGAAGTAGTAGATGCCGACGTCGTCGCACGCGCCCGGGTCGTTGCCGCAGTGGGCGCGGTAGCGCTTGCCGGTGACCAGCTCGCACTGCGCCGTCGCCGTCGATGTCGACCCACTGCAGGTCGTGGTACTGGGCGTTGAAGGGGTCGATGGGGTGCTTGATCCAGGTGCGGCTCGCCGTCGGCGTCCACCTGCTGCTCCCACCAGTCCAGGCCGTAGCCGTGCGCCTTGCCGACGATGAGGTCGTTGAGGCCGTCGCCGTTGACGTCCACCACGAGCATCGGCACGCTGGCCGCCGCCCAGGTCGAAGTCCGGGTGCAAGATCCACTCGCCGGTGTAGGGATCCGCCGGCGCCTCGAGCCAGCCGTTGCGTCAGGACGAAGTCGCCGCGGCCGTTGCCGGTCGATGTCGCCGAAGCCGAGGCCGTGGCCCTGGCTTTCCTCGCGTAGATCGTGATGCGCCGTCGAACGCGCCGGTGCCCTTGCCCTGCGCGTCGGTCATCGAGCTTGTAGACGACCAGCGGCGCGCCGGGCGTGTTGGGCACGATCTCCAGCCGCCCGTCGCCGTCGACGTCCCAGGCGCGGGTCGTCTCGACGTTGCCGGTCTGCGGCGATGATGTGCTCGGGCCACTCCTTGGCCGGATCGCCGGGGTTCTCGCGCCAGCGCAGCGTGTCGCCCCACCAGCCGCCGGTGACGAAGTCCAGCCGCCCGTTGCCGTTGACGTCCATCGGCGATCGTCGAGAAGTCGTCGTAGTACTCGCCGATGGCCTGCACCTCGCCGATGGGGTGCTGCGTCTGGAAGTCCGGCGCCCTCGTACCAGTAGGCGCCGGAGACGATGTCGGGCATGCCGTCGCCGTTCACGTCGAAGACGCCGGCCGACTCGTAACGTCTCGTCGGCGATCAGAGCTCGCTTGCGCCATTTCGAGTGGCATGATGTCGTGCTCCTACAGTGCGAATTCAGTCGATTGTGCGAGCCGCACAGACTACTCAGCCACTCCAGCAGACCGAATGTACTCGCGTGCCACCCGCAGGTCCTCCAGCGCCTCGCGCGGCCTCGCAGGGCGGCTTGCATCTCGCCCCTGGATGGCGCGCGACGAAGTTCATCGCCTGCTGGCGCATGGCGTGGACCCAGGGCAGCTGCGGGATCGACGCGTCTCGGGCGTCGGCGCCGTCGCCGGGATCGCGGAAGAACTCGACGCGGCCCGGGCGGTTGCTGGCCAGCGGCGCGGGCAGCTCGAGCTTGACGTAGCCGTGCTCGAAGCAGACCAGCGCCGACTCCTGCCAGTCGATCGTCGTGCGGTAGGGCGACATCTCGATGGTGCAGGCCACGCCGCTCGCGCTCTGGCCGGCCAGCAGCACGCCCGACGGGTCGGCATAGGTGACCTGGTACGGCTCGCCGAGCAGGTGGCGCATCAGGTTGACCTGGTGGATGTAGTAGTTGACGAAGGCCGTGTAGCGCTTGTACGTCGTCCGCGTCCATGTCCGACGGCGGGCGGGTCGCGCTCCACGGCGGGGTAGGCGTCCGTGCCGCGGATCAGGTCGTTGAAGCCGCCGGCGACCCAGTCGCCGGCCGGCATCAGGATGCGCACGTAGGTCATCTTGCCCAGCTCGCCCGATCGCCTTGAGCCGGTCGATCTCGGCCTTGGCGCGCATCGTCGCCGGGTCGCTGCGCTTGTGGTAGCCGACCATGTGCCAGGTGCCGCTGGCCTGCGACCGCGCGCCAGCGATCTGCTCTGCCCACCTCGACCGAGGCGGCCAGCGGCTTCTCGGTGAAGACGGGCACGCCGGCCTTGAGCAGCTCCGGCACCAGCACGCCGTGCCGGTCGAAGGGCTGCGACGGCGACGATGCCGTCCAGCTCCTCGTTCGCCAGCATGGCCTCATGGTGGTGTAGACCGTGGGGACGCCGTAGCGGGCTGCGACCGCCGTGCCCAGGTCCTCGCGGAGCTCGGCGAGGGCCACCACCTCGCAGCCGGGCACCGTGACGTAGTTCTTCAGGTGGGCGCACTGGCCCATACTGCCGACGCCGACAAAGCCGATCCTGATCGTTCGTCTATTTGCTGGATCGAGGGCTGGTACAACCATCGCCGGCTGCACTCCACGATCGGCTACAACTCACCGGTCGAGTACGAAGCTATGTTCAACCGTCACGGCGACGATCTCGCCGCATAACCAACCCGTCCGCCGAACAGGGTCAACCTCACGATCGGGTCGCACGTAGCGCCGGATATGTGGTTGATCGGTAAGCGTCGGCGAGTGCGATCCTGCGCTGGGCGCTGCGCGGCCGAACTACCAGTCCGAGATGCGCCGATAGCGAACGGGCTCCACTGGCAACCGCGGACGCAATTGTCAGGCAGTTCCACACGTCGTTTGCAGCGTGTTGCGAGGCGACTCACGATCATCCGGACCGCGCCGACTTGTTGACCCCTTTGCGGAATCGGAGCACCGCGGCGTTGTCGCCGTTGACGGTCATTGAGTTGACGGAGTCGGGTTGGGGATCGAGGAGCGTGTCGATGCAGGTGGTCGAGTCGGCGGTGACGGTCGCGGCGGCGGATGGGTTCGTGCCGCGTTCGATACGAAGACCGTTTTCCTTCCCATGACAATGAACGGTCGTAGCCGCGGTCGCCGTCGACGCGTGCGTCGAGTAGGTGCAGTTGCGGCTCGACCGGCGGTTCCACCGTGGACTGGGATGCCATCATCTGCATGGCCTGAGCCGTTGCGTCGGTTGTCAGGCCAGTCCCTTGAGCATTCCGTTTGTGTGTGACGCCTGCGCCCACTGCCCGAAGTGTTGCAGGATCGGGCTGCAGATCTCGCGCCCAGTTGACGAGCACGCGGCAGGGACTCGACGAATCCACAGTTCACTCACAGGCTGATCGTCGACACTGGCGTCATGACACAGCTACGAAACCACGCCGCCTGGCGGGCCAGGCTGATCTCCCTCGCGTTCGTCGGAGGTGTGAGCGCATGCGCCGCCTCGTCCGACGATGCTGCCGACGCGAGCGCCGACGAGCCCGTGACCACGATCGCCACGAAACCGACCACCGCTGCGACCGATCCGGAATCGACCGACGCCAGCGAAGCTCGGTCTGACGCTGCGGATTCTGCGGGGGCATCGGCGTTCACCATCGATGTATGGGCCGACAACTGGATGGCGGTGTACGTCAACGGTGTACTCGTCGGCGAGGACTCGGTCCCCATCACCACCGAGCGGTCGTTTAACTCCGAGTCGTTCACCTTCGAAGCGACCTACCCGTTCACGGTCGCCATCGAAGCCAAGGACTTTAAGGAGACCGATTCCGGCCTCGAGTACATCGGTCAGCCAAACCAGCAGATGGGCGATGGCGGCATCATCGCACAGGTCACCGACGTGTCGACCGGCGAGATCGTCGCCGGGACCGACGCCGACTGGAAGGCGCTCGTCGTTCAGCAGGCGCCGCTCAACACCGACTGCGAACACGACGCCGATCCCGACGCAACATGCGAGTTCCTGCTTCTCGAGACGCCGACCGACTGGGCATCAGCCGGCTTCGACGACAACGACTGGACGAACGCAACCGTCTGGAGCGCCGCCGATGTCGGCCCGAAGGATGGCTACGACGACATCACGTCGGACCCAACGGCACAGCTGATCTGGGGCACCGACCTCCCCGTCGACAACACCATTCTCCTCAGGACCACGATCTCATGAACGACGAGCGATCGAGCGCAGCAATGGGCAATGACCACGTGCATCCGCATCATTCGCTCGACCATCAGTTCCACGACCATGATCAACGGGTCCATCCTCACGACCGTGCCCTCTTCGACAGTACCGTGTTCGATCGCCTGGCCTTCGACCGGCGCACCGCGCTGCGTTCGGGAGTCCTCGGCTTTGGCGCCCTCCTCTTCGCCGCCTGCGGGTCGAGCTCGTCAGACTCGACCGTCCGTCCGACCCGTCAACAGCGGCGGCGAACCAGAGTGGGACCAACGACATGACCGAGACCACGCTCACCACCGCGTCAGGAGCAGCAACGGCCGGCACGCTCACCGGTTTCGACGCCTTCGCCGACACGGTGACCGCGTTCACGAAGGGCGACCTGTGGATGATCGAGTGCAACGGCATCCCGATGCATCAGATGATGGTCGGCATCAGCAGTTGGCAGCAGCAAGTTCCGGTCCCCCAAAACTACACCGGCACCAATGCCTGGCAGTTCCCAATCACGCCGCAACTCGCGTCCGCACCCGTCTCGGCGCGGACCGGGCTGTTCCGAGGAGCGATCGCGTCTCGCAGTGAACGGGATTCCCATCTTCAATGCGTTGAACAACCGCGGCGACGACGCGTACCTCGCCGGCGAACTCGATGACTTCGGCGATCACTGTGGTCGGGCCGACGACTACCACTACCACGTGGCCCCACTCCACCTCGAAGCGATGGTCGGGCCGGCGAATCCGATTGCCTACGCACTCGACGGGTACGCGATCTACGGCTCGACCGAGCCCGATGGCAGCCCCCTCGAACCGCTCGACGAGTACAACGGCCACGCCGGGAGCGACGGCCGCTACCACTACCACGGCACCACCACGTACCCGTACATCAACGGTTGCCTGGTCGGCGTCGTCGAAGTCTCCGACCAGGTCGAACCACAACCGCTGACCCGAGCGTTCCGGCCGGCAGGCGAACCACTGCGCGGCGCAACCATCACCGGGTTCGACGACCTCGGCAATGGCGCCTACCGCCTCGAGTACACGATCGACGAGGCCGTCGGCAAGGTCGACTACGCGGTCAGCGACACCACCGTGAGCTTCGAGTTCACCAGCCCAACCGGCGACGTGACCACCGAGACCTACACCATCGGTTCGTGAACGCGTTCAGCGCAGCGGGAGCTCGAGGGTGAAGGTGGCGCCACCACCCGGTGTCGTACTGATGGCGAGGGTGCCACCGTGCCGGTCGGTGATCTGCTTGGCGAGGGCGAGGCCGAGCCCCGCTCCGTGCTGGCCGCTTCGGCTTCGGGCGGTCTCGGATCGGTAGAACGGACGGAAGATTCGCGCTGCGTCGTCCGGGTCGACACCAACACCGTGATCGATCACTTTCACGGTGACCGAACGATCTGCGGCCTCGACGTCGATCTCGATCGGTGCCGACTCCGGGTTGTGGTGGCAGGCGTTGGATCCGAGATTGAGAATCGCTTGGTGGATCTCGGCTCGTGCGCCGAGCACCTCGATCGGGTCGTGTCCTCCGAGTCGAAGATCGATCTGCTGATCGGGATAGGCCGCCCGAAGATCGGAGGCGACTTCGTCCACGACCTCGACGATGTCGAACGTCTCCGCCGGCGGAGGCGCGAGCCATCGCCTGCGAGTTGGAGCATGGTGTTGGCCAAGTTGGAGAGTCGTTCGCTCTCGCTACCGATGCGTGACATCGCTCGATCGACATCGGCCGGCGCTTCGAGCATGCCACTGCGGTAGAGGTCGCTGTACCCCTTGAGCGCGGTGAGTGGCGTCCTGATCTCGTGCGCCATGTCGGCCAGGAATCGTTCCATCGCGTCGCGGTGCTTCAGTGGCCTCGTCGAGCGCGGTGCGCAGGCGGGTCAGCATCACGTGCAGGTCGAGCGACAACTCGGCCGTTTCCCGTGATCCGCTGGGGGGATCGACCGCCGTGTCGAGATGGCCCTCGGCAATTCGGTTCGCGGTGGCTGCCATGCGTGTCACCGGTCGAGCGAGGTAGCCGGTGACGGCCCACAGCACGATGGTGACGAGCGCCAGGATCACGCCACCGCCGGCTGCGAGGGCCACGCGGAAACGTCCGACGGCGTCGTCGAACTCATCGAGCGGAAGGGCGGTGACCACCACGTCGCCCGCCGGGTTGGTGGTCGTTCGCACCCGGTAGCGCGGTTCGTCGACGGTCTGCGTGCCGTCGACGGCGACGAGAGTTGCAAGCGTCGTGGCGTCGAACGGGTTCTGCACACCGTTGGCCGCCGCGACTGCCGTACCGTCCCTCACGAGCAGCTGCACCGGGGGGACGATCGACAGTTCCGCATCCTCGGTATCGGGTGGCGCTTGCGTCGGTGCCCTCAGATCGCCAGCTTCGGGTTGCAGCCCGCTCCGCTCGGCTCGGACGAGCTCGACATCGATGTCGTCCATGCGGTTCTCGCGTTCGATCCGATCGATGTAGACAGCGAGGGCCACGAACCCGATGGTCATCGTCCCGAGCACGGCTGCGAGCAACAGGCTCCGCAGCGACAGTCGCCTCAGCTCACGGACGCTCACACCCCCGCCTCACGGAGCACGTACCCCGCACCGCGGCGAGTGTGAATGAGTTTCGGTCGACCGTCGTCGATCTTGCGACGCAGGTAGCCGATGTAGAGCTCGACCACGTTCTCGCTTCCGTCGTAGTCGTAGTCCCACACGTTGACGAGGATCTGCGCCTTCGAGACGACGATCCCCGCATTGGTCATCAGATAGTGCAGCAGCCGGAACTCGGTCGGTGAGAGATCGATCAGCACGTCGCCTCGGCGCACCTCTTGCCCGGCCGGAGCGAGCGTGAGGTCGGCCACCCGCAACAGGTCCGATGGGTCGCTGTGACCCGTTCGGCGCAAGATCGCCTGCACGCGCAGCACGAGCTCATCGACACTGAACGGCTTGGCCAGATAGTCGTCGCCGCCGGTGATGAAGCCCCTGATCCGATCCTCGGCCTTGGCTCGTGCGGTGAGGAACAGCACCGGAGAGAACCGGCCACGTTCCCGGAGCTGACGACAGACCTCGAACCCGTCGAGCCCCGGCAGCATGACGTCGAGCACGATCAGGTCGAAGTCATCCTCGAGAGCAAGCTCCAGCCCGTTCGTGCCATTTGTCGCCTCGGTGATGGCATGCCCGCTGTAACGCAAGGCGGTGGCCACGACATCGCGAATCGACTGTTCGTCCTCGACCACCAGGATCCGGCTCGGTGACGCGGTCGTGCCATCAATGCTCATCCGTGCAGTCAACATGCTGAACCTGTGAAAAGCCTGTGCGCTTTCTCACAGCAACAGCACAGGGAGAGAAGCGAAGGTGTCCCTCGGCAGCATCCCCCTTGCCGGAAGGACCCATCCATGGCACGCACACTTCGCTCACTGGCGCTACCGATCGTCGCCGCCACACTGTTCACCGCATCGTGCGGCTCGTCCAGTGGCAGTGACACCTCGGCGTCGTCGGACACCAACGACCAGTCGACATCAGACACCCACGACGTCAACTGCCTCGACATCGGACACCACGACATCAGACACCACGACGCAAGCGTCCGACGGTGACGTGGCGAGCGGACTCGACGTCGGCATGTTCTTCGACGGTGCACTCGCCGAGGACGTCACGACCGAGGACTGCACACTCAGCGGGGGGACCGAAACCACCTGCTATCGCATCACCGTGGTCGGCTACCCGGTCAGCCACGACGTCGGCCCGTTCTGCCCCGACACGATCACCGACAGCGCCGACGCCGGCGGCATCTGGTTCGACGGCAACGGGGTCTATGACCTCTCGGGCGAGTTCTTCGTCGAGTCTGCCGACGCTCTACGGCGACGACAACTGGCAGATGTACGACGAGGACGGCAACATCCTGAAGACCGAAACGGCAGAGGAGTTCGAAGCCGCCGCCCGACCCGACGTCGACCCGGCGCTCGAGAACCACTGCGTCGAAGGCGCCCTCGAGTGGTTGGACAACGGTGAACCGATCACCACCACGGCGCTGATCCCGACCACTCCCGTCCTCGCCGACAGCCCGGCTGCCTCACAGGGCAACAACGGCGTCACGCTCGACGGTGTCGTCATCGCAGCGTCTGCCCCGGTCGACGCCATCCTCGGGGCCTACACGATCGCAGCGTTCGACGACTGCGGCGCCCACTTCAACCCGTTCGAGGGTTACCACATGCACGGCGCCGTCGGCTGCTCCGAGGTCGGCGACACCGTCGACGGCGAGACACCGATCTTCGGGTACGCAATGGATGGCTTCGCGATCCACAGCCCGCTCGACCCGGCCGACGTCGAAGCCGCCGAGCTCGATGAGTGCAACGGCCACACGACCGAGGCGGACGGCTACCACTACCACGCCAACAGCGCCGAGAAGAACCAGGTCCTCGCCTGCATGATCGGCCAAACGGTTGCCGGTGCCGAAGGCGCCGCCGGTGGCCCTCCCGGTGGCGGACCGCCCAATGGCGGACCGCAGGGATGATCGTCCAACCACGCGTTTCACGCTCGACGACCCGACACCAACGAGGAGTCACCATGCCAACCGTCAGCCGATCGCTCGTCGGCATCATCGCAGCGTTGCTGCTCGTCGCCTCCGCATGCGGATCATCGAGCGACAGCGAGGGTGCCGACACCACCGACACTGCAGCGACCGAGAGCACCGCGTGCCGAGCGCCGATGCCGGCACCTCGACCACAGTCGAGACCGACATCTCCCCACTGTTCGCCGGCGGAGCACTCACCTCCGACGCCGCCATCGTCGACTGCACCTTGGAGAACGACAGCGCGACCACCTGCTATCAGCTCGAGGTCGCCAGCTTGCCGTCGACGGTCGACACCGACGGCCCGTACTGTCCGGCCACCACCAGCGACGTCGGCGGCATCTGGGTCTGGGACGGCGACGACCCGGGCCTGTATGCGCTCGACGCCGACTTCTGGTCGATGATGACCGCCCAGGGATACGACTTCGTCGACGCCGATGGCAACATCTCGATCACCGACCCCGGCGCAGGAGCCGCTGATTCGGCTTCGACGCCCAACTCGTGTCTCGAAGCGACGGCCGACGGCTCGTATCACCTGCAGATCCTGATCCCGACCAACCCGGAGCTCCTCGACACGCCCGTCTCGTTGTCGACCATCTCCCAGATCGGTTTGGCGCTCGATGGCGTGACGATCTTCGGTGACGCCCCATCGGTCGCTGACCGCGGCGGACTCCCGGCCCTCGACGCATGCGGCGGCCACATCGACCCGTCCGGCTACTACCACTGGCACTTCGGCGCCGAGTCGATCCAGACGAACCTCGATGACGCCGGCGCCGACGTCGAGTGCGGGATCGAGCAGAACGTCGAGGCGCTGATCGGGTTCTCCTACGACGGTTTCGCCATCTACGGGCCCGAAGAGGACCGGGCCATCCCCTCCGACCTCGACGAGTGCTCGGGGCATGTATCCGACACCGCCGAGTTCGGCGAGATCTATCACTACCACCTCACCTACGACTCGCCGAACCTTCCGGCGTGCCGAGTTGGTGCGGCAGCGGTCTCATCGCTCTCGAGCCCGGACAACGCCACGGCGTCACTCCCGGGCGGCAGTGGACCCGGCGGCAGTGATCCTGGGGCCGGCGGGCCCGGCGGCGGCCCACCTCGAGGCGAGGGCTGACATGCGCCATCGTTCCGAACGCTCCGGTCGCGGTGTGGCAGCGCTGACGTTGGCGGCCATCGTCGCCGGCGTGGTGCTCAGCGCAACGCCGGCATCAGCGCATGACACCGCCACCGGCGCCATCACGCTGGTGGTGAACGAGCGCCGGATTGCCGCCACGGCACCCGTGCCCTTCACCGAACTCGGCTTCGTCGACACCGACGGCGACGGCCTCCTCGACGCCGACGAACTCAACGCCCAAGAAGCCGACATCGCCCCGACCCTGGTGGCCACCGTCCGCGATCACGTGCGCCTCACCATCGACGGCGAAGACGCAGAAATCATCGGCGCCGGCGTGCCATCGATCAGCGCGACGGGTGCCACCAGCACGACGTCCGACAGCATCGACTCTGCAAGCACGACGCCTGACGGCAATACGTCTGAGGATGCCACGTCTGCGGGAGCCACAGCCGAGGGGATCGCGTCGGCGAACGTGACGCTCGTCTTCGCGTCAGGGCCCCATGACGGCGACGTCAGTGATGTTGCGCTCGAGTGGACCTTCGATTCGCCGCAAACCGCAGTGGTGCTCTCGCATCCCGACGGAGTGATCAGTGGCCAACTCGGCGGCGACCGGACCGTCGACTTCTCGCTCGACGCGTGGTCGAGCGCTTCTTCGTTCTTCACCCTGGGTATCGAACACATCCGCTTCGGTCCCGACCATCTCCTGTTCCTCCTCGTACTGACATTGACCGTCGCCGGCGCCTCCGTGTCGACAGCGAGCGCATGGCGAACCCTGAAGCTCGTCACCGCATTCACGATCGGGCACGCCATCAGCCTGTGCCTCGCCTACTTCGACCTGATCTCGGTCCCGGCTGCCATCGTCGAACCGGCGATCTCGCTGTCGATCGTCGCAGCCGCCGTGTTGGCGATCTGGGGTCGAGCCACCCATGCCCGACCATGGATCGCCGCCGTCATCGGTGTCGTGCACGGACTGGGTTTCGCGTCGAGCCTCGCCAGCATCGGCGTCGCCACGACCCAACGAGCCCCGGCACTCGCTGCATTCAACCTCGGCATCGATGTCGCCCAGACCGTCGTCGTCCTCGTCGTTCTGGGAGCCCTGTGGTTCGCGAGCAAGACCCTCACCAACCGAATGGTGTGGGTCACCGTCCCGACCGCGGCCTTCGCCGGCGTGGTCGGGCTGGCGTGGACGGCAACCCGACTCTCCGGCATCCAACTCTGAACGACCACCGCGTCGTTCGATCGGCCATCATTTCGAAAGAAGGAACCATGACTGTTTCATCAGCGCGTCGTCTCACCATCGCCGCCGTGATGTTCGCCTCCACCGTGCGTCACCCAGGAAGCCGGTGTGCCGGATCCGTTGACCGTCAGCTTTCTTCGTCCTCCGACGTTTTGCGAGGGCCCGCATCCACGCCGGCGGTGGCGGTGCAATCGTCAACACGGCCTCGATGGCTCATGGCGGCGTCGAACATGGCGGCCTACAGCGCATCGAAGGCCGCCGTCATCGCACTCACCAAAACGGCTGCCAAAGATCTTGCGCATCACTCGATTCGGGTCAACTCGGTCAGTCCGGCGTTCATTGGTCCCGGTGTGATGTGGGACCGGCAAGTTGAACTCCAGGCAGCGACACCGAGCCAGTACTTCTCCGATCAGCCCGATGAAGTCGCAGCTCAGATGATCAACTCAGTGCCGCTGCGCCGCTACGGGTCGCTCGACGAAGTGGCCGCTGCAGTGCTCTTTCTCTGTCCGACGAGGCGTCGTACATCACCGCCTTCGACATCGAAGTGTCGGGCGGAGCGGTCTGAACACCGCCTGAGAGATCGGCTCGTCCCCGGAAGCAGCATCAGCGACCGGCGAGTCACCAACATGCGCCGCCTGGTCGACGACCTCGCCGGCACCGGACAGCTGCGCGACGACCTCTCCCACGACGAGGCCGCCGACATCATCTGGGCAACCAACAGCACCGAGTTCTAACCGATGAGCATCCCCCCGTTTGGCGGACACCTCGTATAGGAGGAAGTCCATGTCCAACAAGAAGCGGGCGCCTGGTCGCCCGTCGAAGTATCCGCCAGAGTTCCAACGTGACGCGGTCGCGATGGTCCTCGACGAAGGCCGACCGATCGCGGATGTTGCCCGATCGATCGGCGTGATCGAGGGCACACTCGGGAACTGGGTCGGCAAGGCCCGCCGCGAGCGTGAGCAAGGCTCGTCACTCACCGCTGATGAACGAAGCGAACTCGCCGAGCTACGCCGAGAGACAGCACAACTACGGATGGAGCGTGATCTACTCAAACGATCACTGGCCTTCTGGGTGAAGGAGTCGACACCGTGAGCCGCTACGAGTGTGTCGCTGACCAGAAGGCAGCCGGGTTCCCGGTCACCGCGGCATGCGAGATCGCCGAGGTGTCGACCTCGGGGTTCTACGACTGGTGCAGCCGTGACGCGGCCGAGCCGACCGAACGCCAGGTCGCCGAAGCCGACCTGGTCGGCTTGATCGGTGAGATCTTCGATGCCGCCGACGGCAACTACGGAGTGCCACGGATCCATCGTGAACTCCGCGACGCTGGTGTTGTCGTGAACATCAAGCGTGTCCGCCGGCTGATGCGCTTGCACGGCATGGCCGGCCGCTGCATCCGCCGCCGGGTCCGGACCACGTTCCCCGGCCCGGACGGGTACACGATCCCGGACCTTGTCGGCCGCGGGTTCACACCCGGCAAGCCTGATGTCGCGTGGTGCCAAGACATCACCTACATCGCGACCGGTGAAGGCTGGCTGTACTTGGCGTCGGTGATCGACATCGGCTCCCGCCGGATGCTCGGCTACTCGATGGCCGATCACATGCGCACTGAGCTCGTCACCGCAGCGCTCGACATGGCCATCGCCGCCCGCGGTGGTCACACCGCCGGCGTGATCGCCCACGCGGATCGCGGATCGCAGTACACCTCGAACGACTACCTCGACTTCTGTCGAGGCCATCAGCTGCGCCCTTCGGTCGGTCGTGTGGCGACGTGTTTCGATAACGCCGTCGCAGAGTCGTTCTGGGCGTCGCTCAAACGCGAGTGCATTCAAGGCCGGGTGTTCGCCACCCGTGCCGAAGCCCGCCGGGCGATCTTCAAGTGGATCAACTGGTACAACACCTCGAGACTGCACTCGAGCCTCGACCACACCCCACCCGCAACCTGGGAACAGCAGTACCGTCAAGCGTCATAACCACCCGTCCGCCAAACGGGGAGATGCCCACTCGCATGTCAGAGGCCATTTGTCGATGAGTCGATGGTCCCCTCTGCTCCCCGCTCGACCCCGCTGTTTACGGTTGTGCTGTTACCTGTGTGTTACCTCGATTGGCCGAACCTGCCTGAGTCTCGAGCTGCAACGGCGACCACGCAGTGTGAACAACCACGGTCACCCGGCCGAGGCGAGCCTGACGTCGTAGTGCACCGTCACCTCGAGCGCATCCGCGATCTCGACCAAACGAGCGAAACTCACCCCCGCGTAGTCACCGGCCTCGTACCGCTGGATCGCCTGCTCGGCCAGACCGACACGCTCGGCCAACTCCCGCTGGGTCAACCCTCGAGCGATCCGGGCCCGGATCAACGCCAACGGGAACTCCCCGATCCCGGTCGCCTCGATCAACGTCGCGTCATGCAACGCGTCGTACTCCGCCAGCTCGGCCTCGAGATCACCGAGCACCCCACGCAACGCATCGAGTTGCATCGCTCGCATTTCCGCCGACACACCCTCCGGCAGATCGGCTCGCTCCAGATCGGCGAGCTCGACCCGGACCTCGTCGGCCTTGGCCCGGGTGATCTTGTACTGCCGTTCGTTCTTGATCATGACTCGAACTCCTCGGTTTCCAGGTCGACGACGACAATCCCTTTAGGACGACCGTCACGGTCTAGTTGAAAGAACTCCACGAAGAACTTCCCCGACCCGCCCTCGACGATGTTGGGAAAGAACTCACATCCGAACTCGGCCTTCTGCGCCGGCCGCCCCGGCGACAGATCCCGCAACGCCGGATGCAGTGCCTCGACGTCGACACCGACCGGGTCGTAGCAGGCATCGATGTCACCCGGATGGGCCTTGCCGGTCACGAAGCTCCCGTCGATCCACACCCGACGACAGCCAGCAGCCTGCAACGACTCCAATGCTCGCCGACAGCCGGCCAGCAGGAAACGGCGCCAGTCCGACGTTCCGAACGCCTCGACGACCTCCACCCACGACGCGTGCCACTCACCAGGCGGCAACACACCATCGACGAGCCCAGGAACCATCAACACAACATACCAGTTGTGTTCATCAAGCGGCCCACTCACAAGCGGGCGCGTCGAGAGGGCACCTTCACGGAACCGTGCGGACCGTACGCGTCCCCTCCGGCGCCGCTTGGGCCAGGGTCGGATCCCCAACC
The DNA here is from genome assembly GCA_963716795.1 of uncultured Acidimicrobiaceae bacterium. Classification (GTDB taxonomy): domain Bacteria; phylum Actinomycetota; class Acidimicrobiia; order Acidimicrobiales; family UBA8592; genus CAVQUE01. Next base: position 478,340 of record CAVQUE010000004.1, on the reverse strand, counting down.
GGCTCAGACGAGCCGGATCACCACCACCGCACAGCGTGCTTGGACCATGCGGGCTCGCGACGGCCGCCTCACCGCACAACGAGACCCGCTCGACGGCTCACGAACGAAGGAGACGCTGCACGACCGGTTCAAGTATCCCGGAGTACGTTGGACGACGTGCCTGACACCGACGCAACACCGACCGGGACCCCCGGGTTCACCTTGGCCCAGGTGACTGCGAAGGCCGAGCCGATCGGCGACCTCTCCCGGTTCGTCATCGACGACCTCACCGAAGAAGACGAAGACGAGTTCTTCGGGATCCTTGCCGGCCTCTGACCGCCATCCGGTCGTCGCGGTCGACGCGTGATCGCCAGCACCGAACTCGGCCATTCCCTCTCGGCCCCAAGCCCTTGAACCGACAGCCCTCGAACACTTCGCCTGGAACCTGCACATCGTCGGTGTCGCCGACCATTGCCGCCCTCGGAACCTGGTGGACACCACCGGCCACGGAATCAGGGGAGCGCGGCGTGAGGCGGACCCGAGGGGTCGCAGTGAGAGGGGTCGCAGTGAGAGCGCTCACGGGAAACCTCTCGGCATCGGCGACGGGGTCTCGACGATGTTGGCGGCCCCGAGTCCTGGAACCCCTGTCGTGCCTGCTTCGCACTGTTCTCGACGCCCAAACGAGGAGCAAGCGAGGTCCGCAGGACCGGCCGGTGGCCGTCGTTCGCTCAGCCCACCACAGCTGACCTCTTGACGTCCCGGGAGGTCGCCGCAAACGGCAAGGCGCAGTGACCCCAGTTCGCGTGTTGGCGCGGTTGTGCGAACTGGCCAGCCAATGAGCGGCAATCATCGGGGCGTCGACCATTCATTGAGCTCGTGTTCGGTGAAGTACTGGATGAGGTCTGCGTAGAGTTTCCGTATCGCCTCTGGCTGAAGCCCTTCTTCGGCGGCCCAAGTTCTGCGGTCTTCGAGCATGCGCTCGACTCGATCAAGGGCACGGACCGATTCCTCGGAGGTCTTGAACTTCGCGGCTTCGTGGACATAGCCGAGACGGTCGCCGAGCAGGCTGATGATGTGCCGATCGATCTGATCGATCCCGGCCCGAATCTCGCTCATGTTCGAGCACTCGCTCGGTTGCTTGGCGTCAGGGGTGTTTGCAGTCATGGTTGGGCTCCTTTGGTGCGGCCTGCGGTGGGCCACCGAACACATCGTGGCGGATCTCGTGTTCAGATGAATCGGGCAAACGTCGTCGCCAGCGTCATCCGAACGTCTTGACCGGTCGGGCCGATCAGGCCGTTTCCGATGCCTGCGTTCCCTGAGAGATCGCAAGCGCTGCCAGACCGAGGTAGATGACTCCGGTGATCCGTTCTTGTCGGCGGAGCAGGCGGGGGCGGCGTTCCAACCAGCGGCCAACCGCCCCGGCGGCGACGGCGTACACGAGGTCGATCGCGAGGGCGATCGCGAAGAAGACGGATCCGAGCACCATGATCTGCGCAGACGCCGAACCGCGGTCGGTGTCGATGAACTGAGGTAGGAACGCCAAGAAGAACAGCGCAACCTTCGGGTTCAGCACGTTGACCAATACGCCTCGCCGCACAGCGCTGAGCGTTGACTGGGGTTCGGGGCGTGGCCCGGGCTCGTCGAGGTGGGGTGCGCGCAGCGCTCGCACTCCGAGGTAGACGAGGTAGGCGACACCGAGATACTTCACCGTCGCGAATGCAGTGGCCGATGTCTGGAGAACCGCAGAAAGCCCAACGGCTGCGGCAATGACGTGAACGAGCGTCCCGAGCTCGACACCGACGGCGGCGGCCAACGCGGTTCGTCGACCGCCGCTGATGCCCGCTCCCAGGATGAACAACAAGTTGGGTCCCGGGAGTAGGACGAGGAGGATGGTCGCTCCGGAGAACGCGAGAAGTGTGGTGAGCGCTGGCATGGTTCTGTCTCCTTGATGAGCTACTCGATCTCGAGAGGCCGACGTCACCCTCGCCCAGCGTGGACCGTGCCGAATCGCCTGGAGGTCGCTACTCCGCTCATCCAAAGGTCTCGTCCAACAGAAGGGGTGGCCACGCCTCCTCGTCAGCGCTCGCCGGTTGGAGGATCCGGGTCCCCAAGCGCCGGCTGGGCGACACCTGCAGCGAAGGCGGCGATCACGGCTTGCACCCGGTCACGTACGCCGAGTTTCGCCAGAACTCGACTGAGATGGGTCTTGACCGTTGCTTCGCTCAGATAGAGCTGCTCCCCGATTTCGGCATTGGACATGCCGGCGGCAAGATGCTCGAGGACTTCGCGTTCACGTGCAGTGAGATCATCGATCCCGGGAACCGGGCGGTGTTTAGGTGATGAGCGGGCCTGTTCCACGATGGTGCGAACCAGCGACGGCGCGATGGCGACATCACCCGCGGCGACGCGGCGGACCGCGTCGAGGAGATCTGCGGCTGATGCGTCCTTGAGGAGGAATCCCGATGCGCCGGCCATGACGGCGGCCGAGACGTACTCGTCGAGCCCGAAGGTCGTGAGGATGACGATCCGCGGCGGATCGGGCATCGACATGATCGCTTCGGTGGCGGACAGGCCATCGAGTTCAGGCATTCGGATGTCCATGAGCACGATGTCGACGTGGCGGGTTCGGCATGCTTCGATGATCGCGACGCCGTTGGCGACCGAGGCAACGACGCCCATATCGGACTCGTTGTCGATGATGAGTTCGAACCCGGCCCGGATCATGTCGAGGTCGTCGGCGATGGCAACTCTGATCATGGGTGGGCCTCGTGTTCGGTGAGTGTTCCGGTCGGGAGAATGGAGTGGACGACGAAGCGGCCGTCGATCACTCGCGCGTCGAGGGTTCCGCCGAGCACGTTGGCTCGTTCGGCCATGCCGGCGAGACCGGCACCGGCGATCTCAGATCGTGCGGCATCGCCGGCGCGTTCGATGCTGTTCGACACGGTGATGTCGAGCTGCGTCGGGTCGCAGGCGATGTGCACGTCGATGTGCACGTTCGGGCCGCCGTGTTTGATGGCGTTGGTCAGCGATTCCTGCACGATCCGGTGAGCGCCGCCAGCGATGAACGCAGGCGGTGTGTTGGCACCGCACCCGTTCTCGGTGAGCGTTGCGTCGACACCGGCCTTGGCGAGGTCGGTCACGAGGCGGCGTGTCGCGCCAAGATCGGGAGGTGGGGCCAATTCGATGGTCGAGGAGTCCCGAAGGCCTGCGAGCACACGACGAGTTTCGTCCAATGCGGCCCTGGCCGCGACGGCGATGGCGGCGACGGCGGCTGGTGCGGCATCGGGTTTGTTGCTTGACACACGATCAGCGGCCTCGGCTCGCACGGCGATCACCGACAGGGTGTGGCCGATGATGTCGTGCAGTTCCCGGGCGATGTGTGACCGCTCGTCGGCGATCGCCTGGTTGCGTTCGTGTTCGCTTCGTAGCCGATTCTCGGCGACCGTCGTGGCGAGCTGTTCTGCAGTATCGCGTTGGCGGGCGGCGTTCACTCCGAGTGCGATCGCAGTCCCGCAGGTGAGGGCGATGAGTGGTAGCTGGTAGGCGGTCACGTCATCGGCGATTCGTACCCCGACACCGGTCACGATCGTGAGAACGACACTCGATCCGATCGCTGCTTGCAGTCCCCTGCGGCCTGCCTGCGACGCAGTCGTGTAGAAGATCACGATGATCGGGAGCAGGACTTCGGGAAGGTCGCTGATCCAGATCCCGGCCTGCGCCATCGTTGCCAGCCCTGTGACCAGAACGGGATCGAGCCGGCGAACCGCCACCAACGCTGGCGGGATGACGATCAAGAGCCAATGCCACCACGCAGTTGGAACAACGGTGTCGGGTCGGTCGCTGTCGACGTAGACCCCCGACAGGACCGCAACTCCGAGAAGTGCCCCGGCAAGGATCAGATCACCCCAGTTCGGAACCGGCGATGCATCGTTGTGCTGAGATGATCTCACGATCATGCAGTCTGCCCGACCGATGTCAGACCGCCGTCTTGAGGGTCCGATCGAACGAGAAGGGTCGTGGTCGCCGTTGCAGCGAAGCTTGCGCCAATGGCAAGCGAGCGCAAGAGGTTGAGCTGGTTCCAGTCGTCTTCGAAATCGGCACGAGCTTCGGCCGCGACGGCTGGTGAGGTGACCTCGACTGCGGCGAGGTCTTCGTTCAGCGGGACGTTGCCGGTGCCGGTGATGATCAGGCCAGCGAGATAGAGCGGTAGCGCTGCGGTCATCAAGGCCCGAGGGATCGGAGCGGTCGACTTCCAGTTGACGGCGATGGCGAGAATGAGGGCTGGCATGGATCCGAAGAACACGATTCCAAAGGCCGGGTTTCGCACGGTTTCGTTGACGGCCTGAAACGTCTCGACGTAGGTCACGTCGCTGACATCGGCGAGAGCGAGAGTGACCGACGCTTCGTAGGTGAAGAAGAAGCCGGCGGACAGACCGGTGAGAACCGTTGCTAGCAACAGGGCGAGGCGAATCCAACCGACCCCTGTACCGGGAGCGATGACGGCGGACTGTGGGCGTTGGCGGGCTGATGCGTTCATTTCGTTGCCTCCGTTGCGGCTCAGAGCTCGGGCTCGAGCGAGTGATCTCGATCTTGAACCAGTTCCAGCTGGGACGAATCGGACAGAGGTCGATGCCTCCATCATCCAAACGTCGCACTCCACACCGTTCCAAAACGGTCCAGGGGCACCGTCAGACCAGATTGTCCGACGGTGCCCCTCATTGCGGAACCTCGACCGCCGCCGGCGTAGACCAGGATCAGCCGGCCGGGTGGAAGGCGATCGTTTCGATCTGACCGGTCCAGAACGGGTAGGTCTCACCGTTGGCAGCCCGAGCGATCGTGAAGCTGTGCGGGATCATCATTCCCGACACGAGCCGATAGTCGTCACGAAAGACGTGTTCGCCTGAGCCGTGATACGGGGTCGTGAGATCGCCGTCTGTTTCCGCGTCGAAGGACTCGAGGCTCCCATCCGTCCGGAACGTGGCCACCAGCGACGCCTCCTGGCCATCAGCCGCCACGATCGCTCGGGCATGAGTGTCGTCCATGGCCTCCCAGCGCACCGGGCCACCGGGCAACAAAGCAGCCGGATACAGAGGACTCTCCAGAAGCCAACGTCGAAGTGACGTCTGATTGAGTTCCGGGGTCTCGGCCTCGTCGACCACGGTGAGGGCCGACATCACCTTGGCCTTCATCTCCATCTGACCCTCGGCGTAGGCGTCATAAGCACGAGCCCACACCCCGGGGAACATCGACGTGCGAGCCGAGAACATCAACGCTGGAGTGCCAACAGCGATCGTCTGCTCAGCCGTCGTCGATGAGAAGCCCTCGGTCAAGGGGCGGCGGAAGTCTCCGGCCATCCTCAGTTCCACGAAGCCGACCGGCCCACCGGGCTCGACGAACACGTAGTCGAAGTAGCGTTGGACCGGTGCCGGTAGATCGCCCGTCGCCGCCACGTCGTAGACCGCTGACGGGTTCGCTGCGCCGACTGCCGCAATGCGGTCGTGGTGAGCAGCGATGTCCGCTTCGGTTTGGCGAGCCGAGTACGCAACGATCACAGCCAACAGGACCAGCAACAACGCCAGGACAATCGAGACCCGCTTCGCGATTCGTCGGACGCGACCTGCCCGTCTGTTGGCCGGCTCCGTTGGTGCCTCCGTCTCAGAGCTCTCGACGGTTCGCGGGTGCGACTCGCTGGCAGGTCGTGTGGTGGTAGCAGTCATCGTGCATCTCCTTGATCGTTGGCCGCTCACGTCGAGCCGCTGAGACCATCGTGATCGCCTCGACAAACCACCGAATCGGGCAGAAGTCGCCCAAACCGTCATCCCAAGGTCTTGTCACGATCCGGCACCGCCCCCCGATGCCCAGTGTGAGCGCCCGTCCCAGAGCGAGAGTCTCAAACCCGACAGCCCGCAGCCCGCAGGCGATCGTGCGCTACCGGTACCAACCGGCCCGGCTGGCTGAACGCTCAACGACCCCCTCGGTGACGATCAGAACAACATCGCTTCAAGCCTCGCAGTGCGGCGCGCTATCCGCCATGGAGAGTGGTGTCGCCGCCGAGCAGGGCCGACACCGCGCTCGGTAATCCCGCGGCGACAACTCAACTGCCAGGAGGTGTCGCAAGGCCGGCAGCAGACCATCGGGCTTTTACCGATTCTTCTACCGGGTGGCCCGATGGTCGGGCCGACCGGAAGGAGCACTGTCATGAAGGGCTACGTCGCGAAGAAGGGCAACATGTTCTACGCCGTGATCTACGAAGGCCTCGACCCCGTCACCGGGAAGGAGAAACGGACCTGGCATCCCGCCGGCCCCGACCGAACCACAGCCGAACAGCTGGCCCGCAAGCTTGCCACTGAGGCCGAAGGAGCGAACGACTCGACACGGTCCTTGACGTTCGGCGCCTACCTCACCGAACAATGGCTACCGGGCAAGGCCAACACCCTGGCCGAATCAACGTGGCACAGCTATCGCCGCAAGATCGACCGCCACATCCTCCCCGCCCTCGGCCGGATCCCGATCCGCCGGCTCAAGGCCACCGACCTCGAACGGCTCTATGACTCCAAACTCCGACCCACCGACCCCGACGTGAAGGCGTTGGCGCCGAAGACGGTGCTCGAGATCCACCTCATCATCCGCGGCGCGCTCGCTGCTGCGGTCAAGCGAGGGATGCTGACCCGCAACGTCGCCCTCGTCGCCCACGCGCCCCGGTTGCGTTCGATCCCGAAGCACGAGGCCCAGGCCTGGACCGCCGAACAGGTCGCTGTGTTCCTGCGGGCTGCGGTCGGGCATCGGTTGTTCCCGGCGTTCTGGTTGGCCGCCAACACCGGCATGCGCCGCAGCGAACTCCTCGGCCTGAAGTGGGGCGACATCGACCTCGACAAGGCCACGGTGTCGATCAACCGTGGTCTCGTCGCCATCGGCTACGAACTCACCGAATCACGGGGCAAGACCGCCAACAGCCGCCGCTCGATCGATCTCGACCCCACCACCGTCGACATCCTCACCGCGTGGAAGACCTGGACCACGATCGAGCGGAGAGTCTCCGGAGTCGAGAGTGATCATGTCTTCACCACAGCCGACGGGGGACCCGTCCACCCCCACTCGATCTCCCAAGCCTTCGAACGCGTCGCCCGCAACACCGGGCTCCCCGTGATCCGGTTCCACGACCTACGCCACACCCACGCCACCCTGCTCATCAAGGAAGGTGTGCCGGTCAAGGTCGTGTCCGAACGCCTCGGCCACGCCACCACCGCGTTCACCATCGAGACCTACCAACACGTCCTACCCGGCATGCAAGCCGACGCCGCCCGACTGTTCGCCGGACTCGTCGACCCTTCTACCGGCGAGGGCCGGTGGAAGACCCGGAAGAAGTCGGCCTGAACCGGAGAAGCCCCAACGACGAAGGCCCAGGTCGCTGACCTGGGCCTTCACGCATTCTTTGGTGGCGGGGGCAGGATTTGAACCTGCGACCCTCGGGTTATGAGAGACGAGCTAGTTTCCGGGTCACCCGGCCTGACCGGCGGATACGCCCATTCTCCCAGGTCAGAGGCCACTTGTCGATGGGTCGGTGGTCCCCTCTGCTTCCCGCTCGACCCCGTTGTTTACGGTTGTGCTGTTACCTGTGTGTTACCTCGATCGGCACAAACCAACGGAATCCGAAGCCGCCGATACGACCACGCTCCGTGAGATCACGCCGTCACGGCACGATCTCGAACCCGGCCGCATGAGCCGGTCGCACGACACTGAAGTGTCGCCGATCGAGCGTCGCGATGGTGTCCTGCTGCAGCCGCTCGGCCAACGCGATCAGGCTGGCATCGGTCCCGCCGAGCGGCAGATCAGAGTAGGTGTCAACCAGATCGGCGATCCGAACCAAATCATCTCCGATCAGCGCGTCGATGATGAGGTCTCCGTTGGCGATCGATCGGAAGAACCTGGCTTCGGCCTCTGCGCTGATCCGCCGGCCGATCAGGTACGCAGCCTCCGCCACCACCAGTGCCGTCGTGCGTAGCGGACCAGCAGCATCTTGCAGGAGATCGGCGCATGCCTCATGGTCTGGGTCGGCGGAATCGGCGGCCGAGACAAGAGGACCGGTGTCGACGATCAGCACGGTCAGTCTTGCCCGAAGCCCTCAGCGAGGATCTCGTCAGCGTCCGCGGCGCGTCGACCATCAGTCGACGCACCAAGCCCGACGAAACCGAGTCGCTTCCGACCGTCCGGCTCCGGCTCGGTCGGCAGAGCCGAAGCCAACTCAGCGACAACAGCATCCAAGCTCACCCCGCGACGATCTGCTTCGCGCTGCAAGCGTGCGAGCACCTCGTCCGACAGATCAAGCGTCACTGGCATCAGCCCATCGTAGTGCCACCTCTGGAATCCGAACTAGCAGCAGACCGCGCCAGGCAGTCTCGCCCGACCGAGCAAGCGAGATCTCCCACGTCAAGCCCGGAATCGTTCGACACCCCACTCCGATGCCCCGTCGTGCGTGGCAAGGCGCATGATTATGAGCGCCCCGTGCTCCCGTTCAGGTCAAACACTTCGCCGGAAGTGCGGCGCGGACGTGTGCGCTCGACCCCGGGATTATCGTGTGGATTCGAGCTGCTCAGCGGCCAAGCGGTCCCGGATATCGGTCTTGACCCGTCGGTCAGGGGATCCGGTTCCACACCCGGAACCCAGCACGACGTTACCTGCCGCTCAGGTTTTGCCTGGTCGCGGCGATCATCCTCGTAGCGGTCTCTCTGAGTGCCGATCATTTCCTGCGGGATCGCCGGGCGACTCGGTCAAAGCACGCTTGTGACGTACCCATGAGACACCATCCCGGTCGCAGACTGGATCGACGCTTGCAGATCGCCTCAAATTCCCAATCCTTGGGATGCTCAGACAGCGGAGGCGCCGTGACCTCACCTCCCGCATATCGACGAGCAGAATTCCGGGCCTGATGAGCGTCCCCAAGGCGGAGAGCGCTACCGCCTGGGCAGCGGGGCGCCGCTGAACTCACACCTCAGAGTCGAGAGCTTGACACATGCTGCGATATCGTATTAACTAGTGCGATATCGCAGTTAGTCGAAGGGAAACACGACCATGCAACGTTCTTCATCACACCCTCCGGAACAGACTGGTGGCAGGGCCCAAAGCTCTCGCTGCGACTTGTTGGTGCGTTCACTCGGATCTCGGCGATTCTGGATACCGAGTGCGGCGGTGTTCTTCGTGTTCGCTGCGATCTTCTTCCAGTCGTCGGCACCATTCTCGATCTCCGAAGTGGAATCCGCCTGTGGACAGGCGCCACCCGACGTTCAGAACTTCACCACCGGCGACGACGTCTCAGGATTCCTCGATGCCTGCGGTGCGGACGGGAGAGCGGCCTATCGAAACATGCAGATCGCTGATCTGTTCTATCCCGCCGTGTATGGCCTCTTTGTCGCTTCATCGCTGGCGCTCAGCCTCGCCAAAACCTCATTGAGCAGTCGCTGGGTTTCACGAGCGGTCGCACTTCCCTTCGTGGGTGCCGGGTTCGACTACGTCGAGAACATCTTTGCGTGGATCGCTCTCACGAGTTACCCGGGCGACGCATCGACGAACTCGCTCCTTGGCCTCGCCGGGACGGCGAAAACGGCAACCTACTGGATCAGCGGCCTTGTGCTCATAGGAACTCTGGTCGCGCTCGTAGCGAAACGCTTCCGACGCATGATCGCTGCCCGCCAGGCCGACCGCCTCCCAAGAGACGTCGTCGGTCATCGACCATCGGTCCACGTCGAAGCAGGTGCTCCTCAGTGAGCAACCCACCGACCACTCCCAACCCCGCTGACATGCTCGACCCAGGCCTCGGCAACGTGCTGTTTGATACCTGGCTGGTATCGCGAGCTGTTCATTCGCTCATCGATGACGTGATCAAACCAACGGGTCTGGACGCTGATGAGTTCGCGATCTACTCCGTCCTCTCGCAGGGCGAAGGCATGACCCCGTCTGAGCTATCTCGTTGGATGTCGGCTCCAGCGACGACGGTGTCGAGCTATGTCAAGCGGTTCGAGAAGCGGGGCCATGTCGACCGGGTTCCCAAGTGTCGAGGATCGCCGTTCCTACCGTCTCATTCTGACGACTGAAGGCCGAGCGGCACATCGCGCGGCTGGCGAGTTGTTTCAACCAACGCTGGCTGAGGTCGATGAAGCGCTCGGCAAGCAAGGGCCGAACGTGCATCGCCAGCTGCTCGAGCTTCGCCGAATCATCGACACGATCGCAGCTCGATGATCGTGGCGTACGTCAACGACGTTCATCCTCGACGCCCTCGCCACCAACTCACACCCAATAACCCGACAGAACCATCGAACCAAGGAAGAATCACCAATGGCACCTGAACCTTCAACATCACTCATCAGCGGACGTAGCCTCCGCGACACCGAGTCTGTCTTCGTGCAAACCAAGGGTGCTCAACTCTCAGTACGGGACTCCGGAGGGGACGGAACGCCGATCGTGTTCTTGTCAGGAGGCCCGGGGATGCCGGACTACCTCGAAGAGATCGCCAAACTCGTGCCAGGACGACGGGTCGTCACTTACGACCAGCGGGGCACGGGCGGCTCCACGGTGACCGACGGGGACTACAGCACCGAGGCCCACGTAGCGGACCTCGAGAAGCTGCGTGAGCATCTGGGCGTCGAGCAGCTTCACCTGTTTGGGCATTCGTGGGGCGGAATGCTCGCGCAACTCTACGCAACCGCGCACCTCAGCTCCGTTGCGAGCCTCTTCTTGTGCAGTCCGACGCCAGGCGTGGGTACCGATTGGGTGGCGATGGAACGAGACGTCATGGCGTACAGCAAGAAGCGGTGCAGCTCGGGGGCGTATGCGTTGATGGGCCTGCGTTCGCTGCTTGGCCGCATCCCGCGCCTCGGTCAACGAAGCCTGGAGAAGATGTACGCACAGGTCTGGTTGAACTACCAGAACCCCGACAACGCGCTGCCTGCCGATGAGTCGTTGCTCGAGGGAATCGGGCAGCAGACGACGTTCGCGACTCGGGCCTCCGCGGTGTCACTGCCAACCGACTTTCTCGACTCGGTGCTTCCCCAGGCCACGTTTCCGCTTTTCGTCATGTTCGGTGAGAACGACATCTACGGTGAACACACCCAGCTCGTCGTCAAGCGCTACCCCAACGCAACGGTCGAGATCTGGCCAGAGTGCGGTCACCTTCCCTGGCTCGACGCTCCAGCCCGCTTCGAGAACCAGCTCAAGTCGTTCTACGACGCGGACTCTGCTCCTGACCGGAACCGAGCCTAGATCGCCTCAGCCGCGAGGAGGGCCTGGCCCATCGGGCCCATCAATCAACTCCGGAACCACGCATATCGTCAGACCGCCGCCCACGACCAAGCCACTCGAGATCCGGCATTACGCGCTCGGCGCCGACAACGGCAGCAGAGCTCCGGTGGCTGAGGCTCGTCGGGCACCCAACCCGAAGGTCGCTGGGCCGCCCACGGCGCCCTGACCAGCGGCTATCCGGGCCACCGAACGTCGCCGGCGTGTGAGATCTGGGTGAGATCTCACAGCTCGAAGGGACGCGAAAGAGGCCCGCACCGAAGTGCAGGCCTCTGAACAGGGAAAATGGTGGCGGGGGCAGGATTTGAACCTGCGACCTTCGGGTTATGAGCCCTCTTGAACCCGAAGAGCTATCTGCTGGTCAGACCCTGTTTCCCCAGCTCAGTGACAGTTTTCGGCCTACCACTGCTCCCCGCTGCTTCCCCCTGTCTACCGGTGTCCCGGTAGATGGTTGGTAGATGGCCTGACCCCTGCCCAGATGCACGCCGCGACCACTGACGGTGACATGAGGTCGCCCGAACGCACGCTGACGTTGCGTGTGCTCTTGGGAGATGGAGACGGGGCGTCAGCCTCGGACGTCGGTCACGACGACCTTCAGCGGCTCGATGGCCACTCGCAGCCGCCGAGTGACGGCGCTGTCGAAGGAACGCATGTCGGTGGCATACCGCTGACCGAGACGATCGGCGAACACGTAGTCGTGGTCTGGTTCGGTCAGGGCGGTTCCGCGGATCTCGACGTAGTAGTTGGGTGTCTCGGGATGGAAGATCAGGACGCTGCATCGCCCGTCGACGGCGAGGTTCTTGGCCTTTCTCGTCGATTCGGTGATCGAGATGCAGATCCGGTCGTCTTCGATGATGAACCAGACGGCGGTGAGCTGGGGATGCCCGTCGTGACCGTTCGTGGCGAGCACGGCGGTCGGGTTCGCCAGCAGCTCCGGATCGATAGCGGCGGTACTCATGGGTTCACTCCTCTCGCTTCTCCTTGGTGGTCTACGGGGCTTCGGCGGATGCGGACTCTTTGGCGATGAGCATCTGTCGCAGGCCGTTCTCGACGGCGGCCCGGTTGCGTTCGGATCCGATTGCGCTGGTGACGACGTCGGCCTCGTAGCGGGTGATGGCCGGGACGGCTTCGTTGATCAGCTCGAGGCCCTTCGGTGAGAGCGTGATGAGTGTCCCGCGCCGATCGTTGGGGTCGGGGAGCCGCTCGATCAATCCGGCAGTTTCGAGCCGATCGAGCCGCTTGGTCGTGCCGCCCGAGGAGAGCATCAACGAAAGCTGCAGATCTCTGATCTTCATCGCCTCGCCGGCCGCACGCCGCCGCAGCGTCGCGAGCATGTCGAAGTCGCCGAGCGTCAATCCGAACTGGGCGAGCTCTGCTTCTCGACCGGCTTCGAGGTAGCGGGCGAGCCGCAGGATCCGCCCGGTGATGGGCAGCCCGGCCACGTCCAGGTCTGGGAGCCAACCTCGGACCTCTTCGACGACCTCGTCCATCACATCTGTCTCTCGTTTCGCATCCACACAAGAATCTTACCAGAGAGACTCTTGACAGCAAGCCTCCTGTCTGTAGATACTCGAAAGTATCACGCCTAGAAGATACTTCTGAGGGTGACACCTCGGACTCGACTCGCAAACGGAGGCAACGATGCACACCTCTCCCAACCATCCCGGCAAGGTCCTGGTCATGGCGGCCAGCACCCGCACCGGGTTCGATCAACCAGGCCCTCGCTCACCACATCGCCGCCCGGCTCGACGCAACCGCACCGGTCGAGATCGTCGATCTTCGTGATCACATTCTTCCGATCTATGACGGCGACCTCGAGGAGCGCGACGGCGTGCCGGCTGCCGCGTACGTCGTTGGCCGACCGCATCGCATCGGCTGAGGTACTGGTCCTGGTGTCCCCTGAATACAACGGCACGTTCACGCCGCTGCTGAAGAACACCGTCGACTGGGTCACCCGAGTCGATACCGCGGCCTTCGCGCACCTTCGGGTGCTCGTCGCGTCGGCCAGCCCTGGACGTGGCGGCGGAGCCAATGGTGTCGCCATGGTCCGAACGTGGCTGTCGAACATGGGCATCGACACGGCCGAACGCACCCTGTCGGTCGAGCGAAGCCTCCGTCGGAACCAACGGTGAACTCGTCGGCCTCGACCACGCGGAACTGACCCGGTTCATCCGAGCAGACCGTTCCCCAACGTTCCGCCGCCTGACCTGCCCGACACGAGAGGAAATCGTCATGACCGCCACCATCGAGCGGCACGCAAACGTGACCCCGTCAGCAGTCGTGCCGACGGACCGACGCTTTGATCCGATCATCACCGGCCTCGCACCAGCGGCGTGGGGACTGACCTACATCGTCACCACCGAGCTCCTGCCACCGGGACGACCCCTGCTGGCAGCAACCCTGCGGGCGCTTCCCGCCGGCCTTGCACTGGCTGCCATCACGCGGCGGCGCCCAACCGGTTCGTGGTGGTGGAAGGCCGCGGTGCTCGGCGTCCTGAACATCGGCGCCTTCTTCGTGCTGCTGTTCGTCGCCGCCTACCGGCTTCCCGGCGGCGTCGCCGCCACCCTCGGTTCGATCCAACCACTGGTCGCCGCGGGACTGGCGATCCCCGGTCCTCGGTGAACGATTCCGCCGCTCGACCGCAGTCGCCGGCATCCTCGGGGTCGCCGGGGTCGGCCTGCTGGTGCTGCGGTCGGGCGCTGCGCTCGACACCGTCGGCGTCCTTGCCGGGCTCGCCGGTGCGCTCTCCATGGCAACCGGCGTCGTCCTGACAAAGCACTGGGGACGCCCGGTCCCGCTCGCGGCCTTCACCAGCTGGCAACTCATCGCCGGCGGCGTCCTGCTCGCACCGATCGCGTTCGCGGTCGAAGGACCGCCCCCATCGCTCACCGGTCAGAACCTGATCGGGTTCACCTGGCTCGCAACCGGCGGCGCCGCCATCTCCTACCTCATCTGGTTCCGAGGCGTTTCCCGACTCCCCGTCGCCCAAGTGTCCCTGCTCGGCCTCATCAGCCCGATCGTCGCCACCGTCGCCGGACTCGTCGTGCTCCATCAGACCCTCACACCAGCCCAACTGCTCGGCGCAGCACTGGTCCTGACCGCGATCTGGATCGGCCAACGACCCGCCCCACCCAACACCAACCCGAACACAACAACCCACGAAGGAGAACCTGTCATGACCACCCAGACCCACACCCACCACACTCACGAGCGCTACGCAACACCCGGCTCACGATTCGCTACCGCACGAACCGCAGGCGTGCTCTACGTGATCATCATCGCCTGCGGCCTCTTCGCCGAGATCGGCGTCCGCTCCCAGCTCATCGAATCGGGTGACCCGAGCGCGACTGCCCAGAACATCATCGACTCACCCATGCTGTTCCGAGCCGGACTCGCGGCCGACATCGTCATGTTCATCGCCGATGTCGCCATCGCCGTCGTCCTCTACCAACTGCTCCGACCGCTCAGTCAGACACTGTCGCTGCTCGCCGCAGCGTTCCGTATGACCCAGACCGCAGTCATCGGCCTGAACCTGCTCAACATGTTCCAGGCCAGTCCGGATCACTCGACGATGCCGACTATCTCGGCACGTTCGGCGCCGACCAGACCGACACCCTGGCCCTGCTGTACCTCGACGCCCACAAGTACGGCTACATCCTCGGCCTGGCGTTCTTCGGTGTCAGCACCCTCATCGTCGGCTACCTGGCACTCGCATCGCAGGCAGATGCCCCGCCCACTCGGCGTGCTCCTCGGACTCGCCGGCGCCGGCTACCTGATCGACACCTTCAGCTTCTTCGCTCATCCCCGGCTACGACGGCTCGGCATCCCCGATCGTTCTGGCCCCGGCCCTCGTCGCCGAACTCTGGTTCGCCCTGTGGCTCCTCACCAAGGGCCGCCGGCTCGAACACCTGACCGCACGCGACGCCACCCCATTCCTCGAGGCCCGCAACGGCGCCAACCGCATGGTCGGAGCCACGTCATGACCACGCCCACCGCAGCCACCACGCACCACAACGAACCAACACACCGACACGAGGGCAACACCATGAAAGCCATCACCAGAGACCGCTTCGGATCCCCCGACGTCCTCCACTTCCGAGACATCCACCGACCGCCGATCACCGCCGGCAACGTGCTCGTCGAGGTCCACGCCGCCGGCGTCAACCGGGGCGACGCCCTCGAGATGCGCGGCTGGCCCTACCTCGCCCGCCTCATGGGATACGGCATGACTCACCCCAAGCATGCGGTGCTCGGGACCGACATCGCCGGAACCGTGGTCGCCGTCGACGATCACACGAACGGCATCGGCATTGGCGACGAGATCGTCGGCTTCGGCACCGGAGCCTTCGCAGAGTTCGCGGTCGTTCCCGCATCGATGGCCGTCCATCGGCCCGACTCGATCGATGTCGAGCAGGCCGCTGCCATCCCGACGGCCTCGGTCGCTGCACTCCAAGCGATCCGAGACGCCGCCCGGGTCGAGGCCGGACAGCACGTGGCCGTGATCGGCGCATCAGGAGGCGTCGGCACCTTCGCCGTGCAGATCGCCAAGGCATACGGAGCGGAAGTGACAGGGGTCGCCGGGGCACGCAACCTCGACCTCGTCCGGTCGATCGGCGCCGACCATGTCGTCGACTACAAGGTCGACGACATCGCGACCCACACCGGCCGCTACGACGTGATCATCGACCTTGTCGGCAACCAGCCAATCCGGGCCCTCCGCCACGCGTTGACACCGACCGGCACCTTCGTCGTGGTCGGTGGACAGAACCCGCGGTCGGTGACCGGGATGCAACGCTTCGCTGCCGCCGCGGCGATGTCACCGTTCACACGACAACGCCTCGTGCCGCTGTTCTCCAAGCCCGACAGGGACGACCTCGCCACGGTGATCGAACTCGCACGGACCGGAACCGTACGCCCGATCGTGGGCCGCACCTTCGATCTCAGCGACACAGCCGAAGCCATCCGCCATATCGAAACCGGACACGGCACCGGCAGAACCGTCGTCACGACCTGAACAAGACCACTCAGAAAGGAGCCCCGTCCCGTGAACACCACAACCCAGCACCCGCTCAGCCGGCTCGACCCCGACGACATCACCAGCGCCTGGACCGCCCGTGGACTCGACCGAATCACCGACGCAGAACTGCTCCACGCAGCGTGCCAACAGCTGTCGGTACCCCGCAACGAGGCGAGCGAACTCGTTCACCCTTCACGCCCCGCTGGAACTGATGGCACGAGCCCAACTGCTTCCCATGGTCTCGACGCAACAGCGAGAGTCCGCTCGACAACGCATCGCCCATATCGCCGCCACCTGGTCGACGACCGGTGCATCCACGAAACAGTCGCCAACACCGTACACGACGAACATCCGCTCGACGCTCTCACGACGCCCTGCGCCACGGTGATCCCGCAGACTGCTGACCGTGCCTTCGTCTCCCTGTGCGCCCGCAGAGACCAAGACCAGATCGTCGACGACCTCGTCGACATCGTGCTCCCCCAACTCGGCGGGTGCCGCCCACGGCGCCATCCTCCTGGAGTCTGCTTCCCCGCTTCCGGCCGGCCCGAATGAATCCGGCGCTGATGGCACGCACCCTTGTCGGCGAAATCGCACGGCACCCCGACTGGCAGATGCGGTGGTTCAACCAGCCGCGGCCCGCGGCGTCCGAGGTGTCGCTGACCGATCGGCTCGGCTCACCCAAGGCGGACCGTGAGCCTTCCAGTCACTTCGTGCAGCCGACGATGGCGCTCGTCGACGACACCGGACTGGCCCATCGGCTACTGGCCGACGTCACCCAACACCTGTCCATCGAGAGGCCCGCCGCGAGCTGCTGACGATCGCCGCCATGTCGATGCTCCAGGACCAGCCGACCAGCGCTCCCTACGGCTGGACCCATTGCCTCACGCTGCCCCAAGCGGCCCTGGCCATCGCGCCACGAGCCTCTGATACGCAGCGTGCCATCGACATTGCCGCCACCTACGTGCTCGGATTCCGCGCCACGCAAAGCACCGGGCCGATCGATCCGAGCTGGGCGCCAGACCCACCTCATCGATTCACCGAGGAGGTCACGCACCTCGACCCCTCCACAGCGGCGGCGGCCGCCTGGCACGCCACGGCTGAACAGCGGGTCTCCATCACCCAGACGCTCATCGACAACGCCGTGCCCCACCACGACGCACATCTGGCCAAGTACACCCTCGCCTGCCTCGACGCCGGCACTCACGACCCTGCGAACGAGCACCTCTACCTTGCCGCCGCGACATACCTCGCCGCCTGGTGGCATCAACACGACCACACCGCCGGAGCACCGTCATGACCCAGCTCCACCCAGAAGGGACAGCAACATGAACATCACGATCTTCGGGGCCACCGGACAGGTCGGCCGTCGGATCGTCGACGAAGCGATCACACGCGGCCATGGCATCACCGCCGTTACCCGCAGCGGTACAACCCTCGACAGTCCCGACTCGGTCACCTGGATCGCAGGCGACGCCCGCGAACCCCGGGACGTCACCCGCCTATCCCGTCACCAAGACGTCGTCATCAGCGCCACATCGGGTCCCCGCAGCGGCGGCGACGAGCTTGCCATCACCGCCCAAGCCCTTCTCGAAGGAGTCGCCGAGACCGGTGCCCGACTCATCGTCATCGGCGGCGCAGGGCCCCTCATCGTGCCAAACACCGGGGGAAGGCTCGTTGCTGATGACCCCCGCTTCGTGCCGGCAACGATCCGCGGCGTAGCCCAGGCCTGCGTCGAACAACTCGAGGTGCTGCGCCGGAACTCGACGGTCGACTGGACCTACTTCAGCCCATCGGCCGAGATGACTCCGGGCCGACGCACCGGGCAGTTCCGGACCGGCACGAACGAGTTGATCATCGACAGCGACGGCGCGTCGAGAATCTCTCTCGAAGACGTTGCCGTGGCAGTACTCGACGAAGCCCAACAACCCCAGCACAGTCGAACCGCCTTCACCGCCGGCTACTGACGCCAGACGCAGACGTCCAAGCCGCCTGGCGGCACCACCACGACCCCACCAACGGAGCCCCTCCATGATCCACATCGACCACCTCACCAAGCGCTACCACGACCACACCGTCGTCGACGACGTGACCTTCGACATCAACCAGGGCCGCGTCACCGGGTTCGTCGGCCCCAACGGGGCCGGCAAGTCGACCACGATGCGCATGATGGTCGGACTCACCCGGCCTGACACGGGCGACGTCCGCTTCTTCGGCACCCGGTACACCGACCTTCCCCAGCCCGCTCGAGTAGTCGGCGCCGTGCTCGACGCCCGCAGCATGCACCCCGGCCGCACCGCACGAAACCACCTCCGCGCCGCAGCCGCTCTCAGCAACCTCCCGACACGCAACGTCGACCGGGCCCTCGACGCCGTCGGCCTGACCAACGCAGCGACACAGCGCGCCGGTGGCTTCTCGCTCGGGATGCGCCAACGTCTCGCCCTCGCCGGCGCGCTCCTGGGCGAACCCGAGGTGCTGCTGCTCGACGAACCCGCAAACGGCCTCGACCCCGACGGCATCCGCTGGCTCCGAACCTATCTCCGGTCCTTTGCCGACCAAGGCGGCACGGTCTTCGTTTCGAGCCACCTGATCGCCGAACTCGCCCTGTTCGCCGACGACCTCGTCGTCATCGGCGGCGGACGGCTACTCGCCGCGGACACCGTCGACGCCATCACCGCCGCATCCGAAGTCACCGTTGTCGCCGAGACACCACAGGCCAACGAACTGGCCCGCCTCCTCACGACTGCCAACATCACCGTCACGGTGGACGCCGACCGGCTCAGCATCCACGGCACCGATCGCCACTACGTCGCTGGGCTGGCATTCGATCATCGGATCCGCCTCGACGAACTCACCGAGACCTCCACGACGCTCGAGGACACGCTCCTCGACCTCACTGCCGCCGCTGCCGAGTTCGCTGCGGCATGACCACACCCCTCTTCCGGCTATCGAAGGAGCCCCGAGCCATGAATCACACCATTGCCTCACCCATGAACACAGCGACCGAACCACAGCGATCACTGTCCAAGAACCCTCAACGCACCGGCAGCGCCGTCGCCCTGCGGTCCACCATCACCAGCGAATGGATCAAACTGCGCACACTGCGCTCGACCGCCGCCATACTCGGCCTCACCGCCGTCGTCGGCGCTCTCGTCGTCGCCGGACTCACACGAGCGGCGCCAGACGTCGCGGCCACGGTCTCTGATGGCCTGGCCTACCCGGTCGTGTTCGCCGCCGTGTTCGCCGCCGTGGCGGGCATCTCGATGTTCACCAGCGACGTGCAGCACGGAACCCTCGAAGCGGCGTTCATCGCGCAGCCGTCACGCACCACCATCGCTGCGTCGAAGGTGTGCATCGCCGGAGTCTTCGGGGCAGCGATCGCCGTCATCAGCCAGATCGGCGGCCTCGTCGGGGGGTTCGCTGCGGCAGTCCGACGTCGGGGATGGTTCAGTGATCGTCTCCCGCACGCTCTGGGCAATCGCATTCGTCGCCATGGTGTCGGTCATCGGAATCGGTGTCGGCATGGTTGCCCGCCACAGCGCCGCCGCCATCGCCGGACTGCTGATCTGGTGGCTCGTCGTCGAGAACCTCATCGTGGCTCTGGCCCCCGCCCGCATCGCCCGCCTGCTTCCCTTTGTCGCCGGCAATGCCATGGTCGGTATCGAGATGGACTCCCCTGACATCAACCTCGCCGACATAGCGCTGACGCGACCACAGAACGCCATGTTGCTGGCCGGCTACGCGGCAGCCGCTCTCATTGCCGGCCTCGTGGTCCTCCAACGAAGCGAAGCGAGGTGACGAGATGAACACCGACCGCGAGAATGACGGAATGTTGCTCGACGGCATCCACCACGTCGCGATCCTGACGGCCGACACCGATCGTCTGATCGCGTTCTACCAGTCAGCGTTCGACGCCGTCGCCGAGGACACTTCTGTCGACGGCCCTGTTCGCCTCACGTTCCTCGGCATCGGCCCCAACACCGAACTGAACATCTTCGAAATCGACGGCAACCATGAAGCCGACCACCAAACCCCGATGTTCGGGCGAGGACGGCTCGACCACATCGGCCTACGTGCGGCATCGTTCGAAGGCTTCGCCGAGATCCGCCGACGCCTCATCGAGCTCGGGGCCACCGACGGATTCGTCACCGACTTCGGCCCCGTCCTCAGCCTCTTCTTCACCGACCCCGATGGTCTCGAAGGCGAAGTCTGCGTCCCCAACCCCGACGCCACAACCGCCGTCCGCAACCCGCCGGGCACCGCGTCGTCGAGATTCCCGACCCCCTAACACAACGCCCCCGAGGCCGAGCCAAATCCAACACGAGTCGGATGCCACGTCTTCGGGTTGGCTCCGAAGTCGTCAACGCGGCGGGCCGATGGGTGGCGATGACCTACATCGTGCAACGCAAGTCCCGCTTCTACGTCGTCGCCTACGACGGCATCGACACCCTCACCGGCCGCGAACGCCGACGCTGGCACCCCGCCGGACACTCCCGCACCGACGCCGAAGCCATCGCCGCCAACCTCGACCTCGAGCTCGCCGCCGTCGACACCCCGACCGGCGCCGACCCGCTCACCGTCGCCCGCTACCTCACCGAACAATGGCTCCCGGTCCGACGCCACGACCTCGACCCCTCGCACCGCCCACCGCTACGGCTGGATCATCGACCACTACATCACCCCCGCCATCGGACACCTCCGGCTCCGGTCACTGCGAACCGAACACCTCGACCGGCTCTACACCGACCTCCTCGCCACCGGCGGCGCACGCCGACAGGGCCTCGCCCCCAAGACCGTGTACGACGTCCACGTCATCTGCCGCTGCCGCCCTCAACCACGCCGTCGACGCCCGCCTCATCGCCACCAACCCCGCCCACGGCGCCCGAGCCCCCAAGCCACGACGCCGCCAACGCCTGAGCCCCGACTGCTGGACCGCCCACCAACTCAGCGGCATTCCTCGACGCCACCGAACCACCTGCGCCTCCATCCCGCGTTCGTCGTCGCCGCCACCACCGGGATGCGACGCGGCGAACTCGTCGGGCTGCGCTGGAGCGACTGGAACCGCGCCACGCACACGCTGTCGATCGCCCGAGCCCGCAAGTCCATCGGCGGCCGCTCCGTCGAAACCCCGGTCAAGACCCGCTCGAGCCGACGCAGCATCGACCTCGACCCCGCCACCGAAACCACCCTCGACCCGCTGGCGGCGCCAACAGACAGCTGACGGTCACCCGGTCGAGCTCGACGACCCGATCTTCACCAACCCGGCTGGCCGGCCGCTGCACCCCGAAACCATCAGCCAACTCTTCACCCGCCAGGTCACCCGCACCGCCATGCCGCCGATCCGGTTCCACGACCTGCGCCACACCCACGCCACCCTGCTCATCGCCGCCGGCGTCCCGATCAAGGTCGTCTCCGAACGCCTCGGCCACGCCAACCCCGGCTTCACCATGGCCACCTACCAGCACGTCCTGCCCGGCATGGGAGCCGACGCCGCCAACCGCTTCGCCGCCCTCCTCACCACCCACCGTGACCACGCTGCGGACAGGACCGAGGACGACACCGTCACGGAGAGCCGGTAGACGTCCACCGGCTCCGCCGAACGAACACCCAGGTCACAGCCCTGCGGCAGCGGCACTCGGTAGACGGCGCCGGTAGACGCCACCCCAGACGCGACGAATCCCCAGGCCGCTGACCTGGGGATTCACGTGGTGGCGGGGGCAGGATTTGAACCTGCGACCTTCGGGTTATGAGACAGACGAGCTAGTTTCCGGGTCACCCGGCCTGACCAGCGGATACGCCCATTCTCGCAGGTCAGAGGCCATTTGTCGATGGGTCGGTGGTCCCCTCTGCTTCCCGCTCGACCCCGTTGTTTACGGTTGTGCTGTTACCTGTGTGTTACCTCGATCGGCACAAACCAACGGAGTCCGAAGCCGCCGAGACGACCACGCTCCGTGAGATCACGCCGTCACGGCACGATCTCGAACCCGGCCACATGAGCCGGTCGCACGACACTGAAGTGCCGCCGATCGAGCGTCGCGATCGTGTCCTGCTGCAACCGCTCGGCCAACGCGATCAGGCTGGCATCGGTCCCGCCGAGCGGCAGATCAGAGTAGGTGTCAACAAGATCGGCGATCCGAACCAAATCATCTCCGATCAGCGCGTCGATGATGAGGTCTCCGTTGGCGATCGATCGGAAGAACCTGGCTTCGGCCTCTGCGCTGATCCGCCGGCCAATCATGTAGGCGGCCTCGGCTACCACCAGTGCCGTCGTGCGGAGCGGACCCGCCTCTCGCTGCAGGAGATCGGCGCATGCCTCATGGTCTGGATCCGCTGAATCGGCGGCCGCGACAAGAGGACCGGTGTCGACGATCAGCACGGTCAGTCTTGCCCGAAGCCCTCAGCGAGGATCTCGTCAGCGTCCGCGGCGCGTCGACCATCAGTCGACGCACCAAGCGCTACGAACCCGAGCTTCCGCTCCTCGGCCTCCGACTCGGTCGGCAGAGCCGATGCCAGCTCGGCGACGACGGCATCCAAGCTCACTCCGCGACGATCTGCTTCGCGCTGCAAGCGTGCGAGCACTTCGTCTGACAGATCAAGCGTCACTGGCATCCTCCCATCGTAGTGCCACCTCTGGAATCCGAACCAGCAGCAGACCGCGCCAGGCAGTCTCGCCCGACCGAGCAAGCGAGATCTCCCACGTCAAGCCCGGAATCGTTCGACACCCCACTCCGATGCCCCGTCTTGCGTGGCGAGGCGCGTGATTATGAGCGCCCCGTGCTCCCGTTCAGGTCAAACACTTCGCCGGCAGTGCGGCGGCGGCGAGCGCGTTCTGGCTAGCGATTATCGCTCGGGTTAGAGCTCGTCCCAACCGACCGATACGTGCTTTGGTGCTCGGTCTGGCGGCGGGCGTGCCGGCGTTGCTCTGAGCGCCAAAGCCGCGGCCGATCGGCGACTTGCACATCCGATGTGGTCTCCCTGTCGCCTCGGCTCCGGAGAGGTTGATATCGGGCACTGCCGAATTCTGCTCGGACTTGGCGATTGAAGTCGTCGATCACCGGATCGCCTTCATCACCGATGAACACACGGCAACGATCTGGCTGGCTGCGGGCAAGTCACCATCGGCCTCCATCGTGGCCCGTAGCTGCTCCCATGCCGGCAGGCTTGATGCTCACAATGCTCGCACGCGCCGGCCGGGTGCAGCACCTCGATGGCGGCGTCGAAGGTGCTCAGCCCCAGCGTGGGAATCGTCGCCTTTCCGGACGACGCCAGCGCGACCGCCGTGTCGTTGATGATCAACTCGACGGGGCCGTCGATTTCGAACCGACCCCCGCTGATGACCGTGGAGGGCGTCGACACCGCAGCTGCGAAACACCCTCGTATCGCGCACCCGGAGGCTGACACGACGGACGCCGACCGGTTCTGCGCCGGCCAACCGGTATGCCGGACGGAGCTGTACGGACCATAGGGGCCCTGGGTGCAGCTGATTGGGCCGATCAAGCCATTCCTGCTCGCGGCGCAGGTCATGCGGCCGGCTTGCGGGCGATCACGAACTGTTGGTCGTTGCAGAACCGGTAGATGCCGTGGCGGTCCTTCAGGGCCTCGACGGACTCCATCACCAGCGGGCGCAGCACGTCGGCGCCGACCTTCTCCAGTGCGGGCACGGCAGGGCCGACGCTCGAGATCGCCCGCCACGCCGTGTCGGCGTCCGGCCACTCGACGGTCGACGTACGACCGCCGCGCTCGAGCACCTCGAAACCGGTCGACTCCAGCATCGCCTCGGCGACGCCGGGCCGGGCGATGTCGTTGGTTCGTCGCATCCCATCCATGTGCGTCTCTGGTGAGTTCAGCGCGAACGTGATGAAGCACGGCCGCAGGTCGAGGTGCCCCTTGCCCCAGAAGCTGATCCCGATGCGGCCACCGGGCTTCAGCACGCGATGCGCCTCGACGAGCGCTCCCTCGCACCCGCCCCACACCCCGTTGATCGACGTGACCGCGTCGAAGGACTCGTCACCCCACGGCAGCTCGAACATGTTGCCGACGCGAAGGTCGGCGTCGGGTGCTCGATCGCGGGCGATCTCGAGCAGGGGTTCCGCCGCATCGATCCCGGCGGCGGCGGCGCCCATCTCGTCGGCGTAGCGGACGGCGAGCCCTGACCCGCAGGCGATGTCGAGTATCGACGTTCCTTCGTCGACGCCGACGCGTCGGAAGATCGCCTGGATCACGTCGACCGCGTAGTGCTCGAAGAGGCAGGCCCAGTCGCGTGAGCGCCGGCCCCAGGCGCTGCCGGCCACCTCCCAGTCGTGGCCGTCCGGTGTGTCGGCCGGATGGTCCTTGTCCGTCGTTTCGTTGGTCGTGTCGTTCACGGTCATGGCGTCCATCGTGACGATGTGGGCCCGTCAGGTCTTGGAGACCGCGTGGAGATGCATCTTCCGATGATCTCCACATCGTCTCCAAGCATCGGCTCGGGCATTCCGTCACGGTGGTGATCGACAACCACACCAACCCCGTACGGGACACCCATCCCGTCCGGACAGAAGGAGCAACCACCATGACCGTCACCGAAACCCCCGCTGTCGACAACGGCGTCAACGTCGATGCCCTGCTCGGCGCCCGCGACCACATGACCGAAATGCCGGAGCTGGCGCAGTTCACGTGGCGCGCCGACTGCGAGTGGGTCAACGGAACCCACAGCCGCACCACCGTCGAGAAGTTCACCGGCGCCGGCGGTGAGCAGACCCACCGCCAGCCGTACTCGGCCGACACCGATCACCCGGAGCTCTTCGCCTCCGCCGACAACGGGCCCACCCCACCGGAGATGCTGCTGATCGGCCTGGCCGGCTGCCTGACCGCCGGCGTGGCGTCGGTGGCGACCCACCGCGGGGTGCAGCTCCGCTCGGTCAAGGCGTCTGTCGAGGCGAACATGGACCTCGCCGGGATCCTGGGCATCGACAGCGATGTCCGCAACGGGTTCTCCGCGATCCGGGTGCATTACGACATCGACGCCGATGCCACCAGGGCCGAACTCGAGGGCGTCGTCGCCCAGTCTCAGAAGCGGTCGGCTTCGTTCGATGTCATCGCCAACCCGACGTCGATCGTGGTCTCGGTCAACTGAACGGCCACCTGGTCGGCTGGCGGCGAGTACCGGAGTGAGTCCCATGACCGCACAACGAATCACCGATGTCGTCGTGATCGGCGGCGGGCAGGCGGGCTTGGCGATGAGCCACTGCCTGACGCCGCCGATCCGTCGACCACGTCGTGCTCGAACGCGGCCACACCGCGAACTCGTGGAGGACCCAGCGGTGGGACTCGCTCCGGTTGCTCACGCCCAACTGGCTGAGCCGCTTGCCCGGCTGGGCCTACCGGGGCGATGATCCCGACGGCTACATGACCGCTGTCGAGGTCGCCGCCCATCTCGACGACTACCGGCGCTCGTTCGACGCGCCGGTCCGCCACGGCACGAGCGTGTCGAACATCGAGTTGTCCGGCACGTCGCACGTCGTCGCCACCGACGATGGCGAGTGGCCCGCGAGGGCGGTGGTGCTCGCCACGGGCGCCTGTAGCGATCCGCACATCCCGCCGATCGCGAAGGACATGCCTGATCACCTCGACCATGTGTCGCCGATCCACTACCGCGCTCCCGATCGGCTCGCCGACGGCGGCGTGCTGGTCGTCGGGGCGTCGGCGTCCGGGCTGCAGATCGCCGACGAACTCAGCCGGGCGGGTCGCGAGGTGACCCTGGCAGTGGGAGACCACGTCCGGCTTCCCCGTACGTATCGGGGCATGGACATCCACTGGTGGATGGACGCTGTCGGCCAGCTCGACGAGCGCTACGACGAGGTGCCTGACATCGGCCGCGCCCGCCGGCTGCCGTCGCTGCAGCTGGTCGGCACACCGGAACGCCGGGACCTCGACCTGAACGCAGTGGCCGCCGATGGGGCGCGGCTCGTCGGCCGTCTCGTCGGGTGCAGCGGGCACGCGGCGCAGTTCTCCGGTTCGTTCGCCAACATGTGTGCGTCGGCCGACCTGAAACAGGGTCGCCTGCTCGACCTGTGCGACGAGTACGCCAGCGCCCACGGTCTCGACGGCGAACTCGGCGAACCGTCGCGACCGGCTCCCACGACGCTGGGGCCACCGCTGCTGGAGGCCGACCTCCGCCCGATCAGCACGATCGTGTGGGCCACCGGGTTCCGGCCGAGGTACCCGTGGCTCGACCAGCGGCTGCTCGACCGGAAGGGGCGACTCGTGCACGACGGCGGCGTCCTCCCCGCTCCGGGCATGTACGTGCTGGGGTTGCCGTTCCTGCGACGCCGCAAGTCGAGCTTCCTCGACGGGGTCGGCCCCGACGCCGACGACCTCGCAACCCACCTGGTCGACCATCTCGCGACCACCGCCCGACGGGTCTGACCCGGCGGCGCTGCGTCAGATCGCTCGGACGTGACAAGCTCGTGCGACAGGTCGGTGAGCGGGCACCGTTCACCGACGGGGGCGTGCTGATGATCATCGAATTCAACGACTGCGAACTCGACCTCGATCGGGTCGTGTTGCGTCGTGGCGGCCACGAGGTACCGGTCGAGCCGCAGGTCTTCGACGTCCTGCAGTTCCTCGCCGAGCGCCACGGCGAGGTGGTGCGCAAGGAGGAGCTCCTCGACGAGATCTGGGGGGATCGTTTCGTGAGCGAGTCGGCGCTCACGTCGCGGCTGAAGTCGGCGCGTCGAGCGGTCGGCGACGACGGCACCCGCCAGGGGGTGATCCGCACAGTGCACGGCAAGGGCTACGAGTTCGTCGCCGCGGTCAGGATCGTCGAGGGGCGGGCCGATGCTCGTGACGACGATCGGGGCAACGCCTTCGACGAGCCGGCGCATGCACTGCCGGTCGCCCTGCAACGGCTGATCGGCCGCGACGACTTCCTGGCGGCATTGATCGCCGAACTCACCGAGAGTCGGCTCATCACGCTCGTGGGCAGCGCCGGTGTCGGCAAGACGTCGCTCGGGATGGAGCTGGCCAGGGCCGTTGCGTCGCACTACGCCGACGACGTCTTCGTCGTCGAGCTAGTGACGGTCGACGACCGCGACGCGGCCTTCGCATCGATCGCTGGATCGTTGGGTGTCAACACCGGCCTCGGATTGTCGATCGAGGATGCGATCGTCGACGTGCTCCGCGCCCGCAACACGCTGTTGCTGCTCGACAACTGCGAACACCTGGTGGAGCCGGTCGCCGAGCTGGTCGAGCGGATCCTCCGCGCGGCGCCTCGCGTCTCGATCGTGGCCACCAGTCGCGAGCCGCTTGCGGTGATGGGCGAACACGTGCGTCCGGTTGCACCGCTGTCGGTCGATGATCTCGATGCAACCCCGTTCGCCGACCTCGCGGGCGTCCCGGCGGTGGCGTTGTTCCTCGAGCGAGCGCAAGCGGCGGACCCCAGTTTCGAGCTGACGGAGGCGAACGCACCTGCCGTGGTGGAGATCTGCCGGCGGCTCGACGGCATCCCGCTCGCGTTGGAGCTGGCCGCCTCGCGGGCGAGGGCGATCGACGTGGCCGAGATCGCCAGTCGGCTCGACGAACGTTTCCGTCTGCTCAAGGGCGTCCGGCGGGGCGCCGATCCCCGCCATCGCACGTTGCAGGACGCGATCGGGTGGTCGTACGAGTTGCTCGACGACGACGAGAAGCGGGTCTTCGCGTCGCTGGCGGTGTTCGCCGGACAGTTCGATCTGGCGGCCGCCGAATCGATCTCGGACGGTGACGACGACGTACTCGACGTCCTGACGCGGCTGACCGAGCGGTCGATGCTGGCGGTGAGGCGCTCACCCGTCGGCGGGACGCGCTACGAGATGCTCGAGACGTTGCGCGAGTACGGCCGGAGTCGCCTCGACGACGAGCGGAGTGTGACGCTCTACTCCACCCACGCACGTCAGTTCGCCGGTGCGGCCATGGCGATCGAGGCGGGCCTGAACTCTGCCGACGAGGGTGCGGCCGTCGCCCGGGCCGACGCGTCGTTCGCCGATCTCCGTGCGGCTCAGCGGTTCTCTGTGGAGATCGGTGACGTCGACACGGCGTTCGGGTTGGCGTGTGCGATGCGTGAGTACGGGATGCGCACGCTTCACTACGAGGTGTTCGCCTGGGCCGATGCGATGTCGGAGATGCCGGGCGGCTCGGAGCATCCGGCGTACCCGGTGGTGTTGAGCGTGCGGGCGTACGGCGCCTTCTGTCGCGGCGAGTTCGACCGGTCGTTGGAGTTGGCTGCGGCCGCGGAGCGCGCCGAGCGGACGCTCGGGGTGGCGCCGGTCGGGCTCGTCGAGCGGGTGCGGGCGAACGTGTACTACGCGATCGACGAGTTGGAGCGGGGAATCGCCGAGAACGCCGACCTGATCGAACTGGCCGACGCCTCGGGGAACGATTCGCTGCGCGCACATGCGTTCTACATGGCCTCGGTGGCCGCCAGTTCGTGCGGTGACTACGACGAGGGGCATCGGCTCAGCCAGCTCTCCCGACGGGCCGCCGAGCTCACCGGCGGCGTCACCGACCTGGCGTGTTCCTGGGTGGCCGAGGGGTTCTCGATCCACGGAGACGACGCACACGCGCTGAGCGCCTTCTCGCACGGCGACCGTCTGGCGCGATCGGTCGGCAACCGGTGGATGAGCGCGTTCGCTCGGACCGAGATCGGTGCGCTGCGGGTGTCGCACGGCGACCTCGGGCCCGGCTGCGAGGAGCTCGCCGAGCAGGTCGACGTGTGGTACCGGACCGGCGAGTGGGCGCAGCAGTGGCACACCCTGATGCGCTGCGTGATCGCGCTCGACCGGATCGGCCAGCCCGCGGTCGCGGCGGAAGTGCTCGGTTCGATCGAGGCGCACAGCGCCGTCGGCGCTCCACCACTGATGGTGACGCTGAGTGACCTGGTGCTCGACACGCGCGATTCGATCGAGAAGCAGCTCGGCGCCGAACAGGCCGCGGCCTGTCGCGCCGCCGGCGCCGTGCTCCCGGTCGCCACCACGGTCGAACGCACCCGCCTCGCCCTCCGCGGCCCCGCCCTCACCACCTGACCCCCTCGCACGTCCCCGCCCTCCCCGTTTGCGTTGCACAGCGGGTAGGACGGTCACCCGGATCTCGACGCAGACGCTTGAAGATGTCCTGTCAGGCGTGTGGGTGGGACGGGTTGGAAGTCCCCCAGAATGCCGCGCAAACGGGCTGCGCTGTGCGACGGGGATCGGCCGAGACTGGATGGCGATGAGCGAGGTACGGTGTCAGGCGAACGCGTATTCGATCCTCCCGAGAACGTCGACGCAGACCTGCTCGCGTGACTGGTCGATCCACAGGCTGCCGCTTGACGAGTGCCTTCGGGCCCGCCCGTGACGGTCCGCAACAACGCAGAACGCCTGCGCGCACAACGGGTTCACACGCATTCACGAAACGGCAACCCCGCGCACTCGAGGTGCCGGCGGCGGCGCTCATAACCCAAGCGCCGTAGCCCGCGGTCCAGCGTCGAGGCACCACTTGGTAACGGCCCCAGTGCAGTGCCCGGTAATCCCCGACTCCAGCTCGTTGCCACGTCGCCCGACCGGGGCCGATCAGGGCTCAAGAACGGCGCTCGCTTCTCGACCGCCGTTAGCAATCCGTTAGCAAACCGACACACCCCGCCAAAAAACCACCTCTCACCAGGGCAAACGCAGCGCCAAGAAAGGGAGGTGAAAGTCCCGCAAAGCGCGAGTCCCCCCTCCAACACATCACTCCCGGTGGTCTCGACACGGTAACCGGCGGCAACAAACGGCAGGGCGCGGAACAGAATCTCACTCTGCGTGCTGTGTCGGAGGGGGGACTTGAACCCCCACGTCCTTGCGGACACCAGCCCCTCAAGCTGGCGCGTCTGCCAATTCCGCCACTCCGACGTGGCCAGTCGGCCGGAGCCGACAGCGAGGGCAGAGTCTAGCGGTCGCCACAGGAACACCGACGCGGCCTCGCTCCCCTTCTCGCCGCTCCTGCCGACCGGGCCGCACGTCCGCCGGTGAGTCGACCCGCAACGCATGGATCGCGCCCCCCGGGTGTGACGCCGCCGCCGTCGCGTCACACCTCGCTGGTCACCCCTCGATAGGTCACCGTCTTCGGCTTCAGGCGCGTACCCAGGGTGGGGATGTCGTCGTGGTAGCCGAGCACCACGACGGTGTCGCCCACGGACAGTCGAAGCTCCGCGGGCGGATGCATGTGCATCGTCCCGTCGATCGTGCGCACGCCGACGATCAGGTAACTGTGTGCGCCACGCACCTCGATCTCGCCGATGGCCCGATTCACCCACGGCGACGCCGCTCGGAGCTCGAGCTCGTCGAGTTCGAGCCCCAGGTGGACGAGGTCGACGTCGCCCGAGGTCGTCATCTGCTCGAGGATCTGTTCGGCGGTCGGCTTTGCGATCAGCTGCGCCATCTTCGACGCGCCGATGTCGGTCGGCATGACCACCTGGTCCGCCCCGCAGGTGATCAGCTTGGACTCGGTCCGCCGGTTCTCGCCACGGGCGATGATGACCAACGACGGGTTCATCGCCCGCGCCGTCAAGGTCACGAACACGTTGGTGGCGTCGTCGGACAGCACGGTCGCCAGGACTGCCGCCCGGGCGATACCGGCACGCTCCAGGACCTGCTCGTCGGTCGCGTCCCCGGCGATCAGCAGGCGACCGCTCGTGGAGCGCTCCACGGCGTCGGCGTCGGCGTCGATCGCCACGAACTGCCGACCAGCGGCCTCGAGCTCTCGTGCCAGCGATGCACCCATCCGTCCGTGCCCACAGATGATCGTGTGCCCGCTCAACCCGTCGATGTCCTTGCCCATACGCCGTGCTCCGAACGCTTGATTGATCTCGCCGTCGACCACCATCTGGATGAAGCCACCGACGGTGTAGATGACCGCCCCGTAGCCAGCCACGACCACAAAGCCGGTCAGTGTGCGCAGCTGCCAGGTCTCCACCGGACGAACTTCGCCGTAGCCGACCCCGAAGATGGTGATGACCACCATGTAGATGCCATCGGTGACGCTCCAGCCCGCCACCACGTAGCCGATCGCTCCGACGACGCACACCGCGACCAACACGACCACGCCCGCGACGATCTTGCGCATGGCCGCCGACAGCGACCGTTCAGACGGGGCCCACTGGCGTCCTGTCTCTGCGGCCCCGTCACCGTCGGGTGTCTCGTCTCCGATGACAACCGATCATGGCCGATCCGTGTTGCGCGTTCGTTTCCACGTCCTGTCGCCTCCCTTGATGCTGCGGACGAAGAGAAGCCGATCCCAGCGAACCTCTGGCACCCTGGGAGCCGTGCGCGGCAACTCCCCCACCGACGACGCCGACAACGCTTCGCCCGGCACCGCCGACGACCCCGTCGAGCGCGCCCGTCTGCAACGGCACACGATCCAGACGCTCTTCGTCGGTGTCCTTCCCGCAGGCGCCGGTCTCGGCGCCGCCATCTCGGCGACCGCCCTGCTCGGCAAAGACCTCACCGACAGCGCCGCCCTCGGCACACTCGCCGCCGCGCTGCTCACCGTCGGCACCGCGTTGGCCACCATTCCCGTTGCCCGCCACATGGCCGTTCACGGTCGCCGATCGGGCATGCATCGGGCCTGGCTGGGGGCCACGATCGGTGCGGCGTGCGCCCTCATTGCTGCCCTGACAGGGTTCTACCCGCTCCTGCTGATCGGCGCACTCGGGATCGGCGCAGGCAACGCCGCCACACTCGCCGCCCGATACGCCGCCTCGGACCTCGCGCTCGAACACGAGCGTGCCCGCTCCATCGGGCTGCTGGTCTGGGCCGGCAGCTTCGGGTCGGTACTCGGCCCGACCATCGGTCTGGGCTGGGCAGGCAGCGCCGCCGAGGCCTTTGGCATGCCCGAGCTGGCCGGCCCCTTCATCCTCGGACTCGGCGCCTTTGCGCTCGCGGCGTGGTGGATCGACCGACGGCTCCGGCCGGACCCACTCGTCGTCGCGGGCGGGACCCGGCCAACCGACACTCCTGCGGCCGACGGCGCCCGCGCCGGCTCGATCGGGAGCCAGGTCCGCCAGACCGGCGCCACCCTCGGCCGGATCATGGCCAACCCGAACGCCCGCCTGGCGATGATCGCCATGCTGGTCGGCCATGCAGTGATGGTCGGCGTCATGACGGCCACGCCCCTTCACATGGAAGACGGCGCGCACGAACTGCAGATCATCGGCTTCGTGATCTCGCTCCACATCGTCGGCATGTACTTCTTCGCCCCCGTCGTCGGGCTGCTCGTCGACCGGGTCGGGCCGCAGACCATCATCGCGGCGGGCGGCATGATCTTGTTCGTCGGCGCCGAGCTCGCCTCGCACACCGACGCCGAGGACAGCATCGGCGTCTTCATCGGCCTGTTCGGGGTGGGGCTCGGCTGGAGCTTCGGGCTCATCGCCGGCAGTTCATTGCTGACCGCATCGTTTCCCATCGCCGAGCGGGTCGCCGTGCAGGGCACGTCCGACCTGGTGATGAGCGCATCGGGCGCCGTTGCCGCCCTGACCGCCGGCGTGGTCTACGAGTTCGCCAGCTATCACGCCCTCAGCCACTATGCCGGCTTCGGTGCGATCGCGCTGAGCCTGCTCGCCATCTGGCGGCTGCTGCGGCCGGCACCGCTCCCCCCGCCGGCAACCCCGAACTGATCTGGCTCGCAGCCGCCCTGTTCGGACCGGCCCGCCACGTAGCCGTCAGTCCCCCAGGACCAGCGACCCGTTGCGGCCGAGGGTGACGTGATCGACGCCGGGACCGATCACGATGCGGACCTGCAACCGGCCGATGGGGATCACCACGCCCGCGTCGGCGAGCATCCGATCGACCGCAGCTATCGCAGCGGCGTCACCCGTACGACTCGCTCGACGCACCGCGCGTGGCGAGCGACGAATCGGCCAGCCCGGTGATGTTGGTGCTGCTCGCCGGCGTCGACGAGCAGCCACTGCGGCCGATCCCCGGGGTAGAGCTCCACCCAACCCGTGCGGATGACCTCGTGGCCGCCGCCGGCGACGAGCGCCACGAAGCCCTCGAGGGTCACGTCCTGCACCACGACGTCGACACCTGCCTCGCCCCATTGCGCGGCGACCGAACCCGCCAACGCCGACTCGGTGCCCTCCGCACCGGATCGATCGCTCCAGGGGCCGTCCGGTTCGGCTCCCACGATGGTGAGCGACACCGAGCCCGGCAGCTGCAGCGAAGGGTCACCCTCACCGAGTGTGGGATCTGTTGCATCTGCGGGCACGAGACCGGGCAACGCTGCTGCGACGACATCGGGGTCGATGGCGGCGACGAGGCCTCGCCGAACCGCCGCGTCCCGCAGCGCCGGCGCAGCCGCGTGCAACGCATAGGCCACCGTCACCCCCGAGTCGGCGACATCGTCGACGACCCCGTCGTACGACGGCGGGACATGGACCACATCTGCGGCGCCCGACGCCACCGATGCGAGCCCGGCGTCGAGGTCATCCACGGGCACGAGCTCGATCTCTACCTCAGGTTGATATCATGCGCGCTGCACTGCTGACCAGGGCATTCGAATCTTGGTCCGAGATCCGCATCGGTCCGGAGCTGACCGTGCCGTCGAGGTTCGTTCCGGCCATCGGTGTGGGGGCGATGCCGAGGAGTGGATGCGACAGCAACGCCGGTAGGAGGGCATCGGCACGGGTGAGCTCGATCTCCACGGTGACGTCGTCGATCGCTCGAACCATGGCGATGTTGTCGAGGCGTTGCGCAACGACACCCGTGCCGCTGCGCAGCCGGTCGAGGCTCGCGACCACCGCCGATGCGGTGATCGGCTGGCCATCGCTGAAGCGTCGGTCACCGAGCGTGACCGTCCAGGTTCGCGCCCGGCGATCGGGCGCGACCGACCTCGCCAGATCCGGCTGCCAGGTGCCCGCATCGTCATCCCAGCGCGGTCAGGCCGTCGTAGAGCAGATCGACAACGGCGACATCGGCCGGGTTCGCAGGTGAGGCCTGCACCGGATCGGTAGCGGCGTCGCCGATGGTCACCAGCCTGAGCGGGCCGATCGGCTCGGGCGTACTGCGCAGCTCGAGCAGAGGATCAGCCGGACCGGAAGGGTCTGTCACCTCCGGGGAAGTGTCGCCTCGGTCACCGGTCTCGGCTCCGACGACCTCGTCGGCGGGCGCGACGCAGCCCGACGCGAGCAGTGTGAGAACGACGACGAACCACAACGATGTGGCGGCGCCGGTGACGACGCCCGGGCTGCGGGCACGCACGAGAGCCCATCGGCTCCGCCGGTGGCGTTGTGAGCGGCAGGCGCGGACTCGGCCGCCCCGCGAGACGCTCACTCGTCCATCATCAATGCGAGCGCCAGCGTCACGAACGTGAAGACCAGCGCAACGGCGACGGTGATCCGATCGAGGTTCTTCTCGATCACGGTCGAACCGGCCGCCTGGGCACCCATGCCACCGCCGAACATGTCGGAGAGACCACCGCCGCGGCCGCTGTGCAACAACACGAGAGCGATCAGCGCCAGCGCAGAGATCACGTCGATGACGACGAGCAGGGGAACCATGGGCGCCGATTGTACTGGCCCGGGGCGAGGCTTCGGCGCCACCGGCTCGCAACGCCACCGCAGCGGGTCACGCCCCGGCGAGGCCGCTCTGGGCCGACGACCCCAGCGACAGCGCCGTCGGGACTTCGGACCCTGGCATCGACGTCCACCAGCCCCCGACACTCGTCCCCATGGCCAACCGAAGCGACATGAGGTCGCGCATGTCGCATCCCGTCGATACGCGTGCACCGATGTTCGTCCACGACTTCTCGGTGGTTCCGCTGCCCGTCGGAGAGGCCATTCGTCGGTTCACCACACGGATCACCGACCGAACGATCGTCCCGATGGTCCGTGCATCGTGGGATGCGGACGCCGTGGTGTTGGTCCAGGCCGGCATGGCAGCGCCCTCCCAGGTGGTCCCCGAGACCTTGCGAGCCGCCATCGGCGGCTATCGGATCCGCGAAGACTCCGCCGTGGCCGCGATCTCGTGGCAGGCGAGCGGCTGTTGGCTGCCATCGCTCGACGCGGACCTCGAGTTGGCCGCATTCGGTCCAGCCCACAGCCATGTCCACCTCATGGGCCGGTACGACCTGCCCGATGGCATCGACCGACTCAGCCCGACAGGTAGTCTGGTGCAGCGAGTGATGGTGGTGGTCGTGCGGCAGTTCCTGTCGCTCGTCGCCGACGAGCTCGCCCGACCCGACTGATCGACACCGTCTCCCGGCTCCGGTGCCGGATGGGGCCACGTCGCATCGTTCCGTGACCGAAGGCAGCCACGTGGACAACGACGAGCACGGCGACGTACCTGCCATTCTGGCGCGCCTCGGCGCAGCCGAGCTGCTCGCATCCGCGCCCGATGCGTGCATGCTCATCGATGCCGACGGCACGATCTGTGCCGCGAATCACCTCGGTGCCGCGATGTTCGACACGCCGTTGTCGAGCCTCGTCGGTCAGCCCATCGAATCGCTGGTCCCCGATCAGCTCCAGAAGGGCCATGTCGGGCATCGGCAGGCCTTCATGGACAACCCGCACACCCGCCCCATGGGCAGCGGGCTGACCCTGAGCGCCCGGCGCAGTGACGGCAGCACGCTTCCTGTCGAAGTCAGCTTGAGCCCATTGTGCGTCACCAACGACGACGGACAGCGAGGAACACTTCGTGATCGCCGCCGTGCGCGACGTGACCGAACAGACCCGCATCCGCGAGCGGCTCGCGTCCGCGAACCGAGCCGCAGCGCTCGCCGAGGACCGCGAACGACTCGCCCGCGACCTCCACGACACCGTCATCCAGGAGATCTTCGCCGTCGGGCTCGGGCTCCAGAGCGTCGCCGGACGCATCGACGACCCAACCGCGGCCGCGCGGGTGTCCTCGGTCATCGACGACCTCGATCGCGTGATCCGCCAGATCCGTACGGCCATCTTCGGGCTCACGTCGCATCGAGATTGGGGCCGCGGGGTGCGGGGCGAGATCCTGCGAGCCGCTGCCGACCGGCGCAGCGGCATGGGGTTCGAGCCGACCGTCGTCTTCGACGGCGACATCGACGCCGCGCCGGCCGCAGTGGTCGATCAGATGCTTCCCGTGTTGAAGGAATGCCTGTCCAACGTCGCAGCCCACGCACAAGCCGAGCGATGCGATGTCCTCGTCGAGGCGACCGCCACGTCGATCACGCTGTCGGTCATCGACGACGGGCGAGGCCCCGGCGCTGCGCCACCCGACCAATGCGATGACGACTCCGGTCGCGGCCATGGATTGCGAAACCTGGCACGACGGGCTGAACTGCTCGGCGGCAGCTTCGAATTCGGCCCCGCCGAGTTCGCAGGCAGCCGAGCCACATGGTCGGTCCCCATCACCGAGCCGACCGACGAAGAGGAGGCAGGTACGTGATCAGGGTGCTGCTCGTCGACGACCACGAGATCGTCCGGCGCGGACTCGCCGATCTGTTCGAAGCCGACGGCGACATCGTCGTCACCGGCCAAGCCGGGTCGATCGACGAAGCCAAACGCGTCATCGACACTGCCGACCCCCATGTCGCAGTCCTCGATGTCCGCCTGCCCGACGGCACCGGCATGCAACTCTGCGAGGCCCTGGCTGCCTCGCATCCCGACGTGACGTGCATGATGCTCACGTCGTTCGCCGACGACCGTGCGGTCGTCGAAGCAGCCGATGCCGGCGCCGCGGCCTATCTGCTCAAGGAAGTGGCCAGCAACGACATCGTCGAGACGTTGCGTAAGGTCGCTGCCGGCGGCCGTGTGCTCGACGCCGCGACGGTACGCCTCGCTGCAGGCAGGCTCAACGACTCAGAAGAAGGGCGCCTCGAGGTCCTGTCGGGCCAGGAGCGGCGAATCTTCGACCTGATCGGCGCGGGCTACTCGAATCGCCAGATCGCCGATGAGCTGTACCTGGCCGAGAAGACCGTCAAGAACTACGTGTCCAACATGTTGGCCAAGCTCGGCATGGATCGCCGGACCGAGGCCGCGGCGCTCGCAGCCAGGATCGAAGAACGCAACCGCAGCCGCTTCTCCTGACGCGTCGGCGGAGTGGGCGGCGGTCTACTCCAGACTGGTCGCGTACGACGATCGTCGGGACCCGCAGGTGGTGCAGCGTGTGCGAGGCGACCGACCCCAACAGCAGCCGCTCGACCCCGGAGTGGCTCCGGGCGCCGATGATCAACAGGTCGGCCTCGGTTGCCGCGTCTTCGAGCATCACCCGGGCATCGGTTCGGACGATGCGACCTTCGACACGGCCGGCGTCGCGCCGGGCCGCCGAGACCGACTCGATGGCCTGGTCCAGCACCGCCTGGCCGGCCGATTCGAGATCGTCGACCTGGTACATGAGCGCAGCGCCATCGACGGTCACCGGAACGTCCCAGGCGTGGAGCAGCACCAGCATGGCGTCCTCGGGCATCCAGGTATCGGCGAACGCGACCGCCGCTGCGGCGTGTGCGGACCCGTCGACGCCGACGAACACCTGGGCGAGCACCCGGGTCGTCATCGGGCGCCCAGCTCGTGGGCACCACGGCGACCGGGCACGGCGCGTGGTTGACGCAGTAGCCACTGACCGAACCCATCACGAGGCTCTTGAGAGCACCGAGTCCGCGCGAACCCACGACCAACAGGTCGGCGCCGATGGCGGCATCGCACAGGACGCGACCCGAGCTGCCCCGGGCGACGACCGGTGGGTTCACCACGACGCCGTCGAGGCCTCGGGCGCCCTGCACGACGACCGTCGCTGCCTGCTCGTGATCGGACTGCATCGCCTCCTCGGGCGGGACCGGTAAGCCGGCAGGGAACGGCAGGACCGCAACGGCCGGGTAGTCCCAGACCATCATGGGCTGGATCTCGGCTCCGACCCGGCGTCCGATCGATGCTGCCCAGCTCAGTGCCCGCTGGGACATCTCGGACCCATCGATCCCCACCACGATGCTCGGTGCCATGACCGTCCTCCTCAGATCGCGCCGGCCGCGCCGGCGTGGCCTCGACCGTACTCGTCACACGCCGGGCGCCAAGGGACCTTGGCCCCTACATCACGGGGTCTCGAGGCCGGAAGACTGGGGGCTGCCCCAACGCTGGGCTCGGGGGTGGACCCGCGAGTCCGCCAGACCACGAACGGAGCTGCGCATGGGATCGCCGACCAGCAGCGACCACGGACAACCAGAGGTCGCCTCGCTGCCTGCCCCCACCACGGTCGTGGTGCCTCTCGACGGATCCTCGGCGTCGGCTCGCTCGTTGGAACCCGCGAAGGCCATCGCTCGGGCCTTCGATGCCGATCTCTCCCTGGTCTCGGTGGTCATGCCCTCGTTCGTCTCGACGGTCACGGACCGCATCCGCGGCCAGGCAGCCCAAGCCGGAATCCTCGAACCGGCCATCACGCTGGACATCTCGTCGATGGCGCCCGGCGGATCGCCTCCTGGCCACCCTCGACGACGACCCCGGGGTGCTGTTGTGCATGGCCACGACCGGCCGGAGCCGCTTCGGACAGGTGCTCGGCAGCGTGGCCGAGGCGTTGCTCCGGTCACGCACGGGTCCGTTCGTGTTGATCGGTCCCGAGTGCCGTCCCGACGTGTTCGGCAGCGGCGGACCCATCCTCGTTCCCGTCGATGGGTCCGACACTGCCGACAGCGTCCTCGGTCTCGTCACGCTGTGGTCCGAGCAGGTCGGCCTGCGGCCCCGAGGTGGTCACCGTGGTGGCCCCGACAGGCAACGATCGAGGTGCCGAACATGTCATGGGCGAAGGCAACGCCGCACGTCGTCGCGCCGAGCGGCTCGACGGCGCGACCTGGGAGGTGCTGCACCACACCAAGCCCGCGGTGGCGATCGTCGAGCACGCCCATGACGTCGGGGCCTCGATGATCGCCATGGCGACCCACGGCAGGACCGGCCTGCCGAGAGTGGTCCTCGGCTCGGTGGCGATGGAGATCGCCCGACATGCGCCCTGCCCGGTCCTGGTGCACCGCCCACTGCACCTGAGGACGCCGTGACCGAGACCGCATGGTCCGAGGACGAGCCCTGGGCCGAGCACATCGAGACCCACATCTCCTCGGTGTTCTTCGCCGGGCCCCATGCCTACAAGCAGCTCAAGCCGATCACGGCGGCTTTCGTCGACTACGGCACGGTCGAACGCCGTGCCGCAGCGCTGACCGACGAGCTCGACCTCAACCGCCGCATCGCCCCCGACGTCTACCTCGGCTGTGTGCCGATCGTCGCCGATGGCACCACGATCGATCACCTGCTCGTCATGCAGCGGCTCCCCGCCAGACGGCGCCTGTCCGCGCTCGTCGGCGACCCCGACTTCGACGACCAGCTGCGGGCCGTGGCGCGCACCGTCGCAGCGTTCCATGCGGCGCTGGAGCCCGACGACGAGGCCGCCGAGCTGGCCTCGGTCGATGCCGAGCGTCGGCGCTGGGAGGCCAACCTCACCGAACTCGCCGACCTCGTCCATCTCGGCTGTGTCGACACCGACGACCTCGATGCCATCGGCGCGCTCGCCGAGACCTACCTCGCCGGTCGCGGCGACCTCTTCGACGAACGCGCCGCGGCAGGTCTCGCCCGCGACGGCCACGGCGACCTGCTCGCAGCCGACATCTTCTGTCTCGACGACGGTCCCCGCATTCTCGACTGCCTTGCCTTCGATCCGGCCCTCCGCAAAGGCGACGTCCTCGCCGACATCGCCTTCCTGGTCATGGACATCGAACGCCTCGCCGGGCCCCGAGCCGCACAGCGCCTCCTCGGCTGGTATCAGGAGTTCTCCAACGAGCACCACCCTGCGTCGCTCGCCCACCTGCACATCGCATATCGGGCACTCGTCCGGGCCAAGGTCACCATGTTGCGCTTCGCACAGACCAACGACTCCGGCGACCAGCTCGAGGCCTGCAACCACATCGCGCAGTGTCGCGACCACCTCCTGCGCGCCCGGGTGCGGCTGGTGCTCGTCGGCGGTGGACCCGGAACCGGCAAGTCGACCGTCGCCGACGCCATCGGCGCCACGATGGAGTGGCCGGTGCTCGCATCGGACGAACTCCGCAAGGAACAAGCCGGGCTCGACCCCATCGAGCCTGCACTTGCTCGGCCCGACGAGGGGCTCTACACACCCGATCGCACCGAGGCCACCTACGGCCTGCTGATCGAACAGGCGACTCGATTGCTCGCTCGCGGCCAGTCGGTGGTGCTCGATGCATCCTGGTCGCGAGCCGATCATCGTGCGCAGGCTCGCGCCGCCGCAGCGGCCGGCCACGCCGAGATCGTCGAGCTCGAGACCCGACTCGATATCGCCGTCGCCAAGGAGCGCATCGTGCGGCGCCTGTCGTCGCCGTGGACGGTCTCGGACGCCACGCCCGAGATCGTTGACCACATGGCCACCCTGCACGAACCCTGGCCCGAGGCGCTCGGCGTCGCAACCGATGCCCCGCCGGCGGAGACGCGAGCCGCGGCCGTCCGCGCGGTGCTCGGAATCGGCGATCGCTCACCTGCGCCGCGCTGAGCGCGAGGCTGGCGGCGGGGTCAGCGCCGGTACTGCACGATGCGGGCGAAGCTGTCGGCCTCGAGTGATGCACCGCCGACGAGCGCCCCGTCGATGTCGGGCTGGGCCATCAGTTCCGCGGCATTGGCCGGCTTCACCGATCCGCCGTATTGGACCCGCACCGATGCCGCGGCGCCGTCCCCGGCGATGGCGGCGACGCAGCTACGGACGTGGGCGCACATCGCCTGGGCGTCTTCGGGTGTCGCGGTCTTGCCGGTGCCGATCGCCCAGATCGGCTCGTAGGCGATGACCATCGACGCCACCTTGTCGCGCGCCACCCCGGCCAGACCAGCCTGGAGTTGCCCCTCGACCTTGGACTCGGCGTCGCCGGCCTCTCGCTCGTCGAGGGTCTCGCCGACACACAGGATCGGCGTCATCTGCTGGCCGAGGATGGCCCGGACCTTCGCATTGATCATCTCGTCGGACTCGCCGAACACCTCGCGGCGCTCGCTGTGGCCGACGATCACGAGCTGCACGCCCAACTTGGCCAGCATCGACGGTGCGACCTCGCCGGTGAATGCACCCTTGTCCTCGAAGTGGCAGTGCTGGGCCCCCAACAGGATCGGGACACGATCGGCATCGAGGGTGGTCTGCACCGTGCGGATGTCGGTGAACGGCGGATGCACCGACACGTCGACCGCTTCGTAGTCCTCCTTTTCGAGTTCGTACGACAGGGTCTGCACCATCTGCAGCGCCTCGAAGTGGTTGTGGTGCATCTTCCAGTTGCCGCTGATCAGCGGTTTGCGTTCGCTCACGTGATTCCCTCTTCTCCACGCAGGGCTGCCAGACCCGGGAGGTCACCCTGTTCGATCAGTTCGAGGCTGGCGCCGCCGCCGGTGGACACGTGGTCCATCTCGTCGTCGAGGCCGAACTCCTTGACGGCAGCGGCACTGTCTCCACCGCCGACAACGGTGAACCCGCGGCAGTCGGCCATGCAGCTGCGCGATGTGGCGGGTGCCGGCTGCGAACCGCGGGTCCTCGAAGACACCCATGGGCCCGTTCCACAACACCGTGCCGGCTTCACCGATGATGTCGCCGAACGCCGCTGCGGTACCCGGTCCGATGTCGAGCCCCATCCAGCCCTCGGGAAGATCGACGCCTGCTTGGCGCACCTCTCCCCCGGCGCCGGGATCGCCGATGACGCCGCCGGGGCCCAGTGCCGTGAGGTCGTGGGGAAGATGAATCGGCGCACCGGAGGCGAGCAGGCGCTCGCAGTCGGCGACCCGATCGGCCTCGACCAGCGACGAGCCCACCTGATGACCTCGGGCGACGAGGAACGTGAAGCACATCCCGCCACCGATGATGAGGGCATCGACTCGTTCGAGCAGGGCATCGATGACCCCGAGCTTGTCGCTGACTTTCGCGCCGCCCAGGACGGCGACGAACGGCCGGCGAGGATTGTCGCGCAGGCCGCCGAGGACCTCGACCTCGCGCTGGAGGAGCCGCCCCGCTGCCGAGGGCAGGAACCGGGGCGGTCCGACGATGGAGGCATGCGCACGGTGCGACGCCCCGAACGCATCGTTGACGTAGCAGTCCTGACCCTCGATCAGCGTGGCGACGAACGCGGGATCGTTGGCCGTCTCGCCCGGGTCGAACCGGAGGTTCTCCAGCAGGGTGACCCCCGGTGCCAACTCGGCGAGCCGGGCCCGGACCGGATCCATCGAGAACGCCGGATCCGGCGCACCCTTCGGCCGGCCCAGGTGACTGCACGCGGTGACGGTGGCGCCGGCATCGAGCAGATACCGCAACGTCGGCAGCGCGGCACGGATACGGAGATCGTCGGTGATCTCACCGTCGCGCAATGGCACGTTGAAGTCGGCACGCACCAGGACCCGCCGACCGTTGAGGTCGCCGAGGTCCTCGAGTGTGGGAACCGACCCGCTCACTTCTTGGCGGCGGTCTTCTTCGCGGCCCGCTTCTTGGCCGGAGCCTTCTTGCGCTTGCGGGTGCCCACGATGCCGGCGAGATCGACGAGGCGGTGCGAGTAGCCCATCTCGTTGTCGTACCAACCGAAGATCTTGACCATGGTGCCCATCGACATGGTGAGGCCGGAGTCGAACGTGCAGCTCGCAGCGGTGCCGACGATGTCGCTCGACACCAATGCCTCGTCGCTGTAGTCGAGCACGGTGCGCAGCGGGCCGCGCGTGGCGGCGGCCTTGAAGGCTGCGTTGATCTCCTCGACGCTCGCTTCCTTCTTCAGGATGCCGGTGAAGTCGGTGATGGACCCGTCGGGGATCGGGACCCGCAACGACGTGCCGTCGAGGCGTCCCTTCATCGACTGCAGCACCAGACCCGTGGCGCGGGCGGCACCCGTGGAGGTCGGCACGATGTTGACCGCAGCGGCGCGGGCACGACGCAGGTCCGAGTGCGGGCCGTCGACGATGCTCTGGTCACCCGTGTAGGCGTGCGTGGTGGTCATCAGGCCCTTCTCGACACCGAAGGTGTCGTCGAGGACCTTGATCATCGGCACGAAGCAGTTGGTCGTGCAGGACGCATTGGAGATGACGTGGTGCTTCGCCGGGTCGTAGTCGTCGTCGTTGACCCCGACGACGAACGTGGCATCGGCGTCGCCAGAGGGCGCCGAGATGATGACCTTCTTCGCTCCGGCCTCGAGGTGGGCGGCCGCGCCGTCGCGGGAGGTGAAGATGCCGGTCGATTCGATGACCACGTCGACGTCGAGTTCGCCCCACGGCAGGTCGGCCGGGTTGCGCTCGGACAACACATCGAGCTTGTCACCGTCGACGCTGATCCCGCCCCGCACCGCCTTGACGGTGCCGCCGAAGGTGCCGTGCACCGAGTCACGCTTGAGCAGGTGCGCCATCGTTTCGAGCGACCCGAGGTCGTTGACCGCCACGAAGTCGATGTCGGCTCCGGTCTGCTTGGCAGCTCGGAAGAAGTTGCGGCCGATACGCCCGAAGCCGTTGATGCCAACGCGGATGGTCATGGACGATTCCTCCTCGGGTGCCTCTGGTGTGGCACCGGTGTGGTACGCGAACGTGTCGCCTGCACCCTACTGCGTTCGCTCGGTCGGACTGCCCATGGTGCGCAGCACCGAACGCCCGGTCTCGACGAGCGGCCCGTCGAGAGCACGGCCCGTCGTCACCGGTCGATGTCGCGGTGGCGAACCGTGGGTGGATAGCCGAGCTCGCCGAGCTCGAAGGCCATCCGCTCGGCAATGGCCACCGATCGATGGCGCCCGCCCGTGCATCCGAATGCGACCGTGAGGTATGCCTTGCCCTCGGCGGCATAGGCCGGCAAGAGGTCGTCGAGCATGGTGCGCAGATGATCGAGGAAGTCTTCGGTCAGGTCCTGGCCCAGGACGTAGTCGCGGACGGCCTCGTCGCGTCCGCTCTTGGGTCGCAGCTCGGGAACCCAGTGCGGATTCGGCAGGAACCGACAGTCGAGGACCATGTCGACATCGAGCGGCAGGCCGTACTTGTACCCGAACGACATGACCTGGGTCTGCAGTGCGACGTTGGTCTGGGTGTCGCCGAAGAGCTCGATGACCCGGTCACGAAGCTGATGGACGTGGAGGTCTGAGGTGTCGATCACCACATCGGCGTCGGCCTGGATGGATTCGAGCGCAGCCCGCTCCGAGTCGATGGCGTCGCTGAGGCTGCCGAACTCCTTGTAGGGGTGGCGACGCCGCGTTGCTTCGTAGCGCTGCACCAACACCGGCGTGCGGGCCGACAAGAACAGCGTCCGCACCCGATCGTCGCCCGAACTCCGCAGCCAGTCGATGCCCGCGGCCACTTCCTCGTGGCGCCCTGAACCCACGGCGAGGGCGACGCGATCGATCGTCGAGCCCGGGGCTCGCGCCAGTTCGGCGACCTTCGGAATCAGCTCGGGCGGGAGGTTGTCGATGACGAACCAACCCAGATCCTCGATGTGCTTTGCCGCCTCTGACCGGCCCGCGCCGGACAAGCCGGTGAGTATCACGAAATCGGCCACATCGCAGACTGTACCGGTCAGGTGCCGGCCGCCCCGGTACTGCCGAGTGCATCGGCCCCGGTGCCCTCGGCGCCGGGCTCACGCAGTGGCGACCAGGACCAACAATCGCGGAATCGTCGCGGCGTCTGCGTACTCGGCGGCCTTGGCGAGAAAGCCCGGCGGAGGCGCCGGCTCGAGCATCCGTTCGAGCCCCAAGCCGGCGTCGAGCAACGCGTTCACATAGCGACTGAGG
The DNA here is from genome assembly GCA_963716795.1 of uncultured Acidimicrobiaceae bacterium. Lineage (GTDB taxonomy): Bacteria > Actinomycetota > Acidimicrobiia > Acidimicrobiales > UBA8592 > CAVQUE01. The sequence goes on along the minus strand of CAVQUE010000004.1, from coordinate 433,363 downwards.
GGCCGATGGATGAAGGGGATGAACACGTCCTTCTGGACTTCTTCGATCTCGTCGCTCTCGATGAGATAGGGGCCGATGCGCCAGTACTGCTCGGGCGGATCGATGATGTGGTCGTCGATCCATCCACTGCCCGGGGTCTGCAGCAGAGGATGGTTCAACATGAAGACGAACCGACCCCCCGGCTCGAGGACACGAGCCACCTCGGCGATGGCCGCATCGACCGCACCGATGTGCTCGAAGACCAAGCACGCCACCGCAGCATCGAATGCGCCGTCCGCGAACGGCAACGCCGCGGCTTCGGCCCGGGCATAGGCGACCGCTCCCCCACGAGCGGCGGCCTCGACGACCTGGTTGCGGGTGGGATCGATGCCGACCACCGTCGATGCGCCACCGCGGCGTGCCAGCCGGGCGATCTGCCCCTCGCCGGCGCCGATGTCGAGCACCCGATCCCGACCGGCCAGCAGCGAGGCCGCCAACGGCAGGATCTGCTCTTCGTATTCGGGGTCGGCGCCCTCGGAGAACCCCTCCTGCCACCAACCCGCGTGCTCCTCCCAGAGATCGTCGCTCATGGCGACGCCTCCGGGCCCTTGTCGCGGCCGGTGCAGCGGTCGTATACCGCGCAGGCGACGGCGTCGGGGAGCCACGACAGCGCCAACAGCTCGTCGCGGCTGGCGTTCTGTACCTTGCGCACGCCGCCGAACTCGGCGATGAGGCGCTTCTTCCGGGTCGGACCGAGACCGGGGATGTCGTCGAGAATCGACTTGGTCATGCGCTTGTCGCGCAGTTGGCGGTGGTACGTGATGGCGAAACGATGGCTCTCGTCGCGAATCCGCTGCAACAGATACAGCGCCTCGGACTGCCGGGGAAGCCGCACCGGCTCGGACCGACCAGGCACGAAGACCTCCTCGAACTGCTTCGCCAGCGAGGCGACCGGTATCTCGTCGGCCAACCCGAGCTCGTCCAGCACCCGCACCGCGCTCGTGAGCTGGCCCTTGCCACCGTCGACGAGCAGCAGCTGGGGCGGATACGCGAACTTCCCGCGCTCCTCGACCGGCTTGTCACGATCAGCCAGATACGCGGAGAGCCGGCGGGTGAGGACTTCTTCCATGGCGGCGAAGTCGTCGTTGCCGTCGACGGTACGGATCTTGAAGCGGCGGTACTCGCTCTTCTTCGCCAGCGCGTCCTCCATGACCACCATCGACCCGACGTAGTCGGTGCCCTGGATGTGGCTCATGTCGTAACACTCGATGCGCAGTGGCGCGTCCGGCAACCCGAGGTACTGCTGCAACTCGTTGAGCGCCCGCGACCGGCTGTTGTGGTCGGCGCTGCGCTTGAGACGGTGCCGGGTGAAGGCCTCCCGCGCGTTCTGCGTCACGGTCTCGGCCAGGGCGCGCTTGTCGCCGCGCTGGGGAACCGAGACCTCCACCGCCGAACCGCGCTGCTCGCTCAACCACTCCTCATAGAGGTCCTGATCCGACGGCAGGTCCGGCACGAGCACCCGTTTGGGATGACCGAGCGGATTGTCGGCGAAGTAGAGCCGCTCGAGTATCCGGGCCACGAGCTCGCCCTGATCCAGATCCTCGGCCTTGTCGACGATGAACCCCCGACGGCCCATGACGCGGCCCTTGCGAACGTAGAACACCTGCACCGCAGCCTCGAGTTCGTCGTCGACGAGACCGATGACGTCGAAGTCCTCCGAGCGGGCGCCCACCATCTGCTGCTTCTCGCTGGCCTTGCGAACGCTGAGCAACCGATCCCGACACCGGGCGGCGAGCTCGAACTCCTCGCCTGCTGCCGCATCGAGCATCTGCTGTTCGAGCGCCTCGACGATCTCGTCGGTGTCGCCCTCGAGGAAGCGAATCAGATCTGCCACCAGACGGTCGTAGGCGACCTGGTCGATCGCATCGACGCACGGGCCCGAACACTTCTCGATGTGGTACTCGAGGCACGGCTTGCCGAGCTTCGCGTGACGCTCGAACTTGTTGTCCGAGCACGTCCGGATCGGGAACGTCCGCTGCAACAGGTCGACGGTCTCGCGAATGGCGTAGGCATGGCCGTAGGGGCCGAAGTACCGGTTTCCCCGCTGGTGTTTGCCGCGAATCACCATGGCCCGAGGCCACTGGTCGTTCAGGGTCACTGCGAGGAAGGGGTAGCTCTTGTCGTCGCGGTACCGCACGTTGAATCGAGGCTGGTGGCGCTGGATCAGGCTGTACTCGAGCATCAACGCCTCGACCTCGTTCGCGACCTGGATCCACTCGACCGACTCGGCGCTCTCGACCATCTGGCGGGTGCGTGTGGGCAGGTTGCGCGGGTTCTGGAAGTAGTTGCCCACCCGGGACCGCAACGACTTCGCCTTGCCGACATAGATCACACGCCCATCGGCATCCTTGAACTGGTACGACCCCGGCGTGTCGGGAATCGTGCCGGCCGGCGGGCGCGTGATCACAGCGTGCCTGCGGCCTCGAGGATCGGTCGCAGGAAGACGCCGGTGTGGCTCTCGTCGGTCTTGGCGACCAGCTCCGGCGGGCCCTCGACCACCACCGTGCCCCCGCCGTCGCCGCCCGCGGGGCCGAGGTCGATGATCCAGTCCGCCGACTTGATGACATCGAGGCTGTGCTCGATCACCACAACGGTGTTGCCCTGGTCGACCAGGCGCGACAGCACCGTCATCAATTTCCGGACATCTTCGAAGTGCAGGCCCGTGGTGGGCTCGTCGAGGATGTAGATGGTGTGGCCGGTGGACCGCTTGGCCAGTTCGCTGGCGAGCTTGACCCGCTGGGCTTCTCCGCCCGACAGCGTCGGGGCCGACTGCCCGAGGCGCACGTAGCCGAGCCCAACGTCGACGAGGGTCTGCATGTGGCGCGAGATGGCGGGTTGGTTGGCGAAGAACTCGAGCGCCTCCTCGCAGGGCATGTCGAGGACCTCGGCGATCGAGCGACCCTTGAAGGTGATGTCGAGCGTGTCGCGGTTGTAGCGCGCCCCCTTGCAGACCTCGCACGGCACATAGACGTCGGGCAGGAAGTGCATCTCGATCTTGATGGTGCCGTCGCCGGCACACGCCTCGCATCGGCCGCCCTTGACGTTGAACGAGAATCGACCCGGCAGATAGCCGCGCACCTTGGCCTCGGTGGTCTGCGCGAACAACTTGCGGACGTGATCGAAGACACCGGTGTAGGTCGCCGGGTTCGAGCGCGGCGTGCGACCGATGGGCTGCTGATCGATGTTGATGACCTTGTCGAGATGCTCGAGTCCCTCGACCGCGGTGTGCAGCCCCGGTGGGACCCGCGACTTGTAGATGCGCTGCATCAGCGACCGGTACAAGATGTCGTTCACCAGCGTCGACTTGCCCGAGCCCGACACACCCGTGACCGCGACGAAACAGCCCAGCGGCAGATCGACGTCGATGTTCTTGAGGTTGTGCTCGCGTGCGCCGCGCACCGTGAGCCATTCCTCGCCGGGCTTGCGGCGCAGTGCCGGGACCGGAACGGAGCGCTTGCCCGACAGGTACTGACCGGTGAGCGACTTCTTGTTCTTCAGCATCTTGGCGACCGTGCCCGAGTGCACGATCTCGCCGCCGTGTTCGCCGGCGCCGGGACCGATGTCGACGACGTGATCGGCGACACGGATGGTCTCCTCGTCGTGTTCGACGACCAGGACCGTGTTGCCCAGACCCCGGAGACGTTCGAGGGTCTCGATCAGGCGCTTGTTGTCCCGCTGGTGCAGGCCGATCGACGGTTCGTCGAGCACGTAGAGCACCCCGACGAGACCCGACCCGATCTGGGAGGCGAGCCGGATGCGTTGGGCTTCGCCGCCCGACAGCGTGCCAGCCGACCGGCCGAGCGAGAGATAGTCGAGCCCGACGTCGAGCAGGAAGCCCATCCGGGCGTTGATCTCCTTGAGGACCTGCTCGGCGATCATGAGGTCGCGGTCGCTGAGCTCGAGCCCGGCCAGACACTCGGCTGCGTCGCGGATCGACATCGCGCAGATCTCGGCGATGTTGTGGCCGTCGACGGTGACGGCGAGGGTGAGGGGGCGGAGCCGGGCACCATTGCACGCCGAGCATGGCACCTCGCGCATGTAGCCCTCGATCTGTTCGCGCTGGCTGTCGGATTCGGCCTCGGTGTGGCGGCGCGACAGGTACGGCAGCACACCTTCGTAGCGGGCGTTGTAGGTGCGGGTCCGGCCATAGCGGTTCTTGTAGCGGACCGTGACCCGGTCCGACCCGCCGCCATGGAGCAACAGTTTGCTGGCCTTGGCCGGTAGCTCGTTCCAGGGGATGTGGCGGTCGATGTCGTGTTCTTCACAGACCGCCTCGATCAGGCGCTGGAAGTACTGGCTGCGGCCCGATGCCCAGGGGGCGATGGCGCCCTCTTCGATCGTGGCCTCGGGGTTCGGCACGACCAGCTGGGGATCGACCTCGAAGGTGGTGCCCAGCCCATCACACGCCGAGCATGCGCCGTAGGGCGAGTTGAAGCTGAAGTTGCGGGGGGCGAGCTCGTCGAAGGACTTGCCGTCGGAGGGCCGACTGAGATGCTGGGAGAACGTCAGGATCTCGGCGTCGCTCCCATCGCTGTCGCGGGGCACGATCTCGATCTGGGCGACACCGTCGGCGAGGCGCAAGGCCGTCTCGATCGACTCGGTCAGGCGACGTTCGAGCCCATCGCGCAGCACCAGCCGGTCGACGACGACCTCGATGTCGTGCATCTCATAGCGGGCCAGTTCGAGCTTCGGCGTCCCGTCGTCGTTGGTGCCCGCCACATCGGCGAGGTCGACGACCTCGCCATCGATGCGCGCACGCACGAAGCCCTCGGCGGCGAGCTCGGTGACGAGGGTGTCGTAGGTGCCCTTGCGCCCGCGTACCACCGGCGCGAGCACCTGGAACCTGGTGCCCTCCTCCATGGCCAGCACCCGATCGACGATCTGCTGTGGTGTCTGGCGCACGAGTCGCTCGCCGGTCTCGGGATCGTGGGGGATGCCGATACGGGCGAACAGCAGGCGGAGATAGTCGTAGACCTCGGTGATCGTGCCCACCGTCGACCGCGGGTTGCGGCTGGCGCTCTTCTGGTCGATGGAGATCGCCGGGGACAGGCCCTCGATGAAGTCGACGTCGGGCTTGTCCATCTGCCCCAGGAACTGGCGGGCATAGGCCGAGAGCGACTCGACGTAGCGGCGCTGCCCCTCGGCGTAGATGGTGTCGAACGCCAGGCTCGACTTGCCCGAACCGGAGAGTCCGGTGAACACGATGAGCTTGTCACGGGGGAGCTCCAGGTCGACGCCGCGGAGGTTGTGCTCCCGGGCGCCCTGGATCACGAGTCGGTCGGCCACCGGCTCAATCTACCCAGGCGCGCCGTCCGAACACGTGTTCTTCGGAGCGTTGTCGCACGCCGGGGTCGACGTGGCCAGCGCAGCGTGCCACCCATCCCGATCACGGCACGCAGGGTGTTCCCGATCAGCATAGATTTCACTCTTCGTGGCATCTCGACTGCTGGACGTGACGTGCGCACAGGACCAGCGATGCGTTCGGCCGCCCGGCCGGTCCCGACCGGTGACAAAGCGGCGAAGCTGTGACAACGATCGTTGCACCGGATGACGACCGCGTCGCCCTCGCCCCCATTCTGGACCCCATGATGACCGCACACACCGAACGGCCCACACCAGCGTGGTTCATCCCCACCTCGATGCTGATCGCCCTGGCCCTGATCGCGGCGAGCATCGCCGCCATGGCTGCGAGCACCGCGGTCCCCGCGGCCGCCCAGCCCGGCACGATCGACCTCGGCGGCGGACTCGGACGCCCGGGCGAACCGGCCCCGGTCGACATGACCGCCGTGTCCAATACCCCCCTCCAGGGGCAATGGGGCGTCACGGGACTCGATCCGAACCGCACCGTCAACTACGACACCGAGGTGTGGGACTTCGCCGTCATCGGCGAGCGCATCTATGTGGCCGGTGCGTTCTTGAACGTCCAGCGCAACCGCGACGCCACCCCGATCTCGCGGCCGTACCTCGCCGCCTTCGACCTCTACACCGGCGAATGGGACCCGGGATTCCAGCCTCAGCTCGACGGCAGCGTCTGGGCCCTCGAGGTCTCCCCGCGCAACACCCTGCTCGTCGGGGGTGAGTTCACCTCTGTCGAGGGCCGACCGAACACCGAAGGCCTCACGTCGCTCGATCCCGTCACCGGCGCCTACGACACCGAGTGGGCCGGATCGGTCGAACGCCCCTGGGCCACCGAACGGGCCGTCGTCCGCTCGCTCGAGGTCGTCGGCAATGCCCTCTACGTCGGCGGCAACTTCAGCCACGTCCGCGGTGCAACACAGTCCCAACGGACGCGGGTGTTCAAGGTGGCCCGTGTCGACGCCCGCTCCGGGACCCCCGACGCCACCTTCAAGCCCGAGGTCACCGGAGCCGGCGTCTGGGGCTTCGGCATCGACACCGAGAACCAGATGATGCACCTCACGGGCTTCTTCAGTTCGGTGGGCGGCGGAGCGAACACGAACAGTTTCGCCAGTGTCGATCTCGTCACCGGCGCACTGCGCACCGACCTCGTCCCCTTCCAGCGAAACAGCACCATCCAACAAGACATGTTCGACGTCGAGGTCGGGGCCGCAAAGATCTGGGCCGGCGGATCCGAACACATCGTGCACGTCATGGACGACGCAACCCGCACGCTCCTCGGCTGGCACACGACCGGGTTCCAGTCCCCCGACAACTTCACCTGGACCATCCCGGGCCGCATCAACTTCGCCGGCGGCGACTACCAGGTCATCGAAGAGGTCGGCGACTTCGTCATCGCCGGCTGTCATTGCAACGAAGAAGAAGGCCGCGGCATCCTCTCGCACTACTCGTCGTTCGACGACGCCCGCTTCCGCACGCTGATGGTCGAGGCATACGAGGGCGACACGGGCCGACTCGTGTCGACCTTCGTTCCCGATCTGGCGTCCTCGATCGAGGGTGCCTGGGCCATCCACAGCGACGGCCTCGGATGCCTTCTGGTCGGCGGTGACTTCGAGCTCGGTGGTCTCAAGACCGGATCGGCCTTCTGGCTCGGCAACTTCGCCCGCTTCTGCCCGCCCGGCCTCGAGCTCGGCCCCGACACCGAATCGCCGTCGATTCCGACGAACGTCATCGCCACCAGCCCCGGCGACGAGGGCACCGAGTCCGTGACCATCACCTGGGACCCATCGACGGACAACCGCAGCGTCGTCGGCTACGACGTCTTCCGTGACGGCACCGTGGTCGCCACCGTCGATGACACGACCTTCACCGACACCGGTCTCGCAGCGGGGACCTACGGCTACCGCATCCAGGCCATCGACTCGAGCGACAACCGCAGCGCAGGAAGCCCGACGGTCAGTGCGACGGTGGCGGGCCCCGACACCGATCCGCCGACCCTGCCCACCAACCTCCAAGCCAACGCCAACGGCAACGACGTCACCCTCACCTGGGACCCGTCAACGGACCCCAGCGGCCTCGACGGCTACGCCGTGTACCGCAACGGCGCCTACATCGGCTGGGCCACCACCCCCACCTACACCGACACCGGCCTGCCCAACGGCACCTACACCTACTCACTCCGGGCCTACGACAACCTCGGCAACCGCACCGCCCGCGCACCTTCGACCCCCTCACCATCGGCACACTCGACACCGACCCGCCGACCCTGCCCACCAACCTCCAAGCAACCGCCAACGGCAACGACGTCACCCTCACCTGGAACCCATCAACCGACCCCAGCGGCCTCGACGGCTACGCCGTGTACCGCAACGGCGCCTACATCGGCTGGGCCACCACCGCGACCTACACCGACACCGGCCTGCCCAACGGCACCTACACCTACTCACTCCGGGCCTACGACAACCTCGGCAACCGCACCGCCCGCGAACCTTCGACCCCCTCACCCTCGGCACCCTCGACACCGACCCGCCGACCCTGCCCACCAACCTCCAAGCAACCGCCAACGGCAACGACGTCACCCTCACCTGGAACCCATCAACCGACCCCAGCGGCCTCGACGGCTACGCCGTCTACCGCAACGGCGCCTACATCGGCTGGGCCTTCACCGAGAGCTTCACGGCGACGAACCAGCCGACCGGGACCTTCACCTACTCACTCCGGGCCTACGACAACCTCGGCAACCGCACCGCCCGCGTCACCTTCGACCCCCTCGCTGTCGGCTGAGCCCACAAGCACTACTCTCCGTCGTCATGCGACCTGTCGTGCTCGTTCATGGTGCCTGGCACGGGGCCTGGTGCTGGGAACACGTCCAGCCCCTGCTCACCGAGGCCGACGTCGAGTCGGTCGCGGTGCACCTGCCCTTCACCGGTCTCGCCGATGACGCAGCGACCGTCGCCGACACCCTCGACGTCATCGGTCGGGCGTCCACCGAACCGGCCGTGCTCGTGGGACACAGCTATGGCGGCATGGTGATCTCCGAAGCCGCAGCCGGCCGCGACGACATCGGGCACCTCGTGTACCTCTGTGCCCTCATGCTGCGGGCAGGGCAGACCACCGCCGAGGGCAGCGACGGCCTCGACACGGCGCTCGCGGGCACCATCGACGTTGCCGACGATCTCGGCTCGACCATCATTGCCGGTGCCGCGGCCGAGGCGTTCTATGCGGACGCGCCGGCCGATCTGGCCGCTGCCGCCGCAGCACGCCTCCGGCGCTTCCCCATCGACTCGCTCGGCACCGTCACAGGCGAGCCCTGGCGGGCCATCCCGAGCACCTATGTGGTCTGCACCGAGGACCGAGCCATCCATCCCGCCCATCAACGCTTCATGGCGCAGTCGGCAGAGACCCTCATCGAATGGCCCACCGCCCACTCGCCGTTCCTGAGCCACCCGCAGCTGGTCGCCGACCTGCTTGTCGAACTCGCCTCCCGCTGACCCGTCTGCGAAGCCCCTCCCGCCCGAGGTGTCGACCGACGCCGGGTCGACGAAGCGGGTTCAGGGATGCGGTGCCTCATCGGTGGGGCCCGGGATCCAGGAGGCCACCTCGGCGGCCATGGACGTCGAGGGTGGACCGTCGACCCAGGGCCAGATCTCCTCGGCGATGCGACGCCAGTCGCCCGTGGCGTTCAGCTGGCCGAAGATGGCGTACAACCCCAGATTGATGCGCTGGATGATGACGAAGTCGCTGGGAACGTTCGCCGCCTTGCGGATCTCAGCGAAGGGACCCGTTGGCTCGAACATGTGCCGCACCGTCGCCGAGGCGTACTCCGAGGTGATCGTGTACGGGCCCGGCTCACGGACGAACTCGTAGAAGTGACTGAAGTACTCGACCACCAACGCATCGTCGAAGGGCTCGTCGCGCTTGAGGAGACCGAGCTCTTCGATCGTGGCGCGGAACTCCGCCTGGTCGGGGTGCAAGACGATGCTGTTGAGCATGCGCTGGAAGCCGGCGAGGCTCGATCGGCTGAATGTCTTGACAAGCCCGAAGTCGAGGAAGGTGACCTGCCCGCCCGGCCGGAACAGGTAGTTGCCCGGGTGCGGATCGCCGTTGAACGCACCGAGGCGGTAGATGCTGCCGAACGCGAACCGGTAGATGGTCTCGGCGGCGAGGTTGCGCTCCTCCTGGGACCAGGTGAGCACATCGTCGAAGCGGGCCCCTGCCGCGAGTTCGGTGGTGAGCACCCGCCGGGTCGACAGCTCGGGCACGGTCTCGGGGATGTGGATGAACGGATGGCCGGCGAAGTAGGCCGCGAACCGCTGCTGGTTGGCGGCTTCGTGCTCGTAGTCGAGCTCCTCGGTGAGGCGTTCCTTCAGCTCGGCGACGACGGGCTCGGGTTCGAGGCCCGGGAACAGCACTGCCAGGCTGCGGAACACGACATCGGCGGTGGCGAGGTCGCTGCCGATGGCACGATCGACGCCGGGATACTGCACCTTCACCGCAACGGCACGCCCGTCAGGGGTGATGGCCCGATGGACCTGGCCGATCGATGCTGCGGCGATGGGATCGGGATCCCATTCGAGGAACAGCTGATCGGGCGGCGCGCCCAGCTCCTCGGTGAGGACCGCCTCGACGAGTGAGCGTGACATCGGCGGGGCGTCTCGTTGGAGCTGGGCCAGGGTCGACCGGACGTTCTCGGGCATGCCCTGATCGAGGTAGCTGGCCATCTGGCCGACCTTCATCAGGGCGCCCTTCATGTCGCCGAGCAGTGCGACCGCCTGTTCGGTGGTCTCGATCTGATAGCGCCGATCGAGGTCGTCGCGCCGCTCGGCGGATGCGAACACCCGCCGAGCCCGATGCACCGCGTAGCCGGCGCCGGCTCGCCCGCCGAACTGGGCGAGCTTGCGCGTCCGTTCGACGGTGCCGAGGTGGCGCACGGGGAGGTCGCGTCGCATGACACGACGCCACACCGCCACGGCTGCGGCAACCGCCACGAGCGCGCCGACGGTGGGGATCAGCAGCGGCCGGCGAGCGAGCGGAATCAGCCGACCTCCCGCAACTCGCGCTTGAGATCTTTGATCTCGTCGCGCAGGCGGGCGGCGTACTCGAACCGCAGATCTGCCGATGCCTCGGCCATCTCTTCCTCGAGGGTCGAGATGAGGCGAGCGAGCTCGTCGCCGGGCAACTCGGCCAGGTTCTCGACCAGACGACGTTGGCTGTCGTGGGTGCGCGAGCGAGTGCCCGCGCCGGGCACCGGGGCGCGATCGGCAGCTGGACGGATCATCGCCAAGATGTCGGTCACCGCCTTGCGGATCGTCTGGGGATCGATGCCGTGCTCTTGGTTGTAGGCCAGCTGCAGACCGCGGCGACGGTTGGTCTCGGAGATCGCCCGCTGCATGGAGTCGGTCATCTGGTCTGCGTACATGACCACCTGACCGGCCACGTTGCGAGCAGCACGGCCGATGGTCTGGATGAGTGACGTCTCGCTGCGCAGGAATCCCTCTTTGTCCGCATCGAGAATGCAGACCAACGACACCTCGGGCAGATCGAGACCCTCACGCAACAAGTTGATGCCGACCAACACGTCGAACTCACCGAGGCGAAGGTCGCGCAGGATCTCGATGCGCTGGATCGTGTCGACCTCGCTGTGGAGGTACCGAACCCGGATACCCAGCTCGAGGAGGTAGTCGGTGAGATCCTCGGACATCTTCTTGGTCAGGGTCGTGACCAGGACGCGCTCGTCGCGCTCGGCACGGTCGCGGATGAGCTCGAGGATGTCGTCGATCTGGCCCTTGGTCGGCTTGACGATGACCTCGGGGTCCACGAGGCCGGTGGGGCGGATGATCTGTTCGACGACCTGGTTCGACACGTCCATCTCGTACTTGCCCGGCGTCGCCGACAAGAACACGACCTGGTTGAGGCGCTCCATGACCTCCTCGAACCGCAATGGCCGATTGTCAGCAGCCGACGGCAGCCGGAACCCGTGCTCGACCAGGGTGGCCTTGCGGCTGCGGTCGCCCTCGTACTGGCCGTGCAGCTGGGGAACGGCGACGTGGGACTCGTCGATCACACAGAGGAAGTCACGCGGGAAATAGTCGAGCAGGGTGAAGGGCGCCTCGCCGTAGGTGCGACCGTCGATGTGCATCGAGTAGTTCTCGATGCCGTTGCAGAACCCGACCTCGGCCATCATCTCGAGGTCGTATTCGGTACGCATCCGCAGCCGTTGGGCCTCGAGCAGCTTGCCGTCGGCTTCGAAGTCGGCGAGCTGGCGTTGGAGCTCGGCCTCGATGCCGGCGATGGCGCGCTGCATGCGCTGCTCACCGGTTGCGTAGTGGGTGGCCGGGAACACGACCAGTTCGTCGAGGGAGTCGATGCGCTCCCCGGTGAGGGGATCGATGACGGTGATCGCTTCGATCTCGTCGCCGAAGAGCTCGATCCGAACGACGTTCTCCTCGTAGGCGGGATGCAACTCGATGCTGTCGCCACGCACCCGGAAGTTGCCGCGCACCAGATTCATGTCGTTGCGGTCGTACTGCATGTCGACCAGCCGCCGCAGGATCTGGCGCTGATCGTGCTCTTCTCCCTTGCGGACCACCAGCAGCTGGGTCTCGTACTCCTCGGGCGACCCCAGGCCGTAGATACAGCTGACCGACGCCACGATGATGGCATCGCGCCTGGTCAGCAGAGCCGAGGTCGACGCGTGCCGCAACCGGTCGATCTCGTCGTTGACCGACGAATCCTTCTCGATGTACGTGTCGCTCGAGGGCATGTAGGCCTCGGGCTGGTAGTAGTCGTAGTAGCTGACGAAGTACTCGACGCGGTTCTTGGGGAAGAACTCACGCAGCTCGTTCGCGAGCTGGGCGGCCAGTGACTTGTTGGGGGCGATCACCAGCGTCGGCCGCTGCACCTGCTCGATGGTCCAGGCAATGGTCGCGCTCTTGCCGGACCCGGTGATGCCGAGCAACGTCTGGAAATGATCGCCGCGTTCGATGCCCTCGGCCAGCGCGGCGATGGCCGCCGGCTGGTCGCCGGCCGGCTCGAATTCGGCCATCATCTCGAACGGCACACCATCGGAACGCTCCATGCCGATGACGCTACTCCGGCCCGGTGACGGTGCCGTTCCGACTCGCATCGGAGCCGCCGGCCGGGTCCACCCGTTCGCACATCCATGCCCAACACCGATCGAGCTGATCATCGAGGGCTGCGAGATCACCGCTGTTGTCGATGACCCGGTCGGCCACCGCAGCCCGTTGGGCACGCGTCGCCTGGGCGGCGATGCGAGCCTCGGCGTCTGCCGGGTCGAACCCGCGGTGCTCGACCAGACGAGCGACCGCCACGGCCGGATCGCAGTCGACCACGATGATGCCGGCCAGCGCCGCCCATTCGGCCTGTCCGAGCGAGCCGTCGGGCTTCACCAGCAGCGGGATGTCGAGCACCACCACGGCGTCGGAGTCGGCGAGCGCTGCGCGACGGGCTTTCATCTCCGCACCCACAGCCGGGTGCACGATGGCGTTGAGCGATGCCAGCGAGTCGGGATCGGCGAAGACCCGGTCGGCCACCGCCTGCCGGTCGAGGCTGCCGTCGCCGGCAACGATGTCGTCACCGAAGTGCGCCACCATCGCGTCGAAGACGGCCCCGCCGGGCTCCTGGAGTTCCCGCACGACCTGATCGGCGTCGATCAGGACCGCACCCCGGCTGACCAGGCCCGCGGCGACCGTCGACTTGCCGCTGCCGATGCCACCGGTCAGTCCGAACTCACGCATTCCCACACGATATGGCGTCGAGCCGGCACCGAGAGAGTCCTCGCGTCAGATGTGCATAGGTCGTTCGCCCCGGGAACCCTCATGTCACCTCACCCCGCGCCGATGGACTGGCACACCCCGACCGGGTACCACCGATCGAGCTTTCTGCCGCCCCAGGACGCCTCGGTCATCGACGACGAGCACAGGACATTTCGATGGGAATTCGATTGCTGCTGGCTGATGACCACCGCATGGTCCGCGAGGGCATCAAGCGAGGTCTGCTGGATCATGGTTTCGACGTTGTCGGCGAATCGGTCGACGGCGACGAGGTCGTTCGCCTGGCCAAAGAGCTCACGCCCGACATCGCCCTGGTGTCGACGAACCTGCCGGGCCAGAGCGGCATCGAGGCCTGCCGCCAGATCCAATCGGCGGTTCCTCGGACACGCATCGTGCTCCTGGCTCCCCACGCCGACGTCGACTCGTTCAGCCAGGCGATGCAGGCGGGCGCCAATGGCTACCTGGTCAAGGCCAACGCACTGTCGGAACTCGCGACGGCCCTGCGCCTGTGCGCCTCGGGCGAGACGGTGATCGCACCACAGATGAAGTCGGTCATGTTGGGGGAGGCGCAGCGCAACCGGGAACGGGCGGCGGCCCCGGTCGGTACCCACGCGACGGCGACCAAGGCCCGCGGCCTGATCACCAAGCGTGAAGAAGAAGTCCTCCAGCTCATCGCCGACGGTTGCTCGACGCCCGAGGTGGCGAGTGAGCTCTACATCAGCCAGAAGACCGTCAAGAACCACCTGGCGTCGATCTACCAGAAGCTCGACGCCCGGGACCGTACCCAAGCCGTACTCACGGCGGTTCGCCTCGGAATCGTCAGTTTGAACTGATGACCCGCTAGGGTTGTCTCCAGATCAACACGAAAGCCCCGGGCCTCGGCCCGGGGCTTTTACGTTTTCGTCTCGTCCGTCGAGCCGGATCGGCCGACGAATCATCGACGGCCGACCCGTTCCGGTTACGACTCTGTGGTGGCCTCGGCTTCGATAGAAGCCGCAGCGGCAGCTGCAGCTGCCGCTTCGGTGCCGGGCTCGGGAGCATCGGGCATCGGCGCCGTGCCGGTCTCGTCCTCGTAGTACGCAGCCCATGCCTCTTCGGCCTGGGCTGCGGTCTCGGGATCGACATCGACGGCGGTGCCGATGTAGTTGCCTTCGTCGTCGTAGTTCTGCTCGCCGAAGTGCTCCTGGTACTCCGCGGCGACGACGCCGCCCTCGGCAGCCTGCTTGATCGACAGGCTGATGCGGCGGCGCTGGAGATCGATGTCGATGATCTTCACCCAGAGCTCTTCGCCGGGGGTGACGACCTGCTCGGGCAGCTCGACGTGATGCGCCGACATCTCCGAGATGTGCACCAGACCCTCGATGCTCTCGCCCACCTGCACGAACGCTCCGAAGGGCACGAGCTTGGTGACCCGGCCATAGACGAGCTCGCCCACGCGGTGACCGCCGGCGAATTCCTGCCAGGGATCCTGCTGGGTGGCCTTGAGCGACAGGCTGATGCGCTCGCGATCGAGATCGACCTCGAGGACTTCGATGTCGATCTCGTCGCCGACCGACACCACCGACGACGGGTGGTCGACGTGCTTCCAGGACAGCTCCGAGACGTGCACGAGGCCGTCCATGCCGCCGAGATCGACGAAGGCGCCGAAGTTGACCACCGACGACACCACACCACGGCGTCGCTCGCCCGGCTTGAGGTTGTCGAGGAACTCTTCGCGCTGTTCCTTCTGGGTCTCTTCGAGCCAGGCCCGGCGCGACAACACGACGTTGTTGCGGTTCTTGTCGAGCTCGATGATCTTGGCTTCGAGCTCCTGGCCGACGTAGGGCTGGAGGTCGCGGACCCGACGGAGCTCGACGAGCGATGCCGGCAGAAAGCCACGCAGACCGATGTCGACGATCAGGCCGCCCTTGACGACCTCGATCACCGGGCCCTTGACGACACCCTCTTCTTCCTTGATCTTTTCGATGTTGCCCCAGGCACGTTCGTACTGGGCACGCTTCTTCGACAGGATGAGCCGGCCGTCCTTGTCCTCTTTGGTGAGGACCAGGGCTTCGAGCTTCTCGCCGAGGCTGACGACCTCGGAGGGGTCGACGTCGTTGCGGATCGACAGCTCACGGCTGGGGATGACCCCTTCGGCCTTGTAGCCGATGTCGAGCAGGACTTCGTCGCGGTCGACCTTGACCACCTTGCCCTCGACGAGCTGACCGTCTTCGACCGACACCATGGTGGCGGCGTAGGCGTCGTCGAGCGATTGGCCGTCGAGATCGTCGAAGACGATCTGGCGGGGCACGTAGCCCTCGAGCTCGGTGATGGGATCGGTAGCGGTGTCGGACACGGATGACTTCTTCGGTTCGGGAATGGGCTGAGACGGCGCGTCGGCCGACGCACGGGAGTCGTACGTGCTGGTGAGGCTAGTTGGTGTCCCTGCGGTTTGCGCCCTCGGGACGGCGTGCACGGCAGGGCGCCCGACGTCGGCCCCTCGAGGCGCCGGCAGCGGTCAGCTCCGTCTGGCCACCAGCAGGTACTCGGGCTCGGCGAGCGATGGGGGCCGCGGCGCATACCGACCCGGGGTCACCGACCAGAGTGCTTCGACCCGCAGGCCCGCCACTCGTGCGAGGAGACGGAGCTCGCGGGGCGTGAAACAGCTCGTCCAGAGGTCGTGCTCGATCACGACACCGGCGTCGTCTCGCAGCTCGGTGGTCTCGTGATTGACGCCGTGGTCGGCGTCGAACGCGGCGGGGTCGTCGAGCGCCGGGATTTGGTAATAGGCCGAGAAGGCGCTGACAGCCACCGCACCGCCGACGCGGACGGCTCGGGCCATGCCGGTCAGGATCTCGCCGTCGGGATCGGTTGCGGGCACCGGCTCCCCGGGCATCGCGGCGAGGCCGAATGCGCCCTGACACAACGAGATGGCTGCGTCGAAATCGCCGTCGAAGGGCAGCATCCGGGCGTCGAGGCGTTCGAAGGTGGCCCCGGCCGGAGCGTCGGCGCGGGCCAGCTCGACGAATCGGTGACTGATGTCGACGCCGTGGGTCTCGATACCACGGCGAGCCAGCGCATGGGCATGGCGCCCGGGGCCACAGCCCACGTCGAGTACCCGCATGCCCGGTTCGAGGCCGAGGGTCGTCACCAGGAAGTCGATCTCCTGCTCGGTGCCCCGTGTGAACGAGTACCGCAGGTACGCCGCCCCCATGTGGTCGGCCGCGGACTCGAACCAGTGGTCGGGTGAGGCCATGCGCCGAGTATGGCCGCGCCCGGAGGTGATCTGCGCATGAGCGCCCGCCAGGGCGCGAACTCGCAGGGGTAGTTGCGTTCTCAGCCCATACCGAATATATCTATTGGAAATTACCTTTCAGGGAGGTCCTCATGTCCGAACAACCCACCCCGATCACGGTCGCACACGGCGATGGCATCGGTCCCGAGATCATGGACGCCACGCTGCGCATTCTCGAGGCCGGCGGTGCCCGCCTGGACATCGAGACGATCGAGATCGGTGAAGCCGTCTACAACCGCGGCATCAGCGCCGGCATCGAGCCGGGCGCGTGGGACTCACTGCGACGGACCAAGGTGTTCCTGAAGGCCCCCATCACCACCCCCCAAGGCGGCGGCTTCAAGAGCCTCAACGTCACCGTCCGCAAGACGTTCGGCATGTTCGCCAACGTACGACCCTGCCCGTCGTACAGCCCGTTCGTGGCCACCAAGCACGCCGGCATGGACGTGGTCATCATCCGCGAGAACGAAGAGGACCTCTACGCGGGGATCGAGCACCGTCAGACCGACGAGGTCTACCAGACCCTCAAGCTCATCAGCCGCCCCGGCAGCGAGCGCATCGTGCGGTACGCCTTCGAGTACGCCCGGCGCTACAACCGCAAGAAGGTGACCTGCTTCACCAAGGACAACATCATGAAGATGACCGACGGTCTCTTCCATCAGGTGTTCGACGAGATCGCCCCTGACTACCCCGAGATCGAGGCCGAGCACTGGATCGTCGACATCGGTGCCGCCAAGCTGGCCGACACGCCCGAGGCCTTCGACGTCGTCGTCCTGCCCAACCTCTACGGCGACATCCTCTCCGACGTCGCCGCGCAGATCGCCGGCTCGGTCGGTCTGGCCGGCAGCGCCAACATCGGCTCGGCCGTCTCGATGTTCGAAGCCATCCACGGGTCGGCGCCGCGCCGCGCCGGCCAGGACCTGGCCAACCCCACCGGCCTCTTCCTGGGTGCGGTCCAGATGCTCGTCCACATCGGTCAGGGCGACGTGGCCACCAAGGTCCACAACGCCTGGCTCAAGACGATCGAGGACGGCATCCACACCTACGACGTCTACGACGAAGCGGTCAGCACCGAAAAGGTCGGCACTCGGGCCTTCGCCGATGCCATCATCGAGCGCATCGGTCAGGAGCCCGTGACCCTCAAGCCGGTCCACTACGAGGCAACGAGCGAGCCCATCGATGTGGAGCCCGTGCGCAATCCGCCGGCCACCAAGGAGACCGTCGGTATGGACGTCTTCCTTCACTGGGCAGAAGGGTCACCCGACGAACTCGCCAAGGAACTCGAGGCCCAGGCGGGACCAGATCTCCAGCTGGTGATGCTCACCAACCGCGGCCAGAAGGTGTGGCCCGATGGTGCTCCCGAGACCTTCTGCACCGATCACTGGCGCTGCCGGTTCCAGGCGACGACGGTCGGCGATCCGGTCACCCACGGACAGATCGTGGCGTTGCTGGGACGTCTGGCCGACGCCGGGCATCCCTTCATCAAGACCGAGGGCCTGTTCACCTTCGACGGCGAGGCAGGCTTCTCGCTCGGCCAGGGGCAGTAGCCGGCCCGCAGCGGCTCTGACCGCCTGACGATTCCCGGTGGTGGCGACCACCGGGAATCGTCGCGTCCCGGACCGGGCACATCGGCGAACGCCTGCGACCGCACGTGAGGCATTCGGCCCATCTCGCCGCCAGAGTGCAATCGCCGGGACAGCTGCGCGATGGAACAGGTGACCCACCACACGCTCGAAGGGATCACCCGATGAACACACACCGATCGCAGCTGGACAAACCCGAGGTCCGACCCCGGCGGCGGCGCCGGCGCCTCCTGGCCATGGCGTTCTGCATGGCGCTGGTCGCTCCCCTGCTGGCGACGGCCCCCGCCGCGGCCACGACGACAGCGACCGGCGGCGACGCACGCGTCGTCCCGACCAGCACCGACCGCGCCGATCCGCCGACGAGACGGCTGCGCGCCGTGCTCCGGTGTCGCGGCGGTGTCGACGATGGCGCACCGCAGGTGATCTGCACCTGGCGTGCCCGAACTGCCGGTGCCGCCGGATTCGCCCTGGTGCGTGTCGGCGGCGGCGAACGGACCGTGGTCAGCAGGACCGACGATCTCACCGATCGTTCCTTCACCGACACCGACGTCGAGTTCGACACCCGCTATCGCTATCGCCTGCTGATCCTCGACGCCGACGGCGATCGCATCGGTCGAAGCCGCGTGAACCGCGCCTTCATCCGTTCGGATCGACCCGAGGTGCTCTCGCTCGCCTGCGACGGCGCGGACACCGAACCCGTCGCCGTCCGCTGCGCCTGGGATGCGCCGACCATTGACGACGTCGCCTCGGTCCAGCTCTGGCGCTCGGTTGCGGGTTCGGCCCGCGAGCTCGTTGCCACGGTCGACCCCGATGTCACGTCGGCCACCGACGAGCTGCCCGAGGGAACCATGCGAGCCCGCTACGCCGTGCTCGGCCGTGACGCCGCCGGTGTCATCGTCGCCCGGTCCCGGGCCGTCCGCCTCTCCTGAGGCGCAGTCGTGGATGTGGCGTCCACCCGGTCCGTGCCACCAGCGGCAACTGTTGCGTTGGTGGTGACCGACCGTCCGAGGTCATTCGACGACGACGCGTTCGACGAACGTGATCTGGTCGAACGCGCCCGGGTGGACGCCGATGCCTTCGCCGAGCTGTACCGGCGCTACCTGCCCGACGTGCACGCCTTCGCCTGGCGACGTACCGGAAGCCGCGAAGCGGCCGAGGACATCTGCTCGGCCACCTTCGAAGCGGTTTTTCGTGGCCTGGACGGCTTCCGGTGGCGCAGCGGGGGGTTCGCTCCCTGGCTGTTCCGCATCGCGGCGAACCAGACGGTGGCCCACCATCGTCGGGAAGGGCGGCCACGGACGCCACGAGGCCAGGTCGCGATGGCGAGACTCCACGAGCCCACCGCCGACTTCCGACCCGACGAGCTGACCGACGACAGCGACGCAGCAGCACTGCGTGCTGCGCTGGACCGCCTCTCGCCTCGGTACCAGCGGGTGCTCTCGCTCAAGTACCTCGCAGGACTCGGCCCCGACGAGGTCGCCCGCGCAATGGGCGGCTCGAAGGCAGCCACGGCCGTCGTGGCGTCGCGGGCTCTCAAGGCACTCCGACGCGAACTGCACCGCACCAGCGATGGTGGAGGAACCCGATGACCGACGAAACCCACCGTCCCGAGGACGAGCCCGGGGGCACGCCGGGAGGCACCGACCCCCTGGAGCGCCGCCTGCACGAGCTGGGGACCTCCCGTCCTTCACCCGTCGACCCGCGCTTTGCGGACCGGCTCGAATCCTCCATCCGCGCCATGCACGGCGACGCGCCCCCGGTGCGGCGACTCCTGCTGCGGCCCGCCGTCGTGCTGGTCGCCGCCGTGCTCGCCGTGGCCGGTCTCGCGACGCTCGCCGTTCGCACCGGCGAACCGGATCCCCTCGAGCAGGCGGACCGGACGGTCGTCGTTCGGCCCACACCGACCCCCACACCCTCGGTGACGGCCGAGCCGACCGCCACGCCGGAGCAGACCCCGACCGCGCCCCCATCCCCCACCGCGACTCCCTCCGGGACGGCACCGGTCGTCGATGCCACCCCTGCAGCGCCCGAGCCGCCGATCGCACCGGCGTCGACTCCCACGCCGGGCGCGCCGACGGCGCCCCAGCCCGGTCCCACCGCCGACGGGTCCGCCTCGCCGACGCGCACCGAAGCACCGAGCCCGCGCCCGACGCCCACGCCTCGACCCGATCCGACGACCGGCCCGACCCCCACGCCGACCCCGACCCCCACCGCGCATCCGACGGCGACCCCGATGATCGCCCCGGCACCGCAGATCGTGGCGTCGATCGAGGACCGGCGGCCCCGCAGCGTGACCCTGCGCTGGTCGATCGATCAGCCCACGGGCATCGCGGACCTGACCATTGCTGCGGCCGGTCCGGGCGGGCGTCGGATCGCCACCCTGTCCGCCGATCGCCGGAGCATGACGGTCCCGCGCCCCATCGACGGACCCTTGGTCGTCGTCTTGACCGCACGAGACGCCGCCGGTGTGGAGCTGGCCCGCAGCAACCGTGTGGTGATCGTGGCGAGGCGCTGACCGTCCGTCGTCACCTCGCTACTTGGCGGCGGCCCATGAGTGGCCGGTCGAGACGTTGACCTCGAGTGGGACCCGGAGGTCGAACGCAGCGGCCATGACCTCGACGGTGAGTGCGGTGGCGGCCTCGACCTCGTCGTCGGGCACCTCGAGGATGACCTCGTCGTGGACTTGCAGGATCACCTGCGACGCCAGGTGGTGATCGCTGAGCGCCTGGTCGAGACGCACCAACGCCACCTTGAAGATGTCGGCTGCCAGGCCCTGGATGCCGGCGTTCATCGCCTGGCGCTCACCGGCCTGGCGCACACGGAAGTTGCTCGATGACAGCTCGGGGATCTGGCGCCGGCGCCCGAACAGGGTCTCGGTGTACCCACGGGCCCGTGCCTCGGCGACGGTGTCCTCCATGTACTGCTTCACCGCCGGGAAGGCGACGAAGTAGGCGTCGAGGATCTGTTGCGCCTCGCTGGTGGGGATCGCCAGACGTTGTCCCAGGCCGTAGGCCTCCATGCCGTAGGCGAGGCCGTAGCTGACCATCTTGGCCTTGGAACGGAACTCGGTCGTGACCGCGTCGGGGTCGACCCCGAAGACCCGTGCCGCAGTGGCCGTGTGGATGTCGTCGCCCGCCTCGAATGCAGTGATGAGCCCAGGGTCTTCGGCCAGATGAGCGATGCACCGGAGCTCGATCTGGTTGTAGTCGGCCACGAGCAGCTGGTGACCGGGCGCAGCGACGAACGCTTCCCGAAACACACGACCGGTGTCGCTGCGGACGGGGATGTTGTGCAGGTTCGGCTGATCGGAGCTGAGCCTGCCCGTACGGGCGACGGTCTGGTTGAACGTCGCCCTGATGCGGTCGCCGGGACCGACCTCGGCGAGCAGGCCCTCGCCATAGGTCGAGCGAAGCTTCTCGACTTCGCGATACGCCAGGAGGTGCTCGACGATCGGATGGTCGTCACGCATCTTCTCCAGCGTCTGGGCGTCGGTCGAATACCCCGTCTTGGTCTTCTTCTGCGGGGTCAGGCCGAGATCGTCGAACAGGACCTCGCGCAGCTGCTTGGTCGAGTTGACGTTGAAGTCTCGGCCGGCGTCGGCGATCACGAGCGCCCGTAGCCGTTCGGCCTCCTCCGACAGCTCGTCGCGCAGGGCCTGCAAGCGGGCGACGTCGACACCGACACCGAGGTGCTCCATCTTCGCCAACACCAGCACCAGGGGCACCTCGATGTCGTCGTTGAGCCGACGCAGCCCCTGCGCATCGAGCGCCGCGAGCATGGGCTCGGCCAGGAACTGCACGGCGAGCGCGTCCCGGGCTGCGTGCTGTGCGGGTGGGGTGGCGTCGCCATCGAGGTCGAGCTGGCCCGCAGCCGCAGGGCTGTCCACCGGCAACTCCCGGTCGGCGTACCGGCCGAGGAGCTCGCCGAGCAGGTATCGGTTCTCGGCCGGATCGAGCAGGTACGCAGCGAGTCGAGTGTCGAGCGCGAGGTCCGTGACGGCGAGTCCGCGTGCGAACAACCACCGCACCAAGGGCTTGACACCGTGGCCGGCGAGGGGTCGACCGCCGGCGACGAGCGCGCCGAGCGCAGCGAAGACATCGGCATCGTCGAACAGCTCTGCCGGGATCCAGGCCACCTCGCCGGCCGATGGATCGGTGACCAGCGCGAGACCCTCGAGACCCGCTCGTTCGTCGTCGCCGCGCCATCCGGGCGCGACCGCGAGCAGCGACTCGCTCTGCGCGAGCTCGCCGAACAACGCAACGGCGTCGGGCACTGCGCCGATGTCCATGCGTTCGGCTTCGAGCACCTCGACTGCGCTCCCGGCACCCTCCAACGGACGGTCGAGCGCCTCTGCGAGGCGGTCATAGAGCGTTCGGAACTCCAAGAAGTCGAACAGGCTGCGCACTGCATCGACGTCGATCTCGCCCATCGTGAGGTCATCGAGGCCCAGTGGCAGTGGGACGTCGCGCACCAACACCATCACCTCGGCGTTGGAGCGAACCTGCGCCTCGGCCGTGGCGAGGTTCTCACGAAGCTTCGGGGTCTGATCCCCCAGGTGCTCATAGATGCCGTCGATGCTCTCGTAGGCGTTCACCAGCTTCGCCGCGGTCTTCTCGCCGACGCCCGGGACCCCGGGCAGGTTGTCCGACGTGTCGCCCCGGAGCGCGGCGTAGGTGACGTAGTCGACCGGCTTGACGCCCGTGCGCTCGACGATTCCGGCCTCGTCGTAGAATGCGTAGTCGGATACACCGCGCTTGTTGTAGAGCACCTTGACGTGGGGATCCTCGACCAGCTGATAGACGTCGCGATCGCCGGTGACGACGATGACGTCGTCACCGCGATCGCGGGCGGCGGTGGCCAAGGTGGCGAGGACATCGTCGGCCTCGAAGCCCTCGGCCTCGACGATCGGAATCGACAGGCTCTCGATGACCTGGCGCACCAGTCCCATCTGCTGGCGCAGGATGTCGGGCGTCTCCTTGCGGCCGGCCTTGTAGTCGGGCAGACGCTCGTGGCGAAACGTGGGCGTGGGCAGGTCGAACGAGACGACGATGTGATCGGGTCGGTGATCGCGCACCAGGTTGATCAGCATCGACGTGAACCCGAACACCGCGTTGGTGACCTGCCCGCCGGCGGTCGCCATGTCGGTCGGCAGCGCATAGAAGGCCCGGTAGGTCAGCGAGTTGCCGTCGATGAGCATGGTTGTCGTCTGCTCCGACGACGAGGGTGAGGTCATGACGGGCTCTCCGCTGGGGGATCGGCAGGTGGATCATCGACTGTGGCGGCCGGCAACGACGCAGCGTCGACGATCGCCTCGGCGACGGCGCGCATCGTCGTGCGCTGCGCCATGGCCTCGGTCTGGATGTGGCGGTAGGCCTGCTGTTCGGTCATGGCGAGCTCGTCCATGAGACGACCCTTCGCACGGTCGACCGCCTTGCGGGAGGCCAGCCGCTCGGCCAGCGCTGCAGCCTCGCCTTCGATGGCACGCAGCTCGCGGAAACGGGCGAGGGCGAGCTCGATGGCCGGCACCAGCTCGCTGCGTTGGAACGGCTTCACGAGGTAGGCCAGGGCACCGGCCTCGGAGGCCTGCTGGATGAGGTCGCGCTGGCTGAACGCCGTGAGCAGCAGCACGGCGGCGAGACGGTCGGCGCTGATCTCGCGAGCGCACGCGATGCCGTCCATGCCGGGCATCTTGATGTCGACGATCACCACGTCGGGGGCGAGACGGGTCGACGAGCGGGACGACCTCGTCACCATGACCGGTCTCGCCGACCACCTCATAGCCCTCGTCCTCGAGGCTCTCGCGCAGATCGAGCCGGATGATCGCCTCGTCCTCGGCGATGACGATCCGAACCGGCGCGGTGTCGGCCATCAGCCACCACCCATCATCTCGTCGAGGAGCTCGTCCTGGCGCGACTTCGAGACCACCGATCTCGGCGACGATCTCGTCGCGATGACGCCGCATCGCGTCGGCGTGGCGAGCGGCGCTGCGGTGTTCGCGGTCGGCGAGCGGCGTCTCCGACACCAGCGCCCGCAGACGCGCATCCTCGGCCTCATCGGCGAAGTGGGCCAGCTGTTCGTCTGCGATGGCGAGATCGCCGCGCAGGCTCTTCAGCCGATCGCCGATCTCGATCAGGCGGCGTTCGACGGCGGCTCGGTGGCGGGGGTCCGACATGGCGCGGCATCGTAGTCGGGCCGACCAACTACGCTGTGGCGTTGCCCGAACTCCTTCGGGTTCGTCCCGACCGAGGAGGCCCCGTGGGCCGTTGGCAGCGATCACTCGACCTGGCGAAGGCGTCCTGGCGGACGCTGCGCGCCGACCGGGAACTGCTCGCCCTGCCGGTGCTGTCGTTCGGGGCATCACTTGTCGTGGCTGCGGCGTGTCTCGGGCTGGTCGTCATCATCGACTACGACGCCGCAGGTGGCCTGGACGAGTTCGAGCTGAGCGCCGGCGGGGTGATCGTGGTGATCATCACCGGCATGGTGCTCGCGGTGGTGGCCACCTACTTCCAGGCGGCGATGGTCAGCGGCGCCCGCGAGCGCCTCACCGGCGGTGACCCCACGGTGGGATCTGCGCTGTCATCGGCGACCAGTCGGCTGAACGTCATCGTCCCCTGGGCCTTGTTCAGCTGGACCGTCGGCGCCGTCCTCCGAGCGATCGAGGAGAACGCCGGGGCCGTGGGCCGATTCGTGGTGGGTCTGGTCGGCATGGCGTTCCGTGTCGTCACCTTCTTGGCGGTCCCGATCCTCGTCGTCGAAGGGATGGGACCGATCGCCACACTGAAGCGGTCGGGCACCTTGTTCCGCCAGACATGGGGCGAGAACCTGGTGGCCCAGGCCGGTCTCGGCATCGTCACGTTCGTGGCGCTGCTCCCCGGCGTGCTCGTGGGCGCGTTGGTGGGTGCCGCCGTCAGTCCCGTGCTCGGCATGATCGTGGCCGTGCCGTGGGTCGCACTGGTCATCGTCGTGTCCACCAGCCTGACCGCGGTGTTCCAGACGGCGCTGTACCACTACGTCACGACGGGCGAGATCCCCGGCACCTTCGCCGACAGCGACCTGCCCACCGCCTTCCAGACCAAGGAGGGGATGCGATGAGCGTCGATGCGCTGCGCCACTGGATCCTCGACGAAGTGAGTTCGGCGCGGGCCAGGCTCGCAGGCGGCGTCATCGACACGATCCCACCCGACGAGCTGGCCGTTCTCGCCGACGGCGGCGGTGTCCCGGCCGGCTACGCGCTGTGGCACCTCGCGCGACATCACGACGTTGCGGTCAACGGCGTGCTGCGCGGCCGCGACCAGATCGTGGTCGACCATCTCGACGACCTCGGGGTGAGCGACCGGCTCTACCGGGGCCTCGCCGAGGGTGCCGACACCGAGCTCGTCACGCTGCTCTCGCCGACAGCGGTCGCCACCTACGCGCTCGCAACGCTCGATGCCACGATCGACTGGATCGGCTCCGACGCGGACCTGAGCGCTCTCGACGAGGTCCCTGACAGCATCGCGGCCCTCGCGGCGTTGGGAACGCCCGAGGACGCGTTCGGATGGCTCTACCAGATGTGGGAGGGCAAACCCCGCCGCTGGTTCCTGTCGTGGTCGGCCATCGGCCACGTCGTGACCCACACGGGCGAGTTGGTCAGCATCCGCAACCGCCTGGGCCACAGCCCGTTCTGATACCGGTCGTCGAGCGCCGCGGTGCAGGCCCCATCGCCGAACCCCCCACCACGGTGATTTCACCTCTGGCACCATGCAGCTCCTCTGGCCGACAATGGCAGGACGGATGACGCGCATGTGAGGAGCCGACATGGGGTACCGGCGATCGAAGGCGGGCGCAATGGTTGCCGTGGCGACCCTCGCTCTGATGGCCACGGCCGCGTCCCCGGGCGCGACTGCGCCCGCGGATGCCACTGATGTGACCCCGCCGGCCACCGCGCGCGCCGAGCGCAATGCTGCTGCGATCGAGATGCTCACCGATGTGGCCCGAGTATCGGAGGCGACCGGGGCCGACGCGGCCCGAGCGTTCGTCGACGACCGATCCTTGGGCATGGCAGACGGGAGTCCGAGGCAGACATCGGATTGCCTCGAGGACATCCACACCGACCCGGCCAACGACGCCGCCACGCTCGACATCATGGGCCACGGGGCGTTCTCGGACT
This sequence comes from uncultured Acidimicrobiaceae bacterium, assembly GCA_963716795.1. GTDB lineage: Bacteria > Actinomycetota > Acidimicrobiia > Acidimicrobiales > UBA8592 > CAVQUE01. Next base: position 407,173 of record CAVQUE010000004.1, on the reverse strand, counting down.
GCAACGTGATCGTGTTCTTGTCACTGACCCGCGACCTGTGGCCCGATCAGGCCCTCGGAGCGTTCCTGGTGTTCATCGATGCCGACGCCCGCCCCGACACCGGCTGCATCGGCGACGACCTGTCGCTGGGGGTCGTCCCCACCGATCAGGGACTCGGCGCGGCCCTGCTGGCCACGCCAACCTGTGACAGCGCGGGCTGGACCGAGATCCCGGCCGAGGCCGTCGCATCGCGCACCGAAATGGACGACATCGGTGTGGTCGTCGACCTCGCCTCGTTTCGTGGCGCTCTGCGGGCCGCTCGTGTTGCTGACGGTCGTCAGCCGCTGAACGGCGCATTCCGGTGGGCGCTCGGTCTGAGCGCAGCGGCGGGCGGGACCGACTTCGCCCCTGACACCGGCTCGCACGATGCCGTGCTGCGAACGCCGAGCCCGATCCCGAGCACCCTGCGCTGCCTGGGCGCACGCGTCACCATCATGGCGCAGGGGTCCGGAACCACCCTCGGGACCCCCGGCAACGACGTGATCATGGGGACCCCCGGACGCGACGTGATCAGTGCTCGGTCGGGTAACGACCGGGTGTGCGCTGGTGGCGGCAACGACGACGTCGATGCGGGCCCCGGCAACGACCAGGTCGACCTCGGACCGGGCGACGATCGGGCCAGCGGGGCTGCGGGCAACGACCGCATGATCGGCGGCGGGGGTAACGACCGCATGATCGGCGGCGGGGGCCGCGACACGCTGATCGGCGGCGGTGGCAGAGATGTCGGCAACGGCGGCCCGGGCAACGACGTGCTGCGCGGTGGCGGCGGCAACGACATCCTCGACGGCCGTGGCGGCAACGACCGCATCGACGGCAACGGGGGCGGCGACCGCCTCGGCGGCGCGGCCGGCAACGACGTGCTCCGTGGCGGCGGCGGCCCCGATGTCCTGCGCGGTGGCAGCGGCGCCGATCTCCTCGACGGCGCGGCAGGCTCGGATCGATGCGATCCCGGCGCCGGTCGCGATCGCGTGCGGCGCTGCGAGCGGTGACCGCCGGCCGGTGACCGTCGAGCGCATCGGCCGAGGGCGTCGAGCACCGAGCACCGAGCACCGAGCACCGAGCACCGAGCACCGAGCACCGAGCACCGAGCACCGAGCACCGAGCACCGAGCGTGCGTACACGCCGGCTCGGGCGATCGATCGGATCAGGGCCCGGACGCGCAACCGGGACCGGCCGAAGCCGATCCCGGTCATGATGCGGATCGATCAGGCACCGCCGGAAGGCGGAACCCTCACTCGATGATTCAGTCGATGGCGCTGCGGCGGGAGGTCATGAAGACCATGGCACCACCGGCGAGCAGAGCCAGAGCGATGACGGCGAGCTGGTCGCTCGACACACCGGTCTCGGCCAGTTCCTCAGCGGGAGCCTCTTCCTCAGCAGGTGCCTCTTCCTCAGCAGGTGCCTCTTCCTCAGCAGGTGCCTCTTCCTCGGCGGCAGCGAGACCCAGGGTCTCAGCGACGGTCGGCGGAATCAGCACGTAGTCGATGGCGTGGATGATGCCATTGCAGGCAGCAACGTCGGCGACGACCACGTTGGCAGGCGTGGGCGCACCGCTCAGGATGCTGATGCTGTCACCGTCGACGGCGACGGTGACCTCTTCGCCCTGCAGCGTCGGTGCCGAGGCGCCGTCGAGCGACGCAACGGTGGCCGAGTCCACAGCCCCTTCGACGACGTGATAGGTCAGCACCGTGGTGAGCAGCTCGGTGTCACCGAGCAGTGCCGCCGGGTCGAGTCCGAGATCGGTCAGCGCAGCGGTGAATGCGTCATCGGTCGGTGCGAGCACGGTGTATTCGCTGCCGTCTTCGCACGAGGCGAAGGTGTCAGCGAGGCCTGCGGCGTCGAGGGCGGTGAGCAGGGTGGTGAATCGACCGTCGGCAGCAGCGACCGCGGCGATGGATTCGTCGTCTTGGGCCAGTGCCGGACCGGCAGTCGCAGCTGCGAAGGCGGCGATGAGGCTGGCGACAAGCGCAAGCTTGGCGAAGCGGGACAGCATGGATGGAACTCTTTCGTTGGTGGTACGGACCGACAGGAATCTACCGCAAACGCGCCATCACGCAAGGCATTGAGCGACACATCAGGGAGAGAGACGGAGAATTAGAGGACGACGGGCCGCACCGGGCCCCCGAGACGACCAGATACGAAGGGCCTCCGTTGCTCGGCAGAGCCCCAGGCCACTCCCCCCGACCAGATGCCGAGGGCCCGCTCGACCCACGAAAGCCCCGGGCCCCGAGCAGATGCCACGGGCCTGCGTGGCCCGAACGCCCACAGCGGGGCGGAGGCATCGCGAGACATGGGAGGTCGGCGGTACGAAGCGCCGACGACCGACACTGCCGGTCCTCCGTGCCCGGGGCGGGAATCGAACCCGCACTCCCCGAAGGGAAAGGGATTTTGAGTCCCTCGCGTCTGCCTGTTCCGCCACCCGGGCCGGGACGGCGCCATCCCGCTCGGTGGCGGGATGCTCGCACGTGACGTCCGGGCAGCGTAGCCTCGCCGCATGCGGTCTCGGCATCGATCTCGTGCGCTGGCCCGGCGCGCCGCTCGCCGTCGCTGCGGCGGTCGGCCTCTTCGTGATCGTGCGCAATCGGACCATCGCCGCCAATCGTGCGCGCTACGGGCCCCCGCCGCTCGTGTCGCCCGATTCGCCGAGCTCGCGATGAAACCTGGCGACGTGCTGCGAGGTCAGACCAATCGCCCTGCGTTCGGGTCCAACCGTCCCGGCCGCCCGCCCGCCAATGCGTGCCCACCGACCCGGTGGCGCCGATGGAGTCCCGCTCGATGATCGTGTTCACCTACCCCGGCCAAGGGTCCCAGAAGTCCGGCATGGGGCGACCCTGGCTCGACCACCCGTCGTGGGAGCTCGTGACCGAGGCGTCCGAGGTCGCCGACCGCGATCTCGAGGTGTTGCTGCTCGACGCCGATGACGACGAGCTCCGCCAGACCCGCAATGCACAGCTGTCGACGTTCTTGTTGTCGATGGTGGTCTTCGATGCCGTTGCCCGGGTCGGCATCGACGCCGGCGCGCATGCGGGTCACAGCCTCGGCGAGTACACCGCGCTGACGGCCTCGGGTGCGCTCGATTTCGAAGACGCCGTTCGCCTCGTCTGCGAACGCGGCGAGGCGATGCAGCTGTGCGCCGAGACGACGGAGGGAACGATGGCGGCCGTGCTGGGGCTCGACGATTCCCTGGTCGAGTCGGCCTGCCATCGCGTCGACGGCGAGGTGTGGGTCGCCAACTTCAACGCGCCGGGGCAGGTCGTCATCGCTGGATCGCCCGAGGGCGTGGCCGCTGCAGCCGACGTGGCGCGCGAGTTGGGCGCAAAGAAGTCGATGCAGCTCGCGGTGTCCGGGGCATTCCACACGCCCTTCATGGAGCCGGCACGTGACCGCCTCCGCAAGGCCATCGATCAGGTCGAGTTTCGGGATCCGGACCGGCCGGTGTACGCAAACGTCGATGCCATGGGCCACACGTCTGCGGCGGACTGGCCGGGCCTGCTGTCATCGCAGCTGACGAGCCCGGTCCGCTGGCGCCATACCGTGCACGCGCTCGAAGAGGCCGGGTGCACGACCTTCGTCGAGTTGGGGCCCGGCACGGTGCTGACCGGCATGGCCCGCCGGATCGCCGCAACGGCATCGACTGCCAAGGTCAACACTCCTGCCGACGTCGATCAGCTGCTCGAGGCGTTGTCTGGCAAGCCCAGCGCTGGTGGTGGCGGCCTCGAAGGCGAATCGCTGTTCGCCACCGAGCGTCTGGTCGTGAGCCCCTGTGCCGGCGTGTTCACTCCCATCGAGTCCGCGATCGGCGGCGAGGTGGTCGCCATCGGGCACCTACTCGGCCACGTCAACGACTGCGAGGTCCGCAGCCCGTTCGCCGGCGAGATGCAGGGCCTGTTGGCGATGAACGGCGAACGGGTCACCGCCAGCCAGCCGATCGCCTGGCTGCGGACCTCATGAGCGCAGCAACGGGAAGCCGCGGCGCCATCATCTCGGGTTGGGGGACGGCGCTGCCGCCGAAGGTCGTCACCAACGACGACCTCGCCGCCATGGTCGACACCAACGACGAGTGGATTCGCGACCGCAGCGGGATCAGGGAACGACGCATCGGCGGCACGACCGCCGGGCTCGCGATCGAGGCCGGCGCCGCGGCGATGGCCCGTGCCGGGGCCGCCGCCGACCAGATCGACCTGGTCATCCTGGCGACGACGACGCCCGACGATCAGGTGCCCGCCACCGCGCCCGCGGTGCAGCACGGGCTCGGTCTGAGCTGCGGCGCAATGGACCTCAACGCGGCGTGTTCGGGCTTCATGTACGGCCTGGTGACGGCCCATGCGATGATCGGGATGGGCTGCGAGCGCATTCTGGTCGTCGGGGCCGAGACGCTGTCGCGCATCGTCGACTGGACCGATCGCACCACCTGCATCCTCTTCGCCGACGGAGCGGGAGCCGTGGTGGTCGAGGCCTGCGACGGTGAGGGCGAGCTGTTGGGTTGGGACCTCGCCAGCCAGGGCGAGCTACGGCATCTGCTGTTCGCCGATGTCGGTGGCACCCTCGAGATGGAGGGGAAAGAGGTCTTCCGTCAAGCGGTCAAGGCGATGGCCACGTCCGCCGAGGCCTCGTTCGCACAGGCCGGCGTGAGCGCCGACGACATCGACATCGTCATTCCCCACCAGGCCAACGTGCGCATCATCGACGCGGCGATGAACCGTCTCGGCATCCCGACGGAGAAGGCCTCGATGGTCCTGCAGTACACGGGCAACACCTCATCGGCGACGATCCCGCTCGCGCTCGCCAAGGCGCTCGACGGCGACCGGATCGCTCCTGGCGATCTGGTGTTGCTCGTCGGCTTCGGTGCCGGCATGACGTCGGCATCGGCAGTGCTGCGTTGGGGTGGCGTATGACCACCGATCCGACGCGCACCGGTCGAGTCGCACTCGTCACCGGAGCGAACCGCGGGATCGGGCTCGCCACTGCGTTGCATCTCGCCGATGCCGGCCATCGCGTCGCCGTCACGTACCGCAGCGATCCGCCTGCCGACAGTCGATTGTTCGCAGTGCGCTGCGACGTCACCGACTCCGCTGCGGTCGATGCGGCCTTCACGACGATCGAAGCCGAGCTCGGCCCTGTCGAGATCCTGGTCTCCAACGCCGGCATCACCCGCGACAGTCTGGTGCTTCGGATGAGCGACGATGACTTCACCGCCGTCCTCGATGCCAACCTCACCGCCGGCTTCCGGGTCGCCAAGCGTGCGGTGAGATCGATGATGCGGGCCCGCTGGGGACGCATCGTGTTCGTGTCGTCGGTCGTCGGACTCGCCGGTCAGGCCGGACAGGCGAACTACGCCGCATCCAAGGCGGGATTGGTCGGCCTCGCACGGTCGCTCGCCCGCGAGTTCGCGTCCCGCGCCATCACCGTCAACGTCGTCGCTCCCGGCCCGGTCCAGACCGATATGATCGACGCCCTCACCGACGACCAGAAAGCGGCCATCACCGAGACCGTTCCGCTGGGCAGGTTCGCCTCCACCGACGAGATCGCCGCGACCATCTGCGTTCGTCGCGGGCGACGACGCCGGCTTCATCACCGGTGCGGTGATCCCGGTCGACGGCGGGCTCGCCATGGGGTCGTGATCCGACCACCGGACTCGGCCGTCGGGCCCATCATCCGTTCTCTTCAAGCCAACCCGAACACCTGCGACAGGAGTCAATGACGTGAGTGACGAGCAGTTCCAACGATTCACCAAGTGCGCCGTCGAGGTGCTCTCGGTCGACGAAGCCAAGATCACCCGTGAGGCCTCCTTCGCGGATGATCTCGATGCCGACAGCCTCGACCTCGTCGAACTCGTCATGGCGCTCGAAGAGGAATTCGACGTCACCGTCGAAGAAGAGGAACTCGAAGGCATCGACACCATCGGTCAGGCCTTCGACCTGATCACCGCCAAGCTCTGATGCCACGCCGGGTCGCCATCACGGGCCTCGGCGTCATCGCGAACTGCGGTATCGGACGCGACGCCTACTGGGACGGGCTCCTGGCGGGTCCACCCGCGCACGGCTTCGGTGTCGAGGGGTTCGATCCCCTGCCGTTCTTCGACAACCCGAAGGAAGCTCGGCGCGCCGACCGGTTCACGCAGTTCGCCATGGCGGCGTGCGCCGAAGCGCTCGAGCAGGCCGGTGCGATCAGCGCCGATCCCGGCGCGCACGGGGGTCTTCCTCGGGACCGGCATCGGCGGCATCGCCACCCTCGAAGAACAGATCGAGGTGTTCATCACCAGAGGCGCCCGCCGGGTGTCGCCGTTCCTGGTGCCGATGATGATGGGCAACGCAGCAGGGGCCAGCATCTCGATGCGCTACGGCTTCGCAGGGCCATGCGAGACGACCGTGACGGCCTGCGCTGCAGCAACCCACGCCATCGGGCGCGCCGCCGATCTCATTCGCCACGGCCGCTGCGACGCGGTGATCACCGGCGGATCCGAAGCGACGCTGAGCCCCGTGGCCATGCAGGGATTCATCAACATGACGGCAACGTCGAGTGCGGGCATCTCGCGCCCCTTCGACGCCGAACGCGACGGCTTCATGCACGCCGAAGCCGCCGCGGTGTTGGTGCTCGAGGAGTTCGCAATGGCCGAGGCCCGCGGGGCGACGATCCTCGCCGAACTGTTGGGTTCGGCGAGCACGGCCGATGCACACCACATCACTGCTCCTGCACCCGATGGTGCCGGTGCGGTGCGGTGCATGGAATTGGCTCTCGAGGATGCCGGTCTGACGGCCGGCGATGTGGCCCACATCAACGCCCACGGGACCTCGACCCCGCTGAACGATCGGGCCGAGGCCGAAGCCATCGCGAAGGTCTTCGGTACGCAGGGGCCCGCCGTGACCTCCACCAAGGGAGCAACCGGTCACGCCCTCGGCGCGGCCGGCGCGATCGAGGCTGCGGCAGTGGTGCTCAGCATCGCCAACGAGCGCATCCCGCCGACCCATGGACACACCGCGCCCGACCCGGACATGCCTGCCATCGACCTCGTGGTCGGCGAGCCCCGTGTCTGGACGCCGGGACCGACGCTGTCGAATTCGTTCGGCTTCGGTGGCCACAACGGCACGATCGTGATCGCACCGGCCTGACCAGCCTGGCTCGGGCGTCAGGCGTCGACCATCACGAACATCAGCTCGGCGGCACACGCGACCTCGCCGTCGACGGTTGCGGTACCGGTGGCCTTGCCTGCTCGCGCGGACATCCGCACCACGTCGAGACGAAGATCGAGCCGGTCGCCCGGTGCGACCTGGCGACGAAAGCGAGCCTTGTCGAGCCCGCCGAACAGTGGCAGCTTGCCGCTGGCGTCACCGCTGAGCAGGACGACGTAGGCCCCCAACTGCGCGATGGCTTCACACTGCAGGACCCCGGGCAGTGTCGGGCGTCCGGGGAAGTGCCCGGCGAAGAATGCCTCCTCGCCCGTGAGCTGCCAGTACCCCTCGGCCCACTCTCCCGATTCGAGCCCGGTGACCTCGGTGAGAAAGAGGAAGGGGTCTCGATGGGGCAGGACCTCGGCAGGGCTCGGCAGCGCCGGCGAGGAGGCGTTCGTCGTCATGAGGTCAGATCTAGGACGAGGCCTTGGCTGCGGCCTTGAGCTTGGAGCCGGCGCTGATCTTCATCGCGTTGCCGCCGGGGACCTCGAGGGCTTCGCCGGTCTGAGGGTTGCGGCCGCTGCGCGGCTTGCGGTACGTGCGCTCGAAGGTGACGAACCCGGTCAGGGCGATCTTGTCGCCCTTACCCGCGACCTCGCTGGTGATGACCTCTTCGAGTGCCTTGAGTACGGCGTCGGCGTCGGTCTTGCTCACGCCGGCCTTGTCGGCAAGTGCATCGACGAGTTCGGACTTGTTCATGGTGTTCCTCCTGGTTCGCCCGCAGGCTCGGTGCCCACCCGGTGGGACTCGAGGACGGTCCTGGCAGACCGGTCCACGGGGCTGCACCAAATTACACCCCTGTCGTGCGATCCCCTCGGCAATCCGCCGAACTCGTGTAGTCGGAGCTACATCTCTGTGCGACCCGGCGCAGGGCTCGCCGGCGCCTCCACCCCACTATCCTCGCCCGCCATGGACGCCGGATCGCCCCTCGACGACCGGGCCCGCAAGGAGCGCTTCGACGAGGTCGTGCTCCCCGAACTCGATGTCATGTATCGGGTGGCGCTGTCGCTGACACGCAACCATGCCGACGCCGAGGACGTGGTCCAGGAGGCGCTGCTGCGGGCCTACCGAGCCATCGACCGGTTCGACGGCCGCTACCCGCGGGCCTGGCTGCTGACGATCGTGCGCAACGCGCAGATCAATCGGATCCGTCGACGGCGGCCCGAACTGCTCCGTGACCCCGATGTCACCATGGCCCGAGTCGCCGACACGGGCGAAGGCGGACGCAACCCGGAAGAACTCGTCGTCGACGAGGGTTTCGACGCTCGTGTCGAGGCCGCGTACACCGATCTACCCGAGAAATTCCGGCGTGTCGTCGAACTCGTCGACCTCGACGGTCGCAGCTATCAAGAGGCTGCGGACATCCTCGGCGTACCGACGGGCACGATCATGAGCCGCCTCCACCGGGCCCGCCGCCGCATGCGCGCCGCGCTCGAAGCCGCAGGCGTGGGGCTCACCATCATCGCCGACGACGGGGAGGAAGGAACATGATCGCAACTCTCTGGCGTCGTCTCACCCGACGCGACGGCGAGCCGGCCAGCATCGAGGGTCCCGTCGACTGCGCGGCGGTGGCGTCGGTCATCCAGCGATACCTCGACGGCGAACTCGAGGGCGGCGCCGACGAGATCGCCGCCCATCTCGATGCCTGCCGTGCCTGCGGGCTCGAAGCCGCGACCTATGACCGGATCAAGGCAGCGCTCGCTGCGCCCGCCGACGACGATGTCGATCCGGCGGTCCTCGATCGGCTCCGTGCGTTCGGAGCCGGACTCGCTGGACCGGACTGAGCTCGTCAGGGCGTCGTCGTCACCGCATCGAGCGCGCTGCGCAGCTCGGCAACGAATGCGCCGACTCCTTCGGGCCCCTCACCGTCGAGCAGGCGACGCACCACGGCGGAACCGACGACGCATCCATCGGCCACGGCTGAGACCTCGGCGGCTTGGGCGGCGGTGCCGACACCGACTCCGACGAGCACGGGTTTGGTCGTGACGTCCTTGCACCGTTGTGCGATCTCGATCGCAGAGGTGGCCAGGGCGTCACGCACCCCGGTCACACCGAGCAGCCCGACGGCGTACACGAACCCGCTGGTCGCATCGCAGATACGCACCAGCCGCTCGTCCGGCGTGGTCGGTGCCGCCAACAGGATCGTCTCGACACCTGCATCTGCAGCCGCCTCGCGCCAGGGACCGGCCTCGTCGAGGGGGAGGTCGGGCAGGATCGCACCACCGATGCCGCTCTCGTGCAGCGTCGTGGCGAAGCGTTCGAGACCGAAACGGAACGCGATGTTGTAGTAGGTCATCACCGCCATGGGGACCTCGACGTCGAGGCCGGCGACCTCGTCGATGATCTGGGCGGGCGTGACGCCCTTGGCCAACACGACATCGTTGGCCTCCTGGATGATGGGGCCGTCCATCACCGGATCCGAGAACGGCACGCCGATCTCGATGGCGTCGGCACCGGCGTCGGCGGCTGCCGCGATGGCCTCGAGGTAGCCCTCGAAGCCGCCGGTGATGTACGGGACCAGGCACTTGCCGCCGCGATCGATGCGGGCGCGGAGCGCGGGTTCGATCGGACCGCGTGTGACGCTCACCCCAAGATGTCCATCATCTGGGCGACGTCTTTGTCGCCGCGACCCGACATGTTCAACAGCACCGTCTTGCCGGCGAGCTCGTCACGAGCCCGGGACATCCAGGCCAGCGCATGCGCGGGTTCGAGTGCGGGGATGATGCCCTCGGTCCGCGACAGCAGCTGGAACGCGTCGATGACCTCGGCATCGGTGACCTTTTCGTAGCGGGCCCGGCCGATGTCGGCCAGGTGTGCGTGCTCGGGCCCGATACCGGGATAGTCGAGACCTGCCGAGATCGACTCGGCCTCCAGGACCTGGCCCTGTTCGTCCTGCATGAGAAACGAGACGCTGCCGTGCACGACACCGGGCACGCCGCGATCGACCGCTGCACCCCGGCGGGCTCGACCCCGACGAGTTCGGCGTCGGTGTCGGCGAAGCCGGCGAAGATACCCGCCGCGTTGGAGCCACCACCGACGCATGCGGTGACGACGTCGGGATCGCCTCCGAGCAGTGCCCGGCACTGCGCCCGGGACTCGTCGCCGATGACCCGGTGGAACTCTCGGACCATCCACGGGTACGGGTGCGGTCCCATGACCGACCCCAGGCAGTAGTGGGTGTCGTTGACCGTTGCGACCCACGATCGCATGGCCTCGTTGACGGCGTCTTTGAGCGTGCGGCTCCCGCTGAGCGCAGGGCGCACCTCGGCTCCGAGCAGCTTCATCCGGAACACGTTGAGCGCCTGGCGCTCGATGTCGACCTCGCCCATGTAGACGACGCACTCCATGCCGAACAGCGCCGCAGCAGTGGCCGTGGCGACGCCGTGCTGGCCTGCGCCGGTCTCGGCCACCAGACGGCTCTTGCCCATGCGTCGGGCGAGCAGGGCCTGACCCAGGACGTTGTTGATCTTGTGGGAGCCGGTGTGGTTGAGGTCTTCGCGCTTGAGCAGCACCCGGTGGCCGAGCTCGTCGGAGAGCCGATGGCACTCGGTCAGCGGTGAGGGCCGGCCTGCGTAGTCGGCGAGGAGGCCGTCGAGCTCGCCGCGGAAGGCCGTGTCTCCCCATGCCTCGCGAAAGGCCCGGTCGAGCTCTTCGCACGCCGGCACGAGGGTCTCGGGAACGAACCGTCCGCCGAACCGGCCGAACCTTCCCTCGGGGGTGGGGTCGGTCATCGCCATGTCGCGTCCTCCTGCCAGTCGTATGGTTCGATCGCCACGGTGCTCGTCGAGTCGGCCGTGGCCACCGACCGATGATCGGACCACACCGGGACGCCCGCCGCCCCGTCGAGTGGGCGATCCGCTCCCCCGAGGTCTCCGGACCTCCCGCTCTCGATCAGTGCGCGGCGGCATTGCGGGCATTGCGGATGAACGATCGGACGAGCACCGGATCCTTGACCCCGGGCAGCCGTTCGACGCCAGTGGCCACGTCGACGCCCCAGGGCCGAACCTTGGTGATCGCCTCGGCCACATTGTCGGGATCGAGGCCGCCGGCCATGATGAGCCGCACACCCGACGGCGCATCCTCTGCAAGGCGCCAGTCGAACACCTTGCCGGCGCCGGGGGTGGGCGCATCGACGAGGATCGCGTCGGCACCGTAGGCGGCGGCGTGGTCGAAGCCCGGCGAACCGGCGGCCACGGCCTTGATCACCATGCGCACCTCGGCACGTACCGCAGCCACCATCTCCGGCGTCTCGTTGCCGTGCAGCTGCACTGCGCCGAGGCCGGCCTGGTGGGCGACTGCGATGACCCGCTCGGGAAGCTCGTTGCGGAACACGCCGACGGTGAGCACATCGGGCGGCAGTCGGCGCACGATCTCTGCGACGCGCCCGGGCGGGACCTGACGGGCCGACGGGGCGAAGATGAAGCCGAGCGCGTCGGCGCCCACCGCGACCGCCAGCAAGGCGTCTTCCTCGCGCGTGATACCGCAGATCTTGACGAACATCGGGTCCGACGTTACCGGACCCGGACGGTTGGCCCGGTCCGGTTTGTCGGGCCGGCGTGCGATGGGCGCCTCACGAGCGTCGGGGTACCCGGAGCGCCGCCACCGACACGGCCGGATCGTCGGCGGTCACGACCGACTCCCCCACCAACACGGCGTGGTACCCGGCGTCGACGAGCGCTCGGGCGTCGTCGGGGCCACGCACGCCGCTCTCGGCGACGCGGATCACACCGGCCGGCAACGAGGCCGCGACGCGAACCGCTCGAGCCTGGTCGACCGCGAACGTGACGAGGTCACGCTGATTCACCCCGACGAGGTCGGCGCCGGCCGCGAGCGCTCGTTCGACCTCGGCCTCGTCGTGGGTCTCGACGAGGGCGTCGAGGCCCAACTCCCCCGCCAGAGCACAGAAGTCGGCCAGTTCGGCATCGTCGAGCGCAGCGACGATCAACAGCACCGCGTCGGCGCCCATGATCCGCGCATCGCACACGTCGCGGGCGTCGACGGTGAAGTCCTTGCGGATGACCGGGACGTCGACCGCGGCGCGTGCCGCACGCAGATCGTCGGCCGATCCTCCGAAGTGCGGTTCATCGGTCAGCACCGACAGACATGCCGCGCCGCCCGACGACGTAGGACCCGGGCCATCGTCGCTGGGTCGAGATCTGCCGCGAGCGGCACCTTTGGAGGGCGACCGACGCTTGATCTCGGCGATGACCGACAAGGTGTCGGTGCCGACCAGTGCCGATCGAAAGCCCCGCGGTGACGGGCACGCGGCGGCAGCGTCGACGAGTCGGTCGAGCGGACGCGTGCTCGGCGTCGGCTCGGGCCCGGTGATGGTCGAGGATGGCATCGAGATAGGTGGCCACGAGGACCTCGGTGCAGACGTCGGTGCGAAGCGCCGAACGGTAGCGCCCTACCCCCTGCCGTAGGCGACGACGAACGCAGCGCCGGCGAAGAAGGCCGGCCTGACACCGCAGCCGGACGGGTGACGCCCGGACACTACCGACGCGATCGCGCCATCGTCAGCACCGGGACCAGGACGAACGAGATACCGCCGAAGATCGCGAGTGCCAGGCCGAACGCGACGACCGGGACCTGGCCGAGGACCATGCCGGCGCCGAAACAGAGGATCGCTGCGAACAACAGCGCCGGCGGCAACATGGTGAGCGTCCGCGGCGGCGAGATGCCCGACGTCGCCGGTTCGGGCGCGGGCGCCGGTCGACTCTGACGACCCGACGGCACCGGCCCCGAAGCCCGGAGCAGGACGGCGCGCCAGTTCGCGGTCGTGCACCGCACGTCGTTGGGCATCGCCGAGCACCGCCCACGCCTCGTTGATGGCGCGCATCCGATCCTCGGCGACGGCCGCCGCAGCAGGATCGTTGGCGTGGTGGTCGGGGTGATGGGCCCGGGCCGCTGCGAGGTAGGCGCGGCGAATCGTTGCATCGTCAGCGTCCGACGCGACGCCGAGTACCTCGTAGAAGGAATGGGTTGCCACCGTCATCGTTTCCGTCGGCCTCGCTCGAGACTACCGCTGCACCCCGACCCGATCGTGGACGTACTGGTTCCATCGGCGGCGCAGGCCAGGATCTGAGGCTGCGCCGATGCGCTACACGCGCGCCGGTCGCTTGCTAGGGCGTGGCGTCGACGCTGACCGGACCGTTGGGTCCGGCGACGGTCGCCGGGACGTCGACCGACCGGCGGAGATAGCCGAGCCCGACCCAGCTGTCGCCGGTGTCGGCTGCCGAGCTGACATGGCCGACCTCGGTGTCGTCGACGCGCAGGATGTCACCGACGGCGAGCTCGGCGGTCGAGGTCAGGCGACGGAGGTGCCGGGGCACGTTGCCGCCGCGGCTGTCGATGCGAGCCACGAGCTCTTGGCCGGTGTAGCAGCCCTTGGTGAAGCTGGCGCTGCGGTCGACGATGCCGGCCTCGGCCGGAATGGTCCGCTCGTCGAGCTCGGCGCCCATGGCGGGGACGCCGCACACGATCCGCGCCAGCTCGAGGTCGGCGCCGGTGGCCGTCGCCAGACCTGGTGGAACCGAGCACGGCCTCGCCGAGCAGATCGATGCCCTCGATGCCCGGCCACTGCGCCGGCACCACCACGAGCGCGCCGGACTCGACCGGCACGTCGAGGGCGTGGGCACCGCGGCCACGGATGGCGACCATGGGCCAGGTGGCGACGGAGAGCTCGCACTTGGTGCGCAGCAGGAACCGTTGCAGTCGGGCGACGACGCCATCGCCGTGGCCGGGATCGACGTCGAGGATGAAGGTGTCGGCGTCGATGCGGGTGACCCGCAGCCACGCGTCGACCTTGCCCTGGGGTTGCAACAGCAACGACCACGCCGACTCGCCCGGTGCCAGGGCTGCGATGTCCTGGGCGAGCTGTCCCTGGAGGAACGTCTCGGTGTCGGGCCCGGTGGCGGTCACGACGTCGCGGGTGGTCTCGACGGCTGCGGGACCGGCCGCGAATGCTGCGGGCACGAGTCGGGTCTCGGTGGTCACGATGGGCTCCTGCGGGATGCGGTCATGGCTTCGGCGGGACGAACGGCGGCCAGCAGCGCCCGGGCCTTGTTCTCGCACTCGAGGTACTCGTGCTCGGCGACGCTGTCGGCCACGATCCCGGCGCCGGCCTGGACCGACGCGCCGTTCGGCGTGATCACCATGGTACGGATCGCAATGGCGGTGTCGATGTTGCCCGAGAAGTCGAGGTAGCCGACCACGCCGGCGTAGGGGCCCCGCTTGGTGGGTTCGAGCGCGTCGATGATCTCCATGGCCCGCACCTTCGGTGCGCCCGACACAGTGCCGGCGGGCAGCGTGGCCCGCAGCACGTCGATGGGGCCCTTGCCGTCGGCAAGGGTGCCGCTGACCTGCGACGTCAGGTGCATCACGTGGCTGTAGCGCTCGAGGGTCATCATCTCGTCGAGCTCGAGGCTGCCGTAGGCGACGACCCGTCCCGACGTCGTTGCGGGCGAGGTCGACGAGCATGACGTGCTCGGCGACCTCCTTGGGGTGCTCGCGCAGCTCGGCTCCGAGGCGTCGGTCCTCTTCCTCGCTGCGCACCCCGGCGGCGGGTGCCGGCGATGGGCCGTGAGATGACCGTGTCGCCGAGGAGCTGCACCAGCGGTTCGGGCGAGCACCCGACGAGGGTGACCTCGGGCTGGCGCACGAAGTACATGTACGGGCTGGGATTGATCTGGCGCAGCACCCGGTACACGTCGAACGCATCGGCGTCGAGGTCGAAGTCGAAGCGCTGACTCAGCACGACCTGGAAGATGTCGCCGGCGAGGATGTGCTCCTTGGCGGTGTCGACGGCGAGGCCCCACTGTTCCCTGCTCATCGACGAGCGCACCTCGGGCATCTCGACGGCGTCGCCGGGCGGCTCGAGGAACGGCTCGGCCAGCGGTCGCGCTCCATCGGCGGCGATGCCGTCGAGGCGGCTGACCGCGTCGGCATAGGCCGCGTCGATGGTCGCCTCGTCGGCGTCGGGGGCCACGATCACGTTGGCGATCAGGGTGACGCGCTGGCGCCAGTGGTCGAACACGGCGAGCTCGCCGATGACCGACACCATCGCGTCGGGCAGGCCCTGGTCGTCGGCGGGCACGTCGGGCAGGCGCTCCACCTCGCGGACGATGTCGTACCCGAGATAGCCCATCAGCCCGCTGTGCATGGGCGGCAGGCCCTCGACGTCGGGGGCTCGGAGCGTGGCGAGCAGCTGGTCGAGCAGGTCGAGGACACCGTCGCCCACCCTGACGGACTCGGGCAGGTCGCCGTCGACCTCGACGGTGCCGTTGCGTTTGGTGATGGTGAGCAGCGGGTTGCGCCCGATGAACGACCAGCGACTCCAGCGTTCGCCGTGCTCGACGGATTCGAGCAGGAACCCGGGACCGTCACCGCAGACCCGGGCGAACGCCGCGACAGGGGTGGTCAGATCGGCGACGAGCTCGCGCCACACCGGCACGACCGTGTGGCGGGCGGCGAGGCGGCGGAAGTCCTCGAGGGTCGAGCGGGTGGGGGCTCGGGGGTCGTCGGAAGAGCACGTCACGGCGGGGATCCGGACACCGCTCAGAGGTAGAGGCCCGTGCTGTGCCCGTCGAGGCGCTCGGCGGCCACCGCGTGGACGTCACGCTCACGCAAGATGATGTAGTCCCGACCGCGGACCTCGACCTCGTAGCGGTCCTCGGGGTTGAACAACACCCGATCGCCGATCTCCATGCTGCGCACGTTCGGGCCGACCGCCTTGACCTCGGCCCACGACAGCCGCCGCGACACCTGGGCGGTGGCGGGGATCAGAATGCCGCCGGTGCTCTTGCGCTCGCCGTCCTCGGTGGGTACCTCGACGAGGACGCGATCATTGAGCATCTTGACCGGCAGCTTCTCGGTCGGACCGAGACTGTGGGAGCCCTTCGCTGCTTTCGCGCTGGCGGGCTTGGCGCTGGGTGCATCGTCGGATCGGGCCACGAGGGTGGAGGCTACCGTGTCGCCCGATGAGCCACGAAGTGACCCCGGTGTTGAGCGCTGAGGCGACCATCCCCGCCGACCCCACGGCAGCAGTCGTGATCACCCATCCCCACCCCCTGCACGGGGGGTCGATGCACACGCCGGTGCCCACGGCGTTGTTCGAGCGGGCCGGCGAACTCGGCATGGCAGCGGTGCGGTTCGACTTCCGTGGCGTCGGCGCATCGACCGGCACCCACGACGAGGGCCGCGGCGAACGCGACGACGTTCGCGCCGTCGTCGCCTGGCTCCGTGACCGGCTCGACGCTCAGGGCTCGGGTGACATTCCCGTCCTGTTGGCCGGCTGGTCCTTCGGCGCCGACGTGATCCTCGCCGTCGACGACGACACCGCAGGCTGGTTCGCCGTGGCGGCCCCGCTGGCCATCGTGCCCGTCGACGAGATGGCGGCTCCCGACGCCGTGGCGCCGACCGTTCTGGTGGTGCCCGAACACGACCAGTTCCGCTCCCCCGCCTCGGCGGCCGAGCTCACCGCCGACTGGACGACCACCGGCCTCGAGGTCATCGGCGGCGCCGACCACTTCCTCGCCGGGTCACTCGATCACGTCGCCGATGCGTTCACACGCTTCGTCGAATCGACCGTGCCCCTCGCCTGAGCGCCCGTCACGGGCGCACGGCGATGCCTGCGCGGGTCATGTGGGCCTTGGCTTCTCGGATCGTGTGCTCGCCGAAGTGGAAGATGCTCGCCGCCAGGACGGCGTCGGCGCCGCCTTCGGTGACCCCATCGACGAGGTGGTCGAGCGTACCCACTCCCCCGCTGGCGATGACGGGCACGTTCACTGCGTCGGCGATGGCACGGGTGAGCTCGGTGTCGAAGCCGTCGCGGGTGCCGTCGCGATCCATCGAGGTCAACAGGATCTCGCCGGCGCCGAGCGCTTCGGCTCGCGCCGCCCATTCGATGGCGTCGATACCGGTTGGGGTCCGACCACCGTGCACGTACACCTCGAAGCCGCTGGGCAGATCGGCCGAGGGGCCGCCCTCGTGGCGGCGGGCATCGATGGCGACCACGGTGCACTGGGCGCCGAACTCGGCGGAGATCTCGGCGATGAGCTCGGGGCGGTCGATGGCAGCGGAATTGACCGACACCTTCTCGGCGCCTTCGCGCAACAGCCGCCGAGCGTGTTCGACGGTGCGGATCCCGCCGCCGACGGTGAAGGGGATGAACACCTCTTCGGCGGTGCGGCGCACCAGGTCATAGATGGTGTCGCGTGCGTCCGACGACGCCGTGATGTCGAGGAACACCAGCTCGTCGGCACCCTCGGCGTCGTAGCGGGCTGCGAGCTCGACCGGATCGCCGGCATCGACGAGGTCGACGAAGTTGGTGCCCTTGACGACGCGCCCAGCGTCGACGTCGAGGCACGGGATCACCCGGATGTTGGTCATGACGCGCCCCCATCGGCGGCGTTCGGGCGGGCGCCGGTGGCGGCGATCGCCTCCGCGAGATCGATCGTGCCCTCGTAGATGGCCCGACCGACGATGACGCCGGCGAGGCGGCGGCCGTCGACGTCGACGGCGACGAGATCGCGCACGTGGTCGATGGTGCCGACGCCGCCCGATGCGATGACATCGACGCCGGAGCCCGCCAGCACCGCCGACAGCCCGGCGATGTCGGGGCCCTCGAGGGTGCCGTCGCGGGCGATCTCGGTGACGACCACGGCGTCGACGCCCAGGTCGCCGAAGCGGCGGGCCATCTCGACGACCTCGAGGTCGGTCTCGGTCTCCCAGCCGTGGGTGGCGATGCGCCCGCTGCGGCCGTCGAGACCGATGGCGACCCGGTGCCCCGCCGCGGTGAGGTGCTCGGCGAGCGACGGGTTCTCCACGGCCGCCGTGCCGATCACCACTCGGGTGACGCCGGCGTCGAACAGCGCCTCGGCGGCCTCGATGCTGCGCACCCCGCCGCCGGTCTGCACCGGCACGTCGACCGCTGCGGCGATGGCGGCGACGACCGGCCGGTTGACCGGGATCGCCCGAACGGGCGGCGTCGAGGTCGACGACGTGGATCCACGGCGCGCCCGCTGCCGCGAAGGCCTGGGCCTGCGCGACGGGATCGTCGCTGTAGATCGGTCTCGCGGTCGTAGTCGCCCTGCATGAGCCGCACGCAGCGCCCGCCCCGAAGGTCGATGGCGGGATAGAGGTCGAAGCTCACGATCGTTCCTCCCGGGACGGGCTGTCTGTCCGGCACAGCGACACGAAGTTGGTGAGCAGGTGCCGCCCGGCATCGCTCGACTTCTCGGGGTGGAACTGGGTGGCGAACACGTTGTCTCCGTTGCACGGCAGCCGCCACCGGGCCGCCGTAGTCGCAGGTGGCGATCACGCAGTCGGCGCCGGTGTCGTCGGCGGCGTAGGAGTGCACGAAGTAGAGCCACTGACCGTCGAGGCCGTCGAGCAGCGGCGACGGCCGGGTCACCCGGATCGCGTTCCACTGCATCTGCGGACGCTTGACGTCGCCGGGCAACAGCCGGACCCGGCCGGGCAGGATGCCGAGCCCGATTCGGTCCGGCGATTCGTCGCTGCCCTCGTAGAGCAGCTGCATCCCGACGCAGATGCCGAGGAACGGCCGACCGGACCGGACGGCATCGTGGGCGATGGTGTCCACGCCGGCACCGATGAGCGCGTCGATGCAGCGACCGAAGTTCCCGACGCCGGGCAACACCACACCGTCAGCGGCGTCGACCTCGTCGGGATCGGCGGTCAGATGCGCGTCGGCGCCGGCGCGCTCGAGCGCTTTCTGGGCCGATCGCAGGTTGCCGATCCCGTAATCGAGCACCGCTATGCGAGGCCGGCTCATCGCCAATGGCTCTCGATCGGCGAGATCTGGATATCCGGGGCGTCGATGAGGACCCAGATCTCCCGATCTCGCAGGACGGTTTCCGGGGTCACAGGACGCCCTTGGTGGAGGGGACGTCGCCGCCTTCGATCCGGACCGCATCGCGTAGGGCTCGGGCCGTGCCCTTGAAGCAGGACTCGATGATGTGGTGGGTGTTCTTGCCGCGCACCAGCACCTGGTGCAGGGTGATACCCGCCGAGGTCACGAATGCCCGCCAGAACTCCTCGACCAACTGCGGGTCGAACGGCGGGGTGCCGAGGATCTTCTCGCCCGGAGGGTCGATCTCGTAGACCAGGAACGGCCGTCCGGACAGGTCGAGTGCGACCTCGACGAGTGCCTCGTCGAGCGGACAGGCTGCGGTGGCGAAGCGTCGGACGCCGGCCTTGTCGCCCATGGCCTCGGCGAAGCAGGCACCCAGCGCGATACCGACGTCCTCGACAGTGTGATGGCTGTCGATCTCGAGGTCGCCGACGGCCTTGACGGTCAGGTCGAATCCGCCGTGCTTACCGAGCTGATCGAGCATGTGATCGAAGAAGGGCAGACCGGTGGAGCAGTCGCTGCGTCCCGAGCCGTCGATGTCGAGGGTGATGTCGATCGACGTCTCCTTGGTGGCCCGTGAGCGGGTGGCGGTGCGGGTCATGGGGCGAGGACCTCCGTGAGGGCGGCGAGGAAGCGGTCGTTCTCGTGGGGCGTACCGATGGTGACCCGCAGACAACCCTCGAGGCGAGGCCACGAGGCACAGTTGCGCACCAGGACCGAGCGGTCGAGCAGGCCCTGCCACACGGCATCGCCGTCGCCGGTCTCGGGCCGGAACAGCACGAAGTTGGCCGCCGACGGCCAGACTCGCACGGGCAGACCGGCGAGTGCGGCGACGAGGCGTTCGCGCTCGGCGACGAGGCGTTCGACCCGGTCGTTCATCTCCTCGACGTGGTCGAGCGCCAGGCGCCCGGCGATCTGTTTGGCGACGTCGAGGTGGTACGGCAACACGATCTGGTCGAGCGCCCCGACCATCCAGGTCGGCGCGATCGCGTACCCGAGGCGAGCTGCGGCCATGGACCAGGTCTTCGAGAACGTCCGCGTCACCACCAGTGGGAGGTCGTCGTCGACCAGATCGATTGCAGACCACTCGGCGAACTGGCCGTACGCCTCGTCGACCACGACCACGGTGCCGTCAGCGGCGCCGCGTTCGATGGTGGCCTGCACCACGTCTTCGGGCTCGGCCATGCCCGTGGGGTTGTTCGGCGAACAGAGGAAGACCACATCGGGATGCAGGTCGAGAACACGCGCGACCTCGGCGCCGTCGAGGGCCAGCGACTCGTCGCGTTCGCCGATGAGCACGCCAGTGCCGGTGAGCCGCGCGATGTGGGAGTGCAGCGCGTAGGTGGGCTCGAAGGTGGCCGCGGTGCGGCCCGGGCCGCCGTAGGCCAACAGCAGCGTCTGGAGGACCTCGTTGGATCCGTTCGCAGCGAACACCATGGAGGGGTCGACCTGGTGGTGGTCGGCAAGGGCCTGGCGCAGATCGGTGGCCGCACGATCGGGATAGCGATGCCAGTCGATGCGGCTCAGCTCGGCGGCGAGCGCATCGCGCCACGCGGCGGGTGGCGGCTCGGGGCTCTCGTTGGTGTTGAGACGCACCTCGACGTCGACCTGGGGTGAGTGATAGCCGGCCATGATCGCGAGGTCGTCGCGCACGGTGGGTCGCACGCTCATGAGCGGCGCATCCGAACCGACTCGGCGTGGGCGGCGAGGCCCTCGGCATCGGCGAGGGCAGTCACTGCATCGGCGATGGCATCGATCGCGGCCTGGTCGCAGGTGATGACGTGGATGTCCTTGCAGAAGTCGGCCACCGTGAGCGCACCGGCGAACCGGGCCGTGCCGTTGGTGGGCAAGACATGGGATGGTCCGGCGACGTAGTCGCCGACCGACGCGGGCGACAGCGCCCCGCGGAACACGGCGCCGGCGTGGCGGACCCGACCGAGCAGCGCGTCGGGGTCGGCCACCATGAGCTGGAGGTGTTCGGGGGCGATGAGGTTGGCGACGTCGATTGCGGCCTCGGGCCCGTCGACGACCACGGCGTATCCGCCCTCGGCCAGGGTCGATTCGATCTCGGCCCGACGGGGCGAGGCTGCGCTCTGGCGGGCGACCTCGGCAGTGACGGCATCGGCCACAGCGTCGTCCCAGGTGATCAGCCAGGCCAGGCCACCAGGGCCGTGTTCGGCCTGGACGATGACGTCGATGGCTGCGAAGGCGACCGGTGCGGTCTCGTCGGCGATGACGACGATCTCCGACGGCCCGGCGAACGCGGCGGCGATCCCGACATCGCCGGCCACCTCGCGTTTGGCGATGGCCACGTAGGCGTTGCCCGGCCCGGCGATGACGTCGACCGCAGCAATGGTCTCGGTGCCGTAGGCCATCGCCGCGATCGCCTGCGCGCCACCCACGGCATAGACCTCGTCGACGCCGGCCACGTGAGCTGCGGCGAGGGTGATGGGAGCGATGTGCCCGTCGGCGCCCGGCGGGACACACACGCACACGTCGGCGACGCCGGCAGTGAGCGCCGGCACGACCGTCATCAACAGCGTCGACGGGTAGGCGGCACGACCACCCGGCACGTAGCAGCCGGCACGGTCGACCGGCTGCTGGCGGGCCTCGATGGTGATGCCCCGGTAGGTGCTGGTGGCGGGTTCGTGGCGTTGGGTGCCGTGGAAGGCGGCGATGCCGTCGTGGGCGACCTGCAACGCCGACTGCAGCTCGGGCGGGGTCGCCTCCCATGCGGCGGCGATCTCGGCGGGGTCGACCCGCAACGACGGCGGTACCGCAGGGTCGAAACGCTCGGCGAAGGTCAGCAGTGCGGCATCGCCGTCGGCGCGCACGGCTTCGATGATGGTCCGGACGGCATCGACGGGATCGTCGCCGTCGACCACGGGCCGGGGCAGCCGTGAGGCGACGTCGGATGCGGCCACGCCGCGCAGGTCGAGTCGATGCAGCACCCGGACACGCTACTGGGTCCCTCTGCACGTGGGCCACGCAATAGCCGCCGCGCGGCCCACGGGTCCGAGCAGGCTGCACACCGGTGGACCGGCACCGATGCCGCGCGCCGCCCGCAGCAGCGACAGACTGCACCGATGGAACGCGAATCTGCAGAGCTGTCGTCGATCGAGACCCAGATCGCCGACCTGACCCGTCGCATCGTCGAGACCGCCGGCGTCTTCAAGAACGGCGGCCGAGACGACGTCGCCCACGAACTGTTCGAGGTGGAGCGCTCCCTGAAAGCCGCAGCCCGCCGCCTCGAACGCGCCGGCCGAGCCTCGAGATCGTAGGAGCCGGCCCAGCAACGCCGCGCCTACCCAGGGCAGACCAACGTGGCCACACGTCGGCGCTCCGCGCCGCTCCCGAGACGGCTGGGTACCCCGGCGAAGGGTTTCCGCGCCCCCGTGGCCGTCTCGGCACCAGCCGCTGCTGCGCAGCACGCCGACACCAGCCGGCGACGTGCATCCCGGACACGCAGTCCGACGAGGCCACGTGACAGGTCCCGGCGCGAGCACGCCGGAGACGAGCCGGCCCGGCAACGCCGCGCCTACCCAGCGCAGACCCACGAGGGCACACGTCGGCGCTCCGCGCCGCTCCCGAGACGGCTGGGTACCCCGGCAAAGGGTTTCCGCGCCCCCGTGGCCGTCTCGGCACCAGCCGCTGCTGCGCAGCACGCCGACACCAGCCGGCGACGTGCATCCCGGACACGCAGTCCGACGAGGCCACGTGACAGGTCCCGGCGCGAGCACGCCGGAGACGAGCCGGCCCGGCAACTCAGCCCAAAAGGCGACCGGCACCCCTTGGGGAAAGGAGTGCCGGTCTTGGCGACATCGGGCGGCGGATCCCGATATGTGCGTCGCCGTTCCAGGTGGCGGAACCTGGTGGTCTGACCATAGCCGGTTGCGGCAACCCATACAGCCGATCGGAACGCAATTTGTGCCGGAAGACTGCCAATAGTTCTCTCGTCGTCGGTCGCCGCGTCAGCGGGCCGAAGGGCAGAACCATGCGAGGGTGCACGCGCCACAGTCCGGCGAGCGCGCGCCGCACACTCGGCGCCCGTGCAGGATCAATCGCAGGCTGAATTCGCCGCGCTCCGACGCCGGCACCATCGGGTTGAGCGCAGTCTCGATCTTGACCGGATCGGTCTCGTCGGTGATCCCCAACCGCCCGACGAGGCGGGCGACGTGGGTGTCGACGGGTAGCCCCGGGAGTCCCAACGCGACGCTGCGCACCACGTTGGCGGTCTTGCGGCCCACGCCCGGAAGGCTGACGAGGTCGGCCATGCGCGTCGGCACCTCGCCGTCGAAGTCGGTGAGCAGGCGTTGCGCCATCCCGATGATGTTCTTGGCCTTGGATCGGAACAGCCCGATCGAGCCGATGATCGCCTCGACGTCGGCCTGCTCGGCGGCCGCCAACGCCTCGGGTGTGGGGTACGCAGCGAACAGCGCCGGCGTCACCTTGTTGACACCGACATCGGTGGCCTGGGCCGACAGGATCGTCGCGGTCAACAACTCGAAGGCGTTGCGGTGGTCGAGTTCGCACTCGGCATCGGGGTACTCGACGGCCAGGAGCGCATGCGTTGCGCGGGCACGGCCTGTGGGCGAGCGTGGCTTGCCGAACGGGTGCGCCGAGGTCACGGCGGGCAGACTACTGGCCGGGCCGCTCGCGTGACGCAGGCAGCCTCCGGAGTAGCCTCGGGTGGTGACCATCTCGGTGACCACCCCCGGCTCCGTATCCTTCGCCGTCAGCGTCGAGGTCTCGGCCGACCACCCACGCGACGGCCTGGGCGACGACATCGCCGACGCCCTCGCAGCCGCTGGCGATGGCGAGGCGCAGGTCTGGCTCGTCGGTGTCGGCAACGGTGACGATGCGACGCTGGCCGACATCGGCCTGACGCCCTACCGGGATCTGCTGCAGCTGCGCTGTGCGCTCCCGGCGGAGCCGGCCGGCATCGTCACGAGACCGTTCGACGCCGACACGGATGCCGAGGCATTCATCGAGGTCAACAACCGAGCGTTCGCATGGCACCCCGAACAGTCGGGCATGAACCGGGCCCGACTCGATGCCGCGATGGCCGAACCGTGGTTCGACGCCGATGGCTTCCGACTCCACGAGATCGATGGCCGCCTCGCCGGGTTCTGTTGGACCAAGGTCCATCCGGCCCGGATCGACCTCGGCGAGCCGGCGCTCGGCGAGATCTATGTGATCGCAGTCGACCCCGACTTCCACGGCCGTGGACTCGGCGGGCCCATGACGCGTGCCGGGCTCGACTGGTTGGCCGACCACGGTCTGGCCATCGGGATGCTCTATGTCGAGTCCGACAACGAGGCCGCGCTCCGCACCTACGAACGCATCGGATTCACCCGTCACGCCATCAATCGGGCCTATCGGAGCGCGCCGTGACGAACGAGACGGCACCATCGGGGACCACGGCCAGCCAACGCGCCCGGTCGTCTCGCTACGGGATCAGCCGTGATGAGCTCGCTGAGCTGATCACAGACCAGCCCCGGTATCGGATGGATCAGGTCTGGCAGGGCCTCTATGACCACCACGTCGACCCCGGACGAGATGACCAACCTGCCCAAGGCGCTCCGCACGCGCCTGCACGATGCACTGCCGACCGCGCTCGACGAGGTCACCCGCTCGGTCAGCGACGACGGCGACACCGTCAAGTGGCTCTGGTCTCTCGACGGCGGCGCATCGGTCGAGACGGTGCTGATGCACTACGACGACCGCAGCACCGTCTGCATCAGCAGCCAGGCCGGCTGCGCGATGGCCTGTGGCTTCTGTGCGACCGGCCAGGCCGGCTTCGAGCGCCACCTCCACCGGGGCGAGATCGTCGAACAGGTCGTCCACGCCATCCGGGAGGCCGCGCCCCGCCGGGTGTCGAACATCGTGTTCATGGGCATGGGCGAGCCCATGGCCAACTACGACGAGGTCTGGGCTGCCGTCGAACGCCTCCACGGCGACATCGGCATCTCCGCTCGCCACCTCACGATCTCGACCGTGGGACTGGTGCCCGGCATCCTGCGGCTGGCCGAGGAGGCGCTACCGGTCAACCTGGCGGTGTCGCTTCATGCCGCCAACGACGCCCTGCGCGACGAGCTCGTGCCGATCAATCGGCGCTATCCACTCGGTGCGTTGATGGACGCCTGCGCGCGCTATCTCGCCGTCAAGAACCGACGGCTGTCGTTCGAGTGGGCGATGATCGCCGACACCAACGACCGCGACAGCGATGCGGCCGAGCTCGCCGAACTCGCCCGTGCGTTGCGGGCTCACGTCAACCTCATCCCGCTGAACCCGACACCGGGCTACCCGGTCGTCGGTAGCCGACCCGAACGGGTCCGTGACTTCCGCGACGAGCTCCGGGCCTTCGGGGTCAACGCCACGATCCGAGCCAATCGGGGCACCGAGATCGACGCAGCCTGCGGGCAGCTGCGCGCCAACCACGACGTGGCGATGGGCATGCCGACACGGCGCCGCTGATCGAGCCGCGGGCAGCCGCCGTGCCCGCTCAGCGCACCACGAAGGTGCGCTGACCCCACGGTCCACGCACGCGGATCGCATCGCGGAGCACCTCGCCACGAGCCACGGTGGTGCCGGGACCGATCACGCAGCGTTCCACCCTGCCCTCGACCACGGCGCCGGCGCCGATGGCGCTCGTGTGGACCACGCCGGTGATCGTCGACTCCGGATCGACGATCGAGCGGTCACCCGATGCGGCGATCGCCGTCAGGTTCGCCTCCAGCAGGCGCGCGACGGTGCCGCAGTCGCGATGGTCCGCCGTGTCGGTGACGACCTCGAGCTGCCCGGCCGCTGCGGCGTCTCGCCACACCGTCTCGTAGAGGCCCGACGGCGTCGTGGCGAGGCCGGCCACGACCGACCACGGCAACACCGTGCCCGTGACTGGGCTCGCCGGCGTGAACGGCGGACCACCCGGCACCGACACGCGCACGCGTTCGCCGTCCCAGCCCTCGAGCAGCGCCGTGGGTGATCCGAGTGTCCAGGTGTCCGCATTGATCACCAGCACGGGTCGGCCGGCGATCCACTCGGCGAGGTTGGCCACCCCACCAGCCGTCCCCAGGGCACGATCGATCTCGTGGGACACGTGGGCCCGATGGGCGACGGCGGCGCTGATCGCATCGGCGTGGTGGTGGACGTTGACGGCCGGCTCCGCACCAACGGCGGCGAGACGATCGAGCGCACCATGGACCAGGGCCACGTTGCCGACGGGGCACAGAGGCTTGGGGACGATGGCGCTGAGCGGACGGAGCCGTCGGGCCTCCCCCGCTGCGAGCGCCACACCGGCCAGGTCACCACCGCCTGCGACACCGACATCCATGGCGCGACCTTATCCATTGCCCCACGCCTTCGATCCCGTCCACGCCGGGTGCTCCCGGTAGCCTCGGCGGTCGTGGACGATCCAGCACCGCACACCCAGACAGCAGGTGGACACGCGCTGCCGACACGCGTCCCGATGGGCGATGACCTGCCCGCCGGCGACACGAAGGTCGCAGCAGTGCGGACGATGTTCGATGCCATCGCGCCGCGCTATGACCTGGTGAACCGCATCATGACCTTCCGCCTCGACGTGCGGTGGCGTCGCCACACCGTCGACGAGCTGGCACTTCCACGCGGATCGGTCGTCGCCGATCTCGCGTGCGGAACCGGTGACTTCTGCATCGATCTCGAGCGCAGCGGTCTCCGGCCGATCGGCTTCGACCTGTCGGCGGGCATGCTCCACGCGGCCCGGACCGATGCACCGTTGGTGCATGCCGACATCCTTCGGCTTCCGGTTCCCGACGGCGTACTCGACGGCGCCACCTGCGGGTTCGCGCTCCGCAACCTCGTGGAGCTACCCGCGTTCTTCGCCGAACTGGCCCGGGTGACCCGACCCGGCGGGCGCATTGCGCTGCTCGACGTCGCCGAGCCCGACAACAAGGTGCTGCGCTGGGGCCACGGCCTGTACTTCGGCAAGATCGTGCCGCGGGTCGGGGCGCTGCTCTCCGACGCCGACGCGTACCGCTACCTGCCCCGGTCCGTGGCGTACCTGCCCGAACCCGAGGTACTCATCGACCAGGTCGCCGCAGCCGGGTTCGTCGATGTCGAGCGCGAACTCCTCCCGCTGGGCGCCGCGCAACTGATCTGCGCGACCCGCGCCTCATAGGAGCGGGTGCGCCGCCGGCGACGGCGTGCGGGCGCAGCTCCAGCCCTCGAAGTACGGTCGCAACGTGGGCATCGTCGATCTGCATCACGTC
Source organism: uncultured Acidimicrobiaceae bacterium (assembly GCA_963716795.1). Classification (GTDB taxonomy): domain Bacteria; phylum Actinomycetota; class Acidimicrobiia; order Acidimicrobiales; family UBA8592; genus CAVQUE01. The sequence goes on along the minus strand of CAVQUE010000004.1, from coordinate 379,844 downwards.
GCCATGAACGTCACCGATCTCGAGCGGTCGGTGACGTTCTACGTCCAGGTCCTCGGATTCACCGAGTTGGCCCGCGAGGGCATCGCCGTCCCGGGAGCCTGGCTCGACGTGGGCTCGGGGCGCCAGATCCACCTGGTCGCCGGCACCGTGCCCGATGACGTCGGCCAACACGTCGCCTTCGCGGTCGACGACCTCGACGCCACCGTTGCTGCGCTCACGGCATCGGGACTCGAGGTACGGGGCCCGGTCGTGATCGGACCTCGCCGCCAGGCAGTCCTGTTCGACCCCGACGGCAACAGACTCGAGATCAACGAGGCCGTCACCGCGTCGGGCTGATGGCCGACGCTGGGGGATCCGTGCTGGTCAGGCGCCGACCCAGAGGCCGATGGCAAAGGCAACGCCGAACACGAGTTGCACCCGCCCGGTGCCCTCGAGCACGCCGATCAGGGCGCGGCCGGTGGCGCCGCCGGTGACGAGACGTACCGGCGCCACCGCCAGGGGCACTGCGATCAATCCGAGCAGCGCCCATGGCCGCCACGTCGCTGCGAGGATCACACACGCAAACGACACGACGATCATCGCGACGAACAGGACCCGGGTGGCCCGGTCTCCGAAGCGCACGGCGAGCGTGCGCTTGCCCGATGCCGCATCGGTCGGGATGTCGCGCAGGTTGTTGGTGACGAGCAACGCCGTGGCGAACAACCCGACCGGAATCGACACCACCAGGTCCCAGCCCTCGATGGCCTCGCGTTGCACGAAACTGCTGCCGGCGGTCGCGACGAGTCCGAAGAAGACGAAGACGAACACCTCGCCGAGGCCCAGGTAGCCATAGGGGTTCGGTCCGCCGGTGTAGCCCCAGGCGGCGGCGATGGCGGCGACGCCGACTGCCAGCAACCACCAGGTGGTCATTGCGGCCAGCGCCAGTCCCGCGGCGGCGGCGACGCCGAACGCCGCGAACGCGGCGCCCTTGACGCGGCCGGGGGCGACGAGGCCCGACCCGACGAGTCGGAGCGGCCCGACGCGATCATCGTCGGTGCCGCGCACCCCATCGGAGTAGTCGTTGGCGTAGTTCACCCCGACCTGCAACGCGAGCGACACGATCAGGGCGAGCAGAGCCCGGATCCACGAGATCCCCTGCCCGGCGCCGGCGGCAGCGCCGGCCGCCGCAGCGGTGCCGACGATGACGGGCACGACCGCGGCCGGCAGCGTCTTGGGCCGAGCGCCCGCGAGCCACAGTCGAGGTCCGTGCGGATCCGACACGCCGGCGCGACGGGCCTGTCTCTGGTGGTCGGCGGCGTCCATCTCGCCCACGGTACCGGGAGGTCACGGCGGGCCCGGGGCCGCAGCGCCGTCGCGGATTACGCTCCAGCATCATGAACCGCCTGGGCGACGAGACCAGCCCCTATCTGCGCCAGCACGCCGACAACCCGGTCGACTGGTTCCCGTGGGGCCCCGACGGCCTTCGCCGAGGCGGCTGCCACGAACCGCCCGATCCTGTTGTCGGTGGGGTACTCGTCGTGCCATTGGTGCCATGTGATGGCGCACGAGTCCTTCGAGGACCCCGAGACCGCCGCGGTCATGAACCGCTGGTTCGTCAACATCAAGGTCGATCGCGAGGAACAACCCGACGTCGACGCCGTCTACATGGACGCCGTGCAGGCGATGACCGGGCGTGGTGGCTGGCCGATGACCGTGTTCTGCACTCCCGACGGTCGGCCGTTCTTCGGCGGCACCTACTTCCCGCCCGAGCGGCGTGGCGGCGCACCGAGCTTCGTCGATGTCCTCGAACGGGTCGCGGCGGCCTGGGAGACCGAACGCGCCGAGGTGGAGGGCCAGGCGGAACGGCTCACCGCAGCCATCGGACGCAGCGCGGCGCTGACGCCCGGCGCCGCGGGCCCCTCGGCTGCCGTCACCGACGCGCATCGCCACGGTGCTCCGCCAGCAGCTACGACGCCGCATGGGGCGGCTTCGGCCGGGCGCCGAAGTTCCCTCAGACCATGTGTCACGAGGCGCTGCTGCGCGCCCACCATCGCACCGGCGACGACGACGTCCTGACGATGGTCACCAACTCGCTCGACGCCATGGCCTCGGGAGGCATCTACGACCACCTCGGCGGCGGGTTCGCCCGCTACTCCACCGATCAGCAGTGGCTGGTCCCCCACTTCGAGAAGATGCTCTACGACAACGCGCTGTTCGTCCGGCTCTATCTGCATGCCTGGCAGATCACCGGCAAGGAGCGCTACCTCCAGGTCGTCGACGAGACCATCAGCTACCTGCTCCGCGACCTCCGCCACGACGACGGCGGGTTCTACAGCGCCGAGGACGCCGACTCCGAGGGCGAAGAGGGCAAGTACTACGTCTGGACCGACGCCCAGATCGCGTCGGTGCTCGGCGACGACGCCGCCGAGTTCGACAACTGGTACGGCGTCGCCGACGGTCCGAACTTCGAGGGCCGCAGCATCCTGTGGCGCCCGGTCCGTGGCGACCTGCTGCGCCCGGTCGGCGTCGAGCTCAGCCGGCAGCGCCTCCTGGCCGCTCGCGAGATGCGGATCCGCCCCGGGCTCGACGACAAGGTCCTGACCGAATGGAACGGTCTGACCATCGCGGCGCTGGCCGAGGCGGCGCTCGCCACCGGCGAACCACCAGTGGCTGGCGGCAGCGATCCGGGCCGGGGAGTTCCTGCTGGCCAACCTGCGGCGCCACGACGGTCGATGGCTGCGGTCGTGGCACGCCGACGACATCGCCCGTGACCAGCCCCGCCGCCACCTCGGCCGTCGCCAACGACCTGGCCGCCGTCGTCGACGCCTTCACCCGCCTGGCCGAGGCCTCGGGCGAAGCCCGATGGATCGGCCATGCCAGACGAGGTCGCCGACCAGCTGGTCGAGCTGTTCTGGGACGACGAGCACGGCGGCGTCGTTCACCACCGGCGCCGACGCCGACCCCCTCGTCGTGCGCACCAAGGACCTGACCGACAACGCCGTACCGTCGGCGAACAGCGCCACCGCCGCCGCCTTCATCCGCCTCGGCGCGCTGTGCGGACCGCAGCGACCTCACCGATCGAGCGAGCCGGACATCCTGGCGCTGCTCGATCCGCTGATGTCGGCGCATCCGGCCGCATTCGGCCATGCCATCGCGGCGATCGACATGCGTCGACCAGGGCCTGACCGAGGTCGTCGTGCCCGGCGACGTCGGCGACCTCCTCGACGTCGTCCGGGGTCGCTTCGACCCAACACGGTGGTGGCCTGGGGCGAACCCTACGACTCACCGCTGTGGCACGAGCGCTCACCGGGAAAGGCGCACGTCTGCGCGAGCTTCGTCTGCCGGCTGCCGACCGACGACCCCGTCGGTGCTCGAAGCTCAGCTGACCGAGCAGGGCACCTGACGGGGCCGAGACCGGCTGCGGCGCTCAGGCCGCCTTTTCGAGGATGTGCACGCCGCAGGCCGAACCGAGGCCGATGACGTGGGCCAGCCCGACCTTGGCGCCCTCGATCTGACGGTCGCCGGCCTCGCCACGCAGGTGCATGACGATCTCGTGGATGTTGGCGATACCGGTGGCTGCGATCGGATGGCCCTTGGACTGCAGACCGCCCGAGACGTTGACCGGCTTGTCGCCGTCGCGCCACGGGGCACCCGACTCGAAGAAGTCGACCGCGCCGCCCTCCGGGCACAGCATCAGGTTGTCGTAGTGCACCAGCTCGGCGGTGGCGAAGCAGTCGTGCAGCTCGACGAGGTCGAGGTCCTCGGGACCGACGCCGGCCATCTCGTAGGCCTGGGTGGCCGCATTGCGGGTGAGGGTGTTGACGTCGGGCAGGACCTGACAGGCCTCCTGCCACGGATCGGTGGTGAGCACCGACGCCGCGATCTTCACCGCACGCTTCTGCTGCTCGGCCGGGAGCGCTCTTGAGGTACTCGTCGGACACGACGACCATCGCCGCGGCGCCGTCGCAGTTGCCCGAACACATCGGCCGGGTGTTCGGGTAGGCGATCATGACGTCGTTCATGATCTCGTCGAGGGTGAAACGCTTCTGGTACGCGGCGAGCGGGTTCAGCGTCGAGTGGGCGTGGTTCTTCTCGGAGATCCGGGCGAACAGCTCGAAGCTCGTTCCGCCGTACTTGTGGCCGTACTCCATGCCGACCTGGGCGAACACGCCGGGCATGATCCCGGTGCCGATCCGGCCCTCGGTGCTGCCCAGCGCGCCGTAGCGGCCCGACGGCTCCCAGGTGTCCGACGCCGGCTTCGCCGGTCCCTGCCCCAGCAGCCCGGCGCCGGCGAGCTTCTCGACGCCGACGGCCAGGCCGACGTCGGTCTCGCCGGCCTTGATGGCCATGATCGCCACACGCAGTGCCGTCGCCCCGGTGGCGCAGGCATTGGACACGTTGAACACCGGGATTCCGGTCTGGCCGACCTGCTTCTGGAGCTGCTGGCCGACGCCTGCACCGGCGGCCATCAGGTTGCCGACGCCCATGACGCCAACGTCGGCCATGGTGACCCCACCGTCGGCGAGCGCGGCCATGGTGGCCTCCGACGCCAGATCGACGAGGTCCTCGTCGGGGTGCTTGCCGAACTTCGTCATGTTGGATCCGAGGATCCAGATGTCGCCTGCTGCCATCGTCATGCCTTCCTGACCGGCGAGCGAACCCGCCAACGAATCTGCCTTGCGGAACCGCCGCGGGCGCTCAGGCCGGACCGAACCCGAACGCCATGGCCTCGACGCCCTCGGCATCGGTGCCCATCGAATACGTGACCAGCTTCACCGGCATCCCGAACGTCACGTGCTCGGGGTCGGGCTCGACGCCGACGAGCGTGCACCGGACGCTGGTACCACCACAATCGACGATCGCCGACACGTACGGCTGCGGGCCCATCGACACGATCGTGAAGCTCGTGACCTCGCCGTGGTCGTCGATTCGTACGGGTGCGAACTCGGTGCCGAAACAGCTCGCGCACGCGTTGCGGCGATCGAAGTAGCGGGCCCCGCAGTTGGTGCACTCGTTCGCCTGCAGATAGGGCTCGTCACCGAGCACCAGATAGTCGACGAACGGGATCTGGCGGCGGGCGTGTCGGTGTCGGCGGTCTGCGCCATGGGTCCTCCGCAGCGGGGGTCGAGCGATCACCATCGTAGTTGCTGACGGTGGCGCGCGCCGCATGTGGCTGCTGGACCAGGTTCAGCTGCGGTTCTGCCAGCGACCCCGGTGGATCACGGCGTCGATGGGCGGGCGACCCCGAGTGGCCGAAGCCGACGGCGCTGATCGGGCGCACGCGTGACCGAGCGCGATGGCCCCGATGGCGCGACGACCCTCGGGTACGCCGAACGTGACCGCGCACGTCGTCCTCGTGCTCGAAGAGCCCGAAGAACAACGCACCGAGTCCCGCGGCCTCGGCGGCCAGGAGCAGCGTCATCGAGGCCATGCCGCCGTCGACCCACCAGTACGGCACCGCCCAGGCGTCGGTGTCGACGCCCAGGCCGGTCCTGGCCTTGTCCGCCTCGCCATAGCGAGCGACGTACGCCGATCGGGTCGACCCACGGAACGACCAGGACCGGAGGCGCATCGAACAGGCTGCGGCCACGGAAAGCCGGCACGGCGCTCGGGCGGCAGCGTGGTGTCCCAGTAGCGCGACGTGTCCGGGCCCGTGAGCACCAGGAACTCGACGCCGGCGGTGTTGCCCGCCGCGGGCTGCGACGGGCGAGATCGACCAATGCGTCGAGCTGCGAGGTCGTCGAGCGGTCGGTCGAGGAAGGCGCGGGTCATGCGCCGCCCCTGGACGAGGGCGGCGAACCAGGCGGCAGGGTCGTCCGCGGTCGTCAGCTGCCGAGCTTCTCGAGGTGCTCGGCGCTGACCCAGGCGAACACGACCATGTGGTCGCCATGGTCGGTGTCGACGCCGTCGAAGCAGATGCCGAGCTCTGCGGGGAGCTTGTCGGGCTTGGCGGACTCGTGATCGAACACACACGGCGGGCTCGAGTCGCCGGTGACGACGAACGAGCGATCGTCGAGAGCGGCGGCGTCGAGGCCGAAGCGCTTGGCGAAGCGGCGGCCCCAGGCCCGTTCCTCACCCGACGGGCCGATGGCCGGGACGCGGCACGACCTCGTCGAGGCTGTCGAAGAGCTCGAAGCCCGAGACGTCGTCGATGCGGGTGCCGATGATGACGTCCTCGTCCGGGAAGGCCATCAGCGCCCGGTGGTACATCTCGGCCATCAGCGCACGCACGACCGTCGACCGGCGGGACGTGCGCCCGACGGCGCCGACGCCGATGATCACGCTGGGTGTCCCGCCGATGCGCTCGAGGGTGCTGAAGACGAACCCTCGCAGCTTGCCGCGTTCGTGCGCCGTGGTGAGCAGCACCCACTCCTCGGTCTGTTTCGACAACAGACCGACCGAGCAGTTGTGTCGACACTCCGCGCACAGCGCAGCCAACTCGTCGAGCTCTGCATCGGTCACAGCCGTGCAGTCCTTTGTCTCCACCTCGATCGCCATGCCTGGCAAGCCCCCGATCTCTCCGAACAGCGTCGACCAGTCCAGTCGCGACGACGCCGACGCGCAAGCTGAGAACGATTCCCGCACGGTGTGAGACTCAGACCAGCACAGCGTCCGCGCCGAGCAGGACGCGCAGCTCGGCCACAAGGCCGTTCTGGGGGTCGACGCTGAAGTCGTCGGGCAGGCGGATCACCTTCTCGGCACCCAGGTGGATGAACACCTCGGAATCGCCGGGATGCTCGGCGAGCAGCGACTTCGAGCGCGGCGACGAGCTGCGGGCGCAGGCCCGCCGACGACACCCGCACCCGCAGCGGCGGCGCGTCGCTGATCTGGTCGGCGTCGAAGAGCTCGACCTCCATGCAGATCAGCTTCGGGGCGTCGTCGCGCTTGTCGAGGCGGCCGCGGATCATCACGACCTTGTCGTCTTCGAGCTTGTGGCCGATCTCCTGCATCGTGCGGGGGAAGACCATGACCTCGATCGAGCCGACGAGGTCCTCGAGGACGAAGACGGCCATGAGCTCGCCCTTCTTCGTCCACTTCTTCTGCAGGCCCGTGATCACGCCGCCGATGTTGCGCACGGCGCCGTCGTCGAGCGTCTCGGCATCGGCGATCGTGGCGTCGCAGCGTCGCCGCAGCGCAGCCTCGACGCCCAACAGCGGATGATCGGAGATGTAGAGGCCGAGCATCTCCTTCTCGTTCGCCAGCCGTCGCGACTTGTCGAACTCGACGTCGGGAATGGCGATGCGCTCGTCGAACACGTCGCCGCCCTCGGCGTCGCCGAACAGCGTCATGATGCCCATGTCGCGCTCGCGTCGGCGGGCGACGACCTGATCGATGATCTGCTCGAACACCATCAGCAGCCCCTGGCGGGGATGGCCGAGCGAATCGAACGACACCGGCCTTGATCATCGCCTCGATGGTGCGCTTGTTGAGCACCTGGGTGTCGACGCGCTCGCAGAAGTCGAAGAAGTCGGCGAAGGGGCCGTTGGCGTCGCGTTCGGCCAACAGCAACTCGACCAGACCCTCGCCGACGTTGCGGATCGCCGACAGCCCGAAGACGATCGTGCCCGGCCCCTCGGCCGTCGGCGCCGGCGGGTTCGGGGTGGAAGTCCATCCGGGCCCGATTGACGTCGGGCACGACCACCTCGATGCCCATCACCCGGCACTCGTTGAGGTAGACCGCCGCCTTGTCGAGGTTCGACTTGACGCTGGTGAGCAGCGCCGCCAGGTACTGCACCGGGTAGTGCGCCTTGAGATAGGCGATCTGGTAGGCGATGAAGCCGTAGCCGTAGCTGTGGCTCTTGTTGAAGGCGTAGTCGGCGAACTGGGCGATGATGTCGAACAGCTGCGACGCCGAGGTCGCGTTCGTAGCCGGTGGCCACGACGCCGTCGACGAACTTGGCCCGCTCCTTCTCCATGGCCTCGCGGATCTTCTTGCCCATGGCCTTGCGCAACGAGTCGGCTTCGGCGAGCGAGTACCCGGCGAACTTCTGCGCCACCCGCATGACGCTCTCCTGATAGATCATCAGGCCGTAGGTGTCGCCGAGGAGCTCCTCGGCGTCGGGGTGGAAGTACTCGACCGGCTTGCGACCGTTCTTGCGATCGGCGTAGTCGTTGTGCATGTTCGCGGCCATCGGCCCCGGTCGATACAGCGCGACGAGCGCGGCGACGTCCTCGAAGTTGTCCGGAGCGCAGGCTGCGCATCAGGTTGCGCATCGGCGCGCGACTCGAGCTGGAACACCCCGATGGAGTTGCCGGCCGCCAACAGCGCGTAGGTGTCGGCATCGTCGAGGTCGACGTTGTCGATGTCGACGACGTCGCCGGTGGTGAGCCTCGATGAGCTCGAGCGCGTCGTCGATGATGTCGAGGTTGCGCAGCCCGAGGAAGTCCATCTTCAACAGACCCAGGTCCTCGACGCCGTGCATCTCGTACTGGGTGACGACGGGCGCCTCCTCGATGGGCTTGCCGGCCTCGGGCTTGCGCTGGATCGGCAGGTACTCGGTGAGCGGATCCTTGGTGATCACCACCGCGGCGGCGTGGATGCCGTCCTGGCGGCGCAGGCCCTCGAGGCCCTTGGCGACATCGACGACCTTGGCGACGTCGGCGTCGGACTCGACCATCGCCGCGGAGATCCGTCGGCCATCTTGTAGCCGTCGGCGAACTTCGGGTGCTCCTCGAGGCAGGCGTACAGCGGCGTGTCGCGGCCCATGACCAGCGGCGGCATGGCCTTGGCGACGCGATCGCCGACGGCGTAGGGGTAGCCGAGCACGCGAGCGGCGTCGCGCACCGCGGCACGCGCCTTGATCTGGGAGAACGTGACGATCTGGGCGACGTGATCGCGGCCGTAGCGCTCGGCGGCGTAGCGGATCATCTCGTCGCGGTAGCGGGAGTCGAAGTCCATGTCGATGTCGGGCATCGACACGCGCGACGGGTTCAGGAAGCGCTCGAACAGCAGGTCGTACTTGATCGGGTCGAGATCGGTGATCCACAGCGTGTACGCCACCGCGCAACCGGCGGCGCTGCCACGGCCCGGTCCGACCCGGATGCCGCGGTCGCGTGCGAACTTGATGAGATCCCAGGTGATCAAGAAGTACGACGAGAACCCCATGTCGCTGATGACCTTGAGCTCGTAGGCCAGCCGCTCGACGACCTCGTCGGGCAGCTGATCGCCCCAGCGCTTGCGGGCCCCTTCGAAGGTGAGGTGTTCGAGATAGGCGTCGTCGTCGGTCGAATCCCTCGGGCAGCGGGAAGTCCGGCAGCAGCGGCTTGCCGAACTCGATCTCGACGTCGCAGCGCTCGGCGATCCACAGCGAGTTGTCGCACGCCACCTCGATGTCGCGGAACAGCGACCGCATCTCGCGCGCGGACTTGAGGTAGTGCTGGTCGCCGGAGAACTTGAACCGGTCGGGGTCGCTCATCAACGACCCGGTCTGCACGCACAGCAGCGCGTCGTGGGCCTCGTGGTCGTGCTGGTGGGTGTAGTGGCTGTCGTTGGTGGCGAGCAGCGGCGCACCGATGCTTGCGGGCGATCTCCATCAGCTGCGGGTTGGTCCGGCGCTGCTCGGGGATGCCGTGGTCCTGGATCTCGACGAACAGGTTGTCGCGCCCGAAGATGTCCTGCAGCCGCGCGGCCTTCTCGAGCGCATCCTGCTCGTCGCCGCGCAGCAACGACTGCAGCACGTGGCCCCCGAGACAGCCCGTGGTGGCGATGACGCCTTCGCTGTGGTCGCGAGAGCACGTCCCAGTCTGCGCGGGGCTTGTAGTAGTAGCCCTCCATGTACGCGCGGCTGGCGATCTGGATGAGGTTCTTGTAGCCGACGTTGTTCTCGGCCAGCAGGATCAGGTGGTAGTAGAGCTTCGCTCCCCCGTCGACCTCGCCGCCGGAGTCGTCGACCCGGCCCCGCCGCGGCGGGCGCTCGTGGCGCGACTCGTGCGCCATGTAGGCCTCGGTGCCGATGATGGGCTTGACGCCCTGGGCCCGGCAGGCCCGGTAGAAGTCGAGGGTGCCGTACATGTTGCCGTGGTCGGTCATCCCGAGCGCGGGCTGGCCATCGGCAGCCGCCGCGGCCACGAGCTCGTCGAGGCGCGACGCGCCGTCGAGCATCGAGTACTCGGTGTGGACATGCAGATGCGTGAACGACGACACGGTCGACGCAACCTCTCTCACTCGACGGCCCGACCCGGCCAAATCACTCGCGTGTGATTCGGCGGGGCTTCTCTTTCTAGCAGCCGCGACCCCGACGCACGCGACAGGGCCCGTCACGACTGCGACCGCGACGCTCAGAGGTAGGTGCCGGGGCGCAGCTCGGGGTTGTCCGGGCCCGGCGCGCCTGGTCCCTGGGGTCCGGGACGGCCCTGCGGGCTCCCGGGGCCGAGCTGGCCGCGCATGTTGGCGAGCTGTTGCTGGGCCGCCATCTGCTGGGCGAACAACGTGGCCTGGATGCCCTGGATCAGACCCTCGAGCCAGCCGACGAGCTGCGCCTTGGCGACCCGCAGCTCGGCTTCGGACGGGATCTCGTCGTCGCTGAACGGCAGCGTGATGCGATCGAGCTCGTTGCGCAGATCGGGCGACAGCGCCGACCCCAGCTCGACGACCGAGGTCTCGTAGATGTCGCGGAGCCGATCGCGGGAGTTCTCGTCGAAGTCGGCCTGGTGGAGCTCCTCGAGGAGTTGGCGCAGCATCGAGCCGACCCGCATGACCTTTGCCGGCTGCTCGATGAACTCCTGCGGGCCCTGGGGTTCGTCGCCATCGGCGGGCAATTCGCCATCGGGCATGACGATCTCGGGCTTCTCGGCCGCCGGCTGTTCTGCGTCAGTCATGGTTCGGAGGCTAAAGGCCGGCGCGGGTCGGCGCACGCCCGGCGTGGTCAGCCGAGCGCCACCGCCAGGGGAACCTCCATCTCATCGGGGGTCAGCGAACCGTGGCGGGTCTGGAGCATTGGTCCGGGACGAGCCGGATGCACCAGCGCGACCGGTGCATGGGTCACCAGCGCGACGTCGCCGAGGCGGCTCGCCGCGTCGTCGGAGCACGACCCGACCGAACCAGCCCTCGTCGAGGACCTGGTCGACCGGCACCACCCAGGCGACGTCGCCGTGCTCGGCGGCTGCGGCCTCGAGGAGCGCCGTCGCACGGCCACTGCTCGCATGCAGCCACACGAACCGGGCCTCGCCCGACACGGCTGCGGTCAGCGCGCAGCGTCTGGTCGCCCAGCGCGATCACCGACTCCCCGACCTGCACCTGACCGTGATCGGCGGTCACCACGAGCGCAGCGCCGGCGGGCAGCGCTGCGGCGATGTCGGCGACGAGCCGGTCGACGAAGGCGAGCTCGGCGTCGTAGTGCGGCCCGAACCCGCAGATGTGGGCGACCTTGTCGATGCCGTCGTAGTACGCGTAGACGAACCGGTTGCCCTCGGCGAGCGCTGGCGTCGACATCGACGGGTATCGACGACGCCAACCAGTACGGGCGGTAGGCGCCCTCGCGGAGGTGGGCCGCGGTGAATCCGGACTCGGCGAACTGCGCCTGGGAGATGACCGGCGGGCGGGCGCCGGCGAAGGGTCCGACCGGCTGGAGCTCGGTCGGGTCGATCCGGTTGCGGGCGTCGCCCTGCTCGCTCGACCATCGCAGCGCGTTGAGGATCTCACCGCCGACGCGGATCTTGTAGCCCGACCACCCCGTGCTCGCCGGGCGCGGTGCCGGTGGTGATCGACGTCAAGCGCCGTCGCGGTCGTCGTGGGCGCGACGCTGTCGATCGATCCGACCGTGAGCGCTCGCGAGCGTCGGAGCCACCGCGTGACGCGTGGCGCAGTTGGCGAGCACCGAGCCCGTCGATGACCAGCACCACGACCTGGCGGGCGTCGAGGACCTCGTCGGGGATCCAGCCCGCGGCCGGCGTCGCGGTGCGCGAGCAGCGCCGGGACGAGGTTCGCGACGCAGGCCCCGCCGTAGTCGGGCACCACCGGGCGGCTTTCCATCGCTCCGACGCTACCCGCGCCGCAGGGTCGGGCATCAGGGGCCGACGGCGGCGGCCCCCTACACTGCGGACCGATGAAGGTCTCGACCCGTGGCGACTACGCGAGCCGTGCGCTGTTGTGTCTCGCATTGCACGAGGCCGAGACTCCCATGTCGGTGCGCGACATCGCCGAACGCACCGGGCTGCCCCAGCCCTATCTCGAACAGATCCTGCTCGCGCTCAAGGGAGCCGGGCTCGTCCGCTCCAAGCGGGGGGTGTCGGGCGGCTACCTGCTGGCCCGCGCCGCCGACGACATCCGCCTCAGCCAGATCGTCAGCGCCGTCGACGGCCCCATCGTCGCCGGCGACTTCGGCGAACCGCACACCGACGGTGCCTGCGACCACGAGGGCCAGTGTGTGCTCCTCGCCGTGTGGTCCCACGTGGGCGGAGCGATGCGCACCCTGCTCGACTCCTACCGGCTGTCCGACATCGCCGAGATGGCCCAGGGCGACAAGACCTGGCCGGGTTGACCGCACGGAGCGGTCCGTCGCGGCGGCGATCGCGACGCCGCCGTCAGCCGAGGGGTCGATCAGTTCGGCCAGATCCGCCGGCACCGGCGGCATCGAACGCCAGGTGCTCGGCCGGTCGTCGGGTGCTCGAACGACAGCTGCCGGGCGTGCAGCGCAGGCCGACCGATGCACGCCGGCGTGCTCGGCGCCGTAGCGATCATCGCCCACGACCGGATGACCGATCGCCGAGAGATGCACCCGGATCTGGTGGGTCCGTCCGGTCTCGAGCCGACACTGCAGGATCGCTCGCGGCGAACGGCATCGTCTGCGCGACGCTCGACCGTGTAGCGGGTGCGGGCCGTCGCGGCCGTCGGCGGTCACGGCCTGCAGGGTCGGTCGTCGCCGGCTCCGCCCGATCGGGGCATCGACGACACCGCGGTCGTTGACGAGGTGCCCCTCGACGACGGCCAGGTACTCGCGCCCCACCGCAGCGATCCGCCAGCTGCGCGACCAGCGCGTCATAGGCGCGGTCGGAGCGAGCCACCACCAACAGGCCGCTGGTGCCCTTGTCGAGGCGATGGACGATGCCGGGACGTTCGGGATCACCGACCGTGGCGATCGAGGGGTCGTGGGCGAGCAGCCCGGCCACCAGCGTCGGCGATCGGCGCGCCGGCACCGGGGTGGACCACCAGGTCGGCCGGCTTGTCGACGACGATGACGTCGTCGTCTTCGAAGACGATGGTGAACCGGACACCGGGTCGGGCTGCGGTGCCCGGTCGGCAACGGGCGTCGCCACCGTCGATGTGCAGGCGGCTGCCCTCGTCGAGGCGGTCGGCTCCACGACGCACGCGTCGATCGTCGACGGTCACCGCGCCGGCTTCGATGAGCCGGGTGGCGTCGCTGCGGGTGCACCCGTCGAGCAACGAGACCGCCCGGTCGACGCGCTGGCCGACCAGCGCACTCGGGCACCTCGATGGCTGCGCGATCGTCGCCGGCCTGACGGCGCGGTCACGACGGCCGTCGGTCGTCGTCGTGATCCGGGCCGCGCGGCGTCGTCGGATCGGCTGGCCGGTGACCGGTGCGTCGTCGGGGCCGCCGACGAGCCGGAGACGTCCGCGGCCGGGTCGCGCGGACGCCGCGTGCGCAGGGCGGCCGCCGGGTCAGGTCCTCGTCGCGCAACAGCAGCACGAGCGCGAATCCCCCGCACACGATGGCGATGTCGGCGATGTTGAACACCGGCCACCACTGGAAGTCGATGTAGTCGATGACCGCGCCGCGCAGGAATCCGTCGCCGGGGCGCAGGAATCGGTCGATGACGTTGCCGACGGCGCCGCCGAGCACGGCGCCGAGCGCCACGGCGACCCACGGTCGCCGCACCGACCGGCCGTAGAGGATCACCGCCACCGAGATCGTGATGGCAGCGATGGTGATCACCGGCGTGATGGAGGTGCCGACGCCGAACGCGGCGCCGTCGTTGCGGACGAGGCGGAACTGCGCGGTCCAGAAGAGTTCGATGACCTCGCCGTCATCGAGGCGTTCGACCGCCCACCACTTGACGAGCTGGTCGACGACGACGACGGCTGCGGCAACCGCCAGTTGCGACACGGCAGAAGCCGTGACGCTGGGCGGCACCTCAGCGTGTGATGCCGAAGCCACCGGCCTTGTACTCGACGCGTTCGGCGGCCCAGGGGATGGCACGGAGACGCTCCTTCGGGATCGGCTTGCCGGACGCCTTGCAGATGCCGTAGGTACCCGCATCGAGGCGGGCGAGCGCAGCGTCGATCTCCTCGACGGCGGCGCGGGCATGGGCGCTGAGCGCGAGGTCGCGTTCACGTTCGACGGCGAGTGTGTCGCCCTCGCCCGATTCCTCGTCGAACTGCACGTCGCCGGGTTCGCGACCCTCGACCAGCGCATCGGCTTCGGCCTTCAGGGTCTCGGCGGACTGGACGTAGCGAGACCGTTCCTCGATCAGCGCCGCCCGCTGTTCGTCGAGGAACTTCTGATCGAAGGAGTCGCTCGACGTCCGCGGCGGCCGGCTTGGCGGCTGCCTTCTTGGCCGTCGCTCTTCTTGGCCGGGGCCTTCTTCGCTGTCGCCTTCTTTGCAGGCTTGGCTGCGTCGTCGGACGGGTCGGTCTGCGACTTCTTCGTCGTCTTGGCCATGTCCCTCGCTCTCGCGTCGAGAAGGTGATCGCAGCGGGCCGTGCCGGCCCGACTCCCGCTGCTGGATCGCCGGAGTGTAGCCGCTCGGGCCGCCGGACCGTGCCTCGTGAACAGCCGATATCCGGCGTTCATTCCCGGCCCTCCCCACTACCCTCTGTGCGCCATGGGCAACGACCGCACACCCCCGCACTACCCGAGCATCGACCCCAAACCGGACCTCCCGGCCATCGAAGCGCGCATCCTGGCAACGCTGGGCGGACGAACGGTGTCTTCGACCGCAGCGTTGCCGAACGACCCGCCGACGACGAATACGTCTTCTACGACGGTCCCCCGTTCGCCAACGGACTCCCCCACCACGGCCACCTGCTGACCGGCTACGTCAAGGACGTCGTGCCCCGCTACCAGACGATGCGCGGACCGCCGCGTCGACCGCCGATTCGGGTGGGACTGCCACGGGCTGCCCGCCGAGATGGAGGCCGAGAAGGAACTGCCGGTCTCGGGTCGGGCCAGCATCATCGAGTACGGCATCGACCGGCTTCAACGACCACTGCCGCACGTCGGTGCTGCGCTACACCGCCGAGTGGGAGAAGACCGTCACCCGCCAGGGACGCTGGGTCGACTTCGACAACGACTACAAGACCATGGACCTCGACTACATGGAGTCGGTCATGTGGGCGTTCAAGCAGCTCTGGGACAAGGGCCTGGTCTACGAGGCCAACCGGGTCATGCCCTACAGCTGGGGCGCCGAGACCCCGCTGTCGAACTTCGAGATCCGCCTCGACGACGCCACCCGGCCCCGCCAGGACCCTGCGATCACCGTCGCGTTCGACCTCGACCCGCAGTCCGACGACCCCGGACCGTTGCGGATCCTGGCCTGGACGACCACGCCGTGGACGCTGCCGTCGAACCTGGCGCTCGCCGTCGGGCCCGACGTCGAGTACGCGCGTGGTCGACGTCGCGCGGCAGCGACACCGCACTACGTCCTCGGCGCCGCCACGCTCGGCGACCTACGAACGCGAGCTCGCGCGATGCCACCGTGGTCGCCACGGTCACGCGGCGCCGACCTCGTCGGCCGCACCTACACCCCGCTGTTCCCCTACTTCGCCGACGCCGACCTCGACGGGTTCCGGGTGATCGCCGGCGACTTCGTCGACACCAGCGACGGCACCGGCGTCGTGCACATCGCGCCCGGTTTCGGCGAGGACGACCAGCGCGTCGCCGAGGCCAACGGCATCGGCATCGTGGTCCCCGTCGACGACCAGGGCCGGTTCACCGACGACGTCGTCGAATGGGCCGGCGAGAACGTCCTCGAGGCCAACCCGTCGATCATCCGCCACCTCAAGGCGGCCGAGCGGCTCGTCCGCCACGACACCTACACCCACAACTACCCCCACTGCTGGCGCACCGACACGCCGATCATCTACCGGGCGCTCGGCTCCTGGTACGTCGAGGTCACCGCCATCCGCGACCGCCTCGTCGAGCTCAACCAGCAGATCAACTGGGTTCCCGACCACGTCCGCGACGGCCGCTTCGGCATGTGGCTCGACGGCGCCCGCGACTGGTCGATCTCGCGCAACCGCTTCTGGGGCTCACCGATCCCGGTGTGGAAGAGCGACGACCCCGCCTACCCGCGCGTCGACGTCTACGGCAGCCTCGACGAACTCGAACGCGACTTCGGCGTCCGCCCGACCGACCTGCACCGCCCCTGCATCGACGAGCTCGTCCGCCCGAACCCCGACGACCCGACCGGCCGGTCGATGATGCGGCGCGTGCCGGAGGTGCTCGACTGCTGGTTCGAATCGGGATCGATGCCCTTCGCGCAGGTCCACTACCCGTTCGAGAACAAGGACTGGTTCGAGAGCCACTTCCCGGCCGACTTCATCGTCGAGTACATCAACCAGACCCGCGGCTGGTTCTACACGCTGCACGTCCTCGCCGGGGCGCTGTTCGACAAGCCGGCGTTCGAGAACGTCATCTGCCACGGCATCCTGTTGGCCGACGACGGCACCAAGCTGTCGAAGAAGCTGCGCAACTACACCGAGCCCGAAGAGATCTTCGAACGCCAGGGCGCCGATGCGCTGCGCTGGTACTTCATGGCCAGCAACATCGTGCGTGGCGGCGATGCCCGCATCAGCGATCAGGCCATCGACGACGTCGTGCGCCAGGTCATCACCCCGATCTGGAACGCGTACGCGTTCTTCACGCTGTACGCGAACGTCGATGGCGTACAGGCCGGTTGCGCACCGATGCCACCGGCGTGCTCGATCGCTACATCCTGGCCAAGACCCGGGCGCTGGTCGTCGACGTCACCGCCGCGATGGATGCCTACGACCTGCCGGGTGCCACCGCAGAGATCCAGGCCTTCATCGATGCGCTCAACAACTGGTACATCCGCCGCAGCCGCGACCGCTTCTGGGCCCCGGCGAGCGACCACGGGCGAGCGGCGAGCTCGAGCGCCGACAAGCGCGACGCCTACGACACCCTCTACACGGTGCTGGTCACCCTGTGCCGGGTCGGCGCACCGTTCCTGCCGATGATCACCGAGGAGATCCACACGGGTCTCACCGGCGAGGACAGCGTGCACCTCATGCGACTGGCCCGATCCCGACGACCTCCCCGCCGACCCGACCTGGTCGCCTCGATGGATCGGGTCCGCGATGTCGTGTCGGCGGCGTTGCGCCTGCGCGAAGACGCCGGGCTGCGGGTCCGTCTGCCGCTGCCGTCGCTGACCGTCGCGGGCGTCCGACGCGAGCCGCCTCGGCCGCACTTCGCCGATCTCATCGCCGACGAGGTCAACGTCAAGGCCGTCGAGTTGAGCGACGATCTCGCTGCCCACGCGAACTTCGTGCTGCGCCCCGACGGCAAGGTCCTCGGTCCCCGCCTCGGGGGCGCCGTGCAGGAGGTCTTCGCCGGGGCCCGCTCCGGCGACTGGATCACCGACCCCGACGGCATCGGTGATCGTCGCGGGCCATCGTCTCGAGCCCCACGAGTTCAGCTCGCCCTGCAGGCGCCCGACGGGGTCAGCGCCGCAGCGCTGCCCGGCAACGACGCGGTCGTCGTGCTCGAGACCGAGCACGACCCCCGAACTCGAGGCCGAGGGCCTGGCCCGCGACGTCGTTCGTGCCATCCAGGAAGAGCGCAAGGCCGACGACCTCGTGGTCACCGACCGCATCGACGTTGCGGTGACGGCACCTGCCGACGTGATCGCCGCCGTCGGCGACCCACGAGCGCTACGTGGCCGATCAGGTCCTGGCCGATCGCGATCGAGACCGCCGAGGGCCCGACGATCTCGGTGTCGCTCGAAGTGGTGCGACGGCCTGAGGCCGCATCGCTCGGCAGACCGGCCGCCCGGACGGCGCCGGCGGCCCGAGTCGGAGCCGTCGGCACCGAGTCGGCCGAGCTCCTACCCGCGGCCGCCGAAACGGCGACGCCAGCTCTCGTCGTCGTCGTCATCGGACTCGAAGAAGGCGGTCAGTGCCGCATCGGTGTCGTCGTCGAGGGGTCCGAGCCCGTCCTCGTCGGAGGATCGCAACTCGTCGAAGAAGCGATCGCCGCCTGTGTCGACCGCGGGCATGGCCTCGGTGGGCGGGCCGGCGTCGTCGCTCCAGGTCGGGTCGGACTCGATGTCGAAGATCGTGCCTGCACGAGCCTCGGTCGGCCGGCGCAGCCGCTGGTCTGCGGCGACGTCGGGCTCGGCTGCGCGTCTCGGCGACCGAGGATCTCCTCGATGTCCTCGATCTCGCCGGAGCGCCTCGCCGCGACGTCGCGGGGGCAGGTCGTCGGGTGCACCGTCGGGGTGGGTCGACCTCGGTGCTCGACGGCGGCCCGTCGATGCGGCCTCCGACACGTGGATCGGTGACCGGCGTCGTCGGGGTGCCGCTGCGGCCGTCGGCAGGGTCGTGATCGCGCGGACTCGGCGCAGCCGGCGCGGCGGCGCGGTGTCGGGTCGAGGGAGATCGGCACCCGGCATCGTTGATGTCGCGACGCAGGCCGTCGACGATGTCGAGCAGCCGCATGCGGTCGGCCTCGAAGGTGCGGCGGATCCGCTCGGTGTCGCCCATGAGCCGGTCGCGATCGGACTCGAGCCGTTCGATCTCGTTGACGAGCGACGCCCGCGTGGCCTCGGCGACACGGCGGGCCTCCTCGGCTGCTGTCTCACGAATGGTCGCCGCCTGGGCCTCGGCGGTGGAGGTGACCCGTGCGGCATGGGCGTCGGCATCGCTAGCGCGTCGAGGCCGCATAGGCGTCGGCCTCGGCGCGTTGGGCCTCGGCGTAGGTCTTGGCCTCGGCGGTGAGCGCGTCGGATGTGCGTTGCGCGGCCGCGAGCAGGCGCTGGGCCGCGCCGTCGGGATCGTGGAGCTGGAGTGGGGCCTCGGCCGGCGGGGCAGCCGGCGCCGGGACAGGCGCTGCGACGGGTGCCGCGGCTGCGCGACGTCCTCGACTGGGCGGCCGCGCCGGGGCTCGGTACTGCGATCTCGGCGATGACGTCGAGCGTCTCGGCCACCTGGTCCAAGAACGCATCGACCTCTTGGGTGTCGTACCCGCCGCGCTTGACCAGCGTGAACTGTGCGGTACGGACGTCGTGCGCCGTGACGGTCTCGTCGGGAGTGCCAGGATTCATGACCGCTCAGCGTAGTGGGCGCGGCGACCCGATCTCGGGACCTGGCGCTCATCTGCGGACTGCACCGGTCGGCGGTGCCGGCCGGACGCGTGCGCGCTCAGCGGTCGTAGAGACCGGCTTCCTGCAGACGCTCGCGCTCCTGGGCCGACAGCTCGACATCGGCAGGGGTGAACAGATAGACCGAGTCGGCCGCCTTCTTCATCGAGCCGCCGACGCCGTAGCACAGCCCCGCGGAGAAATCGATCAGTCGCCGCATCAGATCGTGCTCGGCCTGTTGGAGGTTGATGATGACCGGTTGCTTGCCGCTTGAAGTGATCGGCGACCTCCTGCGCGTCGTTGAACGACACCGGTGACACGACGTGGGGCTTGACCGCTCGGGGCGCCGCGCACCGGGCGCACCAGCGACGGCGTGGGGCGCTCGGTGGCCGAGCGCTCCTCGGCCGGCAGCGGGCGAACCGCGCTCGACGGTGCGCGGCGTTCGGGACGAGGGGCCGTCATCGCCGGACGTACGTGGGGTCCGTCGCCTCCCGCACCACGCGGTGACGCCGGCCGGCGGCTGACCCGGATTCGGCCGCCGGCGCCAGCGGGCGGACACGTTCGTCGTCCGTCTGTCGGCTCGCTGGACCTGGTGGCTGTCGAGGGCCTCGAAGTCCTCGTCACTGCCGAGGCCCAGGTACAGCATGGCCTTCTTGAACATCGATGGCATCGACTCGTCTCCCGGGCCCCGGTCGGCCCTGTGCGTCGTGTCAGCATAATTGCCTGCCGAGCGGTCACACCAGCGACACCCGGCGGTCGAACGACCGCTCCGGCTCGCGACTCCGGGCCGGCGTCGACGACGCGGCTCGGTCACGAGCTGGTCATGGACGAGGCCCGAACAGGGCGCTGCCGATGCGGATCATCGTCGATCCGGCCTCGAGCGCCGCGACGAGGTCGGCGCTCATCCCCATCGAGCACTCGACGAGCTCGAGCTGGTCGGCCAGAGTCGACGCAGCGTCGTGAACGCGGCGGTGGTGGCGGCGAGCGTCGTCCGTGGGCGCCGATGCACATCAGGCCACGGACCGACAGGTCGAGCGGCGCGGAGCCCGTCGACCACCGCCGGCACCTCGGCGAGGTCGATGCCGCTCTGGCCCGCGCGCGCCGGTGGCGTTCACCTGCACCAGCACCTCGGCCCCGGGGCGCGCGTCGGGCGATCTCGGTGCCGAGCCGGACCGAGTCGACGGTCTGCCAGCACGACACCAGCGGAGCGACGAGCTTGACCTTGTTGCGTTGCAGGTGGCCGATGAAGTGCCAGCGCAAGTGCGGCCGCGACCTCGGGGTCTCCTCGAGCACCGCTGCGGCGGTGGCGGACCAGTTCCTGGGCGTAGTTCTCACCGATGTCGACGAGCCCGGCCGCGGCCGCGGCCAGCACGGCGCCGGAGGTCCGAAGCGCTTCGTGACCGCGACGATGCGCACCGGCCGGTCGGCGTGGCGGTCGACGAGGCTGACGGACGGCGTCGACACGTTCGGCGACGACGGCAGGGTCGATGTCGGTCACGGCGTGCCCCGCTCGATCCAGGCGACGACGGCCTGACGTTCGCGCTCGCCCCGGGCCCGATGCGACCACCGTCGGTCGGCCTCGGCGGCGGTGCAACCGCCGAGCACGGCGACGAGCTCGACATCGTGCTCGGCGAGGGCCGCTGCGACGGCCGCCGGGCAGGTCCAGCGCCGGGCGACCCGTCGAGCGGTGGTGCCCCGGACCGTAGGGTCCGAACCGATCGGCGACGTCGAGCGAGGTCCTCGGCGCCGAACTCGTAGCGATGCGGGACGGATACAGGGCCGAGCACGGCGACCGGCGATGGCGCCCCGAGCTCGGCCATGGTCGCGACCCCGTTCGCGATCGACGCCGGCCATCAGCCCCCGCCAACCGGCGTGCAGGACCGCCGACGCACCCCGGCGGGGTCGGCCAGCACCACCGGTGCGCAGTCGGCGATACGCACCGAGATGGGGCGCCTGCGGCGGCCGAGGTGCACAGTCCGTCGCCGTCGACACCGGTGACGGAGCCGGGAGACGTCGACGACGTGGACGGTCGACGCCGTGGACCTGTCGGCACCAGCTCCAGGGCGCGTCGACGAGCGCACGATGGCGGCCGGCGAGCGAGGTCGGGATCGACCCGCAGGTCGAGGTCGCCGTGGCGGCGGTCGGTCGCCACGACGTGACGGCTGCGTCCGACGCCGTCGACCGCGAGTGTCCAGTCGGGCGGCGCGTGGTGCATCAGCGCGACAGCGGAGCGGCGGCGGGTCCGACGATGGCCGCTGGCGCGACCGGCTCGCCGTCACTTCAGGAACGATGGCACGTCGAACTCGTCCTCGTCGTCGCCGCTCGGTCGACGACGGACGATGCGCCCTCGGCGAAGACATCGGGGATGTCGTTGACGACGGGGCGCGTCGAGGGACGGGCTTCTTCGGCTTCCCAGCGGTCGAAGCCGGCGGCGATGACGGTGACGCGGACCGTGTCGCCCATGGCCTCGTCGACGACGGTGCCGAAGATGATGTTGGCATCGGGGTGGGCGACGGACTGGACGAGCTCGGCCGCGTCGTTGACCTCGAGCAGACCCAGTTCGCTCGAACCCGAGATCGACAACAGGATGCCGCGTGCGCCGTCGATGGAGGACTCGAGCAGCGGGCTGGAGATCGCCTTGCGGGCGGCGCTCGTGGCGCGGTCCTCGCCGCTGCCGGTGCCGATGCCCATCAGGGCCGAGCCGGCATCGGACATGATCATCTTGACGTCGGCGAAGTCGGTGTTGATCAGGCCCGGTGTGGTGATGAGCTCGGTGATGCCCTGCACGCCCTGCAGCAGCACCTCGTCGGCCATCTTGAAGGCGTTGACGACCGAGGTCTTCTCGTCGGCGATCGACAGGAGTCGGTCGTTGGGGATGACGATCTGGGTGTCGACCTTCTCGCGGAGGCGCTGGATGCCCTGGTCGGCCTGCACGGCTCGACGCCGACCCTCGAAGCTGAACGGCCGCGTGACGACCCCGATCGTCAGCGCGCCGGCCGTCTTGGCGACCTCGGCGACGATCGGGCGCAGCCCCGGTGCCCGGTGCCGCCGCCCTCGCCGGCGGTGATGAACACCATGTCGGCGCCGGTCAGGGCCTCTTCGATCTCGCGGCGGTGATCCTCGGCGGCCTGACGACCCACCTCGGGATCGCTGCCGGCACCGAGCCCGCGGGTGAGGTCGCGACCGATGTCGATCTTGACCTCGGCGTCGGAGAGCAGCAGCGCCTGGGCGTCGGTGTTGACGGCGATGAACTCGACCCCGCGCAGCCCGGCGTCGATCATCCGGTTCACGGCGTTGACACCGCCACCGCCCACGCCGACGACCTTGATGACCGCGAGGTAGTTGTGCGGATTGTTGACCATGCTGGGGGGTCCTCCCGGTGAGCCTTCCCCGGAATCCATACCTCGACTCGACCGTGAGACGACGAACCGTGAAGGTGTTGTAGATGTGGAGAATGTTGGTGGAGTAAAAGACTACGAGCAGTCGGGAACGCGGGTCAATACGGGGACCGACGGGGCGCGGACGTCGAGGCGATCGAGGCAGCGGGTCGACACCCCGGCCGAGGACGCTCATGGCCGACAGATACTTCTCCGACAACTGGGTCGGCTCGCCGAGTTGGACGCGTCCACCGCCGAACAGGACGAGCTCGATACCCACGTCGGCACTGGCCTCTGCGCCCGGCGCACCCGTCGCAGCGGCGCCGGGATCGTGGATGGACGCCACCTGGGAGCGCAGACCCGTCGGCAGGGTCGCAGCCACCTCGATGGCGTCGAGGGCACCCTTCGCCGATCCATCCGCCCGGGGTCACGTTCCACCGCACGCCGTCGACGACCATGACGTCGTGCGTCGAGCGCTGCGACGGCGTCGAGGACGCGGCCGTCGTCGTCGACGAGGAGCCAACCCGTCGCGCCCGGGCACCGCGGCGATCGGTTCCCGCTCGGTCACGTCGATCGTCACCGTGCCGAAGACGCTGCGGCGTGCTGATGACCTCGTCGACCCAGGGCAGCGACGCCACGGCCTGCTCTGCGGCCGGAAGATCGACCTCTACTAGAGCTTCACCCTTGTCGATTCCCGCTTCGGCGATGACCACGTCCGACCGGCGTTCGTGCGGTGCCGACCACCTCGACGCGATCGACGTCGAGCAACGGGCTCGACGTCACGAGCCACCACCCGGCCGCCAGGGCCGACGGTGGCGACGAGCAGCGTGGCCAGCAGCCGCAGGCGTCGTCGCCCCTGCAGGCGCATCACCTCGATGCGCCGGGCCCGCAGGCGCGGGTCCATCTGGATGCGACGTCACGGTGATTCCTCCTCGGTGACGGTCGCAGGTGGTGGATTCCGCTGCTCGCCACCGACGCCAGCGGGGTCCTCGAGCGGGGCGAGCACCTCGGCGGCGAATCCGACGAGTGCGGTCTCGGGATGCAGCCACACGCCGGCATGGTCGTGCACCCGACGCACGATCTCGACCATCAACGCGACGATGTCGTCGGCGGAACCATCCGGATCGGCCTGGATGAAGTTCGCGTGCTTCGACGAGACCTGTGCACTCCCCCGTCGGTGGCCGCGCAGGCCAGCGGCGTCGATCAGGCGGCCCGCCGAGTCGCCGGCCGGGTTGGTGAAGACCGAACCGGCGTTCTGCCCGCCCGGTTGGTTGGCCCGCCGCCACTGGACGATCTCGCGGAGTTCGGCACTGCTGCGCTCCGCATCGCCCGCCTCGAGGTCGAGGGTGACCTCGGTGACGATCTGGTGGGATGCGACGAGCGAGTTCCGATAGGTGAGCCCGAGGTCGCCGGCGTCCACGGGTGCCTCCTCGCCCTCGTAGAGATCGACGATGCGGGCACACCGGACCGACGCTGCCATGTCGGATCCGTGGCCGCCGGCGTTCATGCGCACGGCGCCTCCAGCCGATCCGGGAACGCCCACCGCCCATTCGAAACCGGTCAGGCCGGCCCCGGCGAGGCGCCGGGCAGCGGCCGGAAGGCTCGCTGCGCCACCGAGGCGCGCCTGGGTACCTGCGCATCGAAACCGACGAGAACACCTCGCCGAGGTGGACGACGAGGCCTGCGACCCCGCCGTCGGAGACCAGGAGATTCGAGCCGCGGCCGAGCACGACGACCGGCGGTCGATGCACCGCGACCAGCCCGGCGAGCGCGACGAGATCATCCAGCGACGCGATCTCGACGAAGACCTCGGCGGATCCGCCCACCCGGTAGGTCGTCAACGCGCCGACGGGGTGGTCGCGGCGCACGACGCTGTCGACCAGGCGCTCCTCGGCCATCGCTGCGAGCGCGCCGGTGCCGGTACCGCCGGTCACGGATGCGAGCCCAGCAGGTCGTCGGGCAGCGTCGTCAGGTCACCTGCGCCGAGCGTCAGGCACAGATCGCCCTCGCGGAGGCGGGCCGCGAGGTAGAGACGGAGATCCTCACGATGGGGCAGATACGCCACATCGCGCCGCGGGTCGGCGTCGAGAACCGCATCGGCGACCAGCTTGCCCGTCACGCCCGGCAGCGGTGACTCGCCCGCCGAATAGACATCGGTGAGCACGACGAGGTCGGCGCGTCGGAAACAGCCAGCGAAGTCTCGCCACAGGTCGGCCGTGCGCGAATACCGATGGGGTTGGAAGACGCAGACGATGCGCCCCCACTCGCCACCGGCCGCGGCTTCGAGGGCCGCGTCGACCTCGCTCGGCAGGTGGGCGTAGTCATCGACGTAGGTGACGCCGTCGGCGACGCCTCGGAACTGGAAACGCCGGGCGACACCACCGAACCGCTCGAGCGCGGCTGCGGCAGCGGTCGCCGGTGCGCCGATCGCCACGGCGGCCGCGATCGCCGCAGTGGCGTTGCGTACGTTGTGCAGCCCGGGCGTGGCGAGGCGAAGGGTCCCGAGATCGCCGTCGGGTCCGCGGAGCGCGAACGACGCACCGGCGCGGGCGGGCTCGTAGCCCGAGATCACCCAGTCGGCGTCGACCGCAGTGCCGTACGTGACGATCTCGGCGTCTCCGGCCCCGTCGATCAGACGTCGACAGCCCGGGTCGTCGACGCAGACGATGGTGGGCCCGGCCACGCCGGCGACGAAGGTCGGCGAAGGCCGCTTCGAGCGCCTCCTGGCTCCCGTAGTGGGCCAGATGGTCCGGTTCGAGACTCGTGACGATCGCCGCAGAGCGATCCAGCGCCAGGAAGGTGCCGTCGCTCTCGTCGGCCTCGACCACGAACCAGCCGGGCTCGTCGCTCCAGACGGCACCGCTGCCGATCTCGTTGACCTCACCACCGATGATGAACGACGGGTCCAGATCGGCATCGACCAAGCGCCAGGGCGAGCATCGACGAGGTGGTGGTCTTGCCGTGGGTCCCGGCCACGGCGAGGGTGGGACGGATCCGAGCGATGGCGGCCAGGATCTCCGCCCGGCTGAGCACCGGGGTCCCGCCGGCGATCGCGGCCACCACCTCGACATTGGCGTCGGGCACGGCGGTCGATCGGGTGACCAGGTCGACGTCGGCGACCTGCGCCGCATCGTGACCGATCGAGATGTCGACACCCTCGGCGCGCAGCCGATCGAGCCCTCCCGATTCCTTCAGGTCGCTGCCCGACACCTGATGGCCCATGGCGGCGAGCACCGAGGCGATGGCGCGCATGCCGGCACCACCGACGCCGATGACGTGGATGCGGCATCGCACCGTGAGGTCGAGTTCTGCGGTGTCCGCTGCGCCGGTGTCGACGTCGGCGTTCGGGAGCTCGGTCATCGGGAGCAGTCCTCCAGCATCGTTGCGACTCGATCGGCGGCGTCGGATCTGGCGACGGCCGCGGCCGCATGGGCCATGGCATCGAGCGTGCCCGGCGGCGCCAGCAGTTCCTCGAGAACCGAACACAATTGTGCGCCGTCGAAGCGGTCGTCATCGACGAGGCGGGCTGCGCCTGCGGCGACGAGCGCCCCTGCATTGGCTCGTTGATGATCGCCCGGTGCCGTCGGCAGCGGCACCAGCACCGACGCCACACCGACCGCGGCGAGCTCGGCGATGGTGGAGGCACCCGCTCGCGACACCACGAGGTCCGCAGCTGCGAACATCGACGCCATGTCGTGTTCGTACCGCACGGCCCGGTAGTCGAGGGTGTGGGAGGCCGAGCGCGTCGCGATCAGGGGCCAGCACGTCCCAGTCACGCGCACCGATCGACGTGGTGGACGACGAGATCGTCACGATCGCGCCAGCGCCCGGCTGCCTCGAGCACGGCTCGGTTGATGGTGAGCGCGCCGAGGGAGCCGCCGGTCGCCACGACCAACACCTGATCCGGAGCGACTCCGAGACGCGCGCGGATGGCGTCGCGGATGTGCTCCCGGTCGATCCCGAGCATCTCGGGACGGACCGGATTGCCGGTCAGCGTCGTGCTCGCGGCAGCGGCGTGTCGGGGTAGGAGACCGCACACGCGACCGCCCATCGAGCGATCAGGCGGTTTGCCGCACCTGGCACTGCGTTCTGTTCGTGGACCACGACCGGCACGCGACAGACGAGCGCACCCACTGCACAGGGCACGGCGGCGTACCCACCGAGCGACAAGACCACCTTCGGTTTCGTTCGCCAGATCAGACGCGACCCCGGCGGCGACCCCGCGGACGAGGTTCGCGGCGGCCCGCACGGCGTCGAGGCCGAGGTGACGCGGGATCCCGCGCCCCGGGAGGGTCTCGAGCGCGAACCCGGCGCTCGGGACCAGGTCGGCCTCGATGCCACGCGTCGCTGCCGACGTACAGCACCGATTCGATCGCATGGCCGCGCTCGACCAAGGCGCGCGCGACCGCCAGACCCGGATGGACGTGGCCGGCGGTGCCGCCGCCGGCGATGACGAACTCGGTCATGCCCGGCCCTGACGTCCGACCTGCAACAACAGACCCACCGCGGCCATGCCGACCACGAGCGAGGTGCCGCCGAGAGACACGAACGGGAAGCGGAATGCCGGTGATCGGCAGGACACCGATGACGGCACCGATGTTGACGATCGCCTGGGTGACCAGCCAGACGACGATCCCGATCGCGACCAGTGTGCCGAACCGATCCGGTGCACGGAGCGCGATCCGGATGCCCATGACGGCGATCAACACGAACAAGGCGAGGACCAGGAGCGAACCGACGAGCCCCATCTCCTCGGCCACGACGGCGAAGATGAAGTCGGTGTCGGCCTCGGGCAGGTAGCCCCACTTCACACGGCCCTCGCCGATGCCGACCCCGGTCACCCCGCCGCCGGCGATTCCCACCAGCGACTGGATGTTCTGGTACCCGATGCTCTCCGGTGACTCCCACGGGTCGATGAAGGCCAACAACCGTGCTCGGCGGTAGGGCGCGGCGACGGCGAGGATCGATGCGATCACGAAGCCTGTCGCGGCGACCCCGGCGAGCGGTGCCAGGCGGACGCCGCCGGCGAACAGCACTGCGGTGGTGATGCCGCCGGCGACGATCACGCTGCCGAGGTCGGGCTGCACCATGATCAGCAGCGGCGCCGGCCGCCGAAGACCGCCAGCACCGGCACCATCGTCTTGCGGCTGTCGTCGAGCAGATGGCTGCGTCGGGCCATGAGGTCGGCTGTGTAGATGAGCATGGTCAACTTGAACAGCTCGGTCGGCTGCACGGTGACCGGCCCGGCACCGAGCCAGCGGCGGGCGCCGTTGACCGTGATCCCGACACCCGGCACCAACACGGCGGCCAACATCGCGAAGGTGACCACCAGCGCCACGGGGACGACACGGCGCCAGATGTGGTAGTCGACGCTTCGCAGCACCACCAACGCCACGGTGCCCAGGGCGATCCAGAGGCTCTGGCGAACGAAGTAATACCAGGTGTCGTTGCCCTCGATGGTCGCCGTCACCGACGACACCGACAGCACCATGGCCAGACCGATGATGTTCAACAGCGCGACGAGGACGACGACGATCACCTGAGCGGTTCCCCAGCCGCCGGGGTCGGCGCGTTCGACGACCCCGAGGGTGTCGTGGATCATCCGCTTCACCGACGACCGATAGGACGGGCGAGCGATCGAGACGTCAGCCATCGTGGTGCTCCGTGTCGAGTACGAGACGCCGCACGTGGTCGGTGAAGTCGTCGCCGCGCTCGGCGTAGCTCGTGTACCAGTCATAGGACGTACAACCGGGCGACAGGACCACCGCGTCGCCCGCCCGAGCGAGGCCGGCGGCCAGCCGCACGGCGTCGGCCATCGTGCTGGCAGGCCGGACCGGCGGTCCACCGGCGAACGCCGCGGCGATCTCGGCGGTGGCGTCGCCGATGGCCACCACGGCATGGACTCGATCACCGAGCGTTGCGAGCGGCGACAGGTCGACGCCTTTGTTCCGACCCCCGGCGATCAGCACGACCGAATCGAAACCCCCGACACCGGCGATCACTGCATGGGGGGTGGTGGCCTTGGAGTCGTCGAACCATCGCACGCCGTGGCGCTCCCCCACCAAGGCGACCCGGTGGGCCAGACCCTCGAAGGTCGCCAGGGTGGCGTGCACCGCAGAACGGCTCGCGCCCGCGGCCAGCGCCGTGACCGCAGCAGCCAGTGCATTGGCCTGGTCGTGCGGCAGCGAGCGGGCGAGTTCTGCGACGGCGATCAACTCGTCGCCATCGACGATCAAGGCGTCGTCGCTGACGTGGGCATCGCCGGTCGCGAGGCCGAAGGTGATCGATCGGGCCGGACCGGCGAGGTTGCGCATCACTACGGGGTCCTCGGCGTTGGCGATGGCGATGTCCTCGCCTCGTTGG
The DNA here is from genome assembly GCA_963716795.1 of uncultured Acidimicrobiaceae bacterium. Lineage (GTDB taxonomy): Bacteria > Actinomycetota > Acidimicrobiia > Acidimicrobiales > UBA8592 > CAVQUE01. The sequence continues at coordinate 350,850 of CAVQUE010000004.1, read as the reverse complement.
TCGCTCCAGATCCGGGCCTTGGCTCGTTCGTACGCCGCGAGCGACTCGTGGACGTCGAGGTGGTCGGGGTCGAAGTTCAACCAGGTCGCGACCCTCGGCCGGAAGTGACGGGAGTGTCCCAACCGGAACGACGACGCCTCGACGACGAACACGTCAGCCGACGGGTCGTCGATGGCGGTCACCAGCGGCACGTCGGTGTTGCCGGCCATGACGGCTGCGACCCCGCTGCGTGTCGAGCATCTCGGTGACCATGGTGGTGACCGTGGTCTTGCCGTTGGTGCCGGTGATGGCGACGATCGGCCGATGGTCCCACGCGCCGGCCAGATCGAACTCGCTGATGGTCGGCGACGCCGTGCGCAGCGGCGAGACCGAACACCGGGTGGGCGTCGGGAAGGCCCGGCGTCGGAACGACCGCTGCCGCATCGGCGACGAGGCGCTCGAGATCCGCAGTCCGAGGGGCCGGCTACCAGAGTCGACGCCGGCTGCCGACCGCAGCGAGCGTCGGCCGCTGCGTTCGGCGCGTCGTCGACGACGATCGGCGTCGATGCCACGCGACGTCAGCGCGGCCACGACAGCGCGGCCGTGGAGACCGAACCCGACGACGAGCGCGCGATCGCCCGGCCCCGGAACGGCGCTCATGGCGTGACCAGGCCGAGATCGGAGACTTCGAGGAAGTCGGCGTAGAAGATGCCGAGGGCGACGGCCGTCAGGAAGCCGGCGATGAGCCAGAAGCGGATGATGACGGTGGTCTCGGGCCAGCCGAGCAGCTCGAAGTGGTGATGGAACGGCGCCATGCGGAAGACCCGGCGCCGAACAGCCGGAACGACGTGACCTGGATGATCACCGACAGCGTCTCGGCGACGAAGAGCCCGCCGAGGATCGGCAACAGCAGCTCGGTGTTGGTCGCCAGCGCGAGGCATGCCAGGCCGGTGCCGATCGCGAGCGAGCCCGTGTCGCCCATGAAGATCTGTGCCGGCGCCGCGTTCCACCACAGGAACCCGACGCAGGCGCCGAGCATCGCCACGGCGACCACCGCGAGGTCGAGCGCGTGGTCGAGTTGATAGATGGACTCGTTGCGGAACGCCCAGAAGGCGATGACGGTGTACGCGAAGTACGACATCGTCGCCGAACCGGCCGCCAGGCCGTCGAGGCCGTCGGTCAGGTTCACGGCGTTGGCCGTGCCGAGGATCAACAACACCGCCCAGAACACCCAGAGGACCGGGCCGAGGTCGATGCTGAGGGTGTCGACGCGGGTGAACCCGATCTCGGTCTGGACCTCGGTGAAGGTGACCATGAGGATCGAGAAGCCGAAGGCGATCACGAGCAGCCCGATGACCTTGGCTCGCTTGTTGAGGCCGAGGTTGCGCTCGCGGGTCACCTTGAGGCCATCGTCGAGCAGCCCGACGATGCCGGCACCGAGGATCGCGAGCATCACGAAGATGCCGGTCCGGGTGAAGACGCCGGCGGCGAAGTCGCTCAGGACATAGGCGACGACGGCGCCGCCGACGATGGCAGCGCCGCCCATCGTCGGGGTGCCGGCCTTGGTGATGTGGCCGCCGGGTCCGTCGGCGCGGATGGGTTGGCCGATGCGATGGCGGGTCAGCCACTCGATGAGGTACTTGGTTCCCGACGAGCGAGATCCCGCCGGAGATGGCGACGGCGATCAACAGACGAATCACCGGTCGGCTCCCATTCCGTCGTTCGGCCACGGCGCGGCGCACCACTTCTCGGTCGTCGAACGCCAGGATCTCGTCGCCGATGGTCTGGGTCTTCTCGTGGCCCTTGCCGGCCACGACGACCACGTCGGTGGCGCTGTGTGCGGCGACGGCGACGCTGATCGCCTCGGCCCGGTCGGCGATCACGTGGAGGTCGGTTCGCTCGTCGAGACCGGCGACGATCGCCGCGATGATCTCGTCGGGGTCTTCGCTGCGAGGATTGTCCGACGTCACGATGACCCGATCTGCGCCTGCGGCGGCAGCGGCGCCCATGAGCGGGCGCTTGTCCCGGTCGCGATCACCGCCGCAACCGAACACGACGGCGACCCCGGCCTCAGGGGCGAGCTCGCGGACGGCGGCGAGGACCTTGGCGAGACCGTCGGGGGTGTGGGCGTAGTCCACGACGACCGTCGGACCGTCCGTTGCGGCGTCGGCGCGGGCGACGATCTCGAACCGGCCCGGGACCTGTCCGGCTGCCGACAGCCCGGCGGCGATCGCCGCGTCGGAGATGTCGGCGAAGCGTGCGGCCTCGGCGGCGGCGAGCGCGTTGTGCACGTTGAAGCGTCCGGGAATGGCCAGGCGCACCTCGTGGCCCCGCCATCGGAACATCGAACCCTCGATGGTGCACGCCAGGTCCTCGGCGTCGGCGTCGGTGACGACCGCCAGCTCGAGCGCGGAACGACCGCTGAGCTCGTCGACCAGGCGGCGACCCCACTCGTCGTCGCCGTTGACGACGGCGGCCGACACCATGCCCGTGCGAAACATCGATGCCTTGGCCGCGAAGTAGTTCTCCATCGTGTGGTGGTAGTCGAGATGGTCTGGGCTGAGGTTGGTGAACACCCCGACGTCGAAGCGGGCGCCGAGGACCCGGTCCTGCACGAGCGAATGCGACGAGACCTCCATCGCCACCGCCTGGAGACCGGACTCGACCATCATGCGCAGTCGTCGCTGGAGGTCCGGGGATTCCGGTGTGGTGCGTTCGCCGGTCAGGGTGCCGATCTGGCCACAGGCGACACCGGCGTGATCGAGGATCGCCGCGGCGAGATGCGTCGTGGTCGTCTTGCCGTTCGTGCCCGTCACGCCGACGGCGAAGAGTTCAGCGGTCGGGTCCCGCTCGAGTGTGCAGGCCACCATGGCCATGGCGGGACGAGTCGCTCCCACGATGACCTGCGGCACCGACAGCGGCGCCGGGGCGTCGGGCGAGCCGAGCCGCCGCTCGACGAGCAGCGTCGAGGCTCCTGCGTCGACGGCGGCCGCGGCGTGGTCGTGGCCGTCGGCTCGTTCCCCGGTGAGCGCCACGAAGAGATCGCCGGGGCCGACGGCGCGCGAGTCGAAGCGGATCGTGGAGATCTCGGGGTCGTCGTGGCGAGGGTCGGTTCCGGTCGGGGCCACGGTCGCCCATCCGAGTTCGGGCGACCGACGTGCTGCGAGGGTGACCAGACGGCTGAGTCTCATGGGCCGGCCTCGGGCTCGACGGGACCGGACGCCGACTCGTCGAACACCAGATCGGTGTCGGGTGAGACCTGGAAGTGACGGAGCGTCCAGGCTGCGAGCTCGCCGAACAGCGGCGCGCTGACCCGGCTCGCGTAGATCTCGGGCGCGGGTTCGTCGATGACGACGATCATCGAGAACTCGGGATGCTCCGACGGGAAGAAACCGGCCACGGTGGCAACGTAGTGGTACGCGCCGAGCGCATCGGTGTAGCCCCCGCCCTCCTGGGGCTTCTGCGCCGTTCCGGTCTTGGCTGCGATGTCGTAGCCCGGCACGAGCGCTCGACGAGCCGTGCCATCGACGACCACCCGGGTCAACATGTCCCGAACGGCCTCGGCGGTCTCGGCGCCGACCACGCGACGCGCTGCGGACGATTCGGGACGCTCGGATCCCTCGTCGGAGACGACCTCGGCGACGAGGCGCGGCGCGACGTACAGGCCTTCGTTGGCGATGGTGTTGTAGGCGGCGAGCATCTGGAGTGGGGTGACCGAGATGCCCTGGCCGAGCGAGATCGATGCGATCGAGGTGCCGGACCAGTCGTCGACGTCGTCGAAGAGGCCGGCGGACTCGCCGGGAAAACCCAGCCCGGTCTCGGTGCCGAGGCCGAACCCCCGCAGATAGTCGTGCAGGTCTGTCGCACCCAGCTCCATCGCCCAGGTGACGGTGCCCGTGTTCGACGAACGGACGAGGATGTCGGTCGTGGTCATCGGACAGCGTGCCGTAGCGCTCGTCGTCGGTGAAGGACTCCTCGTAGAGATCGACGGTGTCGGGGATGACACGCTCGGTCGACGGGTCTGCGAGACCACGGTCGAGCACGGCCGAGAAGGTCAGCGCCTTCATCACCGAGGCGGGCTCGTAGGTCCAGGTGACGGCACGGTTGTCCGGTGTCGCCACGACCGCGCCGGTGTCGTCGCGGCCGACCGACGCCATCGCCAGGATCTCGCCGGTCGCGGGTTCGGTGATGACCACGACGCCGCCTTCGGCGTTCTCGGCCTCGACGGCCGCGGTGAGGCTGCGCTCGACCTCGAACTGCAGGGCCCGGTCGATGGTGAGGCGCAGGTCCGACCCCTGGTGGGCCGGTTCGATGATGCGTTCGCTGTCGGGAATGGTCCGGCCGTCGATCGAGCGTTCCGACAACATGGCGCCGGCCTCACCCGCCAGCGCCTCGTCGTACTGCTTCTCGATGCCGCTGATGCCGATCTGGTCGATGTCGGTCGTGCCGAGCACGCTGCGGGCCAGGGTGCCGTTGGGCCGGAATCGGGCGGGTTCCTCGGTGATGGCGACCCCGGGCATGTCCTCCATGGCCTCGATCGCAGCGGCGGTCTCGGGGTCGCTCGGGCGTTGGAGGTAGCGGAACTCGCCGTCGCCGCCCAGGATCTCGGCGATCTCGGCGGGATCGCGACCGAGCACCGGCGCGAGGGCCTCGGCCTGGGCGACGGGATCGACCACCAGCCGAGGGTCGACCCAGACCACCGGGTTGGGCATCGACACCGCCAGCGTCTCGCCGTTGCGGTCGACGAGATCGCCGCGGTCGCCGGCCAGGGCCACCGACCGCGACCATTGCTCCTCACCCTTGGCGACGTAGCGGTCGCGTTCGAACACCTGGATTCGCACCATCTGGGCGACGAGGGCACCGGCGACGACCACGAGCGCCAGAACCATGACGGCGATCCGTCGTCCGGGGTCGTACGCGACCGGCCGCGGCCCACTCTGCCTCGTGGTCATCAGCGCCCGTCCGTGGACGCCGTGGCGCCGGTACCGTCCGGGATGTCGGAGGTGTCGGAGGCGCCACCGCCATCGGCCGGGGCCACGGCGGCGATCGGTGCATCGATGTCCGCGATGGCGTGTGCCGGCAAGGGCTCGAGGTAGATGACATCGGCCGGTTCGATCATGCCGAGACGGCCGATCGCCTCGGCCCGGATCCGATCCGGTGCTTCGAGTTGCGCCACCGCGAGCTGGAGTTCCTGCCGAGCGCGCAGCGATTCGCCGAGTTCGGCGTTGAGGGCGTCGATGCGTGTCTGGTTCCGCACGATCAGGGCGTGGAATGCGACGAGGCCGAACAGGACGACCACGGCGAAGAACACGACGACGACCGTCGAGATCCGCACGATACGCGCCACCAGACTCGGGCGCGTCGAGCGTCGCTGCGCCGACGACCGGGCGCGGCCGGCTCGCATGGTCGGGCCTGCGACGGGCTCGGGTCGCGGTGCTCATGGCACCGCGGTTCCGGGCAGGGTGCGTTCGAACGAACGCAGACGTGCGGCCTTGGCCCGCGGGTTCGCGGCGATCTCGGCCTCGGTGGGGGTGCGCCCGCTGCGGTGCAGGAGCCGGATGGCAGGCGGCTCGGCATCGAGCGGCTCGGGCAGACCTCGCGGTGTGCTGCGATCGAGGCCGGCGGCGCTGCGGAGCGCACGCTTGACGATGCGGTCCTCGCCCGAGTGGTACGACAGGACCGCACCGCGTCCGCCCGGCCGGAGACGGTCGATCGCCTGGTCGAGCGCCGGGGCCAACACGTCGAGTTCTCGGTTCACGGCGATGCGCAGGGCCTGGAAGGTCCGGCGAGCCGGGTGGCCGGGGCTGCGCCGCGACGCTGCGGGCATCGAGGCGGCGACGACCTCGGCGAGACGTCCGGTCGTGTCGATCGGGCGGCTGTCGATGATCGCCCGGGCGATGCGTCGAGCATGGCGTTCGTCGCCGTAGTCCGAGAGCAGGCGCGCCAGCGCCGACTCGTCCAGGCCGTTGACCAACTCGGCTGCGCTCGGGCTGATGGCCGGATCCATCCGCATGTCGAGCGGGCCATCGAGACGGAAGCTGAACCCGCGTTCGCCGGTGTCGAGCTGGTGCGACGACACGCCGAGATCGAACAGCACCCCGGCGATCGTGGTGATGCCGAGCGCATCGAGCTCGCCCGCGAAGGCATCGAAGCGAGCTCGGCGCAGGGTCACCCGGTCGCGATGGCGGGCCAGCTGCGCCTCGGCGGCGGCGAGTGCAGCCGGGTCCTGGTCGAGGCCCACGAGACCGATGGCCTGGTGGGCGTCGAGCAGGGCCCCGGCATGACCTCCCCCGCCGACGGTGGCGTCGATGACGACGCCGTCGTCGATGGGGGCGAAGACCTCGAGGATCTCGGCGAGCATGACGGGTTGGTGTGAGAACGGTGGTGTCTCGGTCACGAGACACACCCGCACATCGGCAGTCTCCCGGCCAACGGGCGCACGTCGGGATTTCTCCCCGATCGAGCTAGATGGCAAGCGGGCGGAGTAGGGGCCTTCCATCTTGTCGACCGGAAGACTGCCCATATGCGGGTGTTCGTTCTCATCGCGTCCCTCGTCAGTTCGTGTGCGTGACCTCCCGTTGGTCAGATCCATCTCGCCATGTCGACTGGTTCCTCATGGGCACGCTGCTGCTCGTCGGACCAGGCCGCGGGTGACCACAACTCGATGCGCTTCACGGCGCCGATCATCACGACCTCCCGGTCGAGGCCGGTCTTGTCGCGCAGCGCCTGGGGAATCGGCAGGCGCCCCTGCGCAGTCGATCCGGGCCTCGTTGATCGACGACGACCAGGTTCGGAAGGCATGGGTCGACAGCGATCCCTCGTGGACCGCGGTCGCCAGTCGTTCGGAGACCTCGGCCATGCGTTCCGGCGTGAAGATCTGGATGCACTCGTCGTTCGGCGGCGCCGCGACGAAACAGTGGTCGGGCATGTGCCGGCGCAGCGACGGGGGGACGACGATCCGTCCCTTGTTGTCGAGCAGACGCTCGAACGTTCCCGTGAACACCGTTGGTACCCGTCTCCGTCGCTGGTTCGTGCCGGGGGTCTGCGTCGAGGGTTCCCCGACTGGTCACAGCGATTGGATCGTTGACCCTTTTCGTTCCCCTGGCTCCCACAAGGCTCCACCGTAAACCCTTTCCCTCCACCTGGCAACGATTTCGAGGGAATTTCCTCCACCCGGCCGACGTTGACGGGCATCTGCGCAGGTCACGAGCCCGCGACGAGGCCGCCGGATGCGCCCGGGGTGCTCGACGGGCCGCTGATCGAGGCGCCCGCATGCCGGAGGAGTTCGCCGTCGGGCCCACCCGAGCCGGTCGACCGCACACCGGTGGGGCGTCGAGGGCGGCGGTGGAGCTCGGTGGAGGACGCCTGCGATCGACCTCGACCGATCGAACGGTCAGCGTTCGGCCAGGACCTCGGCCAACGTGGCGACGATGCGGTCCAGCGGCACATCGACCCCGATCCCCGCGTCGCTGACGCGTCGGCGCTCGGCAGCATCGGCGATGCCCAGTGTCTCGACGAGGGCCTCGGGGGCCCACCGCCGGATCCACTGGCACTGAAAGCGCGCCCCAGCCCGGACACGGCGTTGGGACACACCGACCAGCTTCGCGTCGCCCACCATCACCTCGCCGGGGCCCACGCCTGCGAAGCACACCAACCGACCCAGCGCGTCGACGCGCATGGCACCGGTGTGGGCGTGGGCCTCGACGCCGAGGCGGGCCGCAACCGTCGCCCAGACGTCGCCCACCCAGTGGGCCGCACGACCGACATCGTCGTCCCACTCCCGATCGCCTCGCGGGATCCACAGGTCGACCCAGACGACATCGCCTGGCGTCACGAGCACCGCTCCCCCGCCGCTGCGTCGCACCACGACGTCGAGCTCCCAGCGCGCGGCGGCCTCGGCATCGACCACGTCACGTGGCTGTGTCGACCCCAACACCAGCGCCGCTCGGGTCGGGCTGACAGACCCAGGCGGCGGGCCCGCCCACCTCGTCGGACGACAGGTCCGACGGGTCGATGCCGTGGAGCGAAGCGGCCGAGCCGGAGCACCACCGCATCTGCCAGCGCCCGACGACGGCCTCCGCCGTCACTGCCGCCGCCACGTCGATGTCGCTGAACCGATCGGGCGTCAATGCCCCACCGCGGCACCCGGTTCGGTCGCCGCCCGACCCCACCGCTCGCGACCCCACCCCGCGGTCCGGCGACCCCACTCCCCGGTCCGGCGACCATGCCGGCAGGTACGGGCTTCCATTCGCTCGGCACCGACGCCGACCGACAACGCCACCCACGATCCGTGTGGCGGCTCGGCAGGTTGGCGGGCGAGACGGAAGCGTCGTCTCGCTCAACAACCGATCCCGCTTCGACGTGTTGCACCGACGACACGCCGCGACCACGTTGTCCCAGGTGTGCGCCACCACCGCGGCTTCGCGGATGCACGTGATCGATGCTCTCGGCTCGGCCGCCGCAGTACTGGCAGCGATGACCGTCACGGGCGAACACTCCCCGACGGCTCAGGGCGCACCGCCGACCGAACGGGGTCCGCACGTAGGTACGGAGCTTCACGACGCTCGGCACTGCGAACTCGAGGCGCTCGGAGCGAATCCGGGCATCGGTGGCGTGCACGACGTCCGCCTTGTCGGTCGAGCACCAGGACCAGCGCCCGGCGTGTCGACACGACGCTGAGCGGCTCGAACGTCGCGTTCAGCACCAGTGCGGGTGTCATGGATGTCGGTGTCAGCCGCGCACTGCCGGCCACGCCCGACACCAGCGCAGGTAGGTCAGCACATCGTCGACGCTCGGGTCGGCGTCGGGGTCTCCGTAGGCCGTGACCATCCGGAACCGGAGGTAGGAGCGACCCGGAACCGGCACGAACGGTGCTTCGGTCCACCACCGGTTGCGGCGCAGCCGCCATGCGGTCGCGAGCGCCGTCGTCCACAACGCCGGACGCACGGCGATCGCTGCGCCGGTGCGAGCAACCCATCGTCGGTCCACGGTGGTCAAGGATAGTGGGCACACCCTCCGCTGCGTGGGGCCGACGCCGGTGGCATACCCTGGCCCGGCAGCTCGGAGACGGACCCGAGCCCGCCGAGGGAGCCGCCGACGTGAGCCAGCAGACCAAGGACCGCACCCGGACCTTCGCTGACCTCTTCGACGCCATCGTGGCCAACGTCGGCACGGCGATCCAGGGAAAGATCGACGTCATCCGCCTCGTCACCTTGACCCTCGTCGCCGAAGGCCACGTGCTCATCGAGGACGCCCCCGGCACCGGCAAGACCAGCCTGGCCAAGTCACTGGCGAAGTCGATCGACAGCGAGGTCGGCCGCATCCAGTTCACACCGGACCTGCTGCCGACCGACGTCGTGGGCCTCAGCGTCTGGAACCGCAACGACAGCCGCTTCGAGTTCCGCCCCGGTCCGGTGTTCGCCGGCATCGTGCTGGCCGACGAGATCAACCGGGCATCACCGAAGACCCAGTCGGCGCTGCTCGAGGCCATGGCCGAACGCCAGGTGACCGTCGACGGCGAGACCCACGCACTGCGCCGTCCCTTCATGGTGCTCGCCACCCAGAACCCCCTCGACCACGAGGGCACCTATCCACTACCCGAGAGCCAGCTCGACCGGTTCCTCATGAAGGTCTCGATGGGCTACCCCAGCCGCGAGGCCGAGTTGCGGGTGCTCGACACCCACACCCGCGACGACGTCGTGGCCAATCTGACCCCGGTCGTGACCCGCAGCGAGGTGCAGGGCATGGCCGCTGCGGCCCAGACCGTGCACGTCGCCGACGGCGTGCGTGCCTATCTGGTCGATCTCGCCGGCGCATCTCGACGCCACCACGACCTCGCACTCGGCATGTCGCCACGAGCGACGCTGGCACTCCAGCGGGTCTGTCGGGCCCTCGCTGCCGCGCGCGGTCGCGAGTTCGTCACCCCCGACGACGTCAAGGCCCTGGCGCACCCGGTACTCGATCACCGCATGGTCCTCACGACCGATGCGTCGTTGCGTGGCGTGACCCCATCCGACGTCACCGACGACATCTTGGCGTCGGTGCCGGTCCCACGAACCTGACCACCACGCCATGTTGACCCGCACCGGCGTCGTCTTGTTGGCGGTGAGCCTCGCGGTCCTCGCAGGCGGCCGTGCGTTCGGCCTGCCCGAATTGTTCATCCTGGGAGCGGGCGGGCTGGCGCTGCTGACCGGCGCCTTCGTCTACGTGGTCGTCAGACGCCTCCAGGTCCAGGTCTCCCGACGCCTCACGCCTCCCCGGGTGCATGCCGGCGACCCCTGCCGGGTCGATCTCTCCCTGCGGAACCGGTCTCGGCTGCGCTCCCCCGTCCTGCGCCTGCGTGACGACGTCTCCGGCACCAGCGGTGTGGAACTGATGGTCGCACCGATGGCGACCGGGGCCGGGAGCACGGCCGTCTACCGTCTTCCCACCGAACGGCGCGGTGTCGTTCGCGTCGGCCCGCTGCGCCTCACGGTCATGGACCCCTTCGGTCTGGCCCGGATCACCACCACCGGCGACCACGACATGTCCCTGGTCGTGTACCCACGTGTCGACGACCTCGACGCGGTCCGGCGGTCCTCGGGGAGCGACATCGAGCGTCTCACCGTCCAACAACAACGCGTCGCGCCGCTCGGCGAAGAGTTCCATGCGCTGCGCGAGTACCAGGTCGGCGACGATCTGCGCCGCATCCACTGGCCCTCCTCGGCTCGCCACGACGATCTCATGGTGCGCCAGGACGAGTTGCCGTGGCACGGGCGCGTCACGGTGCTCCTCGACACCCGGCCGGCCGAGGCCGCGGTCGACCTGTCCTCGGGGGACAGCGGCACACGCAGCCCGACCGACACCTTCGAAGCCATGGTCTCGGCTGCTGCGAGCGTCGCTGCCGCGAGCATCCGCCGTGGCGATCGCGTCCGCCTCCTCTGCACCGGTGGCGTCGACTCGGGCTTCGGTGGCGGGCGGCACCATCTGGCACGCATCCTCGCCGATCTCGCGGTCGTCGAACGCAGCGAGCATCCGCCGGCGGCCGTGATCGAGCGCATGATCGGTCCGGGCAGCGGCGGTGCGCTGGTCAGCGTCACCACCGGCGACGACGAGTTCGACGATGCCATGTTCCGGTCTGCAGCCGGCATCTACGGCCGGCGCGTCCTCGCCGTGTTCCGCGACGACGGGGCGATACCGAGCGCCACCGATGGCGCACTACGGTCGACCATCGTGATCCCTGTTCCCTCCGGTGTGGCATTTGCAGAGGCCTGGCACCTCGCCATGCACTCGCCGGGCAGGTTCGGGCGGTGAGCACCGCGCCGACCAATCGCACCGCACCGCTGCTGATCGTCGCCGAGCTGTTGTTGGTCGTGGTGACCCTGGCTGCGGTGGCCGGAGCGGAACGCCTGTTCCTCGATGGGCCGTGGAGCCGCCAGCTCGCGGTCACGGCGTTGTTGGCACACCTCACCGTCGCCGCCGTGCGCCGCCTGGGTCGGGGGCTGACCGTCGCGGCGATCGCATCCACCGTGGTGGCGACGATCCAGGTGACGCTCACCCACTACCGCGACACCGCTGCGGGCTTCGTGCCCACCGGCGCCACCCGTGACGCCATCGACGCTCGACCTGACGACTTCGTGGCAGCTGTTCGACGAGGTCAAGGCCCCGACCGACGCTCTCGTCGGCTACGTCGTGCTGGCGACCATCGCGGTGTGGCTGGTGGCGTTCCTCGCCGATTGGGCGGCGTTTCGTCTCGCCTCGACCTTCGAAGCGTTGCTGCCGTCGTTCGCCGTGGTCGTGTTCATCGCGTTCTTCGGAACCGAGACCGACCGCTTCCGCCTGACCGGCGTGTACCTGATCGCCGTGTTCGCCTTCTTCCTCGCCCACCGTCTGTGGCGTGAAGCCCGCAGCGCACGCTGGCTCGCGGACAACGCCTCGTCGGGCACGTCCAGCGCTCGCCCGGACGGGCGCGGGCCCTGGTCGTGGCTGCGGTCATCGGCGGCCTCGTCGTCGGGCCCGATGCTGCCCGGCGCCGCCGAGGAGGCGCTCATCGATCTCGACGAGCGCGGCGACGGTCCCGGCACCCGTGTGGTCGTCAGCCCCATCGTCGACATCCGCGGACGCCTCGTCGACCAGGCCGACGTCGAGGTCTTCACCGTCGAATCGCCGGTGGCCTCCTATTGGCGCCTGGCCAGCCTCGACCGATTCAACGGCACGGTCTGGGGGGCCGACACGACGTACGCATCGGCGTCGGGACCGCTGCCCGACGACTTCCCGAGCGATGCCACCGTCACCCCGATCGACCAACGCTTCGACATCACCAACCTCGGAGCAGTCTGGATCCCCGCAGCGTTCGAGCCCCGCGCGATCCTCGACGCCTCGAGCGATGCGATCTCCTACGAGCCGGTGTCGGGCACATTGATCGTCGACCGCAGTCTCGACGACTCCGACGGACTCACCTACACCGTGTCCTCGGCGCTGCCGACGTTCGATCCCTCGGACCTGGCCGCCGCACCGAACGCATACCCACCCGAGATCCTCGAGCGCTATCTCCAGCTCCCCGGGGACTTCTCCCCCACTGCGACGGCGTTGGCCGGCGAGATCACCACCGGCCTCGACAACGACTACGACCGAGCGCTGGCCCTCCAGGACTGGTTCCGGGACAACTTCACCTACGACCTCGACGTCGGTCCGGGGCACTCCTCGGCCCGGATCGACACCTTCCTGCAGAACCGACGCGGCTACTGCGAGCAGTTCGCCGGGTCCTTCGCGGCGATGGCCCGATCGATCGGCATGCCCGCTCGCGTCGCCGTGGGCTTCACCTGGGGCGATCGCGACCCCGCCGACCCGAACCTGTGGCGGGTGCGCGGCGAACACGCACACGCCTGGCCCGAGGTGTTCATCCCCGGTGGCGGTTGGGTCGCCTTCGAGCCGACGCCCGGCCGTGGAGCGCCAGGCGCCGAGGGATGGACCAGTGTCGCCCCAGCCCAAGAAGGTACCGGTCCCGACAGTGAGGCCATCCCGGAGCCCACGGCCGAGCCCGTGCCGGCGGCACCGGCTCCTGCGATCCCCGAGACCATCGACCCCGGACCGGCCGAGCTCACCGCAGCAGCGGCGGACTCAGACGATGGCCTGCCCCGCCCGGTGGTCTGGGCCGCCATTGCGGTGGCTGTGCTCGGTGCCGCCGCCGCGGTCTACGCCGGTGCGATCGCCGGGGCGACCAACTGGCAGCGCTCGCAGCGTCGACGTCGAGCCGGCGACAACCGGGCCCGGGTGCGCGTCGCCTGGGACGAGAGCGTCGAGGCCCTCCGCCCTCTCGGCATCAGCCCCGAAGCCACCGAGACCACCACCGAGTTCACCCGCCGCCTCGCGACCGCTGCTCCCGGCGTGAACGATCAGATCCGTTCGCTCGACGAGTTGACGGTCGCGGCCACCTACGCACCGGGCGAGCCCGATGACGATGCGGTGTCCACCGCCGATGCGATCCGTGGCCGCGTGGTGGCCGGAGTGGCCCAAGCCACGACCCGCACGCAGCGCTGGCGCACGATGCTCGACCCCCGTTTGCTGCTCCGGCGTTCCTGATCCCCGCACGGCCGTTCCGGCGCTCCTCGAGCGGGACGAGTCGGAGTTCGGGTACGGGGCGCGCCGAAGTGCAGAGCGAAGCTGCACATGGGATCAGCGCACGCGCATCACCGACGCTGGAGGAGACTCGGTCGGGTCAGTTCGCCGACGAGTCGTCGTCATCGCGGCGCAGACGGTCGCGCAGGCTGCGTCCCGGCGACTCACCTCCGCCCATGACGTTGCGGAGCGTTCCCGACCGCATGGTCTGGGACAACTGCTGCATGCCGGCGCGCCCGAGGCGGCGGGCGTTCTGCTCGAAGTACAACGCTGCGGCCAACATGATCACGAAGCCACCGAAGGCGAACCAGTAGCTGATCGACAGCGTGACCACCATGACGACCAGGCCCACGATGAACCCGAACACGGCCCACTTCAGATTGCGCGCGGCGTGCGAGTAGACGGTTGTCGATCCGACCTCACGAGCCAGTTCGGGATCGCTCTCGTAGAGCTGCTGCTCGATCTGGCTGAGGATGCGTTGCTCGTCCTCTGAAAGTGGCACGTGGTCATCATCTCACAGCAGGCGGCGCGCAACAACGCGCAGGTTGCACTTTTGTCACCGAACCGAGATCAGGGACCGTCGGGGCCCCACTGCTGGTCGCCACGTCGCTTCGGGCGCAGCCCGCGTCGGCCCAATGCCCCGGCGGATGCGATCGCCGTGTCCCCGAAACGGGACCGAATGCGGTCGATGGCCTCCTCGGCCTCGCGCCAGTCGTTGTCGTCGCGGCGGTTCGTACCCGCGGGTTCGAGCAGGGCGTCCAGACTCAGCTGTTGGCCGTCGGTGCCGGCAGCGAACCCACTGACCCCCACCCCGAGCAAGCGCACGCCGGGCGACGGATCGATCGCGGCCAGCAACTCGCGCGCGGCACGCGCGATGACGGTGCCGCTGTCGGTGGCCTGGGTCAGGGTCACCGAGCGGGTGATGGTCCGGAAGTCACCGAAACGGATCTTGAGCTGCACCGTGCGGCCACGACGGGACCCGGCGCGCAGCCGGGCGCCGACCCCGTCGGCCATCCGAACGACCTCGGTGCGGAGCCGGTCGGGATCGAAGACATCGGTGCCGAAGGTCTCTTCGTGGCTGACCGATTTCGGCTGGGCATCGGGCACGACGAGCCGATCGTCGCGCCCATGGGCGAGATCGTGGAGATGACGCCCATGGGCGTTGCCCAGGGCTACCACGAGCGCATCGACGCCGATCCGCCGCAGCTCGGCGACGGTGGCCACGCCGATCCGGTCGAGGCGCGCACCCGCGGCGGGACCGACCCCCCAGATGGCCCGCACCGGTAGCGGATCGAGGAACGACTGGACCGAACCGGGTTCGACGACGACCACCCCGCTTCCCGCCCGAGCACCGTCCGGGCCCACCTTCGGCTTGGCCGCCTCCGACGCGAGCTTGGCGACGAACTTGTTGGGAGCCACGCCCACCGAGCAGTCGAGGTCCACCGCCGACCGGACGGCCCTGCGGAGCTGAACCGCATGCGCCGCGGGGTCCGCCCGAGCCCCTGCGGAACCCGACAGATCGAGAAACGCCTCGTCGAGCGACAGCGGTTCGACGAGCGGCGTGAGCGATGCGAACACCGCCATGACCTCGCGGCTCACCTCTGCGTAGTGGGCGTGATCGCCGGGCAAGAACACCGCGTGCGGGCACAGGCGGCGGGCACGAACCGATGACATCGCCGAGTGGATGCCATAGACCCGAGCCTCATAGGAGGCCGCAGCGACGACCCCTCGTTGGCCGTCGCCGCCGACGATCACCGGCTGGCCGGCGAGCTCGGGGCGGCGACGGATCTCCACCGACGCATAGAACGCGTCCATGTCGACGTGGAAGATCAGGCGCTGCCCGACCTGCAGTGGCCCGTCAGCCACGACGCACGACCCGGAGCCCGTCGCCGTCGCGGTCGTGATCGACGTCGTAGCGGTAGGTGACGGGAGGCGCATCCGGGTCGATGTCGTGCGCGAGCCACTCGAGCAAGGGCTCGCCCACCCAACGCGGCGCGGACGTCAGCAGGTCCGTGGCCTCGGGCTGCGCGACGAACCGGGCGTCGATGACGATGCCGTCGGGATCATCGAGACGCAGATCGCCCGTCCAGTCGAGTGCCACGTGGCTCGCGACCTCGAGATGCCAGCCCTGGGCGGCAAAGGTGACCTCCACGCGGTACGCCGGCTGGGACCACGCATGGACGTCGATGCCGGTCTCCTCGGCGACCTCGCGGGTGAGGCCGTCGAGGAGCGTCTCGCCGGCGTCGATGACCCCGCCCGGGGTGCTCCAGTCGAGGCGACCACCGCGGCGTCGATTCTGCACCAGGAGGATCTCGTCGGCGTGACCCACCATTGCTCCTCCGACCGTCCACTGCCGCATGAGACCAGTATGGGCGGTCGGGGCGACACGCAGCACGGCCGCTACCATCACCAAGGTCATGGACGCCACAGACGACCACGGTCGGCCGCCGATGAGCGACGACCACGGGGCCCTCGAGCCCACAGCTGCCGCACCACCGGAACCCTTCGACGTCGAACGCCTCCCGGTGGCAGCGGTGCCGGCGGCTGCGCCGTCGAAGCCCGTCCGCGCGCTCGCCTTCTCCTCGATCGTGATCGCCGGCCTGTGCGGCGGCCTGATCGGGTATGCGTTCACGGATCTCCAGTGCGCCGACGGCTGCACCGCCGCAGCCGGGTTGGGTGGCGTCGTCGGCGCCATCGTCGGTGCGGTCGGGGTCGCGATCGTCGCCGTGTTGGTGCTCCGCGCAATGGACGAATGGGAGACGGTTCAGGCCCGCGACAGCCGAGACGGCGAGCCGGGCCGCACCAGGCGGTGACCACGGTCGACCCCGCATCTCTGAGGGACCTGTGCGCCGAGGCCGCGGCGCAGGCAGCCGAACTGGTGCTCGATCGCGGCGACGACGAGCTCGTCACCGAGGCCAAGTCGTCCCGATCGGACCTGGTGACCGCAGTCGATCGCGAAGCAGAGGCCCTGATCGTCGAGATCATCAGCGGCCGCCGACCCGACGACGCGCTCATCGGCGAGGAAGGCACCGCCCGCCACGGCACGTCCGGGGTCCGGTGGATCATCGACCCGATCGACGGCACGACCAACTTCGTGCTCGGCCATCCGGGCTACTCGGTCTCGATCGCAGCCGAGGTCGACGGCACGGTGGTCGCCGGCGCCGTGGCCGACCCGGTCCATGGCGACCTCTACGAGGCGATGCTGGGAGGTGGCGCACGCTGCAACGGCAGGCCGATCAACGTCCGCTCCACCGACCGGCTCGACCGTGCCGTCGTGGCGACCGGCTTCAGCTATCTGCCGCACCGTCGCCGCGATCAGGCGCGGGTCCTCACCACGGCGCTGCCCGAGATCGCCGACATCCGCCGCATGGGGTCGGCCGCGTCGGACCTGTGCGGCGTCGCCGTCGGACGCGTCGATGCGTACTACGAGATCGGCCTCAACGAGTGGGATCTGGCTGCGGGCGCACTCATCGCGGCCGAAGCGGGCGCAGTCGTGAGCCGGCGAACCGTCACCGAGACCGACCCGTACCACCTCGATGCCCCGCCGCTGCTGGTGCCCCTGATCGTTGCCAGCGCCCCACGTATCGCCGACGCGCTCGACGAATTGCTGCGCCGCTCCGGGCTGCGTTGAGGCTCCGCGGCGCGGCGATCCCGGGCCGCCCCATCACCGGCGTCACCGACCGGGAGCCGCGCTGCATTACGCTGACCCGCACCGAGAACACCGAGAGGCCACCGTGGGCACCCAGATCTTGACAGTCGAGGATGACGAGCGCATCCGCACCGCTGTGCGACTCGCGCTCGAAGACGAAGGATGGGACGTCGCCGAGGCCCGCAGCGGCGAGGAAGCCCTCGAGCTGTTCAAGAAGACCAACGCCGATGTGGTCCTGATCGACATCATGTTGCCGGGCATCGACGGGTTCGAGGTGTGCCGCTCCATTCGCCGCACCAGCGACGTGCCGGTGGTCATGGTCACCGCACGCGACGACACCCACGACGTGGTCGCCGGGCTCGAGGCCGGCGCCGACGACTATCTCACCAAGCCGTTCGCCCCGAAGGAACTCAGCGCTCGCATCCGGGCGCTGTTGCGCCGGGTCCGGTCGAGCGCGCCGGGCTCGGCCCACCTCCAGTTCGGCGATCTGTCGATCATGCCCGACCAGGGGGTGGTCATGGTCGGCGAAGACGAGGTCCATCTGACCAAGACCGAGTTCCGCCTCCTCGTCGAGCTGGCCAGCAGCCCCGGTCGGGTGTTCTCCCGCGAGGTTCTGCTCGAGCGGGTGTGGGGATACGGATACTTCGGCGATGGCCGCTTGGTCGACGTCCACATCCGTCGCCTCCGCACCAAGATCGAGCCCGATCCTGCCAAGCCCCGCTACGTCATGACGGTGCGCGGCCTGGGCTACAAGCTCCAGGCCTGAGTTCTCATGGCCTGGCCCCGGCACCGGCACCGGTCGCGGCTCCGGCTCCGTGCCCGGCTGACGCTCGCCTTCGGGCTCGGCGCGCTCATCTCGTCGGTGCTCTTGTCGGCGGTCGCGTACGGCTTGACCCGCACGAGCCTGATCGACCGCCGTGAGGAGTCCGCACTCGAGGTCGTGTCGCGCAACGCCCAGCAGGCTGATCGTCGCATCACCGAAGACCTCGCTGCCGAGGACATCCAACCGCTGTTGCGCGACCTGGTTACCATCGCCGATGCCACGCCGGTGATCCGCCTCGACGGCGTCGAGGGAGGCCCGTGGTTCAGCGCCGAGTCCCGGCTGTTCCAGGCGCCCGATGACCTCGACCAACGCCTGTTCGACATCGTGTCGGGTGCCGCTGACCCGGTGGCAGGTCCCCAACCGGCTCAGATCCGCTACACGGTGCAGGATTCGCCGTTCTTGTTGCTCGGCGTGCCGTTGAGCCGTCGCGACGCGATCTACTTCGAGGCGGTTCCGCTCGACGACATCGAGGACACACTGCGGGCGCTGGGGCTCGCGCTCGTCGGCGCGAGCGCGTTGACCACCATGGCCGGCGTGGGGTTCGGGGCCTGGGCATCGCGTCGGGTCCTGCGCCCGCTCGAAGACGTCAGTGGCACCGCCGAACTCATCGCCGCCGGCGACATGGGTGCGCGCCTCGAGGTCGCCGACGACCGCGATCTCATCGCCCTCGCCGCGTCGTTCAACGACATGGCTGCGAACCTCGAAGAGCGCATCGAGCGTGACGCCCAGTTCGCCAGCGACGTCAGCCACGAGCTCCGGTCGCCGTTGATGACCATCATGGCGTCGGTCGAGGTGCTGAACTCGCGGCGGGACGACCTTCCCGAGCGTCAGCAGGTGGCGCTCGACCTGCTGACGTCGGACCTCGAGCGTTTTCGTCAACTCGTCGGTGACCTGTTGGAGATCTCGCGCTACGACGTCGGCGCGCAGTCGCTCGATGTCGATGAGTTCGGCATCACCGAGTTCGTGCGGCGCGTCGCCGCGGAGTCCGAGCACAGCACCATTCCCGTGCAGGCCGATCCCGAGCTCGAGACCACGATCGTGGCCGCCGACAAGCGCCGTCTGGCTCGGGTGATCGCGAATCTGCTCGACAACGCCAGGTACTACGCGGGCGGTGCGACCGGTATCGATCTGACCGTGTTCGGCGACACGATCGAGATCGCCGTCGAAGACGCCGGGCCCGGCGTTCCCGAAGACGAGCGCAGTGTGATCTTCGCCCGCTTCGCTCGCGGCTCCGAGGGTGGCCGGCGCGGCGCCGGGACCGGGACCGGCTTGGGTCTGGCGCTCGCAGCGGAACACGCACGCCTCCATGGTGGGCGGATTCGGGTCGATGACCGCCCCGATGGCGAGAACGGCGCACGCTTCGTCGTGTCGCTGCCGATCGTGATCACCGACGACGACCTCGACGAGGGCGACAGCGACTGGCTCGATCAGGTGATTCCCGACGAAGACGCCGACGCCCGAGGACCCCACCGACGACGCGTCGATGTCGGATGACTCCGCCGACCCGGCTGCGGTGGCCGGACGGGCCGAGAACGGGACCCAGCGGTGAGCACCGGCGCAGCACCGGTCGAACCATCACATCGCGGCGACGCGCGTCCTTGCGCATGATTCGTCGACCCCTCGGCATCGTCGCCGCCGTGGTGATGCTCGTGTCGTCGTGTGGCATCCCTCGAGACGACACCCCGCGTGCGCTCGGTCCGGTGCTCGCGACCCCGACGCCCGAGGCCACGCCGGAGCCCGAGTGCGTGCAGTCGTTCACCATCTTCCTGCTCGACAGCGACAAACGCCTGGTGCCGGTGCGACGCGACGTGCCGGCCGACCTGCGCATCCCCGATCTCATCGCAGCATTGGTGGCCGATGTTCCCGAGAACGAACGGGCCCAGGGCCTGGCCACCTCGGTGCCCGCCCTCACGACCCTGAATCCGGACCCGGTCGTGAACGACGACGGCGTGGCGACGATCGACGTCGCAACGGGCTCGTTGACCGAGATCACCGGCGGCCAGCTCACCGAAGCCCTCGCACAGCTCGTCTACACCCTGACCGAGTCGGGCTCGATCGCTGCGGTGCGGATCCTCGTCGACGGCGAACGAGTGCCGTGGCCGACCGACGAGGGCGAATCCGAACGGGCGCTGAGCCCGGACGACTATCGCTCGTTCGCGCCGCGGTCCACCCTCGCTGCCGAACCCACGCCCACACCACTCCCCGGCTGCGAGAACGCCGCCCAGCAGTGACCTGTCGCGTCGTTCCCCGTCGTGGAGCGACAGGCGATCGGACCCGGCGGCCGGTCGCCGTCAGGCGAAGAAGTTCGTCGCTGCGGCGTAGAGCTTCGGGTTGACCGTCTTGAGGTTGGCGACGGCTTCGGCCAATGCAACGGTGACCACGTCGCCATTCTGCAGCGCCACCATCGACCCGAACTCACCGGCGTGCACGGCATCGATCGCCGCGACTCCGAACCAGGTGCACAGCACCCGGTCGAACGCCGTCGGCGTGCCGCCACGCTGCACGTGGCCGAGCACCGTGACGCGACAGTCGTAGCCGGTGCGGGCCTCGATCTCCTGGGCGACGACGTTCGCGATGCCGCCCAGGCGCTGGTGGCCGTACTCGTCGATGACGGGCTCGGCCATGTCGAGCGTGCCGGGCTGGGGTCGAGCTCCTTCGGCGACCACGACGATCGAGGCGTACTTGCCGCGCGCGTGACGGCGCTGGATCGCCTCGGCGACCGCCTGGATGTCGAAGGGCTCCTCGGGGATCAGCGTCATGGTCGCCCCGCCGGCGATGCCCGCCCACAGCGCGATGTGCCCGACATGGCGGCCCATGACCTCGACGACCATCACCCGGTCGTGGGACTCGGCGGTGGTGTGGAGCCGGTCGATGGCCTCGGTCGCGATCTCGACCGCGGTGTCGAACCCGAAGGTCATCTCGGTGGCGCCGATGTCGTTGTCGATGGTCTTGGGTACCCCGACCACCGGCACCAATCCGTCGTTCCACACCTGCAGGCCGCACGACAGCGTGCCCTCGCCGCCGATCACGATCAGCGCGTCGAGTCCCGTGGCCTCGACGGTGGCCCGGACCTTGTCGATGCCGTCGTCGACCATGTACGGCGTGATCCGTGAGGTGCCCAGGATGGTGCCCCCGCGTGGGAGGGTGCCGCGCAGGCGCTCGATCGACAGCATCTCGAAGTCGTTCTCGATGACGCCGCGCCAGCCGTCGAGGAACCCGAAGACCTCGTCGCCGTGGGCGCGCTCGGCCTTGCGCACGATCGCTCGCAACACCGCGTTGAGGCCGGGGCAGTCGCCGCCGCCGGTGAGCACTCCGACTCGCATCGCCGATTCCTTCTTGTGTGATGGTGGGCCGAGGGACGGAGTCGCGCCATTGCGGTCCGCGAGCATCGTGCTCGCGCGGCGACCCGGGCCGCCGCGCCGGTCAGTCTAGGAAGGCGACACCGCTGCCGGACGTGACCGCTCTGTGAACACAGAGCGGCACGACCACTAACCTGCCGCTCCATGCCCGTCGTCCTCGCCATCGATGCCGGCACCACCGGCGTTCGCACCGTTGCCATCGACCAGCACGGCCGAGCCGTCGGCTGGTCCTACCGGGAGTTCCCCCAGTACTTCCCCCGGCCCGGGTGGGTCGAACACGACGCCACCGAGATCTGGGAGGCGGTCCAGGCCACGCTGGCCGAGGTGACCGCCGGCGCTGGACGAGGCGCCGGCAGCCATCGGCATCACCAACCAGCGCGAGACGATCGTGGCGTGGAGTCGCACGACCTCCGAGCCCTTGCACCGGGCGCTGGTGTGGCAGGACCGCCGAACCGCCGACCGGTGCGCGGCGCTCGAGGCCGACGGGCTGCTCCCGATGGTGCGATCGACCACCGGGCTGGTGCTCGACCCGTACTTCTCGGGCTCGAAGCTCGAGTGGCTGTTCACGGCCGGCGGCCTGACCGCCGGGCCCGACGTGGCCGTGGGCACCGTCGACAGCTGGATCGTCTGGAAGCTGACCGGCGGCGCCGTGCACGCCACCGACGCCACCAACGCATCACGCACTCTGCTGTACGACATCGGCTGCGCTCGAGTGGAGCGACGAGCTCTGCGACGTGTTCGGTGTGCCCGCCTCGGTCCTGCCCGAGGTCCGGGCATCGAGCGGCGACTTCGGCGTCACCGCGTCCGATGCCGCCTGCGGTGCCGGGGTGCCCATCGCCGGCATCGCCGGCGACCAACACGCGGCGCTGTTCGGTCAGGCCGCCTTCGCGCCCGGCGATGCCAAGAACACCTACGGCACCGGCTCGTTCGTCCTGATGAACGTCGGCGAGCACCTGTCCCGAGCCGGCCGAAGGCCTGCTGACGACCGTCGCCTGGACGCTCGACGCGGGGGCTGGCGTGCGTCCGACCTACGCGCTCGAAGGCGCGATCTTCGTCACCGGCGCCGCGGTGCAGTGGCTGCGCGACGGGCTCGGCATCATCGACCAGGCGTCGGACCTCGAGCCCCTGGCGCTGCAGTGCGACGGACACCGGCGACGTGTTCCTGGTACCGGCCTTCGCCGGCCTCGGCAGCCCCTGGTGGGATCCCTACGCCCGCGGCACCCTCGTGGGGCTGACCCGGGGCACCGGTCGCCCCGAGATCGCCCGGGCGGTCATCGAGGCCATGGTCCACCAGACCCGCGACGTCGTCGACGCCATGACCGCGGCAACGGGTACCCCGGTCCAGAGCCTGCGCGTCGACGGCGGCGCTGCGGTGATGAACCTGCTGCTGCAACTCCAGGCCGATCAACTGGGTGTGCCGGTGCGGCGACCCGTCATGGGCGAGACCACCGCTCTGGGTGCCGCGTACCTGGCCGGTCTGGCCCGCGGCGTGTGGGGTTCGCTCGACGAGATCGCCACCCACTGGGAGCTCGACGTCGAGGTCACCCCCACCGGCGACCGAGCCGCTGCCGACGCCCACCACGCCCGCTGGCGCCAGGCCGTCGAGCGCAGCCGGGGCTGGGCGCAGTAGGGGCCGGACTCCGACCCGAGACCTGAGCTCGCGGACGCATGCTCTGGCCGACTCACCGTTGCGTCTCGTACCACGAGCAGGCGGAGGTCTGCCGCTCGTCATCGGCCGGTGGTCGCCGGCGCGACCTCAGGCCGGGGTGAGGTCGGTCAGCGTGGCCTTGAGGTTGCGCATGGCCTGCTGGGTGCGCTGTTCGTTCTCGATCATCGCGAAGCGGATGTAACCCTCGCCGCCGGGCCCGAACCCGACGCCCGGCGAGGTCGCCACCTTGGCCTCTTTGACCAGCCACGAAGCGAACTCGATGGAGCCCATGTGCCTGTAGGGCTCGGGGATGGGCGCCCATGCGAACATGGTGCCCTGGGGCGGGGTCATGTCCCAGCCGATGCGAGCCAGCCCGTTGCAGAGGGTGTCGCGACGGCTCTGGTAGATGTCGTTGACGAGCTTGGGGTGATCGGGCGCCTCGTTGAGCGTGACCGTCGCCGCGATCTGGATGGGCTGGAAGGTGCCGTAGTCGAGGTACGACTTCATCTTGGCCAGCGCGGCGATGACCTCGTTGTTGCCGAGCATGAACGCCACCCGCCAGTCCGGCCATCGAGAACGACTTGGTCATCGAGTACAGCTCGACGGCGACGTCCTTGGCGCCGGGGACCTGCAGGATCGACGGGGGCCGGTAGCCGTCGAAGCCGATGTCGGCGTAGGCGAAGTCGTGCACCAACAGCACGTCCTTCTCCTTGGCGAAGTCGACGACCTGGGCCATGAAGTCGAGGTCGACGCAGGTGGTGGTCGGGTTGTGCGGGAACGACAGCAGGATGACCCGCGGCCGGGGCCAGCTGTACTCCCACCGTTCGCGCATCGCCGTGAAGAAGTCGCTGCCGGTCGACAGCGGGATCTCACGGACCTCGGAGCCGGCGAACAGCGGCGAGTACAGGTGGATCGGGTACGACGGCGACGGCACCAGCACGGCGTCGCCGGGCTGCACGAGCACCCACATCAGGTGCGACAGGCCCTCTTTGGCACCGATGGTGTTGATGGCCTCGGTGTCGGGGTCGAGGTCGACGCCGAAGCGGTGCTGGTAGTAGTTGCAGATGGCCTGACGGAGCTTGGGGATGCCCTTGGACGCCGAGTACCGGTGGTTCTTGGTGTTGTGCGCGGCCTCGGCGAGCTTCTCGACGGCGAGGTCCGGCGACGGCAGGTCCGGGTTGCCGAATCCGAAGTCGATGATGTCGTCACCTGCGTGACGCCCTGCGACCTTGAGGTCGTTGATGATCGTGAAGACGTACGGCGGCAGATTCGTGATCCGTCGGAATTCCATCCGATCGAGCCTAGGAGGCTGCTGAGCAATGCCGGTGCCGAGATCGGCGACCAGGCGTCGTGTCACGCGGCGGTGCGGTTCCCCGGCGACCCGCCGCAGCCAGGGCGGCGCCGATGACCCCGGACCGGTCGCCGTGGTGGGACAACTCGATGGCCACAGGAGCCCGGTGGGACTGGTCGACCATCACGCCGTCGTAGGCGGTGCGCACGGCATCGAGCAGCGGCGGACCGATGTCGGCGAGGCCGCCGCCGATGACGATCATCGCCGGGTCGACCGTGTTGACCAGGTCGGCCAACCCGACCGCCACCCACTGGGCGAGCGTGTCGAGCACCGCGATGCTCTCGGCGTCGCCTGCGACGACCCCGGCGACGACCAGGGCGCTGTCGACGGCATCGATGTCGCCATCGACCTGGTCGAGAGCCCAGGACAGGCGTCCCGCTCGAGCGGCGTCGACGCCGAGGCGGTTGAGGGCCGTGCCCGATGCGTAGCGCTCCCAGCATCCACGCCGGCCGCAGACGCAGGCCAGCCCGTCGTGGACGACCGTCATGTGACCGACCTCGCCGGCCGCGCCGTGGGCGCCCCTGCGGATCGCGCCGTCGAGCACGAACCCGGCGCCGATGCCGGTGCCGAGCGACGACGTAGACGACGTCGTCGACACCACGGGCAGCGCCGGTGCGCATCTCGGCGACGGTGGCCATCGTGGCATCGTTGTCGACGACCACCGAGGCGTCGGCGAGCGCCGAGTCCGCGCGCACCAGGGCGGCGATCAGCCGGTCACGGAGTGGGAACTCGACGAGCGTCGGCGATGTTCGGCGAGACCCGCACCGTGCCGGTCGACGTCGACGACCCCGGCGCAGCCGACGCCGACACCCGATCGGCGCGGTACCGCCGTGGCGTTCGACGAGGTGCTCGACCATGTCGACCACGCACGTCGACGATGGCGTCGGGGTCGGCAGGGCGTCGTGCCCGCAGGATCTCGCCGACCACGTCACCGCCGCTGAGCGCGACGGCACGGATGTTGGTGCCACCGATGTCGAAGCCGGCCACGAACGGGCCGGCGGTCACCGTACGACCGTACGCCTCGACCCGGCGTCGGAGATCGTCGAGCGCGGTGCGGATGATGCGCGACTCGGCGCGCCGCTTCACGAACCCGGGCATGGGAACGGCGAGATCGGCCTCGAGGTGGTACACGACCTCGGTCCCGCCGCCTTCGGCGGCGAGGAACTCGTACTCGCCGTCGAGCTTGCGGGTGAGGTCGCCCTCGATGAGCCGCCAGGCCACCCGCAATGGGTTGCTGCCGTAGAAGTACCGCAACGTGTAGGTGGTGCTGCGGCCCATGGCTGCGGCGCGGAACAACACGTCGCCGCCACGTCCGTCGTCGTCGCGCCGCTCGACGGTGACCTGCTTGACGTCGGTGGCCCAATCCGGATAGCGCTCGAAATCGACGACGACGGCGAAGCACTCCTCCGGCGTGGCGTCGATGATGATGCGCTGCGTTGCGTGGTCGATCATGGTTTCGCCTGGGTCGGCTTCTGCTTCTTCGGTACGACCTTCGTACGAGGCTCGAACGTCGCCGTGGCGTGCTGCCCACAGCCCTGCGAGGCCTAGACCGTACATCGGCACGAGGATACCGAATGCGACCGTTGTGAACGGTCGCGCCGACGCGGCAGCGATCGACACGACCGTCTGGACCGCCAGCGAGCCCATCATGTGGCGCCGCACCACCGTCGGTGCTGATCCGGCGAGGAAGTAGAGCCCGCCGATCCCGATGGCATCGAGGCGGCTGCGGTCGACGGCGATGGCATAGGCCCACAAGAACGCGATGCACCCGATTCCGAACAGGGCGAGCGACACGGTGACCCCGACCGGCCGGAGGTCCACCGACACCACCGAGAGAACCGATGCCACGACGAAGACCGCGGTGCCGGCCCACGACGCCAGCACCAGACGACGTCCAGCGGTTGGGAGCGATTCGGCCACGCCGCGATGATGCCAGGGCAGGCGACGCGGTGGCGAGCGGAGCCCGGGTCGGCTCAGGTCATCGCTGCCTGCACGGCGTCGCGATAGCGAGCGGCGAGCAGGTCATAGGAGAACTCCTCGACGGCGCGAGCGGCGCGCTGCCGACCCCATCGCGGATCTCGCGCGACGAGTCATCGAGCAGCGCACCGATGGCCTGCGCTGTCGCTGCGGCGTCGTCGGGTCGGTCGACGACCAGCCCGGTGTGGTCGTGGGCGACAGCCTCGGCGGAACCGCCGGACCGGCCGGCGACCTGGGGTATGCCACAGGCCGCAGCTTCGAGGAACACGATGCCGAAGCCCTCCTGCTCGAGGCCACCCCACCGGACCCGACACATCATCGCGAACAGGTCACAGGCGCCATACAGCGACGGCTTGACCTCCTCGGGAACTCGCCCGAGAAAGCGAGTGGGCGAGCCCGAGGCAACGGCCAGCCGTTCGAGGCGGCGCCGGTCGCGGCCCGAGCCGGCCACCAGCACCACGAGCTCGGGGTGTGTCGGCGCCAACAACGCTGCGGCCTCGATGACGCGGTCCATGCCCTTGCGCGGCACCAGGCGACTGAGCGTCAACACGGCGAGCTGGTCGTCGCCGATACCGAACGAGCGTCGAGTCGCCGCTCGCTCGTCAGGAGCGGGAGGCCGGTAGACGTCGATGTCGACACCAGGCGGGACCTCGACGATGGGAAGCGTGGCCCCTGCGGCACGCTCGGCCTCGACCGTCGAGTAGTCGCCTGCGGTGACCACCAGGCGTGCCTTGCGCAGGACCTCACCGACGACCTGGCGGGTGCCCGGCACCCGGCCGGGGAAGGCGAGCTCGGCGCCGTGGAGGATCACGCCGTAGGGATGATCCATCCGCGGCGCCAGTGCGCCGAGCGGGAAGGCAGGGTCGACCATGACGAGGCCGATGTCGTGGGCGGCCACGGCGTCGTTGATCTGGTGGGCCAGCCACGGCTCGGGGATCAGAACGGGTTGGGGCACCCGGATGATGCGGTGGTCCTGCGCGGCATCGAACTCGCGCCAACCGGGGTGCGGGCGCGTGAGCACGACGACCTCGTCGGGCGGCAGGCGGCGGTAGAGCTCCCAGAGGTAGTTCTGGATGCCGCCGACCTTGGGCGGATAGTCGTTGGTGACCAGCAGGTGCCTCATCGTCACCGAGATGCTGCCCTGTCGAGCCTGCCGCCGTCACATCGCCGATCTCGGAGCCCACCGGCGGGAGCCGTCTCAGCGGACCGGCACGAGCCCTGCGTCGATGCGTAGGAGCTCGGCCGCGACCTCGGGCGGCGCTGCGTCGGACCGGACCGCGGTGACGAGATCGGCGTAGCCGAGCCGATGTGCGGCCCATACCGCGTGGGCCACGAGCATCGGACGAGCGTTGGTCAGCTGCCGCTGGACAGCAGCGCGCACGTCGCCATCGGCGGAGTCGGCGATGTTCGCGAGCGCGATCAGTGCATTGCGGCGCAGGTGGTCGGGGTCGCGGTCGGCGATGTACCAGAGGCCGTACCGGTCGAGCAGCGTGGCGTCATCGGCAGCCAGCACCTCGAGCAGCGGCACCCACGGCCGGCGCGCGGCGACGGTCACTGCGACGGGCCGGCGGGCCTGCACCCTGTTCGGTGGGCAGATCTCCTGGCAGTCATCGCAGCCATAGATGCGATCGCCGAGTGCGATGCGGTGCTCGTGCGGGAAGACCCCGCGTGCCTGCACCAGCCAGGCCAGGCAACGGCGGGCGTCGATCACGCCAGGGGCCACGATGGCATCGGTGGGGCAACTGGTGAGGCAGCGCTCGCAGTTGCCGCATCCGTCGGGGATCGGTTCATCGAGCGCGAGGTCGGCGTCGGTGATGAGGCTGCCGAGCACGAACCACGACCCCTTGCGGGGCAGAAGCAGGTTGGCGTTCTTGCCGTACCAGCCGACCCCGGCCCGATGTGCGGCCTCGCGATCGACGAGCGCGTTGTCGTCGACGACCACCTGCGACCGGTGGCCGTGGGCCGCCAGGCGATCGCCGATGGCGGCGAGTGCGGTCCGCAGGGCCCCGTAGTGGTCTTCCCACACGTAGCTCGCCACCGCCGCGTGGGGTCCGTCGGCGGGGCGGTCCGGGCGTCCGCGGTGATACGACCGGGCCGCCACCACGATGCTCCGCGCCCCCGGGAGAGCTCGTGTCGGATCGGTGGAGCGGTCGGGATTACGGTACGTGAAGGCCATGTCGGCCGAGAGCCCCGCGGCCTTGCGTTCGTGCAGGTCACGTCGGGTGCTCTCGAAGACCTCGGCCGCGCACACCCCCACCGCATCGAGGCCGAGCGACGCGCCGAACGCCTTCACCTCGTCGGCCAGCGCCACCGGATCCATGCCATCACTATGGCCGCGTCTCAGGCGGGGCGCGACCGATGCTGGAGCCGCGGGACGAGCCCGGCATCGCTCAGCATCCGCATGGAGCGCAGTTCGTCGATGGTGACCACCACCGCCTCATCGGGCTCGCGATCGCAGATGAAGGTGACCAGACAGTCGTCGCAGGCATCGGTTCGATGCATCACACAGGTCGCGCAGTCGATGGAGATCGACGACCGGTCATCGGTGTCATCGTCAGAGAAATGCATGCCCGCCAGTATGAGGAGGGGGTGTGACGTTCTTCTTTGCCCGGCTCGTCTCCGGCTCCCTCGCGCCGGGATCCTCCAGCTCGACCTCGTCGCACCGGTGCGTCCCGATGCACGTCGCCGGGCGGTGTCGGCGGGCTGCGCAGCAGCAGCGTGGAGCCGAGACGGCCGCGGGGGTGCCGAAACCATCCACCGGGGTGCCCAACCGTCTCGGAGAGCGGCGCAGAGCGCCGACCTACATCAACGCTGGTCTGCCCTGTGGGCCTGGCCCGGCTCGTCTCCGGCTCCCTCGCGCCCGACTAGACGGTCTCGACGGCGGTGTCGGTGCCACACCAGCGGCAGGTGACGGACTCGATGGTGTGGTCGAGGACGGTCTCGTCCTCGATGGCGAGGTCGCCGCCCACCGAGTAGTGGTGGTAGGCGCTGGTGCGGCGGGACTCGACCACGTCGAAACGAGTCAGGTTGCCGCACGCCGTGCACCGGTATCGGGGGCTCTCGACCATGGCAGCCGAGGCTATCGCCGCGCGCTGCACCACGGCCGGGCCACCGTCGGCACCCGTGCTGTGACCTCGGCCACCTCATCGAAGGCCTGTGCCACAATCTCGACCATCATGAGCCACGCCATTCCGATCCCCAGCACGATCGCCTCGTTCGACGCCGAGTGGCTCACCGCAGCCCTTGCGGAGGCAGGGGTCGCCACATCGTCCGTCACATCCGTCGACACCGAACAGATCGCCGTCGGTGAAGGGTTCCTCGGCGAGCTCGCCCGCCTGCACCTGACCTACACAGAGCCCGGAGCCGGCCCGGCCACCGCCATTGCCAAGATCCCCACGACCGATGGCGGCCTCAAACCCCTCGGTGTGCTGCTCGGGGTCTACGAGCGAGAATCGCGGTTCTACGAGGAGATCGCGCCCCGGCTCCAGATCCGGGTCCCCGCCGTCTACTACAACGGACGCGACAGCGTGACCGACACCTATGCACTGCTGATGGAGGACGTCGGTGCGTTCCGGCGCGGCGACCACCTCACCGGCGCAACGCTCGACGAGGCCCGCTCGGTCATCACCGCAGCGGCCGGCATCCACGCCCGTTGGTGGGACGACCCCGATCTCGCGGCGATGGACTGGGTCCCCGCCACCGACAGCCCCCTGAACATGAGCCTGCAGGGGATCTACGAGGCATCGTGGCCGGCGGTGATGGACCGCTACGGCCACCTCTACTCTCCCGAGCTCCGTGCAGCGATCGAGGACCTGATTCCGCGGATCTCGGAGATCCTGGTCGCCTGGGCGGGCACCAGCCGCACCCTGACCCACAACGACTTCCGCCTCGACAACCTGCTCTTCGACGACACCGGCGACGAACCGGCCGTCGTCGTGTTGGACTTCCAGGTGGTCGGGACGCGGCGACGGCAGCGGCGATCTGGCGCCCTTCCTCGGCTGCAACCTCGACACCGACCTGCGTCGCACCCACGAGATGGACCTGATGCGGCTCTACCACGACACGATGAACGCAGCCGGTGCGGGCTTCGAGAGCTTCGACGACCTGGTCCGCCAGACCGACACCGCACATCTGTTCTGGCTGGTCAACTGGGGCAACAACGCCGTGACCGCCGACACTGCGAACGACCGCGCCGTTCAGCTGATGGACACGGTCGTGCAGCGCTACGTCACCACCGTGACCGACCGCAACAGCATCCAGTACATCGACGACCTCACCTGGCAGCCCCGCTGAGGAGTCCGGCCCCTCAGCGGTTGGTGAGCGCCACCAGTCGATCGAGACGTTCGGCGGCGGCACCCGAGTCGATCGCAGCCGCCGCAGCCTCGATGCCCTCGGCCAGGTGGTCGACGACACCGGCGGTCACCAGTCCGGCGGCAGCGTTGAGCACCACGATGTCGCGGTGGGCACCGGTTTCGCCGCCGAACACGGCACGGGCGATACGGGCGTTCGCTTCCGCGTCGCCGCCGTGCAGTTCGGCGGCGGTCGCGGTGGCCAGCCCGAGATCCCGTGGGTCGACCGTGACCGTGTCGACCTCGCCGTCGACGACACGATGCACGACGTTGGGTCCGGTGGTGGACAATTCGTCGAGACCGCCGTCGCCGGTCACCACCATCGCCCGCGTCGAGCCCGTTGCGGCCAGGACTGCGGCCATGCGCTCTCCCACCGCAGCGTCGGGCACCCCTACGACCTGACGGGTGAGGCGTGCCGGGTGCGCGAGCGGACCGAGGATGTTGAAGACAGTCGGGATGCCGAGTTGGGCCCGGACCGGGCCGGCGAATCGCATGGCCGGATGGAAGGTGCGGGCGAAGGCGAACCCCACGCCGACCTCGCGCACCGATGCCTCGACGAGCGCGGCGTCTGCGTCGATGTGCACACCGAGGGCTTCGAGCACGTCGAACGAGCCCGACGTCGACGATGCCCGACGATTGCCGTGCTTGCAGACGCTGGCCCCGGCACCGGCTGCGACGAACGAGGCCATGGTCGACACGTTGAGCGCGGCCTCGCGGCCGAGCGCCGAGCCGCCTGCGCCGACCAGGTCGACGGTGTCGGGCGGCACCTCCAGCGGCAACGAGGCGTCTCGCATCGCATGCACGAGGCCGCAGAGCTCGTCGACCGTCTCGCCCTTCTGACGAGAGCGCCACGAGAAAGGCTGCGAGCTGGGCATCGGTTGCCTCACCCCGCAGCACGGCGGACAGCACTGCATGGGCCGCGTCGGCTCCGATGTCCTCACCGGCGCTCAACCGACCGAGCACCCCCGGCCAGCCTCCGTGATCTGCGATGTCCATGGCCGCCGAGGATAGGTCCGGAATCGAGACCTCATCGGCACCGCTCCGAGGCATCGACGCAGGCGCCACCCGGCACAGGTCAGTCGGGTCAGCTCGACGAGGCGGTCACCACGGTGCGGGCGGGTTCGTCGTGACGGACCGCACGTGCCGTTCCACCGAGCCATGCGATCGTCGGTGCCGTCACAGCGCAGAAGTAGATGAGCTGTTCGAACGTGTCGTGGTCGGTGTCGATCTCGATGTAGGCCTGCGAACGACCGACCCGGGTGCGCGATGCACGCACGACACCGGGGAGATGCACGGTCTGCATGCGCCCGCCCGGGTAGGGCAGATCGAGCTCGAGCACACGGGTCTCGCCGGGCACCGCGGAGGTGGCGATCGTGTAGCCCGTCGGCGACAGGTCGGTCAGGTCGCCGTCGTGGCGGGCCTCGTAGTGGACACGGGGCAACAGGCGCTGCTGGCGATACGCGGTCGACGCATCCCGTACGAGCGCGGCCACCGCAACGATCGACGCCGCGACGACGAGCCGCACGCCCAACGAGAGCTCGTCGCCCACGACTGCTCCTGCGTGTCAACAGCAGGGTCGCAGCGATCACCGACACCAGGAGGGCACCGAGCACGCCGAACTGCAGACGACGGGCCCGGTCGATCGCAGCGACACCGCGGTCGCGATCACGGCGACCCGTGTCGTCGCCGGATCCGGTCGCGGGCCTCGGAGCCCGTAGGGCGCGAGATCGGCGCCGAGTGTCCGAACGCCACTGCGCAGACGGGCGAAGCGTGCCGAGCGCACGGTTCCCGACGCACGTCGGGCCAGCGACAGCGCGATCAGCACCGCGACAGCCGAGGCGACGAGGCGGAGTGGCGCATCGGTCGAGACCGGGCTGCGGCTGGTCGCCGCCACGGCGATGGGCATGGCCAACACGACCAGACGGGCCGGTGCAGCCCACGGCTCGAGCCCGGCGAGGCGGCGGGCGTGGGACCGCCATCGCGGCGATCCGGGCCGTGCCGCGGCATCGCCACCGGCGCCTCCGTCGGCCTCGACGTCAGCCGGAGCGGAGCCCGCGGCTGCGAGCGCGTGACGCCACGCCGAGGCCCGGCGGACCCTGCCGGCCAGGGCGTGCGCCTCGTCTGCAGGTGCCATGCGGTAGGCGACGGGTGCGTCGACGCTGCGGCTACCCCACTGCTGTGTGGTCAACGACGACGTGCGCGGCCAGAGCGCGGCTGGGCGGTCGCCCAGTCGACGCCGCCGATGCTGCGGAGGGCGTCCTTGCGGAACAGCACGGGCCCGTCGAGCGGTGGCGCGGACCGAGCGGCATCGAGTCGCAGTGCGAGGTCCCGGTGGGCGTCGACTTCGAGTAGGTAGCCCTTGCTGCCGAGCAGGTCGATCACGCCGTGCACCGACGTGGTCCCCGTCGCAGCTGCGACGCCTGGTTCGGCGAGTGCCGGGGCCAGCGCCACAGCGGCGTCGGGTGACACCCACGCATTGGCCGGCACGACGAGCAACAGGTCGGCGCGACGGGTGGTCTCGATGCCGAAACCCTCGAGTTGATCGGCGCGCAGATGCGGGACGCCGAAGGCACGGCATGCAGCTGCGACACCGCGCCGCTCGTCGCCACCGACGACCACGAGACCATCGACGCCACGCAGCTCGCGGCACGCCCGCAGCGCGATGCGCAGATCGAGCAGGCGCTCGTCTCGGACGACGATGACGGTGTCGACGAACGGGACCGTGCTCGGCGGCGTCGCTCGACCGTCGCGAGCCAGCACCAGGGCGGGCACCAGCGGCGCCAGCGCGAGCGCGATCAGCACGAACTCGGCGCCGAACAGCGGCAGCGCCAGGGGCAGGAATGCTCCGTCGATGCGCGCTCTGTGCTCGCACGACGAAGTAGACGAGTGCCGTCACCAGCGCTGCGGCGACCGCAGCGCTGGTGACGAACCGACCGTCCCGACTGGTCGGGTCGGACTCGGCGTCGTTGCCGATCGACGCCATCAGGCGGTCGTGATTCGGTCCCGGCGGAACTGCGATGCGCGCACGGCGAGCAGGCCTGCGGCGATGAACACCAGACCGGCACCGACGAGCACACCGGAGTTCGCGCCCGTGTTCGGGAGCTGCATCGGCGTGGTGGTCGAAACCGTCGCCGGCGGGTTCGGGTTGGTCACGGTGGTGCCGCCGACGTCCACGCAGTCGTGCACGCCGCGAGCGAACGCCAGTGACTGGCCGTCCTCGTCGACGACGGTGATCTCGTAGGGCTCGTCCTCGACCAGCGGGTAGGCGAGCTTCGATGTCGCCCTGGGCAGCCACCGCAACGGTCTCGGCGTCGCCGTTGACCGTGACGGTCACCTCACGCTGGCTCGTCGGAGGGGTTCTCGACCCGCACGACGGCCTCGTCCCAACGGCACGAGAACGACACCGACGCAAGCAGTGCCTCGTCGGGAGGCAACAGGCACTCGGTCGCCGTGCCCTGTTCGGTCAACATGCTCGCCCCGTCCGACGGAGACGTCCACCAGGTAGGCGCCGTTGACCGGAAGGTCGCCGCGGACGACGACCACGTCACCGGCCGGAACGGCGATCTCGGAGGCATCGCCGTTGATGACGACGCGTGCGTTGCCGTCGACAGCGCCACTGTTCGACACCCGCACGACGATCTCGTCGTTGCCGCAGTCGATGACGAGTTCGGCATCGATGACCGGGGTCTCGGGGCGGCAGGCATCGATCAGCTCGTCACCGGCGATGGTCTCAGCCATCGGAGGTCACCGACCAGGTGTTGGTCTCGCCGACGACGACCGGCTCGGACACCACGAGCGACGGTGCCGGGTTCGACGACCGCGGTCTCACTGCGCCCGTTGATGGTCCAGGTGACCGTGCCGGCGGCGTCGCCGTCGTTGAAGATCGACACCACGATCTCGCCGAGCTGACAGTCGAGCTGACCCTCGGCACGCAGCGCACGGCGCCCCCTCGTCGCAGGGATCGATCTGCGCCTCGACGACGATGGTCTGAGTCGTCACCGGGCCCGGTCACCCGGAGCGCCTGGCTGACGTCGGCGATCGGGAAGCTCCTCGTCGACGGTCTCGGCCGGGGCCGACCCGGACGGTCGTCGTCGCGTCGCCGTAGGTGAGGGTGGCTTCGGCGGCGGCGTCACCGTCGTTGGTCACCTGCACACGCACCGTGTCGCTGTCACAGTCGCGCATCACCTCGGCACGGAGCTCCGGCGTGGGGGTCTCGCAGACCTCGCTGAACGTCTCGTCGAGCAGCGAACGTTGCCCGTCGGTGACGCGCACCCGCACGGTCTCGCCCGCGGTGATGTCAGCGGTGACGACGCTCTCGCCGGCGGCGGCGACCGCGACGCTCTGGGAGCTGTCGCCGATCTCGACGGTGGCGACACCGTCGGCATCACCGGTGTTGGTCACGGTGACGCGAATCTGGCCGGCCACGCAATCGAGCGCGGCGTCGGCGTCGAGCTCGGGTTCGGGGCTCTCACACGGTGCCTGGTCGATCGAGCTCGGCGAGGATCTCACCATCGCTCGTCGGACACGACCACGGCGACCGGTCCGTCGCCGGGCAGGACGATCATGGTGGTCTCGGTTGCGCCGGCGACGACGTCGATACGGGTCTCGGTGCCGTCGATGGCCACCGTCACCGAACCGGCCGCGTCGCCGTCGTTGGTGACGACGACCCGGACACTCGGCGCGGAAGCATCGCACACGAGCGCGATCTCGGCCGACAGATCGGGCGACGGGTCGACGCACGAGGTGTCGACGGTCGTCGACAGGATGGTCTCGTCGCCGGTCCGGACGGTCACGGGCACCTCGGTGCGGCCGTCGCGATCGACGGTGACCGTCTCGACCATGCCGGGCATGACGTCGACGCGGGTGCGGTCGCCGCCGATGTCCACCACGACGATGCCGAGGCCGTCGCCGTCGTTGGTCACGATGACGGTGACGGTGTCGGCGACACAGTCGACGGTGACCGTGGCCTCGACGTCGGGCTCGGCGTCGGCGCACGGGTCGTCGAGGGTGGCTGCCGCCACCACGACGCCGGCGACGAAGACCTCGACGTTCGTGTCGACCAGGGGGATCTCGGGCATGACCGTCTTGGTCCGTCCGGGTTCGATCGTCACGACCTCGACGACGGTGCCGTCGACGACGATCTCGGCGACCCCGGTGACCGTGCCGAGGTTCGACAGCTCGACCACCACTGCGTCCCAGGGACAGTCGACGCCGAGAGAGACCTCGATGCGCGGGGCGGGCTGGTCGGGGGTGGGGTGCCGTCGCGGGGCTCGTCTCCGTCGTCGGCGCTGCCATCATCGGTGCTGTCGTCGCTGCCGCCATCATCGGTTCCACCGTCGTCGGCGGGCGGTTCGACCGTCGGGTCGGGTCCAGCGGTCGCGATCGGGTTCGGGCGTGGCAGCGGGGCCCGGAGTGGCATCGGGGGTCGGTTCGGGCTCGGGCTCACCGGCGGGCGAGCACACGAACGCGAGGGTCACCGACACCTGGTCGGGGTTCGGGCCGGTGACCGTCGCGGTGGCGCGCGACGATCTCGTCGGGGCCGGGAGTGAAGACATAGGCCTGCGCCCGGGTCGAACCGGGGACGAAGAACATCACCGCTCCCGCCGAGGCGAACTCGACACGCAGCGATTCGATCACCATTCCGGCGCCCGGCGCGACGAACGCCCAGCCGTACTCCTCGCCGGTGCTCGAGGTCGGACAGGTGCCCGCAGTGAAGCCCGGGTTGGTGGCACCGGCGGCATCGTCCACCGGTACCTCGACCGGAGCGTCCGACGACTGCGATCGTCGCAGCGCAGGGTGCCCCCGCCATCGGCGGGGTCGCCGTGGATCAGGTAGGCGACGGCGCCCGGGTGAGCGTCGCCGGTCCAGGTACCGCTCGGACCGAACCCGGCGATCGGGCTGTCGCTACCGACCGGGGTCAGATCACCACCGGCGTCCTGGGCCAGGATGCTCAACGGCAGGCCATCGGGTACGTCGGACCAGGCGATGGTCACCGATCCGTCGGACTCGGTGACCTCACACGAGGCTGCGTCGAGGCTCGGCGAAGGCCGGGACGATGCCGAGGACGCCGAGCACGATGCCCAAGATGGCGACCGACGCGCTGGCCGTCCACCACCGTCGTTCCCGCTGCCGCTGCGCAAGCCACTTCATGTCCGTCCTCCGACACCGCACCGATGACGCAGCGTCTGGGGCCGCTGCCACGTCGCCCTGGGCGACGACGGCGGCTCCATCGGCAGCGCACGGGCTGCGATGTTGAGGACGAGGCGGTGCGGTCCGGCGCAGAGCCGTGTGACGGCCCCGAGGCTCACGCCCGGCGGTCGGCCCGGCTCAGCCTCGGAGATCGGCGAGCAGCTCCGCCACCGTGTCGGCGCCGAGCACGGTGGTGTGGGTGTAGTTCGTCGTGTCGTCACGGCCAGGGTGACGTCGCCCGCGGCGAGCGCGTCGATCTGCACGTCGTGAGAACGAGAAGTGGATGTAGTGGACCGCAGCGGTGGTGTCTTCTCGGGTGAGCTGTTCGGCGTGATCGGCATCGACCACACACTGCACGATCGATCCGTCGCCGAGTCGGAACTCGACCATGCGTCTCGATGCCCACGAGCTTGGGGAACCACTCGCGCATGTCGCTTCGTTGGTCAGCTCGATGAACATCGTGGCTGCGAGGTGGCCCGGCTCGGGGATGAGCGGGTTGTAGATCCGCAGCTCGGTCTCGATGCCCTCGTCGGAGATGATCTTCTCGGCGCGGGCCATCTCCTGGATCTGGAACCGAATCGTGTCGCGGTTCTCGAACAGGAACGTCACGAACGGTCCGACACCGATCCGGCGCTTCTTCTTCAGCGCGATGACGTGGGTGCGGAACTCCTCTCGTTCGCGTTCGTAGGCACGCAGGTCGGAGATGTCGTCGAGGGTCAGCTTGGACATGGTTGGGGTCACTCCTCTTCGGGGATCCCGTAGGCACGGGCGATGAAACTGATCGGGTGGACCGGCGTCTGGCCGGTCTCGAGCACGATCCCCCCGTTGGCGAGCGTGCAGTCGCCGGCGACCACGTCGCCGTCGGCCTTGTCGATGGCCTTGGCCATCTTCTTGGCGACCCCCCGGGCCATCTCGTGGTTCTCGGCGCGCAGCCCCCAGGTGCCGTCGATGCCGGAGCACTCGGCCACCAGCGTGATCTTCGTGCCGGTGAGCTTCATGAGGTCGCGGCTCTTGAGCCCGACGTTCTGCGCCCGGAGGTGGCACGGCGCGTGGTAGGTGGTCTTCTCGGGGATGGGCCCGGTGAAGTCGGTGTCGAGCTCGGTGCCCTCGCCCTTGTGGACCGACATCAAGAACTCGGCAGCGTCGGTGGTATGTGCGGCCACCAGCTCGGCGTCGGGTCCGCCGATGTAGTCCTTGTAGTCGTACTTGAGGACGTAGCCGCAGGTGGGCTGGCACGCGGCGATCTTGACGTCCGTCGTCGCCTTCGGCCTTGGCCGTGCGGATGGCGTCGGCGAGAACCTTCACGTTCTTCTCGCCGAGCTTGCGGAACTTGTCGACATCGCCCTGGTGCAGGAACGGCGCACCACAGCAGACCTCGCCGTCGGGCAGATCGCACTGGATGCCGTTGTGCTCGTAGACCTTGACGGTGTCCTTGGCGATGCCGGTGTCGGTGTACTCGGTCATGCACGTGGGGAACAGCACGGCACGGCCCTGCTTCTCGTCGGGCTTCGGGCGTGTCGCGCTTGCGCGAACCAGCTGGAGAACCGCTGCTTGGCGTAGGGCGGCAGGATCCGCTCCGAGGAGATGCCCGACCGCGGTCTCGACGAGATCGCGTGGCTTGCTCTTCGGGGTGCCGAGCGCCTTGTTGACGACCGGTGCCAGCGTGGTGTT
Source organism: uncultured Acidimicrobiaceae bacterium (assembly GCA_963716795.1). Classification (GTDB taxonomy): domain Bacteria; phylum Actinomycetota; class Acidimicrobiia; order Acidimicrobiales; family UBA8592; genus CAVQUE01. The sequence goes on along the minus strand of CAVQUE010000004.1, from coordinate 312,259 downwards.
GATCTTGCCGACGAGGTCGGTGCTGCCGAGCGCGAAGTCGGTCGCTCTTGTCCTTGAGGCTGCGCTTGCGGTTCTTGAAGAGCACCTGTTCGGCGCGCAGCATCAGGCGGGGGAAGTCGAGTTCCCATTCGTGCTGACCCGGGATGTACGGGCAGTTGACGTAACAGAGCTTGCAGTTGAAGCACTCGTCGACGACCTGGTCCTGTTGGGCCGGCGTCATCTTCGAGCTGTCCTGGTCGTCGTGGATGTCGATGTACTCGAACAGCGTCGGGAAGGCGTCGCAGAACTTGAAGCAGAGCCGGCAGCCATGGCAGAGGTCATAGACCCGGTCCATCTCCTGGCGGAGATCGGCCTCGTCGAAGTACTTCGGGGTGGAAGGGGTCGTAGGTGGTGGTCATCGCTGTGTCCTCGGGCGGTGATGCAGGCAGTGCAGTGCAGTTGGCGTGGCCTCGGTCGAGGCCGGACATTCGACCGCCCCGGGTCAGGGGTGTCCCTGCCCCCGGGGCGGTGGTCGCAAACGGCCGATCGATCAGCGACCGGCGATGATTGCAGGGTTCAGCTGAGGCTCTCGAGGCCTTCGCCGAAGCGGCCGGCGTGGCTCTTCTCGGCACGTGCGAGGGTCTCGAGCCATTCGGCGATCTCGTCGAAGCCCTCGTCGCGGGCGGTCTTGGCGAAGCCCGGGTACATCTCGGTGTACTCGTAGGTCTCGCCGGCGATCGCGGACTTGAGGTTGTCCTCGGTGGGGCCGACGGGCTCGCCGGTGGCGGGGTCGCCGACCTCGGCGAGGAAGTCGAAGTGACCGAATGCGTGGCCGGTCTCGCCCTCGGCGACCGAGCGGAACAGCGCGGCGACGTCGGGGTAGCCCTCGACGTCGGCCTTCTGCGCGAAGTAGAGGTAGCGGCGGTTCGCCTGGCTCTCGCCGGCGAAGGCTTCCTTGAGGTTCTCTTCTGTCTTGCTTCCAGCAAGTGTTGCCATGGGGGGCTCCTGTGATCGTCGGTCAACGTCGGTGCGAAGCTACCAAAGCCGGTCCCCCGTCGAACGCCCCTCCAGCACCTTTTGGAATCAGTCCAGACTTCGGCATGCCTCACATCGGGCATCGGCTTCACCTCTCCTGAGGTGGACGGCGGTCGTGCGGAACCGCCGCACGGTGGCCCCGTCGGCGTCGACTCGTGCGCAGCGAGCGGCCGGAGGCCCGGAGGGCGAACGGGTGCGACTGCTAGCGTTTCGGCCAGGTGACCGACGACACGCATGGCGATGCGGCGCCTACCATCCGCTCGACCCTTCGGTGATGGCCGACCCGATGGCGGCCTACGCCGAGCTCCGCGCAGCCTGTCCCGTCCACCTGGTCGAGAGCTTCGAGCCGCCGCACTACGTGGTGAGTCGCCACGACGACGTCGATGCCATCCTGCGTTCGCCCGACCGCTGGTCGAGCCGGTTGGGCCACGGGCCCGGGATCTCCACCGGTGCGCTGACCCTCGCCTACTGCGACGATCCAGCGCACGGCGAGCAACGTCGCCTGGTCAACCGGGCCTTCACGCCGCGCAGCGTCGCCCAGATGGAGCCACGGGTGCACGAGATCGCGCACGAGTTGATCGACGGATTCGTCGATTCGGGGGTCGGCGGATCTCCACGACGTGTTCGCCACTCCCCTGCCCATCATCGTCATCGCCGAGATGCTGGGCGTCCCATCGGATGCCATGGCGGACTTCAAGCGGTGGTCCGACGACTCGGTGCTGCGTCTCGCCAGCGGTGACCCGTCGAGCTACGCCGACTCGGCCCGGGAGTTCCGGGAGTTCTTCGCCGAGGCCATTCGCTGGCGCCGGACCCGCCTCGACGCCGGCGAGGACGTGCCCGACGACCTCGTGAGCCGGCTCGTCCAGGCCGAGGAGCGCGGCACCCGCCTCGACGACGCCCAGGCCCTGTCGATGATCGGCCAGCTGCTCACCGCCGGCAACGAGACCACCACGTCGCTGCTGCAGAACCTGGTCCTGCGACTGTGCGAGCGTCCGCACCTCCTCGAGCAGCTGCGGGCGGATGCGTCGCTGTACGAGGTGGCCGTGGAGGAGAGCCTGCGGTTCGACTCCCCCGTGCTCGGTCTGTGGCGCACCCCGAACGCCGACGAGACCGTGCGCGACGTCGTCATCCCGGCCGACCACAAGACCCAGGTGCTGTACGCCTCGGCCAACCGCGACCCCGACGGTGTGGGACGACCCCGACGAATTCCGCCTCGACCGTCCGCTCGACCAACTGCGACGACACCTGGCGTTCGGGGTCGGTCCCCACTACTGCCTGGGCGCGTCGCTGGCCCGCATGGAGGCGCGCGTCGGCCTCCAGGCGCTGGTCGAGCGCCTGCCCGGTCTGCGTCTGGCGGGCGAGCCCGAGCGCGTCCCGGCGTTCTTCCTGTGGGGCGTCAAGTCGCTGCCCATCGCCTGGGACCACTGAGAACCCATGGACCTCGGCATCGACGGGATCACCGACGCGGAACCCATCGGGTCGGGAGGCTTCGCCAACGTCTACCGGGCGACGCAGCCGAGCCACGACCGAGTCGTTGCCGTCAAGATCGTCACCCAACCCGTCACCCCCAGGATTCGAGAGCTCTTCGACCGCGAGCGAGCGGCGATGGGTCGCCTCGCCAGCACGCACAACGGAATCCTGGGCGTCTACGAGTCCGGGTTGACCCCTGCGGGACAGCCCTACCTGGTGATGCCGCTCTGCCCCGATGGCTCCCTCCAGGACCGACTCGACGACTTCGGCGCCCTGCCGGAACGGCAAGTCGTCGAATGGGGTACGCAGATCGCTCGTGCGATCGGCCACGCACACGCCCACCGAATCCTGCACCGGGACCTGAAGCCATCGAACGTGCTGCTCGTGCGGCCCGCGCCGGACGAGCAGCTGCGCGCGCTCGTTGCCGACTTCGGAGTCGCGAGCCTGATCGACGCGACGATGACTGCCGGGTCGGCGCTGACACCTGCCTTCAGCCCGCCAGAGGTACTCCGTGGCGATGCGTGGACCGAGCTGGGCGACGTCTACAGCCTCGGGGCCACTCTCTACACACTGCTCTCTGGAACGAGCCCGTTCGCTCGACCGACCATCGCAGCGACGCTGTACGCCGTCGCCCACGATCAGGCACCAGACCTTCGTGCCCTCGGGATCAGCGACCAGCTCGCCGGCGTGATCGAGCGCATGATGGCACGCGAGCCGGAGCGTCGAACCCCTTCGATGGCCGTGGCGGCATCGGAACTCGACGCATTGGCAGTGGCCCCCGGGATCGCGGGCGGGCCTGCCACACGACCCGATGGTCCGGTGCCTTCCGCCGCGAACCTGCCGGCTGCGGCCGACACGACTCCAGCCGCGATGTCGGCGGCCCCACCGGATCAGGATCGACCCGGCGGGAGCCGACGATCGGCCTGGTTGATCGCTGCGGCAGCGGCTTCGGTGGCGGCCCTCGCGGTTGCAGCGACCCTCGTGTGGTGGCCGAGCGAAGACGCCGACGAGGACGACTCCGCGACCGTCGAAGCAACGAGCACCTCCGATGCACGTTCGGAGTCCGACGGCGACGTCACGAGTCCCGGTCCGACCGGCGAGGCATCCGACACCGAGGCATGCGGCTCGCTCGCCAGCCAGTTCCCCGACATGGTGTGCGTGCCCGCGGCAGCCGCCACGGTGGGTATCGACGAGGCACGGGTACCCGAGGAAGAGCTGTCTGTGCCGACCTTGGTCGTCGAAGTCGACGCGTTGCTCATCGACCGAACCGAGGTCACCAACGCGTTCTACGCCCGGTATCTCGCCAGCCTGGGCGACAACGCACCCCCGGCGCCGAGTGCACGCTCGGAGTCGCCCTACGACTGGGTGGATGGCAGCTACCCGGAGGGCACCGATGACCATCCGGTCGTGCTCGTGACCCAAGCCGAAGCCGCTGCTTACTGCGTGCGTCAGGGAAAGCGCCTGCCCACCGAGTTCGAATGGGAGCACGCAGCGCGCGGACCCGATGGCCTGCTCTATCCGTGGGGCGACGCATACGACGCCTCGCGCACACGAGCTGCCGACACGATCGAACCCGGTGCGCAGATCCAGACCGTGCCGGTCGATTCGTTCCCCGACGGCGCGAGTCCCTTCGGCGCCCTCGGCATGGCGGGCAACGTGTGGGAGTGGACATCCTCGGAGCTCGATGTGTATCCCGGAGGCGACGAAGACCTGCTCAGCGACCAGCCGGCCGCCGTGTCGCGGGGTGGTTCGTGGGACAGCCCCGCGATCGCCGTGTCGACCATCGTCAGGAATTGGGACGATCCCGAGCTGCGGGCCGAGACGATCGGCTTCCGCTGCGCTCGCTGAGGCTCGCCACCATCTGCGAGCACGTCGAATGCCCGAACTGCGATGCCGCAACAGCTCCGTCGACTCTCAGAGCAGCGAGGTAGCCTCGGCATCGATGGTGAGTCGGCCGGGTGGCCGCGGCATCGGGTTCGGGCTCCGCCTCGGGCGACGGTGTCGAGGAAGGTCGGGGCTCCAACGGTCACGGAGCTGGCGAGAGCCAGGATGGGGCGACCTGTCGGACCGGGCAACAGAGAACAGACCGCCGATGGCTGGACCCTCCGGGGTGCGGCACAGGTGAGGGTGAAACGGTGCGGTAAGAGCGCACCAGTGTCGGGGGCGACCTCGGCAGCTGGCAACCCCCTCCGGGAGCAAGGTCAAGCGTGGGACACGGGCCGACCGTCCCGCTCACTTCGGTGGGCAGTCCCCAGGTGGACCGCACAGATGGATGGTCACCGACGGAGAACCCGGCAACGGACTCCCGAACAGAACCCCGCCTACAGGCCGACTCACCATCGCCATATGCCCTGACGTGCCTAAACGTGCCGATCAAGTTCCGCCTAAAGGCCTTGTGACACGGATGTGACACGGCAACCTGATCAGCGCGTTCACTCCCCCGTCGTCGCCGCCGATCATTCCACCATGCCCGGCGCGCCCCGACCTGAGCTCGCGGACCGTGACCTGCTCGCAGCGTGGCATCACGACGAGGGCGTGCGAGTCGCCGAGATCGCCCGCCGGGTCGGCTGCACCGTCTCGACCGTCTCCAAAGCCATGCGACGCCACGACCTCGAGATCCGCTCCCCGTACCGTCAACCGGCCGAACTCGGCGACGAGGCATGGCTACGTGACCAGTACGTCGACCAGCGGCGCAGCATCGCCACGATCGCCCGACTCCTCCACGTCAGCCACGAACGGGTCAGCGCCGCACTGATCGACGCCGGCATCCGATCACGGCCCGAACCCGAACCCGACGACCAGTTGCCCTCGATCGCCGGCGACGCCATCGCCGACCCCAGACACTCCACCGACACTTCGCACCGGTGACAAAACGCACGCCACGACTGATCCGACGCCCCCGCACAAGGAGAGAACGCAGCCGTGCCGACGCCGCGACACGCAGCCTTGGCCTGCCACCGAGGGCGCCCGGGCGAACGGATCGGCCCGGCTTCGGGCTGGAGCAACGCCTGCCAGAACGACTCGACATCGTGATCCATGACGACGATGGCACGACAGCTTGTGCGCTTGTGAACGGGTTTCGGGACCGTTTTCGTCTACGAGTATGAGGAGAGGCGGGCATGTCCTGCCTCGCCGGCGCGTCGGCTGCGCGATGCGATCGAGCCGCTGGCGATGCACTCGGTGTGATCGTCGGAGTCTGAACCCGCAGTCACGCGGACTCGACCGACGTTGCGGGACTCCTCCGGATGACCACACGGCAGCGGTGGTCACGGCGCCAACACCATCAATGACTGCGTCCGAGCACCGTCGCACGGCTCCCCGGCGCGTTGGGAGACGATGGCCGGCCCACAAAACGCGGACCATTCCATACGCCCGCAGACGCTGTTGGGCGGAAGGCCTCCGGACACCCATCAAGAGGCGAGGCTGTCACACCCTCGAACTAGTGTTCTGTTCATGGAGTCGAGCGGAGAGATGGGGCCCGAACCGGGCGGCGGGGTCGGAATCTGCGACCCCGCCGACCCCGGTCCCCTCGTGACTCTCGACGAAGCCATCGATGCACTGTTCGACTCCCAGCTCACACCGGTGACAGCGCCAGAGGCCACGGCGTCGATGGTCGAACTCGATCGGCTCGCCCGGCGGGTTCACGCTGCCCAGCTCGACCTCATGGCCAACATCGACCGCCGAGGTCTGCACCGCGGCGACGGCTTCGCCTCGGTGAAGACCCTCGCCCGTCACGCCGGGCGCCACAGCGGCGGCGAGGCCCTCGACCGCGACCGGGCCCGGCGCATGCTGGCCGAGCTCACCGACGTCGCCGAGGCGTTCCGGGCAGGTGGCATCGGCATCGACCAGGTCCACCTCCTGGGCCGGGTGCATGCCAACCCCCGCGTCGCTGGCGCCATGACGCTGCGCCAGCAGTGGTTCATCGACCAGGCACAGCTCGTGGACTACCGCACCTTCGAGATTCGCGTCCGCGAATGGGAACGTCTCATCGACGAAGACGGCGCCGAGCCCGCCAACGAACGCACCCACCGCAACCGCACCGCCCGGCTCTCCCAGAACCCCATCGACCTCTCGTGGGACCTCACCGGCAGCTTCGGCGCGCTCCAGGGCGCAGCGATCGACGAGATCTTCCGTCACTACATCGACGCCGAGTATCTCGCCGACTGGGAGGCGGCCCGCGCCATCCACGGCGACGCCACCTGCGGCACGCATCTCCCCCGCAGCGACGCGCAACGCCGCGCCGATGCCCTCTGGCGCATCTTCGAGGACGCAGCCGCCTCGGACGCGTCGCCGGTGCCCACCGGCTTCACCCACAGCATCGTCTGGTCGGCCGAGACCTTCGAGGCGATGGTCGCCCGCATGAACGGCGACACCGACACCCCCGTCGATCCCGACACCTACCGATGCGAGACCGGCGACGGCGTCCCCCTGGAGCCCACCGAAGCTGCGGCCAACGCCATGGTCAACGCCATACGACGCATGGTCGTCGATGCTCGTGGCGTGGTCATCGACCTCGGCGAGCGGAGGTTCTTCACCGGCGCCGCCAGAGACGCCGCCCGCGTCGCCTCCCACCAGTGCGTGTTCGTCGGATGTTGCACACCCGCCAGCCGCTGCGAGATCGACCACCTCACCGAACACTCCCGAGGCGGAAGAACCTGCCCCGGCAACGGGGCGCCCGAATGCGGCATGCACAACCGGCTCAAACAACGAGGCTTCACCGTCTACCGGGACAACGACGGCCACTGGCACACCCTGCGCCCCGACGGCACCGAGATTCCCTGAACCTCCGGCGCCCCGACGCGCCCCACTTCAGCTGCGGGTTGGTTCGGACACCGTGCCCTGCGACTGGGGTAGGGCCGTGCGGGCCGGGGTCATCATCAGCGACAGGCAGGTCACCATGCCGGCGGCGATCGCGATCAGCCACAAGGTGCGCCGATGTGCCTCCAGGTCACCGGCCCCGCCGGCCTCGAGCACTGCGACCACCAGAGCGCTGCCGAGCGCGCCGCCGATGCGTTGCACGGTCTGCAGCAGCGCCGTACCCCTGCCGACGTGGCGCGGTGCCAGCGTGCGCGTCCCCGCCGCGTTGTTCGGCGACAACACGGTGGCCATGGCGATACCCGATGAGATCAGCGCCGGGACGATCAACCACAGGTTCGGGTCCTCGGTCACCCCGATGGCGAGTGCGCTCCATCCGATGCAGAACACACCGGAGCCACCGGCCATGACGACGCGGAAGCCCGTCCGGTCGACGATCCGCCCCGCCGCGGACGGCGAGCAGGCTCATCGTCGCGGGCATGAGCGTCAACAGCAGGCCGGCCTGGAGCACGCTGAAGTCCCACACCTGGGTCATGAATTGCAGACCGGCCAACCACATGCCGAAGAACGCCACGTTGGCGACGAGTCCGGTCACGAAACTCAGGTCGTAGGCCCGATTCGAAAAGACGTGGAGAGGAATGGTCCCGTCCTCGGTGCCGCGCGACCGGGCCACGACGACGGCGACCGCGGCGACGCCGGCCACCAGGCTGCCGAGCGTGGCGGCGCTCCCCCATCCCCAGGCGTTGCCCTTCAGCAACGCCAGGACGACTGCGGCCAGCCCACCGACGGCCAGCACCATGCCGACATAGTCGATGCGAGCGGTGGCCACGACCGTGTGCGGGCGCGACCAACCCGGCAGTGCGAACACCACGAGCAGCACGAGGAACGGGATCTCTGCGACGAACAGCAAGCGCCAACTCGCCACCTCGACCAGCGTCGACGTCAAGACGGGACCGAGCACACCCGACAGCGACGTCCAGAAGCCCCACGTGCCGAGAGCCGTCGCCAGCTGGCCGCTGGGCGTGTCGCGCACGATGATCGCGATCGAGCTCACCCCGATGCCGGCGAGACCAGCGGACTGTCCGGCACGGGCGAGCACGAGGACCAGGAGGGTCGGGGCGGCAGCGGCGATCGCGGTGCAGACCAAGAAGACGACGGCCCCGCCGACGAGGACGCGATCGTGGCCGAAGCGATCAGCGAGCCTGCCGGCCTGGAGCAGGATCGCCGCTCCGACGATGCCCGACACGGTCAGGATCCACGATGCGCTCGCTGCGTCGCCGTTGGCCAGCCCGTCCCGGATCGACGGGAACACGAAGAACTGGCTGGTCGCATCGAGTCCTGCGACGAACCCCGAGAGATAGGCCGCCCACAACAGCCGAGGCGGACGGGCACTCATCGGGGCATCACCCATGCATCCTCTCACGGTGTCGCCGGCGCCGCCGTTGGGCCGTGGCGGTTGTCGAATCTGCGACCACGAGCGCGGATTGAGGGGCACCGGATTGCGCCCGGCATCGAAACTGCTATATTCCGATCGGCTTGGTCGGGATTAGAGGATCGGAGTCGACCTGCGATGACGACAACGCTGTTGCGGCGGGCAGAACCAGCACTGATCGAACCCCGGTGGTGGACTGGTTCCCCGGCCACCGATCCCGACACCTTCACCATCGATGCCTCGACCCTCCAAGGCGCCGCTCTGCGGCGTGCCATTCGCGAAACCTTCGCTCGCGTCGGGCTGGTGCATGTCGTCGACACCGGGCTCGCCCGCGACGGTGTCGGCGACCTCGATGCGATGCGCGAGCTCGCACGAACCGTCATCGGCCCGATCGGCCGCTACGACGGCGGCGCGAACCCTCGCGACCACATCGCACCGAACGTCTACGAGGTCGGCGCACCGCTCGAGGCGTCGCTGCAGTACCACCACGAGATGGCCTACGTGGGCCACAGCCACGAGGCGATCGCCTTCCTGGCACAGCACGCCATCGACGACCCCACCGATCCGCTCCGCGGGGCGACCTTCGTCTCGGATTCGATCGCCGCCACCGATGCCCTGCTGGCCACCGAGTTCGGGCGCAAGCTCCGCGATCGCGGCGTTTCCTACTACCGCAACCTGACCGACCGCGACGCGTACGCCGGACGCCCACCGCTCGGGGTGTACAACCACTGGCAGAAGTCCTTCGGCACCGACGACCGCACCGTCGCCACCGCCCGCGCCCGCCGACAGGGCCTCGCCGTCGAGTGGGATCTCGACGGCACGATGCGGACCCGCTACGACGCCCATGCGTTCGAGTACCACCCAGAGACCGGCCGCAACGTGCTCTACAGCAGCCTCGCCGATCACGGGATGTGGTTCGATACGTGGCCCAACGTCGCTCACCTGCCGTACCACCAGCGGCCGCTGCACATGACCTTCGGTGACGGCACGCCGTTCAGCGACGACGAGCGCCGCCAGTGGATCGACCTCTACGACCGCTTCGGCACGCCGATCCGCTGGTCGCCCGGCGACGTCGCCATCGTCTGCAACTACCGGTTCGCCCACGGCCGCCGGGGCATCGACCTACGCGACGGCGAGGCCCGCACGCTGGGCGTCATGCTCGGCCGGCCCTATCCCCGCATCGGCGCCCGTCCCGACGCCTGGTAGGAGCGCACCGCGGCGACGCGAGGACGCGCCGACCCGTCACGCATCCGCCTCGTGTGCGCGTCCGGATCCGAACGGTCTGGCACCAGACGACGACGCACCACCAGGCACGAGACTCGTCGCGCTCGAAGCCGGCGGTGAGGCCGACAGCCGGCTTCGCCCGGGCGAAACTGCGGCTCGATCGGGATCGGCCAACGTCGATTCTTCACCGGCGTTGCCCGCGACGCCGCACGTGCGGCCTCGCACCGAATGCTGCGGTGGCTCGCCGCAGAGCGTGCGAACAACGGCCGACGCGGGCCGGCGCCTGGTGCTGGGGAGCGAGTCAGTCGTGGCCGAGGCGGGCGCCGTTCTCGGCCATTCGGCCGAGTGCCGCCTGCAGCACGTTCCAACCGAGCCCGGGCACCTCATCGATGGCCTGTCGCAGGTCGGCACGATCCAGCATGAGCAGTTCGCTGGGCGTGGCGCTGATGACCGTCGCTGACCGCGCTCGGCCGAGCAGGAGGCCCAGCTCTCCCACGATCTCGCCGGGGCCGATCTCGGCCACCTTGCGGCCCCGTCGCCGCACGACGAGGCGACCGGCGATGACGATGCCGGCGTCGTCGGACGCATCGTCTTCGGTGTACAGGACCTCGTCGGTGTCGAGTTGGACCACGCGTGCCGATCGTGCGACGTCCTTGAGCTGGCGCTTCGAGCAATCCGCGAACAGCGGGAGCGCACGGAGGTGATCGATGCGAGAGGCGATCGCGAGCTTGCTCACGCCACGGGGGCGACCCTCGTCCGGAAACGGCGGCATTGCAGGTGGAGCCATGCGGCGACCCTAGTGCGCCGGCCACACACGGTCGCTCGGGTCGTGGGCAACCGGCGCTGCCACGGCGCAAACGCCGACCCACCGATCGCGTCTACCGTCGCATCGATCACGACCGACCTCGAAGGGATGACCGATGGCCGAGCGAGAGGTACACCTGCGGACCTGTCCGCTGTGTGAGGCGATGTGCGGGCTCGCCGTCCACGTCGAGGACGAACAGGTCGTCCTGATCCGGCCGGACCGTGACGACGTCTGGTCGAAGGGTTACCTCTGCCCCAAGGGCACCACGCTCGGCCATCTCCACCACGACCCCGACCGACTGCGTGCCCCGCTGGTCAAGAACGCCCGGGGCGAGTTCGAAGAGACCGACTGGGACACGGCGCTGCGGCGCTGCCACGAGCTGCTCGGCGGCGTGCTCGCCGCCCACGGCAAGACGGCGATGACCGCCTACGTCGGCAATCCGACCGTGCACAACCTGTCGATCTCGCGCTACGTCGGGCTCTTCAGCGGCTTGGCGCAGTTCCCGCACATCTACTCGGCCGGCACGGTCGACCAGTGGCCGAAGAACCTGACCTGTGCCCGCATGTACGGCAACCCGTGGCTGATCCCCGCGCCGGACTTCCCCCGCACCGACTTCGCCGTCATCATGGGCGCCAACCCCCAGGCCAGCCAGGGCAGCCTCGTGGCCTGCGCCGATCTGCCGGGCGAGCTCGACCGCATCAGCGAGCGGGGCCGCGTGGTCGTGATCGACCCGCGCCGCACCGGCACCGTCGATCACGCCAGCGAGTGGATGCCGATCCGTCCCGGTACCGATGCCGCCCTGCTCGCCGCCGTCGTGCACGTCCTGTTCGCCGAGGACCTCGTGGACTGCGGCGACGTCGCCGACATCGTCGACGGCCTCGACACCGTCGGCGAGCCTCGTCGAGCCCTTCACGCCCGAGATCGGTCGCCGCGACCTGCGGCATCGACGCCGACACCATCCGCACGCTCGCACGGGACTTCGCCGCCGCCGATCGGGCGGTCTGGTACGGCCGCATCGGGACGTGCAACCAGGAGTTCGGCACCCTGGCATCGTGGCTGGTCGACGTGGTCAACATCGTCTCCGGCAACTTCGATCGGCCCGGCGGGCTGATGTTCGGCAACCCCGTCGCGCCGATCATGGCCGGGCTTCGGCCCTACGAGGAGCAGATCACGCGGCCGCTGGACCAGCCGGGTGCGGGGCGCATCCGAGGTCCTCGGCCAGGTGCCGGTGTCGTGTCTGGCCGAGGAGATCGCCACACCCGGCGACGGCCAGATCAGAGCTCTCGTCACGATCTGTGGCAACCCGGTGATCTCGGCGCCCGACAGCGAACGCCTCGACGAGGCCCTGCCGATGCTCGACGCCATGATCAGCCTCGACAACGCCCTCAACGAGACCACCCGCCACGCCGACGTCATCCTTCCCGGCGTGTCGGCGCTCGAGCAGGGCCACTACGACGAGATGATCTGGCAGTGGGCGGTCCGCAGCGGCGCCAAGTGGTCCGACCCCGTCTTCGACGCCGGCGACCGCCCCCACGAGTGGGAGCTGCTGTTGCGCCTCGGCGCCGCGTGCGCGGGCATGGCCCACGACGACGTCGACGTCGCCTCCATCGACGACGGCTACTTCTCGGCCATCGCCGCCGGCAAGGGCGCCGACCCCGCCGTCGCGCTCGCCGCATCGCCCGATCCGGGGCCCGAGCGCCTGACCGATCTGGCCATCCGTACCGGCCCCTGGGGCGACCGCTACGGCGAGGTCCCCGACGGGCTCACCCTCGAGCGGGTGCGCGAGGCCGAGCACGGTCTCGACATGGGGCCGATGATCCCCCGCGCCCGTGAGGTCATCAGCCGCCCGTCGGGCACCATCGACCTGGCCCCGGCCGACGTGGTCGCCGATCTCGACCGGCTCACGGCGCGACTCGACCGCACCGATGCCGGACTGGTGCTGGTGAGCCGCCGTCACCTGCGGTCGAACAACTCCTGGATGCACAACGTGACGGTGCTCGTGAAGGGCAAGGACCGGTGCACGCTGCTGATCCACCCCGACGACGCTGCGTCGGCAGGGGTCGCCGACGGCGAGCTGGTGCAGGTCACCTCCGAGGCCGGTGCGATCGAGATCGCCGCCGAGGTCAGCGACGAGATGATGCCCGGCGTCGTGTCGCTCCCCCACGGCTGGGGCCACGACAAAGACGGCACCCGCCAGTCCGTCGCGCGAGAGCACGCCGGCGTGAACTCCAACCTGTTGTCGCCCGGCCATCTGGTCGACGTGCCCTCGGGCAACGCCGTCGTCAACGGCATCCCCGTCGAGGTCACCGCCATCGGCGCCCCGGCCCCGGCGTGATCGACGGCCCGTGGCTCGGGACCCGCTCGCACGGTGCGTGTGAAGTCGGCCGAGTCGGGGCACCCTGGTCGCCGTGCGTATCGGATTGATCGTCGGGGCCGGCGGAACCGCCGGCGGGTTCTTCATCCGCGGGGCGTTTGCGGCCCTGCGTGACGTCGCAGGGTGGGACCCTGCGACTGCGATGTCGATCGTCGGCACCTCGGCCGGGGCGATCAACACCGCGCACCTCGCCGCTGACGCTCGGCCGACGACGTCAGGGCTCGACGCGCTCGGCGCACTGGCCGCAGCACTCGGTCCGCCTGCGCTGCGCCTCGACGATCGCCTGGTCACACCTCTGCGCCGCCTCGGCGGGCGCTCGCTGGCGTTCGCCGGGCCCGCTGGGCGCCATGCGCCGGGCTACGACGTCGCCGACGGACCGTTCCACCCCGGTCTGTGCGTGGTGTCGGTCGAGCGGCGATCGGGCCAGCGCCGCGTCAGCCGGCTCGCAACGGCCACCGACCCAGCCGCCGAGCTCTACGCCTCTGCGGCCGTGCCCGGCTTCGCCCAACCGGTCGAGATCGACGGCGGCACCTTCATCGACGGTGCCGTCCACTCCCCCACCAACGGCGATCTGATCGAGCCCGACGACCACGATGCGCTGATCGTCATCGCGCCGATGGTGCCCCTCGCCGGTGGTTCGCTCGTGCAACGCAGCCACCGGTCGCTGCTGGCCACCGAGCTCGCACCATGGGTGGAGGCAGGCAAACCTGCTGTGGTCATCGCACCGACCGCCGCCGAGTTGGCCGACCGCGACGATCACGACGCCTTCGGCGCCGCAGGTCGCAGCCGCATCACCGACGCGTTGGCCTGACCGCCCCGCAGGTTCGCTGCCGACCCCGAAGGACTCAGGCTCGTTCGCGGTCCCGTCCGGGGCCACCGTCGACGCGATCACGCCCGGGGCCACCGATCAGGACGTCTCGCCCGCCGTTGCCGAAGAGTCGGTCGTTGCCCGCGTTGCCGAAGAGCCGGTCGTTGCCCGCACCGCCCCTGACGACGTCGTTGCCGCCACCGGCGACGACCTGGTCGGCTCCGCCACCGGCAACGATCCGGTCGTTGCCGCCGCCACCACACACCACGTCATCGCCGCCGAGGCCGCGGATGATGTCTCGTCCAGAGGTTCCGACGATCACATCGGCACCGGCGGTCCCCCACACCACCCCACCGCCCGGTGTGGCGACGACCGTCGCGAACTGGCCGCGACAGCGCGGCAGATCGACGCAGCCGGTCTGGCCCGGTTCGGGCTGATGCGTGCCGGCCGGACACGGCGTCTGGCGGGCTGCGCCCTGGGTGTCGACGAAGTGATCGATCGAGGCGTCCAGGCACGACGAGGATCCCCGCGCAGGCTGATACGTCCCGGGCGCACAGTCGTAGTACGTCCACGAGCCCGGCAGGTCGGCGAAGGTCCCCGGGGGCGCCAGCTCACATGCCGTTGCGCCCTCGACGTGGACATAGGAGCCGACAGGGCAGTCACGGGGGTACGTCGCGCCGGTGGTGTCGACGAAGGTGCCCGGGATCGTGCGCGTGCACTGATCGGCCCCTTGATCGGACTGGAACGATCCGGGAGTGCACGGCGTCGGCGCGATCGCGCCACTCTTGGCCGCGAAGGTCCCCGGCGGGGTGGGTAGGCACCCGGAGGCTCCGGCATCGGGTTGGTAGGTGCCCGACGGACAGAACGCGACCGCGGTGGCGCCGGTGGTGTCGACGAAGGTCCCGGCCGGCGCCGGGAGGCACGACGATGCGCCTGCGCTGGACTGGAACGTCCCGAAGGCGCACGGCACCGCTTCGATCGCGCCGGGGGCGGCGACAAACCGTCCTGCGGGAGCCGCAAGACAGGCATCGGCGCCCTCGGCGGGTTGGAAGGTGCCGGCAGCGCATTCCGTCGCCTCGGTCGCGCCGACCGTGCCGACGAAACTGCCCTCGGGGGCCGGGGTGCACGGCTCTTCACCAGTTGCCGAGAACGTGCCGGGCGCGCAGTCCGGCGCCGCCGCTGCGGGCGCAGCCAGAAACGGCAACGAGGCAGCCACGAGGGCGACGACGACGAGCATTCGGACACGGACCCGCATGCACGGGTAATCGGCTGCGCCGGCGGGGTGCCTTAGTATCGCGCGCCCGTTGCGGGCCGCATGACCCACTGCCTCACTCGGATTCGTCCCGGCGCCGACCGAGCGGCCATCACGGACGTGGTATCCCATGGGCATGGCCATTCTCGAAGCGGACGACGTCCACATCCACTACTCCGACACCGGATCGGGGTTTCCGGTGCTGTTGATCGCCCCGGGCGGTATGCGCTCGACGATGGACAAGTGGGCCGCGATGCCATGGAATCCCCTCCAGACGCTCGCCGGCTCGTACCGGCTGATCGCGATGGACCAACGCAACGCCGGGTCCTCGACGGCCCCCATCGCTGCCGACGACGGCTGGCACACCTACACCGGCGATCAGCTGGCCCTGCTCGACCACCTGGGGATCGAGCAGTGCCACGTCATCGGCATGTGCATCGGTGGTTCATACTCGCTGGCGCTGGCCATCACCGCGCCCGAGCGGATCGCGTCAGCGGTGTTGCTGCAGCCCATCGGCATCGACGACAACCGTCAGGCCTTCGTGGAGATGTTCGACGGCTGGGCCGCCGAGGTCGGCCCCGACCACCCCGAGGCCGACGCCGACGTGCTCGCATCGTTCCGCGAGAACATGTACGGCGGCGACTTCGTGTTCGTCGCCTCCCCGGACGAGGTCGCCGCCATCGAGACGCCGATGCTGGTGGCGATGGGCGACGACCTCTACCACCCCCAGTCGACGTCGCGAGCCATTGCCGCGGCGGCCCCGAATGCAACGTTCATCGAGCGCTGGAAGGACGACGACGTGGCGGCCGACACCGACGCTGCGATCAACGCGTTCCTGGCAGCGCACACCCCCGCCTGATCGGCGCACCACCGGACCGGCGCCGAACGGGCGATCAGGCCGTCACGGGGTCGGCGGTCACCACCAGCCAGCCGTCCTCGAGGGTGGGGGCCACCATCTCGGCACCGGGCGGCGGGTCGCCCACGCAGCGGTAGCGGCCGTCGGCCAGCAGCAGCGACGACCGCACCCACGGGCCCGGCGCCTCGTGCTGGATCCACACCCGGCCCGATGCAGCGTCGACGAGCTGCGACGGCCGCCCCGAGAACCGCACCCGCCCGGCCACCAGCACCACGACCAGATCGGCCGACGCCGCCTCTTCGGCCAGATGGGTCGCCACCACCACCGTCGAACGCATCCGCCGCTCGGCCACGATCCGCCGCAGCCGGGCCCGCTCGTCGGGATCGAGCGCCACCGACGGTTCGTCCAGCACCACCAGCGACGGATCCCCCAGCAGACTCTGGGCCAGGCCCACCCGGCGGATCATGCCGCCCGACAACGACGCCACCCGATCCCCTGCCCGGTCGGCGAGGCCGACATCGGCCAGCGCGCCCATGACCGCCTGTCGGCGGGCGCGTTCGTCGCGGATGCCCTTGCAGACCGCCAGGTAGTCGACGACGTCGAACACCCGCGCCCGCGCCGCCAGGCCCGGCTGCTGGGGCAGATACCCGATGCGACGGCGGGCCTCGACCCGATCGGCGTCATGGCGCGGATCGAGCCCGTCGATGGTCACCGACCCGTTCGTCGGCGCCAGCACCGTCGCCAGGCACCGCAACAGACTGGTCTTGCCCGAACCATTCGGCCCGAGCACGGTGACCACCCCGCCCTGCGCGACCAGGTCGACGCCGTCGAGGACACGGCGGTCACCGAGGTCCAGCCCGAGACCGGACACGAGCACCTGTGCTGCACCCATCACGACCTCACCGTCGCGCTGTCGCGCCCCATCACGTCGCCGCCGCTGACGTCGCCAGGACGTCGAAACGATCACGTCGACGCCACACGACGAGCAGTCCGACGATGCAGACCGCTGCCGCCGTCGCCTGACCGGCTGCGGTGAACGCAGCCAGCGGGTCGTCAGCCGCACGTCGCGCCAGGAGCACCACGAGCAACCAGGCGACCGCCGTGACCGCAGCCGCACGACGAGGAGCGGCGAACGTCATCGCCGCCAACGCGCATGCGGTGCAGGCAAACGAGGGCACCAGCCAGCCCGCTGCCAGCAACGACAGCTCCGGTGTCATCAGCGTCACCAGGCCGAGCACGACCACGGACAGCCCGGTCACCGCAGCGGTGCGGGTGAGCACGAGCCGCAGGCCTCGCATCGGCGTCGCCAGGGTGATCTCGTGCGCCGGATCGGCGTCGGGCCCGTAGGCCATCGCCACCCCGAGCACCGGCACCAGGGGCGCCAACACCAGCCAGGCGAACAGCCCGTTGCGCGGGTCGGCGCCGTCGGCAGCGCCGAGGCCGACGACGATCACCACGGCCATCGCCACGAACCAGGCACGCCGCAGCGCCGGTGTCGCCACCATCAAGCGGGCCGTCCACGACGGCACGCCGACGCGGGCGAGCAAGCCGCTCGATGCGGCCCGGCCGTGGGGCGTCGAGCTCGACGGTGATGGCCTGCCAATTGGCATCGATACGGGCCTGGGTCACCGACAGGTCGGGCGGGTTCACGACAGCACCTCCTGGAGTTCTCGGCGGGCACGCATCAAACGGGTCTTGACCGTGCCCTGGGGGACTCCGAGCATGAGTGCGGCCTCCTTGGTGCTGAGGCCGTCGATGGCCGTGGCGATCAGGACGAGTTGCAGATCGGGATGCAGGGCTCGGAGGGCGTCGCCGACATCGCCGTGGGCGCCGCTGCCGAAGAGGTCGTCCTCGAACGACAGCACCGATGCGGCCAGGGTCTCGGGCGCGACCGGTTCGGGACGCCGCTTGCGCAGCTGGTCGATGAGGCGCCGCACCGCGATGCCCCACAGCCAGGCGCCGACCTCACCGGTGCCCTTGTACTTCTTGGCGGTGCGCCAGACGGCGAGGAAGGTGTCCTGCACCGCGATGTCGACCAGGTCGGGATCGCCGCACCGTCGTTGCAGCCGAGCCGTGAGCCAGCCGGCATGGCGCCGATAGAGCTGTTCGAGCGCGCTGCGGTCGCCGCGCGCGACCCGGGCGACCAGTGCCTGATCCTCGGTGCGCTGCTCGGTCATCGAAAGGCCTGTCGAGTCGAGGGCCCGATTCGGTTCACCCGATCGTGACACTGGCGTCGCCGGTGGGCCCGATGACCCATCGGCATCAGCCGAGCGCAGATGACGTGCGCCGGCGCTGTGGGTGCGCCGTCGCCAGGCCCTCAGGGATCGATGAGGTTCTCGTCGCGCATGCGCCTGGATCTCCTCGCACAAGCGGGCAGACCGGGTACTTCTTCGGGTCCCGCGACGGGACCCAGACCTTGCCGCACAGCGCGGTGACGGGTTCGCCGCTGATCATCGACTTCATGACGGCTTCGCCGCCCCCGATGACGTAGTGGCTGAACCGGTCGTGATCGCCTTCGTCGAGACGTGGTGCCGGGCGTTCGGTCTGGACGTCACTCATGGCGTCGATCGTAGTCGCCGGCCGCAGCGCAGAAACCACTGGGGCCGACCCCGGTCACTCCATGGTGACGAGGTCGTACAGGCGGTCGACGTCGGCGGGATGGCACAGATCGGTGCCGGGGGTGATCACGGCGGCCGAACCGGCGGCGACACCACGACGGACGGCGTCGACCATCTCGGCGCCGCCGATCAGCGCGGCCACCATGCCGGCGACCATCGAGTCGCCCGAGCCGACCGTGCTGATCACCCGATCGACCGGCGGTGCGCCGAACCAGATCGGCTCGACGTCGCGGACGCGCCAACATCGCACCCTCTGCGCCGAGCGACACCGCCAACGCACTGACGCTGCCGCGGGCCAGGACCTGTTGGGCGGCGTGGGCGATCTCGCGCCGGTCTGCGGGCACCCAGTCGACCATCGAGGCGAGCTCGCGACGCGACGGCTTGACCAGCGTGGCTGCGCTGCGTCATCACCTCGGCCAACGGCGGGCCCGCCGAGTCGACGACCGTGGTGACGCCGTGGGTGGCGGCGATGGCGTCGACGAGGTCGGCGTAGAACCGATCGGGCAGTCCCGGGGCGATCCCGCCGGACAGCACCACGACATCGGCGCCTGCCGCGGCCGCATCGATGATCGCCTCGCGCATGGCATCGGGGTCGTCGATGGTGGGTCCGTCGACGACGATGCGGTACTGCAGCATCCGAGCCTCGTCGAACACGGCGAAGGACTCCCGGGTGAGCCCGTCGATGGGATAGGTCAGCGGATGGATGCCCTCGGCCTCGAGGAGGTCGACGTACTCGTCGCCGATGCCCGCCGCCGACTGCGACCCACGACGCGCTCTCGACGCCCAGACGACGCAGCACCCGCGACACGTTGACGCCGCCGCCACCGGGGTCGCGACGGGCGTCGGTGGCACGGAGCTTGTGCTCGGGAACGAGCGACGTGACGCTGAGCCCCACGTCGAGCGCCGGATTGACCGTGACCGTGAGGACCGAGACGTGCTCGGGGACGGCGGACACGGCCGCCCTCAGGTCCGTGGCTCGCGGGGAAGCCCGAGCACCCGCTCGCCGAGGATGTTGCGCATGACGTTGGAGGTGCCGCCCATGATCGTGTAGCCCGGCGCATAGGCCAGCCCGGCGGTGACGTCGTTCCACTCGAACGCTGCCGGCCCGAGCACCTGCGCGACGAACTGGGCCACCCGCCACTCGTGCTCGGTGCAGAAGCACTTGGTCGCAGCGCTGAAGCCTGCGGGTGCCTGCTGGAGGACCTCGCGGTAGACGAGCATGCGTCCGACCCGATAGCCGGTCTCGAGGCGGGCGATCTCCTGGCGCACCAGCGGATCGGATCGGTCGGCCCGCTCGAGCGCGAGGTCGTACAGCGCCTTGTTCGACACCAGCCGGTCGATGCCGCCGCGTTCGTGTTCGAGCTGGCGCATCGTCTGCTTGAACGCGTCGCCCTCGACGCCGACGAGGTTCTCGATCGGCACCCGCACGTCGGTGAACCACACCTCGCAGAAGTGCCGGTTGGTGGTCATGTCGGTGATGGGCCGGACCTCGATGCCCGGCGTGTCCATCGGCACGATGATCTCGGAGATGCCCCGGTGCGGTGGCCCCTCGGTCGTGGTGCGACAGATCAAGTAGCAGTAGTCGGCGACCTCGCCGAAGCTCGTCCAGATCTTCTGACCGTTGATGACCCACTCGTCGCCGGTGCGGACGGCCGCGGTCGTCAGCGAGGCCAGGTCGCTGCCGGCGTCGGGTTCGCTCATGCCGATGCACCACGTGGTCTCGCCGGCGAGCATCTTGGGCAGGTACTCGGCCTGTTGATCGGCGGTGCCGTAGGCGATCAGCGTCGGGCCCATCTGGCGATCGGCGAACCACATGGCGGCGATCGGTGCGCCGGCGGCGATCATCTCCTCGGCGACGATGACCCGCTCGATCGGTGGGCGGGCTCGACCACCGTGTTCGATCGGCCAGCCCATGCCGATCCAGCCCTCGTCGGCCATGGTCCGGGCGAACTCCTTCGAGAAGCCGTTGATCCAGCTGTCGTTGAAGCGCCCGTGGGTGGCGACGCCGTCGGCGGCGACCTTGGCCGCCCGGGCCCGCAACTCCATGAGGTCGGGGTCGAGATCGAAGTCCATATGGCCACAGACCGTAGCGAAGCCGGCCACGCCCTGCCCCTCCGGGTGGAGGCCCGACAACCCGGGAGGTGGTCGTGGCAAGCTGGGGCGGCCATGCTCATCTTGTTGCGCCACGGCCGCACACCGAACAACGCCGACGCGAAGCTCCAGGGCCAGATCGACTCGCCGCTCGACGACGTCGGCCGCAGCCAGGCCCGCGTCGCCGGGGACTTCCTGCGTCACCGCTACGACGTCGCGGAGGTGGTGACCAGTTCGCTGGCGCGGACCCGCCAGACCGTCGACCACGCAGGCCTGGGACACCTGGTGTCGACCGTCGACGATCGCTGGGCCGAGATCCGTTTCGGCGACTACGACGGGCGTCGCATCCGCGACGCCATCGTCGATCTCGGTCGCCGGTGGGCCGACGACGTGGACTACGAACCCCCCGGCGGCGAGTCACTCGGTGCCATGTACGCCCGGGTCTCGATGGCGTGCGACGAGCTGGTGGCGTCGTCGGTCGAGCGTGACGTGTTGGTGGTGACCCATGCGACGCCGATCAAGGCCGCGGTCGTGTGGGCCATGGGCGGCCATGCCCGCCAGATCCTCAACCTGCGCGCGCACCTCGCGGCGGTCACCGTCATCGACGCGTCCGAGGACCAACTGTTGGTGGTCGAGTACAACCGTCGGCTGGGGTCGCCCGAGAGCGACGACCCCGTGGGTACCTCGAAGTCCGCAACCGTTCTGAGGCGACCGATCAGCCCCAGCGCTGCTTGGCGGTGGCGTAGACGCCCTGGTCCCAGGAGTACTCGACCATGTTGCCGTCGGGGTCACGCAGCATGCAGATGTAGCCGATCGGCGGCGGCATCATCGTCGGTGGCATCGCCAGACAGCCCGCGGTCTCGGCCTTGGCGGCGATGGCGTCGACCTGGTCCTTGTCGGGCATCTCCATCCCGAAGTGGGCGAAGGGTGCGAGCACCTCTTTGGGAGCGTCGGCGAAGGGATCGGTCTCGGGCAGGAACTGGGCAGCGACGAGGATGAACGGCCGGTCGGCGGTGTCGGGCATGCCGAGCCAGGCGCCGAAGCCCATGTCGTCCTGGCGCCGGTCCAGCAGCTCGAGCGGCGTGTATTCGGTGTACCAGTCGATGGTGGCGTCGATGTCGCTCACCCGGAGGGCCATGTGCGTCCACCGGGGCTCGGGCGGATGGAGGTCATACACGGGTTCGGTCACGGCAACGGACTCCTGGGATGGGTGGGATCAGCGAGGACGCTAGCACCTGGTCAGTTGGTCAGACCAGCGACGGTGGTCCGCCGTGTTCGACGAGGGCGCTGCCGGGCGACCTCGGCTACGGTGGTCCATTGGTCCGACCATCTGCCCATCCAGCACGCACCGCCGCAGCCCGAGGTCGCACCGGACCTGCGCTGGGCAACGACCGAGGTTTCATGGATACCGATCTCACGTTCCAACCGATCGAACGGGCGACGGTCAGTGCCCAGATCCGCTCGCAGTTGCTTGCGTCGGATGACCACCGGCGAGCTCGCCCCCGGCACCCGTATGCCATCGGAACGAGAGCTCGCCGAACAATTCGCCGTGGCCCGCACGTCGGTGCGCGAGGCGATCCAGGGGTTGGTGTCGCTCGGGGCGATCGAACGGCGCGGCAATCGGAGCTATGTGGCCGAGCGCCTGCCCGAGGTCGAGGTCGGCGACGAGGCCGACCGTCGAGGGTTCGTCCGCGAGCTGTTCGAGACCCGCCGAGTCCTCGAGTTGCCGATCTTCGAGCTGGCTGCGACCCACGCCGACGCAGCGGTACGCGCCGAGGTCATCCGGCTGGCAGATGCGTTCGATCCCTCGATGCGCATCGAGGACTTCCGCAGGCTCGATCGGGAGTTCCACACCACCATCGCCTCGGGGTGCGGGAACAGCCTGCTGATCGAGCTCTACGGCAAGGTGCTCGATCGTCTGTTCCGATCGGCGTCGTTCGACGAGCTGTTGGCCAGCCGCACGCCGCCGCAGCGAGGTGCGCACGATCATCGCCGAGTCGGTGGCCGCCCATCACCAGCTCGCAGCGGCCATGGCGGCGGCCGATCCTGCGGCGATGACCATCGCCTGTGCCGACCATCTCGCCAGGTCGAGGGGCGGCTGACGCAGCTGGCCTGACCGACCCACCGCGCCTGGCCAGTCGGGCTGACGGAACCGGCCCTCAGCGGATGCCGAACGGTGCCAACGCTGCGGCCGCGGCAGGGTCCGCCTGGACGAGGAAGACCGCCGAGTCCCAGTAGTCGGTGCGACGGGCGATGAGTCCGTCGTCGTCGACGACCAGCCGCTGCGCGCCGCGCACCTCGATCGGGAACCCGACCCTGCCAGTTCGCACGCATCGTGTAGGTGGCGACGGCACGGGCATCCGTCGACCACGAGGTCCTCGACGTCGTAGACGAGCTCCGCCATGTCGGCGAGGAATCCCGGCAGGCGCTCCCGGTACGCGTCGCGACCGACACAACCCGACCCGAGCGCAGCGGTGTGCTCGTTGACGAACCCCTCGGCGACACAGGCGGCGACGGTGTCGGGATCGCCGGTGGCGAACGACGGCGAGGTACCGCCGCACGGCGCCTGCCGTCGCTGCACGCGCACCCGTCGGCTGGCCGGATTCGGTGGTCATCATGCGCTCCTCGGCAGGGATCTCATCGGTCGACAAGACTTGCCGCTGCGGCAGCGATGGGGCAAGCTGCACCTGGTCAGTTGGTCAGACCAACAATCCCCCATTCGACCGTGCTCGCCCGACCCGGGAGGACCCACGCCATGACGCCACCCCCTGCGCCGACGGCCATCACTGCGCCACCGCGGCGCCCGTCTTCATCGACCGACCCGGCCTGGCCGACCAGTGGTACGTGGTCGCCGAAGGCGCCGACGTCGCCGATGCACCCCGTCGCCGTGCGCCTGCTCGGCAGCCGACTACGTCCTGTGGCGCAGCGCCGACGGGACCGTCGTCGGGGCCCCGGATCGCTGTCCCCATCGCGAAGCGCCGCTGTCGGCGGGCGCCGTCACCGACGGCGACCTCAGCTGCGCCTACCACGGCTGGTCCTTCGGCGACGGCGGCCGCTGCGTCGCGATCCCGTCGGCCGACCCCGCCACGCCCATCCCGCCGACCGCGCACCTGCCTGCCGTGCAGGTCGAGGAGCGCTACGGGCTGGTCTGGCTCTGCCCGGGTGAGCCCACCGGCACCATCCCCGTCGTCAGCCACGACGACGACCCGGCGTTCCGCCGCATCAACACCGGCGTCGACGTCTGGAAGACCTCGGCCACCCGCATGACCGACAACTTCCTGGACTTCTCGCACTTCCCGTGGGTCCACACCGGCACCTTCGGCCGAGGCCAGGACCCGCGGATCCCGCACCTCGACCTCGAGGAACTCCCCGACGGCTGGTTCGGCTACGCCTACGAGGTCGACGCCGACAACCCCGACGAGGCCAAGGTCACCAGCACCAGCGACGAACCCACCGTGCATCGCTGGATGACCACGGGCTTCCACCTGCCGTTCACGGTGCGCAGCACCATCCGCTACGCCGACGGCCTCGAGCACATCTTGTTGTTGGTGTCGACGCCGATCGACGACGTCACCTCGTACTTCACGTTCGTCGTGTGGCGAAACGACGACTTCTCCGTCGATCGGCCAAGAGGTCGTGGCCTTCGACCGTGCCATCGGCGCCGAGGACAAGGTCATGCTCGAAAAGGTCCCGGGCGTGCTGCCCCTCGCCCAGACCGGTGTCGTCAGCGTCCAGGCCGACAAGGCCTCGGTCGAATGGCGTCGCCGCCTCATCACCCTCATGGATGCCTGACCCAATGCACCCCCAGCACCCCGATGGAGCACGACCGGTGACGAACGAGACCGCTGCGGCCGAACCTCGCGAACAGCTACTGCTACTTCTTCGACGACGACGAGTTCGTCGAGACCGAGCGGCCAGGGTTCCGGCGCCGCATCATCACCGGCGAGAACCTCCAGCTGTGCTTCTGGCGGATCAAGGGCGGGGCGACGGGCTCGTTCATGCACAAGCACGACGACCACGAGCAGTTGGGCATCGTGGTGCGCGGCAAGCTCGACTTCCGCATCGATCCCGACATCGAGACGTCCGAGCGCATGGTCCTCGGCGACTGCGAGGCCTACCTGGCACCGAAGGGCGTCTATCACGGCGACAGCATCTTCGTCGGCGACGACGAGTACGACGAGTGCTGGATCCTCGACGTGTTCTCCCCGCCTCGCGACGACTTCCGGCAGGGCTGAGGTGAGCGATTCCACCGCGACCGACTGGCGCCTCGCCGTCGACATCGGCGGCACGTTCACCGACGTCGTCCTGCTCGACGCCGGCCTCGGGCCGGGTGGTCGTCGACAAGACCCTCACCACGCCCGTCGGCACCGCTCGACGGCGTGCGCACCGGCGTCACCCAGCTGCTGGCGAAGGCGGGCGTCACCCCGGCCGAGATCACCGCACCGATCGTGCACGCCACGACCCTCATCACCAACGCGCTCATCGAGGGCAAGACCGGCCGGGCGGGGCTCGTCACCACCACCGGCTTCGGCGACACGCTGCTCATCCGCGACGAGCACCGCTACGACATGTACGACCTGCAGATCGAGTTCCCGGCGCCGCCGATCCCCCGCGACCGCACCTTCGAGATCGACGAACGCGTCGGCGCCGAGGGCGCCGTGCTGCGCGAGCCGACCGACGCCGACCTCGCTGCGCTCACCGCGCAGCTGGCCGCGGCCGACGTCGAGTCGGTGGCGGTGTGCCTGCTCAACGCCTACGTCAACGGCGCCAACGAGGCCCGCATCGCCGACGCACCTGCGTGGCGAGCTCGGCGTGCCCGTGTGCATCTCGTCGGAGATCTCTCCCCAGATCCGCGAGTACCCGCGCATGATCACCGCGGCGTGCAACGCTGCGACCATGCCGGTCATCGGTCCGTATCTCGACGAGCTCCAGAAGTGGCTGTCGGCCGAGGGCTTCGGCGGCTCGGTCCTGATGATGCTGTCCAACGGCGGCGTGGTGTCCGCCGACGACGCCGCCGCGGCGCCGATCCGCCTGGTCGAGTCCGGGCCCGCCGCCGGCGCGCTCGCCGGTCGGTGGTTCGCCACCCGGATGGGCACCGATCGCCTGCTGTGTTTCGACATGGGCGGCACCACCGCCAAGGCGTGCCTCATCGAAGACGGCGAGCCCGACCTCACCAACACCTTCGAGGTCGCCCGGGTGTACCGCTTCAAGAAGGGCTCGGGCTTCCCGGTGTCGGTCCCGTCGGTCGATCTCGTCGAGATCGGCGCCGGCGGCGGCTCGCTGGCCCATCTCGACCAGTTCGGCCTGCTCAAGGTCGGACCCGAGTCCGCCGGCGCCGACCCGGGTCCGGCCAGCTACGGCCGCGGCGGCACCGAGCCTGCGGTCACCGACGCCGACGTCGTGCTGGGGCTGTTGGACCCGGCCGCGTTCCTCGGTGGCGACATGCCCCTCGACGCCGACCTCGCGGCCGCGGCCACGGGTCGCGTCGGGCGCCGACCTCGACCTGTCCGCAGTCGACGCCGCCGCCGGCATCCACGAGATCGTCAACCAGAACATGGCTGCCGCCGCACGCATGCACGCCGTCGAGCAGGGCATCGACCTCCGCGGGGTGTCGCTGCTGGCCTTCGGTGGCGCCGGCCCGGTGCACGCCTGTGGTGTGGCCGAGCTGCTGGAGTCGCCGCAGGTGATCTTCCCGGTCAATGCCAGCGTGTTGTCGGCATTCGGCACCCTGGTGTCGCCGGTGCGGATCGACCTGGCCCGCTCCATGCCCCGTCGCCTCGACGCCATCGACCCCGCCGAGCGCGAGGGCCTGCTCGACGAGCTGCGCACCGAGGGTCGACGCGTGCTCGCCGCAGCCGGCGTGCCCGCCGACAAGGTGGTCTTCCGCTACGGCATCGACGCCCGCTACGCCGGACAGGGCAACGAGATCACCATCTGGGTCGGCGAAGGCGACACCTGGCCCGCCGACGACGCATCGGTGCGCAGCGTGTTCGAAGACGAATACCGCCGCATCTACGGCCTCACCATTCCCGACGTCGCCATCGAGGCCGTCACCTGGCGGCTCTCGGCGTTCGCCGATGTCGACACCGTCGAGCCCGACCCGGTCCCCGCCGGCAGCGGTGCCGAACCCATCGGACATCGGCCGATGGTGTTCGGTCGGGCGATGGACGCCCATCGATGCCCCGGTGTACAGACGCGACCAGCTCGGCGCCGGCGCCACCTTCGCCGGCCCTGCCGTCGTCGAAGAGCGAGAGACCACCGCCGTCATCCGGCCCGGTTGGACCGTCGAGGTCGCCGCCGACGGCAGCCTGGTGGCCACGAGGAGCACACCATGAGCGCCACCGAGACGAGCACCACCGAGACGACGACCGGCTTCGATCCGATCGAGCTCGAGATCCTCTGGCAGTCGCTGATCTCGACGGTCAACGAACAGGCCAAGGCGCTGCAACGATCGGCGTTCAGCCCGATCGTGCGCGAGGCCGGCGACCTCGCCAACGCCGTGTTCGACCGGCGTGGCCGCATGGTCGCCCAGGCCGTCACCGGCACGCCCGGCCACATCAACTCCCTCGCCATGGCCGCGGTCAACATCTTGGAGGAGTACCCGCCCGACTCGTTGGTGCCGGGCGACATCATCGTCACCAACGATCCGTACAAGACCGCCGGCCAGCTCCTCGACGTCACCGTGTTGGTGCCGGTGTGGCGCAACGGGCAGGTCATCGCGTTCTTCGGCTCGACGATCCATCACACCGATGTCGGCGGCTACGGCATCGGCGCCGGCGGCCGCGACGTGTTCGAAGAGGGCCTGTGGATCCCGATCTGCAAGCTCATGAGGGGAGGCGCCGATGGCGCCTCCCTCCGCAACGACGACGTGTGGAAGTTCATCCTCTCCAACGTGCGCCAGCCCGACCACATGGCCGGCGACCTCCACGCCCAGATGGCCTCGGGCGAGATCGGGGCGCAGCGCCTCCAGCGCGCTGTGCGACAGCCACGGCCTCGACGACATCGAGGCGCTCGCCGACGAGATCATCAGCCGCTCCGAGGCCGCCACCCGCGCCAGCATCCGTGAGCTGCCCGCCGGCCGCTACGAGGCCTCCGCCGTGCTCGATCTGGCCGACGGTTCGATCATCGACATCGTGTGTGCCATCACCGTCGACCCCGACGCCGGCACGATCCTGGTCGACTACACCGGCAGCTCCGAGGCCAGCCCGTGGGGCATCAACGTGGTGCGCAACTACACCCACGCCTACACGACCTTCACGGTGCGGTCGGTCCTCAACCCCGACATCCCCAACAACCACGGCAGCCTGGCCCCCATCGAGATGATCGCTCCCGAGGGCTCGATCGTGAACGCCGTGTCGCCCCAGCCGTGCACGGCCCGCCACGTAGTCGGCATGTTCCTGCCCAACGCCCTGCTCAAGGCCCTCAGCCAGATCCGGCCCGACCAGGCCATGGCCGAGGGATCGGGCGCGGTCTGGACCATGCAGGTCAGCGGCAACCACGACGACGGCAGCCCCTTCATCACCGCGATGTTCACCTACGCCGGTGGCGTCGGCGCCCGGGCGACCAAGGCCGGCCTCAACGCCTGCTCGTACCCCACCGGGGTGGCGGCGGTGCCCATCGAGGTGGTCGAGGCCTCGGCGCCGATCCGCTTCAGCCGCAAGGCGCTGCGCCCCGACTCCGGCGGCCACGGTGCCCAGACCGGCGGGCTGGGCCAGACCATCGAGTTCAGCGTCGACACCACCCGTCCGTGGCAGCTCAACGCCGTCACCTCTCGCCTCGCGCACGCCCCGGAGGGCATCTTCGGTGGCGAGGCCGGCGCGGCCGGGATCGTTCAAGGTCAACGGCGAGGCCGTCACCACCCAGGCCCGCATCACCCTGACCCCCGACGACGTCGTCACCCTCGAGCTCCCCGGCGGCGGTGGCTACGGCGCATCGACGGCCGAACGGTTCGGACGATGCCGCCGACCGACCACCGGTGGCGAGGCCGCCTGACATGACCGGCGGATCGGGCTCGACCTTCGCCCACCAGTGGGCTCACAGCGTCGGGACCCGCGCGCCGGAGACGTTCCTGATCTTCGAGGGGCCCGACGGTCACGTGGCCGAGTGGACCTACGGCGACTTCGACCGGGTCGTGAGCCGTACGGCGTCGTTGCTGTGCGATCACGGTGTCGCCGAGGGCAGCTGCGTCCACCTCGCCCTGACCAACTCGCCCACCTTCGTGGCGGTCTGGTTGGCGGCCATCCGCATGGGGGCCTGGATCGTGCCATCGGACCCGATGGCCACCGAGGCCGAGCTCGCCGATCACCTCGAACGCACCGCGCCGCTCATCGGCTTCTGCGCCGCCGAACGGGCCGAGCCCTACCGGGCCGCCGTCGCACAGTCGGTCGCGACCGCATCGATGGCGGTGGTCGAGATCGACGAGGCCGATGTCGCACTGGGGTGGCTGCCCGACGCCGACTGGGCCGACTGGGCCGACCCGCAGCCGATCGACCGCGCCGCGGTGATGTTCACCTCCGGCACCACCGGGCGCCCCAAGGGCGTCGAGATCACCCAGGCCAACTACGCATTCGCGGGCACGACCATGGCCGCTGCGGCCGAGCTCGGACCCGACGACCGCTATCTGGTCGTGCTGCCGATGTTCCACGCCAACGCCCAGTACTACTCGTTCGCAGCAGCGATCGCGACCGGCGCCAGCGTCGCGTTGATGCACACGTTCTCGGCCAGTGGGTTCCTCGATCAGGCCGCCCGCCACCGGGCCACCCACGCGAGCCTGTTCGCCGCCCCGATCCGGATGATCCTCGCTCGTGGCGGGCCCGTGGAGGGGCTGGTGCTGCGCCACTGCTGGTTCGCGCAGAACCTGTCCGAGGACCAGTACGCCACGTTCGCCGACTGGTCGGGGTGTCGGCCCCGTCAGCTCTACGGCATGACCGAGACCATCCCGGCGGTGCTCACCGACGAGGCCGCCGAGCCGCTGCCGGACACGATGGGCTACGTCACGCCCGGGTGCATCGTCGAGGTGCACGACGCCGACGGCAACCCGTCGCCGCCCGGCGAGGTCGGCGAGGTCGTCGTCGGAGGCGAGCCCGGCCTCACCCTGTTCGCCGGCTACCTCGACGATCCCGACACCACCGCGGCGAGCTTCCGCGGCGGCTGGTTCCGCACCGGCGACCGGGCGACCTGGGACGCCGACCGCCGCTTCCGATTCGACGGGCGCCGCTCCGACGTGTTGAAGGTCGCGGGCGAGAACGTCTCGACCGTCGAGGTCGAAGCCGTGCTGACCGCCCACCCGGCCGTGCTCGAGGCGTCGGTCGTCGGCGCCCCCGACCCGGTACGTGACGAGGTACCCGTCGCCTACGTGGTGCCGGCCGACCCGGCGCATCCACCGACCGTCGACGAGCTGACAGCCTGGTGCGACGAGCGTCTCACCAAGGCCAAGCGGCCCCGCGACTACACGTTCCTCGACGAGCTGCCCCGCACCTCTGTCGGCAAGATCCGCAAGTTCATCCTCGAGAAGGACGCCTCATGACGACCCCTGCTCTGTTCGGCTCCGACTTCCTGGTCGATCTCGACGCATCGATCGCCGATGTCTCGAAGGCCGTCACCCTGCCCGCCTCGCTGTACACGTCGCCCGAGGCCCTCGCCTTCGAAAAGGAGGCGGTGTTCATGAAGGAGTGGTGCTGTGTCGGGCGAGCCGAGCGCATCCCCGAACCCGGCGACTGGTTCACCGTCACCATCTGCGACGAACCGATCATCGTGGCCCGTGACAAGGCCGGCGACGTCGTGGCCATGTCGGCGGTGTGCCAACACCGGGCCATGGCGGTGTGCGAAGGCCAGGGCAACAACACCACCTTCAAGTGCCCCTACCACCACTGGATCTACGGCCTCGACGGCCGTCTGCTCGGCGCCCCGGCCATGGAGCGCACCGAGGACTTCGACAAGGCCGACTACGGGCTCCCCCGCCTCGCCGTCGAGGAGTGGCAGGGGTTCGTGTTCGTGAACTTCGACGCCGATGCCGCTCCCCTGGCCCCGACCCTGTCGCGCTACGAGCCGCTGCTCGGCAACTACGACCTCGCCAACGCGGTGTGCCCGGGCACGTTCACGCTCGAGAACATGCCGTGGAACTGGAAGGTCATGTTCGAGAACTTCAACGACGGCTACCACGCCAACCGCCTCCACCAATACGTGCAGGACTTCTGCCCGTCGAACATGTCGGCGTTCCCGGTCCCGTGGAGCGACGACTCCAACGTCATCTTCCGCACGGCGGGCTACACCCACATCGACGGCGGCTTCAATGCCACCCACCGGGTGATCATGCCGGTGTTCCCGGACCTCACCGAAGAAGAGCGGAGCCGGTCGACGTTCGCGCTCATGCCGCCGACGCTGTGCTTCGGAACCGCACCCGATCAGTGCTTCTTCTTCCTGGTCCGTCCCACCGGCCCCGAGACCATCGATGTCGAGATCGGCTACATCTTCCATCCGATCGCGCTCGAGGATCCCCTCTTCGAGGAGAAGATGACGCTCTCCGACGCCGGCGTGCAGGTGTTCGTGCGCCAGGACCAGGACGCCACCACCAAGGTCCAGCAGGGCCTGCGGTCACGCTTCGCACCCCGAGGCCGCTACTCCTGGCAGGAGGAGAGCCACATCCAGTTCAACCGCTGGCTCGTCCAGCGCTACCGCGCCGCCGCCGACGCCGGCTGAACCATCGAGCCCTGACAGCGGGGCGACAGGATGACGTCACGCAATCGCAGTGCGATCGCGGCCAACGGGCGGTGAACGGCGCGTAGTCTCACGTTCGACGGTTCGGATCCGGACCCTGGAGGCTGGCATGACCCGACCTACCCGTTCGTGGCGATCGATCCTGGCGTTGTTCGCCCTCTTCGCCCTCGTGGCAGCTGCCTGTGGCGACGATGACGACGAGCCGACCGATCCCGAGCCCACCGAGTCATCCGACGACACCGGCACCGACGAGACGCCGGCAGACGGCGAGCCCGCCGACGACACCGGCGGCGACGAACCGGAGGAGGGCGCCGCGACCATCTCCGAGGAGCGGTGCCAGGCCAATCAGGATGCGGGCACCATCACCTTCGTCACCGGCTTCGACTACGCACTGGCCGCCGGCATCGCCGACATCATCGCCGCCGACTCCCAGGGCTACTTCGAGGAGCTCTGCATCGACGTCGAGATCCAGCCTGGATTCGCCCCCTCGAACGGGGCGCTCGTCATCGAGGGCCAGGCCGAGTTCGGCATGGCGGGCTCGTTCGCCGAACTCGCCGCCAACAACGTGGCCGGCGAAGGCGACCTCGTGGCGCTGCTGCACTGGGGCCGCACCGCCATCGAAGAGATCGTGTTGCCCGACGGCAGCGAGGTGACCGACTTCGCAGGCCTGTGCGACAGCCTGGTCGGCATCAAGGGCGATCTGCCCTATTCGCTCCAGGCCGCGGTGGCGCTGTCGGGCGTCGATCGCAGCTGTTTCGACGAGATCCTCCTCGACGGCTTCGACCCCGTTGCCCACCTCGAACTCGGTGTCGATGCCCTGCCCGTCTACAAGTCGAACGAACCCAACACGCTCGAAGCTGCCGGCGTGACCTTCACCACCCTCGATCCCCTGGACTTCGACGTGCCGTCGTCATTCGGGATCTCGTTCACCACCCAGTCCTTCATCGACGATCACCCCGAGACCGTCGCCGACGTGGTGCGGGCCCTGGTCCGGGGGTACGAGTTCGCGGCCGCCGACCCCGATGCCGCCGTCGCTGCGGCATTCGAACGCATCGACGCTGCGGGCAACCCGAACTTCTTGGCCCAGGAAGCCGAGCTGTTCCGTTGGGGCGTCGAGTCGGGCCTGATCGCCGATCTCGCCCCCGAGGGCATCGGCGTCGGCATCCCCGACCTCGACCTGCTCGGTGCCGAGATCGACGCCATGGTCGCCGCCGGGGTGTTCCCCGAGACGCCTGATTGGGAGTCGATGGTCGACCCTTCCATCGCCGAGTCGGTGTACGACGGCACCACGTTGATCTGGCCCGGCGGCTGAGCCTCCGAGGACGAGCGGTGCGGCGACCTTCACACGGGCCCGGGTGTGGCTCGGACCGACGGGTTCGGCCCGGGGCCGGCTGATCTCGATGGACGGCGAGCTCGCAGGACGACGCGCCCTGATCACCGGAGCGGCTCGAGGCATCGGCCGGGCGATCGCCGAGCGCCTCGCGGCAGAGGCCATGGCGCTCACCCTCGTCGACATCGACCCCGTCGTCGAAGACACAGCCGACCACCTCGGTGCCTCGGCTGTGGTCGTCGACCTGACGGGCGACACCGCCATCGAGACCGTCGCGGCCTCGTCGCAGGCCGAGCCCTATTGGCTGATCGTCTGCAACGCCGGGGTCTTCGCCACCGCACCGGTTCTCGAGGTCGCCCTCGACGACTGGGACCGGGTGCAGCAGATCAACACCCGGTCGATGGTCGCGGTCATGCAGGCCACCGTCCCGGCGATGATCGCCGCCGGCAGCGGTGGCAGGATCGTGACCATGGCGTCGATGGCAGCGAAGCTCGGTACGCCCGGTGAGGCCGCGTACGCCGCGTCCAAGGCAGGGGTCGTGGCCCTGACCCGCATCGCCGCGATGGAGTTCGGACCCCATCAGATCACCGCCAATGCGATCTGCCCGGGGTACGTGCTCACCGACATGGGCGCCGACACCCGCAGCGCCACGGACATCGCTCGCTGGTCCGAACAGAGCCCCCTCGGCCGCCTGGCCGAGGTCGACGACGTCGCGTCGACGGTCGCCTTCCTGGCTTCCGACGGCGCCGGCTACCTCACCGGACAGACCCTCAACGTCAGCGGCGGGATGTGCACGTGGTGACCGCGCCACCCGTCACCGATCGCGCCACCGCCATCGCGTTCGACGACGTGTCGAAGTGGTTCCGCCGCAAGGGCAGCGTCGTGCATGCGCTCTCGCATGTGTCGCTCGATGTCGCCTCCGGCGAGTTCGTGAGCCTGATCGGCCCCTCGGGCTGCGGCAAGTCGACGCTGTTGCGACTCGCGGGCGGCCTGCTCGAACCCGACCGGGGCACGCTCACCGTCGGCGGCCGGAGCGCGGCTCGTGCCCGCGCCGACAAGCAATACGGCTTCGTACCCCAGCACCCGGCGCTGTTGCCGTGGCGGACCGTCCGAGACAACGTCGCGCTGCTCGGACAGCTCAACCGACGGACCACCACCACGGGCCTCCCGGTCGACGAGCAGCTCCAGCTCCTGGAGGAGATCGGGCTCGGCCCGTTCGCCGATTCGTTCCCGCGCGAACTCAGTGGCGGCATGCAACAACGCGTCAGCATCGCCCGGGCGTTCGCGCTCGGCGCGCCCGTGATGTTGATGGACGAGCCGTTCTCCGCCCTCGACGAGATCACCCGCGCCGACATGCGCTACCTGCTGCTCGACCTGTGGGAGCGGGTGGGCAGCACGGTGGTCTTCGTGACGCACTCGATCCCCGAAGCGGTGGTGCTGTCGGACCGCATCGTGGTGCTCGGCGCGCGCCCGGGACGCATCGTCGAGATCATCGACGTCGATCTCCCCCGGCCCCGCCACCACGAGGTCGAGGACTCCGACGCCTATCATCACCTGGTGGCCCGGGTGCGGGCGGCGCTGCAGCACGGTTGGTCCCGATGACCGCGACGTCGGACGCCGATGCCGACGCAGGCCCCGGCCCCGCAGCCATGCCCGACGCCGTCAGCGAGGCTGCCGCCGGTCCGGGCGTCGACGTCGACGAGGGCCCACCGCCGGAGCCCCGCCGGCCGTTCCGGCGTGCAGCCATGGCCGTGGCCCCCGTCGTGGGCCTCACCGTGTTCTTCGTGGGGTGGGAGCTGTACGTCCGCATCGCCGAGCTGCGCCCGCTGACGCTCCCGCTGCCATCGGACGTGCTGCGCCACGTCATCGAGAACCCCGGCTTCTACTGGCGCAACGGGCTCGTCACGCTCCAGGAGGCCTTCTGGGGCTTCTGGCTGGCGTTGTTCGCAGCACTGCTGGTCGCCACCGCCATGGCCCACAGCCGCTTCGTCGAACGAGCGACGATGCCGGTCATCGTGTTGGTGCAGTCGACCCCCATCGCGGTGTTGGTCCCGGTGTTCTTGTTGTGGTTCGGCTTCTCGCCGTGGCCGAAGATCCTCACCGCCGCGCTGTTCGCGTGGATCCCGTTCGTCGCGAACGCCCTCACGGGCCTGCGGTCGATCGATGCCGAGACCCACGAGCTGTTGCGATCGGTGAACGCCAGCCGCTGGGAGGTCTACTGGCGCCTCCGGATCCCGCACTCGCTCCCCTACCTGTTCTCCGCAGCACGGATCTGCGTCGGCCTGGCCCTGGTGGGTGCGGTGATCGGCGAGTTCTTCAACTCGAGCGAAGGTCTCGGCAACGCAGCGCGCGTTGCGCAGTCGCGCCTGCTGGTCGATCAGCTCTGGGGCAGCGTGTTCGTGCTGGCCTTCATCGGTGTCGCGCTGGTGCTGCTGGTCGCCGCCGTCGAGCGCCGTGTGCTGCGCTGGCACGCATCGCAGGACTGAATCCCACCCCTCGCGGGCCTGCATCGGCCACGAAATATGCACGACAGGTGGTCGTCATGAGATGGTGATCTCCAGAATTGCGGACAGCGTTGGCCTGACCGTCTAGGTTGTCGCCAGATGGTAAGACCATCAGCCCAAAGCTCGAGGAGGGGTCCTTATGCAAAGCACACGATCTTCAATGACCGACGTGTCCCGACGGAGGTCGCCATGGCATCTGTTGATGGCCATGTTCTTGGCCTTCGCCCTCATCGCCGCAGCCTGCGGTGATGACGACGACGACACATCCACCGACACCGAGGAGCCCGCCGACGGCGAGGTCGTCGAGGGCGCCGAGGAAGAAGCACCCGAGGAGACTCCCGACGAGGAGGCTCCGGCCGAAGACGACGAGATGACCGAGGACGACGAGATGGCCGAGGACGAGGGCGCCGCTGCTGACTTCAGCGCCTTCGACGCCAACGGCGACGGATCCATCACCATCGGCGTCGCCGCTGCAGGCCCCCAGGACGACGGGGCCTACTACCAGGCCGTCGTCGACGCCGCCCAGGCGGTCTCCGCCGAGAACGGGTTCAACGACCCGATCGTGGTCGACGAGATCCAGGCAGCAGACGCTGCGACCGCGCTGTCGGACCTCGCAGCCCAGGTCGACATCGTGATCGTCGGCGCCTCCGAGATCGCCGAGCCCCTCGGCGATCTCACCGAAGAGTTCTCCGACGTGTACTGGTACTGCAACTGTGGCGCCGGCTTCCCCGAGACCCCGGGCCTGGCCCAGAGCCTCGATGACGGCGCCGAGATCGGCTACACGACCGGTGTCGCCACAGCGCTGCTCATGGAAGGTGGCGAGAGCACCGACGTCGCGTTCCTCGGTTGCTGCGAGCTCGGCTTCGAGACCGAATTCCTGTTGGCGTTCGAGCTCGGCCTGACCGACACGAACCCAGATCTGAGCGTCACCTACGTCCCCACTGGCGACTTCCCGTTCGACTTCGACAACGTCGCCAACGCCACCGAGGCCCTCAACAACGCAGTCGAGGGCGGCGCAGGTGCAGTCGTGCCCTACCTGGGCGGTGCGCTGCGGCCCGTCGTCGAGGCGGCGAACGAGGCCGGCATCATCACCATGAGCGCCGGCGCCTCGAACGTGTGCGAGCCCGAAGAAGAGCTCGACTTCGACATCGCAGCCCGGTTCGACGGTGGCGACTACGTGGCCGCCATCTTCCCGCTGATCCTGTCCGGCGATGTGGCCGAGGGCGAGATCAAGACCTTCAAGGTCGGCATCGATCCCGAGCCGGGCGCGCTGATCTGCGACGCCACGCCCGAACAGCAGGCTGTCATGGACGACGTCTACGCCCAGATCGCAGCCGGCGACTTCGCAGAGGCCTTCGGCGCCATCAAGGGCGAGGCCTACGGCGGCTGAGCCCCGCCGGCACCGACTCGTGACGACGACTCGATCCGCGCCATGAGCACCGCCGGTGCCATCGACACCGGAGGGGCCGGGGCCGAGCGCCCCGGCCCCCCGGCCGTCGAGCTGATCGGGGTCACCAAGCGCTACGGCGCGGTCGTCGCCTGCGATCGGGTCGACCTGGCATTGCATCGAGGCCGCATCCACGGGGTCCTCGGTGAGAACGGCGCCGGCAAGTCGACGCTGATGAAGGTGCTCATCGGTCTGGTGCTCCCCGACGAGGGCCAGGTCCACATCGACGGGACCCGGACGACCATCGCCGATCCCGTCCATGCGGCCTCGATCGGTATCGGCATGGTGCACCAACACTTCAGCGTCGTCGATGCCCTCACGGTCTGGGAGAACGTCGCCCTCGGCGACATCGGACGGCTCGACCCGGTGGCCATCCGTGACCGGATCGGCGATCTCAGCCGCCACTACGGCCTGGCGATCGAACCCGACGCCCTCGTCGGCGAGCTGCCCGCCGGCATGCGTCAACGGGTCGAGATCATCAAGTGTCTCCGACGCGACCCGGAGACCCTCATCTTCGACGAACCGACGTCGGTGCTCACACCGGCCGAGTCCGAGCAGCTCTTCGACGCGCTCCGGCGGGTGGTCGACGAGGAAGGGCGAGCGGTCGCCCTCGTGAGCCACAAGCTCGACGAGATCCTCCACGCCACCGACGACGTCACCATCATGCGCCAGGGCCAGGTGGTCGAACGCAGTATCACCGCCGACTGCGATGCCGCCGGGCTCGCCCGGGCGATGGTGGGTCGCCCCGTGTCGCTGCGCTCGGAGCGGGCCGCCCTCGGTCTGGCCGCGGCCGAGATCGCCTCGGACACCGCAGCTGCCAGCGCTGAGCACGGTACGTCGCACACGCCGGCGCTCGAGCTCGTGGACGTGTGCGCCCACGCTGCCGACGGCCGGGTGTTGCTGGACCATCTCAGCCTCGCGGTCGGCGCCGGCGAGATCGTCGGCGTCGCCGGCGTCGAAGGCAACGGCCAGCGGGCGCTCGGCGACCTGTTGTCCAGTCTGGTCCATCTCCGCCAGGGGGAGGTCAGGGTCGAGGGTAGACCCGTCCGAGCCGGGGCCGCGGGCGCCATGGCGAAGGCCGGTATCGCGATCGTCCCCGAGGACCGCCACGACTCGGGGTGTGTGCTCGAGATGACCATCGCCGAGAACCTGTTCCTGTCCGATCCCCATCTGATGGCTCGTGGCGGCATCATCGACAACCGCCGCATGAACGAGCGGGCCCGCGAACTGATCGCCGAGTTCTCCATCAGCTGTCCCGGCCCCGACGCGCCGATGTGGTCGCTGTCGGGCGGCAACCAACAACGCGTCGTCCTGGCCCGCGAACTCGCCCACGACCCCACCGTGCTCGTCGCCGCCCAACCCACCCGTGGCCTCGACGTCGGCGCCATCGAGTACATGTCCGACCAGCTGCGCCGCGCTGCGTCCGACGGTGTCGCCGTGCTGCTCATCTCGACCGAGCTCGAGGAGATCCTCGACCTCGCCCACCGCATCGTCGTGATCAGCCGAGGTCAGATCGTCGGCGAGATGGACCGAAGCGACGTGGACGTCGAACGCCTCGGCCTGCTCATGGGTGGTGCCGACGACCGTGCCCGCGAACTCCGGGAAGCCCGCGCCGACGAGACGGACCCCGCGTCATGACCGATCTCGTCGCCGAACATCCCGTCGACGGCGCCACGCCCGAAGTCGACGCCGCAGCCCGGGCCCGTCATCACGTCATCGGCGAGGTCATCGTCCTCTACGCGCTGTCCATCGGCACCGCCATCGGGCTGGCCGCGTTGCTGGTCGCCGCGACCGGTGGCTCGGCCGCCGACGTCTTCGGGGCACTGCTCGACGGCAGCCTCCGCAACCCCGGCCGGTGGGGGCTCACCCTCGGCGTC
This sequence comes from uncultured Acidimicrobiaceae bacterium, assembly GCA_963716795.1. Lineage (GTDB taxonomy): Bacteria > Actinomycetota > Acidimicrobiia > Acidimicrobiales > UBA8592 > CAVQUE01. Next base: position 273,626 of record CAVQUE010000004.1, on the reverse strand, counting down.
GCCGCTCCCCTGCTGTTGGTGGCGCTCGGCACCATCGTCAACGCCCGCGCCGGGTTGGTGAACATCGGCCAGGAGGGCCAGCTGCTGATGGGCGCAGCGTTCGCCACCTATGTCGGGGTGCGCCTCGGCGGGCCGGGGCCCGTGGTGTTGATCTCGCTGTGCCTGGCCGGCATCGTCGGTGGCGCGATCTGGGCCGGCATCGCCGGTGTCCTTCGGTACTGGCGCGGCGTGCCCGAGGTCCTCACGACCCTGTTGATGGTGACCATCGCCGCGCAGGCCATCGGGTACGGCCTCAAGAACGACTGGCTGCTGCTCGCGCCGGCGGCAGGACGCGCCAACCGCAACCAGGTCAGCGAGCAGCTCGCGGACGACAGCCGTATCCCCCGCATCACCTGGTTCGGCAACGAGTTCCCCACCAGCGTCTTCCTGGCGATCGCCCTGGCAGCGCTCGTCGCGTTCGCGCTGGCCCGGACCGTGCCCGGGTTCCGGCTCCGGATGCTCGGTCAGAACCCCCGCACCGCGCAGCGAGCGGGTGTCGGCTCGACCCGCTACGGCATGGCGTCGATGCTCATCTCGGGCGGGTTCGCCGGCCTCGCCGGCGCGACGATGCTCGCAGGCGGCGACTTCGGCAACTATCAGCTCGTCCCCGGATTCAGCACCAACATCGGCTGGACCGGCCTGCTCGTCGCGCTCGTCGCACGCGAGCGTGCCGTGGCCGCCATCGTCGTGGCCTTCGTCTTCGCCGCATTGCGCACGGGCTCCGGGTTCCTCGCGGCGACGGGCGTCGAACGCAAGATCACCGATGTGGTGCAGGCACTGCTCGTGCTCGCCCTGCTCGTCCCGCCCGCCGTGCTCTATGTCCGTGAACGGCGCCGGGCGCTCAACGCGTCGAAGGAGCGTGTGTAGCCGTGGGCGCGCTCTGGGATCTGCTGACCACCGACGTCATCTACGAGAGCGCAGTGCGCTTCGCCGCGCTGTTGTTGTTCGCGGCGTGCGGCGAATGGGTGGCAGAGCGAGCCGGAACGCTGAACATCTCGGTCGAAGGCATGTTGCTCGGCGGCGCCTTCGCCGCTGCGGTCAGCATCGACATGGTCGACTCGATGTGGCTCGCGCTCCTCGCCGGGTCGCTGGCAGGCCTCGTGGTCTCGCTGGTCCAGGCGAACCTCAGCCACCGCCTCCCGGCCGATCAATTCGTGGTCGGGCTGACCCTCAACATCTTGGTGCTCGGCCTCGTCGGGTTCCTCGACACCGAACTCGAGCCATCGGTCCGTAGCGCCGGCGTCATCGACATCCCGATACTCAGCAGCATCCCGTTGGTCGGCGAGGCGTTCTTCGCCCAGACCTGGCCGCTCTACCTCGTCTACGCGCTCGTGCCGCTCTGTCTGGTGGCTGGTCTACCGGACCCGCTGGGGTCTCGAGGTGCGAGCGGCCGGCGAGGACCCGAACGCCGCCGACGTCTCGGGCATCCACGTCAACAAGCGACGTCGCCAGAGCATCTACCTCGCCGGGCTGACCTCCGGTCTCGGCGGCGCCTACCTCGTCCTCGGCGTCATCGGTTCGTTCGCCGATTCGGTCGTCGGCGGCCGTGGGTTCATCGCCATCGCCGCGGTGATCTTCGGGGGCTGGACCCTGAAGGGCACCGTGGCCGGGTGCCTGCTGTTCGGTGCGGTGCTGTCGTTCCGGTTGTCGATTCCCGAAGCCGGCTACGACTCGGTCAATACCGAGTTGTTGCAGGCACTGCCCTACATCGTCACCATCGCCGGTATGGCGCTGTTCGCCCACCGCGTGCGGCCCCCCGCAGCGCTGACCCGGCCGTTCCTGCGCGGCCTGAAGTAGGAGACGAACCTCATGGAGACACGAGTTCTCGGCCGCACCGGCATGCACGTCAGCTGCCTCGGCCTCGGCACCATGGTGCTGGGCACGTGGGGCAACACCGACCTCGTCGGCGTGTGAACGCATCATCCACAAGGCGATCGACAGCGGCATCGACCTCGTCGACACCGCCGACATGTACGGCGACGGCGAGAACGAGACCATCGTCGGCGCCGCGCTGCGCGACCGACGCGACGACGTCATCCTGTGCACCAAGTTCCACAATCCCGTCGGCGACCACGACGACCCGAACCGTCGCGGCAACTCACGCCGGTGGATCATGACCGCGGTCGAGGACAGCCTCCGCCGTCTGGGCACCGACCGCATCGACCTCTACCAGGTGCATCGACCCGACCCCGACACCGCCATCGACGAGACCGTCGACGCGCTCACCGATCTGGTGCGTGCCGGCAAGATCCGGGCGTGGGGGACCTCGACGTTTCCGGCCGAGGAGATCGTCGAGGCCCAGTGGGCCGCCGAACGGCGCTCGGCGGTGTCGCCCCCCACTGCGAACAGCCGCCCGTACTCGATCTTCAGCCGCGGGATCGAAGCCGACGTCCTGCCCGTCGCGCAGCGCTACGGCATGGGAGTGTTGACCTGGAGTCCGCTGGCCGGGCGGCTGGCTCACCGGCAAGTACCAGCGCGACGACACCACACCGTCTGGCAGCCGCGGCGCAACCAACCCGGACCACTTCGATGTCGCCAACCCTGCGAAGTTCGACGCCGTCGAGGCTCTCGCGGCCATCGCCGACGGATGCCGGCGTGTCCCTGACGCACCTGGCCCTCGCGTGGAACATCGAGCACCCCGCGGTGACCGCCGCCCTGATCGGGCCACGCACCGAGGCCCAACTCGACGACCTGATCGGCGCCGCCGATGCTCCGACTCGACGCCGACACGCTCGACGCGATCGACGCCGTCTGCCCGCCTGGCACGTCGATCAACCCGGCCGACGCCGGATGGCGACCGCCCGGGCTGGATCGAGCGCATCGTCGCCGACCACGATGAGCCCGACGACCGACCCCGAGCATTCCGACCGAGGAGACCCTGTGAAAGCCGTCCTGTACCACGCCCCCGGCGGACCCGAGGTGCTCGAATACGTCGACGTCCCCGATCCCGAGCCCGGTCCCGGCGACGTGATCGTCGACGTGGGGGCCACGTCGCTCAACCGCCTCGATGTCGTGCAGCGCAACGGCTGGTTCCAGATGCCGGGCTTCACCTACCCCCACATCGCCGGCATGGACGTCGCCGGCACCGTCTCGGCCGTCGGCGACGCCGTCACCGACGTGGCCGTCGGCGACCGTGTGGTCGTCGATCCGTCCCTGGCCGGGGTGGCCGACGACTCGAAGCTCGCCGGCATGGGCGACCTGTACGGCGAGCTCGGCATCATCGGCGGCACGGTCGCCGGCGGCTACGCCGAGAAGTGTCTGGTGCCGGCCAGCCACGTCTACCCGGTCCCCGACGCCATGCCCATCGAGCACGCCGCGACCTTCCCGACCTGCTACCTCACCGCCGCGCATGCGCTGTTCGACGTCGGCAAGCTGACCGCCGGCGAGACCGTGATGATCCACGCCGCGGGGTCGGGTGTGTCGACCGCGGGCATCCAGCTGGCCAAGAACGCCGGCGCCACCGTGCTGGCCACCGCCGGCACCGACGACAAGTGCGACCAGGCGCTCGCCATCGGCGCCGACCACGTGCTCAACAACCGCACCGGCGACGTCACCGTCGTGGGCCCGCGAGGTCACCGCCGGCGCCGGCGTGAACATGGTGTTCGACCACGTCGGCACCGCGCTGTTCGCGGCGTCGCTGTTCGCCACCGGCGTGCGGGGCCGCCTCGTCAACTGCGGCAACTCCTCGGGCGACGAGGCCACCATCCCCTCGCTCGGGTACCTGTTCCACTCCGGCATCTCGATCATCGGCTCCGACCCGTACCGCCCCGAGGAGTTCGGCCCGGTCTGGGACACGTTCTGCACCGGAGACTTCACCGTCGTGATCGACAGCGAGTTCCCCCTCGCCGACGCCGCCACCGCCCAGGACAAGATGCTGTCGTCGGACTTCTTCGGCAAGATCGTCCTCCGCCCGTGAGGCTTCGAGCCACGTGACGCCCCGTATCCGGAGCTCAAGAAGACCCACACGATGGCCCATGTGGGGCGGCCGTGGACCGACTACAAGCCGCCGGCGGCGGCGCCGGTGTGGGCGGCGATCGAGGGGCTGGGCCGCTACTACATCCTGACGGCGGCGCTCGAGCTCGACGTGTTCGACACCCTCGACCGCACCGGGCCGACCGACGTCGAGCGCCTCGCCGCCGAACTCGACGTGTCGGCGCCGCACCTGGGGTCGCTGCTCGACGGGGTCGTCGCCATGGGGCTGCTCGACCAGGTCCGCGACCTCTACGAGCTCAACGACACCGCCCGCCGCTACCTGCGTCTCCGACGGCCCGGCCTCGATGGCCGACCTCATCCCGGTGGCGCCCGGACCCCACGACAACTGGACCCGACTCGCCGACACCGTCCGCAACGGACGGCCCGCCACCCCGATCGAGGACGACCCGGCCGCGTTCTACGTCCCGCTCGTCGAGGGCACGTTCACGACGATGTTCCGCTGTGCCACTCGAGCGGACCTCAAGATCCGCTACTCGGCGTTGCGAGCGCCGCGCATCCTCGACCTCGGCGCCGGGCGGCGCACCCTGGTCGATCGCCATGCTCAGCGCATGTCGCCGACGCAACCGCGGTGATCAACGACCTGCCCGGGGTCATCGACGTCGCCGCCGCCAAGACCGCCGAGCACGACGTCGCGGACCGCTGCGAGCTGCGGCCCGGCGACTTCCACACCATCGACCTCGAGGCCGACCACTACGACCTCGTGGTGCTCGGGCACGTCTGCCGCACCGAGGGAGCCGACGGTGCCCGCCACCTCATCGAACGGGCACACGCCGCGCTCGCACCCGGCGGGCGCATCATCCTCGCCGACTACTTCACCGACATCGAACGCAAGGCCAACCCGCACGCGGTGATCATGGGCACGACGATGATGGCCAGCACCGCGCAAGGGCCTGTGCTTCACCCACCAGCAGTTCTCCGAGTGGCTCGCCGAGGCCGGCTTCGCCGAGATCCGCCTGATCGAACCGATCGGTTTCCAGCAGAGCTTCGTCGCCCGCAAACGCCGCGACACCACCGGCTGACCACCGCAGCGCCATCGGCGCAGCCCACACCGCCATCCACCCACCAATCATCCCAAGCGAGGACATCATGGCCGAGCGCATCGACACCCTCATCCGTGGCAGCCACGTCGTCACCGTCAACGGCACCCGCGACATCATCCGCGACGGCGCCGTCGCCGTGCGCGACGGCCGCATCGTCGACGTCGGCAAGGCCGACGATCTCGCCGCCCGCTACGAGGCGACCGAGACCGTGGGCGGCGACCGGTTCGTCGTCACCCCCGGCATGGTCAACACCCACATCCACATCACCGGCGAGCCGCTGACCCGGGGCTATGTCCCCGACGACACGCCCGTTCGAGGAGAACGTGTTCATGTGGCTGTGCCCGCTCTACGCGGTGTACACCGCCGAGGAGGAGCGGCTGTCGGCCCAGCTCGCCGCGGTCGAGATGCTCAAGTCGGGCACGACCACGTTCCTCGAGGCCGGCACCATCCGGTTCCTCGACGAGGTCGTCGACGGCCTCGACGAGGTCGGCATCCGGGGCCGGGTCGGGCGCTGGGTGTGGGATCTCCCGCCCGAGCCCGACGTCTACATGCAGGACACCGACACGGCGATCGGCCACCTCCAGCGCCAGCTCACCGACTTCTCCTCCACGCCCGAGGACCGGCTCGGTGCCTGGTCGATCCTGGTCGGCCACACCACCTGCTCCGATCCGCTGTGGAAGGCGGCTCGCGAACTCGCCGACGAGCACGGCACCGGCATGAGCTTCCACATGTCGCCGGCCAAGCTCGACCCCGAGGGGTTCATCGCCGAGTTCGGCCAGCGACCGATGATCCACCTCGCCGAGCTCGGCATCTTGCGCGACGACGTCGCCATGACCCACTGCGTGCAGGTCGACGACACCGAGCTCGCCGTCATGGCCGAGCACGGCGTGTCGGTCGCCCACTGCCCCACCACGGCGCTCAAGGTCAGCTACGGCGTCACCCAGGTCGGCAAGATGCCCGAGATGATGCAGATGGGCATCAACGTCAGCATCGGCACCGACGGCAACAACGCCTCGAACTACTCAGATCTGATGCGCGCCACCTACCTGGTGGCCGGGCTGTTCAAGGACGGCCGCCAGGACCCCCAGATGTTCCCGGCCGAGATGGCCTACGAGATGGCCACCATCGGCGGCGCCAAGACCATGGGCATGACCGACCAGATCGGCAGCCTCGAGCCCGGCAAGAAGGCCGACGTCGTGCTCCACGACACCGACCGACCCGAGTGGCGGCCGCTGCTCAACGTGGCCAACCAGCTGGTGTGGTCGGCCGACGGGCGTGGCGTGCACACCGTGTTCGTCGACGGCGCGAAGGTCGTCGAGGACGGCCGGATGACCACCATCGACGAGGAGACGTTCTACGGCCGCTGCCAGGCCGCCGGCGAGGCCATCACCGCCCGGTCGGGCCTGCCCGACAAGGCCAAATGGCCGACGTGGTGAGTGCGCTCCGGATCATTCGAGGCGGAGATCACCCCGGGCATGGCACCCGGCGAAGCCGTCGGCGCTGGGCTGCCTCGTCGAGGACGTCGGCTTCGATCGTCTCGGCGTCTCGTGTGTGGCCTTCTGGCCCGACACGTACCAGCTCCAGGCGCTCATCGCCGCGAACACCAGCCGTATCCGCATCGGGTCGATGGTGACCAACCCGTACACCCGCCATGCTGCCGTGCATGCCTCGGCCCTGGCCACGCTGCAGGAGCTGTCCGACGGGCGGGCCTTCTTCGGTCTCGGTGTCGGCGCCGGCCTCGAGGATCTGGGCATGCGCTATCCCCGGCCGGTGCAGACGCTGCGCGAGACCGTCGCTGCGGTGCGCGGGCTGCTGGCGGGCGAGGAGGTCACGGTCGACCGGCGACACGCTGACGGTCGACGGTGGCCGGCTGGTCCGTCCCCCGGCGGTGCCGGTGCCCGTCGCCATCGGCACCCGCAGTCCCGGCGTGATGCGACTCGCCGGCGAGGTCGCCGACACTGCCCTCGTCGGAGCCCGACACCTGACCCCCGAGATCGTGGCCCGGTACCGAACCTGGATCGCCGAGGGCGCCGCGCGCGTCGGCCGCGACGTCTGCGACGATCGAGGTGCTCCCGCGGGTCACGTTGTGCGTGTCCGACGACGAGGAACTGGCCGTCGAGAGCGTCAAGCGTTTCGCAGCCCACTACCTGTGGATCCTCGGCGACAACGGACCACCGGTCGATCCCGACCGCCGTGCCGCCATCGTCGCCACGCTCGACGATGCCACCGGGCTGGTACTTCGACCTCGAGCGCCACGACCCACCCGAGATGTTGGCGCTGATCGACGCCGACCTCGCCCGCCAGTTCGCCATCGTCGGGCACCCCCGCCCAGTGCGCCGACCAGCTGCAGCGAGCTGCTGTCGATGGGGTTCGACGGCGTCAGCTGCCAACCTGGCCGCCGTCAACCGCTCGTCGATGGTCGAAGGCCTGCGCGAGACCATCGACGGCGCCGGCCAGGTGCTCGAGTTGTTGCGGTAGCGCCGGGGTCGTTCAACCCGCCGAGCCGCTAGAAACGGCGCACCGGGCGGTGGCTCGGGCGGAGGCGGCGGTGATGGCGGCGCGGCGCCGCAGGGGCGGGGTGGTCGGCGGCGGAGGCGGTGCCGCTGCGGATGACCGGAATCGCCCGCGTCGCGGTGGTCATCCGCGTCGCCGACGTCGCGTTGAGGACCCGGCTGAGCTTGCCGGCGATCTCGGCGGTGCCGCCGGATTCGACGACGTTGGCCGACCGGGCCCACAACACGGTCTTGAGTTGGAACGGCCGGAGCTCGGGGTGCTTGGACTTGATCTGGGCGGCGAGCCCGGCGATGTGGGGCGCAGCGTAGGAGTTGCCCGTCGACACCGAGGTGCCGTGGTTGGTCCACAGCACCGGCACGTCGATGCCCACGGGCCAGGAACTCCGTCGGCGGTTCGGGGTTGTGGTGATACCGGCGGGGATCCTCGGTGAGGTTGCAGGCGACGCTGGTGACCGAGGCGTACAGCGACGGGTAGCTCGCCGACTGCATGTTGTTGGCCGCCGTCACCACGAAGGTGCCCGAGAAGTACGCCCGGTCGCAGACGTCGTGGAAGGCCAGCGCCCAGTCGCGCTTGCGGGTCCCGAGCGACAGGTTGACCACGTCGAACCCCTCGGCGACGGCCCACTCGAGCCCGGCGTGGAACGCCGCGGCCTTGCCGGTCAGGCCCGGACCGAGCACCTTGACGCTGGTGATACGCGCCTGCGGTGCGAGCGAATGGATGATGCCTGCGCAGGCCGTGCCGTGACCGAAGCTGTCGTCGTGGGGGCCCTTCGACGGCCACGACGCCGCCGTCGCCGTCGACGGAGAACTCGATGCTGGACTCGGTGTCGACGCACCCATGGAGCTCGGGGTGGTCGGCGTCGATGCCGCTGTCGACGACGGCGACACGCACGCCGGACCCGTCAGCGCCGCCGAACGCCCATTCGTCGCTGAGGTCGTCGAGCGACAGGGCCGCGCCGGGCAGGCGCAGCACCACCGAGTCCCGGGTCCAGGCCGGACGGGGTCCGTCGGTCACAGCAGCGCCTCGACGGCCCGCGCCACCTCGCGGTAGCGACCGGGATCGGAGGACGACAACGACGACAGCGCCTCGCCGAGGCGAGCGGGCGACGGCGGCGCCGCGAGTTCGTCGCCCTCGGCCAGCGCAGCCCCGGCGATCTCGGCGAGCAGCGTGAGGGTCTCGACGTCGTCGTAGGTGAACGATCCGTTGACGGCATCGACCACCTCGAGCACCCCGACCAGATCGCCGGCCTCGCAGGGAGCCGCGAGGATCGACGAGGGCAGGGCGTCGGCACCGCCGGCGCCGACGTTGTCGACGTCGCCGGGCCGGGTCTGGATGGCGGCAGGCTGGCCGGACGCGGCGACGTAGCCGGCGGTGCCGGTGACGGCACGGCGCAGGCCGACCCGACCCGATGCCGCCGGGTCGCCGTGGGCGGCGACCACCGACGAGGTGATCGTCCTCGACGCGCAGCAGCCAGCCGCGTCCGGCGCCGGTGGATTCGACCGCGGCACGGATGAGAGCGAGGTAGGTGGGTCGCATGGTGTCCACGGGGCGGAACAGCTCCTCGGGTCGTCGTCGTCACGGAGGACGGCGAAGCTCGGGCTCGATGATGCCACGAGCAGGTGGTCAGGTGGTGACGATCGCCGCACGACGCCGACGTGGCGGTGCCGATGCGTGTCGCGGCGAGCGTCAGTCGACACGGGGGAAGGCGCCCGTCGCACGTGGGGTCGCGGCGACGGCGACCGTGGCGCGCGTCCGGTCGATGGGCGGATCGTGGCGGTGGGTCGCACAGTGGCTCCCGGCACGAGCGTGGCCCGTGACGGCAGGCCCGGGCCGAGGGTGAGCCGGGACAGGCGCTGGCCGCCGGGAGCTGGGATCTGCTCGTCGGCGCCGCCGAGGCGAGCCGCCAGCGCCGGATGGGCGGCAGCGAGCTGCGCGAGCATGGCGTGGTCGAGCAGGACGAGCGACAGCGGCTCGATGGCGCGCAGCGCCGACGTGGCCGGGGCACCGAGCGCCGAGGCCACGCCGAACGCATCGCCGGGGCGGAGCTGTGCGGTGACGGTCTCGCCCCCGCCGCGCAGCGGCCTGCACGACCTCACCATGGCCTCGCTCGATCACGATCATGCCGCCGCTGTCGTCGACCGCGCGGCCGGCGTCGACGGTGAAGGTCCGCATCGCGCCGGCCACCGCACCGAGCACCTCGTCGCCGAGACCGTGCAGGAACGCGACCCGGTCGAGCGCGGCAACGAGGTCGAACGGCGGCTCCTCTGGCAGTGGCTGGCCGGTCTGCTCGGCCCACAGCCGGGCGTAGGTGCCGCGGTTGGCGAGGAGTTCCTCGTGGGTCCCCTGCTCGTCGAGGAACCCGTCGACGATGACGACGATCTTGTCGTAGTCGGTGATCGAGGCCAGACGGTGCGTCACCGACACCACCGTGCGTTGGCGAGCGATGCGTTCGATCGTGTCGTTGATCTGGCGCTCGGTGGCGGGGTCGAGCGCCGAGGTGGCCTCGTCGAGCACCAGGACGGACGGGTTGCGGATCAGCGCCCGGGCGATCGCGACCCGCTGGCGTTGCCCGCCCGACAGGTTCGACCCGCCCTCGCCGACGAGGGTGTCCCAGCCCGCGGGGCAGGTTGTCGACGAAGGCATCGATCTCGGCGGCGTCCATGGCGGCCTGGATGTCGGCGTCGGTGGCGCCGGGCTTGCCGAGGGCGATGTTCTCGCGCAGGGTCGTGTCGAACAGGAACGAGTCCTGGAACACGACGCCGATCTGATCGCGCCACGATGTCAGGCTCGCCGACCGCAGATCGACGCCGTCGACGAGGATCGCACCCTCGTCGGGTTCGTACATCCGCATGAGCAACCGCAGCACCGTGCTCTTGCCCGACCCCGACGGCCCGACGAACGCCACCCGGCTGCCGACCGGGACGGTGACGTCGAACTGATCGAGGGCACGGCGCTCGGGCGTGTAGGCCAGGGCGACGTCGACGAAGCGGATCTCGCGGGACACCGGTGCCAGCGCGGGCAGTGACTCGTCGTCGGGCTCGGGTTCGGCGTCGACGACCTCGTTGATGCGCATGAGGCTGCCCATCGAGGCCTGGACGTCCTGGCTCAGCGACACCAGCACCGTCACCGGCGAGAGCACCTCGCCCATGATCGACAGGAAGGCGACGAGCCCGCCGACGGTGAAGTTGCCCTCGAGGATCAGCCACGCGCCGAGACCGAGCACGAACAGGCGCAGCACGGTGACGATCAGGTTGACCGACAGGCCGAACAGGCCGCCCCACAGCTGCAGGCGCCGCTCGGAGCGGAACAGCCGCTCGCCCTGTTGTGCGAAGCGCCCGCCCTCTCGGGACCCGAGGCCGAACATCTTGACGACCGGGTTCGCGGAGTAGTTCTCGGCGGCGACCGTCAGCAGCGCCGAGCTGTTCTCCTGCACGGCGATCGAGCGCTCGAGCGCTCCGGCAGACATGCGCCGGTACACGAAGCCGACCAGCGGTGCCGAGACCAGCACGATCAACCCGAGCCAGAAGTTGAGCGTCAACATGATGGCGGCGCTGACGACGAGCGTCATCATCTGGAAGATGCCCTGTCCGATGGCCTGGGACAACCCGGCCTCGACGGCGCCGACGTCGGAGAACAGCCGCGACAACAGGTCACCCTGGGGATGGTCCTTGTACCACGACGCCGGCAGCTTCTGGGCCCGATCGAAGATGCTCTGGCGAATGTCGCGGGTGACCGCACCGCTGACCCACGCCGTCTGGTAGGCCTGGCGGACGCCGGCGATCAACGAGATGAGGAAGGCGATACCCAGCGCGATCAGCAGCGTCAGGACCTGGGAGAACTCGCCGCTCGGCAGCGCCGTGTCGAACAGACGCTGGGTGACGAACGGGAAGGCGGCAGTGAACGCAAGGCTCAGCAGCATGTAGCCGAAGATCTCGGCCTGGCGCAGCTTGTAGGGCCGCAGGTAGCGCAGCGACAGGCGCAGGAACTCGCCGGTCTTGACGTCGGGCTCACCGACGATGACCTTGCGTCGCCACTGGTGTTCGAGCGCGACGAGGGGTATGCCGTAGACCTCGCGGACGGTCTCGTCGAAACGTCCGGCCGGGGCGCCGAGGACGCGACGCAGTGCCTCGTCGCCCTCGCGGTCGATCAGGAAGCGGGCGAGCGACAGCGTCATGGCGCCGCGCAGCTCGGGATCGGCGTCGCCGAAGGAGGGCAGGGCGTTGCCGACCAGTTGCTCGTCGGGGTCGGGCAACCCCGATGCGTGCAGGCCGAACCCCTCGGTCAACAGTTCGACCTCAGGGAGGTCGGCACACGGGAGTGCGGCACCGTAGAGCAACGCCAGCGCCCGGTGGGGCTCTTCGGGTGGGGCCTCCGGAGTGACGACGATCCACGCCTGGTTGGTGGCACCGTCGACGATGGTGCCCGATCCGACCAGTTCGGTGGCGCCGGTCTCGGGGTCGGTCTGGTGGAACGGATCGACGAGGTGGAACACCACGACGGTGCCCCAGGACTCCGAACCCAATCCGGCGAGGGCCTTGCGGGCCTTGCCCACCCGGCTGGCGTAGCTGCGAGCGATCTCCGCGCCGTAGGTGCCTGGGCGGTAGCGCACCTCGACGGTGTCGTTGCGGTGCGATTCGGTGCCCGACGCCAGTGGCAGCGCCGCAGCGGCATCGGCGCCGGGCCTCGGCACCGCACCGGGTTGCTGGGCGGGCGGGGCCGTTGCCGAGACCGGACCGCGGTCGTCGGAGGTCGGCCGGACCTGATCGGCCTCGACGACGGGAACGGCCGACGTGGCCGTGGACGCGCCGACCACCGTCACCACCGTGGCGCCGATCTGGATCGTGTCGCCTGCAGCGACAGCGGTGGGGGCGTCGATCCGGGTGCCGTTGACCATCGTGCCGTTGGAGCTGCCCAGGTCGGTGGCGACCAGCACGTCGCCGGTGGCGTCGAGTCGCAGGTGGCGACGCGAGACCGATTGGTCGGCCAGGATCACGTCGCCGGACTCGCGCCCGAAGTCGGCGACGCCTTCGATCCGTAGCCGCCGCGTTCCCTCGCCGTCGGTGATCTCGACCCGATGCTCGACGGTCATGCACCCTCCCTGATCCGTTGTGGTAGGCCCGCACCGGGGGCGCGGGCCTACTGCGCTTGCATCGAGACGACGCTGGGATCAGGTGGTTACACGCGCCTACTCATTGGTCCAGCCCTCGGGGATCTGAGGGTCCTCGCCGCCCTTGGTCCACAAGATGATGTGGTTGCCCCAGGGGTCCTCGAACGCGGCGTTGAAGCCGTTGAACTCGGCCCAGTAGTGATCGCGCCACAGCTCGGTGGCGCCGCGGGCCAACGCCCGCTCCATGATGGCGTCGGAGGAGTCGTCGTCGCTGACCAGGATCCAGATGCGCAGGGATCGCCCGCTACGGCTCAGCTCGCGGGGTTCGACGCCAGCGGGATCCGGGTGCGGGCGGGCGTTTGCGACGTTGTGGATCCCCATGTGGAGGTTGCCGGTGGGGCCCTGCGTGCCGTCGTCGATCTGGAAGTTCTGGCCGGGCACGATGCGATGGAAGACCCCTTCGGGGCGTCCTTCGACCTCCCAACCGAACACCTCGTTGTAGAAGACCGCACTCGCCGAGGGGTCGTCGGACGGGAAGTCGACGAAGATCAGCGTGTTCGGGTAGGTCATGGCAGCCTCCGGAGAAGAGCGAGCGGAACGTCGGCCGCACCCTACCGCGACGCGCCAGCGGTGGTCAGTTGGTCAGACCGACGGCGGGCCATCGGGGGGCCGGCGTGACACCCGCACGGGCCATGATCGCTCGGCTGCGGTCCGCGGCCTCGGCGGCGAGCGCCGCGAGGTCGATGGTGGCGACGGCGCCATCGTCGACGACGACGGCACCCGCAACGGTCACCCACCGAACGGTCCGCCCATCGGCACCCCAGACGAGTTGCAGGACCGGATCGTCGCTGGGCGGCACGAACGGCAGCGTGTGCCGGTCGTGCACGACCAGGTCGGCCTGCTTGCCGACCTCGATGGACCCCACCCGGTCGGCGACGCCGAGTGCCGCCGCGCCGGCGATGGTGATCAGCTCGAACGCATCGTGGGCGCCGAAGACGGTCGGGTCGACCGGCACGTCCTTGGCCAGGCCGGCGAACAGCGCTGCGGCACGGAGCGCGTCGACGAGGTCGCCCGCGTTCTCGGCGTCGCATCCCAGCGCCAGGCGGCCACCGCGCCGCCACAGGTCGAGGTGGCGCAACTCGCTCGTGATGCCCTGGCCGAGGCGCAGGTAGGCCCAGGGGCAGCTGACCACGGCCACCCCGCGTTCGACGACGATGTCGAGTTCGGCGTCGTCGAGGTGCACACCGTGACCGAGCACGACATGGTCGCCGAACACGCCCAGCGCATCGAGGTGCACCACCGGTCGTCGCCCGGTACGGGCGAGATAGCTGTCGGGGTCGCTGGTGGTCGGCGACAGGTGGAACGTCAGACCGACGCCCAGCTCTCGGGCGAGATCCGACGCACCGATGGCCAACTCGTCGCTCATCAGATCGTGGCCGACGAGGCTCACCCACGAATCCACCCGTGGGCCCTGCACTGCAGCCACCAGGTCTCGTTGGCGGGCGAGCACCTCCGACACCGAGCCGGTGAAGGGGCCCTCCTCGACATCCCAGCCCCAGGTCCCGATCGTTGCGCGGGCTCCGACGGCGTCCGCGGCTGCCGCGACGCGCAGGGGATGCGCGACGGTGCCGGCCTCGAACGTGCTCGTGACGCCGTGGAGGAGCGACTCCGCGAGGGTGAGCGTGGCGGTGAGTTCGTCGTCGTCGGGTTGGTGTTCGCCGTGGACGGGCACGACCCAGCTGAAGATCGCCTCGCCGGGCGCGAGGTCGTCGGGGATCGCCGACTGGATCAGTCGATCACCGGTGAGGTGCTGGTGCCCGTTGAGATAGCCCGGCGTGACCAGATGGTCGCGATGGCCGATGACCCGAGCAGGCTGGTGACGCGCCATCACGTCGGCTGCTGCGCCGACGGCCACGATGACCTCGCTCTCGACGGCCACTGCGCCGTCGCGGATGATCCGTCGGTCGGCATCCATGGTGACGACCTCGCCGAGCACGACGAGGTCCACCGGACGCGGCCCGCCGGGCTCGGCGGGCCCTGACGACGATTCGGGGGGTAGGTCGGGAGGCGCGGTGGGCGGCATGACCGGACCGTAGCGGCGGGGCTGCGCCGCCGGCGGTGTCAGGTGCTCAGGAATCGATGGCGTCGAGGAACGTCCCGGCGATGGGTGCCGCGACCGCTCCCCCGCCGCCGCCGCCTTCGACGACCACGGCAAACGCCAACCCGTCGCGGGCGCCGACCACCCAGGCGTGGGTCTCGGGCGGATCGCCGCCACCGAACTCGGCCGATCCGGTCTTGGCGATGACCTCGCCCGGTACCGAACCCAGCGCCGACGCAGCCGTCCCACCGGTGACCACGCCACGCATCATCGTCGCGCAACGTTGCGGCCACGTCACCGGGAAGCTGCCGGACTTCGGGTGCCGGACCAGCCGGTTCGCTGACCAGCACCGGCTCACGCCAGGACCCGTCCGCCACCGCAGCGGCGATGGACGCCATCGCGAGTGGGCTGGCGGTGACGCGCCCCTGCCCGATGGCTTGGGCGCCGAGCTCCGCGTCGTCGACAGGGTCGGGGAGGCTGACGCCGATCGCACCCAAGCCGGTGTCGAACTCGACACCGACGCCGAAATCCGCTGCGGCGTCGGCCAGGGCGTCGGCGCCCAGGTCCGCTGCCAGGTCGACGAAGGCCGTGTTGCACGACGCCGCGAACGACGAGGCCAGGTCCACCGAGCCCAACGAGGCCCCACCGGCGTTGGTGAACTGCAGACCGCCGAGCCGGGTCTTGTGCAGGACACGGCGCCGGCGACGCCGGCGACGCACCGGCAGCGATGGCTGCGGCGGCGGTGATGATCTTGAACGTCGAACCAGGCGGGTACGCACCGCCGAAGGCGCGTCCGAAGTCACCGGCGGGTCGGCTGACCACAGCGCGCACCTCGCCCGATGCTGCGTCGATGGCGACCAGCGCAGCAGGCTCGGTGACGCCGGCGAAGGCAGCCTCGGCTGCGTTCTGGACGGCAGGGTCGAGCGTCGTGACCACGTCGACGGGCTCGGCGCCACGAAGGCGCTGCAGCACCGCGACCAGTTCACCGTCGCGGTCGACGACGCGTACGTCGCCGCGTGGCGAACCGGCCAGCGCACGTTCGTAGGCCAGTTCGAGGCCGGACAGACCCACGATGTCGCCCTGACGGTACGGCGGCCCCCAATCAGCCAGGAGCTCGGCGGTGATCGGGCCGGTCTCGCCGAGCACCTGCCGGGCCCAGCTGCGGCTCGGGCCCAGGCGCTGATCGGTCTCGCGGCACGACCACACCATCGAGGCCCTCGAGCGCTGCCCGGGTGAGCGGTTCGACCTCGTCGTCGAGCACGGCGACCGGGATGAACCAGTCGGGCTGCACGCCGGGCGCATCGAGGGAGGCGGCGATGTCATCGGGGTCGGCGCCGAGGATGGTCTCGAGGTCGTCGAGGAGTGCCGCCCGATCGGTGATGCGCTGGGGTTCGATGCCGACCGACACCACCGCGCCGGTCGACGCGCAACGCCGTGCCATCGGCGGCCACGATGGCGCCGCGCGGCGGCCACTGCCGCTCTGCGACGAGGCGACGACCGTCGATGAGCGCCGGGTGGACCGTCGCCGGGCTCCACGACACGGCCCAGCTCGTCGCCGGTGCGGACGAGGGTGACCTCGGTGGGGTAGGTCCAGGGACCGATCTGGTCGAGCTCGACGGTGACGTCGAGCCGGATCGTCGCCGAGTCGAGGTCGGAGCCATCGAGGCCGGCCGCATCGGGATCGTCCAGCACCTCGATCGAGGTCGAGACCACACCGAGCGATTCGGCGACGTTGCGGTGAATGGCATCTGCGCCGAGCGACGGGTCGCTCACCAACGACTGGATCGCCGGCCAATCGCCTGCTTCCCAGGCCGCGACGTACGCAGCCAGGACTGCGCCGGCGTCGTCGGCGGGCGCGAGTTCGGCATCGAGACCGGCGTCGGCGCCTGCCGCGCCGTCGGCGGCGGCCGGCGGGGGCCCCGTGGCGGTGTCGGCGTCGCTGCTGCCGCAGGCTGCCATCACGAGAGCCGACGCCACGATCACGACGATGCCGCCGGGGTGGATCCTGCCGACGCGTCGCACCCTTCTCACGGTACCTCCTGGCACGGCGCCGGCAGGTCCACACGGCCCCCGACGACCGACCCGGATGCTCCCGGTCCTCGAAGATGCCAAGCTTGGACCCCGACCCGAGGAGCGCATGGCATGACCGAACCCGAACCCGTCCCGGACACTCCCCTTCCCGATCGCTTCCGACTCGACGGCTCGGTCGCGGTCGTCACCGGTGCCGGGCGCGGCATCGGACGAGGGATCGCCATCGGACTCGCCGACGCCGGCGCAACCGTCGTCGTGACCTCGCGCAGCGAGGCCGAGCTCGCCGAGACGGCCGGGGTCATCGAGGCCCGCGGGGGTCGCGCTGCGGTCCACGCCGGCGACATCACCGACGAAGCGACCATCGCCGGCCTGGTCGAGACCGCGACGGGCGACCACGGCCGTCTCGACATCTGGGTCACCAACGCGGGCGGCTCCGAGCATCAGGGCAACTTCTCGTTCGCGGACTTCCCGCTGTGGCACTGGGACGACCAGATCGCGCTGAACCTGCGGCCCCACTTCGTGGCGGCCAAGGCGTGCATGGAGGTGATGGAGCCGGGATCGTCGATCATCGGCATCTCGTCGATCGCATCGTTGCGCGCTGCGGTCAACTTCGCGGCCTACGGCGCCGCCAAAGCGGGGATGAACAGCCTGACCCAGACCCTTGCGATCGAGCTCGGCCCCCGGGGTATACGAGCGAACGCCGTCCTGCCCGGCAACGTGCCGACCCGGGCGACCACCACCATCGGCGGGACCGCGCCCGAGGACATCCCCAAGCTGGCCTCGCGCATTCCGCTCGGCCGGCTGGGTACGCCCGAGGACATCGCGGCGGCGGTGCTGTGGCTCGTGTCGCCGGCGGGTTCGTGGGTGACCGGTCAGAGCATCGTCGTCGCCGGCGGCCAGTGACCAGGGTCAGGTGACCGGCGGCGGTCCGTCACGGCGGGCGCGGGCCGTAGTCAGGACACCGAGCAGCTCGGCCACGCGTGGATCGGCGATGAGGTCGTCGACGTCGCCGTCGGTCCTGCGGCTCCAGGCACCCGGGTAGCCGGGCACGCCGGGAACGTTGTGAGGCAGCGTCAGTCCACACAGATCGTCGATGTCGGCGACCACGATGGCGGCCTCGGAGGCACCGAGACGTTCGAGCGCCGCAGCGAACATCTCCCGCGGGTCGTCGCCGACGGAGCGACCGAGTTCGATGGCCAGCAGGCGCCGCCAGGCCGCCAGCCGGGCCGCGCGTTCGGCGGGGTCGGAACCATCGGGGGCGTCGATGCCGAGCGATGCTCGCAGGTCGCCGTCGCTGCCGGTCACGAAGGCGGCGAACGGCATCATGTCGTGGGTGCGGACGCCTGCGACGACGTCGGCAGGAACGACGGGTAGATCGACGGGGTCGGGTCGGTCGGCCACGAACTGCTCTTCGACCATGCCGAGCACCGCCCACCGTCGGCGGGCCTCGGCGACCTCGTCGGGCACCGTGCCGAGATCCTCGCCCACGACCACCGTGTCGCGAAGGACCGAGGTCGTCGCCACCGTGGCCCAGAGCTCCTCGGGGGCGAAGCGGACGTAGGCCCCCTCGGTGGCATCCGCCCCGTCGGGTATCCACCAGAGGCGATGCAGCGCCATGACGTGGTCGATGCGCAACAGTCCACAGCGACGCGCCACGGCGTCGATGACGTCGTGCCAGACCTGGTGGCCGTCGGCGCGGGCACGCTCGGGATGCAGCGGTGCGAATCCCCAGTTCTGGCCGCCGACGAAGAAGTCGTCGGGCGGTGCGCCGACGGCTGCGCCGAGCGCGAAGGATCGGTGACGCTGCCAGGCTTCGTGGCCTCCGGGATGGCTCCCGACCGGGAGGTCCAGGGCGAGGGTCTGGCCTCGCCGGGCGAGCGCAGCGTCGAGCTCGTCGAGCTGGCGACCCACGACGAGCTGGCCGAGCACGTGGCGCCCGACGGCGGGGTCGGCGACGGGTTGCTCGAGTCGGGTGTCGTGGGGCGGGGCCGACCCGGTGCGCTCGACGTGGGCCCGAAAGCGCGCGTAGTCGACCACGTCGGGTTCGGCTGCGGCGAAGGCCGCCACGTCGGCAGCGACCGCGGGCACCACCAGGGCGCGGTCGAGCACGTCGTGGACGAGGGCAGCGGTCTGCGCGCCAGTCGATCACCGGCGCGGCGGCGAGCTCGGCGGCCCGACGACGCGCGGCGTCGTCGAAGGCCGGCGATGCGTCGGGTCCGGGGAGTCCGCTGAGGTCGGCCACCAGCTCGCTCCAGTGGAGTCGGGTGATGGGCGAATAGGGGCTCGGGTCGTGCGGGGACGTCGCCGCAGAACATCGGGTGGATCGGCAGGATCGTCATCACGTCGACGCCGTGGCCGGCGAGGCCGGCCGCGAAGGCGTCGAGATCGGCGAGGTCGCCGGCGCCATGGCCGAGACCGGCTCGGTGCAGCGCATAGGTGGGCACGAACACCGACGACGAGCGGCCGGTGTGGGCCAGACTCTGGCGGGGGGCGACGATGATCGTCGACTGCGCCGTCGAACCGTCGACGAAGGCGATCTCGAGGCGATGGCGACCGACGGGCAGTCCCGAGACGGTGATGCGTCCGGGCTCGACGCGCACGGCTGGGCCACCGTCGCTGGTCGGCGTCGCTGGCTGCGGTGGTCGAGGGACACGCCGACGTCGGCAACGTGGCGTGCCGTCTCGAGGGTCGTCGCACCGGTGGGATCGGCGACGGTGATCGCAGGCACCGGCGACGCCTCGGGCTCGGGTCCCAGGACGTCGAGAAGCGCCGCCAGCGTGTCGTCACCGACGTCGTTCCAGACCTGGTGGGTGTCGCGCCAGCGCAGCTCGATTCCCCGGCGCTGTGCGGTGCGCCGCAGCTCGTCGCGGGTGGTCACGGGTCGGCCGGCGCGGCGGGCTCGTCGGCGAGTGGCGGCACGACGTTGAACGCCGTCAGCGCGCGACGCCCGTCGACGCGCACCTGGGTGATCGATCCCGTGTCGAGGTACGTCCGCCACCCGACCTCGTCACCCACCCCGAGCGCCCAGGCGACCGCGGCCTTGATCGGCGAGACGTGGGTGACGACGACCACATGGTCGCCGGGCGGGTCGGTGGCGAGCTCGTCGAGGGCGCTCGCGTGTCCGTGACGCCGAGCTCGTCGAGGGACTCGCCGCCGGGCGGCCGAAACGACAGGTCGGCGACGCCACCGTCGCCAGATGTCCGGCGGGCACGTCGGCGACCGGGCGGCCGTCCCAGTCGCCGTAGTCGAGCTCGAGCCAGCGGCTGGTCGGTGCGCACATCGTGGGCGGTGAAGGCCGCAGCGGTCTCGGCCGCACGCCGCAGCGGGCTGGTGATCACCACGTCGACGGCGCCGATCATCGCAGCCGCGGCGTCGGGCCTGGCGGTGACCGAGGTCGTCGAGCGGATTGTCGACGCGGCCCTGGAGCAATCCGCCGGCGTTGGCGACGGTTCGACCATGGCGAAGCGAGGCGTGATCAACATGTCGGGGGTGGTCCCGACATCGAGGCCCGAGGCAGGCGCCCGCGTGCGGACCAGGTCGCGACGAGCCGCGGGGTCGGCGAGGCCGTAGCGGCGGACGGTGAACGCCAGCGCGGCGAGCCCGATCGCCTCTTTGAGCAGCGACCACGCCGAGAGCATCCCACGTGGGCAGATCGGCGTCGTCGATCGTCGTGCCGAGTGCGGGCCACCAGAACAGCTCGGTGCGGGTCCACGCCCCGTCGAGCGACGAGGTAGAGGAACATACCGATCGGTATCCCCAGCCACCGGCGCTGCTGCAGCCGTCTGCCCTGCAAGCACGATCATGACGAGGGTCATGACGGCGACCGGCGCCAGCAGGGTGTGCAGCAACCACGGTCCGCCGAGGACGAGTTCGATGATCGGCAGCACCGATCCGAGCGCGACGAGTCGATAGTCGATGGCAGGACTCGCGAACACCCACGCGACGATCAACACGCTGCAGCCGATGAACCAGAAGAACATGGACGGCAGAGTGCTCAGCGCACCAGGATGCAGCCGCACTCGTCGCAGTGGACGAGGTCGTTGGCCGGCAGCTTCTTGAGTCGGTCGACCTCGACGGCAGCGAGGTCGAGATGGCAGCCGTGGCAGGTGGTGCCGACCAGGCGGGCGACACCGACCTGACCGGGGCGTGCCCGGAGTCGTTCGTACTCGGCGACGAGTTCGTCACCGAGGTCGGCAGCGTCGGCGCCGCGGCGGGTGCGGACGGCGTCGGCTTCGGCATCGATCTCGGCGCGGCGGGCCTCGACGGCATGCCTCGAGCGTCGGCGACGCTCGGCGGTCAGCTCGCCGCGGCGGTGCTCGATGACTGCGAGCTCGGCGTCGACGGGTTCGATGGCCTCCATGATCTCGAGGATCTGGTCCTCGACGACGGTGCGCCGAGCCGTGAGGCCGGCGATCTCGTCCTGGAGCGCCTGGAGCTCCTTGAGTGCGGTGACCGCACCGCTGTAGAGCTTGGCGTCCTCGGTGGCGATGCGTTCGTCGACGCAGCGCCACCTCGTCCTCGTGGCGCTTCTGCTCGCGGGCGAGCTCGTGACGCCGCGCCGCGACCTCGGCCGTCTCGGCATCGAGCGTCGGCCAGGTGGCTCGTCGATCTCGGCGATCGATGCCAGCTCGGGCAGCGTGTCACGATCGTGCGCGAGCCGATCGAGTTGGCGATCGAGCTCTTGGACCCCGAGCAGGATCTTCAGGGTCGCGGGATCGGCGTTCACGCCAGCAGGCTTCATCGACGAGGATCATGGGCGCGAGTGTGTCACAGGCCCGAATCATCGGCAGCGCCGCCGCCGCCGCCGCCACCGCCACCGCCGCCACCGCCACCGCCGCCGCACCACCATCGGCCGCGCCACCATCAGCCGCGCCACCATCGGCCGCACCACCATCAGCCGCACCACCATCGGCCGCGCCACCATCAGCCGCGCCACCATCAGCCGCGCCACCATCAGCCGCGCCACCATCAGCCGCGCCACCATCAGCCGCGCCACCATCGGCCGCACCACCATCGGCCGCGCCACCATCGGCCGCGCCACCATCGGCCGCGCCACCATCAGCCGCGCCACCATCGTCGCCGCCGCCATCGCCGTCGTCGCGCCGCCGCCATCGCCCCCGCCGTCGCCGTCGGTTGCCGCCTCCGTCATCGCCGCCGCCGTTGCCGCCGCCGTTGCCATCCGTCGTCGTCGCCGCCGTGTCTCGATGCAGTACAGCGGCACCGGGCTGGTTGTCGTTGTCGATGAAGCCGGAGTCACCACACGGTTCGGCTCGATCGGGCACGTCGTGGCGGCAACGCCTGACCGCTCGCCGTTGACGCTCAACACGACCGAACCCGACGGACACGGGCTGTTGCCGATGGGCACGTCGCCCTCGAGCTTCTGATACTTGCCGGCCCGGGCGAAGCCCGGGCACGTCGGGAACGGCTCGGGCTCGAGACGCTCGTGGTAGGCGGTGTTGAACACCCGGAACGCCTGGGCCGGGAACGAACCACCGGTGACGCTGCCGTGCACGGGCAGGCCGACCATCTTGTCGGTGTTCGTGTCGGGATTGCCCATCCACACCGCGGTCGCCAGATGGGGCGTGAAGCCGACGAACCAGGCATCGCCGAAGTCCTCGGTGGTGCCCGTCTTGCCGGCCGCGACCTGCGTGGGCAGCGATGCACCGGTGCCGGTGCCGCCGCGGACGTTCGCAGCGAGCACCTCGGTGGTCCAACAGGCGATCTCTTCGCTGATGACCCGCGTGCCCTCGGTAGCGGGGATCGTCCCTGCGGTCGTAGAGCACGTTGCCGTCGCGGTCTTCGATGCGCTCGATGAAGTACGGCTCGTGGTGGATGCCGCCCGAGGCGATGGTGGCATAGGCCTCGGCCATGTCCATCGGCGTCACGTCGAACACGCCGAGGGTCAGCGAGCGGACCTCGAGCATCTCGGAGTTGTCGATGCCCAGCAGCCCGGCCGTCTCGATGACGTTGTCGAGCCCGGCGAGCATCGAGATGCGCACGTAGCCGCAGTTCGACGACGACGTCGTCAGCGACGTGATGGTGGTGACGCTGCCCGCGACCGTTGCCGAAGTTCTCGAACTCGTCGTTGTCGAACGTGCACGGACCCTGCCCGTTGACCTGATCGTTGGTCTGGATGCCTTCGCGCAGCGCGGCGATGAGGCTGATGGTCTTGAACGACGAACCCGTCTGGCGTCCGCCCTCGAGGGCGAGGCTGTAGTTGCGATCGATGCCGTCGACCGTTCGCTTCTCGCCGAGCATCGCCCGCACCGCGCCGTTGGACGGGTCGATCGCGGCGATCGACATGGTGTAGCGGTACGGGATCAGCGGGTTGTTCGGGTCCTCGCCGCGCAGCACCTGGGTGCGGGCGTCCTCGGCCATGCGCTGGCTGCGACGGTCGTAGCTCGTGTAGATCCGCAGGCCACCGCCGAGCAGCGTCTCCTCGCGCGACTCGGGCCCGCCACCGAGGAAGCGCTCGTCTTCGAGCAGCTGCCGGCGGACCTCCTGGAGGAAGAAGTCGTTCTCGGAGGGTCGGGTGAGCTGCTGGCGCTCGGTCGGGATCGGCGTGCTGTTGTAGCTCGGCGGCCTCCTCCGGGGTGATCAACTCGAGATCGGCCAGCCGCTCGAGCACGATGCTGCGCTGGTAGCGCGACGTGTCGGGGTTCAGCGTCGGGTCGTTCGCCGTCGGGTTCGAGATCAGGCTCGCCAGCAGCGCGGCCTCGGGCCAGCCGATGCCCTCTTCGAGAATGACGGCGGCTTCCTCGTCGGACACGTTGGCGGTGTCGAGGCCGAAGTACACCTCGGCGGCTGCCTTCACGCCGTAGGCGCCCGAACCGAAGAACACCGTGTTCAGGTAGGCCTCGAGGATCTGGTCCTTGGTCATCTGATCCTCGAGGCGAACGGCCAGCGACGCCTCCTGGATCTTGCGTTCGACGGTCTGTTCGTCGGTGAGGACGAGGTTCTTGATGAGCTGCTGGGTGATGGTCGAGCCGCCCTGGCTGATGCCGCCGGCGTCGACGTTCTCGACCACGGAGCGGCCGATGGCCTTCAGGTTGATGCCCTGGTGCTGGTAGAAGTCGGCGTCTTCGATGGCGATGATGGCCTCGATGACCTTGTCCGGCATGTACTCGAGCGCGATCGGCGACCGGTTGTCGCGGAACCAGGTGGCCATCAGGTTGCCGCGGGAGTCGTACACGAGCGACCGTGTGGGGGTCTCGTTGAGGCTGACCTCGGTGTGGGACCACTCCCCCGCCGTCACGACCTGCTGGAGCTGGGGGGCGACCAACACGACCGTGAGCGCGGCGACGACGCCGGCGAGAGCGATGGTGATGGCAAGCCGCACGGAGGCGCTGAGACGTCGCATAGCCCCACCACGCTACCGGGCCCCTCGCCGCCAGTGCCGTCACCCCCGGATCGCGCCCTGCCGTCGCACGATCTCGCTGCGAGCGAAAACCTCTGCGCCCCGCCGAACCGGGGGGGCAGTTGGCGGGGCGCATGGTGCGGTGGCGGTCACCAGCCGGGGGAAGCGGGACCGGCCACCGTATGGGGCACCGGCTCAGACCAGGGGGAGGGTGTCGAGCCGGTGCTGTCGAGAGGTGAGAACTCGATGGTGCCGGAATCCATTCCGTCACCAACGTGACGTGCATCACCCGGCCGAGCGTGCCCCGGGTCGCACGGTCGCGGCGGCCCCGTCCTACAGACCGGTTCCCAGGCGATCGCCGGCCTCGGGGCGCTCACCGATGGCCCTGAGGCCCTGCCAGATGTGGGTCGGGCCGCGCCGGGTCGATGCTCGACGCCGAGCCCGGCAGCACGTGCACCATCCCCGTGTCGACGCCGCGACGATCCTTGCCGCGCGCTGCGACCGCGAGATCGGCGATCTCGTCGCCGTTGTAGTCGCCGGCGCGCAGCGCCCAGCCGAGTTGATCGCCTGCGCCGGGCGCGGTCCGGGCGATCTCGCGCTGGCCGATCACGAAACCACCGGGCACACCCAGCCCTGCCGGGTCACCACCGATGATGGTCACGGTGCCCGACGCCGCCCGACCCGACGCCGTGGCGAAGGGCGCACCGACCGCGAGATCGTCGTCGCCATCGCCGTTGAAGTCCCCAGCAGCGAGGCTGCGGCCCCACTCGGCTCCTGCCCGGCCGGTCCCGGGATGGTTCCCGTACCGGGCAGCGAACGTCCGACCTGGCGCTGCGGGACCGTTGTCGAAGACCGACACCGCACCCGCCGAGCGGTTCTCGCCGGTCGCCGCGAACTGCGAGGTCGTCGATCGCCGTCGGCATCGAAGTCACCGATCGGCGACGACCCGCCCGAAGGCATCGCCTGCCTCGACCTCGCCACCGGCATCGTCCTGGGTGATCGCCAGGTTCCCGTTTCGGCGGATGCCGTTGCGGGTGCCGAACAGGACGTGCACCTGACCCGCCGCCGATCCTGGCCGACCGACGCGCCTCGCCCGGGGCACCGACGGCGATGTCGTCGATCCCGTCGCCATTCGAGATCGCCTGCGGCGACGGCGACGCCGAACGCGTCGAAGTCCTGGGGAGCACCGGCGACCGAGCCCGCCTGAGAGAAGAGCCGGCTTCCGGCGCGGACGAAGGCCACGCGGGCTGCCGTAGATCACGACCACGGCGCCCGCTGCGATCCGGGTGCCGCGGCGCAGGTCCTTGCCGGGCACGCCGACGACGAGATCATCGAAGCGGTCGCCGTTGAAGTTGCCGACCGCCAACGAGGCTCCGAAGAAGTCCCCGGCCTGGGGCTTGCCCGCCACCTTGCCCTGTTGGGAGAGCAGCGTGGTGCGGCCGATCAGACCTCGGTTGGCGCCGTAGGCGACGTGCACGACGCCGGTGTCGCGCAGCCCGAGGATGTCCTCGGCGGCTGCGCCGAGCGCCAGGTCGTCACGGCCGTCGCCGTCGAAGTCACCGGCGGCGATGGCGCCTCCGAAGCGGTCCGACGGCTCGGCGGCGCCGCCGAAGCTCCGCTGGGACAGGATGCGGTTCACCGCTGGTCGCGGGGCCCGTTGGCGCCGCCGCGCAACACGTGGACGATGCCCGCGTCGGGCGCGGCGCCGAGATCCTCGTCGGGAACACCGATGACGAGTTCGTCGCGGCCGTCGCCGTCGAGATCGCCGGCGACGGCGCCTGCCGGCACCATCGTCGCGGCGACCAGACGCGGCCGACATCCCCACCGTGGTGAGGACGCGGCACGAGAGGCGGATTCGGGGCATGGGCTGTCGCACTCCTGGGCAGTGAGCGGGCGCAGACCGCCCACTGTAGAAGCGTGGTCGCGCCGGGGCGGGCGCGCCCGCCACTCAGACCGGCTCGGATGCTCGACCGCAGAAGCGACCCCAGATAGAGGCATCCGGCAGCGATGAACAAGGCGATGGCCACGCCGCGTGGGCCGAGCCCGGTGACCGGCAACGTCGTCACGGGTTCATCGCCCGCAGCGACCGGGCCCGCACGGCTGCGCGGACGCGGCCGCGTCGTCGAGATCGGCGAGGGCGTCGTCGAGGGCGACCCCGACGATCTCGGCGTCGGAGCCGTGCACTGCGCCGACGACGAGTTGGCACGGCGCCGCGCCGTCGAGAGCCGGGATGCAGCGAGCTCCGTTGGCGCCGATGGCGCGGCGGACGATGTGGTACCGGACGGTCACGCTCGCGTCGTCGCCGATGGCGATCGGTGACGGTATCCGTCGTCGTCAGGAGCGAAGCAGTCGTCCTCGGTCGGGTCGATCGGGCTTCCGGAGCTGTCGGCGTTGCCGCACTGGTAGATCGCGAGCGTGCCGTCGGCGAACCCGTCCAGGCCGTCGACCGTGACGACGACGATGTTGCGGCGCGGGGCATCGGCGCGGGCCTCGACGGTGACGTCGAGGCCGGTCTCGGCGCTCGAGCCACCCTGCTGCGCGCCGGCCGGCGCCATGGTCGACCGCCAGAGCCACGGCGGCGACGAGCAGCGCGGCGAGGCGCTGATCGAACCGCTCGTTCCTGCGATGCGAATCCCGACTGCGATGCGATGCACGGCGAGGCATGGAGGCGACTCCTCTCGGACCCCACGGATGCGGGTCTGACCTCACAGCACCGCACACTGTCTGAGCGGTCAAGGGTCGCGGGAGCATCGACCCATGCACGCACAGGCGCATGACCCACCGACGACGAGCCGGCACGCGTGCGAGGTGGGCGGCATCGCCCATGGGCGACGGCGACCGACCGCCGCACACTCGACGCATGCGAGCTCGTGCCTCGAGGGGTTTCGCGGCGACCGTGAGCGCCGTGGTCATCGTCGTGGCTCGCAGGCACCCTGGCCGAGCCGGCTCTGGGCCAGTCCGCACCCTCCGATGCGGTGCGCGTCGAGGTGCTGGACACCGAAGTCGGCCGGCATGGATCAGGCCTTCGGGGTCGCTGGTCTGCCACACCGGATCGCGGTCACCGTCGCCATCACGAATGCCGGCCCGACCCGCCGACGCGCGAGTGGTCGCGTGGGTCGAGACGAGCACCTCGGTTGCCGCCACGGCACCGGTCGATCTCGCCCCGGGCGAGACCGTCACGACCGGCGCGGTGGTGCAGGTGTCAGGCCTGCCCGGGCGCCGTCCACGACGTGGCGGTCACCGCAGGCGACGCGACGGCCGATGCAACGCATCGTCAGGTGCCCTGGCTGTTGATCGGTGCAGGCGCGATCGGGATCCACATCGTAGCGCTCAGTGCTCGTGATCGGCTTCGGGCTCGATCGCCCGCCGTCGCCCGAGCGGGAGCTCAGCCGTCGCCCAGCCAGACGTGGGCCCGGTCGAGCAGGTAATCCGAGACGTCGTACGCACGATCGAACAGGTCGCTCAGGTGTTCCTGGGCCAGATAGATCCGTGCCAGCGACACCTCGGTCCGCGCCGCGAGGTTGAGGCTGCGCTCGGGGCTGTCGGTGACGGACGCGAACAGATCGACCGCGGACACCTCGAGCGGCATGTCGGTGCCGCCGATCCCGGCGAGGTCGGTGGCGAGGACCAGCAGGTCGGGACCCTTCGGCAGCGGCGGCAGGGTCCAGGTCAGCACCAGCGGCAGATGGTGCTCGTCGGGCGGATCGGCGCCTTCGGGAAGCTCGATGACGACGTCTTCGAAGGCGAACATCACCCGGGGGTCGACATCGAGCGAGACGTGCACGTCGAGAGGCCCGCCACAGGCGTGGGCCGGGTGCAAGATCGACCTCCCATGCCTGGCGCATCGTGTACGTCTCGACGAAGTGACGCTCGTCGTGGACGTGGAACCCGTGGTCGGCGGCGTGGTCCTTCACGTCGGCGATGAAGGTCGCGAGATCGACGATCGCCACTGCAAACTGCTCCAACTTCGACGGGTTCGGACAATCGGCCCCGACGGGGACGATTCGGCCTGAGGATACCGTCGAGCCATGGAACCCACAGCCATGATCGATGCCTTCTGCTCGGTGGCCGACGCGGTTCGTGTGGCGCTCGACGAGCTCGACGACTGGGTGCGGGTGCCCGACACACCCAGTCAGTACCGCCATGACGTGGTCGCCGATCAGGTCGCCGTACCGATGCTGCTCGACGCCGGGTTCGGGGTCTTGAGCGAGGAGTCCGGCGCGCACGAGGCCGACCGCGACGTCATCGCCGTGCTCGACCCGGTGGACGGGTCGACCAATGCGTCCATGGGGTTGCCGTGGTTCGCCACGAGCATCGCCGCTGTGCGCCGGGAGTCGGTGGGGCGGCCGGACGCCGACGGGATCGACGCCATCGAGGCGGCCGTGGTTCGCAACCAGGCGCTGGGCGTCACCTACACGCGCGATCGCCGGCGGTCGGCGCTCGCCGAGACGGCGTGCGCATCGCCCCGTCGCCGTGCCGACAGCTCGCTGATGCGATCGTGGTCGTGAACGATCTGCCGCCGCGGCTCGGCGCCCGCCAGTTCCGGGTCTACGGCGCCGCGGCGCTCGACCTGTGTGCGGTGGCCGACGGCACCTTCGATGGCTTCGTCGACTGTGGCGTCGGTCTGTCGCCGTGGGATCACCTGGGGGCGACGCTCATCTGCGTCGAGGCCGGCGCAGCGGTGGGCACCCTCGATGACACACCGCTCGTCCGGCTCGATGCGGGCTCTCGTCAGGCCGTGGTCGCCGGCGCGTGCGACGGCATTCGCGACGAACTGACCGCCGTCGTGACCGCCGACCGCGATGTCGTCTGAGATGCCTCGTCCGTCGCTGCACGAGCTCGCACTGCGCGCCTTCGGAGCACTCCCGCGCCGAGTCCGCCACCGAGCGGTCCGTTTGCTCTCGCCGACCTTCACCGGCGGCGCCGTTGTCGCGGCCACGCGGCCGGATGGTCGCGTGCTACTGGTCACCCACGCCTATGCACAGGGTTGGGGCCTGCCCGGCGGGCTGCTCGATCGAGGCGAGACGCCGGCGGTCACCGTGCGCCGCGAGGTGCGCGAGGAAGTCGGCCTCGACGTCGACGTCGCTCCCCAC
The DNA here is from genome assembly GCA_963716795.1 of uncultured Acidimicrobiaceae bacterium. Lineage (GTDB taxonomy): Bacteria > Actinomycetota > Acidimicrobiia > Acidimicrobiales > UBA8592 > CAVQUE01. The sequence goes on along the minus strand of CAVQUE010000004.1, from coordinate 244,354 downwards.
GGTGTCGCCGTCCTGACGCCGAACCGGCGCCACTTCAACTTCGTGTTCCGCGCCGCGATCTGCGACGACGTCGCCGACGAGGTCTCGTCGCGCACGCCCGAGATCACCGGGGTCGGCTGGTTCGCGCTCGACGATCTGCCAGACCTGCTGGATTTCACCGACCTGCTGCTGGCAGCGGTGGGGCTCGAACCGAGCGAGAACCCCTGAGGTAGTTGGTGCCGTGTCCGGCGCGCTCGCGTGCTGTGCCAACTACCGTGGCCCATGTGGCGGACGCGTCGGACCAACCTCGTCGACGAGGCCTCGTCGGACGTGCGGTGGGTGTGGTCGCGCCGACGGTCATGCGCCAGATCGATGCGAACGACCTGGTCGACGCGATCGACGTGAACGTCATCGCCCAGGAGCTGGATCTCGATCCGCTCGTGGAGCGCCTCGACATCAACGCCATCGCCCAACGACTCGACCTCGACGCCCTCGTCCAGCGCCTCGACATCAACGCCATCGCCCAACGACTCGACCTCGACGCCCTCGTCCAGCGCCTCGACATCAACGCCATCGCCCAACAGCTCGACCTCGACGCCCTCGTCGACCGCCTCGACATCAACGCCATCGCCCAACGACTCGACCTCGACGCCCTCGTCGACCGCCTCGACATCAACGCCATCGCCCAACGCCTCGACCTCGACGCCCTCGTCGACCGCCTCGACATCAACGCCATCGCCCAACAGCTCGACCTCGACGCCCTCGTCGACCGCCTCGACATCAACGCCATCGCCCAACAGCTCGACCTCGACGCCCTCGTCGACCGCCTCGACATCAACGCCATCGCCGAACGACTCGACCTCGCGAAGATCACTGCCGGGGCCACGCAGGACGTGGCCGTGACCGGCCTCGATCTGGTGCGTCGCCAACTCGTGCGGGCCGACGCCACGGTCGACTCACTCGTCGGCAGGGTCATCCGGCGCTCGCCGGGCGCCCGCCCCGAGGCCCCCGGACTCCTCGTCGACCGTTTGAACCCCCCAGAGCCGGACATCGCAGAGGATCGCGAGCTGCAACGACGCGACGTGAGTGGCCACTATGCGGGGCCGGCGACCCGACTCCTCGCACTCGTCGGCGATGTGTTCGCCGCGGTCGGGCTGCAGGCGGCGTTGGCCTGGGTGGCCTTCTTCTTCGTCGGGCTCGTGTTCGGAGCCGACACGCCCTCGGGGATCGCGCGATGGGTCAGCGTCGTCGTGCTGGCCGTTGCCTTCGTCGGCTACTTCTGGGTGCCCGTGGCCCTGTTCGGCCGGACCCTGTTCATGGCGATCCTCGGCCTGGCCGTGGTCCGACGCGACGGCGGCATCGCCGGCAGCGGCCGAGCCCTGGCGCGCGCCGTCGTGCTCCCGCTGTCGATCCTGTTCCCGTTCTTCCTGCTCGGGGCGGTGCTCGGACGAGAACGCCGAACACTGCACGACGCGGTGTCGGGCACCATCGAGGTCTACGACTGGGGCGAACGAGAGGCCGAGCAGCCCGCGACGATCCGCCAGCAATTGTCGGCACGGGTTCGTCGCCACGAGGCGTCGCCTCGGTCGTGACCGCCCGCAGCACGTGCTCGCGAAACGCTGGCGGAACACTGCACCGAGGCCTTTACCTCCGCTTACGGACCCGCCAGGACAATCGGCGAATGAACGGCTCCGGACGATCTCGGTATCTGCGCGTCCGCGGAGAGCGGTGCTCAAGGCGTCGCTGGCTGCCGGCACCGTGGCCTTGGTGCCGGGCATCGCCTGCGGCACCAACGACGCGGCGACCTTCGCCGGCGCCGCGACCAGACCGGTACCCGACCCCACGCCCGCACCAGCGACACCCGAGGAGGCTCCGACGACCCAGGAGGAGCCGACGTCGCCACCCGAGGCCGAAGGGCCGGGGCCCCTGGCTGTCCAGGGCGAGATGGTCATCGCGTTCACCTACACGCAGGCTGCAGGCGGCAAGAACGAACCCCCCTACGTCGCCGTCTGGATCGAAGACGCCCGCGGCGAACTCGCGACCACCGTGTCGCTCTGGTACGAGCAGGGCCGTCGAGGAGACCGCTGGCTCGACCACCTCTCGCGGTGGTACGAAGCCGAGGCCGACCGTGTGGCATCGGGCGGTGTCGACGGTGTCGCCACGGTCTCCTCTGCCACGCGAACACCGGGGTCGTATGCGGTGGTGTGGGATGGCACCATCGCCGGCGAAGCGGCACCCGCGGCCGACTACTTCGTGTGTATCGAAGCCGTCCGCGAAGACGGCCCGTACTCGCTCATCCGCGAGCCGCTGATGCTCGACGGCGCACTCACCGAGACGTTGCTGCCCGACGACGGCGAGCTCTCCGCAGCCACGGTGCGCATCGATGCCTGACCCTGGCGTGTCCCCGTACCCCGATCGTGTGCAGCCGGCGGCTGCTCCGCCCGAGGCACCCGCGATTGCGCCGCAACGAACCCTCCGGACACCCAAGAAGTCGGCCCGGGTGCAGCGGTGGATGCGATGGCTCCATGTCTACGCCAGCATGACCGCCTTCGTGGTGATCCTGTTCTTCGGGGTCACGGGGATCCTGTTGAATCATCCCTCCTGGCTCTTCGGCGACGACGTCACCACCACGGTCCTCGAGGGCACACTGCCGGACACGGTCAGGACCGACGACGGTGGCATCGAGTTCCTGGCGGTCAGCGAGTACGTCAGAAGCGAGTACGGCGTCGGTGGCGAGGTCACCAACTTCGACCAGGTCGCCAACGAGGGGTCGATCAACTACACCGGTCCGGGCTACGGGGCGACCGTTCGATTCGATGTCGACTCGCTCGCCTACGCCGTGACCCTGCGTGAGGAGGGCCTCGCGAACGTCATGCGTGATCTCCACACCGGCAGCGACACGGGCTCGGCGTGGAGCTGGGTCATCGACATCGCGGCAGGGTTCTTGGTCTTCGTGGCGCTGACGGGCCTGGCCATCCAGGTGCTGATGCGCAAGCGACGCACCAGTGCGCTGCTGTGGTTGGCGGCAGGTTCGCTCGTGACCGCAGCGTTGGTCTGGATCACGATGGTCTGAAGCTGGCCGACGAGCTCGTGACGGAGCCGTCGTGGTGCACCAACAGACAGATCGCCCCGGCATCGTCGGCCAGCGCCAGCGTCTCGTCGGTGGTCGCCACGGTGGCCACCGTGGCGAGGACATCGGCCGTAGCGGCGTCGGCTGCGACCACCGTGGCGCTGGCGCACCGGTCGACGGGCCTACCCGAGCGTGGGTCGAGCACCTTGGGGTAGCGGCGCCCGTCGATGGTCCACCATCGCCGCGCTCCTCCGCTCGTTGCCAGAGCCTGATTGGACACCTCGATCGTCGCGAGTGGCGCGACGTTGTCGTAGGGGCGGCGGGGATCTTCGATGCCCACCGCTATCGAACCGACGCCGCGATGGACGACATCGCCGCCGAGACTCACCCAAGCGGCTGATGCCTCCGGTACCGAGCTGAGTACCTCGGTCATCGCGCGCTCGGCGATCCATCCCTTTGCGATCGCGTTCAGATCCAACGCCTCGACACCTGCGCAGTCCATGGCGGCCACGGCACGATCCAACGCATCCGGCGATGGGACGACACCAGCCACTTCGGCACGGTCCCAGAGATCGACGAGTGGGTGCATTGCTGGATGGAACAGACCGTCGGTGCGTTCTCGCCACCGCCCGGCGAGGTCCACGACAGCACGCAGTTCGTCGACGTCGGTGACGCCGGTGCGTCGCAAGACCATCAGCGAACTGTCCTCGTCGAAGACAGAGAAGACACGCTCGAGGCGGGCGACCTCGTCGACGATGGCCTGCTCTGCAGACCGCACCACGGCCGGGTCCTCGGCAGCGACGTCGACCTCTGCCCTGGTCCCGAGCAGCGGCTCCACCTGTCGCACCATGGCGGCAGTATGGCCGCGCTGTGCAGGGCTCGGGTGGCGCCGCACTTCGCCACGCCGATGTGTGTCGGCAGGCGAATATGCCCCAGTGGGTTCGAGGCGGCAGCCACGTGGCAAATAGGTTCGATCGAGTTCCGGGCCCCCCATCCCCAACGGAGTCCACGTTGACCATCGACCTCCCGCGCCCCCGTTCTGTCCCGCACACCGTCATCGGCCGACTCGCCGAGGCCGCCGAACGGCTCGACCCCATCACTGCTCACATGGACGATCTCGACGAAGCCGTCGAGACGCTGTTGGACTCGCCCGAGTTCGAGCAGGCCCTCATCGAGGTCACGCACGCCCGCTCCGACGACGAGAACATCACCGATTCGTTGCGAGCCCTCGATGCAATCGCGCAACTCGGCGAGCTCCGCCGGTTGCGCAGCGTGCTCACGATGCCGACGGCAACCGCACTGGGCTCGATGGGTCGCGTGTTGGGCGGGCTCGCTCCTGACGCCGACGGACCCAGCGCGGTCACAGCGCTTGCCCGACGGCTCAATGGCACGGCCACCGGCAGCCGTCGCCTCGCCGAGGCCCTGGGCCCACGCTCGTGGGTGGATGCCTTGGCCGGCACCGACCCTCATGCGGTCGCGGCCACCTCGCCCTACCGGCGATCCGGCGGCTCGGTCGTGTCGAGCGCTGATGACCGCGTCGTCGAGGCCGTCATGACCCAGGAGACCTTCACGTCGCTGCGGGTCATCGACGGGGTGCTCGATCCGGCCCAGCCTCTGTTGGCCGAGCTCTACGAGCCGCTCGGTCGATGCGTCGCCTTCGTCGACTCGAACGTCATGGACCATCACGGCGACGCGCTCATCGGGTACTTCGACCATCACGGCATCGCGTTGCAGCTCCTCGTGCACCGCGCCATGGAGATCGACAAGGGCATACGAACCGTCGAGACGATGCTCGGCGAGCTCAAGGCCCACGGCGTGTCCCGCGACGAGCCGGTGCTCGTCGTCGGCGGTGGCGTGCTGGCCGACACCGCCGGGCTCGCCTGCTCGCTCTATCACCGATCCACCCCCTATGTGATGGTGTCCACGTCGCTCGTGGCCGGCATCGATGCCGGTCCCTCGCCGCGCACCTGCTGTGACGGGTTCGGCTACAAGAACCTGCTCGGGGCGTACCACCCGCCGATCATCTCGATCACCGATCGCTCCTTCTTCTCGAGCCTGCGCGCCGGGTGGCTGCGCCATGGTCTTGCCGAGGTGGCCAAGATGGCGATCGTCGACGATGCCGATCTGTTCGCCCTGCTCGAAGAGGTCGGCCCGGACCTCGTCACCACGCGGTTCGGCACGGTCGCGGTCGAGGGCATCGCCGATGTCGGCCCTGCGGCCGATCGAGTCATCGGTGCCGCGTTGCGCAGCTATGTCGGCGTCGAATACGACAACCTCTACGAGACCCACCAGCTGCGGCCGCATGCCTACGGGCACACCTGGTCGCCGGGGTTCGAGATCGCTGCCGGGTTGCTCCACGGCCACGCGGTGTCGATCGGCATGGGCTTCGGGGCGTTCCTGTCGAACCGCGCCGGCCTGCTTCGCCGACGCGGACATGCACCGGGTCCTGTCGTTGCTGACCCACCTCGGGCTGTCGACCTGGCACGACGTCCTCGACGACCACGACCTGGTCTGGTCGGCCCAGGAACGCATGGTCGAAAAGCGCGGCGGCCGGCTGTTCGCTCCGGTACCGAAAGGCCGCATCGGCTCGGTCGGCTATCTCGACGCTCCGACCCGGCCCGAGCTCGACCTCGCGCTCGAGGACTATCGCCGGCTCGCAACGGTAGGCGTGCGCGGCGGCATCGGCATCGAGCCGCTGTGCAGCGACGTCGGCCTCCAAGATCCCTCGGTCGTCGCAGCCGACGAGCCGGCACTCGCACAGGGGCCGCTGGCAGAACCCGGTGTCGTCATCGAGGCCGAACCCAACGCGGCCTGATCCCGTGATCGTGAACTGCCAGCAACCGCGCCGTCGCCGACCACCACACCGTCGATCCATCGCACAAGGAGAACCCTCATGACCGCTCTGTTCCTCGGGTCGATCTCGACCCTCGCCGATACCTCCGAAACCCAACGCAACGCCTTCAACGCCGCCTTCGCCGCCCACGGTCTCGACTGGAACTGGGACCGAGACACCTACCAGGCGATGCTCGCAACAGCCGGCGGGCGCAACCGGATCGCCGCCTATGCGGGAGAACGCGGCGTCGCGGTGGACGCCGACGCCGTGCACGCGACGAAGTCACAGCTGTTCCAGGAGCGCCTCGCCGAGACCGGCGCACAGGCGCGTGCGGGCGTCGTCGACACCATCGGTGCGGTACGAAGCGACGGCGGTCCGGTTGCACTGGTGACCACGACCTCGCGAGCCAACGTCGATGCGCTGCTCACAGCCCTGGCCGGACAGGTCTCGGCGTCGGACTTCGATGTCGTCATCACTGCAGACGACGTGACCCAAGCCAAGCCGCACCCGGCCGCCTACGAGTTGGCGCTCAGCCGGCTCGGCGTAGCGGCTGCAGACGGCATCGCTGTCGAGGACAACGTCGACGGCGTCGCCGCCGCCGTGGCCGCCGGCCTGCGGTGCGTGGCGTTCCCGAACGGCAACACAGCGGGGCACGACTTCTCCGCAGCCGTCTCGGTTGCCGACCATCTCGACGCGACGGTGCTGGCGTGATCGACACCGACGGGCCCCGCCTGCGTCCCGTCACGCCGGTCGGTCTCGCGGTCGAGGCGCTCGAGTCGGGCGACGCGCCCCGAGCCCTGGCTCTGCTGCGGGGCCTCGACCCGTACCTGTCGGCCTGCACCACGCCGCCGTCGCCTGCCCTCGCTGCTCTCGCCCGGGCCAGCGATCATCACGGCTGGGACCCGGATCACCACCTCGAGGCCGAGATGCTCTCGGGCCATGTCGAGGGTCAGTTGCTGGCGATGCTCGTCCAGCTGTGCGGGGCCCGTCGGGTGCTCGATGTCGGCACGTTCACCGGCTACTCCGCCCTGGCGATGGCCGAGGCCATCGGCGACGACGGGCAGGTCGTGACCTGCGAACTCGACCCGGGCGTTGCCGAGATGGCTGCCTCGGCCTTCGCAGCTTCGCCTTCCGGTGAACGGATCCGGCTGGAGGTCGGCCCCGCACTCGAGACCCTGGAGCGGCTGGCAAGGGCCGGCGAGCACTTCGATCTCGCATTCCTCGACGCCGACAAGGGCGGCTACATCGCGGTCTTCGAGTTCCTGCTCGATCGCGGCCTGGTCGGTCCCGGCGGGCTGATCGTGGCCGACAACACGTTGCTTCAGGGTCAGCCCTACGCCGACGGGGTGGAGGTCGACGCCAACGGCCGGGCCATCGCAGCCTTCAACGCCGCCGTCTGCGCAGACGACCGCGTCGAGCAGGTTCTGGTGCCGGTGCGAGACGGGGTCACCCTGGCCCGGGTACGCGTCTCGTGATGGGAGGACTCGGCCCGGTGCGGGCGCGTCTGCGATCGCTCGGGATGCTCGGCTTACTCACTGCGACACTGCCGGTCGACCTCGCGATCACCGGCGGCGCCGCAGCCGTCGGCGCCGTGCGGTCCCGGCCGCCGGTCACACCGACCGACCGACCCCGCACCGTGTTGATCTCGGGCGGCAAGATGACCAAGGCGCTGACACTCGCCCGGGCGTTCCATCGTGCCGGGCATCGGGTGGTGCTCGTCGAGACGGCCCGCTACCGCTTCACCGGGCACCGGTTCTCGAACTGTGTCGACGCGTTCCGGATCGTTCCGCCCGCCGACGACCCGACCTACGTCGACTCGCTCGCTGCGATCGTCGCCGACGAAGGCGTCGACGTGTACGTTCCCGTGTCGCAGCCCGTTGTCGAGCCGCTACGAAGCCGATGCTGCCAAGGCGCTGGCGGGGCGGTGCGAGGTCGTGCACGTCGATGCCGACGTCATCTGCACCCTCGACGACAAGGACGCCTTCGCCGCGGGCGCCGAGGCATTGGGTCTCGTCGTGCCCGACACGCACCGCATCACCGACTCCGACCAGGTCGTCGAGTTCGACTTCGGCCGGCGGCCCGGACGTCGCTACATCCTCAAGTCGATCCCCTATGACCCGGTCCACCGGCTGGACCTGACGACGATGCCGATGGACTCGAGAGCGGCCACCGCAGCCCACGCGCGATCGCTACCGATCAGCGACGACCAGCCGTGGGTCCTGCAGGAGTTCGTCGAAGGCGACGAGTACTGCACCCACGCCACGGTGCGCAACGGCGAGTTGCAGGTGTGGGCGTGTTGCCGGTCCTCGCCCAGCCAGCTCAACTACGAGATGGTCGACCGGCCCGACATGGAGAAGTGGGTTCGCACCTACGTCGAGGCGCTCGGTCTCACCGGGCAGGTGTCGTTCGACTTCATCGTCGACGCTGACGGACGGGCCCTGGCCATCGAGTGCAACCCGCGCACCCACTCGGCGATCACGATGTTCTACGACCACCCCGACCTGGCCCGCGGCTACCTCGACGACGGCGTCGACACCCTGGTGCCGCAGCCCGACAGCCGCCCCACCTACTGGTGGCACATGGAGCTCTGGCGCATGGTGACCGACCCCGCCAACGCAGCGGCGCGGCTTCGCGAAGTGTGGCGCGGGCGTGAGGCGATGCTCGACCCGCACGATCCCCTGCCGTTCCTGCTCGTCCCGCATCTCCAGATCGCATCGCTGCTCACCAGCGCGCTGGTGCGCGGCACCGACTGGGTGAAGATCGACATCAACATCGGCAAGCTCGTCGAGCCCGGCGGGGACTGAGCCGCCATGTCGCCCGACGCTGCGTTGCGCATCGTGCACTGCACCGGGTCCCCGGTGAGCAACGAGTGGGCCGATCTGTCCCGCCTCTACGCCGCCGAAGCCTTCGATGCGCTGGCCGGTGCCGATACATCGACCGATGGTTGGGACCACGTCGTGGTCGACGTGTCCCCCGACGGGTCGTGGCGCTTCCCTGCGTCGCCTCGTGCCGGCGATCTCGCTGCTGCCGATCCGCTCGACCGGTCGGCTGGTATCGCGCACCTGGCCGGCATCGACGCCGATGTCGGCGTGCCGCAGCTGTTCTGTGCGCCGGGTCTCACCGACCACCGGGCGCTGCTGTCGCTGCTCGGCATCGCGTCGGTCGGCAATCCGGCGCTGGTCATGGCCCTCACCGCCGACAAGGCCATGACCCGAGCCGTCGTCGCTGCGGCCGGTGTGGCGGTTCCCGACGCAGTGTTGGTGCGACGCGGCGACCGCCTCCCCGACCTGTGGGGACCGGTCGTCGTCAAGCCGGTCGACGCCGACAACTCGACCGGCGTCCGCCTCGTCGACGAGACCGGTGCGCTGCGCGATGCACTCGACGCCGCCCTCGAGCTTGCGCCGGCCGCACTCGTCGAGGACTTCGTGCCACTGGGTCGTGAGGTCCGCTGCGGCACGATCCGCCGTCATGGCGAACTGGTGGCGCTCCCGCTCGAGGAATACGCCGTCGACCCGGTGACCAAGCCCATCCGCGGCGAAGCGGACAAGCTCGCGCGCAGCGATGACGGCGATCTCCGCCTCGTGGCCAAAGACGCCGAGCACGCGTGGATCGTCACCGACGACGATCCGGCCGTGGCTGCGGTGCAGGATCTGGCCCGCAGGGTCCACGTTGCGCTCGGGTGTCGCCATCACGGTCTCGTCGATGTGCGAATCGATCCGGACGGCAAGCCGTGGTTCCTCGAGGCCGGCCCCTACTGCTCGTTCGCACCCAGCTCGGTCGTCGTGACCATGGCCGCTGCTGCCGGTATCGGCCTGGTCGAACTGTTCGGCGACGCTGTCGGGCTGGCAATCGGTCCAGCCGCTCATCGGGCCCGGGTGCCGACGCCGTGATCATCGACGCCCATCAGCCGGTGGGCGCCACGGTGCGCGACGTCGACCTCCGCGATGTCGGTCCCGACGGCCACGACCGGTTCCGCGACGCGCTCGCCACCCACGGCGTGCTCGTGGTGCCCCACCAGGCGGTCGACGACGAGGCCTTTGCCCGGTTCCTCCGTGGGTTCGGCGAGCTGCAGTTCACCCCGGGCGAGGTGGCGGTCGCAGGCAGCGCTGAGCTGAACGTGGTCACCAATGTCGGCCGGGATCGGCCGCCGGTCTCGAACTGGCATGTCGACACGGCCTATGTGTCGGCGCCGCCGGCCTACACGGCGTTGCGAGCCGTCGAGGTTCCCGACGACGGCGGCGAGACGCTGTTCTCCGATCAGCAGCGGGCCTTGGACACCTTGGACCCCATGCTGCGCGCCCACATCGAGGGCCGCACGATCACCCACGTGGTGACGGGCATCGACCCTCCCGAGGGAACCGAGACCGCAGCGGACCATCCGGTGGTGTGTCCCCACCCGCGCTCGGGGCGCCCGGCGCTGCTGCTCGACGCCCCGAGCGCGCTGCGCCCGCGTGTCCGGCCTCGACGACGAAGCGGCCGCCGAACTGGTCGCCACGCTACTGGCATGGTCCACCCGCCACGACAACGTGTGGCGCCATCGGTGGAGCGCCGGCGACGTCGTGATCTGGGACAACGCCGTCGTGATGCACCGAGCCGACCACAGCGCCGTGTCCGGCCGGCGGACCATGCATCGCGCGATGGTGGGCCGCTCCGGCTACCACGCCGACTGAGGCGGCCGGTGTCCGCCGCTCATCAGATCGAGCTCGCGCGTCGAGGCGACGACACCGCACCGGTAGCCTTCGGAGCTTCGGGCGCATAGCTCAGTTGGCTAGAGCGCTTCCCTTACAAGGAAGATGTCGGGGGTTCGAGTCCCTCTGCGCCCACAGCGTGTTGTCGTTCCGACAACACTCGTGGGCGCTGCGCCGCCCTGCTGCCCGCTCCGCTCGGGCCGTTCAGACGCCACGGAGGCTCGGCACTCAGCCGAACCGCGTTGCGGGGTTTGAAAGCTGGCTCATCAGGTCCACTCGTCGTTGTCGATTTCACAACAGGTGGATGAAGAAGCCCTGGTCAGCGGCAGGGTTTGAAATAGCGCAACTTCATCTCGGGTCTGCACGACCAGGAGGCCCATCGTCATCCTCTGCTCCGGCGAGCAGCGACACGAAGTCGATGAACCCCATTGGCACTCCTCGGGCTTGTCGGCATTGACCCGGTGCATCCCCTCCAGGGGGGTGGCGCGCCGCTCGTCGATCGAGGATTGCACCCGCGCGATCCGCGCGTCGGTGCGCGCCGTGGCGCGCTCCGGGGGCGGAACCGGCTCCATCAGCTCCCTGCGCAGAAGCGCCTTCGCCTTTGCGTGGAGCGAAATGGCGTTGTGGAACAGGGTCGTGCCGCTGCGGATCGTGCCGGTGAGGTACACGATCGGCGGGATGACGACGTCATCGATCTCGGGATGACGACGCAACGTGTCGATCACTTCGAGACGACGGCTCAGGTCGCGAACGTCGAGCGAGGTGAAGAACGAACGGCCCGCGTCGTTGAGGTGATCACCGTGCAGATCGTCGACCCATGCGGCCAATGGCTGTCGGAACCAATCGTCACCCCAGTCGGACAGCCGGCGAGCGCCTCGGCGGCTCGTAGGAGATCCTCGACGCCTGGCACCGATTCCACGAAGGGCAGATGGCACACCCGAATGTGCCGGATGCTCAGCGAAACACCGCCTGCCAGTCGTGGGCAGGCGACACCTCACCGAGAATCTCGGGCGGGTCGTCGGGTTCGCGTCCGGTGAGCCACCGCAGGAGGTCCACCGCCGGTGCGGCGATCCGATTCGACTCCTCGTCACCGTGACCCGGCGTGCCGACGGTCAGATTCCCGTCGGCCCGGACCAGCCACGCGCGCGGTGTCGGTGACGACGATCCCGATCGGTTGGGGTGGGGGAGCGTGCGGCTCGCCCCACCAGCGGCCGTGGTGCGCGAGATTTCCGACGTACTGGCCGATCGCTTCGGTCGCGATCTCCGCGTCGAGCGGACTCGGGTGCCCGACCGCGCCGGCGGCATCGTCGGCGTGCAGGCCCACCTCCAGGACCGTCTGGCGAAGCCAGAAGCGGGCCGGGCCGATGTCGTCGAACACCCACACATCAGCATCGAGATCGACCTTGCGCGCCTGCTCGGCGAACCGCGCCGCGGCCCCCTCGACATAGTCGATCAGGGCGACATAGCCTTCGCTTCGCTCGGGCGCCGCGGCCATCGCGGCGGCGATCGGGTCGGCGGTACCCGGGGCGAGCGTGAGGTTGGAGTAGTACCAACCGGCGAGCTCGAGCGCGACGTGATCGGCGAGGGCCGCCAAGGTCCAGTCCGGGCACGTCGGCACCGTGGTGTCGGCGGGCACCGCCCGACCCGACGCGACGAACGCATCGGCGAGCGCCTGCACTGTCTCGATCAGTCGTACATCGTCCATGGTCACCTCAGTTCGATCTGATCAGGCGGGCGCAGAGCATCTTCGAGAGGTTGAGGAGGAACTTCGCCGCCACCGGCGGATCCTCGGCGATCAGCGTACGCAGGGCGCCGTCGCTCATGCTCAGCACCCTTGGCTCGGGCGTGGCCGCGCAGACGTCGGCCGAGCGCGGGAGGTCGAGCAGGAACGCGGTCTCCCCGAACGCGTCGCCGCGGGTGAGCATGCCGACCACCCGGTCGCCGACCTTCACCTCGAGCGTGCCATCGAGCACGATGAAGATGTTGCGGCCGGTCCCGCCGGCCTTGAGCAGGCGGTCGCCGATGTCGCAGGAAACGATGTTGCTGCGGGCGAGGCACCGCTCCACCTCGTCGTCGTCGAATCCGTCGAACGCCCCGATCTCGGTGTCGGCCAACTGCCCGAGCGCATCGCGCACCGAGGCGAGGTAGTGGCCGGGAGCGACCATCGACTGGCTCAAGACCGTGCCGGTTCCGGTGAGCGCTCGAGCGACCGGTTCGGGAAGCGCGGGGCGGCCGTCCGGATCGAGAGCGGCCGTCCCCGCGCCTCGCAGCGCTTCGGCGTCGGGCAGAAAACTGACGAGGGGGATGAGGTAGCCGGCCTCGGGGCTGTTGATGTTGTGCTCGGCGTAGGGGAGTTGGCCCATGGAGATGTAGAGCGACAGGAGGTGGGGCTCACAGGCACCGAACACGATCCGGATGTCGTGGTCGTCGACGTACGCCGGCTGATCCATGTGGAGCTGATGGACGGCGGCGCTGCCGCGGTGGGAGGGGGCGACGATGGTGCGCTCGCCGACGCAGATGAACCGTTCGAGTCCGGCCTTGATCCAGGGTTGTAGGTCGTACTGGGCGAGCTGGCGGTCGCTGAACCCGACCCCGCCCCACGTGATGCGGTTCGCGGCGGCGATGTTGCCGTCGTCGTCGAGGGCGACGGTGTGCCAGCTGCGGGCGTCCTCCTCGTCGACGAGGAGGCGAGCGTCGTGGTCGGCGCGATCGGTGTACTTGCCCATCTCCTCGACCAGGACCGTGTAGCGGAGTTGGTGGATCGGGCGGAGGTCCTCGTCGCCGCTGGTCCACTCCTCGATCCGGTAGACGTCCTGCATTGCGCCCCCTCCTTCGACGTGCGAGTGGTATCCGCCTTCGATCTTCGCAGAGCCGGGCATGCGGCGCCGAACGTCGCTGGCCCGCACCGTGAACGCCGCATGAGTCGATGTCGTAGGGTCGCGGTCGATGTCCATGGGAGCCACACCGCCATCGATGCCGGAGGGGACGCTGACGTTCCTGTTCACCGATATCGAGTCGTCGACCCGTCTCTGGCAGGAACAGTCAGAACAGATGCCCCAGGCGCTTGCCGAGCACGACGAGATCATGCGGTCGGCGATTCTCGACAACCGGGGCTACGTGTTCGCCACGGGTGGCGACGGGTTCGCGGCGGCGTTCGCGTCGGTGACCGATGCGGTCGAGGCCGCCGCCGTGGGCCAGTTGGGGTTGCTCGAACACAGGTTCTTCCGGGTGCGCATGGGGCTGCACACCGGCGAGGCCCAGTTGCGTGACGGCGACTACTTCGGTGCTGCGGTGAACAAGGCGGCGCGGGTCATGGCCGCGGGTCATGGCGGGCAGACGCTGATGTCGGCCGCCACTGCGACGTTGGTGGAGGGGCATCCGGTGAAGAACCTCGGTGCGCACCACCTGCGCGATCTCGAGGGAGAGACGGTGCTGTGGCAGTTGGGGACCGATGATTTCGCCGCCCTGCGCACACTCGACCAGCTGCCCGGGAATCTGCCGGTGCAGCGCACCAGCTTCATCGGGCGAGTGGACGATGTGAAGGCGATCCAGGAGTTGCTCGACGAGGCGAGGCTGGTGACGCTCGTCGGGCCCGGTGGGGTCGGGAAGTCGCGCCTGGCGCTGCAAGTCGCCGCCGAACTGTCGGCCGAGTATTCGGGAGGTGCCTGGTTCGTCTCGCTCGGTTCGCTCACCGAACCCGACCTCGTGGCCGACGAACTCACCGACGCGCTCGGGCTCGGCGAGCGTCGGGGAGAGACTGCGGCGGAGACCCTGGTCCGCTGGTTCGCGACCAGCGAGGCGATGCTCGTGGTCGACAACTGCGAGCACCTGCTCGATGCGGTCGCCGCGATCGTCGACCGCCTCCTCGATGTCGACTCGGGATCGAGAATCCTCGCCACCAGCCAGGCATCGTTGAGCCTGCCCGGCGAGATGGTCTGCACCGTCGAGCCATTGGCCAGCGGCGGCCTCGCGAGCGAGAGTGTGCAGCTATTCGTGGAGCGAGCCCGGGCGGTTCGCTCGACCTTCCAGCTCACCGAGGACAACGAGGGCGCGATCATCGAGATCTGCAACCGGCTCGACCATCTCCCATTGGCGATCGAGCTGGCGGCGTCGCGGGCCAAGGCGATGACCCCGGCCGACATCGCGAGGCGCCTCGACGCGCGGTTTCGGCTCCTTGCGTCCGGAGACCGCGGCGTCCCCGACCGCCAGCGCACCCTCGAAGCGGCGATGCGATGGTCCTACGAGCTCCTCGACGATCTCCAGCAGACGGTGTTGCGTCGGCTGAGTGTCTTCGTAGCGCCGTTCACGATCGACGCGGCGGAGGCGGTGGTGGCCGACGACGACACCGTCGAGGCGTGGGAGGTCCTCGATGCCCTGCTCGCACTGGTCGACAAGTCGTTGCTGGTCGCCCGGGAGCACGGCGACACGACGCGCTATCACCTCCTCGAGAGCGTGCGGCAGTTCGGTCGGGCCGAGCTCGATGCCGAGGGGGACCTCCGAGCACGATCGTCCCGCTACGCCGATCACTTCACCGCCCACCTCCAAGGTCTGATCCCCGACTTCATGAGTCCGGCCGACCAGGAAGCCCTCGGCGAACTCGACCGCGAGTGGGAGCACGTCCGGTTCGCACTGCGAGCCGCCGTCGAGGACGACTTCTCGCGATTCGAAGAACTGCTCGACGGTCTCGCTCCCATGTTCCTCAACCGGAATCTGCAACGCGAGGGGATTCTGTGGGCGGCCGAGGTCCTCGACCGTCCCGTGCACGACCCAGTGCTTCGTGTCCGCAACCTCGCGATGGCGGCCGTCCACGCCCAGCACTTCGACTTCGGCCAGGCCGACGAGCTGCTGGCGGAGATCGAGCGACTGAGCGAT
This sequence comes from uncultured Acidimicrobiaceae bacterium, assembly GCA_963716795.1. Taxonomy (GTDB): domain Bacteria; phylum Actinomycetota; class Acidimicrobiia; order Acidimicrobiales; family UBA8592; genus CAVQUE01. Next base: position 228,912 of record CAVQUE010000004.1, on the reverse strand, counting down.
GCACACGGGCTCAGTCCGTCGCCGCTGACCCGTTCGGTCGAAGCGATGCAGGCGGTGCTGCAGGGTGACAACGACCAGGCCGGTCGGTTCGCCGACGCGGTGTTCGACGCCGTCGACCCGGCGACCGCCAAGGGCTTCGAGCAGTTCCAGGCACTGAACAATGCCTATTCCGTGCGAGGGGTCATCGGTGAGGGCGGAAGCTTGCAGGATTGGCGCGTTTTCCTGCGACGTGCCGAGGAGATCGGCGCGGCATGGGTGCGATGCTCCGCGGCGGCGAGTTTCTCGCTCTCCATCCACGAACTCGACCCCGAGAACGCTCTGGACTTCCTCAGCCGGCACCTCGAGCTCGCCGCTCGAATCAGCCAGTACACGGTCCTCCCACACGCGGCGATGTTCCACGGACTGCAGCTCCTCCGAACCGGCGATGTGGTTGGTGCCTCGGCCAGCCTGGCGTTGGCGGTGACGACCGCGGCCGAGCGTTGCCCCTCGTACATCGGCCAGAACGCGAACACGACGATCGCCATCACGATGCGGCAGTGGCCCCGTACGGCAACCGTGATGCTCGGTGGTCTCGAACGTTGGCGGCGTGACCGTCGGCAGATCGGCACGACGCCCGAGACCGAGGCGGAGCTGCACTACGAGCAACGACTTCGCCACGCGCTCGGTGGCGACTTCGACGCCTGCCGGCAGCGGGGCAAGGAGCTCTCCGAGGCTGAGCTGGTGCGGGTGCTGCTCGCGGCGCTGCGGGCTATCGAGGACGGGACGATGTCGGATGACCTTATCGACACGCTCGACGCCCCCTGAACCGACGACGGGCCGGCTTCAGTCGATGCGTTCGAAGATGAAACGGCGGACGTCGTCGGCGGTCATCTCCCCGGTGGACTCGATGAGCGCGTCGAGCTCGCCCGGGTCGATGCGGGCGGCCAGGTCGTCGCCCAGCTGTTGACGGATGTCGGCGGTCTCGGCCCGTCCTCGCACTCCGAGCGACGTGAGGAGCGCCCCGGCTGCACAGGCGAGCACGGCGGCATCCTCCACGCGGCCCTCGCGTATCCAGTTGGCGGCGATCACGGCCCAGATGTCGGCGGCGAGATCGGGCATCACGGGCTGCTTGGCGAAGACCTCGAGCGCCTCCCTGACGGCTTCGACGACGCCTGGCTCGCCTCGCTGGTACCGGCTCACGGCCCGTTGCAGCGCCGAAACGATGACGATGTGCGGCACTGTGCCCCGGGCGACGTCGATTGCCTCGACAAACTTCGTCTCGGCCAATTCGTGGTCGCCCTGGGTCATGGCGTGCACGCCCTCCGCCATGCGAATCGAACTGACGAACGTGGGTATCCCGAAGGCGCCGGCCTCGGCCTCCATCCGTTCTAGCAGCGCGTCGGCCTCCGGGTGGCGCAGCCACACGGCGTTGGTCACCCGCATGGAAGCGGACGCGAGTCGGACGACGAGATCACCCTCCGCAGTTCCCAGCCGCTCACCCTCGGTCGCGTGGTCGAACGCCCGCTCGAGATCACCGTCGACCAAAGCGGCAAGCGAGAGGGCGAAGTAGGCCAGCCCCGAGGGCTCGCAGCCGGCGTCGGCGGCGGCCTCGACGGCGCGTCGAGCCAGCTCGCCACTCTGCAGCACCATTCCCTGGACAGCGGTGTTGTACGACGCCTCGGCCAGTGCGTGTGCACGTTCGGTCGGCTCGAGCGCGTCGGCGTGGTCGACGAGAATGGAGAACCAACGGACACCGTCGTTGTCGCCTCGGCTGTTCCAGTAGCCGAGCATCGCCCCGCACAGCATCCGGAACTCCTGCCAGCGTTCCTCGTCGACGAGCCGTTCGAGCGCGGTGTTGATGTTGTTGATCTCCTCGGCCAACTCCGCCAGGGCTCGCGCCTGATCGATGCTGCGAATCAACGGGTTCCATTCGGCGACGAAGGCTCGGAAGTGGTCGAGGTGGCGCTCACGGTATTCGTCGCCGTCGCCGCTCTCGACGAGGCGGGACTCGCCGAACTGACGGAGCGTCTCGAGCAGCCGGTAGCGCGACCGGTCGTACAGATGAAGGGCGGTGACCATCGACTTGTCGACCAGCCGATCGAGCAGGTCGACCACGTCCATCTCGTCGATCCCGCCGCCGCTGGCGACCGCTTCGGCGGCCTCCAGGGAGAACCCGCCCCGGAACACGGCGAGCCGGGCGAAGAGGCGTCGCTCGTCCTCCTCGAGCAGGTCGTAGGACCACTCGACGGCCGCCTGCAGCGTCTGGTGGCGCTCGCGGGCGGTGCGCCGACCGCCCGACAACAGCCGGAAACGCTCGTCGAGTCGGCTCAGGATGTCACCGGGCAGCATCGATCGGGACCGGGCCGCGGCCAACTCGATGGCCAACGGGATGCCATCGAGACGATCGCAGATCTCGGCGATCTCGTCACTGTGGAGAGCCCAGTCGACGTCGTCGCGCACCGTCGTCGCGCGCTGGACGAACAGGTCCGACGACTCCCGACCGTCGAGCGATACGACCCGTCGCACCTGTTCCCCGTCGAGCCCCAGCGGCTCACGGCTCGTGACCAGGAACTTGGTCGCGACCTCGCGGGAGGTGAGGTCGATGATGAGCCGAGCAAGTCCCTCGAGAACGTGCTCGCCGTTGTCGAGCAACAGGATCGCCTCGCGATCCCTCAACGAGTCGCGGAGGGTGATCACCAACGGCTCCTCGGCTCGGTCCTTCACCCCGAGCACCGCAGCCACCGCTCCGGGCAGTTCGTCCTCGTCGCGGATCGAGGCCAGATCGACGAACCAGGCGCCGTCGGCGAACTTCGGCAAGGCCTCGGCACACGCCTGCACGGCAAGTCGGGTCTTGCCCACCCCGCCGGTGCCGGTCAGCGTGACCAGCCCGCCCGTGGTCAGGTCGTCGATCACCTGGTCGATCTGTGGAGCCCTCCCGACGAAAGTCGAGAGCGACCGCGGCAGGTTCGAAGGGAACACATCGATCGTGCGAAGGGCCGGAAACGACGTGTCGCCGACCTGATACACGCGCTGGGGACCGGACAGATCGCGCAGCCGGCACTCACCGAGGTCGACCAGATCGTCGGTCCCGATCACCTCGGCGACGGCCGGGGTCGCCAGGATCTGTCCTCCGTGACCGGCGGCCATCACCCGGGCGGCCCGGTTCAGCGCCGGCCCGAAATAGTTCCCGTCGCGCTCCTCGGCTTCACCGACGTGCAGCCCCATCCTCACCCGGATCTCTGGGCCAACCCATGCCTCGGCGGTCAGCGCCGCCTGCGCGGCCGTCGCCGCAGCCAACGCGTCGCCGGCACGACCGAACGCCACCGCGAACCCGTCGCCGCCGGTGGCGAACACATGGCCGTCGTTCGCCTCGATCGCGTCACCCAGGATCTCGTCGTGGCGGGCAAGCGCGCCCGCCATCACGTCGCCGTGCTGTTCCCACAGCCGCGTCGAACCTTCGATGTCGGTGAAAAGGAACGTCACCGTCCCCGAAGGCTGCTCTCCCACAGTCCCACACTCGCACAGGCCGCCCACCTTCGCCGAGAGTCAATCGACGTCCGGTCCGAGCGGTGAGGTCGGCGGTGCAGCTGAGTCTCGACGGTGCGACGCTCGCCCATGATCCGCCACGCATGACGCCCGCTCCGGGTGCCGGCTCGGGCCGTCGATTGGCGAGGTGGTGGGTGCACTCACCGCTGGAAGCGGACGGGGCTGCGCCGAGCCACGTGCCTGCCCGGCAGAGGTGGCCCATCATGGTGGTGCGGTGGATGCCGGAGCGATCGGCGAGTTCACCGATCCGGGGAATCGGCAGTTCGCAAATCGACGAGACCAGAGACTGCGTCGGGCAACCGATCGCTCGTCCGACGAAATCGCGCTCTCTCAAACCCCGGATCCACCGAGGACGCACGCAGACGATCGCCGCTCTTGGGAGCCAGAGACGGGCAAGAAGACTCTCGGCTCAGTTCATCGGTGGGCCCACGAATTCGGCTCCATACGGCTGGATCGCCGCAACGAGCCTGGGCACATCGACCTCCTTGGGGTCAGGAATGCGCGTCTCGAGAGCCGGTTCGCCGGCCTCGACGTGGAACTGCTCGAAGCCTCCCGGCGTGTTGATCTCGAGGATCTTTGCGCCGTCGGGACCGGTGACGAATGTGTGCGGCACATCCCTCGCGAGGAAGACCGACTCACCGGCGCGCAGTTCTGTCTCCTGCTCGCTGGCGCGGCCAACGCGGATCTCGCCTTCGAGGACGTGCAGGACCTGATCCTCGCGATGGTGGACGTGGAGTGGCGGTGACCAGTTGGCTGGGTACCAGTGCTCCATCATCGAGATGACGCCCCCGGTGTCCTTCGTGTCGACGAGCACTCGCATGAATGCGCCCTCGAACCAGACATCCCTGCTCCCCGTGGTTTCTGTTTCGCTCATTGCCTTGTTTCCTTCTGGTAAGGGTTGGTAGATCGCTGTCTTCGAACTCGACTCGTCCATCTCCGCTCGCGTCAGTGACATCGACGTCAGCCGGCGAGTGCGATGAGCTCGAGTTGGATGCCATCGGGATCGTCAAAGGTCAACAGCGAGAACGGCGTTCCCTCCATCGCGTACACACCGGAGTGCGACACGCTCTGCTGATCGAGATGCGTTGCCCAGGCGTCGAGCGCGGCGGTGTCGCCGACGCGGAAGCAGAGGTGATCGAGGCCCGTCCGTGTGGGGTCGAACGCCTCGCCGCTATTCGCAGGATGGTGGTCCAGCCCGACGTTGAGCGACATGTCCGGAGTCCCGAGAACGACCGCATAGCCGCCCTGGTCGCTCTGATGGTGAGGCTCTTCGAACTGACGCTGGAGGTTCAACACCCGCATGTACCATTCGGCACTCGCTCCGACGTCGCGGACGGTCAGTCCGACGTGTTGGATGCCAGCCAGGGCTGGGCCGGCCGAGGCTTCGATCGCTCGGGCGTGTTCGGCTGTGGTCATCTCTCGCTCCTCGGCGTGTCGTGCTGCGCAAGACGTTAAGGAACGAGCCAGCGGCTGAGAATCCCCTGGTTGGGCGTTCCTGGCCCTCATCGGAGGGGTGTCGTCCCCCTCGATGAAGGGATGTCATGCGGAACGCTCGACTCCTACGCTGGAACCATGGATGTGGCTGACTTCACTCGTGCCCGTGACCGTTTGCGGCGTATCGACAACGAGCGTCCCGATCTCACTGCCACGCTCGAAGCAACGCAGGCCGCTCTGCATGACGTGGCCACGTTCTCGTGGAGCGCCCTGATGACGGTGGACCCCGACACCCTCCTTCCCACCGGAGGACTGGTCGAAGGCTTTGCCGCCGAGGCGTGTGCTCCGTTCTGGGACAATGAGCTCCTGGCCCCCGGCTACAACAAATTCACCGACCTGGCCCGCAGCACGACGTCGGTCGCAACGCTCTACGACGCCACCGACGGCGACCTCGAACGGGCCCCGATCTACACCAACCTCTATGCGCAGCTGGGTGTCGCCGACGAGCTTCGCGCCGCGTTCCTCGTCGGGTCGCGATGCTGGGGCGTCGTGAGTCTGCTCCGCGCCCTCGACGACGGGCCCTTCACCGACGACGAGTGCCGCCACGTCGAAGCCCTCGTTCCGATCATCGCCAAGTCACTCCGGGCCGGGATCGTCGCCCTCGACATGGAAGCCAAGGGCGCTGCGGCCATGCTGGTGGTCGACCGTGACAACCGGGTCCAGGACCTCACCATCGAAGCCGGTCGGCTGCTCGACGAGCTGCGAACCGCCGGGGTCGACGAGGAGGGGCTGCCCGCAATCGTCCGCAACGTGGTCACCCGGGCCCGGTCGAGTCGGTCCTCGTCGCATATCGCCACCCGACTACACGGCACCTCAGGCAGCTGGCGCCGGGTGACAGCCATCCCCATGGAAGGCGCGCTGGGCTCGGTGGCGGTGATGATCGAGCCGGCCCGAGCTGCTGATCTCACTCCGATCCTGCTCGAGGCCTACGGCCTCACCGAACGCGAGATCGAGATCGTGGTCCACCTGGCCCGCGGGCTCGCCACGAAGGAGATGGCCACAGAGCTGAGCATCTCCCCGCATACCGTCCGCGACCACGTGAAGGCGATCTTCGCCAAGACGGGTTTCAGTACGCGAGGTGAACTCGTTGCACGCGTCTTTTCGGATCATCTCCTCGACGGATTCCACGCCGCAGTGCACCGCAGCGACTGACCAGCGACGTCGACCGGCCAGATCAGTTGCTGGAGCGCACCCAGGGATTCGAGCGCTCACCGCGGCGAGCGCCCGACTGGTTTTGCTCGGCCACCGAGACGGCTCACGCCAGGTGTGTTGAAGACCGCTCTCAGCGTAACCCTGGCTCTCGTCCAGCCCCCTGAGCAGACAACTCAGGGTTTGAAAGCTGTCCTATCAGGTTCACCGCTCCTCGCTGCGCTCGTCGCCGTGGGCGCTGCGCCGCCCAGCCACCCGCTCCGCTCGGGCCGTTCAGACGCCACGGAGGCTCGGCGCTCGGTCCCGTCACCCCACCGGGCTTGAAAGCTGTCCAATGAGGACCACGCGTTGTGGCACACATCTGTCTCCCTGGGCCAGGGGCTGTTCCCGCAGTGGTCGGTGGACCGAGCCAATTGCGCTCTCTCGAACCCTGGCGAGGGGGCAGCGGCTTGAATCGGAACGGGCGGTCACTCCACGCAATCGATGGTCGGGCCGAACGCGTCGTACTGCAAGCTGGGAAGATCGAGCGTCTGGAGCAGACTGTTGGTGGCGTTCCGAGCGGCTCCGACGGTCCGCGAGGCGGCCTCCAGGTCACCGTTGCCGATCTCGGTGAGCGCCTGCTGGAGTGTCCGCGACACATTGGTCAACCGGCGGGCCTCGGCTTCGTCGATGTAGTCGCCCGCTTGGAGGTGGGCGGCGTAGGTGCGCAAGGCGAGTCGGACGCCCTCGATGTCGTCGACTGCGGCCTGGATCCCGTCGGCGCTGGTGGCCGTCTCGAGTGCGGCGACTGCGTCCGGGAGGTCGACCAGAAGCGCGGCGCCGGTGCGGAACCGCTCGCATGCCTCGACGGGATCGGCCAACGTGGGGGGAGTCGTGTCGTCCGTCGTGTCTGTCGCCGGTTGGTCCGCGACCTCCGGCGACGGCGAGGTCGTCAGCTCGGTGGCTCCGTCCGGCGCGCTCCCGCCGTGCAACCAGATCACACCGGCCGCGGCCACGGCGGCGACGGCTGCGGCGACCGAACCCCACCGCATCCGGCGGCCCTGGGCGGTGGACGCGTCGTCGATGGGGGTGAGCTCGACCAGATCGGCCACGGCGGTACGTGCGTCGGGGGCGGCGGGGTTCGGAGACATCGTGGTGCAGAACGTCGCCGACAGCTCGTCCCACAGGCTTTGCTCGAAGGCAACGGGGACGTGCTCGGTTGGTTCGTCGACGAGCCGGAGCAGTTCGTCGAGTTCCTCGTCGTTCACCGGGAGGGCTCCTCGTCGTAGTACTTCTTGAATGATGTGCGCGCTCGTGCGAGTGCCGACTCGACAGCGGACACCGAGATGTCGAGCAGTTCGGCCAGTTCGGGTGCGGGCATGCCGTCGACGTAGTCCGCGACCAGAAGGTTGCGGTGACGCGGTTTCATTCGATCGAGCGCCGCCATCACCGCCGGCCGCCGTTGGGACACCGACCAGTCCGCCGGGAAGTCGTTCAGGTCCTCCTCTCGCACACGGTGCAAGAAGTCGATGGCGGTGCGCCGCTGTCCGCGACGCCATCGGTCGATCACCTTGTTTCGGGCGACAGCCATGAGCCATGCAGGCGTCACCTGCTGTCGCCGACCGTCTTGGAATGCGATCGCCGCGGCGTGGAACACCTCGGCGGCGACGTCCTCGCCGTCGGCGCGTCCGAGCCGCGCCGTGGTGAACCGGTAGACCGTCGGAAGCATCTCGCGGTAGAGCACCTCGAACGCGTCGCGACCGGCGCTGGGTCGAGGTTGGTTGGGGTCGGTGTCGGACACCACGAGGCGTTCCGCTCTATCGAGGCGAACCATCAAGACTATTCATCGATCGAGCGCCGCTGGTCCTGTCGGTCGTCCCCCCACCGAGCGGAATTCGTCGCGTACCGACAGGACCCGACGCCCTCGCACGATGAGGATGACAACATCGACGAGAGCGGAGGGCTCAGAATCGTGTCTGCTCAAGACATAAACGAACCGACGAACGACCGGGACCACCCACGCCGCAGCCCCCGAATCAGTCGCCTGTGGCGAGCCGGCGCCGTCGCAGCGACGTTCCTTGTGCTCGCTGCTGCGTGCGGAGGCTCCGACGATGGTTCCGGTGTCGCCGAGGGGGCCGCCGTCGACACGGGGACCGCAGCAACCGCTGCGCCGGCGGTCGACACGGGGACTGCGGCAATCCCTGCACCAACACCCACCGACGCAGCGTCGACGATCGAGCCTGCGGCCGCCACGACGACTGAGCCCGGCGACAGCCCGCTGCCGGTGGCCGAGTGGGCCGAGGCGACGAGCACGGCGTGGAATACCTACCTCGCCGCGAAGATCGAGGGCTTCGTCAGCTTCGACGAAGCCCGAAGGCAGGGCGTCCACTTCTTCGATGCCGTGCGCTCCGTCGTAGCGACCGACCTCGAGGCGTTGGAGACCTACGCAGCCGCGCTCGACGTCCAAGCCAACGATCCGGCACTGGACGCATCGGCCGACCCGATGCGCGCCGTCATCGACGAGCAGGCAACACTCGCCAGAACCCTCCACGAAGTCGCAGCGGAGGACCCCGACCGCATCCGCCAGGAGATCGACAACGCCGAGGCGGCAAGCCCGGGGTCTCTCCCGAACACACCGTGGGGCGACGCCTTTACCGCCTACAACGACGACGACTTGGCTGCCCGTCAAGAGGCTGCCTGTTTCGACCTGCAAGACGCCATCGATGCAGCCGGCTACGGCCTCGTCGACTGCGCCGGGTCGTCCATCGACGTGCCGCCGACCGGCGACCTGCTCGAGCCCGGCGTCCGCAAGCTCACGGTCTTCGGCCCCGGCCTGACGCTCGACCTCGCCCAACCCACGGTGGTGCTCGAAGGTGGCGATTTCGTCGAGGTTGCAGATCCCGAATCGCCGGTGTCGGCCGAGTTCCTCGCCATCGACGAGGTCGTGGACCCTTCGGGCCTTGCCGACCCCGCCTCGCAGCCGACGATGCCGATCCCCGACGACCTCGCCCCCTGGTTGGCACAGTTCCCGGTCACGGTTCTCGCGGAGGGAACGGTCGACACGACGACGGGGCCGGCGCAGTACTGGGATCTCCAGATCGACGAAGAGCGAGCAGCCGAGCTGGCACCCGGTTCGTTCTTCATCGAGTTCACGCGCTACGCAGTCAACGACTCGTTCGCCAGCTACGGCTTCATCGGCGGGCCGCCGGCGGCCGACCGGCACTTCATCATCGTCGACTGGCGTCGTGGCGACGACCGCATCCTCGTGTACGGCATCGATGATCCTCTCGATCAGGAGTTGTTCGACTGGATGCAGGAGATGCTCACGGCAGCCAGCTGACCGCTGGGGCCCAGTCGGCTACTCAGCGGCTGGCGCATGCGAAGGTGTGCCCCGACCGTCGTCCGGTGGTTGTCGACAGACCTGGTGTCTCGGGGTTCGAGAGCTGTCCTATAAGGTCCACAGCGTGTTGTCGTTCCGACAACACTCGGGGGCGCTGCGCCGCCCACCTACCCGCTCCGCTCGGGCCGTTCAGCCGCCACGGAGGCTTTGGGGCTCAGCCGAACCGCTCTCAGGGGTTGGAGTGGTTATCAGGTCCACTATCCCTTGTGACTCATAGAGGGCTCTGCGTGAGCAATCTGTGCTTCGGCGATACGGAACACGGCGTGCCAGCTGAACCAACGCCGACGGCATTGCCTCAGTTGTCGGGGAAGTTGGTCGCCGCCTCACGTGTGAGGATGCCGCCCCACAGGTGCAGAACCCACTCGATGCTGCATCCCTCGAGCGCTACACGAACCTCCGGGGTGACCCGGGATTCGTCGAGTCCGTGGCCGCCGGCGCCGCCACGATGAAGTCGCCGATGTTCACGAGCCTTCCGTCGGAGAGGACGAGCTGCGTTCGCATCCTCGTCCCACGTCGTGCCTGGCGGCCGCTCGACACCGAACGGATCCTCCACGTCTTCCAGATTCATGACGACGCAACCCTCGACCGGCTCAATCGTGCCCTGCAAGTCTTGGTCCTCGCCCCCGTCGTCCTCCTTCGCGTCGACGATGATCGGCCCATCGACGAAAGAAGCCGGATCGGCAGGCGTCTCGGCCCGCTACTTCAACGAGCCAGCGTGATCGTCACCTCCAACAAGCCGCTCTTCGGCCGCTGGGGCGACGTCTTCAGCGACCCGTCGTCGCGCCCGCCATGATCGACCGACTCGTCCACCACGCCGACATCGTCGACCTCAAGGCGACAGCTACCACCGCCTCGAAGACCGCGACCTTGCGACCAAGCCTCCCGCCGACGACACAGAGTGACCACCCCTGACCCCCGAGGGGGTCAATTCTCGGCCGACGCCAGTCAAAATTCAGCCGAGGTCGACAAAACCGCCCACGGGGAGGCTTGCGCTCCAGCTACGACCAGCTTCCGCTCATTCCCGCGGCGTGTCGTTGGCAAAGCGACACACCCGGATAGCTTTGTCACCCGGAGCGATTCGTCCGTCGAACCCGTCGGACTGCGCGGCCGGCCGGCGTGCCCGCCATCATCGCCGCAACTGAAGGGCACCGGCCTGCGCACTGTGTGCCCGGCTGGGCACGCGCCGGCCCAACCATCGAACCGGGAGTACGGCCGTCACAACGTACGCGACCCCATCACCTGAAGGACGAGTTCAAGGCTGCGGCCCAGGCGTTCGTCGACGGGCTGGCAACCGACGAGCAGCTCGCGCTGCTCGACTCCGACCGAACGTTCGGCGTCGAGAGCCTCTGGCGCCTGCTCGACGCCGCTGACGCAGCCCTCGAACGAGCTCGCCGCGAAGTCCACGACCCCGCCCGCGCGAACATCCTCCACGATCTCGACGAAGAGTGTTTTCGGATCGACGATGCGATCACCAGGTTCGCCGGACGACCCCCGAGGACCGACTTCAGCCGCTTCCACCGCCGCAGACACCCAGGAAGCCGCAGGCACCCCAGGAGAAGGAAGAGGCACCAGCGCCAAGGGGCAGCGGAACGACACGACTCCAGCTCTCCTGGAGCGACGGCCGTCTCGTCGCATGGGCCGGCGGGCACGACGCCGATGGGGCCGATCACGAACAACTCCGGCGACTCCTGCGCGATGCTGGCGCAGGATTGATCGACTGGGCGCCGGGCAGAGGCTCGGGGTTCCCGGCAGCGGCGAAGACCGACAGCCTCACCGCCGAGCTGTCCACGACCATCGGCTGGCTGGCCGGCTTGACCGTCGATCGACCAGGGCCCTGGAGCGGCCCGAGCGTTCGATGGATGGGCCTCGTCGCCACCAGCGCAATCGAACACATTGCGCACGGACGATTCGTACCCAAGCTGTCGCCGGTCCGCAGCCGGCCGGGAGCACCACCGTCTGCAGCCCGGTATTGGGTGCGCTGGGCCCCAGCGATGCTCGACACCCAGGCCATCGAGGCCTTGGCCGGCTGTGTCCCCGGCACGGTGATGGTCGGCCAGCCCGAACGCGAACCGAGCGCATTCACGAACGCCGTTCTGAGCGACCTCGTGCACACCTTGGTCGCGCACGGCAGCGGCGATGGTGGCCGCCCCGGCGGCGCCGCCGAGCATCCGGGGCAAGAACGACCTGGCCGAAGCGGTCATCGCGAACCTCGATGGCACCGAATTCGCCGCGCCCGAATCGCTCGCCTCCGATCTCTCGTCGCGAACTCAACGCCTGGGCGAGGCCGGTAGAGGCCAAGGACCAGATCCGACTCATCGTCCAACTCGATCCACCCGACGACACGAACGGCTGGTTCGCTCAGGTGCTCGTCCCGGGTGGCCAACGGCAGCGGTGTCGAATCGCTCGAGCTCGCCGAGGCGTCGCGCTCGAAGCCCCGCAGCCGCCTCGTTGCCGAGCATGCGATCCGACTCGAGCGCCTGTTCCCGGTGCTGTTTCGGGGCGGAGGCCGTCGCCGTGGCCAGGTGATCCTCTCCCAGAGCGAGGCCTGGCGCCTCATGAGCGACGACGGCCACAGGCTCCGACTCGCCGGCTTCGACGTGAGAGTCCCGAAACTCTCGCCGAAGAAGGCCACGGCCGGACTCCGGGTCACTGCGATCGACAAAGGCAAATCGATGGTCGGCGCCCAGCAGCTCGTGAACGTGCGGTGGTCGGTGGTCTTCGACGACGTCGAGCTCAGCGCTGACGACATCGCTCGCCTCGCTGCGGAGGCGAGGCCCATGGTCCGCTCGCAGGGCCATGGGTCGAGATCGACCAGGTCGACCTCGACGCAGCCGCCGCTGCGCTCGCCGAGCGAGCAGATCGGACCACGATGACCGGCGCCGACATGATGCGAGAGGCACTCGGGCTGACGGGCAGTCCGTTGTCCGCTGGCGTCAGCCTCGCAGGCGACAGTTGGGCGGCCGACCTGTTTCAGAGCATCGAGGCGCTGCCAGAACAGCCCGAAGCCGCACCAACCGGCTTCTCCGGGACACTGCGCTCGTATCAGGCCGACGCGCTCGCATGGCTCGGCTTCCTCGATGGCGCCGGCCTCGGCGGTTGCCTCGCACTCGATATGGGGCTCGGCAAGACACCGACCACACTCGCGGCGTTCGCAGCCTCGACCACGACGGGCACCGGCCTGGTGATAGCTCCTCCCGCGGTCGTCGGCAATTGGGCGGCCGAGGCCCAGACCTTCACCCCGAGCCTTCGGGTACACCTGCACCACGGGGCTTCTCGCGCCGAGGGCGACGACCTGCTGGCGATCATTGCCGAACACGACGTGATCATCACCACATACGGCACCGCAGTCCGCGACATCGACCAGCTGGCCGAGGTCGAGTGGTCGAAGATCGTCATCGACGAAGCGCAAGCGATCAAGAACCCGACTGCCGACGTCTCACAACAGTTGAGACGACTCCGGGCCCACTCCCGAATCGCGCTCACCGGCACGCCCATCGAGAACGGCCTGGGCGACCTCTGGTCGATTCTGGACTGGGCGAACCCGGGTCTGGTCGGCGACCGAGCATCCTTCGTCGCCAACCTGACACCAGACGAGGCGGCCACCGGTACGTCGGCCACCCCCAAGGGCGCCGGCGAAGACGCGTTGAAGGCCCTGAACGGCGTCCTCGTCTATCGGCGAACCAAGGCCGAGCCCGAAATCGCAGCCGAGCTTCCCGACAGAATCGACGAACTCGACCACTGCATGATGACGTCCGAACAGATCGGGCTCTATCAAGCCGTCCTCGACACCCTCGTCGCCGAGACGAGCGACGCCGAGCACGGGTCACCCGCAGCGCAAGGGCGCTGTTCTCGCTGCGATCACCGCCCTGAAACAGATCTGCAACCATCCGGTCAACTATCGAGCCGACGACCGCCCACTCGAGGGCCGCTCCGGCAAGCTCAACCGGCTCACCGAGATCACCGAGTCGGTGTTCGCCGCTGAGGAGAAGATGCTGGTCTTCACACACTTCGCGTCGTGGGGCCAGCGACTCGCCGAGTACCTCACCACCCACACCGGCCAGACCATCGAGTGCTACCACGGCGGGCTCGCGCGTGGGCGCGCGACCGCATGATCGAGCGGTTTCAGAACGAACCTGGTTCAGGAGCGCTCGTTCTGTCCTTGAAGGCCGGCGGAACCGGCCTCAACCTGACCGCAGCGAACCACGTCGTGCTCTACGACCGGTGGTGGAACCCGGCGGTCGAAGATCAGGCACGAGACCGAGCCTGGCGAATCGGGCAGAACAAGACCGTCATCGCCCACCGGCTCGTGTGTCCGGGAACCGTCGACGAACGTGTCGAGCAGATCGTCGCCGGCAAGAGACAGATCGCCAACCTGGTACTGCCGAAATCCAGTTCGATTGGCGACCTCGATGCCGATCAACTTCAACAAGCGCTCGGCATCGACGCCGACCTGCTCCTCACCCGCGACTCCGACCACGATCTCGCTTCATGAGCCAGCGCAAAAAGGCCCAGGGCCACAACCGCAGCCAGAAGCGCCGCAAGACGAGCGGCAAGAACAGCAGAAGAAGCCTGAGCACGATCCGGTCGCGTTCCGGGGCGAGAGCACCGCATTGCCGACACCCGAGTCGTTCACGACCGCCGTCTCCGATCCACTGGCGATGCTCCACTCGCTCGGTCCCGCTCCCCTCAACGGCGTTCGTCGCGGCGCCGCATTTCGCGGCTGTCTACGAACGCGCTGCGGACTCGCGTCGATTCTCTCCCAAGCGGCTGGCTTCGACGCCGTCACATCGGCACCCTCAGTGGACGCACCGGCATCACCCACGGATCTCACGTCCGGCAACGCAACTGTCCGCCGGTGGGGTTTGAGAGCTGTCCTATCAGGACCACCGCAAACCCGCAGGTCCGCTCCCCCTACCCTCACGCCGGCCTAGCTCCACCACGAGGCATGGCTACGTGACCAGTACCTCGGCCAGCGGCGCACCATGGAGAACAATCGCCCGCCTGCTGCACGTCAGCCCCGAACGGGTCCGGGCCGCCTTGATCGACACCGGGGTTCACACGCCACGGCCCGCACCCGAACCCGAGTCGAGCCGGTGCTCGAGGTGCCGGCGCCACTGGCGATTCCTCGACGAGGCGTGAAGTAGACCCCCGCTAGAAGATGGGGCCGATGTCAGCGTCCTTTGAGAACGTCAGTAAGTGGTGGCGGTGTCTGTAAACCTCTCCACACCGAACGAGAACGACTTGACCGTGGGGCGAACCTGCTTGAACGAAAGGTCGTTCGGGTTCAGGTCCGACCACCGTGAGCTGCGGTTATGTGTTCGGTGAGTCCCTGATAGGGAAGCCGGAGGTATCGGCGGACTCGTCGATCAGCTCGGCGCAGCCGCCACGAGCTCACCGCAGCGCGGCCTGGAGCCGGTCGTTCGGCTCGATCCCCTCGAGCTCGACACTGATGCGCACAGGTGAATCGGCCATGACAGGGTCCTTCCGGTCGCCGGGCCCGATGCCGACTCCCGACCGAGACGACCGCCGACACCGACGGTTACACCACTCCCCCTCGGACCAGCTCCTCGCATGACTGGCGCGGAGAACCTGCTTTCCTCCCCCTCATGCGGTTTGCAGGGGTCTGACCCCGCGGCAGCCAGAGACCGGCGGAGCGTGGGCAGCGTCAGCCGGCGGCGGCGATGTCGTCGAGGATGGGGAGCACGTATGCCATGAGGCCTTCGTGGTCCTCGGACATGGGGAAGTGGCCCAGGTCCTTCATGATCGTCATCGACGCGCCGGGGATCGCAGCGGCCGCGGTCTCGGTCCACGGCACCGTGAAGTGGTCGTACTCGCCGGTGAGCAGGTGCACGGGGCAGCGATCGGTGTCGATGTTGGCCCCCTCGCCCCGCAGATCGTGGTACACGGCGTAGTAGTCGATGTCGCCGGCGAACACGCCCGGTGCGCCCTGGGAGTAGTGCAGGCGGGTCTCGTGGCGCGCCGCCTCGGCGGCGGCGGGCGACATGATCATCATCATGCTCGCCGCGTGGGCCTCAGGCGATCCCGCAGTGGAAGCCGCCAGGGCCTCGTCGTCGATCTCGACCTTGAGCCCGCCCTCGAGAGAGATGGAGGCGCGGAAGTCATCGGCGTGGTACCGGGCGAGATCGAGCGCCAGCATGCCCCCGATCGACGACCCGATGAACACCGGCCGATCGAGCCCGAGCACTCGTGACAGTTCTACCGGCAGCGCCATCGCCCGAGCGGTCGACAGGCCGTAGCGCTCGGCCCACCACGCGTCTGCCCGTGGGCGGCAGCGACTTGCCGTGGTGGGGCATGTCGTAGACCACCACCCGGAACCTCGAGGTGACGCGATCGTCCTCGAGCAGGTGACGCCACTGCCGGCCGTCGGAGCCGGCGGTGTGTTGGCATATCAGGCCGATGCCCTCGCCGGCCTCCTCGAAGTACACGCGATGACTCACGCCCTCGAGGTCGAGATGCACATAGCGGCCTACCGCGGCGTCGAAGGTGCCCGATGCCTTCGTGGGCGCTTCCACCTGCGGGGCAGGGTCGGTGCCGTTGGCAGCGTGGCGCAGCAACTCGCCGAACCTGGAGATGGCGAGGTGACGAGCGGCGTCGGCGGGATGCGGGCTCACCTGCACTTCGCCCGTGGACGCAGCGCCCACGAGATCGGGGAAGCCGGGAGGCGGTGGCGAGGCCAGGTAGCGAGCCCAGGATTCGGGTTCGGCGCGCACCACGACGTCGTCGCCAGCGCCCAGATCGGGCACCGCCACTGTCCGCCGGCTCCCCGGCACTGCCATCAACCACCGGCACCGACCACGCCTCGCCGCCGGCAACGAGGCACAGCGACCCCGTCCAGCCGCGGGCGTGGAGGCCAAAGGCGCCGTCGGTGCGCCGACGAGACGACCGCCTGTGCGATCAGATCATGGTTCATGATCTCCCCCTCGAACCGTGGCCAAACCGACCCGGCGACATCAACGTAGCCCCGCTTGGCCGGACGTTGATGTGCGCCTCGACCAGGCCCCCTGTCGGCAACGACGGCTTGGTCGGGCAGCCGAGCCAGCACTCTCGTCAGCCACCCGCCCCCCTGACTCCATGGGCGTGACTGGGGCCGACGACGCGTGCGCGTTGCTCGGCGAGCCGGTCGGACGCTGTGTTCGTCCGTGGAGGACAGGCGCCGAGGTTCGGGCTCAGGCAGAGGCCGGTCGCCGGCCCCACCCCACCCCGCCAGTGAACAGCCAGTCCCAACGGACGCGAACGCCCGCCCACGCAATCGCCCGACGGCTGCGGCGACCGCCCCCTCGGTGGTGGCTGCGATGGCGCAGATGCCGGGCGCAGGTTGTCCCGGGCCGGCGGTCTGGGATAGGTCAACAGCTCGACAGGTGCCGTTCTCGGATGATGCCGTGCGTGGTCGGAGCGGGTGATGGCGGCGACCTCGACTGCAACGACTACTTCGGAGGCCACCCCGACACGGCCGTCAGGTATCTCCCGTCCCCGTGCACCGACGACGGCGCCCCTCCAGCGCCGAATCGGCGGACGCGAGGCTCAGGCCGCCGGCTCGTCCACGGATGTCGCAACCGGCGAGAGACCCGGCGGCTCGGCCACGCCCATCAGCGAATGCCGGTACCGCCGCCGGAGGCGTCGGCGTGAGCGATGCAGCGGCTCGCGGCCGGCATTGCATCGAGCCGCGCCGACCCGATCCCGGCGCCGCACACCTCGCACGTGCCGTAGGTGCCCTCGTCGAGGCGCCGGAGTGCGTGCTCGACGAGGGTGAGCTGCGATGCCAGCGTGTCGGCAAGCACCCGGTTCTCGCCCTGCTCGGACGCGACCTGACCGCGATCGGCGAAGTCGTCGTCGAAGTCCAGATCGACCTGACCGCCCGCCGTGAGCTCGTCGATGCGCTGGAGCAACTCGTCGCGTTCGCCCTCGAGGAGTCCTCGTGTGGTGCTGTCGTTCGCCGGCATCGGCGCACCGTAGCGCGACCCGACCCGCCCGGAGGATCCGGTCGCTGGGTCGGTGGGCTTGTTGCTGGCTCCGCGCCCTCAACGAGTTCGATGCGTCGGGCTCATCCCCAACAGTCGGCCATCGGGTGCCCGCACACGAGGCGAGACGAATACCGTCGCAGCGGCCGAGTCCGACGTCGCAGGAGTGTCGCACCCGAGTAGACGGAGTCGGCATGGCCCGCGATCGACGGCGTCCTTCTTCACCGAACTCGACGGCAACTGGGCGCCGAGCGCAGCCCCGACGGTCGACCCTCTGCGACAGACTTGATCGTCGTCGACCTCCCGGAGGTCGTGCAGCAGTTTGCCGCGAGGTTCGACGAGTTGCCCGAAGCCGCGACGGGCGTCCCGGCGATTCGGATGGTCATCGGCAGCGGGGCTCTCGTCGCTGCGTTCGTCGTGCACGGCATCGAAGTATGTGAAGGCGTCGTTCATCTGATCGGTATCGAGGTCGACCCGTAGCTCGAGCGATCGGTCCTGCACATCGGAGGGTTCGACCGCAACGCCCGAATCGTGCGCGAAGGGCCGCTGTCGTCACTGGGCGCGCTCGATGACCTCCCAGAAGCGATTCCCGGCCTGCCCTCGGTCCGGATGCTCATCGGCACGGGCGTGCTGAACTGGCGATGCTGGCGCGGCGATCTTGCTGACGGATTCATGGGAGGCTTGAGCCGTGTTCGATGGATATTGGCGTGAGCATGTCGAGAAGCGTGTCGATCCCATTGGTGTCCGGCTCGAAGCAGCCGGCGTCACGGCGAACGTTCTGACGACGGCCGGCGTCGTCATGGCTGCGGCAACGGCGGTTGCGATCGGGGCCGGTCACCTCGGTTGGGGACTCGTCCTCCTGATCGTGGCTGCAGTCCCTGATCTTCTCGACGGTGCGGTGGCCAAGGCGAGCGGCCCGACATCGAAACGGGGCGCGTTCTTCGATTCGACAGCAGACCGTGTCACCGACACGCTCATCCTGCTCGGGGTCATCTGGTACTTCATGGACAACGATGACGGCACCACCGCTATGGCCTCGGTCGGCGTGCTGGCAGCGTCGTGGCTGATCTCCTACCAACGGGCCAAGGCAGAGTCGCTGGGCTTCGACGCCAAGGGCGGAATCATGGAACGGGCCGAGCGGATCATCCTCCTCGCCGCCGGGTTGGCCTTCTCAGGGCTCCTCGTTCCTGTCATCTGGGTGCTGCTGCTCTTCACGCTGGTGACGGCGACCCAGCGATTCGTGAAGGTGTGGCAACAAGCAACGGACGAGATGCGGACCACCGGGTCGTGAAACGGCGCGTGTCAGCGCAGCCACGCCCCGGGCTGGAGTGGGACTGCATGATGAGCTTCCTCCACGCAGCTTGGCGTCGTGATGCGACGAATCGTCCTCATCGTGTGGTCTGACCGTGTCTGATTCAACGCATCCGCCGACCGCCACACACGCCGAATTGACCGCCTATCGGAAGTACTGGTCGACGACTCGGTTCGACGCAATGTCGGTACGAACCCGGTCGCAGACGAGATGCGACAGGCGAATGCCGATGCTCGCTTCTTCGTCGCCCAGCGCCTCGTTCATTCGGTGGGCCCTACCCCGTGGCCCGGTGTGGCGAGGGGTTGCATAGCGCGATGGCTGAGCTCGCAGACTTCTTCGGTCGTGTCGACGGCTGCGACGAGGTCGATCACCCCGAGGCGAGCCGGCTTCTCGACGCCCTGCCGGATCTGCTGGATCGACTGCAGCCCCAGGCGCTCGATCGCGACGCTTCGTCGGTGTGTGTGGAAGCGGAGGTGGTCACCATCTCGCTGGTCCACGCCACCGACGCTGCTCGTAGCCTTTCGATGGTGCTGTTCGGCGACGAGGCCGTCGTGAACTATCGCGAGGAGCACGAGCACTTCCGCTCGAATCACGAGGACGGGCCCGGGCAGGTCGGCCCGTTCCTCGCACCGGGCATGGTGCCCAAGCTGCTCTCCTTTCTGGAAGCACTCATGACGGACCGCATCGAGCTTCATGTGTGGAAGCGCCCGCTGTGGGTCCGGACCCGCAGCTATTGGGTCAACGAGGCCGGGGAGCGAGAGCTCTTCCTCCGCGGTGGCACGGTGTCGCTGACGCTCGGCTGGAATGGGCCGACCGTGCGCAGGTTCGGGTACCGGTGACGCGCAACGGACCGGACGTCTGGCCTGATCGGCCTGTCGGCCATGCAACTCGAGTGCGACAGCCGACGCCCGAGCCGCCCGACGACGCGACCCACACGATCCGCCGACGGATGGAAGCGACTGACAGAGCAGGTCGACAGGGCCAACGCCATGATCGCCGATCCAGGAACCGATGCCGGGTGGCAGGACTGGCGCACCCAGACCGTCGAGGTGCTCGACTCACTCGTCCGCCGCTCGATCGAGCTCCGTCTCGTCGCCACGATGATCGACGACGACCGCTAGTCCTGTCCCGGCCGCACGTCCGATCGATCGAGCAGGTCGCCGCGCCGACCTGCCCACACGAGCGGTCAGCGCCGTATCTCGAAGCCGACTTCGCCCCTGGCCGCTTCGGCGTGGTCCTCCACACTCTCGACATGCGCGTGGGGCGTTCCGTGGCCACACCACGCCACGAGCTCTGCGAGTACTCGAGCCACCCCGCTGATGCACGACCTCACCGACAGGTCACCGTTCGGCCTGGCCTGGCCAGGGAGCTGCCGGTTCAGAGCAGGAACACGTCCTGGAGGTCATCGAAGATCGACGCTCGCCAGCGGGCGAGGGGACTCCGGCCGTCGAGGAGCTCACGGGTGGCGTCGAGCACGGCATCGAGCGGCATCAGGTGGCAGTACGGATCGTGGATCGACCGTTCACCGACGCCACTGTCAGCGTCGACCGGAGGTTGCCACGCCACCATCTGTCGGTGGGCTCCGTCGAGCAGGGACCGCACGGCGACGTTGCCCATGCGGCTCCCGAGGAGTCGATCGAAGGCACTCGGTCGACCGCCGCGCACCACATGGCCGAGCACGGTGACCCGGGTCTCGATGTCGGCCGCCTGCTCGCCGGTCGCGCTCGCGAGCCGCGTGTCGACCAGTTCCTTGAGGCGGGCCGAGGGCGTCTCGATGCCCTCGGCCTTGATGGCGATCACCTTCTTCGAGCCGCCGCGTGCCCTGACCGCGAGCGCGGCGTCGACGACCGACTCGACGAGCTCGTGCTCGCTGCGATCCGCCTCCGGGAACAGGACCATGTCGGCACCGGATGCGATCGCGCTCGTCATGGCGAGGTAGCCGCAGTCGCGGCCCATGACCTCGACGAGGAAGATCCGGTCGTGCGCGCTCGCCGTATCGGCGATCTTGTCGCACGCCTCGACGATCGTGTTCATCGCCGTATCCACCCCGATCGACAGGCTCGTGAGCGCGATGTCATTGTCGATCGACGCAGGGATCCCGATAACCCGGACGGGCCAGTCGCCCGCCTCGGTGGGATCGCTCAGGTGAAGAGCGCCGGCGAGGGAGCCGTTACCGCCGATGACGATGAGCCCGCCGATATCCGCGTCAGTCAGAACGGCTCGAGCCTTTCGGCGGACCTCGGGCTCGTGGAACTCGGCGCAGCGCGCTGATTGGAGGATGGTGCCGCCCCACCGCAAGGCATCGGCGACCTGCGCCAGGTCGAGTGGCACGAACTCACCGCCGATCAGGCCTCGGTAGCCGTGACGAACCCCGACGGGTTCGTGGCCCAGCGCAATCGCCACCACGGTGGCCGCCCGGATCGCCGGGTTCATCCCGGGAGCATCGCCGCCACTGGTCAGGATCCCGATCCGCATCTCGTCTCCTCGGCCCAACGGTGCACCGAGCCCGGGAGCGGGGCCCGCTGTCGAGCGATCGTCGGAAGCTCAGCATCGTAGGCCGACGAGCAGACCACGCCCATCCCATCGGAGCCCGGCCGCTCACCCGAGCACGAGGGCTCCCGCCTGCCAGGCGACGACGGCGGCGCCCAACGCACGGCGCCACGGATTGACGCCGCGGACCATCTCATCGCCGGCCCAGTACAGCCACAGTCCTGTTCGAGCCCAGAAGGCAACATCCCCGACGTGGAGACGAGTGGGTGAGCGCCGTGACGAGCCACGTCACGGCGACTTTTCGGCGGCCCGTGGCCACACCACGCCACAAGCTCTGCGAGTGCGGACTCGTCGCCCTCGGCCACCACCTCGACGCTGCCATCCGGCCTATTCCGCACCCAGCCGGAGAGCTCCAGGCGATCGGCCACTTCCCGACAAGTCCAACGGTAGTTCACCCCCTGCACCCGCCCGTGAACCACGAGATGTCTCCGACGACGGTCCACGCCGCCCAGTGTGACCTCCGTCGAAGCGTTGCTGCCACCCAGTCATCGCGCGGCGCGCTGCGCCAGGGGCGACCTGTGGCCCTCCGACTGCCCCGCCCACAGTCGAGACCATGTGAGACGGCGAACCGGTATCGGAGCAGCTCGCAGTGTCCTCAGTTGGCCTTGATGAGTCGGGCGCACAGCATCTTCGACAGATTGAGGAGGAACTTCGCTGCGACCTCGGGGTCGGTGGCGATGAGTTCGCACAGTGCCCCGTCGCTCGTGCTGAGGACCTTCGGGTCGGACGCGCGATCGCCAACGGGACCTGCGCCCCGCTGCGAAGCGCCGCCAACTCCACGAACCACGCCCCGTCCCGAATATGAGGCAACACATCAGCACACACCTGCGCGTCCAGACGGGTCTTGCCCACCCCACCAGTGCCGCTCAACGTCAACCGATGATCCACCACATCCGCGGCAATCGACCGAACCTCCTCCCCACGCCCGATGAACGACGACAACGCCTCCGGCAGATTCGTCGGATACGCGTCAAGAGACCGCAACGGCGGAAACTCGCCCTCGCCCACCTGATAGACCCGCTGCGGCGCAGAGAGATCCCGCAGCCGATGCTCACCCACCCGGCCGAACGCGACCCGCGAAACCTTCGCCACCGGTGGCGAACACGTACCCGTCGTGCTGCTCGACGACTGACCGCAGGATCTCGTCATGGCGCGCCAGACTCAACCCCATCGCCTCGGGATCGCGCTCCCACAAACGCGTCGAACCCTCGATGTCGGTGAACAAGAAGGCGACCATGCCCGACGGCGAGGGTGAACCCATGCTCGCTCCCCCTCCCCGGACGCCCGCCGTCCTACCCGGCGAAACCGTCACGCCGAAGAGTCGAGCTGTTGCCAGCCCCGAGCGTGATGACCTCGAAGGACGGGCGCTGGCCCGGGTGCGCCGACCGACCTAACGTCGCATCGTGACCGACTGGAACCTGCTGACCGCCCGAGCCGGCCTTGCCTGCCACGACCTCGTCGGCTGGATGATGTGGGATCCCCGAGCCATCCGCGGATACGAGGCGCTCGGCGTACCCGGTGGCGCCGGCTGGGTCGTCGCCTGGCGCCTCGCAGCCCTTGGAGATACGACGCCGGCCGTGGCCGCCGCGACCGCATACTCCATCCACCCCGATGTCATCGCCGGCGTCATGGGTCTCTACCGCGACGCCACCGACACCGAATCGATGCTCGCAGTACGCGACGACGCCGTCGTTCCCGGCCTCACCGAAATCGCGCCCGAACTACCCGATCAACTCAGCGAACTGGCCGCGGCGTTGTGGCACGGAGTCGACGCCGTCCACTTCGGCGCCCGACCACTGTTCGCCGCACATCGGGCAGCGCCGCGGCCCGACGACATCCACTCGCCGCTGTCGGGCTGGCTCGCCGCCAACTGCCTCCGAGAGCTGCGCGGCGACAATCACTGGGCACTGTGCGCCGCTGAGGACCTCGACGACGTCGAAGTCGGGCTGCTCCACGCCGCCATGATCGACGTCGACGAGTACGGCAGCGAGGAATGGATCGCGCGTTCCCGCGGGAACGACGACCACCAGATCGCTGCCGGGTGGGCGCGCCTCGAGGCCAAGGGCTACGCCAGCGACGGTGCGCTGAACAACCACGGTCAACGGTTCCGGCTCGACCTGGAGGCCCGAACCGACGCGCTCACCGAACCCGCGTGGCGAGCAGTAGGCGAAGAGGCAACGGCTCGCTTCTGCGAGGTGGTCGAGGTCCACCATGACGCCTTCGTCGCCCGGATCGACGCCACGGCCGGACCGCGGTGGATGCCCGCCGTTCGGGTCAAAGACCGGCCCGCACCGAGCCGCTAGAAGGCGCTGAGCGCGGCTGCTCCTCGGGCATCATCCTCGCCGCCATGGCCGACGGCACGATGGCAGACGACCTCGTCGATGCCGCCATGTCGTGACGCCCGAGCACTCCGCGCACGTCAGCAGCAACCGGCGAGCGACCGCGTCCCAGAGCACTCGAGCGGGCTGATTCAGGCGATGGGGTCGAGGTCCAAGACGAAGCGGCAGAACTCGTCCTGGCTCATCGCTCGGCCTCGAAGCTCGGCCGCCGCGATCTCGGGATCGACGCGCGCCGCGGCAATCCGGGCGACGACGACACCGACCTGCTTCTGCAGGATGAGCTGTCCTTTGACGCCGAGTGACTCCTGGAGCGCGGTCGCTGCTCCGACGCATGTCGCGGCTTCGGCGGTTCGTCCGGCCTCGTCCAACACGAAGGCAGCGGTCAGCAGGGCGGACACGATCGAGCCCGGCTGAACGGGGTGGTCGCGATAGAGCGCAACGCCTTGGGACAGGAGCGGCAGGGCGTCGGGTTCCCGATTCTCTGCGGACAGGACACCGAGTGCGATGGAGGAGTTGACCGCGACGTGCGGGATCACGTCACCGGCGGCGTCGATCGCCCGCCGGAACGCGTCGGCCGCTTCGGCCCGCCTGTCATTCCGCCAGAAGCCCGTTCCCAGCTGGTCGAGGGCCGACGCGTTCAGGGTGGGGATACCGAAGGCAACGACGGCGTCGTGGAACTCCTGCGCAGCCGGCAGGCCCGCGACCGGGTCGGTCATGAGGACTGCGCTGAGTTGCGCGACGCTCGCCAACATCTGCCAGTAGGGGTCGTCGGCCGCCTGGAGCGCCCAGTCGGCGGCCCGGAACAACTCGTCGTGTCGTTGATCCTCCAATGCGAGTAGGGCTGTGCTGAAGAGGACGCCGACTCCGAGTGCTTTGAGATCCTCGCCGACCACGTGTTGGAGCTCGGACCGCACCTCTCCCGCTCGCCGCCACGCGCCAGACGAGTACAGGGCGAACACGGCCCACGCCACGAACTCGAGCCGGAGCCACGGATCGTCGATCTCGTCGGAACGATCCAGGATCTGCTCCGTCCAGAAGCGGCCGGCGTTGCTGCCGCTGACGCCCCAATAGTTGTTCAGCGTCAGGTGCAGGCGGGCCATGGCGGTGATCCGGTCGTCTTCGAGCATGCGTTCGAAGATCGCCTCGAGGTTGTCGAGTTCGAGACCGAGACGCTCGAGCACCTCTGCCTGATCGCCCGTCATGAGTCTCGGATCCCACTCCTCGACGAACGACCGGTAGTACGCCTCGTGGCGCTCGCGCAACGCATCGACCTGCCCCGACTCGACGAGGCGGTCCTGCGCGAACTGGCGCAACGTCTCGAGCTGGCGAAACCGCCCGGTGCCCGCCGACGGCACGGTGGCGACCATCGACTTGTCGACCAACCGCTCCACGAGGTCGACGACATCCAACGCGTCGATGCCATCACCCGCGACGACCGCCTCGGCCGCAGCCAGATCGAACGAACCCCGAAACACCGCCAGTCGGGCGAAGACCGTCTTCTCGTGGTCGTCGAGCAGGTCGTGGGACCACTCCACCGCGGCCCGCAGCGTCTGATGGCGCTCGCGACCCCCGCGCCGGCCACCCGACAACAACCGGAACCGCTCGTCGAGACGCGCCAGGATGTCGGCCGGCATCATCGACCGCGACCTCGCAGCCGCGAGCTCGATCGCGAGGGGGATCCCATCGAGCCGTTCACAGATCTGCACGAGAGCATCGGCGTGGTCGGCCCAGTTCACGTCGTCGCGCAGGGCCTGGGCCCGGCTCACGAACAACTGCGCCGCATCGCCAACGGCCATCGGAACCACCCGGCGGACCTGTTCGCCGGCCACACCCAACGCCTCACGCGACGTGATCACCATTCGAGCCGGCATCGTCGGCCCGGTGAGCTCGGCGACCAGGTCGGCGACCGCATCGACCAGATGTTCACAGTTGTCCAGCACCACGATCATCGACCGTGTCGCGAACGCATCCTTCAGCGTGACCTCGAGCGCTTCCCCGGGCCGCTGGGGAATCTGACATGCAGCCGCGATCGCCAGCGGGATCTGCGCGCCGGTGCGAAGCGGGGCGAGCTCCACGAACCATGCTCCTTGGGGGAAGTGGGGCAGCACGTCAGCGCACACCTGCGCGGCCAGACGCGTCTTACCCACCCCACCAGTCCCGCTCAGCGTCACCAACCGGTGATCCACCACATCGGCTGCGATCGACCGCACCTCCTCCCCGCGCCCGATGAACGACGACAACGCCTCCGGAAGATTCGTCGGATACGCATCAAGAGACCGCAACGGCGGATACTCGCCCTCGCCCACCTGATAGATCCGCTGCGGCGCAGAGAGATCCCGCAACCGATGCTCACCGAGGTCGACCAACTGCTCCGACCCCGCAACCTCCGCGAACGCCTGCGTCGCGATCACCTGACCACCATGACCAGCCGCCATCACCCGAGCAGCCCGATTCACCGCCGTACCGAAATAGTCGCCCCCGCGTTCCTCCGCCTCACCACAGTGCAGCCCCATCCGACTCCGAATCGCCGCAGCACCCCACTCCACCGCTCCCAACGCCGACTGCGCCTCGACCGCCGCCGCCATCGCGTCACCCACCCGACCGAACGCCACCGCGAAACCATCGCCGCCGGTCGCGAACACATACCCGCCGTGCTGCTCGACGACTGTCCGCACGATCTCGTCATGGCGCGCCAGACTCAACCCCATCGCCTCAGGATCGCGCTCCCACAAACGCGTCGAACCCTCGATGTCAGTGAACAAGAAGGCGACCATGCCCGACGGCGCCGGTGAACCCATAATCGCTCCCCCTCCCCGGACGCCCGCCTTCCTACCCGGCGAAACCGCCACGCCGACGACCTGACCATCCGCCAATGGCTCGACACTACGCGAGACGACCAACCGGCACCGACGTCGTCGATCCGACGCCATTCGTCTGCGCTCCCCCCGCCCAGCCCCCCTCCGCTCAGCCGGTTGGGGCACTACAGAGACTCAGCGGTCGATCAACTGGCGCCGGCGAGAACGAGCGCCACTCCGTCGAGAACACCAGGTACTGCATGGCCAGAGGCGCACGCCCCTTCGGCGCTGTGATCAAGCCGCCACGAGCGCGCCGCACATACACAAAGAATGCGACGACCACGTCGGGCCCCACGCTCACCATCCCTCGAGCAGTACCGGAGGGCTCGAGAGCCGTCCTATCAGAGCGACCGCTACCGGCTCAGCTCGGGCCGTTCGGCCGCCACGGAGGCTCGGTGCTCGATCCCGTCACGCCCAGCACTCGAGTTCCATGGCCGTCACGCTCGAGGATCTCCGGCCGCCACCCGACCCGGCGAACCCGGGGTGGTGCAAGGGCATCGGGGCCGCTGTGGGTTGTGCTGCATGTGCTGTCGTAACGCCGAGTGCGGTCAACTGGTGGGCTTCTCCCACCCGCACGCGAAAACCGTTTCCGGGTGGTAATAGGTGTGTTCTCTGACGATGCGATCCTGCTCGTCGAGGTCCCATACCGAGACGAGACGCATCTCACATGCGTGGTCTCCGTCACCGAGTTCGAGCCGGTACGCCGCGGCCGGGCCCAGTGAAGAGGCAGTCAGCAGCTCGATCTGCACCGTGACTTCGTCATACGCGTTCGTGAACGACTTCAACCAGTCTGCGAGGGCGGCCGGGCGATCGTCGAGTCCCGCGAACCCGTCGGCTCGGACGCCGTCGGAGGCATACAGAGCAAGGATCGGCTCGAGATCGCCAGACTTCCATGCCTCGACCCACCTCGAAGCGAACCGCTCGGCGGTCTGCGCCGCCGCGCTGACGGCTTCTTCTTCGGAGCGGGCGAAGCCGATGACTTCACTGGTTTCGGCCGGGTAGGAGTCGAGCGTCGCAGCATCGAGTCGGTTCATGAGTCTGGTCGCCACCCCGTCCTCCAACCACAGCTCGCTGAGCACCGCCAGCGACGTAGGCGGGTCGTCGGCATAGCCGTCGTAGAAGCCCGAGCAGTCTCCGTTGAACACCGACCCGTCGACGTTCACATAGATGTCATGGGTGAGGACGCCTGAACAGAGCCTGCGAAAGAGCGAGAACCAAACGTTGACACCTGGTCGGAGGCTGGGCACGATCGGGTCGACCACGTAGCTCGACGGGCCGAACGCAGCGCTGAACGAGTCCCTGTCGGGCGTGTCGAGGGCTTGCGACACGGTTTCGGCGATCTGGACCGCAGATTCCGAGGCCGCAGTCACCTCGCCTTCGGTCAGCGTGAACAAGGGCACGGCGAATCCAGGTCCTTCTTCCGCCTGACCGTTCCATCCGCAGCTCGACATGACCAGGGAGACCACGAGCACCAGACCCAGCCGGCTCACCCGACGGACATGTCCGGTCGGGTCTGGACTGCGTCTGCCTCGGTAGGGCAGCACCATCAGCAACAAGGGTCCCGATCCACCCCACCAATGGCGTCTCACATCCTGCTGGTGCACGACGTCAGTCTCGAGCTCTGCCGGCGAACGGCCCAGGGGAATTCGTCCTGCATGATGGGCATCGCCGATGTGTCGTTGAGGGACGATCAGGCCCGATGTGCGTCGCCCCGGAAACCCCCGCCACCCGAAGGCTGACCGACCACTCACAGCTCACATGGCGAGGGTCGGCCGCAAAGTTCACGCCCTTGTCGGAGCCGGCGATAGGAGTAGCGGCGGCAGGGGCGCGGCTAGTTCTGTCGACTGTGAAGCGACGTGACCCGACGGTCGGGCGTCAGCCGTTCTCGTCGAAGTACCGCTCGGATTGGTCGTTGCCGTGAAGCGTCCACAGCACGAACATGCCGACGAACAACGTGAACACGGATCGGTAGACGTATCCGCCGACATGGTTGTGAGACCAGTACGTATGAGACCACCGCCATCGAGAGGCCTTGCGCCACGGCGATGACCAGTCGCCATCCATCGCGGCCGACAGAGAGCCGGACTACGCCCACAACTGCGCACTGAATCCGACCATTGTTCGACTCGACAACGTGCGATCTCGTCGCAGGCCACGACGACTGGCTTGGAGCCTGGTTCACCGCCGACCGCGCCGAGAGCGAGGTAACAGTGATCGCCCAGTGG
Source organism: uncultured Acidimicrobiaceae bacterium (assembly GCA_963716795.1). Classification (GTDB taxonomy): domain Bacteria; phylum Actinomycetota; class Acidimicrobiia; order Acidimicrobiales; family UBA8592; genus CAVQUE01. The sequence continues at coordinate 200,105 of CAVQUE010000004.1, read as the reverse complement.
CGCGACCCCAGCTCGTACGAGGAACCGCGGCAGAGTCCCGAGTTCCAGTCGACCATGGCCAAGTTCGCTGAAGAGTTCACCGAGCCGCCAGTGGTGTCGATCAACGAGATCCTCGTCGAGACGTAGGGGCCAAACCCAGCAGGCCATCCGCTCCACCTGGCGGAATGCCAAGGCTCCGAATACGTCACCGAACGCCGGTATGGGGATACCCGAAGTGTTCACTCGGGCGCAGCTCCAGGCTCGCCGCACCGATCTGGGCAGCGCGCGCACAGCGTAGTGCCCGGCTCCACGGTGGCCAGGCAACGTGCTCACGCTGGCAGTCCGACCGGCCCCGAACTCGTCGTGTTCGATCGTGTCGAGCGAGAGGCTCCCGGGCATGTCCACCGACGCTGGATCGACACACGGTCTGCATCTCGTCATCGACGACATCGCTGCGGCGCGGAATCTCCTCTCGTCCCGCGGCGTCGACGTGAGCCAGGTCGTCGACCTCGGAGGTCATCACCACCGGTGGCGAACACGTAGCCGCCATGCTTCTCCACGACCGCCCGCAGGATCTCGTCATGGCGCGCCAGGCTCTCCCCCATGGCATCGGGATCGCGCTCCCACAAACGCGTCGAACCCTCGATGTCGGTGAACAACAACGTCACCGTCCCTGACGGTGCCGGTGACCCCATGCTCGCTCCCCCTCCCCGGACGCCCGCCGTCCTACCCGGCGAAACCGTCACGCCGACGGCCCGCTCATCCGTCACTGCGTCGACACCACGCGAAACGGCGAACCGGCAGCGAGCGCCGCCCACCGAGACCGACGGCGGCAGTCATCGAATGCCTGACGGGCCACCTGCGAGGCCCACGGCGCAGACGTCCTCGGTAGCGGCGTCACGCGCGATGTGATCGATGGCGGCGAGGGGCACAGCGTGCTGGGATCCCCACGAAGTGGTGCACCGCCGAGGGCCGGATCGGTCGGGTCGCCTCCGTTCTGCAGCGAGGCCTTGGTGAACTCGATCATGAACTCGGATATCTCGCTGTAGGGCGACGCAGGGTCGAACTCGGCGCGCAGCATGTCGACGGTGTCGGAGAGCGCCGTGTCGTAGTAGCCGGGCTCGATGCACACCACCTTGATGCCGAACGGGGCCACCTCGGCTGCGAGCGATTCCGACAACGCACCGGTGGCGTGCTTGCTGGCGGCGGAGAAGCCGTCCATGGGGAACGACGGCAGGCGGCCGGTGATCGAGCTGACGTTCACGATGGTGCCGCTGCCCTGCTCCCGCATTGAGGGCAGCACCCGTCGCGCCAGGCGGACCGGTCCCCAGAAGTTGGTCTCGAGCGTGGGCGGCCGATCGCCAGGACTAGCCGGCCAACTCGTCGCGATGGGCGGCCAGGAGCTGCACCGTCCGGTCGTGATCGCCGACGATCCGCAGCACCAGATGCTCGGCGCCGACCTCCACGTAGCTGCGGATGAACGCCGACACCTCGCCGAGGGTGCCGCCCTTGCAGGCCTGCACCCTGCGCATGAGGCGAGCCGGCGCACCGTAGTAGTCCTCGAGGTACGCATCGATCGCGGCCTCTGGCGCGTCGGCGTCGTCGGCGACGCAGACGGTCAGGTACAGCGCCGTCGTCTGCGCGTCCGGATCGCGCCCCGCTGCCCGGGAGGCCTCGACGAATCGTCGGCGGCGCTCGCCGAACGTCGGGGCATCCGGCCCGATCGGGAACCAGCCGTCGTAGTGCTCGGCCGCCCGGTCGATGCCCTCGGGGACGGAGGCGGCGAGCCAGACCGGCGGGCCGCCGGGCCGGTACGGCACCGGCGCCAGCACGCTGTTCTCGAGCGTCCAGCGGCCGTCCCAGGTCACCGGCTCGCCGGACCACAGCTCCCGGCACAACCGCAACCCCTCCATCATCCGACCGACACGACCCTCGAAGGGCACGCCCGCGGCGGTGAACTCCGCGCGGATGCTCGGCATGTCGGCAGCGATGCCCGCGCCGACGATCAGGCGACCCTCGCTGATCTGGTCGATGGTGGCGAGCTGCTGGGCGAGCACGACCGGATTCCGCAGCGCGGGCAGGAGCACGGCGGTGCCCAGCGCGACATCGGGTACCGCCGCAGCCACCGCCGCCAGCAGTGTCAGAGGATCGTGCCGGGGACGGGCCAGGAGCGAATCGCCCACCCAGACGGAATCGATCCCCAGGTCACCGGCCCGCTTGGCCGCATCGAGCAGCGACCGCGTCTCGTGCCGGCCCTGCATGATGTGCTCGCGTGTCGGCAGCAGATATCCCAACTCGACGGTCATGGCACCTTTCGTACCACGCACCGCTGCTTGTACGGGACGAGGATGTCAGCGCATCGATTCGTTCGCCACGATGGCCGCGACCGCTCGCTCCGCGGCGGCGAGTGCGCCCTCGATGTGCCCGGGCGCGACCGGTGCGGTCTCGGTCGATGCCCAGTGCAGACGGCCCTCGAGCGCGGGGCGCTGATAGCGAGCATGACCGAAGGTGCGATAGTCGGTCAGTCCTGCCGCACCCGGATGCGCTACGGCCACTTCGGCGCGCCAGTCGTGGATCCATAGTTCCTGCGGCTCGGCGGCGAGGTCGCCGAACAGCGTTCGCAGCTGCTCGAGCGTCTCGTGCCGCGTGGGCGCAGGCGCGCCGGGACCGGGTTGGGCGAATCCGAACAGTGCCGCCGGCTGCCCGCCCGGGCCGCTCATGTCGTGGATCTCGCGCAGCGGGCCGACGAGGCTGAAGGCCGAACCGGCGAGCCCGCTCTCGCGCCAGAACGGTCGCCCGTACTGCGCGACGGCCTTCACCGTCCCACCCATCCACACCGGTGTCGCTGCGGCCAACTCCCGGACCGATTCCTCGAGCCCGTCGATGCGGATCGCCCGGACCGCAGTGGCCGGCGCAACGGCCACCACGACGTGCGGCGCCGTCCACCGAGAGTGCTCGGTAGCGACCTCGACCCCGTCGGCGACCGACCCGATCGTGCGGACTGCGTCACCGAGCCGAACGACCCCGTCGGCGAATCCGGCGGCGAGCCCGTCGGCGATGGCCTGCGCGCCCTTCTCGAACCGTGACGACGGCACATCGAGCTGGTTGCCGCTGATCCGCTGCACCTCGGCGCCCGGTTGGTAGACCATGTCGCCGTCGAGGTGCTGCGCGAAGGTGCCGAGCCCGAGCGTCCGGACCACGGCGTCGACCCGCTGCTCCCCCGGCCAGTACCAGCTGGCACCGAGGTCCAGGTGGCCGCCTCCTGCTTCGACCGACAGCAGGCGGCCACCGACTCGCCCCTGAGCTTCGAGCACGACCACCTGTCGGCCTGCTCGTTGCAGCAGCGACGCGGCGAACAGACCGCCGGGTCCGGCACCGATGACGACTGCGTCCACGCCCTGCGCGCCGGGATCGATCATGCGTCGTCCTCAGACACCGAGCGTCTCGGCAGCCGATTCGACGAACGCCCGAACCAGGGGCCGGTCGTCGTCGGCCCGTCGGGCGATGAAATGCTGCAGTGGCGGCAGGTCGTCGAGTCGGCGCCAGACGACCCCCGGGCCGGCCGAGGCGACGAGGCCCTCGGTTGCGAGGTAGACGCCGAGCCCCGCTCGGATCGAGACGATGAGGCCCTCGAGGGTGCGGAACTGCCGTGGAGTCCACCGGTCGGATCGAGTTGATCGCCGAAGTTGATCATCAGCTCGACCTCGGGGTGCGCCTGGCTGAACCGGTCGAGCGCATGGCTCATCTCCGGATGGTTGACCGCAGCGACGAAGCCGACCGTGAGTGGTGTGCGCGTCGCCCCGGCAGCGCGGGTGGCGGCGACGACGGTGTCGGCGTCGGCCAGCAGCAGTCTCGCCTGTGCCGAGAGCACCTCGCCGGCCTCGGTGAGCGAGACCGATCGCGTGGTCCGTTCGAGGAGCTTGGTGCCGATCCGGTCCTCGAGTTGACGGATCTGGGCACTCAACGCGTGCTGGGCGATGAACAACCGCTTGGCCGCCCGGGTGAAGTTGAGCTCCTCGGCCACGGCCACGAAGGCCCGCAGGTGCCGGAGTTCGATGTCCACGGGGCGTCACGGTACCGGTCCGGCCACAACGCAACGTTGTCGCTGTCACAGCGGATCGCTGCTTCTCGCGCGCCGCTGCGCGCCGGATGATCGTGACACCAGATGAACCAGCTGGCCCGCACGGCGCCGGCATGACGAGAGGAATGATCCGATGACCGCTTACTGCCTGTGGGACGTCCGCGAGATCCACGACCACGGCGCCATGGACGACGACGTCGCCCGCGTCACCGAGACCGTCGAGGCCTTCGGCGGCACCTACGTCGTGGTCGGTGGACCGTGGCAGATCGTCGAGGGCGACTGGCACCCCACCTACCCCGTGCTGATCGAGTTCCCCTCGCTCGACCTGGCGCACGAGTGGTACTCGTCCGAGCTGTACGCGCCCCTGCGCAGGCTCCGCCACGGCATCACGAGTACCTCGGCCCCGTGATCGAGCGCCACCTGCCGAGGCTGGCCATCCGGCTGCGGTGTGAGCACGCCCACCTCGACGAGCTCACGACCGGCATCCGCCGGCAGCTCGCTGCGCTCGAACGCACGGGCGTCGGGGAGCGGCGCATCGGCCAGCACCGTCTGTACCTCGCCCGAGTCTGAAGTGTCGCTCGAGTTCCACTGGCTGGACGGCCCCAACACCCGCCGTCCTCGATGCAGCACGCACCGGTGCGGCGGGATCGGTACTCGATGCCGGAGGCGGCATCAGCGCATCTGCGCACACGATCGCAACCGAACTCGACAGGCCGAGCAACGAGCGCCGCCGCCATGGCGTCGCCGGCCCGACCGAACGCAAACCGGCACCGGCGCGCCCGATCGAGAACACTCCCCCGCCGGCTCCGCACTGTTCGCTATGGTCTCGTCGTTCTGCTCCTCGGGTTGTCGGTCAACGACGCTCGACCTCGCGCCGCATCGGGATGGAGAACCCTCGTCGTGGACCACATCGCAGCAATCATCGCGATCATCGCCGCATTCGCGTTCGCGCTCGCTGCCACGCTGTGGCAGCGAGCTGCGATGAACGAAGGCGTCGAGCCGGGCGACTCGGCGGGAATGGTCAAGCTCTTGGCGAACCCGGTCTGGTTGCTGGGTCTCGGAGCCCAGGCCATCGGTGTCGTGCTCCAGGGAGCGGCTCTCGATCGTGGACGCGTGGCGATCATTCAACCGCTGCTGGTCACCTCGATCGTCTGGGCGCTGCCGCTCGGCTACTACGTGACCAAGCAGCGCATCACCCAACGCCATGTGCTCGGAGCGGTCGTCATCGTTGCCGGACTGGCAGCGTTCGCCACCTTCGGTGATCCCGCCGGCGGCGTCGATGACGCCCCGGTGTCGGACTGGATCGTGGCCCTCCTCATCCTCGCCGTGATCTGCGTCGTCTGCATGGTGTTCGGGTCGCGGGGGCCCTTGGGCCGCGAGGCCGCGCTCGTCGGCGCAACGGCGGGCATCCTCTACGGCGTGTCGGCGACCCTCATGAAGCCCGTCGTCGAGAGCTGGCACACCAATGGGCTGGGGGCGACTCTCGGCGACTGGGAGATCTGGACGATGATCAGCGCCGGGCTCCTCGGCTTCTATCTGCAGCAGGTCTCGCTGGCAACGGGCAAGCTCGTCACGTCGGTGGCCACGGTCTCGGTGATCAATCCGGTCGTCAGCGTCGCGCTCGGCGCCTTCGTGCTGCAGGAACGGCTGAGCTCGGACCCGGAGTGGCACCTGATCAGCGCCATCGGTGCCCTGGCCGTCGCACTGGTCGGCGCCACCATCATCGCCTCGGCATCGGATCCGGGATCGCAGGCCGCCGAACCATCCCCGGTGAGCGGCTCCGGCCAAGCGCACCCGCGTCTCGACGCCGTGTAGTGGGCGGCCGCCGCCCACCGAGGCGACGGCCCGACGGGCCAACGGTGAGGCCAGACTGAGCCCGATGCGCACCGGGTCCTTTCGATGGTGGTTCGAGCATCGCCAGACCGGGCAGATCACGATTGCGCAATTCCCCAACTGGCCGCTCTGGGGAATCGCCGCGTGCTGGCTCGCCCGCAGGCTGGCCGGCACGGATTCGACGCTCGGGGAGGTCGCCGGTTGGACCTCGATGGCGCTCTGGCTGTTCTGGGCCGGCGACGAGGTGATCCGCGGCGTCAATCCGTGGCGTCGAGCGCTCGGCGCCACGGTCATCGTCTGGCAGGTCTTCACGCTGCTCTGAGCGAACGCGCATCTGGCGCCCCCGTGCGCTGCGGGCTTGACTGGGGCGATGTCGATGGGACTCGCCTGATGGCCGACCGAGCGTGCGACGGAAAGGTCGCGCTGGTCACCGGGGCCAGCAAGGGCGGCACCGGGACCGCCATCGCCATCCGACTCGCAGCAGAGGGCGCGGCGGTAGCGATCACGGCCCGCTCGCGTGACGGACTGGAGGCCACGCGGGATCGCATCGAGGGCTTCGGCGGCACGTGCGCAATCCTCACAACCGACCTGGCAGATCCCACCGGTGGCCGCCGGGACCTCGTCGCTCGCGTCGAGGACTCGCTCGGCCCGGTGGACATCCTCGTGAACAATGCTGCATTCGGCGGCTACCACCCCTTCGAGCAGACCTCAGCCGACCAGCTCGAGCAGAGCCTGCAGGTCAATCTGTGGGCGCCGTGGGAGCTCATGTCCGCAGTCATCGGCGGCATGCGCGACCGTGGTCGCGGCGCGATCGTGAACCTCACGACCTTCGCTGCCGAGCTCCCTCCGGGACCACCGTTCCCGACCAACAAACCGTCCAGAGCGGGATTCGTCTACGGCGCACCGAAGGCTGCGCTCAACCGACTCACCGTCGCGGCTGCCAGCGAATGCGAAGGCCAAGGTATCGCCGTGAACGCCCTCGCACCGCAAGCCGCGATCGCCACTCCCGCCCTCGTCGAGGCCGGCTGGGTCGACGAGACGATGTTCGAGCCACTCGACACCATGGCGGAGGCCGCGCTCGCCCTGTGCACCGGCGACCCCGACGTGCTCACCGGCCGGATCGCATTCAGCCTCCAACTCCTCGTCGAGCTGGATCGGCCGGTGCGCGACCTGCTCGGCGAGGACCTGGTCGATGGCTGGCAGCCGGCGGATCTCCCCGCCGTGATCGCCGCCCAGGAGCAGAGCCTCGCCGGCCGTGGCTGGCCCGACGCCTACACGTTCGGACGCACCCACAGCCCGCGACCCGATGAGCGGCCGGCTGGCGAGGCGGGCGCATGAGCCGCCGCCGGGCCTGACCGGATTCGGGCAGGCCCCATCGACCGCAGCATTGCGACGCTCGCCATCAGCGCGTCCGACCGACGCGATGATCGCGAAGAGGTCACGGTAGGCCGACCACCAGTCATCCGGTCCAGGTTCCGGTGCGTCACACGAACGAACGACTCGTACTGATTCGGTACGAGCCCGCCGACGGTCCAGGACGCGCCCCGACACGACTGCTCGAGCTACTCGGTCGATGCGACCGTCCCTGCGGGTCTCAGGCCGCCACGGTGTCGACGACTCGCCCGACATCGTGGCCGAAGCCGCCGAGAAGGCGGTCGACACCCAGCTCGCCGTAGCCGACCTGACCGCCGAACTCGACCTCCCGACCCGCTGCTACGACGCCGTCAGCTGTGTCGGCAACCTTCATGCTCGGCCACGTCGGACCGGCCGCGCTCGACGAACTGATCTGGGTCGTGCGACCCGGTGGCCACCTCTGTTTCTCGGTGCGCGACGAAGCGCGGCAGCGAGACCAGTACCCGAGCAGCCGGCAACTCGAGCACGCGTCCGCTGCGGAGACGTGTCGAAGGGCCCTGGCACGCGTGCGACGCCGACTCGACCGTGGAATCACAGCAAGGAGGACACGATGGCACCCCGATCCTTGTCCGTGTTCGCAGCAATGCTGCTCTTGTCGAGCGCCTGCGCCGGCGCCGGCCAGCCGGCCGACACCCCATCGAGTGATGCGATCGCAGCGCCGACGACGGCCGAGGCGAGCCCCGCGACACCCGAGGCGACTGCGCCACCGGCGACCACCGCTCCCGAATCGAGCCCGACCGCAGCGGCGGGGCCGGTGACCTCGCCCACGGCGATGGTCCAGACTCTGCGACTCGACTTCGACGGATGCGAGCGCTTCGCCATGCCGTCCATCGCCGCCGACCTCGCCGTTGCCGACGACTACGTCGCAGGCCAATCCGTCCGTGTGCGCCCCGACGGCTCCGCCAACGTCTCACTGCAGGCGTTGCAGTGCGACGACCTACGCACCGACGACGCGTCCCACGGGCCCGGCTACTTCGCCACCGTGTTCATCGCCATCGATGAGCCCGCAGCCCCGGTCTCGCCTCCCGAGGGTTCCGGCGCGACGGCAGCACCGACGGACTACTTCGTTCCCGTGATGTTCCAGACGGACAATCAGAGCTTCCGAGACGCCACCGTCGCGTTCGGCGTACCGATGACGACCACGGAGTCGACGACGTTCGAGCCCTCCGCCGAGGGTCCGCAGTCGGGATCGGCGATCGACAACGAGTTCGCCACGCCGATCTCCTACCGGTGGACGGTCGACAACACGAACTGGGTCGAGGACCCGCCGGCGCAGGTGGCGCACACGTTCGTCGGCCCGAGCCTCGACGACGAGACGATGATCTATCAGGGTGTGTTCTCACATGCCGCGGGTTGGTCGGCGAACCCGGCCACGCTCACCCTCGCACCCGGCTCAGGGCTCACGGACCTCCTCGGCGAGAGCGTCGACGGCAACGCCAACGGCACACCCATGGCGATCAGCATGCTCGTGTTCCGGGAGCCCCCACCTCCCAGCACAGACGGCTTCGTCGCCGACTATCCGATCGAATTCGCGCCCGGGCGGCGTCTCCGCTACCTCAGCCCTGCGACGTGCTCCGGTCCGCCGCGACCGGCAATGGTGGTCCTCGGTAGCTACTACAACCTGTGGGACATGGCCGACCGTGGTGTCGCGGTGTTCGACCTCGGCGATGCAACCCACCCGAACTCGAGCGCGTTCGACGAGGAGTCCGTCGCCGCGAATCGCGCTGGCCGCCGCCGACCTGGGCAACGCCGTGCGATGGGTACGCGCCCATGCCGCCGCGTACTGCGTGGCTCCCGAGGCCGTCGTCGTGGCCGGCTATTCGTGGAGTGCGATCACCGCCCTCACGCTCGCGTACTCCCATGGAGAGGGCCAGCGACTCGACGAGATCGCCGTCGACGAACTCGGCACCGCCGTTGCGGTACCGCGGGCAGGCACCCGGTGCCGGTCCCGCCCGCACTTGGTCGAGTTCTCCGGAGACCCCGACGCGGTGATCTCCCACGCAGGATTTGCGCTGGCGGAGACGATCGATCGCGGTGAACCCCCTGCGCTGCTGGTGCACGGGACGAACGACCGCGTCGTACCGTTCTCGCTCGCCGAGCACACCTGCGCTGCCGCGGCAGCGGTCGATGTCGTGTGCGAATTGGTTTCCCACGACAACGGCCATGGTTTCAGCGGCATGCACGACCCTGCGGACGGGGCCGATCCCACGGTCCAGTCGACCATCGACTTCCTCAACCGCGAGGTGTTGGCTCCAGCGGGTATTTCCTTGTTGCGGTGACCACGACGCGCTTCGTCGAGACCTCACCTCGGACTCGACCGGGCGATGGAAATCCCGGCAACCGGGTGGTGGAACCCGTCAACAGTGTCAGACTCGGTCACATGCACGACGTGTGGGACGACGTGGCCCCCTGGTGGGTCGACGCAGTACGTGACGACCCCGCCAACTCTGCGGACTTTCTCACCCTGCTCGCGAAGCTGATGGCCGGCGACGACACGCCCGCCCTCACACTCGACGTCGGCTGTGGTGAAGGCCAGGGCATGCGTGCCGTCGGCGGTCCGGTCATCGGCACCGACATCTCGATGCCGCTCCTGCGCCGTGCTCGGACGTCCGCTCCCGTCGTGTGTGCTCGACTTCCGGACCTGTCGTGGGTCAGATCGGATGCGTTCGATCGCGCCATCTGCGTCGGGGTGCTCGACCTCGTGGCGGAGCACGATGTGCTTCTCGCAGAGCTCCACCGGATCGTTCGACCCGGGGGGCCGTTGCTCGCCGTCACGAACCACCCCGTCGCCACCGCACCCGACGCGGAGCCGCTCGTCGATCCCACCGGTGAGGTCTTGTGGCGGTGGGGCACCTACCTCGCCCCCGGCGTGGTCGACCAATCGGTGGGCGACCACACCGTTGTCTTCCACCACCGTCCCCTCGGCGAGGTTCTGACCGCGGCCGCCGACGCCGGTTGGTCGCTCGAGCGACTGGTCGAACACGGACCGAGTGCCGCGACCAGAGCCCGTTACCCCGACTTTCACGGACAGGCGCACGTCCCAGCGCTGCTCGGTGTCAGGTGGAGACGACACCCACGCACGTAGGGCATCGGCCGAGCGAGTCCCCCGCCCGAGGCCATGCGCCACACACCGGTCTCCCGCCTCATCATCGGTGGCAGCCCACCATGACGTGATCGCCACGCGTCGGCGCGCCGTCGGCAGCGGCGAGGGTCACGGTGTGATGCCGGGCGCGGAAGTGGCTGTCCCCGGCCCACTCGCCAACGGTCTCGCCGTCGTGGACGGATCCGACCATCGGGTGTGCGAGCTCCTCGGGGTCCGTGGCGGCGAACGGAGAACGCCTTCGCCCCTGTCGTCATCGGCGGCGATCCGCTGCTCTTGACGGGTGATCAGCGACGCGGAGTTCACATCATCGAAACCCGCGGCCCGGGACGATTTCCTACGCTCGGGCTACGCACGGGGAAGGAAGCGTCATGTCACTCTTCGAATCGATCGGGGGCGAGATCGCGGTCAGCCAGGCCGTCGACAACTTCTACGCGAGACTCCAGGCGGACCCGGTGATCTCGGTGTTCTTCGAGAGCAGCGACGTCGCCACGGTCACGAGCCATCAGCAGATGTTCCTGACCGCCGCGCTCGGTGGGCCCGATGCCTACGAAGGCCGCGACATGCGGGCAGCCCATGCCCACCTCCCGATCACCGACACGGACTTCGAGCTCTTCCTCGAACACCTCGGCCAGACCCTCGCAGACCTCGGCGCCCCACCGGCCCGGATCGCTGAGGTCACCGGAGCCCTCGGACCGCTCCGCTCGGAGATCGTCACTGCCGCAGGCGACGGCCCGGACGAGTGGGGCTCGATCGATCCGAGCGGCGGCAGCGGCTGAGCACACTCCGCAAGGAGCGGCTCGACGTCCAGGCGGGGTGACGGCGCCGGCGCCGAGATGACCGATGTCATGTCGGTCGGAGCCCACACGACGGGGAGATCGGCACCGACCTGGTCCAGACTCGGTGCTGGTCGTTCCCTGAGGTACGAGCGCTCGACGAGCGCTCGCCGCGGTCTTGTCATTCGGCTCGCGGGAACGCCCAACCTGCGCGACTGCCGAGATGCAGTTGCGTCCGTCAGCCCCCAACACCGGAAAGGTCTCTCGTGTCCTTCGAGAATCTCCAGAGCTACAGCGCCGCGCAGTACGACGCCGTGCTGAGCGTCTTCACCCTGACTGCGGCGGTGTTCGCCGCCGTGTTGGTCTACTCCCTGGCAACGGCCAGCACGCTGAGTCCTCGCTATCGCATCCTCTCGGTCCTGACCGGCGTGGTGATGGTCTCGGCCACGATCGAGCTCGGCCTGCTGGCCCTGCAATGGTCGAACGCCTTCACCTGGAACGGCGCCGAATACGTCCAATCGGGCGGCTCGCTGTTCTCCAACGGCTTCCGCTACATGAACTGGAGCATCGACGTCCCCGTCCTGCTCACCCAGCTGCTCATCATCGCCGGTCTCACCGGCCGGGTCTTCATGACCCGCTGGGCATCGTTCGTCGTCGCCGGGCTGGGCATGATCTGGACCGGCTACGTCGGCCAGTTCGACGAGATCGGTGGCGGCGCTCGCTTCTGGGTCTGGGGCGCCATCAGCACCGTCTTCTACCTCTGGCTGCTGTACATCGCCTGGCAGTCGATCCGCGATGCCAAGGCCAACACCCCGTCATCGGTGACTCGTCTGCTGAGCGCCGTGTGGATCCTGTTCCTCGTGTCGTGGACCATCTACCCGCTCGGCTACCTGATGCCCCAGATCGCAGACTCGGCCAACGGCGTGGTCATCCGCAGCTTCGTCTACAGCTTCGCCGACATCTCCTCCAAGGCCGTCTACGGCGTGCTGCTGGCGATCATCGCTCAGAAGGTGAGCGCATCGCGACGGCTACCGTCCGAGCATCGAGTCCTCGTTCTGGCTCAGCAAGGAAGAGACCGAGGTCGACGCCACCGCCTGAGACTGCATGTCCCCTCCGTCACCTCCCGTGCCCGGCATCGGCAACGACGCCGTGCGGCACGTGTCCTCGTCGATCCAGGCGACCGTCGCGACCGATTCTGACATCGTCGTGGCGGTCGCCGTGTCGAACGATGACGTAGCCGACGAGGCGTTCTCGGTGACGATCGATGGCGCTCCGATCCAGCCGATAGCCATCGAGTCGCCTCACGGCGGACGGCTCCATCTGCTCAGCGACGTCCCGGCCGGCTGGTTGCACATCGCCTATCGGGCGTCGCTGGTGGGCGTCGTCGCACCAGCCGAGGCCACCGATGCCGATCGGTATCAGTATCTGCGGCCGAGCCGCTACTGCGAGAGTGATCACCTCGGCCCGACCGCACGAGCCGAGTTCGCCGGCCTCGACCACCACGAGCTGCTCCACGCGGTCTCGAGCTGGGTCGGCACCAACATCGGCTATGTCCCGGGTTCGTCGCGGCCCACCGATGGAGCGGTCACGACGATGCTGGCCCGGTCCGGGGTCTGCAGGGACTTCACGCACCTCGCCGTCGCGTTGCTGCGTGCCAACGGGGTACCCGCACGCGTCGTGTCGGTCTACGCACCCGGCCTCGAACCCATGGACTTCCACGCAGTCGTCGAGGCCCGCATCGACGACGCCTGGTACGTCGTCGATCCCACGGCACTGGCACCGAGGGACTCGATGGTTCGCATCGCCACCGGCGTCGATGCGACCGACATCGCCTTCCTCACGACCTTGCGTGGCAATGTGGAGCTCCACAACCTGGCGGTCACTGCGATCGTCGAACCGTGGCTGCCGACCGACGACCTGACCCGCCTGGTCCAGCTTCGCTGAGTCGCCCCGGCAGCGCACCCGCCCCACCAGCATCGGAGAATCCCATGACCAAGGTCCTCGTCACCGGCGCATCCGGCTTCATCGCCAAGCACATCGTCGGCGAGCTGCTCAACCAGGACTACGAGGTGCGGGGCTCGGTTCGCTCGCAGAAACGCAAGGCCGAGATCCAGAAGCTCTTCCCCGACGCCACCATCGAATTCGTGACGCTCGACCTCACCTCGGACGCCGGCTGGGACGACGCCCTCGACGGCGTCGATGTGTTGATGCACACCGCGTCGCCGTTCCCGGAGGCTGAACCGAAGGACCCCGACACCCTCATCCGACCAGCCGTCGACGGGACCCTGCGGGCCCTGCGCGCTGCCCAAGCAGCCGGCGTCACCCGCGTCGTCCTGACCTCGAGCTGTGCCGCCATCTACAAAGACAGTGCCAAGGCTCCGACGGCGCGGTCCACCGAGGAGAACTGGACCGATCCCGAGGCTCCCTACGTGTCGGCGTACGAGGCCTCCAAGACGCTGGCCGAGCGAGCCGCCTGGGACTTCGTGGCCGAGCACCCCGAGATGCAGCTGACGGCGATCAACCCTGGCGCGGTCTTCGGACCGGCGCTGGACCTGCAGTACGGCACGTCCCTCGAGCTCGCCGAGCAGATCTTCGAGGGCACGTTCCCGATGTATCCGAACCTGAACCTGCCGGTGGTGGACGTCCGTGACGTCGCCCACATGCATGTCGCCGCCATCGACAACCCAGATGCCGTCGGTCGGCGCTTCGCAGCCAATGCCGGCCCCCTCACCATGATCGAGGCTGCAAAGACACTGAAGTCGGCCTATCCCGACCGCAAGATTGCGACGCGCCAAGCCCCGGATCTGCTCATCAAGGTGATGGGCATGGTCGTGCCCATCATGAAGCAGGCCGCATACAACCTCGGCCGCAACTCCGACGTCGACGGCTCGGCAGCTGAGGAGGTCTTCGACTTCACCTACATCCCCTCGAAGGACGCATTGCTGGCCTCGGCAGAGTTCCTGGCAGCCAGCGGGAAGTAGCACCCGGTGAGCGCGCTGCGCCCTGTTCGGCGCCCAGCGCCTGCGGACTAGCGTTGGCGGCCATGTCCCCGGCGCACAAGATCGCGTTCATCGGCTCGCACTCGGTGCGCAAGACCAACGCCGTGCACTCCTTCGCCGGTGCGGTGGGTCGCAGTGGCCGCAGCGTCGAAGTCGGCCGGGAAGTGGTGCGATTCAGTCCTCTGGGGCTCAACGAGGGGGCCACCCCCGAAGCGCAGCTGTGGACGCTGATGACCCAGATCCAACAAGAGCTCGAACTGCGCACGCGTGCCGACGTCCTGGTCCTCGACCGCTCCGTCGTCGACAACTTCGCCTACTTCCTGCGGGCCACCGGCGGCGACGACCCCTTCGACGTCAAGCCACTGGTGGCCCGGTGGGCGCAGACCTATGACCTCTTCGTCCGGCTTCGACCCGACACCGCGCTCACCGCCGACGGCGTCCGCAGCACCAACGAACGGTTCCGCAACGAGATCGAGAAGATCCTCGATCTGATCATTCCCCGCTACGTGCCCGACGACCGGCTCGTGGATCTGTGGGCATCGGAGGTCACCGAGGACTTCGACTGGGCCAGCCTGGTCGAGCGGCTCTGCGGACCGCCTCCGGCCGGAGCGCCAGCAGCCAAGCCGGTCACGTATGCGCCGAGGTTGTGGGACTGAACAGCGACATTCCGGTGCCGCGCGCGGCACTCGCTCAGCGGGGGCGGTGCTGGGTGCCCATGCCCGCGGTGATGAACAGCGCGGTGGCGACGTCCTCGACGTCGGCAGTGTGCCAGGTGCCGGGTTCGTTGACGATGTACTCGCCGGCGCCGAGGGTGACCGTGATTGACGAGTCGTCGGCATGCTCCTGGTGCAGGGTCAGCGTGCCCGCAACGCACAGCACGACCTCACTGCCCGACGGGTGCATCTCCCAGACGTCCCAGGACTCGGTGAAGGTGTGCATCGTCACCAGGCGAGCCTCGGCCCCGTCGTCGGCGTGGCGGTCGACGTAACCCTCGTACCAGCTGAGCTCGCCCGTGAAGGCCGGTTCGACCTCGGCAGTCGCGCCGAGGCCGAGGTGAATGGGGTGGGCGGTGATGTCGTTCGGGGTGGCCCTCATCAGCGCATTGTCCCAGGTGGATGACCCGAGCGTCAGGGCCGCCTCGCCATCACGTCGATCTCGACGAGCGCGCCGACGGCGAGACCGGTGACACCGATGCAGGTCCGGGCCGGCAGGCGCCCGGGCGCGAAGTAGCTGCGGTAGGCGTCGTTCATGGCGGCGTAGTCGCGGTCGAAGTGCGTGAGATACACCCGAGCCTGCGCCACGTGCTCGAGCCCGAGGCCCACGCCGTCGAGCACGATGACGAGGTTGTCCATCACCCGACGCGTCTGGGCATCGATGCCGTCGGGCAGCGGCCGGTCCGGATCGTCGGGCCAGGTCGGCATCTGCCCGGTGAGCAGGAGCCAGCCGTCGACTTCGGCGGCATGGGAGAAGGGCGCAACGGGCTGGGGTGCCGCATCGACCATGTGGAACTCGGGAAGGGCCATGGGCGCCAGAGCGTAGCGGTGCGCTCGTCGTCGGTCAGGCGGCGCGGTTGCCCGTGGCGGCAGGCTGACCGACGACAGCCACTGCCTGGCCAATCGCCACTCGTGATCCGTGCGATCCCGTCCGCCCGTGGCAGGATGCGCCGATGCGTACGACCCTGCTCGTGTTCCTCGTCGCCCTGATGGCCGTTGCCTGTGGCTCGTCCGACAGCGACGACACGCCCGAGGCGGCGGCCGCGGAGACCGCCGGCGAAGCGCCGCCCGAAGAGACCGATCCCGAGGCCGAGACCGCAGTCGAACCGCAGGCCCCGCCGGAACCGACCGCCGAACCCGAGCCCGAGCCGCTCGAGCCCTCGGTGACGGGCCCTATGGGGTCGGTTCGACCACGGTGACGGTCGATGCCGACACCGACCGACCGCTCACCCTGCAGCTGTGGTTCCCCGTCGAGGCCGGCCTCGATGCCGAGCCCACCAGCTACACGTTCATCACCGGCGACTCGTTCGAGTCCGCTCGCGCCGTCGACGCCGGCGCGGATCAGATCGCTGCCGAGGGGCCCTTCCCTCTCGTCGTGTACTCCCACGGTTCGGGGGGTCTGCGCTACATCCACTCCGACTACACCGAGACCCTCGCCAGCCACGGCCATGTCGTCGTCGCTCTGGACCACACCGGCAACACCGCCGTCGAGCAGTTCCTCGGCACCGAGGACGACACGTCGCTGATCGCGGCCGCCCGCCCGCGCGACGTCATAACGGTCATCGATGCCATGACCGACCCCGACGACCCCGAGGCCGGCGCCTTCGCAGCAGCGGTCGATTCCGAGCACATCGCCGTCACCGGACACTCGTTCGGCGGGTTCACGACCTACGCCGTGGTGTCGGGCTACGAGACCGAGGCCGGCATCATCGCCGCGGACGACCGTGTCGACGCCATCATCCCGCTGGCGCCCGCCGTCGGCGGCCGGGAAGGCCCGGCCTTGCTCAGCGACGACCAGCTCGCCGCCGTCGATGTGCCGGCCCTGGTCATCGTCGGCACCGATGATGCGACCACCCCGGTCGAACCCAACGTCGAGCGCCCCTGGGAGCTCAGCGCCAGCGACCCCCACTACCGCCTCGAATTGGTGGCCGCCGAGCACCAGAGCTTCACCGATGTGTGCGACTACCGCGCCGCAGCCGACGCCGGCCAGGAGCTCAGCGCCCCGGTACTCGCCGTGATCGACAGCTTCGCCGAGGCAGGATGCTCCGAGGGTGACATGCCCATCGATCGGGTCCAGGAGCTCACCAACACCTTCGCCCTGCGATTCCTGGCATCGGTGTTCGACGACGAGCCGATGATCGACCCCGCCGTCCACCAGCGACCTCGCCGACGTCGTCTACGCCGTCAAGTAGGTTGCCGACAACCCAACCGTCACAGTGGGTCGCCGGTCCACCGGTGCTCGGCGACCCGCAACACGCCATCTTCGAGCACGACCGTCATCGTGCTGGTGCCCATCCGCCCCTCGGGCTCGTAGCTGCTGTTCCGGATCGTCGCATCGACGGCCACGATGAAGGGTCCGTCACCGGTCACCCGATACTCGCTGGTGGACTCACCGCTCTGTCGGAGGTCGCGCAGCCCGGGTAGGAAGGTGACCTGAACGTCTCGTGGCGTGACCCCGCGCTCGTCGACGAAGCGATAGTCGGCGGTGGTGGCCGCCAGGTACTTCGCCTCGTCGAACTCGTTGTAGGCCGCCTCCAAGGCCATGGCGGCCTCGATCGCATCCTGCTCGGTGAACGATGCGTACTCGGATTCGGCGGGCTCGTCGGCGGCCTCGGCCTCGCCAACCGGCTCGTCGGACTCGTCGTCGGGGACCTCCGCCGCATCGCTCGCAGTGTCGGCATCACCGGCTCCGACGGCGACCTCGGTAGCGGCCTGCTCCGAGCCTGCCTCGACGCCGTCGTCGTCAGAGCCACACGCTCCGAGCACGAGCAGCACAGCCAGGGCGGCGACGATCGTCACGGTGCGGAAGCGGCGGGTGGTGTCCATGGGGTCTCGTTCCTGTATACCGCAGCCCGTACCGGCTGCGGTCCTTCGTTCGGCCCGTCTGGCGGGATGCACCGAGCTGAGCAGGTCTGACTTCGCGACCACTTAAGGAGCCGCTGACCCGCGGTTCCACAGATCGCGTCGCTGTCCTGAGTCCAACCCTGTCAGCTCATGCTCCCGCTCGCTTCCTCATGGGTGGCAACGAGGAGGCTGGGATCGCGCCGCCGGTGCGCGACACTCTCTGGCCGAGGGAGGCAAACGAGGGGCATGGAGTTTCGAGTACTGGGACCGTTGGAAGTCCACAGCACAGATGGCCCCGTCGACCTCGGCCCACCCCGCCAGCGCGCGCTCCTCGCGCTGTTGTTGACCTCGCCCAACACGGTCGTGTCGACCGACCAGATCATCGACGCGCTCTGGGGCGACACCGACACCGACCGCCAGAACGCACTCTGGGTGCACGTCTCGGGGCTGCGCTCGGCGCTCGAACCCGATCGCACGAAGCGCACCGACGGCACCTTCATCCTCACCCGTCGGCCGGGCTATGTGCTCGATGTGCCCGCCGACGCCATCGACGCAGCCAGATTCGAGGCGCTCGCTGCGCGCGGTCGCACGCTGCTGGCGACCGACCCTGCCGGCGCGGCGGAGGTCTTCCGGGACGCACTGGCGCTGTGGCGCGGCGACCCCTACGAGGACTTCGCGTACGAGTCCTTCGCGCAGGCCGAGATCACCCGGCTCGTCGAGCTCCGCTTCGAGGTGCTCAGCGCTCGCATCGATGCCGACCTGCGGTGCGGCCTGACACGAGAGCTGGTTGGAGAGCTCGACGCGCTCGTGGCCCAGAACCCGCTCCGCGAGGAGCTGACGGCGCAGTGGATGCTGGCGCTGTATCGGTCGGGACGCCAGGCCGAGGCCCTCCGTGCCTATCAACAGCTCGAAGGCCGACTCGGCGAGGAACTGGGGATCGAGCCGTCGGCTCCCGTGCGCCGGCTCGAACAGCAGATCATCGTCGGCGACCCCGCACTCTCGACACCGTCGCCCGACCCGGCGCCGGGCCCGCCGGGCGGTCTCGGCACCCGCGGATTCGAGGTCGGCGAGCAGATCGGCGCAGACGCGATGGGGGTCGTCCATCGGGCGCGTCAGGTGGCCATCGGCCGCGACGTCGCAATCAAGACGATTCGACCCGAGCTGGCGAACGACCCCGACTTCATCCGCCGATTCGAGGCCGAGGCCCAGCTCGTCGCCCAGCTCGAACACCCCAACATCGTTGCACTCCTCGACTACTGGCGCGAGCCCGATGGGGCATATCTCGTCAGTCGGCTCATGCGTGGCGGCAGCCTCGCCGATGTCATGGCCCAGGGTCCGCTCGATGCCGACCACGTCTCCCGGATCGCAGACCAGCTCGGCGCCGCACTCGAGACCGCCCACCTGGCCGGCATCGTGCACCGCGACCTCTCGCCCGACACGGTGCTCCTCGATGCCCAGCACAACGCCTACGTCGGCGACTTCGGGATCGCGATCGGCGGCGATCCGACCGCAGTGCCGTCAGCGCTGGATGCTCCCTATGCGTCGCCCGAACAGCTCGCGGCCGGCGCGCTCACGCCGGCGTCGGACATCTACAGCCTCGCAATGGTGCTGGCCGCCGCACTGACCGATCACCCGGTCGCTCCGGGCAACCTCACCACCGAGCTGTCACCGCAGGTCGGAGCGGTGCTCGAACGGGCGACGGACCCCGATCCTTCTCGCCGTCACCAACGCATCATCGACTTCACCGACGAGTTCCGATCGGCGCTCGGGAACGTCGCACGCCCGGAGCGCACGCCGGATGTCTTGGTGCCCAACCCCTACAAGGGCCTGCGGCCCTTCGGGTCCGGAGACACCGATCACTTTGCCGGACGCGAACGCACCATCGACCAGATTCTCGGCCGGCTCGCCCGGTCGGGCGCCGATGGGCGTTTCGTGGCGCTGGTCGGCCCGAGCGGCTCCGGTAAGTCGAGCGTCGTGCGCGCCGGGGTCCTCCCGGCGCTGCGCCGCGGTGCCGTTGACGGATCGGACCGGTGGTTCATCACCAAGATGACCCCGGGCACGCACCCCTTCGACGCGCTCGACGAAGCACTTCGTGCCGTGGCGGTTCACCCGCCTGCCGATCTGCTCGGCCTGCTCACCCACGATGGCATCGCGGCGGCCGTGGCATCGTCGATCGCAGACCCGGCGGCCGAGGTCGTCGTGTTGATCGACCAGTTGGAGGAGCTGTTCTCGCTCACGCCTGCGAAGGTCGCCGATGCGTTCATGGACGCCGTGGCCGCCGCTGCTGCCGGGCCCGGGTCCCGCGTGCGTTTCCTCGCCACCCTGCGGGCCGACTTCTACGACCGACCACTCCGTCACCGGGCGTTCGGTCAGGTCATCCAGGCCGGGACCGAAGTCATCACGCCCATGAACGCCGCCGAACTCGAACGGGCCATCACCCGACCCGCCGAGGCGGTGGGGGTCGCGTTCGAACCGGGCCTGGTCACCCGGATCGAGGCCGACATGGCGGGCCAGGCCACCGCGCTGCCGCTCTTGCAGTACGCGCTGACCGAGCTGTTCGACGCGCGCGACGACGCGATGGTGACCATTGCGGCCTACGACCGCCTGGGCGGCGTCTCCGGAGCGCTCGCACGCCGAGCCGAGACGCTGTATCGACGACTCGATCCTGTCGACCAGGACCGGGCACGCGATGTCTTCGGCCGCCTCGTCACCCTCAACGAGGCAGGCGCCGACACGCGCCGGCGAGCTGCGGTCGACGAACTGACCGACGGCGATCGCGCCGGCGTCTCGGAGATGCTCGAGACGTTCGGGCGGGCGCGGCTGCTGAGCTTCGACCACGATCCCGCGACCCGGCGACCGACCGTGGAGCTCGCCCACGAAGCCCTCCTCAGCGAGTGGCAGCGGCTCGCCGACTGGATCGCCGAGACCCGTGGCGACCTGCTGCTGCAGCGAGCGCTCGCGAGTGCCGCCGAAGACTGGCGATCGAACGCACACGAGGCCGACTTCCTTCTGACCGGTGGTCGGCTGGCTCCCTATGCGGGCTGGTTGGACGAGCCCCGGATCCGGCTCACCGGACCCGAGACCGAGTTCCTTCGGGCATCTCTCGACCACGACGAGCAGGCTCGCTCGAGCGAGCAGCGCCGCATCCGACGGCTCCGACGCCTCGTCGCCGGCGTCGGCGTGGCGCTGGTCCTCGCGCTCGTCGCAGGAGGGATCGCGATCCGTCAGAGCCGCCAAGCAGCCGACCAGGCCGACGCCGCCGAGGTCGCAGCGTTGACGAGCAGCGCAGTGTCGGTCGGCGCCGACGATCCCGAGCTGGGACTGCTGTTGGCGCTCGAAGCCCGTCGGCGAATCCAATCACCCGAAACCGACAAGGCGGTGCTCCAGGGGCTCGCCAATGCATCGATCGCCAGCCGCGTCGCCCGACGCCCGTCGTTGCGCAGCGACTGCGGCGGAACCCTCTTCGGCCCGCTCGGCAACGAACTCGCCACGATCGACGGCCGACTGATCGCCCGCGACCTTCTCACCGGCGAATCGACCGATCTCGGAGCAGCACCGGATCCCTGCGCCGTTGGCGGACGGACCGACACCCTCGGCTTCGCCCAGGCATCCGACGGGCTGGCGCTCTGGCTCGGCCCCGACCTCGACGTCGAGGTCGCCTTCGACGAGCCGACGTTCCTGCTCGCCGTGACCGAGGAGCGGGTCTTGGCGGTGCGCAAGACCGAGATCGACGAGGTGGTCGTCCTCGATGCCCGAACCGGTGCCGAGGTCGGACCGCGGGTTGCCGTGCCCGGCTTCGTCCAGGACGCCATCCGGAACGAAGACGGATCACTGTTTGCGGTCAGCGCCGGGCCGCCGGAGGCTGCGGCATCGTTCGCCGGATCGGTCGAAGCGCGAACGTTGGTGTTCGACGCAGCAACCGGTGCGCTGGTCGCCGACCGCGAGGAGACATCGAGCG
This sequence comes from uncultured Acidimicrobiaceae bacterium, assembly GCA_963716795.1. Taxonomy (GTDB): domain Bacteria; phylum Actinomycetota; class Acidimicrobiia; order Acidimicrobiales; family UBA8592; genus CAVQUE01. The sequence continues at coordinate 178,409 of CAVQUE010000004.1, read as the reverse complement.
CGCGGCTCGCCTTCGACGAGTTCACCGGCGACCTCGTCATCGCGTTGTTCGACGGGCCCATCATCACCGCCACGACCGACACCGGGGCCACCGTCTCGAGCATCGAGGTCGACATCGACACGCCGATCAACCGGGTCTTCCCCCAGCCCGACGGCACCCTGTTGGCTGTCTTCTTGGACCGGGTGGTCCTCGTCGATCGCGTGCTCGGTGCATTCGGTGAGGGCGTGGCGATACCACCGGCATTCGACGTCGCACTGCCAGAGCGGCGCACGCTCGTGGCGAGGGACCGTGCAGGCGTGGTCACGGTCTATGACCTCGACGCGAGCCCAGCGCTCGGCCAGACCTGGGATGTCGCGGCCGGTGGTCGCGACCAGGCGCTGGGAGCCGGTCGCCAGGCGTTGCTGCGCGAGTCGGACACCGTCGAGATCACCGATCTCGCAACTGGTGAGACCAACCGTCCCCAGCTACTCGACGGCGACGACCGCCCCTTCGAGCCCCTCGCGGTGTTCCCCGCCGACGACGGTCTCTGGGCAGTCTCGGCCGATCATGTCCTGGCCCATTGGCAGGACGGCGAGTTCGTCGCAGCGCTCTATCTGGGCAGCGAAGCCGGCATGGTCGGCGATCTCTGGCAGGGCAGCGGCACGCTTGCCGGCGACTACTACGGGGTGCACGGCCGGCGCGCCGACCAGACCGAGGAAGCGGTCCTCGTCCGTCTCCGCCCCGGCCCACCCGAGGTGATGTTCACGGTCGACACCGGGCCGATCACCGGCGTCGTGCATCCGACACCCGACGGCGGGCTCATCGTGGTCGGCGACGACGGCGTCGTCAGCGCCTACAACAGCGACGGTGAACTCAGCGCCACGATCGAGACCGAGGCCCGCCTCCCCGAGACCGTCGCGCTCGACCCCACGGGAACGGCACTCGCGATCGGCTCGCTCGACGGCGGCGCCATCGTCGTTGTCGATCTCGCCTCCGGGCAGGTCGAAACCGTGCCCGGTGCGAGCGACGCCGCCACCCTCGGGTTCGGTGCCGATGGCTCCCTCCTGGCGATGTCGTTGCGTGACGGATCGGTGCGGCTCTATCAGCTCGGCAGCGGCGTCGCCCCGGTCAGCGTGTACACGGGGCTCCCCCTGTCGTTCGCCGCGGAGCCCGGCTGGTTCGACCCCGAGACCAACTCGCTGTGGATGCCCAGCGGCGACGGGATTCTCCAGATCCTGCTCGACGCCGACCGCTGGGCCGAACGAGCGTGCGACGTCCTCGATCGCGACTTCGACCAGGTCGCCTGGGACCTCTACGTGCCCGGCGACGAGCCGCTGCGTCCCGGTGTGCGCCTGAGCGTCGACACCGCACCACGCCGCACCTGCCGTGTGCGCCGACGCGGCTCGTCGCCATCGGCTAGACCCACCCCATGACCGACGCACGCCCCCGCTGTTGCCGCTCTCGACGTCGATGGGGTGCTCGCCACCGCATCCGAGCGGACCGGCGGGCTCGACGACCTCGGCGACGGCGCGTTCGTCGAGCCCATGGGTCGGCTCGTCGAGTCGCTCGCCGCCGACGCGGGCCTCACCGACATCGGTCGGATGATCGCCAACGAACGCATGGTGCTCCACACGGTCAATCGCCTCGGCTACGTGCGGGACCGTGCGCTGTTCCCCGAGATCGCCGACGAGCGCATCGTGGAGCCGGTGTTCATCATCGGCATGCCCCGGACCGGCACGACGATCCTCCACGACATCTTGTCCCAGGACCCGGCCAGTCGGGCCCCGCTGACCTGGGAGGTCATGTTCCCCTCTCCCCCGCCCGAGACCGCCACCTTCGAGACCGACCCCCGCATCGCAGCGTGCGCGGCCACCATGCCGGCACGCGATGCGCAGCTCCCCGGCTTCGACGCCATCCACCCCATGGGCCCGCAGCTCACCCAGGAGTGCGTGGTGCTGATGGGCGAGACCATGTGCACGCCGCTGTTCCACAACCAGTTCCGGGTCCCGACCTATCAGGACTGGGTCGACGACGACGCCGACTGGGCGAGCGTCTACGACTTCCATCACCGACAGCTCCAGCATCTCCAGTTCCGCCATCGTGGCGACCGCTGGGTACTCAAGACCGGCGCGCACCTGTGGGGCCTCGATCAGCTGCTCGCCACCTACCCCGACGCCCGCATCGTGTTCACCCACCGCGACCCGGTGAAGTCGATGACCTCCTATGCGAGCCTCACCTCGATCGTGCGCCGCGTCGGCAGCGACGCCGTCGACCCCGTCGAGGTGGCCGACGACTGGATCGGCCGGCTGCGCCGCGTGCTGTTGCGCGGCATCGAGATCCGGGCCGCGCAGGAGTATCCCGACGCCGTCTTCTACGACATGTACTTCGGCGACTTCATCACCGATCAGTTCCGCGAGGTCGAGAAGATCTACGAGGCCATCGGCCTGCCCATGACCGGCGAGGCAGCCGACGCGATGCGGGCGTTCATCGACGACAACCCTCCCGGCAAGCACGGCATCCACCGCTACGCCCCCGAGGAGTTCGGCGTCGATCCCGACACCGTGCGCTCGGAGTTCGCGGCCTACATCGACCACTTCGACCTCCGGCCCGAGTGACTGCGGCCCTCCCCCACCACTCGACCCGCGCCCACCAACGCCTACCAGCGCTATCTCTACAAGTACCCCCAGGCGCCGTTCCCCTACGCCGACCTCATCGAGCTCAACGCGCAGCGTTCCCGCACCGAGATGGGTACGAACTCGTCGACACCGGCGTGTTCGACGAGCACCGCTACTTCGACTTCCTGCGCGAGTCATTCACGAAGCTGCTCATGAACTTCACGTGGTGGGTGAACCGCAAGGACCCGAGCGGCCGGAGCCTGTTCGAAGGTGGGTTTCTCGGGCTCGACAGCATCGGCGTGTTCGATCGCAGCGCCCCCCTCCCACGGCGACGACGGAGCCGGGCTCGGGGCCTCGCACCAGACTGGTTGGACGGGCCTGGTCGCCCGCCTCGTGCAGCTGTTGGGTCACCTCGATGCCGAGACGCTGCTCGCCGAGGGCGGTCGCCTGCTCGCGACGCCCTATCGGCGCCTGGTCGACGAGCCCATGGGCGACACCAGCACGGCCCGCCGAGCCCGCGGCGTCCGGTCGCCGTGAGGTCATGGCCGGTGCATCCGGTCGTGCTCGAGATCGGCACCTGGGTGTGGCTGTAGCTCTCGACGGCCACGGGGTGCAGCTTTTCCGGGTCGCGCTCGCCTGATCACGGCTCGGCAGCACCCGATGCGCCGATCTGCCAGGATCTCGCCATGGCCGAAACCAACACCCGTGTCGTATTGCTGCAGCGTCCCGTCGGGTCGGTGTCGGCGGACTGTTTCTCGATCGAGACCGAGGAGCTCTCCCCGCTCGAGCCCGGCGAAGTGCGCGTCGCCGTCGACCTGGTGTCGGTCGATGCGTTCATTCGCACGACGCTGCGCGACGAGGGCTTCCACCAGACGGTCCCCATCGGTGGCGTCGTCGGCGCGCTCGGCGCCGGCCACATCGTCGAGACCGCATCGGACGCCTGGGCGGTCGGCGACACCGTCAAGGGCGGCCTCGGTGCGCAGACCCATGCCACCCTGCCCGCCGAGGCCGTGACGGCAGCCGACACGTCCATCGCACCGCTGTCGGCGCATCTCGGCGCGCTCGGACTCACCACGGGGCTCACCGCCTGGGTGGGTGTGCGCAACGTCGGCCGCCCCCAGCCCGGCGAGACCTTCGTCGTGTCGGCTGCAGCCGGCGCAGTCGGCTCCATCGCCGGCCAGATCGCCAAGCTCGACGGGGCCCGGGTCATCGGCATCGCCGGCGGGCCCCGCAAGACCGCGTTCCTCGTCGACGAACTCGGCTTCGACGGCGCCATCGACTACAAGTCCGACGATGCCGCCGATCGCCTGCGCGAGCTCGCCCCCGACGGGGTCGACGTGTTCTTCGACAACGTCGGCGGCGACATCCTCGACATGGTGCTCGATCAGTTGGCGATGCGCGCCCGTGTGGTGATCTGCGGCGCGATCAGCCAGTACGAACGCAGCGGCGAGGTGACCGGTCCGAGCATGTACCTCGCGCCTCGCCGAGCGCCAGTGCCGCATGGAGGGCTTCGCCGTCTTCCACTTCCCCGAGAGCTTCGAGCCGGCCACCACCGAGCTGGCGGGTTGGCTCGCCGACGGGTCCCTGCAGATGCCCGAGGAGATCGTCGAGGGCATCGAGTCCTTCCCCGAGGCGCTGCAGATGATGTTCGACGGCGCCAACCTCGGCAAGCTGCTCGTGCGGATCGGCGCCACCTGAACTCGGGTCATGCCGGAACCGGTCCCGGCCCGAGACCGGCAATGTGACGTTTGACACATCCGAGTCGAGGTGGGACGGTGAGGGGGACGCCCCGAGGGGCGGGGCCGTCCGAAAGGAACGCGGCCATGACCACATTGTCGGCACCGGCGCAGGCGCTACTCGGCAGCGATGCCGTCGCCCACGTCTGGACCACGAACCCCGATGGCACACCACAGGTGTCAGTGGTCTGGGTCCTGACCAGCGATGACGAGATCGTCTTCGGGACCAGCGGGCACAGCGTCAAAGCACGCAACCTCGCGCTCGATCCCCGGATCATCCTGAGCATCGAGGACACCGAGCGCAACGAGCGTGGCTTCCAGCGTCACCTGGTCGTGCGCGGGACTGCTCGCATCGAACCGGGCCCGGACCCGGTCCTGATGGACCGACTGGCCCGCAAGTATCTCGGCCTCGACCGACACCCGCTGGCCCTGCGCGATGCGCCGGACTGCGTGGTGGTGCGCACGGCGATCGATCGCATCAGTGGGGTCGGGCCCTGGATCGACGATCGCGTGCTCGAAACCACCCCCTGAGGCGTCTGCACGGCTGCGGACACCGCACCACAGTCGGGCCCGATGGCTCATGTTCTGCGACGTGCCGTGCACAAGGATCACGGTGCGTGGCCCTGCGGGTGCGAGGAGTGGCTCCCGTCCCGCAAGCCGGACACCCCTGCAGCGCCCACAGGGTCACCACCATCGCCGGCATCACTGCGGGCGGGCCTCGCTGCGACGCTCACACCGGCACATCGCCCATCTCGGCCGCGGCCGCCACAGCCGCACCCCAGGTCTCCGCGCGGTCGTCCTCTGCGGGTAGGAGGTGGTTGGCCTTGTCGACCAGGAAGCTCTCGGGCTCAGCCACCAGCGCGAATCCGTGGTGTCGCAGCCGCCGGGCGATCCCCTTCGAGGCCCGACCCGTCACTGCCGCAGGAGCGTCGACACGGGTATCGAACGCGGCGGCCATCGTGCCGGCGACGTCCATGTCATGGAACCAATCCCGCAGACCCGGACCCTCGGCGTCGGGATCGAGCTCGAGACCATCGTCGGCGGCTGCGTTGTCCTTCGCTCCCGCACGGGACCGGACGCTCGACAGACCGTGGACATGCGTCGGTCCGCCGACCACCACCAGATCTGCAGCGGCCACGAGCGCGGCGCTCGCCTCCTGGACCGGGGCCACGACCACGTCGACGCCCTCGCCCATCCCCCGTGCGATGTGGTCCGCAACGGTGTGGGTGTTGCCGAACATCGATTCGTACACAACGATCGCTCGCATCGTTCGCTCCTTCGTCGGCTGCGGTCGGACCTCGGGCCGCGACCGCCGCGCTGGTTCGTCACCTCCGATGTTCGATCGCCTCGGACCTGGCGACACGGGTCCAATGGCACTTCGGCACCGCGCGAGCCGCATTGCCCGCCCAGCTGTTTTGGCAGACTCTGCTGCGATGACCGACCCCACACCCTCGTCCTCGGGTCCATCGGTGACCTCGTCGAGGACATCCGGGTCCAGATCGCCGGCACCGTCCATGTCGCCACCGACACCGACTCGCGCATCACCCGCACTCGCGGCGGGAGCGCTGCGAACGTCGCCGTCGCGGCCGCACGCGATCGAGGGCCGCGCCCGCTTCATCGGCCAGGTCGGGCGCCGATCCACTGGGCGCCTGCTGATCACCATGCTCGCCGAGGCCGACGTCATGATGGCCGGGCATCGAGGTGGTCGCACCGGCACGGTCGTGGTGCTCGTCCAGCCCGACGGCGAACGGACCATGCTCACCGACCGAGGGCAGCGCCCACGAGCTCGCCGACCCGGACGCCTCGTGGCTCGACGGCCTCCACACCCTGCACGTCCCGGCCTACTCGCTGGTCGAGGAACCACTCGCCACGACCGCGGTCGAGCTGGCCACCCGGGCCCGCACCCTCGGCGTGACAGTGTCCATCGACGCATCGTCGACGGCGATCATCGACCGCTACGGCGTGGCGTCGTTCGTCGACCTCCTCAGCTCGCTGCGCCCGGCGGTCGTGTTCGCGAACGAGGACGAGGCCGAACTGCTCGACGGCCATCTCGATCGTCTCGTCTCGTCGGGCACGGTCGTCGTCGTGCACGGCCCCGAGGCTGCGTCGGCGCGCATGTGGTCGGCGACGTCGTGACCGTCGACGCCGTCGCATCATCGGGCGTCGACGACACCACCGGTGCCGGCGACGCCTTCGCCGCAGGCTTCTGTTGTGCGTGGGCGACCGCAGCCGACCTGGGCCAGGCCCTCACCGGCGGCCATGCGGCAGCCCACGCGCACCTCTCCCCCGCCGGGCGGGCTACTGGCGAGTCGAGCACTGCGTTGATCATGTCGAGCACCCCGTCGGGCAGGAACACCTCGGCAGGGGTCTCGTCGGCTTCGGCCAGATCGGCCAGACACATCGAGCACCTCGGCCGGATCGAGCTGATCGCCGAGAATGGCCTGGGACACGAACTCGTGCGTCGCCTTGGCTGCGGCGTCGTCGGCTTCGATGTAGCCCGGGATCGCATTGACCATCCGGTCGTTGAAGCCGGTGTCGTACGGGCCGGGATTGACCTTGGTGACGTCGATGCCGTGGGGGGCGAGCTCGCCCCGCAGGGACTTCGTGAAGGCCTCGACCGCGTGCTTGGTCATGCAGTACGGCGACCCGAGCGGCGAGGCCAGCACGCCGGCGATCGACGACACGTTGATGATCCGACCCCAGCCCCGGTCCCGCATACCCGGGATGACGGCCTGGGAGAGCGCCACCATGCCGAAGACGTTGACGTCGAAACTCGCGCGGACCTGGTCCATCGGCACCGTGGCCATGGGGCCGAGCACCCCGAGGCCGGCGTTGTTGATCAAGACGTCCACACCGAGATCAGCTGCGCCCGCCACGTCGGCGTCGTCGGTGACGTCGAGCTTCATCGCGGTCAGTTCCGGGTGTGCCGACGCCAGCTCCTCGGCCTGCTCGGTGGTCTCGGTGGTGGCCAGGACCCGGTGGCCACGAGCCGCGAGCTCGATCGCCGCCCCCCGTCCGAATCCCGAACCCGCCCCTGTGATCAACACTGTTCTCGTCATGGCCGCACCCTATTCGTGCAGGAGACTCTGCGCTGGGAGGCCACGCAGCAGGCCGCTGGTCAGGCGAGCGCGGCTTCGAGCTGGTCGGCGTCGAGATCGACCGCGAGCCACACGGGCGAATGATCGTCGAGATGGTCGGGCGGCGTGGTTGCGATGGCGAGATGACGCGCCGCCGCAGCCGTGCGCAGGAACTCCTCGTGCGGTGGCAACTCGAATGCGATCGCGAACGCCGCCCGCACCGGCGTGCTGAGCGCCACACCGAGGAGGAACAGATCGTTGCCGCTGCGGCGAATGCGACGGCCCGTCGTGCGGACATCACCGATGCCCTCGATCGCGTGCACCCGGGCCAGGTCGGCGATGGCGGGATGGTCGGCCACATCGATCACCACCGTCGGCCAGATGTGGCCGTCGTCGTCGACACTGAATCCGATCTCGTCGGCGGTGAACAGCGGCGGTCGATCGTCGGACACGGTCCCGAGTCTGGCCCATCGACACGGGCGAACGCGCGACCGACCGGGGGCCGACAGCAGACATGGCTGCGGCACCCACCCGACCATGGGACCATGACAGGGTGACGACAGATGCCGATCTCGCGGTCGTGGCGATCGGCGGGCACTCCCTGCTCGACCCCGACCGCCCCCCGACGGTCGCCAACCAGTTCGACGCGGCCCGGCGAGCAGTCGGCCCGATCGTCGACCTCGTCGCCTCCGGGCACCGGGTCGTGGTGACCCATGGCAACGGTCCGCAGGTCGGGTTCATGGCGCTGCGCTCAGAGCTCGCGTCAGGGCGACTGCCGGAGGTACCGCTCGATTCCCTGGTCGCCGACAGCCAAGGAGCCATGGGCTACATGATCGAGCGGGCGCTGCGTCGCGAGCTCCGCCGCCGCAGTCGAGACGCCGCCGTCGTCTCCATCGTCACCGAGGTCGAGGTCAGCCTCGACGACCCCGCCTTCGCCCACCCCGACAAGCCCATCGGCGCGCCCCACGACCCAGCCGAGGCCGAAGCGCTCGCCCACGCCCATGGCTGGACCTTCATCGACCAGCCCGGTCGGGGTCTGCGCCGGGTCGTGCCCTCGCCGCTCCCGATGCGCATCGTGGCCCTCGACACCATCACGACGCTCGTCGACCTGGGTGTCATCGTCATCTGTTGTGGGGGCGGTGGTATCCCGGTCGTCGCCGACGAGGTCGCCGGGCCCTACCCCGACCCCGTCGAGGCCGTCATCGACAAGGACCGGGTGTCGGCCATGCTCGCCGTCCATCTCGGGGCATCGGCGCTCGCCATCACCACATCGGTGGACGGGGTCTACGAGGGCTACGGCACGCCCCGCCAGCGGCTGCGGCACCGGCTCACCATCGCAGACGTCCACGAGATGCAGGTCGAAGGACACTTCCCCCCGGGGAGCATGGGTCCCAAGATCGAGGCCGCAGTGACCTACCTCGACGCCATCGACGGTCGGGTGGTGATCTGTCTCCCCGACCAACTCACCGCTGCGATGGACGGCCGGGCAGGAACCACCATCAGCCGCCACGGTGCCGAGAGGAGTTCGCCATGACCATCGACCACGGCCTGATCGAGGCCCTCGGTGCGCACCGGTTCGACACCCTCGCCGGTCGCAGTCTGTCGACGACGACGGCATGGGAGCGCGCCGACCTCGATGCCGTCCGGGCCCTGGCCCGTGCCTTCGCCACGCTCGATCGCGGCGGCGCATCCACCGCCCTGTGTCCCGACGAGCTCGCCTGGGCCCTGTTCTTCGACCAGTCCACCCGCACCCGCAGTGCCTGGGCCGGCGCGGCAGCCCGTCTCGGCATGGCGCCGGTGATCGTCGATGGTTCCGCCACGCAGGTCTCCCACGGCGAGACCACCGTCGAGACCGGTGCCATGGTTGGCATGAACGCCCACGCCATCGGCGTGCGCCACGACCTCGTCCTCGGGGCCGGCAACCGCTTCATCGCCGACATCACCGCCGGCATCGACGGCTATCTCGCCGCCACGGACCAGGATCGCGCCGTACCGGTCGTGAACCTCCAGTGCGACGTCGATCACCCGACGCAGACCCTCGCCGACCACCTGTGGCTCGAGGACAACCTGGGGTCGATCGCCGGGCGACGGATCACGGTGAGCTGGGCGTCCTCGCCGTCCTACGCCAAACCGCTGTCGGTCCCCCAGGGCCTCGTCACGCTGCTCACTCGCTACGGCGCCCACGTGACGCTGGCGCACCCGCCGGGCTATCAGCTCCTGGACGAGGCGACCAGCGCCGCCGCCACACAGGCTGCGGCAGCGAGTGGCACGTTCCGCATCATCGACGACATGGACGAAGCATTCCGCGACGCCGAGGTCGTCTACCCGAAGAGCTGGGGCGCGTTCGATCTCATGACCGAACGGGCCGATGCCCACGGGTCCGGCGACGCGGGTGCCGTGGCCGACATCGAGCGTCGGGCACTGGCTCGAAACGCCGAGTTCGATGACTGGATCTGCGACGAGCGCCGCATGGCGTCGACTGCAGGGGGCGAGGCCATGTACCTGCACTGCTTGCCCGCAGACATCGGCGCCGAGGTCAGCGCCGGCGTCCTCGACGCCCATCGGACCGCGCTCGCCCGTCAGGCGCAATGGAAGGTCTACGTGATCATGGCGCTCATCGCTGCGGCAAAGGTGCCCGACCTGGCCGCCGAACTCGACCGGCGCGCTCGCGCCAGGAGGACCTAGTCCCGTGGCCGACCTCGATGCCGTCATCGCCGAGCAAGCAGCACGACACCTTCCCCTCGCGGTCGAGATCCTGCGCGAGTGCATCCGCATACCTGCCGATCACGTCGACCGGGCGATCGACGCCGGCGGCGACCCCGATGCAGGGCTCAGCAACCACGAAGGGCCGCGGCTCGAGTACCTCCGTCGCACGATCGTCGAGATCGGTGCGGTCCGCTCACCCGACGACGTCTGGATCGACGACTACGGCAACCTCGTCTGGACGGTGTCGGATCCCACCGACGGCATCGACCCCGCCGACAGACGGGTGATCTGGTTCGACGGTCACAGCGACACCGTCGCCGCGCTGCGGGAAACCTGGCGGGCCAAGACGGGTGGCATCGATGCCTACGACGGCGTCGTCGACGACGGGGCCGTCGACCGGGCGTTCCTGCGCCGTGAGCTGGGCCATCTCCCAGCCGACGACGATTGGCACCACCTGGTCTTCGGGCGGGGTTCAGCCGACCAGCTCAGCGGAGTCGTGGCCCAGGTGCTCGCCACCAAGATCGCCCTCGAGGCCGCCGATGCAGGAGCCCTGCGAGGCGTGATCGTACGGGCTCACGCCACCGCCGCCGAGGAGGACAACGACGGCGCCGGCCCGATGTTTCTCATGCGCCAGGTCCTGGCCGGCGCCGCACCCGACCTGGTCCCCGATGTGGTCGTGCTGACCGAAGGCACGGGCGACGCCACCAAGGGCGCCCTCGGCATCTACCGCGGCCAGCGCGGCCGCATGCAGATCGAGGTCACCGTGACCGGCCGCTCGTGCCATGGGTCGATGCCCTGGGAAGGGCTCAACCCCCTCGAGTACGGTGCGGCGATCATCGCCGAGGCCGCAGCGCAGGCCGAGGCTCCGGGCGCGTTCGGCGACGACGTGTTCCTCGGTGCGGGGACCCGCACTGCGTCGTGGGCGAACCTCGACACGCCGAGCGACTGTGCGGTGCCCGACCGATTCGTGTTCCGGTTCGATCGCCGCCTCACCGTCGGTGAGGATCCGGCCGACGCGCTCGCCGAAATCGAGTGCCTCGATGCCGTCGCCCGAGCCCGAGCGGCCGGTCTCGACGTCGAGGTCGTGGTGCCGACCTACGACCGCCCCACCTGGCGGGGTCACGTACCCGGCAACCCCCAGATCTACCCAGGATGGTCGACCCCTGCGGACCACCCATCCATCGCTGCCGCCACCGAGACCTACGCACGCGTGGTGGCCCCCCAGGTCACGCCCGGTGCCGGCGGCGCACCGCGTGCCGAGCCCCGGGTCGACCGGTGGATCTTCTCCACCGATGGTGTGGGCTATCCCGTCGCCGCCGACCAGGCGTTGATCGCGGTCCCGGCATCCAAGGACTGGGTCGTTGCCGGCGCGACCACGCATCCGGCGATGGTCGGGTTCGGCCCCGGGATCGAGCAGAACACCCACAAGATCGGCGAGTGCGTCGACCAACGCGAGCTGGCTGCCGCGATCGCGTTCCTGGCGCGCTTCCCGTCGGTGTTCGCACATCGAAGCTGAGTCGGGGCCGTGCGCCGCCCGGCCGCAATGATCTCTGGCCCGGTCCGCCTCCCATGAGCGATACTCGCCGCGTGCCCTCCCGACGAGTCCGCACCGCAACCGCAGCAGGCGTGATCGCCACGAAGGACCTGCGACTGCGCGTGCGTGACCGGTCGGCGTTCATCGTCGGATTCCTGGCGCCCTTCGGTCTGGCCCTCATCATGAGCGTCACCTTCGGCGGAGGCGGCGACGACTTCGGTTTCGAGTTCGCGTATACCGACCGGGACGGCGGCGCGATCGCAGACGGATTCGTCGGGCTGCTCGACGAGCTCGGCGCCGACGGGCAGTTCCGCATCGTCGATGCCGGTGACGAGGCGACGGCTCGTGCGCTCGCAGACGCCGACGAGGTCGCCGCATCGTTCGTCCTCGAGCCGGGGATGTCGGATGCGGTGGCATCGGGCGACGGGGGTGGCCTGGTGGTCGTCGCCAACCCCGAGGCCACCATCGGCACCGATGTCGCCACGGCGATCGCCCGCGGGTACGCCGCCAGGGTGGGGACCGTGCAGCGCTCGGTCACCGCAGCACTCGCTGCCGGCGCCGACTCGGCCGACATCGATGCGCTGGCCGGACGGGCCGCGACCGCCCCCGATGCGATCGTGCTGGGGTTCGACGATGCCGGCGGGGGCGGCTTCGACTTCGCCACCTACTACGCCGTCGGCATCGCTGTGTTCTTCTTGTTCTTCACGGTGCAGTACGGCGTCCTCGGCCTCGTCGAAGAGCGCGACAACGGAACCCTGGCTCGTCTGCTGGCGGCGCCGATCCCGCCAGCGGCGGTGGTGGGCGGCAAGATCCTGGTGGCGTTCGCGTTGGGCGTCACGAGCATGGCCACACTCATCGTCGCGACCACCGTGGTTCTGGGGGCTTCGTGGGGGCCGCCGGTTCCGGTCGCCGTCCTGACCGTGTGCGGCGTGTTGTCGGCGATGGGCATCGTCGCCATGGTCGGCGCGATCGCACGCACCTCGGTCCAGGCCGAGTCGATCACCTCGATCGTGGCGGTCGTCATGGCGGTGTTCGGCGGGTCGTTCTTCCCGATCGCATTCGGCCCGCCGGTGCTCGATCTCGTGAGCCACCTGACCCCGACCCGCTGGCTGCTCGACGGGTTCCGCGAGCTGAGCGCAGGCGGCGATCTGGGCGACGTCACGGCGAGCATCGTGGCCCTCCTCGCCTTCGCAGGGGTGACCGGCGCAATCGGGCTGCGTGGAGCCCGACGCATGGTGGCGTCGTGAACGCGTGCCGGCAGCCCGAGGGCGAGCAATGACCCGCCGGGTACTCGCGATCGCCGGCACGGATCTGCGCAGGCTGTTCCGCGAGCGATCCAACCTGTTCTTCGTGCTGGTGTTGCCACTGGTACTGATCGTCGTGCTGGGGTCGGTGTTCGGCAGCTTCGAGCCCCGCATCGCAGTGGTGCACGGTGGCGACGGCCCCCTCGCCACCGACCTCGCCGAGGCCATCATCGCCATCGACGGCGCCGATGTCCAACGCCGTTCCGGCGTCGACGCTGCAGTCCGGGCGCTGCAGCGCGACGACCTGGAGGCCGTGGTGGTCATACCCGACGACCTCGATGCCCGCGTCCGTGCCGGCGAGACAGCCGAAATCGGCTTCATCTCGGTCCCCGACTCGGGAGGGACCGAGGTCCGAGCGCTGGTCGACGCCGTGGTCGCCGACCGCTCCGGGCAGCTCACGACCGCCCGATTCCTGGCTGCCGAGGGTCTGGTCGACTTCGACGAGGCGCTCACTGCGGCCGGGACGGCGCCACCGGCGAGTGCGGCGCTGATGGTGACCGTCGAGAACCCCGACGGTGGTCCGCCATCGAGCAGCGACCGTCGGGGCTTCCTGGCCGCGCAGCAGCTGGTGCTCTTCGTGTTCGTGAACTCGCTGGCCGCAGCGACTGCGATCATCACCACCCGCAAGCTCGGTGTGGCTCGAAGGATGCTCGCGACGCCGACCCGCTCGTGGGAGGTGGTGGCAGGGATCGGCCTCGGCCGATTCGCCATCGCCGCCTTCCAGGGCGTGTTCATCGTCGTGGCTGCCTGGGCGATCTTCGGTGTCGACTGGGGTGACCCGGTGGCGTCGCTGAGCCTGGTGATGGTGTTCGCCCTTGTCGGCACCGGCGCCGCGATCCTGGTCGGATCGGTGTTCTCGAGCGAGGCCCAAGCCGGGCCGTTCGGCATCTTCGCAGCACTCGGACTCGCGGCGCTCGGCGGATCGATGGTGCCGTTGGAGGTGTACTCCGACTCGCTGCGCCGCGTGGCCGCACATCACGCCCCACGCATGGGCGAACGACGGGTTCTCGACGGTGATCCGCGAGGGTGGCGGCATCGGCGACATCACCACCGAGCTCGCGGTACTCGCCGGCTTCGCCGTCGCGTTGATCGGCATTGCCTCGATCGCCCTGCATCGGGCGCTGACCGACTGACAGGCCGGCGGTCGGCGCCTCTGACACCGACGGGGTCAGTTGCGGAGGCCCTTGCCGGTCAACTCCAGAAACACCGACTCGAGGTCGGGCTCGATCAGCTCGACCGAGGTCACCACCATCTGCGGCCTCGCGAGCAGGCTGCCAGCAGGTCGGCCAGGACCTCATGGCCGTTCTCGCACACGACCTCGACCTCGCCGTCGACCACGGCCACGCCGGTGACGCCGGGCACGGGTCCGAGCACGGCTGCCGGGTCGGTCGGGTGACGGTCGACGCGCAACCGCACACGGTCGTGTCCGTCGATGCGTTCGATGAGTTGACGGCGAGTTCCTTCGGCGATCAGTCGACCCTCGTCGATGATCCCGACCCGGTCGCAGAGCCGCTCGGCCTCTTCCATGTAGTGGGTCGTGTAGAGCACCGCCATGCCGCCGCCCCCGAGGCGCTCGACCGACTCGAGGATGGCGTTGCGGCTCTGGGGGTCGACGCCGACCGTCGGCTCGTCGAGCACCAACAGCGACGGCTCGTGAAGCAGTCCCACCCCGATGTTCAGCCGCCGTTTCATGCCGCCGGAGTACTCCTCGGCTCGATCGTCGGCACGGTCGGCGAGCCCCACCGTGTCGAGCACCACCTCGATGCGCGCCTGCAGTGCCGGCCCGTCGAGACCCTGGAGCCGACCGAAGAACCGCAGGTTCTCGGCAGCGCTCAGGTCCGGGTAGACCGCCAGATCCTGCGGCACGTAGCCGATGCGTGACTTGAGACCCTGGGGATCGTGGTCGAGGTCGAGTCCGTCGATCTCGACCGTGCCCGCGTCGCGGCTCAGCAAGCCCCAGATCATGGAGATCGTCGTGGTCTTGCCGGCTCCGTTGGGGCCGAGCAGGCCGTAGGTCTCGCCGACGGCGATCGAGAAGGACACATCGTCGACGGCGACACGGTCACCGAAGCGTCTGGTCAGGTCGGTGCAGCGCATCGTCGGTTCCACCTCCGGGATCCTGCCAAGTTCGACCCCGTTTCGCCAGTACCCCTCGACGAGCAGACCCCATGTCGCCAGCACCACCGACTTCGCAGCGGGTCACGACGCGACCACATGCAGTCCGCACGATGATCGTGGCCACCTGATCGTGGTGGGCCCTCTTGTCCGAATCCTTGCCCTCACGCAGCCTTCTTCGGACGGTCCCCGACCGTTCACCGTGCGGCGTACCGTCGCGATCGTGAGCGACCGCACGATCCGCATCCAGGGCGGCGATCAGAGCATCCGGTGATCGGTCGGAAGACCGAAGCCGATGCGACCCAGCGGCTCGAGGACCCGCGGCGAGACCATGGCGTGCTGGGTCGCGACGTTGACGTCACGGAACACCCGCTGCAGCGGGCTGTCGTCGTAGATGGCCTGGCCACCGGCAGCCCGGTAGCAGGTCTCGACTGCTGCGGCCGACGCAGTCGCCGCATGGCAGGCCGCCAGTCGCAGCAGCCGGCGATGCTCGTCGCCGACGCGACCATCGCTGATCGTGGCATCCCACGCCGCCTCGACGATCTCGCCGAGCAACGCCCGAGCGGCGCGCACCTTGGCCTCCGCTGCAGCCAGGTCCGCCTGCACCGGCGCCCGTTCGCCCAGCGATCGCCCGCTGCCGGCGGGTCTGCTCGCGCCGACCACGGCGAGCTCGTCGACGGCACGACGACCGAGCCCCAGGCTCACCGCAGCGACTCCGGCGGCGAGCGCACCGAAGCTCGAGAAGCGATACAGCGGATCGTCGATGCGGCGAGCACCCACGTCGAGGGGCACCCAGCGCCCCGCGGGCACCACGACCGAGTCGACGACGTAATCGGTCGACGCCGTCCCCCGCATCCCCGACACCCGCCACGTGTCGAGCAGCTCCACCTCGTCCGATCGCGAAGTAGACGAACACCCGCGACGACCCGTCGCGCAGCCGTGCCGGTTCACCCGCCTCGTCGACGACCGTTGCGCCGCCTCCGATCCAGGTGCAGTGACTCGATCCGCTCCCCCAGGACCATCGGCCGTCGACCACCAGGTCGTCGCCGACGCTGCGTGCCCGTCCGACCGGTGCTGCGTAGCCGCCGGTGATCGCGCCGGGAGGTCGATAGATGGCCTCCGCGTGCTCGTCGGGCAACGACGCAGCGAGCAACGAGGTGGTGAGTGCGATCATGACGCACCACCCCGTGGATCCGTCGTGGTACGCCGCTGACTCGATGGTCGCGAGGCCGTCGGCGAGCGTGGCCTGGTGGCCGTCGTAGGCCGCCGGGATCCAGCGCCGGAACACCCCGGTCGCGACGAGCGCCTCCACCAGGTCGGGCGGCAGCCGTCGTTCGTGCTCGATCTCGACCGCTCGACCGCCTGCAGATGCCAGCGCACGGCTCCACGGTGCCGGGCCCTCGACCGGGATCGTCACCACCATGCTCCCCGTGCGGCGGGCACCGAGTGCACGAGCCGGGACGTTCGACCCTGCCGCTGACCGGCGGTCCATGGCCCACGATGAGCGTCCCCGTGCACCCGGGGGCGTATCGAAGAGGAGCCCACCATGGCGTTCAGCCGCATCGTCGTCGGCATCGACGGATCCGAACACGCCACGCGCGCCCTGGCGGCCGCCGCGGAACTGGCGTCGGCCTCGGGCGGGACGATCCATCTCGTGTGCGGCGTGCACTACCCCTCCGCCCACGAGGTCGCCGAGACCATCCGCCAGATGCCCGAGGAGTTCCGCAACTCCTACGACGCCATGGCCACCGAACGCGACGCGCTGGCCGCCGCCGGCCAGCTACCTCGACGACCTCGGCATCGCCCACGACGGCGATCTCGTCGAAGGACACCCGGCCGAGGTCATCATGGACGAGGCCGAACGGCGCGACGCCGATCTGGTCGTGGTCGGCAGCCGGGGACTCGGACGGGCGACCCGGCTGTTGCGCGGCAGCGTCTCGCATCATGTCGCCAACCACGCCGACCGCAGCGTGCTGATCGTCAAGTAGCGCATTCGGTGGCGCGGTGGCGACCTCAGCGCCGCAGGAACGGATCGTCACCGGGTTGGCGGAGTTCGTGGGCGCGTTTCCAGGTGGCGAAGGCGCCGAGGATGTGCGGCGGATCACCGTGGATCTCGGTGAAGCAGCCATTGACCGAGCGGGTGTCGAAATAGGCGGCATCGACGCCGTCGGCGTAGAGGCGGGTGGCGCAATCGAAACCCAGTCCCTCGAGGCGGGCGAACTCGGCTTCGAAATCGTGGACGAGACAGCCCACGTGATGGAAGCCCTCCTCGCCCGCGTCGAACATGTCGCGGTAGATCGACGGCGTGTCGTCGTGTTGCTGGATGAACTGGATCATCGTGTCACCCAGGTACCCGAAGGCGTAGGACACATCGGCTTCGTGATCGGTGCCGCGGTAGTCGAAGCGGTCGGTCTTGTGATGGTGGGTGACCACGAAGGGTCCTGCCCCGAACAGGTCGCTCCACTTCTGAACTGACGCCTCGACGTCGTTGACGAGGTAGGCATCCTGAAAGAACGGATACGTCGTGAGCATGGTCTCCCCCTTGGCGTGGTGAGCGAAACCGTAGACGAGGCGGCGATCCTCGTGCCGTGGCCCGACTCGGGCCCGGGCGTCACAGCACCGACCACACCGCATCGAGGTAGGCGCCCTCGGCGAAGCCGATCGGATGGTCGCCGGGCTGGCCCGTGGTCCACTGCTGCGACGGGTCCCGGTTGCGGCTCGCGAGCCCGGCATCGACCGTCGAGCGCAGCATCTCGGCGTCGATGCGACCCGAACACGACGCCTGCACATGGAGCCCGCCGGGCGCGACGAGCGCTGCGCTCAGCTCGGCGAGACGCCGGTAGGCGTCGAGCGCAGCCGGGACCTGATCGGCCCGACGAGCGAACGACGGCGGATCCACCACGACGACGTCGTAGGCCTGCCCCTCGCGCGCCAGCGCCGCCATGACCGCGAACGCGTCACCGGCGACGATCCGGTGGTCGGCGACCGTCGCGCCGGCAGACGCATTGGCAGCCATGTTCTCCCGCGCTGCGGCCAGCGCGTGCTCGCTTCTGTCGACCGAGGTCACCGCAGTCGCTCCTCCCGCAGCGGCGTGCACCGAGAACCCGCCCGTGCAGCTGAACACGTCGAGCACCGTGGCGCCGGCGCTTCGGGTCGCGCACCGTCTGGCGGTTGTCGCGTTGGTCGCAGAAGTGGCCGGTCTTCTGTCCCCGTCCGAGGTCGGCGCCGAAGCGGAGCCCGTTCTCGACGAAGGTCACCGACGGCGCCGCATCGCCGGTGCCCTCTCCCGCGATGACCTGACCGTCGACGAGGCCGTGGGTGGCCGTGCGCTGCACGAGCCGGGCCAGCCGCAGCACGACCCGGCGGGGCTCGAGCCGTCGTCGGAGCGCATCGACGACGACGCCCAGATACGGCAGCCACGCAGGCGTGAACACCTCGATGACCACGTGGTCGCCGTAGCGGTCGACGACGAGGCCGCCCAGGCCGTCGTTCTCGCCGTGGACGAGCCGGTAGGCGTCGGTCAGCGTCGACCCGTCGTCGTCGATGACCGGGAAGCCGGGCGCGCGTCTGTCGAGCGCAGCGTCGAGCGCTCCTGCGAACCAGGCCTCGTCGATGGTCGTCGGACGGCCGCGGTGCAGGATCCGGATGCGGATGGGCGAGGTCGGGTCGTACAACCCGATCGCGAGGAAGTCGCGCGCACGGTCGAAGACCACGGCGAGGTCGCCCGGGGCGCCATCGTGGCCGACGCTGCGCACCGACCGGTCGAACACCCATGGGTGACCGGCACGGATCTGGCGCTCGGCGTCGGGCGTGACCCGCACTGCGACCCGACGCGCACCGGCCACCGGTAGTGAGGCGAGCGGCGACGCAGCAGACATGGGGCCACGGTAGACATCTCGTGCCCCGACACGCACCCGGTGGGTCTCCACTAAGCTGCCGCCCGACACAGGTCAAGGAGGGGGCAACGCATATGGATCCCAAGGTCGAACGACTCGCTGCAGTGCCACTGTTCGCCTCGAGCGACAAGAAGTCGCTCGAACGACTGGCATCGGCCATCGACACCATCGACGTCGACGAGGGCGCCACCCTGTTCCGCCAGGGAGCGATGCAGCACGAGGCCTTCGTGATCGAATCGGGCCGGGCCACGGTGACCATCGATGGTGAGGTCGTCGCCGAGATCCCCGAGGGTGAGATGATCGGTGAGATCGGCTTGCTGACCCGTCGGCCTGCATCGGCCACCGTCGTGGCCGCAACCCCGATGTCGCTGTTGATGATCCCCCATCAGCGCTTCGCCCAGGTGCTCGAAGACGTGCCCGGTCTGGGCACTGCCATCGCCCTCGAGCTCGCCAAGCGCCTCCAGGCCATGGACGCCCGCATGCAGTGACGCCTGCGGGCACCGCCTGGCAGGGCTGATCAGGGCTGGGTGCTGTCCCGGCCCGGGCCACCCACGAGGCGGTCGGCACCTTCGGCTCCACGATTCGGATGCGGACTCGCCATCGGTGCCAACACCGAGAGCTCTCGACACGCGACGAGCAGCGCAGCCAGATCGGTCCGGCCGCCGGCGCGCAGATCGGCGATCGAGGCCCGGCAACGAGCCGCCACGGCCGGCCGGCCCGCAAGCCATTGATCCACGGCATCGGCGGCGCGTGCACCATCGGCCAGCAGGTCGCCCGTGGGGGTCTGCTCCGCACCGGCGACCGCGTCGGTGATCCGGGCATGCAGGCTCTCGAGATCGGCCCGCAAGGACAGCCGCGCCAACGCCGCCCAGCGAGAATCGCGAGGAAGGTCGTCGATGCGGTCGTGCAGCCAATACAGGTCGAGCGCTGCGGCGACGGCGAAGTACTGCGCCGCGACCCCCATGGCATCGAGCGCGCGTCCGTGCGCGACCTCGACGATGTCGAGAACCGCGATGGCCGGCTCGAGCACCGCGAGGCGCCAGGCCAGCTCGTCGGCCACTCCTGCGTCGGTCGCACTCTTGACCCGGGCGACGATGTCGCGACGCGCGGTACCCGTCACCAGATCCGCCAGGACCGCGGTGGTCGACCGGGTCGTGGCCCCGACCTCGTCGTCGAGCGCGCCGGGATCGAGCGCCCCGGCGCGGTGGAGCAGGAGCCAGCGGGTCGCCCGCTCGCCCAGGCGACGAATCGCGAGCAGGGCGTCGATCTGTGTCGCCGCGTCGACGTCGTGGCCGAGTGTCGCGACCTGGTCCCACAACGGGCCCAGGTCGAAGATGCGCCAGGCCGCGAGGTGCGCCAGCGCCAGATCGGACGAGCTGGCCCCGGTCTCGCCGGCCAGGCGATGCACCATCGTGGTGCCGGCGCGATCCATCACGATGTTGGCGATCCGGTTCGCGATGATCTCGCGACGCAGCGGATGGCGCTCGATGCCGTTGCCGAATCGCTCCCGGAGCGGCGTCGGGAAATAGTCGACGGCGAGGTGGGCAACCGAAGCGAGGTCGGGGGCGGTGCCGGCGACCAGTTCGGTGGAGAGTCGGTTCTTGCCGACGGCGAGCAACACCGCGAGCTCGGGAGCAGTCAGGCCCTCACCGGCGACGTGACGATCGCTGAGCTCCTCTGCATCGGGTAGCGCCTCGAGCTCGCGCGACACCAGACCGGCCGCTTCGAGATCATGGATGTAGCGGGCGTGGACATCGCTCATCTGGCGGGCCTGCACACACGCGATGCTCAACGCCAGGGTCTGGCTCCGGTTGTGTGCGAGCACGAGGCCGGCGACCTCGTCGGTCATCGCCACGAGGAGTTCGTTGCGGTCGCGCAGGGTCAGCTCGCCCCGGGCGACCGCGCCGTCGAGGAGGATCTTGACGTTGACTTCGTGGTCCGAGCAGTCGACCCCGGCAGAGTTGTCGATGGCATCGGTGAAGACCCGGCCGCCGTTCCGGGCGACCTCGATGCGGCCCCGTTGGGTGAGGCCCAGGTTGCCGCCCTCACCGATGACCCGGGCCCGCACCTCGCGGCCGTCGACGCGGATGGCGTCGTTGGCCTTGTCGCCGACATCGAGGTGGGTCTCGGTCGAGGCCTTGACATAGGTGCCGATGCCGCCGTTCCACAGCAGGTCGACAGGAGCCCGCAGGATGGCGCTGATGAGCTCGTCGGGCGTCACCACGGTGGCGTCGATGTCCAGCGCTTCGCGGATCTGGTCGCTGAGCGTGATCGACTTCGCGGAGCGGGGGTGGATGGCTCCGCCGAAGGACAACACCGATCGGTCGTACTGGCCCCATGACGACCGCGGCAGCTCGAACAGGCGCTGCCGTTCGGCGAACGAGACCGCAGGGTCCGGGTCCGGGTCGACGAAGACGTGACGATGGTCGAACGCAGCGATCAACCTGATGGTGCCGGCCAGCATCATGCCGTTGCCGAACACGTCGCCGGACATGTCGCCGATACCGACCGCAGTGAAGGTCTCCGTGGCGATGTCGTGACCGAGCTCGCGGAAGTGGCGCAACACCGACTCCCAGGCACCCCGCGCGGTGATGCCCATCGCCTTGTGGTCATACCCGTTCGAGCCACCGGACGCGAACGCATCGTCGAGCCAGAACCCGCTCGCGGCGGCGATCTCGTTGGCGATGTCGGAGAACGTCGCCGTGCCCTTGTCGGCGGCCACCACCAGATAGGGGTCATCACCGTCGAGGCAGCGCGTCGCATCGGGGTGACGGACCTCACCGTCGATCAGGTCGTCGGTCAACGCCAGGAGCCCGGACACGAACAGGCGGTAGCAGGCCTCGACCTCCGCCCGGCGGGCCTCCGGGTCGCTGGGGAGGGCCTTGGCCACGAAGCCACCCTTCGCACCTTCGGGCACGATCACGGCGTTCTTGACGATCTGGGCCTTGAGCAGACCCAGCACCTCGGTTCGGTAGTCCTCCAGCCGTTCGGACCATCGCAGCCCGCCGCGCGACACCGGACCGGCGCGCAGGTGGACGCCTTCCATACGCGGCGAGTGGACGTAGATCTCGTAGCGAGGCCGCGGCTCGGGAATCCCTTCGAGTTCGGCGGGCTCGATCTTGTGTGCCAGGAACGGGCGTCGTGTCCCGTCGGGCTCGCGCTGGTAATAGGTCGTCCGGGTCATCGCCATCACGAGGGCGAGGAACGATCGCAGGATGCGATCGTCGTCGAGGCTCTCGATCGCCTCGATGTCGTCGAGGACCGCCAGCACGCGCTCGCGGCACGGCGAGTTCGGCATCGGCGACCTCGGGGTCGAACCGCGTGGCGAAGACCTCGAAGACCTTGCGAGCGATGCCGGCGTGGCGCACGAGCGCCGCCTCCAGGTATGCCTGGCTGAACGGGACCGAGACCTGGCGGAGATAGCGGGCACAACTGCGCAACACGCTGACCTCACGGGCATCGAGCCCCGTGGCCAACACAAGCCGATTGAAGCCGTCATCGGCGAGTTCGCCGTCGAGGATCGCCTCGACCGTGTCGCCGACGAGCGTGGCGATGCGATCGAATGGCAACGGTGGTCCGTTGCGCTGCACCGTGAAGTCATAGATCCACACCGGTCGGCCGTCGGCGGGATGCACCTGGTATGGGCGCTCGTCGAGCACGGTCAGACCCAGGTTGCCGAGCGTCGGCATGAGCTCGCGTCAACGACAGACCGCTGCCGGCGCGGAACAACTTGACGCCGAACTCGTCGTCGGGTCGTCCCGGCCGCCGGTAACAGCGCACTGCGGTCGTGCCGGTGCTCCGCCGGACGCTGCGTCGGCGTCCGCGATGAGCTCGACGAGGCTGACGATGTCGGCGACCGCGGCGCGGGCGTCGTTGCTCGCCTGGTAGCCGGCCGGGAATCGCCCGGCGAACCGGTGGGCGAGGTGGACGCCGACGTCCTCGCCGAGGCTCAGGACAAGCCGATCGGCGAGCGCATCGTCCCAGCCTCTGATGAGTGCAGCGATGTCGTCCTGGAGGACCTCGAGGTCGACCGCCGGCGTCGGTCCCGCATCGAGTTGGACCGTGAAGACCAGGCGGGCCAGCACCGAGTCGCCGACCATGGCGTTCCAGTCGATCACCTCACCGCCGTAGGCCTCCCGTAGCACCGCCTCCACTGCGGTCCGCGACGCCGTCGTGTACCGGTCGCGTGGCAGGTAGACCAGCACGGTCACGAACCGTCCGTGGCGCTCTCGACGCTCGAACACCCGCACCCGGCGACGCTCCTGGAGCTGGGTGATGCTCAACACGATCGGCATGAGCTCGCCGGCATCGACCTGGAACAGTTCGTCGCGCGGGTAGGTCTCGAGCACGCTGAGCAGACGCTTCGCGTCGTGCCCACCGGCCGGGTAGTCGCTGCGGTGGAGGATCTCGGCGACGAGGCCCTTCACGACCGGGATGTCGACGACGCTGCGCCGATATGCCTCGCTGCTGAACAGGCCGAGAAACCGGCGCTGCCCGACGATCGTGCCGGCGTCGTCGAAGCGGGCGATGGAGATCTGGTCCATGAACCCGGCGCGATGCACCCGGGACCGGTGGCTCGACTTGGTGACCGTCACCAGCGCGCTGCGGTCGATGGCATCGACCGAACGATCGGCCGGTAGCCGATCGAGGGGCGCCGCCGGGTCGCGCACCAGTCCCAGTCCGGTGGCACCGACGGGCGCGAACGTGAGTCGGCCACCCTGGGAGACGAGGTCGTGATCGCGCACGCCCAGGAAGGTGAAGTGATCATCGACGAGCCATCGGATGAACTCCATGGCCTCGGCATGAGCCGGATCGTCGGCGCGGGCGATGTCGAGCGCGTCAGCGGCGTCGACCATCGCGGCGCGCATCGCCTGCCAGTCGGCAACACTCGCTCGGACATCCGCGACGACCGAGACCAGTTCGGCGGACGAGCGCGTCGATCGTGGGTTCGTCGGCGATGCGGTCGACCTCGAGCATCATCAACGAGACCGACGGAGCGCCATTGGGCTCGACCACGACGGGGTCGGCGAACCCGCCGCCGATGCCGCGATGGTCGCGAAACACCGGATGCGCGACGAGATGGATGCCGAGGTCGTAGCGGGCGAGCGCCATGGTGACCGAGCTCACCAGGAACGGTTCGTCGTCGGTGACCATCATGACGACGGTGTGGGGGCTCTCCCAGCCATCGACGTGGGCACGGGGATTGCGGACCGAGACCATCGTCTCGCCGGGCTGCCACCGATCGGCCAGGCGCCGGTGTTCGAGCGTGACCCCGGCGAGATCGACCGGCGTGCGCGCCGCCAGATCGGCGCGATCGAGATGGCGCAGGTAGCCGACGACGAATGCCGTCACCCCGCCGTCGTCGGCGTCGTCGCCGCCCGCGTGCACGGCCGCAAACTGCCGCAGCGTCGATGAGATCTTCGGCCGTCTGGCGCATCGCCACCCCTTGGTCGAGAGCGCAGCGTAGTGGTGGCAGGCCAACGGCTCGGCCGACGCCACGGCAACGCTCGCCCTGGTCCATCGACCGGGTCGCCAGGGTCTGGAGGGTCCGTGAGCCCGGCGCATCGACCGGCTCGGAGGCTCAACAGGTGTCGAAGACGTAACCCTCGGTGCCACGCGGCCGCAGGAACACGTCGCGCAGCACGACGGCGACCCGGTCGCCGATCTCGTTGCACGTGTAGGCGAAGCTCTCGGTGTCGTACTCGATGGCGAGCACCCGGTCGCCGAAGACACGCGTGTAGCGGTCGCACTCGCGGTAGGTCCCGCACTCCTCGGCGACCACGAAGTCGAACCCGATGCGCTCGAGGGATTGGCGAGCGGTGAGCAGACTGGAGTTCTTCTGCCCGACGGCGAGGCCGAGCGAGTGGGCGTGACGCACCAGACGCTTTGCGTACTGGACCGCATGACGCTTGCGGATGGGTCGGTTCACGCCCTCGATGTCACGGAAGCGGGTCCAGGTGTCGAGGTTGTCGAACTCGACGGCATCGAAGCCCTTGTCGGCGCAGGTCTGCACCATCTGCTTCACCCAGTTGGCGGCCCGCTTGCGCTTGGCGGGGGTGCGGATGTCGATGGGGAACTCCCCGGGCCAGTTGGGATCCTGGCCCGCCTTCCAGAACACGAGGCGTCGGGGCCAGTTGCCCTGCTCGTCGGGGCGTTCGATCCCGGGGATGTCGCCCTGGGTCTGGAAGGCGTTGACGTAACAGATCGAGTAGCCGCCGCGCCGCAGGGCGCCGCCGCTGTACCAGTCGCGCGACACGACGCCGACCGAGTCGACCGGGCGGTAGGCGCCACCGAGTTGGTAGTCGACGTCGACGTCGATCGGTGGTGCGCTGCGCTCGGGCTGCGCGCCGGCATGGGGTGCGTCGAGGCCGACGACGAGCATGGGCACCGTCACCGCCATCACGAGGAGCGCGCCGCACGCAGCCAGAATTCGCATCGTGCCACCGTTGTAGCCGAAGATCGGGCGAAGTCCGACGCGGCTCGCCGGCGTGCCCAACCGCCCGTGACCTGTCGCGACTTCCGGGTCACGCTGGGTGGTCACCGGGTGCCGAGCAGCGGTGGCGGCCTGTGCTCGGGCCTCGGGACCGATCAGGCGGTCAGCCCTTGATGTAGGGCTGACCGTCGGCAGCCGGAGGTCGGCTCTTGCCCGACGACGCCCGGCCACCACGATGATGGTGACGATGTAGGGCAGCATCGACAAGAACTCCGATGGGAATCGAGCGTGCCGAGGACCCCGAGCTTTTGCTGCAACGCCCGGGCGAACCCGAAGACGAGCCCGCGCCGAGAGCGCCGAAGGGCATCCAGCGGCCGAAGATCATGGCAGCGAGGCCGATGAAGCCGATACCGGCGGTGAGGTTCTCCTCGAAGCGGCTGACCTGCGACAGCGTCAGGAAGGCCCCGCCGAATCCGGCGATGCACCCGCCCATGATCACGTTGCGGTAACGCGTCTTGTAGACGTCGATACCCACGGTGTCGGCGGCTTTCGGATGCTCACCGACCGAGCGGGAACGCAGGCCCCAGCGGGTGTAGAACAGCCCGATGTGGATGACGATCACCAGCAGGAAGGTCGCGTACACGAACATGTTCTGGTCGAAGAACATGGGACCGATCACCGGGATGTCGCCGAGGATCGGGATCTTGATCGACGCGAAACGACCAGGCGAGTTGAGACCCGGTTCGGAGGCGAGGACTCGCCGCGCCAGGAACGATGTCAGGCCCAACGCGAAGATGTTGATCACGACACCGGCGATGATCTGGTCGATCTGATACCGGATGGCGAGCACGGCGAGGACCCCGCCGAGCAGTGCGCCGGTGGCGATCGCAGCGAAGAGGCCGATCCAGATGTCTGCGGACGAGCCGACGATCGTGCCGACGAACGCTGTCGTCAGCAACTGGCCCTCGATGGCGATGTTGATGACGGCGACCCGTTCGCACATCAGACCCGACAGAGCCCCCAGCGTGACCGGGATCGACAACACGACGGTGGACACCAACATGCCGACCGAGGCTGAACGACTGCCCTGCAGCAGCCCAGGTGAGGAACGACAGCGCCGTCAGCGCGAAGCTGATCGCGAGCGCCAGGTTCGTCCAGCGCAGGTGCGTCCGCCGCAGCACGAACCCGCCGAGCAGCGCGATGATCGCGGCGAGCACGATCGACAGCGACCGCGAGTCGACCGCCCACGTGATGTTCTCGTACTTGGCGCCCGGGCAGCGACAGGTTGAACGTCGAGGTCTCGCCGCTGTCGACACCGAATCCGAAGACCCACAACACGAACACGGCCAGGCGATGAGGACCGATCCCGATCGACCGTGGCGCGTCGCTGCTCGGGCGTCGCCCGGCGCAGGACCACCTCGCGACGTTCCGTGGACGGCCTCGGCGGTCATGAGCCCCACCCCGTCGAGACGGTTGCCTTCGTTCCCTCGTCGACCGTCTTGATGCGGTAGACGGCCTTGACGAGCTCGGGCGCGGCGATGAACACGATGATCAGCGCCTGCAGGACCAGCACGAGGTCGACCGGAACGCCTGCGGCGCCCTGCATCTGGATGCCGCCGGCTCGCAGACCGCCGAACAACAGCCCGGCGAACAGCACGCCCACCGGGTTCGATCGTCCGAGCAGCGCCAGGGCGATGGCGTCGAAACCGATGTCGCCGGCGAAGTTCGAGAAGGCCCGATACGGGTCGAGGCCGAGCACCTGATTGGTGCCCGCCATACCGGCGAGACCGCCGGAGACCGCCATCACGGCGACGTAGATCCACGCCACGTTCATGCCTGCGTACTTGCCGCCGTCGGGGTTCGCGCCGACGGCTCGGAACTCGTAGCCGATCGTCGATCGGTACATGAGCCACCAGACGAACCAGACCGCGGCCAGGGCGATCAGGAACCCGATGTGCACCCGGTAGCCGTCGAACAGCGTCGGGAACTGGGCCGACGACTCGGCCTGCTTCGAGATCGGATCGTTGCGGCCTTCGGCCTGGAAGAGGTGTCGATCTTGAGCAGGTAGTCGACCATGAACAACGCGATGAAGTTCAACATGATGGTCGTGATGACCTCGTGGGCGCCGGTGCGGGCCTTCAACAACCCGGCCAGCCCTGCCCAGACCGCACCGCCGACGATCCCACCGAGGATCACGAGCGGGGATGTGGATGATCGCCGGCGCCGAGAACGAGAAGCCGACCCAGAGCGCGACCATGCCGCCGATGTGCATCTGGCCGTTGGCGCCGATGTTGAACAGCCCGGCCTGGAAGCCGATCGCGACGGCGAGACCGGCCAGGATCAGCGGTGTCGCGGCGAAGAGCGTCTCGGTGATCGCACGACGAGATCCGAGCGAACCCTCGAACAGGGCGCGGTAGGCATCGCCAGATGCCGCTCATGGTCGAGCTGAACGCCTCGCCGGGGTCGTCGCCCCACAGCCTGAGGCTGTCGACGTCGGTGACGGCGATGATGATCGCTCCGATCACCAGCGCCGAGAACAGCGCCAGGAACGGCACGGTCAGCGCCTGGCGCATCGAGGAACCGACGCCGGTCGCACGGGTCAGGAAGTCGGGCTCGGCAGCCTGGGGCTCGGTGGCCTGGGCTCATCGCCCATGTCGGTCGTGCTGCCGTCCCCCGCGTCGTCGAGGCCCGTCGTCGGAATCGCTCATGATGCCACCTCCGTCGTCGCGCTCCCGAGCATCGCCAGGCCGATCTCGGTGCGCGTCGCCGATCCGTCGAACTCGCCTGCGATCCTGCCCTCGAACATCACGATGATCCGATCCGACAGCGCCATGATCTCCTCGAGCTCCGACGACACGATGAGCACCGCCGCGCCGTGGTCACGTTCTTCGACGATGCGCGAGTGGATGTACTCGATCGACCCCACGTCGATCCCGCGCGTCGGCTGCGATGCGACGACCAGGGTGACGTCGCGATCGAACTCGCGAGCGACGATCACCTTCTGCTGGTTGCCACCGGACAGGGTCGAGACGGCGACGTCGATGCCGGGGGTCCGGACGTCGTACTGCTCGACGAGCCGTTCGGCCTGTGCCTCGGCAGCCGCCCAGTTCATCCGCACGCCGAGAGAGATGGGCTCGTCGTAGTAGGAGTCGAGCACGATGTTCTCGGTGACGGTGAACGACAGGACGAGCCCGCTGCGTTGGCGGTCCTCGGGCACGTGGGCGACGTCACGCTTGTGGATGGCTCGCGCGGAGCTGGTGGTGATGTCCTCGCCCTTGAGCCTCACGAAACCCCCGAGCGAGGGACGCAGCCCGGTGATCGACTCGACGAGCTCGGTCTGGCCGTTGCCCTGCACGCCGGCGACACCGACGATCTCGCCTGCGCGGACCTGCAGCGACACGCCGTCGACCGCCTCGCTGATTGCGATCGTCGAGCACGACGAGCTTCTCGACCGACGAGCACGACGTCGCCGGGATCTGCGCCGGGTCCTTGTCGACGACGAGGTCGACCGGACGCCCGACCATCAGCTCGGCGAGCTTCTCCTCGGTCATGTCCGCCGGCACGACCTCGGCGACCGTCTTGCCCCGGCGCATGATCGACGATGCGATCTGCGAGCTCGAGGGCCTCGTTGAGCTTGTGACTGATGAAGATGACCGCCTTGCCGTCGGCCTTGAGCCCGTTCATGATGTCGACGAAGCCCTCGACCTCGGTGGGCGTCAGGACCGAGGTCGGTTCGTCGAAGACGAGGATGTTCGCCTCGCGGGCGAGCACCTTGATGATCTCGACCCGCTGTTGGAGACCCACCGGGAGATCCTCGATGACGGCGTCGGGGTCGACGTCGAGGCTGTAGCGGCTCGAGATCTCCCGAACGGTCTTGCGCGCCCGCTGCAGATCGAGCCAGCCGAAGCGCTGCGTCGGCTCGTTGCCGAGCATGACGTTCTCGGCCACGGTGAAGACGGGCACGAGCATGAAGTGCTGGTGGACCATCCCGATGCCAGCGGCGATGGCATCGCCCGGTCCGGTGAAGTGCTGCGCCTCGCCGTCGAGGCGGATCTCCCCGGACGGTGGGCGTGTAGAGCCCGTACAGGATGTTCATCAGCGTGCTCTTGCCGGCGCCGTTCTCGCCGAGGAGGGCGAGGATCTCGCCGGCTCGCCACACGGAGGTTGACGTCGTCGTTGGCGAGCACACCCGGGAACTGCTTGGTGATGCCCGAGAGCTCGAGTTCCAATTCGTCCCTCCATGGCCTGGCGTCCGCCGCACACTAGCCACAGATCCGCACGAACGAAAAAGCGAAGAGGCCGGGGGCCGGTCGGCCCCCGGCCTCTCTCGGCGTCGTCAGTCTGTCGGGTCGGCGTCGTCGACCCGACATCGAAGCACCATCAGATCAGTAACCGACCGGCGTGAACGCAGCGCTCGATCGTGCCGTCGGCGATGTCGGCGAGGAGCTGATCGACCTCGGCGCGCAGCTCGTCGGAGACCCGATCGTCCCAGTCGTGGTACGGGCGAGAGGCCGACACCATCGTTGGCGACGGTGCCGACGAACGAGCCGGCCTCCCAGGTGCCTGCGGCCTGGTCGGCGATCGACTGGGTGACGAACTGGGCGATCTTCTTCTCGATCGTGGTCAGCCACAGCGACTGGTACTGCGCTCGCATGGCGAAGTACGCATCGGAGTCGACACCGATGAGCGCGGCCTCGATGCCGAGATCGTTGATCGCATCGCCGGCGGGCAGGTTGATCGCGCCGCCGACGGGCAGGATGATGTCGCAGTTCTCCTGGAACAGGCCGTCAGCGGTGCTGCGGGCCAGGCCCATGTCGGTGAAGCTGCCGGTGAAGATGCCGTCGCCGGCGTCGGGGTCCCAGCCGAGGACGCTCACGTCGGTGCCCTTGACCTCGTTGTAGTACTGGGCGCCGCGGGTGAAGCCGTCCATGAAGATCGACACGGTCGGGAAGTTGCCGCCGCCGTAGGTGCAGAGCACGCCGGTCTGGCTCACGCCGGCTGCGAGGTAGCCCGCAGCGAACGCCGCTTCGTCGGTCTGGTAGACGAGCTCGAGGACGTTCGGGAGCTGCAGCGGCTCGAAGGTCTCGGGGTCGCTCAAGATGTTGTCGACCATGGTCCAGGTGATGTCGGGGTGCTCGGCGGCGTTGGTCGCGGTGACCTCGCCGAGGTCGAAGCCGATGGTCACGATGTGCTCGCAACCCTGCTCGATCAGCTGGGTGACGACCGCCTGGTACTGCGACGCCTCGCCCGGCTCGAGGAAGAACGAGTCCTCGGTGGCGACGCCGTCGGCACACGGCGGCCTGGACGCCTTCCCATGCGGCAGCGTTGAAGCTCTGATCGTCGACGCCGGCCTGGCCGGTGGCGACACAGGCCTTGACCGGGGTCACATCGCCGGTGGCCTCTTCTTCGGCGGCACCATCGTCGGTGGCTTCTTCTTCGGCGGCACCGTCATCTGCCGGCTCTTCGGCCGCACCGTCGTCGGCCGGCTCTTCGGTGGCACCGTCGTCGGTGCCCTCCTCGGCCGCTAGGCTCGGTCGTGGTGTCGTCGTCATCATCACCGCACGCAGCAGCGATGAGGCTGAAGGCGAGCAGAATGCTGAACAGCATCAATAGTTTTTTGGGCATGGCCCCTCCAAGGGTGCGGCCGAAGTCGATTTCCCTATCCGCCTCGACCACGGTCAGATAGTTCCGCAGGAACCTATCGGCTCCGCGGGGTCCCTGGGAAGCAGGCAACCAAGTCGTGACAAATGTCGCTCATCGATCCTGCCTCTCCGGACCCGGGCCAGGGCCTGCATCGTCGGGCAGGACCACGGCGGCATCGGTGACCTCACCGTCATCGTCGACCACGACATCGAGCTCCACTTCGTCGCTGACCGCCGGAGGCAAGAGGGGCTCGATCTCGCCGGCCATCAGGGCGAACACCTCCTGCACCGTCTCGTGGGCGCGCTCCCAGTCCCGTCGCCGCAGGGACCGCCCGCGCTCGGGCGCCCACTGAGCCAGCGGACGCAGGCGTCGGTACACGGCGTAGAAGTCCCGGCGAAGCTCGGCGACGGTGTCGGCGAGCAGACGGGCGGCGTCGGCCGCGTCGCCGTCGAGGGCGATGATCGTCGAGGTGGTGGTGGCCAGGCGGGCGCGCACGACGAGCGCCCGGAGATAGACGAACAACTCCGAACGAAGCTCTTCGGGGTCGGCGACGGCGTCGAGCACCCCATCGGCCCAGGCCCGGGCCTCGCCGCTGTCGACCTCTTCGGCCAGCTGGGCGTCGCCGATCGCAGCCGCCACACGTTCGGCGAATCGGCGGCGGGCGAAGTACACGGACTCGACGTGCTGACGGACCACGGCCAGCTCGGATCGCAGTTGGGGGCCGGGGATCTCGGCACTGCGGGTGTCGACGAGCTCGAGCAGCGCCTCGGCCGCGTCGAGGCGACCGTGGTCGTCGTCGCGCAACCGATCGACGACGAGGCCGAGGCGTCGATCGATCACCGCCAGCGTGCGATCGAGACGCTGCTGTTGGGCGATACCCAACGCCAGGGTGCCGACGGTCAGCGCCGCCGCCGTGGGGGCCACGGCGGCACCTGCCCCCCGTCCGAGCAGCGACAGCCCCCCACCGCCGAGGATGACATCGAGCTCGCCGCCCTCGCGCATGGTCGTCGCGAGATCGGGCGGAATCGTCACCCGGTAGCGGCCGCCGCTGGTGCCCGACGATCCCCGACGGGCTCGGCGCACGAGGCCGCCGACCGCACGGCGCGCCCACGGCGCCGGCAGCGACGAACCGGGACCGCTGCCCGACCCCACCCGCACCGTTGCCAGCTTCGCGCCGCCGGGCCACCACAACTCGATGGCATCGCCGTTGCGACGGGTCTCGAGGCCGTCGTCGACCGGTAGGGATGCCTCGACCGCGGTCCCGGTCCCGTCGACCGCTGTCGACTCGCCGACAGTGGGCGTTGCCCGCCGCTGTGCCACGAGGATCACCAGGGCAACGGCGAGCACGGCCACGCAGCCGGCGAGCACGATCTCGAGCATCGTCGACGACGATAGGGCGTCCAGGACCCGGTCGGCAGCGGTGCAGTACGCTCGGTGACCAGCTGTTCATGTCCACCGTCTCTTCGCACGAGGGAACGCCATGACCGAGATCCTCACCGGCACCGACCGCTCCGCAGGGGTGAGCTTCGCTCGCCTGCTCGAGCTCGACACCCACCCCGTCAGCGAGGTGATGCGGCGCGAATCGGCGATGCCCGCCGGCAACACCCGGGTCCCCGCCGGGGTCTACACCTCCCGGGCCTGGCACGACCTCGAGGTCGAGAAGCTCTGGGGTCGGGTCTGGCAGCTGGCGTGTCTCGAAGAGGAGATCCCCGAGGTCGGCGACTACCACGTCTACGACATCGCCTCGATGTCGTTCCTCATCGTGCGCAGCGGCCCCGACGAGATCAAGGCCTACCGCAACGCCTGCCTGCACCGGGGCCGCAAGCTCCGGACCTGCGCCGGCAAGGGCGCGGCGAACCTGCGCTGTGCGTTCCACGGCTGGGCCTGGAACCTCGACGGCTCGCTCAAGGAGATCCCCTGCCAGTGGGACTTCCCCGACGTCGAACCCGATCTCTATGGCCTGCCCGAGGCCAGGGTCGACACCTGGCAGGGGTTCGTGTTCATCAACCCCGACCGCGACGCCGGCTCGCTTGCGGCGACTTCCTCGGCGACATCGACGAGCACTTCACGCATCTGCCCTTCGACAAGCGCTACAAGGCCGCGCACGTCCGCAAGCTCATGCCGATGAACTGGAAGGTCTGCCAGGAAGCCTTCATGGAGGCGTACCACACCGTGGCCACGCACCCGACGCTGATGCAGAACCTCGGCGACGCCAACAGCCGCTACGACTGTCTACGGCAGCTACTCCCGGGCCATCTCACCGCACGCGGTCGAGAGCCCGCACCTGGCCAACATGACGCAGTACGAGCGGCTCACCGACGGCCTGCAGTTCGCCCGCTGGAAGCACCCGATGAGCGGCCACGTCTACGAGCGCATCGAAGAGGACCGGGTGCAGCGTCACCAACCTCGACGGCCACGACAGCATCTTCGACGCCGAGGGCAACTGGATCGAGGGCCCTCAGACCCAGGCCGACCCCCATCTGTGCATGTGGGTGGGCGGGCCGAACATGGCCGGCTTCGACGAGGTGCCGCTCATGTTGCCGCCGCCGGTGGAGACGCCCGAGGAGATCGCCGAGCTCCGTGCCGCGGCGGCCGAGACCAAGCGGGCGGCGCTGCGCGAGCAGTGGGGCGACCTGCTCGATCTCGACAACGTCAGCGACGCCGAGATGATCGACGCGATGTTCTACTCGGTGTTCCCGAACTGGTCGCCGTGGGGCTGCTACCACCACATCTTCTACCGGTTCCGCCCCAACGGCGACGATCACGAGACCTGCATCTTCGAGGTCATGTTGTTCCCGCCGGCACCGGACCCCGACAACCGGCCGCCCATCGCCACCATCACCGACCTGGGCTTCGACGACGACTGGACCACCGCCACCGAACTCGGCGCGCTGGCCAAGGTGTTCCAGCAGGACTCGCTGAACCTGCCCCACGTCCAGACCGGCCTGAAGGCCCAGGAGCAACAGGAGGTGATCTTCGCCTCCTACAACGAGTCGAAGATCCGCCACTTCTACCATCACTACTTCCGCCAGCTCGAGATCGACGAGACCTCGGTCGACATCGGCTGACCGTCATGACAGGCGAGACGATGCAGTGCAGTGTCTGCGACGGGGCGATCATCGACGGCGACGACACCACGACGGTCGACGGACGGACCTTCCACTCGGGCTGCGTCGAGGCGGGCCACGTCGAAGCCGATCCTGCCCAGAACAGCCGGGGGGTCTTCAGACGGTGGAGCGGTTGGCTGGGCTGGGGTCAAGGCGGCTGATGGACGACTCGTTCACCTACGACGACGTCAGCAGCTACTCGCTCGACGACGCCGACGAGGCGGAGCTGCTCGAACTCCAGACCGAGTGCAACTTCATGTGGACCAACCGTGAGGGCTGGCCGGTCGGGGTGATCATGTCGTTCGTGCACCACGACGGGCGCTTCTGGTTGAGCGTGTCCTCGCTGCGGGTGCGGGTGAAGGCCGTGCAACGCGATCCGCGGGTGGCGATCTCGATCACCAGCAAGGGCACCCCGATCAAGGGCTCGTGGGCGCTGACGTACAAGGGCACCTGCGCAGTGCACGACGATCGCGCCACCATCGACTGGTTCCTTCCGGCGCTGGCGCGTCGTCTGCGTGTCGGCGACGAGGCCGCCCAAGCCGAGTTCGTGCGCCTCAACGACACCGAGAACCGTCGGGTCCTCGAGGTCACGCCGGTGCAACGCATCGGGTTCGACGGGCGCAAGATGGCGGCGGCCACCGCCGCTGCCCGCCGCTCGGGCTGAGCTCAGGGGCGATGCCGACACCGGTGGGCACCTGATTCGGCGGCATCCTTCCGAACCTCGGCCCCGTTCGGAACGTTGTTGATGGTGCGAGATCCCGGTCACCACCGGGTCAGCAACAGGCCGGCCACACCGAAGAACACCACGAGGCCGACCATGGGAACCACCGTCTGGCGGAGCACGTCTCGGGTGCGGTCCGGGGCCAGCGCGGAGGCGCACACTCATCCACACCAAGACGTTGGCCACGAGGACGGCGCCGACGATGTTGCGTGCCGCGGCCGTCGCGGCGGCGTCGTCGGTGATCGAGGCCGCATCGGGGGTCAGCGGGTCCAGCACCGACCCCACGCCGAGGGTCACCGGGACCCCGATGGCGCCGAACACCACCGGGATCGAGTCACCGACGAGACTCAGCACGACAGCGTGCACGGGCGCGAACCCGAGCGCGACCAGCAGCGGGATCGCGAAGAGCGCCGGGGTCCCGAATCCGGCCGCGCCCTCGAGCACCGAGACCATGGCAAGGGCGATCACCAGCGTCTGGACCCGATGATCACCCGAGATCGCGCCGAGGCGCCGCCGGATCGGGGTGAAGAGGTCCAGCCGTTCGAGCAGCCCGACGATGGCCAACGCCCCCACCACGAGCAGCAGGATCTCTGCCGCGATGAACAGGCCCCGTAGCGACGCGCCCGACAGCGTCGCGGCGGTGACGTCCCACCACCACGCCGCAGCGACCACGGCCACCAGGGCGACGCTCGCTGCCCGCGGCACCGTCCACCGGAGGACCGTCACGCCTGCGACGAGCACCACCAATGGGAACGCGGCGACCACGACATCCATGGCCGAGAACCTATTGGCGAGCACCCACCGACACCGGTGCGGGCGCGGCGACGCGAGCCGACAGGGCCGAGCCTGACCTCGGCGTCGGGCTCAGGACGTCGGTGGTCGGGCCGCTCCTGTGGCCTCGAGCCATCGCAGCGCACCCCGGGCGGCGACCACGGCAGTGGTGAAGCTGGCCTGGAGCAGGTAGCCACCGGTCGGTGCCTCCCAGTCGAGCATCTCGCCCGCGACGAACAGGCCGGGGAGTCTCCGCACCATGAGGGCGTCGTCGAGTTCGTCTCGGGCGACGCCGCCGGACGAGGAGATCGCCCGATCCAGCGAGCCGAGCGCATCGACCCGCACCGGCACACCCTTCACCAGCGCGACGAGATCGGTGATGAGCCGAGACGGCGAACCCATCGTGGCCTCGAACATCAGCGAGACCGCGACCGGGTCGAGACCGCAGCGGCGCAGCCATGTCGACAGCGAATCCTTCGGCCGCCCCCGCTGCTCGAGCCGGGCCGCGAGGGCGTGCTCGTCGAGGTCGGGCATCAGGTCGACGAGCAGCACCGCCGGGGCGTCGGCGTCGAGTCGCCGGCGCAGCGCCGAGGAGTGGGCGTACACGGGGCCGCCCTCGAGTCCCGCACGGGTGACCATGAGATCGCCGCGTGTGACCTCGTCGCCTCCCGGTCCGGCCACCCGCACCGCCGCGTTCTTGATCGGGGTCCCGGCGAAGCGTTCGGCGAATCGCTCGCTCCAGTCGACCTCGAGGCCGCAGTTCGCCGAGCGCAGGGGCATGACCGCGATGCCGACGTCGGTGAAGGGACCGACCCAGGATCCCGTCGAGCCGACCCGCGGCCAGCTGGCGCCGCCGAGCGCCATCAGCGTGAGATCGCTGTCGACCTCGATCAGGTTCGGCGACGACCCGGCGAGGGTGGCCTCGGTGGCATCCGACGGGACGAACCGGTTGTGCCGGCCGTCGACCCGGCCGTCGCCATCCACGCCGAAGCCGACCCAGCGCCGTCGGGTCTCGATCATCACCCGCTGCTCGGTGAGACGCTCGAGCCAGGCGCGCAGCAGCGGCGTGGCCCGGAAGGCCTCGGGAAAGACGCGACCGCTCGAACCGGTGAAGGTCGGTTGGTCGAGTCCGCCGGACCAGGCCGCCAGGTCGTCGGGCCCGAAGGTCTCGAGCATCGGTCGGAGCCAGTCCCGAGCTCCGCCGTAGCGTCCGGCGAACACATCGAGGGCTTCGCTGTGGGTGAGGTTGAGCCCGCCACGTCCCGCGAGGAGGAACTTGCGCCCCACCGACCGCATGTGGTCGAACACCGTCGTCGAGACGCCTGCGGCGGACAGGACCTCCGCAGCCATCAGCCCGGCCGGTCCCCCGCCGATCACCGTCGCCGTGGGCGACGCATCGCCTGCCCGGGCGTCGGTCACAACAGCCAGCGACGCACGATCGCCACCGACGCAGCCGGGTCGCCGGGCACGAGGACGACGGTGACCGGCTCGAGACGGCGCTCGGCGGGCGCGATCTCGATCTCGCCGGCCTCCTCGGGCTCGGCATCGTCGTCGGCCAACGCATCGTGCACACCACGGGCCAGGCCGCCGGCTGCCGCCCCGGCCGCAGCGGCGATGACGGCGCTGCGCAGGCGCGGTCGTCGGCGTGCGGGTTCGCCGCCGCCGGCCTCGATGGCCTCGACCGTGCCATCGTCGTAGAGCTCCTCGAGGGGACGATCGGCCGCAGCGAACCAGTCGTCGACCTCGTCCTCCCAGTCGTCCCATCGATCGAGCGCACCCACGTCGGCCAGGGTATTGGCTGCCGGCATCGGCCTCGACGGCGCTGACTCGACCCGTCCGAACGATCTCGACCCCCGCGGGAACCGGTGGACCTGAACTACCGTTGGACTCGCATGCAGCCACAGTCCGCTCCCCCATCCTCCCCCGGTTTCATCCGCCGCAACCTCGCCGCTGTCCTCGGCGTCGGGGCGCTCGCCCTCGCCGGACTCGCCTGGCTCGCCTTCGGCTACTTCGGCATCCACACCGCCTTCATCGACGACAAGGTGGAGGAAGCAGGGCCCGTCTTCGCATCTGGTGTCAGCGCCGACGAGGCGACCACCGATGCCGATCCGGCAGCTGCTGCCGATGACGGCGCCACCGACGGCAGTGCCGCCGATGGCGATGCCGCCGAACCGGCGCCTGCCCGATCCCGTGGCCGCCGATGGCGGTCAGGCCGGCGAACCCGTCGAGGCGCAGGGCGGCGGCGAGATCATCACCCTGGCATCGGGGACCTTCTCGGGCCTCGGCAGCTACTCGGGTGGCGGCGAGGCGGTCGTGCTCAACGATGGCACCGAGCAGCGGTTCCTGCGCTTCGAGGAGACCTTCGAGACCAGCAACGGCCCCGACCTCAACGTGTACCTGGCCGTCGGCGGCGACGTCGACGCCGGGTTCGTGGACCTGGGCGACCTCAAGGGCAACATCGGCAGCCAGAACTACGAGATCCCTGTCGACGTCGACCTGAGCGAGTTCGACACGGTGCTCGTCTGGTGCGTGCGCTTCGGCGTCGGGTTCGCCGAGGCAACGCTGTCCTAGCGTTGCGGCCTGCTGACCGAGCGAACCTCCTCCGGGAGGCCTGACCACCGGGACCGCCGGCTGCGTAGCCTTGTGCCGTGAGCACCGGACCCGCAGACGAGGCAGCGCCACTCGGATCGATCGTGTGGTGGCCCTGGCTGGTCCTGGCGGCCGGGCCGCTGGTGGCAGCCGCCGTTGCCGCCTTCGACTCCGGCAGCGACTCGACGGTGCCGACGCTGCTGATCGTGGCGTTGCTCGCGCTGCTCTTCCTGACCGTGATCTTCGCGCCGGCGCTGATCCTGGTCAGCCGGGCGAGGACGGCACCCCCAGAGGCCAGACGCCGAAGCGCCATCGTCTTCGTCGTCTGCGTCGCCGCAGCCCACGTGCTCGGGCAACTCATCGAGCGAAGCACTGCCGAGGGCGAGGAGAGCGCCCTCACCGGCGTGGCCTTCATCGGCGTCTACGTGGGGGCGTCGGCTCTCGCATACGTCGGTGCCCGTCGCGAGCTGGGCGCGACACCGGGCTGACGCCGACGCGACGCGGGGCTGGCGCAGCGCCTGCGTCAGCGCTCGATGGCGAGGCGGTACACCCGCTTGCGCGCGACCCCGGTCGCCGCCGCGACCGCATCGACGGCGTCGCGGGTGGAGACCCCGTCGGCGAGCTCGGCGTCGAGGCGTCGGCGCAGCTCGGCGTCATCGGCGGGGACCGGCGGCGCCGCACCGTCGAGGATCACGACGATCTCGCCTCGGGGCGGTGTCTCGGCAACCCAGCCGATCGCCTCGGCGAGCGATCCTCGCCACACCTCTTCGTGCAACTTCGTGAGCTCGCGGGCGACGGCGACCCGGCGATGGGGCCCGGCGGCCTCGGCAAGGTCGGTCAGGGTGCGGGCGAGTCGATGCGGCGCTTCGTACACGACCGTGGTGCGTTGTTCGCCCGCGACGGCTTCGAGGCGTTCGGTGCGAGCCGATCCCTTGCGGGGCAGGAACCCTTCGAAACAGAACCGCCCCGAGGGCAACCCGCTGGCCACCAGGGCCGAGATCGCAGCAGTCGGACCCGGCACCACCTCGATCACGTGACCAGCGGCCACCGCAGCGGCAACCAGGCGTTCGCCCGGATCGGACACCCCGGGCATGCCGGCGTCGGTGACGACGGCGATGCGCTGGCCAGCGTCGAGCCGGCGGACGACGTCGGCACGGCGAGCCGATTCGTTGTGATCGTTCACCATCACCAACGTCGATCCGGTGATACCGGCGTGGACCAGCAGGCGCCCGGTCCGGCGCGTGTCCTCACAGCAGATGGCGTCGGCCCCCGCCAAGGCCTCGACGGCCCGGGGCGACAGGTCGCCCAGGTTGCCGATGGGTGTGCCCACCAGGATCAGCGCTGCGGTCACGGTACGTCCGTGTGGTGCGCGTCGCAGTCGGCGTCACCCGGCGGCGTCGGCGCATCGGTCCGGTCGTCGACGAACTCGATCACGTCGCCGACCCGCAACCCCCAGCGGGCGAACGCTCCGGCCTCGGCCTCGAGCACATGGCGGCTGCCGTCGCACCGGGCGCCCGACCCGATGGGGCAGCATCGTCGTGGTTCGCAGCACCCGATGGTCGGCATCGAGATGCGCGACATCGATCGCGAAGCGCATCCCGAGGGTGTGCACCGACGAGGCCGGCGACAGCACCAGCGCGCCGTCGATCCCCGTCGCGTCCGAGCAGACCCCGGGTGCGGGCCGCCACCGACGTGGCGCGTTCGACGGGACCGAGGTCGTCGTGGCCGCGTCGCAGTCGCATGGCCGCCCTTTCGTCGCTGATCGGTAGCGGGAGGTCCCCTTCGGTCGAGTCAGGCGCTGACTCAGACGTTGAAGCGGAAGTCCATCACGTCGCCGTCGGCGACGATGTAGTCCTTGCCCTCGACACGCACCTTGCCGACCTCGCGGGCCTTGGCCCAACTGCCTGCAGCGAGGAGCTCGTCCCACTGGATGGTCTCGGCGCGGATGAAGCCGCGCTGGAAGTCGGTGTGGATGCGGCCGGCCGCCTCGGGGGCAGTGGAGCCCTCGCGGTAGGTCCAGGCCCGGCTCTCCTTTTCGCCGGTGGTCAGAAAGGTCCGCAGACCGAGCACGTGATAGGCGGTGCGGATGAACCGCGGCAGCGCGCCCTCGCCGAGACCGAGCGCTTCGAGCATCTCGCGCCGGTCCTCCTCGGCGAGCTGGGCGGCCTCGGCCTCGAGTTGGATGCACACCCCGATCACGTCGGCCTCTGCCCCCAGCTCGGCCTGCACGGGGGCCACGATGGCCTCGAGGTCATCGAGTTGGTCCTCGCCCACGTTCACGATGGCGAGCACCGGCTTGTTGGTGAGCAGGAAGTACGGGCGCAGTGCCGGTTGATGCTCGTCGGAGAGATCACCTCGATAGATCGGCGTGCCTTCGGCCAACAGCTCGTGCGCAGCAGCGAGCGCCTCGGCCTCGGCGACCAGGGTCTTGTCGAGCCGGGCGGCCTTTGCCTTCTTGTCGACCTGGCGTTCGACGGATTCGAGGTCGGCCAGGGTGAGTTCGGTCTCGACGACGGCCAGTTGCTCGAGCGGATCGGGCGTGCCCGGCACGTCGGGATCATCGAAGGCGCGTAGGACATAGACGACCGCGTCCACTTCGCGGATGTTGGCCAGGAACTTGTTGCCGAGCCCCTCGCCCTCGCTGGCGCCCTCGACCAGCCCGCCGATGTCGGTGAACTGCACGCTGGTGTGCACCACGTTCTTCGAGGCGCTCATGACGGCCAGCTGATCGAGGCGGTCGTCGGGCACACGGGCCACCCCGACGTTGGGGTCGGTGGTCGCGAAGGCATAGGGCGCGGCCAGG
The DNA here is from genome assembly GCA_963716795.1 of uncultured Acidimicrobiaceae bacterium. Taxonomy (GTDB): domain Bacteria; phylum Actinomycetota; class Acidimicrobiia; order Acidimicrobiales; family UBA8592; genus CAVQUE01. Next base: position 137,380 of record CAVQUE010000004.1, on the reverse strand, counting down.
GCACTGCCGCCGGTGAGGGCGTTGTAGAGCGAGGATTTCCCTGCGTTGGGCAGACCGACGAACCCGAACTTCTCCATGGCCGCCGAGGCTACCGGCACCGAGTCGCGCCTCGACGGGAGCAGCCGCCGCCGCGCTCGATTCCCGGCCGCCGGTCGCGGCGCGCCGGCCGAGGGCGCCACACGGTGGTCTCGCCGGTAGGATCGTCGGTCGATCCGATCGCAGAAGGTCAGCCGATGTCGAAGCGCACCCAGAAGAAGAAGGCGAACGCCCGCCGCAAGAAGGCCAACCACGGCCGCAAGCCCAACGCGGGCCGCAACAGCTGACCGACCGCCGGCCACGCCCCACCGGCGCGCCCGGTCCGACGATCTCGCTCCCATCCTGGTGCTCGACCACGTCTTCACCGATGCCATCGACGCGCTGCGCGGCAGCCTCGAACAGGCACTGCTCGAACGCCTCGCCGTCGAGGAGCACCTCAACGCCGATGTCCTCCTCGGCGACCTGACCTTCGAGACCAGCTACGGGCTGCTCGGCGAGACCGATCCCGCCCGGGTGCGAGCCGACATCACGCTCTTGTGGTCGACCTGGTCACAGTCGTCGTTTCGGGACTGGTACGTCGGTGACGGCTTCGGCGAGCCGCCCCGCATCGACATCGAGGTGTCGTTGCGGATCCAACGCCTCGTCGATCCCCCCGACATCGAACGGCTCAGCTCGACGGCGCCCGCCCAGGGACCGGCCGTCATGGGCGAACCCCTGGTGCGGTCCGGCCTGACCGTCGAGCGGGTCTATGACCCCGAGCTGACCACCTGCGCCAACGCACTCGAGGTGGCCTACGCCGGCAGCTACGAGCTCGACGAGGAAACGCTCGAGGACAGCACCCGCATCGACACCGAACTCGCCGCCCTCGGCGGATGGATCGCCGCGGCCCTGGTCCGCCTCGGCGACCTCGACCTGAGCCACCTTCCCGACGAGTAGCGGCACGCTGCAGGCGACCACGCATGGCACGATGGCGCCATGGTCGACCTGGATCTGTGCTATCTCCCCGCAACCCGCCAGTTGGAGCTGTTCCGGTCCGGAGCATTGTCCCCGGTGGAGGCGCTGGAGGGCCAGATCGAGCGCGCCGAAGCCGTCGAAGCGCGGGTGAACGCCTTCACCGACTGCTACTTCGACCAGGCGATGAGCCAGGCTCGGGTCGCGCAGGAGCGATACACGCGCCGAACCGGCACGCGGCCGCTCGAGGGGTTGACGGTGGCGATCAAGGACGAGATGCCCGTCGCAGGCCAGCGCAACACGGAGGGTTCACTGATCCACCGTGACGACGTCGCGACCGTCACCCACCCGATCGCGCAGCGCCTGATCGACGCTGGGGCGATCATCCACGCACGGACCACGACACCCGAGTTCTGCTGCGCGTGGATCACCAGCTCGCGCCTCCACGGTACGACCGCGACTCCCTGGAACACCGACTACACCTGCTCTGGATCGTCGGGCGGCTCGGCCGCAGCCCTGGCCTCGGGAACCACGGCACTGGCGACGGGTTCGGACATCGGGGGATCCATCCGCGGTCCCGCAGCAGCGTGTGGGGTGGTCGGGTTCAAGCCGCCGTACGGACGGAACCCCGACCTCGCGCCGTTCGGACTCGACTGGTACAACCACGTCGGCCCACTGGCCAGAACGGTGGCCGACTGTGCACTCCTGCAGAACACCATGTCGGGCTTCCATCTCGCCGACATCGCGACCCTGCGCGACCAGGTCACGATTCCGGTCGAACGCGACCAGCCCCTCGACATCGCCGGCCTCCGGGTCGCCTTCACGACCGACGTCGGGAACGGCGTCGTGGCCGAGGAGGTCGAGGCGCAACTGCACGTGGCGCTCGGGCTGCTCGCCGATCAGGGTGCCCTCCTGACCGAGGTCGACCTCGGCTGGACCGACGAGACCATCGTCGCTGCTCGGAACTATCTCGACCTGTTGTTCGGCCACTCCCTGGTCAAGGCCCAGGACGACCACCCCGATCTCCTGTGCGACTACACGACCTTCTACGCCGAGCGGGCGCGCAGTGCCACGGCCGGCGACTTCTTTCGCTCCTATGAGGTTGCCGGAGAGATGTACGCGAGCATCGGACCGCTGCTCGAGCGCCACGACGTGCTGATCTGCCCGACGTTCGTGACCCACGAGATCCGAGCCGACCAACGGCCGTGGGAGATCATGACCGTCCGGGGCAAGGACTTCGACTCCGACTATGAGCAGTCGCTGATGCCCCAGTTCAACATGTTGAGCCGTCTCCCGGTGCTGAACGTCCCCGCCGGGATCGCACCGAACGGCTTGCCGGTGGGCATCCAGATCATCGCCCGCAGCTACGCCGACGCGCGCCCCTTCGGGATCGCCGCCGCGTTGGAAGCGGCGCAGCCATGGCTCGACTGCGACGAGCGCCGACCATTGCGGTGATCGAGGTCCGCCGGCGGCGCTGTCGATGCACACTACGGTGCGGCCGTGCCACGCCTGTCGAGCCAGGTTCTCGCCGTCGACCTCCACCGGATGACCCGAGCGGCCAACGTGGCCGTGAAGGTCGCGCTGGTGGCCAGCTTCGCCATCGCCATCGGCGTGTCCCCCGATACCGTCGACGGCAAGGCAATGGGGTTCCGGGCGCCGCTGTTCCTGGCCCCGGCGGTCCTGGTGCCGGTCATCGCACGCCGGCGACGATGGCAGCCCTACCCCCACACCGCCGATGCATTGCTGAGCGCACCCTTCCTCGTCGACACCCTGGGCAACCTGCTCGGCGTCTACGACGACTACCCGAGCACTGACGACGTCCTCCACGCCCTCAACTGGGTGCTGCTGGTCGGGGCATTCCACGCATTCCGGTTCCGCAACGTGACCGACCGACGAGACGCGGTGCTTCTCGGCTACGGGTTCGGTGCGATCACGATCGTGTGGTGGGAGATCCTCGAGTGGGCGGTGTCCGAGGACGGCTTCGGCGGTGCCGGGGGCCTCGCCCTCACCTACGAGGACACCATCGGTGATCTCTTCCTCTCCTCGACGGGCGGCCTGGTGGGCTCGCTGCTCGCCGTCGCGCTGTTGGGCCCACGTCGACGCACCGCGGGCACCCGATCCGGCGCTCCCGGGGCCGATCGAACCCGCGAGCGCTGACCAGGCGCGCTACGCGTGCTCGAGCGACATCGACTCGTACTCTTCGCCGGTGTCGGCGAGATCTTCGAACTGGATGACCCCGATCTCGGTGAACCGGTCGCGCAGCCAACCGTCGGCAGCGTCGAGGAGACCGAGCTTCTTGCAGTTGGGCACGATCTTCGAGAAGAGCAGCTGCTGGAAGATCTTCTGATCCTCGGGGATGTTGATGCCGTGGGCGACGGCCTTGCGGACATCGCAGCCCATCCGGTCCCAGACCTCCTGCTGGAGGAATCGGTCGCGCATGCGCACCGCAGCTTCGAAGGCGAACTCCTGGCGCTCGCGGACCTCGGCGGCGCTCATCTCGTCGTAGACCTCCTGCAGACTCAACACGCCGAAGGCGACGTGGCGAGCCTCGTCGGACATCACGTAGCGCAGGAGCTTCTTGAGCAGCGGTTCGGTGGTGAGCTGGTGCATGAACCCGAATGCCGCCAGGGCGAGTCCCTCGACCATGATCTGCATACCCAGGTAGGTCATGTCCCACCGGCTGTCCTCGATGATGTCGTCGAGGAGCAGGCGCAGGTGGGGGTTGACCGGGTAGCGGACGCCGACCTTTTCGTCGATGTACTTGTTGAAGACCTCGACGTGGCGGGCCTCGTCGACGACCTGGGTGGCCGCGTAGTACTTGGCGTCGATCCACGGGACCGTCTCGACGATCTTGGCGGTGCAGAGCAGCGCGCCCTGCTCGCCGTGGAGGAACTGGCTGAGGCGCCAGGCGAAGCTCTGGAGGGAGAACTCCTTCCATTCCTCCTCACCGAAGTGCAGCGCGGGTGAGGCCGGGTCCTTGCTCCAGTGGTCAGAGAGCTGGCCACCGCTCTCGGTCATGATGCTGAAGGCCTCGTACGGATCGACCTCGATGCTCCAGTCGAGATCGGTCTGGGCGTTCCACTGGCTGACCTTGGCCTTTTCGTAGAGCTTGTCGAGCTTGGGACGTGCCGCTTTGGTGTAGTCCCAGGTGAACAGTGCGTCGGCCTGATCCGACACGGCGTGGGCAACCTCGTCGGGGTCGGCGTTCCACACGGCGATGTCCATGATCGCGTCGACGTCGTCGACGCGATCACGGTCGAGGATCTCGGCGTCGCTGCGCATGGTCGTCGGCTCGATGGTGGTCATGGGTTGGGTACTCCTGGTTCTGCCCCGTGGGGGCCGGACTGGATCGGGGTGGAGGCGACCGCTCTGGTCGCTCCGGTCGCTGGTGACGGTGGGGACTGGGATGACGATGCCGTGGCAGGTGGGGGTTGTGCGGCGGTGATGACGCGGTCGATGACGATCTGCCAGGCCTCGGGGTCGGGCATCGGTGTGCCGATCGAGCGATACAGCACGAAGCCGAGTCCGATCGACTGGATGAAGGTCAACACCGCGTCGCCGTCGAGGTCGGGATCGAACAGGCCGTCGGCCTTGGCGGCCTCGATGATCTTGCCGACCCGGGCCCGTTCGTCGGCCAGGCGGCGTTCGAGCATGGCGGCCAGCTCTGGTTCGCGCCGTGCTGCCACGACGGCTTCGACGAGTAGGCCGTCGCTCGCGTGGGCGTCGCCGGTGAGCAGGTGGGTGCCGAGCGCAGCCAGCACGCCGGTGGCGTCGCGGGCGCCGCTGGTGGCCAGCACCGTTTCGAGGTGGGTGGCCATGGCCACATCGAGGGCGTCGACGAGCAGCTCGGCCTTGCCGCGGTAGCGCGAGTAGATGGCGCCGGTCGTCACGCCGGCGCGTCGTGCGATCTCGGCGACGCCGGCGCCGTCGTAGCCACGCTCGGCGAAGACCTCGGCGGCAGCCGACAGCAGACGTTCATCGAGGGCGCTCACAGCCACCGATGATAACGGTCATTATCGCCGTGTCAAGGGTCACCCCGGTCCATGGCTCAGGGCGTGGTCGTCGCGGCGTTCAGGCCGCGGGCGACACCGCAGGGAGCTCCAGCGGTGTCATCGGTGCCGGTCGGGACGCCAGGAGGGTGGGCGCCGCGCACGCCGGGGACGGCGACGGGTGGTCGCGCCGATGGTGCCCGCCGCGGGACTCGCGGCGCGCCAGCGCGGCCTCGAGCACCGTTGCTGCGACCGTTGCCAGGTTGCGGCCTTCGACCGTGCCATCCAGCGTCGGACGGAGCCCTGCGAGCACAGCCTGTCCGTGGCAGAGACCGTCGTGATCGCGCACCACACCGGCACAGTCGTCCATCATCTGGCGCAGCGCAGCGACGGCCTCGACGTCGTCGTCGACGCCGAGGGGCGCGTCCGCAGGCACCCACAGTGCGCCAGTGCGCACGCCGTCGCGTGCGGTCGCCGCGCCTGCGGCGATGTCGGCGGCGGTCCGGCTCGCGAAGACGAGCCCTTCGAGCAGCGAGTTGCTGGCGAGGCGGTTGGCCCCGTGGAGGCCGGTCGAGGCGACCTCGCCGCAGGCATACAACCCGGGTAGCGAGGTCCGACCGGCGGCGTCGGTCGCCACGCCACCCATGTGGTAGTGCTGCGCCGGGGTGACCGGCAACAGATCATGCAAGGGGTCGAGGCCCGCTGCTGCCGCATGGGCGGCGACGGTCGGGAAATGGGTGGCGAAGCCGGCACCGATCGGTCGACAGTCGAGGTAGACCGAGCCCGTTCGACGAGCCCGCCAGTTGGCGCGGGCCACGATGTCGCGTGGCGCGAGCTCTGCATCGGGATGCTCGTCGACCAGGAAGCGCCGCCCTGCATCGTCGACCAGCAGCGCCCCTTCGCCGCGCAGCGCTTCGGTCAGCAGGGGCAGCGGATCGAGCCGGGCGTCGAGGGCCGTGGGGTGGAACTGGACGAACTCGGGATTGCGGACCCGAGCCCCGGCGCGTACCGCCATGGCCAGACCGTCGCCGGTCGCCTCGACCGGGTTGGTCGTGCTGGCATACACGCGACCGATGCCGCCGGTGGCGAGCACGACCGCCGGCGCCAGCAGGACCTCGCGCTGCGCGTCGGTTCCGAGGGTGGTGATACCCACCACTCGACCGTCGCTCAGGACGAGATCGACGGCCACGGTCGCGTCGGCGACGACGATGTCGGGTCGTGCCAGCACGGCGGCGGTCAACGCCCGCATGATCTCGGCACCGGTGGCGTCTCCCCCGGCATGCACGATGCGCCGCACCCGGTGGCCGGCCTCGCGGCCGAGCGACAGCTGGCCGTCGGGATCGCGGTCGAAGCGTGTTCCCATCGCCGTGAGCCACCGCACCCGAGACGGGGCGTCGGTGGCCACGAGATCGGCGATGTCGGGGTCGCCCAACCCCGCTGCGACCGCAACGGTGTCCTCGGCATGGAGGTGCGGCGCGTCGTCGCGACCCAGCGCAGCGGCCAATCCGCCCTGCGCCCAACGGCTCGACCCCGCGCCGAGCTCGGTCTTGGTGACCACCGTGCAGTCGCCCAGCTGCAGCGCTGCGGTCAGACCGGCGATCCCGGATCCGACGACGACGGCACGGCCCGCATGGCGGGCGCCGACCGCAGCGCTCACCGGACCGCCAACATCGCCTCGACGGCCGCCCGGGCACGGGTCGCGACCTCGGGGTCGATGAGGACCTCGTGCTGGAGGTCCTCGAGTGCGGTGCGGATGTTGTGCACCGTGATGCGCTTCATGTGCGGGCACAGGTTGCACGGCCGCACGAACTCGGTGTCGGGTGCGAGTTCGGCCACGTTGTCCGCCATCGAGCACTCGGTGACCATCACCACACGCGCCGGTCGATTGGTCTCGAGCCAGTCGGCCATGCCCGACGTCGAACCGACGTAGTCGGCCTCGGCGAGCACGTCGCCGGGACACTCCGGGTGGGCGATGATCTGGACGTCGTCGTACTCGCTGCGCAGCGCAGCGAGCTCTTCGCCGGTGAAGCGTTCGTGCACCTCACACGCCCCGGCCCATGTGATGATCTCGATGTCGGTCTGGCCGTCGACCCAGTCGGCGAGGTACTGGTCCGGCAGGAAGATCACCCGGTCGGACCCGAGCGACTCCACGATGGCGAGCGCGTTCGACGAGGTGCAGGTGATGTCGCACTCGGCCTTCACCGCAGCGGAGGTGTTGACGTAGGTGACGATCGGAACCCCAGGGTGCTGCTCGCGCAGCCCGCGAACGTCGGCGGCGGTGATCGACTCGGCCAACGAGCAGCCCGCCCGCGTGTCGGGGATCAGGACCGTCTTGTCGGGGCAGAGGATCTTGGCGGTCTCGGCCATGAAGTGCACCCCCGCCATCACGATCACGTCGGCGTCGGTGTCGGCGGCCATCCGGGCGAGCTGGAGCGAGTCGCCGCGCAGATCGGCTGCGCCGAAGAAGATGTCGGGCGTCATGTAGTTGTGCGCCAAGACCACGGCGTTGCGCTCGCGCTTGAGACGGTCGATGTCGGCGAGGATGGGCTCGACGACGAGCTGTTCGACCTCGGGCAGCACCCCCTCGATGCGTTCACGAACAGGGATGAGCGTGCGGGCTCGGGTGGCCATGGTCGGTCCTCGGCTGGGTCTGCGGACGCCCCTTATACTCATCCGGAGCATAAGGGGTGGCGAGTACCGTACCCGATCGCGGCGCCCGGGGCCACCAGGAGGCCTCAGCCGTAGGGCTGACCCAACCCGGGGCGGGATCGTTCGAGCTGCACCTCGGGGCGATAGCGGAACAGCTCTGCGGGCCGCCCGGTGCCCGACGCAGCACGCTCGCCCGTGCCTTCGACCAACCGCGAGCGTTCGACGAAGCGCCGGAAGTTCTGTTTGTGGCGGCGCACACCCGCCAGCGCCTCGACCGTGCGCTGGAGCTCCAACAAGGTGAATCGGTCGCCCAACAGCTCGAAGACCAGTGGCCGGTAGGTCAACTTCCCGCGGAGTCGCCCGAGCGCGGTGGCCACGACGCGTCGGTGGTCGGCGAACATGGCCTGGCCGACGACATCGGTCGTCGTGGTGGTGCCGGAGTCGACCGCGGCCTCGGCCACTGCGCCGACGGCGTACAACAGCTCGTAGCGGTCGAGCACCCGGATGCCGTCCCAGGGCTCGCCGAAGGTCATCTGGACCCGGGCCCTCCGGTCGGCGTCGTCGCCCGCCCAGCGGTCGAGGGCCGGCATGACGGCCGCCAGTACGTCGGGTGCGCCGGCGCGATGGTCCTCCCACGGCAGGAGCTCGTAGACGTCTGCCCAACGGGCCCCGGCGGTCGGGCGGGTCTCCTGCACCAATGCCAGGTAGGCGACGCTCACCGGTCGCGCCGTCGCCGACACACGGGCGCGGCCACGATCGCCAAAGGTGTAGAGCTGTTCGATGTAGCCGACCTCGACGCCCGCCAGCTCGCGGATCCACCGGCGCATGCCGAGCTCGAGCGTGGCGTCTGCGGCGCCGTCGAGTGGACCCGACGGGATGGCCGACGCAGGCGCCGACGGCTCGTCGACGACCAGCACGCGTGGGACGTCGTTGGTGACCGCCACGATCACTGCGTCGAGACTCAGGGCAACGAGGTCATCGGCTGACGTCACGAGGCGAGCGTAGGCGAGCTGTCGGGCCAGAGCCGTCGGCCGACCCCGACCACCACCGGTAGCCTTGCGCCGTGCATCCCCACTCCCCCACTCCGAGCCCACGATGACCGACAGCATCGACTGGGCCGCACTCCGAGCCGCCGCGGCCCGTGCCGCCGAGAACGCCTACGCCCCGTACTCGGGGCTCCGCGTCGGGGCGGCCGCCCTCACCGACGACGGCACCATCGTCACCGGGGTCAACGTCGAGAACGCGAGCTACGGACTGACGTTCTGTGCCGAGGTCAGCCTGATCGGCGGCCTCGTCACCCACGGCGGCGGGACGCTGGTCGCCTTGGTCGCCAGCGACGAGAACGGCAGGCTCCTCAGCCCATGCGGGCGCTGTCGCCAGATCCTGTTCGAGATGGGCGGCCCCGAACTGGCCGTCAACGAGACCTGGACCGCCGCCACCTTGTTGCCGGGCGCCTTCGTGGCCGACGACATCCCCCACGACGAGGACGAGTAGGCCCCGTGGGCATCGACCGGCTCATCGCGGGCTGATCGGCGGCCGGCGTCGTCGCCACCGGCCATGGGCTCGGGCCCCCGACGCTGCCGGAACGCGCCAACCTGCTGCGCGTGCTGGTCCTCGACTCCGTCGAGGGGGCAGCAGCGCCGCCCCGCCCGGTTCGGACAGCGCACACGTCGAGGCCCGGTAGCCTCGGGCGATGGCGACGACTCTCAGCACCGACGAGCTGCGCGCAGCCCCCAAGGTGGTCCTCCACGATCATCTCGACGGCGGCCTGCGGCCCCAGACCGTGATCGACCTGGCTGCCGAGCACGGCTATGGCGGCCTCCCCACCACCGATCCCGACGAGCTGGCCACCTGGATGGTGCGCGGCGCCAGCCGACTCGACCTCGAGCTGTACCTCGAGACCTTCGCCCACACGGTGGGCGTCATGCAGACCCGCGACGCGCTCTATCGCGTGGCCGCCGAGTGCGCCGAGGACCTCGCCGACGACGGTGTGGTCTACGCCGAGGTCCGCTTCGCGCCCGAGTTGCACGTCGACGAGGGCCTCAGCCTCGACGAGGTCGTCGAGGCCGTCGTCGCCGGGTTCGCCGACGGCTCCGCAGGCCGCGACATCCGCGTCGGCACGCTCGTGACCGCCATGCGCACCGCGGCCCGAAGCCGCGAGATCGCCGAGCTCGCGATCCGCCACCGCGACAACGGCGTGGTCGGCTTCGACATCGCCGGAGCCGAGGCCGGCAACCCGCCGACGCGTCACCTCGATGCCTTCCAACTGATCCATCGGGAGAACTTCCACGTCACCATCCACGCCGGCGAGGCCTACGGCCCCCCGTCGATCTGGGAGGCCATCCAGTACTGCGGTGCCGAACGTCTCGGCCACGGAGTCCGCATCGTCGACGACATCGCCGACGACGGCACCCTCGGCCGCCTCGCGGCCTACGTGCGTGACCGCCGCATCCCCCTCGAGGTGTGTCCGAGCTCCAACGTCCACACCGGTGCCGCCGCGTCGATCGCCGAGCATCCGATCGGCAAGCTGGTCGATCTGCGGTTCCGGGTGACGATGAACACCGACAACCGCCTGATGAGCAACACCTCGATGACCAACGAGTTCGATGTGTGCTGCGAGGCATTCGGGTGGGGCTGGTGGCACGTGCAGTGGCTCACGATCAACGCCATGAAGAGCGCGTTCATCCCGTTCGACGAGCGGCTCGAGATCATCAACAAGGCCGTGAAGCCCTGGTACGGCCCGAAGACCTACTGATGATCCAGATCTCCGATGCCGTGGCCGCCGCGCTGGCCGACGGGCAACCCGGTCGTCGCGCTCGAGTCCACGGTGTTCTCCAGCCTCGGCCTCCCTGCGCCGCACAACCAGACGGCATTGGACCAGTGCCTCGACGCGGTCACTGCCCACGGCGCGGTCCCGGCGGTGACCGCAGTGATCGACGGCGTCGCCCGGGTCGGGCTCGATCCGTCCGATCACGAGCGGATCCTGGCCGCCACCCAGAAGACCGCGTCACGTGAGCTCGGCGTGGCCGTCGCCCAACGCTGGGACGTCGGCGTCACCACGGTGTCGGCGAGCCTGGCGTTGGCCGAGGCCGCCGGCGTCCGGGTCTTCGCGACCGGTGGCATCGGTGGCGTGCACCGCGGCGCCGAGCTCACCGGCGATGTCAGCGCCGACCTCGCCGCGCTGGCCCGCCATCAGGTGGTCTGTGTCAGCGCCGGAGCGAAAGCATTCCTCGACCTGGCCCGCACCGTCGAGATGCTCGACACCCTCGGGGTCCCGGTACTCGGATGGCAGCACCGACGAGTTCCCGGCGTTCTATCTCCGCACCAGCGGACTCGGGGTCTCGCGCCGCATCGAATCCGCCGACGAGGCCGCCGCCGCGCTCGAGGCGTCGATCGAGCTCGGATTGCCGCAGGGCATCCTGGTGACCCCACCGATCCCCGAAGCCGACGCCCTCGATGCCGACCGGGTGTGGGCCGTGGTCGACCAGGCCCAGCGAGACGCCGACGCATCCGGCCTCCGCGGCGCTCCGGTGACCCCGTTCGTGCTCGACCGCATCGCCACTGCGACCGAAGGCGAGAGCATCCCCGCCAACCTGGCCCTGGCCCGCCACAACGCCGAGGTCGCCGCCCAGATCGCTGTCGCCTGGTGCGCGCTCGGGTGAGCAGCGTCGGCCCCGGCGTTCAGCTGCCGGGGATGTCGGCCGTCACGGTGAGGCCTGGCGGCGCCGATCGAGACGGTCGGCGCCGGCATCGACGCCGGGCAGTTGGGGTTGCGCAGCGCCCCGGTGACGAGCCAGACGGTCGAGGACCATCGTCTCGACCTCGATCCAGTCGTGGGCCCGCGCCCCGTCGAGATGCGCGTTGTACGGCTGATCGAAGATGATCACATCGCGACCGTCGCGCTGGAAGGCCTCGATGTTGTGGGGGCCGTCCTCGATGTAGACATCGGCGTCGATCTCGGACTTCGCGCCGATGAAACACAGATCTCGGTACGGGATCCGGGCCCGATCGAGCCACGCAGCCGTGTCGCCCGCCGCCGTGGCGTGCCCCCAGTTGACATAGAGCCGGTGGCTGATGATGCGAATCCACACGCCCTCGTCGGACAGGCGCCACAACGCCTCGGCCACACCGTCGATGACGTCCATGTCGCGGAACATGCGGTGCTTGACGACGGCGAGTTCGTGGAGCCGTTCGAAGTCGGCGTCGCTGAGGCCCCACTCGACGAAACTCCAGCTGCGCTGCAGGGGTAGGTCGTCGACCGGGACCCCGAGTTCGGCCGCCACGATGCGTGCGGAAGATCCCGGTGTGGTCGCCGCACACGCCGTCGAGATCGACTCCCAGGACGAAACGCGATTCGATGATTCTCGCCTCCTGGCGAACCGGCACGTGAACGGCGTCGGTACAGCCGCAGCCGTGCGACACCGTAGTGGGCCACGGCAACCGCAGGGATGCATCCGGCATTCGTCTCGACCGGCTCGCGTGCGCCAAGCTGAGCAGCATGCAGACCACCGTCGTCGATCACCCCCTGGCACGAGAGCGCCTGACGCGCCTGCGAGACCGCACCACCAAGCGTGCCGGGTTCCGCCGCAACCTCCACGAGCTCTCGACATTCCTCATCTACGAAGCGCTGCGCGACCTGCCCGCCGTCGACGTCGACATCGACACCCCGATGTCGCCGGCACGAGGGGTGCAGATCGCGGATCCCCCACTCATCGTCCCGATCCTGCGTGCCGGCCTCGGCATGCTCGATGCCGCGCTCGAGCTGCTTCCGAACGGGCGGGTGGGCTTCATCGGCGCCAAGCGCAACGAGGAGACCCTGCTGCCCGACGCCTACGTCAACACCGTGCCCGACGACCTCGGAGGCAAGTCGGTGCTGGTCCTCGACCCGATGCTCGCGACCGGTGGCTCGCTCATCCACACCTGTTCGCTGCTGCGCGACTCCGAACGCGGGCTCGATCACCGTCGTGTGCGTGCTGGCGGCGCCCGAGGGCCTCGAGAACTTCGGCGCCGAGGGATTCGATGCCCGGGTGGTCACCGCGTCGATCGACGAGGGCCTCAACGAGGTCGCCTTCATCATGCCGGGGCTCGGCGACGCCGGCGATCGCCAGTTCGGCCTGGCCTGACGACCGAGCCCGCTCAGCCGCCGAGCAGCATCTCGGTGAGTGGAGCCCGAGTCCATCGAGCATCGCCAGGGTGTCGGCCCGCGCCGCGGCCACCGCCTCGATCTCGTCGACAGCGACGATCGCTTCGAGATAGACCTTGGTCTTGGCTTCGGTGCCGCTGGGACGCATGAGCACCCGCACACCGCCATCGAGATCGAAACGCATCAGGTTGGTGGGCGGCAGATCACCGCCGTCGGCGTAATCGCGCGAGGCCAGCACGGATCGGCCCGCCAGCGTGGTGGGCGGCTCGCGACGCAGACGCTCGACCGCAGCGCCGGCGGCTTCGACGGCACCCGCGCCGTCGAAGCGGACGCTGAAGGCCCTCGTGGCGTGGAGGCCGTGCTCGACGCGCCAGCTCGTCGAGCCGAACGAGCGGCGTCGCCCCCCGTGCAGCGAGTGCCTCGGTGAGTTCCACGAAGCGCAATGCCGCCGAGATGCCGTCCTTGTCACGGACGCTGGACGTGCAGGCGTAGCCGAGCGATTCCTCGTAGGCCAGCACCGGCCGGTAGCGGACGTCGGCGTAGGCACTCCCGATGATCCACTTGAACCCGGTGAGGGTCGTCTGGTGCCGCACGCCTGCGGCGTGCGCGATCGCCTCGACCAGCGACGAACACACGACCGTCGAGACCACGATGCGATCGGGACCCGAGGTGACGGCCAGCATCCGGTCGGCGATCAGCGCCCCGACCTCGTCGCCGGTCAGGACCCGCCAGCCCGCGCCATCGGGGAGGGCGACGGCGAGACGATCGGCGTCGGGATCGTTCGCGATGGCCAGGTCCGCACCAGCGGCGGTGGCCGTGGCGAGCAGCGAATCCATGGCGCCGGGCTCTTCGGGGTTCGGGAAACGCGACCGTGGGGAACGTGCCGTCGGGATCGGCCTGGTCGGGGGCCACGACCGGCGCCGTCACCCCTGCGGCCTCGAACACCGCACGCAGCGTCTCCAGACCCACGCCGTGCAAGGGCGTGTAGGCAACGGTGAGGTCGCCCGGGTGGGCTCGTTCGACGGAGTGGGCGATGTCGTCGACGTAGCGGTCGATCACGTGGCGGTCGAGGACCGTGGACCGAGCCGGGCGGCTGCGGCGGATCGATGGCGGGTCCGACGAGGGGCGCAGCGTCGATGGCCCGTTCGATCTCGGCGTCGTGGGGGGTGCGCAGCTGCGCACCGTCGGCCAGGAACACCTTGACGCCGTTGTCCGCCGGCGGGTTGTGGCTGGCCGTGACCATGAGCCCGACGGTGGTGCGCAGCTCACGCACGGCGTAGGCCAGCACCGGCGTGGGCACCATGGTGGGCAGGACCATGGCCTCGACGCCGTGGGCAGCCAGCACGGCCGCCATGTCGTGCGCATAGACGTCGCTGTTGAGGCGAGCGTCGTAGCCGATGACGGCCGTGGCGCCCGGACCGACCCATGCACCCACACCCGCCGCCATGCGGCGGACCACGACGCGGTTCATGCGATTCGGTCCCGCGCCCTGCGCGCCGCGAATACCGGCGGTCCCGAAGCGCAGGCGGCTCCCGAACCGCTCCGCGAGCGCCTCGCGATCCTGCGCGGTCACGAGTGCATCGAGTTCGGCGCGTGTGTGAGGGTCGGGATCGACGGCCATCCACGCCCGTGCTGCGCCCAGGAGGTCGTCGACCGGCTCCGCCATGGCGACCGAGGCTACCGCTGTGGTTCAGGTGTTGCAGACGAGGGGTGCGAGCGCGCCGGACGCCTCAGACGCCGAGCTGCTCGGCGAATGTCGTCAGCGGCACCGCAGGGCGTGCGCCGACGTGGGAGATGATCTCCGCAGCAGCCATCGAGGCGAGGCGACCGCACGTCTCGAGATCCAGGCCCCGGGTGTATCCGTACAGGAATCCCGAGGCATAGAGGTCGCCGGCGCCGGTGGTGTCGACCACGTGGTCGACCGGCTCGGCCGCGACCTCGATCACCCGGTCGGGGGTGATGATGACGCTGCCCTGCGGGCCCGCGGGTCAGACAGGTGATCTCACAGCGACCCTGGACGATGCCCACGGCCTCGTCGAAGTCGTCGGTGCCGTAGAGGGTGGCGATCTCGGCGGCGTTGCCGAACAAGATGTCGATGGGCCCGTCGACGAGTTCGAGCCACTCGTCGTGGTGGCGTTCGACGCAGAAGCTGTCCGAGAGCGTGAAGGACACCTTGTTGCCTGCGGCTCGTGCGGCGTCGACGGCCTTGCGGATGGCCGTCTTGGTCAGCTCGATGTCCCAGATGTAGCCCTCGCAGTACAGGACCTGCGCGGTCTGCGACCATCGAGGTGTCGATGTCGTCGGGGTGCAGATGGCTGCTGATGCCCAGGAACGTGTTCATCGTGCGGGCCGCGTCGGGGGTGACGACGATCAGACACCGGGCTGTCGGCGGGCCGTCGGTACCGGGACCGACCTCGAAGTCGACGCCCACCGCACGGATGTCGTGGGCGAACACGTCGCCGAGCTGATCGTCACGAACCTTGCCGATGTAGGCGACATCGGCACCGAACGACGCCAACCCCGCCATGGTGTTCGCGGCCGAGCCGCCCGAGGTCTCGATGGCGGGCGCCATCACGGCGTAGAGCTGGGTGGCGCGGTCTGCGTCGACGAGCGTCATGGCCCCGCGGACCAGTTCGTGCTCGGTGATGAAGTCTTCGCTCTCCTGGCTGATCACGTCGACGATCGCATTGCCGATGCCGACGACGTCGTAGCGTCGCTCGCTCACGTTCGAGGCCCTCCGTGGAATCCAGCCGCCGACCCTATCGGCCCCGACGACCTCCCCGGGAGCTCCGGCGACCCCCGGCCCAGGCGCCGGTACGCTCCGTGGTCGTCGCCACGCCCATCGAAAGACCGCTCCATGAACGATCCCCGGCTGCCCCGCACCGTCCTGCCTCGCCGCTACGACCTCGAGCTCGCACCCGACCTCGCCGCCGCGACGTTCACGGAACGGTCGAGATCGACGTCGAGATCGTCGAGGCGACCGACCGGATCGTCCTGCACGCCGCCGAACTCGACGTCACCGCCGCGAGCTGTGACCATGCCCGGGTCGACGCCGCATCACCGTGGCCGACATCGAACTCGACGCCGATACCGAACGCCTGACCCTGCGACCTCGACGGCCAGGCCCCGGTCGGCGACGCCCGATCTGCACCTCGAGTTCACCGGCGAGCTCAACGACCGCCTCCGCGGCTTCTACCGCAGCACCTTCGTCGACACCGACGGTGTCGAACGCACCATCGCCACCACCCAGTTCGAGTCCACCAACGCCCGGCGGGCGTTTCCGTGCTGGGACGAGCCCGAACACAAGGCCGTCTTCGCCGTGACCCTGGTCGTCGACGAGGACCTCATGGCGATCTCGTCGGGCGCCGAGATCGAGCGGACGCCGCTCGACGACGGCCGGGTCGCCGTCCGCTTCGCACCCACCATGGTGCTGTCGACCTACCTGCTGGCCTTCGTCGTCGGGCCGCTCGAGGCGACCGATGCCGTCGATGTCGACGGCACCCCCCTGCGCATCGTGCATCCCATCGGCAAGGGCCACCTCACCGACTTCGCACTCGACATCGGCGCGTTCAGCCTCCGCCACTTCACCGACTACTTCGCGATCGCCTATCCCGGCGACAAGCTCGACCTGGTCGCCGTGCCGGACTTCGCGTTCGGCGCCATGGAGAACATGGGCTGTGCGACGTTCCGCGAAGCCCTCCTGCTGATCGATCCCGATTCGAGCACCCAGCCCGAACAACAGCGCGCCGCCGACGTGATCGCCCACGAGATCGCCCACATGTGGTTCGGCGACCTCGTGACCATGTCCTGGTGGAACGGCATCTGGTTGAAGGAGGCCTTCGCCACGTTCTGCGAGATGCACTGCACCGACGCCTGGCGTCCCGAGTGGGATCGCTGGGTCGATTTCGGCCTCAGCCGCACCGCGGCGTTCGACGTCGATGCCCTGGCCAGCACCCGGGCCATCGAGTTCGAGGTCACCACCCCCGACGAGGCCGAGGCGATGTACGACGTCCTCACCTACGAAAAGGGAGCCGCCGTCGTCCGCATGCTGGAGCAGTACCTGGGCGCCGACCGGTTCCGTGACGGCATCCGCCACTACCTGGCGACGTTCGCCTACGGCACCGCCGACACCACCGACCTCTGGGACGCCATCGAGCACACCACCGGCGAGCCGGTTCGCGAGATCATGGACAGCTGGATCTTCCAGGGCGGCCACCCCGTCGTCGCCGTCGAGCGCATCGATGCCGACACCCTTCGCCTCAGTCAGGCACCGTTCGGTTCCTGCGACGACCCCGCGCGACGCTGGGCCGTGCCGCTCGTGGTGGCCAGCGGCGGCGAGACCCGCACGACGACGCCGGTGCTCCTCCGCGGCGACGACGCCGAGGTCCACATCGACGACCCCATCGACTGGGTCGTGGCCAACGCCGACGGCAGCGGCTTCTACCGCACGCGCCTCGTCGGTGATGCCGCCACCGCAGTGCTCGGCTCGCTCGAGCACCTCGGCGCCATCGAACGCTATGGCCTCGTCGACGATGCCTGGGCAGCGCTCGTGCACGACGTCGGCACCCTCGACGAGCTCCAGCGCATCGTCGACGCCCTCGCCGCGACCGAGAGCGATCTCTCGGTGTGGCGCCGGATCGGCGGCGTCTTGACCACCCTCGACCGGCACCTCGACGGTGACGCCCGCGAGCGCCACCGCAGCTGGGCGACGACGCTCACCGGCGCGGCGCTCGACCGCATCGGTCGGGCTCGCCGGCCCGACGAGCCGGGTCGCACCAACGAACTGCGCGGCGTGTTGGTGGGCGTCGCCGGCGCACTCGGCGACCCCGACCTGGTCGACCTGGCCCGCCGCAGCCACCCGGCGCCCGACGACCCCGATGCCAACGCCGCGTACGTGCGGGTGATCGCAGCCCACGGCGGCGCCGAGGAGTTCGTCGACTTCGCCGAGCGCTACCGCACCGCCGCCACCCCTCAGGACGAACGGCGCTATCTCTTCGCGCTGCCGATGTTCCCCACCCCCGACCAGATGACCTCGCTGCTGGCGATGGTGGCCGACGAGGACGTTCGGTCCCAAGATGCCGCCTATCTGCTCGGCGCCGCCATCGCCAACCGCGACACCGGCGCCATGGCGTGGCAGTGGGTGGCCGACAACTGGGACCTGATCAACCAGCGCTACCCCACCAACTCGATCCCGCGCATGATCAGCGGCATCACCGCGATCGGCGACGCCGACCTGGCCGCGGAGATCGCCTCGTTCTTCGCCGAGCACCCCGTGCCCCAGGCCGGCAAGACGCTCGACCAGTCGCTCGAGCGCATGACCCTGACCGTCGAGCTCTCCCGCCGTCTGCGAAGCGACACTGCTTGATGCGTATCGTTCCCGCGCCGCGATCTCCCGCGGTGTTCAGCGTCGGCACCACCGACGCCCAGATCGTGTGGACGCAGCCGGCGGACCGTCTCGACGTCCGCGTCGACGGCATCGGCCCAGACACGTCGAGCTGGTCCCGAGATGCCGGCGGTCGGCCGGGCGCCCTGGTCGTCGACGGCCTGGCCCCAGCGAGCGACATGACGTTGACGATCGAGATCGACGGCGTCACCACCGATCGACCGGCCACGACACTCCCCCATCCCGGCGGCGCCGAGCTCAGCCGCTTCGCCACGATGAACGACCTGCACCTGGGGCTCCACAGTTTCGGGCTGACCCGTCGCATCATCGAGCCCGGCGACACCGACTGCACGTCGATGCGATGCGCCACCGCAGCGTTCATCGAAGCCGTCGACTGGGGAGCCGAGGCCATCTTCTTGAAGGGCGACATCGTCCACCTCGGTCGAGCGGTCGAGTGGGAGATGCTGGCCGAGCTCCTGGACTGGTCGCCGGTGCCGGTGTACGCCACCTTCGGCAACCACGAGGCCGCGCACGGGCGCCACGACACTCTCCCTCGACGCCTTCGCGGCGATCGGCGCGCCGACGGACCCGGTGGAGGTCGTGGAGCTCGCGGGGCTGCGCGTCGCCCTCGTGGACACCAGCACGGCGAACAGCCACAGCGGTCGCATCTCCCACGTCCACGACCACCTGGTCGACCTCGCCGCCGAGGGACACCCGATGCTGGTCCTGCACCATCATCAGCTCCACCCCACGCCTTGGCCGACGGTGTATCCCAAGGGCATCCACGGCCGACCGGTTCGGGACCTGATCGGCACCATCGCCGAGCGCAACCCGAACGTCGTGTTCGCCTCGGGCCACACCCATCGTCATCGCCGGCGCGGCCATGGCGGGCTGACCCTCGCCGAACTCGGATCGTCGAAGGACTACCCCGGCACGTGGTGCGGCTACGTCGCCTACGAGGGGGGCCTGGTGCAGAGCGTCCGCCGCATCGCATCCCCGTCGTCGTTGGAATGGACCGAACGCACCGGACGCGCCCTCGGCGGCTGGTGGAGCCACTGGTCGCCCGGACGCATCGAGGATCGCTGCTTCACGGTCCCCTGGCGCTGAGCCCCACCACGAACAGCGCTGCTGTGTGCCTCAGCGCTGCTGTGTTGCCTCAGCTCTGCTGTATCCCGTCAGCGCTGCTGTGTCCCGTCAGCTCTGCTGCGCGAACGCCAGGGCGTCGTCCCATGATGCGCCGTCGTCGATCAGCCGGCGGTACTGCATCACGTGGCGGGGCCGGTTGAAACCCAAGATGCCGACCAGCTTGTCGTCGCGTCCGTAGATGGTCGCGAACCGACGCTCGTCGACCGAGCCGGTGACGATGGCGATCTCGTCGTCGGGCCGGGTCCGACCGGCGAGTTGGATCTTGCGGTCGAACTGGTCGCTCCAGAACCACGGCACCGGCGTGTAGGGGCCTTCGTGGCGCTCGAGGAGCCGACGGGCTGCGTAGACGCCCTGCTCGACGGCGTTGTCCCAGTGCTCGACACGCATGACCTCGCCGAAGCGCTCGTTGGGCCAGCGGGCCACGTCGCCTGCGGCGACCACGCCCGGTGCTGCGAGACAGGTCTCGTCGCACACCACACCGTTGTCGAGCTCGATGCCACTGCCCTCGAGCCATTCGGTGTTGGGAACCACCCCGACGCCCACCACGACGACGTCGGCCTCGAGTACGGTGCCGTCGCCGAGCAGGACCCGTTCGACGCGGTCGGTCGCCCTCGATGGCATCGACGCCGACGCCGGTGCGCACATCGACGCCGTGTTCGCGGTGCACGTCGGTGAGGACCTGGCCCATCTCGGTACCGAGGATCCGTTCGAAGGGCACCGACGCCATCTCGACCATGGTGACGTCGTGGCCGAGCTCGCGGGCGGTGGCTGCGACCTCGGCGCCGATGAACCCGGCACCCACCACCACGACCCGGCGTGGGCCATCGGTCAGCTCGGCCCGGATGGCCAGGCAGTCGTCGAGAGTCCGCAGGGTGAACACCCCGGCGAGGCCCTCGGTACCGGCGATGGTGCGACAGCGCGCACCGGTGGCGATGATCAGCCCGTCGAAGGCGACCTGGGAGCCGTCGCTGAGCGCCACAGCACGGGCGTCGAGGTCGAGACCGGTGGCGGCGACGCCGAGTACGCCAGTCGGCGCGAGTTCGTCGAATGACTCCGCCGTGGCGAGCGGGGCCCGGTCGGCGTCCCACGCACCCGACAGGATCTGCTTCGACAGCGGCGGCCGGTCGTAGGGGCGGTGCGGCTCGTCGCCGATGATCGTGAGCGAGCCGCCGTACCCCTCGCGTCGGAGCGTCTCGGCGGCGCGTAGCCCCGCGAGGGACGCGCCGACGACAGTGATGGATTCCATTGCCGAGCGGCCGGTCGCGGTCCGTGTGGCGAATCAGTCCTCGGCGATGGCGATGGCCTGCTTGGGACAGCGCTGCACCGATTCCTCGACCTTGGCGCGGAGGTCCTCACCGGGGGTCTCGTTCAAGACGTAGAGGAAGTCGTCGTCGCGCACCTCGAACACCTCGGGCGCGACCTGCATGCAGATGGCATTGCTCTCGCACAGGTCGAAATCGACGACGACTCGGTACCCCATTTGGTGACTCCTCACACGGTGTTCGTGGCCAGCGCCCGTCACAATAGCGGGTCGTTTCGCTTCGAAAGGAAACCGAACCTTTCGAAGCGAGGGGAAGTCGGAGCGGCTGACGCCGCGCTGTCCATTGTGAACCGACCGAGCAAGTAGCTCGGTTCACGCTGGGGGACCGCCGGAGGCCGTTTCCCAGACCCCCTTGCGGGCGGCCCACAGACCACCGTGTCCAGTGGATGCTCGAGAGAGAACACCCCACACCAGGCAGACCCGCCAAGCGCGCACAACGCCGCTGCTGCGCAGCACGCCGACACCAGCCGGCGACGTGCGTCAGGAACCGACCATGCGACAACAACAGAATCCGGAGCGAGGCGGCCGGGCGCCGGAGACGAGCCGGCCCAGAAGCTACAGCGCCGCACAGGGCAGACCAGCCTGGACACACGTCGGCGCTCCCCGCCGCCCCCGAGACGGCTGCGCACCCCGGTGGGTCACTTGGGCACCCCCGTGGCCGTCTCGGCCCGACGCCGCTGCTGCGCAGCACGCCGACACCAGCCGGCGACGTGCGTCCGGAACCGACCATGCGACAACGACCAGAATCCGGAGCGAGGCCGGCCGAGGCGCCGGAGACGAGCCGGCCCAGAAGCTACAGCGCCG
The DNA here is from genome assembly GCA_963716795.1 of uncultured Acidimicrobiaceae bacterium. GTDB lineage: Bacteria > Actinomycetota > Acidimicrobiia > Acidimicrobiales > UBA8592 > CAVQUE01. The sequence continues at coordinate 115,958 of CAVQUE010000004.1, read as the reverse complement.
CACAGGGCAGACCAGCCTCGGACGACACGTCGGCGCTCCCCGCCGCCCCCGAGACGGCTGCGCACCCCGGTGGGTCACTTGGGCACCCCCGTCGGCCGTCTCGGCCCGACGCCGCTGCTGCGCAGCACGCCGACACCAGCCGGCGACGTGCGCGAGCGAACCGACCATGCGACAACGACAGAATCCGGAGCGAGGCGGCCGGGCGCCGGAGACGAGCCGGCCCGGAACTACAGCGCGACGCAGGAGCTGTCGGGACCGTCGCTGCGGGCAAGGGCGAGGTCGCCGCTGATCACTGCGATCGGGCCGTCGGCTTCGCGGATCTGGTAGAGCCAGGGCCGCAGTGCGTTGCACACCGAGATCGGTTCGTCGCCGACGGAGTCGACGGCGAACGTCACCGTGATGCCGTCGAGTTCGCCGTTGTCTCGTTCGACCTCGTAGCGCACCTTCGATGCCCAGGCCTCGTTGGCGAAGTTGTCCTGCACGTAGTCGACCAGATCGGCGAGCAGGTCTGCGGAGGAGTCGATGCGGCCCTGGGGCAGGGCATCGGCGTCGAGGTCGCAGGCCTCGACGATGCGCTCGGCGAAGGCGTCGCGTGCCGCCTGGGCCTCGGGATCGAACGCAGCGTCGAAGAGCTCGTCGAGCTCGGTGATCTCGCGGAGATCCCGGCTGGCGTTGGCGAGTTGTTGAATGGTGTCGTCGACGTCGTCGGGCGCGACCTCGAGGAGCTGGTCGTACTCGGCGGCGTCGACCATCCCCTCGCCGGCATCGATGCCGACGCCGTTGCGGACCAGCTCACAGAAGGCCTCGAGGTCCCCGTCGTCGCCACCGCCACACCCACTCAGGACGAGGGCGACCACGGCGACGGACGCGAGCAGGCGGTGGATGGGGCGACGCATCGGAGCCAGTATCGCCTGCGGGGGGCCGTCCCGGCGTGCATGCCCGATGGCGTCGCCTATGGCTTGTCGGCGCCGACCACCCACATGGCGAAGTACTGGGCGCCACCGCCATAGGCGTGGCCCAGTGCCCGACGGGCCCCGTCGACCTGATGATCGCCGGCGATGCCTCGGACCTGCATCGCCGCCTCTGCGAAGCGGATCATGCCCGAGGCGCCGATGGGATTCGACGACAGCACGCCGCCCGAACAGTTGACCGGGAGGTCGCCGCCTTCGATGCTCGTGGCGCCGGACTCGACCATGCGCCAGCCCTCGCCTCGCTCGGCGAAGCCGAGGCTCTCGAGCCACATGGGCTCGTACCAGCTGAACGGCACGTACATCTCGACCACGTCGATCTCGCTGCGAGGGTCGGTGATCCCGGCCTGGGCCCACAGATCGGCGGCGCAGTCACGGCTGGCCTGCGGGTTGACCTCGTCGCGACCGGGGAAGTTGTTGGCCTCGCTGCGCATCGCGCCGGCATGGATCCACGCCGGGTTCGGCGACGCATCGCCGACGGCTTCGTTGCCGATGACCATCGCACAGGCGCCATCGGAGCTCGGACAGGTCTCGGAGAAGCGGATCGGTTCCCACAACATGGGCGACTCGACCACCTTCTCGAAGGTCAGGTCGTGCTGTTGGAGATGGGCGTAGGGATTGCGTAATGCGTGTTGGCGGTCCTTGAAAGCCACCATGCAGCCGATGAGCTCGGGGGCGCGGCTCTCGGTCATGTACTGGCGGATGATCGGCGAGAAGTAGCCGCCGGCGCCGGCATTGATCGACACCTGGAACGGCATCTTCAGGCTCAACGCCCACATCGCGTTCGATTCGCTCTGCTTCTCCCAGGCCACGGTGAGGACCCGTTCGTGGACGCCGGACTGGACGAGCGACGCAGCGACGAGCGACGTCGACCCCCCGACCGAACCGGCGGTGTGCACGCGCAGCATGGGCTTGCCGACCGCGCCGAGTGCCTCGCCCAGGATGAACTCGGGCATCATCACGCCCTCGAAGAAGTCCGGGGCCTTGCCCATGACCACGGCGTCGATGTCAGCCCAGGTCATGCCCGCGTCGTCGAGGGCGCGTCGGGCGGCCTCGCGGACCAACCCCGCCATCGACACATCGCCGCGGGTCGCGGAGAACTTCGTCATGCCGACCCCGACCACTGCGGCGCGTTCGCCTCCAGCACCCATCATGATCCCCCTTCGAGCACGCACACGAGATTCTGTTGCAAGAGCGGTCCGGCGGTGGCGTGCGCCACCGCTCGGCCGGCGTCGCCACGCCAGATGGCGCGGGCGGCCTCGACGATGCGCAGAAGGCCCGACGCAATGATCGTGTCGGCGGCCAGGGCGCCACCGCCGGGACACACCGGCACGGACTCGTCGAGCCCCATCGCCCGACGCAGGATGATCTCCTGATGCGTGAACGGCGCATGCAGTTCGGCGACGTCGACCGCGCCGTCTGCCACCCCGGCCTTCTCGGCGGCGAGGCGAGCCGTGGGCGCATCGGTGAGATCACGCACCCCGAGATGGTGGGCATCGATGCGGTGGTCGATGCCACGAATCCACGCCGGCGTGTCGGTGAGGTCGCGGGCCTGATCGCCTGCGGCGAGGACCACGGCGACGCCACCGTCGGCGCTCGCGGGACAATCGGCGCGTCGCAGCGGGTCGGCCACCATGGGCTGTGCGAGGTACTCCTCGATGGATCGGACTCGGCCACAGCGGACGGCGATCGCGCCGAGTTCTTCGGCCGACACATCGTCGAGCATCCGGGCCTGCAGCGCAGCGAGCGCAAAGGCGTCGGGCCAGAGCGGCGCGAGGTGGTACGGATCGAGTTGGGTGGCGACGACATCGCGCAGCGAACCGGGCGACGGCTTGGAGTAGCCGTACACGAGGGCGGTGTCGATCTCGCCGATCTGGAGCTTCACCCATGCCTCGTAGAGCGCCCACGCCCCGTCCATCTCGACATGGCTCTCCGAGATCGGCGGTACGGCGCCCACCGCGTCGAGGGTCATCACGAACGAGAACGCCTGGCCCGCGATGAAGTCCGAGCTGCCCGAGCACGTGAAGCCGATGTCGGCCTGGGTGAGGCCCACCGAGGATCTGGCGTCCTCGATGAGGGGGATCATGAACTCGACTTCGGTGTCGTCGAGTACCGGCGCCTGCAACGACGCCGCCGAGACCACGGCCACATCGCGCATCATCGGCTCCCCTCGTCGGGATGGTCGTGTCGCCACTTGCGGACACCCGCCTGGTCGAACGGCACGTCGGGTTCGCCGGTGGGACGCCACCAACGGATGTTCTCCGCGGTCGGGCCGAGATCGCCGTCCTTCCAGACCGCCTCGACGCGCATGCCGATGCGGCACTCCTCGGGCGGGCACTCGGCGACCAGGTTCAAGAAGCCGGTGTCGGCACCGTCGATGAATATCCAGGCCGAGATGTAGGGCAGCTCGAGGTCATCGCGGCCCGGGATGGGTACTCGGGTCACACAGAAGGATCCGACGTGGCCGGTGTGGGCGAGCTCCACGAGCTCGGTGCACAGGGCACCGCTGCGGGGATCCACGCCACGAGGCGGGGTGAACACGGCGCCGTCGACTGGGGACACGTTGCCGAGGATCTTGCCGTCGGCGTAGGCGCGCAGCGCTTCCTGGGCGCCGACGCCGGGAGTGAACGTGTACGACATGCGGATCGGGGTGCGCACCGACTGCACGGCCTCGACATCGCGCAGCGTGTCGGGGACGGTGATGGCAGGAGCGGAATCGGTCACGATGCCTCCTCGGGGACGAATCCTTCGATGTCGGCGATGTGGCCGACGCGTGCATCGCGCCAGCGGGCCGCGACCCGCATGCCCATCGCCATCTGGTCGGCGGCATCGACGAGCACGCCGTGCAGGAACGGCGAGTCGGCACCGTCGAGTCGGATCAGCGCCAACGCATGGGGTCGATCCCACGGCGATTGGGGTCGCGGCGTGTCGAGCCACGTCCAGCTGACGACCGTGCCCGCCTGGCCGACCTCGACCAACTCGGTCAACGGTTCGGCGGTGATGGGGTCGTACTCGACCGGGGGCACCAGCACGGTGCCGTCGGCCCGTCTGATGCCGCAGATGATGCCCTCGCGCATTCCGGTCATGAAGGCCCCGATGACCGGGCCGGTGGTACGCGTGAACGGGTATTCGTGGACCATCGGGGCCGAGAGACGCTCGTGATCGGTCATGGATCCCCCCAAGGAATCGTTGGTCGTTGCCGATGTCGTGCTGATCGAAGTGTGACGGTTGGGCGGCGTTCGTGTCGCCGTCATCGCCGGTCGGGCTCAGAACTCGATGACCTGCCGGATGACCTCGCCCTTGCGGACCGCCTCGAGCGCCGGGTTGATCTCGTCGATCTTGATGCGGCGGGTGATCATGCCCTCGAGGTCGAGCGTGCCTGCGGCGTACAGCCGCAGGAGCTTGTGGAAGTCGGTCCGCACGTCGGTGCCGCCGTAGTAGGAGCCGACGAGGGTCTTCTCCATGAAGAACAGCTCGAAGGCGTTGAACTCGACCATCTCGTCGGAGCGGCCGACACCGACGATGCAGGTGGTGCCCCCGCGCCGTGTGGCGTCGTAGGCGGCGCGCATGGTGACGGGCCGACCGATGCACTCGAGCGCATAGTCGAAGCCGTCGCCACCGGTGACCTCGGCCTTGGCAGCGTCGACGTCTTCGGGCTTGACGGCATGGGTGGCGCCGAAGCGACGGGCGTCGTCGAGCTTGGCGTCGTTGAGGTCGACGGCGACGATCTCGGCCGCACCGGCGATGCGTGCGCCCTGGATGGCGGCGATACCGACGCCGCCACAGCCGTAGACGATGACCGACGATCCGGGCGTGACCTTGGCGGTGTTGATCGCAGCACCAGCGCCGGTCATGACCCCGCAGCCGATGAGCGAGGCGACGTCGAGCGGGATGTCCGGGTCGATCTTCACCACGCCCTGCTTGGGCAACAGGGTGTACTCGGCGAAGGTGCCGGCGCCCGGCCATCGCGTTGACCGGCGTGTCGCCCTCACGGAAGTGCGGGGCCATCATCGACGAGATCTGGATGTTCATGCACAGGTTCGGCTGCTTGCGACCCGTGCAGTAGACGCACTCGCCGCAGGGGGCGGACCACACGACGATGACGTGATCGCCGGGCGCGACGTTGGTGACGTTGGCGCCGACGGCCTCGACGATGCCGGCACCTTCGTGGCCGAGCACCGCGGGAGCGGGCTGGGGGATGGTGCCGTTCATCGCCGACACATCGGAGTGACACACACCGGTGTGGGTGATCTTGACGATCACATCGTCGGGACCGGGGTCGTTGACCTCGATGGTGTCGGTGACGTCGAGGTCGGTGTCACCGGTGTTGCGAAGTACGGCTGCGAGCATGTGAGGAGTCCCCCGAAGAGATCTGATAGGTCGTCAGATCGGCGACTGTAGCCGGTCGGTGGACCGTCGGGCGCAGCCGGCGCCGGTCACGCCGTGCTGCCCGTCGGAGCACCTCCTGGTCGCCCTCGTTACGGTGCACGTCGTGGCTGCGTCGACCCATCCCGACCTACGAGCTGGCCCCGGTGGCGTTCTGTCCGGTGTCGAAGACGCTGTGGACCGCCATCGACCTGCTGATGCGACCGCTCGAGCCCAGTGAGGTGCGCCACCCCCGACGAGTGGTGAGGTCGAGGGTGGCCGCCGTGTGTCGATCGTCAGTCGCCCATCCGACGATCGCAGCAGCCACCCTCGACACTCGACCTTCCCGGGGTCTGCCGATCCCGGGGAGCGAGCGATGTCGCTCGAAGGGTGAGGAGCCCGACGGGCGCCTGCGCCGCCACCATGCTTGCGGTGCCGGTGCCGTTTCTCCTCACGGGCACAAGTGATACGGTCCCCGGCCGGGGCAGCGAAAGAGGCGGACCCTGCCGAAGTGGCGACCGCCTCATGCTTCGACCGACGCTGGGCGACCTCGCGCCCACTCTGCGTGACTGTCGGCAGGCGATGGCGGCCACGATGTGGTGCCGTTGCGACGGAAGGATCCTGCGGCCGCGACCCGGCAACGCCCGGCCCGACTGCGCACTACATTCGGCGCCGATGGCCGCCACCCTCGACCTGCTCCTCTCCGCTCCCCTGTCCGATGCCGACCGGCGCGCCGCCGCACTCGACGCCGCCGGTGCCGGCGGGCTGTTCACCTACGAAGGGCAGAGCGACCCGTTCTTCCCCCTCGTGCAGCGCCGCCGATCACACCAGCGGGATGCTCTACACCAACATCGCCGTCGCGTTGCCCCGCAGCCCGATGCACCTGGCGCAACAGGCCTGGGACCTCCAGCGTCTCAGCGACGGACGCTTCGCCCTCGGCATCGGCTCGCAGATCAAGGCCCACGTCGAGCGGCGCTTCGGACAGTCGCTGGGAGTCCCCGCTCGGCCAGATGGCCGAGTGGGTCGGCGCCCTCCGCGCCATCTTCGCCTGCTGGCAGGACGGCGAGCCGCTCGCCTTCGAAGGCCGATGGACCCGACACACGCTGATGCCCCCGACGCTGACCCCGCCGCGCTATCGAGTGCGGTCCGCCACCGATCTGGGTTGGCGGCGCTCGGACCGCGGATGACCGGCCATGGTGGGCGAGATGGGCGACGGGCTGCTCGTGCATCCGTTCACCTCACGCCACCACCTCCTCGAGGCGACGCTGCCGAACCTCGCCGCCGGCGCCACGACAGGCAGGCCGCGACGTCGACGACATCACCAAGGTCGTGGGCGCGATCGTCGGCCTCCACGACGGGTCCGACGCCGGCCGCGCCCGTGCCGAGGCCGTGGCTCGGGGCACGCTCGGCTTCTACGGCTCCACCCCCGCCTACCGACCCGTGCTCGACGCGCACGGCTGGGGCGACCTCCAACCCGAGCTCCGTGCGCTCACCAAGTCCGGCCGCTGGGACGAGCTGGGCAGCCGCTACGACGACGAACAGGTGGCCACGCTCTCCGTCGTCGGCACCCCCGACGAGGTCGCCGACGAGCTCCACCGACGCTTCGACGGCATCGCCGACCGCCTTGCGCTGTCGATGCCCGACGAGCCCGCCGTCGAGCTGATCGCTGCGCTCTGCGACCGCTACGCCGCCGGGGTGCGCTGAACCCGCCACGTGCGTGCGCCGATCCCGGCGCGGCGGCGTGCCGGTGAGCGGAGACGCGGGGCCGACAGCGAAGCCGGCCCGCCTCAGCGAGCGAAGGGCAGGGCCGCCGAGCTCGATCACGCAGCACGTTCTTGGTGATCTTGCCGCTGGGATTGCGCGGGATGGACTCGACGTGGACGAGCTGTTCGGGAATCGCATTGGTCCGCAGCCCGGCCTCCTTGCAGAAGGCCCGCAAGGTGTCCATGTCGAGCGGCTCGGCTCCCTCGGGCGTGGTCACCGCGGCGCAGGCCCGCTCGCCGGTGACGTCGTCGGCAAGGCCCACCACGGCGACGTCGCCCACCTGGGGATGGGTGAACAGCAGATCCTCCACCTCTTTGGCCGAGATGTTCTCGCCGTGGCGGATGATGACGTCCTTCAGCCGACCCGAGATCACCACGAAGCCCTCGTCGTCGATGATGCCGAGATCGCCGGTGCGGAAGTAGCCGTTGTCGTCGAAGGCCTCGGCGTCGAGCGAGGCGTCGAGGTAGCCGAGCATCATCTGGGGGGCCTTCGCCCGCAGCTCGCCTTCCTCGCCCGGGGCGGCGAGGGTGCCGTCGAGCGTGACGGCGATCAGGTCGACGCCGGGCATCGCCCGGCCCTCGGTGGTGGCGAGCTTGTCGTCGGGATCGCCGTCGGCGCCCATGGTGAGGATCGGCGCCTCGGTGAGGCCCCATCCCGACACGATGCCCGTGCCCCCGAGTTCGTCCTTCATCTGCTGGTGCAGCGTCGGCGGTTTCGGGGCGCCGCCGCCCGGGAAAGTTCTTGATGGCCGGGAACAGCGGCGTCTCGGGCCGGGCCCGCTGCGCAGCCAGGTAGGCCATGTGGAACGGGGTACCCGAGCCGGGATGCGTGCAGCCCTCGCGGACCAGCAGCGGGATGGTCGTGGCCGGATCGAACGCGGCATCACACAGCAGCGCAGCGCCGAACTGCAGCGCCGAGAAGAGCCAGGTGAGCCCACCGATGTGGGGGAACGGGAAGATGAGCGCCGGCCGGTCGCCCTCTGCGACGTCGAGACGTTCGGCCATGGCCAGACCGATCGCATGGATCGACGAATCGGTGTGGCGGGCACCCTTGGGGTCCGAGGTGGTGCCGGAGGTGTAGCAGAGCCACCGGAGATCGGTGCCGTCGCTGTCGGGCGGGCGGCGGCAGCGTCGAGGGATCGCCGGCCGGGAACGCACCGGGCTCGACGACGACCGATTCGAGGCCGTCGGTGTCCGCGGCGATCGCGCGTCGCCATCGCCCCGAAGTCGAAGCCCCGGTACTCGCCGGGCGTGAGCAGGAGCCGCGCACCGGCCTGGCGGACACAGAACCGCACCTCACGCTCGCGATAGATCGCGATGATGGGGTTCTGGACGACACCGAGCCGGCTGCCGGCCGCGGCGAGGACGACGGTCTCGAGCCACGTCGGGAGTTCCCAGGCCACGACGTCGCCGGCGCCCACCCCGAGGTCGGCGAGGCCGGCTGCCATCGACCTCGGCTGCGTCGCGGTACTCGGCGAAGGTCATCCGTCGGCCCTGCTCGTCGACGAGCAGTTCGGCGTCGGGGGTTGCGGCGGCCCGAGCCTCGACGAGCTCCCAGAGATTGCGTGCGGTGAGCACCATGGTTCTTCCTGTCGGTCGATGCGTTCGGACATTCGGGCCGGATCGTCGGCGCGATCGCCGGCGCGACGTCAGGGCGTTTTACCATCTCCTGACGCCGTGTCAGATCCCGTCGGCGCAGAACGCCCGATCGGTACCGATCAGGTTCGCAGCTCGATGTGGGCCTTGACGTGGGTGCCGGCCTCGTTGGTCCAGCCCTTGGAGGCGGCGTAGGCGACCATCTGGTCGAAGCGATCGGCCCAGTCGGCGCCGGCACCGTCGCCGACCGTGCTGCGGACCCAGGTGGCATCGACCCAGACGTGCGCGTCACCGGCGCCCTCTGCGCACGTGCCCATGGCTGTGGCGACGGCGGCGTCGTCGGTGGTGTCGCTGCGCACCGAGAAGGCGTCGAGCACGTCGGGTTCGAGGATGGACACGGTCGCAGCGGCGCGATCGACATCGATGATCATGGAGGGCGACGGTAGCCCACCGATCACCCCGCACCGGCGCCATGAACGGTCACCCTGACGACCATTGTCGACGCCAGAGCCGACCGACGTCCGGTTGGGTCTACGATCTCGGGCGCGCCGACCCAGGGGGATCTGTCATGGCGACGTCACCGTCCACGCTCGAGCACCGTGTCATCGCCGATGGCCTCGCCTTCCCGGAGGGGCCCGTCGTCATGCCCGACGGCTCGGTCATCGTCGTCGAGATCGCCGGCCCCCGCCTCACCAGGGTCCGCCTCGACGGCACGACCGAGACCATCGCCGAATGGGACGACCCTGCGTCCGCCGGCCCGAACGGCGCCGCACTCGGGCCCGACGGCGCGATGTACATCGCCAACAACGGTGGGTTCCTGTGGTCCGACATCGGGGGCAAGCGCTTCCCCATCGATCGCGCCACCGGAGCCAATCAGGCGCCGGCATACGTCACCGGATCGATCGACCGGGTCGACCTCGACACCGGAGCCATCGCCACCCTCTACACCGAGTGCGATGGTCACCGCCTCTGCGGCCCGAACGATCTGGTCTTCGACGGCCACGGCGGCTTCTGGTTCACCGACCTGGGCAAGCAACGGCAATGGGATGTCGACAAGGGAGGCGTCTTCTACGCCCGCGCCGACGGCTCGTCGATCACCCGGTGGGTGCCGAGCATCGACCATCCCGAACGGCTGCGGACTCTCGCCCGACGGTTCGACGCTCTACGTCGCCCAGACCACCACGGGCCGACTCTGGGCCTATGACGTCACCGCACCCGGTGAGCTGGCCAGCTCACGCGGCCGCTGCATCGCGAACACGCTCGGGAGCCTCGACTCGTTGGCGGTCGAAGCCGACGGCACCGTCGTGGTCGCCGCCCTCCGCGACGGGCTCCTCGTGGTTCGCCCAGACGAGAGCCACGAGTTCGTCGCCGTCGACGGGCCGCTGATCACCAACGTCGCCTTCGGCGGGCCGGATCGCCAGACGGCGTACCTCACCGAATCGGCGATCGGCAGCCTCTTCGCCACGAACTGGCCCCGCCCGGGCCTCGATCTCGCGCACTGAAGTGCCGGACGGCGCACGGCGCGGTCGCCGCTGCCGTCGCACCGCGGGCTCGCACGCGGCCCTCAGGCGTTGACCGGGCGACGGCCCGCAAAGGCGACGAACCGGGCGACCGGATCATCGGTGTCGACCTCGATGGCGTCGGCGAAGCGACCCGACCCCCGGATGGCGGCCTCGATCGCCCGAGCGACGCATGCGCTGCGTCTGCGGTCGCCGCATCGATGCCGTGGTCGATACCGGTGGCATCGGCGATGTCGAATGCGTGGGTCAGAGGATCGACCCACAACGCTCCGATGAAGTCGTCGATCGCCATCTCGCCGAACGGCGTGGGCACGACTCGCTGGAGGATGCCCTGCTGATCGAGACCCGCCAGCGTGGTCTGCACGGCAGCGGCGATGATTGCCGCCGGATCGTCGCCGGCGACATCGGCTTCGGCCTGTGGCGCAGGCGCGGGGTTCGCACCCGCGGCGGCGCCCACGTTGGCCACGACCCAGGCCGCGTGACCTGCGACCTCTCGTGCGGTCCAGCCTTCGCAACACGACGGCGCGTCCCACGCCTCGGCGGGAACCCGCCGGGCGACCGCATCGAGGGTATACAGGGCCTTGGTGTAGGTGCGCAGGTTCTCACTCATGGGCGCACGCTAGGCGGTGCGTCCCATCGGCGCCTCAGACGCCGACCGCCGCCTTGGCCCGATCGGCGATCCGGGCGCCCAACGATGCCAGCTGCCAGCTGCCGCCTCCGAGGGTGTTCTCGAGTTGCTTCACCCACAAGAAGTATCGGTGCACCGGGTAGTCGACGTCGGCACCCATGCCGCCATGCAGATGTTGGGTGCCGTGCACGACCCGTTGACCGCCCTCGGCGGCCCACCACTTGGCCACGCCGACCGCTTCGGCCGCCGGCAGGCCGGCGTCGAGACGCCACGCCGCCTGCCACTGCACCAGCCGCATGGCGTCGGTGTCGATGTAGCAATCGGCGGCCCGGAGCGCGACGCCCTGGTTGGTCGACAGCGGTCGACCGAACTGCTCGCGTTGGCTCGTGTACTCGGCGGCCATCTTCGTGGCCTCGGCGCAGCACCCGACGGCAGTGGCCGCCATGGCCACGGAGACCCGTTCGATCGCCCAGGAGACGACCGACCGACCCTGGCCGACCGAACCGACGATCTGGTCGGCGCCGACGCGCACACCATCGAGGACCAACTCGCCGTGGAGCTCACGATTGGTCGTCTCGGAGAGCGCCATGGCGACGCCGTCGGCCGACGGATCGACGACGAACACCGTGAGCGCATCGTCACCGGTGACAGCCGGGACGAGAATACGGTCGGCGACGCCGGCTGCCGGCACCGCGGGCTTCGAGCCCGACAGCACCCAGGCATCACCGTCGGCGACCGCGGTGATCGACGACCGCATCGGGTCGTTCGCTCCCCATTCCTGGTAGGCGGCGGTCAACACGATGCTGCCGTCGACGACACCGGGCAGCAGCGATGCGGCGAGCTCGGCGGGCCCGAACTCGGCGATGGGCATTGCGCCCATCACCAGGGTGGGCAACAGCGGCACCGGGGCCACTCGTCGGCCCTGCTGCTCGAGCACGGCGCAGAGTTCGAAGACCCCGAAACCCAGGCCGCCGAACTGTTCGGGGACACTGACCCCGAGGAGGTTGGCCGCAGCGAGCTCGGCCCAGAGGTCGCGGTCGAAACGATCCTCTGTGGCCTCGATGTCGACGACGCGTTCCGCGGGGCTCGATCCGGCGAAGATCTGTTCGGCCAGCTCGGCCAACGCCACCTGCTCATCGGTGAGATCGAAGTTCATCGGGCGCTCCTTGCCATACCCAGACCCATCCAGGCGACGATCTCGCGCTGGATCTCGTTGACGCCGCCGCCGAAGGTGTTGATCTGTGCGGATCGACCCGCAGACTCGACCTCGCCTCGCAGCATGGCTCCCGGTTCCCCGTCTCGGAGATGACCGGCGGCGCCGAGGATGCCGAGGAAGAGGTGATACACGTCGGCCACGGCCTCGGTGCCGTAGACCTTGGCAGTCGACGCCTGATGCGCCTGCAGCTCGCCCGCCTCGACGGCGACGGTCATGCGCCAGTTCAACAGGTTGAGGGCTTCGAGCTTCGCGTGGCACTTGGCCAGGTCCATCTGCACCCACGGCAGGTCGATGACGCGGCTGTCGTCGCCGGTGCCCGCCGGGGTCGTGGCGGCCCACTCGATGATGTCGTCGAAGAGCCGGAACGACAGCACGCTGACCGCGGCGAGGCCGACGCGCTCGTGGTTCAGCTGGCTGGTGATGAGGCGCCAGCCGGCGTCGAGCTCGCCGACGAGGTTTCCGTACGGCACGCGCACGTCGTCGTAGTAGGTGGCGGTGGTCGTGGCGTGGCCGACCGTGACGATGGGCGTCAATGCGAAGCCGGGCGCATCGGTCGGCACGATGATGATCGAGATGCCCTTGTGCTTCTTGACCTCGGGATTGGTGCGACAGGCCAGCCACACGTAGTCGGCCTCGTTCGCACCGCTGGTCCACATCTTCTGGCCGTTGATCAGCCACTCCTCGCCATCGCGCTCGGCTCGGGTGGTGAGCGAGGCCAGGTCGGTGCCGGCCGAGGCCTCGCTGTAGCCGATCGCGAAGGTGATCTCGCCGGCGAGGATCTTGGGCAGGTAGAAGGCCTTGTGCTCGTCGGACCCGTGCTCGATGAGCGTCGGGCCCACGGTGTTGAGGGTGACGAATGGCATCGGGGCGTTGGCCCGTTGTGCCTCGTCGAAGAAGATGAACTGGTCGGTCGGTGGCCGACCCTGTCCCCCGTACTCGGTGGGCCACCCGATGCCCAACATGCCGTCGGAGCCCATCCGGCGGAACAGCTCGCGCCGAACCGGGGACGTCTCGTGCGCGCCGCGTAGGGCGTCGCGCACCTCGTCGGTGATCAGATCCGCGAAGTACTCGCGGACTTCCTTGCGGAATGACTGCTGCTCGGGGGTCTCCTGCAAGAACATGGTTTCTGACACTCCATCAGATTCGGCGCTTGCCCGAATGTAACAACGTCGAGGCCGTCGATCGAGCCCAACCGCCCCAGAACGCGCAACCAGTGGCGGCCGACGCCTGGTGGGAAGGCGTCGACCGCCACTGCTGGCTGGCCCGTGTGATCCGGTCGGGTGGCCCCTCCGACCACCGGTGAGCCACACGACCGCCGCCGTCCGGGCCGCCCCGCCCGACCTCGCCCTACCCGATGAGCAGGCGCAGCGCGACCCGACCGGGGCGTGCGCCTGGCCCGGTCGTGATCGCTACAACGCGTCGTTGCCCTCCTCGCCGGTACGGATACGCACCAGGCGCTCGACGGTGGTGACCCAGATCTTGCCGTCGCCGATCTTGCCGGTCCGGGCTGCACCGATGAGCGCATCGACGGCCGCGTCGGCATCATCGTCGGAGACGACGATCTCGAGGTGGCTCTTGGGGGTGAAGGCCACCTTGTACTCGGTGCCCCGGTAGGTCTCGGTGTGGCCTCCCTGGCGCCCGAAGCCCTGCGCCTCGGTGACGGTCATGCCCGCCACGCCCAGAGGCGACAGAGCCTCCTTGACCTCTTCCACCTGGTGGGGCTTGATGACTGCGGTGATCAGCTTCATGACGATCAGCTCTCTCTCATGGACGGGCCGGACCGGGACCGCTGCGTTGCGGACGCAAAGGCAGCCGGGGGCATTTCGTGCCGATACAGATAGCACAGAACTGAGCTGTTGCCTCAAGAACTGTCGGATATCTGACGTCGGGCTGGCGAAGACTTTGTACTAACCTCGGAGCACATGGACGCCGATCGGCTCGGAACCCGGATCTCGATCGATCCCGGGCTCGCGCATTCCGCCGTTCGAACAGCTCCGTGCGCAGCTGGCACTCATGGTCGCCTCGGGGCGATTGCGGCCGGGCGCACGTCTGCCGACCGTGCGTGGCCTGGCCCAGACCCTGCAGCTGTCGAACGGCACCGTGGCCCGGGCCTATCGCGAACTCGACTACGCCGGGATCATCGTCGGCCGCGGCCGACGGGGAACCTTCGTCGCCGACGCACCGCCCAACGCCTATTCGACCATCGAACAGCGCCGTCATCTCGACGAGGCGGCGCGAGCGTTCGCGGTGACGGCCCGTCAACTCGATGTCGATGACGACACGGCGCTCGCGGCGGCGCGTGAGGCGCTCGCCGATCCACCGCAGGCGCGACCATGACCATTCCCTTCGGCCCGATGATCAGCGCAACGGCGCTCGCCCAGGAACTCGCTGATGTCATCGTGTGTGATGTCCGCTGGTATCTCGATGGGCGCAGTGGTCGCGCTGCCTACGATGCCGGCCACATCGACGGCGCCGTGTTCGTCGACCTCGACGTCGACCTCGCCGATCCACCGTGCCGACCCGGCGGCCGCCATCCCCTGCCTGCGCCCGAGCGATTCGCGGCGACCATGGGCCGCCTCGGAATCGGCGACGCCAGTCGCGTGGTCGCCTACGACGATGCCGGCGGCGTGGTCGCGTCACGGCTGTGGTGGATGCTCGACAGCATCGGGGTCGCGGCGGCGGTCCTCGACGGCGGGATCGATGCGTGGTCCGGGCCGCTGACGCAGACCACGACCGAGCCGGTGCCGGCGGTGTTCACGGCGCAGCCCTGGCCGGCTGACCGCTTCGTCGACGCCTCGGCGGTTGCGGCGAGACCGGCCGACGCAGTGGTGGTGGACGCCCGATCGGCCGAGCGCTACCGCGGCGACGCCAACCCGATCGATCCTCGGTTCGGGCACATCCCGGGGGCTCGGAGCCGTCCGACGAGCGACAACCTCGTCGATGGCCACGTGCGACCTGCTGCGGAGCTCCGCTCAGAACTGTCCGAACTCGGCATCGGGCCCGACACCGACGTCATCGCCTCCTGTGGCTCCGGGGTGAGCGCCTGCCACGATCTGCTGGCACTCCGCATCGCCGGCCTCGGCAACGGACGGCTCTACGTCGGCAGCTGGTCGGATTGGGGCGCTGATCCCGAACGCCCGATCGAGACGGGCGACGACGTCGGCCGCGCCGGCGATCAGGAGGCGCCGTAGACCGGTGCGGGCGCGGGCGCGGCATCGATGCTCGCGTGCACGAGCGCGCCGACCTCATCGGCTTCCATCCGACGGGCACCGACGGTCTCGACGGGTCCGTGCTGCCAGCCGTCGCACACGTTGAGTTGTCCGCCGGTGGCCTCGAAGGTGCGTCCCGTCACGTCGCACGCAGGACTGGCGAGCCAGGCCACGAGCGGGCTCACGTTCTCGGGTGCCTTGTCGTCGAAGGTGTCGGGATCGACCTCGGACGAGTAGAAGATCCCTTCG
Organism: uncultured Acidimicrobiaceae bacterium; assembly: GCA_963716795.1. GTDB lineage: Bacteria > Actinomycetota > Acidimicrobiia > Acidimicrobiales > UBA8592 > CAVQUE01. The sequence goes on along the minus strand of CAVQUE010000004.1, from coordinate 100,444 downwards.
GTCATGCGGGTCCGGGCATCGGGGGCGACGGCATTGGCGAGGACGCCGTAGCGGCCCCACTCGGCCGCCTGTTGCAGCGTCAGCTGGGCGATCGCGGCCTTGGCGGCGGCGTAGTTGCCCTGACCGATCGAGCCCATCAGCCCGGCGCCGGAGCTGGTGTTGACGACGCGTGCGACCACGTCCTCGCCGGCCTTCGAACGGGCCCGCCAGTGGTCGATGGCGTGGCGGGCGGGGGCGAAGTGGCCCTTGAGATGCACGCGCACCACGTCGTCCCACTCCTGTTCGCTCATGCTGGCGAGCATCCGGTCGCGCAGGAATCCTGCGTTGCACACCAGCGCATCGAGGCGCCCCCAGGTGTCGACGGCCTGGGCGATCATCGCCGCCGCCTGGTCCCAGTCGGCGACATCGGCGCCATTGGCAGCGGCTTCGCCTCCCATGGCCTCGATCTCGGCCACGACATCGTGCGCCGGCCCTTCGTCGGCATCGACCCCATCGCGGCTGACACCGAGATCGTTGACCACGACCTTGGCGCCCTGTGCCGCCAGCTCGAGCGCATGCGCCCGCCCGAGACCTCGACCGGCGCCGGTGACGATCACGACCGTTCCGTCGCAGATACCCATGGTTGCTTCCCTCCCGGCCACCGAAGCGGCAACGATCTGACGAACCGTCAGGTTCTATCCGACCGTACCGCCCGCCGCCACCATCGGCAGACGCGACCGGTCCGTCGACCGTTCAGCGGGCGACGGTCACGCGGCGGGCCCTGGCGAGTTCGGTTAGGCGGCCGGGTGCGATGGGAAAGCAGGAATCAGGCGTGCCCGCCGCCGCCCACACGACCTGGTGGTCGAACAGGTCCTCGTCGACGAGGGTGACGAGTTCGCCCACGTGACCGAACGGTGGGGTGCCCCCGATGGCGAATCCGGTGGCCGAGCGCACCAACGCTGCATCGGCCTTGCCGATGTGATCGACCCCGAGCGCTGTGGCAACCAGATCCTCGTCGACCCGGTTGGATCCGGCGGTCAACACCAGCACGGGATCGTCATCGGCTACGAACACCAACGACTTCACGATCTGCGCGAGTTCACATCCGACCGCGGCAGCCGCGTCGGCCGCGGTGCGGGTGCCGTCGGGGAACCGACCGATGTCGGGTTCGAAGCCGGCGGCACGCGCTGCCGCGGCGAAGCGCTCGGTTGCCTCGGCCACCTACCGGACCGTTGCGACCGGGCCGACCATCAGCGGCGGCCTCGCACGAGGCGACCCGGGCGGGCGCCGGTGTCGGCGCCTTCGCGGCGGGTGACCTCGCCGGCGACGATCGTGGCCACGTAGCCCTCGGCATCCTGCACCAGGCGTCGGCCACCGGCCGGCAGGTCGTGCACCAGTCGAGGACTCCGCAGCGCGCAGGCGGTCGAAGTCGATGACGTTGAGGTCGGCGCGCTTGCCGACCTCGAGGGTGCCGCGGTCGCCGAGACCGAACGAGCTCGGCGGTGTCGCTGGGTCTGCTTCTTCACGACGAACTCGAGGTCGAGCTTCTCGCCTCGGGTGCGGTCTCGGGCCCAGTGGGTCAGCAGATAGGTGGGGATGGACGCATCGCAGATCATGCCGCAGTGCGCTCCGCCGTCGGACAGCCCCGACACACCCTGGGGATGCGTGAGCTGCTCGCGGATGACGTCGTGGTTCTCCTCGACGTAGTTGAACAGCGGCAGCATCATCATCGCCATGCCGTCGTCGGCCAGACAGGCGTCGTAGAAGGCCTCCAGCGGGGTGACGCCATTGGCCTCGGCGATGCCCACGATCGAGCGATCCGGGGTCGGCTCGTAGTCGGGCGGGATCGCCGAGCACGTAGATGCGATGCAGCATGGCCTGCACCAGACTCGCGACCCCGTCCCAGAGCTGGGTGGGATCGGCGTCGGCGTCGTCTTCGCCGAGGATGGCGGCGCGGACCTCGGGGTCGCGCATGCGGGCCACGCGCTCGGCCAGGGGAAGGTCGGCGATGGCCCGGTAGCTGGGTCGACGGGCGAAGGCATGGTGGGTCTGCAACCCGATGAGCATGCCGAAGGGGCGAGCGGCGACCTGGGGTCGGATGTCGGCGCCGTGCTCGGCGGCTGCGACCGATTCGGCCATGAGCTGCTTCCACAGGTCGGGCGCAGCTTCGACCTGCAGCATCGCGAAGGTCACCGTGACGCCGGTCTCGGCGGCCAGTCGGGTCATCCACTCGACCTCTTTGGGCGGGTTGATGATGTCTTCGCCGGCCGAACCGACGGGCGCGAGCTCGAACACGCCGCCGCCGCCGTCGGCGAGGGCTCGCCCGAGACCGAACAGCTCGTCCTCGGCAGCGAAGGTTCCCGGCACGGGCTCGCCGTCGATGGCGCGGTGCGCGATGGTGCGCGACGTCGACACACCGAGTGCGCCGGCCGCGACGGCCTCGCGCACGATGGCGGCCATGGCCTCGATGTCGTCGGCGGTGGCCGCTTCGTTCTTGGCGCCCCGCTCGCCCATCACGTAGCCACGCACGGCGCCGTGGGCGACCTGGGTGGCGATGTCCACGGCGTAGCGGCGACTCGACAGGTGATCGAGGTACTCGGGGAAGGTCTCCCACTGCCAGTCGATGCCCTCGGCGAGCGCAGCGCCCGGGATGTCCTCGACGCCCTCCATCAGCTGGATCAGCCAGTCCTCCGAGCCGGGGCGCACGGGCGCGAAGCCGACGCCGCAGTTGCCCATGACCAAGGTGGTGACGCCGTGCATCGAGCTGGGCGCCAGCTCTTCGTCCCAGGTGGCCTGGCCGTCGTAGTGGGTGTGCACGTCGACGAAACCCGGCGTCACGAGCAGACCGGTGGCGTCGATGACCTCGCGCGGCATCGACGTCGAGATCGGCACCGATCGCCACGATCGCGCCGTCGGTGATCGCGATGTCGGCGGTGCGGGCGGGCGAGCCGGTGCCGTCGATGACGGTGCCGCCGCGGATCAACAGGTCGTGGGGCGAGGAGGTGTCCATCTCCCCATCATCGCAGGGATCTGACGCCCTGTCAGCTGCCTCCGGTCGCTGGACTACCGTGCACGCCACGCGCCGAGGTGGCGCCAGGACACGAGCAGGGGACGAACTGATGCCAGGACCGTTGGAGGGCGTACGAGTGGTCGAGCTCGGGGTGTGGGTCGCCGGCCCCGCCGCCGGCGGCATCCTCGCCGACTGGGGCGCCGATGTCGTCAAGATCGAGAGCCCGACCGGTGACCCGGCCCGGACCTTCCAGCGAATGCTCGGCGGCGACATGCCCACCAATCCGCCCGTTCGAGCTCGACAACCGGTCCAAGCGCTCCGTGGTCCTGGACCTGTCCACCCCCACCGGCATCGATGCGGCGCTTCGTCTGATCGACGAGGCGGACGTGTTCGTCACCAACATCCGCACCGAGGGTCTTGCTCGGCTCGGCCTCGACTGGCCGTCCCTGCAGGCCCGCAACGCTCGTCTGATCTACTGCTCGATCACCGGCTACGGCCTCGAGGGCGACGACGCCAACCGGCCCGCCTACGACATCGCCGCGTTCTGGGCCCGGTCGGGCATTGCGAGTCTGTTGACGCCGGAGGGGTCGGACCCGCCGTTCCAACGCGGCGGCATGGGCGATCACAGCACCGGTCTCGCCGGCGCCGCAGCGGTGTCCGCTGCGTTGTTCGCCCGGGAGAAGACCGGCGAGGGCCAGTTGGTGTCGACATCGCTGTATCGCCAGGGCGCCTACACCGTCGGCTTCGACATGAACATCGCGCTCGTTGTGGGGGTTGACGCTGTCGGTCGGACGCCGCGACGCGATGGGCAACCCGACGGTGAACAACTACGTCGCCGGCGACGGTCGCCGCTTCTGGGTCGTCGGCCTCGAGGGCGCCCGCCACTGGCCTCCCCTGGCGCGCGTCGCAGGTCATCCGGAGTGGATCGACGACGAGCGCTTCGCCGATCCCCGGTCGCGGGCGATGAACGCCGCTGAGCTCACCGCCCTGCTCGACGAGGTGTTCGCGACGAAGTCACTCGAGGAATGGACCGAGGTCTTCGCCACCGAACCCGACTTCTTCTGGGCGCCGGTCAACACCGTCGACGATGTCCTCGCCGATCCCCAGAGCGCAGCCGCCGGCATGTTCGTCGATGTCCCCGACGGCGTGTCGACCACCCGCATGATCGCGAGCCCGGTGGACTTCGCCGGCACCCCGTGGGCGCCTCGGCGCACCGCACCCGGCTTGGGCGAGCACACCGCCGAGGTCTTGGCCGAACTGGGCTTCACCGACGACGAGATCGCCGAGTTCGCAGGATCCGATCCCGCATCGTGACCTGATCCGGGCACCGCCGCCCGGTGGGCGTGTCGGAATGCCGCTTCAGGCGCGCAGACGCTGCCGCAATGCGACCGGCGCCAACCCGGTGGGTTGGAACCTCGCCGGGGGCGGCGTCGCGGCGGCCGGTACCGGCTCGGCGGTGTCGGTGAACTCGGCATCGAGATCCAGGGCGAAGAGCGCAGCCACGAGGTTCCCCGGTACCGCCTGGGCCCGATCGTGCAGCGCCTGCACGCTCGAGTTGTAGAAGCCCCGAGCCAGTGCGATGCGGTCCTCGGTGTCGACCAGGGCCGCCCGCAACGTTGCGAAGGACTCGTCGGCGGTGAGCGTGGGGTACGCCTCCACCAAGGCGAGGACCCGATGCAACGCAGCCGTCTCGGCGCGGATCTCGCGCTCGGCCGTGCGGACCGCGACGTCGTTCGGGTTGGTCGGTAAGTCGTGAACGAGCGTGGATCGCAGCTCGGCGACGGCGCGCTGGACCTCACTCTCGTGCTCGGCGTGGGCGGTGACGACCTGCGCGAGCGCGGGAACGAGGTCGTGGCGGCGGCGCAGCTGGACGTCGATGAGCGACCAGGCGTTCTGGACCCGCTCCCGGAGCAGGACGAGCCCGTTGTAGGTGAACACGGTCGACAGCGCGGCCATCGCCATCGAGGCGGCGACGATGCCGGCGGCCGGACCCCAGGGAGAGATCTGTGACCAGACGATGGTCTCGGCGGCCAGGGCCTCGCCGTCGTGCCAGGCCACCGCGGCAGCGATCGCGCCGACCATCGCCGCGACGAAGCCGATGCCCACGCCGACGCGTTCTCGGTACAGGGCGTCTTCCTCGGTTCCGACCTTCACCAGGAAGCGTTCGGTCCCGTGGCGGTCCTGACCGATGTGCGGCGTCAGCCGTTCATAGGGCAGCTGCGCAGTGCCCAGGACGTACACGTGTGCGCCGACCGGGATGACGTGCTCGACCACGCGACGCCGCTTCTTGCCGATCGTGCTCATCGAGCGGGACGCGATGTGTCGACTGGCGAGGGTCGCATCGGGATCGCTGACCATCAGCGGTGGTGGATGGTGGGCACCGTCGTAGGTCTCGCGCCCGAACACCTCTGCTCGGCGAGGGCGGACCTCGATGGCGCCATCGGCGTCGACGAGTCGGAACCCGATCGGTCCGCCAACCTTCTCGCCGGTCTTCTTCCAGCCCTTGTCGCCGTTGTCGACGTAGAACTCGTTCTTCCACCAGGCGCACTCGACCGAGGACTGGGGGCTCAGGACCGGGTCATCGCACTCGACGGTGCCGACCAGCTCGTTCAGGCCGAGTGCGACGCCACGTGTCGACGACGTCGGCAGATCCTGGATGAGGCGCTTGCGGCCGAGGAACACCAGCCAGATGCAGAGACCCGCCAGCGCCACGATGACGCCGATGCCGAGACCGATGCGAGCAGCCATGTCGGGCGCGAGCGAGGAGGTGTCGACCACGGGTTCGGGCACGGGCGGGACGGGCTGCATCGCCGAACCATCGCCCGGTGGTCGGAGGGCCTGAGCCCGCTACCCGACAGTGGGCCGCGCGAACCAGGTCCGTCGGGCCGTCAGGCCTCGGTGGGCACGTCGTGGTCGACCATGTAGGCGGCGTAGTCCTGGCGCAGCTGATCCTCGTGGAGGCCGAAGTGCGACGGGTCGTACCGGTGCACGCCGTGGCGATGACGGGGGTGCTGGTCGTTCCAGGCCGCCATGCGGCGCCGGCCCAGGTCGCCGAGCTCGAGACCGAAACGCTGGTAGGCGCGTTCGATCGATCCGACCGGATCGTCGATGAGCTCCGCATATGGCAGATGGAGGATCGCGTCCGGTTCCCACTCGGACAGAACCGGCCCCGACACCGCGAGCGCGTGCTGGCATCGTCGATGCCAACGCCGGCCCACCTCGGCCGGGTCGACCTGGTCGCTGAACGCCGACCGGAGGGTCACGCTCAGGCTGGCCAGGCTCGGTACCACCTTGGCGGGGTCGCGGTGGGTGACGATGAGTCGGGCGTCTGGATAGACCGCACGCAGCGCGTCGAGATGCCAGAGATGCCCCGGTGACTTCAGTGACCACCGCTCGGTCGGCACGGTCGTCTGCAGCGTCCGGAGCGCCAGGTGGTGGAAGCGATAGGGCTCGACCATGTCGGCCGCATCGAACCAGGCGCCGTAGCTGGGCACGTCGAGCAGGGTCTCGAACGACAGACTCGCGAAGCTGGTGGCCAGCAGTGCGGCGCACTCGGTCGGCCGGGTGGGCCCCGTGGCGTGCTTCGCCTCGAGGTCGGACAGGGCGGCCCGTCGGCGTTCGTCGCGTGCGATCGCCGCCTGCAACCGGGGATCGGTGGCGAGGTCGGCCAGTGCGGGCGGTGGCGCGACCGTTGCCGCCTGCCATCCGAGCAGCGCCCTGTTGGCGGGATCCTGCGCGAGCAGATCCGCCAGCAGCGCCGTGCCGGTGCGGGGCAGCCCGGTGACGATGATCGGCGCGGTGACGGTCTCGTAGGCGACGACGTCGCTGGTGGCGGCGAAGTCCACCATGCGCAGGCGTTGCGCGACCAGACCGACGCACATGTCGTGCATCCGGCGTCGACCCGTCGGGCTCAGCCCGGCCTCGGCCTCGGCGGCGTCGACCAGCACACCCAGCGCTTCGACCGCTGCGGAGTCGCCGAGGTCGTCGAGGCCGGTCACCGACCGGGCCGCGCCGACGATCGCATCGACCGACAGGCGCCGCCCGTCCGCACGGGCGTCCTCCGATGCCGCCGAGCTGGGGGGAGCCTGACCGGGGTCGCGCATGGCAGCCGAGGATAGGACGGTCCTGTCGCGGCCCCACGCCCGCGACGCGCCGCACCCACTAAGGTGCCGCTCGTGGAGCTGGCGGTGCTGTGGGTGGTGCTGATCGCGTTGGCGACCTTCGTCGTCGGGTCGATCGGAGGATGGGTGCTCGCGCGTCGTCGCGCCCGTCTGGCCGCCACGGCAACGACCTCGCGGGTCGCCCCCCTGCGTTCGGCCGTCACGAACGGCGCGACCGATGACACGGGCGGCGCCGGCTCGGACGGCGACGCGCCACGGTCATCGTCGGGGTCGAATGCCGACACAGACGACCTCGCCGAGGTGAGCGGTCATCGCCTCGACCCTGCGGCCTCGACGTCGGGCGGCGAAGGCGCCATCGGCCTGGCGACCCCTGCCGGTGCGTCTCGGATCGACGCCAAGCGTGACGAGCGCCGTCGCTATGCCGACATCATCGGGATCGAGACCGAGAACGCGTCTCTCCGCGCCATCGCCGCTCGTGTGCCGGCTCTGGAACGCCGGATTCGAGAGCTCGAAGCGCTCGCGGAGCCCCCCGTCGAGTCCGGCATCGACCCGGTGATCGATCTCACGGGACCGACGCCGGTCGTCCACGACGGTGATGCGGACGTAGCCGCACGCTGACCAGTCCGCCGCGGCGCCGCACCAGCTGCCGGGGAGGCAGATGAACCCGCCTGCCGCCGCATCGCTCCCGGGGGCTGGCACCATGGGCGCCGCCATGGGCATCCGAATCCGTCGTTCGATCCTCGCCGTCGTCGCGACGTGCGCCCTCCTTGCCTCGTCGTGCAGCAACGCCGCCGACGAGGCGGGCGACCCCGTCGCCGACCAGCTCGCGACCCCGCTGATGGTCGAGGAGCCCGCACCACCGGCCTCGCCCACCGCCACACCAGGCGACACAACCGACACCGCGACGCCTGGCATCGGGGCGACCCCGACGCCGTTGGCCACGCCGACCGCAGCCGAGGGCGACCCGACCGCGCAGCCCGCTCCGACCGAACCGTCACAGGCCCCGACAGCCGCACCCGGGACCGGCGAGCCATCGGGGCCGGGCACCCCGACGCCCTCCGCCACGGCACCGCCGGCCGTCGAACCGACGACCACCCCGGTCGCCGGCCTCCGGCGGTGGGTCGACTCCCGACCGGCCCCGTGCGGCGAACCTCCGGGTCGAGGTCCGCGAACGCCTCGGCCACGACACGACCGCCTTCACCCAGGGCCTCGAGTTCCACGAGGGTCGCCTCTACGAGAGTCGGGGCCGCTACGGCGAATCGGCGCTCACCGAGATCGACCCCACCACCGGCGCCGTCCTGCGCCGGGTCGACCTCGGCGACGAATTCTTCGCCGAGGGCATGACGGTGGTCGGCGATCGGATCATCCAACTCACCTGGCAGGAGGAGCGGGCCTTCGTCTACGACATCGACACCTTCGCCGTGGTCGACGAGTTCACGTACCTCGGCGAGGGCTGGGGGCTGTGCCTCGACGACGACGCCGTCGACGAGCGCTTGATCATGTCGAACGGCACCGACGTGTTGACCTTCCGCGATCCGGACACCTTCGAGGTGACCGGATCGGTGCCGGTCACGATCAACGGCGATCCGCTGACGAGACTGAACGAACTCGAGTGCGTCGACGGGCTGGTGTGGGCCAACGTGTGGCGCACGGACTCGATCGTGGTCATCGACCCCGCCAGCGGCGCGGTCGTGTCGGTGGTCGACGCCAGCGGCCTGTTGACGCCCGCCGAGCGGGCCTCCACCGACGTGTTCAACGGCATCGCCCGCGACAGCGACACGGGCCGGTGGGTGATCACCGGCAAGCTCTGGCCGGCCATGTTCGAGGTCGACTTCGTACCGGTGTGAGCGAGGCGAGGCGACCCACCTCAGACGACGAGCGTCAGAGCCAAGCCATCGCGGTCGGTTCCCTCGCCGAGCACGAGCGCCTCGCCCGACGCGAAGCGTCGGGCAGACCACGCAACGGCCAGCGCGTCGAGGACGTCGTCGACACCGATGCGCCCGTTCGGCACGGCGGGTGCCCCCTCTGCCGGTTCGACGAGCCCGACCGGGTCGTCCAGACCGGCTGCGCGCAGCCCGTCGAATGCCGCGATCAGCGCCGCCACCCGGGCGCGCACCCCGTCGGGGGACTTCTTCGAGACCAACGGGGCGCCCGTCATCGCGGCGAACGACGTCTCGGGGTGCACCTCGACGAGTGCCGGGCCGGCCCGATCGCAGCTGTCGAGCGCAGCGGCGCGCACCTGACGGATGGCCGGCACGAGGTTCCATGCCTGCACCGACAACCCCTTACCGCATGCGGCACGACTGCGTGCCAACGCATCGGCGTAGTCGACGGCGTCGAGCACGGCCCGCATCGGCGTGGGGAACAGGGTGGACCGGCGTGGGCCCAGCAGCGCCCGCGCCGCAGCGTCGCTGGCACGTGGACTGGTCTCGGGGAGGCCGATGGGCATGTCGATTCCGATGACGGAGGCACCGGCGGCAGTCGCCACTGCCATGACGGCATCGATGTCGCCACACCAGCGCAGGGCCGGGATGCCGGAGCCATCGACCACCGCGGCCACCCATGCGCCCGAGCAGCCGTCGACACCCACGACGATCGGGTCGGTCACCGAACCTCGTCGTAGGCCCGGCCGACCGCAGCGGCGACGTCGGCCATGTGAGCATCGTCGTCGTAGCGCGTCCGTGGCCAGAAGAAGCCCCGCAAACCGTCCTTGGGATTGCGGGGCACGACGTGCACGTGGAGGTGCGCGACGCTCTGGCTGATCCGGTTGTTGTTGGCCACGAACGTGCCGCCGTGACCGAGACCGATCTCCATGGCCGACGACAGGCGCGCCACCCGCTCGAACAGCGGGCCGATCTGGTCGACCGGGAGGTCGGCGAGGGTGACGTGGTGGTCGCGGGGCACCACGAGCGTGTGGCCGACGAACAGCGGTCGACGATCGAGGAACGCGATCGCGACGTCGTCGTCGAAGACCACCGCCGCCGGTTCGGTGCCGGCGATGATGCGACAGAACACACAGTGCGCCACATCGTCGACCGGGTCGGTCATGGTCGACCCTCCGCCGTCGCCGAGCCGATCGCCGCGGCCGGCTCCAGTGGCAGGTACCCCGCGACGTGATGTGGCGGGGTGTCGAGATACACCTTGGCCTCTGGAGCGCCGGAGAAGCGCCCATGACTCCACCGGATCTCCACGTGACCCTCGATGACGCGTCGTTGATCGGCGCAGTGGTCGTGCACGTCGACCCGCCATCGCACGAGGGGCTGGCCGGCGGCGTCGGGCCAGGCATCGAAGCTCCGCAGTGCGAACGCCTGTCGGAAGTCCCAAGGGGTCGCCACCCGGTAGCGCAGCGGCTCGCCTGCATGGTCGGCGCCGAGCACGAAGTAGGGCGCAGCCTGGAACCGCAGGAGCCGCCAGACCATCTCTTCGCGTCGGGCCTTGGTGTCGAGGCTGGCGTGCCAGCGCTGCGCGCTGCCCTGCGCGACGGCGAGCGCGAAGTCAGGCGCCAGCGCACCTGCTCGTCCCGGCCATGGCCCGCGCACCGCCACCGCCTTGATCCGGCGCCGGTGGTCGGGCTGGAGATCCTCGACACTCGCCGGCATCGCGTCGAGGCCGAGCTCGCCGATGTAGGCGTCGTAGAGCGCCTGGTGCGCTTCGGGGGCCACGGTGGCGAACCAGTCGAGCCGATCGCCGCCACGGTCCGCGAGGCGACGGTCGAACAGGTGGGTGGGACCGGCGTTGTGCAGGATCGACGATCCGTACTTGCAGCTGACCAGGTAGACGTGATCGATGCGGAGGTCGGCGGGAATCTGCTCGTAGCCGGGCGGGCGGTGCGGGCCCTTCCACTCGATGGTCCAGGGCGGGCGGCCCCGGAGTCCGTCGGTGGCGCGTGCGAACGCCCTGCCGTTGGCCCAGGCGGTGGCGAACTCCCGTGCGTGGCTGCCGTCGGCTCGGGCCTCGGCGAGGCGATCGAACTCGTCGGCACCGACGTTGAGGATGTGGCCCGGACGGATCTCGAGTGCGTCGTCGAGGCTGCGGTAGCCGAGCATCGCGAGCCCGGTGACGATTTCGGTGATCTCGGTACGGAGGGCGACCATCGCGCGCTGGGTCCTCAGCGCTCGCGGAACAGCGGCGAGAACTGCAACTGGGCGCCGAGCATCTCGGCAGGGAGATCGGCTGCGCTGGTCACGTGGAGGTGGGTGTAGACGTCGACAGCCATGCCGGTGATGCTCATCCACTCGATCAGCGCGTCGGCCCACCGCTCGTCGAGCAACGCGGCGCGCAGCGTCTCCGCACGCCCGGCGGGCATCTGCGCCGGGTCGGCGCGGGCCACGAGCTCGAGGGCGAGCACCCGGGCCAGGACCTCGACATCGTCGGCGAGGTAGACGTCGGGCGGGTCAGACCGCACCACGGCGTAGGCGACACCGGCCAACGATCATGCGCCCCGTGCCGTGAAGGCGGCGATCTCCGCCTCGCTCCAGAAACCGGGCAGCGGCTCGGTGTGGCCGGCTGCGTACTGGCGCAGCCGCTCCTCGCCGCGGGGGTCATGCAACTCGATCGCGTCGAACACGCTGCGCGGCCCGACCGCGCGCAGCGCCTTGTCGCCCTCGCTGCCCGGGCGCGGGAGGTTCGACGTCAGGACGAGCACCCGGGTGGGTTCGTCGCCGGGGGGCACGGCGGCCAGGACATGGAGCCGACCGAGCATCTTCCACAGGGTGTCGGTGCGCAACAGCCCCGGACGCGACGTGGTGAACGCCCCCGACACGTCGACATACCAGCGCCCTGCCGAATCCTCCGAGCTGACCTTGAAGTTGAACTGGATGCCGGCGCGGGGCACGCGGGCCTTGTCCTCGACGATGAAGCCGCTGCGTTCGAGCAACCCCCGGGCGATGTCCTGGGCCTTCTTGCCGTCCTGCACGGCCCGAGCCTGGAAGTGATCCTGACGCTCGTCGTGGCTGAGGGTCTCGATGAGCTGGAGTTGCAGCTCGAGTTCGGGCTGCTCGGTGACCGAGGCCGTGACCGTGGTGATTCGCTCGGTGCGCTCGTGCTCGGCGTCCACGCGGCGCTGCGCGAGTTCGACGTAGTCGGGGTCGAGGTCATAGCCCACCCCGGTGCGGCCGGTGCGGGCCGCGGCCACCAGCGTCGAACCGGACCCCATGAACGGGTCGCAGACGATGTCGCCTTCGTAGGTGTAGAGATCGATCAGGCGCCGGGGCAGTTCGACGGGGAACGGCGCCGGGTGGCCGACCCGGGTGGCGGACTCGGCATCGATCTCCCAGACGTCGCGGGTGACGTCGACGAACTCGTCGTTGGGGATGGTGGAACGGTGCGGCAACCCCTGCGATCGGCGTTCGGGAACCGACAACGCCCGGTCGAACCGGCCCTTGCTGGCGATGACGACCCGTTCGGTGATGTCGCGCAGCACCGGGTTGGCGGCCTTCGCGAAGGATCCCCAGGCGCAGGAACCCGACGACGTCTTGCCCTTCTGCCAGATGACCTCGCCGCGCAGCAACAGGCCCAGATCGTCCTGGAGGATGGCGATGACATCGGCCGACAGGCTGCGATAGGGCTTGCGGCCGAGGTTCGCGACGTTGACGGCGATCCGGCCTCCCGGCTCGAGGACCCGCACACACTCGGCGAACACGCTGCGCAGCATCTGGAGGAACTCGAGGTAGGTCTCCGGGATGCGACGGTCGGGATGCTCGGCTTCGGCGGTGACGGCGAGTTCGTATTCCTTGCCCACGAAGTACGGCGGTGAGGTGACCACCAGCGCAACGCTGTTGTCGGGCAGATGGTGCATATCGGCGGCATCACCCAGGAAACAGGCCCCCGAACCCAACGCCGGCACAGGCCCGTGCACGGTGGAGTCGGCGGAGATGCGTGGCGGGCTGAACCGGGCGTAGAAGTCCGATGCGTCGTGCCCCTCGCGGCGGCCCGCGCCGAACGACGACGTGGAGGTGGTGCGCCCTGCCCTGCGGGTCGGGACGGAACCGGGATCGGTGGAATCGGCGGCGGAGTCGGCCATGACGAGCACCCTAATCAGCCCCTGTGACAACCAGGGGCATGGCGAAGGCGTCGCGGACCCCACCCGTCGCAGTTTCCCGAGGTGATCGCCCGTCGCGAGGGTGCGATCCGGACCACTCGATGGCATCCTTGAGGGTCGAGTCACTTCGCAGGGAGCACAATGGCATTCAAGGCTGGCGACCGGGTCGTCTACCCCCATCACGGGGCTGCCATCATCGAAAAGACCGAGACCAAGGAGGTGTTCGGCGAAAAGACCGAATACCTCGTTCTCCGCATGGCCCATGGCGAGATGATGCTGTCGGTGCCGGTCGACAAGGCCGAAGAGGTCGGGATGCGCTGGCCGATCAGTGGCGAAGACGTCGATGACCTCTTCGACGTGCTCAAGCGCCGCGACGTGCGCGAGCCGGCCAACTGGAGCCGACGCTTCAAGAACCACCAGGAGAAGCTCAAGTCCGGCGACGTCTACCAGGTCGCCGAGGTGGTCCGGAACCTGGCCCTGCGTGACCGCGAGAAGGGTCTGTCCGCCGGCGAGAAGACGCTCTACAACAAGGCCCGCAACGTCTTGGTGTCCGAGCTCAGCTTTGCGCTCGACGTCAGCGAGGACGACGCCACCGCAAAGGTCGACGGCGCCCTCGTCTGAGGATCGGCTCGGCCGATCGGTGCGGCGTCAGCCGAGCCCTGGGCCCGAGCAGCCAGATTGCGCAGTCGGATGACCGCACCCGGTCAGGCGTTGGGGTCGACCCGGAAGCACGACCGCACCGACTCGCCACGGGAGCGGACCGAGAAGCAGTAGCGCTCGCCCGGGGTCAGCTGCTCCTTGGCCATGACCACCACGGTGTTGGTCCCCGACAGGATCGCTCGCCCCGTCTGTTGGGCGGCGCTGTCGCTGCTGCGGTAGTTCGATCCGTCGAAGACGCAGAACTCCACGTCGTTGCCGTCATGGGTGAACGACGTGGCCGAGACCGACGGGGCCTTCTCGAAGAAGGCGAGCACGGGTAGCCCATCGTGGCCGGGGCAGTGGCTGCGTGGCGAGGGCCATTCGGTGATGTGGCGGTTGACCGGCACCACGCTGCCGTCGCCCGGCCAGGCGTAGGCCTTGTCGATCGATCGGTCCCAGTGCCGCTCGCCGCCGTAGATGTCGAGGGTCGCGGCCATGCGGATCAGATCTGCGTCGGCGTCGCGCCAGACGCCGTAGCCGACCTCGCGCAGGCTCGGCGTCAGAAATCCGACGGCGTGGAACGGACCGGTCACCCAGCCGTCGACGGCGGTGACGTCGGCGACGTTGCTTGCTGAGGTGCCGTAGACGTTCGAGCGCATACCCGAGTCGTGGCCGGCCTGACTGGCGCCGGGGAGGCTGAGGTCCTGGTCGTGGGCCACCCGTCCGTTGATCACCAGGTAGCGAGAGTGCGACTGCGCATCGGCCGAGAGATCATCACGCTCGCGGACGGGATCCAGCCCGGCCTGGGACCGGTACAGGTTCACCCGGTCGAGCCAGGTGTCGAAGTCCTTGCGGCCGAGCGAGTCCCCGCTCTGGGGACGGCCTCGCACCGGCCCGGCCTGGGAGACGACGGTGTTGCCGGCGGCCTGCAGGCCCTTGGCGCTGCCGAAGACCACGTTGCTGAGCCCTGCGTCCTCGGCACGGCCGATGTCCTCGCCGGGCACGCCGATGACGAGGTCGTCTCGACGGTCCCCGTCGAGGTTGACCGCGAGCAGCGACGATCCGAATCGATCGTGGGGCTGCGGGGAGTTCTTGATGCGACCGGCCTGACTCAGCTGCGAGCTGCCCTTCGGGCGCAGCCCTCTGGCCGATCCGTCGATGATGGCGACGACGCCGCTGTCGGACAGTGCCTTGCGGTTCTCGCCGGGGACACCGACGGCCAGGTCGTCGCGACCATTGCCGTCGAAATCGCCTGCGGCGAGTGCCGCCCCGAAGTGGTCGCCGCCGCCGGGACGTCCCGGGATGCGGCCACGCTGGCTGAAGAGCCGGTTCCGTGCGCTGACGAGTCCGCTCCGGCTCCCGCGGATCACGTTGACGGCGCCGGCCTGGTCGAAGCGGCCGACGTCGTCGTTGGGAACGCCGACCGCGAGGTCGTCGCGACCGTCGCCGTCGAAGTCACCGGTTGCGAGCACCGCACCGAAGTGGTCGCGATCGGCTGGCGCGCCATCGACGGAGCCGGACTGGCTCCACATCTGCGCACGAGACCGATCGAGTCCGGCGGGTGAGCCGTAGAGGATGATTGCCGCACCGGCTTCGGGAGCGCCGTCGACGGATTCGCCCGGTGCGCCGACAGCCAGGTCGTCGAACCCGTCGCCGTCGAAGTCACCGACGGCGAGCGCTGCGCCGAATCGGTCGCCGAGCTCCGCGCTGTCGGGGAGCCGGTCGCCCTGGGTGAAGGTGTCCGCCGAGCCCACCCGCAAGCCGGATCGGCTGCCGCTGAAGACGTTCACGACGCCTGCGTTCACGACGTCGGCCACGTCTTCGTCCGGTGCGCCGACGGCGAGGTCGTCGTAGCCGTCGCCGTCGAAGTCGCCGAGCGCGACAGCGCTGCCGAAGCGGTCGCCCGTCTCGGGTCCGGCGGCGGCGTTGCTCGGCTGGGTCAGCAGCTCGCTGCCGGCACCGGTCAGGCCACCACGTGAGCCGTAGAGCGACGTGGCCGACCCGGCGTCGTCGGCGCCGCCGACGCGATCGTTGGGGGCGCCGGCGACGACGTCGCTGTAGCCGTCGCCGTCGATGTCGCCGGTGGCGAACGTCCGCCCGAACTGGTTGCCGGCGCGCACACGACCGGCGATCCCGCGACCCTGGCTGATCGATTGACTGCTGCGCTTGTCGATGCCTCGACGATCGCCGTACACGACGGTCAAGGCGCCGGCGTCGATGCGGGCGCCGAGATCTTCGCCCGCTGCGCCGAGGATGAGGTCGGCGCGGCCATCACCGTTGAAGTCGCCGGCGACGCTGACTTGGGCACCGACGTCACCGGATCCTCCACCGAGCAAAGCACCGGCGGTCACGATGACCGCCAGTGCACCCGGGAGAACCCGACGACGTCGGCTTGTTGGAAGGCCTACTCCGCTCTTCACACGAGACCAGTCGCCTCGGGGCGGAGTCCATTGACCCAACTGCACCCATCGCCCTAGGCCACCCGGTCCGGGTGCGGCGCCGAAGGGGTCGATCTGCCCACGGTCGGACCGTTGGTCCTGGTCCCTTCGACTCCGGCCGGCGTCGCTGTGGCGCGTTCGACGATCTCCAGCCACGCGCGGCCGAGCCACGGCGGCTCCCGCCACCTGGGCCACCGGGGGCGGTAGGATCGCCGCGTCACGGGACGTGGCGCAGCTTGGTAGCGCACCTGCTTTGGGAGCAGGGGGTCGCTGGTTCGAATCCAGTCGTCCCGACAACACAGATCCAGACGAAACCGCAGGTCACAGGCCTGCGGTTTCGTCGTTTTCCGGAGCTGAGCCGAGGACCCAGACGGCGCCGCCGGCGCAACCACCAAAGAAGCCATGGCCCGACTCGGCCACGCCTCCCCCGACGCCGCACTGCGCTACCAACACGCCATCACCGAACGCGACCACGAAATCGCCGCAGCCGTCGACCAACTCGCCCGCCGCATCTGAGATGATCCGACTACGCCGGTGCCTCACCCCACCCTGACAGACATGGCTCTCGATCGACTTCGTCAGCCGACTCTGCCACCCCAGTAGAGCGGACGTCGCCGCTCGTGAGCGACGGCAAGGACTGTCAGATCGTCAGGCCCCGAGAGGTATGCGACGTAGTACGGGAATCTCTTGACCGGCAACCGGCGAACTTGCAGGACTTCGTCGACTCCATCGATCAACGAACCGCTGAAGGGCCAATGGGCTATGCGATCGATAGTTCGATCGACGGCTGCGACGAAGCCGAAGCCGAGGCCTGCACGCTGCTCTTCGTACCAACGAGCAGCGTCCTCCAATTCGACGACTGCCTCGTCGACGAGACGGACCCGCGCCGTCACTCGCCGAGCGCGTCAGCTAACCGCTGCCGGACGTCGGTCCACGCCTGACTGGTCGTGTCACCATCGAGGAGTCGCCGAGCTCGGCCTTCGATCTCGGCTGCCCACTGCGAGCGAACATCATCGAGATCCAGCTCCGGATCAGGCTCGAGGCTCATCAACAGCTCGGCCGCCAGTTCGGCGCGTGCGCCGTCGGGCAATGCCAAGACCGCTGCACGCAAATCGTCCGACTGACGGGCCATCGGATCAGCGTAGCTCTGTGGACAGCAACGGAGCCTGCGCCGTTGAGAGGCGCAGCCTGCAACTACTCCGTTGCGAGCAGACGTTGCAGGATCTCGGAGAGGTCTCCCAGGTCTGTCGTTCTGGCGTCTACGACGATGCGGTCCCCGAGACGCTCGGTGAGTTCGATCTCGGCTCGCTGGCTCGGGTTGCCCGGGCAGTGCTGGAATCCCGCTCGTCGCTCGGCGGTGAACTGGAGCAGAACCGCATCGTCGGTGTAGGTCACCATCGGCACGTTCAGACGATCCCCCATGGCCTCACCGCTTGCGCACTCACTCTCGGTCGCCAGCACTGCGTCACGGTCCATGCCAGTCTGCGTCCCACTGGACCCACCCGATGAAACGCCCCAACGTGCACCAGGCCCTGCGCGGCTACCGTGAACCCATGGACCTCACGACCGTGATCGAAGCCCGCCCCGGCGTTCGGAGCGGCAAGCCATGCTTCATCGGCACGCGCATCGCGGTCTATGACGTCCTCGACTACCTCGCTGCCGGCATGACCACCCAAGAGATCGTCGACGACTTTCCCGAACTCAGCGACACGCACGTCCGCGCCGCCCTCGAGTTCGCCGCCCAACGCGAACGGCGACTCGCCGCTCCCGCGTGAAACTGCTCTTCGACCAGAACCTGTCCCGCACCCTCGTGCACCGGCTCGCGATGGAGTACCCGGCTAGCCGCCACGTCATCGAGCTCGCTCTCGACACCGCCACCGACGCCGACATCTGGAAGTACGCCGGCGACCACGGCTTCGTCATCGCATCGAAGGACTCCGACTTCCGCCAGCTCGCCTTCCTTCACGGCCCACCGCCAAAGGCCATCTGGCTTCGAGTCGGCAACGCGACGACCAACGACATCCACCAACTCCTCGCCGAGGCATACGACACCGTCGCAGCCTTCGCCGAAGACGCCGATGAGGCCCTCCTCGTCCTCGGACCGGACTAGGCCACCCACCCGTCCTGGCGGCTGCGCAAGCGCCACGCTCCGGTAGCAGCAGCAATCCCGGCCGGCACATTCGGATGCGCGACAAGGCCCACCGACGCCGAAACACACGACCTCGCTGATCCGCTTCGCGCGCGAATCGCGCGCGTAGCACCAACGAATCCCGGATATCAGGGGTGAAGAGCGGATCGTGCGACACCCCCTCTGAGCAGGGCTTTCGTCGAACTTCGCTGGTCAGCAGACTGCCCTCGGCGTGCTTTGGGAGCAGGGGGTCGCTGGTTCGAATCCAGTCGTCCCGACAGAGAGTGCGGGGACGCACGACGACGAGTTACCGAACCGTCCAGAACAGGTTCGTGCGAAGATCCCCAGGAGCCATGTCCGGGTCCGGTTCGACCACGTAGACCTCCCACAAATCAGTGCCAGGCGTGAGATCCTGTTCTGCGATCCAGGAGCCCAGGCGTCCCCAGGTCTCCCCGATTCCTTCGTAGCCACCAACGTGGACCAGACGGGCGACGCGGCCCGCTGGTAGCGAACTCGGATACACCTGGCCCTCGGGCACCACCGACCCCTGCACGGGGAAGCCCACCTCGAGATCAGCGGTCTCCCCGGGCGGCCCGCAATACCGGGCGAACGCCGGTCCCGTCGGTGCGATTCCTTGCCGGTCGAGCACCGCCGCCAGCTCGGAGAACGCGCGGTCGAAGAAATCGGCGATCTCTGCCATGGGCACCACGCCGCCGACGACCGCCGTCGCCATTGCGCCCAGATCGTCCAGCTCGGGTTCGCTCGTGGTCACGTCTTCCATGCCATCACTGACGGAGGCGAGGGCGCAAGCTCATCGCGCCTCGCTCGCCAGACGGCAGGCGATCTCCGAGCCCGAATCGCTCGATGACCTGCCGTCGCGCAGACCTCGTGAGGTTCATCCACCGCGGCGGTGGCTGAGTATGGGGAGATCGTAGTGCCGCAGGCGGTGGGGTCGACGAGGCGGCCGCACCGACATAGGGCAACGTCGTCGTCCTCCAACAACGCGTCGTGCTGTCGGGCGACACCGACGTCGGGCGGCGCCGGCAAGGGGCTCGCCGGACCGCGACGAAGCCTGACGGGGCGGCACCGTTCGCCCACTGACTTTCGGCCCTTGGCCGCAGCGGGTACCTCTGAGAGCGTCCACAGGAGGTCGAAACCCGCCGAGCCAGAGGTCTCCGATGGTCGAACCGACGATCGCAACGACGCAGGGGGCGACAGATGCCCTCACCGGTGTGCTCGGGCCCAGCGACGCCGGCGGCTCAGCTGCCGCGCGGGCCGAGGGGCTCGTGAAGGTCTACGGCGAGGGCGTCACCGAGGTGCGGGCGCTCAACGGTGTCACCGTGGCGTTCCCGACGCAACGTTTCAGCGCCATCATGGGCCCCTCCGGATCCGGGAAGTCGACCCTCTTGCACTGCATGGCCGGGCTGGAGCGGGTCACGTCGGGGCGCGTGTTCGTCGACGGGGTCGACCTCAGCGGTCTCGACGACCGCAGCCTCACCGTGCTGCGGCGTGACCGCATCGGCTTCGTCTTCCAGGCCTTCAACCTGGTTCCCACCCTCACTGCAGAGAAGAACATCACGCTGCAGTTGCGCCTCGGACGCAGACGCGTGGACACGGCATGGTTCGACACCGTGGTCGGCACCCTCGGCCTCCAGGACCGCCTCCACCACCGCCCGTCGGAGCTCTCGGGGGGCCAGCAGCAGCGCGTCGCCGTTGCTCGGGCGCTGGTGAATCGCCCGGCGATCATCTTCGCCGACGAACCCACCGGCAACCTCGACTCTGCGTCGGGCCAGGAGGTCATGAGGCTCCTCCGCAGCGCCGTGGACGAGCTCGATCAGGCCGTCGTCATGGTCACCCACGATGCCTCCGCAGCCGCGTACGCCGACCGGGTCGTGTTCCTGGGCGACGGGCACATCGTCGACGAGATGCCCGAACCGACCACCCCGGCGATCCTCGAGCGGCTCAAGGCCCTCGACGACTGAGGGCGCACCATGTTCCGCCTCGCACTCGAGAACCTCCTGGCCCGCAAGTTCCGATTGGTCTCGACCTCGCTCTCGGTGATGATCGGCGTCGCGTTCCTCGCCGGGTCCATGGTGTTGATCGACACGATTCGAAGCACCTTCGACGACCTGTTCGCCGACATCTACGAATCCGTCGACGTCGTCGTCCGCAGCGACGAGTCCATCGACAGCGACTTCGGCGCAGTGCGCGGCAGGATCGATGAGGGCGTCCTCACGATCGTCCGGAACGTCGACGGCGTGGTGGCTGCCGACGCCGACATCCAGGGCTATGCCCAGCTCGTGGACGTCGACGGCGATCCGATCGGGAACCCTGGCCAGGGAGCACCCACCTTCGGGTTCCCGTGGACCGACGTCGACGAACTCAACCCCATGGTGATCGTCGAAGGTGCTCCGCCGCGCGCACCCGACGAGGTGGTCATCGACAGGTACAGCGCCGGGCAGGGCCCGTTCTCGGTGGGCGACCCCGTCACCGTGCTGCTCCAGGGCCCGCCCGAGCAGTTCCTCGTCAGCGGGATCGCGACCTTCGGCGACGCCGACACCGCACTCGGCTCGTCGATCACGATCTTCACGCCCGAGACCGCGCAGCGTGTACTCGGCGAACCCGGACGCGTCGACTCCGTCAGCGCCGTCGGTGCCGAGGGGATCACCCAGGACGACCTGGCGGCCCGCGTCGAGGCTGCGCTCGCCCGCGCCCCCGATGGGGGTGGAACCGAGGTCATCACGGGCGAGGAGTTGACCGCCGAGGCCCAGGACGACGTCCAGTCGGCGCTCGGCTTCTTCAATACGTTCATGCTGGTCTTCGCTGTCGTCGCCCTGTTCGTCGCAGCGTTCATCATCTACAACACCTTCTCGATCATCCTCGCCCAGCGCACGCGGGAGCTTGCGCTGCTGCGAGCGCTCGGCGCCGGGCGTCGCCAGATCCTGGGATCGGTGCTGTTGGAGGCGGTGATCGTCGGTCTGGTGGCATCGCTGGTGGGTATCGCTGCGGGGCTGGGCATCGCGGTGCTCTTGAAGCAGCTCCTCGAAGGATTCGGCATCGACATCCCCACGGGCTCGGTGGTGTTCGAGGTAGACACCGCGTGGGTGTCGCTCCTCGTCGGTGTGGGCGTCACGGTGCTCTCCGCAGTCGTACCGTCCCGGCGAGCGTCGACGATCGCACCGATGGAGGCGCTGCGCACTGCCGTCGGCGACGGTCTCGGCGATCTCGGTCGCCGACTCACGGTCGGTGCCGCGGTCGATGGGGGCCGGCGGCTCCCTGCTGGTCTGGGGGCTGTTCGGTTCGCCTCCGGATCGGTTGCTCGCCATCGGTCTCGGTGCGGCGGGCGTCTTCTGTGGCACGGCGGCGCTGAGCCCCCTGGCCGTGGCACCGTTCGCCCGCCTCGTCGGTGGTCCCATCGCCGCCTGGCGCGGTGTGCCGGGTGAGCTCGCCCAGGAGAACACCATGCGGAACCCCAAACGCAGCAGCACGACCGCTGCGGCCCTGATGATCGGCGTGGGCCTGGTCGCTGCGATCACGATCTTTGCCTCCTCCGCCACCGCATCCATCGCGGCGATCATCGACGACGCGTTCGTCGGTGATCTGGTGATCGACTCCGACACCTTCGGCTTCGGCGGCCTCAGCCCGGAACTGGCTGCTGAGCTCAACGGACTGCCCGAGGTCGAGGCGGCCTCCGGGGTACGGCTGGGTTTCGCCGAGGTCGACGGCGAGAACGCCGTGGTGTTCGGCGTCGACCCTGCCACGATGGGCGACATCGTCGACGTTGGGGTCCTCCAGGGCTCGGTCGAATCCCTCGACGAGAACGACCTCGCGGTCTTCGAGGGGTACGCCGCCGACCAGGGGTGGGCAGTCGGTGACTCGGTGCCGGTGCGCTTCGCCGAGACGGGGACGCAGTTGTTCGACGTGGCCCTGGTCTTCTCCGAGGACGACCTCACCGGTGACTTCTTCATCGGGACGCCTTCCTACGAGGCCAACTACCCGGACCAGTTCGACTTCCAGGTCTACGTCCTACGCGCCGACGGGGTGACCCCCGACCAGGCCCGGGTGGCGGTCGAGTCGGTCGCCTCCGGGTACCCGAACGCGACCGTGCAGGACCTCCAGCAGTTCAAGCAGGCACAGGCGGACCAGATCAACCAACTGCTCGGCCTCGTCTATGCGTTGCTCGGGCTCGCAATCATCATCGCACTCATCGGGATCGCCAACACGCTCGCTCTCTCCATCGTCGAACGCAGCCGCGAGCTCGGGCTCCTACGTGCGGTCGGCATGACGCAGGGCCAACTCCGGCGCGACCGTCAGGTGGGAGGCGGTCCTGATCGCACTGTTCGGGACCCTTCTGGGCATGGTGGTCGGGGTGGTCTTCGGGTGGGCCATCGTCGAGGCGCTCCGCGACGAGGGCTTCTCCGTGTTCGTGTTCCCCATCCGTCCCCTTCTGGTGATCGCAGCGATCGCGGCTGTCGCCGGGGTGGTGGCGGCGATCCGGCCCGCTCGCCGGGCTGCGAAGCTCGATGTCCTCGAGGCGATCGCCACGACCTGACCGCTCGTAGCGTCCCGTCATCTCGAGCGACGATCAGTCGCTCCTCGCGCCACCGGGCAGGGCCAGCGGTCGCGACCGGTGCCCGCTGCGAACGAGCACGGGACGCCGAGCGGCATGGACGACGCCCATGCAGACGCTGCCGAAGACCTGCCGGGCCAGCCCCGTCGCGCCATGGGTCGAGAGCACCAAGAACGGCGCGTCACGGTCGTCCGCGATCAGCGCCAATGCAGCCACCGGGTCGTCATCGTGCACCATCTCCCAACCGGTGCCGAGGTGCTCGGCCACATCACGGACGTAGGCGCTCTCAGAAACGGCCTCACCACGCGCCCGCATGCGTTCGAGCTGCGCTGCGTGCCCGGTGGACACGACCTGAACCAGCGTGAGGTGGAGGTCGAACCGGAGGGCCATCGCCAGGGCGAGCGGCAACGACCGTTCAGCGAGCGCAGACCCGTCGATCCCCACGATGATCTCGGCGCCCGGCTCGATCTCGACGTCGAGCCTGGCCTGAGGACCGATGAGCAGGATCGGGCCGCCCCAGAGGTCTGCGAGGGACTCGGCGAACGACGGCCCCGTGTCCGTCCCGGCGGCGTCGGTGGCCAGCACGACGAGGTCACCCGAGGTGAGCACGTCGTTCAGTGCATGAGCCGGATGGTCGACGGCACCGAGCAGGACATCGGAGACGGCGAGCGCCGGATGACGCGCCGTCAGCGCGGCCCGAGCGTCCTCGAGACGCCCCCCTGCCGCAAGGCTCACAGACCCGGCAGGCGCGGTCTGGTCGACCGAGATAAGGCGAATGGGGACGTCCCAGCGTTCCGCGAGTCCCGCTGCCATCGACAGGCCGCGTCCTGTGTCGTGATCGGGGGCGAGGGGCACCACGACCTCGGTGAACATCGCCAACTGCGCCAGTTCGTCGGCCTCCAGTGCCCAGAAGCTGTCGTCGCCGTGAAGCGCGCGCAGCGCACGCTCGACCTCGGTCGTCCTGATCCCGTCATGCTCGGCGGCCATGCGCGCTCCTCTGGCTTCGGTGAAGCGGTGTCCGACAACGTCGAAGCAACGCCGCACGGGTGGCTCCATCCATCCATGGCCGCAACGCAGAGACGCTGGTAGAGGACAAGGTCGTCTCACCGGTGCACGAGGTGCCGGTGGTGCGGATCCCTGGTGGGAGCGGAGGGTCGCTGGACCGAATCCGATCGCCCCGACGAAGGATCGAGAGCGAATCGCTACCGTTGCCGACGTGGCCACGACGAGCGACCGATGCCTGCCTCGACGAATCCGCCCCGTGTGGACCCGATGCGGGTCGTGACGTGGAACATCCAGTTCGGCCTCGAGGTGGCGCGGGCCGCCGACGAGCTGGCCGCCCTCGAGCAGAGCCGACCGATCGACATCCTCCTCCTCCAGGAGATGGACGAGCCCGGCACCGCTGCCATCGCCGAGCGGCTCGGTGCGAGCTACGCCTACCGGTGCGCTGCCCCCCATGCGAAGACCGGGCGCGACTTCGGCAACGCCGTGGTGAGTCGGTGGCCGATCGTCGAGAGCCGGGAGATCGCTTTGCCGTATCAGGCGCCGGTCCAGGGCCAGCCGCGGAGCGCCACGCACGCAGTCGTCGACGTCGACGGCACGACGATGTCCGCCTACAGCGTGCACACCGAGGTGCCGTCGCTGCCGTTGCGGCAGCGCAGAGCCCAGTTCGACACGCTCGCCGCCGACATCGAACGCCAGGCGACGGGACCGGTCGTGGTCGGCGGCGACTTCAACACCGTCACCGAACGTGGGGTGACAGCGCTCGACCGGTCCATGGCACGCGCAGGCCTGCAGCGCGTGTCGGGCTCCGTCGGGCACTCGTATCGCCGGCTGGGACGGGCCATGTCGCTGGACCACGTCTTCGTCGCTGGCCTCCGGGTCGAGGCGATCGGGACGATGAGCGACGCCACCGCGAGCGACCACGTCCCGTTGTGGCTCGACCTGATGCACTGACCGATCCCACCGTCGAGGCGACGCTGCCATCGGAGTGACCGAGTGGCCGGCGCCGCAGCGATAGCGTCACGATCATGCGTGGCATCGAGCCCTGGACCCGCCATCGAGCACGTGGTCGAAGGTCTACGCCGTCGACCCGCACCGTGGACCCGTGAGCGAGATCGCATCGGGCGGTGCACGCCGGCGACCCGCGTCGTCGCGCGAGCTCATCGTTCTCGGTACATCGGCTCAGACCCCGACAGCCACCCGCAACCAGAGCAGCTACGCACTGCGCTGGAGGGACGAGCTCATCGTCATCGATCCGGGCGAGAACACCCAGCAACTGATGATGCAGGCCGGAGTGCACGTGGGACGTGTCGATCGGGTGCTGGTCACCCATTTCCACGGTGACCACTGCCTCGGCCTTCCCGGCCTGCTCCAACGTCGACGCCTGTCCGGACGACCGTCGCGGGTGGCCCTCCACTACGGCGACTGGGGCGAGGAGCACATCGACGGGCTCCTCCACTCCTCCGCGGTCGACTTCGACCTCGGCGTCGACCGCTTTCCCCATCGGCCTGGCGAGACGCTCCCGCTCCCCCACTTCGACCTGACCGGCCTGGCGCTCGATCACACGGTGCCGACCATGGGCTGGCGCATCGAGGAACCGCCCCGCCGGCACCTCCTCCCGGAGCGACTCGCCGAAGCCGGCGTCGACGGTCCCGCTGCCGGCCGACTGCAACACGACGGACAGGTCGATGGCCCCTCGGGGACGGTGCGCATCTCCGACGTCAGCGAGGTCCGCCGGGGTCGGTCCTTTGCCTTCGTGATGGACACCCGCCCGTGCCCCAACGCCGAGACGCTTGCACGTGACGTCGACCTGTTGGTCTGTGAGGCCACGTACCTCGACGCCGAGGCCAACCGTGCTGCGGCCAACGGACACATGACGGCGTCGCAGGCCGCAGCGCTCGCGCGCCGGGCCGGGGCCCGACGCCTCGTGCTGTCGCACTTCTCCGAGCGATACGACGATCTCGATGGTTTCCGCGACGAGGCGGGCGCCGTGTTCGACGACGTCGTGGTGCCCGACGACTTCGCACGCGTGCCCGTGCCGACCTGAACGGCTGTGGCCCCACGATCGCGACGTTGCAGAATGCTCAGGTGATCACCCTGCGACGGCCGAGCGCGGCCACGATCGACCGCTACCTCCGAGACGTGACTGCGACGTCACCGACGCATCTGCCGCACGACCCGAGCGACGACATGACCGCCGAGCACCACGAGGTGGTCCTTGGCACAGGCGATGGGGTCTGGGGCCGGGGGCGGAGCGCCGTGGCGACCTGGGCCGCGCAGCACGGTTCGGCCATGACGGTCACCCCTGACGATCCGCCGACGGTGGGGGCCACCGTCGTGGTGGCCACACGCCAGGCCGGTCTGTGGGTGCTGGCGCCGTGCCGTGTGGTCGAGGTGTTCGACAGCGACGAGCGGGCTGGCTTCACCTACGCCACCCTGCCCGGGCATCCCGAGCGTGGCGTGGAGTCCTTCACGGTCACCCGAGATGCCGACGACACCGTGCGCTTCGAGATCGACGTGGTGTTCGAACCGGCGACGCTGCTCGCCGAGCTCAGCGGGCCGATCGGCCATTGGTTGCAACGCCGCGGCACCCAGCGCTACCTCGACGCTGTCCAGGCGGCCTGCAGCGTCTGACCCTCACGCGGCCCGTGCACAGGCTGCTGGCGAGCGGCCTGGACCGCACGTGGCCTCAGCGGAGCAGGTCTTCGATCGTTTCGAGGATCTGGGCCAGGACGGCGTCGTCGCTGTCGGGCCGCACCGGCGCGCCGGGTGCGGGTGCCGGGCTCCCGACCCAGCCGCGCAGGTGCAAGAACCTCGCGGCGTCGTGCTTGTAGCCCGGCGTCGGGGCCCGGAAGGCGAACGCACCCAGGTACTGGAGCACGTCGTTGATCCGGTGGAAGTCGGAGTCTCCGTCTGCCCAGAGCCGGTCCCGCAACGCGAAGGCGTCGGGCGCGAAGGCGCTGAGTCCGAGCAGGTAGTCGCTGCCGTACATGACCATGTCGATGGCGAGGTCGTTGCCGGTGAGCACCCAGAATTCCGGCCGAACGGCGTCGCGGACGGCGAGGCGGTCCCACTCGAGATCACGGCGCAGCGACGAGTGCTTCGCTCCGACCACGGTCGGCACCTCGACCAGCGCCCGGTACGTGTCGAGCGACAGGATCCGCCCGGCGGGGTGGAACATCGTGCCGAGCTCGAATGCCAGCAGCCGGCCGCACGCCTCACCGATGGCTGCGTGCGCGTCAGGCACGTCGGCCTCGTCGATGCCGGCGAGCCCGTGGGAGGGGAACACGATGGGAAGGCCGCCGCGACCTGCGATGTCGCTGGCGGCGTGGCGGTAGGCATCGAGGTCGACCGGCGCGCCGGGTTCGTCATCGACGTAGGCCCCGGCGACCCATGGGCCCTCGACATCCTGCACGACGTCGAGCACCCCGGTCCGACCCATGGCGCCGATGGCTGCGCCGTGGCCGGTGTCCATGTTGACCGCGGGGATGAGCCCGGTGTCGACGGTTCGTTCGATGAGTCCGGCGAGCCCTGCGAGGTCGGGCTCGCCATCGGCGTCGAAGGGCAACAGGACTGCTGACATGCCGGTGATCGGCCGCCGGCGCCGGATCCGTTCGCTCGGGTGAGCTGCGTCATCGCTCACCCTCGTGCCCTCGCGCGCTGGGCCTTCTTGACCGCGGCGAGCTCGACGCGTTCGGGCATGGCCTTGTAGTGCTCGTCGAGCGGGTAGCAGCCGGACACCATGCCGTTGCGGGGAGCGGTGGTGCAGTCACTGAAGGTGCGACAGACGAGGCGACGGTCGAGCGGCCGTCCGGCGAGGACGTCTGCGGGAAGGTGGGGGTAGCTCAGCGCCATGCGGCCGATGCCGACGATGTCGATGTCACCTCGCTCGACGACCCCTTCGGCGACGTGCGCGAGGTGGTCCTGCAGGTACGAGTAGCCGGTCCCGACCATCACCAGGTCAGGGACGGCACGGTGGAGCGTGGCGGCGATGTGGATCATCCGAGCGACCTCGACGAGGGGATCCGCCGGGGGCTGGTAGCCGTCGGAGGGTGGGAAGTAGGCAGGTCGTTGGGCGTGAGGGCACCAGTACGGGCTGCCCACCGTGATGCCGGCGAGCGTCACGCCCCAGTCGCGGCAGCGCTCGAGCATGGCGATCGGCTCGGCGAGATCGACCGATACACCGTCGGCACCGAGGCCGAACCCGCCGTGCGCAGCCGGGTCCATGGCGGGTATGCCCGTTCCGTCGGGACCAGCGGTGTGGGGGGCGACATCGACGGCGCTGAGACGCACCGCTGTCAGCAGCTTCGGGGCCTCGACGCCGACGCCGTCGAGGACCCGTCGGAGGAACGCCAGCCGGTTGTCGAGGCTGCCGCCGTAGCGCCCGGACCGGTCTGTGGCCGAGAGCAGTTCGTGGAGCAGGTAGCCGTGGCAGTGCTTGATGTCGACGAAGTCGAACCCGGCCTGCGCGGCCAGCGCTGCGGCACGGACGTAGTCGTCGACGAGAGCGTCGAGCGCGTCGTCGTCGAGGACCTGGTCGTCGGTGGCCCCGACCCGACCGTCGAGCAGTGGGTGGCGGCGCACGATGGCCGGCGCCGGCGGGCCGTCGGGCCGAGACCAGCGCCCCGAGTGCGTGAGCTGCACGCCGAGAAGGAGATCGTCCGACCGGCCGCAGGCGTCGTGGTGGAGGCGGCGGCACTCGGCGCCGAGGCGGGCGATGGGTTCGACGGTGTCGGGACCGAGGACGAGCTGGCGAGGGTTCGCCCGGGCGTCGGGACGCACCGCCGTCGCCTCCATCCACAGCAGCTTGGCGCCGCCGGTGGCGATGCGGTGCCAGCGCCGACGGAGCAGCTCGGTGGGCGCTCCGTCGGTGGTCGCGTCCCAGCCCTCCATGGGCAGGACCGAGAATCGATTGCCGACCTGGCGGTCGCCGACGGTGACGGGCTGGGCCAGTGCGCCGTCGGGGCCTGGGGTGACGTCGTCGGCGACGGCGTCGGCGAGCGACAGCCCGAGCTCACCGAGACGCCGGCGCAGCGAAGCCGGTCCGTGGAGGTTCTTCATCTGCGGATAACGAGCCACGCCGCCCACGTTAGGCATCCCGCCACCTCGGATCCGGCGCCGAGAACGGTCGCCCCCGCAACCGGTCATGGCGCCGCCCGCAATCGGGGGTGGGCACGGGCCCCGGCTCATGCACGAGTGCGAAGGACCAGCTTCTTGGCTTCATCGACGATCAGCACCGCGCTGCCGAGCGCCAGACACAGCAACCACTGTTCGAACGACAGCCCGGTGGTCTCGAATGCCGTGTTCAGGAACGGAAGGTGAACCACCAGCACCTGCAGAGCGAACGAGAACGCCACCGCCGCCCACAACAGCCGATTCGAGAACAGCCCCCGGAACGCCGTCTCGCGCGACGACCTGCTGTTGAAGCAGTTGAACAGCTGCGCGAGCACCAGCGTCGTGAACGCCATGGTGCGCGCCTCGACGATGTCGCCATCGCCCCCGAGCCAGCCACCCGTCAACGTGACGTCCAACGCGACGAGGGTCGGCGATCGCCATCACCACCCCCGACAGCACCACCCCCACCTGCATCTCCCGGTCGATGACCCGGTCCGTGAGCCGGCGCGGCCGCTTGGCCATGACGTCCTCGACCGGCGGGTCGACTCCCAACGCCAGCGCCGGCGCGGTGTCCGTGAGCAGGTTGATCCACAAGATGTGGGTCGCCAGCAGCGGGGCGGCGATGACCTCGCCGGTGTCGTCGAGCGCGAGCTGCGCGGCCAGCATCACCCCGAAGAACATGGTGAGGACCTCACCCATGTTCGACGACAGCAGGTACCGCAGGAACTTGCGGATGCTCGAGAAGATCCCCCGCCCCTCACGGACGGCGGTGACGATCGTGGCGAAGTTGTCGTCGGCCAGGATCATCTTGGCGGCTTCCTTGGACACCTCGGTCCCCGTGATCCCCATGGCCACGCCGATGTCGGCCGACTTCAGCGCCGGCGCGTCGTTGACCCCGTCGCCGGTCATCGCCACGATGTCGCCGGCGCTGCGCAGCGCCTCGACGATGCGGAGCTTGTGCTCCGGGGCGACACGGGCGAACACCGACACCTCGCGGAACGGTCCGGTCGAACGTGGCGTCGTCCATGGCGTCGAGTCTCGACGCCGGTCACCGCGACGTCGGGCCGGTCGGTGATACCGAGTTGGTGGGCGATGCGCCCGGCGGTGCGCGGGTGATCGCCCGGTGATCATCACGATGCGAATGCCCGCGGCGTGGGCCTCGGCGATGGCCTCGCGGGCCTCCTCGCGGGGCGGATCGACGATGCCCGACCGTGCCCACGAACGTCAGATCCTGCCTCGAGGGACTCGTCCATGGGCGTGGTCGGATCGTCCAGACGACGGAAGGCGACCGCCAGGGTGCGCATTGCGTCGTCGGCCATCGCGTCGATGCCGGCCTCGATCCGGGCGCGGCTCGTCGCTGTGAGGGGCACCGACCGCACCCGCCACCCACTCGTGGGTGCATCGCTCGAGCAGTACGTCGGGCGCGCCCTTGGCCACCACCAGCGGATGACCCTCATCGGTCTCGTCGACCTCGACGGTGCTCATCATCTTGCGCTCCGAGCTGAAGGGCACCTCGTGGACCCGCCGGTAGCGCTGCCTGGCCTCAGCGGTGCCCAGCTTTGCCTCGGCGACCAGGAATGCGGCCTCGGTCGGGTCGCCGCTGACCACCAGGTGGCCGTCGGTGTCATCGAGCGATGCGTCGTTGGCAAGGCTCCCGCCACGCACGACGAGTTCGACCTCGTCCCACAACGCGCCGTCGGTCACGGCTGCACCGTCGTGGCGCAAGGTGCCGTCGGGGTGCGAGAAGCCGTCACCGCGCTGCCCGGCTGCACCGATCTCGGTCTCGCCGGAGGCCGTGACGAGGCGTTCGATCGTCATCTCGTTGCGGGTCAGGGTGCCGGTCTTGTCCGAGCAGATCACCGAGGCCGAGCCGAGCGTCTCGACCGACGAGAGCTTCTTCACGATGGCGTTGCGGTCCGCCATGCGTTGCACCCCCAGCGCGAGCACCACCGCCAGCACCGCGGGCAGACCCTCGGGGACCGCGGCCACCGCCAGACTGACCCCGACGAGCAACACGTCGACGACGTCGCTGCCCGACTCGATGTCGGAGGTGACGAAGATGGCGCCGATCACGATCAGCGCGATGGCGACCACGGCGATGCCGAGCACCCGTCCCGACGAGGGCGATCTCTCGCTGCAAGGGCGTCGGCGCCTCGTCGGCGTTCTCGAGCATCGCAGCGATGCGCCCGATCTCGGTGTGCATGCCCGTGGATGTGACGATCGCGACGCCACGACCCGACGAGACCGCCGTCCCGGAGAACACCATGTTCTGGCGGTCGCCGACGACCGTCGGGCCCTCGATCACCTCGATGTGCTTGAGGACGGCCTCGCTCTCGCCGGTCAGCGCCGCTTCAGCGATGCGCAACGTGGCCACCTCGACGAGGCGGGCGTCAGCGCACACGGCATCGCCTTCGGCGAGCAGCACGATGTCGCCGGGCACAACGGCATCGGTGGCGACATCGCAGGCGACGCCACCGCGTCGAACGCGGCGCGATCGGCGCCGCCATTCGGGACAACGCGGCGACGGCAGCTTCGGCACGAGCCTCCTGCCAGAGGCCGATCACTGCGTTGGCGGCAACGATGACGGCGATGACGATGGCCTCGAACGGGACTTCCTCGGCCCCTTCGAGCGCCCACGCAGCCAGCGAGATCGCGATCGCGGCCAACAACAGCGCCACGAGCGGGTCGGTGAACTGCGCGAGGAACCGCCGCCACCAGGGCACCGCATCCGTGGCGGTGAGCTCGTTCGGGCCGACCGCCGCCAGCCGCCGTGCCACCTCTGTGTCGTCGAGCCCGCGGACGAGGTCGGCGCCATGGCGGGCCGAGACGACATCGACCGACACCGACCAGGGATGGGCACCATCGGTGCTGTCGCCCTGTCCGTCATCGGGGGCTGCGGTCACGCCGTCGACCGCGGTGCTGGAATCATCGGACACCAGCGCGACGTTACCCACCGACGCCGCCGCCACGGAGGGATCGGCCCGAGCGCACGGGTGACCATGGACCCTGCACGGGTGTCAGCCGATCGGACATGCTGGTGCCATGAGCCAGCCCAGCGCCAGCGCCACCACCAACCCGGGCGGGGTCGACGGTTCCGTGTGGATCGTCGGCTGCGACGAGTCCGAGAACGCCCGTCATGCCCTCGACTGGGCCGCCCACATCGGTGCCGGCAGGGCCTCGCTGGTCCGGGCGATCGTCGCCGTCGAGAGTCCCGGCTCGGAGGTGCCCATGGCCGTCGGCGGCGCAGCCGACCCGATGCTCAGCGAGGGCGACCTCTCCGCCGCGGGTTCCGTTGCTGCCCATGCGCACGAACTCACCTCGGACACCGGCACGCCCATCGAGGTGGCCACCCGGGCGGGCAGCCCGGCCCATGTCCTCCTCGATGCGCTCGACGACGCCGATCTCGTGGTGGTCGGATGCCGGGGTCGGGGCGGGTTCCGCCGGCTGTTGTTGGGGTCGGTCAGCCATCAGGTGGCTACGCATGCGCACAAGCCATGTGTGATCATCCCGACCGGTGACACCACCCGGTCGCTGGATCGCATCATCGTGGGCGTCGACGGGTCGGACACCTCGGTCAATGCGCTCGTGTGGGCCCATCAATTCGCCGGCCCCGAGACCGAGGTGACGGCGGCCGGCTACTGGGAACCGGCCGCCACCGGCTACGAAGGCCTGGACACCTCCACCTGGCAGGCACTGCGAGCCGCGTCGGAGCGACGGTTCGAGGCGGGCGTCCTGCGCGGCGAGCACGAGGTCGGCGTGCCGGGCCGGTTCGTGCGGGCCTTCGATGTCGGTCCCGCTGCGAATGGACTCGTCGAATTGGCCGCCGACTGCGATCTGTTGGTCGTCGGCGAACGAGCGCATCGTGGCCTGTTCGGGATGGTGCTGGGGTCGGTCGCGAACTCGGTGATCCATCACCTGCGCTGCCCGGGGGTCGTCATCCCTGCACCGGAGCAGCCCACCGACAGCTGACGTCGTGACGGGACGTTGGCCTCTCCCGCCGAGCACATGAGCTCGCGAGAATGGCCCGATGACCGTCCGTTCGTCCACGCTCCGGCCGGCTCCTGCCCCACGGCCGACCGCCGCATCGGCTGCGGTGGTCGCCGTCGGCCGATCCACCTTCGATACGGCGCTCGCCCAGCAGCTC
The DNA here is from genome assembly GCA_963716795.1 of uncultured Acidimicrobiaceae bacterium. Lineage (GTDB taxonomy): Bacteria > Actinomycetota > Acidimicrobiia > Acidimicrobiales > UBA8592 > CAVQUE01. The sequence continues at coordinate 67,258 of CAVQUE010000004.1, read as the reverse complement.
GCCGATGCCGCCGCGTCGGTGCTGAGCCAGGTGGCATCGACGGTCACCGGCTCGGCCGAGCTCGTCACCGATCCCGACGATGTGGCTGCTGCGGTGGCCGCTTGGGAGCTCGAGCCCGAGGTCGTGGTGGTGATCCAGGCGACCTTCACCGACAGTCGTTTCGCCGCCGGCATCGCCACCGCCACCACCGCCCCGATCGTGATCTGGTCGTTCCCCGACGAGCGCAACGGCGGTCGACTGCGGCTGAACTCGTTGTGCGGGCTGACGCTGGCCGCCTACCGGCTGGGGCTGGATGATCGCTCGGTGCGCCATCTGCACCACGACCCCCGACGCCTCGACGCAGCCGACGCGCTCCGCGAGACGCTGCGGGCAGCACCCCGGGAACGCCCGCCCGTCGGCGAGCCGCCGATTGCCTCGGGAGGCGCATCGACCAGCGCCGCGGTCGACACCGTGGTCGCCCGCCTCGCCCGCAGCCGTCTGGGCATCATCGGCGAACCCCCCGACGGTTTCGAGCCCTGCGGTCTCGACGACCATCAGGCCGCCCAACGGTTCGGGATCCAGGCGGTGCGGCTGCCGATCGACCAGCTGACGATGGTCGACCCGGCCGTCTCGACCGAGGGGGTTCGTGTCGAGCTCGCATCGCAGATCGAGGGCCTCGATCGCTTCGGTGCCGACGAGATGGAACCGTCGCTGCGCCTGGCCGGCCGCCTCGACGAGCTGAGCGAGCGGTTCGGGTTCGACGCCGTGGCGACACGGTGCTGGCCCGAGTGCTTCGAGGACTGCAACGGAGCGGTGTGCACCGCACTGGCACACTGTGCGGCGCACGGTATCCCGGGCGGATGCGAGGCCGATGCGCTCGGTTCGGTCACGTTGTTGGTGCTGCAGTGGTTGTCGGGATCACCTGCGTTTCTCGCCGACCTCGTCGACGTCGACCCCGCCGACGACACCGCAGTGGTCTGGCACTGTGGCGTCGCCCCCTTCTCGATGGCGTCGCCGGACGCGCCGCCGCAGGCCGCACGGCATCCCAACCGCCAGATCGCCGTGACCCACGAGTTCGCGCTCCGCTCCGGCCCTGCCACGCTCGCCCGCCTGTCCCAGTCGCGGGGCGTGCTGCGGATGGTGCTGGCACCGGTCGAGATCCTCGATCGACCGCTCCCCTACCGGGGTACGGCGGGCGTCATCTCGTTCGGGCACCCCGTGTCGGAGGTGCTCGACACCCTGGTGACCGAGGGCATCGAACACCACGTGTGTGTCGCGCATGGCGACATCAGGAACGAACTCGCCGAACTCGCCGCTCGCCTAGGCCTCCCGGTGGTGGCGCTCTGACCGCGTACGCGATCGAGATGGCTCAGGCGGCGACCTCGCGGCCGAGCCCCCGCACGGCCACGGTGGCCTCGGCGCCGGCCCAGCCGGACAGGGTGATGGTGCGACCCTCGGTCGACTCGACCCGGAAGCCGCGGCCGCATAGCTCGGTCAGGACCTCGTCGAGGGTTCGGGCGCCGTTCCGGGCGTTGATGACGACCTGATCGCGCCCGGACTGGGCGGCCGAGGGGGGCGGGACCATCGAGCGGTGGGCGCCGGCGCCGATGCGGATCGGGTCGTCCAGGCGCTGTTCGAGCGCGGCGACGAGCGATGCGCGCTGGCCCTGGGGGATGTCGATGACGACGACGACCGCCAGCGCGCTGCCTTCGACGCCCGAAGCTGCACTCCGCAGACGACGCCGCTGGAACCACCGCACCAGCCACAGCACGACCAGGATGAGCGCAACGACGGCGAGCGCGATGACCAGAGCTTCCATGTCGTGCGAGGCTACGGACGACAGTGGATGCTGAACAGGAGGACTGGGGCGCTTGCATCGCTCGACTCAGCGCCCGACCCACCGCAGGTGGTCGGTCTGGCACGGAGGGTGTTCAGGCGCCGGGATCTGCGCCCGGGGTGGCGCCGTTGCGCAGCCCCACGCGAGCCTCGGTGGCCGTCCATCCGCTCAGCACGATCTCGGTGCCCTGCGTGCGCTCGACGCGATACCCCTGTGCTCGGAGCTGCCAGAGAGCGAACTCGAGCGCCTGTGGACCATTCCGTGCGTCCAGGATGATCCTCGTCTCATCGGCGCCATCGGTCTGCGCCGTTGCGGGAACGGTGGTGATGGCGATCTCGCCTGCGAGCGCCTCGTGGTCGAGACGTTGCGCCAGCGCAGCGATGAATGCCGCCTGTTCGCCCCGAGGCAACCAGATGTCGACCTGCATGCGTTGCACTGCGCCGGCAGTGCTCGGCGCCGTCGCGTCGTGCTCGTCGCGTTGCCCCCGGCTGCGGAACCACAGGACCGCCCACGCGATCACGAGCACGGCCGCAAGAGCCGTCGACACGATCACGAGCGTTTCCATGAGGACTGGAGCCTACGGAACACCCATCGCCGGGACCAGCGTTGCGTCCCGACAGCGTCCTCTGACCCAGCCCCGAGACGACGCTGAGCGGCATCGATGTCGCTGCTCGTGGCCTGCTGGGCAGCATGGTCGGACCGGCGACACCGCGCTTGGTGACCACGTTGCCGCGAAGCGCCCCCTTCTCGGCCCGTGGCGTGAAGCGCCCGGCTCCACTCTTCCGGTAGCGCTTGACTCCTGCGTGCGGCACGGGTCTCTTGTGCCTAGCGTCTTGCCACGAGGGCTGCGTTGGGACGTGGAGGACAGATGAAACCAGACAGCGACGCCGGATCGGGCAACTGGTTGTTGGCGGCTGCGGCGGTGCTGTTGCTGCCGCTCGCCATCTTCGCCCTCGGCTTCTTCGATGACGACGACGTCGACGACAGGATCGACGAGCCGACCGTCACCGCAGAGGACGAACCGCTGGCCGCCCCCGGTGCGACCGCGGCAGCGCAGTCCCCGGCCGCCAGCGCAACGCCGACGGCCGAACCATCCCCGACATCGGAACCCACGCCGAGCCCGACAGCTGCACCCACCGCCACACCCGATCCCACGCCGAGCCCGACGCCTGCACCCACCGCCACACCCGAACCCACGCCGACGCCGACGCCGACGCCCGACGCCGACGCCGACGCCGACGCCCGAACCTGTTGACGGGCTCGTCGTCCGCTCCGACCCCGACACGGAGTTCGTCGAGGACACACCCGAGGACGTCATTCTGGCCCTCGGCAAGGCGAGCCTCGGCGGGGTACCGAACTCCCAGGCCGTCATCAGCAATGGCCAGATATTCCTCTTCGGCTCGGTGCCCGATGCCGAATCGGCTCGGTCCATCGTCGACCTGGCGGCGCAGATCCTGGGGGCGGACAACGTCTTCGACTTCTACACCATCGACGCACGCGCCCCATCCGCATCCGACGGCGACATCCGGGTCGACGACACGATCCTCTTCGAGACCAACAGCGCAGTCATCGCACCGGAGTTCGAGCCGCTGCTCAACCAGGCGATCGCCCTGATGTCCATCCGACCCGATGTCGAGATGCGCGTCGTCGGGCACACCGACGCCGTGGGCCGGGCGCGTGACAATCAGGTGCTCTCGGAGGAGCGCGCCGGCGCAGTCGTCGAGTACCTCGTCGGGCGCGGAATCGACCGGGGCCGCCTCGAAGCAGTCGGACGGGGCGAACGGCAGCCGGTTGGCCCCAATGACACCGAGGCAGGACGCGAGCTCAATCGCCGGATCCAGGTCTTCTTGACCAACGTGCTCGGCTGATTCCGGGCGTTCCCGGTCGAGCCGACCGGCGAGCGGCCAGCGCAACGGGTGGGTACGAAGCTGCAGTGTTACCGGAGCGGCGCGACTGCGACGTAGAAGGTCGTCGTCACCGCATCGCCACGACCCGTGTCGATCAGCGACACCTCGATGGTGCCTCGTTCGGGGGCGCCGACCCAGGCTGCACGGGTGACGAGCGGCCCGGTGCGACCACCCAGCAGGTACCGGACATCGAGGCCCGTGACCACGCAGGGGCACGCCAGGGTGGCCTCGGCGAGGGTCTCCGCGGCGACCTCACCCAGCAGCGTCATGATGGAGCCCTGCACCATGCCTCCCGGGCGCCGGATGCGATCGTCGATCTCGAGGCGCACGATGCCCGCCGCCGCGTCGACGACCTCGAGACCCGCGGCATCGACGAGGAGTTCGGCCAGCGGCACCTCCGGGGCGTTCGCCATCGCGGCACGAACACCGGAGATGTCGGGCTTGGGTTCGTCCTCTGGCCGCAGCGGAGTGCGCATGAACGTGATCTGGGCAACTGCGAGCGTGGCAGCAGCCTCGTCGAGGAAGTCGACGGCCTCGACGATGAGGCGACGACCGACGCGGAGTTCTCGGGCGACTGCCGTGATGGTCTCGCCCTCGAGGACCGACCGGGGGTCGGCGACGCGCAGCGAGAAGTCGGTCGTGAAGGTCCACTCCTCGATGGCGGCCTCGTGGCGCATCCCGACGATGACGTCTGCCAGCATCATCAAGGCGGCCGGGCGAAGCCGGTCGTGGTGCCGGATCGCTGCACGCGGACACGATCGTGCCCCGCATGGGATCAACGGCGTCGGGACGAGCGCCGATGCGCGACAGTACGGGCGACAGGCCCGGCTCGGCCGATGGACCCTCGGGCGAGGCGGTTCGCGCCGGCACGGCGGTGCGGGACTGGCGAGGAGTCGGATCAGCTGGGTCGGTCACGGCGCCAGGCTAGGCATCGCACGCGGCGGCGAGGCCAGCCGATGCCGAGGCGATTACCGGCACAGCGTGTTGGGCGGCCACCCCGGTGCTGGCTATCCTGCACTGGCTCGATCGCACTGCGATGAGCGTAGAGCGAGCCGCAAGGCTCTCCCTCGGGGATGGTGTAATAGGTAACACTGCTGGTTCTGGTCCAGCCATTGGGGGTTCGAGTCCTCCTCCCCGAACACCGAGTGACGCAGCCGCCCGCCAGGGCGCTACGCTGCCGACCGGTCGAACCCGTCTCGGCGGGTCCGCGCCCCGTTCGTCTAGCGGCCTAGGACGCCACCCTCTCAAGGTGGTAGCACGGGTTCAAATCCCGTACGGGGTACCACACAAATGCCCAGTTCAGAGCCACTCCTCGGAGTGGCTCCTCTGGTTTTCGGACCCGCTTGCCAATCCCTTGCCAATCTGCCGTCTGACATCCATGGCATAGTTATCCACAGGGTGAAGGAGTCAGGCGATGAAGGGTTTCATGCGGCAACGCGGCGAGGCATGGGAGCTCCGGGTGTATCTCGGACGCGACCCTATGTGTTGGTGGCCGCAGCCGGCCTCGGACACGCTGTAGGTCAGCCGCAGAGGCCGCCCGATCAACGACACCGCCGACCGGTCACGGCATCGACCGAAGCACTCGCCACCGCGAGCGACCGCGACGGTCGCACTGATCCCGCCGCCGAACTGGTCCTCACGCCACGCCCTCCGATCGCACCGGGTCCCATCGATCCCGTTCGGCACCGGCACATCAATCTGTGGCCCGAACACGGCACCATCTGGGACACCGCACCCGAACACCACCCAGCGAAACCAACGCGCACCGCTCGCTCGAACAACAGCATCGGTGACCACGACGATCGGGGGCGCTCGCCCGGGCTCGTTGGGCGCGCCGCAGGACTGGTCGCAGCGCTGGTCGCTCCGCAGGCTCGTGACGCGAGCCCACCGTCATCGACCGGAACGCAACCCATCGACTCATGCCACGACAGCCGCATGGCACGCTCACCTACAGTTGTGAGATGTCGAGCACGTGGACAGTCGAGAATGGCAAGGCAGTGTGGGACGGCCGTCGCCTCGCTGACTGGGTCCCCGAACTCGTCGATGGACTCGTACGTGCATTCGAACCGAACGAGATCTGGCTGTACGGCTCGGTCGCCCGCGGCGACGACGACGGCGACAGCGACATCGACCTCCTCGTCATGCTGGATCACTACGACCCGGCTGGCGCGATCGAGTTGAAGACCAAGGCGATCCGGTCGGTCACTTCTGCGGCCCCATTCGACGTCTGCTTCACCGACCCAACTCGCTTCGAGCAGCGGTCGTCGATCCCCGGCACCGTCGAGCGGGCCGCGCTCCTCGACGGGCGCCGCGTTCATGTCCGTGGGTGACGGCATGGATTCTGCGTCCGGTGGACGAGGCTGGCTCGACAAGGCCGACGACGACCTCCGCGTCGCGAGCGTGATCCTGGCCAGCCAGATCGGAGTCGAATGGGCCGCGTGTTTCCACGCCCAGCAGTCGGCCGAAAAGGCGCTCAAAGGGCTTCTCGTGCATCTCGCGATCGACTTTCCGAAGACGCACAGCCTCGAGCGCCTGGTGGCGCTCATGCCTGCCGAACCTCGCGCCCGATTCGACCTAGAGGCTCTCATCGAACTGACGCCGTGGGCGGTCGCTGGTCGCTATCCCGAAGACATCGAGAACCCGACGCCGACCCAAGCTCGCAGCCTCATCGATGCGGCGGCCCACATCGTTGCTGAGGCTCGTACAGCGATCGAAGAGGACTGAACCACACCGACGTCGGTGTGGACAACGTCCTCGAACGGGCCCTGGCGAGGCCCGATCTTGCCACTCCGTTTGCCCATCTACGCTCCGGATTGCACCGGACCGGGCTGGACGGCATCGGACGCCGGAGCTACGTTTGCCCAGGTCAGGCGGCATGTGACAACACAGGATGGACCGGGCCGGACTCCCCTCGTCACCCTCTCAAGGTGGTAGCACGGGTTCAAATCCCGTACGGGGTACCAACCAGAGCCCAGGTCAGAGCCACTCCTCGGAGTGGCTCCTGTGGTCTTCGTACGCAGCTGCCCCAACCTGTTGCCGATCTGGCGCCTGCGCTCCATGGCGTCGTCATCCACAGGGCGGAGGCGCAGTCGACAACGGGTTCGATGCGCCGACGAGGCGAGCCGCGAAGGCGCTGTGTCACGAGATCTGTCGTGCGTTTGGCCTCCGAGAACGATGCAGCCGCCTGGACCCAACAGCCCCTCACGCCAGGCGAAACCGCCCTCGCCGACATCGCCGACTGGGGCCCGGCCGAGGACTGGTCGGACTGGGCCGATTGCAGCACGATGTGGTTCGCGGCCACCCCAGGAGGCGATAGGCCGGTCCTCGTCCTGACCAGAGACCCCGTCGCCGACAGAATCGGCTCGGTGGTCGTCGCCGCACTCACCCGACCGTGTGGGCTCGTCTCCGAACTCGAACTCACCATCAGTGAAGGCGGCGTCCCATCAGACTGCGTCGTCGACGTCGACAGCATCCACACCATCCCCCGCACCACATTCCGCCGTCGCATCGTCGAACTCGAACCACCTCGTCTCGCCGAGGCCTGTCAACGCCTTCGTGACTCCACAGGCTGCTGAACCCGTCCCACCGTCGTGCGAATCCGCGCATACTGTCGACCGGGTGGATCGATGATTCGGTGCGCTATCTCCACGATCGACCACACGGAGAGGGTCATGGCGAACAAACCATCAGATGCAATGCTCGGCGAAACCCCGGCGGGAGCCGACCGGTACAACAGCCGCGGTCGGCTCAAGAAGGCCTACTACGAGGAACGGCTCGAGGTCCTCCAGGAGGACCTCGTGCGGTTGCAGTACTGGGTCCAACACCACGGGCTCCGAGTACTGATCATCTTCGAGGGCCGCGGGTCGGCCGGCAAGGGTGGTGTCATCAAGCGGATCAACGAGCGCACCAGTCCCCGGATCGTACGCACCGAAGCCCTCCTCAAACCGACCGAGCGCGAGCAGACCCAGTGGTACTTCCAGCGCTACGTACCCCTGCTGCCGTCGGGCGGCGAGATCGTGCTGTTCGATCGCAGCTGGTACAACCGCTCGAACGTCGAGTGGGTGATGGATTTCTGCACCGAGGAGCAGCATCAGGAGTTCCTACGCTCCTGCCCCGAGTTCGAGAGAATGCTGGTTCGCTCGGGGATCATCCTGCTCAAGTACTGGTTCTCGATCAGCTACGAGGAACAAGAGCGTCGGTTCAGAGCCCGGAACGACGAGCCCATCAAGCGCTGGAAGCTGTCCGAGATGGATCTCGAGGAGCACCGCCTGTACACCCGGTACTCGATGGCCAAGGACACCACCTTCCAGTACACCGACATCAAGCAGGCGCCGTGGTACGTGGTGCCGTCGGACGACAAGCGTCGAGCCCGGCTGAATTGCATCAGCCACATCCTGTCCCAGATTCCGATCAAGGACGTGCTGCCCGATCCGATCGACATCCCCCAACGCGAGGACATCGCCTACATTCGGCCGCCCATGCGCGAACAGACGTTCGTGCCCCAGCTCTACTGACGACGACGCAACCGGCGGGCCGGGACCCTAAAGCCTGAACTTGCCCCGCCGGATGCGGTCGGCCTCCATCATCTCGACCTCGCGGGAGCCCGACACCACGACCTGAGGGTCGGGAACGAAGTCGAGATCGAGGTTGCGGTCGTCGTAGTCGACCGCGTCGAGGATCAGGCGCATCGCGTTCAGGCGAGCCTTGTGTTTGCTCTCCGACCGGATGATCGTCCAGGGCGCCCCGCTGGTGTGGGTCCGGCTGAGCATCTCGTACTTGCGCTCGGTGAACTCGTCCCAGAGATCCTGGGCCTGGACATCGATCTCGCTGAGCTTCCACTGACGCAGAGGATCGTCACGGCGCCGCTCGAACCGCCGCTGCTGCTCCTTCTTGGTCACCGAGAAGTAGAGCTTGACCAGGATCGTGCCCTGGCGAACCAGATCCTTCTCGAACCCGACCACCCCACGCAGGAAGTCCTGGTGCTCGCGGTCGGTGCAGAACCCGAAGACCGGTTCGACCATGGCCCGGTTGTACCAACTCCGGTCGAACAGCACGATCTCGCCGCCGCGGGGAAACTCGGCCACGTACTTCTGGAGGTACCACTGGCCCCGTTGCTCCTCGGTGGGCTTGCCGAGCGCCACCACCCGGTAGTGCTTTTCGTTCATGTAGCGAGTGACCCGCCGGATCGTGCCGCCCTTGCCGGCTGCGTCTCGGCCCTCGAAGAGCACGATCATCTTGCGATTGGTCTTCTCCAGGTGGCGTTGCAGCTTCAGCAACTCGACCTGGTAGGGCTCGAGCTGCTTCTCCCGCTGGACGCCCTTCTCCAGCTTCCGCCGCTTCTTGCGCTCGGCCTCGAGCTCCCGACGAAGGACCTGGATCTCCTCGGCGGCCTCGGCCCTTGGGGGATGCTCGTTCACTGGAGGCTCAGCCCTTCACTCTGCTCGGTCCAACGTTCGCCGCTCTACCCATCGGCCGAGGGCCGACCGATTTCAACGGTGGCCGGGCGCCCGGCCACTGTCCAGAGCCTTAGGTCCGCAGCCAGAGCACCCGCGATCAGCTGAATCGCCAGGACGAGCTGCGCAGGTCACGCAGCCACCGTGCGACCACCCACCAGCCGAGCGAGCTGGCGTCCGAGATCGCGTCGCGTCCTCCCGGCGATTCCGGCTCGCAGGTCGTGACCACCATCATGATCGACGCCGTCACCTTCGAACGCTGGACTGCGGCCTACGACGGCGGCCCCGTCTCAGCCGATGATCCGTGCCGGCCCGGGCGCCGCTGCGAGACCATCGACGGCCACCCGGTCGACCCCTCGGCCGCCGTCGCCACCGCCCTCATCGGCCACGTTCGCCACCGAATCGTCGACGCCCGAGGCGTCACGCATCCACCTCTCACGCAGATCACGCTTCTTCGGCGACGCAGCAGCCCTCGCCGCGCAACTGACCACCACCGCCTGCTCATGGCCCGGATGCTGGCACCCCGTCACCCACTGCCAGATCGACCACATGATCCCCTGGGGCGACCACGGCGAATCAGACCAAGACAACGCCACCCCCTGCTGGGGGTTCCACAACCGACTCCGCAACCAGCGCGACCGCATCGGACGCCTCACCGACGGCACCATCGCCGTCCACGACCCCCACGGCCGCCCCATCACGTGACATCGACAAGGCCAGGCGACCCGTCGCTCCCGCAAGGGAGCCGAAGCGCCGAGCGAGCGGGCGACGTCGTCAGCGAGATCGGCCAGACTGCAGCCATGAGCGACTCTGGCATCGTCCGTATCGACACCGACCCTGGCGACTTCGTCGACGAGCCAACCGGCGTCGGCACATCGGCACGCACCAGCGCCCAGACCGACACGGCGACTGGGTTCTCCGCCGGCATCTGGGAGGCCGAACCCTTCGACGAGGAGTTTCCCGACGGCTACGGGATGGACGAGTTCATCACCCTCATCGAGGGCACGGTCGTCCTGCGCACCCCCGACGGCACCGAGCACCGCTTCGACGCCGGCGACAGCTTCACGATCACCAGAGACGCCGTCATCACCTGGCACCAGCCCACCCGGGTGAAGAAGATCTTCGTCATCCAGGAGTGACCAGGCAGACCGGGTTGCCGACGAGGTGACGCACGTAGATGCAGTCGACCCAGCCCGTGCGATCCTCGATACGACCACCATGCACCGGCCTGGCCTCGAGCACCTGGACGTCGACGCCACGCTGGACCGATAGATGTGCCGCCGACATCCCAGCGGCGCCGGCGCCCACCACGACCACCGCCGTCAGTTCGACGAACTCCCGTCGATCCATCGCCGAGACCCTGGGCGCGTCCATCCGAGCGGCTCGAGCGCCGGGTTCAGCCGAGGAACAGCCGGTAGGCGGGGTGCGCCGTCTCTTCCCAATGGCGGTAGCCGAGACGGGCGAGGAACTGCTCGAACGCATCGTGATCGGCCTCGGGCACCTGCATGCCGACGAGGACACGGCCGACGTCGGAGCCGTGGTTGCGGTAGTGGAACAGCGAGATGTTCCAGTCGGGCGCCATCGCCGTCAGGAAGCGGATCAGTGCACCCGGGCGCTCCGGGAACTCGAACCGGTACAGCCGTTCGTCATGCGCCAGCGGCGAACGGCCGCCGACGAGGTGGCGGATGTGCAGTTTCGCCAGCTCGTCGTCGGTCAGGTCGAGGGTGTCGAGCTCGGCGGCGCGGAACGCGTCGGCCAGGGCGTCGGCTTCGGCGGTGCTCGCCACCTGGACGCCGACGAACACGTGCGCCGCATCGGCGCCGGCGATGCGGTAGTTGAACTCGGTGATGGACCGATCAGGGCCGATCAGCTCGATGAAGCGCCGGAAGCTGCCACGGCGCTCGGGGATCGTCACCGCGAAGATGGCCTCGCGCCGCTCGCCGATCTCGGCCCGCTCGGCCACGAACCCGAGCCGGTCGAAGTTCATGTTGGCGCCGCACGCGACCGCGACGAGGGTCTCGTCCTCGACCCCGGTGCGCTCGACATAGGCCTTGGCGCCTGCGATGGCGAGCGCGCCTGCGGGTTCGAGCACGGCACGGGTGTCGGTGAAGACGTCCTTGATCGCCGCGCACACCTGATCGGTGTCGACCCGGACGATCTCGTCGACGTACTGGCTGGCCAGACGGAACGTCTCCTCCCCCACCAGCTTGACCGCGGTGCCGTCGGAGAACAGCCCCACGCTGGCGAGCTCGATTCGCTCACCGGCCTCCAGCGACCGGGCCATGGCGTCGGAATCGTCGGTCTGCACCCCGATGATCAGCGTCGTCGGGATGCAGGGCCTTGACGTACGCGGCGATGCCAGAGATGAGCCCGCCACCGCCGACCGCCACGAACACCGCGTGGATGGGGCGGGTGTGTTGGCGCACGATCTCCATGGCGATGGTGCCCTGTCCGGCGATCACGTCGGGGTCGTCGAAGGGATGCACGAACGTCAGTCCCCGCTCCTCCATGAGCTCGACCGCCCGGTGGTGGCTGTCGGAGTAGGACTCGCCGGCGAGCACCACCTCGGCGCCCGACGCCCGCACCGCGTCGACCTTCAGTCTCGGTGTGGTCGTCGGCATGACGATCACCGCCTGGCACCCGAGGCGTCGTGCTGCGAGCGCGACGCCCTGGGCGTGGTTGCCGGCCGACGCGGCGATCACGCCACGCCCGAGCTGGTCCGCCGGTGAGGTTGGCCATCTTGTTGTAGGCGCCGCGGATCTTGAACGAGAAGACCGGCTGGAGATCCTCACGCTTGAGCAGCAGCTCGTTGCCGAGCCGCTCGGAGAGCTGCGGTGCCCGCTCGAGCGGGGTCTCGTCGACGACGTCGTACACCCGCGACGTCAGGATGCGTTTCAGGTAGTCGGTGGCGTCGCCGGCGGCGAGGCTCATCGGTCGCTCCACTTGGTGCCCGGCAGGTAGTACCGCGCAGCCCACACACCACGACGGTCTTCGCCCGTGACCGGCATCCGCCATGACGACAGCCTCGTCGTGGGTGCCGCGAGGTCGACCGAACACAAGGCACGGGGCTGGTCGTCGGTGCCGTCGACGTAGGCGTCGGCGAACCAGTCGGCGGTGTAGCGCTTGGCGATCGCCCGGTACTGCTCGCGCCATGCGTCGTCCTCGCCCGGCCGATGGACGATCTCGACGACGCCCTGCACCGTCAGCTTCCGATACGGCTGCGCGCTCTCGTCGATGGACAGACCGACCTTCGGGTCACGTTGGAGGTTGCGCCAGATGACCGCCGGTGACCGGGGCGTGAACAACAGCTGCGGTGCCACTACGGACGAACCACAACGGCAGCACCCGAGGGAAGCCGTCGTCATCGACCGTGGCGATCCGTGCGAGATGCTCCCGCTCGTCGAGGAACACATCGAGCTCGTCGTCGGTCAGCTTCGGCATCCTCGCATGCTGGCAGACCGCAGCTCCCGACGTGCACGTTGGGTACGACGCGATGGCCGAACCGCACGCCCGCCCGCCCGCACGGAGGTCAGCTCTCCTTCGACACCACTGACCCCGATCGGGGTCGGCGTCTACCATGGAATCACTGGTGACCGACTGCCACGGACCCGATGATGGTGAGCGACATCCCCTCGAGCAACGTACGCGGGCTCCTGGTCGACATCGACGGAGTCCTGACCGTCAGCTGGGAGCCCATCGACGGTGCGGTCGCTGCGTTCGCTCGCCTGCGCAGCGCCGCGATCCCGCTGCTGCTCGCCACCAACACCACGACCCGAACCCGGGCCGAGATCGCTGACACGCTCGCCACAGCCGGCTTCGACGTCACCGCCGACGACATCCTCACCGCCCCCACGGCCACGGCCGGGTACCTGGCAGCCCGTCATCCAGGAGCGCGCTGCTACCTGCTGTCGAGCGGCGACGTCACCGGTGATCTGCGCGACGTCCACCTCGTCGGCGAGGACGAACCCGCCGACGTGGTGATCCTGGGCGGCGCAGGCATGTCCACCACCCACGAACGCCTGAACCACGCGTTCTCGCTCCTCCTCGACGGCGCTGCGTTCGTGGCCATGCACCGGAACCTGTACTGGCGGACCGCCCGGGGCCTCGAACTCGACACCGGCGCCTACGCTCTGGCGCTCGAAGCCGCCTCTGGTGTCTCCCCGACCGTCATCGGCAAGCCATCGGCCGCGTTCTTCGCGGCCGGCTGCGCCACGCTCGGACTGGCGCCGAGCCAGGTGGCGATGGTCGGCGACGACGTGGTCAACGACGTCCTCGGCGCCCAGACCGCAGGCCTCGTCGGCATCCTGGTGCGAACAGGGAAGTACCGGTCCGGCCGCGGTGGAGGCTGCGGACGGGGTCCCCGACATCGTGCTCGATGCCTTCTCCGACGTGCCGTCGACGGTGTTCTGACGGCTCCGATCCGGCATCGCGGACCATCGCCGATGAGCACATCAGCTCAGTTCCCGGGAGTGCACAGATGACGATAGGGTGCGCCGCATGATGCATGCACAGACACGTCGACGGGTCGGCCTCGCCCCGCGCCTCCTCATCGTCCTGGCCCTCTTCGGCCTGGTCTTCGCCGCTCCGGCGGCCGCACAGACCCAGCCCGGTCCCGACGGTGCCACCTGCCTGATCATCTTCCAGCCGCCGGCGCCGACGGCCGTCGTCCCGAACGCCTACGACTTCGTGATCGTCAACCTCGAGGACGGCAGCAGCTTCCGTGTCGACGGCGTGGCCGCCGGCACCGAGATCGTCTCGCCGAGTGGCGTCAACATCGTGTCGTTGCTCAAGTGCACCGAGCCCGACGTCCCGCCGGTCGAGCCGACGCCGGAGCCGCACGCCGGTGCCGCCGACCGAGCCCACACCGGTGCCGCCGATCGAGCCCACCCCCGAGCCGACGCCGGTGCCGCCGATCGAGCCGACGCCCGAGCCGACCCCCGAGCCCACGCCCGAGCCGACCATCTTCCCGCCGTCGACGCCCGACCGTCCCGCCGCAGCCGCCGACCGACAGCACCGGTGGTGGTGGCGGCAGCGAGCTACCGAACACCGGCAGCGAGACCGCACCACTGGTCGTCGCCGGCCTCACCCTGCTGGCTGCCGGTGGCGCCATGGCCACTGTCGGACGGCGCTTCCGCCACACGGACTGAGAGTCGATCGGCCGTACCGCCGGATCCAAGGCCTCAGCTGAGACCCGAGATCCGGCGGTAGCCGACGATCCGACCGAGCCCCACCCCGGCGGTTTCGCGCGCCAGTTGCGTGAACGACGAATCCAGATCGGTCGGTGAGAACACCGCATCGAGTCCCACCTCTCGGGCGGTCTCGACAGCCCGCAGACCGTGGTAGGGGTCCGACACGAGCACCACGTCGCTGCCGATGGCTTCGTCGACCAGCACGTTCGCCGTGGCGCTGAGCTCCTCGTAGGTGGTGGTGCCGTCGACCACCACGCGCAGATCCTCCTCGGGCACGCCGGCGTCACGGAGATAGGCGAAGCCGGCGAATCCCTGCGTGAACCGGTCGCCGACCTGGTTCGACCCGGTCGTGACGATCACCGGTGCCACGCCGTCGCGGTACAGATCGAGCGCCGCATCGAGACGGGCCTGGAGCACCGGTGAGGGCCGCCCGTCGTACTGTGCGGCGCCCAGCACGACGATGGCGTCGGCAGGGCGGGCCTGATCGTCGCGGCTGGTCTGCCACACCTGCACGAACGTGACGGTGACGTAGAGCAGGCCGACCCCGACGAGGGCAACGAGGGTGCCCCGGACGATGCGCCACATGCGGGCGGACCCACCGACGACCTCGCCGGCCACGCCGGTCAGCCCAGTGCGGCCCGAGCCGCACGCAGGCGGTCGATGACCAGGTCGCGATCGAGCAGCGCGAGGGGTTCGAACAACGGCGGCCCGACCCGGCGGCCGGTGACGGCGATCCGCACCGGGACCTGGGACTTGGCCCCCAACTCGTCGCCGACCTCGGCGACGACCGCACCCAATGCCTCGGGTGTCCAGTCACAGGTTCCGAAGCGCTCGATCACCGCATCGAGCACGGCGCCGACCCGCTCACCGCTCATCGCCTTGGCGATCTTCGCGAGCTCCTTGTCGTCGGTCTCGACGGGAGCCTCGACGGTGAAGAGCCAATCGACCAGGGGCACCACATCGCCGAGGCGGCGGAGCCGTTCGCGGATGTGGGGTATCACCGCACGCAGGACGTCGGGATCGAACCGCTCGGCCGGCCAGGGAGCGTCGGCACCGATCCACGGCCCCAGCGCGTCCACGAGCGCATCGGTGTCGAGCGCCCGGATGTAGTGGCCGTTGATGTGTTCGAGCTTCGCCATGTCGAAGAACGCCGGCGACTTGTTCACCGCCGCCAGATCGAACAGCTCGATGATCTCGCTCATCGGACGGATCTCGACGTCGTCGGGCGGGCCCCACCCCAGCAGCGCCAGATGATTGGCCATCGCCTCGGGCAGGAACCCCTGGTCGCGGAACTCGGCCAGCGCCACCGAGTCCTTGCGCTTCGACAGCTTCTTGCGGTCGGAGCCGACCAGCAGCGGCAGATGGGCATAGGTAGGCGGATCGCGATCGGTCAGTGCCTGCCACAACAGCACGACCTTGGGAGTGGTGTTGAGCAGGTCCTCGCCGCGGATGACATGGGTGATGTCCATCGTCGGCGTCGTCCACCGCGTTCGCCACCAGGAACACCGGCGTCCCGTCGCTGCGTCGCACGACGAAGTCCTCGAGCTCGGAGACATCGAAGCGGACACGGCCGCGGATGAGGTCGTCGATCACCACCTCACCGGCCTCGGGGGTGGCGAAGCGAACCACGACGCCGGCGCCGTCGGCGACCGCACGGTCTCGGCAATGGCCGTCGTAGCCACCCTTGAAACCGATGGCCGCGTTGCGGGCCTCGATGGCCTCACGCGTGCAGTCGCAGCGATAGGCGGCGCCGGACCCGACGAGGTGGTCGATGGCCGCGACGTACGCGTCGGTGCGATCGGACTGGTGGATCGGGCCCTCGTCCCAGTCGATGCCGAGCCAACGCAACGGTTCGGTGATCGCCCCGTAGAACTCCGGCGACGCCAACGCTGCGTTGGTGTCCTCGATGCGCAACACCATGGTGCCGCCGTGGTGGCGGGCGAAGAGCCAGTTGAACAGCGCCGAACGGGCACTGCCGACATGGAGGAAACCGGTGGGTGCGGGAGCGAAGCGGACCCGGGGGGCGTCGGGCATCAGTGCCCGACCGAGCCGGCCCCGACGAGCTCGTCGAGGTCGAGCTGGTCGCGCCAGTCTCGGGCGTAACGATCGGCGACCTGGGCGGGGAGCTGACGCAGCACGTCGTCGGGTACCGCGTCGATGATGCGACGGCTCTCGAGGTAGTGGTGCGGGTTGTCGACCCGGTCGAACGCGTCGTGTCGGATGGCGACGAGATCGTCGGGGGCATCGGCGTCGAGGTACCCCCACAGACGGAAGGCGATGTCGAGATCGTGGCGCACCGGGGCACGTCCGAACAATGAGGCGCGCTTGAGTCCGACGAGGACACAGCCCGCAGCGGCGTCCTCCCAGCGTTCGCCATCGCGGAGGTGGACCTCGTCGGCGAACGCCTTGACGAGCTTCAGCGCATACCCCTGATCGGGTCCCTGGCGTCCGAACCCGTCGCCATCGGGCAGACCCGTTGGGATGTCGCCGGGCCGCTGGGCGCGCCACGAGTCGTCTCGCCGAGGCGGCGACTCGTACACGCGGGAGCGATTCGGGGGCAGGGGGACGTAGTCGGGTGCAGCCACAGCGAGAGTGTAGAGCGTCGGGGTCGCTCAACTCGCCCGCCCGCACACCGATGGAACGACCCATGTCGCTCGACGCGCGCCGCAACCGCGAGGTGTGGGTCGACCCGCGCACCTGGCGCGTCCAGGCCACGGCCGCACAGGGAGCGGCAACCGGGTCGGTGCTCCGCATCGGTCCCGCGCGCATCGAAGCCGTGTTCTCTCCATCGCCTGCATTGCCGGCCGTGGGGCGTACGGTCGACCTGGCGGTTTCGAACGAGAGCCGAGCGCACGAGGCGATCCGCCACGGCATCGTCGCCGACCGAGTCGACGTCGCCGGCGACCTGCTCATGTTCGGCTTCGACCTCCGGCCCGGACCCGACGATCGCGGCGACCTCTCGCTGAGCGAACGTCGCGCCGTGCGCATCCCGATTCCCGACGAGCGTCCGCTGCGGGCGGTGATCCGTCACAGCGCCGGCGAAGCCCGCGGCAAGGTCAGCGATCTGTCGATCACCGGCCTGAGCCTGATCTGTCCCGCATCGGCCGAACGGCAACTGGCCGCGGCGACCGGCGTCGAGGTCCGCTTCCTCGACGCCACTGCACTCGGCGACCGTCCCATCGCAGCGAGGATCCAGCACCGCCGCTTCGATGGCGACAAGTCCGTCGTGTACGGATTGGAGTTCGGCGGCGGCGCGGTCGCTCACCTCCAGGCCGTCATCGCCCGGCTCGAACGAAGCCACGTCCGGATGCGCTGACGCCGTCTCGGCGATGGCGCAGACTCGCTCAGACGGATCGCGCAGCGTTGGCGACGGCGTCGCTGCCCGCCCATTCGGCGACGCCCACGACGGCCTCGACGATGTCCTGGCGGCGAGCCACGGCCGGCAACCGGTGCAACTCGTCGACGATCTCGTGGAGCCGACCGGCCTCGAGGAGCCCGAAGGTCAACCATCGGGCATGGAGGCGATCGGGGCTCCGTCGGAAGATCTCCTCGAGCTCGGCGACGCCGTGCTCGCCCCCGGTCTCGGCCACGTGCACCAGCGCGTACAGCGCGGGTGGCACGGCGCCGGGAAGCGCATCGAGCATCCAGCGCGCGGAGACGGCGTCGCCCGATGCCGCCGCCGATTCGACCGCGGCGACCTTGACCGCGACCTGGCGCTCCGGAGCCAGGTGCTCGGTGATGGCGGCGAGTTCAGGGCCCGCATCGGCGTCGTGGCCGCTGATCCGACGGAGCAGCTCCCGGATCTGGTCGTCGTAGCGCGCATCGTCGACGGCGCGGCCGTCTGTGCGCAACGTGGTGATGTTGGACGCGACGGCCCACCCGAACACCAGGCCGCCCCAGAAGTACCCGATGGCCACCAGGACCACGGCGGCGACACCGCCGGTGACCACCGAGACGATCGCCGCACGGCGCCAGCGTTGCTCGCGTTCGCCGGGGAGGAGCTCGGCGAGGATGTGCCCGCCGTCGAGTGGCAGGACCGGCAGCAGGTTGACCAGCCCCCAGCCCAGATTGATCCACAACACGACGACCACGAAGAACCGCAGGAGCTCCGAGCCGAGATCGCCTGTGATCGCCACCGTGGCTGCGACGACCCCGCCGAGCACCAGACCAGCAGCCGGACCTGCGGCCGCGACGCTGATCAGCTGCCCACGGCTGGCGTTCGCGGCAGGACGCCAGTGGGTGAGCCCGCCGAAGCTGTACAGGTCGATGGTGGGATCGGCCCCGAGGCGACGAGCCGCGACGGCATGGCCGAGCTCGTGCCACAGGATCGACACCGCGGCCACGGCGGTCCAGATCACGACGGTGGCGACGGTCGCCCCGGGAAAGATGCCGAGCAGCAGGACGACCAGCAGGAAGGACGGCTGGATCCGGGTCGGGAACCCGAAGAGCATGAAGCGCAGCCCGTTGCGGTCGACCTGCACCATGGCGGTGTCGTCAGGTCCCGGCCACGAGCAGGCCGTACACGATGCCGTCCATGAGCGCCTGCCAGCTGGCCTCGATGATGTTCTCCGACACCCCGATGGTGGTCCACGTTCGGTCCCGGTTCGAGAAGTCGATGAGCACCCGGGTGACCGCCCCGGTGCCCTTGTCGGTGTCGAGAACCCGAACCTTGTAGTCGGCGAGGGTGATGGCGCCGAGCTGGGGGTAGTGGCCGGTCAGCACCGACCGCAATGCGGTGTCGAGTGCATTCACCGGCCCGTTGCCCTCGCCGATGCCGACGAGGCGCTCGTCGGCGACCCAGAGCTTGACGACGGCCTCGGTGTCGATGTCGACGGCGATGTCGTTCCAGGCGCGGCTGCCTGCACCACGGTGGTGCATGTCGACGTGGAACGACTCGATGGAGAACCAGTCCTGTTCCCACCCGGCAGCGCCGCGCATCAACAACTCGAGCGACGCGTCGGCGACCTCGAAGTGATAGCCGTCGTGTTCGAGACGCTTGAGCGTCTCGACGATGTCGCCCAGCGCCTGGCCGTCGACCTCGATGCCGAGCTCGGCGGCCTTGAGCTCGAGCGTCGAGCGACCGGCCATCTCCGACACCACGAACCGGGTGCCGTTGCCGACCGACGCGGGCGCGATGTGCTCGTACGCATCGGGCCGACGGGCGATGGCGCTGGTGTGCAACCCGGCCTTGTGGGCGAACGCCGAGGACCCGACGTAGGGCTGCTGCGGGTCGGGCGTGAAGTTGACCAACTCCGCGATGTGATGGGCGACCGGGGTGAGACGGTCCATCCGATCGGCGGGGATGGTCTCGATGCCCATCTTGAGGCTGAGGTTGGCGATGATCGGCACCAGGTCGCAGTTGCCGGTGCGTTCGCCGTACCCGTTGATCGTGCCCTGGACCTGTACCGCCCCGGCACGGACGCCGGCAATGGCGTTGGCCACGCCGCAGCCGGTGTCGTTGTGGAGGTGCACGCCGACGCCCGCATCGAGATGATCGACGACCGCAGCGACGGCGGTCTCGACGTCGGCGGGCAGCGACCCACCGTTGGTGTCGCACAGGATCAGGCGTTCGGCGCCGGCAATGGCGGCGGCTTCGAGCACCCGCAGCGAGAACTCGGGGTTGTTGCGATAGCCGTCGAAGAAGTGCTCGGCGTCGAAGAACACCCGCCGGCCCTGGGCCACGAGGAACTCGACCGAGTCGGCGACCATGGCCACCCCCTCGTCGAGGGTGGTTCGGAGCGCCTCGGTGACGTGGTAGTCCCAGCACTTGCCGACGATGCACACGACCTCGGTGCCGGCCGACAACAGATTGGCGAGGGTGTCGTCGGCATCGACGCGCCCCTTGGCGCGCCGCGTCGAGCCGAACGCGACGAAGGTCGCGTGGTGGAGCTCGAGTTCGGTGGCGGCGCGGGCGAAGAACTCTTCGTCCTTGGGGTTCGCGCCGGGCCAGCCGCCTTCGATGTAGTGCACGCCGAGATGGTCGAGCTGGGTGGCGATGTGGAGCTTGTCGTCGACGGTCAGCGAGATGCCCTCGAGCTGGCTGCCGTCGCGCAGCGTCGTGTCGTAGATCTCGACCGAAGTCGGCATGCGGTTGGGGCTCATGGTTTCGCCTTCATGCGACCAACTCGCACCAGTGGCGGTAGGCGTCGACGCGGCCACGCACGGCCTCGGCGTACATCTCGCCGATGGCCTTGGTGGCCGGCCCCGGACACGGGACGACACGGTCGTCGACGCTGTTGACCGCGCTCACCTCGGCCGCGGTGCCCACGACGAAGATCTCGTCCGCGATGTAGAGGTCGCTGCGGGCCAGGCCACCGACCTCGACCTCGATGCCGAGATCGTCGGCGATGCGGATGACCGAACTCTGGGTGATGCCCTCGAGCGCGCCGGCGGTGAGCGGCGGGGTGATCAGGCGGCCCTGGCGGCTCACGAAGAGGTTCTCGCCGGTGCACTCGGCGACCAGTCCGGCGCCGTTCAACATGATGGCCTCGTCGTAGCCGGCGCGCAGCGCCTCCATCTTGGCCAGGGTGCTGTTGGCGTAGTTGCCGGTGGTCTTCGATGCCGGCGGCATGATGTTGTGGTCGTGGCGGGTCCACGACGAGATCTTCATGCGCACGCCCTTGGTCAGCGCGTCGTCACCGAGATAGGCACCCCAGGGCCAGCACGCGATGGACACATCGACCGTGCAGTTGGTGGTGGCCAGACCCATCTCGCCATAGCCGTAGTAGGCGATGGGACGGATGTAGCAGCTGGGCAGACCCGATGCCGCGACCACGGCCTTGGTGGCCTCGACCAGCTCGTCGACGCTGTAGGGCATCGGCATCGCCATGATCTTTGCGGAGTTGACCAGACGCTCCATGTGCTCGGTCAGGCGGAACACCGCCGGACCGTCGGCGGTCTCGTAGGCACGAATGCCCTCGAAGACGCCCGTGCCGTAGTGCAGGGTGTGGGTGAGGACATGGATACGGGCGTCGTCCCAGTCGACGAGGTCGCCGTTCATCCAGATCTTCTCGGTGGGCTCGATGGGCATCGGTGGTCTCTTCGGTGCTCGTGGGTGTCGGGTGGGTCGCGATGGTGTCAGACGCGAGCGGCGATCGCGTCACCGATCTCGGTGGTGGTGCCGGTCTGGGTGGCCGGGTCGGCGCACGCGCTGCGGATGCGGGCGGCTGCGTCGTCCTCGCCGAGGAAGTCGAGCATCAGCGCGCCCGACAGGATGGCCGCGGTGGGGTTGGCGGCGCCGGTGCCGACGATGTCGGGCGCCGAGCCGTGGACGGGCTCGAACATCGACGGGCCGGTGCGGTCGGGGTTGAGGTTGGCGCTGCTGGCGAGCCCGATGCCGCCCGAGACCGCGCCGCCGAGGTCGGTCAGGATGTCGCCGAAGAGGTTGTCGGTGACGATGACGTCGTAGCGCTGGGGGTCCTGCACGAAGTAGATGCAGGCGGCATCGACGTGGTTGTAGGCGGTCTCGACATCGGGGTACTCGGCCGCGACCTCGTCGAAGGTGCGCTCCCAGAGGTCGCCGGCGAAGGTCAAGACGTTGGTCTTGTGGACCAGGGTGAGGTGCGTGCGCTCGCGGCTCTGCGCCAGCTCGAATCCGAAGCGGATGCAGCGCTCGACACCCATCCGGGTGTTGACCGAGCCCTGGGTGGCGACCTCGTGGGGGGTGCCCTTGCGCAGGAACCCACCTTCTCCGGCGTAGGTGCCCTCGGTGTTCTCGCGGATGCACACGAAGTCGTGGGGCTCGTGGGTGTCGTCGCCGGCGAACACGAACGGGCGTAGGTTGACGTAGAGATCGAGGTCGAAGCGCATCTTCAACAACAGGCCACGCTCGATGAGCCCGGGCGGCACCTCGGGTGTGCCGACGGCGCCGAGGTACAACACGTCGAGGTCACGCCACTCGTCGATGATCTCGTCGGGCAACACGGTGCCGTCGCGCAGGTAGCGGGCTCCGCCGAGGTCGTAGTCGACGGCGTCGACGTCCACGCCGGCCGCGGCGATGACCTTGAGGCCCTCTGCGATCACCTCGGGGCCGATGCCGTCGCCGCCGATCACGCCGATCCTGTGTGCCACGTGGCGCTTCTCCTGGTCGTCTGCCGCTGCCGGCCGGCAGAGATGCCACCGGCGGCCGTCGAACATCCTACGAGCGCAGCCCATGGGTTGGCATGGCCGCAGGTCGGCGGTGGCAGTCGCCCTGCGTGTCGGGGCCACTACCCTCGGGCGGATGGCAGCGACCCATCAGCTCTCTCAGGCCGCATACGACCGACTCAAGACCGAGTACGACCACCTCACCACGATCGGCCGCGTCGACATCGCCCGCAAGATCGAGACCGCCCGAGAACTCGGTGATCTCTCCGAGAACGGCGACTACCACGCCGCCAAGGAGGAGCAGGGCAAGATGGAGGGCCGCATCGCCCAGCTCGGCCAGACCCTCGAGAACGCGGTGGTCGTCGACGAACTCGCCGGCGGCGACACCGTCAGTGCCGGATCGATCGTGTCGATCCGCTACGACGGCGACGATCTCGTCGAGCGGTACCTCATCGGCTCCATCGAAGAACGCCACGACGAGCTCGACGTCATCTCCCCTTCCTCGCCGCTCGGCGCAGCGCTCATGGGCGCGTCGGCCGGCGACCAGGTCACCTACGAGGCCCCTGGCGGGACCCTGGGCGTCGAGGTGGTCGCGGTCGACTGACGGCTGCGCCCTCGCCATGACGCCCACCGACGAACCCGACGAGCCCGGGGCCGAGCCTTCCGAGCCGCTCGACGTCGGCCCCGACGAGATCTTCTCTGCGGCGGTCGGTGCTCCCGAACCACGCGCCGCCGATCCCGATGGTGCCGAGCCGGTGCCTGCCGAGCTGGACGATGCCGAGCTCGACGATGCCCAGGCCCCTGGGGGCATCAGCGTGTACCCCGATGGGCCGACGGCCCCGACGCCGGTCGCGGCAGCGGCTTCCCCCTCGTGGGGAACGCCCCGGCTCCCGCCGCCGGGCGGACAGGGATTCGAACGGCGCGCCCCGCGCACCGGACCCGAACCCGATGAGTACGGCTACTACCCCGACGACTACTACCTCCCACCCAACTGGCCGCGTCTGTTCGCCAAACTGGTGGTTGCCGCGATCCTCCTCGCCGCACTCGCGGTCGCCGGCCTCGAGCTCGTCGACCGCTTCGAGCAATCCGACGACGAGACACGCGCCGAGCCGACCCCAACGCCGCGTTCGGAGGTCGCCGTCTACGAGTGCGCAGGCGATCCCGATCCGGTCGCCCAGCTCCCGCCACCGGCGGCGCTGCTGATCGCCGGACGCACCGCAGACAGCCGCTGGTTGGCGTTCCGCAATCCCGAGCCGCCCCCACTGCAGCTGTGGGTCGAGGCCCGCGACGTGCCCACGTTCGTGCCGTCGACGGTGGGCATCGTCAGCTGCGCATCGGCACCCGACGAGTTCCCGACGCCACGCTGACGGCCCCCGGGGGCCCGAGCCCCGGAGCGCGCCACGAGCCGCCCGTATACTGCCTCGCCGAGCAACGCCGGCACGCCAGGCCCACGCCGTCGCGGGGACCCGAGCACCAAGGAGCACCAGCAGACCGTGGGCCGCACCCTCAGCCAGAAAGTCTGGGACAACCACCTCGTCCGTCGCGGCGATGGCGAACCCGACCTGCTCTACATCGATCTGCACCTCGTGCACGAGGTCACCTCGCCCCAGGCGTTCGACGGGTTGCGCCTGACGGGCCGGCCCGTTCGCCGGCCCGATCTCACCGTCGCCACCGAGGACCACAACGTCCCCACCGCCGACATCGACCAGCCCATCGCCGATCCCGTCAGCGCCAAGCAGGTCGAGACGCTTCGGACCAACACCGCCGAGTACGGCATCACCCACTTCCCCATGGGGCACCGCAACCAGGGCATCGTGCACGTGATCGGCCCCGAGCTCGGCCTGACGCAACCGGGCATGACCGTGGTGTGCGGCGACAGCCACACCTCGACCCACGGCGCCTTCGGCGCGCTGGCGTTCGGGATCGGCACCAGCGAGGTCGAGCACGTCCTGGCCACCCAGACCCTGCCCCAACGTCGCCAGGACACCATGGCCATCACCATCGACGGCGTGCTGCCCGAGGGATCGACTGCGAAGGACGTCGTGCTCGCCGTCCTGGGCCGTACCGGCACCGGCGGCGGCATCGGTGCGATCGCCGAGTTTCGCGGCAGCGTCATCGAGGCGCTGTCGATGGAAGGGCGGATGACGGTGTGCAACATGTCCATCGAGTTCGGCGCCAAGGCCGGCCTCATCGCCCCCGACGACGTGACCTTCGCCTATCTCGAGGGCCGCCCGCACGCGCCGACCGGCGCGGCCTGGGACGAGGCCGTGGCTGCGTGGCGCGAGCTGCGCACCGACGACGACGCGGTGTTCGACCGCGAGGTCGTGATCGACGGCGCCACCATCGCGCCGCACGTCACCTGGGGCACCAACCCCGGCCAGGTCATCCCGATCACCGCACACGTCCCGTCGCCCGACGATTTCGCCGAGGCGTCCGAACGCGATGCCGCGACGCGGGCGCTCGAGTACATGGGCCTCGATGCCGGTGTCCCGATCCGCGAGGTCAGCGTCGACACGGTGTTCATCGGCAGCTGCACCAACAGCCGTATCGAGGATCTGCGGGCCGCTGCGGCCGTCGCCTCGGGGCGTCGGGTCGCCGACGGTGTCCGCACCCTCGTGGTTCCCGGCTCGGGTCTGGTCAAAGAGCAAGCCGAGGCCGAGGGGCTCGACGTGGTGTTCCGAGAGGCCGGGTTCGATTGGCGTGAGCCGGGTTGTTCGATGTGTCTGGCGATGAACCCGGACAAGCTCGCCCCCGGCGAGCGGGCGGCCAGCACCAGCAACCGCAACTTCGAGGGACGCCAGGGCCGAGGCGGGCGCACGCACCTGGTGTCACCGAGTGTCGCCGCCGCCACCGCCGTCGCCGGCCGGTTCGCCACGCCGGCGGACCTGTGAGACCCGTGATCGCCCCGTGGCGCCGCACCCGTGGCGCCGTCGTGAGAGGAACCCGCTGATGGAAGCCGTGCACATCGTCTCGGGCACCGCGGTGCCCCTCGACCGCTCCGACGTCGACACCGACCAGATCATCCCGTCGGACTGGCTCAAGCGCGTCGAGCGCACCGGATTCGACAAGGGCCTCTTCGCGGAGTGGCGAGACGACCCCGCCTTCGTGATGAACGGCGAGCAGTACGCGGGGGCGACGATCCTCATCGGTGGGCCCAACTTCGGTACGGGCTCGTCTCGCGAGCATGCCGTCTGGGCCATCCAGCAGTACGGATTCGCTGCGGTGATCTCGCCGCGTTTCGGTCCGATCTTCGCGAACAACGCCACCAAGAACGGGCTCCTCCCCGTCGAGGTCAGCGCAGAGGTGGGGCGCGCGCTCATGGACGCCGTGCTGGCCGACCCGACGCTCGAGATCACCATCGATGTCGCCCGACGCAGCATCGAGGCTCCGGCGATCGGACTGACTGCGGAGTTCCCGCTCGATGCGTCCATCCAGCATCGGCTGCTCGAGGGCCTCGACGACATCGGGATCACCTTGCGGCACGGCGACGACATCGACGCGTTCGAGTCCTCGCGCCCGGTCTGGATGCCCACCTCGGCCTGAGCCCCGCTGCGCCCGGGCTGCGCCACCCGTCACGCACCGCAGTGCGCTTCGGTCCCGTCACCAGCGCGTCGCCCGCCGTACACTCGGCGACCATGGCAGCTGCAGCGCGGGATTGGTGGAAGGCGGTGCTCGCCGCGGCGATCGCCGCGCTGGTGGGGACGTGGTTCCGCCATCGGGAGCCCGAGATCGTCGACGAAGCAGCCCCCGGCACCGCCCAGTGGCCGCCGTTGACGCCCCTGCCCGGCGACAAAGTGCCCGCACCCGGCGACAACGTGCCCGCACCCGGCGATGACACGACCGGTGACGCCGCTGATGACACGGCTGCTGGTGACACCGCGGTCGACGACACCGCCGCCGACGCCGTGGGTGATCCCGACGACGGCACCGCCGCTGCGGAGGCGAGCTGGGTCGCGCCCGACGACGAGGGCAACTGTCCGCTGACCCACCCGGTCAAGGTGAAGGAATCGAGCGGCATCCACCACGTGCCCGGCGGGTTCTCCTATGAACGCACCAATGCCGACCGGTGTTACCAAACCCCCGACGCAGCGGAATCAGACGGCTATCGCGCCGCCAAACGCTGAGCCTCCGAACCCTCGACTCCCCACGTTGCCCGGACTCGAGTACCGACGACGTCCACAACTCCCAGCGATGTGGGACCAGGGTGACGCGAGTCAGCCTTCGTCGCCGAAGGATCCGAGCTCGACCAGGTAGACCTCGGTGACGCCGTCGGCGCCACGGAGGCGATCTGCAACGGCGTCGGGCACGGTGTCGCTCGTCGCGATGACCATCAGGGCGCCCTGGCCGTCGTGGTTACGGCCGACGTTCATGTCGGCGATGTTGACCTGTGCCTCACCCAGGATCGTGCCGACCCGGCCGATGACACCGGGGCGGTCGTCGTTGCGGACGACGATCATGTGCGGTGCCGGCGGCAGGTCGACGGTGTGATCGTCGACCATCACGATGCGCGGCTCGGCCTTGATGCCCACCAGTGTCCCCGCCAGGTTGTGATCGCCCCCACTGACGGTGACGAGGTTGACGTAGTCACTCGATGCCGTCGTGGAGATCGACCGCACCTTGACGCCGCGATCCTTGGCGACATCGAGTGCATTGACGTAGGAGACGGGCTGATCGCTGATCGCGCCGAGGAGTCCCTTGACGACCGACAGCTCGGTGATCTTGTTGTCATAGCCGCCGATCTCGCCGGCGAACTCGATGTCGAGGGTCTTGGGCAGCTTCGGGTTGAGGGCTGCGAACAGCGCCCCGAGCTGCTCCGCGAGCGGCAGGAACGGGCGCACGGTCTCGGTGGCCTCCGACGCCGACACGTTGACGGCGAAGGGCACGAACTCCCCCGCCAGCGCGAGGCCGACCTGTTCGGCGATGGTCTCGCCGGCCTTGTCCTGGGCCTCACGGGTGCTGGCCCCCAGGTGGGGCGTCACGACGACCTCGGGCAGCGAGAACAGCGGCGAGTCCGTGCAGGGTTCGGCGTCGAAGACGTCGAGTGCGGCCCCGCCGATGTGTCCCGAACGGATGGCGTCGGCCAGGTCGGCTTCGACGATGATGCCGCCGCGAGCGACGTTGACGATCCGGAGCCCCGGTTTGGCCTTGGCCAGCAGGGCGGCATCGACGATGCCGACGGTCTCGGGGGTCTTGGCGACGTGGATGGTGACGAAGTCCGATTCGGCCATGACGGCCTCGAGATCCATGAGCTCGACCGACATCTGCCGGGCCCGCTCGGGGGCGACGAAGGGGTCGTAGGCGACGAGGCGCATGCCGAACGCCAGCGCCCGTTGGGCGACGAGCTTGCCGATGCGGCCGAGGCCGATCACCCCGAGGGTCTTGTCGGAGAGCTCGACACCGGTCCACTTCGAGCGTTCCCAGCGACCCGAGATCAGCGCGGCATGGGCCTGGGGGACGTTGCGGGCCTGGGCCAACAACAACGCCATCGTGTGTTCTGCGGCGGACAGCGTGTTGGACTGCGGTGCGTTGGCGACCATGACGCCATGGCGCGTCGCGGCATCGACGTCGACGTTGTCGAGGCCGATCCCGGCACGTCCGACGACGACGAGCCCCACGCCCGCGGCCAGGACGTCGGCGGACACCGTCGTGGCCGATCGGACGATCAGCGCATGCGCGCCACGGATGGACTCGAGCAGCTGATCGGGCGACAGCCCGAGCTGCACGTCGACCTCGTGGCCGGCTGCTCGAAGCTGTGCCAGCCCACGCTCGGCGATCTCTTCGGTGACCAGGATGCGCGCCATGGTGCTGGAGGCTACTGCCGCCTCTCGGCTCATCGGCCCGCCCTGGCGCTGGGCTAGCGTGGGCGGCGATCTGACACCCCATCAGGAGCTGTTTCCCATGGCCGAGCTGCCCTTCGCCGCCTTCGATTGCGATCACCACTACTACGAGGCGGAGGATGCGTTCACCCGCCACATCGACCCGAAGATGGCCAAGCGGGCCATGCAGTGGGCCACCATCGACGGAAAGAAGCGCCTTCTGGTCGGCGGCCGTGTCAACCGCTTCATCCCCAATCCGACGTTCGATCCCATCGCCCGGCCGGGCTGTCTCGACGACTACTTCCGCGGCAAGGTCGCCGTCGATGACATGCGCGCTGCATTCGGCGAGCTCGAACCGCTCAGCAGC
Source organism: uncultured Acidimicrobiaceae bacterium (assembly GCA_963716795.1). Classification (GTDB taxonomy): domain Bacteria; phylum Actinomycetota; class Acidimicrobiia; order Acidimicrobiales; family UBA8592; genus CAVQUE01. The sequence continues at coordinate 38,625 of CAVQUE010000004.1, read as the reverse complement.
CGGCCCGAGTACCGAGATCGCGATGCCCGGGTGGCCCTCCTCGATGCGCAGAACATCGAGTCCTGCCTGCTGTTCCCGACGCTCGGGGTCGGCATGGAGTCCTCGCTCGAACACGACCTGCCCGCCATGCAGGCGGCGTTCAGCGCATTCAACCGCTGGCTCGACGAGGACTGGGGTTTCAACTTCGGCGATCGCATCTACGCCGCCCCGTACATCTCACTCTCCGACGTCGACCACGCCGTGGCCGAGCTCGAGTTCGCCCTCGCCAACGACGCCCGCGTCGTCAACATGCGGGCCTCGGCGGTCACCACCGCCAACGGCCAGCGCTCCCCCGGTGACCCGATGTTCGATCCGTTCTGGGCTCGGGTCGACGAGGCCGGAATCACCGTGGCCTTCCATGCTGGTGACGCCGGGTACGATTTCATGTTCGAACACTGGGGTCTGCCAACCGAGTTCGAGGCCTTCCGCTACGACCCGCTCAAGCGGGTGCTGTGCTACTCGAACATCGCCGACACCGTCGCTGCGATCATCGCCGGCGGCGTGTTCGACCGTCACCCCAATGTCCGGATCGCCACCATCGAGAACGGGTCGGACTGGGTCGGCGGCCTCGTGAGCCGGTTCACCAAGGCCTACAAGCAGGCCAAGCACGCGTTCGGCTCCGACCCGGTCGAGCGGCTGCGCACCAACGTGTGGGTGGCGCCGTACTACGAAGACGACATCGAGGTCCTGGCCGACACCATGGGCATCGGCCAGATCCTCTTCGGCTCCGACTACCCCCACGCGGAGGGCCTCGCCGTGCCCACCGACTTCGCAGCCGACCTCGACGGGTTCTCGGGCGATGCCGTCCAGGCGATCATGCACGACAACGGCCGTGCGCTGGTGACGCCGCGCTCGGCGTTGGCTGCGTGAGCAGTCCGCCCGGGGCCGTCGACGTCGCCATCGTCGGCGCCGGCCTGTCCGGGCTCGTCGCCGCCCGCCGCCTGCAGGCCGCAGGCCGATCGGTGCGCCTGGTCGACAAGGGCCGATCCGTGGGTGGGCGTCTGGCGACCCGACGTGTCGGCGACGCCACCCTCGACCACGGCGCCCAGTTCTTCACGGTGCGAACCGACGAGTTCGCGGCGTTGGTGGCCGAGGCCACCGAGGCCGGTGTGGTCTACGAATGGTGCCAGGGCTTCGACGCCGACGGCGACGGCCATGCCCGCCACGCCTGCCACGGCGGCATGAACGCGCTGGCCAAGTGGCTCGCAGCCGACCTCGACATCGCCACGAGCTGTCAGATCAGCGCGGTGCGGCACGATGGCGACGGCTGGGAGTTGCTCGCAGGCGAATCGGCTGCGGTGCGGGCCCAGAGCGTGATCCTCACCGCACCGGTACCCCAGACGTTGGCATTGCTCGACGCCGGCGCCGTCGAGCTCGCCCCGGCCGTGCGCACCGATCTCGACAGCGTCGAGTACTTCGCCACCCTGGCGCTGCTGGTGACGCTCGATGGCGCGCCGGCGGTGCCCGAGCCCGGTGGCGTCCAGCTGCCCGAGACCGAGCCCTTCACGTTCGTGGCCGACAACCACCGCAAGGGCATCTCCGCTGCGCCGGCGGTGACGCTGCACGCGAACCATGCCACCAGCGCCGAGCGCTACGACGACGACCCCGACGAGGTTCGCGACGAACTCCTCGGCCTCGCATCGCCGTGGCTCGGCGAGGCCACCGTCGTCGAGGCCCAGCTGAAGAAGTGGCGCTACGCAGGTCCGCTCCAACCGTTGCCCGACGAATGCGTCGCGACGGCGATCGACGGGAGCGCATTGGTCTTTGCAGGCGACGCGTTCGGTGGCCCCAAGGTCGAGGGCGCGGCGCGTTCGGGCATGGCCGCTGCGACCGCACTGCTGAGCTGAGCCCATGGGTGTGTTCGACGACGACATCGCCGTGGCACCGGTCGTTGCACCGGCCGGTCTCGCCACCCCGAGCGAGATGTGGTTCGGGGCAACGATGAGCCCCGATCACTGGGTGATCAACGGCCCCAACGGCGGCTACCTGGCCGCGGTGCTCGCACATGCCGTCGATCGGTGTCTGGACGAGCCCAGTCGCCAGATGCGCAGCCTCTCGGTGCACTATCTCCGGGCTCCGAGTGCCGGCGACGCGCTGGTGGGCGTCGAGGTCGTGCGCAGCGGCCGCTCGGTGACGTTCTGTCGGGTTCGGCTCGTCCAGGACGGTGAGGTCGAGCTCCTGGCCACCGGAGCGTGGGGGACGCGCCGAGCCGGCGTGGAACACGACCGGTGGGCGATGCCCATCGTGGACGGCCCGCCCGAGAGATGCCCCAGCATCGACGAGGTGCGCGGTGCCGACCCGCTGCCGCTGCACGGGCAGTGGGATCTCCGAGCTGCCGAGGGCCGGATGTTCGGTGGAGCCAGCTCGGCAGATCTGTCGTGGTGGATCCGTCCGCGCATCCCACGACCGCTCGACGCGCCGCTCGTCGCAGCCATGACCGACGCCCTGCCACCACCGATCTTCGCGGTGTCGACCGAGGCCATCGCCGTACCCACCCTCGACCTCACGGTGCATGTCCGAGCCCAACTCGACGAGATCGCCTGGGAACCCGACGACTGGATCCTGGCCCGCTTCGTGTCACGAGCCGCAGCCGGGGGCTTCATCGAAGAGGACGGCGAACTCTGGACCGCCGCCGGCACCCTGGTGGCCCACAGCCGCCAGCTCGCCCTCGCCGTCTGAACGGGTGCGTCCCGCCCGTCACGGCGTCGCTTCCGGGGATCGTGCCGTCTCGCGCGGCCTCGCCACCGATGTGCCCGTGGCGGTCGGCCGGTGTCGATCCGCCCGGTCGGCACCCAGGGGCAGCTCTGCGTGGACGACCGTCGGGCCCGCACGCCGTGACGGCGCAGCCGTCACCGGGTACGGCCCGAGAAGGCGATGATCCGTTCGATGGGGGTGGCACCATCGGCGGCAGGTCTCTCGGCCTCGAATGCGTCGCCGTCGCGCATGTCGTCGGTGATCGCCTGCCTGGCGAAGCCGTCGATCTCGCCGACGAGGTCATCGCCGATATCCCACGCCTGCCCGGTCGAGGTCGCCAGGTCCCAGCCGTGCACGAGCCCGTCGAATGCGACGAGCCGGGCGAAGACGGCGCCGGGCATCGCACCGCCCGGCGTCCGGATGGTCCGGTCGAGCGCTCCGGGCGACTGCACGGCGCCGAGCAGTGCGGCCATCGCGGCATCGAATCGGTCCATCTCGCTGGTTCCGTCGGGTGCGGTCTCGTCGGCTGCAGGGTCCTCCCCCCGAAACATCGGAGCGAACGCCGAGGCCAGCCCGGTCATGTGTCCGAGCACACCGGCGACGGTGAAGTCCTTGCACGGCGTCGGCTCGTCGAGCTGGCTGGGGAGGATCCCTGCGCCGACCTCGCGCAGCTTCGGGATGATGACTGCCAGTTGTTCATCGCCGTGCATGAGGGTGCCTTCCGGTCGGGTTCGGTTCGCCTGCTGCGGTCATCGGGCCATCGCGGCGAGCATGTGATCCATGACCGCACCGTGCTCGACCTGCGGGCTGAACAGGATCACCTCGGCGTCCTCGGTCACCCGGACGCTGTGCCCCGCCGGCCAGTGGAACAGGTCCTGGCTGCTGCAGGTCTCCTCCGTGCCGTCGGTGTAGGCGACCACGACCTGCCCGGCGAGCATGAACCCCCAGTGCGGTGCGTGGCATGCATCGTCGGCCAAACCGGCCAGGAGCGGGCCGATGTCGGTGCCCGCGCCGAGCGAGAAGTACTCGGCCCCGAGAGACGAGAAGGCCGACGGGTCACCGAAGTCGAGTGCCTGTCGGGCGACGGCGCCCGGGGCGTCGATCCTGGTCGGGATGTCGTTCTTGGAGATGTGCATGGTGGGCCTGCTCCTGTCCTTGCAGGGCCCGGTCGGCTCTGCGCTGCACTCCAGTCGAGACCATGGCTGTGGCACCGCATAGTTCCAATACTGAACTCCGCGCCCAGCAGCACGACGACGGCTCGTATCGGCTGGCCGAGTCCGGGCGCGCCCTCGAGCCGATCGTCTTCGGTCTCGCCGCATGGGGCGCCCGGTGGGCGTTCGGCGAACCGTCCGCAGACGAGCTCGATCCCGACCTCCTGCTGTGGTGGTTGCACCGCCGGCTGGACACGACCGGCCTCTCCCGTCCCCGATTCACCGTCTTCGTGACCTTCACCGACCATCCGAACCGCTACTGGATCGTCGCGCGCGAGGCCGGCTGGGGTCGCGCTGAGCCGCGCCCGTCGCCGAGGGCGGGCGACGCGTCCGGCCTGTGGCTGCGCGAGCCGGTCCCCGATGGCGCACCCCTGGCGGCTGATGGTGCTCAGGCCGCGCCGAGGTGGGCCAACACGGCGAGGACACGACGGTGCGCATGATCCTCTGCGGCCAGTTCGAGCTTCATGAACACGTTGCCGATGTGCTTCTCGACTGCGCCCTGGGAGATCACCAGTGCGTCGCCGATACCACGGTTGGACAGGCCCTGGGCCATGCACTCGAGCACCTCACGCTCGCGGGCGGTCAGCCGGTCGAGTTCTCGGCGTCGGCTCCGACCGAGGATCTGGCGCACGACCTCGGGGTCGATGGCGCTGCCGCCGGCTGCAACTCGACGAAGCGACGCGACGAAGTCCTCGACGTCCACGACCCGATCCTTGAGCAGGTAGCCGACACCGGTGACTTCGCCGGCCAACAAGTCGGCTGCGTACCGCTCCTCGACGTACTGCGACAGCACGACGACCGCGGTGGCCGGATGGGCCGCCCGGACCGAGAGCGCGGCGCGGATGCCCTCGTCGGTGAACGTCGGTGGCATCCGCACGTCGACCACGACGAGGTCGGGCCGCTCGGCTTCGACGACAGCGTCGAGCGTCGTTGGATCGCCCAGCGCCGCCACCACCGTGATCCCGACATCCTCGAGCAACCGCACCAGTCCCTCACGCAACAGCACCGAGTCATCGACGATGACCACCCGCACTGCGTCCGGCTCGTTGTCGGAATCGGGCCCATCCGTCATTGCGTCGCACCTCCAGATCGTGCTGCCTCGCCGGGTGGCGAGACCGAGGCGCTCGATGGGACGGGCCGGCGCCCGTCCAGCCCATTCGTGCGAGCCGCGTCGGGCGCGAGCGGCACCTCGGCGTGGACCACCGTGGGGCCGCCGACCGGTGAGGACACGGCGAAGGTGCCGTCGAGGCCCTCGACCCTGGCTCGCATGCCCGCCAGACCGGTGCCGTGTGCCGCGTCGGCGCCACCACGACCGTCGTCGTGGACCTCGAGCACCAGGCGGTCGCCGTGGACGGCGACTCGGATCGAACCCGAGCGGGCCAGCGCGTGCTTCATGGTGTTCGTCACGGCCTCGCTGACGACGTAGTAGGCCGTCTCCGCAGCCCCGAGCGGGACCTCGAGTCCGGGTTGCACCGACAATCGCATCGGGACGGTGGACGACGCAACGACTGCAGACAGCGCGGCGTCGAGGCCGCGATCGTCGAGGATGGCCGGATGCAGCCCGCGCCCGAGGACGCGAAGCTCGCCGATCGCGGTACGGGTCTGCTCACGAGCTTCGGCGATGAGGGTCGCAGCGCCGTCGGGATCGCTGTGGACTCGCCCCGCAGCCATGCCCAGGTCGATGCCGAGCGCCACCAGACGCTGCTGGACGCCATCGTGGAGGTTGCGTTCGATTCGTCGCCGTTCGGCCACCACCGCTTCGAGGATCTCGGCGCGTTGACGGGTCAGCGCGTCGACGCGGGCGGCCATCACCTCGGCGCGATCCGGGCCGAGCACGGCCGCAGCGAACCCGGCCCCCGCCCGCCCGAGCAGCACCACGACCCGCGGTGCGAGGCCGATCAGTACGGCACCGACCAACGGCGCCACGACGAGCCCGACCGGACCGACCCCGACGGCCCAAGCCCACAACGGAAACGACACCAGGAACAACGGAGCTCCCCACGCCGCCAGCGCGCCGGTGGCCAGGGCCACGAACACGAAGGGCGCTGCCAGGTACCAGCCGACGCTGCGCCACCGTTCACCATCGCCGAGCGCCGCCCAGGGATTTCGGGCGGAGACCGGGCCAGGCGGTCTGCGGCCATCGATGGCGGGCCCGACCCAACCGGCGAGACGGCGATCCAACGCGGAGGCGCGGCGCAGGAGGGCCAGGGCCGCAGTGGCGACCGGGATGCCGATGACGACGAGCACCATGGCCAGCGAGAGGGCGAGCACGGCGATCGTCGCCACCAGCCCGACCAGCGTCCACAGCACCGCCACCACCAGGTACGCGAGCGCAGACCAAGACGCAGGTTCGACGACAGGCCCGTACCACCAGCCGACGGACAGACGCTGCCCTTCGGAGGTCATGCCGCTCTGCGGCGCAGTCGCATCCACCGATGCATTCTCGCACTGCGACACGGCGGCCATCGTCGGTGCCTCGGCCACGGCCGTCATGCTGCGGACCGCAACACCGTCGCCGGTGCGGTCCGGGCGCTCCGGCGTGCTCCGGACCAGGCGACCGTCACCACGAGAGCGACGGCGAACGCGCCCGCGGGCACCAAGATCCACTGGGGGCTCACCGTGCCGATCTCGATCGATGACGACTGCTCGAACACGCCGATGATGGCACGGGCCCCCACTCGCCCGGCAACGATCCCGAGCAGCCAGCCCGCGGCGGCCAGGGGCACCAACTCCAGCAGCAGGATTCGTCGCAGCATGGTGCGTGTGGCCCCCATCGACCGCATCGCCGCCGCTTCGTGACGACGTTCGTGGACGCCGATCGCGACGGTTGCCGCCAGCCCGATGGACGCGACCCCGACGACGATGAGTCCGATCACGCCGAAGATCGCAGTGATCGCCTGGCGGGCCGCTCTGTCCTCGGCGTTGGCGTCCGAGCGAGTGCTCGTGTCGACGACCGATCCCGGCGGGACGAGGGTGTCGGCCTCCCCCGACGAACCGGACGTGTACACGACGTTCGCTCGAGCGGGTTGCCCCAGATCCTCGGCGAGGACGTCCACGGGCGCGAACACCGCGACGGCCTTCGCCCGGTGGATGCCCACCACCGGGTAGCTCACGACACCGCTGGGTAGTTCGACATCGATGCGGTCGCCGAGGTCGTAGCCCTCGTAGCGAGCGAAGCCGCGGGGCAACACGACCCCGTCGTCGCCGTCGCGGAGCCAGCGTCCCCGCTCGACCACGGGATCGAACGATGTGGTGTCGGCGCGCAGGCCATGAACATCGATGATCTGATCACCGACCCTCGCATCGATCGCGATCGCGGCCTCGCCGCCGGCTGCGTCGACGTTCGCCCGGTCGAACGCGAGGCCGCTGCCGACCGGAGTGATCGCCTGCTCCCAGCGCCACGGCTCGAGCTCATCCGCGTCGAAGGCATTCACCGACGTCGCCAGTGTCACCACGACGATGAGAGCTGCGACTCCGGCCGCGACCTGGGACACGACGGCCAGGCTGCGCGCCCGGCGACGCCACAGGTTCCGCACGGCCACGCGCCCCGGCACACCGCCGAATCGCAGGCGCGACACTGCGAGGTCCGAGCGTCGCTCACCCCAGGGTGCGCCGTCGCGGTCGCGCAGCGCCGTCGCCAACGGCAACGATGCCACGCGTCGAGCGGGACGGGCTGCGAGCAGCCGGGCGCCCAGCAGCACGGCGATCGCCGAGGCCAGGGCCACGGTCGGCGACCAACCGAGTGCGGGTGTGACCCCGACGAAACGCTCCACCACCTCGCGGGCCACGACGTTGGCGACGACCGCACCCAATGGCAGACCGATGAGGAGACCGGCGGCCGCCGCGCCCAGCGCCGGCCGCCGGAGGCGTCGACGCACCGCTCGCTTCGACGAACCGAGGGCCCGCTCGATGGCGGCCTGACGGGTTCGCTCGGTCACCAGCGTGCTGACCGTCGATGCCAGCAGCGTCAGCGCGACGACCGCGGCGACGACGCCGAGCAGGCCGATGAGCGTCGACACCTCGACGAGGTCCGCCTCGATGGGGTGGGTCCCGTCGGGGACGATCTCGGGAAGGTCGACGAACGACCCACCCGTCTCGGCGAGCGCTATGCGCAGCTGTTCGATCCGATCGCTCGTCACGGGGGCCGCATCGTCGTAGCGAACTGCGAGCCGATCAGGCCCGTGGCCGGTGATCGCCTCGGCGGTGCTCGCAACCACATAGGCCGTTCGTTCGTGGGTCCACCAGGCGCTGCCGCCGATGCCGACGACGTCGACCTCGGTTCCGGCCAGGTCGATGCGATCGCCGATCTCGGCCACGCCCGGCGAGACGACGGCTTCGCCCACACCGGGCATCCGACCCGCGCTCGCAGAGACGAGGTCGACGCGCTGGTCTTCGGGATCGAATCCGACGAGCAGGAGACGATCGTGAGTGGAGCTGGCGATCCGATCCACGACCCGGTGCTCGACCGTCGCCCCGGGAAGAGCCAGCTCGGCGCCGCCGCCGACGGAGGCGGGGGTGTTGGCGGGTGGCGTGCTGCCCGCCGTCGTGTTGGCCGGCGTCGAGGTCAGCGCGGCGGGTGTCGTGGTGACGGCGACGTGGGCGAGTTGGTCTTCGTCGACCAGGGAGCGGAGCGTGCCCGCGGCGACGTCGGGCACGGCGAGCACACCGATGGCGGCGACGGCCAACGCGATCGCGGCGACGGCTGCGATGATGCGAGCGGGGATGCGTCGCCTCATCGGACACCCCCCGTGGCGATCGATGCGATTCGACCATCGATCATGGTGACGACCCGATCGGCGGCGTCGGCCAATGCCAGGTCGTGGGTGATGAACACGATCGTCGTGCCCTGGCTGCCGGCCCCGAGCAACAGATCGAAGACCATGCGACCGCTTGCGGTGTCGAGGCTTCCCGTTGGTTCGTCGGCGACGAGCAGTCGCGGCTCCACGGCCAGCGCTCGGGCGACGCCGACTCGCTGCTGCTCGCCTCCCGAGAGCTGGGCGGGAACACGATTGCGGCGATCGCCGAGCCCTACCGCCGCCAGGGCCTCTTCGGCACGACGGCGGCGGGCCCGGCGCGGGACGCCAGAGAGCCGCAGGGCCAGCTGCACGTTCTCCGATGCCGTCAAGGTGGGGAGCAGGTGGAAGTCCTGGAACACGATGCCGACCGTGGTAGCTCGCCAGCGTGCCAGCGCGTCGTGATCGAGGCGGTCGAGGCGGAGGTCGCCGGCCGTCAGCGACCCCGAGGTCGGCCGGTCGATGCCGGCGAGCATGGCCCCGAGGGTCGACTTTCCCGAACCCGATGGTCCGACGATGGCGACCGTCTCGCCGGGCCACAGCGCCAGGTCGACGTGGTCGACCGCTGCGCGTGCGGCGTCGCCTCGGCCCCAGACACGAGTGAGATCTCGCCCGACGAGCACGGGTGGACCACCTGGCGGCGGCGACGGCATTGGCGGGTGATGAACGAGGGTGTCGATGTGCATGGTCCCATCGTCGAACCCTGCGGCCGCGGGATCGATGGAGCCACCCGGCGGATCGATGGTGGGGATGTCCCCACCATCGCCGCCCCCGCCGGGTCAGGGGCCGTGGCGGGTGATGGGGGTGGGTGGGTCGATGATGCGGTCGAGGGTGCCGTCGGGGCGGCAGAGGTGCAGGGTGCGGTCGCTGTCCATGGTGAGGGTCCAGCCGCCGTCGTGGATGCGGTGATGCCAGGTCGGCGAGATGGGCACGAGGTTGTGGAGCTCGGTCTCGCCGTCGGGGTGGAACGGCGTGTTGACGTGGTGGATCTCACAGCCGTGAAACGGCGTGACCCCATCGATCGGACACGTCGGGTACAGGCCACGCAGCTGCAGGCGCTGCTCACGCGTGGCGTGACGTCGGGTCCGTCCCACCCGGCTCGGGCGACCGAGCGCGTCATAGAGCATCACGTACCAGTCGGCGTCACATGCCCGCCGCTGCGCCGCCCGAGGGTCGATCGGCCGGCCGTCCCAGGTCTCGGCCACCGTCGCCGAGTGGGGGCCGTGAGCCAAGGTTGCGGCGTCGACGATGATCCCGACCGCCAGATCCGGACCCATCACCCGATCCACCCCACCGCCGGGGTCGCCGTGGGGGCCGCCGCTTCCGGGCCCACCGTCGTTGTCAGGGGCCAGGCCGGCGTCCGGGTCCGAAGCGCCGCCGTCGGATCGGTGCCCACGACCGGCGCCACCGCGCCCCCGTCCCCGGCGCCGCCCAGGGTGATCCCACACATCAACTCGAACGCCGCGACCGCCCGGTCGTTTGCGGTGATCGTGCGCTCGCCACGCGGGCGCCGATGCGCGATCTCCCGAGCCCTCGCCGTGACCGCCGCGTCCATCCGCGACCCGCGCTCATCATCCATCGACCCGGCAATCACCCAAGTCCCATCACGGCGCTGAACCATCGCCCATGCCGCCGCAGCCTTGGCCCGCTCCGCCGCCGACAACCCATCATCGTCATCGGGAGGGTCGGCGACCGTGACCAGCAGCTTCGCGAGCCACATCCGGAACGCTTCGGGGCGCAACAGCCTCGCATTCCTCGCGATCTCCCCGTCATGGGCGGCCAGACGCTGCTTCTCCGACGGCGACAGCCGACCCAGACGCTCGGCGAGATGATCCGCGTTCTCCGTCTTCGACGCCCCCGATTCCGCACCCGCACCGGACTCCGGGAGATCCTTACGAATCTCCCCGCGCGCCGAGTCCTTCGACCGCGCCCGCTGAGACTGCTCCCCATCAGGATCCGACAGATCCTCCGGACGACGGCGACGAACCCGACACCTGCCGCAGCTTCGCCTCCACCGCCACCGCGGTCGCGAACGCCGCCAGATCCCGACGACCACGCGCGATCAACGACCCCAACCCCGCCAGACCGGCATCGTCGAGCACCGTGAGATCGGTGTCGCGCCGGGCCGCGAGATCAGCGAGCAACGTCATGACACCCACACTACCGAGAGGGTGTGACACTGAACCCGAACACTCTGCGTTGATGCAAACACCACAGAACCTGCCCAATCGCAGGGACGCGAGGTCAGCTGGATTGCCTCTGCCGGCTGGGGACGAGGTCGGCCGATTCGATGGCTCGGAGGTCCGACGTCGACAGCGTGTAGATCGTTCCAAGGAGACAACCGCCGCCGATCAACGCCAGGCTGGTCGTTGCCGAGGTTGCTTCGATGACCACGCCGCTGATCGCCAGCGAGAGTGGCGCCACGAGGAGCTCGAGGGTTCCGATGGTTGCGAGCACCCGTCCCCGGTAGGCATCGACGGTGCGTTGTTGGATGATGACCGAGAAGATCGGCCCGATGGGCCCGGCCGCGAGGCCGGTCGCGAATGCGATCACGATCACCGCGCCGAAGTTCGCAAACACGAGCGACATCGAGACGAGGCCGACCGACACGGCGAGGAACCCGCCGAGCAGGGTCAGCCTGCGGGGCAGACGCGGGCCAACGGCTGCGTAGGCCAGCGCACCCCCGATCGACCCGACCGAGAACGCGGCGAGCAGCCCGCCCAACGCCGTTGGTTGGTCCGTCGCCTCGAACGCTGCGGTGAACACGAGGACCACGGGCGCGAGGAAGAAGCCGAACAGCGATGCCGAGATCGAGATGGAGCGCAGCACGGGGTCGCGCCAGACGAGCTCGAACCCGGCCATCGATGCGGCGAGGTAGCTCTCGTCGTGTGCGGGCCCCTGTCCGTGCTCGGGTTCAGCGGCTGGAGCAGGTCCCAAGCCGACGAAGAAGACCAGACCGGCGACCAGAAGGAGCCCCGCAGCGATCCAGAACGACCACATCAGCCCCAGGGCGGCCACCGCGAGGCCCGCGCCTGCCGGGCCGAGAACCCCGCCGATGCCATCGGTGACCTCGCCGAGGGCATTGGTTCGCTCGAGCGAGACATGCGAGCGTGCGGCAATGGCCGGCCGTAGCGCCTCACGTGCAGCCTGGCCCGGGCCGTCGAAGAGCGCGCCGACGATGGACCCGCGCCCCGTGGATGGATCTGTGGTGGGCGGTCTGACGGATACGTCGTTCACGTAGTGATAGTATCTATCAACTACGGACTGTCAATCATATTCGGCTTGGCTATCATCGAGGTTCGTGACCGAACCGCCGTCGCGTACACCATCGCTTCGCGAGCGAAACAAGAAGGCGGCGATGGTCGCCATCCAGTCCACCGCTGTCGAACTGTTCGTCGCCGACGGGTTCGCCAACGTGACCATGCAGGCCATCGCGGACGCTGCCGGTGTCGGGGTGGCCACGGTGTACCGCTATTTCGGCACCAAGGAAGACCTGGTGATCTGGGATGAGCACGAAGAACTCGTCCTCGATGCCATCGAGCGCAATCTCGCCCGACTGCCTGCGGTCGCCGCGGTGCGAGCCGCGCTGATCGAATTCGCGCCGATCTACGAAACCGACGCCAACCTCGCGTTGGCGCGTCTGGCCTGCAACGAGCCGGCCATTGTCTCTGCGACCTCTCTGTCGGACCGACAGGCAGTCGGCGAGCTCGCAGAGGCGTGTCGCCAACACGACCCGTCGATGTCCGCCGTCGCGGCGTCTGCCGTCGCCGCGTGCGTGCCTCGGGGCGTTGGACACCGTGATCGACCAGTGGCAACAAGACCACGACACCAGGGCGCTCGCCGCCATCGTCGCCGACGTCTTCGACGCTATCGCGACGCACTGGCACCAGGACTGACACACGAAGGCGTGAACCGTCAGCCGGTTGCTCCGGCCGACATGATTCGACGAACTCGCTCGGCGAGCAGATGGTGGCGGTCGACTCCCGTGTGATCGACCACGGCCTCTCGATCCACCGGCTCACCGAGCTCGCAGGGGCCGCCGAACTGACCAGCGGTCCAGTCGAGATGCTCACCGGTGGGCAGCACATTCCAGCAGTGCGCTTCGACGGCTTTGCCGTACTCGAGCCCCGGCGCGATCAACAGCGTTCCCCCGAGGTGGTCCTGCACGACCTTCGCGATCACCGCGCACTGCCCGCCTGAAGGATTGGAGGCAGACCGCTGGTCCGCATGATCGCTCGTGTCCGCACACCAGGACGCCCGGATGGCGGCCCTCAGAAGACCGAGATCGACCGCCCACGCTGACCGACGGTAGGCGACGGATCGTGCCTGCGCGTCAGTCGGTGCGTTCGAAGCGGCTCCAGCGGTGGATGCCGTAGCTGCGCTCCTCGTGGATGGCGCGGACGAGCTCGACGGGGTGCGGGAAGCGCTCGTCGAAGCTCGCCTGCAGGCGCTGCTGGATGTCTGCCGCGCCGACGGCCGACCAGGCCTCCATCGACTCCCAGACGAACACGATGGTGATCTCACCGGGCCGCGAGTCGTCGAGCCACACTTCCTTGGACAGGAACGGGATGCGCTCGAAGCCGTCGAGGCCGGCCTCGCCGAGGGTCCACACCTCGTGGTCGACGTCCAGGAACGCCGTCACATGGGCGGGGGCGACCCGGAACACCAGGACCTCGACGGGGAGCCGCTCGTCGCGGTCGTAGCGATGCGCAGTCACGACGTGCCGTCGAGTCCGACGACCCGGACGGGCGTCAGCGCGTCGGCCGGCTCGAAGCCGAACACCTGGGCGAAGAACGAGTACTCGGCCTCGAGCGCAGCCACGATGGTCTCGGATCGCCGGAACCCGTGGCCCTCGCCCTCGAACGCCAGGTAGGCGTGCGCGATGCCCTTGGCGAGCAGCGCGTCGACCATCATCTCCGCCTGGTTCGGCGGCACGACGGCGTCCTCGAGGCCCTGGAGGATGATCATGGGGGCGCTGAGCCGATCGGTGTGGTGGATGGGCGAACGGGCCCGGTAGACGTCCTCGTCGTCGGGCCAGCGACCCACGAGACCCTCCAGGTAGCGGGACTCGAACTTGTGGGTGTCGCTCGCCAACGCCGCGAGGTCGCCGATGCCGTAGCGGCTTGCCCCGGCCGCGAAGACGTCGTGGAACGTCAGGGCCGCCAGGACGGTGAAGCCACCCGCACTCCCGCCTCGAATGGCGAGGCGCTCGCCGTCGACGTCGCCTCGCTCCACCAGAAACCGTGCGGCGGCGATGCAGTCCTCGACGTCGGCGACGCCCCAGGCGCCGTCGAGGGCACGCATGTAGTCGCGGCCGTAGCCGGTGCTGCCGCGGTAGTCGACGTCGACGACCGCCCACCCCCGCGAGGTCCAGTAGCGCAACGCGAGGTTGAGATGACGACGCGCCGACCCCGTCGGTCCGCCGTGGGCGAGCACCAGCAACGGCGGACGCTCGTCGTCGGGGCCGGTCATCACCGGATGCGCCGGCGCGTAGAACAGCGCGTGGGCCTCGGCGCCGTCGCCGCTGGCGAAGGTGATCGGCTCGGGCGCCGGCAGGTAGGCATCGACGAGGCCGTGGAGCGGGGGCACGCTCGCATAGCGGGGCTCGCCGCGGTGCTCGACCGCCCCGGGTTCGGCTCGATGGGTCGCACCGATGTAGGCCGCGGCCCCACCCGGCAGGGCCCGGACCGCCTCGACGCTCGACCATCCCGACTCGACGGTGTCGGTGGCATCGACGAGGACGACGTCGTTGTGGGGTCGCGACATCGCGACGACGAGCGAACCGTCGTCGGCGATGGCGTAGCGGGAGTTGCCGAGCGACCACATCGGCCCGGCGATGTCGAACTCGCCGCCGATCTCGATCTCGGCACCGTCGGGGGTGACCCGATACAGGTTCGATCGCCCGCTGCGATCGCTCAGGAAGTACAGGTCGCTCGTCGGTGACCACTCGGGCTGCATCACCGACTCGTCGGGGGCGCCGGCCACGATGCGGCCCCGCACGACCGTGCCGTCGACGATCTCGCCGACCCAGAGTTCGGTGCCGTCCCAGGGCATGTTCGGATGCGACCACTGGATCCACGCCAGCAGGCTCCCGTCGGGCGAGGGCCGCGGATTGGAGAAGAAGTCCGCTCCCACCACGAGCTCCCGCAGCTCGCCCGACCCGTCGAGTGCGATGGCGACCAGTTGGTTGTCGGGCTCGAGATGACCACCGCCGGGCACCTGATGATGCTTCTCGCGCACGCAGATGAACCAGGCGCCGTCGGGGGTGACCCGACCATCGGCGTAGCGCCACGCCCTGGGCTCGGGTGGTTCGGGCGTGATCAGCTCGACCTCGCCGCCGGGAACGAGCCGCCGGAGCCGCTGATCGGCGTCGTCGACGTAGTAGAGCGTCCCCCGGTCGACCCACCAGGCCCCGCCGCCGTATTCGTGGACGCGGCTGCGGACGTTCGCGTCGGGTGGGGTGATCTCGACGGTCTCGTCGCCACGCCGGCGCAACACGGCCGTGCGACCACCCTCGGCGGGGCGGGCCTCGGACCACCAGATGTCGTCGCCATCGGTGACCAGATCCGTGACGCTGTCGGCTCCCTGCACCAGCGACCGCGCCGAGATCGGCGACGGCCAGCTCCCGTAGGGCCGGACCTCGACGATGGGCTCGTGCCCGGCGCTCACGTCGACAAGATGTCGGCGATGCGCCCGATGCCTTCGGCCAGATCATCGTCGCCCAACGCGAACGACAGACGGGCATAGCCCGGAGCGCCGAAGGCCTCGCCCGGGACGATCGCCACCTTGGCCTCTTCGAGCAACACATCGGCGAGTTCGAGGGTGGTGGTGGGCGTGCGGCCGCCGATCTCGCGGCCGAGCACCCCGGCGAAGCTCGGGAACGCATAGAAGGCGCCCTCGGGCTCGAGGCACTCGACACCATCGATGGCGCCGAGCAGCTCCACCATGGTGCGGCGGCGGCGATCGAACGCGTTGCGCATCTCGACGACGGCATCGAGCGACCCCGACACCGCCGCCACCGCGGCACGCTGCGCGACGTTGTCCACGTTGGACGTCTGGTGCGACTGCAGCGTCGACGCGGCCTTGGCGACATCGGGCGGAGCGATGAGCCAGCCCACCCGCCAGCCGGTCATCGCGTAGGTCTTGGCGACGCCGTTGAGGACGACGCATCGATCGGCGATCTCGGGGACCAACGTGGCCATCGAGTGGTGTTCGGCACCGCCGTAGACGAGATGCTCGTAGATCTCGTCGGCGAGGATCCAGATGCCGTGCTCTGCCGCCCACTTGCCGATGGCCTCGATCTCGTCGCGGGGATACACCGCGCCGGTGGGGTTGGACGGCGACACGAACATCAGCGCCTTGGTCCGCGATGTCCTCGCGGATTCGAGCTGGTCGACCGTGACCCGGAAGCCGCTAGCGGTGCCGGTGGGCAACACCGTCGTGGTGGCACCGGCGAGCGCAACGGGTTCGGGGTAGGTGGTCCAGTACGGCGCCGGCAGCAGCATCTCGTCGCCGGCGTCGAGCAGCACCTGTGCGGTGTTGTACACCGCGTGCTTGCCACCGTTGGTGACCACGACCTGATCGGGAGTGACTGCGTAACCGGAGTCGCGCATCGTCTTCTCGGCGATGGCCTCCTTGAGCACGGGGAGGCCCCCGGCCGGCGAGTAGCGGTGGTTCACCGGGTCCGAGCACGCCGCGATGGCGGCCTCGACGACGTGGGCTGGCGTGGCGAAGTCGGGTTCGCCGGCACCGAAGCCGATGACGGGTTCGCCGGCGGCCTTGAGCGCCTTGGCCTTGGCATCGACGGCCAGCGTCGCCGACGGCGCGATGGCAGCGACGCGGCGCGAGATGCGGTTCTGGGTGGACACGACAGCAGCCTCCAGGGGAAGGGCGGGGCGAACGGGCAGATGTTCGCACAGTCTGGCGTGGAAACGCTGGGGTCAAGTCTCTTTTCTCCCCTTCTCCGAGCCCGCCGGGGTCGTCCACGGTTCCCGAGAAGGGGAGAAAAGAGACTTGACCCCTGACATGGATAGCGTGGCGGACATGGCTGTTCCCGACATCGAGATCCCTGCCGAGCTGCTGCCAAAGGACGGACGCTTCTGCGTCGGGCCGTCGGTGGTTCGCCACGAGGCAATCGACGCCTTGGCTGCCGAGGCCGACACCTACCTCGGGACCAGCCATCGTCAGGACCGGGTCAAGGACATGGTCGGGCGGCTCCGCACCGGCCTCCACGAACTGTTCTCATTGCCCGACGGGTGGGAGATCGTGCTCGGCAACGGCGGCACCACCGTATTCTGGGACGCGGCAACATTCGGGCTCATCGAGCGCCGCAGCCAACACCTGTCCTACGGCGAGTTCTCGTCGAAGTTCGCCACCTGCGCGAAGACCGCGCCCCATCTCGACGACCCCGAGATCCTCGTCGCCGAACCCCCCGGTGCGCCTTCGGCGGTCGCCTCCGACGTCGATCTCTACGCACTCACCCACAACGAGACCTCCACCGGCGTCGCCGTCGCACCGGTCCGCCCCGCGGGCACAACGGCCGCCGACGGCCTGGTCGCCGTCGATGCCACCTCCGCCGCCGGCGGGCTGCGCTGGGACCCTGCCGAGGTCGACTGCTACTACTTCGCTCCCCAGAAGTGCCTGGGGTCCGACGGCGGGTTGTGGATCGCGGCCTGTGCGCCTGCGGCGGTCGAGCGCATCGAACGCATCGCCGCGAGCGACCGCTGGTGCCCCGCATCCATCGACCTCGGCATCGCGCTGGACAACAGCCGCAAGAACCAGACCTACAACACCCCGGCCCTGGTCACGGTGTTCCTCGCGGTGCACCAGATCGAGTGGTTCAACGCCAATGGCGGCCTCGACTGGGCCGCGGGTCGCTCAGACCGGTCGGCCGAGATCATCTATGGCTGGGCCGAGGCCAGCGACGTACGCCACGCCGTTCGTCACCGACCCTGCGCTGCGCAGCCATGTGGTCGCCACCATCGACATCGACGACCGCTACGCCGCCGACGACATCATCGCCGTGTGTGCGGCCAACGGCATCCTCGACATCGGCGGCTACCGCAAGCTCGGACGCAATCAGTTGCGGGTCTCGCTGTTCCCCGGTGTCGATCCCGACGACGTCGCGGCACTCACGGCCAGCATCGACCACGTGGTCGGCCTGCTGTCGTGAGCGATCGGTGAGCTCGACGGCCGGGCGGCTGCTGGTCGCCAACCCCCTGCTGGTCGATCCGAACTTCGCGCGCACCGTCGTGTTGATGATCGAACACGACGCCGACGGCGCGCTCGGGTTGGTGCTCAATCGGCCGAGCGAGACCACCGTCGACGAGATCATCGACCAGTGGGCCCCGCTGGCTGCATCGCCGGCGCTGTTCTTCCTCGGTGGCCCGGTGTCACCCGATTCGGTGATCTGCCTCGGTGCGCGGACGACGCCGGGTGCCCCGTCGTCGGGACGCCTGGTCGTCGGCGATGTCGCCACGATCGACCTCGACGACGACCCCGCCGACGCCGGTGTCACCACGGTGCGCCTCTTCGCCGGCTACGCCGGTTGGGGAGCAGGCCAGCTCGACGAGGAGCTCGGCGCGAACGGGTGGCTCGTCGTCGATGCCCACCCCGTCGATGCGCTCGACCCCGACCCGACCACGCTGTGGCGACGGGTGATCGCCCGCCAGCACGGCCCGACTGCCTGGTTGGCCACCTTCCCGAGCGATCTCGCCGTCAACTGAGGCGACTCCGCCCCGCCTGCGGACGGCGTCGTCCGGGCCCGGCGCGAGACCGTTGACTTCGGGCCGAATCGGTCGATGGGTCATCGGTGAGATCCCGATGTCTTCGGCGCAGCGTCGCCGCCTGGTCGTGCGCGTGCGTGCTGGTGATCGGGCGCGCTCCCGGCCCAGGCGACGACCGAGGCGCCAGCGCCGGTGACTCGACCGGACGCCAGGGCGCCGCCGACGCAGCCGATGCGGGGGCCGACGCCGGGACCGATGACACCGCGCGCCCGCGACCGGTTCTCGACGACGATGGTGACGGCTCCGCCGATGGTGACCGCCCCGGTCGGCCGGCGAACGACGGGTCCGACGACGAGCCGACGAGGCCGAGCCCACCCCTCCTCCCCCGCCGCCGGCACCGCTGGCCGGGGTGCCCGATGGCCCCGAGCCCGGCATCGACACCGAGCTCGGCGAGGCGCTGGAGGCGACCGGGCTGCTCGGAGCCTGGTACCTGGTCACCCCGCAGGAGCCGGGACTCGCGCTCGTCGCCGTCGACGGTGCGTCCGCCGATGCCGGGCGCACCGAGATGCTCGCCACGCTCGAACGATTCGCCGAGACCCTCGACCTGGTGGCCACCCTGCGCCTGACCCGCCAGGTCACCGGCGCGCAGGCCCGCGCCACCGCCGAGGAGATCCTCGAGATCGACGCCGAACTGTCGGTGCTCGGGGTCCACATCGCCGCCAGCGAGACCCGACTCGACGCCCTCGGCAACGACCTCGAGGCCGTCATCGGCGCCATCCGCGCCGCGGCCATCGGGGTCTACACCAGCGGCTCGCAGGGACCGATCTCGGCCATGGGCGACGTCGCCGCCTACAACACCCACGCCGAGCTGATCGTGCGCGTCGACGCCACGTTCGACGAGTTGGGGGCACTCCGTCGTGGCCTCGAGGCGGCCATCGCCGCGGAGCAGGCGGTGCTGCGTGCCCTGGTCGAGGACCGGGCCGCAGCCGCAGCCTCGCGTCGGCAGCTGGTGGGCGAACTCGACGACCTCAACGACGCGATCGACCGCCTCGCCCGCCGCATCCGCACCAATGTCGACGACCGAGACGCGCAACTCGCGGCCATGCCCGCGGCGATGGCAGCTGCCCACGATGCCCGGGCACTGGGTTCCCCGTCGGCGGTGCCCTTCCCGTTGGTGAACCTCGACGCCTACGTGCGGGCCCAGCAGGACGTCGTCGAGGTCTATCCGTCGTGTGCGGTGCCGTGGTACCTGCTCGGTGGCATCGCCCGCGTCGAGTCCGGCCACGCGACCTTCGGTGGGGCCACCGTCGCACGCCAACGGCGATGTCTCCCAACGGATCCTCGGGCCGATGCTCGATGGCTCCCTGGAGGGCACCGTGGTGATCACCGACACCGACGGCGGCGCCCTCGACGGCAACGCCGAGTTCGACGCGGCGGTCGGACCGTTCCAGTTCATCCCCGGCACCTGGTCGCGCCATGCGCTCGATTCGACCGGTGATGGGTTCGCCGACCCCCACAACCTCTACGACGCGGCCTTGAGCGCCGCCGGCTACCTGTGCGCATCGAGCGACGTGCGCACCGACGCCGACATCGAACGCAGCGTC
Source organism: uncultured Acidimicrobiaceae bacterium (assembly GCA_963716795.1). Taxonomy (GTDB): domain Bacteria; phylum Actinomycetota; class Acidimicrobiia; order Acidimicrobiales; family UBA8592; genus CAVQUE01. The sequence goes on along the minus strand of CAVQUE010000004.1, from coordinate 18,559 downwards.
TTGTCGTACAACCGATCCCGGGCCTACCTGGCGCAGGTCACCAGCGCAGCGCGCTCCTATGCCACCGCGCTCGCCGTGCCCGACCCCGATCTCGAGGCCATCGTCGGCCGAGGGCCCGAGGGTTGGCTGGACGAGGGCTGGGACCGCCAGAGCTGGCGGACCGACGATGCTGCCGTCGCGACGTGGCTGGCCGACACCTGGCTGCGCAACACCCGTCGGGCCGACCGGGAGCCCGTCGTCGGCGGACCGACTGCGACCACACCGAGCGATGCCGACCAACCACCGCCGTTCAGGTTGCCGTTCGCCGACGAGGACGAGACCGAGGCGAGCGGGTGACGGCGGCGCGGGCACGGCGGCTGCATCGATCGCGGTGCTCGATGGCCGTGCTCAGGGGATCCGGTCGAGCAGCGTGCAGTAGATGACCCGAGCCATTGCTTCGACCAGGTCGGTGCGGTCGACGCCCCAGTCGCGCAGGCCCGTGCGATGGGCTGCGACGTGCGCCAGCATCGACACCAACACCGCGGCCACTGCACGGGCATCGATGTCGTGGGAGATGCGTCCGGCGGCGCGCTCGGCCTCGACGGCCAGGGCCAGCGCCTCGGTCGGTCCGGCGAGCAGCTGGGTGCGTCGCTGTTGGAATCGCGTCGTCCTTCTCGGCGGCACCGAGATCGAGGACCCGCAGGATCGAGTAGAACTCGCGCCAGAATTCGAGGAACCCGTCGGCCAGCGCCCGGGCGCCGGCCATGGCTGTCTCGGTGTCGGCATCGGCATCGAGGTCGCGGACCAGCGCAGCAAGACGATCGTGACCATCCACCACGATGTGGTCGGCCATGAAGAAGATGGCCGTCTCGACGTCGGGGAAGTACTGGTAGAACGTCGCAGGTGAGACGCCGGCCTCGCGGGCGATCTCGACGACGGCGAGATCTCGGTACGAACCGGCACGCAGCATGTCCGCGGTGACCTCGAGCAGCCGGGTCCGGGTCTTGCGGCCCCGCTCGCCGGGGAGACGACCGTCGACGGTACGCAGGGTCTCGTCGGTGTCGGAGAGCTCGCCCAGATCCATCCGGCCGAGGCTAGCGCTGTGGGTCAGAGCTCCGGGTCGATCGCGTGATGGTCGCATCAGAGCCGGAACGAGCCGTCGGTGGCGACCTTCCAGCCGCCTGCACCCCAGTTGCCACCGTCGACGTGGATGGTCGAGCCCGTGATGAACCGGGCCATGTCCGATACGAGGAACACGACCGCAGCGGCGCAGTCCTCGGGTGCACCGGTCTCGGGCCAGACCTGCGGCACCAGGCCCTCCACGCTCAGGGCCGCGCTGTCGGCGCCCAGGACCTCGTCGCCGGGGGTGGGGATCATGTCGGGCGCGATGCAGTTCATCCGGATGCGACGATCCGCGAGCTCCATCGCCAGGCTCATCGTCAGGTTGGCCACTGCGGCCTTCATCGCCGAGTACACCGCGAAGCCGGGCCCGGCGCGATGCGCCTCGATCGAGGTCACGTTGACGATGGCGCCACCGTCGACCATGTGCGGCACCACCGCCCGCGTGCAGAGGGTGACCGTGGAGAAGTTCTCGCGGATGAGCGCGTGTTCGCCCTTCGGGCTGACGTCGGTGAAGGGCGCCCAGAAGCCGCCGCCGGCGTTGTTGACCAAGATGTCGATGCCGCCGAACGCGTCGGCCACCTCGGGGATCCAGGCCGCGACCGCCTCGTCGTCGCGCACGTCGAGCACGGCGCTGTGGGTGCCGACGCCGATGGTGTCGAGATCGGCGGTGGTTGCAGCCAGTTCATCGGGGAGCCGGTCGCACACGGCGACGTCGGCGCCGAAACGCGCCATCGCCAGCGCCGTGGCCCGCCCGATGCCCTGCGCGGCACCGGTGACGACGGCACGGCGGCCCACGAGGGAGATGGCGTCGGGTGCGAGCACCCGAGAGTCCCAGATCGATGCATCCATGGCGCTATCCCACCTCGGTTCCGACGAGTGATCCGATCGCGAACGTGGCGCCAGCGGCGAAGGCGGCGATTGCCGCCTGGCGGAGGGCCGACTTCACGATTGAGCGTCCCGTGGCGATGGCCAGCGCCGCGCCCACTGCGAGCGCTGCCAGCACGCTGAGGATCATCGAGGCGACGATGGCGGCGGTCCCGCCGCCGATGAACCACGGGATCAGCGGGATGATCGCACCGACGGAGAAGGCCGCAAAGGAACTCGCGGCCGCCCCGATGGGGTTGCCGAGCTCGTCGGGGTCGATGCCGAGTTCTTCGCGGGCATGCACCTCGAGCGCGAGCTCGGGATCCTCCATGATGTTGGCAGCCATGTCGCGGGCGACCTCGGGGTCGATACCGCGCGACTGGTACAGCTGCGAGAGCTCGACCATCTCGACGTTGGGGTTGCGGTGGATCTCGCGCCGCTCGATGTCGAGCTCGCGTTCGAGGAGCTCCTGTTGGGCCTTCATCGAGATGTACTCGCCGGCTGCCATCGAGATCGCACCGGCGATGAGCCCCGCCACCCCGGCGATGCGCACGAAGCCCTGGGACGAGTCGGCGCCGGCCACGCCGAGGATCAGCGAGACATTGGACACGAGGCCATCGCTGGCGCCGAAGACCGCAGCACGGGCGGCACCGGCCTGCACGTTTCGGTGATGGTGCTCCGGCCCGGGTTCGAGGTCGCTGCGCGAGTCGGCCATCACTGCAAGCTAGCCCGCAGCGCCGGGTGTCGGATGGCTCAGGGCGCCCGAATCCCCAGCGGATCAGACCAGGACGTCATGGTCTGATCGTGCAGGTGACGGGTCCGCCACCGGTGAGGGCGGCGACGGCGCCGCTCATGGCGACGTCGACGAGGCCGGCCCTGCCCTGAAGCCACAACGCCGTGACGCCCAGTGCGGCGGTGACCGCCGCGATGGGGTCCGCGGCGGCGTCGCCGATGAACCACGGTTCGTCTCCGGTGTCGGCCACCAGCCCGCCTGCGACGGCGGCATCGTCGCCGAATGCGATGCGGTCGGCGTCGCCGCGGCCGTAGCCGCTGATGGAGCACCAGATGCCGCCGCGGGCGATGACGTCAGCCGGGTCGATGCCGAAGCCGGCCATCGCCCGGGGCCTGCTGGCCTCGATCACGACATCGGCCTCCGCCACGAGGCGGCGCAGGTCCTCGACTCCCCCGGCGGTCGTGAGGTCCATCTCGATGAGCGTCTTGCCGCCGTTGAGGCGCTGCCAGAACGTCGGGGTGCCGGCTCGGGCGCCGTCGGGGCGAGCGGTGGACTCGACCTTGAGGACCTCGGCACCGGCCCGGCCCAGGTACCAGCCGCACAACGGCCCCGCCCACAACGACGACAGGTCGACGACCCGCAGAGCGCGCCCCGGCCTCGCCGTCACCGCCGACCCTGGCGTGACGACGAGGCCCGGGGGCACGGCCTCGGACGCGACACGATCGCCACCATCGGCTTCGAGGTCGGCGTCGGGCACTGCGCCCGATCCGAGTGGCGGTACGACGGCGACCGCCAGACCGAGCAGGCGTCCGGCATCGGCCACGGCCGATTGGCGCGCCGCCGCCACGACGGGCGCGAGCGCCGCCCAGACGCCGGCGGGCCCGCCGGCCGGATCGCCTGCGACCGTGGCGTCGGCCGACCCCGCATCAGGGGGCGGGACCGCAATCCCGCCCCCGGCGTGGCCCAGCAGACCGATCAGGGCGGGGACGGCATCGATGTCGTCGACGCGGGGCAGGTTGAGCGCGACCCACCCGTCGGCGCATCTCAGCAGGCGACACGAGGTCCCGGCCGAGGTGGTTCCCCAGGTGCGATGGCCGAGCAACGCAGCCCGCTCGACGAGCAACGACAGCGCAGTGGGGCCGCCGGCGGGGCCGCCGAGTGCGGCGACCGTGGCGTCGAGGAGCCGACACGAGGCGTCGAAGCGGTGAAGCCATCGCAGGTCGAGATGGCGGGGCACCACGGGGGGCGGGCCGACGAGCATCGCCAACGACGGCGATGGCCAGGGCGGCCAGAGCGGTCGAGCCGATGCCAGGACGTCGAAGTCGATCGCATCGAGTGCGCCGGACGACTCGACCCAAACCGCAGCATGGAGACGTGCCAGGTGCCCACGGGCATCGGCGACGGGGTCGGTGGCGGGATCGGCGCCGGCGATCGAGGCCATGGCGGAGACGGTAGTCCGCGGCCAGGCCACTGCGGTCGGCGCCGAGAATGGTCGCCCCAGCGACGATTCTCGGCGCCAGAACCGTTGACGGCCCGGCATCTGGGTCCCACCGAGGGGATTGCGAGGAGGTCGCCGGGGGCAGGTTGGTTGGCGCGTCGCGCTCAGGTGCGAAAAGATCTGCCCTCGTCATCTCTGGGGAGGAACACCACCACATGGAACTGCGACCGGGCAGCCGTCTGAAGAGCACCGTCTGTGACACCGAGGTCATCGCCGTCAAAGGCATGGGCGACCACGACATCACGTGTGGCGGCGCCCCGATGGTCGATGCCGGCACTGCCGTCGACGAAGGCGGCGAGCCTGCCGATGGTCTCGACGGTGGCACGTTGATGGGCAAGCGCTATGTCGACGAGGGCGACACCATCGAACTGCTGTGCACCAAGCCGGGCGCCGGCACGCTCGGCATTGGTTCCACCGCACTCGCACTCAAAGAGGCCAAGCCGCTCCCGGCCTCGGACTGAGTCCATCGGCCCGCCGCTGCGGGCAGCACGCCAACGGCCCGATGCGCCCCGGGCGAAGCCGGGCGCTCGACGCAATCCTCACGGGGGAACCCACATGAACGTCATGATGCTGCTCGAGATGGCCGCCGGTGGCTTCGGCGACCGCACCGCCATCGGGTCGCGCGACGGATCCGGCATCACCTACGCCGAGCTGTTCCGCCGCTCGGGTGCTGCTGCTGCGCACTTCACCGACAGCAATGCCGAGCGGGTGGCCTTGATCGACATCAGCTCGCAGGCACTCCCGGTGGCGCTGTTCGGCGCGGCGTGGGCGGGCAAGCCGTTCGTCCCGCTCAACTATCGCCTCACCGCCGACGAGCTCCGTTCGCTCGGTGGCCAGGTCGCACCCGCGGTCGCCATCGTCAATGCGGACACCATCGTCGCCATGGGCGAGATCGATGGCGTGGCGCACCTCTTGCGCGACGACTTCTTGGGGTCGGTCACCGACGCCGACGCGCCCGATCCCACCTGGAACATGGATCCCGACGAGATCGCGATCTTGTTGTTCACCTCGGGCACCACCGGCGCTCCCAAGGCGGCGGTGCTGCGCCACAAGCATCTCGTGTCCTACATCCTCGGCTCGGTCGAGTTCATGGGCGCCGGCGAGGACGAGGCCACGCTGGTGTCGGTGCCGCCGTATCACATCGCCGGCATGGCGGCGCTGTGCAGCTCGGTCTACGCCGGACGCCGCATCGTGCAGCTGCCGAACTTCGACGCCGACGACTGGATCGACCTCGCCCGCACCGAGGAGATCACCCACGCCATGGTCGTGCCCACCATGTTGGCTCGCATCGTCGATCGCCTCCAAGAGCGCGCCGACGGTGGCATCCCCACCCTGCGGGCGCTGTCCTACGGTGGCGGCAAGATGCCCGGTCCGGTCATCGCCCGTGCCCTCGACCTGATGCCCGACACCGCCTTCGTCAACGCGTACGGCCTGACCGAGACCAGCTCGACCATCGCCGTGCTCGGCCCCGACGACCACCGCGAAGCCCACGCCTCGGACGATCCGACGATCCGGGCCCGGCTGTCCTCGGTCGGGCGCCCACTGCCCACCCTCGAGGTCGAGATCCGCGACGAGGAGGGCCAGCCGGTCGGCCCCGGAACCAGCGGCGAGATCTGGGTGCGCGGCGAGCAGGTCTCGGGCGAGTACCTCGGGCGCGACTCCCGCCTCACCCCCGACGGCTGGCTGCCCACCAACGACGGCGGCTCCATCGACGCAGCGGGCTACCTCTATGTCGAGGGCCGCATCGACGACATCATCATCCGCGGCGGCGAGAACATCTCCCCCGGCGAGATCGAAGACGTGCTCCTGGGTCTCGACGAGATCGCCGATGTCGCGGCGCTCGGGGTCCCCGACGAGCAGTGGGGCGAGGTCATCGCAGTGGCGATCGTGCCCGCAGAGGGTTCGACCGTCGACGCCGACACGCTGCGCGCCCACGTCAAGGAGCGCCTACGGTCCTCACGCACGCCCGATCACGTCGTGGTGATGGACGAGCTGCCCTACAACGAGACCGGCAAGCTGCTCCGCCGGGTCCTGCGCGACCAGTTCAGCGACCTCACCGAGTGACCGACCCAGCGGCGCGACCAGCTGTCGCCGGCGCGACCTCGCCGTGACCGCCGGCCGCGCCGTGATCGACCTCGTCGATCTCGCCCGATCCTTGCGTGCACCCGGCGCACTCGAGGATCTCGCGCACAGCGACGAGCCGCTCGTCGTGACCCGTCTGGACAACCACGCTGCGCTCGACGATCCGGCGATGACCCGCCTCATCGAGGATCTCGGCGCCGTGCGAGCGATCACCGTTGCGATCCTCGACGAGCCCATCGGGCTGCGGCTCGAACACCTCGCCGCCGCGTTCGACATCGTGCTCGCAGCACCTGACCTCGGATCGCTGGTGGCGGTCCCCTCGCACGATCACGCCGCATCGATCGTCGCCGTCGGCGCTGCCGTCGCTGCGAACCCCCAGGCCGGTGTGGCCTTGGCGCAGCTGTTGCGCATCGGTGCCTGGGAGGACGTGAGCGCAGGGCTCGCCGCCGAGTCGTTCGTGTACTCGACGCTGCAATCCGGCACCGAGTTCGGTAGCTGGCTGGCCGCACGGGGCCCTGCGTCGGTCCCCGTCGACGACGGACCGCCCGTGCTCACCGGCCGTGCGCAGGGGCACGTGACGATCACCCTCAACCGCCCCCACCGCGCCAATGCGGTCACGGCTGCGGTACGGGACGCACTCGTCGAGGCGCTGACGGTCGCCGACGCCGACCCCACCATCGAGGCGGTGTCGCTGCGTGGCGCAGGAGACTCGTTCTCGAGCGGCGGCGACCTCGCCGAGTTCGGGTCGGTTTCCGACCCTGCCGCCGGCCACGTCATCCGCACCACCCGCAGCCCGGCCTGGTGGCTGCATCGCACCGCAGCGAGGACCGTTGCGCACCTGCACGGGGCAGCCTTCGGCGCCGGGATCGAGCTCGCAGCGTTCGCCGGCACGGTGTTCGCCGAGGCCGACACCCGCATCTGTCTGCCCGAGGTCGCCATGGGCCTGGTGCCCGGTGCCGGCGGCACCGTCAGCCTGACCCGCCGTATCGGCCGGCCGCGGACCTGCTACCTGGCGCTGACGGGCCGGGAGCTCGATGCCGGCGAGGCGCTCGCCTGGGGCGTCGTCGACCGACTGGTCTGAGCGGACTGGTCGCACCCCGCAGGCGTGGTTCCGCCGAGTCCGCCGTCCCGGTCAGGAGCAGTCGCGAGCGGTTGGGATGCTCGAACGACCCATCCGACCGGGACGGGGCCGGTGGTCATGGAGTCGGCAGCTGTGTCCCGCAGCCGTTGGTCCGACGGTGACCACCTGATCTGGTGCGCCGGGCTCAGCCCGGGGCGGTGACCGGTACCGGGGCCGAGCCGCGGTCCTCAGCGCCGAAGGCGTAGGCATCGCCATCGACCCGGCAGTCGACGCCGGCGCCGGCGACGGTGAAATCGAAGGCATCGATGGTCGCTGCGGGCGCCTCGGCGAAGTCGGGAGCACCCGAGATCACGACGGCGACGGCGTCGCGGTCGCCGCCCTGGCCGGCCAGCTGCTCCTGGTACGCCCGCCGCACCGTGACGGCCGTGATGTCCCAGGCTCGGCGCATGCATTCGCTGCTGCCGATCACGTCTTGGGCATAGGCGTAGGCGGCGGGGGTGAGGCCACTGTCGTCGCTGACCCAGGGCAGTGCGTCGGTGAACTTGCCGATCATGCCCTTGTCGACCCCGACGCTGTCACGGGTGGCGACGGCGTCGACCCGGGGCCGCTCGAAGGTGATGGCGTCAGCGGGAACGAGCACCTGGAAGCTGCCGTCGGCCAACTCGGCGATCTCGACCCGGTCGGCGGCCACGCAGGTGTCGATGTCGCCCAGGGCGGTCATCGACACCGTGTCGGTCCGGTAGACCTGCCCCACCATGGTGTGCTCCCGTCGGCCCTCGATGGGCACGCTGGCACGGATCCGGGCCCGGCAATCGAGGGCGATGGGATCGATCGCGTAGATGACTGCCTCCTCGGGCTGTTCGACGATGGTCTCGGCGGCCATGACCTCCGGGATGCGCTCCCAGGGCCAGGTCACGCCGATGACTCCGAGGTTCGTGGCGATGACGAGTCCGGCGACAGCGACGAGCGCTGTGCCGATGATGGAGAATCCCGCGTTCTTCATGGGTGCCGTCCTTTCTGGCAGCGCTCCTGACGGATGACGATGGGAGAAAGTCGCGGGATTGATCAGAATTCTGACGATGCGACGCTCGGGCGCCGGTCGAGACCCGGTCGCAGGGCGGGTCATCACAGAAGCTGAACGCATGCGCGCACGAGCCCACCCGGCGATCCGGGTGGGCTCGTGGCGGGTCCGCCGCAGCGAAACGAGAATGCGGCGTCAGCGCGAGCGGATCAGCGCAGCACCTCGATGATGGTGACGTTGGCCTGGCCGCCGCCTTCGCACATGGTCTGGAGGCCCCACGTGCCGCCGGAGCGCTCCAGCTCGTTGAGCATGGTGGTCATCAGCCGGGCGCCCGTGCAGCCGAGCGGGTGTCCGAGTGCGATGGCGCCGCCGTTGACGTTGACCTTCTCGTGGGGGATCTGGTGCTCGTGCATCCAGGCCAGGGGCACCGGCGCAAAGGCTTCATTGCACTCGAAGAGGTCGAAGTCGTCGATCGTCATACCGGTCTTCTCGAGCGCGTACGCCGTAGCGGGAATGGGTCCGGTGAGCATGAACACCGGGTCGTCGCCACGCACCGAGATGTGATGGATGCGGGCCCGGGGCTTCAGGTCGTGATCCTTCACGGCCTGTTCGCCGGCCACGAGGATGGCGGCTGCGCCGTCGCTGATCTGGCTCGCGACCGCGGCGGTGATGACGCCACCGGGTTCGAGGGTGGGCAGGCTCGCCATCTTCTCGAGGGTGCTGCCGCGGCGCACGCCCTCGTCGGCGGTGACATCGCCGTAGGGCAGGATCTCGTTGTCGAAGCGACCCTCGTCCTGGGCGCGGGCGGCACGCTCGTGGGACTCGAGCGCGAACACCTCGAGCTGCTCGCGGGTGAGGCCCCACTTCTGGGCGATGAGCTCGGCGCCACGGAACTGGCTGATCTCCTGGGTGCCGTAGCGCTCGACCCAGCCCTTGGAGGTCGAGAACGGGTCCTCGATCTCGGGGTGGCCGATGGATTCGTGACCCATGACGCCCATGGCCGACCCGATGGGGATCATGCTCATGTTCTGCATGCCGCCGGCGATGACCATGTCCTGCACGCCGGCCATGACGCCCATGGCGGCGAAGCTGACGGCTTGTTGGCCCGATCCGCACTGGCGGTCGACGGTGACGCCGGGGATGGCCTCGGGGAGCCCGGCGACGAGCGCTGCGGTGCGGGCGATGTCGCCGGCCTGGGGGCCCATGTTGTCGAGGCAACCCATGATGACGTCGTCGACGGCCATCGGGTCGATGCCGGTGCGCTCGACAAGGCCCTTGATGGCGTGGGCGCCGATGTCGGCGGGGTGCTCCTCGGAGAGGCCGCCTCCCCTGCGCCCGACCGGCGTCCGTACGGCGTCGATGATGTAGGCCTCACCCATGTGCATGCTCCCCTTCGAGCTCAGAATTGCGAACCCGCCAATTGTGCCATGGAGCGAGGTACGATCGGCCGAGGCGCCGGCCAAGGCGCTGATTGGCCCGGGGCGATGTCGTCGCGCGGTTCGCGAGGCAGGCCGAGCACGCGTTCGCCGATGACATTGCGCTGGACCTGGTTGGAGCCCCCGTAGATGGTGTGGCTGCGGCTGTAGAGGAAGGTGCGCTGGTCGCGGTCGAGGACGTAGTCCTCGCCGTCGTGGCCGGCATAGCCCTCGCCCTGGCCGGCGCCGGCGACCATGCCCGACGCACCACGGACCAGCATCCACAGCTCGCCCATAGCGACGGTGCCAGCTGGCCCAGTAGAGCTTGCCGATGGACTGCTCGGGGCCCGGCACGCCGTCGGCAGCCAGCGCGGTGAGCATGCGCAGCTGGTTGTAGCGCAGGATCTCGAGCGTCTCGTAGGACTTCACCAGCTCCTGGCGCACCACGGGATCGTCGGCGCGGCCGTTGGCCTTGGCGGCGGCGAGCAGGTCGTCGAGTTCTTGGCGGAAGCTGACCTGTTGGCCGAGCGTGCTCGCGCCGCGCTCGAAGGCGAGGGTGCCCATGGCGACCTTCCAGCCGTTGCCGGTGCCGCCCACCACCATGTCGGCGTCGGTCACGGCGTCGGAGAAGAACGTCTCGTTGAACTCGGCGCCGCCGGTGATCTGGATGATCGGACGGATCTCGATGCCGGGCTGGTCCATCGGCACGAGCAGGTACGACAGTCCGGCGTGGCGCTCAGAGCCGGGCTCGGTGCGGGCCACGACGAAGATCCAGTCGGCGTACTGCGCCAGCGAGGTCCACACCTTCTGACCGTTGATGACCCAGCGGTCGCCCTCGAGGACGGCCTTGGTCTTGACGTTCGCGAGGTCGGAGCCCGCATCGGGTTCGCTGTAGCCCTGGCACCACAGCTCGGTGCCCTCGAGGATCGGCGGCACGAACCGGTGCTGCTGGTCGGGCGTGCCGAAGGCCATGACCGTGGGCCCGAGCAGCGTGACCCCCATGTTGGGGATGCGGCCCGGCGCGCGGGCCTCGACGTAGGTCTTGTGGAACAGGACCTGTTCGACGAGGGTGCAGCCCCGGCCGCCGATCTCGGTCGGGAAGTCGATGCCGAGCCAGCCGCCGGTGGCGAGCTCGCGCTCCCAGGCGATCTGCAGTTCGGGATCGGCGTCGTCGTGACCGGTGAGACCACGGTCCTTCAGCTGCGGCGAAGTCGCCGGTGAGGTGCTCGTCGAGCCAGGTACTTGCACCTCGTCGACGAAGTCGAGCTCTGCGGGGCTGAATCGGAAGTCCATCGCCCGTAGAGGGTAGTCGCCCGATCTGACACCTCGTCAGATCCAACAGCCACGGGACGACGGCCGCACGCCGACGTCGACCTGGTCGGTCATCGGTTCCGGCGCCGAAAAACGTCGCCCTGGCAACAACTCTCGGCGCCAGACACGGTGGCCAATGGTTCCGGCGCCGAAAAACGTCGCCCAGCGACAATCCTCGGCGCCAGATCGAGCGGCCGGTTCGCGCTGAGGACCACGGGGCCGCGGCGGGTGCGTCAACGGCGGCGGCCGCGGGCGCGGCGGCGTTGGTCTTCTCGGCGGTCGGCCTGGTCGTCGAGCTCGTCGCGCAGGCGCAGGTAGCGGGCCAGGCGGGCGCCGTCGAGCTCGCCGGCGTCGACGGCGGCCTGCACCGCACAGCCGGGCTCGACGCGGTGGCTGCAGTCACCGAAGCGGCATCCGGCGGCGAGATCGCCGATGTCGGCGAACACCCGCTCGACGGCGCCCTCGGCATCCCATAGACCCACGCCGCGCACGCCCGGGCGTGTCGATCAGCACTCCCCCGCCGGGCACCAGCACCAACTCGCGGGCGGTGGTGGTGTGGCGACCCTTGGCGTCGCCGCTGCGCACCTCGCTGGTGCGTTGGACCTCGGATCCGACCAGTGCGTTGACGAGGGTCGACTTCCCGGCACCGGACTCCCCCAGGAGCACGAGCGTGCGGTCGTCGCGCACGAGGTCGTGCACCGCATCGACGCCGGAGCCCGACGATGCGCTGGTGTGCACCACGGCGATGTCGCCCAGCAGCGCGGGGAGCTCCGCCCACTCGTCGCCGACACCGAGGTCGACCTTGGTGCAGACGACGACGGGCTCGGCGCCGCTGTCGGCAGCCAGGACCAGGAAGCGTTCGATCTTGGCGAGGTTCATCGGGCGATCGACCGCGGCGACGACGCCGACGACGTCGACGTTGGCGACGAGGACCTGCTCGATCACCTCCTCCGATGGATCGCGGCGCGCAATGGCCGTGGCTCTGGGCAGAACCTCCACGAGGCGGGGCGCCGGTGCAGACCTGGGATCGACCAGTACCCAGTCGCCGGTGGCGGGTGCGGTCTCGCCCTGGGCCCGGGTGCTGTCGGACAGGACACGCAGCTCGCCGTCGGCGGTGCTGACGTCGCATTCGCCGCGGTCGACTCGTCGCACCCGACCGAGGGCGAGCCCGTCGTCGACGAGGGCCCCGGTCTCGGATTCGTCGCCGGCAGTCGCAGCAAGCGAGCGATAGCGCGACCAGCCGAGCCGGTCGAGGGTCGCGTCCGCAGTCACCCACTCAGTCTGCCTCACCAGGCGTGTCGGCCCCGCACGAGGGTTCCGGCGCCAAAAACGGCCGCGCCGACGACCATTCTCGGCGCCAGACCCATCGGTAGCGGTTTCCGGCGCCATAAACGGCCGCTCCGGCGACCATTCTCGGCGCCGGTACCCACTGGTGGGATCCGAGCGGGCATCATTGTCCACATCTGCTTCGGGACCGACCGATGGAACCAATGTCCGCTGTGCGGCGTTTCGGCTCCTGACGGCCACGAGCCGCACGTCGTCGTCACCGCATCGACGACCCACCAGCACCACACCCAGCGAGCACATTCATGACCTCGACCATCGACACCGACGGCGCCAGCCCAGGGCCCGACCGGCCAGGCACGACCATCACCGACGACAACGGCGCGGGCACCGCCAGCGACGCGACCAGCGACGCCGACGCACGACCGGGCGGCGTGCTCTGGGCGGCTCTCGCCGGATTCCTGGCCGCAGCCGCCGCCCTCGCCACGGGCGAGTTCTTCTCGGGCCTGTCGTCGAGCATCCCATCGCTGCCCGTCGCCATCTTCGACGTCCTCGTCGACTTCAGCCCCCAGGGCGTCACCAGCTGGAGCCGTGAGACCTTCGGCACCAATCAGAAGACCGTGACCGTCGTCGGCATCGTCGCAACGACGCTGCTCCTCGGCGCGATCGTGGGCGTGGCCTCGCGGCGCAACCGTCGCATCGGCATCGGTGCCTTCGTCGCCGCCGGCCTCTTCGGTGGCTGGGCTGCCGCCCGCAGCCCACTCAGCTCGGCCTTCTGGTCCTGGGTCGCGGCGCTCGCCACCATCGCGGTCGGCCTGTTCGTGTTCACCCGTCTCCTTCGCTCGCTGCCCGGCAGCGCCGCTGATGTCGCCGATGCCAGAACCATCGGCGCATCCGATGCCGACGACCTCGGCCCCGCCCTGTTCGCCAGCCCGGCCAGACGGCGGTTCTTCGGCCTTGCCGGCGGTGCGGCGGTGTTCGCTCTGTTCGGGACCGCCATCGGGCGGTCGCTGCGCAACGGTCAGAACGTCGAAGCCGCCCGCACCCAGGTCGCCGCTCAGCTCGGCAACTCCCCCAGCGCCGCGCTCGACGCCGTGCCGGCCTCGGAGACCTTCGATGCCGTCGACGGTGTCTCCACGCTCATCACCCCCAACGACGACTTCTACCTCATCGACACCGCCTTCTCTCCACCCCAGGTCGATCCCGCCGACTGGAACCTCACCATCAAGGGCATGGTCGACAACGAGATCAGCCTGACCTTCGATGACCTGCTCGCCATGGACCAGATCGAAGAGGTCATCACCCTGTCCTGCGTCTCGAACGAGGTCGGCGGCGGCCTGGTCGGCAACGCCGTGTGGACCGGCGTCCCCCTCGCCACGCTGCTCGACATGGCCGGCGTACAGGAGGGCGCCGGCCAGATCGTCGGGCGCTCGGTCGACGACTGGACCGGAGGCTTTCCCACCGAGGTCGCCTACGACGGCCGGCCGGCCATGGTCGCGCTCACCATGAACGGCGAGCCCCTCCCCGTCCAGCACGGCTTCCCCGCCCGCCTGGTCGTCCCCGGCCTCTACGGCTACGTGTCGGCCACCAAGTGGCTCTCCGAGATCGAGCTCACCACATGGGAGGGCTACGACGGCTACTGGATCCCGAGGGGCTGGGCCAAGGAGGGCCCGATCAAGACCCAATCGCGCATCGACGTGCCCAACAACGGCGCCACCGTCCCGGCGGGTCCCACGGCGATCGCCGGCGTGGCCTGGGCGGGCAAGCGCTCGGTCGACCGGGTCGAGGTCCGCATCGACGACGGCGAGTGGATCGAGGCCACCCTCAGCGGCGAGCTGTCCGAGAACTCTTGGCGCCAGTGGATGATCAACTGGGACGCGCCCCCGGGCGACCACGCCGTGCATGTCCGAGCCACCGACGGCGACGGCGACACCCAGACGCCCGACCGCACCCCCGTTGCCCCCGACGGCGCCACCGGCCATCACGCCATCCGGGTGCGCGTCGTCTGAGGACGAGTACGCGCACGTCGGCGCCCGCTGGGGCTGGATCTGCGCCCGCTGCCGACCAATCCTGGTGTCAGGGCAGTCGCTGCAGCACGCCGACGCCAGGGAACTCGCTGAGGGCGATCAACCCGAGATCGCGTCGCCGACGAGATCCATCGACAGCTGCCACAGCCGTTCGGCGAGTTCGGGGTCGAGCGCGGAGGGGTCGTAGCCGCTGCCCTGACCACCCCCCGGGGTGCGCGGTTCGGAGAACCCGCAGTCCTCGAGGTAGATGCCGCCATGGCCGTCGAGGTCCGGTGATACCGCCGCCCATACCGAGGTCGCCGCGCCGGCTTCGGGCGTCTTCCACTTCATCGGTTCGCCGTCGTTGGTCGTGGCCTTGGCGATCTGTTCGGTGAGGCGGGTCCTGTCCTCGGCGGTGAAGTGCCGCCCGAGGTCGGTCGAGATGCCGCCGGGGTGCACGGCGTAGGCGCGCACGCCACGGGGACCGAAGAGGCGATCGAAGCCGACGGTGAACAAGATGTTCGCCCGTTTCGATTGCCCGTAGGCCTCGAACTTGTCGTAGGGACGCCGCTCGAAGTTGGGGTCGTCGAAGTCGACGTCGCCCATCCCGTGACCCGCCGAACTCAGGTTCACCAGCCGTGCGGGTCTCGCAGCCTCGAGCGCCCCGGACAGCAGCAACGTGAATGCGAAGTGGCCGAGGTGATTCACGCCGAACTGGGTCTCGAACCCGTCGGCGGTCCGGTGCTGGTCGGGCGTGGCCATGACGCCGGCGTTGTTGATCAACACGTCGATGGCGCGATACCGGTCGCCTAGGTCCAGTGCTGCGACTCGGACCGATGCCAGGTCGCCGAGATCGACGATCACCGTGTCGAGCGCTGCGTTCGGGTGCGCTGCGGTGATCGTGTCGACCGCAGCTGCGACCTTGGCCTCGTCTCGGGCGGCGATCACCACGGTGGCGCCGTGGGCGGCCAGCGACCGCGCGGTTTCGAGGCCGATCCCGCCCGAGGCACCCGTCACCACCATTGTCCGCCCGGTGAGGTCGTGGCCGTCGAGTACCTCGTCGGCGGTCATGGTCGATCGGTCGGACATCGGTCCTCCTCGTCTGCGCTGCGCGGGTCGCCGCAAGCATCGCGGGCTCCTGGGGAGGTGTCCATCGTTGTGGCAGCGGTCGGCGTCCTAGGCTCGACGGGTGCGAGCAGGGGCATCCGACGCAGCGACCGGCCAGGCCGCGCGGTCAGCGGCGGAGTCGGGACGGTTGCCGCCGGAGGGCCTCTTCGTCGCCGGCGCGATCTCGCAGTACCTGGGCGCAGCGATCGCCGTCGGTCTGTTCGCCGACCTGGCCCCGGGCACGGTCGCCTTGCTACGGGTGGTCGGCGCCGCCGTGATCATCGTCGTCGTCCGACGATCCTGGCAGCGGCCCTGGACTCGGCTCCGAGCTCGCCTGGAGTGCGGCCTTCGGCATCACCCTGGCATCGATGAACCTGCTCTTCTACCTGGCGATCGACCTGCTGCCGCTGGGAACCGCCGTCGCCCTCGAGTTCACCGGCCCCATAGCGGTTGCTGCGATCGGCTCCCGCCTCGAACCGATCGATCGTCGCGCTTCTCGTTGCGATCGGCGGAGTGGCGCTGCTGACCGAGGTGCACGTGACCGGCAGCGCAGTGGGCGTCGCCTGCGCGTTGGGCGCGGGCGCAGCGTGGGCGGGCTACATCGTGCTCGGGCATCGCGTCGCCCGCACCGGTGCTGCGGTCGACGGACTCGGTGTCGGCATGATGGTCGGCGCTGTGGCGATCGCGCCTGCCGGCCTGGGAGGTCTGGGGCCGGCGCTCGACGATCCCCGGCTGCTGCTCCTCGCGCTCGCCACGGGTCTGCTGTCGAATGCCATCCCCTACGCGCTCGACCAGCACGTGCTCGCCCGTGTCGCTCGTGACCGGTTCGCCCTGTTGCTCGCGCTGCTCCCGGTGACGGCCGTGCTGATCGGGTTTGCCGCGCTGGGGCAGCGACCCGGCGCGGCCGAGGTGGCCGGTATCGGCCTCGTCGTCGTGGCTCTCGCCATCCGTGGGCGCAGCTGAGACCGGCCTGCGCAGACGCCTGTCCACGTTCCTGCCCGTCGATCGGCCCGGGGCCCGATCGACCTCACGTCGACGGGATTCGTGCCGATTGAGGCCCGTCCGCCGAAGCCGGAGGTTCAATGCAGGCGCGCTCGGTCGAGCAACGACGCGAGGGAGAAGGGCGCAACGGCGCGCGCCCCCGTTCCGGAGCGATTGGAGTCGTCTCCGGAGCGAGTGGAGTCGTCTGGCTCACCGTCGCGTACCTGGTATGGCGGGCGTCGACCCTGGGCTGGGGAACGATCCTGCTGCTCTCACTCCCGCTGTTCGCCGTCGAGATCTGGGGGCTGCTGCAGCTGATCGCACTCCGCCACCAGGCCGTCCACCCCCGACCGCCGGCCTCGCTCTCGACGTCTCTGCATGGCCACGAGCCCGTCGATGTCGTGATCACCACTGCCGGACGGTCACCCGAGGAGATGGAGCGAACGCTCATCGCATGCCGTTCGCTGCCCGGCGAGCGCAGCATCCGCATCGTGGACCGTTGGCTGCTGCCGGAGATCGCATCGCTCGCTGCGCGCCACGGCGCCGACTACGTCACCGTCGGGGTGGACCCGATGGACGACCCGTCGGTCGTCGTGTCCGGCGACGACGAGCGCCTGGTGCTCTGGCTCGAGGCCGGCCAGGTGCCCATGCCCGACGTCGACGACGCCACGATCTGGTTCGACGACCCGAGAGTCGCAGTGGTGCAGATCGGTGTCGGACTCCTGAACACCGATTCGTTGGCCCACATCGACCGCGGCCGCGACGAGCACGCGCTCGATCGGACCGTGCTCGGCCCGGCGCTCGCCGCCCGCGGCCGAGCACCGTGGTTCGGCGCCGCGGCAATCCTCCGCCCGGAGCCGGTACGCGCCGTGGCCCGCGCCGAGGGAGCGGGATCGGCGCGGTCCGTCGAACGGGCCCTGATCCGTCTCCACGCCGATGGTCGGCGCACCGCATTCGATGCCCGCCCGCTGGTCCGCGATGCGGCGCCCGACTCGCTCGCCGAGTACCTCGATGATCGGCGCACGAGGGTCCGACGCACGCTCGGCGTGCTGCGGACCGCGGACAGTCCGCTGACGGGCTCGGCCATCCCCCTTGCCGTCCGGTGGACACATCTCGCGATGTGGAGCCGCTTCGCAGACGGTCTGCGTCTGGCGACGCTCGTTGCGATCACGGCCGTCGTCCTGCTCACGGGCGTCATGCCCACCACGGCTCCCCTGCTGCTGCTCGTTCCGTGCTGGATCGTCACGATGCTCGGCGCTGCTCGTGCCAGGCACCGAATGGCCGCAGGAACCATGGCCTACGGCGATTGGCTCCGCAACGGCTGGCGCACCCTCGGTGTCGACCTCGCGGCGATCGGCGATGTGCTCACCGGGCGACGCCGCAGGCAGGCGCTCGACGACGACCGTGCGCAGGGATGGGCATCGCTCGGTCGGCTGCGGCTTCTCACCCTCGCCGTGGTCGGACTCGAGCTCGCTGTCGTAGCACGCGGCGCGACGTTGGTCTGGGGCGACGCTTTGCCCGCGTTCCCGGCCGGCGCACGCATGGTCGTGCTGGTGTTCGCGTTGGGCGCACTGATCCCGATGATCGACGTCCTCCAACTGATGGTGACGCGCCGCCAGCGACGCAAGACAACGCGCATACGCACGGTCGTTCCGGCGACTGTCGACGGTGTTGCCACCTCGACGTTGGATCTGGCGGCGAACGGCATCGGATTCACGCTCGCAGACCCCCCGAGTCTCGGGCGCGACCGTCGCCGTCCGGCTCGAACTCCCCCGCCTGGACGGCGGCACCTCGATCGTCTCGGCCGAGGGCCTCGTGCGCTCGACCATGCCGCTCGAGACCGGCGGGCATCGCGTGGGCGTCGAGATCGGCCGCATGTCGGAGCGCTCCCGTGTCGATCTGATCTCGTTCTGCGCCGTTGATCATCCCTACATGGAGCGCCTCGACGCGCCGCAGCCACCGCAGCTCGCGCCGGCGGACTTCGCGGTGGAGGGTGCGACGCTGCACCGTCTGCCCGTCCGGGTCCTCACGGTCGCTGCGGTGGGCCTCGGCCTCAGCACTGCGATCGCCGGCCC
>CAVQUE010000003.1:0-370889 GCA_963716795.1 uncultured Acidimicrobiaceae bacterium | reverse complement strand
CAAAAACGGCGTTGTGGCCTCCTTTGCGGACGGGCTCGGTATCGGCATCAGCTACACCCTGTCGTTGGCAGCCCTTGGTGTGGTGCGTGAATTGTTCGGCAGCGGCACCCTGACATTCTGGGAAACACCGATGCAAATATTCGGTCCCTCATTTAACCATCTACGTTCATGATCCAAGCACCCGGCGCATTTGTCTGCCTTGAGTCTCATGCTGTGCGTTATGAATATGGCCGGAGAATAACAGGAGAAGATAGATAAGCGACTATATTGTCCTTGCAATCAGCTGTATACTCATCAACAACATTTTACTGGCCCAGTATCTGGGTAACTGTCCCTTTCTCGGCACTTCCAAGAAAATGGAAACCGCCGTTGGTATGGCCATGGCTGTCGTGTTCGTCCTGGTACTGGCCGGGCTGATTACCTGGATCGTTGACACGTATGTCCTGCGGCCATTCGGTTTGCAATACCTTCGCACCATTGCGTTTATCCTCGTCATTGCATCCTTGGTTCAGTTTGTTGAGATGTTTCTGAAAAAGAGCATTCCCGCCCTCTATGCCGGTCTGGGAATTTTTTTGCCCCTCATCACCACCAACTGTGCCGTCATGGGTGTCTGTCTTATCAATGTCAACGAAGAATACACATTTCTGCAGGCCCTGGTAGCCTCGATGAGTTACGCCATCGGGTTCGGCTGGGCGCTCATTCTATTTGCGGGTGTAAGGGAACGCATACTCCTGGCCAGGGTTCCCAAACCCCTCCAGGATACATCCATCGCCCTGGTCACCGCCGGCATTCTTTCCCTGAACCCTTTTCGCATTCAAAGGAATGGTGTAGCCCGAAAACACCTGATCTGAATGTTATGGCGTTTGTCAGAATAAGTTTGGCAATACCTATTCGGTTTAGAAAGCGACACTCCGCCCCCCCCCCCGGATTCAGGCAACGCTTCAAGGACTTCCCTTCTTGTATCGTATCTATCCTGAGTCTCTAAAAACAAAGCTACCTTGACAAGTTAAGAAAAATACAAACTATTAGATATATGTCACCACGCCATACAGAATCTTTGATGTCATTCAAGATTCTGTAAATAACCATGGAGGATAGAGCAATAAAAGAACATTTTTAAATTTATTACGTATTCAAGCATAGTTGCGGTCGTTGTTTTTTTAGGACTGCCATCTGTTCAGGCTTTGGAAGTAAAGCTTTCCGGCCAGGTAAACCGTGCGGTCATGTGGGCGGACAATGGAAAAGACACATCGGTTTTAAACGTGGACAATGATAATTCATCCACGCGTTTCAGCCTTACAGGTTCCGAACAGGTTAATGATTCCGTAACCGTTGGCGTTGTCTGGGAAAATGAATTCCAATCCAACGCATCCAATAATGTGGATGTCGGGCAGGATGATGATGGGACTTCGGCTTTTAATGATCGAAAACTGGAGGCCTTTTTTGTGGTGCCTTTCGGCAAGCTTTCTATCGGCAGGGGGATGGTGCGGCCAATGGAACCTCCGAGGAGGATCTGTCCGGCACCGGCGTGATCATGTATTCGGGAGTCAATGACACCGCCGAGAGCATAAATTTTCGCGACAACGACGACACACCCATCGCCACAGTTGGTAGCACCCGCAGCAATTTTGACGGCTTAAGCCGCAACGATCGCCTGCGATACGACACGCCGACGTTTGGAGGCGCTACACTCTCGGTCAGTAGCACCAACGGTGATGCTTATGAACTGGCAGCACGTTATTCGGCGGATTTCGATGCATTTGGAAAAATCACTACGGCCATCGGATATGTAGATTCCAACAATCGTTCAGACCCGGAATACACCCAGATTGGCGGGTCGGTGTCCTGGCTGCACACCTCGGGTATCAACCTGACCGTGTCTTCCGGAACACGTGACATCGACAATACAAGCACGGATCCTGTCAACTACTACGGCAAACTGGGATACAAATTCGATATCCACGCCATTGCCGTTGAATATGGTGTGACCGAAGACCTGGCTCAAGATAAGGACAAATCTAAAAACTACGGTCTGGCTTATGTGATCAAACCCTGGAATGGTGTTGAGTTCTACGGTACGTATCGTACATATGAACTTGACCGCGACGGGACGTCAAACATTGAGGATATTCGTCAGGTCATGCTGGGTACACGTGTCAAATTTTAAAAATAATGGGACGTATTATGAGAAGCAGGAACGATACTTGCCCGCACGGTTTTGCTGGTGTCTGTAGTCATCATGGGTGCATGGAGTTGCGCCGGCAGGCCTTTTGATCCTCCCGGGCTGATGAAATTCCCAAGGAACCCGGTATATTCACAAAGGGTGCAGATGGAGCGGTACTGTACGATTCAAATAAGGAGCGTTCGCCTGCTGAGACTCCTCAAACACCGCCCACCTCATCAGAGGGCACGGAACAGCCTGTTGTTGAATCCGACTATGAGGATTATGAAGAGTACCGACAGTGGCTGCTTTGGAAAAAGTCAGCCGTCGGTACTCCGGAATATGAGGAATTTCAACAATGGCGGGCGTGGCGAAAATACCGGGAATGGGAAAAACAAAAGTAAGGCATCGTATTGCTCAATCTTGTCAATTTGCCCGTCAGTCAAGGATGCCCCCCAATAGTGCCAGACCGTCCATGAGACCTTGCATGTCCTCTGGAATGGGTGCTGTAAACGACATGGCCCGCCGCTCCACGGGATGGGTGAAGCTTAGATGCCTGGCGTGCAGCATTTGCCTCCCGGCCGACTTCAGCAATGTTTCCAGGCGCGTGTCATTTGGCATTTTCTTTGCCTGTTTCCGTAGGTATAGACATCATCGCCAATAATCGGATGACGCATGGATGTACAATGCACCCGGATCTGATGCGTGCGACCGGTTTTAAGTTCCACCTCCAGCAGGGTTGCACCTGTATACCGCCTTTTTACGCGCCAGAGGGTTTCGGCTTCACGCCCTTTGGAACTGATGGTGGACATCTTTTTCCGATCTACCGGATGCCGACCGATGGGAAGCGAAATATTACCGGATTCAGGCCCTAAAACACCATGAACCAATGCCAGATATCTTTTCTGAACCTCCCGGTTCTTGAACTGCTGACTCAGGTTTTCCAAAACCGATCGGTTTTTCGCCACCACCAGGGCTCCCGAGGTGTCTTTATCGAGCCGGTGAACGATCCCGGTCTCATTTCTGCGTTGATACCCCCGAGTTCAGGACAATGATACAGAAGCCCATTGACCAGGGTGCCGGTATCATTCCCGGGTGCAGGATGAACCACCATGCCGGCGGGCTTATCAATGACAATCAGGTGTCTGTCTTCAAACAGGATGTTCAGGGACAGGGCTTCCGCCTGCAGAGAAGGGGGTTCATACTCCGGGATGCAGCCTTGAATCTTTTCGCCGGGTTTGACGCGATAACCCGGCTTTCTTTTTTGGTTCTCAATGGTAATACGACCGTCCTGGATGAGCGCGGCGGCAAAGGACCTGGAACAATCAGAGCGATTGGAAGAAACAAGACTGTCGAGCCGTTGGCCGGCATCGGATTCAGCGACGCTAATGACGAATTTACCCCGGGAGAACATCATGTGGATGGGAATTACTTTTCTTCAGGAACGAACAATGATTCAATTTCGGAGACAATGGCCTCTTCTTTTGTGTTTCTGGCCGTGGAAAGCTCCTTGACCAGAAGGCCCTGGGCTGTATCGTAGAGTTTTCTTTCACCAAAAGAGAGATCTTTTGTCAGTCGCAGAATGGAGAGGTCCCGGAACACTTCCGCAACCTCGTACAGAGAGCCGGTCTTGATTTTATCCATATATTCCCGATACCTGCGATTCCATGTCTGGTTATCGATGGTGGATTCCTGCCTGGCTTTCATGACCTCGATGATCTTGGGAATTTCTTTTTCACTGATGACTTCCCGCAACCCAACGGATACGACATTCCAGGTGGGAATCATGATCACCATGCCATTCTCGATGATTTTCATGATATAAAAATCATGGGTTTCCCCATTGATGACACGGCTTTCGATTGCCTCGATCTTGCCGACGCCATGCGCCGGATAAACAGCCAGGTCACCCACCACAAATGTCCGTGCAGGCACATCGCTTTTTATATCGGTTTCATTTCCGGATCTATTTGACATTCTCACACCACAAACTCTTGAAACACATGGATCAAACTTGCTTATACGAAACGGGATCATACCACCCTTGAACAAAACAATCAACGAAAAAGAGGATTGGTGCATCTCTGCACCAATCCTCTTCTATTTACAACAGTTGCGTCGTGTTAAACTACATCAGGAACGGTACCATCAGCAGCGCCACCACATTCAGAATCTTGATCATGGGATTCACTGCAGGTCCGGCGGTATCCTTGTAAGGATCGCCAACCGTATCACCGGTAACGGCCGCTTTGTGGGCGTCACTCCCTTTACCGCCCAGATGACCATCCTCGATATACTTCTTGGCATTGTCCCAGGCAGCGCCTCCGGTGGTCATCGGAGACGGCCACAAAAACACCCGTGACAATACTACCGATCAAAAGACCGCCCAGGGCAACAGGACCTAACAAGAAACCTACGATAAGGGGCGCAATCACCGGCAGAAGGGCCGGAACGATCATTTCTTTCAATGCAAATTTCGTCACCATATCGACGCATGCGCCATAATCGGGTTTGGCCGTACCTTCCATGATGCCCGGTATGTCTCGGAACTGGCGTCGAACTTCGTCAACCACGGCACCTCCGGCATTGCCCACAGCCTTCATGGCAATGGAGGCAAAAAAGGTAGGGCAGCAACCCGCCGATAAAAAGCCCGATGATGACATTGACATCGCTCAGGTCGAACTTCAAGGCTTCTCCGCCCTTCATGGCGAATTCCTGTACATAGGCTGCAAAAAGAACCAGGGCTGCCAGTGCGGCCGAGCCGATAGCGTATCCCTTGGTGACGGCCTTGGTGGTGTTGCCCACCGCATCCAGGGGATCGGTGACATTGCGGACACTTTCATCCAAATTGGCCATTTCGGCGATTCCGCCGGCATTGTCTGTAATAGGTCCACAAGCGTCGATGGCAATGACCATACCGGTCATGGACAGCATGGACATGGCTGCCATGGCGATACCGTATAGACCGGCAAAAGCATAGGCCAGCCAGATGGCCAGACAGATGGCCAGAATTGGTGCGGCCGTGGCCTGCATACTCACGGCCAGGCCGGCGATGATGTTGGTGCCGTGCCCGGTTGTAGACGCCTCTGCAATGGCTTTTACCGGGCCGTATATACCGGTATAATACTCGGTGATGATCACGATGACGACGGTCAGGATCAGTCCGATCAAGGTACAGTAATAGATGGACATGGCCGAAAGCTCGCCAACACCCACAAACAGTTTAGTCGTGGCATAGTAGAAGGCGATGGCAGCCAGGATCACCGCTCAACATGCCTTTGTACAGAGCGCCCATGATGTACGCGCCCTTGCCGAGTTTTACAAAGAAAATCGCGATGATGGATGCAATGATCGATATGGCACCCAGCACCAGCGGAAATTCCGTAGCAATCTGCACTTTCGGGAAAAGCAGATGCCCGATGAGCATGGCTGCAACGGCTGTAACCGTCGTCACCAAGCTCAACGCCACCGGCACCGGACTCGTCTGGTCCACCTACCTCGGCGGCACCGGCAGCGACACCGCCACCGCCGTCGCGCTCGGACCCGCCGGCAACGTCTTCGTCACCGGCCAGGCCGCCAGTGGCTTCCCCACGACCGCCGGCGCCTACGACACCACCCACAACGGCGGCTTCGACGTCTGGGCCGGCGTCCTCTCCTCGACCGGCACCACCCTCAACTACTCCACCGTTCCTCGGCACGTCCGGCACCGAACGCGGCGAGGCCATCGCCGTGACCGACACCAACGTCTTCCACGTCGTCGGCACCGCCTCAGCGACCGGCTTCCCCACCACCGCCGGCGCCTACGACACGTCCTACGGGGGCAGCGACGACGCCTTCGTCGCGAAACTCGACCGCAGCCAGACCGGCGCCGCCCAACTCGCCTACTCGACCTACCTCGGCGGCGGCGGACTCGACCGCGGCCAGGCCGTCACGGTCGACATCACCGGGCGGGCCCACGTCGGCGATCTACACCCAGTCGACCGGGCTGGCCACCGCCGGCGCCCACGACACCACCGTCAGCGCCGGCGACGGGCTGTACGCCGTGCTGTCGGCAACCGGATCGACCATGGAGTACGCCTCCTACTTCGGCGGTTCGGGCAACGACACCTTCGACGACATCGCCCTCACCGCCACCGGGGCGGCCTGGCTCGTCGGCGGCACCTCCTCGAACAACATGTTCGTGACCGCAAACGCCTACGACCCCACCCTCAGCGGCACCAGCGACGGTCTCCTCGTCCGCTTCGACCCGACCGTGTTCGTCGTGAACTCCACCGGCGACGCCTCCGACTCCAGTGCTGGCAACGGCACCTGCGCCACGGGCGGCACCGTCTCCGGCCAACCCGAATGCACCCTCCGCGCCGCGATCCAGGAAGCCAACGCCGTCGCCGGAACCGACACCATCCGGTTCGCCATCCCCCAGAGCGACGCCAACTACACCGCGTCACCGCAGTCGTTCGTCATCCGACCATCGACGCTGCTCCCCGCGATCAGCACCCCGATGATCATCGACGGGTCGACCCAGCCCGAGTACGCCACCAACGCCCGACCCGTCGTCGTTCTCGACGGTGTCAGTTCCTCCGGCAGCGAGAAGAACGGCCTGTGGATCACCGGCGGCGGCACCACGATCCGAGCACTCAACGTCCAACGCTGGGGCGACGACGCCATCGACATCGAGTTCCAGGGCGGCAACACCATCGTCGGCAACTACGTCGGCACCGACGTCACCGGAACCAGCGCACGGGCCAATGCATGGGGCATCAACATCAAGACCCCGAACAACATCGTCGGCGGCACGACACGCAGCCGACCGCAACGTCGTGTCGGGCAACACCAACGAAGGCGTCTGGGTCTACAACTCGACCGCCACGGGCAACATCATCCAGGGCAACCGCATCGGCACGAACGCCGCCGGCACCGCCGGCGTCCCCAACAGCGGTGCCGGCATCCGGATCTTCACGAGTGCCAACAACAACACCATCGGCGGCACCACCGCCGGCACGGGCAACACGATCGCCTACAACACGGCCGCCGGCATCCAGCTCCCCACCGGCGCCGGCACGAACAACCGTCTGCTCGGCAACGCCATCCACTCCAACGGCGGCCTCGGCATCGACCTCGGTGGGAGCGGCGTCACCGCGAACGATGCCGGCGACGGCGACAGCGGCCCCAACGACCTGCTCAACTTCCCGGTCATCACCTCCACGGTCGCGTCGGGAGGCACGGTCACCGCGACGTTCGACCTCGACGTCCCCGCCGGCAACTACCGCGTCGAGTTCTTCAAGAACACCGGCGGCGCCGACCCCACCGGCTACGGCGAGGGCCGGGAGTTCCTGTCCGCCGTCACCGTCGCCAACGGCACCGGCCGCACGCACGCATTCAGCGCCGCGGTCGGCGACGTCATCACCGCCACCGCCACCCGCGACCTCGGGGCCGGCTCCTACGGGCCGACCTCGGAGTTCTCGGCCGCGGTCACCGTCGGCCTCCTCGTCGTCAACTCCACCGGCGACGCCGCGGACAACAACGCCGGCAACGGGACCTGCGCGACGGGCGGCACCATCGGAGGCGCTCCCGAGTGCACCCTCCGTGCGGCGATCGGGGAGGCGAACGCGCGGGCAGGCGCCGACATCATCCGTTTCGACATCCCGGCCGCGCTCGTGGGCGGCGCGCACGTGATCTCACCCGGGTCGGCGCTTCCGACCATCACCGGTCCCGTCACGATCGATGCAACCACCGAACCGGACTACGCAGGCTCCCCCGTCGTCCGCCTCGATGGGCCATCCGCCGGCGGCGAGCACCGCGCTGCAGTTGAACGCGGCCGACAGTGAGATCCGTGGGCTATCCATCACCCGCTTCGGCGGCATGGGCATCCTGGTCAACGGCGACCGGGCGACCATCGCCGGCAACCGCATCGGCGTCGCTCCGGGGACCGGAGCAACCGATCTCGGCAACGCCTCGAGCGGCATCCTCGTGCAATCCGACGACGTCGTCATCGACGGGAACGTGATCAGCGGCAACGACCTCGACGGCATCCTGTTCAGCAGCGGGGCCGATCGCGCCATCGTGCGCAACAACATCATCGGACTCTCGGCATCGGGCACGGTGGCCGTCGGCAACACCCAGGAAGGCATCCAGCTCGACACCCAGGTGGGCACGGTCATCGAGGACAACGTCATCACCGCCAACTCCGAGGGCATCTCGTCGTACGGCACGCTGACCAACTCGCGCATCCAGGGCAACAAGTTCGGCACTGCGACCGACGGCTCGACCATCATCGCCGGGCAATCGCAGGGCATCCTGCTGTTCGCCACCGCGATCGGGAACCTCATCGGCGGTACTGCGCCAGGCGACGGCAACACCTTCGCCGGCGCCACGTCCTCGGGCGTGCGGATCATCGCGTCGACGTCGACCGACAACGCCATCATCGGCAACCGGATCGTCGCCAACGGCGGCATCGGCATCGACCTCGGCGGCGTCGGGTTCACGCCGAACGACGCGGGCGATCCCGACAGCGGCACCAACACGCTCCTCAACTTCCCGGCCATCACATCGGCGACGGTCTCAGCAGGCACCGTCACGGTCACCTACGACCTCGACGTCCCCGCCAATGCCGGCCAGTACCGCGTCGAGTTCTTCGCGAACCCCTCCGGCGCAGACCCGAGCGGGTACGGCGAGGGCGAGGACTTCGTGTCGGCCGTCACGACAGCTCCCGGGACGGGCCTCACGCACACCTTCGCAGGCTCGGCCGGCGACGTGATCACCGCCACCGCGACCCGCATCGACAGCGCTCTGGTGAACGGCTTCGGGTCGACGTCGGAGTTCTCCGCAGCGATCACCGCGACGGCGGTCGGCCCACTCGACCCCGTCGTGCTCGACGACATCCAGAAGGGCACGGCGGTACTCAACACCGGCTCATCATCGGTGACCGCCACCATCGCTGCGGTCGATCCCACCAAGGCGTTCCTGACCTACACGCTGCGCGGCGACGACGGGACTCCCTCGAACATCACGGTCAACGGTGTCCTCACCAATCCGACAACGGTCACGTTCAGCCGGGTGGGGACGGGCGCGACGGTCACCATCGAGTGGTCGATCGTCGAGTTCGTCTCGGGCGTGACCGTGCAGCGCGGTGCCGAGTTCATCGGCAGCGGTGGCCCGGTCAACGTCGCGATCTCGCCAGTCGACCGATCACGCAGCTTCGTGCTCTCCAACGTCGCCGGCGAGGGGAACACCTTCGGAGAGGACGACTTCGCCCGGGCGACGCTGACGTCGTCGACCAACCTGCGCATCGACATCGGGAGCGGACTCGGCAGCACCGTGGCGTGGCAGGTGATCCAGTACAACGACGCAACGGTCCAGCGCGGCACGACCAGCCTCGCGTCGGGGGACGCATCACGTAGCGCCACTGTTGCTGCGGTCGACACCACCACGTCGTGGCTGGTCTACAGCCACAGCACCGACAACGGCAGCTCTTCGGACATCGGCCAGAAGCTGGTTCGTGGCATCGTCACCAACGGCACCACACTGACGTTCGATCGGTCGAGCACCGGCCAGGCAATGGACGTGTCGTGGGAGCTGATCGAGTTCACCGACGCCACCACGGTGCAGCGGGACAACGCAGCGTTCTCCGGTGCAGCAACCACGGTGAATGCCTCGATCACGTCGGTGGACCCGAGCCGATCGATCGGTGTCGGCGGCTACGACCTCTTCGGCGGACGTTCTGCGTACACGTCTAACGACAACCCCGGTGTGGGCTGGTTCACCACTCGGCTCACCACTGCCACCAACCTGCAGGTCCGCCGCGACGCAGCGCTCGCCACCGCCGATCTCGGCTGGTCGGTCATCCACTGGCCCGGACCTGCCGCTCCCATCGTCGTGAATGCCACCGGCAACTCGGGGGACAACGCACCCGGTGACGGCTACTGCTGGACGGGAGCGAGCAACACCGCCGGCGCCCGCGCCTGCACCCTGCGCGCCGCCATCGAAGAAGCCAACGCCAACCCCTACGCCACCGCGATCCACTTTGGCATCCCCGCGACAGAATCCGGCCATGCCGCCGGGGTCTGGACGATCACACCCACAGCGGCGCTGCCCGACATCACCGACACCGTCAGCATCGACGGCACAACGCAGCCCGGTTGGACGTCGACGCCGGTCATCGAGATCAACGGCACCTCTGCAGGGTCGGGGGTCGACGGCCTGCGCATCCTCGGCGACGGCGTCACGATCCGCGGGCTGGCCATCAACCGGTTCGCCGCCGACGGCATCGAACTCGTCTCCGGCGCGCAAGGAACGACCATCGCCGGCAACCACATCGGCGTGTCACCGGGAGGGGGCATCGACCGGGGCAATGGAGCCCGCGGCATCGACCTCGGCAGCGGCTCGGGGCCCACAACGGTCGGCGGTACCGCAACAGCGGATCGCAACGTCATCTCCGGCAACGCCAGCGACGGCATCGTCATCTGGAACTCCAGCGGCAACACGATCATCAACAACTACATCGGCACCGACGTCACCGGTAACGCCAGTGGAGCGGGCATCGGCAACGACGCCGACGGCATCGCGCTCGGCAATGGGAGCTCCAACAACGTGATCGGCGCCCCCGGTGCCGGCAACGTCCTGTCGGGCAACGGCAACGACGGCGTCGAGACCGGCGGCACCGGCGCCGGCAACGTCCTGCAGGCGAACCACATCGGCCTCGGTGCCAACGGCATCACGGCCATGCCCAACGGACGACACGGCATCGTGCTCTACAACGGCGCCAACAACACCGTGATCGGCGGTGACGCGACGCTGGGCGAAGGCAACGTCATCTCGGCGAACACCCAAGAGGGCATCCACCTCAACGGGAACCTGAACGTAGCGACCACGGCCAACGTGATCCGCGGTAACCGCATCGGCACCGACGCATCCGGCCTGATCGATCGAGGCAACGGAACCTACGGCATCACCGTCTTCAACGGCACCTCCGCAACCGACATCGGCGGGCCAGCAGCCGGCCACGGCAACGTCATCTCCGGCAACGGCACGGACGGCATCTACCTCGACGGTGCCGGCACCGTCGGCACGACGATCCGGTCGAACATGATCGGGGTCGGATCCGACGGGCTCACCTCCATCCCCAACGGCGACCGAGGCGTGCAGATCGAATCCGGCGCCAACGGCACCATCGTCGGCACGGTCGGCGCCGGCAACGTCATCGCCGCCAATGCCAACGACGGCATCATCATCGGCGACGGCTCCAACCCCGGCACAGGCACCACCGGTACCGTCGTCGAGGCCAACATGATCGGCGTCGGGGTCGACGGCACCACGCCGAGGGGCAACGGGACCAACGGCGTGCGGGTCACCACCGAGGACGACCACCGCATCGGCGGGACCGCCGCCGGGGCGGGCAACGTGATCGCCCACAACACCGGCCGCGGCGTGGCGATCCAGAACAGCACCGCGACCCGCAACGCGATCCTCGGCAACAGCATCTACTCGAACGGCGAGATCGGCATCGACCTCAATCTGAACGGCGTGACCCTAAACGACCCCGGCGACGTCGACGGCGGCGCCAACGACAGTCTGAACTTCCCGGTCATCACGTCTGCGGAGACGTCGGGGATCATCGTCACGCTCAACGGCACCTTCGATGTCCCTGCCGGCAGCTACCGCTTCGAGATATTCCGCAACCCGAGCGGCGCCGACCCGACCGGCTACGGCGAAGGCCAGGAACTGGTCGGCACGTCGACCCTGAGCCACTCCGGCGCAGGCCCTCAGGGATGGGGCGGCGCCTTCGTCGGAAGCGTCGGCGACACCGTCACCGTCACCGTCACCGAAGACCTCGGTGGCGGCGTCTACGGCTCCACCTCGGAGTTCTCGCTCGCACGGGTCGCGACCGCCCCGAACAGCCCACCGACCGCCGATGCCGGCGGCCCCTACACCATCGCCGAAGGAGCTGCCCTCGTCCTGGATGCAAGCGGATCCACGGACCCCGACGGGGACCCGCTCACCTACCTGTGGGACATCGACTTCGACGGCTCCTACGACGACGCCACCGGGTCCGCGCCGACCGTCGCCTGGTCCACGCTGGCGAGCCTCGGCATCGCCGACGACGGGGCCTACACCGTCGGGCTCCGTGTCACCGACGGCAACGGCGGTGCCGACACGACCACCACGGCGCTGACCGTGACGAACACCGCCCCGACACC
Source organism: uncultured Acidimicrobiaceae bacterium (assembly GCA_963716795.1). Classification (GTDB taxonomy): domain Bacteria; phylum Actinomycetota; class Acidimicrobiia; order Acidimicrobiales; family UBA8592; genus CAVQUE01. Next base: position 358,535 of record CAVQUE010000003.1, on the reverse strand, counting down.
GACCGTCAGCGGATCCGGTCTCGCCCGACCGGGGGCGTCCTACACCGTGAACCTGGGCGTCAGCGACCCCGGCGACGACACGGTCACCGAATGGCGCATCGACTGGGGCGACGGCACCTTCGAGACGATCGCGGGCAACCCGTCGTCGGCATCGCACATCTACGCGGCCACGCGCGACTATCCGATCACCGTCGCCGTTGTCGACGAAGACGGCGTCTTCGGGGCCAGCAACCTACTTGCCGCCGACTTCGGCGCGGACGTCGTCCGCGAGCTCGACGGGGTGAGCGGCGACTCGGTCCGGGTGTTCCCCACCAATGCGGGCCTCGACGGCGCCACCCACGCGCTCGTCGGCCCCGACGGCCTGCTCTACGTCAGTGGGTTCATCTCCGACCGGGTGGTCCGCTACGACCCTGCGACCGGGGCATTCGTCGACACGTTCGTCGCTGCGGCATCCGGTGGCCTCGACGGCGCCACGGGCCTCGCCTTCGCGCCCGACGGCAGCCTGCTGGTCTCGAGCTACAACACAGACACCATCGAGCGCTACGACGCCGCGACCGGCGCCCCGCTCGGCGATTTCGCCGGTCCTGCCTCGGGCCTCGACGGTCCGATGGGCATGACCTACGGACCCGACGGCCTTCTCTATGTTGCGAACTGGTTCGGCGACGTGCTGCGGTTCGAGGCCGACGGCACCCTTGTCGACGCCTTCGCCACCGCGAACCTGGACATGGCAACCGACCTCGTCTTCGGCCCCGACGGCGACCTGTACGTCGCCAACCGCAACGGCGCCGGCGCCGTCCGCCGCTACGACGGCACCACCGGCGCCTACGAGGCCGACGTCGTGACCCTCTCCGGTGCGTACGGTCTGGTGTTCGGAGCCGACGGTCTGATGTACGTCGGGTCCGAGCTCGGCGACCACATCCGGGTCTACGACCTGACCGGAACGCTCGTTCGCACCCACAGCGACGCCGCCGACGGCCTGGCACAGATCTGGATGCTCGAGTTCGTTCCCGGCCACCAGGTGCGTGTGGAGAGCCTGCTGGTGAACTCGACCGGCGATGACGGTGACACTGCGCCGGGCGACGGCACGTGCAGCACCGGCGGTGTCAACAGCGAGGGCGATCCGGAGTGCACGTTGCGCGCCGCGATCGAGGAGGCCAACGCGTTCGCCGGACTCGACGCGATCGGCTTCGCGATCCCGACGTCGGATCCGGGGTATTCGGCGTCGCCGTTGTCGTATCGGCTGACGCCTGCGTCGCCCTATCCGTTCATCACCGATCCCGTCACGATCGATGCATCGACGCAGCCGGGCTGGTCGGGCGCGCCGATCGTCGAGCTCATCGGCACCGGCGCTACGGGGGCTTCAGGTGGGTTGGTGTTGCGCACCGATGACAGTCTGATCCGTGGGTTCATCGTGCACAGCTTCCCCGACGAAGGCCTCGAGATCGACGGATCGACCGGTTACGGCGATCGCAACACGTTGACGAACAACTGGGTCGGGTTCGACGCCAAGCTGAGCCCGAGGCCCAACGCCGACATGGGGATCCTCGTCAGCGTCGATGCTGCCGACAACACCATCGGCGGCACCGGCCTCGATGATGCCAACGTCGTCGGCTACGGCGCGGCGTCGGGGATCGTGATCCGCAACAGTGGCTCGACCGGCAACGTCGTGATCGGCAACCGGATCGGTGTCGGACCCGACGCCACGACCCCGATGCCCAATACCGGAGCCGGCGTCGAGATCACCCTGGCAGCGGGCTCGAACCGGATCGGTGGCGTAGACCCCGGTGAAGCCAACATCATCGCATCGAACACCGGCGACGGGGTGATGTTGACCGCCACTGCAGGTTCCGACAACGCGATCCTGGGCAACGAGATCCGGGTCAACGGCGGGCTCGGTGTCGACCTCGGCGGCGACGGCGTCACCCCGAACGACGCCGGCGACCCCGACGCCGGACCGAACGATCTGTTGAATGCCCCGGTCATCACGTCTGCGTCGGTGTCGGGCCCGATCGTCATCCTGAACGGCACCTTCGACGTCCCAGCCGGTTCGTACCGTTTCGAGTTCTTCACCAATCCCGACGGGGCGGACCCCAGCGGCTTCGGCGAGGGCGCCCAGTTCGGTGCGACCGCGACCCTGTCGCACTCGGGATCCGGTCCCCAGGCGTGGGGTGCTGCGTTCGTCGGTGTCCCGACCGATGTGGTGAGCGTGACGGTCACCGAGGACCTCGGCGGCGGAGCCTACGGATCGACCTCGGAGTTCTCCGCCGCAGTCACCGCCGGGACCGTCGTGGTCAACTCGACCGGCGACGCAGCAGACGCGAACCCGGGCGATCACGTCTGCAACACCGGCGCCACCAACGCCGAAGGCGACACCGAGTGCACCCTGCGCGCCGCGATCGCCGAAGCCAACGCGAGCTCCATCGTCGACACCGTGCACTTCCTGGTGCCGGTCACCGACGCCGGTCACACAGCGGGCGTATGGACGATCACCCCCGGGTCCGCGCTGCCCACCATCACCACGACCACGACGCTCGATGCCACCACCCAGCCCGGCTGGTCGACCACACCGGTGATCGAGCTCGTCGGTTCGACCGCCGGCGGCAACGGCCTCACCGTCACCGCAGGCGGCACGACCATCCGCGGGTTCGCGATCAACCGATTCGCAACCGGCATCGCAGTGCTCGGCGGTACCGGCACCACCATCGCCGGCAACCACCTCGGCGCCGACCCGGCCGGCACGGTGGGCGAGGTCGGCAACACGAGCCAGGGTGTCCTCGTCCAGGGCGCAACCGGCACCGTCATCGGCGGGACGGCCGTTGCGGATCGAAACGTGATCTCGGGCAACCGTCTCCGCGGCGTGTTCATCGACGACTTCAGCGACGGCGCCCCCGCCATCTCCGACGGCACCGTCATCATGGGCAACTCCATCGGCGTCGACGCCACGGGCACCGCCGCATTGCCCTACGACGGCGGCGGCGCCGTTCAACAGATCGGCATCGCTTTGTGGGATGGGCCCGACAACGTGATCGGCGCCCCCGGTGCGCGCTCGGGCAACGTGATCTCCGGCAACAGCTGGTACGGCGTCTATGTGTGGGGGCCCAACGCCACCGGCAACATCGTCCAGAACAACATCATCGGCCTCGACACCACCGCGACCACACCCGTCGGCAACGGCGCCGACAACGCCGTCACCCGCGCCGGCGTGTACCTCGACAACACCCTCGCCAACCTCATCGGCGGCGACACAGCCGCAGAGGGCAACACCATCGCCGGCAACGACGCCAAAGGCGTCATCATCACCGGAACAAGCGCCGACGCGAACGCGATCATCGGCAACTCGATCACCGGCAACGCCGGCATCGGCATCGACCTCGCCACCGACGGTGTCACCCCCAACGACCCCGGCGACGCCGACACCGGCCCGAACGGCCTGGTCAACTTCCCCGAGATCGACCGGGTGCAGCGCGTCGCAGGGAACCTGCTCGTCGACTTCACGCTCGACGTGCCCGCCGGCGACTACCGCATCGAACTCTTCGCCAGCACAACCGCTGATCCGAGCGGCCACGGCGAAGGCGAGAAGTTGCTGGGCGCCGCGACAATCACCCACACCGGCTCCGGCACCGAGACCTTCTCGATGAGCGTCACCTCCTCGGCAGCGATCCTCACCCTGACCGCCACCGAGGATCTCGGCGGGGGCTCCTACGGTGCTTCCTCGGAGTTCTCCGCCGCGGTGCCCTCCCCCGACCTCGTCGTGGTGAACTCCACCGGCGATGCTGCCGATGCGACGGTCGGTGACGGCCAGTGCGACACCGGCGCAACGATCACCGGCGGCGACCCCGAATGCACCCTGCGCGCCGCCGTCGCAGAGGCCAACGACCCCTCGACACCCGTCGACACCATCTGGTTCGCGATCCCGACAGCCGATCCCGGCCACACCGCCGGCGTCTGGACCATCACCCCCGCCGCCACCGCGCTCCCCGCCATCGCGGCGACCGTGACCATCGACGCCTCCACCCAGCCCGGCTGGACGCTGGACCCGGTCATCGCGGTGGACGGCTCGTCCCTGTCCGGCACCGAGACCGGCTTCTCCGTCTCCGCCGGCGCTGACGACACCGACCTCGGCCACCTCGCCGTCGTCGGGTTCCCCAACGACGGCATGCAGATCGACGCCGACCGGGTCCAGGTCCACGACAGCTTCGTCGGAGTCCTGCCCGATGGCATCACCCCCGCCGGCAACGCAACCGAGGGCATCATCGTCACCGGCGACGACATCGAGATCCGCGACAACCTCATCGGCGACCACGGCAACGCCGCCATCACCCTGGTCGGAACCAGCACCGGAAGCATCGTCACCGGCAACATCATCGGCACCGACCGCGCGGGCACCGTCGACCTCGGCAACCTCCAGGGCATCTGGGCCGACACCACCGGCAACGGACGCGTCGGTGGCGTCGACGCCACCGACGCGAACGTCATCGCCAACAGCGGCGGGCCCGGCGTCGAGATCCGCCCCTCGGCCACGTCCGTCGCCGTGCTGGGCAACGAGATCCGCGACAACGGCGCCCTCGGCATCGACCTCGGCGGCGACGGCGTCACCACCAACGACCCCGGCGACCCCGACGGCGGCGCCAACAACCGACTCAACTACCCCGTCCTCGTCAACGCAGATGCGACCGGCGCCGTCACCAGCATCGACTACAGCCTCGACGTCCCCGCCGGCGACTACCGGATCGAGTTCTACGCCAACCCCGCCGGTGCCGACCCCACCGGCTACGGCGAAGGCGCCACCCTCATCGGCGCCACCACCATCACCCACCCCGGCACCGGCAGCCTGGCGTTCACCCACAGCGTCGCCGCCGCCGCCGGGACCGTCATCACCGCCACCGCCACCGAAGCCCTCGGCGGCGGCACCTACGGACCGACCTCGGAGTTCTCCGCCGCCGTCACCGCCGCCGATGCCACCGCCGACCCGACTCCTCGACGCATCGACGCGACGCACCGACCTCACGCCCGCCGGCGGCGCCGCAGCAATCGCCGCACCCACCCGCACCGGCCGCCGCCGTCGCCCTCGACCGGCGGCGCCGATCGTCTGACCGGCCCCGCATTCGATCTCACCAGCAGCGAGCTCACCATGAGCGCCTGGGTGAACCTCACCGCCCTCGGCACCGATCCCCGCCTGATCTCACGAGCCGATGCCGGCGGCACACCCATCATCGAACTGTTCGTCGACAGCGCCACCGACGAGACCGTCGCCACCATTCGCCTCGGCGGATCGACCGTCGAAGCCCGCGGCGGCACCATCACCACCGGCACCTGGCACCACACCGCCGCCACCTGGGACGGCACCGACCTGGCCCTCTACGTCGACGGCACCGAGGTCGACCGCGTCGCTGCCACCGGTATCCTCGACCGCGACCTCACCGGCCCCGTCCTCGTCGGCAACCGCGCCGCCGGCGACCGCGGTGTGACCGGCACCATCGACCACGTCGTCATCGAACACCGCGCCGCCACCGCCGACGAGATCGCCACCCACGTCGCCAACGTCGACGACCCCGCCAGCTTCCTGTCGCTCGGAGGCGAACAGAGCGCACTCGTCGCGCCCTGGACGATCACCAGCACCCAGACCAGGTCCGGCGGCGTTCGCGCTCGCCGCACCCGAGGTCAACGGCCCCGGCGCCACGGCCTGGGCCACCGCCATCGGACTCGACGAACCCGGCATGGTCTTCCGCAGCTGGTGGTGGACCACCTCGACCACACTCGCCATCTCCGCCGGCACCCGCACCGGCACCGTCCCCACCGACCAGTACGAAACCGCGTCGTCGCCCGCCGGCTGGAACCTCGCCCGCCGCACCGGCGCCACCGTCGTCCAGGACGCAGCCCCCGCCGGCACACCCGACACCGGACGATGGGTCCAGGTCGAGATGTGGACCGACCAGCTCGGCAACTCCCGCGTCCTCATCGACGGCATCGAGGTACACGGCTGGACACCCCAAGGCGCCACCCTCACCTCCGGATCGGTCGGCCTCCGCGCCGCATCGATCCCCACCGGCGAGAGCCTGGTACGTCGACGACACCCGCGGCCGCCGCCTCGTCACCCCCGAACCCGTCACCACCCTCGGCCCCCTCGACCGAGACTGACCCCACCCGCGAAACCGGCTCCGGCGCCATAAACGGCCACCCCAGCGACCATCCATGGCGCCACTCAGCCCTCGGCGCGCGTCGAGGAGTTGGCGTGCCTGGCGGGCCACCGGTTCGTCGACCATCTGGCCGTCGAAGCTGATCGACGCACGTCCCGTCGGCGACCGCGGCGTCGTAGGCGGCGAGCAGGGCCCTCGCCCGCTCGATCTCGGCATCGCCGGGGATGAACGCCTCACGGGCCAACGCCACCTGGGAGGGGTGGATACACAGCTTGCCCGCGAACCCCATCGCTCGGGCCTCGGCCGCCTCGCGCCGGAACCGCTCGGCATCGCCGAAATCGGCCACCACCTGGTCGATCACCGGCACCCCGGCCAGCCGCCCCGCCAGGACCAGGCGAGACCGAGCGTAGAGGACCTCGACGTTCGACTCGGTCCGCACCCCGCCCATGTCCACCACGAAGTCCTCCGCACCGAAGTAGGCACCGACGACGCCCGCCGTGGCGAGCGTCGCAGCAGCGTGCTCGATACCCGCAGCGGTCTCGACACCGGCGACGATCCCGATGTCCTGCCCGGCCTCACGCAGCGCCCGATGGACGGCCTCGGCCTGGGCTGCGGACTCGAGCATCGGCACGAGCACCACCGACAGCCCCGGCGGCAGGGCGGCCACGTCCTCGACGAACGCATCGGTCCCCGGGGCGTTGCAGCGAACCGCAACCCGCATCGCCGGGTGCCCCGCCAGCTCCGCAACCGCGTCGGGGGCCACCGCACGCGCCTGCGGCCTTCGCCGCAGTCGGCACGGCATCCTCCCAGTCGATGACCGCCAGGTCGGGCTCGCTGCGAGGGAGCTTCGCGAGGACCTCGGGGCGGTTGCCCGGTGCGAACAAGACGCTGCGCAGGCGTAGAGCAGATGGCATGCGCCCATCGTCGCACGGCCTGGGCGCTCACGCCGGGGACGACGCCGTCAGTGCCGCTCCTCGGCGCTCGGTGGACGAGCGCGACCAGAACCAGCTGCGGGTCCTGCCTCGGGGCTGGGTGGGCTCGGACTCGTCGAGATGGGGGTGCGCGGTCCTGATCGGGCCGCCGTAGGTCTCGTACACCGGGCCGGTGCGGGGCTCGCCACTCCAGACGACCATCTGGGGGAACGCGATGGTGATGCCGTCGTTGGCCAGCGTCTGATGCACGGCGAGCAGCAGGTCGTGACGGGTGGCGAGCTCGGACGGCACGTCGCTGCGATGCCAGAAGTAGATGGTGAAGTCGATGCTCGACGCCCCGAAATCGGACAGCAGGACCAGTGGTGCAGGCTCGCCGAGGATGCGATCGACCCGCTGGACTGCGATACCGAGCGCAGCGGTTGCCACGTCGAGATCGGTGTCGTAGGCGACGCCCACGTCGAGGGTGCTGCGGCGGACGGGCTCCCGGGTCAGATTGATGATCTCGAGACCGGCGACGGTCGCATTCGGCACCCGGATGGGCACCCCGTCGAGACTGCGCAGCAGCGTCGTCCTCGAATCGATGTCCTCGACGACGCCGGTGTGATCTCCGAGCACGACGGTGTCGCCGACGGTGAAGGGACGCCGGGTCTGCAGGATGATCCCATCGAAGAAGTTCTCGACCGGTTTCTGCAACGCCAGCGCCAGGACCAGACCACCGATGCCGAGGGCGCCGAGGAGCGGACCCAGGCGGACCCCCAGGCTCGTCAACGCGTAGATGACACCGACGAGGAAGATCGTGTATCCGACGAGGCGGCTGGTGATCAGCGCCGCGAAGCCCTCGCCCACGGAGCGGCGCATCAGCCAGCGCACGAGTCGGACGGCGATGACGGCGGCGACGACCGAACCGACGACGATCAGCCCGGCGCGCAGCCATTCGCTGCCTTCGACGACGCCGTCGATGATGTCGTCCTCGGCGAGGTCGAGCTGGGCGATCGCGAGTGCCATCACGGTTCCATTGTGGACGACGCTCGCGGTTGCGCCACCGGGGTGGCCGGGGCCACCCCCGTCCGGTGCGCGCAAACGCGGGGCGCCATCGGCACGCGCCAGCGTCTCGTCGGTCGCAGACCGGGCGATGTCGACGGTCGTCAGCACGAAGTACTGCGCCCAGGCCACCACGCCGAGCAGCTTGGCTCCGTCTTCGATCATGACGTCCATGACCGTCGGGTCCGGCGCCACCAGCCACTGGTCGGCGAGCAGCGACAGAGCGAACCCGGCGATCGCGGCGCCGAACAACATCCAGCGGGTCCGAAGGATCTCGCGCCGGTTGACCCATGCCCACAGCGGCGCAGGCGCCACGATCAACAGCTGTGCGGTGGTCTTGGTCAGTCCGAGGCTCGGCAGGAGCACGGCATGCAGCTGCAGGAGGTCGTCGACCAACAACAGGCTGGTCAGCGCCGAACCCGTCCCGAGGAACACCGCTGCAGTCGAACGCCCGAGCCGGGCCGAGAGCCATGCCCCACCACCGGCTGCGGTCGCAGCGACGGTCCAGGCGAGGATGCCGACGTTCGACAGCATTCCCGTGTACCACGCGACACCGGCCACCGAGGCCGGGTCGAGCAGGAAGTCCTCGACGGGGGCGCTGCGTTGGATTCCGACCGCGGCGAGCAGCATGAGGGCGATCAGCCAGAGCCCTGCCAGGGGCAGGAGTTCCCGCAGCGGGCCTGCGCTGGGTCGAGGGATACGCCGATCGCTCACGACACCCCATCGGCGCCATCAGCCTCGGGCAAAGGTCGGATGGGCGTCGGGGCAGGCATCCGATGTGCGACGGCGACGCTCCGTGAGGTTCGCGCCCGTGATTGTCACGCCACGGGGACCAAGGTGTCACAACCGGCCCATGACCGACCACTCGCCATTGCGATGGGTGCCGCCCGCTGGTTCAGTGGAACCGGGATGGCTGATCTGATCGACGTGCGGGCACCGAACCCGACCACACACGCCACCGGCCCGACACGGCTCGCGCCGGCGCGTCCGCCGGCTCGAAGCAGCGGTGCAGGGGTGCATGGCGGCGGTGTGTGGTGGACCGACCCGACCGCAGCCGTCATCCTGCTCGCACTGCCGGGGCTCGCCGCCGCCTACTTCTCGTCACCGGCCACGTTCCGTGAGATCTGGAACACACCCAAGGCGATCGGCCCGACGACGGCGGGCCTGATGCTCGCCGGGATTCTGCTCTTCGTGATCGGTTCGATGGTCGCCCACATCGGCGCCTCGCCATCGTCGGGAAGAGCGAGGTGGGGGACGCTCTCGCCGGGCGCAGAGCACATCTTGCGGCGCACCTATCCCTGGCTCGTCGCGAGCACCGTGTTCGGGTACGCGGCGTGGATCTCCAACGGTGTGCTCCGCAACGGGTTGCGCCTCGCGGACATGACCAGCGTGCTCACCACCCAGGACAACCGCGACCTCATCGTCAAGGACAAGCTGCCCACGCTGCCCGGCATCAGCACCCTCACCCAGGTGGGCCTCGCGGTGGTCGTGGTGGGCGTACTCCTCGACCTCCGCCGGCCCAGCCTGAACGTACGTCGTGCGTATCGGCTGGTCATCGCCCTGGCCTTCATCCGCTCGTTCTTCCTCGCCGAACGCCTGGCCGTGTTCGAGCTGCTCGTCCCTCTCGTGGTGCTCCGGGCCTCGGCCACGGCGCGTCGCCGGCCCCGACGTCGCTGGCTCGTCGCTGCGGCGCCCCTCATCGGAGCGATCGTTCTCGTCGGGGCCTTCAGCGCCTCGGAGTACTCGCGGAGCTGGAACTTCTTCAACGACCGCACCGAGCGGTCGTTCATCGAGTTCAATTCCCTCCGGCTCGTCGGCTACTACGCGACCTCCTACAACAACGGCGCGCTGCTGATCGAGAACAGCGACCAGTCCTCCACCTACCCCTACGACACCCTGGCCTTCATCTGGGAGTCGCCGATCGATCCTGGCGCGATCCTGCCCCTGGGCACGACCGGAGCCGAGATCTCCGATGCAGCCGAGAAGGACAAAAGAACCGTCCTGCGGGAATTCGGGAACCCCGAGTTCAACAGCCCCGGAGGGGTGGCGACCCCACTCGTCGACTACGGGCGCTGGGGAGGGCTCATCTTCATGCTGCTCGCCGGCTTCGCTGTGGGCACCATCCATGCAGCCTTCGTCGCCGGACGACTCTGGGCATTGCTCGTGTATCCCGTGTTCTTCATCGGCGTGCTGGAACTGCCCCGCTATCTCTACTGGACCCAGGGCCGGCTCACGCCTGCGCTGGTGGTGTTGGTCGGCCTCGCCGTGGCCACGTCACGAACCGCCGCTCGCCGCCTTGCCGCCCGCCGCGGCGAGGCGGCGCAGACCGACGCGCAGCTCTCGAGGGCATGACCATGTCGAAGAGCGACCTGTCGAACCCCCGCTCGGGGAGATCCGCCGGCGAGACCGGCGAGGCAACGGCCTCGAACGCCCGCCTGCTCGACCGCTGCGCCCAGGGCGACCCGATGGCCTGGGAGCTGCTGATCGAACGCTACGAACGGCTCGTGGCCGCGATCGCAGTTCGCGAGGGTGTCAGGACGAGTGATGTGTCCGACGTCGTGCAATCGACGTTCTCGGTCCTGCTCGAGCGACTGGCGTCGATCCGCGAACCCGACCGGCTCGCCTTCTGGCTCTCGACCGTCGCCCGTCGCCAGGCCTGGCAATGGATCCGCGATCAGGCCAGGGAGGAGCTGACCCTCGACGGCCACCTCGAGCGCGCCGACGAGACGCGGGGTGACCTCGACGACACCGTCTGGCTCCACGATGCGGTCGAGCGACTCGACGAGCCCTGTCGCACCGTCATCGCCTCGATGTTCCTCACGAACGGCCCGAGGACCTACGCCGAGCTCGCAGCGGCGATCAACCGGCCGGTCGGTAGCATCGGACCGGTGCGGGCCCGGTGTCTCGACAGCCTGCGCGAGCAGCTGTCGATCGACCATCGATGACGGCAGTCGTCAGCCTGGCCGACGCCGCGTATCGCACTCCTACCGCCGGCGGTCGGGCTACCACCATGCGTGGCGTCAAACGGCGCCATTCGACACATTCGTGGTGACCCCGTACTTTCGCGACCCGTCCGCTACACCAGTGAGTGTGCACCGCGCCCCGTCACGAAGCCGCTGGCTCGTCCTCGCCTCCCATGTCCCCCCGTCGGGGCACCTCGGAGGCATGATCCGCTACACGGTCGAGACGACACGCGCGCTCGCAGCTCGACCGGACGTCGACGTCCACGTGCACTGCAACGCCGACAGCGCGACGTTCTTCGTATCGACGCTCGGCCTACCGGCGGCCAACGTCCACCGCACGACGGCCGGCTCGACGATCCGGCGCTCCATCGAGGAGATGCGGGGCCTGTCCGGGCTCGTCGACGAGCTCGCACCGGACGTCGTGTTCGGGTCGAAACAGCTGCTCCCGACCGGACGAATGGATGCGATCCGGATCCTGGCCGTCCACGACATGTTGCCGATGGATCGCCCCGGCGATTTCGGGCTGCTCAAGCGCACCCTCCTGCCGCGTCAGTACCGTCGATCGATCGCTGCGGCCGACGTCCTCGCCTGCGTGAGTGTCGCCAGCCGCGATCGATTGATCTCCCACGTGCCCGAGGCCGCACCGCGGGCCGTCGGTCATTCGCAACGCCACGACGAGCGTCGCTGCGCACCGTCGACCCCGTCGCCGTGGCTGCCCTCGCCGACCGCCCCTTCGCATCTGGTCGTCGGCGACTTCTCGCTCCGCAAGAACGTCCGCCACGTCGTCCATCTCTGGTCCGCCGTGCGAGCCGCGCAGCCCGATGCCGTGCTCGCGCTCGCCGGCCCGGCAGGGCTGGGGGCGCAACGAGCACATCCCCGAGCTCGACGGTCTTCTGCGCCGAGGGCGCCGCCGTCCTGCTCGGTCACGTCTCCGACGGCGAGCTCCGCTGGGCCTACGAGCATGCCGTGGTACTCCTCTGCCCCAGCCTTCTCGAGGGTTTCGGCCTCCCGGTCGTCGAGGCGGCCGCGTTCGGCTGTCCCGATGATCGTGTCGACCGATCCGGCGCTGGTCGAGGCCGCCGCACGACGAGCCACCGTCGTCGACACCTCGATGCCGGCCGGTTGGGTCGCGGCGATCGACGCTGTCGTTCTCCGACCCGACCGTCGACGTCCGACGCCTTCGGACCGGCTCCGCACCTGGGACGACACCGCCGCCGAGCTGTACGCAGCGGCGGCCGCCCACACCTCGTTGCCGGGCGGTCGAGCGATGAACGAACGCTGCGCCCGACGCCGTCGTCGCCCACGTCACCCAACCAGTGACCGAAGGTGTCGCCGAGGCGACCCTCGACCTGATCGCCCACCAGCGCTCGCTGGGCCTCGAGGTGGCCGCTCGCCTGCGCACCCCGGCTCGCGCCTGGCCGACGAGCGCTCGTGCACTCGGTGCCCAGGTCCTGCCCTGGACCGCCGACCGCGACATCGGGCGACAGCTCGGCCACGAGATACGAAGCCTCGCCGGTTGTTGCACGAGGCCGACCCACAACTCGTGCACCTGCACTCTTCCAAGGCGGGTCTCGCGGGCCGGTTCGCGCTGCGCGGCTGCATCCCCACGGTCTTCCAGCCCCACGGCTGGTCGTTTCTCGGCGTTGCCGCACCGCCCGGGTCGACGCGATCGTCTGGGAACGGATCGCGGCCCGTTGGACCGACGCCTAGGTCCTCGTCAGCGCCGACGAGGAACGTCGCGGCCGCGAGCTCCGCCTCTTCGGCCGGGCTCGGACCCTCATGGTCGCCGAACACCGTCGACGCGTCACGCTTCGCAGAGCCCGACCCTGTCGAGCGCGCACCGGCTGCGGGCCGAGCTCGGCTTCGCCGACGACCTCGTCGTCGTGTGCGTCGGACGCCTCACCCGACAGAAGGGTCAGGATCAGCTCGCTCGCCGCATGGCCGGCGGTCCTCGCCGCGGTCCCGACCGCGCGACTGGTCCTCGTCGGCGACGGACCCGACCGCGCCCGCGATCGAAGCCAGCCGCGCCCGACCGGGCGACGCTCCTGGGCGACCGCGAGGACGTCGCCTCGATCCTCCAGGCGTCGGACCTCTACGTGACGGCCGTCACGCTGGGAGGGCATGTCGATCGCGATGCTCGAGGCCATGGCCTGCGGACTATCCGTGGTGGCCACCGGCGTCGAAGGTGTGGCCCAAACCGTCGGCGCCGGCGCCGGCGCCATCGTCGATGCTGCGCCTGCCGACCTGGCCAGCGGCGATCGTGGCTCGCCTCCTCGATCGCGAGCCTCGCGCACGCCGAGGGCCGGCGCGGCCGGGCCCAGATCCTGGCGCACCATCGGCCCGAGGCGACCCGCAGAGCGATGCTCGGCCTCTACGCAGCAGTTGATCGGACCGATCCCACTCGGCGACGCGTTCTGCAGGACCCGATCAGTGCAGCCAGTGATCGGACGTGCGCAGTGAGGACCTCGTGCACGACTCGGGAGTCGAAGTGGTGAACGAACAGCTCATGCGCCGCGTCGGCCAACCCGGCACGCAGCGCACCATCGGAGAGCACTCGCACGCACGCATCGGCGAAGGCATCGTCGCCGTCTGCGAGCAGCAGGTGCCGCCCGTCATCGGCTCCCAAGCCCGCGGCGCCGACGCGGCGTCGACACGACCGGCACGCGATGGGCGAACGCCTCGACGATCTTGACGCGTGTTCCGCCTCCCCAGCGCAGCGGCACGACGAGCATCGTTGCGTCAGCCAACTCGTCCGCCATGTCGTCGACGACGCCGACCACCTCGACGCCGGGCAGACGACGCAACGGATGGTCGGTCGCCGAGACCAGCGCCGACGACGCGCAGCCGGCTGGCGGGCGCCTGCGGCCCGAACTGCGGGGCAGGACATCGTGTGGCGAAGCGAGTGACGCCGTCGACATTGGGCTCGTAGCTCAGCGAACCCACGAACAGCATCACCTCCGCGTGATCGCTGCGTTCGACCGCTCCGGGATCGGTCACGGCGTTGGGAACCACCCACGTGGTTCCGTCGATGAGGTCTGCTTCGGCGTCGCTGCAGACACAGACGGCCGCCGCGGCCGCCGCGGCCTCGGGCCTCGAGCAGCCGCCAACGGCGCAGGTCGAGGCGCGCCATCGGCGCTCTGCACGATGCCCTGCCGACCCGCTCCACGGCCGCGCCATCGAGCGGAGCCGGAGCTTCTCGCTCTCGATGTCCATGTCGATCACCAGGGCGTCGCCGACCAATCCGGCCCGTCGAACAGCCAGCCACGGGTCGATGCCCATCGCCCAGATCAGGTCGTAGGTGGTCCCCTGCCATTCGGCGAGCGACCGATCGGCGTCGCGCCAGTCGGCGGCGGCGAGTGGCCAGGGAAGGCCGAGCCGAACCCACCGACGCAACGCAGAGCCGGGCGAATCGTGTCCCCGCCACTGCGATGGCAACCCGCTCGCAGTTGATCCCGGGCGGTGCGATACCGGCCGGGTCGGGCGGCGCGACCCGTGGTGCGGCCAACCAGTCGACCGAGCCGACGGCGGCGAGGGCGCGCAGGCATTGCGCGGTGCGCTGGCGGTACCCCGATGTCGGCGGCCAGGCCACCTCATCGGAGACGAACAACACCCGGGGCTGCTCGATCGGCTCGATTCGGCGAGCCCGGGTATCGATGTCATCCATACCTGCGCCAGGCTAGAAGCCCGTGCAGCGGGCCACGACCACACCATCACGACCGAGAGCTGCCTGATCCCATGAGTTCGCCGTGTCACACGACTTCGCACCTCTGTACTCCGAGGACGAGCAACTGGCTCTCGAGGCCGGTTCGTTCGACCCCGGCCGTCTGTGGTGGTCGATCAGGCGTCACTGGCTCATCGTGGTGGTCTTGCCGATCGTCGCCGCCGCAGCTGCGTACGCCTACACATCGGCCCAACCCGATGTCTTCGAGGCCGAGGCGGCACTCATCGTGCAACCCACCTACGCCCAGGCCGAACTCGGCATCGACGTACGCCAGGCCAGCGACCCCGAGCGCGAGGTCGCAAACGAGGCCGCCATCGTCGAAGGCGCCGGCATCGCCCGGATCGTCGACGACGAGCTCGGTACCGATGTCTCCTATCGAGCCGAGGTCCCCGACGGGACCGACATCATCGTGATCACCGCCCAGGCCCCGACTGCAGAGGAAGCCGCGGCGGCCGCCAACGGCATCGCCGATTTCTACCTGCGCGAGCGCGCGCCACCGCAGCGCGCAGCCGATCTCGATGAGACCACCGGCGACCTCCAGGAGGCGATCGCAGCCTTCGAGATCGAGCTCGGCGAGATCGATGCATCATCGGCCACGGCACCCGATGACCAGGCCCTCGCCGCACAACGCGATGCGGTGCTCGCAGAGCTGACCCTGACGAGGACCGAGCTCGAGTCGCTGCGCCGCCAGCGCGCCACGTCGGACCCCGGCGCACGGATCGTGTCCGAAGCCGAGGTACCCGACGAGCCGGTTGCGCCCAACCCCACCCGCACCGCCGTGCTGGTCGGCCTCGTCACCCTGGCGATCGGTCTCGCCGTTGCCTGGTTCCGGGCCAGGGACCCCGAACCGTCCTCGCAACCGAATCCGGCGGTGGCCCCGGCTCCAACCCTGGACGCGCCCTCGGAGGACCCCGACCCGGCAGCGGACACGGTCGGCCTGTGGGAAGAAGCGGGCGCGCCGGCGTTCATGGTCCCCATCGACGCGTCTCCTCACGAACGGGCAGTCCTGTTCGAACGCATCGCCGACGACATCATCCCCGAACCGCACGCGCTGCCTCGTCGCCAGCGGCCGACCGAAACGCCGGCGCCGCAGCGGCGGTGGCCACCGGATTGGCGCTCGCTCTCTCGCAGCGACCGGTGAAGACCCTCCTGATCGCAGCAGCGAGCGACGACCCCGCCATCGATCACGCCTTCGCCCTCGGCGGCCAACCGGGTCTGTCGGACCTCGCCCACGGCATTGCGGCGCACCGCACCATTCACCCGTCCGCCGAGAACCGCCACCTCGCGATCCTGCCCGCGAGGGACAGGCCCCGAGAACACGCCGGCGTTGCCGGCGCATCATAGGGCCGAAGCCTTCGGACGACTCCCGAGCATGGCTCCGATGTCGATCGTCGTCGGCCCCACCATCGGTTCGTGCGAGGATGCGGACGAGCTCGTACGGAAGATCTCGACCACCGTGCTGGTGGCCCGCTGCCGAAGCCGATGCAGCAAGCCTCGAAGCGGCGCAACGAGCGCGTGCAGAGCAACGGTGGCAGCGTCGCGGGCGTCGTGTTCGTGATCGGAGCCGACTCCCTTGTCGGGCGGCACCCCGGAGCTGAGCGCTTGGAGCAGCAGCTGATGCAGAGCGCGACCGCCGTGCTCCATGCCAGGGGCCAGATCATGAGCAAGGCGACCGAGTCCCCCGTCGTCGAATACCACGCGGACTACCGCTTCTCCCTCCGCGCATCGTTGCGCGAGCTCTGGGCCTTCCGGGAAGTGACCTGGGCCTTCGGTATGCGACGTCTGCGGACCCGCTACAAGCAGGCGATCTTCGGCCTGGGCTGGGCTGTCATCCAACCGATCGCCTTCCTCGCAGTGTTCGTCGTCTTCCTCGAGCGGACCAACGCCGTGTCCGGGGGCGACAACTACGCCGCCGGCACCTACGGCGCGCTCGTCGCATGGCAGTACGTGTCATCGGCGACGGCGTCTGCAGGAGCATCGCTCGTGACCGACTCGTCGCTGCTGCGCCGCATCTACTTTCCCCGCGAGGCCCCGGTGCTCGGGTCGGTGCTCGCCTTTCTGCCCGACCTCGCGATCAACCTCGTGCTCCTGTTGGTCATGGCACCGATCCTCGGCGGCGACCTCGGTTTCACCTGGCTACTGTTGCCCATCCCTTCGGTTCTGCTGATCGTTTCCTCACTCGCGGTCGGGATGCCCCTGGCGGCGATGGCGGTGTACTACCGCGACTTCCTCTATGCGCTCCCGATCGGCATCCAACTGTGGCTGTTCGCGAGCCCGATCGCCTTCTCCGCCGACGCCGTCTCGGACACCTGGCGGCCCGTCTACGCCGCCGTCAACCCGCTCGTCGGACCGCTCGAGGCGTTCCGTGACATCAGCAGCGACAACCGGATGCCCGACTGGAGTCTGCTGGGGATCAGCGCCGTGTCGGGCTTCGTCCTGTTGCTCATCGGTTATCGGATCCTCAAGGCGCTCGATCGACGCATGGCGGACGTGGTCTAGATGTGGAGCGTCAAGTTCGAAGGAGTGACGAAGCGGTATCGCAGCGATGGCGTCCGCTATCGATCGATACGGTCGGACATCGCCAGTGCCGCCCGACGAGCGTCGGGCCGCAAACCGACCGGTGGAACCGGCCACTACATCGATGCAATCGACGACCTCGACATGGAGCTCGAACAGGGGCACTCGTACGCCATCGTGGGCCGCAACGGCGCCGGGAAATCGACGGCGCTGCGTCTGATCTCGCGGATCACCTACCCGACTGCGGGCAAGGTCAGCGTCCGAGGACGAGTCGGCGCGCTCATCGAGATCGGCGCCGGCGTGCACCCCGAGCTGTCCGGTCGGGAGAACATCTGGCTGTACGGGAGTTTCCTCGGTCTACGACGGTCCGACATTCGGGCCCGCCTCGACGACATCGTCGACTTCTCCGAACTCTCGCGTCAGATCGACCAGCAGGTGAAGTACTACTCGACGGGCATGAAACTCCGCCTCGGCTTCTCCATCGCGTCGTTCCTCGAGCCCGACGTGTTCATCGTCGACGAGTCGCTCGCCGTCGGCGACGGGAGTTTTCAGGCCAAGTGCATCGGCCGCATGCACCAGCTCGGAACCGAAGGGCGGCACCATCATCTTCGTCTCTCACGAGACCGCCCCCATCGAGGCGCTCTGCACCCGGGCGACTCTGGCTCGACAAGGGACGCCTCCAGGCCGACGGTCCGCTCGACGACATTCTCCAGGCGTACAACCGGTCGCTCCAGGCCGACTCGTCGCTCGGGACCCACGGCGGCGAGGCCCTGTCGATCCTGCGAGCCACCTGCCACGACGCCAGCGGCGACCAGGTCGCATCGATCCGTCCGCACGAGCCGTTGACGATCCGCCTCGAGCTGACATGCCCCGAACCCATTCAGGACCCCCGCATCCAGGTGCGCATCGCCGACGGATCCCACACCGACCTGGTCGAGTGCATCCTGTCCCCCGAAGAAGGCGGACCCACGTCGATGACGGGACGATGGGCGGCCGAGTGCGCCATCGAGTCGCTGCCGCTGCGGCCCCGGCTCTACCAGATCTGGGTCAGCGCCCTCGGTGGCAATCCCTCGACTCGCCTGCTCGACTGGCGCGAGATCAGCGCCTTTCGCGTCGACTCCGACGCTGCCCGCGGTTCCGAGGAAGTGATCCACGCGACGACGGGACCCTCAGTTGCGGTTCGGTCGAAGTGGCGGGTGCTGTGATGATGGCCCGACAGGCATCGACGCTGGCGGTGTACACCGACGCCACCACCCGTGCGGGAGCCGAGGCAGCGCTGCGTTCGCTGGTCGTGCACCTCGCACCTCACCTCGACATCGTCGTGTGTGGACCGCATCCCGGCGTCATCGAACCGATCGCCGCCGCCAGACCCGGCGCACGCCCGCTCGTGGTGCCCCGACTCGCCACCCGCGCCGATCTCACCGAACGCGACCCGGGTTCGGTCGGCGCTGATCGCCACCGGCGCCTCGGCCCTACTGCTCAACAAGACCGAGGTGGCCGGACTCCGCTACGTCGAAGCCGTCGCTCGTACCATTCGAGGGCTGCGGATCGCTTCGGTGGTCCACGACGTCGCCGTTCCGGGTTCGCGCGCCGCACGCCACCTCAGCAGGATGCTGGCGAGAACAGGCGGACCGGTGATCGCCGTCGGCGATCACGTGGCCCGCGAACTCGAACACATCCTCGAGCTCGCGCCGGGTTCGGTCGTCGTGATCCCCAACGCGCTGTCGCCCGTGCAGTCCGTCGATCGTCGCACGGGTGCGTCCTTCACCGTCGCGACGCTCGCCCGCCTCGTCCCCCACAAGCGTGTCGACCTGCTCGTGCGCGCGGTCGCCGAGCTCCCCGGGGCGCATCTCGTCATCGGCGGGGAGGGACCCGAGGAACCTGCCCTGCAGCGGCTCTGTGACGAGCTGGGCGTCGCGCGACCGGGTGCGTTTCCTCGGATGGGTCGACCCTGCGGCGGTGCTCGGCGGCTGCGATGTGTTCGCGCTCGCCTCCGACCGCGAAGGCTGGCCGATGGCGGTGGTCGAAGCCCACCACCGAGGCGTTCCGGTCGTGGCCACCGCGGTGGGCAGTGTCCCGGAGCTGATCGAGGACGGATCGACCGGGGTACTGGTCGCCCCGGGCGACCTCCCTGCGATGGTGCGTGCCATCGGCGCGGTGCGCGACGACCCGGCGCGAGCGAGCGCCATGGGCGAGCAGGCCCGGGCAGCGATCGTCTCGGGCTGGACGCCGTCGGCCATGGCCCGGTGCTACGAGCGCGAGCTCGGCGTGGCGGCCCCACTCGCAGGAGGTGCCGACGTGAGTCGTCATCTCCATCCTGCGATCCGTCATCCCCGGACCTGGACCGCCCAACGCCGTCACCCACGCGGCCTCGTCCTGATGTATCACTCCGTCGGCGCGGTGGATGTCGACCCATGGGGGCTCTTCATCGACCCCGCGAACTTCGCCGATCACCTCGCGACGATCGAGACCTCGCACACCCCGATGCGCTTGGCCGACCTGGCCCGGGCCCAGTCGTCGTCGACCCTGCCATCACGTGCGGTGGCCGTCACCTTCGACGACGGGTACCTCAACAACCTCATCGAGGCACTCCCGCTGCTCGAGCGATACGAGGTGCCGGCCACGGTGTTCGTGATCGCCGGTGCGGTGGGAACCGACCGCGAGTTCTGGTGGGACGAGCTCGAGCAGATGATCACCGGACCGGCTCGCCTCGACGGCGAGCTCCGTCTGGACGGCACCGTCGGGCCCGCGGCACCTTCCGCGTCGAGGCCGCGCGACGGGGTCGTCCGCTCGGAGCACGAAGGCGGCGCGTATGGACCTGTACTACCGGGTGTGGGACCACCTGAGCGAACTGGCCCCGCCGGACCGCGACGCTGCGTTGGCGGCCGTGTCCGCCTGGTCCGGCTGGACGCCACGGGCCCGCCTCGTCGCACCGGCCCCTCCGCGCCGACGAGCTGCGCGACCTCGATCGCCATCCCCTCGTCGACATCGGCGCCCACACCTTCAGCCATCCGCTCCTGCCGCTCCTGTCACCCGAGGAGCAGCTGACCGAGATGGTCGAGAGCACCACGGCTGCTCGAGGAGTTGCTCGGCCACCCCGTCGACACCTTCTCCTACCCCTTCGGGGCCCACGATGACGTCACCGTCGACGCCGCGCGCAGCGTCGGCTACCGGGTGGCGTGCACCACGCAGACACCGATCGGTCACCATGGACAGCGAGCTGTTGCGGCTCCCGCGCCTCGACGTGAAGAACTGGTCGCGCCGGGGCGTTTCGGCCTCGCATGGCCGTGTGGCGGTCGATCCAGTGACGCCCGCCATCGGTGTCGGTCGTGATCATCTTCCTCGACGAGGAGCGCTTCCTCGACGAAGCGATCGCCAGCGTGCTCGCGCAGACCCACGGCGACTGGGAGTTGCTCCTCGTCGACGACGGCAGCACCGATGCCAGCGTCGCCATCGCTCAGCGCCACGCAGCCGAACACCCCGACCGGATCCGCTACCTCACACACCCCGACCGGGAGAACCGAGGCATGAGCGCCTCCCGGAACCTCGGCGTCGCCCACGCCCGAGGAACGTATCGTGTCCTACCTCGACGCCGACGACGTGTGGGTCCCGTCCAAGCTCGAGGAACAGCTCGCGCTGTTCGAGGAGCACCCGGACGTGGCCTTCGTCTACGGGCCGCTCACCTCGTGGCACAGCTGGGCCGATCCCGACCGCGGCCGACGGTCGCTACGGCATCGACGGGGAACGGTTCACCCTCGAGACCGACCGTAGGTACGAGCCGCCCGAGCTGCTGGCGCACTTCTTGCGCCACAAGGACGTCCTGCCGGCGGGAATCCTCGTTCGGCGCTCGGATCTGCTCGCGGTCGGCGGCGGCGAGGACGAGTTCCGGGGCAACTACGAAGATGCCGTGGTGCTCGTGAAGCTGTGTCTGCGTCGCCCGGCCTACCTGGCCGCCACGTCGTGGTACCTCTATCGCCAGCACGACGACTCGTTCTGCAAGACCGCCCGGCGAGCCGGCGACGGCGACGCTGCGCGGCTGCGCTTCCTCGACTGGACCGAGCGGTATCTGCGCGAGGCCGGCGTCGACGATCGCCGGGTGTGGGCGGCGCTGCGCGACGGTCGACGGCGCTATCGCCATCCACGGCTGCACCGGGTCCATCAGCTGCCCGAACGCCTGCGGGCCCGCCTCGAGCGAGCCACCGACGAACGGGTCTCGCGATGACGCTTCTCGGTCGCGCCGGGCGAGCCGCTGCGCTCGCGGGACACGTCGGGTGGTGCGCGATGACCCGACGCCTGGTCGAGCTCCCGATGCGCGACATCACCGACGAGTTCGCGTTCGGGCTGGGCGACGCCGGATGGCACCCGCTCCGAGCGTTGCTGGCCGACGCCGACGCCGGAGCCGCGGCGGCGGCGATGACGATCCGGCGCACGGCGACTACGGCCGTTTCTTCCGTTCGCCGATCGTCGGCGATGTCGGCACGCTCGCCGACGTGCTGTGCTTCCATGCGCCCGGGACGGCCGCGACGATCGCCGACTTCTGGCTCGGCACCTACCCGTGGGGTGGCCTGACCCGCGGCGACGACGACGGCACGCCGTTCGGCTGGGCGCACGACGACGCCTGCGGTGTCGACACCTCGGCACTGTGGGGCCGCGATCACACCCCGTGGTACCGACCCGGTCACGAGGCGACCATCGCCGTGGACACGCGGACGAACGCTGGCGCTGTACGCATCGATCCGCCGCGACGGCTATTCGCCGATGCGAGCCCGAGGCTGGCCTCGGCTGTGCATGCTCGAGCGGCCCGACGGCGCTCGACGCGGGCATCATCATCGACGGGCATCACCGCCTGGCGGTCCTGGCCCACCTCGGGGTGCGGTCGACGCGCATCGAGATCGATCGCGTCGTCCGGCGCGACGATGCGCCCGTCGTGGCCTGCAGTTCGGTCCGGCCGGTGCACCATCGCCGAGGCCCTGCGCGATCTTCGACGCCTTCTTCGAACTCGACGGCAGCGAGCGCTACGAGGCCGCACGGGGCTGCTGGGACCGCGCCGCGCGGGCGGACAGCCGCCGATGAGCCCGCATCTGTCCATCGTGATGATCTTCCGCGACGAGGAGCAGTTCCTCGCCGACGCGCTCGCGAGCATCGACGCCCAGACCTACGGCGACTGGGAGCTCGTCCTCGTCGACGACGGCAGCACCGACAAGAGCACCGAGATCGCGCAGGAGTACGCAGCGGCGCGCCCCGGCCGGGTTCGGTACCTCGATCATCCCGGGCACCAGAACCTGGGGATGAGCGCGTCACGCAACGCCGGCATCGCCGCGTGCACCGGCGAGTTGATCACCTTCCTCGACGCCGACGACGTGTGGGCGCCCGACAAGGCCCAGACCCAGGTGGCGGCGATGGCGGCGCACCCCGAGGTCGATCTGGCGGTCGCCCCGGCGCTGTACTGGCACAGCTGGACCGGCGATCCCGCCGACGCCGCACGCGACCATCGCCAGCACCTCGTGCCCGGAGCCGCGACGGAGCGGCGAGACGATCGTCGATCCCACCGGCGCTCCTGCTCGGGTTCCTGCGCGACGAGTGGCGTTCGATCTGCGACGTCGTCGTCCGCCGCGATGCCGTCGACGCGATCGGCGGCTACGAGGACCGGTTCCGCGGCATGTTCGAGGACCAGGCGTTCCACGCGAAGCTGTGCCTCGACCGGCCGGTGCTCGTCACCGCGCGACGGCGGCTACCTGTACCGTCAACACGACGACGCCTGCACCGCCCGGGCCCATGCCCACGGCGACTGGCTCCGGGCCCGACGGCAGTTCCTCGCCTGGCTCGACGCATACGTCGGCGATCGTCCCGGCTGCGACGAGGTCCGCGCCGAGATCGCCGCGCAGCGCCGTGCGCTCCGGCCGGCGCGTCGTCTCGTCGATCGTGTCGAGGCGCGCCTGCGTCTCGATGGGGTCGGCGTCGGCGACGTTCGCCGTCGCACGCGCCGAGCCGCTGCGGCCCGTCGTCCGCCGGGCACGGGAACGCACCCGGGCCACCCGGCAGCGATTCGGCGTCTGGCCTCCGGTCGGCTTCGTCCGTTTCGGCTCGCTCGGCGGTGTCGAGCCGCTCGGGCCGATGTGGCCGAACCGGCGAGGTACCCCGATCGATCGCCACTACATCGAGCGGTTCCTCGCCGACCACGGCGACGCGATCACCGGCGACGTGCTCGAGGTCGGCGGACTCGGAGCACACCACAGCGTTCGGTACCGCGGTGACGAGCGTCCGCATCCTCACCGCACCCGACACCACGAACCCCGCCGTCGACTTCCCGGTCGACCTGGCCGACGGCGCCGCCATCCCGTCGGACGCATTCGACTGCGTCGTGCTCCCCCAGACCCTGCTGTTCATCTACGACGTCGGCGCCGCGGTGTCGACCCTGCATCGGATCCTGCGACCCGGTGGCGTGGCGCTCGTGACCGTGCCCGGCATCTCCCACCGGGTACCCGAGGACCAGGAACGATGGGGCCAGTACTGGAGCTTCACCCGCCAGTCCCTCGAACGCCTCTTCGGCGACGTGTTCGGAGCCGACCAATGTCGCGATCGAGTCGCACGGCAACGTCCTGGCGGCCACCGCGTTCCTGCAGGGCCTGGCCGTGGCGGACCTGCGTCGCCGCGAGCTCGACCACACCGACCCCGACTACCCGTTGATCCTGTCGGTGAAGGCCACGAAGGTCGCACCGATGGCCCGAGGAGCGGCCGATCCGTGAGCGAGCAACCCCTGGTGTCGGTGATCATCATCTTCTTGAACGAGGAGCGATTTCTCGCCGACGCGATCGAGAGCGTCCTGGCCCAGGACCACGACGACTGGGAGCTCCTGCTCGTCGACGACGGCTCGACCGACGCCAGCCACGCCATCGCGAGCCGCTACACGGCACCGACGATGCGCGTCCGGGCTCCTGCAGCACCCCGGAGGCGAGCAACCGCGGCATGAGCGCCTCGCGCAATCTCGGCCTGACCCACGCACGCGGCCAGTTCGTCGGCTTCTGCGACGCCGACGATGTCTGGCTCCCCCACAAGCTCCGCCACCAGCTCGCCGAGATCGGCGACGACGTCGCCATGACCTACGGCCCGATCATGCGGTGGCATTCCTGGCAGAGCGACCCCGACGCCCACCTCCACGAAGACCTCTGCGGTGTCGGACCCAACAAACGCGGGCCGCACCCCTTCGCCGGCCGAGACCGTCGACCCCCCGACACTGGTCCCGTTGATCCTCGGAGCGACTACTACTGCCCGGCCGGGGGCCTCATCAGGGCGCATGCACTGCGTGCGGTCGGCGGATTCGAGGACGAGTTCCGCGGCATGCACGAGGACGGCGTCGTCATGGTCAAGCTCGCCGCAACCCAGCGAATCCACGTCTCCGACGAGGTGACCTACCTCTACCGGATCCACCCCCGACTCACACACGCAGTCCATTGCCGTCGCGGCGTGCCAGCTGCCGATGCGCGTCGCCGCTACATCGGTTGGGCCGATGCCTACCTGGCCGCCGATGGGCACCACACTGCGTCGACACGACGTGCGGTTCGGATCGCCGAGGCGCGCATCGCGTTCGACCGCCGGCCCGACGTGGTTGCATCTCGACGCTCGGCACCGACTCCTCGACGGTGCACGTCGGCTGGGCCGAGCCGTGCTGCCGCGCTCGGCCCGAGATCGGCGCCAGGGAGCGTTGGTTCGCTCGGCGCCGCGAGGGCGTCCCGGAGCGGGATCGGCTCGGTCAGTTCGCCGAACGGTCCGCCATCGAGCCCAGCAGCTCCTCGTGGAGGACGGTGAGATAGATGCTGGCACCGACGTTCATCGGGCTCCTGGCGGGCGAGATCGATCAGCCAGGTCAGCGACGCGAATCGCCGGCACCGACGCGGGATCGAGGCCGGTGGCGGCGACGTACCGGTCGATGCACCGGTCCGTGACCGACCCCGGCCCGGTACGCGACGGATGCGTCGAATCGCAGCCGCCCGGGGTCGAGCGGCGTACGCGTCCTCGGCGCAGAGCTCCAGGTGCACGCAGGTGGTGGACCAGGTCGGCGAGCGGCACCCCGGCTGGTACCGCATCGGCCCAGTCGATCACCCCGACGCCGACCATCGGCGTCGAGGTGCACGTTCCACGGCCCGAGATCGCAGTGGCGGGTCACCGCGAAGGTGATCGTCGACAGCGGCACCGGCCACGGCCTCACGGATACGCGACGCCACGTCGGCGCCGATGACGTCACCGACCTCGGCGAGGACCGCGTCGAGCTGGGCGGGACCCCATGTCGCATCGACACGGTACCGTGGTGGCATCGGCCAACCGGACGGTCCAGTCGGTCATGGCCTCGGCGATCCGGTCCACCGTGGCGGGTCGGACGACCGCGGCAACGGGATCGCCGGGAACGAATGTCTGCGCGAACGTGACGATGCCGCCGCTGCGACCGCCGAGAAGACGCGGGCACGCCCGGCACCCCACGCGCGGTGTCGGCGATGTCCTGGAGAATCGCCGACTCGTGCCGGGACGCAGCAACCTCTTCGTCGAGCGCCGGGGCCTTCACGAGCGCAACGGGCAGCTCGGATCCGTCGGTGAAGACGAAGGCCATGGGCTGGTCGGTCGAGCTGCCACCGGCACGCACCGCCACGGTCGGCCGATGCCCTGGCGACGACCCCAGGGCTGCCACGGCCTCTCGGGCGATACCCGGCGTCGGGTCGGCACGCCCGAGGTCGTCGGCGACCACCCCGACTGCGCAGAGCACCGCGGGCCGACCCGGATGCAACAGCCATGGGCGGGCCCGGACGGCGAGCGGCATGGCGCTGGAGGGCGCGATATCCGCGCTGGACGGCCCGGCTGCGCACCGTGGCCTCGTCGGACACTCGCCGGCCCGCACGAGCCGCGGCGACGAAGCGAACAGCGTCCGACGAGCCGATCGGCACCCACCACGACACCTCCCAACGATGCGAGGCGGGGCTCGATGCGTAGAAGGCCACGTCGTCGAAGCCACAGGCGAGGAATGCGGCGCGGAGTCGGCGCACGCTGTCGAGCGATCGGTCGTGTCGATCTCGACGTAGGCCACCCCGCCGGGGCCGAGGCGCGCTCGGAGCGCCCGCAGGGTCTCGCCATCGAGCCGGTCGCCGACAGCGAGCGAGCCGACGCGCGGCTCGGGCGCTGTTGCGAGCCGCGCACGCGCGATCGAGGCCGCTGGGCCGTCGCCCACCGCCACCACCGACGAAGGGTCCGGATCCGGATCCGGCAACAACAGACACCAGTTCGTGTTCGGGAACAGGTCGTTGGGCTGGACCCACGACGCGCTGTCCTTCGCACGGAGCATGGGGCAGAAGGGTAGGACGATCGACATGACGCACCACACCGGACGGCTGGCGGCCGGGGTCGCCCTGATCGCTTCGACGATCGTCGTGGACCTGGTCGCAACCGACCGCGGCATCTTCGGCGAAGGACTGCCCTTGCTCGACGTCGGATGGGTGGTGCGCTCGGCGATCGTCGCGCTCGGGGGCCTGGCTCGTCGTCACGGGAATCGACGGGATCGCCGCACCGTGGCGACGCCCGACGCCGCGATCGCGCCGGGCCGTGAGCGTCTCGGCGGTGATCTCGATCGTGGCCCTTTCCGGTACGGCCACGCTGATGGTGTTCGATCCCGACCTGCTCAATCGCCTCGTGAGCGAGGATGGGTGGGTCGAGTGGATCTCTGCGCTCGTGTGGTTCGCTGCGGCCGCGGCAATCGCCCGAGCCGCGATCGGACCATGGAAGGGCCGGCCACTCTGGCCCGTACGGACTCGGCATGGTCGCGCTCGCCGGCCTCTACACACTGATCGCCCTCGAGGAGATCTCGTGGTTCCAACGGGTCTTCGACATCGAGACCAGGGGACGGTTCCTCGAGAACGGCCAGAAGGAGATCAACCTCCACAACTTCGCGACCACCTTCACGGGCCAGTCGTTCTTCCTCGGCACGTTCCTGTTCGGCGCGCTCCTCGCCTTCGCGCTCGACTCGACCGAGCTGCCCGAGCGGTTCGATCGGTACCGGCCCCTGGTGCCCGGGCGAGCAACCCTCGTGATCGTGGGCGCCGCGAGTGCGCTGACCTACGAGACGTGGAACATCGCGCTGTTCCAGTTCGCGTTCTTCGGATCGGTCGTGATCCTGGCGCTGACCGCGATACGCACGCGTGACCCGCTGATCGGGCTCACTGCCGTGGCCGCCGTCGTCGTCCAGCTCGTGTCGCTGGCCTACGGGGACCAGATGATCCGCGCCTGGGACGAGAGCGAAGTTCGCGAATCGCTCATCCCGATCGGCTTTCTCTTCCATGCGATCGCCCTCCAGTCCGTCGGCGGGGATCGTTCGAGCACATCGAATCGCGCGACGTCACCGGCCCTCGACGACCTGCGCTGACCCCGACGCTGCATACTCGGGCCATGACTCTCGACATCTCCTGCGCGTTCGCGACGTCGCTCGACAGCACCGAACACGTGCGCATCGCCGAAGCGATCGGCTACCGACGTGCGTGGTTCTACGACTCCCCGGCGCTGTATCCCGATGTGTGGATGCAACTGGTCCGCGCCGCAGACGCGACCGATCGCATCGGCCTCGGGCCCGGCGTGTTGATCCCGAGCCTGCGTCACCCCATGGCGACGGCGTCGGCCATCGCCACCCTCGTCGACGCAGCCGGCGCCGATCGCGTCGCAGTGGGCGTCGGCAGCGGGTTCACCGGCCGATACACGTTGGGGCAACGACCACTTCGGTGGGCCGACGTCGAGGCGTGGGTGCGGTGCGTGCAGGCGTTGTTGCGCGGCGAGACCACCAGCTGGGACGGTGCGTCGATCGCAATGCTGCACCCCGATGGCTTCGCACCGGCTCGACCGATCGAGGTGCCGTTCCTGTTGGGGGCGGACGGGCCGAAGGGCCAGGCGGTTGCCGCTGCGCTGGGGGCAGGCATCTTCCACGGCGGCTCACCCCCGGTGCCCGACGTGACCCCTCAGGCCATGTTGACCTTCGGCACGGTGCTCGACGAAGGCGAAGACGTCGCCTCGCCCCGGGTGATGGCCGCAGCCGGCCACGGAGCCGCTGTCGCCTACCACTATGCGGCCGAACACGACCTCGGCGTCGACGCACTCCCCAATGGCGCCGCATGGCGCGAGGCCTACGCCGACGTGCCCGACGCCGAACGCCACCTGGCGCTGCACGAGCTGCACCTCGTCGGGGTCAACGAGCGCGATCGGCCGTTCATCACCCCCGAGGTCATCTCGCTGCTCGGCGGCGCCTACACCCCCTCGGAGCTGCGAGACCGGATTGCCGGCCTCGAGCAGGGCGGTGCGACCGAGATCGTCTACCAGCCCGCCGGACCCGACATCACCCGCGAACTCGAGGCCTTCCACCGCGCCGCAACCGGCTGAGCGATGGCTCAGCTTCGAGCAGCGCCACACCACCCACCGCAGCCCGGTTGTTGATGTGACTTTCGTCACGTACTGTCGCGGCACGGCCGTCGCACGGTCGCGGTCCACAACCGGGGGGAACGATCATGCAGGCGGGACTCGAACAGTTCCTACGCCGTGTCTACGACGACGCGCACGAGGTGACCATCGAGGGGTTCGCTCCCCTCCCCGGCGGCTACTCCCGTGAGACCTTCATGTGCGATGCGGTGGTGCACACGCCCGACGGAGCGCACCACCTCCCGCTGATCCTGCGCAAGGACCCGCCGGCGGTCGAGGCCATCCTCGACACGAGCCGCACCGTCGAGCACCACCTCATCGAGGCCATCCGCGCCACCACCGACATCCCGGTGACCCGGAGCCTGGGGTGCGAGACCGACCCGGCGGTCTTCGGCGAGGCCGCGATGGTGCTCGAGCGCGCCGGCGGCAGCTCGACCACCTCGAACCTGTTCAACGGCGGCATCGACGAACATCAGGTCGACGAGGTCGTGGCCCACCTCTGTGAGATCCTCGCCGAACTGCACACGACGCCGATCGCCACGATCGACCCCGACGGCGCGCTGGACGATCCGCGCGGTGTCGGCATCGACACCACCACGTGGGACTCCTACATCGACTCGACATGTGACTACTACGTGCGGTCCTACGACGAGATCGACTTCGACCCCGGCGCGATGATCGTCCTCGACATGTTTCTCACGCTGCGGCGCACCAAGCCCCGGCCGCTGCACCTGACGGTCATCCACGGCGACTTCAACCCCGCCAACTTCCTGTATGCCGACGGCAAGGTCACCGCGCTGATCGACTGGGAGAACGCCCGGATCGGCGACCCCCGCGAGGACCTGGGCTGGATGACCACGATGGATGTGTTGTCGAACACGAGCGTCATGGACCACCCCCGCGACAAGGGCGGATTCCTGGGGTACTACAACGAACTCACCGGCTGGGACGTCACCCAAGAGGAGGTCGACTGGTTCACGTTGTTCGGCACCGCGAACATCGCCGTGCCGGTCAACGCTGCCATCAAACGACGCGTCATGGGCGAGCATCATCTGTTCAGCCAGCTCTACATGGTGCAGGCCAGCGCCGCCACGCTGCCGAATCTGGTCAGACTCATGAACTACCCGGGAGTGGAGCTGTGAACACCTCGCCGAGCATCGACGACCTGCTGGCCGGGGTGATCGTGGCCATCGAGACCGACATCGTCCCCGAGCTCCAGACCATGAAGGGCCACGCCACGGCCCAGATGATGCAGTCCCTGCTCCAGGGCGTGCGCCAGCTCCTGCCGGTCTACGACAGGTACGTGGTCGACGAGCACAATGCCATGACTGGTGTGCTGAAGGACATGGCCGCCGCCCTCGACGGCGTCGACGGCGACGCCGCCGATCGCATCCGCGAGCGTGCCGCGACGCTGGGGGCGTGGCCGGACCGTCCCACCCCGCACGATCAGGCCGAGGTCGTCGCCGCCCATCGGGCACTCAACCAGGCACTCAGCGACTCGATGCGCGACCTCGACGAACTCCAACGCGACGGCATCGACGCCGCCGACACCGCGCTCGACGTCATGCGCGGCCATCTCGGACCCCGCTATGTGCGTGACACGCGGACGTTCTGCCTCGACGGTGGCATGCTCGGCCGAGGCTGACCCGGCCGCGGCGCCGGCGGGTCAGCGGCGCTCGATGGACGACGAGCGGCCGGAGCCGAATCCACCGGTTCGCAACCTCACGTTGAGGCGGTGTTGGGGCATCGCTGACGCCACGATCGGTCGTACAGCGAGGTCGCCGACCTAGGCTCAAGGGCACCTGCGACCCGAGGAACTCCGCCCTGACTGTTCGCTCTGCCCCCGAAACCCTCGGGTCCCCCGACTGGCTCGACGCGTCGCGAGTGCTGGTCGTGGCGGGCAAGGGCGGCGTGGGGTCGACCACGGTCGCCGCGGCAGCGGCACTGCTCGCAGCCCGGTCGGGTGCCGATGTGCTGGTGGTGTCGATCGACGGCAAGCCCCGTCTCGGCAACCTGCTCGGCGGTGACGCGCTCGGCGAGCGCGAGCGCGAACTCACCCGGGTGCCCGGTGGCGGACGCATCCGCGGTCGCACGATCCCGCCCCAGCAGGCGTTTCGGGACTATCTCGACCTGCGCGGCATCGGGGGGCTGTTGCGTCGGGCCGCCCAGGCTGCGTCGCTCGATGTCATCGCCGCATCGACGCCCGGTCTCGAGCACCTGTTGGTGTTGGGCAAGATCAAGGAGCTCGAACGGACACGGGCGGCCGACCTCATCGTCGTCGACGCGCCGCCATCGGGCCACGCAGCGCCGTTCCTGCGGTCGGCGTTCGCGACCCAACAGGTCGTCGGACGGGGCCCGCTGCGCGACCAGGCCGACCAGGTCGCAGCATTGCTGGCAGATCCGACCCGGACCAGAGCGATGATCGTCACCCTTCCCGAGGAGACCCCGGTCAACGAAGCCGTCGAGCTGAGCATCGACCTCACCGAGGATCTCGGCATGACGCTGACGCCGCTGGTGGTGAACTGCTGCTGGCCGGATCGCCCCGGTCTTGCACTGGCCACCACCACCGTGGCCCGCGACGCCGACGTTGCGATCACCGCCAAGCAACGATCTGCACTGGTGGCGTCGAGCCGCTACGGCACCGCACGTCTCGACGTCCAGCGCACCCAGCTCGAGCGTCTCGACGAACTGATGGCGGACACACGCATCGAGCTCCCCCGCTTGCCCCGCCCGCGCCTCGACCTCGATGACCTCGGCATCCTCGCCGATGCGCTCGCAGGAGCGCCCCGATGACGAACCCACCCTCGCTCGGACCACTCGTGAACGAGGCGTCGCTGATGGTCACCTGCGGGCCCGGTGGGGTCGGCAAGACCACCACTGCTGCCGCCATCGGCGTCGTCGGGGCCCGCGCCGGGCGCAGGACCGTGGTGGTGACCATCGACCCGGCGCGGCGGCTCGCCGATGCGCTGGGCCTGGCACCCGGCGATGCCGACGAGCCCCATCGGGTCCGTGGCCTCGGACGGATGCCGGGCACACTCGACGTGTTGATGCTCGATGCCGAGCGGACCTTCGACCGCCTCATCGTCGATCGGGCCCCGGACCGCGCCGACGCGATCCTGGCCAATCGGGTGTACCGCACGATCGCCGGCTCGTTCGCCGGCGCCCAGGAGTACCTGGCCATCGAACGGCTCCATCAGCTGGCCGACACCGGCGACTACGACCTGATCGTCGTGGACACCCCGCCGTCGCGCCACGCCGTCGACATCCTGTCGGCGCCCGAGCGTCTCGATGCCTTTCTCGGCCATCCGGTGTACCGGACCCTGACGATTCCGGGGCGGTCGATGGCCCGGGTGACCAACACCGCGGCCACCGCGTTCTCGTGGACGGTGCGGCGCCTCGCCGGGCCCCAGATCGTCGAGGACACGATCGAGTTCTTCCGACTGCTGTCGGGCCTGGAGGACGGTCTTCGGGCTCGCGCCAAGGCGGTGTCCGCGATGCTGCGCGAACCGACCACGGGGTTCGTACTGGTGTCGAGCCCCCGCGCCGAAGCCATCGACGAGGCCGTGCACCTGCGCGACGCCCTGCTCGCCGAGCAATACCCCCTGGGTGCCGCCGTCGCGAACATGGTGCACCCGCTCCCGCCCGAGTGCGATCTCGACGAGGCCTCCGTGCCCCCGGGCTCGGCGCTCGCGGACCAGCTCGCGTACCACCACGAACTCACCGCGCTCGCCGAGGCCGAGCGGATCGAACTCGCCGAGCTGTGGTCGCCCGTGGACGACAGCGCCGACCCGCACGGCGACAGCCCGGTTCAGATCGAGATCCCCCTCCTCGACCATGACGTTCACGGCCTCGACACGCTCACCGAACTCGCCGACCTCCTGGCCCCCTGAGCCGCTGATCTGCTGATCTGCTGATCCCCGAGCTGCCGACAGGGTGCCCGGGGGGTGCAGCCGGCACCGCCGTCTGGCGATGCGGTTGCCCTTGGTTCGGCTGCGTCGGCCAACTCCTCACGGCTCCGACACGACAACGGCGCGTCGTGGCACAATCCGGCGATGGACGCCGAGGACTACCAGCGCGACGGCGCCGTCGTGGTGCGCAACGCCGTGTCGTCACGCTGGCTCGACGAACTGGCCGCCGGCGTCGAGCACAACCGGCGCCACCCGAGCCCGTGGGCGCACTGGTACACCGACCCCGACGACGCCGTCGGGTTCTGGAGCGACTACGTCACCTGGCCCGACGTCGAGCCCTACAAGCGGGTCGTCTTCGAGTCCGGCCTCGCCGACCTCGCCCGGGACCTGATGGGCTCCGAGCAGGTCCGGTTCTTCCACGAGCACGTGCTGGTCAAGGAACCCGGCGCTGCCGAGCGGACGCCGTGGCATCACGACCAGCCCTACTACTGCGTCGACGGCGACCAGAACGTCAGCATGTGGATCGCCCTCGATCCCGTACCCGCAGGTGCCGGGCCGCGCTTCATCGCCGGATCACATCGGTGGGGCCGCCGGTTCGTGCCCCGCAGATTCGTCGATCACACGCCCTACGTCAGCGAATCGTCGGACTTCGATCTCGTGCCCGACATCGATGCCGAACTCGACCACCATCGGGTCCTGTCCTGGGCGATCGAGCCCGGTGACCTCATCGCCTTCCACTTCCGGACCCTGCACGATGCCCCGGCCAACACGACCCCGACCCGGCGACGAGCGGTGAGCCTGCGCTGGCTCGGCGACGACGCCACCTTCGCACTCCGTCCCTGGGAGCACTCACCACCGTTCGCCCAGGATGCCCTGGCCGAGGGCGGCCCACTCGACGACGACCGCTTCCCGATCGTGGCGCCCGCCGGCTGATCGCGATCGCGTCGTCGCCGGGAGCGCACACCGGGCACGCCGCAGCACACCCGGCCGATCAACCCAGGAGGGTGACCTCGCCGGTGGTCCCGTTGACCTCGATGGTCGCACCCTCGGGAATCTTGGCGGTTGCGCCGGTGACCGACACCACGCACGGCAGACCGAGCTCGCGGCTCACGATGATCGCATGGGAGATCTGGCCCCCGACGTTCACGACCACGCCGTCGACCGCCATGAACAGCGGCGTCCAGGCAGGATCGGTGAGCGGGGCGACCATGATGTCGCCGGGGCCGAGATCGGGTGGGTTCGCCGGATCGGTGACGATGCGGGCGACGCCACGGACGATGCCGGGCGAGCCGGCGACGCCGGTCAGGACATCGCCGCTCCGAATGGGGGCGAGGGTCGCATCGGCTTTGCGGGGCCAGCTGCTCAGCGGCGGTACCTGACCGTCGGTGATGAAGAACGGCGGCTCGAGCTCCCACAACCGCGCCCATTGGTCGGCCCGATCCGCCAGGACGTCGCGCCATGCGGACGGGTCGGCGACGAAGGCGGGCAGCTCGTCGTGGGTCACCATGAACACGTGGGCGGGATCGTCGAGGTTCCCCGCGAGAGCCTGGCGCCGACCGAGCTCGCGAAACAGCATGCGGGCTTCGTGCAAGGCCTTGATGACGGTCGTCTTGGCCCGTTCGCGAAACACCATCATGGTGCCGCCGACCAGCGCTCCCTCGAACACCCCGGCGAGGTCGTCGTCGAGCGCTCGCACCTGCGCCCGTACGTCGTCGACGAGTTGCGTGCGTTCGGCCTCGAGGACGGCGGCGCGGATCTGCGGCGACGCGTCGTCGTGCTGGAACCGGATCCGGTCGATGGAGGCGAGCGCAATGGACGGATCGGTCTCCCAGGTCTGCGAACTCAACTCCCACTCGTTGGGCCCGCGCGATCCGAACTCGATGACGAAGGCGTCGAAGTCCTCGAGGAACGCCACGGAGTCGGGGTCGTCGGCCGCGCCCAGGCGCTCGTACAGGCCGGCGACGCCCGCATCGAACGCGGCGGTCAGCACCGGCGATGACCGGACGGCTCGCGACATCGCCCACATGGCGTAGGACGGGGCCGCCGAGTCCACGTCACCGAGCCCGGCGAGCAGGCGCATGGGAACGGAGGGATCGCCGATGGCCTCGGCCACCGCGCCCAACATGCCCGGAGCGATACCCGACGAACTCGAGGCCAGCAGGTGCTTCTCGGAGAGGCGCACGATGGTCGGCAGCAACGCCATCACGGCGTCGAGGATCTCTTCGTCGGTCAGGGATCGCGAGATCGGGACGCTGCGCCCGCAGCGCAGCCACCTCGGCCTTGTCGACATCGAGCTCGGGCCACTCGGTGGCACTCAGCACGAAGTCCATGTGCGCATCGGCGATGGGCTGCAGGTGAGGCTTGTCGTCATCGGGGTGCGCCACATAGGGCGGCACATCGGGATGCTCACCGAAGAAGGCGAGATCGAGTTGTTCGATCGTCACGGCCGGATTGCGGACAGCCTGCATGCGAATGTTCGCGAGGTTGAGGTAGAAGTAGCCGCCGAAGAACCCGCACATCTCGGGCGCGCCGTCGCGGTACTCGTCGAGCTCGTAGAAGCCCGTTCGAGCGGACCCCGACTGAAAGCCCTGGAGAAGACCGTTGTCGAAACCATAGGTCTGGCCGAGCGGGCTGGCAGGGGTCGGCAACACCTCCCCCGCGTTGGCCCGCGTGTACTGCGGCCACCGTTCGCTGGGCGGATGATCCGTGAACCAGCTGTCGTCGTTCATGGGCGGTGCTCCCTTCCGAGCCGGCTCAGCGCTCGCCGGTCAGGTACTGGTCGATGACATGGTGGAAGTGGGCCACCCGTGCTTCTTGACCGGCGAGGAACGCCGACCCGAATCCCCGCGATCGCATCCCGAGTTGTTGACCGATGGTGATGGACAGGTCCTGATCGGGCACGAGGCCCATCGAGGCGTCGCCGTAGTCGATGACCTGGTGCTCGACCTCGCTGCCGTCGATACGGATGTTGGTGGCCGCATCGACGACGCCGGCGTCCGACGCCGGCACGAACGCGTAGTACCAGTGGTCGATCAGGCACTGCTCGGGATCCGTTGCGTGGGGCCGCATCCGTTGGAGCAACACCCCGTCGGCAGCGAAGGTCACCGAACAGTTCGGGAAGAGGTTGTAGTGATGGGAGTCGGTGAACTGCTGGTCTCGCAGAGACTCGTAGTGGCCATGTCCCCGCTCGGGGCCGAGACGACGCATCTGCTGCTGGATGGCGCGGCGGGCTGCGAGCGGCTGGTCGACGAAGTCGTCCGGATCGAGGTCCCAATGTCGGAGCCGGTCGCGTAGGACGGTCGGCAGCGGGAGATCGTCGCCCAACTGGGTGACCGAGGGCGTCGCCCCGGGCATGACCATCCGGTTGTGGCCTTCCCAACACATCTGCACGTCGCTGTGCCGGTAGTTCTCCTCGTGGGTCTCCTTCATCTGCGGGTGCACCGTCGGCAGGTGATAGCTCTCGCAGAAGTTGTCCTGGATGACCTTCCAGTTGCATGGCACGCGGGCGCTGAGCGACGTCACCCGTTCCCACGCATCGGGTTCGTAGGCCTGCCACTCGTCCCAGATGGGACCGAGGAACTCACGCAGGGGCGGCGCATCGTCGTCCATGGTGATCCAGACCCACCCGGCGAACACGCTCGGTGCGTACCTCGGCGAGGCGGAGCGTGCTCGCAGGGATCCAGGGGGAAGTCCTCGACGTCCTGGACCACCACGAGGGTGCCGTCGGTTCGGTAGGTCCAGGCGTGATACGGGCACACGAAGGCGTCGGTGCTGCCGTCGGAGCCGAACATCAGTCGTGAGCCGCGGTGCTGGCACACGTTGTAGAACGTCTTCACCGAGCCATCGGGTTGGCGACAGATGATGAAGGACTCGGGACCGACTTCTTCGACCTGATAGTCGCCCGGCTCCGGAATCTGGCTCGCACGTCCGAGCAGCAGCCACACGCGGGTCCAGAGCCTGTCCCACTCGGCGTCGAAGAACGCACTGCGAGCGATACCGATCCGCGGTGATCTCGACATCGTTCAGATCTTCTGGGCGTGGGCCATCCCACGATGGCGACGGCTGCGTGCGCCAATCGGTCACGGCTTCCCCCCTGCGATGACGGCGACTGCGACGCTAGCGCACCCGCATCGAGGCGTCTGTTGCCACGAGGGCCGCGCGAGGTGCCACGAGGTGGCCGCACCCCGAACGCGGCGGTGGGGCGCTGCCATCGGCAGCGCCCCACCATCACCGCACGGGCCTCAGTCGAGATCGAAGCGGTCGTTCTCCATGACCTGCGTCCAGCCTGCGACGAAGGCGTCGAGCATCAGCTCGTCGCCGCCGGCAGCCGCCGAACTCCTCGGCGATGGCACGCAGCTGGCTGTTGGAGCCGAACACGAGGTCGACCCGGGTGCCGGTCCACTTCACGTCGCCGCTCGACCGATCGCGGCCCTCGAAGACGTCCTCGGCCTCGCCGACCGGCGACCACGTCACGTCCATGTCGAGCAGGTTGACGAAGAAGTCGTTCGTCAGCTGACCCGGACGGTCGGTGAACACGCCGTGGGACTCGGAGCCGACGTTGGTCGCCGAGCACCCGCAGACCACCCACCAGGGCGGTCATCTGCGGAGCCGACAGGTTGAGCATGAACGCCTTGTCGATGAGCATGTGCTCGGTCGGCACGGCACCCTGCTTGGCCACGTAGTTCCGGAAGCCATCGGCACGAGGTTCGAGCCAGGAGAACGACTCGACGTCGGTGCTGTCCTGGTCGGCGTCGGTACGCCCCGGCGTGAACGGCACGGTGATGTCGTGCCCGGCAGCCTTGGCTGCGGCCTCCACGGCAGCGGTGCCACCGAGGACGATCAGATCGGCGAGCGACACCTGGGCACCGCCCTTGGCGTTGAAGTCGCTCTGGATCTTCTCCAGCTCGGCGATGACCGAGCGCGACACCGGCCTGGACGTTGACGTCCCACTCTGCCTGAGGCGACAGCCGGATCCGGGCACCGTTGGCGCCGCCGCGGTAGTCGGTCTGGCGGAACGTCGAGGCCGAGGCCCACGCCGTAGCGACCAGCTGGTCGATCCCGAGACCGGAGCCGAGGATCGTGCTCTTGAGCTCGGCGATGTCGCCATCGCCGATGAGCGCACCCTCGTGGGCAGGCACGTTGTCCTGCCACTGGAGCTCCTCAGCCGGGAACCTGGGGACCCACGTAGCGGATCGCCGGGCCCATGTCGCGGTGCAGCAGCTTGAACCACGCACGGGCGAAGGCGTCGGCGAGCTGATCGGGGTTCTCGTAGTAGCGCTTCGAGATCTCGAGGTAGGCCGGATCGGTGATCATCGCCATGTCGGCGGTGGACATCGTCGGCTTGGTCTCGGGTGCGCCGGGCTCGACCGGGGGCACCATGAAGCCGTCCTTGACCTCGCGGGGCTGCCACTGGTTGGCTCCGGCGGGCGACTGGACGAGCTCCCACTCGTGGGAGAACAGCGTCTCGAGGTACTTGTTGTCCCACGCGGTCGGTGTCGGCGTCCATGCGCCCTCGAGGCCGGAGGTGATCGGTGAACTGGCCGAGGCCGGTCTCGTTGGTGTTGACCCAGCCGAATCCCTGCTCGGCGAGGCCGGCGCCTTCGGGCTCGGCGCCGACGGCTTCGGCGGGGCCGTTGCCGTGCATCTTGCCGAAGGTGTGGCCACCCACGGTCAGCGCGACGGTCTCCTCGTCGTTCATCGCCATGCGAGCGAAGGTCTCACGGATGTCACGAGCCGAGGCCAGCGCGTCGGGGACGCCGTTGGGGCCCTCGGGGTTCACGTAGATCAGGCCCATCTGGACCGCGCCGAGCGGATCGGCGAGCTCGCGGTCGCCGGAGTAGCGCTCGTCGCCGAGCCACTCGGTCTCGGGACCCCAGTAGATGTCGTCCTCGGGCGACCAGATGTCGGCGCGGCCGAACGAGAAGCCGAAGGTCTTGAAGCCCATGGTCTCGAGGGCGCGGTTGCCGGCGAAGACGAAGAGGTCGGCCCACGAGATGGCCTTGCCGTACTTCTGCTTGATCGGCAGCAGCAGGCGGCGGGCCTTGTCGAGGTTGCCGTTGTCCGGCCAGGAGTTGAGGGGGGCGAAGCGCTGGGCGCCGGTGCCGGCGCCGCCACGGCCGTCGCTCACCCGGTACGTGCCGGCGGCGTGCCAGCTCATGCGGATGAAGAAGCCGCCGTAGTGGCCCCAGTCGGCCGGCCACCACTCCTTCGAGTCGGTCATGAGGGCGTCGACGTCGCGGGTCGAGTTCGTCGAGATCGATCGACGAGACCGCCTCCGCGTAGTCGAAGTCGGCGCCGAGGGGGCTGGAGTCGGGGTGCCTCTGGTGGAGGATGCGAAGGTTCAGCTGGTTCGGCCACCACTTCTCGTTGGACTGAGCCTCGCTGGAGGTCATGGCGCCCCAGGCGGGCTTGCTGGTCGGGCTGTCACTCATGGATGATTCCCACTTTCTCTTTGGGCGGTTCGGGGTTTTCTGCTGGTCAGATCGGGTTGCGCATCGGGCGTGATGCGACGGGCCACGGCGAGGCTCATGCCTCGGCTGCCTGGCATTCGGGGCAGACGCCCCAGTAGATGACCTCGGCCTCGTGGACGTCGAAGAGCCAGTCCTGCGCCGGGGTGAGGCACGGCGTGTAGTCGACGGCGCAGTCGACGTCGACGAGGAGGTCGCAGCCCTTGCAGACGAGGTGATGGTGATTGTCGCCGACCCGATCCTCGTAGCGGGTCGCCGAGCCCGCCGGCTGGATGCGACGGATGATGCCGTGATCGGTCAGCGCTGTGAGGGTGTCGTAGACCGACTGACGTGAGATGGCGCCGATCTGGTCACGGACGATGGCGGCGACGTCGTTCGCGGTGCTGTGTGGCTGGCCGGCCACGGCGTTGAGCACGGCGAGGCGCTGTGCCGTCACCTGTAGTCCTGCACCACGAAGCGTCGTCTTCGGGTCGACGGGCGTTGCGGGATCGGTGGACACGCCGAGCAGTCTTGAGCAAATTCTGGACTCTGTCAATTCCAGTGCCCATCCAAATGGCCGGCGCCGGCCAACCAACGCCGGAGCGGGATTCGATCCGTTCGATCGTGACTGGCGACAGACGGCGTTGCGTTTCACCCCGGCGGCATCGGTCTATACCTCCACCATGGACAACTCTGAGATCGCATTCGACGGCGTCGTCATCGTCGGCGGTGGCTACGCCGGCTTGCATGCCGCCACGGCCGCCCGCAGCGCCGGCGTGGCGACCATGATCATCGATCCGAGCCCCGACCACGACTTCATCACCCGACTGGCATCGGTGACGGGCGGAGGCGCCCCTCGCTCCGATGCCTCGGTCTCGTTTCATGCACTCGGTCACGACGTGCACCAGGGTCGCGCCGTGCATGTCGACGACGGCGTGGTCGAGCTCGCGGACGGAACCCGCGTCGGCGGCGGTGCAGTCGTCATCGCAACCGGCTCTGTCCCGGCCCCCGCTCCGATCCGCGGCCTCGAGCACGCGTCCACCCTGCGGACGGCCGCCGAAGCATTGGCGCTGCGAGCAAAGATCGACGAGGCCCGCTCGGTGATCATCATCGGAGGTGGCGCCACCGGGGTCCAGCTCGCAGGCACGACGAGTGCCACGCACCCTGACGTGTCCGTCACACTGGTCGACCGTGAGGAGCACCTCCTCGCATCCATGCCCCGCGCTCTTGGTAGTCACGCCGCCTGGGTGCTGCGATCCCGGGGCGTCAGCATGCGTCTCGGTGAAGACGTGCGAGCGCGTCGACGCCGACGGGGCGCGGTACTCGCCTCGGGCGAACGTCTCGAGGGGCTCGTGGTCTGGGCGGGCGGGTTCGCATCAGCCGGCACGTCGCTCGGCGATCACGTCCCCGTCATCGACGGGCGGATCGAGATCGACCCGCAGCTGCGGGTGCTCGGCTGGCAGCGAACCTTCTCGGCCGGCGACGTCGCCGGCCACCACGCCACCAGATGGGTCATCGCTTCCCATGTCCGCTCAGATCGCCGTGCAAGCCGGTACGGGCGCCGGCGCGAACGCGGCCCGGGTGGTCCGCGGCGAGACGACGAAGGTGGTCGCAGCTGCGTCAGCAGGGGTGGGTGCTCGACCTCGGCGGAGGCCGCGGCGTCGCAGAGCTACCCGGCCTGGTCATCGCAGCACCGCTCGTCGATCGCCTTGCACCACTGCTGCACTCGGCGATCGATGCCAAGAACCTGATCGAGATCGGGGGGCTCTGCGCACTCCGCTACCTACCCGGCCTTCCCCACCGCCGCTCGGACCCGCTCGGGAAGCCGATCGACGTCGACGAAGCGAACGACGAAGGCGACACACACGCCACGTCCATCCGATCCGCAGCCTGACCGCCGACGTCGGCGCTGCCCGTCGGCGACATGGCCAGCCGCACCGCCCCGTCACCCTCGGGCTCGTGCACCATGGTGCGGAACCATGGACCGCCACGCCGAGCGCGTCACTGCCCAACCGGCGCGGCCACCCGGGGGCAGGCCTGTCGGTCCTGCCGACATCCAGACGGAACCACGGTTCTGTGCGTCTCGTTCCGGCGCCACCGGCCGCGCGTTGGTGAGCGTGGGGCGCAGAGGAGAGACTGACGGCAGGTCGACTCGCGTCCGGGATCAGGAACTCCCCAGGTCTTGGACGCCGGATGATGGCGCGGCCCGAAGTGGACCGGCGCCCGGGGGTCTCGATGTTCGATGGGTACTGGCGTGGAGCAGTCGAACGTGCCGTCGACCCTGTCGGGGCCAGCCTCCACAAGGTAGGTGTCACCGCCAACGCGCTGACGGTGATCGGCGTCGCCGGATCGACGCTCGCAGCGGTCGCGATCGGGTCCGGGCGCCTTCGCCTCGGTTTGGTGTTGCTCATCGTGGGGGCGGTTCCCGATCTTCTCGATGGCGCCGTGGCCAAAGCTGCCGGACCCACCAGTCGGCGGGGAGCATTCTTCGACTCGACCGCCGACCGGGTGAGCGACGCCGTGGTGCTCTGCGGTGTCGTGTGGTTCTACGTCGCCGACGACCGGGGGCTTCTGGCGATGGTGCCGGTTGCGGTGATGGCCGTCTCCTGGCTGGTCTCCTATCAGCGGGCGAAGGCGGAGTCGCTCGGCTTCGACGCCAAGGGAGGTGTGATGGAACGCGCCGAACGGGTCATCGTCTTGAGCGTGGGCCTCGCATTCCCGGACCTGTTGGACGGCGTGCTGTGGGTGTTGCTGGTCCTGACGTCGATCACCGCGGGGCAACGGTTCGCCAAGATCTGGAGCCAAGCGACACTCGACCTGGGTGGTGATCAACGCTCGGAGCCATGAGATGAGGCGTCGCCGCCGAGGGGACAGCAGGCTGCCCCCGCTGCGTGCGGCGCAGCGGTCGATGCGCGCCAACCGCCGATCCCGCGGCAGCGTCCCGAGGCGGCTGCAGCCTGTCCGCAGCCGGCGGCCGCGCCATCAGTAGTCCGACCACCGTGGTCAGCAGCACGCACGCAGGGGGTCAGTCGCCGGTGAATCGGTGGGCGTCGACGAGCCACTCCCCGTCGGACTCGACGACCCGGAAGACCGAGACGCCCGAAGTCTCCAACGTACCTGTGCTGACTGCGTTGGGCCTCGCCACGATGTAGGTGTCACCACCTCCGACCACGACGTCATCGCCCAGCACCTCGACGGTGAAGTCCAGGGCGTAGGTGTTCACTTCGGCGGCGTAGCTGTCTCGATCGAGCACGGCGCCGAAGGAGAGGAAGGTGAAATCGTCGGTGACGAATGCAAGCATGGCGTCACCATCGTGATCCACTGCCGTGGCCACGGAGTAGGCGGCCAGTGCGTCGGCAGCCTCAGCCGGCAGCGTCACAGAATCGGACGAGCCCTCCGATGACGCGTCGTCATCGCCACAGCCGGCGAGCAACAGCACCAACGCGATCCCCATCAAGGCAAGCGACTTGAGCACTTGGTTCCTCATGGCAAACCTCCAGAAGTGACAAACGGACGTCTGTCGATTCGACCGTAGGAATCACCGCTTCAGCCGACCAGGGCCCAATGACCGGGGTGAGTCCCATCGCCGGCCCGCTGCAACACTCCCACGGCCCATCTGCGGCCTTGTCGGCGGCCTCGGCGGTGCATGTCGAAAACGACGAAACCCCCGGCCGGAGCGGCGAGCCGCTGACCAGGGGTTTCGAGATGAGAATGGTGGTGGAGCTGAGGGGAGTCGAACCCCTGGCCTCCTCGATGCGACCGAGGCGCTCTAGCCAGCTGAGCTACAGCCCCGAGTACTTCGGGATCGTCAGGTTACCGCGACACCAGATCGATGCCGACAGCATCGTCGGTGCCGGTTGCCGCCAGCGGCGCCGGGCGCTGCGCCGGGGCGTACACCGGGCGCTGCACCGTGCGCTGGTACTCGACCTCGCGCTGGTACTGGACCAGCGCGAGCACGAAACCGAGCAGCAGCGCATCGATGATCAGGTGCAGCGAGGATCAGCGTCGTCCCGCCGACCACGACCGCAGCGAGGAGGCTGAGGACGCTGGCGCCGGCCAGCGCGACCAGAGACGTTGCGGCGACGGGCTCGGGCCTGCGCACTCGACACGCCGCGACCGCTGCGAGGGGCAGCCGGGGCGGATGCACCGGTGGGGCCTGCGGGAGCGCGCAGCTGCACGACGTCGGCGCCGCCGATGCCGGCGAGGCCGCTGCTGCGGTCGGAGCCGCCGAGCACCGAGAGGCGCTTGGAGTAGTTGCCGATGGACAGCGATGGCGTGGCGGGCGTACGGGTACGGAACCAGTACACACCGACACCTGCCCACACGATTGCGAGGAGAACCAAGAACACCGGAGTTCCCACTGGGTCGAGCCTGCCTTATGACGAGAAAAGCGTCGCACGGTCGCGCGCGCTGGGGGTGGATGGGCGAACAGAAGATGTCGTTCGACTGTCGAAGGTTACGGTTCTACTACGCAACCGCAACCTGGACCAGTCGCGGCACGACACGCTAGCGACACCGCTGATGGCCGTTTCCAGTCCGGCCCATGCGAGGCCTACGGTCCCCGAGCGCCGCGGTCGACGGACCGCGGGGCCTCAGCGGTCGTGACCCAGCCGTCGTCGTCGAGCCTCGGGCGTGCGCCGGTAGACGCCGGAACGGCCGCCGGTCTTCTCCCACAGGGTGATGTCGCCGATGACCATCGCCCGGTCCTTGGACTTGCACATGTCGTAGATCGTGAGCGCCGCGACCGTGCACGCCGTGAGCGCCTCCATCTCCACGCCGGTGCGGTCGTAGGTCTCGACCTCGGCCTCGACCTCGACGTGATCGGCCTCGAGCCGGAAGTTCACCAGCACCGCACCCACCAACAGCGGGTGACACAGCGGGATGAGCTCGGGCGTCCGCTTGGCCGCCTGGATCCCCGCCACCCGGGCGACGGCCAACACGTCGCCCTTGCCGATGGCGCCACGGGCGATGGCGTCGGCGGTGTCGGAGGACATGTGCACCCGAGCCCGGGCGATGGCGCGCCGGTGGCTCGGTTCCTTGGGGGTGACGTCGACCATGCGAGCGCGGCCGAGCGGGTCGAGGTGGGTGAAACCGTGATCCGACATGGCGGCGAGTGTAGGTGGCGCGCGCCCGCTCACCCACCGATCTGGGACATCGACTTCTTCGGGCGGATGAAGTGCACCTGGCCGATCTGGTGACCGGCCCACTTGTCCATCACCGCACCCTCGAGCGCTGCGGCGATCTCGTCGTCGGTGGCACCGCTGCGCAGCATCGAGCGCATGTCGTATTCCTTGACGGCGAACAGGCAGTTGCGGAACTTGCCCTCGGCGGTCAGGCGGATGCGGTCGCAGCTGTCACAGAACGCCTCGGTGACCGTGGCGATGACCCCGACCTCTCCCCCACCGTCGGTGTAGCGCCACCGCGCCGCAGGGGCGCTGCCGCGCTCGAGGGGCTCGATGTCGTAGTGCGAGCCGATGAGCTCGACGATCTCGGCCTGGGACATGACCTTGTCGTGGCTCCACGCCTCGTCGGCGTCGAGGGGCATGAACTCGATGAAGCGCACCACCACGCCCTTGTCGCGGCCCCAGCGGACGAAGTCGAGGATCTCGTCGTCGTTGACGCCCTTCATGACCACGCAGTTGACCTTGACCGGCTCGAACCCGGCTTCGATGGCGGCGTCGATGCCGTCGAGCACCTTGTCGAGATCGTCGCGGCGGGTGAGACGCACGAAGCGGTCGCGGTCGAAGGTGTCGAGGCTGACGTT
Source organism: uncultured Acidimicrobiaceae bacterium (assembly GCA_963716795.1). Classification (GTDB taxonomy): domain Bacteria; phylum Actinomycetota; class Acidimicrobiia; order Acidimicrobiales; family UBA8592; genus CAVQUE01. The sequence goes on along the minus strand of CAVQUE010000003.1, from coordinate 313,667 downwards.
GATGCGCTTCAGCCCCGCGGCGCGCAGGTCGTGCGCGACCAGGCGCAGCGTCGCGCCGTTGGTGGTGATGGCCAGATCCACGCCGAGCGTCTGCGAGCTTGCCGATGAGCACCGGCAGATGGGCCCGCACCGTCGGCTCGCCGCCCGTGATACGGATGCCGTCGATGCCGTAGCGCTCGACGAGGAGGCGGGCCAGGCGCTCGATCTCTTCGAAGGTGAGCAGCTCGTCTCGCGGCGTCCACTGCATGCCCTCCTCGGGCATGCAGTAGGTGCAGCGGAAATTGCAGCGGTCGGTGATGGAGATGCGGAGGTCGCGGTGCACGCGTCCGAAGGTGTCGATCAGCTGCTCGGCCATGTGCCCACGGTACCGATCAATCGTCCCGAGCGCCCGGCGTCACCCTTGCGATGCAGGCGGGTGACCCGTGGGATCGGCAGCCAGCCAGTCCCGGATCTCGTCGGAGTGCGCGCCGAGGCGGGGCGGGCGGCGGTCGTAGCGCGGCTCGGCCTCGCTGAAGGTGATCGGATTGGCGATCACCCCGACGGCGTCGTCGCCCTCGCCGACACCCACCACCGGGTGGAGTCCCAACCGCTCGGCGAGCGCCACGCCCTCGCCGATCGAGTTGATCGGCCCGCACGGCACGCCGGCCTCGTTCAAGGTGACGAACAGGTCATCGGCAGACCAGGTGGCGAGACGCTCGACCAGGATCGGACGCAGCTCGTCGCGGTTGACCGTCCGGTCGGCGTTGCGGGCGAAGCGGGGATCGGCGGCGATCTCGGCGATGCCGAGCACCCGACACAGCGCCACGAACTGGCCAGTCGTTGCCGCAGGCGATCACGACGTCTCGGTCAGCGGTCGGCATCGTCTGGTACGGGTACAGGCTGGGATGCTCGTTGCCCATCCGATGTGGGCACCACGCCGGCCGACGCGAATCCGCCGCTGTGGTTCACCAGACCGGACAGCGCCGACGACAACAGGTTGACCTCGACGTGCTGGCCGACCCCGGTGGTGGCCCGCTGATGGAGCGCTGCCAGGACGCCGATCAGGCCGTGCATGCCGGTCATGACGTCGAACACCGAGATGCCCGGCCCGGTAGGCCGGGCCGTCGGGATCGCCGGTCAGGCTCATCAGCCCCGACACGGCCTGCACGACGAGGTCGTAGCCCGGGAGCGCCGGCTCCCTCGGCGGTGCCGAACCCGCTGATCGACAGGTAGACCAGCGCCGGGTTGATGGCCCGGGCGCTGTCGTAGTCGAGCCCGAACTTGGTGAGCGCGCCCACCTTGAAGTTCTCGACCACGATGTCGGCGCGCCGGAACAGCTCGTGGACGACGGCCACGTCGTCGGGGTCGCGGAAGTCGAGCACGATGGACCGCTTGTTGCGATTGATCGACAGGTAGTACGTGGAGACGCCGTCGTGCTCCGGTGGCGTCCACGCCCGGGTGTCGTCGCCTCCGGCGCTCTCGACCTTGATCACCGTCGCGCCGAGGTCGGCCAGCAGCATCGTGCAGTAGGGGCCGGCGAGCACGCGCGACAGGTCGGCGACGATCAGGCCGTCGAGCGGTCCTCTGGATGGGGTCAACGAAGTACCTCGGTTGATCGGAGTCGGTGCGATCCCTGGGGCTGTCCGAGATGATCCGGAGCCCGCAGATGTCAGTCGACGAAGAAGAATGCCATCGCATCGCCTGCGTCGAGACCGTCGCCGTCGTCCAGCACGGCCAATGCATCGGCGCCCGCCATCGCCGTCAGCTGGTGCGATCCCTGACCGCCTGCCGAGGACACCTGCCACGCACCGTCGACGAGATCGACCAACGCCCGCACGAAGTGGGTCTTGCCGTCGGGCCGGCGCGGCCAGGGCCCGGCACAGTGACCGGCCAGGCGCCGGCGGTGCAGCGCCGGGTGGCCCATCATCTTGCGCAGCGAGGGGCGGGCGAACAGCTCATAGGACACCATCGACGACACCGGATTGCCGGGCAGGCCGAACACCGGCACCGCACCGATCAGCCCGAACGCCAGCGGCTTGGCAGGCTTGATGGCCACCTGCATCCAGCGCATGTCGCCGATGCGATCGAGCACCGCCTTGACGTAGTCGTAGTCGCCCATGCTCACCCCGCCGCTGGTCAGCACGGCGTCGCAGTCGGCCACCCCGGCCATCAGTGCGGCCTCGATGGCGTCCTCGTCGTCGCGGATCAACCCCAGGTCGACCGCCTCGAACCCGTCGCGCTCGACGCAGGGCCAACAGGCTGTACCGGTTGGCGTCGCGGATCTGGCCGGGCTCGAGGTCGCCGGGACCATCGATCAGCTCGTCGCCGGTCGAGAACACCCCGACGCGCGGCCGGCGGACGACCGAGACCTCGTAGTGCCCGATGCTCGCCAGCACGCCGAGGTGCCCCGGGCTGAGCACGACCCCGGCCTCGAACACGAGGTCGCCCGGCTCGAGGTCCTCGCCGGCGCTGCGCACCGCGTCGCCGACCGTGACCTCGCGATCGATGAGAACGTCGGCACCGTCGATGCGGCTCCATTCGACCATGGCGATCGCGTCGGCGCCGGCGGGCACCGGGGCCCCGGTCATGATGCGGACGGCCTCGCCGGCGGCCACCGCCGTGTGGGGCGCATCACCGGCCGCGATCGTGCCGGCGACCCGCAACCGAGCCGGAGAATCCGACGTCGCGCCGGCCAGGTCGGCGGCACGAACGGCGAACCCGTCGACAGCGGTGTTCGCGAACGGCGGGATCTGGCCCGGCGACGCCACGGCCGCCGCGGTGACCAGGCCCCGGGCATGGCGCACCGGCACCGTGACCGTGTCGAGGACCGAGCAGCGGTCGAGCACGTAGGCCTGGGCATCGTCCAACGGAATCATGCCTGCCAGCGTAGGTGACCCCGCCCCGAGGTCCGTGGCCTACGATGCCGCCCCGTGGACGTGTCCTGGTTGCTCGTGCCGCTCAGCTATGCACTGGGCGCGTTCCCGACCGCCACCCTCGTCGGCCGCCTCGTCGGCCGCGACCCCAACCAGGAGGGTTCCCGGAATCCGGGCGCGTCCAACGTCTATCGGCTCGCCGGCAAGCGGGCCGGCGTCGCCGTGCTGGTCATCGATGTCTGCAAGGGTGCCGTGCCCGCTGCCATCGGTCTCGCCGTCGGCGGTCGCAGCCTCGGTGTCGCGTGCGGGCTCGCCGCCATGGCGGGCCATGTCCTGCCCATCGACCGGCGGTTCCGCGGCGGCAAGGGCGTCGCCACCCTGGGCGGCGCCTGCCTCGTGCTCTACCCGCTCGTGTCGCTGTGCCTGGTGGCGGTGTGGGCTGCGGTCATGCGCACCACCCGCGTTGCCGCGCTCGGTTCGCTCGCCATGGCGGCGCTGTTGCCCGTCGGGGTCGCGATCCGCGGGCGTCCGGGCTGGGAGATCGCTGCGATGACCGCCGCAGCCATCGTGGTCATCGTCCGGCATCGCACCAACGTGGATCGGCTGCTGCGCGGCCGCGAACGCACCGTGTCCTGAACCGGGCCGGGGCTCGGCTCCGGCCAGGCCGCCGAGGCGCCACCACGGGTTGCGTCGCCTCGGCGTCGGCGGCGATATCCTCCGCAGCTGACCCGACCAGTTCTCGAACACGGAATCGCCTGCCAATGCCCACCTACGACTACCAGTGCAGCACCTGTGGTGTGGCCTTCGAGCTGTTCCAGTCCTTCAGCGAGGACACGCTCACCAAGTGCCCCACCAAGAAGAGCGGCAACAGCCCCGAAGGGTGCACGTCGCCGGGCCGCGGCAAGGTGGCGAAGGTGTTCTCGGCGCCGGGCATCACGTTCAAGGGCTCCGGTTTCTACAAGACCGACAGCCGGTCGGGCTCGTCGAAGTCCTCCGACACCTCCTCGGGCACAGCCAAGGAGTCCTCCGACACCAAGTCCGACACGAAGTCCGATTCCAAGGCTTCATCGGCCTCGGACGCCAAGAAATCCGGCACCTCGTCCTCGGACGGCTCCGGGTCCAAGGCCACCAAGGACTGACCCCGCAGACGACCCCGTCGCCGCCACAGCCCTCGGCGGCGCACCCGCCCGAGCACTTCCCCCGAAGCCAGCCTCACACTTCGAAGGGGTGCCCATGCGCGTAGGCCGCTCGACCACCACGATCGTCCCCGGTTCGTCCCGATCCCCCCGACCCGGCAGCGATCCGCCGGGCAGCACACCAGCCGAGCGGGGCCATTGGGAGCCCTCCCCCGTGCGCCGATTACTGCGTCGTCCCTCGGTGCTCTGGGGCGTCGCCGGTGCGTTGGCGCTCGTCGCCGCCGCGATCGTCGCCGACACCACCGCCGAGGCCGCTCGCCTGCGTGACGGCTACGGCGCCACCCGCGACGTCCTGGTCACCGACGAAACCGTCGGTGCGGGAGCCTCGTTGGCAGGCGCGGTGAGCCGCCAGACGCTGCCGGTCGCCGCAATCCCCGCCGACGCCCTCGACGTCATCGATCCCACGGCGACCTCGGCCGGGTCGATCAGTGCGGGCGCCGTGGTGACCCGTCAGGACATCGCGGCCGCCGACGGCCTCGGTGCCGACGAGGCTGCCATCGCCGTACCCACCGGGCCTGCGGTGCCGGCGACGCGTCCGGGGACGCCGGTGTGGGTGGTGATCGCCGCTGACCCCTTCGCCGGACTCGACCCGGCACTCGTGTCGGGACGGGTACTCACGGCCACCGACGACGCCGTCACCGTCGTGGTCGCCGTGACCGACCTGACTGCGGTGAGCGCCGCAACCGGCGCCGGCGTGGCCGGTCTGGCCCTGCGCGGCGAATAGCGCCGCTCGGATTCGCAGACGTCGAACGAAACGACCATCTACGCTCTCGGTCCATGGGGGTGATCGATTGCCACGCGCACGCCGTGATCGAGGCCGCCTTCGGTGCTGCCGGAGCGCATGGTCCCGAGCTGCGCTCACGACGACGGCATCGACACGTTCCGGGTCGGCACCTACGAGATGGCGCCCATGCCCTACCGGGGCAGCGTGTTCATGGACGTGGACCGTCGCCTCGAAGCGATGGACGCAGCCGGGATCGATCGCCAGCTGCTGTCCCCGAATCCGTTGACCTTCTTCCACGGCATCGGCGTCGACGATGCCGTGCGCTATTGCCGGGCCCACAACGACGCCATGGCCACGATCGTGGCCGCGCACCCCGACCGGCTGCTCGGCGCCGCAGCCCTGCCGATGCAGGACACCGCTGCTGCCATCGCCGAACTCGAACGCAGCACGGGCGACCTCGGTCTCGTCGCGGCCTACGTCGGCACCGACCCGGGCGCGATGCTCGACGATCGGCGGTTCGACGATCTCTACCGGGCGCTCGTGGACCTCGACGTGCCGCTGTTCGTCCATCCGGGCTCGAGCGACGGTGTCGGCCTACCCGCCGATGCCCGCCTCGCTCGCCACGGCCTCGGCCTGGTGCTGGGCTACGCCTACGAGGAGACCATCGCCGTCGCCGCACTCGTCCTCGGCGGCGTGTTCGACCGTCATCCCGACCTCGACGTCTGCATCTCCCACGGGGGCGGCGTGGCCCTCACCCTGGCCCACCGGTTCGAGGCGATGGCCGCCTTCCGTCGCCGGCCGCCCGGCGAGTTCACCGACGGGCTGCGACGGCTCTGGTTCGACGCCCATGTCGGCGACCACGGACCGGCCGGCACCGCCGCGCTCGACACCCTCGAGGAGATGGTCGGCCACGACCGCCTCGTCTACGGCACCAACTTCGCAGGCTGGGACGCGCCGGCGCACGCCACCGAGCGTGATGCCGGTTTCACGCCCAACGCCGAACGGCTGCTGCGACTCACCCCGTCCGGAGGTACCCGATGAGCTCCACCGCTGTCACCCGAACCCGCGTCACCGGCGCCCGGCTGTTCACCGGCGTCGACGGCGAGGTGATCCCCGACGGCACCGTCGTGGTCGACGGCGGCACCGTCGCGTTCGCCGGCGCCGACCGTGGATGCGCCGCCCATCGCCGACGACACCATCATCGACGTCGACGGGCGCTTCGTCATGCCCGGCATGACCGAGTCCCACGTGCACCTGGCGTACGCCAACGCAGCACCGACACGGCTCAACAGCTCACCGGTGCAGATCGCCATGCTCGATGCGCTCGACAACGCCCGGGTGCTGCTGGGGTCGGGCTTCACCTCGGCCATCAGCTTCGGGGCGGCGCAGGGCACCGACGTACCGTTGCGCGATGCCATCGACGCAGGCCGTGTGCCGGGACCACGCCTGTTGGCGAACGACCGCGACGTCGGTTCCACCGGCTCCAACGCCGACTCGTCCGCGCCGGGCAGCGAGGGCCTCAAGCTCATCGTCGACGGCCCGTGGGCGGTGCGCGCTGCGGTGCGCGAGCTCGCCAAGAAGCGCTGCGACGTGGTGAAGCTCTTCCTCGACGGCGAGGCCATCAACGCCTACGCCCCGCCGGGCATGCTCACCTACACCGACGACGAGGTCGCCGCCTGCATCGACGAGGCCCACAACCGCGGCATGCGGGTGGTGACCCACTCGCGCTCGGCTGCTGCGGTGAAGCAGGCGGTCCGCCACGGCGCCGACATCATCGGCCACGGCAACTACCTCGACGACGAGGCCGTCGACATGCTGCGGGCGGTGCGTGACCGCGTGTTCGTCGGTCCCGGCATCGCCTGGGAGATCACCCTGCTCGACCGGGGCAACGAGATCGGCATGCCCCGCGCCGCCATGGAGGCCCAGGGCTATCAGCGCGAGGTCGACGAGACGATCAGCGCCGTCAAGCGCCTCCGTGAGGTCGGCGTGCGGGTGCTGGTGGGCGGCGACTACGGCCTGAACATCTGCCCCCACGGCACCAACGCCAAGGACCTCCAGTACTTCGTGGAACTGTTCGGGATGACCCCCACCGAGGCGCTGCTGTGCGCCACCCGCGACGGCGGCGCAGCCTTCGATCCCGGCGGCATGGTCGGCACCCTCCAGGACGGCACCCACGCCGACCTCGTGGTGGTCGATGGCGACCCGACGGCCGACGTCACGGTCCTGCAGGACCACGCCCGCCTCCCAGCGGTCATGAAGGCCGGCGTCTGGTACACGGGCACTCGTCGACGGCTTCCCGTGGCGCCGCGACTCCCCGGCATCTGACACCGAACGGGGTCAGACCCCAGCGGCTACCGAACCCCGGTCGCCAAGACGCGTGAGCACGAAGATCCCGAGGCCGACGCGATAGATCACGAACGGGGTGAAGTCGTTCTTGCGGACGTACTGCAACAGGCCCCAGACGGCGAACCAGCCGGTGACCGCCGAGCTGATCATGCCCAACAGGAACGCCATCCGGAAGTCAGCCGGCACGCCGGACAGGCCACCGATGTCGAGGAACGAGTACGCCCCGGCACCAGCGATGACGGGGATGCTCATCAAGAACACCAGACGGGCGGCTTCGGATCGGTCGAACTTCAACGCCCGGGCCGCGGTGACGGTGACGCCCGAACGCGACACGCCGGGCTGCAGGGCGCACGCCTGCGCGAGGCCCAGGGCCGCGGCGTCGCGCCATCCGAAGGTGTCCTCGGTCCGAGTGCCGCCGAGACGGTCGGCGACGAGCAGCAACAGTCCGAACCCGATGAGGGTCAGCGCCGTCAACCAGATCTGATCGTCGAGGGCGTCGAGGATGTCACCACCGAGCAACCCGACGATCGATGCGGGGATCATCGTGGCCAACAACAGCCAGGCGGTGCGACCTTCACGTGTCGACTCCCGCTTGACGACCATCGTCAGGCCTGCGTTCGTGTAGCCGATGATGTCGCGCCAGAAGTAGGCGACCACCCCGACCAGGGTGCCGAGGTGTACGGCGACATCGAAGGCCGTGCTCGAGGCTCTCGTCGCCGTCGAAGAGATCCCATCCGAACAACCAGGGCACGAGCTGGAGATGGCCACTCGAGGAGACCGGCAGGAACTCGGTGAGGCCCTGCACGACGCCGAGGATGATCGCCTGGATGTTCGACATCGATCGGTCTCTTCGGTCCCGGGTCGGTGTCGATCAGCGGCCGCTGAGGGCCACGTCGGCGATCACGAGCGTCGGACAGGTGACCCCGCCGGGGAGCGTCTCGATGTCGGCACCGACCGCGGAGATGTCGGCCAGCAGGCGCAGCAGCGTCGACGCGATCGTGGCCTCTCGTACGCCCTCGGCCAGTTCGCCGTCGCGGATCATGCGCCCCTCGACGCCGACCGAGAAGTCGCCGCTCACGGCGTTGACGCCCGAATGCAGCCCGCTCATCGAGCGCACCACGATGCCTTCGGCGACGCCGCCGACGAGGTCGTCGTGGGTTCCGGCGCCGGCCGGAACCGCCAGCGCGTGCCAGCTGACCGAGGGCGCGACCGCACGCTGCGCACCGCCGACGCCGTCGACGCCACACCCGCCCGGGATGCGGACTGACTGTGGTGCAAGAACCCGCAGAGCTCGCCGTCGACGATGAGGTCGTTGCGGCGCGTGGCCAGGCCCTCGCCGTCGAAACGGCGGGCACCGTAGGAGTCGGGATCGGTCGGGTCGCAGGTCATGGTGAGCAGTGGCGCAGCGATGCGCTCGCCCACCCGATCGGCAAAGGGGGTGCGACCCTTGAGGGCTCGCTCGCCGGAGATCATCCCGCCGATGATCCCCAGAATGGTCGCTGCGAGCCGCGGCTCGAGCACGAGCGTCAGGCGACCGGAGTCGGGTTGGGTGGCACCCAACAGCTCCGTCGCCCGCATCACCGCGTCCTCGGCGGCCTCGTCGAGGTCGAGTCCGGCGACGCCACGGTCGATGGTGCTGCCGCCGCCGCTGCGTACCTCGTCCCCGTCGGCCGCCAGCGCCAGCGCAGACGCCGAGGCGCTCGTCGACGCGGTGACGGTGCGGATGCCGGTGGTGGTGGCGATCACCGACGTCCCGGCTCGGTCGCCGTAGCCGCAGGTCCGCACGCCCGTGATGCGCGTATCGCCGGCTCGCACCCGTCGCTCCAACTCGATGGCGAGCTCGACCTTGGTTGCGGTGGGAGTGGACACGACGTCGTCGCGCCACAGGTCGAGGTCGACGGGCTCGACGCCGTCGGGGACCGCGACGAGGACGTGGTCGTCGGGCTCGGCGAAGGTCAGGTTGTCGCGGGCCTCGGCCAGGACATCGTCGACGACGTCGGCATCGAGCGACCCGGCAGATGCGAAACCCTGCCGGCCTCCCGAGACCACCCGGACGCCGATGCCCGACACATCGGCGAGGGTCAGCGACTCGACGTCGCCGTCGTAGGCGCGGATGGAGGTCGTGGCCGAGCGGCCGACGACGACCTCGAGATCCTCGCCGGGCTTGGCCGCCGCCACCACGCGGTCGGCGATGGCCAACAGCGCGGTGGCCTCCGCCGATCGGTCCGCCTGCACGCCCTCGGGTGTCACTCACCGGACATGGTGACGTCGGCGACGACCAACGACACACCGCTGGCGCTCATCGGCAGCCGTTGGAGATCACCGCCGATCTCGACGACGTCGAGCAGCATCCGTTGCAGCGTCGATGCGATGGTGATCTCCCGGATCGGTTCGGCGAGGGCGCCGCCGCGGATGCGCAGGCCCTCGGCACCGGTCGAGAAGTCGCCGCTGACGGGGTTGACGCCCGAGTGCAACCCGGCCACACCCTGGACCAGGATGCCGTCGCCGACCGAGGCGATCAGTTCGGCCTGGGAGCGCGTGCCGGGCACGAGCGTCAGCGCATGGGCACCGACGCCCGGCGTCGAGTTGTAGCCGCGCACCGCCGAGCCCGTCGACGCCGTGCCGGTGCGACGGGCCGTGTAGGAGTTGTGGAGGAACATCTCGAGCCGCCCGTCGTCGATCAGGACGTTGCGGCGGGCGGCGAGGCCTTCGCCGTCGGTGTCGGTGGCCGTGAACGACTCCGGGTCGAGGGGATCGTCGACGAGTGTGAAGCCGGCCGTGGCCACGGTGTCGCCGAGGCGGTCTGCGAACAGCGAGCGCTTCTTCAGCACCGCCTCGGCGTCGAGGATGCCGCCGATGATCGACAGGAACTGTGCGGTCACGAACGGGTCGAACACCACCGTGACGCGCTCGGACGGCGCCTGGGTGGCGCCCAGCAGCCGTGTGGCACGATCGACTGCCTCGGCTGCCGCCACGGCCACATCGAGATCCTGCGGGGCGCGAGCCACCGAGTACCCGAAACCGGTCTGGGTGTCGTCGCCGTCGGCGGCCAACGAATAAGCCGCCAGATAGCAACCGCTGTCGCGGCCGCCCTCGCGGATGCCGCTGCTCGACACCACGGCCCCGTGCGCCACGGCATCGACATAGTCGGCGGACTCGACTCCGATGATGCGGGCGTCGCCGGCAGTGATGGCCCGCTCGAGCTCGATGGCCATGGCGATCTTGGCGTCGGTGTCGAAGTCCTCGACCCGATCGTCGTAGAGATCGAGCGAGGCGATGGGCACCCCGTCGGGTTCGGCGAGGCCGACCCATTCGTCGGGGCTCGCGAACCCTGGCGTTGTCCCGGGCCTCGGCGAGGGTCTCGGCGAGCACATCGTCGTCGAGGGTGCCGGCGTAGGCCATGCCCTGGCGCGGACCGTGCACGACCCGGATGCCGATGCCTGCGGATTCGGCCGCGGTGAACGATTCGATCTCGCCCTCGTAGACCCGGATCTCGGTCTCGCGTTCGTCGACGAGGACGGCTTCGATCTGCTCGCCGTCGCGGGCCCAGCCCACGACACGGTCGCCGATCTCGAGGAGTTCTTCGTAGTGTCGCATCGACGGTGAGCGGCTCAGGCCGCGGTGCCGCCGACGGTCAGGCTCGTGACCCGCAGCGTCGGCGTGCCGTCGCCGACCGGAACGCCCTGGCCGTCCTTGCCGCACGTGCCCGGCGAACCCATGGCGAAGTCGTTGCCCAGCGCGTCGATGCGGGTCAGCACCTCGGGTCCGTTGCCGATGAGGTTGCCCTCCCGGATGGGTTCGGTGATCTCGCCGTCCTCGATGAGGTACGCCTCGGTCATGCCGAACACGAAGTCGCCGGTGGCGGTGTTGACCTGACCGCCGCCGAGCTCGGCGACGAACACGCCCTGTTCGGTGTCGGCGATGATGTCGGCCGGGTCGGTGTCGCCGTTGCCCAGGTAGGTGTTGGTCATGCGCACCATCGGCAGGCAGCTGTAGTTCTGGCGGCGGCCGTTGCCCGAGCTCGGTCGGCCCTCCTTGCGGGCGCGCAGCCCGTCCCACATGTAGTCGACGAGGACACCGTCCTGGATCAACACGTTGCGCTGGGCGGGGCGGCCCTCGTCGTCGATGGCGAATGCGCCCCACTCGCCGCCCATGGTGCCGTCGTCGACGAGGGTGACCAGCGGACTGGCGACCTGTTCGCCGACACGGCCGGCGAACACCGACGCCTGCTTGGCGACGAGGTCGGCTTCGAGACCGTGGCCGCAGGCCTCGTGGAACAGCACGCCGCCACCACCCTTGCCGATGACCACTGGCATCGCGCCGCTGGGTGCCGGCCGAGCCGACAGCTTGATGATGGCTCGATCGGCGGCACGGCGGGCGAGTTCCTCGACATCGAACTCGTCGAAGAGCTCGAACCCGATGGGACGCCCGATGCTCTCGCGTCCGGTCTGCATGCCCGTGTCGCCCTGGGCGACACACGAGACCGAGAAGATGGTGCGGACCTGATCGTCGCCCGCCAGGACGCCCTCGGTGTTGGCGACGAGGATGCGACGCCGGCTGTCGGCGTAGCGGGCCGAGACCTGGGTGATGGCATCGGCCACGCTGCGGGCGACGCCGTCGGCGCGTCCCAACAGCTCGACCTTGGTGGCCTTGGCGACGGTCTCGGGGAGGATCTCGACGACGTTGGGGCTGGGGGCGTGCACCCGGTCGAGCGGCACGATGCGGGTCCCGCCTCCGCCGCTGCGGGCCGCAGCGGCGGCCGCCTCGGCCGCGCTGCGCAGACCCTCGGGGGTGAGATCGGCGGTGTGCGCGAAGCCGGTGGTGTCGCCGGCGACGACCCGGATGCCGGCACCGCGGTCGCGCCCGGAGGAGAGCTCTTCGACCTTGCCGTCGTCGAACATCGCCGACGACGAGCGCTTGTCCTCGGCGAAGATCTCGGCGAACTCGCCACCGGTGGCCATCGCCACGCGCCAGGGTGGCGTCGATGACGTCGGTGTCGATCATCTCGGTGGAAGCCACAGGCTCAGTCGTCCTCGGGGGAGTCGCGACGTACGACCGTCGGGGACGTACGCCGAAGGGTGGGTCGGCCGCATCGCCCACAGACATCCGTCACGAGCGACGACGGAGTGCGTATCGTACCCGCGGTGAACCTCGAAGCCGGACGCAGCGCCACCATCGACCACGTCGTCGAGGTACGCCACTGCGCACCCGCCGTGGGCTCGGGGGACGTCGAGGTCCTGTCGACGCCGGCCGTGCTCGCTTGGTGCGAATCGGCGTGCATGGCTGCCATCGCCGACGAGATGGACCCGGCGAACACCACCGTCGGCATGCGGGTCCGCCTCGACCACCTCCGGGCGAGCCCCGTCGGAGCCACGGTGACTGTGCGCGCCGAACTCGACCGGGTCGAGGGCCGCCGCTTCACCTTCGAGGTCAGCGCCCACCAAGGCGACGACGAGATCGCCCGCGGCCAGGTCGTCAGGGTGCTCGTCGCCCGAGACCGCTTCCTGGAGAAAGCACAGGGGTGAGGGTTTCGGGCTCACACGTTCCCTCGCTGCGCTCGGTCTCTCCGTTCACCCGAGTCGATTCGAGCGGCTGACGCCGCGCAGTCTTGCGTGAACCGACCGAGGCTCCGCTGTCCTGCGGCGTTCCGCCGCAGTGCTCGGCAGACGCTGGAGGGACCGCCGGAGGCCGTCCCCCCAGACCCCCTCGCTGGCGGCCCCCAGGCCGCGACGGCCACAGACCGAGCGTCTCCAGCCAGGCCGCGGCGGCCAAGGGACACGTCGGCGCTCCGCGCCGCACCCGAGACGGCGACGCACCCCGCCAAAGGGTTTCGGCACCCCCGAGCCGTCTCGGCACGACGCCGCTGCTGCGCAGCACGCCGACACCAGCCGGCGACGTGCTGTGGGAACCGACTATGAGACAACAACGCGATCCGGACCGAGGCGGCCGGCCGCCGGAGACGAGCCGGCTCAGCAACACCGCGCACCACACAAGGCCACAGCGCCCACCACACACGTCGGCGCTCCGCGCCGCACCCGAGACGGCTGGGCACCCCGCCAAAGGGTTTCGGCACCCCCGAGCCGGCTCGGCACGACGCCGCTGCTGCGCAGCACGCCGACACCAGCCGGCGACGTGCTGTGGGAACCGACTATGAGACAACAACGCGATCCGGACCGAGGCGGCCGGCCGCCGGAGACGAGCCGGCTCAGCAACACCGCGGCACCACACAAGGCCACAGCGCCCACCACACACGTCGGCGCTCCGCGCCGCACCCGAGACGGCTTGGCACCCCGATCGGAGGGTTTCGGCACCCCCGAGCCGGCTCGGCACGACGCCGCTGCTGCGCAGCACGCCGACACCAGCCGGCGACGTGCTGTGGGAACCGAATGTGAGACAACAACGCGATCCGGACCGAGGCGGCCGGCCGCCGGAGACGAGCCGGCTCAGGAAAACCGCGGCTCGCGCTTCTCGAAGTAGGCCTGGATCGACTCGACCTGGTTCGGCGAGCCGATGAGGGCGCCGATCTCTCTGCGTTCGGTGGCGAAGGCCGTGGCCTCGTCTGCGGTGCCGACCGCACGCAGCATGCGCTTGGCGGCCCGGACCGCGTCGGGTGACTTCTGGGCGATCTCGGTGGCCATGGCCATCGCAGCACCGTGGGGATCGTCGGCGACCTGGGTGGCGAGGCCGATGGCCTGGGCCTCGACGCCGTCGACCATGCGACCGGTGAAGGTGAGCTCCTTGGCGACGTCGAGTCCGACGAGCTCGACGAGGCGCTTGGTGCCGGTCATGTCCGGTACCAGGCCCCAGCGGATCTCGAGGACCGACATACGGGCGTCGGGCGCCACGATGCGGATGTCGGCACCGAGGGCGAGTTGGATGCCGCCCCCGAGGGCCACCCCGTGCACGGCGGCGATGACCGGGACCGGCAGGTCGGTCCAGCCGTAGACGGCCTGCTGGCCGTGGTGGGTGATGCGGTCGCCCTCGACGTGGGAGATGGCGGTCGTGCCGCCGACCGCGCCCTCGTCGCCGGCAGTTCCGCCGCCTGCGGCCATCGCCTCGAATCCGCCGAAATCGAGGCCGGCACAGAACGCCCGGCCGTTGCCCGACAACACCACCACACGAACCGACGGGTCCTCGGCCAATGCTGCGCTGGTGGCCACGAGGGCATCGAACATCGGCCCGTCGAGCGCGTTCATCTTGTCGCTGCGGTCCAGCCGCACATCGGCGACCCCTGCCTCGATCGTGACCGACACCCGCTCGCTGTGCTCGTTCGTCATGGGGTCACTGTCCGCCACAGCCGCCGTCGGGTCAAGTGGCCACCGCCGAACCAGCGTCGGGGCACCGCGTCGTTGCATGCGCCGGTGTTGCGGGGAGCCGCCACTACCCTTTCGGCGAAGTCGACCGCGCCTGCGGCCGTCGGACCCGGCATCCGCCGCTCACCATGTCTGCGCGCACGACCCAACCTCACGCTCCTCCCATGCCGCCCTGGTGGCGTCGCCCCCTCGTGACCGTTACTGCGCGCATCGCGATCAGCGGCGTGATCCTGTGGGTCCTCGTCCTGCAGATGGAAGAGATCGACACCGACGAGCTGCCGGCATGGAACCGCGCCACTGCGTCGTGGGCCATCGCCGCGGTGTCGCTGACCATCACGGCGTTCGTGCTCGCGGCGTATCGATGGCAGCGCGTACTGCACGCCCTGGGCGAACCGCAGCCGCTGCGTCGTCTGTTCAGCCACTACATGGCCGGGCAGTTCGTCTCGAACTTCGTGCCCACCACCGTCGGCGGCGACGTCCTGCGGGTGAGTCGACTGTCGAGGGACACCGGCGACACCCCCGTCGCCTTCTCGTCGGTGGTCTTCGAGCGGTTGAGCGGCTGGATCGTCCTGCCCGCCATCACCTTCGTCGGCTTCGCCGTCAACCCCGGCCTCACCGACCTCGGGGTGTCCACCCGTGTCCCGCTCTATGTGGCCGGCGCCACCCTCATCGCCCTCGTGATTCTGTTGGTCGTCCTGGGCAACGACCGGATCGGCACGTCGCTCGCCACCCGCGAAGGGGTGGCCCGCTTCGGCAACGCCGTCCACCTCGGCATCGACCGTCTGCGTGCCCGACCCCGAGAGGCCGTCGAGGTGCTCGCCGCCGCGGCGCTCTACCAGTTCGTGCTGATCCTGGCGGCGGGGTGTGTGGCCGAGGCGATCGGGATCGACGAGGTCGGCCTCACCTCGCTGATGGCGTTCCTGCCTGCAGTGCTGATCCTGCAGGTCCTCCCGCTCGGCATCGGCGGACTCGGCATCCGCGAAGGCTCGCTCGTGCTGTTCCTCGGCGGGCTCGGCGTGCCCGACCAACAGGCCCTCGCGTTGGGCTTGTCGATCTATGCCATGACCCTGGTGGGTAGCCTCATCGGATTCCCGTTGCTGATCCTCGGCGGGCGAGCACGCCGCCCGGCACCGTCGCTCGCCGAGGCCACGACCGGCCCCACATCATGACGCCCGACACCCATACCGTCACCGGCCCCACCGACCAGCGGACGCTGCGTTGGTGGATCGAGATCGGCCTGCTCGGCACCTTCTACTTCGTGTACTCCTGGGTGCGGAACCAGTTCGGTTCGGCGGTGGTCGATCCGAGCGTCGCGCTCGACAACGCCAACACGATCATCGACATCGAAAAGGCGGTGGGCCTCTACGTCGAGCCGACCATCCAGGGCTGGTTCCTCGGCTGGGATCTGTTCCTGCGGTTCTGGAACATCTTCTACGGCACGTTGCACTTCATCGTCACGCCCATCGCTCTCGGCTACCTGTACTGGCGCTACCCGCGCGACTACCCGCGCTACCGCACGGTCGGGCTGTTCACCACCGGCATGGCGATCGTCGGCTTCGCGCTGTTTCCGCTGATGCCGCCTCGGCTGCTCGGCGACTGCGGTACCTACGGCGGGTGCGTCGAGGACAGCCCCTACGTCGACACGATGGCCGAGATCGGCGGCATCTGGTCCTTCGACAGCGAGGCCATCGCCGACATCTCCAACCAGTACGCCGCCATGCCCAGCCTGCACTTCGCGTGGTCGTTCTGGTGCTTCCTGGTGCTCTACCCCCGCATGCGTCGGCGCAGCCTGCGCATCGCGATCGCCGTCTACCCGTGGCTCACCGTGTTCACCATCGTCGTGACCGCCAATCACTTCTGGATCGACGCCGTCGGCGGCGCGGTCGTGTTGAGCCTCGGCTTCCTGTTCGGCAACGCCCTCACCAAGGCGCTGCAACGACGCGGCCACGACCTCGGTGTCGCCGAGGCCGCCGAGGCCGCTGGATCACGAAGCCAGTCCGACGAAGCGATACCGTGATCTCTTCACCGACCATCGGAGGAGAGCGTTGCTCCTCGAACAGATCACCTGCCCGGCCGATCTGCGGCGCCTGGACGCCGACGATCTGGCCCTCGTCTGCGAAGAGATCCGCGAGTTCATCGTCGACGCAGTCACGACCAACGGCGGGCACCTCGGCTCGAACCTCGGCGTCGTCGAGCTGACCGTCGCGCTGCACCGGGTCTTCGACTCGCCGCGCGACATCATGCTGTGGGACACCGGCCACCAGGCCTATGTCCACAAGATCCTCACCGGGCGGGCCGACGCAGTTCAGCTCGCTGCGCAAGAGCGGCGGGCCTCTCGGGCTACCCCAGCCGGGCCGAGTCCGAGCACGACTGGATCGAGAACAGCCACGCCTCGACCGTGCTGAGCTACGCCTACGGCATGGCCACCGCCCAGGAGGCCGACGGTGGCGAGGGTCGACGGGTCATCGCCGTGATCGGCGACGGCGCCCTCACCGGCGGCATGGCCTTCGAGGGCCTCAACAACCTCGGCCACTCCGGGCCGGCGCGTCATCATCGTGCTGAACGACAACGGTCGCTCCTACGCGCCCACGGTGTCGCGCCTGGGCGAGAGCCTCAAGCACCTCCGCAACAACCCCCGCTACCTCCGCACCCAACAGCGGGTCGAGCGACGGGTCAAGGACACGCTGCCCGTTCAGCGAGGCCGTCGAACGCGCCATCGAGGCCACCAAGGCCGCGGTGCGCGAGATGTGGGACACCACCTCGTTCTTCGAGGATCTCGGTATCCGCTACAACGGCCCCTTCGACGGCCACGACATCGACGAGCTCGAGCGGGCCTTCCGCAACGCCGCCCAGTTCGACGGCCCCACCGTCATCCACGTCCTCACCGAGAAGGGCCGCGGCTACGCACCGGCCGAGAACGACGTGATCAAGCGACTCCACGACATGGGCGCGCCCAAGCCCAACAGCTACACGGCGGCGTTCACCGAGGCGCTGATCAAAGAGGCCGAGGCCCGCCCCGACGTGGTCGCCCTCACCGCCGCCATGCCCGACAGCACCGGCCTGCTGCCGTTCTCGGAGCGCTACCCCGATCGGTGCATCGACGTCGGCATCGCCGAGCAGCACGCCGTCACCGCCGCCGCCGGCATGACGATGGGCGGCCTGCGCCCGGTGTTCGCGGTGTACTCGACCTTCCTGACCCGGGCCTTCGATCAGGTCAACCTCGACGTCGGACTGCACGGCGCACCCGGTCGTGTTCTGCCTCGACCGTGCCGGCATCACCGGCGACGACGGCGCGTCGCACCACGGCGTGCTCGACATGGTGCTGTTGTCGAAGGTGCCGAACATGACGATCCTGGCACCGTCGTCGTACCAGGAGCTCCAACAGATGCTCCACGATGCGCTCGACCTCACCACGGGTCCGGTGGCGATCCGCTATCCGAAGACCCCTGCGCCCGATGTCGGCGAGGACGAGGTCGGCGTCGGTCTCGCGGCCCGCAAGGTCCGCACCGGTTCGGACGTGGCCGTGCTCGCCGTCGGCAAGATGCTCGCGGCAGCGACCGAGGCCGCCGAGGTGCTGGCCGCCCAGGGCATCGACGCCACGGTGTACGACGTGCGCTGTGCCAAGCCTCTCGATCCGGCGATGATCGCCGACGCTGCCGCGCACCCGCTCGTCGTCACCATCGAAGACGGCCTCGCCGACGGCGGGATCGGCTCGTCGATCCGCGGCCTGCTCGAAGATGCCGAGGGGCCGACGCCGCGGGTCCGCGTGCTCGGCGTGCCCACCGAGTACCTCGACCACGGTTCGGTCGACGAGATCCTCGCCCGGCTCGGCCTCGACGCCGACGGCATCGTGCGCTGCCGTCACCGGGTCACGCTGACGCGGACGCGCTGCGGCGCCGCGAGCCGGCGACGGCTGCGACGTGCTACTCGAAGAAGGGGTTCTCGCCGGCTTCGTGGTCGGTGACGTCGACGATCTCGGTGATCTCGGGGATCGCCTCGGCGATCATCACCTCGATGCCCTGGCGCAGCGTGGCCGCGCTCATGGCGCATCCCTGGCAGCCGCCACCCATGAGGATGTGGGCGACGGTGCCGTCCATCTTCACCAGCTCGGCGTAACCACCGTGGGAGGCGAGCGACGGGTTGATGTGGCGCTCGAGGAGCTGTTGCAGCTTCTCCTCGGGGGTGCCGGTGAGCTCGATGTCGTGGCCGTCGAGGGGGTTGGGCCGGTTGGGGTTGCGGATGACGAGCCCGCCCTGCATGGGGTTCGACGGCAGGTCCAACGTGGCGCCGGTGAGGTTCTCGACGCTGTCGGCGGGCACCATGACGGTGAGCTCGCCCACCTGGTAGACGAGCTCGTCCTCCTCGGCGTCGGTGATGGACTCGAAGCTCAGGTCATAGGAGAACTCCGGCCCGCTGACGCCGGTGATGCGCACCCGCAGACCCAGCGTCTCGGGGTCGTCCTCGGCACCACGCACCTCGAGCACCTTCTCGAGCGCGTCGTCGGTGACCTCGAGGGCCACGGTGTCGGCGGTCTCGGCATCGAGCGTCTGCGTCGTCATGACCCCGAATACTACCGGCCCAGGCCGTGGTAATGAACGGCCGACCGGCACCGGGGCATCGACCGCGCCGACCCGACCCGATGGGCGGCGCGCGAACGACCGGACGGGTCAGCGATCCTCGAGTTCGGTGCCGAGCTCGAGCCAGCGATCCTCGGCTTCGGCGAGCTCGGCCTCGACCGTGGCGAGCTCGGCGCCCGAGCTCGCGCAACCGACCGTGGTCGGCGCTCGCGGCGACGAGCTCGGTCGTTGAGCACCGCACGTCGCTTGTCGAGGCGGGCGATGCGCTTCTCGGTGTCCTTGAGCTCGTGGCGGATGGTGCTGACCGAGCGCCCCGATGCCGGACGCTTCTGGGGCCCGGCGTGTCCTTGGCGCTTGCCACCCGCCGGGGCGCCGCGGCGTTCGCTCGTCGCGGCGATCGAGCCCCGCCGCACCGCGGATCGGACCCGCTGCTGTTCCTCCCACGCCGCGTAGCCGCCGGGGAACCTGCCGCGCGTCGGCCGCTGCCATCGAGGGCGATGACGTCCTCGACCGTGCGCTCGAGGAAGGCCCGGTCGTGGCTGACCACGATGAGCGTGCCCGGCCAGTCGTCGAGGAAGCCCTCGAGCGCCCGCAGCGTGTCGAGATCGAGATCGTTGGTGGGCTCGTCGAGCAACAACACGTTGGGGCGCTTCGACAGGGTGAGCACCAGCTGGAGCCGACGCCGTTCGCCACCCGACAACAGACGCACCGGCGACCACTGGACATCGTCGTCGAACCAGAACGAGCGCATCAGCGCGCTGTCGCGCCAGTCGGGTTCCTTCTTCTTGCCGGTGATGACCTCGCGAACCCGC
The DNA here is from genome assembly GCA_963716795.1 of uncultured Acidimicrobiaceae bacterium. GTDB lineage: Bacteria > Actinomycetota > Acidimicrobiia > Acidimicrobiales > UBA8592 > CAVQUE01. Next base: position 293,847 of record CAVQUE010000003.1, on the reverse strand, counting down.
TGCTCGGGGTCGAGCTCGACGCCGAGCTGATCGTGGTAGCCGAGCTGCACCGTCGGCCCGATGATCACCTCGCCCTCGCGCGGTGTCGTCCGACCGGCGATGACGTCGAGCAGCGTCGACTTGCCGGTGCCGTTGAGGCCGACGATGCCGATCCGGTCGCCCGGGCCGAGCAACAGGTCGGCGTTGCGGAACAGCCAACGATCGTCGAAGCCGTGGCCGACCTTGCGCAGCTCGATGACCTGGTCGCCGAGACGCGGCATCTCGGCGTGGAGCGCCAGTTCGCCCTGCCGGGCCGGGGCGTCGGTCTCGTGGTTGATGACCGCCAGGGCCCGTTCGGTGTGGGCCTTGGACTTGCGGGTGCGGGCGGGGGCACCGCGCCGCAGCCAGGCGAGCTCCTGGCGGGCCAGGATGCGGCGGGAATCCTCGGCCTTGGCCTCGAGTTCCTCGCGGCGTTCCTTGCCGTCGAGATAGCCGTCGTAGCCGCCGGTGTGCAGGTGCCCCTTACCGCGATCGAGCTCGAGGACGCGGGTCGTGACCCGGTCGAGCAGGTGCCGGTCGTGCGACACCAACACGATGGCGCCACGGTGGTTGGCGAGCCGTTCCTCGAGCCAGTGGATGGCGCCGATGTCGAGGTGGTTGGTGGGCTCGTCGAGGACCAACAGATCGGCGTCGGAGACCAGCGTGCGGGCCAGCGCCACGCGCTTGGCCTCGCCACCCGAGAGTGCCTCGGTGCGTGCGTCCATCAGCGGTGCCATGCCGAGCCGGTCGAGGATGGCCTCGATCTCCCAGGTCGCGGCGGTGTCGCCGAGGTCGGCGACGGCGGCCTCGCGGACCGTGCCGGGCGGCAGCGTCGGATCCTGGTCGAGCACGGCGATCGTCGCGTCGCGCCCCCGGCGCACGGCGCCGGCGTCAGGAGTCTCGGTGCCCGACAGGATGCGCAGCAACGTCGACTTGCCGGTGCCGTTGATGCCGACGACCCCGATGCGTTCGCCGGTCGAGATCGTCAGGGACACGTCCCGCAGCAGGTCCCGCTCCGGTCGGGTGATGGTGACCGCATCGACGTCGACCAGGATCATGCCGGCGAAGGTACTGCGTCCGCGGCGAATGTAGGCTCGCCGCCATGGCAGATCAGCTCAGTTCCGCAGTGTCGTTCGAGGTCGTCGACGGGGTCGGCGTCATTCGCGTCGACGACGGCAAGGCCAATGCGCTCGGCCACGAGGCCATCGACGCCATCGGCGTGGGTCTCGACCGGGCCGAAGCCGACGCCGGCGCCGTCCTGCTGGTCGGGCGAGAGGGCAAGTTCTGCGCCGGGTTCGATCTGGCCACCATGACCGGCGGCGACATCGACGCCACCCGCGCCCTGCTCGGCGCCGGCGCAGAGCTGTCGCTGCGGCTGTACCTGCATCCCCAACCCGTTGTCATGGCCGCCACCGGCCACGCCCTGGCCCTCGGGGCCATCCTGTTGATGGCCGGCGACGTGCGCATCGGCGCCGAGGGGCCCTACAAGATCGGCACCAACGAGGTCGCCATCGGCCTGCCGGTCCCCCGTTTCGCCGTTGCGCTCGCGAAGGACCGCCTCAGCCGTCGCCACCTCCAGCAGGCCACGCAGTTCGCCCAGGTCTACGACCCCGCCGGCGCCGTCGATGCCGGGTATCTCGACCGCACCGTCGCGCTCGAGGACCTCGAAGCCGACGCCCTCGCAGTTGCGTCGGCAGCAGCCGCCGGCCTCAGCCGGGGAGCGTTCGCCGCCACACGGGGCTATGTCCGCGACGCGACCGCCGAGGAGTTCCGCAGCGGGCTCGTCCTCGATCTCCAGGACTTCACCGTCGAAGCCTGACGGCGACCCCGGTGGCGGGCGTCGACGGGCCGCCCGCCGTCGGAATGCCACCCGGCCGACCGTGGTTCACTGTCCGCGATCCCCCCCCCGATTCCGAAAGCACGGCCATGAGCGACTCCCCCAGCCCCACCGGCAGCAGCGACACCATCGACGCCATCGAGTTCTACTGGCGGCCCGGCTGCGGGTTCTGCATGATGCTCGACCGCAAGCTCTCCAAGGCCGGCATCCCGATGAACAAGCACAACATCTGGGAGAACCCCGCCGACGCAGACACCGTGCGCTCGGTTGCCGGCGGCAACGAGACCGTCCCCACCGTGGTCGTCGGATCGCGGGCCATGGTCAACCCCGGCCTCGGCGAGGTCATCGCTGCCCTGTCGGTCGAGGCACCCCATCTGGTGCCCGAAGGCGGCGATGAGCCCGGACCTGTCGCCAAGCTGACCTCGAAGCTCTTCGACCGCTGAGATAGCAACCACTGGGGTCGAGTCTCTTTTCTCCCGTTCTCTGGCAGAGCGACAGCCCGGGGCTGACCGGCTCGGAGAAAGGGAGAAAAGAGACTCGACCCCGATCTTCCTGCACGAACCCGTCGGAGCTGCCGATCCATCTACGGTGAAGGTCGTGCGGTTCCTCCGAGCTCACCCGACGGTCGCGCGCCGCGTCCTGCTCGGATCGATCCTGCTCGTGGCGTTCACGCTGCGGGTGTGGAACCTGAACTGGGACGAGGGCACCCACCAGCACCCCGACGAGCGGTACTGGAGCATCGTCACCGACGACATCGCCTGGCCCGGGTTCACCGGCTACTTCGACAGCATCGGCTCCGAGCTCAACCCCTACACCGACCGCAGCACCTGGGTGTACGGCACGGCGCCGCTGTTCGCCACCAAGGCGACCGCGTCGTTCCTGGCCGACGGGCCCTTCCCCGCCGGAGCCATCGTCACCGCCGCCGACACCGTCGGCATCGAGCTGCGCACCGACGGCACCGACGCCCAGGGCCGACCAGCACGCATCGACGCCTTCGACGCCGGCTACGACGCCAACCTCGTCGGCCGGCTGCTGTCGGCGCTGATCGACACCGCCACCGTCGCCCTCGTCTACGTGCTCGGTCGACGCCTCTGGGATGCCCGAGTCGGTCTCGTCGGTGCCGCGCTGGCGGCGTTCTGCGTTCTGTCGATCCAGTACTCGCACTTCCACGGCGCCGAGGCCTGGGTCACGTTCTTCGTCACCGCCGCCCTCGTCGTGTCGCTGCGTCTGGCCGACGGCGATCTCCGACCGCGTATCGCCGTCGGTGTCGGCGCGCTGCTCGGGTTGGCGGCGGCTTCGAAGCTCATCGCCGCGGCGGCACTCATCGTGCCCGCAACGGCCCTGGCCGTCGCCGCCGGGCCCGCGGCCTGGCGCGAGCTCCGCCATCGAGTCCAGCGGGCGACGACCGGCGCACCCCCGCGCCGCCGCACCGACCTGCGCCGGACGACCCAGGCCATCGTCGCCGGGCTCGTCGTGATCGCCGCCACGGGGATTCACGTTCCGGGTGTTCCAGCCCTATGCGTTCGACGGGATCGTCTCGCTCGACGAACGCTTCACCGCCGACCTCACCTACCTGACCGACGTCAACAGCGGCGGCAACGTGCCGTGGGTGGTCCAGTGGATCGACCGCACGCCGCTGTGGTTCCCGTTGCAGTCGGCGTTCTGGTGGGGCATGGGTCCGGCGCTCGCCCTGGCGGTCGCCGCCGGCGTGGCGCTGGCGGTACGCGACATCGTGCGGTACCGCCGGTACGAGCTCCTCGTCCCGCTCGTGTTGGTGGCGGTGATGCTCGGCCTGGTCTCCCAGCAGTTCAATCCGCTCATCCGCTACCTGCTCCCCGCCTACCCGGTCGCCATCGCCTTGGCGGGCGCTGCCGTGGTCCGCGCCTTCGACGTCGGGCGGCGCATGCTCGCCGCACGACCCGCTGTCGGCCGAGCCCTGCAGGTCGGAGCGGTGGGCGTCGTCGCGCTGACGGCCTTCTGGGGGGTGGCGTTCGTCAACGGTGTGTACGCCCAGGAACACCCGCGCATCGAAGCCAGCACGTGGATGGCCGAGAACCTGCCCGCCGACGCCGCCATCTCCGCCCAGATCTGGGACGACGCGCTCCCCCTGGCGGTGGCGGGCACCGAGGGCTTCGCGCCGACGCTCGTGTCGTTCGACCCCTTCGCCCCCGACGCGTCGGTCGATCCCGAGACCGGGCGCACCAAGGTCGAGGAGTTGCTCGCCGACCTCGACGAGGTCGACTACGTCGTCGAGGCCAGCAACCGCATCTACGACTCGGTGGCACGGGTGCCGGCCAAGTATCCGGCGACCACGGCGTACTACGACGCGCTCTTCGACGGGCGTCTCGGCTTCGAACGTGTCGCCCGGTTCCGGAACCAGCCGTCGCTGTTCGGCATCGACCTGCCGAGCCACGACGCCGAGGAGACCTTCACCGTCTACGACCACCCCACGGTCACCATCTGGGCCAAGACCGATGCGTTCTCGGTCGATCGGGCCCGGTCCATCCTCAACCCCAGTCGGTGCCGCGCTCGCACCAGACCTGGTGCCCGCCGAGGCGTCGACCAACGCCGTGCAGCTGCGACCCGCAGCGCTCGCGCAGGCCCAGGCCGGCGAGACGTTCTCCGAGGCGTTCACCGACGACGGCGCAGTGGCTGCCACGCCCTGGCTCTGGTGGTTGGTGTGGATCCAGCTCGCAGCCTTCGCCGTGCTGCCCTGGACCACCCGGCTCTTCGCTCCGCTGGCCGACCGCGGGTACGGGCTGTCGAAGATCATCGGCTTCACCACCGTCGGCGGCCTCGCCTGGCTGACGACGGTGTGGGGCATCGCCGACAGCGGACGGGCCCTGTCGTGGTTCTGGATGGCCGTGTTGGTGGGCGCAGGAGCGAGCGGATGGTGGCACCAGCGCCACCGCCTCGCCACGACGGCTGCCACGGCACGAGACTCGTGGATCGCGGCGGAGCTCGTCTTCTTGTCCGTGTTCGGGCTGGCGCTGTGGCTGCGATCGGCCAACCCGGATCTGTGGGAGGCCTACCTCGGCGGCGAGAAGCCGATGGAGCTCGCCTACATCACCGCGATCGCCCGCGTCCGGTGACCTGCCCGCGCCCGACCCGTGGTTCGGCGGCGGCGCCATGAACTACTACTACCTCGGCTGGTACCTGCTGACCGTGCCGATGCGGGCGCTGCGCCTCCTGCCCGAGGTCGCGTTCAACCTCGGCGTCGCCACCTATGCCGCCATGACCGCCACCGTGGCCTTCTCGACGGTGCACAACCTCGTGGCCGTCGGCACCCGCCGCGCGCGAGGCCTCGGGTCGCGCCGCCATCGGCAGCGGCCTGCTCGGGGTCGTGCTGTTGTGCGGCATCGGCAACTACGACGCCATCCGCCAGCATCTCGACCGCCTCCAGAGCGTCAACACCTGGACCGGCCCGGCGGACTGGCCGATCGTCGGACCCGTCGTCGCCGTCATCGGTGGCGGTTGGGCGTGGATCTCGGGCACACCACTCCCCCGCTTCGACTGGTGGGGCCCGAGCCGGGTCAACAGCGGCAACCTCGACATCACCGAGTTCCCGTACTTCACGTTCCTGTTCGGTGACCTGCACCCGCACCTCATGGGGATGGTGTTCGTCGGGCTGGCGGCCTCGGTCGCGCTCGCCTACCTCTTGGCGGCCCGCGGCGGCGACCGGCGGCGGGGCCTCGCCCTCGCCGTCGCGCTCGGTGCGGTCACCGCCGTGTCCCGCATGGTCAACACCTGGGATCTACCCACCGTGGCGATCCTCGCCGTCGGCGCCGTCGTGATCGGCCAGATCCTCGCACCGCCCCGCGACGACATCAGCGCGCCGACCGGGCGGGCCGCGGTCACCGCAGCCGCCGGGTTGGCTGTCGGTCTGTCGAGTCTCGGCGGATCAGGCGGCGCCCTGGTGCTGGGCATGGGCGTCGCCGGCGCATGCGGGGCGATTGCGCTGGTGCTGGCGCCGGGGACCGCCGACCGATTGCTGCGAGCCACCGGGCATCTCGGCGTGGTCGCGGTGGTCCACGTCGTCGCCACCTGGCCCTATGTCCGCACCACCGAGTCCTACGACACCGGCATCGGCGGCGCCGTCGCCACCACCCCGCTCGACGACCACCTGACCCACTGGGGCCTGTTCCTCGTCGTCGCCGTGGCCCTCGCGATCGGACTGATCGTCGACGAGCGCAGGCGGCGCCGCTGGGACGACGACCCGGTCGCCCTGATCCCGGGCACCGACCCGACCAGCCGCTCCACGATTGCGGGCGCAGCCGGGGCCCTGGCGTTGCTGGCCACGCTGGCATGGCTCACCACGAGCGCCGTCTTCGCGATCGGTGTCGTCGGCGCCGTGGCGATGCTGGTCCTGTGCGTCCGCGAGATCCGCCGCACCGACCCCGAGGTGGGGCGCATCGTCGTGCTCGGCCTGTTCGCGCTGGGGTTCGCGATCAGCAGCGGGGTCGATCTCATCACCCTCGAGAACGACATCGACCGCATGAACACCGTGTTCAAGTTCTGGCTCCAGGCGTGGCAACTGTTCGCGCTCGCCGCTGCAGCAGCGGTGTGGCAGGTGGTGCGGATCCTGCGGACTCGCCCCTCGGGCGGGCAACGATCCACGCAACATCTGGCTCGGCGTCGTGGCCGTCCTCGTGATCGCCGGCCTCGCCTACCCCCTACTCGGCACCCGCACCCGGGTCGAGACCCGCTTCGCCGCGCTGCCGGTGTCGCTCGACGGGTTGGCCTACCTCGAGGCCGACCCGGTGATCCTGCGCCTCGACGATCCCGACCGTGACGGCGAGGCCACCGAGGTCCAGGTCCGCATCGCCGACGACGTGCCCATCATCGAGTGGCTGCGCGACAACGTCGCCGGCACCCCGACGGTGGCCGAATGGGCGGGACCCGCCTATGACTGGAACGCCCGCATCGCCACCCACACCGGCCTCCAGGCCGTCGTTGGTTGGGAGTGGCACCAACGCCAGCAGCGATGGACGTTCCAGGAGACGGTCGGCCAGCGTGTCGCTGCGACCCAACGCTTCTTCCGTGACGGTGACCCCACCGAGATCACCCGCTATCTGCAGGCCTACGACGTCGCCTACGTCATCATCGGCACCCAGGAGCGCCGCTTCGGCACCCCTGAGGCGCTGGCCGCCATCGCCGAGCACCCAGCGCTGGTCGAGGTCCTCGCCACCGAGCGCGGCGACGGCCGCATCTACGCAGTGGACCGCGACGCGCTCTGGGCCCAGGCGCTCCCACCCGCCACCCCGGTGACCGACGAGACCACCTGACACGCGGCACCGCCCGAGGTGCGCGACCGACAACGATCTGGGACCATCGGCGCCATGGCCGAGCGACGTCCCAACGTGGTGTTCATCATGAGCGACGACCACGCCGCCCATGCGATCTCGGCCTACGGCAGCGCCATCAACGCCACGCCCCAGATCGACCGCCTCGCAGCCGGTGGTATGCGCTTCGACGCCACGTTCTGCACCAATTCGATCTGCTCGCCCAGCCGCGCTGCGATCCTCACCGGCACCCACAACCACGTCAACGGGGTGACCACCCTCGACACCCACCTCGACGACACGCTCTGGACCTTCCCCAAGGCGCTGCAGGCCGCCGGCTACACCACCGGCATCGTCGGCAAGTGGCATCTCGGGCACGGGCCCGGCCACGACCCCGCGGGGTTCGACGAGTGGCGGGTCCTGCCCGGCCAGGGCCACTACCACAACCCGGTGATGCTCGAAGCCGACGGCCGGGTTGTCGAGCGCGGCGGCTACGTCACCGACCTGATCACCGACGACGCCATCGACTTCATCGACCGCCACGCCGACGAGTCCTTCGCACTCTTGGTGCACCACAAGGCGCCGCATCGCACCTGGGAACCCGCACCGCGGCACTTCACGCGCTACGACGACGTCGAGATCCCCGAACCCGAGACCTTCCACGACGACCTCGCCGGGCGAGCCGAGGTGGTCCAGGCGGTGCGCATGCGCATGCTCGACCTCGACCCGGTCGTCGACCTCAAGGCCACCGTGCCGGCGGGCCTGAGCCTCGACGAGGAGATCGCCTGGCGCTACCAGCGCTACATCAAGGACTACCTCCGGGTGGTCGCAGCCATCGACGAAGGTGTCGGCCGGGTGCTCGACCACCTCGACTCCCGGGGCCTGACCGACGACACCATCGTGATCTACACCTCCGACCAGGGGTTCTTCCTCGGCGACCACGGCTGGTTCGACAAGCGTCTCATGTACGAGGAATCGCTGATCATGCCGTTCCTGGTGCAGTACCCACGCCGGGTCGCGCCCGGCTCGGCCTGTGACGAGATCGTCACCAACGTCGATTTCGCGCCGACGCTGCTCGACCTCTGCGAGGTGAAGGCCCCCGGCCACCTCCAGGGCCGGTCGATCGCACCCCTCCTCGCGGGTGAGACGCCATCGGACTGGCCGCAGTCGATGTACTACCGGTACTGGATGCACCGAGACGGCGCCCACCTCTGCCCGGCGCACTACGGCGTGCGGACCAAGCGCCACAAGCTGATCTGCTACTACAACGATCCGCTCGACCAGCCCGGCGCCCACGGCCCTGTCGATCCCATGGAGTGGGAGCTGTTCGATCTCGAGACCGACCCCTACGAGCTCCACAACCTCGCCGAGGACCCGGCCGCCGCTGCAATCCGTGCCGACCTCGAGGCCGAACTCGTCCGCCTCCAGCAGGCCGTGGGCGACGAGCCCTACCCGGGGTAGCCCGGTCCGGCGCCGGCAGCTCCGCGGTTCGCCTGCGAGGGTTTGGCGATGGCTCAGGTCTGGCAGGATCAAGCGGTGAGCGATCCGATCCCCGACCCTGCACCCGCAGCGGCGCCGACTCCGGCGCGACCGGCAGTGGTCACGATCGCGCTCGCAGGGATCGGCGTGACAGGGGCGTTGCTCGTGTTCGCCGTAGCGGTGATGCTCGGCGTCATCGGGCCCGACGGTGGTGGCGACGTCGCCGTCGCATCGAACAGCGGCGGCGAGCTCGGCGAGTTCGCCGGACTCGGCGACGGCGACAACGGCGACGCGGCTCCGGCCGATCCGAATGCCGAGGCCGCCGACATCGTCGCGGCCTCCGCTGAGGCCATGGGCGACGTCACCAGCGCTGCGTTCGAGCTCGAGATCGACGGGGCGCCGGTGTACATCGACCAGTTCGAATCGATCGCCCTGCGCTCGCTGATCGGCCAATTCAGCGTCCCGAGTCGGGCAGCCGCCCGTCTCGACGTGGTGGTCGACGCCAGCCTCGCGACTCGCATCGGCGCGATCGCCATCGACGACGAGGTCTGGATCTCGAACCCGGTGACGGGAACCTTCGAGACCCTGCCGGTCGGCTACGACATCGACCCCTCCCGCTTCTTCGATCCCGAAGACGGGTGGCGGCCCCTCCTCGAAGGTCTCACCGACATCGAGTTGGTCGGCATCGACGACCGCGGCGGCGATCGCTATCGCATCGCTGCGATCGCCCCGGCGGCGCTGGTCGCCGACATCACCGCCGGCCTCGTCGACGATCAGGACGTCCCGATCGACTTGTGGATCCAGCCCGGCACCTCGCTCGTCACCGCGGCCCGGCTACGCACCTCCCTCGACGGTGCCGACACCACCTGGGACCTCGAACTCGGGCGCTACGGGGAGCCCTTCACCATCGAACCGCCCGAGAACGTGTCGTGAGCGCCACGACGCCCTCCCCCCGTGGCAGCGACCGTCCCGTCTCCGCCGAGGGCGACCCGGCGGACACCGCGCGGTCGCCGTCGCCCGGCCTGGTCCTCGCCGTCGTCGGGTTCAGCGTGTTCGTCGCCGCCGACGACCTCACCGTCGTGTCCACCATGCTCCGCCCGATCATCGGCGACCTCGGCCTGGTACTGCCCGACGGGCTCGACGATGCCGCCTGGGTGGTCAACGCGTACCTGATCGCGTTCGTGGCCGCCATGCCGCTGGCCGGGCGCATCAGCGACGTCATCGGCCGCCGCCGCACCTTCGTCGGCGCGTACCTGCTCTTCCTCGCGGGCACCATCGTGATCCCGCTGTCGGTGACCCTCGACGAACCCTTCGGCTGGTTTCTGTTCGGACGGGTCCTGTCGGCCATCGGCGGCGGCGCCATGGTGCCCGTCGCGCTCGCTGTCGTCGGCGACGCGTACGCCGAGGGCCGCCGAGCCCGAGCGCTCGGCACGCTCGGCGCGATCGAGACGATGGGCTGGGTGTGGGGCCCGCTCTACGGCGCCCTGTTGGTGCGGTTCCTGTCCTGGGAGTGGCAGTTCTGGCTCAACGTGCCCCTGGCGCTGGTCGGCCTGACCGCGTCGTGGTTCGTGCTCGGAGATCACGACCGCCCCGCTCAGCGGGTCCCGGTCGACTGGCTCGGCGCTGCGTTGTTGACGGTGGCCCTGGTGAGCGTCAACGTCGCGCTGCTGGGCTCGGCGGAGATCCAGAGCGTCACCGGCCTCGACGAGCTCACCGGCGGCTCCGGGCCCGACCTTCGTTGGCTGGGCATCGTCGCCGTGGTCGCAGGCATCGCCTTCGTGGCCCAGCAACGTCGCAGCGCCCACCCGCTGCTCGACCGTGGGCTGATCCGCGGCCGCAACCTGGCGATGGCGCTGATCGTGAACTTCGTGATCGGCGCCGGTCTGGCCATCGCCATGGTCGACGTGCCACTGTTCGTCAACTCGGTCGAGATCGACCTGGAACGCTCTGCGGTCATCGCCGGCTGGGTACTGTCGGCATTGACCGCGGCCATGGCGATCGCGTCCTATCTCGGCGGGCGGATCGCCGAGCGACGCTGGTATCGACCGCCGGTCCTGGCCGGCGTGGCGATGGCCACCGCAGCCTTTGCCTGGATGGGCGCGACCTGGGACGCCGATGCCCCCTACTGGCTCTTCGCGCTCCAACTGGGGTTGCTCGGTGCCGGGTTCGGCCTCACCGTCGCGCCCACCACAGGCGCCGTGGTCGATGCCGCGCCGGCGCACCAACGCGGTGCCGCAGCATCGCTGGTGATGGTCGTCCGGCTGCTGGGGTTGAGCGTCGGACTGTCGGCGCTGACCGCCTGGGGTCTGGCCCGCTTCGAGGACCTGCGCTCGACCATCGAGCTCCCGGCCCTGACCGACCCCGGTTTCGACGATGCCGTGCGCACCGCACAGGCCGACCTGACCGCGCAGGCGATCGCCGAGACCTTCACCGCGGCCGCCGTCGTCGTCGCGTTCGGCATCGCCGCCGCGGCAGCGATGCGACGACAGATGCAGCCGGCCGAGCTGGTGGATCCAGCGGCTGTCGCCCGCACTCCGACCACGACCGTCCCCCACCAGCCGATGACCTCGACCGGAGCCGTCATGGACCCGACCCCACCAGATCCCGACGATGCGCCCACAGCGCTCGGACCCGACGACCCCACGCTCCCGATACCGGTGGCGGCCGGCATCGGCTCCGACCCGGCAGGGTCCGATGGACCCGATGCGGACGCCGGTACAGACCCGGCTGCATCCGGGAGCGGACCGCTCGATCGCCGGCTCACCATGCTGGTGGGGGCCATGGCTGCGCTGTTGGTGCTCGCCGGGCTGCTCGTCGCCACACTCGCGTGGCGGGTCGAGGCCACCCGCGACGAACTGGCCACCACCCGGGCCGACCTCGCCCGCGTCGAAGCCGGGGCCGCGCTCTACGCCTCGCAGATCGACGGTTTCGCGTCGCTGCTGACCGACCTGGGTCCCGACGTCGAGTCCGGACTCGACGCTGCGATCGAGGGCCTCGAGTCGTTCACCGAGACGGCGATCTCGGTCGACATCAGCGTCGACGAGGAGGTGCCGGTGTCGACCGAGTTCGTCATCGACCGCGAGGTCACGGTGCCGATCGTGACCTCGATCCCGATCAACGAGAGCTTCGACACCACCATCGAGATCGACACGCCGTTGGGTTTCTCGGTCCCGGTCGACGTGACCGTGCCCGTCGACATCGAGGTCCCGGTCGATCTCGAAGTGACGATCCCCGTGAACGAGACCGTGCCCATCGACCAGACCTTCCCGCTGCAGCTCGACGTGCCGGTGCAGATCGACGTGTCGGGCACCGAACTCGCCGACCTGGCCGCATCGCTCGCCGATGGCCTGCGGTCGTTCCGCGATGCCCTGGCCGACCTCGAGCAACCCGAATGAGGCACCTCGCACCATGAGCGCTGTCGCGCAGCGGTTGCTGCGAGCTGCCACGATGGCACCGTGACCGATGCCGACGAGACCGACGATTGGGACGAGTGCGCCGCGGGCTGGGATGACGACGAGGCGGCGCGCGCCTACGCCACCGCGGCCTACGAGTCCCTGACAACGCTCCTCTCGCACCGTGGCGTGAGCCTCGACGGTGGCCATGTGCTCGACTTCGGGTGCGGCACGGGACTGCTCAGCGAGAAGCTGATCGCCCACGGAGCACGCATCGCAGCCGTGGACACCTCGCCGGCGATGCGGGCGGTCCTCGAAGCCAAGGCCGCCGCCAACGGCTGGACCGGCATCGACGTGCGGGCGACGCTGCCGGCCGAGGGGCAGGCGTACGACCTCGTCGTCTGTTCGTCGGTGTGCTCGTTTCTCGATGACTACCCCGCCGCAGTGCGCCGCCTCGTTTCGTTGCTGGCCCCTGGCGGGCTGTTCGTCCAGTGGGACTGGGAGCTCGACGCCGACGATCCCGACGGCCATGGCCTCACCCGCGCCCAGATCGTCGATGCCCTCGAGGCCGCCGGCCTCGAGGGCATCGACGTGGGGATCGGCTTCGAGGCTGCAGTCGGAAGCGAGACCATGCGCCCCCTCATGGGCCACGGTGCCACGCCGTCGACGACGACGAGCTGAACCAGGGACCACACTGGGGCGATGACCTCCGATACGCAGACCGACGGCCCCCGCTTCGCGTGGAGCCTGCTCTACGTCACCGACGTCGCCGCGTCGGCGGCGCTCTACTGCGAGGCCTTCGGGCTGACGGTCGGGTTCGCCCACCCGGGCGGGGACTACACCGAGTTCGCCACCGGACCCACCACCCTGGCGCTGTGTGCACGATCGCTCGCGAGCGACAGCACGGGCATGGCTCTCGTCGGTGGCGCCGAGCCGAGTGGGAACATCAGCCTCGTGGTCGACGACGTCGCCGCCGCCTTTGCTGCCGCCGTCGCCGCCGGTGCCACGCCGGTCAGCGAGCCGGTGACGAAGCCCTGGGGTCAGGTGTCGAGCTATGTCGCCGACCCCGACGGCAACCTCGTCGAGCTCGCGTCGACGGTGCCCGGCTGACCCGGCGGTCGATCAGGGCGCAGCTTGTTCGGACGGTAGGTAGCTGCGCTCGAGTTCGAGGATCTCGTCGCGGACGAACACCGAACCCACGAGCGTTCCGGGGAGCTCCGACGGGTTGGCACTGGTGCCGTCCCACGGCGTGCGGTCCCACACCCAGCGCATCCACTCGCCCGGGCTGACCGCGAAGCGCGGCACCCACCACCAGCGGTGCTCGTAGGGGATCTCGGTGTAGCCCACCAGCTGCGAGCCGATGCCCTCGAGCTTCCAGTGCGGCAGGAAGATCACGTCCTGGGTCGGGGATCGCGCCACCTTCTTCGAGGACCGCGTACGTGCCCGTCGGGAAGTCACGCAGGTACCAGCCGTAGGGCCAGTAGACGTCGGCGTCGATGGCGACATCGAGGTGGCGGCCCTGTTCGGCGAACACCAGTCGATCCATCAGCTCGAGGCGTTCCACCCACTCGGGGACCTCCTCGGTGGCCTGTCCGGCCTGCACGAACAGCTCGATGGGCTCGCCCCCGCGCACGTAGGCGGCCTGGTACGACGTGTAGGCCGTGAACCCGAATGCCAGCACCAGCACCGCGGCCACCGGCACCGCGGCCACCGACCGTCGACGCTCCCACAGCACCTGGACGCCGAGCCCGGCGAGGAGCACGAACGGCAGCAGCGGATGGATGACCAGCCACGGCATGCGCTCGCCGGCCCAGGAATGCACCGTCAAGCTGGCGACACCCCAGAACACCAGCGTCTGGCCGACCAGGCCGGGACGGCGCAGCACCCAGACGATCCCCACGACGGCCAGGCCGACCACGAGCCACTCATAGGCAGGGATGAGTGCCAGGTAGTACTGCCAGCGGGCGTCGCCGCGCAGGGTGTCCTGCTCGCCTCTCCAGTACTCGAACCCGGCCACCAGACCGTTGCGGATGGCCCCATAGGGCGCTGCCTCGCTGCCGGGACCCTCGAAGCGGGTGAAGAACTGGGTGAACAGCGCCACGAACAGCACCGACGACCCGACGACCGCTGCGGTCCACCATGCCGAGCGGTACCGCGACGAGTGACCGGAGGACCGGCACCTCGGCGAGGTCCACGCCTCGACGACGAGCGCGCAGCAGCGCTGCGACGAGGATCGTCGTCAAGAACAGCCCGTACACCCCGAGGCTCACGAAGATGGGCTCGCCGAAGAAGAACGCGATGATCATCGCGAGCAGCGCCACGACGAGCACCAGACGCCGCTGTCCCGCGGCATCGAACCGGTCGATCCACCCCTGGGGTGTGCCGTCGGCGGCATCGGCGTCGGCACGCTCGGAGTCATCGTCGCCTGCGACGTCGTTCGTGGCGCGGGACGCACCGACGGTGGTCGTCACCGGCGGGGCCGCCGACCCGGCGACGAGGAGCTCCTGGGCGATCAGCGCCAACGCGTAGGCCCCGAACACGAAGATCACCAGGAAGATCGATTCCTTCACCGCTGTGCCGGCGACGACCAGACACAACAGGGCCAGGGGGTGCCACGGCGCGGGACGGCGCACGAACCGCACCAACAGCATGACCAGCACCAAGGTGATGGCCAGGAACAGCGAGTCCTCGCGGCCGAAACGGCTGAAGTACAGCATCGATGGGCTCACGGCCAGCAGGGCGACCGATGCCACCGTCCCCACCGGACCGAGGTCGCGTCGCCACACCCACGGGAGCGCGACCACGGCCACGCCCGACAGCGCCGCCCACATCCGGGCGGTGGACTCCGATTCGCCGAACAGCCAGTACAGCCACGCCGTCATGTAGAACCGCAAGCGGCCCGTGGTACACGGGGTCGTAGCCCTCGTAGGTGCCGATGAGATAGCGCCACGAGAACCAGGCATCGAGGCTCTCGTCGTGATGCAACGGCCGGTCGCCGAGCCCTGCGACCCGGGCGGCGAACGCGATCACCACGATGCCGATGACGATCACCCCGACCCGACCCCACCCTGCGGTGGCGAACGGAGAGGACCAGCCCGCTGCGGGGCGGCCCTCGGCGAGCATGTGATCGTCGTCGCGGGAAGCGGGGTCCCCGGCGGGCATGGACGGGTCGGGTCCGAAGCCGGCGTCGAGCTGCGCGTCGTCGAACCCGTCGAGGCGGAGCTGGCCCGGCACCACGACGGGGTCGGCCTGAGTCGGCATCGTCGTGCGCCCGTCCGCCGCTCTGCCGACGACGAATCAGCGGTCACGGCGTGAGCCCCTGGTACTGGCGGACGTCGTAGACCGTGTAGCCACCCACGTCGTAGACGATGGGCGCCGCTGCGTCCCAGAAGTCCGCCGGATCCCAGTCGGCCGGCGCGTCGACCGGCCGGAAGAGTTGGCGTTCCTGGGGACCGAGGACCACGAAGTCGATGGCATAGCGGTCGATGACGGCATCGAAGCCTTCGTTCACGCCGTACACCGTACGCAGATCCTGGTCGCGGGTGACCCAGTCGACGCCGAGATCGTTGAGCCGTCCCGTGGACCCGCTGACCACGCGGCGACCGGAGATGGCCCGCACGGGATGGGTGTTGCCGTTGGCGGTCGCGAAGACCGCCTGTGCCGGTGTGTTGTCGCGAATCCATTCACCCACCAACACATCATCGCCGCTCAGGTAGGGCGCGGGGTACGCGCCGGCGGTGCCGTCGGCGGCCTGCCACACGTCGAGCGCGCCCGACATCGTGAGCGACACGAACACCAGCGCCGCCCCCAGTCGCATCACCCCTCGGCGATCCCACCAGTCGGCCAGGACCAACCCGACCAGGGGCGCCCCCAGCAAGACGAAGAAGATGACGTACTTGACGTTGTTCCCGGGCCAGAAGTGCCAGATCGCCACGTTGGGGATGAGCAACAGCCCGAAGATCGGCAGCCACCGCAGGGTGAGCTCGCGCCAGCGCACCAGCGCCAAGGCCACCAGGGGGATCGCCAGGCCCGTGTTGAGCAGCCAGAACCAGAAGAAGTCGCCGACCGTGCGCTCCCAGCTCGACAGCCCGAGCATCCACAGCGTGTGGAACTGCCGTCCTGCGCTGCCGTTCTCGGGGAGTTGCCACAGCACCAACGGCAACCCGAGCGCGATGGCCGGCACCGCGAACCACAACCAGCGGCGGCTGCGTTCGAGGATCGCCCACCACAGGCCCATCACGATCAGCACACCGAACCCGAAGACGTGGAACACCGGCATCACGCCCGTGACCACGCCGGCGAACAGGTGCGTGCGGACGCCCTCGCGCTCGCGCTCCTGCCACAACCAGGCCAACAGCACCATCACGATGCCGAAGCCGATCATCGTGGGCCGCTGCGGGTAGAGGAACCCGGTGATCGCGTTGTCGACCCAGTTGCGGTCGAACCCGTCGAAGGCGTAGCTGCGCGGCAGGCGGCCGAGCACGGCGATGCCGCCGTCGAGGAAGTCCTCGAACACGAACCGGTACAGCGCGGCCGTCCCGCCCGAGGCCAAGAAGACCGCGACGCCCACCAGCGCCGCGAGACGTCGTCCGACCAGTCGCCAGGCGGCGCAGAACATGCTGGCGGGAAAGGCCGTGGCCAGCAGCCACGTCGACACCTCGAGGCCACCGGCGAGCGAGGTCCCGAGCGGCACGAACATCGCCGAGAACCAGTCGACCCCGAAGTGATAGGCGAAGCTCTCACCCGCCGCGGTCGGGAGTTCGGGCGGGAAGTTGTCGCCGTATGCGAACGAGCCGGCATAGGCCAGGTGCGCGCTCCAGTCACCGAAGGTGCTCAGGTGCCCCGCGGCGATCCCGCCGTCGTCGGTGGTGTGATAGGCGTTGCCCATGATGCGAGCGCTGATCAGCGCCGGACACGAGGACGAGCCCGACCACCAGCCACGGGCTGTCCGGGTGGCGCGGTCGCAGCCGGAACCGGACGGCCAGGTCGGCGAACTCGGCCCGCACCCGGGCTGGGTCGCGGCCCCAGCCGATCCCGGCGAGGCCGAGCGACCCGACCGTCGCCACGATCATCGACGCCGTTGCTCACGCCGGCGACCCAGCCACGGCGAAACCCACGGTCGACACGACGATCGTGCCGATGACGACCGCATGCACGAACCGCTCCTCGACGCGCATGGGCGTGTCGACGAGGTAGGTGAAGCCCGCTCCGACCGCAACGATCGCGCAACAGAAGAGAACGACGAGCAGGTCCACGGCGCCGACGATGGTACCGGCACCGACCGCCGGGTCGGGGCATGGCGTCGCGGGATCGCATCCGTGCGACCGGGCTCGGGCGCTCAGCCCCCTGGCAGGTACCGGCCGCACACCGGCCACGGCTGCGCGCCCCGCATGCCGTACAGCAGCCGAGCGCGGGCGTCTTGTTCCTGGGGCAGGGCGTGGTTGGGCAGGCCGGTACCGCCGACGCCGATCCAGGTCTGGAGCTCGAACTGATAGGCGCCGAAGAACCCGTTGCCGGTGTTGATCTCGTAGTCGTCGAGGGACTCGCACGTCCGCACCTGGGCCCACTGCTGCGGGCTGGGCTCGGCACGGCCGTTGCCGCTCGATGAGCTCGTCGGCGCGTGCGTGGATCTGCGCCACCTCGACCACCGTGCGGGCCTCGACGAGGTCGGCCTCGGCGAGTTCGAGTCTGCCGGACCGTCCGGGCATCGCTCGCGGTCGAGAGCGTCGAGCTCGACCGACAGGGCGATCGCTTCCTCCGATGCCTCGGCCCGCAGGTCGAGATACCGCTCGGCGGTGTCGGCGACGGCGTCGGCGCCCTCGTTGAGCAGGGTCGAGCGGAAGGCGAAGTCGTTGGCGGTCGGCGCGTCGAGCAGATACACCGCCTCGGGCAGCGCCGACCGCCGGCCATGTACGACTCGACGGCGAGGGACCGGGCCCGGGAGCGGACGGCGCGCAGGTCGTCGGCGACGGCGACGGTGGTGTCGCTCAGACGATCCTGGTCGGTCGCGGGCCGCAGCGATGGCGGCGTCGATCGCGGCGAGCTGCTCGGAGAGCTCGGCGATGCGGTCCTCGGCGTCGGCCTCGAGCGCCTGGGCCCGGGCGAGGTTGCTCCAGGGCAGCGTCTCGGCTCGGCTCGACGCCTCGGCCGAGATGGCAGCGGCCATCGCGAAGGCCAGCGACCAGCACCACGACGGACCGCAGCTTCCGGGCGCGTCGCGGCGCGGGCCAGTGCCCGATCGACTGACTCGATCGGCGACAGGATGCGGTCATGCGCATCCGGGGGGCGCATCGGCATGATGCACCCTGCCTAGTTCACACCGGTCGCAGCCGCAAACGCGCGTGGCGCACCGCACCGGTCCGACCGTGCCCGCGACCGGACCCTGCGCCTACGGTGGCCCGATGCCCGAAGGCCACACCATCCACCGCCTGGCCCGCGACCTCGGTCGGGACCTGGGTGGTGCCCCCGTGCGCGCGACCTCGCCGCAGGGCCGCTTCGCCGAGGGTGCCGCCCTCATCGACGGCGCCGAGCTCGAGCGAGCCGACGCCTTCGGCAAGCACCTGTTCTGCACCTGGTCGAGCGGCGACATCATGCACGTCCACCTCGGCCTCATCGGCAAGTTCCGGCGGGTGTCACCGGACTGGGAGCCACGAGACACCATCCGGCTCCGTCTCGAGGGTGCCGACAAGATCTGGCAGCTGAGCGGGCCCCAGACCTGCGCCATCGTGACCCCGGCCGATCGCGACGACATCACCGCCACGCTCGGCCCCGACCCGCTCCGCCGTGGCCCCAAGCGACGGGCCGAGTTCATCGCCCGGCTCGGCGCCACCCGTCGCCCCATCGGGGCGGTGCTGCTCGACCAACGGGTCGTCGCCGGCATCGGCAACGTGTACCGAGCCGAACTGTTGTGGATCTGCGGTATCCACCCCGAGACGCCGGCCGCCTCGATCGATCCCGATCTGGCCGGGCAGCTGTGGGACGAGACCGTCGCCCAACTCAAGCGCGGCCTCGACTGGAACCGCATCGTCACCGTCTCGAACGACCACGCCGAGCGGCGCGTCACCCGACGGATCCGCCGCGACGACGCGCTGTACGTCTACAAGCGAGCCGACCTTCCCTGTCGGCAGTGCGGCGACCTGATCGCCGAGATGGATCTCGGCGGGCGCACCATTGCGTACTGCCCGACCTGTCAACCCACCTGACCCGACCCTGCCGATCGCGACCAGCGCGACCGGCGCGCAGAGGAGGACCGACGTGTACGACGCCATCCTGGTGCATTCCTTCGGCGGCCCCGAGGGGCCCGACGATGTCGTGCCGTTTCTCGAGAACGTGACCCGTGGCCGCGGCATCCCGCGTGAGCGTCTGGCCCAGGTGGGCGAGCACTACTTCTTGTTCGGGGGCAAGAGCCCCATCAACGACCAGAACCGGGCGCTGATCGCGGCGCTGCGCGACGAACTCGACCGCGCCGGCGTGGATCTGCCGATCTTCTGGGGCAATCGCAACTGGGAGCCCTACCTGCGCGACACCGTCGCCGAGATGGTCGAGGCCGGTCACCGACGGGTACTGGTGCTCGCGACCAGCGCCTTCGGGTCCCAGTCGGGCTGTCGGCAGTACCGAGAGGACCTGGCCGAGGCCGCCGCTGCGGTCGACGCTCGCCATCGAGTTGCACAAGATCCCGCCGTACTGGACCCACCCGGGCTTCCTCGATGCCATGGCGGACCGGCTGGACGCAGACCCTGGCCTCGCTCGGCGAACGTCGCCCCGACGCCCGCATCGTCTTCACCGCACACTCGATCCCGACGGCGTGGACGGCCAGCGCGCCCTACGTGGGCCAGCTGCAGGCCGCGGCCGCGCACCTGATGGCGCGCGTCGCCCCCGACGCGCCGTGGGACCTCGTCTACCAGAGCCGCAGCGGGCCCCCGCAGGTGCCGTGGCTCGAACCCGACATCGTCGATCACCTCGATGCGCTCCATGCCGACGGTGTGGAGGTGGTGGCGGTCACCCCGCTCGGTTTCGTGTCCGACCACATGGAGGTCGTGTACGACCTCGACACCGAAGCCGCCGCCCGCGCCGACGAGCTCGCGATGACGATGGTGCGCACGCCGACCGTGGGTATCCACCCCGCATTCGTCGCGGGTCTGGCCGACCTCGTCACCACCGCGATGGCAGGCGGCGAGCCGCCTCGCGGTCGTCGCCGAACCGGCCGGGCCCGACCTGCGGAGCGACCTGCTGCGTCGTCGCCTCCCGCCCGACCTGAGCCGCGGGTCGATCGGACCCCGCACGATCACCTGCTCAACTCGCGCCCGCCGATGCCGAAAGGAGTCCCAGCGATGACAGAGCTGGGCCCCGGTCGCGGTCGCTTGCCGCCGGAGGTCCTCCCAACGGAGGGTCGACATGAAGAACGTGAATCGCAGCACCATCGGGGTGATCGCAGCCGTCGTGCTCGCACTGGTCGGCGGTCTGCTGTTGTGGCGGTCGTCGGGCACTGCCGAGACCGAAGCCACCCAGGCACCGGCTGAACAGGTCCAGGTCCTCGTCGCAGCCCGCGACATCGATCGCGGCACTGCGGCTTCGGACATGGCCGACAACGCCTTCGCCTACGTCCGCGTGGCCGAGGTTCCCGCCGACCAGGTGCTGCCCAACGCACTGCGCACCGTGGAAGAGCTCGCCGATCTCGGCCTCGGCCAGAACGTGGCGGTGGCAGCGATTCCCACCGAGGCCCAGGTGACGACCGACAGCTTCATCGTGCCGGGCACCCAGACCACCACGGCCATCGATGCCCCGGACAACCTGTTCCAGGTCACCCTGCAGCTCGAGCCCCAGCGGGCACTCGGTGGCGGCGCCAACATCGTGCCCGGCCAGACGATCGCCGTCGTCGGGTCGTTCGACCAGGGACCCGACAGTGCGGCTTCGACCGTCGTGATCGCCGAGTCCGTGCTGATCACCAACGTCGAACAGGACGCCCTCCTGACGATCGAGCAACAGCAACGCGATCCGCTCAGCACGTCGCTGTCGTCGAACTCCCCCGTCAAGGTGACCTTGGCCGTCGACGTCGAGCAGCTCGAGGAGATCACCTTCACCCAGGAGTTCGGTCGAGTCTGGCTCGCCGATCAGGGCAGCGAGGCCACCGTCGATGACAGCGAGGTCCGCATCACCGACACGGTCGTGGTCGCCATCCCCGACGAGGGACGCGCCGCCGTCAACACGGGCGAGTGAGCCGAAGCGACGTCGAGGGAGCCCGACCGATGGATCCACAACCCCACGACCCCTGGGACAGCCCCGTCGCCTGGCCAGGCGATGGTGCAGCACCCCCGGCATCGACCCTCCCGGTCGATTCCCCCTGGGGTGACACCTCGACGTCGTCGCTGCCGCCGAAGCGCGTCGTGCCGGCCGAACAGGCAGCGCTCGACCCGTCCGGGCCTCCGTCGGACGACCACGATCCCTGGACCGTGCAGGCACCGGCAGCGTGGACGCCGGGTGAGCAGTCCGCTCCCCCGAGTCCGATGCCTCCGCCGGCCGTTCTGGCACCGCAGGCCGCTCCGGCGCCGACCGACGACAGATGGGCACCGGCACCGGACGCGTCGGCCTGGACACCGACTCCCCCGGCGCCCGAACCCGCACCGGGCGTCTGGACCCCCGATGCCGCGACGACCACCGATCCTGGGGACGACCCGTGGGCGATGACGCCCCCGACGCCGGAGGCAGCCCCCGCGCTCGTCGAGGACCCATGGGCCCGCCCGACCGAACCGAGCGCGTCGTTCCCTCCGCCGGCTCCTGTCGCCGAGAACGCTCCTGCACCGGCAGCGCCCACCATGGCACCGACCGCATCGACCGCATCGTGGGCGGCCCCGAGCGAGCCGGCCATGGCGACGCCACCACCGCCACCCCCACCGGCGCCGCTGGCACCGCCGCTGGCCACACCGCCGGCGCCCGAACCTGGGTCACCACCGACGAACCCGCCGCTGCGCCGGCACCCGACACCCGGGTCACCACCGACGAACCCGCCGCTCCGCCGGCGCCCGACACCTGGGCCACCACCGACGAACCCGCCGCTGCGCCGGCGCCCGACACCTGGGTCACCACCGACGAACCCGCCGCTGCGCCGGCGCCCGACACCTGGGTCACCACCGACGAACCCGCCGCTGCGCCGGCGCCCGCACCCGATGCGTGGGGCACTGCCGAGCCCACCCCGGCACCCGAGCCCGACAACGGGGTCACCTCCACCGAGCCCGTCGTGGCCCCGGGCGATGACGACCCGTGGTCGAGCGCACCCGCCATGAGCGCACACGACAGCTGGGGAGCGCCGCTACCCGACGCCGGGCCGGAGTCGGCGACACCCGTCGCCGCCGAGGCCTGGACGCCCGCACCGGCGGACCCCGCAGCGTTCGACGATGCGCCCGAGGCGTGGAGCCCGGCGCACGACGACCCGTGGTCACCAGCCTCCGAGTCCCCGGTGGCCGAGTCCACCGCCCCGGTGGCCGAGTTCGCGGCCCCAGCGGCCGAGTCCGTCGCCAGCAGCCCCCCACCGCCGCCACCCCCGCCACCGCTCGCCGCAGAGGATCCGGCATCCGACGTCGGCACGTCGATCGAGCCTGTCGCCGACACCGATCCCGCGACGGGCTGGGACCGCGAAGACCTGCTGCCCACAGCGCTCACCATCCCCGTCCTTCCCACCCACCTCCAAGAGCTCAAGGCCAAGGCCCAGGAAGCGCTCATCGAGCGGATGGGCAGCCGGCTCTACGACCGCAGCCTCACCGAAGAGCAGATCGAGAGCTACGTCGTCACCGAGCTCGGCGGCTTCTTGTTCGAAGAGGACGTGCGCCTCGCCGACCACGAGCGTGAACAGCTGACCGACGAGCTGCTCAACGACGTGCTGCGGCACGGACCCGATCGAGCCGTTCCTCGAGGACGAGACCGTGTCGGAGATCATGGTCAACGGACTCGACAGCATCTACGTCGAACGCAGCGGCAAGCTCGAACGCACCCAGTCGAACTTCTTGACCGAGGCCCACCTCCGCCAGATCATCGAACGCATCGTCTCCAAGGTCGGGCGGCGGATCGACGAGTCCTCCCCCATGGTCGACGCCCGGCTCCCCGACGGCTCGCGCGTCAACGCCGTCATCCCGCCCCTGGCCGTCGACGGACCCAGCCTCACCATCCGCAAGTTCAGCCGCGACGCGCTGACCGTCGACGACCTCATCGACTTCGGCACCCTCAGCCCCATCGCTGTCGAGTTCCTCACCAAGGCCGTGCGCGGTCGCCTCAACGTGTTGGTCTCGGGCGGCACCGGCACCGGCAAGACCACGATGCTCAACGTGCTCTCGAGCTTCATTCCCGAAGAAGAGCGCATCGTCACCCTCGAAGACGCCGTCGAGCTCCAGCTCAAGCAGCAGCACCTGGTGCGGCTCGAGAGCCGGCCCGCGAACGTCGAGGGCAAGGGCCAGGTCTCGATCCGCGACCTGGTGCGCAACTCGCTGCGTATGCGCCCCGACCGGGTGATCATCGGCGAGTGCCGCGGCGGCGAGGCCATGGACATGCTCCAGGCCATGAACACCGGCCACGACGGGTCGCTGTCCACCCTGCACGCGAACGGGCCGCGCGACGCCATCGCTCGGCTCGAGACGCTGTGTCTGATGGCCGGCATGGACCTGCCGGTGAAGGCCATCCGCGAACAGATCGCCTCGGCAGTCGATCTGATCGTGCACGTCGCCCGCCTGCGAGACGGCACCCGACGTGTCACCCACATCAGCGAGGTCGTCGGTCTCGACGGCGACGCCCTGATGATGACCGACATCTTCACCTTCGACTTCGACGCCGGCATCGGGGCCGACGGCCGCTACGCCGGTCTGCTGTGCCCGACGGGTCAGGTGCCTGCGGTGCTCACCAAGCTTCGCGAACACGGCGAAGACGTCTCGCCCGAGCTGTTCCGGCCCGAGGACGACTTCGCAGAGAGCGACTTCTGATGGATCGCGACGCCGTCACCAGCCCGGCCGACGCCCGGCGTGCAGCCCCGTCGACCGCCGGCGCCACCCGCACCCGCCGGATCGTGCGCAGCTGCAGCCGCGCTGGCGCTGATGAGCGGCGTCGTGTTCGGCGCGACCGCTGCAGGCGCGCAGGACGATTCCCCGAACGGCCCGGCGTCGAGCGACGGCGCCTCCTCGTCGGCGATCCCCGGCGGCATCGATTTCGGCGACGCCGTCACCATCGACGAGAACGGCGTTCGGTGGAACGAGGACGCCGAGACCGGCACCGCGAGCGATCCCGATGCGCCGGCAACCCAGACCAGCGGCGGCGCCACTGCCGGCGCCACCGCCGGCACCGGCGAGCTCGAACGGATCCCGGCGACGGGTTCGATCACCGGTGCCGACACGACCGGAGAACCCGACAGCGTCCCCCTCGGTAGCGAGGTCGGCGGCACCGTCGACGTCGACGCCGGATCGGGCTCGTCGACCATGATCATCGTGGGAGTCGTCGCTGCGCTCGCCGCAGCGGCGTTGGCCGCGCTCGGGCTGCTTCGTCGTCGTCGGAGCGAGGACGACCTCGTCATCATCGAAGAGCCCATCGTCGCCTACGCCCACGCCGGCGCCGGCGGCGAGTTCGCCGTCGAGGACTTCGACGGCGGCTACGACGGTGCCACCGACGCAGGCGCCTACGAACAGGGTGGGGCTGCCTACGCCCAGTACGCCGCCGCTGCGACCGGTGCGGTCCCGGACTCATCGGTCGAGCACCGATCGGCACGCGAGCGGATCTCCACGATGCGCGCCGCAGTGGTCGATCGCGCCGATCGCGGCCTGACCGAGAGCGGACGCGCCAAGCCGATCGCCGCCAAGCTCGAAGCTGCCGGATCGAAGACCCGACCCGGCGAATGGCTCGTCATGACGGTCGCCATCGCCGTCGGCGCCTTCTGCTTCGTGGCCTTCGTGGCCGGGATCGTCTTCGGGATCGTCGCCGGTGCCGCCGGCGCCTACGGCAGCTGGTTCCGCCTCGCCCATCTCGAGGGGAAGCGCCGGCGCGCCTTCTCCGACGACCTCCCCGAGACCCTCCAGCTCCTCGCCGGCAGCCTCCGCGGCGGCCAGAGCATGCTCCAGGCCATTCAGACCGTCGCCGACGAAGCCGACGAACCGACAGCGTCGGAGTTCCAGCGACTGATCACCGAGGCCCGGCTGGGTCGCGACCTCGCCGTGTCGTTCCGCGATCTGTCGCGGCGCATGGACAGCAAGGACTTCGACTGGGTCGTGACCGCCATCGAGATCCACCGCGAGGTCGGCGGCGATCTCGCCAGCATCCTCGACCGCGTCGGCGACACCATCCGCGCCCGCAACCGCGTCCTCGGTCAGGTGAAAGCACTCAGCGCCGAGGGCCGCATGTCGGGCCTGCTGCTGTTCATGCTGCCGCCCGGCATGCTCGCCGCGATCTCGGCGCTCAACCCCGACTACCTCGGCGAAATGGTCGACGAGACCGCCGGCCGGATCATGCTCGGCGCCGCCGCCGTCATGCTCCTCGTCGGCGGCTTGTGGCTCAAGAAGCTCGCCAAGTTCGTGTACTGAGAGGGATTGAACGCACCATGAGCATGCTCCCTGCACTCGTGCTGTTCGCCGGCGCCGCCGGCGTCCTGGTCTGGGCCATGGGCGGTTCGCGCCAGCCGGCCGGCTCCACCGCCCCCGACGGCGAGACCAACGTCCGAGCCATCGAACTCGCACCCAGCTTCTTCGACCGGGTGTTGCTGCCGTCGCTGAGCCGCCTCGGCCGCCTCCTCGCCAAGCCCATGCCCCCCGAACGCCTCGCCGCGCTGCGCCACAAGATCGTGCTGTCGGGCAAGCAGCAGACCTGGAACACCGAGAAGGCCCTTGCGATCAAGGCGTTCGGCCTGATCGTCGGGATCGTCGGCGCACTCGGACTGCTGGCGATCCAACGGTCCACGCTGATGATGGTCGCCGCAGGCCTGGTCCTGGCATGCGGCTACTTCGCGATGGACTACTACCTGGACAAGGCCGCCGGCGCCCGCCAGCTCGAGATCCAGCAGGCACTGCCCGACGTGCTGGATCAGATCATGGTCTGCGTCGAAGCAGGCATCGGGTTCGACGCCGCGCTGCACCGGTGTTCGATGTCGAACGACAACGCACTCGGCGACGAGCTCGCCCGCACCATGCAGGACATCCGTCTGGGGATGCCGCGCCGCCAGGCCCTGTATGCGCTGCTCGATCGCACCGACGTGCAGGAGCTACGGCTGTTCGTCCGAGCGCTCGCCCAGGCCGAGAAGTCCGGCATCCCGATCGCCAAGGTGCTGCAGGTCCAATCCGACGAGGTTCGCGAGAAACGCCGCCAGGCCGCCGAGGAACGGGCGATGAAGCTCCCCGTCAAGCTGATCCTGCCGCTGGTGCTGTGCATCCTGCCGTCGCTGTTCACGGTGATCATGGGTCCGGCCGTCATCCGCATGATGCGCAACGGAGCCGTCTGAGCCATGCACCGCCAGACCCAGCCCTTCGGCCGACCGCCGGCGCCGGGGCGCCAGCGCGGCGCGGCCGCGGTCGAGGCCGGGCTGGTGTCGCTGATCGTCTTCGTGCTGTTCTTCGGGATCCTCGAGTTCGGCCTGCTGTGGCGGAACATCAATCGTCATGTCGAATGCGGCACGTGAAGGCTCCGAACGGGCCTCGCAGCTGACCCGGGAGTCCGACTACCACACCCGTGCGCTGGCGGTGATCGACGCGAACCTGGCCGGGATGCCACGCGGCGACGCCGACGTCATCACCATCTTCGAGGCCAACCCCTTCACGGCCCAACCGATCACCGGCACCGATCCCGAGACCTGCACGGTCGACTGCTACCGCTGGTTCCGCCAGGACGACGGCACCTGGTTGATCGACGGCATCCGCAGCCTGGCCGGCTGTCGAGCACCAGACCTGCGACTACGTGGGCGTCTACATCCGTGGCAACTACGAGTGGGCGACGGCGTTCTTCGGCGCCGACCGGACCCTCCGAGAGGTGTCGGTCAAGCGCATGGAACCCGCCCCCGGCGACATGGTCTGCCCCACCGCGCCGGAACCCACCGTCGAGCCGACCCCGACACCGATGCCGACCCCGACACCGACCGTCACCCCGACCCCGACAGCGACACCGACACCGACCACGACGCCCACGCCCGGGCCCACCGCGACCCCGCGCCCCACGGCCACCCCCCGGCCCACCGCAACGCCGACGCCGACCCCGGACCCGAGCTGGACCCCGACGCCCACGCCGCGACCCCGGGCGACGCCGACACCGCGCCCGACCGCCACGCCACGACCGACGGCCACCCCGCGGCCGACCGCCACGCCGCGGCCCCCGACGCCGACGCCGCTGCCCACGGCGACGCCGACCCCGACCCGCCCGCCACGACCGCCGGTGGACACCTGATGATCCCGACCACCCCCAGCCAGCAGCGGCACCCGCCGTCGACTCCTGCGCCGACGCGCACGCGGCGAGCGCGGCGCGATCGCGGTCGAGGCGGCCATCGCCGCACCGCTGCTCGTGTTGCTGTTCTTCGGCGTGCTCGAGATGGGCTTCCTGCTGCGCACCCGCACGGTCATCACCGATGCCTCCCGCGAAGGCGCACGCGTCGCCGCTGCGCTGCCTCGCGAGGACGGCTTCCAGAACTCGTCGCTCGCCTCGATCGTCGGGGTCATCGAGACCCAGAAGGGCGAGCCCATCGACTACGTGACGATCTACCGGGCCGACCCGCTCACGCGGGCTTCCCGCCAGCGGCGAGGACGTCGAGAGCTGCCTCGTCGACTGCTGGCGCTTCGAGTGGATCCCCGGCGCCGGCTTCCAGCAGAAGCTGGGTGCCCAGTGGACCGCGGCATCCCAGGCGGCCTGCGGGGGCATCGCCGACACCGACTGGATCGGCGTCTACGTGCGCGGTCACCACACATGGGTGACCGGTCTGCTCGGATCGGACCGATCCTTCACCGACCGCACCGTCATGCGGCTCGAACCCATGAGCTCAGGAGTGCAGTGCCGGCCATGACCTCCTCGGACCTCCGACGACGACACCACCACGAGCCGCACCGCCGCTCGCGGCAGGGCGAGCGCGGCTACGTCCTCGTGATGCTCAGCCTCTGCATGGTGCTGTTGTTGGCCTTCGCCGGCTTCTCGGTCGATCTCGGCAACTGGAACCTCCAGCGCAACGAGGTGCGCAGCGTCGCCGAAGCCGCAGCGCTCGGCGGCGTCGCATTCCTGCCCGACGACTTCACCACCGCACGCCTCACCGCCGAGGCGCTCGCCGAAGCCCAGGGCGTCGACCGCTCCGAGGTCACCGTCGCCCTCGGGTCGGCGCCGAACCGGCTGCGGGTCACCGTCACCCGCGAAGTCGAGAACTACTTCGTGCGGGTCATCGGCATGGACACGCGCACCATCAGCGAGACCGCCGAAGCGGAGTTCGAACAACCCGTCGACATGGGCAGCCCGACCATCGTGTTGGGCAACGACCCCGACACCGGCTGGTCGCCCGACTACTGGCTGAGCATCGCGGGCCGAGGCGTCGACAAGGCGCTCGGCGACCGCTTCGCCACCCGCAACTGCACGTTCGGCACCGCCGGGTGTGCGGGACCGAACAACACCGAGTGGGACCCGTCGGGCTACCACTACTCGGTGCGGGTGACCGACGCGACGCAACCGCTGCGCATCCAGGTCTTCGATCCGGCATGGGTGTGGACCGGCAGCGCCTGCAACATCCCGGACTTCCCGACGCCCGCCGAGATCGCCGCGCTGGTGGCATCGTCGGGTACCCATCCCCACATTCCGGCGGGGTACTACGACGACGCCGCGACCCGCTACGCCGCCGGCCCCGGCGACTACTGCATGGGCGACGACCTCCCCGGTCTCACCGGGCCCGCCACGACCTTCACGGTCCGTCTGCCCGACACATCACCCTGGGACGACACGGACAACCCGATCGTGCCCGTGTCGAGCTGCAGCCCGGTGACCTTCCCCGCCTACACGCCGGAATCCATCTACCTGCCGCCCACCGAGTCGATCTTCGATCTGTTGACCGAGGGCGGCGACACCGAGTGGCAGGTGCGCGACGACGGGACCTTCACCTTCGCCGAGGTCTTCCGACGCTGGGTCACGATCTGTGAGATCCCACCGGGGCCCTGGCTCCGAACGGCGACTACGTCGTGTCGGTCTCGACCGACGACGGCGCCGGCCAGAACCGGTTCTCGCTCCGGGCCGGTCCGCCCAGCGGCGGCGACGGCATCGCCGACGCCGGTCAGGCGATCTACTCGCGGCAGCGGCTCCCGATCTTCGTCAACACCAACGACGCCGACACGACCTTCTACCTGGTGCGGGTCCCGCCGAGCTCGGACCCTCGCGTTCTGCGGGTCACGTTCTTCGACATCGGTGACGCATCGGCTCCCGGCACCCTGACGGTGCAACCACCCGTCGACACCGGCCTCGCGGCGTTCCCCGACTGCGACTACACCCTCGGCGGGACGAGCATCGCATCGTCCAACTGCCGTCTGACCGGCGTCTGGGACGGCAACGGCTACGGCGGCATGGTCGTCGAGGCCACGGTCACCATCCCGTCGATCGACGATCCCACCAACGCCTACGACTGCGACATCAGCGACCCCGACAACTGCTGGGTGACCGTGCGGGCGCAGTTCGCCGGTGGCATCACCGACGCCACCACCTGGACCGCCGAACTCATCGGCGACTCGGTACGCATCATCCCGGAATGACCCTGACCGGCTCGACCGAACCCTGGTTGTCGTGCGCGGGTCCGGTACGCTCCGCGGCATCCGCCGGCGATTCGGATGGCGACAACTCCCGTCGGCACGACCGCGACCCATGACGACCTCACCCACGACAGCCGACGATGCCCCCGGCGCTCGCCACGAGCTGACCGTCGTCATGCCCGTCTACAACGAGGCCGACGCGCTCGGCGGCATGCCTCGGATCCTGGCGGGCCACGCTCGACGAACTCGGCATCGATCACCGGATCCTGGTCCTCGACGACGGCTCCACCGACGGCACCGCCGCGGTGCTGGCCGGCCTGGGTGCCGACGATCGCATCACCGTCGTCTCCAAGGCCAACGAAGGCCACGGTCCGACGGTGCTGCGCGGCTATGCCGACGCCGTGACCGACTCGGAGTGGGTCTTCCAGGTCGACAGCGACGACGAGATCCCGGCCACCGCCTTCGGGGCCGTCTGGTCCGCACGCATCGGCCACGACGCCGTCTTCGGCTACCGAACGGGTCGGGAACAGCCGATCGATCGCCGGATCATCAGCCGCATTGCCGCCGTGTCGGTGCGGCAGCTGTTCGGGTCGAAGGTCCGCGACGTCAACGTGCCGTATCGGCTGATGCGGGCCGAGGCGCTGGCACCGGTCGTGGCCTCGATCCCACCCGACACGTTCGCACCGAATCTGGTGGTGTCCGGCGTGCTCGGACGCGATCCGGCGACCTTCGCCGAGGTACCCGTGCCCCACACCCCGCGCCGGACCGGTCAGGTGTCGATCGCCGGCCTCGGTGCGCTGCGTGCCGCAGCGCGGAGCTTCGCGCAGACGATCCGCCTCGCCTGGAACGTGCGAGGCCGGCGCCGGGACGACGTGTCGCTGTAGGCGCTGAGGGGGCCGATGCAGTTCGACGAAGCCAACCCGACCGATCAGGAACAGCCGGCCGTCGCCCACTCCGATCACGACCACCACCATGGCGGCACCGACGGACGCCGGCCGCTCGGACCGATCGCCTTGTTGCTGCCCCTGGTGGGTGCGGTGCTGCTGCGCGACCGCGTCGGCTGGTTCGCCGAGCCCGACGTCAGGCTGTGGGCGACGCTCTTCGTGTCGATCTGCGTCCAGGCCCTGCCCTTCCTCGTGCTCGGCGTGGTGCTGAGCGGCCTCATCGCCGCGTGGGTGTCGCCCGAACTCGTCGGGCGCATCGTGCCGAAGCGACCGATGTTCGCGGTCCCCGCAGCGGGCGCCGCCGGCATCGCGCTCCCGGGCTGCGAGTGCGGTTCGGTGCCCATCGCCGGGCGCCTCGTGCGTGCAGGCACCCCGCCGGCGGCGGCGCTCACCTTCTTGCTCGCAGCCCCGGCCATCAACCCGGTCGTGCTCGTGTCGACCGCGGTCGCCTTCCCCAACGATCGCATCATCGTCCTGGCCCGGTTCCTCGCGTCGTTCCTCACCGCCGTGGCCGTCGGGGCCTGGTGGGCCCGCCGCGGCCGAGAGTCCCTTCTCGATGGCCTCACCGGCGACGACCACGATCACGGCGGTCACTGGCAGCGCTTCACCGATGCCGCGTCGCGCGATCTCGTCCACGCAGGTGGCTATCTGGTCGTAGGGGCCATGGCGGCCGCCACGCTGCAACTCGTCGTCCCCCGGAGCGCGCTCGACGCCGTGACGGACAACGAGATCCTGGCCGTGTTGACGATGGCGACGCTGGCCGTGGTGTTGTCCATCTGCTCGGAGGCCGATGCCTTCGTCGCCGCCGGACTCCCCCAGTTCTCCTTGACCTCACGCCTGGTCTTCTTGGTGGTGGGGCCGTGCATCGACCTGAAGCTGATCGCCATGCAGAGTGGGGTGTTCGGGCGACGGTTCGCCATGGTGTTCGCTCCGGTGACGCTGACGATCGCGGTCGTCTGCGCTGTCGTGATCGGCCAGGTCCTGTTGTGAATCGCATGGCCCGGGCAACCCTCACGCTGTTCATCGGTGCCGTGGCCGTGCGCCTGGTCGCCACGGGCGGATTCGGCTGGTTCCTCCAGCAGCGGATGCGCCTGCCATTGCTGATCGGCGGCATCGTCGCCCTGGCGTTGGGGCTGGTCGAATTCTGGGCTGCGTCCCGCGAGGAGAAAGCGGATCCGAGCGCAGGCACGCGAGTCCGTGCGCCTCGGGTCGGGTGGCTGCTCATTCTGCCGGTCGTCGTGCTGGTCGCCGTCGCCCCGACGGGTCTCGGCGCTGCGGCGGCGGATCGCGTCGATGCCTACGTGCCCCTCGAGAGCGCCGACCCGTTCGGTCCCCTCCCCGCCGGCGATCCACCAGAGCTGCGCGTATTCGACTTCGTGGATCGCGCCTTGTGGGACGACGCCCGCAGCCTGGCCGGCGCCGATGTCGCACTCGAGGGGCTCGTCGTTAACGGCGACGAAGCTCCCGACGGGTTCCTCCTGACCCGCTTCCTGGTGTCGTGTTGCGCCGCCGACGGCATTCCCATCCAGGTGCGGGTGCGGTCGGTCGACATGCCCCTGGCGAATGACACGTGGGTGCGCGTCGTCGTTCGATGGCGACCACCCGTCGCCGGCACCGACACGACTGCGGTGGTCGAGGCAGACCTCGTGAGCCTCGAACTCATCGACGATCCTCCCGACTCCCCCTACGAATCGCCCTACTGACACCGTCGAGGGGTCGACGCAAACGTGTGATGGCGAGCCAGGCGGGGCAATGGGTCGGATTGCCACGGCCGGGCCACCGACGCGGGCTACGTTCGACCACGTCAGCAGTGTCGGCGGCGCGCAGGGCCGGCTGCCTCGCCGGTGGCGTGGTGCCCCGGCGCCGCGGTCCGGCGGTGGCATCGTCACCGAAGGCATCTAACCTGACGACGAACACCCGTTCGACACATATCCCCTCCAGGGGTGTGCCCGGCACACCTCGCTGCGCGAAAGGTCGCCATGTCTCGCCAGGAGCAGCTGCTCCCGTTCGCTCGAGAAGTCGTCGACGTGCCCGTCGCCGACGAGATGTCCGAGTCGTTCCTCGCCTATTCGCTGTCGGTCATCACGGCGCGGGCCATCCCCGACGTCCGCGACGGCCTCAAGCCGGTCCAGCGCCGCATCCTCTTCTCGATGCTCGAGATGGGCCTGCGCCCCAACAACCCCCACCGCAAGTGCGCGCGCGTCGTCGGCGACACCATGGGCAAGTACCACCCGCACGGCGACATGGCCATCTACGAGGCCCTGGTGCGCATGGGCCAGGACTTCAGCCGGATGATCACCCTCGTCGATCCCCACGGCAACTTCGGCGGCCTCGACGACCCACCGGCCGCAGCGCGCTACACCGAGTGCCGCCTCACCGACGCCGCGATGGAGATGGTCCGCGAGATCGACGAGGACACCGTCGAGTTCCGCCCCACCTACGACGGCGAGAGCACCGAGCCGGTGTACCTGCCGGCGCTGTTGCCCAATCTGTTGGTCAACGGCACCAGCGGCATCGCCGTGGGCATGGCCACCAACATGCCCACCCACAATCTCGCCGAGGTCGCCGCGGCCATCGAACTGGTCATGACCCAGCGCCGACCCAAGCCCACCGTCGACGAGCTGATGGCGCTGGTGCCCGGCCCGGACTTCCCGTCGGGCGGCATCGTCATCGACGACAGCCTGCGCGATGCGTACGAGACCGGTCGGGGAAGCTTCCGCATCCGGGCCCGTGTCGAGGTCGAGTCGCTGACCCGCAGCCGCCAGGGCATCGTCGTCACCGAACTCCCCTACCTGGTGGGACCCGAGAAGGTCGTCAAGCGGGTCAACGAACTCGTCGTGGCCGGCAAGCTCGACGGCGTCGTCGACGCCAAGAACCTCTCGGATCGCAAGTCCGGGCTCCGGTTGCTCATCACGCTCAAGCCCAACGTGCGTCCCGAGCCGGTCCTGGCCGAGCTGTTCCGCCAGACCCCGCTCGAGGAGTCCTTCGGCATCAACAACGTGGTCCTCGTCGACGGCGTACCCGAGACGCTCGGCCTGTACGACCTGTGTCGCCACTACATCGAGCACCGCCTCGACGTCGTGGTGCGCCGCACCGAGTACCGGCTGCGCCGGGCCCAGGAACGCCTGCACATCGTCGAGGGCCTCATCATCGCCCTCGACAACATCGACCTGGTCGTGCGCATCATCCGAGGCTCCGCCGACGTCGACGAGGCCCGCACCGAACTGTGCAGCCAGCTCGACCTCAGCGAGACCCAGGCCACCCACATCCTCGACATGCAGCTGCGGCGCCTCACCGCGCTCGAGATGCAGAAGATCATCGACGAACGCGACGAGTTGCTCGCCCACATCGCCGAGTTCACCAAGCTGCTCGGCAGCGAGACCCGCCAGCGCACCGTCGTACTGAAGGAGCTCGCCGAGATCGTCGAGGTGTACGCCGTGGATCGCCGCACCGGCATCATCGGCGCGGACGAGATCCCGGTGTACGAGGGCCCCGCTGCCTCGGCCGCCCCCGACGACGAGCCCGACGTGGCCTGCCTGGTCACCCTGTCGACCTCGGGCGTCATCGGGCGCGCCCCGACCGAAGGCGTCCGCCGGGCCGCCCCCGGTCGCCACGACGTCATCGCCGCGTCGACCTTCACCACCACCGCGCAGCGACGTCATCGCCATCACCAGCGAGGGGCGGGCCCTGCGCATCCGTGCCGGCGACCTCGGCGAGGTGGGCGGCCGCAGTCGCGGTGCACCCGCCGACAAGGTCTTCTCCACCAACCGCGGCGAGCAGATCCTCACCATCGTGGCCCCGGCCACCGAGTCCGTCGTGCTGGTCACCGCCCAGGGTGCCGCCAAACGCCTCGCCCCCGACGAGCTCGCCGGCACCCGCCACGGCAAGGAGGTCATCGGCCTCAAGGGCACCGACCGTCTCGCCGCCGCGTTCGCCTGTCCGGACGGAGTCGACATCGTGATCGTGGCGTCCGACGCCCAGACCCTGCGCACCCCCGTCGACGGCGTCTCGCTCCAGGGCCGCGCCGCCGCCGGGGTTGCGGGGATGAAGCTGCGCGACGGCGCAACCGTCATCGGTGCGGGACCCGCCCTCGGCGACGGCGCCATCGTCACCGTCAGCGACATCGACACCGCCAAGGTCACCCCCTTCGAGGAACTCGAACCCAAGGGTCGGGGCGGCGCCGGGGTTCGCCTCACCCGATTCACCAAGGAGAAGCGCCTGGTGATGGCCGCCATCGTCGGGCCCGACGCCCTGCTGGCGGTGATGGCCACCGACGACGACGCCACCAAGGTCGACCCCACCCCGGTCGATCTCACCCTCGAACCCACCAAACGAGACCTCGTCTCGACCCGCACGGACCGCCGCATTCTCGCCGTGGGACCGTCGCGATGGTGACCCTGCCCGACCCGGGCCCGCCCGATCCGCTGATCGGGCCCGGTGCAACCATCAGGACCCGACCGTGAGCGAAGCGAGGGCCACCCGGCCCGGCCGCCAGGCCAAGAGGGGAAGACGATGAGCGACGGACCCACCAACAAGGCCAGCTACGACGCCGACGCCATCCAGACCCTCGAAGGTCTCGAGGCCGTCCGCAAGCGCCCCGGCATGTACATCGGCGGCACGGGCTCCGACGGGCTCATGCACCTGCTGTGGGAGCTCATCGACAACGCGGTCGACGAGGCCGCAGCGGGGCACTGCGACCGCATCGACGTCACGTTGCACCGCGACGGCTCGATGGAGGTCGCCGACAACGGCCGCGGCATTCCCATCGACATGCACAAGAAGCGCAAGGTCTCGGCGCTCGAGGTCGTGCTCACCGAGCTGCACGCCGGCGGCAAGTTCGGCG
Organism: uncultured Acidimicrobiaceae bacterium; assembly: GCA_963716795.1. Classification (GTDB taxonomy): domain Bacteria; phylum Actinomycetota; class Acidimicrobiia; order Acidimicrobiales; family UBA8592; genus CAVQUE01. The sequence continues at coordinate 258,338 of CAVQUE010000003.1, read as the reverse complement.
GCGGTGCGTACGGGGCCTCGGGCGGCCTCCACGGCGTCGGCGCGTCGGTGGTCAACGCGTTGTCGTCGAAGCTGACCGCCGAGGTCGACCGCGATGGCTGGGCGCACCGGCTGTGCTTCCGCGACCGCATCGCCGGCCAGTTCGGGCCCAACGGCGGCTTCAAGGCAGGCCATGGCCTCGACAAGGTCAAGCGCACCAAGAAGACCGGCACGCGGGTCCGCTTCTGGCCCGACCTCGAGGTGTTCGACGCCGACGCCGGCGTCAGCTTCGACCTCATCTGCGAACGTGTGGCCCGCACCTGCTTCATCGTGCCGGGACTGCGCATCCGCGTCGACGATCGTCGGGCCGGTCAGGACAACGAACCGTTCGAGTACCTGTCGCGTGGTGGCCTGTCGGACCTCGTCGATTCGATGAGCATCGGCGAGCCCGTCTGCGAGATCATCACCATCAGCGGCATCGACACCTTCACCGAGAAGGTCCCCGTCGATGGCACGATGACCGAGGTCACCCGCGAGTGCACCGTCGAGGCGGCGCTGCGCTGGGTCAAGGGCTACGAGACCAACGTCGCCACGTTCGTCAACACCATCCCCACCCCCGAGGGCGGCACGCACCTCGCCGGGTTCGATCGGGCGCTCACCCGTGCGGTCAACGACACGCTGCTGGCCGGCTCGAAGAAGCTGGCCAAGCTGGCCAAGTCGGGCAACGATCGCGCCGGCAAGGACGACGTGCAAGAGGGCCTGATCGCCGCGATGAAGGTCACGTTCCCCGAACCGCAGTTCCGGGGCCAGACCAAGCAGGAACTCGGCACCCCGGCGGTGCAGGGCATCGTGTACGACGTCGTCAAGCAGAGCCTGACCGACTGGTTCGACGGCGCCGGCAAGAAGACCCACATCGCCGCGGTGCGCGACAAGATCACCAACGCGGTGGTCAACCGGGTTGCCTCCAAGGAGGTCCTCGACGCCAAGCGCAAGGCCGCGAACCTGGCCAACACCGGGATGCCGGTCAAGCTGGCCGACTGCCGGGTCCACGGCACCGACAGCGAGTTGTTGATCGTGGAGGGCGACTCGGCGGCAGGGCCGGCCAAGGCCGGCCGCGACGCCGAGTACATGGCGGTGCTGCCGCTGCGGGGCAAGGTGGTCAACGCCGGCAAGGCCACGATCAAACAGGTCATCGACAATGCCGAGGCCCAGGCCCTGATCACTGCGATCGGTGCCGGTTCGGGGCGCGAGTTCAATCTCGACGACGCCCGATACGGCCGCATCATCATCCTCTGCGATGCCGATGTCGACGGCAGCCACATCCGGTGCCTGCTCCTGACGCTGATGTACCACTACATGCGGCCCATGCTCGAAGAGGGGCGGGTGTTCGCGGCCCAGCCTCCGCTGTATTCGGCGAAGTGGCGTGGGGAGACCCACTACGCATTCACCGACAGAGAGCGCGATGCAATCGCCGAGGCGAAGAAGATCCCCCTCGACAAGTGGGTGCGGTTCAAGGGCCTGGGCGAGATGGATGTCGACGAGCTCGCCGAGACCACCCTCGATCCCGCCACCCGCATCCTCAAACGCATGACCATGGACGACGCCGCCCAGGCCGCGCAGGCCGCCGAGATGTTCGAGACCCTCATGGGCAACGACGTCGCGGCTCGCCGTGAGTTCGTGTTGAGCAACAGCGACCTCGTCGATCGCGATGCCCTCGACATCTGACCACCGCGCGGCACCGAGCGTGTCTCGGGGGTGGCAGCGCCCGTGTTGATCAAGCGTGCCGTGCTCGATGGCATCGTCGCCGGCGACATCGACTTGGTCTTCCGCCGCTGGAAGCGTCCGACGGTCAAGACCGGCGGCACCCTGCGCACCGCGGTCGGCATGCTCGACATCGTCGAGGTGTCGGTGATCGACGAGGCGTCCATCACCGACGCCGAGGCGCTCCGTGCGGGCTTCGGTTCGGCCGAGGACCTGCGCCGCTGCCTGGACGGCCGCGACGACGGCGATCCTCAGACGTACCGCGTGCAGGTTCGACCAGGAGGCGAGGACCCTCGCGAGACGCTGCGTGCAGCTGCGGAGCTGTCAGCCGACGACGTCGCAGAGCTCGACCGACGCCTCGAAGCGCTCGATGCCCGGTCGCCCATCGGCCCGTGGACCCGCACGACCCTGGGCCTGCTGGCGGACCATCCCCGTGTTCGGGCCGTCGAGCTGGCCGAGATGGTCGGGCGCGAGCGTGCGCCGTTCAAGGCGGACGTCGCCAAGCTGAAGCGGCTGGGGCTGACGATCTCGCACTCCCCCGGCTACGAGCTGTCGCCGCGGGGCCGGGCCTACCTCGACCGATCGGGATGACCGGCCTGCGCAGGCGCACGCCGCGAACGCCGGCTGGCACCTGCGGGGACGGCCGAACCGGTCAGTTGCCGGGCTTCCAGATCATCAGGATCAACATGACCGCGAGCGACAGGTGCAGGATGCCGGTGACGGCCGGCTTCTTGTCGCTCATGTCGGGCAGCTTGATGTAGCTCGGCGGATAGGCCACCACGGCGGCGGCCACAGCGAGGATCCACACGAGGCTGCCCACCGAGAGCCAGGCCTCGTCGAAGTTGAGCTGATCGCTCGAGGCCCCGACCGAGGCACCGCCGAACAGGCCCGCGGCGAACAGGCCCGGCGCCATGACCTGCGCGGCGACGGTGTCGAACACCGAGGTGTTGGTGCCGGCCTTGCGGGCCTGGACGGCCATGACCGGAGCGAGGAACGCCGCGCCGGCGCCGATGATGACCCCGATGATGTGGAAGAAGTTCAACGTGTTGTAGAGGAAACTGCCGACTTCGGCGAACACCATGGGACGGGCCTTTCGAAACCGAGGGACGAGCGCCATCGGCGCATCGTGCGCACGGTACTCCCGGACGAGAGGTCACGGCGACTTGAGAGCTGGCGGCGGAGAACGCTGGCACGAGCCACACGGGGATCGACCGACTCGTACCGGCCGTCCGCTCCGCTCCGGTGATCGAGGCGACGCAGCCCCGTGCCCGGCATTCTTCATGTCGAACCATCACGTTCTGTTGTGTATCTAGGTTGCACTGCCTTTTTTCGTTCCGCGATGTTCTCGGGCCTCCTTGTCATACCCCCGTTCTGGTGTTCGATGCATGGACCTCGCTGCCGGCATCGCTCTCGACAACCGCCGGCCACGGTGCGACCGCTGTTGGGGCACCGTGCACCGAACAGCCGAGGAAGACAGCGGGGGCGATCCCCGGGAAGTTCCCCGGCGCGATGCCTGCATCGCCGAGCCATCCGACCAGGCCGGGCCGGTGTCGCTACGGTGCGGACATGCCCACGCACCCTGTCGTCGGACCGGACTGGATATCGAGCGCTCCCATCGTCGTCGAGCAGTCCATCGAGATCGCCGCGGCGCCGGGTGCGGTGTGGCCCCACATCGCTGATCACGAGTCGTGGCCCGCGTGGTTCACCGACCTGGACGAGATCGACCGCATCGGGAGCGGCGAAGGGATCGGCAGCGGACGGCGGGTGAAGATCAAGCGCTTCACGATCGAAGAGGAGTTCACCGCCTGGGAGGAGAACCGACGGTTCGCCTTCGCCGTCGTCGAGTCCCCATTGCCCGTCCTCGCCCGCCTCGCCGAAGATGTACTGCTCGAACCGACCCAGCACGGAACCTCGGTCGTCTACCGGCAAGGTGTCGAAGGCAAGCACTTCGTCGGTGGGATCATGGGCCTGCTCTGGAAGCAGGCGCCCGGCCAGGTCGCAAACGCACTCGTCAACCTGAAGGTCCGTGTCGAGTCGACCTGAGTGCGTGTCCGACGACCGCCCGTCCAAGGACGCCGTCGCGAGAAGAGCCGGAGGCGAGCCGGCCCAGCAACACCGTCACACCGCCCACGGCGGCCACCGGACACGTCGGCGCTCACGCCACCCCCGAGACGGCGACGCACCCCGCCAAAGGGTTTCCGCACCCCCGAGCCGTCTCGGCGCACCGCCGCTGCTGCGCAGCACGCCGACACCAGCCGGCGACGTACAACAGGAACCACGCGTGAGACGACCAACGACACGGGATCCCGGCGCGAGCCCGCCGGAGACGAGCCGGCCCAGCAACACAGGCTCCACAGAGGGCAACGGCGGCCACCGGACACGTCGGCGCTCACGCCACCCCCGAGACGGCGACGCACCCCGCCAAAGGGTTTCCGCACCCCCGAGCCGTCTCGGCGCACCGCCGCTGCTGCGCAGCACGCCGACACCAGCCGGCGACGTACAGCAGGAACCACGCGTGAGACGACCAACGACACGGGATCCCGGCGCGAGCCCGCCGGAGACGAGCCGGCCCAGCAACACAGGCTCCACAGAGGGCAACGGCGGCCACCGGACACGTCGGCGCTCACGCCACCCCCGAGACGGCGACGCACCCCGCCAAAGGGTTTCCGCACCCCCGAGCCGTCTCGGCGCACCGCCGCTGCTGCGCAGCACGCCGACACCAGCCGGCGACGTACGTCCCGGAACCAGCCGTGAGACGACCACCGACACCGAGGATCCCGGCGCGAGCCCGCCGGAGACGAGCCGGCCAAGCAACACCGTCACACCCCCGTGGTAGAACTACAGGCATGGAATTCGGGCAGGACGTGTTGGATCTCGACCTCGAACCGTTGCCCGAGCCGGGCGCCGCCGATTCGATGCTGCCCCGCCATCTCTCGCCGTCGAGCGCCTCGATGTTCCAGCAGTGTCCACGCAAGTGGAAGCATCGGTACGTCGATCGGATGCCCGATCCTCCGGGGATTCCCGGCGTTGGTGGGCACGTTTGCGCATCGGGTGCTCGAGCTGTTGTTGTGCGAGCCCAAGGCGGAGCGCACGGTGGGCCGGGCCAAGGAGCTCGCCCGCACCGCGTGGCCCGAGACCGAACGCCATCCCGACTATCGGGCCCTGCGTCTCGACGATGCCGCAGCCGCGGGCCTTTCGGTGGCAGGGCTGGAAGGCCGTCGAGGGCCTGTGGCGAATCGAGGATCCCGACGATCGTCGAGGTCCATTCCACCGAGCAAGACGTCCGGGTGCATCTGGCCGAGGTGCCGTTCCGTGGCATCGTCGACCGGGTCGATGTCGAGGCCGATGGTCTGGTGATCGCCGACTACAAGTCGGGCAAGGCACCGAGCGACCGCTACGCCGACGCCCGCCTGGCGCAGGTGTTGCTGTACGCCGCTGCGCTCAGCGAGCTGTCCGGCCAGCGCCCCGCCCGGGCCCGCCTGCTCTATCTCGATCAGCGCATCATCGAAGTCGACGTCACCGAGGACAACATCGCCGAGGTCATCGAGACGTTGCGTGCCACCTGGCAGGAGCTGCAGGCGGCGTGCGATCGAGGGCGAGTTCGAGGCTCGCACCGGGCCATTGTGTGCGTGGTGCCCGTTCGTCGAGCACTGTCCCGAAGGTCGCGCCGAGGTCGAGGTGCGCCACCTCGCCGGACGGGTGCGGGCCGATGCGCCGGCGCTCGAGCTGCTGGCCGTCAGCGCATGACCCCCGACCGCACCGGTGACGTGCGGGGCTGACTCAGCTACGGCTCGCTCCCTGCCGATCGGGTAGTCGATGACCATGCCAACGGGAGGCCTCGGACGCGGCCTGTCGACCATCCTCACCGGATCGTCGACAGCACCGCCCTCAGCGGGAACCATCGGCTGACCATCTGATCGAACGCGCCCTCACCGAGATGGCGTCTCGCGGACCGCTGCGGGTGTGCGGCTACGTCGCAAATCCGCTGGACGCCGCAGCGCTGACGCTGCGCTCGCCCGATCTGGGGTCGCTGCATCCGACCGAGGCGTATCAGCTCTTCAGCGCCGTCAACGGCGTCGACGCCCGGTCGCCGGGGCGTCACGACCTCGACCTCGGTTCGCTGCGGGGCATGGCCGTGGTCATCGCGGCCGCCGGCACCGGCGGGCTGTGGTTCTTCGGTGACGACCGCCTCGACGACCGTGAGATCGAGCGACTGGCGCAGCTCGCAGAGGCGTACGGACCCTGCCGTCTGTGATCACCGCCCCGCCGCCGCCGACGCCGACCTCCATCACGGTCGCAGCTCGCCGGCTCCGACACCTCTGGTCGGCCGAGATCCGGTCTGCGGGCGACGACGGCGCGAGCGTCGATGGTCGGTGGCATCGGTCCCCGACCGATCGATGCCGCCGCGGCCGCGGTCGTCGTGCGGCTCGGCGGCCTGGACGCGGCCCGGATCGAGGTCGACCTCGTTACGCGCCGAGGACGGCACGGCCGTCGTCGTCGTGGTGCGTCTCGGCGCGCCGCTCGTGGCCGGCGTCGCCGAGGTCGCCGCCCCCGTGCGATGCCGTCGCCGAGGCGAGCGCTGCTGCGGCTGCAACGGCGGCCGCGCCGCCTGCACCGGCTCAGCTAGCGGCGCCCCACGCCTGCCGCAGCGCGGCCGGCAGCGCCATGGTGCCCGGCGATCGTGAGCCGCCCTCGTCGTCGACGACACCGGCCCGGCGCCACAGCGCCAGCACGAGCGAGAACGCCCACGAGTAGTACGAGCGATCGGATCGCGGGATCGACGACGTGACCTCGGGGCAGCGGTTCACGGCGTCGACCATGGCCTCGGCGTCGAGCGCGGTGCCGGCGCCCGACGCACCGCTTCGATGACGACGCCGAGCCAGTCGGCCCACTCGAGCGCGCCGTAGGCCTCACGTTCGAGCGCCGGCTGCAGCGCGATCCGCTCGGGGATCAGGGCATCGAGCACGACCGTCGACCACGGTGGCGATCTCGGGAGACGATCGCGGCCGATTGCGGCCCCGAGGGCGCCGTCGAGGACCGACAGGCCCAGCGATCGGTCTCGGCCCGGTCCACGGCGTCGGACTCCGATATCTCGGGATCGGGACTCGGCGCCCCCAGGTTCGTCATCGGCCAGGACGGCATCGCCACGGAGATCCTCCAGGGTGTCGCCGGTCAGGGCGACGAGTCGGGCTCGGGCGAGCGCACCGTTGACATGGATGCTCTCGGGCACGTCGCGGTCCGCGTCGGCGCATCAGCCGCCACGCCTCGATGATGCGGTGCGCGGCGTCCGGCGACCTCGAGCGGGGCGGGTGCGACCAGGTCTTCGGACCCGTCGAAGAGCTCCTCGGGTCCGGGTGCGACGATGAGCGCGGCGAGTTCGCCGTCGACGAGGTCGGCGAGCAGCGAGTGCTCGGACCCGTCGCTCGACGCGAAGCCGACACCGACGGATTCGACCCCGTGCCGCTCGACCGTCCACGCTCGTGTGGCCGCCGCTGTCCCGAGGTGGCCGATCCACGGTGGTGGCCCGTCCAGCCTCTCGAGGCCGTCCTCGGCGCCGTCGAGGCGCTCGGTCACCGTGCCGGACGGCTCGAGCGCCCGGACCGCGGCGCGGACGAGACGGGCCTGACGTGCCCGGGGGCCGTTCGCAGCGACCACGTCGTCGAGCCAGGCGAGGAACTCGTCGTCGTAGGCTCCGGCATCGGGATCCTCGGCCCACACGCCGAGCGCCGACGATGCCCAGGCCTCGACACGAGCGGCATCGTCGAGGTCATCGAGCACGCTCCCGGCGGCGAGGACCGCTGCGAAGGGATCGTCGGCCTCGACACCGTCGGGTCCGGCGACGGGCTCGGGCAGGGCTGCGGTCGGTGAGGAAGCGCTGTCGTCGGTCATCTGCTGCGACGGTATCGCCGCAGGGGACGCCGATGGAGAAGCAGCGACGCCGGAGCAGGTATCGTCGATCCCCGTGCCCGAGCTGCCCGAGGTGGAGACCATCCGCCGCCAGCTCGCCCCGGCCGTGATCGGGCGGATCATCACCGATGCATGGAGTCACCCGTCGGCGAAGTTCGTCCCGGCCACCGAGATCATGGGAGCTGTGATCGAGCGCCTCGACCGGCGGGGCAAGTTCTTGTTGTTCGGCCTCGACGACGACCGCGAGATGGTCGTCCACCTGGGCATGACCGGCCAGCTGCTGCCGGGGTGCGCCACCCCCGAGAGCGACCCGTATCTGCGGGCCCGCTGGGTCTTCGACGACGACACGGTGCTGGGGTACCGAGACGTGCGCCGTTTCGGGCGCATCCGGGTCGTGACCGCAGGCGAGTACCAGGGCACGCTGGCCTCGCTCGGGCCCGAGCCCTTCTCCGAGGAGTTCACCGCCGATCACCTCCAGCGGTCGGTGCGGACCAGCCGGCGCCACCTCAAGACGCAGCTGCTCAGCCAGCGTCCCGTGGCCGGGGTCGGCAACATCTACGCCGACGAGGCCTGCTGGCTCGCCGGCGTCCACCCCGCGGCCCGGTCGTTGACCCGACGTCAGGCCACGGCGCTGCATCGGGCGCTGGTCGACGTCCTCCGCCAGGGGGTCGACAACGGCGGTACGACGCTGCGCGACTACGTGGGCGCCGATGGAGAGATCGGCGACAACCAGCACCACCTGCGCTGCTACGGCCGCGCCGGCGAACCCTGCGAACGCTGCGGGGAGCCGTTGCGCAGCACGGTGCTCGACGCACGCACGACGACGTGGTGCGCGCGCTGTCAGCCCCGACGCTGGCCGGCCGACCACGAGGCGCAGCTGCGGGGTGCCATCCCGACGCCGATATCTGACACCGTGTCAGATATCGGCGACCGAGACTAGAGTCGCAGCCAGCAGATCACTGCCGCGGGGAGGAACAGCGTGAGCGAGGCCGCAACGGCAGAGGACACCACCGAGGCCGACAAGGCCGCCTTCCTGGCGACGCTGCGCGAGCAGGTCGGACGAACCGGCAGCCCCCAGCATCGCCCGTGATCCGGTGAACGTGCCCACCATCCGCAACTGGTGCGACGCGATGTCGGAGGCGAACCCGCACTTCACCGATCCCGACGTGGCGGCTGGCGGCATCCACGGTGGCATCGTCGCTCCCCCGGCGACGCTCAATGTCTGGACCATGCCGGGCCTGCGTATGGGCGGCCAACCGGCACGCGATCCCAACGAGCCCAGCGCCGGCGTGTACTCGCTGCTCGACGACGCCGGTTTCGTCAGCGTCGTGGCCACCAACTCCGAGCAGGTGTACCACCGCTATCTGCGCCCCGGCGACGTCCTCACCGGCGTCACCAAGCTCGTCGACGTGTCCGAGGAGAAGACGACGGGCCTCGGGATCGGCCACTTCGTCACCACCGAGGTCGAGTACCACGATCAGCACGGCGAGCACGTCGGATCGCTGTTCTTCCGGATCCTCAAGTTCCGTCCCGGCACCGGCCGCCAGGCCACCAAGGCTCCCGATCCGAAGCGCCAGGCGCTGATCGACGCGGGTCTCGATCCCGACGTCGTGATGCCCCCCAAGCCCCGGCCCACCCGCCCGCGGCCCAAGTACAACCAGGACCAGGCGTGGCACTGGGAGGGCCTCGGCCGAGCACGAACTGCGGATCCAGCGCTTCACCGACGACGGCAGCCTCGTCCATCCGCCCGCCAACGCCAACCCGCGCACGGGATCGATGGACTACGACTGGATCGTGGCATCGGGCAAGGCCACGCTCTACAGCTACGCCGTCCCGCACTATCCCCAGGTGCCGTCGTTCGACTACCCGCTGATCGTGGGCCTGGTCGAACTCGACGAGGGTGTCCGATTGGTGAGCAACATCGTCGGCGTCACCCCCGCCCAGCTCGAGATCGGCATGCCGCTGGAGCTGTGCTTCTCGCCGACGAACTCCGATCCCGACGTGACGCTGCACCAGTTCCGCCCTGCTGCGCCGGTACCGCGCGACCGACACGCTCGCCGCCGACGCGGTCTCGGTCGGCGACGCCCTGCCGCTGTGCCCGATGCCGCTCGACCCGCTGCTGATCACCTCGACGGCGCTCGCCACCCGCGACTTCCAGGACGTCCACCACAACCGCGACGCTGCGGTCTCGAAGGGCTCCAAGGACATCTTCATGAACATCTTGACGACCAGCGGGCTGGTGAACCGCTGGATCGGCGACTGGACCGGACCCGACGTGGTGTTCCGCAACCTCGAAGATCAGCCTCGGTGCCCCGAACTATCCCTACGACACCATGACCATGTCGGGCTCGGTCAGCGCCGTCGCCGACGACGGCACCATCACCGTCGGGCTTCATCGGCCGCAACAGCCTCGGTGCCCACGTCACCGGCACCGCCGACATCGCCCTGCCGGGCAGTCGCCGCCCATGCGGCATCGATCGAGGGGAGCGCCTGATGCTCGAATTCGCACGCAAGACCGCCATCGCCGGCATCGGGGCCACGGAGTTCTCGAAGAACTCCGGCCGCACCCCCATGCAGCTCGCCACCGAGGCCTGCCTGGCCGCCTGCGCCGACGCCGGACTCGAGCCGAGCGAAGGTCGAACGGCATGGTCGTGTACTCCGCCGAACGCAACACCGAGATCGAGGTGGCCCGCAACCTCGGCATTCCCGAACTCACCCACTTCTCGATGGTCCACCACGGCGGCGGCGCGGCCTGCGGCACCGTCGCCCTGGCCGCCCAGGCCGTGTACTCCGGCGCTGCCGACTACGTGCTGTGCTACCGGGCGTTCAACGAACGGTCCTGGCACCGCTTCGGCCAGGGCGTGCAGGACCAGCACAACAGCCCCGAGGCCTTCGACGTCAGCTTCAGCTGGACGTCGCCGTTCGGCCTGTTGACCCCGGCGCAGTGGGTGGCGATGTTCGCGACCCGCTACATGTACGAGACCGGCGCGACCTCGGAGGACTTCGGTCGTGTGGCCGTCGCCGACCGCAAGCACGCCGCCACCAATCCCAAGGCGTTCTTCTACGACAAGCCCATCACCCTCGAAGACCATCAGGAATCGCGCTGGATCGTCGAGCCGCTGCACCTGCTCGACTGCTGCCAGGAGTCCGACGGCGGCCAGGCCCTGCTGGTCACCACCGCCGAGCGCGCCGCAGATCTGGCCCAGAAGCCGGCCGTCATCGCCGCCGCCGCCCAGGGTGTGGCCGAGGATCAGCACATGATGCGCAGCTACTACCGCGACGACATCACCGGCATCCCCGAGATGGGCGTCGTGGCCCGCCAGCTGTGGGAGTCGACCGGGCTCGGCCCCGACGACATCCAGACGGCGACGATCTACGACCACTTCACGCCGCTCGTGTTGCCCCAGCTCGAGGAGTTCGGGTTCTGCGCGAAGGGCGAGGCCAAGGACTTCATCGCCGACGGCGCCATCGAGCTCGGTGGCCGCCTGCCGATCAACACCAACGGCGGCCAGCTCGGCGAGGCGTACATCCACGGGATGAACGGCATCGCCGAAGGGCGTCCGCCAGATCCGCGGCACGTCGGTCAACCAGGTCCCCGACGTCGTGAACACGCTGGTCACCGCCGGCACCGCGGTGCCGACCAGCGGTCTGATCCTGAGCCAGCCCGACTGAGCGCCCCGCCTGGCCGACCGGCCAGGCGGTCGCCACGCTGTCGACGACCCCGGCTGCGCCCGGACCCGGTCCACAAGATCGCCCCGAGCGATCATCTTGGCGCACAACTATCCATAGTGTCGATCGTTTCCCCTGTTCGGGCGATCCTCCCGCTACCTCTCATCGACCGCAGAGATGATCTGCTGCGGAATTGTTCGGAAATCGGCCCCATGTGCCGGTTTCAGCGGCGACGAAACTCGGGGTGTGCTACTGTTCAGGTTCTTCACTCGCTCGGTCGGAAACGACCGGGCGTTCGTCGTTTTCGGCCTGCGCGGCACTCGCCCGGTGCTGCGACTCGAGCGCAGCCGATCAGGTCAGATCAGCGATCTTCACGACCTCGGCCTCGATCGGGGCGATCTCGCCGCTGGGCAGGAAGAACCGCCAGAACACGCTGCCGAGGTTACGGCCTTCGGTGTCGAGCCAGTTCGCCACACCGGGGTCGGTGTGGGCCACCACCATGCGGAACGACCCGTCGTCGTCGAGCACCGTGTTCGATCGGTTGCGCGACACGGGGCGGTTGACGAAGTCATAGGTCTGGCCTTGGAGATTCCACAGACAGACATTGCCGAACCGGCAGTCGGGCCACCGGCTCGTCATCACGAGTGCTTCGTCGTCGGCGAGCATGTAGGGCGCCATCGAGTACGCCGCGTCGAACGCAGACAGCGCCATGTCGCCCGGGGGCTCGGGCGTCGGGAAGACGTTCGGGGTGCCGCTCACCCAGCTCGGTCGACCGCTGGCACCCGGAATCGGCGCGTCGACGGTCTTGGCCGCCACGTGGGTGATGACCCGCTCGATGCTCGCAGCCACCCGGGCGTCGTCCCAGGTCGGTGGCGGATCCGGCGGCGGATCGAGAGCCTCGATGGCCAGTGGCACCAGCAGCTCCTGGTTGGCTGCCGCCGGCGTCGGATGCTCGAAGTAGTGCCGGGTCGTGATCCGGCCGGCATCGGCGGGCAGCTCCAGCCAGTTCCGGTCCTGGGCCGGCCCGCCGAGGATGATCTCGTAGGAGCCGTCGTCGGCAACGTCGATCTCGGTGTCATTGAGGACGCCGCACGTGCGATCGGGATAGGCGCCCGCTGCTGCGCCGGCTTCGACGGTGAACGAGGTGTAGGCCGCACCGGCGAGGTTCCCGCTGACCCGGTAGGTGTGGTCGGGCGAGATCTCGGTCTCGAAGTAGATTGCGTCGGCGTTGTCGCCGGTGAACTTGCGCGTCGGTGACACGATCCGCTTGAACGACGGGCGCGCCGGATCGAACTCGGCGTGCGCGAACAGCGCCGACTGCAACACGTGCAGTGCGAAGCGGTGAGCATCGGCGGCGCCCCGCTCGTCGAGGGCGCGCCGCTCGGGCACGACGTACTCGTCGCCGATGCGGCCGAGCAGCGTCACGAGACGATCCCAGGCCTCTTGTGTGGTCGGTGCGGGTGTGGTGGTCGGTTCGGCCATGGTGATTCCCCCGGTGATGGTCGGTGCCGTCGGGTCGTGACAGCGGTCGGTTGCGCGTGCCGTCAGGTCGCCGCGTCGAGCGCAGCGAGACGTGCGGCGATGAGTGCGAAGAAGCGGTCGGCGTCGACCTCGGTGACCCAATGGGCATTGGGTTCGCGGCGTCGAGATCCCCACCAGTCCACGACGGTCATGCCCATCGTCAGCTCGGACCCGGTCTCGATCTCCACCAGCACATCCTTGCCGCCGTAGATCGACGGGTCGAGCAGCCAGGCCACCGTCGCCGGATCGTGGACCGGGCCGCCGAACTCACCGTAGCGTTCGAGGTCGTAGCGCTCGTAGAACGTCAACATGTCCGCTGCGGCCTCGCCGACGCGGCCCGTCGTCGCGCAGCGATGCGATCCACTCGTGGCGCATCAGCGCCTTGTGGGTGACGTCGAGCGACATGGCCACGATCGGCACGCCGCTGCTGTAGACGACGTGCGCTGCATGGGGATCGACGTAGATGTTGAACTCCGCGGCGGGCGTGATGTTGCCGCCCACGAACCAGCCGCCGCCCATCGTGACGAGCTCACGGATGTGGCTCGCGACGTCGGGGGCACGCACGAGGGCCATGGCCACGTTGGTGAGCGGGCCGAGCGCGCAGATCGTGACGCCGTCGTCACCGCTCGCTCGCAGCGTGTCGATCATCCAGTCGACGGCGTGGTCGTCCCGGACCGCCATGGACGGCTCGTCCCAGGCGGGCCCGTCGAGCCCTGTCTGGCCGTGCACGGCCTCGGCGGTCACCAGGCGACGCACCATCGGCCGGTCGCACCCTGCGAACACCGGCATCTCGGTTCGCCCGGCGAGCTCGCACACCAACAGCGCGTTCCGTGTCGTGAGCGGCAGGGGCACGTTGCCGGCGACCGCCGTGACGCCGAGGACGTCGAGTTCGGGCGAGCCCAGCGCCAACAAGATGGCGATCGCGTCGTCCTGCCCGGGGTCGGTGTCGATGATGACGGGACGGGGCGATGCTGCGGTGGTCATCGGGGCCTCACGGGTACACCTCGGCCGCCGTGCCCGGTTGCACGGGGGCGTCGTCGGACAGTTCGTTGTAGCGCAGCTGCCGGCTCTGCATCAGGAGGTGACCGTCGGCGCTCCAGATCTCGCAGTCCTCGTCGATGTAGCCCGCCGCCGATGCGGCGACCCGCAGCACGAGGCGGATGGGTTCGGCACCGCTGACGACGCTCGACGGCGGCGGCGTGCGGAAGTGCGCGGTGAACTCGAGCGTGCCACCGATCGCAGGGCGGCTGTGGTGGAACAGGAAGGCCGGCGGGTAGGCATCGGCGGCCAGCACGCAGAAGCGCTCGTCGGCGTGGCCGCCGTGACGGAGACCCATCCAGCCGCCGACCGACGCGGGCGGGTCGGTGAGCGGGAATCGCAGCGGCTCGCCAGGCCAGTGTCGAGCTGATCGTGGGCCTCACCGGGGATCGGCACGGGCGTCGGCGCACCGACGGGCAACGTCGAGCGACGGCGACCGGCGCGTGCTGGAACTCCTCGTTCACGCGGTCGCTGCCGAACAACGCCAACCCGGCGACGCACAGACGTGTCCTCGACGAACATGCGGATCGAGAACGTCGCCGCGGTGCGACCCTGGCGCTCGGTGGTGACCTCGATGCGGCAGCGTCCCTCGCGGGAGCCGACGCAGGAAGTGCAGCGTCAGGGACCGCTCACGCAGGCAACGGATCCGGGATTGTGGCGGCGGACGGCTTCGAGCGCGAGCGCGAGCACGTAGCCGCCGAACTGGCCGTTCCACCCCCACCACGTGGTGTCGAGCACCCGTGTGTACGTGCCGTCGCAGAGCTCGTCGAGCTCGAGCGTGACGTCGAACGGCGCCTCGCTCATCGTTGAGGTCCGGGGCGCTCACGATGTCGACCGGTGGGCCGGCTGCGGTCTGGGCCCACAACGCCAGGCCGCCACGGGGCACCACCGTGACCGGCACCGAGGCCAGCGTCGTGTCCGATGCGAGATCGACGACCTCGACCGTCCACGACACGACAACGAGCCGGCCCGTGAACGAGATCGGGCCGGTCGTCGGGCACCGGACACGCAGAACCGGCCCGACTCGTCCCAGCGCACCGGCTCGTGCCCGTCTGTCTCGTCGACGAGGCCTGCGCCTTCGGCCGCTGCCGCAACCGCACGGCCGCCCGAGCAGGCGGCGCGTCGTCGGCCAGGTGACGTGATCACACCGGTGATGGTATCGCCGCACTCGCCGACGTCGGCGTCGAGATCGGAGCTCGGGAGCTCATCGGGATGCCTCGGGTAGTCATGTGCCCGATCCCTGCGATGGCTCGGTCGGCGGGACGCGCGACGAGCGCAAAGGTCGAATCGTCGTCGGGCGCGCCCGGGGCCTCGATCATCACGACGAGCCGCCAGCCGACGCGGTGGCGGGTCAACTCCATCGACGGGGGTGCCGCGAACACCGGGACCTCGATCCAGCAGGTCGGCTTCGACGACCGAATCCACGACATCGACACGGCTCACCTCGACCGGTGCGTCGAACACCTCGACCTCGGGTTCGATGGTGTCGTC
The DNA here is from genome assembly GCA_963716795.1 of uncultured Acidimicrobiaceae bacterium. Taxonomy (GTDB): domain Bacteria; phylum Actinomycetota; class Acidimicrobiia; order Acidimicrobiales; family UBA8592; genus CAVQUE01. The sequence goes on along the minus strand of CAVQUE010000003.1, from coordinate 242,973 downwards.
TGCGACGCCGAGCACCTCCTCGTAGCACCGGAGCCGTGCGGTGACGCCACGTCGGTGGGTTTCACGGGCCCACGGGCCCGCCGGCGGAACCGCACCGTGACCCGATCGCCGAGGCAGGAGGTCCGTCGACGACGGCAGGTACAGCTGCGGGATTACCCCACACCACCCAGACCCGCACGTTCCACGCGGCGATGACCACGGTGGCGAGGGCCACGACACCGAGCAGTCCGAAGAACCACCATGGACCATCGGTCGCCCACGATGAGGGCCAGCGCCAACAGCACCAGTCCGACGACGGCCGTGACGCGATGCTGAGGATCGCGCGACGCCTGTCGCCCTCGTCGCCGAGCACGGTCTGCAGCGGAAGACCGCGCCGTTCGGACTCGTGCTCGTAGTCTTCCATCGTGCTCCCGTATCGATTCGTCCACCCGATGCGATCGCCGACGACCGGTCGGGCCCTGCGTGCGTCACAGCGGTCGGCTGATCATCCCACGGCCGACCGCGGCGAGCGAACGCCGACGCCGACACCAAGCCATTGCGACCATGACCACCGACTTCCGGGCACTGCAGGCGGCGAACCGCCGAACCACCTGGTGGCTGATGGCCGCCAGCTTCGTGCTGTTCGCGCTGGTGGCCGTCATCGTGTCGTATCTGCTGATCGGTGGCGCCATCGCCGCGGTGATCGGCATCGGCATCGCCATCGCCGGCACCTGGGGCAGCTACCAGGCGTCCGATCGCATCGCCATCGCCACGACCGGCGCCAAACCGGCCGACCCCCAGGAGTATCCAGCGCCTCCACAACCTCGTCGAGGAGATGGCGATCGCCGCAGGGCTGCCCAAACCACGGGTCTTCGTCGTCGACGACCCGGCGCCCAACGCCTTCGCAACCGGTAAGAACCCCGAGCACGCAGCGATCGCGGCCACGACCGGCCTGCTCGACAAGCTCGAGCGTTCCGAACTCCAAGGCGTCATCGCCCACGAGATGGCCCACATCCGCAACAACGACATCCGGGTCATGACCGTCGCCGTCGCCACCGCCGGCGCGATCGCCCTGATCGCCGACCTGTTCTGGCGCTTCCTGTACTTCGGGGCGCTGACGGGTGGCGGCGACCGCAGGAGCAGCAACAACAACAACGGCGGACCGCAGGCGATCATCGCCATCGTCGGCTTCTTGTTCGTGTTGGTGCTCGCACCGCTCGCCGCCGGCATGCTGCGTGCGGCGATCTCGCGCAGCCGCGAGGGCCTGGCCGACGCCAGCGCCGTCGAGCTGACCCGCAACCCCGAGGGCCTGCGGCGGGCACTCGAGAAGCTCGACGCCGACGTCACCGTCTTGCGTCGGACCTCCCATGCCACGTCGCATCTGTGGATCGAGACCCCTGACGACCTCGAGAAGGGTCACAAGGGCCAGCGGTTCAACTCGATGTTCAACACCCATCCGCCGCTGCGCGAGCGCATCGACACCCTCCGGGCGATGGAAGGCCTCACCCCCTACGAGGGCCCATCGCCCGACCAGGTCGCCGCTGCCGCCGGCCATCAGCGCACCTTGACCGATCGCCCTGCGAGCTGGTCGGCGCTGGTCGGCAGCGCCGATGCAGTCGGGCTCGCCGACGCGAGCACGGCGACCGCGGCGGCATCCGACGCTCGTCCTCCACATCGTCGGCGATCGTCGTCATCGGCCGGGTCGACGCCGATCGCCGGCTGGTACCCCGACCCCACCGCCGACGGCCGGCTGCGATGGTGGGACGGCACCCGCTGGACCAACTTCACCCAGCGCTGAACTCGCCGAATCGCCGGCGGGGCCGCGGGGACGGCCGGTGACGTGACCGGTACCCTGCTGTCGTGTCGTCCGGCCCCCCGCCACGCGTGCGAACGCCGACCCTTGCGCGTCCTGGTCGGTCTCGTCATCGCCGCGTCCCTCGTGGCTGCGTCGTGCTCCGACGCCGACGAAGGCGGCTTCGCCGCCGATCCCACCCCTGCGGCGCCGTCGACCGCACGACCGGCAGCGACAGCGACGGAGCACCACCGACGGCAATGACCGCGACGAGGCGGACCGGGCCGGCGACCCCGCTCCCACGCCCCGCCCGTCCCCCACCCCGGTCCCGAACCCACCGGGGCGTGCCGAGCTCGATCCCGATCTGCTGCTCGAGCAGGGACCCCGCATCGCCGTGCAGAGCGCCGACGGCCAGCTGCTCACGATGCTGGGCGACGGTACCAACCAGGTGCCGCTCACCGCTGCGTCGGAGGGCACCGTCAACCGGTTCCCGACCTGGTCGCCCGATGCCAGCCGCCTGGCGTGGGTCACCAGCGGACCCGACGGCACCGGGCCCGAGGTCCGCTCGGCGCGCTTCGACGGCAGCGCCTGGATCGAGCAGGCGACGCCGTCGGCGCCGTTCCTGTTGTCGTGGGACCCGACCACCACCCGCATCGCCACCCTCGGCCCCGGCCCGATCGGGCTTCGAGCTCGGGGTCGTCGATCTCGCCGCCGAGCGAGCTCGCCTACCGAGCGCATCGACCAGGGGTCGCCGTTCTGGTTCTCGTGGAGCCCCGACGGCGACGGCTTCTTGGTCCACGCCAGCGGCGTCCGGCTCGATTTCGTGCCCCTCGAGGGGTCGACCCAGGTGCTCGAGCCGCTGCCCGGCGCCTTCCAGGCACCGCAGTGGCTGCAGGGTCCCGTGCCGCTCGTCTACGCCGACCGCAGCGACGACGAGGACTTCCTCGTCGTCGCCGGCGACCAGGGCGCCGGTCGGCGGGCCATCGCCACCTACGACGGGTACCTGCAGTTCACCGTGGCGCAGGCATCGGGCCTGATCGCACTCCAGGTCCTCGACCCCGCGGTCGCGCCGGTGCCCGAGACCATCACCGCGTCGTTCCAGGGCGACGAGATCGTCGACATCGTCGATCAGATCCCGCGCGACCAGCTCACCTTGATGGCCACCTTCGGCGGTGATCCCATTCCGTTGCACCCCGACCCCCGATTCCCCCGCGAGGAAGGTCCGGCGGTCGCGTTCGTGTGGAGCCCCGACGGCAACCAGCTGGCCTGGCTGATCGAGGTCGAGCCCGGCACCGGATGCGACACCGAGACCGCCGATCTACGAGTGGCGGTTCTGGACGGGTTCGGACATCGTCGACGGCCCGCGGTTCGTGCCCACGCCGACCTTCGCGTGCAACTACGTGCCGTTCTTCGACCAGTTCGAGCAGAGCGTGTCGTTCTGGTCGCCCGACAGCACCCAGATCGTCTACGCCGGCACCGACGTCACCACCGGCGAGCGCGGGGTGTTCACCCACCAGATCGGCTCGGTGGTACCGCCGCTGCGCCTGATCGACGGCGAACTCGGCGTCTGGTCGCCCGACGCTGCCGGATCCGCTGCGACGTCCGCTCTCTAGGAACCTCGGTCAGGTCCCGGGGGCGAAGGCGGGACTGGGCGCCAGGGCAGGTCGCTCGGCCAACACCACCCGTCGCGGTCGCCCGATGCGGACCTCGACACCCGGCGTCCAGTGCACCAGCGGCTCGCCTTCGGGCTGGGGGTAGCCGGCCGCGGTGCTGAGCGTGTCGTCGAGCGCGTGCAGGTCGCGCCCGGTGCAGCGGCCACTCGGGGTGCTCCACCGGCGCGTAGAGCACCCGGCCGAGCGAGCGCGAGTAGAGCCCCCAGCGACAGGTCAAGAAGCGCTCGAGCGGGGTGACCGCCGCGGTGTCGATGGCCTGTCCGATCTCGACGTCGATGAGCGAGCTCGCAGGCGGACCGCCCCAGCGGCGGCGGCACTCGTACACGCGCCGTTCGTCGCGGCGCCGGATCTGCATCTTGGACCACATGTACGGCAGCCCGTAGGTGACGCGAGCGACCGCCGTCGGGATCGCACGGGTGATGTCGAGGCTGTCGAACCACACGCCGGGCCGGCCGACCGCGTCGCGTACGTAGGTGCGGATGTTGGTCTCGGGGAAGGTCCCGAGGTACGGAACATGGAGGCCACCGGCCCCGATGCGTTCCATGTGGAAGGCGACCAGCCCGACCCAGGCGTGACCATCATGGAGATCGGCATAGAGGCCACTCGGCAGACGGTCCTGGACGCACTCGACGGGCACGGGCCAGTGCACGAAGGCCAGGTCGTTCCATTCCTGACGCATGATCGCCCAGCGCACCGGATCGGAGGTCACGGGGGGATACGCAGGCCACGGAGGCGCCAACGGTACTGCCGTTCCGCGTCGGACGACTACGGTTCACGCCGACCGAGCATCGTTCCGCGCCGAGCCACGCCCTGGAGGACCCATGACCGACGAGACCCAGGCACCGACCGTGCCCTGGCACCACGAACCGCTGGGCGGCCAGGTGGTGGTCGTGACCGGCGTGGGTCCTGGCCTGGGACGCGACACCGCGCTCGTCGTGTGCCCGAGCCGGTGCCGATGTCGTGCTCGCGGCCCGCACACCCGAACGGCTCGAGACCATCGCAGCCGAGATCGGCGACCTCGGTCGGGTGGCCCTGCCGGTGCCGACCGACGTGACCGACCTCGACCAGATCGACGCACTCGTGGCCGCCAGCCTCGAACGGTTCGGACGCATCGACGGACTGGTCAACAGTGCGTTCCGTCAGCCGCCGTTCGAGTCGCTCCTCGAGACGTCGCTCGACGAGTGGTACGGCAGCTTGGAGATGAACTGCACATCCGCGTTGAAGATGAGCCGGGCGGTGCTGCCGACGATGGTCGCCCAGGGCCACGGCGCCATCGTCAACGTGGCCACCATGTCGGTGCGGCACAACAAGCCGAACCTGGGTGCGTACTCGGCGGCGAAGTCGGCGCTGACCTCGATCACCCGCACGATGGCCAAGGAGCACGGACCCGACGGCATCCGGATCAACGCCGTCTGCCCCGGGTTCATCTTCGGCGACTCGGTGCGCTGGTTCCTCGAGACCACCGCCGAGCAGAAGGGCACCACCTACGACGACGAGTACGACGCGGTGGCCGGCGAGATCGCACTGCGGTTCCTCCCCGACTCCGATCAGATCGCCCGACCGATCGTGTTCCTGCTCTCCGACGGCGCCGCCGCCGTGACCGGCGTGAGCCTCGACGTCAACGGCGGCCACGTCACCACCTGGTGACGACAACGCAGCACCACCTGGTGACGACAACGCAGCACCACCTGGTGACGCCAGAGCGGATCGGCCCCTCGGCGCTCAGCTCGTGCCGGTCTCGGCCGCTTCGAACTCGAGTCCGAGCGCAGCGCAGAGCCCCTCGGGGTCTTCCATGCTGATGGCCAACTCGTCGACTCGCACCGGGAACCCGAGGACACGACCCTGGGCTCGGGGCTCGACGGTGAGCACGACGATGCCCTTCGACGAGCCGTTGACCAGCCACCGACCGCGCCAGCCGTGTGCGCCCCACCCAGGACCCGACCGTGGTGGCGGCGGGCGCTGACGATCGAGGGGCGGGGAATCCGCGCTCGGAACGCAGCACCGAGGCGGACCTCGACCTCGCCGGCACCGACGACCACCCGGCTGAACCGACGGCCACTGCCCAGCAGGCCGAGCAGCGGGCCACACCATGCGTCATAGCGAAACGAGAAGGTCTTGCCATCGGTGCTCATCAGGACCACGCTACGTGCACACCGAGACCGCACGACGGGGGATGCGATGGCACACGACCTGCTCATCATCGGAGGGACCGTCGTCGACGGCACGGGAGGTCCGCAGCAGCGGGCCGACGTCGCCGTCGATGGCAACCGCATCACCGCGGTCGGTGATCTGTCCGACGCCACCGCCGATCGCGTCATCGACGCCACGGGCAAGATCGTCAGCCCCGGTTTCGTCGACCTCCACACCCACCTCGACGCCCAGATCGGCTGGGACCCGATGCTCACCTCGTCGAGCTGGCACGGCGTCACCACGGTGTTGATGGGCAACTGCGGCGTGACCTTCGCGCCGGCCGCGCCCGAGAACCGCCAGTACCTCGCGGAGCTGATGGAGTCGGTCGAGGACATCCCCCGCGACGCCATCCTCGGGGGCCTGCCGTGGTCGTGGCGGACCTACGGCGAGTATCTCGATGCCGTCGAGGGGCTGCATCCTGCCCTCAACGTCGTCGGCCTGGTCGGCCACTGTGCGACTCGCTACGACGTCATGGGCGATCGCTCGATGAGCGACGAAACACCGACCGATGCCGAGGTGGCGGCCATCGCCCAGATCGCCGGCCAGGCGATCGCCGACGGCGCCGTCGGTTTCTCCACCTCTCGGCTGCTCGACCACAAGGTGCCCGACGGCCGGGCCGTGCCCGGCACCCACGCTCCCATCGAGGAGTACGTGGCCGTCGGCGAAGCCATGGTCGATGCCGGCGGTGGCCTCTTCCAGGGTGTGTTCGACTTCGCGACCAAGGCCCGCCACGAGTTCGCGCTCATGGAAGCCGTGGCCGAGACCGGCACGCCGGTGCTGTTCAGCGGCGGCGTCGGCGATGGCGGCGCCGACTCGGTCGAGCGAGCGCGCCGGTCCTTCGACGCCCATGCGGCTGCGGGCCGGCGAGTGTCGGCCATCGTCCAGTCGCGCCCCGGTGGGGTGCTGGCCGGCCTCGCGCAGATCATGCCCGTGCGCTCCCCCGCATGGCGGGCGCTGGCGACGTTGCCCGACCCCGCCGCCCGCTACGCCGCGCTGCGCGACGACGCCACCCGAGCCGTCCTGGTCGAAGAGGGCATCGCCGCAGGCACGTGGTACGACCCGGCCCACATCCATCCCCTCGGCCAGGGCGACCGCCCCGACTACGGCGTCGATGCCGACAGCCGCTCCGTGGCCGACCTGGCCGCCGAGGCCGGGGTGCATCCGGTGGAGCTGATCGTCGATCGCCTCCTGTCCAGCGAGGGACGCGAGCTGTTCAACGTGTGGTTCTTCACCCGCAACCGCGAGAGCCTGGCCACCTACCTCACCCTCGACGCGGTGGTTCCGGGTCTCGGCGACGCCGGCGCCCATGTCGGCCAGATCTGCGATGCCGACGCCACCACCTTCGTGCTCGGATACTGGGCCCGAGACCGCGGCGTGTTGAGCCTGCCCGAAGCCATCCGCAAGCTGTCGTCGCAGTCGGCGCAGATCCTGGGCTTGCGCGAGCGAGGCGAGGTCCGCCCCGGCTGGTATGCCGACCTCAACGTCTTCGACATCGACCGCCTGGCGTCGCACTACCCGACCTATGTCAACGACTTCCCGGGCGGCAAGGGCCGATTCATCGTCCGGTCCGACGGCTACGCCGCCACCATCGTCAACGGCCAGGTGGTCGTCGAGGACGGCGATCACACCGGCGCCCGTCCGGGCACGGTGCTGCGCGACTTCGCCCACTGAGTCCCAGCGGGAGGCACACTGCAGTCCATGGTCAGCCGCGATGCCCAACCCGTGCCCGTGACACGTGCCGACATCGAGACCGCGGCGGCACGCATCGGCGGCCGGGCCCGGCGCACGCCGGTCATCGACCACGACGGCATCACGCTCAAGCTCGAGCTGCTCCAACACGCCGGGTCGTTCAAGACCCGGGGCGCCTTCAACCGGGTGCTGTCGGAGCCCCAGCTCCCCACCGCCGGCATCATCGCGGCGAGCGGTGGCAACCACGGCGCTGCGGTGGCCTATGTGGGATCGACCCTCGCGATCCCCACCGAGATCTTCATTCCCTCGACCTCACCCGACATCAAGCGCACCAATGTCGAGCGATTCGGCGCGACCGTGCACGTCGTCGAGGGCCTGTACGACGACGCCCAGACCGCTGCGAACGAGCGTCAGGCGTATTCGGGCGCGGTGATGATCCACCCCTATGACCATCCGGCGACCGTAGCGGGGCAAGGCACCATGGGGCGCGAACTCGCCTCCCAGGTCGGGGGGTTCGACACCTTGCTGGTGGCTGCGGGCGGTGGCGGATTCATCGCCGGCCAGGCCGCGTGGTTCGGCGACGACGTGCGCATCGTCAGCGTCGAACCCGAGACCTCCCAGTGCCTTCGGGCTGCGCTCGCTGCCGGCGAGCCAGTCGACGTGCCGGTCAGCGGCGTGGCCGCCGATTCGCTCGGAGCCCGGCGCGTCGGGGCGGTGCCGTGGGAGCTCATCGGTCGCTTCGTCGACGACGCGGTGATCGTCAGTGACGACGCGATCCGCGCCGCGCAACGAGAGTTGTGGGAGCAGTTCCGCCTCGTCGCCGAACCCGGCGGCGCGGCCGCCCTCGCAGCGTTGCGCACCGGCGCGTACCGAGCCGGCGGCCGGCGAGCGCGTCGTGATCGTGGTGTGCGGCAGCAACTGCGACCCGCGAGATGTCGTTGCGTGAGGCGCTGACCTCGCGCGTGCCCCGCCGGAAGCGAACGACCGACGCCTGCGCCGATGTCCCCGCCGGGGCGGGGTGTTCGCACGACGGGCCGAGAGGTCGGGCCCTCGAGGTTCCATGCCTCGGGCCCAAACCCGATGGAGGTCAGGTGGCGAGGGGAACCGACCGGTCCGCGGGCGGTGTCGAAGAACGCTCGGGTGCGTGAGGCCGAAGCGGCCTGGAGCGCCCGCGCGCTTCAGCCGTAGCTGGGCGGGCGCTTCTCGAGGAATGCCCGCATGCCTTCGGCGGGGTCGCCGGTGAGGCTGCAGTAGCTCTGGTTGCGGTCCTCCATGGCCACGACCTCTTCGAGGCTCATGCCCGACTCGCTGGCGTTGAGCAGATCCTTGGTCAGGCGCAGGCCCGTCGGTGCGGTGTAGAGCAGGTCGGCGACCAGGGCCTCACCGGCCGCGGTGAGCTCGTCGTCGGGGACGACCTCGCTGACCAGACCGATGCGCAGCGAGCGCTCGGCATCACAGAACCGGCCGGTCATCAGCAGCTCCCGGGCCACCGACGACCCCACCAGTCGCGGCAGCAGGTACGAGCTGCCGCAGTCGCCGCCACCGAAGCCGATCCGGATGAACGCGGCGTTGAATCGCGCCGACTCCCCCGCGACCCGAATGTCGGCAGCCAGGGCGAGCGACATGCCGAGCCCGGCTGCCGAACCGTGCACGAGGGCGACGACGGGTTGGGGGATGCGTCGCAGCTTGACGACCAACTGGCTCCAACGGCGCTGGTCCGTGAGCATCGTGTAGCCCGCACCCTGACCGGGCGCCTCAGACGCCGCTGGGCGGTCCTTGAGATCGAGACCGGCACAGAACCCGCGGCCAGCGCCACGCAGCACGATGACACGGACGTCGTCGCGCCGTTCGACGGCATCGAGATAGTCGTGCAGGGCCTCGCGCATCGCTGCGCTGACCGCATTGAGGCGATCGGGGCTGTTGAGCGTCACCCAGTCGACGCCATCGCGGTGCTCGACGAGCAGCGGTGCCGGACGGCCGGTGGTCGCAGCGTCACGTGCGCCAGGATCGTGCGTGGTATCGGCCATCGTTGCTCCCCCAGGATCGGTGCGGTTCGTCGCAGGGGGCGACCTTAGCGGGCGTCGCGCTCACGCCTCCCGAGGTGTCTCCGCGGGAAGACCGGCCAGGTGGGCGTGGTCGTTGTAACGCAGCAGCCGCCAGCGACCGCGCCGGGGTCCGTGGTCGTGCACCCGCAACTCGGTGATGGACGTGTTGAGCGTGAACAGATCGAAGTGGCCCCGAGCCGGGAGGTCGAGGAACGTGCGGAACGCCACGTCGATGACCCCACCGTGGCAGGCGACCAGCACGGTCTTGCCCTTGTGTGCGGCGAGGACCTCTTCGAACGCACGCGACACCCGGAAGAAGAACTCCGACGCCGACTCGGCGCCCTCGGCCATGCGGTCGTGGCGGCGCCCGATGTAGTCGAAGGCCTCCCACTGCTGGCTGATGTCGGAGAACCGCTCTCCGTCGATGCTGCCCGGCCGGTGCTCCTCGAGGTCCTTGTGCTCCTCGATGGGCAGACCCGAGGTGCTCGTTGACGATCTCGGCGGTCTCCCGGGCCCGGGGCAGCGTGCTCGACACCAGCACATCGACGGCTGGCTCGCCGCCGAGCTTCCAGCGGTCCCGCAACGCAGCGGCTTGGCGCCGGCCCAGGTCCGAGAGGCCCTCGCAGGACTTCTCACCTCCCATGACCCCCCGGACGGTCACGACGGATTCGCCGTGGCGGACGAGCAGCAGCGTGGTCTCTGGATCGCTCATGACGGCTCATCGTCGTCTGCGCTCGAACGTCAGGGCAAGCCGACCGGGCCACGGACAGGTGAACGACGCCGGACGGCGGCGATGACCAAAGTACGCTCACGACTCGTGACGGCGCTTCCGGCAATGATCGCGACCGACCTCGACGGGACCCTGCTCGGCCCCGACGGCGAGGTCAGCGCCCGGACCTGCGCCGCCATAGCCGCCGCCCACGCTGCAGGCATCGTGGTGGTCGCCGCCACCGGCCGCAGTCGCCTGACCGCCATCGACAAGCTGGCGGGCTGCCCGGACATCGACTGGGTGGTGTGCTCGAACGGCGCCATGGTGTGGGACCGAACGAGCGACACCATGCACCTTCATCGCTCGATCCACGGCCGAGACGCCGTGGCATTGGTGGACGGGCTGCGTGATCATCCCGACGAGCTCGGCTTCGCCTGGGAGACCGTCGACGGGTTCGGCTACGACGAGGTCTTCATGTCGCATCGACGGGTCGACGCCGCGTCTCTGGTCGTCGGAGATGTCTCGATGCCTGGTCCCGACGACCAGGTGACGAAGCTGCTGATCTCCCATCGCGAGCTACTGGGCCACGATCTCCAGCGCCACCTCTCGGACCATCTGTACGCCGGCGTCACGGTGTCGAGCTCGGGTGGACCGTTCATCGAAGCAACGGCGCTCGGGGTCGACAAGGCATCGACGCTCGCAGGGCTCGCCGAGGCCATGGGGATCGAGGCCGACGCCGTGATGGCCTTCGGCGACCAACACAACGATCTGCAGATGTTGACCTGGGCAGGCACCGGCGTCGCCATGGCCAACGCCCACCCCGAGGTCGCCGCTGCCGTCCCGGTCGTGACGAAGAGCCACGCCGAAGACGGCGTAGCCCACATCATCGAGGGCCTCCTGGGCTGAGCACGCTGGCCGAGGCCGCGGCGGACACAGGACACGTCGGCGCTCCGCGCCGCCCCCGAGACGGCTGGGCACCCCACCGAAGGGTTTCGGCACCCCCGTGGCCGTCTCGGCCCGACGCCGCTGCTGCGCAGCACGCCGACACCAGCCGGCGACGTGCATCCCGGAGCGCAGGTGCGACGACCCAAGACAGAGGAATCCCGGCGCGAGGGAGCCGGAGACGAGCCGGCCCAGCAACACCGCGAGACCACAGAGGGCAAACCAGCGACGACACACGTCGGCGCTCCCGCCGCCCCCGAGACGGCTGGGCACCCCACCAAGGGTTTCGGCACCCCCGTGGCCGTCTCGGCCCGACGCCGCTGCTGCGCAGCACGCCGACACCAGCCGGCGACGTGCATCCCGGACGCGCAGGTGCGACGACCCAACCAGAGGAATCCCGGCGCGAGGGAGCCGGAGACGAGCCGGCCCAGCAACTACGCGTACTGCTCGGCGAAGACCTCGTTGGGGATGGTGCCCGAGGCGGTCTTGGTCATGATCTCGACGCCGTCGGGGGTGACCACCATGGTGTGCTCGAACTGCGCGGAGCGGCAGCCGTCGGCGGTGAGCGCGGTCCAGTCGTCGTCCCAGAGGTAGAGGTCGGCGCCGCCGAGGTTGAGCATCGGTTCGATCGTGAAGCTCATCGCGAGTTCGATCTCGGTGGTGGCCCGCTTGTCGTAGTAGTGCGGGATGGCCAGCGCGCTGTGGAACTCGGGGCCGACGCCGTGGCCGATGAACTCGCGCACGACCGACAGGCCGTGGGCGTGCGCGTGGGTCTCGATGGCTCGGCCGATGTCGTTGACCTTGCCGCCGGGGCGCACGGCGGCGATGCCGGCGTTCATGGCGTTGCGGGTCTCGCGCACGAGTCGGCGCGAGTCCTCGTCGACGTCGCCGACGCAGAACGTCACCGACGTGTCGCCGTGGACGCCGTCGAAGAACACCGTCACGTCGATGTTGACGATGTCGCCGTCGGCGAGGCGACGGTTGTCGGGGATCCCGTGGCAGATGACCTCGTTGACCGAGGTGCAGACCGACTTCGGGAAGCCCCGGTAGTTGAGCGGGCTCGGGTAGGCGTTGCGGCGGATGATCTCGTCGTGGGCGATCTCGTCGAGCTTGTCGGTGGTGATGCCGGGTTCGACGTGGCTGCCGACGTGCAAGCAGCACCTCGGCGGCGATCGGCACCGGCGCGACGCATGCGCTCGATCTCCTCGGGCGTCCGCACGACCGGGAGCACCGAACGCCCGGGATCGCCGTGCAGCGCATAGGGAGGCCGGGCGATCTCCTTGGGCACCGTGCGTCGCGGGCTCTGGAGGCCGGCCGTCACCGGCGGGAGCGACGGGCGCGCCGCGGCGGCGAGTCGATTGCGGTTGCGCTTCCGTTTGACCATCAGTCCAGGGTACCGGGCGCCGATGCCGGGAGTCCGGCCGCCGAGGGACCGACGATCGGAACACACGTCACATGAAGCGCGAGATGCTCTCGACGACACAGGCCGGCTTCGCGCCACCGTCGATCTCGACGGTGATGGTGACGGTGACCTGCACGCCACCGGCGATCTCGGTGGCGCCGGTGACGGTGGCCGCCCCCCGGATCCGCGAGCCGACGGGTACCGGCGCCGGGAACCGGACCTTGTCGACGCCGTAGTTGACGCCCATGGTGACGTTCTGGACCTCGAGCAGCTCGGGCAGGAACTGGTTGGTCAGCGACAGTGTCAGGTAGCCGTGCGCGATGGTCGTGCCGAAGGGGCCCTCGGCCGCCCGCTCGGGGTCGACGTGGATCCATTGGTGATCACCGGTCGCATCGGCGAAGGTGTCGATGCGTTCCTGGGTGATCTCCATCCAGTCGGTCACGCCCGAGGTCGGTGCCGACGGCGTCGAGGAGGGCAGCGGGGTTGGCGAAGGTCGTCATGACCAAGACGATAGACGCGCCGACCCGACACCGGACGGCCTTGCGCCGTCCATCCCGCCTGCCGGGAGCGAACGTGCACTCGCACGACGCCGGGTCGCCTAGCCTGCGCAGCGATGAGTACGAGCGGCGGAACCCGGGCGATCATCGCCGCGCTGGTCGCCAACCTGTTCGTCGCGACGGCGAAGTTCGTCGGGTTTCTGGTGACGGGTTCGTCGTCGATGCTGGCCGAGGCCGTCCACTCGGTGGCCGACAGCGGCAACCAGGCGCTGCTGTTGCTGGGCGGTCGCCGGGCCCGCAAGGTCGCCACGGTCGATCACCCGTTCGGCTACGGCCGCGAGCGGTACTTCTGGGCGTTCGTGGTGGCCCTGGTGCTGTTCTCGCTGGGATCGCTGTTCGCCGTCTACGAGGGCATCGACAAGATCCGCGATCCGCACGAGCTCGACTCGCTCGGGTTGGGCGATCGGCATCCTGCTGGTGGCCATCGTGGCCGAGGGACTGTCGCTGCGCACGGCCGTGAAGGAGTCGCGGCCGCTGAAGGGCAACCACAGCTGGCGGGCATTCATCCGACGGGCGAAGGTGCCCGAGCTGCCCGTGGTCCTCCTCGAGGACCTCGGCGCGCTCCTCGGGCTCGTCATCGCGCTCGGCTGCGGTGGCGCTGGCGCAGGTCACCGGCGATCCGGTCTGGGACGGCATCGGTACCCTGGTCATCGGCGTGCTGCTGGGCGTCATCGCCATCACGCTCGCGATCGAGATGAAGAGCCTGCTCATCGGCGAAGGGCGCGCTGCCCGAGCAACGCACGCGGATGCTGGCCGCGGTGGCTGCGGCGCCCGATGTCGAGCGGCTCATCCACATGCGCACCGAGTACCTCGGGCCCGACGAGATGCTGGTCGCGGCGAAGGTCCAGTTCGCGGCGACGCTCGACCGTCGGCCGAGCTCGCGGACGCCATCGACCGCACCGAGTCGGCGATCCGTGAGGCGGAGCCGATCGCCCGGGTCATCTACCTCGAACCCGACCTGTTCGACCCCGACCGCGTCGACTCCCCCGACGGTCCATCAACCGATGAGGAGGAGGATCCCGAGGACGAGGGCGACGATCCGGAGGATGCCGAAGACCACGATTCCGAAGGCGAGGACGAGGACGACCTCGACGATCCCGAAGACGACGATCCCGAGGACGACCCCGACGAGCAGGCGGAGGACGGCGGCGAGACCGTGGAGGGTGCCGAGGACAAGGGCGACTGAACTCCTGCCCTACTCGGACCGCTCCCCAGGTACCGGTTGGGCTGCTCGGCACCGCTGAACTCACCGAGACGCGCTCGACGTCGACATCCACCTGCGCGGCCGCTCGCTAGCCCGCTTGGCTGCTGCCGCTCGACTGGATGGCTTCGCGGTTGGCGGCGAGGGCCTCGCGGTCGAAGCCGGCGATCCACTCGCCTGCGAATCGGTTCTCGGCCGCCAGGGCCGGGTCGTCGGCGGGTGCTGCGGCGGCGGTGTAGGCGGCCTTGATGGCGGCGAGGTTCTGCGCCGGCACGCCGGCCATGTCCGCTGCCAGCGACCGGGCGGTGTCGATCAGCTCGTCGTGGGGAACGACGGCATTCACCAACCCCAGTCGAGTGCGGTCTGCGGCGTCGAGATAGTTGCCGGTGAAGCTCATCTGGCGGGCCCGGCGGATGCCGATCGCCTGGGGCAACAGCACCGTCAGACCCCAGCCCGGCATGACCCCGACACGGGCGTGGGTGTCCGCGAAGCGGGCGCGCTCGCTGGCGATCAGGAAGTCGCATCCGAACGCGAGCTCGAAGCCTCCCGTGACGGCAGGACCGTTGACCGCGCCGATCAGCGGCTTGGTCAGCGACCCGAACGGCAACGGCGAGGTGGTCACCGACGCCTCGGCGTCGCCGTCGTCGCCGAGCTCGGTGGGCGCCGCGGTCATCGAGCCGCCGCTGAGCTCCTTGAGGTCCAGACCAGCGCAGAAGGCCGGGTCGGCGCCGGTGAGGATCATGGTGTGCACGGCCGGGTCGGCGTCGAGGTCGGCCAGGGCGGCGGGCACCGCGGCGCGGAGCTCTCGGTTCAGGGCGTTGCGGGCTTCGGGGCGGTGCATGGTGACGACGGCGATGCCGTCGCGCACCTCGGTGAGGATCACGGGGTCGACCATCAGGTGATTCTGACACCATCGCCGGGGTCGCACTCCCCGCGCAGGGCCGCCGCCGGACACCGGGCCCACCGCTGGCCCACCGCACGGCACCGTCGCTGCAGTCCGCTACCTGACGACATGTCAGAATGCTCGACGCCAGCAATCCGCACCGCCGGGACCGAGGAGCGACCCCCTATGCGCGCACCACTCGAAGGCATCCGCGTCGTCGACAGCACCGACGGCCGCGGCGAGCTCTGCGGACGCCTGCTCGCCGACCTCGGTGCCGACGTCCTGCTCGTCGAATCCGGCGAGGGATCGTCGCTGCGACGCACGGGTCCCTTCGACCCCTCGGGCCGCCATTCATTGGCGCATGCGTGGCGCAACGCCAACAAACGCAGCGTCATCGCCGACACCGGCACCGCAGCGGGCCTCGAGCGCCTGCACACGCTGCTGGCCGAGGCCGACGTGTGGATCGAGTCGTCCGATCCGGGTGGTCCCGTGGATCCGGCGGCCGTCGCGCGGCGCACCCGCATCTGATCGTCACCTCGATCACCGCGTTCGGCCACACGGGCCCCAACCGCGCCATGATCGCCGACGACGACGTGCTCGAGGCCTGGGCCGGATTCATGTTCAAGGCCGGCCTCGCCCCCAAGCCGCCGCTGTTGCCGCCCGACCCCGATGGCAACCGACGTGGCGGCCGTGACCGCAGCCGTGGCCACCGTGCTCGGCGCTGCACGAGCGCGCTGTCGACCGGTACCGGTCAACACATCGACCTGGCGATCCAGACCGCAGCTGCAGCCGCCACCGATTGGTCGTACAGCAATGCGTCGGTCATGCGCGAGGCCGGACGGCCCTACAACGAGGTCCGTGCCGGTGGTGGCTTCATGTACCCGATCTTCGCCTGTCGCGACGGCTTCGTCCGCATGGTCATCCTCAGTCCCCGCCAGTGGCAGAGCCTGTGGCAGTGGATGGGCGAACCCCCCGAATTCGCCGACGAGTTCTGGACACAGGTCGGTAACCGCATCATGAACGCCGACGTGTTGAACATGGCCTACGGCGAGTTCTTCGCCGACAAGGCGATGATCGACATCTGCGTCGAGGGCCAGAACCGTGGCATCGTCGTCACGCCCGCTGCTCCAACCCGGCGAGGTCCTCGGCGACACGCACCTCGATGCCCGGGGCACGTTCACCACCGCCGAGATCGCTCCCGGTATCGACGCGCCCATGGCCTCGGGCTTCTCGGAGATCGACGGTATGCGCCACGGCTTCACGAACCGGGCACCCGAGCTCGGTGAGCATGACGACGCCGACTTCCCGCCGAACGGCCCGGACCGAGCCACCCGATACGGGGCAGCGCCCGCCTCCACCGATCCGGCGCACCCGTCGCACCGCTCGCCGGCATCCGAGTCCTCGACTTCGGCATCGGTGGCGTCGGCGTCGAGTGCTCGCGCCTGCTCGCCGAATACGGCGCCGACGTCATCAAGGTCGAGTCGCGCACCTACCCCGACTTCATCCGCCTCGTGGCGCTCACCGAGACCTCGCCGTCGTTCGCCGTCGTCGTCGCGGTCGAAGCGCAGCCTGGGCGTCAACGTCAAGACCGACCGAGGTCTGGCCCTGGTCCATGACCTCGTGCGCAACAGCGACGTCGTCGTCGAGAACAGCGCCACCGGGCACGATGGCCTCGCTGGGTCTCGGCTACGACGACCTGGCAGCGATCAATCCCCGCATCGTCATGGCCAGCAGCCAACTCGTCGGGTCCCGCGGGCCCCAACGCGCACTGGACCGGCTACGGCCCGACCACCCAGACCTACGGCGGTCTCGTGGCGTTGTGGGACTACGACGACGACGATCCGCCCGCCACGAACCAGACCATCTACCCCGACCATCTCGCGGGCCGCCTGTGTGCGCTCGGTGCGCTCGCCGGGCTGTTGGCCCGCGGCCGCAACGGCGCCGGCTGCCACGTCGAGGTGGCCCAGGTCGAGGCCGTGGTCAACATGCTGAGCGAGAAGCTCCTCGAAGAGGCGCTCGCGCCCGGCAGCGTCACCGCTACGGGCAACCGCCATCCCGACCGGGCCCCGCGGGGCCCCTACCCCTGTGCCGGCGACGAGCAGTGGGTCGTGATCTCGGTGCGTAACCGACGACGACTGGTCACGCCTGCGGACGGCGTTGGGCGATCCCGCCTGGGCTGCCGATCCCGAGTGGGGCACCGTCGACGGGCGTCTTGCCGGTGCCACCGCCATCGACGACCACCTGTCGGCGTGGACCGTCACTCAGGATCGCGACGACATCGTGGCCACGCTGCAGGCAGCAGGCGTTCCGTGCGGACCGATGATGACCGGCAGCAGCATGCTCGAGGACGCACACCTGGTCGCTCGGGGTTGGACGCTCGACATCGATCAGCCGGGCGTCGGCCCCATGAAGCTCGAAGGCCCGGCGTGGGTCGCACCCGCCATGGCCGGTCCGGCGACGTTCCCGGCCCCCGGCCTCGGCGAACACACCCGCACGATCGCCACCGAGCTCCTGGGCCTCGCCGACGACGAGATCGCCCAGCTCATCGCCGATGGCATCCTGGAGGAGTGACGGGGTCGGACCCCGAGCGTCACTCCCCCAGGCCGAGCTCGGCGGCGCGCTCGAGTTCTTCGGCGATCATGTCGTCGGCATCCTCGCGGATCAGCCACCCGGCCTCGACCGCGGCGTCGGCGCTGGCGCGCAGCTCGGCCTCGTAGCCGGCCAGGTCGCCGTAGCGCTCGACCAGCAGCTCCGGTTCGAGGGGCAGGGTCTGGCCGAACAGGAAGCAGAAGCCCTCCTCCTCGCCGCTCGGGTCGCCCGACAACACCCGGATGGGCGCATCGACCGGAGGGGTCCGAATGCCACCGACCGCGATGCCCAGGTCGTCACGGACGATGGTGAGCTCGGCGTCCGGGCCGCCGTCGAGGCCCTCGACCTCGATCCGCGGTGACGACGGCGGCGGGGTCCCGTCGACCACCCACGCGGCGAGATGGCGGATCGCGGCCTGGAGGGTCTCGTGGTGGGGTCCGTCGTTGATCGGGTTCTGGCAACCGATGAGCGACCCGAGCGACGCGTCGGGCGCCAGACCGGCGCTGACGCCGAGACTCCAGGCGTCGGAGTGCGACGTCCCGGCGACCTCCCACGTCACGATGCTGTCGGTGTCGTCCTGGCGGGCCAGCGCGTATTCCAAGAGGTTGATGTCGGTCTCGGCCTGGAAGATGAACACCGGCTCCGAGAGATCGGTACGGGTGCGCACGGCGATGCCTTCGGTGGTCTCGCGATCGGCCGCCGGGCTCGGTGCGCCGTCGCCGCGGCTGTGGATGAGGAATCCGTCGTAGAGGCCGGCCAACGGATGCACGGCGTTGACGTAGGTCGTCAAGAAGCTGGCTGACTGCGACTCGCCCGCTGCGATGACGTGCGTGGGCGTCAGCCCGCCGAGCACATCGACACCGTCGGATCCCGACGCTGCGACCGCGGCGCCGGCCTGGCTGAAGATGTCGAAGGCGAACGTGTCGCCGGGGTGGACGAGGGTGCCGTAGCGCTCGGGATCGCGCAGGACGAGGCCCCGGGTGTCGACCAGCCCCTCTGCGAGACGCCCGCCTTCGGCACCGTTGACCCCGACCGCCTGGGCCGACACGCCGACGTAGGCGTGGCCGGAGCGAGCCAGCTCCTGGGACACATACGCCCAGTCGGGGCTCGTGTCGGTGCCGGCAGTGACGTTGAACCACTCCACGAACACCACGCCGCTGAAGTCCTCGGCCGGCGGGGTCCGGACGATCATGCGGGTCTGGTAGCTCGCGACGCCGTCCTCGGCCGAGTCCCAGACGCCGTCCTCGCCGAGTTCGTCGAGGGCGGCGTAGCCGACCGCCTCGCCCCCGATGAGGTACTCGGTCTCGGTCCAGCCGTCGGGCAACACCGCGTGGCCACCGGCTGGGCGATCCCGTCGCCGCCGGTGGCCTCGACGACCTCGACCGGAAGCCGAGCTGCGGGTGCGGGCTCGGCGGTCGGCTCGGTCGTGGGGGTGGGCGCCTTCGGCATCGGCATCGGCATCGATCGACGACGTCCTGGCCGGCCTCGTCGCTTGCATCGTCGGTGGCCTCGTCTGCCGCACCATCGTCGACGGGGGCATCGGAGCCGGCATCGGTGTCGTCATCGTCTCCGCAGGACGCCACCGGGCCCCGCCGACCATCAGCACCACGATCACGAACAGCAGTCGCACACGCACCGGGTCGTCCCCCTCGATCGAAACGACTGCGTACGGTAGTGGGTCGCGGCCCCAGACGGTGGGCCCGGCTCAGGTGGACCGACCAGATGCGCCCCATGGCAAGGGGGGCGAAGCGGTTCGACTCAGGCGTCGGCGTCGGCGCTGGCGCTGGCGCTGGATTCGGCTGCGGCGAGCACCTCGACGATCCGGGCGGCCACGACCCGGACGTTGGGCTCGAGCACCATCGAGTCGTGATCGCCGGGGACCTCGTGGACCACGAGATCGCCGGCGAATCCGGTCCAGCCATTGTCGCTCAGCTGGAACTCGTAGGCCTCGTTGATGTACCGATCGCCGCTGATCTTGTAGGCCTTGTTGAGGGGCGGACGGAACAATTCGACCCGCCCGTCCCAGGGTCGAGCCTCGTAGGTCGACACGGCCTCGTAGAACGCCGCCTCGATCCGGTCGGTGGCATCACCGCTTCCGGGAGAGGCCTGGTGCTGGGCGAGGCGACGCTTCTGGCGTTCCCATTCGAGGCGCGTGCGCAGATAGTGCATCGGATAGCGATGCTTGGCGACCCGGAGGTCGTGTCCATGACGAAGGATCCGGTCGGCGAAGGTCACCTCGCCCCCCAAGCCCGGCCGTGGCGAGTCGAGCATGATCACCGCGTCGACCCGCTCGCCCGCGGCCTCGATCTGATGCGCCATCTCGAACGCGGTCACTCCGCCACCCGAGAAACCACCCAGCAGGTAGGGACCGTGGGGTTGGACCTGGCGGATCTCGGAGATGTACGCCTCGGCCATGTCTTCGAAGCGACGATGAGGCACCTCGCCGTCGCGTAGACCCAATGCCTGGATCCCGTAGACCGCTCGATCGTCGCCGATCAGCATGGCGAGGTGGCGCAGGTTCAAGATGTTGCCGAACATGCCGGCGACGAGGAAGAACGGCGCGGAGCCATTGCCGGGGTCGGGCGACATCTCGACGACGTGGCGCAGCCCGAGTGCGGCGAGCCCTGACGCCGGCGCGCCGGCGTCAGCTGCGGTGTCGTCGCCGAGATCGGCACGGATCACCGTTGCCAATCGGGCGACCGTCGGAGCATCGAACAGGACCGACATCGGGTAGTCGACTCCGAAGCGACTCTTCACGGCGGCGAAGAGTCGCAACGCCACCAGCGAGTGGCCACCGAGCTCGAAGAAGTCGTCCTCGACGCCGATGGGGTCGATCCCGAGGAGGCGTTCCCAGATGTCGATCAAGGCAGCCTCGACGTCGTCGCCGGCGGCGACGTACTCCGACGACAGTGCCGGCCTGGCAAACCGGGCGCCGCTCTCGGTGCCGGCCAGCGTGCGGGTGATCAATTCGATCTGGGGTCCGACCGACAAGGGGCTGACCATCACGTGGCGATCGCCTCCAGCGGCGAGGACCCGCTCGAATGCGTCCCAGCCGTCGTCGGGCTCGATGCCGGCAGCCAGGAACCGCTCGAACAACACGTCGGGGGCGAGGCCTTCACCGATGGCGGTGTTCGCGTGCGCCGGCGTGTCACCGAACGACGCCCCCTCGGTCCGGACCATCGAGAAGTCGTCGATCTCGGCGAGAACACGGCCTGCGGGGTCACAGATCGTGATGTCGAACCGCACCATGGCATCGTTCGCCGTGGTGTGGCGCAGACGCAGATGCGATCGCACGTCCTGACCGATCGGGCCGAACAGCGTGACGGACCCGTAGCCGAAGGGCACGTACAGCGGCGGGTCGTCGAGTGCCCGATAGCCGGGCACGAGATCGAGACCGAAACCGGTTGCGATGTCTGCCACGGCGGCATGGAACAGGTGACGGTCGAGATCGCCGGCGAATGCGTCGGCCAGCCGCAACTCGCCCAACGCCTCGCGCTCGCCGTGGTGGAGGGTGTGCAGGCAGCGCCAACGCGGCCCGAACCGGATGTGATCCTCCTGGCGGGTCGCGATGCCCTGGTCGTCGCGCTCGACTCGGTCGCAGCGCGCCGCCACGGCGTCGAGGTCGACGGGGTCGGGCTCGGTGGTCGCACGCACGATCGTCGCCTCGCTGTGGACGTGCCACCCGGTGCTGGTGCCCATCGCCCCGGATTCGAGCGTGGCCTTCCAGACGTCGTCGTCGCCGACGGGATCGGCGACGACGCGCTTCACGACGATGCGGGCATCCCGGACGGATTCGTCGGGCACGACCAACGGCGAGACGAAGGTCAGGTCCTTGATGGAGGCCGGTGCGGCGAACAGGTGCGACGCCATCTCGGCATACAGCTCGAGATGTGCCGTGCCGGGCAGCACCGCACGCCCACCCTCGGCGCGGTGCTCGTCGAGCACCCAGGCCGTGTCGGCAGCCAGCTGTGCCGTGCCGATGGCGAGGTCGTCGTCGACGGCGACGTAGTCGAGCAGGGCGTGCGGGCTGGCGATGAACGTCCCGGCGTCGAGGTCTTCCGACGACGCCGCCGCAGCCATGCCCAGCTCTCGCCAGGGGCCCCAGGCCAGTGAGATGCGGTGGGGTTCACCGACGCGACGCGGCCGGCGGGCATGGGCATCGAGGAATGCGTTCGCCGCGGCGTAGTCGACCTGGCCGGGCAGCCCCAGAGCAGCGCTCGTGGACGAGAAGGAGACGATGAAGCCCGGGCGATGCTTGGCAGTGACCTGTTCGAGCACGAGCGCGCCCTGCACCTTGGGCGTGAGGACGCGGTCGAGGTCGGCCTCTGAACGCGTGGCGATGAGACCATCGTCGACGATGCCCGCGGCGTGGATGACACCGTCGAGCCGACCGAAGCGGGCAACCGCCTCGTCGACGACGGCGGTCATGGCGGCGACGTCGGCGACATCGGCCGAGGCCGTCATGACCTCGACGCCGGCGTCGCGCAGCGCGATGAGCTTGCGGAGCCGTTGGGACACCACATTGTCCGGCCCGTGATCGTCGAGCCACTGCTGCCATTGGGACTCCGGCGGCAGCGTGCTGCGTCCGACCAGCACGAGGTTGGCCTTCCACTGGCGACCGAGGCGATCGGCGATGAACATCCCGATTCCGCCGAGACCGCCGGTGACGAGGTAGGTGCCGCCGGTGCGCAGGAGCGAGGTGTGGGCCGCGTCGAGGGAGGTGCGATCGTGGAAGCGTTGGTGACGTCGGCCCGAGCGGTAGGCGACGACGGCGTCGGGGGCCCCGCCCGAGAGCTCGCTGAGCAGGATGTCGACGGTGTCGGCGTCGTCCTCGGTGGGATCGACGGCGCCGAGGCGGGCACGCAGGCGGTCGAGCACCCGCACCGCCAGGTTGGTGGCCTCGGTGCTGGCACCGGCGTCGAGGTCCACGAGCGACACGGTGACCCCGGCGAGCTCGCGCGGGATCACCGAGACCGGTCCGAGCAGCGTGGCCTTCTCGGGATGCTCCACCGGGCCGCGTGCCGCGGTGGCGCCGTTGGTGACGATCGTCCACGCCTGCCCCGATTCGGGCAGTGCCCCGGCCATGGCCTGCGCGAGGTGCACGAGGCTCGAGAACCCACGCTCTTGTTGATGGTGGAACCAGCTGGAACCGAGTCGCACCGTGCGGTCGGTCGACAGCGTCCAGCAGTGCACGATGCGGTCGGGGATCCGTCCGTCGTCGGCGAGTTCGGCCACGAGGCGGTCGTAGCCGTCGCGGCCCATCTCGGGCGCGATGGTGAAGTGAGTCGCATCGATGCGGGCATACGCATCGCCCTCGACGACGGTGACCACGTCGTGACCGTCACCGAAGAGCCGTTTCGCGAGGCGATCGGCCGGTCCGCTGCCATCGTCGAAGATGAGCCACCGCGCAGGCTCGAGCTCGGGCAGGTCGACGCCGAGGGGCTGCTCGCGCCAGACCTCCTGCTGGAACCAGTCGTCGAGGTCGTCGCTGCGCTGGAGCACACCCCGCTCGGCCGACCGGCTGGAACGACGGGTGCTGGGTTCGATGTAGTAGTCGCGGTGGGTGAAGGCGTAGGTCGGGAGGTGGACCCGGCGCCGACGGCCCCCGTGGAAGGTCTCGGGATCGATCTCGAGACCGGCCGACCAGAGCCGCCCGACGATCTCGAGCAGGTGCAGATCGTCGTCGCTACCGGCCTGGTCGGGACGACGCAACGAGGCGAGCACCGGCTGGCCGGGCTGGAGCGCCTCGCTCTGGCGGGCGAACGCCGACAGCGACGCGCCGGGCCCGACCTCGACCAACAGCGTGCCCTCCTGTTGGAGCAACAGATCGACATCGTCGGCGAAGCGCACCGTGTGACGCACCTGGCGGACCCAATAGCTCGGGTCGGTGGCTTCCTCGACGGTCAGCCACGTTCCGGTGAGGTTCGACGCGATCGGAATGGACGGCGGCTTCAGATCCATGGACCGGAGCTGGGCCTCGAACGCACCCAGGTGCGGGTCGAACAGCGGCGAGTGCACCGGATACGCGAACGGGATGCGGCGGACCTCGACGCCGTCGGTGTCGAGACGTTCGGCGAGCTCGGCGATCTCGGCCACGGTTCCCGACACCGCCGTCAGCGTCGGTCCGTTGATGCCGGCCACGACGAGATTCCCCGACAGGTACGGCTCGACGTCCTCGGCAGCGAGGTTCACCGACAGCACCCCGCCGGCACCCGACCTCTCCATCATGGCGCCACGGATGACGACCAGATCGAGGCAGTCCTCGAAGCTCATCACCCCGGCGAGACACGCCGCGGTGTTCTCCCCGAGGCTGTGCCCGGCCATGGCGCGCGGGACGATCCCCCAGGACTCGTAGAGCTTGCCCAGGGCGTATTCGACCAGGAAGATCGCAGGCAGCTGCACGCTGGGCGGCTCGAGCATCGCCTCGGCCTCGGCCTCGGTTCCCGGCTCGGGAAACAGCGCCGGCGAGAGATCGATGTCGTGGCGCTCGCGCAGGCGGGCGAGTCCGGCGTCGACGTGGCGGCGGTAGTCGGGCTCGTGTTCGTACAGGCCGCGGCCCATGCCCGGGTGGTGCGCTCCCCCTCCGGGGAACAAGAAGGCGACGCTGGCGCGCTCGGAGTAGACCTCGCGGGTGGGCAGGCGTGTGGCATCGCCGCTGCGCAGTGCATCGATGACGCCGTCGGTGTCGGTCGCCACCGCGAAGCGGCGGGTGGCGAATGCCCGCCGGGTGGCGTGCAGGCTGTAGGCCACGTCGGCCAGGTCGTCGTCGGACTCGGTGAGGTGGTCGGCGAGGCGCTCGGTGTTGGCCTCGACCGCGTCGGTGGAGCGACCCGAGACCATGACGAGTCGACCGCGGCGCAGCGGCGGACCGGGATCGACGGGATCGAGGGTGGGAGCCTCCTCGACGATGACGTGGGCGTTCGTGCCGCCGACACCGAGGGAGCTGACACCACCCCGTGCGGGTGTGCCGTCGGCGGGCCACGGCCGGAGTCGGTCGTTGACGAAGAAGGGGCCGCCGCGGAAGTCGATGACGGGGTTGGGGGCCTCGTAGTTGATGCTGGGCGGGAGCTCGCGGTGGCGGATCGCCTGGACGAGCTTGATGAAGCTCGCCACCCCGGCAGCCGTGTCGAGGTGACCGATGTTGGGCTTGATCGATCCGATGCCGATGGTCTCGGGACCGGCGCCGGCGCCGAAGGCCTGGTTGAGCGCGGCCACCTCGATGGGATCACCGACGGCGGTGCCGGTGCCGTGGGTCTCGACGTAGTGGACCGATGCCGGGTCGACATCGGCGACGGCAAGCGCCTCGGCGATCGCTGCAGCCTGGCCGTCGACGCTCGGCGCCATGTAGGAGATCTTGCGGGCGCCGTCGTTGTTGACCGCCGAGCCCTTGATGACCGCGAGGATCCGGTCGCCGTCGTCGACTGCGTCGGCGAGACGCCGCAGGACGACCATGCCTGCTCCGCTGCCGAACACCGTGCCCCGGCCGCGGTGGTCGAAGGCGCGACAGTGACCGTCGGGCGAGAGCACCTCGCCGTCTTTGTAGACGTAGCCGTGGCCGTGGGGAATCTCGATGGTCACCCCACCGGCGAGAGCCATGTCGCACTCATAGGCGAGCAGGCTCTGGCACGACTGATGGATGGCCACGAGGGAGGTACTGCACGCAGTCTGCACGCTGACACTCGGGCCGCTGAGGTCGAGGGCGTAGCTGATCCGGGTCGCCAGGAAGTCCTTGTCGTTGCCCGTGTGGCGCAACAAGAACACACCCTCGGCGTCGACGAGGTCGTCGTTGCCCATGACGTTGTACAGGAAGTAGGCACCCATGCCGCAGCCTGCGAACACGCCGATGTCGCCGTCGAAGCGCTCGGGCGGATAGCCGGCGTCCTCGAGCGCCTCCCAGGCGACCTCGAGCAGCTGGCGGTGCTGGGGGTCCATGATCGCGGCTTCTTTGGGACCGAGCCCGAAGAACTCCGCATCGAAGGCCGCGAAGTCGGCCAGCGGACCGTTGGCGCCGACGAAGGCCGGGTCGGCGAGCAGCGACTCGGGCACGCCGTTGGCGCGCAGCTCGTCGTTGGTGAAGTGGCGGACGCTCTCGATCCCGTCACGGACGTTGCGCCAGAGCTCGTCGGGGTCGGACGCGCCGGGGAACCGGCCGGCCATGCCGACGACGGCGATGTCGTGCGCGCCCCCGGTGTCGTCGTCCTGCGCCCTCGGGAGTCCCGGCGTCGGTCTCGGCGCTCATGGACGACCCCGACGTCCGGCTCGTCGAGCGGCGGCTCGTCGGCCCGCCCGGTCGGAGGCAGCGACAGGACGCCCGGCGCTCGGGGCGGCGGTGGCACCCGCGGGCTCGGCCGCCGGAGCCGCCTCCGCAGCGAAGGCGTCCGCGAGCTCGTTGACGGTTGGATACCGGAACAGGTCGACCAACGAGATCGTTCGACCCAGCTTGTTCTCGAGCGCTTCGCGCAGGGTCACGACCTGCAGGGAGTTCCCGCCGTGGTCGAAGAACGTGCGGTTGCGGTCGATCGTCTCGGTCTTGAGCGTGTCGCGCCATGCGGTCTCGATGAGCCCGGCCAGCTCGCCGGATTCCATCGGCCGCAACGCGGTCGGTGTCGTAGCCCGTGGCGGCTGTGGAGCTGCATCGACAGGTGTCTCCGCAGCGCCCGCGCCGAGGGCCACCGAGGCCAACGCGAGACGGTCGACCTTGCCGTTGGGCGTGGTCGGCAAGGCGGCGTGCCAGCGGTACTTCTCGGGGACCATGTGCTCGGGCAGGACCGTGCGGAGTCCGCCGACGAGCGCTGCGGTCTCGGCATGGTGGTCGGCGTCGACCGGCACCAGATGTCCGACCAATCGTGCGCTGTCACCCTCGCCGTGGACCACGACGACGGCTTCGGCGACGTCGTCGCGGCTCTCGAGTGCGGCTTCGATCTCGCCCAGTTCGATGCGGTGACCCCGCAGCTTGACCTGGCTGTCGGCCCGCCCGAAGAACTCGAGCACGCCGTCGTCGCGCCAGCGAACGAGATCGCCGGTTCGGTACAGCCGCTGACCATCGATGGTGACGAACCGATCGGAGGTGAGGTCGTCGCGGCGGTGGTACCCGCGCGTGACGCCAGAGCCGCCGATGAGCAGCTCGCCGATCTCGCCGCGGGGCCGCAGCGCGCCCCCGCCACCGGCGATCCGGACCGTGGTGTTCGCCAGCGCGGTGCCGATCGGCAGGCCCGCTCCCTCGAGATCGTCGGCGGTGACGACGTGCGCGGTTGACCAGATCGTTGTCTCGGTCGGGCCGTAGACGTTGACCAGGTCGCCGCCGACGTTGGCAGCGAGGTCGCGTGCGACCGACATCGGGCAGGCCTCGCCACCGACGAGCATGGTCGTGAGGCGGCCGAGAGCCTCTTGGCTCGCGGGGTCTGCGAGCACGATCCGGGCTTCGGAGGGCGTGCACTGCAGGTGGGTGACTCCGTGGGCCTCGATCAGCGAGGCATAGGTCTCGATGGTGTCGGGCACGGCGGTCTCGACCAGGAAGTGGCGTCGGACCTCGTCCAGGTGGTCGAGCTGGGTCAACACGGTCTGGGCGTCGATCCCGAAATCGACCAGCGCGGCGATCTCGTCGACGTCGGCACCGGCGATCTCCTCGGCGATCCCGACGCACGTCTCGACGTCACCGAACAATCCGCTGGTCTCGTAGTAGCGCGCGAACGCCACCTCGAGCAGCGCGTCGAGGTCCTCGGGGGTGAGCCCCATCAACAGACCGTCGGCCTCGGTCGCGGTGGGATCGAAGGTGGGGAACGAGCTGGCGTGATCCTTCACGAGCATCACCGAGTCGCGCAGGTAGCCCTTCATGGGCTCGCGGACGGTCTCGCGCACGTGGTCGTCGGCGACGAAGGTGTGCAGCATCAGCGACACGGTGCCGCGGCCGGGGTGGCCGGCTTCGTCCACGCGGCCCGGTAGGCGGCGACCTTCTCGCGGACCTCGTCGACGCTCTGGCCGAGGAGGTGGGTCAACAGATTGAATCCCTCACGGCCGGCGAGGCGGAACGACTCGATGTTGCCGGCAGTGGTGTACCAGAGCGGCAGATCGGCCTGGATCGGACGAGGCAGCGTGGTGACCTCCACGTCGCCCTCGGGACCGGGGTAGGTGACGGTCTCGCCGCGCCACAGGGCCCGGAGTTCGCCGATCTGTTCGATGAGCGCCGACTTCGGCTGGCCGTGGTTCTGGGGGCGGAACACGAAGTCGTGCGGGTGCCAGCCAGCGGCGATCGCCATGCCGGTGCGACCGCCGGAGATGCGGTCGACGACCGCCCACTCCTCGGCCACGCGGGCCGGGTGATGCAGCGGAAGGACGCAGCTACCGGCGCGCAGCGACACGTTGCGGGTGACCGCTGCGAGGGCGGCGCTCGTGACCGACGGGTTGGGGAACGGTCCGCCGAAGGCGTTGAAGTGTCGTTCGGGGGTCCAGACCGCCACGAAGCCTCGTTCGTCCGCGAAGCGAGCAGCGTCGAAGAGGACCTCGTACTCGCCGCCGCCTTCCGCGCCTTCGCTGCCGAAGAAGAACAGGCTCATGTCGAGCCGGGTCGAACCTCGGCCCGGGGCCTTGGGGCGCATGGCGGCCAGGCCCTCGTACAGCACGACCTTCCAGCCATGGACGAGCGGGTGGAACAGCTCGAGGACCGAGATGTCGAACGACAGGGTCGTGACCGACAACCACACGCCGTCGCCGGTGCCCAGGTGCGGCTCCATGGCCCGCAGGAAGCCGTCGACATTGCCGTGCTCGACCATGACACCCTTGGGTCGTCCGGTGGAGCCGGACGTGTACATCACATAGGCGAGGGCGTCGGGTCCGACTGCGACCACGTCGGCGAGCTCGGTCCTGCTGGTGTCGGCGGCAACCGCAGCGATGTCGATGGCGACGGGCCCACGCACGGGCAGGTGCGCAGTGTCGTCGGTGACGATGGCCGACATCGACGCATCCTCGGCCATGAACGCCAGGCGGTCCCGAGGAAAACGCGGGTCGAGCGGCACGTACGCAGCGCCGGTCATCAACACGGCGAGGACGCCGGTGACCATGTCGATGCCGGGTGCGGTGGCGACGCCGACGAGATCGCCGGGAGCGACGCCGGTCTCGACCAGGCGTGCGGCGACGCGTCGGGCGCGACGGTCGAGCTCGCCGTAGGTGAGCTCGCGGCCCCGGTGCACGACCGCGACGGTGTCGGGTCGGGACGCGGCGACTGCAGCGAACCGCTCGTGCAGGCCACCGGCGAAGGGGACCGTGTCGACCTGGCCACCCAGCCGTTCGAGCACCGCTGACTCGGCGCCGCCCACGACGGGCAGCGAACCGGTCGTGGTGGTGTCGTCGGCGGCTTCGAGCGCCGAGACGAACGCCGCGAAGCCGTCACGCACGGCGTGCGCGGTCGGCTCGTCGGCACGCATCCTCACGGTGATGTCGGACCCGTCGACGAGGAACTGCACGGGAGCGTCGCTGCGATCGGTCGGGCGCACGACGGCGATCCGGGGTTCGGCGGCTTCGGGTGGTCCATCGACCTGCACGGGCATGCGTTGGGCGAGATCGGCCAGGATCGGACCACGGCGATCGGCTTCGGCGATGGCGTCGACGGCACCAGCGAGGGCCTCGGCGACACGCATGGGGCCCTCGGCCGCCACGGTGACCGGCACGAGCGTCCGGTACCACGGCGCGAGATCGACGTCGTGGCCGGTCTCGACGGGAACCGCGATGGTGGCTGCCGAGGCGTCGCTGCGTGCCAGGACGTAGAGCGCAGCGATGGCCGCGGCCTGCGACGCATCGGAGACGGTGACCGGAGGGGTCGCCACGGCAGGACGTGCGGGGTCGACCGCTGCGAAGGGGGCGTCGGTGACCTCGAGGCGTCGGGACCACCAGCGCTCGTTGCGGACGGTGGCCGCCTGCACGGCCGCCAGCGTGTCGGTCACGGGTGTGGGATCGGGGAGGAGCGTGCCCACCTCGGCGGTGACGGTCGCGTCGTCGCGGACCCATCCGCTCAGGCGCACCGGCACGCTGGTGGTGGCGACGGTGATGACCATCCGCCGACCGGCGCGATCGACGTCGAGCAGGGTGCCCGGCGTGGCATCCGAGGCGAGCTCGGGTGCGAGGATCTCGCAGCCTCCGACGAGCAGCAACGTGGCGTCGTCGAGCTGAATCAGCGGGCGCCCGACCCGGTTGATGGTGGGCCCGAAATCGAGGGCCCGGACCAGGCGGTCGATCGCGACGGCGTCGGTGGTGTGGGGCACGAGCGCGCCGGCCGGCACCGGTCGGTCGTATCGCCCGCAGTGGCGACCCGAGCCGACCTGGGGACGGCGGTCGAGTCGTCCCGCGACGAGCTGGTCGACCAGGCGTTCGAAGGAATCGCCTGCGGCGGCGAAGCACTTGAGGTTGATCGACCGGGTGGTCTCGTCGGCGGCAACGGCGAAGGCGGAGGAGGCGAGCACGTCGCCTGCGTCGACGTCGGGCTCGACGACATGCCAGCTCACGGCGTAGTCCGTGTCGCCTGCGAGGATGGCCCACATCGGGGTGTGCAGTCCCGTGTACGCGGGCAGCGGGCCGTCGTGGAAGTTCACGGCGAGGCCGACCGACGCGATCATCTCGGTGGGGAGGATCCTCAGATTCCCGACGCTCAACAGCACATCCGGGCGAGTCCGGTCGAGATAGGTGCCGAGGTCATCCCAGCCGACCGGATCGATGCCGGCGTCGAGCGCCCACGTGCGGAGGGCGTCGTCGTCGGAGCAGAGCGCCAGCACCCGCATGCCGGCGTCGATCAGACGCCCCGCGCACGACGCGACCAAGGGGTGATCCCCGACGAACACGACCGTTTCGTACGCTGCTGGTGCCTGGTGTGGTGAGCTGTTCATGTGCTCCATCCCGCCGGATCTCGTGGTGCCGTCGGCCCCGCCGGCATGTGGTGGCCGACCCGAGTCCATCGGCACCGTTGCTCGTCAGCTGAGGCCGCCCACGCTATTGCGGATCGCCGTGTTCTCGCGCACCGGCTGGGCCGTTCCTCACCGGCCACCGCTCACCTCGGCAACGAAGAGGGGTCCGGGGCGCCGACGACCGTCGCAGCAACGGCGGGGCGACATGCCATACGCAGCTAGGACGCGTCCTCGTCGCCGCGACCGATCAGGCCCTTGAGGGCTCGCACGATCACGGACTGGGCGGTCAGGATCAAGATGACCAGGTCGAGGCTGATCGACCAGTTCTTCACATAGAAGAGATCGAGGCGGCGGTACGACGCGAACGATGGGTTGTCCCTGGCTTCGACCTGCCACAAGCCGGTGATGCCGGGCCGCACGTTGTGGCGTTCGCGCAATTCCTCGTCGAAGGATTCGACTTCGGTGGGCAGCGCCGGCCGTGGGCCCACGAGGCTCATCTCGCCGCGCAGGACGTTGAGCAGCTGGGGCAGCTCGTCGATCGACGTGAACCGGAGCAGATGACCGATCCGGGTGACCCGCGGATCGCGGTTCACCTTGAGGAGGGGGCCCGAGCGCGCGTTCTGGGACTGCACCTCGTGCAGCCGCGCCTCGGCGTCGGGCGCCATGGTGCGCAGCTTCCAGAGCTTGAAGTGACGTCCCCCGAGACCCACACGCTCCTGTCGGAAGAAGACCGGTCCGCGGTCCTCGAGCTTGATGATGGCCGCGGCCACCAACAACAGGGGTGCGATGACGACGATGCCGACACCGGCGAGCACGACGTCCACGACACGCTTGACGATGAGCTGCCACTGCTTGAGCGAGGGCCGGTCGACGTAGAGGAGCGGCTCGTGCACCACGGGTGCGAGCTGGACCCGTTGGGAGGAGATCCCGGCGATGCCCATCGTGAGGTGGACGTGATGGCCGGCTGCGGTGAGCTGTTCGACGGCGACGGCACGGTCGACGGGGTTCAGTTCGTCGACGACGACGAATGCGCCGTTGGCACCGGCGCTCTCCATGACCTCGAGCACCTCACGGGGCTCGCCGAGCCAGTCCGGCGACGCAGCACCGAGCATGCGGTCGGCGACGATGCCCTTGACCCGGTAGCCGGCCTCGACGTGATCGGACAACAGGTCCATGAGGTCGCGGGTGCCTGGTCCGCCGCCGACGATGACGACGCTGCGGCAGTAGCGGCCCTGGGCCCGGGCGGTGCGGATCCAACCGTCGAAGATGCTTCGCCCGATGATGAGGAAGATGAACAGCGCCAGGCCGGCGGTGAGATCGGCGCCGAGGTGCAGATCGGTGGTCGCGAGCAGATCGAGGAACAAGATGCCCGGTATGACCAGGGCTGCGACGCGGCTGATGGCAGCGAGTTCGGCGGAGCGGACGCTGCTGACGCGGGACTTGTAGAGATCGAACAGGACGAGCAGCCACAGGGTTGCTGCGCTCGAGATGGCGATGACCAACCAGTACCGGCGGAGTGATTCGTGGTTCGTGAAGTCGGTCCACGGGACCAGGTACGCAAAGGTCCAGGCCAACACGACGGCGAGGACATCGAGGCCGATGAGCAGGATGCGGGGGACGTTGATGCGCGACGCCCGGCTGGGTGGGGACGCGATGACCTCGAGTGATGGCCGATCGTCGATGTCGACATCGAGATCGTGGTCGGTGTGCGCAACCGTCAAGACTTCGCCCTTCGTGTCGGTTTCCGCCTGGCCCGACTCACCAGTGTCCTCTCTGACGGTAGCGCCTGCGTAGGCCACATCTCCAGCACTGGACGGGCGACTTGTGGTCATTTCTCGACCTCCTCGCCCGCCAGTGTTTCGAGTCCGTGTCGGACCGGTGTCGAACCCGTGACCAGGGACGATGCCCCGCCGCCGGTGCGTGCACCGAGTATCGCCTGCGTGCGCGCGCCGGGGCATGGGCCGTCGTGCCCTGGTCGCATGGAACGTGGCGTGTCATCGGACACGGTCAGTGCACCGATCCCTCGGTTGGCCGTGCATCGACCACCGGGAGTCGACGGGCGAGCATCTCCACGACACCGTCGGCGCCGTCGGCCAGGTCGATGGTCTGGCGACGCGGTCCCGAGGCACTGCGCCCCTCGATGTGCACGACCGACCCCTCGCGAACGACGCGGTCGATGGCCGGCACGGGAATCCGGACGAAGGCCTGCGCGAGCGCGATGTCGGGGCCGACCTCGACCAGACGGTCGAGCATCGGCTGGAACTCCTCGACGGAGACCTCGTGGAGGTGGAAGGTCGTCTCGGTCATGCAGGCGACACGACGCCGGGGACCGGCAGACGTCGCGGCTTCCCAGAACCAGTAGTCCGCACCATCGTCGATACCGCCGTCTTCGTGCTCTGCGGGAGCATCGTTGGTGATCGGCACCATGGGGTCCGGGCCGGCCGGCGGTGCGGGAACGGGGGGCGTGATGTCGGGCATGCCGGCCTCGGGCATCGCAGACTGCGGCGCGCCGTCGGTCGCATCGGCGACGATGGCCGGCGCCGCAGCCATGGCCATGGCGGCGCCCACCTCGACCGGTGACCCGTCGGCATCGGTGTCGGTGTGGGTCTCGGCGTCGGCATCGTCACCCGCATCGGCCTTGTCGGTGCGGCGTCGCCGCAGCAGGGCCACCAACCCGACGATGGCGACGACGGCCACACCGACCAGGGCCGGGCCGATGAGCGAGCTCAACGAGAAGCCACTGCCCAGCACCTCGAGGTCATAGGTCAACACGGCGCTGTCGAGGCCGCAGTCGACGAGGATCGCAGCGGGCCCCTCGGCCGCGTCGCCCGGAATGGCAACGGTGGCCTCGAAGGAGCCCGAGCCGTCCGAGACCGCGGATCCGACCTGCACCTGATCGATGCCGTCGCCCTCGAAGTACAGGGCGACATCGGTGTCGGGCCGGCACTCGCCGTTGTTCGCAACGGAGACCTCGGAGCCTGCTCTGACCTGGGAAACGCCCTGAGCCCATGCCGATGTGGCGGCGGCCGAGAGCAGCACCGCCACGACGGCGCCGACGACGATCGGGAAACGCACGGTCCTACGCATGGAAGGCCCATCGGCCGAAGTCAAGCCCGCGTGAGCAGAACCTGCTAGACACGACGGCCGTGAACGATCATCCAGTCCGAGTCGGCAGCATGCTCTACACCCTCGTGGACCCGAATCCGGGCCACGAAGTGGCGTACAACCGCTGGTACGAACGCGATCACTTCTATGCCGGTTGCATGATCGGCCCCTGGCTGTTCGCCGGCAAGCGGTGGGTCGCCACACGAGCGCTGAAGGATCTGCGGTTCCCGGTCGACACAACCGTCGCCGATCCGGTCGATCGGGGCTCCTACCTGGCCATCTACTGGGTCCACGAAGGCCACCACGACGACCACTTCACCTGGGCCAGCACGCAGGTCTGGGAGCTCTACGGCGCCGGGCGCGGCTTCAACGAACGTCGCCACGCCCACACCGTCATGTTCGAGACGCCCTGGTCGCAGTACCGCGACGAGGACCCGGTGCCCATCGAGCTCGCACTCGACCACGGCTACGACGGTCTCGTCAGCGTCTTCGTCGATCGTGTCGAGGGCCACGACGATGCCGAGACCCGGTCCGTGCTCGAGGCCCAGGCCGCCGAGCACCTCTTCGGCTCGGATTCGCCGGTGGCATCGTCGGTCTCGTGGAAGCCGATCCAACGCAACGACGACATCGACGGCAACGCACCCATGGATCTCGGTTCGCCCACCGGCGGCGACGAGCGCACGCTGCAGCTGTTCTTCGTCGAGGCCGACCCGTCGACCTGCTGGCAGCAGTTCCGCGACTACGCAGCCGGCGTCGACGCATCGGGGGTGGCCACCGTCTCGCTGGCCGCACCCTTCATCCCGACCATCGTCGGTACCGACACCTACACCGACCAGCTCTGGTAGCAGGCCGGGCGGGAGCGCATGGTCTCAGCGGTCGCGCCACCACTGATCGAGGCGCTCGACGGTGGCCGCACGGTCCAGGTCGGGTTCGGCTCGCTTCAGTGCCATGAGGAACCGCATGGCCTCGCCGACGGCCGGGCCCGGGCCCACGCCCAGGTGCTCCATGACGGCCTGTCCATCGATCAGCGGGCGTTCGGCGGCGCGGCGATCGGCTTCGGCGAGTTCGGCGATACGCCGCTCGAGCTCATCGACGTGGTGCTGGAGCTCTTGGCGCTTGCGCGGGTTACGGGTGGTGCAGTCCGAGCGCACCAGCGCGTTGAGGTGCCCGAGCAGCGGGCCCGCATCGCGTGCGTAGCGGCGCACCGCGCTCGTCGCTCCAGCCTGCGGCGAATCCCTTGAACCGGCCAGACAGCCGCACCAGCTCGGTGACATCGGCCACGACCTCGTCGGGGTAGCCGAGCGCTCGCAGCCGCTTGCGCGTCATCTTCGCGCCGACGGCCTCGTGGTGGCGGAACGTGACGCCGTGGTCGTCGATGCGACGGGTTGCGGGCTTGCCGATGTCGTGGAAGAGCGCCGCGAGGCGGATGCGGAGGTCCGTCGGCGTCTTGGCCGTCACCGCAATGGTGTGGGCCAGGACGTCCTTGTGTCGGTGGATCGGGTCCTGTTCGAGCCGCAGCGCCGGAAGCTCGGGTACGGCGCGCGCAGCGAGGCCGGAATCGACCATCGACCACAGGGACTCGGCGACATCGTCGTCGAGCAGCGCTGACGTGAGCGCGTCGCGGTACTCCTCGACGGGTTCTACTTCTCTTCCTTGAAGATCACGTGGCGGCGCACGACGGGGTCGTACTTCTTGAGTTCGATGCGCTCGCGGTTGTTGACCTTGTTCTTGTTGGTCACGTAGGTGTAGCCCGTGCCCGCAGTGGACTTGAGCTTGATCACGGGACGCTTGTCGCTACCGGCGGGCATCAGACCTTCACCCCGCGCCGCTTCATGTCGGCCATGACACGCTCGATTCCGTGCTTGTTGATGGTCTTGAGGCCTTTGGCACTGACCGTCAGGGTCACCCAGCGCTTCTCGCTGGGCACCCAGAACCGGTGCCGCTGGATGTTGGGGTTCCACCGGCGACGTGTCTTGCGGTGCGAGTGCGAGACGTTGTTGCCGAAGGCGGGCTTGCGCCCGGTCACCTGACAGATCTTGGACATAGGGATTCGAGGTTATCGCCCGCCGACCCCAACAGCCACCCGCCGATGTCGCTCCGGCGAGCACCGACGACCGGACGACCACACCATGGGCGCTCGGGGTTGGACCCTCGACCCCGTGCTGGCTAGCGTGCCGTAATTGTTGCGGTTTGATTGCGAAGCGTCCCGAAGATGCCCGCCGCCGGCCGTCGACCCACCGAGGAAGGACCGATCGTGAAACTCGGGATCGTCTGGGGCTACTGGGGCGCTGCGCCACCGCCCGATCTGTTGTCGCTCACCGTCGAAGCCGAGCGCCTCGGCTACGACTCGGCATGGACCGCCGAATCCTGGGGTTCCGACGCCTTCTCGCCGTTGGCCTACCTCGCCGGGCACACCTCGACGATCCGCCTCGGCACTGCGGTTGCGCAACTCGCCGCCCGCACCCCCACGGCCACGGCCATGCACGCCATCACCCTCGATCACCTCAGCAACGGTCGGTTCGTGCTGGGTCTCGGGGTCTCGGGACCCCAGGTGGTCGAGGGCTGGTACGGCCAGCCGTCACGCAAGCCACTGGCGCGCACCCGCGAGTACGTCGAGATCATCCGGCGGGTCCTCGCCCGCGAGGAACCGCTGGTATTCGACGGCGAGTTCTGGCAGCACCCCTTCACCGGCGAGGGCGCCGAGGGCCTCGGCAAGCCCCTGAAGGCCATCACCCATCCGCTGCGATCGGACCTGCCGATCTTCATCGGTGCCGAGGGGCCCAAGAACGTCGCACAGACCGCCCGGATCGCCGACGGATGGTTCCCGCTGTACTACTCGCCGATGCGTCCCGAGGTCTACGCCGATCAACTCGTCGACGCTCCCGACGATTTCGAGGTCGTCGTGGGAACTACCGTGCGCATCGCCGACGACATCGAAGCAGCACTGGCGTCCACACGGGCCACGCTCGCCTTCTACATCGGCGGCATGGGAGCGAAGGGCCAGAACTATCACACCAAGCTCATGGCTCGAATGGGATTCGAACACGAGGCCCTCACCATCCAGGAACTCTTCCTCGCTGGACGCCGCGATGAGGCAATCGCAACAGTTCCGCTCGCATTTGCCGATGAGATAAGCCTGGTCGGGCCGCCGGCTCGCATCCGGGACCGCCTCGCCGCATGGGAAGAGAGCCCGGTCACCACCCTCAACGTCACCACCCGCTCGGTCGACGAGCTCAGACAGATCGCAGAACTCGTACTCGGATGACCACCGCCACCACCCGCACTGCTCCCGACGACACCCCCTCGCCGCACCGCGCGCGTGCCCGCACGCATGGGACGCTCCGACGCGCCCTCTGGTTCGTCGGAATCGCCGTGGGCGTGACTGCACTCGCACTCGTTCCCGGAACCGCCGACAGCGCCCAGGCGCAGGAGGACCTGCACTCGGACTGGGCTCCCTTCGTCGGCCGCTACCAGATGTGGTGCACGGCGAGCACCGGCGACCCGGGACCCTGCGCCGGCCACCACGACGGCTGGGCCATCGACATCGACGTGACGTTCAACGATCCGATCTATGCCGCCGGTCCCGGCACGGTCGTGCAGTACTTCGACGGGTGTCGTCCCCGTGGCGGCGACGGCGGACTGCAACTCGCGAGCCGGCAACTGGATCTCGATCGACCACGGCGACCACTGGAGCCGCTACATCCACCTGGCGTCGATCGCGCCGGGCATCGAGGTCGGCACCCGTGTCGATGGTGGTCAGCTGGTCGGCTATTCGGGGGCATCGGGCACCCGCGATCGCGGCGTCCATCTCCACTACGACGAGACCCCCGCCCAGAACCTGCCGGTGCGGCGCATCTTCTTCGGGCCGATGCTGGCCTGCCACGGCGACCAGGTCGTGCAGTACCCCGATGCCATCGTGGGACGGGGCGGCAACTGGCAGGACGTCCCCTGGGGAACCGTACTGCGCAACGACGGCTACGAATGCCTCGGCGGCGTCACCCCGGAGCCGCTGGCGGCGCCGACCCCGCCCCCACCCCCGCCGGTCGACCCCATCACCCCGGTGGCCGCCGGTTCGGTCGGGCTCGCCTTCGGTGACTTCGGCGCAACAGGCAGCGAGAGCCTCGTCATCGGCGCTCCCGGCGACAGCCTCGGGCGCAGGGCCGACGCCGGCACCGCAACAGTCGTCACCGCGACCGCTCGATCGGTGCGCACCCAATCGCTGCGCCAGGGGCGCGATCTCACGAGTCGCGCCCGCTCCGACGAGTTCGTCGGCGCCGCCGTCGCCACCGGCGACATGGACTGCAACGGCCGCGACGACCTCGCGGTCGGTGCGCCGGGCGAACGACTCGGACGCCACGACGATGCGGGGTTGGTCGTGGTCACCCACGGCCGCGCCCGAAGCGTCGCCAATCGGCCGATCCGCCTCGCCCAGGGCGGACGGCTCAGTGGGGCCAGGGCCGGCAACGAACTGACCGGTACCGCACTGGCGAGCGGCGATTTCGACGGCGATGGCTGCGACGATCTCGCCGTCGGCATCCCGGGCGAAGACATTGCGGGCGAAACCGACGCAGGTGCCGTGGCGGTCGCCTTCGGGCACCGACGAGGGATCGGTTCGGGGCGGGCCTCGGTGACGTTGAGCCAGGCAGACGGCCTGGCCGGTGAGGTCGAGGCCGGCGATCTCGTCGGGGCCACCCTGGCCGCAGGCGACTTCGACTGCGACGGCGTGGACGACCTCGCCGTCGGGATGCCCGGCGAGAGCATCGACGCCGCCCGCAATGCCGGCGCCGTCGCCATCGTCCACGGCAGCGCGTCGGGTTTCGTCCGGCCGACGGTCCTGTGGCAAGAAGGTGGTCTCGCCGGCATTCTCGAGGGCGGCGACCGGGTGGGGGCCGCGCTGGCGGTCGGAGACTTCGACGACGACGGGTGCGACGACCTCGCAGTCGGCGCGCCCGGTGAGGGCCTGAGCGAGGGTGGCGCAGCCGGCGCCGTCAGCATCGCCTACGGCTCGCCGTCCGGGCTCGCACGCACGACCGTGATCTACCAGGGCAGCGGTGGGCTGCGCGGCACGCCGGGCTCGGGCGACTTCGTCGGCGCCGCACTCGCCGCCGGGGACTTCGACTGCGACGGCGACGACGACCTCGCCGTCGGCGCGCCGGGCGAAACGGTCCGCCGAAACGACAACGCCGGTTGGGTCGGCGTGGTGCGGGGCTCGTCGGGTGGGCTGCGCGGCGCCATGACCTGGATGACCCAGGCACGGGGACTTCCGGGCGCCGCAGAGGCGGGCGACCTGGTGGGCTCCTCGCTGGCGGCCGGGGACTTCGACGGCGACCGCTGCGACGACCTG
The DNA here is from genome assembly GCA_963716795.1 of uncultured Acidimicrobiaceae bacterium. Lineage (GTDB taxonomy): Bacteria > Actinomycetota > Acidimicrobiia > Acidimicrobiales > UBA8592 > CAVQUE01. Next base: position 203,983 of record CAVQUE010000003.1, on the reverse strand, counting down.
GCGATCGGTGCGCCGGGCGAGGACCTGGGCCGCCGGACCGACGCCGGTGAGGTCACGCTCGTGTTCGGCAGCCGCAGCGGCCTCGACGACGCCCGCAGGTTCAGTCAGGGATCGAACCTTCCCGGACGCAGTCGGACCGGCGACGTCCTCGGTGGACCCTCGACCTCACGCCTGTTGAAGCTGTACTGATCGGCCCACGCCGCGTCGCCGCCGGCGCCGCTCAGACGGTGCGGGCGCTGTCGATCCCGATCGAGACCGCGACGACGATCGCGACGGCACCGATGAGCCGGCTGCCGGCCGAGGCGCCCGGATCGCTGAGACGAGCGATGACCAGTAGCGCCGCGGTCACGGCCATCGCCACCACGACCGAGATCAGCCCGGCGGCGATTCCTCCGTCGGCGCCGCCTGCCATCGCAGCCAGGACGGGTCCCGGAGCGAGCAGCAAGGTGGCACCGAGGGTGAGGGCCTCGTCTCGCGGGGTCGCAGCCTCGGTGACGGTGGCGACCGGCACCAGCAGCCAGCGGGCACCCGTGAGTCCCATCACGACCGAGACCCCGAGCCGGAAGGTCGGCGTCGACAGGTCGACGAGCTCGAGCAGCGGGCCGGTGATCAGCACGAGCGCGGCGAGCAACGCCGCCGCCCCGGCGACGATGGCGAGGAACCGGTTGCGCTGGGTCGGGTCGCCACGGTCGCCCCACGCCACGGCTCGCGAGACCCCGACGGGGTTGAGGACCACGATCAAACCGATCAGTGCCGCCGGCCATCCGCTCATCGTGGTGTCTCCTGGTCGTCGGTCGGGCGTTCGCCTGCTGCGCTGTCGGCGGTGTCGTCGCCGCTCGACGCCGTGAGCAGCCGCTCGGCGAGCAGCAGGCCGCTGAGTGCGTGTTGTTGGCCGTCGACTCGTGAGACATCGTCGACGAACCAGGCCCCGTCGAGCTCGACGACGCCGGTGCCGGTGACCTGTTTGGCGACCATGCGACCGGCCCCGCACGCCAGCCGATCAGCCAGGTCGTCGGATATGTCGGCCAGGCGCGGGTCGCTCTCGGCGAGCTCGCGCAGGGCCCCGAGGCCTTCGAGCCAGGTGCCCTGACCGGCAGCGATGGGTTCGGGGGCATGGACGAGTTCGTCGATCCCACCGTTGCGTTGGGACTCCCAGCGGGTGGCGACGCCCCACTGGGCGGCGAGCGTGCGGGCGTAGTCGAGGTGGAAGCCCTCGAGCTCGCCGTCGAGCTGGCGCAGCGAGTACGCCGCCCACTGATCGGCCCAGGGTCGGGGCCAGACGTCTTCGTCGTCGTCGCGGTCGGTGGCCACGTAGTCCATGGTCACCATCGCGGCAGCGCCCCAGCCTTCGCCCGGGAACAGGTCGTCGAGGAGCGCGAGCGCCCAGAGGGCTTCGCCGGTGGCGAACAGCGATGTGCGGTCCGGGACCGGTCCGGTGTCGGGATCCCACAGGTCGAGCATCGATCCGTCGGGGCGCTGTTGGCCGATGATGAACCTGCCGAGGCGGCGGAGCAGGTCGTCGTGTCGAGGGTCGTCGGTGGCGAGTCGGCGCTGCGCCAACCCGACTGCGACGAGCGACGCCGTGCCGAGCTTGCCGGGGTCGCCCGGTTCGGCGAACGCAGCGATCTCGAGGCCCTCCGCAGCGGGCGCCCCCTCGGTGATGTCGAGGGCGAGCATCCACTCGGTCGCCAGGTCGGCACCGTCGAGGACGCTGGTGTCGCCGGCATCGACGAGTTGGTAGAGCGCCATGGTCGTGCCGGCGTGGCGGACCAGGTTGTAGGCGCTGCTGGCCTGCTCGGTGACCCGGTTCCACTCGTAGAGCCACCGACCCGACGGCTCCTGGTTGGCCACGATCCACTGCCCAGCGGCTTCGGCGGCCTCACGAGCGTCGACCGCGGTGATCGGCGGGCAGATCTCGGCTGCCCACAGCGTGGCGCGCAGCCCGACGAGGGTGAGGAGCCAGATGAGGACCCAGACGACGACGCGTCGTCGCACGGTTGCGGTTCGGCCGACCATGGCGGCGCACCATAGAGCCCCGATCCCTCGCGGCGGTAGGCCGACGCCGGCGACGGAACCACCCCCGTGGGCCTGCGTCCTATGCTCGGAGGCCACTGCCCTCGTAGCTCAGTCGGATAGAGCGACCGCCTCCTAAGCGGTAGGCCACAGGTTCGATTCCTGTCGAGGGCGCTCGTGGCTCGTCGGCGCAGCGGACCCGCCCGGCACTGCGGTCGGCGGCTGCAGGGCCCAGCCGTATCCTGTCGACCATGCGTCTCACCGACACCTTGACCGGTCGCCTTCGCGACCTCGAACCCCGCGAACCCGGCACGGTGTCGATCTACGCGTGCGGACCGACGGTGTACGACGTGCCCCACCTCGGCCACGCCCGCACCGCGCTGACCTACGACGTGCTGGTGCGCTACCTGCGCTGGCGCGGCAACGACGTGACGCTCGTATCGAACATCACCGACATCGACGACAAGATCATCGAACGAGCTGCCGCGACCGGTACGACCGAGCCGGAGCTGGCCGAGCGCTACGCAACGATCTACATCGACCAGCTCCGGATGCTCGGCATCGCCGACGCCGACCATCGTCCGCGTGCCACCGAGTACGTCGAGCAGATGATCGCAGTGATCGGCGAGTTGCTCGAGCGCGACCAGGCCTATGTGGTCGAGGGTCGTGGCGTGTACTTCGACGTGTCGTCGTTCCCCGGATACGGGGCGCTGTGCCAGCGGACCGCCGACGACCTGCGCGAGCAGGCCCAGGCCCGGGTCGCCGTCGACGAACGCAAGGACGACGCGCTCGACTTCGCCCTCTGGAAGGCCGCCAAGCCGGGCGAACCGACCTGGGACTCGCCGTGGGGACCGGGACGCCCCGGCTGGCACATCGAGTGCGTGGCCATGTCACTCGACATCTTGGGCGACGGCTTCGACATCCACGGCGGCGGCTCGGACCTGGCCTTTCCCCATCACGAGAACGAACGCGCCGAGGCCGAAGCCGCCGGACATCGCTTCGCCCGGCACTGGGTGCACTCGGCGATGCTGAACGTCGACGGCGAGAAGATGTCGAAGTCGCTGAACAACTTCCGGACCCTGGGCGACGCCCTCGACGCCTACGGCCCCCGGCCGCTGCGCCTCGCGATGTTGCAGGCCCACTACCTGACCGTGATGGAGCTGAGCGAGGCCGCCATGGCCGGCGCCTCCGGCGGGATCGATCGTCTCGACGCATTCGTGCGACGGATGGCCGCAGCGGGTGTGGCTGCGGCCGACACGACCGACGCCGCCGCCATCGACACGTTCATCGCGGCGATGGACACCGATCTCGGCACGCCCGACGCGCTGGCGGTGGTCTTCGACCAGGTGTCGGCGGGCAACGCAGCGCTCGATGCCGGCGACCACGCAGGGGCTGCGATCGCCGCGGCGACGGTCACCGAGTTGTGCGGGCGTGCTGGGCATCACGTTCCCGACCGCGCCCGAGGGTGACACCGAGATCGACGACCTGGTGGCCCGGCGCCAGCAGGCCCGGGCCGACAGGGACTTCGCCGTCGCCGACGCCATCCGCGACGAGTTGGCGGCCCGTGGCATCGAGATCGAAGACACACCCAACGGCCCGATCTGGCGCCACCGCTGACGCAGCCCGCACGACGGGTGCGCCGGCGACGGGCGCCTGCCGACCGTGGCGGGCGACCACCACCGGGCACCGTCGGCACCACGATCCGCCACACTGGCCCGATGGATCGGTTGCTCGACGGGCTGACGGAGGACCAACGGCACGCCGTGACCGTCAACGTGCCCACCCTGCGGATCCTGGCCGGCGCCGGGAGCGGCAAGACCCGCGTGCTGACCCACCGCATCGCCCATCAGGGCCACGGTGGCGCGCTCGACCCGGCCCGGACCCTGGCGCTCACCTTCACCCGCAAGGCCGCAGGCGAGCTACGCACACGCCTGCGGGCGTTGGGGCTCTCCGACGCCGTGGTGGCCGGGACCTTCCACGCGCAGGCGTACGCACAACTCCGTACCCGGTGGCGCGACGAGGGCGTCCGACCACCCGAGCTGCTCGATCGTCGCGGGCGAGTGCTGGGGCCGCTGATCCCGCCCGAGCTGCCACGACCCGATCGCGTCGCAGTGGCCGCCGAGATCGACTGGGCCACTGCCCGCCGCATCACGCCTGCGCGCTATGTCGAGGTGGCGGACCAGGCCGGTCGCCGACCACCGATACGGCTGGGCCAGGTGGCCGAGATCTACGACGCGTTCATCACCGCCAAGCACCGGCGACGTCTCGTCGACTTCGACGACCTGTTGGAGCTGTGCATCCGCGATCTCGCCGATGCGGACCGGGCTGCGGCGCAGCACTGGAGGGTTCGGCACCTGTTCGTCGACGAGTTCCAGGATGTCAACCGGCTCCAGTTCGACCTGCTCGCCGCGTGGCGCGGGCCGGGATCGACCCTGTGCGTCGTCGGCGATCCTCAGCAGGCCATCTACGGCTGGAACGGCGCCGATGCCCGCTACCTGAGCCGGCTCGAGGAGTTCTATCCCGACGTCGAGACGGTGCAGCTCCGTGACAACTTCCGCTCGACACCACAGATCCTGGCGGCCGCAGCCGCGGTCGGCGGCGAGCGCGCCAGGCTGGTCGCGCACCGTCCGGACGGCCCTCCGCCGACGGTCACGCAATGTCCCGACGACCAGCACGAAGCCGAGACCGTGGCGCGCCGGATCCGCGATCGCCGCAACCCGGGGGCGAGCTGGTCGAACCAGGCGGTGCTGGTGCGCACCAACGCCCAGACCGCAGCCATCGCCAGCGCGCTCGCCCGCGCGCAGATCCCCTTTCGGGTGCGCGATGGTGCCGGCTTGTTGGAGGACCCCGTGGTGGTGCGCCGGCTGTCCGAGATCGAACGGAGTCGGGCTCCGCTGCGTGTGGTCTTCGAGGATCTGCGTCTCGACGCGGCGTCGCTGGCAGGCGCCGGAGACGACGAGGACGGCGACGAGCTCGCCGGGAGCCCTCACGAGGCCCCGCCGTCCGATCGGGTCGGCGAGCGCACGAGCGATCCCGCTGCAGCGTTGTCGGCACTGGCCGGTCTGGCCGAGGAGCAGCTCGTCGTGGATCCGGAGGCGACCGGCGCCGGGTTCGTGGCCTGGGTGCGGGCGACCCTCGGTGGCGACAGCACGGGCATGGTGCGCGACGGGGTCGAGATCGCCACCTTCCACGCGGCCAAGGGTCTGGAGTGGCGGGTGGTGCACCTCGCCGGGATCGAAGACGGGTTGGTCCCCATCGGGCGGGCCACGACCGACGCGGCGCGCGCCGAGGAGCGCCGACTGTTCTACGTGGCGCTCACCCGAGCCCACGACGAGGTGCACTGCACATGGGCGGCGTCGCGGCGATTCGGCAATCGCACGATCGCACGATCGGCGTCGCCGATGCTGGGCGAGATGGCGATGGCACCGATCGAAGCCGGACCCGAGGTCGGGGGCCCGAGCAATCTCGAGCGCGTGCGGGCCCTGCGTGCGTCACTGGCCGACGACCCAACCACCGAGGACCCAGCCGCCGAGGCCGCGCCGGACACCTGAGCCGCACCGGTTCCGGCGCCGAAAACCGTCGCCCCAGCAGCCATTTTCGGCGCCAGACGCCATGACCAACCGACCGACCGAGCCCGGGGCGGACGCGAACCGTGGTGGCGCGCTGCGACTCAGCGGGCGAACTGGGTCATCAGTGGCGCGTGGTCCGACGGCTTGTCGCCCTTGCGGGCGTTGCGATCGACGAGCGCCCACTCGGTGGCGTCGGCCAGCGGCGCCGAGGCCAACACGAAGTCGATTCGCATGCCTTCGCGCTTGTGGAACCGACCGGCGGTGTAGTCCCAATAGGTGTAGAGACCGTCGTCGTCGGGGTACTCGTCACGGAACACGTCACGCAGGCCCCAGTCCAACAGCGCTCCGAACGCGTCGCGCTCGGGCGGCGTGACGTGGGTCGAGCGTCGCGAACTTCGCGATGTCCCACACGTCGCGATCCTCGGGAGCGATGTTGAAGTCACCGAGCAGGGCGACGGGTTCGGTCGGCGAACACGCCTGGTCGAGATGCGCACGCAACCGGGCGAGCCAGTCGAGCTTGTACCGGTAGTGATCGTCCTCGGGCGAGCGACCGTTGGGGATGTAGCAACTGGCGACGCGCACGCCATCGCAGGTCGCCCACACGATGCGGGCGTCGGTGTCGGGCCCTCCGCCGTCGGCGAAGTCGACCGCGACATCGTCGAGCCCGACCGCGGCTCAGGATCGCCACGCCGTTCCACCGGCCCTCGCCGTGGTGCACGCTCTGATAGCCCATCGCCTCGAACGTCAGCGCCGGAAACGCATCGTTGGCGAGTTTGGTCTCCTGCATGCAGAGCACGTCGGGCTCCATCAGCGTCAGCCACTCCTCGACGCGGGGCAGTCGGGCGTTGAGCGAGTTGACGTTCCAGGTGGCGATGCGCACGAGGCGAGGCTATCCGTCAGCGGCGCCGCGAGGCAGCGCCCGCTCCCCGGTGACCGGCAGGGCTCGCAGCCTCACGGCGCACCGGTCCGACGGGTGGCCGGGTCGGCGAAGACCGCGGAAGAACACACCGTGGGCTCCAGCGTCGTGCTCGGTGCCCGTACACTCGCGTGCGATGGATGACCATTCGACAACGCAGCGCACCGCCGCCTCGACCGGGCAGAACGAATGGCTCGTCGAGGAGATGTACGCCCAGTACCAGAACGACCCGCACTCGGTCAGCGAGAGCTGGCGCGACTTCTTCGCCGACTACCGCCCGATGAGCGGCCTGGCCGGCGGAACCGGCGAGCTCAAGCCCGGCAGCCACGCCGAGTTCGGGCAACGGCACCGCCGGCGTCGCGTCGGCCAGCGAGCCCTGCTGCTAGCCAGCGCCCCGGCCACGACCAGCGCCGCCGGCTCGGCCAACGGTGCCGGTGCGGCCGCCGCTGCGAGCCGGGTGACCGAGGCGCCCGGTGATCCCATCCGCGGTGTGGCCGCTCGCATCGTCGAGAACATGGAGGCCAGCCTCGAGGTCCCCACCGCCACCAGCTTCCGCGAGGTGCCGGCTCGCCTGCTCGAGGTCAACCGCAAGGTGATCAACGGCTACCTGGCCCGGTCGCGTGGAGGCAAGGTCAGCTACACGCACCTGATCGGCTTCGCCGTGGTGCGCGCCATCGCCGACTCGATGCCGGCGATGAACGCCAACTACACCACCGATGCCGACGGCAAACCGCGCATCGTGCGCAACGCTGCGGTCAACCTCGGCATCGCCGTCGACCTCGAGAAGTCCGACGGGTCGCGCACCCTCATGGTCCCGGCCATCAAGGGTGCCGACGCCATGGACTTCCGCACCTTCGTCGAGAGCTACGAAGAGCTCATCCGTCGGGTCCGAGCCGGCAAGGTCACCGCGGATGACCTCTCGGGCGTGACGGTCAGCCTCACCAACCCCGGCGGATTCGGCACCCTGCAGTCGGTGCCGCGCCTCATGCCGGGCCAAGGCCTCATCGTCGGCGTCGGCACCATCGACTACCCGACCGAGTTCCAGGCATCGGATCCCACGTCGTCTCGCCGACCTCGGTGTCTCGAAGGTGATCACGCTCACCTCCACCTACGACCACCGCATCATCCAGGGCGCCGAGTCCGGCCTGTTCCTGCGCAAGGTACACGAACTGCTCATCGGCGAGGACCACTTCTACGACGATGCCTTCCGCTCCATGGGCGTGCCCTACGAGGCCGTCCAGTGGCGCCGCGACGTCATGCCCGTCGACCAGACCGCCGGCATGCTCGAAAAGCAGGTCGCAGGTCAACACCTTGATCAACATGCACCGCGTGCGCGGGCACCTGATCGCCGACCTCGACCCGTTGCGGCTCAAGGAGCCGCACATGCACTCCGAGCTCGACCCCGCCACCTATGGCCTCACCATCTGGGACCTCGACCGCGAGTTCTACGCCCGCGGCATCGGTGGCGTCGATCCCACCACCGAGTCTCCCCGGATGCCCCTGGGCGACATCCTCGGGGCGCTCCGCGACGCATACTGCCGCACCATCGGTGTCGAGTACATGCACATCCAGGATCCGACCGAGAAGCAGTGGATCCAGGCCAAGGTCGAGGTACACCACAGCCAGCAGAACCTCACCGTCGACGAGAAGCGCCACATCCTCGACCGGCTGAATGCAGCCGAAGCCCTCGAGAAGTTCTTGGCCACCAAGTACGTCGGCCAGAAGCGTTTCGGTCTCGAGGGTGCCGAGAGCGCGATCCCCATCCTCGACGCGCTGTGCTCGGAAGCCGCCAACTCCTCGTTCGACTCGATCGTGTTGGGCATGGCCCACCGCGGCCGCCTCAACGTATTGGTCAACATCGTGGGCAAGGCCTACGAGGCGCTGTTCAGCGAGTTCGAGGGCGGCCTCGACGAACACTCGATCCAGGGCAGCGGCGACGTCAAGTACCACCTCGGCCAGACCGGCGTCTTCCAGGCTCGATCCGGCCAGACCGTGCCGCTCGAACTCGCCGCCAACCCGTCCCATCTCGAAGCGGTGGACCCGGTGGTGCTCGGCATGGCCCGGGCCCGCATGGACCAGATCGAGCCGCCCGAGGACTATCCCGTCCTACCGCTTCTGATCCACGGCGATGCGGCGTTCGCCGGTCAGGGCGTGGTGGCCGAGTCGCTCAACCTGTCCCAGATCAACGGTTACAAGGTCGGCGGCACCATCCACCTGGTCATCAACAACCAGGTGGGTTTCACGACCGCGCCGGAGTTCTCGCGCAGCTCCACCTACGCAACCGACGTCGCGAAGATGGTGCAGTCACCCATCTTCCACGTCAACGGCGACGACCCCGAGGCGTGCGTGCGTGTCGCGCACCTGGCCTTCGAGTACCGCCAACGGTTCAACAAAGACGTCGTCATCGACATGTGGTGCTACCGCCGCCACGGCCACAACGAAGGCGACGACCCCAGCTACACCCAGCCCCTCATGTACCGCCGGATCGAGGAGCACCGTTCGGTGCGCAAGCTGTACGTGGAGTCGCTGGTCAAGCGTGGCGACATCACCCTCGACGAGGCCGAGCAGGCCATGGACGACTTCCACGGCAAGCTCCAGGCCGCGCTCGACGCGACACGGGATGCCGGTGGACGCGAACCCCACGAGCCGGGGGCACGCCATGTGGTGGGTGCGCAGACTCCCTTCGACACCAGCGTCGATCGGGGTCGTCTGGACGAGATCACCACCGCGTTGGCGGTCGTCCCCGACGACTTCACCCGCCATCCCAAGCTCGACAAGCAGTTCAAGGCACGCGACGCCATGTACGCCAAGGGCGAGGTCGACTGGGCTCTGGCCGAAGGCCTCGCCTTCGGCAGCCTGCTCGCCGAGGGCAAGTCGATCCGCCTCGCCGGGCAGGACTCGCGACGGGGCACGTTCTCGCATCGCCACTCGACGATCGTCTGCTACGAGACCGCACGCGAGTTCATGCCGCTGCGGCCCATCGCCGACGCGAGCGGAGCGAACCTCTGGATCTACGACTCGCTCCTGTCGGAGTACGCAGCATTGGGCTTCGAGTACGGGTATTCACTGGCCAATCCGGGTGCCCTCACCATCTGGGAGGCGCAGTTCGGCGACTTCATGAACGGCGCGCAGATCATCATCGACCAGTTCCTCGTGGCCGCCGAGGACAAGTGGAACCAGCACTCGGGCCTGGTGATGCTGTTGCCCCACGGTTTCGAGGGTCAGGGCCCCGAGCACAGCTCCGGGCGCATCGAACGCTTCATGCTCCTGGCCGCCGAGGACAACCTCACCGTGGTGCAGGCCTCGACCTCGGCGCAGTACTTCCATGCGCTGCGGCGTCAGGCGCACGCCGCGATCCAGCGGCCGCTGATCTTGTTCACGCCGAAGAGCCTGATCCGGGCCCGCTCGGCCCGCAGCGCCATCAGCGACCTCAGCGACGGCCGCTTCCAGCTGGTGCTGACCGACGAGGGTGTCCCCGACCCCGACGCCGTCCAGCGCATCGTGTTCGCCAGCGGCAAGGTCAGCCACGAAGCCATCGCGATGCGCGACGAAACCGGCGCTCCGGTGGCCATCGAGCGGGTCGAGCAGTTGTACCCGTGGCCCTACGAGGCCATCGCAGCGTCGGTGGCCCGCTACCCGAACGCCTCCGAGATCGTCTGGCTCCAGGAGGAGCCGGAGAACATGGGTGGCTGGAACTCCCTGAAGGGCCGCTTCTACGACGGTCATGGGCATTCGCACACGATTCGCCGCATCAGCCGCCTCGAGTCGGGCAGCCCCGCAACGGGTTCCGCAGCGGTCCACGCCTGGGAGCAGGCCGACCTGCTCAAGCGCACCGTCGCAGGTCTGTGAGGTCCTGACCGGCCGCTACCGCACCGGGTGGCCCAGGACCGCTTCGAGATCGGCGATGGCCTGGGCTTCACCGGTGACCTTGATGGTGGTCATGCCCATGGCCCGCGCCGGTTTGCAGTTCACCCCGAGGTCGTCGAGGAACACACAGGCCGACGCGTCGACGCCGAGGGCGTCGCAGGCGATCTCGTAGAAGCGCACCTCGGGCTTGCGACAGCCCACCACCGATGACTCGACGAGCGCGTCGACGTCGCTGGTGACTGCACCCATGTCGCCGGTGGGTGTCAGACCATCGTCGGGGTCGTCGCCGTGGGGACGGAGGTTGTTGGTCAAGATGGCGGTCTTGTAGCGCGGCCGCAGACCCCGGACGACCGACACCATCCCGGGACGGAGCTGCGTCTTCAGGCAGTCGAGCACGCGTCGGGCATCGACGGCGTGGCCGAGCGCAGCGGCCTCGGCTTCGAAGAGCGCGACGAAGCCGTCGCGATCGACCTCGCTGCGTTCGAGCTTCGCCCAGGCGTTGTCGTCGGGGTTGGTGGCGTTGATCGAACGGATCAGCCCCTCGGGCAGCCCGACGTCGCGTTCGTAGGTGGCGAAGTTGTCGAAGGGACTGGTGGTGACGACCCCACCGAAGTCGAACAGCACGGCCTCGATCATGGGTGCCAGGCTAGGGAACCACGGGGGTCACGTCTCTTTTCTCCCTTTCTCCACGCCGCGCTGCCCACCGGGCAACAGAACCCGAGAAACCACGGGGGTCACGTCTCTTTTCTCCCTTTCTCCACGCCGCGCTGCCCACCGGGCAACAGAACCCGAGAAACCACGGGGGTCACGTCTCTTTTCTCCCTTTCTCCACGCCGCGCTGCCCACCGGGCAACAGAACCCGAGAAAGGGAGAAAAGAACTTGACCCCAGCCCCGTCCTTCAGTCGCGGCCGACGGCGATGAACTCGCCGATGGCGGTGTTCTCGGTGCCGAGGCGATGTGCGAACAGCGCTTCGACCTCGGCGATGGCGGCGGGGTCTCCCGCGGCATAGGCCGCGGCGGCCAGGCACGACAGCACCTCGCTGGCCCGGTCGTAGTCGCCTTGGACGTCGGACAGCACGAGGCTGTCGGTGCGCTGGGACCGGTAGGCGGCGAGCGCGGCATCGGCGGCGGCGCTGTCGGCCAGGGTGGGCAACAGCCGGTCGGCGGCGGTCTCGATGGTCGCCGCCTCGGCGCGCATCCAGTCGATCTCGTGCTCGGTCCGGATGACCAGGGCGTTGAGGACGGCCATCATCATGTCGACGTTGACCCGCAGCGTCGGGTCGGCGAGGGCGGGCTTGATCTTGTCGCCGAGTTCGTCGCGGATCGACTCGAGCAGGCGGGGAATCGACGGTTGGCTGATCATGCCGACACCTCCGTGCTCCACGCGCCGGCTCGTTGCATCGAGTCGATCCACACGCCGTGCATGAACGGCATGGCGTTGGTCATGTAGGCGATGCTCATCGCCGTGGTCTCCCCGCGGGTCATCGATGCGGTCTGGGCGATCAGGTTGAAGAACACCGTGGCCGACGACAGCACCGTGAAGTACGCAACGGTCGCGGGATTGACGACCTCTTCGCTGAAGCCGGTGAGCTCGCGGTAGCGGGCGAAGAACGCGTCGGCATCGAGGTCGACCAGATCGGGCGGCTGGGACTTCGCAGCCAGCGTCCACCAGCCGAGGTCTTCGCGAGGGTCGCCGACGCGGGCCATCTCCCAGTCGCACATGATGAACCGCCCGCCGTTGGACTCGACGAGGATGTTCGGCGCCTGGAAGTCGCCGTGCACGACGGTGAGCGGCATCTCCGGTGGCCGGTTCGCATCGAGCCACGCGGCGACGAGGCGCATGAACGGCTCGTGCTCGGCGTGGGCTGCCTCGGCATCGATCCAGGTCTGGATCTGGGCATCGATGTAGCTGCTCCACGAGGCCGGCCGGTCCAGCGCGTCGGGCAACGCATCGACGTCGAGGGTGTGGATGTCGGCGGCGAGGGTGGCCAGACGGTCGGTGTAGTGGCTGTGATCTGCCTCGAGGTTGACCTGCAGCAGGGCGAACAACGACTCGCCGTCGACGCAATCCATGATGATCGACGGCGTGCCGAGGATCTCGGTGTCGAAGGTGACCAGCGGCGGAATGGCCACCGAGTCGGCGATCGCAGTCAGCACCGACCACTCGAGCACCCGGTCGGTGACCAGGATCGACTGCCCCGGGGGCGGGTCGGCTCGTAGCACGTACCGGCTGTGGCCATCGCCGTGGTCGATCGTGAACTTGGCCATGAACCGGCTGTAGCCGCCGGTGATCGGCGAGAACTCCACGACCGTGGCCTCTCGTCCGAGATGGCCGGTCATGAACGCGCCCAGCCGCTCCGGCCAGTCGTCGTGGTCCCCCATGTGCGTATCCCCTCGGTTGCTCGTGCGAGTCCGCAGACTAGTCCCGAGGCACGCATCGTGTGCGAGGGTCCCGTGCGGAGGGTGCCGCTGGGAGCGGTCGTGGGTGCGGGGACCGAAAGCGCCCGCCCGAACGCTCCGATCCCCGCACCGGGTGCATCACCACCGTTGACCGGTACAGCGATCACGGTACGAAGCACGCGTGCGTCGGGCCATGGGCGAAAACCCCCCTAGCCTGCGACAGCATGGCCGCCGAATACATCTTCACCATGCACAAGGTCACGCGCTTCTACCCACCGGATCGCGAGGTCCTCAAGGACATCTCGCTGTCGTTCTACCCCGGAGCCAAGATCGGGGTGCTCGGAGCCAACGGTGCCGGCAAGTCGTCGCTGCTCAAGATCATGGCCGGCCTCGACGACGGCTACAGCGGCGAGGCCCGCCTGACGCCGGGTTTCAGTGTGGGACTGCTCGAACAAGAGCCCCACCTCGACCCCGACAAGACCGTCCACGAGAACGTCATGGACGGCGTCGGCGAGGTCGCCGCGCTCCTGACCCGCTACGACGAGGTCCTCGCCGCCTGGTCCGACCCCGAGGCCGACTACGAAAAGCTCGGCGACGAGCAAGCCGAGCTCGAACGCAAGATCGAAGCCGCCAACGCCTGGGATCTGCAGCGCGGCGTCGAGATCGCCATGGACGCACTGCGCCTGCCGCCCGGCGACGCCGACGTCACCAACCTGTCAGGCGGCGAACGGCGCCGGGTCGCGCTGTGCCGTCTGTTGTTGTCGCGCCCGGACCTGTTGTTGCTCGACGAGCCCACCAACCATCTCGACGCCGAGTCGGTCGCCTGGCTCGAACGGTTCTTGAAGGACTACGCCGGCACCGTCGTGGCCATCACCCACGATCGCTACTTCCTCGACAACGTCGCCGGTTGGATCCTCGAGCTCGATCGGGGACGAGGCATCCCGTACGAGGGCAACTACTCGGGCTGGCTCGAACAGAAACAGGAGCGCATGAAGCTCGAGGAGAACAAGGACTCCGCCCGCCAGCGGACCCTGGCTCGCGAACTCGAATGGGTGCGCATGGCCCCCAAGGCCCGCCAGGCCAAGGGCAAGGCCCGCCTCGCGGCCTATGACAAGCTGTTGGCCGAAGCCAAGAGCGCCGAGGGCCGTGACTCCGAACTCCAGATCTCCATTCCGGTCGACCAGCGCCTCGGCGACGTGGTGATCGAGGCCGACCACGTGCGCAAGGCCTTCGGCGACAAGCTGCTGGTCGAGGATCTGTCATTCTCGCTGCCCCCGGCGGGCATCGTCGGCATCATCGGCGCCAACGGCGCCGGCAAGACGACGCTGTTCCGGATGATCACCGGCGCCGAGGACGCCGACGACGGCAGCATCCGGGTCGGGCCGACGGTCACGCTGGGCTACGTCGACCAGTCACGCGACAGCCTCGACGCCGCGAGCACCGTGTACGAAGAGATCACCGGGGGCGTCGACAACCTGGTGGTCGGCGGACGCGAGATCCATGGCCGGGCCTATGTGGCGTCGTTCAACTTCAAGGGCTCGGACCAGCAGAAGGAGGTCGGGGTGCTCTCGGGCGGCGAGCGCAACCGGGTGCATCTCGCCAAGGTGCTGCGCAGCGGCGCCAACGTGTTGCTGCTCGACGAACCCACCAACGACCTCGACGTCGACACGCTCCGGGCGCTCGAAGCCGGGCTCGAGGACTACGCGGGGTGCGCGGTGGTGATCAGCCACGATCGCTGGTTCCTCGATCGGGTGGCCACCCACATCCTCGCGTTCGAGGGTGACAGCCAGGTCCGCTGGTTCGAGGGCAACTTCAGCGACTACGAGACCTACCGCCGCAAGGAGCTCGGCCAGAGTGACCAGCCGACCCGGATCAAGTACAAACCCCTGACCCGCTGACAGGTCGGCATCACGACGGCTGACCGAACGGCCAGCCGCTGGCGCGCCGCCGAACCGGTTGGCTTCGATCGGCGCGTCGATGTCGGTTGCTTCGGTGACTTCTGGACAATCCACCTGGCGTGCTCGCTCATGTTCCAGACGAAGGGGCCTGGCGAGTGGCCCAGGCGTCTCGGCACCGCACGGACGCGTCCGCGGACGCGTCGCTGACCAGGGGTTTTGTCGATCTCGGAGGGGTGGCGGCGTCGCTGACGAATCCGTGTCGGGCGGGCCCAACGCCGGACCGGCAGAACGATCATGGCTGTCACAGGTCGTCGCTACGATCGAGGGAAACGCCTTCTCCCCCTCTTGACCGATCCCTCGATCGTAGCGACGACACCAGGAGCAGGCCCGTGAAGAACACCAGCACGTTCCTCGACCGGTCGGCTTCGAGGCTGGGACCCCTGGGCAGCGAGTTGGTGGCGTTGGCGGCGACATGGGCCGATTGTCAGTTCGAGATGGTCATCGCGGCCGCCGCGTTCGCAGAATCCCCGGAGTGGGTTCTCGATGGGTCACCGACGCCAGCGCACTGGCTGGCCACCGTGGCGGGTGTGGAGGCCTGCACCGCACGGGAGTGGATCCGTGTCGGCAAAGCCCTCACCAAGCTCCCGGTCACCACCGCCGAGCCGGCAGCGCCACCCGAGTGTGCGCCAGAAACGGGTCGTGAAAGAACGCGACCGCAGCTGTGTGGACTGCGGTCGCCACGACCTGCACGAATACGACCACGTCCCCGACTACGACATCACCCGCCACACCGTCGTCGACGAACTCGAACTCCGCTGCGCCCCCTGTCACCACCGCCGCCATCACCCACCGCAGATCTGAGAGCGGGAGGGATCGACCCCGTGACGATATGGGTGCCGTTTCTGGCGATCATCCTTCGATCAGAGTTCGGTCAGTGCGCTCGCGATCTGCTCGATGTCGTCTTCGTGGTTGTAGAAGTGGATCGCCAGTCGCAGGTTGCCGTCGCGAGCCGAACAGATGATGCCTTGCTGCTTCAGCTTCGCCAGAAGTTCCGCGGGCTCGGCGTCGCCGAGGGGCACGGACACGATGGTGCTGCGATTGGCGACCGGAAGGTCGATCGGCTCGCGACCGATCTCGGCCAGCGCGGTCCGGAGCAGGCCGGCCAGTTCGCTGTTTCGCTGAAAGATCGCGTCAGCGCCGAACTCGTCGAAAACCGAGAGTGCGGCTTCGTCGCCGATCGCAGCGAGCCAGCTGATCGAGTTGTCGAAGCGAGACGCAGTCGAGGAGAGATCCATCGTCGGGCCCGAAGAAGCTGTCGAACGGCACAGTTCCCGCCTTCCACCCGGCGTTGACGGGCGAGAAGCGGTCTTGGACCTCCGGCAGAGAGATAGCAGTACCCGATCCCCCGCCCGGCGTTCATGAGGAACTTGTGATCCGACGTCGCCAGCACATCGATGTATTCGAGGTCAGCAGCAACCGGCAGCGCACCGATCATCTGGGAGCCGTCGACGAAGACGAGCGCCCCCACCGCGTGCGCCAAGTCCCCGATGGCCGGGATGTCGGAGCGATGGCCCGATGCGGTCTGCACCCCGCTGAACGCGACCAACTGCGTGCCACGATCGACGTGACGTGCGATGTCGTCGGGTTCGAGGCCACCGTTGCGGAACGGGACTTGGCGGACCTCGTAGCCCTTCTCGGCGAGCAACCGCCACGGGAAATGGTTCGAGCTGTACTCGCGTTCGCCGATCACCACGTTCTGTCCGCTGCGGGCGGGTCCGAACTGTGCGGCCACGAGCCCCGCCGCGGCAGACACCGACGCGATCAACGCAACGTCGGATCGATCGGCGCCCATCAGTGCTGCGACCGAGGTCCTCGCAGCTTCCGCAGCTGCTTCCCCGCGGACGTAGTCGAGACCGGACACCGACCATTCGTCGACGTAGCGATGGTACGCCGCGGTCAATGTCTGGCTCGCCAACCCGACCGCTGCCGTGTTGAAGTAGGCCGACGTGGTCGTGGCCGGGAACAACGTTCGGGCATCTCGAATGTCGACGACCTGGCCCGGTTCTGTGGTTCTCACCTTCGAACCGTAGACCTTGCTGGGGATCGACGCGGACAAATGGACGCACCCGTGGTGTACGCGGCCCGGGTTCCAGATGAGAGAAACGCGCTGTCGTCAGCACCAACCGCCTGCGCAATCTCGAGCGGGTGATCGCCCGCCGAAGTGCCGATCAGGTGCAGATCGACCAGTCTGATCGTGTGGGTGATCACGAGCGGGAATCAGATTGCGACGATGTCGACCAGGCCGTCCATCGTCGCGAAATCGCTGGGGTTTCGCGTGTAGAGCGGAAGCTCGACGGAGCAGGCGACTGCTGCGATCATCAAGTCGACCGCACGTGCGCCTCGCGCGTTGCGACCGGCAGCTGTCACTGCTGCGTAGATCCGCCCGTACGCCCGGGCTGCGTCGGCGTCGAACGGCAACGGCGCGAACGCTGCCTCGGTCCTTTGTAACCGGTCTTGGCGACGGGCTCGCTCGGCTGGGTCGGTGGCAGCGTGGGGTCCTGCCGCGAGTTCGGCCATGGTGAGCGCGGTCACTGCAACCTCGAGTGGAAGCTCGCTGACATCGATGCTGTCGAGGTCGATGACGACGGACGTGTCGAGCACGCCGCGTGCTACCCGTTGGTCAGGCACGAGGTTCGATGCTCTGATCGGCGACTTCGTCGAGGTCTTGCCGGAACTGTTCAGCGTCGATAGGCGGAGCTGCCTGGAAGAGCTGTGCGATGGAGTCCGCCGTCACGAAACGAAGTCGCCGCAGCGGGGTGAGTTCACCCACAGGCACGCCATTCCGTGTGACCACGAAGGACTCGCCCTCGTCGAGGCGCCGCATGATCTCTCCGCTGCCGTTGCGCAGTTCTCGTTGGGTGATGACCTGACTCATCCCCCCACCGTAGCACTACGTGCTACACCCGCTCGAGAATATTCAACGCAGCACTCCGACATCCCGCGCATAGCCGGCAAACCCGAGTGGGTGGGACCGACTGCCCAAGCCGCTCAGACTGACGCTACGGAATGTCGCTCGCCAGCCTCAGGAACACCACGACAGCAGGGGTTGCCCGTTCCGGCCAGTGCGTCGCCGATCTCGTCGACCGTGCACAGCGGCACACCGGTCTCTCCGTGGAGGCGACCACGTCGGCCGTGGTCACGATCCCGGCGCGGCCCGCTCTGCGATCCGTGAGGACGAGTCGTGGTCGTCGGGCGCAGGCGCGGGAGGCGACGGAGTCGGATGCGCAGGATCGCGCCAAGCCTCAGCGCGAGGCCTGTTCCTCGGGCTCGCCGAAGGGTTGCTCAGCGGCGGCGTAGCAGTCCTCGTGGAAGTGCTCGACGCGGTCCCAGCGGTTGTCGACGTACACGTTGCAGATCACCTGGGCGCGCCGCTCGCGGGCCCGGAACTTGATGACCTCGTTGCACAACGAGCACTCGGCCCAGTTGCCCGGTTCGACGAGTCGAACGACTGCACGGCTGTTCCAGGTCTTCGTTGCTTCTGTCGTCGATGACGCCATGCGAATCCATCGGCAGCAGCCCGGACGATGTGAGTCCCTCGCGGTCCTAGCCTGTGTCGATGCGTCGGGTCGCTCAGCTCATCGCCATCGGGGCCGGCTGGCTGTCGCGCCGCACCGGCCGCGGCGGCGGCACCAGCCTGCCCGGCATGGTGTTGTTGCGGCTGCGGCCGCGGGCCGCCGAGGAGCTCTCGGGCGACCTCACCCGGGGCGCGGTGGCCATCTCGGCCACGAACGGCAAGACCACCACGGCCCGCCTCGTCCGCTCGATCCTCGATGCCGAGGAGCTCGCCGTCGTGGCCAATTCCGCCGGCGCCAACCTGTTGACCGGCGTGACTGCCGCACTGCTCGAGGCATCGCGCGATCGGTCGGCGCGACCCGCCGAGATCGGCCTGTTCGAGGTCGACGAGGCGGCGCTGCCCGCCGTCGCCGACCAGGTCCACCCCAGCGTCATCGTGTTGATGAACCTGTTCCGCGACCAGCTCGACCGCTACGGCGAGCTCGAGACGTTGGTCGCACGATGGCGCACGATGATCGCCTCGCTCGACACCACCACGACCTTGGTGCTCAACGCCGACGATCCCGCGACCGCCGTCCTCGGCCACGGACGCGATCGGGTCCTGACCTTCGGAGTCGACGATCCCGGCGTCGACCGCCACACCGTGTCACACGCGGCCGACTCGACCCATTGCCCCCGTTGTGACGAACCCCTCGTCTACGACCTCGTCACCATCGGTCACCAGGGACACTGGCGCTGCCCGAGCTGTGGCCTTCGGCGACCGACACCCGACATCGCCGCAACCGTCGTGACCCTCGACGGCGTCGATGGGCTGACGTTGTCGGCCCGCACCCCCGGCGGCCCCGTCGAGGCCCGGGTGGCGCTCCCCGGGCTCCACAACGCCTACAACGTGCTCGCTGCACTGGGCACGGCCATCGCGCTGGGGCTCGACATCGTCGACGCCGCCGCAGCCCTGGCCCACACCAGGGCAGCCTTCGGTCGGGCCGAACACGTCGAGATCGACGGGCGACGCCTGGTGCTGTTGTTGGCGAAGAACCCCGCAGGAGCGAACGAGAACATCCGCACCGTGCTCACCGATCCGAAACCGGTGCATGTGATGGTGATGCTCAACGACCGCACAGCCGACGGCCGCGACGTCTCGTGGATCTGGGACGTCGACCACGAGCCGCTCTTCGATCATCTGGCGCACCTCGTCGTCGCCGGCGACCGGGCCGAGGACCTGGCCCTGCGCTTCCGCTACGGCGGCCTGGCGAGCGACCACATCGACGTCGTACGGGACCCCGCCCGCGCCCTCGATGCCCTGGTGGCCGCGACCCCGGTCGGCGGGACCGCCTATGTGCTGCCCACCTACACCGCGATGCTCGACCTGCGCGCCGAGCTGGTGCGGCGCGGCGTCGCCCAGGCCTTCTGGGAGGATCAGTCGTGACGGGAGTCCCGACGGTGCGGCTGTGTCACCTGTTTCCGCACGAGATGAACATCTACGCCGATCGCGGCAACATCGCCGTGTTCGCTCGCCGCCTCGAGTGGCGCGGCCTCCGCCTCGAGATCACCGAGGCGGGCCCCGGCGACCCGATCGACCCCGGGGCCCACGACCTCTACTACCTCGGCGGCGGCCAGGACCGCGACCAGCGGATCGTCGCCCACGATCTGGCGGCCACCAAGGCCGATGCCCTGCGTTCGGCGGCCGATGACGGTGCCGCGTTCTTGTGGGTCTGCGGCGGCATCCAGCTCGCCGGGGCCGGCTACACCGACGCCGACGGTCACCGCCTGCCGGGCGTCGGCATCTTGGATGTCGACACCGACGCCGGCGACGGCCGCCTCATCGGCGATCTGGTCATCGACGCCACCCTCGACGGCGAGACGCGCACGGTGGTGGGCTACGAGAACCACGGTGGCCGCACGACGCTGGGCCCTGCGGCGCGCCCCCTGGGGCGGGTGGTCACCGGTCACGGCAACGACGGCGTCAGCGGCGTCGAGGGGGCGGTCCAGCAGCGGGTCATCGGGACCTACCTGCACGGTCCGCTGCTGCCGAAGAACCCGTGGCTGGCCGACACGGTGTTGCGTTGGTCCCTCGACCATGCCGGCGCGGCAACCGAGTTGGCCGACATCGACGACACCCTCGAAGACCGTGCCCACGCCGTGGCTGTCGGGCGCGCCGGCGTCGACCGCTGACCCATGCCGAGGACCGTCCCGTCGGGGTCTGGCTGTGATGAGGGCCTCCCCTCGTTCCCTGCGGCGCCCGCTGGCTGTACCTTGGGGCCCGTCATGTCTGACGAGGACTTCCATGCCTGATCGCTACTCCTATTCCAGCCCGTGGGCCGGCGGCAGCCAGCCCTGGTTCCGGGTCGGCCAGCTCGATGTGACCACCACTGTCGCCGTCATCGGCGTCGGGGTGTTCTCGATGCTGATCTGGGCGATCGAGGGTGCCGAGCGCACGATCTCCCGCCAGCTCTACCTGACGCCCCAGGAACTGCCCGGCGTCGGCAGCGTGCTCGAGGGCCAGGTCTGGCGTCTCGTCACCTGGCCCGTCCCGAACGAGCCCGACTTCTGGACGATCATCCTCTTCGCGATCTTCTACATGTTGGGGTCGCAGCTCGAGAACCTGCTGGGGCGCAACCAGTTCCTGTGGTTCCTCATCGCGCTCACGCTCATCCCCGCGCTGGTCGTCACCGTGTTCGACCTGCTGTTCACCGGGTTCATCGGCATCGGGGCGGGCCTGCGGTTCGTCGAGTTGGGCGTGCTCCTGGCATTCGTGGCCCAGTTCCCCACGGCGAGGTTCTGGCCCGGTATCCCTGCGTGGATCCTCGGTGCAGTCGTCGTCGGCCTCGAGTTCCTGCAGGCACTGGGCGATCGCAACGACTTCAACCTCGTGTTGTTGTTCACCACCGTCGCGGTCTCACTCATCGGAATCCGTTCGTTCGGCCACGCCGAGGAACTGCCCTGGGTTCCGCGCATCAACCTGCCGTCGTTCGTCACCGGCGAGGGACGACCCAGCCGCCCCAGCTCATCGGGCTCGGGCGGCGGCCGCTCCCGGGGGCGCCGTCGGCGCGGCAGATCCAACCTCACGGCAGTACCGACGTCAGGCCCGGCCGATGCCTCAGAGGACATCGAGATCGACGCGTTGCTCGATCAGGTGGCCGAACGGGGACTCGACTCGCTCACCAAGGATCAGCGCAAGCGGCTCGAAGAGCACAGCAAGCGCCTCCGCAAGAAGCGAGACGGCTGAGCCGGTGCGCCCCTCCCGGGCGCGCCACGATCGCCAGCCGCTCCGACTCCGACAGGACACACATGGCCGACCACGACGACCACTGGCTCGCTGCCGAGCTCGCGACCTCCGCTGGAGAACTGCTGCTCGCGCTGCGGGCCGACCTGACCGACGAGGGCGTCACACCCGGCGAGCTCAAAGACGCCGGCGACAAGGCCGCCCACGACCATCTCATGGCCGGACTGGCCGAGCGTCGACCCCACGATGCCGTGCTGTCCGAGGAGGGCAAGGACGACCAGGTGCGTCTGGGTGCCGACCGGGTGTGGATCGTCGACCCCCTCGATGGCACCCGCGAGTTCGGCGAGGTGCCCCGCACCGATTGGGCGGTCCACGTCGCCCTGGTCGAAGACGGCGTGCCCACCGCTGGTGCCGTGGCGCTCCCCGGCCTGCGCCTGACCTTGTCCACTGCCGAACCGCCGTCGCTTCCCGAGCCCCACGGCGGCCCGCCACGGGTGATCTGCAGCCGCACCCGGCCCGGCCCCGCTGCCGAGACGGTCGTCGAAGCCCTGGGAGGCGAGCTGGTCACCATGGGCTCGGCCGGCGCGAAGACCATGGCGGTGGTGCGGGGCGAGGCCGACATCTATCCCCACACCGGAGGCCAGTACGAGTGGGACTCCTGCGCACCGGTCGCCGTGGCGCGGGCCGCCGGCCTGCACGCCAGCCGCCTCGACGGGTCGCCGCTCGTGTACAACCAGGCCGACGTCTACCTGCCGGATCTGTTGGTCTGTCGGCCCGAGCTCCTCGAGGCCACCCTCGCCGCCCTCGGCGCCTGATCGGTACCGAGTCCAGCGGCCACCACCGACGTTTGTCTTCTCGGGGCTGCGCGAAGCGATCGATGAGCTGGGAGAATCTTCGATCGTGACCGTCTCCCCCGCCACCGACTCCCCGACCGACGCCGATCTCGTCGGCGCCGCCGCCGACGAGGGATCGCCGCGGCTCGAACGCGCCGGGTCGTTCAGCGCCACCCCGCCCTGGCGACTTCCCGAGACCGAGCTCGCCTGGCAGCGCAACATCGACATCCGACGAACCGTCGCCCGCCGGCGAGTCCCCGAACTCACCGCCGAACGCAAGCTGCCGCCCGGTGTTCGGGTGGTCCGTGTGGTCCGCGAGCTCGGCGGCGCGGTGGTCGCCTGGCGGCTCAAGGAACGCAAGCAGGGCGGTTCGGCGTCACGCTCGGGTATCGCCCGGCGCCTCCGCGTCGCCGCCGAACGCCTCGGTCCCACCTACATCAAGCTCGGCCAGATCATCTCCAGCGGCGACGGGATCTTTCCGGCCGAGCTCGTCGCCGAGTTCAAGCTGTGCCGTGATCAGGTTCCCGCCGAACCCTTCGACGTGGTCCGCGGCGTCGTCGAGGCAGAACTCGGATGCCCACTCACCGACGTCTTCGCCGAGTTCGACCGCACGCCCCTGGCGGCCGCCTCCATCGCACAGGTCCACCGGGCGATCCTGCGCGAGGGTCCCGACGGTCACCCCGTCGAGGTCGTCGTCAAGGTGCAGCGTCCCACCGTTGCGCCGTTGGTGTCGCTCGATCTGCGGGTCATGGCATGGCTGGCCCCGTTCCTGGTCGGCCGTATCCCCATCACTGCGCTGGCCAACCCCCCGGCGCTGGTCGAGGTGTTCGCCCAGACCATCGTCGAAGAGCTGGACTTCCGTCTCGAAGCTCAGAACATGCTCGATGTCGCCGAGTCCTTCGAGGCCCTCGGCCAGACCGGCTTCGTCATCCCCCGCCCGCACCCCGAACTCGTCACCCGCCGGATGCTGGTCATGGAGCGCCTCGCCGGGTTCGACTTCGACGAGGTGGCCGAGATCCAGGCCGCCGGGATCGACACCCATGGCCTGGTCCGGAACTGGATGATCGGCTTCTTCGAGGGCTGCATGATCCACGGCGTCTTCCACGGCGACCTCCACGGCGGGAACCTCTTCGTCATGGACAGCGGCAAGACGGCGCTGCTGGACTTCGGGATCACCGGACGCCTCAGCCACCAACGACGCGTGGCCTTCCTGCGACTGCTGGTGGCGTCGACGATGAACGACGTGCGCGGCCAGCTCGCTGCGGTCCGCGATCTCGGGGCCCTGCCCGCCGACACCGACCTCGAAGCGGTCATCGACGACCTCGGCCTCGACGGGCCTCCCATCGACCCCACCCAGCTCAGCCGGGACGAGCTCGTCGTCGAGATGAACCGGGTGGTCAAGGCGCTGCTCGGCTACGGCGCCCGTATGCCGAAAGAGCTCATGTTGTTCGCGAAGAACATGGTGTTCCTCGACGCGGCCATCGCGAACCTTGCCCCCGATGTGGACCTGTTCGCCGAGATCACGCACCTGGCCACCTACTTCGCGACCACCCACGGCCACCGCATCGCCGTGGAGGTGGGGATGAATCCCGCGGAGTACGACGTCGATCTCACGTCGGTGAAGGGATCGCTCGGCGTCGATCCCTCGGTCGAGTCGCTGACCTATCGGGATCTGCAGGAGCGCCGGGAGCTCATCCGCAAGCGCCTCGGCGACCGCGCCTGACCGAGGCCACCCCACCAGAGGGGTTCAGGGGCCCAGCGCCTCGAGGATCGGCTCGACCAGCGCGGCGACGGCGTCGTCACGCAGGTCGGGTGGGTGCTGGAGCACGACGAACAGCGTGGAGCCATCGCTCTCGGCGACGAAGACGTCGATGATCGAGCCCGGCACGACGACTTCGTACCGAGACCAGAGTCGGCCGTCCACCGGAACGGTGTCGATGAGCTCGGGATCGTCGCCCAGCAGGCTCAGCTGCTCGACCAACAGATCGGCCACCTCCCCGTCGATCACCTGCTGGAGCACTGCGGAGGAGGCGACCAAGTTGTCCTGGCGGCTGAAGCTGCCGTCGGGCCCGGCGTTCCACCCCACCGGGATGACGCCGGTGGCCGAGAACAGCCCGGAGTCATAGGAGAACGGCTCGAACTCGATGTCTGCGAACAAGTCGGGGGCCCAGGCGGGTTCGGCGACGTCCGCGACGCATGCAGTGTCGATCGCCGCAGCCGGGTCGGCCAGGAACGCCGAGGCGAGTCGCTGGGCGCACTCGTCGACCATGGCCCCGTGGCCGGTGTGGGGCAACTCCACGAACGTGGCAGCCGACAGACCGGCGAGGAGCGATTCGCCGTCGGCGGGCGGGGTGACGGGATCGTAGGACCCGGCCAGGATCAGCGTCGGAATGTCGCTCTGGACCAGCTCGTTCTCGACCGGATCGGCGGCACCGACGTCGAAGGCGTCGCACAGCTCGTCGACGTAGGCGCCGAACGCCGGCTGCGGCGACAGCGAGTCGTAGCGTTCGTCGCCGGTGGCGCCGGCAGTCCGGTCTGCGGCGGTCTCGAACGGGACCTCTTCGCGGCAGACGACACTCCAGTAGGTGCCCGTCGACACGAACGCCGCGTTGGCGAGTTGGATACCGACGAGCGACGAAAGGCCCGACACGTCGCCGCGCTCGAGCTGGTCGATCATCTCGGGCAGCGCCGAGAACGCCGTTGCAGAGTAGAGCGCCTGGAAGCCCAGACCCATGAGGTCTTCGCCGTTGATGAGGACCTCGTACTGCTCGGCGGTGAGGGGGTCGATCGTGTCGAACACCAGCGGCTCGGCGTCGAGCGTGTCGACCATCGCGAACCAGCGCTGCTCGAAGTCGGGGTACGCGGCGCGACACTCGGCGCTGGCCGTACAACCCGCGAAGAGTTGTTCGTAGGCCCGCCGGGCGGTCGTGGCGGTGTCGGAGTTGGGCGCCCGGTCGATCGCCAGAACCGAGTCCAGGATCACCGCCCGGATGCCGTCGGGATGATCGCGCATGAGGGTCTGGGCGAGTCGGGTGCCGTAGGACAGCCCGAAGACGTCCCAGGCGTCGTGGCCGAGCGCCCGACGGAGGGCCTCGATGTCGTTGGCGCTGGCGACGCTGTTGTACCCATCGGCGTCGACGCCGGCGCGATCGAGGCGCTCGGCGCATTCCTCGTAGGGCTCGACCCCGGCCTCGAGCGCCTCCTCGGTGGACAGGTCCTGGTCGAGCAGCTCGATGTCGTACTCGAGGACCTCGTTGCACTGGAGCGACGGCTGCGAGGGTCCGGTGCCGCGTTGGGCGACCACGACGATGTCGCGCGCCGGTACGAAACCGGCGAAGAGCTGGTCGAAGCTCACACCGATGTTGGTGAGCGGATCGCCGCCGGGACCGCCTTCGAGGTACACCAGCGGCGGTTCGTCGTTGGGTCCGCTCGAGAAGATCCCGACGTGGAGCTCGATGGTGTCGGTGGCGTCGTCGCCGTCCCAGCGTTCGGGGACCTCGAGCCAGCCACAGCGGGTGTTGATCGTCGGTGGGCGGGGCGAACTCGCAGTCGGCGTCGCGCCACGCGAAGCGACCGGCGAGCGCATCGTCGATGTCGATGACGCCCGCCCCGCCGGATCCACCGTCGCCATCGGACGAGGCGTCATCGGTTGCGTCGGGCCTCGGCGACGCCGCATCGTCGGAGCAGGCCGTGGCGATCAGCAGCACACCGACGACCAGCGCCGCGCCGCGCATCAGCGCTCCGGTCCGGCGGCGGCGCGATCGTACGGGCGCGGCGGCGCGGCGGGGGGCATCGCCCAAATGTGCCACACCGCCCCCGGTATCGGGGGTCATGGCCACCTCGGGGCAACCGGGCCCGGGCCGGCGGGCCCTACGATGGCAGACCATGCGTCTCGTCATCGCCCGCTGCTCGGTCGACTACGCCGGTCGACTCAGCGCCCACCTCCCGATGGCCGACCGCCTCATCATGGTGAAGGCCGACGGCTGCGTGGCCATTCACGCCGATGGCGGCGCCTACAAGCCACTCAACTGGATGAACGCTCCCAACCGTCTGGTCGAGGCCGAGAGGCAGTGGACGGTCACCAACCCCAAGGGCGAGAAGCTCACCATCACGATGGAGACGGTCCACTCCGACACCGCGCACGACCTCGGCGTCGACCCGGGTCTGCAGAAGGACGGCGTCGAAGCGCATCTCCAGCAGCTGCTGGCCGCTGCCCCCCAGAGCATCGAGGAGGGCTTCCGGTTGGTGCGTCGTGAGTTCCCGACCGACATCGGACCCGTCGACCTGCTGTGTCGCGACACCGACGGCCACGCGGTCGCCATCGAGGTCAAGCGCCGCGGCGAGATCGATGGCGTCGAACAGCTGACCCGCTACCTCGACTACCTCAACCGCGATCCCTCGTTGCGGCCCGTGCGCGGCGTCTTCGTCGCCCAGGAGATCAAGCCTCAGGCCAAGACCCTGGCCGGCGATCGTGACATCGCCTGCGTCGAGGTCGACTACGACGAGCTGCGGGGCATCGAGTCGAACGAGCTGCGCCTGTTCTGACGCGATGGCCGATGCGCTGCGGGCACGCAGCGCCGACAACGGGCCGGGGTGCCACCACCCACCGTGAGGGCGAACGTACCATTGGCCGATCGACCTCTCGGACGACATGACGGACGCGCCCAATGCGCGACGGGCCAAGCCCGGTGCTGCGCGCGACGCATCGACTGCTGCGCCGCGTCGCGCCCGCGCCGTGCCCGACGACGAGCCCGACGACGAGCCCGAGCCGACGGCTGTCCTGCCCGTGGTCACGGGTGCGCCGCCGACCAACGCGCCCATGGCGTCACCGCCCGCCGTGCGGGCACCGGCGACCGGCGCCACAGTCGGTGAGGGCAGCGACGCCGATAGCGTCGCCGAGGCCGCCGACGCACCCTCAGGAGGTCTCGTGGCTCGATTGCGCGATCCTCGCATCGCGATCCCGTTGGCGATCCCGGTGGTCGTGGTGTTTCTGGTCGCACTGGCCTGGGGCATCGACAGCGCGCTCAACAGCGGGTCGGTGACCCGCAACGTGACCGTTGCCGGCGTCGATGTCGGCGGCCTCGACCGCGCCCAGCTCGATGCCCAGCTCGCCGAGCTCGCCGTCGGCTATGGCGCCACCGAGGTGCAGATCGCGACCACCGACGACACCTTGACCACGACCGCCGCCGTCGTCGGTATCGAGATGGACACCGAGGCCACCGCCGAGGCCGTCATGGACATCGGTCGCGGCAACCTGCTCACCCGGCCGTTCCGGTGGGTGGGCTCGTTCTTCGGCGGCGAAGCGGCGCCGATCGCCGTGCAGCCTGCCGACGGCGACCCGGATGCGTTGCTCGAGCTGGTCAGCGGTGGCCAACCCGAGCCGGTCGAACCCACCCTGACGGTCGCCGACGGGGTCGTCGTGGTCGAGCCCGGCCGCCCTGCGTTGCGCTTCGACGTCGACGAGATCCAGACCGAGGCTCGTGCTGCGGCAGCGAGGGGCGAGACGCCCATCACCATCGAGGTCGGTACCAACGAGATCGAACCCGATACCGACGACGCCACCGCAGCCGGGTGGGCCGACGAGGTCAACGCGGCGACCGAGGGCCCGCTGGTGGTGCGTGCGGTCCGCGCCGAGTCCGAGCTCGACTCGGCGACCATCCGGAGCTGGTTGGTCTTCGACCACACCGACGGCGAGCCGACGTGGAGTCTCGACCCCGACGCCACCATCGCAACCCTCGCCGAGCGCTTCCCACGCAACAACGCCGCTGATGCCGTCAGCAACCCGGAGATCCAGGTCGTGAACGGCAACCTCCGGGTCAAGGGGCTTGCGGCCCGGGTGTGCTGCGCACCCGCGGCGGCGGACGAGATCCAGGCGGCCCTGCTCGCGGGCGACTCCGAGCTGCGGGTCCCGTTGATCCGCTCCGACGAGATCGAGCGCGAGATCCTCGAATCGGTCGGCATCGTCGAACTGGTGAGCGAAGCCACCACCCCCTACGACTGCTGCCAGAGCCGGGTGACCAACATCCAGCTCTTCGCCGATCTGATGACCGGGGTGATCATCGAGCCGGGCGAATCGCTGTCACTGAACACGTTCGTGGGGCCACGCACGATCGAGAAGGGTTTCGTCGAGTCCGGCGTGATCGAACGGGGAGAGCTCAACACGGCGGTGGGCGGCGGGATCTCGCAGTTCGCGACGACCTTCTTCCAGGCATCGTTCTACGGCGGCTATCAGATCGATTCCTACTTCCCCCACACGCTGTGGTTCGACCGGTATGCGGACTTCGCCGGGCGTCGAGGCATCGAGTCGACCATCTCTTTTCCCCAGCCCGACGTCCAGATCACGAACAACACCGAGTACCCGCTGTTGATCTGGCCGACCTACACCGACACCTCGCTCACGGTCAGCTTCTATTCGACGGGCACGATCGACGTCGACGTGGCGGAGCAACGCGAGTTCTTCTCCGGTCAGTGCACCGTCATCGAGACCGACCGCGAACGGATCTTCGACGACGGCAACCGTGAGATCGACACGTTCCGGGCCCGCTATCAGCCCGCCGACGGCATCGGCTGCGACGGCCGCCCCACGAATCCCGATTCCGTCACACCGACGCCGGTGCCCGAACCCGAGCCGGAGCCCGAGCGGCCGAACCGTCCCAACCGGCCCAACCGACCCGACCCCGAACCCACGGCGGAGCCCGAGCCGGAGCCCACGGCCGAGCCTGCCCCCGAACCGACCGCAGAACCTGCGCCCGAGCCCACCACCGAACCCGAGCCTCCCGCAGGTGGTGGCGGTGGCGGTGGCGGTGGTGGTGGTGGTGGTGGCGGTGGTGGCGGTGGCGGCGCAGGTGCCGACCTCTGAGCTGAGGCCCTCGCCCCTGCCCCACGAGCGAGATCCCAGACTCGACTCCGGTGCGTCCTCGCCTCGACGGTACGGTTTCAGGGTGCAGTTCTGTGATGTGCTCGTCGTCGGGGCCGGACCGGCAGGAACCGCTGCTGCGATCACGGCGGCCGAGGCCGGCCGTGACGTGGTGGTCATCGACAAGGCGCGCTTTCCGCGGGACAAGTGCTGCGGTGACGGGCTGACCACCGATGCGCTGCGCATTCTCGAGAAGCTCGGCGTGCGTCCCGACGACGTCGCCGACTGGAACGCCGTGACCGACGTCGTGGTTCGGGCGCCCGCCGGCAACCGGATCGAGCTCCCCCTGCCCGACGACGGACACTTCGCCGCAGTCGCACCGCGGCGGCGCTCGACCATGCGCTGGTGCGACGAGCGGCCGCCGTCGGCGTCGCCATCCACGAGGGCGTCGGCTTCGCCGGTCTCACCCAACACAGCGACCGCGTGGTCGTCGACACCACCACCGGTGGCCGCTACGCGGCCCGGTACCTCATCGCCG
Organism: uncultured Acidimicrobiaceae bacterium; assembly: GCA_963716795.1. Lineage (GTDB taxonomy): Bacteria > Actinomycetota > Acidimicrobiia > Acidimicrobiales > UBA8592 > CAVQUE01. The sequence continues at coordinate 174,296 of CAVQUE010000003.1, read as the reverse complement.
CAGACGGCATGTGGTCGCCGGTCCGCAAGGCCCTCGGTGTCGCCGTCGACGGTTATCGGGGCGAATGGCACGCATTCCGCCAGTACTTCTCCTCGGTGGGACCCCGGGCCCAGCACCTGGTCGTCTGGTTCGAGCCGGACCTGCTGCCGGGCTACGCCTGGTCGTTCCCCCTGCCGGGTCGACGTGCCAACGTCGGGTTCGGCATCCAGCGCGGCGGTGACCACGATGTCGGCGACATGGGCGCGCTCTGGCAGGACCTCCTCGCACGGCCACACGTCCGCGAGGTCCTCGGCGTGGACGCCGAACCCGAAGGACGCCACAAGGCGTGGCCGATCCCCGCTCGCATCGACGACGTGGTCACCGGCCGGGGACGGGTGCTGTTGACCGGCGACGCAATCGCCGCGACCGACCCCATGACCGGCGAGGGCATCGCCCAGGCGCTGCTCTCGGGGCGCCTCGCCGCCGACGCCGTGACTGCTGCCGGCCCCCACCGTCCCGACGTGGCACGAGCCGCCTTCGACGATGCCCTCGAGCATCACCTCGTCGTCGATCACCGGTTCGCCCGCTCGCTGTCGCGTCTGCTGCGCTCACCACGCACCACCGGGGCTGCGCTGCGCGCTGCGAACGCGACGCCATGGACCCGCCGCAACTTCGCCCGGTGGATGTTCGAGGACTACCCGCGGGCACTGGTGTTGACCCCGCGCCGGTGGCGCCGTGGCGCCATGACGGGCCCGGGCGCCTACCGCGACCACGACGGCGAGCCGGCGCCGGCGGAGTCCCGACGGGTCGGTGCGCCGGCTTGACAGCCGGCACCGTCGACATCGGAGTGAGGTTCCCGTCGTCGACGTCGCCGGGCTGGGCGAAGCCCTCGGTCAGCCGATCGCCTCGCGGCTGATCGGCGCACCGTGGTGGCCGAGCATCACCCATCGCTCGCCGCTCCGCACGAACCAGTTGACCGCCGTGCCCACGCCGCTGCCGTTGGGGACCACCATGTTCTCGACCAAGGTCACCACGGCAGCGTCGCCGACGACGTCGACCTCCACATCGGTCAAGATGAACGTGGGTCGCAACGGCGCGCCGAGCAGCAGCGCCCACGACCGCTCGACGGCAGTCCAACCACGCAGCATCGGCGAGCCGGGGTGGGTGCACACAGCCCGATCGGTGTGCACCCACATCTCCCGCATGGCGTCCATGTCACCGGCCTCGAAGGCTGCGTAGAACGCTTCGTTGGCCGCGGTGAGCGCGCGTCGGTCGTCGAGATCGTCAGCGGGGGCCATCGCCCGAGGATAGGACGGCGGCCCCGACCGACGGGGACGCTACCGTGCCCGATCGTGACGACGCGCCGAACCATCACCCTGCCCGCATGGGTCGAGCGCATCGACGAGTCCGTCGACGAGGCGTGGGAGCCGCTGCGAACGCATCGCAGCGCGAACGCCGTGTTCTATGCGGCATCGGCAGCCGGGGACTTCAGCATGATCTGGCATGCCATCAACATCGCCCGCGTCGTCGCGGGTCGCGCCGACGGGCGCGAGGCTGCTCGGCTCGCCATCGCCCTCGGCATCGAGTCGGTCGCCGTGAACCAGGGCCTCAAGCGGCTCTTCGCGCGAGCCAGACCGACAGCGACCAGCCCACGGCCGCACCACCTCCGAACCCCGTCGACATCGAGCTTCCCGAGCGGGCATGCCTCCTCGGGCGCCCTGGCGGCGACCCTGCTGGCACAGGGATCCCGTTTCGGTCCGCTCTACGGGGCGGTCGCTGCCGTCGTCGCCTCGAGCCGAATCCACGTCCGGATCCACCACGCATCCGATGTCGCCGCCGGCGCAGCAGTCGGCCTGATGATGGGCCTGGCCGTTCGCCGGGTCGTCCCGAGGCGCTGAGTCCGCCTCGGGCGTCCGCTCGCATCGAGTCCGCGACACCCGGGTCCGGTCGCGCGCGATCCGTGCGCGAATCGCGACATGATCGCAACAATCGACGGTCGTCTCGGCTAGCATCGCCCGTGCGTGGGCGACGCAACACCAAGGGGCACCGATGAATCTCAGCGAATCCCGGGAGCGGATCCGGATTCTCGATCGCGGTACGTTCCGATGCCCGCGAGAGCGAGCCCCACGCCGCTACGTGGTGATCGCCGTCCGCCCCTGGCACACCCTTGCATCGGTCGCCGTCCTCCCCGGACGTGAGCGCTGCCGCTTCGTGGAGTGCCAGGGTTGCCATTCGACCTTCGACGTGGTGGCGTTGGCCCGACCACACACCCATCTCGAAGACACGCTGACGGCGGCGTTACGGCGAGCCACCGCGGTGATTCTCGACGGCGGCCGCGCCGTCGACGAGCAATTGCGTCGTGGTGCGATCATCGTGGTGCAACGCCACGCTGCGGTGCCGTACTCGGCAGCAGATCTCGACACGGACCTGGCCGCGACCGCCGAGGACCCCGATGCGGACCTCGAGGCATTGGTCGCACTGGCACCCCGCCTGAGTTCGGCGAACCGGACGACCTTCATCGATGCGGTCGTCCAGCTGATCGCCCATGAACAACCCGTCTGCACGCAGCGGCTGGGCCGATTGGCCGACGTGGTCGATTCGCTGGGTATCGCTCGCAGCGAGGTCACCGACGCCATGCGTCGACGCCGGGTGCAGGCTCGTCTCGCCGTGTGAAGACGGCGAGACGGTCAGGCGCACGCCGCGATGTGCGGCGCCTCGACAGCATGATGCTGCGGTGCGCCCGAGGGCGGGGACCGCAGCACCGATGCGATCAGGGGGTCAGGGCCGGTTCGACGTCGGCTTCGAGCTGCATCAGCAGCAGCCGCAGGTCGAGCAACATGTCGGCGACCTGGCCGGCCGACACGATCTCTCGGCTCTGGAGCTCGGCAAGGCCGGTGTCGACCAGGCCGAGAGCCTCCGCCAACGTTGATTCCGGAGTGTTGGTCATCTCGTGTGTGCTCCTCGGCCTCTGCGGTCTGGTCTGGATCGCCGACGACCCGACCGGAGCCGAGTCGTCGATTGCGTTCACTGCGGCCACCTTAGCCACGCCCCACCGACACGAGCAGGCACCCGGGGGCCGTTCATCGAGTTGTCACACGATCGGCGGCCGGCGACCGGGCTCGGAGTCGACCCACGACGGACAGCTGGCCTGACCGGTGCCGGGACCTGCATCAGCCGAGATCGAGTGGACCCCGCGAGCCCTGCGAGTGCTGGCCCTGACGATGGCGGTCGGCGACGAGACCACCATTCGCACCACCCCGCACGCAGCGGACACCGCGGACACGATCACCACCGAGCAGCTCGATCTCCTCGAGGGTGCCGGATTCGTCGTTGCCGAGGACCCCGCCACCGCAGGTGGCCTCGCGGTGCGGCGACGGTGGACGATCCCTGACACCGTGGCCGATCACATGGCGATGCTGGTCTGCGGCTTGAACCCGAGCCCCGCTGCCGCCGATGCCGGTATCGGCTTCGCCCGACCCGGCAACCGGTTCTGGCCCGCGGCGCTGGCCGCCGGTATCGCCAGCAGCGACCGGGACCCCGACCACGCCCTCGAGGTCCACGGGCTGGGCATGACCGACCTCGTCAAACGCACGACGCGGCGCGCCGATGAACTCACCGTCGACGAGTACCGGGACGGGTTGGCGCGGCTGGAGCGACTCGCTCGCCGCCATCGGCCCGACGTCATCTGCTTCGTCGGCCTCGCTGGCTGGCGGGCGGCCCGGGACCGTCGAGCTCGTCCGGGCGTGCAGCCCAGCACCATCGGCGGCTGCACCGTCTATGTCATGCCGTCGACCAGCGGGCTCAACGCCCACGCCCGCCTCGACGACCTCACCGCGCACCTTCGGGCCGCAGCGCAGGCACCGGGGCCCGACACACGGGCGTGACGGCGCGACTCAGGCGCTCGGAGCGAGCGCACGGACCGCATCGAGCACGTCGATGCCGCCGAAGGGCATGATGCTCAGCGCCGCCGTGGTGACCCCGTTTGCCAGGTACCGGTCGAGATGGGCCCGGCACTGCTCGGGGGTGCCGTGCACGATCAGCTGATCGACGACCTCGTCGGGCATGGCGTCGATGGACCCGGCACGGTCGCCGGCATCCCAGCGTTCCCAGTGCTCACCGAGGAGATCGCCGCGGCCGAGCCACTCGTGGAACGCTCGGTACACGGGCACGTTGACGTAGGCCGCCACGGCCCGCTTGCCCTGGGCGATGACGGTGTCGCGGTCGGGGTTGGGGCACACGAAGATGCGGGCGACGATCTCACGGTCGTCGCCACAGTCGTTGACGATGCCGGCCACGCGGGTGACGTCGTCGGCTGACAGCCAGTTGATGATGGCGCCGTCGCCCTCACGTCCTGCCAGGCGCAACATGCCTTCGCGCAGTGCCGCCACGAGAATCGGCACCGGCGTCTCCGGGACCTCCACGCCCAGGCGGAAGCCGCGCACCGAGAACGTGTCGTAGGTCTCGGTGACCTTCTCGCCCGTCAACGCCGTGCGCAGGAACCGCAGCAGATCGCGGGTGCGCTTGTAGGGCTCGTCGAAGGCGATGCCGTTCCAGCCCTCGACGATGACGTTCGACGACGATCCGATCCCGAGCACGAACCGTCCGGGCGCAGCCGAGGCCATCGACGCCACCGACTGGGCCACCAGCGCCGGGCCACGGGTGAAGGCGGGCACGATGGCCGTGCCGAGGCGCAGCTCGGGCGCGTGCACCGACGCCAGGGCCAGCGGGGTGAACGCATCGGCGCCGTTGGCCTCCGATGACCAGGCGTCGGTGTAGCCGAGCTCGACGAGCTCGCGCAGCAGCGGCCCCTGGTCGGCCAGACGCCCTGGTAGTGGCACGGTCATGCCGTGTTGGCCCATGGTGGTTCCCCCTCGTGGTCGGTGCTGTCGGTGCTGGCCGGAGCGGTCAGCGCTGGCTGTAGTCGTGGAAGCCGCGGCCGCTCTTGCGACCGAGATGCCCGGCGGTGACCATGCGCCGCAGGATCGGCGGCGGTGCGTACAGCGGCTCCTTGAACTCCTCGTAGAGCACGTCGGCGACGAGCAGCAACGTGTCGAGCCCGATCAGGTCGGACAGCTCGAGCGGGCCCTGGGGGTGCGCACAGCCCAGACGCATGCCGGCGTCGATGTCGGTGGCGCTGGCCTGGCCGCGGTCGAGCATCTGCATGGCCGACAGCAGGTACGGCACGAGCAGCCGGTTGACGACGAACCCGGCGCGGTCGATGGTGCGGATCGGGTGCTTGCCGAGGGTGTCGCGGCTGAAGGTCTCGACGGCATCGACGGTGGCCGACGGAGGTGACCTCGGAGCTGATGAGCTCGACGAGGGGCTGCACGGTGGCCGGGTTGAAGAAGTGCATCCCGAGGACCTGCTCGGGACGGGCGGTGGCGGTGGCGATCTCGCCGATCGAGATCGACGACGTGTTCGACGCCAGAATGCCCGACGGCTGCACGATGCGGTCGAGGGTGGCGAAGACCTGCGCCTTGACCTCGGGTGCCTCGATGACGGCTTCGATGACGAGGTCGCGGTCGGCGAGTTCGTCGAACGATGTGGAGAAGCGCAGGCGCCCGAGCATGGCGCTGCGGTCGTCGTCGCTCAGCTTGCCCCGGCTGACGGCCTTGGCGGTGCTGGACTCGAGGCGCTGCTGGGCCACCTCGGCGAAGGCGGCATCGACCTCGACGACGATGGTGTCGCACCCGCTGCGGGCTGCGACCTCGGCGATGCCCGACCCCATCGTGCCCCCGCCGATCACTGCGACCTTTTCGATTGCCATCGTGGTTGTCGTCCTCTCTGACGGAACCCGCTACCGGAACGCAGCGACCATAGTGGAGGGTTTCGCTTTCGCTCGCGTCGGTCGCTTCGGTCGCGAGTCGCTCCGAGCGACGCCGCGTGGACTCGCAGCAGCCGACGCCGCCGCACGTGCTCCCCGGAGCACAGATGCGACAACCGAACGCCGGGATCCCGGCGGGAGCGGACCGCCGGAGACGCCGCTCCCCCAGCAGGCCGCTGCGCACGGCGGCACCACCCGGCCACCACGCTCGGCGCCTCGCTGCGCCGCACCCGACACCGGCTGGCGACGTGCACCCCGACACGGCACGCCGAGATCCCGCCGGAGCCGGAGACGAGCCGGCCCAGAAACAGTGTCACACCCCCTCCGCATACTCGTGCCATGAGCGATCAACTGTTCTGCATCGACACCGACGTCGCCGCCGGGACCGGTCGCGAGGACGGGCAGCCGACCTGGCGCCTCGACGAGCACACGAAGACAGGTCGGCCGCGACGGCATCGCCGCAGCACGCGCCGCGCTGGCGGGCAGTCGTCCTCGCTACGATCACGACGACCCCATCGCGGCCTGAGCGCCGTCTCGGCGGCGCACGACCCGGGCAGCTCGCGTCGACGGTGGACCGGCCCTGCCGGCGCGCGCCGCCATGTGTCGCCGGTCCCCTTCCCCCTGATCGATTTGTCGCCCCATCTGCGAGGATTCCGGTGGTAGCCGTGTCGTTGTCGTCCCTCTCCCGTCGCCTGCTGCGCCGTGCGGGCTCGCGCCGCATTCGGTGGGCCCGATCGCACCGTTGTCTGCATCGCCATCGGGCTCTCCGCCTGCGCAGCGCCTCTCCGCGGGGCCGGCACCGCCGATGGCGCAGGTGGTCGAGGTCACCGATGGCGACACCATCGTCGTGCGATCGGGGTCGCACACCGAGCCCGTGCGGTTGTTGGGTATCGACACCCCGGAGGTCGCTCACCACGGTCAGAGCGCCGAGTGCTACGGCCCCGAGGCAGCCGAGCGGACCGCAGCGCTCGTACCGGTCGGGTCGACGGTGCGTCTCGACCGCGATGCCGAGGCCCGCGATGCCTACGACCGGGTGCTGGCCTACGTGACGACCGCGGACGGCCGGTCGTCGTGAATCTGATCCTGGCCGCCGAGGGGTTCGCCACTCCCCTGGCGATCAGTCCCAACTATGCCCTGGCCGACACCATCGCCGACCTCAGCCGCCAGGCAGCCGCCCAGGGCCTGGGCCTGTGGGGCGCCTGCCCGACAGAGGAGTGACGCGCGGCCCGCGAAGGAGAGCCGTGGTCGCGCGAGGTCCCGTGCGGGCGAGACGGGCCGTTCGAGCGAGTCCGGTCGGCTCTTCGTGTTCGTCGGGTCAGGGTCTTCGTGCTCTGAGACCTGCGGGAGTCGATCAGTAGGGTCATCGGCGATGGAACCGCAGCGTTTCCGGGCGACGATCTCTCTCTGCACTCGCGATGCACCCGACCGAGTTCGCCGCGGCGTCCGGCACGCACAGGTCGCGCTGGTGGCAATCGTGACGCTCGTCGGCGCCGGCTGTGGCGCGGTCGGGGGGAACGAGGTGGCCGACGGCACCTACCTGATGCTCGTGCCATCGACGGATCAGCTCGTGCTCGATGCCGACGGCGCGCTTCCGGGTGGGGCCGCTCGGCTGCGAGCAGGCGGTGCCGGCGAGGTCGAGGTCGAGGTCGCCGGCGATCAGGTGTCCTTCCGTGTCGATGGAGCGGACACGGCGACACACGACATCGTGGATCGGGTCGAGATCACCGACAGCGAAGGCTCCGGGCCCTTCCGGGGCAGGAAGCAGATCCTCGTATTGGGTGATGGCCCGCTGGTTCTCGGAGGGCTCGTCATCGACGAACCGGTGATCTGGCCCGGCAGCTTCGAGGAGAGCCCCGTGATCACCGTCAAGCCACGAGACCCGGACGACCGTGGCCCCGGCGTCGTGTGCGACGCGGACCAGCCGTGCCTCGTGCTCTCGTCCGGGTTCGATCCGGCCGGAAGCTACGCAGACGCGAACAACCCCGACCTCGACGAGAACCCCATCGATTCGATCCGCATCGATGACCAGTCCATCGACATCCTTCTCGACAGCGGCGAGCAGATCACCGTCCCCGCGGGTCCGGGAACGGTCACCCGCGCCTGCGGACTCAGCGAGAACCGCCTTTGGGACCTGCCGGTCGAGATCGGCCTGCCCATCGACGATCCCGTTCTGGTCCACACGCTCTGCCCCTCGACGCCAGGAGCCGCCATTCGACTCGTCATCGTGGACCGAACCGCCATTCCGATCCTCGCTCCGCTCACCGAAGCACGAGAAGGCGACTGGTGCACGCCGAGCCCCGCCTGCCTGCTCTTCGTCCCGACCTAGCGGTCACGCCTCGATCCGCGGATCTCGGCCCGGGGGGCTCTTGACGAGCCGATCACGACCGGGCGGTTCACCGCTAGCGTGGCCGTCGTGAGCAGCCTCGTCACCGACCTCGGGTACCCGCCGGACGCGCGTCTGGTGATCATCGGCTGCAACGGGCTCGGTCAGGCGCACGGCGCCAACGTCGGTGTCTACGAGACCCTGCGTGTCGGCATCGGCTCGACGGCGTCGCTCATGGTTCCCTGCCCGTGGGCCCGCGACGCAGCCGCCGGCTACCGGGGCGACGACGTCGGGATCGACCTCGTGCTCAACGCCGAGCTGAGCCACTACCGGTGGGGGCCGATCACCATGTCCCCGTCGCTGCTCGACGGCGACGGCGGCTTCCCCCGCACCCCGGACGATCTCTGGGACCACGCCGATCTCGACGAGGTCCGGCGCGAATGCCGCAGCCAGCTCGAACGCGCGGTGCTCTGGGGTCTCGACATCACCCACCTCGACTCCCACCTCGGCGTCATGGCCCGACGCCCTGAGTTCTTCGATGTGTACGCCGACCTGGCCTGCGAGTTCGCCCTCCCCCTGGCGCTCCCGGCGCGCAGCGACGAGGCGTCGCTGGGCTTCCCGATCCGTGATCTCCTCGCCGCCGACGAGCTGGTCACCCCTGATCACGTCGTGGACATCGGCGGGCGGCAGTCACGATCGGCGCTCGAAGCGGCGCTCGCCGACCTCGAGCCCGGAGTGACACACGTGCGGCTGCGCCCGGCGCTCGATTCACCCGAGATCCGGCTCGCTCGACCCCGAGTGGTCGATGCGGGTCGAGGACTACCTGGTCGGCGCGCACGACCCCACGATGGCGAACCTGGTCGAGCGCAGCGGCGCGATCCGCATCGGCTTCCGAGAGCTCCGGGCCCTCCAACGCCAGCGCACCGACGACTGCCGGGCCTGACGCCGACCTCAGTCGGTCAGTGCGGCCATGTCGGCCCACAGGGCCCGATACGGCTCGGAGTGTCGCCACTCGCGCAGATCGATCAGCATCGAACGGTAGGCACCGTCGATCTTGAGTCGCCCCTGCATCCAGGCGACCTCGGGGGCGATGTCGCCGGCGAGAACTCGCCGGGCATCGGGGGCCTTGGCCTGCACCACGCAGTCTGCGTCGGGAGCCTTGCCGGCCTCGGCGCGCTCGATCCGCCCGTTGCGCCACTCGATGACGAATCGGACCTTGCCATCGGGAGCGCCGGCGATCTCGTGGGCGACGACCAGGTCGACCCCTGGGGTCTCGGGCAGCGCCGCGCCTCGTTCGGCGAGCGCTGCCAGCCAGTCGTCGCTCAGGAACGAGTGACCCATCAGCCGACCCCGACCATGGCCGCCGGTGCGTCGTCGCCGAGCGGTGCCAGGCCCGCGATACCGGCGAACATGTCGTGTTCGGGGCGGCGCACGGGAACGCGGCTTGCAGCGAGGATGTAGTCGTCCCACGGATACGCAGCAGCGGCGACGTCGTCGGGCAGACCGAACCAGAACTTCGAATCCGGGTCGATCTGGGTGGCGTGGGCACGCAGCCCGTCGCCGCGGCGGCCGTACCAGGCGCCGACGTCCACCTTGGTCGTGATCCGGTGGTCCTGGGAGGGACGGTCGAACCACCGGTCGTCGTAGGGCGATTCGATGCCGGCATCGAGAAACGCCTGGTGGATGCCCATGATGCGGGCGTGGCTCCAGGTCGAGTAGTAGAGCTTGAGCGGCCGCCACGGCTCGCCGCTGTCGGCGAAGGCATCGGGGTCGCCGGCGGCCCGCCACGCGGGGATGGTGATGTCGTGCACCATCAGGTGATCGGGGTGGCGGTAGCCCTGCTGGTCGTCGGAGTAGGTGACGATGACGTGCGGACGTTCGAGGCGGATCAGACGAACGAGCCGCTCGACGGCTTCGTCCATCGGGGCATTGGCGAAGGCGTCGGGTCGGGCATTGGCCTCGCTGTCGGGCATCCCCGAGTCGCGATAGCCGAGCCAGTGCAGCTGGTGGTACCCGATGATCTTCGAGGCGTTGTCGAGCTCGTCACGGCGCACCTGGTGGAGGTTGTCGCGGACCTCGGGCACGTCGAGCGCCGGGTTCAAGATGTCGCCTTCTTCACCGCCGGTGCAACACACCAGCACGGCCCTCGCTCCCTCGTCGGCATAGCGGGCGATGGTTCCCGCGCCCTTCGACGCTTCGTCGTCGGGATGGGCGTGCACGGTCAGGATCCGGGGCTGTTCGAGCGCAGTCACGCCGACGACGCTACCGGCAGACCGCTACCCGGGCTCGCTCAAGGTGGCGGCTTCGCCGCCGATGGTTGCGCGATGAGATCGTGGCAACGGGCGCGTGCCCGCGGCGAGGACAGCGTGCCCGACGACGGCACCGCCCCGACCGCGCCCGGCGACCCTGCCCCGGGGACCCTTGGAGGCACAGAGCCCGACGTATCGGCGAGCGGCGACGTCGAGCTCGTCGGCGCGCTGTTGGCCGCAGCACTCGCCGGAGCCGATCACGCCACCCTCGCGCGGCGCGCAGTCGCAGGTCTGCGACCGCTGGTCGGCGCCGACATCTGCGAAGTCCTGCGCTGCGTCGGCGGCGAGCTCGAATTGGTCGCCGGCATCGGATTGGGCGGGCTGGTGCTCGATCACCGGATCTCGATGATCGTCGACGAGCCGATCGTCGACGTCGTCGTCACCAGCGGACGCCCTGCGGCACAGTTCGGCGACAGCGCACCGGTGGCCCTCGTCGAGACGCAGCCGGCCGACACCGTTGCGGCAGATCCCATTCGTTCGGCGTCCGGCCCCGACGCCACGTCGGCAGCGGGTTCGGTCGCCGTGTGCGCAGTGCCGGTCGGCGACCATCCCGACGAGGGTGTCATCGTTGCCCGGTGCATCGGCGCCAACAGCCTGCCCGACACCGCAGCCGAGACCCTGAACACGGTGGCGTCGGTTCTGACGCTCGCCCAACGGCGCCGAGGCGCCGAACAGGACGCATCACGGCGGGCCCGGCGCGATGCCCTCACCGGTCTGCCGAACCGGGAGGTGTTCCGGCAGCGCCTGGCATCGACCATCGAAGCCGCGCACGAACACGGCGACGCGCAGGTGGGTGTCGCCATCGTCGATCTCGACAACTTCGCCATGATCAACGACGGCATGGGCCACGAGGCCGGCGATCAGGTGCTGCGGGCCGTTGCCGAGCGGTTGCGCCACGCCCTGCGCCCAGGGGATCTGTTGGCTCGGTTCGGTGGCGACGAGTTCGTCGTCGCGGCGCGCGGCCTGCGCAACGCCGACGACGCGACGCTCACCGGCGAACGACTACTCGGATCCCTGCACGGACCGCTCGAGATCGACGGACGGGACCTGACCGTGCGGGCGAGCGTGGGCGTGTCGATCGCCGGGACCGTCGACTCCGTATCGATACCGCGGTCGGCTGCCGCCGACCGAGCGATCCGCGAGGCAGACGGCGCCCTGGGACTCGCCAAGGACCGAGGCCGTGAGCGCGTCGAGTGCTTCAGCTCGGCCGTCTCGGCCGAGGTGTCCAACCGACTGCGGACCGAGCGGGAGGTCCGCGCAGCGCTGTTGGGCGACGAACTCGAGATCTGGTATCAACCCATCGTCGACGTGGGGACCGGGCGGACCGCTGCGGTCGAAGCGCTCGTGCGATGGGACCATCCGACGCGGGGCCTCGTGACGCCGGCCGACTTCATCCCGGTGTCGGAGACCACCGGGCTCATCGAAGAGATCGGGCGCTGGGTCATCGAGGCCGTCGCCGATCAGCTGCTGCGTGTGGGCCCGTGACGAGGGCGTGATTCCCGTCGCCGTCAACCTCTCGCCGCGCCAACTCCTCGACGACCGCCTGGTCCCGACCTTGGCGGCGACGCTCGACCGTCTCGACGATGCCGGCATCGCGCCGACGGCGCTGTCGGTCGAGATCAGCGAACGCTCGCTGTCACCGGCACGGGCCGACAACCGGCTGGCAGCCGCCGCCACGATCGAGGCGATCGCCGGGCTCGGCATCACCGTCACCGTCGACGACTTCGGCGCCGGCACCGCGCTGCTGTCGCAGCTGCGCGAGCTGCCGATCCACGCGGTGAAGATCGATCGGTCCCTGGTGGCACCCATGGCGACCTCCGGCGCCGACTACGCCATCGTCGCGTCCCTCGTGTCGATCGCCCGAACGCTCGGCACGCGGGTCATCGCCGCCGGAATCGAGACCGACGAACAGTTCGGACTGCTCGCCGACCTCGGCTGCGACATGGCACAGGGCCACCTGTTCTCTCCAGCGGTTCCCGAGCTTCGGCGTGGGGCGGCGACGCTCGACCGCAACGCCTGAGGCCGCTCCACGCCGACGCGACGGCCGATCACCCGATCGCGTGGACCCGGAGACGTTCGTAGGCGGCCTGCGCGTCCGGGAGCAACCGGGCCACTCGTTCCGGGACGTCGACCTGCTCGGCCGCACGAGGAGGCTCGAAGCCTGTCGATGCCGCGGTCGCGGCGAACCACTCGTGCCACAACGGCCATTCGGGGCGCATGCCGGACCCCCAGGTGAGGGCGTCGACACGGCGGGCGAGACCGACCGCGTCGCACCACGAGCCCACGATGTGGTCGGGATCTGCCCGGAGCGCATCGCTGTCGATGACCAATGGGGTGGCGCAGCCGGCGTCGACGATGCGGTCGAACAACCGCAGCTGTGCACCGTGGCCGGCTTCGGCGTCGGTGAAGTCGGGCCACCGGCGATGCAGTGAGACGAGTGCGGCTCGCGGGTCCCGGATGAGGAACGTGTGGTGCATCGCTGCGAGCGCAGCATCGCTGATGCAGTCGACGGCGTGGTACGCCATGTCCTTGACGAACACCGTGCGACCCGACCCGGCCGCGAGCACGCCCGCCTCGACTGCCGTTGCGGTGGCCTCGGGGAACACCAGGGGGTAGCGGGGCGAGGAACGGTCGGGCCCGAGGTAGTAGACGCGGGACCACGGCTCGTCGAGCACGAGGTGGTCGCCGCGCTCGATCATCATTCGCTCGAACGCGGTCGAGACGGTTCGCGGGGTGGCCCACAGGGCACGGATCGCCATGGATTCCCACCCTGGCACATCGAGAACCGGCGGCACCGTCCACGCAGCACCGGTGCTGCGCGTCCGAGCCCGGGCACGGCGCGTCGCGGGCCACTACCTTGACGGCCGTGGTGGCGATCGAACCCGGAACCGAACTGACCGACGACGCCCCGGTGGGTTCGGCCATCGGCGATCCCGGCGTGCGTCAGGTCCCGCACGGGTCCCGGTCGAGCGCTACATCTCCCCCGCCTGGGCTGCGCTCGAAGATGCCCACGTCTGGCCGCGCAGCTGGGTGCTGGCCTGCACCATCGACCACGTCGGCGGCCCGGGCGACGTCTTCGAGTTCGCTGTCGGGCGGCTGTCGGTGCTGATCGTGCGCGGCGACGACGGCGAGTTGCGGGCCTTCCAGAACGCCTGTCGCCACCGCGGCAGCGCGTTCTGCAGCGGATCAGCGCAGGGCCTCGGCGAGCTGCGCTGCCCCTATCACCGCTGGACCTGGGATCTCCGGGGCCGCCTGCGCGAGGTGCCGTCGCGGCGTGGCTTCGGGCCCATCCGCAACGACGACCTCCCACTCATCGACGTCGCCGTCGACACCTGGGGGCCGCTGGTGTTCGTCAACCTCGACACCAGCGCTGCGCCGCTCGCGGAGTTCCTGGGCGAGCTGCCCGACGTCGTCGCCTGGGCCGACCTCGACCGCTACGCCTGCCGCTACGACCTGACCGTGGCGATGGACTGCAACTGGAAGACCCTGATCGAGGGCTTCAGCGAGACCTACCACGTGCAGGGCATCCATCGAGAGATGTTGCCCAGCGTCGACGACGTCAACTCCGAGAACCGCCTCATCGGCCGCCACGGCTGCCTGCTCCAGCCCTACGGCATCGCCTCGCCCCGGCTGCGCAACGGCGCCACCGACGACGAGATCTGGCAGTCGCTCATGGTCACCCAGGGCGGCCGCTACGGCATCGATCGCCACCGACCCCGGGCCCGTCCCGCAGCGGCACCCGGGCGAAACGATGCGCGATCTGTTCGAGCGCATGATCCGCGACCGTGCCGTCACCCAGGGCTGGACGTTCGAGCACCTGAACCAGGCCCAGCTGCTCGATCTGTTCCAGCTGAACCTGTTCCCGAACGTGTCGATCATCGTGATGGCCGACACCGTCACCTGCCTCCGGGCCCGCCCGGGCGCCACGCCCGACAGGCGCTCATGGACGTCGTGTCGCTCCAGCGGCTCCCCGACGGCGCCGCACGCCCCGGCCCGCCGATGTGCGCCACCGTCGATCCGACCGACACGAGCCTGGGTCTGGTCTTCGATCAGGACGTCGCCAACCTCGGCGCCGTCCAGCGCGGGCTCCACCAACCGGGCCTGACCCACCTCGTGCTGTCGCGCGAGGAGATGCGCATCATGAACCTGCACCGCAACCTCGAGGAGTACATCGGCATGGAATCGGACTTCGACCCCGCGACGATCGCCGAGATCGACGCCCTGCGCGGGCCGGTGCCGGGACCGCCACCGCTGCGCACGCACGTCGACATCGGAGCGGGCACATGAGCCACCGCGTGGTCGTCTGGGGCACCGGCAACGTCGGACGCCCGGCCATTCGTGCCGTCGCCGCCCATGCCGAGCTCGAGCTCGCCGGCGTCATCGTGGCCAATCCCGACAAGGTCGGCGTCGACGCCGGCACCCTCAGCGGGCTCGATCCGTTGGGTGTGCTCGCCACCGACGACACCTCGATCGCAACCGCCGACGACGTCGACGTCGTCGTCTACGCCGCCACCGGCGACACCCGGCCCGAGGCCTCGGTGATGGATCTGCTGGGGGTGCTCGGCGCCGGCAAGGACGTCGTGTCGACGTCGTTCTACCCGCTGCTGCACCCGGCGATGGTGCACCCGGACCTGGCGCCGTTCATCGACGACGTGTGCGCGAAGAGCGGGGCGTCGGTGTTCATCTCGGGCATCGATCCGGGGTGGGCCATGGACATCCTGCCGCTGTTCCTGACCGGCGTGTGCGCCGACATCACCGAGGTCCGCTGCCAGGAGCTGTTCAACTACGCGTTCTACGACCAGCCCGACGTGGTCCGCAACGTGTGCGGCTTCGGGCTGTCGATGGACACCACACCGCCGATGCTCACCGACGAGGCCATGCTCACCGTGTGGGCGCCGATGGTCCGAGTGGTCGCCGACGGCCTGGGACTCGAGCTCGACGACATCACCACCCACGTCGAACGTCGGCCCCTCGAACGCACCGTCGAGGTCGACGGGCATGGGCACCTTCGACGAGGGCACCATGGGCGCCTTCCGCTTCGAGGTCCAGGGCCGCGTCGGCGACCGGTGCCGGTGGTCGTCGAGCACATCACCCGCATCGACGACGACTGCGCACCCGACTGGCCGAGCTCGACCGAGCCCGGCGGATCGCATCGGGTGAAGATCACCGGACGACCGAACCTGACCGTCACGGTGCACGGCACCGAGGTCGGCGAGCTCGGTGCGGGCGGCGGCGGCAACGCCACGGCCGCGAACCGCATCGTCAACGCCATCCCAGCGGTGATCGCAGCTCCCGCCGGGGTTGTCCACCCGCTCGACCTCCCGCCGATCGACGGTCGCCACCAGATCCGTCGCGTCTGACCCCGCGGTTCTCCTCGCCGGTACTGTCGGCCGAGCACGAACGACATCGAGGGAGACAGACCATGACAGGACGACTCGACGGCAAGGTCGCCGTCATCACCGGCGGCGCGAGCGGTATCGGCGAGGGAACGGTTCGCCGTTTCGTCGACGAGGGCGCGAGGTGTGTGATCGCCGACATCCAACTCGAGCGAGCCGAGGCGCTCGCCGACGAGCTCGGTGATGCCACCGTCGCCATGGCCGTCGACGTCGCCGACGAGGATCAGGTCGAAGCCCTCGTCGCCGGTGCCGTTGCGCACTTCGGACGTCTCGACGTCATGTTCAACAACGCCGGCATCCTCGGCTCGGTCGGCTCGATCCTCGACATCGACCGCGCCGGCTGGCAACGGTCGATCGACGTGCTGTTGTCGAGCGTCTTCTACGGCATCAAGCACGCCGGACGGGTGATGGCCGAGCAGGGCTCGGGGTCGATCATCAACACTGCGTCGACCGCGGGCGTTCGAGCCGGACTCGGACCCCACGTCTACACCGCCGCCAAGCACGGCGTCGTCGGGCTGAGCCAGTCCGTCGCCACCGAGCTCGGCCGCAAGGGCGTGCGGGTCAACGTGATCTGTCCGGGCGGGACGGTCTCGGGACTCACCGCACGGCTGGTGACCGGCGACCACACCAACCTCGACCTGGCCAACCAGCGCATCGGTGCCGGCAACCCACTGGGTCGGGCCGGCCAACCCGAAGACATCGCCAATGCCGTGCTCTATCTCGCCAGCGACGAGGCCAGTTGGACGAACGGCTCGGTGATGGTGGTCGACGCCGCCGGCGAGGCGATCGGCGATCGCAATCACCGGTTCGTCGAGATGGGCGCGCAGACCGTCCAGGAAGCCGACCGCTCCGGCATCTGACCACCCCCGCTGCGCGATGCCCGCTCAGCCCTTGCGGGTCGGCATCTCCGGGGCTGGGCCCATTTCGGGAGAATCCTCGTCGAGCATGGCGAGACGGCCCGCCAGGCGGGTCGCCCACGGGCTCGCCGTGACGCCATGGGCGTAGACACTCAGCAGCACCGTCGTGATGACCGTGGTGAACACCACGTCCACACCAGGCCCCGACAGTTCCTCGGCCACGAGCAACGCGAACAGGATCGACGCCAGCCCCCGCGGCCCGAACCATCCGGCGAACAGGCGGGTCTCGAGGATCGTTCCGGTCCCGGCCATCGCCACGAGCACCGGCACCATGCGCACGACCGTCAGACTGAGTACGGCGTAGACACCCATCTGCCACGTGATCTCGTCGAGAACGGGGCCGGCCAGGGCTGCACCGAACACGACGAAGGTGATGACCGTCAACAGCTCGCCTTCGTCCTGGGTGAAGTCCTGCACATCGAGACACGCAGGCCCGGCGAGGCGCCCGAACACCAGGCCGGCCACGAAGGCCGCCATGAACCCGTTGCCGTCGATCAGGCTGGCACCGGCGTACGCGCCGGCGGCAACCGCGATGGTGGCCAGCTGACGGAAGACCCCCTCGATGGCGTCTGCTCCCGCGGCCCGGCGAATCGCCACCGCGCCGATCGCACCGATCACGATGCCCGCCGTCACGCCGTAGCCGACCTGTTCGGCGGCGAACCGAACCCACCCCGTGGTCCCGGTGTCACCGAGCTCGGCACCGACCACGGCGATCAAGACGGTGACCAGCGGCAGCGCGATGCCGTCGTTGAGGCCGCTCTCGACGTTGAGTCCTTGGCGCAGCCGAACCGGCAGGCGTCGGTCGCTGACCACCGCTTGGCCGAGCGCCGCGTCGGTCGGCGCGAGCACGGCGGCCAGCAGCGCAGCCTCGCCGATACTCAGGTCACCCAGGACGACCAACGCAACGCCGGTGCCGGCGAGGACCGTGAGCGGGAGCCCGACACCCAGCAGACGGGTCGGCAGCCACGATTCGCGCCGCAGGGCCCGCAGATCGATGCGCACGGCGTCGGTGAACAACACGAGCACCAGGGTCGCCTCGACGAGGATGGTGACGGCTTCGGAACCGAGCTCGAGGTCGAACCAATCGAGCCCTGCCGGGCCGACGATCAGGCCGATCGTGGTGAACACCATCGGCGCGGTGATGGGCGACATCGACAGACGTTCGGACACCAGAGCGAACCCGAACACCGCGACGGCGAGAACGAACAGCTCTTCCACTGGGGCAAACCTCTCAGCTCGGCGCGGCCGCCATCGGCTGCCCGGGACCGTGAGAGTAGTGCCGCCGTGGCGCGCACTCGGCGTGTCTCGCCCTCCGCGCTCCTCGGGCGACCTGAACCGAGGACGACGTCGGGAGGATCTCGGATCGACTGCGACACCCGCGGATGCGGTGACGTGGAAGAGCGTGCCCCCGATCTCATAGGGCTCAGCGAGGACATGCCGGAGCCGCTCGGCGACCACCTCGGCCTCCGCCTCGTGGACGACATCGACGAGCACAGCCACGAACTCGTCGAGGCGTTGTGCGAGGTGTCGACGGTTGGAGAGACCGGTGAGAGGATCGACGAGCGCGCTCGCCTCCGGTTCCCTAGCCGCGGCGATGGCGTCGGTGACGTCTTGCAGGGTGAGCACCACGCCCAGGTCTTCGCCCTGTCGTCGTGGACCCGCTGCGTCCTCAGCACGATCGGCGGTCCCAGCGAGATCCTCCGACGTGCGCGTCCGGTTCCTGGCCCATCCGGGCTCCATCGTCATCGCCTGGGTCGCGATGAGCAGTGCCGGGCTGGGCCAACCGTGGGGCACGCGACCCATGGCAGTTGTCGGGACGCGATCCGGCTCGTCAGCGCAAGACGGCGACCAGGATCGTGAGGGTGGCGATGCTGGTGAGGGTCGACACGATCACCGCTCGGGTGACGAACACCGGCCGGGCGCCGTACTGAGTCGCATAGATCGTGGTGATCACCGCTGTCGGCATCCCACCGAGGACGATCAGGGTGTCGCGTGCGACCCCGTCGAGGCCGAGGATCACGGTGGCGGCCCAGGCCAGCAGTGGTCCACCGACCAGCCGGAGACCGACGGCGGTGACGAGATCGCGCCGCACCTCGGTCTGGACCGGGCGTCGCACGTGCATGCCGAGCACGACGAGCATCACCGGGATCGACGCACCGGCGAGGGTGTGGGTGGTCGATCCGATGGCGTCGGGGACCTCCAGGTCACCGAAGGCGACGATCAGTCCGAGCACCGCGGCCCACACCGACGGCACGAGCAGCGGCGCGATCCACGCCTGGCGGAGGTTGACCCCACCGGCCAACGACGCCAGGACGATGCCGCCGGTGTTGGCGAGCACGACGCTCGACACGAAGGCGATGATGGCCACCTCGAGGCCGGGGTCGCCGAAGGCCAGCACTGCGATCGGTAGGCCCATGTTGCCGCCGTTGACCAGCGCTGCGACGAGCGCCATGGCGGCACGGGTGGCGGAGTCGTGGCCGAGCACGGCCGAGACCGCCATGCTCACGACCACCATGGCGAGCCAGGCCAGCACGCCGACCAGCGCGATGCGCACTGCGGTGTCGCCAGAGAGCTCGACCTCGACGAGGGTGTCGAAGACCAGCGCCGGGCTGAAGACGTAGAACGTCAGCTGGGAGAGCGGTTTGACGGCGATGCCGACCCGGTCGGCCACCCACCCGCCGACGGCAGCGACGGTGAGAACGGGGAGGATGACCTCCAGGAAGACCTCGAGCACGGGTCAGCCGCCGGACCGTCGAGGCCCGATGCTCAGCGGACGGCGATGAGGTCGACGACGAAGACGAGGGTCTCGCCGCCCTTGATGACGCCACCGGCACCGGCCGCGCCGTAGCCCATGTGGGGTGGGATGGTGAGGCGTCGACGGCCGCCGACCTTCATGCCGACGACACCTGCGTCCCAGCCTTCGATGACTTGTCCGCCGCCGAGGGCGAAGTCGAAGGTCTGGCCACGGTTCCAGCTGGCGTCGAACTCGGCCCCTGTGCTCCAGGAGACGCCGGCGTAGTGCACGACGACCTGGTGGCCGGCGGCGGCTTCGTCGCCGTCGCCGACGATCTCGTCGTCGATGAGCAGCTCGGTGGGCGGCTCGGCGTCGGGGATGGTGATGGCGGGCTTGGTCCGTTCGGTCATGGCGCCGCAGGCTACTGGGCCAGCCCGATCCCGCCTCCACCACACGTGCCGTGCCAATGACCCGCCGGCGCCATGAACGGTTGCTCCAGCGACCATCCTTGGCGCCAGAGCCGACGCACCACTGAACCGGCGCCATAAACGGTCGCCCCGACGACCATTCTCGGCGCCGGAACCTCTGCCCGATCGCAGCGGTTGCGGCGGCCACCACGGGTGCAGCGTCCGCGGATGACCGCAGTCGACCGTGACGACACCTCGGGAGCCGATGGCCAAAGCGACGACGCCGCACCTGGCCAGATCTCCACCGACGACGCTCGGGCGATGATCCGGGCGCTTGCGTCCCTGGCGCAGATGGCCGACCGGGCGCTTCCGGCAGCGGACCGATGCCGTCACCCACCCACTGCGCAACCACCTCGGTCCGATCGACGGCCCAGTGCCCAACATCTCGGCCACGCTGGAGCTGATCGAGCGCGCCAATCTGCAGCTCGCGTTACAGGCGTACGCCGAGGAAGTGTCAGCCGACAGCCGGGCGGGAGCAGACGACGGGTCAGCTGGCGAGGCCGGCCGCTACGAGGTCCTCGGGCTCCGGAGCGACCTCGAGAACTACGGCGTGTCGCTGGCCAGTCTCGTTGCCGGGGCCCTGTGGCATGGGCCGCCACTGCTGGCCGGGATCGAGTACGACGCAGTCGAGTCGGGCCCTGGTGAGACCCTCGGCTGCGTGCGAGCCGCCCTGGTGCTCACCGACTTCGCATCGACGCCGGTCGCGGCGATGGTCTACGTGCGAGAGCAGCACTACCGGCCCTGCCTGCGCCTGGAGATCGCAGCAGCCACCACCGAAGCCGCCGAGGGGTTCCTCGCCCGCATCCGTGCGTTGATGGAGATCCACAACGTGATGCGCGGGCGCATCCTGTCGTTCGTGCACGGTGAGCACGGCGACTACCGGCTCACGTTCACGCCGACGCCCCGGGTCGGCCGTGACGATCTGGTACTGCCGCCCGGATGCTTCGAGGCCATCGAATCCCACGCCCTCGGCATCAGCGAGGCCCGCGACGATCTGCTCGCTGCGGGTCATCACATCAAGCGGGGCCTGCTGCTCTACGGCCCACCCGGGAACCGGCAAGACCCACACCATCGCTCACCTGCTCACCCGCCAGGCTGGGCGGACCACCGTGGTGTTGTCGGGCACGGCGCTGGGTGCCATCGGTCAGGCGGGCACCATCGCCCGGTCCTTGCAACCGGCGACCATCGTCATCGAAGACGTCGATCTCATCGCCTTCGATCGAGACATGCCCGGCGAGCACTCGACGTTGTTCCAGCTCCTCAACGAGATGGACGGTCTCCACGACGATGCCGACGTGCTGTTCGTCTTGACCACCAACCGTGTCGATGTCCTGGAGCCGGCCCTGGCCCAACGCCCAGGGCGTATCGACCAGGCCGTCGAGATCCCCCTGCCCGACACCGATGGCCGTCGGGCGCTGTTCGCGCTGTACCTGCGCGAACAGCTCGACCCCGAGGTGCTCGATGCAGCCATCGCCCAGACCGAGGGCGTCGCCGCTGCGTTCATCAAAGAGCTCGCCCGCCGGGTCACACTCCGAGCCCGTCGGCAAGGCGCGACGTCGTCGACAGTCCTGATCGAGACCCTCGAGGACATGCTCGAGTCGGCGCCCGCAGTGCTGCGCTCATCGCTCGCAGCAACCTCTCCCGCCTGACCGTTGCGCCAGACGCACCCACCACCCGAACCGGCGCCATAAACGGCTGCTCCAACGACCGTTCTTGGCGCCAGAACGCCCCACACCACCGCACCGGCGCCATGAACGGTCGCTCCAGCGACCATTCATGGCGCCAGACGCTCCCAGCGCAGAGCCCACATACCGCTGGCGTGTTCAGCGGAAGTCGCGGGACTTGGGGGCGCCGTCCAGGGGCAGCGGGGCCAGGCGTTCGGCGATGATGTTGACCACGCCCTCGTTGCGTTCCAGGCGGCCGTGCACCAGCAGCGCCGGCGCCGATCGGGCCAGCGCTCGGTGGCGGATCCAGCAGCCCTTCGACACCACCACGTTGATCAGGCCGGTCTCGTCCTCGAGGTTGATGAACGTCGTCCCCCCGGCCGTGGCGGGGCGCTGGCGATGGGTGACCACTCCCCCGACGGTCACCTTCTTCTGGTTCGCCGTCGCCAGTCCCGACGCCGGGATGACCCCGAGCGCCTCGAGGTGGTCGCGGACGAACCGGGTGGGGTGACCGTCGTAGGCGATGCCGGTGGCCCACAGGTTGGCGAGCGCCAGCTCGCGGTCCGACATTCCCGGTAGCTGCGGCGCCACGATGCCGGTGACGATGCCCGGGAGCTGCTGGTCGCCGGTGTGGGCCAACGCTCCTGCGCTCCACAGGGCCTGACGCCGGTCGATGCCGAAACCGTCGAACGCTCCGGCCGTGGCCAGGGCCTCGAGCACCGGTTGGGTGGCATCGACCCGTCGTCGGACATCTTCGATGGAGGTGTAGGGCTGCCCCGCGACGATGACCTCGGCCAGGTCGTCGCCGATGTGGCGCACCGACGACAGGCCCAGGCGGACCTCGGCGGCATCGGCGGGGCCCTCCAGCACCGCACCCGCACCCGACCGGTTGATGTCGGGAGTGTGCACCGTCACCCCATGGCGGCGAGCGTCCTGGATGAGCGAGTGCGGCGAGTAGAAGCCCATCGGCTGGGCATTGAGCAGCGCTGCGCAGAACGCCGCCGGATGGTGATGCTTGATCCACGCCGAGATGTAGACCAGGTAGGCGAAGCTCACCGAGTGGCTCTCGGGGAACCCGAAGTTCGCGAACGCCGCCAACTTGTCGTAGATCGCATCCGCGACGTCGCCGACGATGCCCCGCTCGGCCATCCCCGCGTACAGCCGGGTCCGCAGCCGTTCCATGCGCTCCTGGCTGCGCTTGGAACCCATCGCCTGGCGGAGCTGATCGGCTTCGGCGGCAGTGAAGCCGGCCACATCGATGGCCATCTGCATCAGCTGCTCCTGGAACAGCGGGATGCCGAGCGTCTTGGCCAGGGCCGGCTCCAACAACGGATGCAGATACGTGACGGGCTCCTGGCCGTTGCGCCGCCGGATGTAGGGATGCACCGACCCGCCCTGGATGGGCCCGGGCCGGATGAGGGCGACCTCGACCACCAGGTCATAGAAGCACCGCGGCTTCAGCCGGGGCAGGGTGGCCATCTGGGCCCGGGATTCGATCTGGAACACGCCGATGGTGTCGGCCCGGCACATCATCTCGTACACCGCCGGGTCCTGGGGCAGGGTGGCCAGGTCGATCTCGATGCCGTGGTGATCGGCGATGAGGTCGACTGCCAGGTGGATGGCGGTCAGCATCCCCAGACCCAGCAGGTCGAACTTGACCAGGCCGGTGGCGGCGCAGTCGTCCTTGTCCCACTGCAGGACACTGCGGTCGGCCATCCGGGCCCACTCGACCGGGCAGACCTCGACGATCGGACGATCGCACAGCACCATGCCGCCCGAATGGATGCCCAGGTGCCGTGGGGCGTGCTCGAGCTCGACCGCCAGGGCCAACACATCGGGCGGCACCCGGTCGCCGGCGTCACTCACCGGCTCGGGTGCCGGGGTGGACGTGGGGCCCGCGGGGGCAGCGTCGATGGTCTGCGCAGCGGTGATCTGGTCGCCCAGGCCACCCCAGCGGTCGACGCTGCGGGCGAAGGCGTCTTGTTGGCCGGTGGCGTAGCCGAGGGCCTTGGCCATGTCGCGCACCGCCGAGCGGGCCCGGTAGGTGACCACGTTGCAGACCTGCGCCGCGTACTGGCGGCCGTAGCGGCCGTAGACGTACTGGATGACCTCTTCGCGGCGGCCGCTCTCGATGTCGATGTCGATGTCGGGTGGACCGTCACGAGCCGCCGACAGGAACCGCTCGAACAACAGCCCCAGCGACACCGCGTCGGCGTTGGTGATGCCCAGCGCGTAGCAGACCGCGGAGTTGGCCGCCGACCCCCGGCCCTGGCACAAGATGTCGGCGCGGCGGCAGAACTCGACGATGTCCCACACGATCAGGAAGTAGCCGGGGAACTTCAGCGCGGCGATGACGTCGAGCTCCTTGTCGATCTGCGCCCACGCCCCCGGCACCCGCTCGTCGTGGCGGGGCCCGTAGCGTCCGGTGGCACCCCGCTCGGTGAGCTCGCGCAGCCACGACATCTCGTCGTGACCGTCGGGACACGGATACGGCGGCAGCTCGGGGGCGACGAGCTGCAGGTCGAACGCACACTCGAGCGCCAACGCGGCCGCTCGTTCGACCACGCCCGGCCAGCGGGCGAAGTGGCGAGCCTGTTCGGCACCCGAGCGCAGGTGTGCGGTGGCCGCGGCCGGGAGACGGTGATCGACGCCGTCGAGGGATGTCCGCGCCCCCACCGCCGCCAGCGCCGTGGCCAGGCGACGACGGGGTGGGGCGTGGTAGCGGACGTCGTTGGTGGCCACCAGGTCGACCCCGGCGCCGATGGCCAGGCGGGCCAGGGCGTCGTTGCGGACCGAGTCGAGCGGATCGGCGTGATGCCACAACTCGACCGCGACGTGATCACGGCCGAACGCCTCGATCAGCTGATCGAGGCGACGACGCGCCGCTGCGGGCCCGTCGGCCACCAACGCCGCCGGCACCGACCCGGCCGCCGTACCGGTGAGAACCAGCCAGTGGCCGCCACCACGGTCGGCGCCGATATCTGCCAACTCGTCGATGTGCAACCGGGGAGCGCCCTTCTCGCCGGCCATCTGGGCCTGGCTGATGGCCCGACCGAGCAGGGCGTAGCCATCGGGGTCGCGAGCCACCACCACCAGCTGCCGGGTGTGGTCGTCACCGAACAGCGAGCCGGCCTCACCCGAACCGGACCCGGGCTCGACCAGGGTCAGCTCGGCACCGAACACCGTGGGCAGACCCAGGGCACGGGCCGCCTCGGCGAAGCGGACCACGCCGTAGAAACCGTTGCGGTCGGTGAGCGCCAGCGCCTGGAGACCGAGCCGGACCGCTTCTTCGACCAGTTCCTCGGGCGACGACGCCCCGTCGAGGAAGCTGAAGTGCGAGTGGCAGTGCAGCTCGGCATAGGGCGCGGCCGGCTCCCCCGCTGCCTCGCCGGCGAGGGGTTCGATGACCGGCGCCTCATAGGCGCTGCGTTTGCGGGACCAGGCCGGGCTGTCGCCACCATCGCCGGGCGCCCACGGATCGTCGTGGCCGGAGGGGGCGCGCCCGGTGGGACGATCGGACAATCGCCGTTCGATCTCGGACCACGGCACCGGTGGATTGCGCCATCCCATGAACCCCGAACACTATCGAACACGTGTTCGTTCGCCAAGGGGCTGGGTAGCAGCTCACCACCGATCCAGGTAGAGCGGAACGCACGGCCAGGACCTGGCGGATCTCGGCGGTGACGTCGTCGTAGAACTCTTCGCGGTAGGTGGCGTCGGTGACCAGCGAGACCGAGAACTGCAGCGCCGAGAACGCGGCGATGAACCCGCTGACGGCCAGATGCTCCCAGGTCAGCACCATCTCGGAGCCGAAGCAGATCGAACGAACGGATCACCTCGCCGCCGTCGACGGTCCACTGCTCGACGGTCTCGCGCCGCACGGCCAACAGCCGAACCCGACGTAGAACAGCCCGATCACCAGCCGCGACGAGCACCACCTGCACGGCCTGGCTGATGACCACCAGCAGGGCCACGTTGCGTCGTGTCGAGCGCCCGAGCTCGGGTGACGGTGATCGCTCGGGATGCCGAGGTGCCTCGTGCGCACACGGGGCATCGGTCTGGCCGGCGATGCGACAGACCGTGTCCCAGTCGTCGAAGTCGTTCGAGCTCGGAGACGACCCGGGGCGACCGCAGCCAGATGAACCCGACACCGGCGAGCACGAGCACCCCGACCGATGATCGCATAGAACGGCGGGGCGAAGTCGCTCGCGACCTGCCACATCTCGGCGTTGAGGAAGATGAAGGCCGTGAACAACAACAGCAACGGCAGGATCCGCGCCATGAGCTGCCCGATGAAGGGCAGGCGTCGCCCACATCAGCCGGGCACCGAAGCGGATCATCGGGAACAGCCCGTAGCTGGTCGCGACATAGGTCAGTGCCAGCAGCACCGAGGTTGAACGCGATGATCGCACCGAACCGCCAGCCGCCGTCGTTGCTGAACAGCAGCGGCAGCACCGCCGGCACGACGACGAACGCCGTGAGCTCGATGGGGCCGACGTCGTCGGGCAGCTGCAACGGGTCGGCGACCTCGCAGCCGGTTCACCCCGACCACGGCGCCGAGCAGGATGGCGAGGGCACCGACGAACGCCCCGACCTGGGACCATCCCTGGAAGCGGTCGTCGAACGAGACGAACACCTCGAGCACGAACACCACCGACAGGAACGGTGCCGCTCGGGTGAACACGTCGTCGGTGGCCGAGTAGTCCTCGATGGCGTGGGGCAGCCCGCGCTTGACGAACCACCGTTCGGTGGCCTCGACGATCGCGTCGTCGGTGGGGGCGGTCATCGCCGCACAGTGTCGCCGAACCACACCGACCCCATCTACCCCGCCCGATGACGGCCGGGGGTGGGAACGCTCAGCCCGGGTAGTTGACCGTGACCGAGTTGAAGCCCGCCTGCGTGCGCGTGCCGAGGAAGGCCACGCTCGCGATGACGATCCCGGCGATGAGCGCAACGATCAAGCCGTACTCGACTGCGGTGGCGCCACGCTCGCGTTCGTGTCGCGATGCGAGCCGTGCGGTGATCGCGAACATCAGCTGGTGCAGCCCCTGCATGTCGACGGACCCCTCGACTCGACGGTTCGATGCCGCCGACCTCCGACAGCCCCTGTCCATCGACGCCACAGCCGACGAATCGAGCACTTGGGGTCGAACGACTCACTCGCAGGATCGAGCAGTCGTGAGTCGGTGCCACCTGCGGAGAACGGCATCAGCGGTCGACGCTCCGATCAGGGCTCGTCGGCCGTGCTGGTGCCGCTCCGGCGCAGCGAGGTGCCGTTGCGAGTGGGCGAAACCCCATCGGCCGACCACGTTGACGTTCAGTTCGTCTCGACCGGCGGGGAGCAGTGTCGCCGCAAGCGGCGCAGTTGGCTGTCGAGGTAGGGGCGGGCGCGACGCTGGCCACCGTCTCGAGCGATACGAGTCTCCAGCGCTTCCAGCGTGGCGATGACGCGAGCTCGGTCCGGTTGCCAGCCAAGACTCTCGCATTCGTCGGCCCACGCCGCTGGTGCTCGATGTCCTCGCCGACTGTTGCAGCGCCGGCACGCCGCCAACTCGTTTTCGATCCAGCTCGGCCCGCCCTTGACCTTGGGGATGACGTGCTCGGTGGTTGCCGGGATCAACCGGGTGTCGATGGTGCGCCGGCACCACACGCAGGTCGTGCCGTCTCGCTTCATGATCTGATCGAGCCGCTCACGTCGACCGGGCTGGGCCATGGCTGTGGAACGTAGAACACCGCGGCCAGATCGGGCGAGGTGGCCAGAGAGGCGAGTCGGGCTCATACCTTGACCTCCTCGACTCGAGGACAGCAGGTCACGATGGTCGAGGCTGGCCCTCAGCCCTCGCTGTGGGCCGGGAGTGATCAGGTGTCCGCGGGCCCACGGCCAGCAGGTACGACAACCAGTCGTGGTAGTGCTGCACCCGGACCTCGTCGTCGCAGAGCAGGGCCGTGTCGAATCCCCGGGACCGCATGCCCGCCTGGACGTCGCGGATCAGGTGGATGTCCTGGTCGATGGTGATCGTCATGGTCTTGGTGCCCGGCGATGATGTCGTCCTGGGTGAACTCGTCGTGCGCCGGACGCTCGATCGGATCGACCGAGCGTCGGGTCGTGGGGCGCGAACGCCACGCCGGCCGCATGCGGCGACGGCCTCGCTGGGCTGGCGGACGAAGGTGAACTTGTCCCACAGACACCGCTGCGGATCGGCTCGGGTCGGGGCCGGGCCCGCATCACCAGCGCCGAGTCGGGCTGCACCGTCAACATCGTGTTGGGGAACACGTTGTACTGCTCGATGTCGCTGAGACGCTCGTCGGTCATCGACGAGTAGTCGAAGCCCAGGCGCGGCCCGGCCGCCCGCCGGGCCTGCTGGATGTCGCGGCGGATGTCGAGTACGCGCCCCGGTGTAGTCGTCGGGATCGAGGCCGATCATCTCGAGCTGACCCCGGAGGTAGGCGTTCGGGTTCGTCGGGGACGCGGCAGCCGGGTGTTGACGGTGTGCCCGTCGATGATCACCCCCGTGTGGCCACCGGCGAACAGATCGATCTGCGCCGTCGGGCAGTCGAACATCTTCTCGTGCTGGGGGTGGATGTGCTCGACGTGGTACAGCTCGCCGAAGTTGTCGAAGACCGCCTTCCAGTTGCAGTCGAGATGCACCGTCTGATCGCCGATCGAGGGCCATGTCCTGCAGCCGGTAGGGCTCGAGGCGGTCCCACACCGGGCCCGAGGAAGCTGCGGAGATCGCCGGCGTCGGGGTCCATGCAGACCCACACGAGCCCGGCGAAGGACTCGACCCGCACGGGCTGCAACGATCGGGCCTCGCAGTCGACGCCGCCGCTGAAGCGTTCGACGTCGGGCACGACGGTCAGTCGTCCGTCGCGTGTCGTAGGACCAGCCGTGGTAGGGACAGACGAACTGCCTGATCCAGCCCCGGTCGTTGACCATGACCCGAGCGCCGCGGTGCTGGCACACGTTGTAGAACGCGGCGAGCGTCGCCGTAGTCGGTACGGCTGACGAGGATCGACTCGTCGCCGATGGACGAACACCACGTACTCGCCGGGCTCGGCGACGTCGCGCTCGAGACAGGCGAACAGCCACTGCCGGGGCCACAGGCGCTCCTGCTCGCGTGCGGCCCACTCCGGCGAGATGTACCGCTCGGCGGTGATGGGCACCGGGCCGATCGGCGCCGCCTCCGTGCACCACGGTCGGTCGGGCCTGCACGTCGGTCATGGGATCCCCCTCTGTCGGGTCCGGCGCCGGATGGCGGACCGTGGTGTCACAGCTTCGCGGTCTGGCCTCCGTCGATCGACGATGTCGTGACCCGTTGATCATGGCCGCGGCCGGCGAACACAAGAATGCCACGGTAGCGGCGACCTCATCGACGGTGACGAACTCGGCCCTGCGGGTTCAGCCCGGCCAGCGCCGCATGCACGGCCGCAGGCCCCTCGGCCACCAGGGCGTCGGCGACCTCGGTGCGCGTCGGGCCCGGCGACACCGCGTTGACCCGCACACCCCGGTCGGCGTACTGGACCGCGGCCTGGCGCGTGAGGCCGAGGACACCGTGCTTGGCGGCGACGTAGGCAGGGCTGGCGCGCTCGCTGCCCCGGTGCCCGACCGTCGACGCGTTGTTGACGATCGACGCCGCCGCCGCCGGCGAGCATCGCGGTGATCTCGGCCCGCATGCAGCGGAACACGCCCGAGAGGTTGACGGCGATCATCGTCTCCCAGGCATCGTCGTCGTAGGTGTGGAGCTCGTGCATGCGGTCGAAGATGCCGGCGTTGTTGCAGGCCAGGTCGAGGCGTCCGTGACGGTCGACGGCCGCGGCCACCATGGCCTCGATGTCGGCCGGAACCGCCATGTCGGCCCGGCACGAACGAGGCCTCGCCTCCCCGGCGCCGAATGTCCTCGACCACTGCCTCGCCGCGCTACGATCCGACGTCCCGCCACCACGACCGTCGGCGCCACGCCGCGCCAGCTCGTGCGCCGCGGCCTCGCCGATGCCGACGGTCGCGCCGGTCACCAGCGCGACCTTGCCGGCGAGATCGGCCACCGATGTGTCCGTCACGGGCGCGAGCCGCACCAACGGGGACACCGGCGCCAGCCGCGTCAGTCCCATGCCACCGGCAACCGGTACCGACCCCACAGGAAGGGCTGCGGCAGCCGCTCGGTCGGGCCGGCCAGGCGCAGGTCGGGAAGCAGGTCGACGAGCGTGGCCAACGCGGTCGTGCCGGCCAGGCGGGCGACGTGGGCACCCAGGCAGAAGTGCTCGCCCCAGCCGAAGCTGAAGTGGCGACGAGCCTCGGCGACCGGTCGGTCCATACGGAACTCGTCGGGCGCCTCGAACAGTTCCGGATCGCGGTTGGCGTGGCCCACGACGTACATCACCTTCGAGTCGACGGGGATGGTCACCCCGCGACGCTCGATCTCCACCCGGTTGGTGCGGCAGTTGCCCAGCACCGGCGGGTCGTAGCGGAGGCTCTCCTCGATGACGTTGTCGACGAGCTCCGGTTCGGCCACGAGCCGCTCCCAGCGGCTGCGGTCCTCGAGCAGGCGCCAGACCGCGTTGGTGATGAGCGACGTCGTCGTCTCGTGGCCCGCGACGAGCATCATCGCCACGAGACCGGTCACCTCCTCGTCGGTGGCGAAGCTGCCGTCCTCGAGGGGGTGACAGCACAGCTGCGACAGGATGCCGGCCGGCACCACCGAGCCGACGGGATCCTCACCTGGCGCGAGCTCGGCGTCGGCGACGGCGCTGCGGCGCCGCTGCACCTCGGCCAGGGTGTAGTCGCGGACCGCATCACGCACGCCGATCGCCTTGTCCGGGTAGGTCATGCCCAGCGTTGTGAGATCGGCCCAGTGCTTGAAGTGCTCGGCGTCGGTCTCGTCCATCCCGAGGATCCGGGCGAACGACACGATCGGCAGCGGGCACGGCGTAGTCGTCGTGGAGCTCGGCGTGGCCCCGGTCGACGAAGCCGTCGATCAGCGAGGTCGCGAGCGCCGCGATGGCGGGGCCGTTCTCGGCGGCGCGGCGCGGCAGGAACGGCCCGCGCAGGAACCGACGGCGGATGCCGTGCTCGGGCGGGTCGTAGCGCTGCACGCTGCCGACGCTCTCGTCGTAGGCGATGCCGGACCCGTGCCGGTTCGACCAGACCTCGGTGTCGGTGAACATCTCGTACACGTCGTCGCGCAGGATCATCGTGTAGAGCGGGTTGGCGAGATGGTCGACCCGCGACACCGGGCAGCGTTCGGCGAGTTCGGCATAGACCGGCCACGGGATCTGCCATCGTCTCCGGGATCGGTCGGATCGTGTGCCATCGTCCCCCTCGCGTTCGCAACCCAGGCTGCCACACCGCGCGGGGTCGAGGCGCAGAGAGGCGGATGGCGGGGCGACGGCGCGGGGCGACGGCGTCTGACCCCGCAGTCCGACGCGGCGTCACCGGGGCGCGGTCGCTCCCAGCCAGTCGGCCGGCAGCGCGTAGGGCTCGAGGGCGGCGATCAGCTCGTCGGCGAACCGCTTCGGGCGCCCGGCCGCATTCGTGGATGCCGACGTGACCACCTGGGTGGCGATCACGTCGTCGCCCCGCACGATGCGCTGCAGCCAGCTGGCCCTGACCCGGCCGACCTCGCCGACGCCGCTCTCGACGACCAGCTCGTCGCCGAGGGTCGCCGGTGCCAGGAACCGGGTGTGGATACCGATGACCACCAGGTTGGTGTCGAGCGCCTGTGAGACGATCGAGGCCCATCCCCACCGACGCCAGCGCCTCGACGCGGCCCACCTCGAAGTAGGCGACGGTGGCCGAGTGGTTGACGTGGTCGTAGGGATCGAGCTCGTAGAAGCGCACCCGCAGCTCGGCCCGGTGCGGGCGTCGGGCGTCGTGGACGTGGACCCTGCGCACTCGCACGCTCGTCAGTCGTTGAGCACGAAGGTGATCTTGAGGGTCACCCGGTACTCGGCGATGGTGCCGTTCTCGACGGTGACCTTCTGATCCTGGACCCAGGCGCCGCGGATGTTGTCGAGCGTCATCGCCGCCCGTTCGACACCGCGCTTGACGGCATCGTCGAAGCTGATCGGGGACGAGGAGATGACCTCGGTGATTCTCGCGATGGACATGGGGGCTCCCTCGTGCCTGGGTGCGGGTCTGCGCGGCACTAATCGTAGGTGGCCTCGACCCACCAGCGCCCACCTTCGATCACGACGAGGCGGGCGATGTGGTCGTCGGTGACCATCTGGAGGCGGGCACGGCGGCGTTGACGCTCGGGATCCCACCACCGTTCGTCGAGAGGCCAGGGTCCTGCCCACGACACGATCGCGACCGGCGCCGCCCCGTCGATCGACCAGGAAGGCCGGCGCTGCGCTGAGTTGGGCCCGGGCGTCGACCCCGAGCACGGCGCCGCTCGGCGTCGAGCACCTCGGCTGGCACGGGCGGGACGTGGACCCGCACCGGCGGTGGACCGGGTAGTGCGCCGGGCCAGGGGTCGGCGGCGGCCGGCGGCCGCCGGGCGGACGTGCGCCCGCGACCCTCGGCGGCGACGAAGATCCGTCGCTCGCCTCGAACCCTCGTGGGAGGCCCCGACGACCGCGATGTCCTCGCGTCCGAGATCGACGGCATCGGCGGGCACGGTGACGATCTGCTCCTGAGGTGAACGACCGGCGCGGGCCTCGGGCACCCGCACGGCCTCGGGATCCGAGCAGCCCCTGCACCCGGGCGACGGTGCGGGCCACGGTGTCGACGTTCTCGGCCCGTCCACCCCAGAACCCGAGTTGGCGTCCACGGGTCGGGCCGAGGTCGTCGGGGCGGACCGACAGGCGGCTGATGGCCCCGGTGGGTCGGCCTCGGCTCGATCCGGTGAGCCACCCGTCGAGCTGCCAGCGCACCCGGTCGGCGATGGCGGCGGCGGTGAGCGCCCCTTCGTGGCGCCAGCGCCGGACGAGTTCTTCGCCGTGTTCGGTCTCGGCGGCGATGACGATGCGTGTACACGACGCGCCCCGCCCGTCGAGTCGGGCCAACAGCTCGTCGGCGAGGGCCTTGCCCATGAAGGCAGCCTGGTCGACGCGCTCGACCGGTGGATCGAGCGCGGCGGCGACCTCCATCTCGGGGGGCGGGTCGGTGAGCGCCGGGGGCCGGAGGTCGAGCCCCGATGCCAGCCGGTGGGCGTCGGCGCCGTCGACGCCGAAACGGCCGGCGACGTCGGCGGGGTCGAGCGCGGCGTAGGCGCCGAGGGTGTGGATGCCGAGACGCAGGCAGACGTCGACGAGGTCGGGACGATCGAGCAGACGGATGGAGCGGGGCGCGAGGAACGCCGCCGTCTCGCCGGCCGCGACGACGGTGATCCCGGTGTCGCCGCGTCGGTGGCACGTCGCTGCCGGGGTCGCGGGTCGGGCGGCGATGGTGGCGGCGAACACGCTGTCGGCGATACCGATACGAACACCCGGGGCAACGGCAGCGACGACGTCACGGCAGTCGCCGGGCCATGGGTGCGTCGCCGCCGAAGTAGCGAGACGGCCCCCGGGTGGGGAACATGACGATGCCCGGCCGGATGATCTCGGTACGGGGGGTGAGATCGTCGAGGGCGCCGACGACGGCTTCGAAGGCCCGGGCCTCGAGGTCGAGGTCGCGTTCGAGCACCACCACGCCCGGACACCGGCTCTGGGCTTCGCGGCGGCGCAGCCCTCGAACGACTCCCTGGGCCCGCGCGACGCCGAGACGGCGATCACCCGGTTGGCATGGACGACGACCACCGCATCGTCAGGGCAGCGGTGCGCGACGACCGGCCAGTCGGGACACCACACCACCGCCACCCGCACCACGCCCGAATCCATGGCGCGAGTATCGAACATGTGTTCGCCGAGGGCAAGAGCTACTCGTCGGTGTCGGCCTCGTTCGAAACACAGAAGCCCCCCTCAGCCGACTCGTCGCAACCTCGACAGGAAGGGTCTCCGACCTGGCGGAAGGCCTCGTGCGGTCTCGGCGTCGAGATCTGACCCCGCGACGACACCGCGATCGGCTTCCATGCTCGCATCGACGAGGGCATCGATGTCGGCGCCGGCATAGGCGGCGAGCGTCGTGGGAGCCGGCAGGCAGAGGCCGACCCGGCGAGGGCGGCCGGCATCGCGACGGCCGGTGACCTCGACGCTCAGGTGACGTCCGTCGAGGATCCCGTGGCCGTCACCGAGACCCGACCAGTCCTGGGCGACCATCTCGATCCCGATGTCGGGGGCAGCAGGCCATACCCCGCCGACGTCGATGATGACCGTGCCCCGTTCGCGAGCCCGCGAGGCCAATCGTCCGACGTCGCGCGTCGCGATCGGATGCGGCGCACCGATGGTCCCGCGATGAGACCCCGACGATGCCCTGGCATGATCGACGATGACGACCTCGAAGGCATCGAACAACGCCGCGAGCACCGACCCCCACGAACCCTTGGGGGGCTCGTCGACGACGACGGTGCGGTGCAGGGCCACCCCGAGGGCCTCGGCGCCGGCGAGACACAGGTCGCCACAGCCCACCACTGCGAGCCACGAACCCGAAGCGGTGGATTCGGCCGCGGTGGCCAGCGCCAGCGAGAGCGCCCCGGCGCCGGCGATGCCGACAGTGCTGCCACGCTGGAGCCCCTCGGGGAAGATCTGTGCCGTGGCGGCGCCGACCTCGAGGCGCCGAGTCCGAGCCAGGGTCAGCGGCGCCACCCGCCGGGCGGCATCGGCGAGGTCGACCGGCCCCCGGGGGCGCCGGGGCGCAGCGGAGCGGCCGACCCGAGGGCGACTGTCGGAGCCGACGAGGATGAGCCCATCGATGCCCGACTCGTCGGCCTCATCGACCTCCGAGGGTTCGGGCTGTGGGAGTCGCTCACCCGTGGAGAGATCGCGGGCGGGCATGGAGTCGTCGTCGGCGAACCCCACCGCCCGCATCGGCGCGCTGCGTCGACGCTCCCGTGAGGCGGCACCCTGCTCCATGACCCGAGTATCGAACACGAGTTCGATGATGACAAGTAGGTGTGACACCGTCTCGGGGAGCGGCGCAGAGCGCCGACATGTGTCCACGCTGATCTGCCCCGCTGTGGGGCGCAGCGTCCCTTGGCCGTCGCGGCCTCCCGTTGTGCCACTCTCGGGCCATCGCGGCCCGGCACCTCGCGCTGCGCTCGGGCCGGCTTGCCTCTGGCCCGCTCGTGTTGGGCGGTTGGTTACTCGGCGGCGGCGTCGGCGGTTTCGAAGGTGGGGATCTCGACGCCGGGGCGGTAGTAGGTGAACATCGACTCGATGGTGGCCTTGATGGCGTCGAGATCGGCCAACGTGTTGATGTCGAGGGTGATCACGTTCGAGTTGATGTGCACCCGATCGATGCCGCCGGCCTCGAACAGGCGTCGGGCGATGCGGTCGACGGGACGGTCGCCGTCGGCGTCGTCGATGCTCGCATAGCGCTCGTGACCCATGCCCGAGATCGAGCGGTTGAGCTCGTAGCGAACGACGTCGGCGCGCGAGGACTTCTTCTGGATGACGGTGACCGGCTGACCCATAGTGCGCCAGATCGTACTCGCTGCAGCCGGGCCGTCGACCACCCGCCGCCGCCGCCCGCCCGTCGGGGTGCACCTCCACCGTCGATGGACCCGGCGCCTCGCCTGAATGCGGCTGCTCTGACGACGAGTCTCGCGCCAGAACGTCGGACGCCGTGTCGCGATCCCGGCCCGATCCGAACGCGGGCGAGTGCCGCACGACGACCGAACTGTCCGACGATCGGCGGCACGCGGGACGAGGTCAGACCGAGGCGGTCCCCGATCGGTGCTTCTGGTCCGCACCACGGGCACGGCGAGCCACACCAGACCGAGCGAGATGATCATCAGCACCGTGTGGATGGCGGTGAAGCCGGCGTCGTGGTCGTCGACGATGATGCCGATGCCCCGGATCAGCCAGAACACCACACTCCAGGCGAAGAACACTGCGAGCCCGACACGATCGCTCGAGCGCAGGGCGCTGCCCCGGCGGGACCACAGCAACCACGCAGCGAACAACCCACCGGCCAGGAAGACGACCGAGTAGCCCGTACGCAGGATCTGGCCGCCGGTGGTGAGGTCCTCGTCGGCCCAGACGTTGCGAATGCGCGAGGTCCAGACGAACAACGTCCAGATCACCAGCGGACCCAACAGCTTCACTCGTTCGGACATGACCTCGACGCTACCCCCGCCATCCTGCACCGCCGAGTCGGCGCCGAGAACCGTCGCCAGAGCAACGAGTTTCGGCGCCAGAACCGATGACCCCGCCTGACCGAGCGCGACCCGAGTGGGGTCAGTCGAACAGGGCGCCCTGGGGGTCGACGTCGACCATGCGTTCGGGGACGTAGCGCTCGACACCGGGCAGGTCGATCGAATCCATGAACGCCCACGACCGCCGATGCAGCGCACACGGTCCCCGCTCGGCCAGCGCCGCACGGTGCCGTGGGCACGGATACCCCTTGTTCTCCTCGAACACGTACCCGTCGTACTCGGCGGCCATCTCGCGCATGAACCGGTCGCGGGTGACCTTGGCCAGGATCGACGCGGCCGCGATCGACAGACACGACGCGTCACCCTTGACGATCATCGTCGTCGCTCCCCCGCCGACGAAGTCCCACTTGCCGTCGAGCAGCACGTGATCGACGGCACGCCCAACCCGTCGAGCGCGCGCCGCGCCGCCAGACGCTGTGCGGCCGACATGCCCAACTCGTCGCACTCGGCGTGGCTGGCCTCGCCCACCGCCCAGTACTCGCACCAGTCGGCCACACGGTCGAACATGGCCTCACGTTCGGGCTCGGTGAGCATCTTGGAATCGCGGACCTTGTAGATCCGCCGATCCCTGGGCACGACGGCGGCCACCAGCGTCAGCGGTCCGGCCCAGGCGCCGCGGCCGACTTCGTCGATGCCGGCGACGACCTCGCGACCCGACTCCCACAGTCGACGCTCGTGATCGAGGCCCGGCGACGACGACCGCAGCGCACCCCGCAGTCGTGGCACCGACCCGGCTCTGCCGCCCCGTCTCGTTGGTCCCGACGCCATGGCCCGAGACGCTACCTGCCCATGACGCGGCGGGGGTCGGACCCCTGGTCCGGGTTCGCCGACGAGACAGCCGAGGCCAGACCGCCCTGCGATCTCCGGAACAACTACGATGGGGCTCGCATGCGGGACATGACCACTCGGCCATCGCCCAGCACGACCACGATCGGTCCACCGACCGGGCACCGATCCCGGCTGTCGATTCGCAGCCTGCTGTCGTTCGGGTCCTACGCGAGCGTGCTGTCGTTCGGCAGCGCGCTGGAGCGTGTTGTCGTGCACGAGCGTCGGGAGCATCTTGTCGATCAACTCGGCCGGTTCGATCCTGAGCATCAACTCGGCCGGGTCGATCCTGAGCATCAACTCGGCCGGGTCGATCCTCTCTCGCCGCAGCGCCCTGTCGATCCTGTCGCGTGACCAGGCCGGTGGTCTCCCCGATGGCGACGCCGATGCCGACCACACCGGCGATGTCGACGAGCACCGACGACCTGGCCGTCGTGCACGCGATCGGCAGCGCCGACGACGACAGCCGGCGGGTCCGCTGGCCCGCAGCGCACCGACGTCGACCGCCTCGCCCGCTCTGACCGGGATCGGCATCGGCGCACCGGGCCCGGCACCGCCACCCCATCACCCGCTCAGGCGAACGAGCCGGGTTCGTCGTCGAGATCGACGCTGTCGCCACGGCGGACCTGCGGGGACTCCATCGCCGTCGATTCGAGGCCGGGGGTCGGTGCCAGCAGCGCCTCGCCCTTCCAGGAACCGTCGGGGGCCCGGTCGGTGTCGTCGGGCTCGTGCCGCCACGCAGGGTCGAGCGTCGGTGCCGTGATGACCGGTGGCCGCTCGGTCGCCGACACCTCCCACAGCAGCGCCGGACGGGGTCCGTGCCAGCGCACGGCACACGAGACCGCAGGCTCCGGTGACGGCGAGGCGGTGCCACTCGATGGTGGCGCCGGCCCAGCTGTCGGGGAGCCCGACCAGCAGTGCGACAGGACCGCCGGCACCATCGGGTTCGTCGACCAGCGCCCGGGCCACCGCGAGCGCGAGCAGCGCCGAGGTCGGCCGGTCGTGACGTCCCGAGTCGTCGACCACCGCACCCGTCGGCGACATCATCGACCGCGAGCGCACCGAGGGCGTCGTGGCGCCGCCGCGCCGACACGTCGACTGCGACCCGCCGGCTCGAGGGCGAGCGAGCACTGCATCGGCGCCACCGACGGCAGTCGCCCGGTCAGTGGCCCCAGGCGACGTCCGCCGAGGGCCAACGGCACCGTCGCGTCCGTCGGGTCGAGATCGGTGACCAGGCGGGGCAGCGCATCGACGATGTCGGCGCCAGCGATGCGGTCTCCGACCCGCGACAGCAGCGATGCCGCGGCGGCCAGACCGACGGCGCGCCATCCGGCCTCGGCCGGATCGACGGCGACGTCGCGACGTCGACCCCACAGACGGTCGACGGGGTCGGGCCAGCAGCCGCAGCGCCAGCTCTTCGATCATCGGCGCCACCGCTGCCGACAGCTCCGGGTCGGGACGACGCTCGAGACGTTCGGCCCAGGCCCACACCGAGCGCGCCCGCTTCGACGATCGGTCGGGTGGCGTGGACGGCCAGGTCGTCGGTACCCGACGCCGCGAGCAACAGGTCGAGCGCCTCGCCGTGGTGGCCCCACGCATCGAGCGCCGCCGCGGCGACCGGCGGACCCCACGCCGGGAGCACCGGACCAGCCGGCGTCGTCGACGGGACCCGATGCGATCGACAGCAGGTGACGGCGGGCGCTCGCAACGGCGCGGGCGAGACGCTCGTCGGGTAGCCCGACCGTGGCACCGGCGTCGAGGTGCTGCTCCCAACCCCGGGCGACGGCGTCGAAGGGCGGCAGGTCGTCGGGTCCGGGTACCGCCGACGCCGCTGATCCGACGACCAGCCGCAGCGTTGCGGTGTGGGGGACGGGGAAGATGGCGACGGCCACGGTTCCGGTGGTGTCGGGGCCGAGCGCCGACACGGGCATGGCCTCGCCCGCTGCGACCCGCCGGAACGCGTCGGGCAGATCGGCTGCGACCAGGGCTCGCGCGATCGACCGGCCGGCGCGCACCGTGGTCGAACCGGCGATCTCGATGTGGTCGGACCCCATTGCGATCGGACCTGCCGACCGAGCCCGCACGACCGCTGCGATCGCGACCGGTACGGGGGTGGCGTTCTCGATCTCGACCCGCGCCAGGACCGATCCCCCCGATGGCACCGCAGCGACCCGGTGCACGACATCGCCGCCGGGAACCTTGCATCGGGTCTCGATGACCACGCCGTCGGGATCCACGTCGTGGCGCACCGCGGCTTCGTCGGGCACGAGATGCCACCGGTCCTCGGCGCCGACCCACCAGTCGATCACGACCTCGGACGACGCGAGGATCGACCCTGCGGCGCTGACGCCGAAGCACTGCGCCCCGCCGACGACGCCGATCTCGGTGGCGGCGACCGGCCAGCGCCGTGTCGACGCGCTGGGTTGGGGTGAGCGTGACCGGCGTGATGGATTCCATGGGGCCTCAAGTGTGCCCGCGGGGAGCGTGCGCTCCGCTACTCGTAGCGGACGGAACCCTTCAGGAGCCCGGCGTAGGCCTCGGCCGCGGTGCGTCGTCCGGACACGACGGACTCGACGTACGCGCTGATCGGGACCGGGATACCCAGTTCCTTGGCGAGCTCGAGCACGATCGGGGCCGACTTGACGCCCTCGGCGACCTGGTTCATCTCGGCGATGATGTCGTCGAGCGAGCGCCCCTTGCCGAGCTGTTCGCCGACGTAGCGGTTGCGGCTCTGGGTCGAGATGCAGGTGGCCAACAGGTCGCCCATACCGGCGAGGCCGCTGAGGGTCTCGGCTCGGCCGCCCATGGCAACACCGAGCTTGGTGAGTTCGGCCAGACCACGGGTGATCACCGCGGCACGGGTGTTGTCGCCGGTGCCCAGACCGTCGGCCATCCCCGAGGCCAGGGCGATGACGTTCTTCAGCGCGCCGCCGATCTCACAGCCCACGACGTCGTCGGAGATGTAGACCCGGAACACGCCGGTCGAGAAGATCTGCTGGAGCCGCTCGGCGATGTTCTCGTCCGGCATGGCGATGACCGATGCCGCGCCGTGACCGTCGAGGATCTCCTTGGCCAGGTTGGGGCCGGTGAGTACCCCGATGGGATGGCCGGGCACGACGTCCTCGGCCACTTCGGACATGCGCAGGCGGGTCCCGAGCTCGAGGCCCTTGGTCAAGCTGACCACCGGCACCCAGGGGCGGAGATGGTCGGCGACCTCGGTGAGGACCGACCGGAAGTGCGCCGACGGAACCCCCATGACCACGACGTCGGCCCGGGCCACCACCCCGGCGAGGTCACCGTCGGCCACGAGCGAGGGGTGCAGGTCGAAGCCGGCCAGGTAATCGGGGTTGCAGTGCTCGGCGTTGATGGCCGTGGCCACCGATTCGCTCCGACACCACAGTTCGGTGGGGGCGTTGTGTGCGGCGAGATGCGCAACGGTGGTCCCCCATGACCCACCGCCGATGACCGCGACCTTGATCGTCATGGTCGGCGACCCTACTCCCCCACCGGTCGCGGTGTTCTCGGCGTCGATGCCGGTGCCTCCCCGAGGCCGGCTGCCCCTCGTCCTGCGTCGATGGGGCGTCCGAGCCACCAGTACGCTGACGGACGCCATGGCCACCGGACCCGCAGTCCTCATCCCCGTGAAGTCCTTTGCCACGGCAAAGGCTCGGCTCGGCGACGCACTCGACCCCGACGAGCGCGCCGAGCTGGCCCGGACCCTGGCAACGGCGGTGGTGATGGCGGCCGAGCCGCATCCGGTGTTCGTCGCCACCGACGATGCCGACGTCGCCCGCTGGGCGATCGATCTGGGCGCGACCGTCGTCGACTGCCCGACGCCGGGCCTCAACCCGGCCGTCCGTCGCGGTGTCTGGCAGATCGCCGCCGCCGGACACGACCGGGTGTTGATCGCCCACGGCGACCTGTCCGACCCCGCAGCGCTGGCGAGCCTGATCGACCTCGACGGCACGGTGCTGGTGCCCGACGACCGCCTCGACGGCACCAACGTGATGGTGGTGTCCACCCGAGCCCGCTTCGTGTTCAGCTACGGGCCGGGTTCGTTCGCCCGTCACCTGTCCGAGGCCGAGCGGATGGGCGGGCCGCTCCACATCGTGCGCGACCGCGGCCTGGCGCTCGACCTCGACGACCCAGCCGACCTCGACGAACACCGCCGACGCCACGGCAGCGACCCCTCCACCTCCGGCGCCGACCGAACAACCGACCACACCGCCCCCGAGGTCGCACCATGACCGATCCCTCCGACACCGGATCGAGCCCGTCAGCCGACGACACCCGCCAGATCGGCACCGACCTGGCGGTCCCGGAGCGGGCCCTGGCCATCGGCGCCCATCCCGACGACATCGAGTTCGGCGCCGGATCGACCCTCGCCAAGTGGGCGGCGGCAGGCTGCGAGGTGAGCCTGCTGGTGTGTACCGACGGCTCGAAGGGGACCTGGGACCCCGACGCCGACACCGACCAGCTGGTGGTCACCCGCCAGCGCGAACAGGCCGACGCGGCCGCGGAGCTCGGCGTCACCGGCACGGTCGCGTTCTTGGGTTGGACCGATGGCGAGCTCGATTCGGGCTTGCGCGAACGTGCGCAGGTGGCCTCGTGGATCCGGCGGCTGCGCCCGCAGGTGCTGCTCGGTCACGACCCGTGGAAGCGCTACCGCCTGCACCCAGATCATCGTCACGCCGGGCTGTTGACCATCGACGGCCTCGTCGCGGCACGCGATCCACACTTCTTTCCCGAGATCGCGCTGGCGCATCACCGACCCGACGTGCTGCTGTTGTTCGAGGCCGACGAGGTCGACCACGTCGAGGACGTCACCGGGTACGGCGACGCCAAGCTCGCCGCACTCGAAGCTCATCGCAGCCAGTTCGAGTCGACGATGTTCGTCACCGAGGGCGACGACGAGGCGCTTGCTGCGTTCCGTCACCGCATCCGCACCGAGCTGGCCACGGCCGGCGCCCGGATCGGGGTGGCCGAGGGCGAGGCGTTCAAGGTGATCGACGAGCTGTGAGTCGCATCTGCTCATCCGGGCCGGTGCCGCATCGGCTCGATCGCATCCGGCCGTGCAGCGACAGGGTGGCCGGGAGGTCCGGGGCAGTGGTGGCCGAACCACGACGGCCCCGAGGTCCCGGGCGAGAAGAAAGCCGGGGCCCCTGGTTGGCGGGATACAGGGGCCCCGACAGCTACGACGGCCCGGGCTGGGGCCGAGGAGACGCCGGAGGGTCACCTGGCGGGATGTGGTGACCCTCCGGACGATTCGCCGAGGCGTCGGAGTGGCGGGATACTCCTCGGCCTCGGCCGGACCGAAGCCCGATCGTGTCGCTCGTGGCGAGCGTGCGTTGTCGACATCGTCTACCCCGACGTCGTGGGGTTCGATTTCGTCGCGAGATTCTGACGAAGAATTCCCCTCGACCCATTGCCGGGTGGGCAAATGGCAGCCAGGGTGCCAGCTGCGCGGCCGGCAACGGCGTCGTGGGACACAGCTCCCGACGGTCGTCGGGGATCGGCGATGACGGTGCCACGACTGATCCGGACGGCTCGGGTGTCGGGTGCCACGCGACTTTCCGCCGTTGCGGGCCGTCTGGTGTCCATGGACTCGACCGCAGGCGCGATCTCGGTGCCCGTGCCCGCCGGCACGGGGCTGTGGCGTGTGCCGACGGTGGTCGAGCAGCTCCTCGCCCGGCTCGGGACGGTGTTCGCTCGCGTCAGCGGCGCGTCGGTGCCCGGGGACCGGATCGATCCCGCCAGCGCCGCCGACGTGACCTTGGAATCGCTGGTGGTCGATCACGCCGACGCTGCGTACCGGGTCGCGCTGTCGGTGACACGCGATCACGACCTCGCCGAGGACGTCACCCAGGACGCCATGCTGAAGGCCTGGGGCGCGTTGCCGACGTGGCGGGGCGACGCGCCGTTGCGCAACTGGATCCTGCGCATCACCCACAACACGGCGATCTCGGCGCTGCGCAAGCGTCGAGAGGTGCTGTCGGATCCGATCGAGATGCCCGAGCCGGTGTCGGCCACCTCGGTAGAGCGCGACGTCCAAGAGCGCATGGCGTTGGCCGCGTTCGAGGTCGCCCTCGACGAGCTCGACGAGCTCACCCGCAGCATCGTGGTGCTGCGTGAGGTCGAGTCGTTGTCCTATGACGAGATCGCCGAGGCACTCCAGGTCGCGCTCCCGACGGTCAAGACCCGACTCCTGCGTGGGCGACGCCATCTCGCCAACGCCCTCGGGGGGTGGGAACCATGAGCACGACGCCTGTCAGCGGCGTTGGCCACCCTCGTGCCCGCCGCCACCTGTTCCATCCGTCTCGCCGGCGCCTGCAGGCATGGCTCGAGGGCGGCGAGCGCGACCTCGACGACCATCTCGCCACCTGCGCCCGTTGCGCTGATCGCCTCGAGGCCGGCGCCGTCCCGGCGGGCCCGGTGGCCGATGCGCTGCTGGCCATTCTGGCGCCGCCCGCCGATCTCGCGCCGCGCCTGCGCACCGGCATCGCCGGACGAATGCAGGCCCGCGCCGATCTGATGGTCCTGGCACAGATGCTGGGCGTACCGGCCGAGACGCTCGGTGTGCTGGCAACACCGGTGACCGAAGACGACGAACCGCGGAACGACCAGTAGCCTCTGGCGCGGTGAACGACTGGCTCGCTGCACTCATCGCCATCGTCGGCGGTCTGATCCTGGGCAGCATCGCGGGCCGTCTCACCCAGCAGATCCTCGGACGCGACAACCGGCCCGAGCAGCTCCGCAACGTCGCCGCCCCGCTCGGCAGCCTGGTGTTCTCGGTCCTGGTGATCGCCGGCCTCGTCACCGGGCTCGGGTTCATCAACACCGAAGCCCGCGATCAGATCCCGCGGGACCTCATCGACTTCCTGCCGGCGCTGCTCTCGGCGATCATCGTGGTCATCGGTGCCAACATCGTGGCCCAGCTCTCCGAGAGCGCCCTGGTACGCACGACGGCCCGCCTTCCGGGGGCCGCACGGCACGCGCCCACTGCGGTCCGCTACGTGATCCTGGGGTTCGGGGCAATCCTGGCCGCCGCCCAGCTGGGCATCGACACGACGGTCATCAACATCGCCGTCGCGGCGATGCTGTTCTCCATCGGTCTGGCGCTGGCCCTGATGGTCGGCTTCGGATCGCGCACGGTGAGCAGCGAGGTCGCAGCGGGGCGGGCGTTGCGGCGCACCGTGAGCGTGGGTGATCACATCACGATCGACCCGATCACAGCGCCCCAGGCCGACGACGCCGGCGAATCCACCGGCCGGAGCGACCGCGCCGTGCGCAGCGACCGCGAGCCCGTGTCGGGCGACATCGTGGCCATCGGGTCCGTGACGATCGAGGTCGACCGCGGCGATGGGACCGGCACCGTGTTGATCCCGAACTCCCAGGTGCTGACCTCACACATCTCGATCCGGCGCAACTCCCCTGCTCCCGGCTCGGGCTGAACGACCGAACACGGCGCCCGAGCACCGATCGCACGGCGCACCCGACCGCGATGTCAGTCGGTACTGCGGCGGCTCCGGCGACGGCGACCGCTGGTGGCGCCGACCGCGGGTTCCCAGCGGAATCGACGGGCGGCCACGATGGCGCCGACCACGCCCCAGAGCGCGATCCAGCCGAGGCGATCCCAGGCGAAGCCGGGCGCCTCGACGAGCGGGTTGAACGTGTCCTGGAAGGCGTTGACGAACGGCTTGAGAGGAAAGAAGTTCGCCGTGGCCTCGAGCCAGCGAGGGGGATCGTCGAGGGGAACGAACACATCGGAGATGAACGCCAACGGCAAGATGGTCGCGTTCGCAACGGCGGGGGCGGACTCGGCATTGGGGATGATGGTGGTGAGGGCGAGGCCGAGCGCGGCGAACGCCGCCACGCCGACGACGAACGTGACACCGGCGGCGGGGAGTTTCGCGACCTCGACCTGGAGGTCATAGGCCACGACGCCGAGCCCGATCATCACGACCACGCCGATGAGGGCGATCACCACGGCCGAGCCGATGAGGCCACCGATGTAGATCCACGGGGGCAGCGGGGTGCCCCGCCACCGCTTCAAGATGCCGTCGTCGCGTCGGATCGGCACCATGTTCGCGAGGTTCGTGTAGGTGGCCGACACCGCGGCGAACGCGGCCAGCGCACCGGTGTAGAACTGGCGGACGGGCCAGATGCCTTCGTCGG
Source organism: uncultured Acidimicrobiaceae bacterium (assembly GCA_963716795.1). GTDB lineage: Bacteria > Actinomycetota > Acidimicrobiia > Acidimicrobiales > UBA8592 > CAVQUE01. The sequence goes on along the minus strand of CAVQUE010000003.1, from coordinate 129,434 downwards.
TCTCGACGTCGCCGTCGCCGAAGAGGGCGTTGAACAGCACCAACATGACGATGGGCAGCACCAGGGTGAAGAACGCCGCGACCGGGATCCGGAAGAACACGACGATCTGATGGCGGATCTGGTTCACCAACAGCGCCGCAGCGCTCGGGAACGGCACGGCGCCGCCGACTCGCCGGCGCGGCGGGTGGCGTGGTCGTCGTGGACGCTCACCTCGCCGCCTCGTTCTCGGCGTCGCCGTCGACGGGTTCGGCGAGCGACAGGTAGACGTCTTCGAGCGAGGGGCGCATCACCTCGAGATCGGCCAGCTCGATGCCGGCCTCGACCGCCCACCCACAGACCGCTGCGAGCACCGCGGTCGGGATTGGGGGTGGCGAGGTCGACGAGGACGGCGTCGCCGGGCTCGGCGGCATCGAGGGCGGACGTGGCGTCGGGCTCGGTGAACGCTGACGCACCGCCGAGGACCCGGTCGGGCACCGCGATGCCGGCCGGCACCCGGAATCGGACGCGACTGTCGCCGGTGCCGTCGACGAGTTGGTCGGGGGTGCCGTTGGCGACGATGCGACCGCCCACGATGACGGCCACCCGGTCGGCGAGGTGCTGGGCTTCGTCCATGTAGTGGGTGGTCAACACGATGGTGGTGCCGCCGGTGCGCAGCGCACTGATGAGCTCCCAGGACTTGCGGCGTGCGGCGGGGTCGAAGCCGGTGGTGGGCTCGTCGAGGAACAGCACCTCGGGCGAGCCGATGATCCCCAGTGCCAGGTCGATGCGGCGTTGTTGGCCACCCGAGAGGGTCTTGACCCGATCGTCGGCCTTGTCGGCGAGTCCGACGAGATCGATGACCTCGTCGACATCGCGGGGATGGCGGTACGCCGACCCGTAGAGCGTCAGGGCCTCACGAACCGACAGCTCGCGCTCGATGCCGGTGCTCTGCAGGACGACACCGATGCGGTCGCGCAGCTCGCGTCCGGCACGCGCCGGGTCGAGCCCCAGCACCGAGACCTGACCCGCGTCGCTGGTGCGGTATCCCTCGCAGATCTCGATCGTCGTCGATTTCCCCGCCCCATTGGGCCCGAGCAGGGCGAACACCTCCCCCGCCTCGACCGAGAACGAGACCCCGTCGACAGCCGTCAGCGCCCCATACCGCTTGACGAGCGAACCGACCTCGATCACAGACACGAGGCCGACAGTATCGGCCACGACGGCAGGCCCGACCACGCAGACCACCCTCGACATCGCATGACCCTCGTCGTCGTGGGCGCACAGCGGCGTTCGCAACCACAGGGGTCAAGCCCTCGAACACCCGTCACCAGAGGCGGAACCAGGGAGGCCGCCAGCGAGGGGGGTCTGGGGGGACGGCCTCCGGCGGTCCCCCCAGCTCGGTCGATCCGGCTCCGCCGGTCGACCGAAAGTAGATCGCGGCCGTCAGGCCGACGACCAGGAAAACTCGCTTCGAAAGGTTCGGTTTCCTTTCGAAGCGAAACCTACCGTGGCGTCACGAACACGCCGCTGCGGACCTTGGGTTCGAAGTAGGTGGACTTGGGGGGCAGGGTCTGGCCTCGGTCGACGACCGCCATGAGCTGTTCGAGCGAGACGGGGTGGAGCGCGAATCCGACGCCGCCGGTGGCGTCGGTGAGGTCGACGAGTTGGCTGAGCCCGCTGTCGCCGGGGAGGTACTCGAGGCGGCCGCTGCCGCCGGCTTCGTCGACGCCGAGGATGGGCCCGAGGATGCGTTCCTGGAGCAACGTGGCGTCGAACTCGGCGGGGTGGCGGTGGAACGGGGTGATCTCGTACCAGGCGCCGTCGACGTACATCCCGAAGGTGCCCGGGCGGGCCGGTGTGGGGTCTTCGTCGACATCGAGGGGGCGGACGCCGAAGTCGGCGGCGGCCACGGCAACGGCGAGTTCGTCGGCGGTCATGCCGGCCGTGTCGGCGACACGGCGGTGGAAGGGCCGCACCCGGAGCTGACCGGCGGGGAACAGCGCGCCGAGCACGACGGCGGCGTCGGGGTCGTGGCCGCGCCGGCGCCAGTGTTCGACGCCGGCAGCGACGCGGTGGTGGCCGTCGACGATGTAGAGCCGTTGGTCGGCGAAGTGGCGCACGAGGGTGTCGACGTCGGCGGCTGGTATGGCCCAGATGGTCTGACCGAGGCCGTCGTCTCGTTCGAAGTCGATGAGCGGTTCGTCGGCGCTGACCCGGGCGACGAGCGCATCCACGGCGTCGTCGTCTTCGTAGGCGAACGCCACCGGTGACGAGTGGACGCCGACTCGCTCGATGTGGTCGGCGAGCAGTGCGGCGCGTTGGGGTCGGGTGCGTTCGTGGGGGCCGATACGGCCGTCGTCGAGGCCGCGGAGGTCGACGTCGCCGATGATGGCGGTCTGGGTGTGGTCGCCCTTGCGGAGGCGGTACAGGTAGAGGCCCGGTTGGGCGACGTCGGTGAAGACGTCGGCGGCCAGGAGCCGATCGAGAGCTGCCGCGTTGGCCTCGGTGACCTCGGCATCGGATTCGATGGGGCGGCCGGAGTCCGGGTCGATGCTGTCGCCCGGCGATCGGGTGACGTGGAGGAACACGTACGGGTCCGATTCCATGAGCTCGCGGCGACGTTGGGGGCGCACGGCGTCATAGGCGGGCGACACGACCCGGGTGGCCCACTCGGGCCGCACGAGGCGGGTGGCGACCGGGCGGAGCAGGGGAACGGCGGCGTCGGTCACGGTGTCGATGCCTCGGCCACGACGCTGACGCCGAGGACGTCGTCGACGGCAGCGAGGTCGTCGACGACGTCGTCTGCCACCTCGCCGGCGACCTCGATGGTGGCGACGGCGGCGATCAGTCCGTCGAACACCCGGTTCTCCATGTGTTCGACGTTGAGGCCGTTGCGCCGCAGCACGGCGAGAACGCCCGCGAGGACACCGACCCGATCGAGATGGCGGATGGTGATGGTGTGGGTGCCGACGCCGTGGGGAGCGAGGTTGATGCAGTGCAGCGGGGTGCCGGCGGCGAATGCGGCGATGACCTCGACGACGCCGTCTGCCACCGATGTCTGGGCTTGCCGGGTGGAGGCACCGACGTGGTGTGTGCCGACCACCGAGGGGTGCGACGCCAGTGCCGAGGTGAAATCGGCGGCCCCGGCTGCAGGCTCGTCGCAGTAGACGTCGAGTCCGGCTCGGATGCCTCGGTTGTCGAGCGCGTCGATGAGCGCGGCTTCGTCGACGATGTCGCCGCGACTGGTGTTGAGCAGCACGCCCCCGTCGCGCAGGTGACCGAGGAACGCGGCGTCGACCATGGCCCGGGTGTCGTCTCCGGCGGGTACGTGGATCGACACGATGTCGCTGGCAGCGACGACGTCGGCGACCGAGTCGAGCAGCCGGATCCCGATCTGGCGGATCGCGGCCTCGACGTCGTCGCTGCGGCCGTCGCGACGGGGCCCGACGACGCGCATGCCGAAGGCCTTGGCCCGTTCGGCCACGCGCAATCCGATGTCACCGAGACCGATGATGCCGATCGTGGCGCCGAAGAGGCCGTCGGCGTCGCTGTAGCGCTTCTTGTTCCAGTGCCCGGCACGCAGGTCTGCGGTGCCGTCGGCGATGTGGCGGTCGAGGGCCAACAGCAGACCCATCGTCAGCTCGGCGACGGCCACGGCGTTGCGGCCCGGCACGTTGCACACGTGGACGCCGCGGGCCGACGCGGTGGCCGTGTCGATGTTCTCGGTGCCTGCGCCGGCGCGCACGACCAGTGCGAGGCGTCCGGTGGAGCGCAGGGCGTCACCGCTGACCTTGGTGCTGCGGACCACCAACGCGTCGACGTCGTCGAGCGCGCCGACGAGGCCGTCTGCGTCGAGATCGGCGGCGACGGTGACGGCATGGCCGTCGCCTCGCAACCGGTCGGCGGCGCTGTCGTCCAGCGCGTCGGCAAAGAGCACGTGCATGGTCCTCCTCGACGAGCCCGTTGCCGGCTCTGACCACGACGACGTCGCAGCTGTCGGCGGGCACCGGGGTCGTTGTTGGACGCAACGCAAGCAGTCGCCGATGCGTTCGTCAAGAGGTAGCGTCGCCTCACCGCCCGCAATCGGGCATGATCACCCGTCGCCCGCCCCCGCCGCCCCGAGGATCCTCCATGACCGACGAACGCGAAGTACTCGACTGGGAGCGGTACGGCTCCGCGGTCCGTGAGCTCGCACAGGAGATCGCCGATGACGACTATCGGCCCGATGTCATCTTGGCCATCGCCCGTGGCGGCCTGTTCGTGGCCGGGTCGCTCGGCTATGCCCTGTCGGTGAAGAACCTCTACGTCATGAACGTGGAGTACTACACCGGCGTCGACGAGCGCCTCGACGTGCCCATTGCGCTGCCGCCCTATCTCGACACGGTCGATCTACGCGACGCCAACGTGTTGATCGCGGACGACGTCGCCGACACCGGCGCCACGCTCGCCTACGTGCACGACTTCTGCCAGGGCGAGGTGGCCGATGTCCGCAGCGCCGTGCTGTACGAGAAGAGCGCGTCGATCATCAAGTGCGAGTACATCTGGAAGCGCACCGACCAGTGGATCAACTTCCCCTGGTCGACCGAGGCGCCCATCATGGCGCCCGAGGGCAAGGCCGCCGTCCTCGACGCCTGAACCGGGCGATACGCCGGTTCCGTCTGGGAGGCCCCGGCTGATTACGAGTCGATGAACGACGCAGCGCCCGGTGTCACCGTCGGGCACACTCGTCGAGCATCGGCGTGGTTCTGCGATTCAATGGAGCCACCCGGCGGCGAGGCCGCCAGGTCACGATCGAAAGGGCCAGCGTGCACGAAGTCCAACGACCCCCGATCAGGCCCGGGCGATACCTGGCCCCGGCGACCCTCGACGAGGCCCTGGCCGTGGTCGCCGAGCACGGGGCGAGGGCACGGGTCGTGGCCGGCGGCACCGACCTCTTGGTGGAGCTCGACCGCCGCGTCGGCGGTGACGTCGACGTGCTGGTCGACCTGACCCGCATCCCCGGACTCGACACCATCGCCGCGAGCACCGACGAGATCGTGCTCGGCCCCCTGGTCACCCACAACCAGTGCGCCACCGATGGCTCGGTCGTCACCCATGCGCTGGCACTGGCGCAGGCATCGGCCGAGGTCGGGTCGCCGGCGCTGCGCAACCGGGCCACGATCGTCGGCAACGTGGTCACCGCCAGCCCGGCAAACGACACGATCAGCGCGTTGGTGGCGCTCGACGCCGAGTTCACCCTGGCGTCGACTCGCGGGACCCGGACGGTTGCGGCGGCGTCATTCCACACGGGCGTGCGAGCCAGCGTGCTCGAGGCCGATGAGCTGGTCACCGCCGTGCGCATTCCGGTCGTTGCGGGGCGACGCTCGCTGTTCGTGAAGTCGGGGCTGCGGCGTGCCCAGGCGATCTCGGTCGTCCACGTGGCGCTCGCGCTCATCGAAGCCGATGGCGTGGTGGCCGATTGCCGTATCGCGCTCGGCAGTGTGGCACCGACCATCGTCCGCGCCGCAAGCGCCGAGGCCGCCATCGTGGCCGATGGGCTGGGGCCCGAGGCCGTCGACGCTGCTGCCGCGCTCGCCGCAACGTCGGTGTCGCCCATCGACGACCTCCGCGCCGATGCCGACTATCGCCGCGACCAGATCGAGGTGATGGTCCGTCGAGGCCTGACGGCGCTCGCGACCGGCGCCGAGGCCGGCGCCTGGCCGGCCGACCCGCCGTGCCTGGGTGGCCCGTCGGTCCCCGGCGACGGACGCGCCGCCGCCCTCGGCCCCGGCGACACCATCACTTCCACCGTCAACGGTGTCGAGGTCACTGCGCCCTGGACGGCCACCACGCTGCTCGATTGGCTCCGTGACGACGCTGCGCTGACCGGCACCAAGGAGGGTTGCGCCGAGGGCGAGTGCGGTGCCTGCACGGTGCACCTCGACGGCGTCGCGACGCTGTCGTGTCTGATCCCGGCCGGGCGGGCCCACGGTGCCCGAGTCGGCACCATCGAAGGCCTCGCCGACGACGGGGCCTTGCATCCTCTGCAACGGGCCTTCGTCGACTGTGCTGCGGCCCAGTGCGGCTACTGCATCCCCGGGTTCTTGATGGCCGGCGCAGCGTTGATCGACGAGCGGCCGGACCCGAACGAGACCGACGTGCGGATCGGGTTGTCGGGAAACATCTGCCGCTGCACCGGCTACGCCGCCATCGAGGCGGCGTTCGTGCCGGCCGACCAACGAGCCCAGCGCAGCGTCGTGGCCCCGTCGGGTGACCCCCGATGACCGATCTCGTGTCCTCACCCGCACCGCCGGAGCACCCCGGCTCCGAGCTCGGGCGCTCGCGCCCCAAGCCCGATGCCCACGACAAGGTCACCGGTGCCGCCGTGTACGCCAACGACGTGCGCGATGTGGCAATGCTGCACGCTGTGGCCGTGTTCACCGACCAGGTCCATGCCCGGCTGGTGCATCTCGACACCAGTGCCGCAGAGGCCATCGACGGCGTGGTCGCGGTCATCACCAGCGCCGACGTCCCCGTCAACGAATACGGGCTGACCAAGAACGACCAAGCCGTGCTGGTGGGGGTCGCCGGCTCCGACCGTTCCGCCGTGCCCCGCGACATCTCACGGTGGGAGGCCGACCACCTGGCCATCGTCGTCGCCGAGACCGCCGAGATCGCAGGTGCCGCCGCCGAGGCCATCGTCGCCGAGTGGGAGCCGCTGCCCCTCGTGGGTGATCTCGACGCTGCGCTCGCGGACGACGCACCGCTGGTGCACCCCGAGGACCCGTCGGGCTCGAACGCCTATCACCACCTCGTGATCCGCAAGGGCGACGTGGATGCTGCGTTCGCTGCGGCCGACGTGGTCGTCGAAGGCACCTACGACTTCCCGTACCAAGAGCACGCCTACCTCCAGACCGAAGCCGCAGTGGGCTTCGTCGATGATCAGGGCCGGATCACCGTCGAGACCGCCGGGCAGTGGACCCACGAGGACGCCGAGCAGATCGCGCACGCCCTCGACCTGCCGCTCGACCGGGTGCGGGTGATCTACCGGGCGATCGGCGGTGCCTTCGGGGGCAAGGAGGACCTGAGCCTGCAGCTGGTGGTCGCGCTGGCAACCAAGGTGCTCGCCGATCGAAGCATCGACCGGCCGGTTCGCTGCGAATGGAACCGCGAGGAGTCGATCGTCGGCCACCACAAACGCCACCGAGGTCGGGTCACGACGCGTTGGGCGGCGTCGAGCGACGGCCGCATCCTGGGCGTCGAGGCCGACTGCCACCTCGACGCCGGCGCCTACAACTACACCTCGAACAAGGTGCTCGGGAACCTGCACCTGACGGTGAGCGGGCCCTATGAGATCCCGGCGGCACGCATCGACTCGTGGGCGGTGTACACGACCTCGGTCCCGGGTGGCGCGTTCCGTGGCTTCGGTGGCCCCCAGGGCACCTATGTGGCCGAGACCCAGATGAACCGCCTGGCCGAGGAGCTCGATCTCGACCCGGTCGAGGTCCGGCGAATCAACCTGCTGCACGAGGGCTCCATCGGCATCACCGGCACCGAGATGCCGCCCGGGCGTGAGTCTGCCTGCTGTCGTCGACGCCTGCGCCGACGCGGCCGCCTGGTCTGCGCCGGTGCCCGAGCCTCGGCCGATCGCTGCATTCGCATCGTTGCCGGCATCGGTGTCTACGGTGCGCCGGGGGCGGGGCTTCGCCTGCACGTACAAGAACATCGGGTTCTCGTTCGGGTTCCCCGAACGCAGCGAAGCCCGCATCGTGTTGCGCGGCGACGACGGCGAGCCGACCAGCGCCGAGCTGTACCTGGCCGGCGCCGACGTCGGGCAGGGAGCGCACACCGCGTTCGTGCAGATGGCCGCCGAGGCCACCGGGCTCGACTTCGAGGCCATCACGCCCACCTGGTCCGACACCGCCACCAGCGGCGATTCCGGGTCGGCATCGGCGTCGCGGCTCAGCTGGATGACCGGCAACGCCGATCCTCGGCGCGGCCGAGGAAGCCGAGAAGGCCTGGCGCAACGGCGACCGCCCCGCCATCGGCGCGTTCCGATACACGCCGCCGCCGACCGAACCGCTGTCGACCGATGGCAGCCCGACCGTGCCGAACTTCGCCTACGGCTACGTCGCCGAGGCCGTCGACCTGTCGGTCGACGTCGAGACGGGCCACATCGTCGTCCACGACGTGGTGTGCGCCATCGACGTCGGACGCATCATCAACCACGACCTCGTCGTGGGTCAGGTCGAGGGCGCCATCGTGCAGGCGCACGGCTACGCCCTGTCGGAGAAGCTGGTGGTGACCGATGGCCGCATCATGAACCCCCGGTTCAGCGGCTATCTGGTGCCCGGTATCGGCGACATCCCCGAGCGCATGCGGTCGGTGCTGTTGGAGATCCCCGACCCCCGGGGCCCGTTCGGCGTACGGGGCATGGCCGAGATGCCGCTGATGCCCTATGCCCCGGCCGTGGTGGCCGCACTCCACGACGCCACCGGCATCTGGTTCCACGACTTCCCGCTCACCCCACCCCGGGTGCTGGCCGCGCTGCGTACGCAGCCCTGAAGCCGATCATCGCCGGACGCGACAGCGGCCCACACCGCCGCTGGTCGTCAGCCCCGGAGAGGGATCCGATGCGCGGCAGGGTGGGCCGGTCGCGGGTGCGGTCAGCTGATCGTGAAGACCCGGGTGCTGCCGGAGACCTCGAAGCTCACCAGCAGGAGCGGATCGCCGGTGGGGCTCTGGCGGGCCGGGACGAACACGATGCCCTCGGGCGACACGTCACCGAGGTCGGCCTCGGTGGTCACATAGGTCACGAAGGTCGTCCGCCGGGGTCGGGTGATGTCGAACACGGCGATGCCGCCGGTGCGTTCGAGACCGACGAAGGCATAGAGGCGTCCGTCGACTCGACCGATGGCGAGGGCTTCGGGTTCGGGCCCCTTGTCGTCGCTGCGCTCGTCGACCTCGCCTTCGTCCTGGTTGAAGATCTCCGGCACCAGCTCGGCAGTGAGGGTCTCGAGCTGATCGCCGCTGTCGAAGAGCACCCGGCCCTTGCGGTTCCAGATCGTGAACGAGCGGGCGCCGTAGGCGTAGGCCTGCTCGATCTCGCCGTCGTCGAAGGTCGTCGGGAACGCCGAGGTGGTGCGCAGCCGCCCGAGATTCTCCTCGAGGTCGGCGCTCGCCGGATAGGGATCGGCCAAGCCGAAGTCACCGATGCGCTCTTCCTCGCTGAAGCAGTCGTAGTCGCGGGCGTCGCCCTCGTTGGCTGTGACGAGCTTCTCGTTGCGGGGGCGCTTGGCGGGGATGACCGCGATCGAGTCGGGCTGGTACATGCCGAGCACGTCCCAGGTGTCGATGGCGATGCCGCTGTCCTCGTTGGAGGGGTCGAGCCCGTTGCCGTCGACCGAGTGGTCCTTGAACCCGAGGGGCACGATGCGCTGCACACGCGCCCGCTCGATGTTCACGACTGCGACGGCGTTGTTCTCCTGCAGGGTGACGTACGCGACGCGTCCGCTCGGCGAGATCGCGACGTACTCGGGCTCGAGATCCTGGGCTGCGTTGCTGCCCGGGAAGAAGATCCGGACGCCGCGGTCGCGCAGAGCATCCTCCTTGCCGACCCACCGGCCGAAGCCGGCGGTGCGGACCCGCTCGGCTTCGAGGTCGATGATGCTGATCGAGCCGCGTGGGTCACGCAGGAGTTCTTCGTCGGCACAGACCGGCTCGGCTTCGTTGGCAACGACGATCTTGGTGCCGTCGGGGGTGAACGCAATGGCGTCGGGCAGGACGCCGACACGGTAGGACTCCAGGTTGCGGCCGTTTGGCCGGAAGGTCACCACGGTGCCGCGTGCGGTGGGCTCGTCGGCGGCGACTGCTGCGGCAACCAGTCGGTTGCCGACGGCGACGCTCTGCACGCTGCTGCCGAACGACGACAGGTCGACCGAGCGCACCAGCGACGGGTCGGCGGGGTCGCTGAGGTCGATGATGTCGATGGCGTTGTCGGCGCCGTTGGTGACGTACATCTGCTGGCTGCGGGCGTCGTAGGCGACGATCTCCGAGCCGCCCTCGAGGCCGGTCTCGTAGCCGCCCACCGGTGTGAGCTCGATGGCGGGGCCGTCCTGAGCGGATGCAGCGGGAACCAGGAGGGTCGCGACGAGCGCGCCGATGACCCCCAGCAAGAGGAGTGGTTTGAGTGGTGTTCGCATGGCGCGGAAACCTAACGAGCGAGCCTTGACAGCTCGTGAACGACGAGCGACGCGCGGGCGAACGCTCCGTGACCGGGGATCGGACCACCGGTGTGAATGCCGTGTTGCATGGTGCTCGCGCCGGGGTCGGCACAATGGGGACAGTGGTACCCTCGGCCGCCATGGAGGGCCTGCGCATCGACATCGATCGTCTACTCGGACGCCTCGCGCAGCTCGCCGAGATCGGTGCCATCGCAGGCACTGCCGGGTGCGCTCGTCTCGCGCTCACCGACGAAGACCGCCGTGGCCGCGACCTCGTCGTGGCCTGGATGCGCGAGCTCGACATGACCGTCACCATCGACGGCATCGGCAACATCATCGGCACCTGGGCCCCCGCGGGCACCGACGCCGACGCACCGCCGGTCATGACCGGCAGCCACATCGACACCGTCCGCACCGGCGGCCGCTACGACGGCAACCTGGGGGTCCTCGCCGGACTCGAGGTCGTGCAGGTCCTCGCGGATGCCGATGTCGCACCTCCGCGGCCGATCGCCGTGGTGGTGTTCACCGACGAAGAAGGCGCCCGGTTCCCGCCCGACATGCTCGGCAGCCTGGTGTACGTCGGCGGCATGGCGCTGGAGGAAGCGCTCGACATCGTCGGCATCGACGGGGCGGTGGTCGGCGACGAGCTCGACCGGATCGGCTACCGCGGTGCGGCGCCGTGTCCGGGTCCGGCACCGCACGCCTTCGTCGAGCTGCACATCGAACAGGGTCCCCGGCTCGAGGTCGAGGGCATCACAATCGGCGCGGTCGACAGCGTGCAGGGCATCAGCTGGACCGAGCTCACCATCGTCGGCCAGTCCAATCACGCCGGCACCACCCCGATGGACCTGCGACGCGACCCGGCGTACGCCGCAGCGCGCATCACCGTCGCGGTGCGCGACCTCGCCGCCGAACTGGGCGGCACACAGGTGGCCACCGTGGGCACGATCGACCTGCACCCCAACCTGGTCAACGTCGTCCCGGCCCGCGCCACCATGACCGTCGATCTGCGCAACACCGACGAGGACGCGCTGCAGGTGGCCGAGAAGCGCCTGGCCGAGATCATCGCGACCGTCGCCGCCGACGAGGGTGTCGAGATCACCGACCGGTCGCTGGCCCGCTTCGAACCGGTCACCTTCGACCCCGGCGTCGTCGAACTGGTGCGGACCACCGCCGACGAACTCGGCTACTCGACGACGGTCATGCCCTCCGGTGCCGGTCACGATGCCCAGATGCTCGCCCGGGTGTGCCCGTCGGCGATGATCTTCACCCCCAGCCACGACGGCATCTCCCACAACCCCGCCGAACACACCGACCCGGCCGACCTCGAAGCCGGCGCCAACGTGTTGCTGCACACGATGCTCGCGCTGGGCGACGCATCGGCGAACGCCACGGCAAGGACCCAGCGATGACCACACCGGACCACGACCTGGCCGCCCATGGCCCTCTGGGCGCCCGCCCGGGACGAGGCCTGCGCGTCGGCGCTGCGCAGATGGGTCCGATCAGCCGCCACGAGCGACGCGAGCAGGTCGTCGACCGGCTGGTCGCACTGATGGAGCAGGCAGCAACCGCCGGCGTCGACCTCGTCGCCTACCCCGAGCTGGCGCTCACCACGTTCTTCCCGCGCTGGTACGTCGAGAACCAACGAGACCTCGATCTCGACAGCTTCTACGAGCGAGAGATGCCCGGGCCCGAGACCAAGCGCCTGTTCGACGTCGCCGCCGAACACGGCATCGGCTTCGCCCTGGGCTACGCCGAGCTCACCCCCGACGGGCACCGCTACAACACCACCATCCTCGTCGAACGCGACGGCAGCATCGTCGGCAAGTACCGCAAGGTCCATCTGCCCGGGCACCGCGAATACGAACCGTGGCGGGAGTTCCAACACCTCGAACGCCGCTACTTCGAGCCCGGCGACAGCTTCCCGACGTTTCGGGCCTTCGGCGGGGTCATCGGCCTGGCCACCTGCAACGACCGCCGCTGGCCCGAGACCTACCGGTGCCTGGCGCTGGGCGGCGCCGAGCTGATCCTGATCGGCTACAACACCCCGATCCACTACGCCCCCGACCCCAGCCAGGACGCGCTCGCAGCGTTCCACAGCCACCTCGTCATGCAGGCCGGCGCCTACCAGAACGGCTGCTTCGTGGTCGGCGTCGCCAAGGGTGGCGTCGAAGAGGGCGTCAACTCGCTGGCCGACAGCTGCATCATCGCCCCGAGCGGGCGGGTGATCTCGCTGACCGCGCACACCGGCGACGAGCTCGCATTCGCCGACATCGACCTCGACCTGTGCGCCAACTACAAGGACACGCTGTTCCAGTTCGAGCGCTACCGACGCCCCGATGTGTACACCGCGATCACCGCCCAGAAGGGTGCGATCGCGCCCCCGAACCCGAGCCGACCGCCGGAGGCTGACATGGCCCGATTCGTGCTGAACGGCGCCGAGGTCGAAGCCTCGGACTCGCACCCACACCTGTTGTCGGCGCTGCGCGACGAGCTCGACGTCATCTCCCCCAAGGACGGCTGTTCGCCGACCGGGCAGTGCGGCTGTTGCACGGTGCTCGTCGACGGCAAGGCCCGCGTCGCCTGCCAGACCTCGATGGACAAGACCGACGGGGCCGAGGTCATCACCCTCGAGGGCATGGATCCACTCGAGGTCGACCGCATGGCCACGGCGTTCGCGGCCTGCGGCGCGCTGCAGTGCGGGTTCTGCACGCCGGGCATCGTGGTGCGCACCAAGGCCCTGATCGACAAGAAGGGCGCCGACCTCACCCGCGAGGAAGCCGCCCGCCATCTGGGTGGACACCTGTGCCGGTGCACCGGCTACGTGAAGATCCTCGACGCGGTCGAGGCCCTGGCCCGTGACGAGATCCCGGTCGCCATCGCGCCCGGCGGTGTGGGCACCAGCGGCCTGAAGTACGAAGGCTGCGAGCTGGCGGTCGGTCGCCGGCCCTTCATCGACGACATGCGCCCTGCCGGCCTGCTGCACGGTGCGTTCCATCTGGCCGCGCACGCCCGCGCCGACATCATCGCCATCGACACCTCGGCGGCCGAGGCCGTGCCGGGCGTGGAGCGGGTCCTGACCGCTGCCGACGTCCCGGGCGAGCTCCGGGTCGGGATCATCCACAAGGACTGGCCGATCTTCATCCCCGTGGGCGGACGCACCAGCTATCTCGGCGACGTGCTGGCCATGGTGGTCGCCGCCGACCGGGCGACGGCCCGCCACGCGGCGACGCTGGTCGAGGTCACCTACGACGTCCACGAACCGATCTGTGACCCGGTGCTCGCGGTGGCCACCGACGAACCCGCGGTGTGGGGACTCGACGGCAACGTGTTGTCGACGTCGACCTACGCCCGCGGCGACGTCGACGCCGCCCTGGCAACGTCGACCCACACCATCACCGAGACCTTCCAGACCCAGCGGATCGACCACGCCTTCGTCGAGCCCGAATCGACCCTGGCGGTGCCCACCGACGACGGCGGGCTCCACGTCTACTCCGGTGGTCAGGGGATCTGGGACGACCGCGACGACATCGCCCGCATCTGCGACGTCGACCCCTCGACGGTCACCGTCGAGCTCGTCTCCAACGGCGGCGCGTTCGGCGGCAAGGAGGACATGAGCAACCAGGGCCAGACCGCGCTGGCCGCGTTCCTCCTGCAGCGGCCGGTGAAGACGACGTTCTCGCGCGAAGAGTCGTTCCTGGTCCACACCAAGCGCCACCCGATCCGCATGCAGTACGAAGCCGGCTGCGACGCCGATGGGCGCCTCACCGCGCTGCGGATTCGCATGATCGGCGACTCCGGACCGTATGCATCGGTGGGCATGAAGGTCCTCGAACGTGCGGCCGGCCATGCCAGCGGCCCCTACGTCGTGCCGGCCATCGACTGCGAGGCCGTCGCCGCACGGACCAACAACCCCGTCGGTGGCGCCTTCCGGGGCTTCGGCGCCAACCAGGCGCAATTCGCGATGGAGGGTGTCATGGATCGCCTCGCAGATGCCGTGGGCATCTCGGGTTGGGAGATCCGCAACCGCAACGTCGTGCATCCCGGCGACGTGTGGGGTCCCGGCCAGATCATGGACGACGGCTGCCTCGGCGCGCAGGCCTGCCTCGACGCCGTCAAGCCCCACTACGACGCCGCGGTCGCCGCCGGCAAGCCGGTCGGGTTGGGCCTGGGCCTGAAGAACTCCGGTCTCGGCAACGGCTTCAAGGAGATCGCCCGGGCGGTCGTGCACTTCCGGCCCGACGCCATGATCGAGGTCCGGCACTGCTGGACCGAGATGGGCCAGGGTGTCCACACCGTTGCGTTGCAGGTCGCCGTCGAAGAGCTCGGCGTCGAGCCCGACCGCATCGAGGTGCTCGTCGACACGAGCCGCGAGCTCGGAGCCGGCCAGACCACCGGCAGCCGCGGCACCCTCATGGGCGCCGGCTCGGTGCGAGAAGCGTGTCTCGCCGCGCTGGCCGACGGCTGCCAGATCGGTGTCGACTACGAGGGTGAGTACCGCGTCGACTGGACCAACTCGCTGGCCGAGGGGCTCGAGAACCCGATCATCCACTCGACGTTCGGCTACGCCGCGCAGATGGTCACCCTCGATCCCGCCACCGGCGACGTCGACCACGTCGTCGCCGTCCACGACGTCGGCCGGGCGGTCAACCCGATGCTGTGTGAGGGCCAGGTCGAGGGCTCGGTGCACATGGGCCTCGGCTACGCGTTGAGCGAGGGTTTCCCGAGCGACGAGACCGGCCTTCCGGCCAACACCACGCTGCGCAGCCTCGACATCATCCGCCCCAAGGACATGCCGCCGGTCACGACCATCCTGGTCGAGTCGCCGCAGCCCAACGCCCCCTACGGCATCAAGGGCGTCGGCGAGATCGGTCTGGTCCCCACTGCCGGCGCCGTTGCCGCGGCCTTGCGTGCCCACGACGGCGAATGGCGCGACCGAACTGCCCATGCGCAACGTCGCCAACCGAGAACGGGCATGGGCCGACCCGGCGTGGGCGTGACACCCCGATGACCGGGGCGCTGGCGCCGAACCAGACCCACGGGATGGTCTGCGCCCACCATCACCTGTACTCGGCATTGGCGCGGGGCATGCCGGCGCCGCCGCACACGCCCACCGGGTTCATCGACATCCTCGAACAGATCTGGTGGCGCCTCGACGTCGCCCTCGATCTCGACACCATCGAGTGGTCGGCCAAGCTCGGTGCCCTCGAGGCCCTCGAGTCGGGCACCACGTGCATCATCGATCACCACGAGTCGCCGTCGGCCATCGAGGGCTCGCTGTCGGTCATCGCCGATGCGTGCGCCGAGGTCGGGGTGCGGGTCGACTGCGCGTACGGCGTCACCGATCGCCACCCCGATGGCTTCGATCCCGCAGCCGGGATGACCGATGGCGCCCGTCGGGGTCTCGACGAGAACCGGCGGTTCCTCGCCGGAGGCGGGCGGGGCATGGTCGGCGTGCACGCGGCCTTCACGTGCTCGGACGAGACCCTCGCTGCGGCCGCCGCACTGGCCGACGAGCACGGCGTCGGGGTGCACATCCACGTGGCCGAGGGCCACGCCGACCGTGGCGCGGCCACCCGGCTGGGCGGCCTCACCGAACCGACCGGTGGCTGATGATCCACGGCGTACACCTGCCCGACGACCACGGCCTGTCCGGCACCATCGTCCACAACCCGCGATCGAACATGAACAACGCCGTCGGCTACGCCGCGCCGACGCGCTTCGCGAACCCGGTTGGGCTCGGCACCGACGGCATCGGCGCCGAGATGCTCGACGAGTTCCGCGTCGCCTACGTACGTCTGCGCGAGCACGACGTCACCGAGACCCCCGACACCGTGTGGGGGTGGCTCGACACCAACGCCTCGCTGTTCCCCGAGAGCCGCGACGACGTGGTCACCTGGTCGTACGACCCGATGGACCCGTGGCAGCTCGCCTTCACCACCGGCGTGCGCCCGACCCGCATCGAGGTCGATGGCCGGGTCGTCCTCGACGACGGGCGCCCGACCCTGGTCGACGCCGACCGAGATCCGCGCCAAGGCCCGCGAAGCCGCCGGGCGGTTGCATGCGAGACTCTGACCCCACTGAGGACCACTGGGGTCAAGTCTCTTTCTCCCTTTCTCAGCACCGTCGGACCAATGGTGCAGACGACCGGAGAAAGGGAGAAAAGAGACTTGACCCCGCTACGACCCCAGAACGAAAGGCCAGCCATGAGCTCTGTTGCCCTGTACCTGCAGGACGCCCACGACATCCGCGAGGCCATGGGCTACGCGCAGTACGCCGAGTCGAAGGGGTTCGACGCGGTCTGGCAGGCCGACTCGCGCCTGGTGCGCGAGGCGTGCGTGCCGATGGCGGCATTCGCCGCGACGACCGAGCGGGTGAAGATCGGCAGCGGCGTCGTCGACTGCTGGACCCGCAACCCGGCACGTCTGGCGTCGACGTTCTCGACCCTCGACGACCTGGCACCGGGACGCATCATCCTGGGCATCGGCGCCTGGTGGGACCCGCTGGCCTCCAAGGTCGGCATCGAACGCTCCCGGCCGTTGATGGTGATGCGCGAGGTGGTCGAGTCGTGCCGGGCGCTGTTCGCATGCGACGGCCCGGTGACCTACGAGGGCGAGTACGTGCACCTCGACGGCGTCGAGCTCGACTACGTCCACCAGGAGCGCACGGCCAAGGACATCCCCATCTACATCGGGGCCACCGGCATGCAGATGATGGAGCTCACCGGCAGGATCGCCGACGGCGCCGTGCTCAACTACATGGTCGACCCCGTCTACAACCTGAAGGCCATGGATGCCCTCGAGAAGGGCTGCCGGAAGGCCGGCCGCGACATCGACGATCTCGACCGACCC
This sequence comes from uncultured Acidimicrobiaceae bacterium, assembly GCA_963716795.1. Lineage (GTDB taxonomy): Bacteria > Actinomycetota > Acidimicrobiia > Acidimicrobiales > UBA8592 > CAVQUE01. The sequence goes on along the minus strand of CAVQUE010000003.1, from coordinate 112,402 downwards.
CAGCTCATCGTGTGCTCGGTCGACGAGGACCGCCAGGCCGCGCTCGACGGCGCCCGCCTGCTGCTCACCCAGTACCTCGGCCAGCAGCCCCACATCATGGCGGCCAGCGGGGTGAGCGACGAGCTGCTCGACGAGATCCACCAGGTGCTGACCTGGCCCGCCACCCACGAACAGGTCGTGGCCGCCTCGAAGCTCGTGCCCGACGAGGTCGTCCAGCGCTGCACCGCATCGGGCAGCCCCGAGGAGGCCAAGGCCAAGGTCGCCGAATACCAGGCCAACGGCTGCACTACCCCGATCCTGTACCCCCTCGGCCCCGACGTGCAGCTGATGATCGACACCTTCGCCCCCGACGCCTGAGACCCGACCGGCGGCTCGCAGGCGCCCGCACGGTGCTTCGCTGGGCCCGACCGCACCCCAGCTCGGCACAATCGTTTCCCGTTCCGACGTCAAGCCCGGACGGTTTTGGGCGATGGTAGAGGTGTGAGTCCGACGACCCAGGCCGAATCGCCCACCCTGGACGGTGTCCATTTCGTTCCGGGGTCCGGCTATCGGGCGCTCGGGTGCGTGGCGGGCCTGGTCATCGGCGCACCGATGATCGCGATTCTGTTGTCCATCGGCCCGGCTGCGTCGCCGATCGCCGCGGTCGGGCTGATCGTCGCGATCCTCGTGGCGTACTGGGGCACGGCCGAACGCGCATGGGTGGGACCGGACGGCGTCTGGATCCGTTCGATGCCGCTGCTGCGACGCCGGTTCGTGCACTGGGCCCACGTCGAGGAGCTCGCGCTGCCTGCGGGAGCGCTCCGCAGTCCCTGGTTCTGGCTGAGCACGCGCGAGCGGGTACGGCTGCCGATGTTCGTCGACTCCGAGACCTTCGGCGACGCCGTGACGATCTTCGCCCCCGACGTCATGGCGCGCACCAGCGAGGTCATCTTGCACACCACCGTGCCGCCTGGCCGATGGATCGAGGGCGTCTGGCACTGTGACGCCCATCGCCGCAAGTGGTGCAAGTCCTGCAACGCCGAGTCGAAGCATCGCCCCCGTCCGGGCGGCTACGACATCGACCTCGGCTGAACCGATCCCGACGAGCGGCCACGCCCCTCAGACGACGTCGGGACCCCAGTTCGATTCGGTGCCCACACCGCTGAGCCAGGTCTCGACGAGCTTGTCGTTCTCGACCCGGAATGCCTGCACCCAATCCCACTGGGTGCCATCGAGCTTCCACGAACCGATCGCGGTGACGAGATCGCCCTCGGCGATGAGGCGGTAGCGGCCATCAGCGATGGTCATCGATTCACACACCGAGCGCACCAGCACCTGGTAGTCCTCGGCGCTCACCTGGCTGGTGCCACCGGTCTCGTGGCGGGTGTAGATCGGGCCCGCCAGCTCGGGAACGAGCTGCCAGTTGGCGGCGAACCACATGTCGTCGTACCAGCGCTGCAGGACCCTGCGGGTCTGTTCGGTCGTGCTCATCGCCGCAGTGTTGCACGTCAGGTGAACACGAAGTCCTCCGGGTTCGGGGCCTTGGTCCACTGCTGGTAGACGTGCAGGGGCCAGGGCGAGATCGTGAAGATGTCGCCGTTCGCGTTCTTGAAGTACGAGTGCTCGATGGACCAGTGGCTCCACACCAAGGTCTTGATCTCGGCTGACCGGCGGGCGTTGTACTCGTCGTGCACTGCCTGTTTCGGTTCCATCGTCTGGTGCTGCTCGGCCAACAGGAGCTCGATGCATCCCATCACGTAGGCGACCTGGCACTCGGACTGGAAGATCAGGCTGCCGCCGTGGGCCAGGTGGGTGCCGGGGCCGTACACGCAGAACAGGTTCGGGAACCCGGGCACGGTGATGCCCAGGTGTGCCATCGGCTCCTCGCCCCACACCTCGCCGAGCACCAGGCCGTCGCGGCCGGTGATCTCCATCGGCCACAGGAACCGGTTCTGGTAGAAGCCCGTGGCGTAACAGATGACGTCGACCTCGTGGAGCACGCCGTCGCTGGTGCGGATGCCGGTGGGTTCGATGCGTTCGATGCCGATGGTGATCAGGTCGACGTCGTCACGTTTGAGGCACCGCAGCCACGAGCCGTTGTCCTGCAACGTGCGCTTGCCGGTGGCCGGATAGTCGGGGATGACCTTGGCCAACAGCTCCGGGTCGTCGCCGACCTGGTCGCGGATCCACCCCTCGAAGAACCCACGGGTCCCGAGGTTGCGCGTCGCTGATGGCCTGGCCGTCGCTGTCGTCGAAGTCGGGGTCGATCCGGCTGCTGCTCATGTCGCCGCCCGACCCGGGCCAGAACTGCACGAACCGGAACCAACGCCCGAAGAACGGCAGATGGCGGATGGCCCACTTCTGCCCCTCGGGCACCGGGTCGTGGTAGATCGGGTTGGGGAACATCCACTGTGCGGTGCGCTGGAAGATGCTGAGGTGCTCGACGTCGTCGGCGATGGCCGGTGCGATCTGGAACCCGCTTGCGCCCGCGCCGATCATCGCGACCCGTTTGCCGGCGATGTCGACGGAATGGTCCCAGCGAGCCGAGTGGAACGACGGGCCGGCGAAGGTGTCCATCCCGTCGATCTCGGGGAGCTTGGGCCGGTTGAGCGAACCGACCGAGCTGATCACGGCCCGGGCGTCGAGGGTCTCGGTGAGGCCGTCGGCGCTGCGGATCTCGACCTGCCACGTGGCGCTGTCCTCGTCGTAGCGGGCCGCGACGACCTCGGTGTCGAAGCGGCAGTGCTGGTCGATGCGGTGCTTGTGCATCACGTCGGTGAAGTACTGCTGCAGCTCGGGCTGCTGGGAGAACCACTCGGTCCAGTGATCGGCCGGTTCGAACGAGTAGCAGTAGAAGTGGCTGCCGACATCGACCCGCGCGCCCGGATAGCGGTTCTCCCACCAGGTGCCGCCGGGCCCGCCATTCTTCTCGACGATCGTGAACGGGATGCCGGCCTCGGCCAGACGGATGCCGGTGAGCAGCCCGGACTGGCCGCAGCCGATGACCACCACCGGGAACGCCTCGCGGGCGTCGGCGGGGATCGCGTCACGCCAGGCGACCCGGTGCGGGTCGGGATCGGCGAGGCCCATCTCGTCGAGCATCATCGGCACGACGTCGTCGGGCAGCGGCGCTGCGGCGACGAAGTCCATCATCTCCTTCAGCAGCGCCTCGTCGGGCTGGGTCTCGGGCAGGACGCAGCCGCCGTCGCGGTACGCAGCGATCGCCGGCAGGGCGAGACGCCGGACCTCGGCCAGATCCGCCGGGTCCATGAAGCCGGTGTATTCGTTGAGGAACATGCCCTTCGGTCGCAGCTCGCCGCGGATCCAGGATGGGTCGCCGGTCATGTGCACCATCGAGCACAGCAACGCCGGAACGGTCACCTCCTCGAGCGCAGCGGCGATCGCAGCATCGTCGTCGTCGAAGGGCAGGCCGGCGTAGGGATGTCGTTCGGTCACGGCGGTGATTGTCGCGGATCGGGGCCAGGGGTGCCTCGTCTCGCAAACGAGGACAGGTGCTAGCTTCGCCTCCGCACGATCATCGACTCATGGGGGATGCGCGCATGTCGCTCGTCGGCGCCAAGGTGCTCCGCAAGGAGGACCCCACACTCATCACCGGACGGGGACAGTTCGTCGACGATCTCTCCCCCACCGGCACCGCCTACGTGGCCTTCGCCACCAGCGACATCGCCCACGGGCGGATCGTCTCGGTCGACACCACCGACGCGATCGGGATGCCAGGCGTGCTCGCCGTGTGGACCGCCGACGATGTCGCCGACCTGCCACCGACGCCGGGCGTGCCCGGGCTCGAACGCCCGTTGCTCGCCAAGGACAAGGTCCGCTTCGTCGGTGAGGCCTACGCCGTGGTCGTCGCCGAGACCCGCGGTCAGGCCGTCGATGCTGCGGCGGCGATCTTCGCCGACATCGAGCCGTTGCCGGTCAATGCCTCGATCGGCACCGCGATCGCCGAGGGCGCGGCGCCGCTCGACGAGAACATCGGCGCCAACATCGCGTTCACGCTGCCCGCCGATGCGCCCGACGTCGACGCTGCGCTCGCGGCGGCGCCGCATCGGCTGAGCCAGCACATCGAGAACAACCGCTGCGTCCCCACGCCCATCGAGCCCCAGGTGGTGCTGGCCGACTGGGGCCCTGCCGGCGCCACGGTCTGGTGCACCCACCAGGCGCCGCACAAGTACCGCACGGCGCTCGCCACCTTCGCCGGCGTGCCCCAGGACACGGTGCGGGTCATCGCTCCCGACGTCGGTGGCGGCTTCGGCGCCAAGATCAACGACGTCCCCGAGAACTACCTGGTGCCGATGCTGTCCAAGCACCTGCGGCGCCCGGTCAAGTACACCCAGACCCGCTCCGAGTGCATGGTCGCCGATGTACCACGGTCGGGCCCAGGAGGCCGATCTCGAGATCGGCTTCGACGACGACGGGCACCTGCTGGCGCTGAAGGTCCACGTCTTCCAGGACAACGGCGCCTACGCCGACCCCACCGGCATGGGCCTGCCCGTGCTCACCACCACGATGGCTGCAGGCTGCTATCGGATTCCCGCAGGTCGCCGTCGGCTGGACCAACGTGTTCACCAACGCCACCCCCGTCGCCGCCTACCGCGGCGCTGGGCGCCCCGAGGCCAGCTACTACATCGAGCGCATGGTCGACCTGGTCGCCGACGAGCTCGGCCTCGATCCGGTCGAGGTCCGCCGCCGCAACTTCATCGCCGGCCGACGCCTTCCCCTACGCGACCCACAGCGAGATCGCGGTGTACGACAGCGGCGACTACGCGGCCGGGCCTCGACGAGCTGCTGCGCATCATGGACTACGACGCCCTGAAGGCCGAACAGGCCGCCAACCGCGACGATCCGTCGAAGCCGCTGCTCGGCATCGGCTTCTCGTGCTGGCTCGAGATCGCCTCGTTCGGTCCACCCGGATCGCTCGAGGGCTTCGGGCACCTGGGCTCGTGGGAGTCGGGCCAGGTCCGCATCCAGCCCGACGGCTCGGCCATCATCTACACCGGCGCATCACCCCACGGGCAGGGCACCGTCACCACCCTCGCCCAGATCGCCGCGGACGAGCTCGGCATCGACTTCGACCGCATCTCGGTCCGCCACGGCGACACCGCCACCGTCGTGCAGGGCATCGGCACCATGGGCTCCCGAGCCACCGCCGTGGCCGGCGAGTCGGTGAAGATGGCCTCGGCGAAGGTCGTCGACAAGGCCAAGGTCATCGCTGCCCACCTGCTCGAGGCCAACCCCGACGACATCGAGGTCGGCGACGACGCCTTCCACGTCGCCGGCACCCCGACCAAGGCCGTCGGCTGGGCCGAGGTCGCCACCAAGAGCTTCCAGAACCTCGAACTGCCCGAGGGCGTCGACCCCGGCAGCCTCGAAGCCACCGTCCACAATGCGCCGGCCAACTTCTCGTTCCCCGCCGGGGCCTACGGGTGCGTGGTCGAGATCGACAAGGTCACCGCCGCCATCCGGGTGCGCGACATGTACCTGGTCGACGACTGCGGCAACGTCATCAACCCGCTGCTGGCCGAAGGCCAGGTCCACGGTGGCGTGGCGCAGGGCATCGCGCAGGCGCTCTACGAGAAGATGACCTACAACGACGACGGCCAACCCCTCACCGGAACCCTCGTCGACTACCTGGTGCCGAGCGCCCCCGACCTCCCCGAGTTCACCTCGAGCCGCACCGTCACCCCGACGCCCGAACAACTCGATGGGCGCCAAGGGCATCGGCGAGTCCGGCTCGGTCGGCTCGCCGCCGGCGGTGGTCAACGCCGCCGTCGACGCCGTCAGCCACCTGGGTGTGCGCCACATCGACATGCCCGTCACCCCCAACAAACTGTTCGCGATCCTGCACGGAGGTGCGTCATGAGCGACGAGTTCACGAGTCGCGGGGCCCGCCGGCCCGGCCCGCAGGGACAAGAGGCGACATCATGAGCGACGCTGGCGTCGTGGACGTCACCATCACCGTCAACGGGCGCGCGGTCACCGCGAGCGGTCGAGCCCCGCACGCTGCTGGCGCTGCATCTGCGCGACGGCCTGGGCCTCACCGGGACCCACATCGGCTGCGACACCTCCAACTGCGGCGCGTGCACGGTGCTGCTCGACGGCGACGCCGTGAAGTCCTGCACCGTGCTGGCCGTGCAGGCCCACGGCCACGAGGTCACCACCATCGAAGGTGTCGCCGGCGACGACGGATCGTTCTCGGCGGTGCAGGAGGGCTTCCGCCAAGAGCACGGCCTCCAGTGCGGCTACTGCACGCCCGGCATGATCATGGCCGCCACCGCGCTGCTGGCCGAGAACCCCGATCCGAGCCGCGACGAGATCCGCCACGACCTCGAAGGCAACCTCTGTCGTTGCACCGGGTACCAGATGATCGTCAACGCGGTGCGGTGGGCGGCCGAGCATCCCGACGGCGTCGCCGTTGCGACTCCCGGAGGTGCGCAGTGATCCCCGCAGGATTCGGCTACGCCCGTGCCGACAGCTCGGCCGAAGCCTTGTCGCTGCTGGCCGAACACGGCGACGAGGCCAAGCTGCTCGCCGGCGGCCACAGCCTGCTTGCCGTTGATGAAGCTGCGGCTGGCCCAGCCCGAGATGCTGATCGATCTCGGCGAGGTCAGCGACCTGTCCTACATCGAGTTCCGCAACGACCACGTCGCCATCGGCGCCATGACCCGCCACCGCGACGTCGAACGGTCGACGGTGCTGGCGGCCCAGGCGCCGCTGATCGCGCACGCCGCGTCGCACGTCGGCGATCCCCAGGTCCGCAACCGCGGCACCATCGGCGGCTCGCTCGCGCATGGCGATCCGGCATCGGACCTGCCGTCGGTGGCGCTGGCGTCGGGTGCGTCGATGGTGATCCGTGGTCCCGGCGGCGAGCGCGTCGTCGCCGCGACGGACTTCTTCACCGGGTTCCTCGAGACCGCCGTCGGCCCCGACGAGCTGCTGACCGAGATCCGCTTCCCGGTCGCCGCAGGCGTCGGCTGGTCGTTCCAGAAGTTCAACCGCCGTGCCCAGGACTGGGCCATCGTCGGCGCATCGGTGCAGGCCGGCCCGACCGGCGGCGTGGCACTGGTCAACGTCGGCTCTTCACCTGCTCTCTCTGCGGCGGCCACCGACGCACTGCGCGCGGGTGCGCTCCGCCGCGGAGGTCGGTGCCGCAGCCGCCGACGAGTGCGACCCCACCGACGACATCCACGCCGACGCCGCCTACCGCCGCCACCTCGTGCGCGTGCTGGTCGAGCGGGCGGTCAGTCGAGGCCCGTGCCTGAACCGCAGTACCGGGGTCACGTCTCTTCCCCTTTCTCTCGATCGGTTGGCGACACGGCTGGGCGGCATCGAGAAGGGGAGAAAAGAGACGTGACCCCAGCCCTTCCCACCCGTCGAGGCCAGGCACCGACTGACCTCCCACCCAGAGCTCGGTCGAGATGACCTCAGCACTCACGCCCTCGGGGCGTTCGATGATCGTCACCGGCGCCGCCCGTGGGATCGGTTCGGGCATCGCCCGTGCCGCCCGGCGGCCGGGTACCGGGTGGGCGTGCTCGACATCGACGCCGACGGCGCCCACGCCGTGGCCGACGAGCTCACCGCAGCGCACGGCCACGACCGGGCCGTTGCATTGGTGGCCTCGACCACCGACGAAGCCGGCCATCGAGCGCCGCACTCGACACCTTCGGGTCCGTCGACGTCGTCGTCAACAATGCCGGCATCGTCCGGTTCGGGCCACTCGCCGAGCTGTCGCTCGACGACTGGCGAGCCGTCGTCGACGTCAACCTGACCGGCACATTCGTCGTGGCCCGCGCGGCGGCCGCTCGTATGGCGGCAGCGGGCGGCGGCGTCATCGTCAACATCACCTCGATGAACGGGGTCGCGCCCGGCCCCAACGCCGGCGCCTACGGCGCCACCAAGGCCGGCGTCGCGCTGCTCACCCAGCAGATGGCCATCGAGTGGGGCGGGTCGGGCGTGCGGGTCAACGCCGTCGCGCCCGGCCTGATCGACGGCGGCATGTCCGAACCCATCTACGCCGACCCCGCCACCCGTGCGGCCCGTGAGTCGAAGGTCCCGGCCGGGCGGCTCGGCACCGTCGACGACATCGCCCAGACCGTGCTGTTCCTGGCGTCGGATGCCGCGAGCTACATCACCGGTCAGAACATCCTGGTCGACGGCGGCGTCACGATGTCGATGATCGCCAACCTGCCACGCCCCGCAGCGGTCGATGCCGGCGAGGCTGCACCGACGTCGTCGCCCACCGGCGACGCGGGCTGAGCGGTGGCTCACGCCCAGCGCGCCGTGCGCCGAGCGACGGATGGGCGCGTCGTGATGCGCAACGTCATGGTCACCGGCGGATGGGCTCACGACTTCGCCACGCACGCGCCGCTGCTCGCCGCTGCGATCGACGTGGCCGTGCCCGACCTCGAGACCGAGATCGTCGACGACCTGGACGCCTTGGCCGACGCGGTCGTGGCGGGAACCGACCTGGTCACGATCTATGCGTGCCGGTTCCGCATGCTCGACGACCGCTACAGCCCCGAGCAGCGAGCCGAGTGGGCGATGGAGATCCCAGCAGCGGCTCGGCATGCCGTGACGGCCCACGTGTCGTCGGGCCGTCCGCTGTTCGCCGTGCACACCGCTGCGGTGTGCTTCGACGACTGGCCGGAGTGGGGCGACCTGCTCGGCGGCGCCTGGTCCTGGGAACGGTCGTGGCATCCGCCCCCGGAGGAGATGATCGTGAGGTTCGTCGCCGACCACCCGATCGTCGACGGCCTCGGAGTCGCGGATGCCGACGAGCGTCCGCAGCGGACGACTCCGGCGACGGCGGCGATGGAGGCAGAACCCGATCGATGCATCTCGTCGACGAGCGCTACACCGACCTGGTGGTGGGCGATCACACGACCGTGCTCGCCACCTGCGACGAGGTGCTCGACGACGGCGGCGGGTGACGCACCCGGTGGTGTGGTGTCACGAGGCAGCGGGCGGTCGAGTCGTCTATGACTCGCTCGGCCACGACGTCCGGTCCCTCGACTGATCCCGGCCACCTGGATCTCATCGGTCGAAGCGTGCGCTGGCTCGTCGGAGCACTCGCCACGAGCCCGACCGGGCAGACGCCAGACCGTCGGCGCCGGATCGTCGCCGCGGCCATCGACCCGGCGGCCGGGATCCCTACGCCCGTGCGCCCACCAGCTCCCGGCGATAGTCCTGTCTGGTGAGGGAAGCCCGACGAACGGGCTACCCGACGTCGCGACGAGACGGATCCGCCCTTCGGCCATGTTCGTGGTCAGCAGCTTCTCGGCGGCGATGCCCGACATCCAGTCGAGCGTGCGGAACTGCTCGTCGGCCATCGCCCGCGACAAGGCCGCGGCCTCCACCAGACGACCCGGCGAGTAGTCCTGGTGCTCGGTGTTCATCCGCCCGTCGTAGACCCGGTAGTGGTCGCCGTCGAGCAGCGCGACCACGTACGCGGCCAGCTGGCCGTCGAGGCGCAGCGACGCGATCTCGACCTCCCAGTCGCCGTCGCCGCCCTCGACCACACGCCGCCAGAACTCACGCTCGGCTGGCCGGTCGAGATCGCTCGGAGCGACGGGCATCGCGATCGTGCGAGACGTGGACCGCCTCGACCTCGTCGATCAACGTGCTCGTGATCGCCGCACCCGCGGTCGAACCCGATCGTCATCTCGAGGCCGGCAGCCGTAGATCTTGTTGCGGGCCCGACGAAGCTGCTTGCGCATGCTCTTGCTCAGCACCGACTCGATCGAATGCGCCGACGAGAACACGACGCGGGGGATGCGAGCTCGGGCATCAGCTGCGCCGTGTTCGAGCCGGCTCGGCCAGATGGTGCGCCGACCGGATCGTTGTCGACGGAGCTGCTCGACGTCGAACGACCACGGCCCTCGACAGCTCGCCCAGCGTCGAGGCGATCGCCGTCGGCGAGCGCCCGTGAGGCAGTCGGTGTCCCGGCTCTGCAGTCGCCGTGAACAGCGAGCTCCCGTTGCCCATCGCGATCACCGCCGTGCCCTCGGCGCGTTCGCGCGTCGCGAACATGACCGGTCGCCACGAGATGGTCCGAGTCCGCGGACCGGACGGCGACCATGCAGCGGGTTCCAGCCGGTGAAGCACTCGCTCCAGTGCCGCAGCCATGGCCACGTGGCCATCAGGGGCGTACCGAGGTCGTCGTTGAGCGCGGCGAGCTCCGTCGACAGACCGTCGATGTCGGTGAGGCCCTCGTGGACCTCGACGTCGTACATCCGCTTGTGGACCTTCTCGGAGGACTCGCGCCAGGCCTCGAGCGGCTGTCCTCTGCGGTGTCGGCGGCGTGCTCGCGCAGCAGCGACGTCAGCGCGGGGCCCGCCAGCGGCCGGCAGAAGTAGAACCCCTGGCCCCGATCGCAGCCGAGGCGCTCCAGCAGATCGACCTGGTCCCTGTGCTCGATGCCCTCGGCGACCGTGTAGGCGCCGAGCGCTCGGGAGAGGTTCACGACCGCGTCGATGAGTGCCGTCGACGTCGGCGATCGGTGCAGCTCGTTGATGAACGACCGGTCGATCTTGATCGAGTCGACCGGGAACTCCCGGAGGTAGCTCAGCGACGAATAGCCCGTCCCGAAGTCGTCGATCGCCAGCTTCACGCCGATCGTCTTCATCTGATCGAGCACGCCTGCGCTCTGCTCGGCGTCACGTGCCAGCATCGACTCGGTGATCTCCAGCACCAGGCTCCCGGCGTCCGATGCCTGCTGCGGTCAGCGCGTTCGTCAGCGAGTTGATCGAGCCTCGGATCCTGGAGCTGGCGCATCGAGAGGTTCACCGTCACGCCGATGTCCTCGCAGCCTGCGATGCGCTGCCACTGGCGGGCCTGGCGGCAGGACTCGCGGAGCACCCAGTCGCCGATCTCGACGATCAGACCGTTCTCCTCGGCGAGAGAGATGAACCGGTCGGGCATGATCAGGCCGCGGTCGGGATGCTTCCAGCGGATGAGGGCCTCGCACAGCATGACCTTGCCGCGTCTCGAGATCGAAGATCGGCTGGAAGTGCAGGACGAACTCCTGCTCGTCGAGCGCCCGCTGCAGGTCGCCCTTGAGGTCGAGGCGTTCCATCGCCTCTTCGTGCATCTTCGGTCTCGAAGAACTCGAACCGGCCCTTGCCCCGGGCCTTCGACAGATACATCGCGACATCGGCGTTGCGCATCAGGGTCTCGACGTCGGCGTGGTCGTCGAAGGCCATGGCGATGCCGAGGCTGGCCGAGGCCCGGACGGTGCGGGCCGGCAGGTCGATCGGCTCCGCGAGCGCTCTCGAGGATCCGTCGCGCCACCGATACGGCGTCTTGGCGGTCGACGACCGATCGCAGCAGCAGTGCGAACTCGTCGCCGCCGAAGCGAGCCACGGTGTCGCCGGGTCGGACGCAGTGCTCGAGCCGCTCGGCGACGTGCGCCAGCAGGACGTCGCCGGACTCGTGACCGAGCGAGTCGTTGATGGTCTTGAAGTCGTCGAGGTCGACGAAGATGCACCGCGACCTCGTCCGTCGTGCGCTCGTGCAGCGCCGTCGCGGTGTGTTCGGAGAAGCGGACCCGGTTGGCCAAGCCCGGTCAGCGCGTCGTGTTCGGCGTCGTGGCGAAGCCGGTCCTGGTTCTTCTGCAGCGCCTGCATCAGCATGAAGACCCGGCTGAGGATCAAGATGAACAGCAGCGCCGAGGTGATGATGATCACCACCCGGTCCTGCTGGGTCCCCCAGCCGAGGTCGATCATCGGCAGCCCGAGCGCAGCGAAGATCATGATCGACAGCTGTCGTCCGGTCAGCTTGTTCTCGGACTTCTCCTCCGGCGGGCGGTCGTGCTCGCAGCGGGATGGAGCGCGGCGACGCCGAAGAGGACGTAGAAGCCGAGCCAGAAGGCGTCGATGAACAGGCCGGTGTGGAACTCGCCGTTGGCGTTGTAGATGCCGTAGCCGGTGTCGGCGACAGCCAGCGACCCGATCGCGGCGACGATGAAGGCGAACGGCGGATGCTTCAGGTGCACGGTCACCACGAGCCGTGCGGCCACGGCCAACAGGCGACGTCCATCACCGGGTAGGCGAGCTGGGCCCACAGGGCTGCGGTCGTGTTCTCGTCGCGGAAGTAGACGGTCGTCCACGAACAGCACCCAGAGGCAGCCGAACATGGCGACGGCGACGACTGCTGCGTCGATGTAGCTGGCGCCATCACGCCCCGGTGCGACCGCACGCACCATCTTGATCGAGCCCGACGATCATCAGCGGGTACATGCCGAGGTAGAACGCATCGGCGATGCTCGGGAACGGCGCGCCGTCCTCGCTCACCAGCTCCAGCACGTAGTAGCAGACGTCGGCGACGAGGAACGACGTCAGACCGGCAGCGAACCACAGCCACGGCACTCGGGGCAGTCGCCTTGTTCCTGAAGACCCCGATCAGGATCATGACGACCGACAGGAAGCCCGACCCCGTTGTAGAGCACGAGCTTCGACTCGGCAGAGTTCGGCACGACGAAGTAGAGCACGGTGAGCACCGACGCCGCGATGAGCCAGATCTTCCACGCTGCTTTCACACGAGGGCAGTCGGTGCGGGTCGAGCTCAGCTGAGGCGATGTGGGCCGAACGACTCAACCCGAGCCGGTCGGTGACCCGAGCCCACGAGGTCGAGATCCGCCCAGCGTCGCGCCGTTCTGCGAGCGGGCGCGCTGCTACTGACCGATGGCGATCAGCGTCAGCGCCGAGCCTGCCAGCCCCAGGCCCGCCACCTGCATCGGGCGCCAGGCGTTCGCGCAGGATCATCCGCGCCAGCAGCACCGTGGCGACGGGGTAGAGCGACGTGATCGCCGCGATCCAGGTGAAGGTGCCATTGTCCGAGCGCGGTGATGTAGAACGCGTTGGCGGCGCAGTCGAGCACACCGGCGACGATCACGATCGGCCATGACCCCGATCGCCAGCGGCGCCCAGGAACGTCGAGCGGTCAGTACGGTCCGCGAGCAGGACGATCGACGCCACCCGCGCGCCCACCAGCGGGAAGAGCCCTGCGTCCGCCGACGTCCGCGACAGCGCCACGAAGAACAGACCCGAACCCGAGTCCGGCGATCACCGCCAACACGCGGGTGCGCCCGATCGCGCCCGTGCGCGCGATCCGTTCTCGTGGCGGCGCTGACGCTGACGCCCCGGAGTTCGTCGCTCTCAGCCGACACCATCACCACCGCAGGCATCGACGAGGACGATCCCGACCATCGCCAGGGCGCTGACGGTGTCACCGAGTGCGAGCCCGGCGACGACCGGAATCGAGCGCCGACACCAGGCCGGTCAGCGCACGCGGCCGTTGCGATCGGGCCGCGTGCCAGCGCCATGTAGAACGCCGTCAGGCCGATGGCGACGCTGACGCCCGCCGGCTCCTGCCCACAGCAGGTCGTCGATGCGACGGGTGTCCTCGGGCCAGATCACCAGCACGGCCGAGCAGCGCGGCGAGGCTCACGAGTCTGCATCGAACGCCGTGACCAGGCATGGCGTCGTTGCGCTTGCTGGCCATGGCCCCGGCGAAGTCCGATGAGCCGTAGGAGAGCCCGGCCAGCGCGGCGAGGACGACGCCGAGCATCACCGAGGACGATCGGGATGCGACGGCCGTGCCGGGAACGCTCGCCGTCGGGCGACTCCTCGACTGGTTGGGGGACCTCATCTCGAGATGCCGCGATGCCGATGCAGCACGCGTGTGGATCCTCACGTCCGACGCATCCGTCGCCGCATCGCCATCGCGGTGACGTCGACGCGTGCTGCTGACGATGATCGTCGTGGCCGTGGCGGGCTGCTATGCGGCGCTGACGCTCGGCGCCGGCCACGATCGAGTGGAGATGCGTGCCCGTCGCCGTGCTCGGCAGGTCAGGCTCGCGGGCGCTCGCTGCGCATCGCCGCTGGGTGTGACCACCAACGAGCTTCCCGCGTCGCCTACCTTCGACGATTCGTCGCAGCCGGCGACCTGTTGGGAGCCGTCCCCACCGGCCGGCGAAGCCGCATCCGACGGCGCCACGGCCCTGTGCGATCTCGGCTTCGCAGGCCACGCCGCGGGTCACCGCTCGCCGCAGCGACGCCGACGAGACGGCGCAGCGGTCGACCTCTTCGTGCACGGCGACGGGCTCGATCGTCGCCGCGCTCGGTCGCGGCAGCGGCTCGCTGTCGTTCGTCACCGGCTCTCCGATGAGCGGATCTGCTGCAGTCCGATCGCCATGGCGACCGTTGCCGCACGAGCAGGCTCGTGGCCAACATGGCGCCTCGGTGCCGACCCGGCCGCGCTGATGCGCCGACACCAGTGGGCGCTCGGTGAGCTGGCCGAGTCGTGGCGTGCGGCCGGTGCCGACCTCGGCATCGGCGTGGGTGGAGGGCATGCGTCTCGAGCTCGCCGCATTCGATCAGCTGGGACCGCTGCCTCGGCGCGTTCGTGAACATCTCGGGTTCCCGCAGCCTGGGGCGCCTCATGGTGGCGCTGCGGCCGTTGCCGCTGCTGCGGCTCGCGATTGCCCGACCTCGAACGGTTGCCGCGGCGCGATCGAGTCCGTCTGCGTATCGAGCGTGTCCCGGTCGGCCTGAGCATCCGCGCACCGGCGCTCCGGCGCCGAAACGGTCGCCCTGGCACCATTCTCGGCGCCGGAAGCGCTGACGCCCGGGCGGTAGGCTCCGCTGCGCACCGACCGGGGGAACGCAATCGTGGCCGACATCACCATCACCACCTTCGACGACGCACGCGAGTGCTACCGCCAGAAGGATCTCCGCCAGGCGCTCTACGACGCCGGCGAGGTGATCATGGAAGACGTCATCGTCAACCTCCATGCCGACGAACACCGCGCCCGGCGCCGTCTCGAGAACCGCCTGTTCCGACGCGACACCTTCTTCGCCTACGAGCGCGACATGTTCCCCGACATCATCGACGACGACCCTCGCCCCCTACGTCGCCGACGGCCGCGCCGAGCTCGTCGCCTTCGCCCACCAGCTGATGATGAACCTCGCCGCGCTCACCGCCGGAGTCGACCGGCCGGCCGGCACGCCCGAGGAGAGCTTCCACCTCTACGACTACCTCACGACCTTCATCGAAGGCGCCACGCTCGCGCACTACACCGGCGATCGCGACGCCAAGGCCGCCGAGGTCCAGGAGAAGCTCGAGCGCTTCGACGCCGAGTTCCTCGCACCCGGCATCGAGCGCCGCACCGCGCTGCTCGATGCATTCGCAGCCGGCGAGATCGACGAGGACGACGCTCCCCCGCGACGTCCTCACCATCTTGTTGCGCAACCAGGACAAGATCCCGATGGCGCGTGAGTCGATCCGCCGCGAGATCGCCTTCTATCTCCTGGCCGGTGCCCACACCTCGGCCACGGCGTTCACCCGGGTGATGCACAACATCTTCGGCTGGATCGACGCCCACCCCGACCAGGCCGACCGGGTCCGCACCGACCGCATGTTCGTGCAGCGGGCCACCCACGAGACCATCCGGCTGCAGCCATCGAGCCCGGTGGCGATGCGCTGGGCGCTGGCAGACATCGAGCTCGGCTCGGGAATCGCCATCGCCGAGGGCGACAAGGTCATCATCGACCTCATCTCGGTCAACCGAGACGCCTCGGTCTACGGCGACGACGCCGAGGCCTTCGATCCCGATCGCGCCCTCGACGACGGCGTCACCCCCTGGGGCCTCAGCTTCGGCCAGGGCATGCACGCCTGCATCGGCCAGGACCTCGCTGCGGGCATCGTGCCCGCACCCGATGGCGACACCGCCGAGCACCTGTTCGGCCTCGTCCCCGTCGCCGTGCAGGCCATGTTCGACCACGGCGTGCGAGGCCGATCCCGACGAGGGCCCCGAGATGGACGCCTCCACCAGCCGCCCCTACTTCGGCCGCTACCCCGTCGTCTTCGCCACCTGACCCCCTCCCCTCGTCGAGATCTGGGACACACACCCGACTGCAAGGACACCGCACATGGATCTGCAACTGGCCGGACGAACCGCACTCGTCACCGGCGCATCGAGCGGGCTCGGTCTCGGCACCGCCCGGGCCCTCGCCGCCGAGGGCGCCCGGGTCGTCATCTCGTCGCGCTCTGCCGACAAGCTGCCGAGCGCCGCGAGCCGAGCTGACCGCCGAGCTCGCCGCGATGGCCGGCTCCGGCGCGGCCGGCGGCACCATCGGCGAGATCGTGGGCACCGTCGCCGCCGACGTCAGCGTCGCCGACGACGTGGCCCGCCTCTGCGACGAAGCCGAGGCGCTGCTGGGGCCCATCGACATCGTCGTCCCCAATGCCGGCGGGCCGCCCCCGGGGACGTTCGCCAGCACCGACGTCGACGCGTATCCCGACGCCCTCTCGCTCAACCTGCTGTCCACCGTCTGGCTCTGCAAGCGCCTGATCCCGGGCATGCAGGAGCGCCGGTGGGGACGGGTGGTCGCCATCACGTCGATCTCGGTGCGCGAGCCGATCGACATGCTGATCCTGTCGAACACCGCGCGGGCCGGGCTCACCGGGTTCTTGAAGACCACCGCCCGCGAGGTCGCCGCCGACGGCGTCACCGTCAACTCGGTGCAACCGGGCCTGCACCTGACCGCTCGCCTCGGTGCTGCGATCGGCGACGATCCCTCGGCCCTCGCCGCCACCGTGCCGACCAACACCCTCGGCGATCCCGACGATTTCGGCCGCGTCGCTGCGTTCTTGTGCAGCGACAGCGCCAAGTTCATCACCGGCGCCGCGATCCCCGTCGACGGCGGCTCGGCGCACGGCCTGCAGTAGCGCACGGGCTGGAGTAGCGCCACCACACGGGCACCCACCCGAAACCCGTGCGACATCATCTGTTCACGGACTCTTCCCCGGTGTCGGGACAACGGACCGACGAGCCTCTCTACTCTCGACATCACATGACCGAGCCGCGACCGATCACGACCGGTCAGCGACGGACCTACGTGCTGGACACGTCGGTGTTGCTGGCCGATCCCACCGCCCTCGAGCGATTCGACGAGCACGACGTCGTCGTGCCGCTCGTCGTCCTCACCGAGTTGGAGGCCAAACGTCTCCACCCCGAGCTCGGGTGGGCAGCCCGGTCGGCGCTGCGGCGTCTCGAGCAACTCCGCGTCGCAGTCGGCACTCGGGCGGGTCACCGCTGACAAGACGCTCAGACTCGTTCGGCCCGATGGCCTGTCGTTGTTCGGCATGCGAGGACGCTCACGCGAACAGCACCTGGCCATCGACCTCTTGTCGGACCCTGCCATCAAGATCATCAGCCTCGGCGGACGAGCCGGCACCGGCAAGAGCGTGCTGGCGATCGCTGCCGGCCTCGAAGCCGTGCTCGAGCAGCGGACGCATCATCGGGTGGTCGTGTTCCGCCCGCTGTACGCCGTCGGCGGTCAGGAACTCGGCTACCTCCCGGGTTCAGAGACCGAGAAGATGGCACCGTGGGGAGCTGCGGTGACCGATGCGCTCGAGGCCATTGCGGGTCCCGAGGTGGTCGACGAGGTCATCGGCCGCGACCTCATCGAGGTGCTGCCGCTCACCCACATCCGGGGCCGGTCGCTGACCGACACCTACGTGATCATCGACGAGGCCCAGAACCTCGAGCGTCACGTCCTCTTGACGGCGCTGACCCGCATCGGCAGCGGCTCGACCGTCGTCATGACCCACGACGTGGCCCAACGCGACAATCTGCGAGTCGGTCGCCACGACGGCATCGCCACGGTGATCGACCATCTGCGCGGCCATCCGATCTTCGGCCATGTCACCCTGACCCGCTCCGAGCGCAGCGAGGTGGCAGCGGTAGTGGCGGGCCTGCTCGACGGGCGGGATTGACGCCGCGGCACGTCGGACTCAGCAGCTCGGCGCAGCATCGGCAGCGGTCGTCCCATCGGCGCGTAGGCGATATCCCATTCCCCGGACCGTCTCGATGGTCAGGCTGCCCAATTTCTTGCGGAGGTAGCCGACGTAGACGTCGACGATGTTCGACCCGGGGTCGAAGTCGTACCCCCAGACCATCGACAGCAGCTGCTCGCGTGACAGGACCTGCCCGGGGTGGCGGAACAGGGTCTCGGCGAGGGTGAACTCACGTGAGGAGAGATCGACCGATGTTCCGGCGACGGTTGCCGTTCGTCGCCGAAGATCGAGCACGAGGTCGCCGACCTCGAGCATCGTCGCCTCACTCGTTCCCTGCTGGCGGAGCCGCGCCCGAACCCGTGCCAGCAACTCCTCGAAGCGAAACGGCTTGGTCACGTAGTCGTCTGCGCCGAGATCGAATCCGGCGACGGTGTCGCTCGGCTGGTCTCGGGCGGTGAGGACGATCACCGGCACCGTCTCGCCTCTGGCGCGAATCTGCTCGAGCACCCAGAACCCATCCTTGCCAGGCAGACCGACATCGAGAATGACGAGATCGAAGTCTGCGTCACGGGCCACCGCGGCCGCTGTGAGCCCATCGCCAACGGCCATCGTCGAGTGCCCGTTGGCCTCGAGGCCATGAGAGAGGAACGACACGATCCGTTCCTCGTCCTCCACGATCAATATGCGCGCCATGGCTCCTCCGGCGTAGTGGCCTGTCCCGCTCGGGCCGCGGACGCCACGTCGGGTAGCGGATGATCGGGCGCATCCATGTCTGCGTCTCCGGGATCGGCATCGGCGTCGTCCATCTCGTGGGGAATCGCGATCGTGAACGTCGCGCCACCACCCGGTGTGTCGCTCAACTCGACGGAGCCCCCATGGGCACCAGCGACAGCCGACACGATGGCCAGGCCCAGGCCGGCGCCGTCACTCCGAGTACGCCGGGCCGAGTCTCCGCGCCCGAACCGTTCGAAGATGCGAGCACGGTCAGCCGCGGCGACGCCTTCGCCGCTGTCTGCCACGCCCAACTCGAGGATCTGGCCCCGAAGCCGGCTGAAGACGACGATGCGTTCATCCCTCGGCGTGTGTTGCGCTGCGTTACGCACCAGGTTCATCCATGCCTGCGTGATCCGCTGCCGGTCCAGGTTCGCGACGATCATCGCCGTCGGTTCGGCCGCCCATTCGTGCTCCCCGAGCGAGGTGGCCTTCTGGGCGACCTCGAGGGTCAGGTCGGCGACGTCGATGGGACCGGGAACCACGAAGTCCTGACGTTCGGCCTGTGCCACGGTCAGGAGATCCTCGACGATCCGTGCCATCCGATCGAGCTCATCGATCACGAGTGCCTTCGTCGTATCCGGCAGCGGTGCCCCGGATTCGACCAACTCGATGTGGCCCCGGATGATCGTGATCGGGGTTCGGAGTTCGTGGCTGGCGTCGTCGAGGAAGGCCCGCTGGGTAGCGAATGCGCCATCGACGCGGTCGAGCATGTCGTTGAACGTCTTCGACAGCGACGCGAGTTCCCCTGTGCCCTCGACGGTGATGCGGCTCCCGAGATCATCCTCGTTGACCGACGCAGCAGCATCGGCGAGGTCTCTCAGAGGAGCGAGAACCCGGCCGGCGATGGCCCACGCCAGCAGCGCAGCGACGACGAACGCCGCTGCGCCCACACCGACAGCGACCCGGATCGCCTCGTCGACCTCGGCGCGGTCGCCGTCGGGGAACCGAGCGACCACGAAGGAGCCGATGACCACGTCGTCGGCATCGCGGACGGGTACGACGACCCAGCGCATGGCGCCCGCCGGGGTGTCCGCTGTTCCGATGGCCGGTTGGCGCGTCGACGCCCATGTCTCGACGAGAGGATCGAGGTCCTCGATCGGATACGGAGGATCGGCGCTGCGCAGGTACGGGCGCCCGCCGGCGATGGCCAGAAGGATCTCGTCGTCGCCCGGGACATTGCGACTGAAGTAGGTGTCGAAGATCGCCGTGATGTCCTCGCCGAAGGGCTCGCCGGTGGCTGGGTCGATCTCGCTGGCCAGCCGGCGGAACTCCTCGACCTCCTCGGACAACTCGCGGTCGATCCGTTCGTCGAGTCGTGACAGCAGGACCGTGCGGTCGACGATGATCGCCACGAACAAGGTGCCGGCGAGCAGTGCGAGCGCGGCGACGAGTACCCGGGCACGAATCGACGGGATCAACACGCCAGGACTGGGCAGACGCATCAGTCGTCGTCCCGGTCCTGCTCATCCTCGGCCCGATCCCGCGCATCCTCGGCCCGATCCCGCGATCTTCAGCTGCGTCCTCGGCCCGATCCCGCTCGTCCTCAGCCCGATCCCGCGCATCATCGGCCGCGTCCTCGGCCCGATCCCGCTCGTCCTCAGCCCGATCCCGCGCATCGTCGGCTGCGTCCTCGGCCCGATCCCGCTCGTCCTCAGCCCGATCCCGCGGATCATCAGCCGCGTCCTCGGGATCAGCGCCACCATCGTCACCGTGCTGGTCGCCTTCGTCGTCATCGTCTGGCCGCGCCGGAGTCGTCTGAAGCTCCGGCGACAGCGACGGCGACGGCGGGGGCGGCACGGCGCCAGACGCAGCGGCTGGGGGCTGCGTTCGAGGCCGGCGTCCAGAGGCGCAGCATCCAACGGATCGGAACCATCGACGCCGGTTCGTGTGGCCGCGCCAGCAGGCGACCCGTCGAGACGGACCGTCTCGGGGAGCACGGCGGGACCCGCAGAGCTTCCGATGGCCGAGACGGCCACTGCAGCTGCGATCGCAGCAAGGGCAACGATCACCACGGGTCTCCAGATCACGCAGCCATGATGGACGATGATGGTGAGGGCGGCATGAACGGACCATGAGAAGGTTCTCATCGTCGGCTCACGCCGGTCTCACACGATGCGAGCACTCTGGAGCCATGTTGCTCGACGATCCGGTGCTTCCTGCCGCCGCGGAACTGGCCGGAGACGGGTCCCTCGCCCTGTTGACCGCCGCGGTTGCAGCGGCAGGAGGCGAACTGCACAGTGGCCGCTGCGCGCAGGTGCACTACCAGCCGGGTCACGAGCTCGTCGCGCGCTACCGCTGCGATGTGACCTGGCCCGCCGGCCGGCGTCGCGGCGACACCATCCTCGCCGCCACGGCACGCGCCCACCTTCCGGGGACGGTGCCGCTCGTCGCCGAGCGGGACGGGCACGAACTCGCCGTGTCGGTATGGCGGTGGCCGTTCGACCCCCTCGTTCCTGGACTCGGGACTGCCGTGACCGCAGCTGCACTCACCCCGTATGTGGCAGGCCTGATCAGCGGGCCGATTCGGGTCGAGGTGGTCGCGTACCGGCCGACCGAACGTGCGGTCGTGCGCGTGCACGGATCCAACGGCGAGGTGCTCTATGTCAAGGCAGTTCGCCCGGACGACCTGCAACCGATCGCCGACCAGCACGAGGCCCTCCTCGACGTCGGGCTCCCGGTCCCCTGTGTGCTGGCAACAGACCCGACGCTCGGGCTGTTGATCATGTCCGAACTCCCGGGAACGACGTTCCGCGACCGACTCAAGACAGGTCAGCGACCCTGGCCGAACCCGGATGCGGTCGTCGAGCTCGCCGAACGGATCAGCGGCGCTGCCGTCACCGGCGCACCCCGCCGAGCCAGTCGAACGGCCGACGCCATCGCCCATGTCGAGCTGCTCCAGATCCTGCTTCCTGATCGCGCCGATGATCTTCGCCGGATCTCCGCAGCATGCCTGGAATCGCTCGACGAGGTCGCTGCGCGCTCGGGAGTCCTCGTCCACGGTGACCTGCACGAGGCGCAGATCGTCGTCGACGACCAGGGAGCGATCACCGGGCTCCTCGACATCGATGACTGCGCCCCGGGCGACCCACTCGACGATCCGGCCGTTCTGGTCGGGCACCTCTCCTACCGCGCGCTGACGATGCGCGACGAACCGGCAGGTCGCGCCATCGAGACCGCGATCGCCGAATTGCACGAAGCGTTCGCAGCCCACCACGGCCGTGGCGCGCTCGATCGCACCGTCGCCGCCGTGCTGGTCGGTCTGGCCACCGGTCCATTCCGCATCCAGATGGACGACTGGCAGGCGACAACGCGGCTCGTCATCGATGCGGCATCGGCTCGCATCGCCAGATGAGCCGATTCTCAGACCTGGCTCATACCCACTTCATCTGCGCCCGTCATCGTCGTATCCGACATCCCACCGAACAAGGAGAACTCTCATGGCACCCACCAGACCTCGCCGCAGCCTCGACTGGAAGGTCGCTCTTGCGGGCGGCGTCGCCATCGGCGCCGGATTCGGCGCCGCCGGCCTCGCCGGAGCGCAAGGACCCGACCTCGTCCCCGGCACGATCGACCTCGACCGCAACGCCCAGGTCGCATCGGCCGGATCACTCCTGCCGCCGCTGTCGGTGTCGGATCCGATCGACATCAGCGCCGCTTCGACATCGGCGCCATCGGCAGTGGCACGTGCGCTCGCGGCACCGAGCCCCACCATGGTGGTCTCCTCCGACTCGGTCCCGTCGATACCGTCCTCTGCGTCGGTGGCCTCGGTCTCGAGCGCACCGAGTTCGTTCTCGTTGGCGACGCTGCCCTCTGCGGACTCGGTGTCGGTTGCGTCAATCGACTCCGTTTCGGTTGCCTCTGCCAGCCCGGTGTCGGTGGCATCACCGGCATCGCCGCGATCAGCTGCGAGCCCTGACTCCGACGGCCCCCGCCAGCGTCCCGCTCGAGCCCAGGCCGACGATCGCCCGAGCCAGCCGGCTTCCCCACCCCAGGTCTCGGCTGCGGACTCCGCACCCTCCCCGGCCAGCCCAGCGAGTCCCGCGAGCCCCGCCTCGGCAGGATCCGCCGGTAGCTGAACTCTGACCAAGCTCGGCCCAGGGACCGTCCCGCCTCCCGTCGTCATCACACGGCGGGAGGCGGTGCTCGTCCACGGGACCGGCGATGCAACGGTCGCTGACTGAGCGGTCGCCGACGGTGGCGGTGGGGACCGCTACTGTTCCGGCCATGACGACCGGGGTCGGGACACCCGCTGGGTTGCACAGCGACTGCGACGACACCGTGGCGCTCGCGGCCCGGATCCGTTCTCGCGAGCTCTCCCCCGTCGAGGCGGTCACGGCCGCCATCGAGCGCATCGAGGCCACCGACGGCGAGCTCAACGCCGTCATCCACCGCAGCTTCGAACGTGCCCTCGACCAGGCGGCGTCGCCCGATCTACCCGATGGGCCGTTCCGGGGTGTGCCGTTCCTGTTGAAGGACCTGTGGCCGGCGAGCGCCGGCGATCCGTTCCATCTGGGGGTGCGCGGCCTGAAAGCGGCCGGCTACGTCGCCCCGATCGATTCCCACATCACCACCCGCTACCGCGAGGCCGGGTTCGTGCTGGTCGGTCGGACGAACACCCCCGAGCTCGGCCTCGTCGCCACCACCGAACCACTGGCCTACGGCCCGAGCCGCAACCCGTGGAATGCCGATCACGGCACCGGTGGCTCCAGCGGCGGCGCCGCCGCCGCGGTCGCAGCGGGCATGGTGCCGGCTGCCAACGCCAGCGACGGCGGCGGCTCGATCCGCATCCCGGCGGCGATGTGTGGCCTGGTCGGCCTCAAGCCCAGCCGGGGACGCGTGCCGATGGGTCCGTACCAGGACGAGTGGGGCCTGTCGTGTCAGCACGTCGTGTGCACCACCGTGCGCGACTCCGCCGCCATCCTCGACGTCACGGCGCGCCCGACCCTCGGCGACGGTGTCGTCGCCCCCGACCACCGACGTCCCTACCTCTCCGGCCTCGACCACGACCCGGGGCGGCTCCGCATCGGCGTCTGGGCCGAGGCGCCACGTGGTGACATCGACCTCGATCCCACGTGTGCGGCGTCGGCTCGTGCCGCCGGGCGCCTCCTCGAGCGACTCGGCCACGACGTGACCAACAGCCATCCGGCGGCACTCGACGGCGGCGAGTTCGGAGCGTCGTTCAGCGCAGTCTGGATGGTCAACGCCCGCGTCAACCTCGACACCCTCGGCCAATGGATCGGGCGTCCGCTCACCGCCGACGACGTCGAGCCCGGCACCTGGCTCATGGCCGAGGGTGCCCGGAATCTCTCCGCGATCGACCTGGCAGCATCCCAAGGGGCCATGCATCGGTTCCGCCGCGAGACCGCCACGTGGTGGGAGCAGGGCTACGACCTCCTGCTCACCCCGACCACGGCGCAGCCACCGCCGCCCATCGGCGACATCACCGGCACCGACGACGACCCCATGCGCAACTCGATGCGGTCCATTCCCTACGCGGCCTACACCTCGCCGTTCAACGTGACCGGACAGCCCGCCATCTCGCTGCCACTGCACCGCAGCACCGACGGCCTCCCCGTCGGGATCCAGCTGGTCGCCGCCTACGGCCGGGAGGATCTACTCTTTGCCGTGGCTGCCCAGCTCGAGGCCGAGGTCATGTGGAACTCCGTCCTGGAGGTCACCGATGTCTGATCACTGCCCGACGCCTGGTTCGCCTGGAGGGACCTGATGAGCGCAACGCCCGAACCAGAGTTCTCCTGGGCCGATGGCTGGGAGCACGCCGACGATCGACCCGACGACCAGCCCGGCGAGCCCTGGGACGAAGACTGGGATGAGGAGGGCTGGACCGATCTCGCCGTCGTCGACGGCCGCGAGGGCCGGTCCGAATGGATGAGCTGGGTGGGCCAACTGGTGTTGGTCGGGCTGTTGTTGCCGCTGGTGCTCGTGCTGCTCGCGGCGCTGTTGATCGTGTTGCTCTGAGCGACTCGGCGCCGCAGACCGGTCAGGCGCCGGTCACGACCGGGCGTCGCCCAACGACTGGTGGAAGTGCGCCAGCCCGGGTTCGTTGCGTCCGAAGGTCAGATGACGGTTTGCCCCCGAGGCCAACCCTTCGGTGATGCTGGCGGTCATCCAGTAGTCGTCGTCGCGCACGACGTCGCGCACCATCGAGGCCCGCCATTCCAGCGTCGATCGGTGCTCGTCGGTGATCGGGATGCGGCTGTAGTGCGTCTGGACGGTGGTCGAGGTGTCGACGGTGGCACCGGGGAACACCTGGTTGATCAAGATGCCTTCGGGCGACAGCGTCAGCGCCACGTTCGGGAACACCTGGAACACGCAGGTGATGTGGTCGAGCACCCGCCACTCGTCACGGGGCTGGTCGTGGAGCTGGTGCACGGTTCGGCGCGGGAAGCCCTGGCGCGAGTGCGACCCGTAGGTGTCGAGCGCAACGAGGTCGTTGTGGTTGATGGTGTTGATCGTGTCGGGATGCAGCGACGCGAAGTGGTAGCCCTCGAGGTACGTGTCGACCGCCAGCTTCCAGTTCGTCGCGCCGAGGCGGTGGCTGACGAAGCGTTCGGCCGTCTCGAATCCGCACGCCGCGAAGAGGTCGCCCAGCGCTCCGAGGTGGGTGTCGAGATCGAGATCACCGTCGACGGCGGGCGTACACCAGACCATGCCGTCTCGCTCGACGCAGGGCACCTCGACCAGGCCGTGGTCTGCGCGGTCGAGTCCCGCGAACCCTGCCG
The DNA here is from genome assembly GCA_963716795.1 of uncultured Acidimicrobiaceae bacterium. Lineage (GTDB taxonomy): Bacteria > Actinomycetota > Acidimicrobiia > Acidimicrobiales > UBA8592 > CAVQUE01. Next base: position 87,092 of record CAVQUE010000003.1, on the reverse strand, counting down.
CACCGGGCAAGCCGACGAGCGTGCCGGCGGTGTCGTAGGTCCAGGCGTGGAACGAACAGGTGAATCGCCGGGCGCAGCCCTCGTCGTCGTGGACGAGCCGGGCGCCTCGGTGGCGGCACACGTTGAGAAAGCCCCGCAGCACACCGTCGTGCCCGCGGACGAGCACGAGGGGATCGGGTAGGTCGGCGAACCGACGGAACGAACCGGACTCGGGCCAGTCACACGAGAGCCCCATCAGCAGGGGTGTCTGGCGGAAGAGCTGCTCGCGTTCGGCGGCGAAGATCGCGGGGTCGGTGTAGTGCTCGACGGGCTCGAGCCACATCGCGTCGGCCATGTCGGTCGTGCCGGCATCGAGCAGTGCGAGCACCCGGTCGGCCATCGAACGAAGATCGGCATCGAGATCGAACCCCATGGTCCTCGATCGTAGATGGCCCCTTGCGCACCCGTGCCGGGCAGAGCTGCCGCCGAGCACTCCACAGCGTGATGCTATGATGCTTCGATGCGTAGCACCGTGACGCTCGATGATGACATCGCCCAGCAGATCAAGGTGTTGATGGCCGAGCGCGGCGCCGGCTTCAAGGACACGATCAATGACCTGCTGCGCCGCGGCCTGCAATCGACGAGCGCACCCGAGCCCTACGAGGCGCCGACGTTCCATTCCGGCATTCGCCAGGGTGTCGACCTCACCAAGGCACTGTCCATCGCTGCACAGCTCGAAGACGACGAGTTCGTGCGCAAGGTCGAACTCGGGAAGTGATCGTTCCCGACCTGAACGTGTTGATCTACGCCACCGACGACGCATCGTCGTTCCACAGCAACGCCAGGGAACACCTCGACGCAGCGATGAGCGGAACCGAGACCGTCGGTCTCGCACCGGCGGTCTCGATTGGTTTCGTGCGCATCGTGACCAACCCTCGGATCATGCACGCACCGCTCGCCGCAGGTGCAGCGATCGACATCGTCGAGACCTGGCTCGGTCGCCGCAATGTCTCGGCGCTCCATCCGAGTAGCCGCCACTACGAGATCCTGCGTGAACTCCTCGACGGCACCGGTGTCGGTGGCAACCTCGTGAGCGACGCCCACCTCGCCGCGCTGGCGATCGAGAACAGCGCGACGCTGTGGTCCTACGACTCGGACTTCGCCCGCTTTCCCGGCCTGCGCTGGCAGGACCCCCGGGGCTGATCGCACGCACCTGTCACCCGTCGGGCCGATCTGCGGTGTCCTAGTGCCGTGTCGATGTCGGAGATCGCCGAGGTCTAGGACAAGCACGTCGACGCGCTCGTGCGTTTCGCTGCGAGTCAGGTCGGCTGGGCTGATGCCGAAGACGTCGTGGCCACCGCAGTCGTCGGCGTCATCCGCAACGCGCCCACCGATCTGACCGACACCAAGGCGTACCTGTATCGATCCGCTGCTTCAGGGCTGAACCGGCTGCAAAACCACTGGGGTCAAGCATGACCCTGCTGTTCGGAACCTCTGCCCGCCAGGCCCCCGGGCCGCTCAGCGCAGGCGGCGGCGGGAGGTGATGACGCCGGTGTCGAAACCGGCGAGGTGGAGGCCGCCGTGGAAGCGGGCGTGTTCGATCTTGACGCAGCGGTCCATCACCACGGCCATGCCGGCTTCCTCGGCGGTGGCGGCGACGCCGTCGTCCCAGAGGCCGAGTTGCAGCCACAGCGACCGGGCACCGACGGCGATCGCTTCGCCGAGGACGCCCGGCACGTCGTCGGGGCGCCGGAACACGTCGACCATGTCCGGCACCGCCGGCAGGTCGGCGAGCGACGGATACACCTCGCGGCCGAGGATCTCTGACGCGGCCGGGTTGACGAAGTACACGTCGTAGTCGGTGCTCGACAGCAGGTAGTTGGCCACGAAGTAGCTGGGCCGTGCCGGGTTGGCCGAGGCGCCGACCATGGCGATGCTGGTCGTCTCACGCAGCAGCGCCAGCCGCTCCCGAGCCGATGGTGGTGTCCACGCATGCTCGTGGCTCATGAACCCACCGCCGCGGCGAGGGCCTGGTCGAGGTCCCAGATGATGTCCTCGACGTCTTCGAGGCCGACGCTGATCCGCACGAGGTCGGGCGGCACCCCGGCGGCGTCGAGTTGATCGTCGGAGAGCTGTTGGTGGGTGGTGCTGGCGGGGTGGATGACCAGCGTGCGGGCGTCGCCGATGTTGGCGAGATGGCTGCACAGCTCGACCGAATCGATGAACGTCCGGCCGGCATCGCGCCGGCCGACAACACCGAAGGCGAACACCGCACCCGGCCCCATCGGCAGGTAGCGCGCCGCCCGGTCGTGGTGGGGGTGGTCGTGGAGGCCGGCCCAGTTGACCCAGGCCACCCGAGGGTCGTCGCGTAGCCATGCGGCGACGGCGTGGGCGTTGGCAATGTGGGCGTCCATGCGCTGGGGCAGCGTCTCGTAGATCGGAACGGCCCGGGCCCCGGTGGTGGGGTCCGGCGAGCCACCTGCGTGCAGCGCTCGGGTGCGGAATCCCCACTGGCGGTCGGTCATGGCTGCGACCCTACCGGTACGTCCCGCCGGCAACGGCGACGGGCCCGCGGCGACACCCGAGCGCCGAAATCCGGATATCTGGGTCGCTCACAGGTCCCCAGATCTCCAGATTTCGGCGAGTCGTCATGCGAGGGTGACGTCGACCGGGACGGCACGGCTGAGCGTGTGGCCCACCGGCGAGGTCCCGATGACCGTGGCATGCAGCGCCTCGACGGCGGCTTCGTCGGCGTCGGTGTCGAGTTGGGTGGTGGAAGTGGTGGTGCTCATCGATCGTCCTCGTTCGAAAGGTGACTAGATCGATCATAATTATCAGGTATCACCACGACATGCACCCATCGGTGCCGGTCGAGCCACGATCAGGGGCCCGGACCTTCTCGTCGATCAGACGAAGGCCCCAGCGAGCTCGTCGGCGTCGATCCGTCCGTCCTGATGGCCCTTGGCCCGATACAACGCGGCGTCAGCTCTGCTCAGCAACGACGACGGCGTGTCGTCCGATCTGCTCACCGCCAGTCCGAAGCTCGCCTCGACGCCGCCCGCGTCGTGCCGCACGGCGAGCACCGCCGAGCGAACACGCTCCACGATCTCGCAGGCCTGGGCGGCATCGCTGATGTCTTCGAGAACCACGACGAACTCGTCGCCTCCCATGCGTGCCGCCATGTCACAGGATCGGATGCTCGAGCTGATGGCCTGGGCCACCCCGGCGAGCAGCGCATCGCCGGCGGCATGGCCCTGCACGTCGTTGACCAGCTTGAAGCCGTCGAGGTCGATGAAGCACAGACAGACTCGATGCAACTCAGTACGGGACCGATCGAGCGCCAATTGCAGGGTTTCCTGGAACAGTCGTCGATTGCCGAGGCCGGTCAGGACGTCGTGGAGGGACTGGTGCTCGAGCTCTCGGGTGAGCTGCTCGCGCTCTGTCGTGTCGCGAGCCGTCAACACGATCCCGGCCACTTCGGGTTCGTCGAGCAGGTTGACCGCCACGCATTCGAGGTAGCGGAGCGCACCGTCGACCGACCGCACACGGACGGTGAATGGACCGACCTCGGCCGCGCCGGCCACCAGGGTCTGGAGCTGGCGCTCGGCCTCGCGCACGTCATCGAGGTGGATGCGGTCGAAGACGTTCACCGGGAGCGCAGCGGGGCCACCCGTGCCGAGCAGTCCACGGCTCGACTCGCTGCCGTAGAGGATCGCACCGGACGCGTCGATGACGACGATGACGTCGTTTGCGCGCCGGAACAGGTGCCCGAAACGGGCGAGCTCCTGGAGCAGCCGGCGTTCGGTCGTCACGTCGAACGAGGCGGCGATCGCCATGGGACGGTCCGGATCATCGATGGTCCCCAGATGGGTCTTCACCCACATCTCCGGACCGGCGACCCGAGCGACACGGTGTTCGATCTCGCCCCCGGTTCCGCCACGCACCCGAGCGGCGACGGTGGCGGCCGCCTCGCGATCGTCGGGATGGACGAGGGACAAGACGTCGACGCCGACCAGTTCCTCGGGCGAACGAAGCGCCTGATCGCCGAACCGCTCGTTGCAGCGCACGATCGCTCCCGATGCCTCGATGAGGGCGAGCCCTGTAGGCGCCGCCTCGAAGGTGGCGTCGAGGATGCGCTGCACCCGCCGCTCTTCGGTGATGTCGCTGAGGGCCACGAGCATCCGCCCGGTGTCGGCGACATCGGGATGACAGGACACACGCAACAGGACGCGACGGCCGTCGCTGCGCACCCATCCGACGATCCTGCCCGTCACCGTCCGGCCGGTTGCCAAGGCGGTGGCGATGGGGCGCTGCTCGGGCGGCAGCGGGTCGCCGTGCTCGTCGTAGGTCTGCCACTCCGGGCTTTTCCACAGTCGGGAGATCTCATCGGCTTCGTACCCGAGGATCAGTCGGGCGGCCGGGTTCATGCGGTACACATTCCCCGCGCCATCGGCCAGGATGACACCCTGTTCCAGGCTGTCGAGGGAGATCCGCGCGGCCTCCTCGCTCTGCGCGAGCCTCTCTTCGAGTTCGCGACGCCGATCCAGCTCCTCGCGCTCGGCCGTGACGTCGGCGAAGACCGACAGCACGTGCGTGGCGACACCGTCTGCGAGGACGGGCTGTGAGTTGACCCGGAGCCAGACCCTGGTTCCATCGGGGTGGTGGACACCCATGAGGGCATCGACGACGGGTCGGGCTGTTCGCAGTGCCTGCATCGCCGGATGGTCCTCGCCGGGCCAGGGTGATCCATCGGGGTGGATCGCCCGCCAGCGCGGATCGGTCGACACCCGCCCGGCCAACTCGTCGGCGCTGAGACCGAGCACCCGTTCGGCGGAGCGATTCCACTCGATGATCGATCCGTCGACGCCTTGGAGCACCACGCCTTCGAGCATCGTGTCGACGATCAGCGACTTCGCCGCCTCGCTGGCGGCCACCCGTCGTGCCAGCTCGATCTCGTCGACGCGCGCCAACTCCTGCTGCACGAGAGCCCCGAGATGCCCCAGCGCCTCACGTTGCGCGGCGTCGAGGCGACGTGGACGCCGGTCGATGGCGCACAACGTTCCCATGGGCAACCCCGTCGGGTCCCGGACGACCTGGCCTGCGTAGAACCCGATGTGGGGCGCGCCGACGACCAACGGGTTGTCGTGGAAACGGTCGTCCTCGGCTGCGTTCTCGACGATGAGCTGGGAGACGTCGTCGGCGATGGCGTGCCCGCAGAACGAGACGTCACGAGAGGTCTCGGTGGCGTCCAGACCGACCCGTGCCTTGAACCACTGGCGATCCCGATCGACCAACGAGACCAGGACGATCGGCACGTCGAGGATGACCGCTGCCAGCTTCACCAGGCGATCGAAACGTTCTTCTGCGTCGGTGTCGAGCAGGGACAGCCCGTGGAGTGCAGCGAGACGGGCGTCTTCGCGTGCGTGGGGGCGCGGCGAGATCATGGTCGCGCCATCGGCAGACATGGCGCCTTGTTGAACAGCTGGTCGGCGGGCCCGGCGGCGATGGTCGCCACGTCGCCGCGTCGACCCGCAACCTACACTCACCGCCCATGAGGGAATCGAGGGCCGACGGCACCCGTACCGCGCCAACGCAGTCCGGCCCCCCGGCCACGGGGGCGACGACGTGAGCAACCGCCTGGTCCTTCGTGGGGCTCGCCACCCCGGTGACATCGCCGTGGCCGACGGGGTGATCGTCGCCATCGGCGACATCGCTGCCGAGGCGGGCGACACGGTGATCGACATCGACGGCGACATCGTCACCGCAGGGTTCATCAACACCCACCACCACCTCTATCAGTGGATGACCCGGGGTCGAGCCGTCGGCTGCAATCTGTTCGACTGGCTCACCACGCTGTATCCGGTGTGGGGTCGCCTCGATGCCGCCGACGTCCATGCCGCAGCCACGGTCGGGCTCGGCCAGCTGGCCCTGACGGGCTGCACCACGGCGTTCGATCATCACTACGTGGTGCCCCGTGGTGACGACAGCGTGTTCGATGCCATCGTCGAGGCCGCAGGCGCCATCGGGGTCCGGCTCCATCTGAGCCGCGGGTCGATGGATCTGGGCGAGAAGGACGGCGGTCTGCCGCCCGACCACGTCGTCGAGGAACGCGACGCCATCCTGGCCTCGACCGAGCGCCTCATCGCCGACCACCACGACGGCGACATGGTGTCGGTGGTGGTCGCACCGTGCAGCCCGTTCTCGGTCACCGGCGAGCTCATGGTCGAATCCGCCGAGCTGGCCCGCCGCCATGGCCTGCGCCTGCACACCCATCTCTGCGAGACCATCGACGAGCAGGACCACTGCCTCGAACGTTTCGGACGTCGCCCCGTCGAGCAGATGGCCGAGTGGGGTTGGATCGGCGACGACGTGTGGATGGCCCACGGCGTCCACTTCGACGACCACGAGATCGCAGCCCTCGGCGCCGCGGGCACGGGTGTCGCGCACTGTCCGTCGTCCAACGCCCGCCTCGCCGCCGGCATGTGCCGGGTCACCGACTTACGTGCGGCCGGTGCCCCGGTGGGACTCGGGGTCGATGGCGCCGCCAGCAACGAGGTCGGCGGGCTCTTCGGCGAGCTCCGCCAAGCGCTCTACACCGCACGGCTGCGAACCATGGAGCCCGATGCCCTGATGCCCGCTGACACCTTGGCGCTGGCAACTGCCGGCGGCGCAGCCTGTCTGGGGCGCAGCGACATCGGTCGCCTCGAGGTCGGCGCCGCCGCGGACCTGGCGGTGTGGCCCGGCGACGACCTCGGCGACATCGCCGATCCGGTCACCGCACTGGTGATGGGCAGCGACCGCAGAGTGCGGCACCTGCTGGTGGCCGGGAGTCCGGTGGTCACCGACGGCGAGCTGACCGGCGTCGACATGGCTGCGGCCCGGCGAACGCTCGCAGGCCGGGCCTCCCGGCTCTGGGACTGAGCGTGAGCGGCGGTGCAACCGATCTGGCCACGATGCTGGCCGGGCTCGGCATCACCCGCCGCCCGGGGGTCTACGTGTTCGTGCAGGTCGACGGCACGCCGTCCGCGTCGGCCGTCGCGCTCGGCGACGGCGTCGAGGCCCTGATCACCGAGGCCGAGGGCACGACCGCGGTCGTCACCGCCGAACGGGCCCGAGCCGAGGGCTGGGCCTCCGATTTCGAGGCCGCTTGGCTGACCCTCGACGTCCACAGCGCCCTCGAGGCCGTCGGCCTCACCGCAGCCGTCTCGACTGCACTCACCGCCGAGGGCATCGCCTGCAATGTGCTCGCAGGCTTCTACCACGACCACATCCTCGTCCCAGCCGACCGAGCCGACGACGCGATTGCCTGCCTCGAGCAACTGCGCGGCTCAGGGTGAACCGATGAGGTAGACCGGGTGGGCGAGCAAGTGGCGGCGAACCACGGGGGTCCTTCACAGCCTCGCTGCCCTCCGACGCAGTTCTGGAGCGACATGAACCGACCACCGACGATCATCTCCTGCGCTGCGGCGATGGCGCTCATGCTCGTGCTCGGGGCCTGCGGGGACGACGACTCGTCAGCCGCCGAGCAACCGGCTGCCACGGCCGTTGCGGAGGCGGCCGAGGCCCCACCAGACGTCGAGGCCGCAGACGACACCAGTGCGGACGAGACTGCCGCAGTCGACGGCGAGTCCGACCCCGATGACGCCGATGCCGACACCAGCCCCGAGGGCGGCGAGGTCACTGTGCCCGATGTCGGACTCCTCGAGGTCACCTTCGTCGACGACAGCCGGGCCACGCCGGCGAGCTTCTCCGACCCAGGCAGTGACAGCCGCAGCCTGCGAACCCTCATCGCGTATCCCCCCGATGCCGATCCTGGGGCCGTACCGGCGTCGCCGTACCCGCTCGTGCTGTTCGCGCACGGCCTGTACTCAACGCCCGAGGGCTACTTCCCTCTCATCGCCGCGCTGGCCGACGCGGGCCACGTGGTCGTGGCTCCCGAATTCCCCCGTACCGGCGCATCGAATCGCGGGGGTCCCGATGCCCGTGACAACGACAACCAACCGGGCGACATCAGCTTCCTGATCGACTCCATCACCGATCTCGCCGACGATCCCGACTGGGAGCTCGAAGGGCTCGTCGACACCGAGCGCATCGTCGCGGCCGGCCATTCCAACGGCGCCATCACGACCTACGGTCTGGTAGCCAACAGCTGTTGTCGCGACGACCGCATCGACGCTGCGATCCCCATCGCCGGGACACCGGCACCGCTCGGCGGCGACTACGACTTCGACGACGTGGTCCCCATGCTGTTCGTCCACGGCACCGACGATGCCCTGATCCCCTACGAGGCATCGGTCGGCACGTTCAACGAACTGACCGCCGTAAAGGGCCTGCTGACCCTGGGCGGAGGCGACCACAGCAGTTTCACCCGGCCCGACAGTCCCTTCTTCGACGACGTGGTCGACACCATCGTCGACTTCGCCGCGTTCGTGCTCGACGGCGATGCCGACGCCGGCGCTCGGCTCGCCGAGCCCCGCGCCGCTGCGGCAGCCGAGCTGATCTTCGCCTCCGAGGGCGGGACCGACGTACGCGTCGAATCCGCCGACGAGGACCTCGACCGCCAGGTCTCGGTCCAACCCGCCATGGACCTCGTCGACGGCCAGACGGTGACCGTCACCTGGGAAGGGTTCCTGCCCGGCCAGGTCGTGAACGTCGTGCAGTGTTCCGAGGGCGGGACCGGTGGCAACGAGGTCTGTGAGATCGCCGGCGGCAAGATCCTCCAGCCCAACCCGACCGGCGACGGCTCGCTCGAGCTCGAGATCATCGTCGGCCCGGTCGGTACCGGCACCTGCGATGCCTCCACCGACGACTGCGTGATCGTCGTCAACGACGCCGGGCTCCCCGACCCCGACGCCACCATCCGGATCCCCATCTCCTTCGCCGGCTGAACGAACCAGCCTGATGGCCGCCCGCCGTCAAGGCCTACGAGCCGAGAGAATTCTCGACGGGCGCCGCCAGTAGCCTGGCCCACCATGAGTCGTCGCTACGAAGACCTGGCCGGGCCGGACATCGCCGAGGCGATCACGCCGTCGTCGGTGCTGGTGCTGCCGATCGGTGCCGTCGAACAGCACGGCCCGCACCTGCCGTTGTCGGTCGACCACGTCATCGCCCACGAGACCGCGACCGCCCTGGTCGACCGCGTGGGTGACGAACTCGATGTATGGCAGCTCCCGACGTTGTCGATCTCGAAGTCCAACGAGCATGCCTGGTCCCCGGGGACCCTGTGGCTGTCGGCCGACACGATGATGGCGGTGCTGCGCGACATCGGCCGCTCCGTCGCCACGACCGCGGCCACCAAGCTCGTGCTCCTCAACAGCCATGGCGGCAACACCACCCTGCTCAACACGGCGCTGCGCGAGCTGCGCCTCGAGTTCGGGCTCCAGACGTTCCTGGCGCATTCGGCGCTACCACCGGCCTACGGCGGCTCGTCGACCGTCGAAGAGCTGGGCATGGGCATCCACGGCGGACGCGACGAGACGTCGGTGTTCATGCACCTGCGACCCGACCTGGTCGACATGACCAAAGCCGCACGCTGGGTGCCCGAGCACCTGGCCGACAACACCCACGTCACGCTTCGGCGGGTCGGTGTCGTTCGGCTGGCTGTCGAACGACTTCGACCCCGCCGGCGTGATCGGCGACGCCACCGGCGCCAACGCCACACTCGGCAAGACCTTGTTCGACGCCTCGGTCGACACCCTGGCCGACGCCATGGCCGAGATCGCGACGTTCGAGTTCGGCCGATGAGCACGGTCATCGCGAACGGCACGGTCGTCAACGCGACCGGCGCCACGGCCGCCGACGTCGTCGTCGAGGGCGAGCGCATCGCCGCCATCGTCTCCCCTGACAGCGACGTCGCCGCCAGCCTGCGGCGCAGCGACGCCGAGATCGTCGATGCCACGGGCTGTTACGTCGTGCCCGGCGGCGTGGACGTCCACGTCCATCTCCAGTTGCCGATGTCGCCCCAGGCCACCTCCAGCGACGACTTCGCAACCGGCACCGCTGCTGCGGCGTGGGGCGGCACCACCACCATCATCGACTTCGCCGGTCAGCTCCACGGCACCCGGGTCCGCGACGCCATCGACGAACGCCATGCCGAGGCCGCCGGCCGCTGCGCCATCGACTACGGCTTCCACATCTCGATGGGCGACGTCCACGGCGACTCCCTGAAGGAGCTGCGCGCCGCGATCGACGAAGGCATCACCAGCGTCAAGCTGTTCATGGCCTATCCCGGCGCCTGGTACTCCGACGACGGCCAGATCCTGCGGGCCATGCAGGTCGCCGCCGACACCGGGGCGCTGGTGATGATGCACGCCGAGAACGGCATCGCCATCGACGTGCTGCGCGCCCAGGCCGCCGAGGGCGGACGCCTCGGGTCCGTGTGGCACGGCCGCACCCGCCCCGCAGAACTCGAGGGCGAGGCCACCCACCGCGCCATCGCCCTGGCCGGCGTCGCCGGGGCGCCGCTCTACATCGTGCATCTGTCGGCCGCCGACGCCTTGGCCGAGGTCGTCGCCGCCCGAGACCGGGGCCGCAACGTCTTCGCCGAGACCTGCCCGCAGTATCTGTACCTGAGCCTCGAAGAGCACCTCGACCAGCCCGGCATCGACGGCCTGCGCCACATCTGTTCGCCACCGCTGCGGACCCGCGCCGACGGCCATCAGGACACGCTGTGGACGGGCCTGCGCACCGACGATCTGTCGGTGGTCTCGACCGATCACTGCCCGTTCTGTGACGCCGAGAAGCTCCTCGGCGTCGACGACTTCCGTGACGTCCCCAACGGCCTCGGCACCATCGAACACCGCATGGACCTGCTCCACCAGGGCGTGGTGACCGGCGAGATCACCCTCGAGCGCTGGGTCGACGTGTGCGCCACCACCCCGGCAGGTCTGTTCGGCCTCGCCGGCCGCAAGGGCGTCATCGCTCCCGGCGCCGACGCCGACCTGGTGATCTATGACCCGACGGTCACCCACACCCTCGGCGTCGACACCCACCACATGGCCATCGACAACTCCGTCTGGGAGGGTCGCACCGTCACCGGCCAGGCCCGCAGCGTGATGAGCCGAGGATCGTTCGTCGTCGCCGATCGGACCTATGTGGGCCGGCCGGGCCACGGCGCCTACCTCGAGCGAGGGTTGCCGACGCCGCTGCGTTGACCGACGACGAGGCCAGACCACCCGGCACCCATGACGGCCGATCCAGCTCCGACCCGTGCAATGCTGAGCCGGTGCCCGCCGACCCCTTCGATGCCCTCGATGTCGAGTGGACCGCCGTGTCGCCGAAGCTTGCTCTGGCGCGTCGTGCGGGCGCCGCCGTCGGGTTCGGGCTCGTCGCCCTCCTGGCAATCGCCGCCGCAGTGTTGGGCGGGCAGCGGTGGCCGTGGTTCGTGGCCGGCGCCGCCGCCATCGGGTTCGGGTGGGCCTGGATCGTCATCGGTCGCCAGGTCCGGGCCATCGGGTATGCCGAGCGCCCCGAGGAGTTCCTGGTGCGCCGTGGCGTGCTGTGGCAAGCGGTCGTCGTCGTCCCCTACGCCCGTCTGCAGTACGTCGACGTGCACGCGGGCCCGATCGACCGGCGTCTCGGCATCGCCCGGCTGCAACTCCATACCGCGTCGGCCGGTACCGATGCCGCCATCCCGGGTCTTCCCGCCGCCGAGGCGAGCCGACTCCGGGATCAGCTGACCGAGCGCGGCCGCTCCCAGCTCGCCGGACTGTGACCGTCGAGCCTCCCTCCACCGACGGCGAGGCTCCGGCGAGCGAGCCTGCGCACGCCTCGGACTGGACCCGGGTCCACCCGGTGAGCCCCCTGCTGCGGTCGTGGCAGATCATCGTCGTCGGCATCCTGTTCGTCGGACAGGACTTCGGCGAGTCGCTGGCATTCGGGGGCGACGGCGGCTTCTCGACCCTGTTACGGGAGAACCGCGCCATCGGCTCGGCGATGACCGTGGCCATCGTCGCCCTGGTGGCTGCAGGTGCCTGGCTGTCGTGGCGTCGGACCCGCTACCGGCTCGCTGCGGGGGCGTTGGAGTTCGAACACGGCGTGGTCTTCCGCCACCAACGCCGAGCGCCCCTCGATCGGCTGCAGGCCGTGGATCTCACCGAACCGCTCCTGGCACGCATGGTCGGCCTGGCGAAGCTCACCCTCGAGGTCGCCGGAGGGAGCGACTCGCGGGTCGACATCGCCTACCTCACACGCGCTCGAGGCTCTCGACCTGCGCGACCATCTCCTGGCGGTTGCGTCGGGGCTGGGGTCCGAGGGATCGGCACCTCCGCAGGTGGGCCAGGCGCCGGACCATGCGGTGGTCGAGGTCCCGACGACTCGACTCCTGGCCTCGATCCTGCTGTCGTTCGCGATCCCGGCGCTGGCGCTGATGATCGCCGTGGGCGTCATCGTCGTGGTGACCGGCGAGATCCGGTCGCTGGTGTCGGTGATCCTGGTGGCGGTGGTGATCGGGGCCTCGGCGTGGGCCACGTTCTCGCGCCAGTTCGAGTTCCGGGTGGCGGCGGCGGCCGACGGGGTCCGGATCCGCCGGGGCCTGCTCGAGCAGCGGACTCAGACCGTGCCGCCGGGGCGTGTCCAGGCGGTGCGCCTCAGCCAGCCGTTGCTGTGGCGCCCGATGCGATGGTGGCGGGTCGAGGTCAACATCGTGGGCTACGGCGTGCGTACCGGCGAGCAGGGCCGCCAGGACACGACCCTGTTGCCCGTGGGGACGAGCGCCGACGCCTGCGCGGTGCTGTCGTTCGTCATTGCACAGGTGGTCATCGACGACCACGCCCTGGTCGGCACCGGCGGCAACGATGGGTTCGTCGCTGCGCCCTCCGCTGCTCGTTGGGTCGATCCGATCGCCTGGCGGCGCCACGGCTTCCGCGTCGATCCGTCGGTGTTGGTCCTGCGGGGCGGACGACTGCATCGACGCCTCGACGTGGTGCCCCACGCCCGGACGCAGAGCTCGGCGGTTCGTCGAGGTCCGGTGCAACGGCGGCTCGGCCTCGCGACCTTCGCGTTGCACTCGACGCCCGGACCGATTCAGCCCCGCGTCGAGCACCTGCGCGAGGCCGTGGTCATCGAGCTGCTGGAGAATCAGACCGTACGGGCCAGGGCCGAGCGCGTCATCGCCACCGACGAGTGGCTGGCACCGGGTGCGCCGGATGCTGTCGACACCGCTGGTGCCGGTGGCGTCGTTACCGGCACCAGAGACGCGACGCCGAACTGACCGGCGTCAGCGGCGGCGACGCTGCCGTGCGCCCCGTTCGTGGTCCCAGGTGTCGAACACCAGCTCGTCGCCGTCGACGCGCACTGCGCTGGCATGGGTGAGCACCAGCCCGAACCAGTCGCCGCCGATCTCGGCGACGGCACCGAGGTGTTCGAGATGGCCGCCGACCTTCACATCGGCCTCGGCCAGGTCGGCGTCGAGGGGCGCCGAGTGGATCTCGACACGGGCGTCGCGGGCGATGTCGACGCGCTTGTGGGCGTCGTCCATCATGCCGAGGCGGATCCCGCCGTCGGTGAGGTCGACCTCGGTGCCGCTGAGGCGCGGCGCACCGTTGGTCCGCACGGTCCCCAGAACGTGATGGCGGTTCGCGGCGAACCGCGCACGCACCGTCTCGGCGAGTTCGGGGGCCTCGGCGAGCAGACGAGACCATGACGTCGACCAGTCCATGCCCCCGATCATCGCGCATGGCGCACGCAGCAGTACTCCTTCTGTGAGACAGATGGCACGTTGGCTTGACATCGTGAATCAAGATGCCTCGGTCCACAGTGGTGCTCAACGCAACCGGAAGGGACCACCCATGACCGCAGCCGCGCGGATTCCCGATGCGGCGTTGATCCTGGTGATCGAGGACCGCGAGTGGATCGACTTCGCACGATGCCGCGACCAGGGCCACCTGTTCTTCGAGCCCTGGGGCGAGCGCCCCTCGGCCCGCGCCCGCCGTGAGGCCAAGGCGAAACACCTGTGCGCATCGTGCCCGGTCCGAGAGCCCTGCCTCGCCGCCGGTCGCCGCAACCACGAGAGCGGCGTGTGGGGCGGCGAGACCGAAGAGGAGCGCGCGTTGGCCGGCTATGCGCCGCGGGGCAACGCCCGACGCAGCGTCGCTGCAGCCCGGCGAACCGCAGCCGCCGAGGCCGACGATGCGATCGTCGACGAGCGCCCTGACGACACCGAGGCGGCCTGACATGGGATCGGCCATCGGTCGCCCCGAGGCGAGACCTGCGATCGGGCGGAGCTCGGACACCTCCTACGAGCAGTCCACCATGCAGGTGTGGATCGACCAGGACCTCTGCACCGGCGACGGCATCTGCGAGGACCTCTGCCCCGACGTGTTCGTGATCCTCGAGGATGGGATCGCGTACGTCCGCGAAGGCGATCTGGTGATGAACGATCCCGGCCAGGACACCGGCCTCGCCCGCGTGGCGCCCGAGCACGACGGCGCGGTGGTCGCCGCGGCCTCCTACTGCCCCGGCGAGTGCATCTTCATCGAGCCCTTCCCCACCGATCCCGCCTGATCCGATCGCATCGGCACCACCTCGGCGGATCCGATCAGGCATCGGGCCGGGTCGCGGTGCGCAGCCCCCGTGGCCTGCCCCGGAGTGCGGTGACCCGGCCGATAGGGTCTCAGCCGTGACGCTGAAGGCGACCGATGCGCTTCGTCTCGACGACCCGTCGCCACCGGTGGAGACCATCGACGCACAGCCGAACCGGCCAGCCTCCACCGCTCGCTGGATCCTGGTCGTCGTGCTCGTCGCGGTGGCTGCGTTCGTCGCCGGGCTCCTGACCGGTGGGCGTGCCGAGCCCTCGAGCGAGCTGCCCGCCGCCATCGACGAGTCGCAGCCTCCCCGAGATCACGCGGACGCGGCATGGTCTCCGCTCACGGTGATGGCCGTCGTGGATCCGATCGACCACGGCGCGGTCGGCGACGGGCTCGCCGACGACCGCGAGGCCATCGAGGCGGCCATCGAGGCGCTACCCGACGAGGGCGGCATCGTGTATCTCGATCGCGGGCTGCGCTTCCGGCTCGACGACGTCACGCGCATCCGTCGCGATCACGTCAAGCTCTGGTCCCCCGACGGCCAGGCGGAGATCCTCCAGCGCAGCGGAGACACCGACACGGCGCTGATATGCGAGGACGTCATCGGCTGCGGGTTCTTCGGGCTGCGGATCCGGGCCGACGCCGACGAGCGTCGGTACGCCCTCGAGGACAGCCAGATCGTCGCAGACTCCGCCGAGGACACCGAGATCGTCGGCAACGACATCTCCGGAGGACCCTCTGCCGGGGTCTTCTTCTTCGGCGGAAGCCGGGGCGCCCACGTCGAAGGCAACTACGTGCATCGCACCTGGGCCGACAGTGTGCACTTCACCGACGGCACCCGCGAGGCCTGGGTGTGGGACAACACCTTCTACGGCGAGGACCCCGGACGCGGCGACGACGGCATTGCGTGTGTCACCTATGGCGACGGCCCCCGATGTGGCGACATGGAATGGTGGGACAACGTCCATCTCGGCAGCAGCTGGGGCCGCGGGTACGCCGTTGTGGGCGGCGACACCATCGCCATCCACCACAACTTCGCCCGCGACACTGCCGCGGCCGGCATCCTCGTCGCCTCAGAGGGGTCCTACGACACGCCCGGCAGCTCCGACATCGAGATCCGCGACAACGTGGTGGTCGGCGCCGGCCGCGTCGTGCCGCACCCGGCCATCCTGATCAGCGCACTCAACGGCGGGACCGTCATCGAGCGAGTGACGATCGAGAACAACACGATCATCGATCCCGCGACCGGCGAACGCTTCCGCACCGAGGGCGAGGTCGCCGACATCGTCCACGACGACGACTCCGCCGGGCCCGCACTGCCCGATCCGATCCCGTCGATCGACGATGGGTCCATCCGCTGCGGCGACGACCGTGCTCGCCACACGGGACACCTCATTCGTCGGCGACGACCAACGGCGGGGGCTCTACCGCATCCAGGTCCGCCGGGCGCCCGACCGAACCGGTTTCGAACAACGCTTCGAGTACGTCGTCTCCGGACCACCCCAGGACATCGACGAGTGGCTCGGCGGCGACGAGTCCCTGGTGACGACCCACCGCGGTCCCGGGCCGAACGGCGACGACGACCTCGCTGCGGTTGTGCTCGCCCCCGCACCCGTGGCGGTCCCCGCCACGCTCGCACCGATCACGTTCGCCGACATGCGCGCCGGCGAGAACGACGATCGCCTCGTTGGACTCTGGGAAGCGCTCCACGGGACCTGAGCGCCCGTCGCCTCAGCCGCCGAAGCGGGTGACCAGCGAGCCGTCGCGGGCCAGGGCCTCGGCCCGGTCGATCATGATCTGCTTCCAGGGCTCGTGGGTGAGGATCCAGAACCGGTTGGTGCGGATGCCGTCGATGACCATCTCGGCGACCTCGGCGGGGTCCATGCCCTTGGCCAACATCTCGGTCGACCGTGCCTTGAAGCCGGCATCGGCGGCGGTCTCGACGTGATCGGCCAACGCATCGGGGCGGTTGCGCTCGCTCTCGACGATGCGGGTGTTGATGGCGCCGGGGCACAGCACCGAGGCATTGATGCCGGGCTCGGGCCCGAGTTCGAGCGCCAGGGTCTCGGTGATCGCCACCACGCCGAACTTGGCGACGTTGTAGGGCCCGATGTTCGGGTTGGCCTGCAACCCGGCGGTCGAGGCGGTGTTGACGATGTGGCCCTCACCCGCCTCGCGGATCAGCGGGAGGAACGTACGGATGCCGTAGATGACCGACCACAGGTCGACGCCGAGCACCCAGTTCCAGTCGTCGTCGGTGAGGGTCTCGAGCGGGCCGGCCGTGACGACCCCGGCGTTGTTGTGCACGACGTGCACGGCACCGAATGCCTCGATCGTCGCCGCGGCCAGCGCCTCGACGGCGGCGCCGTCGCTGACGTCGCAGATCACCCCGATGGCCTCGGCACCGGTGGCGGTGATCTCGGCGACGGCGTCGTCGAGCGCGTCGTGTTGGATGTCGGCGAGGACCACCTTCATGCCTTCTCTGGCGAAGGCGACCGCCACCGCGCGCCGATGCCGCTCCCCGCCCCTGTGACCACCCCGACCTTGCCATGCAGTTCGTCCATGGGCCGGGACAGTACCTGCCGCCGCCGCTCCGGGCCCGCTGGTTGATCGCGGGTCGCCTCAGACCGAGGTGAGGACCTGGGCGACGCGGTCGAGATAGCGGATCGGTGCGGGCATGTCGAACATGGGCAGGAGGAACTCCTCCATGCCGTGGGTCTCCATGAGCGAGCGGATCTCGGCGGCGCAGGAGCTGATCGAGCCGGTGATGATGAACGGTTCGATCCACTCGTCGCGCACGTGTGCGGCCGCGGCGTGGAGCCCACCCGACATGGCACTGCGGATGCGGTCGACGTCGTCGGGGCCGAGCCCGATGGCCTCTTTGACCGGGTCAGGGCTGTCGACCAGGCGATAGGTCATGTGGGGACGCACGAACTCGAGGTCGTCGTGGTCGGTCACGATGGCCGTCGAGTAACAGATACGGGCCGGGCCGCCCGAGCGGATGGTGGCGACGCTGCCGGCCAGGCTGTCCTTGTGGATGAAGTCGAGCATCACGCCGTCGGCCACCGCACCGCCCAGGGCGAGCATCTTCGGGCCCCGCCCCGCCAGCCAGATCTCGATGTCGGACCGGGCGTAGTCGAGGGTGGCACCGTGCAACGACGCGAACGAGCCCTCGTAGTGGGCCGGTGTGCCCGCGAACAGCGCCCGTGCGATCTCGATCGACTCACGCACCGCGGTCAGCGGCTTGGCGCGTTCGATGCCGATCGGGTCGAGCGTGAGCGATCCTCCGGCACCGATGCCGAGGAACGCCCGACCGCCCGACACCTCGTCGAGGGTGGCGATCGACGACGCGGTCTGCGCCGGGTGACGGGTGTAGGGGTTGGTGATGCCCGGACCGACCGCCATGGTGCGGGTGACCTCGAGCACCGCCGCCATCACGACGTAGACGTCGCGGGTGACGAGGCCCTCGTCGTAGATCCAGCACCGATCGAATCCGTGCTGTTCGGCCCGGCGAGCGATGGGGATGATCTCGTCGATCGGGCACTCGGGAATGACGTTGATGCTCTTGATCAGATCCACTGTCGGCGCGATCAGCCGTCGATGACCGGCACGGTCGCCATGGCGGTGGCGATGGCCTCGTCGCTGAGGTCGAGATCGACCATCGAGCCCGACAGGAAGCTCTCGTAGGCCGGCAGGTCGAGGTGCCCGTGGCCGCAAAGAGCGGTGAGGATCACCTTCTCCTCGCCGGACTCCTTGCAGGCGAGCGCCTCACGGATCGCAGCCGCGATTGCGTGGGTCGGCTCGGGGGCCGGGATGATGCCCTCGGTGCGGGCGAACTGCAGCGCTGCGGAGAAGCACTCGACCTGCGGTATGGCCATGGCCTCGGCCAGACCGAGTTCGTAGATGTGCGACACGAGCGGCGCCATGCCGTGGTACCGCAAGCCCCCCGCGTGGATCGCGTCGGGGATGAACGAGTGCCCCAGGGTGTGCATCTTCATCAGCGGGGTCAACTGACCGGTGTCACCGAAGTCGTAGCGGTACTCGCCCTTGGTGAGCGTGGGGCACGCGGCGGGTTCGACGCAGCGGATGACGGGATCCATGGTCCCGGCGAGCTTCTCGCGCAGGAAGGGAAACGCCAGGCCGCCGAAGTTCGACCCGCCGCCGGTGCAGCCGACGAGCACGTCGGGGGTCTCCTCCACCATCGCGAGCTGGAGCAGGGCCTCCTCGCCGATGACGGTCTGGTGCAAGAGCACGTGGTTCAACACGCTGCCGAGCGCGTAGCGGACGTCGGGGTCGGCGGCCGCCATGGCCACGGCCTCGGTGATCGCGATGCCGAGCGAACCGGGATGATCGGGATCCTCGGCCAGCAGCGAGCGTCCGTACTCGGTGACCTCGGACGGGCTCGGGTGCACCGTCGCGCCCCAGATCTCCATCATCGTCTTGCGATACGGCTTCTGGCGGTACGACGCCGCCACCTGCCAGACCTCGCACTCGATGCCGTACTGCGCGCAGGCGAACGACAGGGCGCTGCCCCACTGGCCGGCGCCGGTCTCGGTGGTGAGCTTCGTGATGCCCTCGGCGTGGTTGTACCAGGCCTGGGGGACGGCGGTGTTGGGCTTGTGCGAGCCCGCGGGGCTGACGCCTTCGTACTTGTAGAAGATCTTCGCCGGGGTGTCGAGGAGCTGCTCGAGGCGGCGGGCCCGGAACAGCGGACTCGGGCGCCACAGGCGTAGGACGTCGATCACACCGCCGGGGATGTCGATGAACGACTCGGTCGACACCTCTTGTTCGATGAGCGCCATCGGGAACAGCGGCGCCAGGTCCTCGGGGCCCGCAGGCTCGAGCGTCCCGGGATGCAACGGCGGCGGAGGCGGCGACGGCAGGTCGGGGATGACGTTGTACCACTGCGTCGGATGCTCCGACTCGGGCAGGATCACGCGGGTGTAGTCGTCGGCCATGGCGGCGGCTCCTCGCTGGCGGTGGATGCGCCTGCACAGTAGTGCGACCCGGCCGGCAACCGGTCCGCTGGTCGGTGGGTTCGGCCTCAGCGATGGCGGGCGATCTCGACCACGGTCACGTCTGGCTCGGCCTCGCCGAGCGCAGCGCTCAGCTCCGCGACCATCGTGGCGGTCTGCTCGTCGACCTTGGTGATCACGACGGCGAGCCGGGCGCCGTCGGGGAGCTCCTTGCGGGCGCCCCGTTCGTGCAGGAGCACCCGCGCCGCGGCCTCGGGTGACAGGCGCACGTAGGGGCTGCAATCGGCGAGCGCTGCGACCCGCATCGGTCGATGGCACTGGTCGGCGATGACGCGGCCCAACGCGTCGGCGCCGATGACCGACACCATGGTGGTGGTCGTTGCGGGCACGACGGGTTCGAATCTCGCCGGCGCCTTGAACGGCCGCTGGCGCGACCCGTCAGCCTCGATCACGACGTGGTCCACGAGGCCGAACCACCGGTCGCACGCCTCGGGTGCGACGCCGACGGCCTTCTGGCCGGTGATGCGATTCCACACCATGACCGGCCCTGCGGCTGCTGCGTCGACGACATCGTCGTCGGTCGGATCGAGCAGCACCGGCAGCCCCCGGTGTTGATCGTGGCCCATCTTGGTGGTGCAGGTGACCACCCGGGTGCCCGACAACGTCTGGCCGAGCGCATGCACGAGCGTGGTCTTGCCCCCACCACCGACCACGGCGATGTGCTCGTGCGTGCTGAGGCCGAGCGCCCCGGCCACCTGGCCTACGGGCACCACAGGGCACCCACCGCTTCGACGACGCCGCCGCCGATGGCGAGGGCCTTGTCCGAGATCTCGTCGCAGGGCGTGTCGACGCGGGGGTCGACGTCGCCGATCTTGGCGCCGGCGGGGACGGCGGCGCCGTCGAGGATCAGGCCGCGGACCACCCCGTCGAAGAGGGCTCGGATCTCGGCTGCCTTGGCCGGCGACTCGGATGCCCCGTCGACGTCTCCGCGGTCGTCGGCGCCGGCATCCCGATCACCCTCGGCGACCGTGCCGAGCAGGTCGCCCTCGGCGACGACGTCACCGATGCGGGCGTTCCATCGGACGACACCGCTGAACGGCGCGCGCACCACGCGATCGACGTCGCGGCCACCGACGAGGCCGGGCGTGCCGGTGTTCGGCTCGGCCGATCCCGACCACAGGACGCGTCCGAGGTGGTGGCCGCGCATGGTCTCGACGATGGCGTGGCAATCGACACCGACGGTGAAGCCCGGCCCGAGCGCCACGACGAGGGGGGCGTCGTCGATGGTGGTGTCGATGTTCCGCTTGGCCAGCCGGGCATCGACCACGGCGTCGGGCGCCGCACCCAGGTGCGTGGCCACATCGGCCGCCGCGGGCAGGGCGGGCGAGACGACGACGGGCACCTCTCCGGCGTCGAGCACCGACGCTGCACCGGCCAGGGTGTCGATGGGGCGTCCGACCATGCCCTCGACGTCGATCACGCCATCGGTGACCGCCGTCGACAACGCCACGGTGCGGCGCACCGTCAGCGGCTCGGCGAGCTCGGTGACGAGCACACGTGCGCCGACCCGAGTCAGCCGCCACACGACGCCGGTGGCCAGATCACCCCCACCCCGCACGATCACGAGCGGACTCATGGCCGGCGACCCGTGCGACGGCAACCCCTGCGCCCCCATCACGAGCGTTCGGTGCCGATGAGCTCGGCGAGGATCGACACCGCGATCTCGGCGGGGGTCTCGGCGTGGATCTCGACGCCGATGGGCGAATGGACCTTGGCCAGGTCCTCCTCTGCGACGCCGGCGTCGAGCAGGGCTCGGCGGGTGGTCTCCCACCGGCGGCGGCTGCCCATCAGACCGATGGTCGCCGCCGGCGACGCCAACAACGGCGGCACCAACTCGAGGTCGAGTGCGACGTTGCGGGTGACCATCACCACCCGGGTGTACTCGTCGACATCGTGCGCAGCGATGGCGTCGGCGATGGGGCCCGTCGCCACGGCCACGGTGTCGGTTGCGGTGATGGCATCGAGCTGGTCGGCGCGGTCGTCCCACACCACGACCCGATAGCCGAGCCAGCTCGCCAGCTCGACCACGGCGGCGCCGACATGGCCGGCGCCGACGACGAACACGGTGGTGGTGGGCATGTGGGGCTCCAGGTAGAGGTCGACGTCGCCGCCGCACACGCCGGGGTCGCCGGCTGTGGGGTCGACGAGGGAGAACGACACGGCTGCGGGGCGGCCGGTGGTCAGCGTGTCGAGCGCGGCGGCGATGACGCGGGCTTCCATCTCGCCGCCGCCGATGGTGCCCGAGGTGGTGCCGTCGGCGTAGACCAACATCTTCGATCCCGGCCGGCGCGGCACCGAGCGGCGAGTTGCGGTGACCGTGGCCAGCACGACCGGCCGGCGGGCGTCGATCGAGGCCACCAGCTCGCGCAGGATCACGGTCGGCGGACCGGCTGCGAGCGTCCCGACACGGTGACCGAGCGAGACAGGCCGCCCCTGCGGCAGGCCGGCGTCGTCGGTGGTCACGACCGGGCCCACAGGCGTTCGGCCTGCTCGTGCACCCGGGCCCGCATCGCGTCGAGGTCGGCGCCCAGCACCTCTCCCCCACGAACCCGCCAGGTTCCGGCGACCATGACGTCGCGCACGTGGTGGCCGCTGCGCCACAGGACCAGTTGATCGAGCAGGTTGTGCTCGGTGAGCGGCGTGGGCAGCGTCGCGTCGACGAGTTGGATGTCGGCGGACCAGCCGGCTTCGAGGCGCCCGACACCATCGAGGCCGAGCGCCTGCGCGCCGCCCTCGGTGGCCAGGCCCAACACCGTGGCCGCCGGCATGGCGCCGGGGTCGAGCAGGCGGGCCTTGTGCAACAAGAAGGCGCCGCGCATGACCTCGAACATGTCGTTGACGTAGCCGTCGGAGCCGAGGCCGACCGTGACCCCGCCGGCGATCAGCTCGGGCATCGGGGCGATGCCACCACCGACCTCGCAATTCGCGAGCGGCATGTGGGTGACCCGGATGCCGGTCTCGGCGATGATGGCCTGTTCGCGCTCGGACAACTGCACGCACTGGCTGGCCAGGAACTGCGGACCCGCGAGGCCGAGCTGCTCGTAGTACTCGAGCGTCCGCATGCCGACGTTGTCGAGGCACCACTGCGGCTCGTGCAGTCCCTCGTTGCAGTGGGCGTGGGTGAGCACCCCGAGGTCGGCTGCGAGGTCGAACGCGTGGCGGATGAACGTCGCCGAACACGTGAAGGTGGTGTGGTAACACATCAGCCCCGACACCAGATCGCTGTCGGCGGTGGCGGCGATGAGGCCCGCGTTCTCGGCCAGACCGGCCTCGGCGATGGCTGGGCCGGCCCGTTCGGTGGCCTCGAAGCTCAGCAGGCCGCGGATGCCGCGCCGCTCGACGGCCTCGGCCTCGACCAACAAGGCCTCGGGCAGCGCATGGGGGGCTTCGAGGATGTCGTAGAAGGTGGTGGTGCCGCTGCGCAGCATCTCGGCGCACACCCAGTCGGTGGCGGCGGCCAGCATCTGGTGATCGAGCGCGTCTTCGACCTTGGGCCACCAGTAGTCGTCGAGGAAGCTCCAGAACCCGTCGGGCGCGGCATCGACTGGGATGCCGTGGGCCAACACGCCATAGAGGTGGACGTGTGCGTTGACGAACCCGGGCATGGCCACGGTGCCCGCGGCGTCGACGATGTCGTCGTCGGGGTGCGCGGCCCGTAGCTCCGCGTGGGGACCGACGGCGTCGACCAGGCTCCCGACGACCCGGACGCCCCAACCGTGCCGGGGCGCGACGTCGGCGGCGAGCACCAGCCAGTCGGGCAGGATGAGCGTCATCGGCGGCGGCGTACCGGGCCGGTCACGCGCCCTGCATCGCCTGCCACACCCGCTCGGGCGTGAACGGCAGGTCGTTGATGGCGACACCGGTGGCGTGCAGGATCGCGTTGCGGATGGCCGGCGCGACGCCGTCCTTGGGGATCTCGGCCACGGCCTTCGCGCCGAAGGGGCCGGAGTCCTCCATGGTCTGGATGAGGAACACCTCGGTGTCGGGCATCTCGTCGGCTCGGTAGATCTTGTACGGCCCCAGCTGATCGTTGATCATCCGGCCGGCCTCGTCGAAGGCGTACTCCTCGCAGTGCGCGTAGCCGAGCGCCTGGATCATGCCGCCCTCGACCTGACCCGACGCCGTGACCGGGTTGATGGCAACACCGCAGTCGACGGCCATGAGCAGCTTGACCACCGTGACCTGGCCGGTGTCGACGTCGACCTCGATCTCGGCGAACTGGGCCGCGAACGGCGGCGGGCACTCGGGCGACACGTACGACGCGGTGCCCATGATCTGTTCGTGTTCGTCGATGTGCAGCGAGTCGAGCGCGATCTCCTCGAGGGTGACCGAGCGTCCGTCGGGCGCCCAGGCCTTCTTGTCACGGAGTTCGATGGTGCAGGGCTCGTCGATGTCGAGCAGCATCGCAGCGCGTTCCTTCAGCCGCTCGCGCACCTTCTCGGCGGCGAGCTTGGCCGCGGTGCCCGAGATGTAGGTGGTGCTCGACGCGTAGGCGCCGGTGTCGAACGGCGTCATGTCGGTGTCGGAGCTGTACACCTTGATGTCGTCGAGGGGCACGCCCAGGACCTCGGCGGCGATCTGACCGATGACGGTGTCGGCGCCGGTGCCCAGGTCGGTGGCGCCGATCAACATGTTGAACGAGCCGTCGTCGTTGATCTTGATGCTGCACCCGCCCATGTCGAGGAACGGGATGGCGGTGCCGTGCATGCAGAACGCGAAGCCGAGCCCGCGGCGGATGGTCGGGCGGTCGGCGGGGGTGATCCAGTCGGGATCGGCGCTGCGATGCCACGCCATGGCCCGTTTGCCCTGGGCGACGCACTCCTCGATGCCGTTGGACATGACCCGTGGGTACTCGTCGAGATCGCCCTCGGCCACGGCTCGCTCGCCGAGGTGCGGGGCGATGTCGAGCTCGTCGCCGACCTTCACCCAGTGGCGGCGCTTGAACTCGATGGGGTCGAGCCCGAGCTCGTGGGCGATGTCCTCCATGTGGGCTTCGAGCGCGAACTCGGCCTGGGGGGCGCCGTAGCCCCGGTAGGCGCCGGGCACGGGGATGTTGGTGTAGACGACGTCGCAGTCGAACTTCTTGTTGGGGCAGTTGTACGACGTCAGCCCCCGCAGACCCGACACGGTCTGGACCGTGTAGGCGTGGGTGCCGTAGGGACCGGTGTTGCCGACGATGCGGAGCTCCTGGGCCACCAGGCTGCCGTCGTTGTTGACGCCGGTCTTGTAGGTGAGCGTCTGAGGATGCCGGGTCCGGCTGGACATGAACTCCTCGGACCGGTCGAGCTCGAGCTTCACCGGGCGGCGGGTGGCGATGGCCAGGTGCGCCACGATGTCCTCGATCAGCATCTCCTGCTTGGCGCCGAAGCCGCCGCCGATGCGGGGCTTGATGACCCGGACGTCTTTGATGTCGCGCCCGATCAGCGGCGCGAGCATGCGCCGGGCGTGGAACGGCACCTGGGTGGCGGTGCGGACGACCATGCGCTCGTC
This sequence comes from uncultured Acidimicrobiaceae bacterium, assembly GCA_963716795.1. Taxonomy (GTDB): domain Bacteria; phylum Actinomycetota; class Acidimicrobiia; order Acidimicrobiales; family UBA8592; genus CAVQUE01. The sequence continues at coordinate 62,062 of CAVQUE010000003.1, read as the reverse complement.
GCTGTCGAGCCACGCCACCGAGATGTGGTTCTCGATGGGGACCTGCTGCACCTGATGCACCCGGTAGGTGTGCTCGAACACCCGGTCGGCGGCGGCGAAACCGGCCTCGACGTCGCCCCGCTCGGCCTCGATGTGATGGACGATGTTGCGCTCGCGATCGTGGATCTCGGTGGTGTCGTCCTCGTCGTGGATCACCGGCGCGCCCGGCTCCATGGCCTCGAGCTCGTCGAACACTGCGGGCAGCACCTCGTAGGTGACGTCGATGAGCCGCAGCGCCTCGGCGGCGATCTCGTCGGTGTCGGCAGCCACGGCGGCGACGCGATCGCCGACGTGGCGGACCTTGTCGTCGAAGCTCACCTGGTCGTAGGGGTGCGGGTTGGGCCAGCTCTGGCCGCCCGACGCGTACTTGATCCGCGGCGTGTTCTTGTAGTGCAGCACCGCGTGGACACCGGGCAGCGCCACGGCCTTCGTGTCGTCGATGTCGACGATGCGGGCATGGGCGTGGGGGCTGCGCAGCACCTTGGCGACCAGCTGGCCGCGCTCGACGAAGTCGTCGGTGAAGGCCGGATTGCCCTTGGCCAGGCGCAGGGCGTCGACCTTGATCTCGGGCTTGCCGACCACCGCCATCTCGGGGACGTCGCGCGACGGCACCAGGCGCGGCACGGCGAGCGATGCCTCGGGCGCCGGGTCGGCCGGGTCGACCTCGACGGCGTTGGTACCGTCGGTCATGGGCGTCAGCACCAGCGGACCGAACGGCTCGGTGGTCTCGCCGCGCATGAGCGCGGCGGCACGCAGCACGGCCTCGACCGGCTTGATGTAGGCGGTCTCGCGGTCGAGGATGCCCGACAACATGTCGCGGACGGCGGCCTCGTCGGGATGGGTGTCGTGCTGCAGCAGTGCCCACGTTCCGAGGATCATCGCCGGGGTCGAATAGCCCGACTGCATGGCGCCGACGGCCACGAACGCGGCCTGGATGGGATGCATCTCGGCAGCGTTGAGGGCCTCGACGGTCATGATGTCGTGCCCGTCGGCCTGCGCGGCGAGCATGCAGTCGGTGTTCACGAGGCGACCGTCGATGAGCACGGCGGCGGCGCCGGTCTCGCCGGTGTCGGACCCGAACCGGACCGAGGTGATCTCGGCGTCACGCAGCAGCGACAGCAGCGTCTGGTGCGGGGCAACGACGAAGGATTGGCTGGCGCCGTTGAGGGTGATGGTGATGGGCAACGCGGTGCCGGCGGCGATGGCGTCGGGGCCGGTGGCGGGATCGACAGCGGTCATCGGCTGAGCTCCTCGATGACTCGGGCCGACAAGACGCCGGCGAGGTGGGTGCGGTAGTCGGCCGAGCCCCGGAAGTCGCCGGGCGGTTCGAGACCGGCGGTGGGGTCGGCGGCATCGACGAGGAGTGGATACGGGCCGACGCCGGTGAGCGCCAGTCGGATGTCGTCGCCGGTACGGCGGGCCACGGCGGCCACGATCGGCACGTCGGCAGGGGTGCGGCCGGTGGCGGCGATGGCGCCCTGGCCGTCGACCGCGACCGACACCGAGGTGACCAGCCGCTGGCCGACGCACTCGGCCAGGCTCTGGTCGAGCGGGATCGGGTCCTGGCCGTGGAGGGCGACCTGGCGCATCGTGGACCAGCAGGCCGGCGAGCAGGACGCTGTCGGCCTCGCCGAGGGCGACGGTGCCGCCGACGGTGGCCTGGTTGCGCAGGGCGCTGGGCAGCTCGCGTCGGGCCAGGTCGGCCAGCAGCGCGGGGACCCGGTCGTCGGTGACGAGATCGCCGAGGCGGGTCATGGCACCGATGACGAGGCGGTCGCCGTCGACGCTGAGATCGGTGAGGCCGAGGGCCTGGAGGTCGACGACCTCGATGCCGTCGCCACGGTCGCGACGCGCAGCAGGCACCACGATGGTGCCACCCGCGAGTGCTCTTCTGTTTGGTCCGGCCAACAGGGTGGATGCCTCGTCGAGGCTTCCGGGCCGGTGATACGCCAGCACGCTCGGCACAGCCAAGCTCCTTCCCTGAACCGTCCCTTCCGGGGGTGCGCCACCGGTCGAGCACGACTCTCTTCGATTGTTCGTTCGAATCTACTTGATCTGGCGGCCCGGACCGCCACGGTTGCCTGCGCCTGTCGCTGCGGCGGACAAACCAGCCGACGCGCTGGCCCACCGGTCGGTCAGGCGGCGACCTGCGCCCGGGTGCGCCGCACCAACGAGATCGCGACCCACAGGCATCCGAGGCTCATGGCGAAACTCAACACGGTGACCCAGGCGACGCCATCGCCGACCGCAGCTGCAGTGGCCGGGCCGAGCGCCACGTCCTCGCCCGCCAACACGTCCCGCACGACCTCGACGTCGCCGATCTGGAGATCGACCACCAGCAACAGGATCGCGCCGCCGGCGGCGACGGCGTAGGTGATGCAGAGCGTGCGAATGAACTGGTGGGCGGCGTTGGCGCGCCCGATCTCGGAGGCTTCGTTGCTGGCCTGCAGCAGCGTGAGCCCCGCGGTGGACACGAACCCGATCCCCATCCCGACGGCGAAGAACGCGGCGAAGATGAACACCAATGGCACGTCGAACGCAACGGTCAGCCCGCTGAGCGCCACCGAGGGAACGATGACGATGCCGCCGAGGAGGACGACTTCGGCCTCGGATCGCTGATCCATCACCTTGGCACCGATCACCGAAGCGACGGTCCAGCCCACCGTCAAGAACACCACCGAGAAGGCCGCGAACGACTCGGATCGGCCCCGTGCGACCTGCACGTACAGCGGCAGGTAGTTGTTGGCGGCCAGCCCGGCGATCAGCACGAGCCCACTGGTGATGTGGATACGGCGCATCGGGAACCGGGTGAGGTGGTTGCGTTCGAGCACCGGGTGCAGCGCCCGGCCGCTGTGATGCCAGTAGGCGATGGCAGAGAGGACGGTCGTCGCGGTGGCGACGACGACGACCAGCCAGTTGACACCGACCTGGGCCACCGCGGCGAGCGACGCGCCGGTCAACACCGACAGCATGGCGATGCCGGGCCAGTCGATCTCGATGCGTCGGGGTGGGCCGTCGATGGTGGGCAACGTCCGCCACCCCATCGCCAGTGCGACCGCTCCCAGCGGCAGGTTGATGGCGAACAACAACCGCCAGTCGCCGAGGGCGAGCATCGCCGCGGCGAGCGCCGGACCTCCGAATCCCATCGTGCCCCACACCAGCGAGTTCGCGGCGAAGGCCCGGGAGCGGAGTCGATGCGGATAGGCGAGACCGACCGCGGCGAGGGCGACCGAGATGATCAGACCACCACCGAGGCCCTGCAGGGCGCGCGCGACGACGAGCAGCGGCAACGTGGGCGCGACGGCCGCTGCCGCACTGGTGGCGAGGAACCACACGCCGGTGACCTGGAAGGTGCGTCGTACACCGACGGCGTCGACGATCGGACCTGCCACCACCACTGCGACGGCGGAGGTCCCGAGGTAGGCGGTGATGACCCAGGGCAGGAGAGCGACATCGCCGAGGTCCTCGGCGATGCTCGGCAGCGCCGCGACGACGGCGAGTCCGTCGAAGGCGGCGAGGGCGACGACCGTGAGGTTGGCGATGGTGACGGCGAGGTAGGCCGGCGAGACGATGGTGCTGGTGCCGTCGTCTCGGTCCTCGGCAGTCGGGGCGCTCACTGCTGGCAGGCTAACGGTGGGTCAGCGAACCCGGTCGCGTCAGCGGCCGGGTTCCGTTCGTCGTGCGCGTCTGGCGCCGTTTGGTGGGTGTGGGGAGACTCAGGGTTCGGCGACGATCCAACCGCGGCGTTGGAGTTCGGCGGCGAGGACGTCGTCGGGGATCTCGCGCACGAGCTTCTCGGTGCGGCTGACCTTGAGGCGCGGGGCCGGGCGCGGATGCCGACGCGGGGCTCGGCTTTGCCACCGCCTTGGCGCCTGAGGCCCCAGCCGCCTCGGTCGGCGGGGCCTCGGCGGCGGCGTGGGCGGCTTCTTCGAGCTGGTCGATGAAGGCCTGGGCCTCGTCGACGGTGAACTTGCCGTTGCCCTGACGCTGGGTGAACCCCATGGGACCGCGTGCGTCGCGGAAGTCGCTGTGGCCCTCGTTCTGGAGGAGCTCGAGGAGGGTCTGCACCTGTCGGTGCGACGCCGGTGGGCCTGACGATTGTCCGAATGCCATGGGTGCAGTCTGGCCGACCGGTGTGACACCGAGCGCCACCCACCGCACCGACCCGCCTCACCCCTGCCCGAAATCTGGGACTTGTCCCTTGAGATCTCCGGCACAAGTCCCAGATTTCGCAGGAGGCTCGTTCAGCGGGTGAGGCGGGAGGCGACGCCGGCGCGGGTGAAGACGTGGCGGGCGGCGTCGGTGGCCTCGGCGAGCAGGGCGGCCTCGTCGAGGATCGTCACCTCGCCGTCGTCGATCAGAACCCGGCCGTCGACGATCACATGGGTGACATCGGCCGGGGCAGCGTTGAACACCAGGGCGCTGGCCACCCGGTGGACCGGTGCGATGAACACCGACTCGAGGTCGACGACCACCAGGTCGGCGCGCCGACCCGGGGTGATGGCGCCGAGCTCGTCGGGACGGCCGATGGCACGGGCGCCACCCCGACAGGCCATCCGCAGGGAGTCCTCGGGCTGGAGCGCCATGGCGTCGAGCCGGTGCACCTTCTGGAGCAACACCGTGGCCTTGAGGACCTCGAACATGTCCTGGCGGTTGTTGCTGCCCGGCCCGTCGCTGGCCAGCGCGACGGTGATGCCTCGCTCGAGCATCTCGACGATGCGCGGCACGCCCGACGCCAGATACATGTTCGACACCGGGCAGTGCACGACAACGGCGTCGCGGGCGGCGACGAGGTCGAGCTCGGCGTCATCGAGCCAGACGCTGTGGGCCAGCTGCACATCGGGCCCCAGCACGCCGAGGTCCTCGAGCCACTGCACGTGGCGCACGCCGCGCTCGTCGAGGCTCATGTCGACCTCGACCTTCGTCTCGGCGCAGTGGATGTGGGTGCCCATCCCCCACTTCCGGGCGGCGTCGGTGGTGGCGCGCATGGCGTCGTCGGAGCAGCCCCACGGGATCAGCGGCGCGAGCTCGATGCGGATGCGGTCGTCGTCGTGGCCGTGCCAGCGATCGCGCACGGCCTCGGTGCGTTCGAGGATCGCGGCGGTCGATTCGGTCAGGCTGGGCTCGTAGTTGCGGTCGGCCCACCCGCGGGCCATGAGGAACCGCACGCCGGTGACGTCGGCTGCGTCGCAGACGCCATCGTCGATGCCCTCGTCGACGTGGACGTACTGGTGGTCGAGGACCGAGGTCGCGCCGGTGCGGAGGTTCTCGACCATGCCCACCATGGCGGCGAGGCGCGCCGAGCTGCGGTCGAGGTGCACGGCTGCCGGCCAGATGCAGTCGGCGATCCACTCGAGCAGGGGTTTGTCGTCGGCGAGGCCACGGAAGAACGTCTGGAACAGGTGGGTGTGCGCGTTGGTCATGCCCGGCATGACGACGCTGCCGGCCGCGTGGATGACCCGGTCTGCCGAGTCGTGCAGTGCATCGGGGGCCGGACCGGCACCGACGGACTCGATCCGGCCGTCGACGACGTGCACCCAGCCCGGGTCGTGGATGGTGAAGTCGTCGTCGACCGTGAGCACGGCGGCGCCGTCGATCAGCAGCCGACCGACGCGGGGAACCGGGGTCATCGGGTGCCCGTCCGGGCGGGGCCCTCGGTGGGATCGACGTAGGGCTCGTCGACGCCGTCGATGCGGGCGGCGAGGAAGTCGCCGGCACGCACCGGCTGGTATCGACGTGGGGCGCCGGGGCGGATGCAGGCGTCGATGGTCTCGATCACGGTGGCGGGGTCCGGGTTGACGAAGAACGGGATGGAGTAGCGGTGGGTGTCGGGCGAGCCGACGACCCGATGCGGGGTGGAGACGTAGGTGTGGTCGGTCCAGCGGGCGACCATGTCACCGAGGTTCACGACCAGCGAGCCGGCCGGCGCGTCGACGGGCGCCCAGTCGCCGCCGACAGGCTTGACCTCGAGGCCGGGCACGCCGTCGGTGGCGAGCAGGGTGATGGCGCCGTAGTCGGTGTGGGGCGTGGTGGGAACGGCGCGGGTGCCGTCGGCTGCCAACGGCATGGGCGGGTAGTGCAGCAGCCGCAGGCGGCACTGGGGGTCGGTCATGCGGTCGGCGAAGAACCCCTGGTCGATGCCCAGCCCATCGGCCAGGGCTCGCAGGACGACGTCGGACACGGCGAGCACCGGCGGCAGATACGCCGACACCGCGTCCCTGAGGCGGGGGTGGGCGTCGAGGGACACTTCGTCGTGGAGCCCGACGTCGACGTACTCGTTGTTCCCCGACAGCCGCCCCGCCGCGAGCGCCTCGGCACTGGCCATCGACGCAGCAGGCACGAACCCGTACCGCTCGACACGCTCGACGCGTTCCTTGGCGACCTGGTCGAGCGCGAAGAACCCGTGCGCAGCATCGAACAGCGCATCGAGCTCGGCATCGATCCCATGATCGACGACCACGAAGAACCCGACCTCACGACACGCCGCATCGAGCCTCGCGACCTCGCCGGTACGTCGGTCGGGATCTGCCAAGGCCGCGAGCGAGATCGCCGGCGCCGACGTCACGGCGGTCACGTCGGGCTTCCGGGCAATGGAGGCGACGAGGCCGCGAGCGAGGGGGGTCTGGGGGACAGCAGACCGTGCGGCGTCAGCCGCTCCTCCAGAAACTCGGGCGAACGGAGGGAGCGAGCGCAGCGAGCGAACGAGTGAGTCCGACTAGCTGAACGCATCGACGACCGGCTTGATGTCGGGCATGAGGGGATACAGGATCGGGCAGGTGACACCGGCGTCGATGTACTCGTCGACCTTGTCGCGGCATTCGACGGAGGTGCCGACGGCCATGAGGCTGCGGCAGAGATCGTCGGGGATGAGGTGGGCGGCCTTGCGGTAGTCGTCCTCGGTGGCGGGCCAGCCGACGATCTCCTGCACGCGGGCGACGAGCTCGGGGTCGGCGCCGGAGGCTTCCATGATGTGGGGTTCGGTGCCGAGGTAATAGGCGACGAGGGACTTGCCGGTCATCATCGCCTCGGCGGGATCGTCGTCGGAGAGCGCGCACGCCAGGAGCTCGGGCCGGTCGATCTGGTCGATGGTGCGGCCGGATCGTTCGGCGCCCGCCGTCACCCGGGCGACGGCGTCGCGGATGTAGTCGGTCGACACGACGTAGTTGAGCACCGGCCCGTCGCAGATCTCGCCGGAGAGCTCGAGCATCTTGGGGCCGGTGGCGCCGATGTAGATGGGGATGTCGCGGGGGCCGGTGTCGCCGTAGGCGACGTCGAGGCGGACCCGGTCGAGGTGCACGAACTCGCCCTCGTAGCTGACCTCCTCCATGGTGAACAGCTCACGGATGGCCTCGATGTTCTCGCGCATCGCGGTGAGCGGTTTGCGCCGGTCGGCGCCGACACGGCTGGCGATGGGTTCCCACCAGGCGCCGAGGCCGAGCATCACCCGGCTGTCGCCCTCGGGGGTGAGCCCGCCGAGCTCCCACATGGTGCTCCACGTGGCGGCGATGACGGCGGGGTTGCGGGTGTAGATGGGCAGGACGCCGCTGCCGATGCGCAGCCGGGTGGTGGCGGTCAGCAGCGCCGACATCATGACGACGCAGTCGCGGGCGAGGCGGGTGTCGGCCTGCCAGATCTCGCTGAACCCCTTCTCCTCGGCGTACTTCGCGATCTCGATCTCGTACGCGATGTCGTGCTTGTCCTGGAGATAGAGCGCCATCCGCTGAGCCATTCGGCGAGGTTACTTGCCGTCGACGCTGCCCTTGCGCGCCGGCATGCGGTGTCTGCGACGGGGACTCGTGCAGCGAGGCGATTACGGTCGGGCCCCATGGAACTCGACGGAACGGTCGCCCTGGTGACCGGCGCAGCGCAGCGCCTCGGGCGCGAGGTGGCACTGGGGCTCGCCGATGCCGGGGCCGACGTGGCCATCACCTATCGCACCAGTGCGGATACGGCGGCGGCGACCGTGCAGGAGCTCGTCGCCCGTGGAGTCCGGGCTTGTGCGGTCCCGCTCGATCTGGCCGACGGCGACAGCTGCGACGCCGTGGCCGCCGAGGTGGCAGAGCGGCTCGGGCCCGTCGACGTGTTGGTCAACAACGCCTCGGCGTTCGCACCCACCCCCTTCCCCACCGGCGACCACGCAGGCTGGTATCAGACCTTCGATGTCGTGCTGCACGGCCCCTATCGGCTCGCCAATGCGGTGGCCCCCTCGATGCTCGAGCGGGGCAGAGGGTCGATCGTCAACATCGTCGATCTGTCGGCATGGCATCCGTGGCCCGATCGCGGCGCACACTCGGTGGCGAAAGCCGCGTTGCTGGCCCTGACCCGCCAGCTCGCCGTCGAGCTCGCGCCGAACGTCACCGCCAATGCCGTGGCCCCGGGACCCACCATCCCCGCCGAGAGCTTCGATGATGATCAGATCGACCGGTTGGCCCGACGCAACCTCGCCGGACGGTGGGGCGACCCGGCGCAGGTGGTCGCCGCCGTCCGGTTCCTCGCCGAGTCCGACTTCGTGACGGGCGAGTGCATCACCGTCGACGGCGGCGAACGCTGGGGCCACGTCCGCCAACGATTCGCCGACTGATCGAGGCGCTATCTGCGGGTGAAGGCCAGGCGGGCGCCGAGGGCGATCATCACGGCACCGCCGGCTGCGGTCAGCCGTTCGAGGCGGCGCGGTGAGCCGCCGAACCAGGCCCGGGCCGAGCCGGCAGCCAGGCCCCAGATGCCGTCGGACACCAGGGCGATCGCGACGAACACCAGGCCCAGCACCGCCATCTGCGCTGCGGCTGGGGCTCCGGCGGGGTCCACGAACTGCGGCAGGATCGCCGCGAAGAACACGATGGCCTTGGGGTTCGCGGCCCCGACGACGAAGCCGTCCCACCACACCGACCGGTGCGATCGGCCCCCGACGGCGGCACCGCTGGCGGCCGACACGTCTCGGCGGTGGCGGATCGTCTGCACCCCCAACCAGATGAGATAGGCAGCACCGGCGAGCTTCAGCGCGGTGAACACGGCGATGGAGCGTTCGACGATGGCACCGAGGCCGACGGCGACCGCGAGCACCTGGACGTACACGCCCACGGCGTTGCCAGCCACGGTGACCAGCGCGGCGCGTCGACCAAGAGCGACGGCCCGGCCGACCACGAACAACACGCTGGGACCGGGCACGACGATCAGCGCGAACGACAGCGCGGCGAAAGCCAGAAACGATGATCCCGATGGCATCGGCGCAGTGTGGTGCCGGCCGCGCTGGGCCGCAATCGGATTGCACACCTGCGGCGCACACCGTCGCTACCCTGCGCTCGATGCGGGTTCTGGTGGTGGACGGCTCATCCGATGGCGACGGCGACCCGGCTCTCGCTGCGCTTGCGCAGGTGCGCCTGACCGGCGCCGGCCACGAAGCGGACCTGTTGTCGCTCGCCGCCGAGGGCTTCGACCAGTTCATGTCGGCCGACGAGCGCCGTGAGTATCACCATCAGGGAGCGAACCTGCTGACCCCCGGCACCCGCCGATCGGCAGAGCTGTTGCGGTCCGCCGATGCGCTGGTGATGTGTTGCGCGGTGCGTGGCGGGGCGATCTCGCCGATGGCGAAGTCCTGGTTCGAGCGGGTCTTCGTGCCCGGGGTGTCGTTCACGTTCACCCGCGGCGGCCGCGTGACCGGCGCGCTGACCAACATCCGCCGGGTCGGGCTGATCGTCGATTGCCCCGACGGCGATCGAGAAGCGCACCGCCGCACCAGCTCGGGCCGGTCGGTGCTGCGTGGCGTGCGCCTCACCGCCCACCGCTTCTGCCGCACCACCTACGCCGTGGTCAAATCGGGCGACGACCCCGAAGCCGTGGTGCGCTCCGCGCTCGCCAAGTGGTGACGCTGCGGTAGGGACCGCTCAGACGGGGGCGAAGCGGCGTTCGACCGAGCGGACGAACGCGGTGATCTGGTGCTGTGGTTGGCGGTCGATCTTGTAGAGCGCGACCCACTCGACGGTTGTGCCCGGCGCGCAGCGGGGTGCGAGGCGGCGTTCGAGGTAGCGCTTGCCCCACTCGCCCTGGATGGTGTTGAGGAGCCGGCTGGAACCGCAGGTGGTGACCACCACGAGCTCGGTCACCGACGGCAGCTGGGCGTCGTCGATGACGAGGCTGCGCACCCAGTCGAGCAGCGACGCCGGAAGCCCGCCCCACCATGTGGGGTAGACGAGAACGAGTCGCTCGGCGCCGGACAGTGCCGCCGCATCGGGCCCGCCACCGGCGGCGACACGGTGCACGTCGGGCGTGGTGCCAGCAGCCTCGAGGCCACTGACGACCGCATCGAGCAGCGCGGCGCTGCAGCTGTCGTCGAGAGGATGCGCTTGCACGACCACGGTACGCATGAGCGCAGACCCTACCGACTCGGCCCGGGCGGCTGCGGATCCTGCGCGCGGGATGCTCGCTGTTCACAGCGCGCTCGAACGGGGTCGCCGGCCAGCCAGCAGGCTGCCGAGCCGACATCGTCATCGACGAACGCGGCGTCCCACGTCGGACGGGAGCCACCCGAGACCCGCACATGACGACACGTGCTGATGAGGCCCATCGTGCCGGCAAGCCCATGGATCCGCCGACTCTCAGCTGTCGGCGAGTGCCCTCTCGACTGCGGCGAGGGCATGAATCCGGGTCGTGGGGAAGTAGGTGATGTCCACGTCGCTCTGGTCGACCAACAGCTCGATCTCGGTGCAGCCGGCGATGATGCCTGCGGCGCCCCGTTCGACCAGCCGGTCGATGACGTCGAGGTAGGCCTGCTTGGACTCCGGACAGATGACACCACGGACGAGTTCGTCGTAGATCACGTCGTGCACCCGTGACCGATCGGGTTCATCCGGCACGATCACCTCGAGGCCATGACCCTGCAGTCGGCCCCGGTAGAAGTCCTGTTCCATCGTGTAGCGGGTGCCCAGCAATCCGACGGTGTCGATCCCTGCGGCCCGCACGGCGTCGGCGGTCGCATCGGCGAGATGGAGAAACGGGACCTCCAGCGCCGCTTCGATCGCCGGCGCGACCACGTGCATCGTGTTCGTGCACAACACGATCAACTCGGCACCGCACTGCTGCAACAGCCGTGCGTCCGATGCCAGCAACGCACCTGCGGCGTCCCAGTCACCGGCCTCTTGCAGGGCCTCGATGTCGGCGAAGTTGTAGCTGCGAACGATCAGGTCTGCCGAGGCCGTTCCGCCGAGCCGGGCGCGCACGCCTTCGTTGATGAGGCGCTCGTACTCGATGGAGCTCTCCCAGCTCATGCCGCCGAGCAGCCCGATCGTCTTCATCCGTGTCTCCTCGCCCGACACGTCAGTCCTGCGCTGGGCCCTGAGCGGTGGCACGGATCTCGACTCGGGCGCCGGGGACGGCCAACTCGGCGACGCCGATCGCGGTCCATGCGGGCCAGGGCGCCGACAGGTAGTGGTCGCGTACCTCCATGAACGTGGCCAGGTGTTCCCGGAGGCCGACATGAAAGGTCGTGGTGTCGATCAGGTGCTCGAAGCCGAGCCCAGCGACTGCGAGCACCTCGCCGACCTTGCGCCACGCGTTGTGGAAGTCCTCGGCAGGATCGTCGGGGATCGACCCGTCGGCGGCCGTGCCGATCTGGCCAGAACACACCAGCAGCCCCGAGGCGACCAGCGCGCCCTGGGAGAAGTGGAAACGCTCGGCCGTCGCTTCTGCGCCGGGCGGATTGACGGGGGTGAAGATCATGGGTCGGGGCTCCTCGGGTGCGGCCGGCATCGAGAGCCGGCCAGGTCGGGTCGGGTCAGATGAAGCCGTCGTCGCGCACGGCAACGAGGCTGTCGGAGATCGCAGCGGCGATGGTGTCGACGTCGTCGGGGGTGTGCGCTGCCGACAGGAACGATCGGCGGGTGCCGGGCACCAGGACGCCACGCGACAACAGCTGCAGGTAGAACTCGCGCTCGGCAGCGGCATCGACGTGCACGACGTCGCGCAGCGAGCCGATGGGTTCGGCCTGGAAGTACAGCTGGAACATCGATCCGGCGTTGAGCATCTGCACGGCGATGTCGTGATCGGCGGCGAAGCCGTTGACGGCGGCTGCGAGCCGGTCGCCCTGGGCGTTGATGAACGGATAGATGTCGTCGCGGCCGTCGCGCAGGGCGGTGACGAGCGCGACGCCGGCAGCCATGCTCAGCGGGTTCCCCGAGAACGAACCGCCCGAGAACACCCCGCGTGGGTCGCCGCTCGCGGCCCCGCGGAACAGCCGCATGATGTCGCCCCGGCCGGCGACGCCACCGATCGGCACCCCACCGCCGAGGGCCTTGCCGTAGGTGGCCAGGTCGGGTTCGAGACCGAAGGCCTCCTGTCCCCCACCCCAGGCGAGCCGGAACCCGGTGATGACCTCGTCGGTGCAGAAGAGCACGTCGTTGGCCCGACAGACCTCCTGGAGTTCGCGGAGGAAGGCGATGGCGTCGTCGTCCCAGCGCGGGTTCGAGCTCTGCACCGGCTCGATCATCACCATGGCGAGCTCGTGGCGTCGGGCCGCGATGATGTCGAACGCGGCCCGGTCGAGATAGGGCAACACCACCTGCAACGCCCGCACAGCGTCGGGCACCCCCGGAGTCATGGCCACCCCTTCGGGCGCATGGCGGGGCGACGCCGGATCGGCGCGCACCATGCCGTAGTCGTGGGCGCCGTGGTAGGCGCCGTCGAAGGTCGCGACGGCCTCGCGGCCCGTGAACGCCCGGGCGACGCGCTGGGCGTACATGGTGGCCTCGGTCCCGCTGTTGCAGAACAGCACACCGTCGGCAGCGGGCACGGCCTCGCACACCAGCTCGGCCAGGCGTTCCTGGTCGGGATTGTGGATGCCGAACTGGAAGCCCCGGTCGACGGCGGTGTGCAGGGCAGCGACGACGGCGGGGTGACGGTGACCGAGGACGTGGGTGCCGAATCCGAGCTGGCAGTCGATGTAGGTGTTGCCGTCGGCGTCGGTGACCCGGGCACCATCGGCTGACGCCACGAACACCACGTGGGGCATCTCGAGGCTCGCAGCCGCGCCCATCGTGATGATCTCGCTGCTGCGCTCGGAGATCGCGGCCGACTGCGTCGTGCGCGCCATCAGGTCGGCTCGGGCTTCGTCGCCGCGTGTGCTCATCGCAGTGCCGTCCCCCCGGTCGGTGCCGTATCGGCTGCGGGCAGTATCGCGTACGGCGGTGCTCCATCCCGTGCGGCGATGCTCCACCGCCTTCGGCGGGGCTGTCAGTGGCCGCTGGTACGTTGCGGGCGTCATGGCTGAACCCCCTGCTCCCACTGCGATCACCGACCTCACCGACCCGGCTGCGCTCGACAGCGGGGTCACCGACGAGGCGCTCGAGGCCGAGGCGCTGGGGCTGCTGGGTGCGCTCACGGGCGATCCGTCGGCGCGCTTTCGGCCCGACCAGCTCGAGGTCATCCGGGGACTCGTCGCCGACCGGGCCCGACTGCTCTTGGTCCAGCGCACCGGGTGGGGCAAGAGCGCCGTGTACTTCATCGCCACGCGCATGCTGCGCGACCGCGGCGCAGGGCCGACGTTGTTGGTGTCGCCGCTGCTGGCGCTGATGCGCAACCAGATCGAGGCCGCGGCGCGCATGGGCGTGCGGGCGGTCACCATCAACAGCGCCAACCGCGACGCCTGGTCAGACATCGAGGATCAGCTCGACGCCGGCGAGGTCGACGTGTTGTTGATCTCCCCCGAGCGGCTCGCCAACCCGTCGTTCCGCTCCGAGGTCCTCCCCGGCATCGGTCGCCGCAGTGGTCTGCTGGTCATCGACGAGGCCCACTGCATCTCGGACTGGGGCCACGACTTCCGCCCCGACTACCGGCGCCTCGTCCGCGTGCTGGATCTGTTGCCGCCGGGCGTGCCGGTGCTGTGTTGTACCGCCACCGCCAACGACCGGGTGGTCGACGACGTCACCGCGCAGCTGGGCTCGAGCCTGGCCCCGGTGCGCGGCCGCCTGGCCCGCCCCGGCCTGCGCCTCGCCGCTGCCGATGTCCCCGGTCAGGCGGTGCGCCTCGCGTGGCTGGCCGAACACCTGCCGACCCTCACGGGCACGGGCATCATCTACTGCCTCACCATCGCCGACACCGAACGTGTGGCCACGTGGCTGCGCGCCAACGGCATCGACGCCGTCGCCTACTCCGGCGCCACGCCACCGGACGAACGCATCGAGATCGAGCAGGCCCTGCTGGCCAACGACGTCAAGGCCGTCGTCGCCACCTCGGCGCTGGGCATGGGCTTCGACAAGCCCGACCTCGGCTTCGTCATCCACTACCAGTCCCCCGGTTCGCCCATTGCGTACTACCAGCAGGTCGGCCGTGCCGGGCGTGGGCTCGACGAGTCCCACGGGATACTCCTGTCGGGCATCGAGGATCCCGACATCCAGGACTTCTTCATCCGGTCGAGCTTCCCGAAGCCCGAACTCGCCGAGGCCGTGGTGGAGCTGTTGGCCGAACGCGCCGAGCCCGTGGCGCCCTCGGAGATCCTCGAGACCATCAACCTGCGTCCCGGCCAGCTCGACCTGTTGACCAAGGTCCTCGAGGTCGACGGCGCCATCGAACGCGACGGCAGCCGCTGGCTGCGCACCCTGCGGCCCTGGAGCTACGACCACGATCGGGTCACCTCCGTCACTGCGCTGCGGCGCGCCGAACAGGCCCAGATGCGCAGCTACATCGAGGCCGACACCTGCCGGATGGCCATGCTCGGCGGCTTCCTCGACGACCCCGTGGCCGAACCCTGCGGCATCTGCGACGTGTGCCGGGGCGAGCCGCTCACCATCGAGTCCGACCCGCGGGCGGTGCAGCGGGCCATCGAGCACCTGCGCTCGGACGATCGCCTGGTCGAGGTCCGCAAGCAACTGCCCGACCGCAAGAAGATCGGCACCGACCACCGCACCGAGATCGGCCGGGCGCTGTCGGTGTGGGGCGACGGCGGATGGGGCTCGCTGGTGCGTGACGGCCACGGCGCCGGACGCTTCGACGACGACCTCGTCGAGGCCGCAGCGGCGCTCATCACCGAACGCTGGCAACCCACTCCTGCGCCGAAATGGGTCACGGCCGTGCCGTCGCTGCGCCGACCCGCGCTGGTCGCCGACTTCGCCGAGCGCCTCGCCGGCGCGTTGGGGCTGGCCTGGCACCCGGTCGTCACGAAGGCCCGCGACACCGAGCCCCAACTGGCGTTGGCCAACAGCGCGCTGCAGTACGCCAACGTGCGGGGCGCGTTCGTCCTCGACGGCGACGTGCCCGACGAGCCGGTGCTGTTGGTGGACGACATCGTCGATTCCCGCTGGACCCTCACGGCCGTCGGCTTCAAGCTGCGCGCCGCGGGCGTCGACGCGGTGCACCCCTTCGTGTTGGCCGACACCGCCGGGCGTTCCATCGGCGGGTCCCCCGACACGGCGACGCCATGATGGACGAGGAGCAGATGGCCGTCGTGCTGTTGACCTCGACGCTCTGTGCCGATGGCGTGCAGCCCCTGAAGGCCGGCGAGTTGTGGGCCCTCATCGGCGAGCTCGGCACCGTCGATCTGTTGTTGGGCCTCGATGCCCACGACATGGTCGCCGAGCTCGACTTCGACCCACCCCAGGCGGCGCGGCTCGCCGCGCTGATGGGCCGCTCGACGGCCATGGCCTTCGAGCTCGAGCGCCTCGACGCCTCGGGCATCGCCACCATCACGCTCTACGACGCCGACTACCCGGCCCGTTGGACCGAACGTCTGGGGCCCAAGGCCCCGGCGGTGGTGCACATTGCCGGTGCGCCGAACCTGATCGGCAGCGCCGGATCCGGTCCGTGCCTGGGGGTCGTCGGCAGTCGCGAACATCGACGACGACGGCACTGCGGTGGCCCGCACTGCGGGCGCCTGGGCTGCGGCCCAGTCGATGGCACTGGTGTCAGGCGGGGCACGCGGCGTCGACCAGCACGCAATGGACGCCGCAGCGGCGGCCGGTGGTGCGGTCGTCGGTGTCGTCGCCGAACCGCTGGTGCAGGCGATCACCCGACCCGACACCCGACGGGCCATCCTCGCCGGGACGATGGCGCTGTGCACGCCCTACGCCCCCGATGCATCGTTCACCGCGGGTCGGGCCCACGGACGCAACCGGTTGATCTATGCCCTGGGCGACCCGACGCTGGTGGTGGCCTGTGCCGACGGCAGCGGTGGCACCTGGACCGGCGCCACCGAGGCCATGGCCGGCGGCTGGGGCTCGGTCGCCGTGTGGCGCGGCCTCGGCGAGGGACCCGGCAACGCAGCGCTCAGTGACGCCGGCGCAACCGCAATAGCCGCTCTCGACGACCTCGCACCCTGAAGCGTCGAGCGCTCAGGAGGCAGGGCGGCCGTACAGGGGGGCGGGCGGCGCGGGGGCCGTCTCGGTGAGGCCGGGCACCAGCCACGTCTCGTAGAGGTCGGCCCAGCGGCCGTCGTCGACCATGTCCTCGAGGACCCGGTTGACGAAGCGGATGAACTCGACGTTCTCCGACGCTGCGCCCAGGCCGTAGGGCTCGGTGGTGAACTGCTCGCCGACCACCACGGTCGCCGGGTCCTGCACGGCCAGGCCGGCCATCACGGTGTCGTCGCTGGTGATGGCGTCGACGACGCCCTGTTGGAGCAACACCAGGCAATCGCCGGTGTCGACCGGCGCCACCCGGTTCAGGTCGGGGTACTGCTCGATCAGGGTCTGTTCGCTGGTGCTGACCGCCGGCACACAGATGGTGGCATCGGCGGCGGCGAGGTCGTCGATGCTCGTATACGGCGAGTCCCGCAACACCAGGACACGCTGACCGGCGGTGAAGTACTCCGAGGTGAAGGCGATCTGTTGCCAGCGGCTGCAGTTGATCGTCATCGTGTGGGCGACCAGGTCGACCTCGCCACTCTGGAGCTTGGGAAGGCGGTCCTTGAAGGGCATGGCCACGAACTCGATGCGGTCGGCGACATCGGCGCGGCTGCCACCGAAGATCGCCAACGCGACCTCGACGAGGATGTCGACATCGAACCCCTCGTAGGGCAGGTCGCCGTCGGCGTTGCCGGGCACGTAGTCGAGGTTGCGGGCACCGAACAGCAGGGTGTCGGGTGCGACCCCGACGCGCAGGGTGCCCCGCTCGATCAGGCTGTTCATGAAGGCGTCGTCGAAGGGTCCGCCGGCATCGGGCAACTCGGGCAGCGGGTCATAGGACGCCACCGGATCGATGGCGGCGGCCTGGTCGTCGGTGCAGGGTGGGAAGCTGACCGAGTCGTCCTCCGGCGCCGGCGCCGTGGCAGACACCGCGTCGGGCAGCCGGGATCCGGTGGCGCATGCCCCGGCCACGACGACGAGCACGACGACAGCAGCGACCGCTCGCAGCCAGTGGACGTGACGGCCCATCACGTGTACTCCCGCAGTCGTTGCCCGATCCCGACGACGGCGAGCGCCGCAACGGCGAGGCCGGCGATGAACACCCCGGCTCGCACCAGGCCGAGGCGGTCGGTGCTGGTCTCGAGCGCGCCGATGGCAACGGCGGTGTTGCGGTCGGTGGCGTCGACGCTGGCTGCGTCGAACGCGTCGAACGCGGCCGCGTTGTCGCCGAGGCTGAGGGCGACCGCGGCGTCCCAGTCGCCCTGGTCGGCGTCGAGGGCACGCACCTGGTCGTAGCCGACGACGTAGGCGGCGAAGGCGTCGGTGGGGTCGCAGTCGTTGCTGCGTTCGCACAACTCGCCGGCGGCGGCCTGGGCGTTGGCGGCAGCGGTGGCCCATTCGGCCTCGGCGCTCGCGGCGTTGCCCCGGTTGATGAGCGTGAAGAACTCCTGGGCGTGCGCGTCGAAGCCCGCCGATCGGGCCTGCGCGGCGAGGTCGGCCGAGCGCAGTGGTCCCGACGTCGCGGCTTCGGCGTCGCGCATCGCCCCCGCTGCCATGATGCCGCCGACCACCACGGCAGCCAGCGCGACGAGCCCGGCTGCGGCGAGCGGGACGTTGATGAGACGGTTGAACCGCTTGGCCATCCACCATCCGGCGCCGCCGAGCACGGCCAGCAGGGTCCAGCCGACGAGCTGGAGCCACACCCCGGCGCGATCTGCCCGGTCGAGGCTGTCGTTGACCTCGTCGCGCAGCGACGTCTGCACCTCGCGCAGTGCGTCGAGCATCGTCGCCGCAGAGGCGTTGGCGTTGCGGAGGTAGGCCGCACCGACGGGGAAGCCCTGGCGGTTGTTGGCCCGGGCCGATTCGATGAGCCCGGCGTAGGTGCCGAGCTGGGTGGACACCTCGCCGAGGCGTTCGGCGTCGGCGGCGCCGACCCGGTTGGCGACGTCGACCAGGCCGCGCCCTGCGGCGTCGAGTTCGGCGACATAGGCGGCCCGCTTGGCCGGGTCCTCGATGCCGCCGCGCAGGTAGTTCTCGCTGGCCAGCGCGTCGGCGCGGGCGATGGCGACCTGGACCGACTGGACGTCGATGAGCTCGGCCGCCGCGTCGGTGGCGTCGCCGAGGGCCTGGTCGCGCCGGTCGATGCCGATGGCCGCGACGACGGCGAACACCACGGCCACGATCGCAGTGAGGGCCATGAAGACCCGCAGCGTTCCCGGCGTCGATCGCGCGTCCAGGGGACCGCCGGGTCCATCCTGGCCGGACAGCACGGTCGGCACACCTGGCGTTCGCTCGATGCTGGGCGCGCTCACTGCCACGACCTCCTCGGCGCGCATCCTACGCAGACGGCGCGGGTGCTGGCCGTCACGCGCACACGGCGCAGGTGCCGAAGACGTCGATGGCGTGGCGGCTGACCGAGAACCCCTCGGCGGTGGCGACGTCGTCGAGGGTGCGGTCCAGGGTCTGTTCGAGCTCGGCATCGAAGCGGACGTCGCGCACCGTGCCGCAGGTGTCGCAGATCAGGTGGTGGTGATGGTCGGTGAGCGCTTCGGCGAGTTCGTAGCGGGCGTGATCGTTGCTGTAGACGAGTCGACGGATGACCCCGGCCTCTTCCATCAGGGCGAGGTTGCGGTAAGCCGAGCTCTGGGCGAGTTCGGGGACGAGCTCGAGGAGTTCGGGCAGAGTGACGGGGCCGTCGGCTCGGCGCAGGCCGTCGACGATGGCCCGCCGGCCGCGGGTGAAGCGAAGATCGACGGCGTCGAGTCGCTGCAGGATCGAGCGTTCGAGATCCGTTCCCATGACGGCCTTCACGCTACCCGAGGCCCGCGATGGCCGGGGTGGACGCACGACATCGGCATCAGACCGCGGCGGCGAGACCCTGCGAGCGTCCGACCCAGGCCTGCTGCAGGGCGCGGAGCGTCAACACGACGAGGAACTGCACCACGGCGGCGAGTGCCATCGTGGCCCCGGCGGCGGTGTCGTGGTGGTAGCTGATGAGCAGCCCGACCACGACGGCGGTCGAGCCCAGCAGCACCGAGGCGGCCATGACCCGCGGTACCCGCCGGATCAGCAGGGTGGCGGTGGCCGGCGGCGCGATCAGGAAGGCGAAGACCAACAGATTGCCGACGGCTTCGAACGAGGCCACGATCGACACCGCCAACAGCACCAGCAGCACGGCGTGGGCCAGGCGCGGTCGCAGGCCGAGGAGACGGGCCAGGGTCTCGTCGAAGGTCATCACCAGGAACGCCCGGTAGAAGACGGTGACGCCCACGACGGTGACCGCTGCGGCCAGAGCCTGGCGGCGGAGATCGCCGTCGTCGACACCGGTGATGGATCCGAACAGGAACCGGTTGAGGTCGCCGCTGTAGGAGCCGGAACTGCTCGACATGATCACCACGGCAAGTGCCAGGAACCCGACGAACAGCACGCCGATGGACGTGTCCTCGGGCAGCGGCGAGTGTGCACGGATCAGGTTGATGCCCCCGACCATCACCACCGCGGCGACGAATGCCCCGATGGTGGTGTCGACCCCCAGGATGAACGCGATGGCGATGCCCGGCAAGACGCCGTGCGCGAGCGCGTCACCCAGAAAGCTCATGCCCCGCAGCACCACCCAGGTCCCGACGACCGAGGTGGCCAGCACCGCGAGGAGCCCCGCCATCAGGGCGTTCTGCATGAACTCGTTGGTCGTGAACGGGTCGAGCCACCAGCCCTGGGGATCCGTGAGGAAGGTCACCTGGGCTGCCGCGATTCAGCTCAGCGCGTCGGCGACGAGGGTCGCGGTGGTGAGCAGGAGCCCGACGTAGGTGTCGGCACCGCTGTCGGGCTCGCCGAGGCTGTCGGTGAACAGTGTGACGACATCGATGTCGCCGACGCGTGCGGCCAGGGCCTCGGCGTCTTGGCTGGAATGCTGACTCTCGGCGAAGACGGCGGGCACGCCGCTGGCCTCGATGAGCTCGGCGAGTTCTTCGAGCTGTGCCGGATTGGTCTCGGCGAGGCCCGATGGGGCCGGGATGACGGTTCCGATCACCTCGAAACCGTATCGGTCGGCGAAGTAGCCGAGTGACTCGTGATTGGTGACGAGCAGCCGGGCGTCCGCCGGAACCGTTGCGACGAGCTCCTCGATCTCGGCATCGACGGCCGCGAGCTCGGCCTGGTAGGCGTCGAGGCAGGCCTCGACGGCGTCGGCATCGAGACCGGCGTCGTCGACGAGATGTGTGGCGAGCTCGGGCAGGACCGCCGACACGCGGGCGGGATCGAACCACACGTGCGGATCGTCGCCGTCGTGATCGTGATCGTGGTCCTCGCCCTCGTGCTCGTCGTCACCGTGCTCGTCGTCGCCGTGGTCGTCGCCCTCGTGCTCGTCGTCACCGTGCTCGTGATCGCCGGAGAACTCGATGGTGTCGATGGTGTCGGCGACGCGCACGACCGGGGTGCCGGCGTCCTCGACGGCATCGATCGTGTCCTCGAGCGTCTCCTCGAGGAGCAGACCGTTGGCCACCACCAACGCCGCGTCCTCCATGGCGCCGCGGTCGGCGAGCGATGCCTCGAAGGCATGGGGATCGCCGCCGATCGGGATGACCGTCACGATCTCCGCCTGATCGCCACAGGCCAGGTTCTCCACGACATCGGCCCAGATGCTGGTGGTGACCACGATGGTCGGCACGTCGCCCCCGGCCTCGGAGCCGGCGGCGTCGACGGTGTCGCCGTCGTCGCCACAAGCGGCCGCGATCAGGGCAGTCGCGGCGGTGAGTGCAGCGAGACGGCGGAGGCGCCGCGGGCGGGCAGCGGCGCGAGACGATGACGGGGGCATGGCGGGTGCTCCAGAGCGAGACAGTCGGTGCTCGACCGACAGCGGTCGAGCACCGACGAACGAGACCAAAGTGAGAATGACTATCATCCCACGATAATGAGATCGGCTCCCGTTCGCAACACGTCGACTGCGGACTCCGACCGTTCGCGCGCTGTTCGGCGCGAACGACCACTGGTAGCGTCGCGGTCGGGCGTCGCGCCGCCGCGACTGCGATTCAGGGGGATGTCATGACGGTCACCGACGAGCACACCGACACCGGCGACGAGGCCACACCGTGGTTCTTGTCGGGCAACTACGGGCCGGTGCCCGACGAACGCACCGACGTCGATCTCGCGGTCACCGGTGCGGTTCCGCCCGAGCTCAGCGGGCTGTATCTCCGCAACGGCTCCAACCCGAAGTCCGGCACCGCCGGCCACTGGTTCTTCGGCGACGGCATGGTGCACGGCCTGCGCCTCGAGGACGGCACGGCCGCCTGGTACCGCAACCGCTGGGTCCGCACCACCAAGTTCGACAGCGGCCTCGACGCCATGGACCCCGACGCCATGATGGATCCCACCGCGAGCGCCGCCAATACCCACGTCATCGGTCACGCCGGGCGCATCCTCGCGCTCGAGGAGGGGCACTTCCCGTATCTGTTGAGCCCCGAGCTCGAGACCCTCGGCTGTGAGGACTACGACGGCAAGCTCACCACGGCGTTCACCGCGCACCCCAAGCTCTGTCCCGAGACCGGCGAGCTGCACTTCTTCGGCTACGCCCCGTTCCCGCCGCACCTGACCTATCACGTGCTCGACGCCTCGGGTGCGCTGGTGCACAGCGCCCCGATCACGGTGCCCAAGGGCACGATGATGCACGACTTCATGATCACCCGCGACCACGCGATCTTCATGGATCTGCCAGTCGTGTTCGACCTCGACATGGACGCCATGGCCCGCGGCGAGGCCCCCATCAAGTGGGACGACGACTACGGCGCCCGCATCGGCATCGTGCCCCGCATGGGCACCGACGCCGACGTGGCGTGGTTCGAGATCGACCCGTGCTACGTGTTCCATCCGCTCAACGCCTACGTCGACGGCGACACCGTGGTCTGCGACGTCGGTCGCCACGAGTCCATGTGGCGCGACTCGATGGAGGACTTTCCGCCGTCGTACCTGTATCGCTGGACCTTCGACCTGGCGAAGGGCACCCACACCGAGACCCAGCTCGACGATGCCTCCCACGGCTTCCCTCGGGTCGACGAGCGTCGGGTCGGCCTGCAGCACCGCTACGGCTGGGCCGCGACGCCGCGTCCGGGCGGACAGAACCGCTTCGACGACGCCGGCATGGTGGTCAAGTACGACCTCACCGACAACAGCTCGACGGTGCACGACTTCGGTCCCACGTCGCATCCCGGCGAGTTCGTGTTCGTGCCCAGCGAGGACGCCTCCGGCGAGGACGAGGGATACGCGATGGGGTTCGTGTACGACTCGTCCACCGACACCAGCGACCTCGTCATCCTCGACGGCACCGACATGGCCGCCGACCCCGTCGCCCGGGTGCACCTTCCCCGCCGGGTCCCGTTCGGCTTCCACGGCAGCTGGATCGGCGACTGAGCTCCACGCCTCGCTACGCCGCCACCGTCGGCGATCCGGCGGCTACGTTGAGGCGATGAAGAACGTGGCGTCGTCGCTCGGTGGCATCGTCGCCATCGGCGTGCTGTCGCTGATCGTCTTCGCCAATCTCGGCGTGATCGACGTCAAGTGGCCGTGGGAGGACACCGCGGTCATGTCGCGGGAGTCCATCATCGAGCAGTCCGGCGTCGCCACGGTGACCGAGATCGAACCGCTCGCCCTCGATTGTCGGGCCCGGATCCACACCACGGTGCCGATCGAGGGGCGACGCGAGCATGCGTTGGTCGGGCAGGTCTACCGCACCGACACCGTGTCGATCACCGCGATCGGCGACATCGACACCTGCGTCGATGCCGACGAGGTCGAGGTCGTCAACCGTGACGACGGCTCGACACGGGTACTGATCCCGGCCGACGCGATCCGCTTCGTACGGCCGAGAGTCGACGCCGATGCCACCCTCGACAGCGTCCGCTTCGACAAGGGGTTCATCGGAAAGCTCACCGACGTGTTCCCGTGGGTGAGCGAGAACAACGGCCTCACCCCGGCCGCCTATGCCTATGCCCAGGCCGTCATCGGGAGCTCGGAGTGCATGGAGCAGGCGTTCGACGCCACCGGCGCTGCGATCGTCGACAGCTACGAGGATCAGGTCAGGGGCGCCGGTCGCGATGTCGACACGCTGGTGGTCGACATCATCGGCGAGCCCGACTTCGCCACCGATGCCCCTGATGCGGGCACCGACGTCGACGGCTACGACTTCACCATCGACGACGCAGGTGTCACGTGCAGCGTCGCCCGCGACGTGTTCGGCGAGGAGACAGCGCCGACCGGCGACGAGTGATCCGATTCGGCACCGGGCTCGCCGTCCGGGATCGGTAGCCGACCGGCCGGTTACGATGGCCTGGCCGCTGGATCGGCCGCAGGGAGGTTTCCTGGGACGGGCCGATCACCCGACGGCCGGAGGGGGGCCTCGATGATTGCTGTGCTGTCGCTGCTGTTGGTGGCGACGATGTTCATCACCGCATCCAAGGTGGCGACGATCGCACTGGTCGGCACCGGCATGCCCACCGATGTGGCCAACTTCCAGGCACGCTCGGCGTTGATGGGTGTCGGCTACACGACGACCGAAGCCGAAGACGTCATCAGCCACCCCGTGCGGCGCCGCATCATCTTGTGGCTCATGACGTTCGGCAACGCGGGCATCATCACCGGGATCACCTCGCTGTTGCTCGGGTTCGTGAACACCGAATCCGACCAGGCGGTGCAGCGCGCCGTGCTACTCGTCGGCGGACTCCTCACCCTGCTGGTGCTGTTGCGGGTACGCATTCTCGATCGTGTGCTCAGCCGTTTGACCCGCTGGGCGCTGGTCCGCTGGACCTCGCTCGAGACCCGCGACCTCGCGAGCCTGCTGCGGTTCCGTCACGACTACGGGATCATCGAGCTCCACGCTCGCGGCGACGATTGGCTGGTCGGGCGTCCACTGGAGCGCCTGCATCTTCCCGGCGAGGGCATCTTGATCCTGGGTATCGACCGTCACGACGGTTCCTTCGAAGGGGCCCCGACGGGCCACAGCGTGATCGCTGCGGGCGACACCGTCATCGCCTACGGCCGCCTCGATCACCTCGACGACCTCGATGACCGCCACAAGGGCCGCGCCGGCGATCTCGCGCATGCAGAGCGCGTCCGCGAGGAGCACCGCCGGCTGGCCTCGGGGCCCGACCGCGACGGTCTCGGGGATTGAGGCTGCCATCCCGACGAGCTGCGTCGGCATCGACCCACCGGGCGCAGCCGGGGGCCCGGCAGTAGTGTCGATTCATGGCTGATTGGCAGGAACGGTTCACTCCTGAGCTGGCCGAGCAGTACCGCGCCGATGGTGTGGTGTTCCTCCCCCAGCTCCTCGACAAGCCCTGGCTTCAGCTCATCGAGTTGGGCATCAGCCGGATTCTGGCGGGCTCGGGCCGCAAGTCGAAGTTCTTTCCGGGGACACCCGGGGAGTTCATCGACACCACGCGCAACTTCGACCTGACGCCGGAGTTCCAGCGGCTGCTGTACGACTCGCCGATGGCCGACATGATCATGGCGCTGTTCGACATCGACCGGGTATGGCTGTTGTTCGATCACGTCTTCGTCAAGGACGGCGGCCCCGACACCGCCACCGAGCGCACGCCGTGGCATCAGGACCTGCCGTACTGGCCGGTCGCAGGCACCCAGCTCGCGTCGTTCTGGATCACCCTGGACCCGATCCCGGCCGACGAGTGCCTCGAGTTCATTCGGGGCTCGCACAACGAGACCATCTACGACGGGTTCAACCCGCGCCGGGTGCTCGAGGACCCGACGCTGCCCTACTACGGCGAGGGCTACCCGCCGTTGCCCGACATCGAGGCCACCCGTGACCAGTGGGACATCGTCAGCTTCGACATCACACCCGGCGACGTCGTGTTGTTGCATCCGGCGGTGCTCCACGGTGGTGGCCACACCGGGCCGGGCCGGCGTCGGCGCACCCTGTCGGCGCGGTTCTTCGGTCCCGACGTGGTGTTCGCCGACCGACCCAAGACCACCCCGACGGCGCCGTTCACCCCGGGCCTCGAGCTGGTCCTGAAGCCCGGCGATCCGTTGCGCCACCCCTACTATCCGCGCCTGCGTCCCCTGCCTGCCCATCAGGACCCAGCGAACTTCGAGTAGGCCACTGTCACGGTGGCGCGCGACGAGATCCGGCGTTCCTAGGCTGGCTTCCATGTCTGCTTCGACACCTGCGACCGATGCCGTTCTCCAGACCGTTGCCCTCGGCCCGCAATGGCCGACGGTCAGCCCGTTCCTGTTCTGCGCCCACCACGACGACGCCTACCCCGAAGGCGACGGATCCATGGCGCCGGCCACGTCGCTCGCGGGCCGCCAGCTGGGCCAGGACTTCGCCGGGGTCGACGGTTGGAACATGTACCACGGCCAGACCGTGCCGGGCTTTCCCGCCCACCCCCACCGTGGGTTCGAGACCGTCACCTACGTCCGCCACGGGGTGATCGATCACAGCGACAGCCTCGGCGCCGCGGCCCGCTTCGGACGCGGCGACGTGCAGTGGCTCACCGCCGGACGCGGCATCCAGCACGCCGAGATGTTCCCGTTGCTGGCCGATGACCGGCCGAACCCGCTGGAGCTGTTCCAGATCTGGTTGAACCTCCCGGCCGAACGCAAGCTGGTCGACCCGTCGTTTGCGATGCTCTGGGGGCGTGACATACCCGTGGCCCGCCCGGCGCCGAGCGTCGAGGTCACCGTCATCGCGGGCACACTCGCCGACCCGACCGGAACCGTCACCGAAGCTCCCGCTCCCCCGCCCGACAGCTACGCCGCACAGGCCGACGCCGATGTCGCCATCTGGCACATCGTGCTCGGCCCCGACGCCGACTGGACGATGCCGGCCGCAGCCGGCGCCGACACGGTGCGCACGCTGTACGTCTTCGACGGCGACGGTCTCGCCATCGACGAGACCGGCATCGGCGCGGAGACCGGCGCACTGCTCGACGCCACCCGGGCGGTCACGCTGACGGCGCCCGCCTCGGGCGCCGAATGCCTGCTCCTGCAGGGCCGTCCCATCGACGAACCCGTCGCCCGCTACGGCCCGTTCGTCATGAACACCGAAGCCGAGATCCGTCAAGCGTTCAGCGACTATCAGCGCGACCAGTTCGGCGGCTGGACCTGGCCGAGCCCCGACCCGGTGCATCCTGCCGACGCCGAGCGGTTCGCTCGCCACGCCGATGGTCACGTCGAGGAACTTCCCGGCCTGCAGTAGTGCCGGCGCGCCGCGTCGGGCCCAACGACCCTGGCGAGCCTCGACCGATCGTCCCACCTTCACCATGAAGGGCGAAGGCGAGGAGGTCTGGCGATGCTGCGCACAGTGGTACGGCGGGTGGCCGCAATCGGGCTCGGTGCGGCACTGGCCGTTGGTGGTGTGGTGGCGGTCGGCGGTTCCGTGGCGGCGGACATCACCGAGCCGCCGGGACGATGCACGGGTTCGGCGACCTTCGCCGAGGGCGTGGGCGCGCCGTTCTCGGTGTCGTCGACGGACCTGCAACCCGGTGACGTGTTGACGGTGCCACTGGAGGACACGGTCACCTGGCAGGGTTCGGTGAGCGGCATCCCCGAGGGCACCGAACGGGAGATCTCGGGGTTCATCCAGGTCGACATGCCCTGGCCGCTGCCCGATGTCGAGATCGACAGGTGGGACGGGCTGTCTCGCAAGGCGTCGAACAGCGACGTCCAGGACTACGCACTGCCGTCGTTCACCCCCCGGGGCGTGGAGCTGCGGGTGTTCGGCGAGCACAACGAATCCGGCGCGCTGTTCTGCAGCGGGGAGCTGAACGTGAAGGTCGACGGTGGCGCGTTCTCGTCGCCGTTCACCTATGCGAGCATCGCGCTGCTCGCGGGCTCGGTCGGCTTGGCCGTGCTGGCCTCGCGTGCCGCGAGCCTCGCGATGGGAGCGGCCGCCGGGTTCGCCACGATGCTGTTCCTGGCGACGACGATGCTGTTCCTCGGCGTCGTGCCGTTGCAGAGCGCCCTGATCACCGTGCTGCCCATCATCGGCATCCCACTGGGTGCGGTGTGGGGCAAGCTCGGGGTGCTCGCCGGCGCCGCCGCGACCTGAGTTCAGCCGCGGACCTGCGGGATCACCTCGGTCGCGAGCAGGCGAAGAGTCTCGGTGTCGGGGTAGTCGCTACACCACGGGTAGAAGCCGGTGCAGCCGAGATCGATGTAGGTACGAATCTTGGCGGCGACCTGCTCGGGGGTACCGACCAGGTTTCCGGCCGCCCAGCTGTCGTAGGGCTCGCCGATGAAGGACCGGGTGCCGCCGTCGATGATCTCGGCTTCCGTGGGCCGGATGAACACCTCGGGCGACCAGGTCTTCTGGATGTCGTCGTAGTCGCGGCCGACAGCGTCGCAGTGGCCACGCAGGACCTCGCACTTGTGGGCGAACTCGTCGGGTTTGCCGCCGAAGTTCGAGGCGTCGGCGTGGCGGGCCACGACCCGAAGGGTCAGCTGTTCGCCCCCGCCCCCGATCAGGACCTGCGGACGCGGCGTCTGGAGCGGCTTGGGGTCACACTGCGCGCCTCGGAGCTGGTAGTGGCGCCCGTCGTAGGTGACGTCGGGTTCGGACCACATCGCCGTGACGATCTCGACGGTCTCGCGCAGCATGCGGATGCGGTCTGCAGCAGACGGGAACTCGTAGCCGTAACCGGCGAACTCGTGCTCGTACCAGCCGGCACCGATGCCCCAGATCAGGCGGCCACCGGAGATGACATCGAGGTTGGACGTGATCTTCGCGAGGAGGCCGGGGTCGCGGTAGGGCGCGCAGCCGACCATCTGGCCCAGCTTGATGGTCGTGGTGCGCTGGGAGATCGCAGCCAGGGTGGTCCAACACTCGAACATCGTCTCGTGCGCCGGCAGGGGCACGTTGTGGAAGTGGTCGTACACCCACAGCGAGTCGAAGCCGAGCTCTTCTGCGAGCTGCGCGACCTCGACGGCCTTGGTCCACTTGTCGACCGGATCGGCGATGGAGGCCAGCTCCATCTTCCAGCCCTGGGGAATGAAGACACCGAATGTGAGATCCATGGCTCCAGCGTTGCACAGGCCGGCGCGGCCAGCGGCCGAAAGGCGCCATCCGAGCGACGGCGGCCTCGGTGCTGACTACGATTCGACCGCTCTCTGACCAACCCGTGAGGTCGTGTCGTGATCGCCAGCATCGTCAACGAGCCCGCATACGGCTTCATGGTGCTCGCACTCACCATCATCATCGGTCCACTCGTGGCCCAGAAGCTCCGACTGCCGGGGCTCATCGGGTTGTTGATCGGCGGCGCGGTCATCGGTCCCAACATGCTCGGTGTGCTCGAGACTTTCTCGGGGATCCAGGCCATCGGCGACATCGGGGTGCTCTACCTGATCTTCCTGGCCGGCGTCGGGCTCGACATGAAGACCTTCGAGGACCACCGCGATGCCGCCATCTCCTTCGGGCTCATCACCGCCTTCGTTCCCTGGGTCCTCGGCACGGTGGTGGCATCGTGGGAGGGCTACGACCTCAAGACCGCCATCTTGATCGGGTCCTTCTGGGCATCGTTCACGCTGGTCTCCTACGGATCGGTGACCAAGTTCGGCCTGACGCGCAACCCGTCGATGGCGGCGACCGTGGGCGCGAGCTCGATCACCGACACCATCGGGCTCGTCGCCCTGGCGGTCATCGTCGGCTCCGAGACGGGCGACAGCAGCAGTGTGGTGCTGATCATCGAAATCTTCGGCGGGCTCGCCCTGCTCGCCGCCTACTGCCTGGTGCTGCTGCCCTGGGTGACGCGATGGTTCTTCGCCGGCCTCGGCCAGGAACGCGAGCTGCGGTTCTTGATGGTCCTCGCCGGGTTCCTGTCCGCTGCGGTCGTCGCCGAACTGCTCGGTCTCGAAGCGCTGATCGGCGCGTTCTTCGCCGGTCTCGGTCTCAATCGCCTGGTGCCGAACCGGAGCACGCTGATGGCGCGCATCGACTTCTTCGGCAATGCGCTGTTCATCCCCGCGTTCTTGGTGTCGGTCGGGCTCATCATCGACCCGGCAGTGCTGTTCCAGGGATCGACGCTGCGCCTCGCCGCGTGGTTCGCGACCGTGTTGCTCGTCGGCAAGGCGATCGCCGCAGCCGTCAGCGGTCGTGTCCACGGGTTCTCGTTCGCCGAGATCGGTCTGATGTTCTCGCTCTCGAGCGCACAGGCTGCGGCGACGTTGGCGTCGACGATCATCGGCTTCGAGACGGGCTTCTATGGCGACGAGGTCGTCAATGCCGTGATGATGGTCATCGTCATCAGCTTGTTCGTGTCGAGCCTGGGGTCGTCACACTTCGCGCCGCTGGTCACGCCGTTCGTGTCGACCACCCGGCGCCTCGGTGAGATGGTGCTGCTCCCCCAGCTGAACGAGCGCGACACCACCGGGGCGCTGTGGCTCGCGGGCCGGGTCGCCGCGGCCGACAGCGGCCACGTCGTGCCCCTGATCGTCGCGGTCAGCGATCGCCCCGAAGCATTGGCGGAGCGACGGGCCGAGATGGACGAGGTCGGAGCCAGACTCGGGTCGCTCGGCCTGCCGTATGAGCCCGAGCTGCGCGTCGATCGCTCGATCGCCGGCGCTGTGGAACGGGTGGCGCTCGAGCGCGACGCGTCGATGGTGGTGCTCACCTGGCCCGGACGCAGCGACCTGCGCAATCTGCTGTTCGGGGGCACCAACGACGAGATCGCGGCCACCATCGACCGTCCCATCGCGGTCGCGGACCTCGGCTACCGCGAGTACCGGCGTGTCCTCGTGGCGATCGGCAACGACGATCTGACGCCCGGGCTGCGTGGCGACACCCGCATGGCTCTCGACCTCGCGGACCGCCTCGCCGACAGCGCGGATCTCGAGATCGCGGTCGGCCCGATCGATGTCTCCTCATGGGGCAACGGCCCCGGAGACGAACCGCTGCAGGTACCCGAGCGGGCGCGTCATCTGTCGGGACCGGGCCAGATCCTCGCGTGGGTGGCCGCCAATGCCCGACCCGACGACGTCGTGGTCGTTCCCGCGCGAGGCAATCCGTTCTCGGTGCTGCAGAGCATGCAGGGCAACGAGTGGGCGCTGGTGGCGGTGTCGACCCACCAGGACGCGGAGTGGTACTCGTCGGAGGGAGCGCTCGGGGTGACGATCCCTCGCCGGCGACCGATTGGCTGAGCGGCCAGCGACCCTGGGGTCGGCACCTCGTGGTGCGCCACACCGGTAGGGTCGCGAGCCATGGCCGACCACATCCGGTACACGACCGACGGGGCCGTGGGCACCATCACCATCGACCGCCCCGAGAAGCGCAACGCGATGACGTTCGCGATGTTGGGCGAGTTCATCGAGATCGTCGCTGCAGCAGACGCCGATCCCGACACCATCGTGATCGTGATCAGCGGGGTCGCGGGCTCGTTCTGCGCTGGTTCGGACCTGACCGACCTGTCCTCGGTGCCGGGCGCATCCCGGGGCTTGCGCGGGACCGCCGAGGAACGCGACAAGTGGTGGCCGATCGCGCAGGCGTCCAAACCCACCATCGCCGCCATCGACGGGCCGGCCGTCGGGATGGGCGCCGAGTTCAGCTCGCAGTGCGACCTGCGCATCGGTTCGACCAATGCCCGGTTCGCGTGGAACTTCGTGCACCGGGGCTTGGTGCCCGACACGGGAGCAGGGACGTGGTTGCTGCCGCGGATCGTCGGCGTCCAGCCGGCGCTGCGGCTGCTCTACACCGGCGAGATGATCGACGCCGCCGAAGCGCTGCGCCTCGGCTATCTGCTCGAGGTCGTCGCACCCGACGAGGTGCTGAACCGGGCGCACCAGCTGGCGGCGACGATCGCCGAGGGGTCGCCGCACAGCCTCGGGCTCATCAAACAACTCGTCCATCAGGGCCTCACCGCCGACCCGGCCGACCACATGGCCCGCCACACCGAGGCGCTCGCGGCCTGTTTCCGGAGCGCGGATCACGCCGAGGGCGTTGCGGCGTTCCTCGAACGCCGTCCGGCGCAGTTCGTGGGTCGATAGGCGCCAGGCTCGCCGGCGCCTCCGCCGAAAATGCCGCATGCGCCGCGGTTCGTGGCAGGATGGATCGACGATCGGAAGGCCACTCATGCCCAGCGATACTTGGTGTACCCACGGAAGCCATCACTCCTTCTGCCAGGAGTGCATGGACGGCCCCCAGCCGGTGGAGGGCCGGGCGGCGTCGAAGCCGACCAAGGCGCAGGCCACGCCCGCGGTCCAGCTGATGGGCAAGCCGGCGCCGAAGGCGGCCGGTTCCACCGAAGGCTGAACGGGCCGAATTCGCGGCGTTGCCGGCGGCTCAGATCACGACGATCGTCTTGCCGGTCGTGTGGCCCGCGCCGAGCGACGCCAGGGCGGCGCCCGCATCGGCCAGCGCCACGGTGGCGCCGATGACCGGGCTGATCGAACCGTCGGCCAGGTGGCCGGCGAGGATCGCGAGGTCCTCTGCGTTCTCGGTGGACAGCATCGGCACCAGACGTTGTGACGACACCGCCGAGAGCAGCAGCGCTCGGACGAGGCGAGGTATCGGTCCGAGCCAGCGTCCCTTGGGTCCACCGATGAGCACGTAGGTGCCATGGGGTCTCAGCGCCGGCTCGGCAGTCCCGCAGGCGGTGGTTCCCGGCGATGTCGAGCATCACGTCGTAGGCGCCACGAGCGCCGAGCACGTCCTCGGTTGCGTAGTCGATGACCCGGTCGGCGCCGAGCGAACGCACGAGGTCGGCCTTCGCCGCGCTGCACACCCCGGTGACCTCGGCACCCATGGAGACGGCCAGCTGTACGGCGAAGCGTGCCGATGCCCCCGCCGGCGCCGGTGATCAGGACGTGGTGGTCCGATTGCAGGCCGGCCTTGTCTCGCAACGCCTGGAGCGCAGTGAAGGCGGCGATGCCCGTCGCCGCCGCCTCGACGAACGATGCGTTCTCGGGCTTGGGCACGAGCTGGTCGACCGGCACGGCCGCGAACTCGGCCAGGGCTGCGCCGTGCTTCCAGCCGAACACATCGTCGCCCACCGCAACGACCGCGGGCGCCACGCCGGAGCCCACGGCTTCGATGGTCCCGGCGAGGTCGGTCCCGGGGATCGGGCGCTTCGGGCGCCGCAGGCCCGATTCGAGGCGGGCGATCAGCGGGGTGCCGGTCACCCGGTGCCAGTCGGAGGGATTCAGCGACGCAGCACGGATGCGAACCAGAACCTCTCCCGGACCGGGCACGGGGTCAGGGACCTCGGTGAGGACGAGTCCGGTCGGGTCGCCGTAGCGACCGTGGGTGATGGCCTTCATCGTCCGGCCCCGACGAGATCGTGGACGGGGCCCTGCTCCTGGCCGTTGGCGGCGTGGGCGGCGTCGAATTCGGGGTCCGGCAGCCCGCTCTCGCCGTCGATGTCGACGCGGGGCAAGCGGCGATCGAGCCAGTCCGGGAGCCACCAGTTGGCGTCGCCGAGAAGCTTCATCGTCGCGGGCACCAGCACCAGGCGCACGATGGTGGCGTCGACGAAGATCGCCGTGGCCAGCCCCAGGCCGAGCATCTTGATGGCCGGGTCGTCGCCGAGCACGAACCCGCCGAACACGCAGATCATGATCAGTGCCGCCGAGGTGATGACCCGGGCGGTACCGGCGATGCCGGCGATGACCGAGCGGTCGTTGTCGCCGGTGGCCAGGTACTCCTCTCGCACCCGGGACAACAAGAACACCTCGTAGTCCATCGACAGCCCGAAGAGCACGGCGAACATGAACATGGGGATGAACGACACGATGGGCACGGTCGATTCGAGACCGATCAGGCTCTCCCCCCATCCCCACTGGAACACCATCACCAGCACACCGTAGGCGGCACCGATGCTCAACAGATTGAGCAGTGCCGCCTTGAGCGGTACCAGGATCGACCGGAACACGACCGTCAACAATACGAACGACATCGCGACGACTGCCGCTATGAACCATGGCAGCCGGTCACTCACGCGCTGGCTGATGTCACCCCAGTTGGCGGTCGAGCCACCGATGTGGGCGCTCGCCGAGCTGTCGTCGAGCACGGTCGGGAACACACCGGTGCGGAGCCGTTGCACGGTGGCGAAGGTCTCGCCCGACTGCGGGGAGCTGGTGGGCACGGCCACGAACGTGGCGATGCCGGCCTCGCTGTCGACGGTGGCCGGGGTGACCTCGACGATGCCCGGGTCGTCGACGACGGCAGCGCGCAGGGGTTCGACGACCATGTCGTCACCGGCCAGGTCGACGGCGATCACCAGCGGGCCGTTCACGCCGGCTCCGAAGCCGTCGGCCACCAGGTCGTGCGCTCGGCGTTCGGTGCGCGTGTCGGGCAGGGTGCCCTCGTCGGGGAAGCCGAGCCGCAGCGCAGCGACGGGTGCGGTGAGCGCGATGAGCAGCAGCGTCACCCCGATGGCGTAGGGCCAGGCGTGGCCCGACACGTGTCGCCCCCAGCCCTCCCAGCGAGCACCGACGGTGCCGACCGTGCCCGTATGGGCGGTGCGGGCGACGCGACCGCGACGGGTGCCGGCCCGGTCGATGCGATGGCCTGCGAGTCCGAGGAAGGCGGGCACGAGCGTGATGGATGCGGCCACCATCATCAACACGATGAGCGACGTCGCTGCGCCGGCGGCGGTCATGAACGGGACGCCGGCCACAGCGAGACCCAGGATGGCGATGACGACGGTTCCACCGGCGAAGACGACGGCCTGGCCTGCGGTGGCGACGGCACGGCCGACGGCGTCGGGCACCGTCAGGCCCCGGGCGAGGAACTCTCGATGGCGAGTGACCAGGAACAGCGCGTAGTCGATGCCGACGCCCAGACCGATCATGCTGGCCATCTGCGGCGCCCAGCTGGGCACGTCGATCACGTAGGCGACGAGCGACATCGCACTGATGCCGAGCGCCAGACCGAACACCGCCACCCCGATCGGCAGTCCCATCGCGATGATCGACCCGAACGCCACCAGCAGGATCACCGCCGCGGCGACGAGGCCGATCATCTCGCCGGTCCCGGTCTGGGCTTCCTCGAACGCGAACGACAGGTCGCCGCCCATCTCGATGATGAGGCGGCCGCCGGCGCGGGCGTCGTCGACCAGACGTGTGCAGGTTGTCGAGATCAGCGGCGTCGAGCTCCTCGACCACTGGATACTGCAGCGTCAACAAGGCAACGGTGCCGTCGGCGGCAACCGTCGCACCGAGCGCAGCCTCCGCCTCGGCAGCGGCCGCCGTGCCGGAGCCGACTGCAACGGCGAGCGCACCGGCGGGGTCGGTGGTGGCGATGACGCGAGGCAGCGCTGCAGCAGCGGCCTGGACGTCGGCGACGGCGGCGCGGGCTGCGGCGTCGTCGAAGAAGCTCCCGCCGTCGGCGGGGGTCATCACCACCCTGGCCGTGAGTCCGGCCTCGTCCGAGCCGGCGGCCGACAAGAGCTCGACGGCACGTTGGGAATCGAGTCCGGGCACGGCGAAGGAATCCTCGAGGTCCTTGCCGATGCTCAGCGATGCGCCGACCACGACGATCGACAGCACGAGCCACGCGCCGATGACGCGCCAGGGATGCACGGCCGCAGCGCGACCCAGGCGATAGAGCAGTTGCGACATGGACGAATCCTCCGACGTGACTCGGCGCCCTCTCGGTGAGAGCGTCGAGTGCATCGTCGGCGTGTCGGCGGGTCACCGCATCGGCGCCGGGGCCGATCCTGCCCCCACCGTTCGGGCGGGCCCGCCTCGTCCTTTCGGCCGAGACCCGCTGCGCCGCGGGGTCTCAGTGGCCGACGCGACGGGTCTCGTAGGCCCACATCGCGATCTCGACGCGATTGCGGACACCGAGCTTGCTCATCAGGCTGGCCACGTGCGTCTTCACCGTGCTCAGCCCGATGTGCAGCTCGGCGGCGATCTCGCTGTTGGTGTGACCCTGGGCCACGACCACGAGGACCTCTTCCTCCCGGTCGGTCAGCGGCGGGAACGGCTGGGCCGGACGTTCGGGTCGACTCTCGGCGAAGGCGGCGAGCAGGCGTGCGGTGATGCGCGGGGCGATCAGTGCGTCGCCCGCTGCGGCGGCCCGAATGGCCTGGCCGAGCAGGTCGGGGCCGGCGTCTTTGAGCAGGAACCCACGGGCGCCGGCCTTCAGGGCGGCGTGGACGTACTCGTCGAGGTCGAACGTGGTGATGACCACCACCGCCATCGGCTGGGCGACCTCGGGACCGGCGAGGCGGCGGGTGGCCTCGATGCCGTCGAGACCGGGCATGCGGATGTCGACCAGGCAGACGTCTGGTCGGAGCCGCTCGGCCTCGGCGACTGCCGCGTGGCCGTCAGCGACCTGGGCGACGACGTCGATGTCGGGCTGGGCATCGAGGATCATCGCCAGGCCGGTGCGAACCAGTTCCTGGTCATCGGCGACGAGGACACGGATGGTCATCGATCCGACCGACCAGCAGCGGGCGCGCGGCCCGGCGAGCAGTTCACGAGCCGGTTCCCTGCACCGGCAGCGTGGCGGAGACCATCCAGCCGCGACCGGGACCGGGACCTGCGTGACAGGTCCCGCCGAGCAGCGTCGCCCGCTCGATCATGCCCACCAATCCGAATCCGGGCGCGGGGTTGGGGTCGCCGACCTCGCCGTCGTCACAGACCTCGAGGCGAACCCGGGAGTCGTCGGCACGCACCGAGACGTCGATCCGGCTGGCGTTGCGGGCGTGACGACGGGCGTTGGTGATCGATTCCTGCGCCAGCCGATACAGCGCCGTCGACACCGTCGGGTGCAGGTCGCCGAGATCGCCGTCGAGATGGACCCGCACCGGAACGCCGCTGTCCGAATCGGGCTCGTCACCCAGGCGAGCGAGATCGGCGATGGTCGGGAGCGGCGCCATGTCGACGACGTCGTCGCGGCGGAGCAGGCTGACCATCGTGCGCATCTCTGCGAGGGTGCGACCGGCCTCGGCTTCGATGATGCCCAACGCCTCGGTGGCGGCTGCGGGCCGCGTGGGCGCGGTGGCCAGCCCCGCCTGAGCCCGAATGACGATGGCAGACACGTGATGGGCCACGGTGTCGTGGAGGTCGCGGGCGATGCGTTCGCGTTCGCGGGCCCGTACTTCCTCGAGCGCCCGGGTCTGCTCCTCGCTGTAGTAGCGGACGACGCCGCCGGCGGCGAGCGCCATCCCGAGCACCGAGTACCCCCCGATCGCGTCGCTCGGTTTCGTGTCGCCAAATGCCACGGCCAACGATGCGGCGATCATCGTCGGGACGATGCCGACGATGACGTCGCGGCCGCTCCCCCATCGCGCCAGGGAGTAAGCGAGCAGCAAGACGAACGACATGGTGGCGAGCCCGACGCTGTCGACGCCGGCGACCAGGCGGGCGATGTCGATCGCGATGAAGCCACCGAACACCACCAGGACCATCGCCAAGGGGTGCGTGCGCCGCCACAACAGCGTGGGGACGAACGCGATCGCGACGATGGTCGCGAACGGCCGCCAGACCAGGTCGGGTGCAAGGAACCCCTCGAGCAACGCGATCGGGACCAGCACAGCGACGAGCACCCAGTCGCGCCACACCCGCATCGGTGGATCGGGCACGGCCGGCTCCCGCCAGACGGATCGCAGCAGCTCACGCACCTCGCCATCGTAGAGAGCGCCGACGGCGAGCGAATCGGCCGAAAGAACGAGCCCCCGCCGCCGCGCAGACGATCCCGGCCAGAGCGCCAGCGCTGTCGAGGCGCTCGGGTCCGGTGCTCGGCAGGGGGCCGGGATCAGTGTTCGGCGACGCAGAACTCGTTGCCTACGGGGTCGGTTCACCGACGTGAGCCAGCCGTTCTACGCCCACGCCGACATCGTGGAGATCGAGCCGTCCTCCATCGGGGAGCTGTCCGACATCATCGACGGCGGATTCGCACGAACCGGCCGCGAGCCCGGCCGTCTGGCATCGCTGGTGCATCAGCTCACCGGCGGCCACCCGTATCGCGCGATGCAACTCGCCGACGCGGCCTGGCAACGCACCGAGCCGGGCGAATCGGGCCATCTCACGTGATAGTGGCCAACGGCACGCTCACCCGTGATGCCGCGATCGTCGATCCGGTGCTCGCCGACTGGATCCGCCTGACCCTGCCGCTCTGATCGCACGAGACCCCGTCAGGCGGTGTCGAGGGCGCGGAGGCGATGGATGCGACCTACCAGGCCGGTATCCGTTCGGATACCGGCACCCAACGGGCGGGGGCCGCTACTCGGCGGGTGCTGCATACTGAGCCCCATGCGGACCGTGACCGTGTCGACCGAGCTCGCCGCACCGGCGTCGGGCGTGTGGGCGGCGGTGAAGACGCCGCAGGCGTTCGTGCACGTGGCGCATCCGATGCTGCGCTTCCCCGCTGCGGCGGCACTCGTCGGCCCCTGGCGGGTCGGCGATGCGGTCGAGGGATGGACCTGGCTGTTCGGGTTCGTGCCGTTCTCGCGGCACACGATCGCCATCGCGTCGATCGACGACGAGCGTCAGACGATGCGGTCCGAGGAGCATGGCGGGCTGGTCCGCGGCATGGAACCACGACATCGTCGTCGAGCCGGTCGACGAACGCACGTGCCGCTACACCGACCGGATCGTCATCGACGCCGGTCCGCTGACGCTGGCGGTCGTCGGCTTCGCGCACCTCTTCTACCGTCACCGCCAACGGCGCTGGCGTCGCCTGGCCCCGGTGCTGGGCGCGCAGGCGGGCAGCGACTGATCGCCTGCACCGCAGGTCGCAACGGTGCCGTCGGCGGCTCCGGCCGACTCCGTCGGGCCTCGGCCGGCCGGCTACTGGTTCAGTTGGACGGCGCCGTCGGCAATGGCGCTCGGTACGGCGTCGAGGGTCGCGCCGATGCTGCCGCAGCGGCGGCATCACCAGGGGGAGCCAGTACGTCGACTGCTTCTTCGGCGAGGCTGACTGCCGGCCTGCGTCATGGTGAGATACGTCGTGTCGGCACCCGCCTCGACGAGCAGCGCCTGATGGTCCTCGTGGAGCGCGTGGGACACGATCGGACCCGAGAATCCGGCGCTGCGCAGATTGCGGGCGGCGTTGACCTTGGCGTCGATGTCGTCCATCGCCAGCACGACGGCCTCGAGGCGACTGAAGTCGCAGGTCCGCCAGAAGTCCGCGTCCTCGGCATCGGCGAATTCGACGTTGCGTCCGGCTTCGCGGTGGGCGTCGGCCTTGTAGGTGTCGGCATCGAGGCCCACGACCCGCAGGCCGAGGTCCTCGAGGTGCACGTAGCTGGCGGTGCCGGTGCGGCCCATCCCGAACACGAGGACCTGGGCGTCGCCGAGCTCCTTGGGCTGCTCGTCGGGGTGGACGGTGTCGCGCTCGAACCGTATGAGGCGGGCCTCGAAGCGGTCATAGAGCGGGTGGGCGAAGCGGTTGAGCGGCGCCGAGATCACGAACGACACGGCCACTGCGATGGCGAGGTGCACGAGGTACTCGGGCAGGACGCCGGCGGCGACGATCAGGCCGAACTCCGAGTAGGCGGTGAGGCTGAGCGCCGCCAGGAACGCACTGCGTGAGCGGATCCCGAAGGCTGCGAACAGACCGAAGAACAGCACCCCCTTGAGCGCCAGGACGGCGCCGACGGCGGCGGCGAAGAGCACCTCGCCCCACCCGGGCAGCCCGGTCAGGCCGATCTGGAGGAAGAAGCCGACGAGGAAGATCTCCTTGAGCGACCACAGCGAGTCCGACAGCTCCTTGGCCCGTGGGTGCGTGGACACCATCACACCGATCGTGAGGGCGCCGATCTCCGACGACAGCCCCATGGCCTCGAAACCCATGCCACCGATGACGAGCGACACCAACATCCCCATCAACACGAGCAGTTCGTCGTAGCCGGCGATGTCGAGCAGCTTGTGCAGCACCGGGCGCAGCAGCGGCAGACCGAAGAGCAGCAGCGCCCAGGCGTTGGGGACCTTGCCGGACCAGATGGCCAACACGATGAGGGCGATGATGTCCTGGACGATCAACACGCCGATGGCGCTGCGGCCGTGGAAGACGCCGAGTTCGCGCTTGGACTCGAGGAGTTTGGCGGCGAGCACCGTCGAGGAGAACGACAGGGCGATGCCGAGCAGCAGTGCGGTCTCCCAGTCGACGTCCATGGCGAGCTTGATCACCGGCGTGAACAGCGACGTGCGGACGGTGCATCGGAGGACCGGATCCCAGGGTCGCGACATCCTCGAGACACCCTGGGGACACACGGCGATATCGCTGCAACCGGCGCTGCGACCGGCGCTGCGGGGCCGTCGCCGGCGGGCGTGCATTGCCCGAGATCGGCGCCGCGCTTCCCTCCCACGTTGCCATCTGGGAGGATCGCCGGCATGCACGAGCGCACGCTGTCCCTCACCGCCGCCGACGGCACCACCACCCTCGCGGGCTACCGATGGTCCGGCGATGCAGCGCCGAGAGCGATCGTGCAGATCGCCCACGGTATGGGCGAGCACGCCGGCCGCTACCGACGTCTGGCCGAGGCGCTCGTCGACGCGGGCTACGTCGTGGTGGCTGCCGATCATCGTGGCCACGGTCGCACCGCCGGGTCGCCGGCTCGCCACGGCGACCTCGGCCCGGGTGGCTGGCCGGCGCTGGTCGAGGACCTCGGCGTGGTCGGCGATGCCGCGCGTGCGGAGAACCCGGGCCTGCCGTTGTTCGTCGTGGGCCACTCGATGGGCTCGTTCGCGCTGCAGCAGTTCGTGCTCGATCACAGCGACCGCCTCGATGGTGCGGTGCTGTCGGGCTCGACGGCGGTCGACATCGTCGGCGCGGGCATCGACCCCGACGCCGAGGTCGACCTCAGCGCCTTCAACGCGCCGTTCGAGCCCGCCCGCACCGAGTACGACTGGTTGAGCCGAGACACCGCCGAGGTCGATGCGTACATCGCCGATCCCGACTGCGGCTTCGGTCTGAACGCCGCGGGTGCCGGGTCGATGGTCGCTGACGCGGCCCGCTTCGGCGACGCCGAGGCCCTGGGCGCGATTCGCAGCGACCTGCCGATCCTGGTGTTCTCGGGCGACGCCGATCCGTTGGCGGGCGGCGGCGAGCTGATCGAGCTCGTTGCGTCGCGCTACCGCGACGCCGGGCTGACCGATGTCGAGGCGATCCTCTACCCCGGCGCCCGCCACGAGATCTTCAACGAGACCAACCGCGACGACGTCACCGCCGACCTGATCGCCTGGCTCGATCGCCACGGGTAGCGGGCGAAACGGGCGGACTCACCCGTCGGTCGGCGGCGACCACTCTGCGACACTCTGGTCAGGTCTGACTAGACTCGTTCGATGAGCGTGAGCATCTACGAGGCCAAGACGAACCTCTCGAAGCTGATCGCCGAGGTCGAGCGCACCGGCGAGGAGGTCGTCATCCGGCGTCACAACACGCCGGTTGCGAAGCTGGTGCCGTTTCGGCCCGTTGTCGAGCCTCGTCGGTTGGGCGGGTGGGGGCCGATTGCGATCAGCGACGACTTCGACGACCTGCCCGACGATGTCGCCGCTGCGTTTGCGGGCTGGGAGCCGTGAATCTGTTGCTCGACACCCATGTGGCCCTCTGGGCGCTCTCGGCACCGACTGGTCATCTCGGCCCGACGACCATCGAGGCGCTCCGCGATCCGCGCAATCTGGTCGCCGTCTCGGCTGCGAGCGTCTGGGAAGTGGAGATCAAGCGAGCGATCGGGAGGCTCGATGCACCAGACGGCTTTGCGTCGGAGTGCATGGACCGGGGCTTCGACGAACTCCCGATCAGCTTCGAGCACGCCGGTGCAGCAGGCCGTCTCCCGCTTGTGCACACCGACCCGTTCGATCGGATGCTGATCGGCCAGGCAATCGTCGAGGGCTACCGACTCGTCACCGCCGATCGGACGCTCGCGGAGTACGACGTCGCGATCGTCGACCCCGCAACCTGACGCCGAGCTCGGTGCCACCCAGGCCCCACCACCGCACCGGCGCCATAAACGGTCGCCCTGGCGACCATTCTCGGCGCCACCCAGGCCCCACCACCGCACCGGCGCCATGAACGGTCGCCCTGGCGACCATTCTCGGCGCCACCCAGGCCCCATGCGGGCGGGCGGTTTGGGTCAGGCGAGGGTGACGGTGCCGGTGATGCAGGTGACGGCGTCGCCGCCGATCCACACGTCGCCGTCGGCGACGCTGACGTGCACCCGCCCGTCTCGTCCCAACGCGCTGCCCTGGCCGGCGACGTAGGGCGCGTCGAGGGTGCCGTCACCCAGCAGCCACTGGGCGATGGCTGCGTTGAGGCTGCCCGTCACCGGGTCTTCGGCAGCGACAGCACCGGCCTGGAAGAACGCCCGTACCTCGATGGCGGGCGCGTCGGCTCGGTCGTCGGCTTCGGCATGGGCGCCGACGACACCGACCTCGTAGGGCCCGACGACACCCAACGGATGAGGTCCGACGACGCCGATGTCGGAGCTCTCGACCGCACCGAAGTCGGGTTCGATGGCCAGCACGGCCTCGGCCGACCCGAGCCGCACTGCGAGCCAGCCCGGTCCATTGTCGGCCCATTGTGCGTCGACCACCTGGTCGCGCTCGATGCCGAGGACTCGGCACGCGGGCAACAGATCGGCCTCGTCGACGGGGCCCGATCGCAGCAGCGCCGGCGCCGCGAACGCCAGGCGGCCACCGTCGCGGCGAAGCGTGACGAGACCGATGCCGCACTCCTGCACGATGGCCGCGTCGATCGCGGGGCCGTCCTCCGGCTTCGAGCCACGCATGGCAGGTGCCGATAGTCGGGTGGCCGGCGAAGGGCAGCTCGCTGCCGGGGGTGAAGATCCGGACCCGGTAGTCGGCAGCGGGATCGGTCGGCGGCAGCACGAAGGTCGTCTCGCTGAGGTTCGTCCAACGGGCGAAGGCAGCCATGGTGGCGTCGTCGATGCCGTCGGCGTCGAGCACGACGGCCACGGGGTTGCCGAGGTAGGGCTCGGCGGTGAAGACGTCGATCTGGGCGAAGCTGCGCATGGCTCGACAGTAGGCCCGGCCGGTTCGATCGCTCCGGGGATTGCCGGCGGCCGCGTCGCAGCGACCAGACGCAGCAGGGCGGGACGCGTGGGGCCGGTCCGGGAACGCCTGACCCAGCTGTAACCGGCCGATGCGCGCAGTCGTCTCGATCACCGTTCCGACGCGACCACGCTGCCGGCAGGCTCCAGGAGGCCTCCACCATGACCGATGCACCGACGACCGACCTCGACGTCGTATTGAGCCGACTCGACGACGTCCATGCCGACCTGTCCGACACCCAGCAGACGATGCTCAACGCAATCATCGCCAAGGCCGCCGGCCCCGCAGACGACGAGGTCGCGGGATTCGCTCTCGTCGACGAGATGAT
The DNA here is from genome assembly GCA_963716795.1 of uncultured Acidimicrobiaceae bacterium. Classification (GTDB taxonomy): domain Bacteria; phylum Actinomycetota; class Acidimicrobiia; order Acidimicrobiales; family UBA8592; genus CAVQUE01. The sequence continues at coordinate 19,417 of CAVQUE010000003.1, read as the reverse complement.
GGGCGTCAGGGCGGGCGCGCTGAAACCTTCGTCGTTCCGGCCGCATCTGAAGGGCTTCACGAACGGTTGGGGTCAGGACGTCATCTGAGGGCCGGGTCGCCCCGGTTGATCGTGCCGGTGACCGGCGGGCACCGGCCCTTGTTCGTCGGGCTCGATGGCGATCGACGGCGGTCGCAGCTCACGGCTGCGATGGATGCGACACCGTACCCTCGTCGACGAGACGAGGAGGATGCCATGGTGCCGGGACAGCCGAGTGCCGCCGACGCCGGTGCCGAGGTGTTGGCCCGTGCGGCCGATGCGATCGATCGACGGGTCATGACGGAGCCGGATGGCAGACCGATGGGCCTCGCCCTGCCCGGCGACGGTTTGGGACGCACGTTGGGCCTGGCTCCGGGCGTGTCGATGATCGAGTCGTTCGCACACGTCCATGTCGTCGAGGGCGACCGGTCGAGCGTGGTGTTCGATGCGAGCGTGCCGGACCTCGGCAGCGCCGTCGGCGAGCGGATCGGCGCCATGGTCGACTCGGCGGTGTCGCATCTCGTCCTCACCCACGGCCACCGCGACCACGCGGGCGGGGCCACGGCGCTCCGGGCAGCGCTGACCGACCAGGGCCGGCCTCCGGCAGCGATCGTCGCACACGCGGCGACACGGGATCGGTTCGCCCGCTACCGACTCACCGACGGCTACAACCGCCACGTCAACCATCGCCAGTTCGGCAAGCGCCCGAACTGGGACATGGCCGGCGGCTGGGCGTGGGACTTCCCCGATGTCGACGTGGCCGTCGAACAGCGCCACGACGTCGATGCCGGCGGGGTGCACGTCGAGTTGCGTCATGTCCGGGCCGAGACCGACGACCACCTGTGGGCGTGGCTGCCCGAGCAACGTGTGGCCGTCACCGGAGACCTGTTGTTGTGGCACTTCCCGAACGTGGGCAACCCGGCCAAGGCGCAGCGCTATCCGCTCGAATGGGCGCAGGCGCTCCGCTCGATCGCTGCGGTTCGGCCGGCGTTGTTGCTCCCCGGGCACGGCTATCCGATCAGCGGCGAAGCACGCATCGTGGCGTTGCTGATCGACACGGCCGATGCGCTCGAGGACCTGACGATGCAGACGCTCGAACTCATGAACGCCGGCGCAGACCTCGACACCGTGATCTCCAGCGTGCGCCTCGGTGGCGACCGACTGGCCGCCCCGTGGTTGGCGCCCACCTACGACGAGCCGGAGTTCGTGGTGCGCAACGTGTGGCGTCTCTACGGCGGCTGGTACAGCGGCCGCCCCTCGGACCTCAAGCCGGCACCGGCGTCGGAGGTGGCCGAGACCGTCGCGGAACTCGCCGGCGGCGCTCGTGTGCTGGTTGCCCGGGCCGAGACCTTGGCAGACGAGGGCCGGATGCGGGTCGCGTGCCATCTGGCCGATCTGGCTGCCGAGGCCAGCGCCGGGCACGCGGACCATGCCTTCGTACAGTCGGCCCGGGCCGAGATCTACTGGCGGCGCCGAGCCGACGAGCAATCGTTGATGGCGGCGGCGATCTACGAGGCGGCAGCCCGCGACGCGGCCGCCGCGGCGGGTACCGAGGTCGGCGACGCCGCCCCGTTGCCGGGCGAGATCGACTCGGGCGACGACCGGTGATGGTGCCGCGCCGGCCGTGGCAGGATCAAGCTGGTGGGGTCGCGCTACCGCGTCGCGGAGATCGGTGATGTCGAGGTGATCCTCTACTCCGGCGCCCGCCAGCTCGTCGAGGGCGGAGCGGAGCCGGTCAGAGGGCTGGTAGTCATCGCCCATCTCGACGCTGATGCGGAGCTGATCGGGGTTCACTGGTGTCGTCATGGCATTCGAGACGAGCCGAGAGCCCGCACGGCTAAAGAAGTCGCCGCCACGGGTGGTCGTCGCCGCTCGACCACCAGCTCCGAGCTCAGGTGGCGGCGGCGACGGGCACGGCCGGCAGCACCCGGAGCGGGCGCTGGAGCTCGATCGTCGGTGCGGTCACGGGACCGAGCGCAGGGGCGGGGACCAGCGCGTCGTAGACCGATCGGTAGGCCTTCGCCGGTCCGACCCAGGACCAGTCGGTGGCCATGCCGCGGCGCTGGATGGCGGCACGACGTCGGGGGCTGGTCCAGGCCCGCACGGCGCGGTGGACCGCATCGAGGAGCTCGAGCGCATCAGCCGACCGGGCGACGAAACCGGTGCCGAGCTGCCGATCGAGGTCGGCGTCGATGACGGTGTCGCGCAAGCCGCCCACGGCGGTGACGATCGGCAAGGTCCCACATCGCATTGCCTGCATCTGGGTGAGCCCGCACGGCTCGAACCGACTCGGGACGAGAAGCAGGTCGCTGCCCGCCACCACCAGATGCGCCATGTCGTTGCTGTAGCTGTCGACCACGGCGACCCGCCCGGGGTGACGGTGGGCGGTCTGACGGGCCAGCGCCAGCAGCGATGGGTCTCCATCACCGATCAGCACCAGCCGGGCCCGCGCCGACTCGAGGAACGGCGCGAGCCCCATCGCGAGGTCGACGCCCTTCTGGTGGGCGAGGCGACAGACCATCCCGATGATCGGCCCGGTGGCGTCCTCGAGCCCGGTGCGTCGAGCCAGCTCGTCGCGGCACACGTCCTTGCCGGCCAGGTCCGTGGCGGAGAACCCCATCGGCAGCGCCGGGTCGTCCGCCGGGTTCCAGCTCTCGATGTCGATGCCGTTGCGGATCCCGCGTAGCGCGTCAGGACGTTCGGCAACGATGCCCTCGAGGCCGTGACCTGCGTGGGGTCCGAGGATCTCGTCGGCGTAGGTCTTGCTGACCGCCACCAGGCGATCGGCAAGCCGGAAGGCGCCCGCCATCGGGTTGCACGCGCCGCCGTGCCCGAACGTCGTGGCCGCGTGGTCCGAGCACCTCGCACCACCCCGGATCGGCGTGGCCCTGGAATGCGATGTTGTGGATCGACACGACGGTCGCCGTCTCGGGCAGGAGCCAGGCGAGCGTCGTCGCGGTGTGCCAGTCGTTGAGGTGGACGACGTCGGGTCGCAGCCGCTCCGCCAGCGACGCGACGGCCGCGCTGAATGCGAAGAAGCGGTGGTCGTTGTCGCGCCACCCTTCGCCGGTGTCGGGGTCGACATAGGGGTGCGGGCGCGCCATGCCGCCGAGTTCGACGAGGTGGAGGGGCCCGCCGTTGCAGTGGCCGTGGTGGACGAAGGTCGGACCGACCCAGTCGGGTGTGGCGAGCGGTCGGCGGTCGAGGGCGCAGATCGATGGGTCATAGCGGGGCATGACCACGTCGACGTGGACGCCACTGGCACTGAGCTGGGCGACGAGTCCCGCACTGGCCTCGCCGAGCCCCCCGACCTTGGCCACCGGTTCGTACTCGGCGGTCGCGTACAGCACGCGCACAGCGTTCCTCTTCCCTCGTCGCCGCGGCCCCGATCTGCACGTGTCCATCGGCCGTCGTCGGCGTGGTCTGAAGGATTGCCGGACGACGTTCTGGCCCGCGATCGCCGACCGAGCGCGGGGGATGGTTCCGCAAGCCGCCGCAGTGCAGGCCGGGCGGAGATCCGCCAGACCATCACGTTCTCGTCGGCGACGAAGATCGTCGGGGCCACCTCGCGGCGTCGACACAGCCGGCCTGTAACGATGGGACGATGACGAGCCGTGCACCCTCCGCTGACCTCGATCCGTTCGATCCCGGCTTCATCGCCTGCCCGTTCCCGCAGTATCACGAGCTCCGTGACCGCGGCCCGGCCGTCCACCTTCCCTATGGAAAGGGGTTCTGGTTCGTGTCGGGACACGAGCTGGTGAAGGAGGTGGTGGGCGACGTCGAGCGGTTCTCGTCGGAGTCGGGGCCGCTGGCGGCGTCGATCCCATCGCCCGAGGCGGTGGCGCGCATGGCCGAGCTCACGCCGCCGACGGGGATGCCGGGGCGCACGCCGACGCTGCTCACCCTCGATCCTCCGGGTCACACCCGTAATCGGCGTTTGATCTCGCGGGCGTTCACGCCGGCGTCGGTGCGGCGGTACGAGGACCTGACCCGAGGGATCTGCCGGGATCTCATCGGCACGTGGCGCGACGGCGAACAGGTCGACGTGGTGGCGTCATTCACGGTGCCGTTGCCGGTGCGGGTGATCGCCCGCGCGCTCGACGTGCCCGACGATCGGGTCGAGGACTTCAAGCGGTGGTCCGACGCGTCGGTGGGAGCGATCGGCGCCGACCTCTCCGACGACGAGTGGATCGAGAACCATCGCCTCCTGCTGGTCTTGGCGGCGTTCATCCAGGACCAGATCGATCGCAAGCGCGATGCAGGCCCGGCGGCCGACGTGATGTCGAGCCTGGTGCATGCCGAGCTGTCCGACGACGAGGTCGACGACATCGGCGGCAGCGGCACCCGCCGGCAGCTCGCCGACGACGAGATCCAGAGCATCGTGCGCCAGCTGATCGTGGCCGGCAACGAGACCACGACGAACCTGCTCACGCAACTGCTCGTGCTGTTCGCCGACGAGACGCACTGGTGGAAGGCGATGCAGGACGACCCCGGGATCATCCCCGCAGTGGTCGAGGAGGGGCTGCGCATGTTCGCGCCCAGCGCCGCGAACCAACGCGCTGCGGCGTGCCCGATCGATTTCCACGGGGTGTCGATACCCGAGGGTGACGTCGTGCTCGTCGGCTACCTGGCCGCCAACCACGATCCGGCGGCGTTTCCCGACCCGGAGCGATTCGACCCGACCCGCGACAACCTCGGCGAGCATCTGGCCTTCGGGCGCGGCATCCACTTCTGCCCCGGCGCATCCCTCGCTCGCATGGAGGCCCGCGTGGCGCTCGAGGAGCTCACCGATGCCGTCGCCTCCTACGACATCGGCGCCCGCGAAGAGATCCCGTGGAACCGCTCGTTCCAGCTGCGCGCCATGAAGTCGACGAGCAGTGCGAGACCGGCGATGGGCCGGTACCGGTCGGTGGAGAGCACGGGATCGAGCCTGGCGCGGACGCGGTGGTGGATCTGCCGGACGTTGGCGGGCCGTGGTGGCGACGATCTTGCGGATGCCGCGCTCGGCCCACACCCACGGCAGGGCCCCGCCGTCGGGCTTCCAGGCCCGGGCGTTGTCGAAGAGGAAGAGCGCGATGTCCTGCACGAGGCCGTCGATCTCGGCATGATCGTCGAGGACGTCGGTACGGCCCATCTCGGCGACGATGCGGCGGACCGCACCAGCGAGATGACCACCGAAGTGCTCGACGAAGGTGAAGATGAACGCCGCGTCGCCGGCAGCCATGGCCGCCATGTGCCGCTCCGATTCCGTGACCACCGATCTCGATGTCGTGCTCGACCGACTCGACGACGTCCACGCCGACCTGTCCGCCACACAGCAGGCGATGCTCGAGCGCGATCCTCGCAAAGGCCGCCGGCCCCGCAGACGACGAGGTGGCGGGATTCGCGATCGGCAGCCGGCCGCCCGTCAAGGGCGAGGTCGTGCGCCCGTCGGCCTTCAAGCCCACCCTGCAGGGGTACCTGAACGGGTGGGGCCAGGACGTCATCTGAGCCGGAGCCCCGGGCAGCCGTGCCGCGCAGCCGTGACGCGGCGTGGGGCAGCCGCCGGGCAGCTGGTCTGCAGGGCCGCAGCACGGCAGACGACGGGGCGGGACTGCCCTGGTGTGAGCCCAGACCGAAGCCGACGCAGCCGGCGCCGGTTCAGAACTCGTAGCCGTTGCCGAAGAAGTGGCTGGCCCTGGTCCGCTCGGTCCGGTGGCGGGTCCATCGCGTGACATCACCGGCGGGTAGCGGCGCCGGCGCCGTGGCGGCGGCCCGGTGCAGCACCCGCCGCTCGTCGCTGTCGCCGGCCACGCAGTGCAGGGTGGCCCGGTTGTCCCAGATCACGACGTCGCCGGGACGCCATCGCCAGCGCATGCTGAACCGGAGTTGCTCGTTCCACCGGTGCAGCCAACCCAGGAGCTGCTGGCTCTCGGGACGGCTGAGCTGCGGTATCCGCCGGGACCATTGACGGTTGACGAAGAGCCCGGCGCGCTCGGGGCCGTGGTGCACGACCACCGGGTGTTCTGCTGCGAGGTGCCGGTCGTCGGCGTGGTCGTGGATGCAGGTCAACGTCTCGAGCATGGCGCGCAGCGGTGCCGAGAGCGCCCGATAGGCGTCCTCGAGGTTGGCCCAGGCGGTGTCCCCGCCGGCCGCCGGTCCGTCGATCATGTGGAGCGCGATGACGCCGGGGGGCGTCGGGGAGTAGGTGGCGTCGGTGTGCCAGACGTCGTCCTGGTACGAGATGCCCGTGTCGAGCGTGGTGACCTGTGGGTGGCCGGTGTCGGTGGGCGACGGGATGCGGGGAGTGCCGAGCGGACCGAACACCTCGACGATCCGGGCGAGCTGGTCTGCGGTCGGACCCAGCCCGGGGAACACGAGGACCAGATGGTCGGCAAGGGCTCGGCGGAGCGCCACCGCCGCGTCGTCGACGACGTCGGCGTCGAGGCCGTGCACCTCGGCGCCCAGCGACGCCGTGATCGGCTGCAGTGACATCTCGCCGAGCGGCGATCGGCCGGGACCGGACATGGTGGGACCTCCGCCCGTGCCCGACGACGGCCCCCGGTCGCGGTTACGCCGACGAGGCATCCGTCGACGCCGGTGGGCGACTCGTCCGGGTCGGCGGCATGGAACCGCCGGGCGGCACGTAACCGCCGGGCGGCGCCGTCGTCCGGTGGGTCATGGACGAAGACCATGCCGACGCAGCATTCGACGAAGCCGACATTGCCTCGCTGGCGGCGAAGCTGGCGACGCTCGAGCTGAGCGAGCGCGAGCAGTCGGCGCTGCGGGTACTGCTGTCCGACGAGGTGGCCGGGTTCGCCGGCCGCTTCGACGTCGCCGGCGTGCTCGGCGGCGAGCTGACGAACCTACCGCGACCGGGGCATCCGTGTCTTCGGCATCCGGGCGAAGGGCGTCCGTAAGCCGGGAATCCGGGCGACGCCGAGGACGCCGGGCACGGGCGGGCCGCGATCCCTGTGAGCCCTGCGGACGGGCGGCCGCAGGTGCTCATGGGGTCGCCGCGGTGGCTGCCCACGTTGGCGGCACAGCGGACCTGGACCGGCGGCGATCCGCTCGACGTGGCTGCCGCCGGCGATCAGTGGCTGGCGCTGCACGACGTGATCGAGCGGCGCGTCGGCGCGGTGCTGGTGCTCGATGCGGCGCCGTGGGCGCAGGCGACGACCTTCGTGCGCGATCTCGGTGTGATGGTCGACGGCGAGTTGGTGCTCGTGCGACCGGCGGGTCTGCGAGGCCTGCTCGAGCCGCCGTTGCTGGCGCGACGACTGGCCGAGGCGGGCGTGCCGGTCAGCGATGGCGCAGCTCCTTCGGAGCTCGATGGCGGCAACGTACTCGCCGATCACCACGGGCGCCTGCTCGTCGGTCTGTGCGGCGAGCCCGAGGCCGGCCTGCGGACAGCCGTCGACGCACTGAAGCTTCGGACCGGCCGGTCGGCGGTCGGTGTCCCACTTGCCGGGGGCCGGTGGCCGCATCTGGACATGGCGATGGCGGACCTCGGCGGGCGCGGCTGGTTGGTGCATCCCGGAGCGCTGGCCGGCTACGACCCCACCGACGCGGCGTGGCGGTCGTTGTTCGCCGACCGTCCGGTCATCGAGGTCGATCCCGAGGAGGGCGACCGCCTTGCCTGCAACGTGCTGGTGGCCGGTGGCGTGGTGATCGGCCCGCCGATCGGTGCGCGTACCAGATCACGTGTCGAAGCCCTGGGGTTCGACTACGAGGCGGTCGACGTCGGCGAGCTGACCAAGGCCGGGGGCGGCGTCCACTGCCTGACGCTGGAGCTGCCTCTACCGACGGCGATCGCCGGGGACGGGCGGGCGGTCTCCACGGTCGCCTGACTCCCGGGCCGGCCGGAAGTGAGTGGCCACTACCGTTGCGGATGTGGGACGAGGGCGTGCGCACGGCACGGGGTCGACGAGCGAGGAACGCAAGGCTGATGTCCGCCGGCGGATCCTCGAGGCTGCGCGCGAGTCGTTCGAGCAGTTCGGGGTCGCTCGCACCCGTCTCCAGGACGTGGCGAAGGCAGCCGGCGTCAGCCGCCCGTTGCTGTATGTCCACTTCGCCGATCGCCTCGCGATCATCGAGGCATCGATCAACGACGAACTGGCCCGCCTGGTCGACCAGCTGCGCACGCGGATCCCCGAGTCAGGCGATTTCGACGACTGCGTCGTGGAGCTGTCGGTTGCGTCGGTGGCCATCGCTCGTGACGACCAGTTGCTCGCGGACCTGTTCGACAACAGCCCCCACCGCGACCTGGCGACCATGATGCAGCACCGCGACAGTCCCGCCCACGAGCTGGTGCTGGGGCTGTGGCAGCCGGTGTTCGATCTGGGTCGAGCCACGGGTGCGTTGCGCACCGATGTCTGCGACGACGAGCTCATCGAGTGGATCGCGATGGCCCACTACGCGTTCCTGCTGCGGCCGGACATCTCGCTCGAGCAGGTGGCGTCGATGATCGAGCGCTTCGTGCTCCCCGGCCTGCATGCCGTTGACGTTTGACACGGATCGACTTAATGTCAAACATCGTCCCGCGACCCACGCGGACCGGTCCAACGGGGGGCTCTGATGGCGCAGTTCGATCTCTTGATCAGGGGTGGCACGATCGTCGACGGCACGGGCGCTGCGTCGCGACGAGCAGACGTCGGTGTCAGCGGCGGACGCATCGCCACGGTCGGCGACCTGCGCGACGCGGACGCAGACCACACCGTCGACGCGACCGGAAAGGTCGTGACGCCCGGCTTCATCGATCAGCACACCCACTACGACGCGCAGGTGTTCTGGGACCCGTACTGCTCGAACTCGGGCGAGCACGGCACCACCACCACCGTCACCACCAACTGCGGCTTCGGCCTGGCCCCGTGCCGGCCGAGCGACCGCGAGCGCATCATGTCGATGCTCGAGAACACCGAGGAGATCCAGGTCGACCACATGCGGTCGGCGCTGCCGTGGGACTGGGAGACCTGGGGCGACCTGCGCCGCACCATGGAGCAGATCCCCAAGGGCCTCAACATGACGTCGTACGTGCCCATGAACCCGCTGATGCTCTACGTCATGGGTCCCGACGAATTGAAGACCCGTCGCCCGACCGCCGCCGAGATCGCCGAGATGCGACGGATCGTCGGCGAGGCGATGGACCTCGGCGCAGCCGGTGTGTCGGTGTCCCTGATGGGCGAGGGCAACAGCCATCGCGACTTCGACGGCTCGCCGATGCCGTCGGACATCATGGACGTCGACGACGTGATCGCCGTGTGCCAGGAGCTCACCGATCGCGACCAGGGCATGATCCAGGTCATCTGCCAGATCGGCCCGGGTGGCGATCGTGCGCATGCCGAGCGGATCGCGCTCGAGACCGGGCGACCCGTCAACCACAACGTGTTCCTCGCCATCGACGACGACGCCTACGCCGCCGACATCGCATGGCTCGACCAGGTTCTCGATGCGGGCGGCGACCTCTGGGTGCATGCGCTGCTGTTCCCCGGCTGGACCGAGGGCTCGATCAAGGAACTCAACACGTCCTACGGCATGCAGGCCGAGGTGAACCAGCTCGTGCTGTGCTCCTCCCCCGACGAGGTCGTGGCCCTGATCGGGTCGGACGGATTCCGGGACCGCTTCCGTGCCAACTACCGGCCCGAGATCTTCCCGACGCCGGGCGGGTTCGACGGCATCATCGTGCTCGCCAACGACGAGCCCTCCGCAGCCGACGAGTACGTCGGGCGCACCCTGGCGGAGATCGCCGCCGAGCGCAGCACCCACGTCGTCGATGCGCTGCTCGACGTGATCGTGCTGGCGGGCGGCCACTTCCGGTATCGCACGGCGACGTTCATCAACCCCGATCCCGAGCTGGCGCGCCGCTACTGGCAGCATCCCCGGGTGCTCGTCGGCGCGTCCGACGGGGGCGCGCACGTGAAGTCGATGGCGCTGGGGTGCTGGACCACCTTCTTCCTGATCGACCGGGTGCGCGACCGGCGGCTGGTTCCCATCGAAGAGATGGTGTTCCAGATGTCGCTCAAGCCGGCGTTGGCGCTGGGACTCGGCGACCGGGGCTCGATCGAGGTCGGCAAGGCGGCCGATCTGTTGGTGTTCGACCTGGCCGATCTGTACTTCGACCAGAGCCAGTACGAACACGTCCACACCATGCCCAATGGCGACTGGCGCAAGATGGCCCGGGCCGGCGGCTACTCCCAGATCATCGTCAACGGTGTGGTGACCCACGAGCGCGACGAGCCCACCGGCGCGACTCCGGGCTCGATGATCGCCCCGGTGACCGTCGCGTGAGCAAGTCAGCCGCCTGAGCGTGCAATCGTGTAACCCCGACCGCGCGCTGACCGTCTCGCACCACACACTTCGAGGAGACGACCGTGGACTACACCGAGGCTGATGTCGAGTCGCTGGGGAACAAGCTCGACTCGCTGGAACTGACCGATGCGGAATCCGCTGCGCTCATCGCCGTCTTCGACGCCGCGGCGGGCGACGTGTCGGGGTTCGGGCTCCCCCATGAGCACCAGAACCCGTTCAGCGCCCGTCTCGGGGGCATCTTGTTCTTCGACGAGGCCGACTCGCTGTTCGGCAAGCGCAGCACAGGACCCGGCTGGATCGGTGAGACCGAGAAGAACATCGGTCGATGAGCCCGACCGCCGGCGGCTATCCGTCGGCTGCTATGGGCAGGTCGCGGTAGGCCGAGTCGAGGTCGGCGAGGGCCAATAGGTCGACGCTCGGGATGGCTTCGAGCAGGTCGCCGATGATGTCGGGCAGGTCTTCCCAGGCGACCGCGCCCGCTTCGGCGAGGCGCACGGTGTCGGTCGGGAGGTGCATCTCGTCGGCGAACTCGACGATGTCGAGCCCGCGATGGCCGCGTGCTGCCGAGCGCGACGGCGGCGGCGACGGGATGGGTGGCGCCGCTGCTGTGGAGCCGCTTGGCCAGTCGTTCGCAGACCCGGGTGAGGTCGCTCGGCCAGCTGGGCGGGGCCGGCGAGTCGGCGGTCATGCGACGAGGAGGGGCAGGTCGGCGATGGGCCGATACCGATCCGACGAGAGCACGGGGCCGAGCCGGCCGCGAACCCGATGGTGGATCTGGCGCACGTTGGCGGGCGACAGATCGAACATGGCCCCGACCGTAGTGGCCGGCGACTGATCGCCCAGGCGCTGTTGCAGCCGGTACTGCATGAACACCCCGGCGTCACGTTCGCTGCTGACGGCGCGCACGGCTTCGACCAGCAGGTCGAGCTGGGGCCACGAGGCGACGAGGCGACCGAGATCGTCGGAGCCCAGGTCACCACCGCACCCAGGTGCGGTGGTCACCTCGGCCTCGAGATCGTCGGCCTCGGCCACGACGCGGTGACCGACGGCGGTGGCGACGAGCGTGCGGATGCCGCGCTCGCCCCACACCCATGGCAGGGCGCCACCGTCGGGCTGCCAGGCCGCGGCGTGGTCGAACACGAAGAACGCGACGTCCTGGACCAGGCCGTCGATCTCGGCATTGTCGGCGAGGACGTCGGTGCGGCCCATCTCGGCCACGATGCGGCGAACCGCGCCGGCCAGATGTCCACCGAAGTGCTCGATGAAGGTGAATATGAACGCCGCGTCGCCGGCGGCCATGGCCGCCATCTGTCGCTCCAGCAGCGCTCGTCGTTCGGGTTCCACAGGCGGTCCTTTCATCGGGGGAAGTGCCTGGGATCAAGAGTGCCGAGGGGGTATGACAAACAACATCGGTGTGATTCGGAATTGGCCGATGCGGTGGAGGCCCCGAGCACCATCGCAGAGCATGGACGATGGCGCACACGCCGATTTCTGACAGCGCCCGGCCGTGTCACGGCGGGCCGCTACGTCGTGGCGAGGGCGGCGGACCCCAGGCGTCGACTCGGTGCGGCCCACCCGTTCGGGTGCGGTGTGCACCGGGTCGGCGCACTGCCGGCTGTCACGCCTGGCCCCTACCAGTGGAGGTAGGCGGAACCCAGAGGAGCCATGCCATGACCGACCCATCCATCCCGAACCCCCAGCCGGCCGAGGCCGACGATGTCGTGCACGTGCAGATCGTGCTCGACCGCTCGGGCAGCATGAACCCGATCGCCGCGGCGACCATCGATGCGCTCAACGGCTTCCTGGCCAAGCAGCGCGCCCACCCCGGAATACTGCGCCTGAGCCTCGTCGACTTCGACAGCCGGGAGCCCTTCCGGATCGTCATCGAGGGCGTGCCCATCGCCGAGGTCATGGACCTGACCGAGGCCGACTACCAGCCACGGGGCGGCACCCCGCTGCTCGACGCGATCGGCCGGTCGGTCGAGCGACTCGACGCCCGGGTCGCCGAGCTGCCCGACGAGGACCAGGTGCTCGTCATCATCACCGACGGCCACGAGAACGCCAGCACCGACTACACCGCCGCCGACATCGCGCAGCTGCTCGAGGCGCGCCAGGAGGCCGGGTGGACGGTCCTGTTCCTGGGCGCCAACCAGGACAGCTTCTCCACCGGCGACACGATGAACATGCGGCGCGGCAACGTCCGCGACTTCGACGCCTCGGTCGATGGCGTGCAGAGCGCCATGAACCTGGCCGCCGACGCCGTCACCGCCCACCGCAGCCGGGGCCGCACCGAACGGCGCAGCCGCAAGGACGAGCTCTTCGACATCGAGGAGAGCAAGGAGCGGTGACAGGCAGGACCTGGTCCCCGCTCGTTGGCGGCGGCCCCTCGCGTGCCCGTGCACGACGGTAGCAGGCGATAGCGTACGTACGCTCTAGCTTGATACGTACGTGTTATTGTCTGGACATGGCGCTCACCGCATCCAAGCTCCGACAGGACATCTATCGCATCCTCGATGCGGTCCTCGAGACCGGCGAGCCCGCCGTGATCGAGCGCAACGGGCGGCGCCTCCGCATCGTGGCCGATGATGCGCCGAGCCGGCTCGACCGCCTCGTGCGTCGGCCCGACGTCGTCACCGGCGATCCCGACGATCTCGTGCATCTCGACTGGTCCGACGAGTGGACGGCGTAATCCGACTCGACACCCATGTCGTGGTGTGGCTCTACAGCGGCGAGCGTGAGCGCCTGAGCGATGCTGCGGCAACGCTGATCGACGAGCACGTCCCGGTCGTGTCGCCGACGGTGCAACTGGAGCTCACGTACCTCCACGAGATCGGCCGGCTCACCGTCGGTGGCGGCGACATCCTCGAGGACCTCGGGGCTCGGATCGGGCTCGTTCGTTCCGATGTGCCCATGGCCGCGGTCGTCCAGGCTGCTGCAGCACTGTCGTGGACGCGCGACCCGTTCGACCGGATGATCGTGGGCGATGCGATCGCCGCAGCGGCGACGCTGGTGACCAAGGACGATGTCATCCACGCCAACACGACGGTTGCTGCGTGGTGACTGGCCCCAGCGCGGGATCGAGCTCGACCTGATCGACTCGACCACGCAGGCCAGCCGAACGCGCACGCGATGACGTTGCACTCAGGGGCTCTCGCCGGTTGCAGGGTCGCCGAGGGTGATCGTGATGGCGCTCACGTAGTCACTGCACACGGCGTCACCCACGGCGTCGGTGGTCTCGTCGATCGACACCACAGCCCACGCGTCGGACGCGCCTGCGGGCACCTCGATGGCCGGGCCGGCGCCGCCGCGACCGTCCGTGGCCTCGATGCCGACGGTCACGGTTCGGTCGGCCCCGGACTGGTTCGTCACCTCGACGGTCGTGCGGTAGCGCCGGCCGTCGGCGGCGCTCTCGGACACGAAGCAGTCTGCGACGACGGCGATCACCCCGTCGACTTCGTCCCGGTAGAGCGCACGATCGTCGGTGCCGGCGCCGTCGGCCTGGTCGGCTGCGGCGCCGCTCTCGGCGGTGTCGGTGTCGTCGTCGCCACAAGCGATCGGCGCCAGGGCGGCGATGAGGACGACGGCGCACGTGGCGATGGCGGCGGGGATCTTCATGGTCGGCTTCCTCGATCCGGGGTCACGGTCGAGTATTCCGACGAAGACCGGGGCCTGGCAGGGCCGAAGGTCGTGGCCGCGTGCGCCTCCGTGCGGCGCCGACCGTCAGCGTGGCCCTCGAGGAGCTGAGCGCCGCCGTCGACTCCTACGCCATCGGGCCGAGCGACGAGGTCGCGTGGAACCGCTCGTTCCAGCTGCGGGCGATGACGTCGGTCCCGGGCTCGCCGCAGCCACGTCGGCCTATGCAGGCGGTCGCCGGGCGAGCTCGGCGAGGTGGATCAGGTCGGCGATCTGGCGGTGGGTGAGGACGACGTCGGGGCCATCTGCAGCCCTGAGCTCGGCGTCGAGGTCGTGCCACCAGCGCAGGCGAGCCCGGGCGAACGTCCCGAAGGGCGGGCCGCTGGAGCCGGAGCGCCACTGTCGAGCGTCCCACAGGCCACGACGGCGTAGATCGCGTGCGGCTCGGCGGCGCCGGGTGCGGCGGCTCAGATCCGCGGCGGCCATGGCGTGACGTTCGACCGCCGCCAGGGTTGCATCGACGATGCCCATGATTGACTCCTCATCGATCCTGGCGGTACCACCGTTTCGTGTGACCGGTTGGCGAGCTGTCGTCGGGCCAGGCCCCTCGAGCTCTCTGGATGAGTGTTGGCCTGGATGGTAGCGGCGCAGCGTGACAGCCTCGCCGGGTTTCGCCTTCGGCGGTGGTGTCACGCAACGGCGCTACGGGTGCGTGGGCGGCGGACCCGCTACCTGCCCGGCCGTGACTCGCGTACCGTCGGGGGCGATGCGTGCTGCGGTGTTGCGCCGGCCCCGACCCGCCGGCGAGGGACCTCTCGAGATCGTCGACCTGCCGGCGCCGAGCCCTGGTCCGGGCGAGGTGCTGCTGCGGGTCCAGGCGTGTGCGGTGTGCCGCACCGACCTGCAGCTGTGCGAGGGCGACCTCGACGCCCGCACGCTGCCGATCGTCCCCGGCCATCAGATCGTCGGGATCGTCGAGGCGGTCGGGCCCGACGTGGTGGACCCGCGACCCGGCGATCGGGTCGGCGTCGCCTGGATCGCGTCGACCTGCGGCACGTGCCGGTTCTGCCGGTCGGGCCGCGAGAACCTCTGCGACGCGTCGGCGTTCACCGGTTGGTCGCGCGACGGCGGGTTCGCCGAACTCGTGACCGCCCGGGCCGACTTCGTCACTCGTCTGCCCGACGGATTCGACGCCGTCGCCGGTGCGCCCCTGCTGTGCGGTGGCGCCATCGGCCTGCGGTCGCTGCGGGTGGCCGGGATCGAGCCGGGCGGCCGCCTCGGCCTCTACGGCTTCGGGGCCTCGGCCACGTGCGCCATCCAGATCGCCCGGCACTGGGGGTGCGAGGTCGCGGTCTGCACCCGTTCGGCCACCGAGCAGCAGCGGGCCCTCGACCTCGGGGCCGTGTGGGCGGGCGGCTACGACGAGCTGCCGCCGGAGCCGCTCGATGCGGCGATCACCTTCGCCCCGGTCGGGTCGGTGGTGGTGGACGCCCTGCGGGCGCTCGACAAGGGCGGCGTCGTGGCGATCAACGCCATCCATCTCGACCACGTGCCCGAGTTCGACTACGAGCACCTCTGGTGGGAACGCCAGATCCGCAGCGTCGCCAACGTCGCCCGCGCCGATGTCGCCGACCTCGTCGAGCTGGCCGCGTCGATCCCCATCCGGACCACGACCGAGGTGTTCGCGCTCGAGGACGTGAACGAGGCGCTCCGCCGACTGGCCGACGGCGAGATCTCCGGCGCCGCGGTGCTGGACCTCACCGGCGACACACCCGGTCCGCTGACCGCCGGCCGTTCGGGCGCTCGTGAAGGGCCGGGGTCGGTCAGCTGGCGTTGCCTGGCCGGGCGTCGTCCGGCACCGTGTCGTCCAGCGCGTCGAGCCAGTCGCCCCAGAACTGCTTCCAGACGTGGACGTCGTCGAGGCTGGCCAGCTTGGTGTGGCCGACGGTGACCTTGGTCCGGTCTCCGGCCGCCGGGGTCATGGCGATCTCCACGATGCCGCCGCCGGCGGCGAGGCGCACCGTCTTCGAGGTCGGCTTGGACCGGAGCTCGGTGGGGAACGCCGGGAACAGCACGGCCCGACCGGCGTCGTCGAGGAGGGCGGCGCGCAGCTCGTCCCGGTCGACGGTGACGGTCTTCGACCGGCCGGCCGTGAAGGTGCCGTCGGCCATCTGGTGCGGCAGCCGCAGCCCGCGGATCCGCTCGTAGCCGACGGTGACCGTCTGCGACCACCACGAGTCGATGCCGTGGTCCTCGGCCAGGCGGCGGGCGATGGTCGCGTGATCCGCATCTGCCCCGATGGTGCGTGTCGATGAGCTCGCACCATGCGTCCCAGCCGCGACCGGTGGCGGCCTGGACCGCGTCCTCGCTGGTCTCGGGCGCCGACACCCATCGGCCTTGCGGGCGGGTGCGCCTGCCTGTTCGAGCAGCGCGCGCCGTGCTGCGCCGTAGCGCTCGCCCGTCTTGGCCATGCGGGCGCGGATACGACGTTTGAACGATTCCTGGGTGGTCATGTCGAATGCCTTCCCGTGCCCGCACCCGGCGCGACCCACGCTCGCTGCGGCGTGGTCGGACACGTCGTCAGCTTCGATCGACTCGTGCCGAGCACTCGGGGTCCCCTTTGCCTTCCGGAGTCGATGGCGTGGGCATCGATGCGAAGGTCCGGCGAAGCACGTCGCCGGACCGCAGAATAGGCGACGGGGGCGCCGCCGGTCGACGGTTCCGGCCGGCGACCTCGGGTCAGGACGGCATCGCCTCGGGTGCCTCGAGATCGGTGTGGGTGAAGTCGTCGCCGACGAAGAGCAGTGGTGCGCCGAGGCTGCGGGCGAGCGCGTAGGCGAAGACGTCGCCGAAGTTCAGCGCCGCCGGGTGGTTCCCCTTGCCGAAGCGACGCCAACCGACGATCGCCTCCTCGGCGAGCTCGGCGTCGACGGGCACGAGCTCGATGCCCGCTCGGTCCAGCAGCTCGTCGAGCAGCTGGCCACCGGCTGCTCCCGCCTTCGCCTCGATGACGATGCGGGTCTCGACGTACGTGGCAGCCGACATCACGCAGGTCGCGTCGAGCAGCTGTCGTGCGACCGGCGCACTCCCCTGCTCGGCGAAGAGGACGGCGATGATCGCCGACGAGTCGACGACGATCACGCCGGCAGGCCGTGGTCGTCGTAGCCCAGGATCTCGTCCCCGCTGCGATCGTCGAGCGTCGGGAGCTGCGAGAACCGTTCGACGATGTCGTCGAGGCTCCGTGTCCGCCGACGGCGACGCTCGGCGTCGAGGCGTGCTTCGAGCGAGGCGACGACGGCGTCGGTGATCGACTCGCCGGTCAGCTCGGCCAACTCACGAGCCAGCCGGTCGGCCTGCGCGCTCTTGATCGAGAGAACCATGGTTCCCATCCTAGCGCCTAGGTACCTCCGAGCTGAGACCGGCACCTGTGGTCCGTCGCGCTGGGTGCGGTCCAGCTGCATCCGATCAGCTCAGCGGAGCATCGGGGTCGGCGCGTCGAAAGACCGGGGACTCCTCGATGAGCGTCCTCGCCCCTTCGACGGAGAGGCCGGCGGCCTCGGCCGCCGTCGTGATGCTCATCCCGCGTTCGCAGGCCGTGCGCAGTCGCCAACCGAGCAAGTTGCAGCGCGGTGCGGAGGTCTTGCGCCCGTTCGGCGAGCCCTTCCTCGATGATCACGTGGTACTCGGCAAGGTGCTCGGCCGCGATCGCTGCGATCTCGGCCACGGGGATGTCGGAGGCGTCGGCGATCGCGTCGAATTCGACCTTTGCGTCGAGCGTGAGCTCGATCGCCGTGCGCAGAGCCGGCGCGAGGTCGGGGTTGTCGCGTGCGACGGCGAGCTGTGCCACGAGTTGCAGCGCGCGCTGCGAGACGTCGCTGGGCAGGACGTACATGGTGCTTCCTTCGGAGTGGTTGTCTCAGCTGGGGGAAGCCGACGTCAACCTAGCAGCCCATTGACTGCTGCTCGATGTTTTTACGCCCTTTTGCATTGTTTCTACTCATAGCGTTGTGCCACCGCTGCGGCACAATCCCCATCTGGTGCTCGAGGGGGCCCTGATCGGTCCGCCATCTCGCCCGACTGTCCGAGGAGCGAGAGCGACCGTGACCCACTGACCGCCGCAGGTCCGCATGCCCAGGCCGACCCGCTGCCGCCGGTTCCTGCAGCGCCAGCCGTGCGTGCGGCGACCTGGCGCAATAGCGTCCCCGCATGGCACCCCGATGGAATCGCGCCCTGGTCACCGGAGCATCGAGCGGCATCGGCGAGGCAATGGCCCGCCGACTCGCCGCCGACGGCACCGACCTCGTCGTGGTCGCACGCGACGAGGCCCGCCTCCGGGCCCTGGCATCCGAGCTCGGCGACGACCGGGTCGAGGTCCTCGTCGCCGACCTCGCAGACCCCGCCGCGCTGGCCGCCGTCGAAGCTCGCCTCGGTGCCGAACCGGCCATCGACCTCCTCGTCAACAACGCCGGCTTCGGCTACACCGGCAGCTTCGTCGACCTCGACATCGACCGGGAGTGCTCGGTGCTCGCCGTCAATGTCGAAGCGGTCATGCGGCTGTCCCACGCCGCAGGCGCCGCAATGCGACCACGGGGACGTGGCGGCATCTTGAACGTGTCGTCCATCGCCGGGAACGTGCCCGCGCCGAACAACGCCACCTACGGCGCGACCAAGGCGTTCGTCACCCGGTTCAGCGAGGCGCTCCACCTCGAGCTCCGCGACAGCGGCGTGCACGTGTCGGCGCTGTTGCCGGGCTTCACCCGCACCGAGTTCCAGACCCGAGCCGAGTTCGACACCTCGAAGATCCCCGCCGCCTTGTGGGACGACGCCGACACCGTCGCCCGCATCGGGCTCGACGGCGTCGATCGCAACAAGCCGGTCGTCGTCCCCACCGTCAAGTACCGCTCCGCCGTGGCCCTCACCAAGATCACCCCCGCAGCGCTCTCCCGGCGCCTCTCGGGCCTCTTCACCGAATAGATCCCGGTGCTGTTCTGCGATCGGCCGGGGGGTCGCCTCGTTCGTGGAGTGCTCCGAGCCGAGGACGTGATTGCGGTGCTCCAGGAGATGCACGACGCAGTGATGGTCTCGACGGAGTCCCCCGCCGGGATCGTCGGGATTGCCCGACCTCGGCGCAGTAGCGTGGCGCATCCGATCCGCAGGGGGCACACCGTGGAACCACCACCCACGTCAGAAGACGTCGTGGACTCGATGCTGACGAAGCTGGTCGGCTTCGTCGACTCGCTGCCCGAGCAGGAGCGTGCGGCGCTCCACGTCCTGTGTCAGGCCGGCGCGCTCACGCTCGCTGCTGGAGACGATGTCGCGGGCTTCGGCTTTCCGAACGTCACGCCGTCCCCTGGTCTGCCGGTGCCTATTCCCTACCCCAGCCTCGGCAAGAAGGCCTGCTTCTTCTTCTGCTGACATCGGCGTATCAGCGAGTCGACCTGGGACGCACTCGGGTCGTTCCTGACCGAGCAGCAGCGAG
>CAVQUE010000002.1:312500-579218 GCA_963716795.1 uncultured Acidimicrobiaceae bacterium | reverse complement strand
CAGGAGTCAGGCCCCGTCGGCTCGGCGTCGGTGGACGACAGGCACCGAGGTGGTCGGCGGCGGCCTGGTCGGCTGAGGCTCGTCGGCTCGAGTAGTTGTTCAGCATGACTTGAACGGTGTGGCCCTGGCGGCCGCTCACCGTCGAGGGGTTGAAGCCGGCGTCCATGAGCTCGGTGCTGGTCCACTTGCGCATGGCCAGGATCGTGGCATCGAAGTCAGGGCTCGACTGCCGAAGCTCTTGCGGAGTCGACGCATGCGTCGCGTCATGAGTTCAGGTCGCATCGGCCGAGCGCAGTTCGGTTCGAGGCTGAACACGAACCCGTCGCTCGGCAACCTCGAAGCCCAGCCGCTCGGCTCGCTCGTCCATCGCGGCCAGGTGCCCCCGAAGGAAGCCGACCGTGGCTTCGTCGAGCCTGACCGTCCGGGTGTCGTGGGTCTTGGTCGGCTTCTCCTCGAGCTCACCATCGATCTCGCTGATCGACCGCTCGACCCGCAGCTCGCCCCGATCGAGCAGCAATCGATCGCGGCGCAGCGCCGACAGCTCGCCTCGTCGCATCCCGGTGGTGGCTGCCAGGAGCAGAACGGGGGAGAACTCGGGGTCGCGGTTGGCGGCTGCGTCCAGCAGCGTGAGCAGCTCGCCGATCTCGGGTGCAGTGGTCTTCTTGCGGGACTTCTGGCTCTTCGGGAGCTCGAATCCCCGCATCGGGTCGGCGTTGACCTTCTCGTGCCGGCGACCCCACTTGTAGGCGCCGGACAGGGCTGCCCGGGCGTTGTTCATCCGGCTGTGCGAAAGGCCCTTGCTGCGCATGTGACCGAACGCATTGTCGATGTGCGCCGGGGTCAGCCGCTCGGCGTTCAGGTAGCCGATCTGGTCTTTCAGGCGGGCCTCGTAGACCTCCTTGTACCCGAACACCGTGGTTCGTTCGAGACCTCGTACCTCGCGAGCGAAGTCGATGTACCAATCGACGAGTTGGTCGACCGTGAGCGACGCCGTTCCTTCGGACTTGGCGGTCGGCCGCCTGGTACCGGACGCGATCTCGGCGCTCAGCACGGCGAGCGCACGGTTCGCGTCCTTCCGGCTGCCTCGCACCGTCCGCGTGATCCGGCGTCGACGTCCCTTGGAGTCCCGCCCGGCATCGGCGGTCAGCTTCCACTTCCCGTTGCCGAGGTCTCGATGGAGCCGCTGCCCTCGTTCGGCCCGGACGGCGCGGCCGGCCGGTGCATCCGCGCCCGAGGGTCGACTCCGAGGTGGTCGGCACGGACGCAGAGCTTGTTCCTCGCGGCAGACTGATCCGGCTGCCCGCGGGACACTCGCCGTGGGCGAGCTCCCACGCAATCTGCGCGGCGGTTCGGAGCTGCCCTCGACCGCGGACTGACCAGCGCCCGCTCGGTCTTGGCCCCGGTCCACAGATGGTGCTCGCCGCTGCGATCGACCTTGGCCTCGAACCGCCTCCTGTCACTCCGCCATGGGAGAGTCTACCGACGGGTCTATCGGCGGTCTATGGCACCCAAGGTGCCGAACTGGGCTCGATAGACTCCAAAACGACGAAACCCCAGGAGGCTCTTGCGGGGCCTGACCTGGGGTTTCTCGGTGTACGCCCCCTGGGACTTGAACCCAGAACCTGCGGATTAAGAGTCCGATGCTCTGCCAATTGAGCTAGAGGCGCTTGTGTACGGGGACTGCGCCCAAGAGGCCCAGCGTCCCGGGTGGAGCCGCCTACCGAGGCAGGTGCTCCTCCGGGTGACCGACGGGACTTGAACCCGCGACCACCGCGACCACAACGCTGGGCTCTACCAGACTGAGCTACGGTCACCACGACTCGCCGAAGCGAGGCGGTGCCCCAATATAGGCCGTCGCACCGTCCCCGACACCATCGGATTTCTCCTGGGTCTCGGCCGCGTCGCAGGATCAGCCCCGCAGCAGGTCTCGGATCGCCACGACGGCTTCGGCCTCGGCTTCGCGGCTCGGCCCGCAGGGCGTCAGGTTCAGTACCGATGCGCCGGCATCGACGTAGCGAGCCAGGAACGCCGCGATCTGTTCGGGGGTGCCGACGGGGGTGTAGCGCTCGAAGAGTTCGAAGTTCAGCCCGTAGAAGCGCTCCATCGCCCGGGCCACGTGGGTGCGTCCCTCGGCGGGGTCGTCGCCGACCCCGATCCAGGCCTGCAGACCGTGGCGCCAGGTCACCCGGCGATCGGTCGCGAGGTCGTCGATCGTCGCCGTGGCCTCGCGGAACCGGCGTGGCGAGCACCAGGCCGCCAGCCAGCCGTCGCCGAGGCGAGCCACCCGGGACAGGGCCGCATCGCTGCGACCCCCGACGACGAACGGGACACGCGTCGGCGGCGTCGGGCGAATCCGGCCGGTCTCGAAGTCGAAGAACGTGCCGTCGCCGTCGACGGTCTCACCCTCGAGGAGGCGTCGAACCAGCAGCATGGCCACATCGGTACGGGCGCCACGGGTGGCGGGATCGACCTCGCAGACCTCGAACTCGTGGCGGTCCTCGCCCCCGACCCCGACCCCGACGGTCAGCCGTCCCGGTGCGATCTGCGCCAACGACGCGATCTGGCGGGCTGCGACCATCGGATGACGCAGCGCCAACAGCATCACCCCGACCTCGAGATCGAGGCGAGGTTCGAGTCCGGCGACGGCGGCGAGATGGGTCAGGCCGTCGATGCCGTGGCCGCCCACGAAGCTGACGTGATCAGCGGTGAACACGTGGTCGACGCCGCCATCGGCGAGGCTCGCCATGCGTGCTCGCTGTTGGTCGGGTTCGAGGTCCCACAGATCCCACGGCATGCTGATGCCGACACGCAGTCCCATGGCGAGAGATCATGGCATGTGCCCGAGGCCCGCTCGACGACGCAATCGCTCGGCGCCCCGGTGCCCGGCGGTGAGGCCCGTCGACCGCACCATGGCCCCGGCGCTCTACGCTGAGCCGTCGGCCTCCGTAGCTCAGCTGGATAGAGCAGGAAACTTCTAATTTTCAGGTCGCAGGTTCGAATCCTGCCGGGGGCGCGTATCTCAGGGCGTGGCGTCGTCGTCGGGCGAGTCCGCCTCGGCGGCGTTTCGGTCAGCGCCTCGGTCCGCGACCGCCAGGTCGTCCATGGCCCATGGCTCGTCGGGTCGCAGCCCGGCGGCGTGCGCGGCGCGGCCGATCATGTGGCTCGCGACCGGCGCCGTCCAGAACTGCAGCGCCACTGCGAGCAGCAGCTTGGTGGTCGGAGCCAGGCCTGGCACCCGCAGCACCGCGGCGCCGACCGTGCAGACGACGGCCAGGGTGGCCGGCTTCGTGGCCACGTGGATACGCGAGTACGCATCGGGCATCCGGAACATGCCGATCGCAGCGATGAGCGCCAGGGCCGAACCGGCGAGCAACATCACCAGCGGCGAGGACATCGACGACGGTGCTCATGGCCCTCGCTCCTCGATGTAGCGGGCGATCGTCACGCTGCCCAGGAACGCCAACAGCCCGATGATCAGAATCAGCGCCGCGACGAGGTCGTCCTGGGTGATTGCGATGCCGACCGCGAGTCCGTTCAGGACGATGGCGACGAGCATGTCCACACCCACGGCGCGGTCTGCGAGGTTCCGCGACCGCAGGATGTGGATGGTCGTCAGCAGGCCTGCCGCTGCGAGCATCACGCCGCTCACCCATCCCACGGCATTCATGTCGGGTTCTCCCGGGTCTGCATCCTGGCGGGGCTGTCGGAACGCCTCGGGCGGATCGGGTGTGACGGCCGAGACCACGAGGCGCTCGAGGCCCCACACGTCGTCGCGGATGGCGTCGGGGTCGGACAACCCGAGCACGTGGATGTACAGCACCGGCGGTGCCGCCTCGGCCGGGTCGTCGTCGCCATAGCGGACGTCGAGGGTCAAGGTGCCGGGGGTGAGGCTGATCGCGTCGGCCACGATGGTCGCGACCAGCGGCGACGGGTGGGAGAGTTCGACGCCGACCACGCCCGAACGCAGGCGCGCCGGCGAGGGTGCGAGGACGGTGACCACCACCGTCGCCGACGACGACAGGAGCCGCCAGACGAACACCGCCACCAGGCGTATCAGCGCCAGGGGGTGGACCGTATGACGAGGCGGCACGGGCCGGAACACCAGGCCGATGACGCCGACGACGGCGAGGCCGCTCACCACGTTCACCACCGTGACCTCACCCCACAGCGCCAGCCAGACGAGCAGGACGAACAACGGCGACAGCAGCCGGGTCATGGGAGCACCGCCGTCGAGTACGCAGTGGGATCGTTGACGTCGATCGCGGCGCGCTCGCTGAATCGGTACAGCGGCCCGGCGAACAGGGCGATCATCAGGGTCCCGGTGACGACCACGGTCGTCACGCCGGCCATCAGCGGGTGCTTGTGCAGGATGCCGCCGCTGGCTCCGTCGGTCGCCTGCGGGTCCGCTGACCCCCAGAACGCACCCGTCCAGATCTTGAGCATCGACACCAGCGTCATCAGCGACACCACCAGGGCGGCACCGACGATCCACCATGCCCGCTGATCCAGCCCCTCGGTGACGACGGCCGTCTTGCCGAGGAACCCGGAGAAGGGCGGCAGCCCCGCCAGGCTCAACGCCGGGATCAGGAACAGCGCCGCGAGGGGCCCCGATCGTCGGGCGAGACCGGACACGCGGCTCAGATCGGACGATCCCGTCTCGCGCTCGACGATCCCCTCCACGAGGAACAGCGAGGTCTTCACCGGGATGTGATGGACCATGTAGAAGATCGTCGCGGTCACGGCTGCGACGCCGCCGAGTGCCAGGCCCATGATCATGTAGCCGATCTGGCTGACGATGTGAAAGCTCAAGATCCGCTTCATGTCCGACTGCGCGATGGCGCCGAGCACGCCGACCACCATCGTGAGCCCTGCGATCACCAACAGCAGCGTGCGCAGGCTGCCGGGGAACAGCAGGGTCTGGGTGCGGATGATCGCGTAGACCCCGATCTTGGTGAGCAGACCCGCGAACACGGCGCTGATCGGGCTGCGCGCCGCCGGGTAGCTGTCGGGAAGCCAGGAGAACAGCGGGAACACCGCGGCCTTCAGGCCGAAGGCGATCAACAACAGCAGGTTCAGCCCGAGCCGGATCCCATCGGGCAACTCGGCGAGGCGTTCGGGCAACACCGCCATGTTCAACGTGCCGGTGGCAGCGAAGATCAGCGCCACGCCGGTGACCAGCACGAACGATTCGATCACGTTCAGCACGACATAGGTGGTGCCGGCGCGGATCTGGCGATCGGTGCCCTCGAGGGTCAACAGCACGTAGCTGGCGATGAGCAGGACCTCGAACCACACGAACAGGTTGAACAGGTCCCCGGCGAGGAACGCGCCGCACACGCCGGCGGTGAGCACCAGGTAGGCCGGGTGGTACCAGCGCGACCGTTCGCCGTCGCCGGACTGGCCGATCGCGTACAGCAGGACGGCCAGCAACATGGTGGAGCTGATCGTGAGCATCAAGGCGGCGAAGCGGTCGGCCACGAGGTTGATGGCGATCTCGGCGGGCCAGTCGCCGATCGTGGACACCTGCGTGCCGTCGCGGTCGACCCCGATCACGATGGCGAGCGAGATCGCGGCCGTCCCGGCGCTGCACACGATGCTGATGGCCCGCTGCACCGAGCGCGAACCGATCGCGAGCAACGACAGCGACGCGCCGACGAGCGGCAGCGCGATGGCGACGGGCAGGAGCGAGCTCATGTCGGCTCTTCCTGTTCGGGCGTCGGCGGTGACGTCGCATGCGCATCGGAGCGGTCCTGCCTGGCGACGCGCATGTCGGTGATGTCGTCCTCGACCTCGTCGTGGCCGTCGATCGTCCACGCCCGATAGGCCATCGCCAACAGGAACGAAATCACGCCGAAGCCGATCACGATGGCCGTGAGCACCAGCGCCTGGGGGACCGGATCGGTGAACTCGCCCTCGCGACCGATGATGGGGGCCACCCCGGGACCGTCTCCGGAGGTCAGGATCAGCAGGTTCACGGCGTTGCCGAGCAGGCCGAGTCCCAAGATGATCCGCGTCAGCGTGCGATGCAGCACCAGATACGTGCCGGTGCCGGAGAGCACGCCGATGAGCAGCGCCTGTTCGAAGCTCATGGCTGCTCCCGTCCACGCATCTCGTCGTCGGCCTCCACGAAGGCGACGAGCACCGCCATCACGACCCCGACCACCAGGATGTGGACACCGATGTCGAACAGCGACGACGAGACGATCTTCATCTCGCCGATCACCGGGACCGTGGATTTCCAGATGGCGGATTCCAAGAACGCGTCGTCGACGACGAGCGATGTGAACCCCACCGTGACGGCGATGGCGAGTCCGGCGCCCATGAGCGCGATCGGATCGATGCGCAGGGAGCGGATGCCCGCCGGCCCCGACGCCAGATAGCGAAGGATCACGGCGGCCCCCATCACCAGGCCGCCGCTGAAGCCGCCGCCGGGGGCGTTGTGGCCCCGCAGCGTCAAGAAGATCGAGAACGCCAGGACGATCGGCGTGATGCCGTTGACCGTGGCCGTGAGCACGGTCGAACGTTTCGCCATCAGGTGGTTGCTCATCGCCACACTCCGACCTGGCGGGTCGTCGCCGTCTCGTCGTCGACCTCGCCGAGGTGGGTGGCGCCGTCCTCGATGTGCTTGCGGCGCTGTTGACGTCGAGCCGCACGCACGAGGTTGACGACGCCGGCGCCGGCGACGGCGAGCACCGTGATCTCGCCGAGGGTGTCGAAGCCGCGGAAGTCGACCAGGATCACGTTGACCACGTTGTGGCCACCGGCCTCGGGCTCCGACAGGGCCACGTACTGGTCGCCGACCGATGGTTCGGTCCGTGATTCCGATGCGCTGAGCGCGAACAACGGAACGGTCACGCCGACGGCGACGGCGATGCCGATGCGGACGGCCTTGGGTGCCCACTCGGGCGCCGGCGAGAACTCCGACGGAAGTCGCGCCAACACCAACAAGAACACCACGATGGTCAGCGTCTCGACGAGGAACTGGGTGATCGCCAGGTCCGGTGCGCCCTGGATCAGGTAGACGATGGCGAGGGCGTAGCCGCTGCCACCGAGCAGCACGGCGGCAGCGAAGCGGGTGCGGGCGAGGAGGACTGCGATGGCGAGCAGGCCGGTCACCAGGACCGCCACGAACTCGATCGCCGAGTTGCTCCACCGTGTGTCGGTGATCGAGTCGGTGGCTCCGGCGATCAGCGCTGCTCCGAGTGACGCAGCCAGCGTCATCAACACGACCGCGAGGTAGAACGGCAACGATCCGCTCTGGGTCACGGCGGTGATGCGCCGAGCACCGTCGAGCAGCCCGTCGTAGAACCGGTCGTACACAACCGTGGCGAGGCTGTCGCTCACATCACGGGTGCGGGTCGCCTCTCGAGTGAACCACCAGAGCGCCACGCCCGTGGCGACGATCGCGCTCGACAACAGCAGGGCCTCGTTGACGCCGGGCCACAGCACGAGGTGCTTGGACGCCGTGGCCGGGTCGAGCGAGGCCGAAGCTTCGGCCAGCCAGTCGCCCACCGGGGCTGCTGCGAGACCGCCTGCGAGCGAGAGTGCGGCGAGCAGCGCCGGCGCGCCGACGAAGCTCCACGCAGGGCGGTGCAGGGAGGAGGGGTCGATGGGCTGCCCGACGATCGTGGTCGGGTCGTCATCGGCGGCGATGCCCGGCGCATCGTTGCCGAGGAGGCCGACGGCGATGCGGATCGTGTATGCGACCGTGAGCACCGACCCGACGGCGACGCCGATGAGCGCGATCGTGCCGATGGCGCCGATCTCGGACTCGAGGAGTCCGTCGAGGGCCTTTTCCTTGGCGACGAAGCCCAGGGTCGGCGGGATCGCCGCCATCGACGCTGCGGCCACGATCACCGATGCCGCGACCACCGGCAGCGCACGGAGCAGGCCCCGCAGGCGGCGCATGTCGCGCGTACCGGCCTCGTGATCGACGACCCCGACGCAGAGGAACAGCGAGGCCTTGAACAGCGCGTGGGCGAGCAGCATTGCGACGCCCGCATAGGTCGTGGCCGGTGTCCCGAGGCCGAGCAGCACCATCAAGAAGCCGAGCTGGCTGACGGTGCCGTGGGCCAGGGCCAATTTGGCGTCTTGTTGGCGCATGGCGCGCACGCCGCCGACGAGCAGCGACGCCAACCCGGCGAACACGACCAGCGTGCGCCACGGACCCTGCGCCGCGAAGGCCGGCGCGAAGCGGGCCACCACCACCAGACCTGCCTTCACCATCGTCGCAGAGTGCAGGTAGGCGCTCACCGGGGTTGGTGCGGCCATCGCGCCGGGCAGCCAGAAGTGGAACGGGAACTGGGCCGACTTCGTGAACGCGCCCATCAGC
This sequence comes from uncultured Acidimicrobiaceae bacterium, assembly GCA_963716795.1. Taxonomy (GTDB): domain Bacteria; phylum Actinomycetota; class Acidimicrobiia; order Acidimicrobiales; family UBA8592; genus CAVQUE01. The sequence goes on along the minus strand of CAVQUE010000002.1, from coordinate 570,886 downwards.
ACCAGTACCAGGGCCACGTTCGTGAGCGTTCCGCTCGGCGGGTCCGCGACCAGTTCGGAGATGGTCGTGGCGTCCCCGACGATGGTCAAGATGATGAAGCCCGCCAACATGGCGAGGCCCCCGGCGCCGGTGACGAGGAAGGCTCGTGCCGCCGCGGCCCGGGCGGCGGCGTCGTTCGTCGTTGAAGCCGATCAGCAGGAACGACGTGATCGACGTGAGCTCCCAGAAGACGAACAGGGTGAGCAGACCGTCGGCCCAGACGATGCCGAGCATCGCCCCGGCGAAGCCGAGGAGGAGACCGGCGAGACGGGCGAGATCGTCGCGGCGGCCGAAGTACGCCGCAGAGTAGAGCAGCACGAGGGTGCCGATACCCGACACGATGAGCCCCATCAGCAGACCGAAGCCGTCGAGGCGCAGCGAGATCGACAGCGACAGCTGGGGGATCCAGCTGATGTCGGTCGTTGGCGTATCGCCGTCCAGGACGGACTGCGAGCGGGTGACCAGCCACACGAACGTGATGGCCGGAACGGTCGCCGCGGCCGGCAGTGCCCAGCGTGCGCCGCGTCGGCCTGCGACGAGGCAGGCGACGGCGGCGACGAGGTGGGCGAGCAGCAGGGGGATCACGGAGTCTCTGGCATGTCGGGTCGGTGATGGCCGTGCCGGCTCGGGTAGTCGGTACGGCGCCTGGTCGGTGTCCAGGCGCTCGGGAACGCTACCCGGTCATGGCGAGACGATGACGCACCCTGGTGCGTCAGGCGCTCGGTGTGGCTTGGTATTCGGGGATGGTGGTGACCGGGATCTCCGCGCCGAGCTCGGCACCGATCAACTCCAGCCGGTCGCCGCTCCAGAATGTGCCCGGGTCGTACCAGTTCGGTGGCCTCCGCTCGTCGAGTAGGCCCATCCGCTCGTAGGTGACGGCGACGACTTCGGCGCAGTACATGTCCTCGATCTTCGCCGGTCGCCGGAACCGGCCCTTGACCCAGTTGCGCGCCAATGCGCCGGTGCGCGGGAACGCTCGCCCGTTGAACTCGTCGACGGTGCGCAGCGCCTGGTTCTCCATCTGGCGGGTGGCCGTGATGTCGATTTGGCGAAACCAGGCCCGTTGGCCATAGCGGTGCGCCCACACCGACACGGCATCGGCCAGCCGATGCAGCTGGGCGCCCCGCTGATGGCGACCCGCCCACACGTCTTCGAGCGATGCGCCCAACTCCGCATGCCACAACAGCGGGGGGAGTCCCTCGAGGGCGATGACCATGCCCACGTGGTTGACAGGACTGTTGGTCGCCAGACGGATGGCCCGGTCGGCGCCGCTGCGACCCCGAAAGAGCCAGACATCGCCCGTGCGGGTGAGATGCAAGGCATCGGTGTAGGTCATCGGTGAGACCATCGTCTCCCCCTAGGCTCGGCGGCGTGACAGGACTGGGTTGGAAGATCATCGGCCTCGCCGGGCTCGCCGGCGTGACCGCGGTGGGAGTCGCGGTGGTTCGACGCAGACGCCGGTCGTGGAGCGACCTACCTCCCGACGAGTTGCGCCGGCGCCTCCACGAGCGGCTCGCACAGGCCGAGGCCCCGACGGTGCTCCCAGGTGGCTGAGCCGGCCGCAGCTCAGGCCAGGTCGCGTCGCTCGAACAGTGCGGCACCGATGACGAACAACAAGAAGATCCAACCAGACATGACGGCCAGACCCTCGTAGGGGTTGATGGGCGGATCGGTCGACACGATCGTGCCAGTGGCCCGGAACGGCAGGAACTTCGCGACATCATCGGGCAGGAACGAACCCAGGGCAGACTCGCCCAGGGTGGCCTGAACCAACAGGATCGCGATCGCCGTCGTTGAATTGCCGACGAGGAGCGCCAATGCCAGTCCGTAGAGCGCATAGAGCACCGGCACGAGGACCATGCCGATCGCTATGCGGGCCATGTCGTGGTCGCCGAAGCGAAGCGGATAGTCCTTGATCTCGAGGCCGATCATGCTGATGACGAGCGAGAGGATGGTCAGCGCGGCTGCGAAGACGAACGCAGCGATGGCGACGGCCGCGATCTTCGAGTTCAGCAGTGTCGAGCGGCGCGGGACCGCGACCGCCGACGGGATGATGCTGTTCGTCGAGAACTCCGACGCCAGTGCTTGGATGCCGGCGACGCCGACGACGAGGGCTGCGAAGGTCACTCCGCTGGCCACGAGCGCGATGCGGTCGGTGATGTCGGTGGGTGGTACCTCGTCGCCGACCGCCCGTCCGAAGAAGATCAGGCCGACGATCAGGAACAGCAGTGTCAGCAGCAGTGCGATCGCGCCTGCGATCCAGGTGCGACGCACCGACGTCAACTTGAGGATCTCGGCCCTGATGATCGGGGTCATGGCGAGGCCTCCGTGGTCGAGGTGCCGGATCGGTACTCCTGCGCTCCCGCCGTGGCCGTGAGGAAGGCCTGCTCCAAGGTCACCGTCTCGGTGGTGAGCTCGTGGAGGGCGATTCCTTCGGCGGCGGCGAGGTCGCCGACGAGGGCCGCCGTGGTGCCCGACACCAGCAGTGCACCGTCGTCGATCTCGATCGTCAGCTGGCGTGCGACCAGCAGTTGCGCGAGTTCGGGTGAGCGTGGGCTGCGGACCCGCACGTGCGACTGCTCACGGCTCGTGAAGGCCTCGATGCTGGTCTGGCTGATCAGCTTGCCCTTGCCGATCACGACCAGGTGATCCACCACGTGGGCGAGCTCTGCCAGCAGATGGCTCGAGACGAGCACCCCGCGGCCTTCGGCTGCCAGGTCGCGGAACAGATCCCGCTGCCAGTGGATGCCCTCGGGGTCGAGTCCGTTCGACGGCTCGTCGAACAACAGGTACTTGGGATCACCGAGGAGCGCGGCCGCGATCCCGATGCGCTGGTGCATACCCAGCGAGAAGCCGCCGATGTTCTCGTCGGCGACGCTCGTCATGCCGGTGAGTTCGAGGACGTCGTCGACCCGGCTGGGCGGGAGTTGCGCACACGTGGCGAGAACCCGGAGGTGATCACGTGCGCTGCGCGCCGGGTCGATGGCCTGGGCGTCGAGCAGCGCGCCGGCCATGCGCATGGGTTCGTCGAGCTCGGCGTAGGTGGAACCGTCCCAACTCACCGACCCCTGGTCGGGACGAGCCAGGCCGAGCATCATCTTCATGGTGGTGGACTTGCCCGAGCCGTTGGGTCCGAGGAAGCCCACGACCTGGCCGGGCTCGAGGTCGAAACTGAGGTCGTCGACCACGGTGCGCGCACCGTAGGTCTTGGTGAGATTCTGCACGGCGACCGTCACGTCGCAACCCTCCTGCGCTGGGATGCTGCATCAGACAAATGGTGACTGTAGGCGACTACATTTCCCGTGTGCGTGATTCTCGAATACGTCATCTTCTCGTCGTCCTCGCCCTCGCCGTCAGCGCCTTGGTGCTGGTCGTGCCGGCCACAGGGGCGGTGGCGCAGGATCCACCGGCCGACGATGGCGGTGGCGGCGGCGGTGCGCCCGAAGGCGGCGGCGATGGTGGCGGTGGTGGTGGTGGCGCGCCCGAGGGCGGCGACGGTGCGGCCGATGATGGCGCGCGCGGCCGACGATGGGCGCCGCCGATGATGGCGAGGATGAGGGCGACGAGGACAATCCGCTCACCGATCCCGACACGATCCGCTGGGTGATCATCGGCATCGTCGCCATCGTTGCGCTGCTGGTGATCGGTGGCGTCGCGAGCTCGCTCGGCCGACGCAACGATCAGGTGCAGGACCGTCGGGATCAGCAGCGCCTCGTACGCCACGAGCGCCTCAGCCGCATCGTCGGCGGCGGCCAGTGGGTTCATGATCAAGTGTCGCTCGAGATGCTCAACCCGTCGGTCGACGCTGCGCGTCTCCAACTCAACTGGCAGGACAGTCGCCGCCGCATCTACGACCTCGGCAGCGAAGCCACCGCACTCGCCGTGAACAGCGATCCCCAGACGTCGCTGGCGCTGCGCGATCTCAGCCGTACGCTCGGATCGCTCGTCGGCGCCATCGACACCAACGTCGGTCTGCGCTCCACGAGCGACCCGGAGGACGCATCGGCGCGCAATGCGCTCGTTGCATCGAACAACGCCGTGCAGGCCCGTCGCGCCGAACTCGAGGCCGCGCTGTTGCCGCTTCGCCAGATCCGCTGAGTTCGCCGGCGCCCGCCAGGGCCGAGCCCTGACGCGAGACGGGGCCGGCGGCCGTGGCCGCCGACCCCGTCGGTCGCTTCTCAGATCACCGCCTGGCGTCGGTCGACGCCATGGGTGGGTGCCTACTCGGGGCAGGAGCCCGACAGGGTGAATTCCTCGCCTGCGTTGTTGGGTTCGCCGAACGTGCCGGTGGCGCTGAAGGTCCGGTCCGGCTCGACGCTCGCCGAGGTGATCTCGCCGTTCAGCGTGATGCCGTCGCCTTCGGTGCCACCGTCGACGCCGACGGTGCCCGCGCCCTCGGTTGCGTTGGCGATGATCGTCAGCCCGTTGACCTCACCCTGGATCGACAGGTTCTCGAGATCGGCTTCGAGCGAGCACGCACCCAGTGCGAACGTGTTGTTGTAGCTGGCCGAGCTCAGGGACGCTTCGCCGGCTGTGCCGCCGGCGTCGCTGCCATCGGTTTCGCCGCCGGTCGTGTCGGAACACACGACCTCGCCTGCGGCGACGGCCTCTTCGAGTGCGCTCTCGGTCGCGGGCCCGAGCAGGCCGTCGACGGTCAGGCCCTTGGCGGCCTGGAATGCCTCGATGGCAGCTTCGGTCTGGGGACCGAGCGATCCATCGACCGCACCGGCGTAGCAGCCGACGGCGTTGAGGTCGGTCTGCCAGATCTCGAGGTCTTCTGGGCTCGAGTCAGCAACGGCAGTGCCGCCGCCGGAGTCCGAGGAGCTCTCGCCGGCCGAGGTGTCGTCGGTGTCATCGTCGTCGCCGCAGGCCGCGGCGATGAGTGAGAACGAGGCGACCAACGCCAGGATCATCAGGAGGGTTCTGTAGTTTTTCATAGCCTGCGACCCTAGCGGTGCCAGCTCTGTGCACGACTGCAGGCAGGGGCCCTGTTGACACCAGTCACACCCCCCGACGCAGTGGGCTATTCGGCGCGGGCCGTGTCCAGCGTGGCCGCCAGGTCTTCGTAGCTGCGTTGTCCGGCAATCCACGCAGTGATCTCGGTCCAGAAGAGATCGGTCCCGACCGCAGGCTCCATCGAGTCGGATCCGTCGAAGACGACGACGTCGGTGTCGGCGAGGATCTGCGCGACAGCGCGGTCGACGTCGCGGTAGTACGTGGCCGGGTCGACATCGGAGCGGAGGCTCAGGTAGCTCCCGCCTTGCGCCCAAGCCTGGCCCGCCTCGGCAGTGGCCAGGCGAGCCATGACCGCCTCGACCTCGGGTCGGTCGTCGAAGGCCACGGCGAGGTCGGCACCGACGACCAGCGGGGGGGTGGCACCGGACTCGATCGACGGCAGGACGAAGAACGCGATGTCGCCGTCGGGTCCGAGCTCGAGTCCAGCGGGCATCCATCCGTAGGCGAAGCTCGCCTGTTTGAACAGCACACATCCGGGCGGGTCGGCGAAGAGCGGGTCGTCGCTGTCCTGGGTACTCGTGGTGAGCACGCCACCGACCCCGCCGGCCACACGTGTGGGCTGGAGGACCAGGTCGGCGAGTGTGGTGAAGGCATCTGCGATGGCCGGATTCTCGAAGGGCACGGAGCCGTCGACCCACCGCTCGTAGGTTTCGCTGCCCTCGGCCCGCACGATCAGGTCTTCGACCCAGTCCGTCGCCGGCCAGCCCGTGGCCGACTGGGCCTCGATGCCGAGGCACCAGGGGGTGAGGCCGGAGGACACCAGCTGCTCGACGAGAGCTTCGAGCTCCTGCATCGAGGTCGGTGGCTCCACGCCCAGTTCGGCGAACACCTCGGGCCGGTACCAGACCAGGCTCTTGACGTTGGATCGATACGGGAACCCGACGAGGTCGCCGTCGACGCGGGCGAGATCGAGGATGTCGCCGTCGAACGACGACATCAAGCCCTCGGCGAGCGCCTCGGACAGCGGCACGATGAGCCCGTCGCCGGCCAGCTCGCTGACCAATCCGGGCTGGGGAACGATGGCGATGTCCGGCGGATCGAGGATCTCCCGGACGCGGAACTGCAGATCGCCGGCGAAGTCGGTACTGCCGGTGTAGCGAATGTCGATGCCCTGCGACGCGGCCCAGTCGTCGAGGCCGGCCATGAACAGCGTCGCTTCGTCACCTCGGTAGGGCCCGAAGATCTGCACGACCGGCAACACCTCGGTGTCGTCGTCGCCGCATGCGGTCAGCAGGCTCGCACCCACGACGAGGACCAGGATCGCAGCGACCGTTCTCATCGTGCACTGACCTGGAAGCGCTGATCGCGCTCGAACTGCAGATCCAGCTCGACCGGCCCGCCGAAGCCGTCGCGTATCGATTCTGCGAGGCGCCAGACCTCACGGGGCTCATTCGGCCCGGCGACGAGCAATTCGACGGTGGCCTCGCCGCCCGCGACATCGGCATCGAGGGCAACGACGCGCACCGTGGCATCCCACTCCGCCACGGCGTCGGACACCGTGGCACGGAGCTGGGTGTCCTCGACGGTCGACTGCGTGTGCACAGTGAGCGGCACCGCAACGGCGCCGACCGCCGACAAGGTGACGAGGATCCGGGCGCCGAGCATGCGGCGCGACACCCGCGTATGGGGGCGGAATCCGGCAAGCAACAACATGATCGAGGCCGCGAAGATGATCGCCGCCAGGTTGGTGGCGAACAGCAGCAATGCGTTCCCTGCGTCATCGCCGTCGCCGAGTTGGAAGGTGATGCCGACGGTCGCCAGGGGAGGCACGAGTGCCACGGCGATGCCGACGCCGGGCAGCGCGCCGGTCGCCGAGCGTCGCGGGGTGATGTACCCGGCTGCGGCACCCGCCGTGACGGCGATTCCGAGGTCCAAGAGCCCAGGGAACGTGCGGGCCTCGACCTCGGCAGGTAGTGCGTCGGTGCCGCGGACCGCGTCCGACAGCAATGCCGACGTCAGGTAACCGACGGTGATCGCGCAGCGCGGTGCCGAGGATGATCACACCGAGCGCGATGACCAGCTCGCGATTGTCGGCGCGAACGGTGGCGGCTGCGGTGGCGATGATCGGGGTCATGAGCGGGGCGACGAGCATGGCGCCGATCACGACCGCGGCGGAGTCCGCCAGCAGTCCGACCGCTGCGATCGAGGCCGACAGCATGATGAGTGTCGAGAACCGCCACAGGAACTCGACACGCGCATGGCCGGTCGGAAACAGCTCGTCCACGGCCGCCATGGCGTCGGCGTCGGGCTCTCGTCGAAGCGACTCCCCGGCGTAGTGCACCAGTCTGCCGAGCGCGGTCTGCTGCTGGCCGGTGGTGTGCTGCGTCGGGGAGCTCACGATGAGACCGTGGTTCGGAACATGAGCACAGCAAGGTAGCGCCGTCATGCGGGCTCGGCGAAGCGGTACGCCACTCGGTTGCGGTGTGGGTCGACTCGGTCCACTATCTCTCGGTGACCACTGGAGCATGCCGTCGGCACCGGCGTTCTCGATCCGGCGAGGGCCACAGCGCTATGAGCACCCGCCAGGAAGCGCTGGTGGCTCGATGACCGACGCCTCGCCCGTCGCCGAGCCAGGCGTCAGCGTCGTCGAGCTCTACGATCCTCCTGCGACCCGCCGCCGCTTCTCGCCGGGGGAGTGGGTGCGCCTGCTCATCGGCCTCGGGTTCGTCGGCCTCGGCCTGTTGCTGGGCACGGTGGCCGAGGACACCATCAGTGGTGCCGAGTCCGACATCGTCGAGGGCTTCAGCAGGTTCCCCGATCGTCTCGAGGAATCGATCATCGGCGTCGCGCAGCTCGGCGCCACGCTGGTGCCGCTGGCCGGCCTGCTGATCCTCCTCGTTCGGCGACGATGGCTCTTGCTGGGGCAGTTGTGGCTGGCCTCGACGATCGCCAGCCTGACGATCGCGTTGGTCCAGTCCGGGCTCGGCGTTCGTGCGAGCTCGATCGTGCTGGACGAACGCACGGTGTCGAGCGCATGGCTGGTCGATCCGCAGTTCCCGACGACCACCTATCTCGCCAGTGCCGCTGCCATCGCGAGCGTTGCCAATCCGTGGCTGGCGCGACGCTGGAAGCGAGCGCTGTGGATCTGGACCGCAGTCCTGGTGATTCTGCGCATCCTCGGCTCCGGCGAACCCGCCCTCGACGTGGTGCTGGCCGTGGCGATCGGTGTCGTGGTGGGTTCCATCGTGGTGTTGATCTTGGGCTCACCGAACCCCGAGCCCGCGCCGCACGAGCTGCTCGAGGCGCTCTGGTCATGTGGCATCGAACCCACGGCGATCCAGCGCGCCAATGAGGGATCCGACGACCCACACTTCCGGTTGGTCCGCGCCGAGGGACCGGATCTGTTCGTCAAGGTGCGCACCCCCGACGACCGCAGCTCCGATCTTCTCAACCGCCTCTACCGTGCGATTCGATTGCGCTCGTCGGAGATCGAACGCCCCTACAGCACCCTCAAGCGCCGCGTCGAACACGAAGCCCTCGTCCTACTCGCAGCGCATCGGGCCGGTGCTGCGTGCCCCGGATTCACCGCCGTCGGCGAGACCGACGGCGGCTCGTCGTTCCTGGTCCTCGAGCACGTCGACGCCGTGGCGGCGGGTTCGCTCGCCGACGCCGAGCTGAGCGACGCCGTCCTCACCGACCTGTGGACCAACGTCGCTGCACTCCACGGCGCACAGATCTCCCATCGCGAGCTGACGCTCGCAAACGTCATGGTCGATGCACCCCACGCGAAGACCTGGCTCGTCGACATGGAAGCCGGCGAGCTCGCTGCGTCCGAGCGTGATCGTGGCCGAGATGTCGCCGAACTGCTCGTCGACGTGGCCTTCGTCGTGGGGCCCGACCGAGCGGTGAGCTCGGCGCTCGGCGTGCTCGGTGGGGACGAGGTCGCATTGTCGCTTCCGCGGCTCCAGCCTCTGGCCCTGCCGGCGGCACTGCGTCGCCGCCTCAAGAGCGACAAGACCATGCTGGCCCGGATCCGGACGGCGATCGAGGAACAGACGGGCGTGCACGACGTTCCGTTGGATCGCATCGAACGGGTCAGCCCGCGCACCCTGGTCATGATCGCGGCCCTGACGATGGCGTTCTATTCGCTGTTGCCGCAGCTCGGCAACGTCGGTGACACCGTCGATGCCTTCGGCGACGCCGAGTGGGCGTGGATTCCGGCCCTGCTGGCAGCGGCTGCGTCGACCTACCTCTTCGCCACGGTCTCCCTGCTCGGGTCGGTCGCAGACCCGGTGCCGATCGGTCCTGCCGCACGATCGACGGTCGCGTCGGCCTTCGCCGCCCTGGTCGGTCCTGCGACCACCGGGCGTATGGCTCTCGCAGTGCGCTTCCTCCGACGCGCCGGCATCGATACCGCGGATGCGTCCGCGTCCACGGCGTTGAACGCCGGTGCAGGTCTGATCACGCACCTGTTGTTGTTGGTCAGCTTCCTTGCCTGGACGGGTAGCGCAGACGTCGGCGGGTTTTCGCTTCCCGAGGCCAACACGGTGCTGGTCGGACTGGCGATCCTCGCCGGGGTGGTGGCCATCGCCATGGTGCTCGGGCCGATCCGTCGTCGTGTGATCACGCCGGCAGTGCATGCGCTACGACGGGCACGGCGCTACGTGATGCGGGTTGTCCGGAGCCCGTTGCGAGTGCTCGCGCTACTGGGCGGGTCGAGCCTCATCACCCTCAGCTATGTGGCCGCGCTCGTCTTCGCCATCCAGGCGTTCGGTGGTGGCCTGTCGATCCCGCAGATCGGAGCGGCCTACCTCGCTGCCGCCGCGATCGCGAACCTCGCTCCCACCCCGGGAGGCCTCGGAGCGCTCGAAGCGGCGATGATCGCTGCGTTGACCGGCTTCGGGCTCGGAGACGCAGAGGCCGTGTCATCGGTCCTGACGTTCCGGCTGGCGACGTACTGGCTGCCGATCCTGCCGGGGTGGTTGACCCTGCTGTGGATGCAGCGCAACGACGAGATCTGAGCCCGACCGGGGTCAGATGCAGGTGGTCAGCGCCGGTCGTCGGTGTGCCGGCGACGCCGGGTGCGGACCGACGTCGGCGAGGCTGGTCACCGAGCCAGCATGGACTGCAGCCAGGTGCCTGCGCGTGCGATGCCGTCGTCGGCCTCGGGGAGCTGACCGAGTGCAGACTGGAAGACGTGTTGCATCTCGGGGAACACGTCGAGTCGCACATCGACGCCCGCATGTGCCGCCGATGCTGCCAGTCGGATCGAGTCGTCCAGCAGGGTCTCGTGCCCGCCCACCTGGATGTACATGGGGGCCAGCCCGGTGAGGTCGCCGAAGAGCGGGCTCGCGAGGGGATCCTGCGCGTCGGCGCCATCGAGATACAGCGCGGCGAACTGCGCGATGGCGTCGGTGTCGACCATGAGGTCGACCGACGCCTTCGACTGGAGAGACGCCCCCGTGGCCGCGAGGTCGGTCCACGGCGACATGAGCATCATCGCCGCCGGCTGGGGCAGGCCGGCGTCGCGTGCCGCCAGACACGTGGCGACGCACAGGCCACCGCCGGCGGAATCGCCGGTCAGCGCGATCGATGACGGGGCGAACCCGTCGTCGAGGAGCGCACGGTAGGCCGCCAATGCGTCGTCGACCGGGGCAGGGAACGGGTGCTCCGGAGCCAAGCGGTAGTCGACCGAGATCACCTGGCAGCCGCTCGCGGATGCGATGCCGGCGCCGAGTCGTGCGTGGCTCTCGATCGAGTTGAGGACGTACGCTGCCGCCGTGGAACTGAACGACGACGCGGTCGGGACGTCCGTGCGCAGCGTCGATCACCAACGTCCGTCGGCCCGCAAGGCTCGCCGGTGTGATGGTGACGTCGCCGGGCATGACCCCGACCGCATCCATGGTCATCTCCGCTCCGGCGCGCATCTCCTCGAGCGTCAGATCCTGACCGCTCCCGATTGCTGCCTCGCGGAACTGGCGTACCATCTCGTGGAACGCGTCCGCCTCTGGGCTGGCCATGTCGATTCCCCCTCGGTTCGTGACGCCGCACGACCGACACGCATGCAGCGACGTCCATCATGGCCCATGGGGTGCGTGCCCGAAAGCACGGGGTGAGACGGCAGCCTCGGATCGACCACACGTACGTGCGTCCGCCCTGTATCGCCGTAGTCGAACCTGATCTCAGTCCTGGGCCTTCATGCGCTGGCGGCGCTGCGTCAGGAGGAATTCGGTGTAGCCGTTGGGCTGGTCTCTTCCCTCGAGCACGAGCGCCATCGCAGCCTGGAACGGGATGCTCCGGTCGAGGTCGGGTGTCATCGGGTGATAATCGGCGTCTCCGGCGTTCTGGCGGTCGACGACCTCGGCCATGCGGGCCATGGTCTCGCCCACCTGGGCTTCGGTGAGCACCCCGTGGTGGAGCCAGTTCGCGATGTGCTGCGACGAGATGCGCAGCGTCGCCCGGTCCTCCATGAGCTCGACGTCGTTGATGTCGGGCACCTTCGAACAGCCCACGCCCTGGCCGACCCATCGGGCCACGTAGCCGAGGATGCCCTGCGCGTTGTTGTCGAGCTCGCGTTGGATCTCGTCGGGCGTGAGTTCCCGGTCGGCCGGTAGTACCGGGATCTCCAACATGTCGAGGATCCGTGCCGGCTCACGTGCGGCGAGTTCGCCCTGGCGGGCGGCGACGTCGACCTCGAGATAGTGCAGCGCATGGAGCGTGGCGGCGGTGGGGGAGGGCACCCAGGCGCACGACGCCCCGGCGAGCGGGTGGCCGATCTTCTCGTCGAGCATCGCAGCCATGTCGTCGGGGCGGGCCCACATGCCCTTGCCGATCTGGCCGTGGCCCAACAGGCCGGTGGCCAGCCCGACGTCGACGTTGGCGTCCTCGTAGGTCGTGAGCCAGGTCGAGGCCTTCATCTCGCCCTTCGGGACGAGGGGGCCGACCTCCATGTTGGTGTGGATCTCGTCGCCGGTGCGGTCGAGGAAGCCGGTGTTGATGAACACCACCCGCTCAGCGGCGGCGGCGATGCAGGCTGCGAGGCTGAGCGAGGTGCGCCGCTCCTCGTCCATGATCCCCATCTTCAGGGTGTTCTCGTCGAGGCCGAGCAGTGCCTCGACGCGACCGAAGAGCTCGGTGGCCAGTGCGACCTCGTCGGGGCCGTGCATCTTGGGCTTGACGATGTAGATCGATCCCGCCGGGCTGTTGCGATGCGGTCCGGTGCCCCTGATGTCGTGCACCGCGCACCACGCCGTGAAGGCAGCATCGAGCAGGGTCTCGTGCACCGGCTCGCCGTCGAGGCGGACGATGTCGGTCACCAGGTGCAGCCCCACGTTGCGGACCAACATGAGACTGCGGCGACGCAGGGTGTGCTCGGCGCCGTCGGCGCCGGTGATCGAGCGATCGGCTTCGAGGGTGCGGGTCAGCTCACGGTCGCCCTTGCGGAACGTGATCGTCAGGTCGCCCTTCATGAGACCCAACCAGTTCCGGTACGCACCGACCTTGTCGTCGGCGTCGACCGTGGCGACCGAGTCCTCGCAGTCCATGATCGTGCTCAACGCGGACTCGACCATGATGTCGGCCACGTGCGCCGGGTCGTCGGCACCGATCGAGTCGGTGGCATCGATGACGATCTCGAGATGCAGGCCGTTGCGCGTGACCACGACGCTCTCCGGTGACGCAGCGTCGCCGGTGAACCCACGAACTGTGCGGGATCGGCGAGTGCCACGACCGCGCCATCGGCCAGGGTGACCGTCAGGCGCGCCGTCGCGGACGCCGTAGGCGGTGGCATCGGCATGGGATCCGGTCGCCAGCGGCACGCGCTGGTCGAGTAGAGCTCGCCCGAACGCGATGACCTTGGCGCCGCGCACGGGGTTGTAGGCGCCGCCACGTCCTGCGCCGTCGTCTTCCGCGATGGCGTCGGTGCCGTACAACGCGTCGTACAGGCTGCCCCACCGGGCGTTCGCGGCATTGAGCGCATAGCGGGCGTTGTCGACGGGCACCACCAGCTGGGGCCCGGCGATCGACGCGATCTCCGGGTCGACGTTCGCGGTGGCAACCGTGACGGTGCCCGGATCGGGCACCAGGTAGCCGATCTCACGCAGGAAGGCCTCATAGGCGTCGGCGTCGTGGGGCCGGCCCCGATGCTCGACGTGCCAGTCATCGATGCGGGCCTGGAGGTCGTCGCGGTGGTCGAGCAGCGTCTGCGCCCGGGGCCCGAGGTCGACGAGCAGCGCTTCGAGTCCGGCCCAGAAGGCATCGACGTCGACATCCGAACCCGGCGCCAGCTCGGCGGTGACGAACGAATGCAGCGCGTCGGCGACCTCGAGGCGTCCGACGGAGACGTGTGTGTTCGACATGATGGTCACCCTAACGGTCCGGAGGAACAGCGGGAAACGACGAGAGGTACGGGCCGGACACGGGCCGTCGGACGCGTCGCGGCCGTCGCGTCGTGACGACGCGACGGCCGCTCGATCCGGGCACCCGCAGAGGCGCTACGGCGCCCTACCGGCTGCTGTTCAGAACTGCTCTTCCTCGGTGGAGCCCTTGAGTGCCAGCGTGCTGGCGGTACCGCCAGAGATGACCGTGGCGACCTGGTCGAAGTAGCCGGCACCGACCTCGCGTTGGTGGCGGGTGGCGCTGTAGCCATCGCCCTCCATCTCGAACTCCCGCTGCTGGAGCTCGACGTAGGCCGTCATGTCGCTGGCGGTGTAGCCACGTGCCAGCTCGAACATCGACGCGTTGAGCGCATGCCATCCGGCCAGGGTGATGAACTGGAACCGGTAGCCCATGGCGCCGAGTTCCTTCTGGAAGGATGCGATCGTGGCGTCGTCGAGCGCGGCCTTCCAGTTGAACGACGGCGAGCAGTTGTAGGCCAGCATCTTGCCGGGGAACTCGGCGTGGATCGCCTCGGCGAAGTGGCGGGCCTCGTCGAGATCCGGGGTGCCGGTCTCGCACCAGATGAGGTCGGAGTACGGCGCATAGGCGAGGCCGCGAGCGATGGCGGCATCCATGCCGTTGCGCACGTGGAAGAAGCCCTCGGCGGAGCGTTCGCCGGAACAGAACTGGCGGTCGCGTTCGTCGACATCGCTCGTGAGCAGCGTGGCCGCCAACGAGTCGGTGCGGGCCACCACGAGGCTCGGCACGTCACAGACATCGGCTGCGAGACGGGCGGCGGTGAGGGTGCGGATGTGTTGCTGGGTCGGGATCAGCACCTTGCCGCCCATGTGTCCGCACTTCTTCTCCGATGCGAGCTGGTCCTCCCAGTGCACGCCTGCGGCGCCGGCGTCGATCATCGACTTCATGAGCTCGAACACGTTGAGGGGACCGCCGAAGCCGGCCTCGGCGTCGGCGACGATGGGCACGAGCCAGTCGCGGTCCCGTTTGCCCTCGGACCACTCGATCTGGTCGGCGCGCCGCAGCGCATTGTTGATGCGGCGGATCACCGCAGGCACCGAGTTGGCGGGGTAGAGGCTCTGGTCGGGGTAGACCTGCTCGGCCAGGTTGGCGTCGCCGGCCACCTGCCAGCCGGACAGATAGATGGCCGGGAGGCCGCCCTTGACCATCTGCACGGCCTGGCCGCCGGTGAGGGCACCCATCGCATGGGTGTAATCGGCGCTGTTGAGTCGATCCCACAACCGCTCTGCGCCGCGGCGGGCCAGGGAGTACTCGATGGGCACAGAACCGCGAAGGTTCACGACGTCGGCTGCGGTGTAGTCGCGCCGCACGCCCTGCCATCGGGGATTGGTGGCCCAGTCGGCCTCGAGGGCTGCGACCTGGGCGTCGTAGCTGGTGCTGGTGGTGCTCATGGGGTTCATCCTCCTGGTGGTCTCGCCGTTGAGACGAGATCGAGAATGCCGGTTGGATCCGAAAGAATCAATGAGATTGCCGCGAAAGATCGATCGAGAACTGCCGAATGGGCAAGAATGGCCAATGTTCGCGTCGATGGAAGCGCTTCCATCGGCTCCGTCCCCATCCCCGGAGCACTCCTCATGTCCATCACCGACGATGTCGACACGCTGATGTTCGGCCAGCGGCTCCGACACGTTCGCCGACGCCGGGGCCTCACCCTCGCCGAGCTCGGCGAGCGCATCGGCCGCCCGGCGCCGTATCTGAGTCAGCTCGAGAACGGCCACACCGAGCCCCGTCTCCGCCTCATCGGCGAACTCGCCGCCGCGCTCGGCTGTGGCACCGCCGATCTCGTCGACCCCTCACCGCCGTCGCGGCGCGCCGAACTCGAGGTGGCGTTCCTGCGGGCGCAGGCGGGCGGGCGGTACCAGGCGATGAACCTGCCGTTCGTCAAGCCGACCAGCCGGGTGCCCGACGAGGTCCTCGAACACCTCGTCGCCCTGGCCGGAGCGCTGGCGAGCGGCGAGCACCAGCAGCAGCGTTCGGGGGACCTCGCACGCCTGGCCAACGTGACGCTGCGCGACGAGATGCGTCGACGAGACAATTACTTCGCCGACATCGAGGTCCTCGCTGCCGAGTGCCTCGACGCCGTCGGCTACCACGGGGCGGGTCCGGTGTCCGAGCGCACCCTCATCGACCTGTGCGATCACTTCGGCTTCCGGCTGGCGCGGGTGCAGGACCTGCCGCACTCGGCTCGGTCGGTCACCGACCAGCGTGACCGCATCATCTACATCGGCCAACGCAACGAGCTGCCCACCCGCGCCGCCCGGTCGGTGGTGCTCCAGACCCTCGGGCACTTCGCGCTCGATCACACCGACACCGATGACTTCGCCGACTATCTGCGTCAGCGGGTCGAGTCGAACTACTTCGCCGCTGCGGTCCTGGCGCCGGAGGCACCTGCGGTGGCCTTCCTGCACGAGGCGAAAGCCCGCGGCGACCTGTCGGTCGAGGACCTCAAGGAGGTCTTCTACATCTCCTATGAGATGGCAGCCCATCGTCTCACCAACCTGGCGACCCGCCACCTCGACATCACGCTGCACTTCCTGCGCTCCGACGTCGAGGGCACCGTGTGGAAGGCGTACGCGAACGATGGTGTCCCGCTGCCCGCCGACGACGACGGCACCATCGAGGGCAACCGCCTGTGCCGGCACTGGGGCACCCGTCAGGCGTTCGGTTCCGAGGACTCCTTCGCCCTGCACGCGCAGTACACCGCCACCCCGTCGGGCCGGTACTGGTGTGTCACCCACGTCGAAGCCGACCGTCGCCCGTTCCACGCGGTGACGGTCGGGACCTCCGCTGACCAGGCCCGCTTCTTCCGCGGCAGCGACACGACCCGCTCGTCGGTCTCGGGATGTCCGGATCCGACGTGTTGTCGCCAGCCCCCTGCGTCGACTCGCAGCCGGTGGGAGGGCGTGGCCTGGCCCTCGGCGAGCGACCGCAGCCATGTGGTGTCGGGTCTCCCGGTCGACAGACAGCCCTTCACCCGGTTCCCCGGCGTCGACCTCGTCGCCGTCTACGAGTTCCTCGACCGGCGATCTCCCCGCTGAGGACCCGGTCGCTCGGTCCGGTCCGCGTCACGCTCGGCCACAGACCCGGTCATTCGGCCCCTCCAGCGGCGAAGATGGCCAGGATGACCCGGCGTCGGGACGACCGACGGCTACGTTTGCAGTGGTGGGAACGACGTCGATTCGCGCCGCGCCCGCCTCGGCGCGCTCCGGGCACGTCATCTGCACCGCGTGTCCGATGCCACGGATGCCGTTCATCGCGTCGCTCGACGGGCTGCGCGCCATCGCTGTCGTCGGCGTGCTGTTCTACCACGCCGAGGTCTCGTGGCTGCCCGGCGGTTTCCTCGGCGTCGAGGTCTTCTTCGTCCTCAGCGGGTACCTGATCACCGCGCTGCTGCTCGGCGAGATCGACCGCACCGGTCGCGTCGACCTGCGAGGCTTCTGGACCCGGCGTGCCCGCCGGCTGCTCCCGGCGCTCGGGTTCTATCTGATCGGGTCGCTCGGACTCGCGCTCGCGATCGCCGACGACGTCGTCGACGACTGGGTCGACGGCAGCTGGGCGGCGGTGCTCTACGTCGCGAACTGGTACGCGGTCTTCAACGACATCTCCTACACCGACGCGTTCGGCAGGCCGTCGTTCCTGCACCACCTGTGGTCGCTCGCCGTCGAAGAGCAGTTCTATCTCCTGTGGCCGCTGCATCGTGATCGCAGGACTGCGGTTCCTCGGCCGCAAGCGGATGATCATCGCCATCGCCGCAGGTGTCGTCGCCTCCACCGCGCTGATGTGGGTGCTCTACGAACCCTTCGCCGATCCGCTGCGCATCTACTACGGCACCGACACCCGCGCCGCCGGTCTGCTCGTCGGTGCGGGCCTCGCGTTCGTGTGGCGGCCATGGGAGCACCCCACGAAGCGGCCCGAGATCGAACAACGGCGTTGGTTCGTGGCGCTGGCGCTGACAGCGGTGGGCCTCGCCGGCGTCGTTCGGGCGTTCATCGTGTATGACCTCTCACCGATCGAGGCCGACCCGCTCTTTCGCGGGGGCTTTCTCATCACCTCCTTGAGCACCGCAGCGCTCATCGCCGGGCTGGTGCTCGCCCGCACGCCGCTGTCGGGCGCGATGTCGGGGCCGGTGATGCGCTGGCTGGGCAGCCGGTCCTATGGCATCTACCTCTGGCACTGGCCGATCTTCATGGTCACCCGGCCCCGCATCGACACCGACCTCGACGGTATGCCGCTGTTGGTGCTGCGGTTCGCGCTGACGTTCGTGGTGGCCGAGGTGAGCTACCAGCTGGTCGAACAGCCGTTTCGGCGTGGGCTGCGCCGCAGCGGCACGCAGTCGCGCGCCGAGGTGCTGCAGTCCATGGTCATGCCGGCGGTCCTCGGTTCGCTGGCCCTGCTGGCCGTGTTCGCCGTCCTCGTCGACGTCCAGAGCGACGACAGGTCCGACCCGGTTGCCGGCGACACCTTCGCGCTCGAGGCGATCGGCGGCACCGAAGCCGCGGCGGGCAGCGACCGCACGGCCGAACCAACGATTGCGGGAAGTGGCGTACCCGATCAGGTTCCGGGCGCGGCACCGACCACCGAGGGCGCCGTCGCCGATGGCGGTGAGCCCGACTCGCCGGCGCCGGATGGGATGACATCGGGCCCCACCGCACCCAACGGCGGCACCACGGGCCAGATCATCGTCGATGAGGCCGAACCACTCGACCCGGCCGCCCCCGAACGGGTCACGCTGATCGGCGACTCGGTGATGCAAGGTGCCGCACCACGCCTGGGGCGCCTGGCCGGGACCGTCGACCTCGACACCCTGGTCGGACGTCAATGGTGGGAAGCCGAGGCGGTGGTCCGCTCGATCGGGCGCGATCGCGGCTTCGGCGACGCCGTGGTGGTGCATCTCGGCAACAACGGCCCCCTCAACGAGGCCATGTTCGATGGCGTGATGCGACGCCTGTCGTCGGTCGATCGTGTCGTCATCGTCAACGTGCGGGTACCGGCACGATGGGAAGCCGGCGTGAACGAAGCGCTGGCGTCGGGCGTGCGCCGCTGGGACAACGCCGTGCTCGTCGACTGGTTCGCCGCGTCCAATGGCCGGCCCGAGTACTTCGCCGGCGACGGCGTGCATCTCGAGGCCGAAGGCCAGCGGGCCTACGCTCGGGTGATACGCCAGGCCCTGGCCTCCTGAGCGGGCTCCTCTGCGCTCAGCGCCGGCGGACCATCGCGCCCGCGGCGACGCCGATGCGTTCGAGGATGACCTGAGCGGACTGCTGCGGCGATGCCGTGCCGTCCACGATCAGGTGGGCCCGGTCGGACGACGGGCCGACGAACTCGCCATACATCGGTCGCACGGTGCGCTCGATCTGGGCCAGCGCATACGCTTCGGTGCGGCCGCGCTCGGCGACGTCGCGCTCGACGCGGCGCTCGGTGCGGACCTCGTCGGTGGTGTCGACGAACACCCGCAGGTCGATCAGGCGACAGATCTCTTCGAAGACGAACAACAAGATGCCGTCGACCACGATGATCGGCTGGGGCTCCAGCAGCCGGACGTCGGTGCTGCGACTGTGGACGGCGAAGTCGTAGATCGGTGCAGCGATCGGCCGTCCGGCGCGCAGATGGCTCAGATCGGCCGTGAACGTCTCGATGTCGAGCGCATTGGGATGGTCGTAGTTGACCCGCTCCCGCTCGGCGAAGTCGACGTGGCGCTGATCGCGGTAGTAGTCGTCGAATCCCAGCGACGCCACCGCGTGGGGCGATGCAGCCCGCACGGCGGCCGCCACCGTTGACTTGCCCGAACCCGAGCCTCCGGCGATTCCGATCACGATGGGCTGCACGGGATCTCACCCTATCCGCGCGGTCGCACCCGCACGGGGAGCCGACACTCGACATGCCGACTGCGCCGCTGGGCAGTGCCCATCAGGCGTGCCAAGCTCGGGTCCATGGATGCGCCGGTGCTGGCTGTCGGCTGCCCGATGTGGGCTCATCGGCCATGGGCGACGCGCTACTTCGGATCGACCGCGCCGGGCGAGGAGCTCCGTGCCTACGCCGGGTGGTGCACCGCGGTCGAGGGAAACACCACCTTCTACGCACTGCCGAAGCCCGAGACCGTGCAACGGTGGGCCGCCCAGGCACCGCCGGGCTTCCGGTTCTGCTTCAAGGTGCCGCGCGAGATGTCCCACGAACGGCGTCTGCGTGACGTCGGCGCCGAGCTCGAGACGTTCTGCGAACGCCTCGAGCCGCTGGCAGCACGGATGGGCCCGGTGTCGATCCAACTCCCGGCCACGTTCGGGCCCGACGATCTCGGCGTGCTCGAGGCGTTCGTGGCAACGGTGCCACGCAGCCTCGCCGGCCACGACCTGCGGTGGGCGGTCGAGGTGCGCCACGCCGACTTCGAGGCCGAGGCGCCGGCCGAGCGTGCGGTCAACGATCTGCTTGCCGCGTACGACGTCGACCGGATCCTGATCGACACCCGCGCGCTGTTCGCCGGGCCCCGGGTGACGCCCGGAGAGATCGAGGCATGGGAACGCAAGCCGCGCCTGCGGGTGCGCCCCGTGGCCACCGGTCCCATGCCCATCGTCCGCTTCGTGGGCGTCACCGATGCCGAAGCGAACCCGACGGTGGTGGGCGCCGTGGGTGGGCGTCATCGCCCGGTGGCTCGAGGCCGGGCTGCGGCCCACGTTCTTCATGCACACCCCCGACAACGCGGCGTCGCCGGCGCTCGCACGCCGTTTCCACGCCGAGGTGGCGGCGCAGGTGGCCGACCTCGCGCCGCTGCCCGAGCCGCCCCCTCGCCCCACCCAGCCCTCGCTGTTCGTCGAATAGGGCGTCGGCGCCGGTGGTGCGCCCCGCTCGATCCGACGTCGGAGACCGAGGTCGTGTGACACTCGATGGTCGTGGAGACGGTCTGGGTTCTCGGCGATCAGCTCAATCGCTCGATCGCGTCGCTACGAGACCGCGACCCGGCCGACACGCAGATCCTGTTGGTGGAGTCCAGCCGCAAAGATCGCCTCGAAGCGATGGCACCGCCAGCGCCTGCATCTGGTCCTGGCCTCGATGCGACGCTTCGGCGACGAGCTCGCCGCCGAGGGTTTCACCGTCGACCACCGCCGCAGCGCAACCCTCGCCGACGGGCTCGCCGAGCATCGCCGAGCCCATGGCCCGGATCGGGTCGTGGCCATGGCACCGATGAGTTGGGATGGCCTGTGCATGTTGGCCGCGCACGACGTCGAGGTCGTGGCCAACGACCAGTTCCTGTGCGGTGCACCCGATTTCGCCACGTGGGCGGAGGGACGCAGGACCCTCAAGATGGAGGACTTCTATCGGCACCGCCGCCGAGCGACCGGCGTGTTGATGGACGGCGACGAGCCTGCGGGGGGCCGGTGGAACTTCGACCACGACAACCGCGAACCGCCTCCGACCGACGGCCGGGCCTGGCCCCGTATCGAGGCCTTCGACCTCGACGCCATCGATGACGAGATCATCGATGCGATGCCCGAGGGCTGCTGGGGTGCAGCACCGTCGGGCCTGTGGCCCACCAGCCGCGCCCAGGCCCTCCAGCGGCTCCAGGAGTTCATCGACCACGGGCTCGCCGTCTTCGGACCCCACGAGGACGCCATGCTGGCGGGGGAGTGGAAGCTCGCCCATTCGGTGCTGTCGAGCTCGCTGAACATCGGGTTGCTGCACCCGGCCGAGCTGGTCGACGCCGCCGAGGCCGCCTACCGCGACGGTCGGGTGCCGATCGCCTCGGCCGAGGGGTTCGTGCGTCAGGTCATGGGCTGGCGGGAGTACGTGTGGGGTCTGTACTGGCACTGGATGCCCGAGTACCGCGACCACAATGCGCTCGGCGCCGAGCGACCGCTCCCGCCGGTGTTCCGCGGCGAGGCCGACACCGAGATGGCCTGCGTGTCGGCGACGCTGGACAACCTCGACCGCAACGGCTGGACCCACCACATCGAGCGTCTCATGGTGCTCGGCAACCTCAACCTGCTCAACGGCACCCGCCCGCACGAGGTCGTCGAGTGGATGTGGGCCTCGTTCGTCGATGGCGCCGAGTGGGTGATGCTGCCGAACGTGCTCGGTATGGCCCTGTACGCAGACGGCGGACGGATGGCCACCAAGCCCTACGCATCGGGCGGTGCCTACATCAACCGCATGAGCGACCACTGCCACGGGTGCCGCTTCGATCCCAAGAAGCGCACCGGCGACGACGCCTGCCCGTTCACCACGCTGTACTGGGACTTCCTGGCCCGCAACGCCGAGGCCTTTGCCGGCAACAACCGTCTGGCCCGACCGATGGCGGGCATGCGGCGCCTGAAGGATCTGGCCGAGACCCGGACCCGCGCCGGCGAGGTCTTGGACCGGCTCGAGGCGGGCAGCCTGTGACGGCGCGCGGCGCCCGGGCCGTGCGGGCACCCAAGGTGTGTCGCGGCTGTGGGCGGACCATCACCTGGCGCAAGGCATGGGAACGCACCTGGGACGAGGTGCGATGGTGCAGCGACGGCTGCCGTCGCCGAGGCGTCCGCCCGGTCGATGACGCGCTCGCCGGGGCGATCGTGGACCTGCTCGCTCAGCGGCGGGGTGGCGCCACGATCTGCCCGTCGGAGGCGGCGCGGCTCGTCGGCGGCGACGACAGCTGGCGCGACCTCATGGAGCCTGCGCGCCGTGCCGCACGCCGTCTGGTGGCCGAGGGCATCGTCGACATCACCCAGAAGGGCCGCGTGGTCGATCCGAGTTCGGCGCGCGGGCCGATTCGGATTCGCCGGCGCTGACGCCGGTGGCGGGTCGGTGCAGCTGCTGCGACCTGCGCGACATGCTGTCGGGCGGCTGCCGTCCGTGTCACGATGATCGCCATGACCGACGCCACCACCCACGAACTCGACGTTCGCCCCATCGGCGGTGCTCTGGGCGCCGAGATCCGGGGCGTGGATCTGAACCGCCTCGACGAGAGCGACCGGCAGGCCATCCGAGCGGCCTTCGCCGACCACCTCGTGCTGTTCTTTCCCGACCAGGACCTCACCCCTGACGGTCACCGCGACTTCGCGTCGATGTGGGGGGAGCTCGAGGTGGTCCCGGCCCTTCGCAAGCTCGACGACGAGCATCCCGAGATCGTCGTCCTCGACGATGCCGATACCCCGGCAGCCGATGTGTGGCACACCGACGTGACCTTTGCGTCCTCGCCGCCGATCACCGCCATCCTCCACATGGTGACCTGCCCGCCTGTCGGCGGCGACACCATGTGGATCAACCTCTATCAGGCCTACGAGACGCTCTCGGCACCCCTGCGCGACATGCTCGAGGGCTGTACCGCCATCCATGTGAACACCTACGGCACCGGCCAGGTCGCGGAGCATCCCGTCGTGCGGGTCCATCCCGAGACGGGACGCAAGAGCCTCTACGTGAATCGGATCTTCACCAGTCACATCCGCCAGCTCTCCCGACCCGAATCGGACACGTTGCTCGGGTTCCTCTACCGGTGGTCCGAGCAGCCGCGCTTTTCGGTCCGCTATCGCTGGCAGCCGGGAGGCGTCGGGATGTGGGACAACCGCTGCACCCTGCACGCTGCGGTCAACGACTGGTCCGGGAGCCGGGTGATCCAGCGGATCACCGTCCTCGGTGACGAACCCGTCGCCGCCTCACCCACCCGCTGGCCCAAGCACGAACCCGCCGCCAACGGCGCCTCGGACTTCTACGGAATGGCGTATCCGTTCTGAGCGGCCGGCGGTTCGGCGACCTCGCCGATGCCATGTGACGCGCCGGTTGCGCGGCGGTAGCCTGGCCCGCCTGCGGGTGTAGTTCAATGGCAGAACCTCAGCCTTCCATGCTGATGACGCGGGTTCGATTCCCGTCACCCGCTCTGCAGTTTCTCCCCGGCCCGGCGGCCGCGATGGCCCGTCTGCGACCGTGATCGGACCGGTTCGTCGGCCTCGCATGGGTGGCAAGAGCGCCGGGCTACACTCGGCGCCCTGTGAAGAGCACCGTCACCACTCTCGAGTCCAACAAGGTCAAGCTGTCCGTCGAAGTCGACGAGCACGAGATCGACGCCGCCATCGACGAGGCGTTCAAGAAGATCGCCAAGGAGATCCGCCTCCCGGGCTTCCGGCCGGGCAAGGCACCCCGCAAGGTGCTCGAGGCCCGGATCGGTCGGGACTACGCCCGCGGAGAAGCCATCCGCGATGCGCTCCCGGAGTACTACCGCAAGGCGATCATCGACAACGACGTCGACGTCATCGCCCCACCCGACCTCGACATCACCAGCGGTGAGGAGGACGGGCCGGTCGCATTCGAGGCCGTCGTCGAGGTGCGCCCCGTCGTGGTCGTCGCCGGCTACGACGGTCTGCGCATCGAGCTGCCGTCGCTCGAACCCGCCGACGACGACATCACCGCACAGGTCGACGCCCTGCGGGGACAGTTCTCCGAACGTGTGGCGGTCGAGCGTCCGGCCGAGACCGGCGACTACGTCACCATGGACATCGAGACCACCCAGGGCGACGAGGTCGTCGAGGGCCTGACCGCCGAGGGCTACACCTACGAGCTCGGCGCCGGCTTCGTCGTCGACGAACTCGACGAGTACCTCGCCGGCGCGTCTGTCGGCGACGTCGTCGCCTTCGACGCTGACCATCCCGACCCCGACGACGATGGCCGCCTGTCGTTCTCGGTGACGGTCACCGCGATCGAGGCCAAGGAACTTCCCGAGCTCGACGATGCCTTCGTCGCGGACGCCACCGAGTTCGAGACCGTCGACGAACTCCTCGCCGACACCCGTGAGCGCCTGGCCACGATGGCCCGTTCCCAGGCCAAGACGCTCATCCCGGATCGCACGGCAACGGCGCTGGCCGAGCTGGTCGTCGACGACGTCCCCGATGCGTTGATCACCGACGCGATCCAGGGCCAGCTCCAAGACCTGGCGATGCGCCTCGCCGGCCAGGGCATCGCGCTCGAACAGTTCCTCGAGATGACCGGCCAGCGCGTCGAAGACCTCATGGAGACCATGCGCGAGCCGGCCACCGAGGCCGCCAAGGTCGATCTCGCCCTGCGGGCCGTCGCCGTCGCCGAGGGCATCGAGATCACCGACGACGAGCTCACCGCCGAGATCGAAGAATCCGCCGAAGCGATGGGCCGCCCGCCCGAAGAGCTCCGCGCCGCGCTCGAGACCAACGGCCAGCTCTCGTCGGTGCGCATCGACATGGCCAAGCGCAAGGCCATGGACGTCGTGGTCGCATCGGTCGAGCTCGTCGATCCCGACGGTCACCCCATCGATCGCGAGCTCCTCGACGACGAAGACGACCTCGACGCCGACGATGCCACCGGTGCCGATGACCTCGACGCCGACGACGCAGGGAACACCGGGGACGACCCGGCGGTTGCCTCCTCGGCCGACGACCATGACGAGGCCGACCTCTCGGCCGATGAAGGAGAACAACAGTGACTCGCGCCACCAACTACCTGGTTCCCACGGTCGTCGAGCAGACGAACCGGGGCGAGCGGGGCTATGACCTCTACTCCAAGCTGCTGAAGGAGAGCATCATCTTCCTCGGCACACCCATCGACGACACCATCGCCAACCTGGTGTGCGCCCAGCTGCTGCACCTCGAGTCCGAGAACCCCGACCGGGACATCGCGATCTACATCAACTCGCCGGGCGGCGACATCAACGCGATGTTCGCCATCTACGACACGATGTCCTACATCAAACCCGACATCGCGACCATCTGCTTCGGCCAGGCGGCATCGGCCGCTGCGGTGCTGCTCGCGGCGGGTACACCAGGCAAGCGGCTGGCTCTGTCACACTCTCGGGTGCTCATCCACCAGCCCTATGCAGGAGCGTCCGGACAGGTGTCCGATCTCGAGATCGCCTCTCGGGAGATCCAGCGGCTCAAGACGCAGCTCGAGGAGATCTTGGCAGCACACACGGGTCAGACCGTCGACAAGATCGCCACCGACACCGACCGCGATTACGTCATGACCGCAGAAGAAGCGAAGGAATACGGCATCATCGACGAGGTGCTCGAAAAGCGCACCGACGTCGACAACAGCGGACCGATCACGGCAGTGGGCTAGGCCCGCACCAGTCGGCATTCGACAGGAAGGCGTCTCGTAGTGGCAAAGTTCGGCGAGGGGGGCGAGCTCCTCAAGTGCTCGTTCTGCGGCAAGTCGCAGAAACAGGTGAAGAAGCTCATCGCAGGACCCGGGGTCTACATCTGCGACGAATGCATCGATCTGTGCAACGAGATCATCGAAGAGGAACTGGCCGAGCCAACCGAGGTCGGCTTCGACGAGCTGCCCAAGCCCGCCGAGATCAATGCGTTCCTCGACGACTACATCGTCGGTCAGAGCTCGGCCAAGCGCATCCTGTCCGTGGCGGTCTACAACCACTACAAGCGGGTCCAGGTCAAAGAGGCCAGCGACGACGACGTCGAACTGGCGAAGTCGAACATCTTGTTGATCGGCCCCACCGGGTGCGGCAAGACCCTCATGGCCCAGACGCTCGCGAAGATGCTCAACGTCCCGTTCGCCGATCGCGGACGCAACGGCATTGACCGAAGCGGGCTACGTCGGCGAGGACGTCGAGAACATCCTCCTGAAGCTGATCCAGGCTGCGGACTACGACGTCAAGAAGGCCGAGCAGGGCATCATCTACATCGACGAGATCGACAAGGTCGCCCGCAAGAGCGAGAACCCGTCGATCACGAGAGACGTGTCCGGTGAGGGCGTGCAGCAGGCGTTGCTGAAGATCCTCGAGGGAACGACCGCGTCGGTGCCGCCCCAGGGCGGCCGCAAGCACCCCCACCAGGAGTTCATCCAGATCGACACCACGAACATCTTGTTCATCTGTGGTGGCGCCTTCGCCGGTATCGACGAGATCATCGAGAATCGCATCGGGTCTCGTGGGGTGGGCTTCAACGCCGACATCCGACGGGCGAACGACAAGAACCTCTCGGCGATCTACGGTCAGGTCCAACCAGAGGACCTGATGAAGTTCGGCCTGATCCCGGAGTTCATCGGCCGACTGCCCGTCATCGGTGCGGTGGGCAACCTCGAACGCGATGCGCTGGTGCAGATCCTCACCGAACCCAAGAACGCGCTGGTCAAGCAGTATCGGAAGTACTTCGGGTTCGAAGACGTCGAGCTCGAGTTCTCCGACGCTGCACTCGTCGCGGTCGCCGACATGGCTCTCGAACGCCAGACCGGCGCTCGCGGTCTGCGTTCGATCCTCGAAGAAGTCCTCCTCGAGGTCATGTACGACCTGCCCAGCCGAGAAGACGTCGAACGCTGCGTCGTCGACGAAGCAGTCGTGTTGGATCGCTCTGCGCCCCGGCTGGTGCTGCGCGGCGAGACCGACCGGGCCGCATCCTGATCGCCGGCCGGCGCGCCGATTCCGTTGCCTGTTGAACCCGAGCTTCGACGCGCCCTCGCGTACCTGGACCGCCATCTGAACCGCGAGGTCGCACCGTCCACGGTCGGCGACGATGCGCTCGGATCCATGCGGACGTTGATGCGGGCGCTCGGCGACCCGCAGCTCGACACGCCCGTCATCGAGGTGACCGGCACGAATGGCAAGGGTTCGACGTCAGCGATGATCACCGCCCTGCTGGCCGGGATGGGCCTGAGCGTGGGCACCTACAGCAGCCCTCACGTCAGCACCGTCCGCGAGCGGATCGCGCGTAACGGCGAGCCCATCGAGGCGACCGAACTCGCAGAGCTGATCGACGACCTGGCACGCGTCGAACCGACCATCGACATCACGCCGTCGTGGTTCGAGCTCATGACCGCGGCCGCCTACCGCTGGTTCGCCGACACCGCCGTCGACGTCGCCGTGGTCGAGGTCGGGTTGTTGGGTCGCTTCGACGCCACCAACGTCGCCGACGCCTCCGTGGCCGTCATCACCAACGTCGACTACGACCACACCGACGGCGGCCCGACCTGGCGACGCGACCTCGCGTGGGAAGAAGCCGGCATCATCGCTCCCGGTGCCACGGTGTGTCTGGGCGAGACCGACCCGGCCCTCGAGGAACTCTTCGTGGCCGAACGACCGGGCGTGCTGCTGCGACGCGACGTCGACTTCGCCTGCGAGGACAACGAACTCGCCGTCGGCGGCCGCCTGGTGACACTCTGGACACCGGAGAGTCGGCACGGCGACCTGTTCGTGTCGCTCCACGGCGCCCATCAGGGCGACAACGCCGCGATCGCCCTCGCAGCTGCCGAGGCCCATCTCGGCACCGCCATTCCCTTCGAGGTGGCCGAGGAGGCCCTGGCGCAGGTGTTCTTGCCCGGACGCTTCGAGGTCCTCGCCCGCGAACCGTTGGTGATCGTCGACGGCGCCCACAACCCCGCCGGCGCCGAGGCCTCCATCGAGACCCTCGATGAGGGCTTCAGCGTCGCCGGGAGGCGCCTGCAGATCGTCGGGCTGTTGGGCGAGCGTGATCTCGACTGGATGCTCACCGCGCTCGGCGCCGACCGAGCCGACCTGCTCATCGCCTGCACGGCGCCATCGCCGCGGGCGACGCCGGCGCGCGAGATCGCCGCCGCAGCCGTCGCCCTCGACGTCGATGTCGAGGTCATCGAGGATCCCGGCGACGCCGCGGAGTGGGCCCTCGGCATGGCCACCGAGGACGACCTCATCCTGGCGTCGGGATCGCTCTACGTCGCCGGTGCCGTTCGGGATCGCCTGCTCGCCAGCTGAGCCGGCCTCCTACGTCGGCCGATACGCTCCGGGCCATGAATCGCACCCTCGTTCTCTGCAAGCCCGACGCCGTCGAACGCCGTCTCGTCGGCGAGATCATCAGCCGCTTCGAGGCCAAGGGCCTCACCATCGCCGCGATGCGGATGCTGACCATCGACGCCGACCTGGCGGCACAGCACTATGCCGAACACGTCGGCAAGGGCTTCTACGACGATCTGGTGGCCTTCATCGGACGGTCGCCTGCGGTGGCGATGGTCGTCGAGGGCCCCGACGACACCTGGTCCATCGTGCGCACGATGATGGGCGCCACCAACGCTGCCGAGGCCGCGCCCGGCACGATCCGTGGTGATCTCAGCGCACAGTTCACCGAGAACCTCGTCCACGGGTCGGACTCGGCGGAGTCTGCGGAGCGCGAGATCGCGATCTTCTTCGGCTGATCGCTTCGGCTCCACCGCAGCCCCACGGCGCACGCGGGTCGGCGACCCGCACGGATCGAGTATTGCGGTTTCATGACAGCCACCTAGACTGCGCGATGGAGTCGAGGTGGCAGTGGCTTTTGGTCCGGCCCTCAGGGCTGGCTTAGGCTGCGCACCGTGCATTGGAGTAGGGGCGTTCTGACATGGGTAACGCGATGATGGGCTCTCTCCTGGGCGTGATGGGCCGCGACATGGCCGTTGACCTCGGGACGGCCAACACCCTGGTGTACGTCCGCGGCGAAGGCATCGTGTTGAACGAGCCGTCGGTCGTCGCCATCAACACCCTCGACGGGCGACCGCTCGCGGTCGGCGCCGAAGCCAAGCGCATGATCGGCCGGACGCCCAGCCACATCCAGGCCATCCGGCCACTGCCGCGACGGTGTCATCGCCGACTTCGACATCTGCGAGAAGATGCTGCGCTACTTCATCCAGAAGGTGCATCAGAGTCGACTCGCCAAACCCCGCATGGTCATCGCCGTGCCCTCGGGCATCACCGGCGTCGAACAGCGCGCCGTGCAGGAAGCCGCCGAGTTCGCCGGTGCCCGCAAGCCCGCCTACATCATCGAAGAACCGATGGCGGCCGCCATCGGCGCAGGCCTGCCCGTGCAGGATCCGACCGGCAACATGATCGTCGACATCGGCGGCGGCACGACCGAGGTCGCCGTCATCTCCCTCGGTGGTGTGGTGGCCAGCCAGTCGGTGCGCGTCGGGGGCGACGAGCTCGACGAGGCGATCATCCAGTTCATCAAGAAGGAATACAACCTCGCCCTCGGCGAACGCACCGCCGAGGAGGTCAAGATCACGCTGGGGTCTGCCTACGAGACCGAGGAGCTGTACGCCGAGATCCGCGGCCGCGACCTGGTGAGCGGACTGCCCAAGACCATCACCACCTCGACGAGCGAGATCCGCGGCGCCATCGAGGAGCCGGTGGCCTCCATCGTCGACGCGGTCAAGAGCACCCTCGACACGACCCCACCCGAGCTGGCGAGCGACATCATGGAGCAAGGCATCATGTTGGCCGGCGGTGGCGCCCTCCTGCACGGACTGAGCGACCGGCTCGCCAACGAGACCGGCATGCCGATCCGGATCGCGGCCAATCCGCTCTATGCGGTGGCGTTGGGGTCGGGGCAGTCGCTCGAGGAGTTCGACGCTCTCAAGGGTGTCTTGTTCTCCTCGTCGCAGGAGTAGCGTCCAACGACGCCGTTGCGCCACCTCGGCGAACGGTGACGTCGTCTCATGGCCTTCTCCCGTCCCGCCGGCCGCTCCCGGTTCACCCTCTTCGTGTTGCTGCTCGCATCAGTGACGCTGCTGACCCTCGACGCGCGCGATTTCGGACCGGCGCAACGCCTCGAGGACGGTGTGGCCGCCGTGTTCGGCCCGCTGCGCGGTGTGGGTGACACCGTCTTCGGGCCCGTGGGCGACGCCTGGAACGGGGTCTTCGACTACGGCGACCTCGAGGCCGAGAACGAGGCTCTTCGAGCCCAGATCGCCGACTTCCAGGCCGAACGCATCGAGGACGAGGGCGCCGCCGAGGAGCTCGCGGCCCTGCGCGAGCAGCTCGATCTCCGCGACTCGCTCGATTTCGAATCCGTGGTCGCCGAGGTCGTCGCGGGATCGATCTCGAACTTCGACGGCTTCGTCGTCGAGATCAACCGGGGCCGCAACGACGGGCTGCGTGAGGGCATGCCGGTGCTGACAGCGGGCGGTGGGCTGATCGGGCGGATCGACGAAGCCGGACGGCAGCGCTCGCGTGTCCAGCTGATCTCCGATCCGGCGATGTCGGTGGGGGCACTGGTGGTCGGGACCGAGGAGGTCGCGATCGTAAGCGGCGGCGGCGAGGATGCGCCCCTCGAGGTCAGTCGCAGCGTCCGGGTGTCTGCCGAGGTCGAGGTCGGCGACGCATTGGTCAGCCGCGGCGGCGAACGCAGTCCGTATCCGCCAGGCCTTCCGATCGGGACCATCACCGAAGTCATCACCGACGAGGGAGCGCTCGAGAAACGACTGCTCGTCGAACCCACCGAACGCCCCGAACGGCTCCGTTTCGTCACCGTCATCGTGTTCACCCCCGGTGATCCCATCCCCGAAGGCGCAGGTGTCGAGGGCGAGCCCGAGACGGGGGGCACCGAAGCGACCGAGGGCACGGACGCGGAGGCCGACGATGTCGGTGAGGGCAGCGACGGATGAGCGCAGCACGGTTCTTCGGCGTCCTGGTG
Organism: uncultured Acidimicrobiaceae bacterium; assembly: GCA_963716795.1. Classification (GTDB taxonomy): domain Bacteria; phylum Actinomycetota; class Acidimicrobiia; order Acidimicrobiales; family UBA8592; genus CAVQUE01. The sequence continues at coordinate 540,116 of CAVQUE010000002.1, read as the reverse complement.
GTGGTCGTCGTGCTCCAGACCGAGCTGTTCAGCGAGCTCCGGATCTTCGGTGTGATGCCCGAGCTACTACTCGGGCTCACGATCGCGTCGGGCTGGTCGGCAGGAGCCAACCGTGGCGCCGTGGCCGGGTTCGTGGCCGGCATCGTCTACGACGTCTTCCTGTCCACGCCGCTCGGCCTGACCGCGCTCACCTACACCCTCGTCGGCTACGCCGTCGGGCGTGGTGGCCGAGAGCGCAGCGTTGTCGACCGAGCGGAGCCTGCGACGATTGATCTCGCTCGTCGCGGTCGCGGCGGGCACCGTGCTGTTCGCGCTCCTCGGTGAGTTGCTGGCCGGCAGAGACCTCGTCAACGGCGATTTGATCCGGGTCGCGCTGATCGCACCACTGCTCACCTTGCCGTTCATGCCGCTGCTGCATCGAGCCGGCGTGTGGATCTGGCAGCGAGAGCGCGACGGCGCGCCACCGCGGCGACCCGTGAGCGTGCTGGAATGAACGCCGTGGCGTGTCCCGTGATGTCTCGATTGCGCGCGGCCGGCACCGGACCGACGACGCAGGTGGGTGGCTGAGATGGCCCTCGACACCCGTTCGTCGCGTCTGCGCATGAGCATCCTCGGGGCGGTGGCCGTGGCGCTGTTCGCCTCGCTGTTCGCCCGCGTGTGGTTCCTCCAGGTGGTCAGCGAGCAGGAGTTCTCCCAGCAGGCGGTCGACAACCGGGTCCGCGAGATCATCGAGCAGGCGCCACGGGGGCGGATCCTCGATGTGAAGGGTCGGATCCTGGTCGACAACCGCCCGTCGATCGTGGTCACGATCGACAAGGAGACGCTCCTGCAGGCCGGTCTGACCGAGGCCGAACGTGACGAGCTCTTCCTGCGCCTCGCCACCGAGATCAGCGCGTCGGGTCGTCTCACCAAGGTCGCCGACATCGTGGCGGCGTTCGAGTCGAACCGCTACGGACCCTTCGCCGAGGTGCCGGTGGTACGCGACATCTCCGAGGAGTTGCAGGTCTATCTCGCCGAGCACGCCCAGGACTTCCCCGGCGTCAACACCGACGTCGTCACCGTGCGCGAGTACCCCTACGGCAGCCTCGCCGCGCACATCCTGGGCTACGTCGGCCCGCTCAACGACGCCGAGCTCGCAGCGGTCGAGGGCAAGGAGAAGACCTACCAACCCAACGACGAGATCGGCAAGGGCGGCGTGGAGGCGTTCTTCGAAGACCAGCTCCGCGGCACCCCCGGACGTCGTGTCGTCGAGGTCGACAAGTTCAACAACATCCTCGAGGTCCGAGAAGAGATCGCCCCGCAGGCGGGCAAGCGATCTGCGCCTGACGATCGACATCGACGTGCAGGCGCTCGCCGAACAAGAGCTGCGTGCTGGTCTCGAACGTGCCCGGGAGCAGCCCGTGAAGTACGACGTCCTCGGGATCATCGAGTTCACCGCCCCTGCCGGGGCGATGGTGCTCATGGACCCCCGAGACGGCGCCGTGCGGGCCATGGCGTCCTATCCCACCTATGAGCCCGAAGCGTTCGTCAACGGCATCTCGGCCGCAGCGTTCGAGGAGCTCAACGCGCCCGACAGCGACTTCCCGCTGCTGAACCGTGCCATCCAGGGCGAATACGCGCCCGGCTCGACCTTCAAACCCTTCAGTGCCTACGCGGCGCTCGACACCGGCCTGATCGGACCTCGGGGCGCGCTGCCGAACATTCGCACTCCCTGGATCGACGAGGGCGTGTTCTGGATTCCGGGTTGTGACGTCGACAGCTGCCGGTTCCAGAACGCCGGCGCCGAGGCCTACGGTCCGGTCGACCTGCCCCGATCGCTGAAGGTGTCCTCCGACACCTACTACTACAACCTGGCCTACAACTTCGACGTCCGGCGCGGCTTCGATCAGGACTCCATCCAGCAAGCGGCGATGGAGTTCGGCTACGGCATGCCCACCGGCATCACCCTGCCCAACGAACGCATGGGATTCATGCCGACGCCCGAGTCGTTGAAGGAGCGATTCCCCGACGGCAATCCCTGGACGACCGGCATGACGATCAACACCAGCATCGGCCAGGGCGACGTCGTGGCCACGCCGATCCAGATCGCGAACGCCTATGCCACGATTGCCAACGGCGGATTGCACTACGCCCCGGGCCTGGCCGACGCGGTGCTCGATCCGATCACCGGCGAGGTCGAACAGGAGTACGGACCGCGCCTGTTGAACGAATTGTTCTTCCCGGCCGAGTTCCGCGATCCGATCATGGAGGGGCTCGTGGGGGCGGTCGCCGAGAGCGACGGGACCGAAGACGCCGGCACCGCGACCCTCGCCTTCCAGTCGGTTGGATTCCCGCTGGCCAGCTGGCCGGTCGCGGGCAAGACGGGCACGTCGGAGAAGCTGGGACCCAACGGCGTACCGCTCGCCGATTTCGCGATGTTCGCCGGCTTCGGTCCGGTCGACGATCCCCAGTGGGCCGGCACGGTCGTGCTCGAAGAGGCCGGCTTCGGCGGCAACTATGCGGCGCCGATCTTCGCGACGGTCATGAACGCGATCGCCACCGACACCGTCCCACGAGCACTGACCGTCGACGAGATCGCCGACGGGGTCACTCCGGCGGTCGACGCCGACGGTGACGGCGTACCCGACGAGGGCACACCGTGACCGCCACGGCGGGCCGGCGAGGCGATCGTCGTCTCAACCCCCGCACCGACCCGTGGGCGCCGTGGCTGCACGTCGACCTGGTGGCGATCCTGGCTGTCGTCGGGCTCAACATCATCGGTGTGGCCATGGTCTACAGCGCCGACGCGCGGCGCCGACCCGGCCGCCTATGACCGATCGTTCCTCGAGCGCCAGGCCGCGTTCGCCGTCGCGGGTGCCGGAGCCATGGTGGGCGCCGCGATCGTGCCCTATGACCGTCTCCGCTCGTGGGCACCGGTTCTGTACGGGCTCGGCCTGCTCGGCCTCGTCGCGGTGCTCTCGCCGCTCGGCGTCGAACGCAACGGCGCGCAGGCCTGGTTCGAGTTCGCCGGATTCCAGCTCCAGCCCTCGGAGTTCCTGAAGGTGGCCTACATCGTCGTCCTGGCCTCTTTCGTGGCCCGGTTCGAGGGCGACCTGACGCTGCTGCAGTTGGCGACGGCACTCGCCATCGGGGTCGTCCCGCTCGGGCTGATCATGTTGCAGCCAGACGTCGGGACCGCACTGGTGTTCATCGCGATCACCATGGGCATGCTGCTGATCGGCGGAGCCCGGGCTCGTCACATCGTGGGGCTCACCCTGTTGGGGCTGCTCGCAGTCGCCGGCGTCTGGAACACGGGCATGCTCCAGGAGTACCAGCAGGACCGATTGACGTCGTTCATCGACCCCGACAGCAGCCAGACCGAGGCCGCCTACCAACAGACGCAGGCCCAGATCGCCATCGGCAGCGGCGGGGTGACCGGCCAGGGCTGGGGTCAGGGCGGCCAGACCCGGGGGGAGTTCGTGCCCGAGCAACACACCGACTTCATCTTCGCGGTGGTGGGGGAGGAGCTCGGCCTGATCGGCGCCGGCGGCGTCCTCGGGCTGTTCGCACTCCTGATCTGGCGGATCTGGCGTACCGCGTTGCGCGCCGGCGACCTCTTCGGGTCACTGATGTGCATCGGGGTGATGACGATGCTGATCTTCCAGATGTTCCAGGCGATCGGCATGACCACCGGCATCATGCCCATCACCGGTATCCCGGTGCCGTTCCTGTCCTATGGCGGATCGTCGGCCATGACGTCGTTCATCGCCGTGGGACTGGTCCTCAACGTCGGGATGCGCCGCCACATCGTGCGCTGAGCGCCCGCCGACTCCGCCTCCCGCATCGGTCCGGGACCGTTGCCCTGATGGTGGGCGGGGGCGTTGTAGCCTGAGCGCCATGACCGACATCTGGCCCCAGCTCGAGACGATCCTGCCGCGTGTCCAGAAGCCTGCCCGCTACATCGGCCTCGAGGCAGGGCATCAACAGCCCGAGCACAGCCCCGACAAGGTTGCCTGGCTGCTCGGCTATCCCGACACCTACGAGGTCGGGCTGCCCAACCAGGGCCTCCAGATCCTCTATGAGATCATCAACGAGCGCGCCGACGCCGTCGCCGAGCGCACCTATGCGCCATGGACCGACCTCGAGGCCGAGATGCGCGCCGAAGGATTGCCGCTGTTCAGCGTCGACACCCACCGTGCCGCGGCCGACTTCGACATCTTGGCGTTCAACCTCTCCGCAGAGCTCGTCTACACCAACGTCTTGAACTGTGTGGATCTCGCTGGCTGTCCGGTCCGGTCCGCCGACCGTGGCGCCGATGACCTGCTCATCGGCGCCGGGGGACACTGCACCTACAACCCCGAGCCCCTGGCCGACTTCGTCGACTTCTTCGTGCTCGGCGACGGCGAAGAGGTGGTCTCCGAGATCAGCGAGGTCGTGGGCTGCTGGAAGCGTGCCGGCAAGCCCGGCCGCGAAGCCGTGCTGCGGGCGCTGGCCGAGGTCCCGGGCGTCTACGTGCCCTCGATGTACGACGTGAGCTTCGCCGACGACGGTCGCCTCGCCGCGATCGAGCCTCGATTCGACGATGTGCCGGCGGTCATCGAGAAGCGCACCATCGCCGATCTCGCCGAGTGGCCCTACCCCCGCAACCAGCTCGTGCCGCTCACCGAGGTCGTCCACGACCGGCTCAACGTCGAGGTCTTCCGCGGGTGCACCCGTGGGTGCCGCTTCTGTCAGGCGGGCATGATCACCCGACCGGTACGCGAGCGACCGGCCGAACAGGTGCGGACCATGGTGGCCGACGGCCTGCGCCGCACCGGCTACGACGAGGTCGCGCTCGACCTCGCTCTCGACGGCCGACTTCAGCGGCATCGACAAGGTCGTTGCCGACACGATCGACGATCCGGTCAACTGCGGCCAGGTGTCGATCTCGCTGCCGAGCCTGCGTGTCGACGCGTTCACCGTCGACGTCGCCGCCAGCATCCAGTCCGCGCGCCGCACCGGCCTCACGTTCGCGCCCGAGGCCGGCACGTGGCGGATGCGCCAGGTGATCAACAAGCTCATCCGCGAAGAAGACCTCTACGGCGCGGTCGAGAGCGCATTCAGCCAGGGATGGCGTCGCGTCAAGCTCTACTTCCTGATCGGCCTGCCCACCGAGACCGACGAGGACACCCTCGGCATCGCCGAACTCGGTCGCCGCTGTGTCGAGATCGGCCAACGTCACACCAAGGGCGCCTCGGTCACCTTGAGCGTCGGTGGGTTCGTTCCCAAGCCCTTCACCCCGTTCCAGTGGTTCGGGCAGAACACCGTCGAGGAGCTGTACCGCAAGGTGCATCTGCTCAAAGACGCCACCCGCACGATGCGCGGCGTCCAGATGAAGTGGCACGACCCCAAGGCCACCCTGATCGAGGGCATCTTCAGCCGCGGCGACCGTCGTCTCGGCGCCGGTGCTCGAAGAGGTCTGGCGCAACGGTGGCGTGTTCCAGGAATGGTCCGAGCACTTCGATCACCAGCGCTGGCTCGACGCCATGGAGACCCACGGCCTCGACCCCGAGTGGTACGCCTACCGTCACCGCACCGAGGACGAAGTCCTCGCCTGGGATCACCTGTCTGCCGGGTTGCACAAGGACTTCCTGTGGCAGGACTGGCGCGATGCCCTCGACGAACTCGGCCTCGAGGACTGCCGGTGGACGCCGTGCTACGACTGCGGCGCCTGCACCGGCTACGGCATCGAACACGTCGTGGCATCGGCCACGCCGCCGTCGGGTGGCTCCCAGGGCACGGGTCAGGATCTCAGCACCGGCGGGGCGGTGCCGGTGACGCTGCTCAGCCGTGCCGGATCGCCCGGATGACCCTGCTGCGCCTCCGGTTCTCCAAGAACGGCAAGATCCGCTTCACCAGCCACCGCGACCTGGCGCGGATCTGGGAGCGCTCACTTCGCCAGGCCAACGTGCCGATGGAGTACAGCCAGGGGTACTCGCCGAGGGCCAAGATCTCCTTCGGTCTGGCGCTTCCGACCGGATCGGAGTCCGACGCGGAGTACATTGACATCCACGTCGACGACCGCCGTGATCTTCCGTGCGCCGTCGACGATCTTCCGGGGGTGCTCACCGCAGTCATGCCACCCGGGATCGAGCTCACCGGCCTTGCCGAGCTCGAGCGGGGAACACCATCCCTGCAGCAGGCCGTGACATCCTGTGTGTGGGACCTCACCGTGACTCAGACGATCGAACAATCCATCCAATGGACCGAGCGAGTCATCGACTCGCCCGAGATCGTCGTCACACGCGAGCGCAAGGGCAAGGCTGTCACCGACGACCTGCGTCCGAGCATCCTCTCGCTCGAGGTCACCGAGGCGCCCCGTGGGCTGCCCGGAACGACCGCGCAGAACGCCACCGTTCTGCGAGCCGAACTCGCCACCAAACCACGTTCTCTCCGACCCAGCGAGCTGCTCGACGCGCTCGAACCGGTGTTGGAGCCCGTGATGGTTCGGCGCACACAGCAATGGATCGAGCTGGACGGCGCACGCCTCGAACCCCTCGAGGTGGGTGCAGCCACAGCTCCGCGTACGAATGCGTGCGCGTCATGAGAAGGGAACCCCCAGATGACCGATCGTGCAGCACCCGGCGACGGAGACGCGCACACCGGACCCCCCGGCGAGAGTGGTTCGTCGACGCCGAAGGCGTCGACCAGCACCGATAACCCGCCGAGCCAGCGCCCTCGAGGCGCCGAACGAAGCGACAGTGCCACCTCGAGCGACAGCTCGTCGTCTGTGTCGGACTCCTCCGGTTCGGGCGATGGGGCGGGTCGTGCCGACGGCGGCGACGAGAGGGCAACCCAAACCGCAATCGGCGCCGGCGTGGCAGCCGGGGCGGACGCAACCGCAACCGACGCCCGAGCGACGGCACGGGATCGGGCGACAGCGCCGGCGGCGAGGACGTGGCGCCGACTCGCCGGCGCCGACGGCCGATGGATCCGCGATCCCAGCGTGGCGACGGGCATCGACCGCGACGCCGGCGCCCGCCGCAAAGCCCAAGATCGGTGACACCCGACCGGCGCCCGCAGCAGCAGGCGCTGCAGCGGCGTCGACCGGCGATGGTGGCGCCGCGCCGGCGAAGCGCAAGCGCCGGCGCCGCGGCCGCGGTGGCGGCTCGGGCGGTGGTGGCGGTGGCTCGCAGGGCGGTGGCTCGCAGGGCGGCAGCCGGAGCGGGCACCACAGCGGCAGGGGCCGCCAGAAGCCCGTCGAGGCGGTCGTTCGACGACGGGCCCATCGAACTCGACGCCGAGACCCTCGAACTGCGGCGCGGCCAGGAACGCAACGGCCAACCCGTCGGTCGCTACACGATGGTCGTCCATCACACCGAGACCGCCACCCAGATCGCGATTCTCGAGGGCCGGGCGCTGATCGAGCACTACGTGGCCCGCCCCGCCGACGACACCTTCCAGATCCACGGCAACGTGTACCTCGGGAAGGTCCAGAACGTGTTGCCGGGCATGGAAGCGGCGTTCATCGACATCGGGACGCCGAAGAACGCCGTGCTCTACCGCGGCGACGTCGCCTATGACCCCGACGACCTCGACAAGTCCTCGGGGCCACCGCGCATCGAGCAGGTGCTGAAGAACCGCCAGACCATCTTGTGTCAGGTCACCAAGAACCCGATCGCGCACAAGGGCGCACGCCTCACCCAGGAAGTGTCGCTGCCGGGCCGGTTCGTGGTGCTGGTGCCGAACTCGAAGACCTACGGCATCTCCAAGCGCCTCCCCGACAAGGAGCGCAAGCGCCTCCGGAGCATCCTCGACAAGGCCAAGCCCGCCCAACACGGCGTCATCGTGCGCACCGCCGCCGAGAACGTCACCGCCGAAGAGATCGAACGCGACGTCGCCCGGCTGCTCAAGCAGTGGGACGGCATCGAGAAGCTGGCCGCGAAGTCGAAGAGCCCTGCGCTGCTCTACCGCGAGCCCGAGATGGCGATGCGGGTCATCCGTGAGGAGTTCACCAAGGAGTTCCGTTCGATCGTCATCGACGACCCAGCGCTCTACGACGAGGTGAACGACTACGTGTCGAGCATCACCCCGGCGTTGGCCGACCGTGTCGTCTTCCACGACGACACCAAGGAAAAGGTCGGCGCTCTTCGAGCAGTTCCACATCCACGAACAGCTCGTCAAGGCCCTCGACCGCAAGGTGTGGTTGCCGTCGGGCGGGTCGCTCATCATCGAACACACCGAGGCGTTGACCGTCATCGACGTCAACACCGGCAAGAACGTGGGGCGATCGAGCCTCGAAGAGACCGTCTACCGCAACAACCTCGAGGCTGCGAAAGAGGTGGCGCGCCAGCTCCGGCTGCGCGACATCGGCGGCATCATCGTGATCGACTTCGTCGACATGGAGATCAAGAAGAACCGCGAGGACGTCATCCGGACCTTCCGTGACGCGCTGGCGCGCGACAAGACCCGCACGCAGGTGTTCGACATCTCCGAGCTCGGCCTGGTCGAGATGACGCGCAAGCGCATCGGCGAGGGGTTGCTCGAATCGTTCACGTCGAGCTGCGAGCACTGCAACGGCCTCGGCCACCACATCGACCAGGCGCTGCTCGGCGATCTCTGAGCCGCCGACTCGCCGCGTCCGCCCCGATCCCGCATCAGCGGTGGGTGGAGGTGGTGCACGCGAGCGTTACGATCGAGTCCCTATGTATGCCGTGATCCGCACTGGTGGTAAGCAGTACCGCGTCGAAGAGGGTGACACCCTCGAGGTCGAACTCCTCGGCGATGTCGGTTCGACCCTGGAGGTCGAGCCGGTCATGGTCGTCGACGGCGACGCCGTCCAGGCCACCCCGAGCCAGCTCGACGGGGCCTCGGTCGCCGTCGAGGTCGATCGGCGAGGCGAAGGGACCCAAGATCAACGGGTTCACCTACAAGTCGAAGTCGAACCAGCGTCGTCGCTGGGGCCACCGCCAGCACTATCACACCATCACGGTCACCTCGATCTCGAAGGGCAAGGGCTGATCCATGTCGAAGACCAAGGGTGGCGGCTCGACCCGCAACGGGCGTGACTCCAACGCACAGCGTCTGGGCGTCAAGGTCTACGACGGCACGCTCGTCAACGCCGGCTCGATCATCGTCCGCCAGCGTGGCACCAAGATCCATCCCGGCGACAACGTCGGACGCGGCGGCGACGACACCCTGTTCGCGCTCGAGACCGGACGGGTGAAGTTCGGTTCGCGCCGCGGCCGCAAGCTCGTCGACATCGTCCCCGAGTGAGCGCCCGGCTCGGGTCGCACCGGGCCGAGCGAACCCAGGGAGACGCACCATGTCGAACTTCGTCGATGAGTGCGGTCTCAACGTCCGCGGTGGCGACGGTGGAGCCGGCTGTGTGTCGTTCCGGCGAGAGGCACACGTCGCCAAGGGCGGGCCCGACGGCGGCGACGGTGGCAAGGGCGGCGACGTCTGGCTGGTCGCCGACCACAACATCGCGTCGCTGCTCGCCTTCCGCGACTACCCGCACCGGCGAGCCGACAGCGGCGGTCACGGCAGCGGCAAGAAGCAAGCACGGCGCCGGCGGCGACGACGTCGATCGTGCGCGTGCCGGTCGGAACGGTGGTGCGGACCCAGGACGGCACCGTGTCTGGCCGACCTCGCCGAGTCGGGCAATCGCTGGCGCGCCGCACGCGGCGGCGCGGTGGGCGTGGCAACGCCCGGTTCCTGACCAATCGACGGCGGGCGCCGTCCTTCGCCGAACAGGGCGAGCACGGCGAGGAGCAATGGCTGCGGCTCGAGCTGAAGCTGCTCGCCGACGTGGCGCTGGTCGGGCTTCCCGAACGTCGGGAAGTCGACCTTCATCTCCCGGATCTCCGCGGCTCGTCCCAAGATCGCCGACTACCCGTTCACGACGCTCGAACCGAACCTCGGCGTGGTCCGCATCGACGAGACCTTCGAGATGGTCGTCGCCGACATCCCGGGTCTCATCGAGGGTGCAGCCGATGGCCGGGGCCTGGGTCATCAGTTCCTCCGCCACGTCGAGCGGGCGCGGGTGCTGTGTGTGCTGGTCGACCTGGCTCCCTACGACCAGGTCGGCCCGGCCGACCAGTTGGCGACGCTGCTCGGCGAGCTCGAGGCGTATCAACCCGATCTGGTGACCCGCCCACGTGTCGTCGTCGGATCCAAGGCGGACATCGCCGATTTCGATGGCGACGACGTCGTCGAGTTCACCATGTCGGCGGTGACCGGTCTCGGCGTCGCAGTCGGTCGTCGGACGCCTGGCGTCGTTGGTGGCCGAGGCGCGCAGCACCGTGATGACCTCGCCGGGCGAGGAGATCGTCGTCCATCGTCCCGTCGCCGGAAGGCATCGTGGTCGAGCGCGACATCGACGGCGCCTGGGTCGTGCTCGGGCGGGCCGCCGAGCGTGCCGTGGCGCTGAACGATCTGACCAACATCGAAGCCCTCGAGTACGTCCAGGAACGCTTCGCCCGGATCGGCGTCGATCGGGCCCTGGCGCGGGCGGGCGCGACCGAGGGCGACCTCGTGCGAGTCGGCGAGATGATGTTCGAGTACTCCGCAGAGGGCGACCTCGAACGCTGACCATCGCCCATTGCTCGGACTGCTGCACGCTCCTCGTACACAACTCCCCGCAATGTGGGTTCGTCTCGGCGGGCTGAGGTGCGAGAATGCCCGCCGTGCCAGTCATCGTGAAGATCGGAACGTCGTCGTTGACCGACGAGGCGGGCCACATCCGTCTCGCCGCCATCGACAAGCTCTGCGACGAGATCGCATCGCTGCGCTCGGCCGGACGTCAGGTCGTCGTGGTGACCTCGGCGGCGATCACCGCCGGTCTCCCGGCGCTCGGGTTCGCCGGCGCCCGCCCGCAAGGACCCTCGGACGCTCCAGGCGGCCTCGGCGGTGGGCCAGAGCCGGCTGATGGCGCTCTACGAGGCGTCGCTCGCCCGCCACGGGCTGGTCAGCGGTCAGGTCCTGTTGTCGCCGTTCGACTTCTTCGAGCGCAGCCAGTACCTGCATGCCCGCGGCACCCTCGAGCGCCTCCTCGAGCTCGGGCGTGGTGCCGGTGGTCAACGAAAACGACGCCGTCGCCGACGACGCCATCCGCTTCGGCGACAACGACCGGATCGCGGCCCTCGTCGCCCATCTGGTCGGTGCCGAGCGGTTGGTGCTGCTCACCGACACCGCCGGTCTCTACACCGCCGACCCCCGCGCCGATGCCGATGCAACGCTCGTGGCCGAGATGGCGTCGGTCGAGACGCTCGACGGCATCGACGTGAGCGGCGCCGGCACCGAACGGGGGAGCGGTGGCATGGCCTCGAAGCTGTCCGCGGCGCGCATGGCGGCGTGGTCGGGCGTCACCACCGTGATCGCCTGCTGCGGACCGGCCCGATGTGGTCGCCGACGCCATCGCCGAGCGCCCCGGCGTCGGCACCATCATCCGTCCCCAGCCCCACCCGCTGTCGGCGCGCAAGCTCTGGATCGCCTTCGCCGTCGAGTCCCATGGACGCCTCGAGGTCGACGAGGGCGCCGCTCGGGCGCTGATCGCCGGCGGGAGTTCGTTGCTTGTCGGTGGGTGTCGCCGAGGTCGAGGGCCGCTTCGGCGCCGGCGACGCCGTCGACGTCTTCGCTCCGCGGCGGTCGTCACATCGCCCGCGGCCTGAGCGCCATGAGCGCCGAACAACTCGTCGCGGTCGAAGGGTGTTCGCAACCGCGACCAGGCGCCCGGCACCCCCGACGAGGTCATCCACCGCGACGAGCTCGTCGTGCTCGTCTGAGCGGGCGGTGTCAGCGGACGAGGTGGCTGACGCGGAGCGCCTCGGCGGCGCTCGGCGACCCACGCAGGTAGGCCAGCCACACGTAGGCGACGCCGCCGGCCCCGACAGCCAGGGGCCGCGACGACGATGGGTGGCCACCCGTCGAGCAGCCAGGAGAGCGCCCCGCTGACATCGCCGCGGCCGCTGCGGCCGGCAGGAGCAGACGCGCTGGGTTGCCGATGGGGCGCGTCGTCTGCAGCGCCACCCGAACCCGGCGGCGCAGCAGGGCGTATTCGATCCATGCAGCCACGGCGCTGCCGAGCGCGAGGCCGACCGCGCCGAGGCGCTGGGGGCCGGCGTCGTCGACACGAACGGGCTCGGGCAGCAGGCTGAACGCCGGAAGATCGCCGAGCTGTCTCGACCTGGCCGTCGACGACGCCGTAGCGCTCGAACTGGAGCATCAACACGGCGCCGACGACCGCGGCGAGCAGCACCCGAGCGCCGGCGATGCGCGCCGGGCCGGACACGTCACCCTGGGCGAAGCACACGTTCTGGAACAGCCGGCTGGCGGCAGAGCCGATCAGGCCCAGGCTGTAGGCGGCGAGTACGAGCCAGACGAACACCGTGTCGTCGTCGCTGAACTCGCCGCGCTGGAACAGCACCCCGACGATGGGCTTGCCGGCGAAGACGAACACCACCGCGCAGAACACCACGGCGAACGCGATGCGCTCCTGACCCGATGCGCACCCGGGACGCGACCCTGGCGGCGCTGTGCTGCTCACGCGACAGCTCGGGAAGATCCGCCGCAGCGACAGACATGGCGAACACGCCGATGGGCAACAGGTACAGGATCTGCGCGAACGACAGCCCGGCGATGGCGCCCGGCTGCCAGCAGGCCGGCGAGGAACAGGTCCAGGAACGCCGACAACTGCACGACGCCACGGCCGAGCACCGCGGGTCCGAACCGCCGCCCGACCTCGCGTACGGCCTGCAGCTGCACGGCGAGCGCCGGCCGAATCCCCGGCGCCACGCGACGCACGACCGGGACCTGCACCAGGAACTGGGCGACACCCCCGACGGCGACACCCCACGCTGCGGCGCGGGCGATGTCGGCGTCGCTCCAACCCCGGCCCCAGGCGATCAGCGCCAGCACGACCTGGGAGGCGTTCCACAGCACCGGTGCCACGTAGGACAAGAAGAAGCGGCGGTGCGTGTTGAGCACGCCGAGGCACCATGCCGACAACACGATGAAACCCAGCCCGGCCCACATGATGCGCACCAGATCGACGGTGAGGTCGAACGTCTCGTCGCCCAGGAACGGCAGGATCACCCGGGTGATGGGGCGAGCGGCCACGATCCCGACGAACACGACGACCGCGGTGAGCAGTCCCAAGATGGCGGCGATGGTGCCGGCGACCACATCGGGGTCGGCGTCGTCGGCCTCGCCGGTGCGATCGGCCCGAGTACGTCGCTCCACCTGATCGGCGTAGACCGGCACGAACGATGCCGACAGCGCGCCCTCGCCGAGGATGTTCTGGAGCAGGCCCGGGATCTGCAGCGCCGCCTTGAATGCGTCGGCGGCCAGACGAGTGCCGAGCAGACCGGCGAACACGACCTCGCGCACGAGCCCCGACAGGCGTGACAACAGCACGCCGATGGCGACGAGGCTGGCGTTGCGGCCCGACGCACGGCGCCGATCGGCGAGCCCCGCCGCTTCTGCGACCGGTTCGTTCACAGTCGCGCCCGACCTGGCGGCGCCGCATTCTCGGGTGCGAGGACAGGCATCGAACGCTCGTGACGACGGAATCGGCTGGACGGTCCGGCGATGCCCGGGGCCGGCCCGGGCGCCGCCGACGCCTGACACTACCGGCTCGGCGTTCGCGAGCGGGTAACCTGCGTGCGGTTCGGGTGCCTCTCCGGTTCACCGGACGAACACTCGATTGCCGAACAACGAGAAGAGCTCATGACCCACCGCTTCGAAGACGTCGCCGCTGTCCGCACGGGCCTGTCCGAGGTCGACTACCTCGCCGATGCCGGCATCGCCGGCATCGTGTACCTCGCCGACCGGCTCGACAAGCCGGTCATGGTCGAGGGCCCGGCAGGAACCGGCAAGACCCAGCTCGCCAAGAGCGTCGCCGAGATGACCGGCGCCCGGCTCATCCGACTCCAGTGCTACGAGGGCCTCGACGAGTCCAAGGCGCTGTACGAGTGGAACTACAAGAAGCAGCTGCTGCGGATCCAGGCGGAACGCAACACCGACGACACCTGGTCCGACATCGAGGACGACATCTTCTCCGAGGAGTTCCTGCTCACCCGGCCCGCTGCTCGAGGCCATCCGCTCGAACGAGCCGGTCGTGCTGCTCATCGACGAGGTCGACCGCGTCGAGATCGAGACCGAGGCGCTACTTGCTCGAGATCCTCTCGGAGTACCAGGTCTCGATTCCCGAACTCGGCACCGTCGAGGCCACCACCATCCCGCTGGTCTTCTTGACCTCGAACAACACCCGCGAGCTCTCCGAAGCCCTCAAGCGGCGCTGCCTCTACCTCCACATCGACTACCCCGAGATGGAGCGCGAGAAGGAGATCGTGCTGACCAAGGTGCCCGAGATCACCGAGAACCTCGCCGATCAGGTCGCCCGCATCGTGCGCTCGATCCGCAACCTCGAGCTCAAGAAGGCGCCGTCGGTGTCCGAGACCCTCGACTGGGCCCGCACCCTGGTGCTGCTCGGTGTCGACCAGATCGACGCCGAGACCGCCACCGACACGGTCAACATCTTGTTGAAGTACCGCTCCGACATCGACAAGGCCATCAAGGAGTTCTCGACCAACAGCGACTCCTTCAGCCCCGACCGCCGGCTGATGAGCCCCACCGCCCCGGCCGCGACCTCACCGATCCTCGAGCTGCTGAACGGGTTCATCGTCGAGCTCCGCAATGCCGGGTCTGCCGGTGAGCCTGACCGAGAACCTCGACGCCATGCAGGCCGTGATGCACGTGCCCCTCGAGGACCGTGAGGCGTTCAAGTATGCGCTCGGCGCCACGCTGGTCAAGAACCATGCGCACTGGCGGGCGTTCGAGACCGTCTTCGAGGTCTACTTCTCGCTGCGGGGCAAGGAGTACGAGCTCGTCGACGGCGAGTGGCCCGACGAGCTCGATCTCGACGGCGATGCCGACGGCGACCAGCTGCCCGGCGAGAAGATGCCCGGTCAGGGTGGCGGGGGAGAGGGGCTCGATCCCGAGCAGCTCGCCGAGATGCTCTTCCAGGCGCTCCAGCGTGGGGACTCCGTCGATGATGCGGGCCATCGCCCGTCAGTCGGTCATGCGCTATGCGGGCATGGAACCCGGCCGCCCTGTCGGCGGCACGTACTACCTGTATCGCACGCTGCGGAACCTCGATCTCGATGCCGTGCTCGATCGTCTCATGGAGTCGGCGCGCGATCAAGCGCCCGAATCGTTGACGCCGCTCGAGGAACGCCTCGAACACGACGAGTTCGAGAGCCGCATCAACCAGCTCAAGCAGGAGATCGAGGCCGAGATCCGTCGGCGCCTGGTCGCCGATCGTGGTGTCGAGGCCATGGCCAAGACGCTGCGCAAGCCGCTGCCCGAAGACGTCGACTTCATGCACGCCAGCCGCGAGGAGATGGTCGCGCTGCGCCGAGCGATCTGGCCGCTGACACGCAAACTGGCGGTGCGCCTGGCCCGCAAGCGGCGCCACGGTCGCAAGGGCCCGCTCGACTTCCGCAACACGGTGCGCCACTCGCTGAGCTATGGCGGGGTTCCGGCCGAACCGAAGTTCCGGTATCCGAAGCCCGCGAAGCCCGAACTCATCGTCATCGCCGACATCTCGGGTTCGGTCGCCGCGTTCGCCCGCTTCACCCTGCACCTCGTGTACGCGCTCAACACCCAGTTCTCCAAGGTGCGGTCGTTCGTGTTCATCGACGGCCTCGACGAGGTCACCCGCTTCTTCGAAGGCGTCGACGACATCACCGAAGCGGTCCATCGGGTCAACACCGAAGCCGACGTCGTCTGGGTGGACGGTCACTCCGACTACGGGCACGCGTTCGAGGTGTTCAACGAACGCTACGGCAAGGACATCGGACCGAAGTCGACGGTGATGATCCTCGGCGACGCCCGCAACAACTACCACGCCTCGCAGGCGTGGGTCGTCAAGGATCTCCAGCACAAGGCCCGCAAGGTCTTCTGGCTGAACCCCGAACCACGCAGCTACTGGGACACCGGCGACTCGATCGTGTCGGACTACGGCGCCCACTGCGACGGCGTGTTCGAGGTGCGCAACCTGCGCCAGCTCGAAGCGTTCGTCGACAACCTGGTCTGACACCGGTCGGCGTCGCGCAATCGCGAGCGTCGGTCGGCGAGTCGACCTCAGATGTCGAGAGTGCCCCGCAGGACGCTCTGGCCGCTGTGGGTCGGCACCCCGTCGAGTGGCTCGACCGAGATGTCGACGGTTGCGTACAGCGCCGGGTCGAGGCCGTCGGGCAGAGCGACCCGACCGCTCCCGTCGATGGGCCCCAACGACTGCATCTCGCCGGTCTCGAGGTCCTTGATGAGCCACAGCTCGTAGTACGCCTCCGTCGGCGGCCGGCAGCTCGTCGACCTCGACGTCGAGTTCGAGGCCGCCCGTCGACATCGAGGAGTTCGACGTCGCCGGCGAAACCGTCGGCAAGGGGTTCGAAGGCCCCTGTCGCGACCAGGTCGCCGACTGGCTGCGTCGTCGCCGGTCGGACACCGAGAGCGACGACGCCGATCACGAGCGCCACCGCTGCGGCAGCCGACAGCACGAATGGTGGACATGCGGCGCCGCAGCGGCACGACGTCGGCGAGTTGCGCCGACCTGGGATGCGGCGTCGGCACGTCCGGCTGGCGCAGGGGCGTCGGACGGGATCGGGTACGGCGCGCAGCCTGGTGGTCGCAGTGCATCGCCAGGCGTCGGTGGCCTGCGCTGGTCCGCGTCGGCACGATGGCGTCCCAGAGATCGTGCCGGTGGTGACAGTCGCTGGCGGTCCTCGGCGGTGACGGTGCGGGCGACGCCGCACGCCGTCGAGCGCTTGCGACTGCGCGGTGCTCGTCGTCGTCACTCATGACGGCGTCTCCTCGAGATGGCGTCGCATTCGGGCCAGACCACGCCGGATGTCGCTCTTGATCGTGCCGAGCGGGAGCTGGGTCCGCTCGGCGATCTCGGCGTGGGTGAGATCGTGGTAGAAGGCGAGCTCGACGACGGTGCGCGCCCGATCGGGCAGCGTCTCGATGGCATCGTCGAGCAACATGCGGTCGGCCATGGCCCCGGCATCTTCGCTCACCGCAACGAGGTCGATCACATCGGCACCGCCCACGGTCGACACCCGACGGGTGTTGCGGCGATGCTGGTCGATCACCTTGTTCTTGGCGATGCCCATGAGCCAACCGGCGAGGCTGCCCTTGTCGGCCTGGTACCGCTCACGGGCCCGCCAGGCAGCGAGGAAGGTCTCCTGGGTGACGTCGCGGGCGAGGTCGGCGCCCAGCGAACGCGAGCAGTACGTGTAGATCAGGCTGCCGTGACGGTCGTAGGCAGCCTTGAGGGCGTCGGCGTGACCGCTTTCGAAGGCTGCGTCGATCTCGTCGACGTCGTCGACGGAACCGAGATCCATCGCATGACTGTACCGATGGCTGGTGGCGGTGGTGAGGTCTGGTCACCTCGATGGTCTGCACGGGCACGGGTTCCTAGAGTCGGCTCTGTCCTTCCTTACGCCTGGCCAGACGACGTGGATGCAATGGCCACCGTTGCCCCTTGTGGCATCCGCCACAAGGGGGCGTCGACAGGTCAGATGTCGGCGTGGATGGGGACGTGGTCAGCACCGACGCAGATGTGGCGTCTGCGATCGGCCGTCTGCGACCGATCCGGGCCGATCAATCCGAACCGTGCGCGTCAGCTCCGGAGACGCTCCGCCACCAAGAACGCCAGGTCGAGGCCCTGGGCGGCGTTGAGTCGCGGATCGCACATCGTCTCGTAGCGAAGGCCCAGGTCCTCGTCGCTGAGATCGTCGCCGCCGCCGAGGCACTCGGTGACGTCGTCGCCGGTCAGCTCGACGTGGATGCCGCCGGCCCAGGTCCCGGCCTCGCGGTGGGCATCGAAGAACCCGCCGAGCTCGGCGAGCACCGCGTCGAGATGGCGGGTCTTGCGCCCGCTCGGTGCGGTGAACGTGTTGCCGTGCATCGGGTCGCACGCCCACACGACCGGATGACCGGCGTCGCGGACGGCTTCGAGGATCGGCGGCAGCCCGTCGGCGACCTTGTCGGCACCGAAGCGGGTGATCAGCGTGAGCCGTCCCGGGATGCGATCGGGGTTGAGCCGCTCGCAGATGGCGATGGCATCGTCGCCGGTGGCGGTCGGCCCGAGCTTGCAGCCCAGCGGGTTGTGCACGCCGCGGAGGAACTCGAGATGCGCGCCGTCGAGCTGGCGGGTCCGCTCGCCGATCCACAGCATGTGCGCCGAGCAGTCGTACCAGTCGCCCGCTGATGGAGTCCTGGCGGGTCAGTGCCTGTTCGTAGCCGAGCAGCAGCGCCTCGTGGCTGGTGTAGAAGTCCACCTGGTGGAGCTGGGCGTGGTCTTCGGGCGAGATGCCGCACGCCCGCATGAACGCCAGCGCCGAGGTGATGCCGTCGGCGATCTCCCGGTAGCGCTCGCCGGCCGGGCTCGACTGCACGAACTCCTGGTTCCAGGCATGCACCCGATTGAGATCGGCGAACCCGCCCCGGGTGAAGGCGCGCAACAGGTTCAGCGTGCTCGCACTCTGGTTGTAGGCCTGGATCAGCCGCGCCGGATCTGCGGCCCGGCTCCGGGGATCGAAGCCCAGGTCGTTGACGATGTGGCCCCGGAACGATGGCAGCTCCAGATCGTCGCGGGTCTCGGTGTCGCTCGAACGGGGCTTCGCGAACTGCCCGGCGATACGGCCCACCTTCACCGTGGGAAGGCCCGTCGAGTACGTGAGCACGACCGCCATCTGCAAGATGACCCGCAGCTTGTCGCGGATGGAGTCGGCCGACAGCGCATCGAAGGACTCGGCGCAATCGCCGGCCTGGAGCAGGAGCGCGCGGCCCTCGCAGACCTCGGCCAGATCCTCGCGCAGGGTCCGGGCCTCGCCGGCGAACACCAACGGGGGATAGCCCTCGATGAGCTTGAGGGCCTGATCGAGCGCAGCCCGGTCGGGCCACTCGGGCTGTTGCGCAGCGGGGAAACGGGTCCAGGAATCAGGGGTCCAGGTGCTCACGGTGTCCATCCTTGTTCGGTCGACCGGGGCCGGGCAAAGCGATTCCATCGCCGGCGACCGGGCGACAACGCGCCGGTGGCGCCACCGAAGTGGCGCCACCGATCGGTGTTGATCATCGTCGAGATCCACCACACGGGGTGGATCGCAGGCTCACGCGGCGTCGATGTCGATCCGCGACGGGGCGTGGTCGCGCACGGTGTTGACCGCACGCTTGACCAGGCGACGAGCAGCCTCGGCGGTGACGCCCAGCTCCTCGCCGACCTCGCGGTAGGAACGCTTGCGTCCGTCGTGGAGGCCGAAGCGCTGTTCGACGGCGTAACGGGCCCGGTCGTCGAGGACGTCGAGCAGGTCGGTGACCATCGTCTCGCGGACGTTCTCCATGACGGTCTGCTCTGGCCCGGGATTGGCGTCGGGGAGCAGGTCGACGAGCTCGTTGGAGTCGTCGTCGCCGATGGTGCGGTCGAGCGAGGTGGGCGTGGTCAGCCGATGCAGGCGGGCGTGCTCCTCGTCGAGTTCGTCGCCGTCGCCGGACACCTGGCGCAGCGCAGCGCGCAGGCTGGCGGAACGATCGCCGGGAAGGCGCACGAGGCTGGCCTTCTGATCGAGGGCCCGGCCGATGGCCTGGCGGATCCAGAAGGTCGCGTAGGTGCTGAACTTGAAGCCCTTGCGCCAATCGAACTTGTCGACGGCGTGCTCGAGGCCGAGGTTGCCCTCCTGGATGAGGTCCAGGAGCTCCATGCCTGCTGGCAGGGGGTAGCGGCGGGCGACCGAGACGACGAGGCGCAGGTTGGCCCGGATGAACCGGTCCTTCGCGGCGGCGGCCTGGCGGGCGGCGCGCTTGAGGTCGGCGCCGGTCTCGCCGGCTTCGAGGCGGGCACGGGCCTCGAAGCCGCGCTCGATGATCTGGGACAGCTCTCGCTCCTCGGCTGCGGTGAGCAGCGGGACGAGGCCGATTTCGTTGAGGTACTGGCCGACGGAATCACTCATGGTGTTGCACTCAGTTTCACAGGTTGGATTACTTGGACGTGACCCACCACGGGTTTGCCTGGTATGTCACCAAGAGAGGTGCAACGCGGCACTCGCCGGGTATGTTCCGCAGGCGCCGGTCGAGCACCATGCGTGAAGCTCGAGGCGAGAGGTGGGGGTTCGGGCGGGGGGAGCTAGTATCGACGGTCCGGTTCCGTTTGCAGGATGTGCGTTCCCACGACGTCGGGGGAACCGGTCGGCGATGAGCGTCTGCCCATCAGCCGTTCGGACCGAGAGAAGACAATAGTCCAGACCATTGTCGTGCGCCAGTCTTTCGGTGTGCATGTCGTCACGTGGTCACCCTCGGTGGCCTGGCGACACCCCTAGACTCTCGCCGTGGTCCACCCTGCTCGCATCGGCGTCTTCGGCGGGACCTTCGACCCACCGCACGTCGGCCATCTCGTGGCCGCAGTCAACGTTCGCCATGCCCTCGAGCTCGACGAAGTGCTGTTCGTGGTGGCCTCGGTTCCGTGGCAGAAGGTGGGCACTCGGGCGATCTCCGATGCTGCCGATCGCCTTGCCATGACCGAACTGGCCGTCGGCCGGTCGGCCCGAACTGACTGCGTCGTCGGTCGAGATCGACCACGGCGGCGACTCGGTCACTGCGGACACCCTCGAACTCCTCGTCGCCCAGACCCGCGACGCCGAGTACGTGGTCATCGTCGGCAGCGACGCAGCGGCAGGGATGGCGTCGTGGCGGCGCATCGACCGACTCGCGGCATTGGCGAGCGTCGCGGTGATCGACCGTGCCGGAGCGAGCGGTGGCCGCCCGCCCCGCTCGATACCCCACGAGGTCGTACCCTGCCCGCTGATGGATCTCTCGTCGTCCGACATCCGTGACCGTGCCGCCGAGGGACTCCCGCTCGACTACCTCGTACCGGACGCCGTGCGCGACCACATTCGTCGAGCGGAGTCTGTACACGTGACGACCGCGAGGCGGGCGCGCACCGATCACGGCCGACGCCGCAGGAGCCGCCCGGCGTGGTGGGCCTGGGCGCTGCCGATCACGATGATGATGCTGGCGGCGGGCGTGCCCTTCTTCGTCTGGTACGCGGCCGACGCCATCGTGTCGTCCACCGACGGCACCATCACCCAACGCATCACCGATCCGGCGGCGCCCGGTTACGAGGTCGCCGTCCTTCCGTCGCCGTCGCATCTGGTGCTCGGCCTCGATCCCGACGGCGAGCTCGACCACGTGGCGCTGATGAGCGTGGCCGCCAATGACGAGGGCGGCACGGTGTTGTTGTTGCCGGCCGAGACGCTCGTCGAGCCGACGATGCGCCTGGTCGACGTGCATCGGGCCGATGGGGACGACGGCGTGCGCGATGCGGTGTCGAACCTGCTGCAGATCGGTCTCGACGCCACGTCGGTGCTCGACGACGAGGCCTGGCGCACGCTGCTCGAACCCGTCGGACCCGTGGAGCTCGAGATCACCGAGGACCTCGTGCGTGTCGCCGAGGACGGTACCGGCGAGGAGATCGCGTGGCAGGCAGGGCCGATCTCGGTTGCCCCCGACGAGGTCAGCTCGTTCCTTGGCTGGGTGAACCCTCGCGAGGACCGCTTCAACCGCCTCCGCCGTCAGGAACGCTTCTGGAACGCGTGGCTCGACGCCGTTGCCGCGTCCGACGACCCGGGCATCGTGCCCGGCGAGATCGACGAGGGCATCGGACGCTTCGTGCGCAGTGCAGCTCGCAACCCGGTGCGTGCTCACGCCATCGGCCACCGCGACCTCCATCGGGAAGGGTCCGGCCTTCGAGGTCGACGTCGAGGCGCTGCGCGACACCGCCGTCGCGATGGTGCCGTTCCCGTCGCCTCCCGAGGACGGGGATCGCCCGCGCGTCCGTCTGCTCGATGGCGCCGGTGGTCTCGACGTCGCTGCCGACTACGGTCCCGCGCTGGTCCGAGCCGGGGCTCAGATCGTCATCGTCGGCAATGTCACCGCGTTCGGCGACGCCTCGACCGTGGTGGTGTACCACGACGAGCGCTTTGCCGACGACGCCGAGGCGCTCGGCGATGCGGTGGCGGCCAACGAGGTGTATCTCGAGGAATTGGAGGAACCCGTGGTCGACATCACGGTCATCATCGGTGAGGATCAGCGGGCGTGACCCGCCCCGACGACGAGGATCTCTCGTGGGCATTGGTCGCCGGCCGCGCCGCCGAGGACAAGCTGGGCACCGAGACGGTCGTCATCGACGTGGGCGACGTGCTCGGCATCACGGGATGGTTCGTGATCACGACGGGGCGCAACGCCCGCCAGGTGCGCGCCATCGCCGACGCAGTCGAAGCGGGCGTCGTCGACGCAGGCGGCCCGCGCCCTCGGCGCACCGAGGGGCGCGACGAGCTGAGCTGGGTCCTGATCGACTACGGCGGCTTCGTCGTCCACGTCTTCGACACCGATGCCCGGGCCCACTTCGGCCTCGACCGCCTCTGGAGCGATCGCCCCCACGTTGCGCTCGACGCCGGCTGAGTCGGCGGGGATCAGCGATGGCGCCGCAGCAAGGCTGCGCGTAGCATCGCCACGATGGGCGGACATCGTTGGATCTGCGCGACCCTTGCGGCCGTCGTCGCAGTGATCGGGTTGCAGACCACCAGCGGGGGAGCGCAGGCCCCGATTCGTTGTGCCGGCGAGATCGCGACGATCGTCGCCGACGGCGAGGCCGAAGTGGTGGGCACGACGGGACGCGATGTCATCGTCGGCACCTCCCGTGGCGAGATCATCCGTGGGCTCGGCGGCGACGACGTCATCTGTGGGCGAGGCGGTCGCTGATCGCATCAGAGGCGGAGCGGGCGACGACCTCATTCGCGGCAACGGCGGCGACGACACCCTGTGGGGGCGCCGCGGCGACGACGTCCTCGACGGCGGTCGCGGCGATGATCGGACCTTCGGCGGCACGGGAGAAGACCAGTGCATCGGCGGCGTCGGCAGCGACCGACGGCGCGGCTGCGAGACCGCGTCGGTCCCCGCCGACACGGCCCGACCCACGCCGACGCCGACACCGTCGGTGCCAGAGTTCGACGACTCGGCCGCTGCGCCCGTCGTCCCGGTGACGTCGAGTCCCTCGCCGCCGCCTGCGACCCCGAGCCCGGCTGCGACGCCTCCCACGCCTGCGACCCCGAGCCCGGTGACGACGCCCAGCCCGTCCCCGACCCCGACGCCGACTCCGGCAGCGACGCCCAGCCCGTCGCCGACTCCGACGCCGAGTCCGGCAGCGACACCGAGCCCCACGCCCACGCCCACGGTCGTTGTGACGCCCCCACCCACGATCCCACCGCCGACCACCGGCGGGGCCCTGGTGTCGTTCACGTTCGATGACGGGTGGATCTCCCAATCCGCCGTTGCACAGCCCCTTCTCGAGCAATACGGGTACCGAGGCACCTTCTACCTGCTGAGCGGCTTCCTGGATCAGTTCCCGTACATGTCGACCGCATCGGCGATTGCCCTACGCGACGCGGGCCATGAGATCGGCAGCCACACGATCTCGCACCCGCACCTGCCGCAGCTGTCGACCGAGGACCTGCAACAGGAGTTGGCGGCGTCACGGGCCGAACTCGAGGCCCGCCTCGGCGTGAGCGTCGCCAACTTCGCGTCGCCCTACGGCGAGGTCGACGGCCGGGTGCTGACCGAGGTGCGGTCGATCTACGGCTCCCATCGCGGCGTCGTCGAGGGCCTCAACCGCCGGGGCGCGACCGATCGGTACGACATCCGGGTCCGGAACGTGCTGAACACCACGTCGCTGGCCACCGTCGAGGCCTGGATGGACGAGGCCATCGCAACCGACACGTGGCTCGTGCTCGTCTACCACGACGTCATCGAATCACCCCGCACCTACGACACGACTCCGGCGGCGCTGGCATCGCACCTCGCTGCAGCCCGGGCACGCAACCTGCCCGGAGCGACCCTCGGCGAGGCCCTCGCGGCCTTCGCGAGCAGTTGATGAGAGACCGCCCGTGAAGGCCGACCCGAAGGAGCCCCCGAGGTCGACGAGGCCGAACGCCTGGCCGTCTTCGAGGACAAGTGGCAGATGGGTGGCTTCCACTACTGGGCGGGCACCTTCAGCGACATCGTCCTCGACGAGGCCGCGCACCGGACCGCATACGCATTCTGGCGCGACAAGACTCGTGCCCGTCAGCTGCTCAACCTGCCGATGACTGTTACCTAATGGGGGTCGACCAGTCGTGCTGGGTTGATCGGGGAGGCTGGTGCTGGGCCGCTGGCCGGTGAGCACTTGCTTTCCCTGGAGCCCTTCGGGGACTCCTAGGGCTAGATCGTGCCCCGGTCGGTTGGTTCGGGCTGCCCGTCAAGCGCTCATGGGGTGTCGTGCTTCGAGCACTGATCCATTAGGTCGCCGCTGGGACGCCCGCCGGCTCGACCAGTCTGAGATCGACTCGAGGAGCGCAACGACGATGACCGTGTTCGTGGGCGATGACTGGGCCGAGGCCCATCACGACGTCCATCTCATGAACGACGCAGGTGACCGACTCGCCGGAAGCGACTGCCGGAGGGCCTCGATGGCATCGCTGCGTTGCACGCGCTTGGTCGCCGAACACGCCGATGATCCCTCCGAGGTGATCATCGGGATCGAAACCGAGCGAGGCATGTGGGTCCAAGCGCTGATCGGCGCCGGCTATCAGGTGTACGCGATCAACCCGTTGTCGGTGAGCCGCTACCGGGACCGCCACAACGTCGCCGGCGCGAAGTCCGATCCCGGTGACGCGAAACTGCTCGCTGATCTGGTTCGCACCGACCGTCACAACCACCGGCCCGTCGCCGGCGACACCGACGCCGTTGCCGGCCTCAAGGTCCTGGCTCGGGCCCATCAGAACCTGATCTGGGACCGGACCCGGCACACCAACCGGCTCCGCAACGACCTACGCGAGTTCTACCCCGCCGCCCTCGTCGCGTTCGATGACCTCGCCCACCCCGACGCCGTCGCTGTGCTGGCCAAAGCCCCCACCCTGACGCTGCCCGACAGCTCAGCGTCGCGCAGATCCGCTCAGCGCTGCGTCGAGGTGGCCGTCAACGCAACCTCGACCGCCGAGCCAGCGAGATCCGAACCGGCGTTGCGGTCCCCGCAACTCGCCGCGCCGCCGCGATCGCTGCCGCGTTCGCGGCCACCACCAGAGCCCTGGTCGCGGTCATCGCCGGCCTCAACGACGCCATCGCCGAACTCGAGACCGAGCTCGCATCGTCGTTTTGAACAGCACCCGGACGCCGACATCTACCTCTCCCTGCCAGGACTCGGTGTCGTGCTCGGCGCCCGGGTGCTCGGCGAGTTCGGAGACGACCCCGAACGCTACGCCGACGCCAAGTCTCGCCGAAACTACGCCGGCACGTCACCACTGACCGTCGCGTCCGGCACGCAAACGTGCCGTGCTCGCCCGCCACGTCCGCAACCGGCGCCTCTACGACGCCATCGACCAATGGGCCTTCTGCAGCCTCCAGACCAGCCCCGGCTGCCGCGACTTCTACGACGCCCGACGAGCCGCAGGCGACCTCCACCACCAAGCCCTCCGAGCCCTCGGCAACCGACTCGTCGGCTACCTCCACGGCTGCCTCAGAACCCGCACCCGCTACAACGAACACACCGCCTGGGCCCACCGACAACCCAACGATCTCCGATCGCTGCTTGACAACCTACGACCCTGGGGTGTCTAGCTGGACCGGCTCCGGGCATGTGCAGCTGCCGGCTACGACGGCTTCATCCTGCGGTAGTACGGCGCTCTACTCCCGAAGCCCACGTCGTGCGCTGATTAGGCTCCTCCCCATGGACCGTTCGATCCGCGCCGTGCAGCTGTCCGATACGCACTTCCGCGAGCCGGGCCTCGAGCCGGAGGGCGCCGGCGCGTACGACACGGCGCTCGCGTTCGACCACGTACTCGATCACCTGGGCGACCACGACCACGTCGACTTCGTCGCTGTGACCGGCGACGTCGCCGATCACGGGCGCCCTGCCCAGTACGAGATCGCGGCTGCGGCCTTCCGTCGGTTCACCGTCGACGTGCACGTCTGCCCCGGCAACCACGACTTCGATGCGCCCTTCCGCTCACACCTCGATGGCTCCGGCATCTCGACGCCTCGGGTGGTCGAACTCGGCAACTGGGCGTTCCTGTTCGCAGACTCGAACGCCGGCGTCATGGAGTCCGACAGCGCAGGGCAACTCGTCGATCCGCCGGGTGAGCTGCGGCTGCACAACGACGGCGCCCTCGCCGCGTCCGAAGCCCAGTGGGTGCGCGACGTCTGTGCTCGGACCCGAAGCCGACCACGTCTTCATCTGGGTGCACCATCCGCCGAGCCTCGACGTGCCGGCGCTGGCGCGCAACGTGCCCTACACCGAGTCATGGACGGCGCTGCTCCAGGAACTGCCGATGGTGCGTGGGCTGGGCGGTGGTCACACCCACGTCCCCGCCCAGTACGAGTTGGAGGGCCGGCCGGTGATCGTCGCCCCGTCGTTCAAGAACAACTTCGACCTCGATGCGGCGGCCTGGCTCCCGCCGGGGTATCGGAGCTATGCATTTGCGCCCGACGGGTCGGTCACCAGTGACGTCCACCTGCTCGATCACCATGACGAGCACTGGCCCGCACGCCCCATGGGGCGTGCCGTCCAAGCGCTCTTCTCAGGTGAGCTCACCTTCGCCGAGCTGGCCGAGATCGCCGCGCGGCGGACCTCTGACGGCTGATCGGTCGGGTGCGGCACGTCGGGAACGCCGGCCTCATGCCCAGGCCTCGATGGAGGACGTAACCGTCGGGACCCCGCATCGTCTCGATGCTGTGTCGGGCTCCTGCCCGATCATCGAGATCCGGAGGCACCCTGACATGGCTGATTCACCGATTCGCATCAGCGTCGAGTTGGAAGGCATCGAACCGAACGGCCGTTTCCAGGCGGCCCTCGAGGAGTTGACAGCTGCCGCCGATGCGCTGCTCGACGAACCTGGCGAAGTGAGCGGATTCGTCTTGGAGCTGCCGTATCTGCATGCAGTTCGGGGGAGTTGGTCTCTGGAGCGGCCGGGCGTCCGATCGTACATCTACACGCCCGAATTCAAGAAGTGATGCGAAGGCCCTGCCAATAGCCCCACAAGGTGGACAGGCGACCGGCGTCGGGTTGGGCATCGCCGACGTCGATCGTCGCGCCCTCGACTCGTTGTCGTTACGGGCAGAGGCGCTGGTCCATGAGGCGTGCGAGCTGTCTGGCAGCTGCGATCGATTCGGGTTGCCGGGCGTCGAAGTCGCTGGTGAGAACGACTCCGGTCCGAATCGAGAAGACTCGGGTTTCGCAGCGGACGAGAACGACCGCGCCCACGTTGCCGTCTGTGACCGGCGCAATCTCGAAGGCTTCGTCGCCGAATCCCTCGATCGGCCGCAAGGGTCGGGTTTCTCCGACCGGGGAGCGGACGGCTTGTCGGGCGTCGGCGAGTGAGTCGAAGTCTCTGATGGCGAACTGGCCGGAGACGGACTCATAGTCGGTGGTGGGGGGTTCTGCCTCTGCGAAGTAGAACAAGCAGTTGATGGAGTCCGGCTGCACGAACGTCGAGCCGTACGTGCTCTGCACGATCGGATCGATCGCGGTGGCCGTCGTGATCTCCGAGACGGTCAGGACCTGTTCGCATGCGGTCGGAAACGGTGCAGGGTCGGCCGTCGCCGGGAGTTCGCAGTTTCGTTCGGGGCCGGTCCCGGGGCCTTGCCGGCAGCTGTCTCGTCCCGTGCCGCCGTTGAGAGCATCGTCGCCGGGACCGCCCGCCAAGACGTCGTTGCCGCCGCGGCCAGCCAGCCGATCATTGCCACCGCCGCCCGTTGCTGTCGAAACGCTACGGCGTTCGGTCTCGGCGATCAAGAGCGATGGGCCAACGGGGAAGATCCGGGTAACCGTCGATGGCGATGATCGTCTCGTCGGGTGTGTCGGGCATCGGGCCCGGCGACCGGAAGGACCGCGCAATGGCTGAATCACCTGTTCGCATCAGTGTCGAGCTCGAGGGGATCGAGCCGAACGACCGGCTCCAGGCTGCGTGCGACGAGTTGGCGGCGGCTGCGGCCGAGCTGATCGAGGAGGCAACCGGTCCAGAGGTCGTCCCCTATTTCACCGCACCGGGGGACGTCGCCGGGATCAGCCGCGGTGTCTGGACCAACATGCAACCGAGGGTGAAGTCCTGGTCATTCGGCGTTGAACGTGAGGAAATCGCAACGCAGGGGTCCGATCAGACCAGCTGGGTCGCATACGAGACCTGGCCGTCCAAGTAGTGACCCAGCACACGACGATGCCATAGCCCTGACAGACAGCCTCACTCGACGTCTATGCTGCGCCGTTGGTCGACGTACTGGTCACGCAAGCCATGTTTCGTCGTCGAGCTCGGGCGGCTGACAGTACGGGGAGCGGATCTCGAGGCCGTGGCGTCGCATGGCCTGGGAGACGGCGCTGACGGTGCAGCCGGCGCGGCGTGCGATCTCGGTCAGCGTGACGCCCTCGTCGTGGTGCCAGGACGCGAGCAGGTCGCGGTCTGCGAGCTCGGGTCGGTGCGAGGCCTCCCATGATGGAATCATCGGCGGCGACGGCGGGGGAGTGAGCTCCTGCGGTCGGTTTGGCCGCTCCGGTAAGCACCCAACTCGGCACCCAAGCGCCAAACCAGCGAACCTCGACTGCTCGCCAGAAACATGCCTCTGAACTGCGGTTTCGGTGTGGAGCTACGGAGAATCGAACTCCGGACCTCTTCCATGCCATGGAAGCGCTCTACCAACTGAGCTATAGCCCCGTGAGCGACCACCAACAGGTGGTCGACCGGCTGGGAAATGCTAGCAGGACCCCGAACGAGATCGACACCTTCCCGCGCCGTCGCCCGGCGTGGCCCGACCCGTCGGGCGAGCCGCACCTGGTCAGCCGGGCTGATCGTCGCCGTTGTCGTCGAGGTACTGCTCCAACAGTGCTGCCAGTTCGTCGCCGGTCGGCAGGTCGGCGGGGTGGCCGTGGGCGACGGTGTCGGTGTGGGACTCCAGGTTCGCCACCAGGGCGCTCTGTTCGTCGTCGGCCCGGATGACGGCATCGAGGCGGGCCAGCACCGACATGGCCTCGTGACGCAACCGCATCGGTGCCGAAGCGCCGATCGGCGATGCGTTCGAGCCCGTCCAGCAGCGCCACCGTCGCAGCAGGGAACGCTTCGGTGGCGACGTAGTGGGGCACCGGCGCCCACAGCCCGACCGCCGGCACGCCATGGGCGGCACAGGTGCGTTCGATCGCTCCGTGGACACCCGACGGCACGTCGAGCTTGCCCTCGAGGTAGCCGACCCGCTGCACCAAGCGCCGGGGTGGTCCCGATGCCCGACAGCGTCACCGGGCGGGTGTGCGCCGTCGCCGCCGGGTAGGCGCCCAGGCTGACCACCATGCGGACCTCGAGCTCGGTCGCCAGCGAGACGACGCCGTCGGAGAAGCTCCGCCAACAGCGGTCCGGCTCGGGACCGCACAGCACGAGCACGTCGCGCCCGTCGAGATCACGCACGGCGACCATGTCGATACACGGCCAATCGATCCCGGAATTGACGCCGTCGTCGACGTGCATCATCGGACGACGGTTGCGGTGGTCGATCAGGGCATCGGCGTCGAAACTCGCCACCAGCACCGACGCGGGACCGATCAGGACCTGCGCCAGACGATCGAGCGTGCGCCCGGCATCGACCCAGCCGTCGAGCAGCACGACCAGCACCGGCGCATCGAGGGCCGGCAGGCGCGTGGCGCTGCGGGTTCGCCGATCACCCGAGCGCCTCGAGATGGGCGTCGGCGCGTGCCAACAGGCCCCGGATGCGCACGTCGAAGTCGTGGACATCGGCGGGGACGTCGCCCATGGCCCCGGAGAGGTACCGGCTGTAGACCCCCTCGAGAATGCACGCCAGTCGCCAGCTCGCGAACGCCAGGTGGTAGTCGAGCACGCCGATGTCGCGTCCGCTGGCCTCGGCGTAGTACCGGGCCACGGTGGCTCGATCGGCGAAACCGTCGACGGTGGTGGGGGAGTCGTCGAGGGCGGTCAGCTCGTCGCCCGGCTCGGCCCAGTAGACGAGCAGCTGCGCGAGGTCGACCAGTGGGTCGCCGAGCGTGCACAGCTCCCAGTCGAGCACCGCGACGATCTCGCCGTCGGGGGAGACGATGCAGTTGTCGAGGCGATAGTCGCCGTGCACGAGCGTGGCCGGACCCTGGTCGGGGATGCGCTGTTCGAGCGCTGCGTGCAAGCGTGGCGACCTCGGGGCGCTCGGTGGTCTGGGAGTCGTCGAACTGGCGCATCCATCGCCGCAGCTGGCGCTCGACGTAGGCGTCGGGCCGGGCCAACGAGTCGAGCCCGACCGCGACGAGGTCGACCCGGTGGATCTCGGCGAGCACCTCGGCCAGCCGTCGCGACACCCGAGCACGTGCGGGCCGGTCGAGCGTCTGCGGCGATGGCCGTGCTGCGGGCGACGATGCCGACGACCTCGTCCATCACGTAGAACGGCGCCCCCGTGACGGCCGCGTCCTCGCAGAACCCGATCGTCGCCGGGCACCGGCACCGCCGTGTCGGCGAGCGCCGCGATGATCCGATGCTCACGCCCCATGTCGTGGGCGGTCGCCAGGACCTGGTGCAGCGGCGGCCGCCGCAGCACCCAACGACCCGAACCGGCATCGTGGACGCGATAGGTCAGATTGGAGTGACCGCCGGCGATCAACTCGAACCGCAGCGGCGCCTCGACGGGCACGCGTTCGGCCAACCAGGCAGGTGACGGGTTCGGGATCGATCCCGGCGATCGGGGGATTCGACATGGGTCCTCCGGGGCGATGGTGTGGTCACGGTAGTGCCGGGCGGCCACCCGTGCGCGCGTGGGCCGGTGGTTGGCCGGGTCCGGCCTGATGTGGGAATGTGACCCGGCCGACGAGAGTTCGAGGAAGCCATGCCTGACGTCACCGATGCCACATTCAACACGGCCGTCGTGGAACGCTCGAAGACCGTTCCCGTCGTCGTCGACCTCTGGGCCCCGTGGTGCGGGCCCTGCAAGTCCCTCGGACCGATCATCGAGAAGGTCGTCGCCGACACCAATGGCGCCGTCGAGCTGGCCAAGGTCAACGTCGACGAGAACCCCGCGACCGCGCAGGCCTTCCAGGTGCAGGGCATCCCGGCGGTCTTCGCGATCGCCGACGGCCGGGTCGTCGACAGCTTCGTCGGTGCCCAGGGCGAGGCCGAGGTGCGTGCCTTCGTCGAGGCCCTGGTGGGGTCGGCCGAGACGAGCGAGATCGACCGGCTGGTCGCAGCCGGCGACCGGGCGTCGCTGCAGGCCGCGCTCGAGCTCGAACCCGACCACGAGGACGCCATCGTCGCGCTGGCCGAGCTCCTGGCCGCCGACGGTGACGACCAAGCAGGCGCTCGATCTGCTCGGCCGCATTCCCGAGACCGCCGAGACCCGGCGGGTGGCGGCGATGATCCGCACCGGGGCACCCGGCCAGGACGACATCATCGTCAAGCTCGACGATCTCCTCGAACGCGTCCGCGACGACGAGACCGTCCGGCAGCAATTCGTCGACCTCCTCGACGTGCTCGGCGCCGAGCATCCGCGCACCGCCGAGTACCGACGGCGGCTCTCGTCTGCGCTGTTCTGACACCCGATCGGTATTGACGGGCTCCGGCGGCGAGCCGTGAGAGGCCCACGGTCGAGCGCCGTCCCGGGCTACTGGCTCGTCGATCGGTGGTCCCGTGCCCCGGGGCTCGGCCGGCATCACCCTCGGTCCGAGTCGTGATCCTGCGCCGCCGGGCCGCAGCCACCGGCCACGGCTGCTGCGCCACGAACTCGTGCACGTCGAACAGTTCGCCCGCCACGGCGCTGATCGGCTTCGTCGGCTC
Organism: uncultured Acidimicrobiaceae bacterium; assembly: GCA_963716795.1. Taxonomy (GTDB): domain Bacteria; phylum Actinomycetota; class Acidimicrobiia; order Acidimicrobiales; family UBA8592; genus CAVQUE01. The sequence goes on along the minus strand of CAVQUE010000002.1, from coordinate 508,263 downwards.
GCTACCTAGCGGCGTACGTGCGTTGGCGGCTCGCGGCTATCCCCACGTCGGCGCCTACCGGCGCATTCCGCTCGAGATCGAGGCGTACTGGCGCGAGCGCCGATAGCGTCTGGCGTACTTCCCCCTCCGTCGATCCGCTCGATCCGACCTGGAGGGCCCCGAGTCGTCGGTCACCGACAACGATCCGCCGCCCGTTGCCGCGCCCGCACGAGCCGTCGGACGACCCCGTCGATCGCTTCCGCGACGGCATGGTCGCGCCTCGGCGCACGGGTGGCCGGGCTGCGCGACCCCGGCCGTGGTCTTCGTCGTGGTCGCGATCGCCGGAATCCTGGCGTGGTCCCGGCTCGGCGGCAGCGCCTCCTGCTCCCCTCGAGGTGGCGCTCCCGACCGTCGACCCGGCGGCGCTCGCGGTCCCGACCACCAGTCGTCGAGATCGGGCGAACCGGCGGTCGTCATCGTCCATGTCGCAGGCGCCGTGGCCCGCCCCGGCGTCTACCAGGTCGCCGCCACCGCACGGGTCGGCGACGCCATCGATCTCGCCGGTGGCCCCAGTCGCCGAGGCCGACCTCGACCGCATCAACCTCGCCGCACCGGTCGCCGACGGTGCCCAGATCCAGGTGCCCACGCATCGGCGAGACCCGTGGTCGCCCCGCTCGAACCCGCAGTGGACTCCGGCGCCGACACCGGCGGCGATCGCGCCGATCGACCTCAACACCGCCGATGCCGACCCAGCTCGAGACCCTCCCGGGCGTCGGGCCGAGCACCGCCGCGGCGATCATCGCTCATCGGGACGAGCACGGTCCGTTCCCGAGCGTCGCCGCCCTCGACGACGTGACGGGCATCGGCCCCGCCAAGCTCGAGGCGCTGCGCGACCTGGTCACGCGGCGGAGCCGGCCCATGAGTGGGCGCTCGACCGGCGAGCGGCAGTGACTGACCTCCAGCGCAGTCCTCGATCGCGAGCGGCGTGCTTCGCCGGGGCGCTCGTGGCGATGGATCTCCCGGTGTGGCCACTGGCGATCATCGCCGACGGGAGCGCTTGCTGGCACGGCGGCCGTGGCTGGTGCTGATCGCCGTCGCGCTGCTGGCATCGGGTCGTGCCGCCGACAGCTGGAGTGCCATCGAGGCCCCTGTGCCCGAGACGATCGACGCACGTGCGTCGCTCGTGCGCGACCCGGTCCGAACGGGCGCAGCCACGACGGCGCTCGTGTCGGTCGAGGGCCGCAACCTCGTTGCCACCGCCTACGGTCCCGCCGGCGCCCGACTCGCCCGGGCCAGCGCCGGCGATCGCATCGACGTCCGGGGCTCGACCCGGCTCTGGGCCGCGTCACGCGAACGTCAGGCCGCGCTGCACACCAGCCCACCGCCTCGATGTCGACTCGGTCGACCGTGCTCGATGCGACGCCGCCGCTGTGGCGCGTCGCGAACGCGTTGCGCGACCGCATCGCCGAGGGCGCGACCCCCTCGGTGCCGACCGCCGCGGGCTCTTCACCGGACTGGTCTACGGCGACGACCGATTCCAGTCAGCGCTGGTCGAAGCCGATTTCCGACTCGCCGGCCTGACACACCTGCTGGCGGTCTCGGGTCAGAACGTCGCGTATCTGCTCGTCCTGCTCGCGCCGCTGTTGCGTCGCTGCGGCCTCCGATGGCGATGGGTCGCTGACGCTGGCTGCGCTGGTGGTGTTCGCGACGGCGACCCGGTACGAACCGTCGGTTCTGCGGGCCACCGCCATGGCTGCGATCGCCGCCACCGGCGCGCTGACCGGGCGCGAGAGCGCATCGGTGCGGGCGCTCGGCGCTCGCAGTCACAGGCCTGGTCCTCGTGGACCCGTTGTTGGCATCGACCATCGCGTTCCGATTGTCGGTGGCGGCGTCGGCGGGAATCATCGTGTTGCGGGCTCCGCTGGCGGACCGCCTCGGTGATGGCCCGATCGCCGCAGCGCTCGCCGTCACCGTCAGCGCGCAGCTGGCCGTGGCCCCACTGCTGGTCACCACCTTCGGACCCGTCTCGGTCGTGTCGATACCGGCCAACCTGCTGGCGGGCCCCGCTGCGGGACTGGTCATGGCCTGGGGCATGACGGCGGGCCTCGCCGCCGGACTGGTCGGCGGTCCCGCTGCCCGCACTGGTCCACGCCCTGACGTCGCCGCTGCTGTGGTGGCTCGAGCAGGTCGCCCACGCCGCGGCGTCGGTTCCCCTGGCTCCGGTCGGACTGCTGTGGATCGGCGCTGCCGTTCTCACCTGGCTGATCGCCGACGGTCTCCTGCGGGTCCCGGCGAGCCCGGTCGTCGTGGTGGTCGCCGCGGTCGTCCTGCTCGCCGGGCTCGGCGTCGATGTGCCCGACGGACGCACGCGAGGTCGGGCCCGGCAGCCATGTCGTCGTGCGTCGACGACACCGTCGTCCTCGTCGTCGCCGGACGCGACGACGCCGTGTGGCTGCTCGAGGACCTCCGGCAGCTCGGTGTCCGGCGCGTTGCACTCCTGGTCGCCGCCGACGGGACGAACCGACGTCGACGCGGTGCTCGCCCGGCTGCAGGTCGATCGCCGTTGGCAGCTCGACACCGATTCGATCGCCGATCCCGGTCCGTGGTTCGCCCTCGGTGAGCTGCGGGCCCGGCTCCGCCACCACGACGGCGCCACGACCGTCGAACTGGTGCCCTGAGGCGTGTCCCGTCCACCCACGGATTCGGCAGGCCGCGGCCCCTATCGTTGGGTCCATGTCCTCGCTCCACCTGGTCCGCGGCGACGACCCGAGCCTCATCGATCGGGCCGTCCACGATCTGGTCGACACGCTTGTCGACGAGCGGCGACCGCACGCTGATCGTCGAGGTGATCGACGAGACGCGCTACCTCGACGACACCGGCGACCCGAAGCTCCGGGCCCTCATCGACGCAGCACAGACGCCCCCGTTCCTGACCGACTCCCGCGTCGTCGTCGGTCGCGCCCTCGGACGCTTCGCCAGTGCCGCCGCCATCGCGCCGCTGATCGACTACCTCGACGCACCACTCGACACCACCCGGTTGGTGCTCGTCTGGGAGAAGGGCGCCGACCAGCAACGACTCAGCCCCGTGCCGAAGCCGCTCCAGGCAGCCATCGACGCCCAGGGCCAGGTGCTCGACGTGAAGGTTCCGCGAGGGCAGAGGCACCGAGGGCTGGGTTGCCGAATCAGCAGCGACCGCGGGCGTCGACCTCGATCGGGCGGCGATCCGGGCGCTGACGAGCCACGTCGGCGACGACCATGCACAGGTTCCGGCGATCCTGACCACACTGCACGCCACCTTCGGCGAGGGCACCCGCGTCACCGCCGACATGCTGGCTCCCTACCTCGGCGCCGCCGGCGACGTGGCTCCCTGGGAGCTCACCGATGCCATGGCCAACGCCGACGTCGCGGGATCACTGGCCGTGCTCAGCCGCATGAGCGACGGGGGTGGTCGCCATCCGCTCCAGGTCCTGGCCACGCTCACCACGCACTACGGGCGGATCCTGCGCCTCGAGGGCTCGGGCATCGCCAACGAGAAAGAGGCCGCAGCGGCCCTGGGAATGAAGGGGTCGACGTTCCCGGCGAAGAAGGCCATGCAGCTGGCTCGCACGATGGGCCGCGACCGGGTCCGGCGAGCCATCGAGCTACTGGCCGACGCGGATCTGGACGTACGAGGAGGCACCGCCGTGGATCCGCGCACCACGATGGAAGTCCTGGTGGCCCGACTGGCGACGCTGCACCGCTGAGGGCAGCGCCGCAGCGATCAGGCGTTGGCGCTGAGCTGGGCCACCCGCTTGACCAGACGGCTCTTCTTGCGCGCCGCGGTGTTCTTGTGGATGACGCCCTTGGACGCGGCCTTGTCGATGCGGGCGATGGCCAGCCGGAGCTCTTCTTCGGTCTCGGCACCGGCCGCAGCAGACGCCTCGACGGTCTTGGTTCGGGTCTTCATGTCCGAACGCACCGCCTTGTTGCGCTGGCGGCGCTTCTCGTTCTGTCCGTTGCGCTTGATCTGGCTCTTGATGTTGGCCACGACACACCTGTGGTCGATTTACGGAGTGGGGGCGGGCGGGCCCGATCGGGCGTCGCCGCGAACGCCGTATGCTAGCGGCGCGCCTGCCGCAATTCACCAACCCTCCCGAGCCGCCCCTTCATGGATCTTCGCCGGATCAGAAACATCGCCATCATCGCCCACATCGATCATGGCAAGTCGACCCTGGCAGACCGCCTCCTCGAGCTCTGCGGCGCCGTCGACCCGCGAGACATGCGGGCCCAGTACCTCGACTCGATGGACCTCGAACGCGAGCGGGGCATCACGATCAAGCTGCAGAGCGTGCGGCTCGACCATCGCGACCACGTCGTCAACCTCATCGACACGCCCGGTCACGTGGACTTCGGCTACGAGGTCTCGCGATCGCTCGCCGCGTGCGAGGGCGTGATCCTGCTCGTCGATGCCGCGCAGGGCATCGAGGCCCAGACGCTCGCCAACTGCTACCTGGCGCTCGAGAGCGACCTCGAGATCGTCGCCGCGCTCAACAAGATCGACCTCCCGGCGGCCGAGCCCGACCTCTATGCCGCCGAGATCGAACAGATCCTCGGCATCCCGGCCGACGAGGTGTTGCGCATCTCGGCCAAGACCGGCGAAGGGCGTCGAGGCGCTGCTCGACGCGGTCATCGATCGGGTCGCGCCGCCGACCGGTGATGCCGACGCGCCCTTGCAGGCGCTCATCTTCGACAGCCACTACGACCAGTACCGCGGCGTGGTGAGCTCGGTGCGGGTGATGAACGGCGTCCTCGAGACGGGCGCCAAGCTGCGCTTCATGCAGGCGAACGCCAATCACGAGGCCGAAGAGGTCGGGGTGCGTCGCCCGGACAACATCCCGGTCGAGACGCCTCGGCCCGGGTGAGGTCGGCTATCTCATCGCCGGCATCAAAGACGTCGGCGAAGCCCGCTCCGGCGAGACGGTCACGACCGCACTCCGCGGTGCCGACGCTGCGCTCGAGGGCTACCAAGAGCCCAAGCCCATGGTGTTCAGCGGGCTGTACCCGATCGACGGCGACGAGTTCGCCGACGCTGCGCGACTCGCTCGACAAGCTCCGCCTCAACGACGCCAGCTTCACCTTCGAGCCCGAGACCTCCGGTGCGCTGGGGTTCGGCTTCCGGTGCGGGTTCCTCGGGCTCTTGCACATGGAGATCGTCAAGGAGCGCCTCGAGCGCGAGTTCGGGCTGAGCATCATCGCCACGGCACCGTCGGTGGCCTACCGCATCACCCGCACCAACGGCGACGAGTCGATCGTCGACAACCCGAGCGACATGCCCGTCGCCGGCCGAGATCGACCAGATCGAAGAGCCCTACCTGGTGTCGACGCTCATCACCCCGAGCGCCTACACCGGCACGCTCATGGACCTGTGCCAGAGCCGACGCGGCGAGATGCAGAAGATGGAGTACCTGTCGCCGGACCGGCTCGAGCTCGTGTACCGGCTGCCGCTCGCCGAGGTGGTCATGGACTTCTTCGACCAGCTCAAGAGCCGCACCCAGGGCTACGCGTCGATGGACTACGAGAACGCCGGGTACGCACCCGCCGATCTCGTCAAGGTCGACATCTTGTTGCAGGGCGAACCCGTCGACGCCTTCAGCGCCATCGTGCATCGCGACAACGCCAGCGAGTACGGCCGACGCATGACCGAGAAGCTGCGCGAGCTCATTCCCCGCCAGCAGTACGACGTCCCGATCCAGGCTGCGATCTCGGGACGCATCATCGCCCGCGAGACCGTCAAGGCCTTCCGCAAGGACGTGACGGCCAAGCTCTACGGCGGCGACGTCACCCGCAAGCGCAAGCTCCTCGAAAAGCAGAAGGAAGGCAAGAAGCGGATGAAGTCGATCGGCCGGGTCGACGTCCCCCAAGAGGCGTTCATCTCGGCGCTGCGTCTGGGCGAGTGAGCGGTCCGTGGCTGCGGTGCTTCGGCTCCTGCGATCGCGCCCATGCCGCCACCGGGAACATCGACCGGGCGGCGGCGGTTGGCGAGCACCGGCCACCGTCGCTGTGGCGCCGCCAACAGCTCGCAGCTGACTACCATCCCAGCACCTGGTGATGTCTCATGTTGTCCGAACGTAAAGCCGCCATCCTCCAAGCCGTCGTCGAGGGCTACATCGCGACCTCCGAGCCGGTCGGCTCGACCCAGGTGGTCCGCGATGCCGGTCTGTCGGTCTCGTCGGCCACGGTCCGCTCCGAGCTCAGTGCGCTCGAAGACGCCGGCTACCTGATGCAGCCCCACACCAGCGCCGGGCGGATCCCCTCGGACAAGGGGTACCGCTACTTCGTCGACTCGCTCATGGAGCCGGCGACGCTCGGTCGCAACCAGGAGCGCAAGGTCTCGTCGTTCTTCGCTGCCGCCCAGGGCGAGCTCGAACGCATGCTGCGCGACACCTCGTCGTTCCTGGCGCAGCTGACCGACTACGCCTCGGTGGTGGTCGCCGCGCCGGCCGAGGTCAGCCGGGTCCGGGCCATCCACACCGTCCGGCTGGCCGACGACCAGGCCATGGTGGTCGTCGTGCACGCCAACACCGCCATCGACCGCGTGCTCGTGCCCATCGATCCCGTGATCACCGACGACCAACTCGACGCCGCCGGAGCGCTGATCGCCGCCAGCCGGATGAACGACGAGGCCCTGACCAGCTCGGGCGACCCCGCCCTCGACGCGTTGGCAACCAGGTTGTGGGACGCGATCGAACGCCCCGCAACCGAGGCCCAGGCCTTCGTCGGCGGCACGAGCGCCGTCGCCGGCCTCTTCGATGCCGTCGAGCGGGTGCAGGACGTGTTGCTGGTCCTCGAGAAGCAGTACCTCGTCGTCAGCATCATCCGCGACATCATCGATCGAGGACTCAACGTCGCCATCGGTCACGAGACCGGCCTCGAGCCACTCGCCGATTGCGCGATCGTCGTCGCACCGGTCGAGGTCGATGGTCACGTCACCGGCTCGATCGGGCTGCTCGGCCCCAGCCGCATGCACTACCCCGAAGCGGTCGCCACCGTTGCGCTCGTCTCCAAGCAGCTCGGCCGCCGTCTGTCCGAAGGACCCATCGTCATGAGCACCGACCACTATGCGACGCTCGGCCTGAGCCCCCAGGCGAGCGCAGACGAGATCAAGCGGGCCTATCGCAAGCTGGCCCGCGCCAACCACCCCGACGCGAACCCCGACGACCCCGAGGCCGAACGCCGTTTCAAAGAGATCGCCCGGGCCTACGAGGTCCTGAGCGATCCCGAACGGCAGCGCCCGCTTCGACCGCTTCGGCACCGACGACCCCCGGGCCGGCGGGTTCGGCGGTGGCGGCGACGGCTTCGGCGACATCTTCGAGGCCTTCTTCGGCCAGAACCCCTTCGGCGGCGGGCGGTGGCCGTGCCAGCGGCCCGCCCCAGGGCCAAGACGTCGAGGTCATCGTCGACATCACCTTCGAACAGGCCGTCCTCGGTGTCGAGACCTCGGTCGATCTCAAGCTGCCCGTCGCCTGTGAGACCTGCGAGGCCACCGGCGCGGCACCGAACAGCAGCGCCCAGACCTGCACGGGCTGTGGTGGCAGCGGCCAGGTGCAACGGGTTCGCCAATCGATCCTGGGTCAGATGGTCTCCACCAGCGCCTGTCCGAGTTGCATGGGCATGGGCCAGGTCATCCCCGACCCGTGCCCTCGCTGTCGCGGCGAGGGACGCATCACCGATGCCAAGACCTTCACCGTCGAGATCCCCGCGGGTGTCGATCACGGCGCACGGTTGCGCCTGACGGGTCGTGGCGCAGCCGGACCCCGAGGCGGGGGTCGCGGCGACCTGTACGTGTTGTTGCGCGTCGGGGACCACGATCGCTTCCGGCGCGAGGGCCACGACATCGTCGAAGAACTGTGGGTGCCGATGACCCAGGCCGCGCTCGGCGCGCGCCTCGACTACGAGACCCTCGACGGAAGCGAGGAGCTGGTCATCCCCGCGGGATCGGTGACCGGTTCGGAGTTCCGCCTGCGTGGTCGCGGGCGTCCCGCACCTGAATCGCAAGGGCCGTGGCGATCTGATCATCCGCCTGGTGGTCGAGACGCCACGCGATCTCGATCGCGAGCAGGCCGAGTTGTTGCGGACGCTGGCGTCGATGCGCGGCGAAGAGGTCGCGCCGGCCGACGAAGGCTGGTTCAAGCGCATCCGGACCGCGTTCTCTTGACCGACGGTGGTGACGGCCCGCCCGACGGTGCGGCACCCCACCTGTTCGTCGTCCGATCTCGGCCGCCCCCGAGCCCGACAACGGGGACCGACACCATCTCGAACGGGTGCTGCGGGTGCGACCAGGCGATGCGGTCACCGTCTCCGATGGTCGCGGGCGGTGGTGTCGGTGTCGGTGGCGGTCCGGCGTCCTCGAAGTCGAGTCCGACGTCTTCGTCGTCGAGGCTCCCGATCCGCCACTCGGCATCGGTTTCGCGCTGACGAAGGGCTCCAAGGGGGACCTCGTCGTCCAGAAGCTCACCGAGATCGGGATGACGACGATCGTGCCGGTGGTGTCCGAGCGCATCGTGGTGCGATGGGACGACGACAAGGCGACCCGCAACACCGAGCGCCTGCGACGAGTGGCGCGCGAGGCATCGATGCAGTCGCGCCGTGTGTGGCTTCCGACCGTCGAGCCCGTGACGCCCCTCGACGAGATCGCGGCCACAGCAGTCCTCGCAGACCGTTCGGGTGCACCGATCACGCCGCAGCACACCATGGTGCTGGTGGGGCCCGAAGGCGGCTGGACCGACGCCGAACGGGCGAGTCGACCAGCGGTTCGGCTCGGTGCCCACGTCCTGCGCGCCGAGACTGCGGCCATCGTCGCGGCGACCCGCTTGGCTGCAGCCCACGGACGCTGACGGACCGAGCAATATCCCCCAATGCCACCCAGCGTCATTGTGCGCCTGGATAACCACACGTATCGTGGTGGGACATCGCCGGTGGCCGCGGAGCGTCACCGGGAGAACCGCAGAGGGAGACGACCGGAGCCATGACGGTGCTGGATGAAGAACTGCACGAGACCGCCTACAGCCGGCGGGTCGGGCAGCGCCTGCGTGCCATCCGGCGCCAGAAGCGACTGTCGCTCCAAGAGGTCGAGGCCGGTTCGGACGAGGAATTCAAGGCATCGGTGCTCGGCGCCTACGAACGAGGTGAACGCGCCATCTCGGTGCCGCGACTGCAGCGCCTCGCCCGCTACTACAACGTGCCCGTCGAGCAGCTGCTCCCCGAGGACGGGCCCGACTTCGGCCTCGGCGATCAGGTCGAACCGATTCCCGTCGATCTCGGCGGTGTGCGCACCGGCACGGTGCCCGTCACCGTCGACCTCACCCGGCTCGAAGCGCTGTCGGGGCCCGAAGCCGACATGTTGAACCGCTATCTCACGATGATCCAGGTGCAACGCCAGGACTTCAACGGGCGGGTCCTGACCGTCCGCCGAGAAGACCTGCGGGCCATCGCCTGCATCCTCGGGGTCGGTGTGGACAGCGCCGGCGCCCGGCTCAGCGACCTGGGCCTCGCCTACGTACCCGACCGCTGATCCGGTCCGGGCCCGAGCCGGGGCAACACCAGCCGCTGGCCCGGCCAGATGACATCGGGTTCGCCCGGGATCACGAAGCGCTCCTCGTTGGCCTCGATCAGGCGCTGCCAATAGCGGCGCACGCGCCGGTCACTCGGCGCCCGGCCGAGATGGTCGGTCGAGGGCCTCGGATGCGATGCCCCACAGATGATCGCCGCGAGCGACGACCCAGACGTCGGGCGCTGACGCGGCGAGCTCGTCCGGTGCAGGGCGAGGGGTGATCTCGATGTGGACCCGGCGGAGCTCGGCGTAGGAACCACCGGCTGGGGAGTCGCCGGGCCAGGTCGGCTCCTGCGCCGCGTCGGCCGGCTTTGTGCTGACCGGCATCGATCCCTGGCCGGTCGTCGCAGACGGTGCGGTGGACGCGCCGACCGCAGTGGCCGACGACGACACCAGCGACACCCCGAGGCCGACCGCAAGAGCGGGCCGGGTGATCCGCACCAGAGCCCGCCGCAGCGATTCGGGTGCGCTGGTCATGGTGGCGACGGTCGTCGACGGGGCCGCCAGCACTGCGTCGGCGATGGCCACGCATACCCGGAGGCTGGTGAGACCACAGGCGACCACGAGCGCCAGGCGCAGCAGCGCGACCACCGTCACGGCCGGATCGCCGGCGTGGAGCCACACGGCCCATCGTCCCGGCGGTGGCGGCCATCCCAGCTCACCCAGATCGCCGAGGACGATGACCAACGCGGCGACCGCTGGCGGAGCGAGCAGCCACGCGATCACCGTGGCCCAGGCCCTCACGATGCGACCTCGAGCGCAGACTCGCGCCCCTGGTCGTCGATCGCCACCAGGGTGTGGCATGGCCCGGCCGGCATGGCCTGGAGATCGACGGCGTCGGGAACCACCGTCAGCGGTCCGACGCGACGGACGCCGTCGTCCACCCACCCATCGAAGACGAACACCTCTCCGCTGGCCGGCCGGAGCAGCGCCGGGCTGGGCGTGCCGTTGCAGTCCCAGTCACCCACCCGCACGATGTCATCGGTACGGCCCACCTCGAACCAGATCCCGTCCAGCGCCACGAGATTGCCGATGACCGCGACCGTCGCCGGGACGGGCGAGGGCACGGCTACCGCCGTCGGTGCGGAGGTGGGTGGGGATGTCGAACTCGCCGTGGCCACCGGCGGCGTCGCGAGCGGTGTCGGGTCGCGGGATCGAGGGGCGAGGCCGATCCACAGCGCCACGGCGATGATGCCGGCCACCCCGCCGACCAGGACCCCACGGCGCCGGTACCACGGCTGGTCCTCGTGGGTGGATCCGCGATCGGGGCCGGGGCGGGCCACCCGCTCGCGCCACAGGCGTGCCGGCGCCGTGGCGGCGGGCCCCTCGGTATCGGCCGGTGCGCCGGGTAGGTCGGCGCCGGTCGGGGCGTGACGACGACCCGGCGGTTCGAGGTCGGTTTCGGTTGGTCGGCGATGGGCCGCGGCGCCGGGAACCACCGCGAGCTCAGCGAAGGAGGAGCCGAGCTGCGCGGCGGACAGGGAGCGGCTGGCGGCTCCGACCAGCATCGCATCGAGGTTGCGTCGGCGGCGACGTTCGACACGGGTCGCGGGCTCGTCCAGACGTGCAGCCATGGCCGCGATGGCCGTCACGAGATCGGCCACGTCGCGGTCCATCGCATCAGCGGTCGCCTCGCCGGCTCGACCGAACGAACAGAGCACGACCCGGCCGTCCGACCAGATCAGGTGCTCGGGCGCGAGCGACCCATGGGCGATACCGAGCGCATGGAGATCGGCGACCACGGCTGCGGCCGCGGCCGCGACCGCAGCGACCGAGTCCGTGCGATCGACCACGAACTCGGCACACGTGGGCCCGGTGACCAGCTCGGTCAGCAGCTCTGCGTGGCTGTCGGACTCGGAGTGGGCGACGAGGCGCACGACGCCGGGGTGCGCGAGCCGCCCGAGCACACCCGCCTCGGTCGCGAGCGCCCGGCGCCCGACGGCGTCGGAGGCTCGTTTGGACACGGTCGCCAGCAGCGTCGCCCCCGCCCTGTCGTGCTCGTTCGATGTCAGCCATGCCGTACCCTTCGTCCGCCCATGGGCGAAGGGTATCAGCATGGATTGAAATGCATCAAGAAAGGCGGATCAGCGGTCGCTCATCGGGACGAAGTCGCGGGTGGCTGCACCGGTGTAGAGCTGGCGCGGGCGAGCGATGCGGGTGTTGCGGTCGAGCATCTCGTTCCAGTGCGACAACCAGCCCGGGGTGCGTCCGATGGCGAACAGCACCGTGAAGATGTCCGGCGGGAAGCCCATGGCCTGATAGATCAGGCCGGAGTAGAAGTCGACGTTCGGGTAGAGCTTGCGGCTGACGAAGTAGTCGTCGGCGAGCGCTGCTTCTTCGAGCTTGAGCGCGATGTCGAGCATCGGATTGCGTCCGGTGACCTCGAACACCGCGTGGGCGGTGTCCTTGATGATGCGGGCGCGCGGGTCGTAGTTCTTGTAGACGCGGTGCCCGAAGCCCATGAGGCGGCCTTCGCCGGCCTTGACCGACTCGATGAAGGCATCGACGTTGTCGTAGGTGCCGATGTCGTCGAGCATCCGCAGCACCGCTTCGTTGGCGCCACCGTGGCGAGGGCCATAGAGCGCAGCGCACCCGGCGGCGACCGCGGAGTACGGGTCGGCATGGGAGCTGCCCGACCACACGGGTGGCCGTGGTCGAGCAGTTCTGCTCGTGATCGGCGTGGAGGATGAACAACACGTCGAGCGCCTTGGCCAGCACCGGGTCGGCTTCGAAGCTGCGGCTCGGCGATACGGAACATCATCGACAAGAAGTTCTCGGTGTACGACAGCTCGTTGTCGGGGAAGACGAAGGGCATGCCCTGGCTGTAGCGGAAGGCGCCGGCGGCCAGCGTCGGGATCTTGGCGATCAGCCGCACGATCTGGGCCATGCGGACGGCGGGATCGTCGATGTCCTTGGCCTCGGGGTAGAACGTCGAGAGCCCGGCGACCGTCGAGGTCAGCATGCCCATGGGATGCGCGTCGTAGTGGAAGGCATCGAACATCCGCTTGCGGAAGTTCTCGTGGATGTAGGTGTGGGTCGTGATCTCGTGCACCCAGGCATCGAGTTCGACCTGCGAGGGCAACTCGCCATAGACCAGCAGGTAGGCGACCTCGAGGAAGGTCGACTGCTCGGCGAGCTGCTCGATCGGATAGCCGCGGTACTCGAGCACACCGGCGTCGCCGTCGATGTAGGTGATCGCGCTGTTGGTCATGGCCGTGGTGGCCAGTCCCTCGTCCTTGAACCAGATACCCGGGAGCAGCTTGGCCCACTCGGACGATTCGACACCGCCGTCGACGATGGGGATCTCGACGGTTTCGCCGGTTCGGTTGTCGGTGATCGTGATGGACTCAGTCACTGCTGCTCACAGCTCCTCGGGTGCGGGGGTGTCGATCACGGTCCCGTCGTCGACGGACGCAGGGGGACACTACCGCGCGAGTGCCGGCGAGACCCAAGTGCCGCCAGGTCGCCGCGAGTCGGCGGCGCTGGCACGTGGCGCGGCGCTCACAGCGGGGAGTTGTCGTGGGGCTCGTGCCGGCAGACGCTCTCGCTTGTCGGCCAGCACCGCGAGCGCCGCGGCGATCGTCTCGCGCGTGGCGCGGGGTCGATGACCATGTCGATCGAGCCGCGGTCGGCTGCTGGGTACGGGTTGAGCAGCCGGGCCTCGTAGTCGGCCTCGAGGCGCGACGCGTTCGGTCGGCGTCGGCGCGGCGGTGCAGGATCTCGACGGCGCCCTTGGCCCCCATCACCGCGATCTCCGCGCTGGGCCACGCCAAGCGCCAGGTCGTTGCCCATGTAGCGGGAGTCCATGACGATGTAGGCCCCGCCGTAGCTCTTGCGCAGCGTGACGCAGATCCGAGGCACCGTGGCCCGGGCGTAGGCGAAGGCGAGCTGGGCGCCGTGGCGGATCATGCCGCGCCACTCGAGGTCCTTGCCGGGCTGGAACCCGGGCGTGTCGACGAAGGTCACCAGCGGGATGCCGAACGCATCGCAGAACGCCACGAACCGTGCGCCCTTCTGCGATGCGGCGATGTCGAGGGTGCCGGCCAGCGCCTGCGGCTGGTTGGCGACCGACGCCGACGGTGGCGCCGCCGATGGTGGCGAACGCCGTCACGATGTTGGTCGCCCAGCCGGCGCGCACCTCGAGGAACTCGCCGTCGTCGACGACGCTCAGCGATCGACGTCGCGCACGTCGTAGCTGCCGGTCGGGGTGCTCGGGATCAGGTCCGCGAGCTCGGGCGTGGCCCGGTCGACGGGGTCGAGCGTGGCTCGGCGCGGCAGGGGTGCGTCGGTGTGACCCGGGAAGCAGCTCGAGCAGCCTCGGCCATGATCGCATCGGCGTCGGCGGCGTCCTGGGCCACGAACGCGGCGACGCCGCTGGTCGAGCCGTGCCGCCCGGCACCGCCGAGTGCGGCGCTGTCGATGGGCACACCGGTGAACTCCTGCACCATGCGGGGTCCGCTGACGTAGGCATAGGAGTCGGCGACCATCACCACGATGTCGGCCAGGCCCAGGAGCAGCGCCGAGCCGGCGACGGCTGCATGGCGGACACAGAAGATCGTGGGCACGATGCCCGAGCACCGGGTGAGTTCGCGTGCGGCCATACCCCAGCCGTGCAGGGCCTCGGTGCCCTCGTCGGGTGGCGCACCCGAGGAGTTGAGATGACAGATCAGGGGGAGCCGTTGTGTGCGTGCCGTGAAGGCGGCGATGGCCAGTTGCAGACCGTCGTCGCCGGTCAGCGCGGCCGGCTCGTCGACGGTGCCGAGGTCGACGAGCACGCAGCGGTGTGCCGTCGAGGTCGCCGAGCACCACCCCGGTGTTGCCCGGCCGCTGCGCCTGGATCTCGACAGGGAGGTGGGGATCGGTTCCGGAGGTCGCCACGGGCGGGACTCTACCGCTGGAGTCCGATGGCGCTCGGCGACCCCTTCGGTTCACCGCGGGTGGCGCCCGGCGACGGTCAGGTCGCCGGGTGGATGCCGTCCTGGCGATGGGCGTGCGTGGCGATCACCTCGCGGAGGACCTCGCGGACGGCCCGCGTGGTGGCCGACGGCGGCACCCGCCGATTCGAGACCAGACCCACCACCCGCCGGGTGAGGCCGCGCACCGGGATGCGTTTCCAGTCGCCGGCCGAGGTGGCTGCGGTCGCCGGCAGCAGCGCGGCACCGAACCCGTCGAAGGCCAGCGATGCGAGGAGGCGCATGCCGTCGACCTCGGCCTTGGGGACGAGTTCGATGTCGTAGGCGGCGAGGTCGGCGTCGAGGGAGTCGCGGAACGCCACGCCGGGCGGGCTCAGCAGCAGCGGATGACGACCGAGATCCTGGGGCTCGAGGACGTCGTAGCGGGCGAAGGGGTGATCGAGGGGGGCGACGAGCATCGGCTCCTCTTCGAACATCGCCTCGACCAGGAGATCGGGATGGTCGATCGGCAGGTTCACCAGCGCCCCGTCGAGCGACCCCGACACCACCTGGGGCACCAGGCTCGTGGTGGTGGCGTCGACGACCTGGATCCGCACCTTGGGGTAGGTCGAGGCGAGCGCATCGAGCAAGCGGGGCAACAGCCACCGTCCGGTGGTACCGATCACCCCGACGCGGATGACGCCGGCGACCTCGTCGCGCAACGCGGTGACGTCGAGGCGGATCGCCTCGAGTTCGGCCTGCACCCGGCGGGCCCGTTCGACCACGACACGGCCCTCCTCGGTGAGCGAGCCGGTCGTTCGGTCGATCAAGACGATGTCGAGATCGCGTTCGAGGCGGGCGATGTGGGTCGACACGTTCGACTGCACGGTGTGCAGCGCCCGAGCGGCCGCCGAGAACGTCCCGTGGTCGACGACGGCGACGAGCGCATTCAGCTGGCGGATGTCCATGATGGGCAGTGGCCTCCTGGGCAGAGCCGACCTGGGCTCTGATGAGTCCGGCCATGGCAGCCGGCCGTCAGCTAATCGCTGAGCGGCGACATGATAGCGCTTTCGGTATCTATTATGGCGATACGTCGTATCATTGCAAACTGTTGGACATGGGCGCAACCGATCGTTCACCAGTGACAGCCACATAGCGAGCAGCGTGTTCTCCCCCCGAACCCTGCTCGCCGCACCCGGATGTCGGATCCCCCCTCTGACCCGGGTCCATACGAGGAGAGGCCGGTTCCCCCCACCGGCCTCTTCTCCGTTTTGACGTGCGTTCTGGCCGACACCCGAGGGCCCCCTTGATTGGTTGCCCTGCCCCGTGGCCCTGTCGCTGTGTGACGGGTCCTCCGTGTCAGCTCGACGAGTGGATCGAGCTGTCACGTTCGCCACGCGACGAACCCCGGTCCGGCAGCGGCGTCGTGCCGATGGCCGAGACCGGGGTTCGCGGTGGAACCGGAGCGGCTCAGCCCGCCGTGCGCCGGCGGATCACGTTGAGGGCCGAACCGGCCTTGAACCACTCGATCTGGTCCTCGCAGAAGGTGTGGCGGGTCTGGAAGCTCCAGGTCTCGCCCGACGGAGGTGGTCACCTCGACGGTGACCTCACGGCCAGGAGCGAGATCGGCCAGGCCCCGCACGGCGATGCGGTCGTCCTCGCCGATGCGGTCGTAGTCGGCCGGGTCGACGAAGGTCAGCGGGATCATGCCCTGCTTCTTCAGGTTGGTCTCGTGGATGCGAGCGAAGCTGCGGGCGATGGCCACGAGGCCGAGGCGGAACCGGGGCTCCATGGCCGCGTGCTCACGGCTCGAGCCCTCGCCCATGTTCTCGTCGCCGATGACCACCCAGTGCTGGCCGGCCTCGTGGTACGCCTTTGCCATCTCGGGATAGGCCTGGGTCTCGCCGGTCAGGACGTTCTTGCCGTAGCCGACCTCGTAGCCGTCGTAGGCGTTGACGGCGCCGAGGTAGAGGTTGCCCGAGATGTTCTCGAGGTGGCCGCGGTACTTGAGCCACGGGCCGGCCATCGAGATGTGGTCGGTGGTGAACTTGCCCTGGGCCTTGACCAGCACCGGGAGGTCCTCGTAGTCGTTGCCGTCCCATGCGGGGAAGGGTTCGAGGAGCTGCAGGCGGTCCGAGGTGGGGGAGACCTTGACGTCGATGCCCGAGCCGTCGTCGGGCGCACCGACGAAGGTGTCCTCGCCGGGATCGAAGCCCTGCGCCGGGAGCTCGACGCCGACCGGCACCGACAGGCGCACCTCTTCGCCGGCGTCGTTGACGAGCATGCCGTCGATGGGATCGAAGTCGAGCGTGCCGGCGAGCGCCAGCGCCATGACCGTCTCGGGCGAGGTCACGAAGGCGAGCGTCGCAGCGTCGCCGTCGTTGCGCTTGGGGAAGTTGCGGTTGTAGGAGGTGACGATCGTGTTGGGCTCGCCGGCGACATGGCCGTCTTCTTCGGAGCGGTCCCACTGGCCGATGCACGGGCCGCAGGCATTGGCCAGGACCACGGCGCCGAGCGCCTCGAAGTCGGCCAACAGGCCGTCGCGGGCGATGGTGGCGCGGACCTGTTCGGACCCGGGGGTGATCATGAGCTTGGTCTTGACCTTCAGGCCCTTGGCCGCGGCCTCGCGCGCGATGCTGGCCGCACGGGTGATGTCCTCGTAGGAGGAGTTGGTGCAGCTCCCGATGAGGGCGGCGCTGATCTCGAGCGGCCAGCCGTTCTCGGCGGCCTCGGCCCCGAGATCCTTGACCTCGCGGGCCAGGTCCGGGGTGTGGGGGCCGTTGATGTGGGGCTGCAGGGTGCTGAGATCGATCTCGATGACCTGATCGAAGTAGTCGCGCGGGTCGGCGAGGACCTCGTCGTCGGCGCGCAGATCGTGGGCAACGGCGTTCGCGGCATCGGCGATGGCTTCGCGACCGGTGCTCTTGAGGTAGCGGGCGGTGGCGTCGTCGTAGGCGAAGATCGAGGTGGTGGCGCCGATCTCGGCGCCCATGTTGCAGATCGTGGCCTTGCCGGTGGCGCTGATGGAGTTGGCGCCTTCGCCGAAGTACTCGATGATCGCACCGGTGCCACCGGCGACGGTCAAGATGTCGGCGACCTTCAAGATGACGTCCTTGGGGGCTGACCAGCCGTTGAGGCTGCCGGTGAGCTCGACGCCGATGAGCTTGGGCCAGCGCACGTTCCAGGGGAATCCGGTCATGACGTCGACGGCGTCGGCGCCACCGACGCCGACCGCGATCATGCCCAGGCCACCCGCGTTGGGGGTGTGGCTGTCGGTGCCGATCATCATCCCGCCCGGGAATGCGTACTGCTCGAGCACGACCTGGTGGATGATGCCGCTGCCGGGCTTCCAGAAGCCGGCGCCGTAGCGGGCGCAAACGGTCTCGAGGAAGTCGTAGACCTCTTCGTTGGAGTCGACTGCGGCGAGCAGGTCGCGCTTGCCGTCGACGCGAGCCTGGATGAGGTGGTCGCAGTGGGTGGTGGTGGGGACCTCGACCTCGTCGAGTCCGGCGGTCATGAACTGCAGCCAGGCCATCTGAGCGGTGGCGTCCTGCATCGCCACGCGATCCGGGCGCAGGTCGACGTAGGACGAGCCGCGCTCGAGTTCCTGGTCCGGGCTGTCGAGGTGGTTGATCAGGACCTTCTCGGCAAAGGTGAGGGAGCGGCCGAAGCGCGTCGCGGGCGGCGCCGAGGCGTTCGTCGAGGGTGGCGTAGACGCTCTCGACGAGTTCGATGGGGGTGGTGGCGGTGACGGCCATGTCGGTCCTCTGGTCGGTGGTGGGGAGGCGGATGCGGGGCTTTCGTGCCCGGTCTAGCGCACCGATGCGGTGATGCCAACGATGCCGACGCCGGACTCCTCGGGCCTTCCCCTATGTAGACAAGTATGATACAAGTTGATCGATGAGTCGGCAAACGATCCGGTACCGCGAGATCGCAGCAACCCTGCGCGAGCGCATCGAGGCCGGGGAGTTCAGTGCCGGCAAGGTCCTGCCCAGCGAATCGGCCCTGTCGAAGCAGTTCGAGACGAGCAGGGTGACCGTGCGTCGAGCACTCGAGACCCTGCGTGACGCCGGGCTGGTCGCATCCCGACAGGGCGCCGGGTGGTTCGTCGCCATCGACCCACTGCGTCAGTCGCTCGGCCGTCTCGGCACCATCGAATCCCAGCTCGCGGCGTCGCATCGCAACTCGACACGCGACGTGCTCGCGTTCGCCTTCACGAAACCACCCGGATGGGTCGCCGACATCCTCGCGACCGACGATGTGTTGGAGGTCCGCCGCCGCAACCTCGCCGACGGCCAACCCTTCGCCCGCGTGACGGTGTGGTGTCCGACCCGGCTCGGCCGCCACCTGACCCGGGCGCAGCTCGAGGCGTCACCGTTCTACGAGGTGCTCGACATGGAGCTCGCAGGCGCCACCCAGACGATCGGTGCCGCACTCGTGGAACCAGCCGACGCAGACACGCTCGGCATCCCCGAAGGTGCACCCGTGCTGGTGTGTACCCGCACGACGCGCACGCCCGACGGCACCCCGGTCTTGGTGAGCGAGCACGTGTTCCCGGCGCATCTCACCGAGTTCGTCGTCGAACTCGGTGACATCGCCGACTCCATCGCTCCCAGCGGCCTTCGCCTGGTCGACTGACCGCGCCCCGGCACAGGGGCACCCTCGGCCGCGTGGCGCAATGGGCCCGTGGTGCCGGCGTCGCCGGAGCCCGAGAGCGGTGGCTCACAGCTGCTGCGTCGATGCGATCACGTGCTGGGCCACCTGTGCGGCATGGATCAGCTCGTTGCCAGGGCCATCGTGGCCATGGCCCCGAAAGGCTTCGAGTGCCTCGACCGAGGTCCACTCCTCGTAGACGTTGATGCGTTGGGGGTCGAGCGGGTCGGCAGCGAGGTGGAAGTCCCGACACCCGGGCGCCCGACGCGCCGAGACGATGACGTCGAGGCAGTCCTGCAGGTACGCCGCACGGTGCGTGGCGTCGACGACGAGGTGTCCGGACACGATGATCATCACGCCATTGTGGCCTACCCACCGGATTCGGACAGTCGGCACGGGTAGACGACGCGGGCGTCCGCGCCGCCCCCGATTACCCTCGCGCCGATGCCTTCACCCTCGCCTCCATCCACTGTCCAGGCCGTCGTCTTCGACTTCGGGGGTGTGATCATCACGCCGATCACGGACAAGCTCGCCCGCATCGCCGAACGCAACGGGGCGGACCCGGTCGTGATGCTCGAGGTGCTGATGGGTCCCCGCCATGACTCCACCGACCACCCGTGGCATCGCAGCGAACGCGGCGAACTGGCGGTGGCCGAGATCCAGGCGCTGCTCGGCCCCTACGCCGATCACCACGGGGTGACCCTCGACGGCGACGAGATCGCGGTCCTGCTCGACGCGCAGACCTATGCGATCAACCACCAGGTCCTCGACCGCATCGCAGCGCTCCAGGGGCTGGTGAAGCTCGGGCTGTTGACCAACTCGATCCGGGAGTTCCGGCCGACGCTCGAACGCGACGTCGACCTCACGTTGTTCGACGTCGTCATGGACTCCTCGGCCGAGGGCAGCCGCAAGCCCGAGGCCGCCATCTATCGCCGCACCACCGAGGCCCTGGGGGTCGCAGCCGAAGCAGTGGTCTACCTCGACGACTTCGACCACAACCTCGGACCCGCCCGTGCGGAGGGCTGGCAGACCATCCACGTCACCGATCCCGACGACGCCCTCCGCGAGCTCGACGCCCTGCTCGAACCGATCGCCTGAGGAGAGAGACGGCAGCCGGAGCGACGAGCCCTCTGCTCCGGCCTCAGAACCTGCGGCGGATCGATGGCCGCGTCGAGAGATCATTGCCGACGGCGAGACCGAACTCCACAACCTCGTAGCCCTCTCGACGACCTGGCATCACCGCATCGGAGCAGCAAAGCAGAAACCTGCGACGCCAGGAGCCTGCGCGCCGATCAGGGCCAGCGGCGCTTCTTGCGGCGGGCACCGGGGCGTTGATCACCCAGGTCCCAGGCCCGGCGCCAGCTGCTGGCGCTGGGGCCGTACAGCGACGGCGTGTCGCCGGCGTGTGCTCGCAGGCGGGCCTGCCACCAGTCGGTGCTGGTCTCGTCGGCCAACTCGGCCACGGCCGCTTCGATGCGGGCGCCGAAGCGCCGCGACGTCTCGCCGTCGGCCGGCCACAACGGGGTGCCGAACGTGACCGTCGTCCGCGACGGGGTCGGCCGGCTGGTGCCCTTGCGCAGGATCCGGCCGGTTCCCTCGATGTGCACCGGCACCACCGGCACCCGGCACCGGATGCCGAGATAGGCGGCGCCTCCGCGGAACGGCTGCCCCCACCCGTCGGGCGAGCGGCCCCCTTCGGGGAAGATCATGAAGCTCCACCCGTCATCGATCAGTTCCGCAGCCAGATCTGCCGAGCGCCGGCCCACCTTGGTGCGTTCGATGGGGATGGCGCCGATGGCAAGCGCGGACATCGCACTGGTCAGGCGAGTGCCGAAGAAATAGTCCGACGCAGCGCCCACGACCAGCTCACGTCGCCACGGGTCAGGGATCGAGGTGACCATCAGCGGTGTGTCGAGATGACTGTGATGGTTCGCCGCGAAGATGGCGGGACCTTCGAGGTCGTCGAGGCGATCGAGCCCGGTGCGGGTCGGTCTGGCCAGCATGGCCATGGTGGGTCGCATCACGGCCTCGACCACCATGGTTCGGGCCATGCGGCTCGGGGTCCTGCGCGCCCAGTCCGTGTCGTAGTCGACACCGGTCCGGCCGGGCTTCTCCACCGGTTCGACGCCGCCTGGCGTGCTCGGTGACCGCAGCGGGAACTCTGTTGCCCGCACGATCGACGATGCCCGGACCCGCCGGGGTGCGCCGCCGATCGCCCGGTGGAGCTGGCGCGTCCGCCTGGCGATGGCCGCTCGGCTCGGCACCGGCCGCGTGCTCATGGTCTCGCCTCTTGGCCCTGCGGGTCGGGCCGGCCGTCCACGCTCCTCGCGCCCTCGTCGCTCATGTGACGTCCGCCATCACGATCGGGGGGTTGTGGTAGTGGGTGATGGTCGGCTGGGGGCCGACGACGTCGGTTGCGATCTCGAGCGCATCCTGCAGCGTCGTGGCCGGCCGGAAGCCGAGGCGGCGCACGGCCTTGGTGTCGCCGCCGACGATGATGACCTCGCCCAGGTGGTCGAGGGCGTGGGCGCACCAATACCACATGTAGAAGGGGTGGACGCCGTGATAGGCGAACGACGTGCGGTAGAGGTGCCGGTACCACTCGTCCTCGGCGAAGGCCTTTTCGTACTTCTGGCTCATCACCGCGGGGTCCTTGGTCTCGGCCAGGACCTGTTCGAAGAAGTCGATGTAGCTCGGATGATGGACCGGGTGGAACTCCCACGGTGTCGGGTGGCTCATGATCAGCACACCCCCTTCCCGCACGAGGGGCTTGCCGCGGTACATGTTGAAGAAGTACCCGAGGCCGAGGCACGCCACCAGGATCGGGTTCATGATCGAGTTGACGTTGTACGGGCAGATGTAGGGCAACCCCATCGTGACGATGTCGGTCTGGCCCTCGACGGGCACGAGGTGCTGTCGGAACACGTGCTCGGTGGTCGACTCGTGGACGGCCTCGACCTCGCCGGCCTGCACCGAGGTCAGCTCGTAGGGCGCTTGCCAGCTGTGAAAGGCCCGCCGCCGCATGCGCGGGGTCATACGCTTCAGCCCGGCCTGCATGCCGATGAACGTCGCCCGGTCGCGCGCACTCCACTCCCACTCACGCTTCTGGAGCATCGACAGAGGACCCTCGTAGCCGAAGGTGTTGTTGTTGACCGTGGTCTCGATCTGGAAGACCGTGATGCCGCTGTCGCGCAGCACCTTGCCCTGCCGCCAGTTCGAGTGGTGCAGTTCGGAGCGGTGCTGGTCCATGAAGCTCTTGGACTGCACCATGGTCTCGGGGTTGTGGTGGTGACGCAGCGCCGTGTAGCCCGACAGCCCGGTCGCCGTGCTCTTCCAGCCGCCGTCCATCGACACGAGGTTGATGTTGACGTAGACGATCAGGTCGCTCTCGGCGGCCCGTTTGTTCATCTGGACCTCTTCGCCGTGTGGCGTGGTGCCCAGCAACACCATGCCGTCGGGGTCCTCGGCATCGTGGTTGTAGAGGTTGCCCGATGGCGCGAACGCGTCGTAGATGCGGTCGCCGACGGCGTGTCGGAGCTCGTCCTCGGTCATCCGTCGATGCAGCGCGAGCGCCGCGATCAGATGCACGTCGTCGACGCCGGCGGCGGCGGCGGTGTCGAGGACGGCTTCGATGATGCGCTGGCGGATGTCGGGTTTGCGCATCGGCGGCAGAGGCAACGAGATGTCATCGAACGCGATGGTCAGCTTCATGCCCGGCGTCATCAGCGCCGACAGCGGCTCGGAATCGCCCAGCGGCGCCTCCAACGCCTCCCGGATGGCCCGGTCGGGGTCGGGGAGTCCGTCGAGGGGCTCGGCCGGATACACGATGCGGCTGCGCCCCGGCGGCAGCTTCTCCATGCGGAAGCCCTCGCCGTGGTGGAACAGCACTGGCGGGGTCGACCGGTCGACGTCGAGCACGAGGCCGGGGCGGGGATGACGATGGCTGTCCGAGGGCACGGGTGATTACCTTCCGGTGGGGCCGAGTGGCAGCAGTTTGCGCGGTGCGCCGGGTGCCTTGTCGAAGTTCTCGATGAGCCAGCCGCGTCGGCGGGCCAGGGTCGCGAGACGGGTTTCGGGATTGACTGCGACGGGGAAGCCGACCGCTTCGAGCATCGGCAGGTCGCTGGTCGAGTCGGCGTACGCGACAGCGTCGCGCAGGTCGATCCCCTGGGCCTCGCCGTAGTGGCGAAGCGCCGCGGCGCGAGTCTCGCCGGTCGGCGGCACAGTGAGCATCTGGCCCGTGTAGGCGCCGTCGGCGACCTCGAGCTCGGCGCACACGATGTCGTCGAACAGTGGGCGCAGCGGCTCGACCACGAAATCCAGCGCGCCGGTGATGAGCACCGTCCGATGCCCGGCGGCGCGATGCTCACGCACCCGGCGGATCGCCGCGGGAAACGACTTCGTGAGGATGAGCTCGCTGAACATCTCGGCGCTGTCGGCTTCGATCTGATCGACCGGGGCGTCCTCGTAGCGGCGATAGAAGCTGCGGAGGAAGTCGCTGCGATCGCGACGGTCGAGCGCGAGCAGGCCGGGCGCCTGGCTGATGGTTCGCCCAAGGAGGCGGACCCGATCGCCGTAGTCCAGCCGGCGGCCGGCCAGATAGCCCCACGACGACACGACGTTGGATGCGATCAGCGTGTTCTCGAGGTCGAACGCCGCCATGGTTCGTTCGGGTGCGAGGACCTGGCGGCGGAGGCGCTCGGTGCGCGACGGCCCGGTGTTCGAACTCGGTGCGGTCTTGACCCGGCCCTGGGCCAGCACCGACGGCAGATGCGTCTCGTAGACGTACTGGTACCAGTCCACGACCCGAGGATCGAATGCGAAGTCGTCGCGGTCGGCGTCGTCGAGGCGATCCCACAACCCCAGGAGGTTGTCGACTCCGTAGAGGGCCTCGCACTCGACGTACTTGCCGTAGAGGGTGACGTACCCCATGGCCTTCTCGACCTCGTCGCGGCGTTCCTCGAGGTCTGCGGCGATGAGTGCCGTGCGACCGCGGACCGGAAGTGCATGCAGGACCCGCTCGCCCGTCGACAGCACCCGCTGCGCTCGTTCGAGCTGGCCCTGGACGCGGCCCCGGCCCGGGTAGGTCCAGCGGGCAGGGGAGATGGGTTGGTTGCGGTCGTCGTAGATCGGGTTCTGGCCGAAGAAGTCGTGGATGTAGTCGGTGAGCACCGAGATCTTCACCGGATTGCAGCCGCCGGTGGCCACGTGAAAGATCTCGGTGTCGAGCGTGGGCTCCTGGGCGGCGACGGCGACGATCGCCGCGGCCACGAGATCGACCGGGATCACGTCGATGATGCCCTCGGGGATACCGGGGAACTCGCGGAGGGTTCCGCGGCCGTAGTTCATGATGATGGGCTCGGCCATCCGGAAGCCGCGGATCCAGCCCGGCTTGGGTTCGGCCCAGGCGGACTCGATGATCGAGGGGCGCACGATGCTCAGCGGGATGTCGCCGCGCGTCTCTTCGACCGCTTGTTCCGCCATGGCCTTGGTGAAGGCGTAGGCGTCGGGGAATCCGAGCGACGCCGCCCGGGTGCGCCCGGCGTCGACCATCTGGTCCTTCACCCAGCGCTCGCGCAGTTGCTCGGTCTTGGCAGCCAACGCCGGGGTGCCTGCTGCGCCGAGCTCGGTGACTGCGGCGGCCTGGAACTCTTCGAGCTTGGCCACCCGTCGGCTGTCGTCTTCGACGTTGATACGGGTCCGACGAGCGGCATCGACTTCGGCGCGCCAGTCGAGGGGCACGTAGAAAGGAGAGTCGGTCAGCGCCTCTTCGGGAGCATCGCCCTTGCGGCTCCCGGCCACGTAGCAGGTGCTGACGGTCACCAGATGGGGTCGGACCCCCAGCTCGTGCAGCGTTGCCACGAGCCGCACCGGGCCCATCAGGTTGACCTCGGCGGCGCGGTCGAGCGGTTCGTCGAAGGAGACCGCGGCGGCGCTGTGGATGACCACGTCACACGACGCCAGCGCAGCGCGGCCATCTTCGTCGAGTCCGAGTCCCTCGGCGCTGATGTCGGCCGCGACCGCGTGGACCCGTCGGGCGCACAGGTCGGCGAAGCCGTCGGTTCCGTGGAGGTCACGCAGGCGATCGAAGGCGTCGTTCTTCAGGATGTCGCGCTCGACCCGCTTTGTCGCCGTGCGCCGTCCGGGCCGAACCAGCAGAACCAGTTCGCAGTCGGGGACGCCGCGAAGGAGCCGCTCCACGAGGGCGGTCCCGAGAAAACCGGTCGAACCGGTGATGGCGATGCGGCGTCCGGCCAACGCGTCGGTGATCACGGCCGCAGAATCTACCAGCTGGTAGAGGGCGGCTACGATCCGGTCCATGACTGCGGCCGTGACTCCTGCAGACCGCGGCGCCCGAGCGAGACCCGATCCGGTCGTCGCAGACGTGCCCCAGCGCACCGCCGATCGGGTGGTCGACGCCGCCCTCGTCGCGTTCGGCGGGTCGGGCTACGCTGCGACGAGCCTCGACGACCTCGCTGCCGAGCTCGGGATCCGCAAGCAGTCGATCTTGTACCACTTCGCCTCGAAAGAGATCCTGCTCGATGCAGTGATCGATCGGGCGGTCGCCGAGTTGGCGGCGGTGTTCGATCGGATCATCGCCACGAGCGACGATGGGTTCGCTCGGGTCGAGGCCATGGTGCGCGGCGTGTTCGGGATGGCGATTCGCCGGCCCGAGCTCCTTGGGTTGCTCCGCGAGATCACGCCGCCTCGGGCCGCCGGCGCTGACGCGGGCCACGGCCTCACTCGAACCGCTCATCTCGGGCGCGACCGCGTGGCTCGACGGCGAGATGGATGCCGGACGGGTCCGACGGTCGGACCCTCGACTCCTCGCGTTCTCGGTGTACTCGACGGTGATGGGGGTGGCCACCGAGGTCGAGGTCCTCCGTGCAGTCGGTCTCGAACCCACGTTGCGCGAGACCGTGATTCGTCGGCGCGAGCTACTGCGCTTCCTCGAGAGCGCACTCCGGGACTCCCAGCCCTGACGGCGCTTCCCAGCGCAGCGCCGCAGCTGGTCGTGCGCAGCGGCCCGGCTGTCGAGCGGCGTTCAGGGGGCGTCGAGCAGGTCGCGCAGACCCGATTCCAGCGTGGCCACACGCCGACTCACCTCTTGGAGGCGGTGCAGGACCTGCAGGGCGGTCTCTCGATCGAGGCCGTCGCCTCCGGGCGACACCATGGCCACGCTGCGGCGGAGTTGTTCGACCTCGTGGTCGAGGGAGAAGTCCATGCGCACCAGTATCGAACACGTGTTCGCTTCGCGCAAGGGGTCTGACGACGCCGACCGATCCGGACCCGGGCAGTGGTGGGTCAGCGCTCGATGCGACGGTGGGCGCTGCGTCGAGCGTGACGCTCGAGGGCGAGCTCCACCAGCCGATCGATGAGGTCGCCGTAGGCCAACCCCGAGGCTTCCCACATCTTCGGGTACATCGAGATCGGCGTGAATCCGGGCATGGTGTTGATCTCGTTGACCAGCAGCCGTGCGGTGTCGGGTTCGTAGAAGAAGTCCACCCGGGCCAGGCCCTCACAGCGCAGCGCCTGATAGGCCCGCACGGCCAGGGCCTGCAGCTCGGACACCACGACATCGTCGAGCGGCGCAGGAATGAGGAGTTCGGCTGCGCCGTCGAGGTACTTGTCCTCGTAGTCGTAGAAGTCGGCCGCAGGCCGGATCTCGCCCGGCAGCGAGGCGACGGGTGCACGGTTGCCGAGAACCGAGCACTCGATCTCTCGACCGGCAATGGCCTCCTCGACGACGATCCATTCGTCGTAGCGGGCGGCCTGGTCGACGGCGGCGTGCAACTCGCCGACTGTGGAGGCCCTGCTGACCCCGACCGAGGATCCCATGTTCGCCGGCTTGACGAACACCGGGAGTCCGAGTTCGTCGATGATGCGACCCGCCAGGCCCGGTCCCCAGGCCTCGGCGTGGAACCCGTGCCATGCCGCTTGGGGAATGTCGTGCATGGCGAAGATCTCTTTGGCCTTGACCTTGTCCATGGCGAGCGCCGAGCCGAGCACGCCCGTGCCGACGTAGGCCACGTCTGCCAGCTCGCACAGGCCCTGGATCGTGCCGTCCTCTCCATAGGGGCCGTGGAGCACAGGGAACACGACCGGCGGCGGTGCAGATGCGGCCGACGCCGTGTCACCGGTCAACGCCGGCAGCAACTCGATGGCAGGACCGGTGGCATCGAGGCGCTCGGGCAGCGAAGCTGCGCCGGCGGCGAGCATGGCCTCGGCGCCTTCGGCGTGAACCCAGGACCCGTCGCGGTCGATGCCGATCGCGGTGACGTCGTAGCGGCCGGTGTCGATGGCTGCGAGTACGTGGCGCGCGCGAGGTGCACGAGACATCGTGCTCGGCCGAGCGGCCGCCGAACACCACGATCAGGCGCTGGCGTGGGGCGGGTTCAGGCATCGAAGGGACGGTTCGTCCAGGTCCGGCCGTCCTTGTCGGTGCGGTACCAGCCGCCGGCGACCAGCGTGCCGCCATCGACGGGAATGGTCGCTCCGGTCACGAAACTCGACAGGTCGGAGGCAAGGAACAGTGCGACGCCTGCGTGGTCGACGGGCGTGCCGAATCGGCCGAGGGGCACCCAGCGATCGGCCCGCGCATACTCGGTGTCATCGAGCCAGTCCCGGTAGGGGAGCTGGGGAGACTCGGTCACGTCGGGGGCGATGTCATTCACCCTGATCGCGTGCTCGGAGACCTGCAGCGCGAGCGACCGGGTGAACGCAGAGACGCCTGCCTTGAAGGCGCTGTACACCGGTTGGCCTGGCACGCCACGCACGCCTTCGACCGTCGACAGGTTCACGATCGCACCGCCGAGCCCTGCGTCGATCATCGCCGGCAGGAGCCGGTGGGTCATCCGAAAGACGTGCTCGAGGTTGGTGCGGTAGAGCTCGTGCCATTCCGCTTCGGTCGTGTCGCCGAACGGCACCCCGCGAAACAGATAGTGCCCGACGTTGTTGACGAGCACCTGCGGGGCGCCGTGCCGGTCGAGCACACCTGCCACGAAGGCGTCGAGCTCGTCGGCGTCGCGGACGTCACACACACGGCCGTCGACACCTCTGGGCAGCCCGGCGACCAGCGCCGGGTCGATGTCCGCGACGACCACGGTTGCGCCGTGAGCGGCGAAGAGCTCGACGATGCCCCTGCCGATGCCCGCGCCGCCGCCGGTGACGACGGCGACGCGGTCGGCGAGGAGCGGTCCCGGTCCGAGCTGCATCGGCAGATCGCTCGATCAGACGAACGCCGAGGCGAACACCAGCGAGACGATGGTCATGACCTTGATCAAGATGTTCATGGCCGGGCCGGAGGTGTCCTTGAAGGGATCGCCGACGGTGTCGCCGACGACTGCAGCCTTGTGGGGCTCGGAGCCCTTGCCGCCGTGGTGGCCGGCCTCGATGTATTTCTTGGCGTTGTCCCATGCGCCGCCTGCGTTGGCCATGAAGATGGCGAGGCAGAACCCGGTGACGAGCGCGCCGGCGAGGAACCCGCCGAGCGTGTCGACGTCGATGAATCCGAGCGCCAGCGGAACAGCGACGGCGAGCCCACCCGGCAGGAGCATCTCCTTGAGCGATGCGTTGGTCGAGATGGCCACGCATCGAGCCGAGTCGGGGATGACCCCGGGCTTGCCTTCGCGCAGGCCCGGGATCTCACGGAACTGGCGCCGCACCTCTTCGATCATCTGGTTGGCGGCGCGCCCCACGGCATCGATCGTGAGCGCTGCGAACAAGAACGGCAGCATCGCTCCGAGGAACAGGCCGATGAACACGTCGACCTTACCCACGTCGAGCGAGAGTGCGAAGTCGATCTGCCCCGACTCGGCCGCAGCCTTCGTGAGCGCTTCTTCGAAGCTCTTGAACAGCGCCAGCGCAGTCAACGCCGCCGAGCCGACCGCAAAGCCCTTTGCGATGGCGGCGGTGGTGTTGCCCAGTGAGTCCAGCGCGTCGGTGACCTCGCGGACCGAGGGGTCGAGTTCGGCCATCTCGGCGATCCCGCCAGCGTTGTCGGCGATGGGCCCATAGGCGTCGACCGACACGACCACACCGAGGGTCGAGAGCATGCCGATGGCGGCGACTGCGATGCCGTAGATGCCGCCTCCGTCGCCCAGTGTCTGCTGACCACCCCAGTTGGCGATGAGGACGCCGACGGCGATGAGCGCCACCGATGCAGCCACCGACACCATGCCCGAGGAGATGCCCGACAGGATCGTGGTGGCCGGGCCGGTCTCGGACTGCTTGGCGATCTTCTTGACCGCCGGGTACTGATCGGAGGTCCACACCTCGGCGACCTTGCCGATGGACCACCCGACGAACAGACCACCGATGACCGACACCGGAAGGCCCCACCACTGGTCCCAGCGGTCGCCGTTGAACATCAACAGGCCGACGACCAGGGTGCCCACGACGGTGAGCGCCATGGCCACGTTGGTGCCCATGTGGAGCTGCTTGGAAAGGGCGTGGGCATCGGTCGATGTCCCACCGCGCACGAAGAACGACCCGATGATGGCTGCGATCATGCCGACGAAGGCGATGGCCATCGGGAAGGTCATCAACTCGATGATCCCGTCATTGCCGGCGTCGGAAGCCTCGAGGCCGGCACCAGCGAACGCAACGAGGGCGATGGGTGCGATCATCGACCCGACGTAGGACTCGAACAGGTCCGCGCCCATGCCGGCGACGTCGCCCACATTGTCGCCCACGTTGTCGGCGATGGTCGCAGGGTTGCGCGGGTCGTCTTCGGGGATTCCCGCTTCGACCTTGCCGACGAGGTCGGCACCCACATCTGCGGCCTTGGTGTAGATGCCGCCGCCGACACGTGAGAACAGCGCGACGGTGCTGGCGCCCAGACCGAAGGCCGTGAGGACGTCGAACGCATCGTCGACCTCGAGCCACGTGACGAACAGGAGATACGTGAAGGCGAGTCCGAGCAGACCGAGACCTGCGACGGTGAAGCCCATGACGGCGCCGCCGCGGAAGGCCAGCGGCAGGGCCTTCGCCGGGCCTTCACGAGCCGCTTCGGTGGTGCGTGCGTTGGCCATCGTGGCCACCGTCATGCCGACGTACCCGGCACCGGCGGAGAGCACCGTGCCGAACACGTAGCTCACGGCGCCGAGTGGGACGACGAAGATCGCGATCAGCAGGGCCATGACGACCACGAATCCGGCGATCCAGGTGTACTCCTGTTTCAGGAAAGCACGAGCACCCTTTTGGATCTCGGTCATGAGGAAGACCATGCGGTCGTTGCCGGGCGATGCAGCCGCGACGACCTTGTAGTAGTAGCCCGCCAGGACCAGCGCACCGATGGCGCTGGCGATGGCGAGATAGGGAATCGCTTCCAATGTTCTCTCCTCGTTGAGCAAACAGCCGTGTGACCGTAGCCGTGTGGGATGGTTCGCCCAACCCGGGTCGTCGCCGGCGACGTCGAACACCGGCGCCGGGCATCGGGGCCGCACGATTCTGTCAGGTGGCGACGCCAGGTGCGGCGATGGGCCCGGACACGGCCGAGCGCAGCACTACCGTGGAGTCGGTGGGGGAGCCGCAGCCATCGGAGCGCGCCGAGTTGCGGCAGACGATGCGCACGCTGCGCCGTTCGCTTGCGCCCGAGCTGCAGGACGAACGAGCCCACGCCGTCGCGAACCGCACGCTCGACCTGCTCGACCTGCTCGACCCCGGAGCCCCGGGCCGCCCGTTGCGGGTCGGTGCCACCGTCGCCGACGACGGCGAACTCGATCCGGGACCGCTCGTCGACGCCCTCCGGGCTCGCGGTGCACATGTGGTCTACCCGCGGGTGGCCGACGGCTCCATGACATTCGCGTGCGTCGATGGGCCCCAGGCGTTCGTGCCCGGTCCCGGAGGCGTGCTGCAACCCGGCGCGACGGCGGCATCGCTGGCACCGCGTGACCTCGACGTCGTGCTGGTGCCGGTCGTCGCATTCGATGCCCGCTGCGAACGACTGGGCCGCGGGGGAGGGCACTACGACCGAAGCTTCGCCGGCCGGGCGGGTCCTCCGCCGTTGCTCGTCGGGCTCGGCCACGACGAACAGTTGGTGGCCGACGTCGGTGCGGCGTCGCACGACGTGGCGCTCGACCACGTCGTGACCCCCACTAGGGTCCACAGCCGCATCGCCGATTGATCCGAGCCCCATCGTCGCATCGCGGCCGGTCGGGTGGTAGCAATGGCGTGTGCATGTGATCGTCGTCGGCGCCGGCGAGGTGGGTTCGTATGTCGCCGAGCTGTTGACACGCCACGGCAACGACGTCGCTGTGATCGAGACCGATCGTGAGCGCCTCCGTGACCTCGAGGACCGACTCGACGTCCTCGTGGTCGAGGGCAGCGGCACGCACCCCGATGTCCTGGCCCGAGCAGGGCTCGATCGCAGCGAGTTGTTGGTGGCGGTCACCTCCAACGACGAGGTCAACCTGATCGCGGCCCTGCTGGCCCGCCACGCCGGTGTGGCCCGGACGGTCGTGCGCATCGAAGCCGAGGAGCTGCGCGGCAAGGCCGCCCAGCAGCTGCGCGACACGATCGGTGCGGACCTCGTCATCGACCCCGATGCCGAGACCGCCGCCGACATCTTGGACCTGCTCGATGCCCCGGGTGCCACCGAGATCGCGCATCTCGCCGGCGGCGAGGTCATCGTCGTCGGAACGATCCTGCAGGCTGGCGCGCCGCTGTGCAGCCGCCGCCTCTCCGAGATCGCCGCCGAGTACGAACCCGATTGGGACTTCCTCGTCGCAGCCCGCACTCGAAACGGTGACACGATCATCCCCCGCAAGGACGAGCTCCTCCAGCCCGACGATCACCTCTGGGTGGTCGCGAAGCGCAAGGCCCGGCGCGACGTCCTCCAGCTCCTGGGCCTGCGGCGAGGGACCCACCGCCGGGTCATGTTGCTCGGTGGTGGCCGCACCGCCGAGATCGTGGCCCGCAAGCTCAGCGCCCGCGCCGGCTCGGTCACCCTGGTCGAACGCAACCCCGAGCGCGCCCGGCGCCTCGCCGAGAGCCTCGACGGCGTCCTCGTCATCCAGGGAGACATCACCGACGCCGAGCTGCTGGCTCGCGAGGATGCCGGCAGCTACGACGCCGTCGTGGCCCTGACCGGCCAGGACGACGCAAACATCTTGTCGTGCCTGTTCGCGAAGTCCCTGGGAGCGACCGAGACGATCGCGACGCTGCATCGCCTGGCATTGCGGGAGCTGATCGAAGAGGTCGGCATCGACGCTGCGCTCTCACCCCGCACCGCCAGCGCCAACGGAGTGCTCCGGTTCGTCCGCGGTGGTGGCGTGGCCGCCGTTGCGACCTTCCTGGCCGCCGACTTCGAGGTCATCGAACTCGAGGTCAGCTCCGGGAGCCCGGCCGATGGCACCTCGATCTGCGATCTCGGTCTGCCGAAGGAGGCACTGATCGGCGCCTTCGTCCGCGACGGCAAGCCGCAGATCGGTCGCGGCCGCAGCGAACTGCGCGAACGCGACCACGTGGTGCTGTTCGTGCGACCACAGAACGTCGACACGGTTCGGCGCCTGTTCGCATGATCGCTGCGGCGCGGCTCCCGGGCCGCTGACGGTGACGGGATCGGTTCGGCCGCCCCGGGCTCGCGTCGATCCGGGCCGTTCGGCCGTCGGGTTCGTGGCCGCGGTTGCCGCAGCGGAAGCGGCGGTGATGTTCACCCTGGCCGCGCTGGTATCCATCGGCGACGACACGCGCACCACCGTGGGGTTCGGTCTGTTGGCCGTGCTCACCGCAGTCGGCGCGCGTCTCGGTTTCGCGCGGTTCCCGCTGCCCTCGGTGACCCTGGCCACCCGAGTCCTGGCCATGGTGACGGTCAACTGGCTCATGCTCGCGCTCATCAGCGCCGTCGCCCATGTCGTCGCCGGCGCGACCACCAACGTCACCGTCGCGCTGTTCGAGGGCACCGCAGCGGTCACCACCACCGCCATGACCACCCTCGGCGCCGAGGACATCGACCGCGGTCTGCACCTGTACCGGGCGATGGCGCAGTGGATGGGCGGGCTCGGGGCCATCATCGTCGGCATCGTCGTGTTCCCGCTCGCGCTCGGGACCAGGGAGTCCTCGGCACGCATCGCCGTGCGAGGCGGCCGGCGTTCGCTGCTTGCGGGGCGCACGACCGGCTTCGAGCGTGCGGTGGCCATCTACGGTGGGTTCACCACCGTCTTGGTCGTCGCCTTCGCCCTCGCCGGGACGTCGGGGTTCGACGCGCTCGTGTACGGCCTGTCGGTGGCGTCGACCGGCGGCCTGTCGACCAACGCGGCGTCGGTCGGCGGCATCGGCGCAGGCGCCGAATGGGTCGCAGCGGTCGGGATGACCCTCGCCGGCGTGAGCGTCGCCGCCGTGTGGTGGGCGGTCATGGGCGACCTCAAGGCGATCGCCCGCTCGACCGAACTGCGTGCGTACCTCGCTGCCATCGTCGCCACCACGGCGGTCATCGCCATCGACGGTGGCGGGATCCGTGGCGCGTTCACGCTGGCCAGCTCCGCGGCGAGCACGACCGGGGCGCAGGGCTCGACCACGACAGCTGCGCTCGGCGCGGGCGCGGCGACGTTGGTGTTCTTCGTCGGAGGCATCGGCGCCATGGCCGGCTCGGCCGGCGGTGGGTTCGGCTGGATGCGGCTGTTGCAGGCCGTCGGGTTCGCTCGACGGGAACTGATCCAACAGCTGCATCCGGATGCGATTCGGGTCGTCAAGGTCGGCGGCCGGGTCATCCCCGAGACCAGCCTGGCGCGTACCAACGGGTACATCATCATGTTCACGATCACCGCGGCGCTCGGCGCGATCGCCGTCGCGCTGGGTGACACCGAGCTCAGCGTCAGTTCGAGCCTCTCCCTCGCCGTCGCCGCCTTGAGCACCAGCGGCCTCCAGGCCATCGACCCGGTCGACGTCGCGACGATCGACCATCCGAGCCTGCTGGCATTGGCGGTGTTGATGCTGCTCGGGCGCCTGGCCATCTCGGCTGTCGTGCTCACCATCGCCACGGCCGTCGGGCGCGGCACCCGTGCCACCCGCCGACGCATGGCAACGGACGACGCCTGATGGTGGGCAGCGCCGCCGAGGGCCCGATCGAGTCGCCCACCCTGCAAGTCGTCGGGCTCGCGCTGGTCTTCTTGACGCCAGGGCTGTTGATCGCCGCAGCCATCGAGTGGGCGTCGACGACCTCACATGACGAATGGGCGCTGCTGACCACGGCTGCGATCTCGCTCACCCTCGGCACCGCGCTGCGTCGCGTCTCGCACCTCGGCCCCGACGTCAAGGCCGTGTCGGTGTTCTCGGTCGTGGCGTGGAGCTGGATCGCGTGCTCCATCGTGGGTTCGCTGCCCTATGTGCTCGGCTCGATGTTCACCTGGAGCACCTACGACGGCGCGCTGTTCGAATCGATCTCGGGCTTCAGCTGCACGGGTTCCACCGTGCTCGTCGACGTCGAGGCGCACGGGCGCGGCGTGTTGATGTGGCGCCAGATGACCCAGTGGTACGGAGGCATGGGCATGGTGGTGCTGGCCGTGACCGTGCTGCCCTTCCTCGGGGTCGGCGGGCTCGCGCTCGATGACAGCCGAGGCGCCAGGGCACAGCTCGGACCGCCTCGCGCCACGGGTCAGCGAGACGGCGCGCCGTCTGTGGATCATCTATTGCGGGATCACCCTGGCGGTCACCCTGGCGTTGTGGGCGGCGCCGGGTCCCAATCTCTACGACTCCGTGGCTCACGCGCTGGCCACCGCGGCGACGGGGGGATTCTCCACCTACAACGCGTCCGTCGGCCACTTCGACTCGCTGCTGGTCGAATCGATCCTGGTGGTGGGCATGGTGCTGTGCGGCATGAACTTCGCGCTCCATTTCCGGGTGCTGAGCGGCGACCGCACGGCATGGTTCCGATCGGCCGACACGAGGCTCTATCTGTGGACCATCGCAGGGGCCACCGCGGTCGTGACGCTGCTGAACTGGGCTCAGGACCTCGCACCCTTCGGGACCAACCTGCGCGACTCGCTGTTCAACGTCGTGACGCTCGCGACCTCGACGGGCTTCGGCAACGCCCGACCCGATGGCATCGGCGACTTCGTGCTGTGGGGCGCCGCCTCGCAGCTGATCCTGCTCGCGATCATGGTCGTCGGGGGCTGCGTGGGCTCCACCGCCGGCGGGGCCAAGGGCTACCGGGTGCTGATCGGCTGGCACCACGTGCGTCGCGAGCTACGGCGCCTGCGCCATCCCAACGGTGTGTTCCCGATCAAGCTCGGCACCCAGGTCGTGCCCGAGACCATCGTCGCCTCGGCGCTCGCGTTCGTCGGCCTGTTCGCGAGCATCGTCGTGATCGGCACGTTGGCCGTCGCCGCCACCGGCGCGGATCCATTGATGGCAGCCTCGGGCTCGATCTCGGCGATGAGCAACATGGGTCCTGCGCTGGGCGACGCGGGCCCGACGAGCAACTTCACCGTCTTCGAGCGGCCGGCGCGCATGATGCTCGCGGCCATGATGCTCATCGGGCGCCTGGAGATCACCGCGGTGCTGTTGATGTTCGCCTCGACGGTCCGGGTGTTGGGTCAGGCGCGCCGTTCCCGAGCCCATGCCTGACCCGGGCCCGTACCTGACGTCCCCGGCGGCGAAGCCCGGTGCTCAGCCGGCGAGGAACGCCGACAGTGCCGCGACGAACATTGCCGGGTCGCGGGCACCGCAGAGCTCTCGAGCCGAGTGCATCGAGAGTTGGGCGATACCCATGTCGACCGTGGTCATGCCCAGCTGGGCAGCGGTGAGCGGACCGATCGTCGATCCACACGCCAGGTCGGTCCGGTTGACGAACACCTGGTGGGGTACACCTGCGGCGCGACACGCTTCGGCCGCCAACGCCTGGCCGGCCGCGGTGGTGGCGTAGCGCTCGTTGGCATTGCGCTTGATGACCGGTCCTGCGTTCATCGCGATGCGGTGTTCGGGCTCGTGACGTTCGACCATGTTCGGGTGCGTGGCATGGGCTCCGTCGGCCGAGATGCATGCGGAGCCGGCGATGGCGCGGTGGAACTCGTCGGTCGTCCCGCCCGCAGCGGCGTGTCGACGCGCGAGAACGGTCGACAGGACCGGTCCCTGTGCGCCCGTGGCCGACATCGACCCCACCTCTTCGTGATCGAAGAGTGCGAGCACGGCGACCGCCGAGCCGGTGCCGCCCGAGGCGATGATCGCCTCGGTGCCGGCGTGACACGACGCCAGGTTGTCGATCCGTGGCGCTGCCAACCAGGCATCGTCTCGCCCGAGGCGCCCCGATGGCGTGAGGTCATGGAACATCAGGTCCCAACCAGCGATGGCATCGGCAGCGACGCCGAGTTCGGTTGCCAGCCAGTCGGCGAAGGCACGCGGTTCGGCGTCGGCCTCGGACCACATCGGGGCCAGATGACGCTGGCGGTCGAGGAGGACGCCTCGTTCGTTGACCTCGCGGTCGAGATGGATGGCGAGCTGAGGGACGCGTGCGACGGGTCGATCGACGGCGACGAGCCGGTCGACGATCTCGTCGGGACCATCGACCGAGTGCGTGCGCAGCGCGACCCGCCCCGACAGACCCAGGTCCCGATCGAGCCACGAGTTCAACAACACGCCGCCGTAGACCTCGACGCCGAGTTGCGCAATGCCGACGGAGGTGACGTCGGGCTGCGGCTTGATGCGCAGGTTCGGGCTGTCGGTGTGGGCGCCGACGACGCGAATCGGCGTGGTCGCGGTGGCACCGCTCGGCGCGGCCCAGGCGACCAGCGCGCCGCCCCGTCGCACGAACCCCCGGGCGACGTCGTCCCAGGGGTCGCGCTCGGTCAGTTCCACGAAGCCCGCGCCGGCCAGACGCCCTGACGTCGTCGCCACGGCGTGATACGGCGAGGGCGAGGCGTCGATGTAGGAGGCCAGGTCGTCGCAGACGGCATCGGCGCCCGACGCAGGCGTCGGGTCGGAAACGGTGGGGTCGACAGGTGCGGACATGGGTCCAGTCTGGCTCGTCCGGCGAGCATCGCCGACGACCTCGGCGGGCCACAGGGCGGGCCTGCCAACTTGGCTTCCCGCCCTGTCAGGTCGGTAGGATAGGTGCTCGCCGAACTGGGCCACCGTCGTCCCGGTGTCGGATCTCGATTCCCTGTTGGCACGCACGCGCACGGAGATCCATGCATTCACTGGCACAGAACCCTGACCTTCCCGACGCACAGGGCTTGTACGACGCCGGCCAGGAGCACGACTCCTGCGGCGTCAACTTCGTTGCCGACCTCAAGGGTCGGCGCAGCCACGCCATCGTTGCGGCCGGACTGGGCGCGTTGTGCCAACTCGAACACCGTGGCGCCCTGGGTGCCGATCCCGATACGGGCGACGGTGCCGGGATCCTCATCCAGGTGCCCGATGCCTTCTACCGGGCGGTCGTGGACTTCGATCTGCCCGATGCCGGTGCCTACGCCACCGGTATCGCCTTCCTGCCCGGCGACGCGACCCAGGCCGCCCAGGCCAGAGCCGACATCGCCGCCATCGTGGACGACGAAGGCCTCGTCGTGCTGGGCTGGCGCACGGTTCCCGTCGACGCCTCGATCCTCGGCCATGGGTCCCGCTCGACCATGCCGAGGTTCGAGCAGCTCTTCGTTGCGGCTCCCGAGGGGCAGGTGTCGGGACTGGCCCTCGACCGCCGGGTGTACATGGCCCGCAAGCGCATCGAGCACGAGATCCATCTCCAGGCCGGTCCGACCGAGGTCAACGAGGCGATGGGGGGCCAGTCCGAAGCACACGACGGGGTGTATTTCCCCAGCCTGTCGAGCCGCACGGTCGTCTACAAGGGGATGCTCACCACCGCGCAGCTCGGCGCGTTCTATCCCGACCTGACCGACGAACGCGTGGAGAGCGCCTTGGCGCTGGTGCATTCGCGGTTCTCGACCAACACGTTCCCATCGTGGCCGCTGGCCCACCCGTACCGTTTCGTCGCCCACAACGGTGAGATCAACACGGTGCAGGGCAACCGCAACTGGATGCGGGCCCGTGAGGCGCTGCTCGCATCCGATCACCTGCCCGGCGATCTCGAGCGCATCTTCCCGATCTGTACCCCGGGCGCCTCCGACACCGCCGGCTTCGACGAGTGCCTCGAGTTGCTGGTGCTCGGCGGCTATTCGCTGCAAGAGGCCGTGCTCATGATGATTCCCGAGCCCTGGGAGAATCACGAGTCGATGCCCGACGAGTTGAAGGCCTTCTACCGGTACCACGCGTCGATCATGGAACCGTGGGACGGCCCCGCATCGATCATCTTCACCGACGGCACCGTGGTGGGAGCGGTCCTCGACCGCAACGGCCTGCGGCCCTCGCGCTACTGGGTGACCGACGACGACCTCGTCATCATGGCGTCGGAGGTCGGCGTGCTCGACATCGACAGCGCCAAGGTCGTCGAGAAGGGTCGCCTCCAGCCCGGGCGCATGTTCTTCATCGACACCGACCAGGGCCGCATCGTCCGCGACGACGAGATCAAGCGCGACCTCGCCGCGGCCCGCCCCTACCAGCAGTGGCTCGCCGACAACCAGGTGGCCCTCACGGATCTGCCCGAACGGAGCGTCGACCGCACCGAGGAATCGACGCTGCTCACCCGCCAGCAGGTCTTCGGCTACACCCACGAAGAGCTCCGGCTGCTCGTGGCACCGATGGCCATCACCGGCAAGGAGGCGATCGGTTCGATGGGGACCGACACCCCCATCGCCGTGCTGTCCGATCGGCCCCGGCTGCTCTACGACTACTTCCAGCAGCTCTTCGCCCAGGTCACCAACCCGCCCCTCGACGCCATGCGCGAAGAGATCGTGACGGCGACCTGTGGATGGATCGGTCCCGAGCGCAACCTGCTCGAGCCCGTGGCCGAGTCGTGCCGCCAGATCTTCATCGAGCACCCGGTGCTCACCGATGCCCAGCTCGCCAAACTCATCGCGATCGATGCCGAGCCCGATGGTTCCGCCGACTTCGAGACCGCGGTCATCCCGTGTCTGTTCCCGGTCGACGAGGGTGGCAGCGGCCTGCGCGCCGCTGTCGACAACATCCGCAACCTGGCGACCCGGGTCATCGAGGAGGGCGCCAGCATCATCGTGTTGTCCGACCGCGGCGCAACCAGCCAGCTCGCACCGATCCCGGCGCTGTTGGCCACGTCTGCGGTGCATCACCACCTGGTGCGGGAGAAGTCGCGGTCCCAGGTCAGCATCGTCGTCGAGACCGGCGAGATGCGCGAGGTGCATCACCTCTGCCTGCTGCTCGGGTACGGGGCGAACGCGGTCAACCCCTACCTCGTGTTCGAGAGCATCGACCATCTCATCGACAACGGGCTCGCCAACCTGACGCCCGACATGGACAAGGCAGAGGCGCATCAGAACTACGTCAAGGCCTGCGACAAGGGCGTCTTGAAGGTCATGTCCAAGATGGGCATCTCGACCGTCAAGTCCTACGTCGGTTCGCAGATCTTCGAGGCCATCGGACTCGGACTGCCGATCATCATGGATGCCTTCACCGGCACCATCAGCCGCCTCGGCGGCATCGGCTACGCCCAGGTCGCCGAGGAGGTCAAGGCTCGCCATCGCCTGGCCCACCCGCGGGTTCCCGCAGCCCGCGCCCACCGCGATCTGCAGGCCGGTGGCGAGTACCAGTGGCGCCGCGAGGGCGAATACCACCTGTTCAATCCCGAGACGGTGTTCAGACTCCAACACGCCACACGCGAGAAGCGCTTCGACATCTTCACCGAATACACCGGGCAGGTGAACGACCAGGCGCATCACCTGGGCACGCTGCGGGGTCTGTTCCGCTTCCGCGACGGCGTCCGGCCACCGGTACCGATCGACGAGGTCGAGCCGATCCGTGAGATCGTCAAGCGGTTCTCGACCGGAGCGATGTCCTACGGCTCGATCTCGGCCGAGGCCCACGAGACCCTGGCCATCGCCATGAACCGCATCGGCGGCAAGTCGAACACCGGCGAGGGTGGCGAGGACCCGCGCCGCTACGTCCCCGACGACAACGGAGATCTGCGCCGCTCGGCCATCAAGCAGGCGGCGTCGGGTCGCTTCGGTGTCACCAGCGAGTACCTGGTCAACGCCGACGACATCCAGATCAAGATGGCCCAGGGAGCCAAGCCCGGCGAGGGAGGCCAGCTGCCGGGGCACAAGGTGTGGCCCTGGATCGCGGAGGTGCGTCACTCGACGCCGGGCGTCGGGCTCATCTCGCCGCCGCCGCACCACGACATCTACTCCATCGAGGATCTCGCACAGCTGATCCACGACCTCAAGAACGCGAACCCCGAGGCCCGGATCCACGTCAAGCTCGTGTCCGAGCTCGGTGTGGGCACCGTCGCCGCAGGCGTCTCCAAGGCCCACGCCGACGTCGTGTTGATCTCCGGCCACGACGGAGGCACCGGCGCCTCGCCGCTGACCTCGATCAAGCACGCCGGCACGCCATGGGAGCTCGGCCTCGCCGAGACCCAGCAGACGCTGCTCCTGAACAACCTGCGCGACCGCATCGTCGTGCAGGTCGACGGTCAGCTCAAGACCGGACGCGACGTCGTGATCGCTGCGCTGCTCGGCGCCGAGGAGTACGGATTCGCGACCGCACCGTTGGTGGTGATGGGCTGCGTCATGATGCGGGTCTGTCACCTCGACACCTGCCCGGTCGGTGTGGCCACGCAGAATCCCGATCTGCGGGCCCGGTTCACCGGCCAGGCCGACCATGTCGTGAACTTCATGGAGTTCGTCGCCCAAGAGGTCCGCGAGCTGTTGGCGGAGCTGGGGTTCCGTTCGCTCGAGGAGGCCATCGGGCAGGTCGACTCGCTCGACATGTCGCATTCGATCGACCATTGGAAGGCGTCGGGACTCGATCTGAGCCCGATCCTGTATTCGCCGCCACTGCCCGACGACGCTCCACGGCATCAGGTCCGGTCCCAGGACCACGGACTCGAGCACGCGCTCGATCAAACGCTCATCGCACTGTGCGAGGGCGCCTTGGCCCACGGCGACCGCGTCACCTTGGAGATGCCGATCCGCAATGTCAACCGCACGGTCGGCACGATGCTCGGTCACCATCTCACCAAGCGGTGGGGCGCCGAGGGGCTTCCGACCGACACGATCGACATCAGCTTCACCGGGTCGGCCGGGAACAGCTTCGGTGCATTCGTGCCCAAGGGCATCACGCTGCGCCTCACCGGTGACGCCAACGACTACGTCGGCAAGGGTCTGAGCGGCGGACGCATCACCGTGGCCCCGCCGGCCGACTCGCCGTTCGTGGCGGCCGACAACGTCATCGCCGGCAACGTCATCCTCTACGGAGCCACCGACGGCGAGCTGTACCTCGCCGGGCGCGTGGGCGAGCGGTTCTGCGTCCGCAACTCCGGTGCGGTGGCCGTCGTCGAGGGCATCGGCGACCATGGTTGTGAGTACATGACCGGCGGCCGGGCGCTGATCCTGGGTTCGGCGGGACGCAACTTCGGCGCCGGCATGTCGGGCGGAATCGCCTATGTGTTCGACGCCGACGGCACCTTCGTCGATCGGGTCAATCCCGAGATGGTCGATCTCGACCCCCTCGACGACACCGACCGGGAGTGGATCCACGACCACCTCGTGCGCCACCGCGAGGCCACCGGCTCGGTGCTCGCGGGCCAGATGCTCGAGCGCGGTGACACCGTCTTCGGGTCCTTCGTGAAGGTCATCCCTCGCGACTACAAGCGAGTCCTCGAAGCCATCGACCGCGCCGAGCGCGACGGTATCGACATCGCCGAGGCCGTCATGGCCGCGGCACACGGATAGGAGCGGGTCATGGGAGACGCACGAGGCTTCATGAAGCACGGACGCCACCTGCCCGACCGCCGGCCGGTGCCGGTGCGGCTGCGGGACTGGAAAGAGGTCTACGAACCCTTCGATCCCGCCGAGCTCGCGATCCAGGCGTCACGGTGCATGGACTGCGGCATTCCGTTCTGCAACAACGGGTGCCCGCTCGGCAACCTGATCCCGGACTGGAACGACCTGGTCTACCGGGATCACTGGCGCGAGGCGATCGAGCGCCTCCACGCCACCAACAACTTCCCGGAGTTCACCGGGCGTCTGTGCCCGGCTCCGTGCGAGGCCGCGTGTGTCCTGGGGATCAACCAGGATCCGGTCACGATCAAACAGGTCGAGGTCGAGATCATCGAGCGGGCCTTCGCCGAGGGGTGGGTCGAACCCCACATCGCCGAGGTCCGCAGTGGCAAGAGCATCGCCGTCGTGGGTTCGGGGCCCGCTGGTCTGGCCGCGGCCCAACAGCTCACCCGTGCGGGCCACGATGTCGTGGTGCTCGAGCGTGCGGACCGCATCGGTGGGCTGCTGCGCTACGGCATCCCCGAATTCAAGATGGAGAAGCGCTTCATCGATCGCCGCCTCGACCAGATGCGCGCCGAGGGCACCCGGTTCGAGACCAACGTCGATGTGGGCGTCGACGTCACCGCGGAGCAGTTGCGAGCCGACTACGACGCCGTCGTGTTGGCCTGCGGCGCCACGCAGTGGCGCGATCTCCCCATTCCCGGACGCGAGCTCGACGGCATCTACCAGGCGATGGAGTTCCTGCCGCCTGCCAATCGCGTCCAGATGGGCGATCTCGACGAGCATCCGTTCTCGGCCCGCGGCAAGCACGTCATCATCATCGGCGGCGGCGACACCGGCGCGGATTGTCTCGGGACCTCCCACCGCCACGGCGCTGCCTCGGTCCATCAGTTCGAGATCATGCCCGAGCCGCCCCAGCAACGAGCCGACTCGACGCCGTGGCCGACGTGGCCGCTGGTCCACCGGGTGTCGTCGGCGCACGAGGAGGGCGGCGAGCGGGTCTACTCGGTCAACACCACCCAGTTCGTGGGCGAGAACGGCGCGGTCACCGGCCTCGAGACCGTCCAGGTCGAGCAGGTGGTCACCGACGGCCAGATGCGGTTCGAGCCCGTCGAGGGATCCGAGTCCACCTTCCCGGCCGACCTGGTGCTGCTGGCGATGGGATTCACCGGGCCCGAGAAGTCACCGCTGCTCGACGAGTTCGGTGTCGAGCTCGACGGGCGAGGCAACGTCGCTCGCGATGATCGATGGATGACCAACGTCGACGGTGTCTTCGTGGCCGGCGACATGGGTCGAGGCCAGAGCCTCATCGTGTGGGCCATCGCAGAGGGTCGCGCGTGCGCCTCTGCGGTCGACGCGCACCTGATGGGCAATTCGCTGCTTCCCGCACCCCTGGACACCCACGGCGCAGCCACTCCGCTGAGGCCGGCCCCACCACGGGGCTCCCGCGGTTGCCTTCCCGGCGCGACGACACCGGATGTCGCCGATGCAACCTCCGACTCAGCCGTCGAGCAGGCCGAGATCGCCGCGCTCGATGGCAGCCAGGGTCGGGCGGATCCGGAGCAGGTACCAGCCCGAGATGACGAGTCCGCCGATCACGGTGATGATCCCGGCGGCGATCACCACCATCCAGAGCATCTGGTTGCGCCCGGCGAACGCCCAGGCCCACCGAGGCCGGTGCGCTGCGTCGAGGAACGCCCACGCGGTGATGGCCAACGGGATGCTCAACGCCGCGAGCATCAACGTCATGAGGACGATGTCGACGAGCACGAGGGTCGGCGCCCGGACCTCAGACGGGGGCGGCGTCGAGGAAGTCGAGCGCGGCGTCGAGGAACTCGAAGCTCCGGGGCGTGGCGAAGTGATCGGTTCGTCGCAGCGAAACCAGACGAGCGTCGGGCAGGGCGTCGATCAGTGGGTCGGCCGGTCCGGCGAAGTCGTCCTCGCCGAGCACGACCAGGACCGGGCAGGTCACCGACGCCAGCGACGCCGCATCGAGGCTCGGCCGAGGCGACGCCATGAGTTCGACGAGGACCGCGCGATCGACGTCGGGCGGCGTCGGCCAAGGCATGGAAGTGGCCTGCCTCGGGGTCCTCGGGATCGAGGTCGCCGGCGATGGCCGCCCTGATCCGTGCGCCCCGAGCCGCATCGGCGTGGAACAGGCTGGCACCGACGCCTGCGACCACGATGCGTTCGAAACGCTCGGGGTGGGCTGCGGCCACGGTCAGCAGGAGTCGGGCGCCGAGCGAGAAGCCCACGGCGGCAACGGGTTCGGGGGGCAGGTGGTCGAGGAGCCAGCCCTCGAGGTCGGCGACCGCGTCGGCGTCGGTGACGCCCACGGCGGTGCCGTGGCCGGGCAGATCGACCGGCACGGCGACCCGCCCCGCGTCGGCGAGGAGGTCGAGCCATCCGGTCTCGCCCCAGGTCCGCGCCGATGACGTCGCGAGTCCGTGGACGAGCACGATCGGAGCGGCCATGGAGGCAGCGTAGACCGATGGCTGATCGGCCGATGCGCCGGAGGCGGGGCGCTCAGGCCCCGGCGACGACCTCGAGGGTGGGTCGCACGCCGGCGGCGGCGTCGCTCGACACGACGGATCGCTGCGATGTCGGCCGAGCGGAAGCTGGCCAGGCGCGTCGACCAGGCATCGAGACGGCCGTGGCCGGCGTCGCTGAGGAAGAACGTGGTCATCGGGCCCTCGGGTTGGTAGCCGTCAGCGTCGTCGATGCGGTCGACGCTG
Source organism: uncultured Acidimicrobiaceae bacterium (assembly GCA_963716795.1). Classification (GTDB taxonomy): domain Bacteria; phylum Actinomycetota; class Acidimicrobiia; order Acidimicrobiales; family UBA8592; genus CAVQUE01. The sequence goes on along the minus strand of CAVQUE010000002.1, from coordinate 463,613 downwards.
CGATCGTTGAAGGTGATCTCGAAGCTCGCCATGGTGGCCTCCGGATTCGGTACGGCTCGTCACGACCAACCGTAGGAGCACTGCCCTGTGACGAGCCAGAGGACAACCTGTGGACAACCCTGAGGTTCGTGTGGGTGGTGATGTGGATGTTGCCAGCGTGACCACCGGCCTGTGGACAACACCGGGCCGTGCGTCGTCGATCAGTGCCAGCTGTTGCGTGTTTCGAGGACGCTCCGCAACACCGTCGGGCGGTCGGTCATGATCCCATCGACGCCGAGGTCGAGCAGGCGGTGCATCTCGTCGGGATCGTCGATCGTCCAGACGTGCACGACCTTGCCGAGGCGGTGGGCCGTGTCGACGAAGCGCCGGGTGACGAGCGGCACCGGACCGGTGCGGGCGGGCACCTGCGCACAGTCGCCGGCGATCGCGCCGACCGGCGCGCCGAGGCTGGCCCCGCGCAAGCCGGGCGATCGCACGTGGACCCATCCCGGTGCACAGCGCTGGTCCGACCCCGGCCGCGACCCGATCGATCCGCCGGTCCGAGAAGGCCCCGACGCAGACCCGCTCTGCGGCGCCCGTCCGGTTGATGGCCTCGATCAGCGGCTCGACCGCGGCGTCGGTCTTCGGGTCGACGTTCACCCGGACGTGGGGCCAGGCCCCGAGCAGGTCCTCGAACATCGGTATCTCGCCTCGGCCGTCGATACGCGCCCGCCGGACCTCGTCCCAGGTGAGGTCGCTGATCGCTCCCGAGCGATCCGTGACCCGATCGAGCCGGGCATCGTGGAAGGCGACCAGCACACCGTCTGCGGTGACGTGCACGTCGGTCTCGAGGTAGCGATAGCCGAGCCGCACCGCTGCGTCGAACGCGGCCATCGAGTTCTCGGGTGCGTCGAGGGCGCCGCCACGGTGCGCGAACGCGATCGGGCCGGGATGGTCGAGGAATGCTGGCCGCATCCGATCGACCGTACCCGGCCGGGCGCGTGGGCTCGCCGATCAGCTGCGTCGCCACCCATCCCCACTACCCTGCTCCAGGCAATGGACCCGACGACCACCTTCCTCGAGATCGTGCAGTCGCCCGACCGCAGCGCTGATCTCGCCATCGGGGCGCTGGCGCTCGCAGCTCACGACCACGAGGTCGATGTCGACGCCGAACTGCGGGTGCTCGACAACCTGGCCGAGTCCTGCAGCGAGCCGACCATCGTCGGGCTGCGCCGCCTCCTCTTCGACGACATCGGCTTCTCCGGTCGTCCCGACGACTACTACGCGCCCGCGAACTCGTTTCTCGACCGTGTGCTCGAGAGCCGACAGGGCATACCGATCAGCCTGTCGGTGGTGACCATCGAGGTGGCTCGCCGTCTCGACATCGAGCTGGTCGGCGTGGGCATGCCAGCGCATTTCCTGGTCCGCTCCATCGGCGAACCCGATCGCTACCTCGACCCGTTCCACGGCGGCGCCGAACTCGATGCAGCGGGCTGCGCGGCACTGTTCCGCCGCCTCGCCGGAGACAAGGCACCTTTTCGGAGCGACTATCTCCGACCGGTCCCGACGGCCGCGGTGCTGAGCCGCATGGCGGCCAACCTGGTCAACTCGTATCGACGTCGTGACGATCGAGCCGGCATGCGATGGTCCGCACGCGCTGCGGGCACAGTGCCCCGGCGTCGGCCCCGGCGAGCTCATCGCGCTGTCCCAAGCCGCTCGCCCGGAGCGGTGCGGTCGACGAGGCGGCGGCACTCATCGACCGCGCCCTGCCGTCGCTGGCCGGTGACGACGTCGATCGATGGACCCGCGAAGCGGCGCGCCTGCGCGCCCAGCTCAATTGAGTGCATCGCCGGCCCTGGACATCTCACCACCCACGACGGCCTCCCGGTGGTGCGCGACGCGATCGCCTGGCTGGTGTGTGCGGTCGAGGAACGCATCGAGCGCTACGACCACGACCTGTTCCTCGCCCGGGTGACCGGGGCCGTTCCAGGACGTCTGAAACACGCGCCGCTGTTGTACTCCTCGAGACTGGGGTGGCGCGTGGCAGGTGGCGCGGCGCGTGAATCGGGGGAGTCGGTCCGCGATCGCCTCCTCGCTCGTCTCGCCGACGCCGAGCGACGCGATGCCGAGCAACGCGATGCTGCGCACGGGCCGACCAGCGACACCGGGGGCTGACTCCTGTGCGCGGCGTGGGGGAGCGGGCACAGTACCGTTGTCCGAATGCAGCGCCGCACGAAGATCATCGCCACGATCGGCCCGGCCACCGAATCGGAGGCGATGCTCCGCAAGCTCGTCGACGCCGGGATGGACGTGGCTCGCCTGAGCCTCGCGCACAGTCCCCTCGACGAAGCCCTCGAGCGCTACCACCGGATCCGCTCCGTCGCCGCCGACTGCGGCAAACGCATCGGCATCCTCGTCGACCTCCCCGGACCGAAGATCCGCACTGCACCGTTCCCCGACACGGGATCCCTGCTGGCCCAGGACGCGACCGTCCGGCTGGTCGCCGGCGACCAGGGCTCGTCGGGCGACGTCGTCGAGATCGACTACGAACACGCCCTGCGCGATCTGCGCGTCGGCGATGTCCTGCCCTTCGGCGACGGCCAGGTCGTGGTCCGCGTCGATGAGATCGGTGACACCGAGGCCACCGGCACGGTGACCTCAGCCGGTCTGCTCCGGGGGCGTCCGGGCATCCGTCTCCCGGCCGACCGGGTCAGCCTCAGCACGCCCACCGACGACGATCTGCGCAAGCTCGACGCCTTCGTCGACGTGGGTGTCGACATGGTCGCGGTGTCCTTCGTGCGCTCGGCCCACGACGTCCGCAGAGTCGGCACCGAGCCGCACCCGCGCGGTCCACTGGTCATCGCGAAGATCGAGACCCGTGCTGCGGTCGAGAACCTGGCGAGCATCATCGACGCCTCCGCAGCGATCATGGTCGCCCGTGGCGACCTCGGCACCGAGTTCGATCTGGCCGAGCTGCCCCACCTGCAGAAGAGGATCATCGCCGAGTGCATCGCCGCCGGGCTGCCGGTCATCACCGCCACGCAGATGCTCGACTCGATGATCCATGCCCCGACCCCCACGCGTGCCGAGGCGAGCGACGTCGCCAACGCCGTCTTCGACGGCACCTCCGCGGTCATGTTGTCCGGCGAGACGGCCATCGGTGATCATCCGGTCACCTCCGTCTCCACGATGGCGCGCATCGCGCTCCGCGCCGACATCGAGTTCGACTACGAAGCGTGGGCCGAGCGGGTCACGGCGCTGCGCGACCAGCGCAGCGCCGTCGCCGCGGAATCGATCACCGACGCCATGACGCTGGCGACCTGGCGCGCCGCGAACGAATTGGAGCTCGCGGCGCTGCTGTGCATCTCGGGGTCGGGTTTCACGGTCCGGTCGATGGCCCGATTCCGACCGAACGTGCCCATCATCGGCTTGACCACCAACGAGCGCACCGCGCAGCAGCTGACGCTCAGCTGGGGCGTCAAACCGCTGCTCATCGAGCCCGAGTGGTCCTATGAGTTCCGGGTCAACAAAGCCGTGGCGCAGTCCAAGAAGGCCGGGCTCATCCGCTCCGGCGACCGCATCGGCGTGCTCGCCGGCATGACCGGGGATTCACGGTCGACCGACGTCTTGCGCATCCTGCGCGTCGATTGACCACCCACGTCGGCGGGCTGCGGGTCCGACCGAGCCCCCCGACGGGCAGTGCACCCCTGGTCGTCATCGTCCATGGCACGGGCGATCGTGGCGCCACCTTCGAACGCACCAGACGGGCGGTCGCGACGCAGGTCGATCGTCCTGTCATCACCTATGACCGACGCGGCTACGCCGGATCGATGGGACCGGAACCGAGCGACGACCCTGCACGCCATGTCGCCGATCTCCTCGCGCTCCTGGGTGGACGCCGGGCGGTCCTGTTCGGTCACAGCTTCGGTGCGCTGGTCACGCTCCATACCGCGATCGAGGCCCCGAACCAGATCGAAGCCGTTGCGGTCTACGAGCCTCCTCTGCCGTGGGAGCCCTGGTGGCCTCCGGTCGCGGACCTCGGTCCTGTCGACCAGGCCGCAGAGCGGTTCCTCCGGCGGATGATCGGCGACGAGGCATGGGCGGGCCTCGGCGAGGGCATCAAGGCACGTCGGCGCGCCGAGGGCCCGGCGCTGCTCGCTGACTACCGTGCCGCACAGACTCCGGTCGCCTGGGACGACGTGCTGGTCCCGGTCGCAGCAGCGTGTGGCGGTCGCAGCGCTGCCCATTTCCGTCGCGGCGCGGCCACCGTCGCCGAACGCATCCACGGCGCGTCCCTGCACGAGATCGCCGGCGCTGGCCACGGAGCCCATCTCACCCACCCGGACGAGCTGGCCGTCTGGATCGCAGCGGCGGTGCCGGTCACCCGGGGTGCGTGAGCGGCTCGACCGGTGGCTCGATCCGGCGACCGTCGCATTGCTGGACGTGGCCCGGCATTGCTCCGCGTTGCTCCCCGCTGTCGCGAGCCGGTCGGTAGGATCCCCCCATGTCCGATGCCCCCGTCTCGATCACCCCGACCGGTCCCCCCGAGACCATTCTCGGACCCGAACCCGACGATGCGCTCGATCGTCTCGCTGCGGCGCTCGAACTCGACGACCCCCTCGCGAGCCGCAGCGCCGTGGCTGCAGTCGTTGCCGACCACCCTCGCTTTCTGGATGGCTGGGCGCGGCTCGGCGATCTCGCACGCGATGACATCGAGGCCTACGCCGCGTACCGCGTCGGGTATCACCGTGGACTGGACCGGCTGCGCCAGAGCGGCTGGCGGGGAAGCGGCTATGTCCGATGGACCCACGAGACCAACCGCGGCTTCCTCCGTGCGCTGGCAGGCCTCGAGCGCATCGCAGGTGTGATCGGCGAGCGTGACGAGCAGGAACGCTGCGGTCATTTCCTGCATCAGCTGGATCCGGCCTGGCCGCCCGCCGAGTTCTCCTGACGCAGCTCCGCGCCGCTCAGACGCCGATACCAATAGTCTCGGTCCCATGGCAGCTCCCGGAGGCTCAGGACCCATCGGCCCCTATCCCCCCGGCGTCGATGACGACGCCGCTCGTGAGGAGTACGACAAGCTCCGTCGGCGGGTGCTGTGGACCTTGCCGTACGGTCTCTACATCGTCGGGTCGCGAGACGGCGATCGACGCAATGGCATGACGCTCAACTGGGCCACGCAGGTCTCGTTCGATCCCAAGCTGGTCGGAATCGGCGTCGAGAAGCCGGCATTCACCCACGAGCTCATCGCGGCGGGCGGTGTCTTCAGCCTCTGCACCGTCGCACGTGAGGACCGAGCGATCGTCCGGAAGTTCACCAAGCCCGTCGCGGTCGATCTCGCGGCATCGACGCTCAACGGCTTCGCATTCCACGACGGCATCACCGGTGCGCCGATCCTGGATCAGGCGCCCGCCTATCTCGACTGCGAGGTCCGCCAGAGCGTCGATTGCGGTGGTCACACCTTCTTCATCGGTGAGGTCGTCGACACCGGGTTCCAGGGACCCGAGGACACCGAGGTGTTGCGGATGGAGGACACCCGCATGAACTACGGCGGCTGACCCATGGTGGCGCCGGCGAGACCGTTCGACGCCGCAATCCTCACCGGCGGGCGATCTCGCCGGATGGGCCGCGACAAGGCGCTGCTCGAGCTCGATGGGCGCACGCTCGTCGAACTCGCGGCCAGGGCGGCAGCCGACGCGGGGGCCGAGGACATCGTCACCGTCGGCGGCGACCGCAGCGCCCTGCGAGCGCTCGGCTTCACCTGGGTTCCCGACCGATGGCCCGGCGAGGGACCGCTCGGCGGCATCATCACGGCGCTCGCGGCGACCACAGCCGATCGCGTCATCGTGCTCGCCTGCGACCACGTCGCGGCATCCGCCGAGGCCGTGACGGCCGTGGTCGACTCGCTCGGGGACCGCCACGACGTGGCCATACCCGTCGTGGGCGGGCGCGACCAGACCATGCACGCCGTCTGGCACCGGCGCAGCGTCGGCGTCCTGGAAGCGAACTTCGACGACGGCGCCCGATCGGTGCGTGACGGACTCGTCGGACTCGCCGTCGCCCGGGTGCCCATCACCGAGACCCGATGGTTCACCGATGCCGACACCCCCGCACAACTCCTCGCGGCGCAGCGGACGCGGTACCATGAGCGGTCGTCCGAGGAGCTGCAGGTGACTGTCAACGAAATCGATGTCGAGACGCTGGATGCGCTGCATCCGACAGAGATCCAGCTCATCGACGTTCGCGAGGCCGACGAATACGACGAGGCTCGGGTCCGGGGGGCGGTCCACGTCCCGCTGGCCACGGTGCCCGGCGTCGTCGACACCCTCGACCGCGACGCCACCGTGTACGTGATCTGCGCGTCGGGCGGCCGCTCGATGCGCGCTGCAGAGTTCCTCGTCGACGCGGGATTCGATGCCGTCAACGTGGCCGGCGGCACCAAGGGTTGGATTGCGTCAGGGCGCCCCGTCGACAGTGGTCCGGCGACTGCGTGAGCGACCAGGGCGCAACCGTGCAGGTGCGAGCGTGAGCGCCGCGGAAGCTGCCACGATCCCCGAACTCGTGGTCGATCAGGCCCGCTTCGATGCCCTGATTCCCGCGATCGCCGACCAGCCCGCCTACGCCGTCGACACCGAGTTCCACCGCGAACGCAGCTACTACCCCAAGGTCGCGCTCGTGCAGATCAACTGGGGAGCCGGTATGGCCCTGGTCGACCCCCTGGTGGTGTCGCTCGAGCCGCTGGCCGCTGTGCTCGACGGGCCCGGCCTCGCCGTGATGCACGCCTCGAGCCAGGATCTCGAGGTCCTGCGCCGCTCGTGCCACACACTGCCGACGCGCCTGTTCGACACGCAGGTCGCCGCCGGATTCACCGGCCTGCGGAGTCCGTCGTTGGCAGCATTGCACGACAAGTTGCTGGGGGTGCGGCTCCCCAAGGGTGATCGGCTCACCGATTGGCTACGCCGTCCGCTGTCGGAGGCCCAGCTCGACTACGCGGCCTCCGATGTCGTCCATCTCCTCGAGATCCACCGTCTGCTCGAGACCGACCTGGCCCAGCGCGGCCGACTCCAGTGGGCAGAAGCCGAATGCGACGAGGCCCTGCGGCGCGGCCACACTCAGCGCGATCCCGCCCAGGCGTGGCTCAAGATCAAAGAGACCCGCCATCTCAGTGCGCGCAGCCGCGGCGTGGCCCAGGCCCTGGCGCAATGGCGCGAAGAACGTGCCCAGGAGACCGACCAGCCACCACGATTCGTCCTGCCCGATCTCGCCGTGGTCGGCATCGCCCAGAAGCCACCGACGAGTGTGGACGACCTGCGACGCGTTCGCGGACTCGACGAGCGCCATCTGCGCAACGGCCATGCGGACGAACTCCTGCGCATCGTTGCCGCCGGGCTCGACAACGAGGTCGCGCTGCCCGCCAAGACCGGGAACCGGGCCCTGATGGAGCGGCTGCGGCCTGCGGTCACCCTGGTGTCGGCGTGGCTCTCCCAGCACGCGCAGGACATCGAGATCGACCCGGCGTTGCTCGGCACCCGAGCCGACATCGAAGCGCTCCTGCGTGGCGATGCGGACGCTCGCCTGAGCGAGGGCTGGCGTGCCGAACACGTCGGCGCCCCGATCCGGAGCCTCGTCGACGGCAAGGCCACCCTGGCCTTCGATGACGGACGTCTGGTCCTCGAGGACCGGATCGTCACCTGACGCCGGCGGTGATCCGAACCGCCGAGCGGCCCACAGGGCCATACCGGCTTGCACGTCATGCACCGCAGGGGCATGAAAGGGCTGTGAAGCCGAGGGATCGCCCTTGCAGTGCGCTACTGTGGTCTGGCGTTCGTGGGTCCTCATGGGACTGCGAGCCATCGGATCCACTTCCTCACCCCCGGAGCCGACCCGTGAAAAAGGGACGACACCGTCGATACATCGAAGCTCGGGCGCTCAAGCACCAGAACGATGCCCTGGACGACCTCTTCAGCGACAACGAGCAACCCTGCGAGGAGTGCGAAGCACTCCCTGGCCAGGATCACAAGTCCTGGTGCCTGAACGCCACCGAACCGGTTGGCGCAGACGGCGACGACTGACACGTCCCACGTGGTCACGCAGCGTCGGATCAGTTCCCGGTCTCGTCCAGGATCTCGTCGAGCTTGACGATGTCGTCAGCGGTGACGACGCCGATGAAGGTGCCGTCCCGGTCCGCGACCGGCAACAGGTCGATGTCGGACTGGTCCATGGCCGACACCGCATCACGAAAAGTCCACGATGCCCGACCGATCGGACCGTCGGTCTTCATGATCTCGCCCACCGTGATCTCGTCCCAGCGCTCCCGGTCCACCTCTTTGAGGTCGTCGAGGTCGCACATACCGACATAGCGACCCTGATCGACGACGGTCACCGTCCGCTCTCGGCGGCCGAGCACGTGGATGTACACGAACTCCGCGGCGGTGGCATCCGGCGGTACCGTCATGACGTCGGTCGTGAGCGCTGACGCGATCGGGAGCTGCAGCCGGCTCTCGAGATGGCCCATCCGCTCGCCACGCTGATAACTGGCCACCGACGTGTCACCGGCCACGATCTGCGACATCGCAGCAGCCAACAGCGCGGGTACCACGTAGGGCGAAGCGCCGGTCGATTCGGCGACGAACATGACCGCAGCGATGGGCGAGCGGTAGCCGGCGCCGAGGAAGGCGGCGAGGCCCAGGGTGGGGTAGAGCGACGTCGCATCCTGGCCGATCATCTGGCCGATGAAGCTGCCGATGACGATGCCCTGGACCGCCAGGGGGATGAACAGCCCGCCGGTGCCCCCGCCGACGATCGTGGTGATGGTCGCAGCGAGCTGGAACGCGATCAAGGCCGCGACCAGGCCCAGCGTGTGGTCGCCTTCTCGTAGCCAGGTGACGGCCTCGTAGCCGGGGCCGAGGGTGACGGTGTCGCCGAACACCCACTCGGAGGCCACGACCAATGCGCCGAGCACGACCCCCGCTCCCACGAGGCGCCATCCGAGGTGCAGGACCGTGGCGACGTTCTTGGCCCAGCGCACGATGAGCGCATAGCCACGTCCGGCCAGACCGGCGACGATGCCGATGGCTGCGCCGCCGATGAGGTCGGTCAGGTCGAGATCGCGTTCGGTGAACCCCAGTGACGGAAAGACCGGATCGGTGCCGATGATCGCTGCGAACGTCAAGAAGCTCGTCGCGCTGGCGATGAGCGCCGGCAGCAGCGCCCGGCGGGCGACATCGTCTCGGTAGGGCGATTCGATCGCGAAGATGACGCCGGTCGCAGGCGTCTTGAAGATGGCGGCGACACCCGCAGCGGCGCCCGCGGTGAGCAGCACCTTGGCTTCGTCGCGGCGGAAGAGCCGGCCGAAGGTCGACTGGAGCCACTGGCCCATCGTCGCCCCGGCATAGATCGATGGGCCCTCGAGGCCCAATGCGCCGCCCGAGCCGATCGTGGCCGCGCCGGCGAGGAGCTTGGCCGGCAACTCCCGGATCGGCAGCTTCGGATTGCGTTCGTGATACGCCCGCACGAACTCGTCGGAGGTGGACGGTGTCGCTCGTGGGCCCGCCGACGAACAGGATCGCGGCGGCGGTGCAGAGGCCGATGAACGGGGCGGTCGCCTTCACCCACAGCGGCTGATGCAGGAGCCCCTCGAGCAGGAGCTCGACGGTGATCCGCTCGAAGATGGCGACGACCACCCCGACCAGCACGCCGAGGATCGCCGACATCACCAGGGTCCGGGGAAGCCGAACCAGCGTGCGCTCGTCGTCGGGGCTCGGCGCCGGGCGGGGCGCCGACGGCCACTTCATCGGGGCCTCATGAGCTGCGCCGTGTCGGAGCGTCGACGGCAACGTCGTGTGACCGACCGTCGAGATAGTCCTCGAGCGCATGGAGCACCTGTGGTCCGACCAACGCCGCGATCTCCGGCCGGAGGCGATCGACCACCGGCGTCGTCGCGATGTGCGCCTCGGAGCTGTCGGTGCACCACCAGGCGAACGAGGCGCCTGCGGCTCCCCAATCGTGGCGGCGCCAGCGTCGCAGCGTGCTCACGAGATGGCCGTTCTCGTCCTCGTGGTGTTCGAGACGCAACGGAAGTTGCCAGCAGACCTCGGGCTTGGTGTCGAGGTGAGAGACACCGCTCTCGACCGCCAGTCGGTGGAGCGCACAGCCGTGTCCGCCGTCGAATCCGGGCCGGTTCAAGAACACGCAGGCGTCGTCGACGAGCGCAGTGGTCCACGTGGGCTCGGTGTCGGACTCGTCGGTCGTGTCGACGTCGACGCCGAGCGCATCGTCGACGGTCGCAGTGGTGTTGCCACTGCGCCGGCGTGAGCGACGCTGCCGCCAGGCGCACGCGCTCGACGTCGGCCTCGTCGGCGAAGTGGGCGCCATGGCTGCAGCACCCCTGTGCCAGCTCCGGTGTGGGGGTCTCGAGGACCCCGGGGCAGCCGGCGTCCCAGATGCACTGCCAGGCGCTGGTGAGAAACGAGACATCGAGCAACCACGTCCGGTCGGGTGCTTCGAAGGACACCCACTCGCAGACATCGTCGAACTCTGGTGAAGCGAGCGGCCACAGCTCCGCCACGTTACCCCGATGCCTCTGCGCCATCCCCGCGAGACGGTGGCGGTCTTGGAGAGGGTCAGTCCTCGTTGATGGCGTCGATCAGGTGCCGCAGCCGGGCGTAGCCGGCGCGATCGAACGTGAACGCGATGCGGTGCAGTCCCACTCCGTCGTCGTCGTCGATCTCGGCGGTGCTCGCGGCGACACGCTCGATGTGGCCGTCGGTGCAGATGTCCGCGAAGTCGGCGTCGAGAGCTGCGAGGCGTTCGTCGGTGATGGCATCGTGCATGCGGATCACGAGGCGTCCGCCCACGGTGCGCATCGAGTGGTAGCGGCGGTAGAAGCGACAGATCTCGTCGACGGCGGTGTCGACGCTGTCGGTGATGGTGACGAGGTCGAGGTCGGCCGGGGAGACGAGCCCGTTGTCGAGCAGCTCCTCGCGCACGAACTCGTACCAGCGCGGCCAGTAGGTCTCGCCCGGTGCGTCGAGAAGCACGACCGGGACAGATCGGGTGCTTGCCCGTCTGCATCAGGGTCAACAGCTCGAAGCTCTCGTCCATGGTCCCGAAGCCGCCGGGCAGCAGCACGAAGCCGTGTGACTCCTTCATGAACACGAGCTTGCGCGTGAAGAAGTACCGGAAGTTGATGAGCTTCGGGTCGTCTGCGATGACCGAGGCGGCGTCGGCCTCGAAGGGCAGCACGATGTTGATCCCGAAGCTGTTCTCGACGCCCGCGCCTTCGATGCCCGCCTGCATGATGCCGGGTCCGGCGCCGGTCATGACCATCCAGTCACGTGCCGCGAGGCCGGCGCCGAGCTCGACGGCGCACTGGTAGGTCGGGTCGTCGGGCCGGGTGCGGGCCGATCCGAAGATCGAGCACTTGCGTCGCCCCTGGTAGGGCTCGAAGAGACCGAACGCGTAGCGGATCTCCTTCATGGTCGCATTGGCCAGCTTCAGCTCGCCTCGGTCGAGGCCCTCGCGGCCCATGCGGAACGCAGACACCATCATCTCGTAGACGAGGATCGCCTCCTCGGGCCGCCCGACCGCCTCGGCGACCTCCGCCAGGGACGTGGTCGATGGCGTCGTCGCCGGTGCGATAGCGGCGTATGACCGCCGGGTCCGACGGGTCCGTGGGGTCGGTCACCCCGCAGGCTCGGCCACGACCGCGATGCGGGCGCGTCGGGAGGCCGCCGGCGGCTCGATCGGTCCGAGGTCGTCCATAGAGCGTGCTGCGCTGGCGCAGGGTGCCGGCCGAGCGGAGCGAGCATCCGTGCGAAGTCGTCGGGTCCGACCTCTTGGCCGTGGCTCGCGCCGGCGGCACGCGGAGATGTTCTCGTTCATCAGCGTGCCGCCGACGTCGTTCGCGCCGGCCTGGAGCAGCTGGGCGAGCCCACCGAACCCGATCTTGACCCACGAGCCCTGGATGTTGTCGATGTGGCCGTGGTAGGCGATGCGCCCGACCGCGTGCATCAGCACGGTCTCGCGGAACGTCGGGCCGCGTCGGGCCATCTTGCGCAGGTAGATCGGCGCAGCCATGTGCACGAACGGCAGGCCGACGAACTCGGTGAACCCGCCCGGTCTCCTTCTGCAGGTCGCGGGTACGGACGATGTGGCGGGCCCAGTGCACGGGCTGTTCGACGGCGCCGAACATGATGGTGACGTTGGATCGCAGACCGACACGGTGCGCGGTGCGGTGAGCGTCGAGCCATTCCTCGGTGTCGATCTTGTCCGGGCACAGAATGGCGCGGATGTCGTCGTCGAGGATCTCGGCTGCGGTGCCGGGCAGCGATCGCAGCCCGGCGTCCATCGCCCGCCGCAGGTACGACTCGAGCGGCTCGTCGAGGCGCTTGGCGCCTTCGGTGACCTCGAGGGCCGTGAAGCCGTGGACGTGGATGTCGGGCACGGCCTCCTTCACCGCCCGGCAGACGTCGAGGTAGTACTCGCCGTCGAAGTCGGGATGGATGCCGCCCTGCAGAGCAGACCTCGGTGGCACCGAACGCGGCGGCCTCGGCGGTGCGAGCTGCGATGTCCTCGAGCGTCAGCAGGTACGGCTTGCCCCGCAGGTTCAGGCTGAGCGGACCCTTCGAGAAGCCGCAGAACCGGCACTTGAACGTGCACACGTTGGTGTAGTTGATGTTGCGGTTGTGCACGAACGTGACCACGTCGCCGTTCACCTGGCGGCGCAGCTCGTCGGCGACCTCGGCGACGCGCAGCACCTCGGGGCCGCGGGCGCCGAACAGCGTGACGATCTCGTCGATGCCGACCTCCTGGCCGTCGAGCACGCCGGTGAGCACCTCGGCGACGGCGCTGCACCATCGCACGGCGTCTGCGACGGCTCGCGGCGCCGTCGGGTCCGCGGCCGGCGATGGCGGACGAGCATCGGCGGGTCGACGTCGGCGCCGGAGTACCACTGCGTCGAACGGTCGCCGATGACCTCGACGTCGGCGCCGTCGTCGCCCTGGCGGACGAACTCGACCTTCTCGGGGAACACCGCGCCGGGATCGTCGCGACCGAGACCTTCGGCGTCGCTGCGGTCCATGACCGGCGAACCGCAGATCGGGGTCGCAGCCAGCGCTCGGGATCGAGGACGTACTCGGGATAGATCGTCAATCGTGGCGCCGAGCACGAAACCGGCGGCCTCGGTGACCGCCGCCAGCCGATCGAGCGCCGGCCACGGCCGTTCGGGGTTGACGTGATCGGCGGTGACGGGCGAGACGCCACCCCAGTCGTCGATGCCGGCGTCGAGCAGCACCCCGAAGTCGTCGGAGAGGTTGGGTGGGGCCTGGAGGTGGACCTCGGGCGGCAGGATCAGCCGGGCCAGGGCGATGGCCTCGAGGTAGTCGTCGGCGGGACACGGCGGCGCGGTGTGCATGGCCGTGCCGGCCTTGGGCAGGAAGTTCTGGACGATGACCTCCTGCACGTGGCCGTGGCGGCGATGCGCGTCGGCGATGGCCTCGAGCGCGTCGATCCGGTCGGCTGCGGTCCTCGCCGATGCCGACGAGGATGCCGGTGGTGAACGGGATCGCCAGCTCACCGGCAGCCTCGAGGGTGGCCAGGCGCCGCTCGGGCTCCTTGTCGGGGGCTCCGCGGTGGCAGTCGAGGTCGGCACGCAGGCTCTCGATCATCATCCCCTGGGAGGGGCTGACGGCACGGAGCGCCGGCAGTTCGTCGGCGGTGCAGCGCACCGGCGTTGGCGTGGGGCAGCAGGCCGGTCTCGGTGAGCACCAGCGCGGCCATGGCGACCAGGTAGTCGACGGTGCGACGCATAGCCGTGCTCGTCGAGCCACGCCTGCGCCGCCGGGTAGCGCAGCTCGGGCCGCTCGCCGAGGGTGAACAGCGCCTCGTGGCAGCCGACTGCGGCTCCGGCCCGGGCGATGGCCAGCACCTGGTCGGGGGAGAGATAGGGCGACTCGAGCCGAGCCGGTGGCTGCGCGAACGTGCAGTAGCCGCACTTGTCCCGGCACAGCATGGTGAGCGGGATGAACACCTTGGGCGAGTAGGTGACCCGGTTGCCGTGCGTACCGGTCGCGGATGTCCGCGTGCGGCCGCCAAGAGATCGGGCAGCGGTCGCGTCGAGATCGACCGTCGGCGCGTCGGATCGAGCGGCTGGTGGTTCACGTGGGTTCCCCCTCGGAAGAGATGACGATCAATGCATCGACGGTGTCGGCTCTGCGACGCCGGGGCCGGGTCGGCTGGCGATGTGGGTCGGTGTGACGTCGAGCGTCGCAGCGACGGGCAGCGGGTGACCTGCTCGAGCGGTGTCCCGCACGTCGTCGTGCACGAGCACCGTCGGCGGGCGGTCCTCGGCGTACCAGTGGTCGCCCCAGTGCATGAGGGCGACGAGCGACGGCGACAGATCTGCGCCCTTGGCGGTGAGGCGGTACTCGTGCCGCAGCGGTCGCTGCTGGTAGGGCACCTGTTCGAGGACGCCGTGGTCGACGAGGCGCTGGAGTCGGTCGCTCAGGATGTTGCGAGCGATGCCCGAGGTCGGCCTGGAGCTGGGCGAAGCGACGGACGCCACGGAAGACGTCGCGCAGGATCAGGATCGTCCAACGATCGCCGATGACCCCGAGGGTGGCCGCGATCGAACACGCCTCGGATGGCGGTCGCTGGGATCGGGAGCGGTGGCGGTCATCGGCGCAGACCCTAGTCCGGGTCGGTTTCGATATGCAACCAACTGCGAGGCGGTCGATCGGCGCTACCGACTCGGCGGCCCGTGCGATCGCCGCCCGTCGACGGCGATACCGCGTCGATCGCGTCGCTTGGTCTCCAGGGTGGCGAACAGATCGTCGAAGGACTTCTCGAACGACGCGACGCCTTCGCTCTCGAGGGTCGCGGCGACCTCGTCGAGGTCGACGCCCACGGCCTGCACGGCATCGAGAGTCGCTCGTGCTCCGTCGAGGTCGGCGTCGATGGTGCGGGCGACGGTGCCGTGGTCGACGAAGGCCTCGAGGGTGGCATCGGGCAGGGTGTTGACCGTGTCGGGACCGATCAGCGAGTCGACGTAGAGCGTGTCGGGATAGGCCGGGTTCTTCGTCGACGTCGAGGCCCACAGCGGTCGCTGCACCCGGGCGCCTCGGGCGGCGAGTGCCTCCCAGCGCGGTCCGGAGAACCGGTCGCGGAACAGGGCATAGGCCAGCTTGGCCTGCGCGACCGCGGCCTTGCCCCGCAAGTGCGAGCGCCTCGGGGGTGCCGATGGCGTCGAGGCGGGCGTCGACGGCGGAGTCGACCCGCGAGATGAAGAACGACGCCACCGACGAGATGTCCGACGAGATCACCCTCGGCGGCCTCGAGCCCGCCAGGTACGCCTCGATGACCTCGTCGTAGCGATCGACCGAGAACAGCAGCGTGACGTTGATGCTGCGACCCTCGGCGATCATCGTGCTCGATGGCCACCGAGGCCCTCGGCAGTGCCGGGGATCTTCACGTACAGATTCGGCTCGTCGATCGAGGTGTCGAGCGCACGGGCGGCGGCGATGGTGCCCTCGGTGTCACGGGCCAGACTCGGTGCGACCTCGACCGACACGTAGCCGTCGAGGCCGTCGCTGGCGTCGTAGATCGGTCGCAACACCGCGAGCGGCCGCCTCGATGTCGGTGGTCACGAGCTCCCAGTAGATGTCGTCGATCGACGCACCCGTCGCCGCCAGATCGCGGAACTGCTCGTCGTAGGCGTCGCTGCCCCCGATGGCCTTCTCGAAGATCGACGGGTTCGAGGTCAGACCCCGCACACCCGCGTCGACCCAGCGGGCCAGCTCGCCCGAGGTGATCCAGCTGCGACGGAGGTTGTCGAGCCAGGGGCTCTGCCCTGCCTGGTCGTAGAGGTCGTGCAAGCGGGTCATGGCAACGCGCGTTCCTTC
The DNA here is from genome assembly GCA_963716795.1 of uncultured Acidimicrobiaceae bacterium. Classification (GTDB taxonomy): domain Bacteria; phylum Actinomycetota; class Acidimicrobiia; order Acidimicrobiales; family UBA8592; genus CAVQUE01. Next base: position 447,735 of record CAVQUE010000002.1, on the reverse strand, counting down.
GTCGGCACTCGGCGGGCGGCGCTACAGGCGGTCGATGGCCGCCTTGGCGGCCTCGACGACGGCGCTCGGCGGTGATGCCGAGCTTCTCCATGACCGTACTGCCCGGAGCCGACGCACCGAACCGGTCGATGCCGATCGCGATGTCGGCCCAGCGCTCCCAGCCGAGCGTCACGCCGGCCTCGATCGACACCGTCGGGAACCGTCGGCGGGAGCACGGCATCGACGTACGTCGGGCTCCTGGGCATGCGAACAGATCCCAGCTGGGCATCGACACGACCCGAGCGGCGATGCCGTCGCGACCGAGCGCCTCGGCTGCGTCGACGCAGACCGAGACCTCCGAACCGGTGCCGATGAGCACGACTGCGGGATCCGTCGACGTCGCGCAGCACGTAGGCGCCGCGGTCGGTGGCCTCGGCGTCGGTGCCCTCGAGAACCGGCACGTTCTGGCGCGTGAGGATCAGCGCCGTCGGGCCGGACGCCGTCGACGGCGATCCGCCATGCCGCCGCGGTCTCGTTGGCGTCGGCGGGTCGGATGACCCGCAGCCCGGGAATGGTGCGCAGCGACATGAGCTGCTCGACGGGCTGATGCGTGGGGCCGTCCTCGCCGACGCCCACCGAGTCGTGGGTGAACGAGTAGATGACCTTGGCCTCGCTGAGCGCGGCGAGGCGGATCGCCGGGCGCATGTAGTCGCTGAACACCAAGAAGGTGCCGCCCGACGGGGAGGATGCCGCCGTGCAGCGCCATACCCGTCATGACCGAACCCATGGCGTGCTCGCGAACCCCGTAGTGCAGTTGGCGCCCACCGGGTTCCTCGGCGGAGATGACTGCAGCATCGGCGAGCTCGGTGCCGGTGTTGCACGGTGAGGTCGGCGCTGCCGGCGATCAGGCCCGGCACCTCGGCTGCCGCAGCGATGAGGCACGAACCGGAGGCCTTGCGGGTGGCGACCTGCTCGCCGACGGTTCCATGGGGCAGCGTTGCCTCCCACCCGGGCAGGCCGCGGCCGGCGAGGCACGCATCGAGCACGGCCCGGTCGTCGGTGCGGTCTGCGATGCGGGCCTCCCACGCCGAGTCGGGCATCGCGGCCGCGGAGCACCGACCTCGCGGTAGGTGGCGACGACGTCGTCGGGGACGAAGAAGGTCTCGTCGACGGGGAGGCCGAGCACCTCCTTGGTGGCGGCGATGTCGTCGTCGAGCAGCGCATAGCCGTGGGCGGCGGGGTCGTCGGTCTTGGTGGGCGACGGCGTGGCGATGTGGCTGCGCAGCACCACCAGCGACGGGGCATCGGTCGAGTCCATCGCCGTGCGCAGCGCGACCTCGATGGCGTCGAGGTCCTCGGCCTCGTTCGCCCAGCTCGATCACGTTCCAGCCGTAGGCGGCGAACCGCTTCGGTGCGTCGTCGGAGAGCGCCGAGCTCGGTGGGGCCGTCGATCGATATGTGGTTGTCGTCGTAGATCGCGATGAGCCGACCGAGGCGCTGATGGCCGGCGAGCGACGCCGCCTCGTGGCTGACCCCTTCGGAGAGGTCGCCGTCGCCACAGATGACGAAGGTGTGGTGATCTGCGACATCGGTGCCGAACCGGGCCCGCAGCCAGCGCTCGGCGATCGCCATGCCGACGGCGTTGGCGAAGCCCTGGCCGAGCGGGCCCGGTGGTGACCTCGACGCCGGGGGTCACGTGCGACCTCGGGGTGGCCGGGGGTGATGGAGCCCCACTGGCGGAAGGCCCGGAGGTCGTCGAGCGTAGACGCCGTAGCCGGCGAGGTACAGCATCGAGTACTGCAGGATCGAGGCGTGGCCGGCGCTGAGCACGAACCGGTCGCGGTCGGGCCAGTCGGGTGCGCCGGCGTCGTAGGTCATGATGCGGCTGAACAACACGTGCGCGAGCGGCGCCAGCGCCATCGCGGTGCCCTGATGGCCGGAACGGGCGGCGTGGGGCGCGTCCATGGCCAGGCCCCGGATGACCTCGATGGCTCGCTTGTCGAACGCCTCCGAGGCGCGGGGCGTCGCAGGGGACTGATCGGTCACGGGAAGGGCCTCCGGCTGGCACGTCGTCGTCGGCGCGCCACCCTAATGGTTCACCCGCTCGTCGACGCGCCGTGCCGCCCGACGACGCCGCCGCTCACGAGCCGGCCTGCCCATCAGACCCACATCGCTGCGGGTTTTGTACCGAGTGCGTACACAACCCACAGCAATGTCGGTTCAGGAGAACAGCGCGAGCGACGCGGTGAAGCCGTGCAGGTGGTTCTCGGTGCCGACGGGGCCGATCTCGCCGGCGCAGAACATGCCGGCCAAGCGCCGGGGCGCCCAGCAGTTCGTGTGCGGCCGAGGCATCGTGATCGGGCTCGTCGAACAGGTGTGAGCCCCGGCCGTTGCAGGTGAACAGCAGGGCCCCGCCGGCGCTGCGGTCCGCCAGCATGGATGCGGAGGTCCTCGCTCGCGGTGCGGGCGTCACGGACCTGGAACTGCACGGTCTGGCCGACCTGCACCGGCGCGCCGACGGCGATGCCGTCGCGTTCGGCGTCGAGACCGAGCACGCCGCGGATCAGGAAGTCGCCGCGACGGAACTCGACGAGACGCTCGTCGACGACGAGCCCGGCGTGCAGACCCCGCGCCGCCAGCGCCCGGGTCTCCTCGTCGAGCCCACCGATGAGCTCGCGCAGCCGATCCGCAGCCGGGCGGCCGCCGAGCTCGAGCACGACGTTGCGATCGGCCGCGGTGACGATGAACGGCTCGCCGATCGGGCGACACCCCTGGGACACCAGCGGCTCGATCGTGCCGGGCGGCACGACCATGCCGACGGCGCCGTCGGCATGGATGGCCCCGTCGAGCACGAGGCGGTTGCCGCCCGGCGCAGCCGACGCCGATGCCAGGCCGCCGACGACGGCCAGGTCCGGCAGCACGCTGGTGCAGCTCGGGCAACAGCCCGTCGATCGGGAACGAGAACGGGTCGGTGAGCACCACGAAGGTGCCCGTCGGTGACGTCGGGCGGAAAGCCGCCGATGGCCCAGCCACCGCGTACTGCGTTGGGCTTGCATCCGGACCGGTACGGCGCCGTCGACGCGACCCGCCCACAGGCTGACCGCCGGTCGTTCCTCGACCTCGCGGGCGTTGCCGATGATCGACACCGCCGAGGTGCCGAGCAGGAGCGTCGGGGCCAGCATCGTCCGGACCGCGCTCGACGACCTCGTCGAGTCTGGCCGATGTGGCCGGCGGTGACGAACACCATCGCCACGTCGGGCTGCGGGTCCGACCGCATCGAGGACCTGCCCGACGACCTCACCGGTCGCATGGCCGAGCAGCGGGTGCTCCGACAGCGCGGCGCCGAAGCGCTTCAGGATGCACCGCCGTCGTCGGGTTCCTCGACCGGGGGCATCAGCGTGTAGGGCACCACGACGGTGTGGCCGTTGTCGATGCGGCAATGGGCCTCGACCGTCGTGTAGTCGGTGAAGTCGACCTCGCCGCGCACCAGGCGATAGCTGAACTTGCCGGGTTCGACCTGGAGGGGCTGCACGTTGCGGGCGACCTGCTCGTCGCCCATGCGGTACACGACCTCGAGCGCCCCGGTTCCCGGTTCGTCCTCGGCGCAGCGAACCAGGATCACCAGATGCGGCGCCCACGTCAGCGGGACCGGATGCGGCGCCGGTGCCGAGAACTGGATGCCGCGGAGGTCGATGCGTGTCGACGGGCCCGGTACCTGGCGCAGTTCGATGTCGTCGATGAACACGGCGGCGACGATGTCCACGTCGGTCCTCTCTGGTCGCTCGCGATGACCGTCGATGCGACGGTCACCGACACCGTACCGGGGGCCGTACCGGCCCGTCCGGTGTCAGCGCCGGCCGGTGCGACCGGCCAGCGCGTCGACGTCGTCGTGACGGACCTCGGCCAGGCGGACGCCGCGTGCGGCCCGGATCACCCACCAGCCGAGATCGAGGTCGCTCCACTTGCGTGCGAACCGGGCCGACGTCGGCGCCGCGTGGTGGTGGTTGTGCAGGCCCTCACCGGCGGTGAGCACGCGTCAGCCAGCGCAGGTTGGTGGCGCTGGTGCCGGCGAAGGTGCGCCGTCCGAAGTGGTGGCCCGGCCCGTTGACCGAGCCGCTGAGCGCCAGATATGCGACGAAGTGGACCCCCGCTGCGATCGCGCCGGCGATCGGGCCCAGGAGCACCACGAGGGCGGCGACGAGCAGCCCGAGCCCGATGAGCGCATGATCCAGCAGGAGCCGGTCGAGGCGCGTCGCCGGGAGGTCCTTGGCGTACTTGGCGACGACCTCGGGATCGGCGGCGGCCCGACGGTAGAGCGCGACGTTGGTGAGCTGGACCCGCCACCAACCGAGCACGGCGGGGGAGTGGGGGTCCTCGTCGGTGTCGGTGTGGGCATGGTGCTTGCGGTGCACGGCCACCCACTGGCGGGGCCGGATGCCCGTCGTCAGCCAGGTCAGGAGTCGGAACACCACGGCCACCGGGGCGGCGAAGGTGACGGCGCGGTGCGTCAGACACCGGTGCAGATAGATCGTCGTCGTGAAGATCGCCACCTGGGTCAGGACGAACGAGACCGACAGGACGAGCAGGATGTCGGTGAGCATCGAGCGGCACGGCTTTCGTCGACGGCTGGGTCCGTTGGACCATCGTGAATGCCACGGGGTTACGCCGGCGCCCCCCGTGCGGGTGGCGTGCGTCGGCTCTCCGCTGCTGCGGCGAGTCTGCGGCGCCGTGGCCGACGCAGGGCTAGGTTGACCCGCCGTGAGCACCACCGCAGCACTGTCCGAACACGACTCCAAACAGCTCCTGGCCGCGCACGGCGTACCCATCAGCGCCGAGGTGGTCGTCGCCACCGCCGACGAGGCGGTCGCCGCAGCGACCGAGATCGGATTCCCGTGCGTGGTGAAGCTGTGTGGCACCGCCATCACCCACAAGACCGAGATCGGTGGGGTGCGCCTGGGTCTTGGCTCACCGGAGGCCGTGCGATCGGCGGCCACCGAGTTGCTCGCCGCCGGCCCCGCCGGCGCCGAGCTCCTGGTCGCCGAACAGGTGCGCGGCAACCGCGAGCTGATCGCCGGCGTCACCGAGGACCCACAGTTCGGGCGGGTGCTCATGCTCGGCATCGGCGGGATCTTCGCCGAGGTACTCGCGGACGTGGCATTCCGGCTCCTGCCGGCGACCCGCGCCGAGATCGCGTCGATGCTCGACGATCTCGCCAATCCCGGCGTTCCTCGGGCTGTTCCGTGGTGAACCGGAGGTCGACCGCGAGGCGCTCGTCGATGCCCTCGTCGGCCTCGCGGCCGCCGTCGAGGGTCGTGACGACATCGAGTCCGTCGACGTCAACCCGCTCATCGTGCGCGACGGGCGCCCCGTCGCCGTCGATGCACTGGTGGTGCTGCGATGAGCCTCGACCTCACCCCACTGTTCGAGCCCCGTGGCGTGGTCGTGGCCGGAGCGTCCACCCACCCGGGCAAGTTCGGGTTCGTGGCCCTGCACAACGTCCTCGATGCCGGCTTCGCCGGCCCGGTCTTCGCCACCAACCCCGAGCGGCCCACGGTCCTCGGGATCGAGACGCTCGCGTCGGTCGACGAGGTGCCCGACGGCGTCGCAGACCTGGTCATGGTCTGCGCACCGGGGCCTGCGATCCCCGAGGTGCTGCGTCAGAGCGCCGCCAAGGGCATCCGGGGCGCCTTCGTCGTGTCGGGCGGCTTCCGTGAGCTCGGCGACGAGGGCCTGCGCGCCGAACAGGAACTGGTCGCGCTCGCCACCGAGCTCGGCATGGTGCTCGCCGGCCCCAACGGCCAGGGGCTGGTCTCCACGCCCGCCCGACTGTGGTCCCAGATCGTCGCGCCGTACCCGCCGGCAGGACGCATCGGCATCGCCAGCCAGTCGGGCAACCTCGTGTCGACGATCATGAACCTGGCCCGCCAGGGCAATGTCGGCATCAGCCGTGCGGTCAGCGCCGGCAATCAGGCCATGGTCACCATCGCCGACTACCTCGACTACATGGCCGACGACGACGAGACCGGGGTCATCGTCGTCTACGTCGAGGGCGTCCCCGACGGACGCCGCTTCTTCACCTCGTTGCGCGATGCGACGGCACGCAAACCGGTGATCATCGTCAAGGGGGGCGTGTCGGAGTCCGGCGCCCGCGCCGCGGCGAGCCACACGGGGTCGCTCGCCAGCGACGACCGCGTCTTCGACGGCATGGTGTCCCAGGCCGGCGCGATCCGTGCCCCGGGGATCGACGTGGCGTACCACCTCGCTGCGGCGTTCGCCACGAACCCGTTGCCGCGTGGACCGCGGACCGTGGTGCTCACCACCGCCGGCGGGTGGGGCGTGCTCACCGCCGATGCGGTCGCGTCGTCGGGCCTCGAGCTGATGGACCTGCCCGCCGACCTCCACGACGCCATCGGAGAGCTCGTGCCGCCGCGGTGGTCGCGCAGCAACCCGGTGGACCTCGCCGGGGGCGAGACCCGCGACACGATCCCCGCCGTCCTCGATCTGATCTGCGGCCACGACGAGGTGGACGCCGTCGTCTACATCGGGCTCGGCATCCAGGGCAACACCGCGCGTGCGTATCGCGAGAGCCACGTGACGACGGCCCCTGATGCCGACCCGGAGTTGGTCGAGAGCATGGCGCGCATGGCCGGGTTCCACGAGCGCCAAGAGGTCCGGTACGCACACGCCGTCGTGGAGGCCTCGAACGCCCACGACAAACCGATCATCGTCGCCACCGAACTCGGCATCGCCGATCCGGCCAACCCCGGACCGGCGACTCTGCGCGCAGCTCGGTCGGCCGTGCCTGCCGTCGCCGTCGGCGGCCGTGCGACGCGCTGTCGTCCATGTGGTCCTACCGCCAACGACGCGACACCGCCGGCGACTGACCCGGACGCCGCCGCGAGGCAGTCGTGCGGCGAGGTCGGGGTGTCACCCGCAGCCGACCAGCCGGGTCCTACCATGGCGCCGTGCTCGCCCACATCAGACGCTTCAGCCTGCCCGCGCTCCTCCTCGTGGCGTTGATCGCAGCGTCGATCGCCATCGACCGGTTCGGCAACGACGACCTCCCCGAGCCGGCCACCGAAGCCGTCGCGACCGCCGAGTCACCGGTCACCCCGGTGTTCTCGTTCCGGCGAGCACCGGAGCTGCTCACCCCTCCCGGAGCCAACGACGAGCTCGTCGCCGGATTGGAGCAATGGACCGACCGGCTCCCGCCGGGTTCGTGCTTCGTGGCCTCCGCAGGTGGCGAGCGTCTGTTCGAACACAAGCCCGAACGGCCGGTCATCCCGGCGTCGAACATGAAGATCCTCACCGGCCTCGCGGCCCTCGAGTCCCTCGGGCCCGACTTCGTCTACGAGACACGGATCGCGGGCACGGCTCGACCCGATGACGATGGCGTGCTCGATGGCGACATCTACGTCATCGGCGGTGGCGACCCGGTCATCATGACCGATGCGTACCGAGCGGTGCAGCCCTCGACCGACAGCGACGTGCACACCAGTGCCGATTCCCTGGCGGACCAGATCATCGCCGTCAACCTCAACCGCGTCACCGGACGCATCCTCGTCGACGAGAGCCGCTACGACACCGAGCGATCCGTCGCCGGCTGGCCCGACCGCTTCCTCGAGCAGGGTCAGGTCGGGGTGTTGGGCGCCACGGTCATGGACGACGGCTTCCTCGGCCTCGACACCGAGTACGCGTCCCAGGACGTCCCGGCGGGTACCGACCCTCCACCGTTGCCGCGCTCGGCGGAGCCGGCGCTGCAGTTCGGCATCGACCTGTCGTCGCTGCTGGCCGACCGCTCGGTCTCGATCGCCGGGTCGCCCCAGGTGGCGACGGAGGTCCCGGCGCGTCTGCGTGATCTCGTCACCTGGCAGTCGCCGCCGATGTCGGACATCGTCGCCCAGATGATGCGTGAACTCCGACAACAGCACGGCCGAGCTCATCGTCAAGGAGCTCGGCGTGGCCTCGGCCGAACAGGGCAGCACCACCGCCGGCACGCTCGCGCTGAGCGCGAGCCTGCGCGGTGCGGGCTTGACCGACGCCGGACTGTTCGCAGTCGACGGATCGGGGTTGAGCGTGGACAACCGGGTGACCTGCTCGCTCATCCACGACGCACTGGAGCTCCCCAGCCACAAGGCCGCGCTGCGGGCGGCGATGCCCGTCGCAGGGGAGTCCGGCACGCTCGCCGACGTGTTCGAGGGCACGCCGTGGGAGGGCCGTATCCGTGCCAAGACGGGATACCTCGCCCGATCGTCGGCCTTGTCGGGCTACTTCACCACCGACCGCGGGGTCGAGGTCACCTTTGCGTTGATCATCAACACCGGGCCCGATCGCGAGATCACCCCGGAGGACATCGAGCGGTGGCAGGCCCCGCTCCCGCGTCTGCTGGCGTCCTATCCCGAGGGCCCGCCCCTCGAGGACCTGCTCCCGTCGGGGGCAACGATCGACGAGGGCTGACCACACTCAACGTCGGCGCCGGTGCGCCGATGGTTGGCGGTGACCTCACCGTCGACCACCGTCGCACGCCACACCGACATCTCGGTCGCCGGCACGTCCACCACAGCAGCAGAACGTCGCGCCCTGCGTGACCGGACCACGGTGGTGGTCTTCACGCTCGCCAGCCTGCTCGGGTCATCGCTGCTCTTCCTGGTCCAGCCCATCATCGGCCGGCTGCTGTTGCCGCGCGCGGGTGGCACCGCGAGCTTGTGGAACACCGCCATGGTCTTCTTCCAGGCGACGCTGCTCGCCGGATACCTGCTCGCTCACCTCGGGACCTCGACGCTCGGGGTAGCTCGACACCGCTACGCGCAGCTGGTGTTGCTGTGTCTCCCGCTGGCTTTCCTGCCCCTCACCGTTCCCGCCGATTGGTCCCTCGACGCCGGTCGCGATCCCATTGTCGCGACGCTCGGCGTGCTCGCCGTGATGGTGGGCGTCCCGTTCCTGGCGTTGGCGACGTCGAGTCCGACGCTCCAGCGTTGGTTCGCCGCGACCGATCATCCCCATGCCGACAACCCCTACTTCCTGTACGCGGCCGGGAACGTCGGATCGTTGACAGCGCTCGTCGCCTACCCGTTCGCCATCGAGCGTCATCTCGGTCTGGTGGCCCAGACCCGCCTGTTCACGGCGGGCTACGTCGCATTCATCGTCGTCACCGCCGCAGCCGCATTCCTGGTGCCGACCCGGGGGCGCGCGCTCGGGGCACAGGCGGCCGAGGCTGCCGCACCGGTGATCGCCTGGGCGCGTCGGCTGCGCTGGGTGGCCTGGTCCTTCGTACCATCGGCCTTGTTGCTCGGCACCACCCGCTACATCTCGACCGACGTGGCCTCGTTCCCGCTGCTGTGGATCGTGCCGCTCGTGCTCTACCTGGCCACCTTCATCGTGGCCTTCGGGGTCGCCGACCCCGACCGGGTCGTCGTCGCGGCGGGCCGGTTCGTCGTGATCGGCGCGATCCCGGTCGCGCTGACCTTCGTCGGTCGGGTCCCGATCCTGCTCGCGCTCGGTCTGCACCTGGGCTGGCTGTTCGCGGCGGCGCTGCTCGCCCACGGGCGCCTGGCCGCCGACCGCCCCGAGGCCACGCCGCGTGACCGAGTTCTATGCATGGGTGTCGCTCGGTGGCGTGCTCGGTGGGTCGTTCGTGGCGCTGGTGGCCCCGGTGGTCTTCACCAGGCTGTGGGAGTACCCGCTGGCGATCGGCGCCGCGCTCCTGCTCGTGCCCGGCGCCGCCGGCGCACGCGTCCGCCCGGTGGCGGTCGCCGCCGCCGGCACGGGGTTGCTGGCCGGCGCGTGGCTCCTCCAAGACGCCCAGGTCCAGACCGCGACCCTGGCCATGGCGGCCGCCGGGTTGGTGGTGCTGCGGAGCCGGGCCGTCGTCTTCACCGTGACCATGGCCATGATCATGGTCGTCGGCGTCGGGGTGACCGGTGCCGACGTCGTCGCAGAGGACCGATCGTTCTTCGGCACGTACGCGGTGCTCGAGACCGATGGCGGCGGTCGGGTCCTGCAGATGGGCACGACCATCCACGGGTCACAGCACCCCGATCGAGCCGGGCGCCCGACGACCTACTACCACCCCGACGGACCCCTGGGGCCGGTGTTCGACGCGCCTCGGGCGCCGATGGACGCGGCGTTGATCGGCCTCGGCGCCGGGGAGATCGCGGCCTACGGGATGCCGGGCGACCGGTTCACGTTCTATGAGATCGACCAGGTCGTCGTCGACATCGCATCGAACCCCGAGCACTTCACCTACCTGCGCGACACCGCCGCCGAGGTGGACATCGTCGTCGGCGACGGTCGCATCGAACTCGAACGCAGCGATGCGCTCCACGACGTCGTCGTCGTCGATGCCTTCAGCTCCGACGCAATCCCCGTGCACCTGCTGACCCGCGAGGCGGTCACGACCTACCTCGATCACCTCCGCCCCGATGGGGTCCTGCTCATGCACATCTCGAACCGCCACTTCGATCTCGTGCCGGTCATCGAACGCATCGGTTCCGATTCGGGTCTGGCGGTGCGAGTCATCGGCTACCAGCCCGGGCCCGACGCAGTGGCGACGGGTGCGACACCGTCGATCTGGGCGGCCGTCGCACGCTCGACCGATGCGATCGAGACGCTCGACGACCGGTGGGCTCCGGCGGGCCGCACCGGACCCCTGTGGACCGACGACTACTCGAACGTGCTCGGCGCACTCGCGCGGCTGACGCCACCGCCGGCGCCCGATCGGCTCGACGGACGGCCACTGCGGCATGCGAGGATGCCGGTATGTCCGATCTGGGAGAACTCCCGATGTTCCCGCTCGGCAGCGTGCTGTTCCCGACCATGGTCCTGCCGCTGCACGTCTTCGAGCCCCGCTACCGCGCCCTCGCCGAGCACTGCCTGCAGGGTGATCGGGAGTTCGGTGTCTGTCTGATCACGCGCGGAAGCGAGGTCGGCGGCGGAGATCTGCGGACCGACATCGGCACGGTCGCGCAGATCATCGATGCCGAGCAGTTCGACGACGGCCGCTGGGTGCTGGCCTGCGTCGGAACGAGGCGGATTCGCATCGATGCCTGGCTTCCCGACGATCCGTTCCCGCGTGCGCTCGTCGAGCCCTGGCTCGACGACGAACCCACGACCGACCTGACCGCACGACGCGACCAGGTGGTCGCCCGGCTCCGCCAGGTGCTGGCACTGCAGACCGAGCTCGGCGACATGGCACCGCCGGCCACCACCGAGCTGGACACCGACCCCGTCCTGGCCGGCTATCAGGCCGCGACGCTGGCGCCACTCGGCTCCTTCGACCGCCAACGGTTGCTGGTCGCAGCGAGCCCGGCCGAGCGCCTCGACGTCCTCGACGAACTGCTCGGCGACGCCGAACTGGTGCTACGCCACCGCCTCGCGGCGGAGTGAACCGAGCGCCGGCACGGGCGAGCCGGCTCCGTCGCCGGCCGGCTGCAGGAGGCGGCCCCATTTCAGTTCCGTACGGCACCGCCGAGAACGCTGCCAGCGGCGAAGAAGGCCGTCCCGACACCGCAAACGTTGGCCGATGCCGCACTAGAGTGTCGCCGGCGGAGCGGAGGAGTCTGAACACGTGCCCGAGCCACAGAACGAAAAGTCCCCCATCGACACGGCCAACGAGCTCAAGGCCATGCTCACGACCTACGCGCGCCAGGAGACGGTGGGACCGCTCCAGCTGCTCGGCAAATGGGTTGCGTTCGGCGTCGCCGGGGCACTGTTCATCGCGATCGGGCTCATCTACATCGCCTTCGGCGTGCTGCGTCTCCTCCAGAGCGAGACCTCGGCCTTCGACAGCGATCGCACCTCGTACCTTCCCTACCTGATCGTCTTCGCGATGTTGATGGTGTTCATCGGAATCGCCGCCTGGGCGATGACCCGCACCATCTCGACCGATACACGAGCCGAGGAGCAGTCGTGAGCGTGCCCGCGAACCCGCCCGACAAGATCTCCAAGGAGGACATCGAGGCCAAGTTCGTCGAACTCGCCGCGAACCTCGATGCCGCCGCCGGTTCGGCCAAGCACGTCGGCAAGAAGGCCGGCGTGGTGGCTGCGGTCCTGCTGTTGATCCTCGTGTTCGTCCTCGGACGCAAGCGGGGATCCCAGAGCCGCACCGTCGTCGAGATCCGCCGGGTCTGACGCCCGCTCAGGATCGGCCCCGACGCGATGCGCAGCTTCTTCCGGTTCCTTCGTCCCATGGTGTTCGCGCGCCGCAAGGCCATCTTCGCAGGTGTCCTCGGCGGCAACCGCACCTGGCTCGCGCTCGGTGGCGCCGCCTGGGTGTTCCATTGGCTCGGGCGCCTCGTGGGCGTGACCGATCCCACCCCGCGCTACACCCGCGAGCTCTCACGCGGCGAACGGGTCGTCGTGGTCCACGAACCGCTGAGTCCTGCCGAGGTCAAGAAGATCGCCAAGAAGGCGAAGCGCGAGGAGCGACGCGCCCGACGTCGTGGCTGAGCGCAGCCCGAGCGGCGGGGAGCTCACGGTCGGAGAACTGGTCCTGCTGGTCGACCGCAAGGATCGGCGCTACCTGTTCCCACTCGTCGAGGGCAAGGCCTTCCACTCCCACTCCGGGCGTCGTCGAACACGATGCCCTGATCGGCGGACCCGCGGGCGTGACGGTGTCGTCGAGCGGGGGGGCCTCCTATCTCGTGGTGCGCCCCACCCTGGCCGATGTGGTGTTGAAGATGCCACGCGGTGCCCAGGTGATCTATCCCAAGGACCTCGGCGCCATCATGATGCTCGCCGACATCTTTCCCGGTGCCCGGGTCTTCGAGACCGGTCTCGGATCCGGCGCGCTGTCCATCGCTCTGCTGCGCGCGGGCGCAGAGATCTTCGGGGCCGAGATCCGCGAGGACTTCGCCGCACGGGCAGTGAAGAACATCGAGACCTTTCTGGGCGCCGCGGCACTGGAGCGCTACCACGTGGCGATCGCCGACAGCTACGACGGCATCGACGCCACCGACATCGATCGGGCGATCCTCGATCTCCCCGAGCCGTGGAGTGTCATTCCGCACCTGCGCGAGGTCCTCCGGCCGGGCGGCACCGTCGTCGCGTACACGCCGAGCATCACCCAGGCCGCCCGCGTGCGCGGCGTCCTCGACGATGGCCCGTATGCGATGGCCCAGACCATCGAGGTCCTGCACCGGGGCTGGCACATCGAGGGCCCCGCCGTTCGCCCGGATCACCGCATGGTGGCGCACACGGCGTTCTTGACCTCGGCACGTCGCATCACCGCCTGACCGAGCCAGCATCGACCTCGCGGGCACCCGCGCCCCGGCCGTGTGGACGCGACGATGCCCGCCGTTGCCGGCGGGCATCCCGCATGATCGTCGTCGTGCGTCAGCGACTGCGTCGTCGACGGCCGGGCTGGCTCAGACCTCGATGAAGATGCACTCGCCGGGACACTCTTCGGCCGACTCGATCGTCGCCTCTTCCTGTCCAGCGGGAACAGTGGCGAGACCCTCGGGTCCGCCGGGGTCACTGAAGACCTTGTCACCCTCCCTGACGTAGGCCAAGCCATCGTCGAGGAGCGTGAACACATCGGGTGCGATCTCTTCGCAGAGGCCGTCACCGGTGCAGAGGTCCTGATCGATCCAGACCTTCATCGTTGCCCTTCCGTCGAGCGTTGTTGTGGCCGGGCAGCTTATGCCCTCGGAAAGGGCCGAGGCCTCATCGGCGCACCGGGACCGGTCGGCCACGGTGTCGATGAGGACCCGACGCCGACGAGCTGCCCGTGCCGTCGTCGGCACCTGTCCATCGGCGTCATGTCATCGTAGTCGAGCCTGCGCAATAAACACCGTCAATCTCGCGAATATTCGTCAGCGGTCGCTGCGGACCGGGCTCCGGCAGGTCCAGCCTCTGCCGACAGCCATCGAACTCGCCTGCGGCAACGGGCCCAGGAGCAGGCCCCCGACGGGGTGGCGGGTGTAGGGTCGGAATCGATCAGCCCCTGTGGAGGTGACTCCGATCGACCCGAACGAGCTCGAGAACCGGATCCGCCGACAAGACGACGAGATCGCCGCGCTGCGAGCCCAGGCCCGCCTGCTCGAAGACGAGCTCGTGACCTTGCGGCGACGTGTCCACGACGCACCCAAAAGGGTGCGCACGCTCGAAGAACGTCTCCTCGAGACCAAGGGACAGCTGGCCCAGGCCGTGTCCCAGAACGAAAAGCTCACCTACACGTTGCGCGAGGCGCGCGACCACATCGCTGCGCTGCGCGAAGAGGTCGAAAAGCTCACCCAGCCGCCGTCGGCCTACGGCACCTACCTGGCGACCAACGACGACGGCACCGTCGACGTGTTCTCCTCCGGCCGCAAGATGCGGGTCGCCCTGCATCCCGAGATCGATCAACGTCGGTTGGTGCGGGGCCAGGAAGTGGTGCTGAACGAGTCGCTCAACGTCGTGCTGGCCCGCACGGCCGACCACACCGGCGAGATCGTGTCACTCAAAGAGGTACTCGCCGACGGACGCCGGGCCGTGGTCGTGGGTCGTGCGGACGAAGAGCGTGTCGTCGAGCTCGCAGACGCACTCATCGGCCAGACGCTGCGCAGCGGGTCCAGCCTGTTGCTCGACACCCGAGCCGACCTGTTGCTCGAGGCGCTGCCGCGGCCCGAGGTCGAAGAGCTCGTCCTCGAGGAGATTCCCGACATCTCCTACCTCGATGTCGGTGGCCTCGATGAACAGATCGAACAGATCACCGACGCCGTCGAGCTGCCATTCCTGCATCAGGACCTCTTCGCAGAACACGACCTCCCGGCTCCCAAGGGCATCCTGCTCTACGGGCCCCCGGGTTGTGGCAAGACCCTCATCGCCAAGGCCGTCGCCAACAGCCTGGCGCAGAAGGTGCCCTCGGTCGCCGGCGACAAGGAGGCCCGGAGCTACTTCTTCAACATCAAGGGCCCCGAGCTGTTGAACAAGTACGTCGGCGAGACGGAACGCCAGATCCGACTGGTCTTCCAGCGTGCCCGGGAGAAGTCCGAAGAGGGCTGGCCGGTCATCGTCTTCTTCGACGAGATGGAGTCGCTGTTCCGCACCCGTGGCAGCGGCATCAGCTCCGACATGGAATCGACGATCGTCCCCCAGCTGCTGGCCGAGATCGACGGCGTCGAGACACTCAAGAACGTCATCGTCATCGGTGCGTCGAACCGCGAGGACCTGATCGACCCGGCGATCCTGCGCCCGGGGCGTCTCGACGTCAAGATCAAGATCGAGCGGCCCAACGAGGAATCCGCGGCGTCGATCTTCGGGCGCTACCTGACCACCGCGGTGCCGATCGCCACATCGGCGATCGCCGAACTCGGTGGGGGCGATGCGGACAAGGCCGTCGCGGCGATGATCGAGCGGACCGTCGAGGAGATGTACCGCACCGACGAGCTCAACCAGTTCCTCGAAGTCACCTACCAGAACGGTGACAAGGAGATCATGTACTTCAAGGACTTCTCCTCGGGTGCCATGATCGAGAACATCGTCCGGCGGGCGAAGAAGCTCGCCATCAAGCGGGTCATCGACGGGGGCGAGAAGGGCATTCGGCTGTCGGACCTCACCGAATCGATCCGCCAGGAGTACCGCGAACACGAGGACCTGCCCAACACCACCAATCCCGACGACTGGGCCAAGATCTCGGGCAAGAAGGGTGAGCGCATCGTGTTCATCCGGACGCTCATCCACGATGCAGACCGAGATCCCGAGGGCGGCCGTTCCATCGAGCGGGTCGCCACCGGGCAGTACCTCTAGACACGACGTGGCCGTCTCCAAAGTCTGTGGAATCGAGACCGAGTACGCGATCGTCCATCGGGGCACCGACGAGCCGAACCCGATCACGGCCTCGTCGCTGCTGATCAACGCCTACCTGCACGAGACCCTGCGCACCGGGGCTCCCGGCCCGGCACCGCGGGTGACCTGGGACTTCGAGGACGAGATGCCTGCCAACGATGCCGCGAGGCACGTCGCCGATCGGCTCCATGCCCCCCGAGATCGAAACACATCTCGTCAACGCCGTGCTCACCAACGGTGCGCGCTACTACGTCGATCACGCGCACCCCGAGATGTCGACCCCCGAATGTGCCGACGCCCGGTCGGTGGTGGTGTTCGACAAGGCGGGCGAACTCATCCTGCGCCGATCGATGGATGCCGCCCGGGCGCTGCTGCCCGACGGCGAAGAGCTGGTCGTCTACAAGGACAATTCCGACGGCAAGGGCAACTCCTACGGCTGTCACGAGAACTATCTGATGGACCGCGCCACCGCGTTCGGACAGATCGTCCTGCACGCGACCGCCCATTTCGTGACCCGCCAGCTCTACACCGGTTCGGGCAAGATCGGCTGCGAGCTGCCGGGCGTCGAGCCCGGCACGATCACCTACCAGCTCACCCAACGAGCCGACTTCTTCGAAGAGGAGGTCGGGCTCGAGACCACCTTGAAGCGGCCCATCATCAACACGCGTGACGAGCCGCACGCCGACGCCCAGAAGTACCGCCGTCTCCACGTGATCTGTGGCGACGCCAACATCTCCGAGGTCGCCACGCTGGTCAAGGTGGGCGCCACCGCCATCGTCTTGGCGATGATCGAAGACGGTGCCCTGCGCCGAGACTTCGTCTTCGCGTCTCCGGTCGCCGCCATGCGTCAGGTCAGCCACGACCTGACCCTTCGCCGACCGTTGGCCCTCGCAGACGGCACCACCATCACCGCACTCGAAGTCCAGCGAGAGTTCCACGCAGCTGCGGTCGAGTGGGCCGAACGCCACGGCCTCGACGCCGTCGGCGAGGCCGTCGGGCGCGACGTGATCGCCCGTTGGGGTGAGATCCTCGACGATCTCGAACGTGATCCCGACCGTCTCGCGGACCGTGTCGACTGGGTCGCCAAGAAGCGTCTCCTCGACGGCTACCGCGATCGTCACGGTCTCGAATGGGGCGACGCACGGTTGCGAGCCCTGGGGTTGCAGTACCACGACCTGCGGCCCGAGCGCTCCGTGGCGTCCAAGCTCGGCCTGGCGACCGTTGTCGAACCAGCCGAGGCAGAACGTGGCATCTCCACGCCCCCCGACGACACCCGGGCGTACTTCCGGGGCACGTGCCTGGCGCGCTGGGCGTCGAGCATCGTTGCCGCCAACTGGGATTCGCTGGTGTTCGACCTGGGCACCGAGCCGCTGCGTCGGGTCCCGATGATGGAGCCGACACGCGGGACTCGCGCCCACGTCCAGGAGCTGTTCGACACCTGCGACGAGCCGGCACAGCTGTTGGCTGCCCTCGAGCGGTGATCGATCCGGATCTGCGCCGCAGGGTCTCGACACGACCTTGACACGGCGGCCCCGGCCCAGGTCGGTACGATGTCAGAACCACTGATCACGAGCGAACGAGCGAGGATCCACCATGGCTGAACGAGAGCAGGTCAAGCGGCAGGCTCCGTCACGCACCGAAGAGTCCGAGCTGGAAGAGGCCCCGGCACGGTCCGAGAGTGGCGAGAAGCTCAAGGCCGAACTCGATGATCTCCTCGACGAGATCGACGAGGTCCTGGAGACGAACGCGGAGGACTTCGTCAAGTCCTACATCCAAAAGGGTGGCGAGTGACCCTGCCGCGGTTCGGCCCCGACACCGATCCGGGCCCGGACTTCGCCGCGCTGGTGCGCGCCGTGACGACCGCGCCGCCGGTGCCCGCCGGCGATGTGTCATCGCTGGTTCCCCACGGCACCACCTGTGTCGCCATCCGCTACGCGGACGGCGTGGTCCTCGCCGGTGACCGACGGGCCACCGCGGGCCACCACATCGCACACCGGACCATCGAGAAGGTCTTCCCGGCCGACCGCCACTCCGGCGTGGCCATCGCCGGAGCGGCAGGCCCTGCACTCGAGATGGTGCGGCTGTTCCAACTCCAGTTGGAGCACTACGAAAAGGTCGAGGGCAAGCTCCTGAGCCTGGAGGGCAAAGCCAACCAGCTCTCCCAGATGCTGCGCCAGAACCTCCCGGCCGCCATGCAGGGCCTGGCTGTCGTTCCCATCTTCGCCGGCTACGACGTCCGCCGCGACGTCGGTCGGCTGTTCCAATACGACGTGACCGGCGGGCGCTACGAAGAAGCGCTCTATGCCACCACCGGCAGCGGCAGCCTGCACGCCACGACGGTCATCAAGCTCGGCTACCGCGACGGTCAGGGACGAGACGACGCAGTCGCGCTGTGCGCGAGTGCGCTGTTCGAGGCCGCCGACGAAGACGCCGCAACCGGCGGGCCCGACACCATGCGCCACGTGTATCCGATCATCGCGACCATCAGTGCCGACGGGTTCGTTCGTCTCGACGACGACGAGTGTGCGGCCCTGTTCGCCGAGGTCGTCGACGATCGTCGCCGCCTGAACCCCCACGACTGAGGAGTCCGACGATGAACATGCCTTTCTACGTCGCTCCCGAACAGGTCATGAAGGACCGCGCCGACTACGCACGCAAGGGCATCGCCCGAGGTCGGGCCCTCATCGCGTTGCAGTTCGCCGACGGGGTGCTGATCGTGGCCGAGAACGCCTCGAACACGCTGCGCAAGGTCAGCGAGATCTACGACCGCATCGCCTTCGCCGGTGTCGGCAAGTACAACGAGTTCGACCAACTGCGCATCGCCGGCATCCGCCACGCCGATCTCAAGGGCTACTCCTACTCCCGCGACGACGTCGATGCCCGCAGCCTGGCCAACCAGTACGCACAGATCCTCGGACAGGTGTTCACCCATGAGCTCAAGCCCATGGAGGTCGAGATCCTGGTCGCGGAGATCGCACCCGGCGGCGACGGCACCCCCCAGATGTTCCATCTGCTCTACGACGGCACCGTCAACGACGAGTCGGACTTCGCCGTGCTCGGTGGCGAGGCCGAGGCCATCCATGATCGCTTCGCCGAGTCCTACCGCTCGGACCTGAGCCTCGCCGAGGGCGTGGTCGCCGCGACTGCGGCGCTCGCCGGCGACGAGCGCGACCTCGGTCCCGACGACCTCGAGGTCGCCGAACTCGCACCGCACAACGGGCGGCGTTCCTTCCGCCGCATCGAAGGCGACGAACTCGCCGGACTCCTGGGTTCATGACCGACACCGCCACGAGCCCCCGGTAGGTTGACGTCGTGGAACGTCGCATCTTCGGCATCGAGAACGAGTACGGCGTCACCTGCACCCTCCGGGGCCAACGACGCCTGAGCCCCGACGAGGTCGCCCGCTATCTCTTCCGGCGGGTCGTCTCCTGGGGGCGGAGCTCCAACGTCTTCTTGGCCAACGGCGCCCGGCTGTACCTCGACGTGGGAAGCCACCCCGAGTACGCGACGCCCGAGTGCGACTCGATCTACGACCTGGTCGCCCACGACAAGGCCGGCGAGCGGATCCTCGAACAGCTCCTCGCCGGTGCCGAGCAACGCCTCGAAGAAGAAGGCATCCGCGGCGACATCTACCTGTTCAAGAACAACACCGACTCGGCCGGCAACTCCTACGGATGCCACGAGAACTACTGCACGAGCCGCAAGGACGACTTCGCCAACTACGCCGAGGTCCTGATCCCGTTCCTGGTCAGCCGCCAGATCTACGCCGGCGCCGGCAAGATCCTCCAGACCGCCCGTGGCGCGATGTTCTGCATCAGCCAACGTGCCGAACACATCTGGGAAGGCGTCTCGTCGGCGACCACGAGGTCGCGGCCGATCATCAACACCCGCGACGAGCCCCACGCCGACGCCGAGCGCTATCGGCGCCTCCACGTCATCGTCGGCGACTCCAACATGAACGAGTACGCCACCTACCTCAAGGTCGGCGCGGCGTCGCTGCTGCTGCGGATGCTCGAAGAACCCAACGTCGTGCTGCGCGACATGACCCTCGAGAACCCGATCCGGGCCATCCGCGAGATCAGCCACGACATCACCTGTCGGCGCCGGGTCCGTCTGGCCAACGGGCGCGAGGTCAGCGCCCTCGACATCCAGTCCGAGTACCTCGAGCGTGCGCTGCGCTACGCCGAACGCCGCGAGCTGTCGCCTCAGGAGAAGCAGGCGCTCACGATGTGGGAGCACGTGCTCACCCAGATCGAGCGCGACCCGCTCGAGCTCCGGCGCGAGGTCGACTGGGTCACCAAGTACCACCTGGTCGAGGGCTACCGGGCCAAGCACGGCCTGGAGCTCGCCGATCCCCGGCTGGCACTGATCGACCTGCAGTACCACGACGTCAACCGCCAACGCGGCCTCTTCTACAAGATGCAGGCCCGCGACATGGTCGAACGCATCTGCGTCGACGCGGACATCGCCCAAGCCGTCGAGTATCCACCGCAGACCACCCGGGCCCGTCTGCGTGGCGAGTTCATCCGTCGGGCCAAGGAACGCAAGCGCGATTACACCGTCGACTGGGTCCATCTCAAGCTCAACGATCAGGCCCAGCGCACGGTGTTGTGCAAGGACCCGTTCAAGGCCTACGACGAGCGGGTCGAGAAGCTCATCGACTCGTTGTAGGGCCGGCGTGGGCAAGCTCGAACGTCTGCTGAACCTGACCGCGGCCCTCCTCGAGACCGAGCGCCCGCTGCCGCGCCGAGGAACTCCGGCGCCGAATCGACGGCTATCCCGACAGCGACGCGTCGTTCCGACGTGCGTTCGAGCGTGACAAGGACGACCTGCGCGAGATGGGTGTACCGATCTCGCTCGAGGCGATCCCGGGGACGGACCCGCCGGTCGAGGGCTACCGGGTCCGCAAGTCCGACTACTACCTCCCCGATCCCGGCCTCGACACCGACGAACTCGCCGCGTTGCACCTGGCGGCCAGTGCGGTGCGTGTCGAGGGCTTCGGCGGCGCCGAGGCGTTGCGCAAGCTCGGCGGCAGCGTCGAAGGGGCCGGGCACCGAGACCATCGTGTCGGTCCCGACCGACCCCCGGCTGGCCGTGATCTTCGCCGCGGTCGCGGCCCGGCGACTGATCCACTTCGACTACCGGGGCGAACGACGAGACGTCGAGCCCTGGCGGCTCGATTTCGTGCGTGGTCGCTGGTACGTGACCGGGTTCGATCGCGTCCGAGCCGGCGAGCGGCACTTCCGCATCGACCGCATCGAGGGCGCAGTCGACGCAGGGCCCGATGGCGCCTTCGAGCGCGCCGCCGGCACCACCGGCGTACGGATGCAGCCATGGGAGCTCGGCGACGAACCGCCGCGGCGGGCCCGCCTGCTCGTCGATGCCGACCAGGCCGCGTGGGCGACCCACACGATCGGCCCGGCCGCGGCCCAGCACCCCGACGGCTCGGTCGAACTCGAGCTCACGGTCACCAACGAGGCCGCCTTTCGCTCGTTCGTGTGCGGGTTCCTCGACCACGCCGAGGTGCTGGCACCGGCCGATCTGCGCGACGACATGATCGCCTGGCTCGGCGCCATCGCCGCGCCGCGACCCCCGACCATGACCCGACTCACCGCAGGCGGCCGTCTGGAGCGGCTGCTGTCGATCGTTCCCTGGGTGGTCGCCAACGACGGACCGCACCTGGCCGATGTGGCTGCCCGATTCGACTATCCCGAGGAATCCCTGCTGTCGGACCTCACCGAGGTCCTGTTCATGGTGGGGATCCACCCCTATACGCCCGATCAGCTCGTCGAGGTCATCGTCGAGGACGGCCGGGTCTGGATCCACTACGCCGAGTACTTCGAGCGGCCCCTGCGCCTCACACCTGCCCAGGCACTCGCCCTGGTCACCGCGGGATCGAGCCTGTTGTCGGTGCCGGGCGCGGACACCGACGGTCCGTTGGCCCGGGGCTTGGCCAAGCTGGCCACAGTGCTCGGGGTGACGCCCGGCGACGATGTCGAGGTGGATCTCGGAGCTGCGCCGGCGGTGATCATGTCCACGGTGCGCGACGCCATCGAGCACCGTCGCCAGCTGCGCATCGAGTACTACGCGTACGGCCGCGACGAGCTCACCGAGCGAGACGTCGATCCCCTGCGGCTGACCTCGGACCAGGGAGCGTGGTACCTGCTCGCGCACTGCCACCGGGCCGGCGGCGAACGCCTCTTCCGGCTCGATCGCATGCGCAGCGCCAGGCGACCGACCACACCTTCGAGGCGCCGGCGGTCCTGCCCGACCGCGGCGTCTTCGCGGCGTCACCCCGAGGACCCCCGGGTGACCCTGCGCCTCGCTCCTCGGCGGCCTGGGTGCCCGGAGAACCATCCGGTCGAATCGCTCGAGGTGCTCGACCGACGGCTCGCTGCGTGTCGTCATGGCCATCACCGCCCGCCCCTGGCTCGAACGGCTGCTGCTGCGGCTCGGGCCCCGATGCGACCGTCGAGGCGATCGATCGCCGGACTCGGCTCGGATCCAGACATCGCCGCGACGACCGCCGGGCGCGTGCTGGCTCGCTACCGGGACCGGTCAGGGACGCGCGTTCTGGTCGGTTGGCGACTAACCTGCGCCGAAGTGTCTTCCGACGACCTGACCTCGCCCGAGGACCCGGAGTGGGTCGACGCCATCGTGCGTCGAGCGCTCGAACGAGCTGCCGCCGAGCCCGCTGCCGCCGCCGACACGGACGAGCCCGTCGCCCCGCTCCCACCGGCCCGGCCCCAGCAGCGCGCACCGACGAGCCCACGGTCGCACCGTCTGACGTCACGGGCGGCACCTACGGTCGACGCCCCGGTGCTCATGACGCCCGAGGTACCCGGCCAGGCTGCGGCGTCGGGCCCACCGATCGCGAGGTACCCCGGCAGTCGTTCCGTTGGGCCGGCGCCGAGACGCGTCGAGGCGCCGGCGGTGCCGCCACGGCGTCGCCACGAACGGCTGCGCCTGGGCCCGGTCTCGGCCTATCCGTTCGACTCCGATGACGACGGCGACGGTGTCGACGAGGCGCTGTTCGACGATGCCCTGGCACTCGACGAGACCCACGACGCCGTCGTGTCGAGCCGCATGCGCAGCTTCCTCGAATGGGGCGCGGTCATCGTCGGGGCCCTGGCCGTCGCCCTGTTGATCAAGACGTTCCTGATGCAGGCGTACTTACATCCCGTCGTCGTCGATGGAGACCACGCTCGAGATCAGCGATCGGGTGCTGGTCAACAAGCTCAGCTACGTCGGTCGGCGACGTCAGTCGTGGCGATCTCGTGGTGTTCGGCCGTCCGCCGACCCAACCCGAGCGGCGAACCCGATCTGATCAAGAGGGTCATCGGCCTCGGTGGCGAGACGATCCAGTTCCGCGACGGCGACGTCTTCATCAGGAACCCGGCGGCACCGAGTACCAGCTGTTGCGCGAGCCGTACCTCGACGAGGGTGTGACCACCAACGACTTCCCTGCGGGGCGCGCTGCCGCCGAACTGCATCGAGGAGAGCGTCGAGGTCCGTGCGTGCACGATTCCCGACGGTCACCTCTTCATGATGGGCGACAACCGTGGCGGCTCGAGCGACAGTCGGGTGTTCGGACCGATCGACGAGGATCTCGTCGTCGGTCGTGCCTTCCTGCGGGTGTGGCCGCTGAACCGCCTCGGGTTCCTGTAGCGCCCGCTCTCACTAGCCGGCGCGCCGCATGGCGTCGCTCATGCGGTCGACGTGCACGCTCGAGACCGCGTCGACGCCCATGACCAGCAGTTCGTCGAGCATGCGATCGTGTTCGACGGTCTCGGCGAATGCCAGGACCCCGAACTTGTGGAACAGCGTCGTGAGCCCGCCGGTCCATTCGTCGTAGGGGAGTCGGACCGCATCCACGCCCGCCGCTGCAAGATCTGCAGCGGCCCGTTCGGGTCCGTGGGCGAGCGCTGCGAGGCGGAGCCCGCGACCAGACGAATGGTCGGCCAATCGCTGCGCCAGCGATGGATCTGATCGAGATCGTCGTGATGGATCCACACGCGATCCAGCAGGGCCACGCCGTTGCGCTCCTGATGGGACCGCAGCACGCCGAGCGTTGCGTCGAGGACATCGGGATCGCCGATCGACACCATCAATGCGCCGGGTGGCTCGACACTGATCGACGAGGGCTTCGAGGGTGGCCACATCGTGGGGGAGCGCCTCCAGTGCGAAGTCACGGACGGGACGTCGCCGGCGCAGGCGCGGCCCGGGTACCGATGATCCGGCGTTGCACACCGGTACCCCGTCCGCGCTGGACCAGACCACGGTGTGCAGGCCCGATGCGCCGAGCCGGAGCGCCAGCTCGAAGGCCCCGATCGTGTGACCGGGTAGCTGGGCACTGGCACCACCGTCTGCGAACGCGATGGGCGGGACGAGAACCGGGGAGAGTCGAGGAGCCACGATCACCCATTGTTTCGCGCTGGGCCGATGGACCCAACTCCGCTCGAGCGCGCACCACTCCTCAACTCCCGCGGCACTGCGCCGATTGGCCTGGCGTCGGTTGCAGACCCCTTGGAGGAGACGACATGGCCACCATCCGGGCCAGCTGTGCGAATTGCGGTGACGTTCAGCTCACCACGGCCGACGTCACCGTGCGCATGTGCGTGTCCACCGACGAGGGCGAATACCGCTTCGAGTGCCCGTTGTGCGACGACCTGGTCGTCCGTCACGCCGAGCAGCGCACCATCGACTTGCTGTTGGCCGCAGGAGTCGAGTTCGTGACCTGGTCGCTTCCTGCGGAGCTGTTCGAAGCCCGGTCGGGAGCGCCGATCACCCATGACGATCTGATCGATTTCCACACCGTGCTGGCCGACGACGAGGCCGTTGCGACCCTCCTGCAACAGATCGTCTGACCTGATCCTGTCGCCACATCGGCCCAGGAGTCGGGACCGAGACGCTCGCCGTCCGAGCCACCGACCGGGTCGGGTGGCTCAGTAGGGTAGTGGCATGTTCAACGTCGGTGGAGGTGAGCTCCTCGTCATCTTCCTGGTGGCGTTGATCGTCCTCGGCCCCGCCAAGCTCCCCGAGGTGGCCCGCCAGATCGGCGGGGTCATGCCGCGAAGTCCGCAAGCATCAGCTCCGGCTTCCAGGACGAGATGCGTGCCGCGATGGACGACCCGGTCGAGGCCGCCGCTCGCGATCGGGGCAACAAGGTGGTGGCCACCTCGGAGTCACCGGCCCCCTCGGCCGATCTCGGCGACGAACTCGACGACGACGACGACCCGGACCACCCCGACGACGACGTCGAGCGACGACCGACCGATCGAGGACGTCGCCGGATCAACGAGGCCTCGAGACGACGAGGCCGACCGGAGCGGGTCCGGTGAGCACCGCAGCAGCGGCGGGCATGTACGACGTCGCCCCACGGCGACGACGTCGACGCCCAATCCCTATCTCGCACCCGTCGGCAGCCGGGCCCAGCCCACAGCCGAGCCGACGGGCCAACGACGCGGAGGCTTCCGATCGGGCCGAACCGGACGAGGCACGCGGAGCCGACCCGACGCCGCTGAACGGCGACGAGCCGGCCGCCGTCGACGCCGACGTCGACGATGAGACCCGCGCGATCGGGTACGGACGAACGCTGATGGCCACGACGTCCGACGACGAGGGCCGCATGAGCCTCGTCGACCACCTCGGCGAGCTGCGCACCCGCATCATCCGCAGCGTGATCGCCATCGCGGTCGGCGCGATCATCGGCTGGTTCGCCTACTTCCAGATCATCGAGTGGCTCCTCGAGCCCTACTGTCGGGCCACCGAGAACAACTGCGACCTGCGCGTGTTCGACCCGCTCGAAGGGCTCTCGACCCGCATGCTCGTGGCCGGCTACGTGGGCATCGGGCTCGCCGTACCGGTGTGGCTCTGGCAAGCCTGGCGGTTCATCGCACCGGGGCTGTACCCCCACGAACGTCGCTACGGCGCCGCCTTCGTCGGCCTCGGTGTCGCCTTGTTCTCGATGGGCGCTGCCCTGGCCTTCTGGACCCTGCCCCGTGCCCTCGAGTTCCTGATCGACATCGGCGGTGAGGACCTCATCACCGAGTTCCGGGCCCGGGCCTACATCGAGTTCGTCATCAAGATGATGCTGGCATTCGGACTGGGTTTCGAGTTCCCGCTCCTGCTGGTCTTCCTGCAGATCCTCGGCATCGTCACGCCGCAGGACCTCGCCAGCTACCGGCGGCTGGCCGCGGTGGGCATCGTCGATCCTGGTCGCCGTGATCACCCCCAGCGGCGACCCGATCAGCCTCCTCGCACTGGCCGGGCCGATGTATCTCTTCTACGAGGCGGCGATCGCCTTCGGCAAGCTCCGCCTGCGGCGGCGCCGACGCAGCGAGGCCCGCGCCGAGGCCCGTATCGACGCCTGAGCCGATGCCCGACCCCGTCCCGAGCTTCACCCTCGACCGCTTTCAACAGACGGCGATCGGCCATCTCGACGCGGGACGCTCGGTCGTGGTGGCGGCTCCGACCGGCGCGGGCAAGACCGTGGTCGCCGAACACGCCATCGACCTCGAACTCGCCGCCGGCCGCAAGGCGTTCTACACCACACCGATCAAGGCCCTGTCGAACCAGAAGTACCATGACTTCGCTCGCCGCTGGGGAGCCGGCCAACGTCGGGCTGCTGACCGGCGACACGACCATCAACGGCGAGGCGCCCGTGGTCGTGATGACCACCGAGGTCCTGCGCAACATGCTGTACTCGGCGTCGCCCACCCTGCGACGCCTCGGCTGCGTCGTGCTCGACGAGGTCCACTACCTCCAGGACCCCTACCGAGGTCCGGTCTGGGAGGAGGTCATCGTCCACAGCGCGCCCGACGTGCGCCTGGTCTGCCTGTCGGCCACGGTCTCCAACGCCGACGAACTCACCCGCTGGATCGGCGACGTCCGTGGCCCCACCGAGCTCGTCGTGGAGACCACGCCGGCCGGTCGAGCTCACCAACCTGTTCATGGTGGCGGATCGCGACAGCGACCGGGCACATCTGATCCCGACCCTGGTCGACGACCACGCCAATCCCGAGGGGCACCGCTTCACCGACACGCCGCGGGGTCGAGGTCGAGGACACGTCACGGCGCCGACGCCGGTACCGCACGCCGCGACGCGATCGAGGTCCTCGATCGGCTCATCGACAAGGGCCTGCTCCCGGCGATCGTGTTCGTGTTCAGCCGGGCTGGTTGCACCGACGCCGCCGACGGCCTCGTCGCCGACGGTGTCATGCTCACCGACGACGCCGAACGGCGTGCGATCACCGAGATCGCGGAGCGACGAACGGCGCACCTGCTGCCCTCCGAGCTCGACGTCTTGCGCTACGACTCGTTCCTCCGCGGCCTGCAGCGCGGGGTCGCCGCCCACCACGCCGGCATGGTCCCTGCGTTCAAGGAGGCGGTCGAGGAGTGCTTCGTCGCCGGGCTGGTGAAGCTGGTGTTCGCCACCGAGACCCTGGCGCTCGGCATCAACATGCCCGCTCGAGCGGTGGTGATCGAGCGGCTCACCAAGTTCAACGGTGACAGCCACCAGTTCCTGACCCCGCTCGAGTACACCCAGCTCACCGGTCGGGCCGGTCGGCGCGGCATCGACGACCAGGGATTCGCGATCGTGCTCTGGTCGCCGTACGTCACGTTCGATCAGGTCGCCGACCTCGCATCGAGTCGCTCGTTCGGACTGCGATCGGTGTTTCGTCCCACCTACAACATGGCCATCAATCTGGTCCGCCTCCACGACCGTGAGGGCGCGCATCGCCTCCTCGATCGGTCGTTCGGCCAGTATCAGGCAGACGCCGACGTCGCTCGTCTCGACCGTCGCCGGCGCCGACTCCGAGACGAGGTCGCGAGCCTCGAGACCGACCTGCGCGCGTGCGGGGATCGATCCGTCGCCGATCACCGCGGCCGACCTCCGAGACGGCGGCGTCCGATGACGACGCCGGCGGCGATGAGGGAACCGCCGAGGCCGACGCGCGAGATCCGGCAGAGCATCGAGACCGCGCTGGGTGCGCTGGTCCCCGGCGACGTGGTCGCCGTCGGACACGACGACGAGCGCCGACCGGGGGTCGTCGTGTCCGTCGGCTACCGCTCGGGTGGCGTCAAGGTCGGGCTCGTCGATCGGTCCGAGGTGTTCGCGACCGTCGGTGCCGACGACTTCGCGACGCGCCGACGCCGATCGGGAGAGTCGAGCTGCCGGCGCCCTATGCTCCGAACGACCCGTCGTTCCATCACGACGTGGCGCGTGCGCTGGTTCGCACCCGCCTGAAGAAGCGCCGCGACGCGCCCGAGCGCCCGGCCGCGGCGGCAACCGACGCACGGGCGCCGTGGGTGGCGGCCTGCAACCGACCGCCCGCGAAGCGGCAGCGCTGCTCGACGCACGCCGTCGTCTCGCCGCGGTCGAACAGCGCATCGGTGGTCGCACCAGCCGGCTCGCTCGACAGTTCGACGACATCGTCGGGGTGCTGGGCCTCCTCGGCTACGTGTCGGACTGGTCGCCCACCGTCGCGGCGACGTTCTCGCCGGCATCTTCCACGAGTGCGACCTGGCCATCGCCGAGGCGCTGCACCGGGGCCTCTTCGACGATCTCGGTGTCCCGGAGACCGCAGCACTGTGTTCGTGCTTCACGTTCGAACAACGCGGACCCGAACCGTCGGTGACGCCACGCATCCGCTCGCGGGCACCTCCGCGAGCGTCTGGCGCCGCCTCGAGGCCATCGTCGGCGGAGCTGCGCGATCTCGAGGCCACGGCCGGTGTCCGTCTGACCCGAGACCTCGACACCGGGTTCATGAGCGCCGCTGCAGGGTGGGCCGGCGGCGAGGACCTCGCCGAGGTGCTCGACGACGAGGAGCTCAGCCCCGGCGACTTCGTCCGCCAGATCCGCCAGCTCGTCGACGTCTTGCACCAGATCGCGCACGGTCGCGCCCGATCGGCGAACCCGGGCGACGGCTCGTGCGGCGGCCGAGGCCATCAACCGCGGTGTCATCGTCGCGACGGGCGTCGAACCCGAGACGCGGGCGAGCCGACGGCCGACACCGACGCCGACAGCCCGAGGTCGATGTGGCCGAGGGCCCGGACTCGTCGTGATCCGGCCCGGGCGAGGAGTGGGGGGCCCTGGGGAGATCCCCACCGGACACCCTGGTGGCCGGCTCCGACGCGGCGCTGGCCGCGTCTCGCTCGGTTCCCGCCGACGAGGGTCGAGTGCGTCTTCCGCTCGTCGCGCTCGCCGGTGGCGATCTGTGCCGGACCCTCGGCGGGCGCGGCGACGTCGCGGGCCGCCTCGGCGGCGAGGGCCCGATCGTCCGAGTCGACGTCGGTCGGGCACGGCTCGACGATGGCCGTCGAGGTGATCTTCGTGGCCCACCTCGTCGCTCGACGGTCGGGCTGGCGTGGCGACGTTCGCCGTCGTCATGAATGCCGAGTTCCTCGGTCCGTTCCGTCTCGCCCCGCGGGGCCACCCCGGCGACGGCCGCTTCGACCTGACCGAGGGCGCGCTGCCGTGGCGCGATCGCCTGATCGCCCGTACGCGGCGCGCGCACCGGCGACCATCTTCCCGCATCCGGCGCTTGCGTACCCGCCGCGTGGCCGAGGTGCAGCTCGCCTTCGACCGTCCGGTCACCGTGCACGTCGACGGCCGACGACTCGGCCGTGCCCGCAGCATCGACATCAGCCGTCGATCCCCGTCGGCTCCGGGTCGCGTGTGAGCCCTCGGCCGCGTGGTCCGGCACGATGACCCCGGGGTCGATCCCCGCCATCGACCGGTCGAGGGCCTACCCTTGCGCCCCGTGAGCGTCTACGTCGCCGAGCAGTGGACCGACGAGGAGTCCGACGTCCTCCGCCGGTACTTCACCAACCTCGATCAGCCCGTCTTCGCGCTCGTCAACCTGCCCGAGGTGGTCAAGGGCGCGCTGTTCGCCCGCTACAGCCGCTCGTCGAAGAGCCTGCGCCGACTGTTCCTGGACGAGTTCCTCGGCGACCTCGACATCAGCGGCGATGCCTCGATCGACGCGACGATCGGGCTCTCGCACGCCGAGACGCTCTACCACCGCATCTTCTTCGAGTACGGCGACGACTCCGTCGCGCAGCTCGGCGGCGTGCACCTCGCGTGCGAGCAGGCCTCGAACCTGTTGACCAAGGTGCTCGAGTGGGGCCGGCTCATGAGCTACCTCGAGCAGTCGACGCGCTACATCGCCTACGACAGTCGCATCGGAGGTCGGTACCGCTACTACCGCGACCCCGAGGTCCTGCGCTCCCAGGTCGGGACCCGCTACGTGGGCGACATGGATCGCATCTTCGACACCTACGGCGAGATGATCTCGCCGATGCAGGACTACGTGCGCACGCTGTTTCCCAAGCACCCCGACGACTCCGACCTCGTGTACCGGCAGGCGGTCAAGGCCAAGGCCTTCGACGCCCTGCGGGGTCTGCTGCCGGCCGCCGCGGTGTCCAATGTCGGCATCTACGGCACCGGTCAGGCCTACGAAGCCCTGCTGTTGCGCATGCGGGCCCACCCCCTGCCCGAGGCCCGGTACTACGCCGACCTGATGCTCACCGAGCTCCGCAAGGTCATTCCGTCGTTCCTCGAACGCGTGGACCGGCCCGATCGTGGCGGCGTCTGGGCCGACTACCTCGAGGCCACCCGAGAGGACACACGCGAGCTCGTCGGCGCATTGATCCCCGAGGGCAGCGTGGCCGAGACGGCACCCCTCGTGTCGCTGGTCGACTTCGATCCCGACGCCGAGATCAAGATGGTCGCATCGATGATGTACCCCTCGTCGCATCTTCCCGAGACCCAGACTGGAACGGGTGGTGCGATCCATGGGTGCCGAGGATCGCCTCGCGGTGGCGCGGGCGTACGTGGGCGATCGCACGAACCGGCGTCACAAGCCCGGCCGGGCCCTCGAGCGGCCGTTCTACCGATTCGACGTGCTGGTCGACTACGGCGCGTTCCGTGACCTGCAACGGCACCGGATGCTGACCATCGACTGGCAGCAGCTGTCGCCCTATCACGGCTTCACCCGTCCCGAGCTGATCGACGCCGCAGGGATGACCGATCGCTTCGACGAGGTCATGGAGCGGTCGGCTGCCCTCCACGACGTCCTGGCCGAGGACTTCCCCGACCAGGCCGCCTACGCCGTGGCCCTGGCCTACCGGATCCGGTTCTCGATGAACCTGAACGCCCGCGAGGCCATGCACCTGATCGAGTTGCGCACCACGCCCCAGGGACATCCGTCCTACCGGGAGGTGGGCCAGGAGATGCACCGGCTGATCGCCGAGGAGGCCGGCCACCGGGTGATCGCCGAGATGATGACCTTCGTCGATCATTCGGACCAGACGGACCTCGAGCGGCTCCAGAGCGAACGCAATGCTGCCGAACGCCGCGATCGCCTGACCTGAGCGTCCCGGTCTCGGGCGCGTCGTCGAGCCCCGTCATGGCGCGGGTCACCATGTTGATGAAGTGGTTGCCGTGGCTCGTGTGCTTGGAGTACGGTGCGGTCGCTGCGGGCGGCAGGCAGGTTGATGACCCCACGCACACGTGGCCGTTCGGCGGACGACGGCCCCCGGCACGCTCGGCGGCGATCCCCTCACGATCGCGTGACCAGGCTGCGAATCCCACGATCCATGGCTCGGTCGAGCCGTCCACCGATCGGTCGACGCCATCTTCTCGCCTTGACCGCGCTGTTGGTGGTGCCGACGGCCGCATCGGTCGCCGACCATCCCCTCGCTGCCCACGATGCCCCGACGCTGCACGCCGACACCAGCGCCGGCCTCGTCGGCTCGCCGGACACCGATCCGATCACGACGGCGCCACTGACCGCACCAGCAGGGGTCACCGAGACCACGCTCGCCCAGGCGGGCGAGACGATCTGGAGCATCGCCGATCGGGTCGGCGTCGCGCCGGGTGCCCTGCTCCGCCACAATCGGCCGTCGACACCAGAACGCAGCGGCGCCACCGCCGCTGCCGCGGCTCGCCCCGCCGATCGCCTCGCGGCAGGGGAGCGGCTCGAGCGTGCCGAAGTGATCCTGGTTCCAGTGCGCTCCGCCGGCGACGGCGCCGCACCGTCGGCCGCCGCCGACACGCCGGCGCCCCACCCCGTCGTCGCCGACCCCGATCGAGCGGCCCTGGAGCCGACCTTCGACCGGTGGGCGGACCACTTCGGTGTGCCACGTGACCTGTTGAAGGCGCTGGCCTGGGTCGAGTCGGGCTGGGACAACGCCAGCCGCTCGGCAACCGGGGGCGTCGGCATCGGGCGCCTGCAACCCGTACGGGCCCAGTACCTCGCCGATCATGTCGCTGACATGGCGCTCGATCCCGCCGTTGCCGTCGACAACATCGCACTGACCGCAGCGCAGCTGCGCGTACTCCTCGATGAGACACCCGATGTCGCCGAGCGCGATCGCCGCGCACCGCCAGGGGGTCACCGACACCCGTCTCGGAGGTGTCGACCCTACGCTCGATGGGTACGTCGAGGCAGTCCTCGCGGCCCGCGCACGGTTCGCATGACTCGCCCCCGGGTAGCCCGGACCAACAATCGCCGGAGCGTGCCGCCCCGGAGCTGACGGGTTGACTACAGTCCCGCTGACCGGGCGGCGGCACGGTGGTGTCGCAACCGGGCGACGCTCGCGTACGCTCCCGCGCTGAACACCGACCAGAGGACCACGATGGCCGAAGACGATCTTCCCGACGACGCGATCGCCGAGGACCTCGACGACGATGCCGACCTCGACGACGACGAGGATCTCGACCTCGACGAGGATCTCGATCTCGACGACGATCTGCCGGACGACGATCTGGCTGACGACGATCTGGCTGACGACGACGACGACGACGAGGACGACGACGACGCAGCCGAAGCGCCTGCGAAACGAGTCAAGGCCGACGACGAGGAGGACGACGACGAACTCGACCCCGACGACGTCGAAGCCGACCTCGACACCATCCTCAAGGATCGCATCGCCGCCGGCGACGACGACGAGGACGAAGAAGAGGAAGAGGACGAGGCCAAGCCGGTCAAGAAGCCGCCGGCGGGCGAGGTCACCGATGTCGCACCCAAGCGCGACGACGAGTGGTTGTGTGAGGGCTGTTTCTTGATCGTCAGCCCGAGCCAGTTCGGACGGCGTACGAACCCTCAGTGCCCCTCGGGCGAAGACCCGTGCCCCTCGCTGGCTCGCCTGTGATGCAGCGAGAGGAGAGCGACCCACCGGCCAGCACCATCTGGGACGGACTCGTCGATCTCCTCGTGTACGCGCCAATCGGGCTGACGCTCGACGCGCAGGACCTGGCGCCCGATCTGGCCCGCCGGGGACGCCAACACACCGCAGCGGCCCGCCGCATCGGCGAGTTCGCGGTCAAGGCAGGCATGCGTCGCCTCGACGACCTCGTCACCGCCATCGACCCGAGCGCCTCCGCGGCAACCGCCGGTCAGCCGCCCACCGCACGATCCACTCCACCGACCGAGTCGCCCGTTGTGGTCGCCGTCGAGCCCGAGCCGCAGCTCGCCGCCGAGGACGCAGCAGCGGCCGCGCCGCAGCCGGGCTCGGACGACCCACCCGTCGAAGCCGCCGATCTCGCCATTCCCGACTACGACCTCCTCGCCGCATCCCAGGTGGTCAAGCGACTCGATGCGCTCGATGCCGAGCAGCTCGACGCGATTCGTCGCCATGAAGAGGCCGGTCGGGGTCGACGCACGATCCTGCACAAGATCACCCGTCTCCAGGCCTCCTCGCACGCGATGATCCGCATGGACATCTCCGCTCGGACGGCCTCGCCCGACGACCTGGCCGTCGTCACCGCACTCGTCCGGGAGGGTCGAGCCGACCTCGCCTCCCAGCGCGGGGGATCACTCTGGCTCGCCCGCCAGGCCATACCCGAGCCCCTCGAGGACGCCCTGGCCGGCCGCATCGATGCCGACGCCGCCTCGGTGGTGCTCGGGTGCATCGATGATCATCCCCTCGGGGTGCTGGTGTGCGAGCACGACCCGGATCCGGCCGACCCCAAGCTGGCCACGGTGCGAGAGCTGTTCGTCGTCGGCGACGCCCGAGGCGTCGGCCTGGGTGAGGCGATGATGGAGACCACGATCCAGTGGGCCACCGACCGAAGCTGCGTCGGAATCGATGGGTATGCGCTTCCCGGCGATCGGGCCACGAAGAACTTCTTCGAGACCTTCGGCCTCGTCGCCCGCGGCATCGTCGTCCACAAGCACCTCGGCGACGCCTCACCGTGACCGACGCCGACACCCGTCGGCCGCAGGTCTGTGTCGGCGCCGTTGCCGTCGTCGACGACGGCGTGCTCCTCATCCGTCGTGGCACCCCGCCAGAAGCCGGCCGCTGGTCGCTACCCGGCGGACGGGTCGAGTACGGCGAGACCCTCGCCGAGGCCGTCGTCCGCGAGGTGCGCGAAGAGACAGGCCTCGGGGTCGTGTGCGATCGTCTCATCGGCTGGGTCGAACGCATCGAGCCGGGGGCCCATCACTTCGTGATCGCGGACTTCGCCGTGGTCGTCATCGGCGAACCCGAACCGATCGCGGGAACCGATGCGTCGGAGGCGTGTTGGTTCCCCCGGTGGCGGGTTCCCGAGTTGGACCTCGTGGACGGGCTCCTGGACTTCCTCGCCGATCACGGGATCGTCGAGGCGATCTGATCAGTCGGGTCCTGCCGCCGCGTCGTTCTCGGTCTCCGACGCCTCCTCGGTGGCCGCTGCCGGCTCGACAGCGGCACCGGCGTCGCCACCGGGGTCGCTCTCCGCTGCTGACGACGCAGTGGACGCATCGTTCGCGGGCTCCGTCGACGGTGCAGCCGCTGCCGGCTCGGCATCGGGAGCCGATGGGGCCGCACCCTGGTCGGGTTCGGCGGCGGGTGCTACGGGCTCGGCGGCCGCCGTTGCGGCGGGCGGCGCCTGCGGTGGCGGGGGCGGCGTCGGACGGGCGTTGCGTCCACGTCGCTTGCGCGCCGGGGGAGCCTCGGGGGCGGTGATGCCGAACTGGGCTGCGATCGCCGGTACCCGTGAGGCGAGCTTCGTCACCGTGGCCATGAGCTCGTCGCCAGGTTTGGCCGGCAGCCCGGCGGGGACCACCTGGGCCCGGATGGGGGAGTAGGCGATGGCGTCGAGGACGGTGCCCCAGCGTTGGGGAGCGACGTCGTCGGACAGCGCGGCGCTGGCCTGCTCGGCGAGGCGGGAGGTGATCTCGGGAGGCAACAACGCGCCGGCCTTGGGGGGACGCGAGCTCATGCGCAGTGCCCGGACCGTGCGACCGTCGCCGAGGGCTTCGGCGATCTCACTCAGCCACGCCTGGTGTTCGGCTTCGACACGCGCGGCGAGCGACTCGCGGAGCTGGGCTGCGAGTTGGCGGGTCTCGTCGGTGCGCGCTGCGGAGTCGGCCGCCACGACGACGGACCGCAGATCGCGCAGGTCGAGTTCGTCGACGCCGGCGAGGGCTGCGTCGGCGCGGTCGTGCCATTCAGCGGTCTTGAGGCGGGGGAGCAGGTCCTCTGCGAGCTGCACGAGCGGCGCAGGGTCGATCCGGGGACGGCCCTCGGCTTCGTTGTGGGCGTTCTGTTCGTCGATGGCCTTGCGCAGACCCGGCACCCCGGCGCGCAGTACCTGCTCGGCGATGGGTCGCTGGGCCTCGGGGAGCGCTGCGAGCGCTGCGCTGCGATGGGTCCGCTGCGGACGCAACCGCTTGGGCTTGGGCTTGGCGGGCACGGCCGGACGTTCGGGCGCGCCGCCCGAGCGGCCTCGTCCGTCGCGGCCATCTCGGCGTCCGCTGCTGCGCCCGTCGCCGCGGCTCTGACCACCACGGTTGTCACCGCCCTTGCGCGATCCCCGATCGCGCCGGTCGCGGCGGTCGTCGCCATCGTCGTCGCGTCGACGCCCCCGCTTGGGCTGCAGCGACGTCGTGACGCCGCCCTCGCCGCGGCCGCTGCCGAGCAGCTCGAGGCGCTCGGGCTCACGCCGCGCCGCCTTGGTAGGCACCACGGCGGTGATCTCGATGCCGTCGACGAAGAAGTCGGCCTCGACCTTCAAGACGTCGCCGATGGCGGCACCCGCGGGTAGCAACGAGGCCGCGATCACCCCTTTGGGCTGCCGGGCCCCGGCGGCGCGCCAGGTCCACTCTTCGTCGGACAGGGTGCTGGTGAGCTCGATCTCGAGACGGCGAGACATAGGGGAGCCACGGTACCCCGAGCGACCGTCGGAGTCCTATTCCGTTCCTGCGTCGAGCGCCTGGCGAACCGTGCGAGCGGGCCCGTCGTCGCAGCGGTGGGGGACACCGGGGCGCCCTCGACCCTTGCGCAGGTCCGATGTATGGGCGAGTTGGCGGTCGACGAACGCGCTCGCGGCCCGGGCGGCAGCTGTGGGTGACGCGCCATGGGCGAGTGAGGCGGTCATCGCGGCGGCGTAGGTACATCCCGTGCCCCGTATGGGTTCGTCACCGACGCGTGGCGCCTCGACCATCGTCACCGCATCGGGGGTCACGACGACATCGACCACCACGTCGTCGTCGGTCCGCCCGCCCGTGACGACCACCAGCGGTGCTCCCAGGCGTCGCAACGCCGGCGCGGCACCCACGACCGCAGCAGTGTCCGGGAGCGATGCATCGATCAACAGCTCGGCTTCCCATCGATTCGGGGTGAGCGCCGTGGCGCACGCCGCCAGGCGGCGGTACCGCTCGATCACGCCGGGTGCGACGATGCTGGCACCGGCACTGTCCACCATCACCGGATCGACGACGAGAGCCCCGAGCTGCGCCCGGGTCGCCGCCTCGAGGACCACGTCGATCACCTCGACCGATCGGAGCAGCCCCGTCTTGGTGGCCCGCGGGGCGAGATCGCCGATCACGGCGTCGAGCTGCGCAGCCACCAGCGCGGCGTCGAGCTCGAAGAACGCCGAGACCCCGGCCGTGTCCTGCGCCGTCACCACCGTGAGCACCGTGGTGGCGTGCACGCCGAGCGCAGCAAAGGTCGCGAGGTCGGCCTGGACACCGGAGCTGCCCGACGAGTCGGACCCGGCGATCGTGCACACCACCGGAGCCGGCGACGCGTCAGCGAGGCCGGAGACGACCTCGCGCGTGCTCACGTGGCGCGTCCCGGGCGTCCGTGGATCTCGGTGTAGAGCACGGCGGTCGCAGCCAACGCCACCAGGGGAGTGAGTGCCTGCACGATCGCCGACAACACGAAGGTGGCGCCGGGCTCGAACCCTGCGATCTCGGCGATGGCCCCCACGTCGAAGGCGATCAGCTCGTCGTCGACGACGAGGACCGCTTCGTCGATGTCGTCCTGGGTGGGCCCGGTCGCGGACAACGGAATGCTCATCGCGAAGCTGATGGCTCCAGAGATCAGACCCAGTACCACGAGTCGCCCGAAGACCGCCCAGAACCGGCCACGACTGACCGCGGCGCTCGCCGACAGGGCATTGGTGCCCGACGCCGGCGCGACGCAGGCGACGAGCAGGAAGGCCACCTTCACGTAGAGCCACACCAGCGCGACGAGGGCAGCCAGCACGCCGATGACGCCGAGCGCGGCGCTCACCAGGCTGAGCATGGCGATGACGAACACTGCGCCGATCACGGCGAGCAGCAGCACCAGCGACCACCCGACGAGCCGCGGGAGCGCCACCAGGGAGGCACCGAGTGACTGCGAGACCGACCGAGGCTCGCCGAGACGCCTCCAGACGACCTGGTCGGTGATCGCGAGATACAGCACGAGCCCGGCGACGAGGTTGGCCAGGGCCACGAACCCGGTGACCAGCAGAGCGGCCGCTGTCGACGCCGGTCCAGCCGTCGTCGACGGTCCAGATCATGCCGTCGACCGCCCAGGTCGCCGTCAGCCCGAGCGCGACCCACAGCACCGTGGAGATCCCGACGAAGATGCCGATCGGGATGCGCTGATCCCACAGGGCGCTGAACGAACTCTGCAGCCACGAGCCGATGGACGACAAGGCGTTGCTCGGCGTGACCGAGGCGGCGCCGTGGCCTGGCGCACGATGCTGGGTCCACTGGGCGCCGTCCCAGTACCGCAGCGCGCCGAACTGTTCGGGGTCGTCGTACCAACCGGCGGGGGGAAGCGAACTCACAGCGGCCAAGTGTGGCACGGACCGGCGGGCTCGGGGCCCCTTCCCCGCGAACGGGCGAACCGCCGGAAATACACGTTATGTAAAGTGCCAGGCACGCCAGGCACGCACGCCTCGGACGCCACGGGCCTGCGTAACCCGAACGCTCCGCCCGGAGGGCGATGATCCTGAGCCTGGATGCCGTCGTGCCGCCAGCGCACCGTGTCCAGGGTCAGGCGTCGATGGCGTGCTCGGGGGCGCTCGCGATCGACGCAGCGCCGTAGTCCTGGGTGACCGACTCGCTGACGACGGCGTGCTGGGTGCCGGCGTGGATGTCACGGAACGCCCGCTGCATGCCGCCGTCACGCAACGCATCGGTGCCCGCCAGCGTGTAGGCGTCGCGAATGATGTCGGCGCCTTCGTGATTCACGAACGCCGTGGCCATGCGTGCGTCGCGCACGAGGGCCTCGTCGGCACCGTTGCCCTCGGCGCACTGCGCTTCGAGGGCAACGAAGCTCTGGTAGGTCCAGGCGCTCGCTGCCGCGGCACGGGCCTCGAGATGGCCGAGGCGCATCTGGATCCACTCGCTGTCTCGCATGGGGCCCTTGGATGCCATGCGCTTCTTGGTGGTGGCCATGGACCGCAGCTCGTCGAGGGCACGGCGTGTGAGGCCGATGGCCCATGCGGCGTGTCCGGCGGCGGTGAGGGGCAGCACGCCCATGTCGTACATCGTCCCGCCCCGGTACCGCTGCGCGAAGAAGAAGTCGAAGGTGGCGTTGTCGGGAACGACGACGTCGGTGGCCTGATAGTCCCAGCTGGCCGTGGACTGCAGCCCCATGACGTCCCAGCCGCCCTGGAGTTCGACGTCGCTGCGCGGCATGATCACGAACCGATACGACGGGTCCTCGCCGTTGCGGGGCTCGGTGATGGCGCCGGCCCCGGCCCATTGCGCGTCGTTGAGGCCCGAACCGAACCGGTAGGAGCCGTTGAGCACCCAGTCCGACTCCCCCGTCGGCGTCAGTGTCCCTTGCGGGGCGAACTGTCCGGCGACCAACGGGATGCCGTTGCCGAACACCCGTTCGACCAGGGCGTCGTCGCAGAACGCCGCGAAGTACGAGGCCGCCGACTGGCTGGCCATCAGGCACCAGCCCACCGACCCGTCGGCTCTCGACACCTCGGCGAAGATGTCCAGACACGT
This sequence comes from uncultured Acidimicrobiaceae bacterium, assembly GCA_963716795.1. Classification (GTDB taxonomy): domain Bacteria; phylum Actinomycetota; class Acidimicrobiia; order Acidimicrobiales; family UBA8592; genus CAVQUE01. Next base: position 408,766 of record CAVQUE010000002.1, on the reverse strand, counting down.
CGCGATGTCGAGTTCGGCGCCGCCGACGTCCTCGGGGATCATGGCGCCGTAGAGACCGGCGTCGTAGAGCGCCGTCACCGTCTCGGCGGCGACCGGGCCACCTTCGGCCTTGGCGGCGCGGGCGTCGATCTCGGAGCGCAGGTCACGGGCAGCGTCGAGCAGTTGGTGCGGTCATGGCCCAATTCTGACACATCGTCAGATGTGGGCGCAGTCCAGCAATCGAGCAGCCGGGCCTCCAACGACAGCGAGAGGCCTCGAGAGTTCACCCGGTGTTCGGCGACGCGCAAACATGACGCAGGGTCCAGCTTCCATGATGGGCCCATGTGGACCTGGATCGGCCGTCGGATCGAAGCGCTCGGCCACCACATCAGCCGCTACGGGTGGAGCGATCCCACCGGCTGTGACATCGCGCCCTACCGCGCACCTGAGGACGAACGGATCACCGCCGATTGCGGAGCCGACCCGCTACGTGGCGTTGCGCTCGGGACGCATGACGATCTCCTGGGTGACGCTGGCGAGGTGCACGCCTGAGCGGCTGAACACCTGCCCGAAGGCCAGGCCCCGATTGTTCGCGAATCCCATGGGTTGGAGGAGATGCAGCTGCCACTCGTCCGCCGGGGCAGTGCGGTGGAACCACAGCGAGTGGTCCAGGCTCGCACCCATGAACCCGGCGAGGTCCTCGGGCTGGTTGCCGGGACGGTCGGGATGCACCGAGGCCGCCGCATCGTAGGGAACGTCGTCGCTCGCGTAGGCCACGGCCAGGTGGCCGGCGGATCGCCGGTCGCCGATCGGTTGATGCACCCGGAGCCACGCCCCGGTCTGACCGGCGAGGGCGTCCGCGGGGATCGGGCGCCGAGCCATGGTGGTGGTCCAGCTCTCCTCCTCGAGCTCGTCGGGCCCGGGGATGCCCTCGGGCGGATGACACGTCGTCACGTCGGCATCGCCCTCGATCACCTGGAACGATGCCGACAGGTTGAAGATCGCTCCGCTCGACTGGCGGGCCACGACCCGCCGGGTCAGGAACGATCGACCGTTGCGGATGCGATCGACCTCGAAGCGGATGGGCTCGTCGCTCGTGCCGCCCCGGATGAAATAGCCGTGCAGCGAATGCGGATGGTGATCGTCGTCGACGGTGGCGATCGCCGCCTCGAGGGCCTGGGCCACGACCTGGCCTCCGTACACCCTCCCCCACGGGTAGGGAGAGCTGCGGCCGACGAAGACGTCGGGTCCGTGGGGTTCGAGAGCGAGCATCTCGTCGAATGACGCCTGGGGCATCGGCAACTGTGGGAGCACGGCCGCCGATGCTCGCAGATCAGGCGCCCCTTGTCAGGTGGGCCGGCGTCGACGGTGGCGAGCCCGCAGCGCGCACCGCCGAACCGTGGCCGCCGGCGACGGACACGACAAGTAGTCTCCGGCGATGCGATTCACGCTCCGTGCCGGGACCGATCCGGTGGCAACCGCCGACCGGATCCTGCTCCATGCGCTGGGTCTCCCCCAGGGGGGCATCGTCAGCGTGGGCGACACCCACTGCCGCATCCGGCCCGGCGACGTGTCGGGCTCGGATCTCCACCTCGGGCCGCGCGCCCTCGCCAACAGCGGCTGCTCGATCGGCCAGTCGGTGGAGGTGCGTCGGGCACTGCCGCCGGCTGCCGCCCGCCTCGTGCTCGCCACGCTCCCCCGCTCGGCCCACGACATCGTCACCGCGCTGACGGGCGACGTGGTCACCACCGGCGACGTCATCGCCGTCGACGACGGGGCCGGCGCCGGCATCGAGATCGAGGTGACCGCCGTCGACCCCGCCGGCGTCGGCGTCATCGGGCCGGCCACGGCCGTCGCCGACCGCGACTCGGCTGCCGACACGAGCACCACCGCAGCAGCCTCCCCCGCTGACCGCGCGCGCCCGCACCGCACGAAGAACGCCATCGAGCGCACCGACGACGCGCTGCTCGCCGGACTCGACGCCGAGCTCGACGTCCTCACCGGATGGTTCGCGTTGCTCGCCTCCAACCGGCGCCTCGAACAGGCGTGGTCGCTGCCGTCGGTCGCCGGGGTGGTGCTCGAAGGGCCGGTGGGATGTGGCAAGTCCCAACTGGTCGCCGAGGCAGCCCGGCGTGCGGGTACCCCCGTCCATGTCGTCGACACCAGTTCGATCTTCAAGCCCGACACCCTGCTCGACCGCCTCGCGGCCGCGGTGAACGACGCCACGGGCCCCCGGGTGGTGTTCGTCGATCGCATCGAAGCTGCGATCGGCAGCGACGCGATCAGCTCGTTCCGCTCCCAGTCGCTCGCCATCGTGCGCTGGTTCCTCGACACCGTCGCCGAGACCCCACAGATCATGTGCGTGCTCGGCGTCGAGCGTCTCGCCGACCTCGATGCGAGCATCGCCACGAGCCCCCTACTCCCCCGCGCCGTCACGGTTCCGCCGCCTGATCTGCGCCGACGCGAGCTGTTGTTCGCCGCCGCGTTGTCCGACGTCCCCCAACGCGACCTCGACGCAGCCCGCCTGGCCGCGTTGTCCTCGGGGTTCTCCGGCGCCGACATCCTCGCTGCCGTGCTCCATGCTGTCGCTGCGGTCGCCGCAGGCGACGAGCCCGTCGACACCGACAGGGTCGCCCGCGCCATCGCCGAGACGACACCGTCGCTGGGCTCGGTGCCCACCGGCGAGGCCACCGGCTTCGGGTTCGACAAGGTCGCCAACCTCGTCGAGGTCAAGCAACGCCTGATCGAAGCCGTCGTCTGGCCGATGCGCGATCCCGAGCGCTTCGCCCGTCTCGGCATCGACCCGCCGTCGGGGCTGCTGCTGCACGGGCCGCCGGGCACCGGCAAGACCTTCGTCGTCAAGGCCCTGGCGCACGAGGCCGGCGCCGCATTCTTCTCGGTGAAGGGTGCCGAACTGCTCGACAAGTTCGTGGGCGAGTCCGAGCGTGGCGTGCGTGACCTGTTCCAGCGGGCCCGGGCCGCCTCCCCCGCCATCATCTTCTTCGACGAGCTCGACGCGCTGGCACCGGTGCGCGGCAACGCCACGAACAGCGTCACCGATTCGGTGGTGGCGGCGCTGCTGACCGAGATCGACGGTGTCGGCGGCGATGGACGTCTCACCGTCATCGGCGCCACCAACCGTCGCGATCTCATCGACCCGGCGCTGTTGCGGGCCGGACGCTTCGAGACCCACCTGTTGCTGGACCTGCCGGTAGTCGAGAGCCGCCGGGCGCTGCTCGCCATCACCGACGTGGCGCTAGCCGACGACGTCGATCTCGACGACCTCGCCGAGCGCACCGAGGGGCTGTCCTTCGCCGACATCACCGGTGTGCTGCGCGAGGCGGCGCTGCACGCCTTGCGCAGCGACGAGGACGCCCTGGTCGTCCACCGCCACGACGTCGACGCCGCGCTGGCACGCCTCGACGCCCGGTAGGCCACCGCATCTGACAACCGAGCCGAACGTGAGGTCAGCGCCCGGTCGGCTCCGGGTCATGCGGTAGCGGCTCGGCGGCGCTCAGCGTCCGCGACGCAGCAACCGCCCGGGTCGTTCACCGGTGTCGGCGTCGTGGCTGCGGGTCTGCACACCGGCGACCAACGTCGCCAGGTAGCCGCTGACCGGTTGGTTGAACCGCCAGCCGCCGGCCGGCAGGTCCTCGACGGCCTCGGCACGGCGCACGGTGAGGTTGTCGAGGTCGATCACGTTGAGGTCGGCCCGCATCCCCACCTCGACGGTGCCGCGGTCGGCCAAGCCGTACAGCCGGGCGTTGCGGCGCGTCTGCTTCTCGACCAGCAGTTCGAGCGGGATCTGCGTCGCCGCGCGTGCCGGTCGCGCGCCCAGTGGGTGATCTGGGTGGTCGGCATCGAGCCATCGCAGATCAGCTTCACGTGCGCACCCGCATCGGCGAGGCCCGTGACGGTGTGGGGATCGACGAGCATCTGCCCGCACGGCCTCGAGGTCACCGTCGACATAGCCCGCACCCATGAGCGACGCGACGTTGGTGCCGTCACCGTCGACGAGGAAGTCGTAGAGGGCCTCGACCGGGGCGACGCCACGGCGCGCCGGCGATGGACATCATCATCGATTCGGCGGTCGGCTCGTAGTCGACGACCGGGTCGAGCGCGTACATGATCGGCGCCGCCCGCAGGAGCCCCTCGTAGAGACTCTCCATGGAGCCGGCCGCATCGGGTGCGATGTCGTCGTCGCCGAGAATCGCCGCTCGCACGCCCGGTTCGCGCATCGCCGCAGCCCGCTCGGCGACCGGCAACTCGGCGAGACCCAGGTAGGTGCGTCGACGCATGAACGGGTGATAGCCACGCAGACTCGACAGCAGGCCGATGGCCCGCGACGCGACCTGTGGATACAGCGGGACACCGTCGGCACGCTGCTCGGCGACGAATCGCAACACCTCTCGCCAGTCCTCTGGGCGGTCGGCGTTCTGCACCGTGGTGAACGTGATGGGTTGCCCGCTGCGGCGTGCGAGGTCGGCCAACAGCTCGAGCTCGTGGCGTTGATCGAATCGCTCACCGCCCAGAGCCTCGAGATCGCCGATCGACGACGAGGTGATGGCTTCGAACACTCCCCCGCCGCCCTCGGCCATGCCGGCAGCCAGGGCGTGGAGCTCGGCGGCGGTGGCATAGGTACCCGGTACTGCGCTGCCGTCGAGGGACCGATGGAAGATGGTCCGCGAGGTCGATACCCCGAGCGCTCCAGCGCGGATGGCCTCGGCCACCAGGCGCGTCATCTCGGTGAGATCCTCCGGCGTCGCGTCGTCGTTCGCGACGCCGCGCTCGCCCATCACCGCGAACCGCAAGGCGCCGTGGGCGATCTGGGCACCCACGTCGAGGGCATAGGAACGCCGGTCGAGCACATCGAGGTACTCCGGGAAGCTCTCCCATGCGCCCCAGGGCACGCCTTCGTAGAGGGCGGTGCCCGGAATGTCCTCGACACCCTCCATCAACTCGATGAGCGTTGCCTCTTCGCCGAGCGGGCAGGGTGCGAACCCCACGCCGCAGTTGCCCATCACCAACGTGGTCACGCCGTTGCCGGCCGAGGGATCCAGGGTGTCGTCCCAGGTGACCTGGCCGTCGAAGTGGGTGTGCACGTCGACCCAACCGGGTGCGACCACCGCGCCATCGGCGTCGATGATCCGATCGCCCGACAGACCGCTGCCGACCGCGCTGATGACCCCGTCGTCGATCGCCACGTCTGCCGTGCGACCCGGGGCTCCGGTGCCGTCGACGACCATCCCGGCGCGGATGACGATCTCGTGTGTCGCTCATGGGGACTCCTCGGTGGGCTCAGCGCCCATATTGGCCTGCGCTCAAGCCGCCGTCGACGGTGATGATCTGGCCGTTGACGTAGCCGGCCTCGGGGCCCACCAGAAAGGACACCACGCCGGCGATGTCGTCGGGGACACCGGTGCGTCCGACGGGCACGGCGGCGGCGCGCCGCCGACCGGACTCGCCCTCGTAGTTCGCGGCGGTTCCCTCGGTGGCCACCAGGCCCGGGGCCACGGCGTTGACCCGGATCGGGGCCAGTTCCATGGCCCACTGGCGGGTCAGGGTCTCGACTGCGGCCTTCGACGCGGCATAGGACCCGAGGCCCGGCGAGGCCGTTCGCGCCGCAGCCGACGACACGTTGACGATGCTCGGCCGCTCGCGTCCCACCATCGATGGGGCGAACGCCTGCGTGCAGGCCATCGTGCCGCCGAGGTTGACATCGACGACGGCACGCAGATCGGCCGGGGTGGCCTCGGCCAGCGGCGCGAGGCGCCAGATGCCGGCGTTGTTGACCAAGACGTCGACCGGACCGATGCCGGCCGCTGCATCCGCAACGGCGGCGAAATCGGTCGACATCGAGCGACACCGCCCGACCATCGACCGTCGTCTGCCGTGGCCTCCGCGCTCTCGGCGTCGCGGTCGATGACGACGATCGCGTAGCCGTCGGCCGCGAGTCGACGGGCGATGGCTGCGCCGAGGCCGCGTCCGGCGCCGGTGACCACGGCGACCGGTGCGCCACTCATCGTGCTGCTCCCGATGTGGGTCGGTCGACACAGCCGCCTGGGCCGCACAACTCAGCTTCGGTGCCCTCGGTCTGATCGGCCCATACGTTGCGGCGAGAAGGTGCCGATCCACTGGGACATCACCATGGCACCGACGCTCGCTCCCCCATCAGCTCCAGCTGGAACCGCCGCCAGCACCGGTCGACGACCCAACGCCTGGTACTCGGACGCAACCACCGGCCCGGTCGAGATCGTCATCGGCGCGCACCAGCCTCGCCATCGGCTCGCGTTCGGTTGCGCTGGACGACATCGACGCAGTGGCGTACTCGAGCCGCACGGCGCACGCGAACCTGGTGCAACGTCGCGTCCGACGCCACCTCTGGCTCGGCCTGCCCACGATCCCGATGACACTCGATCTCGGCACCAAGGCGTTCGGACCCCAGGACACCGAACGCGAAGCTGCGGCGTTCGATGCGTTGGTGCGGGTGCTCCACGAACGGGTCGAACCTCGGTTGCGTCGCGAGCGGGTCGCCCACCTCGCCGCCGGTGGCGTGCTGCAGCTGCGGGCCGTTGCGACTCGACGCCGATGGCGTGGTGCTCGACCGGGGTGCCGGGGCCCGGCGCTGGTCGTGGCGTGCCGTGCCGATGGCCGAGCTGCGGGGCGACCACATCGCCGTGGTCGACGCCGGGGACGACACGCGCGTGCACGGTCGCATCGACGCCACGGTTCCCGACGCGGTGATGCTCCCCGAGCTGTTGTGGAGTGCCTCCGCGGCGCTCATCTGACACTCGTCGCCCCGAGCTCAGCGGAGCGACGTGGGCTCGCCCGCGTCGAAGTGCCCGTCGGTGGTGACCGGGTCGGGTCGACGACGCACGGGTCGCGCCGACCTCCTCGATGAGGGTGCGGCTCTCGTAGATCTGGCGGAGCAGCCAGAACCGGAAGAACCTGGCCAGTGAGTACCGCAGGAACATGAAGCCCCCGGTGACCGACATCGCCACACCGGCCAGCGCCAGGATGATCAGCTCGTTGTGCTCGAGATTGTCGATGGCGAGATCGCCGCTGTCCTGGCCGTTGGCGGTGATGTAGGCCACCAGGGCGACGACGATGCCGGCGACCATCAGCACGGCACCGACGATCTGCAGGATCCGTTCGCTGTCGCCGCCACCGGTTTTCACCTTGAGTGCGTCGACCTCGGCACGGAACTCGTCGATACGGGCCTGATCGGTCATGGGGTCACCTCGTCGGTCGCGGATGGTGGGGATGCGTGGCCCATGTAGGCCGCGGTCAGTTCCTCTTCGAGATCGCTCGGCACACCTTCGCGCACGATCCTGCCGTTCAACATGATCGCGGCGCGATCGGCGACACCGAGCACGGTGCGCGCGAACTGCTCGACGACCAGGATGGGCACGCCGTCTGCGGCCACCTGGGCCACGATCTCGTAGAGCTCGCGCACCACGAGCGGTGCCAGCCCCATCGACAGCTCGTCGAGGAAGAGCACCGCCGGGATCGGTGCCGAGGGCACGGGACATGGCGAGCATCTGCTGTTCGCCACCCGAGAGGGTCCCGGCGAGCTGGCTGCGACGCTCACCGAGCCGGGGAAAGCGCTCGTAGGCCGCGGCCTCGATGTCGGCGCATCGAGGCCCCGGTGTGGGTCATGATCAACAGGTTCTCTCGCACGGTCAGGTTCGGGAACACGCCCTTGCCTTCGGGAATGGTGCACACGCCGAGGCGCGCCAGCGCGTCGGGGCTCACGTCGTTGAGCACCTTCCCCGCAAAGCGCATCTCGCCGCCGATGACGGGCAACAGGCCCGAGCAGACCTTGAGGGTGGTGGACTTGCCCCCGCCGTTGGGTCCGAGCAGGGCGTAGACCTCGCCCTCGTGCAGGGTCAGGTCGACGCCGTGGAGGATCTCGATCGGGCCGTAGCCGGCGCGGACGCCGACGAGCTCGAGCACCGGCCGGTCGCGGCGCGTCACGACGCTCCCAGATAGGCGTCGAGGACCTTGGGATCGGTCTGGACCTCGGCTGGTGGTGCCCGACGCGATGATGGATCCGAAGTCGAGGACGTGCACGTGATCGCACACCGACATCACCAGGCTCATGTCGTGTTCGACCAACAAGATGGTCATGCCGTCGCTGTTGAGGCGGCGCAGCAGCGCGCCGAACTGTTCGGTCTCGTTGTCGTCCTGGCCCGACGCGGGCTCGTCGAGCAGCAACAGCCGGGGACGGGTCATCAGCGCCCGTCCCAGTTCGACGATGCGGGCCTGGCCGGTGGGGATCTCTGCGACCTCGCGTTCGGCAACGGCCTCGAGCCCCAACAGCGAGATGATGCGTTCGGTCTCGCCGGTCACGTCGATGCCCGCGCGGCGCCGGATGCTCCAGCGGTTGCGGATCTCGCCCGCGACCCGAATGTTCTCGCGCACGGTCAGCGAGGTGAACAGCTCGAGTCGCTGGAACGTGCGGGCCAGACCCGACCCGGGCCCGTTTGGACGGCGAGAGGCCGAGCAGTGATGCGCCGTCGAAGCGGACATCGCCGCCGCTGGGCGGCTGCAACCCGCTGATGACGTTGAACAGCGTGGTCTTGCCGGCACCGTTGGGGCCGATCAGGCCGGTGATGGTTCCATCGTGCACCGGCACATCGACATCGCCGAGTGCCAGGTGGCCGCCGAAGCGGACCGAGACGGCGTCAACGTCGAGCAACGGCATGGCGCTCCCCCGCGGTCGTCGGCGTGGTCACGCCGAGGGCATCGTCGAGCAGCATCGCGCTCGGCGGGGCCGAGCGGACGGTCGACGCCCCACCAGTCGGGATCGACCCTGATCGTCGACGCCCGACTGATCGTGTGATGGGCCGGCCGTGTCGGCACCGTGGGCTTCGCCACCGGTGCCGGCGCGGGCAACGTCGCGCCGCGCCGATGGCAGGCCACAGAGCCAACAAGAACGGCACCAGCACCAGGGTCAGGGTCCAGCCGTCGATGACGTCGACCACCCGCAAGGTCCACACGGCGACGATCAGTACGAAGCCCCCGACGAGCACCGGGCGGTTGCGGGGGTCGCGGAGCACGGCGTAGCCCTCGGCCATCTGTGACGCGATCCCGCTGGGATTGCGGCCCAGGCCGATGCCGGCCATGCCGACCCCGAGGAAGGTGAAGAAGTCCCCCAGGAAGGTGAACAGCCACGAGAAGCTCTCGTAGTCGGCGGCCATCTTGTCCCAGAACTCGCTCATCACGAGGAACAGTGCCCCGAGGAACACCCCACCGATCAGCGCACCGGACACGGCACCGATACCGCCGACGACGGTGAGCATGAACAGCCCCAGGCTGTTGAAGCTCGAGAACGGTGAGTCCTCCTGGATGGTGCGCAGGTGCGATGCCATCAGCGCGCCGCCGAAACCGGCGATGGCCGCCGACAGCGTGAAGACCGACAGCTTGAGTCGGGTCAGGTCGAGCCCGAGGGTGGCGCACGCAGCGGGGCTGTCCTTCATGGCGGTGAGCTGGCGGCCATAGGAGCTGCGTCGCAGTGCGATGAGCCCCACGCCGATCAGCGAGAACACCACGGCCAACAGGATCATCATCGCCGTCTGACCGTCGCCGAAGTCGATGCCGAGCCAGTTCGGCCGCGGGATGTTCAACGTGCCGCCCGAGAACAGGTTGATCTCGACGTCCTCACCGTCGCCGTAGAACGGGATGTTGAACTGCAGCGGCCTCGCGCTGTTTGAAGACCATGTTCTCGACGAAGATCGCGAACGCGAACGTGGCGAGGCCGAGGTACAGGCCGCGCAACCGCAGCGCCGGCAGCGCGACGACGGCGCCGACGCCTGCGGCGAACAGCGCAGCGACCACGAATCCCGCCGGCGACGCCGATTCGCGCGCGGCGATACCGGATCCGCCGCTGGCATCGAAGAAGGTGACGAGCACGAACACGCTGCCGACGAGCGCGGTCATCGCAACGGCGAGTCGGCCGCCGCTGAGCCCGAGCGCCGGCAGGATCAACAGCCCGATCGCGATGCCGCCAGCGCGACGGCGATGACGACGAACCCGCGCCGTGCTCTCGGCGCCACTGCCGACCTCGAACTGGAACATGGCGATGGCCCCGATGCCGGCGAAGGCGAGGGGGGCGAGGTTGATCTCGCCCGCGTAGCCCGGTGACCAAGCACCAGCGACGACGCGATGATGGCGTAGGCGAGACCCGTCGACAGCACGGTCTCCCACTTGTTGGTCAGCAGCGGCGCCATCGCTGCGATGATCACCACGAAGCCCACGCCCCAGCCGAGGGCCTGGCCGCATCGACGGGAGCGCGAACCGTTCCTTGGCCCGCTCGACCGACGCGCCACGCAGGCGGTCCTGGGGCAGCAACAACAAGGCGATGAACAAGATGACCACCGGCACCGCGAACCGCAGTCCCGACAGCCAGCCCCATCGCTGACCGCTCTCGGAGATCAACTCCCAGTAGTTGCGGCCGAGGCCGACGATCAACGCACCGAGAAAGGTCAGCGGCAACGATCGCAACCTGCCGATGATCGCGGCGGCGAAGGCGTTGACGACCAACAAGGTCAGCGCCAGGACCTGGAGCCCTCCGAGCAGTGGCGACAACAACACCCCGGCCAGTGCGGCGAGCATGGTGCCGAGCGCCCAGCTCAGCATCGAGGCCCGGTCGGGCCGGGCGCCGTTGAGCTGGGCGAGCTCTCGGTTGTCGACCACCGACCGCATCGTGACGCCGATGCGGGTGCGGTACAGCAGGAACCGCAGCGCGATCGCGAGCGCGATGGCGCAGCCGAAGATCACCAGTTGATGGGTCCGGATGTTGACGTCGCCGATGGTGACCTTGGAATCGTTGCCGAAGAACGGCGCCGGGATCCGGGGTTCGTTCGCCTGCCAGATCCAGTTGGCCAACCCGATGAACGCGAGCATCAGCGCCACCGGGATGACGATCTGGGTCGTCTCCGAGGTGCCGCGCAGCGACCGCATCAGCCCCCACTCGACGACCACCCCGATCGCGGGTCCGACGATGCAGATCACGAAGAACAGCGCGAGCGGCGCGGGCCACTGCCCGCCCCACGCCGTCGGACCAGCGCAGCTGCCAGTACAAGAACGCGCAGAACATGCTGATCGCGCCGTGCGCGAAGTTGAAGATCCCCGACGTCGTGTAGGTCACCACCAGCCCGGCGGCGGCGATGGCGTACACGGCGCCGAGCGCCAGACCCCAAGATGGTGAAGGTGATGAACTCGGTCATCGGATCACGGCGCGATCAGCCAACGAGTCGTCGAACACTCAGCCCGTGAACTGCTGGGACACCCGGTTCTCGTCGAGTGCGGCTTCCTCGGACCACTGGGTGGTGATCTGGGTCCGGTAGGACGGGTCGCAGTCGAAGGTGCCGGGCTCGGTCGGCCACACCCGCTGATACTCGGTGCCGACGAGCTGGATGACGATGCCACAGTCCGGTGCGTTGTTGTCGCCGGGGACGGTGGGCACGTGCAGGCCGTGTCCGCTCCACTCGGCGATGGCGGCGGCGTTGTCGATGACGCATTGCCGGGTGAGATCCGAGCCACACTCGCTGGCTGCGGTGGCCCACATCAAGAACGCCGACACCGTCTGCACGGCCACGGCGGAGATCCCCTCGCCGGCTTCTTCCATCATCGTCATGTAGTCGTCGGTGGCCGGGTTGGCGTCGCGCTCCTCGAAGGGCACGATCGCGAGGCGCATGTAGGTGCCGTCGAGGATGCCGTCGGTGTTCGCCTCGGCGCAGGCGCTCTCGTAGAAGTTGGCGTCGGTCTGCCAGATGGCCTCGAAGTCGTTGACCGCAGCCGCGGCACGCAGTTGCTGGTAGTTCGGCAGGCAGGATCCGGAGAAGTACACGAAGTCGGTGCCGGCGTCGTCGAGCTGGAGCACGAACGGGGTCCAGTCCTCCTCGCCGTTGACGTTGTACTCGAGGTCGGAGACGAACTCGAAACCGAACTCCGGATAGGCCTCGAGGACCTTGTCCTTGCTCTCGATCGTGGCGCTGAAGTTGCCGAACATCGTCGAGGTGCTGGTGATCTCCTCGGGGTAGGTCTCGGCCAGGTAGGCGGCGATCGCGGTCGGGAGCTGGTCGGCGGGGTTCGGGATCGGCTGCACCATGGCGGGACCATGCGCTGCCGCGGCGCTGACCGTCCAGGCCGGGATGTGGGCGAGGTCGCACTGGACACGGGTCTCCTCGCCGAAGCCGTCGACGGAGAACCCTTCGCCGACGAGCATGAAGACGTTCTCGCAGGCGTCGAGCATCGCCGTGGAGACCTCGAAGATCTTGGCGTCGTAGTCGATGAGTTCGATCTGGCGGCCGTTGATGCCGCCGGCCTCGTTGCAGACGGCCACGATCGCCCGTGCGGCGGCGGTCATCTGCTCGTTGAGGCCGGGTGAGGAGGCGAAGCCTCGATCGTCACCGGCGCCGATGGTGATCGTGTCGTCGGTGACGCCCTGATCGGTCGCACCGGCGGCATCGCCGGGGCCACACGGCAGCGGCGCATCGCCGAACATGAGAGCATCGTCGACCGGTGCCTCCTCGGTGGGCTCGTCGGCATGCATCGGCGGGTTCGGCGCCGTCGGCCGGCTCCGCACCGTCGGCGGGCTCGGCCTCGTCCGGTGTCTCGTCGGGTGTCTCGGCTGCACCGTCGTCGGTGGCCGGTGGATCCTCGGCGGTCGTGCTCTCGCGATCGCTGCCGCCACAGGCGGCGGCCACCAACGCGAACGCCAAGAAGATGGCGACGAGTGCACTGAACGAACGACGACGCATGCAGTTCCCCCCTCGAAGAACGGGTCCGGCCGCTCGGCGGGACCGGCGCAATCTAACACACCGTCAGTTTCTGCATGTGTCGCCGGACACCTTCTCGTCGGCGGTGATCACGACGAGCCTCACCAGAGCTTGACGATGGTCCTGCCGGTCGTGCGACGGTCGACCAGCGCCTCCATCTCGGCGGGAATCGCGTCGAAGTCGACGACGCGATCCACGATGGCGCTGATGCTGCCGGCGACCACGAGTTCGTTGATCTCGCGCATGAATCGCCGTCCGACCGACGCGGGGACGAAGTTGAACCCGATGGCCCGCTTCATCGCTGCGGCCTGGGTGTCGGGAACGTAGGCGAGTAGCGCGCCGCACATGGCGAAGTTCCCCGCCGCGATCGTGCGCGGCACGAGCAGCTTTTCGTCGGCGTGGCTCTTGTCGGAGGCGAAGCCCATCATCAGATAGCGGCCGTTGTAGGCGATGCAACGGATCGAGTCGGCCATCACCGCTTCGCCGACGTTGTCGAAGACGACGTCGACGCCTCTGCCGTCGGTCTCGTCCAGGACGACTTCGGCGAAGTCGACGTCGCGATAGTTGATCGTGACGTCGGCGCCCAGCTCTCGGCACCGTGCCAGTTTCTCCTCGGAGCCCGCCGTGGCGAACACACGGGCGCCGATGTGCTTCGCAGCCTGCAGCGCAGCAGAGCCGGACCCTCCCGCAGCTGCATGGATCAACACGCTCTCGCCGGGCTGCAACCTCGCCCGATCGAACAGCCCGAGCCACGCGAGGTGGAAGGGGAAGAAGAGTGCGGCCGCGTCGGGCAGCGGGATCTCCTCGGGCATCGAGAAGGCCGAGTGACCGGGGCAGGCGGCGAACTCGGCGAAGCCGCCGTAGGCCTGGCGCGGCACGGCGACGACCCGTTCGCCGAGGCGATCCTCCGCGCCCGCTCCACAGGCGACGACGACCCCCATGACCTCCATGCCCGGAATGGTGGGCAGCGGCGGCCGAACCATCATGTTCTTGCCGGTGATGCGCTCCATGTCGTTCAGGTTGAGCGGGATCGCCTCGCCCCGGACGAGGACCTCTCCGGGTCCGACCTCGGGCAACGCCACCTCGTCGATCTGCAGGACGTCGGTGGGGACGCCGTACTCGTGCACGCGCCAGGCCCGCATCGTGGTCGGCAGGGACGAGTCGGCTGACGAACTCCCGGTCACGGACATCGGTGGAGTCTCCTCATCGCGGGCTGCTCACGCCGCCACGCAGTCGTGGACCCGGCCGGGAGGGCGCGGTACCCGCCGGCCGGCATCGAGCAGGGGCCCGACGACCCGGCATCGTGCCATGGTCAACCGGCGAACTGCTGGGACACCCGATTCTCGTCGAGCGCAGCCTCTTCGGACCACTGCGTGGTGATCGAGGTGCGGTAGGCGGGGTCGCAGTCGAACGTGCCGGGCTCGGTGGGCCACACCCGCTCGTAGGTGGTGCCGACCAACTCGATCACCATGGCGCACTCGGCCGAGTCGTTGGTGCCCGGGTCGGTCGGGACGTGGAGGCCGTGCCCGGTCCATTCGTCGACGGCCGTCGGCGTTGTCGAGAACGCAGGCTCGCGTGAGCTCGGAACCGCACTCGGTGGCTGCCGTCGCCCACAGCAGGAACGCCGACACGGTCTGGACCGCGACCGCCGAGATCCCCTCCCCCGCCTCTTCCATCATGGTCATGTAGTCGTCGGTGGCCTCGTTGGCGGCGCGCTCCTCGAAGGGCACGATCGCCAGACGGATGTAGGTGTTGTCCATGACGCCATCGGTGTTGGCCTCGGCGCACGCGCCCTCGTAGAAGTTGGCGTCGGTCTGCCAGATGGCGTCGAAGTCGTTGACCGCGCTCGCCGATCGCAGCTGCTGGTAGTTCGGCAGGCACGAACCGGTGAAGTACACGAACTGGGCGCCGGCGTCCTGGAGTTGGAGGACGAACGGGGTCCAGTCCTCCTCGCCGTTGGTGCTGTACTCGAGGTTCGTGTCGAACTCGTACCCCAGCGTCGGGTAGCTCGCGAGCACCTTGTCCTTGGGCTCGATGGTGCCGCCGAAGTTGGCGAAGACTCGTCGCCGCGTCGGCGATCGCCTCGGGATAGGTGTCGGCGAGGTAGGCCGCGATGCCGACGGGCAGCTGATCGGCCGGGTTCGGGATCGGCTGGATCATGTTCGGGCCGTGGGCCGCCGCGGCGCTGGTCGTCCAGGCCGGGATGTGGGCGCAGCTCGCACTGCACCCGGGTCTCCTCGCCGAAGCCGTCGACGGCGAAGCCCGACCCGACCAGCATGAACACCTTCTCGCAGGCCTCGAGCATGACGTTGGAGACCTCGAAGGCCTTGGCGTCGTAGTCGATGAGCTCGATCTGGCGGCCGTTGATGCCGCCGGCCTCGTTGCAGCAGCGCGACGATCGCACGAGCCGCCGCGGTCATCTCCTGGTTGAGGCCCGGTGCGGCGGCGAATCCTCGGTCGTCGCCGGCGCCGATGATGATCGTGTCGTCGCTGACCCCTTGGTCGGTCGGCCCCGGACGCGTCGCCGTGCGCCACACGGCAGGGGTGCATCGCCGAACTCCGGGCCGGCTGCGACCTGATCGTCTCGGCCCCGTCGGGATCGTCTGCGGTCTGGCGCCCTCGGGAGCCTCGCCGGGGTCGGGATCCTCGGCGGGTGCCGGCTCGTCGGTCTCGTTCTCGGCGGGCGCCTCGGCTTCGGCTACGGGCGGATCCTCCGCCTCGGCGGCCTGCCGGTCGTCTGCCCCCACAGGCAGCTGCCAGCAGCGCGGACACCCGCCGAGCATGGCGATCAGTGTGATGAGCCTCGTTGGCCGCATGAACGTCCCCCTCGCGTTCGGCCGACCCCCAGGCCGGACCGCGGCAGACGCTAGCACGGGGACCGATGCGAGTCGTGACCGGCGACACATCCGCGGCGCACGGGTCAGCCCGTGAACTGCTGGGACACCCGGTCGGCGTCGAGGTTGGCCTCATCGGACCACGTCGTCTCGATCTCCACACGGAACGACGGGTCGCAGGCGAAGGTGCCCGGCTCTTCGGGATGGACCCGGGTGAACTCGGTTCCCGTGAGCTCCATCACGACGACGCAGGTCGCTGCGTCGTTGGCGCCGGGATCACCGGGTACGTGCAGACCGTGACCGTCCCATTCGCCGACGGCCCGGGCCTGGTCGATCACACACTCCGCTGTCAGTTCCGAACCGCACGCCGACGCCGCGGTCGCCCACAACAAGAACGCCGAGACCGTCTGGACGGCCAGCGCCGAGATGGGCTCGCCGGCGTCTTCCATGAGGGTCATGTAGTCGTCGGTCGCGGGGTTGATGTCTCGTTCCTCGAACGGCACGATCGGCACGCGGATGAGGGTGCCGTCCATGACGCCGTCGGCGTTGGCCTCGGCGCACGGGGCGTCGTACCAGGGGTTGTCGACCTGCCAGACGGCGTCGAAGTCGTTCACCTGGGCCGCGGCCCGGAACTGCTGGTAGTTCGGCAGACAGGTGCCGGTGAAGTAGACGAGTTCGGCGCCGAGGTCGCGCAGCTGCAGGACGAACGGGGTCCAGTCCTCTTCGCCGTTGACGTTGTACTCGATCTCGCCGAGCCACTCGTAGCCGACCTGGGAGAAGCCGGCGACGCGCCTTGTCCTTGGTCTCGATCGTGGCACCGAAGTTGGCGAAGATCGCGACGGCGCCGAGTCGATCGCCTCGGGGTGGGTCTCGGCGATCCAGGTGGCGGTGCCGATCGAGAGCTGGTCGGCCGGATTCGGCATCGGCTGCACCATGCGGGGGCCGTGTGCCGCTGCAGCGCTGACGGTCCACGCCGGCACGTGCGCCGAGCTCGCACTGGACTCGGGTCTCCTCGCCGAAGCCGTCGACGGCGAAGCCCTCGCCGACCAACATGAACACCTCGTCGCAGGCGTCGAGCATGACCGAGGACACCTCGAAGATCTTGGCGTCGTAGCTGATGAGTTCGATCTGGCGACCGTTGATGCCGCCGAGCTCGTTGCAGGCGTCGACCATCACCTGGGCGGCGGCGGTCATCTCGGCGTTGAGTCCCGGCGACGACGCGAACCCCTGGTCGTCGCCGGCGCCGATGGTGATCGTGTCGTCGGTGACGCCCTGGGCGGTTGCGCCCGACGCATCGCCTGGTCCGCATGGCCACGGCGCATCGCCGAACATCGCCACCGCGCTCGTGTCCGAGCTGTCGTCGCCGGAGGCTGCCGGCTGCGTCGTCGCCGGCCGCTGCGGCGTCGTCGGCGGCGGACTCGGCGGCGCCGTCGTCGGCGGGGGTCTCGACATCGCCGTCCGCAGCGCTCGGCGCACCCTCGGCCTCGGTGACGGCGTCGCCGCCGGCACCGCCGCCGTCGGCGTCGCGCTCCGCTCCGCCACAGGCGGCACCGACGAGCGCACAGGCCACCAGCACCGCGAGCAGCGGTCGCAGATGGCGGCTGGGGAGGCGAGCGGGACGGAAACGACGAGAGCGCACGGAAGATCTCCTGGGACGAGACCGGACCGCTGGTCGGTTGGTCCACTCGGCTGAAGCGAGCCTCGACGGTAACTGACGCGTCGTCAGATCGACCATCCGAGCGCAGTTCGATGTCTACCGGCGACGCCGACATCTGGCACGCTGGGATCGTGCGATCTGGGATGCGATCGTCGTGGGTTCGGGGCCCAACGGTCTCGCTGCAGCCCTCGAACTCGCGCGCCGCCGACCGCTCGGTCCTGGTCCTCGAAGCAGCCGACCGTGTCGGTGGCGGGCTGCGCAGCGACACCACGGCCTTCGGCGCCGTCCGCGACCTCGGTGCGGCGGTGGTGCCCTTCGCTGCCGGCTCGTCGTTCTTCGACGACTGGGCCCGCCGAGTTGGCCACCCACGGCGCCCGCTTCGTGCACCCCGAGGTCTGCTTCACCCATCCGCTCGACGGTGGCCGAGCCGGCGCTGCCTGGCGGGACCTCGACGCCACGGTGGCGTCCCTCGGTGCCGACGGCGACGCCTACCGACGCCTCGTGGGCCGCTACGCCGAGGACGCTGGGACGACGCTGGCCGGCGTCGGTTCTCGGTCCGATCGCCGCGGATACCGCGCCATCCGGTCCTGCTCGCCCGCTACGGCCTCGACGGGCTGGACTCGGCCCGGCGCATCGGCAACCGATTCGTCGGCGACGAAGCGGCCGGCCTGCTCGCAGGCTGCGCAGCCCATGGAGTGCTGCCGCTCGAGCGGCCCCTGACCGCTGCCTTCGCGACCTGTTCATGGCGTCGGCGCATGCCCACGGCTGGCCCGTCGATCGAGGGGGGAACGCGGGCGACTGGCCGATGCGATGGCCGCCGCCATCGACGCACGTGGCGGCGAGATCCGCACCGTCGAGCACCGTCGACCGCCTCGAGACGCTGCCCATCCACCGGGTCGTCGATCTTCGACACCGATGCCGCCCAGGTCGCGCAGCATCGCCGGTGACGCACTGCCGCACCGCTATCGCCGACGACTCGCCGGCTTCCGGTTCGGCCCCGGGATCTGCAAGGTCGACCACCTCCTGGCCGGTCCGGTTCCCTGGGCCGATCCGTACTCGGCGCAGGCGGGGACGGTCCACGTCGGCGGGACCCTGGCCGAAGTCGCGCACGCCGAGCGCGAGGTCGCCGACGGCCGTGTGCCCGCTCGGCCGTTCGTCCTGGTCGCCCAGCAGAGCCGCGTCGACCCGACCCGGACCGAGGGCACCGGTCACGAGGTCCTGTGGTCCTACACCCATGTGCCCGGGGGGTCACCCGTGGACGCATCGGCCGCCATCGAGGCCCAGATCGAGCGCTTCGCTCCGGGGTTTCGCGATCTCATCATCGATCGGGTCGTCACCACGGCGCCCGAGATCGCCACGTGGAACCGCAACTACGTCGGCGGCGACATCACCGCCGGGGCGATGGACGGTCTGCAGCTGCTCGTGCGACCCCGACTCTTCCGTCCCTATCGAACGCCCGAACCCGGCGATCCTGCTGTGCAGTGCATCGACGCCACCGGGCGGTGGGGTCCACGGCATGGGCGGGCGTCAGCGCCGCCCGCGTCCGCTGCTCGGTGGCGCGCTCCGCTGACCGTCGAGCTCAGCGAGGACTCGGATCGCCGAAGAGGTCCGACGACGGGTCGACCCCGTCTGCGGGCGCACTGAAGACGATCGCGTCGGGCGGCACTGCCTGCGGTTCCGGCTCCGGATCGGGCGTCAGGGGCGGCACGGCCACCCGGATCTCGTGGCGGATGTCGCGACCTGCGGCGCAGCGCCGCTCGCTCGGCCAGCAGCCGGGCGATCGCCAGGGCGAGGGTCACGACGAAACACAGCAGGGCGGGTACGAACCCGACCGTGCCGAACACCGTGTCGAGCATCGACCGGACTCCGTCGACGTCCGGGGTCGCCGCTGGGGCTCTCGGGCTCCATCGCGGCAAAGACGCACAACAGTGCGCCCAGCCCGCCGGTGGCGGCCATGAGACTCGTCGTGGCGACCTGCGACCACCAGGTCGGGTCGAGCCTCGGGCCCCGGATTCACCATCGTCGCCCGCACCGTCGCCGAGGGGGCTCGGCGGCGACGGAGCTCTTCGAACAGTCCTGCAGCGATCGACCAATTGGGCGGGCGCAGCCCGACCGAGGTGACCCCGTCGACCATCAGCAGTTCGAGTACGGACTCGTCTCTGCCGAGGCGCATCTCCACGATGTCATCGAGTGCGATGACCAGACCGTGTCGGCCCAGGTCGGTCGCGAGCGGGTCGCCGCTGCGGCGGGCGTCTTCGAGCGCGGCCAGCTGGGCGCGGTCCAGGTGATCGCTTATCCCGAGCTGGGTGGCGGTCAACACGAGCGCACGCGTGCCGACGTCGGTGTCCCACCACCAGTACGCAGGTGCAGTCTCGGCTCCCATGGGGCCCCATCGGCAGGGGGCCGCACGATTTCGAGCCGATGGGCGCGGCGCCCTCAGCGCTGCTTGTTGACGAAGGCGTCGCGAGCACGGTCGCCCTCGCCGGCGAGGTTGAGCTCGTAGGTGAAGCCCTGTTCGAAGCGGTAGCTGGTGCGGACGTCGACCTCGTCGATGCCGTTGGCGGAGCGCTTGGCGGCTCGGATGGTCCGCGGGTTCTTCGTCGGCGATCACCGACGCGATCTCGTGCGCCCTGGGTAGCAGCCGGTCGAGCGCCACGACGTCGAGCACGGTGCCGTAGCTCATCAGCTCGCCTGCCGGTGCCGGCTCGCAGGTGTAGAGCATGTGGCGTGCCCGCTGTTGGGGCACGAGCCGCCGCAGGTGCGTGAGCGCACCGAGCGCACCGTTGTCGACCTCGGGCAGCCCGAAGACCGCACCCTCGGCCGCGATGACGATGTCGGCGTTGCCGGCCAGTCCGATGCCGGTGCCGAGGCAGAAGTCGTTGACGGCGACGATGACCGGCACGGCGCACTCGTAGACGGCGCGGAAGGCCTCGAAGCAGGCGTCGTTGACCCCGAGGATGCCCTCGTTGGCCTCGAGGGCCTGCATCTCCTTGATGTCGACACCGGCGCAGAAGCCCCGCCCGGTGGCGGTCAGGATGACTGCGCGGGCCAGTGTCGTCGCGTTTGCACCCGTCGAGCAGATCGGCGAGGGCGTAGGTGTCGGCGATGTTGAGCGCGTTGACCGGTGGGTTGTCCATCACCAGCTCGATGACGCCGGTGTCGGTTCGGTTGACGTGAATGGTCATGGCGGTTGCAGTGCTCCGTTCAGCGAGCGACGATCACGGAGCTGCCGTGGCCGAACATGCCGTAGTTGATGGAGAGTCCGACCTGCGCGCCGTCGACCTGACGGCCGCCGGCCTGGCCGCGGAGCTGCCAGGTGAGCTCGCACACCTGGGCGATGGCCTGGGCCGGGATGGCCTCGCCGAAGGCACCGAGCCCGCCGGAGGCGTTGACCGGGATGCGCCCGCCGACGCTGGTGGCGCCTTCGTGGAGCAGCTTCGTGGCCTCACCCCGCTCGCACAGGCCGATGGCCTCGTACCAGTCGAGCTCGTAGGCCGACGACAGGTCGTAGACCTCGGCCAGGTCGAGGTCGTCGGGGCCGACGCCGGCCTCGTCGTAGGCGCGCTGGGCGATCTGGGTCTTGAACGTGTGGTGTTCGTCGCCGGCTGCCGCCCACGAATCCGACGCCAGGTAGGGCATGTCGATGATCGCGTTCGGGTAGGTGGGTCCGACCGTGGAGATGCCTGCGACACGAACGGGATCGTCGATGCCGTGGGATCGGGCGTACTCCATGCTCGACACGACCATTGCGGCCCCGCCGTCGCTGGTGGCGCAGATCTCGAGCAGGCGCAGGGGGTCGGCCACCACCGGCGACGCCTCGACGTCGGCGACGCCGAACTCCTTGGGATAGCGGGCGTTGGGGTTGTGGACGCCGTGGCGGGAGTTCTTGGCCTTGACCATGGCGAAGTCGTGCGGCGTGTCGCCGAAGAGCTCCATGCGCCGCCGCGCATACATGCCGAAGTAGGCGGGGTTCGTCATGCCGACCAGGCGGAACCGCAACCAGTCCGGATCATCCGGGCGGTCGCCGGCGACGGGTGCGAAGAACCCCTTCGGGGTGGTGTCGGCGCCGACCACCAGAGCCACGTCGCACACGCCGGCGAGAATCTGCGCCCGGGCGATCGACAACGCCGTGGCGCCCGATGCGCACGCGGCATAGCTCGACGACAGCTGACAGCCCTGGAAGCCGAGCGCGTTGGCGAACGTCGAGCCGGACACCCAGCCGGGGTAGCCGTTGCGGACGGTGTTGGCTCCGGACACGAACTGCACGTCGTTCCAGTCGACCCCGGCGTCGGCGATGGCCGCTCGGGCCGCATGGACGCCGTACTCGACGAAGTTGCGGCCCCACTTGCCCCACGGGTGCATACCCACCCCGAGGATGGCGATGTCGTCGACGGTCATGATGACGCCTCCTGGTCCGCACTGATCGGGTTCCACTTCCACACCAGGTAGTCGTGGTCGTCGTCGCTGTAGAGCACGTCGAGCACCACCTCGACCCGCATGCCGACCGCCATGTCGGCGATGTCGACGCCGGGCACCATCTGCCCACACACCACGAGCTTTTGATCGTCGAGCTCGACGGCGGCGATCACCAGCGGCTCGAACGGCTCGGTCGTGACGACGTAGGGCAGCGGCGGCGGATAGCTGCTGGTGGTGTAGCTCCACACCGATCCGGTGCGGCTCAGCAGCACCTCGTCGCGCTCGTCGTCGTCGAAGCAGGCCGGGTCGGCCCCCGCCATGTCCTTCGGGAAGAAGTAGCTGCCGCGGCTGCGGCCCTTGCCCCCGATGAGGCGCGGCGGGTCGTCGGTGGTGAAGAGCCCGTCAACGGCCGGCACCCTCGTCTTGGTCGTCATGGCCGGCAGTGTAGAGCAGGACGTGACCGGGATCTGACGAGTCGTCAGGTGCGACGGCGACCGGCGGGTCAGCGGCAGATGCCGCCGCCGTCGACGACGATGGTCTCGCCGCTGAGCCAGCGGGCGTCGTTCGAGCACAAGAAGGCGACGACGTCGCCGACATCGTCGGGGCTACCCATCTGGCCGCCGGGCAGGTGGCGGGCGATGGCGTCCATGGTCGAGCGGTCACCGCCGAACCAGCTCTCGATCATCGGTGTGTCGACCATCCCGGGAGCCACGCCGTTGACCCGGATACCGCGGCCGTTGTACTCCTGGGCTGCGGCGGCGGTGAGCCCCGCGACGCCCCGCTTCGCCGCGGTGTAGTGGGGCAGGCCCGGCGCAGGGACCACGGCTGCGCCCGAGGCGGTGTTGACGATGGCGCCGCCGCCGTGGTCGAGCATGTGGGCGATCTCGTGCTTCATGCACAGGAATACCGAGGTCAGGTTGACATCGATCATCCGTTGCCACGACGCGAGCGACAGCTCGTGCAGCGGGGTTGCGGCGTCGTTGATGCCGGCGTTGTTGTGGGCGAGGTGCAGGCCGCCGTGGCGCTCGACGGCTGCGGTAACCATCGCCGCGACCTGGTCCTCGTCGGCGACGTCGACTCCCATCGACGAGGCCACTCCCCCGACGCTGACGATCTCGTCTGCGGTCCGAGCGGCGCCGGCCCCGTCGAGGTCCACCACGAGCACCGATGCGCCGTCGGAGGCCAGCCGCATCGCGCTGGCCCGACCGATGCCACCCGCGGCCCCGGTCACCAGCGCCACCTTGCCTCCGAAACGCGCTTCGGCCCCTCCGTATGTGTTCGCGTCGCTGGTCACGGCGTTCCCCCTGCGTAGCTGTGGCGCCGCCAGGTCGCGGCGCTCCGACGGCCACTCTGCCACGCCGACGACCGCCGAGCTGACGGACCGTCAGAAAACCTGTCCGGCTTGTGCCAACCTTGGCGACGCCCACCGCCCCGCCTTGCGGCATCCGCCGCACCCTCACCTGCTGGAGACCACCGTGACCGTTTCGTCCTGGGACGACTACCCCGTCCACCAGACCTCGGAGTTCATCCGCCATCCCGCCACCAGCGACCGGAACTTCTACGACCGCTACTACTTCAACCTCCACGGCTCGTCCGACGAGGTGATGACCATCTTCGGGCTGGGCCAGTACCCGAACCTCGGCGTCACCGACGCGTTCATCGCCGTCGGCACCGCCGAGCGGCACCGAGTGGTTCGGGCATCGCGGCCCCTCACCGACCGCTCCGATCTCCAGGTCGGCCCCATCCGTGTCGAGATCATCGAACCGCTTCAGAAGGTCCGTGTCGTCGTCGAACCCAACGAGGGCGACATCGAGATGGACGTCACCTGGCAGGCCGCCATCCCCGCGTTCGAAGAGCCCCGCCAGTACGTGCGCTCCAAGGGCAAGGTCGTGTTCGACACCCAGCGCTTCGCCCAGCTCGGCCGCTGGACGGGCAGCCTGCGCGCCGGCGACGACTCGTGGGACATCACCCCCGACCGCTGGGGCGGCAGCCGCGACCGCTCGTGGGGCGTTCGCCCCGTCGGCGAGAAGGAGCCCGACGGCATCCGCCAGGACACCAGCGTCATGGGCGGGCTCTGGAACTACTTCCCGGTCGATTTCGGCGACCACTCCATCGTCTACATGCTCAACGAGACCACCACCGGCGAGCGCCTCCTCGAAGAGGGCGTGCGGGTGTGGAGCGATCCCGAGCGCCCCGTCGAGTGGCTCGGGCGTCCCGAATGGGAGCACCAGACGGTGCCCGGCACCCGGATGCTGTCGGGTTCGACCATCACCTTCGGCGACTCGGGCATCGCGATGCGCTGCGAGCCGATGCTCGCCAACTACGTCGCGATGGGCACCGGCTACGGCATCGATCCCGACTGGCGCCACGGCCAGTACCAGGGTCCCGAGCTGGTCGTTCAGCACAAGGACTGGGCCATCGACGAAGTCGAGGGCCTCGGCCAGTTCGGCGTCGTCGATCATGTGTGCCGGTTCACCTACACCGATCCCGATCGCGGCGAACAGGAGGGCTTCGGCCTCTACGAGCATGGGTTCTTCGGCCCGTTCGCGCCGCTGGGTCTGAGCGAACGCGCCGACATGTTCTGAGTTTCCTGGGCCGGCTCGTCTCCGGCGTGCTCGCGCCGGGATCCGCGGTCTCGTGGACGTCTCGTTGCGTGTGCGGGACGCACGTCGCCGGCCGGTGTCGGCGTGCTGCGCAGCAGCAGCGAAACGCCGAGACGGCTCAGGGGTACCCAAGCGACCCACCGGGGTGCGTCGCCGGCCGGTGTCGGCGTGCTGCGCGCAACGTCCCAGCTTTCGACGCTTCCCGCGGGGCGATGGGTGCGGTACCGTGGGCACTGGTCGTCGATCGGCTGCGGGAGAGTCCACCTTCGAGGTGGCGCCGAAGGAGCAACGGGTCCCCCGGAATCTCTCAGGCACCGGTACCGCAGCCGAGCTGGCCACTCTGGAAAGCGAGCACGAGGCCGTCCCCCACGGGCCGGCCGAAGGGCTCCACCGACGGGGAAAGCCGCCGCTCGCGGGGGTGAAGCTCTCAGGTCCACTGACAGAGGGGGACGCAGACCGACCACCTGCGACCCCCGGAGCCTCCCGAGATGCCCATCGACGTCGATCCCACCATCGAGTTCGCGCCCCGCCACATCGGGCCCTCCACCGCGGAGCAGCAGGCGATGCTCGCCGAGTTGGGCATGGACAGCCTCGACCAGCTCATCGACGCAGTCGTCCCGAAGGCCATCCGCAGCACCGAGCCGCTGGCGCTGCCAGCGGCGCGGTCGGAGGTCGAGACCATCGCGGCCCTGCGTGCCATGGCCGACGCCAACGAGGTCCGGACCTCGATGATCGGGCTCGGCTACCACGGCACCGTCACCCCGGCGGTCATCGCCCGCAACATCTTGGAGAACCCGGCCTGGTACACGGCCTACACGCCGTACCAGCCCGAGATCTCCCAGGGCCGCCTCGAGATGCTCCTGAACTACCAGACGATGATCTCCGACCTCACCGGGCGCGAGATCGCCAACGCGTCGCTGCTCGACGAGGCCACCGCCGCCGCCGAGGCCATGACGCTGCTGCATCGGGTCCAGAAGAACCCCGGCAACAGGTTCGTGGTCGACGCCGATGCCCTGCCCCAGACCATCGCCGTCATGGCCACACGGGCCGAGCCCCTGGGCATCCAGCTCGTCGTCGCCGACCTGGACGATCCCGACGTGGATCTCGACGACGTCTACGGCGTGCTGGTCCAGTACCCCGGCGCCTCCGGGCGCATCCGCGACCTGGCGCCGATCATCGCCGCGCACCACGACGCCGGACGCCTGGTGGCCGTCGCCGCCGACCTGTTGGCCTGCACGCTGTTCGGCGCGCCCGGCGATGCCGGCGCCGACGTCGTGGTCGGCTCGGCCCAGCGCTTCGGCGTGCCGATGGGCTTCGGCGGACCCCACGCCGGCTACATGGCGGTCCGCGAGGACTACCGCCGCTCGCTGCCCGGCCGCCTCGTCGGGATGTCCATCGACGACGCCGGCAACCCGGCGCTGCGGCTGGCGCTGCAGACCCGCGAGCAGCACATCCGCCGCGAGAAGGCCACCAGCAACATCTGCACCGCGCAGGTGCTGCTGGCGGTGATGGCCGGTGCCTACGCCGTCTACCACGGGCCCGAGGGCCTGCGGTCCATCGCCGGGCGGGTCCACACGCTGGCTGCGACCTTCGCCGCCGGGCTCGCCGAGGCCGGCATCGACGCAACCGACGTGTTCTTCGACACCGTCACCGCCGCCGTGCCCGGCCGGGCCACAGCCATCGTGGCCGCCGCGGCCGATGCCGGCATCGACCTGCGCCTGGTCGACGCCGACCACGTCGCCGTCGCCTTCGACGAGACCCACTCCCCTGCCCTGGTCGAGCAGGTCCTCGGCGTTCTTCGGGGCGGCGAGCCCCACCGCCGACGGTGCACGCCACCATCCCGACAGCGCTCGCGCGCACCAGCGAGTTCTGCACCCATCCCGTGTTCGCCGAGCACCGCTCGGAGACCTCGATGCTGCGGTACCTGCGCCGGCTGGCCGATCGCGACCTGGCGCTCGACCGCACCATGATCCCGCTGGGTTCGTGCACGATGAAGCTCAACGCCACCACCGAGATGGCGGCGGTCACCTGGCCCGAGTTCGCCGACATCCACCCCTTCGCCCCGCCGGCCTCGACCGCCGGGTACCGGCAGCTCATCGCCGAACTCGAAGCCGCATTGTGCGAGGTCACCGGCTACGACGCCGTCAGCCTGCAACCCAACGCCGGTTCCCAGGGCGAGTTCGCCGGCCTGTTGGCCATCCGTGCGTTCCATCACGCCAACGGCGACCGACGCCGCCAGGTCTGCCTGATCCCGCAGTCGGCACACGGCACCAACGCCGCCAGCGCGGCGATGGCCGGCATGCGGGTCGTGGTGGTCGACTGCGACGACAACGGCGACGTCGACGTCGACGACCTCGAGAAGAAGTGCATCGACGCCGGCGACGAGCTCGGCGCGCTCGATGGTGACCTACCCGTCGACCCACGGCGTGTTCGAGGAGCGCATCGGCGAGATCTGCGAGCTCGTCCACCGCCACGGCGGCCAGGTGTACCTCGACGGCGCCAACCTCAACGCGCTCGTCGGGTTGGCCAAGCCCGGCGAGTTCGGTGCCGACGTGTCGCACCTCAACCTCCACAAGACGTTCTGCATCCCCCACGGCGGCGGCGGCCCCGGTGTCGGACCGGTTGCGGTGCGGGCACACCTGGCGCCGTACCTGCCGAACCATCCGCTCGTCGCCGACGCCGGTCCCGCCACCGGGGTCGGCCCGATCTCTGCCGCACCCTGGGGTTCGGCGTCGATCCTGCCGATCTCGTGGGCGTACGTCGCGCTCGATGGGCCCCGACGGCCTGACCGAGGCGTCGAAGGTCGCGATCCTCGGCGCCAACGTCATCGCCCGGCGTCTGGCGCCGCACTACCCGGTGCTCTACACCGGCGAGCACGGCCTGGTCGCGCACGAGTGCATCATCGATCTGCGCCCCATCACCAAGGCCACCGGCGTGAGCGTCGACGACGTGGCGAAGCGGCTGATGGACTTCGGCTTCCACGCCCCCACCATGAGCTTCCCCGTGGCGGGCACGCTGATGATCGAGCCCACCGAATCGGAGAATCTCGCCGAGATCGACCGGTTCTGCGATGCCATGATCGCCATCAGGGCCGAGATCGACCGCGTCGCCACAGGCGTCTGGTCGGCCGACGACAGCCCCCTGCGTCGGGCCCCGCACACCGCCGCCGTGCTCACCGCCGACGAATGGGACCGCCCCTACACCCGCAGCGAGGCCGCCTACCCCACCGGCACCGTCGATCCCGACAAGTACTGGCCGCCGGTCGGGCGCATCGACGGCGCCCACGGCGACAAGCACCTGGTCTGCAGCTGCCCCAGCATCGAAGATTTCCGGTAGATCGGACGCCCCGCGCCCGTCAACGGTCGACGACTCTGGACAGGAGGCAGATCAGTTCCTCGGCCGGACGTAGTGGCCTGCAGTGATGTGACGCCGCGTCAGTGCGCGAGCAGGGTGCGCAGGATCCGATCGACGGCGAACGCCGCCTCGGAATCGACCACACCGATTCGATGGACCAGACGGCGCCGGCTCACCGACCGGAGCAGCTCGCACTGCACGGCGCTGGTCGCATCCAGACCGTTGTCGGTGCTGGGCTCGACTTCGACGTGCAGGTCGAGTCCACGAAGGCTGGTGGTGAGAGGCACGACGAAGAGGTACGGGAACGAGGAGCCGAAGATGCCGGCCGGTCCCACGACCAACGCCGGCCGCCGAGACGCGGGTTCACCGGGATAGGGCTCGCCGAAGTCGACGAGCCAGAGCTCACCGACCGATGCCATCAGAGACCGAGGTCGTCTCACCTTCGGCCAGGTACTCGGCCCACGCGTCGGGGTCGGCGCGCACGGCATCGAGTTGGCGAGTGACCCGGTCTGCGAATCGTTGACGCTCGAGTGCATCGGTGGCAGCTCGAACGGTGTCGATCAGCGTCGCATCGGACGCAGCGCTCAGCTCGAGCAGCCGGGCGTGTGTCTCGTCGTCCACTCGGATCGTGGTGGTGCCCATGCAAGGAGTCTACACCGACGCATACAGGGGATCTACAAACGGCTTCGCTCCTCAGCGCACCGAGGGGTCGATCGGCGTGCCGTCCGCTGCGGCCATGACGGCGAGGCCGGCGTAGCTGCCCGACGGGTCCGCCACCTCGACGACGCGCTCGTCGACGTCGTCGAACTCGAGACGCAGGGCCTTCGTCATCGTCGCATGCATCGCGTACGTGCAGGTGATGTAGGTGAACTCGATGATCTCGGGTTCGCTGAGCAGGTCCTTCAGCTGGTCGAACAGCGCCTCGGGGACCCGACCGTGCTCGAGGACCAGGCAGTCGGTGTAGGCCAGCAGCGCCCGTTCGGCGGGGGTCCAGCAGTCGACGGTCGACCAGTTCGGGATGGCGGCGACCTGTTCGTCGCTGAAGCCGGCGTCACGCATGGCCTTGCAGTGCTGGCTGAACACGAACTGGCTGCCCACCGCGTAGCCGGCGCGGGCCTGGCCGAGTTCGCGGTGGCGGGCGGAGATCAGCCTGTTCGGTGAGCGGTAGAACCCGAACCCGGCGGTCGTGTGATCGAACGCGTCGGGCACCTGCGCGAACACCGTCCACCAGTTCCCCGGCGTGCCCGATGCCGTACCCGGCTCGGCGACCGGATCGCGGTCGCCGAACAACATCGTGTACATCGTCTGCGCGAACGGATGCGCCTCGTCCCTGGGGACCTGACCCAGGCGGGGCACTTCAGGCACCACCTGGCGCGTCGGCGGCCTCGGCGAGCGGATCGGCGGCGAGCGGATCGACGGTGAGCAGCCGGGCGGCCTCGGCCGGGTCGGGCGTGAAGCCGGGCGTGTCCCGGCACAGCTCGACCATGATCTTGTTGGGGTCGAGGTAGTACAGCGAGTGGCACCAGCCGTGGTCCTGCTCCATCAGCGGGGCGATCCCGGCGGCGTCCATGCGGGCCCGCACCGTCGCCTGGTGTTCGGCGGTGGCCCGGAACGCGGCGTGATTGACCCAGACCGGCAACCCGACGGCGTCGGAGACGTCTGTGGCCCAGCCCGGCTGTTCGCCGACCTCGTGGAGCTCGAAGAAGGCGATGCATTCGCCGCCGCCGGTGTCGTAGAAGACGTGGCGGAGCCAACTGGTCCCGAAGGCGGTGATCTCGGTGTGCACCAGCGGGAAGCCCATGAGCTCTTCGTAGAACTGCGTCGTGGCCTCGACGTCGCGGGTGGCATAGGCAACATGGTGGAACGCCATGCCAAACGCTAGCGCCAGGCCGCAGCCATCGCCGACGGCTCAGCTGAAGGTGTCGCAGGCAGCGGGATCGCCGGTCTCGAAGCCCTTCTCGAACCACTCTTGGCGCTGATCGGCGGACCCGTGGGTCCACGTCTCGGGGTTCAGGCGGCCCTGGGTCTGCTGCTGGATCCGGTCGTCGCCGACGGCCGCCGCGGCGTCGAGCGCCTCGCGGATGTCGCTGCGGTCGATCTCGATCCCGTTGGGTTCGCCGGCGTCGCCGTCGGTCCAGATCGAGTTCGCCCACACCCCGGCGAAGCAGTCGGCCTGCAGTTCCTGGCGGACGCTCAAGGGGTTGCGGTCGCTCGGGTTCTGCGCCGCCAGCGACCGGACCTCCTCGCTGATCCCGAGCAGATTCTGGACGTGGTGGCCGATCTCGTGGGCGATCACGTAGGCCTGGGCGAAGTCGCCGCCGGCGCCGAACTGACGGCGCAGCACGTCCCAGAACGACAGGTCGATGTAGACGGTGTCGTCGAGCGAGCAATAGAAGGGCCCGGTGGCCGCCGATCCCTGGCCACAGCCGGTCGGGGTCTCGCCGGTGAACAACACCAGGCGGGCATCGGAGTACTCGATGCCGTTGGCGGCGAACACTTCGTCCCAGAAGACCTGGGTGTTGTCGAGCACCACGCTGGCGAGCTCGGCTTCGTCGCGGTTCGGGTCCTGGTCGGGTGACAGCGGTACCTCGAGCTCCTCGCCGGCGCCGGCGGTGGTGCCGGGCAGCGAGCTCCCTGTCGACAGATCGAACCCACCGCCGCCTCCCCCACCACAGAAGGCCAAGGCCAACGCCACGACGACGGCGAGGCCGCCGGCACCGCCGGCTGCAGGGACGCCCATGCCGCCCCGCCGCGTCGGTCCGGCGCCGCGCCGATCCTCGATGTTGGTGCTCAGCCGGCGTGGCCGCGTGAACTTCATGTGGGTCTCCCTGGCGATCGGTGTCCCGCCGAAGCCGCCAAGAGCATGCCTCGCCGGGCACATGGCCACAAACGCTCCCGTGTCGTTGCGCTACCTTCTCGGTCGCCACCCCGAGCCCTCTGGAGGATTTCCGTGCCCGACGCCCTGATCGAACGCGACGGCCAGACGATGATCATCACCATGAACCGCCCCCAGCGGATGAACGCCATCTCCGGGGCCATGCTGGTGCGCATGTACGACGCCTACGTCGAGGCGTCGACCGACGACGACGTGCGCTGCATCATCGTCACCGGCGCCGGCGGCAACTTCTGCTCGGGCGCCGACCTGCGGGCGATGTCGGGCGACGCCGACGACGCCGACACCGAGATCGACATGAAGGCCCGCTCGGCGGCCGATCCCGACATCCACTGGAAGGCGCTGCTGCGCAGCTACCGGCCGACCAAGCCGATCATCGCCGCGGTCGAAGGCGTCGCCATCGCCGGCGGCACCGAGATCCTCCAGGCGATGGACATCCGGGTCGCGGGCGAGAGCGCCCGATTCGGTGTGTCCGAGGCCCGCTGGAGCCTCTACCCGATGGGCGGCTCGGCGGTACGACTGCGCCGTCAGATCCCCTACACCCACGCCGCCGAGATCCTGCTGACCGGCAAGCACATCACGGCGCAGGAGGCCGCGGACATCGGCCTGATCGGCCACGTGGTGCCCGACGGTACGGCCCTCGCCAAGGCCAAGGAGATCGCCGCGACCATCTGCGAGAACGGTCCCCTCGCCGTCGAGGCCATCCTGCGGACCCTGCACGAGACCGATGGCATGACCGAACAGGAGGCGCTCGATCACGAGTACTCCTACGGCTGGTCGGTGTTCGCGAGCGACGATGCCAAAGAAGGCCCCCGGGCCTTCGCCGAGAAGCGCCCCGCCGACTTCCAACGGAAGTAGCGGACGGTCGACCCCGATCAGATCCTCACCGATGTGGGTGGGTGGTGGCGTCGGTGGTGCCAGGGGGCGCAACGCAACTGGAGTTCCTCGACGATCGTGTGGCGGGTCGTGTGTCGTCAGATGACGACGTTGCGGAGAGGCTCGCTGTCGAGGAGCCGACGAGCGTTCTCGGCGGTCAGGGCCACGACCTGCTCCTGATAGCGGTCGAGGGAGGCCGAGGTGTGAGGGGACAAGTACAGGTTCGGCGCATCCCACAGAGGGTCGTCGGCCGGCAGCGGTTCGGTGTGGGTGACGTCGAGCGCCGCAGCGCCGAGGTGGCCCGATTCGAGCGCTGCGATGAGATCTGCCTCGACGACGTGGACACCGCGGGCGATGTTGATCAGCATCGATCCCGGGCGCATCAGCGCGAGGCGCCGGGCGTCCATCAGCCCGACACTGTCGGGTGTGGCCGGCAGCGCCAGGACCAGGTGGTCGACGCGGGCGATCATGGCGTCGAGGTCGTCGGAGGGGAACAGCTCGTCCACGTCGGGATCGGTGTCGCCCGGCCGGGCCGAGGCCCGGCTGGCGAGCACCGTCATCTCGAAGGCTCGGGCCCGGCGGGCGATGGCCCGTCCGATGGATCCGAGTCCGACGATCCCGATGCTGCGCCCCGCGATCTCGGTACCGAAGCGCACCTCCCACGTGTGCTCGGCCTGTTGCGCCTCGAGCGTCCGCAGGTGCTTGGCATGTTGCAGGATCCGGGCGAACACGAACTCCGAGATCGACGCCGCAGCGATGCCGCCCGCGTGGGTGACGGTGACACCGGCCGCGCCGAGGGTCTCCAGGTCGAGGTGGTCCGAGCCGGCCGTGACGGCCTGCACCCAGCGAAGGGTCGGGGCGAGGTCGATCAGTTCGGACGGCAGGTCGATGCCCACCACCGCATGAGAGCGGCCCAGCGCCGTGCGGGCGGCGTCATCGAGATCGGGGCGGTCGAAGCCTCCGGGGTCGCGTCCGGCGTTGCGGCCCTTCGCGCTGCGCAGATCGGCCGACTCGATGTATGGCGCCCAGACCACCTCGACACGGGGGTCGATCGCCGCCAACGCATCGGCCACTGCCTGCTCGGGGACGGGTGGGAACATCAGGGCGATCACCAGTGGAGCCGACATGGCCACGCAGCCTAGGTGGGCACCCTCCCACTACGCTCCGGGACGACACACCGTGGACGAGGGGGACCTGTGGAGCTGAACGGAAAGACTGCGGTGATCACCGGAGGGGCCAGTGGGATCGGCCGGGCCATGGCCCGCCGGTTCGCGGCCGCCGGGGCCGACGTCGTCATCGGCGACATCGAGGAACCGGCCATAACCGCCACCGTGGACGAGCTCGTCGCAGCGGGCACCGAAGCCCTCGGCGTGCGCTGCGACGTCGCCGACGCCGAGTCGGTCGATTCGTTGCGCGATGCCACAGTCGAGCGCTTCGGCGGTGTCGACGTCGTGTGCCTCAATGCCGGGGTCGCGGCCGGCGGGCCGATGCACGAGCTCGCGCTCATCGACTGGCGCTGGACGCTCGACGTCAACCTCTACGGCGTCATCAACGGCATCTCGACGTTCCTGCCACCGATGCACGCAGCCGACAGCGGCCACATCGTCATCACCGCCTCGGTGGCCGGACTCCTGTCGTACCCGTGGATGGGCCCCTACAACGCCTCGAAGCACGCGGTGGCCAGCATCGGTGAGACCCTCCACCACGAGCTCGCGGGAAGCGGCGTCAACGTGTCGGTCCTGTGCCCGGGCCTGGTCAACACCAACATCTTGGACTCCGAGCGCAACCGGCCCGAACAGCTCCGCAAGGCGGCCCTGGCCGACGAGGACGACATCAGCGAACTGCGCGACATGGCTGCGGCGATCTACGAAGACGCCATGGATCCCTCCGTGGTCGCCGACCAGGTCCACGACGCCATCGTCGCCGAGCAGTTCTGGATCGTCACCGACCATGTCTTCGACGAGGCCGTCGCCCAACGCCACCGCGAGATCGAGGGCCGCACCGACCCGGCGCTGCGCGGCCACCTCCTCGAAGAAGAGCTCCGCCACCGCTGACCCGCGCCTGGGTATGGTCGCCCGGTGACCTCTGAGCCCACGCACTACGACCTGATCATCCTCGGGACCGGATCGGGTAACAGCATCATCACGCCCGACTTCGACGACGCCCGCGTCGCCATCGTCGAGCGCGGCGTGTTCGGCGGGACCTGCCTCAACCGGGGCTGCATCCCCTCGAAGATGTTCGTCTACGCCGCCGACATGGTGGAGATGGCCCGCCACTCCTCCGAGCTCGGCGTCGACCTGCGTGTCGACGGTGTCCGTTGGGGCGACATCGTCGAGCGGGTGTTCGGGCGCATCGACCCCATCGCCGCAGGCGGCGAGGCCTACCGGCACGGTCTCGACAACGTCACCGTGTATCACGGCTCGGGGCGCTTCACCGGCCCCCGCGAGCTGGTGGTCGACGGCAACGACGGCGCGAGCCATCGCATCACCGGCGACGACATCGTCATCGCCACCGGCGCCACGCCGGCGATCCCCGACATCGCCGGCCTCGAACACGCCGGCTATCACACGTCGGACACCATCATGCGCCTGCCCGAGATCCCTCCGCGCCTGGCGGTCCTCGGCGGCGGCTACATCGCCACCGAGATGGCGCACGTGTTCGAGGCGCTCGGCAGCGAGGTCACGCTGCTCGTCCGCGGTCCACGCCTGCTGCGCTTCGAGGACGAAGAAGTCAGCCTGCGATTCACCGAGGTCTTCTCGCAACGGTGCGACGTCCGTCTGGGCTGTTCGGTCGACTCGGTCCACCGCGACGGGTCCGGCGAACTCTGCATCGAGGCCAGCGTCGGCGGCGAGCAGTTCGACCTCCGCTGCGACGAGATCCTCGTCGCCACCGGGCGTGAGCCCACCAGCGAGGAACTCGACCTGCACCTCGCGGGCGTTGCGACCCACGACGGCTACGTCGTGACCGACGAGTTCATGCGCACCAATGTCGCCGGTGTCTGGGCGTTGGGCGACGTCACCAACCCCGATCAGCTCAAGCACACCGCGAACGCCGAGGCCCGGGTCGTGGCCCACAACATCGCACACTCCGGTGACCTGCAGGCCGTCGATCTGTGGCCCACGCCTCACGCCGTGTTCAGCCACCCCCAGGTCGCGGCCGTCGGAGCCACCGAGCAGGAGTTGCGAGGCGAGGGCATTCCCTACCTCGTCGGTCGGCGCGATCACGGCGGCACCGCCTACGGCTGGGCCATGGAGGACCACACGGGATTCGCAAAGGTCCTGGTCGACCCCGAGACCCGGCTGCTACTGGGCGCTCACATCATCGGTCCCCAGGCTGCCACGCTGATCCACCAGTTGATCCAGGGCATGAAGTTCGGCCAGACCGTCGACGAGCTGGCTCGCGGGTTCCTGTACATCCATCCTGCGCTCAGCGAGCTGGTCGAGAACGCACTCCTCGCCGTCGACGAGGACTGACAGCCGGGAGAACTGTGGGAGTCGGTGGATCCGACACCGCCATCTCCTGCTCTTGTTCGCGGCGCGGACGACCCGCTCCGGCCCCATGCGAGGCTCAGGTGTCGATGCCGAGGGCTTCGTTGGCGGTGGCGCCGGCCCAGCGGTAGTCGCTCTTGCCGTTGCTCGACCGGACGAGCTGGGGTACCCGGATGATGTGTTTGGGCGCCTTGTAGCCGGCCAGGTGCTCCTTGACGGCGTTCTTGATGCCGGCATCGTCGATGACTGCGCCGTCGCGGAGCTGCACGACGGCGGTGACGGCCTGACCCCAGCGTTCGTCGGGTACGCCGACGACGTTGGCGTCGACGATGTCGGGCACGAGCTTGAGCGCCTCTTCGACCTCTTCGGGGTACACCTTCTCGCCACCGGTGTTGATGCAGGCCGACCCGCGACCCAACAAGACGATGGTGCCGTCGGCTTCGACCGTGGCCCAGTCGCCGGGAATCGAATACCGCTTGCCGTCGATGACCGGGAAGGTCTCGGCGCTCTTCGCCGGATCCTTGTAGTAGCCGAGCGGCAGGTGTCCCCCCAGCGCGAGGCGCCCCTTCTCTCCCGATCCCGCGGCCACCGGCCGACCGTCTTCGGTGATGACGATGGTGTCGGGGCCGAGCGAGAACCGTGCCGTGGACGCGTGCTCGGCGTCGCCTTCGAGCTTGCGGGCGAAGCCGACACCCTCGGAGGAACCCAACGAGTCGAGCAGCTTCATCGTCGGGTTGAACTCGAACAGCGCGGCCTTCATCGTCGCCGACCACATGACACCGGAGCTCATGATCAAGAAGATCGACGACAGGTCATAGGGTTCGCCGCGGTCGGCCGCAGCCTGCAGCGCATCGAGCATCGGGCGAGTGAATGCATCGCCGACGATGGTCAGATGCGAGGCCCGGTGCTCCTGGACGCAGGTGAACAGCGCTTCGGCATCGAAGTGCTGGCCGGGCAGCGTGAGCACGCACCCGCCCTGGAGCAGCGTCGACAATGCGGTGATGCCCGACGTGCCGTGCATGAGCGGTGCCGCAGCGAGCTGGCGGGTGACATAGCCACGCTCGCGGATCTCGAGGACCCGGTCGACGACCTCGTCGACGGTGGTGGGCATGGCCATCTTCATGGCCGCATACGTGCCGGCCATCGTGCCGATGATGGACTCGTGCGGCCACATGACCCCTTTCGGATTGCCGGTGGTGCCGCCGGTGAACAACAGCCACAGGTCCTCGCCGGAGCGTTCGATACGCGGGGCCGGTTCGTGGCCCGCGATGAGGCCCTCGAACGACTGCGCGAAACCGGGCACGGTGTCGTCGGGGTCGGTGCCGACCTCGATCCAGCATCGGACCTCGGGCAGCGTCGGAGCGATCTCGGCGAATCGGTCGCGCAGGTCTGTCGCATAGAAGACCGCTCTGGCGTCCGCGTCGGCGAGCAACGACGCCAGCTCGTCTGCGGTGTAGCGATAGTTGATGTTGAACGGCGCCCCACGCAGCTTCATCGCACCGAACTGGGCCTCGGAGTACTCGTTGCCGTTGAAGAGGCACAGCCCGACGTTCTCGCCGGGCTCGAACCCCGAGCGCACCCAGGGCTGCGGCCACACGCGCCGCCCGGTCGTCGAGCTCGCGCCAGGTCCGGATCGTGTCGCCGCTGATCAGTGCCTGCTCGTCGCCGATCGCATCGGCGACCGCTTCCCATGCCGTTGCCAGGTTCAAACCCACGGCGGCGAACACTACCAGCCACGCCCGACCGAGCTCCCGTTGGGTCATGCAGGTGCGCGTGGCCGTATCCTCAGCGGCGTGACGAGTAGCTGGGGTCAGGTCTTTCGTGTGCACACCTTCGGCGAGAGCCATGGTGGTGGCATCGGTGTGGTCGTGGACGGGTGCCCGCCGCGCCTGGCCATCGACGTCGCCGCCATCCAACACGATCTCGACCGTCGTCGCCCCGGTCAGAGCCGCCTGGTCACCCAACGCGACGAGGCGGATCGGGTCGAGATCCTCAGTGGGACCTTCGAGGGGCGGACCCTGGGCACCGCGATCGCGATGATGGTCCGCAATGCCGACGCGCGCCCGGGCGCCTACGACCACCTCGAGCACGTGTACCGGCCGTCGCATGCCGACTACACCACCGACGCCAAGTACGGCATCCGCAACCACCAGGGCGGTGGCCGGGCCAGCGCCCGCGAGACCATCGGCCGCGTCGCCGCCGCAGCCCTGGCTCGACGGTTGCTGGCCGAGGTGGCCGGTGATCGAGGTGCTCGGCTGGGTGTCGCGTATCCATCAGCTCGACGCGAGCGACGCCATCGACGCCGACACCGTGACCCTCGCCGACGTCGAGGCCCACCCCACCCGCTGCCCGGATCCGGCGACGGCCGAGGCCATGGCCGACGCCATCGACGTGGCCCGACGCGATGGCGACAGCCTCGGCGGCATCGTCACCTGTGTGGCTCGCCATGTGCCGCCGGGCCTCGGGGACCCGGTGTTCGACAAGCTCGAAGCCGATCTGGCCAAGGCCATGATGAGCCTCCCTGCCGCCAAGGGCTTCGAGATCGGCAGCGGCTTCGGTTCGGTCGATCTGACCGGACGCGAACACAACGATGCCTTCGTGCCCGGACCCGACGGGGCCCCGGTGACCGCCACCAACCGTTCCGGTGGGGTGCAGGGTGGCATCTCCAACGGCGCCGACATCGTCGTCCGGGTCGCCTTCAAGCCAACGGCCACCATCTCCTCCGAACAGGGCACCGTGACCGATGCCGGTGAGGCCACCACCCTCGCCGCACGTGGCCGCCATGATCCGTGCGTGCTCCCGCGTGCGGTGCCCATGGTCGAGGCCATGATGCTGCTGAGCCTGGCCGATGCCTGGCTGCGCCAGCGCACCGTCGACGTCCTCCCGCCACTGGGCTGACCCGGGGTTCTGCTCCTCGCGAGATTTCTCGGCGAGATCGGGAACCGTTTCGTGCCGAAGAGAGTTCTCTGGCCCGTGCCCATGTCACGAAACCCCATCACGCGCCGACGCGCCGTGGCGGCTGCGGCGAGCCTTGCGCTGGTCGTGAGCGCCTGCGGTGGCGGAGACGGCGATGGCCTCCAGACCATCGGCCCCGCCGAGAGCGCCACCGCCCCTCCTGCCACGTCGCCACCCGACGACGGGGCGCCACCCGACGACGGGGCGCCATCCGACGAGACGGCTCCGCCCGAGGACGAGGCGCCGTCTGCCGAGGCAGCTCCCGACGGCGAAGACGGCCGGCGAACCCGACCCGGGCGTCGACGAGCCTGCCGAGGAGGCCGCTCCCCCGGCGGTACCGGCAGGTCCCAACGACCTGCCGGCGGTCATCGTCCGTGACATCGCCACCGGTGCCGACGTCGACCTGTCGGCCTTCGCTCCCGGCGAGCTCCCCTTCGTGGTGTGGTTCTGGGCGCCGCATTGACCGTCGTGTCGGGCCGAAGCGCCTGACGTCGAGCAGTTTGCTCGAGAGAACGCCGACACGGTGACCGTGATCGGACTGGGTACCCAAGACAGCTTCGGTGAGGCCGAGGACTTCGTCGCCACCTACGGAACCGTGTCGTTCCCCATGCTGTGGGACGAGACCTTCGACTCGTGGGCGCAGCTGGACATCGCCGGCCAGCCCGCAGGCATGCTCTTCACCGCTGATGGCACCGCTGTGGCCCGCTGGAGCGGCGGCATTCCCGAAGGCGACGTGTTGGCACGCATCGCCGAGATGTAGAGAGGCGCTGATCGGCGATCGACCGGTGGCCGATCAACGCAGGAACGGCAGCTGCACCACACGGCCGGCGACGAGGTCGCCGCGGACATCGATGCCCACCGCCGTGTCGGGTGCGAGCTCCGGTGGGACGAACGCCATGGCGATGCCGCACTCGAGCACGGGCGAGAAGTTGCCGCTGGTGACCTCGCCGACGGCCTGGCCATCGACCACGACGGCCTGACCTGCCCGCGGTGGGCGGCGGCCTTCGACGACGATGCCTCGCAGACGCCGGCTGATCCCGCCCTCGCGTTCGGCTTCGAGTGCGCCACGGCCGCGGAAGTCGCCCTTGTCCCAGCGCACGACCCAGCCGAGTCCGGCCTGCAGCGGCGTGATGCCCGGTCCGAGCTCGTGGCCGTGCAGCGGCAGGCCGGCTTCGAGGCGCAGCGTGTCGCGGGCGCCGAGGCCGGCCGGGGCGATCCCGGCGGCGAGCAGCGCATCCCAGAGGTCGCCGGCTGCGGCGACATCGATGGCGATCTCGACGCCGTCCTCGCCGGTGTAGCCCGTCCCGGCGACGACGGCGTCGGCGCCGTGCCAGGTCAACGGTGGCCACCGCGAAGCGCTCGACGGCGGCGGCCTCGGGCGAAGACCGCCTGCGAGCCGCTGTGCGGGCCTCGGGGCCCTGCACGGCGAGGACGGCACGCGTCGTGGTGACGTCGACGGCGTCGACGATCGATCACCGTCGGATCGCGACGTCGATCGCCTCGGCCAGTGCGGCGGCGACCCGATCGGTGTTCGACGCGTTGGGCATCACGTCGAAGCGGTCGGGACCGACCCACCACACGATGATGTCGTCGACCACCGACGCATCGTCGGGATCGAGCAGGTGGGTGTACTGGGCTCGACCGGGCCCGATCCGGTCGAGATCGTTGGTCAGCGCCCACTGCAGGCGCCGCTGGGCGCCCGGGCCCTGCACCCGCAGGGTGCCGAGGTGCGAGACGTCGAAGACAACGGCGTCGCTGCGACAGGCCCGATGCTCGGCGAGGGTCCCGTCGGGATACGACAGCGGCATGTCCCAGCCGCCGAACGGTGTGATCTTCGCGCCGAGCGCCCGGTGGCGATCGTCGAGCGGCGACTGCGCCACGTCCGATGCGCTCAGGTACCGACGGCGCGAGAATCCTCGCCCGGGTCGGTCTCGGCGACGGGTGCGAGCTCGGGGTACAGCTCGACGATGGCCGCGTCGACCTCGTCCTTGACGCTGCCGAGCGGCAAGATGTTGAGCACGCCCTGGCCGGCCTTGAGCACGTCGATGATCTCTTCGTCGGTGCGCACGAGCACCGAGCGACTTGCCGCTGATGACCAGGTTCACCGTGGCGACGTCCTCGTCGAGGTTGTCGCGCAGGTACCGTGAACACCTCACGGACCGATTCGAGCTTGATGCCGGCGTCGAGCAGGTTCTTGATGACCTTGAGCTCGAGCAGGTCCCGGTAGGAGTACAGGCGGCGGCTGCCGCTGCCCGTCGCCGACTGCAGCGACGGACGGACCAGATCGGTGCGGGCCCAGTAGTCGAGCTGGCGGTAGGTGATGCCCACGATCTCGGCGGCACGGGTGCCGCTGTAGCTCTGGGCGATATCGGCTGTCATGATTGCGCGTTCTCCTCGAAGGACCCGTGCCCGCCCACCGGCATCGTCTCGACATGGTCGAAATTCCACCGGTGTGACTCCGGAGCGTCAGGGTAGAGAGCGCCGCGCGTGCCGTCAATGACCGTTGGTCGGTCGAGCCCGGCCAACCCTGAGCCCGATCGGATCAGCTGAAGTCTTCCGGGGTCACCTGATCGATGAACTCCCGGAACTCCTCGAGGACCGCTTCGGCATCGTCGACGGCGTCGCCGCCCTCGGGCACCGTGTAGCCGGCCTGGACCAGGACGGACTCGGCCACGAAGATCGGGGTCCCGGTTCGGACCGCCAGACGCGATTGCGTCGGAGGGCCGGCTCGACACGCTGCGGATGCCATCGGCGCCGTCGAGTTCGAGTTCGGCGAAGAAGGTCTTGTCCTGCAGGTCGGTGACGACGACGCGTTGGACCTTGACCGCGAGCACATCGAGCACGGACTTGAACAGGTCGTGGGTCATGGGCCGGGGGGTCTCGACGGCGTCCATCGCCAAGGCGATGGCCGTCGCCTCGGGGCCGCCGATGAAGATCGGCAGCAGGCGTCCGTTGGGGCGGTTTTCCTTGAGGAGCACGATGGGCGCAGAGCTCGGAAGCTCGACCCGCACTCCGACCAGTTCCATCTCGATCACGACACTGACGCTACTCGCCTCGGATGGTCGATGCTCTGGGGCAGGCGCCCCTTGTTCGACCACGGATCGTGCGTGCCAGCCCCTTCGACCCTGTGGATCATCACGCAGGGCGACACTGGGGCCGATCGACCCGTCGTCCCAGGTCAGGATGGTCGTTGATGGACCAGTTGACGAAGCAGGAGACTGCGGAGGTCCTCGCCGAGGCGCATGAGCTCGGCGAGCGCGTCGCGACGCTCGCCGCCCGAGGCGATCCCGCTCAGCCGCTGCTCGATCAGGCCGGCCTCGCGCTCGGCGGCGACCTTGAACGGTCGCAGGTGACGAGGCTCGATCCCGTGATCGAGGAACGCGGCGACGAGGCGGGCGGCGATGAGATCGTCACCGGTGTAGAGCGGTCTCCCCCGCCGGATGGCCGGGGAGACGAGCCCGAAGCGTTCCATGTCGGCGAGGTGATCCACCGACAGCCCGGTCTGCTCGGTCAGCTCCTTGCCGGTGAGCTCGAGGTCGCGATCGGGCGGACTCATGGGATCGACCTTCGGCAAGGCCTGCACCAGGTCGTCGCCGGTCGCGTCGTCGATGCGAACGCCTGCGATCAGGTGTTCGCGAATGACCCGCAGCGGCATGAAGTGGTCGCGCTGTTGGCGCAGCACCCACCGCAGCTGGGCGATATCGGCGTCGTGGTAGCGGCGGTACCCCGAGTCGGCCCGTTCCGGCTCGACGAGACCCTTGCTCTCGAGGTAGCGGACCTTCGAGATCGAGATGTCGCCGAACTCGTCGATGAGCGCGTCGACGACCTCGCCGATGATGCGGCCCCGCCCCGACGGCTCGGTCACATCGGGTCCTCGCGGAAGAACACCAGCTTGAACTTGCCGATCTGGAGGATGTCGCCGTCGATGAGTTCGACGTCGCCCTCGACGGGCTGTTGGTTCACATAGGTTCCGTTGAGCGAGCCGACGTCGCGCACCACGACCCTGGTGCCGTCGTAGTCGGCTTCGACGTGACGACGCGACACCGTCACGTCGTCGAAGAAGAAGGTGCTGCGGGGGTGGCGCCCCATCGTCGAGGTGCCGAGATCGAGCAGATACCGCGAACCGGCCTTGGGTCCTCGACTCACGTGGAAGCCGGCGACGGGAGGCGTGGGGGGCTCGTCATCGCCGATGACGGGCAGGCTCAGCGTCTCGGTGGGCTGATCCACCAGGTCCGACAGGGGCGCACCACACGAGGAACAGAAGTTGGCGTCAGCCAGATTGGCGGCACCGCACCGGCCACAGCTCACGGGTTCGGTCATCGTCGGCTATCCGTCGATGAGCGCCTGGTAGGCGCCCGCGTCCATGAGCGCCGCGAGGTCGCCGGTGTCGGCGACCTCGATGACACAGATCCAGCCGTCGCCGTAGGGGTCGTCGTTGAGGCGCTCGGGATTGTCCCCCAGCTCGACGTTGGTCTCGACGATCACGCCACCGACGGGCGCATAGATGTCCGACACCGACTTGGTGGACTCGACCTCGCTGAACGAATCCCCCGCCTCGACGGCGGTCCCGACCGCGGGAACGTCGACGAACACGACATCGCCGAGAGCGTCTTGTGCGTAGTCGGTGATGCCGAGCACGACCCGGTTGCCGTCGATGCGGACCCATTCGTGGTCGGTCGAGTAGCGGAGCTCTTCGGGCACGTTCATGGCCCAGAACCCTATCCCATGGCACCGACACGCCCGAGTACCGATCGGGGCGTGCGGGTCGCTCCGGTCAGCGACCGCTGGTGCCCGACGCCTCGCCGGCACGACCCTCGCGGAGGGCTGCGAGCCCGGCAGGGACGTACCCCCACGCCGCGTACCAGTGCAGAAGCAACGACGGCACGCCGATGATCCAGGCCAGGGTCTGGGCGACGTCGGACCACACGACGTCTGCGGCGCCGACGAGGAACAGCGGGAATGCGAACATCAGGCCGAAGGTGCTGGTCTTGCCCCACCACGTGACATCGATACGGCGGGCACCGAGCGCACCGAGGACCACCGCGGCGATCGAGATCAGCACCTCGCGGACGAGGGTCAGCACGGCGAACCACACCGGAACCCGGTCGTCGATGAGCATGGTGACGATGGCGACCAGGAACATGAGCCGGTCGGCCGTGGGATCGAGGATCTTGCCCAGCTCGGACACCTGGTCGAAGCGGCGGGCGATCCAGCCGTCGACCCAGTCCGTCGCGCCGAGCACCCCCAGCAGTGCGGCAGCGGCCATCGGCTGATCGCGTCCGATCAGCAACCACACGAACACCGGGATGCAGGCCAGGCGCACCAACGAGATGACGTTGGGCACCGTGACGATGTCGTCACGCCACGACGTCGCAGGGGCAGCCGGCACGGCGATGCACGCTAGTGCGGGGTCACGCAACGTGTGCCTCCCGGGCAACCACGAGCGGGGTAGCGTCTGGGCATGGCGAGCGTGTTCACCAAGATCCTCGACGGCGAGTTCCCCGGTCACTTCGTCACCCGTGACGACGTGGCCGCGGCGTTCTTGTCGATCAACCCCATCACCGAGGGCCACACCCTGGTGGTGCCCGTCGCCGAGGTCGACCACTGGCTCGATCTCCCGACCGAGACCAACCAGCACCTCATGGCCATGGCCCAGCGCATCGGCGTGGCTCAACAACGGGTCTTCGCGCCCGAGCGCATCGGCTTGATGATCGCCGGGTTCGAGGTCCCCCACGTGCACGTCCACGTGCTGGCGATGGCCACGATGGCCGACATGGATTTCGCCAATGCCGCGACGACCGTCGACCACGACCGTCTGGCCCAGATCGCCCGGGACCTCGCAGCAGCG
Organism: uncultured Acidimicrobiaceae bacterium; assembly: GCA_963716795.1. Lineage (GTDB taxonomy): Bacteria > Actinomycetota > Acidimicrobiia > Acidimicrobiales > UBA8592 > CAVQUE01. The sequence goes on along the minus strand of CAVQUE010000002.1, from coordinate 365,078 downwards.
CTCGACTGACCGGCGCACCACAGGATGCGCCGGTGGGCGTCAGCCGGCGGCCTGGTCGGCGTCGTCGACGCCGACGCCGACGACCGGTGTCAGGCCCAGGCGCTCGGCCTCGCTCGGCAAGGTGAACACCCGGATACCGGCCTCGCTGTCGTCGAGGACCTGCACCCAACCCAACGCCACCGGAAACTGCACGGCAAAGATGTCGAACTGGCGGTCGGTCCAGGTGCTCGGGGCGTCGCCGCGATCGGCGATCACCCAGTTGACGCCCTGGGCGACTGCGTCGGCCTGTTGGGCGGGATCCTCCGCAGAGTCGAAGCTGAGCTCGAAGAGCCCGGGGCGCTCGGTCAGCATCGGCAGCAGCCGCGATCCGGCCCGGACCACGGCGTCGTCGGGGATCATCTGCGCGGCGGCGATGCGGACCTCGTCGGTGGCGTCGCGTCGGCCCCAGGACCACGGCTCTTCGTAGGGAGACGCCACCGAGTCCCGCACGAAGAACACCAGTGCGGTGAACACGAGCGCACTGAGCAGGCGCCGATCGACGTTGACCTTCTTCACCATCACCCGACCGGTGCCGAGCGAGTCCGAACACCGTGGCGACGAAGACGAAGGCGGTGATGGGCACCCACTGGCTGGCTTCGGCGAGGGTGCCCTCCTCGACATCGGCGACGAGATACATGGTGAACAGCGGCATGGTCGGCAGCAGCCACCGAGGTGCCGCGACGGGCAGGAACAACACTGGTGCGAGCAGGGCGACCCCGGTTCGGAAGTTCGCCTCGGAGAACAGCTCGCGCAGGAACAACACCGGGCTGGTCACGATGCCCCAGGCAACGGTGAAGGGATCGTCACCCCCGTACGGCGGCGTAGGCGTCGACATGGGGGAAATCGCCGTCGCCGATCGCGGGCTGGATGACGAGCATCGCCAGACGCGGCGTAGGCGAGCCCGATGCTGATCGTCGCGAGCCCGACCCGACGGCGCCCTTCGAGCAACCAGAGCACGCCCAGGCCCGCGACGACGATGCCGAGGTCGGCGCGCGCCAGCATGACCACGGCGACCAACGGCCAATAGCGGACCCAGCGTTCACGGAGGCCGTTGTAGACCGCGCCGATGAGCGCAGGAACGGCGATGACCTCGAGATGGAACCCGGCCAGGTTGATCGCGTGGACCGCGCTGTAGAGGCTGTAGGCCAACACGATGGCCATCGTGGCGCCGATGCGCAGATCGGCGACGTAGCGGGCGAGCCGCCACAGGGGCACCACCCCGAGCGCCAGGCCGCCGGACTGGATGACGAGCAACGTGATGGCCGTCGGGAACAGGCTGGTCAGCGCGGCGACCGGGTAGATCAGCAAGCCCAGTTGGTCGAACAGGTAGTTGTGCCCCAACAGCGAGGAATCGGGCCGGAAGCCCTCGCCGATCAACCAGACGACCTGCATCGGCGCCGCCAACTGCGCGTCCTGGCTGAGTTCGCGCGACCGAGCGAGGGCGAGCGCCACCAACACGACCCACAGCACCACGGCCCAGACCCAGGGAGCCGTCTGGTTGAATCCTGTGCTCTCGAACCGGGCCTGCCATCGCAGCATCCGGTGGTCGAGTCGTTTGCGCCACGGCAGGCTCACTCGCCGAACCCCTCGAGGGTCGGCTGTGTGGCGCCCGCCTCGGTGCCGGTGCCGGTGTCGATCGGTTCGATCAGGCCCGGACCCTGGGACCGCACGTTGTTGACCGCGGTGGAGACCGCGTGCAGTGCCAGGTCCGATGCCGGTGCCGGCTCGAACAGCTGCTCGAGCGCATCGGTGTCATCGAAGGTGGGGTCGAGCCAGCGATCCCAGGTGTCGGGTGCCAGCATCACCGGCATCCGGTCGTGGATGGCGGCGATGCGTTCGTTGGGCCTGCCCGTGATGATGGTGCACGTCTCGATCCACGGGCGGGGGGCATCGTCTCCGGGCTCGGTGGCGTCTCCGGGCTCGGTGGCGGCGGCGGGCTCGCGCCAGCGTTCCCACAGACCGGCGAACGCGAGCGGCGCGCCGTCGGTTCGGTGGATGAAGAACGGCGTCTTCGTGTCGGCGCCCTCGAGGCGGGCCCATTCGTAGAAGCCGTCGGCGCAGACGATGCAGCGGCGCTTGCGAAACGCCGACCGGAAGGCGTTCTTGGTGGCGAGGGTCTCGGCGCGGGCGTTGATCATCTTGTTGCCGATGCGCAGGTCCTTCGCCCAGGTGGGGACCAGGCCCCACCGGAACGTCTCGAGGCGGCGCTGATCATCACGTTCGACGACGACGGGTACTGCGGTGGTGGGCGCGACGTTGTAGCGCGCCTCGTCGAGGGTCTCCCCCACCTGATCGACACCGAAATAGGCCGCGAGGACATCCGGTGGCGAGGACGACACGAACCGTCCGCACATGGCAGCCACGCTAGTGGTCGATCGCGAGAGTCATGCGGCGTCCTCGTGCCGGGCGCCGCCGGGATCAGCCGTCGACGATGGAGATGGCGCCGCTCGGACAGACGCTGATCGCCTGGGTCGCGTGCAGCCGGTCGGCCTCGTCGCCGATCTCGGGCCGCAAGACCTCGGGGAGGTCGTCGTCACCGAACGCGAAGTGCTCGGGGTGGTTGTAGACGCATTCGCCCGCCATGATGCAGGTCTCGAGGTCGATCACGATCCGCCCCCGAGCCTCCGCACCGGGTGTGCCGGGTCGCTCAGACATCCCACTCGATCCACAGTTCTCGGGGCGACCGGAACCCCCCGGAGTCGATCGACGGGGCGACGATGCCCTCGTGGTCGGCGTATTTCGGTCGGGCATTGGGCATCAGCTCGGCCATCTTCGTACAGGCGATGATGGCCTCCTGGCGGGCCATGGCGTAGCCCATGCAGAAGTGTTGCCCGATGCCGAAACCGAGGTGACCGGGGAGCTTGTCGCGGTAGCGGCCCGAGCGGTTCTCGCGGCCCATGTGCAGGTCGGTGCGATGGATGTCGAAGGTGTCGGGCTCGCCGAAGACGCGATCGTCGCGGTTGCCGGCACCGAGCGACAGCGTCACCATGGCCCGCTCCGGGATGACGGTGCCGTGCATCGTCACCTCACGGGTGGTGAACCGTCGCTGGACGTGCACCACCGGATCGAATCGCATCATCTCGGCGAAGACGTTCTCCCACAGCGCGGGGTCGGCCTTGACGTCTTCGAACTGGTCGGGGCGGGTGTAGAGCATGTGGAACCACATGTTCGCGATGGCCTTGTCGGTGGTGTCGCCGCCGGCGGCCAGCAACAACGCGATGAAGCCCTTGACCTCGTCGTCGCTCATCTTCACGCCGTCGAGTTCGGCCTCGATCAGCCGGGACAGCAGATCGTCGGTCGGTCGGCTCCTGCGCTCGTCGATGAGCGGATCGAGGTACTCCCACATCTCGTTGCGTGCCGCGATGCCACGGGCGAGGTGGTCGCCGCCGAAACCCAGCCCGGCGATGAGGGCCTGGTACCAGCCGACGAAGCGGTCCTCGTCGGCTGCGGGGCAGCCCCAACATGTTGGAGATGACCCGGATCGGGAACTGATTGGTGATGCGCTCGACCAACTCGATCTCGCCTTCGTCGGCGACGGCGTCGAGCAATTCCGATGCGATCGACTCGATGACCGGGATGAAGGCGAGCAGGCCCTTGCCGACGAACTGGTTGGCGATGATGTTGCGCATCCAGCGGTGCCGGTCGCTGTTGCCGTACTCCAAGATGTTCGGTCCGAACACGTGGTTCGAGCCGAACTCGTAGTCGCCGTCGGGGCGGTAGGTCGCCCGATCGAAGCTGGCGTTGTCCTGGAAGCACGCGTCGACATCGTGGTAGCGGCTGATCACCCAGCGGTTGTGGAACCGGTCGTGGTACACGGGGTGGTGGTCGCGCAGACGCCGGTAGAGCGGGAACGGGTCTCGCTGGAACTCCTCGGAGTCGAACTCGCGTGGGTCGACGGCAGTGTCGACGGCGGTCGCCATGGTTCCCCCCTGATCGGTGTTGCGTACGTCGCGGCGGTCACGGGCGTGCCCGCTCCGGGTGATCCTAGGACATCGCAGCCTGCCCGATCGCTACCGGGGTGTCACCCTCGGGCGACGCGCGCCGCAGCACCGAGACGGTCCGCGAGGTCGCATCCCGCACGCCGATGCGGTCTGGCCAGGGCGAAGCGCAGCGGCCCCGCGCCGGTCACCGAGACGACGAGGGCGTCGGTGGCGATGCCGTGGAGCCGGATGGGCTCGGTCGTGACGTCGGCGATCGCAGCCAGCGCGACGGACCAGACTTCGGCCACCGGTCGCCTGAGTGCATCGACGCCGACCACCACCAGCCGGTCGGGCGATGCGGTGTGCACCACCAGGACCTGCCGCCACGATCCGAGGTCGACAGGAGGTACCTCGGCGAAAAATGCGGCCTCCTCGGGATCCCAGCGACGTCGGGAACGGCGCGCCGACGGCACGCTCCCGAAGGACCGGGCCAGGACGGCGCCGACGGTGTCGGGGACCGCACCGTCGGGAGTCGCCGGCACGCATGCGAGGACACGGGCGTCGCCGTCGAGGAACCCCTCGATGCGTTCCAGGTCGCGCGACGACAGCACGCTCCCCTCTCGGTCCCGATCGGGCGTCGGCGAGCGAACCAGGCCCATCGACCCGGGCCGAATGGACCAGGGCCCGGATCGCTCAAGGCCCGCGTCGCCGTGCCGATGGTCGCTGCGACCCCGATCGGTGGGGTCGGACCGCCCGCTGGAGGCCTCGTTGTCCCATCACCTGCTTCCGTTCGACCCGACGGTCGAGGCCTCGGCTCGACCAGGCCGTCGCCCGGTCGTGCGCTGCTCGTCGGTGCTGGCGCTCGGATGCGCGATCGTCTTCGCCGCAGCCTGCGGCGGGTCGGCCGACGACACGGTCGCGTCGACAGAATCCGAGACCCTCGTCGACGCCGTCACCGGCGAGGAGGTGCCGGCACCGTCGGAGTTCAGCATCGACCTCGATCCCGGACCGTCGTCACCCACCGTTGTGCCGGAGGCGCCGACCGATCCCCCGGCCGGCGTAGACGACGAGCCGACCGACGCACCCCCTGACGCCGAATCGCCCGCAGAACTCCCGACCGGGCCCCGTGAGCCGGCACCGGACCCCGACGACGAGCACCCGCTGGAGCAGGTCGTGATCGACACCGTCGTCACCGACCCCGAGGCCGCCCCGGTTCTCGACGAGGCCGCCTCGCTCGCCTGCGCGAACGCCGAGTTCGCGATGGACGCGCTCATCGAATCCTCGCCGGATCGCGCCGAACGCTTCGCGACCGCTGCCGACTGGGCGTCCGAGAGCGCGTACGAACCGATTCGTGGCTTCGCTGACCGCTTGGCCGAGGCGCCGACCGGCGCCGACGCGAACGAGCTGGTCATCGCGGTCCTCGAGACCTGCGCAGCGGCCGGGTACGAGCTGTGAGCGCCGGACGCGCCGTCGCCCGGCGCCGCCTCGCCGGCGTGATCGCCACGGCCGCCGTCGGCCTGCTGGTCGCCTCGAGCCTCAGCGTCTCGGACGTTCCCGATGCCAGGGCCGACGACCAGTTCCTACCGGCGGAGATCGTCGGGGCGACCGATGCCCTCGTGTCGAACACCGCCGACTCGTTGCCCTGGGGTGTGGTGGGCCTCGGTGACTGGACCCACGTCAGCACCAATCTGCGCGTCCCGGTGTTCGCCATCGCCGAGATCGGTGACCGGGTCTTCATCGGCGGCATGTTCGACCGTGCCCAACGCGGTCCCGGAGGGCGGACCGTCGACCAGTCGTTCCTGGCGGCCTTCGACAAGAGCACCGGCGAGATGATCGAGGACTGGCGCCCGAACCTCGACGCATCCGTCTATGCGCTCACGGCGACCACCGACGGCAAGCTCATCGTTGGCGGCGACTTCACATCGGTCAACGGCGAACCGTTCACCTCCGCGCTCGCAGCGCTCGACCCGCTGACCGGCGCAGTCGTGTCGACCTGGCGATCGCATCTCGAACGCCCCTGGTCGGACCTCCGACCCACCGTGCGTGCCCTGGCCGTGCACGACGGTCACGTCTACGCCGGCGGCAATTTCTCGCACCAACAGTCGTTCGCGAGCCGCAGCCGGGTCTACAAGGCGATCCGGGTCAGCGAAGCCGACGGCGTCCTCGACACCGGATGGCTACCCCAGGTGACCGGCGCCGGCCTCTGGGCGCTCGCCGTCGCACCAGACGGCTCACGCATCACCCTGGGCGGGTTCCACACCGCCATCAACGGCGCCACCGACACGCGCTGGATCGGCGTGGTCGACGGCACCACCGGTGCCTCGATCCCCGGCCTCGTCTACGACAAGACCCACCCGTCGAGTGGCCACATCCAAGGCATCGCCGACACCGGCGACAGCATCTACTACACGGGCTCGCAGCACTTCATCTTCCGTCACGACACCACCACCTGGGCACGCGAGGCGGGCGTCACCTACACCCCCGGCGGCGACGGGCAGGCCATCGAGATCGCCGATGGAATCCTCTACAACGCCTGCCACTGCCTCGCCGGTCGGGCCTGGCTGAACAGCTTCTCGTGGCCGACACCGTCGCCGGATGCGATCCGGCGCGACGCCAACGGCATCGTCGCCTTCACCGAAGCCGACTTCGGCCACCTCGACGGGTTCTATCCCGAGATCTACTACGAGAACGGCGACGGCCCCTGGGACCTGCACATGGACGACGCCGGGTGTCTGTGGGTCGGCGGCGACGTGTTCCGTCTCGACGCCGAGCAGCCCTACCGGTGGGCACGAGGCTTCACCCGTTTGTGCCGCGACGACGCCTCGCCACCGACGACGCCGGCCGGGCTGACCCTCACGATGGGTGGGCCCGACCAGAGCGACGCCACCCTGGCCTGGCAGGCATCGAGCGACGACCGCGGCGTCGTCGGCTACGAGATCCTGCGTGACGGCGACGTCATCGCCACCGTCGATGCGACGACCTTCACCGACCCGGCCGTGGACGCGGAGGCCATCTACCGGGTCCGGGCGCTCGATGCCCGCGGCAACCGGTCGGCGACCAGCGACCCGGCCGTCGCCAGCCCGCCCGACCCCGGCACGGTTCTGATCGCCGGCGGTTCGTCATGGCGATACCTCGATGACGGCACGAACCTCGCCGCCGATTGGACGGGCATCGGCTTCGACGACGGCTCCTGGGCGCAGGGGTCGGGTCAGCTCGGCTTCGGCGACGGCGACGAGGCCACCACCGTGGCCCGCGGCACCGTGCAGTACTGGTTCCGTCACAGCTTCACCGTGGCCGACCCCGCGGCCCCGGCGCTCGAACTGGACCTGCTCGCCGACGACGGTGCCGTCGTGTACCTCAACGGCGTCGAACTCCTCCGTGAGAACATCGCCGCCGGACCCCTCGGGTTCCCGACCTGGCCGACTGCGTGGAAGGGCACCGCGACGGAGAACGAGTACACCACCAGCACGGTCCCGGCGGATGCGCTGGTCGCCGGAACCAACGTCGTCGCCGTGAGCGTGCACAACGCCTCGGCGAACAACTCCGACCTCGGCTTCGATCTGCGGCTCCGCCGGTCCGATGCCGCGCCACCCGCGACGCCGCTCGAGGCCATCGCCGCCGGGAGTACCTGGCACTATCTCGACACCGGGGCAGCCCCGGGAGGCCAATGGCGTGCAGTCGGATTCGACGACGCTGCGTGGGTGCAGGGCCCGGCTCAGCTCGGCTACGGCGATGGCGACGAGGCAACGGTCCTCGAACAGGGACGCCCGCGCCACATCACCCACTACTTCCGTCACGGCTTCGAGGTCGACGACGCAGCCGCCTACGCAACGCTCGAGCTCGCGCTGGTGCGTGACGACGGCGCCATCGTGTATCTCAACGGCGTCGAGCTGGTCCGGGACAAGATGCCGGCCGGCCCCGTCGACCGTTTCACCCTGGCGTCGGACTACGCGGCGGCACGCGACGAACGCGTCTTCCACACCTTCGTCGTCCCGGCGGATGCACTGCGCAACGGCACGAATGTGGTGGCGGTCGAGGTGCACTCGGCCGACACCGGCAGTCGCGACCTGAGCTTCGACCTGTCGCTGACGCTGTCGCCCTGATCCCGTCGAGGCAACCGGCAACCCGGACCGCAGCATCGTCGGTGGGCAGCCTCGACCCGACCGGCGGGTCGGTCGGTCGGTCGGTCGCAGTTCATCGACGAACGCGGCGATACGCTCGCCGACGTGCGCGACCTGCAGGGTGCCGAACGAGATGCCGACCGGCTCGTGCCGTCGCGTCGAACCGTCGCGCCGGGACAGTGATCATCGCCGATGCGGCCGAGACCGGGCGCTGATCGGCTCATGATGGCGAGCGCACAGCAGTTCCCGTCCCGCCGAAGGTTTCGGTGGCGTCAGCGGCCGCCGAGGCCGGTCCGCCAGCCATGGTGAATGCTGCCTTTCATGTCACGCTGTTCGCGCTGGTGGCTGCAGCGAGCCCGCTCATCCTGACGGCGACGTTGGTCGTCATCAGAGGAGAACGCCCCCGCGTCGACGGCATCGGCTTTCTGGCCGGCAACGTACTCGGAACCACCCTCGCCTGTGTGCTGGGCCTCATCGTCGGCGCGGCGTTCGTCGCACGGGTCGACTCCCACGCCACGCTGGAGGCAATCGTCGGATTGCTCGTCGGCGCAGCACTGCTGGTCGTCGGCACGAGGGCGTGGCGATCCGACGATGCGCAGGCGGGATCCGGCCGTGGGTCGGCGATCATGGCGGATCTCCACGAGATGGGTCCTGCTGCCGCCTGCACGATGGCGGCGATACTCGGCTTCGGAGGCCCGAAGCGCCTCGTACTCAACCTCCTGGCCATGGGCGCGGTGAGCGGAGCGGACATCGGTCGTGTGGCCGATGGGATCCTGGTCCTCGTCTACATCGTCATTGCCACAGCGCTCGTATGGGGGCCCGTGGGGTTCGTGATGCTCGCCCCTGACCGGGCGATACCGATGCTCGAACGCTGCCGATCCTGGGTCACAGCGCACGCTCGCGAGCTTCGCATCTGGATCTCGCTCCCGCTCGGCGCAATGCTGGTCGTCGACGGGCTGCTGCGCCTCAACGCCTGAAGGCATCGACCGGTGGGGACGACCCACCGGTACCTCGCGTAGGGTGTCGCCGACCGATGAGGGAAGGACGACGACGCCGTGGCCGATCGTGACATGAAGGCGATGACCGACGGGATCGACACCCCGGTCTTCGAGACCACGGCGTTCACCACGCCTCCACCCCTGGCCGACGCCACCGTGGCCCTCGTCACCACGGCGTCGCTGCATCACCCGGATCAGGATGACTTCGCCGGCACCGACACCGGCTACCGGATCCTCGACGGCGCCCGACGCGACTACGTCACCGGACACTGGAGCCCGAACTTCGACGCCATCGGCTTCGGCTACGACGTGAACACCGTCTTCCCGCTCGATCGTCTCGACGAACTCGCCGCCGATGGCGTGATCGGCGCGGTCGCCGACCAGCACCTGTCCTACGCCGGCAACCAGTTCGACCTGAGCGGCGTCCGGCTCGACAGTGGACCGGCAGGCGGGCGCTGGCTGCGGGAGCAGGGCGTCGACGTGGTGCTGCTCACTCCTGTCTGACCGTTGTGCACGCGTACCGTGAGTACGCTCGCCCACGTCTTCGAGGCCGAAGGACTGGCCACGGTCGCGCTCGGCTCGATGCAGCGCCAGATCGAGGGCACCGCTCCCCCGCGTGGCCTCTTCTGCGACTTCCCCCTGGGTCGACCCCTCGGCATTCCCGGTGACGCCGAGTTCCAGCACCGGGTGTTGCGTCACGCGTTCTCACTCCTCGACGCGCCCGAACCGGTCGTCGCGGACTTCGACGAGGCCATCGTCGACACCGGCGACGAGATGTTGGCCTGCCCGCTGCCACCGCGGAGCGACCCCGACCTACACCCGGCGATCGACGAGGCCCACGGCCTGCGCGCCGCCCACGACCGTGCGGTCGAGCGATTCGGCAATCGCATGGGCGCAGGGCGCGTCGTCGATGCCGATCACATCGACGACGCCATCGCCGCCTTCGTGCGCGTCGCCGAGGGGATGCCGTGGAAAGAGGCCGGTATCCCCGGTGTGCCGGCTCGGGTGGCCCAGGATGTGCGCGGCTACTACGAGACCGCAGCACTCGGGCTCTCCGACCACGCTCCTGCGGCATGGTCCGGGGCCCGCTGGTTCTTCGAGCGCACCGAGACGGGTCAGGTGCTGCTGGCCGCACGCGCCGCCATGCGCGACGCCGAGGTCAAGCAACCGATCTGGTTCTACATGGCCCCCGGCGATCGCTGAAGCCCTGATCTCGTGATGTTCATCCACCGTCGCGGTGGATGAACATCACGAGATCATCGTGAAGACCGACACCAGGGCCTCGTCGGGGCCGACCACGGTCGCCATGCGCATGCCCCACGGCCGGTCGGCGGGCTCGGCGTGCACCGATGCACCCCGCTCGACCATCGCAGCGACCACCCCATCGACGTCGTCGACCTCCCACGCCACGCCTGCGCCCAGGGCACCGGTGAGCCGGCGAGGCTGATGGGGGTGGTCGGGGCGGGGCTCGGGCTCGGGCTCGTGTGACCCGAAGATCTCGATCTGGGAGCCCGGCGCCTGAAAGACCGCCCCGCGTCCGCTGTCGTCGTCCCAGGACGCAACGACGTCGAGACCGCAGATGTCGGACCAGAAGGTCTGCGCGGCATCGAAATCCGACGGGGTGTACATGGTGCGAAACAGGGTCATGAGCCATCCTTGCGGCCGCCGGCGCTGGCAGGCAAGGCCGACCAGACGGGCGGGTCGGTGGCCAACCACGCCGCGAACATCTCGACGCAGTCACGGTCGTCGAGCCGCGTGACCGCCACGCCCGACTCGGCGAGCCAGGTGAGGGCCTCGTCGGACCAGGTCTCGGCGTCGCCCACGACCACCGCACCGATGCCCAGGAACCGCACCAGTCCGGCGCAGTACCAGCACGGCGTCATCGTGGTGACCAGCGTCGTGTCGGCGTAGTCACGCAAAGGGCCGGCGGCGCGCACCGCTGCGGTCTCGGCATGCATCAGATGGTCACCGTGTTGCACGTTGCCATTGCATCCCGCACCCAGGATCTCGCCATCGGCGTCGACGAGAACCGCGCCGATGGGGACCCCACCCTCGTCGCGGCCACGTTCGGCCTCGGCACGGGCGAGAAGCAGCAGGTCGACGGGGTCGGGCACTAGTAGATGGTCTTCTGGAGCATCGACAGGATCCATTCACCCGAGGTCGTCGTCTCGTGGCGCGGCAGGCTCGTCGGCGCTGGCGCAGGTCGGGATGCATTCGATCAGGGCGTCATAGGACGGCTGATGGAAGAACGCGATCGACTGCCGGTCGCTGGTGTCGCCCTCGGGCACCACGACGCGGTGCATCGTCGAGACCCACCGGTCGTTGGTCCAGGTCGCCATGAGGTCACCGAGGTTGATCACGAACGATCCCGCGACGGTCGGGACGTCCTCCCACTCCCCCGAAGGCGATTTGATCTGCAACCCCGGACGGCCGTCGTGACCCAGGATCGTGAGGCTGCCCCAGTCGGAGTGTTCGCCGCGGCGCAGCTGACCCGGCCGGGGCGGTTCGTCGAGCGCCGGATAGTGGTTGACCGCGAGGTTGGTGATGTGGTCGGCGATCTTGTCGTCGAACCAGTGCTCGTCGAGATCGAGAGCCAGCGCCATGAGCCGCATCAGGCGGACCGCGAGGTCCTCCATGGCGGCGTAGTAGGCCTCGAAGGCCTCCTGAAAGCCCTCGGGCCGGTCCGGCCACACGTTCGGCGCGAAGAACGATTCGCGTCCCGGCCGGAACCCGGCACGGACCGCGACCTCGGGATCGTCGAAGCGGTTGACCGTGTAGAGCTCGCACAGGTCCGGCGGCGTCTCGACATCGCGCGACGCAGCGAGCGCCGAACCCTCCGCCGGCGTGTACCCGCGGTACACACCGTCGGTGCGGGCGTAGCGCATCTTGTCCTCGAGGGGCAGGGCGAAGAACGCCCGTGCCGCGGTGTCGATGCCGTCGATGCAGCCCTGGTCGACCCCGTGGCCGGTGATCACCAGGAAGCCGCTGTCCTCGCAGGCTCGGCGGATCGTGTCGACGACCTCGCTGCGGCCGGCGGGGTCATCGGCCGCAGTGAGGTCCACGAGCGGGACCCGTGAGGTCATCGGCATGGTGGGGTGCCTCCCGAGAGCAGTCCGGACACGATGATCACTCGAACCCGATGGACGGGTCGATGAAGTCGTTGGTGTAGAGGTCGGCGGCGGTCAGGTCGGCGGGCACGTCGTCGAAGACCTCGCTGAGCTGAGCGAAGACCGTGTCCATCCGGGCCTCGTCGAAGTTCCCCACGATGTCGTCGGGGCCGTTGCTGGCCACACCGAGTTCGATGGCGCTGGCCGTCGAGTACTCCATCTGACCGGGGGTCACGACCCAGGCACCGTCGAGCTGGTCGACGATGTCGAGGATGACCTGGTCGGTGGCGGTCGAGTCGCCGTAGTGATCGACCACTGCCTGCTGGAAGACGGGCACGACCTGCTCGAGGCACGGTGTCAGCTCGTCGAGGGCGCCGCTGCGCACGACGAGGGGCTGGGAGTAGAGCTCGAAACCGGCGTCGTGGACCAGCGCGAAGTCGACCGGCTGCATCCACTCCTCGAGCTCGTTCTCGTAGAAGAACGGCTCGCTCGTGGCGAAGCCCTGCTGGACGATGGCGCCACCCTCGGCGACGAAGCGAGCCGGGGTGCCGTCATAGGAGGGGTCGACCTGCTCGGGGGTCAGCACGCCGGCGCCGACGAGGTAGTCGATGTAGCTCGCGCCGGCGAAGTAGTTGATGGTCGCGCCGGACTCGCCGATGTCCTCGAAGCTCTCGAAGCTGTAGGTCTCGGGATCCCACATCAGGATCTGCGGGTTGATCTCGAGCGGCGCCATGACGGCGACCGTGGGGAGTTCCGACGCTGCGGCGGTCACGGCTTCATCGGTGCTGACGTAGGCGAGGTGGATGCCCTCGTCGACGTACATCGTCGACGTTCCCGGCTGGAACCCGAGGAACGGGCCACCGGCGCGGATCTCGAGGTCGATGCCCGTGTCGAGCAGCGGGCCCCGGTAGATGCCGTTGTCGGCATCGAACTCGCCGGCGTCGCCGATCAGACTGTAGGCGTAGCCGTGTTCGGGCGAGGGGTACCAGTCGGTCTGCAGCACGAGGGGGTTCGGGCAGACCGATGCCAGATCGACTGCCGCCATCTCGTCTTCGGCCATGTCTTCCTCGGCCATGTCCTCTTCGGCCATCTCGTCCTCGGCGGCCTCGTCCTCGGACGTCTCCTCCTCGGCGGCCTCGTCCTCGGGTGTCTCCTCGGCGGCGACCTCGTCGGTCTGCACGTCCTCGGCGTCGGACGAATCGTCGTCGTCGCCGCATGCGGCGCCCACCAGGGCGAAGATCGCCACGATCGCCAGCACGGTCAGCCAGTTGCGTTTCATGTCCATCCTCCGGGTCGAGCGAACACGGCAGCGTTCACCAGGGGTGAACGCTAGTGCGACCGTCGAGGCGAGGGTGTTTCGGATGTGTGAACGGACGATTTCGGCGATCCAGGCAGAAACAGGAAGGTCCCATGGCTTGTGGAACGTGGCCGAGACCCTCGCCGGTCCGCGGCCATGGGCCGCAGCTGTTCAGTCGTCGCGTACGTCGTCTCGGGTGGTGACCAGGTAGACGAGGACATCGTCGGCGTCGGATCCGGCGCCGACGCGCGACCGGTGTGGGAGCCGGCCGTCGTAGCAGAGGGTGTCACCGGGGCCGAGCTCGATCAGCTCGCCGTCGAGGTCGACCTCTACCTGCCCGCGCACGACCAGATACAGCTCTTCGCCGGGATGGTCGTAGTACTGGCCGAAGCGCAGGGGCACGCCACGGAACTCCATGGCCGTCAGAGCCCGGTCACCGGCGATCACCGACCGCACCGCCCCGGGGGGTAGCTCGTCGTCGTGATCGACGCTGCGACCCTGGTCGTGACGGACCAGCGAGTACGGGCGGGTGTCACCGCTGGCCAAGAGCGCTTGGGCGGTCGTGCCCAGGGTGCGCGCCACACGATGCAGCGACGTGATGCGGGGCCGCGCCAGGCCACGTTCGAGCTGGCTGAGAAACGACGGCGACAGATCGGTACGTGCGGCCATTTCGCGTAGCGAGAGCCCGAGCGCGAGGCGCCGAGCCCTGATCTGACGCCCGAGGGCCACGTCGAGGGCGTCGATGTCGTCGTCCTCGTGGGCTCCGGTGACGCCGGATGGGGCCGTGCCTGGCATCACGCAACCCTAGTGCCCGCCGACGACGAGCTCCGTGACACACCTCGCGTGCCGACGAGACACCTCACAGGCCGGCGCGGCGCATCGCCGCGCTGTCGAGTGCGCCACGGACGTCGAGAACCACCGGCCGCGACAACAACGAGGCCACGACCGCGAGATCGATCTGGTCGATTCCCTCCCACGGCTCGAGCACCACCAGCGCCGATGCACCGACACACGCGTTCAGCGCCGTTGCACACACCTCGACACCGTTGAGGAGTCGGTGGTCGACGCCGCTGCGCAGGCGGGGATCGTGTGCTGCGACCTCGGCGCCGCGGGCGACGAGCAGGTCGGCGACGCGCGCCGCAGGGGAGGACGCCAGGTCGGTGGCGATCGCCGCGGTCGTGAGTCCCCAGATCGCAACGCGCAGACCTGCGACCGAACGACCGGTCAGCGCCTCGACGCGGTTCGCGATCCATGCCAGGTGCGCGGTGTCGGTGCGGCGTGCGGCCTCGATGATCGGGAGCTCGACACCGACCGACCGGGCGATCTCTGCGAGCGACCGTGGAGCAACGGTCCGGTGGGCCGTGATGGCGGACTCCCCCGATGCGAGCCCGGCGGACACGGCGATCGTGCCGGCGTCGATGCCGAGGGCGCCACAGAGCTCGACGACCGACGCCGAGAATGCCTGCTTGGTGGTGGCGTACGCATCGGCGACCGCCGCGGCCAGCTCGTCGTGATCGACGGAACGGCCGCCACGACGGAGCCGGCTCTGGGCGACATCGGACTGCTCGGCAGCGACGCGACGTGCCGGCGAGGAGAGATCTGGTGCGGTGCTCACGACGTACCGCCGGCGGGGACCGTGATCCGCTGGCCGGGGATCATGCCGCCGGGGTCGATCCCGGTTCGCCATCGGGGAGCGGCGACCCCGTCGGCGAATGCGTCGACGATGCCCTGGGTCACCTGGAGTCGCCAGTCACCGCCGGACTTCTGGTCGTTGAACCAGATGAAGCCGACGATGTCCGGCGACGCAACGACGTTCTCGAAGAACGAACGGATCCAGGCGATCTTGTTCGCCTCGTCGGTGCCGGCGCCGACCTCGGACAACACGATGGGCTTGTCGGACACGGCGCGTAGCTCGGCGAGGGTCCGCGAGAACGTCGTGGCGAACGTCGGGGGCTCGCCCACCCGGACCTCGCGCCAGTAACCCGCCATGCCGATCCAGTCGACGTAGGCATCGCCGGGGTAGAAGTCGGCGAGCGACGTCCGCAGGGTGTCGACCCGGTTGACGCTCCACAACCAGATGACGTTGTCGGCACCCTGGGCCTCGAACCGGTCGTGGAGTCGCTGCCATGCCTGGACGTACTCACCCTCGTTGTTGCCGTTCAGCGACTCCGACCACGGGTACCAGTTGCCGTTCATCTCCGCCGCGAAGCGCAACACGATCGGCGCGCCGTGGTCGCGTGTCGCTGCGGCCCACTGGTCGATGTAGGCGTCGTAGGTGCCGTCGATGATCTCGCTCAGCCGTGGCTGACGGTTGGCGCCGGGCACGATGGGCTCCCACGCCACGACCGGGATCATCCCCCGGCTCCAGGCTGTGTCGACCGGTCCGGCGGGGAAGGCCTGCGCGAAGTTCGAGAAGAACAGCAGCGTGCCCGGCGTGCGACCCGTGAGCCGCGCCAGGTGGTCGACCTCGCCCATCCACCATGGCGCATCTCGGGTGTGGACGCCGTACATGCCGGTGGTCGCCAGGACTTCTTCGACCGAGGGAATCGGTGGTGGCGGCGGCGCAGGCAGCTGTTCGCATGCCAGGCCGTCGCCGTCGCCGTCCATGTGCGCGAGGTTCTCGGGATCGGCATCGAAGACGGCCTGCGCTTCGCCACGATGGGCGTAGTCCCGACACGTGGGTCGGGGGTCCGGCGTGGGGGTGGGCCGCGGCGTCGCCGTCGGCACCGGGGTGGCGGTGGGACGCGGCGTCGGCGTCGGACGCGGGGTCGCCGTCGGCACTGCGGTGGGCGTGGGGAGCACCGGTGGGGGCTCGTAGCGCACCGTCGAGGGCACCCCGGCTGGTGGCACCGGCGCTCCCACTCTGCCGGCGCCACCAGACCCGTCTCCTCCATCACCACCACCGCCACCGTCGCCGCGACGGTTCGGTTCGGCGGTCGGTGTCGGACTCGGCATGGCGGTCGGTGTCGCCGAGGGCGCCGCGAAGGCCAGCGATCGGGGCCAGCCCGCCGTGGCATCCTCAGCGGCTGCTTGCGCGGCGCGTTCTTCGAGTTCCTCGAACGCGCCCTCGGCGGGGCTCATGACGATGAAGGTGCTGATCCCCATCAACAGAACCACCATGGCGAGGTTGAACACCGGTCCGCCGATGGCGAACCAGCTCGTCTTCTTCGGGGGTGCGGCATGTGCGGCCATCGGTGACGTCAGGCTCCTGTGTCTGCGGGGGCGGTGGGGTCGAGGGGACGGTGGGTCATGGTTGGTAGAGCGCGAAGGCTGCGAACATGGCGGCCGCCAGGATGTAGGGGACGATCGCCACCGGGTTCCGGGCTCGCTCGCCGGCATAACCGCCGGCTCGGGTGCCCCAGCCACTGGCGTGGGCCATGCGGATGAACCCGAGCATGCGGATCGGTGTCAACATGAACGTGCTGATCACCAGGTAGGTGGGGATGCGGTAGAGGTCCGAGGGTCGGTAGCGGAGATGGCGTGATTGGCGGACGGCGGCCGACGCCATCGAGCCGATCACGGCGAGCACCCCGATCATCATCGCCCCCCGAACCCGGCCGTGTTCCCAGAGGAACCCCTGGTAGAGGTCGATGTCGGTGTCGACGAACTGGCGGAGGCCCCACCCCAGGTAGGCGCCCAGCAACAAGAACGGGAGCACGATGTCAACGGTGTAGAAGAACGCGAGCGGCCGGGCGTTGCGCAGCATCCAGGGCATCATCCGCAGCGTGTTGTATTGACTGCCACGGGCCCAGCGGAACTGCTGTTTGGCCATGATGCGCCAGTTCGTCGGGGCGTCGGTGTAGACCAGGCTCGAGCGCTGGTACACGGTGCGATAGCCCTGACGGAGGCACTCGTTCGTCAGGGTTCGATCGTCGGACACCTCGAGGAACACGCCGAGGAACTTCGCCGTCATGAAGTGATCCATCGACGCTTCGAGCATGGTTCGTCGGAACGCGATGGTCCGTCCCGGCAGGCAGCCGACCGTGCCGAGCACACTCATGGCAGGCATCGAGTACTCGTTGCGGAGGCCCTCCATCCAGTCCGCCCACCGGGTGAGGATGTGACGGTCGGGCTCGAGGATGCGTTGGCGGGTGGTCACCCCGCCCACCAACGGGTCGGCGAAGGGTTTGAGCAACTCCGACAGGGTGCGACCGGTCCAGATGGTGTCGGAGTCGACGAGGACGCAGATGTCACTCGACGAGCGCTCGACACCGACCTTCACCGCATTGCGCTTGCCCGCGACCTCGGTCCAGCACCACTGCACCTGCGGGAACTCCTCGCAGATCTGTTCGAGACGTTCGTTGCGGGGCCCGTTGATGACCACGTGGATCTCGGTGGGTTCCTGGCGCACGATCCTTCGGAGGACATCACGGAAGAGGTCCTCGGGTTCGTCGACGACCGGGATGACCACCGAACTCGTCGTCACGTGCGGGACCCGGAACGACTCGTAGCGGCGTGACAGCAGGACCTTGTAGGCCCACACGCCCCAGACCAGGAACATGTAGACGGCGAAGAGGTGCAACCGATGGTGCACCACGGTGTCGCGGAGTTGGAGCAGGAAGACGAACAACTGGGGGCCCTCGTGAGCGTCGCGGTGTGCCGAACCCCGGACGGGGCTCGGTGCCTCAGCGAAGTGATCGACGGTGCGGCACCGCCGCCTCACCTCCCGCTGGGTGATTTTCCCTTCGCCCGGTCGGGTGGCCGGACGGTGGGTCGGGCGCCTCAGCCCCGGTGCCGTCGCGCCGTCAGCCGTCGCGGCGATGACGGATCAGGCCCGTCTCGTAGGCCCGGGCCACGGCCTCGGCGCGGTCGGAGACGTCGAGCTTGGCGAAGACGCCGCGCACGTAGGTCTTGACCGTGTTGATCGAGACGTACATGGCGTCGGCGATCTGGGCGTTGCTGCGTCCGGCTGCGATGTGGCGCAAGACGTCCATCTGGCGCCCGGTGAGTTCGACCGGTCCGTCGATGCCACGCTCGGCCGTGCGGAGCGCATGCATCATGGCCGTCAGGGTGCGGGCGTCGTAGGCGTCGCCACCGTCCGCGGCGACGTCGAGTTGGCGGCGTAGCTCGGCGGTGTCGACCACGTGTTTGTCGAGGAACCCGCACGCACCGGCCTGCGCTGCATCGAGAACCTCTCGTTCGTGGGCGCGGGTGGCGGTCATACACACGCGAGCGTGGGGATCGGCCCGGCGGAGTCGACGCAGGACCTCGAGGCCGCCGATGTCGTCGAGCTCGACTGCGACGACGGTCAGCTCGGGCCGATGGCGCAGGTGGGCCTCGATGCAGGCTGCGCCGGTCGCGGTCGTCGCGACGATCTGGAATCGGTCATCGCCGCCGAGTGCGCCGGACCATGGCCTCGAGGTAGACGGGCTGGTCGTCGGCCAGCAGGACCGTCGTCGGTTGTCGAGCCATGGCGGCGCCTCCTCCCGTGTCCGGGCGAGCGGCGACGTGCGTGCGGCACCGCCCGTGCCATCGATCGAAGCGTAGGACCACCCGGCCACACTGGGTAGTGCTTCCCGTGCTGAGCGTGGGAATCGAGTCCGATCGGCCCGGGCCACTCGACCGCGCACCAGGAGTCGGGCATCGCGACGTCAAGCGGTCACCGGTCGAGGGATCGGTGCCGTCGGCGTCGCGATCACGAGGAAACCGAGGATCGTGGGCGCTGCCGATGGAGCGGAGCGGAGGAATGCCGAGGGCCTGCGTGGCCCGAGCGCCCACAGCGGAGCGGAGGCACCGACGTGAGCCGTGTGAGCAAGCCTGCGAGCACACAGGTGTCGATTTGGTCGGGCTGAGAGGATTTGAACCTCCGACCTTCGGTCCCCCAGACCGACACGCTAACCAAGCTGCGCCACAGCCCGTACTGAGCAGCGAATGCTAGTGGCGCCGCTGCGAGATAGCGACACGGGCGGCCAGGAATGCGCTCGTGGCCACGCCCGACGCTCAGAAGAACCAGGCGACGCCCTGGATCACTGCGCCAGCCCAGGTAGATGACCATGGCGATGACGCCGACCCAGAAGTGCCAGGGCACCTTCGCGACCAGCTCTCGTCGTCGTCGAGGAGGTCCTGGTCGGCTCCGGCTCGGGCTCCGCCCGCTGGTGTCGCCGGCTGGCGACGGTACGCCGTCGGGCTGCTCGTCGGTGTCGGTGACGACGGCTGCCGGATCGGCGACCTGGGCACCGCACCGAGGGCAGGTGCCGTCGGCGTGCAGCGTGTTGGGGTTGTAGAACGCATCGCAGGGCTCACACCACGGCATCGCCCATGCACGCTACTGGCCGCTCCGCCGCGTTGGACTCGCACATCGCCGAGAGCCGTGCGCCACAGCTCGCCCGTGGCCGCGGGCTACTCGCGGCGGATGGCCAGGATGGCCACGTCGTCCTCGATGGCCTCGGTGGCGAAGTCCCGCGCCGCCTCGAGCAGCGACTTGGCCAGCACCGCAGGCGCGACGCCCGGGTCGCGGGCCATGTGCTGGGCGATGCGATCCTCACCGAAGAGATCGGCACCGTGGCGGACCTCGGCCAGACCGTCGGTGTACATCAACACCATGTCGCCGAGCTCGAGCGGGATCTCGCGGCTGACGTAGGTGGCCTTGGGATCGATCATGAGCAGCGGCCCGACGCACGCAGCGGCTGCACCTCTCGCTCGTGCCACAGGAACGCCGCAGGGTGACCTGCCGATGCGTACCGCAGCGTGCCCGCCTCGGTGTCGAAGACGACCACGACGAGCGAGATGAACTCCTCGATGCGCTCGCCGCCGGCCATCTGCTTGTTGAGCTCCTCGAGCGCCTGGGCCGGGTCGCGGAACTGCGCCAGGAACACCCGCAGCAGGTACTTGGCCTGGAACGCGGTGATCGACGACTCGATGCCGTGACCGGCGACGTCGCCGACCACCGCGGCCATGCGGGACTTCGACAGGCGGAACAGGTCGAAGAAGTCGCCGGCCATCAGGCCCGATCCGGCCTGGTAGACCCGTCCGACCTCGAAGCCGGTGAAGTCCGGCAGTTCTTCGGGGGCGAGACGACCAGCCCAGGCCCGGGGTGCCAGGTTCTCCTGCGTGAGGGCTTCCTCGGCACGCCGTTCGAGCTCGAAGCGTTCGGCGCTGAGGCGGGCCTCGCCCACGGCGTTGCGCGACCACAGCAACGACAGGCCTGCGGGTGCGGCCAGGACGCCGAACACGGCGACCCAGCGGAACTCGTTGGTGATCGCCACGACGAGCGCCGAGAACGCGATCAGCGAGTACAGCGCGATCGAGTGGACGTCGCGACGGACGTCGCCTCGTGTGATCGTGATCGCCGCACGTTGGGCAGCGCTGTCGCGCTCGGCGAGATCACGCAGATCGGTCTCGAGACGGCCGAGGAGACGAAGCCGCAGCCGTGCCGAGCGACCCCAGACGTAGGCCGCGCCGACCGACACGATGGCGAGGATCACCAGGACGGCGGTTTCCATGAACGCGCAATCGTACCCAAAGGGCCGCTCCGACCGACAGTGCCGAGGGTCCCGGCCGCCATGATCGGCCGCCGGAGCGACGCTCAGTCGTTGCGCAGTCGGACCCGCAGCTTGAGCGGCACGCTGCCCATGTCCAGCTCGCTGCGGAGCTTGTTCTCGAGATAGCGGATGTAGGTCCGTGGCAACGCCCGATTGACGAACAGCGTGAACGTCGGCGGGTCGGTCGCCCCCTGGGTCGCGTAGAGCACCCGGGCGCCATCGGGGGCCGGATGGGCGGCCTGGGCGCTGCGGACGATGCGGTTCACGTCGCGGGTCGGGACCCGTCGGTGATAGTCCTCGATGGTGTCTGCGAGGATCGGCAGGAGCCTGTTGACGCCCTTGCCGCTGATCGCCGAGACCCGCAGCACGGGCACGTCGCCGAGGAATCGGAGCTTGGTGTCGACCTGGTAGGTCATGTCGGTGCGGGCCTCGGTGTCGAGGAGCTCCCACTTGTTGAGGATCAACACGACGGGACAGCCTGCGGCATCGACCCGCTCGGCCAGGCGCTGGTCCTGGTGGGTGACGCCCTGCGTGGCATCGATGACCAACAGGGCGACGTCGCTGGTGTCGATGGCCTGCAAGCGCCCGCACCATCGAGTAGTACTCGGTCTCGACGTCGATGCGCGACCGGCGCCGCATGCCCGCGGTGTCGACGAAGCGGACCCTGCCGATGTCGGTGTCGACGATGGTGTCGATCGCGTCGCGGGTGGTGCCGGACTGGTCGTGCACCACCGCACGGTCCTCGCCGATCAGGTTGTTGAACAGCGTCGACTTGCCGACGTTGGGTCGGCCGACGATGGCGATCGCCACGAGCTCGTCGTCGCTGCGTTCCTGCGTCGCTGGTCCGGCGTCACCGGCGTCGTCGTCGGGCTCGACGATGGGCATGTCGGCGACCACGGCATCGAGCAGGTCCGCGGCTCCCGAGCCGTGCAGCGCCGACACCGGCCAGGGCTCACCGAGGCCGAGCGCCATGAACTCCCAGATCCCGGGCTCGTGGGTGGGTGCGTCGACCTTGTTGGCGACCACGAACGTGGGCCCCTTGCGGCGTCGCAGCAGATCGGCGACGCGTTCGTCGTCGGCGGTGACCCCGGCGCGGACGTCGACGACCAGGATGGCCACATCGGCCTCGGCGATGGCACGGGCGCTCTGGGCGCTGACCTTGTCGTCGAGGGCGGTGGCGTCGCGTCCCGATGGCATCCAGCCACCGGTGTCGATCACCGTGAAGTTCCGGCCCGCCCAGTCCGCGGCCAGCTCCTTGCGGTCGCGGGTGACGCCGGGCCGTTCCTCGACGATGGCCTCGCGCCGACCGAGGATGCGGTTGACCAACGTCGACTTGCCGACGTTGGGTCGCCCGACGACGGCGACGGTCGGAAGTGCGGTCACGACCGGATCCTCACGACGTGGCGACGAGTCGGTCGACACCGAGCGCGGCGCGCAGCGCCACGCCATCGGTGGCCACGATCTCGACGGGTCGGGGCAGGTCCTCGGGGGCCATGCCGTCGAGGAAGACGCCCTTGGACAGGCAGATGTCGGGCAGCAGGTACCGATGGCCCTCGGGCTCGGCGGCCAGAGTGCGGGCGAGGTCCTCGCCGACCATCAGCCCGGCAACGCCCGACGTTGCCGCCGAAGAACCGGTTCTCGACCTCGATGACGCGCACGTCGCTGCGACCGAGCTCGGCGATCAGCGGTCCGAGCACCATGGCGCCGTAGCGTGCCGGTGAGGATCCCGACCGGAGCATCGGCCCGGGGCCGCAAGGCCACCGTCGCTCCCCCGTCGGCAGTCACCGTGCGCGGCGCCCGGTAGCCCTCGGGCGGGGCGCCGTCGACCCAGGCGAAGAACCCCGATGCCGGGACCGGTGGGGGTCTCGACCTGACCCGACAGCTCCATCTCGAACGTGCGGGCGATGCCGATGCCGTCCTCGTGCATGGTGAAGCCCTCGTAGGCCTCGGCGCGGCGGCATCTCGATGCCTGCGAGCAGGTAGTACTCGTCGGCGGCATGCACCAGCCGTCGACCCGTCGATGCCAGGAAGCGCTCCTGCCAGGCCTCGACGCTGGCGACCACCGCGGCGGCCTCGTCGGTGGTGTGGGGCCGCATGCGGGCCTCGTTGGAGTGGCGGCTGACCCCGAGCGGCACGACGCACACCGAGTGCAGTTGCGGATAGCGCTCGGCGATGGTGCACAGCGTGTCGTCGAGCACCGCACCGTCGTTGACACCCGGGCAGACCACCAACTGGCCGTGTACCTCGATGCCGTGGTCGAGCAATGCCGCCAGCCAGCGCAGGCTGGTGCCGCCGCGGCGGTTGCGCAGCATCTCGGAGCGG
Organism: uncultured Acidimicrobiaceae bacterium; assembly: GCA_963716795.1. Lineage (GTDB taxonomy): Bacteria > Actinomycetota > Acidimicrobiia > Acidimicrobiales > UBA8592 > CAVQUE01. The sequence goes on along the minus strand of CAVQUE010000002.1, from coordinate 341,793 downwards.
ATCTCGGGGTCGGTCGCGTGGATGCTGACGTTCAGCGGGGACAGACCCTCGGTGACCACCCGTTCGAGATCGGCCTCGGTGAACCGGGTGAGCGTCGTGAAGTTCCCGTACAGGAACGACAGCCGGTAGTCGTCGTCCTTGAGGTACAGGCTCGATCGCATGCCCGGCGGCAGTTGGTAGATGAAGCAGAACTCGCAGTGGTTGTCACAGGTCCGGACCTGATCGAACAACGACGAGTGGACCTCCACCCCGAGTGATGCGCCGGCGGCCTTGTCGACGGTCACGTCGAACACGAGGCCGCCGCGGCGCACCTCGAGATCGACGATCGGTTCGTCGGTGAGGACCCGATAGGCGATGACGTCGCGGGGCGCCTCGCCGTTGATGGTGACGAACTCGTCGTCGACGACGATGCCGGCGAGCTCGGCCGGGGAGCCGAGCGCGACATCGACGACACGAGGAGCAGACATCTCCCCAGGCTATGGCCGCCAGCGGGGTTCCGGTCGACGCTCGGGCCACCCGAGACGGGCGGCTTCCTGGGCAGCGGAAACCCGCCGGGCCCCGCACCAGCCCGCCGCTACCGTTGCCGCGCATGATCAGCATCGAATCGCTCCGTGTCGGCGACGAGCATGCCGAGAACGAACTCGACGCCATGTCGTTCGGCGTGCGCAGTCCCGAGCCCGACATCGGCGACGAGATACCCCACGGCGACGTGGTCGCCGCCTACGACGGAGCCGAGTTGCTGGCCAAGGCCGTGATGATCGACGGCGGCCAGTACCACGGTGGCCGAGCAGTCCACGGGCCCGGCATCGCGAGCGTGGGCGTCGTCCCGCACCGCCGCGGCGAGGGCCTGGCCCGCCGGGTGATGACCGAGACCGTGCGGGAGGCCCATCGTCGTGGCGCCACGATCTCGATGCTCTATCCGACGACTGCGTCGCTGTACCGCTCGGTCGGCTACGAGATCGCCGGCGACCACGTCGTGCGCCAGGCCCCCATCGAGGCCTTCGCCTCCACGACACCGACGCCCGTCGACGACATCGTGACGACGTCGTTCGCCATCGACGATCTCGCGTCGCTGTCGGACGCGTACGACCACTTGGCCCGATCGACGCCCGGCGCCGTGGTTCGCAGCGACCAGTGGTGGGCGGTGCGCACTCGGGCGCTCCGCGGCGCGACCGGTGGCAGCGAGGCGGGGTACTTCGTCCGGGTTCGCGCCGGCGAGGGCGAGGGACACGTCGTGTTGATCGCGAGCTCGTCGCAGCGGCGCATCCTCGACGTGTCCATCGCAGAACTCGGCGCGACCGATCCCGCCGTCCTCGGCACGCTCGGCGCCATCATCGCCCGGTTCGGGACCGTCGCCGGCGTGGTCCGCTCACGGCTCCCGGCCTGGATCCTCCATGCGCTGACGCCCGAGGGCCAACGATGGGAGGCCGTCGAGTCGATCAACTCGATGCTGCGCATCATCGATGTGCACCGTGCCGTGGCCGAACGGGGCTGGCCCCCTGTCGACGCCACGGTCGACCTCGAGCTCGTCGACGACGTCATCGACGCCAACACCGGCCGGTTCCGCCTGACCGTGCACGACGGGGTCGGCCGGCTCGAGCCCGGCGGATCGGGAACATGGCGCCTCGGGATCGGCGCGTTCGCATCGTGGTTCTCGGGATGGGCGACGCCCGAGCAACTGCAGCTGCGGTCGGCGCTGACCGGCACGGGATCCGACGCGCGACCTCGCATCGCTGCGGGCTCTCACCGCAGGGCCCACGCCGACCATGGCAGAGTTCTTCTGATCAGCCAGACTGGAGCCATGGTGGACCCGACCCGCTCCTTCGATTCCGGCACCGCAGGCGCCGACGCATCGGACGTCGATCTCGTGCTGCTCGCTGCGCCGCGGGGCTTCTGCGCGGGTGTCGAGATGGCGATCAAGGCGCTGGCGTGGATGGTTCGGGCGTTCGAGCCGCCGGTGTACTGCTACCACGAGATCGTCCACAACAAGTTGGTGGTGGAACGCTTCGAGGACCTGGGCGTGGTGTTCGTCGACAGCATCGACGAGGTCCCGCCGGGCAAGCCCATCATGTTGAGCGCGCACGGATCGGCACCCGAGGTCGTGGCCGCCGCCGGCGAGCGGGGCAGCTTCGTGGTCGATGCCGTGTGCCCGCTGGTCACCAAGGTCCACCACGAGGTCAAGGTCCGCGCCGGCAAGGGCTACCAGATCGTCTACGTCGGCCACGAAGGCCACGAAGAGGCCGTCGGCACCATGGCCGTGGCTCCGGACGCGACGCATCGGGTCGAGAGCATCGACGAGGTCGCGGCGCTCCCGGCGTTCGAACAACCGGTGGCGCTGCTGGCACAGACCACCCTCAGCCATCGCGACTGGGCCGAGGTGCTCGACGCCACCCGCGACCGTTTCCCCGAGCTGTGGACGCCGGGGCGCTCGGACCTGTGCTTCGCCACCACCAACCGCCAGGGTGCGCTGATGGCCATCGCCGAACGCTGCGATGCCGTCGTGGTGATCGGCAGCGCGAACTCGTCGAACACCCGGGCCCTGGAGCGTCTGGCCATCGAGGCCGGCTGCGAACGCGTGGTGCGGGTCAACAGCGCCGCCGAGGTCCCCGAGGATCTCGCGGGCACGGTCGGCGTCACCGCCGGGGCGTCCGCCCCCGAGGAACTCGTCGAGGCCATTCTCGACGTACTGCGGCCGGCGCAACGGCGTCGAAGAGCTGCGCACCACCACCGAGGACGAGTACTTCCCTCCCCCGCGGGCCCTGCGCGACCTCATCTCCGCCGTCGCCACGTTCGCGTCGTTGGGCCTCGACGCCGACCCCGACATCCGCATCGACGACCGAGCCCTCCCCGCATCGGACGTCCTCGCACAGCTCTGAACACCCGGCGGAGTCGGCCTCGGGTTGCACGGCGCCGCAATGACCGATGCGCAGCCGACAGGTAGTTGTCGGTGTCGCCGTCGCATTCGCTGCGGTCGTCGTCGCCTTCGTTGCGCGAGGCATCGCGCGCGGGTGGCCCACCCTCAGCGGGCGCAGCGGGTGCAGGACGCAGTGGCCGGCAGGGCCGCCAGACGCTCGACGGCGATCTCGAGCCCGCAGGTGACGCAGATGCCGTACCGGCCGGCGTCGAGGCGCTGCTCGGCAGCATCGATGTCAGCGAGGGCCCGCCTGGTCTCCTCGAGCAGTGCGGCGATCTGCTGGCGCTCCCAGGCGATCGTGTGCCCTTCGGGGTCGTGTTCGTCGTCGGTGGCGACATCGGCGGCCGCGTCGACGATGTCGTCGAAACCACGAGCGAGACTCGCAGCGCGCCGAACGGCAGCGGTGCGTAGCTCGTGCAACAGCGACCTGGCATCAGCTGCCCGACACACCTCAGTCCTCAGCCACCAGGCTGGCGTCGAGCGCTGCGAAGTCGCCGCCGTCCGGTGGGTTCGGGCAACCGGCCAGTTCCTGGGCCTCGTCGAACAACGCCTGCAGGGTCGCCCGGAGCTCGTCGGAGCGCTCCTTGATCTGGGGACGACTGACCCGCTTGGCGCCCTCTCTCGGCGTCGGCGCCGGGATCAGCTCGCCGTACAGGAACACCAGACGTGTCGGTTTCGGCAGGTTCGCGCCCTTGGGCAGCGACCGTTCCGATCCGCCGATGCCGACCGGCAGGATCGGCGCCCCGGTGCGTGCCGACAGCCAGACGGCGCCATCGGCCATCGGGTGGACCGTGGGACCCGACTTTCGTTCACCCTCAGGGAACACCGCCAAGGCCTCGCCGCGAGCCAGCACCTCCATGGAGCCGTCGAGAGCTCCACGGTCGGCGGCCACAGCTCGATCCAACGGAAAGCCACCGATCGTGGTGAGGAACCAGGTCCAGAACCGGTTCTTGAACAGCGACCCCTTGGCCAGGTACCGCAGCCGACGGGGGCTGGTGGCGCCCAGCAGCGGCACATCCAGGTTGGAGCGGTGCATGGGCGAGATGATGACCGGACCGGTTCGTGGCAGGTTCTCGCTGTTGCGCACATAGGCCCGGAAGTACAGGAACGCCAGACTGCGCACCATCCAGTGCAGGCTGGTGTACGTGAGGTTGGCGAACCATCCGAGCTCGCCGCCGCGCTTGCGGTACGCACTGATCTCGTCGTCACGGCGCGCCATCGGGAACCTCCTCGGTGAATCCCTCCACGATCGCGTCGACCACCTGGTCGATCGTTCGGCCCGTGGTGTCGATCACCACCGCACCGTCGGCCTCGACGAGCGGCGAGTCGGCCCGCCCGCTGTCGATCGAGTCACGGGTGGCGATGCCGGCGAGGATCTCGTCGTAGGACTCACCGGTCTCGACGCTGCGACGTCGGGCTCGTTCTTCAGGGGTGGCGTTGAGGTACACCTTGTGACGGGCCTGCGGGAACACGACCGAGCCGATGTCGCGTCCTTCGAGCACGCCGCCGCCCCGCCGGCGCGTCCAGGCTCGCTGTTGTCGACGCAGCGAGGCTCGGACCCCGGGGTTGGCTGCGACCACGCTCACCGACGCATTGACCGCAGCGGATCGCACTGCGGCCGTGGCATCAGCCCCGTCGACGAACACACCCTCGGCGCCGACGTCGAGCTCGACATGACGGGCCAGCGCGGCGACGGCCGTGGCGTCGGCGGGATCGATCCCGGCCTGCAGCGCAGCCAGGGTGACCCCGCGATACATCGCACCGGTGTCGAGCACCTCGAGTCCGAGGCGGGCCGCAGCGAGCTTCGACACCGTCGACTTGCCCGAACCCGCCGGCCCGTCGATGGCCAGGACCGCGAGCGCGGCGTCGCCTGCAGCCCGCAGGGCGTCGACGGCGTCGAAGAAGCCCGGGAAGGTCTTGGTGACGCACTCGGGGTCGGCGATGACCACACCGGGAACGACCAGGCCCAGCACCGTGAACGCCATGGCGATGCGATGGTCGTCGTAGGTCTCGATCGTGGCCGGCGTGCGGTGTGGCCGGCTCGACGGTGAAACCGTCGCCGTCGTCGCTGGCCGCCACCCCGAGCCGACCGAGCTCGGTGACCACGGCGGCGATGCGGTCGGACTCCTTGGCCCGGATGAAGCCGATCTCTCGCACACACACCGGACCCGTGGCCAGCGGGGCGATGGCACCGAGGGTGGGGGCGGTGTCGGAGCAGTCGCGCAGCGAGACATCGACACCGGCGAGCCGCGCGGGCCCGCGTACCTCGATGCGGTCGGGGCTGCGATCGACGGTCGCGCCCATGGCTTCGAGGACGTCGACGAAGGCGGTGTCGCCCTGGATCGAGTCGGTTCCGAGGCCGGCCACGCCGACACGGCCGCCGCTGATGGCAGCGGCGGCGAAGAAGTACGACGCCGTCGATGCGTCGGGTTCGATCGTCACATCACCGGCCCGGTAGCCGCCGGGTTCGACGACGTAGTGGCGGTTCCCGGCGACCGACACGGTGGCCCCGAAGCGTCGCATCACGGCGACGGTCATGGCGAGATAGGGCGCCGAGACGATCGCGCCGGTGAGTTCGATCTCGAGGGGCGTCGGCAGCGTCGGTGCGCACAACAACAGTCCCGACACGAACTGGCTCGACGCCGAGGCCGGGACGCGCAGGGTTCCTCCGTGTAGCTCGGCTGGCGCGAACGACACCGGGAGGCGCCCCTGATCGGCTCCCTCGATGCGTGCACCCAGCGCCGTGAGCGCCTCGAGCAGCTCGCCCTGGGGCCGGGCGCGGATCTGGTCCGCGCCGTCGACGACGGCACCGCCGGCGGATCGAGCAGCGAGGGGCAGCACGAACCGGGCCGTGGTGCCCGACTGGCGAACCCACAGCGTCGCGCCGGCGGCATCGACGGCTCCACCGGTGCCGTCGATCACGAGCGCGCCGACACCGGGCTCGCCGTCGATGGTGGCGCCGAGCGCCCGGCAGCAGTCGATCATCGCCCGGGTGTCCTCGGCATCGAGGGTGTCGGTGATCACCGAGCGTCCGGTCGCCAGCGACGCCGCCACGAGCACCCGGTTCGTGATGCTCTTCGAGCCCGGAAGGATCATGTCGGCGTCGGGAGGCGCCGAGAGCGGGTCGACCTCGAGCAGGCGCCGACTCACGGTGCGTCCTCTGCTCCGCTCAGCGGCCGGATCGAGGGCTCGTATCCGTTGGCCATCAGGGCCCCGACGAGACGCTCACCGATGGCTGCCGCGACGATGACGATGAGCACGCCGCCGGATCGTTCGGCCGAGTGGGCGATCTCGAGGTCGTAGATGTTGACGTCGATGTCGGTGGCCAGGCGGGTGATGTCGGCGAGCTCGCCGGGCCGGTCGGTGACCGGGATGCGGACCTCGGCGAGGTCGACGTCGCGGGGCACGCCCGTGGGGAGCGCGATGCGCGCTGCGTGGGCGCGCTGCAGGGTCCGCAACAGGTCGTCGCGGCTGCCCTCGGCGATCTGGGCGCGAATGACACCGAGACGTTCGACGACGTCGTCGAGGGCCTCGCAGATGGCGTCGGCGTTGGCCGCACAGATGTCCGGCCAGATCCCGGGGTGACCGGCGGCGATGCGGGTCATGTCACGAAAGCCGCCGGCAGCAAGGCGCTGCAGTGCCCGGTGTTCGACCGAGCGGCCCTCGGCGACGCTCATCAGCGTGACCGCGGTCAGGTGTGGGACGTGCGACACGACGGCGACGAGGCGATCGTGGGCATCGGCATCGAGGGTGGCCACATCGGCGCCCACCGACGACGCCATGGACCGCACGGCGGTGAAGGCCGCATCGGCGGTGGTCTGGGAGGGTGACAGCACCCAGACCGCTCCGTGGAACAGGTCGGGGCGGGCCCCACGCACGCCGACGTGTTCGCTTCCGGCCATCGGGTGGCCCGGCACGAAGCGCGGGTCCTCGATGGCTGCGGCGATGGCCCCCTTGACGCTGCCGACGTCGGTGACCACCGGCGCGCCGGCATCGAGAGCGGCGGTGACGACCTCGGCGATCGAACCCACCGGCGTGGCCACGACCACCAGGTCCGTCGAGCCCATCGACGACACCTCGACGATCTCGTCGACCGCACCCACGTCGAGGGCATCGGCGCAGCGGGACGGGTCGCGATCGGCACCGAGCACGGTCCAACCGAGGCTCCGCAGCGCCAACCCGACGGACCCACCGATGAGGCCGAGGCCGATGACGCCGACCCGACCGGTGGTCGGGAGCGCGTCGGGTTCGTCAGGGCGCTGCTGCATCGCCGGGCATGCTACTGGTGGCTGCCCGTTCGAGCGCACGCACTTCGTCGGTCTCGAGAGCACGCCACTCCCCCGGCGCCAGGGTGTGGTCGACCAGCGGGCCGATCCGGCTTCGCACCAGGCGAATCACCGGGTGCCCAACGGCTTCGCACATGCGCCGGACCTGCCGGTTCCGGCCTTCGTGGATCACCAGGCGTACCAGCCCGGGCTCGAGCTGGGACACCCGAGCCGGCGCAGTCATCCCGTCGTCGAGCTCGACGCCTTCGCGCAGGCGCCGCAGCGCACCCCGCGACAGCTCCCCGTCGACATGGGCCAGGTACTCCTTGTCGACCCCGAACGACGGGTGGGTGAGGCGATGGGTCAGGTCACCGTCGTTGGTCACCAGCAACAGCCCCTCGGTGTCCATGTCGAGGCGGCCGACGGGGAACACCCGAGGCTCGTCGGGCACGAGGTCGATCACCGTCGGGCGCCCCTGGGGGTCGTCGGCGGTGGTCACCACCCCGGCAGGCTTGTGGAGCAGGTAGTAGACCGAGCCCGGACGGATCCCGATGACCACACCATCCACGGCGACGACATCGGTCTCGACGTCGACGCGTCGTCCGAGATCTGCGATGTCGTCGTTGACGGTCACGCGCCCGTCGGCGATCAGCTCCTCGGACGCACGACGGCTCCCGATCCCGGCACGGGCCAGGACCTTCTGCAGCCGTTCGCCCTCGTCGCTCGGAGTCACGGGTGGTCGTGACCCGGGGCCGATGCTGCGTCATCGAGCCCGCTCGGCGCAGGAGCGACCGGCGTCCGCACATCGATCACACGACCGGCGTCGCCACCTCCACCATCGGCGACGACCGGCGCCTCGAGGGGTTCGGGGCGGAGACCCTGCTCGAGGGCCTCGACGACATCGGCCCCGGGGACGTAGTCGACCAATGGCGGGAGATCAGCGGTGCTGTCGATGCCCAGGCGCTCGCAGAAGGTCGCAGTCGTGCCGAACAGCGAGGCATTGCCGGGGCCGGGATCGCGGCCGACCTCGTCGACATAGCCGCGCTGTTGGAGGGTCCGCAAGACACCGTCGACGCTGACGCCGCGGATCGCTGCGATCTGCATTCGGGAGATGGGTTGCTTGTAGGCGATGATCGCGAGCGTCTCGAGCGCTGCCGCCGACAGGCGTGACGACTGCCCCTCGAGCACGAACCGTTCGACGAATGCCGCTTGGTCCGGATGGCTCTGGTATCGGTAACCGCCGGCGACACGCACCAGGACGAAGCCGTGGCCTGCGCTGGTGTAGCCGTCGGCGAGTTCGTCGCAGATCGTCTCGACGGTGTCACGCGACACCTCGAGCAGCTGCGCGAGCACGGCGGGCTCGACCGGTGCGTCGGCCACCATCACGATGGCCTCGATGGCGGCGGCGATCTCGGCGTGGTCCATGGATCAGCCTTCGTAGGTGTCGACGTCGCCGAGGTGCGCGTCGGCTGCTGCGGCCCACTCGACGGTCAGGGTCCCGAACGTCGTGAGCTGGGTGAGCTCGATGAGGCCCTGCTTGTAGAGCTCGAGCAACGCCAGGAAGGTGACGACGACCTCGACGCGCTCGACGGCGCTCTCGGTGAGGCGGCGCAGCGTGGTGCGTCCCATCGTCGGGAGCTCCTCGGCCAACGAGGCGACGGTCTCGGCGACGGTCAACTTGACCGGCGTCACGTGGAAGAGATCGATCGTCGGGGTGGGTTTGGGCGCCAACGCGCTCCGACAGGCGTCACGCAGCCGTTCGGGAGTGACCCCTGCGAGCAGATCGGGCATCAGCCCCACGAAGGCCTCGTCGAGACCGGCGACGCGAGGGAACGACAGCGCCGCGTCATGGGCGAGACCCTCGAGCGCCCGAGCGGCGTCCTTGAAGGTCTTGCACTCCAACAGCCGCGCGAGCAGGAGGTCGCGCTCTTCCCACAGGGCCAGCTCGTCGTCGAGGTCGATACCGGACTCGTCTGGCAACAGGCGTCGGCTCTTGAGCTCGACCAGCGTCGTGGCGATCAGCAGGAACTCGGTGGCGAGGTCGAGGTCGAGGTCCTCGAGTCGGTCGAGTTCGACCAGGTAGGCGTCGACGATCGTGCCGAGGTGGACCTCGTAGAGATCGACCTCGTCGCGAAGGATGAGATGCAACAACAGATCGAAGGGACCTTCGTACACCGAGGTCTGGACCGTGAACGCCACTCGACGAGCATACGGGATGCCCACCCTGGGTACGGTCGACCCGTGTCCACTTCGATCTGCTGGTTCCGACGCGATCTGCGTCTCGACGACAATCCTGCGTGGGACGCGGCCACCTCCGCCGACACCGTGGTGGGGGTGTTCGTGTACGACTCCGCGCTGCTCGGCGCAGCCGGGCCGCATCGACGGCGGGCGCTGCTCGCCGCGGTGGCATCGCTCGCCGATGACATCGGGCGCCTCGGTGGGCGTCTGATGACCCTGGGCCCGACCGACGACATCGCGGCTGCGCTCGGCGACGCCATCGCGCTCGTCGGAGCCGACCGTGTGGTCGCCAACGCCGACGTGACGCCCTACGCAAGCCGGCGCGACCGGCGCGTCGAGGCCGCACTGGAGGTGCCGATCGACTGGCACTGGGGCAACCTGGTGCAGCCGCCGGGCAGCGTGCTGACCGCCAAGGGCACGCTGTCGCAGGTCTTCACGCCGTTCTCGAAGCGCTGGTTCGCGACCCCACTGCCCGAACGGGCGCCGGCGGGGACCGCCCAGGTCGCGGCACCCGGGGGCGGCGACCCGCTCCTGGCACCCGACGCCGACCCGCCCGAGCCCGCCGGCACCGACGCCGCCCACGGTCGTCTCGCCCGCTTCTGCGAGGTGGTCGACGACTACCCCGACCTTCGTGACCTGCCGGGCACCGACGGCACCTCCGAACTGTCGACCGATCTGAAGCTCGGCGTCCTCGGGCCACGCCAGGTCCTCGAGATCGTCGGGACCCACACCCCCGGCCGCGACGCATTCGTCCGCCAGCTGGCGTGGCGGGACTGGTACGCCCACCACCTGCTCGCCCGTCCCGAGGTGGTCGACCGAGCCGTACGCAGCGACTACGACGCGATCCGATGGCGCGACGACGAGGACGGCTTCGCAGCCTGGACCGAGGGGCGCACGGGCTACCCCATCGTCGATGCCGGCATGCGCCAACTCGCCGAGACCGGCTGGATGCACAACCGGGTCCGCATGATCGTCGCCTCGTTCCTGGTCAAGGACCTGCTCATCGACTGGCGCCGCGGCGAACGCTGGTTCCGGCATCTGTTGACCGACGCCGACGTCGCCCAGAACGTCGGCAACTGGCAGTGGGCCGCCGGCACCGGCCACGACGCGGCGCCGTACTTCCGGATCTTCAACCCGGTGTCCCAGAGCGCGAAGTTCGATCGCGAGGGCACCTACATCCGTCGATGGGTGCCCGAACTGGCCGAGGTGCGCTCGGCCGACATCCATGCACCGTGGGAGGCAGCGCCGCTCGATCTGGCCGCAGCGGGTGTCGTCCTCGGCGACACCTATCCGGCGCCGATCGTCGATCACGCGGCAGCGCGCGAGCGCACGCTGGCGGCATACAAGCTGGCCACCAGCCAGTAGATCGCTGCCGGGCCGGCGCTCGGCGATACTCAGCCGCCGCCGCTGTGGCAGACCGTTACCCTGACCGCCCATGGCACGTGTGTTCAGCGGCATCCAGCCCTCGGGCGACCTCCACCTCGGCAACCTGTTGGGGGCCCTCGTCAACTGGGTCGACCACCAAGACGACCACGACGCCGTCTACTGCGTCGTGGACCTGCATGCGCTCACCATGCCGAAGGACCCGGCGGTGCTGCGGGCCACGACGCTCGAGCTCACCCAGCTGCTGATCGCCATCGGCATCGACCCCGAGCGCAGCATCGTGTTCGTCCAGAGCCAGGTGCCCGAGCACCCGCAGCTCGCGTGGCTGATGGAGTGCACCGTGAGCTTCGGTGAGCTGAGCCGGATGACGGCCTTCAAGGACAAGTCCGACCGACAGGACTTCGTGTCGGCGTCGCTGTTCACCTACCCGGCACTGCAGGCCGCCGACATCTTGTTGTACGACACCGACCTCGTGCCGGTCGGCGACGATCAGCGCCAACACATCGAGATCACCCGTGACATCGCCGAGCGGTTCAACAGCCGCTACGGCGAGACCTTCACCGTCCCGGCACACGTCATCCCGCCGACCGGGGCACGGGTCATGGACCTGCAGAACCCCGACCGCAAGATGTCGAAGTCGGAGGAGTCCGCCGGCACGGTGTTGGTGCTCGACGACCTGGCAGTGACCGCGAAGAAGTTCAAGCGGGCCGTCACCGACAGCGACAACGAGGTCCGCTACGACCCCGAGACCAAGCCGGGCGTCTCGAACCTGTTGTCGATCCTGGGAGCGGCCACCGGAGCGGACCCCGCTGCGCTCGCCGACCGCTACGAGCAGTACGGCCCACTCAAGGCCGACACCGCCGACGCAGTGGTCGAGATCCTGCGCCCGATCCAACAGCGCTATCGGGAGCTGGCCGAGGACCCCGGCGAAACGGCGCGCCTGCTGGCGCTGGGCGCCGACAAGGCCCGGGAGATCGCCGTCAGCGACCCTGGCCCGCGCCAAGGACCACATCGGTCTCGTTGGCCTGAGCACGTCGCCGCGACCGGGTCTCGCACCCGATCGCGGCGAGGGCGTCAGCTGTCCAGATCGAGGCCGAGCAAACGGATGGCGTTGCCCCGCACGATCTTGTCGACGACGTCCTGGGGGAGGTGACCCATCATCTCGGTCGCGACCTCGAGCGTGTTCGGGCCAGGTCGTGTCGGTGTGGGGGTAGTCGGTCTCGAACGTCACGTTGTCGATACCGATCTTGTCCAGGCTGTCGAGGCCGTGCTGGTCACGGAAGAAACAGCACGTGACCGCTCGGCGGTAGTACGTCGACGGCGGCTCGGGCACGAGCTCCTGGGTCTTGGCCCAGGCCCGGTGCTCGCGCCACACGTCGTCGGCGCGCTCGAGGATGTAGGGAACCCAGCCCATCTGGCCCTCGCTGTAGGCGAGCTTCAGATCCGGGAACCGGACCAGCACGCCCGAGAACAAGAAGTCGCTCAGCGAGGCCATGGCGTTGTTGAAGCTCAGCGTCGCCGCGACGCCGGTCGGGGCGTCGGCCGAGGTCGCCGGCATCTTCGAGCTCGACCCGATGTGCATGCACACCACGACGGACAGTTCCTGGCACACCGCGAACATCGGGTCCCAGTAGCCGCTGTGGATGCTCGGCAGGCCCAGGTTCGGCGGGATCTCGCTGAAGCACATGGCCCGCACACCGCGGGCCGCGTTGCGGCGGATCTCGGCGACGGCGAGCTCGACGTCCCACAACGGGATGATGATCAGCGGGATGAGGGCGCCGCCGGAGTCGCCGCACCACTCCTCGACCATGAAGTCGTTGTAGGCCACGACACAGGCGAGCGCGAGCTCTTTGTCCTTGGCTTCGGCGAAGGTCTGCCCGCAGAAGCGGGGGAACGTCGGGAACGACAACGACGCCTCGACGTGGTTCATCTTCATGTCGGCGATGCGGGCCGTGGGCTCGAAACAGCCCGGGCGCATCTCGTCGAAGGTGATCGGCACGGCGGTCATCTCGTCGCGGGTGAACCCCACGGCGGCGACATGGCGCTTGTTGGGGTGGATCAGGTCCTCGTAGAACCAGACGTCGCCCCAGGGCGCGTCGGGCGCATCGAGGTCGTACTCGTACATCTTCTCGCCGCCGACGTAGCGGATGTCGCCGACGCGACGGCGCTCGACGCGCGGGCCGCGGTCGCGGAACTTGGCGGGCAACCAGGTCTGCCAGAGATGGGCCGGCTCGACGAGGTGATCGTCGACACTGATGATGGGCGGGATGACGCTCCGGGTCGGTGTGTCCGATGCAGCGGTGGGCTCGGTGATCGTCACGTGGCGCTCCTCACAGCGTGACCGGCGAAGGTGGCGCCGGACGAGAGTTTCTGACGGGTCGTCAGAAAGAGTACCCGGCGCGCCGACCCGGCGCTGGGTCCAACGCACGGGGGCGTCGATCGGACTGTTCATGTGGCGGCCTCGTCGGCTCGGCGCAGCGCCGCAGCGAGCCACGGCTCGATGGTGCGTTCGTCGTCGTCGAGATGGTGCTCACGCGCCCATGCGACGACCAACGGCGCACTCCCCGCAGCCTCGAGCAGCTCGTGCGCCACGCTCGTCGTGATGGCGGTACCGAGCCAGTCGCCCGACCGGACCGCGTCGGTCGACCAGGCGCTGCCGTTCGGCGACGACCGACCACCACGCCGACGACGGTGGCAGTCACTCGTCCCGGCGTACCGAGGCCGGTCTCGGCCTTGCCGACGTCGTGGAGCGCCGAGGCCACCATCAGGTCGCGGGTGGGGCGCACCGACGAATCGTTCCGGATCGCCAGCGCACAGGCAACGCTGTGCGCCCGATCCACCAGGGGCTGGGCTCGATAGAGCGCCAGCTCCTCCGGCGACAACAGCGCCACCACCAGGGCCTCGTCATCGGCGCGACGGCGCCTCCACGCGCAGCGACGACACGAACCGGCGTGCGAGGTGACGAGCCTCGCCGACGCTACCCATGGCCGACGATCGCGCGTCGGCTCCGCCTGCGCGGCGCGGCCCGGGGATGCGCATCGCGGTAGGCGGCGATGAGCGAGGTCTGCGAGACCAACGTGTAGACCTGGGTCGTCGTGATCGACGCATGCCCCAGCAGTTCCTGGACCGTGCGGATGTCGGCGCCGTGATCGAGCATGTGGGTCGCACAACAGTGACGCAGCGTGTGCGGCGACAGGCGCGCACCGAGCCCCACGCTGGCGCCGTGCTTCTTGACCACGCCCCAGGCCCCCTGGCGGCTCAGGCGCCCGCCGCGGTGATTGACGAACACCGCCTCGGCGTCGTCGCGGCTCGCCCAACGCCGGGGTTCGAGCCGGCCGCGGCCCTCGGGCGCCAGCCAGGCTCCGAGCGCGGCGACGGCGTGACGTCCGAGCGGCACGACCCGCTCCTTGGACCCCTTGCCGAACAGGCGGCACAACGCGTCGTCGAGATCGAGGTCGTGCAGCGACAACCCGACGACCTCGCTGATCCGGGCGCCGGTGCCGTAGAGCACCTCGAGCAGCGCTCGGTCGCGACGCGCCAGCGGGTCGTCACCCTCGACCGCGTCCAGCAGCGCCGTGACCTCGTCCTCCGACAGCGCCTTGGGAAGCCCCTTGGCCACCCTGGGCACCTCGACCGACGCGGTCGGGTCGTGCGCGAGGAGTCCCTCGGACACGGCGAACCGGTACAGCGACCGGATGCTCACCAGCGCCCGCGCCACCGTCGCCGGGCGCGACACCGGCCTGTTGACGGTGGCGGAGGTAGTCGACCACGTCGTCCTCGGTGGCGATGTCCAACGACGACCGATCGCTCGTCGAGCCAGGACTCGAACGCGCCCAGGTCGCGGCGGTAGGCGGCGATGGTCGCCGGGCTCCGGCCTCGCTCGACGGTCAACCACAACACGAACTCGGCGACCTCGTGGGAATCTCGAGCCGGCGCACCCGACGGCACGGTCCCGTCGGGAGCGGCCGGTCACTGCCGCCATCAGATCCCGAGGTGGCGAGCGGCGAGCATCAGTCCGATGATGGTCTTGCCGTCGGTCACGGCGCCCGTGGCGATGGCCTCGTGGATCTCGTCGAGCGCGAGCCGTTCGATGGTCATCGCCTCCTCCTCGACTCCTTGGCGGTCGTCGGCCACGTCGGTGCAGCCCGTGGCCAGGAACAGGTGCGAGTACTCGTCGCAGAACCCGGGCGTGTTCCAGAACGATCCCAGGCGGACGAGCTCGCCCGGGCGCGAGGCCGGCCTCCTCCTGGAGTTCGCGGACCGCGGTGACCGCAGGGTCCTCGCCGGGGATGTCCATCTTGCCGGCCGGGATCTCGAGCAGTGCCCGATCGAGCGGCGCCCGGTACTGACGGACGAGCACCACGTGACCGTCGACGACGGGGACCACGCCGACGGCGCCGGGATGGCGGGCGACCTCGCGATGGATCACCGAGCCGTCGGGACCGCGGAAGGTGGCGTCGTAGATGGAGATGACGACACCGTCGTGGACGAGGGTCTCGTCGAGGGGTTCGAAGCCGGTCACGAGCCGGTCACCGCCGATCGGCCGGCAAGCGGTCGAGATCGATGAGCTGGGGGTTGCGGCCCTCGCGCCGATCGAGCGCTGCGGCCATGAAGGCGGCGAACAGCGGTGCCGGGCGATCCGGGCGGCTCTTGAACTCGGGGTGGGCCTGGGTCCCGACCCAGAACGGGATGGCCGCGCAGCTCGATGAACTCGACCAGGCGGCCGTCGGGGCTGGTTCCCGAACACACGAAATCCGACGCCTCGAACCGGCTGCGATACTTCGGGTTGAACTCGTAGCGGTGTCGGTGACGCTCGGAGACGACGGTGCGGCCGTAGGCCTCGGCCACCTGGGAACCCTCGACGAGCTCTGCGACATAGGCACCGAGGCGCATCGTGCCTCCCATGTCGGTGACGTCGCGCTGGGAGGCCATCAGGTCGATCACCGGGTACGGCGTCTGGGGATCGAACTCGCTCGAGTTCGCACCCGGCCATCGCCGAGCGCATTGCGGGCGTACTCGATGGTCATGACCTGCATCCCGAGACACAGACCGAGGCACGGGATCGCGTGTTCGCGGGCGTAGCCCGCTGCGGTCACCTTGCCCTCGATGCCACGCTCGCCGAACCCACCGGGGATGACGATGCCGTCGAGGTCGCGGAGGCGACCGCCGGCCAGCAGGCCCTCGACGTCTTCGGCCTGGACCCACTCGAGGTCGACCTTGGCGCCCTGGTGGATGGCGGCGTGGTTGAGCGACTCGACCACCGACAGGTAGGCATCGGGCAACGTCACGTACTTGCCGATGATCCCGATGCGGACCGGACGCGAGGCGCGTCCCACCTTGTCGACCAGCGCTCGCCAGCCTTCGAGGTCGGGCTCGGGGCCCTCGATCCGCAGGATCGCGCACAAGAAGTCGTCGAGTCCCTCGTCGCGCACGACCAGGGGGATCTCATAGAGGCTGTCGGCATCGGCGGCGTTGATGACACCTTCGACCGGGACGTCGCACAGGCTCGAGATCTTGCGCTTGAGTCCCTCCGAGATCGGGGCATCGCTGCGACAGACGATGGCGTCGGGCTGGATGCCGCGGCTGCGCAGCTCGGTGACCGAGTGCTGGGTCGGCTTCGTCTTCTGCTCGCCGGCGGGGCCGATGAACGGCACCAGGGTGACGTGCACGTAGGTGACGTTGTCGCGACCGATGTCGAGGCGGAACTGACGGATCGCCTCGAGGAACGGCAGGATCTCGATGTCGCCGACCGTGCCGCCGATCTCGGTGATGACGACGTCGACGTCCTCGCCGGCCAACGCGGCGATCCGGCGCTTGATCTCGTCGGTGATGTGGGGAATGACCTGCACCGTCTTGCCCAGGTAGTCGCCCCGGCGTTCGGCGGCGATGACCGCCGAGTAGATCGAGCCCGTGGTGGCGTTGGAGCCCTGGGACAGGTTCTCGTCGATGAAGCGCTCGTAGTGGCCGAGATCGAGATCGGTCTCGCCGCCGTCGTCGGTGACGAACACCTCGCCGTGCTCGAAGGGGTTCATCGTGCCCGGATCGACATTGATGTACGGATCGAGCTTCTGCATGGTGACCCGCAGGCCCCGCGCCTTGAGCAGGCGCCCGAGCGAGGAGGCGGTGAGCCCTTTGCCGAGGGAGCTGGCCACGCCGCCCGTCACGAAGATGTGCTTGGTCACGGAATTGCAACCTACCGCGTCGCGCCGCCGCTGCGATGCGACGGCATCCGATGGTCGGCGGGTGCATCGAGCAGTTCTTCGGCGTGGCGGCGTGCACTCTCGCTGTCGGGCGAACCCGACAGCATGCGTGAGAGCTCGACGATGCGGAGCGTCCCGGTCGAGCGACGAGGCGGTGACCGACACCATGGTGTCGTCGTCGTGCTTGACCACCGTGATGTGGTTGTCCGCGCACGCTGCGACCTGGGCGAGGTGGGTGACCACCAGGACCTGCCGGTGCCTGCCCGAGACGCCCGAGCGCCGCGCCGACGGCCTGGGCCGCAGCGCCACCGACGCCGGCGTCGACCTCGTCGAAGACCATGGTCGCGGGCTCGGCGGACAACACCAGTCGCAGCGCCAACATCGTGCGCGCCAGCTCGCCGCCCGAGGCGACCTTCGACAACGGTGCCGGCGGCCTGCCGGCATTCATCGACACCAGGAGATGCGACGTCGTCGCCCGGGTCGGCACCCACACGGCACTCGACCACCGCACGGGGCAACGCCAGGCTGGCGCAGGTGCTCGGTGACCTCGGCTGCGAGCGCCGGAGCCGCCGCCACGACGTGCGGCGCCGACCGCGGCCTCGGCTGCGGCGATGCGCATCGTCCGCGGCACGATCCGCTCCTCGAGCTCGGCCGCGAGGCGATCGTGGGCTTCGAGGCGTGCGACACGTGCCGCGGTCTCGTCACGATAGGCGAGGACCTCGCGCCAGGCTGTCGCCGTACTTGCGACGGAGATCCGAGAGCAGCTCGACGACGTTCCTGCACGGCCGCCGAGCCGTTCGGGGTCGTCCTCGATGCGCTCGGCGGCGACCACGAGCGTCGGCGGCGACGTCGGTCAGCTCGGCAGCGAGCCCGTGGACCCGGGCGGCGAGCTCGGCGAGGGGGCCATCGGCGTCGACGCGCCGCGAGCACCTGCGCCAGCGCCTCCGATGCCGGACCGTCGGCGCCGAGCAGCTCGGCTGCGGTGCATGGCGCCGTGGCGGTGATCGCCGGCGCCCGCGAGCAGCTCCTCCTCGGCGCGCAGACGATCGTCCTCGTCGGCGTCGGCGATGCCGACCTCGTCGATCTCGTCGACCTGGATAGCGGTAGAGCTCCTGCTCGCGCAGCCGTTCACGCTCGTCGCCACCGAGCGCCGCGAGCTGCTCGCCGAGATCGCGGCGGGCCATCCGGGCCTCGACCAGCGGCGCGAGATCGACCCCGCAGTAGCGATCGAGCGCGGCTCGTTGGGCGGCCGTCGCCACCAGTGCGGTGTGCGAATGCTGCCCGTTGACCTCGACGAGCTGTCGCGCCGAGCTCGGCCAGCGTCGACGCCGTTGGCGAGCCGTCCGTTCAGGTAGGCCCGCGAGCGTCCCGACGCGGGCACGACCCGCTGGATCACGACCTCGTCGCCGCGATGCACGAACCGGCCCTCGACCACGGCCTCGTCGCCGTGTGGGCCGACCATCGCCGGGATCGGCTCGCCCGCCGACGAGCAACTGCAGCGCCGTCAAGAGCAGCGTCTTGCCGGCACCCGTCTCGCCGGTGATGGCGGTCATACCCGGTCCGAACACCAGAGCCGAGACGTTCGATGACCCCGAGATTCTCGGCGGCGAGCTCGAGCAGCTGGTCGCCGTCGGTGCCGTCGTGTGCATCGTTCACCGTGTCACCCCGCTCATCGATCGTTCAGCCCGAACTTGCGCTTCAGGGTGCGGTGGAAGTCCTTGCCGCCGAAGGACACGAAGCGGGCCGGGGCGGGCGCCTCCCGACAGACCACGGCGTCGTCGACATCGAGGCGGTGCACGATGGTGCCGTCGACGGCCAGCGCCGCCTCGCGATCGGCGAGCACCGTGATGACGACCTCGTCCTCGGGCGAGAGCACGAGGCTGCGATCGAACAGCGAATGCGGCGCCACCGGCGTGAGCACCAGGGCCCGGTGCACCGGATCGACGATCGGCCCACGCGCGGAGAAGGCGTAGGCGGTCGAACCCGTCGGCGTCGACACGATGAGCCCGTCGGCGGCGTAGGTGGTGAAGAAGTCGTCGTTCAGATCGAGCTGCAGGCGCACCGTGCGACCGGAGTCGACCTTCTCGACGACGACCTCGTTGAGCGCGTGGAAGACCGGACCGCCGGCCACGGCCACCTCGAGACGCATACGCTCCTCGATGCACGTGCTCGCCCGCCAGGAACCCCTCGATCGCATGGGTGGCCGCATCGGGCTCGATCTCGGTCAGGTACCCGAGCTGTCCGAAGTTGACCCCGAGCACCGGCACCGCGTGATCGGCGACCATGCCCACCGTGCGCAGCATGGATCCGTCGCCACCGAGGCTCACCGCCAGATCGCGTCCCGACGACCGACCTCGTCGTCGACGCGTGCGAGATCCGGGCCGCCCGAGCGCTGCGGCATCGGTGGCCGGCAACACCACCTCGTGGTCACGATGGAGCAACCAGTCGCAGAGCGAGCGGCCCTGGTCGACCGCGGCCGCTCGATGGATGTGCAGGAACAGCGCAACTCGTGACATCGACACTCGCAGCGTAGGCGCCCAGGCATGACACCCATCGCGATGTGCCGGCCTCGAGCGACTGCCGACTGCGCTAGATCGACACCGCGCGACCACCGCATCGAGATCGACCGGCCGTCCCGGGTCGCCCCCCACCGCAGATGCACGAGGAACTCGACGTTGCCGTCGCCACCCCGGATCGGCGAGACCGTGGCGCCAGCCAGGCCCGCCCCGTGGTCGGCAGCGCACGTCACGACCTCGTCGAGGACCCGACGCCACACGGTCGGATCACGGATGACGCCGCGCCCTTGTGCGGCCTCGCGCCGGCCGGCCTCGAACTGCGGTTTGACCAACAAGATCAGCGCACCACGCTCGCCGACGAGGCCCACCAGCGCGGGCATCACCGTCCGCAGCGAGATGAACGACAGATCGCCGACCACCAGGTCGACCGGTCCACCCGACATCGTCCGGCACCACATCACGGATGTTGGTGCGTTCGCGATTGTCGACCGCGGCCGACGCCACCAGCGACTCGTGGAGCTGGCCGTAGCCCACGTCGATGGCGACCACCGATGCAGCGCCGCTCTGGAGCAGGCAGTCGGTGAATCCGCCGGTCGAGGCGCCCGCATCGAGGCATCGCCATCCGGTCGGATCGACACCGAACGCAGCCAGCGCGCCGGCGAGCTTCTCGCCGCCACGTCCGACGAAGCGCGGGCGGCTCCCCCACCACCTCGATGGCATCGCCGGCTCGACACCAGACGCGGCGGCCTTGTCGGCGAACGCGCCGTTGACCTGGACCCGGTGCCGATCGATCAGCTCACGGGCCTGGCTGCGGGTCGGCGACGAGCTCGCGACGCACGAGCTCGGCATCGAGACGTCGTCGAGCCGACACGGTCTCGCCGGGACCGTCAGTCCGCCCGGCGCGATGCCCATGGCGTCCACCAGCGACGACAGGTCATCGGCGGTGTGGCGCGGTGCGGGCTCGACGGGAAGATCGGCAGGCGAGGTCGCGCCCGAGAACACCAGCGCGAACCCGAAGCCGAGGGCCTCGGCGAAGGCGCCGTCGGTGTCGGCGCGGTCGCCGACGACGACGCCGTCGACGCCGACCAGGTGATGGACCAGGTCGACCATGGGCTCGTGCGGCTTGCCGCACACCTGCGCGGCCACGCCCGTCGCGACCTCGATGGACGCCACGATGGCACCGGCGCCGGGGACGAGCCCTTCGGGCGTCGGGAAGGTGGGGTCGTGGTTGGTGGCCACGAACCGGGCCCCGTTACGGATGGCGAGCGTGGCCGACCTTCATCTGGTCGTAGTCGAACCCGGGATCCATGCCGACCACGACGACGTCGCAGGTACCGGCGTCGCCGACGATGTCGACGTCACGTGCCTCGAGGGCCTCGATCACCCCGGTGCCGCCGACGACGAACGCTCGCTCGCTCGGCCCGACCACCGAGGCAGCAGCCATGGCAGAGGTGACCACCCGCCCCGCGGCATCGATGCCGT
Organism: uncultured Acidimicrobiaceae bacterium; assembly: GCA_963716795.1. GTDB lineage: Bacteria > Actinomycetota > Acidimicrobiia > Acidimicrobiales > UBA8592 > CAVQUE01. The sequence continues at coordinate 320,795 of CAVQUE010000002.1, read as the reverse complement.
GGCGGGCCAGCTTGGCTTCCTGCTCGCTCACCGTCAGGCGCGACATGTTGGTCACATAGATCGGCGCGGCCCCGGCCAGGTCGAGGCGCCTGCACGCTGCGGCCGAACCGGTGATGGGTTGATCGCCGAGCCAGATGACACCGTCGAGGTCGAGGACCCACGCCGAGGGCGCCTCCGGCGGCGCTGCGCTCAGGTGACTTCCCAGGTCGGCTGGGAATGCAACAACGCGTGGAGGTCGCCCGGGCCGCTGCGCTGCTGGGACACCGCCAGCTGCTGGGACACCGTGGCGGTGTACTCGGCTCGTTCGACCGCACGGAACACGCCGACCGGGGTGGGCTCGTAGGGGCCCGAGGACAACCGCGACAGCGCGAAGGCGAGCGAGGGATCGCGGCACGGTCTCGTCGTGCACGATGACCGCGTCCTCGCCGACCTCGGCGACCTCGGCGATCGTGACGCCGCCGCTGGCGTCGTGGACCACGCCGAACTCGCCGTCGGCACCGAAACGGATCGGCTTGCCGTGCTCGAGGTCGATGAGCATGGCGTCGCGCTTGTCCTTCTTGGTGATCATCGAGAACGCACCGTCGTTGAACACGTTGCAGTTCTGGAAGATCTCGACGAGCGCTGCACCCTTGTGGTCATGGGCACGACGGAACATGGCCTGCATGTGCTTGCGGTCCATGTCGTGGGTGCGGGCCACGAAGCTGGCCTCGGCACCCAGGGCGATGCTGACCGGATTGAACGGCTCGTCGAGCGAGCCCATGGGCGTGGACTTGGTCACCTTGCCGACCTCGGAGGTCGGCGAGTACTGGCCCTTGGTCAGGCCGTAGATCTGGTTGTTGAACAACAAGATGGTCAGGTCGACGTTGCGCCGCATGGCGTGGATGAGGTGATTCCCGCCGATCGACAACATGTCGCCGTCGCCGCCGATCACCCACACGTCGAGATCGGGTCGCGCCATCGCCAAGCCGGTGGCGACCGCCGGGGCCCGGCCGTGGATCGAGTGCATCCCGTAGGTGTTCATGTAGTACGGGAACCGGGCTGCACACCCGATCCCGGACACGAACACCGTCGATTCGGGTTGCAGGTCGGTGTCGGGCAGCATCAGCTGCATCGCCGTCAAGATGGAGTAGTCACCACATCCGGGACACCAGCGAGGTTCCTGGTCGCTGGTCCAGTCGGCCTTGGTGGTGGCCGGCGCGGTGGTGGTCGTCGTGTCTGCGTCAGTGCTCATGGATCGAACAGCGCCTTTCGAAGGAGAACGAGTGGTCAGGCCAGCGCGTCGACGATGACGTCGTAGAGCTCGCCGGCGGTGAAGGGCTGAGCCCTGCACCTTGGTGACGGAACGGGCATCGACGAGGAACTCGGCGCGTACCAGACGCGACAGCTGCCCCATGTTCATCTCGGGCACGATGACCCGGCGATGACGCGACAGGACCTCACCGAGGTCGGCCGGGAACGGATTGAGGTGCGTGAGGTGGGCGTGTGCGACCCGATGCCCCGCGGCGCGGGCCCGTTTGGTGGCCGCGGTGATCGCGCCCCAGGTCGAGCCCCACCCGAGCATCAACAGGTCGGCGTCGTCGTCGCCGGTGACCATCGTCGGGGGGATGTCCGCGGCGATGCCGGCGACCTTGGCCGCACGTACGTCGGTCATGTGCTGATGGTTGGCCGGGTCATAGGAGATGTTGCCCGTGCCGTCTTCCTTCTCGATGCCACCGATGCGATGCATCAGACCGGGCGTGCCGGGCACCGCCCAGGCCCGGGCCAGGGTCTCGGGGTCGCGCAGGTACGGCCAGAAGTGCTCGTTGCCGTCCTCGTCGACGTGGTTCGGTGCCGGTGGCGAACTCGGTCGAGATGTCGGGCAGGGTCGACGACGTCGGGCAACAGCCACGGCTCGGAGCCGTTGGCCAGATAGCCGTCGGACAACAGCATCACCGGAGTCCGGTACTTGAATGCGATGCGTGCGGCCTCGATGGCCGCGTGGAAGCACTGCGCCGGGCTGTAGGCCGCGACGATCGGGATCGGCGACTCGCCGTGGCGGCCGTACATGGCCATCATCAGGTCCGAGGCCTCGGTCTTGGTCGGCAGGCCGGTGCTCGGACCGCCGCGCTGGATGTCGATCACGAGCAGCGGCAGCTCGAGGCTGATCGCCAGGCCGATCGCCTCGCCCTTGAGCGCGACGCCCGGGCCCGACGTGGTGGTGATGCCCGATGTGGCCGCCGAACGACGCGCCGATCGCCGCGGTGACCGCAGCGATCTCGTCCTCGGCCTGGAAGGTGCGGATGCCGAAGTTCTTGTGCTTGGACAGCTCGTGGAGGATGTCCGACGCCGGGGTGATGGGATAGGAGCCGAGGAACAGCGGCAGCTGCGCCAGCTGACCGGCAGCGACGAGACCCCACGACAGCGCCGTGTTGCCCGGCGATGTTGGTGTAGGTGCCCGGGGCGAGAGTGGCGGGCTTGACCTGGTAGTTCGAGCGCGAACATCTCGGCGGTCTCGCCGAAGGCGTGCCCGGCACGCAGCGCCGCGGTGTTGGCGGCGATGACCTGAGGCGCCTTCGCGAACTTCTTGTCGATCCAGTCGAGCGTGGGCTCGAGGGGTCGCTGGTAGAGCCACGACATGAGCCCGAGCGCGAAGAAGTTCTTCGACCGTTCGGCGTCGCGGGGCTTGACCCCGTCGATGTCCTTGCAGACCTCTTTGGTGATCGAGGTCATCGGCACTTCGAAGACCGTGTAGTTCGCCAGCTCGTTGGTCTCGAGCGGGCTGACCGAGTAGCCGGCCTTGGTGAGGTTGCGCTCCTCGAAGGTGTCGACGTTGACGATGATCGTGCCGCCGACCTCGAGGCTGTGCAGCTCCTTGCGCAGCGCCGCCGGGTTCATCGCCACCAACACGTTCGGGTGCATCGCCAGGCGTCGTGATGTCGTGCTCGGACACCTGGACCTGGAAGGCCGAGACCCCGGCGAGCGTGCCCTGGGGCGCGCGGATCTCGGCCGGGAACTCCGGCAGCGTCGCCAGGTCGTTGCCGAACAGGGCGCTGGCGTTGGTGAACCGCTCCCCCGTGAGTTGCATGCCATCGCCTGAATCGCCGGCGAAGCGAACGACGATGCGTTCGAGCGGTTCGGTCACAGGCCGAGAAGCGGTGTCGGTCACCACAATCCCCCTTGATTGTCGTGTCGGTGCCCCATCGAATGTAGCGCTCCGCGCCCGAGACCGGGGAGGACACCATCGGTCGGCCCCGTCCTCTATTGTCATCGGCATCCCACCCCCGACCTCAACGAATGAGACGATGAACGACCTCCAACGTGCCAAGGTCCGCGACGACGACGGCTTCATCGCTGCGCTCGACCAGAGCGGCGGCAGCACCCCGAAAGCCCTGTCGTTGTACGGCGTCGAACCCGACGCCTACGACGGCGAAGCCGAGATGTTCGATCGAATCCACGAGATGCGCTCGCGCATCATCACCAGTCCCAGCTTCGGCGGCGACCGGATCCTCGGGCGCGATCCTGTTCGAGATGACCATGGATCGCTCCATCGAGGGCGTCCCGACCGCCGCCTACCTGTGGGAACACAAGCAGGTCGTGCCGTTCCTCAAGGTCGACAAGGGCCTCGCCGACGAAGCCGACGGCGTGCAGCTGATGAAGCCCATCGATGGTCTCGCGCGCCCTGTGTGCGCGTGCGGTCGACCACGGCGTGTTCGGCACCAAGATGCGCTCGGTGGTCAAGCACGCCGACGAGACCGGCATCGCCGCCATCGTCGATCAGCAGTTCTCGGTCGGGTCCGAGATCATCGCTGCCGGGCTCGTGCCGATCCTCGAGCCCGAGGTCGACATCCACAGCCCGACCAAGGGCGAGGCCGAGGCGCTGCTGCGCGTCGCCATCGCTCGCGCACCTCGACGACCTGCCCGACGATCAGGTGATCATGCTCAAGCTGACCCTGCCCGACGTCGACGGGTTCTACGACGAGCTGGTCGCCCATCCCACAGGTCCTGCGAGTCGTGGCCCTGTCGGGCGGCTACAGCCGCGACGATGCCAACGCTCGCCTGGCGCGCAACCACGGCGTCATCGCCAGCTTCAGTCGTGCGCTCACCGAGGGTCTCAGCGCCCAACAGAGCCAAGAGGAGTTCGACTCCGACCCTCGACGCGACCATCGCGGCGATCTTCGAGGCGTCGCGCACCTGACGCCGCACGCGCAGCGGCCTCGGTCGCTCAGGCACGGACGCCGTCCGATCGCGTCGTCCAGCGATGCGATCACGGCGTCGGTGATCTTGGCGACCGAGCGCCGGCGGGTGGCGCGGGCGCCCCGGGTCGCCACCACTTCGGTGCGACTCAGTGTCGCGCCCCGGCTCGATAGAACCGTCGACGATACGAAGCCGGCCACGACGACCTCGGTCCCCGCCTCGAGGTTGCGCACCGACGCGGGTGGGTCGAACCAGGCCACGGGCACCGAGCACCGGCGTGTCGTCGTCAGTGGTCACCTCCCACTGCATCAGCTGCGATCCCGACGGCAAGCACGCGCTCGCGTGGAGTCGCTGGAAAGGGTGCCGCGGACAATCACGACGTTCATGGTTCACACTCCTGCTCGATGGTGCATGCAGGGGAAGTGACCACCGACGGTACCGAGCGCACGGTGACAGCCTCGCCGGTCTGGCTCGGCGCCACCGGCCGGCTCGCCGGCCACCGCGTGGCCGGATCTGCCGGCAGCGACCGCTACCGGAGCGAGCGGAGGCGACGACGCGCTGTCCACGAAGTCGGGGTCCTTCGCGACGATCCAGTCGAACAGCGCACGGGCCCGGGGCACATCACCCGAGCGCTCGTACAGATCCGCCAGCGCATACGCCCGCCGCAGGTGGTGCTCCTTGGGTCGGCTCGGGCGCTTCCACCCCTTGGCGAGCATCCGAACCGCAGCATCGACATCGCCACGATCTGCGATCGCGCCCGCCATCACGATGCGTCCCTCGTTGACCAGCGCCCCCGACGGCGACACGGCGGACAGCTCGCTCCACAACGCCTCGACATCCGCGAACCGCCCCTGCGCGCGGTAACAGTCCGCGAGCACCGGGTGTTGCTCGGTCGACGACGCCAGTGTTCGAAACGCCTCGAGCTGCGCTGCGGCGCCCCGGAAGTCGCCCAGACCGATAGAGCGTCAGCCCGTAGAGCTCCCGCACCTCGGCCACGTCGGGCGCCAGCTCGGCGAGCGGCTTCAACAGCCGCCGCGCCTCGGCGAAGCGATCGTGCTCGAATGCCTCGGCTGCGTTGCGCAGACGCCGCAGCGGCCTTCTTGCCCTCGACCGGACCGAGTGCTCGTGCCAGGGCCTGCACCTCGTCCTCCTCGCGCGCCGGGCCCTTGCGCAACGGCGTCGCGCTCCAGCGCCGGCCGCTCCCGTCGTGGACGCGGCGGGCGCTTCGTGGCCTTCGCCTGCTTCGGATCGTTGACACGATCGACCGCGGCCCGAGCCTCCGCGCGCAGCGCCTCGGTTCGTGCATCCTGCACGTGCCGGGCCTCGTCGCGTGCGGCGCGCTCGCTCGACACGCTCGGGATCCTCGGGACGCTTGCGTCCGGCGCTTCTTCGTCGATCGAGCTGCTGATCGCGTGTCGCCGCGGAGGGCCCCCTTGCGGGCCAGCCCACCCCAGGCGCGATTACCCGGAATCGCCTCATCGGGGTCGTGCGGGCGCGATCGTCGATCACCGGAGGCAGCCATCGGGCGAGCGTACCGATCCAAAACGACGACGAGGCCCCCGAGGGGGCCTCATCGAGATGAGAAATCCGGCGGTGACCTACTCTCCCAGGGACTCTCGTCCCAAGTACCATCGGCGCTGGCGGGCTTAACTTCCGTGTTCGGAATGGGAACGGGTGTGACCCCACCGCTATGACCACCGAAACCTGTTGTCAAGAGGCGCTGCTCACGCAGCTGCGCCCTCGAGATCTCCATAGCGAGCACGAACATCCGAGAACGGATGAAGTGAGAAATCAAGCCCTCGGCCGATTAGTACCGGTCAGCTGAACACATTGCTGTGCTTACACTTCCGGCCTATCAACGTGGTGTTCTGCCACGGGCCTTACCCGGTTACCCGGTGGGGAATCTCATCTCGGAGCCGGCTTCCCGCTTAGATGCTTTCAGCGGTTATCCATTCCGTAGGTGGCAAACCAGCCATGCTCCTGGCGGAACAACTGGCACACTAGAGCTACGTCCAACCCGGTCCTCTCGTACTAGGGTCAGATCTCCTCAAATTCCCTCCGGCTGCAGAGGATAGGGACCGAACTGTCTCACGACGTTCTAAACCCAGCTCGCGTACCGCTTTAATGGGCGAACAGCCCAACCCTTGGGACCTGCTCCGGCCCCAGGATGCGATGAGCCGACATCGAGGTGCCAAACCTTCCCGTCGATATGGACTCTTGGGGAAGATAAGCCTGTTATCCCCGGGGTACCTTTTATCCGTTGAGCGACGGCGCTTCCACACGCAACCGCCGGATCACTATGCCCGTCTTTCGACCCTGCTCGACTTGTAGGTCTCGCAGTCAAGCTCCCTTCTGCCATTGCACTCGTCGCCTGATTGCCAACCAGGCTGAGGGAACCTTTGGGCGCCTCCGTTACTCTTTAGGAGGCGACCGCCCCAGTCAAACTACCCGCCTGGCACTGTTCCTGACCCGGATAACGGGCCGAGGTTAGATGTCCAACATACACAGGGTGGTATTTCAAGGATGACTCCACGCAAGCTGGCGCCCACGCTTCCTAGTCTCCCACCTATCCTACACAATGAAGGTCAAACACCAATACCAAGTTGTAGTAAAGGTCCACGGGGTCTTTCCGTCCTTCTGCAGCTAACGAGCATCTTTACTCGTACTTCAATTTCGCTGGGTCTGTGGTTGAGACAGTAGGGAAGTCGTTACGCCATTCGTGCAGGTCGGAACTTACCCGACAAGGAATTTCGCTACCTTAGGACCGTTATAGTTACGGCCGCCGTTTACCGGGGCTTAGGTTCAGAGCTTCGCCCTAAGGCTAACCCGTCCCCGTAACCTTCCGGCACCGGGCAGGCGTCACAGCGTATACAGCGCCTTACGGCTTCGCACGCTGCTGTGTTTTTAGTAAACAGTCGCTTCCCTCTGGTTTGTGCCACCCCGTCAAGCTCGAGCCGCAAGGGCTGTCACCATCATGGGGTCATCCTTCTCCCGAAGTTACGGATGCAATTTGCCGAGTTCCTTAACCACAGTTCTCCCAATCGCCTCGGTATTCTCTACCAGTCCACCTGTGTTGGTTTGGGGTACGGGCACCGTGAGAGCTCGCTAGCGGCTTTTCTTGGCAGCATAGGATCAGTGACTTCGTCTGGATCGACTCGGCATCACGTCTCGGACTTGATGAGGCCCGGATTTACCTGGTCCTCGTCCTACACGCTTGCCCCAGGACAACCATCGCCTGGGTTCACCTACCTTCCTGCGTCCCCGCATTGCTGACCGCTCCAATGTGGGTCGGATCCTCTGGGTGCCGTTCTACGGGCTCCCAGCATCCCCTTAGCAACATCGGTTGAGTCTTGGCGCGCTCACAGTGGTACCGGAATATCAACCGGTTGTGCATCGACTACGCCTCTCGGCCTCGCCTTAGCTCCCGACTCACCCTGGGAGGATTAGCCTTCCCCAGGAACCCTTGGACTTCCGGCGGAGGGGTTTCTCACCCCTCTCTCGCTACTCATGCCTGCATTCGCACTCGACCACGGTCCACGACGGATTCCTCCACCGCTTCGCTCCGAGATCGACGCTCCGCTACCGCTCCTCTTACGAGGAACCCGTGGCTTCGGCTCTGGACTTGAGCCCCGTTACATTGTCCGCGCGAGATCACTCGACCAGTGAGCTATTACGCACTCTTTCAAGGATGGCTGCTTCTAAGCCAACCTCCTGGTTGTCTTCGCAATCTCACTTCGTTTACCACTTAGTCCAGAATTAGGGGCCTTAGCCGACGGTCTGGGCTGTTTCCCTTTCGACCCCGAAGCTCATCCCCCGGGGTCTCACTGCCGCACTCTGGAGCCATGGTATTCGGAGTTTGGCTGGGGTCGGTAAGCTTGTAGGCCCCCTAACCCATCCAGTGCTCTACCCCCATGGCTGAACATGCGACGCTGCACCTAAATGCATTTCGCGGAGAACCAGCTATCACCGAGTTTGCTTGGCCTTTCACCCCTATCCACAGGTCATCCGCCCAGTTTTCAACCTAGGTCGGTTCGCGCCTCCACGGGGTCTTACCCCCGCTTCACACTGCCCATGGATAGATCACTCGGCTTCGGGTCTACGACATGCGACTGAACGCCCTGT
>CAVQUE010000002.1:0-307500 GCA_963716795.1 uncultured Acidimicrobiaceae bacterium | reverse complement strand
GATCACCTCGGCGATCGACATCTTCGCCGACATCAACGAGATGGAGAGCTGCATCTCGCCCAGCGACGTCTGAGCGCCAGCGTTGCCGGCGACCGCTCGAGGTCAGCTGGGCAGCGACATCTCGAGGGCCTCGGAGGCGATGAAGGCCGCGAGCGCTGCGTAGCCCTCGCCGGTGAAGTGGATGCGGTCGGCAACGAGCAGGTCCGGATTGTCGGCGACGACGGCCGACCAGGCCAGCATCTCGACGTCGGGGTCGATGGCGGCCACCGCGGCGATGACCTCGTTGATCACATCGGCATCGGATCGGGCGACGTCGATCCAGCGGATCGGGGTCCCGGGCGGCACGGCGTCCACGACCGCTGTCACGTTGCGCACCGCCTCGGCGCGATCCTCGGTGTCGTTGGTGCCCAGGATCACCACGACGACCCCACCCGGCTGGACCCCCATGGCCCCGAGCGCCCGTGCGCCGGCGGCGGTACCCCGACCGCTCGAAGCATCGACGCGCAGCGGCACGCCGGCACTGTCGAGAATCGTGGCCAGCATCGGCGTGGCCCCCTCGGCGAGGGAGTCGCCGACGAGCACGACCTCGGTGGCCCCGGCGATGACGGGGTCGGCGGGATTCCCTGCGTCGGCATCGGGCGCCGTCGCGACCAGGGCTTCGGGCGTCGGGGTCGGCACGGGCGGCGGGGTCTGCGCCACCGGTGCCTCACCGACCAGCGAGAGCTCGGGCGACGACAGGCTCGGCTCGCCGCCGTCGGCATCGCGGACTGCGGCGACGCCGACCAGGGCCAACGCGGCCAGTACGACCGCCGCCGACCCTGCGGTCACCCAGCGGGTCCACGGTGGGTCGGTCCGCGGCATGGGCCGGCCGGCGGGGCTGGTCGACACGGTCAGCCGAGCGGGAGCCTCGGCGCGTCGAGGTCACAGTACGCAGGCCACGGCCAGGCCGGCCCGCGCCAGGCGTCGGAGGCTGTCGTCGCCTGCGAGCTCGTCGAGCGTCGCGAGGTCGACCCACCGCAACTGATGCGATTCGTCGTTGCCCACCGCGACGGCATCCGGCGGGGCCAGCACGACGTAGCGGACGTCGAGATGGCGATGCTCGGGTTCGCCGGGGCGCGCCGGAATGACATGGACGTCGCAGTCGACCGGGGGCACGGCGACGCGAAGGCCCTCGATGCCGGTCTCCTCGCGGGCCTCGCGTAACGCCACGGCGGCCAGGTGCCCTTCGCCGTCGGCATGCCCGCCCGGCTGGAGCCACCGTCCGAGCTTCGCGTGCAGCATCAGGAGCATCCGCTCGCGGTCGTCGTGGACGACGAGCGCCGAACCGGTGAGGTGCCCCGTCAGGCAGGTGCGCACCAGCGCATCCGGGTGTGCGTCGACGAACGCCAGGATCTCCGCTCGGGCCGCCAGCGCACGCGGATCGGTGCCCGTCGCGCTGCGCACGGCGGCGATGGCGTCGTCGAGGTCACCGCCGCTGGCCGGGTCCTCGGTCAGCAGCTGGGGGGCGGGCACAGCGGACATCACCCCTCCAGTAGACCTCAGGACGGACGAAAAGCGGCGGAGGCACCCCGAGGGCCCGGTCGACCGGACCTGGCATCGCCAGGTGTCGTCACCGCGGTCGGGCCGACACGCCGACCACCCCCGGCAGGTACCAGCGCCACGGCAGATCCTCGCCCCGACCGGGAGACAAGCCGATCCGGGGGCTCGTCGCCATCGTCGATGGCATCGACGCCCGACCCTCGACCCAGAGCTGGCCCTCGGGATCGGTCAGGTCGGCGCCGTCACACGTTCCGTCCATACCGAGGGCCGCCGACAGCTTCGCTGGTCCGCTGCACAGGTCGCGGTCACGCCGCGCCGCCGGGCGACGACTGCGCATGGTGTCGAGACCGGTGAGAGGGGTCAGGCCCCGGAGCAGCACGGCGCCGCAGGTGCCATCGGGGCCGCAGACGATGTTGGTGCACCAGTGCATGCCGTAGCTGAAGTAGACGTAGAGGTGTCCGGGCGGGCCGAACATCACCGTGGTGCGTGGGGTGGGACCCCGGTGTCCGTGGCTGCCGGGATCGTCGGCACCCCGATAGGCCTCGACCTCGACGATCCGTCCGCTCGTCTCGGCGCCACCGGCGGTGGACCACACCGTGGCGCCGAGCAGATCGGGGGCCACCACGAGGGGGTCTCGGGCGAAGAAGGCTCGCCCGAGCCGACGGGTCACCGCGGGAGGCGGCGGGTCACGGCCGCAGGCGGGCGCGGTCGGCAGCGAGACGCTCCTGCGCACGCACGAGCTGGTCGGCCACCGCTGCGGGCGCTCCCCCGCCGTGGGTGCTGCGCCGGGTGACCGACACCCCGGGCGCCAGGAGCGCCGCAGCGTCGGGGCCGAGCCGGTCGTCGGCGGCGACCAGGGTGACGAGGTCGGATTCACCGGCGAGGGCGCGCCGGACCAGCTCGCCCACGACGTGGTGTGCGTCTCGGAACGCCATGCCCTGCGACACCAGCCATTCGGCGAGATCGGTGGCGGCGGCATAGGGCGAGGCGGCCTGCGCGGCCATGCGAATCGGTGCGATAGCGCAGCGTCGCCAGCATCCCATCGAGGGCGAGGAGGGTGAGCCGGACCGTATCGACGGCGTCGAACAGGGGCTCCTTGTCCTCTTGGAGGTCCTTGTTGTAGGTCAACGGCAGGCCCTTGAGCGTCGCCAGGAAGCCGGTCAGGTGCCCGATCAGCCGACCGGCCTTGCCCCGGGCGAGCTCGGCGATGTCGGGGTTCTTCTTCTGGGGCATCATCGACGAGCCGGTCGAGAACGCATCGTCGAGTTCGACGAAACCGAACTCGGTCGACGCCCACAGGATCATCTCTTCGCCGATCCGGCTTAGGTGGACCCCGCACAGAGCGAGCGCAAAGAGCGTCTCGGCCACGAAATCACGGTCGGACACCGCGTCGAGGCTGTTGTCGAACACCGCCGGAAAGCCGAGTGTCGCCGCAGTGGCGTGCGGGTCGAGCGGCAGCGACGAACCGGCGAGTGCGCCGGCGCCGAGCACCGACACGTTCATGCGGGCGCGGGCGTCGAGCAGCCGATCGACGTCGCGGGCCAGCGCCCAGACGTGGGCCAACAGATGGTGTGCGAGCGCCACCGGCTGCGCCTGCTGGAGGTGGGTGTAGCCGGGGAGATAGGCGTCGCCGGCATCGGTTGCGGCCTCGACGAGCGTGCCCTGCACGGCCAGGATCGCCTCGACGACGTCGTCGATGGCGGCTCGTGTCCACAACCGCAGATCCGTCGCCACCTGATCGTTGCGGCTGCGTCCGGTGTGCATGCGCCCGCCGGCGGGCTCGAGCTCGGTGACGCGCCGCTCGACCGCGGTGTGGATGTCCTCGTCGCCGGGTCGCGAACGCGAAGGTGCCGTCGGCGAGCTCGGCCTCGACGGTCGTCAGTGCCGCGAGGACCCGATCACGATCCTCGGCCTGAGAACAGGCCGACGTCGGCGAGCATCGCCACATGCGCCCGGGATCCGGCGATGTCCTCGCGGAACATGCGCCGATCGAACGGGAGGCTGTCGTTGAGCGCTTGGAGCGCGTCGGCCGGACCGCTGGCGAAGCGGCCCGCCCAGAGCTGGCCGCGCGCGTGCTCAGCCACCGGATCGCTTGGACGCGAGGGTCCGGAGGCGCAACGCGTTGAGCTTGATGAAGCCCTCGGCATCGGCCTGGTCGTAGGCGCCTTCGTCTTCTTCGAACGTGGCGATGCGCTCGTCGAACAGCGAGTCGTCGCTGCGCCGACCGACGACGTCGACGTTGCCCTTGTAGAGCTTGATCCGGACGTCACCGTTGACGGTCGCCTGGCTGTGGTCGATGGCCACCTGCAGCATCTCGCGTTCGGGGCTCCACCAGTAGCCGTTGTAGACGAGGCTGGCGTAGCGGGGCATGAGCTCGTCTTTGAGATGGGCGACCTCGCGGTCGAGGGTCAGCGACTCGATGGCGCGGTGGGCGCGCACCATGATGGTGCCGCCGGGCGTCTCGTAGGCGCCGCGGGACTTCATGCCGACGTAGCGGTTCTCGACGATGTCGAGGCGACCCACGCCGTGTTCGCCACCGAGGCGGTTGAGTTCGGTGAGCACCTCGGCGGGGCTCATCGCCTGGCCGTCGATGGCCACGATGTCGCCGCCGGCGTAGGTCAGGTCGAGGTAGTACGCCTCGTCGGGAGCGTCCTCGGGGCTCACCGACCAGCGCCACATCTCCTCGGGCGGCTCGGTCCAGGGATCTTCGAGCGGGCCACCCTCATAGGAGATGTGCAGCAGGTTCGCGTCCATCGAGAACGGGCTCTGCTTGCCGCGCTTCATCTCGATGGGGATGTCGTGCTCGGCGGCGTAGGCCATGAGTGACTCGCGCGACCCGAGGTCCCACTCGCGCCACGGGGCGATGACGCGGATACCGGGCTCGAGGGCGTAGGCGCCGAGCTCGAAGCGGACCTGGTCGTTGCCCTTGCCCGTAGCGCCGTGGCTGATGGCGTCGGCGCCGGTCTCGCGAGCGATCTCGACGAGGCGCTTGGCGATGAGGGGCCGGGCGATCGAGGTGCCGAGCAGGTACTCGCCCTCGTAGATCGTGTTGGCCCGGAACATCGGGTACACGAAGTCACGGACGAACTCCTCGCGGAGGTCCTCGATGAAGATCGACGACTCCGGGACACCCATCGCGATGGCCTTGGCCCGAGCCGGTTCGACCTCTTCGCGCTGGCCGAGGTCGGCGGTGAAGGTGACGACCTCGCATCCGTAGGTCTCGGTGAGCCACCGCAAGATGATGGAGGTGTCGAGCCCGCCGGAGTAGGCGAGCACCACCTTGTTCACGTCGGCGCCGCCGGCTGATCCGGTGTCGGTGTCGGGCATGGTCACTCCAGTCCTGCGAGGTCGCGCAGCTGCTCTGCGAGAGCGGCGCCGGTGATGCCTTCTGCGGCCACCACCATGATCGTGTCGTCGCCGGCGACGGTACCGAGCACATCGGGCAATCCGGTGCGATCGAGCGCCGAGGCCACGACATGGGCCGAGCCCGGCGGGGTGCGCAACATCACGAGGTTGGCCGACGACGCGACGGTCACGACCCACTCCCCCAGCACCCGCCGGAGGTGCTCGTGGGGAAGGTGTTGTTCGGCCGGGAGTTCGGGGATGGCATAGACGGTCTCGCCGCCCGACACCCGCACCTTGACCGCACCGAGCTCCTCGAGATCGCGAGAAACGGTGGCCTGCGCGGCCTCGACTCCGTGGTCGCGCAACAGCTCGACCAGAGCGGACTGGCTGGCGACCGCGTGATCGGCCAACAGCTGGCCGATCAGATGCTGGCGAGCGCGTTTGGTCGCCATCTCAGCGAGCCCCGAGCACGAAGGCCAACAGACCCCGGGCTGCGTGCATGCGGTTCGCGGCCTGTGGCCAGATGCGGCTGTGCGGTCCGTCGAGCACCGACCGGGTGCACTCCTCGCCGGGATGTGCGGGCAGGCAGTGCAAGAAGATGGCGTCGTCCGCAGCGGCGTCGAGCATCGCGTCGTCGATGGTGAAGTCGGCGAACGCGGCGAGGCGGGCAGCCTTCTCGGCTTCCTGGCCCATCGACGTCCACACGTCGGTGTAGACGACGTCGGCGCCGACGGTGGCGTCCCGCGGATCGTCGAAGACGGTCGGGTCCGCGCCCGATGCCTGCACGCGGGCCAGATCGGCCTCGCTGAACCGGTAGCCCTCCGGGCTCGCCAGCGCGAACTGCATGCCGGCCATCCCGCATGCGATGCCGAGCGAACGGGCCACGTTGTTGGCGTCGCCCACATAGACCACGGTGCGTCCGGCCATGGTGTCGCCGAACTCGGCACGGATCGTCAGCAGATCGGCCAGCGCCTGGAGCGGATGCGACACATCGGACAACATGTTGACGACCGGGACGTCGACCGCCGCGGCCATGCGTTCGAGCTTGGTGTGGTCGAACACCCGGGCACCGATGACAGCGTGGTAACACGCCAGGGTGCGTGCGACGTCCTCGGCGCTCTCGCGTTCGTCGAGGCCGACCTCGTCGGGGCGGATCGTCACCGGATGTCCCCCGAGGCCGACGACGGCCATCTCCATCGAATTGCGGGTGCGCGCCGAGGGCTTCTGGAAGACCAGGGCCGCACCGGCGCCCGCCAGGACCTGCGGCGGGTTCGACACCTGCGCGAGGTCCAAGACCGTGTGCAGCTCATCGGCGGTCAGGTCGTCGACCTCGAGGAAGTGCCGGGTGGTGTCGGTCGTGACCGTCATGGTTGCGCTCCGAGGACATCGTGGAGGATCGCCATGGCCTCGTCGACCTCGGCGACCGATGTGGTGAGGGGTGGGGTGAGCCGCAGCGCCGTCGCGGTGATCGGATTCACGAGCAGACCGGCCGCCGACGCGGCGGCGGCCACGTCCCGGGCGATCTCGCCGTCCAGTTCCGCAGCCAACATGGCGCCCATGCCACGCACACCCGTGACGTGGGGTAGACCCGACAGCGCCGTCGTGAGGTACTCGCCGAGTGATGCGGCGGCGCCGGCCAGGTCGTCGCGTTCCATGATCTCGAGCACGGTGCGGGCCACGGCGGTGCCGAGCGGGTTGCCGCCGAAGGTGCTGCCGTGATCGCCCGCGACCAGACACGACGCCACCTCCGCGCGTGCCCACACGGCCGCTATCGGGAAGCCGTTGCCGAGGGCCTTGGCCATGCAGACGACATCGGGCTGGACGCCGTAGTGATCGACGGCGAACCAGCGGCCCGTCCGACACAGCCCACTCTGGACCTCGTCGAGCATGAGCAGCAGGTTCCGCTCGTCGGCGAGGCGGCGGGCCGCGGCCATGAACTCGGGACTGTTCGGCCACACGCCCCCTTCTCCCTGCACGGGCTCGAGGTGGATGGCGGCAACGCTCGGATCGATGGCGGCCTCGAGCGCGTCGACATCGTCGCGGGCGACATGGCGAAAGCCCTCCGGCATGGGGGCGAACGGCTCGTGCTTGTTCGGCTGGCCGCACGCGGCGAGCGCGGCGAGCGTGCGCCCGTGGAACGATCCATACGTCGTGATGACGCCGTAGCGACCGTGGCCGGCCCACTTGCGGGCCAGCTTGAAGGCGAACTCGTTGGCTTCGGCGCCCGAGTTGCAGAAGAACACCTGTCCCCCACCGCCGAGGTGGCGGTCGAGGGTCGCCGCGACGTGGTGGGCGTGTTCGGTGGCCCACAGGTTCGAGACCTGCACGAGCTTGGATGCCTGATCGGCGATGGTCGCAGCCACCTCGGGATGGGCGTGACCGAGCGCCTGCACGGCGAGGCCGCCGACGAAGTCGAGGTACCGGTTGTCGTCTCGGTCCCACAGTTCGGTGCCGCGCCCGCGGACGAACATGATGGAGGGCGCCCCGTAGTTGGGCATCAACGGGCACCGGGCCAGGTCGGCGTCGGCGCCCATGTGCTGGGCGTGGGTGGCGGTCATGGCGTGGCCTCGGGCGATCGTGGGGTCGAATTGGTGTCGGCGACGGACAGGGTGTCGGCGACGGACAGGGCATCGGCGGTGATCATCGTGCCGATGCCGCTGTCGGTGAACAGTTCGAGCAGGAGGACGTGGGGGACGCGCCCGTCGAGCATGTGCGCGCTGGCGGCGCCGGCCTCGACGGCCTGGATGCAGGCCTCGACCTTGGGGATCATGCCCCCACTGACCGTGCCGTCGGCCATCCATGCCCGGAGCTCATCGACGCTGGCACGCGCCACCAGGCTCGTGGGGTCGGCGACGTCGGTGAGCAGACCCGGCACGTCGGAGAGATAGATGGCCTTCTCGGCGCCCAGGGCGCCGGCGAGGGCGCCGGCGACGGTGTCGGCGTTGATGTTGTAGGCCTGGCCGTCGGTGTCGGAGCCGATGGTGGACACCACCGGGATCATGTCCTCGGCCAGGAGGCGTTCGATGATGCCGGGGTTGACGGCGCTGACGTCACCGACGAACCCGAGCGCAGGGTCGCGGGGCACCGCAGTGATGAGGCCACCGTCCTCGCCGGACAGACCCACGGCGTAGGCGCCGTGCACGTTGATCGACCCCACGATGTCGCGGCCGACCTTGCCGACGAGCACCATCCGGGCCACGTCGAGGGTCTCGGCGTCGGTGACGCGCAGTCCGTCGACGAACTCGGTCTCCTTGCCGAGGCGCGCCAACAGCTCGCCGATCTGGGGGCCGCCGCCGTGCACGACGACGGGCCGCAGGCCCACGGAGCGCAACAAGACGATGTCCTCGGCGAAGGTCGTGGACAGCGCAGCGTCGACCATGGCGTTGCCGCCGAACTTGATGACGATGACCGCATTGCGGAACTGCTGGATGTAGGGCAGCGCTTCGACCAGCGCCGAGGCCCGTTGTTCGGCGGAGAACCCCCGCCCGGGGGCGGTGGTCATGCTGCGCTCCCGCTCATGATCGGTACCCCGCGTTGATGTCGATGTAGCCGTGGGTGAGGTCACACGTCCACACGGTGGCGGCGC
Organism: uncultured Acidimicrobiaceae bacterium; assembly: GCA_963716795.1. Classification (GTDB taxonomy): domain Bacteria; phylum Actinomycetota; class Acidimicrobiia; order Acidimicrobiales; family UBA8592; genus CAVQUE01. The sequence goes on along the minus strand of CAVQUE010000002.1, from coordinate 299,030 downwards.
CGTCGCCGATGCCCACGTCGACGCGCAGCCGAACCTCGGCTTCGCGCAGGTGCTCGGTGGCGCGCTCCTCGTCGTAGGTGGCGGCCACGACACCGTGTTCGGCGGTGAGCTCGTCGCCGATCCAGATGGCCAGGGCGTCGCGGTCGGCGCGCTGGCCGGCCTTGCCGACGGCCATGACGATGCGGCCCCAGTTGGCGTCCTCGGCTGCCAGCGCGGTCTTGACCAGCGGCGAGTTCGCGATGGACAGCCCGATGGCCTTCGCCGCCGCCGCGTCGGCAGCGCCGGTGACCTCGACGCTGACGAACTTGGTGGCGCCCTCGCCGTCGCGCACGATCTGGTGCGCGAGGTCGAGCAGCACGGCGTCGAGCGCCGCCTGGAACGCTGCGACGGCTTCGGCGTCGGACGCGTCGAGCGCGGTACCCGACGCACCGGTGGCGAACAGCAACACGGTGTCAGAGGTGGACGTGTCGGAATCGACCGTGATGCGGTTGAAGCTGGCCTCGACCGACGCCGACAGGCACTGCTGCAACAGCTCGGGTTCGACGACGAGGTCGCAGAAGACGAACGCCAACATCGTGGCCATGTCCGGGGCGATCATGCCGCTGCCCTTGGCGATGCCGACCACGGCTGCGTCGGTGCCGGCGATCTCGCGCCCTGCGCCCTTGGCGAAGGTGTCGGTGGTGCGGATCGCGTCGGCGGCTGCCTGCCAGGTGGCACCCGATGCGGGCGCCAGGGCACCGGCCAGCGCCGGCAGGGCCTCGACGAGCGCGTCGGTCGGCAGGGTCTCGCCGATCACCCCGGTGGACGCCAGGTACACCTCGTCGGCGCCAACGCCCAGGGCCGCGGCCACGCCCTCCGCGGTGCGTTCGGCTGCGGTGTCGCCTGCCCGGCCGGTGAAGGCGTTGGCGTTGCCGGCGTTGCAGATGATCGCCCGGCCACCGCCGGTGGGCAGGATGCGCCGGCACCAGTCGACCGGCGCCGACGGGCACAGCGACGAGGTGAAGGTGCCTGCGACGGTCGTGCCTTGGTCGACGGTGGCCAACATCAGGTCGGCCCGCTTCTCGTACCGCAGCCCAGCGGCGTGGGCGGCCAACCGGACACCGCGCACCTCGGGAAGCTCGGGGAACGAGGCAGGAGCGAGTGGTGAGATGGAGGTCATGAACTCGCCCTCTTGGTGCTGACGCACCGGGCCGGGCGGGCCCCCGCTGCGCTCATGGGTACACCCCCACGATGGGGAGGCCGGTGGTCTCGGGGAGCCCGAGTGCGAGGTTGGCGTTCTGGACTGCCATGCCCGACGCCCCTTTCATCAAGTTGTCGAGCGCGGCCATGGCCATGACCAGCCCGGTGCGCGGGTCGACGCGAGCGGTGAGGTGCACGGTGTTGGCACCGAGGGTGGCCTTGGTCGATGGTGGGCGCTCGTCGACGACCATGAACGGCTCGTCCGCATAGAAATCCGCCATGGCTGCCAAGACCTCGTCCGTGTCGGCCGTGCCGGTGGGCCGGCCGTAGCAGGTGGCGATGATGCCGCGGTTCATCGGCGCCAGGTGCGGCGTGAACAACACGCTGACGTCGGCGCCCGTGCGTTCGGTGAGGGCCTGTTCGATCTCGGGGGTGTGGCGGTGGGTCAGCAGTCCGTAGGGGGTGACGTCCTCGTCGACGGTGCAGAACGTGGTGTTGGGCTTGGGCGGGCGACCGGCGCCGGACACGCCGGTGATGAGGTTCACGACGATGCCGTCTCCGGCGATCAGCCCGGCATCGAGCAGCGGCGCCAGGGCGAACACGGCCGTGGCGGCATTGCAGCCGGTGGCGGCGATCAGCTCGGCCCCGGCCAGCTTCGGGCGGAACAACTCGGGGAGGCCGTAGACGAAGTCGTCCAGCAGCTCGGGGCACACGTGGTCGGCGCCGTACCACTGGGGGTACAGGGCCGCGTCGTGGAGCCGGAAGTCCGAACCCAGGTCGACGATGTGACCGACCCGGCCCCGCACGTCGGGGATCACGGTCTGACTGACGCCGTGGGGAAGCCCGCAGAACACCAGGTCGAGCCCGTCGACGAGGTCGGGCGAGTACGCATCGAACACCCGGTCCCGGTAGGCCGCAGCGAGGCTCGGGTACAGATCGGCGAGGCGCTCCCCCGCCATCGAGTCACCGGTGGCGACGGCGACGTCGAAGTCGGGGTGGGCGGCGCACAGCCGCAGGAGTTCAGCGCCGGTGTACCCCGACGCGCCGATGATGCCGATCTGCATGACGCATCAGCATACGACCAGGTGGATGATTATGCAATCAGGTCGCGGCGGGCTCCGGATCGCATCGGTCGCAGAAGTGGTCCTCGTCGTCGGTGCCGCCGAGCACCGTCACCAGCGAGCCACACCCGGCGCACGAGCCCATCCACAACGGCTGGTCGTTGCCCGCAGCATCGCGCACCGGCTCGTCGTCGCCACCGGCATCGGTCAGCAGTCCCATACGAGTGACGGTAGCGCCCCCACCGGCCCGCCCACGACCACGCCGCCACGACCGGGGAGACGTGCCGTCGCTCAGATGCTCTCGGCGGCGGCGAGGCCTTCCTCGTCGGCTTCCTCGCCTGCGGCCAGTCGGTCGAAGATCGCCGGGGGTTCACGCCACGGCTCGGCCGGTGTGCCGGCCTCGGCAGCCACGATGGCCTCCCACACCCGCACCGGGGTGCAGGGCATGTCGAGATGACGAACCCCGAGGTGTGCGATCGCGTCGATGACCGCGTTCTGGATCGCCGGGGTCGACCCGATCGTGCTGGCCTCGCCGATGCCCTTGGCGCCCAGAGGATTGAGCGGGGTGGGCGTCACGGTGTGGTGGGTCTCGAACGAGATCATCTCCGCTGCCGACACGATGGCGTAGTCCATCAGGTTGGCCGTCAGCGGGTTCCCATCGGGGTCGTAGACGACCTGTTCGTACAGGGCCTGCGCAGCACCCTGCGCGATGCCGCCCTGTTGTTGGCCCTCGAAGATCAACTCGTTGATCACAGTGCCGGCGTCGTCGACCGCCACATGGCGGATCATGTCGACCTTGCCGGTGTCGAGATCGACCTCGACCACCGAGATGTGGGTCCCGAACGGGAACGTGCCGTCGTGCTGTTCGAAGTCGAGCTGGGCGGCGAGCCCGACCGTGCCGTCGTCGTGGTCCAGGACCTCGTCGGGGGCCTCCGCCGCCGCAGCGGCCAGCTCGGCCCAGCTCAGCGCGCGGGCCGGGACACCGGCGACGCCGACGGTGGCGGTGTCGGGATCGACGACGATGTCGTCGACCGCCGCTTCGAGCAGGTGCGCCGCCAACGACCGGGCCTTGGTGATCATGGCATCGGTGGCCTTCTGCACGGCCGAGCCACCGAGCTGCAAGGAGCGTGAGCCGCCGGTGCCCCCGCCCGTGCGGACGAGGTCGGTGTCGGACTGGACGAGACGGATCGACTCGACCGGTATCCCGGTACGTTCGCTGACGAGCATCGCGAAGCTGGTCTGGTGGCCCTGGCCGTGGGCCGAGGTACCGGCCTTCATCGTCGCGGTGCCATCGGCGTGGATCTCGACCGAGGCGAACTCGCTGCCGCCGCCACCCGAGGTGACCTCGACGTAGCTGGCCACCCCGATCCCCAGCGCGCGACGGTCGCCACGGTCGCGACGTGCGGCTTGGTCGGCGCGCAGCTCGTCGTAACCCACCAATCTTGCCGCCTCCTCCAGGGGCTTCAGATACGAGCCGCTGTCGTAGGTCAGACCGGTGAGCGTTGCGAACGGGAACGCGTCGTCGCCGATGAAGTTGCGGCGTCTGATCTCGAGCGGGTCGATGCCCAGCTCGATGGCGGCTTGATCGACCAGGCGCTCGACCAGTGCGGCGGCCTCGGGTCGACCGGCACCGCGGTAGGCACCGGTGGGGGTGGTCGTGGTGACCGGCACGACGAGGTCGAAGCGGATCTTCGGGAAGGCGTAGGTGCCGTTGGACATGCGTTTGGTGCCCGCCGGGAGCATCGCGCCGATCGTCGGATAGGCGCCCGCATCACCGACGAGGCGCACCCGCATGCCGGTGAAGGTGCCGTCGCGCCGACAGCCCAGCTCGCAGTACTGGATCTGCGCCCGGGACTGGGGCAGGGCGACCATGTCCTCGCTGCGGGTCTCGGTCCAGGTGACCGGTCGGCCCAGCGCCTGCGCAGCCTTGGCGAGCACGATGTGCTCGTGGGAGATCCCCGCCTTGGCGCCGAACCCACCACCCACATGGGGGGCGATGATCCGCAGCTCGGCCGCGTCGACACCGAGCGCGCCGGCCAGCTGACGCTGGAGCAGGTGCGGCATCTGGGTGGAGCTGTAGAACGTCAGACGGCCGTCGTCGCCCGGTACCGCAGCTGCGCTGTTCGGTTCGATCGGCACCGCGGCCAGGCGCTGGTTGACATAGCGACCACGCACGACCACCTCGGCGTCGGCGAGGACGTCGGTGATCGGATCGGTGGCCACGACGGCGATGTTGTCGGGGCAGTCCTCGAAGAGCTGCGGGGCGCCCTCGGCGAGAGCGGCTTCGGGATCGACCAATGCAGGCAACGGATCGAGGTCGACGAACACCGACTCCGCGGCATCGACGGCCTGGCGGAACGTCTCGGCGATGACCACCGCCAGCGGCTCGCCCACGAACCGGACCCGATCACGGGCGAGAGGCCAGCGGGCGAACGCATCGCCGACCTTGACGAAGCCGTGGGCGGGTGCGAGATCGAGATCGGCGCCGGTGTACACGGCCACGACACCTGGTGCGGCGGCCGCTTCGGTGGTGTCGATGTCGACGATGCGCCCGTGCGCCATCGTCGAACGGACGAACAACGCATGCAGCGCCCCCTCGAGCGGGAGGTCATAGACGTAGGTGCCGCCGACGGTGAGCAGTTCGGGGTCTTCGGTACGTCGGACGCGGTTGCCGAGGATCGATCCAGCCATGGGCGCAGCGTAGGGGTCGACCGGATTTCCCGCGACCGGCCGCGCAACTGCGGCGCGCATCGCCTATACCGAAGCGGTGCCGCGACCCTTCTCCCCAAAGCGTCGCCTCGATGCCGACGAACTCGCCGACGCGGCGATGTCGGCGGCGCTGGCCACAGGCCTGGTCACGCTGGGGCGCCTCCTGGCCGCCGGGACGTTCTTCCAGGTGCTCGCCACGGTCGTCTGGGCGGCTCTGGCGGCGCGCCGACGTGCGCGGGTCGTCGTCCTGGGCACCGCAGCGACCATGACACTGGCACTGTTGCTCGGGGGCATCGGTCCGGTCAGCCAGGCGTTCGTCGCAGGCCTGTTCGGGATCGCGGCGGGACCAGGGCTGCGCCATCACCACGGCATCGTCCGCCACGTCCTGCGCTCGGTCGTGATCGCGTGGCCGGTGGTGGCCGGCGCCACCGTCGGGTTCCTCGCCGTGTTCGTCGAGCTCCGAGAGCTCAGCTTCGAAAACGGCCGCAACCAGTGGATCGGCTTCTCGAATCTGCTCGAACGCGCCGGGTTCGACGATGCCGCCCGGCGCGGCACGACCTTCGTGGACTGGTCGATCGAGCACTGGTGGTTGATGGTCCCCCTCCTGCAGATCGTCATCACCGTCGGCTACGCGTTGGTCGTGCGGAGGCTGGGCCGCGTCGTCGTCGACCGCCTCGACCGGGCCCTGGGCGACGCCTCGCCCGATTCGACACCGGCGCCCGTCGACCCGGCCGCGGCGCCATCGAGGCCCCTACCCATCCGGCTCACCCACCCGGTCATCCGTCGTGGCGACCGGCTGATCGAGCTCGATCTCGACGCCACCATCGGCGCCGGCGACGGCATCGTCGTCACCGGACCGAACGGCGCAGGGAAGTCGTCGCTGTACGCCGCGATCGCGGGGTTGGCCCCGGCCACCGGGGTGGTCGGGGCAGGGCCGCCGGCGCTCGGAGCGCCCGGGGGCACGGCGTGGATCGGCCAACGGCCCGAGACCCAGGTGGTCGGGATACGTGTCATCGACGACGTCCGCTGGGGAGCCCCACCGGGGGCAGACGTGCAGCCTGCGCTCGATGCAGTCGGCCTCGGCGATCGGACCCTCGACACCACCGGAACCCTCTCGGGCGGCGAGCTGCAACGCCTCGCCATCGCCGCGGCGATGGTCCGCCGGGCCTCCCTGGTGTTGTCGGACGAGTCGACCTCGATGCTCGACCCGGCCGGCCGGCACGATGTGCTCGGGCTGCTGTCGTCGATGCAGGCCGAGGGCGCCGCCGTGCTCCACTCGACACACCTGACCGACGAGCTCGACCTGTTTCCCCGACGGCTCCTGGTCGAGCGCCCGGGCACCGCCCACGCAGGCTCACCGCCGGTGCCCCGCCGAACGGCCCGCGCCGCGAGGCGAGAACCGCGGTTGATGACCTACGGCGTCGGTCATGTCTACGGGGTCGACACGCCATGGGAGCGCAGGGTCCTCGCCGATGTCGAGCTGACGGTGGCGCCGGGCGAGTTGTTGGTCGTCGCCGGCCCGAACGGGTCGGGCAAGAGCACCCTGGCCCGCATCCTCGCCGGCCTCATCACCCCGAGCGAGGGTGAGGTCTTCCTGGCGGGCACGCAACTCGCCGGACCGGATCGGCGCGTCGGGATCGCCTTCCAGCACGCCCGCCTGCAGCTGTTGCGCTCCACCGTGGGCGCCGAGGTCTGCTCTGCAGCGGGGACCACCGAGATCGACGATGCGTTGCGTCTCGTCGGCTTCGACCCCGCAACCATCGTCGATCGGCGCATCGACGAACTGTCGGGCGGTGAGACCCGTCGGGTGCTCATTGCCGGGCTCGTCGCTCGGGGCTGCGACACGGTGATCCTCGACGAGCCGCTCGCGGGCCTCGATGCGCAGGGTCGTGACGACCTCGTCGCGGTCACGCGCCATCTCCTGGCCCGGGGCGCTGCTCTCGTGGTCGTGTCGCACGATCCGACTTGGGGCGCCGACCTGGCCGATTGGTTGGTCACCCTCGAGCCGGTCGGCGCAGACGCCGTCGCGACGCGAGGCGGAAGCTGATGCGCCGCCTCGAGCTCCGCCACGTCGAGGGCACATCGGTCATCCACCGGTTGCGCGCCGAGGTGAAGGTGCTGTGCATGCTCGGCATCTCGATGGCCGTGGCCTTCCATCCCCGGTGGCCGGTGATCGCCGGTGCCGCCGTCGGCCTGGTCGTGGTGTTCCTGCTGGCGCGTCTTCCCGTTGGCGTCATCGCTCCCCCACCGCCGCTGTTCTTCATGGTGATCGCGTTCAGCGGCCTGTTCGCCCTGTTGTCCGGAGGCGAGCCGGAGGTCGCCGGGTTCGGGCTCGGCGGGGCCATCGATCTGGCGCGCCTCATCAGCCTCGGGCTGACGCTCATCGCCTACGCGGCGCTGCTCGCCTGGACGACGACGCCGGCCGGTGTCGGGCTGGGCATCGGACGGCTGCTCCGACCGTTTCGCCGCGTCGGCCTTCCCGCCGACGAGCTGGCGACGGTGGTGGCGCTGACGGTGCGGTCCCTGCCGCTGATCCGCGACGAGCTGATGATCGCCTACGACGCCCGCCGGACCAGGCCCGAGCCCCACGGCGGGCAGCGCCCGATCCGCGATCTGGTCGACATGGGCGCCATCGTGGTCGTCGGCGCGCACCGCCGGTCCCGCGAGCTGGCCCAGGCACTGGTGGCCAGAGGTTCCGTGACCGCCCCGGCCGACGATCCGCTCCCGGTGGGCCTGCGTGACGCCGTGGCGCTGATCATCGTGGCCGTCATCACGGTGACGGTCTTCGTGGTCTGGTGAGTCCAGGCGCTGATGCCGCAGAGCATCAGCGCACGCCGAGCTGCTTCCAGACCTCGACGTCGCAGAAGTCCTCGATCATGACGTAGGGGTACGGCGGGAGCCCTGGGTTCGATGCGGAGGTCAGTCGCTCGAGGAACACATCGTCGAGTACGAGGTCGGCGGCGGCGAGATTGTCGTCGAGCTGGGAAACGGTGCGGGCGCCGAGCAGCATCGACCCGACCCCCGGGCGGGAAGCAAGCCACGCGAGAGCCACGTGCGTCATCGGGCGACCGATCTCGTCGGCAACTGAACGCACGTGCTCGAGGATTCGGTGGGTCCGGTCGGTGTTGCGAAGGTCGTACGCCTCGACCCCGCGGTCGGGATCATCGCCGAGGCGGGTCGGTCCGCTCGGTCGTCCGTCGCGCCGGTACTTGCCGGTGAGCCATCCGCCACCGAGCGGTGACCACGCCACGATGGAGAGCCCGTTGGCGAGACAGCAGGGAAGCACCTCGATGTCGATCGTGCGGTCGAGCAGGTTGTATTGGGGTTGGAGTGCGACCGGGCGAACGAAGCCGCCGAGGTCTGCTGTGGTGACGATGCCCTGGAGTTGCCACGCGGTGACGTTGGACCAGCCGAGGTGATGGATCTTGCCGGCGCGGACCAATGCCGACAGCGTGTCGAGCGTTTCGGTGATCGGTGTGTCGTCGTCCCAGCCGTGGACGAAGTAGAGATCGATTGCGTCGATGCCGAGGCGGTCGAGACTGGCGTCGACGCTACGAACCAGACTGCGCCGCGATGCTCCGTGGGAGCCTGCCGGGCTCGCGAACCTTCCCTTGGTCGCGATGATCAGGTCGTCGGTCCGTCCCCGGTTGCGCGCCCAGCGACCGATGATCCGTTCAGACTCGTTGTCGCCATACACGTCCGCGGTGTCGATGAAGGTGCCACCGGCTTCAACGTAGGTGTCCAGCTGTCGGTGGGCGCTGGTCTCGTCCGTTTCGACGCCGAACGTCATCGTGCCGAGCCCGAGACTCGACACGATCGGTCCGCCGCGACCCAGACCGGCCATCGGCATCGTGGTGGGAGCGTTGTCGTCTGTGTTCATGTCTTCCACTCAACGACCTGGAGCGCGCTCCATGTCAAGGACATCGAGGCAATACCGTGGACACCATGACCATCACGGCGCACCCAACCCGGCCGGAGTACTCGATCGGTGAGGTAGCTGTGCGCACCGGCGTGAGCGCGGACACACTGCGCTACTACGAAAGGGCAGGGCTGATGCCCGAGGTCGAGCGCAACGACGGTGGCCGGCGGGTGTACTCAGAGGACGACTGCGGCTGGATCGTGTTCATCCGCCGCCTCCGGGCAACGGCGATGCCGATCGGCGAGATCGCCCGCTACGCAGCCCTGGTCCGTGACGACGTCGCAACGCCTGCCGAACGGCGGGCCGTCCTCGAAGTCCACCGAGATCGCGTACGCGATGCCATCGGCGAGTTGACCGACGCGCTCGCGATTCTCGACCGCAAGATCGACCACTACGACGGCGCTGAGCGAGGCACCGATGTCGGATGCTCCGACGAACCCGTCACCACCGTCCGCCTCATCGATCAATAGCACGCACCCGGGTTCGCCCCGCGGGGCCGCTGCCTTCGCCGCCAATGGCACCCGGTGCTCCATCGCCTCGATCTCGACATCCGTCAATAGGATGCGAAATCGGGCCGAGGCGTCCGCGGACGCGTCGCTGACCAGGGGTTTTGTCGATTCGCGGGTGCGGCGGACCTCGTTTGCCGCAATGCCAGTTGCCTGCCGGGGCCGGGCCATGGCTGTCACAAGGAGCAGGCCCGTGAACAACCACGCAGGTCCGCACCCTGACGCGCTCTGCGACACCGGAGAACGAAGCCGAGCTGGTCGAGTTGATCGCCGACCTTCCGGCGTCTGAGGCGGGCAAGGCAATTGCGGCGTGGACGAACCGCAACCTTGCCCCAGAAGACATCGATGCCCTCCAGCGGGCATCACGGTCTGTGAAGTGGCGCACCGACCCCGACGGCATGGTCGTGTTCACCATGCGCCTCCAACCCCACATCGCCGCCATTCTGATCTCGATGCTCACCGTGCTGGTCATGCGCTCCAAGCACCGCAAAGAAGCCAACGGCACCTATCCGTCGACGACCGCCCAGTACGCGGACGCGTTCGCCGAGATCCTCGACGACGGCACCGAAGCCGTCACCACCGAAGTCGTGCTGCATGTGCGTGGTGATGGTCCGGTTCGTTCTCGAGCTCGGCTGAGCCTCTACGAGGCTCTTCGATCCCGGCGCGCTAGCGCAGCGCCACGCCCTGTTGCTTGGCGACGGTGTCGATGCACGACTGGCGGACCTCGGCGACCTCGGCATCGGTGAGCGTGCGATCGGTGGCCTGGAACCGCAGCCGGTAGGCCAGGCTCCGGGCGTCGTCTGCGACGCCGGCGCCCCGGTAGACGTCGAACAACTCGAGGCCGACCAGCAGGGCTCCCCCGCCCTTGCGGAGCGAGCCCTCGACCTGCGCGGCGGTGACCGCATCGGGCACGACGAAGGCGAGATCGATGTCGCTCGACGGGAACTTCGACACCGGGGTGTAGCGCCGGTTGCCGTGCGGGCCCCGCAGCACCGATTCGAGGTCGAGCCGCAGCCACGCGACGCGACCGTCGACCCCGTAGGCCGCGGCCACGTCGGGGTCGACCTCGCCGACCTCGCCACGCACACGGCCGGCGATCACGATCTCGGCGCTGCGCGTCGGGTGCAGGCCGGGGAGTTCGGCGGCACGGAGCTGCACGTTGGGCAGCGCCAGCGCGTCGTCGAGCAGGTCGAGGATCGCCACCGCCGCTGGAGCCTCGCTGCCGGCCAGTGACACCGCCAGCACCTCGTGCTCTGCGGGCAGGATGTCGTCCCCCGACGGCGGCGGATAGACGTGGCCCACCTCGAAGAACGAGTGTCGGGGCTGCGATGGGACTGGTTGTAGGCAACGGCCTTGAGATGGCCGGGTAGCAGCGAGGTCCGCAACACGGACTCCTCGGCCACCAGCGGGTTCGTCAGGGTGACCGCATCGTCATCGAGGCCGGCCGCAGCGAGCTCACCCGGCGCGAGGAACGGCAGCGGCTGGATCTCGTCACACCCCGCACCGACGAGTACCTCACGGACCAGGCGACGCTCCTGCTGGTAGGCATCGAGGCCGCCGGCTTCGGGTCCGCGCGGCACGGTGCGCACGATGTTCTCGTAGCCGAACATCCGCGCCACTTCTTCGGCGATGTCGGTCTCGGTTGCGGTGTCCCAGCGCCAGGTCGGCACCACGACATCGAGATCGTCGCCTGCGGCGGTCGACGCGAAGCCGATCGGTTCGATCAACGCCGCGATCTCGCCGGCCGACAGGTCGGTGCCCAGCAGACCGTTGATCTTGGTCGGCCGCACTCGGACCGGGCTGCGGTCGGGGACGTCGCCGGCTTCGTCGATCTGACCGGCGGCGCAGGTGGCACCGGACTCGGCGAGCAGCTGCACGAAGCGGCGGCAGGCTCGATCGATGGCGTCGCCCCAGTCGGCGCCGCGCCGGAACCGGCCCGACGCCTCGCTCGGCAGGTTGAGGCGTTTGACCGTGCGCGAGATCGACGGCGGATCCCACCAGGCCATCTCCAACAGCACATCGGTGGTGGTGTCGGAGATCTCGGTGGACGCGCCGCCCATGACGCCTGCGATCCCGATGGCGACGTCGTTGCCGTCGACGATGACCCCATCGGTGGCGCGCAGGGTGCGCTCGACGTCGTCGAGGGTCACGATGGTCTCGCCGTCGACGGCCCGCCGGACACCGAGGTGCGCCCCGGCGACCTCGGCGAGGTCGTAGGTGTGGTTGGGCTGGCCGAGCTCGAGCATCACGTAGTTGGAAACGTCGACGACGCTGTTGATGGGCCGCATCCCCAGGGCGACCAGGCGGTTGCGGAGCCACTGTGGCGACTCACCCACCGAGCACGTTGCGGAGGACGCGCGCGACGAAGCGCCCGCACAGCGTCGGGTCGACGATCTCGACCGAGGCGACGGCAGCCGACGGCTTCGTCGGTCTCGACGATCGGGTACTCGGGGAAGGCGAACGGCACGCCGAGCGCCGCAGCGAGGTCGCGGGCGACGCCGGCCACCGACATCGCGTCGGGTCGGTTGGCGTTGACCTCGAGATCCCACAGCACGTCGGTCTCGATGCCCAACGCGTCGAGGATCGGTGTGCCGAGGGTGGCCGAGCCGGCCTCGCCGGACAGGATCATGATGCCTTCGTGGTCGTCGCCGAAGCCGATCTCGGCCGCGGAACAGCACATGCCGTTGGACATCTGGCCGCGCAGCTTGCGTTGAGCGATTTCCATGCCGTTGGGCATGACCGTGCCGATCGTGGCGAACGGGATCTTGTCGCCCACCGTCATGTTGAACGCACCGCAGCAGACCTGCAGCGGTTGGCCGTCGCCGGCGTCGACGTCGACCAACTGGATGCGATCGGCTTCGGGATGCGGACGGAGGTCGAGGACCTCGGCGACGACGATGCCGTCGAGTCCGCCGCCGACGATCGTCATCTCCTCGACCGCGAGGCCGAGCGCGCTCAGCGTCTCGCCGAGTTCGACGGGATCACCGTCGATGTCGGGTGCGAACTCGCGCAACCAGGACAGCAGGACCTTCATGAACCGATCACCTTCGCTCGGAGACTGCCATGTCGTTCAGAACTGGCGGAGGAAGCGGACGTCGTTGTTGACCAGCTCGCGGATGTCGTCGAGCTGGTACCGCATCACGGCGAGGCGGTCGATGCCGAACCCGAATGCGAACCCCTGCCACTCGTCGGGGTCGATGCCACAGTTGCGGAGCACCTGCGGATGGACCATCCCGCAGCCACCGAGCTCGAGCCACGAGCCGTCCTCGCGGGAGATGTCGAACTCCGCCGATGGTTCGGTGAACGGGAAGTACGACGGGCGCAGGCGCGTCTTCACCTCGGCGCCGAAGAAGGCCCGGACGAACTCGTCGATCGTCCCGGCGAGGTCGCCCATGGTGATGCCACGGTCGACGACGAGGCCTTCGATCTGGTGGAACGCCGGGAGATGCGTGGCATCAGCGGTGTCGGTGCGGAACGTGCGACCGGGAGCGACGATGTAGATCGGCGGCTCGGTGGCCTCCATGGTGCGGATCTGCACCGGCGAGGTGTGCGAGCGCAGCATCACCTCCTCGGGGCCGCCGAGGTCGACGAAGATGGTGTCGAAGCTGCCGCGCGCAGGGTGCCACTCGGGGATGTTGAGCGCCTCGAAGTTGTACCAGGCGGTCTCGACGTGGGGCCCCTCGGCGACGGTGAACCCCATCCCGACGAACACGTCTTCGAGGCGATCCCAGGCCTGGGTGACCAGATGCAGGTGGCCTCGACGTGGCCGATCGAGGTGTTCGGTCAGGTCGAGACGTTCCGCCTCGAGGCGAGCGGATCGCGCTCGTCGCGGCGAGCGCCGATCTCGCGTTCGGCGATGGCGGTTTCGATCGCAGCGCGGGCTTCGTTGATGGCCCGTCCACGCTCGGCGCGTTGATCAGCCGGGAGGGACCCGAGTTCCTTCTTCGCCGCGACGATCGGTGCCTTCTTGCCCAGCGCGCCCGTCTGGATCGCCTGCAGCTCGTCGAGGTCACCGACGTCGGCGACCGCAGCGACGGCGTCGGAGACGATGGCGTCGAGGTCGATGAGTGCGGTCATAGCGTGCCGGCCCGATTCACTCCGGCGAGGGTAGTGGCCGCTCATCGGGCTGCGGTGCCAATATGGGGGGCACTGCCCGGACCGGAGGGGATGCGGGTGCGTGCATCACCAGAACGGGCGCCGGTCGCCCGGGCAGCGGCGTCTCGGACCACGCCACACGACCGGACGCACGCGTATCGCAGCCCTCGACGGCCTGCGTGGTGTCGCCGTGGCGGCGGTCCTGGCGTTCCATGCCGGATGGGGCTGGGCCGGCGGCGGTTTCCTCGGGGTCTCGCTGTTCTTCACACTGTCCGGCTACCTGATCACCTCGCTGTTCCTCGACGACGAGGTCGCCATCGGGCGGTTCTGGGCGAGGCGAGCCCGTCGCCTCCTCCCCGCAGCGATGGTCACCCTCGTCGCCGTGCTCCTCGCTGCCAGGCTCGGGGCCTTCGCCAGCAGCGACGGCCTGCGCGGCGATGCCGTTGCGTCGCTGCTGCAGGTCGCGAACTGGCGGTTCCTCGTCGACGGGCAGTCCTATGCGGATCTCTTCGCCGATCCGTCCCCGCTGCTGCACACCTGGTCGTTGTCGATCGAAGAGCAGTGGTATCTGCTGTTGCCGGTCGCCGTCCTCGGGATTCGACGTCTCGGTGGACGACGCCACGCGATCGGCGCGGCCCTCGCCGGTGCCACCGCCGTCTCGGTCGCGCTGCCCTGGGTGTTCTCGATGGACATCGATCGCGTCTACTACGGGACCGACACCCGTATCGCCGAGATCGCCATCGGTGGGGTCGCCGCCATCGCCGTCGCGTCGGGCACCGCCGGCCGCCGGCGCGGCGCGGTGACCGTGATCGGCCGGCTCGCTCCGGTTGCGCTGGCCGCGCTGATCGTCGCATGGGTCGTCATCGACCGCAGCGACGTGGTCCTCACCCGTGGCGGCTTCGCGCTCCATGCCGTGCTGGCCACCGTGGTGATCGTTGCCGCAGCGACGGGCCAGGCCATCGCGCGCCCCTGGGCTGGGGCCCGCTGGTGGCGCTGGGGCAGATCTCCTACGCCCTGTATCTGGTGCACTGGCCGCTGTGGCTCTGGCTCGACGGTGAGACCACCGGCCTCTCGGACCCATGGCTGTCGATGGTGCGACTGACAGCAGCGTTGGGTGCCGCGGTGGTGCTCCACCGGCTGGTCGAGCGGCCGATCCTCGACGGCGTCGGTCTGCCCCGCCCGACCCATGCACTCGGCGGCCTCGCGATCGGCGCCGCAGCCGTGCTCGTGCTGGCGTCGTCGACGCCGACCGCCAACGGCCCGATCGACTTCGACACGGCCCTGGCCGATGCCCGCCCGGCCGGACTCACCGGCGCGACCCTCGACGAGATCGCAGAGTCCGCCGAGACCGCCGCAGCCCGCCCCTCCGGCGCCGACCTGGCGCCCCCCGCTGCGCTGCCCGGCGAAGCCACAGCCCCCGCGCCATCGGGCCGGTCGAATGGCGACGAAGTCGGCGCCGTCGGCCAGGCCCCGCCTGCGGGCGCCCCGGCCATCGAGCTGGGGCCCGCCGCCGACCTCTCGCTCGGACAGGCGCTCGACATCGTCGCCGCCACCGGCACGGGGTTCTATCCGGACCAGCCGAGCGATGCCGCCGCACGCAGCGCGCTCGTCTTCGACCCCGCATCCCCGGCGCCGCGCATCCTCGTGTTCGGAGACTCGGCGGCACTGATGCTGGGATTCGGTCTCACCGATTGGGGTCGTGCCACCGGGCAGGCCCAGGTCGTCGATCTCGGCGTCGTGGGCTGTGGGCTCATGCGAGGAGGCCTCCGGCTCGAGCCCGGTGGAGCGATCGATCTGAGCGAACGGTGCGGCGACTGGGAACCGGCCTTCGCCTCGCTCGCCGAGCTCCTCGAACCCGACATGGTGATGCTGCACTACGGGCTGTGGGAGACGGTGGATCGGCTGGTGCCCGGCTGGGATGATTGGCGCTCGATCGGCGACCCGGTGTTCGACGACCTGCTCATCGACGAGATCCGCACCGCCACGAGCGTCTTCACCTCACGCGGTATCGATGTCGCGTGGGTCAACTCGCCCGTTCTGGCTCCCGAGAATCTGCCCGACAGCAACGACCCCGCCCGCGTCCGGCGTCTCAACGACCTGGTGGCCGCAACGGTGGCCGGCGAGCCCGGCGCGACGGTGATCGACCTGCACGGCTGGTTCGCTGACCGTCCGGGTGGGGCACTGGACCGGTCGCTTCGGCCCGACGGCGTCCACGTCGACTACGAGGGATCGGCCGAGGTGGCCACCTGGCTCGGCCCCCGTCTCGTCAGGGCCGTGGAGCGCCTCGGCTGAGTCGTCGCTGCCGGGCTGCCTCGAAACAGCTCACGGTCACCGCAGCAGCTGCGTTGAGCGATTCGAGCCCACCGAGCAGCGGGATGGCCATCGTCTCGTCGACGATCGAGCGTGCGGCCTGCGAGAGCCCGTGGGCCTCGTTGCCGACGACGATCGCCGTCGCGACGGTCAGATCCATGGCATCGATCGAGACGGCGGCGGTGCCGTCGAGGCCGAGCGGTGACGATGGACCGGGCCGACAGTGCCGCCCCGACGTCGTCCACCGCTGCGTCGCGCACGACGGTCAGGGCGAACAGCGCACCGGCGCCGGCCCGAACCACCTTGGGGTTGTACAGGTCGACCGCCTCGTCACACGAGATGACCGCCGACGCGCCCGCACCGAGCGCGCTGCGGATGATGGTGCCCAGATTGCCGGGCTCGCGCACGCCGGCCGCGACGACCACGAGCGGCGCTGCACTCGCGTCGAGCATCGGCATCGAGTGCGTCGTCGAGGGCGACGTCGACGAACGCTGCGGTCGCCAGTACGGGCTGGGGTGTCTCGGTCGAGGCGACGTCAGCAAGGACGTGGGCTTCGAGGCTCCAGACCTCGCCGCCGCCGGAGGCAACCGCCGCCGC
Source organism: uncultured Acidimicrobiaceae bacterium (assembly GCA_963716795.1). Taxonomy (GTDB): domain Bacteria; phylum Actinomycetota; class Acidimicrobiia; order Acidimicrobiales; family UBA8592; genus CAVQUE01. The sequence goes on along the minus strand of CAVQUE010000002.1, from coordinate 282,654 downwards.
CAGCTCGGGTGCGTCGTGACCTTCACGCACGAAGAGCGCCTCGATGGCCACGCCCGAGGCCAGGGCTTCGGTGACCAGCATCGGGCCCTCGAGCACGAACCGGCGGGCTTCGTCGCGCGCTCGCCGCGAGCGCACCAGCCGCCGCAGCTCCCCCACCCGGGGGTTGCGTGACGACAGCAGGGGCGCTGCGGGAGGATCGGCGGGGGACGTCAGGCGGCTTGTGCGCCGACGGCTTCGTCGGCCACCGCGACCAGCGCCGCGAAGGCGGTGGGATCGTTGACGGCGAGGTCGGCGAGATTCTTGCGGTCGACCTCGACGCCGGCCGCCTTGAGGCCGCTGATGAAGCGGCTGTAGGTGGTGCCGTTCTGACGGCAGGCGGCATTGATGCGCTGGATCCAGAGCTTGCGGAACTCGCCCTTGCGGGCCCGGCGGTCACGGAACGCGTAGTTGCCGCTGTGCATGACCTGTTCGTTGGCGGCCTTGAAGCTGCGGCTCTTGTTGCCGTAGTAGCCCTTCGCCCGGCCCAGGACCTGGCGGCGGCGCTTCTTCGAATGCACCGCTCGTTTGACTCGTGCCATCTGATTCTCCTCTTCGTCTCGTGGTGCTCGGGCTCAGATGCCGAGTTGGCGGCGGACTGCTGGCGCGTCGGCTTCGCTGACCTGGCCCGGGCGGCGTAGCTGACGCTTGCGCTTGGGGGACTTGGCCTCGGCGAGGTGGCTCTTGTTGACGCGGCCGCGTCGCAGCTTGCCGCTGCCGGTGGCCTTGAAGCGCTTGGCGGCGCCCTTGTGGGTCTTCATCTTGGGCATGGGGTTCTCCGGGTTCGTGCCCGCACAGCGGACGACGGGTGGCGCGCCGGTCGCAGCCTGGTTGCCCAGGCCCGATACCGATGAGACGCCAGAATTCAGCTCGTGGTGTCGGCTTCGACGACGCTGTCGGATGCCTCGGCATCTGCTGCGGCCGCCTGGGCCCGAGCCTTCTTGAGTGCTTCGATGGCTTTCTTGTCCGGACCGAGCACCATCGTCATGTTGCGGCCGTCGAGACGGGGGTAGGCCTCGACCTTGGCGATGTCGTCCATCTGTTCGGCGACCTGGTCGAGGATCTTGCGTCCCAGTTCGGGATGCTGGACCTCGCGGCCTCGGAACATGATGGTCAGTTTCACCTTGTGGCCCTCTTCGAGGAAGCCACGAACCTTGCGCGTCTTGGTGTCGAAGTCGCCGACGCCGATCTTGGGCCGGTACTTCATCTCCTTGACGACGATGTTTGTGCTCTTCTTCCGCGAGTCCTTGGCCCGTTGCGCCGTCTCGTACTTGTATTTGCCGTAATCCATGATTCGGCAGACGGGCGGGTTGGCCTTGTCCGCGACCTCGACGAGGTCGAGACCGGCTCGACGAGCTGCTGCAAGAGCCTCGGGCAGCGGCTTGATGCCGATCTGCTCGCCGTCGGAACCCACGAGGCGGACCTCGCGGGCTCGGATGCGGTCGTTGATACGAGGCTCGGTGTTGGCAGCTATGGCAAGCTCCTGATCAAGTCGTGTCTCCTCATTGGTGAGTCGAAAGGTATGGGATCGACTCCGGAGATGACGACGCGAGCGCCGGAAAGCCCAGCACCCGCCGCGATCATCCATCGCGTGTGCGATGGCGTTGGCCGGCTGCTCGAACCCGCCGCACCTGGGGTGGTCGGGTGGCCACCTCTCGGTGGCGCTTTCGTAGCGCTCGGGCTGCCAGCCCGAAGCGGTCCCCTACAGTAGCAGGGCGCGACGACGATTCGTACCCCGACCCTCGCCGGCGCACGACACCCCCAACCCCACGAGACGGAGCACACGATGAGCCTCTGGACACCCGGCGGCGAACACGAGGTCCCCCGCGAGCCGACACCGGCTCCCGAGCCCACAGCGGCAGACGGCCCCGTCGAGGACCTCCCGGGCTTCGACGAGCTGACCCCCGAACAACAAGAACAGGCCATGGCCATGGCCCGCGAGCTCGCCGAGACGCGCGAACGCCTGGCGCAGGTTCCGGCGGCCGAGGTCGTGGCCAACCATGTCATGGGCCTCTACGAACTCGCGGCGATCCACCTGAGCGTCGATCCGCCGTCGCTCGAGGAGGCCCGCCTGGCCATCGACGCCATGGTCGCGCTCGTGGACGGGCTGTCGGGACGCCTCGGCGAACACGAACCCGTCCTCATCGAGGCCCGCACCCAGCTCCAGATGGCCTTCGTCGAGGTCAAGCGCGCGGTCGACGAGGGCGCCGGCGCCTGAACGCTCCGCCCATCGAGTCGAGAGGCGGAATGCGCCGGTCCGAGCTGGCATGCTGTCGGCCATGCCGACCGCTGCAATCGACGACATCGAGATCTGCTACGAGAGCTTCGGGCCCGACGAGGCCCCGCCGCTGCTGTTGGTCATGGGGTTCAGCGCCCAGATGACCCTGTGGCCGACGGGCCTCATCGCCGAGCTCCTCGAGCGGGGCTTTCGGGTGATCCGCTTCGACAATCGCGACGCGGGCCTGTCCTCGAAGACCCCCGGCGACCCTCCCGACGGTGCCGCGGCGCTGATGGCGGGCATGGCCGGCCAGCCCGTCGATGCGCCCTACTCGCTGTCGGACATGGCTGCCGACGCGATCGGCCTGCTCGATCACCTGGGGATCGATGCCGCCCACGTCGTGGGCGCCTCGATGGGCGGCATGATCGTGCAGACCATGGCGATCGACCATCCCGACCGGGTGCGATCGCTGACCTCGATCATGTCCACCACCGGGGCACCGGGAGTCGGCTCTCCCGAACCCGAGGCCATGACCGTACTGTTGACGCCCCCGCCGACCGATCGCGATGGCGCCATCGCGGCGACCGCCGAGGTGGCACGGATCATCTCCGGTCCGTTCTTCGATCCCGACGACGCCATCGAGCGGGCTCGCGAGGCCTACGACCGGTCCTTCTACCCCGCCGGAGCCGCGTTCCAGCTCGCCGCGATCGCTGCCAGCGGTGACCGCACCGAGGCTCTGCGGCGGCTCGCCGTGCCCACCCTGGTCATCCACGGCCGCGCCGACCCGCTGATCACCATGTCCGGCGGCCTCGCGACCGCCGAGGCGATCCCCGGCGCCGATCTGTTGCTCCTCGGCGAGATGGGCCACGACCTGCCCAAGCCCTACTGGGCGCAGATGGCCGATGCCATCATCGGCGTGGCCCGCCAGGCCGAGGACGACGGTCACGATCATCCCGACGACCACCACGACCACTGACCCTGTGGGCCGCGCCTTGGACCCGCGAGGTCGCCCGACCTGACACGCTTCGTCAGTCGCGCGTGAACGGCAGGGAGTGCTCCCAGTCGGCCAGCAGCGTCCGGACCGCGGTCAGCAGCACGAGGGGGACATCGAGCATCGGATGATGGCCGGCCTGGGGCAACTCGATCACCGGCGCCACCCGACCCAGCTGGTCGTACATGTAGCGTCCGACCTCGGGCGTCACCAGGCCGTACTGCGACGCCAGCAGCGCAAGGCGGGTCCGGACCCGTGCGAGATGCGGGCGGGCCGCGGTGCGCGGGTGGTCGACCACGGCGCTGAAGACGTTGCGGTCGAACTTCCAGACGACACCCGCCTCGTGGTCCGCGGTCGCGGTGACGCTGCGGAGGCTGTGACGGGCGACGTGGTCCATGACGAAAGGCTCGTAGTTGCGTTGTTCGGGAACGGTCCGGAACCGCTCCAGGGCGCTGGGGACATCGGGGTAGACCCGGGGCTTGCCGAACGCCTGCCCGGCGCGGGCCGCGTCGACTTCGGGGTCGGGCTTGTTCACCGGAGAGTCCACGACGACGACCCCGGCGAGATCGTCGCCGTGCAGGGCTGCGGTGACGATGGTGACGAAGCCCCCCATCGAATGCCCGATGACCACCGGGGCACCGGCACAGTTCATCGCCGCGGCGACCGTCATGACCTCGGCCGACCACTGTTCGAGGCTGTAGCGGGCGCGATGGTCGCTGTCGCCATGGCCGCTCATGTCGATCGCAGCGACCCGGTAGCGGTCGGAGAACTGCGCAGCGACATGGGTCCACCAGTGGGCATGAGCGCCGCCGCCGTGGACGAACACGAGCCCGGGTGAGCCGGGCGTACCCCAGGTCAGATAGTTGATCGCCGCACCATCGACGACCACCGTGTCGGCCTCGTGGGCAACGGCCAATGCGTCGCGAAACCAGCGCGGCGCCTCCTCGAGTGGCTGCAGCTTCATGGCCCGACACTACTGAGGGGCCGCGCGGATACGTGACAGTCGACGGATCCGACTTCGCCATCTCCCGCTCTTGTTCGCTGCGCTCACGGGCCGCTCGGGCCACGGGCTTCCCGTGAGGCTCGGCTGGCGCCTCACCTGTCGACGAGCCCTCTTGGCGACACGCTGCGCTCGGTAGGTTCATGCGATGGCTGTCGAGATTCCCGCACCCCCGACCGTGGACGAACACAAGCTGAACGATGACTTCGAGTACCTGCTCGACGCGTTTCGTGGGGTGCTGGTCGACCTGGGAGAAGCCGAGATCGCGGCCGCACTGCCGTGGGGTGACCATCACGACCCATCAGTCGATCCTGGCCATTCGGATCGCATGACCCAGGCCTTGTCGATCGCGTTTCGGCTGCGCACCCTGGCCGAGGAGAACGCCGCGGCGCAGTTCCGTCGGAGCCGGGAGTCTGCTGATGGGCCAGCCGCCATCTCGGGTTCGTGGGGTCGGATCCTGTCCGAGTTCGCCGAGGCCGGCCTCGACCCTGCCGTCGTTGCGACACGGCTCGGTGCCATCACCGTCGAGCCGGTCCTCACCGCCCACCCGACCGAGGCCAAGCGGGCAACAGTGCTCGAACAGCACCGCGAGCTCTACCAGCTGCTGGTCGCCCGAGAGAACCAGATGTGGACGCCACGCGAGCGTGCCGACATCGATGGGGATGTGCGAGCGGTTCTGGAGCGCCTGTGGCGGACCGGAGAGATCTTTCTGGAGCGGCCCGACGTCGCCGACGAGTTCCGCAACGTCACCCACTACCTGGTGCGGGTCTTCCCCGAGGTGATCCCACGCCTCGACGCCAGGCTCCGCGCTGCGTGGGATGCAGCGGGATTCCCGGTGCATCTCCTCGACGGGGCAGCACTCCCCCAGCTGCGGTTCGGCACCTGGGTCGGCGGCGACAGGGACGGCCATCCCTTCGTGACCGCAGACGTCACCGCCCGGTCGCTGACGGCGCTGCGCGAGCGTGCCCTCGGGCTCCTCGCCGACGGGCTCGACAGGCTCGCCTCCCGGCTCAGCCTGTCCGATCGCCTGGAGCCCGCACCCCGCGAACTCCTGGCCTGGATCGACGACACTGCGACGGCACTCGGCCCGCCGAGTGTCGCCGCACTCGAACGAAACCCCGGCGAACCGTGGCGCCAGGCGATCAACCTCGTCAGAGCTCGCCTCCCACTCGACGGCTCGGGCGGCGACACCACATCGCCGGACCACGCGTACCTCGACGCCGGTGCGTTGGTGCAGGACCTGACGCTCGTGGCCCGGCTGTTGGACCAGATCGGGGCCCGGCGAATCGCCGATCACGATGTCGTTCCGGTGGTCCGCATGGCGGAGACCTTCGGCTTCCACCTCGCCGTGCTCGACATCCGCCAGAACAGCACGTTCCACGACCTCGCGGTCGCCCAACTCCTCGGGGCCGCGGGCGTGCCCGATGGCGAACGGTTCCCGGAGTGGAGCGAGCAGGCACGACGCACACTGTTGGAACGCGAACTCGCGTCGCCGCGCCCGCTGGCCGCGACCGGTGTCGCGCTCGGGGTCGAGGCCGATGCCGTGCTCGGCACGTATCGGGTGTTGCGCGACGAGATCGCAGCCAACGGTTCCGCCGGAATCGGCGGCCTCATCGTGTCGATGGCGCGCAGCGTGTCGGACCTGCTCGCGGTCTACCTCCTCGCGAAGGAAGCGGGACTGCTCAGCGTCATCGACGGCACGGCCCGGTGTGCCCTGCCCGTCATCCCTCTGTTCGAGACGATCGACGATCTCGAGAACAGCCCCGAGGTGCTACGGAGCTTTCTCGCGCACCCGATCACCGAACACACGCTGGCGGCCCGGGCCACCGACGGGCGACCACCGGTGCAGCAGGTGATGGTCGGCTACAGCGACAGCAACAAGGACGGCGGCATCCTGGCCAGCCTCTGGGGCCTGTACCGGGCGGAGGAGACACTCGCCGGCATCGGGGCGGAGATGGGGGTGGCCGTCAGCTTCTTCCATGGGCGCGGCGGGACGATCAGTCGCGGCGCCGGGCCGACCCATCGGTTTCTCGCAGCCCTGCCCCCGGGATCGCTCCATGGCACCCTGCGGCTCACCGAGCAGGGCGAGACGATCTCGCAGAAGTACGCGAACCTGATCACCGCCGAGCACAACCTCGAGTTGTTGTTGGCCGGCACCGCCGGTGCGGCCATCGGGTCGCCCGCGACCCGTTCGGCCATGCCCGATCTCGAGCCCGTCATGGACGACCTCGCCGAGTCGAGTCGTGCGGTGTATGCAGATCTTCTGCACACCGAGGGCTTCATCGAGTTCTTCCGTCAGGCCACGCCGATCGACGTGATCGAGAACAGTCGCATCGGCTCGCGTCCGGCGCGCCGCACCGGCCGCCCGAGCATCGCCGACCTCCGTGCGATCCCCTGGGTCTTCTCCTGGAGCCAGGCCCGGTTCCTGCTCTCGGGCTGGTTCGGTGTCGGCAGCGCGCTCACCGCACTGCGCTCGACCGACGAGAACCGTTACGACGAACTCATCCGTCATGCATTCGACTGGGCACCATTGCACTACATCGTGTCGAACGCCGCGACCGCGATCGCCACCGCCGACGCCGAGATCATGGGTTGGTACGCGGCGCTGGTCCTCGATGACGACCAACGGCTGCGGTTCCTCGAGCGAATCCAGGCCGAGCACGCCCGCACCACCGATCTGCTCGAGGAGATCTACGGCGGGCGCCTCAGCGACCGGCGCCCCAACATCGCGCGCACGCTGCTCCAACGCGACCCGGCACTGCGTCCACTGCATCGCCGCCAGATCGAGTTGATCCGCACCTGGCGGGAGCGCCAGGTCGACGACCCCGATGCCGCCGAGGCCATGGTGCCCCAACTCCTGGTCACGGTGAACGCCATCGCCAGTGGCCTCGGGACAACGGGATGACCCACGGGATCGGGATCGAACTCATCGACACCGTCGGCTCCGACGACGAGCGCGAGATCTACGAGCTCGCCGACGCACAATTCGATCGGTACCGACCTCCGACGCATCGCTATCTGGCGTTGGATCGAACGCCGACGCAGGCCGACTGGCTTCCCATCAGCGAACGAATCGGAGCGCCGCTCGGTGCCGGCGGCCGGGCACTGCTTCCGACCTTCACCGCTGCACATCACGGACGGCTCGCCGACCTCGACGACTGGTACACCACCCACCACGTACCCCAGGTGGTGACCGTCGAAGGATTCGCCGCCGGGCAACGGTTCGCGCACACAGACCCCCAGGCCGAGTACCCACGGCTGGCGCTGTACGAACTCGACGCCGCAGACCCGGGCGCCGCGCTCGAGCGTCTGACAGCGGCACTTCCCGCCATGGTGCAGACCGATGCGCTCGACGGCTCGTCGATCGCATCATGGCTCTACCTTCGCGTTCGCTGACGTCCTCCCGGCCGGCACGAGTCTCCGAGGCAGAACCGCTGCGTGCACTACCTTCTGTGCCATGGACCGTGACGCCTGGCACTACGACCCGTTCGCTCCCGAGGTGATGGCCGACCCCTTCCCGGCCTACACCCAGCTGCGCGAGCAGTGTCCGATGCACCGCTTCGACGACTTCGCGCATCCGCTCTACACCGTCACCCGCTACGACGATGTCACCGCGCTGTTGACCGACATCGACACCTGGTCGAGCCACTACGGCCAGATGCCTCGCTACACCACACAGGGCTGCCTCTTCCAGGACCCACCCGAGCACACCTGGTACCGCAAGCTGGTGCAGAAGAGCTTCGCACCCCGCCATGTCGCCGCCATGGAGGACGAGATCACCGACCTGGTGCACCAGCTCCTCGACGAGATGGAGCGCGATCGCCGGCCCGACCTCCACGACGCCCTCGCCTGTCCCCTACCGGTGCTCGTCATCGCTCACATCCTCGGTATCCCCACCGGCGACATCGACCAGTTCAAGGCGTGGAGCGACGAACAGCTCGCCGCAGCGAATGCCGCGGACGCCGACGCGGCCCGCGACTCACGCGAGAAGATCAACAGCTACCTGCTCGCTCAGCTCGACGAACGACGCGCCCAGCTCCGGGCGGCCGGCCTCGACCCCGACACCGCAGGTCCCGAGGTCCTGGGATCGACCATCACCGACGACGTCATCAGCGGCATTCTGCTCGCCGAGGTCGACAACCGCCGCCTCGACGACAGCGAACGCCTCGTCATGTTGAACCAGCTCCTGGTCGGCGGCAACGAGACCACGACCTCGCTGATCACCAACCTGTTCTGGCGACTGCTCGAACGGCCCGAGCTGTACGAGGCCGTCCGTGACGACCCCTCACTCGACACCGTCGCCATCGAAGAGAGCCTGCGCATGGATGCGCCCGTTCTCGGCTTGTACCGCACCAACACCCACGCGCTCGAGATGCACGGCGTCGAGGTCCCCGAGCGCAGCAAGGTCATGGCCACCTACGGCGCAGCGAATCGTGATCCCGAGGTGTTCACCGACCCCGACACGTTCCGGCTCGACCGCGACCCCGAGGAGCTGCGCAAGCACGTGGCGTTCGGGCTGGGCCATCACTTCTGTCCCGGCGCGCACCTGTCGCGCCTGGAGGGTCGCATCGCGCTGCGAGCCACCGTCGAGCGTTTCCCGACGCTGCGTCTCGCGGACGAGCCGACCCGAATCGAGCCCTACCTGTTGTGGGGTCGCCGCACGGTTCCCGTCACCTGGTGAGGTGACGGTGCGCGGGCCGGCTCAGGTCGGGTCGACCGGCTCGACGTCTGTTGCTTCCCACCGACCCTGGCGTCCCGCGACCACGCGGTAGCGCACCCGGGTACCCACGTCGATGGTTCGCGACCCGTCGATGATGGCGGTCGAATGGAAGGCGACCGACTCGCCGGCGGGTCCGGCGCTGCCAGATTCGGGATCGAGTGTGCCCCAGCCGTCGTCGCCGAACGAGCTGACGGTTGCGAAACCGGATCGTGTCGTTCGGCCGTGCCCGAGCGATGTGCGCATGGCCGCGAGGATAGAAGAACCGTGGCCCCGCCGGGTCAGTCCCGGACTGGGACGACGGTGAGGTGGAGGTCGTCGCCGACGCGGGCGACGGACTCGATCGATCCCCGCCAGAGGTCGGCCATGGTGGCGACACCGGCACCGGCCAGCAGGCTCAGGCCGTCGTCGCCGCCCATCAGGGCGGGTGCGACGAACAGCTCGTAGCGGTCGATCAGGCCGGCCCGGTGCCACTCCCCTGCGGTGGTCGCACCACCTTCGAGGAGCAGTTGCAGCACGCCGCGCTCGCCGAGCTTGTCGAGAATGACCTCGGGGTCGCCGGCGAGTTCGAGGCACGGGCGAATCGCGGCATCCGCCGGTGCCCGGCCGAGGACCAGGCGTTTGGGGTCGAGGTCGTCGACCTCGACGTCGTCGGCAGGAGCCCAGTCCCGGACGGTCAGGCTCGGATCGTCGGCGCGCACGGTGCCGGCACCGACGATGATCGCATCGGACTCCGCCCGCAGCCGGTGGACCTCGCGACGGGCGTCGGGACCGGTGATCCAGGTACTGGTGCCGTCGGGCGCCGCCGTCCGGCCGTCGAGGGTCGACGCGAGCTTGCAGACGACCAGCGGACGTCCGGTACGGCGGTGGTGGAGATAGGGCCGCAGCTGCTCCTCGATGGCGTCGGCTTCGACACCGACCTCGACGCGAACCCCCGCATCACGGAGCTGTTGGACACCACGCCCGGCGACGGAGGGGTCGGGGTCGAGTACGCCGATCACCACCCGCTCGACGCCTGCGGCGAGCAGTGCGTCGGTGCACGGTCCCGTGCGGCCGTGGTGGGCGCAGGGTTCGAGGGTCACATGGACGGTGCCGCCCCTGGCGTGGGGCCCGGCTTCGGTCAACGCGACGACTTCGGCGTGGGGGCCGCCCGGCGGGCGCGTCGCCCCATCGAAGCACTCACCGTCGTAGGCGGCGACGACTGCGCCGACCCAGGGGTTCGGCGAGGTGATGAACCGGACTCGGGCTGCGTTGGCCATGGCCTGGCGCATCAGTTCGTGGTCGATGATGCTCGCCATGGCGACCTCTCGTCGGGGTAGCGCTGCGGAGCGGTCAGTGCGCCGAGCCGTGGCCGTGTTCGCGATTGGGATGTGGGTCGGCGTTGTCGACCATCAGCCGAACTGCGTGGCCGACGACATCGATGACCGCGTCGAGGCACTCGACGCACCCCTTCGACGAGCCGGGGGTGTTGAGCACCAGCGCCGTGCCGATCGTGCCGGCGACGCCTCGTGACAGCCGGCCGAGCGGGTTGACCAGGCGCATGGCCTCGGCCAGACCCGGGGCCTCGCGCTCGAGCACCTGACGGGTGCCTTCCGGCGTGGCGTCGCGGGTCCGAAGCCGGTGCCGCCGGTGGTGACGATGAGACCGTGGAAACCATCAGCGAGCCCGCGCAGCGCCTCCGAGACGCTGGAGACGCCATCGGCGACGACCGTACGCTCCACGACGTGCCATCCGGCTGCGGTGAGGCGCTGTTCGAGAGCCGCACCCGAGGCGTCCTCACGCGTGCCGTAGACGACACCGTCGGACACCGTCAGCACCTTGGCGTCCATCGGCTCGTCGTGGTCGTGGTGCTCGGCCATGACGGTGACTGTATCGGTGCGCGACGGCGCCGTTCAGGGGCCAGTGGTCGGTTCGACCATGGCCCTTCAGGATCGAGTGGGGAACGCCGATGATCCATCAGGCCCATGGGCCCTGCTCGCACGACCATCAGGAAAGCTCCGCCATGCCCACGACCGCAGCCCCTACCCAGGATGCACATCGAGGCGCCGAACGCATCGATCGCGAACCCCGCCGCTATGCCGACAGCCACGAGCTCGAAGGCTGGACCGTCATCGCCGACGGCACCAACTACCGCGACGTCAAGTCTGTCACCATCGACTGGCTGGAATCGCAGGGGCTGCAGCCCGAAGAGGCCGAGGATCTCGACCTGCGCCTCGACTTCCTCGCGGGCATCGGCGACAGCCCCACCATTCGCACCCGCTTGCGCAGCGAGCTCCTGGATCAGCACGTGGCCCGCCGCAGCGACGTCTGATCCGCCTCACACACCGTCGGGGCCGCACCGCCACCGGAAGATCGCCATGCCGTCGGTGTCGTGGTCCTGGGGCAACACCAGCCCGCCCGTGCCATGGGCCCGCCATGGGTCGGGCACCGGCAGGGCCTGGAGGTTCGGGTGCGCTGCCGCGAACCCACCAGCAACGCCGACGGTCTCGGCAGCGGTGACCGTGCACACGCTGTAGACGAGCGTCCCGCCGGGCCGAACGAGACCGACCGCGGCGTCGAGCAGCGACCGCTGCAGGGCGACGAGTTGGACGATGTCACCGCCGGTGACCCGCCAGCGGGCGTCGGGGCGGCGCCGGAGCACCCCCAGCCCCGAACACGGCGCGTCGATCAGGACGCGATCGAACGTCTCGGCGGCGAACGGTGGTGCGAGGCCATCGGCTGCGAGCGCAACGAGGGTCGAGGCGTCGAGTCGCTCGGCGTTCTGGGTGATGAGCCCGACCCGTCCGAGGCGCCGGTCGCCTGCGATCACGGTGGCGCCCGTCGCGGCCATGGCCGTGGCCTTGCCACCGGGGGCCGCGCAGGCATCGAGCACCAGTTCGCCGGATGCTGCGCCGACCGACTCGGCCACCCACTGCGATGCCGTGTCCTGGGTGTAGCCGTCGGCGCGTTCGGTGACGCTCGGAGCGAGGTTCATCGTCTCGAGCATGGCGATGGCGTCGTCGTCGCCGAGGTCCTCGCGGAGGCGAGCGAGCAGCCAGTCGGGGACGCTCAGCCGGGTGGCGTCGTCGGGCCAGGTGACCGGCAGGCTCTCGGCGACCCGCCGCAGGATGGCATTGACGACGCCGCGGTTTCGCTTCGCAGCACCGGCGACCGTTGCCGACACGGCCGCGTGCGGTGGGATACGCGTGAAGGCCAGTTGGTAGGCGCCGACGCGCAGCGCAGCCCGCAACGCGGGTGGCGGTGGGCTCACCAGGAAACGGTCGACCAGCCAATCGCACGCCCGGCGCATCCGGGTGGCGCCGTAGGTGAGCTCGGTGACGAGGCCGCGGTCGCGCCCGTCGAGATCGCTCGCGTCGAGCAGCGGCGACAGCACCAGGTTGGCGTACGCGCCGTCGTCGTCGATGCGCCGGACCGCTTCGATCGCGACTCGGCGGGCATCGCCGCCGTCTCGGGCACTCACGACATCGCCGCCGAGGCGTCGCCGAGGGTCGGCGGATCGCCGAGACGGGCCCCGCGTACCCAGTCGACCGCGCTGCGTCGCGGCTTGCCCTCGGGCTGCACCTCGACCAGCTCGATGGCGCCCTCGGCGGTGCCGACCACGACGCCATCGGTGCTGTCGACTTCGCCGGCCCGCAGCGCCCGGTCGGCTACGAGGCGCGTCCGCCAGATCTTGAGGCGACGCCCCCCGGCGGTGGTCCAGGCGTCGCCGAGGCGAACCCGCCGGTGGATCATGACGGCGGGCTCGTCCCAGCGGATCGACCGTTCATCCGGGGTGATCTTCGCAGCGTGGGTCGGCTCGCCCACCTGCGGCGTGGGGGTGCCGAGCCCGTCGCGCAGTGCGTCGACCAGCATGTCCGTGCCGACGCCGACCAGGCGGCCCCGGAGCTCGTCGACGGACTCGTCGAGGTCGATGTCGACCTCGACCTGGCGGTAGACGGCACCGGTGTCGAGTTCGTGGTCGAGCACCATGAGGCACACGCCGGTGGTCTCGTCGCCTGCGAGGATGGCCCGCTCGACCGGCGCTGCGCCGCGCCACCGGGGCAGCAGCGAGAAGTGGATGTTGACCATCGGGACCGCAGCGAGCACGTGCGGCTCGATGATCCGGCCGAAGGCGACGACCACGCCCAGGTCGGCGTCGACGCCAAGCACGTCGTCGACATCGTCGCTGACGGCCAACCCGAGCTCGAGCGCCGCCGCCTTGACCGGACTCGGCACCAGTTGGCTGCCTCTCCCGCGCCGTCGATCGGGCTGGGAGACGACCAGTGCGACCTCGAACCCGGCGGTCACCAGCGCTCGAAGCGGCGGCACCGCGAGGTCGGGAGTACCCAGGTAGACGAGGCGTCGAACGGTCGGTGGCGCAGGAGCGAGCGGCGGAAGACTCAACGGAGGAACAGACCGCGGCGGCGCCGAGGTTCGGGCTCGTCCGGTTCGGCCGGGGCGAGGCCCATGGCCCGTTCGCGCAGGATCCGCTTGGCCTCACGCACCTGGTCGTCGTCGAGGTATTCCAGCAGGAGCGTGCCGTCGAGATGGTCGAGCTCGTGTTGGAACAGCCGGGATTCGAGCTCGTCGGCTTCGAGGCTGACCTCGTTGCCGTCGAGGTCGTACCCCGTGAGATGAATGGTCTTGGGGCGCACGATCGTCCAGGAGAGACCCGGTACCGACAGGCACCCCTCGTCGAACTCCCATTCGCCATCGCTGTCGGTGATGACCGGATTGACGATGGCGCCGGGGCCGTCGCCCATGTCGTAGACGAACAGGCGCTTGCCGACGCCGATCTGGGGTGCGGCGAGACCGATGCCGGGTGCGGCGTACATGGCGTCGAGCATGTCGTCGCAGAGGCTCACCAGGGAACCGTCGATGTCGGTGATCTCGTCGGCGACGCGCTTGAGCACCGGGTCACCGAACACTCTGATCTCGAGGGAGGCCATCCCATCAGGGTACCGAGGCGGTTGGCGGCAACCGAACCGTCCTGCAGCCCCGCGGGGAGGAGCGGAGGGCGCAGCGGTGTCGGCGCGGTAGCGTCGCCGGACATGGGAGATGGCGGGCACTACTTCGACGACGACCCGGCGGTGGCGTCGTCACCGCGCACGGTGCCCCTGGTCCTGCCGGACCTCACCGTGGATCTGGCCAGCGACGCCGGTGTCTTTTCCGCCGATGCAGTCGATCCCGGCACCCGCTACCTGCTCATCGAGGCCCCCGCTCCTCCGCCCGACGCCGTCCACGTGCTCGATCTCGGCTGCGGGTACGGCCCGATCGCGCGCACACTCGCCCACCGCGTCCCCGACGCCACCGTGTGGGCCGTCGACGTCAACGCCCGGGCTCGGGCCCTCGCCAGAACGAACCTCGTGGGGCTGTCGGCGCGGGTCGTCGGCCCGGACGAGGTGCCCGACGACGTGACCTTCGATCTGATCTGGTCGAATCCACCGGTGCGGATCGGCAAGGAGGCCATGCACGACCTACTGACCCGCTGGCTCGGGCGGCTCTCGGCCACCGGCGTGGCCGTGCTGGTCGTGCAGAAGCACCTGGGTGCGGACAGTCTGGCCCGCTGGATCGGCGAGCAGAGCTTCGCCGTCACCCGGCTGGGCTCTCGGCGTGGCTACCGGCTGCTCGAGGTGCGCAGACGATGACGACCCCTCGAGCCACTCCGTCGGGGCCGCGCAACCTCGGCGGCACCGACCTCAAGCGGCTCCATCGTGACTGGCGCCGTCGCACCAGCGGCCGCCTGGCGCTGATCCTCGACGGCGTGGCCGGTCCGTTCAACGTCGGGGCCATCATCCGCACCGCTGCTGCCGAACGGGTCGATCACCTCTGGTTCGCCGGTGGGGCCACCACCGACGCCAACACCAAGGTGGGGCGGACGGCGCTCGGCACCGAGCGCTACCTCACGACCACCGAGCTGGCGACCACCGTCGAAGCGGTCGCCGCAGCCCGAACGCAGGGCTACCTGGTGGTCGGCGTCGAACTGGCATCGGGCGCCTCGGCGCTGCACGAGCTCGATCTGTCCGGTGACGTGTGTCTGGTGATCGGTCACGAGGACCGCGGCATCGGCAAGGACGCGCTGGCCGTCTGCGACGTCATCGGCTTCATCCCCCAGCTCGGCAAGGTGGGTTCGCTCAACGTCGCCACCGCGGCATCGATCGCCATGTACGAGGTCCGCCGCCAGCACTGGACGGCGTGACCGCCCGACGGCCGATCGACGGTGTCGACGTCGAGGACGCCTTCCGTGTCAGATCCTTTCTGCCACGAGCCGATCTCTCCCAGCGACCGGCGCCCAACGGACCAAAGGCATCTCCCCGGGCGCGCACCGACCACAGCAGCGCACCGACCGTTCGTCGACAATGGTGCGATGGGACCGCTCGATGGTGACGAAGCAACCGAGATGCCGACGTTGGATTTCACCCACGACCAGCTGCCGGGTCGGATCGTGTTCGGGGCCGGGCGCCGACACGACGCAGCCGGCGAGATCCTGGCGCTCGACCCGACCGGGGTCCTGATCATCGGCGGCGCGCACGACACCGACGCCATCGCCGACCTCGCGGCCGCACTCGATGTGCCCACCGAGACCATCATCGGCGTTCGCCCCCACGTGCCGGCCGAGCGGGTGCTCGACGCACTGACCGTCGTCGACCGGCTCCAGCCGAACGTCGTCGTCACCGTCGGTGGCGGGTCGGCGACCGGACTCGGCAAGATGATCGCCAAGGACCGCCACGTCACCCTGGTGGCTCTCCCGACGACCTACGCCGGATCGGAGATGACGCCCATCTGGGGCACGACAGACGGCGGCCAGAAGCAGACCGGCCGATCACCGCGGGTCCTTCCCTCGATCGTCATCTACGACCCGGAGCTGACGCTCGACCTGCCCGCAGCCGTGACGGTGACCAGCGCATTCAACGCGATCGCCCACTGCGTCGAAGCGCTGTGGCTCGCTGATACGTCGCCGATCACCGCCGAAGCCGCCGTCGGCGCCATCGGGTCGATCGTCGGCAGCGTCGAGCGTGTTGCCGCTCAGCCCGACGACATCGACGCCAGAGCCCATCTGCTGTTCGGCGCGCATCGCGCCGGCACCGTGCTGGCCGGCGCCGGAACCGGCCTACTCCACGAGACGGCCCATGTCCTGGGTGGGATGTTCGACCTCGATCACGGCGCGATGTACGCCGTGCTCACCCCGCACATGGTCGACCATCACCTCATCACCACTCCGAACGCTCGACCCCACCTCACCGACGCGCTCGGACCAGACCCGACGAACGCCCTCGACGAACTCGCCATACGGCTCGGCGCGCCACGAGGTCTCGTCGAGATCGGCTTCCCGCCCGAACGGCTTCGAGATGCAGCCGACGCCGTCGCCCACCACGCCGGCGCGGCCACGGCCGACATCGAACCCCTCCTCACCGCCGCCCTGTCACCCACACCCGCAGAGAAGCCAGGATGACCGGGAGTCGCGCCGAATCGGGTGAGGGGCATCGTCAACGGTCGGCGCGACCCCGAGCGTCGTGCCGGTCAGGCCCGCCGCCGGGCCCGGTGGTCTGCGGTGTGGGTGCGGCTCGCACAGCGCGGATCGGCGCAGAAGCGTCGGGACCGGTTGCGGGTGGCGTCGTAGAACAGGTGCTCGCAGTCGGTCGCGGCACACCGGCCGAACCGGGCGGTTCCCTCCTCGCAGAGCTCCTGGGCGAGGGCCATGACGATGTCGGCGATGACCTGGTCGTCGAACTTCGCCGTGGCCGGCGTCCAGTGCAGGTGCGGGCCGACACCGTCGTGGTCGACCACGGCCGGGGCGATGGGTAGCTCGGTCAGCTCCTCGTTGACACGCGGCCGCAGCCTCTCCGAAGGACAGGTCGGGCAGTTCCCGCAGCAGCGGCGCCAGCGCGACCAGGCGGTCCGACAGGCGCTCGACCGACGCCGACGAAGCCTGCCCGGCTCGACTGAAGCCGGCGTCGGCCAGCGACGACCGGGCGTCGAGGGACCCGTCGTCGATGGCGTTCACCATGGCCACGGTGGTCTCGAGGGTGATCGAGATCTCCGACCTGCTCACCGACACCAGCTGCATGGCACCCAGGATAGTCACGGTGCGACGACGGCACGCGATGAGCGAAATCTTGTTGACTCCTTACCACTTGCGACCGTCAGGAGCTAGAGTGTCGACAGTCCTTACGCCGTGGAGTTCCCGTGTCCCCCATCCTGTTGACCCTGCTCGTCGCCGTCGCCAACGTCATGGGCGCGGGCATGATCGTGCCCCAGGTCCTGCGCATCCGTCGTCGCCGCAGCGCCGACGGACTCTCACCCGCCTGGGTCGGGGTCGGCATCGGCCTCAACGTGTGGTGGATCCTCTACGGCGTCGCCGAGCAGCTCTGGGGCCTCCTACCGGTGTCGATCGGCGCCGGGTTGCTGTACGTCGTGATCGTGGTCCAGCTCGTCGGGCTCGGGGAACGAGGCGTCCTCGCGGCCGTCGGTCGGGGTCTCGGCGTCGCGCTCGTCGCCCCGTTCGTGGCGTTGGTGGCGGCCGGCTGGACCGCCGCGGGGCTGACCGTGGGTGTCGCCTACGCCGTGCAGTTCGCCCCCGCCACGATCGCCGCCCTGCGCTCGGCGAGCATCGACGGCATCGCGCCGCTGACCTGGTCCATGGCCCTGGTCGAAGCCCTCATCTGGCTCACCTATGGCATCGCCACCGCTGACGTCGCGCTGCAGGTCGGCGGCATCGGCGGTGCGCTGATGGCGTCCACGATCCTGATTCGCCTCGCCATCGGCGACCGCAGCGGCCGTCAGCTGATGGCGGCGAACGCCTGATCGAGGTCGGCGATCAGATCGTCGATGTGTTCGATGCCCACCGACAGCCGAACCAGCGCGGGATCGACGGCGAGCGACGAGCCCGGCGACCGACAGGTGCGTCATGGCGGCGGGCACCTCGATGAGCGACTCGACCGCACCGAGCGACTCGGCCAGGGTGAACACCTCGGTCCGCCCGACGAGTTCGTTCGCGGCCTCGGCTCCTGCGGCGACCACGAACGACACCATGCCGCCGTAGCGGCGCATCTGGCTGGTGGCGATGTCGTGATCGGGATGCGACGCCAGCCCCGGGATACTGCACCGACGCAACGCCGGGGTGGGCCTCGAGCCAGGCCGCGAGGACCTCGGCGTTGTCGCAGTGGCGGTCCATGCGCACTGCGAGGGTCTTGAGGCCGCGGAGCAACAGGTAACAGTCGAAGGGGCCGGGTACGGCGCCGACGGCGTTCTGGAAGAACCCGATGCGTTCGTCGATGGCCGGATCGTTGGTGGCAACGAAGCCGCCGACGACGTCGGAGTGGCCGCCCGCGTATTTGGTCGTGGAGTGCACCACGATGTCGGCGCCGACGGCCAGCGGCTGCTGCAGATACGGCGTGGCGAAGGTGTTGTCGACGACGCACCAGGCGTCGTTTGCGTGGGCGACCGCGGCCAGCGCCGCGATGTCGACCACCGACAACGTGGGGTTCGTGGGCGTCTCGGTCCACACCAGGCGGGTCTCGGGGCGCATGGCTGCGGCCACTGCATCGGTGTCGCGGAGATCGACCGCAGTCCACTCGACGCCGGCGGCGGCGATGACCTGGGAGATCAGCCGGAACGTGCCGCCGTAGGCGTCGTTGCCCATGATCAGATGATCACCGGGCGCCAACATCCGCAAGATGGCGTCCTCGGCGGCCATGCCGCTGGCGAAGGCCCGGCCGTAGTTGGCGCCCTCGAGCGACGCCAGCGCCACCTCGAGGGCGGCACGAGTGGGGTTGCCGGTGCGGGAGTACTCGAATCCCCGGTCCTTGCCCACCGCATCTTGTTCGTAGGTGCTCGTCTGGTAGATCGGCACCGTCACCGCGCCGGTGACCGGATCGGCGGGTTGGCCATCGTGGACCGCCTTGGTCTCGAACGCTCGCTCGGCACGCCATCAGTGCACGTCTCCCAGCGTCGTCTCGCGGGTCTGGAGGTAGGCGAGCACGTCGGAACGGCTGATCACCGCCCGGGGGCGGCCCCCGTCGAGGACGAGCAGCGCCGGGCTGCGGTCGAGCTTGGTGACCGCCATCTCGATCGGCTCGCCGACCCCGATGGTCGGCAGCTTCGGGCCCATGACCTCGTGGACGGGCCGGGCCAACACGTCGTCGCCGACGAAGACCCGCTCCATCAGGAACAACTCGTCGACTGCGCCCTGCACCTCGGCGGCAGCCAGGGGCATGTCGCCCTTGGCGACCGGGAGCTGGGACACCGAGTGCTTGTGCATGACGTCGATGGCGTCGAGCACCCGGTCGTCGGGACGGACGTACACCAGCGGCGGGATGTCGACCTCGCGTGCGTCGAGGATGTCGCACACCGTGGACCCCTCGGCGGTCAGGAAGCCGTAGGCGGCGAGCCAGTCGTCGTTGAAGACCTTCGACAGATAGCCGCGGCCGGAATCGGGGATGAGCACCACCACGAGATCGTCCGGGCCGGGCCTCGCGGGCGACGTCGAGCGCCGCCGACACCGCCGTGCCGCACGATCCGCCGATGAGCAGACCCTCTTCGCGTGCGGCTCGCCGGGCCATGGCGAAGGAATCGGCGTCGCTGACGGCGATGACCCGATCGACCAGCGACGGGTCGTAGGTGGTCGGCCAGAAGTCCTCGCCGACGCCTTCGACGAGGTACGGCCGGCCACTGCCGCCGCTGTAGACCGACCCCTCGGGATCCGCCGCGACGACCTGCACGGCCGGGATTCTGTTCCTTGAGATAGCGACCGATGCCCGAGATCGTGCCACCGGTGCCGGCTCCGGCGACGAAGTGGGTGACGGTGCCGTCGGTCTGGTCGCCAGATCTCGGGGCCGGTGGTCTCGTAGTGGGCCTGGGGATTGACGGGATTGGCGTACTGGTTGGGCCGATAGGCGCCCGGCGTCTCGCGGACGAGCCGTTCGGCCGTCGAGTAGTACGACGCCGGGTCGTCGGGCTCGACGGCCACCGGGCACACCACGACCTCGGCCCCGTAGGCCTCCAGGAGGGTGACCTTTTCGGGCGAGACCTTGTCGGTCATGACGAAGATGCACTGGTAGCCACGCTGGGCGGCCACGATCGCCAGCCCCACCCCGGTGTTGCCCGACGTGGGCTCGATGATCGTGCCCCCGGGCTGCAGGAGGCCTTCGCGTTCGGCGGCGTCGATCATCGCCAACGCAGGCCGGTCCTTCACGCTCCCGCCCGGGTTCGTGGTCTCGAGCTTGGCCACGACCGGGCAGGCGATGCCCTCGGTGAGGCGCACGAGACGCACCATCGGCGTGTGGCCGATGAGGTCGATCACGGAGTCGGCGATGTCCATGGCTCGCACTGTAGGTGTCAGTGGCGCCGCCGCGGGGCCTCCAGAGGCCACCGAGACGCACGAATCGACCATCGGTGATGTGCCAAGGTGGCGCGATGGCAGCGTCGAGAACACGAACCGGTGAACCCCTGGTCGCCGTCGAGCCCGAGTGCTGGCGGCGCGCCGACCTCGCCGCCGCAGTCGAGGCCGGCGGTGGTCGTGTCGCCGCCGTGTCCGATGCGACTGCGCTCGTGTGGGCGGACCCCCAGCGACCCGAGCTGCTGCCCGAGACGGTCCACCCGGGCATCGACTGGGTGCAGCTGCCCTATGCCGGGATCGAACCGTTCATCCACCTCCTCGACCACGAGCGGACCTGGACGTGCGGCAAGGGGGTCTATGCGCGCCCCGTCGCCGAGCACGTGCTCGCGCTCGTCCTCGCCGGTTTCCACCACCTCGGCGCCTACGCCCGGGCGCGGACCTGGACCGCACCGGTGGGCCGCAATCTCCACGGGGCCCGCATCCTGGTGTTGGGCGGCGGCGGCATCGTCGACGAGTTCCTCCCGCTCGTGGCGCCCTTCGGCTGCGAGATCACCGTCGTGCGGCGTTCCATGGCACCGATTCCCGGTGTCGACCGCGGTGGCCACCCTCGATGATCTGCACGATCACCTTCGGCTCGCCGACGTCGTCGTCCTCGCATTGGCGCTCACCGACGAGACGGCCGGCATCATCGACGCAGCCGCCCTCGCGGCCATGCGATCCGATGCCTGGTTGATCAACGTCGCCCGGGGCGGCCATGTCGACACCGATGCCCTGGTCGAGGCGTTGGCCTCGGGAGCGATCGGCGGGGCTGCGGTCGATGTCACCGACCCCGAGCCGCTGCCCGACGGCCACCCCTTGTGGACGCTCGACAATGTGATCATCACGCCCCACACCGCCAACACCCCCGAGATGGGTCTGGCATTGTTGGCCGACCGGGTGCGCGCCAACGTCGGCCGCTACCGCGGCGGGCGAGGACCTGATCGGACTCGTCGACCTGGACCTGGGCTACTGAGCGGGCGCCACTGCGACGACACCGTCGTTGACGAAGGCGCCCGACTCGTGGCGCATCACCCGCAGCGCCCAGGTGTCGGGCGCCTGGGATCCGCCGAAGGTCACCGGACCCGACACCAGCGGTTCGTCGACGAGCGCCCGCAGTGCGTCGGCGACCGGTCCCGGGTCGGTGGTGCCGACGCGGGTGACGGCGATGCGATAGGCCTCGGCGAGGTCCGCGCCGAGCACGAACCGGCCGCTGTTGGGCGGAACCCCGTCGGCGATGCAGGAACTCGGCGCCCGCAGCCACCACGGCGTCGACGGGGTCGTCACCGGTCGTCGAGGCCAGGGTCAGCATCGTGAAGTCGCGCAGCGGTGCGTCGATGTCGTCGGGTACCCAGACGCCGGAGTCCAGCGACGGTCCCGCGATGATCGGCACCTGCACCGCCTGACCACGGACCGATTCCACCACGGCGCCGGCGACCCGGGCGAACGAGCACAGGACCAGCGCGTCGGCGCGGAGCTCGTCGAGCCGCTCGGCGTCTCGGGCGAGCGCCTCGGCCGTGACGAGATTCAGCGCGAAGTCTGCGGCGATCCGACCGCCGAGCTCGCGCCAACGGTCGCGGAAGCCCCGGCACTCGGCGCGAGGCTCGGGAGCGGTGTCGTCGACGACGACAGCCGACCCGGCGGTGCCCCTCGGCCCAGACGTGATCGGCCATGACCGCGCCGAGTGCCTCGACGGTCGGCATCATCGAGAACACCGTCGGACCCAGCTCGCCGCTGCCCCACGCCTGCTCCGGACCACACGGCGAGACGACCAGGACACCGGCCTCGGCAGCCGCGATCGACGGCCGGCCGAGCGAAGTCGAGTTCGCAGGTGACCACCAGCAGGTCGGCGCCGGCCTCGATGAGCTCGGCCGCCTCGGCGTCGATGACCGACATCCGTCGAGGTCGTGTTGACCCAGCGCACGTCCACGGGACGCCCATCGATGCCGCCCGCGGCGCCGATGCGTTCGATCGCCTCCACGAAGGCCACGCCGGGTTGACGATCGGTCGTGGCCATGAGATTCGAGGTGTCCAGCAGCACGCCGATCACGACGGGCTCGCCTGCGGTGGCCTCCTGGGCCACATCGCTCGTCGGCGGCGCGATCTGCGTTACCTCCGTGCCGGTGTCATCGGTACCGGCACCGTCTGCCCCCGCTGCGACCTCCTCCGACGAGGTCGCGCTCGGCGCATCGGTCGGTTCGAGAGACGGCTCCTCGGCACTGCATGCGGTCGCCAGGACCAGCGCACAGGCGAGGAGCAGTGCCATGGCTGGCCACAGCCGCCCTCTTCGGCCGCGCTGCGGCGCGCGCGGGGGGTCGCGCCTCGTCGGTCCTCATGGACCGACGAGGGTAGGACCTCAGCTGGTCAGGCGGGCAGCGCCGAAGCGGAATGCCTCCACGAAGGCGTCGGCATCGGCCTCGGCCTTGCCGTTGATGCCCGCGGCGCCGGCGATCAGGGCGCCGTCATCGACGCCGAACACGAACAGGCGCGAGCGCACCCGGTCGCCTTCGTCGACGACGTCGAGGCTGGTCGATGCCAGCGGCCACGAGAAGAGCTCCTCGCCGGGTCGACCACCGAATCGGACGGCGAACAGGACGAGGCGCCGCTCGGTGACGGCAGCGGCGAAGCTCCTGGGCACCATGTCACCGATCGTGGCGGTGCCGTCGGCGCCGGGATGCACCCGTGCCCGGTCGGTGAGGAGTTCGGCGAGATCGTGCTCGTCGGCCCAGACCGCCATGGTCTTGGGTCCACGCACCGTCATCGCCTGCGCAGCGAGCCAGTGCTCGTCTGCGTCGAGCGCATCGGCGGGAAGTCGGTCGGTGAGGTTTCGGGCCATGGGTGTGCCTGTCGGTCGGGGGTGGATCGGGGGCGGAGCCGGTCGGCGTCGAGGCCGTCAGCCGATCTCGGCGGTGTCGCGTTGGCGGGTCAGGACGAGGATTGCGATGCCGGTGACGAGCGCGACCACGACCACGGCGATCAGGGCACCGAGCGGGGTACCGAGTTCGTCGGTGGCGCGGCCGATGACGCCGAGGCTGCCGCTGGAACTCTCGGCTCGCCCTTCGGGAGCTCGCACGCTCGCTGCGAACTCGACATCATCGACGCCGGGATCGAGCTCGGCCGTGATCGAGCGGACGGCCGTCTCGTCGACGTCGAGCGCTCCGAACCGGCAGACCACCTGGTCGTTGGAGATCCAGCAGTCCTCGGGGAGTTGTGCGGGATCGATACGAACCCCGACGGGGATCCGCATGGTCGCTTCGGTCATCGATGCGGCATCGGGGCCGGCATTGACCACCGACAACAGCAGCTCGTTCGGCTGGCCGGCCACCAACTGCTCCGGCGCGAGGACCTGCACGCCGACCGCAGCGCGCACCGCTCGCTCGTCCCGGAAATCGGGGATGCCGTCGCCGTCGACGTCATCGAGCCCTTCTTCGGCATCGCTGCGGCCGTCGTTGTCGGCGTCGGTGTCCAGGCGATCGGGCGTGCCGTCGCCATCGGTGTCGGCAGAGCCTTCGACCGCGTCGGGGATGCCGTCGTCATCGGCGTCGATGTCCAGGCGGTCGGGGGTGCCATCGCCATCGGTGTCACCCGAGCCCTCGATCGGCGTCGTCGATCCCGTCGCCATCGGCATCGATGTCCAGGCGGTCGGGGGTGCCATCGCCATCGGTGTCACCCGTGCCCTCGTCGGCGTCGTCGATCCCGTCGCCATCGGCATCGGTGTCGACCGCATCGGGCGCACCGTCACCATCGGTGTCGACCGTGCCCTCGTCGGCGTCGTCGATCCCGTCGCCATCGGCATCGGTGTCGACCGCATCGGGCGCGCCGTCACCGTCGGTGTCGACCGTGCCCTCGATGGCGTCGCCGATCCCATCGCCATCGGCATCGGTGTCGACCGCATCGGGCGCACCGTCACCATCGGTGTCGCCCGGCGACTCCTCGTCGTCGGCCACGCCGTCGTCGTCGGCATCGGTGTCGAGGAAGTCGGGGATGCCGTCACCGTCGGTGTCGCCGGTGCCTTCGATGGCGTCGTCGATCCCGTCGCCGTCGCTGTCGAGGTCCTCGTTGTTCGGGATCTGGTCGACGTCGGGGTCACGACGCCCTTCGGTGGCGGTGGGGATGCCGTCATTGTCGTCATCGGGGTCGAGACGATCGACCAGGCCATCGCCGTCGGTGTCGGTATCGAGACCCGTGTCGGGATCGAGCTCGCCGCGGTCGCCGATGCCGTCGTCGTCGCTGTCGCGATCTCGCCGGTCGGGCTGACCGTCGCCGTCGGTGTCGACGCGACCCTCGACACCGTTGGGCACGCCATCACCATCGAGGTCGCCCTCGGGGCCTCGTTCGGGATCGGGCTCGGGAGCTGCGCCGAGGGGCACGACGTACACGGCACCAGCGTCGGTGCCCGCGGCGTCGTCACCGGGTGCACCCACGAGCAGCGCCGTCGCCGGCGACGAGCCGGAGCGCACGGCGGCGATGGTGTGGCCGAACAGATCGTCGGGGTCGAGCTCGGGCGACGGGAGCCGGCGGGCGCTCGTCGCGGACGCCATCGGCACCCAGGCCGAGCACCCAGACCGCGCCGCGGAACTCCTCGACACCGAATGCGCCGACAGCGAGGTCGGTGAATCCGTCGCCGTCGACATCACCGAGACCGGCAACGGTGGCACCGAAGCGGTCGCCGGGAACCAGCGACGGCACGGCGCCGCCACCCGGGGTGAGGACGCTCACCGACGCCACGGTCGCGTCCGTGTTCATCAGCGCGACGTGGACCGCGCCGGTGTCGGCGTCGGTACCCGGAGCGCCCACCGCCAGGTCGGTCGCACCGTTGCCGTCGAGATCGCCGACCGGATCGACGCTCACGCCGAGGCCGTCGCCTGTTCCGAGCGGTGCAGGCCAACCGGTGGCGAGCGAGAGCTCCGAGGTCGCCAGGGTCCGTCCATCGCGATCGAGCGTGATCAGATACAACGCCCCCTGGTCTGCCGTCGGGATCGGCCGCATCGGCGTCGCTGCGCCACGCGCCGACAGCCAGGTCGGTGACGCCGTTGGCGTCGAGGTCGCCGACCGCAGCCAGGTCCACCCCGAGCTGATCTCCGTCGCCGAGGTCGACGTCGAAGCCGGCGTAGCCGTCGGTGATCACCTGCCAGCCGCGAACCGTGGCGTCGGGTGCCAGGAACAGGACCCAGATCTCACCGGTCTCGGGACCGGTTCTGCCCGACCGGTAGGCCGACACGGCCATGTCGGGCGTGCCGTCGCCGTCGACGTCGCCGAGCGCCGCCACACGGAACCCGAACCCGGAGCCAGCGAGCAGCTCACCCTCGAACCCACCGGCTGCCGCACTGACGCGCTGTTGGGCTGCGCACCGTGCCATCGGCGTTCATGAGGAGCAGGTAGACCGCGCCGGTGTTCTCGCCGGCCAGATCGTCCGAATAGGCCCCGACGGCGAGGTCGGCGATGCCGTCGCCGTCGATGTCGCCGATCACCTCGGGAGGTCCGAGACGGCTCTGGTCGCCTCGCACCGTGACCTCGAGCCGGTCGATCACCGGCGAGCGCGTCGCCGCGCCGGTGTCGTCATCGGCTGCTTCGCCGTCGGCATCGGTCCCACCACCGGCCGGCGGTGGGACCGCCGCGGGATCTGCTGGTTCCTGCGCACGACCTGGCTGGGCCTCGGCCACGACGAGGGCCAGGGTCGCCACCACCAGCGCGACGAACGCCAGGGTCAGGCGCAGCCGTCGGCTCGGCGACGCGGTCGCCCAACCGATCGTGCCGGTGTGATCGTCGAGAGCAACGGGCATCGGGTCCTCCAGAGGTGAGCCACGCCGGGGACCACCGGTGACGGTGGTGCCGGCGTCGTGCCGCCGATCCTCTATCGGCCACCCGGCCGGGAGGCTTTAGGCCCGATGGCCCAGGTCGTCCGACCCAGTACACCCGAGGTGCCGGGCTCACTCGTTCCGACGCAGCACTCGATCCTCCGTGCTGCGCGTCTCGAGCTCACTCGATCCGTCGCCCCCTGCACGGCAGACCAGCAAGGACACACGTCGGCGCTTCGCGCCACCCCGAGACGGCTGGGCACCCCGGCAAAGGGTTTCCGCACCCCCGAGCCGGCCCGGCTATATGGCCCCGGAGTCGCGCAGGGCGCCGATGCGGTCCCAGTCGAGACCGATCTCGAGGAGCACCTCTTCGGTGTGCTGGCCGAGCTCGGGTGCCAGGTCTCCCGGTTCGGTCGGGGTGTCCGACAGCCGTAGCGGTGAGCCCACCGAGACGACCTCGCCCCACTCCGGATGGTCGATCCGCCGCAGGTACCCGTTCGCCCAGACCTGCGGGTCCTCGGCGACCTGGGCGTAGTCCTGCACCGGAGCGAACCGGGCGCCGGCCGCAGCGAGGCGCTCGCCCCATTCGGCGGTCGTGCGCTCCGGGAAGACCTCCGAGAGGATCTCGAACAACGCCCGCTTGTTCTCGCGGGTGTAGAGCAGCGGCTGGAACCGCTCGTCGTCGGCGAGCTCGGGCATCCCGACCGCGTCGTAGAACGACTGGCGCTGCGCCGGAGGGACGCCGACGATGGCGATGTAGCCATCGGCGGTCGGCAAGATGCCATAGGCCGCATGCAGCAACGGGTGGCCGTAGTTGGCCCGTCCCGGGACCTCCCCGGTGAGCATGAACGCGGTCAGCTCGGATGCCTGGGCGTAGACCTGGCCACCGAGCAGGGACACATCGATCCGCTGGCCTCGGCCGGTGCGGCCACGGGCGATGATCGCCGCGAGGATGCCCACGGTCATGTTCTGGCTGGCGATGTGGTCGGCGATGGTGACCCCGACCGGCGTGGGTGCGCCGCCGTCGACACCGGTCGTGCTGATGAGCCCCCCTGGGCCTGCGCGGCGAGGTCGGCGCCCTCGCGCTGGGCCGACGGGACCCTCGGGGCCGAGCAGCGAGCCGTAGGCGACGATGATGCCGGGGTTGCGTTCGGCCAACGACGTCGTAGCCGACACCCCAGCCCTCGAGCGTGCCGGGCTTGAAATTCGACAGCACGACATCGGCCGTGTCCGCGAGCTCGCGGAACACCTCGGCACCGTCGGGGGTGCGCAGATCGATGGTGACGCTGCGCTTCCCCCGGTTGCAGCCGATGAAGTACGGCGCCCGGAGGTCCTCCATCGACAGCGGGATCCACCGCGCCTGGTCGCCCATGCCCGGGCAGCTCGACCTTGATGACGTCGGCGCCGAGGTCGGCGAGCATCAACCCCGCTTGGGGTCCCTGCACCAACAGCCCGACATCGAGAACCCTGATCCCATCGAGTGCACCCATGGGCATCCTCCCCCACCACGTCACCGAGCCACCGCGTGTGACCCCTGCCATATCCTAGGTTGACGCCTCGCCGCCACGAGACGACGTCGTGGTCACCGACCGACCGACCGACCTCGAGAGGACCCCGTGGCCGAACCCGCACATCCGAGCGATCCCCGGACGGCACCGGAACCCATCGATGGCGTGGACCTCGCCGTGCTCGAAGGGTGGATGGACGACCACCGGCTCGGTGTCGGGGCCGATCGTGCACGCCGCCCTCCTCGCAGGCGGCACGCAGAACATCCTCGTCGGGTTCGACCGGGGCGGCGAGTCCTTCGTGCTGCGCCGCCCGCCGGTCCACAAGCGCGACACCAGCGACGAGACGATGCGGCGCGAGGCCCGGATCCTGCGTGCGCTCGGCGGCACCGCGGTTCCTCACCCCGCCTTCGTCGCCGCCGAATCCGATCCGTCGATCCTGGGCGCGGCATTCACGCTCACGGCGTTCGTCGAGGGATTCAACCCGACCGTCGGGCTGCCGGCGCCCCACGTCGACGACCCCGCGATGCGACATCGGATCGGCCTGTCGCTCGTCGAAGCGGCCGCCGCGCTGGCAGCGGTGGACCACGTGGCCGTCGGCCTGGGCGATCTCGGGCGCCCCGACGGGTTCCTCGAACGCCAGGTGCCTCGATGGCGCGCGCAGCTCGAGTCCTACTCCGACCTCGACGGGTACGACGGCCCGGCCATCGACGGCATCGACGTGGTCGCCGCCTGGCTCGAGCGCAATCGCCCCGACACCGGGGTCGCAGGGATCATGCACGGCGACTTCCACCTCGCCAACGTCTTGGTTCGCCCCGATGTCGGCGAGATCGCTGCGGTCGTGGACTGGGAGCTGTGCACGATCGGCGACCCGATGCTCGACCTCGGTTGGGTGCTCGCGACCTGGCGCGACGACGTGTCGGTCATGACGACCGCGGCGATGGAGCCGTGGGACGGCTTCGCGACCTCGGCCGAGCTGATCGCGCACTATCGCCGCCACACCGATCGCGCCGTCGACGACTGGCCGTGGTTCGCGACCCTCGCCTGCTACAAGCTCGCGATCATCCTCGAGGGCACCCATGCCCGAGCCTGTGCGGGTCTCGCCTCGGTGCGCACCGGCGAGATGCTCCATGCCATGGCGATCGCGTTGTTCGACCGGGCGCAGCGCTTCATGGTTGCCGGTTGACCAGCGCTCGGGGGCGCGAGCGCAACGGGGCTCAGGCCACCAGCGTGATCGACGACCGGCGAGCCGGTCCCGGGGCGCTGCGACGGGTCGGCTCGACCCGCACCAGCTGGGAGCCACGGCGATGGAGGAATGCCGACGAGAGGCCGGCCATCGACGGATCGGCACCGCAGACCACGGCGAGCTCTGCGAGGTCCGATCGTGGCGATGCGCTCGCTGTGGCGGGTGCCGCGTACCTCGACGACGGCAGCGTCGGCCACCTCGGTGCGGATCACGACCCGGTAGGGGTGCGGCTCGCGGCGGTCGTCGTCGATGCCGAGGACGCGCACCATCACGACGTCGCCGCTGTCGTAGCACTCGAGGACGGGGGTGTCGCCGGACCACATCCCACAGACCATGACATCGACGTGGTCCGCGTCGATGCGCGAGAACGTGGCCAACTCGAACGGAATCTGCTCGGCGCCAGGCGGTGCGGTGGTCAGCGGATCCTGGCGGTTCGCCCCGGTGGCGTCGCCATCGTCGATCTCGGTGGGTCGTTCACCCATTGGTCAGCCTCCGCGCCGTCCGTGCCCGTACAGATACTCCCCGCACGATCGCGGCGATGCAATGACCGTTCGCCATGGTCACCGAGTCGCAACATCGAGGGTGCGCTGCCACGCTGACCTGCCGCGATGCAACGATGCGTCGTTTGTGCCCAGGTGGCGGCGCTGTGGAGCCATTGCACACCGAACGTCGCACCGCGCCACGTCGTCGCGTCATGGGACGAGTTGTCATCGGATCGTCACGGAACAGGTGTTCGCCACAGTCTCATCATCGGTCCCATGGACCGCATCGTCCCCATCGGCCCCGCCAGCCACAGCCGATCGGATGCGAAGGCGGCGTCATGGCGGCGTCGGGACGTACCGGCAAGTAGCATCTCGCCGCACCCATCGGCCACCCCGGGTCGGGCGTGCCCACACATGCGAAATGCGACGCAGTCGAACCCGACGCCGGGAGCGACCTGCGATCCGAGGAAGGAACCTGTCATGAGCAAGCTCGTCGAAGGCAAGGTGGCCCTGGTCACCGGAGCCGGTCGCGGCATCGGCCGCGAACACGCCCTGATGCTCGCATCCCACGGCGCCAAGGTCGTCGTCAACGACCTGGGTGGCGACGCCACCGGCGCCGGCGCCGACGCCACCCCGGCCCAGAGGTCGTCGCCGAGATCGAGGCCATGGGCGGCGAAGCCGTCGTCAACGGCGGCAACGTCGCCGACTTCGCCGCGGCCAAGGAGATGATCGACCAGGCCGTCGACACCTTCGGCAGCATCGACATCGTCATCAACAACGCCGGCATCCTGCGCGACCGGATGATCTTCTCGATGACCGAAGACGACTGGGACGCCATCATGGCCGTGCACCTCAAGGGCACGTTCGGCCCGACCCACCACGCAGCCGTGCACTGGCGCAACCTGTCCAAGGCCGGCCAGGAAGTCTCCGGGCGCATCATCAACACCGCGTCGCCGTCGGGCATCTACGGCAACATCGGCCAGACCAACTACGGCGCGGCCAAGGCCGGCATCGCCTCGTTCTCGATCATCGCCGCCATGGAGCTCGCCAAGTACGGCGTCACCGTCAACTGCCTCGCCCCTGCCGCGTTGTCGCGCATGACCGCCGACCTCATGGGCGGCGAGGACAACCTCACCGAGGAGCAGAAGGAAGCCATGTCGCCGCGGTGGATCGCGGTCATCGCCACCTGGCTCTGCAGCGACGAGGCCAAGCAACGTCACCGGTCGAGTCTTCGACGTGCGGGGATCGATGATCGGCATCGCCGAGCAGTGGCGCCTGGGCCCGTCGGCGAACCCAGACCGACGACCCCCAGGACCTCGGCCCCGTCGTCGCCGAGCTCATGGGCTCGGCCGCGCTCAACGTCGACATGGGCGGCATGCCCAAAGAGGGCCCCGGCCGTCCCGGCCACTCCATCTGAGCGACCTGAGCGCCTGCGATGCAGGCGCTCAGGTTCGGACCGGCGGCGCCGATGGAATGCCTCGGCGTGGCTCGTAACCCTCCTGGGGAGGGACACGTCATCTCGTTCGGCCCCAACCGGGGACCGCCACCCTCACAGGA
Source organism: uncultured Acidimicrobiaceae bacterium (assembly GCA_963716795.1). Classification (GTDB taxonomy): domain Bacteria; phylum Actinomycetota; class Acidimicrobiia; order Acidimicrobiales; family UBA8592; genus CAVQUE01. The sequence continues at coordinate 251,751 of CAVQUE010000002.1, read as the reverse complement.
GTTCCCATGCACGCTCGCGTTTCTTCCATTCGACGCATCACCGGCGCTGCCGCGCTCGCCGGCGTCCTCGTTCTCGGTGCTGCAGCCTGCGGCGACGACGACGATGGCGGTGGCGGCGGTGGCGATGCGAACAGCGAGCTCGTCGACCGGCTGGTCAACGAACTCGACGCACCGCGCGACGAGGCGGAATGTGTCGTCGAGGCCCTGGGTGACGATGTCGAGCTGCTCTTCCAGCTCAACGAGGACGACTACGTGCCCACCGAGGACGATCTCGCCAAGCTCGAGGAATTCACCACCGCCGGCGAGAACTGCGGCCTCGAGTAGGCGGCCGCAGCGCCCCGTCGGGCCGACCGTGCTCAGCGGTCGGTCGGGGTGACGACGTCCAAGTCCGAGCTCGACGGCTGCCGACAGCTGGCGACGCTCGAAACTGAGATAACGCACCGGACGCGGCAGACGGTCGGCGGCGGCCAGATGGATGGCGTCGCCGACCGCCAGCCCGAACCGCGCCGCCAGGTCCGCCGCCGCCGACAGGCACCGACCGTCGACGGGCACGACGTGGAACGCGTCCCAGTCGGCTCGGGCCGCCCGCCAGAGCTCCTCGTGCTGGAACGGCGCCATCGACAACCGGTGCAGCGCCGCCAGCAACTCCGTGCGCGCCAGCGCCGATGCGCACCACACCGGTGCGGCCTCCATGGCATCGAGCACCAGCGTCGCATCGGGATCCGGCACGTACCTGCGGATGAGGGCGCTGGTGTCGATGGCGAGGATCGGCCGCCATCGGTGCGCGTTCATCGGCGGACCTCGTCGAGCACGTCGTCGATGCTGAGATCGATCGGGACCAGTGCGGGCGCGGGAGCCGGCGGCCGATCGGATCGGCCCGGTGGCTCCACCAGCCCGGCTGCGACCAGATCGTCGAGCGTGGCAGCGCCGCGACGGCACCAGGGGCCCGAGACGGGCCACCGGACGCCCGTCGACGGTCACCACCACCTCGTCGCCTCCTGCGGCACGACGCACGACGGCAGCGACCTGGTTGCGCAGCTCGCGGATGCCGACCCGGGATGCGGCGTTGCCGCCGGCGTCGTCGCCATGGTCGTCGTCGCTCCGCAGGTCGGCATCGTCCATCGACGAGTGTGCCAGATCCCGAGGAGCTGTAGCACGCGTGTACACATCTCGATGCGGCATGCTGGACGACGATCCCGTAGCGTCTGCGCTCCATGAACTTTGCATTCTCAGAGGAACAGGACCAGCTGCGCGAGTTCGTGCGCAGCTTCTTGGAGGACAAGTCCTCCGAAGAGGCCGTGCGCGAGCAGATGGCCACCGAGAAGGGCTACGACGAGGCCGTCTGGACCCAGATGGCCGAACAGATGGGCCTGCAGGCGCTCATCATTCCCGAGGAGTACGGCGGCCAGGGCTACAGCTACGTCGAGCTCATCGTCGTGCTCGAAGAGATGGGCCGCGCCCTGCTGTGCGCCCCGTACTTCTCCAGCGTCGCCCTCGCCGCGAACGCGCTGATCCACAGCGGCGACGACGCCGCCAAGGGCGAGCTGCTCCCCCAGATCGCCGGTGGCACGATCGCCACGGTCGCCTTCACCGAGGAGAACGGCCGCTGGGACGAATCCGGCATCACCATGCAGGCCACCGCATCCGGCGACGGCTACACCCTCGACGGCACCAAGATGTACGTCCTCGACGGCCACACCGCCGACATCATCCTGGTCGCGGCCCGCACCGACGCCGGCGTCAGCCTGTTCTCGGTCGCCGCCGACGCCGCCGGGCTCACCCGGACCCCGCTGTCCACCATGGACCAGACCCGCAAGCAGGCCAAGCTCGAGTTCTCCGGCACCCCGGCCAGCCTGATCGGCACCGACGGCGGCGGCTGGGCCGTCCTCGAGCGCATGCTCGACCTCGCCGCGGTGGCCCTCGCCGCCGAACAGGTCGGCGGCGCGCAGATGTGTCTCGACATGTCCGTCGAGTACGCCAAGGTGCGCGTGCAGTTCGGCCGCCCCATCGGCTCGTTCCAGGCCATCAAGCACAAGTGCGCCGACATGCTGCTCGAGGTCGAGTCCGCCAAGTCAGCGGCGTACTACGCCGGTTGGTGTGCAGCCGAACTCAACGACGAGCTGCCCTCGACCGCGAGCCTCGCCAAGGCCTACTGCTCCGAGGCGTACTTCCACGCCGCTGCCGAGAACATCCAGATCCACGGCGGCATCGGCTTCACCTGGGAGCACCCCGCACACCTGTACTTCAAGCGGGCCAAGAGCTCCGAACTGCTCTTCGGCGATCCCACCTATCACCGCGAGCTGCTCGCGCAGCGGATCGGTATCTGAACCCGACCTCGCGTTCAGCTCCCCCATGGCCCGCAACGGGTGACCTACCGTTGCGGGCCATGTGCGTCCCACGAACCGATGAGCTGGCCTGCATGAGAGTCGCCGTCACCGGCGCCACCGGATTCGCCGGTGGCCACACCCTGCGGGCCCTGGTCGATGCGGGCCACCAGCCCGTCCCGCTCGTGCGCGACCCCGCCAAGTTGCGCGCCGTGGAGAAGCTCCACCGGCTCGAGCCGCTCCCGGCGGTGGTCGGCGACGTCTGCGACCCCGAGGCCGTCACCGAGCTCTGTGACAGCGCCGACGCGGTCATCCACACCGCCGCGGTCGCATTCATCGGACCCCGCCACCGCGCCGCCATCGAGGCCACGAACGTCCCTGCGACCCGGCTGGTTCTCGAATCCGCGGTGGCTCGCGACCTCGACCCGATCATCCACCTGTCGTCGACCGGCGCCCTGCATCCACCGCCCGGCGGGCGCTATCACCGCGACAATCCGATCTCGGCCGCACCCATCGGCGACTACGCCCGCTCCAAGGCCGAGTCCGAAGCACATCGCCCGACAGCTCCAGGACGAGGGCCATCCGGTCACCATCGTGTGGCCCTCGGGTATCGCCGGTCCCGACGACGTCGGCTGCAGCGTGACCGCCGAAGGCACCGCCAAGCTCCTCCAGACCGGCGTGCTGCCCATCGCCGCATCCGGCGGCAACCTGATGCACGACGTGCGCGACCTGGCCACCGTGCTCGCCCGCCTGGCCGAGCCCGGGCTCGGGGCCCGCCGCTACGGGGTGTTCGGCCACTTCTTGAGCTGGCCCGACATGGCCGCAGTGGTCCAGGACGTCTCGGGCGCGACGCTGCGCACCCCGACCATCCCGAACTGGGTGTTCTCCGCGCTCGGGCGTGCCGGCGATGCCATCGGGCGCATCGGCGTCGACCCGCCACTCGATTCGGCGACCGCGGCCTTCATGACCGGCCTGGTCCCCGGCGACGACGACGAGACCCGCCACGACCTCGGCATCGAGTGGCGGCCCGATCGAGACCACGATGAGCGACATGTTGCGCTGGCTCGTCGCAACGGACCGCCTCGATGCCCGTCGGGCGCCTGCGCTCGGCACGTGAGGGCGCACGCGAGCGCTCTCACCGAGCGGGTGCGTCACCATCTCGAGAGGATCTATCGGGGCACCGATCACGACCTCGACCTTCTCGCCGCCCGACTGATCCGCGCGATCGGCGGACCCGGACCCTCGGTGCCGTCCCACGAGGACCCTCCGGCGCCGCCAGGAGCGCTGGGACGAGACCGATGCCGTCCTGATCACCTACGGCGACACCGTCACCGACGGTGGCCGTCGCCCGCTCGACGTCCTCGGCGACCTGATCCGGGCCGACCTGCGCGAGGACTTCTCGATCGTGCACGTCCTGCCCTTCTCTCCCTATTCGTCCGATCGAGGGTTCGCCGTCATCGACTACCGCGCCGTCGATCCCGCGCTCGGTGACTGGGCCGCCATCGATCGTCTCGCCGACGAGGTGGACCTCATGGTCGACCTGGTCTGCAACCACACGTCGTCGCAATCGGTGTGGTTCCGTCAGTTCATGGCCGACCGGGAGCCGGGCGGCGCTACTTCGTCACCGTGGAGCCCGGTGTCGACACCTCGACGGTGGTTCGGCCACGGCACCAACCGCTGATCCACCGGTTCGACACCGCCGCCGGCCCTCGGCTGGTGTGGTGCACGTTCGGACCCGACCAACCCGACCTCGACCTCGCCGAACCCGACGTGCTGGTCGAGCTGACCGCCATCATCGGCACCTACCTCGACCATGGTGCCCGCCTGCTGCGACTCGACGCGGTCGCCTATCTCTGGAAGGAGCTCGGCACATCGTCGATCCACGACTCCCGAACCCACGAGACGGTGCGTCTGTGGCACACGCTGCTCGAGCACCGGGCGCCGCGAGCCGCGTTGATCACCGAGACGAACGTGCCCAACCGTGAGAACCTGTCGTATCTGGGGTCGGGCGACGAAGCCCACCTGGTGTACAACTTCTCGCTGCCGCCTCTGGTGGTCGATGCCCTGCTGAGCGGCGACGCCTCGACGTTGACGCACTGGCTCGCCGATCTGCCGAGGCTGCCGACGGGCACGACGCTGTTCAACTTCTTGACCTCCCACGACGGCATCGGTGTCCGCCCCGCCGAGGGGTTGATGTCGGCCGAACGCATCGACGGCGCTCGTCGACGCCTGCACCGCCGCCGGCGGACGTCACGGCACCTACGACACCCCGAACGGCCCGCGTCCCTACGAGCTCAACGTCACGCTGTGGGATCTCCTGGCCGACCGGATGCGCCGCCATCGACCCCGGTCCGGATCGGTTCGTGTGCGCCCACGCGATCATGGCGGCGCGTCGCCGGCGTTCCGGCGGTGTATCTCAACACCCTGGTGGCGGCCGGCAACGATGCGGACACCGCCAGCACGAACGGGCCAGCGACGCGACCTCAATCGGGGCCGGCTCGATCTCGGCGAGGTCCGCGACGTGCTGCACGATCCGGCCTCGGCGCGGGGTCGGGCGTCGCGAGCGATTCGAGATCTGCTGGCCATCCGCCGCTCCCACCGGGCGTTCCACCCCGAGGCGACCCAGATCATCCGCGACGTCGACGACCGCTGCGTGTGTGTGCAACGCCGTTCCGACGACGGCGACAGCGTGGTCACCCTGGCGAACGTCAGCGCCGACACCGTCACCATCGATCCGGTCTCGGTCGGGATCGACGGGACGCTGGATCGACCTGGTGGGCGAGGTCCTCGAACCGCGCAGCGACCCCATCACCCTCGCCCCGCACCAAGCCCGCTGGATCGTCGTCCGGCTGATCGACCGCCGGACGCGCTAACCGGACGCGTTGTCGGACTCGACCGCTGCGATGATGCGGTCGTGGACGTCGGGGACGGCGTCGAGCACACGGGACCACGACGGGATGAACGGGGTCTCCATCGGGTTGGTCACGAAGTGCTCGCCGGCCGTCATGATCGCCTGCGTGAACAGCTCGACCAGCTGCTCCTCGCCGTTGCGATCGACGGTGTAGCCGTTCATCTCGGCGTCGTGGTGGTACTGGTCGACCAGGTCGAGACCGGTGCGGTAGAAGGTCGCCTTGATGGTCCGGAAGTGCTCGGCCGAGAGGATCTCACCGCTGATCGCGAGCTTGCGGTACATCGCCTTGGCGATGTCGATGGCCATCTTGTGCAGTCCCCCGTCGGGGTCGTCGACCGACACGGTCTGGTGCTTGTGGTCGTAGGCGCCGGCCAGATCGACCTGGCAGATGCGTCGGCTCGTGTAGCGGCGGTAGACCTCGGCCAGCACCCCGATCTCGAGGCCCCAGTCCGACGGGATGCGCAGATTGCGGACCAGGTTGGCGTCCATCGAGCACTCCCCCGCCAGCGGGTACCGGAAGCTGTCGATGAAGTCGAGGTAGTCGCTGGGCCCGAGGGTGGCCCGCAGTGACCGAACCAGCGGCGTCACGAGCAGCCGGGCCACACGGCCGTTCATGCGGGCGCCGTCGGAGCGGAAGTAGTAGCCCTTGCAGAAGGCGTAGCCGAACGTCGGGTGCGCGAGCGGGTAGAAGAGCCGGGCGAGCATGTCGCGCGAGTAGGTGACGATGTCGGCGTCGTGCATGCCGACGATCTCGCTGCGCCCCGACGCCAGGAAGTAGCCGAGGCACCACCAGACGTTGCGACCCTTGCCGGGGGTGTCCGGCGCCAGGCCCCGCGAACGCAGATCGGCGTCGATCGCGAGCATCGCGGGGCCGTCGTTCCACAGGATGCGGTGGCGCATCGGCAGGCGGGAGAAGAACTCCTGGGCGTGTGCGAACTGGCCGGCATCGGCCCGATCCAGCCCGATGATGACCTCCTCGAGGTACGGCACCGCCGCGAGTTCGTCGACGATCGCCGAGAGCGCCGGCCCCTCCAGTTCGGAGTACAACGCAGGGATGACCAGCGCCATCGGCGTGCGCGTCAGACCAGGTCGACAGGTCGGCTTCGAGCTCGCCGGTGGGACGCTCGGACAGGTTGTGCAGGGTCGTGATGACCCCGTTCTGGAAGAAGTCGGCCACGACGAAGGAGTCTGGCAGCCGATCGCCCCCGTCCCCCACCCAATCCTCGCGGTTCATCCCCGCGTCACAATCAAGACGGAAACGAGAAGCCCGATCGGATACGTCGGCCCGGCTCACCACCAGCGGTTCGTCCCCCGCCGCAGAGGCTCATCGGACACCGGTACCCGGCTCGCCGGGCCGGGGAGAGGTCGGCGCCCTCGCCTCCGCAGCGACGACGCCGACCCCACACGTCACCCTGGTGCGGCAGCCAGGCGTCGACGCCGCCCACGCCCGCTGCTGCGCAGCCGCCGACACCAGCCGGCGACGTGCAGCCCGGACCGGGCATGCGACGACACCAGCCGGAGGATCCCGGCGCGGGGGAGCCGGAGACGAGCCGGCCTAGTAGCGATAGTGCGCCGGCTTGAAGGGGCCGCTGGCGGGGACGCCGAGGTAGTCGGCCTGGTTCTGGGTCATCTCGGTGAGGCGCACGCCCAGGGCGTCGAGGTGCAGGCGGGCGACCTTCTCGTCGAGTTGCTTGGGCAGCACCGACACGCCGAGTTCCATGAAGTCGGCGGCCTTGTGCAGCTCGATCTGGGCCAGGACCTGGTTGGTGAAGCTGCAGCTCATCACGAAGCTCGGATGCCCGGTGGCATTGCCGAGGTTCATCAGGCGGCCTTCGCTCAAGATGATGATCGAGTGCCCGTCGGGGAACACGAACTCGTCGACCTGGGGCTTGATGGTGACGCGCTGGACGTCGGACATCTTCATGATGCCGGCCATGTCGATCTCGTTGTCGAAGTGCCCGATGTTGGCGACGATGGCCTGGTGCTTCATGCGGGCCATGTGCTCGGCGGTGATGATGTCCTTGTTGCCGGTGGCGGTGACGAAGATGTCGACGGTGTCCATGACGTCTTCGAGACGGACGACCTGGTAGCCCTCCATCGCGGCCTGGAGCGCGCAGATCGGATCGACCTCGGTGACGAGCACGCGGGCGCCCTGGCCGCGCAGTGACGACGCGCACCCCTTGCCGACGTCGCCGTAGCCGCAGACGAGGGCGACCTTGCCGCCGATCATGACGTCGACAGCCCGGTTGAGGCCGTCGATCAGCGAGTGGCGACAGCCGTAGAGGTTGTCGAACTTGGACTTGGTGACCGAGTCGTTGACGTTGATCGCCGGGAACAGCAGCTTGCCGGCTTCGTGCATCTGGTAGAGCCGGTGGACGCCAGTGGTGGTCTCCTCGGAGACGCCGCGGATCGATCCGGCGACGGCTTCCCAGTCGATGCGGTCGGCGGCGGCGATGTCGGCCAGGCGGCCGAGGAAGACCTGCCATTCCTCGGGGTCGTCCTCGTCGGCTTCGGGGACCGACGCCGGCGCGGGCGAACTCGAGGCCCTTGTGGACCATCATCGTGGCGTCGCCGCCATCGTCGAGGATGAGCGTGGGACCCTGGCCGTCGCCCCAGTGGAAGAGCTGCTCGGTGGCCCACCAGTAGTCCTCGAGGGTCTCGCCCTTCCAGGCGAAGACCGGCACGCCGGCGGGTGCGTCGATCGTGCCTTCGGGGCCGACGACGACCGCCGCAGCAGCGTGGTCCTGGGTGGAGAAGATGTTGCAGCTGACCCAGCGGACCTCGGCACCGAGGACGGTGAGGGTCTCGATGAGCACGGCGGTCTGGATGGTCATGTGCAGCGAACCGGCGATGCGGGCGCCGGCCAGGGGCTGGTCGTCCGCGTACTCGGCACGCAGCGACATCAGACCGGGCATCTCGTTCTCGGCGAGCTGGATCTCCTTGCGGCCGAAGCCGGCGAGGGACAGGTCGGCGACCTTGAAGTCGATGCCGTTGCGGTGGTCGGCTGTGGTGGGCTGATCGATGATCTCGGACATGGGGGCTACCTCCGGGCAGACCGGTGTGGTTGGTTCGTTGGGGTCCGAGGCTGGGGTCGTCTGACCCTCAGGCGGGTGTCGATGCACCCGCCAGCGCCCGCATCGGGCGCCAGCCCACGGCCGCAGAGTGTACCGGCGGCCTCGATCACCGACCCGGACGCCGGGTCGACGCTCAGCTCACGACCTCGTCCAGCACGCTGCGCACGAATGCCAGCTCGTCGGGCGCGAACTCGCCTGCGTGCGGCATCGCTCGGCGAATCGGCGACGAGGCGTGCGAAGGCCTCGGCGAAGTCGCCGGCGCCGACGTGGAAGTCCGCCGCGCCGCTGTCGGGCCACCAGGGCCCGTCGAGGCCGCGCAGGTCCTGCCATGCGGCGCGTGCCGCACCATCGAGGTACATGACGTCGAAGGCGTGGCCCAGCTCGTGCGCCAGCACGCCGGCGACGTCGGTCGGCGTGTCGTCGGCGCAGACGTACACCGTGATCGTGCGATTGACGGTGTTGGTGTTGCCCCGGTAGCCGCTCGCGGGGCCCGACGAAGTCGACGGTCCAGTCCGACAGCACCGTCGTCGGCGGGGAAGTCGACCAGGGTCCACGCCGCGGACCCGATCGAGGCCGGGTCGCCCGGGATGTAGGCGACGACACCGGCGGCGCCGGTGCCCGGCACGCGGTTCTCGACGGCGGTGGCCGGGCCGAGCACCGTGTCGGGCACCACGGGCGACGAGGCGGCGAGCTCGGTGGCGCCTGCGGTGGCGAGCTGGGGCCGGTCGGGACTCGGGAACTGGATGACCAGCAGTCCGCCGACGGTCGACAGCCCGACGGCGACACCTGCGGCAGGGACCGCGAGGCGATGGCGGAGTCGCTGGAACCACGGGACCACCGCCGGGCCCATGAGCTCGGCCAGACGCTGTTCGACCTCGGTGATCGACCGCTCGAGGCGCTCCCCGAGCACGGCGAGGTCCTTGGACGCGCAGCGTGAGCGTCGCGTCCCGGCTCCATGCCCCGCAGCAGGTACAGCAGCGACAGGTAGCGACCGAGGACGTCGTCGACCGACGCATCGGCCGGGAGCGGCATCGGACCTGGTCGCCGACTGCGACGGCGCGGTCGGAGAGATCGACGACCAGCTCGCTGCGTTCGGGCACCACCGAGCCGGCGTCGGCGCCGTAGAGCGCATCAGGCGGTTGATCTGGTCGTCGTCGAGGGCCATGCGTCCGAGCTCGATGCGTCGGAGTTCCTCGGCCGAGAAGCCCGGTGCCCGCGATGCCGCGAACTCCTCGATGCGTCAGGCCGAGCTCGGCACGTGACGCGCTGAGGAGCGCGCCCAGCCGATGGGGTGGGACCAGCGAGAGGTCCGACTCGGTGTTCGGTGCGGTCACTTCACGAGAACGAGCATGCCTGCGGGCGTCGGTCCGACGAGCAGGCCCGCAGCGGGCACGACGAGGCGTCGGCGCATCCGTTCGGCGTGACATCTCGACGATCTCGGTGTCGTGGACCATGATCCGCTCGAGCATCGCGCGCACGTCGACCTCGGTGCGGTTGAACGCGCCGGCGAACATCGCGGCGTCGTCGGCTCGCATCTGCAGCATCTCGCCGACCGGCTTGCTGCGCAGCAGGTACAGCAGTGCGACGTAGCGCTGCAGGACCGAGAGGACGAGTTCGTCGGTGAAGTCGTCGGCGGACAGGTGGTCGGGCAGGTCTTCGTCGTCGGCGATGATCAACCGCGATCGCTGTGCCGACGGCGGCATCGAGTTGAACTCGTAGATCAGGCTCAGCGCCTCGATCTGTGCGTCGTCGAGCACCACCGTCGCCGGCCTCGATCGCCTCGAGCTCGGCCGAGCTGAACTGGCCCATCGATCGGCGGGCCATGTCGGCGAGGTCGTAGCCGTGCATCTGCACGGCGCTGCGCGAGCATGGCGCCCAGTCGGCGGTGCGGAACGAGTCCGATCGTGGTGGCTGCTGTCAGGCCCATACCTGTTGCATCGGCACCGCTGGTTCGATTGTGAGGCGACCGAACGACGCGCTCGTCAGGGGGCCTCGGCCATGATCCGGTCGTGTTCGGCGTCGTCGGCGCCCTCGGCTTCGTCGATCAACATGACCGGGATGTCGTCGACGATCCGATAGATGCGCCGCAGCCGCGGGTTGTACAGCAATGCGTCGTCTTCGCGGTACACCAGGGGACCCTTGTCCTCGGGGCAGACCAGGATGTCGAGCAGTCGTTGATCGAGCGCCATGGGCAGCGGATCACTAGTGCTCGTCGGCCCCCATCAGCGCCCGGACTCTCGGCGACACGACGTTCCATGGTCGCTGGCGTCGGGAGCCTCGAGGTTGAGCCGCAGCAGCGGTTCGGTGTTCGACGGGTCGCACGTTGAACCACCAGTCGCCGTGATCGACGGTGAGCCCGTCGAGGCGGTCGAGCGTCGGCGTCGGCGTGGGCGGCGGCGATGCGCTCGATCACGGCCTGCTGGTCGTCGACGACGGTGTTGATCTCGCCCGAGGCGACATAGCGCTCGAAGGGTTTGCGCAGCTCCGACAGGGTCACGCCGGCCTTGCTCAGCTGCTCGAGGACCACCAGTGCGGCGATCAGCCCCGAATCGGCTCGGTAGTTGTCGCGGAAGTAGTAGTGGCCGGAGTGCTCGCCGGCGAAGATCGCGTCGGTCTCTGCCATCAGGCCCTTGATGAACGAGTGACCGACCCGGCTGCGCACGGCGGTGCCGCCGCGCTCGGCGATGACCTCGGGCACCGTCTTGGAACAGATCAGGTTGTGGATGACCGTCGACCCCGGGTTGGCGTCGAGCATGCCCGCAGCGACCATCGCCGTGGTCAGCGATCCCGAGACCGGCTGCGCCTTCTCGTCGACGAGGAAGACCCGGTCGGCGTCGCCGTCGAAGGCCAGGCCGATGTCGGCTCCGACCTCGAGCACCCGGGCGCAGAGATCCACCAGGTTGTCGGCGATCGAGCGGATCGGCCGGGATGGTTGGGGAAGGTGCCGTCGAGCTCGGGATAGAGGATGGTCGAGCTCGACCGGCAGGCCTGCGAACACCGCCGGCACCACCAGACCGCCCATGCCGTTGGCGGTGTCGGCGACGACCTTGAGCGGTGCCAGCGGCGAGACGTCGATGAAGCTGCGCACGTGGTCGGCGAAGGCGTCGAGCAGATCGAGCGTCTCGACGGTGCCGGTCGTCGCTGCCGGCGCCTGGTCGGTCGCCGCCAGAGCTCCTTGATGGCCGCGAGACCCGACTCGGCTCCGATGGGCACCGCCCCGGCGCGGCACATCTTGATGCCGTTGTAGCCGGCCGGGTTGTGCGAAGCCGTGAACACGGCGCCGGGCACCCCGAGCGATCCGGCTGCGAAGTACAACATGTCGGTCGAGGCCAGCCCGAGATCGACCACGTCGACGCCCTGGGCCGTCACCCCGTCGATGAACGCGCACCGACGAGCTCGACTCCCGACGGGCGCATGTCACGGCCGACCACGACCCGGTCGAGGTCGGGCATCTCGGCCCGAGCATCGTCACGAATGCGGCGCCGATCCGACGACACGATCGGCGCATCGATCTGGTCGGGGTAGGTGCCGCGAACGTCGTACGCCTTGAAGATTGCGTCGAGATCAGCCACGAGGACAGACCGTACCGGTGCGCCCGGCGCACGAACCGTGCCGACGACGCCTCAGGCCAACAGCGTGACCAGCGTGGTGGCGTTGAAGGCGGCGTGGGCCCAGATCGCCGGACCGAGCCGACCGGTGCGGTGCGTCATGACCGCCAGGACGACACCGACGGCGAACAGTGCCGGGAATGAGGATGAGCTGGAAGTGGATCACCGAGAAGATCATCGACGACGAGATGATCGCCACCCAGAGGTTCCAGCGAGGCGAGGAGGTGTCCGGACGCCGACCGGGGGGCAGCAGGAGCTCGAGCCATCGGAGGTTGCGGCGCTTGCGGTAGCGCCTCGAAGAGCAGCCCACGGAAGAACAGCTCCTCGACCACGGGGGCGACGATGCCGACCACGAAGATCAGCGCGATCACCCCAGCCGGGTCGTCGGCGCGGTCGGCGAGCTCACGTGCCGACTCGCCGACGTCGTCGAGGTCCTTGCCGAACAGCCAGATGAACGGCAGCGTCACGGCCGGCACGAGCAGGAACTGCATCGCGACGCCGATGAGCGAGGCCCGACGGCACGTCGCGCCAGCGCATGCTGATCCGCGTAGTCGCGCCGTGGTCCCTGTCCCTTGGTCCGGCTGACGATGATCGCCACCGCCGGCCAGGGTCAGGTGCAGCGGGAGGTTCATCAGCGCGAACACGACCATCGGGACGTCGTCGATCGAGTCGTACCCGCCGAGGGCGAGGATGATCCCGCCGACGAGCGCGGCGGCCAGTTGGCTGGCGACGATGCCGATCCAGGCGTCGCCGAGGCCCCAATCGCGCGGGTCGCGAGTCGGCGTGTGACCTGTCGACGTGATCGGCGTCGGCGACAGATCGCTCTGATCGATCGGGGGTCGCTCGGGTGGATGCGGGCACCGGCGGGCCCGACGGCGGTGGCGGAGGCACAGACGACATGTCGACGACGATGGTACCGACCTCACCGCCCGCGGCCACCGGCGCGACGCGGCCGCTGCGAGAGGAATCGCCGACCGCGCGCCTGGTTGCAGCGCGGCGATCGCCGAACCGACAGGTCCGCCCGGCCGGGCATCGCGACCACCGCCCACTACCATGAGACGCCATGGCTGACAGCCCTCCCCCGCCTCCACCACCACCGCCGCCACCGCCTCCCCAGGCTCCCGCGTGGCGACTCCAAGGGTGACCGACCCGAGCGATCCGACCAACCCTGGACCCGATGGCTCGCATGGGCGTTCGCCCTGGCGCTGCTCGCCGCGCTGATCCTGCCCGGCATCTTCGGGTCGGACAATCGCGAAGACGTCACCTACAACGAGTTCATCGAGCTCGTCGGCGACGGCGACGTCCGAGAGGCCGAGTTCAACAACGACAACGGCAGCATCACCGCCACGCTCGTCGACGATCGCGAGATCGAGACCGACGGGCCGCTCGACCTGTCCGACGCCGACGAAGAGTTCTTCCGCGCCAACACCGACTTCACCTACACCACCCCCGGCACCAGCATCTGGACCGGCTTCATCATCCCGATCCTCGGTCCGCTCGCGCTGATCCTGCTGTTCTTCTACTGGCTGCAGCGTCGAGCCCAGGGCCAGATGGGCGGGATCATGAACGTCGGCAAGTCGAAGGCCAAGACCTACAACACCGAGCGTCCGGGCACGACCTTCGACGACGTCGCCGGCTACGCCGGTGTCAAACAAGAGGTCCGTGAGGTCGTGGACTTCTTGAAGACCGCCGAGAAGTTCGGCGAGATCGGCGCCCGCATCCCCAAGGGTGTGCTGCTGGTCGGGCCGCCGGGCACCGGCAAGACCCTCATCGCCCGTGCCGTCGCCGGCGAAGCCGGGGTGCCGTTCCTGTCGGTCACCGGGTCCGACTTCATGGAGATGTTCGTCGGTGTCGGCGCGAGCCGTGTCCGTGACCTGTTCCAGTCCGCCCGCAAGATGGGCCGCGCCATCATCTTCATCGACGAGATCGACTCCATCGGCCGCAAGCGCGGCGCCGGGGTCGGCGGCGGCCACGACGAGCGCGAGCAGACCCTCAACCAGATGCTCGCCGAGATGGACGGCTTCGAGGCCACCGAGGGCATCGTCATGATCGCAGCAACCAACCGACCCGACATCCTCGATCCGGCGCTACTGCGCCCGGGACGCTTCGACCGTCAGGTCATCGTGCCGTTGCCCGAACTCGACGACCGGTTCGAGATCCTCCAGGTCCACGCCAAGTCCAAGGTGCTCTCCGACGACGTCGATCTGCGCACCGTCGCCAGAGGCACGCCCGGCATGGCAGGTGCCGATCTCGCCAATCTGTTGAACGAGGCCGCCCTCATCGCCGTCCGCGAGGGGCAAGTCCTCGATCTCCATGGAAGACATCGAAGCTGCCCGCGACCGGGTGCTGATGGGGGCGAAGCGCGACACCGCGGTGTTGAACGCCGAAGAGCGCGAGCGAGTGGCCTATCACGAGTCGGGCCACGCCCTCGCGGCGGCGTTGTTGCCCAACACCGACCCGCTGCACAAGGTCACCATCATTCCGCGTGGCATGGCGCTGGGTGTCACGATGACGCTGCCCGAAGAAGACCGCTACCTGCTGCGCGAGAGCTACATCAACGACGAGCTCGTCAAGATGCTCGGCGGGCGGATGGCCGAGGATCTGGTGTTCGGTGAGGTCAGCTCCGGTGCTGCCGACGATCTCGCCCGAGCCACCGACATGGCCGGCAAGATGGTCCGCGAGTGGGGCATGAGCGAACGCATCGGGCCCATGGCGTGGCGCGGCGGAAACGGTCAGGTGTTCCTCGGTGAGGACATGGGCCGCCCCCGCGAGTACAGCGACGAGATGGCGCACATCATCGACGAGGAGATCGAACGGATCCTCCGCGACGCCGAACGGCGCTGCCGTGACCTGTTGACCGAGCACCGCAACGGTCTCGATCTGGTGACGCGTTCGCTGCTCGAGCACGAGACCATCGACGGGGCCGAGGTGAGTCGTCTCCTCGAGATCGCCAAGACGCCGGGCCCTGTCGCAGGTGCAACGCCCAACGGTGACGCACAACCGACCACGGGCCCTGCCGGCGACGACACACCCGAGGACCTGGCCGCAGCGTCGCACAACGACGTCACCGGGTAGTGCCGGGCCCGTCGATCGCATCGATGCCTGGTGACCGGCGATGCTGACCACCCTGCTCATCGTCGTCGTCGTGGTGGCTCTGGCCGGGGTCGCCTCGGTCGTGGCCCAGCGACGCCGCCCCGATCCTCCGACGTCGCCGAGGATGGCGGTGCCTCAGCAGCTCGATCGACGTGACTTCGCCGACCCCGACCAGCCGTGGTTGTTGGTGGTGTTCGCATCCGAGACGTGCGCGAGTTGTCGTGATGCCTGGGACGTGATCGGCGCGATCGACCTCGACGATGTCTCCGTGCAGCGCCTCGATTTCCCGGCGGCGCGTGCGATTCACGATCGGTACCAGATCGACTCGGTACCGACCACCGTCCTGGCCGACCACGATGGTGTCGTGCGTTGGTCGGCGCTCGGCGCTCCGGCGCGCGCTGCGGTCGCCGAGGCGCTCGAGGATCTCGGTGTCGTGCCCCCCGAGGACGGCACCGCCATCGCGTTCGGCTGAGCGAGCGAACAGACAGGCGGCGCGCCGGCCGAAGCTGTCTGGCGGATCAGCCCACCGGGAGATCGATGGCGGTCACCGCCGCGGCCAACGGAACCGTCGGCGACGACGTGAGGCCTGCGCCAGCGAGCGCGAGACGGCGTTCGCCGATCACGGGTTCGCTGGCTTCGATGACCAGCACTGCGTCGGCGGGGACCCCGAGTGCTGCCAGGTCGATCACCGTGCGACCGAGCGGCGCCACCTCCGTGCCGGCGAGTTCGAACACCGAACCACCGACGTAGGCGGTCAACGACACCCCGGCGATCCGGTCGACCGCGGGATTGACCAGGACGATCTCGCCGATGCCGTCGCCGCTGGTCGTGACATGGGCGCTCGCCGCTGCGGCGACACCCGGCGACACGGCTGCGCCGGCGGGAGCGTCGGGCGGGCCCACGCTGATGCGATCGGCGACGACGGGCACGCCGTTGACGGAGCGGACTGCAGCCCAGTAGTCGACACCCTCGGGAAGCCGGGTGGTCGCGTCGACCAGTCGTGCCTGACCGATGCGTTCGGGTGCGCCGGCGAGCACGACCACTTCGGTCCGCCCGGGCCGCACCGTGATGCCGATGGGTTCGACGAACCCGTTCTCGTCGGGGCGATCGAGGCGTACTTCGATGTCGACGACTGCTTCGGTCTCGCCCGGATTGTGGACGACGATGGCATCGGTCGTGGGGGCGTCGCTCCGGGCGCCGAACACCCACACACCCGCCGGTACCGACGAGCCGGCGGCGACGCTCAACCCGGTGGGGCCACCGTCGGGGCCGAACGAGACGATGCGATCGGTCGCGACGCGACCCGTACGGACCGTGACCTCGGCCGAGACGACGTCGAACAACGTCACGACGCCGGTGATGTCGATGGGCAGGACCGCGCCCGACGGAACCACCAGACCGTCGTAGATCTGGGGTGAGCGCCGAGCGCCATCGGCGGTGAAGGTGATGTCGATGACCGCGTCGCCGGGGAACGGATTGAACACCGCCAGCACCTCTTGGGCATCACGGCGGGTCGTGCCGCCGGCGAACACCCAGCGGTCGGCCGAGGTCGAGGCACAGGGCGCCATCGCCGCGCCCGCAGGGCCGACGATCAGATGTTCGGCCACGAGCGATCCTGCATCGGATTCGACCAGCACCGCTGCGGTGTCACCGCTGATTCCGTCGAGGTCCGCGATGCGCACGCGCTCGACCGACAGCGGCGCCACGACGGTCGAGGTGGTGACCGGCGTGGCCGGTGCGACCTCGGGAGCCACGAGCGCGAGATCCGAGGTGATGTCCTCGGTGGTCTCGAGATCGACGACGATCGGTACGGGAGCAACGACCCCGAACGCCGTGAGCTCGACCATGGCCTCGACCCTGCTCGGGTTCGCCAGCACGACCGTGAGGTCGGCGAAGGTCCCGTCGCCGAGGGTCCCGCCGGCGCAATACCAGGTCGAGGTGAGGGCGCTGTCGTCGCCCGCTGTCGCCAGGGTTGGTCGTTGCTGCGCGAGTTCGGCACGGGCACCACTTCCGTCGCCGCCACCGATGACCAGGAGCGAGACCACGATCGCGGCGATGACCACGACGGCAGCCCATCGGGTGGAGGCCGAGGATTCGTCGGGTCCCACGGCGTGGGAGCCTCGACGTGCCGGCGGCGGTGGGCCCTCCGATCGTGCAGCACGACGGCGGTCCCGGCGCCGAACCCGGTCGGAGCGTCGACCGATCATGACCGGGCCTCCCGGGCTCGTCCGCTGACGCGCAGGGCTGCAATCACGACCAGCGCCCACAACAGCAGCTGTAGGCCCATCATCACCTGGTGCTCGGTGGGCGTGCGATGGGAGAGCTCGGCGTCGGCGTCGGCCACCGCAGGGCGAAACGCCAGTGCCCAATCGAGCGCCGGGCCCCGGCTCGCTGCCCGACCGTCGGTGACCAACCGCCAATTCGACTCCGTGGGTGCCGCGACATAGACCTCGGCGTCGGGGCCGACACGCCCCTCGTAGCGGGCGCCGGATGCGTCGGTTGCGGAGAAGAAGCCCTCGGGAACGGTACCCGTGGCCGCATGCTCGCGCAGCGTGCGATTCGAGGTCGCGCCGGCCTCGACGGTCGAGGCAAAGGCCAGGACGGAGTTGTTGGCGAGGCGCGTGACGCCGGGCGAGACGTCGATCTCGGCCAGGTCGAGCTGTTCGGACAGCGCAGCCTCGAGCTGATCGGGAACGGGTTCGACGAGACCCGTCGACGGCGACGGCGCGCTCTGTTCCAACACGACGATCTCACCGATGCCGAACGGGGCGAGCAACCGCCCGAGCCGGCTCGTCCCACCGGCCACGGCGAGCTCGACCGCTTGCGCGACGAGCGGGTCGGCAGGCGCCACGCCGGCGTCCCACCGATCGGCGTACCCGGCGACGAGATCGTCGGTGACCGCGAGGGTCAGGCCCTCGCCGAACGAGCGACCCGCGGCGCTCAGCACGTCGTCGTGGCCGATCCAGAGCACCCGACCGGTGGGGTCGGGTTCCACGGCGTACTGGCGGGCGAAGTCGTCGGTGGGCATCTCCCACCAGCCGTCGAGGCTGGCGAGCGTCGGGGTGACCATGGCCAGCAGGATCGCCAGGACCGCCGACACGGGCACGAGTTGACGCCAGCCGAGGCGGTAGGCCCGGAGATCGCGTTCGATCGCAGCGACACCCATGGCGGCCGCGATCGCGAGCCCGATCGAACCGAGCGCCAGCATGACCTCGGGACGTGGCAGCGACACCGGCACCCAGCCGCGGATCTCGACCCACACGACTGCGACCGAGATCAGGTAGAGCAGGATCCCTCGGACCGCCCAGGACCAGCGCGGCCCTCGGGCCAACAACAGCGGGACACCGGCAGCGACCGGGAGGGCCCAGCCGAGGACGCCTCCGCCGATGGCGCCGGTCGACAGGGTCAGCAGGTCCGCCATCGACGCCCCGGTCGCCTGCTCGGGACGGGTACCGACGAACCAGTCCCAGCTCCAGTCGGTCGCGGAGAGCCCGATCAGCCACGGTGTATGCAACGCCGTCGCCAGGACGATCGCCCCGGCGGTCACCCCGACGAGCCGCGTCGCCCCGGCAGCGCGGCCGGCCAACCAGGATCCGGCCACGAGAGCCAACGCCACGAGCACGACGAGGAACGCGACGAACGGCACGTAGGCGCCGACCAGGGCCACGGTGAGGCCGAGCACGAGGATCTCACGGACGACCGACGGCGCCAGGACCCCTTCGCCCACGGTTCCACCCACGGTTCCGAACGGGGCCATGCGTCCGGCACGGGCCATGCCGGCGAGGATCCACGGCATCGAGCCGTACAGCAGCAGTGCGCCCCAGGTTCCGGTTCCGAGTGCGGTGTACGGCACCGGCGAGGCCAGGTACATCATGGTGCCCACGACTCGGATCCACGGCGACGCGAAGGGGCGCAGGAACCGCCACATCCCGATGGCGCCGATGGGCACCATGCCGACGGTGAGCACGGTCCGTAGCAGTCCCATCGACCCTGCGAAAGCAACACCGCCGAGCGCGGTCAGCGCGTGCGCGGTCGGTGCGGCGGCCTCGGTGCCGGTGCCGGTGGGGCGCCACTGTCCGAAGAATTGCCCGAAGAGGTCGCCCACGCTCTGATCGAACGGGACGAGGTCACCGACGGCTGGTACCCGGCGGGTGAGCAGATGGCGGCTGCCGAAGATCACCACGGCGGTCGTCAGCAGCCAGAAGGCGATGGAGATCTGTGACGGGCCCGTCCGCAGCGCCTGGAGCACGTAGCGGGCGCGCACCGCGACCGAGCCGCCGGTGTCGGTTCCCAGTTGGCCGCGCAAGAACGTCGACAGCGGCGCGAAGCCGCCGACCTGGAGACGGCGCAGCTCGCTGTCGGGTACCTGACGCATGGCGCGCAGGTCCGCCCGCCGTTGCCGCAGCGACCCGAACCGTCGGAGGTTCCAGGTCCATGCGCCGACCGCCGATCGGGCGCGCCCGAACTGGCCGGTGAGCAACGCACCGAGGCTTCGCAGCAGCGAATAGACCACCGCCTGGGGCACGACCCGGATCGTGTGGGCCACGCCGTAGCCGGTGAGCACCGTGCGGATGCGGTTGCGGTCGCGCTGGCGGGCGAGCTCGTCGCCGCCGCGCCGCTCGTCGAGGCTGCCACGGTGGCGGGCGACCGCCGACGGCACGACGATCACCCGGGCGCCCGCCACGTGGGTGCGCCAGCACAGGTCGACGTCCTCGCCGGTGATGCCCATGGTGGCGTCGTATCCGCCGAGGGCGGCGAACAGATCGGCTCGCACCAGCTGCACGGCACCGGACACGGCGAACACGTCGCGGACGGCGTCGTGTTGTTCCTGGTCGAGTTCGTCGACGTCGACCCGCGAGGCCACGTGTGCGAGCTTGTCCACGTCGAGCCCGACCTCGGCGAGCACGTCGGGACGATCCCATTGGACGAGCTTGGGACCGAGCACCGCGCCGTTGGAGCGTATGGCTTCCTCGACGAGCAGCCGGATGGCGTCGGGGGCGAGAGCGACGTCGTCGTGGCAGAAGAGGTAGAACGCCGGCGCCCGGTCGTCCCCGGCGAGCACCTGGTTCGCGCACTCGGCGTATCCCAGGCGCGCATCGACGTCGACGATGGTGGCCGCGGCGAGCGTGTCGGCGACGACCGTGTGCACCGATGGGTCTCCTCCCGGCACCAGCACCGTCACGTCGAGACGGCGGTAGTCCTGGGAGGCGAGGCCGTGCAGCGTGTCGAGGAACCACTCCCCCGGCTCGTGGGCGACCACGACGGCCCGCACCCTCGGCGGGGGCGGAACCCGGCGCGGGGTCTCGTCGGGGCCTGGCGAGCCGAGGTCTCCCGCGTCATCGGTATCGGCAGCCACATCGGGCGCCGGATCAGGCGGGTCGACGACGTCGTCGACCGGGGGGTCGGGCTCGGGAGCGGGCGAATCCACAGCCGGCACACGCTACCCGCAGGGCTGCGCCCAGCGGGGACACCCCCCGGCTCCGGCTGCCGGACGGACCCGTCCTAGACTGCATCGATGCCCGACGCGGATCAACGTCTCGAACCCGACGTACCCGAGTGGCTGACCGAGCTGTTCTACACCGGCGTCGGGCTGGCCGTCATCGCCGTCAACCGCGCCCAGGTCGCCCGCCGCAGTGTCGAGGACCAGGTCCGGTCCTCCGATCTCGGCCCCGGCATCGACGCCCTCGCAGACCTGGTGGACGATCCCGACCGCATCGCCCGGGTGCTCGCGATCGTGCGCGACGAGGTCGGGCGCATCGACGAACGTGTCGACGGCATCGAGGATCGCCTGATCGATCTGTGCGAACGGCTCGAACCCGACCTTCCCCCTGCGGCGGGCGAAGCGCTCCGCGCACTGCGCGGTGTCGCCGGCGAGCATGGTGAGACGTTGCGGTCGTTGTTGGGTCTGCGGGCGCGTCGGGCGTGAATGATGCGGGCGTTGGTGACGGGTGCGGGTGGGTTCGTGGGGCGTCATCTGGTGGCGCATCTGGTGGGGTGTGGCGATGAGGTGATCGAGACGGATCGGGCGACGGGTGGGCCCGATGTGATCGATGCGGCGGCGATGGCGGCGTTGGTGGCCGACGCTGGGCCCGAGGTGGTGTTTCATCTGGCGGGTCAGGCCGATGTGGCGGCGTCGTGGCGGGATCCGGTGGCGACGTTGCGGGCCAATGCCGAGGGGACCTTGGCGGTGTTGTCGGCGTGTGCTGGTGCCGGGGTGGGGCGTGTGGTGGTGGTGACCAGTGCCGAGGTGTACGGCAAGGTCGATGCCGCGGCGATGCCGTTGGGTGAGGATCGGCCGTTGGATCCGGTGTCGCCGTATGCCGCGTCGAAGGCGGCGGCGGAGATGGTGTGTGTGGCGTGGGCGAATCAGGGGCTGGGGGTGGTGCGGGCGCGGGCGTTCAATCATCTGGGTCCGGGTCAGAGCGAGGCGTTCGTGGCGCCGGCGATCGCAGCGCGGCTGGTTCGTGCACGTCGTGATGGGCTCGATCACATCTCGGTCGGGAATCTCGAGGCGCGGCGTGATTTCACCGATGTGCGTGATGTGGTGCGTGCCTACCGGTCCTTGGCGATCGACGGGATGACCGGGCGAGGCCTACAACGTGTGTTCGGGCCGCCATCACGCGATTGCGGAGGTGGTCGAGTCGTTGATGGAGCTGATCGGTCACGGATGTCGAGTTGCGGACCGATCCCGCGTTGGCACGTCCGTCGGACGTGCCGTTGTTGGTGGGCGATCCGACCAAGATCCGAGCGCAGTGCGGGTGGGAGCCCGAGATCGATCTGTCGACGACGTTGGCCGATGTCGTCGCGGCGATCGTCGCGGCCGAGACGCTGATGAAGAGACCGAGAGGAAGGTAGCGAGCACATGCCCCGAGCGTTGATCACCGGGATCACGGGCCAGGACGGCTCCTACCTGGCCGAACTGTTGTTGGCGAAGGGCTACGACGTGTCGGCATGGTGCGGCGGTCGAGCACCGTGAACTACGAGCGGATCGCGCATCTCCAGGATGCGATCACGTTCTGCAACGGTGATCTGTTGGATCAGATCAGCCTGATCGACGTGTTGCGGGCCCATGAGCCCGACGAGGTCTACAACCTCGCCGCGCAGTCGTTCGTGCAGACCTCGTTCGGTCAACCGGTGTTGACCGGTGAGACCACCGCGTCTCGGCGTCACCCGTCTGTTGGACGCGATCCGCATCGTCGACCCGCGGCATCCGCTTCTATCAGGCGTCGAGCAGCGAGATGTTCGGCAAGGTCGCCGAGGTGCCCCAGACCGAATCCACGCCGTTTCATCCCCGCAGTCCCGTACGGCGTGGCGAAGGTCTACGGGCACTGGATCACGATCAACTACCGCGAGAGCTACGACCTGCACGCCTGCTCGGGCATCCTGTTCAACCACGAGAGCCCCCGACGCGGCCTCGAGTTCGTGACCCGCAAGATCTCCCACGGCGCGGCCCGCATCAAGCTGGGCCAGATCGACACGCTGGCGTTGGGGAACCTCGACGCCAAACGAGACTGGGGCTTCGCCGGCGACTACGTCACCGCGATGTGGCACATGCTCCAACAACCCGAACCCGACGACTACGTCATCTGCACCGGCGAGACCCACAGCGTCCGTGAGTTCGCCACCATCGCGTTCGAGCACCTCGGTCTCCGCTACCAGGACCACGTCGTCATCGACGAGAAGTTCTTCCGGCCCGCCGAGGTCGACCTCCTCGTCGGCGACGCCACCAAGGCCAACCAAGACCTTCGGCTGGAAGCCCACCACCGCCTTCGAAGACCTCGTCACCATGATGGTCGACGCCGACATGGACCTCCTCGAGGGCCGCCTCCGGCCCATCTCATGACCGAGCCGCGACGTCCGCCGAGGCCGGCGATTGGGCACCACCGTGGTGCTGTGCGGCGGCGTCGGTGCCGCGAAGCTCCTGCGGGGCATGGTGCACGTCGTGGAACCCTCGACCATCACCGCGGTGGTCAACACCGGCGACGACACCGTGCTCCACGGCCTGCACATCTCGCCCGACCTCGACACCGTCACCTACACGCTCGCCGGCGAGGACGACACCGAGCGGGGCTGGGGCCTGCGCGGCGAGACCTGGCAGGCCATGGACATGGTCCGCCGCTACGGCGGCGTGGACTGGTTCAACCTCGGCGACCGCGACCTCGGAACCCACCTCTATCGCACCCATCGTCTCCGCGAGGGCGCGTCGTTGTCGCAGGTCACCGCCGAGATCGTCGCCGCGTGGGGCATCGGTATCACCGTGATGCCGGTCACCGACGACCGCATCGAGACCCGGGTGACCGTTCCCGATCTCGGCGAGATCGGCTTCCAGGAGTACTTCGTCCGGTTGCGCCACGACGTCGAGGTGTCGGCGGTTCGCTTCGATGGTGCCGACGCCGCCGACCCCGCGCCGGGTCTGATCGACGCCATCGCGGCAGCCGAGCGCATCGATCATCGCCCCGTCCAACCCGGTGGTCTCGGTGGCGCCCCTGCTGGCCGTCGGTGAGGTCCGCGCCGCCATCGCCGAGCGCCGAGACGCAACCGTCGCCATCTCCCCCATCGTCGGCGGTGCCGCGCTCAAGGGGCCCGCTGCTCGGCTGATGCGCGAGCTCGGCATCGAGGTCTCGGCAGCCGGTGTGGCCCGCCACTATGCGGATCTGGCGGCCACGATCGTCATCGACGACGTCGACGCCGACCTGGCGCCGGACATCGAGGCGTCCGGCGTGGCGTGCATCGTGACCGACACCATCATGAGCGATGCCGGTCGGGCCGCCGCGCTGAGCCGCGTTGCACTCGGCCTCGACTCCCCCACCACTGGAGACCTGCGATGACCCGACTCGAGATCATTCCCATCGAGGATCTGCCCGAGGTACGCCCCGGCGACGATCTCGCCGACATGATCGCCGCGAGCGGGCGTCGTGGCCGACGGCGACGTGTTGGTCGTGACCCAGAAGATCGTGTCGAAGGCCGAGAACTGCCTGGTCGAGATCGACCCGACGGACCCCCTGTCGCACAAGCCGCTCGTCGAGCGCGAATCGGTGCGCATCCTGCGCCGCCGGGGTGAGCTGATCATCAGTCAGACCCGCCACGGGTTCGTGTGCGCCAACGCAGGCATCGACCTGTCGAACGTCGAGCGCGGCCAGGCGGCGCTGCTGCCCGAGGACAGCGACCGCTCGGCCCGCCGCATCCGCGACGGGCTGCGGGGCCGCCACGGTCTCGACGTGGCGATCATCATCTCCGACACGTTCGGGCGGCCCTGGCGGCGCGGCCTCACCGATGTCGCGATCGGTTCAGCCGGGGTCCTGCCGATCCTCGATCTGCGCGGCACGCCCGATGCGCTGGGCCGCGAGATGCAGGTCACCGAGGTGTGTCCTGGTCGACGAGCTGGCGTCGGCAGCCGAACTCGTGATGGGCAAGAGCACCGGCGTACCCGTGGCCATCGTCCGCGGCGCCGACCCGAGCTGGTTCGGCACCGGCTCGGTCGCAGACGAGATCGTCCGCGACCCTGCCGACGACCTGTTCCGGTAGAGGCCCGCGGCCCCGGGTACCTACTCCAGGCCGAGTTCGGCGTTGATGCGCGAGCTGGAGTCGCGTTTGGTGTTGCCGCCCATGTCGAAGATCATCTCGATGCCGTACGTTCGCACACCTCGGTCTCGGGCACGGCGGCACCGGAGTCGCGGTCGCCGCCGTTGGCGAAGATGACGTGATGATCGGGGTGGGCCCGGGCGATGGCATCGATCGATGCGCAGACGGTGCCGTCGTCGTCGACGGCGATCATGGCCTCGTCGACCATGCGCAGCGCTTCGACGATGCGGAGACGATCGGCCTCGTCGATGATCAGCTTGCCCTTCTTGAGGACCTGCTGGGCGTTGTTGTTGACGATCACCACGACCTTGTCGCCGAGTGCGGCGGCCGATTCGATCATGTCGAGGTGGCCGCAGTGCAGTGGGCTGAAGTAGCCGCTGACGATCACCAGGGTGGGCTTGTCCATCGACTGGCTGCTCCGGTCGGTTCGATGCTGATCCCCGGGTACGGCTCAGCCGTCGTCGGCGGCGCCGTCCTCGGTCGTGCCATCGGCGGGATCGGCGTCGTCTTGAGCGGGCTCGTCGTCGCCGTGGCCGTGCCGAGGGCGCCGGTGCCGGTGCCGAAGTCCTGGGGACCGGGGATCGCCGAGCTCGGCGGCTCCATGCCTTCGCCACGCTCGAGGCCCGGACCGCGGCGAGCGTCATCGAGCACATCGGGACCGGGCGGCGGGATGGTCCCGCCGACGGGACACGGCCGATCGTGTACGCCTTGTCGGGAGCATCGAAGACGATGTCGTCGAAGTCGCTCGCGCACGATCTCGTCGGGGTCGCCGCTGGGATCGAGGCCGTTCTCCCAGACGGCGACGACGATCTCGGAGGGCTCGCCCTCGCACTCGACGCCGGCCTCGAGCGTCTCGCCGCCGGGCAGGGTGATGGCGTCGGGCTCGACGGTCATGCCCATGGCCTCGAAGAAGACGCCCATCCGAGCGTTGCTGCCGGTCACCGATGCGCTGAAGGGGTGGACGTGGATGAGGCTGTCCTGGTGGGAGTGGATGCCGTCGGGGTCGAACTGGCTGTCGAACGGAGGCAACACGCCACCGGTCACGCAGTCGTAGAGGGTGTAGGCGTTGTGCCAGTGGTCCTGCAGCGTCGGCGAGGCCTGCGGCGTCGCGCGTCGTGCGAGCGAACGCCACCAGCACGAGCCCGGCCACGATGAGTCCGACGACGATCAGCGGGAAACCCGAGCTCGCGCCGTTCGTTCGGACCAGTCGTCGCCCCGGCGCGTTGCGCGCGAGCGATCTTCTTCGAAGAGGAAGCCTTACCCATGGCCACAAACGCTACTGCCCCACCCCTCGATCTGACGGCACCCCCGATCACCACGAGTTCAATTCCCCTTCGGACCGCGAGCGACCCGTCACAGGCAGATCCCCTGGGCCGACAACGGCGCGGCGTCAGCCGCTCGAATCGAACTCGGGTGAACGGAGAGACCGAGCGCAGCGAGGGAACGAGTGAACCCGACTCTCAACAGCCGCGTATCTGCGCCAGGGGTTCGGGCGTGGGCGTGGGCTCTGGGGTCGGGGTCTGTGAGGCGGGATCGGGGGTGGGGGTGACCTCGGCATCTGCGGTGGGCGCCGGGCGGGGTTCGTCGCGCACACCGGCCCAGTCGGAGCCGACGATGAGCTCGATCGGGGCCTCGACGCCGACGGCGACCTCGTCGAGCACGGGTTCGGCTTCGAGCCAGCGAGCCAGCAGCTGTGCCTGGCGTTGCTGGGAGGGATCGTGGCGGATGACCGAGGTCCCGAAGCCGAAGTTCTCGGCGTTACCGGTCTCGGCGACGTTGAAGCCGGCGGAGTTCAGCGCCAGCTGGACATCGGTGCGCGAGCCCGGTCTCACCGGTGCCGTTGCGTACGGCGACGCGGAACGAGATGTTGTCGGCGGCTTCGCCGCGGAACACGTTGAGGACGCTCTGGGCCTCGCTCTCGACCAGGAAGAGCACCGAGGCCTGGCCGACGTTGCCGAACTCGGTCGGCAGGGTCGACGCGCGAGGCTCTCGGCCCGGAAGTCCTCGAAGTCTCGTCCGAGGTCGAGCACGTCCTGGGGTGTGGTCCGGGTGTCGAGTTGCACGTAGCCACCCGCGGCGACGTCGTCGATGAGGCCGCGCAGGGTGTTGGGGTTGCGCATGCCCTGGTCGAAGGCCCGCTGGAGGGCGAGCACGAGGAAGTCCTGTTGCCGCTGCGACCCGTCCGAGGTCACCCGACCCGTCGACGACGACCCAGTTGTCCGGGCTGGTCTCGGCCTCCAGGCCGCGGGACCGCACGTAGCCGAGCGCTTGGCGGGGGCTGAGCCGCACGCAGCCCGTCTCGTCGATGCGCAGCTGTGCCTTCTCGTCGCGCAGCGGGTAGTCGATCTGCACGCGAATGCCGCCGAGCACCCGCATGAGTTCCAGGAATCCGTTGAAGTCGACCTGGATGTAGCGATGGATGGGAATGTCGAGGAAGTCCTGGATCGTGCTGACCAGCAGGTCCTCTTCGCCCAGGGCGTACGCAGAGTTGATCTTGTAGCCGAGGTCGGGGATCCACAGGTCCCGCGGGATGGACATGACCGAGGCATCGCCGGAACCGGGATCGACCCGCAACACGATCATCGTGTCGGTCAGCTGGTTCGTCTCGCGCCCGATGTTGCGCAGCGGATCGCCTTCTTCGAGGTTGCTGGCGCTGTCTGCGCCGACCAACAAGAAATTGATCGGTTCGTTGCTGTCGGGATCCTCGGCGGCCAACACGCCGCCGGCGAACGCCACCCGCGGGATGCTCGAGACCGTGTCCTTGGCGTAGGCGAGCACGCCCGCCGACGCGAGCGCGGCCACGATGACGAACAGATTGAAGAACAGGAACAACCGCTGCGGCCAGGTGCGGCGCGGGCGCGGTCGTCTGGCGGCGGGCATGGGCGATGAGGGTAACGGCCCGATGCGGGCGCGTGGGGTCAGCCCGCCGGCCGGAGCGAGACGACGTCGGCGGTACGGATCGTCACGGGGCTGCCGCCGTCGTCGGGTGCGACGACCAATGCGCCATCGTCGGTGACCGAGGTCGCGAGCCCGGTCGACCGTCCCGTCGCCGAGGTCGGCTCGGACGCGGGTTCCCACCGTTGCCGACGATGCGAGCCACCGATCACGCAGCGCAGCCCGCCCGTCGCGGTCGCCGAGACGGCTCCACCAGCGGTCGAAGGCGGTGAGCGTCGCCACCACGAGCTCGGCGACCGACGGCGGGGGTGGCCCACCGAGCTGGTCGAGCGCGACCGCACCGGGAGCGTCCAGGCGGGCTCCGCGGATGTTGAGTCCCATGCCGATCACGGCTCGCAGCCGCCCATCGGCCGTGGCGGCCTGGGCCAGGATGCCGGCCAGCTTGCGGTGCTGTCCGGGCTCGCCGACCACGAGGTCGTTGGGCCACTTGATGGCGACCGCGCCGAACCCGAAGCCGGCGAGCGCCTCGACCGCCGCGGTCGCCATCAGGGTGGTCGCCACCGCTGCGGCGTCCTCGGCGGCGTCGAAATCGACCAACACCGACACCAGGACCGCGTCGCCGGGCGCGGTCACCCAGGTACGGTCCCGGCGCCCCCGGCCCGCCGTCTGGTGGTCTGCGAGCAGCACCGACCCGGCGCGCGCGCGCGACGATGCCGCAGCGAGCAGGTCGGCATTGGTGCTGCCGGTCTCGTCCACCCAGGTCACGGGCCCGAAGATGGTGCCGTCCATCTCGGCTTCGATCGCAGCGGCGCGGTCGGTTCTCGTCGGATCGGAGCGGTCCACGACGGCCATCGTGGCATCGCGAGCAGGAGAATCGCGGCTGGCCGCGAAAATCGTGGCAGAATCCGCTCCAGCCACGCCCCGAAACCCCCCGAGAGGTCGCGTCCGCCGTGTTCACGAAGGTTCTTGTCGCAAACAGAGGAGAGATCGCCGTCAGGGTGATCCGTGCGTGCCAGGAACTCGGCATCGCAACGGTCGCGGTGTACTCCGAGCTCGATCGCGATGCACTGCATGTGCGTCTGGCCGACGAGTCCTATGCTCTCGGCGGCCAGACGGCTGCCGAGAGCTACCTCGACACCGAGGCGCTGCTCGACGCGATCGAGCGCTCGGGCGCCCAGGCCGTGCATCCCGGCTACGGCTTCTTCTCCGAGAACGCCGACTTCGCTCGCTCCATCACCGACCGCGGGGTGACCTTCATCGGTCCCCCGCCCGAGGCCATCGAGGTCATGGGCGACAAGATCTCCGCACGCCTCGCGGCCGAGCGTGTCGGCGTCCACGGCGTACCGGGCACCACCGATCTGATCACCGACGCGTCGCAGGTCACGTCCTTCGGCGACGAGTACGGCTACCCGATCGCCATCAAGGCCGCCTACGGCGGGGGCGGGCGGGGCATGAAGGTGGTCGGTGGACCCGACGAGGTCCAGGCGGCCATCGAGTCGGCCCAGCGAGAAGCGCTGGCCTACTTCGGGCGCGACGAGATCTACATGGAGCGCTACCTGACCAAGCCTCGCCACATCGAGGTGCAGGTCATGGCCGACAACCACGGCAACTGCGTCTATCTCGGCACCCGGGACTGTTCGGCCCAGCGCCGCCACCAGAAGCTCGTCGAGGAAGCGCCGGCGCCGGGCATCGACCCCGCGATCCTCGCCCGCATGGGCGAAGCCGCGGTGAAGGTCGCCCTGGGCTGTGACTACACCAATGCCGGCACCGTCGAGTTCCTGTACGAAGACGGCGAGTTCTACTACCTCGAGATGAACACGCGTCTGCAGGTCGAACACCCCGTGACCGAGATGGTCACCGGCCTCGACCTGGTCGAGTTGCAGCTCCGCGTGGCCGATGGCGAGGAACTGCCGCTCACCCAGGACGACGTCGAGATCTCCGGTCACGCCATCGAGATCCGGATCAACGCCGAGGACCCCGCAGAGGGCGCCTTCCTCCCGAGCCCGGGCCCGATCACCACGTTGCGTCCCCCGGCCGGGTACGGGACCCGGTGGGACGGCGGCTACGAGGCCGGCGACGAGATCAGCCAGTACTACGACAACCTCGTCGGCAAGCTGGTGTGCTGGGGCCGTGACCGCGATCGGGCGATTGCCCGGACACTCCGAGCGATGCGCGAGCTCGAGATCAGCGGGGTGGCCACCACCATTCCCGCGGACATCGCGATCCTCGAACACCCGGACTTCGCCGCCGTCGAGCATTCCACGAAGTGGGTCGAAGAGGTGCTGGACCTCACCGGTGTGCGCGCCGAACCCGCCGGCGGTGCGCCCCCCGAGAGCGACGAGCCGCTGGTGCGGCGCAGCGTGACGGTCGAGGTCGATGCCAAGCGCTTCGATGTCGCGATGTGGGTGCCCGAGACGACCACGGTCGCCGCAGGTGCCGCGAAGCCCCGTCGCCGTGCGGCGGCTGCCGGGGCGGCCGGCGGCGGCGGTACGGGCAGGGTCAGCGTCCCGATGCAGGGCACCGTCGTGAAGATCCCGGTGGCGGTCGGCGACCATGTCGAGGCCGGCGACACGGTGATCGTCCTCGAGGCCATGAAGATGGAGAACAACATCGCAGCCGACGTCACCGGCACCATCGCCGAGATCAACGTCGCTGCAGGTGACTCCGTCGGCGGCGGCGACGTCGTCGTGGTGATCGAGTCCGACTGAGACGATCCGCTCAGCGTCGTCGTGCGGGATCGGCCCGCACGACGACGGTGTTGGCGATGCGGTCGGTGATGCCCCGGCGGTGCTCGGGATCGAACGCCGCCGTCGGGTACACCAACAAGGCGAAGAACGACACCAGCGGTAACAGCAACGGCACCGGCAGCGTCCGGGCCAGCGCGTTGGGCCAACTCGGCCGGCGGCCCGTCCGACGGTCCACGACCAGGGTGCCGACGGCCATCTTGCCGACGGTGGTGCCGAGCAGGGCGGTCATGGCCGTCTCGTAGGCGACCCACAGCGCCAGCGCCGCCCATTGGGTCCAGCCCGGCAACGCCAGCGTGTCGCCCTCACGTTCGACGGTGGGGATCAGCAGACCCATCGAGAACGTCGCAATCACCAACAGGTCGATGGCGCGCCCGAAGCACCGTTGGGCCACCGAGGCAACCGGGTCACCGGATGCGCCCGCGGCCGCCGGCCGCGGTTCGGTCACTCTGCAGCCTCGGACAGCACCTCGGCCAGGGTCGGGTGAACGAAGAGGCTCTCGGCGATGTCGCTGACCGTCAGTCGGGACTGGACGGCGATGGCCAGCACTGCGATGAGCTCGGCCGCGTGGCGGCCGACGATCGACCCACCGAGCACCACGCCGGTGGCGGGGTCCGAGACGATCTTGACGAACCCGCGAGGATCGTCGTTGATCAAGGCCTTGGCCGAGACCGAGAACGGGACCTTGGTGACCCGGACCTTGCGGCCTTCGGCGAACGCATCCGCCTCGGCGAGGCCGACATCGGCGATCTCGGGCTCGGTGAAGATCGCAGACGCCGCCTTGTCGTAGTCGATGTGGCGGAGGGTGCGTGCGCCGTGGACCCCGAGCGCATGCTCGATGATCTTGCGGCCCTGCATCGACCCGACCGACGACAGCGGCAACCGGCCCGACAGGTCCCCGGCTGCGTAGATGTGGGGCACCGACGACACCAGGTTCTCGTCGACCGTGACATAGCCGTGGTCGGTCTCGACGCCGGCGCTGTCGAGGCCGAGGGTGTCGGAGTTCGGGATGGAGCCGATGGCCAACAGCGCGTGGCTGCCGACCGCCACCCGGCCGTCGTCGCAGCGGACCGTGACCCGGTCGCCCTCGACGTCGATACCGGAGGCTCGTGCGCCCTTGAAGAGGTTCACGCCACGGCGCAGGAAGTCCTGTTCGAGTGCTGCGGCGACCTCGGGATCCTTGGCGGGCAACACGTGCTGGCGGCTGACCAGCAGGGTGACGTCGGCCCCGAAGCTCTTGAACATGTGGACGAACTCCACGCCGGTGACACCGGATCCGATGACGATCAGGTGCGAGGGCAGCTCGGCCGGCGGATAGGCGTCGCGGGTGGTCAGCACACGAGAGCCGTCGGGGTGACACCAGTCCGGGACACGTGGACGGCTGCCGGTCGCGAGCACGACCAGGTCGGCCTCGAAGGCGAGTTCGCCGGTGGCGGTGTCGGCGACCACCCGGTGGGGCCCATCGAGGCGCCCGGTGCCGGTGACCAACTCGACGCCCTGACTCTCGAGCAGATTCACCATCTGGGAGTGCAGACGGCGTTCGATGCTCGACACGCGCTCTTTCAGCAAGGTCACATCGATGCGGGCCTCGGTGTCGCCGAGGCCCATGCCCTCGACCCTGTTGATGAACGAAATGGCCCCGCCGGTGGCGATCATCGCCTTGGATGGGATGCAGTCGAGCAGATGTGCGGCGCCCCCGACGAGGTCACGCTCGATCATCGTGACCCGGGCTCCGAGGCGAGCTGCATAGGTGGCGGCGCTGTTGCCCGCCGGTCCTCCGCCGATGATGACGACACGTTTGGGCATGGCCGTGATCGTAGTGGGCCGCAATGGGGTCTCAGATGATCGGGGGGCGGCCCAGTCTGGTGAGCCGCCACACGCCGCGCCACCCGATCGGTCGGCGTTCGACCGCGCCGGCGAGACCCGCTCTGGTGCCGTGCCACCAGTCTCGCCACGCTGCCACCGAGTGGCCCCGGACCAGGGTGATGATCGACCAGGTGCCCACGTAGGTGGCGGCGAGCGGCAGGGGTAGGAGCCGGCGGGCGACGAGGACGCGGTTGCGGGCCGTGCGCACGTGCGCGGCGCCGTGACGGGAGATGTCGGTGGCGGGGTGATGCACGATCGCCGATGCGTCGTAGTCGATGCGCCAACCGGCATCGATCAGCCGCCACGCGAGGTCGGTCTCCTCGAGTGCGTAGAACAACGCGGATTCGTAGCCTCCGACCGAGGCGAACGCGCTGCGCCGGACCAGGCAGGCACCGCCGAGAAAGCTCGTGACCGGGCCCGACCGGTTTGCCGTGTTGCTGCGCAGGCGCGGCACGTGGCGCCGCATCGTCCTCCCCGACACCGGGTCGACGATCCGCAGAGCGACGACCGCGAGGTCGGATTCGGCGGCGAAGCGACCAAGGGCGGCGCCGACGGCGTCGGCGGCCGCGACGGTCGCGTCGTCGTCGAGGAACGCGAGGACCTCCCCGCAGGCGTGCTCGGCACCGAGATTGCGGCCGCCCGGCACACCCAGGTTCTCCGGTGCGTGGACGATGCGCAGGTCATCGGCGGCGGCGAGCCCGACCGATGCGTCCGGGTCGAGCCCGTTTGCGACCACGATCACCTCGACCGGACCGGTCGAGGTGCCCGTCGGTTGGTCCCGGCCGGGAATCGATGCGACCGCGGCCCTGATGTCGTCGGGACGGTCGCCCATCGTCAACAGGATCCAGCTCACCGCCGGTTCAGCCATGGGCCGTCACGCTACCGGTACTCCCGCATCGCCCTCGTCCGGCGACCGGGCGGTCTGTGGCATCGACCACACGGCCGAGCCGATGCCACCGCTGGACCACGCCATGGATCTACACTGTGGAGGTTGCTCGCAGCTGTGTCGACCCCGGCCGCCACCCCCACCCGCGACACCACGCCCCATGACCGACATCCGCACCCCTCCCCAGATCACCGAGCCGGCTGTCGGCGCAGCCACGTCGGTACCCGACCGGCGCACGCTGCCGCTCGGGCTCCGGTGGATGCACCTCGCCGACGTCGTGGTGCTCCAGGCCGTGTTGTGGGGGTCGCTGCTGGTCCGCTTCGGGTTCGAGTGGCCCAAGGCCGTCTCGACCTACGCGGCGACGTTCGCCGATCGCGACCGCGATTCACATGGTCATCTACTACTTCGGTGGCCTGTACGAGCCGATGAAGCGCCTCGGTGCCCGCATGTGGCTCCCGCGGGTGTCGGCGCTCACCTTCGCCGCGGTGCTCGTCGACGCTGCGTTCGCCCTGCTCACCGGGACCTACCTGATGCCGCGCGGCAACTTGGTGTTGTTGTTGGTGTTCGGTTCCCTCGGGGTGTCGTTCAACCGCTGGTTGGCGCTGTCACTGCGCAACCGCCGATACGGCGCACCCCGGGTACTGCTCGTCGGCAACCCCGACGACATCCACCTCGCTCGCGCCCACCTGCAGGCCTGTGAGCCCCATGTCCGCATCGCAGGTCAGGTGGCCGACACCGACCGTCTCGCGGAGGCGATCGAACGGGTGCACGCCACCGATGCGCTGCTGCTGAGCGGCAACACGCTCGACGCCATCTATCCCCACCCCCTCGAACAGCTCGAAGCGCGTCGCATCGGTGTGTTCCAACGCATCAATCCCTGCGACACCCTGTTGGGACTCCAGCGCACCC
This sequence comes from uncultured Acidimicrobiaceae bacterium, assembly GCA_963716795.1. Lineage (GTDB taxonomy): Bacteria > Actinomycetota > Acidimicrobiia > Acidimicrobiales > UBA8592 > CAVQUE01. The sequence continues at coordinate 217,859 of CAVQUE010000002.1, read as the reverse complement.
GTCAGATCGCCGGTATGCCGTTCGTGTCGTTGCGCGCACACGCCCTGCCGTCCAACCAGGCGCACTTCAAGCGCCTCACCGAGTTGATCTACCTCACGATCCTCGCCCCGTTCATCTTCATCGCGATCGCCTGCACGGCCGCCTACATCCGCCTGCTCGCCGGGCGCTCGATCATCCACCGCCAAGAACGCGTCGGGCGCTTCGGACAGACCTTCACGCTGTTCAAGTTCCGGACGATGCACCTCGATGCCGAGGCCGACACCGGCGCCGTCAAGGCCGCGGCCGACGACCCGCGGGTCGTGCGCGGTCTCGGGTGGGTCCGGCGAGCCCGTCTCGACGAGCTCCCCCAGTTCCTCAACGTCGTGCGCGGCGAGATGTCCTTCGTCGGGCCTCGGCCGGAGCGACCCGAGTTCGCCGAGCAGTACGAGATGATCATCCCCGGCTACGGCCGCCGCCACGACATTCCCCCGGGCATCACCGGTCTGGCCCAGGTGCACGGCAACTACCACACCGATCCCGGGTACAAGCTCGGCCACGACCTGCAGTACCTGGTGAACTGGTCTCCCATCCTGGATCTGCAGATCATCCTGCGGACCGTGTGGACCGTGGTCACCGGACGCCTCTAGGAGACCAGCCACCCGTGGCCGCCTTGCGACGCATCAGCGCAGTGATGCCCGCACGCAACGATCAGGCGCATCTGCGAGCTGCTGTTGCGTCGGTCCTCGACCAAGACGTCGACGCCGACGTGGAGTTGGTCATCGCCGTTGGACCCTCCGACGATGACACCGAGGCCCTGGCGCGACGAACTCGCGGACGGCCATGCCGGCGTGACGGTCGTGGCGAACCCGGCGGGCGGCACCGCTGCGGGGCTCAATGCTGCGATCGCCGCTGCGCAGCGGCTCGATCATCGCCCGAGTCGATGCCCACTGCGTCCTGCCGCCCGGCTACCTCGCACGAGCCCTCGAGACCCTCGACCGAACCGGCGCAGCCAACGTGGGCGGCGTCCAACACGCCGTTGGATCGGGCACGGTCGGGCGGGCGGTGGCGGCTGCGATGACGTCGCGCTTCGGCGTCGGCGACGCCCGCTTCCACTACGGCGGCGACGAGGGTCCTGCGGACACGGCCTACCTGGGCGTGTTCGACGCCGCAGTACTTCGCAGTGTCGGCGGCTACGACGAGTCCCTGGTCCGCAACCAGGACTACGAGCTCAACTGGCGCCTGCGCGACGCCGGGCATCTGGTCTGGTTCGATCCGGGCCTGGTCGTCCGCTACCACCCGCGCGAGCGCCTCGCGGCCCTGGCCCGCCAGTACTTCGACTACGGGCGCTGGAAGCGCGAGATGCTGCGTCGCAATCCCCGATCGCTCCGGGCTTCGCCAGCTGATCGCGCCGGTGACGCTCCTCGGTGTCGCCGGCGGGCTGGCCGGTGCCGCCGTCGGCCAACGCTGGATGCTGGCAGCGCCCGCCGTCTACGGCATCGGCGTCCTCGGCGCGACGACTCGCGGCGCCGGCGCTCGATCCGTCGGCGCGTGCGGCCCTGGCCGCGGTGTTCCCCACCATGCACGGCGCCTGGGGCGCGGGCTTCTTGATCGGTGTCGCCGACGGCCCGGGGCACAGAACTACGCTGGACCAGCCATGACGAGCATCGACGAAGCCGGCGGCACCGAGCCGGACGGGGTGTCGCCCACCAGCTCGGAGACGGCTGCGACACTGCGGCCCGTCACCGGGCGGTTGGCCTTGCGCGACTACCTGCGAGAACTCGCAGCCCGCCGGGACTACATCGTCACCGTGCCACGCCAGGAACTGCGTGCTCAGCACATGAACACGCTGCTCGGCAACCTCTGGTTCCTGGTGAATCCGCTGTTGCAGACCGTCATCTACTACCTGGTGTTCGGGCTGTTGCTCGGCACCGACCGCGGCCTCGACAACTTCATGGTGTACCTGGTGGTCGGCGTGCTGACGCTGGGCTACTTCAACCAGACCATCAACAAGGCCTCACGCTCCATCGAGGCCAACCAGACGCTCATCCGGTCGCTGTACTTCCCCCGGGCGGTCATCCCGGCAGCGGGCGCGCTGACCAACCTCTACACATACCTGCCGTCGTTCGGCGTGATGCTGGTCGTGGCCCTGATCACCGGCGAGAGCGTGAGCCTCCGGTGGCTGGCGCTGCCGCCGATCCTCGGCTGCCTGTTCTTGTTCGTGTCCGGCGCCGGCTTCCTCTTCGCCCGGCTCGGCAGCGTGTTCCGCGACCTGTCGAACATCATCCCCCACGGCACCCGCCTGCTGTTCTACGCCTCGGGCACCATCTTCGATCCGACGAAGTTCACGACCAACCCCGCAGTGTTGGTGTGGTTCGAGATCAACCCCATCTACCAGTTCCTGACCCTCATCCGATGGGCCCTCATGGACCTCGAGACACCGGGATGGTTCTGGATCGCCGCGCCGATCTGGGCCCTGGTGTCGCTGGTCGGCGGATTCCTCATCTTCTGGCGCGGCGAGCTGTCCTATGGATCGACACGCCGATGAACGCCATCTCCGACGACACCGGCGCAACTCCCGCTGACATCGCCCCCGACGACGACGAGAGCCTCGTCGAGATCGGCGAACCCGTCGTCGTCGTACGCGACGTCCACATCACCTATCGCACCTTCCTCGACGAACAACTCGGGCTCGCCGATCGGCTCCGCCGAGGCTTTCGTCGATCAGCGCCACGGTTTCGCGACGTGCACGCGGTCCGCGGCGTCTCGCTCACGCTCTATCGCGGCGAGAGCCTCGGCATCATCGGCAGCAACGGCTCGGGCAAGAGCACCCTGTTGACCGGCATCGCCGGGCTCATCGATCTCGACGACGGCGAGATCCTCGCGACGGCCCGACCCCAACTGCTCGGGGTCGGCGCGGCCCTGAACCGCAAGCTGTCGGGTCGGCGCAACATCGAGCTGGGCGCCCTCGCACTCGGCATCCCCGCCTCGGAGTTGGACCGCACGGTCGCCGAGATCTGCGATTTCACCGGGCTCGAGGAGTTCATCGACCTCCCGCTTCGCACCTACTCGTCCGGAATGCGCGCCCGCTTGGCGTTCGCGTTGGCCACCGCAGTGCAGCCCGAGATCCTGCTGATCGACGAGGCGCTCGCCGTCGGTGATCGCCGCTTCAAGGCACAGGCGACCGCCCGCCTCGACGACATCTGCGACTCCGCAGGCGCCGTGATCGTCGTCAGCCACAGCCAGAGCGAGATCAGCCAGATGTGTACCCGCGTGCATCTGGCTTGAGAAGGGGGTCCTCATGGCCGATGGTGACCCCGATGAGGTCCTCGAGCTGTACAACGCGGCCAACCCCGACGACGGCACGCCCCGTCGGAAGCGCAGACGACGCGCCGGCTGAGGACGACGGGGCCTCATGGCCTGGTGTGGGGCCCTGCCTTGCATCGCCTCACCCGGTCGGCGACCATGAGCGTGCGGGCCACGACCAGGAGAGGCGCTCGGTGCACACATCGACAACGTCCCGCCATGCTCGACGCGTCGTGGCCGGCGTGCTCGTCGCGCTGGTGCTGCTGGTCGCAGGACTGCCCGCCGCGGCTCAGGACGCCTCGGGCGCATCGTCTGGCACCATCCGGATCGAAGGTGGTGGGTGGGGCCACGGCGTCGGCATGAGCCAGTACGGCGCCTATCGGACGGGCCCTCGCCGGCCAGTCGCATCAACAGATCCTCGGCTTCTACTACCCCGGTACCGAACTCGAGACCCGCGATGTCGGCGATGCCGGCGTTCGGGTCCATCTCTCCACGGCGCGATCGATCCGCGTCGAGACCAGCGGATCGGTGCGGCTGCGCAGCGCCAACGGCGCCCTCGTCTGGACCTCACCGGGCGCGACGACGCTGATCGTCGATCGGCTGTCGAGTGGACGGGTCCGTGTTCGGACACCGAACGGCACCAACCGATGCCGCGTCGATGGATCCAACGCCTGTGGCAACCGGCCCGTCACCATCGCGTTCGCGCAGGGCGAGCCGGTGCGCACCATCCCGAGCGGCGTCGTCGATCCCTACGGCACGAGCGGGAACCGCTACCAGTGGGGCCGGCTGGTGTTCACACCCCGGCCGGGTACCACCGACACGTTGTGGCAGGTCCTCGAGGGTCTGTCGATGCAGGAATACCTCTACGGGCTGGCCGAGGTCCCCTCGTCGTGGCCCGCAGCAACCCTCGAGAGCCAGGCCATCGCTGGACGCACGTTCGCAGCCTCCAACATCGAGGCGCGTCGTGCCGATCCGAACCGCACCGTCCCCTGGGACCTCTTCTCGAGCGTCTATGACCAGTACTACAGCGGGTACGGCCACGAGGTGGCTGCCATGTCCGAGCGGTGGATCGCTGCGGTCGACCGCACCGCCGATCGGGTCATGACCTACAACGGCCGTCCGTTCGCAGCGTTCTACAGCTCCTCGAATGGCGGCCACACCGAGGACAGCGGCTACGTGTTCGCGAGCTCGCTGCCCTATCTCGTCGCGCAGCCCGACTCGTTCGACCGCGAGGGCAATCCGTTCGCGACCTGGTCACGCGAGTATTCGGGTTCCGATGTGGGTCGCTGGATCGCAGCTGCCGGGCGCGGCAGCATCGGCGAGGCACGCCGGGTCTCGATCTCGGGCAACGTCGGCGCATCGGGCCGCGTCGAGCGGGCCACGGTGACGGTACGCGGCACGCAGGGCACGGCGACGATGACCGGCTCGCAGTTCCGGTCTGCGATCAACAACGGCGTCATCGCGGCCGGTGGCGGGCTCGACAGCCAACTCCTCTCGACCAAGTTCTCCGTCACCGCCACCGGTGCTGCCGGCAACATGAGCGCCCCCATCGGCGACCTCGACGACCTGCGACGACGCAATGGCACCGCCATCGTGTCCGGTTGGGTCGCCGATCCCGACATCGTCGCTGCAGGTGCCGATGCCGCGGTGGCACCGGTCGAGATCCGGATCACCATCGGCAAGCGGACCGTGGCCGTCACGACCGCAGCGCGCCAGCGATTCGACATGGACCTCGTGCACGGGCACCGCACGACGCGGGGGTTCCGGGTCGCCGTGGACATGCCGGAGAAGCGCCGCCGGGTCTGTGCGTATGCGACCTCGGCCGACGACGGACCCGAGGTCCGGCTGGGTTGCCAACGCGTCTGACCGTCTGGCTCGCGCCCGGGCAGCGGCCGCGCGACATGCGTCGATTCAGGCAGGCGCGACCAGCGGTGCGGGTTGGCAGAGTCCGTCGAGCTCGACGACCTGGATCTGATCCCGGTTCTCCCAGGTGATCGAGATCGAGGGGTCCTTGCGCAGCTTGAACTCCCGGAAGCTCATCTCGGAGGCGTCGAAGGCCAGGAGGCGCCCGACCAGGCTGTCGCCGAGGCCGAGGATCAACTTGATGGCCTCGAGCGCCTGGATACTGCCGACGATGCCGGGCAGCACGCCCAGCACGCCGGCTTCGGCACAGCTGGGGGCGAGCTCGGCCGGAGGCGGTTCGGGGATCATGTCGCGGTAGGTCGGTCCGGTCTTGGGATCGAAGACGGTGACCTGTCCCTCGAATCGGAAGATCGAGCCGTGCACCACCGGGATGCCGAGCTTCACCGAGGCGTCGTTGAGCATGTAGCGCACCGGGAAGTTGTCGGCGCCGTCGATGATGACGTCGTACCCGGAGATGATGTCGACGATGTTGTCGGCGGCGAGGCGGACGTCGTGGGTCACGACGTTGACGTCGGGATTGAGTGCGAGCAGCGTCTTCTTGGCGGAGTCGACCTTGCGCTCGCCGATCCGGTCCTGGTTGTGGAGGATCTGGCGTTGGAGGTTCGACTCGTCGACGACGTCCATGTCGACGATGCCGATGGTGCCCACTCCCGCTGCGGTGAGATACAGCGCGGCCGGTGAACCCAGCCCACCGGCGCCGAGGCACAACACCTTGGCGTCGAGCAGCTTCAGCTGACCCTCCTCGCCGACCTCGGGCAGCAGCAGGTGCCGTTGGTAGCGGTTGCGTTGGGCCGGGTCGAGGGTGCGTGGCGTCGACCAGTCGCGGCCCTCGTCCTTCCAGCGGTTGAACCCGCCATCCATGGACACGACCTGGTCGATAGTCGAGCGCGGCGAGCGTCTGGGCGGCGAACGCCGAGCGGACTCCGCCGGCGCACATCGCCACGATGGGTGCGTCCTTGTCGCCGATGCGGCTCTCGATGGAGCTCTCGAGCTGGCCCCGGGGGATGTGGATCGACCCCGGGATCGCGCCTTGTTCGTACTCGTCGGGCTCGCGGACGTCGAGCAGGGTCCAGCCCGGGCCAGCAGGTCCTCGGCCTCGGCGGTGGTGACCTCGTCCACCTCGGCCTTGGCTCGGGCCAGGAGATCTCGGAAGCTCGCCATGGTGTCTTCTCCGTGGTGTCTGAAGGGGCTCGCGGTACACACCCGGGCATGCACCGCACGAAACCCTACCCAATGGGTCGGGAATTGACACCCCACGGGCCGGACTGCGGTGCGCGCGGCTCACGGCGACCCGATCAGGGCAGGTAGGGCAAGGGATCGACCGGCGAGCCGCTGATCCGGACCTCGAAGTGCAGGTGGGGTCCGGTCGACAGACCGGTGCTGCCGACATAGCCGATGACCTGACCCGACGTGACGTAGTCGCCGACCGAGGTCGCGAAGCCGGTCATGTGGGCATAGAGGGTGGTGACCGACGAATCGCCGTGCTGGATGACGACGGTGTTGCCGTAGCCGCCGTTCCATCCGGCCATGATCACGATGCCCTCGTTCGCTGCCCAGATGGGCTGTCCCGACGCACCGCCGATGTCGAGCCCCGAGTGCATCCGGTAGTAGCCGAGGATCGGATGCAGGCGCTGGCCGAAGCCCGACGCCACTCCCCCGGCCGTCGGCCAGGTCCAGCCATCGGCGTCGATGACCCCGACCGGCGCCGGTGGCGCCGAGCTGCCGCCCGACGAGGCCGCAGCCGCCGCAGCGGCGGCCCTGGCCCGCTCGAGCTCGCGGGCGACACGTCGCTCTTCGGCCTTGATGAACGCCTCGAGATCCGCCTCTTCCTGCTCGGCGGTCTCGAGCGCCGATTCCCACTGCGAGCGTCGACGGTCGAGCTCGGCCTTGAGCTCGATCTGGCGCGTGCGCCGCGTCTCGAGCTCGGTGAGGGCCACGGCCAGATCTGCGGCGACGCCATCGGCTTCGACCTGCGCTCGCTCGGCGTCGACCAAGCAGGTCGGCCCGCGTCTCCTCGAGCGCTCGGAGTTGGTCGATGACGTCGGCGGTGTCGGTGCCGATCGTGTCGAGCAGTGCGACCTTGTGGGCGGCCACCGTCGCATCGCTGGCGTCGAACCAGGCCTCGGCCCGCGAGTCGGCCAACCCGACATAGGACTCCACGGCATAGCGACGCGCCCGCTGGCGCAGGTCGACGATCAGCTCACCGCGTTCGCTCGAGGTCGATCTCGGCCTGCCGGCGCGCATCGCGCGGCCGCCGCCAGGCGCTGCTCGGAGGCATCGACCTTCGCCTGTTGGAGATTGACCAGTTCGGTCGCGGCTTCGAGGGCCTCGGCGACCTCGACGTCGGCGGCATCGACGATCGAGAGGTTCATCGCCGCTTCGAGCTGGCGCTCGCGTGCCTCGGCGCGCGCCTCTTTGGCGTCGGCGATGGACTTCGGGTCCTCGTCGGAGGCGGCGGGCGGTATCGCCACGGCGAAGGCGGCCGTCACGACGAGGGCGGCGCACCAACGGAACAGAGTGGATTTGGTCATCGGCGGGGGGTTCCCTGCGAGGATCGATTCCGGTGGTGCTCGTGCGACCACTGGGGGCGATGTGGCTGCTGAGCGTAGCGTGGCGCACCGTCGGGACACCAAACGGCCTCGTCGCCGGCAGCGGTTGGAGTCTGCGGACCCGGCTGCGACGCCGGATCGGCCGCGTTCCGTGGTGGAATTGGGCGCAGTGTCCCCCGATGATCGATCACCGAGCCCCGACCAGCCGACCGACGAGTCGCCGTGGGAGCGTCTGGCGCGCCTTCCCGACCTCGACGAGGCGCCGCTCGAGGACGGCTGGCTCGGGACCTCGCACGCCACGCCGCCCGAGCCACCCGCAGCGCACGCCGGCCGAGACGACGGCCGCAGCGTCGACCAACGACGCTTCCGCGTCAGCGCCGGCGAGACCACCCACGCCCCATCCGACCGCGCGAGCCGGCCCCGGGGCCCGCGCCCGCGACCCCGCCGCAGGTTCCTGCACCGGCGCCGGTCGAGCCCGACGTCGTCGCCCCAGGCGCCGACCCGCACCACCGCGAACGCCCAGCGGGAGCGACGTCGGCGCGGCCCCTGGATCGCCGTCGCCCTCGCAGTGCCCGTCCTCATCGCCCTGGCGATGTTCGTGTATGCGCTCGTGCAGTGGAACCGGATCGAGCGGGTGGCCACCGACGGCGCGCTCGCCGGCGGGGGTGACTTCACCAACTACCTGATCGTGGGAACCGACAGTCGCGATGGGCGTCGACCCCGACCTCGCCACGGCGCCCAGCATCGGTCTCGGCGTGACCGGCAGCCGCACCGACACCATGGTCATGCTCCACGTCGGCGACGACGGAACCCGCATGATGTCGCTGCCGAGAGATCTCTGGGTCGACATCGACGGCGGCGGCGCCGGGAAACTCAACTCGGCGACCGTCAGCGGCGGCGCGCCGGCGTTGCTGCGCACCGTGCAGTCCGAACTCGACCTGCCCGTCCAGCGCTACCTCGAGGTCGACATCGCCGGCTTCCTCGAGGTCGTCGACGCGGTGGGCTCGATCACGATCGAGTTTCCCCGCCCTGCGTGCGACCCCAAGAGCGGGCTGATGATCCGCCAACGCGGCCCCGTCGAGCTCGGGCCCCAGCGGGCGCTCGCCTACGTGCGCAGCCGCACCTACACCGAGTTCTCGGCGGCCGAGGTCCGACGGGCACTCGGTCCCGACGCGACGTGTGACCAGATCATCAGCTCCGGTCTGGGGCAGACCGACGGCACCGCCGACATCGGCCGCGGCGAGCGCCAGCGCCGGTTCCTGCTCGCGGTGTTCGACGAGATCGGCAGCTCCCGGAACCCGGTCACCCTGCTCCAGGTCCTCGGCGGGCTGTCGAACGGGCTGCGGATCGACGACGAGATGGGCATGTTCGATGCGATCTCGTTGGCTCGCAAGATGCGCGGGGCCGACATCGAGAGCGTGACACTGCCCGTCGTGCCGTTCGATCCCGGCGGCACCTCGGCGCTGCTGCCCTGCCCCCGACGCGAACGCAGGTGCTCGACGGCTTCCGCTGAGCCGACCAGCCGGCGCTCGGCCCTTCAGCGCGCCGTGCGGGGCCGTGACCCCGTGGTCGGCCACCCAGCGTCCGCCCACCATCACGTGCGCGGGGACGAGGTCGTCGTCGAACACGACGACGTCGGCTCGGGCGCCGGCAGCGATGACGCCGAGGTCGGCGCGCCCGAGCAGCCGTGCGGGATTGCGCGTGGCGGTGGCGAGGGCATCGCGCGAGCGGGGCCCCGGTGAACTCGATGAGGTTGCGGACGCCCTGGTCGAGCATGGTCAGCGAGCCCTGCAACGTGCCGTCGGTGCCCACGGCGGCCGCACCGGCCGCGACCGAGGACGCTCTCATGGCGCTCGCCGCCCGCACCGACGACCGCATCGCTCACGAGCACGAGCCGTCGTGATCCCAACGCCTGCCAGGTGAGACGGACGACCAGCGGATCGACGTGGGCGCCGTCGCAGATCAGTCCGGCGGTCAGCGATGCATCGGTCAGGACCGCGCCGGGCAGGCCGGGAGCCCGATGATGCAGCCCGGCCATCGCGTTCCACAGGTGGGTCACATGGCGGGCGCCGGCGTCGACCGCCGCCGCGACGACGTCGAGGTCGGCGTCGGTGTGGCCGATCGCCACACACGTGCCACCGGCCGCCAGCATGGTGATCGCGTCGAGGGCACCGGGGAGCTCGGGGGCCAGTGTCATCATGACGATCCGCGGATCTGCCGCCCATACGGCGATGGTGTCGGCGTCGATGGGCCGCAGATCGTCGAGGCGATGGGCGCCGGCACGCGCCGGTGCCAGGTAGGGGCCCTCGAGGTGGATGCCGGCGACTGCGGCGATGGGCGCCGTGTCGGCATGCGTCGGGTCATCGTGGCGCCGTGCGATGGTGTCGGCCGCATCGGCGAGTCGATCGATGGTGGCGCTGTCGAGATCGTGGCTCGGCAGCGTGGCCACCACGGTCGTCACGCCGTGGCCGGCCGCGATCGCGCACAGCGCGTCCAACGCTGCGGGCTGCTGCCGCAGATCGACGGAGCCGGCACCGTTGATCTGGGTGTCGATCAGTCCGGGCGAGACGAGTCTGTCGCCGAGGTCGGTGATGGCACCGGGGTCGTGGCCTGCCGTGGTCGAGTCGGCGATGTCATGAGGAGTCACGGCCACGATTCGGTCGCCCCGAACCACCACGTCTGCCGGACCGACCCGGCCGTCCGTGCAGGACGCGGCGACTGCGCAGGATGGCGTCGGGTGCGTGCGGTTCCACCGGCTCAGCGTGCCACGGTCGGGCCGCTGAAAACCCTGCGACCCCGCTCCAGCGCCTGGGACAAGGACGTCGGGACGGGGTCGAGAACCCCACGGACCGGCGATCTGAGGTCGCCGACGTGGGGCCAGGGTGTGGCGGGAGCAGACATTCTCGCACAGTTGCGCGGGAGATAGCGCATCACCGGACCGAGAGATCGAGCGGATGGCGAAGGGCGTCACACCTGGCTCGTACCATGCGTTCATGCCCACGTGTGCGGCCCGCCCGTCCTCATCGCCCCGGCACCTCGCCCGTCCGCTCGACGACGCCATCGCGAGGTGGGGCCGGTGATCGAGGTCGTGGCTGCGCCGCTGGGCGTCGGCGCGGTCACCGCACTGCGCGAGGTCCTCGTGGTGCACAAGGCCGACCATCCGTTGGCGCCGGTGACCGTCCTGGTCGACGACAACGCCCTCGGGGTCGCCACCCGACGCCACCTGGCCTCGGGCGATCTGGGTCCGATCTGTGGCGACCGGGCCGGCCTGGCAGGCGTGCAGTTCTCCACCGTGTACCGCTACGCCGAACTGCTGGGTGCACCGGCGCTGGCCGCAGCCGGTCGACGCCCGGTCTCCACGCCGGTCGTCGCCGCAGCCGTCCGCCGGGTCCTCGACACAGACCCCGGGCGTGTTCGCGCCCGTCGCAGACCACCCGACCACCGAGCGGCGACTCGTGGCCTCGCACCGCGAGTTGTCCGAGCTCGACCCGGCACAGCTCGATGCGTTGGCGACCACGAGCGACCGCGCCGCTGCGGTGGTGTCACATCCACCGCCGTGTCGCCGCGGCCCTTGCCGGGTCGTGGTACGGCGAACAGGACCTGCTCCTGGCTGCGATGGAGCGGATCGACCGCGACCGGGCCCGGCGGGATCCGGTCGTCGTGTTCCTGCCGCGCGACCTCTCACCGCGCCGTGCCCAGCTGGTGCGCCGCTTGGGCGAGACCACGACCGTCACCGTCATCGCAGGTCGCAGCGGCGACAGCGCCGCAGACCGTCTCGTCGACCGGGGACTCCGACGACTCGGCGTCGAGCTCCCCGCCGCCGACCACCCGACGCCATCGCCGGCGATCACCGTCACCAGCGTGTCCGATGCCGACGACGAGGTACGCCACGCCATCCGTGGTGTCGTCGACGCGGCCCGGGCGGGTGTCGCCCTCGACGAGATGGCCGTCGTCTACGCGTCGCCCGAGCCCTACGCCCGCCTGCTGAGTGATCACCTCGATGCCGCCGGCGTACCGACCAACGGCGCCAGCGTCGCCACCCTGTCGTCGAGCCTCGCAGGCCGGACACTGCTGCGCCTCCTCGATCTCGCCGAACGCGGCTTTCGCCGCGACGACGTCGTGGACCTGGTGGCCGGCACACCGATGCGATGGAAGGGCCGACCGGTCCCGAGCCGCTCCTGGGACGAGCTGTCGCGCTGCGGCCGGAATCGTGCGGGGCCGCCACCAATGGCAGGTGCGGCTGGCGCGGCTGCGTGCCGACGAGCTGGCCCGCACCGAGGCCTGGCGCGACGATCCCGACCGCAGCGACGCACGAGCACGCGTGGAGCGCCGCATCGCCGCCCTCGACGACCTGGCCGACTTCATCGAGCAGCTCGCCGACCGCCTCGATGCCGGCGCCGCAGCGACGAGCTGGTCACAGCTCGCGACGTGGGCGGGCGATCTCCTCGCCGATCACCTCGACGGGCACGACCGCTGGCCCGCACCCGAGCAGCGCGCCCACGACCGCATCGAGGCCGCGCTCGTGCGACTCGGCAGTCTCGATGCGGTCGATCCCGATCCGACCATCGCCGTGTTCCGGCGGTCGCTCGAACTCGAACTCGACACCGGAGCGGGTCGTGCCGGATCGAGCGGGTCGGGACTACTGGTCGGACCACCGGCGTTGGCGGCCGGGGCACGCTCTGCGTCATGTCTGGGTGCTCGGGATGGCCGAAGGCACCTTCCCGGCCGTGGGGCGAGACGACTCGCTGCTTCCCGATCGCGAGCGTCATGTCGCTCCCGATCTGGCCACCAGCGCCGATCGCGCCGACCGCCAGCATCTGGACTACCTGACCGTGCTGGCCGCTGCCGAGGCGGGACGGCGCACCTGCTGTGTCCTCGGGGTGACCTCCGCCGGGCCGAGGCCCGCACGCCGAGCCGGTGGCTCCTCGACACCCTCGGCGCCCGGGTCGGCCGACCGATCGACAGCCAGGAGTTCGACGGCGTCGACCCGCCCGATGTCGACCACGTCGCATCGTTCGCCGCCGCCATGGTCGCCGGTCCTGCGGCGACACGGCACCGAGTACGACCTGGCGCTGCTGGTCCGCGACCGATCCGCACACGATCGCCTGCCCGTCGATGACCTGGTGCTGACCCGGGGCGCAGCGATGCTCGCCGGCAGGCGCAGCCCCGGCACTCACCAGATTCGACGGCGATGTCGGCGACGCCGGCCCCGGCGTGCCGGGCCTCGACCGGCCGCTGTCGGCCACGGCACTCGAGAGCTGGGCTCGATGCCCGCACCGGTACTTCCTCCAGCAGGTGCTCGGTGTCGACCCCATCGAGGCACCCGAGCAACGGCTGCGCATCGATGCCCTCGATCGCGGCACGCTCATCCATCGGATCCTCGAACGGTTCGTCGCCGAACGAGTCGACGCCGACACTCGACACGGCGACGGCATCGGTTGGAACGCCGAGGACCTCAGGCGCCTCGAGCGACCTCGCCGCACAGGAATGCGACGACGTCGAGATGCGCGGCCTCACCGGCGAACCGCTGTACTGGCGGCGTGATCGCACCCTGATCCTGCGTGAACTGCGCGAGGCCATCACCGTCGACGACCGTCCGACGCCGCGAGGACCGATCCGTGCCGCACGCCACCGAGATGGCCTTCGGGCTCGCGCGGTGCGACCACCGGTGTCGCTCGACCTCCCGGGAGGTCGCACGGTCACGGTGCGCGGCAGCATCGATCTGGTCGATCGCCGCGGACCAGGTCTGCTCGTCACCGACTACAAGACCGGCCGCAAGGGATCGGCTACTCGACGGCAGCGACCCTCATCAGGGCGGGACGAGACTCCAGCTGGTGATCTACGCCATCGCCGCCCGCAGACTCCTCGCCGATGCGGGGGTCTGCGCTCCCGACGCATCCGTCGAGAGCCGCTACTGGCACATCCACCGGGCGAGCCGCTACGCGGACAACGGCTACGTGGTGACACCCGAGATCGAAGCCCAGGTGCTCGACGCCATCGCCGAGATCGTCGACATGATCGCCACCGGATTGTTCCCCCAGCATCCCGTGCTCCACACGCGCCAGGACTGGATCGACTGCGAGTGGTGCGACCCCGACGGGCTCGGGGTCGGCGTGGCCCGACGGCGGATGGAACGCAAGGCCACCGACCGACGTCTCGCCCGCTACCTGGCTCTCGCCGAGCCGGCGGCGGCGTCATGACGGTGGTGGAGATCACCGATGCCGATGCCCGAGATCGCATCGCCGACCGACCTCGACACCGACGCTCTTCGTCGAGGCCGGCGCCGGATCCGGCAAGACCAAGGCGCTCGTCGACCGGATCGTCGCATTGGTGGCCAGCGGTATCGCCGATCGACAGCATCGCAGCGATCACCTTCACCGAGAAGGCCGCAGCCGAGCTCCGGGACCGGGTCCGTGTCCAGCTGCTCGCCGACGCCGCCGAGCACGGGCCCGAATCGCTCCACGCCGAGGCACTCGGTCGCCTCGATCATGCGGCCATCTCGACCCTGCACGCCTTTGCGCAGCGGCTGCTGTTCGAGCACCCGATCGAGGCAGGGCTGCCGCCCGGGGTCGAGGTGCTCGACGAGCTCGGCTCCCAGGTCGCGTTCGACGAGCGGTGGGAGCGGCAGCTGCCAGCCCTGCTCGCCGATCCCGACCTGACTCAGACGCTACTGGTCGCTGATGCGCTCGGCATCGGACCGACACACCTGCGCGGCCTCGCGCTGGCCTTCGAGAACAACTGGGACCTCGTCGAACAGCGCCTCGACCGCACGCCGCCGACCGCCCGAGCTGGAGCTCGAGCCGTTGGCGGACGAGCTGCGACGCCTGGCCGGCGAGGCAGAGCACAGCAGCGACCCCGACGACGCACTGGCGGTCCGCCTCGCATCGCTCGGGGACGTACGCCGACGCGCTCGACGCCGCCGCGGCAACCGGCGACCCCGTCGACGCCCTGGTCGAGGTCGCCGAGCTGCTCCGCGCCGCTGAGCCCCGATTCGCGACCACCAAGGGCGAACCCTTCCGCGTGCTCGGCAAGCAGGGCAACTGGTCGGGCGACACCGAGCGCACCGACCGCCTGAAGGCCGAGCTGTTCGCGGTCGGGGCCCAGCGCGACGCGCTGTGCGCAGCGCTGACCGAGTCGGTCATCCATCGCCTCGCCGCCGCCGTGGGCGCCTTCGTGCTCGACGGCGTGGCCGAGCGGCGCGCCAGCGGGCGGCTGCGTTTCCACGACCTGCTGGTCCTCGCACGCGAGGTGCTCCGCCACCCCGAGCACGGCGACGACGGTCCGGGCCTCGGTCCGCGACCGCTACCGACGGCTCCTGATCGACGAGTTCCAGGACACCGATCCCATCCAGGTCGACCTCGCCGTGCTCATCGCGGCGACCGGGCCGGTGGAGCGACCGTCGTGGGAGCAGATCGACACCGAGGCCGGGCGGCTGTTCTTCGTCGGTGACCCCAAGCAGTCGATCTACCGGTTCCGCAGGGCGGACATCGCCACCTACCTGCGCGCCCAGGAACGTTTCGGCAGCGGTGGTCGAGTGGTGGCGCTGACGGCGAACTTCCGGTCGGCCGGTCCGGTGATCGACTGGGTCAACCAGGTGTTCGCGCAGCTGATCTCCCACGAGCCCGACAGCCAGCCTCGGTTCCTCGCCGCTCGACCCGACCGTGCCGCCTCCGTCGACCGGTCCCGCCGTGCGCGTGGTCGGGGAGCTGCACGAAGACGCACCGCGCGCCGATGAGCTGCGCGGTCGCGAGGCCGCCGACGTCGTCGCAGCCATCCGCGAGGCCGTCGACGACGGCTGGACGGTTCGCGGACGCGACCCGGGCGGTCGCGTCCGCGAGCGGCCGTGCCGTCTGGGCGACATCACCATCCTGTTGCCGGCGCGCACCGCGCTGCCCACCCTCGAGCGGGCGCTCGAGGCGGCGGGTATCGCCTATCGGGCCGAGACGGCGAGCCTCGTCTACGCGAGCACCGAGGTGCGCGACCTGATGATGGTCGCACGGGCCATCGACGACCCGACCGACGAGTTGGCGGTCGTGGCGGCCCTGCGGACGCCGGCGTTCGGGTGCGGCGACGACGACCTGGCCCGCTACCGACTGCGGCACCGGGGGCGCTGGGACCACCGGCGTCTCGATGCGTCGTTGCCCGCCGACGACCCGGTCGTCGACGGGCTCACCTGGTTGGCCGCGACGTCACGAAGAGCGCACGTGGACCAGCCCGGCGGCGATGCTCGACCGCATCGCCGGCGACCGTCGCCTCTACGAACTCGGCGTCGTCGACGGGCGCCACCGTGAGGTCTGGCGCCGGCTGCGCTTCGTGATCGACCAGGCCCGTGCATGGACCGACAGCACCGGCGGCGACCTCCGCGGGTACCTGCGGTGGGCGCGGCTGCAGGCCTCGGAGTCGGCTCGCGTCGCGGAGACCGTCCTTCCCGAGACCGACACCGACGCGGTCCGGATCATGACCGTGCACGCATCCAAGGGTCTCGAGTTCCCGATCACCATCGTCGCCGGCCTGACGACCCAAGCGCAGGCGGCGCGACGCGGCGTCGAGGTCACGTTCCCGCCCGACGGCAGCATCGGCTACCGCTTCGGGGCCGCGAACACCACCGCGGCGTTCGAGCGTTTCGCGCCGATCGACGAGGAGATGGGCGCACACGAGCGCCTCCGGCTGCTCTACGTCGCCTGCACCCGCGCCTCGGACCACCTGGTCGTGTCGGTCCACCGGACCCCGGCCGGGCCCCGTGGCAGCCTGGCATCGGAGTTGGCTGCGGCGCTGAGCGCACCGATGCCGACGCGTGCGTGCCGGATGGCGATGCCGAGGTCCCGCTCCCAGCGCCGCCCCACGGGTCAGGGCCCGCCCACGATGTCGGCGGCGATGCCGATGGGTCGAGGCCGGGAGCGGAACCCGTGGCGGCCGACGGCACGTCGGCGGCGGCCGAGGCCGACGGCGACGATGCGCTCGCAGTGGAACAGCTCCGTGCGGATCGTGACGGCTGGCTCGCCCGACGCGAGCAGGCACTCGCTGCGGCCCGACGGTCCCGGACGGTCTCGGCGACCGCGCTCGCCACCGCAGCTGCCGATGCCCGACGCGCCGCGGTCGACGACGCTGCGGACGCGGCGTCCGATCCCGGGCTGGCGAAGTCGGCCCGCAACCTCGACCTCCCGGCATGGCAGAAGGGCCGCTACGGCACCGCCGTCGGTCGTGCCGTCCACGGCGTCCTCCAGACCTGTGACCTCGCGACCGGACACGACATCGAGGCGGGCGCTGCCGCCCAGGCCGCGGCCGAGGGCATCCTCGGACGCGAAGCGGTCGTGGCCCGCTTGGCCCGTTCGGCGTTGGCGAGCCCCACCGTCGCGGCGGCGGTCGACACGACCCCATTGGCGCGAGCTGTTCGTGGCTGCGCCGGTCGGTGACCGCTTGCTCGAGGGGTACGTCGACCTCCTGTACGAAACCGACGGTGGTCTGGTCGTCGTCGACTACAAGACCGACGTCGTCGGCGACGCCGTAGGTCTCGATGCGCTGGTGGCTCGCTACGGGGTCCAGGCCGCGGCGTACGCGCTCGCGGTCGAGGCTGCGACGGGTATCGCCGTGGTTCGCGCCGTGCTGGTCTTCCTCACCGAGACGGAACCGCTCGATGTGGTCGTTCCCGACCTCGACGCCGCCCGAGCGATGGCGACCTCGACGGCAGCAACGATCGGTCTGGGCACCCTCGATCCCGACGACTGATCAGGTGGCGTCCGGGTCTGCGAAGACCACGCTGTCGCGTCGCCGCACCAGGGCTGCGGGCGCGGTCGAGGTGGCGTCGAGCAACGACGCCAGCTGCGCCCGTTTCGAAGCGCCGGTGACCAGCCAGACGCGGCGGTGCGCGGCGTTGACGACCGACGGCGTCACGGTGATGCGCGGGTGTCCGTTGAACGGACCCATGGCGACGACGCTGCGGTCGTCGGCGATGGGTCGACCCGGCGGCCACGAGGCCGTGTGGCCGTCGTCGCCGAGGCCGAGGTGCACCACGTCGATCGCCGATCCCCCCAGCAGATCGCCCAGTCGGGCACTGTCCGAACGTGCCAGGAGATCGTGCACCGTGGCTGATGCTCCCGGGGCAACGGTGAAGGCGAACCCGGTCGCGCCGGTCGGCGCCACCAGACGGCTCTCGATGTGCGCCCAGTTGCTGTCGGGATGATCCTGGGCCACGTTGCGTTCGTCGACGGCCAGCACGTCGACGAGGGGCCAGCCGAGGTCGATGGCTGCCAGTCGGTCGAACATCGGCAGCGGCGTCGAGCCGCCGCTGAGCGCGAGGACAGCTCGGCCCCGGGCCTCGATCGCCGCCGTCAGGACCTCGGCGATGTGCGACGCCGCGGCGTCGGCCGGGTCGTCCGAGACGACCAGTTCGAGATCCGATGCCGGGGCGCTCACAATGCCCGCGCCGTGGTCCACGCAGCCGCCCCCGCCAGGCCGGCATCATCGCCGAGGGCGGCTTCGACGATGACCAGCTCGTCGACGAGGTCGGCAGGACCGACCTCGATGATGGTCCTGCGGATCGGCTCGAGGATCAGCTCGCCGTTGCGTCCCATCCCGCCACCGATGACCACCGCCGACGGCGCAGCGATCCACACCAGGTTCGACACGCCGATCGCGGCGACGCGCACCACGCGCTGCCAGACCTCGGTGGCTGCAGGATCGCCGGCACGCACGAGTGCTGCGAGGGCTTCGCCATCGGGCAACCCGGCTGCTGCCGCGGCGCGGCCGAGCGCCGTGCCGGACCCCAGCTGTTCGACGGTCTGGGGGGCGCCGTCGATCGAGCCGTCGAAGTCGACGACGGTGTGGCCGATCTCCCCGGCGGAGCGGCGTCCGTGGACCAGGCGACGGCCGAGGATCAACCCCGCCCCGACGCCGGTGCTGATCGTGACGTACAAGACGTCGTCGTGGCCCTGCCCGGCGCCGAACCATGCTTCACCGACCGCTGCGAGATCGGCGTCGTTGGCCAGGTGACACCGTCGTCCGAGCCGTTCGGAGAGCCGGTCCTCTCGGAACTCGGTCAGCCAGGCGTCGGGGATGTTCGCTGCGGTCTCGAGGTGGCCGAGGCGATGGTCGATCCGCCCCGGCGCGCCGATGATCAGCGGCACCTCGGCGTCGACGTCGTGCGCAGTCGCGACATCGACATCGGTACGGCCGGCGCGAATGTCGTCGAGTACCGCGTCGACCAGGGCCGCGAGCGACGCGACGCCGTCGGCGCCGTGTTCGGTGCGACTGCGCCGTCGGTGCAGCACCACGCCGTCGTCATCGACGATCCCGACACGCATCTGGGTGCCGCCGATGTCGGCTGCCAATGCGGTCATGTGCGGCACCCATCGTCGTCGGCCGACGCCGGCACCGACCACGAGCCACCGGGTCCGAGGAGCCGATCGGCCTCGACGGGTCCCCATGTCCCCGGCTGGTAGGTGACCACCGCCGGCGGCTCGGCGAGCAACGGGTCGAAGATGCGCCAGGCCTCTTCGACGGAGTCCTTGCGTGCGAAGAGGCGGGCATCGCCCTCGGCTGCGTCGCGCAGCAACCGTTCGTAGGCCTCAGGGCCCTCGCCGAGCGACTGCTGGACCGACATCTCCAGGTCGACGGCACGCCCGACCAGTCGGTCGCCGGGCAACTTGGCAAGCAGCGACAGCGAGGTCTGGTCGCTCGGCTTCACCTGGAATCGCAACAGGTTGGGGGCCACGCGGCAGTCGGCGTCGGCGAACAGTGGCCGCGGTGGTGCCGCGAACTCGACGGTCGCCTCGGTGACGGTCGAGGCCATGGCCTTGCCTGCTCGGATCAGGAAGGGCACCCCGGCCCAGCGCCACGAGTCGATCTCGAATCGCACCGCGGCGAAGGTGTCGGTGTCGGACCCGGCGGCGACGCCGTCGTGGTCCTGGTAGCCGGCGTACTGGCCGAGCACGACCGAATCGGGTTCGAGGGGTTTCACCGAGCGCATCAACTTGACGACCTCGTCTCGCAGCGAGTCGGCATCGTCGGCGATCGGCGGTTCCATGGCGAGGATCGCGAGCAGCTGCAGCAGGTGGTTCTGGACGACATCGCGCAGCGTCCCCACCCCGTCGAAGAACGATGCTCGCCCCGAGACGTCGAAGTCCTCGGCCATGGTGATCTGCACGCTGGCGATGTGGTGGCGATTCCAGAGCGGCTCGAAGATGGCGTTCGCGAACCGGGTGATCAAGATGTTCTGCACCGGTTCCTTGCCGAGGAAGTGGTCGATGCGGAACGTGGCGTGCTCGGGATAGTGCGCGCCGAGCACCCGGTTGAGCTCCTGGGCCGATGCGAGGTCGCGTCCGAAGGGCTTTTCGACGACGACCTTGCCGTGTTCGGCGAGGCCGACCCCGGCGAGACCTTCGACGACGGTGGCGAACGCCCCCGGCGGGATCGACAGGAAGGCCAGCGGCGCGTGACGGTCGGCGAGCGCGTCGCGGATGGCGCCGAACGTGGCGGCGTCGTCGTAGCTGCCCCGGACGTAGCGCCAGCGCGGTGCAGAAGTCGTCGAGACAGCTCTCGTCGAGTCGCTCGCCGGCCTCGCCGACGGCGGTTCGGGCGCGGTCGCGCAGGTCGTCGTCGCTCCAGTCCGAGCGGGCGACGCCGACGACCGGGATGCGGATGCGATCGTCTCGCCACAGCCGATACAGGGCCGGGAACAGCTTCTTGCGGGCCAGGTCCCCGGTGGCGCCGAACAGCACCACCGCGTCGGATCGCATGCCGGCACCGGACTCGGTCATGACTGATCCTCGGTCGCCGGGGCGGACTCGGCGCAGCCGTCGCGATGGCCGCCGAACTCACTGCGCATCGCCGAGAGCACCTTGCCGGCGTCGTCGCCTGCGTCGCGGGACTCGAAGCGGGAGAACACCGCCGAGGCCAGCACGAGTACCGGCGTGACGACGTCGTGGCCCGCAACGCGGAGGCGCCGTGCCATGGTGGCCCCCATCGTGCCGGCGCCGATCATTGCGATCTGCATGGGTGCTCCTGTCGGGGGTCGATCACGGCGGCGCACAGCTGTGTGCCGGTGGCGCGAGCTCGCTTCTCCGGGAGGAGTCGACCGACACGGCCACCGCGGGCCTGCACCGACGATACTGGCGCAATGGCAGCCCTTCCCGCACTCGTCGCGTCGCATGCCGATGTCGCGACCCGAAGACACGAGCTCGCCTGCTCGCCGTGCCGTGACGACGAGACATGCGGTCACCCGCGCCGCATCCTCGCCGGGTGCCGTGGGATGCGCCGATGAGCGACGAGCCACTGACACTCGCGGCGTTGGCAGCTGCGTCTGCCGACATCGCGGCCACACGATCCCGGCGGGCCAAGATCGACAGGATCGCCGAGCTGTTGAGCCAGGCCGACGCCGATGACCTCGCGCTCGCAGCGCTCTACCTGTCGGGCACGACCCGCCAGGGGCGCATCGGGGTGGGCTGGGCGACGCTGGCAGATCTCGATGCGGTCGACGACTCCCGAAGCGCTGGCGGCGCAGCGCCGAAGCCCGAGCCGGTGTCGGCCTCGGTGACGCTGCGCGAGGTGGACGGGCTGCTCGATCGAGCTCGAAGCCACCACCGGGTCGGGCTCGGGCGGCAGGCGCCACGACCTGCTCGCAGCGCAGTTTGCCGGGCTCTCGGCCGATGAGGCCGACTTGTTGCGTCGGCTCCTGCTCGGCGAGCTGCGCCAGGGGGCGAACGAGGGCCTGGTCCTCGACGGTCTGGCTCGGGCCACCGAGGTCGCTCCCGGTGCGCTGCGCCGAGCGCTGATGCTGTCGGGTGATCTGGAGGCAGCCGCACGTGCTGCGGGCGTAGGCGCCGACGCCGTGGCCGCCGTCGGCCTGGAGGTGGGGCGCCCGATTCGACCGATGCTGGCCTCCACCGCACCCGACGTCGCAGCTGCCGTGACCGACCTGGGCATGGCGTCGGTCGAATGGAAGCTCGATGGTGCCCGCATCCAGGTGCATCGCCATGGCGACGAGGTCCGGATCTGGACCCGCAACCTCAACGAGATCACCGACCGTCTCCCTGCCGTCGCCGCCACCGTGCGGGCGCTGCCCGTCGACACGGTCGTGCTCGACGGCGAGGTCCTGGGCGTCAGCGACGACGACCGGCCCGAACGGTTCCAGGACACGATGCGACGCTTCGGCAGCGACGGCCCGGCGGTGTCGTTGGCGCCGATGTTCTTCGACATCGTGCACGTCGATGGAGAGGACCTGATCGACGCACCGCTCGGCGACCGCCTCGATCGTCTCGATGCGGTCGTCGGCGCATTGCGGATCCCCGGTGTCCGCACCGATGATCCGACCGTCGCTGCTGCGGTCCTGGACGAAGCGCTTGCAGCGGGCCACGAGGGCGTGATGGTGAAGAGCCTCGACGCGCCCTACGAGGCCGGGCGCCGGGGCAAGAGCTGGCGCAAGGTCAAGCCGGTGCACACGCTCGACCTGGTGGTGCTGGCCGTCGAGTGGGGCTCGGGACGCCGCCAGGGCTGGTTGTCGAACCTGCACCTCGGCGCTCGCGGAGCGGACGGCCAGATGGTCATGGTCGGCAAGACGTTCAAGGGCCTGACCGACGAGATGCTGACCTGGCAGACCGCCCGGTTCCTGGAGTTGGAGACCGGGAGGCGTCGCCACGTCGTCGACGTCGAACCAGTGCAGGTGGTCGAGATCGCGCTCGACGGCGTGCAGCGCTCCACCCGCTACCCCGGTGGTGTGGCGCTGCGCTTCGCACGGGTCCGTCGCTACCGAGACGACAA
The DNA here is from genome assembly GCA_963716795.1 of uncultured Acidimicrobiaceae bacterium. GTDB lineage: Bacteria > Actinomycetota > Acidimicrobiia > Acidimicrobiales > UBA8592 > CAVQUE01. Next base: position 195,351 of record CAVQUE010000002.1, on the reverse strand, counting down.
GACGGCCGCCGAGGCCGACACCATCGGGACCGTCCAGGCGATGCTCGGCTGAGCCCGGGGGCGACGTACCAGCGCTGCACGAGGGCGGAGTCCGACTCGCCTCCACGATGCAGGTCAACGGACCGACTTCGGGGGTCGTCGCCACGATCGAGTGAGAGGTCCGACTGCGACATCGAGTGCTGAAGATCGGCATCGCAGCTTCCCTCCCGCGAGGCGCATGCCGCGCACGCGACGATGGCGACTGTGATCACGACGCTCGGCGAAGCCCTCATCGACCTCATGCCCGCCGGCTCCGACGGCACGCTCTGGCACGCCCGACCGGGCGGTGCTCCGATGAACGTCGCGGTGGCGGCCGGTCGCCTCGGAGCCCCGGCTGGCTTCATCGGCCATCTCTCCACAGACCGGTTCGGCCGGGTCCTCCGCGCGCATCTCGACGACGCCGGCGTCGACACCGGCCAGTGCCGCACCACCGAGACGGCCACGACCCTCGCGGTCGTCGATCCGGGCGGTGCGTCGGCCGAACCAGGGTTCACGTTCCACAGCGCCGACACCACCGCCGTCAGCTTCGATGCCGCCGGTGTCGAGCTCGCCGATGGCATCGTCCACCTGTGCGGCTCGGTGTCTGCGGTCATCGAACCGGCCGCGTCGGCCTTCGCTGCGATCCTGGCGACCGCTGCCGACCAGCTGGTGTCGGTCGACCCCAACCCCCGGCCGGCCATCGCAGGCGACGCCGCGAGCTTTCGGACCCACCTCGACCGGTGGCTCGACCACGCCGATCTGGTCAAGGTCAGCCGCGCCGACCTCGGCTGGATCGAACCGGCGCTCGGGCACGAGACCATCGCCCGGGCGTGGATGGAGCGGGGCGTCCGTGCGGTCGTCGTGACCATGGGCGGCGATGGGGCGATCGCATACACGACGGCCGGCGTGGTGCAGGTCGATCCCGTGCCGGTCGAGGTCGTCGACACCGTCGGCGCCGGCGATTCGTTCACCGGTGGTCTGCTCTGTGCGCTCCACGAAGCCGGCGTCATCCGGCCCGATGCCCTCGACAGCCTCGACGCCGACGGCTGGCGTGAGGCCATGGCATTCGCCGGGCGGGTGGCCGCCATCGCGTGCGCACGGGTGGGCGCCGACCCGCCGCGCCGCCACGAACTGCGCTGAGCAGCGGGTTGCCGCTCAGCCCAGCCGCTGGAGTTCCGCCACGACCTCGGCGAAGGCTCCATCGTCGGTGGTGTCGTCGGGTGGCCGGAGCAGGATCCCGGTGGCGACCTCGCCGTAGCGGGCCCGCACCATCGGGGGAAGGTCGCCGTAGGGCGCGACCACGGCCAGTTCGTCGACGACGGCGTCGGGCACCATCGACGCGATGTCGGTTCGCCCCTCACGCAGCGCACCACGCAATGCCACGGCAACGTTGCGGTGGCCCGTACGCGCCAGGGTCGACTCGTACGCCGGCGTCGACAGCACGAAGGCCAACCGCACCAGCCGGGCGGCACGCGCACGGTCGACCGATTCGGCGTCGGCACCGGTGATGACGGGTGGTGCCACCACCAGCGGCGGCGAGAGGCGACCTGCGGCTGCCGATCCCCTGCTGATGGCCGGGGCCATGACCTCGTCGATGTGCGCCCGGGCGCTGTTGGTCGGATGGCCGACGACACCGTCGGCCAGGCGTCCGGCGACCTCGCACATGCCGGCGTTGACCGCGCCGAGCCAGATCTCTGGCGGCGCGCCCTCGATCGGGTCGGGACGGAACTCGGACTGCAGCCTCGTGAGCTGATGGACCGGGCCGCGATGATCGAGCCGCTCCCCGTCGCGAAGGCGCCGAAACAGGCCCGGATGGCCTCGACGACGTCGGTCATCCGCTCGACCGGATCGGACCAGTCCATACCGTGGCGCTGCTCGATGTTGGCCCGGATCTGCGAGCCCAGCCCGAGAGCGAACCGCCCCGGCGCCATCGCCGCGAGCGACCACGCCGTCAGGGCCAGCTGCATGGGGCTCCGTACGAACGCGACCGTGACCGACGTCCGGACCACCAGCGCCGTGCTGTGCTCGAGTGCCAGGGCCGCCACGACGAGCGAGTCGTTGATGGTCTCGGGCACGTGCAGCGCATCGAATCCCAATGCCTCGACCCGTGCTGCATAGGCACCGACCTCGGCCAACGGCGTGCGGGGATCCATACCCGCCACGACCATCATCGGGGGTGGACCACGGAGCCGAGGCGCCGGCAGCCCTCGGCGAGCTCATCGGGCGCTGCGGTGGCGAAGCTCAACCGCAACTCGGTTGCGCAGTCGCCGTCGACGGCAAAGGCAGACCCGGGAACGAACGCCACCCCATCGTCGAGGGCACGCGGGAGCAGCTCGTCGGTCTCGACCTCGAGCGTCGCCCACACGAACATCCCGCCGTCGGGTCGGACATAGGTGACGGCATCGCCCAGCTGGTCGTCGAGAGCGTCGCACAGTGCGTCGCGACGTTCCCGATAGCGATCGCAGACCTGCGCCACGTGCTCGTCGAACCACGCCCGGTCACCGAGCAGCTCGGCCACGACGGCCTGGGAGAGCGTCGCCGTGTGCAGATCGGTGCTCTGCTTGGCGATGACCACCGCATGCACGAGCCACTCCGGGCCCTCGAGCCAGCCGATGCGCAGGCCGGGCGCAAGAACCTTCGAGGTCGACCGGAGTCGCACCACGTGGTCGCTGCCCTCTCCGATCGGTGGTGGCGCCATGCCGTCGTAGCGCAGCGCGCCGTAGGGGTCGTCTTCGACCACGAGGAACCCGAACCGTTCGGCCAACTCCACCAACAGTGCCCGGCGCGGCCCGGAGAGCGTGGCGCCGGTCGGGTTGTCGAAGTTGGTCACGACGTAGACGAACACCGGCGGCCGGGTTCCGGCCAGCAGCCGATCCTCGAGCACGTCCACCTGCAAGCCGGCCTCATCGACGGGCAACGCCGTCAGTCGGGCCCGACCGGCTCGAAAGGCCTGCAGGGCGCCGAGGTACGAGGGGTCGCCCACGACGATCTCGTCGCCGGGATCGATCAGCGCCTTGACGATCAGGTCCAGGCCCTGCTGTGAACCGGTGGTGACCACCACTCGATCGACGTCCACGGGCCGGCCCACCAGCGCCCCCATGGCCGCCCTGGCGGCAGGTTCGCCGGGCGTGAGGCCGTACTGCAGCACCTTGGGACCTGCTGCCAGGCACCGGCCGAGCGCCTCGTCGATGGCGGCCATCGGGAACAGGTCGGGATCGGGGATCCCGCCGGCGAGCGAGATCATCCCCGGCCGTTGGGCATGTTCGAGCAGGTCGCGGATGACCGACGACCGCGCCGTGGCGGCAGGCACCGAGAGCAGGTGGAGCGGATTGTCGTCGGCCATGGCTGTCCTGGTGCGTGTCGGGGTCCGGCTGCTCCGGACCCTGGGTCTGCTGGCGCTCGACTCTACGATGTCGGCCATGTCCGACCCGTCCGAATTCGTCTCGGAGATCTTCGATCCCAGCTGCTGGCGCCCGGTGCCCGGCTTCGACTTCACCGACATCACCTACCACCGCGCTCTCGATGTCGGCGCGGTCCGCATCGCGTTCGACCGGCCCGAGGTCCGCAATGCGTTCCGGCCCGGCACCGTCGACGAGCTCTACCGAGCACTCGATCACGCCCGGATGAGCGCCGATGTCGGGGCCATCATCGTGACCGGCAACGGCCCGTCGCCGAAGGACGGTGGGTGGGCGTTCTGCAGCGGCGGCGACCAGCGCATCCGCGGCAAGGACGGCTACCGCTACGCCGAGGGTGACACCGCCGACACCATCGATCCGGCGCGGGTCGGGCGGCTGCACATCCTCGAGGTCCAGCGCCTCATACGGATGATGCCCAAACCGGTGATCTGCGCGGTCCCCGGATGGGCGGTCGGCGGCGGTCACAGCCTCCACGTCGTGTGCGACCTCACCATCGCGAGCCGAGAGCACGCCATCTTCAAACAGACCGACACCGACGTCGCCAGCTTCGACGGCGGGTTCGGCTCGGCGTACCTGGCTCGCCAGGTCGGCCAGAAGTTCGCACGCGAGATCTTCTTCCTCGGTCGGTCCTACTCCGCCGACGACGCCCACCGCATGGGCATCGTCAACGCGGTCGTGGCCCACGAGGACCTCGAGGCCACCGCACTCGAGTGGGCAACGGAGATCTGCGGCAAGTCCCCGACCGCGAACCGGATGGCGAAGTTCGCGATGAACCTGATCGACGATGGCCTGGTCGGCCAGCAGGTCTTCGCCGGCGAGGCCACCCGCCTCGCGTACATGACCGACGAGGCCGTCGAGGGCCGCGATGCGTTTCTCGAAAAGCGCGACCCCGACTGGAGCGGCTTCCCGTACCACTTCTGAACAGGCTGCGCCTCGGCCGCGGATGACCGACGCCGCAGCGCCGCGTGCGCTCAGGCGGAGTCGATGGACTCGGCCCGAGGACGGAACGTGATGTGCAGGTCGGTGAAGGCCCGCAGCGTGAAGTTCACGTGATGCTGGAAGGTGTTCTTGTCAGGGGCGAACGCGAGATCGTCGAGACGGTCGAGAAGTGCTTCGGTGGCGATGACCTGTTCGAGGCGTGACAGCCCGGCTCCGGGGCAATGGGTCTCCCCCAGCGAGAACGCGAGGTGGCGGTGGCCGTTGGCGCGATCGATGTCGAGTGCCGTCGGATCCTCGAACTGGTCGCCGTCGCGGTTGGCTGCGGCATAGCGGATGTGGATGTGCGAGCCGGCGGGGATCGCGACGCCGGCGATCTCGGTGTCGACGGCAGCGTGACGGTCCATGCCCTGGGTGGGCGACTCGAGACGCAGGATCTCGTCGACGAAGGCTCGCGTCTTGTGAGGTTCGGCGCGCAACCGAGCTTGCAGTTCGGGGTGCTGGATCAACAGCCACAGGCCCGACGTCAGGGCGAAGGTCGTGGTCTCGTTGCCGCCGATGTAGAGATGGTCGACCATGTTGATGATCTCGCCGTCGGTCAACGGCCGCGTCTCGTTCGGTAGCTGCACCGGTGTCGCGACGAGGTAGCTGATGACGTCGTCGCCGGGATCGGCACGCTTGGTCGCGATCTGGTCGGCGATGTAGTGCTGGAACTCGACCATCAGCCGGCGCCGCTCGCGTTCCTCGCGGTGCTCAACTGACCCGAGAACGGCGCCACCCACGCCTCGGACCAGACCTTGAGCTGAGGGATGTCGGTGAGCGGAAAGCCCATCATGGTCGTGATGACCCGCACCGGCAGCGGCGTCGCGAACGCGTCGACGTACTCGACCTCGCCGGCGTCGATCCAGCCGTCGATCAGCTCGTGCACGATGCCGGTGATCAGGTCGCGCTGGGTCTCGGCTCCTGCCACCGAGAAGAAGTGGTCGACCATGTTGCGATAGCGGCGATGCTCGGGCGGGTCGACCGCCAGAGGCAACACCTTCGGGTAGCCGTGCTCGGCGTAGTGGTCACGGGCCTGGGCGATCCTTGAGCAGCGGACTGGTGCTGCCCGAACCGCGCAGGAAGACGTCGTTGTTCCGCAGGACGTGAGAGATGTCGTCGTAGCGCGTCAGGAAGTACGTCTGGGTGCCGGGCACGTGGTACACCGGCGCCTGCTCCTGGAGGAGCGCGTAGGTCGGGTACCAGTTCTCGATGGTCTCCCGAGCATGCACATCGACCTCGTCGACGGTGGACGGATTCCCTGGACCCACCATGGTTCCCCCTCATCGGTGACTGGATCGAGATCGTAGTGGTCGGCGGTCGTCCGCGAAGCTTCGCCGATGGAGTCCCACGCCCGTCATCACGAGATCCGACCCGACGACATCGCCGCTCCCGCTGCGAACTACGCGCACGCGATCCTCAGCGACCACCCGACCCGTTGGCTGCACACCTCCGGGGTGGTGCCCGTGGCCCCCGACGGATCCGTCCCCGCCGATATCGGCGAGCAGGCCCAGGTCGTGTGGGCCAACATCGCCGCGATGTTGCGCGACGCCCACATGGGCCCCGACGACGTGGTGTCGGTCACCACCTACGTCGTGGCCGGCGAACCGCTGGGGCCGGTGATGGCCGCACGCGACGACGCCCTCGGTGGGCACCGCGTCGCCTCGACGCTCGTCACCGTGCCGGCGTTGGCCCAGCCGGAGTGGCGCATGGAGGTGGCGATCGTCGCCGCAGCCTGAATGCCGACGAGCGCGGCGTCGCCTCGGTGTGGCCGTGGTTCAGCCGGTGATGGGTGTGTAGGTGATGCGCAGCGTGCGCAGACCCCGGAGCACGAAGGTGTTCTCGTAGGAGAAGTCGTTGTCGTCGGAGAGGCGGATGTCGCCGAGGCGATCGAGCAGTGCATTGGTGCCGATGCGGGCCTCGGCTCGAGCCAGCGCAGCGCCGATGCAGTAGTGCTCGCCGTGACCGAAGGCGATGTGGTCGCGGGCGTTGGCCCGGCAGACATCGAACGCATCGGGGTCTTCGAAGCGCTCACCGTCGCGGTTGGCAGCGGCGTAGAGGCACCACACGTGGTCGCCGGCCTTCACCGCGACACCACCGACCTCGACGTCGACCTTGGCCTGGCGGAACAGCCCGCCGACGGGCGCCTCGTAGCGCAGCGCCTCCTCGACGAGGCCCTCCACGAGGCTGCGATCGGCTCGGACCCGCTCCTGCATCTCGGGGTCGGTCGCGAGATGGTGGCAGATGTTGGTCAGCAGCTTCGTGGTGGTCTCGTTGCCGGCCACGAGGAACTGCTGCAACATGGCGAGCTGCTCGTTGAGGCTGAGCGTCTCGCCGTCGAGTTCGGCATTGGCCACATCGGACACGATGTCCTGCTGGGGGGTCTCGCGGCGGTCGGCCAACATGTCGGCGAAGAAGTCCGAGAACTCCGTCGACGAGATCAGATACGACCGCACTTCCTCGACCGTCGGCGCCGGATTCCCGACCGGCATGACGAGATCATCGGACCAGCGCTTGAAGGTGTCGAGGTCATCGTCGCCGACCCCGAGCGCGTAGGCGATGATCGTCATCGGCAACCCGACGGCGAAGTCGGCCACGAACTCGGCCTCGGTGCGGTCGCACAAGGCATCGGCCAGACGTTCGGCGACCTCGGTGACCATGGGTTCCATGCCCCGCATCCGGCTCGGCCGGAACGCCCCGTTGACGAGTTTGCGCTGGCGGCGGTGGTCCGGCGGATCGGCATTGAGCAGCACGACCGCCTGGCCCCGACGGCTCATCACCGCCTCGAAGTACGTCGCCATCGTCGGATCCTGAGCCAGCTCCTGCATGGCCGCACCCATGAGTTCTCCGAGCGAGGACGGACCGGTCGGCATGTTCGACGAGAACCGGTCGGTGTCGTGCAACACGGCGAGGATGTCGTCGTAGCGGGTGCAGACCCACGCGCCGAGGTGGTCGCTGTAGTGCACGGGCGCTTCGTCACGCAGCTGCGAGAAGATCGGGTACGGGCAGGCGATGGCCCGTTGGTCGCGCTCGACCAGATCGTCGATACCGAGATCATTGGCCAGGTCGGTCATGGTCTTCCCCCTGAGAAATGCGCCCCCACCCTCGGGTGGCGTCGGATCTCAGTCTGCCACGCCGGGCTTCGCAGGACCTGGGTTCGACGCCGCCTCGACGCTCAGTTGGCAGACCAGCAGCCGATGACCGACGCGTTGGCCAGATAGAGCCCGACCATGGCCCGTCGCTGCTCGCCCGACGCGCCCATCAGCTGCCCGAGACGGTCGATGATCGCTCGTGCCGGTTCGGCCAGGTGCGTGCCCAGGGCCTCGATGTCGCAACGACGCAGCGCCACCAGGTCATCGTCATCGAGGGAGCGAATCGATCGCACGGCGTCGAGGTACCCCTGCAGCAACGACAACTCGTCGCCGGGCACGAAGCCGACGATGGTGTCGCCGATCGCGAGCGAGCCGGTGGCGTCGATGCGGATCGGCCGGCGGGCATCGAGGATGGTGGCGAGTTCGACGCCGTAGCGGTGTGCGAGCTCGGTGACGGTGTCGGGGGTGAGGTCGAGCTTGCCGGCCTCGGCGGCTCGGAGGCTACGGGCCGGCAGGGTGTGGTCGGCCAGGTGGCGCAGCCGCAGGCCACGGGTGCGACGCACCGAGTACAAGATGTCGCCGAATCGCGTGGCGAAGGCCTCGTCGCTGCGGGGTGGGGCCAAAGAACTGGACATGAACGGGGACTCCTCGCACGGATCTACCTGTGCCCTGAACGAACCGCAGAAGCGGACGCCCCAGCCCCATCGGCAAGTATTCCCCAAACACGAGCGAGGGGGGTAATTTCGCCTCCCCCTCCCCTCCTCGTGGCCGCACGCGCTCAGTTGTTCGTCATGCCTCCGTCGACCTTGATGGTCTGACCGGTGACGTAGGAGGCGAGGTCCGATGCCAGGAAGCAGGCCACGTTCGCTATCTCCTCTGCAGTGCCCCACCGCGCCAGCGGAACCCGCTTGGCGAAGGACTCGCGCACGAACTCCTCACCCAGGCGCTCGAAGGTGGGCCCCCACATCTCGGTGTCGGTCAACCCCGGAGCGACGCCGTTGACGCGCACACCCTTGTTGGCCCATTCGTTGGCCAGGTTCTTGGTCAAGGTGTTGAGGCCACCCTTGGATGCGGCGTAGGCACCCTGGGTGCCGCCGGCACCGGTGGCCGCGGTCGACGAGACGTTGACGATGCACCCCGAACTCGCGAACAAGGGCTTCGCGAACCGGCTCGACAGCACGAACGCCTGGCGCAGATTGACGAACAGGGTCTCATCGATCGCAGCGCCGGTGACCTTGGAGGCCGGTTCGTTGCGTTCGACGGCGGCGTTGTTGACCAAGATGTCGAGACCACCGAATGCGTCGAGGGCCTGGGCGGCGATGGTGTCGATGGCCTCGTCGGTGGAGAGATCACAGGCGATGACGATCGGATCGTTGCCGAGCTCGGCGGCGATGGCCTCGAGCTTGTCGGCGCTGCGCGCCACCAGGGCGACCCGCGCGCCGCCGGCGTCGAGCTGGCGGGCCACCGCCTCGCCGATCCCGCGGCTGGCGCCGGTGACCACTGCGGTCTTTCCCGTGAAGTCGAACGTCATTGCTTCCCCCTCGTGCGTTGTGTGCGCCGATGATCCTCGCACACTGCTCGGCCCTGCGATCGCCCACCGCCACTACATTGCGCCCATGACCAGCTTCGACCCTTCCAGCTTCGAGACCATCGAGGTCGACATCCGCGACCACGTCGCCTGGGTCACCCTCGACCGGCCCGACGCGCTGCATGCCTTCGACGAGCGCATGCAGGCCGAGGTGAAGGCCACGTGGCGGGCGCTGCGCACCATCGACGAGGTGCACGTCGCCGTGCTGACCGCACGTGGCGATCGAGCGTTCTGCGTCGGGATCGACCGTGGCCAGGACATGAGCGCGCTCGACGACAGCGAGAACCTGTACCGGACGTCGAACAACTACATGTACGACGACCCCGGCGACGACCTGGGCCCCAAGGCGTGCGACCTGTGGAAGCCGGTGATCTGTGCCGTCAACGGCATGTGCTGCGGCGGGGCCTTCTACCTGCTCGCCGAATGCGACATCATCATCGCCGCCGACCACGCGACCTTCTTCGATCCCCACGTCACCTACGGCATGGCCGCGGTGTACGAGCCGATGAAGATGGCGCAGCGCATGCCGCTGGGTGAGATCCTGCGCCTCACCCTGCTCGGCAACCACGAGCGCATGTCGGCCGAGACCGCGCACCGCATCGGGCTCGTGAGCGAGGTCGTCGCCGCCGACGATCTCCACGATGCCGCCGCGTGGCTCGCCGACACCATCGCCTCCCAGCCGCCGGTGGCCGTGCAGGCCTCGATGCGCGCGATCTGGGCAGCGAACGACCTCGGACGTCTCGAGGCCCTGTCGATGGCACCGGCGCTGTTGACGACCGGCATGTCGAAGAAGGCGCTGTCCCAGGGCCAGGAGGCCTTCAGCTCGGGTGCTCGCTCGAAGCCCCGCATCCGCTGAACGCCCGACGCTGCCCGTGTACGTGAGTACCGTAGCAACGCGTTAGCCTTGACCACTGTGCAGATCCGACTCCTCTCGCTGCGACTTATGGGCCCGGTGATCTGACCCGCGCGGTCGATCATCGGGACGCCCCCGTTCGTTTCCTTCCAGCCAGAGTCGTTCCCAGAGTCGAGAGGTACCCCATGAGCACGTCCAGTCCCACCCCGTCCGGCCCAACCGGATCCCCCGTCACCGCCGCACAGCGTACGAGCGGGATGCCCACCGCGAAGTATGCGGCGTTCGCTCCCATCGATCTTCCCGATCGCAGTTGGCCGGGCAAGGTCATCACCACCGCCCCGCTGTGGTGTTCGGTCGATCTGCGCGACGGCAACCAGGCGCTCATCGAGCCCATGGATCCCGACCGCAAGTGGAAGATGTTCACCAAGCTGGTGGAGATCGGCTTCACCGAGATCGAGGTCGGATTCCCCTCGGCGTCGGACACCGACTTCCGCTTCGTACGCGAGATCATCGAACAGGGCGCCATCCCCGACAACGTCACCATCCAGGTCCTCACCCAGTGTCGCCCCGAGCTGATCGAGCGCACCTATGAGGCCATCGCCGGCTCGAAGCAGGCGATCGTGCACTTCTACAACTCCACCTCGACGCTGCAGCGACGGGTGGTCTTCGGCCTCGACGAAGCCGGGATCACCAAGATCGCCACCGACGGTGCCGCGTTGTGCAAGGAGCTCGAGGGCAAGGTCCCCGAGACCCACGTGCGCTACGAGTACTCGCCGGAGTCGTTCACAGGCACCGAACTGCCGTATGCGAAGCGGGTCTGCGACGCCGTGGTCGACGTCATCGACCCGTCCGTCGACGACAAGATCATCATCAACCTGCCGGCAACGGTCGAGATGAGCACGCCGAACATCTACGGCGACATGATCGAGTGGATGCACCGCAACCTGGCTCGGCGCGAGCACATCATCTTGAGCCTGCACCCCCACAACGACCGCGGCACCGGTGTCGCCGCGGCGGAGTTCGGAGTCATGGCCGGCGCCGACCGCATCGAGGGCACGCTGTTCGGCAACGGCGAGCGCACCGGCAACGTCGACGTCGTCAACCTGGCGCTCAACATGTACACCCAGGGCGTCGACCCCATGCTCGACCTGAGCGACATCAACGAGCTGCGCCGGGTGGCCGAGCACTGCAACCAGCTGCCGGTGCATCCCCGCCACCCCTATGTCGGCGACCTCGTGTACACCGCCTTCTCGGGCTCACACCAAGACGCGATCAAAAAGGGCTTCGAGGCCCTCGAGCGCGACGGCGGAGAGCGCTTCGAGGTGCCCTACATCCCGATCGACCCGAAGGACGTGGGGCGAACCTACGAAGACGTCGTGCGCGTCAACAGCCAGTCCGGCAAGGGCGGCGTGTCGTACCTGCTCAAGGCCGAGAACCAGCTGGACCTGCCTCGTCGGATGCAGATCGAGTTCACCCGCTCGATCCAGGAGATCGCCGACGACACCGGCAAAGAGATCACCGCGAACGAGATCTACGACGAGTTCGCATCGGAGTATCTCGATCTCGACGAGCCCTACCGCCTGCACGGCTACGAGGCTGCCCAGAACGCGACCGGCCAGGACCGCACCCTGCTGACCGCCCGGCTGAGCGTCACCGAGGGCGAACAGTTGGTGGTCCAGGGCGACGGCAACGGATCGCTCGACGCGTTCGTGTCCGGGCTGCGTGACGCGCTCGAGTTGGACCTGCGGGTGCTCGACTACCAGGAGCACTCCAAGGGCACCGGTGTCGACGCGCAGGCCGTGGCCTACATCGAGATGATCATCGGTGACCGCACCCTGTGGGGCTGTGGCATCCACACCGACATCACCACCGCCTCCATGCGCGCCATCATCAGCGCCATCAACCGCGCGGCGATGGCCTAGCGGGATGCTGACTCGCGGGTCAGGTCGTACCTGACCCGCGACTTGTGGCAACCTGACGGGCCGTCAGTTCCCCCGCGATACGGAGAGTGCCATGCAGGAGATTCCCTTCGACGACGTCGATGCCATCAACGCCGCCGCCAGCGACGAGTTCGGCGACTGGGGCACCGAGGTCATCGTCACCCAGGACATGGTGAACTCCTTCGCCGATCTCACCGGCGACCACCAGTGGATCCACGTCGACGTCGAGCGCTGCGAGCGCGAAAGCCCCTTCGGCGGGCCGATCGTGCACGGGTTCTTCACCCTGGCACTGCTGCCGCAGGTCATGCCCAAGCCGGATTTCGCGATCACCGGTATCAAGAACGCCGTGAACTACGGCTCGGACGGATTCCGTTTCCTCGCTCCGGTTCCGGTCGGTTCGACCGTGCACGCCCGCACCCGCCTCGTCGGTGCCGAAGCCCACAAGAAGGGCACGCTCGTCACCACCGAGACCGCCATCCACGCCAAGGGCAACGAGACCCCGGCGCTGCTCTACAAGGGCAAGGTCCTCTACCAGGGCTGAGCACGACGCCCCGGCGCTCGTTCGACGCGAACGTCCCCAGCGAAGCCCGACATCGACGAGGAGACCCATGCAGGTCGGCGACATCACCAACCCCGAGGCCGCGGCCAACGGCAAGCCACTCGATGGCGTGCGCATCCTCGCCATCGAACAGATGCAGTCGCTCCCCTACGCGACCCAGCTGCTCGCTCGCCTGGGCGCCGAGGTCGTCAAGGTCGAACATCCGACTCGTGGCGACCTCGGACGCAGCTCGCTCCCGGCGGTCACCGATGCGGCCGGCGCGCAGATGGGCGCGACGTTCCTGCGGAACAACCTGTCGAAGCGATCCATCGCGCTCGACCTGAAGAGCCCGGCAGCGCAGGACATCGTCCGCCGGCTCGCGCCGCGCTTCGACGTCGTGGCCGAGAACTTCAAGGCCGGCACGATGGCCCGGTTCGGCCTCGCCTACGACGACCTGGCGGCAGTGGCGCCGGAGCTGATCTATCTGTCGGTCTCGGGGTTCGGCAACACCGTCGAGAGCCCCTACGGCAACTGGCCGGCATTCGCGCCGATCGCCGAGGCCATGTCCGGGCTCTACACGTTCAACCGCGGCCCTGACGACGACCTGAAGGTGTCGCCCATGGGGGCCCTCGGCGACACCGGAACCGGCGTGTTCGCCGTCATCGGGGTCCTGGCCGCGTTGCGCCACCGCGACCGCACCGGGACGGGCCAGTACGTCGACGTCTCGATGTTCGACGCCATGGTCGCGTTCGCCGACATCGTCCCCAACTACGCGTCCATGGGGAAGGACCCCCGCACCCCGACGGCCATCATCAACCACGGGTTCCCCATCGCGTCGGGCGAAGTGGTCGTCCAGGTCGGGCGCGAAGCCCAGTTCGCGATCCTCGCCGAGACCGTGGGGCGTCCCGAATGGCTCGACGACCCCCGCTTCGCGCAGCGCGACGGCTGGGTGCGCGACATCGACGTCCTCCGGGCCGGCGTCGCCGAGTGGGCGGGCGACCGCAGCACGATCGAGGTCGCCGAGGCCCTCGCCGCGGCAGGGATCGCTGCTGCGCCGGTCTTCGAGGCCGCCGATGTCGTCGCCGATCCCCACGTGGCTGCGCGTCACATGCTGGTCGAGATCCCCAACCCCGACGGCGACGCAGTCCTCACCTCGGGCAATCCGGTCAAACTCTCCGCGATGTCAGAGGGTCCCGACACCGCGCCGCCGACGCTCGGCCAGGACACCGACGAGGTCCTGCGGCACGAGCTCGGCCTCGACGACGACGAGCTCGCCTCCCTCCGCGCCGCCGGAGTGATCGGCTGAGAGCGCCGCCGGGCGATCCGACCGCCCCGGGCGAGTCGCTCACCGCAACCGAGCTCGCGCGCCGTGAGGCCGTGCGTGAGCTGTCGGACCGTCTCATCGAGATCCAACGGCCGATTCGCGTCCTCGACGCGATCCACTGGGACGACCGGGTCCGCGCCGCGTTCTTTTCGGATCCGACGGCGTCGCCGCCCGTCGATGCCGACTACTACCGGCGGCGACCGCTCGACCTGCAACACGACGACCCATCACGCAGTTACACCCGGTCTTGGCCGCGGCGGGAGTAACCGTGAGCATCGGACATCGTCTCGTTGCGCCATGCACAGACTGCCCGTGTTGCTCATCGCGTTCCTGTTGGTGCTGACAGCCTGCGGAGGCGGCGATTCCACAGCCGACGGCGGCGAACCGGCGGCCGGCGGCGATGGCGCCGTCACCGTCCCCGAATCGGGTGATTCCGTGCCCGAAACCGGCGACGAATCCGGTGCCGTCGGCGCCGACGGTGTGAGCCCGGCACCGCTCACCGGTGCGGTCGCGTACTCGTTCTCGACGCCGTTCGCGGTCGACCTGGCCACCGGCACTGCGACACCGTTGGGACCGGTCGGCGGGCAATCCGACCCGACGAAGTTCGCTCGGGGTGCCGAGGCCGCATGGATCGTGGTGCGGGTGAGCGACCCCGAGGACGCGAACCTGGCCACCGAGTCGCTCGTCCGGGTCGACGCCGCGACCGGCGAGCTCACCACGGTCACCAGCCTCCAGGAGATCGACTTCGGCGCAGGAACCTCGCCGGCCACCTACGGGCCGGTCCTGCCCGTCGAGGGAGCCGTTGGCATCGTGAAGCGAACCGACGACACCAAGACCATCGAGACGTTCGACGCCACCACCGGCGAGATCGTGGTCTCGATCCCGGCGGACGAGTTCGGCTTCGTCGTCACCGACGGCACGGCCTACTACTCGACGATCTCCGGTGGACTGGTCCGTCTCGATCCCCTCTCCGGCGCCCGCACCGACGTCATCGCCGAGCGGACGGCGTTCCGCGACGTAGCACCCGACGCCGACCTGGTCGCAGCGACCAGCACCGAAGACGCGGCGCCGCTGTCAGCCGAGAACGCCGAGGCGCTCGAGCGTGTCATCGACCTCGTCGAGATCGACCTCGAGAACGCGGTGTTCGCAGACGGCGGCATCTGGTGGATCAACTCACGGTTTGGCATCTCGTTTCAAGACGGCACGAATGCCCTGCACGAAGCGCTGGCCTTCTACGACTTCGAGACCAGCGCAATCACGGCCTACGTCCCGACCGGCGAGTTCGGCGCCCGGTTCCTACCCGCTGACGCCGGCTTCGATGTCGCCACGCTGAGCCAGGCCGAGATCGTCGCACTCGACAGCGGCGTCTATGTGAACGACACACCGATCCGTACCGGCGACGAGAGCGGCGCAATCCTGCGCTTCGATCCCGAAGCGGCGACGTTCGCCGTGTTCTACGAGCCCGATCTCGCAGGAGCCGACTACGCCGAAGTCGAGCTCCTCGACACCGCGCCGGATGGCCTCTGGGCCCTCGTGCAGCGATTCACCATCACCGAGGAGAACGCCGACGGCAGCCGCTCGAGCATGTTCGAGACGTCGGTGGTGCAACTCGACCCCGCCACCGGCACCGAACTCGGCGAGGTCCCGCTCGGCTGACGGTCTCGAGCGTCGCCCAGGCGCCGCTCGACGACGAATTCACGTGACTGCGGATGCGGCGGACGCCAATCCCCGGACGGGGTCGGTGCCATCCCAGTTGCGGCCGGCGTCGGCGACGAGCGCGAAGCCGTTGCGCACGCTGGGCACGTCCTCGAGAAGCTCGACCATGATCCCCAACATCGAGGATGTGTCGACGTACGCGAAGCGCATACCGCGACTGACGCCGCTGAACGCCACCGGCGCGCCGAGCGCCTGGTACCGGGCGATCTCGGCGCCGAGGCCCTCGCCGCGGCAGGGATCGCTGCTGCGCCGGTCTTCGAGGCCGCCGATGTCGTCGCCGATCCCCACGTGGCTGCGCGTCACATGCTGGTCGAGATCCCCAACCCCGACGGCGACGCAGTCCTCACCTCGGGCAATCCGGTCAAACTCTCCGCGATGTCAGAGGGTCCCGACACCGCGCCGCCGACGCTCGGCCAGGACACCGACGAGGTCCTGCGGCACGAGCTCGGCCTCGACGACGACGAGCTCGCCTCCCTCCGCGCCGCCGGAGTGATCGGCTGACCACAACCAGCGTCGCGGCGCGAGCTACGTTCATGCGATGGCCGCCGTCGGGTTCCACGACGTCTGCAAGACCTTCGATGACGACGCTCCCGTCGTCGCGCTCGATCACCTGAGCATCACCATCGAGCCCGGCGAGATGTTCTCGATCGTCGGGCCATCGGGATGCGGCAAGACCACCGCGCTTCGCATCCTGGCCGGGCTCGACGACCCCACCAGTGGATCGGTCAGCATCGCCGGCCGAGACGTCACCCGCCTGCCGGTCCGCCGCCGCAACCTCGGTCTCGTCACCCAGCAGAACGCGTTGCTGCCCGAGCGCAGCGCCCACGCCAACATCCGCTTCCCACTGGAGATGCGGCGCGAAGCCCGCCGACCCGGCGCCGTCGACGATCAGGTCAGCGCGCAGGCCGAGCTACTCGGCATCGAGCATCTGTTGCCCCGCCGCCCCGGCGAGCTCTCCGAAGGCGAACAGCGAGCCGTGCAGCTGGCGCGGTCGCTGGTCGCCTCACCGACGGCGCTGCTGTTGGACGAGCCCCTGGCGTTCATCGATTCGCTGGCCCGCCAGCAGCTGCGCTCCGACATCGTCCGTGTCCACCAGGCGCTCGGGATCACGACGATCCTGGTCACCGCGGACCAGCACGACGCGTTGGCGATCAGCGACCGGATGGCCGTCCTCGTCGATGGTCACCTCCACCAGGTCGGCACGCCGGAACAGATCTACCGCACGCCGCTCACAGCCTCGGTGGCGACCTTCGTCGGCGAGCCGTCGATGAACCTCGTCGAAGTCCCGCTCGAGCACCAGACCGGCGAGCGGACGGCGCGCGTGCTGGGGCACCGCATCCCGGTGTGGAGCCCGCTGCTCGACCCCTACGTGGGGCGCACCGTTCTCCTCGGGGTCCGTCCCGAGGATCTCGACGCCCGCGGCACCGTGGCCCCGTGGCAGGTCGACGCGGTGGTTCGCACCGTGGAGGGCACCGGCGATCGCACGACCGCCGTCGTCGACACCGAGCACGGCGCATCGCTTCGAATCTCCCGGGTCGGCCCACCACCGCGACCCGGCTCGGCGACCGTCGTCAGCCTGCGACCCGAGCGCTTCCACTGGTTCGACCCCTCGACCGGCCTGGCCATCCTGCACCCCTCGGCCGCCTGAGACCGCCGCGCCGACTGTTCAGGCGGAACCCGGGCCGCCGATGCCCTGCTCGTCGCGCCATGCGAGCACTGCGGGGTCGGCGAGCGGCACGTTGCCGATACCCACCTGGTTCTCGGGCCAGTTGGCCGGGGCCTGTGCCAGCGGCGAGGGCTGTGGTTCCCCGAACCAGAGGTGGTGTCTGCGGTTCGCGAAGCGCCAGTCGGGCTCGCCCTCCCCGCCGGAGCAGTCGACGTAGCGGTCGAGGTAGCGAATGAGCTGGGTGTAGTAGCCGCTGTCGTTCTGGGCGTAGCAGCGGGCCCAGACCTCGCCGTGGGCGTGGTGGTCGTCGTCGAAGTCGATCAGGTGGTTGGCCACCAGGATCACGCCGAAGACCAGATCGCCCATGGTCGCCTCCATGAGGCGACGGAGTGCATCGGCGCCGTTGCCGTAGAGGCCGAAACTGGCGTGGTCGTCGTAGAGCGACACCATCAGATCGACGTCGCGGTCGGTGATCGCCACCGAGTAGCGCAGCACCAGGCGGCGAATCTCGTCGGTGGCGACGAGCGTGTCGATCGGGGTCATGAGCGAATTGTCGCATCGCGATGATCGGCACGGGGCGACCCCGGTGGGTTCGCCACTGCGGTCACGGGATCCATGAACGGCGATCGGTAGAGCACCGCGGCGGCGAAGGCGAGCACCAGGACCACGCCGTACATGCCGCGGTAGCCGCTGAACTCGGCGACGAGTCCCAGCCCCAGAGCACCCAGGCTGTTTGCCAGGTCACCGAACATGATGACCGTGGCCACCACACGCGAGCGTTCCTGCGGGCGGGCCGACTCGGCGGCCACCACGACCATCAAGGGCACGTTGAACGCCAGACCGGCCGCCATCACCACACCTCCCAGGTACAACGACCAGACCGTGTCGAAGGCGATCATGATCGCGAGCCCGGCGACGACGGTCAGATGGGCCGCGGTCCCCAGGAGCTTGCGGTCCATCGTGGCGATGAGGCGTCCACCGAGCGCCCGGACGACCAGCGTCGTGACCGAGAACGCCAACAGGACCCAGCGCACCTGCTCGAGCCCGAGCGACTCGCCGTAGGGCGTCGCGAAGGCCGTGAACCCGATGAACGCTGCGAACAACAGGAACGACACCGCGCCTGCCCGGGCCGCGATGGGGTGGAACAGGCCGCGCATGCCGGCGATGCGCGCAACGGCATCGGGCGGGCGGGTCTCGGGCAGCGAGAGCCCGAGCAGCACACACGCACCGCCGACCACCGCAGCAGCCGCGAATGCCTCGGTGAACCCGTACCGCTGGAGCACCGTTTCGCCGAGGACCGGACCGATCGCGAACCCGACGAACACCGCGACGCTGAAGGTCGAGAAGATCTCGGCGCTGCGGCTCTGGGGCGGCAGCTCGGTGGCGGTGGTCGCCTGGCCGACGTACATCGCCGATGCAGCCGTGCCGATCAGGAAACGCACGGCGAGCAGCGCCCACAAGCCGGTCGACGCAGCGGGAACATGGGCGAGCTGCAGCACGGCGACGGCGAAGGCGCCGACGACCATGACGCCGCGCCGCCCGAAGGCGTCGGCGAAGAACCCGACGAAGGGCCGGACCAACAACATGCCGAGCGCAGTGGCACCGAACGCGAAGCCGATCTCGGCTTCGCTACCGCCGAGCTCGTCCTCGATCAGGCGTGGCAGGACCGGGAACGACAGCCCCACCATCACGAAGTAGCAGATCCCTGCCGAAGCAGGGTGACGACGGGTCGGCGTGAAGAGAGGCTCGGGTGGCGCGTCCGGGGTCACGTCGCCGTTCAGGCGACGCGTGCGCAGCGGGTGACCCCGTACTCGCGACCCGGCTTCGCGGGCAGGCCACCCGGTTCGCGACAGGCGATCGTCGGGACCTCTCGAACGATCGTGACGTCGACCTCGTAGACGACCGCGGCGCCATCGGGCCAGGTCGCCTCCACCCGGACGCCGACGGACCCGTCGGCACCGGCGTCATCGAGCAGCGTGATCTCGCGTCGGGCATCGTCGAGCGACCAACCCACGGCGGCGAACACGGCGCGCTCTGCGACCTGCGCGGGGCCGACGCCGGCGCCGGTCCAACCCCGACACCGCTCGGCGAGCTCGCTCGGAGCGCCACTGCGGTCGACGACCTGGTCGACGAGCGTGGGATCGATGTACCCCCACATCCGTCCGTCGGGCAGGGTCAGCGCTGTCGGCGCGAACCGGTGGCCGCCCGTGTGACTCACGCGCCGCACGACCACGTCGCCGCGTCGGGCCCGCACGTCGATGGCGAGGCGGGTGCCGTCTCGCCCACAGCAGCTGTCATGGCTGCCCTGGGTGCAGACCCACAGCTCCGGAGGCGCCACGGAATCGCCTTCGTCGAGGTCGGCGTCGGTGGGCGTGGCCACCATCGTTCGCACTGCGTCTGCGATGTCGGTCGCGTCGACGCGCATCTCCGTGCGGTTCATCGTGGCGCCCGCACGCCGGTAGGCCACCACTGCGTAGCCCGACGATGCGGGATCGTGTGGCACCGACGCCAGAACGCGGGTCGGCACGGCGGCCTCCGCCGCGAGCAGGTCGACGCCGTCGAGCACGGGATGTGCGAAGACCGGCTTGGGCCACGGCAACGGAACCTCGACCGCGATCAAGAGGTCCGCGGCGATACCCGACCCGCCCGGATCGACCGCCAGAGCGCCGGGCGTGGTCGGCGCAATGCACGACCTCGTCGACATCGGGGAGCAGCCGCAGATCCATGGACCGTCACTGTACTCGGGGGTCTCGACAGCCCCCGGCGTCGACGCTGCACCGTGACCGGTGACCGATGACGCGCCAGGACGAGCCCGCGACGTGGCACCATGCTCCGATGGCCGAACTGCCCGACCTGCGCACCGAACCCGACCTCATCGATCCCGCGTGGATGAGCGCCGTGCTGGCCGGCACCGCCGAACGACGTCCTGTGACGACGGTGGACCACGAACCCGTGGGCGTCGGGCTCATGGCACGCAGCCACCGCTTCACGCTCGGGCACGACGACGGCCCGCCCTCGACCGTCGTGATCAAGTTCCCCTCGGCCGATCTCGGCACTCGCAGCATGGGCGCCAGCGCGTACACGAAGGAGATCGGCTTCTATCTCGATGTGGCCACGACCGTCGCCGGCGGACTGCCCCGATGCCTGTTCGCCGCGATCAACGACGACGGGTCGGACTTCGTGTTGGTCCTCGAGGACCTGGCACCGCGCCGTCCCGGTGACCAGCTGATCGGCTGCGACGCCGAGGCGGCCCGACTCGCCGTCGAGAACCTGGCCCAGCTGCACGGATCGACCTGGCAGCGTGACGTGCTGGAGGATCTCGCCTGGACGTCCTCGGGTGCGATGTCGGGTCTCGGTGAGATCATGGGCGTGGTCCACACTGCGTTCGCCGAACGATTCGCCGGACTGCTCGACGACGCCACCGCCCCGGTCCTGGCCCAGTTCGCGGGCCAGATCGAGACCTGGCTGGAACGCGAACCGGCGACGCGCGCCCTGATGCACGGTGACTACCGCCTCGACAACCTGCTCTTCGGTGACGACGACGTCATCGCGGTCGACTGGCAGACGGTCGACTACCGCTCCCCCATGCGCGACCTCGCCTATTTCTGCGGGAACAGCCTCACGGTCGATGATCGACGTGCCCTCGAGGACGATCTGGTCGGTCACTACCTCGAGGAGCTCGACACCCATGGCATCGACGACTACGGCCCGGACCGCGCCCACGGCGACTACCTCCACGGCATGTTCCAGGGGCCGTTGGTGACCATGCTCGGGGCGTTCGCTGCGTCGCGCAGTGATCGCAGCGAGGCCATGTTCGCGGCGATGGCCGATCGTGCCGCCGCCCAGATCCTCGATCACGATGCGCTCGATGTCCTCGCCTGAGGCCACCTCGGCAGTGGCCGTCGGCCTGCACGACGTGTCCATGGCCTACGGGCGACACCTCGCCCTGTCGGGCGTCGATCTCACGGTCCACGCCGGCACCGCAACGGCACTGGTCGGCCCCAACGGGTCCGGCAAGACCACGCTGTTGCACCTGATCGCCGGACTGTTGACACCGACATCGGGGCGCATCGACCCCGCACCGCCCACCGTCGCCTACGTGCTCCAGCATCCGGGCTCGGGCAACTGGATGCCCCTCACCGTCTCGGAGGTCCTGCACATGGGCCGCTACCGCGGCCACCGTCTGATCGGCAGGCTGGGACGCCGTGACCTCGCCGCGATCGACGAGGCCGCAGGGCGACTCGCCGTCGCCGATCTCGTCGACCGGCAGTTCGGCGAGCTCTCCGGTGGACAGCGCCAGCGCGTCCTGGTGGCGCAGGCCCTCGCACAACAGGCTCCCGTGGTCCTCATGGACGAACCGATCACCGGACTCGATCTCGACAGCCAGCAGCGGATCCTCGACGTGATCGATCAGGAGACCGCACGCGGCACGGCGGTGGTGTTGTCGACCCACCACCTCGACGAGGCGCATCACTGCGACCAGGTCGCGTTGTTCGCGCGGCGCCTGGTGGCCGCCGGGCCCCCGGCGGAGGTCCTCCGACCCGAGGTCCTGCGTCAGGCATACGAGGATCACCTGTTCAACGCCCACGCCGATCACGATCACCCGAGCGGGCTGTTGTTGATCGACGAACACGGCCACGACCACGACGTGCCCCGACCAGAAGCCGAGAGGCCCCGATGACCACACCGGAGTTCCACTTGTTCCTGCCGCAGATGCGGATGGACCCGCCGACGCTGGTCGCCAAGGCCCAGGCCGCAGAGGCCGCGGGCTTCGATGGCATCGCGCTGATGGATCACCTGGCACCGCCCATGGCCGAGGGCCATGCGATGCACGACGCCATCGTCGCTGCCACCTGGCTCGCAGCCCACACCGATCGCCTCACGGTCTCGCACCTGGTGCTCTGCGATGCGTTCCGCCATCCTGCGGTGCTCGCCAAGCAGGCCGTCGGTCTCGACCACTGCTCGCAGGGCCGCTTCGAGCTGGGCCTCGGATGGGGATCAGTGCCCGCGGAGCTGGCGACGTTCGGTGTCGGCACCACCGAGAACCGACCCCGCTTCGATCGCCTGGTCGAGACCATCGAGGTCCTCACGGCACTCTGGTCGGGCGAATCGGTGACGTACCACGGAACCCATCACCACATCGACGGTGGCCAGCAGCAGCCGACCCCGACGCGCCCGATCCCGCTGGTCATCGGTGGTGGCGGGCCACGCACGATGCGCCTCGTCGCCGAGCACGCGACATGGTGGAACTGTCCCGGCTACGCGCTGGACCGCTTCGACGAGTTGCGCGACAAGGCCGGCGACGCCCGGGTCTCGATCCAGCAGATGGCGGCGTTCGTGCCCGACGACTCCGCCCGCCCCGAGGTCGAGGCCATCACCGCCCGCCGGTTCGGCCACGACCGTCACCTGGTGCTCGGCACCGCATCGGAGCTGGCGGCGTCGTATGCGTCGCTGCACGAGCGCGGCGTCGACCGCTTCTATGTCTGGCTGAGCGACTTCGCCGCACTCGAGACCCTCGAGGCATTCGGCGCCGGGGTCATCGCCGAACTCAGGAGCTGAGCGCGGGCTGCGGGAGCTCAGGCGGTGACGGCTCGGGTGGCATCGGCGAACGCCGCCCGCACCATGGCGGCATCGCTCGGGTCATCGGGATGGGTGGAGGTGCCGGCGCCGAGCGACCAGCCGGGCCGATCCGGCCCCGGCGCACCGCCTGTGAGAATCGCCGCCGCCTGGACGCAGGCACCAGTGGCCACGACCTCGTCGTCGGTGGGTACCAGGATCGGCCGCTGCCAGAGGTCTGCGACGATCTGCCGGTAGGCCGACGATCGCGCTCCCCCGCCGACGAGAAAGGCGCGCCCATCGACCGTGGCGCCGGCTGCGACGAGGGAATCGACGCCGTCGAGCAGGCCACACACCACCCCCTCGTGGGCGGCACGCGCCAGTGAGGCCCGGTCTGTGGTGGTGCGAAGGCCGACGAGCACCCCCGATGCGTCCGGGAGGTCGGGGGTGCGCTCGCCATCGAGGTAGGGCACCAGCGTGACGCCGCCGGCGCCCGAGGCCGCTGCCAACGCCAGCTCGGCGAACGCCTGCCGGTTCGCGCCCATCAGGGCGGCGATGGTGTCGGTGACCTTGGTGGCATTGAGGGTGCAGACCAGGGGCAGGAACCGCCCCGTGGCATCCGCGAAGCCTGCGACCGCGCCGCTGGGGTCCGCGGTCGGGTGATCGCTGACCACATAGGCGGTACCCGAGGTGCCCAACGACATGACGACATCGCCGGGTGCGAGGCCCAGCCCCAGCGCGGCTGCCATGTTGTCGCCGGTACCCGGGGCGACGACGCAGCGCGACGGGAGCCCCAGCTCGGTTGCCGCGGCCGGGGTGACCTCGCCGGCGACGGCACCGGCGTCGAGCACCGTCGGGATCATGTCGGCCCAGGGCCGGGAGGCATCGACGAGCCCGAGTAGATCGAGGTCGGGCGCCCCGTGCGCCGGTGACCACCACCCCGACCCGGATGCGTCGCCGCGGTCGGTGACGTGGCGGCCGCAGAGGCGCCAGGTCAGCCAGTCGTGGGGCAGCATCACCCGGCGGGTGCGCGCCAGGGCGTCGGGCTCCTGGTCGGCCATCCAGGCGAGCTTGGCGATGGTGAACGCGGCCACGGGCACGCTGCCGACTCGTTCGGCCCAGGCGTTGCGTCCGATCCGGTCCACGAGCGACGCAGCCTGGGGTGCCGATTCGGTGTCGTTCCACAGCTTCGCCGGCCGGATGACGGCGCCGACGTCGTCGACGAGCACCATGCCGTGTTGCTGACCGGCCACCGAGATCGCCGCCACTGCGTCGAGACCGCCGAGCGTGGCTGCGGCCTCGGCCAGTGCGGCTCGCAGTGCCTGCCACCAGGCGTCGGGGTCCTGTTCGGAGCGTGGCGGGGTGGTCGGCGGGTGCGGTGCGTGGCCCGTGGCCACGACGGCGCCGTCGTCGAGCCGACGGATCTCGACCTTGGTCGACTGGGTCGACGAGTCGACGCCGCAGACCAGCGGCGAGGCGCTCACACCGACTCGATCACGCGCCGGACCCGGTTCTCGATGGCTTCCTGGCGTCCTGATCGCGGCGTGGGCTCGATGCTCTGGGCGCGCACCCGGGTGTGCAGCGAGGCCAGGGTCGCGCCCGAGCCGATGGCCTGGCCGAGCTCGCCGTCCCAATCGCCGTACCGTCCGTCGCGGGCCTCGACGAGGACCGGGTCGTCGAGCAACGCATCGGCGACCAGCAGCGACCGGGCCAGGGTGTCCATGGCGCCGATGTGACCGTGGAACAGATCGGTGCGGTCGATCGACTGACGACGCAGCTTGGTGTCGAAGTTGAACCCGCCGGTGGTGAAGCCACCGCCGCGGAGGATCTCGACCATGGCCAGGGAGAACTGCTCGACCGAATTGGGGAATTGGTCGGTGTCCCAGCCGAGACGATCGTCGCCCCGGTTGGCGTCGACCGACCCGAAGATGCCGGCACCCACGGCGTAGGCGATCTCGTGCGCGAAGTCGTGGCCCGACAGCGTCGCGTGGTTGGCTTCGATGTTGACCTTGATCTCGTCGTCCAGGCCGTAGCGCTGCAGGAACCCGTAGACGGCTGCACTGTCGTAGTCGTACTGGTGTTTGGTCGGCTCTTGGGGCTTGGGTTCGAGCAGGATCGTGCCCTCGAAGCCGATGGTGTGCTTGTGCTCGACGACCATCGTCAGGAACCTGCCGAGGTTGTCGAGCTCGCGGGCCATGTCGGTGTTGAGCAACGTCTCGTAGCCTTCTCGGCCGCCCCAGAGCACATAGTTGGCCCCGCCGAGACGATGCGTGGCCTCGAGGCAGTGCGCCACCTGGGCGGCGGCGTACGCGAAGACCTCGGGGTCGGGGTTGGTCGCCGCCCCGGCGAGGTAGCGCGGGTGAGCGAAGAGGTTGGCTGTACCCCACAACAGACCGACGCCGGTGTCGGCCATGTGCTTCTCGGCAGCGTCGACCATCTCGTCGAGACGAGCACAGGACTCGGCGAACGTGTCGCCCTCGGGGGCGATGTCGCGATCGTGGAAGCAGAAGAACGGCACACCCAGCTTGGCGAAGAACTCGAATGCGGCCTCCATCTTTGCGCGCGCTGCCGCCATGGGGTCGGCGCCTGGATCGAGCCAGGGTCGGTCGAAGGTGCCGAGGCCGAAGACGTCGTTGCCGGGCCAGTTGAACGAGTGCCAGTAGCAGACGGCGAAGCGGAGATGTTCCTCCATGGTGCGGCCTCGCACGACGCGCTCGCGGTCGTACCAGCGGAACGCCAGGGGGTCGTCGCTGTCGGGACCCTGATAGCGGATGGGTTCGGCGACATCGGGGAAGAACGCTGCGGACATGGCGCGAGCGTAGTCAGACCGTCACTGATGCAGGAGCAGATGCTGGTCCGCCTGCGCGCTCAGCGCACGCAGGTTCGCCAGAACGCCCGGTAGGAGCGGTGCGCCGGCACGCCATCGAGATAGCCGTCCTCGGCCAGGGCCCGGTGCAGCCGGGGAAGGTTTCGGAACGGGATACCCGAATCGACGTGGTGGGCCAGGTGGTAGCCGGTGTTGAACGGCACGATGACCGTCTGTGCGAGGCGGTGCTGGTCGACGTGGTGGGTCGTGCGACGCCGATCGTCGCTACGGGTCATCCCTGCGTGTTCGGCCAGGGCCCGCAGCCGGTTGAGCACGCGCCAGACGGTGAACCACGGCAGGAACCACAGGACCAGGTACGACCAGGGATGACCCGCCAGTGCGAACAGCGAGAACACCACGACCTGGCCGGCGATCGTCATGAGCGCGCGCCTGCGGTAGCCGGGCCGCGTGAGGCCGGTGAACACCGGTCGCAGGATCTTCCAGCCCGACACGCCCGTTGCGTCGCGCACGAGCTTGCGGCGTAGCGAGTCCCGCCCCACCGGGTAGCCGGCGTAGAGCCCGAAGTCGGGCTCGCGCGGCCCGAACTCGTCGCGGTGGTGCTGGGTGTGGACCAGGCGGTAGGTGGCGCCACCATCGCCGAAGGCGAGGAGCCCGATCAGGCGCTGGCCGATGAGGTCGTTCCAGAAACGGTTGGAGAACAACAGCCGATGCGCGGCCTCGTGGTTGAGGATGTAGAGCCGCACGAAGACCGTGCCCATCGCGAAGACGGCGATCGGCCAGATGAACCATCGGTCGACGGTCGTCGTGGCCCAGACGATGACGACGGGCAGCGCGAGCGTCCACGCCACGGTCCAGGCATTGCGCAGGTTCGCGATCCGGCGGAGCTGCGAACGGAACTCGGGCTGGGGACGGCCGTCGGGACGCAGCCGATCGGACCCGGCGAAGGGGACGAGCGCCGCAGGGTCGGGGGCCAACCCGCCGGTGCGGGTGGCGACGAGGGTGTCGTGGTCGACGACGGCCATGGCGACCAGTATCGCAGGTCGCCCTACCGGCGGGGAGCCGGCACGGACTCGTCGCGCACCGCCCAGGTGGCGAGCGCCGTGGTGATGGGCACCGAGGCCACCAGCCCGATGCCGCCGACCAACGCACGGACGATCTCGATCGCGACGATCTCGCTGGTCAGCACCACCGACACGTCGAGCTGGACCTGGGTGAACAACAACAGCAGCGGGAGGGCTGCGCCCGCGTACGCGAAGACCAGGGTGTTGGTCGTCGACCCGATGTGGTCGCGTCCGACACGAAGCGCCGACCGGTACAGCCGCCCCGGCGGCATCGAGGGATCGGCGCCGTGGATCTCGGCGACGGCGGCGGCCTGGGTGACGGTGACATCATCGAGTACCCCGACGGTGCCGATGATGATGCCGGCGAGTAGGAGGCCCTGGAGATCGACGCCGGCATCGCCGGTGACCAGGAAGAGCGCATCCTCGTCGGACAGGCCGGTCAGGTTCGTCGCCTGGACGAAGACCCAGGCCAACGCGCCGGTGATGCCGAGGCTGCCGAGGCTGCCGAGCAACGACACCGCCGAGAGATGGTTCACGCCGTGGGTGAAGAACAGCGTGATCATGGCGACGGCCGCCGATCCGATGATCGCCACCAGCACTGGCGCCGAGCTCTCCAACAGCGCGGGCAGCGTGAAGACGGCCAACACCCCGAAGCTCAGGGCGAGAGCAACGATCGATCGCAGGCCCTGGAGACGACCGAGCACGATGACCGCACCCGCGAACAGCACGAACAGCGCGATCAGCCAGGTGGTCCGGGCGAAATCCAAGAAGTAGTACCGGAAGCGTTGGTCGACCTCGAGGCCCTGGTCGGCGACCACGATGCGGTCGCCGGGTTCGATGACCGGCGTCGTCACCGACGGCGTCTGTTGAAACGACGCCGTTGCGCCGTCGCCGAGATCGAACACGACGTCCTGGCACGCCACGGGGCCATCGGGATTCCCGATGCAGGGCGCCACCTCGACGGCGGTGACGGTGACCTCGCGGCGATCGACATCGGCATTGGCCAGCGCCGGCGGTTCCCGATCGCCGCTCGGCCAGAGCGCAACCGCACCGACGATCGTCAGTGCCACGGCGACGATCACTGCGATCCCGAGGCGTTGGCCGGCGCGGTTCCACGCGAAGTCCCACCAGGGCCCGTCGTGGCCGTGGCTGTGGGAATGCCCGTGGGAGTGCGCCGGCACGTCGCTCGAGGTGCTCGGCGGAGCGTCGTCCGATCGCCGGGGTTCGGGGCGGCCGTGCGCAGGCTCGTGGGCGTGCGGGTCGCCGTCGGGCATCAGCGCACGGTAGCAACCACGATCACGTCGCCCAGGGATGGCGGGGCCGCCGACCGGGCGCGACAGAACGGCGACCCGGCGAGGTCGCCGTTCGGTCGGCTCGTTCGGCTGTGCGAATCAGGGAGCTTCGATGCCCAACTGTTCGAACAACTCGGCCCGACTGCTCTCGAAGGTCTCGTCGTCGATCTCGCCGCTCGCGTGACGTTGGCTCAACTTCGCGAAGCGCTCGTAGAGCTCGGCCTCCGAGGGGCCTTCTTCGGTCGGGGCCTCGTCGTCGTCGCCCGTGCTGCGCTCTTCGCGGCGTTCCCGCTTGAGGGCCTGCTTGTCACGTTTGGCCTTCTCGCGTTGTCGCTTCTCCCAGCTCTGTCGACCCTTGCCAGCCACCTCAGATGGCCCGGACGTTGAGCGCCTCGTCGCCCTTGCGACCAGGGCCGATCTCGAACTCGACGGCTTGGCCCTCTTCGAGGTTCCGGAAACCGGATCCGGCGATGTTGGAGTAATGGACGAACACGTCGTCGCCATCGGGGCGGGTGATGAAGCCGTACCCCTTCTCGGTGTTGAAGAACTTGACGGTGCCGGTATGCATTTCGGGCATTTCCTTTTCTTGTATAGGCCCGCGAACTCACGGGTCACCGTTCACGGTATTGCGTTCGTGGGCCCAATCCTCGCGTCACGACCCCATGGTCGAGCGCCCACGCCGCCGATCGCAGATGCCCCGTGGGAGCGGGATTCAGGCTCGGAGCGCCGCTGCGACGGTGTCGGCGTATTCGGGACGCGAGATCACCAGACCACGCACGACCGGCTGGGGCTTGTTGTACACGATGGGGCTGCCCGCCAGGTCGGTGACGATGAGTCCAGCCGATGCCGCGACCGCAGCCGGAGCGCAGACATCCCATTCGTAGAGCCCGCTGGCATGCACATAGACGTCGACCTCGCCGGTGACCACGAGCATCGCCTTCACCCCAGCCGATCCACACGCTGTCAACCGCGCACCGAGCGCATCGGCCACCGCGGCTGCGTGATACGCGTTGGACCGGCCCGAGATGACGATCGGACGCGTCCGTTCGACGGTGTCGGACAGGACCGAGTTGTCGGTCCCTGCGACGAGGTCGAGCCCGGGCACGGCGACGGCGGCGGCAGTCGGCTGTGCGTCTTCGACGAGTGCGACGTGCACGGCCCACTCGATCGAGTCCCCATAGGGATAGTCCTGGGTGCCGTCGAGCGGATCGATGATCCAGGTGCGGTCGGCCTCGAGCCGACGGCGATCATCGACGGCCTCCTCGCTCAACACGATGTCATCGGGACGGTGCTCGGTGAGCTCGGCGACCAACAGGTCGTGGGCCAGCCGGTCACCGGAGTCACGCAGCAACCACGGGTTCGTGATGGTCGGATCCTCGCGGAGCTCGACGAGGGCCTGTCCGGCCAGATCGGCGAGATGGCGCGCCAGGTGATGATCGTCAGAAGCGAGGAGGTCAGTGATCGCACCGACGCTAGCGGGACCACCGTGCGGCTGTGCCGATCCCGTGGGACCGGCACAGCCGCCGGCGCTCAGGATGCGAGGAACTCCGCGATGCGACCCTTGGGTCGGCCGATGATCGCTCGATCACCCTTGACGATGACCGGACGCTGCAACAACGCCTTGTCGCCGGCCAGCAGCTCGACGACCGCATCGGCGTTACCGACGTAGTCGTCTGCGTCGAGCTCGAGCTTCTTGAAACGCGAGTCCTTGCGGACCAGGTCCTCGACCGGGTCCTCGAGACCCGCCACGATGTGGCGCAGCGTGGCCTCGTCCGGTGGTTGCTTCATGTACAGGACCACGTCGTGGTCCACACCCATCTCCTCGGCGACCGCCAAGGCGTTCTTGGAAGACCCTCAATTGGGGTTGTGGTAGATCGTGACGTCGGCCACGGCTGCCCTCTCTGGTCGGAATCATCGGCCCCGATGGGCCGACGCGTCGCACCGTAGCGGTCCGCCTCGGCGTGACGCACGCCGACGATGGGGGTCGATGCGGCCGCGGGCGACATCGCGGTGCACCGCTGCGGTGGTCACCGGTGCGGTTGGCTCGCCCAGGCCTCGATCGTGGGTGCGAGGTCGCCGATACGTCGACGCAGATCGTCGAGATCGGCATCGTTGCGGACGATCACGTCGGCCACCCGGCGTCGGGTGAGATCGTCGGGCTGGGCCGCGATGCGAGATCGGGCGTCGTCGATGGTCATGCCGCGGGCGACCAGCCGGGGCAGACGGACGTCGAGGTCGGCCTCGACCACGATGACCCGCCGGTACAGCGGCGCGTCGTCGACCCAGCCGAGACGCGACTCGGCGAGCACCGCCATGTCGAGCACGATCGGGACCTCGGCATCGGCACGATCGACGATGGCGCACGAGCTCGTCGGTGATCGCCGGGTGCGAGATCGCCTCGAGCTCGTCGAGCCGGCTGCTGCGCCCCGTCGCCGGGTCGCCGAAGACGATGCCGGCCAGCGCAGGCCGGTCGATCGACCCATCGGCCCCGACGACGGCGGAGCCGAAGTGGGCGATGACCCGGTCGTGCGCTCGCCCGGAGGGCTCGAGGACCTGTCGGCCGATCGCATCGACATCGACGATGCGCATCCCCTGGGATCCCAACAACGCAGCGACGGTGGACTTGCCGGCACCGATCCCACCGGTGAGCCCGATGACGAGTGGCCGCCGGCCTGCGTCGGTCATGGAGCCGGCGTGAACCCGATGTGGAGCTCCTCGAGGGCACGGAGACAGAAGTTGCGTTGATGCCTGAAGTCGTTTGCACCGTCGATGAACCACAGGTCGTCGATGCGTTCGACGAGGGCCTTGAAGCCCAGGTAGAGCTCGCGGCGAGCCAGCGGGGCACCCATGCAGTGGTGGGTGCCAAAGCCGAACGCCAGGTGCTGGCGGGCGTTGTCGCGTTCGAGATCGATGTCCATCGGACACTCGAACATCGACTCGTCGAGGTTCGCGGCCGCATAGCGGATGTTGACGATCGATCCGGCCGGGATGGTGACCCCGTGCATCTCGACGTCGACTGCGGTCTGGCGGAACAGGCCTTGCACCGGGCCTTCGCGACGCAGGACCTCCTCGACCAGCACCGGCAGGTACGTCTCCGGGTCGGTCTTCAGGCGTTCCCACTGGTCCTTCTGCTCGATCAGCAACATCACGCCGGCCGACAGCGCATTGGTGGAGGTCTCGGAGCCACCGACGAAGGTGTCGGCCATCATCTCGGCGTGGAGCTCCTCGTCGGTGAGGGTGCGGCCCCACTCGGGGATCACCGTGTTGACGAGGTCGCTCAGCAGCGTGTCGTCGGGCTCCTCACGCAGACGTTCGAAGATCGGCTGGAAGTAGTGCTGGGCCTCGATCTCCATCTCGGTCGACCAGATGGCTTCTTCTTCGGTCTGCATCATTCCGAGGCGCTGTACCCAGGCATCGGTCCAGGCCTTGATCTTCCAGATGTCGGCTTCGGGTGCGCCCATCTGGTGGCCGATGACGATCAGCGGCAGCGGTACGGCGAACTGATGGACCCAGTCGCAGGTGCCGTCGTCGATGAATGCGTCGATCAGGCGATGGGCCAGGTCCCCGACGAAGGGATCCATCTGCTTGATCTTCTGGGGCCGGAACGCGTGGTTGAACAGGCCGCGCATCTCTTTGTGATTGGGATCGTCGCGACCGGCGAGGGTGGGTGCCGGCACCCAGCCCTTCTCGCGGTAGATGTCGCGGAGCATCTCGGTGCGCTTGTCGGTCTTGGACCGGTCGCGGGCGTTGCGGAAGCGTTCGGGGTCGCGCAGCACCGCATGGATGTCCTCGTAGCGGGTGATGACGAACATGCCGCTGCGCGGGTCCTGCCAGACGGGCGCCTCCTCACGCAGCACGGCATAGGCGTCATAGGGGCACTCGGAGATGTCGGGATCGAAGAAGTTGACGTCCTCGAGGCTGAGTCGGTCTCCATCGGCGTTGGTGACATCGGTGTCGGTCACGATTCTCCCGGGCTCGAAGTTGGCTGCGAACGCGCTCATTCCAGCACAGGGGTTCATCGGGTGCTTGACTTCACGAATGCACTACGGCGTGACGATCTTCCCGACTGCGTACTCGATGCCGATGGCCGAGCTCGGTCCGGCGCTCGAGGAGCGCGGTTTCGAGTCGGTGTGGGTCGCCGAGCACTCCCACATCCCGGCGAGCCGCGCATCGCGCTGGCCCGGCGGCGGTGACCTGCCCCAGATCTACTACGACACGCTCGACCCCTTCGTCGCCCTCACGGCGGCGGCAGCCACGACGTCGCGTCTGAAGCTCGGGACGGGCATCGCGCTGGTGATCCAGCGCGACCCCATTCACACGGCCAAGGAGGTCGCCAGCCTCGACGTCGTGTCGAACGGCCGCTTCTGCCTGGGGGTCGGGGCCGGCTGGAATGCCGAGGAGATGGCCGACCACGGCGCCGACTTCGATCGCCGCTTCGGGCGCATGCGCGAGAGCGTCGAGGCCATGAAGGCGATCTGGACCAACGACGTCGCCGAATACCACGGCGACCAGATCTCGTTCGGCCCGATGTACCAGAACCCGAAACCGGTGCAATCACCCCATCCCCCGGTGCACGTCGGCGGCGTCTATCCCGGAGCACTCCGCCGAGCCATCGCGTGGGCCGACGGCTGGATGCCCATCGGCGGTCGCGGCCCCGACGACACCATCGGCTGGCTGGACGAGGTGGGCTCGGCGTGCGCGGAGGCGGGTCGTGACCGGGCCGGCTTCGAGGTGTCGCTGTATGCGGCACCACCCAAACGCGACATGCTCGACTCGTTGGCCGAGGCGGGTCTGGACCGAGCCGTGTTCGTGCTGCCATCGGAGGGCGCCGAGGACCTCCTCCCCCGTCTCGACCGCCTGGCCGACCTGATCGTCTGAGCCCCGGCGTGTCCGCCAGAGATCACTGGAACGCCCGCTATGCCGAACGACCCGACATGGGGGCACCGGCTGCGTTCGTGCGCGACCTGGCCGAACTGCTTCCGCCCGGGGCGACCGTCGCCGACGTGGCCGGCGGCTCGGGCCGCCACGCCATCTGGCTGGCCGCCCAGGGCCATAGGGCGACGGTGATCGACATCAGCTCGGTCGGCTTGGCGGCCGCGGCCGATGCCGCGTCGCAGGCGGGGGTCGATCTCGAGACCATCGAACGGGACCTCGAAGCCGATGGGATGCCTCCCGGTCGCACCTGGGACCTCGTGCTCATGCACTACTACTTCGACGTTGCGGTGGTCCGACTGGCGTGGAACGCCGTGACACCCGGTGGCCTCCTCGCGTTGGCGCAGCCGACCATGACCAACCTCGAGCGCCACGACCGTCCGAGCCGGCGCTTCCTGCTCGAACTCGGACAAGTCGAGGCACTGGCAGACGAGCTGGCCACCACGGCTCAGCTGCACGTCCTGACCTGCAGCCAGGGCTGGCGAGACAACGACCGCCACGAGGGCCGCCTGGTCGTGCGCCGCTCCCAGGGTCGGCCCGGAACCGGACCGACCGGAGGCGCGCAACGACGCTGAGGCCATGGCTCTCAACCTGATGGCTGCAATCGGTTGCGCAAATCGAACAGCAGCGGCTCGATCTCAGCGAGCGCCGGGCCGACATCGAACTCGTCCTCGGTGGGGTTCTCCTCGAACCCGGTCGGAGTCAGCCAAACGTGGAGTACGACGTCGCCGAACACGAGCCTTCCGGTGCAGCCCACGTACTCGAGGTAGCCGCACACGACCGACGGCGCCGTGTCACGCAGCGATCGGAGCATGGCATCCAGAGCAAGACCTGCTCTCGACGCATCGTTGCGGTCGGTGAAGCGAGTTCCGTACTCCGCGGCGTCGAAGTCCGCGACCTGCATGGCCGACTCGGCATCATCGAGATACAGCAGGCTCACGTAGGCACGGGCCCCGCCCCGTGCCGAGCCACCGAGGTCCACGTTCTCCCGGGCGCACACGTGCATGCCGGAGGAGGATCGACGAGAACGAAAACCCGGCCGAACTTCTGCACGCCGGTGTCCCCCTGACGAATCGACACCCGCAGGACACTGGTCTCGTCGGGGTCGACGACCGAGCAGTCGAGATCCTGATCGGGCTTGGCGAGCCCGGTCGAAGAACAGCCACCGGCGATGAGCGTCAGGAGCACGATCGCGGCGAGCGCTCGCCGAACCGGCATCCGCCGGGTCATGCCGGCCGGGGTTCCTTGGGGAGACCGAGCACCATCTCGCCGAGGATGTTGCGCTGGACCTGGGAGGTGCCGGCGTAGATCGTGCCGGCGCGGGCGTTCATGAACGTGCCCACCCACGAAGCGCTGGAGTTCTCGGCGCCCGGCAGGTCCGCGTGGAACGACGTGCGCGGCATCGTGCCGGTGATGACCATGGCCTCGGCGCCCAAGATGTCGACGGCCAGCTCGGTGACCCGGCGGTGGTACTCGCTCCAGTAGAGCTTGAACGCCGACTCGCCCGGCCCGGGCTGGCGGCCCTGGACGAACCCGGTGAGCGTGCGCATGCCCAACAGGCGCATGACCTCGACCTCGACATACATCTGCGCGAGGCGTTGGCGGATGGTGGGGTCGTCGGTGACGCCACGCTCGTGGGCGAGCTCGACGAGCTTGTCGTACTCGGCCCGGAACATCACCGGCATCGTGGCCGCAGCCTCGCCGCGTTCGTAGCCGAGCAGCGTCATGGCGACCATCCAGCCGTTGTTCACCCCACCGATGACGTTGTCGACATGCGTGCGAGCGTCGGTGAAGAACGTCTCGTTGAACTCCGATGCCCCGGTGAGCATCTCGATCGGCCGGACCTCGACACCGGGCTGGTCCATCGGGCACAGCAAGAAGCTGATGCCGCGGTGCTTGGGTGCATCGGGATCGGTGCGGCAGAGCACGAAGATCCAGTTGGCGCTCTGGCCCGCAGAGGTCCAGATCTTCTGGCCGTCGATGACCCACTCGTCGCCGTCGAGTACCGCACGACAGCCCAGGCCACCCAGATCGGAGCCCGCGTCGGGCTCGGAGTAGCCCTGACACCACACGTCGGTGCCGTCGATGATCCGGGGCAGGAAGTGGGCCTTCTGCTCATCGGTCCCCACGGCGAGGATGGTGTTGCCCACCATCTTGATGCTGAACGTGTCGTTGGGGGCACCGGTCGGGGCGCCGGCCTTCTGGAACTCCTCGGCGAGGATGACGGTCTCGAGTTCGCTGAGACCGCCGCCGCCGTACTGGCGGGGCCACGACGGCGCGAGGTACCCCTGCTCGGCCAGCAACGGGCGCCACGACGCGTAGAAGTCGGCGATGGCCTCGTCGTCGGTGAGCGCACCGATACCGGCCCACGTGGATGGGAGGTGCTCGGCCAGAAAGGCCTGGACCTTCTCGCGGTATGCCTCGGCCTCAGCGGAATAGGTGGGCTGCATGACCACATCCTGTCACGTCGCGGCCATGGGAGCTACCGCCCGGTAGGCCGTTCCCGGGTCGGCTCAGGTGACGACGCCAGCCTCGCGCAAGGCGGCGATGTCGTCGTCGCTGCGCCCCACCTCTGCGAGGATCTCGTCGTTGTGCTGACCCCGTTGCGCACCCGACGCGGCCACTGCGGCGGGCGTCTTCGAGAACCGGGCCGCCGGGCGGGGCTGGCGCACCGTGCCCGCGTCGGGGTGCTGCCACTCGACGAGCGTCTCGTTGTGCACGACCTGCTCGTCGACCAGCACCTCTTCTGCCGAGAGCACCGGTCCCGACGGGACGTCCTCCTCGATCAGGCGGGCCAGGATCGTCTCGGTGTCGATCTCACGGAACGCGTCGGCCAACATCTCGCCGAGGAGCACGAAGTTCTGCGGATTGGCGGCCAGCGCCGCCATCGACGAGAACCGCTCGTCCTCGGCCCACTCGGGATGACCGACGGCTGCGCACACCCCGGCGCGCTGCTTGTCCGACGCCGCGAAGTAGACGATCTTGCCGTCGGCGGTCTCGGTCAGGTTGTAGACCGTCGCCAAACGGATCCCTCCGCCGGCGTCATCGTCGGTGAGGGTGAGGTCCATCATCCCGTCGGGCCAGAAGAAGTACATGCAGGCATCGACCATCGGCACCTCGACATGCTGGCCGCCCTGGCCTCGCTCACGGGCCAGCAGCGCCGCAGTCGTCGCCTGGGCCACCGTCAGGGCGGTCGCCTTGTCTGCATAGAGGTTGCGGATCAGGTCCGGGAACGGGATCTGGGGGTTGACCTGGCGATCGATCACCCCGCAGATCCCCTGGATCACCGGGTCGAGCACCGGGCGGCCCGAGTACGGCCCGTCGGGTCCGTACCCGCTGATCGACACGTACACGATGTCGGGGTTGACGGCGACGATGTCGTCGTAGCCGAGCGACAGGCGCTCGACGGCACCCGGGCGGAAGTTCTGCACGAACACGTCGGCCTCGGCGGCCATGTCCAAGATGACCTGGCGGCCGGCGTCGGTGGTGACGTCGATGGCGATCGAGCGCTTGCCCCGGTTGTTGTTCAGGTAGAAGGCGCTGAGGCCCCCCTTGTCGAACGACGGCAGGCGGGTCAGGTCGCCCATGCCCACGGCGGGCTCGACCTTGACGACATCTGCGCCCTGGTCTGCCATCAACATCGTCGCCAGCGGGCCGGAGACGACCTGGGTGAGATCGATGACCTTGTATCCGTCGAGCGGTCCGGGCATGGCGGTGGTTCCCCTTGGGTGAGCTGGTGGCTGTCGCGCCGATCCGGCGCGCTGCGTCGATCGGCCGACACAGCGTCGTTGTTCTACCGCATATGACCCTTGGCACACCGTGTCGCAGCGCGTAGAGTCGTCGATGTGGGACACTCGTGTCCCGCAACCGACGACCGGGAGACATCGCCGATGGCCGACACGATGCACGACAGCGCCGACCTCGCCGGGGGTATCACCCGCGCCAAGGAACCTGAACCGACCCTTGGCGATGCCCCCATCACCGGCGACCGCTACACCTCGGTCGACTTCGCCCGCAAGGAGTGGGAACGCCTGTGGACCCGCACCTGGCAGGTCGCCGGGCGCGTCGACCAGATCCCGGAGCCTGGCGACTACCTGACCTTCGAGATCGGCATCGAGTCGATCATCTGCGTACGAAGCTCCGACATGCGTATCCGGGCGTTCTACAACGTGTGTCAGCACCGCGGCAACCAGCTCGTGACCGCCGAAGCCGGCACCCTCGCCAGCGGCGAGTTCCAGTGCGCTTACCACGGCTGGCGCTTCAGCGACGCAGGCGAGCTCACCTGGGCCCATGACGCCGACGACTTCCCCCAGGGCGACCCGTGCGGCAACCGCAACCTCGTCGAGATGCCCTGTGACACCTGGGGCGGGTTCGTGTGGTTCAACATGGACCCGACCTGTCGCGGCCTGCGCGAGTCGTTGGCCCCGGTGGCCGATCACCTCGACGGCTACCGCATGGAGACCATGAAGCGCACGCACTGGGTCACCGTCGAGGGCGATTGGAACTGGAAGTGCGTGCAGGACAACTTCAACGAGAGTTACCACCTGCCCTTCGTCCATCCGCAGTCGCTATTCGGACTGAACGAGCACCACAGCGGCTCCCAGTTCGACATGTACCCCAACGGTCATGCCCGGATGCTCATGCCCGGCGGAGGCCCCGGACCACAGTTCCGTGGCTCGTCGGAGCGAACGCTGCAGAGTTTCGCTCAGGAGTTCGAGTTCTGGGACTTCGATCCCGAGCCCTACCGCGACGACATGACCGGCATGCGTGAGGCCCTCCAGAAGCGCAAGCGCGAACTCGGCGCGTCGAAGGGCTACGACTTCTCGTCGTACAGCGACGAGCAGCTCACCGATCACTACCACTACACGGTGTTCCCGAACGTCTCGTTCTCGATGAAGCCCGACGGCTGCATCTGGCTGCGGGCAATGCCGCACCCCAGTGGTGATCCCAACAAGTGCCTGTTCGACATGTGGTACCTGACCCAGTTCCCCGAGGGCGTCACCGAGTACTTCTCGAACTCCATGCGCGACTGGGTCTCGATCGATCATCAGGCCGACCACCAGACCGGCCACCACAGCGAGGTGTCCTGCGGTCCCGGCATCGACCAGGACGTCGCCATCTGGACCACCCAGCACAAGGGTTTGTCATCACGGGGATACCGGGGCGAGTATCTGGCCTGGCAGGAGCGACGCATCCGCTACTTCCACGAGACCCTCGACCGCTATCTCGCCATGGACCCGACCTGAGGGTCCCGGCGCATTCCAGGAGCCCGATGAGCGACGCAACCGAACACGACCTCGGCGACCTGAGCGACCTCAGCGACGGCAAGATGCGGGTCTTCGAGGACGTGGGCGACTACGGCATCGTGGTCTGTCGGGTCAAGGGCGAACTCTTCGCGCTCGAGGACAACTGCAGCCACGCCGACACGCCACTCAGCGAAGGACGTCTGCGCGGCTATAACCTGACCTGTCCCCTGCACGGCACCTCGTTCGATGTCCGAACCGGCGAGCACTCGGGGCCGCCCGCGTACACCGGCGTCGGCTGTTTCGCCGTCACCGAGACCGATGGCACCGCTGTGGCGATCGAGACCGCTTCTGGCGGCGACGACAGCGACGGGTTCGGCACCGTCGGAGGCATGTTCCGCACACGATGAACACCGACCGTGGGGCCGCCGGCGCCACGATCACCGACGACCTTGGGGGGTCACACGATGAGTCGTCTCGATGGACAGGTGGCGATCGTCACCGGCGCAGCACGGGGTCTGGGAGCCGCATTCGCGAGAGCGTTGGCCGCCGAGGGCTGTGCCGTCACGGTCACCGACCGACTCGACGAGGTGACGAAGGTCGGCGTCGAGATCGGCGGCATGGCCTTCGTCGGCGACGTCGCCGACGCGTCGCACGTCCGTGAGGTGGTCGATGCCACCGTGGGCGACCACGGACGCATCGACATCTTGGTCAACAACGCCGGCGAGGTCTGGCCCACCGGTCCGCTCGATCCCTGGGAGAAGGCCCTCGAGGACTACGACCGCCTCATGGGCTCCAACTGCCGTGGTGCGTTCCTCTTCGGACGCGCCGTGGCGCCGATCATGGCCGAGGGCGGCGGCGGCAACATCGTCAACATCTCGACCGACCACGTGAAGTGGGCGCCCGAGAACGAGCGCCATCACGGCCACGGTGCCATGGATCTCTACAACGCATCGAAGTGGGCCCTCAACGGGTTCACGTTCGACTGGGCGAAGTCGCTGGCTTCCAAGGGCATCCGGGTCAACAACATGTGCATGGGCGCCACCGCCACCGAGATGCTGCGCGGGTGGGCCGGTCCCGACGCCGATCCCGAGTGGGTGGCCAAGTGGATGGACCCGGCCGACACCGCCGAGGTCCTGGTGCAGCTCATCGCCGAAGGCCCCGACGGCCGCACCGCCGACAGCATCGGCCTCTGGGTCGATCACCCGGTCGTGCTGCCGCCGCCGGAGGCCTGAGCCCTCCACCCTGACACCGCACACGTTGGCTGATGCAGCCTGCTAGTCCTCGGGGAGCAGGCAGCGGCCGTGGTGGTGACCGGTCGGCGCCACCGTCGCCAGACCGGCTGATCGCCAGGCCTGCACGCCGCCGATGAGATCGGTGGCCGAATCGAATCCCAGCTCCTGCAGCGTTCGGGCGGCGAGGCTCGAGCTGTAGCCCTCGTTGCACACCACCACGAGTCGCGACGCGGCCCCGATGTCGTGGGCGTAGCCCGACGCCGGATCGACCATCCACTCCAACACCGTGCGCGGGGCATGGATCGAGCCTGCGATCACGCCGTCGGCCTCCCGATCGGTGGGCGTGCGCGAGTCGAGCACCACGACGGTGGGGTCAGACGCGAGCAACGCCACCAACGCCGCGGG
Source organism: uncultured Acidimicrobiaceae bacterium (assembly GCA_963716795.1). GTDB lineage: Bacteria > Actinomycetota > Acidimicrobiia > Acidimicrobiales > UBA8592 > CAVQUE01. Next base: position 155,674 of record CAVQUE010000002.1, on the reverse strand, counting down.
CTCGAGCCGATCGAGGCCCGCTCGGGCATCGGCGACCAGGTCATGCACGGTGCGGCGACGGGTGCGCTCCCAGCGCCGTTCGGCCCCGTCTGCCACCGCATCGAGGCCGCTCGACGCGGCGAGCTCGGCGATCAAGGGCATCCGTCCCTCTGCTCCGGAGTCGGCGGTGGCGGCCACTGAGCGCCTGGATCCCGAGACCACGAAGATGGCGCCTGGCAGGAGATGCGCGGCGCACGTGTGGATCAGGAGTCGGCACCATTCGACGCTGCGATCCGGTGCGAAGACGTCGCCATCGAGCGCGACATGATCGAATCGCATGGCGAGCTGCGCCCGAAGAAAGGCCTCTGCGCCGATGACCCGGTCGCCGGTGTCTCCCGGCGTCAGTGCCTGGGATCCGCAGACGACCCGGAGTCTCGTCGGCTGGTCGAGTGCAGGCGCACGGCCTGCGTCCGGTGCAGTCACCGGAATCTCGCCCGTGTCAGGGCCAGGTGTCGAGCCATCACGAGACCGTGCACCGGCAGCGACCAGCAGGTGTGCATCTCGCCGATACGCAGCGAGCGCAGGCGGGGCTCGGCACCGTCGGCGAGCGCAATGGACGGGAACGCGTCGAGCAGCATCCGCGATGCGGTGGTGGCGGTGTCGCGGGTGATGGCGTACATCGACCGTGGGCGTTCCTTGGGCACGGCCGGATGGATCGTCGGTTTGCCGAAGCCCGGCGCGACGCCCGCCGGGAGGCCATCGGCACGGAACTGGCCGCGGGGCTCGCGCTGACACAGGTCCTTGCGCCCGACGATGAACGTGTCGGGGTCGGCGAACGCCCGCGGGTCGCGGTTGGCCGCAGCGGCCGAGCAGTACGCGAGGGCCCCTTCCGGCAACAGGCGGCCGAAGCGTTCGACCTCGTGGCGCGGCGAAGCGCATCGCCGACAGGACCGGTGTCGAGTGGCGCAGCGTCTCGAGATAGGCGAACTTCATCATCCTCGGCTCGTCGCGGACCGCGGCGAACTGTTCGGGGTCGGTCAGCAGCCGGAACCACAGGTTGGCGAGCGCCCCGTGCAGGGTCTCGTGATCGGGTTCGAGGATGGTGACGACCACATCGGCGGCGGTCACCGGGCCGTCGGGCAGCTCGAGACCTGCCATGGCGCTGATCATGTCGTCGCCTGGGTCGGCCCTGCGTGCGGCGAGCAGGGGTTCGACGTAGGCGATGAGCTCGTCGACGGCGGCCAGGCCGTCCTTCTGGGACACCGGATCCCACAGCCAGCCCCGCTGCACGCGCCAGTAGCGCGCCGAGAAGGCCGGCAGATCGCCCTGGGGGAGATCCAGCGCCCGGCCCCACAGCTCGAGGGGCAGGCTCGCCGCGAACTCGATGGCCACATCGCCGCCGTTGCCCAACCGGTCGATGATGGCGGCGGTGACCGGCTCGACGTGTGCGTCGATGGCATTCGCCCGCGCCCACGCGACGGGAAGGTGACCGTTGAGGTCGCGTCCGAGATCGGGCCGCCCGTAGAACCACCGCTTGGAACGGGTCTCGAAGTTGGCCTCGTCGGCGATCAACGACGTGACGTCGTCGTACCGGGTGATCCAGAAGCGGTTCCCGACCCAGTCGCGGTAGCACGGGTAGTTCTCGCGCAGGATCTCGAGCAGAGGGTACGGGTCGTCCGCGAAGTCCCGTGAGATCAGCTGGCGGGGCTTGAGCAGGTTGGTGGTCTCGCCGGTGCGCTCGCGCTGGTACACCTCATAGGTGCGGTAGCCAGAGGCCGGCAGCGGCTCGGCGGCCTCGGCCTCCTCCTCGCTGTAGCCGGAACCCTCGTCGGTCGCTGCGGGCCCACTGGCCGTGTCGAGCGACATCAGCGGCCTTCGGGGAGATCGAAGTCGAGCCAGAGCTCGCGGATGGCCCCCAGACCGATCGGCGCCAGGGAGACCCCGTCGATGTCCTTCTTCATCCGCTCGACGTTGATGCGCGGGTTGACCATGTGGGCATCGAGCATCTGGCTGCCGATGACGCCCTCTTGGTGGGAGATCCACGCACCGGGGCACAGGTGCGGGCCGACGCCGAACGCCATGTGGGAGTACCGGCCGTCCTTGTCGTGGCCCGACCGCAGGATCTTGCCCGAGTAGAGGTCGTCCCGGAAGATGTCGAATCGTTCGGGATCGGCGAAGACCCGGTCGTCGTGATTGGCCGAGACGTCGACCATGTGCATGAGCGACCCTGCGGGGACCTTCACGCCGTGCATCTCGATGTCGAAGGTGTTGTGGCGGGGCTGGCCCCCGATGGACGTCGAGTGCCGCAGCATCTCGTGAAAGGCGGTGTCCCACAGTGCCGGATCGGCGTGGACGGCCGCGTACTGGTCGGGATGCTGCAACAGCAGGTACCAGAGGTTCATGATCGCGCCGCGGGTGGTCTCTCCCCCGCCGCCGACCACCAGCGCGACGAACGAGGTGATCTCCTCGGTCGACATGACGTCGCCGTCGATCTCGGAGTGGCAGAGCTCGGACATGATGTCCATGCAGATCTCGTTGCCGTGCTCGTCGTAGAGGTACGTGGGCGTCTGCCGGCGTTCCTCGACGAGGGTCTCGATGTAGTCCTCGAGGTCCTGGCGCGCGACCAGACCCTCGTGGTGGGTCTCGGAGCCGCCGAGGCCAGACATCATCGCGTCGTACCACCAGGTGAACTGTTTGCGGGCCTCCTGGGGGATGCCGAGGACCTGCGCCACCACGCTGATGGGGAACTCGTTGGCGAAACACCGGCCCAGCTCGATGGTGACGACACCGCGATCGCGGTCGATCTCGACGCCCTTGGGGTTGGCGGGCTCGTACCACTCGTCGATCAGTTCGTCCGAGAGCATCCGCAGCGCCGACAGTCGCTTGGTCAGGGCCGCACCAACGAGATGGCGGCCGTAGATGTTGCGGCGGCGACGGTGTTCGATGCCGCTGAGCTCGAGTTGGGTGTTGCCGAGCACGCCGCTCGAGGAGCCCTTCGGGATGGTGTTGAAGCCGATCTCGTCGAAGTAGCAGGCCGTGATGTCGTCGTAGCGGGTGACGTAGTAGCAGTTGTGCAGCTTGTCGTGGAAGACCGGATAGTGGTCCCGCATGATCCGGTAGTAGGGATACGGATTGCGGGCGAACTCGGCGCTGTCGAAGATGCGCGGGTCGAGCAGCGGCGTGCCGTCGGGGGCGTGCCCCATGTCGACGGCCTGACCCACCGGCATCAGTGGGAACTGGTGGGCGGGAGCGGGTTCGTCGAGGTCGATGACCTCGTCGAGTACCGCAGCGAACGGGCATCCAGCCATGTCATCCCCCTGTGGCGAGCCTGGACGGCTGACTATAGGTGAGCGCACGAATCCCTGGGGGGCGAGACCATGGCCGGGGTTCAGGGCACGACGCCGGCGGCGCGCAGGGCGTCTCGATCGGCGCCGGTGATGCCGAGCTCGGCGAGGATCTCGTCGGCGTGTTCGTTGCACAGCGGCGCATCGGCGACGAACGACAACTCGGTACGACTGAAGCGGGTGCTGTGGCGGGGCTGGCGGATGCGCCCGGCGGTCGGGTGCTCCCACTCGCTGAAGACCTCGTTGTGCAGGACTTGGGGGTCGCGGTGGAGGTCGGCGATGTCGACCACCGGACCGCACGGGACCGACTCGGTGTGGAGGCGCTCGGCGATCTCGGCGGTGGTGAACGAGCGGAACGCGTCGGCGATCAGACCACCGAGGACGGCGTTGTTGTCCGCGGTGTACCGGGCCTCGCGTGTCGCGAAGCGAGGGTCGGTCGTCCACTCCGGGTGTCCGAGCGCTGCGTGCAGGCCGGCGATCTGTTTGGGCAACACGGCGAAGTAGGTGATGTGACCGTCGGCGGTCTCGGTGAGGTTGAGCACCTTGCTCAGGTGGGTGCCGGCGCTGACGTCGTCGTCGAGCAGGGTGTCGGCCATGCCGCCGTCGGGCCACAAGAAGGCGATGGCGACGTCGAGCATCGCCACATCGAGGTGCTGGCCGCCCGCCCCGCGCTCGCGCGCGAACAACGCGGCGACCACCGACAGGGCCAGCTCCCACGATGCGGCCTTGTCGATCAGCGCGGTCCGCATCAGGTCCGGGAACGGGATCTCGGGATTGACCTGCAGCGACACGTACCCGCACAGTGCCTGCAGCACGGGGTCATAGATGGCCCGCTCCGAGTACGGGCCCGTCGGTCCGTAGCCGGACAGCGAGGCGTACACGATGGCCTCGTTGGCTTCGGCGACGTCGGCGTACCCGAGCCCGAGTGCGTCGATCTTGCCGGGGCGCATGGCCTGGACGACCACGTCGCTCTGCGCGCACAGATCCAGCACCAGGTCCCGCCCGGCGTCGGACTTCATGTCGACCTGGATCGACCGTTTGCCCCGGTTGCAGTTGACGACCGTGCCGTTCAGGCCGCCCTTCGCGAAGCCGGTCATGCGCGTCAGGTCGCCGATGCCGGGGAACTCGACCTTGATCACCTCGGCGCCGAGTTCGGCGAGCAACATGGTCGACACCGGCCCCGCGATCGCCTGGGTGATGTCGACCACTCGGATTCCGGCAAGGGGCGGGGCCATGGAACGCTCACTTTCGCAGGAGGCAGCGCCGGCGTCTGCCGGCGCAGCATGCATGTGGGTGACTGATGGGTCAGCGGCCGGGAGCTGACCCCGGCTCGGGTGGATGCCATCTCGACGTCCCTCCGCTGCGGTCCGCTGACCGGGCGATGCTACTTTCGGCTGCATGGCTGCGCAGACCCGCTGCCGGGCGTGCGGCGGCCGGATCGACATCGACACCGAGGGCCCCACCGACGACGTCGTTGCGATCGCCGACCAGTTCTTCCATCGGGGCTGCATCGAGTCCGCACCGACGGACTCCTCGCTCGAGACGCCTGCGTACCACATTCCCCGAGACTGGTGAGCTCCACCGTGGCCGCGGGCGCCGGTTCACCAGACGGCCTCGATCCCGGGTGTCGGGGCCTGACCGTGACCCTGGCCGATGATGTCGCCACCGTCGTTCTCGACGATGTCCGTCGCCACAACACCCTCACCGGCGCCATGCTGTCGGGACTCCGGCACGTCTTCGCAGCGGCCTCGACCCACCCTGCTGTGCGGGTCGTCGTGGTGCGCGGGGCCGGCGACCGGGCCTTTGCGTCCGGTGCCGACATCGGCGAGCAGGCCGCACAAGCCGACCGCATCGACACCGGCGACGCGACGTCGATACCGGCCGGCCGGCCCCGCCTCATGGCAGACCTGCTGGCCTGCCGTCGCCCGGTGGTCGCGATGATCCACGGTTGGTGCATGGGCGGCGGTCTGATGGTCGCGCTCGCAGCGGACATCAGAGTCGCGGCCGACGACGCCGTGTTCTCGATACCGGCGACGCAGCTCGGCGTGGCCTACCCGAGCGACGCGGTAGCCGTGCTGGTCGATGTCGTGGGCAAGGCCGCAGCCGCAGAGCTGATGCTCACCGGCGAGCGCATCGACGCAACCGAGGCCATGCGCATCGGCCTCGTCAACCACGTCGTGGCGAAGGGCGACCTCGAGGCCGCGACCGCACGGCTCACCGGACGTCTGGCCGCGAACGCGCCCCTCGCCGTGGCCACCGCGAAAGCCCAGGTCGCCCACGCCGTCGAAGCGCAACGGCCCGACCTCGACGAGTTGACCGCGCTGGTCCACCAGGTGTGGCAGAGCGCCGATGCCGCCGAGGGCATGGCCTCGTTCGCCGAGAAGCGCCCACCCCGCTTCCGAGGGCACTGAGGGACCGCCCGAGCACGGTTGCGCCATGGTGGAGCCGGGGCGTCGGCAGCCCGGCCCTATCCTGGCCACCCATGAGCGACGACGCGCCGGCCAGCATTGACTTCATCCGCGAGAAGGTCGCCGCCGACGTCGCACAGGACACCTTCGGCGGACGCGTGCAGACCCGGTTCCCGCCCGAACCGAACGGCTACCTCCACATCGGCCACGCGAAATCGATCTGCCTGAACTTCGGCATCGCCCGCGACTTCGACGGCACCTGCAACCTGCGTTTCGACGACACCAACCCCGTCACCGAGGAGGCCTCCTATGCACAGGCCATCGTCGATGACGTCGAGTGGCTGGGCTTCACTCCCGATCGCCCTCCCCTCTACGCGTCGGACTACTTCGACCAGCTCTACGAGTGGGCGGAGCTACTGATCCGAAAGGGCGTCGCGTACGTCGACGACCAGAATGCAGAGACCATCTCGGACCAGCGTGGCGTGTTCGGCCGCCCCGGTGTCGAGAGCCCGTTCCGCGACCGCAGCGTCGAGGAGAACCTCGATCTGTTCGGTCGCATGCGCGCCGGCGAGTTCGACGACGGCGCCCGGGTGCTGCGCGCCAAGATCGACATGGCACACGAGAACATGCAGCTTCGCGACCCGGTGCTCTATCGCATCCGGCGAACGCACCACATCCGCACCGGCGACGCCTGGTGCATCTACCCCACCTATGACTGGGCCCACGGCCAGTCCGATGCCATCGAGGGTGTCACGCATTCGATCTGCACCCTCGAGTTCGACGCGCACCGGCCCCTGTACGACTGGTGCCTCGATCAGCTGGACCTCCCCCGCGACGAGCGTCCGGGCCAGACCGAGTTCGCACGCCTCAACCTGACCCACACCGTGCTGTCCAAACGCAAGCTGTTGCAGTTGGTCGACCGGGGCCTCGTCGACGGCTGGGACGACCCGCGCATGCCGACGCTGCGCGGTCTGCGTCGGCGCGGCTACCCGCCGGCGGCGATCCGGGCATTCTGCGACCACATCGGCGTCGCGCGCACCAACGGCACCCACGAGATCGAGTTGTTGGAGTCCTTCGTCCGTACCGAGCTCAACCGCACGGCGCTGCGGCGCATGGCGGTGCTGTCCCCGTTGAAGGTGGTCATCACCAACTGGCCAGAGGGCCACGTCGAGATGCGCGAGGCGGTCAACAACCCCGAAGATCCCGATGCCGGCGTGCCGCGAGGTCCCGTTCTCGGGCGAGTTGTTCATCGAGCGTGACGACTTCATGATCGAACCCGAGCCGAAGTACTACCGCCTTGCTCCCGGGCGCGAGGTCCGCCTGCGAGCGGGGTACTTCATCCGCTGCGACGAGGTCGTCACCGACGAGGCCGGCGAGGTCGTCGAGTTGCGGTGCAGCTACGACCCCGAGACCGCCGGTGGCCAAGCCCCCGACGGCCGCAAGGTCAAGGCCACGATCCACTGGGTGTCGGCCGCCCACGCGGTCGACGCGACGGTGGCCACCTACGAGCGACTGTTCTCCGCAGAGCACCCAGGCACCGAGACCGGTGATCCCCTGGATGATCTCGCCGCGACCTCACGCGAGGTGCATCATGGGCGCCAAGGTCGAACCCGCACTGGCCGAGGTCGCCCCGGGCGAGGTCGTGCAGTTCGAGCGGCTCGGCTACTTCGCCGCAGATCTCGAGACCCCGATGCTGTTCCACCGCACCGTGGGCCTGCGCGACGAATGGGCCAACATCGTCAAACGCAAGCAGAACCAGCCGAAGCGCTGACGGGACCACATCATGGTGAGTCCTGTATCGCTCCGGGCTGGAACTCGCAGCAGTTCGGTCCGTCAGTCGCGTGAAAGACGCACGGTGCGGCAGCGGTCGAACTCGTGGGCCTCGACCAACGCGAGGTCGGCCAGTCCGGGCACGTCGGCTTCGATGGCGTCCCAGAGCATCCGCACGATCTCCTCGACGGTGGCTTCGCGCTCGACCAGCAGCGGCTGATAGCCCTTCCATGGCCCGGCGTCGATGTCGGTGAGGTAGTGGCCGACCCACGGCGACACGGCCTTGTGGAGCAACTCCTCGAGGTCGTCGGCGGGCATGACCTTCGCCGCCGTTGCCGGGCCCTCGACGGTGGCTTGCACCGTCCAGGCATGGGTGTGGATGAGTCCGTCTACTCGATGGCCCCAGCGGGCAGAGATGGCGGCGGTCATGGTGAGCCTCATGGCACTCCTTGATCGTGTCACCTGCAGCCGGTTCGTTCCTCCTCGGACATCCCCGTAGTCAGTGGTTGATGATGATGGTCCGACGACGCATCGCCGGTGACCCAATGATGCCAGAGGCCCACGCAGTTGGCGAGCACCTGCGTCGCTGCGTCGACGACCACTAGGGTCTCCGGCCATGGTGGGCGAGGAGCAGGGGCAGGGTGATGCGGCGTCCCCGCTCGGCATCGACGGGCTCGTCGAACCCGGCCCCATCGGCGAAGGCGGCAACGCGATCGTGTATCGCGCCTATCAACCGTCGCTCGATCGTCACGTCGCGGTGAAGGTCCTGAAGGGCCTGGTCGACGACGACGCCCGCCGGCGCTTCGACCGCGAGCGTAAGGCGATGGGTCGCCTGTCCGAGCACGACGGCATCGTCACCGTGTACGAGTCCGGCTTCACGGCGCGGGGCGAGCCGTATCTCGTCATGCCGCTGCTGCCGAGTTCACTCGAGGACGACCTGCGGTCGGGACCGCTCCCCTGGATCGAGGCCGTCGAGGTCATGACGCAGGTCTGCGAGACGGTCGGCATCGCGCACGACCGTGGTGTGGTGCATCGCGACCTCAAGCCGGGCAACATCATGCGAGCACCGACAGGGCGTCCCCTCGTCGCCGATTTCGGCATCGCCCGCCTGATGGACGCGTCGGCGTCGTTCAAGAGCACCGCGATCACCTTGACCCCGGCCTACAGCCCACCGGAGGCGCTCGAGGCGACGCTGGCCTCGGCTCGTGCAGACGTCTACTCACTCGGCGCGACCACGTTCGCGCTCATCGCCGGCCATGCACCGTTCGTCGATCCGACCGGCGAGTCGAGCCTGCTGGTCTTGATGCGGCGCATCCTCGACGACCCGGTCCCCGATCTCCGGCCGGCGATCCCCGACGCGCTCCAGGCGGTGCTGGAACGCTCGATGGCCAAGGATCCCGCCGAGCGCTACGACGACGCCGCGCAACTCGGCCAGGCGCTCCGCGGTGTGATCGCCGGAACCACTGCGACGCCGGAGGGCACAGGGGCGCCTCGGCCGACCCCGGCGGTGTCCTCACCGCCACCAGGCGCGCCGCCCGCTCTGTCATCGTCACCGTCCTCGCCGCCGTCGAACCGACAGCGGGCGCTCCTCATCGGCGCGCTGGTCTGTTCGGTTGCCATCGTGGCTGCGCTGGCACTGACCGTCGGACGCTCCCGGGACAGCGAGGGCGACACCTTCGACGCCGCAACCGAACCCGCCGTCGAGGGTTCACCGGCGACGTCGGGTGACGATGCATCTGCGGCCGGGCCGACATCGTCCGCACAGGACGACCCGGCGCCAACGCCTGCGGTCGACGCCACGACGCCGCCCGATCCCACGGTGGCCACGGCCGAACAGCCGCCGGCGCCGGTCGCAGGCGGACGGTCGGGGCCCAGCACCTTCCAACCGTACGCGACCACGGTCCTCGGCGGCGACGACGAGCCCTGGACGGTCGTGCCACGCGGCCAGGAGACCATCATCAGCGTCGACTCCACGACGCTGGGGCCCGCAGAAGCCGTGGATCTCGGGTTCTTCGCTCCGATCGTGACCGTCGGCGAGGACTGGCTGGCCGGCGCCGGAACCGAGGGCCAGCTCGGTGTCATCGATCTCGACACGAGCGATGTGGTGCGCATCGAACTCGAGAACAGGGCCCGCCATCTGGCGACCGAGGGCGATGCGTTGTGGGTGGTCACCGCAGCGGACGATGGCAGCGACGCGATGGTCCACCGGTTCGACCGGCAGACCCTGACCGAGGAGGCCGCGACGAGAGTCGACGACTTCGTGCTGTACTTCGACGTCGCGGGTGATCGGGTCTGGACGGCGGCGGGGTCCACCATCAAGGCGTTCGAGACGAGGTCGCTGGCGCTCGTGATCGACACCAGTACCGGGATCGGCCCGATCGATGACATCGACGCCTTCGGCGATGTGCTGTGGGTGTCGGGAGGGGTGTTCGACCCCGAACTCGCCGATCAGGAACTGGCCCGCGGGGCTGTGGCGCGTCTCGACGCCGCCACGGGCGCTGCGTCCCCCGTCCAGACCTTGACCGATGGGCTGTCGATCTTCGAGCGGGCTGCCGTGGCTGCGACCGACGGCGGTGCCTGGGTCACCATCGAGACCACGAACGAAGCCTTCTTCGTGCATGACGACGGGACCCTGGGCCCGACGCTGGAGCTGCCCGACGACGTGAAGGTCGCCGAAGTGATCGGCGGTGCGCTGTGGGTTCTCGCCGGGGGAAGCGGCAGCGGCCAGCTGTGGGCGATCCCACAGCCGATGAGCTGAGCCCGGACCCGCTGGTCCTGCGTACCCGGCAGGCAGGCCCGACCCGTCGGGCGAATACGGTGGCGATCGTTGCCGTCATCGACGAGAGTGGCGACCATGCATCGCAGCACCGCCGAGCTCGAGGCCGGCCTCGACCACATCCGCGCCGCACCCACCGACGAAGGCACCCTCGAGTTGGTGATCCGACGGCCCGCCATCGGCGAGCGTGACGTGCTCGACATCGCCGAGCTCTCGACGGACGAAGGGGTCGTCGGCGACACCTGGAACATCCGACCGAGCACCCGCACCGCCGACGGCTCGCCGCATCCCGACATGCAGCTCAACATCATGAATGCCGCGAGCCACGGCGCTCATCGCCGGGCCGCGTGACCGCTGGCCATTGGCCGGCGACCAGCTCTACGTCGACCTCGATCTCAGCATCGACAGCCTTCCAGCGTGGACGAAGCTCGCCATCGGTGGTGCCGTGGTCGAGATCACCGATCAACCCCATCGGGGATGCGCCAAGTTCACCCAGCGCTTCGGCCTCGATGCGCACCGCTTCGTCAATTCCGAGGTCGGCAAGGCCCTCAACCTCCGCGGCGTCAATGCCCGCGTCGTGCAGCCAGGCACGATCCGTCCCGGCGACGTGATCACGCGCTGCTGAGCCAACACCCGCCGACATCGTCGTCGATTGCCCATCGGCGAGAGGGCATCGGAGCCCGAGTCCGAGCGACCGACCTAGGATCGCCGCCATGGCTGATCCGATCCGCATCGCGAACTGTTCGGGCTTCTACGGCGACCGGGTCTCGGCTGCTCGGGAGATGGTCGAGGGCGGCCCCATCGATGTCCTGACCGGCGATTGGCTCGCCGAATTGACGATGTTGATCCTGGCCCGCACCCAGGCCAAGCGGCCCGGCGGCGGCTACGCACGGACGTTCGTCACCCAGATGGAACAGGTCATGGGGACGTGCCTCGATCGGGGCATCAGGGTGGTCTCCAACGCCGGTGGCCTCGACCCGGACGGCTGCGCCGAGGCCGTGGCCGAGGTGGCCGATCGGCTCGGCCTCTCCCCCACCATCGCCTCCGTGCAGGGCGACGACCTCCTGGGACGGCTCGACCAGCTCATCGACGCCGGCATCGACTTCGCACACCTCGACACCGGCGAACCGCTCGAGGATCCCGATGCCTACGTGTCGGCGAACGCCTACCTCGGCTGTTGGGGCATCGTCGAGGCACTGGCCGCCGGCGCGGACATCGTCATCACCGGACGCGTGACCGACGCCGCCGTCGTGTGCGGACCGGCCGCGTGGCACCACGGCTGGGCGCGCGACGACTGGGATGCACTGGCCGGCGCAGTGGTGGCCGGCCACGTCATCGAGTGCGGCACCCAGGCGACCGGCGGGAACTACTCGTTCTTCACCGAGGTCCCCGGCATGGCCCGCACCGGTTTCCCGTGGGCCGACATCGCCGCCGACGGGTCGTCGGTCATCGGCAAGCACGACGGCACCGGTGGCGAGGTCTCGATCGGCACCGTGACCAGCCAGCTGCTCTACGAGATCGCCGAGCCCGCCTACCTCGGACCCGATGTCACGGCGCGCTTCGACACCATCGAGCTCGACCAGCTCGAACCCGACCGTGTGCGCATCGGCCGGGTCGCCGGCGAACCACCACCCGAGACCTTGAAGGTGTCGATGAACCGCATCGGCGGGTATCGGCTCGACCTCGCAATCGCGATGACCGGCCTCGACATCGACGCCAAGGCCGCCCTGCTCGACGATGCGTTCTGGGCCGCGTGCCCGTACGCCCCCGAGGACTATGCGTCGGTCACCCGGCGTGTCGTCCGCACCGACAAGCCCGACCCTGCGACCAACGAAGAAGCGGTCGCGCTGTGGCGGCTGACGTTGAAGGACCCCGACGAGGCCAAGGTCGGCCGCTCCACGGCCGATGCCATCGGCGAGCTGGGCCTGGCGACCATCCCGGGCCTGTTCGGTGTCGGCGGTGGTCCCAGCGGTGGTCGACCCTACGGGGTGTACCGCCCTGCACTGGTGCCGGCCGAATTGGTACCCCAGCACGTGCACGTCCTCGGCGGAGCGACCACCGTCGTCGACTCCGTCGCGCCCCCCGGCAGCGTCGCCGTCGAGGCCAGGCCCGGTCCCGACACGGCCGCCCCCGACGGCCCGACCCGCCTGGCACCGCTCGGGGTGGTCTACGGGGCCCGATCGGGCGACAAGGGTGGCAACGCCAACCTCGGCGTCTTCGCCCGCAGCGACGCGGCGTGGGCCTGGCTCGACGGATGGCTCACGGTCGACCGCCTCGGGGAGCTCCTTCCCGAGTGCGCCGACCTGCGCATCGATCGCCATCGGCTCGCGTCGATCCGGTCGCTCAACTTCGTGGTGCACGGTCTGTTGCAGGAGGGCGTCGCCGCGTCGACGCGCCAGGACGGCCAAGCCAAGTCGCTCGGCGAGTGGTTCCGCGCCCGTGTCGTCGACATCCCGGAATCGTTGCTGCCCGACCCTCGCTGAGCGCTCGCGCCGCTGGTCGGCGCCCTGGGGAGCGTCACGTCTGCTGGACGCCGATGCGTTGCCAGGGCGGCACCGGACGTAGCTGCGGATACCAGGGGTGACGCAACGGGTCGCCCGGCTTCAGCGTCAGCCCCAGTCCCGGCGTGAGCGGCACCGTGGGCCGCGTCGGAGGTCGCAGGGCGTAGACGATGTCCTCGCCGTACATCCGAATGGTGATGGCTCGACGGCGGCGTCCGTCGGCGGTCCCTCCGCCACCGTGGAGGACGGCCGGATGGGCGAAGATGACATCGCCCGGCTCGAGGTCCCAGGACACGATGTCCCAGGAGGCGCGGTCCGCCTCGATGTCGGGCAGCGGTGGGTAGTCCTCGCCGAAGAACGGCAGGGTCGGGTCCTCGGCCACCTTCGACGGATTGAAGCCGTCGTAGATGGTGCGCCGGTGCGAGCCGGGGACGTACTCGAGGCAGTCGCTGGCGGGCAACGGGTCGAGCGAGACCCAGGCCGAACAGATCTGGTCGCCTGCGATCGGCCAGTACGGGTAGTCCTGGTGCCACGGGGTGCGGGCCGCTCGTCCACCCTCCTTGACGAAGAACTCGTCGGAATAGAGCCAGAGGTGGTCCGACCCGACGAGGCGACCGATCATGTCGGCGAGCGGCGAGTCGTACACGAGGCGCTGGAGCTCCGGCGTGACCTCGGTGTTGCGAACGGTCTCGATGAATTCGCCGTCCTCGCCCTCGTAGAACAGGTGCTTCTGTTGGCCGGCGTTGGCCATGACGCGACCGAGCCCGAGCTCGATCAGCAGCAGCCACTCGGGATGCAGGGCTCCCCGGACCATCACGACACCGTCGCGTTCGTACTGCTCGACGACGTCGTCGGTGATGAGCGACATCGGGTCGACGTGGTCACGGGCGGCCGGAGCGATCGTGGAAGCCCGGATGCGCCCACCCCCGGCCTGGTCGGTGTCGGTCATCTGCATCCCCCTCGGCACTGTCTGGCGCCATGGTAGTTGGCGTCCGCCGACGGCTGCTCGGGTGGAGCGTCGCCTCGCCTCCGAGGGAATTCCCCTACGATCCGCCGTCGTGGAGAATCCTGCGAGCACGAACCCACCCGATGGGCCCGACGCCCCTCATGACGTCGATCTGGCGGCGGCCATGGAGCTCGCCGACATCATCACCTCGATCCGCGAGCTCAGCGACGAGGATCTCGCCGAGCACGGCCTGAGCGTCGAGGGGACCTTCGACGAGATCGACGATCCGGTTCTCATCGGCGCCGATGGGCTGCCGTTCCGGACCTGGCAGGAGGGGTACCCCTACACCGAACGCATGAGCCGGCCCGACTACGAGATGCAGAAGCGCCTGCTGCAGATCGAATTGTTGAAGGCCCAGTCCTGGATCAAGGACGAGGGCCAGCGTCTGGTGATCCTGTTCGAGGGGCGTGACGCCGCCGGCAAGGGTGGCACCATCAAGCGGTTCATGGAGCACCTCAACCCACGCGGTACCCGCATCGTGGCGCTCAGCACCCCGTCGGAGCGCGAGATGGGCCAGTGGTACTTCCAGCGCTACGTCGCGCATCTGCCCACCCGTGGCGAGATCGTGCTGTTCGACCGCTCCTGGTACAACCGCGCCGTCGTCGAACGGGTCATGGGGTACTGCACCGACGACGAATACGACGAGTTCATGCGCGAGGTACCCGACTTCGAGTTGATGCTCACACGCTCGGGGCTCCGCCTGGTGAAGCTGTGGTTCTCGGTGTCGCGTCGCGAACAGATCGCCCGGTTCGTGATCCGCCGCATCGATCCCGTGCGCCAGTGGAAGCTGAGCCCGAACGATCTGGCATCGCTCGACATGTGGGACGACTACACCCGCGCCAAGGAAGAGATGTTCCGGCGCACCCACACCGAGCACGCGCCGTGGACCGTTGTGCGCAGCAACGACAAGAAGCGCGGTCGCATCAATGCGCTCCGCTTCGTGCTCCAGCAGCTCGACTACCCCGACAAGGACCGGTCCATCGTCGGCGAAGCCGATCCGCTGATCGTCGGGCCGCCCGAGGTCGTCGGCGTCGAGGCCGGGGAGCGCTGAGCGGACCCAGGGCCGGGCCAGATGCCCCAGGCCCGCGAGAATCCGGTGGGCGTGTGCATCCAATCCGCAGGGCCCGACGTAGAGCCGGGAAACATCAACCTTCCTCATGGAGGATTCCCGCTATGCGCAAGTTGACCGCCGCGGCCGCTCTGGCCGCATCCGCTCTCGCCGCTTCGACGGTCACCCCGGCTGCCGCCCAGGAGCTCCCGGGCGCCGTCGACGTGGTCATCGAAGTCAGCGGTGCCAGCGGGTTCGACCGCAACGGTTCGGACTACGACATGCTCCGTGAGGCCCTGGTCGCGACCGGGCTCGCCGACGCCGTCGCCGCCGCCTCCGACGTCACGATCTTCGCCCCCAACGACAACGCCTTCAAGCGCCTCGCCCGTGATCTCGGCTGGGCCGGTCTCGGCGAGGAGAGCGCCTTCGGGTTCCTCGCAGCCGCGACCGGTTTCGAGTCCGCCGACGAGCCCGGCCTCCTCGACGACGTGCTGCTCTACCACGTCGCCCCGGGTGCTGCAGATCCCGCCGATCTCTCCGAGCAGACCGGTGTCGCCACCCTGCTCGACGGTGCCACGCTCTCCTTCGGTCACAACAGCGTGATCGACGGTGACACCAACGACCGCAACGCCCGCTTCATCGAACCCAATGGCATCGAGACCTCCAACGGCACGATCAACACCGTGAGCCAGGTGCTGCGTCCGATCGATCTCGATCCCACCGAGGGCACCGTCGACGTGGTCATCGAGGCCAGCGGCGCACGCGGGTTCGACCGCAACAACCGTGACTACGACCTCCTCCGTGAGGCCCTCGTCGCAACCGGTCTCGTCGACGCCGTCGCCGCTGCTGAGGACGTGACCGTCTTTGCCCCCAACGACGGTGCCTTCAAGCGTCTGGCCCGTGACCTCGGTTGGGGTGGCGGTAGCGAGCGCAGCGCCTTCGCATTCCTGGCCGAAGCAACCGGATTCGAGTCCGCCGACGAGCCCGGCCTGCTCGACGACGTGCTGCTGTACCACGTCGCCCCCGGCGCCCAGCGGGTCGGCCAGTTGCGTGGCGAGAGCGGCATCGAGACCCTCCTCGACGGCGCCGAGCTGTCGGTTCGCAACAACCGCACGGTCGTCGACGGTGACCGCAACGACGCCAACGCCCGACTGCGCGCCCCCCGCAACGTCGGCACCACCAACGGCATCGTCCACACCGTGTCGCAGGTGCTGCGTCCGATCAACCTCTGACCTCCCCGGAGCTCGGTTGACGTGCGCCGGTGGCGCCACCCGCATCTGCGGGTGGCGCCATCGTCGCGTCCGGATGGGTACAGCGGCCCCGACCAGGGGTTTCTCTCGGTCGAGTTCCTCACGGGCGCCTCGATCGCACCGATGGAACGGCTCGAGAACGAGGAGCCGCCCGTCATGCAACGCCCCACCGTGCGTGTCACCCGGATGAGGATCAAGGATCTGCGGCCCGGCGACGTGGTCAACAAGGACCCCGAGGCCATGCAGGGCTGGTTCGCCCTGACCGAACTGCGGCCCCTCCACGACGGCAGCGTCTCGGTGGTGGCCAAGATCCTGACGCTCACCTTCAGTGGCTACCCCGACGATCTCGTCGGTGTGCAAGTCCTGGTACCCATGGACTTCCCCTCCCCGCCGCCCGGACAGGCGCCCTCAGCGGCGACCACTGCCGCGGCATCGCCGGGCCAGCCACCTGCGGGAGCACCCCCTCCAGCAGCGCCTCCCACCGCAGCGCCTGCAGCAGCGGCTCTTCCAGCAGCGCCCGTACCCGTCTGAGGGGTATCGGGCGGTCAGTCTTGCGGCGGCCGTCCGTCGCTCGACAACGCCGCGTTGGTGTAGCGCGCGTCATCGGTGACCTCGCGCCCGAACCACGGTGGCGGGCGGAAGGCGATCATGGTCGGATCGTCGTCGAATTCGACCTCGATCAGGCGGAGTCCGTCGAGGCCCTCGTGGAAGACGTCGAGGGTCGCAGCCCAGGTCCCGACGACCAGATCGTGGCGGGTCTTGATGACCCGCCTGCCCGTTGTCAGGGGCCACAACGCGTCGAACTGGGCGTCGTCGACCGCCCACTCGACTTCGGTTCGGGTCGCACCGATGCCGGCCTTCAGTGTCAGCACGCCACCGACCCCGTTGGTTCGCCGGACGCGCACCCCGACCGTTCCGTCGAGCGCCAGGTAGCCCTGCTCGAGCAGCACACCGTCGCCGAGGTCGTGGACCACCGTGTCCGGCGAGACCAGGAACTTGCGCTCACGTTCGATCGTGGCCGCAGAGGGGACGGTCGTACTGCTCGGTGCGACCTCGGGTCCACCTTCGGGTGTGGCCCTGTCGACGGGCCCCGTCGGTGCAGCCGGCAGCTCGCCGCCGGAACTCCGGCCCGATGACCCACCGGTGTCGTCGGCGCCCGAACCATCGAGGCCAGGCCGGACCGGGTCCGGGACCGGCACGTCTGCTGCGATCTCCCAATAGGCCGCGACCCGTGTCGCCAACGATGCTGCGTCCTCGGCGTAGAGATAGCGCCCGAGCCGGAGCGCCCGCTCGCGCAGCGCGAGTTGTCGGCGGCGGGCTGCGGCTGCCGCCCGGTCGCTGGATGCATCGCCGAGATGGCGCCGAGGACCCTTCTTCGACTCGAGCAGCTCGACCAGGACCGCCAGATCGTGATCGTCACCGAGCGCCTCGGCACACTCGTCGGCCATGGCCACGAGCGGGCCGAGCAAGGGGGGCGCCGCCGACTGCAGCAGTCGAGTCTGGTACCAGAGGTGCTTGACTCGCTTGCGCCACTCGTGGGAGTGCTCATCGTCGCCTTCGGCGATGAGGCGCCCCAGCGACTTCGCTCCCTGCCGCATGCGTGCGGGCCAGACCTTCGGCGAGCGAGGCGATGTCGTCGGCCGGCTCCCACCGCCGGGCGCGGGTGCGGGCACGACGCAACAGCTTGCGGGCACGCCGGACCCGCCGGTCGTCGGCGTCGATGCGCGACGCCGCCACCCCGGCGGCGGTCACGTCCCGGTAGAGCTCGTGCAGCACCGACCGCTCGTCGTCATCGGCATGGTCGAGGAGGCGTTCGACGGTGGTCATCGTCACCTGGACGTCGCGTAGCTCCGACAGCTCCCGGGCGGCATCGCGTACCAAGCCCGTCGATCGTTGCGTATTCGGCGTCGCCGATCGCGACGCGGGCCAGGCGCACCAACCCCCGGGTCTCCTTGCAGCGTTTGCGGGTCCGGTGCACCCGATCGATGCTGTCGTCGACATCGGCCCCGGCGAGCCCCTCGAGCAGTTGCACCGCCTCGTCGAGGGTCTCGACGGCGATGCGCCGCAACTCGTCGGCCACGCGGTTCTGGGGGTCGATGCGGTACCGCACGGCGGGTGGCGCTCCTCGGTCAGGGCGCTGCTGGCCCCACCCGACCGAGTGTACCGATCGCCACGATGGCCGATCGGCCCGAAGCTGCTCGAGCGTGCGAGCCAGAGCTCACCGCAGGCTCGGTCGATCCTCGCCGCCGGGGCGGTCGAGCTTGCCCGGGTTCAACAACCCATGCGGGTCGGCGGCGACCGCTGCTGCGACCATCGCCGGGGAACTCCCGTGACCGCCGAGACGCCAGGTGTGCGGGTCCATGACGCGCACACCGAGATCGCCGAGACGGCGCACGCCCTCGTCGAGAGTCTGCTGATCGGCGAAGGTCGACAGCAGCAGTCCGCCGAAGCCGCGCACGCCACCCGGAGCATGGGCATCGAGATGGACCCGGCCGTCGGGAAGCGCGTCGATGACCTCGTCGTAGCGATCGACGACTGCGTCGCCGGCGACCTGCAGGTGACAGATCGACGGGTCGGCCCGCTTGGCCGCGCAGCGTGATGTGGTTGTAGCTCAGCGAGACACACAGCGAGGTCGCCTCGACGTCGACCAGGGTCACGGTCCCGCCGGCACCGGCGATCGCTCGCTCGACGGCGCGCAGCGAGTCGGCGGCGACGATGACCCGCAGGCTGGCCTCGCCCCGCCGGCATCGCCGGATGCTGCGGCAGCGAGGCAACGGTGCGGGCATCGTCGACCGACAGGCTCCGCAGGACCGTGTCATCGGCGAGCATTGCTCGGCCGGCATCGGCCGCGGTGGCGAAGCTCGAGAACGAACCGAACACCGCCGTCCACTCGCGCGTCGGCACCAGCTTGACGCGCGCCGACGTGATGATCCCGGTGGTGCCGTAGGCGTGGAGGTACGAACCCACGTCGTCGGCTGCCACGTGCAGCACCTCGGGCTGGTCCCAACACGGAAGTATCGCCATCGTGTCGACGAAGCCGTCCCAGATGAATCCGTTCTCGATCGACCCGGTGCCGCCGGCACCCCCGCTCAGGAACCCGCCGAGCGTGCTCGAGACCGTGCTCGGGAACATGGCGAGCTCCTGACCGCTCGCTCTGGCCGCGGCTTCCATTCGGGTGAACGACGCGCCGGCGCCGGCGTGCAACCAGCCGTCGTCGACCACGATCGATGCGTCGAAGTGGGTCGCGAGATCGACCACGATGCCCTGCGCGAGAGGTATCGATTGCCCGTAGTTGCCGGTTCCCTTGCCGCGAGCTGTCACCGCGACCCCGTGTCGGTACGCCACGCCGAGCACGACCGAGAGATCGGTGACATCGTTCGGACGGACCACGACATCTGCGATCGCCTCGTCCGGCGTCGCGGCGGTCAGCACCGGCGACAGCCACGCATGATCGCGTGAGGCGCTGTGCCGGACGTCGACATCGACATCGACGAGGTCGCCCAGCACGGACGTCAGCGCATCGATGCAGGTGCGGTCCGCTGGGCGGAGTTCGGGCAGATCGACGGTCATCGGCCCGGTCTACTCCATCGATGTGACGTGCAGATTTCGTACCCCGAACCCGAACTCCCGCCACGGCCGGGGTCGGACCGGTTCAGGTCAGGTGACCGCTGTCGTCGCCCACGGACTCTGCGGGTGCCGGTGGGCGCACCCGTACCTCGGTGATCGCACGGCGACGCACCCCCCGGACCTCGAAGGACCAGCCCTCGATCTCGACGAGGTCGCCGGGCTCGTCGGGTAGGCGTCCGAGCTCGGACAGGACGAGGCCGGCCACGGTGGCGTAGGGACCCTCGGGCACGTCGTGCATGCCCAGATCCTCGAGATCGTGGACAGGGAACTGCCCGGGCACCTCGATGGACCCGTCGTCGAGGTGGCGCACGGCCACCACGTCGTGGTCGGTCTCGTCGTAGATCTCGCCGACGAGTTCCTCGATCAGGTCCTCCATCGTGACGATGCCGGCCGCGGCACCGTGTTCGTCGACGACCAACGCCATCTGGATCCTGCGGACCTGCAGTTCGTGGAGCGCATCGAGCACCAGCGACGCCCTCGGGAAGGGCGACCATGGGCTGGGACACGCTGCGGACAGGCCGGTCGCGCGCACCCAGCAGGTCGCGGAGGTGCACGATGCCCACGACGTGGTCGAGGTTCGCACCGTCGGCCACCGGCGCACGGGAGTGGCTGCTCTGAGCGAGTGCGTCGAGCGCCTCGTCGACCGGGGTGTCCGCGTCGAGCGACGAACACGTCGGGACGGGGGCGCAGCACCGGCTGGAGCGAGCGTTCGGCGATCTCGAACGCGCCGTCGATGATCAGCCGCTGCTGGGGCGTGAACAGGCTCTGGGTGGCGACCAGTTCGCGCAGTTCCTCCTGGGTGACCTCGTCGCGGCCGGCGTCGGGGTCGCCGCCCAGCAGGCGGACGGCGATGTCGGTGGACCACGACAACAGCACGACCGCCGGTCGGGTCAGCGTCGACACGAACGCCAGTGGTCGGGCTGCGGCCAGCCCCCACTTCTCGGCACGCTGCATCGCCAGGCGTTTGGGGGTGAGCTCGCCGAAGACGAGCGTCAGGTAGGCCAGCACGAGGGTGACGACCACGATCGACACCGGCTCGGCGGCCTTGCCGAGGAAGCTCAGCGGGTCCTGGAGCGGTTCCGCGAGCGAGACCGCCGCGGCCGCCGAGGCCAGGAATCCGGCGAGGGTGATGCCGACCTGGATGGTGGCCAGGAACCGGTTCGGGTCGCGGGCGAGTCGAGCCAGCAGGGCGCCGCGTTTGGACTCGGACTCCAGGCGCTGCAGTTGGCCCTCGCGCAACGACACCAGCGCCAGCTCGGTGCCGGCGAACGCCGCATTGACCAACACGAGCACGCCGACCAGCAGCAGCTGCGGTACCACACCACTCATGACGTGAGCGACCGCCGGTTCCGTCGTGGCAGCAGATGCCGGGTTCTTCTCGTCATCGTGGGTGCCAGGGTACTCCTCGGAGGATTCAGGCGGGGGACGTCGGATCGGAGGCCGTGGCGACGGCGGTGGCGACGAACGCCTCGAAGGCATCCTCGTCGGGTTCGATGTGCAGGCGGCCGTCGACGCGCTCGATGTGCAGCGCCGGACAGAAGAACCCGCCGCCGCTCGTGAAGAAGTGCGGCGAACCGACCACACCACGGTCCTGGCCGGACTCCCACGACGCCCGCACTCGTTCGTCGTCGTCGTCGAGCGTCAGACCCTCGCTGTCGGCGATCTCAGCGAGCACGTCGGGTCGACCGATGTCGCGGCCCTGTTCGAAGAGGGCATCGCGAAGAGCGAGACTGACGCGTTCGCCACGACGCGGATCGACGGCGTAGGCGGACTCGGCGAGCGCGAGCGCCGGCACCGTCGAGTCCGGGAACCGATCTGGCCGGAAATCGGTGAAGAGGTCCGGTGCCACCTGCGAGCGCAGATCGTCCACCTCGTCGGCGATGAACGCTGCGTCCATCGGGGCGCCGTTGACGAGCTCGAGCGGCCAGGCGCGCACCCGCAGGACGAAGGGGGCGCCCGTCTCCGCACGTCGCTGCACCAACCGACGGAGTCCGACGTGGGTGAAGGGGCACCAGATGTCTGCGTAGACCTCGATCGTTGTCATGCTCGCATCGTGCCAGCACGACCCTCGTACCACACCAGGGGCCGAGGTCACTCACCGGCGGACGCGCGACCCGCCATCGTCGGCAGAGCCCGCGGGTCCCCGGTGCGGCAGCGGTCGGCACGAGCGTCCTGCACTACAATTCGGCCCATGTCGGGGCCCGCAGACATCGGGGGGACGAGCGGCGCGCCGACCAGCGGCATCGGCGCGGTGCTCCTGACCGACATGGTGGGTTCCACCGAGATGCGCACCCGTCTGGGCGACGTCGCCGCCGACGACGTCCGCCGCGTGCACGACGGTCTGCTCGCCGCGACGATCGACGCCCACGACGGCCATGTGGCCCGCTGGACCGGCGACGGCGTGAAGGCGGTCTTCCCCACTGCGTCCCAGGCGGTGGCAGCGGCGCTCGAGATGCAGCGCGGCGTCGTCGGCTACGGGCGGCGCACGGACGCGGTCGAACCATTCCGGATTCGTGTCGGGATCAGTGCCGGCGAATACACATTCGACGACGGGGATTACCACGGGCTGGCCGTCATCGAGGCGGCCCGGCTCGAGGCACTCGCGTCACCGGGAGAGATCCTGGCGAGCGACATGGTTCGGCTTCTCGGCCAGCGGCGGTCCGAAGCCGCCTTCGACGAGGTCGGCGAGCACCACCTCAAAGGCCTCGAGCGACCCGTGCTCGTGCACCGCGTCGTCGATCTCGTCGCGCCCGACACGACCCTCCCGTACCCCCGGGAGCTCTCGCCCGACACCCGCTTTCCGATGGTCGGCCGCGAACTCGAAGCTGCGCGCCTCGCACGAGCCTGGGCCGACGTCTCCCTCGGCGTTGCGAAGACCGTGTTGGTCGCTGCCCAACCCGGGATGGGCAAGACACGTCTGATCGCCGAATGCGCTCGTGAGGCACACCGCGACGGGGCGATGGTGCTCGTCGGCGGGTGCGACGCCGACCTGGCAGTCCCCTATCACCCGTTCGCCGCATCGCTCGCCGGGGTTCGGGCCTTCGACGACGATCTCGCCATCGCGATCGATGAGCGCAGCGGCATGCTCGGCCCGCTGTTCCCCGGCCCCCGCGGCGCCACCAGCGACGACGAGACCGAGACCAGCCGGTATCAGCTCTTCGAGGCGGTCGTGGCGCTCATCGAACGCTTGAGCGATCTCCATCCGGTCGTGCTCGTACTCGAGGATCTCCAGTGGGCGACCCCACCGACCTTGTTGCTCCTGCGCCACGTCGTGACCCGCGTCCGACAGCATCGACTCCTGTTGATCGGCACCTATCGGCACGAGGAGATCGGCCCGACGCACCCGATGCGCGATGTGCTCGCGGCGAGCCACGACACCGGTGCCGACCGCCTCCATCTCGAACCCATCACCGTGGACGACGTCGCGTCGATGATGGCATCGCGGTCGTCGCAACCGCTGAGCGAGAGCGCCCAGGCCTTCGCCCAGCGGCTCCACACCGAGAGTGGCGGCAGCCCGTTCTTCGTCGCCGAACTGCTCCACCATCTCGACACGACCGGGGACCTCGACGCCAGCAGCGCCACATCGCTCGACGAGGTCCCGCTCCCCGAATCGGTGCGCGACGTCGTCGCGCAGCGACTCGGACGTCTCGACACCCCGGTGACCGAGCTCCTGCTGGTCGCCGCCGTCATGGGCGTCGGTTTCGACCTCATGCTCCTGGGTGCGGTCACCGATCGCGATCTCGAAGACGTCCTCGAGTGCATCGAGGCCGCCGAGCGAGCAGCCCTCGTTCGCGAAGCCGCACCGGGCCGCTACGTCTTCGCCCACGCGATCGTGCGCAACGCCCTCCTCGAGGAGTGGGGCGCCACCCGGCGGGCGCTGTGGCATCGACGCATCGCCGAGGGACTCGAGCAGGTGCGCCCCGATGCCTTCGACGAGCTCGCTCATCATTGGGAGCTCGCAGGTGAGCGCGCTCGTTCGATGGACAGTCTGTTGGCCGCAGCCGACCGCGACCTGGCCGCGCTGGCCTACGAGTCCGCCCGAGACCGCTATCAGGCGGCGGTGGACCACTTCAGTTCGGCAGGTGCCGGCCACGAGGCCAGCCTCGGCGAAGCCTGGCTCGGGCTCGGACTGGCCCACCGCTCCGGCGGCGACCTGTCGTACCGCGACGCGGTCGAGCAGGCCGGCCGGCTGGCGCGACGGGCTCGTCGGCCCGATCTCATGGCGCGCGCTGCGCTGGCGAGCACTCGGCCCGGTACCTGGTTTCGCGAGGGCGGCGACCTCGACCTCGGACTCATCGAATTGTGCGAGGACGCGCTCGATCATCTCGACGCCGCGGATCCCATGCGGGTTCGCATCCTCGCGACGCTCGCATGCAACCTCACGTTCGACCGCGACCGTGCGCGTCGCGCTGCGCTCGTCGCCGAGGCCGGCGACCTCGCCGATCGGTCGGGCGATGCCGAACTCGTCGCCGCAGCACGCAACGCCGAGTTCCTGTGCCTGTGGGATCCGAGCACGCTCGAACGCCGTACGGCCATCGCCCGGGAGTTGGGGCGATTGGCCCGGGCCACGGGCGATCCCGAGATCGAGTTCCTGGGCGGCTTCTTCACTGCGTTCTGCAAGGCCGAGACGGCGTCGATCGACGAGGCTCGTGCCCAGCTGGGGGCGCTCGGGGCCTCCATCAGTGCGAGCCGGAGCTTCTACTTCGGATTTCTCGCACGGCGTCTGGCGGTCGCGTTCGACATCTTCGCCTGTCTGCCCGACGCGCCGGCCCGCGTCGATCAACTCTTCGAGGAATCGTCGGCCACCCAGGCCGACTCGGGCGGAACCTGGGCCATCCAACAGGGAGGCCTGGCCCGCCACACCGGCACGCTCGGTTCGCTGGTGGCGGTCATGGACACGGCCGCGGACAACCACGCGGCCTTTCCGAGCTGGCACCTGGCGCGTGGCCTCGCCCTGCTCGACGCCGGTGACCTGACATCGGCCAATCGGATCGTCGACCAGTTCTCGGACATCTCCTTCGACTACGTGTGGATGTCGTCCATGCAGACCCTGGGTGACCTGGCGTTCGGACTCGGTCGAGGTGAGGTCTGCCGTGAGGTCCACGATGCGCTCGCGCCCTACGCCGGTCGTCTGGGCATCATTTCGTCCGGGGCACTCTGCTACGGGCTGATCAGTCGCAGCATCGGCCAGGCTGCGCTCGGCATGGGCGCCGCTGATGCCGCGGTGCGTCCCCTTCGAGACGCGGTCGAGCAGGCCGACACCGTCGAGGCGCCCTATGAGGCCGTGGTGGCTCGGCGGCTGCTCGCCGGAGCCCTCCGCGAGGCCGATGGGTCACACGGTGAGCTCGTCCGAGTCGTGGGCGAAGCATCGGCCATCGCCGAACGCCACGGGTTCGCCGCCGAGGCGCGGCTCCTGGCTTCGGTCGTGGCGCCCTGAACCCGACGGCTTCGGCAGCCGTCAGTGTCGGTACCGGGCGACACACCGCCCGACCAACCGGTCGACGACCGCGAGCTTGGCGACGACGCCGGCCGAGAGGACGAAGGGATAGAGATCGCCCTGGCCGATCGATCGTGACATGGCGTTGAGCGCCAACGTGAGACCGAGCCATCGGCCGACCAGCTCGTCGACACCGTCCGGTCCCCCACTCGCGGGCGATGGCCACGCCAACCGACCTGCGCTGCGCGCCGGGTCCTCGACCACGAGCCCGAAGGCATCGGCGGTCTCGAGGCCGTCGACGATGTGGAGGTAGTGCGCGAACGTCTCGGCCCAGTCCTCCCAGGGATGCATCGTTGCGTACTCGCTGACGTGGGTGTTGCGCCACGCCCCGTCGACACCGGTCCGGTAGTGGCGGTCGCGGGCGTCTTCGTAGGAGATGCGCTCATCGCCGAACAACGCCCGAAAGGCCTCGGTCTCGCCGGCGTCGACGACGAGGATCGGCCAGTAGTAGTGGCCCACCTCGTGTCGCAGATGACCGAGCACGGTGCGGTAGGGCTCGCCGAGCTGCTGACGCACGAACTCGCGGTGGGCGTCGTCGGACTCGGACAGGTCCAGGGTGATCGTGCCGGCCTCGTGGCCGGTCACGACCGGCTGACGCCGCGACGAGAGCAGCTCGAAGGCGAGGCCACGGTCGGGATCGGTCGCTCGCTCGGTGACGGGCAGGCCGAGGGTTCGCAGTTGCGCCAGGAGGCGGCGCTTCGCGGTCTCGGCCTCGGCGAACGCCGCCATGGCGTCGATCTCGTGGTCCGCGGGTCGCAGCACCGTCAGGCGACAGCTCGGACACAGCGCGTTCGGATCATCGGTCGGCACCAGCCAGTTGCAGCGAGCTGCGAGCTGGTTGGCGCACCGGCGCCACCCGCCGCGGCCGTCGACGGTGAGCAATACGCCGTCGGCATCGGGACGCAGCGCCTCGATGGTTGCGCCGTCGGCGTCATAGCCCAGCGCGACGCCGCACCCGAGGCAGGTGGAGTTGTCGAAGAAGACCAGCTGGTCACACACCGCACATCGGCCGGGACGCACGACGGCTACCTCGGTACCACGTCGACGGTCACGGTGAGGGTGCTCTCGGTCGCGTCGGTGTACACCACGCCCTTCAACGGCGGGACATCTGCGTAGTCGCGTCCGTGCGCAGTCGTGACGTAGGCCGTCGCGGCCATCTGATCGTTGGTGGGGTCGATGCCGACCCACCGTCCATCGACCAGGCCCACCGCCACCCAGGCATGGGTGCGATCCACACCGGTGAGGCGGGGGCGACCCGGCGGCGGGCGGGTCTCGAGGTAGCCGCTCACGTAGCGACCGGCGAGGCCCACCGAGCGCAGGCAACCGAGGAGAACGTGCGCGAAGTCCTGACAGACGCCGCGCCGCATGGCCATGACCTCGGTCAGGGGCGTGTCCACCTCGGTTGCATCGGGGTCGAACGCGAAGTCGGCGTGAATGCGTGTGCTGCACTCGGTGACGGCCTCGGCCAGTGCGCGACCCGGCGTGAACGACGACGCCGCGTAGGCGGCGAGCTCGTCGGATCGAACCACCAGCGGCGAGTCCAACGTGGCCTCGACGTGCGCGACCGACAGTGGGCGCCCGACCGGAGAGGACGTGGTGTTCCCAGGGAAGCTCGCCGCTCGGACCGAAGTCGGTCGGGCGGTCGCTGGTGTCCACCACGCTCCGGCTGACGACCTCGAGGCGCGTGTGGGGCTCTCGCACTGCGTAGACGAGGGCATCGTTGCCGAACCAGTCCGTCCGCTCGCGGACGTGATCGGGGCCCGGGTCGATCCGCAGCGACCGTCGCAGACAGCGCTGGCCATCTCGGTCGCCCGGCAGCTGGCGAACGTCGCCGTGGCTCACCACGACGGGTTCGTCGTAGTCATAGCGCGTGGTGTGGGTGATCTCGAAGATCATCGGGGATCGGCCTCGGTGTAGGCGTCGCGCCGCACCGACGGTTCGGCGGGAGCGAAGAGGCTGCGCTGGGGCGGGCTCGGGACGAACGCGGCGGCATCGATTGCGTTGGCGCTGGTGCGAAGCAGCGCCCGGGTCGCTGCGGTGAGGTCGGCCAGCTCGACACGGATGCCCCGCTCGTCGACGGCCGCCAGCCGGGCGGGATCCGACGACTCGATGAGCGAGCTCGCCTCGGCAACGGCCGACGCAGCTGCCTCGAAGCCCGCGCCGAGGCCGGAGGGACCGTGGCCATGTCCCTGACCGAGCACCTCGAGGTCGGCGAGCAACCGAGGCAGCTGGAACGCCACCGACCGGGGATTGGTGGCATCGGCCAGGAGCAGGTCCACCACCGAGGACGTGGCAGCTCGAGATCGGTAGCGACGGCGATAGGTGATGATGCTCTCGCCTGCGATCAGCACCGATTCGAGCACGAGGCTCTCGACGGCGGCCGTGCGCTCGACTGCCAGCGTCGACCCCAGGAGGGCGCCGACCTGGAGCGCCCGCTCGATGCGTCGACCGGCATCGAGGAGATGCCACCCCTGGTCCCGGACCATCGACGTGTCGATCAATCCTGCGAACCCGAGCAGGCCCCCGACGAGGTCCGAGGTCAGGCCGATGATGGCTTCGTCGCGGTCCTGGGACTGCGGGCCGTGTTCGCTGAGCTGATCGAACGAGCGCTGGAGCTCGGCCAGCGCGAGCGAGGTGTCGATCGAGAGCTGATCACGGAGCTCGTCGATGTTGTCGAACATGGCCACCAGGCCGTGCGCGAGCGAACCGGGCCGCTTGTCGTCGATGGTCAGCGCCCACAGTTCGTCCTCGGGCGAACGGAGCAGGCTCGCACCGTCGGGCCCGGCGAAGCCGGGGTAGGTGCCGGTCACGACGGTCACGGCTTCGAGCAGCGCCTGCAGCGCCGCCGAACCGGGTCCGGGAATCGAGTTGTCGAACTCGTCTCGTCGGTCGATCACGACCCGCAACAGGCGCGCCGTCGCGTCGACCCGCTCGACGTAGCGACCGAGCCAGAAGAAGTTCGCCGCAGCTCGTGCGGCGAGCGCGTCGCGCGACGCTGCCGCCGGCCGACTGGGTGGTGCCAGCCAGAACTCGGCTTCGGTCTCGGCCCGATCGGCCAGCACCCAGGTGTCCTTGGCCACCGCGCCGGACCGGCCCGCGATCGGCGCGTTCGGGTCATCGCCACGGGCGCGAGCGAGGCCACCGGCCATCACCACGTACCCGTCGGTGCCGGCGACGGCGAAGCTGCGAACCACCGTCGGCCGCGGCTCGAGGCCGACGGCCCCGAGCACCGGCGTGCTCGACGGTTCGATCCGTTCCTGACCCACCCAGGCCGCAGGTTCGTGGTCGATGCGTCGACGCAGCCGATCGAGTGCGGCGCGACCCAACGTGCGGGTGTCGACCGAATGGAGCGATCCGATGCGCGACAGCGGGCGCACGATGAGCTCGCCGAGGCCGGCGAGCACGCGACGTCTCCCGTTTGATTCGCCACACCACCAGGTGGCGGGCGACGGCAGGATCAGGTCCTCATCGAGGACGTGCCGACACAGTGCGGGGAGGTGTTCGGTCAGTCCTGCGTTCTCCAGGACACCGCCGCCGAGGGTGTTGACGACGGTGACGGTGCCGCTGCGACAGGCATCGACCAGGCCGGCCACGCCCAGGGTCGAATCCGGCCGGAGTTCGAGCGGATCGCAGTACTCGGCATCGACGCGACGCACGATCACGTGCACCGGCGCGATGTCGTCGACGGTCCGTAGCCACACACTCCCCCCGCGGACCTCCAGATCGGCACCCTGCACCAGCGGCAGACCGAGCAGGGCGGCCACCGAGGCGTGCTCGAACGCGGTCTCGGACCGAGATCCCGGCGTGAGCACCACGATGGTCGGGTCCTCGACGCCAGCAGGGGCCGCTCGCCGGAGCGCGCTGCGCAGCGCGCGGACGTAGGGGGCCAGGCGAGCGACGTCGGTCTCGCGGTAGACCACCGGGAACACCCGAGCCATGACCCGACGGTTCTCGAGCGCGTACATCGCACCAGACGGCGCCTGGGTGCGGTGCCCCAGCGCCATCCAGTCACCACCGGCGTCGCGGGCGAGATCGACGGCGACCGTGACCAGGCTGGCAGGCCCCGGCGATGCGATGCCGTCACAGACCCGCGCGAACTGGGGGTCGCCCAGGATCATCGGTGCAGGCAGGATCCCCGAGCTCAGCAGTCGGCGCGGGCCGTAGAGGTCACGCCCGATCGCCTCGAGCAACGCCGCACGCTGGGCCACACCGGCTTCGATGCGTCGCCACTCGGCGGCCGCGAGCACGAGCGGCACAGGGTCGACCGGCCAGGGTTGCGGTCCCCGTCGACCGACCTCACCCGAGGTGTTGTACGTGACGCCGTCGCGCTCGAGGAGCCGTTCGATCTCGTGACGGCGCCGCTGCAGTTCGTCGAGACCGAAGCGGGCATAGGCTGCGGCCAGCCCATCCCAGTGCGGCGCATGGTCGCGTGCGGCCCGAGCGACCTCGTCGTGGGAGCCGACCCGTTCGCGGTAGTCGTGGAGCGGATCGGCGATGTCGACGGCGCTGGTCATCGAGACCCGGGGTCGTGATGGCGGCGCAGGTCGAGCGTGCGCGGGTATTCGCTCGTGCGGCTCCCAGCGAGTGCGTCGAGCGCGGCGACGTCCACGGCTCCCGGCGTGTGCCCGTGCCCGAAGAACCGGCTCGCACGCCGCGCCTCGGCCTCGGCGGCGTTGACCGGGAAGGTGTCGTAGGCTCGGCCGCCCGGGTGACGGACCCGGTGGGTGCATCCGCCGATCGATCGTCCGCTCCAGCGGTCGATGAGGTCGAACACGAGCGGGTCCTGGACCCCGATGGTCGGGTGCAGCGCCGACCAGGGTGCCCATGCCTTGTAGCGCACCCCGGCGACACCGGTCCCCGAGACGCTGGTGGGTTGGAGTGGCACCGGCACACCATTGCACGTCACGATGTGGCGCGACTCGTTGTAGCCCTCGACGAGGACCTGGAGGCGCTCGACCGACGAGTCGACGTAGCGGGCGGTGCCCCCGCCGCTGACCTCTTCTCCCAGGACATGCCAGGGCTCGATGGCCGAGCGCAGCTCGACGCGCACGTCGGTGCGCTCGATCTCACCGATGAGCGGGAACCGGAACTCGAGGAAGGGCTCCATCCACGAGACGTCGAGGTCGAGGCCGTGCACGACGAGATCGTCGATGACGTCGGTGATGTCGGCGCGGACGTACCAGGGCAGGAGGAACCGGTCGTAGAGATCGGTGCCCCACCGGACGAGCTTGCCCCGGTAGGGCGCGTCCCAGAAGCGGGCCACGAGCGAGCGGACCAACAACGCCTGCACCAACGCCATCTGCGGATGCGGTGGCATCTCGAAGGCGCGCAGTTCGAGAATCCCGAGGCGGCCGCGTTCGCTGTCGGGGCTGTACAGCTTGTCGATGCAGAACTCCGCACGGTGGGTGTTGCCCGTCAGATCGACCAGCAGGTGCCGCAGCAGGCGGTCGACCATCCACGGCGATGGGTCGTCGCCGAGACGGTCGAGCTCCGCGAACGCGATCTCGAGCTCGACGAGGGTGTCGAGACGGCCCTCGTCGACCCGGGGCGCCTGGCTGGTCGGGCCGACGAAACGGCCCGAGAACAGATACGACAGCGACGGATGATGCTGCCAGTAGGTGATCATGCTGC
Organism: uncultured Acidimicrobiaceae bacterium; assembly: GCA_963716795.1. Taxonomy (GTDB): domain Bacteria; phylum Actinomycetota; class Acidimicrobiia; order Acidimicrobiales; family UBA8592; genus CAVQUE01. Next base: position 124,837 of record CAVQUE010000002.1, on the reverse strand, counting down.
GCAGCAGGTCGGGACGACGCAACAGCGGACTGTCGGCCGGGGTCGCCCCGCCGAGGGTCACGTGGTTGCCGCCGCCGGTACCGGTGTGGGACCCGTCGAGGTCGAACTTCTCGGTGCCGAGGCGGCACCGGCGAGCCTCGGCGTGGACACCTTCGGTGATGGTCACGAGCTCGTCCCAGGACCGTGCCGGATGGACGTTGACCTCGATGACACCGGGGTCCGGGGTGACGACGAGGGTGCGCAGACGCGGGTCGCGTGGCGGCGGATAGCCCTCGACCACGATCGCGAGCCCGGCCTCGCGTGCTGCCGCTTCGACCGCGGCGATGAGCTCGACGGCGTGATCGGCGTGATCGGTGGGCGGCAGAAAGACGCAGACGTGACCGTTGCGTACCTCGACGCAGACGGCGGTGGGTGGGGTCACGTGACGGTCGACGACGATGGCGTGGCCCGGACCGGTGGTCGGTGTGGGCAGCGGTCCGGTGGCTTCGAAGGTCGACGGCGGCGGCTCGACCGGCGCCGACGACCACGTGAGTGAGTCGAGCGGCAACCGCAGACCGACCGGCGAGTCACCCGCCAACAGGTAGAGGCGATCTCGCCGGAGGTGCCAGTGGGTGGTCTGCCATCGGTCGCCGACCGGGGTGGGATGGAGTGGAAACACGAACCCGGTCGGAGACGCGAGCGGGCCGGCGAGCCGTTCGACGAGCGCATGACGTCGGTCAGGATCGTCGAGCTCGGCGACGTCATCGCCGGTCGCGTCGACCACAGGTGGGTCACCGGCCGGCAGTCTGGCCTCGTTCCAGACCACGTCGATCGGGTCCTCGTAGGCATCGACGATGTCGTCGGATCCTCGGCCGAACTGGTCGGCGATGGCCACCGCCACCGCGCGGGCATCGTCGAGGGTCGCCGCTGCCGGGAACCGTGGGGTCGGCGAGCAGATCGTGGTCGCGCCACAACGGATGACCGTCGGAGCGCCACACGACACCGATCTGCCACCTCGGCAGTGGCTCGCCGGGATACCACTTGCCCTGGCCGTACTGCACGAGACCGTTGGGGGCGAACCGCCCACGCAGATGACCGGCGAGTTCGTGTGCGAGCGCCCGTTTCGCAGGTCCGTCCGCGGCGGTCGTCCACTCGTCTCCCTCCATGTCGTCGATGGAGACGAAGGTGGGCTCGCCGCCGATGGTCAAGCGGACGTCACCGGCGGCCATCTGGGCATCGACGGCGCGCCCCATGCGTTCGATGCGGTTCCACTGCTCTGTGCTGTAGGGCAGCGTGACGCGCGGGATCCTCGCGGACCCGGTGCACCACGTTGGCGAACTCGAACGTGACCTCGGTCGGCCCCGTGGACCCCGGTGATGGCCGCGGCGCTCTCGGGGTGGGGCGCGCACGCCAGCGGGATGTGACCCTCCCCCGCGAGCAGACCCGACGTCGGGTCCAGACCGATCCAGCCGGCGCCGGGCACGTAGACCTCGGCCCACGCATGGAGGTCGGTGAAGTCGGCGGCGGGCCCGTCGGGGCCATCGAGCGCGGGCACATCGGCACGGAGCTGCACCAGGTAGCCCGAGACGAAGCGGGTGGCGAGGCCCATACGACGGAGCGCCTCGACCAGGAGCCACGTGCTGTCCCGGCACGAGCCGATGCCGCGGCCGAGGGTCTCGTCGGGGGCCTGGACGCCAGGTTCCATACGGATCGAGTACGCCACGTCGGCTGCGAGGCGGCGGTTGACCTCGACGAGGAAGTCGACGGTGCCGACCCCCTCGGCACCGGCGCCACGTCGGCGGCGTCGGCGGCGATCCGGCGACTCCAGTCGTCGAGCTGGACCTGGCCGCTCGACGCCATCCGTCGGTACGGCTCGAGATCCGAGCCCAGACGTCCCGGGTACGCGAAGGGATAGGTCCGGGCGGCGTCGTCGACGAAGAAGTCGAAGGGATTCACCACCGTGAGGTCGGCGACGAGGTCGACGGTGACCTCGAGGTGATCGGCGGGTTCGGGGAAGACCAGACGAGCCATGAAGTTCCCGAACGGATCCTGTTGCCAGTTGAGGAAGTGGCTGCCCGGCGAGACCTGGAGGCTGTAGGCCAGAATCGGCGTCCGGCAGTGGGGTGCCGGCCGCAGTCGCAGCACGTGCGGGTGGATCTGCACGGCGCGATCGAATCGGTAGCTCGTGCGGTGTTCGATTCCCACGTGGATGCCCATGCTGCGCTCCCGCAGTCGACGATGGGCGCAGCGTAGGGCCCGGCCGCTCGGACCGGCGGCGAGGGCCCGATGCCACCCGATCGAGTTCATCGAGCCGTAACAGCGCCGGAACCGGCTACACGACTTCGACTCGTAGACAATCCGGGATGGGATGGGCGTCGGTCTACGCCGAGAAGCTCGGCACGAGCTACGACGAGATGGTCACACCGGACGGCGGTGCTCGCCATGGTTGCGTCGACGTCGTGGCGCGCCTCGACGCCCTGGGTGCCGAGCTGTGGGAACGCCAGCGAGCGGCCGAGGCCGCGATCCGCTCGATGGGCGTGACGTTCACCCTCTACTCCACCGACGGCAACATCGATCGGAACTGGCCAGTCGATGTGATCCCGCGGATCATCACCCTCGACGAGTGGTCGGCGGTCAGCGCCGGGCTGGTCCAACGTCTGGTCGCCCTGAACGCGTTCATCGACGACCTCTACCACGATCAACGGGTCATCGCCGACGGCATCGTTCCCCTCGAACTGCTGGCCGACTCCCCCAACTACCGCGCCGCCTGCCTGGATGCCGGCGTGCACGGCGGCGTGTGGGCCCACATCAGCGGTAGTGACCTCGTCCGTGACGGCAGCGGTCGACTCCACGTGCTGGAGGACAACCTCCGCATCCCGTCCGGGGTGTCGTACATGCTCGAGAACCGCCAGGTCTCCAAACGTGTCTTCGCCGACCTGTTCCGGGACCTCGACATCTTGCCCGTCGACGCCTACACCCAACACCTGCGTCGACATCTCGAAGCGCTCTCGCCACGACCGGGCGACGAACCCGTCGTGGTCGTCTTGACGCCCGGCGTCTACAACTCGGCGTACTACGAGCACGCGTTGCTGGCCACCCGGATGGGCGCCCACCTCGTCGAGGGCTCGGACCTCGTCGTCGAGGACGACATCGTGCACATGCGCACCGTCACCGGCCTGGTCCGCGTCGATGTGATCTATCGACGCGTCGACGACCTCTTCCTCGATCCCGAGGTGTTCCTTCCCGACTCGACACTCGGGGTGCCGGGACTGATCCGAGCCTGGCGTGCCGGCAACGTGGCCATCGCGAATGCACCCGGTGCCGGCGTGGCCGACGACAAGGTCGTCTATTCCTACGTACCGGACCTGATCCGCTACTACCTCGGCGAAGATCCCCTGATCCCGAACGTCGAGACGTGGCGCTGCGTCGAGCCGGCGCAGCGATCCCATGTGCTGGCCAACCTCGCCGAGCTCGTCGCGAAGCCGGCGAACGAGGCCGGCGGCAAGGGCGTGGTGATCGGGCCACACGCGTCGGCAGCCGAACTCGACGACCTCCGCCGGGAGATCGAGCACGACCCGCGGAACTGGATCGCCCAACCGACGCTCGACCTGTCGACCGCACCCACCATCTGCAACGAGACCGTCGCGCCCCGCCACCTCGACCTGCGACCGTTCATCCTGTCGGGCGACGGATCCCTACGTGAGCGTCGGTGGCCTGACCCGCGTCGCCTTGCGCGAGGGCTCGTTGATCGTCAACAGCTCCCAGGGCGGCGGCAGCAAGGACACCTGGATCGTCGACCACCGGACGACGACCCGACCCCGAGATCGTTCTCGACTGACCTGCGAGGAGACCCCCCGTGTACCAGAGCCCCTCACCGCTGTTGTTGTCCCGCGTCGCCGAGTCGGCGTACTGGGCCGGCCGCTACCTCGAGCGTGCCGAGGGCACGGCACGTCTGGTGAAGTCCCATGCCGACCTGGTGATGGACCTCCCCCGCGCCGCAGGGGTCGGATGGGAGCCGCTGCTCGCCGTGTTGGGCGTCGACGACGATGCCGTGGCCCCCAACCGACGGTCGCTGTGAAGAAGACGTCGTCGGCTACCTGACCGGCGACCTCGCCAACCCGTCCTCGGTTCGCTCCGCGATCGCCGCGGTACACCAGAACCTGCGCGTGACCCGATCGGTCATGCCGATCGAGGCGGTCGAGGTGCTCACCGAGCTGCACTGCCATGTCGAGGACACCGCCGACGAAGCGGTCGACCGCAAGACCCGGAACGCCTGGCTGACCTCGGTGATCCGTTCGAGCCAGAGCCTCTCGGCGATCCTCGCCGAGACGATGAGCCACGACGACGCCTACTGCTTCTTCACGATCGGGCGTCAGCTCGAACGGGCCGACCTCACCACCCGGGTCCTCGACGTCCAGCAGGGCGTGCTGACCCGGAGCCAACGGGGCCCGCTCGAGCCATACCTCGACATCTGCTGGTTCGCAGTGCTGCGGTCGGTCAGCGCCCTGCAGGCCTTCCGCCGGACCGGCACCCAGGGCTCGGCCGAGGCGACCGTGGCGTTCCTGTTGCACGACACGCAAGTGCCCGCGCACCGTCGAATCGTGTCTCATCGAAGCGGCCCGTTGGTTGCTCGAGATCCCCGGCCACGCCGACGCCATGGCGGCCTGCGCGCGAGCCCAGGGCGAGTTGGCCGATGTCGACATCGCCGCACTCGTCGACGGTGGACTCCACGATTTCGTCGACCTCGTCCAACAGCGCATCGCCGATGTCCACCGGGGCATCGAGTCCAGTTGGTTTGCTCCGGTCCAGGTGCAGATGGTTTAGTCTCGTGACCGGGTGCCATCTCGGCGCCGCGCACGAGCTGCGGGAGGCTGCAGATGAAGGTGGGACCGATCGAAGTGCTGGTTGTCGGCTTTCCCGGCAACCAGTTCAACGGGGAGATCCTCCCCGAACTCGAGCGGCTCGTCAGCGCCGACACGATCCACATCGTCGACGGGCTGCTCGTCCGCAAGGACGCAGACGGTTCGGTCACGTTCCTCGAGCTCGACGACGTCACCAGCGACGAGAGCGTGGCCCGCCTGTCGGCGCTGGTCGACCAACTCGAAGCCCTGATCTCCGACGAGGACGTCGACGAGCTCGTGCGCGACGCTCGAGCCCGACTCGTCCGCCGCGATTCTGGTCTTCGAACACACCTGGGCGATTCCGTTCCGCGACGCCATCGTCGCGTCCGGCGGCGTGCTCGCCGCCAACTTCCGGGTGCCGGGCATCGTCGTCGACGAAGTGCTCGCCGCCCTGGCCGACGACTGACAACAGGAGCCAACGACATGATGCGACGACGATTCGGCCGCCCCGGCCTGGTGGGAACGATGGCACGGACCGCCGTGGTGGCCGGCACGGCCAGCGCGGTGGTCGGTGGCGTGAACCGGCGCCAGTCCGGCCGGCGCACAGGCCGCAGCCGACGACCAAGCCGCCCAGCAGGCGGCATTCGAATCCCAGACCCAGATCGCCGAGATGCAGCAGGAACTGGCTCGGCTCGAAGCCAACCAGGCCGCGCCGCCACCCCCGCCGGCTCCTGCAGCCCCGGCTGCCGCTGCCCCGGCAGACGATCTGATGGACCAGCTCTCGAAGCTCGCCGACATGAAAGCCGCCGGCCTGCTCGACGACGCCGAGTTCGCTGCAGCGAAGGCAAAACTGCTCGGATCGTGACCTCGGCGTACCCGCGCCGCGCGCCGCTTCCCGACATCTGGTGGCGCCAGACCCTCACCACCCGCCGGATCATCGCCGCTGGCATCTGTCGTCGCGTTGGTCGTCCTCATCGCAGGTGCCGTGCTGGCCGTCGGGGGCGGCGAGCGGACCCCGACCGTGTCCGAGCAGTTCGTCGCGGACCTGCCGCTGAGCACGGTGATCCGCTGGGAGCGCCTCGCCGAGTGCGAGTCCGGAGCGCCAGTGGGACTCTGGCGACGGGCAACGGGTTCTTCGGCGGGCTGCAGTTCACCGAGACGTCGTGGGTCGGCGTCGGCGGGAACCGGGTTGGCATCCAACGCGCCTCGCGACGAGCAGATCATGCGGGCCACCTTCTTGTTCGACGAGCAGGGCTGGAGTGCGTGGCCGGCGTGCACCCAGCAGCTCGGGTTCACCAGGCCGCCGGTCACCTCCGCCGGGCCCTGAAACCCGCACGGCGCGGCGCAGCCGGGCCGCAGCACATCGAGCGACCGCATTCGCAGCGGAGATCGCGAGCTGGTTGACTGGCGCCCCTGTTCATCAACGATGGGAGCGCCCGCTCATGGTCAAGATCCTTCTCACCGCTGCCGCAGTCTTCTTGCTCGCCACCTTTCCGGCCACCTGGTTGCTGATGTTGTTCCTCGGCAACGTCGGCCTGGCACTGAGCTACTGGGGCACCCTGCCGCTCGGCATCTTGGTGTCGGCACTACTCAGCGGGGTGAGCGCACCGACCGTCGTGACGCGCTGAGCGGCGCCTCCAACGGCTCGGGGTCGGTGATCCGGTAGGGTCCGCGGCGGCGGGTCCACCCACACACCATGGCCGTACCAGGCCGAAGGACGAATCACACGATGACTGCAATGCTCGACGATCTCATGGGCGCGCTCGGCGGCAGCGGCGGCGGGGCTGCACAGATGCTCGGCGGCCTGCTGGGCGGCGGTGCCCCCGCCGACGACCGGACCGAGAAGGCGGCGGGACTCGGCATGGAGGCGATCCTGAGCGGACTCGCGTCGAACGCAAAGGACCCACGCCAGGCCGCAGCGTTGTTCGAGACACTCGATCGCCACGACGGCTCCGTCGTCGACGATGCCCCCGCCCGTCTCGGCTCCGATGAGGTCCGCGCCGATGGCGACAAGATCCTCGGTCACGTCTTCGGAGACAAGACCCCCGCAGTTGCCCAAGGCATAGCCGCCGAGTCGGGTATGGACGTCGGATCGGTCATGAAGATGCTGCCGGCGCTGGCCCCGATGGTGTTGGGCATGCTCGGCAAGAAGAAGGCATCCGGTGGTCTCGACCTCGGCAGCCTCACCGGCATGCTCCAGGGGGAGGCCGGTGGCGTCGACGTCGGCGACCTGATGGGTATGGTCACCGGTGGCGGTGGCTCCAGCGCCGGTGGCGCCGGCGGTCTGCTGTCGAAGTTGAAGGGGCTGCTCGGCCGCTAACGAGTGCGCCGGCTGCGACGGCGATCGGCAGCGGCGCGGGCGTGGCGAGGGATGGCGGCCATGGCCGCGGGCCGCAGGGCGAGGCCGCCGACCACGAATGTCGCGCCGAGTCCGATGGCGACCATGGCCGCCAGCGACATCGTGGTGGCGTCGGATCCGGTTGCGGGCAATGATCCGCCGCCGGGAGCGGCGCCACCACCCGAGCCGACCTCGCCTCCGCTGTCATCGCCGCCGGCCGCACCGCCACCCGAGCCCGTGCCCGCATCCGGCGTGGCGGTGGGTTCGGGCCGGGGCGTGACGGTGGGGCGAGCGGTGACGGTCGGGGTCGGGGTCGGCTCCACGGCCGGGACCGGCGTGGTCGTCGGCTCCGGTGCCGGCGTTGCCGTCGGGACGGGTGCCAGCGTCGGCGTGGGCATCACCGTGGGCGTGGGCGTGGCGCCGATCACGAAGTTGTGGACGACGTAGCCATCGTCGTGGGCGTCTGCGGTGATGAGCGCGTCGTTCTTCGTCGTGCCGGCTTCGGCTGCGGTCAACACCACCGTGAAGGTGGCGGACGCGGCGGGCGCGAGCTGGCCAGTCAACGTGCAGATGACATCGCCCCACACCCCCACCGCCGGCGTCGCGCACATCCAGCCCGCAGGCGCGGTGACGGAACTGAAGCGGGTGATGAGCGGCACGAAGTCGGTCATCACGACGTTGTCCGCCGGGTCGGAGCCGTTGTTGGTGACGACGACGGTGAACGTCAGTTCCTCACCCACCGTGGCCGTCGTCGGCCCGGTCTTGGTCACGCCCAGTGGCGACGCGTTCTGTGCGGCCGCCGGGGCGACCGCCAACGCCATGACCAGCATCATCGCCACTCCCGCTGCGGCAACCATCGTGTGCATTCGTATGTGTCCCATAGGTCGCAGAACCTACCCCAGGGCTGCGCGTGCCTCGTGCCAATGTCACAGAACGTGTCGTCTTCTCCGTGCCGCCGGCAGCCGTGGCGAGCCCCCACCGCGTGGACGGCCGACATGTCGGCAACAGCCGGCTGACACATCCCACACAGATCCGCTGATGACCACCACCCGCGGGGCATGCGGGGCTATGTTCTCTGGCCGTCGAGCGCATCGCGACGCCTGCACGGCGCCCGATGGTCAACCGTCACGACACCACCGGCCCTCCACGGGCCCAATCGAAGGGAAAACGCATGCAGACACTCACCGTATGGAAGTTCGACGACACCACTTCGGCACCTCGTGTGCTCGAAAAGCTCAAGGATCTCCAGAGCCAGAATCTGATCACCATTCACGATGTCGCCACCGTCACGTGGGAAGAGGGCAAGAAGAAGCCCAAGACGCGCCAGGGCTTCTCGACCACCGCAGCCGGCGCCTCCGGCGGCGCCTTCTGGGGCCTGCTCTTCGGCCTGATCTTCTTCGTGCCCTTCTTCGGGATGGCCATCGGCGCAGCCGTCGGCGCCCTGAGCGGCTCCCTGACCGATTTCGGGATCGACGACGACTTCATCGACTCGGTCCGAAGCAACGTCACCGAGGGCACCTCGGCGCTGTTCCTGATGTCCAGCGATGCCGTGCGCGATCGCGTCCACGAGGCCTTGGAGGGGGAGCAGATGCAGCTGCTCACCACCAACCTGAGCATGGACGACGAGGAAGCGCTGCGCGAGATGTTCTCCGAGTGATCTGATCCGTTGGGGTGTCGTTCAGCGTGAGCGCTGAACGACACCCCCACCCGTCGGCACCCGCGCCCGAGCCGGCGGTAGCGTCGCTGCGATGCACGGCGAACGCGAGCACCTCGAGGCGCGGATCACCCGGGCGAGAGCCGAACTGATCCCGGTGCTGATCGAACGGGCATCGACCCCACTCGCCGTTCGCGCCGGCTCTCCGAACGGTGACAGCCACGAACCCATGTCGGTCGGTGACCCGTGGGGTCCGCCGTGGTCGACGACGTGGTTCGCCTTCGACGGCATCGTCGCCGAGCACTGGGCGGGCGGCGATGTCGAGGCGGTCATCGACCTCGGGGCACCGCCTGACGCAGTCGGCTTCAGCGCCGAAGGCCTCGTGGTCGATACCGATGGCCGACCCCGCCACGGACTCCACCCACGTCGACAGACCGTAGCCCTGGCCTCGGACCCCGGTCCGGTGCGCATCCACGTCGAGGCGGCCGTCGAACCCGGAGTTCTCGCAGTTCGTGCCGTCGCCGTCGGGCGATCCCCGCACCGCCGGGACCCAGCCCTTGTACCGGATGCGGCGCGCCGACCTGGTGCTCGTCGACGTCGAGGCCCGTGCCCTCTCGCACGACCTGGGCGTCCTCGACGATCTGATGCGCACCTTGGCGCTGGACGACCCTCGTCGAGCCCGCCTGCTCGCCACCCTCTGCCGCTGCCTGGACCTGCTGCCCGATGTCAGCGCGGCCCGGGCGGCGCTGGCGCCGGCGCTCTCGCTGCCTGCGCGGCGCCAGCGCGCATCGCGTCATCGCCGTCGGCCACGCCCACATCGACACCGCGTGGCTCTGGCCGATGCGCGAGACGGTACGCAAGTGCGTCCGCACCTTTGCGTCGGCCGTGGACCTGATGGACCACGCACCCGACTTCCGGTTCGCCTGCTCCCAGGCCCAACAGCTCCAGTGGGTGGCCGACACCGAGCCTGTGCTGTTCGATCGCATTCGTGCCGCGGGCGAGCGGGGCCAGTGGATCCCGGTCGGGGGCATGTGGGTCGAAGCCGACATGAACCTGCCGTCGGGCGAGAGCCTCGCCCGCCAGATCGTCGAGGGCCAGCGGTGGTTCGAGTCTGCCTTCGGCCGTCGCTGCACCGAGGTCTGGATCCCCGATGTCGTTCGGCTACCCGGCAGGGCTGCCGCAGGTGTTCGCGGCGGGTGGCATGGAGCGCTTCGTCACCCAGAAGCTCTCGTGGAACAAGCAGAACCGCTTTCCCCACCACACGTTCTGGTGGGAGGGCCTCGACGGCACCCGGGTCCTCACCCACTTCCCGTCGGTGGACACGTACAACTCGACGCTGCACCCCGGCGAGTTGGCCCATGCCTCGTCGACCTTCGCCGAGCATGCGTGGAGTGACTGGTCCCTGGCGCCGTTCGGGTACGGCGACGGCGGCGGCGGGCCGACCGTGGAGATGATCGAGCGGGCACGCCGATTGGCCGATCTCGACGGGGCACCGCGGGTCGAGATCGACAGTCCGGCTCGTTTCTTCGACGAGGTCGAAGCCGAGATCGCTGCCGGGGCACCGGTGCCTGTGTGGCGGGGCGAGCTCTACTTCGAGACCCATCGAGGCACCCTGACGAGCCAACTCCGCACCAAGATGGGCAACCGGCGCTGCGAGCGCCTGCTCCGAGAGGCCGAGCTGTGGGCGGCGACGGCAGGCGTCGACCTCGGTCTCGGGCCGTTGTGGCGCGAGGTGCTGACCCAGCAGTTCCACGACATCCTGCCGGGATCGTCGATCGCCTGGGTGCACGACGATGCCGAATCCACGCATGCACGCGTCGCTGCCGACCTCGAGGACCGCATCGCCGCTGTGGTGGCCCCGTCGGCGCCTACCGGCCCGGCGCTCGCGAACGTCGACGGCCATGCACGCGACGAGGTCGTCGTGACCGACGACCGTCCAGTCGACGGCGAAGGCCCGACGCAGGTCCTCGCCGACGGCAGCGTCGCCTTCCGGGCCGCGGTGCCCGCCCTCGGGATCGCGTCGGCACGGGCACGTGCCATCGACGACGAGGTGTCGGTCGACGAGCGCTCGCTACGCAACGGCCACCTCGCCGTGCGATGCAACGACGCCGGATGGCTCGCATCGGTGCTCGATCTCGACACCGGCCGCGAACTGCTCGCTTCCGGACACGCCGGCGCAGTCGTCGAGATCGCTCCGGACCACCCGGTCGAGTACGACGCGTGGGATCTCGAGCGCTGGACCCGGGACGGCGGCGTGCCGCTCCCGGGAGGCGCACGCATCGAGATCCTCGACGCGGGACCGCTCGTCGGTCGGATCCGGGCCACCCACTCGTTCGGCGCATCGACCATCGCCGTCACCTACGAGCTCCGGGCCGGGAGTCGCCGCCTCGACATCGGCATCGACCTCGACTGGCAGGAGTCCGAAGCCGCACTGTCGATGGCGTTCCCGCTCGACGTCCGCAGCGACACCGCCCGATGCGACGTGCAGTTCGGCGCGGTCGAGCGGCCCGTGCACCGCTCGACGTCATGGGACGACGCGAAGTTCGAGGTGTGCGCCCACCGGTTCGTCGATCTCTCCGAACACGGCTTCGGTACCGCGGTCCTCAACACCGGTCGCTACGGCCACGGCCTCGACGGCGCAACGGTCCGCGTGACGCTGGCGCGTGCCGCCCGCTATCCCGATCCCGACGCAGACCGCGGCCACCATCGGGTGACGCTCGCGCTGGCGGCCCACGACGGCGACCGGGCCGAGGTGCTCCGCCAGGCCTGTGCTCTGAACCTCCCCATGCGGGGTTTCATCGGGACCGGCGAGCAGCTCGCCGAGCCGATCGTGCGTCTCGCCGGCGCAGGTGTCGAGGTCGATGCGGTCAAAGCAGCCGACGATGGCAGCGGCGATCTGATCGTTCGCCTGCACGAAGCGATCGGTGCCAGGACGAGCATCGAGGTGAGCGCCGCTGCGGGAGTCGCAGCCGCCTGGCGATGCCCGCTCACCGAGGAGCCCACCGACGGCGTGGAGGTCACCGACGGTCGAGTCCGGCTGACGGTACGTCCCTACGAACTGGTGACCCTGCGCCTGCGACCGTGAATCGAGTCGGCCCGTCGCACCGGTAGCGTCCGGTCGTGACCGCGATCTCCGACATCCAGGCGCGTGCCGACGCCCGTGATCTCTCCCGCGGTCTGATCGGCGCCATCGTCGCCGTGTCGGCGTGGTCGACGGGCACGATCCTCGCGAAGTACATCGACATGGGCGCGCTGGCGATCGGCTTCTACCGGTTCGCGTTCTTCGCAGTCGCCATCGCGATCTGGCTGCGGTCACGCGGCACGCTGCTGCGATGGCGGATCATGCGCGACTCGATGTGGGGTGGCCTGGCGTTGGGGGCCGACATCGCGCTGTTCTTCTCGGCGGTGAAGCTCACCAGCATCGTGAATGCCACGATCATCGGCGCGCTGCAGCCCATCGTGGTCGGCGTGGTCGCCGCCCGATTCTTCGGCGAGAAGATCCGACCGCGCGATGCGCTGTGGTCGTTGGTGGCACTGGGTGGCGTGACCGTCGTGGTGCTCGCCTCGGCCGGCGACGAGGTCTCCAACCTGCGCGGCGACGCCCTCGCGCTGGCGGCGATGCTGTCGTGGAGTGCGTACTTCATCGCCTCGAAGGACTCGAAGAAGCGCCTCACCTCGACCGAGTTCACCGCCGGGACCGCGTTGTGGACGGCGCTGATCTGTGCGCCGATCGGCCTGATCGCCGGTCAGGACATGTCGTGGCCGTCGGCCGCGAACTGGCTGTGGCTCATCGCGATGGCCGTCGGCGCTGGCATCGTCGGCCATGCGCTGATGAACTGGTCACTCGTGCGGATACCGCTGTGGGTCGGGTCGACCTTCACGCTCGCGATCCCGGTGTTCTCCGCGATCCTGGCCTGGGTGATCCTCGACGAAGCTGTCTCGGTCATCCAGGGCCTGGCGATGGTGGTGGTGCTGGTCGCGCTGGGTGCGATCGTGCGTGGACAACGACAGCCCGCGGCGGCCGGCTGAGCGAACCGGCGCCGGCCATGGACGCCGCTTGCGGGCACATGGCCGCAGCCTTAGCGTGGCCCGACCCACAGCTCGCGAGCCCGACAGGCACCAGTACGATCGCCATGACCCGACCCTCCCGCTTCGACGGCGCCATCGCCACCACGGTCGCCGAGTCGACGCCGTGGTTCGACGAACCACCCCACCCGGGTGATGCGCCCAACGTCGTGATCGTCCTGCTCGACGACACCGGCTTCGCCCAGCTCGGTTGCTACGGCTCCGACATCGAGACCCCGCGCATCGATGCGCTCGCCCGCGACGGGCTGCAGTTCACGAACTTCCACGTCACCCCGTTGTGTTCGCCGACCCGGGCGTCGCTGCTGACCGGACGCTCCCAGCACGCGGTGGGCATGCGATCGCTGGCCAACTTCCGCACCGGGTTCCCCAACCAGGTCGGCCACATCACCCACCATGCGGCGACGGTGGCCGAGGTGCTGCGCGACGAGGGCTACGCCACGTTCTGCGTCGGCAAGTGGCACCTGGCGCCGCTCGAGCAGTGTTCGGCCGCAGGCCCGTTCGACCAGTGGCCGCTCGGGCGCGGGTTCGATCGCTTCTACGGCTTCCTCGAGGGCGAGACCGACCAGTTCCATCCCGACCTCGTCGCCGACAATCATCCCGTCGCTCCCCCGTCGGGGCCCGACGAGGGCTACCACCTGTCCGAGGACCTGGTCGATCAGGCCTTGGCGATGATCAGTGACAGCCGTGGCGTGCGACCCGACCGTCCGTTCTTCACCTACCTGGCCTTCGGGGCGACCCACGCGCCGCACCAGGCTCCCGAGGCCTACCTCGCCAAGTACCGCGGCCGCTTCGACGAGGGCTGGGACGTCGTGCGGCAACGCTGGTTCGACCGCCAGGTCGCCGAGGGCATCATCCCGGCCGGTACCGAACTGGCCCCACGCAATCCCGGGGTCGAGGCGTGGGACGACCTCGGCGAGAACCAACAGCGCCTCGCCTGCCGTCTCCAGGAAGCGTTCGCGGCCTTCCTGGATCACACCGACGCCCAGATCGGCCGCTTCGTCGATGGCCTGGCGGCGCTCGGCGCACTCGACGACACGATCCTGGTGGTGCTCGCCGACAATGGTGCATCCCAGGAGGGCGGGCCGTTCGGGGTGATGCACGAGATGAAATTCTTCAACGGGATCCTCGAGACCCCCGAGGAGGCCATCGACCGCATCGACGACATCGGCGGGCCCCACAGCCACACCAACTACCCGTGGGGTTGGGCGCAGTGCGGCAACGCGCCGTTCAAGTGGTACAAGCAGAACACCCACGAAGGCGGCGTCCACGTCCCGATGATCGTTCACTGGCCTGGCGGGGTGGCGCCCGACAACCGGGGCGCGCGCCGGACGCAGTTCGCGAACGTGGCCGACATCGTCCCGACCATCTACGAGCTCGTGGGGGTGACCGCTCCGACCACCTACCGAGGCGTCGAGCAGCTCTCCGTCACCGGGCACTCGTTCGCACACGTCCTCGACGACCCCGATGCACCCGCAGCGAACACGGTCCAGTACTTCGAGATGGCCGGCAGCCGGGCACTGATCGCCGGCGACTGGAAAGCGGTGTGTCGACACCAGCCGGGAGCCGACTACGCCACCGAACCCTGGGAGCTGTACCACCTGGCCGATGACTGGTCGGAGTGCACCGACCTCGCAGATGTCGAGCCCGAACGCCTCACCGAGCTCATCGAGCTGTGGTGGGCCGAAGCCGATCGCCACGGCGTACTGCCCCTCGACGACCGGACCATCGAGCTGTTCGGGGCCCGCTTCCGTGACCGGTCGCCGCATCCGGACGACCGACGCTATGTCTACCGGCCCCCGATGTCGCCGATTCCTGCGCAAGCCGCGGCGGCGATCGGCGGCCGCAGCTTCGATCTCACGGCACGGCTGACCCGCGCTGCCGGCGACGAGGGTGTCCTGTTCGCGACCGGCACCGAGAACGCCGGTATCTCGGTGTTCGTCCAAGACGACCGCTTGGTTGTCGACTACAACGCGTTCGACGACCACACGGTGGTCGAGTCCGAACGGCCGCTCGGTGTCGGCCCCATCAGCGTCGGTGCCCGGTTCCGACGTGGCGACGGGCGTGCGGGCTCGATCGAACTCGTCGTCGACGACCAGGCAGCTGGCCGGGCCGAGGTCCCGCTCTACATGCGCATGATCTCCTCGGTGGGGACGAGCATCGGCTACGACCACGGCTCCGCCGTGTCACCGCGTTACCGCGCCCCGTTCCGGTGCACGGCGCAGCTCCACGAGGTGGTCATCGACCTCGTCGCCCGAGCCGCATCCGACACCACCGGAGCTGCGGCCCGAACCGAGATGAGCCGTCAATGAGCCCGGCGCTGACCGTCACCCTGCTGGGCACCGGCGGGCCGCTCCCGGATCCGCATCGGGCGGGGCCGGCGACGCTCGTCCAGGGCGCCGGCGAGCACTACCTCGTCGACGTCGGTCGCGGGGCGCTGATGCGCCTCGCCGCCACGGGCCTGGCCGCGAATGCGCTCACGGCGGTGTTGATCACCCACCTCCACAGCGACCACATCACCGATCTGGGCGACGTCATCAGCACCCAATGGATCACCACATTCGTGCCCACGCCGCTGCACATCGTCGGGCCACCCGGCACCGCCGTGGTGGTCGAGCACATCGTCGCCGGGCTCGGGCCGGACATCGCCTACCGGATCGCCCATCACGACGACCTGTCCCAGCCACCGCTGGTGTCGGTGACCGAACTCGCCGACGGGCCCGTGTCGCTTCCCGGACGCTCGACGACCGTTCAGATCTCGGCTGCGCCGACCGATCACCGGCCCGTCGAGCCGAGCATCGCGTTTCGCTTCGACCACGACGACGCATCGGTGGTGGTCGCCGGTGACACGGTTCCCTGCGACGGCCTCGATCGTCTGTGCCGCACGGCCGATGCGCTGGTGCACACCGTGATCCGCAAGGACATCATCGCCGGGATCGATGTGGCTCGGCTGCAGGACACCCTCGACTACCACTCCTCACCGGAGGAGGCGGCGCAGACCGCGGCACGCGCCGGGGTGTCCACGCTGGTACTCACCCACTACGTCCCGGCGTTCGCTCCCGGCGGCGGCGCTGACTGGGCGGCGCTCGCCGCGGCGCACTTCGACGGGACCATCGAGGTGGGCGATGACCTGCACCGCATCGAGATCGGCCCGCCGGACAGGCCCTGAGCGCGCCGGCACGAGCGTCTGGGGGCCTGCGGCTCTGATCAGTCGGCGCCGTGGCCGGCGGCCATCGCCTCGTTGGTGAAGGCCGCGAACTTCTTCGTGTCGAACGCGACAACCAAGCGGGCATCGGTCTCGATGATCACCCGGTGAGGCGAGTCGAGGAACTTGGTGAAGCTCTTGCGGTACGGGTCGTCGGGCGCCTTGTCGAGGCCGGAGAGCGCCGGGTAGAACCAGCGCTTGAGCTCGTCGAAGCCGGGATCGCCCGGCGCATGCACGATGGACTCCCCCTTGTAGCTCGCCGTGCGGCCCACGCTGTTGATCACGATGCCCGACTGGGGCCGGGTCCGCAGCGCCGGCACCCGCTTGCGTCGCTCTGCACAGGTGGTCCAGAACTTGCCGTCGCGGTACACGAAGGCCACGACCACCCCGACCGGGAAGCCCTCACGGGTGGTCCAGTTGAAGATGCACTCGCCGCCTGCGGCCAACAACTCGGCCAACGACTCGTCGTCGAGGCGCATGGTGGTGAGGTCCTCGTAGTCGACCTCGGGTGCGCTGGTCTGTTCGTCGCTCATGGCTGTGCTCCTCGTGGAATGCATCGGTCCGGATCGGCGTCGGCTGCCGACGGGTGCCGACACCGTAGAGGACCCCCGCTGCGGGCGCTGGGGTGACCGCGGCGGCCGGCTGCTCAGCTCGGAGCCAGCGACACACCACCGTCGACGAGCACCGTCGCCATCGCCTCGATCGAGGCGAGGTAGGCGTCGACGGTACGCTGACGAGGCTCGGGGACCACATGGGTGACGCCGGTCTCGCGGTAGTGGTCGAGCTCGGCGAGGATGACGTCACGGTCGTCTTCGAGGGGGTCCCAACGGGTTCGCATCGAGATCGCGAAGTCGGCTTCGGGGCGGTCGCGCCGCAGGCGTGCCACTCGGGGCGCGGTCTCGTCCGGGCTGAGAAATGCGCCATGCCACCCGTCGCCGACCACAACGGCTCGACGGAGCGCGACCTCGGCGTGGCCCCCGATCCAGATCGGGAGGTGCCCGACAGGCTGGGGTTGGGCCCGCATCGACACGAAGTGCGAACCGTGGACGGCATAGTCGGCGGTGATGTGATCGTCGGTCCACATGCGACGCAGCATCGTGATGGCTTCGTCGGTGCGCGGCCCGTGCTCGGCGAAGGGCACGCCGAGAGCATCGAACTCGGCCTCGAGCCAGCCGGCGGCCGTGCCCAGGATCATGCGCCCGCCGCTCATGGCATCGATGGATGCGATCGCCTTGGCCACCATGAGCGGGTTGCGCATGGGGAGCACCAGCACCGTGGTACCGAGCCCGACCCTGGTGGTGGTGGCTGCGACCCAGGCGAGGGCGGTCAGCGGTTCGTAGACATAGGCCGACGGCGGGTACGCGGCACCGGTTGGTACGACGAGGTGGTCGCTGACCCACACGTCCGCGTACCCCAGGTCCTCGGCCAGCGACGCCGCACGCGCCATGGCATCCCCCGACGCCGCGGGGCCTGCCTGCGGCAGGTGGATACCGGCGGTCATCTCGCTGCTCGAAGCCATCGCCGGACCCTAATCGCGAGCCCCGATCGGCGAGCGAAGTACGGTGCCGCCATGGCGAACATCAGCGGTGTCATGGTCGGGGGCGACGCATTCGCCCCCGCTGATCTCGTCGCCCACGTGCGGCGTCTCGAAGCCCTCGGGTATCGGTCCGCGTGGATCACCGATGTGTTCGGCCGCGAGATCTACGTCACCGCCGGGCACCTGTTGGCGCACACCGACACCATCGCGATTGCGTCGGGCATCGCGCACGTCTACGGACGCGATCCGATCGCCAGCGAACAGGCAGGTCGGACCTTGTCGGAGCTCTCCGGCGGACGGTTCATCCAGGGCCTCGGCGTGTCGCACCCCGTGGCCGCACAGATGCGGGGCGTGCCCTGGGAGAACCCGGTGACCAAGATGCGCGACTACGTCCTGGCGATGCGCGGCGACACCCCCATCCATACTCCGGCCGATGCTCCCCCGGTGCCGATCTTCATCGCAGCCCATGGCCCGAAGATGATGGCCGTCGCCGCCGAGATCGCCGACGGCGCCAACACCTACATGCAGCCACCCGAGCACAGCGCCGCGTCACGCGAGACGCTCGGGCCCCACAAGACCCTCACCGTGGTCCTGCCGTGCTGCCTCACGACCGACGCCGAGGTCGGCCGGGCCGCAGGACGACGGGCGTTGTCGATCTATCTGCCGTTGCCGGCCTACCAGCGACAGTGGGCGAAGCACGGCTACGGCCCCGACGACTGGAGCGATGGCGGCAGCGACCGCCTCGTCGACGGCCACATCGCATGGGGCGATCTCGACACGATCCTCGCCCGGGTGCAGTCCCACATCGACGCCGGCGCCACCGGTGTGTCGCTGGCCCCGCTGCCGCCCGATCGACGCGATCCGGCGAGCTCATGGGAGCTGCTCGAGGCCGCCGCCGGCGCCTGAGCCCTCGTGTGGATGCGGTCGGCGCTGCTCAGGCCCGAGTCGTGAACGGCAGCGATTCGTAGCGGCGGACGTACGGTCCGGGGGCGAAGCGAGCCGCCTCGGGGTCGACGGCGAAGTCGGGGAATCGATCCAGCAGGGTCTCGAGGGCGACGCCTGCTTGCAGCCGTGCGGCCGCGGCGCCGAGACAGTGGTGGGGCCCTGAACCGAAGCTCAGCATGCGGGCGATGTCGCGTCCGACGTCGAGTTCATCGGCGGTGTCGCCGAACTCGCGCTCGTCGCGGTTGGCGGCTCCGTAGAGCAGCATGACCTTGTGGCCCTCGGGGATCTCGGTGCCATGGACCGTCACGGGTCGCGTCGTGGTGCGAGCCAGGTTCTGCACCGGGCTGGTGAGCCGGAGGAACTCCTCGATCGCAGGGCGGATGAGGCCGGGCTCGTCGAGGAGGTGCCGGCGCTGGTCTCGATGCGAGCTCAACAGTTCGGCAGCGCCGCCGAGCAGACCGGTGGTCGTGTCGTTGCCGCCGGTGACCATCGTGAACACGAACCCGACGATCCACTCTGCAGAGACAGCACCGTCGTCCGCTTCGACGAGATCCGACACCAGGTCGTCGCCCGGCTCGACACGGCGGCGATCGATCAACTCGGCGGCGTAGGCGAAGAGCTCGATGACAGCGTCGCCCGCGCCGACGATGTCGCCGTGCGCGTTCGCCGCGACGATCGCGTTGGTCCAGGAGTCGAACCGGGAGCGGTCGTTCGCAGGAACGCCGAGGTAGTGCGCGACGACGAAGCTCGGTAAGGGCTTGAAGAGCTCGGCGATGATGTCCGCCGTCTCCAGGTCGGCGAGCCGATCCAGGCGGTCGTGCACGAACGCGACGATCGCCGGTTCGATCGGCGCGACCCGGCGCGGCGTCATGGGTCGGCTGACCAGGCGCCGCATGGCGGTGTGCACGGGCGGGTCCATCATCACGATGGGCACCGCACGGTCGGCGAACATCGCCATGGCGTCGACATCGGGGGTCAGGCCCTGCGCTGAGGAGAAGGTCGCCGCATCTCGAGCGGCTCCGAACACGTCTGCGAAGCGAGACAGCACCCAGAAGCGCCCGTGTTCGGGATGATCGACGGCGTGCACGGGGCTGTCGTCGCGCAGCGCCCGGTAGTCGTCGTAGGGGTCGCGCCAGGCCTCGCCACCTCGGAGCCGGATAGCGAACCGCCGGCGTGCTCATGGACCGCCATCGCCGTACCCGGCACCCTGCGGGCCGTGTCGGGGTCGGGCCGGTGACCGATGGTGATGCGATGCAGGAGACGCTCGTGGCCGTCGTAGCCACCGGTTGCCTTGTGCAGCACGCAGCGGTTGTCCCACATGACCAGCATGTTCGGCTCCCACCGGTGGTGATACTGGAACTCGGACCGGGTCTGCCATGCGTGCACCTCGGCCAGCAGGGCGAGCGCCTCGTCGTCGGCCATGTCCTCGATGCCGATGATGTAGCCGAGCGTCGAGAACAGCGTCTCCGCGCCGGTCTCGGGGTGCGTGCGGATCAATGGATGGGTCTGGGTGTCGTAGGCCGTGTCGTTGGTGACGATGCGCATCGCCCGGTTCTCGCCCTCGGCCTGCGCCCCGTAGCGGCCGTCGGGCGCATAGCCGCCACGCGCCGAGTGCACGGCGACGAGACCGTCGATGCGTCGCCGCAGGTCCGCCGGCATGGCCGCGAGCGCAGCCTGCTGATCGACGAAGTGGGTGTCGCCACCGACGGGCGGGATGATCCTGCCGTACAGGCAGGTGCCGTCGGGTGGATGCGCCTGGAAGCTCCAGTCCGAATGCCACACCTCGGCGAACACCGCCGCGGTCTCGTCGGCTCGCCGGTGGATGGCCGCGATGTGGGGATGCCCATCGATGGGTTCGAAGAACGGATCGTCGCCGTGGGGCCCGAACGCCAGCGCGAAGGCTTCGAGGTCGTCGTCGCTCAGCTGCTGGTCGCCGAAGGCGAGCACCCGATGCTGGAGCCATGCGGAGCGGATCTCGGCGATCGCAGCATCGTCGAGGTCACGCAGGTCGACGCCACGCACCGATGCGCCACAGGGCCGTCCGCTGGGCGTGATCTCGAGTGCCATCGGTGTCCTCCCCCATCAGATGCACATCGGTGCATGATCTCACACGTGCGGCACACCTGCCCGAGCAGCACCACGAGGAAGTCCGACGTGGGCGTCACCGGCCGCAGGTCCCACGTGGAGAGCTGCACCTCGACGACCAGGCCGGCGGCCTCGACGTCGGCGAGGAACTCCTCGACCTCGTAGCCGCGGCCGGTCCCGAAGCCCACGGCGATGCGGCCGCCGGCACGCAGGTGACGACCGAGGTTGGTGAGCACGTCTGCGGCGGGTGCTCGGGGCCAGAAAGGTCATCACGTTGCCTGCACACACGATGGCGTCGAAGCCCTCGGTGATGCCGTGGTCGGCCAGGTCGAGCTCGGCGAGGTCGCCGACCAGCCAGGTCGGACCGGGGTGGTCCTCGACGGCCGCGGCGATCAGTACCGGGTCGACATCGACGCCCACCACGTCGTGGCCGAGGCCCGTGAAGGATCGCTCCGACGCGGCCCGGGCCGCAGCCGGCGTCGAGGATGCGCGCACCCCGCGCCACCAGGGCATCGACGAAGCGGGCCTCGCCGGCGAGGTCGTCACCGGCGGCGGCCATCGACCGGAACCGCTCGACGTACCACGTCGAATGGTCCGGCTTCTCCTCGATCATCTCGACCCAGCGACTCTTCGCGACCACGGCTTCTCCTCGGCAGGGGCTCGCCTCGACGTTACCGACGCACCGGCACGGGCCGGCGGGAGTCGGCTGGCAAACCCACCCGCCGCACGTGGCACACTGTCGGCGCTCGTGCACCCCCCGCCGCTGCATCAGGAGGCCCCCGACATGACCGAATCCGACCAGACCGGTGACGCGTTCGAGGCTGCCCGCGAGCGCTACCGCATCGAGCGGGAGAAGCGCCTCCGACCCGAGGGCATGGCGCAGTACAAGCCCCTCGCGGGCGACTACGCCGAGTTCGATCGCGACCCCTACGTCGAGCCCGGCTTCACGCGTGAGCCGGTCATCGAGGAGACCGACGTGGTCATCGTCGGTGGCGGCTTCGCCGGCATGCTCACCGCCATCGGGCTCGGTCGCCACGGCATCACCGACTACCGCATCATCGACAAGGGCGGCGACTTCGGCGGCACCTGGTACTGGAACCGGTACCCGGGCTGCATGTGCGACGTCGAGAGCTACACCTATCTGCCGCTGCTCGAAGAGACCGGCTACATGCCCACCGAGAAGTACGCGAGCGCAGCCGAGATCTTCGAGTACTGCCAGCTGATGGGGCGCCACTTCGAGCTCTATCCCCACGCCCTGTTCCAGACCGAGATCGCCGACGCGGTGTGGAACGACGACACCAAGCGCTGGCTGGTCACCACCTCGCCGCGACGATCAGCTGTCGACGCGGTTCCTCGTGACCGCCGGCGGCATCCTCCACAAGGCGAAGCTGCCCGGCATCCCCGGCATCGAGACCTTCGCCGGTCGGGCGTTCCACACCAGTCGGTGGGACTACGCCTACACCGGCGGCGGCCCACGCGAACCCATGGAGAAGCTGCGGGGCAAGCGTGTCGGCATCATCGGCACCGGCGCCACCGCCGTGCAGGCCGTGCCTCGCCTGGCCGAGACGGCCGACGAGCTGTACGTCTTCCAGCGCACGCCGTCGGCGGTCGGCGTGCGCAACAACGGTCCCGACCGACGTCGAGTGGTTCGAGAGCCTCGAACCGGGCTGGCACGCCGAGCGGGTTCGCAACTTCACCCACGCCGTCACCGGCGTGAAACCCGAACGCGACCTGGTGGGCGACGGCTGGACCCAGGTGATGTGGGAGAACACCCAGCGGGTCACCGAGACGCCCGAGGAGGCCGCCGAGCTCGAACGCAGCGACTTCGAGACATGCAGGCGATGCGCGACCGCATCGACGCGATCATCGAGGACCCCGACACCGCCGAGACGCTCAAGCCCTGGTACGGCAAGCACTGCAAGCGGGTGTGCTTCCACGACGAGTACCTGCCGACGTTCAACAAGCCCAACGTGCACCTCGTCGACACCGACGGGCGCGGCGTGGACGAGATCACCGAGACCGGCGTCGTCGTCGACGGCGTCGAGTACCCGGTGGATCTGTTGGTGTTCGCGTCGGGTTTCGAGGTCACCACCGACCTCGACCAGCGCCTCGGGTTCGATCCGGCCGGCCGCGACGGCCTGCGCCTCAGCGAACGCTGGCACGACGGCGCCCACACGCTGCACGGCATCCTCTCCGCCGAGTTCCCGAACCTGATGATGATCAGCCTCGTCCAGGCCGGGTTCGGTACGAACTTCCTGCACTTCCTGTCGGAGTCCGCCAAGCACGTCGCCTGGCTCATCGCCACGACGACCGAGCGGGAGTGGGCCACCATCGAAGCGGTCCCCGAGGCCGAAGAGGAATGGCTCCAGGTCCTCTACGGCGTGGCGATGGGCATCGCCGGCTACTCGATGTCGTGCACGCCCGGCTACTACAACAGCGAGCAGGGCTTCAACGCGAAGGCGGCACGCAACCTCGTCTACGCCGGCAGTCTGCTCGAGTACGCGGGCTATCTGGAGCGCTGGCGCGACGCAGGCGACTTCGAGGGTGCCAAAGTCGTCCCAGCGTGACCCACCGGGGCCCGTCCATGCCTAGGGTCGCGCCGTCAGCAGGCGCGTCGACTACGAGGGATGGTGGGAAATGCCAGGTGGGAAACCGAACATTCTGGTGCTCTGGGGTGACGACATCGGGATATCGAACCTGAGTTGTTACTCCGATGGCCTCATGGGCTACCGGACGCCGAACATCGACCGGATCGCCGCCGAGGGTGCCCGCTTCACCGACTACTACGGCGAACAGTCCTGCACGGCCGGCCGGGCCGCGTTCATCACCGGCCAGAACCCCTACCGCACCGGCCTCACCAAGGTGGGTCTTCCCGGTGCCGACCTCGGTCTGCGCGACGAGGATCCCACCATCGCCACGGCGCTCAAGGAGCACGGCTACACCACCGGCCAGTTCGGCAAGAACCACTTCGGTGACCGCGACGAGTTCCTTCCCACCAACCACGGCTTCGACGAGTTCTTCGGCAACCTCTACCACCTCAACGCCGAGGAGGAACCCGAGAACGCCGACTACCCCGATCCCGAACGGTTCCCGAACTTCCGCGAACGGTTCGGGCCTCGCGGCGTGATCCACAGCTGGGCCGATGGCCGCATCGAGGACACCGGGCCGCTGACCAAGAAGCGCATGGAGACCATCGACGACGAGATCATCGAACCGGCGCAGCGGTTCATCCGCGACGCGGTCGACGGCGACACGCCGTTCTTCATGTGGTTCAACACCACCGGCATGCACTTCCGGACCCACATCGCCGAGGAGATCCGGGGCCAGGCCGGACACTGGCAGTCGGAGTACCACGACGCCATGGTCGAGCACGACAAGCGCATCGGCACGATGCTCGACCTGCTCGACGAACTCGGCATCGCCGAGGACACCATCGTCCTCTACAGCACCGACAACGGCGTGCACATGAACACCTGGCCCGATGGCGGTATGACGCCGTTCCGCAACGAGAAGAACTCGTGTTGGGAAGGTGCGTTCCGCGTGCCGTGCAGTGGTCCGCTGGCCCGGCCAGCATCGAGCGCCGGCATCGTGCTCAACGACATCATGTCGCACGCCGACTGGTTCCCGACCCTCCTCGCCGCTGCCGGCGACACCGACGTCGCCGACCGGCTCAGGGCCGGCACCGAGCTGGCCGGCACCGACCTACAAGGTGCACCTCGACGGCTACAACCAGCTCCCATGGCTGACCGGCGAGGCCGACAAGAGCGCCCGCGAGAGCTTCTTCTACGTGTCCGACGACGGCGACCTGATGGCGCTGCGATTCGACAACTGGAAGCTGGTGTTCCTCGAGCAACGGGCCCCGGGCACGCTGCGGATCTGGGCCGAGCCGTTCACCGAGCTGCGGGTGCCGAAGATCTTCAACCTGCGGACCGACCCGTACGAGCGAGCCGACATCACCTCGAACACCTACTACGACTGGCTGATCGTCGCACGCCTATCTGATGGTGCCGGCACAGGTCTACGTCGCCGAGATGGCCTCGACACTGATCGAGTTCCCGCCCCGGCAGGAGTCGGCGAGCTTCACGGTCACCGTCGATGCTCGAGAAGCTCCAGGCGGGCATCGGCAGCTCGTGACGGCAGGGCCGTTGGTGTCGATCCCAGGTGGGACCTTCGCCATGGGGTCGGACCGGCACTATCCCGAGGAGGCGCCCGTCCACCGCGTTGCGGTGGACGGGTTCTCCATCGCCCCGACGACGGTCACCAACGCCGACTACTCGCGCGTTCGTCGAAGCGACGGGCTACCTGACCGTCGCCGAGCGACCGCTCGACCCGGCCGATTACCCGGGCGCGCCGATCGAGAATCTCGTGCCGGGATCGCTCGTGTTCACGATGACCGTCGGGCCCGTCGATCTTCGCCACCTCAGCCAGTGGTGGACATGGACCCCGGGCGCGTCGTGGCGACACCCCGACGGTCCCGGCAGCGATCTCGACGACCGCGCCGACCACCCCGTCGTCCATGTCGCGTTCGAAGACGCCGAGGCCTACGCGACCTGGGCAGGCCAGGCACTGCCCACCGAGGCCGAGTGGGAGTATGCCGCCCGCGGCGGCCTCGACGGCTGCGACTACACCTGGGGCGACGAGCCGGTGCCCGACGGCCGCTACCTCGCGAACTTCTGGCAGGGTGAGTTCCCGTGGCAGAACACGGCCGAGGACGGCCACGCTCGGCACTGCTCCGGTTGGGCTCGTTCCCGGCCAACGGCTTCGGGCTGTACGACATGGCCGGCAACGTCTGGGAATGGACGACCGACTGGTACGTCGACGGCCACCCCGACGACGTCGACAAACCCTGCTGCGTTCCCACCAACCCGCGAGGGCCCGCTCGCGAGGCCAGCTTCGATCCGGCCCAACCCCAGTTCCGGATTCCCGCGGCGGGTGATCAAGGGCGGATCGTTCCTGTGCGCCGACAACTACTGCCAGCGCTACCGACCGGCCGCCCGCCGACCCCAGATGATCGACACCGGTATGAGTCACCTGGGTTTCCGAACCCTGGTGCGTGAGGAGACACCCGACCATGACTGACCAGCTGCTGCCCTCGTGGCGCGAAGGCGCCACCCGCACGGCGACTGCTCGAGTTCCTCGACGCAGCGGACGACATTCCCCACCGACCGACGCGTCGCCGTCTTCGACAACGACGGCACGCTGTGGTGCGAGAAGCCCAACTACCCTCAGCTCGACTTCTTCGCCTGGGAGCTGGCGAAGGCAGCCGTGGAGCAAGCCGGCGCTGCTCGCCGTTCCCGAACTCGCTGCGCTGGCCTCGTCGGACATGAACGCCATGGCAGAGCTCGGCCTCGACCGGGTCGCCCTCGCCGTGATGTCGCTGTTCGAGATGGAAGAACCCGAGGTGTTCGAGTCTCGGGTCCACGCGTTCTTCGACCAGGCCCGCCATCCCAGCGGCCACCGCTACGACGCCATGATCTACCAACCGATGCTCGAGTTGATGACCGAGCTCGACCACCGCGGCTTCACCAACTGCATCGTCACCGGCGGCGGCACCGAGTTCGTCCGCGCCATCAGCAGACAGATCTACGGCGTCGAACAAGAACGCGTCGTCGGCACCCTGGTCACCTACGTGCTGATCCAGCGCGACGGCAACCCGACCCTGGTCCGCACCAGCCGGCCGCAGGGCGAAGCCAACGAGGGCGCCGCGAAGATCTCGAACATCCAGATGGGCCTCGGTCGCCGACCCTCGCTCGCAGCCGGGAACTCACCCGGCGACGCCGAGATGCTCGAGTACGCCAACTCGACCGACGGGCCGTCGCTGGCGCTGCTGATCAACCACGACGACGCCGAGCGCGAGTACGCCTACACCAGCCAGGCCGGCACGTTCCTGGCGGCCGAGCCGATCGAGACCACGGCCGAGCGGCTCGGGTGGGCTCAGGTCAGTATGCGCGACGACTGGGAGCGGGTCTTCGCCCACGACGCCTGAGTCGGCTGCGGCACCGCAACCGAGCAGCCCCCCCGACGCCTCAGCCGGCCGGCACCCGGCGGGGGCCGGGCGTGAACGACAACGGCAGGCTCGTCCAACCGGTGACGTTGCTGCTGTGGAACCGGACCGTGCCGCTCGTGGTCGACCTCGTAGTCGCCCATGCGGCGCATGGATGGCTTCGATGGCGACGCGGCCCTCGAGTCGGGCCAGCGCCGCGCCCAGGCAGAAGTGGGCGCCGTATCCGAACCCGAGGTGACGTTCGGGTCGCCGATGGATGTCGAACTCCTCGGCGGTCGGGCCGAACTCGCGCTCGTCATGGTTGGCGGCGCCGATGAGCAACAGCACCGAGTCGCCCTCCCGCAGCGTCTGCCCGTGATAGTCGAGGTCGCAGGTCATCGTGCGATGCATGTACTGCGTCGAGTTGTGGAACCGCAGCACCTCCTCCACCGCGCCGGGCACGAGGCCGGGATCGGCCACCAGTGCCGGCGCGCTGGTCGGGGTGCCGAGACAACAGCTCCACGGTGTTGGCCACCATCTTCGTCGTGGTCTCGTGGCCGGCGATGACGAACAGCACGCAGAACCCGAGGAGTTCCTCGTCGCTCAGGCGACGTCCGTCCACCTCGACGTCGATGAGGTCCGAGATCAGCCCCTCCCCGATTCCCTGCTTGCGCTCGGGAAGGTCCTCGATGAAGTAGCCGAGGAGGCCGAACATGCCCTCGATGGCCTCATCGGGGATGCGCATCTCGCCGTCGTGGCGGATCAGGATCTGGTCGGCGTGGTGGCGCAGCGCCGTGCGGTCGGCCTCGGGGATGCCCATCACCGCGGCGATGACGTCCATGGGGAACGGACCGGTGATGTCGGCGACGAGATCGCACTCGCCGGCTTCGATCGACCTCGTCGATGTAGCCGTCGACGATGCGGCGCACCTCGGTCTCCATGCGGGCCACCGTCCGGCTGGTGAACACCCGGCTGACGAGCTTGCGGAAGGCGGTGTGGTCGGGCGGGTCCAGCTCGATCATCTGCTTGAACGCCGGTGGTGGCCTGGCCGCGCTGTTCGAGCGCCACGCCACCGGTGGACGAGAACGACCCGAAGTCCCGGAACGCGCCGAGCACATCGTCGAAGCGGCGACAGCGCCCAGAACTCGAGGTCGTCGTTCCAGTACGCCGGCGCCTCGTCGCGCAGGCGCGCGTAGGTGGCGTAGGGGTCGTCGTGGACGGCGAACGAGTACGGGTTGTAGACGAGGTCGGGCGCAGCCATGGCGAGAAGGTATCCCAGAGCCCTGGTGGATGTCCGCTGCCACGTGCGGCACACTTGGGGCCGAGCGAGGGAGCACCGTCGATGACCGACACAGCCGAGGAACAGGACCAGATCTTCGATCCGAGGATCCGAACTCCCGAGATGGAGATGGCCGAGCGCGGCGCCGGCGTCGCTGCTGCGGCCGATCTGGCGCTCGAGGACATCAACCCGGTCAACCCGCACCTGTTCAAGGAGGACCGCTGGCAGGAGCACTTCGCCCGCCTGCGTGCCGAGGACCCGGTGCACTTCAACGAGATCGAGACCGCCGGGCGTTACTGGTCCATCACCCGATACGACGACGTCCGCGCCGTCGACGGCGATTGGCACACGTTTTCGTCGGCGAAGGGCATCACCCTCGGGTCTGCGGGCAAGCCCCCAGGCCGAGGCCCAGGCCGAGCGGCTGCGGTCGTTCATCTCCATGGACCCGCCCGACCCACACCGAGCAGCGCAAGACCGTCCGGGCGGTGTCGGCGCCGAGCAACCTGCGCAACCTCGAACCGCTGATCCGCGAGCGCACCGTCGCGGTCCTCGAATCACTCCCCGAGGGAGAGACCTTCGACTGGGTCGACACCGTGTCGGTCGAGCTGACCACACTCATGCTGGCGACGCTGTTCGACTTTCCCCTCGAGGACCGCCGCAAGCTCACCCGCTGGTCCGACATCGTCTTCGCCGTCCCCGAACCCGGTGGCATCGTCGAGACCCAACAGCAGAAGATCGACGAACTGTTGGAGTGCGTCGCCTACTTCGAACGCCTCTGGGATGACCGCCGCGAGAACCCGGGATCGGACCTGGTGTCGATGCTGGTGCACGGCGAAGCCACCAAGGACATGCCGACGATGGCTCATCTCGGCAACCTGTTGTTGTTGATCGTCGGCGGCAACGACACGACCCGCAACACCATGTCGGGCAGCGTGTACGGGCTCAACACCTTCAGTGACCAATACGACAAGCTCATCGCCGACCCGGGCCTGATCCCGGCGATGGTGCCCGAGATCATCCGCTGGCAGACGCCGCTGTCCTACATGCGGCGCACCGCCAACCTCGACTGTGAGATCGGGGGCAAGACCATCCTCGAAGGCGATCAGGTCCTCATGTGGTACGCGTCGGCCAACCGCGACGAGGACGTGTTCACCGACGCCGACGTCATCGACATCGAGCGTCCGAACGCCGACCGCCAGCTCTCGTTCGGGTATGGCATCCACTTCTGTATGGGCAGCCGCCTGGCCGAGCTCCAGCTCCGGGTGCTGTGGGAGGAGATCCTGCAGCGCTTCGAGCGCATCGAGGTCCAGGCCGAGCCCGGACGCACGTTCTCGTCGTTCGTGCACGGCTACACCGACCTGCCGGTGACCGTCACTCGCCGCTGACGCGACCCTGATGTGGGTGCCGACCCTCGCTCGTCGTTGACGGGGCGCTGGTGCGTCAGGCCAGCGTGAAGCCCGGGGCGCGCCGCTGGTGCGACCGATCCTCGCGGCGCGATGGCCGCCGGCCTCGAGCTGGGCCAGCACGCCGGTCGTCTCCCCGGGCTCCACCCCGAATACGAGGCCACCAGATGTCTGGGCATCGGCGACGAGCAGCTGATGGACCTCGTCGTGCGCACCCGCGTCGAGTAGCTCGAGTGCCCACGAGAGGTTCCGCCGACTGCCGCCCGGCATGATGCCCTCGGCGGCCAAGGCCACGGCGCCGGGGAGGAACGCGAGCGCGTCGAACTCGACTGTCACCCGCACCCGCGATTCGAGCGCCATGCGCCCGAGATGACCGAGCAGCCCGAAGCCGGTGACATCGGTGCAGCCGGTGGCGCCGGCGGCGAGCGCCACGTGCGATGCCACGTCGTTGAGCCTCACCATCGAGGCCACCGCAGCCGCAGTGATCTCGTCGTCGGCGAGGTCGGCCTTGATGGCTGTGGTGATCACCCCGACCCCGAGCGGTTTGGTGAGGATCAGATCCTGACCGGGGGCGAGACCGGCGTTGGTCATGATGCGGTCGGGATGCACCTCGCCGGTGACCGCCAGGCCGTACTTGGGTTCGGGGTCATCGATGGTGTGACCACCCACGATCGCGAAGCCACCGGCGCGGGCGATGTCCTGCCCACCGGCCAACAACTCACCGAGGAGTTCGGTCGGGAGGGCGTCGGTGTTCCAGCCCACCAGGTTGAGCGCGAACAGCGGCCGTCCACCCATGGCGTACACATCGGACACGCTGTTCGCCGCGGCGACCTGACCCCAGGTGCGTGCGTCGTCGACCACGGGCGTGATGAAGTCGGCGGTGGAGACCAGGGCGCGCTCGTCGTCGAGGCGCCACACGGCGGCGTCGTCGCCGGTGGACGTGCCCACGAGCAGCTCGGCGGGTTCGTCGGGTTGCAGGTCGCGCACGACGTGCGCGAGCTCGCCAGGGGCGAGCTTGCAGCCTCAACCGGCGCCGTGGCTGAACTGGGTGAGGCGAAGCTTCTCGGTGTCGGTCACGCGGGCGTCCTCGGGTCGTCCGGTCTGCGCCTCACGGTACTCGTGCGTCGGCGCAGGCGGCCCGCACTCAGCCGTCGGTGCGTGGGCTCCCGGGCGGGAACGACATCGCCATGATGCGAGGACCGCGCACCTGGCCGCCGGCCCACTTCATCGGTTCACGCTCGCTGACGTGGAACTCGGGGATCCGTTCCAGCCAGACCCGCACCGCGGTGGTCATCTCGAGCCGGGCCAGATTCGAGCCGGCACAGCGGTGGATACCCGACCCGAAGGCGATGTGACGGTTCTTGGCCCGGTCGATGACGAACTCGTCGGGGTTCTCGAACTGCTCGGGGTCGTGGCACGCCGCCGGGAAGTTCATCAGGACCTTGTCGCCGCTGCTGATGTGGACACCCTGGAACTCGATGTCGGTCTCGGCCACGCGGGCCATGGTGACCGGCGCGTAGAACCGCAGGAACTCCTCGATGGCGATCGGGAGGAGCTCGGGCTCGGCGCGGCAGACGCTCCAGATCCGTCGGGATGAGTGCCGAGGTGCCACAGCGCCGAACCGATCGAACTCCACGTCGTGTCGATTCCCGCGACGATCAACAGATTGGTGATGCCGACCACGACGGCCGGGGTTATGTCGGCCTCGGGGTCGTCGAGCTCCATGAACAGCAGCTCGCTCAGCAGGTCCTCACGAGGGTCGGTCTGGCGTTTCTCGACCTCGGCCGCGATGAATCCCAGCAGCTCGGTGCGTGCCTGCAGTCGCCGTTCGGGGTCGAAGAGGCCGTCGCCGAGCAGGCAGTTGACCCACTCGACGAACTGATCGGCCATGCCGTCGCCGATGCCGATCATGTGGGCGATGACCCGCGGCGGGATCTGCTGGGCGTAGTCCACTGCGCCGTCGCAGCGGCCCTCCTCGATGAATCCGTCGATGAGTTCGTGACAGAGCGCTTCGGTGTACTCCGCGAACCGGGCGACGGCCCGGGGGGCGAATGCCGGAAGCAGCATGCGCCGGGTCCAGGTGTGGATGGGCGGGTCGGCGGTGATCGGCGCTGCCGCGATCTGCTGTTCGTAGCGCGACATCTCGGGTGCGTTGGGCGCGGGCGGCATGACCAGCACCTGACGTGAGCTGAGCTCGGGGATCATCTTCGCGAGCTCGCGGACATCGTCGAAGCGTGTCGGGTTCCATGATCCGCCGAGACGCTCGGTGTGGGCGATCGGGCACTTCTCACGCATCTCGGCCCAGATGGGTACCGGGTTCTCGACATACGCGGGATCGCGGATGTCGAAGTCGCTCCCCCAGTCCTCGACGGGCCCACCCGGCGCCCAGATGTCCGGGCTCGTGGCCAGCTTCATCTTCTCGTGCATGTCGGTCTGGTCGCTCACGCCACCCGCACCTCCCCAGCTCGAGACCACCCCTCGGGCCCCGTCGTGGAGGCCAGACTAGGTCAGCCGACGAGACGGGCGCCGCAGGACCCCCGTCTCTCCCGGGCCTGACGCAGCACCGACACCGTCAGTGCCGCCACCAGGGTTCAGTCGGGCGGGACCAGGACGACGGGCCGATCCGTTCGGTGCAGCACCTTGAGCGCGACGCCGCCGACCCGCAGTCCGGTGAACCCACCGAGGCCACGGGTGCCGACCACGATCAGGTCGGCGCGCTCGTCGGCGGCGCTCTGGAGCAGGGCGTCCGCGACATTCGAACCCCGAAGTGCGAGTACCTGCAGGTCGACCCCGGCGGCCTCGAGCTCGGCCGCATGATCCTCGAGGATCCGTCGCTCGGTGTCGCGGCGCCAGTTCTCCGGGCTGTCGGAGGGAGTCCACTCGACGGAGGGCTGCTCGACCTCAGCGGCGACGACCCGGAGGTCCGCATCGCCCTTGGCGTCGAGAACCCAACGAACCGCTGCCCGCGAGCCGGCCGATCCGTCGACCCCGATGAGCACTGTGCGAGCGGAGAGCTCGACGACCCCGCCGATGACCGCAACGGGCAGGTCGGCGTGATGGGCCAGCCACTCCACCATGCTGCCGATGTGCAAGAGCCCGGGCCCACCGGAATTGCCGACCCGGCCGACCACGACGAGGTCCGCCTGCTCCCTCCGGGCGACCGCCAGGATGCCCTCACGGGGATCACCGCGCTCGACCACGGTCCGAACGGGGACCTCGCCGACGCGGGCCGCTTCGCTCCACCGCTCGAGCATCGCTTCCTGCTCGGCGAGCAACGCCTCGACCCGTCGGGGCGGCAACTCCGACTCCGACGGAACAAAACTGGTCATCACCACGACCTCGGCACCGTGGCGCGCCGCGAGCCGCGCTGCCCAGCGCATCGCATTCGCCGCTCCAGCCGAACCATCGGCACCCACGATCATCCGTTCCATCGAACTCTCCCTCTTCTCGGGTCCGGCGAACTCGCGCCGCCCGCCGACGACTGCGGTCATGGTCCCGACACACGCCGCCGCGAGACAGGGGCCAAGGTCACCGAACCCGTGATCGTGCCGACGTCTCGACCCCGGTGGCGGTTCGGCGCGGCGCCGCGGATCCGACGGCGGCGGTGAGCGCCGGATCAGACCCCGAGGGCCTCCGACGCGGCAGCCGTGCCGGCCACTCGGGCGGCGATCTTGGCGAAGGCGATGTCGCGGCTGGTGGAGGTGTCGTCCGCGAACGGCGAGAACCCGCAGTCGTCGGTGGTGCCCAGCTGTGCGACCGGGATGAACGATGCAGCCTCGAGCACGCGCTCGCGCACCGTGTCGGCTGATTCGACCGCGGGGTCGATCGGGTCGATCACCCCGACGAACACGGTCTGGTCCGGACGAATCGTGTCGCGGACGATCTCGAGCACCCGGGGGCGGTCGGTCTCGCTTGCCATCTGGAGGTAGAACGCACCGGCCCGCATCCGGAACAGCTCCGGGAGCAGCTCGGCATAGTCGACGTCGGCGCTGTGGGTGGAGTCGTGGTCTCCTCCGGGGCAGGTGTGGACACCGATCCGGCTGCGCTCGTCGTCGGAGAAGTGGTCCAGCACCCGGTTGTTGAGGTCGACGAACTGCCCGAGCAACCCCTTGGACGGATCGATCTTCACCGAGAGCCGACCCTCGGTGAAATCGATCTGGACGCGTTGCGCGCCTGCGTCGAGGCTGCGACGGATGTCCGCGACCCCTTCGGCGACGAGATCGTCGAGGAACTGCTCGCGAGGGTACCCGTCGAGCTCCTCGGCTGGGTAGAGCAGACTCATGGCCGAGACGGCGATCACGGCCTGCTTGACCGGGACCGTGGCGTGCGCGAGCGCGGCACGGACGTAGGTGTCGCAGTGGGTGGCGTAGCGGAACGGCCCGGCGGTGAGCCGGGGCAACTGACGGATGTGCCCGTCCTCGAAGGGGATCACGGCGCCATCGAGCGCCAGGTTGTCCAGCCCTGCGAGCGGGTAGGTGGCGAAGCTGGGCTTGGTCTGCTCACCGTCGGTCACGATCGGCGAGCCTGCTGCCTCGAAGCGCGCGATGGTCTCCCGGACGGCCTCTTCTTGAACGGCGCCCAGGGCCGCGTCGTCGAGCTCGCCCGCCTCATGGGCGGCGAGCGCGTCGAGCAGTCCGGCTGATCTCGGAACACTGCCGATCGGTTCTGTCGAAAGCACCGCTTCCCCCTCGTGTCCGACAACGTCGGGGACCCTATCTCACCGATTCCGCAGGCTCGGTGGGCATGTTCATGGCGATGCTGCAGCCAGGCCTCATCGTCGGCGATGCCTGCCCCACACCGCCCGTGTCGGCACGGCGGCCTCGGGAGGTGGTGCCGATGGCTCGGCCGGAACTCGTTCGTCCCGACAGCCGGCACTTCCCCGACGGCGCCAGGAGACCGAAGGTGCGCGCAGCCACCCTTTTCATTGGTTTCCCTATCTACATAGATGACGCTATGTTTCTGCGATGGCGACGCAAGCGGCACG
Source organism: uncultured Acidimicrobiaceae bacterium (assembly GCA_963716795.1). Lineage (GTDB taxonomy): Bacteria > Actinomycetota > Acidimicrobiia > Acidimicrobiales > UBA8592 > CAVQUE01. The sequence goes on along the minus strand of CAVQUE010000002.1, from coordinate 90,521 downwards.
CCGCGACGAGACCCGACGCCGGCTCCTCGACGCCGCTGCCGAGCTGTTCGCCGAGCGCGGTGTCGACAGCGCATCCATCGATGCCATCGCCGATCGTGCCGATCGCACCTCCGGCGCCGTCTACGACCACTTCGGGGGCAAGGACGGCCTGCTGTTCGCCCTCCTCCAGAGCTGGACCGATGCCGTGGCCGTCGCCGCCGCTGCGGAGATGGAGGCGGCCGGCACCCTCGACGAGCGCATCGCCGTGTTGTGGCGGGCCGTGTCGGCCCCGGTCGCCGGCGAAGGGCGGTGGATCACCCTCGAGCACGAGCTGTGGTCCTACGCCTCGCGCCATCCCGACGCGCGTGCGCTGTTGACCACGCGCTACCAGAACGTGTGGCGCGGCGTATCCGATCGCATCGCCGACTGGACCGGCGACACCGACGACATCGGTGCTGCTGTGATCGGCCTGTTGTTGGGGCTCGAGATGATGCGCCTCGTCGATCCCTCCGCCGTCGACGACGACCTCGCCATGCGCGCATTGCGCGGCGTCATAGCAGGCACGATCCCACTGACCGCCACGATGTCGGCCACCGCGACCGACCAGACCCCAGGAGCCACTCACCCATGACCGTCGTTCCCACCATCGAGGGCATCGACCTGCTCGCCGACACCTGGGCCGAAGGTGCGCCTCACGACCAGTTCGACCGCCTCCGCCGGGAAGCACCCGTGTGCTGGCATCCCGAGCCCGACGGCCGGGGCTTCTGGGCGGTCACCAAGCACGCCGATGTCAAGCGCGTCAGCCACGAGTGGGAGACGTTCTCGAGCGAGCTGGGGGCGACGTTCATCCCCGACCAGACCGAGGAGGCGCTCGCTGCGCTGCGCTTGTCGATCCTCAACATGGACCCGCCGTTGCACAATCGGGCCCGGCGGCTGGTGTCGAAAGCCTTCACGCCGCGGATGATCGCCAACCTGGTCGACGAGATCGAGCGGCGGGCCGAAGCGGTGATCGACGACATCATCGAGCGCCGCTCGTGCGAGTTCGTCAACGACATCGCCGCGCAGGTACCGGTGCAGATGATCTGCGAGATGATCGGACTCGAGCCCGAACTGTGGCCGTCGATGGTCGAGGCGTCCAACCACCTCATCGGCGCCCGCGACGACCCCGAGTACGCCCACGTCGACAGCAACGAGGCCAGCGGCATGATCTACGCCCTCTGCGATGTCGTCGCCGAGGACCGCCGGGCGAACCCCCGCGACGACCTCATGACCGCGCTCGTCGAGGCCGAACTCGACGGCGAGAAGCTCGACAACGCCGAACTCAACCTCTTCTTCATCTCGCTCGTCGTTGCCGGCAACGAGACCACACGGAACCTCATCAACCACAGCCTCGTCGCCATCGTGGAGCATCCCGCCCAGGCGCAGCGCCTGCGCGACGACCCGTCACTGTGGGACACCGCCGTCGACGAGATGCTGCGCTGGGGCACCTCGATAACCAACTTCCGCCGCACCGCCACCCACGACACCGAGATCCGTGGCGTGCCCATCGCGGCGGGCGACAAGGTCGTCATCTACTACGCGTCGGCCAACCGCGACGAGGACGTGTTCGACGATCCGCACCGCTTCGACGTCGGGCGCACCCCCAACGACCACGTCACCTTCGGCGGCGGCGGCGTCCACTACTGCCTGGGCGCCAGCCTCGCGAAGGCCGAGATCCGCGCTGTGATGCGCCAGATCGTCGATCGCCTCCCCGACATCGCCATCGACGGACCCGTCGACCGACTCACGAGCGACTTCGTCGACGGCATCAAACGGATGCCCGTCTCCTGGTGACCCTCACCTCCTACGAAAGGCAACAGCCATGCGTACCCCGATCTGTGACGAGCTCGGCATCGAGTTCCCCATCTTCGCCTTCACGCACTGTCGCGATGTCGTCGTCGCCGTGTCGAAGGCCGGCGGGTTCGGCGTGCTCGGCGCTGTGGGCTTCTCGCCCGAACAGCTCGAGATCGAGCTGAACTGGATCGATGAGCACATCGGCGACCGTCCCTACGGCGTCGACATCGTCATCCCCAACAAGTACGAGGGCAAGGGCGCCGACTCCTCGGCCGAGGAGCTCGGCGACATGCTGCGTTCGCTGGTTCCCCAGGAGCACCTCGACTTCGCCCGCGACCTGCTGGTCGACCACGGCGTGCCCCTCGCAGAGGACGACGACGAGGGCTCATTGCAGCTCCTCGGCTGGACCGAGGCCACCGCGACGCCCCAGGTCGATGTGGCGCTTCGGCATCCGAAGATGACGCTGATCGCCAATGCGCTGGGTACGCCACCGCCCGACATGATCGACCACATCCATGCCCAGGGCCGCAAGGTCGCGGCGCTGTGCGGCTCGCCGGCCCAGGCACGAAAGCACGCCGACGCCGACGTGGACATCATCATCGCCCAGGGCGGCGAGGGCGGCGGCCACTGCGGCGAGGTCGGCTCGATAGTGCTGTGGCCCCAGGTCGTGGCCGAGGTCGCTCCCCGACCGGTGCTGGCCGCCGGCGGCATCGGGAGCGGCCACCAGATCGCCGCAGCGCTCGCCATGGGATGCCAGGGCGCATGGACGGGCTCGCAGTGGTTGATGGTCGAGGAAGCCGAGAACACCCCGGTCCAGCAGCAGGCCTACGTCGATGCGAGCTCACGCGACACGGTGCGCTCACGGTCGTTCACCGGCAAACCGTGCCGGATGTTGCGCAACGACTGGACCGATGCCTGGGAGGACCCCGACACCCCGGATCCGCTGGGGATGCCGCTGCAGTACATGGTGTCGGGCATGGCGGTTCGGGCCACGCACCGCTGGCCGGACCAGACCGTCGACGTGGCGTTCAACCCCGTCGGCCAGGTGGTCGGCCAGTTCGCCAAGGTCGAGAAGACCGCGGCGGTGATCGAACGCTGGGTCAACGAGTACCTCGAGGCAACGGGCCGACTCGAGGCCCTGAACCAGGCCGCCATGAGCTGAAGTGGTCGACGCTCCGCCCTACCAGGCCTGAGAGGCACCCGTGTCGAAGCTGACCAATTACAGCCACAAGCTCCGAGACCCTGTCGTGTCGGCCATGACCGGGCTGTTCTCTCACGGCCCGACACCGCTGGCAAACACGCTGGACTTCCCCGGCGACCCCGGACTCCTCGGACCGGAGTCGGTCTCCTGGCAGGTGCTCGGCGACGCTTCGGTGTTCGTCGGAGGGATTCGGGCACTGGTCGTCCAGTCTGCGCACGCAGAGGTCGTGGCAGGAGTCGAGGATCACTCGACCTACCGATCGGACCCGCTCGGGCGATTGTCACGGACCTCGGTCTATGTCACCGAGACCACCTACGGGGCGATGCCCGAGGTCGAACGCGCTGTGCACGTCGTGCGGCGAGCACACCGTCCCGTCACGGGAACCTCGGAACGGAACCTTCCCTACAGTGCCGGCCGTCCCGAGATGGCGGCCTGGGTCCACAACGTGCTGACCGACTCGTTCCTCGCCGCCTACCAAGCGTTCGGCCCCGAACCACTCACCGGACCCGACGCCGATCGCTTCGTCGCAGAGCAGACGCGAATCGGCAAGCTCCTCGGTGCTGATCCACTTCCCGAGACCGCCGACGAACTGCGGGAGTGGATCATGACGAATCCCGATCGGGTCGCCACCAACGCACAGGCGAGCGCAATCGGCTTTCTCCGCAACCCCCCGCTGAGCCCGCCGGTCAAGATCGGCTACTGGCTGCTGTTCGAAGCCGCGCTGACCACGATCCCCTCCGACATACGAAGTCAACTCGGGGTGGAGCCACGGAAACGAGCGAGCAGTGTCGGAGAGAAGGTGACGAGTGCACTGCGATGGGCGCTCGGCGCGTCACCGTCCTGGCAACTCGCGTTGGTGCGCTGCGATGCCCCGATCCCCGCCGGGTTGTTTCGCCAACCACTCCCCTCGACCGAAACGTCGGCTCCCTCGCCGATCACACCGGGAGATCTCGCCACGAGGCCTCCGCGATCCAGAGGAGAACTTCTCTGATCTCGACCCGCTGCGCAGAGCTCGGCACAGAGGTCACCGTGGCCATGGGGTCAGGGGCAAGGCCGGCAACGGTCGTCGAACGACCATTCTGCGACCCGACGAAGTCCCTGGCGGTCCGGTCTGGCGGATGACGCTGACCCGCGCGCCACTTCCGGCCCGCTGTGGCGGAACGTAGGGGGCTGCTGCGGCGGTCAGAGGATGCGATTGCCGTCGGGGTCGTGGACGGCGACGGTGCCGTCGTCGAGACGCTCGGAGCGGTAGCCGAGGTTGCGAAGCCGGTTGTGGCAACCGCAGCCCGGTCCTGCGTTGTCCTGATCGGTCGCGCCGTGGTCAGCCCAGGGGATGAGGTGGTCGATCTCGCAGTCGGTCACCGGAACCCAGCAGCCGGGCCAGTAGCACACGATCGCGTGCATCCGTGCCGCGAGGGCGGCGTTGTCGCGAAAGAAGCGGCTCTTGCGAGACATGTCGATGACGGTGCTCTTCGCATCGACCACCACCCGGCGGACGTGGCCGACGAGCGCAGCGGCGACGGCGGTGGCGGGATCGACCGGCCGACCGTCGAGGGTCTCGCATCGCCGGTCCGGCCGCAGCGGATCGTCGGGGGCGAGGGGCACCCCGGCGTGGGCGGCGGCGTAGCGCTCGAAGGTGTGCTGATCGATCACGAGGTTGGCGACGACCTGGCAGCCGTTCTGGCCGGGCAGGGTCGACGACGCCCGCCGAGCCATCTCCATGAGCGCATCCCAGCGGCGCTGCTGGGGCGTACGGGCAAGGTGCTGGGCGAGGCCGTCGATGTCGCCGAGGCGTTCCTTCGCCTCGGCCCAGTCGGCCAAGAACTGCTCTTCGATGAAGCGCCGGAAGATGGCGTCGAGTTCGGCGCCGTCGTTCGACGCGCCGCCGCCACTGAGCTTCCACGACGTGTCGAAGTCCTGCACGAGTCTCGCGTCGCGGTTCCGGTGATTGCGCTCGTGCCGATCCTCGGCACCGTCCTCGTCGACGCGGTCGATCCAGCCGGCGACGAGGCGTTCGAAGGCCCAGTGGTCGAAGCGGGTGTCGAGAGCCTGCTCCATGAACCAGCCCTCGGAGGCGATCAACTGGTCCCGTACCCGCGGGTTCGCCCACGCACGCGCGATGAGTGCGATGTAGTCGGCCGAGATCCGGCCCGCCTCGAACGCCGCCTTGAAGAGCGGCAGGTCGCGCAACGCCCGGGCGGACCGGTCGAGGCGCAGCGCGGTCGACCCGGAGAGACGCCCGTGGTGGCGGACCATGACCTTGGCGGACCGATGCCCATCACGGCGGTGGGTGCCGGCGCGATCGATCGCATCCACGGCGCCCACCCGAACCGCTTCCACTCGGCGGACCTGTCCCTCCAGTGCCTGCACCAGGAGTCGCGCCGCCTCGGCGTTCGGTGCCGAGAACCCTACGGCGAGCATCTCGTCGAGTCCTTCGGCCATCTTCGCCAGCCCGCCGACGAACGCATCCCCCGCGACGACGGAGCCGAGATCGCAGGCCGTTGCGGCAGCACCGGCGGCATCCGAGAGGGTCGAACTCATGACCCCCACAGTAATCAGGGGGTATGACAGAAAGAACCGGAACGTAGTCGCACGGACTGAGAGATATCTCGAATTCTCGAGATGGTCGGAGGGCTGGCATGATCACGGCCTGCGGCGGCCTAAGACGAGTCGGCCGAGCGGCAGGTCTCCCGATCAGGCCAGGCCGGTGCTCTCGTCGCCGGCCGCAGGACCCGCTCCGGCCGCGTCGCGGTGGAACTCCAGGGCGAAGGTCACCGGCTCGGGCAGATCGAGATGATGCGGGCGTCCGGGCGGGATGACCACCGAGCCTCCCTCTCCCACGTGTCGAGGGGCGTCGGGCTCGTCGTCGAAGACGAAGTCGAGCGCACCGGTGTGCACGACGAGTCGGGCCCACACCCCTGCCGCGACACGGTGCGCGCGGCGCAGACCCGCCGGATGATTCTCGTGATCGAACACGTCGGTCGTGCGGACGTGATCGAGGCTGGTCGGGAGCTCTTCGTCCATCCGTGCATCCTGACGCACGGCGCCCTCGCGAGGTGATCGCGCCCCGGTTGGCGTCAGAGCCCGAGCATCGCTCGCAGGCCGTCGTCGATGGCCTGCACGAGCACTGCGGGGAGCCGTCCCGACTGCTCCCCCAGCAGCGAGCGGTCGACGAGTTCGAGCCCGAGCGGGATGGCCACCGAGTCTCTCGGCAGACCCGTCACCGGGGCTGGAAGCAGCACATTGCCCGCAATGCCGGCGCGGTCGAGGTTCGACGTGAGGGGCACCACGTGGGCCTGCCAGACGTCGACACCGAGCACCTCGTCGGACGACACCACGACGCAAGGCCGCCGCTTGTCGAGTTCGATCCAGTAGACGCCACCACGAGCTACCAAGGCGCAGACCGCTCCATGCGCTCGCCTGCTGCGCGTGACTCTTCAGCCGTCGGCCGCGATGCCCCGGCGAGAGCGGCGTCGATCAGCAGTTGCCGACCGAGACTCTCCTCGGACTGTGCGGCATGGCGGCGCAGTTGGTCGGTGACCCACCGGGAGAAGGGCACCTCGAGGCTCTCGATGATCGGCAGGACGTCGTCGGGCACGCTGATGGTCTTGTTCGGCACGTACGTAGTCTACATACGTATTCAGGGGCCGCGAAGCCTCCAGTTGGGCGGATCTGTCACCCGGAAGCGCACTCGGTGGGATCGTAGGGGTGTGCGGATCGCCGATCTCACCAGCTGCTACGAGAAGAACGCAGACGCTCTGGTCCGTTTCGCCACGACCATGGTGGGTTCCGACGATGCCGACGACGTGGTGTCCGATGCCATCGTCGGGGTCCTGCGGTCGTCGCCTGACCACATCGACGACATGACCTCATACCTGTACCGCTCGGTCGCCAATGCGGCGAAGAAGCACTGGCGGTCGCTCAGCCGGCGAGAGCGCCGCGAGCGCGTCACCGCCTGACCGACATCGACCGGGTCTCAACGAGGCTTCAGTGGGAGGGAGTAGTTGCGGAGCGGTTGCGGAGCCGAGCCTGCGGCTTCAGGTCTCGTCGTCGGCCCAGCGCTCGAAACGCAGCAGGTCGTCGACCGGCAGGCGGGACAGCTTGGTGAGCCGACGCCGGGGGTGACCGATCGGCAGGACAGCAGCGAGCGCGACGTGCGGTGGGAAGCCGAGCGCCTCCTGGGCCGCGGCCTCTTCGCCGACACACATCGTCGTGAGGGCGCCGGCGAGGCCACGGTCGCGCGCAGCCAGCAGGAGGTTCCACACGAACGGGTAGATCGAGGCACCGCTGATGACCCCGACGCGCTCGAGGCGGCTGTCGAACGACGCCACCACCGACAGGTCCACCCCGACACACAGCAGCACGGGTGCGGCTTCGAGGAATGCCAGGAACTCGACGGGATCGTCGGCATGCCAGCGCTCCTCGATGTCGACCGCCGTCGGAACGATCGTGTTCCACGGCGCCTCCCCTGCCGCCACCTGCGCCACGTACACCCGCATCGCGGGCTCGGCGGCCCGCCGCAGCGCCGACTTGGTGGCGGCGTCGCGCACGGCGACGACACGCCACGGCTGGCGGTTGCCGCCGCTGGGCGCGAAGCGGGCCAGCTCGACCATGGCCTCGATGTCGGCGTCGGACACCGGATCGTCGGTGAACTCCCGGCAGCTGAAGGCGGTGGTCATGACGTCGGCGAGTTCCATGCCGGCGATCATCGCATCCCATTGCGCCGACGTGCGGTCCCGACGCAGGACGCCGTCGCGGTGGCGGCGAGGACGGTCAGCGTCTCTGGTGGGGGGTCATGACCGCAACGGGCACGCCGAGGCCCTGGATGGCCATGATGTGGCGGCCGGGCTGGATCGCCGGCTTCGGGGCGGTGGCCGCGTCGTCAGCGACGGCGGCGACCTGGTCCAGGTCGGGCGCGGTCAATGCGAGGCCCCAGGCGATGGCCGGGCCGGGGTCGTGGGCTGTGTCGTCGCCGACGAGTTCGAGGATCACGTCGCCGAGCCAGAAGAACGACTGACGCACGGTCGTGTCACCCGCGGGGAAGCGGCGCTCCCGCCGCAGCTCGAGGCCTGCCTCCACCAGCACGGCCGTGGTGCGGTCCACATCGGGTGAACGCACCACCAGGTGGTCGATGCCCGTCACGCCGTTCGGATGATCGGCCACCGCGTCGGTCTCCCCCGCCGATTCGACAGCGACGATGGGCATGCCGTCGAGCTCGCCCGGGTCGAGGCCCTCGACCGCCAGGGCCGTGATGGCCCCTCCCCCGTCGACCCGTGATCCAGCCAGCACGAGCATCGTCGAGCCGATACGACACCGTGCGCACTCATCCGCCGCTACGACTGCGAATCCGGCAGCACGCCAGACCTCGGCATCGGCGGCGACGGTCACCTCCAGCAGTTGGAACACGTCCCCATCATGGCTGTGCTGCGTCGGCGGTGCCGTACGGCCGCCACCGAGGCGGATCCCATTGCCTACGATCGGCGAGCGGTGTGTCCATCAGGGCCGCCGAAGGGGGAAGCTGATGAACGGTCCGATCGACATCGACGCCCGACTCGACGCCCTGGTCGCACGCGACCAAGACCAGGTCCGGTGCCCGTTTCCGTTGTTCGCCGACATCCGCCGGGAAGATCCGGTGCACTACAACGAGGCACTCGGGGCCTGGGTCCTGACCCGCTACGACGATTGCCTCGCGGTGCTCCACGATCCGGTCACGTGGTCGGCACGAATGCACACCGGCCCGCGCCCGATCAACGACGTCCTCGGCGCCCGCATGGCCGAACTGGCTGCAGACGCTGACTCCGCCGATCTGCTCGGAGCGGTCGAGCGGATCAGCACCCGGAGCCCGATCCTGGCCTCGGCCGATCCGCCGATCCACGTACTGCAGCGCAAGCTCGTCAACGGGGGCTTCCGGCCGGGACGGATCCGGGCGATGGAGCCGATGATCGCCGAGGTCGCGCACCGCCTCATCGACGATTTCGCCACTCGCGGCGACGTCGAACTCGTCGGCGAATTCGCCGTCGGGCTCCCGATGACGATCATCGCCTATGCGCTCGGCGTCGGCGACGACGACCTGGCCACCTTCAAGCGCTGGTCCGACGACATGGTGATGCCGGTCGGGAACCAGTCGCCCAGCCTCGAGCAGGTGCGTGGATACCTCCAGAGCCAGATCGAATTCGCCGAGTTCTTCGCGGCCAAGCTCGCCGAGCGCCGCGACCGGCCCCGTGGCGACATCATCTCCGACATCGCGAACGCCGAGGTCGATGGGGTCCGCCTGACCGAGCAGGAACAGCTCAACGTCATCGGCCAGCTCCTCACCGCAGGCAACGAGACCACCACCAAGCTGATCACCGCCATTGCGTTGTATCTCGCGGAGCGGCCCGACGTGGCAGAGCGGCTGCGGGCCGAACCGGATCGGATCGCGGCGCTGGTCGAGGAGGTGCTTCGTCTCGAAGCACCGGTCGGGGGCCTGTTCCGTCGAGCGACGACCGACGTCGAGGTCGGGGGCCGACGCATCCCGGCCGGCGACCACGTGTGGATCCTCTACGCAGCGGCCAACCGCGACGAGTCGCGTTTCGTCGACCCCGACGGTTTCGACATCGACCGCCCAGACCTCAAGGAACACTTGGCCTTCGGACACGGGCAGCACTATTGCCTCGGTGCCGGTCTGGCCCGCGCCGAAGCTCGCATCGCGACCGCCGCGCTCCTCGATCGTCTGCACGACCTGGCGCCGGCGCCTGACAACAGCTTCGTCTACGAGGACAGCTACCTGCTCCGGGGCCTGTCGTCGCTGCACCTCACGTTCACCCCCGCCGGAGCGGCTGCGCCTCGGTGACCGAGCTCAGCTGTTCGTGCCCTTCCCGTTCCATCCAGCGGGCCGCGCCGGGACGCCGGTGTCGCGCTCGTAGGCGGATACGGCGCTGCCCAGGGTCGCGAAGAAGCACGCATCGCCGATGCGGTCGTAGAGCCCGTACCGGCGCAATCGGTCCTTGACCGGCCCCTTCAGCTCGGCGAACGCGAACTCGATGCCACGGGCATCGAGGTCCGTGAGCATCTCGCCGAGGATCTCGCCGCCCGTGCTGTCGATGTCGGTCATCGACTCCGCTGCGATGACCACCCGCCGCACGGGAGTCGACTCCTGGTCGATCGCCTGACCGACCATCTCCTCGAAGTACGCCGCATTGGCGAAGAACAGCGGCGCGTCGAATCGGAACAACAGCAAGCCCGGCACCCGGTACGCGGTCGGATGTCGGTGGAGGTCGTGGTAGCCCTTCTCGCCCTGGACCCGGCCGAGGACGGCTGTGTACGGGCGCCAGCGCTTCCACACGAAGACGGCCAGCGAGACACCGATGGCGATCAGCAGGCCCTCGAGTACGCCCACGAGGACGACGCCGGCCATCGCCGTGATCGACGCGAGGAAGTCGGTGCGCCGGACCCGGGCCAGCCACCAGATGGTCCCGAGGTCGAAGAGCCCGAGTGCCGCGACGATGACGATGGCGGCGAGCACCGACGACGGCAGGTCGGCGAGCAGGTCATCTGCCCCGACCAGCAGCGCAATGATCAGCAGGGCCGACAGCGCCCCGGTCAACTGCGACTTCGACCCGATCGACTCCGCGACCGCCGTGCGCGACGAGCTCGCACTCATCGGGAAGCCCTGGAAGATGCCGGCGGTGATGTTGGCGGCACCGAGGCCGATCGCTTCTCGATTCTGATCGACCCGTTCGCCGCGTTTCGCGGAGAAGCTCCGCGACAAGGCCGCCGTGTCGGCGACCGAGACGACGGCGATCGCGAGCGCACCCGTCGCCAGCGAACCCAGGTCGTCCCATTGCACGGAGGGGACGGTCGGCGCGGGAAAGCCCGACGGCAGCGCGCCGACGACGGCCACGCCGTGATCGGCCAGGTCGAACGCAGCCACGACCAAGATCGCGGCGACGACCGCCACCAACACCCAGGGCACCCGTGGGCTGAAGCGCCGGCCGACGGCGATGATGGCCAGGGCGGCCGCGCCGAGCGCCAACGATGTCCCGGTCGTCGCCCCGTCGACGACACCGCGAACGAAGTCACCGATGCCGTCGACGAAGCCATCCGGGTCGGTGCTGAAGCCGAAGAGCTTGGGGAGCTGGCTGACCACCACCAACAGTGCGATGCCGTTGAGATAGCCGACTCGGACCGGCATCGAGAGCAGATCGGTGACCGTACCGAGCCGCAGCAGTCCTGCCCCGATCTCGATCAGCCCGGCGAACACGGCGAGCATCCCTGCGAGCGCCACCGCCTCACCCGGGCTGTCTCCGATGACCAGCGGCGCCACGATCGCTGCGATGACCGGGGCGAGCGACGAGTCCGGCCCGAGCACGAGGATGCGCGAGGGGCCGAAGACTGCGTACCCGAGCAGCGCAGCGACCGTCGTGTAGAGCCCGGTCACCGCGGGGAGACCTGCGAGCTCGGCGTAGGCCATCCCCTGGGGCACGAGCAACGCCGTGAGGACCAGCGCTGCTACGACATCGCGCGCGAACCAGGCGCGCTCGTAGCTCCGGTACAAGCGCACAGCCGGCACCCAGCGCCCGATTCGCGCACTCCACGGGCTGTCGACGTCGTCGTTGCTCGCCGGATCAACCATCGAGTCGCTCCCACCCTCCGCGTACGCACGCTACTGCCCGAGGAGATGCGCCAACTCCCGTCAGCAACGCACGAGCCGCCGATCTATGGTTCGGCGCCATGAAGCCTCTCGACGGAATCCAGGTTCTCGAGCTCTCCACGATGATCACGGCGTCGTTCGCGGCGATGATGTTGGCCGAGCAGGGGGCGACGGTGATCAAGGTCGAACCGATCGACCTCGGCGATCCGATGCGCTACATCGGCTCGACCAAGGGTGGCATCTCGGCGCTGTTCGCCAACTGCAATCGGGGCAAGCGGTCCTTGCGCGTCGATCTCAAGACCGAGGAGGGGCGCACCATCGTCGAGGACCTCGCAGCCGAGGCGGACATCGTGCTCACCAACTTCCGACCCGGGGTCATGGACGGGCTCGGGCTCGGCAGCGATCACCTGCGGGCGCTCAATCCCCGGCTGATCTACGCCGGCGTCACCGGCTTCGGCGTCGACGGTCCCATGCGCGACGCCCCGGCCTACGATCCGATCATCCAGGCCCAGACGGGGTTCACCGCCGTACAGGGCCAGGGCCGCGACGCACCCGACTTCATGCGGTCGCTGATGTGCGACAAGGTCACCGCCTACACCGCCTGCCAGGCGGTCACGACGGCGCTGTACCTGCGCGAGAAGACCGGTGAGGGCCAACACATCGATCTGGCCATGACCGACGCCGGGCTCTACTTCGTCTTCCCCGACGGGTTCATGCATCACACGTTGCTCGACGACGATGCCAGCCATCAGGCACCGCTCAACGAGGTGCTCTACGAACTCCAGAGCACCACCGACGGGGCGGTCACGATCTCGGCTGCGACACCGGGTCAACAGGTCGGGTTGCTCACCGCCATCGATCGCCTCGACCTCTTCGCGGACCCCCGATTCGACGGCATCGAGAAGATCATGGAGAACGTCGACGAGTTCCGCGCCGAGATCAGTGCCGGCATCGCCCGATTCGCCACCGACGATCTCCTCACCCGACTCCACGACAACGATGTTCCCGCGGCCCGTGCCCTCGACTACGACGAGGTCTTCGCGCATCCGCAGCACGTAGCCAACGGGAGCATCGACGTCACCACCCACGCCCGCATGGGCTCGATGCGAAGGGTCATGCCGCCGGCCCGCTTCGCGGGCGAGCGCCTCGACCCCGCCTCGGACGCCCCGGCCCACGGCGAACACACCGCCGAGATCCTCGCCGAGCTCGGCCGGTTGCAGCCCGACATCGATGCGCTGACCGAACAGAGCATCGCCCGAGGGGCCGACTGACCCGCTGATCGCCTGCGATCACGAAGGCGTCAACCACGAGCGGCGTGCCGGTGTTCGCGTGCGAGTCGCGGCGCAGCCGTGCTGAGTGCGCGGCGGCGAGCGAATCCGTTCGGATCAGCCCGGTTCGGAACCCAGTGTGCGCTGCCAAGGCCAGCGGCCCAGGAGTTCGACCATCAGCGACCAGGCGAGGAAGGTCCGCACCACCACGAGCAGACCCAACGCGGCCACGTTCTCCAGCGTTGGTTGCAACGTCACGGTCCGGATCACGTCTGCGGCGATCAAGAGGTCGAGACCGAGCAGGAGACCGCGACCCACCACCCGTTTGACCGCTTCGACCGCTTCGGCGAGCCCCTCGGAGCGCACACGGCGGCCCCCGACCACGAACGACGCCACCACCGCGACCACGATGACGGCGATGGCGATGATCTCGATCCACTCGGAGATGTGCTCTGCGACCTGCCAGTCGCCGATCTCGGGCCCGGTCCGGTCAGCTGTCATCGTGGCAATCCTCCCGGCCGACGGTCGCCGTCCCAGGTCTCGGTGAGCAGTCCGGCGCGTCGCAGCAGGTCGACGGCCTCTGCCCTCGAGCTGGTGCCGAGCTTGCGGTAGATCGACGCCGCGTGGCTCTTCACGGTGTTGCGCGACACGAACAGCTGGGTTGCGATGTCGGCGAGGCTGAGGTTGGTCGGCAGGAACTGCGCGACACGGAGTTCCGCTGCAGTGAGCGACCACAACCGGGTCAGCGAGAGTTCGCTGGCAGCGCATACGGCGTCGCGGAGCTCATCGATGCTGCGGGCAAGGGGCGTGGTCGCATCCTGATGCTGCATCTTGTCGTCGAGCCGCTGCATCAGCTCCTTGGCGGCCGCCACCTCATCGACGCGCAGGCACGCACGGACCAGCAGGAACAGCGCCAGGATGTTGAACCACGGTGCGCAACGGTCGAATCCGATGAGATGCTGCCGAGCGACCCGGATGTGTGCCACGGCGTCGTCGTGGCGCCCGGCTCGGGCCGCCTCGAACGCAGCGCCGGCGTGGGCGACAGGGGTGGGAGGCGCATCCTCGCCGAGCCGGGTGGTGTGGATGCGCAGTGCCCGCGCACTCAGCTCACTTGCCTCGTCCGCCGAGCCGCTGATGGCGAGAACCGCAGCGAGGACGGCGGAGGCGCTCCCCTGCATGGTCGTCGACTCCGAGACCTCGAACTCGAACAACGCTTCGCGCAGCACGTCCTCCGCCCGCTCGTCACCGCAGAGAAACAGATTCGCTCCCAGCGCCATGGAGGCCAGACCTCTCCACTCCCCATGGGGCAGGTGCCGATGCGCCCGCCACCCGGCGGGGAGGAGTGCGGATGCGGGCTCGGTCTCGAACGTCACCAAGAGCGCGTCGGTCTGATAGGCCACCAGATCGGCGACGCCGTCCACAGCGCGGTCGATCGGTTCGTGATCGACCAGACAGAGCCGCGTCCAGCCGAGGGCGCGTTCGCCATCGCCGGCAACGATCGCCGAGAGCGCCATGGCGTGGCGGAGCAGCGGCGAGCCGCTGACCCGACTGGCGCTGAAGTGCGCCATCCACCGTTCGATGGTGTGGAACATCCCACGGGCTGCGTAGGTCGCTGCGTTGAGCGACACCAGCTCTTCGAGCAGATCCTCGTCGTTCGCAGCAGCGACGTGCTCGATGGCGAGGTCGATGTCGCCTTGGAGCGCCCACCACCGGGCGGCGGCGAGATGGATCTCGCGCCAACGGGCCGGGTCGTTGCTGCGGAGACGCTCGGAGAGCCAGTGGGCGAGGATGCCGTGCATCCTGTACCAGTGATCGTGCTGATCGAGGGCGATGACCAGCAGCTCGTTGCGGCAGAGGCGACGCAAGGTCGATGCCGAACCGCGGCAGCCGAGAACGGCATCGCATTGCTCGGCATTGAACCGGCCGAGACAGCCGACTTCGGTCAGGAAGGTCTGATCTTCGGCGACGAGCCCTCCGAACCATTCCTCGGTCACGTAGTCGGTCACCGCCGTGAGGTCGCCGAGACTCGTCAGGGCTGGGGCGCCACCGGCGCGCACGGGTGCCATCGTTTGGCTGGCCAGCCGGATGCCGGCCGGCCATCCCTCGAACTGCTCGGCGAGGTCGGTGACCATGTCGATGTCGGGTTCGATCCCGAGCAGGATCAGCAGCTCCTCGGTCTCGACGAGATCGAATGCGAGCGCTGCGCTGTCCACGTCGATCACGCCCGGATGCAGTCGGCGCCGGGCGATCCCTTCGGCTCGATGATGCGCTCGCCCCACGAGGATGATCGTGGAGTCCGGGGCGAGACCGTCGATGAGCACGTTGATCAGCCGCGTCGAGGACTCTCCGACGAGGTGATGGATGTCGTCCAGAACCAGGACGAACGGCTCGTCGAGGCCATCGATGAGGCGCTCGAGCTCATCGATGAGGCGCTGGAGCTCATCGACAGCGCCATCAGGATCCTCGTCGTCGCAGACGCTGCGAGGACCGACGAGACCACTGATCAGCGCATGGGCGAGGACCAGCGGATCGTCGTCGATCGGCTCGAGGTCCAGCCAGCAGACCCTGCGGGTGTCGCGGCGCAGCCAGCGCGCCACCAGGGTCGATTTCCCGTAGCCCGCAGGCGCCAACACGCGGACGACCTTTCCGACCGCAGCATCGAAGCACGCGTCGAGGCGTGTTCGCTCCACGAGAGTGGACCCCACAGTCGGACCGGTGAACCGAACCCGGTCCCGGATGGCGACGACATCGCTCACGGTGCCGGCTCGATGACCACGACTGGCCCGCGCAACAGGCGCGCACGTAGTCGACAGCGGCCAGCGAGCATGGCGTGACGATAGATCAGTGTCGTCCGCACTGCCAGATCTTGACTTCCTCACGCACGGGCTGTGCGCATGGCCGTTCAGCCGACCACCACGATCTCGTCGTCGGCAGCGAGCGTCACTCGGTCGCTCGCGCTGGGGTTGAGCACCACCTCGCGCCTGTCGGCGGTCCGATGCCACCCGATGGCCAGAACGCCCGCTGCGAAGGCGGTCGTTGCGACCTCGGTGGTGGTGAACGTGCCGACGAGGTCGAGGTCGTCGCAGCGGATCAGGCGGACCGACGCACCGCCGGCGCCGTAGAGCTCCAGCAGCACCGAGCGACGCTCGGGTTGCTCGATCAACTGCGCGATGAACCGACTGCCCATGGCCGCGCTGATCAGGAAGTCATCGGGGCCGGTGAGATCGGCCAGATCGACATGGTCGTCGTCGAGCATCTGCACCACGAACCGGGGCATGGCACCGAGCTGCGCGATGCGTCGCCTGAGCTGCAAGACATCGAGCATCGTGCGCCCGTCGGCGGACGCGCTGTCGAGCGAGGTGTAACCGAGCACGACGATCGTGGTCGGCAGGCGCTCCAGGGACAGCGAGGAGGTCTCCGACGTGGGCGTGAGACGGACCTCGACGCCGAGGTCATCGACGACGACGTCGGCGACATCGACGAGGCGGGGATCGAACGCGACCTCGACGGTGGACGATGGTGACGTCGCTGCTGCCCAGCCGCTGAGCAGCACCGGTCCGAGGGCGTTCCACCCGACGACGAGAATGTGCTCCTCCACCTCTGCGGCCACCAGTGTCGGTCGGTCCCCGTCGCGCTCCTGACGCTCGAGACGGGCAGGAGTGGGATCCGATTCGATCGTCTCGAGGTCGTGTGCGATGACGACGAGCCGGTCACCGGTCGACATGGTCGAATCGGCCGGTGGATTGAGTTCGAAGCGACCGTCGCAACGGGCGAACCCGAGCGATCGAGCATTCGTGAAGTAGCCGACGATCTCGTCGAATCGCCGCCCGACCAGCTCGGGGCGGTCGGTGATGTGGATGTCGCACCCCTGGAAGTCCAGGAACTCGTTGACCACCTTGCCCAGACCCCGTTGGCGGAGCGCGAACGCCGAGATCCTGGCGACGGCCTGGGTCGTGATGACCGGATGCATCGTCGGGCCGCATGCCTCGACCAGCCGCTCGGCGGTGGCCGACTCGGCGACCTCGACCACGACCGGTAGATCGTGGAGGCCGCCGAGCTCTGCGTTGAGCGCAAGCACGGTCTGTACCACCGAGACGTCGCCGTCGTCGTCGGTGGGCAGCACGATCGCACCGCGAGCCTCGCCCACGCGGGCCAGCTGGAGATCCGAACGCACCTTCGGATCCCCGAACCGGTAGACGATTCGGGTCCGGTGCCGGTCCGAGATCGCGGCGACCACCGACCGGCGCAGCTCGGTGGGGTCGATCTCGGCGAGTACGACGATCGTGTTGGACGCACGCTCCGCATTCGCGAGGACGAGTTGACGGATGATCTCCGGGATGCGGCTCGACCCGCCGAGGATCACGAGATGGTCGGACTCGATCACCACGCTGCGTCCCCGGCGCATGCCGTCGATTCGGGCCTCGACGCCGGCCGCAATGACGCCGATCAGCGTGCCGGCCACCAGCAGACCGAACAGGGTCACGATCAGAGCGAGGATGCGTCGGCCCCAACCGACATCGCCTGCCATCGTGCCGGTGTCGAGGATCCTGAGCAGGCTCTGCCAGACGTCCTCCAGCCACGAGCCGTCCTCGCTGCCGGTCAGCGTGACGCCGAAGGCGGTCAGCAGGAGCGAACTCACCAAGACGGCGGCGAACGTGACGGCGCCGAGCCAGATGAGCGCTGCCCCCGTGCCGCGGGCGAGCACGTTGTCGAATCGATAGCGAATCCGCTGCCTGATACTCACATCCATCGGTGGTGTCTCCTGCCGCTCATGCCGCCACCGCAGCTTGGCGCTCGACGGCGGGTGGCAACAGCAGGTACGCGCCGACGAGGAAGCAGACGGCACCGACGAAGGTGCCGCTGTTCACGACGGTGATATTGACCGCCTCACCGGTGGTCTGGAGGGTGAACGCTGCGAGTGCGGATGCCATGAACGCAATCGATCCGACGTAGTTGAGCAGCGAACTCCACCAGTTCGCGTCGTCGGTGTCGCTGCGCCAGAGCCCGCCACACGTGGTGATCCAGTACAGGTGGCTGGCGACGAGAAAGGCGATGCACCCGAAGAAGTCAGGCGCCCACACGAGGCGGTTGGTCTCTTCGACGGTGAACGACTGCACCATCGCCAGGATCGTGTTGACGTTGAAGAACAGCGTCCCGATCAGTTGGATGAATGCCGCCCACCAGAGCTTCGTGCGCGGTGCCCACGCCCAGCGCAGCGCCCGCGCGCCGGCAGTGTGGCCGTCGTTGATCACCTGCACGAACGACAGATACCCCGCGGTGGTGAAGAACAACGACCCGATCACGAAAGTGACGCTGACGACGCGCCCGTCGACCAGTTGAGAGTACGGCGGGAACGAGCCCAGCGCGAAGAGGAACGACCCGACGATGAACAGGACCGCGATGCGCCATCGGAGATCGGTTGGGTTCCATCGGAGCTGTCGTCGCCACTGCATCAGCGACGCGCTCGACCCATCGGGGTCACGTGTGGCTGAAGCCGGAAGCCGGCGCAGGCTGCGGCGGCGGGAAGGCCTCGAGGTGCGCGACCGTTTCCGCGAGCTCCTCGAGGAGCATGTCGGCGAGATCCATGCCAAAGCCTTCGCGGACGACGATTCGAATGACGGCGACGTCCTCGGCGTCGGCAGGCATCGTGTAGGCGGGCACCTGCCAGCCACCACTGCGCATCCGGTCCATCACGTGGAACACCGTGAACTTCGAGGGGTCCTTCACCTTGAACGACAGGACCGGGATGGCGGAACCATCGCTGACCACCTCGAAGGGGCCCATCTCGGCGATGGCGGACGACAGGTGCATCGCCGTGTCACGCAGCGACTCCATGATCCGGCGGTAGCCGTCACGACCGAGGCGCACGAAGTTGTAGTACTGCCCCACGATCTGGTTTCCGGGACGGGAGAAGTTGAGGGTGAACGTCGGCATGTCGCCACCGAGGTAATTCACGCGGAAGATCAGGTCCTCGGGCAGCTCCTCGGCCGACCGCCACACCACGAACCCGATGCCGGGGTAGGTCAGCCCGTACTTGTGGCCCGAGACGTTGATCGACTTGACCTGCGGCAACCGGAAGTCCCACTCGAGATCGGGATGCAGGAAGGGGGCGACGAATCCACCCGACGCGGCGTCGACGTGGATCGGGATGTCGGTGCCGTGCTCGGCGTTGTAGGCGACGACGCGATCGTGGATCTCGCCGATCGGCTCGAACTCGCCCGTGTAGGTGGTGCCGAGGATCGGGATCACACCGATCGTGTTCTCGTCGACGCGCTCCATCACGGCGTCGGGGGCGACGGTGAAGCAATCCGGGGTGACCGGAACGTAGCGGGGCTCGACGTCCCAGTAGCGACAGAACTTCTCCCACACGACCTGCACGTTCGAGCCCATGACCATGTTCGGCTTGTCGGTGGGCAGCCCTGCGGCCTCGCGTCGTTGACGCCACTTCCACTTCATCGCGAGCCCACCGAGCATGACGGCTTCGCTCGAGCCGATCGTCGACACACCGACCGCATCGCCGTCGGTCGGCGCGTGGAACAGGTCGGCGACGATGTTGACGCACCGTCGCTCGATCTCCGCGGTCTGCGGGTACTCGTCCTTGTCGATCATGTTCTTGTCGAACGTCTCGGCCATGAGCTTCTCGGCCTCGGGCTCCATCCACGTCGTGACGAACGTCGCCATGTTCAGCCGGGAGCTGCCGTCGAGCAGCAACTCGTCGTGGATCATCCGGTAGACGGCTCCCGGCAAGGACTCCGCGGCGGGCATCCGGTTCTTCGGAATCGGCGCGTGCGCGAACCGACCGGCATAGGCCGGGTCGATCGCGTCGTCGTTGGAGACGTGCTTGTGAACCATGACGAGAACTCCTCGAGAACTAGAATCGCTGGGGTGGCCGCTTGTGGCAGACGACAGCCGCAATGTAGTCGTGGCCCGGACTGGCCACATCGCCCACATCGGATGGTCCGCACACCTGATCGTCCGATCTGGGTGGCGCCGCAGCGAGGGGCCTTCCGGCATGATCGAACGGCCACACGACGACCGATGGACCTCGGTCGGGAAGGGAGTTCTCCGATGGGACTGCTGCGACATCGCCACGAGGACGTCCGCCGGTTCAAGATGCGCGAGCGCCTGATCGCCATCGGCGACGACTACTGGATCGAGGACGACACCGGTGCCCGGGTGTACAAGGTGAACGGCAAGGTCGCCCGGATTCGTGACACGTGGGAACTCGAGGACCTCGACGGCCACCGCGTGGCCAGGATCCGAGAACGAAAGCTCTCGGTGCGCGATGCGATCACGATCGAAGCCGATGGGCGCGAAGCAACGGTGAAGAAGGCACTCGTGGGCATCCGCGATCGTTTCCACGTCCACGTGCCCGAGGGTGAGGATCTGAAGGTGCACGGCAACATCGTCGATCACGAGTACAAGATCGACCGCGACGGCACGAAGGTCGCCGAGGTTTCGAAGAAGTGGTTCCGGGTGCGCGAGACCTACGGAGTCGAGATCGACCCGGTCGCGATCGACGTCGCGTTCGTGCTCGCGGTGACGGTCGCGGTCGATGCCCTCGCAGAGGACTGACGGGCCCGGCGGCGTCAGCCGTCCGTCGCAGCGAGGCGACCGTCGGTGACCGCTTGTCGGACGAACGCGTAGTCGCGTTCGTTCTGATCGGCGTAGCGTTCGGCGAAGGCCACCATTGCGCGATCGAAGGTCCGGCTGGTGCCCAGGTAGCCGGCGATGGCAGCAGGGTCGCCGGAACGGGCATGGGCCCGAGCGAGGGTCCAGCCGCACAACGAGCCATAGATCTTCAGCCCGCCGGGCTCGATCGCCTCGAGGTCCGCCGAGCCCTTCGCGTCCCACAACTGCCGCACGAAGAAGTCCCGCTCGACGCCGTCGATGCCGACGCCGCGGTGCCACCCGAGGAGTATGTCGCTCGCCGCCTGCATGAGGTGCTGGCCGGCAACGATGCGCTCGCCGTGCGTCTCGAACTCGCTGGCCCCGAGGAACTCCTCCAGCACCGATGGCTGCGCCTCCTTGGCTTGCAGGAGCAGCGGGTCGTCATCGTCACGCCCCACCATCAGGAGAACCCAGGCGCGAGTGCCCACGCTGCCGACGCCGACGACCTTGCGCGCCACATGAACGTAGCGATAGTTGTCGAGCAGTCGCTGTCGGTCGGGGGCCAACGACGAACGGAAGGACTCGATGATCTCGGCGATCCTTTCACTCACTCCGTCGACGTCCTCTTCGGGAACCAGGTCCTCTATCGGGATCAGCGTCGGCGGGTCTCGACGAAAGGTCCGCGCCCCGTCGACGACCACCGTGAGCTTCGCCAGCGCCCGGAGGCTGTTCTTCGCCTCGGCCCTGCGGATCATCTTGGCGAATCGCCGCCGCTCGTCGGCTGTCGAGCGGGAGCCGAACCGATCCTCGATCTCGTCGACATTCAAGCGGGCGTACCAGAGGTCGAGCGTCGACATGGCAGCGAAGTCGTGCATCGCATGTCGATAGGACCGCACGACCGTCGAGACGGCGTCGGCGCACGTCGAGCGATCGAATCCGCGGTGACGACCCGCGATCATGAAACTGGCGACCAAGCGCTCCACGTCCCACTCGAACGGCCCGGGGAGGGTCTCGTCGAAGTCGTTCAAGCTGAAGACCAGTCGACGGTCAGGAGCCGCGTAGATTCCGAAGTTCGCCAGGTGGGCGTCGCCGCAGAGCTGCACGATCAAACCGCTGCGGGGGAGCCCGGCGAGATCCGCTGCCATGATCAGCGCGCCGCCACGATAGAAGGCAAAGGGCGAGGCCAGCATTCTCCCGTGGCGCAGCGGCACGAGCGAGGGCTCCCGCGCCGCCGCTTGGCGAGCGAGGAGGTCGACGGGGTCGGCGCGATCGGCCGCCGGTTCCCACGACGCAGCCGAGGATCTCGGGACCTGTCTCCTGATCAGCCGACCCACTTCTCGTCGTGCCCCGACAGATGTCGGGGCGGAGACTGGTTGGGCAACGACGTCGACAGTGGCCATGGGGCACTCCTTCTCTGAATTCATCGACATGCCGTCGGTGGCGGATCGGTTCGGCTCACAGCCCGGTCTGAGCTCCCCGATCCGGGTTCGGCCCGGTCAGCTCGTCGGGGGCGGCACCTCGCACGAGGAAGTGGGCGCTGATGATCAGGACCCAGATCGGGAAGACCAATGTGGACCAGAGGCTGATGCCGACACCGACCAGTTGCACGAGCGCGAGCAGATACGTGGCGGCGATGACCCAGCGGGGCATGGCACCCGAACGCAGCCAGATCGAGCCGGTGGAGAACATGAAGACGCCGGCCATCCGGACACCGAAGGTGTTCGAGGTGCGAAAGATGGCCTCTCGATCGAAGGCGTAGACCCCTGATGAGACCACCTGTTCCGGCGCGGCCTCGTGCGCGGCGATGAGTGCCCCCACCAACGCTGCGGCAACGAACGTCATCGCCAGATAGAGCAGGCCGCTTCCGTACATCACGCTCGACAGGAACCGATCCTCACGGTCGCCGAGGCGGTCGCGCACGACCCCGATGAACCACAAGAAGGCGATGCCTCCGAAGGGCACCAGCCAGAGTGCGAGTTCGATCCGGCCGGAGTTCGCATCAAGCCACTCTCCGGGAGCTCCGGCATCGGCCGGCACCGAGAGACGGATGAGGATGGTCGACGTCCCGAACAGCGCAGCGAACAGGATGCCTGCGATCGCAGCGGCACGGGGCGTTGCCAGGCGACGTCCCGGTTGCGAGTCCCCGCCGAGTGTGTTGGCGGTCATCGCGTCCTGTTCTGGCTGATGCGAAGGCAGGCGGGCGTCATCCTGTCGTGACTGCCCTCTGGTCATCCTTGCCTGCCTGCGCGGCCAGCGCAGCCATCGCTCCCACGATCAGCGCAACGGCAACGAGCCCGGTGTACCACCGGTTGAAGGCGCTGCCGGGGCTCCACCACAGCAGCACGAGCGTGACCACCACGGCGCCACCGAACGCTGTTGCGGGTGAGGTGATGGGGTTGTATCGGCGCAGTGCGACCGCCCATCGGTGCGGTCCGAGCAGCGCGGCGAATCCGACGATCAGTGCGCCATACACGATCCCGGCCGAGCCGAACGAACGAAGCAGCTCGGTGGCCACCCTCGCCACGGCGTTTGCGACGGCCGTGTTGGCATTGTCCCGGACGAAGTAACCCACGCCGGTCCGAACGCCGAGTCCCGTCAATGCGTACAACGTGACGCCATAGGTGACGAGAGACCAGCCGACCATCGACAACGTACGACGACGATCACCGGCCAGATAGACCGCCAGCACGTACAGCCCAACCGTCAACAGGAACAGGAACCACGACAAGAAGTCGAGTACCCGGACGTAGGTCTGGACGTCCTCGAGCTTCGAGGACTGGAAGACCGTGACTTGCCCCGCGTCCTCGGGAATGCGGTCCAACGCCGACTGGGGCAGCCCGATCTCCTTACCGACTTCGATGACCGCGTCGCGGAGATTCAACGTGACCGAGCCGTCCGCGGTCGACACCGCCGGTCGGGTCTCGTCTCGAAGAATGGCGACGAGGGCCTCGTGGGCCCGGCGGTTGGCGCGCCCCCAGATGTCGGCGAACTGCGGCGACTCGAGCACTCGCTCGATGCCGTTGGTCACAGGCTCGCGGAGGGCACCTGCGAGTGCACCAGCGACACCGGAGAGATCACCTGGCAGCACCTCCTGGAGTGACGCGGCGACGTCGACCTCGGTGTACAGCTCGTTGACGACGTACGTCGCAACGGCGGTGGTGACTGCATCCTCCTTCAACAGCTCTTCGCTGGTTGAGACCCAGGCGTCGGTGTCCAGCGCCTCGGTGTCCACCCAGGTCGTCACCGAGCTGACCACGGCCAGCACGGTTGCGACCACGATGAGGACCGTCGGTACCCGGCTCGAGGTCCTCGATGCTGAGCCGGCGAGCGATCCGCTGGAGGCCGCGGTCGAATCCACAGCGTCGGTCGGTGATCCATCGGAGTCCTGGTTCGTCACACGCGCCACGCTAGGGCGACCGAACTCTGCTCTTCATCGCCCATAGTGGCGGATTCGACATGGCGGCATCGGATGCGAGAAGCATCCCATCGGCGTCCGCTCGGACCGCCCGGGTCCCCGTACCGTCCACCGGGCGAGCCGGACGGCTCACCCGGAAAGCCGGAGCCCAGCCACTACCATCCTGCGAGACACTGCCTGTTGTCGGCCGAGTGAGAACGACCCCGTGACAATTCTGCGACGCGCGCTTCTTCGATTCCAGGCTCGCCCCGCCTCTGCGCGTCATGCGATCGTTGCGATCATGACTGCGACGATCGTGGTCGTCGTGTTCGGAGCGGCGCTGATGAGGGCCTTCGACAGCGAAAACTACGCCACCTTCGGCGAAGCCATGTGGTTCACCCTGCAGACCGTGACCACGGTGGGCTACGGCGACGACACGCCCACGAGTGTCGTCGGGCGAGTCGTGGCGGGCGTCGTGATGCTCACCGGGATCGGGATGCTCACCGTGGTGACCGCTGCGATCACGTCACTGTTCATCGAGGCCGCACGTGTCCGGTTCTCGGAGTCCCGGGCCGAGCCGGCTGCGCAAGAACCCAACGCGTTCGCCCGGATGGAGGAGTCGCTCGCCCAGATCTCGGAACGGCTCGAGCGGCTCGAAGCGAAGCGGGATGGCAACGCCGAGGACGAGCGCCGCCCCTGAGCGATTCCTGTCGCAGATCGCTCGCGCCGGTAGCGCCGGGCCGGCTCAGATCGAGATGCTGATCGGCGACGTCGCAATCCAGACGGCGGTTCCGAGGAATACGACGCAACCGCAGGTGAGGAGCGCCGATCGAGGCCGCACACCGGTCATCTTTGTGCTGATGCCGGCGAAGAACAGCGCCACCGAGAAGAGCACCACGGCCAGCACGTAGTCCGTCGATCGTTGCAGGTTGCGCCGGACAATCGCTGCCGCCGCCACGGCCTCCCGGTCCGACTGTTCTGCGTCATCCGTCGCTGCGAGCCGATACTCGGGAAGGGCGAAGGGGGTGCCCGGCGCGTCGTCCTCGCCGGCAGGAGCAGTTGCCAACCAAGCATCGAACGCAGGACGGAACTCCGGCCGGAAGCGGTCCTCGTAGAAGCGTGCCAGTTCGGCGTCTCCCGTCTGTTCGGCGTCGATCCATTCGAAGAAGCTCGCGACGTCCACTTCGGTCTGGAAGTTGGCGAGTCCCTGGGAGCGCGCCGCCTCGATGCGCAGCGCGTTCACCCGACTCGACTCCAGGGACGCCTCGCTGTTCCAACGGGAGGCCTGATAGCCGCTCCACGCCGTCGCGACTGCCGCAAAGGTCAGCAGGAACGTGGCGACGTACTCGAAACGGGTCCGGCGCTGGAGGGCAGCGTCGCTGCCCTCCAGCCCGGAAGACGAGACCGCATCGTGACCATCTGGCATTGGATGACCTTCTCGCCGTCGTTCTCAGCCGTCGGCTGCGGCGTCCTTCTCGATCTCCGCGGTGTCGGCCTGGATCTGCTTCTCTTCGACCTTGTCGGCCTTGGCCATGGCCGCCTCGACCTTCGCGCCCATGTCGGACACGCCCACTACGACCAGACCGGCCTGGCCGGCATCGAGGTGCTCGCCGAGTTCCTTGAGGTCCTTGCGGCTCATCCCCGCAGCCGCGTGTCCGGCCAGCGCACCCAGCACTGCGCCCCCACCCGTGGTGGCAGCCAGCAGTCCCCCGCCGATCGCCGCTGCGGGGAACAGAGCGATGACCAGACCGGTCGCGAGGCCGACCGTGCCGCCACCCACCCCACCGGCTCGCGTGGGTGTCTCGTGCTTCTTGACGATCTTGACCTTGCCGTTCTCCTTGCGCTCGACGACGGCCGCGTCGTACGCGTCGATGAGGCCGTCCTTGCTGTGGAGATCGTGGACTGCGTCGTAGTCGGCCTTTGCGGCGTCGACGCTCGAGTACACGCCGATGTACGCCATGAATGTGTCCATTGCCATGATGATCTCTTCCTTGTGAATCGAGTGAAGGTGGCATTGTGCCCGCACTGCGCTGAACCGTCGACAGCCAAAACGGGTGAACGTGGCACCGTATCGGTGACGCCATCCAGCCGGCTGTCGAGCGGTTGACCGGGCTGGCCGTGGACCGGCCGCGATGGCTATGTCTGCGGCTGGTGGCCGGAGGCGTCGAAGACGACGAGGTCGTGCTCGAACAGGCGCCGCCAGAAAGCCGCAGCGCTCCCGCCGAGGTCATCGATGCTGCGGTGCCCATCGATGGCATCGAAGATCGCCGACTCCGTCTCGTCGACGAACATCACGAGATCGGTGAAGTCGTGGGCGCGATTCAACAGGGCCGCTGCGGCGCCGGGCGGCAGACGCTCCTTCACCGAGATGGCAGTCGCCGGGCGCACCGGCACGATGGCGCCGTGTGCCTGGTCGATGCGGTCGATGCTCGAGGCCGGTCCGGGACCGTCGTCGCGATGGGCGATGAACGAGTGTCGTGTCATGGTCCCGCGGAACAGCTCCAATGCCGCGTACTGCTCCTCGATGTCGAGCTCTGCGATCCGGTTTCCATGCGGCAACCCACTCATCGATCCGCAGGTGGGAAGGTACGGCGCCTGGCGAATCCATCGTCCGAACTCGAGACCCGCCCCTCGGACCCACTCGAACAGCTCGGGCACCGAATACGCCCGATCGCGAGGATGGAGGAGGGCATCGGCGAGCGCATCATCGTGCTGGAAGTCGGGTGTTCCTCGCAGCAGATGATCGAGGGGATGGCCACGGGGGAGCTCTCGCAGGCTCGCGACGAGATCGGCGATGTCGGACGGCGAGGTGCCGATGCTCAGGCGCCGGCAGTACTCCTGGATCATGTAGACACCGGTCCTGCCATACGGTGCGTACACCATGATGTCGATGGCGCCATCGGCCGCCAGGACGTCGCGCAGCGCACGCAGACCCGCGTCGGGGTCGGCGAGGTGATGCAGCACCCCGGTGCAGACGATGTGGTCGAACGACACGCCGAGGTCCCCGACACGCTCGATCTCGAGCTCATGCACGACGAGGCGGTCCAGATCGTATGCGGCTGCCAGCGCACGGGTGTGGTCGATGCTCTTCGCGCTGATGTCGATCCCGATGACTCGGGCGTGCGGATAGCGGACCGCGTACTTCGCGGCCTGTGAGGTGCCGCAGCCGGCGATCAGGATCGTGTGATCGTCACGGAACGGTAGCGACGGCCACATGCGGTGATGATCGACCCGTTGTCTGACACCGTCGGCCCAACGGGTCACGTAGCCGTCGAGGTCGGGAACCGGTGGCGGGTAGGGATGACGGTCGTAGAACGACGCGACCGTGCCGGTATCCATGCTGGCTACCCCTCCTCGTCGACCTGCGCTGGTGCGTACTTCGACACCGCTGCGCCCCGTGCTCCGAGGATCGGGGCGCACGTCTCGCCATCGTGCCAGAGGGCGCGAGAGGGCCCCGCATCGGTCGCTTCGCCTCAACGGTGCGGGGGCTCGGGTCGGGTCAGGCCATCGCTTTGTCGGCGATCAGGCACTCGGTGGTGAGCACCAGGCCCACGACCGATGCGGCGTTCTCGAGCGCGGCGCGGGTGACCATGGCCGGGTCGATGATCCCGGCCTTGGTGAGATCCTCGTAGATGTCGGTGACGACGTTGAACCCGATCGAGCCGAGCTCGCGTTCGATGTGTTCCACGACGACGCCGGGTTCCTGGCCGGCATTGATGGCGATCTGGCGGGCTGGTGCGGCGAGGGCGCGCCAGACGATGCGGGCGCCGGTGGCCTCGTCTGCGTCCTTGCATGCGACGGCGATCGCGGCGACGGCGTCTCGGGCCCGCAGCAGCGCCACTCCCCCGCCGGGCACCACGCCTTCGGCGATGGCCGCCCGGGTTGCCGATACCGCGTCGTCGATCCGGAACTCGAGTTCGGTGAGCTCGACGTCGGAGGCGGCGCCGACCGTGAGCACGGCCACGCCGCCGGAGAGCCGGGCCAGTCGTTCCTGGAGCTTGTCGCGGTCGTAGTCGGAGTCGCTGGCTTCGATCTGGCGCGTGAGCTGGCTCACTCGTGCGGCGACGTCGGCGGCGCTACCCGCACCATCGATGATCGTCGTCGTGTCCTTCGTGACCACGACCTTGCGGGCGTGTCCGAGCTGGTCGAGCGTCGTGGACTCCAGGCTGAGCCCGACGTCCTCGCTTATGACCTCGGCGCCGGTGAGCACGGCAAGGTCGCCGAGCATCTCGGTGCGACGGTCCCCGAAGCCCGGCGCCTTGACCGCAACGCACGTGAAGGTGCCGCGGATCGTGTTGACGACCAGCGTGGCGAGCGCCTCACCATCGACGTCCTCGGCGATGATCGCGAGCGGCTTGGCCGATTGCATGACCTTTTCGAGCAGCGGCAGCAGGTCGGCGATGCGGGAGATCTTGCCCTGGTGCAACAACACGGAGCAGTCTTCGAGGACCGTCTCCATGGCTTCTGCGTCGGTGGCGAAGTACGGCGAGATGTAGCCCTTGTCGAACTGCATGCCTTCGGTGAACTCCAGGGCGAGGCCGAACGTGTTCGAGCGTTCGACCGTGATCACGCCGTCCTTGCCGACCCTGTCGAAGGCTTCGGCCAGCAGCGTGCCGACCGCAGGGTCGGCGGCCGACACCGTGGCCACCGCCTCGATGTCGGATCGGTCCGCGACCTCGACGGCGAGCTCTGCGATCGCGCCGACGGCTGCCCTGGTCGCGAGCTCGACGCCACGTCGCAGCGCCAGCGGGTTGGCGCCGGCTGCGACGTTGCGCAGCCCTTCATGCAGCATCGACTGGGCCAGGACGGTCGCCGTGGTGGTTCCGTCGCCCGCGACGTCGTTGGTCTGGGTGGCGACCTGTTTCACCAGCTGCGCGCCCATGTTCTCGAACGGGTCGACGAGGTCGATGTCCTTTGCGATGGTCACACCGTCGTTGGTGATGGTGGGCGCGCCCCACCCCTTGGCCAACACGACGTTGCGACCCTTGGGGCCGAGGGTGACCTTGACGGCGTCCGCCAGCTGGTCGACACCGGACTGGAGCCGATGGCGGGCCGCTTCTTCGAAGAGGATCTGCTTTGCCATGGTCGTGTCTTCTCTCAGTTCTGGGGCGTGTCGCCCGTGGTGGCCGGCACGTCGCCGGCCGAAAGGATCAGGAGGTCTGTGCCCGGGTCTGCGACCCTGGTCGGTGAAGTGGGGGTCGCTGCGGTGGTGGGAGGGAACCGGCCACCGAGCGACCAGCGTTGGGTGGTGGCATCCGCGTCGCCCGCGTGGACGCGTCTCAGCGATCGAGGACTTCGGAACCGGAAGCGGCGAACGACCAGGTCGACTACGCCGTCATCGCCCTGGCAGCAGGCTCGGATCCGGCGATCGGCGACATCGGTGTGCAGGTGGTGCGCATGAGCATTGGACACGTCGAGCCTCCGGGCGGGATGCAACACGCAACCTGGGTCCGGAGCGACGTGACAGAGGGCGCCATGCCCTGCATGGTCAGCCTACGCCACCGGCGGGCGAACACGCGAGCAGACGACTCCTCGGGCTGATGGGAACCCAGCGCGCCGCTGCACCCGGTGAGTTCAGGCGGGATCGGCGGCCGCCATGGGCCCCCGCCAGATCATGCACGAGTGGATGACCGACCCCGCCGGGTGCATCGTCGTGCTGACCACTGACCCGGTGGCCGGGACCTACAGCGAGGCGTAGACGGCAGCGGTGATGGTTGCAGCGCGAGTGTCGCTGGCGGAGTCGTCGGCCATGTTGTTCATCACATAGGAGATCGAGAGCGCTTCGCCAGGATCGGTGACCGCGATCGAGCCGCCCCAGACCACCCCAGTGGAACGCCGTGTCGGTGGGAGTTGTCGGGCCCTCGGGATGGTTGAGCCCGAAGCCCATGCCGAACCGCAGCGGCCGATCGAGCACCTTGTCCATGCCGATGCACTGCTCCTGACGAGCCATCTGCACACCGTCGCGCGACATCAGCCGCACGCCATCGACGGTGCCCCCGCATGCCAGTGCCGACATCACCCGAGCGACCGCCCTGGCGTTTCCCGTTCCGCCTGCGGCGGGGATCTCGGCCGCTCGCCACTCCGCAGTCCGCGGCTCGAGCGCGGTCAGGGGAACCGAACGCAGCGTGCGGGTCGCGATCGTCCCCAGATCGGGCACCGCATCCATCGCCGCAGCGGGCGGATCGAGATCAGCGACCCGGTGGCCCTCCGACGGGTCGAGGCCGATGTGGAAGTCGGCGCCGAGTGGCCCAGCGACCTCATCGCTGAAGAAGGTCCCCATCGTCCTGCCGTCGATCCGGCGGAGGATCTCGCCCTGGAGCTGACCCTGGGTCACCGCGTGATACCCCGAGCCGGTGCCCGGCTCCCACCATGGCTGCATGCCGGCCAACTGGTCTGCGATCGCCCGGCTGTCGTAGAGCTGGTCGGGAGCAATGGCAGGTTCGAACCCCGACACGCCCGCCTGGTGGCTCATGACGTGAGACACGAGCACGTTCGCTTTGCCTGCCTGGGCGAACTCGGGCCAGTAGTGGGCGACCGGCGCCGAGAAGTCGAGTCGACCCTGGTCGGCGAGCATCAGCATGCACACCCCCGCCATGTTCTTGGTGGTCGAGTACACGTTGACGATCGTGTCTCGCAGCCACGGATCACCTGCAGCATTTCGATCGCCCGCCCAGAGATCGACGAGCATCTCGCCGTCGACCGTCACGGCCACACATGCGCCGATCTCGGACCCGGCCGCAAAGTTGCTCACGAAGGCATTGCGCACTGCTCCGAAGCGCTCGTCGCAGTAGCCGTGGATCTCGATCTCACCTGACATCACGCTCCCCCACCCCGCAGCCGCCGGTCTGTGCCAGCCCGAGGGTACGCGCCAGAACTCGCCGCCGCCGAGATCCAGCATCGTGCGACAACGCCCGCTCCGACGAGCGAGGCGAAACCCGCGGCCGGCAGGACCCAGGACCATCCGACGGTTCGCTCGGCCGCGATCATCAGGCCCGAGATCCGTCGTGCGATGGAGGCGAGAACCCTCCCGCGGCGGGTGACCCTCCGCCGCTCGTGCTGTTTCGTCAGAGTCATGCAGCGCAATCGCACAACGACGGTGGACACCGCTCGGCGGGCCTTACGCATTCACCACCAGTCTCGCGGCCATGGGCCCGCCACACGACAAGGAGCAACCGTCATGACCAACTCGAACGACCACCCGCTGGTGGTGGAGCACCTCACCAAACGCTATGGCGGCACCACGGTCGTCGACGACCTGAGTTTCGCCGTCGAACCGGGACGAGTGACCGGGTTCCTCGGACCCAACGGCTCGGGGAAGTCCACGACCATGAAGATGATGCTCGATCTCGCCGACGCCGACTCCGGACACGCAACCGTTGGTGGGCAGCGCTACCGCGATCTCCCGGATCCGGCGAGCGTCGTCGGTGCCATGATCGAATCCGACGCCTTTCACCCCGGGCGGAGCGGCCGCAACCATCTCCGGATCCTGGCCGACGCCGCCGGCATCCGTACAGGACCGTGTGGACGAGATGCTCGACGAGGTCGGCCTGGCCGGCGCCGCGCATCGCCAGGTCGGCGCGTACTCGCTCGGGATGCGACAACGACTCGGACTGGCAGCCGCGCTCCTCGGCGAACCGCCCGTCCTCGTCCTCGATGAGCCCGGCAACGGCCTCGACCCCGAAGGCATCCGCACCCTCCGTGACCGTCTCCGAACCCACGCCGCCAACGGTGGCACCGTGCTCGTGTCGAGCCATCTCCTCGCCGAGGTCGAGCACCTCGCCGACGACGTCATCGTCATCAACGCGGGCCGACTCATCACCCACGGACCACTGGCCGAACTCCAGCAGTCCGCCTCGCTGGTGCGATCCGGCAACCCCACCCGCCTCGGCGACGTACTCAGCGAGGCGGGGGCAGCGATCGAGAACCGCGGAAGCGACGGCCTCGTCGTGGCCCGCATGCCGATCGACGAGATCGGCGAACGCGCCTTCGCTGCCGGGATCGCCGTGCACGAACTCTCACCACAGGCCGGCTCGCTCGAAGAGCTCTTCTTGGCCTGGACCACCGACGCAACGACTCCCCAGGAGGTCGACCAGCCATGACGATGACCCGACTCACCCGATCCGAACTCCGCAAGCTCACGACCACGAGAATGCCCTTGGTGTTCCTCGCCGTCCTCGTCGCGATCGCAGGACTGAACGCGTTCGCAGTCGCCGCCGGGACCGACTTCGACGGAACCAAGGCGTTCATCTCCAGCGAGGCCGACCAGCAATCGCTCATGGCGTTCGCCGCGAATGCGCTGGCCATCGCCGGGCTGTTCGGGGCCATCGCAGTCGCTCGCGAGTACGGATACCACACCGTGGTGCCCACCTTCCTCGCGTCGCCGCGCCGACATCGCGCTGTGCTCGCCCAACTCTCCGCCGTCGCCGCGGCCGGAGGACTGCTGGGCCTGGTCGGTGCTGCGCTCACCGTCGCTGCCGTTGCCCTTGCGCTCCCGACCACCGACTATGGCTTCCTCGTCTCGACCGGGAACGTCATCCAGGTCCTCGCCGCCTCGACCTTCGCGGGCGCGGCCGGAGCCGTGCTCGGAGCGGGCATCGGCTCCGTCGTGCGCAACGTCGGAGGCGCCGTCACCGCCACCGTCCTGGTCCTGTTCATCGCGCCACCGCTCGTCGTTCAGCTCGCCAATGACACCGCATCGTGGATGCCCAGCGTCCTCGCCAACGTGCTCTCCGGCGTCGGCACCGACGTCAGCACTCCGGCAGCCATCGTCGCGATCGCCGCTTGGGCGGTGGTCCCCGCAGCGATCGGGCTGATCGCGGTGCAGCGCCGAGATGTCGTCTAGCACGAGGATGTCGGCCGAGCCGCTCAGAAACCGGTATCCCTTTCGAGGGAGCGACAACCCCGTCCGTCGCCAACGGGGTGAACAGCTCCCACAACCGGGCGTACGGTGCGTGTCGACCATGGATTCCACGACACACCCGAGCCACGACACGGCCCCACCGACGGGCTGGCGACGCGTACTGCTCGGCTGGTTCGAGCCGGGTGTCCCTCATGCGTCTCGTGGACCGTTCACCCGCTGGCCTCGCACCACCGATGCTGCGCTCGCTGTCCTCGTCTTCGCCGGATCGTTGGCTTCGGTCAGCCTCAGCCAGCTGGGCGATGGCGAGGACTTCACGCTCGACGCCATCACCGGCCTGGGTGGCGCCGCAATCGCGCTGTTGGGAGTCGGCGCGATCGCGCTGCTGTGGAGACGGAGGCAGCCCATTGCCGTGGCTGCGGCAGTGACCGCAACCGTTGTGGTCTGGGCCGTCGCCGCCTACGGCGACGGCAACGACCTCGCCCTCATCGCCGCCATGTACGCGGTCGGCCGCTACGCCCTCGAGCCCCGCCACAGCGCCGCCGCGCTCGTCGCTGCGATCGCATTGAGCGAGCTCGGTACCGTCATCGACGCGAACCAACGCATCGACATCGCCCCTGCGATCGTCCTGCCCGTCATTGCCTGGTACGTCGGCCGCCGCGTCCGCAACCGCGGCGACTACCTCGTGCTGCTGCGCGAACGTTCCGAGCGGATCGAGGCCGACCAACAGGCCAGAGCCCGCCAAGCCGTCGCCGACGAACGGTCGCGCATCGCCCGTGAGCTGCACGATGTCGTCGCTCATCAGGTCTCGATGATGACCGTCCAGGCCGGCGCCGCAAAGACCATCGCCCGCACCGACCTCGACGCCGCCATCGACTCCATGAGCGACGTCGAACACGCCGGTCGCGAAGCCCTCGGCGAGCTTCGCCACCTCCTCGGCGTGCTCCGAGCCGACACCGCCGACCCCGACCACCTCGAGCCCCAGCCCGGACTCGCCGATCTCCCGAGCCTCGTCGACCACCTCACCCAGACGGGGGCCGCCGTCACGCTCACCCTCGATCAACGCAACGATATCCCCGCCTCGGTTGAGCTCTCGGCCTATCGCATCATCCAGGAAGCGATCACCAACATCATCAAACACGCCGGACCCGGCCCTACGGTCACCATCAGTGTCGGAGCCGACCGGCACACGCTCGGCGTCGAGATCACCAACACCACGGACGGCAGCGCGCCAAGGCTCCCCCGATCCGGCTACGGCATCGCCGGCATGGAGGAACGTGCGAATCTGCTGGGAGGCACCCTCGACGCCGGGCCGGTCCCACCGGATCGCTTTCGCATCGTCGCCCACCTCCCCCTCGAACCGGAGAAGACATGACCATCCGAGTCGCCGTCGTCGATGACCAGGCCCTCGTCCGTCGCGGTTTCGCCATGGTCCTCGACCACCAAGACGACATCGAGGTCGTCGCCGAGGCAGGCAGCGGCCTCGAAGCAATCGAAGCGGCCCGCCGGCACCGCCCCGACGTCGTCCTCATGGACATCCGCATGCCCGAGATGGACGGCCTCACCGCCACCGAGACCATCCTCGAAGAAGCGGACTGGCCCCTCAAGGTCATCATCCTCACCACCTTCGATCCGGACGAGTACGTCTACCGAGCCCTCCGATCCGGCGCCAGTGGCTTCGTCCTCAAAGACATCCGGCCAGAAGACCTCGCCCCTGCGGTACGCACCGTTGCAGACGGCGGCGCCCTCCTCGACCCCGCCATCACCCGTCGCCTGATCGGCCGATTCGCCAAGACCCTCGCCGGCACCACCGCAACCAGCAGACGTCTCGACACCCTCACCGACCGGGAACGTGAAGTCCTTGCCGAACTCGGACAAGGATCGAGCAACCGCGAGATCTCCGACACGCTCTACATCGGTGCCGCGACCGTCAAGAGCCACGTCTCGAGCATCCTCACCAAGCTCGGGCTCCGAGACCGAGCGCAAGCAGTCGTCTTCGCCTACGAGAGCGGTCTCATCACCCCCGGCCACCATGACATCGGCCACTGAGGCCGCACCCAGCCCCGGCTGGGCGAGCCTCGGGGGGTTCGACAACTCCTCAGCTGTCGAACCCGTGGCAGACCTACCTCTCCGAGGTGGCCGCAGGGCTCGACAACACGTTCGACGTCCTAGCGGTGTGCCTCTACCGACTGTTCACCTTCTGGGTTCCGATCCTGCCTGGCTGGCTCGCATTCCAATGGCTGCTGACCAATGAGTACATCTGACACCGTGAGCCGACAGGACCTCCGGTGCGTTGGATCAGCGCCGAGCGACCGGCATCGAGATGTTCGGAGATGACTCAGCGGAACTCGGCGATGACCTCGTCGGCGTACCACTGCATCGCCGTCAGCTTCTCGTCGAGCGTCTGGGGATCGGGGCCCGGCTGGTAGGCGTCGCGAAATCCGACGATGCAGTCCGTGACGCCGGCGGCCTCGAGTCGCTCGACGCCCTCGGGTGAGTAGGCATCGATGCTGATCGCGTGGACTTCGAACGGCTCGTGGTCGCGCCCGGCGTCGCGGCGGATCTCGTCGAGCGTGCTCATCATGCGGGCCAGGTCGTCTGCGTCACTGCCTGCGTGCATCCAGCCATCGCAGAGGCGACCGGCGCGCTCGAGCGCCAACCGGGAGTGACCTCCCATCAGGATCGGCACCGCCTCGTCCGGGACCGGGCAGAGCTGGCACGCGGGAAAGTCGTAGAACTCGCCCGAATAGCCGAACTGTTCGCCGGTCTGGAGGCCGCGGATGATCTCGATGCACTCGTCCATCCGAGCTCCTCGCCGCTCCCACGGAACCTGGGTGATCGTGTAATCCTCGCGCCACGGGCTGGTGCCCACGCCGAACCCGAAGCGTCCGCCCGTCATGACGCCGACCGACGTGACCTGCTTTGCGACGAGGACGGGATGGCGGACCGGGAGCTTCACCACGAACGTGGTGAAGCGGATCTTCTCGGTCACGGCGGCCAGAGCCGGGATCAGCGAGAACGGCTCGATGAACGGCTTTCCCTCGAGGAACTCACGCGAGCCGTCAGCGTTGTACGGGTACGTGTTGTCGCCCTCCTCCGGGTAGCAGATCGAGTCGGGGACGACGAACGAGTCGTACCCGGCCTCCTCGGCGGCACGCACGAGCGGCGCGTACATGGTCGGTTCGATCATCGACTCGGCAAGGGAGAAGCGCATGGCCGTCAACGTACCGGTCTCGACTCAGGGCATCCAAGGAGCGCGGAGCGCTCGGATCTGCGTTGCCAGCGCCTCGTCGGTGGCGAACAACACGCCTCGATGGTTCATGGAGCTGGAGTCCGCTCGATTCAGGTCGAGCGTCCGGCCGTCGATGTCCGTGGCGACGGCACCGACTGCATGGAACAGACACGTCGTTGCCGCGAAGTCCCACACGCTGCCGCCGCCGGTCGGCGCGGGGAACTTGAAATAGCAGGCCGGCGGGTGCGTGAGCACGCCACACGCGTTCATCACCGCGCCACGGCTCGCCTGAAGTCGGACGCCGGTCAGGCCCAGGTCTCCTGAGATCCGACCCAGCGCGTCGATGACCGCATCGTGATCATCTCTGGCGAGGAAGCTGCGGTCGGCGAACACCGAGAGCACCTCTCCTCGGGCGTGCGGCTCGGTCGGCCACCGACGGCCGTCACGAAATGCCCCGCACCCCGAGATCGCGTGCCACACCGTCGCCTCGACCGGGTCGTGGATCACGCCGATCCGAGGAGTGCCGTCGCAGCCGACGAGGGCGATGGAGACGGCGTAGCCAGGCGACCCCTCGATGAAGGGCAGGGTGCCGTCGAGGGGATCGATGCACCAGAAGTAGTCGGCGGTCAGCCGGCCCCCGTCATCGTCTCGTTCCTCGGTGAGCAGCCCGAGTTCGAAGGGTTCGAGGGTGGGGGTCAACAGGTCGACGATGATGTCCTCGCTGCGCCGGTCGATCTCGGTCACCACCTGGGACGCGAGCCTCGCGACCCCAGCCTTGTGCTCGATCTCACGGGGCCGCGACCGGGCGATCATCTGCCCCGCCCGCGTGGCGGCCACGATCGCGAGGTCGGCGAGCTCGCGTAGGTCGGCGGTGGAGAGCTTCACGGTGGCGGCCCTGAGAGATCGAGGGCCTCGAGCACCTCACGGGCGAGCCGCTCGCTGTAGCGGTGGAGCTTCCAGTGACCGGGACTCCACCCCTGCAGGAACCGGAAGAAGTCGGTCCACGCCACGGGGTAGAGCGCCCGCCAGTCCCGCTCCAGCGCAGCGAAGTCCAGGGCCTTCCCGGACCGCTCCAGCGCGTCGCGCAGCAATCCGAAGTATCGGTCGAGCAGACCAGCTTCCAGGCGCTCACCGTCGTCCTCGTCGAGACAGCTGCTGATGAAGTAGGCGACGTCCTTCATTCCGCAGCCGCCTCCGACGTATTGGAAGTCGACCGCTGCGACCTGGCGGCGATCGGCGCTGAAGCAGAAGTTGGCCAGCTTCGCGTCGCCGTGCACGAAGGTCGCGAACGCGCTGTCGGCGAGCCGGCGATCGATGATGGGCGCCGCCGACTTGAGGGGGCCGTCGTCGAGGGCGTCGAGCTCGTCGGGGCGGGTGGCCAGATGCCAATAGGTGCCGGTGACCCACAGGCCCTCGGGGCGCACGCCCATGAAGGTGGCGTGGAAGGTGGCCAGCCAGGAGAGGCAGGCATCGAGTTCGGCTTCGGTCACTGCTTGGCGCCGCTCGGCGAAACCAGATGCGTCGAGATCCTCCAGGACCATGACGACCTCGTCGGGCCGGGTCTCGAGCGCCAGGCAACGCGGCACCCGGCACGCGTCTGGGCACTGTGTCGCATAGCGGTCGTACCACGCGGTCTCGACCCGGTAGGACTGCAGCTTGCGCTCATGGGAGCGGTCGGTGTTCCAGCCGTATCGATGGTGGCGCGTGTCGGGCCGGCGGACGTGCTTGACGATCACGCTGGGCTCCGCCCCGCCCTCGAGACGGCACCGCACGATCTGCCCGTACCCGCTCCACAGGCTCTGCACGACGGAGGTGTCCACGATCGCCCGCGCACCGGTCGCCTGCAGCACCACGGCTTCGAGGTCGGCATCGATGTTGACAGGCCCGCTCACGGGCGGAGAATACCGCCACGACCGTCCAGCCCGGGTTCGACATGACCTCGAGTGCGATTCACCAGAACGCTGTCATCGTCTGCGCCATGCGGAGGACGAGCCCTACGGCAACTGGCCACGATCAGGTCGGGCAGTGGTGAGGCTGAGGCCACCATCGGCGATGAGCAACTGTCCCGTGATGAACCGGGCGAGATCGCTGAGGAGAAAGCAGACCGTGCCGGCGATGTCTTCGGCCTCGCCGGCGTAGCCGAGCGGGATGGCTGCGACGCTCGCGGCCCGGCGCTCGGCGCTCACTCCCCGCTCGACCGCCGGGGTCAGGGTCATGGCCGGCGCCACGGCGTTCACCCGAATGTGGCGTGGGGCGAGCTCGAGGGCCAGGGACTTGGTGAGATGGATGACGGCTGCCTTGGCGGCGCCGTACTGATAGAGGCCAGGCGAGGCATTCGTTCCCTGCAGCGACGCAATGTTGACGACGGCGCCGGGGCCATCCATCAGCTCGGCTGCGGCCTGGGTGGCAGCCAGCACACTGGTGCCGTTCATGGCCAGGGTCGTCGCGAAATCATCGAGGTCCTGCTCGGCGAGCGAC
The DNA here is from genome assembly GCA_963716795.1 of uncultured Acidimicrobiaceae bacterium. GTDB lineage: Bacteria > Actinomycetota > Acidimicrobiia > Acidimicrobiales > UBA8592 > CAVQUE01. Next base: position 52,036 of record CAVQUE010000002.1, on the reverse strand, counting down.
GCTGGACCCCCGACGACCGTTCCGGCGTTGTTCACCAACCCGTCGATGCCGCCGAGTTCACCAGCCGCCTGCACGACCGCGGCGCGCCAACCTCGGGGTCTGCCAGATCGGCCTGCACCCAGGGAACGCCGACGGCCTCGGCCCCCTCTGCGTCGCGATCGATGATCGCGACGGCGGCACCCTCGTCCTGGAGGAAGCGCACCGTTGCCAGACCGATACCCGAGGCTCCTCCGGTCACCACCACGCTGCGTCCCGCCAGTCCCTTCATGGCACGACCCTACCCATCGGCGGTCCGGAGCTTCGGTCGACAGCCCTGCTGCGGTGCAGCAGACCTCAGGCTCGGACCGGCGCCTCGAACGGAGAGCATCGACATTCCACCCAACCCGACGCCGGGGCCGAAGGAATCAGCGCACCGTCGAGTACCTGCCTGTGGTCATCGGCCTGACCGATGGCTCGAGACGCCGCAACGGCATCGGAGGGGGGCGTGAACACCCGGCGCTATCGCATGCTCATACGTCGAAGAGCACCTTGATCGCCCCGCCCGCGCGGTCGGCCGCGGCGGCGAAGCCCTCGGCTGCGCCATCGAGCGGGAAGCGATGCGTCACCATGACGTCACCGATGCTCGGGCGTTCGGCGAGCACGCGGGCCGCCAGGTCGAAGTCGCGATCCGGCGCAACGCCGGAGTAGGCGACTACCGCAACGATCGATGCCTCTTTCATACAGAAGCCCACATCGAGCTCTGCGGCGTCCCAGAGGGTGCCGACGAGGCCGATGCGACCACGCGGCCTGACCCGTTGCACTGCCTCGGCGATCGAGGCTGTCGTACCCACCGCATCGATGACCGCGTCGAACCCGTCGCCACCATCGAGCCGGGCGCCGAGTGCCTCGCCAGCCGCCTTCTGGTGGTCGTGGCGAGCGAACAACGCGGGCTGGATGCCTCGATCTCGCAGTACCGCCGTCGCGGCGAGCCCGATCGCGCCGCCGCCGATCACCGCCACACGCCCGCCACCATCGAGTTGGAGACGTCGCACCATGTGTGCCGCCACGGCGAGGGGTTCGACCAGCGCAGCGATGCCGAGTTCGAGCCCCGATGGCAGCGGCACGAGCATCGACGGATCCACGATCACCTGCTCGGCCATGCCGCCGTCGGTCAGGATCCCCATGAAGGACTGCGCTCCTTCGCAGTCCTTGCGTTCTCCGCTGATGCAGTAGTGACACGTGCCGCACCCGATGATGGGCTCGACCGCGACCGCGGTTCCGTCCGGGGTCGTCCCTGCGAACTCGTGCCCGATGATCCGCCCCTCGACCATGCCCATCTCGATCAGGTGGAGGTCCGATCCACAGATCGAGGCAGACGCGACGTCGACCAGGACCCCTTCGCCTCTGGGGGCATCGACGTCGACGACCTCTGGGCGACCATTCTCGACTCGTACGGCTTTCATGCCGTGACCATCGCATGCGGTGTCGACTGCTCGCTCATCGGTCCGATCCCAGGCCTCCGCAAGCACGCGCGTGCCCTGGACAGTGACGTGTGTGGAGGCCTACCGCATCGGCCAGCTGATATCGGCCTCGCGACCGCCACTGCACGGCGTTGTCGCCGGCCTCTCCTGCGCCGCCTGCTGCGACGATTCCGCTGGTTGCCGCCCCCAGCCGTTGGCAACGCGACGCACCCGGATATCGTCAGGACTCGGTGTGAGCCGTCCGTCGAACCGGTCGGACCTCGCCGCAGGTTGGTACACCCACCGGCATCGCCGCGGCTGAGGCATCAGCCTGCACCATGGGGCGCGCGGCTGGGCACGCGCCGACCCAACCATCGAACCGGGAGTACGGCCGTCACAACGACGCGACGCCATCAACGCGAGGACGAATTCGAGGCTGCGGCCCAGGCGTACGTCGACGGGCTGGCAACCGACGAGCAGCTCGCGCTGCTCGACTCGGACCGACCGTTCGGGACCGAGAGCCTCTGGCGCTTGCTCGACGCCGCTGAAGCAGCGCTCGAACGAGCTCGCCGCGAAGTCGACGACCCGGGCCGCGCCAACATCCTCCTCGATCTCGACGAAGAGTGCTTTCGGATCGACGATGCGATCACCGCGTTCGCCGGACCACCAACCGACGATCAGCTGCAGCCGCTTCCGCCTCCGCAGACCACCAAGAAGTCGCAGGCACCCACGAAGAAGGAATCGGCGCCAGAGCCTGAGGGCAGCGGCACGACACGACTCCAACTCTCCTGGAACGACGGTCGTCTCGTGGCATGGGCCGGCGGACACAACGCCGGTGGGGCCGATCACGAACAGCTGCGGCAGCTCCTGCGCGACGCTGGCGCGGGATCGATCGACTGGGCGCCGGGCCAGAGGCTCACGGTGCCCGGCAGCGGGAAGACCGAGAGTCTCACCGCCGAGCTGTCCACGACCATCGGATGGCTGGCCGGCTTGACCGTCGATCGGGCAGGGCCCTCGAGCGGCCCGAGCGTTCGATGGATGGGCCTCGTCGCCACCAGCGCAATCGAGCACATCGCCCACGGCCGATTCGTACCCAAACTGTCGCCGGTTCGCGGCCGGCAGGGAGCACCACCTGACTCGGCCCGGTACCGAGTGCGCTGGGCCCCGGCGATGCTCGACAGCGAAGCCGTCGAGGCCTTGGCCGGCTGTGTCCCCCGGGCGGTGATGGTCGGTCAGTCCAACCACGACACGCAGCGCATTCACGAACGCCGTGCTGAGCGACCTCGTCCACACGGTGGTCGCCACGGGAGCGTCGATGGTGGCCGCCCCGGCGGCACCGCCGAGTATCCGGGGCAAGAACGACCTGGCCGAAGCGGTCTTGGCGAACCTCGACGGCACCGAATTCGCTGCGCCCAAGTCGCTCGCCTCCGATCTCTCGTCGCGCCTCAATGCATGGGCGAAGCCAGTCGAGGCCAAGGACCCGATCCGACTCATCGTCCAACTCGATCCACCCGACGACACGAACGGTTGGTTCGCTCGCGTGCTGGTCCCCGTGCTCAACGGCAACGGCGTCGAACCGCTCGAGCTCGCCGAGGCATCGCAATCGAAGTCCCGCAGCCGCCTCGTGGCCGAGCATGCCAGCCGACTCGAGCGTCTGTTCCCGGCGCTGTTTCGGGGCGGAGGCCGTCGTCGCGGCGAGGTGATCCTCTCCCAGAGCGAGGCCTGGCGCCTCATGAGCGACGACGGCCACAGGCTCCGTCTCGCGGGCTTCGACATGAGAGTTCCGAAACTCGCGCCGAAGAAGGCGACGGCCGGACTCCGGCTCACTGCGATCGACAAGGGCAAGTCGATGGTCGGCGCCCAGCAGCTCGCCAACGTGCGATGGTCGGCGGTCTTTGACGACGTCGAGCTGACCGCTGACGACATCGCTCGCCTCGCGGCCGAGGCGAAGCCCATGGTCCGCTCTCAGGGCCAATGGGTCGAGATCGACCAGGTCGACCTCGATGCGGCGGCGGCGGCGCTCGCCGAGCGAGCGGATCGGACCACGATGACCGGCGCCGAGATGTTGCGAGAGGCGCTCGGGCTGACCGGCAGTCCGTTGACCGCTGGCGTCAGCCTCGCAGGCGACAGTTGGGCAGCCGGCCTGTTTCAGAGCATCGAGGCGCTGCCCGACGAGCCCGAGGCCACACCGAATGGCTTCTCGGGGACGCTGCGCTCCTATCAGGCCGACGCGCTCGCATGGCTCGGCTTCCTCGATGGTGCCGGCCTCGGCGGTTGTCTGGCACTCGATATGGGGCTCGGCAAGACACCGACCACACTCGCGGCGTTCGCCGCCTCGACCGGGACGGGCACCGGCCTGGTGATCGCTCCCCCGGCGGTCGTCGGCAATTGGGCGACCGAGGCGCAGGTCTTCACCCCAAGCCTTCGGGTGCACGTGCACCACGGGGCTTCTCGCTCCGAGGGCGACGAGCTGCTGGCGATCCTTGCCGAACACGACGTCATCATCACCACGTACGGCACCGCGGTCCGCGACATGGACCAGCTGGCCGAGGTCGAGTGGTCGAAGATCGTGATCGACGAAGCGCAAACGATCAAGAACCCGACTGCCGACGTCTCACAACAGTTGAGGCGACTCCGCGCCCACTCCCGAATCGCGCTCACCGGCACGCCCATCGAAAACGGCCTGGGTGACCTCTGGTCGATTCTGGACTGGGCGAACCCGGGTCTGGTCGGCGACCGAGCATCGTTCGTCGCCAACCTCACACCAGACGACTCGGGCAGCGGTGCGTCGACCGCCCCCAAGGGCGCCGGCGAAGACGCGTTGCGGGCCCTCAACGGTGTCCTCGTCTACCGGCGAACCAAGGCCGAGCCCGAGATCGCAGCCGAGCTTCCCGAGAGAATCGACGAACTCAACCACTGCGTGATGACCGCCGAACAGATCGGGCTCTATCAGGCCGTCCTCGACACCCTCGTCGCCGAGACGAGCCAAGCCGAGCTGGGGTCCCCGCCGCGCAAGGGCGCTGTCCTCGCCGCCATCACCGCCCTGAAACAGATCTGCAACCACCCGGTCAACTATCGAGCCGACGATGGGCCTCTCGAGGGCCGCTCCGGCAAGCTCAACCGGCTCACCGAGCTCATCGAGGCGGTGTTCGCCGCTGACGAGAAGATGCTGGTCTTCACACACTTCGCGTCGTGGGGCGAGCGGCTCGCCGAGTTCCTCAGTACTCAGACCGGCAAGACCATCGAGTGCTACCACGGTGGGCTCGGGCGCGGCGCGTGCGACCGCATGATCGAGCGGTTCCAGAACGAACCCGGTTCGGGGGCGCTCGTGCTGTCGTTGAAGGCAGGCGGAACCGGCCTCAACCTCACGGCGGCGAACCATGTCGTGCTCTACGACCGGTGGTGGAACCCGGCGGTCGAAGATCAGGCACGAGACCGAGCCTGGCGAATCGGACAGGACAAGACCGTCATCGCCCACCGGCTCGTGTGTCCGGGAACCGTCGATGAACGCGTGGAACAGATCGTCGCCGGCAAGCGACAGATCGCCAACCTGGTGCTGCCGAAGTCCAGTTCGATCGGCGACCTCGATGCCGATCAACTCCAACAAGCGCTCGGCATCGACGCCGACCTCTTGCTCACCCGCGACTCCGACGACGATCTCGAGCCATGAGCCAGCGGAAGAAGGACCAGGGCCGCAACCGCAGCCAGAAGCGCCGCAAGACCGCCGGCAAGAAGCAGCCGAAGAAGCCTGAGCGCGATCCAGTCGCTTTCTGGGGCGACAGCGCGGCATTGCCGACGCCCGAATCGTTCACCACCGAGGTAGCCGATCCGCTGGCGATGCTTCACTCCCTCGGTCCCGCGCCCCTCAGCGGCGTCCTCGCCGCGCCCTACTTCGCAGCCGTCTACGAACGCGCTGCAGGACTCGCCTCGATTCTCTCCGAAGCGGCTGGCCTCGACGCCGTCGAATCGGTCGAGCCCACAGGCCATTCGGGTGAGAACCCGAACGACGACCTGCGCGTGCCGGAAACTGGGTCGAGCGCGTCGGCCCGCGACGATGCCGGACGATCCTGAACTGAGGCATCCCTGTGGGGCTCGCAAATGCGCGCGTGGGTGCTGACCAGGCGCGATGCCTCCATCCTGAGGCCTCCATCCTGAGGAGTCGTGTTTCGTATCCTCGACCGCTTCCTGGCCACACTCGCCCGACTCGCAATCCGGTCTGGATGCTCCAACGACCTCGAGATCATCGTGCTTCGCCACCAACTCATGGTTCAGCGCCGCCAGATCACACGACCCGAGCTCACCGACGGCGACCGCACGCTGCACGGTCGCTGAGCTCGAACCGGCCAATCACGCCCGTCTCGGGCGAGGGTCTATCAGATCTCAGCGGATTGCCGGTCAAGTAGGGTGCCGCTTCGTGACGGGGATCCCCGCGGAAGTCGACCATGGTGAAGACGTGGGGTGGGCACCGCTGGTGCCGATCGCGATGGTGATGTTCATCATCGCGCTGGACACCACGATGCTGAACGTCGCGATTCCCGACATCGTGGCCGATCTCGACACCACGACGTCGGCCGTGCAATCTGCGGTCGCGCTGTACTCGCTGGTCATGGCGGCGTTGATGGTGGGCGCGGGCAGGCTGGGCGACATCATCGGTTCGAAGCGGCTCTACACCGCGGCGTTGGTCGTGTTCGGCGCCGGGACACTGACGGCCGCGGTGGCACCCAACGTCACCGTGCTCATCTTCGGATGGTCATTCCTCGAGGGCCTGGGCGCTGCGGCACTCATCCCTCTCTCGATCGCGATGATCTCGGTCAACTACGACGGCGCACGCAGGGTCGCAGCGTTCGGGATCGTGGGAGGCTTCCAGGCAGTCGCAGCTGCGACCGGACCGATCGTCGGCGGGTTCCTCGCCACCAACGTGTCGTGGCGAGTCGCGTTCGGGTTCGAGGCCGTCGTCGTGCTCGCAGTGATTCTGCTCCTGAAGAACGTGGTCGGGGCGCCGGCGCGACCCGACCAACGGCTGGACTGGTTCGGCATGGCGCTGTGGGCCTGTGGCCTCGTGGCAATCGTTCTGGCGGTGTTGCTGGCCGGCTACTACGGATGGTGGGATGCCCGCCGCCCACTGATCATCGCTGGCCGTGATGTCACGCCATGGGGCTTCTCGCCGACGCCCGTGTTGGCCGTGACCGGTCTGTTGATCCTCGTCGGCTTCGTGCACTGGACGCTCCGTCGGGTCGCGCGCCATGACGCACCGCTCTTCTCGTTCGGGACCTTCAACGATGCCAACTATCGGGCGGGGATCGCCACCGACGCCCTCGAGTCGCTGCTGATCGCAGGACTGCTGTTCACCATTCCGGTCTTTCTGCAGTCGGGTCGCGGCTACACGGCGCTGGAAGCCGGCGTGGCCCTGCTGCCGTTCTCGCTCGCCATCTTGGTCGCGGCCCTCGGTCTTCCGAAGCTCGGAGAGCTGGTGCCACCGAAATTCCTCGTCCAGGCCGGCGCCGTCCTGATCGCCGCCGGGCTGGTCTGGTATCGGTCTGTCTCAGGCGGCGCCTTCACCCGCGTCGACCTGATCGGCCCATTCGCCGTGATCGGCGTGGGCATCGGCGCACTCCTCTCACAAGTGGCCAACATCACCCTGGCCGGAGTACCCGACGAAGAACGGGGCAGCGCGACCGGTGTCTACAACACCGGCAAGGAGCTCGGGACGTCCCTTGGCACCGCACTCATCGGAACCGCGATGCTGGCGTCGTTCTTCGGCTTCTACGTCAACACCTCAGCCGTAGCGATCGGCGAGGACCTGTCGCCAGCAGAGACACGCATCCTGGCCATCGAACTCGAGGACGCCGAACAGCGACTCGATGACGACCAGCTTCTCGCCTTGGTGCAGGGGGAGCTGCCCGAGCTGACGATCGACGATATCGAGCGCATAGCCGACGACTCCTGGACCCGCGCCAACCGTCGTGCTGCCGAGTCTGCCTTCGTCGTCGCCGTTCTCACCCTGGCCGCCGCGACCTTCATTCGCCGGCGCAGCACAGCACCTGCCGATGAACCCCAACCACCGGCCACGAGGCCAGCCTGACCACCGTCGTGCTCACCGGTAGCGCTGCCACTGTTGTCGAACGCTCGAGCATGCTGGCGGCGAACACGGCGGCGTGGACGGAGAACGCTCGTAGCTGCTCGACGTACCGTCGGGCCGCTTCCTCCCGTTTGTCTGCCGCTTGAGCGGGTTGCCTCGTGGCTTCGCTTGGGGTTGCCATGGTTTCGTTCCGTTCGTTGGGCTTCGTGCTGCGGCAGGTACGTGCTCAGTCCCTGCGGGGACCGGCCTGCGAGTCGAGTCGGGCCTCGAGTGCGGTGAGCGGGCCAACGGTGGTGGCGATCCACAAGGCCAGTGGCCACGCCAGTTGGTCGGTGGCGAAGATGGCGACGGCCCAGGCGGCGGACATGGCGAGCCACAACCAGGGAAGGGCGTTCACGAGGCGAGTACGGCGTGCCGGGCCGCCCGCGGTTGCTGTTGTTGAGTTCAGGAGAGTCTCCAGATGTTCAGTCAGCTGCGGAGGCACAGTGGGCGACTTCCGCAACCGGCGCAGTGACGCTGGGGCGGCGGAAGAGGACGATGCCGGTCCAGGCGAACCAGGCGATGGATCCGAGACCGAAGATCATCCCGACATCGGACAGGCCCGGGACGAGGGTGATGAGCCCGGCGGATGCGCTGATGATGCCCAGCACGTTCAGCCCCTTCGGGAGACGCGTGGTCCCCCAGGCAGCAAGGCTCACCAGCAGAATCCACATCCCACCGACGAGCTCGTTGCCGCCGCCGAGGCCGTCGGTGACGGTGTCGATGCTCGACCAGAGGGCTTCGGCGGCTTCGGGATCGGTTTCGTCGAGATCCGCGACCGCAGTGATGCCGATGTTGCGAGATCATGCCGGTGGCGAACATGAGCCCGGCCCAGATGTAGGCGAAGATGGCACCGATGTCGGCGAGTTGCGGGCTGACGTCGGCGAGGCGTCGATGTAGGGCCCGGGCCAGCGGGATGATCGCGACCCCGAACACGAGGAAGATGACGAAGTACCAGGCGAAGAGTGTGGTCTGGTGCGCGACCAGGAAGTCGACGGATTCAGCGACCGTGGAGTCACCTTCGGTGTAGTCACTCAGGCTCGTGACCAACAGCGCAATGCCGAAGATGAAGGTCGCAGCGGCGATGAGGGCGCCGACTGCGCCCGCTCGAGACGGAACGACGTGATCGCTCGTGTGGTGGATGGTGGTGGTCATGGTTGCCTTTCAGTTGGTTGGGTTGGTGAGAGAGGGTGTTCACGAGGCCCGTGAGGTCTCGAGACGTGGGCCGGCCGGCTGCTCAGCCGACCGACCGTCGTCGGATAGCAGGGCGATTCCGACGGCGATGAACCAGACGATCAAGCCGAGACCGAAGACCGCTCCGACCTCCTCGAGGGCCGGCACGACGGTGACGAGCCCGGCGACGCCGAGGACCACGCCGAGGTGGTTGACCCAGCGGGCGAAGAGCCGCTCACGGAGAGCAACGATGCTGATTCCCAGTACCCAAACGCCACCGAGGACTTCGTTGCCCCCACCGAGGCCGTTGGTCACCGCGTCGAGACCAGCCCACACCGTGGTCGCCATCTCAGGGTCGGTGCCGTGGAGCTCACTGACCGTGGCATAGGCGATGTTGGTGATCATCCCGGTGGAGATGATCACCCCCGACCAGATGAGCCCGAACACCGAGGCCACTCTGGCCAGAGGCGAATGAGCCTCACGGAGACGGTCCCCGATCGCCAGCACCAGAGGAACGAGGACGATGCCGAACACGATCATGATCGTGATGTTCCACAGGTGCAGGGCCAGTTGGTTGTCGGCGATGAACTCCGACCGCCGCAGCCGGGGTGGCCGCAGATACGAAGTCGGTGAAGAGTGTGGCGAACATGGCCAGACCGACCACGAACGTGCCGGCGGCGATGAGGGCACCGATCCCACCCATTTTCTGAACTGATTGCATGTCACAACCTCTCGATCGCTTCTCCGTGTGAGGGCTGCTGTCACCTTGCCGGCAACTGCCGCCCCAGCACATCGGTCGCAGGGCTGTGATCGGGTCGTCCCCCGGTTGATTCAGCGTGCGTACCTTCGCCCGATGACGGTGGACCCAGTCCCGATCTACGCTGTTCCGATGATGAACGCGCTCCGATCGTTCTGGGATGAACCAGCCGAGCCCCATCCGCCACGCCGCGTGTGGAGAGATTGGGTGCTGGTGGCTGTGCTCGTCGGGCTTGCACTTCTCGAGGGCATCACCCGAGAGGAGCTGGTGTGGCGACCACTCTCGGTGCCGATGCATCTCCTTCCGATCGTGATGCTGCTGTGGAGGCGCACCCATCCGCTGCTGTCGGTAGCCGTTGCGTGGAGCGTCATTACAGGGCTGGACATCGCGGCCATCGCCGTCGGACGCGATTCACCCGGTTTGGACACCATGGTGGGCCTGATCGTGTTCCCCTACGCCCTCTTTCGCTGGGGGTCGGGGCGCGAGGCTGTCATCGGTCTCATGATCATGAACGTGATGCACGTGACGAACATGATCTTCTTCCCGAGCGGTCCCGAGCTCACCATCTTCAGTTTCGCCTTCCTGCTCTTGCCTTCGGCCCTCGGCGCGGCCGTCCGTTTCCGCGACCGGGCACAGACCAACGCCATCGCCGAAGCCAAGCTGTTCGAACGCGAACAACTCGCCCGGGAGCTGCACGACACCATTGCCCACCGCGTGTCGGCGATCGCCATCCAGGCCGAGGCCGGATGGACCCTCGTTGGCTCCGACCCCGAGGCGTCGGCCTCCACACTCAAGGCAATCAAGGAGGAGGCGAGCCGCACCCTCACCGAGATGCGCAGCATCGTCGGAATGCTGCGCCAGGGCGAAGACGAGCACAGTCCACAGAAACGTCTCAGCGACCTCGAGCGCCTCGTCGCCAACGGAGCACAACAACCCCCGATCGAGCTCGAGGTGCTTGGTGAACTCGACGATGTGGCCCCGTCGATCCAAACAGCAGTGTTCCGAATCGCCCAGGAAGCCACCACCAATGCCCGACGCCACGCCCGACGGGCAACGAGAATCAGCATTCGGGTCGAAGAAGACAACCAGGACGTGACCGTCACCGTTGCCGACGACGGGGACGCCTCCTACGTCGACCCGAAATCGTCCTCAGGATACGGACTCGTCGGAATGAGCGAGCGAGCCTCCCTCCACGGTGGCTCACTCGATGCAGGGCCAAACCGCGGACGAGGATGGACCGTCAAGGCCGTACTGCCAAAGCAAGGGCAGCCCGGATGACGATACGAGTGGTCGTTGCCGACGATCAGGATCTCGTCCGGACGGGACTCACCATGATCCTCAATGCGCAACCGGACATCGAGGTCGTCGGGGACGCCGCCAACGGTGTGGACGCGGTAGATCTCGCCCAGCGGCTCCGCCCCGACGTGTGCCTCCTCGACATCGGCATGCCCAAGATGGACGGGATCGAGGCCACCGCGGTGCTCGCTGGACCGGACGTCGACAGATCCGATCCCGATCGTCATCATCACCACCTTCGACCGCGACGAGTACGTCTATGGCGCCCTCAAAGCCGGGGCCCGCGGCTTTCTCCTCAAAGACGCCGACCAGGACCTGCTCGTGCAAGCCGTCCACGCCGCCGCCACCGGAGACGCCCTGGTCGCACCCAACGTCACCGCCAGGCTCCTCCAGACCTTCGCCAGCATCGAGCGCCCAGGCTGCCCCGCCCCAACCGATCGACCCGCTCACCGAACGCGAGGAGGAAGTCCTCGCCGAAGTCGCTCGAGGAAAGACCAACGCCGAAATCGCCGACGAACTGTTCATCAGCAACAGCACCGTCAAGACTCACGTCGCGAGACTGATGACCAAACTTCAGGCGAGAAACCGCGTAGAGATCGTCATCTGGGCCTACGAGACCGGACGCGTCGGCTAGACAGCATCGTGTGGACGGCCGGCGCCACACTCGCCGGCCTGGCCGGCCACCGATCTGCGGTCGAAACCTTCGACCGACTGGGCTACTCCCTCGCACGCCGAATGGCCGCCGCAGGTGCTGAACTACTCTCAGCCACCGGGGTACTCCTCGGCGCAGCGTTCCCGGACGATCCGATCGGTGTCAGCGGAACCGTCGCCGCCGACTTCATCACCGGCCTCACCTGGTTCGTCATCGGCGACAGCGACGCAAGCCACCGAGACAAGATCGGCGGGTGGGCCATCACCATCCTCGCCACCGGATACCGCGTCATCCTCATGATCGGGTGACAAGGCGGACAAGAGCGCGGTCCAGCGGTGTCTCATGACCGCACAACGTGGTGAACCCCCACGGCCCATCGTCACCTTCGCTACCAGGCGAAACGGCGACTCCGTGGGGGTTCAACTCGGGTGTCGGAGGGGCGTCACGTACCCCAGTCCCACAGGCCGAGAGCGACTGGGTCCCTCTGTAGCACGGCCGTGCTACAGAGGGACCATGAGTACTACGACCGTTCGACTCGACGACGAAGACGACGCTCTCCTCGGCATGCTGGCGCCGGAGTACGGCGGGCGCTCGAGCGCCACCCGCGAAGCCCTCCGCCACCTCGCAGCAGACCGGAGACGCCAGAACGCCCTCCGCTCGTTCGTGGACGAATGGGATGCAGACGAAGGCCCGACCGACGAGCACGACGTCGCCGCCATGGCCGAGCGATACGGGTTGTGATCCTCGACGCCGGCTTCCTGATCTCTGTCGATCACAGCGAGCGAGCTGCCCACACATTCCTTACTGCTGCCAGCAGGGCCGAGATGGCCCTCCATACGACCCAACCCGTGGTGGCCCAGGTGTGGAGAGGCGGATCCCGCCAAGCCCGGCTTGCGGCTTCTCTCAAGACCATCTCGATCCATCCGCTCGACGACGGTCGCCCGATCGGTCAGCTTCTCGCTCAGTCCAAGGCGTCCGACGCCGTCGACGCACACGTGGTCATTCCTGGAGACCTGATGCCACAGTCGATTCAAGAGATCCTCGATCACGCCGACGAACTCGCCGAGCGCTTCGAGGACTACGAACCCGAACCCGGCGACGAGCGCCCCGCCGAGGAATACCTCCTCGAACGAGCCACCCTCGCCCGCGCCCGTGGTGAGCGCCAGATCCTCGACGCCGTCATCGCCGCCCGCGCCAAGGGCATCTCCTGGCAGCGCATCGGCGAACTCCTCGGCACCTCAGCCCAGGCCGCTCGACAGCCATACGGCGCTGTCATCGAGACCGGCTGATCCCCGGCGCCAAGGACGCTCCGGACGTGCCGACCAGGAGCCGTCCGTGGTGCTGGGTGAGCGAACGTTCTGAGCCGGTCTCCCACGCAGCACAACCGTGGCATAATCATGGCATGACCCGTGCTCGGATCAGTACAACAGTCGACCGCGCCCTCCTCGACGACGCTCGCCGGCTTCACGCTGGAACCACCGATGCCGAACTCGTCGATGAGGCACTGACGGCCCTCCTCGCTCGCTACCGCTCGGCCGAGATCGATGCCGCCTATGCAGCTGCGTACGAAGCTCAGCCCATCGACGGCGAAGATGAGTGGGGCGACCTCGCTTCGTTTCGAAGGGCGGCTTCAGCCACGTGAACGCTCTGCCGGCACACGGTGAGCTCTGGTGGTGCGAACCTCCCGAGATCGGTCGACGACCAGTCGTGGTCCTGTCGCGCGACGCCGCCATCCCGCGGCTCCGTCGTGTACTCGTTGGACCGTGCACGACCACCATCCGGGGCCTGCTGAGCGAGGTCGTTCTCGACCCCGGCGAAGATCCGATCGGTCGCCGCTGTGCGGTCAACCTGGACTCGATCGAGTCGGTCTCAACCGCCGTGTTGGTCGAACGGATCGGTGTACTGAGCGGCATGCGGATGCAAGAAATCTGCCAGGCACTCGAGGTCGCGGTCGACTGCCGATAGCACGAACATTCTCGAGCACCTACCAGAGCATCCGCGCCGGTATCGCGTGGGTGGTCAGGCCGTCGCGAACTGGACATCGTCCTCGAGAGAAGGGTCCCAGCCATCCGTCGTTTCGCCTCGCAACGTCGGCCCCGAGAGGTCGGTCTCCATCTCCGCCTCCACCTCAACCATTCGCTGGATGGCCGCCTCGGCACTCGCCGGGTCGGGCCGAGCCTGGCACGCTCGTCCGCCTCGGCTCCGAGGGTTTCGGAGATTCGCAGTCCGTTCAACGCGAGCAAGCATGCGAGTGCGTGGTCGCGACCGCCGCACCGGCCAGCTTGGACGAGGAACGCTGCGAGTTCGTCGCTGCCGCAGAATCACCTTCACGACATGCCCAGCGGCACGCTGCAGCAACTCGATCAGCTCGCTGGAGGGATCGCGCGACTGCGTCGGCGAGCGCATCGACGACCAGCTGCGCTTCGAGGGCCAGCCAGACCCTCGAGGAGGAGGAGCGGGGCTTGGCGCAGTCTTCGTCGGAGACGGGCTCGGTGGACACGCCCACGACCGTAGATCGTCCCGGAACGACACCTGTCCGAGTCGACCTCGACCGGAGTATGGTTTTTGGTATGGCAACCCGCAAGGTCACGGTGACTCTCGACGAAACCCAGCTCGACCAGATCCGCTCACTCGTCGACACCGGATCCGCGTCCAGCGTCTCGGGGTTCGTGCAGCACGCTGTCTCGGTCGCACTCGACGACGTCGCCGGCTGGGGAGCCGTGCTCGCGGAAGCGCTGCGCGACACCGGCGGCCCCCTCACAGACGAGGAACGAGCCTGGGCCGACCAACTCCTCACCGGCACCGCCGACCACCACTCCGCCGCCTGATGCGCGGCGTCACCTTCGACGCCGGAGGCCTCATCGCCCTCGACCGCCACGACCGCCGAATCATTGCACTCCTCGCCCGAGCCGCGGAGACCAACGCCGAGATCACCGTTCCTGCCTCTGCCCTGGCCCAAGCCATTCGACGCCCCGAGCGACAGGTGCGTCTCGCTCGACTCATCCGACAACCCGGGACGACGGTTCGCGAGTTGGACCGCGTCGATGCGACCAACGTCGGCCGCCTCCTCGCCGCCAGCGGCACGGCCGACGTTGTCGACGCACACGTCGTCATCTGTGCCCGGCGCGCCGACCAGGTAGTGATCACGTCCGACCCCGACGACCTCCGGGTCCTCGATCCCAACCTCGACCTCGCTGTCATCTGAAAGGGATTCACCGGCACATGCCCGACGGATCCTCGTGCTCTCGGGCGCCGTCGGTGAGACCGGCTGCTCTCGCTCGGGAGTCGTTCTTCTCGCACAACCACGCCGTCGGTCGTCGAGATCCGCAGCTCTCTGGCTGATCGCGCCACCACGCCGTGCACCCCGTCTCGAGGTGGAGCCGGACCAAGAGCAGGTCGAGCTGCGGGTCGGTGCTGGTCGTGCGGACGGCGTCGACCAACTCGGCGAGCTCATCGTCGGTCAGCGCTCGACCGCGGCTCCGCACCCGGCGCGGCCTTGGCATTGCGGCGGCCGGGTTCGCCCACCTGCATCGCTAGCGCCACCGACAGCCCCGACCTCGACGGAGAACTCCCCCATGGAACCAAGCCCCAACACATCAAGCCGCCAGACCGTGGTCGTCTGCGGAGCGACCGGCTACCTCGGCCGCCACGTCATCAAAGGGGACTGCCGCGCCGACGATTGCGGTCAGCTCCGCGCTCCGCGGCAAGGGCGAGGTCGGCAGCGAACGAGCGGGAGGGGGACCTGAACAAACCTCCCTCCCACGGCGTCTGGCGTCGTCCTGCGGTATCCAGTGTCCCCGAGCGGCACCCGGCGACCGGCCGATCTGCTCCCTACCGCTCGTTGCCCGTACAGGACGATGGATGCCATCAGCAAACCACTAGCAACTCGACACCCCGCAATCCTCATCGCGGCGCCACGACGGCAACACCGTTCGAGACCGCTGCGTCTGCCAAACGGTCGTCGTAGGTGATCAGTCCGTCGAGGTCGTCGCCAAGGTCGAGTGCTGCAGCGAGATGAATCGCATCGAGCGACCGCAGCCCAGACGGCTCGAGCCTGCCAGCATCCTCGAACACCGCCGGTGTGACCTGGACCAGGTGACCGCGTCCAAGACTTCACGAGCCAGCAGCACACGGTCTGGTACTGCCCGCCTAACGGCCCGCATCAGCTCGGTTCGAGCCAAATCACACGCGACAAGCTCGCGGCCAGGCACCACCAACCATGCCCGGAGTGCCGAGGTCTCCGACTCGGCAACCACCAGCTTGACCAACGCGGACGTATCCACGTAGAACGCCACCTCAGTACCGCTCGTCTTCTCGCATCTCCAACAGCTCACTCGAAAGATGAGGCCCGGGCTCAGGAGCCGGCAGATCGATCAACCTGCCACGTGCCGGCCGAGCATTCCCCTCGTCGATCAACGCTCGCAGACGAGACTTCGGAATCGCCGACATCCGAGCAACAGGGCGCCCACGATCCGTAATCGTCACCGTCTCCCCGGCAACAGCCTCAGCCACCACCGCCGACGCGTTCTGCTTCAGCGCACGAATCCCTACCTCAGACATGTGCTTCAATGTAGCACATTGGCGTTCGAAGGCCAACCGCCGCGAGCGGAACACCCAAACACGAGACGTGTACTAACGCTTGTGTCGGAGGGGCGAACCCAACCCAAAGTACACGTGGCCCGTGGACGGCCGACCTGGTCGCAGCGTAGGCGTTTCGCCTGGTCAGGACCCTGATGATTGTCAGATGGCCTGGAGTTGCAACTCGACGTGCAGGGCGTCGCCGAGCAGCATGAGGTCTCCCGGGTCGCTCGTGACCACGAGATCCCGGCGTGCGGCAGCGCCGACCACGACCGCAGCGTCGACCACATCGGAGGTCCCCGCAGCACCGCAGGCCGTCCCCGCCAATCGGGCCCGGGTTTCGTCGAAGTCCTCGATCCGGCACCCGCCGAGCAACCGCGACATCTGCGCCTGCGGCCCACCGCGCCACCCCTGCGCCAGAACTCCAGCAGGAACCGTCGGCACGACGCCCCGTTCGAGCGCCCGCCGATGCAGCGCCCACAGCCGACGATCGTTGCGCTCGGCTGCGATCAACGCTCCGGCGTCGTAGGTGATCCCCGCCATGAATTCAGGATGCGGCCCGATCGGTGACCGAACGGTCCAGCACCGAATCGGCCCACGCGAGCTCCTCGCCGCTCAGCTCGCCGTGCTCGGCCTCCCACTCCGCTACGCCGGCGAGGCCCCGCTCGATGAGCAGCGCCCGCTCAGCAGCGGCGTTGAGCCAAGCGGACAAGCTCACCCCGCTGCGCTGAGCCGCCTCCGCGGCTTGGGCAGCTACCGACTCTTCCAATGCGACCGAGAGTTTCCGAACACCCATCCCGCGACGGTAGCACCACGTTCCTACCTGCGCTGTCCACAGTCCGCTTCGCAGGAACGGCTTCGCCCAAGGCCCCCCAGCAAGAGCGTGGAACGCTGGATCGGCGAGACCGAGGACCGCCGCCGCGTCTACGAGGCCGCCCAGCTGTCGATCACCTACGACCACCAGGCACAACGAGCGAAGCCCCACGCATCTCCGAATCCGGAGGTGTGGAGTTCCGTACTGTGTCGGAGGGGGACTTGAACTCACCTCCCCCATCCGGCAACTGGCGGCAATACGTGGCAGGTAGTGGCAAACAGCGGCAACTGGCGACCAGCCCGGACGCTACTTGCCGCTCGCTGCCGCTCCTTGCCGCTGGCTGCCATTAGCAAAGCATTTGCAGAGCGACACCCCTCCTACTCCCCCACCAACTCGGCGAACGCAGCCGGCGTGAGCACCGGTGGACGCTGCTCTGGCCACTCGAGCAGATCCTTGTCGCCGGTCACGATGTAGTCAGCTTCGCGTTCCCGGCCGAGGGCGACGAGGTAGTCGTCGTCGACATCTCGAGTGATCGCCTCGACTACGGCCGGATCGGAAACGATGTCCGCCAGGACCCGAACCGTCTCGACGAAGTGTTCGGCGACGTCGAGGGCGATCCACTTGCGCAGCCTCGGCCGCTGAGTGAGGACCTCTTCGAGCTCTTCAATCAGGGCCGGGCAGATGACGACATCAAAGCCCGCGGATCCCGCGAGCCAGGCCTGCACGATCCGATGCGCCGGACCTGTGCGGATCGCGGCCGATACCCAGATGTTGGCGTCCAGCACCACCCGCATGCCGGGGCCGGTTCAGCGGCCGCGTCGACGGCGCCGCACCGCACGAATCTCTTCGACCGCGAGGTCCATGGCGTCGTCTTCGGACAGATCGGTGTTGGCGGCAGCGTTCGCTGCGATCTCACCCCGCGCCCGGGCTGCGTAGTACTCCCACGCCGACTGGCGGCTCATGCCGAGCGCCTCACCGACCTGCTCCCAAGTCGCCCCGGCACCCCGTGCGGCAGCGACCTGCTTGCGGCGCAGTTCGTCGAGTTCGGCGTCGGTGCGCGCCAGCGCCCGCAGTGCGTCCAGCGGATCAGCTGGCAGCCCGTCCGTGACGATCACACGCATGTTGTCAGGATAGCCTGACAGCATGGGTCTCCGCAATCAGCAGAGATCGACTGCACATTCTCGCGTCGGAGCACCGATCCGATATGTCGATGCCGGACGGTTCGCCGGTGTCGACAGCGTGTGCGATGTGGGTGTCCCCGACCGGCACATATTGGGCGGCCCGAGGTGAGCTCGTGGTGAGTTCCGGTGCG
This sequence comes from uncultured Acidimicrobiaceae bacterium, assembly GCA_963716795.1. Lineage (GTDB taxonomy): Bacteria > Actinomycetota > Acidimicrobiia > Acidimicrobiales > UBA8592 > CAVQUE01. Next base: position 33,897 of record CAVQUE010000002.1, on the reverse strand, counting down.
CCCCTCTCGCAGGCGGAACGGAGGACAGCGACGCGGCATCGCCTCGGTGGTGACCGCTCACTCCGAGCGGAGGTCCGCAATCAGCTCGTCCAGCCCGGTGGCGATGACGTGGAGTGCGTCGAGTGGGTCTTGGGCGTCGTCCGCTGTCTTGCGGGCGATGGTGGCGAGTTCGCTGTCGGCGTCCACGAGCGCGACGACCTCGGCCAAGAAGCCGGCGAACCCGGAGTCGGGGTCGCGCAGCGCGCCGAAGCGGCGGAGGTGTCCGACGACTTGTGCCGCGAGGTCGAGGCGTTCGAGGCCCGCGGCCATGTTGACGAACTCCATGCTGGCCAACCCGACCCCGTTGCGGTTCCCGACGGCGAGCAGTTCGTCGACGTACGTTCGCAAGGTCTCGAACGCTTGGAGGTGGTCGCCCGCCTCGAAGGCCCATCGGGCGGTGAGCGACTCGTTCGGAGAATTGGTTCGTGGCGGAATTCGCAGCTCGACTGCCGAGCGGTAGAGCTCTTCGGACCGCTCGTGGTCTCCCTGGATGCCGGCGATAGCGCCTGCAATGTAGAGCGCCCAGTTGAGGTACGTCGGTGGTCCGCCGGCGCGTAGGCGCTCGATGGTGGCTTCGATCTGCGTCGAGGACTCCTCGAGTCGACCGCACTGCAGCAGGTATCCGGCAGTGAAGATCTCTAGGAGCCAGACGAGACCATCGTCTTGTTGCTCGAGGGCTGCCGCCCGGGCGACGGGGACGAAGTCCAGGACGCGCTCGGCGTGGTCGTCGACGATCCGCACGGCGAACTCGGCGAGGACGTTGTCGGGTCGGGGGTGTCGGGAGGCGGCGGCGCGAAAGCGGTCGACGTCTTGGGCCATGATGTTGTGCAACGACATGCAGAGCAGCGCCGTGGTGATCGCTTCGCTGTCGTCGGGAGCGGCGATGTCGATCAGGCGTTCCGCCCAGTCGCTGATCTCGCCCACCCCGCGACGCAGGAATGACTGGATGGCAAGCGGTCGCAGCAGGCGCTCGACCCTGGTGGCGTCGCGCTGCTCGAGCCCCCAGTCGATTGCGGCGCGCAGGTTGGGCCACAGCTCGGCGAGGTCGACGACGCCGCTGACCTCGTCTGGTCCGGCGAGCACGTCGGCGAGTCGCCACACCTCGTCGCAAACGTAGGCGGCATGGCGCTCGGCAACTGCGTCGGTCTCGTCCGACTCGCCGAGTCGTTCGGCACCGAACTGCCTGATCGTCTCAAATAGTCGATAGTGGCGGCCGCGTCGGGCCGACTCGACCGCGACCATTGATCGGTCGACGAGGTCGGCGATCACCGCTCCCAGGTCAGCGGCGTCGACCTGGCCGTCGGTGACGACTGCTTCGGCGGCGGCGAGGTCGAATGGGCCGGCGAAGGCCGACAGGCGTCGGAACACGATCGCCTCGTCCTTCCGGAGGAGGTCGTAGGACCACTGGACGGTGGCCTGGAGCGTACGGTGTCGTTCGACAGTCGTCCGGCGTCCACCGGCGAGCAGCCGGAAGCTCCGGTCGAGCTGCTCAGCGAGGTCGGACGCGGTGTGGCTGCGCACGCGGGCAGCCGCCAATTCGATCGCGAGCGGCACCCCGTCGAGGCGCCGACAGATGGCCTCGATCGAGGAACGGTCGGGCTCGATGTCGAAGGAGCGATCCACCTCCGACGCCCGTTCGACGAACAGCTCGACACCCGCGGTGCCCGCGTCGAGCGGACCGACGACCACGAGCTGCTCGCCCACAAGTCCCAGGCCCTCCCTCGACGTGCACAGCACCGTGACCGATCTGGTCGCGTCGATGATCGCAGCGACGAGGTCAGCGGCGCCGTCGATCACATGCTCGCAGTTGTCCAGCACGAGGAGGCCACCGGGCCGATCGACCGTGGCGGCGATCGCCTCGGTCAGCGAGCGGCCCTGTGACTCGCTGACCGCGAGCGCGTCGGCGACGCTGCGCTCGACCTCGGCCGGCGAAGTCACCCCCGCCAGCTCCACGAACCAGGAGGTCGTGGGCGCCTGTCGTTGGACGACCTCGACAGCCAATCGGGTCTTGCCGATGCCCCCGGGGCCAACGAGGGTGAGTACCCGGGCGTCGATCATCATCTCGAGGGCTGTTGCGAGGGCGGCGTCGCGCCCGATGACACCCCTGCGGGGCAATCAGGCGACTTCGAGGAACCTGCGAAGCGCTTCGCGGATGACCTCGCTGGTGGTCGTGTGGTCGGCCTCGGCGCGGGCCTCGATCGCCGCTTTCAGCTCGGGGTCGATCCGCACCGGTACGACGTCGGCTGGGCCCGAGCCCATGGCCGGGCGGCCGCGGCGGCGAGTCTTGAGCTCCTCGACGTCGTAGTCGGTCGTCTCGACTTCCTCGGCCAGCGCGTCGAGGTCGGCGTCGGTGAGGGTCCGTCCGGTCTTGGTCTTGTGGGTAGTCATGGTGTCGCGTCCTCTCCGGTGGGGAGCAGGTCGTAGAACTTGGGCCGCAGGTCCATCGTGTGGATCACCAACTCGGTGTCAACGAGGTCGAGCCAGATGACCTCGAGGAGGTTGCCGGCGGGGTCGGGGCCGATGGCGAGAACCTTCGGCGGGTCAGCGTCGGGCTCCAGGTCAACGACGACGATCGCGTGCTCGACGGCGTGAAGGATGGCCTCCTCGTCATAGCCGTGCTTGAACGCTGATCGGTGGAACCGCACACCCGGTTATCGTAATACGAATTGGTGGGTGTGGGGAGCCATCGACTACTTGGCGAGGCCGGGTGCTGGCGGCTCTGCTCGTTCGAGGTAGTCGGCCGCGAACGCTGCGAAGCGCGTCCGAAGCCGGTCAGGCGACCTCGAGGAACTTGCGGAGCGCTTCGCGGATGATCTCGCTGGTGGTGGTGTGGTCGGCCGCGGTGCGGCCACGACCACTTCTCCGCCCGCCGCCTCGTCGAGGCGATCGGGCTCGATCCCGACGACGGCGTCGTTCGTCTGTCGATGGTCCAATACAGCACCCACCGACGAGGTCGCCCGGCCGATGGAGGTGCTCGACCGGGTGCTGTGATCCCCGGTTGCTGCGATCCCCGCTTCGACACCGCTCGTTGCCGCGCTCCTGGCCGCAGGCACCTCCTGTACCTGGCCGGCCCGTCCGTCTGTAACCACGGCCGCCGACGTAGGTCTAGCCCAGCACGCAGAGGCGGGTGACCTCGGCGAGAGGAGGAAGATCGGATGAGTGACCACCCAGCACTGGAGTCGGCTGTTGCGAAACTCGGCGCCCTGGAGTTCGAGCGCGGCGGAACTGGCGGCACTCGCCGCATACACGAGCGAGGATCAAGAGGTCGAGGGATTCACCACCACGGGGCTCGACCCGAGCGGTCTCGACGTCCTCGGCGCTTTGAGCGGCGCTCTCTTCCCGATCGGCGGGACCACCCACCGGAAGCGTCCAGGGCGAGGGGTCGTCTCCGACCTGGGCGACTTCCACGCCGGGTGAGCGCCTCGGGTGCGCATCGGAGTCGGTGGTCGAACGGGACCGCCCGAGGCCGAGGCCGAGGGCTACGGGATCCGGCGAACGACGGCTCGACCTGGAGCCCACAGGGCGGTGACCGCGAGGCTGCGATGCTGCATGATCGAGCGTGGGGCGCTGCAACGATCCCGACGATCGACCCGAGATCGAGATCGTGCTGGAAGGCGACGCCCCGGCGGGCTGGACGCTCGGCGACGGCGATGCGGCCGGGGGCACGACACCCTGGTACCGGCGTGATCGGGTCCTGACGACGGCCTCAGCCGATGCCACGGCTGAGGCACCATCAACCTCGCGATCGTCGGCATCGGCCTCGTCGCCCTCGGAGCACGAGTCGCCCGCACGCGCCAAGATCGCCGAGAGAGCGTCGAGTTGGGCTGACGCGGGCCCCTCCGACGTGCACTGCGCCGGGCTGGTTCAGGTGCATTCGGCCGCGATCGGGGTCGAGGCCGGGTCGGGCTCGGATCTCATTCTGCGTGATGGTGTCGGAGGGGCGTCACGTACTCCAACTCCACAGGCCGAGAGCGACTGGTTGCCGCTCGTCGCTGCCTGATCGCCCCGCCGGGCGCCAGCGAGCACTCAGCCGAGACGCTCGAGTTTCCGGACCTGAGCGAGGACCACGGCGTCGACATCTTCGGGTACGACGTCGCGAGCGAGTCTCTGGATGTCCGTTTCGCAATCCCAGAGAGCTGCCCGACCGAATCGAGCGGAAAAGTCTGTGCGATCGACCTCGACAAGGGCTTCGGCCGCTCGGCATCGGGCGTACGAGTACTCGGCTTCTTCGTAGATCGACCTGATCAGATCGACAGTCGCCTGATCGTGGAGCCTCCCGAGGGCGCTCACACAGCCCAGCGTAGAAGTCCCTCTCGCTCCAGGAGCTTTCGAGTCGAGCGGCCAAGTAGGGCTGATCGGCCGGCTCTGCATGGTGTTCGAGGATCATCAGCGCAGCGACCGACCGATCATCTCCCGCATCGCCCCATTGCCGGGCCGATGGGAGTGTCTGATGCCCCGAAAGACTCCGCAGATACCGGAGTGCCTCGGCACGCTCACGACCGGGTGAACCACTACGCACGATGCTCTCGGCTGCAGGAATCCCACCGGGATCGTCGAGCCTCGTCAGCGCTTGAAACGCGATCCAGCAGCCAGGCCCGGACGACTCCAGTGCGCTGATGAGGTCGTCTCGCTCGCCCTTGCGAAGCATGGTCGTGAGTCGATGAATCACCCGCTTCGGTGTCGCCCCGCTCCATGGATGTGCGAGAAGGTCGGTTGCGGGGGCGTCCATCGGCGGGGGTTCGGGTGGGACGCTGACGACGGCCCGAAGGTCCTGGGGCTGAGCGAGGGTCTCAGCGATCCAGCGATGTTCCTGCGCAAGATCTCTCCATGGGACTTCACGGCGCCAGCGCCGAACGATGTCGACCCGGCCGGCCTCGTCGAACCGCGTATCCAGCACCTCGGGGAGCTGGCGGAGCAGGGCCTCGCTCTGCGAGATTGCATGAATCGCGTCGTCGTACTCGTCACCGCTCGCGATGTGATCGAGCAGTACCTCTCCCGCTCGCTCCACTCCGAAGGCGTAGAGATCGGACAGCACCTTGACGACGAGCCGGTGGTCCAGATCTTGTGCGGCCGCAGGCAGTCTGGAGGGGTTGAGCTCGCTGGGATCCAGGCCAACCTCCACCGCCAGGGATGCGTGGTACGCGGCGCGCGACTCCACCTGGAGATCCCACCGGGGGTCATTCACGATGCAGTGCCACAGCAACTCTCGTGCTTGCGCCTTCGGCATCGCCAACGCCTCGAGGAATCCTTCGCCGCGGCCCCGCTGCAGCAGGCCCAGCTCGCTGGACGCAGGCGCAAGTCGAGCGATCCGGACATCGGCCGAGCGGGAACTCACTCGCCAGGCTCCGATCGCGGTGTCTGCAACCGACGTCGAAGCTCGAGCAGCTCGGGCAGAGCATCACGGTCTTTCGCCCGGTTGGCGTGAGTCTTCGAATCGATGATGTCGTCGAGCGACGCCACCGGGATCCGCAGCTCGCTCGTCGGAGCAAACGTCGCCCGAGCCCGCAGCTCCACGTAGGGCACGGGGCGACCATCGGCGCTCGGGATATCGCTCAGAATGTCGATGCTGCCACTGTCGGTCCGCCAGGTCGATGCGGCCGTTCGAGCAAAGAAGTCGGGATGGAGGAGTTGTCTGGACAGCTCGGCCGCCGCGGCGTCATCCACGCCCTCGATCCGCAGTCTCGGGCTGCCCATCTGGCGGAGCGCATCGCATAGCCGCCGGTGGTTCTCGGTCGAGGACTCGGCCACGCAGTCGACGTCCCGGGTCGCTCGCTTCGCTCCCCACAGGATCGCTGCACTGCCACCGACGACAACGAACGCAACGCCATGATCTTCGAGAGCACGGAAGATGCGGCCCTCGTCGAGATCTCCGTACTCGTCGCCCTCGTCGGTCACGTCGCGAGTAGGCCCTCTCTGCGCAGCTCAGCGGCGAACGCTTCGAGATCGGCAGCAGTCCGGAGTTCCCTGCCGTCGGTGGTGCGAGTCACATCGTCGGGGCTCGGCTCAGCTCTTCCAGCGAAGCGCTTGCTCACCTCCTGTGCGGAGCCCGGCAGGCCGGCCATCTGGGTCCGAAGTTCGCGGCCACAGGCGTGGAGGAGCCGATCCAAGGTCTCCGTCCTCGGATCGACCAGACCATTCTCGTACCGCGAAACCGTCGGCTTCGAGGTACCCGCACGCTCGGCCAGCTCGGCCATCGTCAGCCCCGCAGCAAGCCGAGCCTCCCGGATCAGTTCAGCAGCAACACCCATACACGGCAAGGTTATCTGATAACACAACTCCCCGTCCAGACGTCTACCCACTTCCGTGGTCCCCAACCAGGCCCTCCGTGACCGTCACCCACGACGCCACTCGGGCCACCTCTCTGCCGATCTCGCAGCGAACCAATCTCAGACACAGCTGGACATCCTGCGGATGTCCGAATGTGAGACCGATGCGAGATGGCGGAAGGGTCCTCCTGCGGTCCTCGCGGCCCCGTGAGATGGGCGGCTCTGGTTCTGGCTGTCGCCCCTTCGCTGCGCTTCGGGTTGCCCCCGTGGCCCGCCTATTCCGGGGCTGTTGAGCCAGTCGTGCGAGATGACCATTGCGAGTCATTTCGGGGTGCTTTGTCTCATCTGGCTCTTTCGGCGGGCCACAGGTATAGGCATGCACGCACGTGTGGGCATGTCGTGATCGTCGGCGTGACAACCCTCGGGTCGACCAAAGGAGGGCTCGGCCGCGCCGTCGGACAGGTGGTTGACTACCTCGAGGGCGTTGACCGCGACGGCAATGTCGAGAAGCGCCGGTCCCAGCCAGGGTCACGACCCCATAGCAGCGAGATGGAACGTACGGCTGCGCCTGGCGCCTACTACGCGGACTCCGCCGAGCGTCCGGGGCGTTGGCTCGGCAGCGGTGCGGACCACTTCGCGCTCGGTCCGTCGGTCGATCCCCAGATGTTCGATCGCGTGCTACTCCCCGTACCTGACCGAAACGCTCGGTCCTCGGCCCGCGAACTACTTCGGCCGCCAACGCTGGGACCGCACCGCCACTGGCATCGAGAGCTACCGCCACAAACAACTCGGCCTCATACCCAGCAACGGACCCCTCCCCGGTGCCGGGCCGCGCCTTGCCATCGGCGCAGAACCAAACAACCCTGTCCAACTCCGGCTCTGGAAGAACCTCGTCGAGCAGATCCACACCGATCTCACCCAGGACCACGGCAAGAACCTCCGCCTCGGCCGGTCGCGATAATCAAACCTGGCGACAACCTCACCATCGAGGTGACGACGAACGCGCAGCTCACGCCGGCACTCGCACAAGCACTGCTCACCGTGATCCGAAACACGGCCACCGAGCCAGACCCCAAAGCGCCCGGCACGATCGAAGAACCGTGTCACCGCGATCCAATAGCGTCATCGCCATGAAACCGTTCGCGTTCTACGGCCGAGTCAGCACCGAGGACCGCCAAGACCCGACCTCCAGTCGCGCCTGGCAACTCAACCGCGCCACGGACCTGATCGCCCCCATCGGCGGCGAAATCGTCGCCGAGTACTTCGACATCGGACAATCCCGCTCCCTGCCCTGGCAGCGCCGCCCCGAAGCGTCCCGGCTCATCGCCTCGCTGTCGGACCCCCAGCGCGACTTCGACGCAGTCGTGGTCGGTGAGCCGCAGCGGGCGTTCAGCGGGAACCAGTTCGGTCTCACCTTCCCGCTCTTCGTTCATCACGGCGTCGAGTTCTGGGTTCCCGAGATCGGTGGGCGCATCGATCCCGACTCCGAAGCCCACGACCTCGTCATGACCCTCTTCGGCGGCATGAGCAAAGGCGAACGCAACCGCATCCGCACCAGAGTCCGCACCGCCATGAAAGTCCAAGCCCGAGACGGCCGCTTCCTCGGCGGACGACCTCCATACGGCTACCAGCTCGCCGATGCCGGACCACACCCCAACCCCGAGAAGGCCCGCGTCGGCCAACGCCTCCACCGCCTCGAACCCGACCCCGCCACCGCGCCCATCGTGCAGCGCATCTTCGAGCACTTCGTCGCCGGCGCCGGCTACGCCCGCCTCGCCCGAGAACTCACCGAGGACGGCATCCCCTCCCCCTCCGCACACGACCCCGAACGCAACCGCCACCGAGCCGGGTCCAGCGGCATCTGGGCCAAGTCTGCCATCAAGGCGATCCTGCAGAACCCCCGCTACACCGGCCACGAGATTTGGGCCAAGCAACGCCGCGACGAGGTCCTCCTCGACGAGCACAACGTCGCCCTCGGCCACACCTCCAAGCTCCGCTGGAACGACCAGGCCGACTGGATCCACAGCCCCGAACCCACCCACACCCCGCTCGTCTCGACCGACCTGTTCGACCGAGCCCAGGACATCATCGCCTCGGCCTCCCGGCCCACCACCGGCAACCGACGCACCCCTAACCCCTACCTGCTCAAAGGCATGGTCCGCTGCTCGATCTGCAACCGCAAGATGCAGGGCAACCAGCTCCGAGGCGACCTCCACTACCGCTGTGTCATCAAGAACGACTACCCCGCCGCCGACCACCCCCGATCACTCAGCGTCCGAGAGGAACACCTCCTGCCGATCGTCGACGACTGGCTCGGCGAACTCTTCTCGCCCGACAACATCGAGGACACCACCACGACCCTCGAGCGCTCGCAACAGACCCCACAGGCCACCGCGGACGAGCTCGAAGCTCGACGGGTCATCAAGGAGTGCGATGCCGAGCTGGCCAACTACCGGGCGGCGCTCAAGGCCGCACCGAGCGAGACCGTCGCCGGCTGGATCCGAGAGACCGAGGACCGCCGCAAAGCCGCCGAACTGAGGCTCCGCAAACTCACCACCGGCGAAGGCATGACCGCCGCCGAGATCCGCGACCTCGTCGAGCGCATGCACGGCATCGTCGCCATCCTCAACTCAGCCAGCACCGAGGACCGACGCCGCGTCTACGAGGCCGCCCAGCTATCGATCACCTACGACCACCAGGCAAAACGAGCGAAACTCCACGCATCTCCGAATCCGGAGGTGTGGAGTTCCGTACGTGTCGGAGGGGGGACTTGAACGACCGCTCACCACCCGGCACCCAGCGGCAAGGAGCGGCAGACACCGCTGATTCACGGCATTCCCGCCAGCCGCTCCCCCGCCACCTGCCGCCCAATTCCGCTCGTTGCCGGGAGCTGCCGTTAGCAATGCGTTAGCAAACCGACACACTCACCTCTACCCACGGCCTCCTGGCGAGTGTGTATAGTAGGCGTATGCCCAGGATGCAGGTCTACCTCCCAGAAGAACTCTACGCAGCCGTGAAAGACCGCGAACTGCCAGCCTCCGAACTCCTCCAAGAAGCGGTACGGGCCGAGCTCCGCCGCCAGGAACTACTCGAAGAAACCGACCGGTACCTTGCCGAACTGATCGATGAAGCCGGCACACCGTCGGCCGCCGCTGTGGCCAAAGCGACCAAACTCGCCCGGCGCATCAGAACCGAGACGTCGTCCGCCACGGCTGAGCGCTGACTGCGTGCTGATCCTCGATTCCGGTGGCGTGAGCCGCCTCGCTAGGCGCCGCCCCGACAGTGCGGCGATGATCGCAGCGTTCAAGAGCCAGGAACTCTGGCCGCCGCTGGTCCCATCGGTCGTCCTCGCCGAGTCGATCAGCGGCCGCCAACACAACGACGCCAACATCAACCACTTCCTCAAGACCTGCGACATCATCGAGGACCTCCCCCAACACCTCGCCCGCCGCGCCGGCGCACTACGCGCACTCGCTCGCCAGGGCTCCGCCGTCGATGCCATCGTCGTCGCGATCGCCGAACCCAGCGGCGCCATCTTGACCAGCGACCCCAAAGACCTGACCGCCCTCGCCAGCCACTCCAACGGCGTGCGCATCTACCGCGCCTGATCCGTCTTGAGCAAGACCGTTCTCGCTCGGCTGCCTGCTCGCGTACGTGCCGATCAGGAGCGGGTCCCGAGCGTTCTGGGCAACGCGAATATGGGACGGACCCGGAAGCTCGATGTCGCTAATCGTGATGCGCCCGGCTACGTCGCAGGCCAGAATCGGAGCATGCTCATCCGTCCCCACGACGACGCCTCCGATGACATCGAGCGCTGGCGATCCTTCGTCACACAACAGGCCTTCGGTCATCTCGTCGCCAGCGGTCTTCGCCGCTCAGTTCCCGTTGTCGTGCCAACGCAGTTCGCTTTGATCGACGACACCCTGACGCTTCATCTTGCGAGACCGAACCCGATCTTCGAGTGCCTCTCCGAAAACGCCCGATGCCTGATGAGCGTCGCTGGTGATTGGGCATACATCCCAGCAAGCTGGAAGGCGATCCAGGATGAGGATCCCCGTTCGGGGATTCCGACGACCTACTACGGCGCCGTGCAGCTCACCGGCACCGCGACGATTCTCGATGATCCCGCCCAGGTCGCCGACGTCCTGCGGCTACAGCTCGATGATCTCGAACCAGCAGGCGACTACATCGACCCCGAGGAGCACGGCAAGAAGCTCGGCGCGATACGAGGCGTCCAGATCGCCATCGAAAAGGTCCGAGCGAAACTCAAGTACGGAGGCAACGTCGATCAGGCCCACCGAGACCGTGTCGCTGAGCATCTTCGAGCTCGCAGCGGCCCGGGCGACAACGCCGCAATCGACCACATGCTGAACGCAGGCCCATCTGCCCCCTGACGGAACGGTCAGCGGGACCACGCGTTCTGGACCGCGTAGCCGCTCTCCTGCGTGCCTGATTGATATCACGTGGGTTGGCGAGCGCCTCAGCGCACGATAGGTGCATCCCCGAACGCCACCCCGCGGCGAGACCCCGGCCGGGACGCTCATCGATCGATAGCCAAACCCGACACTCAAGCGTCAGGCCGGCAGGCACTTCGCGAGCAACCCCGGCCAGGACCTCAAGACGCTACGACAACACCGCAACGCCCACCGATGACTCAAACAGGCACTTCGGAGGCAGGCGCTGTGCCTGAACCGGATTGCTCAGTAGGGATCGACGACTGGCTCATCTGCGTCGCTCGCACCGATACGGGCTGCCGCAGAGTTCTTGAGGCGCCCGACCGGCGCATGGCCGGCCGCAGCTGCGAGCCCGAACGCAGGCATGTTGCCGTACACAGCTTCGTACTCCCCCGCTCGCACTTTGAAAGTCTCGTGCCAGATCCCGACATCGCCCGAGTCACGAACCACTTTGTTGAACTGTCGCCACGGCTCCAAGTGCGGTAAGTCGGAGTCGCGCGCGAAGTGGTCGAGGTCCTCGAAACTCCGCCAGTACTGGACCAGGATCGTCGTGCGCCCGATCCACTGCTGGTACCCGAGGCAGCCGAGCTCCGGGTGTTCGTCGATCACCCGCAACATCCTGGGCATCGCCGTTGCCACCGGCCACCACTTCCGGACCTTCCACGGTTTGTTGAAGCGCATCCCGATCAGGAACACGACGAAGTCGCCCTCGACCTCGGCGGTGAACCGTCCTCCGTGTACACCCATGGGTCAACAACCTTCTCTCTGCCGTCAGAACTTCCGCGGACAGAATGCATCGTTCCGCACTCGCCCCGCTCGCGTCGAACGCCGGCAACGGTCACCGAGAGCTGGGCGTCCCAGAACGTCGGATCAGGGGCGCATATCAACTTCTGCTGACTAGGGTCACGCCCGAGCAGATCCAGCATCTCGATCGGGTCGCCGGTCGCGGAGGCAGACGTCGGGCGACCGCTCGGTGTGGTCGGCGGCTGGCGCCGGCGACGAAGGTGGAGACGATGTAGGTGGCGTGGCGGTCGAGGGATCCTCGGCCTCGGTCGTATCGCATCGTCGTCCTCGGGTCGGCGTGCGACGCTGCTTCCCTGGCTGAGGCGTGCCGGTCGAGGCGTCGGGTGCCGTCGTGGTTCAAGAAGATCGGCCCTGTCTCGCGTTCGCCGATGTAGAGGTCGAGCGCACGGGCCGTTCGTGGCGACAGCGGGATGGTGGCGGTCTTGCCGCCCTTGCGGTGGATGAACAGGGTGCGGTGGCCCCGGTTGACGTCGAGGTCATCGATGTCGGCTCCGAGGGCTTCGGAGATCCGCAGCCCGTTCAACGCGAGCAGGCACGCGAGGGCGTGATCTCGTCCGCCGGAGAGGCCGGCCTGAACCGAGAACGCGCCGAGCTCGTTGCGATCCAACCCAAGGGTGGACGACTCGTAGTTCTGCTTCGGGCGCCGCACGTGGGCGGCGGGGTTGCGGTCGATGAGCCGCTCTTGGGAGCAGTAGTTGTAGAACCCGCAGATCGTCGACAACCGGCGGCCGATCGTCGCTGGTGCCTTGCCCTCGGACTCACACCACCGGGCGTAGAGCTCGATGTGGGCCCGCTCGACGACGAACACGCCGAGCCCGGCGCTATCGAGCCAGCCGACCCATTGGCGCAGGTCGAGCCGGTAGGCCTCCAGCGTGGCGGCGGAGTAGCCCGCCAAGAACCCGGCGATCGCCCGGTTGACCTGCTGTCGGGAGGGGTCGATGTCGACCAGGACGAGCTGGCCGACGGTTTCGCTGCGATGAGTGGTGGGGTGCATGACGGTTCTCCTTCAACTGGATGGAGAACCGAGCCGATCACTGCGACACCGCCGCCATCAAGGTAAGTTGATGAATGTGGATCCGGTGATCTTGACCAGCGCACGCAAACACGGGATCGACGACGAAGACATGCTCCACGCCTACCGCAACCCGATCCGAGTATTCGACCTCGATGACCTCACCATGCTCATCGGACCCGATACCTCCGCTCGACTGCTCGAGGTCGGCATCGCGGAGGCGGAGGGGATCGAGTTCATCGTCCACGCGATGGCGGCCCGACCGAGATTCCTGGAGACCTGATGCCCAAATCGATACAAGAGATCCTCGACCACGCCGACGAGCTCGCGCAGCGTTTCGAGGACTATGAACCCGAACCCGACGACGAGCGCCCCGTCGAGGAATACCTACTCGAACGAGCCGCCCTCGCTCGCGCCCGCGGTGAGCGCCAAATCGTCGACGCCGTCACCACAGCCCGCACCAAGGGCATCTCCTGGCAACGCATCGGCGAACTCCTCGGCACCTCAGCCCAAGCCGCTCAACAGCGATACGGAGCCGTCATCGAAACCGGCTGATCCCCGACGCCAAGAACGCTCAGGACGTGCCGCTGTGGGTGGGTCGCGTCCCGGTCGGCGGCTGGGTTGCGAAGGGTGTAGACGAGCGGATCAAGCTTGCCCAGAAACTGGAACAGCTCCCAGTGGAGATCGGCCTCGATGTGCCTGAGGATCTCCTGACCGTGAACAGCGCGAACCTCATCGGCCTGTCGTCGTAGCCGAGCGAGTCGCAGCAGCGCGGGACACCGGCTGCGTGCGCTCTTCGGCATACTCGCGCCATTCGGTGCCCACCGACCGGACTGCATCGATCTCAAGCCCGGCATGTTCAAAGCGTTGTTCCAGCCAGCTGCGATCGAGGTTCTGATCAGTGTTGCCGAGATGCCCTCGCAGTATTTTCCTGTCCTCGCTGGTGAGGCGGTTGGTCGCCACTGTCGTGAACAACACGATCGGCGCACCTGACTTGGTCACTCTCGTCAGTTGGTTGAGGGCTCCGTCAACGTCGTCCACCTGTTCGAAGACATCTCGGCACCAGACGAGATCGACCGAATCACATGCAATCGGCATCGACTGGATATGAGGTTCCCCGGGTTTCACGGACGGGGTGGGTGAGTGACCATGCCGCGTGGGTGGTCTCGTAGTCGATGGGGCTGAGGTAGCTGCAGTAGGAGTGGCGGCGGCGTGGGTTGTACCAGGCGGCGATAGATCCCTTGGATCCCGGCCTGGCGCATGAGTCGCTCGACGCGTTGGCGGCTGCAGCGTTGCTGGCGGCCGAGCACGAGCTCGGCGTGCACACGCGGCACCCCATAGCTCTGACGGGAGTCGATCCAGATCTGGCGGATCGTCGCAGTCATCACGGCGTCGTCGACCTCCTTCGCTGTCACCGGTTGGGCGGCGCGTTGATAGAAGCCGGAGGTGGACACGTTCATCACCCGGCACGCCACCGCCACGGGCAGGTCCGAGCACTCGTCGCGGATGAACGCATAGATCATTTCGGGAGAACGTTCTCCCTGGCGAAGTAGGCCGACGCCCGCTCGAGGATCTCTACTTCCATCTCGAGGACCTTGTTCCGCCGGCGGAGCTCGGCGAGTTCCTTGCGCTCGTCGGTGGTCGCGCCTTGGCGTTGGCCGGTCTCGATCTCGTCCTGTCGGATCCAGTTCCGCAGACACGAGTCCGCGATCCCGAGATCCTTGGCGATCTACGCGACCGGGGTGACTCGATCACCGCGCTCGTCGCGCTCGATTCGCGAGGTCTACGGCTCGACGGCGGAACTCCGGCGGATAAGCGGGAGGCATCTGGACTTCCTTTCCGAGCCGACCTCGTCGACTCAGGGTAGATGTCCGTCAGACCCGGGGAACCTCATGTCCGACTCGTGCTTCACCCACCGGTTCGAAGATCTCATATCCGATCATCGCTTTCGTGGGGTCGAGGAGGTGGAGCGAGGCGCTAGGGCAGTGACCTGCGCCGACAAGGTCGTGTCTACCCCATCGCTGCTCCCTTATGGGGCTAGCGGGCTTTGGCCCCGACCGTCGACGATGACCAGGAGCCAAGGAGATGATGATCCAATGATCGATGCGCTACGCAATTCACCGTCCACCAGCGGTCAAGAGCACGGGATGGGTCGGCTCGGCCGCCTGACCAGAGGAGGAGCTGCGTTGGCTGTGGGCCTCATGCTGCTCGCCACAGGATGCGGTGACGATGACAGTCCTGAGGCTGCGTTCTGCGACGCGGCGGGGAATCTCGACAGCGACATCGAGGCCCTCGGCGAAATCGATGTCGCGGCCGAAGGCACTGACGCGCTTCGCAGCACACTGGGCGACATCCAGAGCGACCTCACCGAGCTTCGTACCACAGGTTCCGAAGTTGCCTCTGAGGAGTTGACTGCGCTCGACTCAGCGTTGTCCGGCCTCGAAGAGGCGCTCAACGCTGTGTCAGGGGACCCGACAGCGGATGACGTCACGGCCATCGTCGGAGCCGTTCAACAGACGGCCCAAGCCTCGCAAGCCGCGGTGACCAAGTTCCAGGAGACGTGCAGCTGAGTTCGCTCTTGTCGGCGCTTGGCTGCCTACGGCATTGGAAAGACCGCTGACACACCTTTCGCCCAGCGGACCCCGCTGTGGGGACCTGACATCCCAGCAACCGAAGCCTCCGAAGGAGACGATGCAATGCCTGACACACGACCGAATGTGCTGATCTTCCATGTCGACAACCTCGGCTACGGCGAGCTTGGGTGTTATGGCGGTGGCATCTTGCGCGGCGCGGATACCAAGCGGATCGATGAGTTCGCGGCCGAGGGGTTCCAGATGATGAACTACGCGCCGGAGGCGCAGTGCAGCCCGACCCGCTCTGCGCTCATGACGGGCCGCTATTCCATTCGTTCGGGCAACACCAAGGCCACGGCGCCGGGTATGTCCGGTGGCCTCGTTGCCTGGGAGCAGACGATGGGAGACGTTTTTTCCGATGCCGGATATGCCACGTTGTGTATGGGCAAGTGGCACATCGGCGAGGGCGACGGGCGTTGGCCGACCGATCACGGCTTCGACGAGTGGTATGGCCCCCCGTTCTCCTGGGATCCTGCCTTGTGGACCGACGACCCGTGGTACGACCCGGAGCGAGACACCGTCGAGTACATGTATCAGGGCAAGAAGGGCGAGCCCATCGAACAGTTGGGTGTCCTCGACTATGACCTCAAGATCAACGTCGATGTCGAAATGAACACACGGACCATGGACTTCCTCGAACGCCACGCCGAGGGAGACAAGCCATTTCTCGTCTATCACAACTATTCGCTGATGCACCTGCCGGTCCATCCGCGCGACGAGTACAAGGGCACGAGCGGACACGGCGATTGGGCCGACTGCCTACTTCAACTCGACGGCGACTTCGGCATGATCCTCGACAAACTCGACGAGCTCGGCCTGCGTGAGAACACGATCGTGATCTTCGCCGGCGACAACGGCAACGAGGAGTTCGGCCCCGACCGAGGAACGGCAGGTTTCTGGGAGGGCTCGTACTTCACCGGGATGGAAGGGTCGCTCCGGACGCCGTGCATCGTGCAGTGGCCCGGGCAGTTCGCTACAGGCGCGAAGAGCAACGAGATCATGCACTGCACCGACTGGTACACGACGTTGGCCAACGCGGCCGGCATCGACGTGCCCGGCGACCGCGAGATCGACGGTGTGGATCAGACGGCCTGGCTCGCCGGTGAGCAGGATGAATCGAACCGGGAAGGTTTCCTCTACTGGAACGCCGACCAGTTGTACGGCATCAAGTGGCGCAACTTCAAGTTGGCCCTGAAGCAACAGAAATACCTGTTCGACCCGGCGCTCGACCTGGCTTTCCCTGCGATCATCAACCTCGACCTCGACCCCAAAGAACGCGAGAAGTACAGCAGGTACTTCCACTCGTGGGTGATCGACCACGCCGCCCGACTCGGCCAAGAGTTCGCCGAGTCGGTCAAGCGCGAGGAACTGATCCCGGTCGGCGCTCCGCTCGACTTCGTGCCCAAGCAGAATCCGGACGCTCCCGACCATCACACGGCGCACGGGGGAGGCTGACGACCCGTCTCGCCCCGCACCCGACGCAACCTGCGGTGACAATCGACGTCGGCTCACGTCGGCGTCGTCTGCCCAGATCAACATCGGTCTGCTGCACGGAGCCGGCGTCACCCGAGGTCTGCATCGAGCCAGGGGCGTCCTCGTCGCTGACCAGTGAGGCCTGGAGCTGCCTCCCGATGTGGTCTTGGCGAAGCGCCCTCACCGCAAGTGTGACCGTATTGCCGACGGTCGTGTCGAACTCGGCCGCGAGGCGCTTGAGGTCGTCGTGAGTCGCAGTGTCGATTCGAACGCTCGTGCTATGCATGCAAATCAGCATGCATCACTGAGGGTCACCGGATCGCTCGACGTCGGTTGGCGGGTTGCACCGCAGGTTGCACCACCTGAGATCCGATCGAGCGCTCGAGCTCCGCCGAATTCCGCCCGTTTGCTCCTTTCTCTCACCGTGTTGGAGCTACCCCCTCGGTGCACCATGGCTGAAGATCGAAGTGCTGCCACACATCTGCACGTGGGGAAACGACAATGCGAAATATTCGAGGGATGCTGGACGATTTCCGCACGGCGGTTGGGGAGAACCAGGAGATCACGGCGATCCTCGGCACCGTTGTGGGCGTCGTGCTGGCGACGGTGATCGAGCGCAACAGCCCGCAGCCGGACCCTGAGACGTTCGCCATCACGGTCGCCCAGGCTCGGACCTCGCTGTTGAGTGCACTCGGCCTCGTGTTCACCGGACTGAGCATCGTGTTGGCCCTCACTGCGCTGACCGCGGGGAACATGGCGAGCAAGTTCTCGGCGCGCCTGCTCCGAATGCGGCTCCGGGGCAACGGGAACAAGTGGGTGCTGGCCACGTTTGCGCTGACCGCAAGCTTCATCCTCACGTCACAGGTTCTGCTCCGAGGTCGTGAGCCCGACGACCTTGCGCCACCGCTCATGATGTCGGTCAGCGTGGTGTTGCTGATTGTCACCGGCGTGATGATCGTCTGGTACATCAACGGCACGCTGCAATCTCTGCGCGTCGACAAGGCAATCAGTTGGATTGCCCGGAGAATCGAGCGGGCGGCCAAAGCGCAGGAGCACGAGTCGCGTCACGACATCGTGGTCCGAGACATCGATGTCGAGCGACCGTCCGATGCAGCCGATCTGGTGGCGCCCGACGACGGGTACATCGTCCGTGTCGATACCGATCGCCTGCACCGCCTGATGTCTGAGCCCGAGGCGTGTGTGCTGATCGACGGTGGGTCTGGAAGGGCCGTCATTCGAGGCGAGACGATCGGCTGGGTCTCGACGTCATCACCGATCAGTGACGACGACCTGTTCGACTGCATCACGATTGCGAACTCGCGGGATCCGCAGGACGACATCGGATACGCCGTGGAGGTCCTCGTCGATATCGCACTGATGGCACTGTCGCCTGCGGTGAACGATCCACGGACCGGCGTCGAGTGCACCGAGGAACTGGCAGCAGTGTTTGCACGGCTCGCGCTGCGCAAGATCGGAGTCAGAACACGTCAACACCCCGACGAATCGTCCTCCGTCATCGTGCTGGCTGACAGCTTGGGCGACCGCCTCGACGCTGCGGGGAGGCAGATCCTGCTCTACGGCCGCGACGACCGAACGGTGACCGCAGCACTCCTGCGCCTCGGGCAACAGGGGGCACGGTTCGCGACGTCGGAACGTGATCGACGACTCGCCAGCGCCTTCGTCGACGACGTCGGAGCGGTACGTGCCGATGGCGCGAGTTCCGCTGGGCGAGCTTGGTGACCCGACGCGATTGTCCGAGCACACGATCATTCTGTTGGTGTCGTCGACTCGGTGGTTGCCGGTGGCGAGACGTCGTGCCGCGCGGTGTATCGGCGATACCTCGCACGTACCGCAATCACCTCGCGGGCGTCGTCGTAGACGCCCGTGAAGTAGTCCTTCTGGAGATCGGCGTCGGTCATGATCGATGCTGCGAACTGCATCGCGGCGAACACTCCGAGCAGGATCGACATCAGGATCGTCTCGGACGTCAGCGGATACTCATGACCCAAGATCGTCACGGCAAGCAGTGGATCCCAGTCGACGTCCTGCAGTTCCGTCCACTGCTCGATCGTTTCCCGTCGAACGAGCAGCATCCCCACGACTGCGAGCACCAGCGTGACGACGGCCGCCACGACGAGCAACTGGACCGTCATCGTCACGAACAGCAGGATTCTCACCTGCCGTCGACCGATTCCGTCGCCCTCGATGTCAGGTGATCCCGGGAGGTCGTCGGGCAACGGAAGGTCGGGAGCGGTCGTCGACTCGGAGATGTGATCGATCTCCTGCCAGCTCGTGAAGTGCCACACACCTTCCAGCGCGTCGCGAGCCCGGCTTGCGACGAAGGCCGCCGAGAGGCCGATGAGCGCGACCACCACGATCCCGAAGCCGAGCGACGTGGCATCGTGCGACACCTGCCAGATCTCGGCGGTCGTGAAGAGGAACAGCACCGAGAGCAGCATGATCGGCAGCACCTGACGCATGGGCGCGAGCATCTGGCGGTGGCCGGTCCGGATCTCGTTGATCTCGTGTCGGACGACCGGGGTGATGTTGAAATGCTCCGAGAGCACTGCGGCGACGAGTACGGCGACGTTGATCGCCAGCAGATTGAGAACCAGTGCGTCGCTGTCCTCGAACGTGAGCCCGAGCGCCGCGGGGCCGAACACGAACGCGGCGATCGGCGACACCTGCCAGCCACTGGGGCACGTGCCACGTCCGTCGTGGCCGTCGATTCCATGCCAGCACGACGAGCCACACCAGGCCGGCGAGTGAGAGGACGAACACGCCGTACAGGGTCCAGCCGCGGTACACGCCGTGGGCGAGCATCGTGATCGACTCGGCGAACAACACGATCACGAGCAACGGGATCACTCGAGCGAAGAGCGCAAGCGGCGATGTGACGTGCTTCTCGGCGACGGGCACGCCGCGTCGCTGCAGCCAGCGCTCGGTGTCGTCGACCATCTGCCGGTCGTTGCTCTGATCGCTCGAAGGACTCATGAGCTGAGATCGTGCGAGACGGTGGGTTGGCGCACCCTGGCCCACGACACGGCGGTGCCCACGGCGTCGTCAGGCAAGGTCATTCGTTCGGCCATACCCGCAATCGTCGACGTTCAGGAGATTCCTCACCAGCACCCGAACGGGGCGTCAAGGGAGCACTCGACGGAATCAGCTGCCGTGGTGAGCCCTGGGCGTTGCTCCCCCGCCGCACCTTCTGGGGGCTACAAGCCCCGACCTCGGGTCGACAGAATCGAGACCGAGCATTGCAGTACCGACGCGTGGAAGTCGGATGTGCCACGACCTTCGACGAGACGAGTGAAACATGATGGAGAGGTGACCGCCGTGCATGCCCTGCTGTCCAACGGTGCGAGCGACGCAGCCCAGAACATCGCAGACGCCCTGAACGAAGGGAGCCTCAGCGGGTGGGACGTGTTGGCTGCGGCCGTGGTGGCCGTCGCAAGCGTTCCGAGCGCTCGTGCCGTCCAGGCGCTCGTCAAGCGAGCGCTTCGTCGCGCCGGAGTTGCCTCTCGCCAGGTTGCTGCGGATCTCGCGCGGATCGCGAAATGGCTCGTCTACCTCTCTGCGTTCGCGTTGGTGGCGAGCATCCTGGGGGTCGACATCGGGTTCTTGTCCGTGCTGTTCGCTTTCGCGCTGATCATCGGAGCGTTGGCACTCAAGCCGATGGTCGAGAACTCGGCATCGGGAATCCTGCTCCTCGCCCGGCCGTCGTTCTCGGTGGGCGACCAGATCAAGACATCGGAGTTTCGCGGCACCGTCGAAAAGATCGGGAGCCGTTCCACCACGCTGCGACAGAGCGATGGGGTGCTCGTCTACATCTCCAACAATCAGGTACTCGGGAATCCAATCACCGTGTACAGCTCGACCGATGGTCGCAAGGCGAGCTTCGACATCAGTGTTCGCTCGAACACCGACTTGGACGCGATCACCTCGGCGGTGATGGCCGCAATCTCTTCGGTCGACGACGTCGTCGACGACCCCGGGCCCGCAGTCGAGGCGAGCAGCATCACCGACAACGAGATCACGCTGACGATCAGCTACTGGTACCCGGCCACGATGTCAGGCTCGTCAGGGGTGACCGACGGAGCAATCCGGGCCACGATGTCAGCGCTCCACACGGCCGACATCGAGCTGAGCGTCCCGGAACGAAGGGTGATGCAACCTGAGGCTGCCGACGGCACCGACACCTGATCCGACACGCTACGTTGCTTGAGCCACTTCGGCCCGAGTCGGGTCGTCGACTTGGCGGATCAGACTGACCGCCTTCGAGAGGATGGCGGCTGCCGGTACCGCGAGCAGGAGCCCGACGAGTCCGGCCACCACCCCGCCGATCGCAGTTGCCAGCAGCACCACGAGCGGGGACAGGCTCACGTACTTGGCGGTGATTTCCGGCTCGATGATGGCGACGGTCAACGTGACGTTGCACCCGAGCGGGGCGACTCCCAGGGCCAACGACCCTCCGCCTCGAGCACGAGTGACCAGGAGAGGAACGTTCGAACGATGACGAGCAGGCCGAGTGCGGCGACGTTCTCCAGTGTCTGGTCGAGCGTGACCGTTCGAATGATGTCGGCTGCGATCAGCAGGTCGAGACCGAGCAGGACGCCGCGAGCAAACGACTGTTTGAACACGTCGTAGGCACGTGATCCGCTCGCACCGCCGATGGCACTCCGCGCCATCTGCACCACCGCGACGGCAACCGAAAGCGCGATGACGACGATCGCCATGAGTTCGATCACTTCAGAAACGTCTGCAGCGACCTCCCAGTCGAAGAGTTCCGGCCCGGTTTCACTCCCCAGCATCGGACACTCCCACCGGCTGGCCCAGGTCGGCCAGCCATCCCTTGAGCACGAGATGAAGGGCCGCTGGGCCGGAGATGACCTCGGTCGGCGGCTCGAGGTCGACAGGGTGGAGCAGGAACGGGTGGGTCTGGGCCCCACCCAGACCGCCGTGCGAGCTCACCTGATGCTCGAACGCAGCCACCTCGTCGCGCTCGGCGTCGTACAGACTGTTCACCATTACGTCGGCCGCATTCGAGTATCCGGCAGCCTTGCTCACCATCGCGATTGCGCCCGGCCCGAAGGGTTCGAGCGGGTCGTCGCCCTCGACCTCACCCGTGGCCAGGTTCCGGCGACCGGTCGCCCCGAGCACCAGTGGGCCGTCGTCGGCTGATTGCACCTGCACGAAGCCGATGCCGGCGTGTGCGAGCAGCCCGGACAGCAGCTTCGGATGCCGCCGTGCGATCTCCTCCGACGTGAGTCGCTCGTCGCCCTCGGGAAGGTAGATCAACCCGAGGTTGCCCGATGCCAGCACGGTGGGTCTCGCTTCCGAGGCGTGGGCCTCCTTGTCACGCCCGCGAGCGCTCCGGAACCATGCCGACGACTCGGTCCGGCCCTGCGCGGAGTCGGTGTCGGCGTCGCGAACCTCCCCGCACAGGTGCCCCACGAGGTCGGCCAGCGACCGGTCGTAGCGCTCGTCGAACGTCGCACCCTGCGTCTGTCCGTGATCGGACAATACGACGATCCGATACGGCCGGGGAGCCCATTGTGTGGCGCGCTCGAAGCGAGCGATCTGCCGATCGATGTCGCGGAGCACACGAAGCGTGTCCTCTCGCAGCGGGCCCGAGTGGTGTGACACCTCGTCGTACCCGAGGAAGTCGATGTAGATCGCCGAGCGACCCTGGGCCATGTCGTTGAGCACACCGTTGACGCACACGTCGCGGCTGATGATCGTGGTGAACGCCCGCAGGAACGCGTAGGTCCAGTTGCGACTCACCCTGGGCTCGACGTCGCGGCGGATCTGGTCACGCGCTGCCTGCCGCTCGCGGAACACCTCGGTGACGGTGGCAACGAGCGTTCGCACCGTGTTGGACGGGCGCGAGAAGTACTGGCCGTAACCGGTGCCGGCGCGACCCTCACTCTTCTTGCCGGCGACGCTCATGGTGAGCACGGCCCGCTCGGCGTCACCGGTGAACAGGTTGCCGTAGCTCGATCCGTTCTCGGCCAGGAGCCCGTTGCCGTCGCTGTGGCGGCGCTCGATCTCGGCAGCCGACTTCGGGTGGTTCGACACGACGACCTCACCGGTGTCCTTCTCCACCCAGCGGAACGCCGGCATGTCGGCGGTGGAACCGTGGAGGATGCCGCACTGGCTGACGCCGGTCTGGGACGACCACTCGGTGCGCCATCCGACGACGCGGTGGCTCCCGTCATCGAGCCAGCGGTGCAGCGTCGGAACGTCGCCGGATGCCAACGCCACCCGCAGGACGGGTTCGGACAAGCCGTCTATCTGCACGAAGACGACGCCGGGAACCTCGGTGATGGTGGTGCTCCGTCGGTGACGGACGAAGCGTGCGATCCGTTGGTCGTACCAGGCGTCGTCATCGAGGGCGAGTGCCGAGGCCAGCAGCGTGGCGATGACGGTGGCGACGATCGTCACGAGCATCGCTGCCCAGAACCCGTCGAGCCGGACGCCGGGGAGATCGCCCAGTACCACCCACATGAGCAGGGCGTTCACCACCAGGTTGGCAATGCCCAGCGTGTATACCGACAGTGGCACCAGCACGAAGGCGAGTGCGGGCCAGACGAGCGCGTTGAAGAGCCCCACGACCAGGCCGGCCAACAGAGCGTTGCGGAACCGCGTCGATCTCGAAGCCCGGCAGCAACCACGATGTGATGAGCAAGGCGACTGCGACCACCACGGTGACCGACAGGGTCCTCCCGATGACCTGGCCGACGGTGGGACGTTGGTCGGCCGGTCGGAGTGTCATCGTCGGGTTGGTCATCGTCTCGCCTTTCCGCATATCCGGATCGAAGCCGCAGCCTCGTCGCTCACAGGTAGTCGTGCTTCTTCAGCCAGTTCAGGCAGAAGTAGCCCCAGATCGGGGGGAGGTAGGTGCTCACGAGCCGGTAGACGAGCACCGCCGACACCGCGACGTCGGCGTCGACACCGATCGCGGTGAGGCCGGCGGTCAGGCCGGCCTCGGCGGCACCGGCGTTGCCCGGGACCGGGCTGATCGAGGCGACCAGCGAAACGATGACGTTGATGAAGATCGCCTCACCGAGAGTGATGGAGCCTCCCAAGGCGAACACGCTTGCCGCGAACCCGGCGCCGTACAGCACCTCGGTCCCGACGGCCCCACCGAGACCGGTGAGCAGGGTCCTGGGGTTCTTGATGGTCTCGAGCGACCCACGAATCTGCTGCAGCGGCTTGCGGACCTTGTCCTCGACCCAGTGCCGCGACTTCGGCACCACGGCGACCACGACGGCGATCCCGACGAGGATCACGAGCACCATCCCGATCAGCCGCAGCCCCGCACCGTCACCGCCGCCCATGTCCGTCAGGTCGATGCCGCCCGACCCGACCAGGACCGCCAGCATGACCAACGTGAACTGGGCGAACATCCCCATCAACATGGTGATCGCGCCGGTCGTGCCAGCCGTGACGCCACTCATGCCGAACTTCTGGAAGTACCGGACGTTGGTGGCGATCTGGCCCGCGCCGGCGGGGACGGCCATGTTCACGAAGCCGATGGCGAACTGTTCGGTCGTCGTCACACCGATCGGCATCTTCTTCGGTGCGACGGCCCGCAGGGCGATCGTGTCCGTGAGGTTCGTGGCATTGGCGAGGACCAACGCGAGGATCACGAGGCCCCAACGGGCGTCGGACAGCGTGTCCCAGATCGTCGCGAACCCGACGTCGGCCAACCCGGCGACGATCGAGTACACGGCGAACCCGATGAACACGAAGGTCACGACACTCTTCAGCGTGACGCGTGTCAGCTGCACTGGCTCGGGAACGTCCACGCCGAGTGCCTCGGCCGTCTGCTTGCGGAGGTCCTCGACCTTCAACTTCTGATGCTTGGCGTTGTGACGAACGCGATCGTTCAGCGCCGCCGTCTGAAGCAGTGGCAGCATCGTCGCGACGCCGTCATCGCCGAGCGCCCTGCGGGCCGCCGCGATGGCACGATCGGCGCCGACACCCATCGTCGTCATCACCAGCGTCGCCGCCACATCTTGCTGGAGTTGATCGTCGCTCGGATGGATCGCCGAGTCGGCGAACCCCGCCAGTCTCATCTCACCGGCCGCATCGAACCAGAAATGGGTCGCATCGATCGACCCGTGACCGATGCCGGCTCGGTGGAGCTTGTCGAGCACACCCCAGATGTCGTCGAGGAGGTCGTCTCCGACCTCCTCGAGGGGCAAATCGGCCAATGTGTGGTCGGGCAGATCGGTGACCAGCATCGCGTCATCCAGTGCCGTCATCCCTACGGTGAGAAGGGCCGGCACGGCGACGCCGTCCTGCTCGGCGAGGAGCAGCGCCAACGATTCGTGTTCGACCTGTTGGCGACGGTCGGACCCGTACTGCGCGCCTTGATCCTGATACCACGCTTCCTTCCACCACCTGGTCCAGCGGCGAGTGGCCCACGAGTCGCGCCCCAACACGCTGATTCTGACGGCCTGGCCGTCCGTCGTCGTGCCGGACAGCACGACCGAACCAGCGGGTTGCGGATCGAAGTACGACAACGCGTCGACCTCGACACCGAGGTCGATCAATCCGGCGCGCACTCGGCCGGTCGACGGTAGCCCCGCCGACGTGCCGAACGTATAGCGGGTGATCGCCGCCGCGAACAGGGCGACGAGCATCGCCCCGGTCGCATCACTGAATGTCGTGACACCCCCGAGGATCGAGGCCGCGGTCGCGGCGAGGATGATCGTCCAGCCGAGCTTGCGCATCGGTGCCGTCAACCAGGGTGACGCAGCGGCCTGGATCGCGGCCGACGTCGTGACGAAGAACGCCGGGAAGGTGGTTCGCGTCTGGTCCAGATCGAAGAATGCGAACTCCGGCCAGCGCTCGTCGATGATCCCGGTGAGGGCGAGCACCAACACGACGGCGAACACCGCGGCCAGCACCATGTCGCGCAGCACCTGGAGCCAGCCCTTGCCGAAGATCCCGACGCCGACGAGCAACCCCACTCCGTACAGCACGCCGACCGCGTAGGCAGCCTGCGCCAACCAGAGCAACCAGCCCGGCAGGCTTCCCACCCAGTCGAGCGTGCTGTCGTCGAACGTCGATCCTTTGCCGGCGACGAGAATCAACACGAGTGTCAACAACGCGGTGAAGCCGGCCGAGATCAGGTCGGTCTGGCCAGCGCACCCGCGGCGCGTCCGACGGCGCGGCGAACACGTGGATGCCGTGAGTCTCGTGGGCACCGGAACCACTGGAGTGCGTCGCTACCACCGTCTCCCCCGGGGTCGATCGCAGAACCGTCAGGCTTCGTCATCGCTGCTCTTCTCCGGTGCGAGGTTCAGGGCACCTGGTCTTTGGCCATTCCTCATCGATCGTCGTCCACGGGCGCTGCGTCAGGTAGCGCCAAAGTGGTGCCCTCGTGGGTGTACGGGGTCGGCGAGCGCGATCTGCGAGGAACGGGGCGCCGCGGATGCCGGCCTGCTGAAGTGCCCGGTGCACGGCCCGAACCACGGCGTCGGAGGTGCGATTCGCGGCGTCGATGCTCGACTCGTGCCAGAAGCGAATCGAGAGTTCGACGCAGCCGTCGAGCGACGTCGCCCGAATCGATCCGATTCGAATCAAGCCGTCGACGTCGGAGAGTGCCGCCCGGATCACGTGGTCGGCTGTGTCGATGTCGGTGTGATAGGCGAGCTTGACATCAATGGTCGATCGGCGTTCGGCGATCGGTCGAAAAGACGGTCACCCGTTCCGAGATCATGTCGGCGTTGGGAATGTGGACCCGAGCGCCGTCTCGTCGCCGTACGACCACGCTCCGCTCGGTGACCTCGAGCACCTCGCCGACGACGCCTTCGACGCCGATCTCGTCGCCGACGCCGAATGCCGGACGCGAAGCAATCGCGACGCTGATCGCGAAGCTCTCTGCAATCGGTCTGATTGCCAGGCCTCGATGAGCAGCGCCGCCAGGATGAAGAACGAGACTCCGCCGATCTCGAGTCCGACGATGCTCAGCGCCCACGCGAGCCCGAGGGCGGCAACGCCCCACTGCCCGACGCGACCCAACAGCTTCGCCATCTGGTCGGACTGCTGGCCGGGACGACCGAAGTAGCGGCGCAGCAAGCGCCCGACGAACCAGGCGCATCGCGAGAGCTGACGATGAGCACGATGACTGCAGCAACCACGTCGGCCGCCGTGATCGGCTGCCCGGTGAATGCCTCGTCGAGTTGATCGATGTTCATCGCAACCTCCGGTCGACGTTCATCGTCGCGGGGTGATGGCGCCGACGGAACCTCCAACATGGCGGCGACCGGGAGCAACGACGGGCCGCACTGCTCCGTCGCACCTCCCACTTGGCGGTTTCGGAGACGTCCCGAGCGGAGGATCGTGACACTCACCGCGAGAACACACGACAAGGAGTTCCTGATGACCGACGACCACGATGATCTTGCTACGACACGCGATGCCGATCCCGAAGAGGTCGAATACATGTTCGCCCAGACGGCGAGCGGTCTCGACATCAACGGCGACCGCGTCACGCTCAAAGGCGTGTCGGCGACCACGCTGTTCTTCTCCGACCGACCCGAACGGCTGACCGGACACATCCCGACCGAGGAGTTCTTCGCCTCGTGGGGCGTCGGCGACGACAACTTCGCCGAGAACCCGCCGAACGCGCTGCTGTCGATCTTCGAGGAAGACGAGGTCAACGACGTCGTCGTCGTGCTCCGAGAGCCCGAGCTGAGCGGCGGCGACATGAGCTACGCGGTCGAGGTGACCGACGGTGAGCTCACGCCGTCAACGGGGCCCGCGAGCCTGTTCATCGACATGATCGGCCGGCCGCTCAGCCCCGTCTCGGTCGCCGGCGTCCGCCGCCGGGGTCGCCGCCGTGGCGGACGGCGGATGCGCCGCCGATAGCGCTGACCGCAATGAACGAACGACCGCACGGAGCCCCAACCACATCGTCCGACGTCACCCGACGTCGGGGTCGTCGACGTCTGCGTGGGACGCCTACTCCACGCGAATCATCGGGATCCTGAGCCTCGCCGCGCTCGGTGTCGGCACGGTCGTCTACCGCATCTTGGAGGACTGGGGCTGGGTCGACTCGTTCTACTTCAGCGCCGTGGCGTTGACGACGGTCGGCTTCGGCGACCTCTCACCGTCGACCGATGCATCGAAGCTGTTCACCGTCTTCTACATCTTCAGCGGCATCTCGCTCATCGGCGCGCTGCTCAACGAGCTGTCCAAACGCCACGCCAAACGGATGGCCACCCGATCCCGGCACACGAGCTGACATTGCACCACCGTGCCACCATTTCGGGGCTCACTGTGGCCGCAATTGGCGACGAGGATCGATCCCATGAACAGTGGAGAGAGCACCGCACCAGAGAAACCGACCCCGAACGCAGACGGGCCGACTCAGATCCATTTCGAGGTGCTGCCGTGGGTGAGGCGAGTCGGCACCAACAGTTGGATGTTCACCGGGATGATGGTTGCCCTGGCGCTGATCATCGTCTTGATCGCAGCGACTCGCTCCATCACGGCGCCCCTCGCCGTCGGCGTCTTCGTCGCAGTCGTGTGCGTGCCCATCGTCACCTGGCTGGAGAAGCACGGCGTCAAGCGTGCGGCTGGCGCAGGGATCGTGGTGGCCGGTTTGTTCGTCGTTTTCGCCGGTTGTGCATTCATCACCGCCGAGGCCCTCTGGAGCCAGAGCGATGCGATCAGCGAGAATCTCCAGAACGCCGTCGACGACATCAAGAACTGGGCCAAAGACCTCCCCATCAACGCCGGTGCCGTCGACGCGGTCGACTCGACCGCTCAGGACGGTGCAAATGTCGCCCGTGACGGGGTGGCTACCGCTGTTGCGACCGCCATCGACTCAGCCACAGGACTCATTGCCGGGTTGGTACTCGGGACGATGGTGATGTACTACGTGCTCGAAGGCATGCCGACCATGATCAGCGGATGGGTGTCCCGTCGGTCGGACCCCGCCCGACAGGCCGCTGCCCAGAAGATCGTCGACAAGTCGATCAAGGATGTCCAGTCCTACTTCGCCGGCCAGACCGCGCTGGCACTCGTCAACGGCGTGTCGATCGCGATCGGGATGTACTTCCTCGGTGTGCCGGGCGCGCTGGCGATCGGCGTCGTGAACTTCGTCGGCGCCTACATCCCGTACATCGGCGCCTTCTTCGGCGGCGCCTTCGCGGTGCTGATGGCCCTCGGTGACGGCGGGTTCGGCATGGCGGTGACCGCCTTCGTGATCGTGATCCTCGCTCAGGTCGTTCTGGAGAACCTGCTCCAACCGAAGCTGCTCGGTTCGAGCCTCGCCATGAGCCCATTGGCCATCCTGTTGGCGACCGCATTCGGCGGGCTGGTCGCCGGCATGGTCGGCCTCATCCTTGCCGCCCCCGTTGCCGCAATCGGATCCGACCTCTTCCGGAGCTCCGAACGGTCGGGTTCTTCGGCGAGGGGCCGTCTGATTCAACGGTGACTGATTCAACGGTGACGTAACGTCGCTCCCATGGCCAACCTCGGAGGGCCCGGTGCCAGATTCGCCAACAACTGAAGTCCACGCACACCTCACGGTCGAAGAACGCCACGAGCGCGGCCGCGCGGCTCGCAAGCAGGCGCCTCGGTCGAGCCACGCCGACTGGGCGCCGGCCCCGGACCGACCCGATCCGGTCGATGTGCTCACCGCACAGGACGCGACCCGGCTCCAATCGCTCGTTCCGATCCGCCACGGAAGAATGTCGGTCTCACCGTTCACCTTCTACCGCGGGGCGGCGGCGATCATGGCCGGCGACCTGGCCCGCACGCCCGTGTCCGGTCTCGATGCGCAACTCTGTGGCGATGCCCACCTGTCGAACTACGGCGCATTCGCGTCGGCGGAACGCAACCTCGTGTTCGACGTCAACGACTTCGACGAGACGCTCCCGGGGCCGTGGGAGTGGGATGTCAAGCGTTTGGCGGCCAGCGTTGCGCTCGCCGGACGGTCGAACGGCTTCGGCCACGGAAAGACCGCCGACGCGGTGGCCGCGTCGGTGGCGGGCTACCGCACGGCGATGGCCCACTTCGCCGAGCAGGCCACGCTCGACGTCTGGTACGCCGAACTCTCCGTCGACGAGCTCGAAGCCGCGCTGACCAAGAAGAGCGACCGCAAACGGCTGTCGAAGAGCGCCGCAAAGGCACGATCCAAGACGAGCCTGAAGGCGGCGGCCAAGCTGACCGAACGTGTCGACGGAGTGCTCCGGATCGCGAGCGCCCCACCCTTGATCGTGCCGCTCCGCGACCTCGTGCACGAAGACGGTGACGAATTGCAGCGCCAGATCGTTCACAGCTGGGACCTCTACCGCAACTCGATCCGCGACGACCGCAAGGCCCTGCTCGAGCGGTACCACCTGGTCGACATCGCGCTCAAGGTCGTCGGTGTCGGCAGCGTCGGCACCCGCTGCATGATCGCGTTGTTCGTCGGCCGCGACGACGGCGACCCGCTGTTCCTCCAGGTCAAGGAGGCCGAGGCGTCGGTGCTCGAAGCCCATCTCGACCCGAGCACGTATGACTCGCCCGGTGAGCGGGTGGTTCAGGGCCAGCGGCTGATCCAAGCATCGGGCGACATCTTCCTCGGGTGGTCGAGCAGCGACGGTGGCCATCACTACTACTGGCGCCAGTTCCACGACATGAAGGGCTCGGCGGATGTGGAGACGATGGGCCCGCGACGCCTCCGCGGGTACGCGACCATCTGTGGCTGGACCCTCGCCCATGCCCATGCCCGCTCCAGCGATCCGATCGCGATCGCCGGCTATCTCGGCAAGGGCTCGTCGTTCGATCGTGCCCTCACCGAGTTCGCGTTCACCTACGCCGACCAGAACGATCTCGACTACGCCGCGATGTGCTGCCGCGATCGACGACGGTCGGATCACCGCCGGAGCGGACTGACGCACCCTCGAGCCGGGACTCACTGCGCTCAGAGGTAGTCGTGCTTCTTCAGCCAGCTCATGGAGAAGTACCCCCAGATCGGCGGGAGGTAGGTCCCCACGAGCCGGTAGACGAGCACTGCGGAGACGGCGATGTTGCTGTCGATGCCGATCGCGGTGAGGCCGGCGGTGAGGCCGGCCTCGGCGACGCCGGCGTTGCCCGGTACCGGGCTGATCGCCGACACCAACGAAACGACGACGTTGATGAAGATCGCCTCGCCGATGCTGATCGAACCACCGAGAGCGAAGACACTTGCCATGAGCCCTGCTCCGTACAGCACCTCGGTGCCGACCGCAGCGCTCATGCCCGAGATGATGGTCCTCGGGTTTCTGATCGTCTTGAGCGACGCGCGTATCTGCTGCAGCGGTTTGCGGGTCTTGTCCTCGACCCAGTGCCTCCACTTCGGCACCACCGCGACGGCCACCGCCACACCGACCAGGATCACGATGATCATCCCGATCAGCTCCAGCCCCTGGCCATCGCCGCTCGACATCGACGACAGGTCCATGCTGTCGGAACCGACGAGGAGCGCCAGCACGATCAAGGTCACTTGGGCGACCACCTGCATCAGCATGGTGGTAATCGCGCCGGTCGTTCCGGCTGACACGCCCGCCCATGCCGAACTTCTGGAAGTAGCGGACATTGGTGGCGATCTTGCCGGCGCCGGCGGGGACCGCCATGTCGACGAATCCGATGGCGAACTGCTCGACCGTCGTGATGCCGACCGGCAGCTTCTTCGGCGCGACGACCCGAACGGCGATCGAGTCGGTGAAGTTGGTCGCGTTGGCGAGGACGAGCGCCAGGATCACGAGGCCCCACCGGGCATCGGACAGCGTGTTCCAGATCGTGGCGAACCCCACGTTGGCCAACCCGGCAACGATGGAGTACACGGCGAACCCGATGAAGGCGTACATCACGACGCTCTTCAACGTGACGCGGGTCAGCTGCTCGACCTCGGGAACATCCACGTCGAGCGGCGGCGGCGGTCTGCTTGCGGAGGTCCTTGACCTTCAGCTTCTGGTCCTTGGCGTTGGAGCGCACGCGGTCGAGTGCTGCTGTCTGCAGCAGGGGCAGCATCGCAGCCAGGGCGTCATCACCGAGCGCCTTGCGGGCCGCGGCGATGGCGCGATCGGCGCCGACGCCCATCGTCGTCATCACGAGCGTCGCGGCCACGTCCTGCTGGAGTTGGTCGTCGCTCGGATGGATCGTCGAGTCACCGAACCCCGCCACGCTCAGACGGCCGGCGGAATCGAACCAGAAGTGGGAGGCGTCGATCGACCCGTGGCTGATGCCGGCGCGGTGCAGCTTGTCGAGTTCACCCCAGATGGTGCCGAGGAGGTCGTCTCCGACCTCGTCGAGGGGCACATCGGCCAACGTGTGGTCGGGCAGGTCGGTGACGAGCATCGCGTCGTCCAACGCCGTCATCCCGACGGTGACCAACGCTGGGACGGCAACGCCGTCCTGATCGGCGAGGAGCATTGCCAACGATTGATGTTCGACCTGCTGACGACGGTCCGACCCGTACTGTGCGCCGTGGTCCTGATACCACGCTTCCTTCCACCACCGGCTGAATCGGCGAGTGGTCCACGAGTCGCGTCCCAACACCGAGACGAGGAGTGCCTGACCGTCGGTCGAGGTGCCTGAGAGCACGACCGAGCCGGGCGGTTGATGGTCGGTGTACGACACCGAGTCGACCTCGACACCGAGGTCGGCCAATCCGTCGCGCACCCGACTGGTCGACGGCAACCCTGCCGACGTACCGAACGCATAGCGGGTGATCGCCGCGGCGAACAGGGCGACGAGGATCGCCCCGAGCGCATCACTGAGTGTCGTCACCCCACCGAGGATCGAAGCAGCGGTTGCGGCGAGGATGAACGTCCAACCGAGCTTGCGCATCGGCGCGGTGAGCCACGGTGAGGCGGCGGCCTGGATCGCTACGGAAATCGTCACGAAGAAGGCGGGGAACGTTTCTCGCGTCCGTCGAGATCGAAGAACGCAAACTCCGGCCAGCGCCGGTCGATCAGTTGGGTCAGCACGACGACGAGGATGACTGCGAACCCGGCCGCCAGCAGCATGTCGCGCAGCACTTGGAGCCGCCTCTTTGCGAAGACTCCGACGCCGACGAGCAGCCCCACGCCGTACAGCACGCCCACCGCATAGGCCGCCTGCGCCAACCACCGCAGCCAACCCGGCAGTGTGCCGACCCAGTCGAGCGTGTTGTCGTCGACGGTCGATCCGTTGCCGGCGACGAGAACCAGCACCAACGTCAGTACCGCGCTGAACCCGGCCGAGATGAGATCGGTCGGCCACCGGACTCGTGGTGCGTCCGACGGGGCTGCGAACACGTGGATTCCGTGGGACCCGGAATCGTCAGAGGGTGGCGCTGCGGCTGCGTCGGCGGGTGGCGAGGAGTCGGTCGTCGCGGTCATGTCCGTCTCTCTTCGTGGTGGTACATACCGCTCCTGTTTGCTGTGTTCACTGCCCGAATCCTGGTCTGATGCCACCACGTCCGACAGCCCCAAAGCGGAGCCGCGAGGAGCACCGAGGCCCACCGCGGCTCTGCGAATCGCAATCCGCCGGGGTTTCCTGATCAGCTGATCAGCTGATCAGCTCGACCTGGCTCGGACGCCAGGTCTTGTCGATCCACGGCTCGAGGGGGCCGTAGGCACGCAGGAGGATGAACCAGCTCTTGCCGGGGATCGTCTGGATCCAGTTCTTCTCCATGCCCTTGGGCGATTCGGGCGCGAAGACGACATCGATGGAACCGTCGTCGTTCTGCTTCTGATCGGCGCTCAAGCTGTCGACGCCCGCGAACGGCTGGTCGGTCTGCAACATGCTCCGGGTCTGGGGGTCGTAGATGGTGACCGACCAGTTGTCCTTCACCGGGAAGTTGGCCGGCAGGTGGAGCTTGTACGTCTTCCCGGCCTCAGCGGGCGACCCTTGCCGTCGAGACCGGTGATCATGTAGTGGATTCCGCGCCCGGTTTGGTGACCGCCATGGCCGGGGTCACGTAGACCGCGTCGTAATGCATCGACAGCCTGCCGTCCATGCGGCGGGCACCCGCCTGGAGGAACGTGGTGTCCTTGTCGGGATACGCCATGACCCACTCGGTGTGCTCGTCGTGGTAGATGTAGCTCCCCTCGTCCTGGGGATACACGGTGTTCACCCGGTCGTACACGTTGCCGATACGCGACCGCGTCGGCGAGGATCTTCTTCAGCCGATCGTCCGGGTCGAACTTTTCGCCCTTGACGATGCCCACCACACGCAACTGGCC
>CAVQUE010000001.1:0-31719 GCA_963716795.1 uncultured Acidimicrobiaceae bacterium | reverse complement strand
CGATCGACCTCGCCCATGATTGGATCGACCGTCGAGATGACGGCCACGGCATCGGCCACCAGCGAGTCCGCCATCATGTGGGGCAGCACCTGGAGGTTCACGAAGCTCGGGCCACGAATGTGCATGCGGTACGGGTGCGAACCGCCGTCGGAGACCATGTAGCAACCGAGTTCGCCGCGGGGGGACTCGATCGCCACGTACACCTCGCCTTCGGGGACCTTGAAGCCCTCGGTGAAGATCTTGAAGTGGTGGATCAGCGCTTCCATCGACTCGTCGATCCGCGCCCGGGGTGGCGGGGTGACCTTCTTGTCCTGCACACGATAGTCACCCGGCGGCATCTTGTCCACGATCTGGCGAACGATCCGGATGGACTCACGGATCTCGTTCAGACGGATGGCGTAGCGGTCGAAACAGTCGCCATACGATCCGACGAGCACGTCGAAGTCGACCTGGTCGTACTCGAGGTAGGGCATGTCGCGGCGGAGGTCCCAGGCATAGCCCGTCGACCGCAGCAGCGGGCCGGTGACCCCGAGCGCCAGACACTCGGCGGTGTTGACGACGCCGACCCCTTGGAGGCGCTCGCGCCAGATCGGCTGGCCGGTGAGCAGGTCGTCGAACTCGTCGAGGCGTGAGGGAAGCGTGTCGATCACGCGCATCACGTCGTCGCGCCACCCGTCGGGCAGATCGACGGCGACGCCGCCCGGGCGGATGTAGTTGTGGTTCATCCGCAAGCCGGTGATCGTTTCGAACAGACGCAACATCTCTTCGCGTTCACGCCAGCCGTAGATCATCATGCCGACGGCGCCGATGTCCATGCCATTGGTGGCCTGGAACAACAGATGCGAGCTCATGCGGTTGAGTTCGCACATGAGCATCCGAATCCAGACCGCGCGCGCTCGGGAACCTCGATGCCGAGCAGCTCCTCGGTGGCCATCGAGAACACCAACTCGTTGAACAGCGGCGAGGAGTAGTCCATGCGCGTGACGTTGGTGGGGCCCTGGAGGTAGCTGAGTTCCTCGCCGGTCTTCTCCATGCCGGTGTGGAGGTAGCCGATCACCGGCTTGCACCGTCGGACCGTCTCGCCCTCGAGTTCGAGCATGAGGCGCAGCACGCCGTGGGTCGACGGGTGCTGGGGCCCCATGTTCATGATCATGCGGCGATCGTCCGGATCGCGTTCGAACGCGTTCGCTTCGGCCTCGGAGAGGCGCAGCACCGCACTGGTGTCGTCGCGCAGGCGGACCCGACGGTCGTCGCCCAGGTCGGGGGGCGATTCGGCGCCGGTCGCGGTGGAGGGAAGGTCGGTGGTCGTCATGAGATGAACCTCGTCATCGGGGCCCGGGGGCGCCCTTGAACTGGACCGGAATGCGACCCACCGAGAAGTCCTTGCGGAGCGGATGCCCCTCCCAGGTCTCGGGCATCAGGATGCGGGTCAGGTCGGGGTGGCCGTCGAACTCGATACCGAACATGTCGTACACCTCACGCTCGAGCGCCTCGGTTCCCGGATGGAGATCGAACAATGACGGAACGACCGGATCGTCGGCGGGCACCTGCACCCGCAGTCGGATCCGCTCCCGGCGCGCATGGGACAACAACCCCACGACGACCTCGAAGCGTTCGGGCACCGTCCCTGCCGGGAGGTCGCGCTGGGGCGACACCGAGTAGTCCACTGCAGTGACGTCGACGCAGATCCCGAAACCCTCCTCGCCGAGGTTCGCCACGGTCTCGAGGAGTTGCTCGCGGCTCGGGTGGAGGACTTCTTGGCCCCGCGACCAGGTCACGGGTACGCCGTGGCGCGTCTCGACCTCGATTGGTTCGTCGGCGGCATCGCCATCGGCGATCTCGGTCTCATCGGTTGGTGCGTCGTGTGCCACCGTCGTTCCTTTGCGTTCGTGGCCGCTGCCATCATCGCCCACCGCACGCGGGCGTGCCCACGAGTCGGAGGGGAGCACGCCCGTCCATGCTCCGGTCAGCGGCTGATGATGACCTGGGTGGCCGTCTGGCCGTCGCGCTGTTCGACCGTGATGCCTGCGCCGGCACCGGTTGCATCGCGGCGCCGGGTGAGTTCGCCGTCTTCGATCTTGGCGTGCAGGGTGAGGATGGCGTGCATGAGCGTCTCGGGTCCGGGTGGGCACCCCGGCGCGTAGACGTCGACCGGGACGATCTGGTCGACGCCCTGCACCAGCGCGTAGTTGTTGAACATGCCCCCGCTGCTGGCGCAGACACCCATCGAGATGACCCACTTGGGTTCCATCATCTGGTCGTGGATCTGTCGCAACACCGGCGCCATCTTCTGCGACACCCGTCCGGCGACGATCATCAGATCGGCCTGGCGTGGCGACGCCCGGAAGACTTCCATACCCCAGCGGGACAGGTCGTAGTGCGCCGAGCCCGTCGCCATCATCTCCAGCGCGCAACAGGCGAGCCCGAATGTGGCCGGCCACATGCTCCGGCTCCGCGACCACTTGACCAGATCTTCGAGACGGCCGGTCAAGAAGTTGTGGTCGAGGCCCTCGATCCCCTCGTCGGCGACCTTGCCGACCTCTCCGATGAGCGGGAGCGATGGCATCAGGCGGCCTCGGTGTCGATGGGTTCGAGTTCCTGGAAGCGGCCCTCGTGGCCGACCCGACGCACCGTGGTGTGTGCGGTGCGTGCCGGATCGACGAGTTCCTGGCGCTTGGCCCGGTTGATCGGCCCCCAATCGAGGGCGCCACTACCGATGAGGTAGACGAAGGATTCGAACACCGCAAAGGCGAAGACCAGCATGGCGATGAGGCCGAACAGGCCCAGCTCACCGAAAATGGTCGCCCACGGATACAAGAAGATGATCTCGATGTCGAACACGATGAAGATCATCGCCACCAGGAAGAACTTGACCGGGAATCGCTCCGGTGTGTCCTGGCTCGGCACGATGCCACATTCGTAGGGGGCGGTCTTCGCAAGCGTCGAGCGACGCGGCGCGAACAGACGCGACGCGATGAAGCTGATGGCGGCGAACAGGACGCCGAGGACGATCAGGGCCAGGATCGGTAGGTATTGTCCGAGCACTCAGGTGCCTCCCGTCTCGCCGCTCACGAGGCCGCCGAAGCGGGATCCCAGGTCTCGAGACGCTCCCGGAGCTCCTGGTCGCGCACGTGCAGCATCCAGCACAGTGCCAGGAACAAGATGAGCGAGCCGATGGTCATGAGCGCAGCAGGGAGGCGCCGGGTGCCGAGATCGCGTTCCATCACCACGGACACGACCTGACCGCTCTGGTCGACCTCCGGGAACGGAGGTGGTTCGCCGGGCAGCGTGGGCTTGTCGATGGTCGGCGCGACCTGTACGACGATGGTGTTCGTCGGGTGCCAGAACAACACGGTGTTGCGGATCTCGTTCCAGACGCGATCGATGACGCTGTTGCTCGAACGATCGGGTTTGCCGCCCTGCTGGAAGGTGTTGAGCACCAAGAAATCGCCGCTGTTCTCGAATGGATCGACGGAGGAATCGTTCAAGAAGGCGTCCGCAGTGGCTTGCGCTTCACCCGCCTCTGCGTTGGAGATCAGAGTCCAGCCCTGGGCGTCGATGTCGCCATCGGCTTTCGCCGCCTCGATGAGCTCGGGCGAGACCGAGGCCACCGCGCTGAGCGTGAGCTGGGCATCGCGGCGGAACTCGTCGTCGATCAGTCGGTCGATGCGCTCTTGCAGCGCGACGTCGTCGAGGAAGCGCGGATCGTCGGGCCCGAGCGCCTCGTTGGCGGCGATGATGTCTTCGGTGAGGGTCTCGGTGTCGATGGCGAGGAGTTCACCGAGCTCCAGGCTCATGCACCACGGCCGATCCGCGGGTGCGTCGTAGACATCCTCGAGCAGCAGATTGGCGTCCGGGTCCACGACCTGAGTGCGTTGGACCTGCACGGTGGCATCGACGAGACCCGGGCAGAAGTTGTCCACCAACGTCGGCGCGTCGACCAGGGTGGCGTTGCCGAGATCCTCGACGTTGCCGATCGTGGCGTCCGACAGGTCACCGAACACGAGTTCCTTCGGCTCCCACGTGGGGGCATTACCGATGAGGCCGAAGCCGTAGATCCACCAGATGACGCCCAAGATGAACATCCAGCCGAAGAACCCGGCCAAGGCGTTCAGCGCACCGAGTCGGTTGCCGGTGTTGGTCGTGAGGAGCAAGAAGACGCTGCCGAACAGGACGGTTCCGCCGACCAGCACCACCAATGCACCGCGGATCTCTGGCTCCCAGGAGATGCCACCCAGGATCACGGCCGCATCGCCGGCGGCCGCGAGCATCGAACCCCCGTTCATTCGAGTCCCCTCTCGTACGCCACGACTGCGGCGATCTGCTCGGGTGTCAAGGTTGCACCCGGATCGGGTGTGGCGTTGTCACCGAAGCCGGGCATCTGGCCGGACGGTTCGCAGACGCCGTTGATCCCGTAGTTGAGGTTCTCCGAGCAACCGCCCGAGATGAAATCCTCCATCTGCTCGGGTGACAGGAACGCGTCTGCGACGCCGATCAGGGCCGGGCCGAACCCGCCGCTGCCGGGGATCTCCGGGGGTATCAGCCCTGCGAGCTCGGGATTCGCGTCCAGCACGTCACCTGCGTTCCAGGACCAACCGGCGGTGTGGCAGCGGGCGCAGTTGTAGGCGCCTGCGCTGGCGGGGTTGCTGAACAACAGCCCTCCGTAGGCCGCAGGATCCGTCGCAGCGAGTTCGGCGATGTACGCATCGAGGGCTTCGGTCTGTGCCTCACGATTCGCCTCGAGGTCCTCGATGCTCGCATCGGCCGAGGCGGTCAACTCCGCTTCCTCTTGCAGCAGGTCGCCGAATCCCGGGATCAGATCGTTGTAGAGCTCGAAGGTCTGCGCCTGGGCTTCGTTCGCCGCGACGATCTCGGCAGCGGTCGAGCCGTCGTCGATGCTGCCCGCCAACTCGAAGACCTCGGGGTTCTGTTCGCGTGCCAATCCGAATACCTGGTCACGCAGACCCTGCTGGACGTTTGCGGACATCTCCTCCTGGGTGAGCTGGATCGTTCGGAGCCACGTGGTGAGCTCCTCGAGCTGCTGGGACGTCAGCGGGCCACCACCGGGGCCACCCCACGCCGGCATCGGCGATTGCGGCCGACCGTAGTTGAGGACGTGGATGACCTCTTCCTCGGTGAAGCGATAGAAGATCGAGTTCAACGCAGGAGCGGCCCACGACACCGAGGTCACGAAGCGACCCTGTTCGTCGAGCACCGTGTAGGGCGCCGCGCCGCCGACACCGTTGGCGCCGTGGCACTGAGCGCACAGCGCTTCGTACTGCTCGCCGCCGCGGCTGACCCAGGCCGAGTCGACCTTGTCGACGAATCCCTCGTGTCGACCGGGCTCACCGAGCCAGTACAACGGCAGCGCCAGCGCAATGATCGCCAGCGTGCCGACACCGAACGCAAGGGAGAGGTCGAGCTTCTTGGTCTCGAGGACTTCGTCGTCGAAGTACGGCTTGCGATTCGGCGCCAGCTCGAGCTCGGAGCCGATCTCGTCCTTGCCAGTCGAGAACACGTTGACCAACACATAGAACACGAAGGCAGCACCGATGGTCAGGGCGATGACCAGACCGATCGTTCGCTGGGTCGAGTTGGCGAGAATGAGCATTGGGTCCATTTCTGCGATGATTCGTAGGCGAGGGCAGCGCCAGGGTCAGTGGCTGGATTCGCCGAGGCAGGATGGGCCTTCGGCTTCCTGGCCAGTGGTGTTGGTGCCCAACGGCGGGCCCTGGATGATCGTGCCGGTGTCGACGATGAAGTGGTTGTCGTCCGATATCGACATGGCGAAATGGTCCAGGCCTCGGGGAGCGGGGCCTGCGCGCTTCTCGCCGACGCGGTTGTACTGCGAGCCGTGGCAGGGGCACTCGAACCACTGGGAGGTCTCGCACTCGGGGACACGACAGCCCAGGTGCGGGCACTTCTGGTACAGCGCCACGAGACCTGCGCGCATACCGGCCAGTTCGGGCTCGGAGTAGACCTGTTCGGCCTTGGTGATCGAGGTCTCGGGGTAGCGCGTCACCCACATGCGACCTTCGGGCACGTACAGGAACCCGTTGGCACCGTCGATGCTCGCCTTGACGTCGGGAACGACTCCGACGTCGATCGCCGAACCGAAGCCGCCGCCACCGCCACCGCCGTAGAGGAACGCAACAGCCGCAGCGCCGAAACCGGTGATCGAAAAGCCCATCAGGCCGATGATGCTGCGGTTCAGGAACTGGCGACGGGCCACGCCGACCGCCTCGTCGTCGGGCGGCGTCCACGGCACCGGTGCCCCCGAGCCGACCAACTCCAGCTCACCGGGATCGCGGCGAGCGAGCGCAGCGGCACGCTCGACCTCGCGGCCGCTGACGACGGCGGGGGCTTCGTCGACCTCTTCGATGTCGGATGCGACCGTCCGGTCGCGGTCCGCGCAGGCGCGTCTCTCGAGACAGGTTGCCCTGCGCTCTGTCGGCGTCAGAGCGCCGAGTGGAGGCGAACACCACGATGCCGACGAGCACCACGATGACCGGGATGACGATCGCGAGCAGTTCCATTGTTTGCTCCTAAGTGTGCCGCACACCGTTGGTGCGGCGATGAGGGGGTCGGCGGGATCAGAGCTCGAAGAAGATGCCGTCGGCCCACGGGTAGACGAAGTTGAAGCCCGGACCACGGAAGAAGGATCCGATCATGGTGAGCACTGCCCAGAACATCAGGTGGATGGTCATGAGCGAGTAGATGAACTTGCGGTCTTCGGGCTTGTTCGACGGGTTGCGGTCGGCGTAGGGGGCCAGGATCAACAAGAACAACGCGATGCCCGGGAGGGTCACGCCGGCCACCATGGGGTGGAACAGCGTCAGCAGTTCCTGCAGGCCCAGGAAGTACCACGGCGCCTTCGACGGGTTGGGCGTCTCGTTGAAGTTGGCGAGCTCCAGCAGCGGTGCGTTCACGAAGATCGAGAAGATCAGGGTGAAGGTCGTGACCGCGAGCGCTGCGGCGAACTCGACGATGAGCAGATGCGGCCACACGTGTACCTTGTCGACCGGCTTGAGTTTGACGTCTTGGATCGAGCCTGACTTGACCACGGTCAGCAGGCGCTGGGTGTGGCCTCCCGGGCCGGTTGCCATGGGTGGTGGTGCAGCAGCCGCCACTGCACCGCCGACAGCGGCGGCTGCAGGCGCGGTGGTGGTTGCCACGGCGCCCGAGGCTCGATCGCGAGCCGACTTGGAGCGTTCGAGCAGGTGTGCGGGGATCTTGCTCTCGGCGGCGGCGTCGCCCGACGCAGCCGCAGTGGATGCGCCCGCGTCGACGGCCGCCGGTTCGTCGGCGGGACCCGCAGCGCGCTCTCGTGCCGCCTGCGCCCGCTTCAGGAGATGTTCAGGAACTTCGGTCATGATGATCCTTTCCCGGAACCCCTAGAGGGGACCCGAGATTCCTCCGTCCTTGCGAACTCGCCAGAAGTGGATCGCCATGAAGATGACGATCACGAACGGCAGCAGGAGCACGTGCAGCACGTACCACCGCAACAACGTATCCGTGCCGATCTCGACACCGCCGAGGAGCACGAAGCGAACTTGGTCACCGAACACGGGTGTGAAGCCCATCATGTTGGTGCCCACCGTCACCGCCCACAGCGCCAGCTGATCCCATGGCAACAGATAGCCGGTGAAGGACAACAACAAGGTCAGCGTCAACAAGATCACGCCGATCACCCAGTTGAACTCACGTGGCGCCTTGTAGGCACCGTGGTAGAAGACCCGCGCCATGTGCAAGAAGACCGCCAGCACCATGAGGTGCGCCGCCCATCTGTGCATGTTGCGGACCAACAGGCCGAAGGTCACCGACGTCTGCAGGGTGTAGATGTCGTCCCAGGCCTGTGCGGCGGTCGGACGGTAGAAGAACATCAAGAAAATGCCCGTGACCGTCAACAAGATGAACAGGAAGAAGCTCAGCCCGCCCAGACAGAGCGTGTAGCTGACCTTGACCGCGTGACGCTTCACCTTCACCGGGTGGAGGTGATAGAGCACGCTGTTCATGATGACGTAGGAGCGGTTCCGGGGGCTGTCGGAGTAGCCCTTGCGGAAGATCGAGCCGGGCCGGAAGATCGAGTTCCATGCCTGGGAACTCTGGACCTGGTCGGTGAGGTTGCTTGCGCTCTGGCTGAGCCGCTCGCTCAAGGGTTGCTTGGGCACGCTGTGGGTCCTCGTGTCTCGTCTGCTGGTCGGAGCGGTTGGTTGGTACTGACTCGGTTTCAGGCCGAGACGCATGCCGTAGCCATAACCGTGGCTCGGCATTCTCTGGTGGACGTCGCCGACGGCGGTGGGATCGCCGATCTTGCCGAGGATGATGACCCCGGTCGGGCAGCGGTCGACGCACAACGCGCACCGGGTGCACACGTCGTCGTCGATGGTGAAGATCACGTGGTCGGTGGGGTCGGCGCCGGGGAGTTCGGTACCGATGGCCTCGTCGATGGCACCAGGCGCGACCATGTGGATGCATTTCCACGGGCAGATGTCGACGCAGCCTTCGCACATGATGCACTCGGACTGGTCGATGTGGATGAACTGCTTGGGCTTGACCGCCTGGGACAACCAGGCCGCGTCGACCTCTTGGAGCACGTAGTCGTCGCGGAACTCCGGCATCGGCGGGTTGGCGTCGGTACCCATGCGCTACACCCCTTCCCGGACCAGTGGTCGCCCGTAGGTGGACTGTTCGACATCGTCGGTCGGAGCGACCTTGCCGCGGTTCTGCCAGACGGCGAACAGCGCCACGGTGGCGGCGAGTGCCAGCCCGTAGATGGTCACGGCGAAGATGTCACGCACGACGAGGTAGGTGACCTGGAAGGGCAGGATCCATTCCAAGAGCCCCTCGCCGTTGGTGAAGCCGAGCCCGGTGGGCCCGACGACGAGGCGGTCGACACGCCAGGACAGTTCGTTGTCGGCGTAGACCAGGAACTGGTGCGGCACGACGCCGT
Source organism: uncultured Acidimicrobiaceae bacterium (assembly GCA_963716795.1). Lineage (GTDB taxonomy): Bacteria > Actinomycetota > Acidimicrobiia > Acidimicrobiales > UBA8592 > CAVQUE01. The sequence goes on along the minus strand of CAVQUE010000001.1, from coordinate 22,766 downwards.
AGACCCAGAACATCAAGAAGAACACGTACATCGCGCCCATGTTCGCCTGTCCCCATGAGAGCGGAGCGCCGGCGGGGCGACGCTTTGCGAACTCGAGGATGCCGGCGACCAGGACCAGCGTCACCAGCCAGCTCAACGTGAACGCCGTGTTCATGTAGAGCGGATCCTGGCCGTTCTGGCCGCTGGTCAGCCACACCCAGAGCGTCAGGGTCCCGAAAAAGGCAACGGTGACGCCGAGCATGGCGCCATAGACCTTCAATACGGCGATCTCGATGGGCCGTTTCTGGGCCACGCGTTGCTCTCCTCGTGAAACCGATCACAATCCAGTGTACCCCTGCGGTGGCGGCACACCCGGTCGTCTGGTCTACCACCTCACAGCCAGACCCGACACATCGTCGCACTCGCAGCGGCGCGTGTCTGCGATGACCGGCGGGAGATCTCGAAACCGTTCACCGCCCTGGTCGCTGCATCCGCTGCTCGACGCAGCGACGTCCACGACCGGCCGCGTCGGCAGGTCGCGGACACCGATGGCGAGCCACGTCGGCGACGGCTTGCTGCGCTACCGTCGTCGGGGCGTACAGTCTGGTGCCGTGGATCACCATGACCATGGCTGGGGAGCCGCACGACTCCACTGTCGCCTCGGAGCGAACCGACGACTGACCGCCACGCCGACGGAGGCCTCGCGTTGACCGAAGTACCCGACTATCTGCTGCAGCGCTCGCGTGAACGGCGGGCTGCACTCGGCCTGTCCACCGGCGACGGCGGCGATGACGCAGCACCGGCGGCAGACACCGGTGCGTCCGCTCCGGTCCCGGTCGCTGCGGCAGCTGCCACGCCAGCGCCCGTCGCCGATGGCGGCTCCGAGATCGAGACCTACGAGCCGCCGGCGCCGATCGCCCCCTGGGTGGCCGCTGCGAAGGCTCGCAAGAAGATCCCGGTGTGGATGGCCCCCGTGGCGTTGTTCCTGCCGATCTGGGGATTCATGGTGTACGGCACCCTCGAGGAACCGACCACCGAGGCCGCGGGCCCCATCGCCGCTGGGTCCGAGATCTATTCGAACTGCGCCTCGTGCCACGGCGCCGGTGGCGGCGGTGGCGTCGGCTACCAGCTCAACGAAGGCGAGGTGCTGCTCACCTTCCCCGACGTCGCATCACAGGTCGCTTGGGTCGTGAACGGCTCTCCGGCCGCCGGCGTGCCCTACGGCAATCCGGATCGCCCCGGCGGCCAACACGTCTCCGGCGCGCTGGGAAGCCTCATGCCGGGGTTCGCCTCGCTCGGTGGGCTCGAGAACCTCGAGGTCACGCTGTACGAACGCGTCACCCACGGACTGCAGCCCGAAGAAGAAGTCGAACCCTGGGTGCTGTGGGCCGAGAGCGGCACCGTCCCGGACTGGGAGCAGGGTGTCCTGCCCCAACAGATCCAAGCGGACTTCGAGGCATTCCTCGAGACGAACGCCGAAGCGGCCGCAATGGTCGAGGAGATGGCCGCAGCCGAGTGATCCCGGGCTCCCGCTGAGGCACAGCTGCCGGCAGCCCCTGCGTCAATCCGAGTCCTGCACGGCGCGACGGATCTGAACGGCGACGTCAGGGCCCACGATGCCTTCGATCTCGGCCGCCAGATGATCGACCACCGCTCCGGACCCGATGTAGGTGCCGTGGGCCTCGACGCACCACGACGCCATCGCGACGCCGCCGCTGCCCCAATCGGCGCGACGCCATCGGCGTAGGACCGCATGGGGCGTTCCCTCGGCATCGACGGACCGCTCGACCCGCATCGGGAGCTGCCAGCAGACCGATGGTTTCCAGTCGAGCGGCGACTCGCCCGCGGCCAAGGCGCCGAGGTGGAGGGCGCACCCGTGACCACCCGCGAAGTCGGGCCGATTGAGGAACACGCAGGCGCCGTCGACGACGCGAGTGGACCGACGAGATCCGTCGGCAAAGATGCCCTCGGACGCTGCGAGGCCATGATGCTCGAAGTGGTCGGGATCGCAGAATCCCGCCATGGCGCTGATGCGCATGGCTTCGTCGTCGTCGAGCAACTCGGCGCCCTCCGAACAACACCCGAGCCCCCGCTCGGGCGCCGCAGTGTCCGCGATGCCAGGACACCCGCGGTCCCAGATGCAGGTCCAGTGCGATGCGAGAAACGCCCGATCGACCGACCACACCGTGCCGTCGACGGGATCGACCGCGGTGATCTCCGGTGGCGCCTCCTCTGGCACGGCCGGGGTGTCGTGCGGACTCATCGCTCGCTGCGAACGAGGCGCAGGACATCGCGTACCGGGATCCTGCTCCCGGTGCGCAACAACGTGAACTCGTACACCCGCCCCGCAAGACTCCAGACGAACCACGCCGAGGCCACCAGGACACCCACTGCCGCGACGATCTCCCACGTCGACGCATCGCCCGACGCAGCGCGGATGGGCAACACGAAGGGCGAGGTGAACGGCACGATCGAGGCCGTGCGTGCCAGGAGCGAATCGGGGGACTCGGCAGTCACGAACCCGAGGATGTAGCCGGCGAAGAGCGGGACCATGATGGGCAGCATGATCTGTTGCGCATCTTCCTGGCGGGACACCAGCGAGCCGGCGAGGGCGAAGAGCAGGGCGTAGAAACAGAAGCCGCCCAGGAAGGTCACCGCGACCAGAGGAACCGCCGTCAACGTCGAGCTGGAGACGTCGACGGCGTCGGTGAGGACGAGCGCGGTCATGGCGCCCGCCAACACCACCACGAGCTGGACGATCGCCAGCGCGGCGATGCCGAGCACCTTGCCCGCCAGCAGGTCGGTGGCGCGCACGTGGGACAGCAGGACCTCGACGACGCGACTGCTCTTCTCCTCGACCACGCCCAGCACGATCAGCGAGCCGTAGGACTGGATGCCGATGAAGGTCAGGATCGAGGCGATGAATCCGACGCCGGCGCCGAGGTCCGACGGTGCGTCGGGGTCATCGACGACGCGTTCGCTGATCGGCGCCGGGGTCAGCAGCGAGGTGATCTCGTCGGGTTCGAGACCCAGTTCGGCGCCGCGGCCGTAGACGTCGAGCTCGGCAAGCGACGAGGCGATCACGAACGACAACTCGGGGTCGACTGCGCCGGGCCACACCAGCTGCCCCGGGGCGACCAGGACGTCGGCCTCGGCCAGATCGGCGATGCCATCGCCGCTCGCCTCGATCACGGTCACGTCGAAACGCGACCGGGTCGGGTCGCCGAGCAGCGCCGCCAACTGGGGGTCGACGTCGCCGGTGATCGCGACCGTGACGTCGATGCGATCGATCCCGCTGTCGTCGCCGTCGAGTGACGCGACGACGACCACGCCGGCCACGACCAGGGCCACCAACAGCCCGGTGACGACCTTCCAGGTCCGGGATCTGGCACGGACGGCGATCTCCCGCCGGGCGATCTCGCCGATCACCGGAGTTCCGGGCTCTCGGTCGATGCCTCGGATGCGGCCGCGACCAGTTCGATGAACACGAGGTCGAGCGACGGCGGCTCGTAGCTGATCGCCGCGAGGGACCCCACTGCGGCGGCAGCGTCGACGATGGCGCCGGGTGGGGTGCCGGCGGGGACCGCGAACGTGGTGCGCCCCGGTGCCCGCCGGATGGGCCGCACATCGCCGCGGTCGGGCATCCACTCGATGGCCGGGTCGTCGAAGCCGATGTCCACGACACGCTCGGCGGATGCGGCGCGCAGATCGCTGCACGGTGCCGTCGGCGATGCTGCGACCCTTGGCGATGATGCTGACGTCCTCGCAGAGGTCCTGGACCAATTCGAGCTGGTGGCTCGAGAAGACGACCGCCACACCCGCGTCGACCTGCTCGACGATGACCTGTTGCAGATTGGCCACCGCGACCGGATCGAGCCCGGCAAAGGGTTCGTCGAGGATCAACAGCTGAGGAGCATGGACCAGCGCGACGGCGAGCTGGACTCGTTGCTGATTGCCGACCGACAGGGCCTGCACCAGATCGTCGCGACGGTCGGCCAGGCCGACCCGTTCGATCCAGTCGCTCGCTGCCGCGTCGGCAGCGGCGCGTGCGAGTCCGGCGAGGCGGCCGAAGTAGGCGACCTGTTCGTGCACCCGCATACGGGCGTAGAGGCCACGTTCCTGTGGCAGGTAGCCGATGGCTCGTCGCTCGGCATCGCCGATGCGTCGACCTCCCCAGGTGATGGTGCCGCCATCGAGCTCGACGAGGCGCAGGATCGCCCGCATCGTCGTCGTCTTGCCGGCACCGTTGGGACCGAGAAAGCCGAGCAACCGACCGGGCTCGACACGCAGGTCCACGCCGTCGAGGGCGACGACATCGCCGTAGCACTTGCGGAGGCCGCTGGCCTCGAGCGATCCCGTCACACCGTGAGGGTAACCAGCACGGGCACTGCCGAACCGCCGGACGCATGTGATCGCGACGTCGGGCTGTCAGACTCCCCTCACGAGCGCTTCCCAGGCTGTCGAGAGAGGACACCCCCACCATGATCGACCTGACCGTGTTTCCCGAGTGGCAGGCCGTGGCCGGCCACCAGGGCATCGTCGCGGATCTCCACCTGCGGGAGCTGTTCGCCAGCAATCCCGGCCGCGCCGAGGCCATGACACTCGACGCCGTCGACGTGCACCTCGACTGGTCGAAGCATCGCGTCACCGATGAGACCCTCGGGTTGCTGGTTGCGCTCGCCGAGCGGGCCGGCCTGTCGGAGCGGATCGAGGCGATGTTCGCGGGCGAGGCGATCAACACGACCGAGAACCGAGCAGTGCTGCACACGGCCCTGCGGGCTCCGATCGACGCCGTCATCGATGTCGATGGCGCCGACGTCGTGCCGGGCGTCCACGAGGTCCTCGCTGCGGCCGGGGCCTTTGCCGAGTCGGTCCGCGACGGCACCTGGGTGGGCCACACCGGCGAGCGGATCCGCACGGTGGTGAACATCGGCATCGGGGGTTCCGACCTCGGGCCGGTCATGGCGTACGAAGCGCTGCGATCACACCGCAGCGACGAGCTCGAATGCCGATTCGTGTCGAACATCGACGGTGCCGACCTCGTGGCCAAGACCGCCGGCCTCGACCCGGCCACGACGCTGTTCATCGTCAGCTCCAAGACGTTCACGACCATCGAGACCATCACGAACGCGACGAGCGCCCGCCGTTGGCTCCTCGATGGCCTGGGTGATCCGGCCGCCGTGGCGAAGCACTTCGTCGCGGTGTCGACCAACAGCGATGCGGTGGCGGCGTTCGGGATCGACCCGGCCAACATGTTCGGGTTCTGGGACTGGGTCGGCGGCCGCTATTCGATGGATTCGGCGATCGGGTTGAGCCTGATGATCGCCATCGGCGCAGATGCATTCGGGGAGATGCTCGCCGGGTTCCATGCAATGGACACCCACTTCCGCACTGCGCCACTGGGGCAGAACGCCCCGGTGATCCTGGGCCTCCTCGGCGTCTGGTATCGCAACTTCTTCGGGTGGGCGACCCATGCGGTGTTGCCCTACGCCGCCGATCTCCACCGATTCGCGGCCTATCTGCAGCAGCTCGACATGGAGAGCAACGGCAAGCAGGTCCGCCTGGACGGCACGCCGGTGACCGGTGAGACGGGTCCGATCATCTGGGGCGAGCCCGGCACCAACGGCCAGCACGCCTTCTACCAACTACTGCATCAGGGCACGACGATCGTGCCCGCCGACGTGCTCGTCGTCGCTCGACCGGCCGACGAGGTACCGGTCGAAGGCGGCGTCGGCGACCAGCACGACCTGCTCGTGGCCAACGCACTGGCCCAGACCCGGGCGTTGGCATTCGGCAGGACGTCGGAGGAGGTACGGGCGCTGGGGGTGCCGGAGGAGCTGGTGGCGCACAAGACGTTCCCGGGCAACCGTCCGACCACGACGATCATGGTTCCGGAGCTGTCACCCGCAGTGCTCGGCCAGCTCGTCGCGCTCTATGAACACAAGGTGTTCGTGCAAGGCGTGATCTGGCAGATCAACTCCTTCGACCAGTGGGGCGTCGAGCTCGGCAAGGTCCTGGCGACCGAGATCGCACCCGACCTGACCTCGACGGACGCGACGCCAGCCCACGACGCCTCGACCAACGCGCTGATCGCCCGCTACCGGGCCGCCCGCGACCGCTAGCACGCGCGTTGTGCGGCCCACGCCGCTCGACCTACGCCGCGCCACCAACGGATCCGATCAGGTGAGGGTCCGGGCCACCTCGTGGGCTGCGTCGATCGTGGCATCGATGACGTCGTCGGTGTGGGCCAGGCTCGGGAACAGCGCCTCGTAGGCACCGGGAGCGAGCGCGAAACCGCGGTCGAGCATGCCGTGGAAGAAGCGTCGGTACACGCCGTTGTCGGCGGCAGCCTGGGCCTCGTCGAAGTTCGTCGGCTGCTCGGCGCAGAAGAACACCCCGACCAGGGGCCCCACGCGAGGGACGATCGCCGTCACCCCGGCTGCGTCGAAGGCCGCGGTCATCCCGTCGGCGAGACGGGCCGCCGTGGCCTCGAGTTGCGCATACGCGGCATCGTCCAACAGACGCAACTGTGCGAGACCCGCCGCGGTGGCGAGCGGGTTCCCGGACAACGTGCCCGCCTGATACACGCCTCCGAGGGGCGCGACGTGGCTCATCACTTCGCGGCTGGCTCCGTAGGCACCGACGGGCAGACCGCCGCCGATGACCTTGCCGAAGCACCAGACGTCGGGGCGCACCCCATACCAGGCGGTCGCGCCGCCACGGGCGAGACGGAACCCGGTGATGACCTCGTCGAACAACAACAACACGCCGGCGGCGTCGCACGCTTCGCGGAGCTCCTGCAGGAACCCCTCGCGGGGCGGGACCAGGCCCATGTTCGCAGGCAGGGGTTCGACTGCGAGGACGGCGATCGAGTCGTCGAGATCGGGCACCACGTTCCACGGGACCACGACGGTGTCGGCCACGGCCGAGGCGGGCACGCCGTCGCAGCCGGAGAGCCCCTGTTGGGCGACGCCGCTGCCACCGGCCGCCAACAGCGCATCGGCGTGGCCGTGGTAGTGCCCGGCGAACTTCATGATCGTGTCGCGCCCCGTGACGCCTCGGGCGAGGCGAATGGCCGACATGGCGGCCTCGGTCCCGCTCGACACCAGCCGGACCATCTCGAGACCGTCGATGCGGTCGCAGAGCTCTTCGGCCATCTCGATCTCGCCGAGCGTCGGCGCGCCGTAGGACGTGCCCTTGGCGGCTGCTGCGGCGATCGCCTCGAGCACGGCGGGGTGTGCGTGGCCCAGGATGCCCGGGCCGTAGCTCATCACGTAGTCGACGTAACGTCGACCCTCGACGTCCCAGACGTGGGGGCCCTCGGCGCGCTCCACGAAGTACGGGGTACCGCCCACCGAGCGAAAGGAGCGCACCGGCGAGTTGACGCCGCCGGGCATCACCTGCTGAGCGCGCGTGAACAAGGTCTCGTTGCTGGTCATGGATACTCCGGGCGTCAGGCCCGCGACAGCCGTTCGGCGATCTCGCGAGCGAAGTACGTGAGGATCAGGTCGGCGCCGGCGCGCTTGACCGCGGTGAGCTGTTCGAGGGCGACGACGTCGCCGTCGATCCATCCGTTCGCGTCGGCGGCCTTGATCATGGCGTACTCGCCGGACACGTGGTACGCCGCGATCGGCACATCGATGCGGGCGCGCGCCGCTGCGATGACATCGAGGTAGGTCACCGCAGGTTTGATCATGATCATGTCGGCGCCCTCGTCGAGATCGAGATCGATCTCGCGTTGCGCCTCCCGGGCGTTGCGCCAGTCCTGTTGATATCCCTTGCGGTCGCCGCCGTCGGCGATGGTGACATCGACTGCGTCGCGGAACGGTCCGTAGAGACCCGAGGCGTACTTGGCGGCATAGGCGCAGATGGGGATCTCCTGGTGACCGGCGCCGTCGAGGGCGCCCCGGATGGCGGCGACCTGGCCGTCCATCATCCCGCTCGGTGCCACCACGTCGGCGCCGGCGTCGGCCTGTGCGATCGCGATCCGGGCGTAGAGCTCGAGCGTCGCGTCGTTGTCGACCGTGCCGTCGTCGGCGACGATGCCGCAGTGGCCGTGGTCGGTGTACTCGTCGACACACAGATCAGCCATCACGACCACATCGGGGTGATCGGCCGCCAGGTCGCGCAACGCCACCTGCACGATGCCGTCGGGGTCCCATGCGCCCGAGCCGGTCGGGTCCTTGACGGTGGGCACCCCGAAGAGGATGACGGCCGGAACCCCCAGAGCCACGAGTGCGTCGACCTCGCGGCGGAGTGAATCCCGCGAGTGCTGCACCACGCCGGGAAGTGATGCGATGGGGACCGGCGAATCGATGCCCTCGCGCACGAACAGCGGCGCCACCAGATCATCGATCCCGAGCCGGGTCTCGGCGACCAGGCGCCGCATCGCAGCGCTGCGCCGGAGCCGGCGCGGACGATCCTTCGGAAAGCTCACGTCGCGCAGTGTAGGAGGGCCAACGGATGGGCGGTGCGGGCGCCGGGTGCGTCAGCCGTCGATTGACAACATGCCGCTCTCGAGCATGCTCTCGGCGAGCTGGGCCATGGTGGCGATGGTGGTGAACATCGCATCGGTCTGGGCACGCTCGGGATCGAGACCACCGATCATCTCGACACCGAGGAACAGCGCAGAGATCGCCATGGCGAGCTGTTGGCGCGGCAGCATCGCCGCCATCGGATGCCCACCGAGGGGCGAGGCCTCGATCGCACGTTCGACGACTTCGGCGATGAGCTGGTTCCACGAATCGATGTGTTCGAACAGCGCCGGTCCCATCTCCGGATCGCGGATGGCGCCCGCGAAGGACTGGGCCAGCACGGTGACCTCGCCCGAGCTGCGGTCGTGTTCGAACAGGTCGCGAGCGACCTCGATCAGTTCGGTGAGGCTCGTGGTCGCCAACAACGGGGCCCGGTAGCGCTCGAGCCGTCGCCTGCTGAGCTCGCCGACCGCGGCGACGATGGCTTCGTCCACGCTTCCGAAGTGGTAGAAGATCAGCGCCTGGTTGAAGTCGCCGTGGCGGGCGATGGTGCGGGCACTGGCACCGACGATGCCCTCGGTCTGGAGGGTGTCGAGGGTGGCGTCGAGGATCCTGGCTCGGGTCTCTTCTCCCGACACCGATGCACGACGCTTGGCCTTCGCCACCGGCCCCTCCTCTCGACGTTCAGCTCCGGTACAGACGCTGTATCTTCCCACGTCGCCGGCTCGGCGTCGTGGTCGAAGGCGGGTTCATGACGGCGACGGGACGGGTGCGTCGCCGTCTGCGGTGGCGCACAGGGCCTCGACCAGACCATCGATGGTGTGGACTGCGGCCTCGACGGTCACCGCCATCCCGAGCGAGCGGGCGGTGGCCGCGGTGATGGGGCCGATGCACGCCACGGTTGGTGGCAGGGCGTCGACACCGAGCGCCGCAACGGTGTTGGTCACCGTCGACGACGACGTGAAGGTGATGGTGTCCGCTACGGCCACGCGAGCACGCTGATCGTCGGAGATCGCCGCGGGAATCGTGCGATAGGCAGCCACGACGTCGACGTCCCACCCCGCCGCCGTCAGCCCCTCGGGAAGGACCTCGCGAGCCTCTTCGGCACGTGCCAGCAGAACCCGCCCACCCGGATGGGAAGCGGGAAAGGCCTCGAGGAGGCCCTCGGCGACGAAGCGGTCGGGCACCAGATCGGCCACGAGGTTGTGGGCGCGCAGCGCCGCTGCGGTGCCGGGACCGATCGCAGCGATCGACACACCGGCCAGTTGGCGCGGCATCTCGCAGCTGGGCGCAGAGACGTTCGGCACCATTGGGCGAGGTCACGACCAGCCAGTCGTAGTCGTCGATGGCGGCGACTGCCGTGCGCAGCGCCTGGCCCTCGTCAGCGGGCTCGGTGATCTCGATGGCCGGGACCTGGACGACGTCGGCTCCGAGACGACGCAGACGATGCGCGAGCGACGACGCCTGCGTGCGGGTCCGCGTGACGACGACCCGGCGTCCGAACAAGGGCAGCCGTTCGAACCAGCCGACGTCGACGGCAGCGACCGAGCCGACGACGATGGTGGACGGGGCCGCGAGTTCGTGGTCACCGAGCGACGCGAGGGTGGCCCGGACGGTGGACTGTTCGGGTCGGGTCCCCCATCGAACCGCAGCGGCAGGGGTGTCGGGATGGAGCCCGCCGGCCTGGAGCGCGGCGGCGATCTTCGGCCAACGCCCGACACCCATCAGCACCACGATCGTGCCGCCCAGGCGTGCTGCGGCCGCCCAGTCGATGGAGGTGTCCTTCGTGGGGTCCTCGTGGCCGGTGATCACGGTGAACGACGTCGAGGAGGGGTCCAGCGACACCGGGATGCCGGCCGCAGCGGGCGCAGCGATTGCCGAGGTGACCCCTGGCACCACCTCGAAGTCGATTCCCGCATCGAGGAGCACTGTGCACTCCTCGGCTCCGCGTGCGAACACGAACGGATCGCCTCCCTCGAGGCGCACGACCGTGACACCGCGTCGACCGTGCTCGACGATGAGGTCGTTGATGGCGTCCTGGGGCACCGATGGGCCGCCGGGCGTCTTGCCGACACCGATCAGTTCCGCACCGGCGGGCGCGAGTTCGAGAAGGTCTGCGACCGACAGCCGGTCGTAGATGACCACGTCGGCCGCGGCCAGGACCTCGGCGCCGCGCACGGTCAGCAGGTCCGGATCACCGGGTCCGGCACCAACGAGGTAGACGGTCATGGCCGAGAGCCTATGCGGACCGCGCTGCGCCGGAGAGGAGCGCCTCGAGGGGTCTGCTCGATCGCGGCCAGGCCATCAGCGGCACCCGCCGGACCGGTGTCACCCTCGGTGGGCCAGCAGCGCTCGGCCGCCGCCGTCGAGCAGCGCCGTTGCCGCTGCCGAACCCAGCCCGGGTCCGTCGTGGCCCTCGCGCTCGTCGCGGAGCACCACCGACCCATCCTCGGCGGCCAGCAGCGACCGCAGCGTGATCCTGCCACCGGGGTCCGGGGCGATCGCATGCGCGGCAGCAGGCAGGTCGCAGTCGCCGCCGAGGGTGGCCAGAAAGGCTCGTTCGGCGTCGGTCAGGCGATGGGCATCGGTGTCGTCGATCGAAGCCAGCAGCGCCGTCGTCGAGGCGTCGTCGGCGCGGCATTCGACCGCGAGCGCTCCCTGGCCGACCTGGGGCACCATGACGTCGACGGGCAACGGTTCCCAGGTCTGGGGTTCGATGCCGAGCCGGACGATGGCCGCAGCGGCCATGACGACGGCATCGAAACCCTCGGCCTTGGCCAGACGGGTGGCGATGTTGCCGCGCAGTTCGGAGAACACGAGGTCGGGTCGCAGCGCGGCGAGTTGGGCGCGGCGACGGATCGACCCGGTCGCAACCGATGCCCCGGGCGCGAGGTCGGCGAGGCGGGCGCCGACCAAGGCATCGCGAGGGTCGGCGCGTTCGGGCACACACGCCAGCACCAGGCCGGGCTCGGTGATCGACGGAAGGTCCTTCATCGAGTGCACAGCGATGTCGGCACGGCCATCGAGCACGGCGCGCTGCACCTCGGTGACGAACACTCCTTTGCCGCCCATGGCGTGGATCGGCACGTCCAGGCGCTCGTCACCGGTGGTGGACACCACCACCGGTTCGACGTTCACGTCGTGCACGGCGAGCAGTTCCGCGACACGATCGGTCTGCCAACGAGCGAGTGGGCTGGCCCGGGTGGCGGCTCGGATCGTGGTCACGGCGTCTGATCTGTCATCGCCACCGATGCGGCGGCCCGGTCGATCGTGGCAGCGTCTGGGGTCAGACGCCGGCGGCTCACAGGTCGAACAGCTCGCGGAGTGCGTCGGCGAGGCGCTCGCCGCGTGGGTGCCGGCAGCCTGGTTGAGACGCACGGTGGGTTCGTGGAGGAGCTTGCCCAGTATGCCCTGGGTGATGGCTTCGACCGCAGCACGGGCTTCGTCGTCGAGCTGCGCGAGCTTGGCGTTGTGGCGAGCGAGCTCGGCGACACGGATGGCTTCGGCCTCACTGCGGAACGAGGCCACGAGCGGCGCGACCTGGCGCGCCGACACCAGTTCGAGATAGCGGTCGAGTTCGGTGGTGATGACCGCGCGTGCGTTGCCGAGCTCCGCCTCTCGTTCTCGACGGCCGGCATCGGCGAAGGCGCCGATGTCGTCCATGTCGAACAGCGTGACGCCATCGAGCGACGCCACTGCGGGGTCGACGTCGCGGGGGACGGCGAGATCGACGATGAGCAGCGGCCTACCGTTGCGACTGTCCATGACCTGGGCCATCTCGTCGAGATCGACCATCAGCGACTGCGCGCCCGTCGATGTCAACAACACGTCGGCCTGGTCGAGCGCACCGACGAGCCCGTCGAGGGAGATCACGTCGCCGCCCACCTGCTCGGCCAGGGACCGGGCCCGGTCGAGGCTGCGGTTCGCGAAGGTGATCGCACCGAGATCGGCCGATGCGAGCGTCGCGGCCATGCCCCGACCCATCTCGCCGGCGCCGAGCACCAGCACCCGTCGCCCGGCCAGCCCACCGAGGTGGCGATCGGCCATGGCGACCGCCGCATGGCTGACCGACGCGATGTTGCGCGAAATGCCCGTGTCGGTGCGCACGGCCTTGCCGACTTCGAGCGCATGGCGGAACAGGGCGTTGAGCGACGGTCCGACGGTGCCTTCGTCCTGAGCGGTCTCCCAGGCGTTCTTGACCTGGCGCTGGATCTCGTTCTCGCCGAGCACTGCGGAGTCGAGACCGGCAGTGACCGAGAACAGGTGCCGAACGGCTTCGGCGTCGTAGTGGACCGTGACGTGATCGGCGAAGTCCTCGGGCGCGAGGTGCGCTGACTCGGCGAGGAAGTCCCGCACGTCCTGATAGGCGCCGTGGAACTTCTCGGCGTAGGCGTACACCTCGGTGCGGTTGCACGTGGACACGAGGACGACCTCGCTGACGTGGCGGCGCGTCGCGAGGTCTGCCAATGCCTTGGGCATGGCGTCGGGGGTTATCGCCAGCCGCTCGAACAACTCGAGCGGCATGGTCCGGTTGTTCACTCCGATGACGACGACAGACACGCCTGCAGGCGCTCCTTGGCTTCGACGATGCGTCCCGTGCGGACGAGTTCCAGCATTCCCGAGTCTAGAGCCTGCTGCCAAGCCAGACCCGCCGACGATAGTCCCTGATCGCGCATCGATTCTCGGGCCTCGGCCAACAGGTCACACAGGGCCTCGATCTCGGGTCCGGACTCGGCTGCGAGTTGGCGCCGCAGCCGGGTCGCGAACGCCGCGCTGCGGCCCTGGGTCGACGCGGTCAGCAGCACGGGACCGCGCCGAACCCGGCTGGACAGGGCGACGTCGCCGTTGGCGGAATCGTCTGCGCTGTCGACCAGCACGCCGGCGGCACGCCAACGGCCAGGCACCGGTGGCCAGCGATACGAAGGTCGATGAGGTAGAGCGGTTCGTCGAGCGGCATGGCGGTGCGGCGTCAGCCTGCAGCCGGCCGGGCGATCAGGGAAGGGCTGCCGGCAGCGAGGCCGTGGGCACCGTCGGCACCACCCCCCGCGTCGTCGGCCCCGCGGCCTCGGTCGCCGTCGCGGTGGTGGTAGTAGGACAGGACCTGGAGTTCAGATGCGAGATCGACCTTGCGGATCGTGACATCGGGCCCGACGGTGACCAGCGTGGGCGCGAAGTTCAAGATGGCACGGACGCCGGCAGCGACGAGTCGGTCGGCTACGACCTGCGCTGCTGCCGGCGGCGTCGCGATGACCCCGATGGCTGCGAGTTCGGTGGTGGTGTCGAGGTCGTCCAGGTGCGACACGATCACCCCCGCCAGCTCGGTCCCGACCTTTGCCGGGTCGATGTCGTAGAGCGCCACCACCGGGAAGCCGCGTTCGCGGAATCCACGATGGCTCGCCAGTGCCCGACCGAGGTTGCCCAGTCCGACGATTGCGACCCCCGTTGCCGAGGACAAACCGAGCCTCGCGGTGATCTCGAACCGGAGGTACTCGACCTCGTAGCCGACGCCGCGCGTGCCATAGGTGCCCAGATAGGAGAGGTCCTTGCGGACCTTTGCCGCGTTGACGCCGGCGAGGTCGGCGAGCTGGTCCGACGAGACGGTGGCGACACCCCCCTGCCGCAGCTCGCCCAGTGCCCGCAGGTACACCGGCAGGCGACCGACCGTGGCATCGGGGATCCTGCGTTCGCTGGTCATTCGCGCCAGCGTACGGGTGCATTCACGATCGCACAATCGCTGCGTCGGTGTCGGCGCGGTGCTGTGGCGTGCGTCGACGCGGCAGGTACCGCAGCACCCGTTCGAGCTCGTCGGGACGTACGAACGCCAGGTACCCGATGGCCATGGCCGGCAGGAAGAACCCGAGGCGCATGGTGTAGTCGAAGCCGATGTGCAGGCTCAGCCCCGCGATGATCGCGAACCAGCGGGTGCGTTGCGTCCACAACAGGAATGGGAGGGACAGCTCGAGCGCGATCGTGATCCAGGTCATCACGTTGCCGACGATCAGGTTCTCGCGCAGCACCGCCGGTACCCAGAACCGCTCGAAGTCGACGAGACCCAACGCGTAGAGGGCCGCCGTCCCCTCGCGCCACGTGTCTCCGTCGAGCTTGGCGATGACGGTCGCCGGATAGACCACCGTGAGCTGGATCTGGGCCAGCCGGACGAACCACACCGGCCCTGCGAGCCAATGGCGCTCGCCGTCGACCCCGACATCGCCACCGAGCCGAACCGACAGGAACCGACTGGGTGTCACCAGCGTGTACAACGCGAGGTAGGCGGTCCAGATGCGCAGCATCATGTCGCCTGCGTTGAGGGTGCTGGGGGCACCCAGTTGCATCGTCATCATGGCGAGCCACAACACCGGAGCGCCGAGGCGGACCCACCATCCCGCGATCACGGCGATCGACGCTGCCACCAGCGCGACGAAGACGATCACGACCGCCGCGTCGGATTCGAACCACTGGAACAACGCCAGGCGATGGTCCGCGTAGCCGGGTTCGGGCAGCAGACCGTCGTCGAAGTAGAAGGTTCCCAGATCGGCCACGAGCGACAATGCCCAGGCCAACGAACAGGCGCCGATGGCGACTCGCATTGCGGTGAGTACTGCGAGCGAATCCGGCGTGAACCAAAAGGCCAGCCACCGCGAGGCGAATCCGCCGAGCAGCCCCACGATCACGGCGCCGGGTCCTGCCGGGCCGTCGCCGGGATCGGCCATGGCGCCTTCGTCCACCTCGGGCGTGTCGGGCGCGTCGGGCGCGTCGATGGTCACGGACCGGTCTCGGCGTCGGCCGGGTCGGCCTCGACGGACGACTCGATGCGATGGTCGAAGAATTCGACGGAGCTCCACTGTCGGTCGATGCCCGAGCCCGGTTCCGGTGTCTCGCTGAAGTGCCGGACCAGCACCACCCGAGCGACCGGCTCGTCGTACTGGCGAGCCACCCACTCCGCCGTCGGTCGCCACAGCTCGCTGCGATCGTCGAGACGCACTCGGCGTTCCCACTTCCGCCACCGGTACTCGCGATAGGCCCCGATGAAGGGGTCGCCATCGGGGAACACGAAGCGTTCGACCCGACCGTCGGCGAACGTCACGTCGGCCTCGACGGCGATGGAGGTGGTCGTGGGATTCGGCGCGAACACCGACCAGCTCTGGTCCAACGCCAGCGCATAGACCACGGGGCGCACACCAGGACGCAGTTCGTTGCGTAGTTCCGAACTCGGCAGGTTCCAGATGATCAGCGCCAGCACCACGAAGGCGAGCACGGCGGATGCCACGACGCGACCGGCGATCGATCCGGCGAACCACCCCAGCTCGGGATCGTCGGCGGGTACGGCGCCCACTAGGGCTCTCTGGCCGAGACCACTACGAGGCGTCGGTGGCGCGCAGCTCGCGTCGACGCATCTTGCCGAGCGCGCTGCCACGGGGCAGGTCCTCGACGATCTCGATCGACGACGGGCACTTGTACCGAGCCATCCGATCGCGACAGAACGCGACGATCTCGTCCTGGTCGAGCACCACGCCGTCGGCCGGGACGACGAAGGCCCTCACGGCTTCGCCCGTGACGGCGTCACGCACGCCGATCACCGCGGCCTCGGCGATACCGGGATGGTCGCCGAGCACCCCTTCGACCTCGCCGGGGAAGACGTTGAAGCCCGAGACCATGATGAGGTCCTTGGTGCGGTCGACGATGTAGAGGTAGCCGTCGTCGTCGACGACGCCGACATCGCCGGTCCGGAGCCAGCCGTCGGGCGTGAGCACCTCGGCGGTGGCGGCCTCGTTCTCCCAGTACCCGCTGAACACGTTGGCGCCACGTGCGAGGATCTCGCCTTCGTCGCCGACCGGGACGTCGTTGCCTGCGGGGTCGACGAGGCGCAGTTCGACACCGGGGATCGGGCGGCCGACCGACGTGGACGGAGCCCCGGTGCCGGCTCCGAGAGTGAGCACCGGCGCAGCCTCGGTGAGGCCGTACCCCTGGGAGAGACGCACGCCCAGGCGTTCGTGCACCGCGTTGGCGGTGTCGCGGCCGAGGCCTGCTGCGCCGGAGATGCCGATGCGCACCGATGCGAAGTCCTCGGCGCCGATCTCGGGATGATCAGACCACGCCTTCCACATGGCCGGCGGACCCGACACCACCGTCACCTGGTGATCACGGACCAGGGCCACGGATTGGAGGGGGTCGAAGCGTTCGACGAGGACCATCGAGCCGCCGTTGAACAGCACCATGGTGAACAGCGCGTTCAGTCCGAGGATGTGGAACATCGGCAGCACGCCGAACCCGACGTCGTCACGGTCGACCAGGGTGGACCGGGCGCCGTGGACCTGTTCGAGGTTGGCGACGATGTTGCGGTGCGTGAGCATCGCCGCTTTCGGCGATCCGGCCGTGCCGCTGGTGAACAGCAGCGTTGCCAGCTCGGCCGGGTCGCGTTGGACGGCGGTCCGCCCGGGATCACCGAGAAAGTCCTCGTAGTCGATGGCGTTGGCGACGCTGGCTCCCGGTAGCGCCAGCACGGGCGCATCGATGGCGCACTCGGCGATCGTGGACGCGGCAGCGGGCCCGACGACGACGAGCGCGGGCCTGACCGCTGCCATCTCGGTGGACATCTCCGGCGGCGGTGAGAGGGGGTTGGCCGGCACCGCCACCGCACCGGCGTGCAACGTTCCGAACAACGCCGTGACGAACCAGGGCGTCGTTCCCGCGAAGATCATCACCCGATCGCCGGGCGCGACGCCGATGTCGACGAGACCGGCATGGAAGCGGGCCACGTCGTCGGCCAGCTCGCGAAACGAAATGGTCCGTCCGCGATGCACGAGCGCCGGTCGGTCCGACCCAGCTCGCTCGTCGAGCATCGACAACAAGTTCATGGAAGCCTCCGAGACCCTCGAGTCCGGCGCGACACGTGACCTCCGACACCGGCAACGGACCACAGTAGCCCTGAGATCGCCTCAGGGGTCAGGCGGGACCGACCGCACCCGGCAGGCATGGATCCGAGCGTGAGCCGCGGGGCCCACGTGCGACGGTGATGCGGCGGCTGCGGTGGGTCGGTCGGCTCACCCCAGGAGCGGTCGGGACCAACGGACCATGGGGGCCGCACCGCATGCGCCGACGGTTCCGTGATGAAGTGGCTCACCGTGTGCCTGGTGTCGATGCTGGCGATCTTGTCGTCGATCAGCCCGACCACCGCGCAAGGTGACGGCCCGCCGCTCGTGTCGGCATCGCCCTCGGCCGAGGACGCGTTCATCGAACACCTGAACGCGACGCGTGTGGCCGCGGGACTCGAGCCTCTGCGCCGCGATTCCGGCCTGGTCGAGGCCGCCCGGGGATGGGCTCGTTGGATGGGCGAACGAGACGACCTTCGCCACGCCGACGACATCGTCACCGGCGCCCCCGCCGACTGGACCAAGGCGGGCGAGAACGTCGGTCGTGGCGGCACCGTTCGTGCGGTCTGGGATGCGTTCATGGACAGCCCCTCGCACGCGGCCAACGTGTTGGATCCGACGTTCACGCGGATCGGTGTCGGCGTGGTCCGCACCCCCGACGGGGTCCTGTACACGGCGCACCGGTTCGCAGGAGCTGCATCGGACGCACCCGCGCCCGTGCCCGCCGAGGAGCCGGCTCCGCCGGCCCCACCCGCGCCGGAGCCGAGACCGGTCGATCTCGACGCTCCCCCACCCACCGAGCTGGCCTTCCGCAGCGACGAGCGACCGACGGACCCCGCCGATGCGGCCAGCGGTGAGGGACCGATGTCGACCGAGTCCCTTCCGACGGACCCCGAACGCCTGGCGGCGACGATGCGGGTCCTGCTCGAGGCCTCGGCCTGAGACGGGCACCGGGCCCCTCGGCCCACCGAGTGGGATCAGCGCGCCAGGAAGAAGAGCTGGAGCACGCTGGCGCCGAGGATCAACGCCAACAAGATGGCGGTGATCAGCGTCGTCCAGGGCCGCATCAGCCGGCCTCGCGTGGTCCGCGGCCCAACGTGACCGGCGTCGACAGCCCGGCACCGTCGTCGGCGCCGTCGCGCAGCTGGACCTGATCGCTCGCTCCGAGCCGCAGATCATCGGCGGCCGACCCGCGCGCCACGGCGAGCGCCAACAGGCCGTAGGAATCGGTCAGCAGGCCGACGCCGCCGGGAGGAATCTGATCGAAGGTGCGCACCCGCTCGACGCGACGGGTGAGGTCGCCGGCGGTGAGCACCAGACCCGAGCCGAAGCCCTCGAGGTCGTCGGGATCGAGATTGAGCTGCAGGTTGCCGTAGTGGTCCACCCAGAGCACCTCGCCGACCAGGGCATCGCCTTCGCGGCCGCCGACACCCATCACGCCGGGCTGCAGGCTCGTGACCTCGACGTCGGTACCGACCTCACCGAGCGGCACACCGTTGCAGAGGTGCGCGGCCACGGGCCCGAAGACATCGCGTCCGTCGAAGGTCGGCCCCGGCGCAGGCACGTGATAGGCGGGGTTGTCCAGAACCACCGCACGGGTGGCGCCACCGACCATGGCGACCGCCGGCGCGAGGAGGCCGTTGTCGGGCCCGACCAGCACCGACTGGCCGTCACCGACTTCGATGGCGACAGCCCGGCGATCGGTGCCGACACCGGGATCGACCACGGCGACGACCACACCGGGAACCAGGTACTGGCTGGCTCTGGCGAGGGCCAGTGCCCCTGCCCGGACGTCGTAGCGACCGATGCCATGGGTGACGTCGATGACGGTGACCGCCGGCGAGATCGACCGAATGACCGAATGGACCACACCGACGAATTCGTCGACGAGGCCGTAGTCACTCAAGAAGCTGACCGTGTCGTAGCGCAGCTCGCTCATGGTGTCGAGGCTACGCGCCCGGCGTCGATGCGCGTCAGTGGTTCGAGCGTCGACCTCGACTCACCGGGGCCGGACGGGTCCGGACACGCGGCACCGTCGCCGGGGTCAGCCGGCCTGGGTGTATCGGCTCGGACAGAAACTGATCGACGTCGTCTTCTCGAAGGCGATACGACTTTCCGACCCGCACCGCCGGGATGTCACCCGCCTTGATGAGGCGGTACACGGTCATCGTCGACACCCGCATGAGCGTGGCCACTTCAGCGACGGTCATGAACCGTGCGAGACCTTCCGGCTGCGCCATTCTGCTAACCCCTTCCGCTTGCCAGCGGCCACCATAGGTCACTGGGCCCGGGTTGCCAAAAGTCGCCCACCCGAATCGCCCGCTGGCCCGGGGCCGTTTGGGTCATTTGGGCTGTCCGCGACGTCGGGCTCAGCGGCCGCCGAGCTCGACCGAGCGAGCCGTGGCCGCGGCGACGACGTCGGCGATCAGAGCGTCGAAACCGGCGGCGGCGAGCACCTCGAGTCCTGCGGCGGTGGTGCCGCCGGGCGAGGTCACGTTGGCCCGCAGCACGGACGGATCCTCGCCTGATTCGCCAGCAGGCGCGCCGCACCGAGGATGGTCTGGCGGGTCAACGCGTCGGCCGTGCCGGGCTCGAGTCCGGCCGCGACCCCGGCAGCGACGAGGGCCTCGGCCATCGCGAAGACGTAGGCGGGTCCCGAACCGCTGAGCCCGGTGACGGCGTCCATCGTGGCGCTCGTCGACGACGACGACCTCACCGACCGAGACCAGGATCTCGCTGGCCCAGTCGAGATCCTCGCGATGGTGGGCGTCGTCTCCGGCTCCGACACAGATCGCCGCCATGCCTGCGCCGACGAGCGCCGGCGTGTTGGGCATGGCCCGGACGACGCGGGTGTCGGCGGGAAACCACGAGGTCAGAGCGGCGGTGGTGATGCCGGCGGCGATCGACAGGACCCGACACGGCTGGTGCGGGCGCAGTGCCGCACAGACGTCGGCAACGTGGTCGGGCTTGACGGCGACGAGGACGTCGACCGGGCTCGGGCGTCGAGAGTGCATCGTCGACGGCCGCCGCGAACACCAGCCCTTCGTGGCGGCGCTCGAGCTCGCTGCGTCTGGCCTCGACCGGTTCGACGACGACGATGGCACCCGGCGGGGCCCAACCGGCCGCCACGAGACCCCCGACGAGCGCCTCCCCCATCTTGCCCCCACCGACCACGACCAGCTGCGTCATGGGGCGACGGTAGCTGGGGCACCGAACCGTGGGGCGCCGAAGACGCAGACGTGCCTCCGGTGTGGGACGACGATCGCCGGTCACGCGCCCATGGTCGCGAGCACGGCGAGCACATCGGATGCCTCGGTCCTCGGGTTCACCAGGCAGAGCCGGAAGACGAGCTCGCCCTGCCACCGTGTCGGCACGATCAGCACCGTGCCCGTCCGGGCGGCCTCGGCCGACCACGCCCGCATCGTGTCCTCGGACCAGCCAGGCCGCCGGAACAGCACCACGCTGAGATCCGGCTCCATGACGAGCTCGAGCGCCGCGTCGGCCTGGATTCCCGCGACGATCGCCGCCGTGGTGGCCAGGACCGTCTCGACGGCGGCGGCATACCGGTCGGTGCCGTAGGTGGCGAGCGAGAACCAGAACGGCAGCCCGCGGGCCCGACGGCTGAGCTGTATCGGCGTAGTCCGAGGGGTTCCACTCGTCGCGGTCGATCTGCTCGAGGTACCCGGCGTGCTGCGAGTGTGCGCAGCCGCGTCACGCGGGGTCGCGAAACACCAGGGCACAGCTGTCGTAGGGAGCGAAGAGCCACTTGTGGGGATCGACCACGAAGCTGTCGGCGCGTTCGATGCCGCGGAGGCGGGCACGCACCGAGGGTGCGACCATCGCCGCCAAGCCGTACGCACCGTCGACGTGGAGCCAACAGTCGTGATCGGCGCACACGGCCGCGACACCATCGAGGTCGTCGACGAGCCCGGCATTGGTGGCCCCGACGTTGGCGACCACGGCGAACACGTCGGTGCCCCGTCCTCGAGCGCCGGACGCAGCGCCTCCCCCGTGAGGCGACCGACATCGTCGCCGGGGACCCATGCGACGTCGACGTCCATGACCTCGGCGGCCGCGGCGATCGAGGAGTGCACGGCCTCGGTGGCGGCGATGCGCCAGCGACGTCGCGGTTCGCCGTGGAGGCGACGGGCGCGATGACGAGCGGCGACGAGGGCGCTGAGGTTGCCGACGGTGGCGCCCTGGACGAACGTGCCGCCGGCGTCGTCGTCCCAGCCTGCCAGGCGGGCGAGCCATCGCAACGCCTGGTTCTCGGCATGGATGGCGCCGGCGCCGCACTCCCAGATGCCGCCGAAGATCTGGGCGGCGCTGACGGCGAGGTCGAAGGTCAGTGCCGCCGCCGTGGGAGCGGCCGGCACATAGGCGAGGTTCATCGGATGCCCCTGGGCTCGGGTGGCCGGGACGATGATCTCGGTGAAGCGGCGAAGCGCCTCGTCGCCGCCGATCCCGTGCGGCGTGATCGAATCGGCCAGATCGGCATCGAGGTCGGCCGCCGGGTCGAGCGCCCGTCATCGGGTCCTCACCGCCGACGATGCGCTCGGTCGACCAGGAGACGACCGCGTCGATGAGAGCGGGATCGATGTCGAAGAACCGGTCACGCATCGCCGCGGACTCCGATCTCCGCCACCTGCACCATGGTGCGACGCTACCCGACCACGGTGCAGCAGCCCGCTGTCGGTGTCGGCAGCGACAGCGGCGGTGTTCGCCGCCCTTGGGTCCCGCGCCGGCCCGCCAGAGCGTCGCCATCGGGGCAACTCCTCAGTGCCGCGGTCGCAGCGTCGGGTAGACGCGCACCCCCATGGTCGCCCACACGCCGATACCGAGCAGCGCCAGCAGCCCGGTCGAACCGAGCGCCGAGGTGACGGCCAGCGCGGTGGGACCGCCGAGGAACGCCGCGAGCGTGATCATCGGGACCACGACGGCGATCCATCCCGCCGAGATCCACATCGCGAACCGCTGGTAGCCGCCCATGACGAGCACGACCGCGCTGAGCCCGAGGACGACGAAGGACAGGTTCCCCGCCATGAGGATGACGAGCACCCGATGTCCGTCGCGGAACCGATCGCCGAACGCCGTGGCCAGGATCCAGTCGCCCGCGACGAGCGTCACGGCGAACACGGGAACCAGCACCACGGCGAGAAGGGTGGCGAGACGACGGACGAAACGCTCGAGCGCCTCGGTGCGGCCGCGAGCGACGTACCCGGCCACCAGCGGGGCGAGCGCGACCCTGGCGAGCCCGACCGGGGCGCCGACCTGGTTGGCGAACGTCGATGCCGTGCCGTAGAGCACCGCATCGCCCTCGGCGAAGGCCTGCGACGCCAGCCACACGCCTGCGCGGGCGATCACCAGTCCCACGACCTCGACGACGAGGAAGGGAAGGCCCGCGCCCAGCGGCGCCCATCGAAGCAGCGCAGTCGACGTGGCC